>NZ_CP189576.1:0-4570088 GCF_050156545.1 Pseudarthrobacter sp. S9
GGTCAACGAAGAGCACATTCCGCGGGTACTGTCCGAGCTGGTGGTGCCGCCATCGGGTGCGCTGAAGACCACCGGCAATCCCTTCGAACCGTATCGGCTGGTTGACGGCGCCGGAGAGACTGTAGGGCCGGCGGCGGCCTTCTTCGCCGAGCTGGTGGCCAGAGGGCGGCCGGCGACGACACTGCGGTCATATGGCATGGACTTGTTGCGCTGGTTTCGATTCCTTTCGGCCCTCGAAATGGTGTGGGATCAGGCAACCCAGGTCGAGGCGCGTGATTTCTGCCGCTGGCTCCAGGTGGCGCTCAAGCCGGTGCGACCACATTGGCGATACCCCGATGGCGGCGGCCCGGATTCCGACGTGACACCCGGAGCGGAAAGGAGAATCCAGGGCGGGGCAAGGCCCCGGACGGCGACCGGTATGCCGCGGTAACCGTTGCTCATTGTGAGAGCGTGCTGCGTGGCTTCTACGACTTCCACTTGGAAGCAGGCACCGGACCGATGCTCAACCCGTTTCCCCTGGCCCGGGCCCGTGGAGGCACCCAGGCGCGGGCGCATCACAACCCGATGGAACCCTTTGCTGGGCAGCGCCGCGGCCGCTATCGGCCCAAAATTGTGACCCGGGCTCCACGGGCGATCCCCGATGACCAGTTCGATCAGTTGTTCGCCCGGCTGGGGTCGCATCGGGACCGGGCACTGGTCGCGTTCTGGGTCTCGACCGGTGCCCGGGCCTCGGAACTGCTGGGGGCCACGGTGGCCGATGTTGATCCCGGCCAGCAATTGATCACCGTGCTGCGCAAGGGCACCGGTGCGTTACAGCCGTTGCCTGCCGCGCCGGACGCGTTCCTCTGGTTGCGTCTCTATCAGGCACAAGTGTCGGGCTTGGTTCCCCCGGGCAGGGATGAACCGTTGTGGCGGACGTTGCGCCGCCCGTTCCGCGCCTTGAACTATGACGCGGCGCGGGCGATGTTCGATCGGGCGAATGCATCGCTGGGCACGGACTGGTCGCTGCATGACCTTCGCCACACGGCCGCTTACCGGATGGCCCAGGATCCGAAGATGCCGTTGACCGACGTGCAATGGGTCCTGGGTCATGCATTTTTGTCGACCACGCAGCGGTATTTAAACCCGGTGACCGAGGACGTGATTGCCGGAGTGCTTGCCTTTCATGCCCGGCAGCTCCTGCGTGACCCGGTGCCCACACCTGCACCCGGTTACCGGCCCGAGAGCCTGCAGATCCTCTTCGGAGGGAACCAGCCGTGACGGGCAGCGGACAATTACTCGCCCCGTCGGTGGTCAGTGATGCCGCGGCGGCCCCTGCAGTAGGGCAAACCGGCGCGCAGCTGATGGCCGCGTTCCCCGCCCGCGGGGTTGACCCGTCGTGGCCTTCGACCTGTGATGATCGTTCTGCGGTGCTGGCCCGTGTGCTCGCGGCGCCGTTCAGCTTGGAGAATCCGAACAGCCAGCGGATTCGCCGGACTGGAGTTCTGGCAGTGCTGGGCTGGCTGGCGGACTTCCCCGGCGGGAACTGGCAGCAACGGTGGAACGCCAGTGGCGTGGAGGCTGCCGCCGACTGGCGGGACTTGTTTTTTGGCGAGGCCGCCGGGCGGGGGCGGACCGCTCCTGGTGCGCCGGCACCCCACCTGAGCATCGGCCTGATGGTGCTGATCTGCGCTGATGTGATCCGTCCCGGCCTTGACTGGCTGTTGCGTTTCACCCCGGCGCGTCGGAGTTTGGCCACCGAGATGGCCCGCACCCGGGACAGCAAGGCGTTCGCTGTCCTGAACCAGGCCTGCACCGAAGCGCACGTTGGATTGCAAACCAGCCAACAGGCCCTGACCCGGATCGCAGTCATCATGGCCGCCAAGGGAGGCCTGGTCTCGGCGGTGAGGGTCGGAGACTGCGTTGAGCTGCTCGCGACCGTCACCGGTATCGGCACCGGTACCCGGCTGCAGACAAATGCGCGCAGCCCGCTGTTCTATCAACTGCTGCGTCACCATGTCTGGGGCGAGGATGCGCCCGCCGTCATTGAAATGTTCTCCGGCAGCGGCCAACCGACGTGCGAGCAGCTGATCGACCGCTACAACATCAAGTGCCGGCCGGTCCGGGACGTGCTCGTCGACTATTTACGGGAACGCCAGATGGCGATGGATTTCTCCTCATTGCAACGCACCGCCTACCTGTTGGGCAAATTGTTCTGGGCCGATCTGGAAGCCCACCATCCAGGGATCGAATCACTGAAGCTATCCCGCGAGGTCGCAGCGTCATGGAAAAAGCGTGTCATGACCCGTGCCCGCATCAGCACCTCTGCCAACGGTGAGCAGATCCAAAGGACATCGGCACGGCTGGACGGGCGCAGCGTCTTTTCTGCCGTGCGCGCCTTCTACCTCGACCTGGCCGAATGGGCCGATGACGACCCTGCACGGTGGGGCCCGTGGGCGGTGCGTTGCCCGGTCAGCGCCACGGATGTCTCCCACAAAAAAGACCGGTTGGCCCGTAAATCACGCACGGACCAACGCACCCGCGAACGGCTGCCGGTGCTGCCGGCACTTATCTCGTGGGTGCAGGCCGAACGCGCACGCACGAGTGACCTGCTCGCCGCCGGCGAACGCACCACTGGCGGCGAAGTGTTTACCGCTGCAGGCCAAACGTTGCGCCGAACGGCCATGAAGACCGAAGCCACCGGCCGGGTCTGGGTCGAGGACCCGGAGGGCGGACCACGCCGCGATCTGACGTTCGGAGAGCATCGTGGTTTCTGGACCTGGGCCATGGTCGAGGTGCTGCGCCACACAGGCATCCGCATCGAAGAGCTCAGTGAACTCTCACACCACAGCCTGATCCAATACCGGCTACCCGACACAGGAGCACTGGTACCCCTGCTGCAGATCGCCCCTTCCAAGACCGATGCCGAGCGAATACTGGTCATCTCGCCCGAACTCGCTGACGTGCTCTCCCAGATCGTCTCCCGGATCCGCGCCGGGCAACCCCACGTCCCACCAGTAGTGTCCTACGACAAAAACGAACGCGTCTACAACCCGCCCCTGCCCCTGTTGTTCCAATGGCGTCGGCGTCTGGACAACCGGGCAGTCTCAGAAACCGCGCTACGCAGTTACCTCGACCACGCCCTGCAAGAACTCGGCATCAAGGACGGCGGCGGCAGCCCGATGCGCTACACCTTCCACGACTTCCGCCGGATCTTCATCACCGATGCAATCATGCACGGCATGCCACCCCACATAGCCCAGCTCGTCGCCGGACACCGCGACATCAACACCACCATGGGATACAAAGCCGTCTACCCCGAAGAAGTCATCAACGGCCACCGTGAATTCATCGCCCGCCGCCGCGCGCTACGTCCCAGCCAGGAATACCGCACCCCCACCGACGCGGAATGGGCCGAGTTCATCGGCCACTTCGAACACCGCAAGGTTTCCGTCGGTGACTGCGGCCGCTCCTACGACACGCCCTGCATCCACGAGCACAGCTGTCTGCGCTGCCCGCTGCTGCGGCCCGACCCCACAGCCAGACCCCGCCTGGCACACATCCGCGACAACCTCATCGAGCGCATCGCCGAAGCCGAGTCCCACCGCTGGCTCGGAGAAGCCGAAGGCCTCAAAGTCAGCCTCGCAGGGGCCCGGGCCAAACTTGCCGAAATGGACCAGATCACCGAACGCCGAAACACGACCCAACTCGGCATGCCCACCTTCACCCAAGCCGCCGGCCGCACCAACATCACTCCACCCGACCCCAGAAACGGCCCGTAATATGGGCGATTCCCCCGCAATTTCTTAGTTCGGAGAAGATGCCCGGGACGCGGCGATCATTGCCGAGGCCGCCCGGACCATGCCGCACACCCTGCGTTCCATCGTGATAGCCGATGAGCAGGCCGCGGAACTGTCGATGCTTTGCGGCTTCGACGACGACCTGGCCAAGCAGGCAACCGCGACCTCGAACAGGATCCGCGGGCTGCTGGCCCAGATCCATCCGGCCCTGGAACGGGTGGTTGGAAAGCACCTGGACCACCCTGCCATGGCCGAGCTGCTCGCCAAATATCCAACACCAGCAGCCCTGCAGCACGCCGGGCAAAGCCGGGTTGCCACGCTCTTGACCAAGTACGCGCCGAGGGCCGGGAAAGGCTGGGCTGCAGAAGTGTTTGCTGCCTTGTCAGAGCAGGGCGTCGTGGTCGCCGGCACCGGTGCCGCGGGCCTTGTCCTGCCGCAGCTGGCGGGCATGCTCAAACAGCTCCGCACCGCCCGTGCCGAGATCCTCACCCGGGTCGAGGCCCTCGTGGAGGCGCACCCTCTTCACCCCGTCCTGACATCGATTCCGGCGGTCGGGGTCAGGACGGAAGCACGGATCATCACCGAGGTCCTCGGGAAGGACTTCAAGACCGCCGGACATCTGGGCTCCTATGCCGGTCTGGCGCCGGTGACCTGGCGGTCCGGGACCTCCATCCGCGGCGACCACCCGTCCCGGAAAGGCAACAAGGTCCTCAAACGGGCGTTCTTCCTCTCCGCCTTCGCAGCCCTGAAGGACCCGGTCTCACGCGCCTACTATGACAGGAAACGGGCCGAGGGGAAACGTCACAACCAGGCCCTCATCGCCCTGGCACGGCGCCGCTGCGACGTCCTCTTCGCGATGCTCCGGGACGGCACACTCTACGACGGGCCCGCACCCGAAACCGCCTAACCCGCACAGGTGCTGCCCTGACGGGAGGCCCCCGTCAGACGATGGGCCCTGCCCGAAAACCACCCGCCGCCTCGGGCAGGAAAACCGGTCCCAATGCTTGACAAAAAACATAGGGACCCCCCTAAACACAGGAAGCGCAGTCCCCGGAGGGCTGCGCTTCTCCTGCCAACCTGCTGGGCATGCATCTATTAGCCAGACGCTAATAGTCCCCGGTGGGACGGGCTTGTGGGCCCTTCCCCGAAGGCTTCTCGCAACACCTGCGCCACACGACTGGCTTCCCCGTACGCACCATGCGAACCTGCCGTCTCCGAGGTGTAGTCCCCCGCGAAATGCAGATTGCCGATACTGCGTTGGAGCTCGGGCAAAGCCTCGTTTCGCTTCGGGGACAGTACGGAGAAGCAGTGCTCCCAGGTGGTGGCCACTGACCCGACAATCCGGCCTTGGAGCTCCGGAGCGACCTCGAGGAAGTCTTCGATCCACTGCTGGATCTGCTGTTCATCGCTTTCGATTCCCGGGATGAATCCGGCCGAGTTTCCGTAGCACGTAAACCTGACGATTCCGTCGGCCGGCAGAACACCGGGCTGAGGATTAATGATGGCGTCAAACTTCTTCCCCACAGTCGAAACAAAGGACCATTCCGCGAACTCCGGCAGGCCCTCTATGTTGGCGGCAATGGTGAGCGTCGTGCTGCCCGGCGTCTCAGCCGCCCGCAGGGCCTCAACCTTCCAGCGGGGCAGGTCGTGGCATAGGCCTGCCACCTGCGGAGCGGGCACCGTCACCACAACGTGGCGGGCCAGAAACACCCGCTGCCGCTCCCCGTCACCGGCGGTAACTTCAATCAGATCATCCCGTAACCGCACACTGTGGACACGCATGCCTGTAGCAATCGAGGTCCGGGCGCCGGCATTGGCGGCGAGGGCGCGCGGAAGGGCCTGCATGCCGTTCACCGGGTAGAGGCGGTTGTCGCGTTCGTGGGCGATGTAGCTAGCGAGATAGCGGAGAGCATACTTGGCCGACAGTTGGGCCGCATCCCCCACCGCACCGCCCCGGACCGCTGATTCAATGATGCTCCGGGCGGGTCCCGGCAGCCCTGTCAGCCTGGCGGCGACGGTTTCATGCTCCAGCCCCGCGGCTTTGGCGGTGATGGTTCGCGCCCGTGTTGACCGTGGCGCCGGCGAGGTGGACGCTCCGGGTCCGCCCGCCAACGTCATCGCCGGCTTCGAGTACCTGGATGTCAAGGTCCAGATCGCGGAGATCGTATGCGAGTCCCAGCCCCGCCGGTCCCGCCCCGACCACCACGACATCGTGTATTTCATTCATGCTTGTCCCGACTTTCTGGTCGTGTTTTTCTGCGTGGCGGACTGAAGTTTCTCGAACAGCCCGCCATCTATCTCCAAAACGCCTTTGCCTGCTGCGCCCACTGCCCGCCGTCCCGGAATTCTTACCTGATAGTCCCGGGATAGCCGGTCCAAATGTGCGCCAAGCCTTAGCGGGAAAGCCTGATCAGCGAAGCGCGGATTGATAGCCAGAACAGTCATGCCAATTTCAGGGCTTGAACTTCCTTCGGTGAACGACGGCGCATCAACCGACCAGAGCCCGCCCGCCAGCCCGGCCAGCGCCTCTGCAACGCGCCATGTTCGCGCCTCTGTGGCCTCCATAAGGCAACAGGGAACCTTCGACGGCGGCACTGGCGTCCGTGGTCGGCTCGCCATGGGAATCGACAGCCCACCCGGCTGGTATTTCCGTTCCGGCCGCCGCCGCCTCGCGGATAGCTACGAAGGCTGTCTCACTTGATGCCTGGTCGACGAGGAACGGTTGCTGCCCGGTGGGGGCGGCGAAAGATATCGGGTTTGTCCCCAGAACCCGTCGCCCGCTGGAACCCGCTGCCATCAGGGCGGGGGAATTTGCCGCGGCAAGAGAGACCAGTCCGGCTTCGGCCAGGCGGTCCGTGAAGTAGCCGAGCTCACCGCAAGTGTACGAATTGTTCTGCAGGAAGACGGCGCAGCCATGGGTGCCGGCCACCTCCAGGATTGTGTCGACAGCCTCGAGAAACCCGGTGTGAGGGATGCCTTTGCCGGCATCGCAGGCGATGATTCCGCCCCGGACTGAGATGAGCGGCACCGCCGCCCCGTTGATGGCACCTGATTCCAGCCCGGCAAGGTAGTCGAAGAGGTGCGAAACACCGACGGAGCTGCGGCCACGCAGCTCCGCGTGGATGATGGCATCGGCCAGCGCCGCCGCAGTGGCCTCGGCAGCGCCGGCTTCCAGCGCAGCCTGGATGCACAAACGTTCGACGACTGCGGTTGGCTGGAGCATGGGACTTCCTCTGTATTTGGGAAGCGTCGGCAGCCCTGAACGGCGGCAAACGTAGAAGTCCGCTCAGGATACTTCTGGGATATGTGATCACACAAGGCTATGTCGGAATTTCTCCCTTGAGGCACAGGATGAAGTCATCCACGGCCGGGGAATGGCCGAAGGCCCGGGCCACATGAAGCTCCGTCTGTGGCCGGCTGACAAAGCGGCGAGTAGTGACCCCCGGCATCTGAAACCGCTGCACCGATTCCGGCAGGACGGATATCCCCAGACCTGCCGCGACCAGGCCCAGGACAGTTTCCTGGTGAATGGCCTGCTGCACCACGATCGGCGGTGTTCGTAGCGCATCGAAGAGTCGGAGGACCCGCGTCACGAACACGGGCATCAGGCGGTAGGGAAAAGGGATCATGGGTTCCCCCTCGAGATCCTGGGGGCGAATTTCCTTCGCGGCCGCCAGGTGGTGTGTGTCGGGAAGGACCACCACCAGGTCCTCCGTGCTCAGCAGTTCAAGGTTCAGCCCGGGGATGTCACCCGGATCCCGGATGAGTCCGAGATCAAGGTTCCCGTCCAGCAACTGCTCAATCTGCTCCCCGCTGGTGAGCGGATTCAGCACCAGGTCTATGCGCGGGCGCTGTTGGCGGAAGGCCCGGATGGCTTCGGGAACGGTGGTGTAGCTCGCTGAACTGACGAATCCCACCCTGATCTTGCCGCTCTTGCCTGCCGCAACGTCGGCGACATCCCCGGCCGCGTCGTCGATGTCCGAAACGGCAGCCTGGATCCGCTCCTTGAACGCCTGGCCCGCCGCGGTCAACGTCACGCGGCGGGTGGTCCGGTCAAAGAGCTGGACACCAAGCTCGCGCTCCAGCCTCCTGACGGCGACTGTGAGTGGCGGCTGGGTGAGGTGCAGGCGTTCTGCGGCCCGGCCGAAGTGCAGCTCGTCCGCGACGACGAGGAAGTACCGAAGCTGCCGGAGTTCCATGGCGATTCTTTCGATTGACGCTAATAATTACAAGTAAAATGATATTGGACGCGATGCAACTTCGGGTGAGTTACTGGACATGAAGAGGGCATCCCTCCGGTTGCCCATCCTGCGCCTAAGGAGCCATCCATGGAATCGACCGAATACGCCGTCGTCGGCGCAGGGCTGTCTGGAGCTGCCACCGCGTGGCATCTCGCCGCCCGCGGCCACGACGTTGCCCTGCTCGAACGTTCAACCCCCGCGAACGACGCGGGCAGCTCCCATGGCTCGGCCCGGATCTTCCGCTACGCCTATCCCGAGGAGTTCTACACCGGCCTCGTCCAGGAAGCGAAGAGTGGCTGGGACGAGCTGGCCCGTCTGAGCGGCAAGCAACTCATCACCCCGACGGGCGCCGTAGACTACGGCGCCATCCGTCAGCCCGAACGCCTGGCCGCGGTGCTGGCTGCCCGCGGCATTGACCACGAACTTCTCAGCGCGGACCAGGCCAACCGTCGATGGCCTCAAATCGCCTTTGACACCCAGGTCCTTTGGCACCCGGACGCCGGCGTCATCGATGCCCACGAATCAGTCGCATCAATGGTCGACCAGGCCGTGGCGCACAGCGCGCAACTCCACAACAACTGGGCCGTTGCCTCGATCGTGGCATCGAACGGCGGCTACGTACTGACGTCGGCGGATGGCCGGTCCCTGCACGCCGCTAACGTGATTGTTGCCGCCGGCGGCTGGCTTCCCCAGCTCCTGGGTTCGCTGTCGCTGCCTTCAACGTTCCTGTCGGCCATTCCGCAGATCCAGGTTCGTCAGGAACAGTCCTACCATTTCCCCTACGCCGATCAGCCGGACCTGGCAGTATCGCCGTGGCCCACTTTCATTCACAAGCGCGCAGGCTGGCAGGCCTACGGCCTTCCCGGTGGCCGCGACGCCGATTTCCACGGCCAGAAGGTGGCCGAGTACAACGGTGGCAAGATCCTGCCGTCCGCAGCGGACCAGGACGGCCAGATCGACCCCGCGAAACGTCGTCGGGTCATCGAATACGTCGAACAGTACTTGCCGGGGCTCATTCCGGAACCGTATGCCGAGACCACCTGCCTGTTCACCAACACCCCCAACGAGGATTTCATCCTCGACCGCGTCGACGGCATCACCATCCTCTCGCCCTGCTCAGGCCATGGTGCCAAGTTTGCCCCGCTGATCGGCCAGCTCGCCGCTGGGCTGGCCACGGGCACCGATTCGGTTCCGGACCAGTTCCGGCTGGCAGCCCAGGCCCGGCACGCAGCGTTGGGGGCCCACTAATGGCGCCCGACACGGAAGCCACTCCCCTGGCCCGGGCGCTAACAGCTACGGTGACGGGGCTGTTGTCCGACATCGCAGGCACCGGCACCGACAACATCCGCGGCGGCTACACCCGTCCGGTGTATTCCACCGCAGAGCTTGACCTGCGCAACTGGTTCATTGAACAGGCCACCACGCGGGGCCTGAGCGTCGAAACCGACCTTAACGGAGCAATCTGGGCCTGGTGGGATGTACCCGGCGGAGACCGCAGCAACAGTCTCGTGACCGGCAGCCACCTTGACTCGGTGCCCGGCGGCGGCGCTTTTGACGGCCCCCTGGGCGTAGCGTCCGCCCTGGTGGCCGTGGACATCCTCAAATCCCGGATCGCCACACCCGCCCGGCCACTTGCGGTAGTGGTCTTTCCCGAAGAGGAAGGCTCACGGTTCGGCGTCGCCTGCCTGGGTTCCCGCCTCATGACCGGTGCGATCGACCCCGACAAGGCCCGGAACCTCCGCGACCAGGACGGCTCCACATTCGCCGACGTGGCCAAGGCCAACGGCCTGGACCCACGCTTCATCGGCCGGGACGAGAAGCTTCTGGGCCAGATCGGCGCCTTCGTTGAACTGCACGTTGAGCAGGGCCGCGGGCTGATCGATCTCGACCAGCCCATAGCGATCGCTTCCTCCATCCTCGGCCACGGCCGCTGGCGCCTGAGCGTCCACGGACAGGGCAACCACGCCGGAACCACACTGATGGCCGACCGGCATGACCCCATGGTGTCGGCCTCCAGGATAGTGGTCGCCATCCGCGACATCGCTCGCAACCAAACCAACGCCAGGGCGACCGTCGGACGGCTTCAGCCGGTGCCCGGCGGGACCAACGTCATCGCCTCACGTGTGGACTTCTGGCTGGACGTGCGTCACCCCGACGACGCCGTGACAGCGCACGTTGTGGAGGCCATCCATGCCCAGGCCCGGCTCATTGCGGCCGAGGAAGGCTGCACCGTGGAGCTCCGTGAGGAATCCCTGAGCCCCACCGTGCACTTCGATCCCGCCCTGCAGAAGGAGCTCCAGCTGGCCCTGCCGCAGGCTCCTATCCTGGACACCGGGGCCGGACACGACGCCGGCGTCCTGGCGCCCTACGTCCCAACAGCCATGGTCTTTGTTCGGAACCCGAGCGGGGTGTCCCACTCCCCCGAAGAACACGTGGTCGACGAGGACGCCGAAACCGGGGCACGGACCCTGGCCGATGCACTTCACGGACTGATGGCCTAACTACATACGAAGCACCCGCGCCGACCTGTTCGGCGCGGGTGCTTTCCTGTGCCCTTGAGGCTGGACCCTCATATTTCCTTCCTCCACTGGTACCAGCGGAGCCCGGAAGCGACCCTATCAACGGCGGCAACCCGGACAAGCCTGGCTATCAGGCCCGACCTGGTCCTGAGGGACGGAGCCCGTTTCGCTTTCGCCGGATTCCACCCGATCTACCGCCGCCGTACCGCGGTGGATGGTCCCCGCCAAAGGAGCACACCGCTACCGGACTGCGTGATGAACTTTCGCCAAGGCTTCCCGGTTCTTGTGCCGGGACAGCTCATCACCTCAAACGTGCTGGACTTCGTGGCTGTTTTGGACAGCCGGGAGATCAATGGCCACGACACAAAGCATGGCTGCCGTGTAGTGGGCACCGGTTACGCAGCAGGTGGAACCGGGGCTTCCCACTAACAGCCCCGGGGAACGCAAAGGCGGTTGGATCCTTGGAGGGATCCAACCGCCTTTTGTTTTCAACGAGGCTGCACGGCGAACTAGCCGGCAGCAGCCTTCACGTCGGCGGCCGTGCCTGGCAGGCCGTTGTCTTCGAGCGCCTTCTTGAGGGACCCGTCCTCCCGCATCTTCTCGACGATCTGGTTGACGGCGTCCCGCAAAGTGGTCTTGCCTTTGTTCACCAGGACGGCGGTTTGTGCCGCGCCTACGGAAGCCTGGATCCTTTCGTCCGGCTTGAGTTCGGCGACCTTCAGCTTGGTGTCGTTGTTGTTCTTGACCAGCTGCAGTGCAGCGCCGTACGTCATCACGCCTGCGCCGGCCCGGCCGGACTTCACGTCCTGGTAGACGGCGTCTTCCGTGGCGTAGAGCTTGACCTTGTCAGTGCCCAAGGCCTTCTGGAGGTCCCCGACCCACAGGTATCCCTGCGGCGTGCCCACCGTGCCGCCGGCCACGGCGTCGATGGTGTCGGCGCCGCTGGAGGTCAGCAGGGCCATTTTGTCCAGGTACACGGGCTTACTGATGGCGAACTGCTGTCCGCGCTCTTCATTGATGTACCAGTTGCCGGCCGACAGGTCGACGCTGCCGTTCTTTACAGATTCAATGATGGCGGTGAAGCTGGATGTCTTGGCATCGGGCTCGAGGCACAGGTCCTTGGCCACCCTCTTGAGGACTTCGCCGTCGACGCCCGAGAGCGCACCGCCCTTCATGGACACGTACGGCGGGTACTCCGCCACGGCCATGGTGAGCTTGCCCTTGGTGGCGGTCTCGACGCCGGACACCACCGGCGTGCAGCCGGCCGCGACGGTGTTGGCGGTGCTTGACGTGCCGCCGCAGGCTGCCAACGGCAGGACCGCTGCAAACATAACGGCTGTGATCGTGAACTTGCGCATGGAAGATGCTCCTGGAGAGGTGGGAAGGGTTAGTGGGCGGTTTTGCTGTGGATGGCGTCTACGAAGCGCGATACGAGGATGGACAGCGCGGCGTAGATGAGTCCGGCAAGGATAAAGACGCTCAGGAATTCAAAGGTCACCGAACCGATCTGATAGGCGCTGTTCAGCAATTCCGGCAGGGCGATCGCGTAGCCAAGGCTCGTGGCCTGGAACACGATGACGCTGTAGGACATGAGGGGAGGCACAATCGCGCGGAGTGCCTGAGGCAGAACGATGTAACGTGCTTCGTCAGTCCAGTTCAGTCCCAGGCTTTGGGCGGCCTCGATGTGTCCGCGGGGAACACTGAGGAGTCCGGCACGGAAGATCTCGCTGGTGTACGCCCCGGTGTTGAAGGCAATGGCGACGACGGCCGCGGCAAACGACTCAAGCACGATACCGCCGTCGGGCAGACCGAAATAGACAACGTACAGGACGACCAACAGCGGGATGCCGCGACCGAGTTCGACGATGAGGATGGTCGCCTGGCGCAGGATGCGGGTACGGGAGATCATCCCGAAGGCGAACAGGAGGCCCAGCGGCAGGCCCAGCAGGAGGCTGAGGCCGGTCACAGCGAGGCTGGTCTGGAGGCCGGAAAGGAGGCCCGGCAGCCATTGAATCCATTGTTCAAACATGTTCACACCGCGCTTCGGGTTCGAATGAAGGTGTCTGCTTTGCGGGCAAGGACAGCCATGGGGACGCTGACAATCAGGTAGACGACACCGGCAGCCAGGAAGATCGGCAGGCCCGGGTTGCCCTGCTGGTTCAGGGTCAGGGCCTGGAAGGCGATGTCGCTCACACCGATGACGGAAGCCACGGCGGAATCCTTCAGCAATCCCACCGCGTAGGAAGCCGAGGGCGGCAGCGCAACACCGATGCCCTGCGGCGCAATGACGCGCCAGAACGTATCACCGTTGGAGAGTCCGAGTGCGCCGGCTCCCTCCCACTGCCCGCCGGCAACGGCCTGGATACCTGCACGGTAATTTTCGGCAAGGTAGGCGGTGGAAACGGCACCGAGGGCCAGGCAAGCAGCCAGGAGGGGCGGCAGCGTGATGTAGCGCCCAAGTCCGTAGAAAAGGACCAGCATCCAGGCAATGGGTGGAATGCCTCGAACAACTTCGATGAAGGCCATGGCCAGCCAGCGCAACGGCGCAATGTCTGAGAGCCTGGCCAATGCGACCGGCACGGCACAAAATGCGCCGATCAGGAAGGATCCAAAGGTGATGATCACCGTTGTACCCAGGCCCTGGAGGAGGAAGGGGATTGCCTCGATCACCGTTCCAGCACCGCCTCGAGGAACTTCTTCGTCCGGGCCTCGCGGGGTGCCCCGAAAAGCTGATCGGGAGCGCCGTGCTCCACGATCCGCCCGTCGGCCATGAAGACCGTACGGTCGGAGACCCTCCGGGCGAAGGACATCTCGTGCGTCACCACCAGCATCGTCATGCCGGTCGCTGCGAGTTCCTGCATGACCGCCAACACTTCCCCGCCCAGTTCGGGGTCAAGCGCCGATGTCGGTTCATCAAAGAGCATGATCTCAGGGTCCAACGCGAGTGCTCGGGCGATCGCAATGCGCTGCTGTTGCCCGCCGCTGCACTTACTCGGGCGGGCGTCCGCCTTGTCTCCAAGGCCTACGCGCGTCAGTAATTCCATGGCCCGTTCCTCAGCTTCCTTGCGCGACCGCCCCAGGACCCGCTCCTGAGGAAGGGCCACATTGCGCAGCACACTGATATGTGGGAAGAGGTTGAAGGACTGGAAAACCATACCCACCTGGCGGCGCAGGTTCATCAACTCGTTGCGGGTGGGCTTCGAAGCGATCTTCACCGTGGGCTTGCCGTCGATCAACAGCTCGCCGCTCGATGGCGTCTCCAGATAATTCACGCAACGCAACAGTGTGCTCTTGCCCGCGCCGCTGGGACCGATGAACGCAACGACTTCGCCGGCCTTCACATCCAGGGAAATTTCGGATAAGACGGTGTTTCCGTTGAATTCCTTGTGGATGTTCTTTAGCTGAAGCTGCGGAGCCTTCTGCGCATCAGTGGTGCCGGCCGCGCCCTGGGTGCGGTTTTGTTGATTGTCGATCACTGGGTACTCATCCTCCAGATGGGCGCCGGGAGGCGCTGGTGCCGTCGGGCTTTCGCCCGCCGACTGATGGTCTTTAGCCCTGGCGTTCAGTGCCGGGAAGATCGGCCTCCGGGGAACGGTGGTCGAATGTGGTTGGGGTCACACGTAAAATGTAATCTGTGATCACATATCAGGTCAATAGTTTGGTGTAACGGCTTTGTAAACTTGTTCCAACCCACCGCCCGAGCCCGCAAGGAAGCACATGACCGCCCAGCACGCCGCCCGCATCGTCCTGCCGCACGAGCTGCCATCAGCCCAGGGCTAATGCAAAGTCGCTGGTGATGGCCTGATTCGTGCGAGTCTGAGGGCCCGGTGGGCGTTTCTGGCGGTGTGTCTGGTGGCCTTGGCGATGTTGGTCGTTTTGGCCATCCGGTAGAGGCTGATGGCGAGGTTCCGCAGCGAGGCCATGAGCCGCGGCGCGTTGCCCGTGCGCACCTGGGAACCATCCTCGGCGAACGTGACGTCCCGGGTCCAATGCAGCCGGTTCTCGATCGTCCAGTGCCCGCGGACCCAGGCGTTGAGCTGCGCGGGGCTGGCTTTCCGGGCCGGCAGGGACGTGATCATGTAGACCGTTTCAACACTCCATTTCCGGCTGGTGAGCGGACGGGACCGGCGGGTGATTTGGGCGGCCTGGGCCGCGTGGGGGAAGAGGATGCCGGCCTCGATGGTGACGACCTTGATGACCCGGGAACCGGTGCGGCCGTGGCTGCGGTACCGCTGGCGGTCCCCGACGGGTACGTCCTTCCAGGGCAGCGCTTTCAGCTGCCGCTGCAGGCTCCTTTGGTTTCCCTTGACGCAAAGGACATAGTGCGCGCCGCGGCCGTGCAGGTAGGTGGCGTGGGAGCGTTGGGTGTGCATCGCATCGGCGGTGACCACCATGCCGTCAAGGTCCGTGAACTTGTCCAAAAGAGTCGTGAACAAGGTGATCTCGTTGGTCTTCACGCCCACGTCGACCTGCCCCAGGACGGTGCCGGTGGCGTGGTCCACGGCGGCCATCAGATGCACCCGGGAGCCGCCGCCGTTCTTCGCGCCGCGGACTTCCTTGCCGTCCACGGCGATGACGGCCGGCTTCACCTGCGCGGTGACCCATGCCCCGATGGCGGTATCGAACGCATCTCCATCGATCCTGGCCAAGACACGCTGGATCGTGGTCACGTGCGGGACGCCAATTCCCGCTTTGGCCAGGGGGTTGCGGCCCGTGTCGGCCGCCCATTCGGCGATCTCGGCGAAGGACTTCGCCCCGGAGAGGACGGCGCAGATTGCCAGCGCCAGGATTCCCGTCAGCCCGTACCGGATGCCCCGGCGTTTCCTGGGATCCGGGACGGAATCCAGGACGTCCCGCATCGTGCCGGGCGTCACGGCCGGCTTCGCCTGTGCCGGCATGTCCTCCAAGTGGCGTGCGAGGGCCTGGATGGGGGAAGATGGCATGAAGGAACTCCTGCTAAGCGGCGATCTAGACAATCACCTGTTTAACAGGAGTTCCCCTTCTTTAAAAGCACCCATCCAGCGCGTGTCAGCGCCTACTCGCCGGGCATGCTCAACGACTTTGCATCAGCCCTGGCCATCAGCCCCTTGGGCCAACCGCGCGGGCCACACGAAGGAAATCAGCGTCAGTACCAAGAGCGGCCCCGAGTGCTCTTCGGACATGCGCTCCGTGGACTACGAGTGGCGGCTCAGCCTGGCCGAACTGACCCGGGCGGCAGATTTTTCGCTGCTTCCCGGGATCGACCGGGTCTTCACGCTCGCAAGCTACGGACCTTTGACACTGACCGTAGACGGCCTGGAATGCACTTTGCGGCTGGGTCAGAAAGTTAAGTTCACGGGAGAAGCAGCCGTAACGATCGAACTCGATACGGCTGAGCCCCAGCTTGGCTTGAATCTTATGACCCGCCGTGGCTCCTGCACCGGATCGATGAGCGTTGAGCGGCTGGACGGCAAAGTGGCACTGGATCCCAGCACCGGCATTGTTGCGGCAACCGTCCTTGAAGGCACGGCTGCATTATCTGATGGCAGGAAACTGGCGGACCTGGCCACGCTGGTCCTGGGCGCACAAACCGAGGAGCTTGAAGCCGAAGGGTGCCTCTTGGCTATCGCAACGGTGCGCCCTGTGTAGTTGCCAGGTCCGCCGACGGATCTTAATCCGTCTCAGGTCCCGTGCAGTAGACGCAGCCGTCCACTTCAAGGCCGCCCCTGCAGACATCGTCCTCGTTAGGCAGTGCCGTGGCCGCTGTTGGAAGCGTGTTCATTGGGTGATTCCTTTCATGAAGGCAAGAAGGTTCGGGGGCAGCCGCTGGGCTACTTGAGTCGGGCGGCTGCCGAGAGGTCAAGGTCCTTGGTTTCCGGTGCCCACTTGAGGCAAACGAGGAGACCCAGGACTGTAATGCCTGCCGCGATCAGCATTAAGCCGAATTCGGCTTAATTCCGATTATGCCGGGGAAAACGTTAAGCCGAAGAAGGGCGGTGTGGCCCCGCGGTTCCGGGGAACGCCGGCTTGTTCCTCGGCTTATGATTTGGGTTTCGTTCGTCACTAGTGTGCCTCGTATCCATCTTCCTAATGAAGGGAAAAGGTTATGGGCATGATGGTGAAGGAGATCGGTGTGGCGGTTGTCGCCGCATTGGAGGCTGCCGGCTACATGGGCTCGACGATTGGCCAGTATCGTAAGTCGATTCGGGTGTTGGAACGCCTGGCGCAGAAGCAGGGTGGTGTGTATACGCCCGGGTTGGGGGCTGAGTTCTCGGCGATGACGACGAGTCCGAGGACGGGCAAGTTCAGTGCGCAGCGTCGTTTTGATTACAGCAGATTGGTGAGCGTATTCGACTCCTACGTGTTCACCAGGACGGTGGTCCTTGTGGCCAGGAAACGTTCCGGGGGCGGGAATGGCCTGAAGTCGGGCGAGTTCATCACTCTGATGGCTGCCTGGTCCGATGAGATGGAGCAACGGGGCCTGGCCGTGGCCACCCGCGGCTCTTACGGTCGCATGGCCCGCGATTACCTGGTCTATTTGGAGGCGGCCGGCGTTACGTCCTTGGATGTGGCCGGCAGCGCCAGCGTGTATGGATTCCTTGACTCGCTGCTAGGCAGGTGGGCGCAGTCAGCGATGTGGTCGGTGGCATCGAACTTTCGTCCCTTTTTGAAGTTCACGCGGCGCCGTGACCTGCTTGATGCCCTGGCCATGGCCAATCCCAGGCGCCACCATGGCATCGTGCCGACCCTCAGCGACGCTGATGAGCAGTTCGTTGTTCGCGCCTGCACTGAAGGGAAGGTTTCTGCACGGGACGCGGCGATCACGCTGCTGGCGCTGGTGCCGGGCCTGCGCGCGTGCGACATCATCGCCCTGCACCTGGGCGACATCGATTGGCGGGGTTCCACGATCGGGATCGTGCAGGCCAAGACCGGCAACCCGCTGACACTGCCGCTACTTCCCATGATCGCCGGGAAGCTGGCCGACTACGTCCGAACGAGCGGCCGGCCTCAGGGGATGCACATGTATTTTTACGCTCGGTGGCCCCGCATGTGGCACTGGCAGAGCACGCATCAATCTACGTGGTGACGACGAAAACCTTCAGGGCGGCCGGGGTGAAGGACGTGAAGGCCGGGACCAGGGCCCTTCGCCATAACGCCGCCTCCAGACTCCTGCGCGCGGGAACGCCACTTCCAACGATATCGGCCGTGCTTGGCCACGCGAGCCAGGATTCCACGACCGTGTATTTGAGCATGGATGCAGAACACCTGCGCGCGTGCGTGCTCCCACTGCCACAAGGGGCCGTGAGATGAACGGGCACGGATTCACCAGCGCGTTCGCCCACGACCTTGACCGATACCTCGCATTCAAGGAAAGCATGGGCTTTCACGGGCAGTCTCGCGTCTGGTACCTGAGGGATTTTGACAAGTATTGCTCCGACCGTGGGCTGGAGTGTTTTGACCGGCCCACCGTTGAGGGGTGGGTCATCGCCAAGCGGTCACACCAGACAATCCCGCATTGGTCATGGATGTCCTACATCAGGGATTTTGGCCGATGGATTCGCATCAACGGCAACGAGAACGCGTACGTGCTTTCAGAGCAGTGGAAAGCCGGATTCATTCGCACCCAGCCTTACCTGCTGACGAGGGAGGAGGTCACGCTGTTCTTCCAAGCCGGCGCGCAGCTTCAAGTCGCATCGCCGTGGAAGTGGCAGGCCGTCGCGTTCTTCGCCCTGATGCACTCCTGCGGGCTCCGGACCTGCGAGGCCCGCCAGCTCACGACCAACGACGTGGACCTGACCGGCGGTTTCATCGACGTGCAATGGTCTAAAACCAACCGCAGCAGGCGTCTGCCCATCACCGGGCAGATCAGCGCCATCCTCGCCGACTGCGACCAGGCATCGCGGAACGCGGTCGGCAAGGAACGAGCCGCGTTCTTCGTCTCCGGCGCCGGCACCCCGGTGTTACCGGTCGCGTTATTTGACGATGGGGCCGTCACGGTCCGTGGCGGCGGACGGGCATGAAAGCGCCCCGCCGGATGGTGACCGGCGGGGCGTTGATCGCCGTGCTGACGCGGCGGTGGTCATTGGTGACGGCGTGTTTTACTCGCTGTTCTCCGTGATCGCGGACTGGGCCGCGGAGAGGTCCACGATGGCCTTGCCCGCCGCGTAGGTCGCGATCAGGGCGGACACTGCGAGGTTGTTCACTGCCCGGGGGTAGCCGCGCGAGCCCTGGTGGATCGCGGCGACCGCGTCATCGGAGAACAGGGTGTCGGATCTGCCCGCGTATTTGAGGTGGTGGCGGATGTAGGCTGCGGTCTCGGTCAGATCCATTCCGGTGATCGCGAACCGGGTGGAAACCCGCTGGTCCAGGGCGGCCAGGACCGCGAGTTTGAGCCGCCGGCGCAGCGTGGGCTGGCCGATGAGCAGCAGCGCGAAGTGGGAGCCGGTATCTAGTCCGCTGTTCGTGAGCATTCGCAGCGCTTCCAGGTCGGTGTTCGCCAGCAGGTGGGCCTCGTCGATCACGACCACGGGCAGGCGGGCGCGTTCGTCCAGTTCCCCGGCGAGCAGGGACGCGGTCTGATGCGCCAGCACCCCGGAATAAAAGGCGGGCTGTCCGCCCAGGGCGGTGACGATCTGGGACTGGATCCCGCGCATCCCGACCGTGGGGTCCGCAACGTAGATCACCTGGTGCCGGGACGCCTCAAGCTGGGCCAGGGCCGCGCGCACGGCCACGGTCTTGCCGGCGCCGACTTCCCCGGTGATCACCCCCGTCTGGCGCTGGTCCACGCACCACTGGATCCGGGCGACCGCCTCGCGGTGCCCGGGGTGCGGGTGCAGCGCCTGCACCGGTATGGAGCGGCCGAAGGGCATGGCCGTGAAACCATAGTGCGTTTGCAGGTTCTCGATCACAGGGTCCCTCCCGCGGCCATGGCCGGGGCGCCGGTGGCAGCCATTTTCTCGAAGCTGATCGGGGCGCCTGTCATCGCGGTTTTGTGGCGGGTTTCGACCAGGCGCAGGTAATCGATGCCCGAGGCCGCGTTCTTCGCGCCGGTGTCGGCGTCTTTGGTGGCGTTGACGGCCTTGGGGTGGACATGGCGGCGGATCTCGAGCAGGACCGCTTCCCCTGCCGGGACGCCGCCGGCGGCGGTCACGGCGACCGGGCCGGTGAGATCGAACGGGTCATAGACCAGCTCGATGCGGGCACCGGCCAGGGACGGGTCGACCTGGTAGGTGTTGCCCTGCAGGGACACCGTCGCGGTTTTGGTGACCTTGCGGGTCGCGGACCAGCGGAACGCTTCGGCGATCACGTCCGGGTCCCGGCGGTCCGGGCGCCGGTTTTCCCAGCCGGCGTCCCACCGGGCCAACGGCGTCTGACCGGTGGTGGAGTGCACGGCGCGGTGGTAGACCATCTGCACCCAGGAGGTGAACAAGGCGTTCAGCTCCTCCAGCGAGGTGACCGCGCTGCCGGCAGGATCTTCCCCGGTGCCCGGAACGGGCGTCTGGACCGGGGCGTCGATCACGGTGATCTCGGAGAGGAACTGGGAGGTCACCGTATTGAACAGGCGTTCGATCTTGCCCCTGCCCTGGGGCCGGTAGGGCCTGGAATGGATCAGTTTCATGCCCAGCCTCGCGCAGATCCTGGCCAGGGACGCGTCGACAAAAGCACTGCCATTGTCCACGTAGACCGCGTCGGGGATTCCGTGGGTCTGCAGGGCCGGCCGCAGCGCCGCCGAGAGCCTCACGGCGTCTTCGGCGAACGCCCAGCGGGCCGCGGTGACCAACCGGGAATGATCATCCAGGAACGCGAAGAGGTAGGTTTTCCGGCCGCAGATCCGGGGCCCGTGCAGCCCGTCACCCACCCAGATTTCATTCGGGGCCGTCGCTTCGAACCGGCCCGTGGCCTGCGCCTGCGTGCCGGTGGGGATATCCAGGGTGCGGAAATGGCGCAGCAGCGTCGACTCCGACGGGGCGTCCCCGAGGGTCTCTGCCATGATCCGGCGGACCTGGGCCGCGGTGCGGTGCGGACGCTCAAGCTTCAGCGTCGCGGCCAGGGACAGCACGGTCGCCGGGGTCACCGGGCCGGCGGCCCTTTCCCGCGGCTTGAGCCCGTCGAACCCCTCACGCTGCCAGGCACCGATCCACCGGTCCAGGGTTTCGCGCGAGTAGCGCACGGGCTGCCCGTCCGGGCCGGTATGCTCGGCGGCGGCCAGGGCCCGGACCATGGGCCCGCGCTGGCGGCAGGTCAGGGTTTTGTCCGCGGCGCCGCGGATCAGCTGGTAGCGGAACAGGGCGGTCTTCTCCGCCCGGTCCTTCCGGGCCAGGGGCCCGCGCTTCGGTTTGGCGTCTGTCATGGGGACGCTGTCCTTTCAAAAGGCTCAGAATGCGATGGCCCCGGCCAGGTCAGCCGGAGCTTCCTTCACCCTTGCCGTCCCCGGCGGCCGGGGTAAGGGCCAATTCGTGTTGCCACCGTCCGGTGCTGAAGAAGAACGGGCCGGACGCGGCGAGCCCGGTGCTCTGCCACGGCAGCGCGGCGACGGCGAACCGGTCCGCGAGCACCGACGCGTATGCGGTGACCGCGGCCAGCGCCGCCCCTGCCGGGGTCCGGGCCGGGGCGGGCCAGAGCCCGGCAGGATCGGCCCCGTCGCGGTGGGCCAGTGCGGTGAAGGCGCGCAGGATCGGGCCGGCGGAGGCCGCGAAAGAGCGCAGCCAGCCGCGCACCGTGGACGCGGGCCGGCCCAGCCGGGCCGCGATCCTCCGGTGCCCGTGGCCCGCGGCGGTTTTGGCCTCGACGGCGGCGGCGATCACCGCCGCCTCATCGGCCCTTCGGGCCGCCAGTTCCACGCCCAGGAGCACATGGGTGCCCGAGCACCCGGCGCAGCGTCCGCGGCGCGGACGGTGGTTTTGCAGGTCCTGACCCATGCCGGTGCCATGGCGGATCCGGCGCTCCCGCGCCCACCCCCACGGGCGCAGCACACCCCGGCATCCCGGGCAGGCCAGACGTCCGGTCAGAAGATCCGACTCGACAGAGAAAGCATCATGATTTACCGTGAGCATCAGCGCGCCCTTTACGCGTCAGAACGGCCCGGCGTGGACCTTCGAAACCTCACGCCGGGCCGTTCGTCCTATCCGGTCATCGTCAGCCTGACGCCGCCAACGGCACTAAATCAAGACACCCCGGGGAAAACCTGCATCGTCACCGGCAAAGACGCCCCCACCGCCAAACCCTGCGACGCATAACACCCCGGTGACACCGGCAGCCGTGGGGGTTGCATTCAACAGGATCTGGGACCTGGCCGGGCTGTCACGGGCCACTGCGGGCAAACGCCCGCGGCCCTATGACTTCCGCCATCACTTCGCTTACACGAACATCGAACGATGGATGGCCGGCGGCATCGACGTGGACTCAATGCTGCCGTACCTGTCCCGTTACATGGGCCACGCCTCACTGGATAGCACCTACTACTACATCCACACCTCCCCGGACTTCATGAACGCCTACGCCGGGATGGCCCGTGAAGGCCAGTGCCTGCTGCCAGAGGTGGGATTTGAATGAAACGCGACAAGAACGCGCTCCCGAACTTCTTCGGATACGCCAGAAACTACCTGCACGACTACATGCCCAAGGTCAGGGCGATGTCCCCGAAAACCGTCGAAGCGTACAGGATCTCCCTGGAATGCTACGTCGGCTACCTCGTCGCCGAAAAGGGCATCCAACGCAAGGACATCAGCTTCGATCATTTCGAAAGGACGTTCCTCAAGGACTGGATCGTCTGGCTGCGCGAGACAAAGAAATACCAGCCCAGGACCGTGAACCTGCGCCTGACTGCCATCAAGGCATTCCTGGCCTACGTCTCGCAGGAAGACCTCGGACTGGCCGCGCTCCATGAAGCCGCCAAAACATTGAAGGCACCACGCCAACCGAGAAAGCCCATCGAGTACCTTGAGGAAAAGGAAACAAGAGCGATCCTTGCCGCTTTTGACGGTTCAAGCGTGAAAACCCGCCGGAACCGGATGCTGCTCATACTCCTCTATGACACCGGTGCCCGCGTCAGCGAGATCACCGCCCTCACGCTCGGGAACCTGGCCCTGACGAAGCCGGCCCACCTGACGCTGACCGGCAAAAGGGACAAAAGCCGCCTCGTCCCGTTAGGCGATAAAACCGTTGAACACCTCAAGGTCTACCTCAATGAGTTCCACCCCAACCACAGCAGGCTGCCCGCGGCCCGTCCGCTGTTCAACAGCCTCCACCTCGGAGTAGCGACGCCGCTCTCCGTGGACACCGTCTCGGCAGTACTCAAGAAAGCCGGAGACACCGCCAGGGACGCCTGCCCCTCAATCCCCGCCAAGCTCAATTGCCACATGCTGCGCAAAACAAAGGCCATGGACCTCTACAAACAAGGCATCCCGCTGCCCATCATCATGCAACTGCTCGGTCACGAAAGCATGAGCACCACCTCAGCGTTCTACGCGTTCGCCACCCTCGAGATGATGAAACAAGCCATGAACGCCGCCACCCCCGCCATCAGCCGGTCAGACGGGGAATGGCTCAGCGAGGAGAAACTGCAAATGCTCTATACCCTCAGATATCCCGCGAAACGCTAAGCCGAGGAACAAGCCGGCGTTCCCCGGAACCGCGGGGCCACACCGCCCTTCTTCGGCTTAACGTTTTCCCCGGCATAATCAGCATGGTGGGGCCAATGCCGAGATCCGTGAGCATCACCGGAACAAGATACGTTCCCGCTGCAGCCCCGATGCGGCTGAGGGAGGACGCAAGGCCCACTGCACTCCCCCGGATGGATGTGGGAAAGAGCTCATTCGGGTAGACGAACTGGAGGATCTGGGCGCCTCCGATTGCGATGGCGTAGGCGGCGAACAGGGCCAGGATCACCGGTCCCGGGGCTCCCGGGAACAGGCCGAGGGCCAGTAGGGCAGCTCCGGACCAGAGGAAACTCTGAATGACCAGCTTTCGGCGGCCGGAACGGTTGATAAAGACCGTGCAGATGAGGCATCCGGCGAGGAACAGGAAGTTGATTACGGCAGTTCCGGTGTTGGCGCTGTCTTCATCGAATCCCATCGATTGCAGTATGCGGGGGCCGAAGGCGTAGACCGCAAAGAGCGGAACGATGGAGCAGGTCCAGAACGTGGTCACGAATGCCACGCGGCCCAAGTAGCCGGACTTGAGCAGGTCCCGTGCGCTGACGGATCCGCCCTGTTGTTCTTCGAGGTCATTGATGTTGGCTGAGGGCCCAAAGACCTTCTTGAGCACAGCTTCTGCTTCCGCAAGCCGCCCCTTCTGGATGAGCCAACGCGGCGACTCAGGTGTGCCGTGCCGCAGGCAGACAATAACGAGGGCAGGAAGGGCCGCGCTGGCCAGCATCCACCGCCAACTTTCGCCACCCAGTCCGCTGATCCATTCACCCACCACATAGGCAACAGCGGCACCCAGGAACCACATGATCATGAGGAAGGAAATTGCGGGACCGCGGTGACGGCGCGGGAGGAACTCGGTCAAGAGAGTCGTGGCAATCGGATAGTCGGCTCCCACTGCAATGCCCACTCCGATGCGCAGCAACAGCAGCATCCACGGGCCCTCCACCCAGAACTGCAGCACTGAGCAGACGATGATCGCGACCAAGTCCAGCGCGTAGAGGACCTGCCGGCCGAAACGGTCCGAGAGCCACCCCCCGACGAATCCTCCGAGGAAGATTCCAACCAGCGCCGAGGCGCCGATGACGCCCTCCCACACAACCGAGAGGTGCATGTAGTCGCTGATCTGGAGCATGGCCACCCCGATGATCGACATGATGTAGCCGTCCAGGAAGGGGCCGCCGGAGGAATAGACCGTGAGCTTGCGGTGGAAGGGCGTCAGTGACCCATCTTCAAGGCCTGCGTGGCGGGATGCGCGGGTGACAGTGCTCAACGTGAACACCGCGCCTGGAGAAGGGCCGCGCGGGCAGGACAAGTGCAATGACTCAAAAACATGGGTATCCATTCAAGTTCCGCAGGGCACCTAGGCGCCCTGAAACGAACTCGAAAGGGTCGGACCACCACCTGTTTCATGACCCGCGCCGATGCAGGCTCATCATCCATGTGAAGCCGGTGGTAGCAGAGAGCTAAGCACGGAAACGCCCCCGTCCTCAAGCCCCGAACGTCTTTTTCATGAAATTGAAAACTAGCCATTGTGTGATTTGTGATCACAAGATAATGTGGTTTGCACAACACTCGGAAGAGAGTTGGGCCACATTAACTGCCCGGGCCCCCGCATCCAGGGAATGGCCGGCAGCCGGGAACCGCGGTCCCACCGCGGCGACTCTTAGGAAGTGCACCTATGCCGAACAGACTTCTCCTGCATGTCGCAGAGAATAAGAAACTTGAAGCCATTGCCACGCGCAACCGGCTGACCCGCCCCATCGTGGACCGGTATGTCGCGGGCCGCGGCTTGGACGAAGCCTGGACTGCGACGAAGGCCCTCAACCGGGCTGGTATCGACGTAAGCCTGGACCTTTTGGGCGAGTCGGTACACCACCTTGCCCAGTCCAAAGCGGCCACCCAGGAATACCAGGGCGCCATCGAGAATATTCGAAACCAGGCCCCGGGCTCGACCGTCTCGGTGAAGCTCTCGCAGCTTGGCATCATGATCGACCCCCAGGAGTGTGCGAACAACCTGAAGGCGCTCCTGAACGCTGCCACCACCCACGGGGCGACCGTTGAGGTGGATATGGAGCACAGCTCGGTGGGCCGGGAAACCCTCGCCATCTACAAGAGCATCCTGCCGGACCATCCCAACACCCGGCTGGCCATCCAGGCCAACATGCGCCAAACGCCCGAGGACCTCTTGTCCTTCACGGACATCAAGCCCCGGATCCGTCTTGTCAAAGGCGCCTTTGACGAATCCTCGTCCGCTGCAC
Source organism: Pseudarthrobacter sp. S9 (assembly GCF_050156545.1). Classification (NCBI taxonomy): domain Bacteria; kingdom Bacillati; phylum Actinomycetota; class Actinomycetes; order Micrococcales; family Micrococcaceae; genus Pseudarthrobacter; species Pseudarthrobacter sp. S9. Next base: position 25,427 of record NZ_CP189576.1, read on the forward strand.
TGTGCGATGCGGACGAGGTCACCGAGCAATACAAGTATCTTTCCCGCTGGGCGCTTCAGCACCTGCCGGACCCGGCCTTCGGAACCCACGACGACACCTGCATCGGTGTCGTCAAGGAAACCGCAGCCGAGCTTGGACTGGACAAGCGGGACTTCGAATTCCAGATGCTGTACGGAGTCCGGAGGAAGTTGCAGGATGAGTTGGTCCGCGACGGATACCGCGTCCGCGTGTACCTCCCCTACGGAACGCAGTGGTACCCGTACCTGATGCGCCGCATGGCGGAGAAACCAGCCAACCTGCTGCTCTTCCTTCGCTCCCTCATCGGAGGCTGATCTGGAATGACGTAAGCTGAGATGTGATCAAATATCACGTTTACCGCAGTGCAGCTAGAAACGGAGATGTCCATGAGCCTTCAAATGACCGGTCCAGTCACCCCCACGTTGGTGGCTGACCAGGTGTACGAGGTCCTGGAGAACGCCGTACTGACTGGAACTTTGGAATCCGGGTCGCCCCTCCGGGTCCGCGACCTGGCGGCCATGGTGGGCACCAGCGTCATGCCGGTCCGGGAGGCCATCCGCCGCCTGGAAGAAGCAGGGTTGGCCACCCGCATCCCCCACAAGGGTGCGGTGGTCAGGACGTTCACTGCCACCGAACTGATCCACATCTACGACGTACGGACCATCCTCGAGGTGCAGGCTGCCACCCAGGGAGCCCCCCAGGTCAGCCGAAGCAGCCTGCGGGAGATGGAAGCCACGTGCGGCAGGATGCAGAAGGCCGTTGCCGAAGGGCACATCATTGACGCCTTGGACCTGGACGAGGATGTGCTCCGGACCCTGTACCGGGCCTCGGGCAATCCCGTCCTCGTTAGCACCATCGAACAGCTGTGGCTCCAGTGCCGGCCCTACAAGGTGATCGGCGCAACGGAAGCCCTTGCCAAGAACGACAACACGCTCTGGACTCCGCAACCAGCGTTGGTCCAGGCACTACTCGACGGCGACACCGCCGCCGCCACCGCTATCACCGCGGACTCCCTGGCCAGCGCGCTGCGCCGGCTGGAGCTGCGGCTCGAAACCCAATAACCAACCCGCGGCCCCCGGCCCGGGAACGTCCAAAAGGAGAAACCCAGATAATGTCCACCCAATCTGTCAGCGTTACTGGAAACTTCAAGGTCCCTACGCCCTATAACGAGCCGTCGCGGGAATTCCGTCCCGGCTCACCGGAGGCGGCCTCGGTCAAGAAGATGATCGCCGAGGTCACATCCAGCGTCCGCGACCTGCCCCACGTCATCAACGGAGTACGCTCCATGACCGGCGAGCTGCGCAACGTCACAGCTCCCCACCGCCACTCCCAGGTATTGGGCCGCATCCCCACGGCCGATGAGGCAGTGGTCCAGTCTGCGATCGACGCAGCCCTGGCCGCCCAGCACGACTGGTCCCGGACTCCCTGGTGGGAAAGGGCCGCGATCTTCCTGCGCGCCGGAAACCTGGCCGCCGGCAAGTACCGTGACGAACTGGTAGCCACCACCATGCTCGGGCAGTCCAAGACGTTCCACCAGGCAGAGATCGACGCCGCCAGCGAAGTAGCGGACTTCTTCCGCTACAACGCCCACCTCGCCCAGCAGATCTTCGCTGATCAGCCCGAGTCCCTGCAGGGCGAAGGCAACTCGCTGGACCAGCGCGGCCTGGAAGGCTTCGTCCTGGCCATCACCCCGTTCAACTTCACCGCCATTGCCAGCAACCTTCCCACCACTGCCGCACTCATGGGAAACACCGTTGTCTGGAAGCCCTCCGAGAAGGCGGCCCTCAGCAATGACGTCCTCATGCGGATGTTCGAGGAAGCCGGCGTTCCGCCAGGTGTGATCAACCTCGTCCACGGCTCGGGCCGTGCGATCTCCGACCAGGCGATGAGCCACCCGGACTTTGCGGGCCTGACCTTCACGGGTTCCACGGACGTCTTCCGCAGCCTCTGGAAAAAGCCGGAGACAACATCGACCAGTACCGCTCCTTCCCCGCCTGGTAGGCGAAACGGGTGGCAAGAACGCTGTGGTGGCACACCCGAGCGCCGACGCCGATGCCCTGCGCGCTGCCCTGATCCGGAGTGGCTTCGAGTACTCGGGCCAGAAGTGCTCCGCGGCATCACGCACCTACATCCCGCGCAGCATCTGGAACCAAATCAAGGACGAACTCGTCGAGACCGTCAAGTCGCTCCGCGTGGGCGACGTGGCCGAGCACGAGACGTTCCTCGGAGCAGTCATCGACGAAACATCGCTCCGCAAGCTGGAAGGTGCCCTCGAGAAAGCCAAGGCCCTCCCGAGCCACACCCTCCTGGCCGGCGGCAGCGTCCACGCCGAAGAGGGCTGGTTCGTCGAACCCACGATCTTCGAAACCACCGATCCCCACGCGTTCACCATGAGCGAAGAGTTCTTCGGCCCCATCCTGACGGTCTACGTCTACGAGGACAACGAATGGGAGTCCGTCCTGGACCTGGTGGACCAGACCAGCAACTATGCCCTGACCCTGTCCATCTTCGCCAACGACCGTCGCGCCGTCTCGCTTGCCCTGGACAAGCTCCGCAACGCCGCCGGCATGACGTACATCAATGACAAGCCCACCGGCGCCCTCATGGGACAGGTCGCCTTTGGCGGCGGCCGCGGCTCCGGCACCAATGACAAGGCCGGTTCCCGCCTGGCCCTGCAGCGGTGGCTCAGCGGCCGGTTCATCCACGAGAACTTCTCGCCGTCCACCGAATGGCGGCAGCCGTACCTCGCCCAGTAACAAATCTAAGGCCCCACTGACCAAGGCCTCCCGTGACCGGCCGGGTGCGCGTCCGCGCACTCAGCCTCCAACCGCCGTCGGGTCCCTCGCAACGCTCCCAACGGCTCTCCAGCAGCCGCCGCCTGACCATGCTCAGGCGGCGGCTGCTGCCCCCTCCGGCCTTCCACACAGCCACGGAAGTTCTCCCATGAAGAAACGAATCCTCACCCGAAAAGCCATCCCGTCAAGCCAGACCGCGCTGGCGGCATCCCCCAAACGGCGGGACGAACGCGGAACGGCGATGTCCATCCTGCTCCTCTTCGCCCGTCACCGCAGCCTCAGCAGCACGCAGATTTCAGGCCTTCTCCGGCTTCCCACATCCACCGTCTACCGGCACCTGCAGACCTTGCTGCAAGCGGGATTCGTGGTGGAAAGCCAGGTCATCGGCCGCTACTCGGCCGGACCTGAAGTGATACGGCTAGCGGACAACTACCACCAGGAGGCTCTGGCACAGGGTTTGGTAAGACAGAGGTTGGAGGAATTGTCGCGCGAAACCGGCGAACTGGCCGCCTACCTGGTGCAGAGCAGCCGCGAAGCCCTCTGCGTAGAATCGGTGGAAAGCACCCACATACTCAGTTGCAGCTACGCTGCCGGACGCTCCCGCCCCCTCTTGAATGGGGCAAGTGCACGAGCCATCCTTGCATTCTTGCCGGATGAGGAAAGCGACGAGATTCTTGCCAGCCATTTCCTGAGCAGGGAAGCAGAGGCCACCATCCGTGCCGACCTCTCAAATATCCGGGAGCGCGGCTACGCAACCAGCTCCGGCGCCCTCGCACCCGGCGTTTGGGGCGTCAGCGCCCCCGTCTTCAGCGAGACAAACAGCCTCGCCGGTGTCGTCACCACCATGGTTCCCCTCGAGCGCGCCGCCACAGAGGATGCACGTTCCCGGTTCATCAACAGCACGCGCCAGACAGCCGCGGACCTCAGCCACGTGGCTGCACCTGCCTGACGCGGGCGCCAGCTTTTCTTAGGGTCGCCGACGGCGGCACCGCGTAGCGAGGGCGCCAGCGTCGTCAGAGAATCAATCGCCCTCGACGGCGAGGCTGTCCAGCGATACTCCATCCAATGCCCCGCTGGCGAGGAAGTCCATGATGCGCCCGCGGAACATGGCCGAGGCGTGTGTGGCCTACGTCGTAAAACTCCTGGCGGATCCAACCCTGCCGTCCAACGCGGGCTTGATGGCACCCATTACCGTCACGACCCGTCCAGGTTCCCTGGTCTCGGCCGTTTTCCCGGCACCAGTCGCGAATGGCAACACGCAGACGTCCCAACGAATTGTCGACGTTCTGCTCGGCGCATTCCACGCGTTCGCCCCTGGCATCGTCCCTGCAGCCTCCAGCGGGAGCATGAGCATTCTCACGGTGGGCGGCCAGGATGATGTCACGGGCAGGTACTTCTCCTACGTGGAGACTTACGGCGGAGGCCAGGGAGCCCTTCCCTCCCAGGCAGGTGCGGACGCCACCCACACGCACATGACCAACACCCGGAATACTCCCTGCGAGGTTATCGAACGCGAATATCCGCTGCGCGTCGAACGCTATGCGGTTGCGCGGGGCACCGGCGGGAACGGTCGCCACCGAGGCGGCGACGGTTTGATCCGCGAGCTGACGCTCACCCGTGGGCGCGCCACCGCCGTCGTTGCCACCGCCAGGGTTGCCGAAGGGCCGTGGGGCCTTGAAGGCGGCAGCCCTGGACGCCCCGCAGTGGTGCGGCTGGCCGCGGACGGAGAAGTCCGGGAGCTAGAGGCGATGTCGACGCCGGAGCTCGCCCCGGGCGATAGCCTGTCCATTCAGACCGCAGGCGGAGGTGGATACGAGCCGGCGTTGTAAGAAGTCTAGTGGGTAGACGGTTAGCTCAGGTAGGCTGGGTGAATGCCGAGACCGGATTTTCCGCGGACGATCCTGGACTTCCAGGCGAGGTTCGGCGACGAGCAGGCTTGTCTGGACTACCTGTTTGAATGCCGCTGGCCTGAGGGCTACGTTTGCCCCCGCTGTCAGGGGCGGATCGCCTGGCCTGTGGCCGCGCGCGGACTGTGGGAATGCGCCGGGTGTCACTACCAGGTGTCGCTGACCGCCGGCACGGTACTGCACAAGACCCACACCGCCCTGCATCTGTGGTTCTGGGCGGCCTACCTGATGACGACGGGAACCCCGGGGATCTCCGCCAGGCAGTTACAGCGTCAGCTCGGACTCACCAGATATCAGACGGCCTGGACCATGTTGCACAAGCTGCGCCGGGCCATGGTGAACCCCGAACGAACCCTGCTGACAGGTGATGTCGAGGTCGACGAATGCCAAGTAGGCGGCCGTGAGACCGGTCGGCGCGGTGGCAGGAACCTCGCAGCCAAAGCCGCACTGGTTGTCGTCGCGGTGGAAGTGCGCGGCATGGGCTCCGGACGGGTACGGATGAAGGTGATCCCCGACGCCTCCGGCGAGACGCTGTGTGGTTTCGTCGCCGAAACCGTCGCTCCGGGCGCCATAGTGCACACGGACGGCTGGATGGGATACGCACCGTTGGCCAAGAAGGAGGACTACGACTACCGCCCGCGCTCCCAGCGGGCCGCCAAGAAGGCCGGTGATGCCGACCCGGTCCTTCCCCGCGTGCATCGCGCGATCAGTAACTTCAAGTCCTGGCTCCGAGGAACCCACCGCTCAGTGAGCAACGAACACCTGCAGGTGTACATGGACGAGTTCACCTTTCGGTACAACCGGCGTGGCACACCCATGGCAGCTTTCCAGGCCCTGCTCGGCCTCGGCACCCAGCAGGCACCCACCACCTATCGCCAAATAGCAGAACAGGGCCCGGGGCCAAACCACGACCTGAGCTAACCGTCTACACACTAGAAGTCTAATGAAGGTCGCCTGCTGCCTCGGTTTCGAGGCTGATAAGTTCGCGAACCGTTTGGCAACGCCGTATCAGCATGGTCGTGTCGCCGTCGACGAGGACCTCAGGTATCAGCGGGCGGGAATTGTAGTTTGACGACATGCTGGATCCGTAGGCGCCGGTGTCATGACGGCCAGATCGCCCACCGCGGCTTCTGGCAATTGCATGGTCTGAACGTCACCCGCCTCGGACTGCGTAAAGACGTCGCCTGCCTCGCAGGGCGGCCCAGCGAGTACGACGCCGGTTAGCGGGCCTGAGCGGGTTGATCCGTCAGGAGCAAGGATGGTGACTCGGTGGCGGCTGCGGTACATCACCGGACGGACGAGGTCATTGAAGCCAGCGTTTACCAGAACAAAACGCTTGAGGTCCACCTGCTTAATCGCCCTGACTTCGGAGGCCAACACTCCTGACTCCGCCACCAGGAATCGACCCGGTGCAATTTCCAGCCTGACGCTGTGGCCTAGGAAATCACTGATTTGTCGCCTGGCCGTGTCCCAAACTTTGAAGTAACGCTCGGTGTCAACAGTGGGGTCGTCCGAAGCGTAGGGAATGGAGAGGCCGCCTCCGGCCGATATTGCCTCAAGGTCACGGCCGTGCCGCTTGACCTGCTGAACCATGGCCTCGCATACCGTTCCAGGTGGGCGTAGTCCACGCCTGAGCCGATGTGCATATGGAAGCCAACAAGCTTCAACCCATGACGGTCTACCAGGCCCAGGCATTCTGCGAGATGCTCGTGCCAGATGCCGTGCTTGCTGTGATCGCCACCGGTGTTCGTCTTGCGGCTATGGCCATGTCCGAATCCGGGGTTAATCCTGAGCCACACAGGGTGTCCGGGCGAGACCCTCCCTAGCTGCTCCAGCATTTGCGGTGAACCGGCATTGACCGGTATCTGTCGCTCGGCCACCAGCTGCAATGCTTCGCGGTCCAGCAGGTCTGCTGTAAAGACAATCTGTTCCTCAGCCGTGCCAGGCGCGTATCCGGCGGCCAACGCCCGAAGGACCTCGCCAGCAGACACGGCATCCACCAACACACCCAGTTCGCGCATGAGGCGAAGGATGTGGACCTTCGATGCTGCCTTTTGTGCGTACCGGATCACGTCGAAGTGTCTGAGACGATCCACTTGGGCCCGGATGGTGGCGGCATCATAGATCCACACCGGCGTCCCAACGCGATCTGCGATACCAACCACACGCGTTCCGGAAAGGCTGCCTGGAAACGGTTTGCCCGGGAGCATATGAACCGGGTATCAGTACAGTTGGTCTGCCGCGATGCCCTGACGGCTGGGCTCAGGATTCCAGCAGAACGGGCAATCCAGCGAAAACTCTCCACCGGTGCAACCTATCCATGTGCGCCGGTCCGCGGCTTCCTGCTTCAGGGCGGGATGTGCGTCGTAGTGCAGCCGCTGCTGGGTGGTTCTTGGGGCTGTCAGCTTCTTCATGGCTGCGGTTTCCTGGTCTTAGTGGCTTTGGACAAGTCTTGTCCCTGAGCCCGGCCTCTGTCGGGTGATGTGGTATCGGCTGGGTGCCGGTACTGCTTTCTTGGATTCCCTCTGGCGTGCCTTCCGCCTCTGGTTCTATTTTAGATATGTGATCACAAATCACGCAATAGATGGGCGGAAGATTTTTGGAACAAGTTCAGCTGTGGGCATGACCACCGACACCCTCAATGGGAGCAAAACCACACGACTCGCCATAGGATCGTTCCCATGATAGAAAAAGTTGAAGCTGCTCAACAACAGGAGATCAAGAAGGCCTTGCTGGGACCGCAGTCCGGGTCATCCCCTGCCTTTTCGATCACGCCCACCCTTGTGGCAGATCAGGTCTACGAGGCCCTGCGCACCGCCATTCTCACCGGCGAATTGGCCGGGGGCTCCCCCCTAAGGGTCCGGGACGTTGCAGAATTGGTTGGCACGAGCGTGATGCCCGTCCGGGAGGCCATCCGCCGGCTTGAAGAGACCGGGCTTGCTACACGCGTGGCCGCCCACCGGGGCGCAGTGGTTCGTGAATTTACCGTCGGTGAACTGATCCATATCTACGAAGTACGGGCCACATTGGAAACTGAGGCCGCCCGGCGCGGCGCCGCCAACGTCTCTGACGCTGACTTGGCGCGCATGGAAGCAGCCTGCGCCCGTATGCAAAAAGCAGTCAAAGAACGCCGCGTGTGGGACGCCCTGGACGACGACGAAGACCTGCTGCGCACGTTGTATTCCGCAGGCGGCAACCCGGTGCTGTTGCAGGTCATAGAGAACCTCTGGCTTCAGTGCCGGCCGTACAAAGTCATAGGTGCCACAGAAGCAATCGAGCACGACGACGACAGCCTCTGGACCCCGCAACCCGCCATCCTGGAAGCCGCCCGGGCAAGGGATGCCAAGGAAGCCACCAAGCTGACCAAGCAATCCCTGGCCAGCGCGCGCCAGCGCCTCGAGAAGCGCCTCGTTCCCCACTAGGCATTAGTCCCCCGGAGCGATCTCGTCAGGATTGGTCTTTTGGAGGACACTCAAGGTGATGTCACCATCAATAAACGTAGAGGACCTTCCCCTCAACAGTTTCCATAAACGGCTGGCCGTCTATTCAGCCGGCGGTCCCTTCCTTGATGGCTACGTCCTGAGCATCATCGGAATTGCACTGGTCCAAGCGGCTCCACAACTGGAGCTGACGCTCTACTGGGAAGGCCTCATCGGCGCCTCCGCGCTCGTAGGAATCTTCATTGGCGGATTCCTCGGCGGATGGCTGACCGATAAGTTCGGACGACAAACCCTCTACACGCTCGACCTCGCCGCGATCGTCCTGTGCTCGGCTCTTCAGTTTTGGGTTCAGGAAGCTATCTGGCTGTTCGTGCTCCGGCTCCTGATTGGCATCGCGGTGGGCGCCGATTATCCGATCGCAACCTCGCTGCTGGTGGAGTTCACTCCAAGAAAATACAGGGGACCACTGGTGGGTGGCCTGATCGTCATGTGGTTTGTGGGCGCTGCAGCTGCCTACATCGTAGGCGAGTTGCTTCTGCAGGCGGGACCTGATGGGTGGCGATGGATGCTGGCAAGCGCCACCCTGCCAGCCGTGGTTTTCCTCATCCTCCGGCATGGCACTCCGGAGTCTCCCCGATGGCTGGCTAATAAGGGCCGTTTGAAGGAAGCGAAAGCCGTCGTGGCCAAGGTCTTCGGTGAAGGCGTGAGACTGGAAAGCTTCGGCGCGGTCCCGGGCGAGCACGTGAATGCCAGCGTCCTGTTCCGGTCCGGGTACGGTGGGCGTATCTTCTTCATTTCCGTTTTCTGGACCTGTTCCATCATTCCGCTGTTCGCGATCTACGCCTTCGCCCCCAGGATCCTCGACGCGCTCGGACTTGGCGGATCCATGGCCAACGTCGGATCCGCGTTCATCACGATCCTCTTCCTGCTGGGGACGTTGGTGTTCGTCCTGCTGATCAACCGCCTCGGCCGCAGAAAGGTGATCCTCCACAGCTTCCTGTGGTCCGGCCTTGCCCTTCTGGGACTGGGCCTCTTTCCCCAGTCATCCCCCATCGTGACTATGATCCTCTTCGCCGCGTACGCGCTCCTCATCGGCGGAACCCAGATCCTGCAATGGGTCTACCCCAACGAACTCTTCCCCACTGAGATACGCGGCACCGCCGTTGGACTCGCATCCTCCCTGAGCCGGATTGGCGCAGCGGCAGGAACATACCTCGTTCCACTCTCCCTGACCGAACTGGGCATCGGCCCAACCATGCTAATCGCCGCCGGCGTCACATTGGTTGGGTTCCTTGTCAGCCTGCGCATGGCACCGGAAACCCGGGGACTTGGGCTGCAGGAAGCGTCCTCCTTGCAGGGAAGGCGATCCCCGCACCCGCCTTGAGAAGGTCGCCATATCCGGGGAGCGCTGCCGACTATTTCCGCACGAATCCTGAGGATCCACTCGGACCCGCCCACAATCTTGGCCCCAGGCTGTTCCATGCGAGAATTCTTTCAAGCCCGACCGCGGAGCAGAACGGGCAGCACCGCTACGCCGCGGAGGGGACCTCAGCTTGGCGGAACGTCCGGTTATCGGCGTCATGTCGAGGTGGTTGGAAGAAGTGCTCGATTGTCAGACTTCTTGCTGGGTTGCGACGGGAATGGCTGGTAATGCCAACGCCGCCACGGGTGGACCCGTCGGGGTCGGGGGTTCTCAGCGGGCCTCAAGATTCGAGCGGCAACAATGGAATGAAACTTCGGTCAACTGCTACTTGACCGGAGTTTCGCCAATTCTTGATGTGGGCCAGCCCGCTGCTTTTGTGTAGCCCTCGCCTGGCGGGTGTTTACGGCGATGGTTGGTTGGCAATCGTGCCTGGCGGCGGAACCGCGCCGGCCTCGTCCTGGATGTCATAGACGGCGCGGGAACAGTCAGCGACGTGGTCGATGTTCTCAAGCGTGATGTTGATGGCCGCGGACCGGTTTCTGAGGATCCGGATGAGCTCTGGTTTCCGGCCAGGTAACTCCAGCCATGAATGAGCGGAATGACTCGCCTGTGTGTAGGCGCGGATTAGCGCTTGATCCGGGATGCGCAGGCGCGGTGATCTACATTCCGCCCGGGGACTACCACCTTCGTACGCAGGTGGTGATCGACGTCAGCTTCCTCAGGATCCATGACTCGGGACACGGCTTTACGTCCTCGAGCATCCGGTTCAACGTTTCCGAAGACGAATGGCCCGACTTGCATGAGCTGTGGCCCGGAGGGAGCCGCATTCTCGTCGACATTCCCCTCAGCGGAGACGGGGAGGAATCCAAGGGAGCCGCCTTCTACGTTGAGCGAAGCGGGAGCCCGCGGATCAGCTCCGTCGAGTTCTCAAACTTCTGCATCGACGGGTTGCACTTCACCTCCGACGGCTCGGGGATGCATCCGGAGAACACCTACGTCAACGGCAAGGCCGGTATTTATGTCGCGAACGCCAATGACTCATTCCGCGTAAACGGCATGGGGTTCGTCTACCTTGAGAACGCTCTCACTATCTACAACGCTGACGCGCTTTCCGTTCACGACAACTTCATCGCTGAATGCGGAAGCTGCATCGAGCTGCGCGGGTGGGGACAGGCGTCAAAGATCACAGACAACTTGGTCGGAGCAGGCTTCAAGGGCCACTCGATCTACGCCCAGAACCATGGCGGGCTCCTGATCACCGCGAATAACGTCTTCCCCCGAGGTGCGAGCAGCGTCCATCTCGACGGCGTCACGCGTTCAAGCGTCACCAACAACCGTTTGCATTCGTTCTACCCCGGGATGCTGACTCTCGCCGCGGACAGTTCGGAAAACCTCGTGGCCACGAATCACTTCCTGCGTGACCATGAGCCCTGGACGCCCTTCCTGGGAGTCGACAACGGACTGAACGACCTCAACGGACTTCTCAGTGTCAGCGGCAACAACAACACTGTCGTCGGCAACCACTTCTCCCAGATCATCGACAAACAGAGCATCCGGCCGACAGGTGCGACGCCTGTCATCATCCGGCTGATGGCGGGGGTTGGCAACTTCGTCTCCAACAACCACGTGGTGGCGATGGACGTTCACTCCAAGCCAAGTGACGACTGCTTCTCGGCTCAGGTGGACGCCCTGTTGACGACCGAGGCTTCGGACGGCCTCGCCGTTACGGCCGTCATGGTCGATTCCGAATCAGCCCGGAATACGATCCTTGATTCCGGAAGTGACGCCCAAGTTATCGCAGATAGGGCTGCTAACGCCTTTAGGGCCACACCCACAATCGGTTCCTAAGGCGGCACATGCACTCGTGGCCCGGTAACCCGCTCAGGCCGGCCGGCCCCCGGGGACCGCCATCATCGAGGGCGGCGGCCGCATACATGCGAAGAAGGTATGAAAATGGAGCAAAGACGAGTCACGATCAAGCAGGTTGTACAGAAGCCGGCGTGTCCATCACGACCATCTCCCACGTCCTTAACGATATCCAGGGGGTGCAGGTCAACCCCGAGACCCGCCAACGAATTCAGGACCCATCCGCGCGGCCGGGGGTATGTACCCAACCGGCTCGCGCAGCCCTTGCGCACTCAGCGGTCGAAGTCCATCGGTCTGATCGGGGACGGGATCGCCACCACTCGTGCCCAGCGCTAGAGGCCTCCTTTACCCCGCTCAGCGCCCACAGATGGGCAGTGTTGCCAGCAGCCATATGGTGACATCTGCGCGCCGCCGGGGCAGGGATCGGATTTAGGGTGGGTGCGCATCGGCTGCGCCACAGCGTCGCCGCTGTCGTCCTTGACGAGGGAGGATCCCTGGAAAAGGCCCCCAATTGCTGCGTGATTCTATGCCAAGGTCATCCTTAGGGCGTTGCGTGCCAGCCGGCTCGCAGCCCGTGGCCGGGTGACGTGCGCACCCCGGCCGCAAAACTTTATCAAGTCAACTCCGCCACCGCCGCACGACGAGTCCGGGAGATCATCGACAAAGGGCTCGAAGCCGGACAATTTAGCGCCGTCGACAGTCCCTTCGCCTCAGGACTAGTGGTTCTGGCGATCGACGGCGTGCAATCCCGCCGCCTGCTCGGCCCCACAGGACTCACAACGGGCGAGGCGTTCGATGAGATAGCCAACATCCTGCTCGACGGGCTGCAGTGTCAATCACGCCGCTAGAAGGGTGGCTTGCGAAAAAGTGAAATATACAACGCTAATGGGCTTCAGGCCCGCCGATTCCCGTCCCGTCCGCTATGGACACGAGAACAGAGGGCCCCGTCGAAACGACGGGGCCCTCTGTTCGGAAACGTGGACGATAAGTGGGTCTGCAAAGTTGGGCGGTGCCGACCGCGGGGTCCGCGAGGTCCGCGGGGTCCGCAGATGGTCACGCAGCGTGCGCGTAGGGGTTGGTCGACGGCATTGCGGAAGCCGAAGGGGCCCGTGCCAGGAGTTCTTACCGAAATCAGGTTCGTATTGCCGCTCCGTTTACAACTTGCCCGTCCTCGCGTCTGCACTGCCCTTAAGGATCGGAGAGTCGCTGCGCCAGTTCTCCGGTTGGACCCTCTCCCAGAGACTTCCCTTACCGAGGTCTTTGCCCAACTGGTCTTCCCGCCTGAACCACTGCTCAGCACTCCTGATCCTGTTAGGGTGAATTTCGTCGAGCAGAGCATAATCCCTGGTGATGATTCCGTATTTCCATACATTCCAGAAGCCCGTGAAATTATCCCGAAAGCTCATGGTGCTTTTGTCGTTGGGATCGGCGTTGTATCCGGCAGGCAGATCAGCAGCGCCGCTCAGCGGACCACCCCAATACGCGTCTAAATCTGTGTCGATGAACTGCGCCGGATGCCCCGTGACCTTCTCGAATGCGGCAGCCATATCGGCATAGGTCATGTGTTCAATAGCGACTTCGAGGTCCATGCCGTTCGCCCGTTCCTGATTGTCGAAAAGCCAGCGAACATAGAACCCGCAATCTTCCAGGGACACATGGGGAACGGCGCCCTTGCCCAGCGGGACCCGCCACGTGAGAACACCGTCCTCGATATTGGGAGTCATGGGCGTGAGCGGTGAGACCACCATTTCAATGTAAGGACCCGAGGTGAAGACCGCTGCTCCCATTCTGTCCCGGTTCTCCTGGTTCTGGAACAGCACCCATTCGGCTATGCGGCCTTTACCGTCGTAATGGCCGGTGCGGAACTTTGAGTCGTAGCCGGATTTCTTGAGTGCGTAGTCGAGGTTTCCGTAGACGTAGAACTTGATACCTTCCTCAATCGCTATCTCGTAACTGCGGATGGCCCAATACATCTCCGTTTTCTCACCGGTATTGAACCCGTCGATGTTGACGTAGGCCCCGTCGCAGCCGCGGAATCCTTCCCGCAGCACATCTTCATCGGCGAATGACCCTTCGAGGATGGAGACGTTCCCCAGAGCGAGGAGTGCCTGGGCCCTCGGGGAGGTGGCGTCGCGGGTGAGGACCCGAACTTTGTATTTTTTGTCGGCCACAAGACCCTGGACGATGGGCATCCCTTGGGCCCCTGTGCCGCCGATGACGAAAATTGTGGGCGTGGTCTCAAGGCTCTGGACATGGGCGTGTAATCGTTGTGGTGGATCGTTGATTTTCCGGGGTTTTTGTTCAGTCACAATCCTGTTTTCATGCCCCCGATGTGAGATAATAAGGGTGTGATTATTTCGGGTGTTTGTGGGGTGGGAAGATGGGCATGATGACCGCTCAGCCGCCTCTGCCCCTGGTGCCCGAACCCGATGCCGTGGTCATTGGCGCCGCGGCCGTTTTGCTGGAAAACGAGACCGACGGCGGCAGGGTCTTCCTTAACGGCCAGCTTGTGTGGGGCTGGGACGCCGGCCAGGACGATCTGCGTCGCCTGGCGGCCGTGCAGTTGGTGCGGATAGAAGCGGCCCGGGTCAATGAGGTTGCTGCCGGGTTCGGTGTCACGGCGGAATCGTTGCGGCGGTGGCGCAAGGCGGTTGCCGGTGAAGGCGCGAGCGCGTTGGCCCCGGTGAAGAAGGGCCCAAAAGGTCCCAGCGTGCTGACCGGCGAGAAGATCATCGAAATCCGCCGCCGCCATGAGGGCGGCGCGAGTCTGCGGGCAACGGCGCAGGCCGCCGGGGTCTCCACCGACACGGTCAGGCGCGCCCTGGCCTCCCGGCCACCGACGCCGGCCCGGACCATGGCCCCTGGCGAAGGGCAACCATCCGGTGAGTCCATCACCGTGGCACAGCCGGGGCTGCCGGTCCTGCCGGCGGCGACCGATCGGTCCGTGGAACGGGCCGCGGCACGTGCCGGGCTCCTTGAGTGCGCGGCCCCGGTATTCACCCCGGCCGCCCGGGTTCCGCTGGCCGGGTTGTTTCTGGCGTTACCTGCCCTTGAGGCGACGGGGTTGCTGGCGTGTGCGAAGGCAACCTTCGGTGCGCTGCCGGACGGATTCTACGGTTTGGAGACCGTCCTTCTTGATGCTGTTTTCCGTGCCCTGGCCGGTGAACCCCGGGCCGAGGGCGCAACCCGGTTCGACCCTGCCGCGTTGGGGCGGGTGCTGGGGCTGGACCGGGCACCGGAAGTGAAAACGATCCGCCGCAAACTCGGCCTGCTGGCCGGCACGGGCAAAGCCGGCGAGCTCCTGAGGGCCATGGCCATCAAACACCTCGGCACCAGTACCGGCAGTGGTGGTGAATCGGGTGAAGACCTGGCCGCCATCTTCTACGTTGACGGGCACGTGCGTGCCTACCAGGGCACGAAGAAGATCGGCAAGGTCCACTCAACCCGGTTGAAGTTCCCGGTCCCGGCCACGGAAGAGACCTGGGTCTCCGATACCACCGGCGCCCCCGTTCTGGTGGTCATGGCAGAACCCGGGGCCGCGTTGACCGGGGAACTCCGCCGGCTCCTGCCCTCCCTGCGCACCATCATTGGCGATGACCGGCGCGTGCTGGTCGGCTTTGACCGGGGCGGCTGGTCACCGGCCCTGTTCGCGCACATGACCGGCGCAGGCTTTGACGTGTTGACCTGGCGCAAAGGATCCACGGAAGACATCGCAGAGGACCACTTCACCGAGGTCACCCACACGGACGACCGCGGGGAACGACGGTCCTGGATGGCGGCCGACAGCGACGTTGACCTGCCCCTGGGCGCGACCGGGGAGGTGTTGCGGATGCGGCAGATCAGCCGGATCGTGCCCACCCGCGGCGGCCGGTCACGGCAGATCCACATCCGCACCACCACCAGGCAGATGCCGGCCGGGGAGGTCATTTACCGGATGGCGTCCAGGTGGCGGCAGGAGAACTACTTCCGTTACGCGCGCATGCATTTCGATCTCGATTCCCACGACGCCTACGCCACCACCGATGACGACCCGGACCGGTCGGTTCCCAACCCCGCCAAACGACAGGCCTATCAAAAAGTACTCGCTGCCCGGGCCCGGTACGCGGCCGTGAAAGCCGACACGGACACGGCGCTGCTGGCCGCCAGAACGCCGGCTCCCGGAACCAGCGAGGTGACGATTACCAGTGCCGCCCACAACGCAATCACCGCACCACTGTGGGACGCCGAAACCGCTTTGGATCAGGCCGGGGCCGCGCATCAAGCGATCCCGGCCAGGGTGCGGTTGGAAGAACTCGCACCGGGCCAGCAGGTCCTGGACACGCAGACGAAACTGCTCACGCATGCGATCCGGATGGCCGCGTTCAACACCGCCACAACCCTCGCCAGGGAAGTCAGGACGAACACCGGCTACGCCCGTGCCGAAGACGAAGCCCACACCCTGATCCGGCAAGCCCTCACCAGTAGTGGCGACATCGACGCCACCGGGCCCGGGTGCGTGACGATCCGTTTGGATCCGCTCCCGACCCGGCGGGCCACGACCGCGATCGCCGAACTCTGCGACCACCTCACCGCCACGCAAACCCTCTACCCCGGCACGGACCTGATCCTGCGCTACGAGATCAAAACCAGCACCTGACAACCCACATACATTAACTCACTATGTCAGGAGCCCTGGGTCTGCGAAGACATGGCTTTTGCTCCAAAAAGTTGAGGACGGGCACGGCCACCGTGCCTTGGTCGCGGCGCGCTTGAAACCGATCGGTTTCAAGCGCGTATACCGATCGGTTTCAGGACCGCAAGTTGCCGGGAGTGCGTGGAATCCAACGGCCGGCCGATCTCCGATGGGTATGCGGGCCGTAGATAGCTTGCAATGAGCGGTTGGGGCGGAGCCTCAACGCCGATCGTGGCTTATGCAAAGCTCCGCCCACTACCCCCGCCCGTCATAGACCGATCGGTTTTATTTTCGGCGAACTTCACGTTAGCCTCACAGTATGGCCACCGCGACGAATCTGACTTCCCGAGAGCGACTACTGGAGGCAGCGGCAACGCTCACTTACCGGGACGGCGTGGGGATCGGCATCCAGGCGCTATGTAAAGCGGCTGGGGTGTCCAAGCGTTCCATGTACGAGCTGTTCGACAGCAAGGACGACCTGCTTGCCGCAAGCCTGGAGGAACGCGCCGCCGACTTTGTGGCGGGACTCCAGCCTCCGGCGGGCGACGGCCGTTCACCTCGTGAGCGTATCCTGCACGTCTTCCAGCAGGTGGAATCGCAGGCCGGCGCACCCGAGTTCCACGGCTGCCGGTACCTCGCTGTGCAGATCGAGCTCAAGGATCACAACCACCCTGCAAGCCAGGTTGCGCGCCGGATCAAGGCCAACCTGACAGCTTTTTTCCGTGCCGAGGCTGCCCAGGGTGGAGCGAATGATCCGGACCTGCTGGCCCGGCAGCTCAGTCTGGTCTTCGACGGTGCAAACGCACGCGCGGGTATCCGAGCTGACAACCTTACAGGGCTCATCACGCCCACCGTGGCCACTCTTCTCGAGGCAGCAGAAATGCGCCAATGATCGCCTCTTCGAACAGTGTCGAGGACGGATTGCCCTCCAAGCTGATGTCGGTCCGTGGGAGCCGGAGCAAATCGCAGCGATTCATGAACCTGCAGCACACCATTGGTTCGGCCGCCGGGCGCATCAGCACGCTGCGCCGCGTGGTCCCCCTCCAGCTCTTCAACGGGCACAGAAAGCTCATGATCAAAGAGGGAACCGCGATCAGGCTAAGCCGAAGGAGGGTGTCGTGTCGGCTGAGAAAATGGCTCTAAATCTCGAAGAAGTTAGTTTTGAAGATCCGCGTGCTGAACGACTGCGGGATCTGCTGAACAAGGAACTCCTCGCCCGGTACGCCACGGCGGAAGAGCCCACCCTTTCGGCTGCCGTCAGGTCTGCATTAAGCGTCCCGGCTGGAGACTTTGTCGCGAATGTCCTCGTTGTTACCTCCTTCGGGCAGGCGATAGGGCATGGGGCACTTCGCCTGCTGGAAGGGGAGTGGGAAGTCAAGCGTGTCATCGTTGACCCAGCAGCGCGTGGCCTCGGAGCGGCGACTCAACTCATGGCCGGACTGGAGCAGATCGCAGCTGCGGCTGGCGCCAGGCGGGTCATTCTTCAAACCGGCGGCAAACAACCAGAAGCAGAGGCCCTGTACCGGAAGATCGGCTACAGACAAATACCGGCCTATCCGCCCTACGACACCGCGATACCGTCGTCAGTCTGCTTCGAGAAGGAACTTGAGGGTTGAGTACAAGAACCTCGGCCGAGCTCGCTGTCGTTCCTCGTCCGAGGGCAAAACGTGACGATGAGTGCGGCGGTTGACATCAATGCCAATACGAGCAGAAGGTTCTGGAGACTGTCCGGATCGAAGCCGGCTGGAGCCAGCAAGCACCAAACTTCCTAGTCCGAAACAACCGCTGGAAATCAGTCGTCGGGAGTTGGAATGGCCGCCATGCACAAGAACCGCGCCTCGCTCCTGTTCAGTACCTGGAGTGGCAGGACTGGATGACCAGGAAGACTTAGTCAACGAGGCAATAAAGTGGCTAGCCCGTCAGCCCAACGGGAAGCGCGGTGTTCTGGCGACCGATTCGTCCGCTGGGCCCGAGCCAGTGCCAAGTGTCGGTGAGGCCCGGGAGACTAACTCCCCCAGTAGGTGCCGTCGTAGTCAACCGTAGGGCCCTTGCCAAGTGGGTTGGTGCACTTGGGCTGACGAGCTGGATGCTTCCCCGGATCAGTGAAGTGGACACTGCCCGTCAGCATCGCCGTGGACGGAACCAGTCAGAACCTCAACCACAGCGAGCTGTCCGGTTGTGTCAGGGATGCCAGGGAATTGAACCTGCGGGGCGTCATCAGCCGGTGCCGGTAAGGTGCCGGCCGTACGCATGCGAAGAAGGGCGACGGCGGAAATGAGGAACCACGCGATATTCGTGACAACTGAGGGCCATGCCTGGTGGAAGGCGCCATTGACGATGAAGGCGCACGCGCCCAGGAGATTTGCCGTCTGGAAGCCCCTGCCGGCCTTTAGCCAGTTCACGGAGACTGCCAGGTACGCACTGAGTACCGCCGCCGCGCCAGCCCAGCCGGCGATTTCCCACAACAGTTCCATGGTGTTCTTTCAGGTGTTGACCGGCGGCGAATGGCCGGGCGGTTTTTTGTTCTTGATGACGAGCCCGTTTTCGGTGGAGGCCCTTGCCGCCGCCTGAGGCGGCGCGGCCGCCGTGAAGCGTTTGGCAGCCGGCGCCCAGGCATCAAAACAGTCGTCTCAAGTATGAAGCTGAACCGCCCAGGTACGAAACTAGGCTGCGCCTTCCGGAGAGCGATCGATGGTGGCAGGCCAGCGCTGTCCAAGGTGCGACGTCTCCACCGGTGTTCCAAGCCGAGCCGCGTCCGGGTCAACCCATGCAAAGGCGAGGAAATGGGACGAAGCCGGGTCTTCGGCCGCACTCGTTACAAAGCCGACGACTTTGCCGCCCCTGGACACCGGCTCGCCGGGGACAACTGCATAGTGTTCGCTGGACATCCTGAGCCGGACGAGGACACGGTGGCCCGAACGGTTGCCAGCAGTTGCGGAAGGACCAGCGAGTCCTGCCTCGCAGGCGTTGTCCTGTGGCCCGAAGTCGACGCCGAAGGCCGGGACGCCATTGGCGATTCGCAGCGCGGTGAACGCTTCGTCCCCAACGATGGCAATTCCGTGCGGCAGGCCGGCCCCAACGATGAGGTCCCACAGGTACAGTCCGTGTTCGGTCGCCGCATACAGCGTCCAGCCCCCGGCACCTGCGGCAGTCTCTGCGACGGCGCGGACCGGGACGCCCCCGACGTCGAGCAGAGGCGCCTCGGGTGATCCCGCGGGCGGGCAGGTCTCCGCGGGTCAAGGAGTCGAGGAGCGCCGAAGCTTCGGGGCCAATCAGCGCCACGGCCGTCATCCCGGAGGATAGATCTGAAACAGTAACTGCCTCGGAATGCGGGGTCTCACGCCGAAGGTGCCAGATGTCCTCGGGGCTGCTGCCGATGACCAGATACGAATCGTTCCTGGTTCGCACCACGGTGAGGTCGGCCGCGATGCCGCCCGAAGCGCTCGCCATCAAGACACCGGTGCCGGTGTCGACATCCAGGGACAGGCCCGCAGACAGGACCTGCTGTAGGTGCTTTTCAGCGCCTTCGCCACGCACTTCGAAGACACTCGCCGCTCCCTTGTCGACCAGTCCAACACCACCGGCGGCCCTTCGTGCTTCAGCCGAAATTTCGGGCGACCATCCGTACGCTCCCCATTCGTCCCTGCGGACGACGGGAACGTCCAGGGTGGTGGAGGCGTACCACAACGGACGCTCCCAGCCTCCCTGCGAAGAACCAAACACTGCCTGCAGGGCTTCCTGCCGGGCGTAGAACGGCGTCGTCGCGAATTTCCGCATCCGGCTGGCCTGCTTCCGGGGATGGCTGATGTCGTAGACCTCGTCGTAGTTCTCGCTGGCACGCTCGATGCTGACAGTGCGGGTCATGTGCGGTTGGTCGAAACGGCGGAAGTCGAGGCTCGTGGTATCGATTCCCGGATCTCCGGTCACAATCCAGTCGGCCAGGACGCCGGCCACGCCGGCGGACTGGGTAAGCCAGACAGATTCGCCCAACCACAGGCCCTTGGTTCCCGGTACCTCGCCAAGGAGCGGGTTCCCGTCCGGGGTGAAGGAGAAAATTCCGTTGAAGCCTTCAGGCGGCTCACAGCTTCTGGCGTCAGGGACCAACCGCTGAAGTTCAGCCCAGCCACCCTTCAGATCGGACCAGGTCAGCGGATGAATGGCGGGTTCGATCTGCGTCGCGGCGAATTCCTCAGGGGACGCGATCTCCGACTGTTCAACCGGGATCACGCGGTGCTCGTAGGTCCCCCACGTAATCCGCCCACCCATCTGGCGGAAGTACGAACCTGTTGCCTGGTGCCGCGCCATCGGGCGTTCAACCTCCACCTCGTCGCTGCACCCTGTCAGCGACGGAAGGGGGCTGGTGTTGGAGGCGCAGTGTTCCATCGGAACCATGGGGAGCTCCAGTCCCAGCAGCTTTCCGAGGCCCGGCCCCCACAGCCCCGCGCAGACGACGACGATATCGGCGTCGATGCTGTTGGTTCCGGCGGGGAGCTGGTGTCCTTTGGACGGGTTGCCGGGAACGGCGGGGGTGGCCGGACGTCGACGCCGGTCACCTGGCCATGGTCAATGCGGAACCCCGTGACCTCGGTATGGCCGTAGAACTTTGCCCCGTTCGCGATGGCGCGCCGCGCCTGCCACTCAACGGCGCGCACCGCCTTGACCACGCCGTCCGTCGGTGTGTGGAATCCACCCACCACCCCAGAAGTGTCGAGGCCGGGGAACAGCTCCCCGCATTCTGCAGGGGACACAAGCTGGGCGGGGATGCCCCATGACTGCAAAAGGTTGTGGCGGCGGCGCAGGTATTGCAGCCGTTCCCCGTCGCAGGCCAGTTCGAGCCCGCCCACCCAATTGAGGATCCACTGGCCGTCCAGAGTCAGTCCGTCCAGCTTGTCGAGTGTCCGCCTGGCCAGTTCCGACATGACGGCAGAACCTGTGGTTTGGAAGGCGAAGCCCGGTGCATGGGATGAGGAACCGCCCGTCCTGTACAGGGGGCCCTGGTCCACCACAGTCACTGACGTCATGCCATGCCGGGTCAGATCGTCAGCCAGTGCTGCACCAACGACGCCGGCGCCGATGATGAGGATCCGAGTATCTGCGTCAATCCGGGCACCGGCCACGTTATCTCCCTTGCGGTTAGAGACGTCCACGTCTCTCGTCAAAATGTCGAGTTGCCCTGAAGGGCCACGCGCAGGCGCCCTTGGGGTGAGTAAGAATTGGGTACCGACACCGAGGTTGAGCACCCCGTGGAACGTTGGCTGAATCACACTATAGATGAGATATGTGATCACAGCTAGCCCTTTTCTGATCGGGTGGCGCCTCCGCGGGCGGCGGCGTCCGGGCAAGGAGAAAACCTGGACCCTCAGGTGGGATGCTTAACTCAGCATTGCTTGCGACCCTTGACTTGAAATGTGATCACACATTACTTTGGAGGCGATATGACCCCGCTGCGCCTAGAACTGAGCCCTCTTCAATCCTTAGTGCAAGGAGCCACCGGTGTCTCCCTTAAAGAACACAAAACCAGCCCTTGACGACGCTCCAGCAGCGGCGTTCAAGCGTCGCTTCCTGATCAGGCTGACCTCAGTCCTGGTTGGAGGAATGTTCCTGGATGGCTACATCCTCGGGATCATCGGCACCGTAATCGGCACCATTTCCACCGAGCTGAGCTTCACCCCCCTGTGGGAGGGCCTGACCGTGGCCTCCTCGCTGCTTGGCATCCTGGTCGGTTCGCCGGTCGGCGGCTGGCTTGGAGACAAATTCGGCCGCAAACCGCTGTTTATGATCGACATGGGCATCTTCGTCATCGGCTCGGCTCTCCAGTTCTTCGTCCATGAACCGTGGCAGTTGTTCGTGGTCAGGCTGCTGATGGGAATCGCGGTCGGCGTCGAATATTCCGTAGGCTGGCCGCTGATGTCGGAGTTCGCCCCCGCCAGAATGCGGGGACGACTGATGGGCCTGACCCTGGTGGCCTTCTACGTCGGGTTTATGGTGGCATTCATCGTGGGCTATGCGCTGACCACCACCACAGTGGACTGGCGGATCATCCTCGGTTCGAGCACCCTTATTGCGGTCATTCTGTTCTTTGCCCGCTTCGGCCTGCCCGAATCGCCACGCTGGCTCTGGAGCAAGGGCCGGCACGACGAGGCCCGCGCGGTGGCCCACAAGTACATGGTGGACTCCAGCGACATGAAAGACGTCGAGCAGGAGCACAACCGCTCGCAAGGCAGCTTCAAGGTGTTGTTCTCACGCCGGTACTGGCGGGCCACCCTGTTCTGCTCGATGTTCTGGCTCTGCGCGGTCACTCCGTACTTCGCGATCGCCACCTTTGCCGAGAGCGTACTGGAAGGCTACGGACTCGGCCAGGGACTTGCTGGCGGGGTGGGGCTCTCGGCAGTTGCCACCGCCGGGGTTATCCTCACTGTGGTCCTGATCGACCGGCTCGGCCGTCGCGTGCTGACTGTTCCTCCGCAGTGGCTGTGCTTCGTCCTCCTGTTGATCATTGGCCTCTGGGCGGGAGCACCGGCCTGGGTGGTCCTGGCCTGCTTCCTGGCTTTCTCCTTCTTCAACGCCGGCTACAACACGCTCACAGGCATCTACCCGGGAGAGGTCTTCCCGACCGAGATCCGTTGCATCGGCACAGGTTTCGCCACAGCAGTCAGCCGCGTAGGGGCCGGCGCCGGAACCTTCCTGCTGCCTTGGTGCATGGTGACCTACGGGCCGCAGGTCACCATGCTGATGGCCGCCGGGCTCACTCTGGTCGGTGCCATCCTGTCTCAGTGGCTCGCTCCCGAGACCAAAGGGAAATCCCTCACGGAGACGGCTGCGGGGTTCTCGCACTAACACCTGCTCGCCCTTAGGCTGACGAGCGGCCCTTCGGTGCAGCCAACGGTTGCGCGGGGCGCTGGTGCGCGCCTTAGGGTGCGCCCGTTTGTGCCACGGCGGCTTGCTCCAAGCGTTGGAGGGCAGCTGCGTCGATGTCCAGGTACTCGGGCAATTCGGTGGACTCCAGGGCTGGCAAGCGGACCTGATGCTCGTCGCGGAGGTTCTCCAAATGCGCGGACAGCCGCTCGGCTGACCCGACGAAATTCGCGGGGTCGATGCACAGGACAAACACCCCGATGCCCGGCGAGGTCGTGCCGTTATCGAATGGTGCCGCGTCCACGGAGAACGAGGCTCCTGACAGCGTGGCAAGGACTTCCACCAACAGGGCAACGTTTCCGCCACGATGTCCGCCGAAGGGCAGCAGAGTCCCTGCCAGGGCTTCATTGGCATCCACCGTTTGCACCCCGTCCGCGTCAAGTGCCCATCCTGGGGGGATGCTGCCCCCGGCCTCGGCGGCGCGCCTGATGTTGACGAAGGCAGTCGAGGAGGACGCCTGATCAATGACCATCGGCATCATGCCGGGGCGGGGGATGCCATAGGCAAGGGGATTGGTGCCCAGGACTCGCTTCGGAGCGCCTCCGATGGACATCAGGGCGGGGCTGTTCGCCGACGCAACGGCAATACAGCCCCGCTGTGCCACCTTGCGGACGTAGTAGCCGAGTTCGCCGCAGGTGTACGAGTTCCGGATCCACAGCGCGGCTATGCCAGCCTGGTGTGTGGCCTCGAGAAGACCCCCGAAGGCGGCTTGGAAGGCTGTCTGGGCGAGTCCGCTTCCTGCGTCGACGTCGAGAACGGCCGGGGCTGCCCGGCGGATCCTGGGCTGAGCATCGGAGGCGATACGGCCTTGCTTGTATCCATCGAGATAGTCGAAGAGATGTCCGACGCCGACGGCCCGATGGCCGACGAGTTCTGCTTCTACGGTGGCTGCTGCCAGGACTTTGGCATCACCCGGCCCGGCGCCAGCTGCCTGCAAGGCACGTTCGCACAAAGCAAGAAGTTCGTCTTTATGGATGGTGCTCACGGGAAATCAGTCCTCTCGCGTATTTCACCCGCAGCGCGATAGGCCTCGTTGTACGCACCGTGCGTTCCCGCTGTTTCGGAGGTGTAGTCCCCCGCAAAATGCAGGTTGCCGACGCTCCGCTGAAGGTCGGGCAGGGCGTCGTTCCGAAGCGGCGACAGGACGGAGAAGCAGTGTTCCCAGGTGGCGGCCGCTGCCCCGACAATCCGGCCGCGCAGCGACGGGGCAACCTCCAGGAAATCGTCGATCCATGACTCGATCAGCTGCTCGTCGTCTTCGAAGCCCGGGATGAAGCCGGCCGAATTTCCGTAGCAGGTGAACCGGACTACCCCGTCTTCAGGGAAAATGCCTGGCTGGGGATTGATGATGGCATCAAACTTCCTGCCAACGGTAGAAACGAACGACCAGTCGGCAATCTCCGGAAGGCCCTGTATGTTCGCGGCAATGGTGAGTGTGGAACTGCCTGGCGTTTCGGCGGCTTTCAAAGCCACGTTCTTCCACTCGGGCAGGCCGGTGCACAGCCCGGCCACCTGCGGAGCCGGCACTGCAACCACCACATGGCGCGCCAGAAGCACCGACCGCTGGGTCCCGCTTTCGGCGGTTACCTCGAGGAGTCCGTCCAGTCCGCGCACGCCAGTGACCCGCACGCCGGTGGAGATTGTTGTCCCCGGTCCGACATTGGCTGCCAAAGCGCGTGGAAGTGCCTGCATGCCATTGACCGGATACAGGCGGCTGTTGTCTTCATGCGCAATGTAGCTGGCGAGATACCGGAGGGCATACTTGGCGGACAGCTGGGACGCATCCCCCACGGAACCGCCGCGGACTGCCGTTTCGATGACGCGCCTGGCAGCCTCCGGGAGTCCGACGAGCCTGGCGGCCACGGTTTCACTAACCAGTCCTGCGGCCGTGTCCTTAATGGTCCCACCGGAGACATTTGCCATGTACTCCCGCGACAGCCCCTCCATGAAATCCGCCAGGGCTTTCCTGGATTCGGAAGACAAAGGAAGCTTTCCGACAAGTTCCGCCGTGGACCGGGCAACCGACGTGACGCCGTCGATATGAACGCCGTAGGTCTCGGGCCGGAAGGGCGAGGTCACTTGGTCCAGTTCCAGCGCCAAAGCCTCCGCCCGAGTGCCCCGGTAAATGAACATGGCTCCGGTGTTGACCGGAGCGCCGGCAAGATCGACGCTCCGCGTCCTCCCGCCAATGTCGCCACTGCCCTCAAGGACCTGGATGTCCAGATCGAGGTCACGGAGGTAATAGGCGACGGCCAGGCCCGCGGGTCCGGCACCAATGACGATGACGTCGTGAATCGTGGTCATCCAGCTTCTTCCTTGTCCAAATTCCGGCAACAGCGCCAGCCATCGAAGTTTCGCCTAGACTACGTCCGAGATATGTGATCACACAAGACCTAAGGCCGTATTTGTGCCCTGAGGCATTCGATGAAGTCCTCAGCCGCCGGGGAACCACCGCCTAAGGGCCGGGCGATGAAGAGCTCGGTCTGCGGCCGTCCGACAATGCGCCGCGTTGTAACTCCCGGCATCTGGAACCGCTGGACCGACTCCGGCAGGATGGAAATCCCCAGCCCCGCGGCGACAAGGCCAAGGACTGTTTCCTGGTGAATGGCTTGTTGGACCACAAAAGGTGGCGTTGGGAGGGTAGCGAACACTCGAAGGACGCGCGCTACGAAGCCCGGCATCAGGCGGTAGGGAAAGAGGACCATGGGTTCCCCTTCGAGTTCCTGGGGCCGGACTTCGTCCGCTGACGCTAAGTGGTGCGTCTCGGGGATGACAACCACGAGGTCTTCGGTGCTGAGCGGTTCGAGGTTCAGGCCGGGGACATCACCCGGGTCCCGGATGAGGCCGAGATCCAGATTGCCGTCCAGCAGTTGCTCGATCTGCTCCCCGCTGGTGAGCGGATTCAGCACCAGGTCTATTCGGGGGCGCTGTTGCCGGAACGCACGGATGGCCTCGGGAACGGTGGTGTAGCTCGCTGAACTGACGAATCCCACCCTGATCCTTCCGCTCTTGCCTGCCGCGACGTCGGCAACATCGCCGGCCGCGTCGTCGAGGTCGGAAACGGCCGCCTGTACACGGTCCCTGAACGCTTGACCGGCCGCCGTCAGCATCACCCGGCGGGTTGTGCGGTCGAACAGCTGGACACCCAGCTCCCGCTCCAGCTTCCTGACGGCGACGGTAAGAGGGGGCTGGGTTATGTGCAGTCGTTCGGCGGCCCGCGCGAAGTGCAGTTCGTCTGCGACGACGAGGAAGTACCGCAGCTGTCGAAGCTCCATGATGATTCTTTCGATAGACGCTAATAATTCTGTGTTAAATTATATTGGACGCAGTGTTATCAGGGGTGAGTTACTGGTTGTATACCCGGGCGAAGTCATCGAGCCCATCCCATTCCCCAGGAGGCACTCATGGAATCGACCGAATACGCCGTTGTCGGCGCGGGACTGTCGGGAGCGTCGACAGCGTGGCACCTCGCCGCCGGCGGCCATGAGGTGGCCCTGCTCGAACGCTCGACGCCGGCCAACGACGCGGGCAGCTCCCACGGCTCAGCCCGGATCTTCCGCTACGCCTACCCCGAGGATTTCTACACCGCCCTGGTGCAGGAAGCGAAGAGTGGCTGGGATGAGCTGGCACGCCTCAGCGGCAAGCAGTTCATCACCCCGACGGGCGCCGTGGACTACGGCCAGGTCCGCCAGCCGGAACGCCTCGCCGCGGTCCTCGCCGGGCGCGGCATCGACCACGAACTCCTGAGTGCCAAAGAAGCCCAGGAGCGCTGGCCCCAGATCGCCTTCGACACCCAGGTCCTGTGGCACCCGGACGCCGGCGTGATCGACGCGCACGAATCCGTGGCTTCCATGGTGGACCAGGCGGTGGCCCACGGAGCCCAGCTCCACAACAACTGGGCCGTAGCCTCCATCACGGCAGCCAACGGCGGTTACCTGCTGACCTCCGAGGACGGCCGCTCCATCCACGCCGCCAACGTGATCGTCGCAGCCGGCGGCTGGCTTCCCCAGCTCCTGGGTTCACTGTCCCTCCCATCAGCATTCCTGGCGGCCATTCCTCAGATCCAGGTTCGTCAGGAACAGGCCTACCACTTCCCCTACGCCGATAGGCCGGACCAGGCAGAATCGCCCTGGCCCACGTTCATCCACAAGCGCGCAGGCTGGCAGGCCTACGGCCTCCCCGGTGGCCGCGACGCCGATTTCCACGGCCAGAAGGTGGCCGAATACAACGGCGGCAAGATCCTGCCGTCCGCAGCGGACCAGGACGGCCAGATCGACCCCGCCAACCGTCGCCGGGTCATCGAATACGTCGAACAGTACATGCCGGGACTCATTCCGGAGCCGTATGCCGAAACCACCTGCCTGTTCACCAACACCCCCAATGAGGACTTCATCCTGGACCGCGTGGACGGCATCACCATCCTTTCCCCCTGCTCGGGACACGGCGCCAAGTTCGCGCCGCTGATCGGTCAGCTCGCCGCCGGCTTGGCCACAGGGACCGCTTCCGTTCCGGACCAGTTCCGGCTGGCAGCCCAGGCCGGCCACGTAGAAGCAGGTGCACACGCATGACCGTCGTCGCCGAAACCTCAACCCACGGTCCCGCCGCAACCGTCACAGGCCTGCTCGCCGAGATTGCCGGCACCGGCACCGACGCGCTCCGTGGCGGCTACACCCGGCCCGTGTATTCCACGGCCGAGCTCGACCTGCGCCACTGGTTCATTGAACAGGCGGCGAAGCGCGGCCTGGCTGTTGAGACGGACCGCAACGGGGCCATCTGGGCCTGGTGGGACGTGCCCGGAGGCGACCGCAGCAACAGCCTTGTTACCGGCAGCCACCTTGACTCCGTACCCGGCGGTGGAGCCTTTGACGGCCCCCTTGGCGTAGCCTCCGCCCTGGTGGCAGTGGACATCCTCAAGGCACGGATGACCCCTCCCACCCGGCCCTTGGCCGTCGTCGTGTTCCCCGAAGAGGAGGGCTCGAGGTTCGGTGTCGCCTGCCTGGGGTCGCGCCTGATGACCGGAGCAATCGATCCCGACAAGGCCCGGAACCTGCGCGATCCCGACGGTTCGACCTTCGCGGACGTCGCCAAGGCCAACGGCCTGGACCCCCGCCATGTCGGCCGGGATGACGAACTCCTGGGCCAGATCGGCGCCTTCGTTGAACTGCACGTTGAACAAGGCCGCGGCCTGATCGACCTAAACCAGCCCATCGCCATCGCCTCATCAATACTTGGGCACGGGCGTTGGCGCCTCAGCGTTGGTGGCCAGGGCAACCACGCCGGGACAACACTGATGGCAGACCGGCACGACCCCATGGTGTCAGCGTCCCGGATGGTCGTGGCCATTCGCGACATTGCCCGCAACCAGGCCCAGGCGCGGGCAACCGTGGGACGCCTCCAGCCTGTACCGGGGGGAACCAACGTGATTGCCTCCCGCGTTGATTTCTGGCTGGACGTCCGGCACCCCGACGACGCCGTGACA
Source organism: Pseudarthrobacter sp. S9 (assembly GCF_050156545.1). Taxonomy (NCBI): domain Bacteria; kingdom Bacillati; phylum Actinomycetota; class Actinomycetes; order Micrococcales; family Micrococcaceae; genus Pseudarthrobacter; species Pseudarthrobacter sp. S9. The sequence continues at coordinate 53,942 of NZ_CP189576.1, forward strand.
GCGCACGTTGTCGAAGCCATCCACGCCCAGGCCCGGCTCATTGCGGCCGAAGAAGGCTGCACCGTGGAGCTCCGCGAGGAATCCCTGAGTCCCACCGTTCATTTCGATCATGCACTGCAGAAGGAGCTTCAGCTGGCCCTGCCGCAGGCACCCATCCTGGACACCGGAGCCGGACACGACGCCGGAGTCCTGGCGCCCTATGTCCCAACGGCCATGGTCTTCGTCCGGAACCCGAGTGGAGTGTCCCACTCCCCCGAGGAACACGTTGTCGACGAGGACGCCGAAACCGGGGCACAAACGCTGGCTGACGCCTTGCAGGGCCTGATAGCCTAAGTCCATAGAGACAGCCAAGAAGCACCCGCGCCGAACTGTTCGGCGCGGGTGCTTTTCTGTGGCCGGACAAGCACCTAACGGCAGGTCCCCGACAGTTGTGTGGGTCCCTGAGCGCAACTGGTGGTTCGTCCACCACTTGCTCAACGGTTGCCCGGTGACCTCCACGGCGCTTGCAACGCCCTACCCGCCGGGAATCCGCCGTCTGACAGTGCTTCCCGGGCAACGTAAAGGCGGTTGGATCCCCTGGGAGGACCCAACCGCCTTTCGTCGGGATGGAACTACGGGGTGAGTGCTGCTGGTGTCAGCTGCCGGCAGCAGCCTTGACGTCGGCGGCCGTGCCCGGCAGGCCGTTGTCTTCGAGCGCCTTCTTGAGGGACCCGTCCTCCCGCATCTTCTCGACGATCTGGTTGACGGCGTCCCGCAAAGTGGTCTTGCCTTTGTTCACCAGGACGGCGGTTTGTGCCGCGCCTACGGAAGCCTGGATCCTTTCGTCCGGCTTGAGTTCGGCGACCTTCAGCTTGGTGTCGTTGTTGTTCTTGACCAGCTGCAGTGCAGCGCCGTACGTCATCACGCCAGCGCCGGCCCGGCCGGACTTCACGTCCTGGTAGACGGCGTCTTCCGTGGCGTAGAGCTTGACCTTGTCAGTGCCCAAGGCCTTCTGGAGATCCCCGACCCACAGGTATCCCTGCGGCGTGCCCACCGTGCCGCCGGCCACGGCGTCGACGGTGTCGGCGCCGCTGGAGGTCAGCAGGGCCATCTTGTCCAGGTACACGGGCTTACTGATGGCGAACTGCTGTCCGCGCTCTTCATTGATGTACCAGTTGCCGGCCGACAGGTCGACGCTGCCGTTCTTTACAGATTCAATGATGGCGGTGAAGCTGGATGTCTTGGCATCGGGCTCGAGGCACAGGTCCTTGGCCACCCTCTTGAGGACTTCGCCGTCGACGCCCGAGAGCGCACCGCCCTTCATGGACACGTACGGCGGGTACTCCGCCACGGCCATGGTGAGCTTGCCCTTGGTGGCGGTCTCGACGCCGGACACCACCGGCGTGCAGCCGGCCGCGACGGTGTTGGCGGTGCTTGACGTGCCGCCGCAGGCTGCCAACGGCAGGACCGCTGCAAACATAACGGCTGTGATCGTGAACTTGCGCATGGAAGATGCTCCTGGAGAGGTGGGAAGGGTTAGTGGGCGGTTTTGCTGTGGATGGCGTCTACGAAGCGCGATACGAGGATGGACAGCGCGGCGTAGATGAGTCCGGCAAGGATAAAGACGCTCAGGAATTCAAAGGTCACCGAACCGATCTGATAGGCGCTGTTCAGCAATTCCGGCAGGGCGATCGCGTAGCCAAGGCTCGTGGCCTGGAACACGATGACGCTGTAGGACATGAGGGGAGGCACAATCGCGCGGAGTGCCTGAGGCAGAACGATGTAACGTGCTTCGTCAGTCCAGTTCAGTCCCAGGCTTTGGGCGGCCTCGATGTGTCCGCGGGGAACACTGAGGAGTCCGGCACGGAAGATCTCGCTGGTGTACGCCCCGGTGTTGAAGGCAATGGCGACGACGGCCGCGGCAAACGACTCAAGCACGATACCGCCGTCGGGCAGACCGAAATAGACAACGTACAGGACGACCAACAGCGGGATGCCGCGACCGAGTTCGACGATGAGGATGGTCGCCTGGCGCAGGATGCGGGTACGGGAGATCATCCCGAAGGCGAACAGGAGGCCCAGCGGCAGGCCCAGCAGGAGGCTGAGGCCGGTCACAGCGAGGCTGGTCTGGAGGCCGGAAAGGAGGCCCGGCAGCCATTGAATCCATTGTTCAAACATGTTCACACCGCGCTTCGGGTTCGAATGAAGGTGTCTGCTTTGCGGGCAAGGACAGCCATGGGGACGCTGACAATCAGGTAGACGACACCGGCAGCCAGGAAGATCGGCAGGCCCGGGTTGCCCTGCTGGTTCAGGGTCAGGGCCTGGAAGGCGATGTCGCTCACACCGATGACGGAAGCCACGGCGGAATCCTTCAGCAATCCCACCGCGTAGGAAGCCGAGGGCGGCAGCGCAACACCGATGCCCTGCGGCGCAATGACGCGCCAGAACGTATCACCGTTGGAGAGTCCGAGTGCGCCGGCTCCCTCCCACTGCCCGCCGGCAACGGCCTGGATACCTGCACGGTAATTTTCGGCAAGGTAGGCGGTGGAAACGGCACCGAGGGCCAGGCAAGCAGCCAGGAGGGGCGGCAGCGTGATGTAGCGCCCAAGTCCGTAGAAAAGGACCAGCATCCAGGCAATGGGTGGAATGCCTCGAACAACTTCGATGAAGGCCATGGCCAGCCAGCGCAACGGCGCAATGTCTGAGAGCCTGGCCAATGCGACCGGCACGGCACAAAATGCGCCGATCAGGAAGGATCCAAAGGTGATGATCACCGTTGTACCCAGGCCCTGGAGGAGGAAGGGGATTGCCTCGATCACCGTTCCAGCACCGCCTCGAGGAACTTCTTCGTCCGGGCCTCGCGGGGTGCCCCGAAAAGCTGATCGGGAGCGCCGTGCTCCACGATCCGCCCGTCGGCCATGAAGACCGTACGGTCGGAGACCCTCCGGGCGAAGGACATCTCGTGCGTCACCACCAGCATCGTCATGCCGGTCGCTGCGAGTTCCTGCATGACCGCCAACACTTCCCCGCCCAGTTCGGGGTCAAGCGCCGATGTCGGTTCATCAAAGAGCATGATCTCAGGGTCCAACGCGAGTGCTCGGGCGATCGCAATGCGCTGCTGTTGCCCGCCGCTGCACTTACTCGGGCGGGCGTCCGCCTTGTCTCCAAGGCCTACGCGCGTCAGTAATTCCATGGCCCGTTCCTCAGCTTCCTTGCGCGACCGCCCCAGGACCCGCTCCTGAGGAAGGGCCACATTGCGCAGCACACTGATATGTGGGAAGAGGTTGAAGGACTGGAAAACCATACCCACCTGGCGGCGCAGGTTCATCAACTCGTTGCGGGTGGGCTTCGAAGCGATCTTCACCGTGGGCTTGCCGTCGATCAACAGCTCGCCGCTCGATGGCGTCTCCAGATAATTCACGCAACGCAACAGTGTGCTCTTGCCCGCGCCGCTGGGACCGATGAACGCAACGACTTCGCCGGCCTTCACATCCAGGGAAATTTCGGATAAGACGGTGTTTCCGTTGAATTCCTTGTGGATGTTCTTTAGCTGAAGCTGCGGAGCCTTCTGCGCATCAGTGGTGCCGGCCGCGCCCTGGGTGCGGTTTTGTTGATTGTCGATCACTGGGTACTCATCCTCCAGATGGGCGCCGGGAGGCGCTGGTGCCGTCGGGCTTTCGCCCGCCGACTGATGGTCTTTAGCCCTGGCGTTCAGTGCCGGGAAGATCGGCCTCCGGGGAACGGTGGTCGAATGTGGTTGGGGTCACACGTAAAATGTAATCTGTGATCACATATCAGGTCAATAGTTTGGTGTAACGGCTTTGTAAACTTGTTCCAACCCACCGCCCGAGCCCGCAAGGAAGCACATGACCGCCCAGCACGCCGCCCGCATCGTCCTGCCGCACGAGCTGCCATCAGCCCCTTGGGCCAACCGCGCGGGCCACACGAAGGAAATCAGCGTCAGTACCAAGAGCGGCCCCGAGTGCTCTTCGGACATGCGCTCCGTGGACTACGAGTGGCGGTTCAGCCTGGCCGAACTGACCCGGGCGGCAGATTTTTCGCTGCTTCCCGGGATCGACCGGGTCTTCACGCTCGCAAGCTACGGACCTTTGACACTGACCGTAGACGGCCTGGAATGCACTTTGCGGCTGGGTCAGAAAGTTAAGTTCACGGGAGAAGCAGCCGTAACGATCGAACTCGATACGGCTGAGCCCCAGCTTGGCTTGAATCTTATGACCCGCCGTGGCTCCTGCACCGGATCGATGAGCGTTGAGCGGCTGGACGGCAAAGTGGCGCTGGATCCCAGCACCGGCATTGTTGCGGCAACCGTCCTTGAAGGCACGGCTGCATTATCTGATGGCAGGAAACTGGCGGACCTGGCCACGCTGGTCCTGGGCGCACAATCCGAGGAGCTTGAAGCCGAAGGGTGCCTTGTGGCTATCGCAACGGTGCGCCCTGTGTAGTTGCCAGGTCCGCCGACGGCTTCAATCCGTCTCCGGCCCTGTGCAGTAGAAGCAACCGTCTACTGCGAGCCCGCTTCTGCAGACATCGTCGTCATCGGGCAGTTCCACGCCCTCTGCTTTAATCCTGTTCATTGGGTGAATTCCTTTCATGTTCGGAGGAAGGTGCCCGCGGCCAGGCAACTACTACAGTCGGGCGGCTGCCGAGAGGTCAAGAAATTTGGTTTCGGGGGCCTGCTTGTGGCAACCGAGCAGAAAGGCCAACCGTGGCCCCCCGGACGGCTGGCACGGGTAACAGTTGCCAACATGACCCCCCGCACTGCGTGCGGACTCGAAGGGTTGGACCGTCAGCGGCCTGATGGCCCGCACTATGCGGGCCATCATCGAAGCGAAGCCGTTGGCAGGACAGAGCTAAGCACGGAATTGCCACTGTTCTCAACCCCGGGAACCACTTTTAATTTGGTTCAAGTACACCTATTGTGTGATTTGTGATCACAAGATAATGTGGTTTGCACAACACTCGGAAGAGAGTTGGGCCACATTAACTGCCCGGGCCCCCGCATCCAGGGAATGGCCGGCAGCCGGGAACCGCGGTCCCACCGCGGCGACTCTTAGGAAGTGCACCTATGCCGAACAGACTTCTCCTGCATGTCGCAGAGAATAAGAAACTTGAAGCCATTGCCACGCGCAACCGGCTGACCCGCCCCATCGTGGACCGGTATGTCGCGGGCCGCGGCTTGGACGAAGCCTGGACTGCGACGAAGGCCCTCAACCGGGCTGGTATCGACGTAAGCCTGGACCTTTTGGGCGAGTCGGTACACCACCTTGCCCAGTCCAAAGCGGCCACCCAGGAATACCAGGGCGCCATCGAGAATATTCGAAACCAGGCCCCGGGCTCGACCGTCTCGGTGAAGCTCTCGCAGCTTGGCATCATGATCGACCCCCAGGAGTGTGCGAACAACCTGAAGGCGCTCCTGAACGCTGCCACCACCCACGGGGCGACCGTTGAGGTGGATATGGAGCACAGCTCGGTGGGCCGGGAAACCCTCGCCATCTACAAGAGCATCCTGCCGGACCATCCCAACACCCGGCTGGCCATCCAGGCCAACATGCGCCAAACGCCCGAGGACCTCTTGTCCTTCACGGACATCAAGCCCCGGATCCGTCTTGTCAAAGGCGCCTTTGACGAATCCTCGTCCGCTGCACTGTGCGATGCGGACGAGGTCACCGAGCAATACAAGTATCTTTCCCGCTGGGCGCTTCAGCACCTGCCGGACCCGGCCTTCGGAACCCACGACGACACCTGCATCGGTGTCGTCAAGGAAACCGCAGCCGAGCTTGGACTGGACAAGCGGGACTTCGAATTCCAGATGCTGTACGGAGTCCGGAGGAAGTTGCAGGATGAGTTGGTCCGCGACGGATACCGCGTCCGCGTGTACCTCCCCTACGGAACGCAGTGGTACCCGTACCTGATGCGCCGCATGGCGGAGAAACCAGCCAACCTGCTGCTCTTCCTTCGCTCCCTCATCGGAGGCTGATCTGGAATGACGTAAGCTGAGATGTGATCAAATATCACGTTTACCGCAGTGCAGCTAGAAACGGAGATGTCCATGAGCCTTCAAATGACCGGTCCAGTCACCCCCACGTTGGTGGCTGACCAGGTGTACGAGGTCCTGGAGAACGCCGTACTGACTGGAACTTTGGAATCCGGGTCGCCCCTCCGGGTCCGCGACCTGGCGGCCATGGTGGGCACCAGCGTCATGCCGGTCCGGGAGGCCATCCGCCGCCTGGAAGAAGCAGGGTTGGCCACCCGCATCCCCCACAAGGGTGCGGTGGTCAGGACGTTCACTGCCACCGAACTGATCCACATCTACGACGTACGGACCATCCTCGAGGTGCAGGCTGCCACCCAGGGAGCCCCCCAGGTCAGCCGAAGCAGCCTGCGGGAGATGGAAGCCACGTGCGGCAGGATGCAGAAGGCCGTTGCCGAAGGGCACATCATTGACGCCTTGGACCTGGACGAGGATGTGCTCCGGACCCTGTACCGGGCCTCGGGCAATCCCGTCCTCGTTAGCACCATCGAACAGCTGTGGCTCCAGTGCCGGCCCTACAAGGTGATCGGCGCAACGGAAGCCCTTGCCAAGAACGACAACACGCTCTGGACTCCGCAACCAGCGTTGGTCCAGGCACTACTCGACGGCGACACCGCCGCCGCCACCGCTATCACCGCGGACTCCCTGGCCAGCGCGCTGCGCCGGCTGGAGCTGCGGCTCGAAACCCAATAACCAACCCGCGGCCCCCGGCCCGGGAACGTCCAAAAGGAGAAACCCAGATAATGTCCACCCAATCTGTCAGCGTTACTGGAAACTTCAAGGTCCCTACGCCCTATAACGAGCCGTCGCGGGAATTCCGTCCCGGCTCACCGGAGGCGGCCTCGGTCAAGAAGATGATCGCCGAGGTCACATCCAGCGTCCGCGACCTGCCCCACGTCATCAACGGAGTACGCTCCATGACCGGCGAGCTGCGCAACGTCACAGCTCCCCACCGCCACTCCCAGGTATTGGGCCGCATCCCCACGGCCGATGAGGCAGTGGTCCAGTCTGCGATCGACGCAGCCCTGGCCGCCCAGCACGACTGGTCCCGGACTCCCTGGTGGGAAAGGGCCGCGATCTTCCTGCGCGCCGGAAACCTGGCCGCCGGCAAGTACCGTGACGAACTGGTAGCCACCACCATGCTCGGGCAGTCCAAGACGTTCCACCAGGCAGAGATCGACGCCGCCAGCGAAGTAGCGGACTTCTTCCGCTACAACGCCCACCTCGCCCAGCAGATCTTCGCTGATCAGCCCGAGTCCCTGCAGGGCGAAGGCAACTCGCTGGACCAGCGCGGCCTGGAAGGCTTCGTCCTGGCCATCACCCCGTTCAACTTCACCGCCATTGCCAGCAACCTTCCCACCACTGCCGCACTCATGGGAAACACCGTTGTCTGGAAGCCCTCCGAGAAGGCGGCCCTCAGCAATGACGTCCTCATGCGGATGTTCGAGGAAGCCGGCGTTCCGCCAGGTGTGATCAACCTCGTCCACGGCTCGGGCCGTGCGATCTCCGACCAGGCGATGAGCCACCCGGACTTTGCGGGCCTGACCTTCACGGGTTCCACGGACGTCTTCCGCAGCCTCTGGAAAAAAGCCGGAGACAACATCGACCAGTACCGCTCCTTCCCCCGCCTGGTAGGCGAAACGGGTGGCAAGAACGCTGTGGTGGCACACCCGAGCGCCGACGCCGATGCCCTGCGCGCTGCCCTGATCCGGAGTGGCTTCGAGTACTCGGGCCAGAAGTGCTCCGCGGCATCACGCACCTACATCCCGCGCAGCATCTGGAACCAAATCAAGGACGAACTCGTCGAGACCGTCAAGTCGCTCCGCGTGGGCGACGTGGCCGAGCACGAGACGTTCCTCGGAGCAGTCATCGACGAAACATCGCTCCGCAAGCTGGAAGGTGCCCTCGAGAAAGCCAAGGCCCTCCCGAGCCACACCCTCCTGGCCGGCGGCAGCGTCCACGCCGAAGAGGGCTGGTTCGTCGAACCCACGATCTTCGAAACCACCGATCCCCACGCGTTCACCATGAGCGAAGAGTTCTTCGGCCCCATCCTGACGGTCTACGTCTACGAGGACAACGAATGGGAGTCCGTCCTGGACCTGGTGGACCAGACCAGCAACTATGCCCTGACCCTGTCCATCTTCGCCAACGACCGTCGCGCCGTCTCGCTTGCCCTGGACAAGCTCCGCAACGCCGCCGGCATGACGTACATCAATGACAAGCCCACCGGCGCCCTCATGGGACAGGTCGCCTTTGGCGGCGGCCGCGGCTCCGGCACCAATGACAAGGCCGGTTCCCGCCTGGCCCTGCAGCGGTGGCTCAGCGGCCGGTTCATCCACGAGAACTTCTCGCCGTCCACCGAATGGCGGCAGCCGTACCTCGCCCAGTAACAAATCTAAGGCCCCACTGACCAAGGCCTCCCGTGACCGGCCGGGTGCGCGTCCGCGCACTCAGCCTCCAACCGCCGTCGGGTCCCTCGCAACGCTCCCAACGGCTCTCCAGCAGCCGCCGCCTGACCATGCTCAGGCGGCGGCTGCTGCCCCCTCCGGCCTTCCACACAGCCACGGAAGTTCTCCCATGAAGAAACGAATCCTCACCCGAAAAGCCATCCCGTCAAGCCAGACCGCGCTGGCGGCATCCCCCAAACGGCGGGACGAACGCGGAACGGCGATGTCCATACTTCTCCTGTTCGCCCGCCACCGGAGCCTCAGCAGCACGCAGATTTCAGGCCTTCTCCGGCTTCCCACATCCACCGTCTACCGGCACCTGCAGACCTTGCTGCAAGCGGGATTCGTGGTGGAAAGCCAGGTCATCGGCCGCTACTCGGCCGGACCTGAAGTGATACGGCTAGCGGACAACTACCACCAGGAGGCTCTGGCACAGGGTTTGGTAAGACAGAGGTTGGAGGAATTGTCGCGCGAAACCGGCGAACTGGCCGCCTACCTGGTGCAGAGCAGCCGCGAAGCCCTCTGCGTAGAATCGGTGGAAAGCACCCACATACTCAGTTGCAGCTACGCTGCCGGACGCTCCCGCCCCCTCTTGAATGGGGCAAGTGCACGAGCCATCCTTGCATTCTTGCCGGATGAGGAAAGCGACGAGATTCTTGCCAGCCATTTCCTGAGCAGGGAAGCAGAGGCCACCATCCGTGCCGACCTCTCAAATATCCGGGAGCGCGGCTACGCAACCAGCTCCGGCGCCCTCGCACCCGGCGTTTGGGGCGTCAGCGCCCCCGTCTTCAGCGAGACAAACAGCCTCGCCGGTGTCGTCACCACCATGGTTCCCCTCGAGCGCGCCGCCACAGAGGATGCACGTTCCCGGTTCATCAACAGCACGCGCCAGACAGCCGCGGACCTCAGCCACGTGGCTGCACCTGCCTGACGCGGGTTGCGGCATTCCTAAGGTCGACGACGGCGATGGCGGCACCGCGGCGAGGGGCGCCGCCGCCGTCAGCGAATCAATTCGTCCTCGCCGGCGAGGCCGTCTGCGGCACCCTCAGAGCTCAGCTGGCGATACCTGTTTGTCCTTGGCGTGCTGCCCGCCCGTTACCTTTTTTATAGCCCGTAGGCTGTGTTGGCCGGTCGGTCCCGGCATGGTTGCTGCCCCCAGTCATCAATGATCCGGGGGGGGTGTTGTCACCGGGAGCGGCTTGGCGGCAGCTGATCGCTGATAGAGGCACGACGACGGGTCCTTCGTAACGTGGATGCCGACTCCTGCCGCCGTTGACCAGCCAGCATACGACAGGGGACGCGCGAACGAGGGAGCGGGTGGTGCAGTGATCTTGGATCAGCAGGACATTGAGGTTTTCATCGGTTTGGACGTCGGGAAATCCGGCCATCATGCCGTGGCCATGGATCGTTCGGGGAAGAAGCTTTTCGACAAGGCGCTGCCGAACGACGAAGCCCGGCTGCGGGAGATCCTTGATTCCCTGTCCGGGCATGGGAAAGTCCTGCTCGTCGTGGATCAGCCGGCCACCATCGGCGCACCGCCTGTCGCGGTGGCCCAGGCCGCTGGCGCAGCGGTTGGCTACCTGCCGGGCCTGGCCATGCGCCGGATCGCGGACCTGCATCCCGGCCAAGCCAAGACCGACGCAGGGACGCGGCGATCATTGCCGAAGCCGCCCGCAGCATGCCGCACACGCTGCGGACTATCGCCCTGGACGATCAGACGCTGGCTGAACTCGCTGTGCTTTGCGGATTCGATGACGACCTCGCCGCCCAGATCACCGCGACATCGAACCGGATCCGTGGCCTGCTGACCCAGATCCACCCAGCCCTGGAGCGGGCCCTTGGCCCGCACCTCGATCATCCGGCTGTGGCAGATCTGCTCACCCGCTATCCGACCCCGGCAGCGCTGAAGACGGCTGGCCGCGGACATGTCCGGGCGCGCTTGAAGAAACAAGCGCCACGCGCTGCCGAACGCCTCACGAAAGCAGTCTTCGCTGCTCTTGCGGAGCAGACCGTCGTGGTCGTGGGCACCAGCGCGGCCGGGATCGTGTTACCCAAGCTCGCCGAACAGTTGCTGGCCCTGCGCCACCAACGGGACGACATCGCCGCCCAGGTCGAGGCCCTGGTGGAGGCCCACCCTCTTCACAAGGTCCTGACCTCGATGCCCGGCGTTGGGTCAGGACCTGCGCCCGAATCCTCACCGAAGTGACCGGCAAACACTTCGCCAGTGCCGCCCACCTTGCTTCCTACGCCGGGATCGCCCCCGTCACAAGACGTTCGGGAACCTCGATCCGCGGCGAGCACACCAGCCGGCGAGGGAACAAGAAACTCAAACGCGCCCTGTTCCTCTCCGCGTTCGCAGCCCTGCACCACCCGCCGTCGAGGGCCTACTACGACCGCAAGCGCACCGAGGGGAAACGCCACAACCAGGCACTCATCGCCTTGGCACGCCGACGCTCAGATGTCCTCTTCGCCATGCTCAGAGACGGCACGCTCTACCAAGACCCCGAACCGAGAACGCTGCCCTCAGCCGCTTGACGAAAACCATAGAGGCACCCCCCATTCCTCATCCGGAGAACCATCAAGGACACCGTGCACGTGACGACACCCGGAATACTCCCTGTGAGGTTATCGAACCCGAATATCCGCTACGCGTCGAGCGCAGTGCGGTTGCGGGGCACCGGCGGGAATTGTAGCCACCGAGGTAGCGACGGCCTGATCCGCGAGCCGACGCTCCCCTCGCGGACGTGCCAGCGCCAGTGTTGCGGAAGGCCCGTGGGCCGGAGATGCGGGCCGGGCTGTCACACGTTATGTGCACCTTGCCTCCAGCCTGGCATTGCCGGGCCTCAGGCAAACTCTTCTCGTCAGCGGAGCACACCTGCTGCGTCCGTTTCCAGGCCGATAAGTTCCTGAACCGTCTGACGGCGTCGTATCAGCGTGGTAATGTCGCCGTCGACGAGAACCTCAGGTACGAGCGGACGGGAGTTGTAGTTTGACGACATGCTGGAGCCGTAGGCGCCGGTGTCATGGAATACAGCCAGGTCGCCAACCCCGGCCTCAGGCAGCTTCATGGTCTGAACTTCGCCTGCCTCGGACTGCGTAAAGACGTCACCGGCCTCGCAGAGCGGCCCGGCGAGCACGACGTCGGAAAGCGGACCCGAGCGCGGGGATCCGTCGGCACCGAGGATTGTCACATGATGCCTACTGCCATACATGGCCGGGCGGCCAAGGTCATTGAAACCAGCGTCGACCAGCAAAAAGTGGTTGTGGGCAACCTGCTTGCTCGCCCTTATTTCGGCGGCAAGCACTCCTGACTGCGCGACAAGGAAACGACCTGGTTCAATTTCGAGTCTGACGCTGTGACCCAAATGGTCGCTGATCTCGCGTCTCGCGGCGTCCCAGACGTTGAAGTACCGTTCCGTGTCCACGGTCGGGTCATCCGGAGCATAGGGAATGGAGAGACCGCCACCGGCCGATATCGCCTCAAGGTCCCGGCCATGCCGTTTGACCTGCTGAACCATGGCGTCGCACACCTGCTCGAGATGGGAGTAATCGACGCCGGAGCCAATGTGCATATGGAAGCCGACCAGTTTCAACCCGTGCCGATCGACGAGGTCCAGGCTTTCTGCGAGATGCTCGTGCCAGATGCCGTGCTTGCTGTGATCGCCACCGGTGTTCGTCTTGCGGCTATGGCCGTGCCCGAATCCGGGGTTGATTCTGAGCCACACAGCGTGGCCGGGCGAGGCCGGTCCCAGCTGTTCCAGCATCTGTGGTGAACCTACATTCACCGGTATCCGTCGCTCAGCAACCAGCTTCAACGCTTCGCGGTCCAGCAGATCCGCCGTGAAGATAATCTGCTCCTCAGCCGTGCCAGGTGTGTATCCGGCGGTCAGGGCCCTTAGGACCTCGCCAGCAGATACCGCGTCCACCAGTACACCCAGCTCCTGCATCAGGCGGAGGATGTGGATGTTTGATCCTGCCTTTTGTGCGTATCGGATGACATCGAAGTTTCGAAGTTGATCAACTTGTGCCCGGATGGTGCCCGCATCGTAGATCCACACAGGAGTTCCAACGCGATCAACGATCCCCGCCACACGGGCTCCGGAAAGGCTTCCGGGAAGCGGCTTAATTGTGGGCTGATTGTGACGTTCGGACATTCGGTCCTCAGGGTTTCAGCACAGGTCGTCGGCCACGTTGCGCTGACGGCTGGGTTCGGGGCTCCAGCAGAAGGGGCAATCCAGCGAAAACTCTCCACCGGTGCAACCTGTCCAGGTGCGCTGGTCGGCCGCTTCCTGCTTCAAGGCTGGAAGTGCGTCGTAGTGCAGGCGCTGCTGGGTGGTTCTTGGGGCTGTCAGCTTCTTCATGGCTGCGGTTTCCTGGTCTTAGTGGCTTTGGACAATTATTGTCCTTGGGGCCCGGCCTCTGTCGGTGATATGGCACTGGGTGCGTGCCGCTACTGCTTACTTGACTTCTCTGGCGTGCTTGGCGCCTATATCCAGTTTAGATATGTGATCACAAATCACGCAATAGTTGGGCTGGAGATTTTTGGATCATGTTTAGTTTTGGAACGGCCTGCGCCCGAATGCAAAAGGCGGTCACCGAACGCCGCGTGTGGGATGCCTTGGATGATGACGAAGACCTGCTCCGCACTCCTGTACTCCGCGGGCCGCAACCCGGTCCTGATGGACGTCATAGAAAATCTCTGGCTTCAGTGCCAGCCCTACAAAGTCATCGGCGCCATGGAAGCAATTCAGCACGACGACGCCAGTCTTTGGACCCCCCAGCCCGCCATTTTGGAAGCCGCCCGGGCAAGGGACGTGAAGGCAGCCACTAAATTGACCAAGCAGTCCTTGGCCAGTGCTCGCCAGCGCCTCGAGAAACGCCTCGTCCCCCAGTAGGCATCATTCACCCGGAGCGGTCTCGTCAGGATCGGACTTTTGTAGGACACTCAAGGTGATGCCACCATCAGTAAACGTAGAGGACCCTTCCCCTCAACAGCTTCCATAAGCGGCTGGCCGTCTATTCAGCCGGCGGTCCCTTCCTTGATGGCTACGTCTTGAGCATCATCGGCGTTGCGCTGGTCCAAGCGACTCCACAACTGGAGCTGACCGTCTACTGGGAAGGCCTGATCGGCGCCTCCGCGCTCGTAGGAATCTTCTTTGGCGGATTCCTCGGCGGATGGCTGACCGATAAGTTCGGACGGCAAACGCTTTACACTCTTGACCTCGCCGCAATCGTCTTGTGTTCAGCGCTACAATTTTGGGTTCAGGACGCGCGTGGATTATTTGTGCTCAGGCTCCTGATAGGCATCGCGGTGGGCGCCGATTACCCGATAGCCACGTCGCTGCTCGTTGAGTTTACTCCTCGAAGATATCGGGGACCCCTAGTGGGCGGCCTGATCGTCATGTGGTTTGTGGGTGCCGCAGTCGCCTACATCGTGGGTGAACTGCTGCTCCAGCAGGACCTGACGGATGGCGGTGGATGCTGGCCAGCGCCACGTTCCCGGCTTTGGTCTTCCTCATCCTCCGGCACGGCACTCCCGAATCACCTCGATGGCTGGCCAACAAAGGGCGTATGGAAGAAGCGAGAGCCGTAGTTGCCCGGGTCTTCGGCGAAGGCGTGAAGCTGGCGAGCTTCGAGTCGGCCGCGGGCGATCGCGTGAGTGCCGGCGTCCTGTTCCGGTCCGGGTACGGCGGCCGTATCTTCTTCATATCCGTCTTCTGGACCTGCTCCATCATTCCTCTGTTCGCGATTTATGCCTTCGCGCCCAGGATCCTCGACGCGCTCGGCCTAGTAGGGACCATGGCCAACTTTGGATCCGCTGCCATCACCGTCCTCTTCCTGTTGAGAACGCTGGTGTTCGTCCTGTTAATCAATCGACTGGGCCGCAGAAAGGTGATCCTCCACAGTTTGTTGTGGTCGGGCCTTGCCCTGCTGGGATTGGGCCTTTTCCCCCAGTCTTCCCCGACCGTCACAATGATTCTTTTTGCAGGATATGCGCTTTTTATTGGAGGAACCCAAATCCTGCAATGGGTGTACCCCAACGAACTCTTTCCGACCGAGGTGCGGGGAACCGCCGTTGGACTCGCATCCTCGCTGAGCCGGATTGGCGCGGCAGCAGGCACCTACCTTGTTCCGCTCTCGCTGACCGAGCTGGGGATCGGAGCGACGATGCTGATCGCCGCGGGCATCACACTGGTCGGCTTCCTCGTAAGCCTTCGGATGGCACCCGAAACTCGAGGACTCGCACTGGAGGAGGCGGCGTCGCTTTAGCTGCTGGGGAGGCTCGCCGAGCCGTGCCCGTGGAGCCCTATCTACCTCGGGCAAGCACCGTCGCCGAAAACCAAAAAACCTGGATCCCCAACAGTCTGCACTCGACACTCGTCTACTCGATGGCTATTCAGGAACGATATGGCGTCCAACTAGGAAGATCTGCCTGCGCCCACAGGCGGACCTTCTCAGTACCTTGACCGATCGACCGAGGACGGGTTCCTATTGCCGCTCCGTTTACAACTTGCCCGTCCTCGCGTCTGCACTGCCCTTAAGGATCGGAGAGTCGCTGCGCCAGTTCTCCGGTTGGACCCTCTCCCAGAGACTTCCCTTGCCGAGGTCTTTGCCCAGCTGGTCTTCCCGCCTGAACCACTGTTCGGCACTCCTGATCCTGTTAGGGTGAATTTCGTCGAGCAGAGCATAATCCCTGGTGATGATTCCGTATTTCCATACATTCCAGAAGCCCGTGAAGTTATCCCGGAAGCTCATGGTGCTTTTGTCGTTGGGATCGGCGTTGTATCCGGCAGGCAGATCCGCAGCGCCGCTCAGCGGACCACCCCAATACGCGTCTAAATCTGTGTCGATGTATTGTGCGGGATGCCCCGTGACCTTCTCGAATGCGGCAGCCATATCGGCATAGGTCATGTGTTCGATAGCGACTTCGAGGTCCATGCCGTTCGCCCGTTCCTGATTGTCGAAAAGCCAGCGAACATAGAACCCGCAATCTTCCAGGGACACGTGGGGAACTGCGCCCTTTCCGAGCGGGACCCGCCACGTGAGAACACCGTCCTCGATATTGGGCGTCATGGGCGTGAGCGGTGAGATCACCATTTCGATGTAAGGACCCGAGGTGAAGACCGCTGCTCCCATTCTGTCCTTGTTCTTCTGGTTCTGGAACAGCACCCATTCGGCTATGCGGCCTTTACCGTCGTAGTGGCCGGTGCGGAACTTGGAGTCGTAGCCGGATTTCTTGAGTGCGTAGTCGAGGTTTCCGTAGACGTAGAACTTGATTCCTTCCTCTATCGCTATCTCATAACTGCGGATGGCCCAGTACATCTCCGTTTTCTCACCGGTATTGAACCCGTCGATGTTGACGTAGGCCCCGTCGCAGCCGCGGAATCCTTCCCGCAGCACATCTTCGTCGGCGAATGACCCTTCGAGGATGGAGACGTTGCCCAGCGCGAGGAGTGCCTGGGCCCTCGGGGAGGTGGCGTCGCGGGTGAGGACCCGAACTTTGTATTTTTTGTCGGCCACAAGACCTTGGACGATGGGCATCCCTTGGGCCCCTGTTCCGCCGATGATGAATATTGTGGGTGTGGTCTGGGAAGACATAGTTTTCGACTCCATAAGTTGAGGACGGACGCGATCAATACGCATTGGGCGGCGTGCTTGAAACCGATCGGTTTCAAGGAGCGTATACCGATCGGTTTTGATACTGCAAATGGTGCCCCACCCGTCACGGACCGATCGGTTTTATTTTCGGCGAAGTTCGCGCTAACCTCGCAGTATGCCCACCGCGACGAATCTGAGTTCCCGAGAGCGACTACTGGAGGCAGCGGCAACGCTTACTTACCGGGACGGTGTGGGGATCGGCATCCAGGCGCTATGCAAGGCGGCCGGCGTGTCCAAGCGCTCGATGTACGAGCTGTTCGACAGCAAGGATGAACTGCTGGCCGCGAGCCTGGAGCAACGCTCCTCCGCCTTCGTAGCGGGGCTCCTGCCTACGGCGGGCGATGGCCGTTCGCCTCGGGAGCGTATCCTGCACGTCTTCCAGCAGGTGGAATTGCAAGCTGGCGCGCCTGAGTTCCAGGGCTGTCGGTACCTGGCAGTGCAGATCGAGCTCAAGGATCAGAGCCACCCTGCAAGCCAGGTGGCTCACCGAGTCAAGGGAAACCTGACAGCTTTTTTCCGCGCTCAGGCTGCCGGGGGTGGTGCGAGTGATCCTGACCTGCTGGCCCGGCAGCTCAGCCTGGTCTTCGACGGCGCCAGCGCGCGGGCGGGCATCGGAGCCGACAATCTGAGAGGGCTCATCTCACCTACCGTCAACATACTGCTCGACGCAGCAGATATGCGTTAGTAATCGCGTTCTCGACCAAGGACTGTGACTTAGTGCCCTCCCAGAATCGAAGGTGCGGGTAGCGCTTCGCACCGATTCATAACCCTGCGGTACACCCACGACTGGAGGGGCCGGACCGTGCGAGTGCTGAGCCGCCTGCCGTCCGACACGGAGACGCCGTGGTTGCATCGGTGCTCGAAGACTTGCCAACTCGCTGGATCGCTCTGGATCCATGACAGGGGCCATCCAGGTTGCAATGACAGGACCGATCGGTTTACGGTAATAAAACCGACCGGTTTCACAAAGTTCGAAGCCAGCTATCACAGCACCTTAGGGTGGGTTCGAACTTGGTCAAATCCCGTTCACCGCTGCAAGTCATTGGAACGCAGCCGAAGAAGTAGCCCTCAATCCAGATTTGCAGGAGATCCTTGTGCTCAGTTCACTCACCCACCGCTTCGTCGACGTAAATGGGGTCCGGCTGCACATTGCCGAGCAGGGCGAAGGCCCGCTGGTGCTGTTACTCCACGGCTGGCCAGAGAGTTGGTACTCCTGGCGTCACCAGTTCGGGGCGCTTGCGGCGGCCGGGTACCGGGTTGTGGCCCCCGACCAGCGCGGTTACGCCCGCAGCGAGCAGCCGGCAGATGTCACGTCATACACGCTGCTCCACCTCGTCGGCGACATGATCGCCCTGATCGAGGAGCTGGGCGAGGAGCAGGCGATCCTCGTGGGGCACGATTGGGGCGCACCCGTTGCCTGGACCGCGGCAATGTTGCGCCCGGACAAGGTCCGCGCCGTGGCCGGGCTCAGTGTCCCGCCGATTCTGCCCGGCGGGATGGTCCCGCCCTCAATCACACGCACCCAATACGGCGAGGGCTTCTACCAGGTTTACTTCCAGCGGCCGGGAGTCGTTGACGCGGAGCTCGCGAAGGACATCCCGGACTCCTTCCGCCGCATCCTCGTCGGTGCCTCAGGTGACAACCCGGACAGCACGGAGCCCCGCCCATTGGTCATACCCGACGGTCTGGGCCTTCTGGACACCATGCCCGAGTCGCCCGCTCTCCCGGACTGGCTGACGGAGGACGATATCCAGGTTTACGCCGAGGACTACGCCCTGCACGGCGAGCAGGCCTTCACCGGAGCCTTCAACTGGTACCGGAACATCGAACGCAACAACGAACTGCTCGCGCCTTTCCGGGGCCTGGGGATCGACGTCCCCGCGCTGTACCTGGTGGGAGACCGCGACATGGTCACCTCCCTAAGCGGCCCAGGCGGGCTGGCCTCGCTGACCGCGCTGGTGCCTCGACTGCACGACCCGGTGGTGCTGCCGGGCTGTGGGCACTGGACTCAGCAGGAGCGTCCCGCCGAGGTCAACGCCGCACTCCTGGACTTCCTCGCCGGCATCGACGGCTCGACGGCCCGATGACACGACGCAGAACCGCCTGGCCGGCAAGACAGTCGCCAAGTACATCCTGGACGCTCTGAACATCTGACCCACCACAACCAGACAACCCCAACCAGACAAAAGGACACAAATGACAGAGCGCAATCCCATCCTGATCACCGGCGCGGCCGGCGAAATCGGTGGTGTGAGCAGGACGATGGTCAACATGCTGATTGAACAAGGGCACCCGGTGCGCGCGTTCGTGCGACAGGACGACGAACGCGCGCACTCGCTCCGCCAGGCCGGGGCCGAGGTCTTCGTCGGTGACCTGCTCAACATCGCCGACGTGACAGCCGCGCTGAAGGGCTGCCGACGCATCTACTTCAGCATGAGCCTGTCGCCGTACTACACCGACGCCGTCAGTCTGATGGCCGCGGCGGCGCGGGCCCAGGGCGACATCGAAGTCTTCGTCAACATCTCCGAGTACGAGCAGTGGTTCATGCCGTTCGAGAAGATGACCGCACCAGTCGAAGAACGGCGTGAGTGGCTCGGCGGACTCGTCACGGATTGGTCGCCGCAGCATCGGGCCCACTGGGTGGCCGAGCAGGTGCTGGACTGGTCCGGTGTGCCGACCGTCAACGTGCGGGCGGCCATCTTCGTAGAGAACCCCATCCTGACCTGGCTGGCGCTGGAGCCGCTGGGCAATGGCGAACTGCGCCTGCCCTTCGGCGCCCAGCGGTTCGCGCCCATCGCCGGTTACGACGTCGCGGAACTATGCACAAAAATCCTCCTCGACCCGGCACCGCACATCTCGAAGTCCTACGAGCTCACCGGTCCGGAACTGAAAGACATGCACGAGTTCGCGGAAGACTACGCAGCCGCGCTGGGACGCCAGGTCACCTACCTTCCCGAAGATGTAGAAACCTGGAACACGAAGTACGTGGACAGTGCCATGGGCGCCCATCCACACATAGCGGAGCACCTGAAGTCCCTGACCCGACTGGTCGCCGGCGGACGCTACGGCGCCGCCGGAGTCAGCGAACAGCTCGAAACCCTGCTCGGGCGCCCGCCAAAGACCATGCGGTGGGCGCTGGAGAACCATCCCCGCATCCGGAAAATGGCATCTGTGAGCCACTGAGCAGTCCAAAGCACAACCAGACCCCCGTATTGGAGTCCCCGGACCAGGGACTCCAATACGGGGCCGGGCTGCGGTTCAGCCGCGCTTCCTCTTCCAGGACCCTGGGACACTATTCTCAGCGGTGCAGTTGTCGCTGTCACCGCCGATGTGGATCCGCCTCCACCGCTCTTGACGACTACGACCTAAGCTTGACAGGGCACCAAGCAGAAGACGCCCAGAGAGCTCATGATCAAAGAACGAATTGCGACCATGCTAATCCGAAAGGAGGGTGTCGTGTCGGCTGAGGAGTTGGCTCTGAATCTGGAGGAAGTTAGTTTTGTAGATCCGCGTGCTGCCCGACTGCGGGATCTGCTGAACAAGGAACTCCTCGCCCTGTACGCCACGACGGAAGAGCCCACCCTTCCGGCCGCCGCCAGGTCTGCATTAAGCGTCCCGGCCGAAGACTTTGTCGCGAATGTCCTCGTGGTCACCTCCTTCGGGCACGCGATAGGGCACGGGGCACTTCGCCTGCTGGACGGGGAGTGGGAAGTCAAGCGTGTCATCGTTGACCCCGCAGCGCGTGGCCTCGGAGCCGCGACTCAACTCATGGCCGGACTGGAGCAAATCGCCGCCGCGGCTGGCGCCAGGCGGGTCATACTTCAAACCGGCGGCAAACAACCAGAAGCAGAAGCCCTCTACCGAAAGATCGGCTACAAGCAAATACCGGTGTATCCGCCCTACAACACGGCCATACCGTCGTCAGTCTGCTTCGAGAAGGAACTTGAGGCTTGAGTCCCAGCAACCTCAACGGAGCTCGCTTTCAAGCGCGTCACCGGTAGAAATTAGCCCGCGCACAGTCTGAAACTGTAGGATTCGGTGTCGTTGCAACTCACGCGCCAGCTAGACGCAGGGCCAAACCTTCCCGGAGGTGGTCAATGACAGCGGTGATGCGTCTGGGGGTCTGCGAGGTTGCCGAATAGAGGGCATGGATGTCGGCGTGCGGGGTGGGGACGTGCTGAAGGACCTGGCGGAGCGTCCCTGCGCGGATCAGTGGATCGACGTGCCAGCTCGAGCGCATGATTAGGCCCAAGCCCTGGGCGCACCAGCCGGTGACGACGTCTCCGTCGTCGCTGACCATGTTTCCGATGACGCGTACGTACTGCTGCTGGTTTTCGGCGCCGAATCGCCATAGCGCGTAGTCGGCGTTGTTTTCGCGCAGCACGATGCAATTGTGACGCTCCAGGTCCTCGACAGTCTCCAGCGGTGGCCTGTTGTCCAAGTACTGCGGAGCCGCGCAAGCGATTCTCCGGTTCCGTGCGAGCAGTTTGGCCTTGAGCCTCGAATCCTCCAGCGCGCCGACGCGGATGGCAATGTCGAAATTCGTGCCGGAAATGTTCAGCGGAAGGGCGGAGAGTTCCAGATCGATGTGAATCTGGGGATGTTGCAGCATGAATTCACCGAGCAGCGGTGCGATGTGGGTTCGCCCGATTCCGAGTGTGGAGTGGACGGTGATCCTGCCTTTAAGTTCGCCGTGCTGGTGTGAGACGAGGTCTTCGAGGTCGGCCTTTTGTTGCAGGATCGCGAGTGCCCCGGCGGCGTAGCGGTGTCCTTCCTCGGTCAGCGTCAACCGACGGGTGCTGCGTCTGATCAGCGTCACGCCCAGGCGGGCTTCCAGCGCTGAGAGGCGTTTGCTGACCGAAGCCACTCCTTTACCCCAGGTCCTCGCCGCTTCGGTGAGGCTTTGCGAGCGGGCGATCTGCTCAAAGAACTCCAGGTCGTCTATCTGGTAGAGGTCCATGATCGATTCTTTCTTTTGAGGAAAAATTGCATTGTCTCACAGCCCGTTAATTGTGGGCTTTTTGTTTCGTACGCTTGTGTGACTGGAAGCACAGCCGGAACCAAAGGCCCTCTGAGGACACGGCTCGATTCGGGACAACGGCGTTCACACGAGAGAAGGACCATCATCATGACCAGGACACACCGCATCGCAGTCATCGCCGGAGATGGCATCGGCCAGGAAGTCGTGCCGGAGGGCCTGCGGGCCCTGGAATCAGCCTCCGAGGCGTTCGACTTCAAGCTGGAAACCACCCAGTTCGACTACGCGAATGCCGACTACTACCTCAAGCACGGCAAGATGCTGCCGGACAACTGGTTTGAGGAACTGAGCACTTTCGACGCGATTTTCTTCGGCGCCGTGGGCTGGCCGGACGTCGTCCCGGACCACGTCTCGCTCTGGGGCAGCCTGCTCCAGTTCCGCCGCGGTTTCGACCAGTACGTCAGCCTCCGCCCGGTAAAGCTGCTGGCAGGAATGGACAGCCCCCTGGCCGGCCGCGTGCCCGGGGACGTGGACTTCTACGTCGTGCGGGAGAACACGGAGGGCGAATACTCCAGCATCGGTGGAAAAATCTTCGAAGGCACTGACCGTGAAACGGTGATCCAGGAAACCGTCATGACCCGCACCGGTGTTGACCGGATCCTGAAGTACGCCTTCGACCTTGCGCAGAGCCGGCCGAAGAAGCACCTCACGTCCGCGACAAAGAGCAACGGCATTTCCATCTCGATGCCCTATTGGGATGAGCGCGTGGAGCAGATGGCCAAAGGCTTCACTGACCTGAAGGTCGACAAGTACCACATCGATATTTTGACGGCTAACTTCGTGATGCACCCGGACTGGTTCGACGTCGTGGTCGCCAGCAACCTGTTCGGCGACATCCTCTCGGACCTAGGCCCGGCCTGCACGGGGACCATCGGCATCGCCCCGAGCGGGAACATCAACCCCGAACGCAAGTTCCCCAGCCTTTTCGAACCGGTCCACGGCTCCGCGCCGGACATCGCCGGCAAGGGCATCGCGAACCCGGTCGGCCAGATCTGGAGTGCTTCGATGATGCTCGAACACCTCGGCGAACGAGGGGCCGCGGCAGTTGTCCAGCAAGGTTTCGAAAACGTCTTGGCACGCGGCGGCAAGCGCATCCTCACCCCGGATCTGGGCGGCGAAGCCACCACGGAAATCCTGGGCAAGACTGTCGCCGAAGAGATCACGGCCGTGGCCCTGACCGCAACGGACCACTGAAATGACCGTTACCCCAGTCGAAGACCGGCTCCGCGTCAGTGGAGCAGGTCTCTCGGTGCTCATCGCGCCGGACAAGTTCAAAGGCTCCTTGACCGCATCCCAGGTGGCCCGGGCCATCGCCCATGGCCTCCGCAAGGAACAGCCTGGACTGAATGTGATCGAATTGCCGGTCGCCGACGGGGGCGACGGGACCCTAAATGCTTTTCTCGCCAGCGGATACGTCGCGCATCCGATTTCCGTGACCGGACCGGATAGCGATTTCCAGCCCTCGACCCTGGCTCTCAAGGACGGCACGGCCGTGATCGAGACCGCACTGACCTCAGGCCTGGCCATGCGCGGTGACCGGCCCTTGTCACCGTTGAGCGCCACCAGCCGGGGTGTCGGCGACGCCATCCTGGCAGCGCTCGACGCCGGCGCGCACCGGATCATCATTGGCCTCGGCGGCAGCGCCTGCACCGACGGAGGAGCCGGGATGCTCCAGGCACTCGGTGTGTCCCTCCGCGACGGATCAGGTGCCATCCTGTACCCGGGCGGAATCAGTCTGCTTGACCTTCATACCGTGGACCTCTCCCGGCTTGATCCACGCGTTTACGAGACCGAGATCATCCTGGCCACCGACGTCACTAACCCGCTATGCGGCCCGGACGGCGCCGCCGCCGTCTACGGCCCGCAAAAGGGCGCCAGCAGCGAGGACGTCACCGTCCTTGACCGGGCGCTTGGCCATTTCGCCTCTCTTGTCGCCCCCGAAGCCGCGCACCTTCCCGGTGCCGGTGCCGCGGGCGACATCGGCTACGCCGCGCTGGCGGTGCTCGGCGCCACGGCCCGCCCGGGAATCGAACTGATCATGGAACTGCTGGACTTCGAATCCCATCTGGCCGGCGCGGACCTCGTCATCACCGGCGAAGGCCGCCTGGACGATCAGTCCTTCCACGGCAAAGCACCGATGGGCGTGCTGATGGCAGCAGCCCGGCACAACATCCCCACCATCGCCGTATGCGGGTCCAGCCAGCTCACGCCGGCACCCCGTCACCCGGACTTCGACACCATTCACGCGATCACGGACATAGCACCGGATATTGCCGCGGCCATCCGCAACGCTGAACCGCTGCTCGAACGCCTCGCAGCACAAATCACGGTCCGGAAGCGATCCGCCCGCTCCGCGAACTAACGGACAAGACACCTATCACCCGGGCAGCGACGCCCACCCTCCCAATGAAGCGAGAAACCACTATGAGCACCACCACAGAAAGCAAGGAAGCACCAACGCGCGTCCCCCGGTTCCAGCTGGGCGGAGTGCCACTGATTGTCCCGGTCATCATGGCCGGCATCGTCATCACCGCCGGCGCCCTCGACGCGGTCCCCGCCAACATGATCGGCGGCCTGGCAATCATCACAGCCTTCGGCATGCTGCTCGGCCCGCTGGGCAATCGGCTCCCGGTTATCTCCAAGATCGGCGGCGGTGCCCTGGTCTGCCTGATGGTCCCGTCCCTGCTCGTCTACTTCGGCGTCTTCAACGCCAACATGCTCGAAGCAACCACGGCCCTGATGAAGGAAGCCAACTTCCTCTACTTCGTCATCTGCACCCTGGTCGTCGGCAGCATCCTTGGCATGCACCGGACCATGATGCTCCGGGCCCTGGTCCGCATCTTCCCACCCCTCGTCGCCGGAACGGCCGCGGCCGTAGCCGCCGGCATCGGCGTCGCCATGCTCTTTGGCTACAGCTTCGAACGCGCCCTGTTCTACATCGTGGTCCCCATCATCGGCGGCGGTATTGGAGAAGGCGTCATTCCCCTCTCCGCCGCCTACGCCAACGCTCTGGGCGGAACGCCCAAGGACTTCATCGCGCAGCTGATCCCGGCCGCTGTCATCGGCAACATCGTCGCCATCATCCTCGCCGGCATGCTCCGCCGCCTAGGTGAACGCAAAGCCCACCTCGACGGCGGCGGCATGCTCGTCAAGCCCAAGAAGGGCTCCAACGACGCCGAGATCTTTGAAGCTGCGCACCACGACACCGTCCAGGCCAACCCGAACTACGCCATGGGCATCCTGCTCATCTGCGGCATGTTCGTCCTGGCCAGCCTCGCCGAACCCTTCCTCCACCTGCCCGCACCGGTGCTGGTCATCGTCTTCTCCGTCATCCTCAAAGTCGCAGGCATCGTCCCGGCCAGCGTCGAAGGCTCCGCCCGCGCCGTCTACGCCATCGTCTCCAAGCACCTGATCTACCCGACGATGATCGGACTCGGGATGCTCTACGTGCCGATGGCCGACGTCATCAGCGTCCTCTCCATCGGCTACGTCGTCACCTGCATGGCAGTAGTCATCACCATGGCCCTCGTAGGCTTCTACGTCGGCAAGGCGCTGGGCATGTACCCGGTGGACGCCTCCCTCGTTACCGTCTGCCACAGCGGCCTCGGCGGCACCGGCGACGTCGCCATCCTCTCCGCATCCAACCGTATGAACCTCATGCCCTTCGCCCAGATCTCAACCCGCATCGGCGGAGTCACCACCGTGATCTCCGCGGCGTCCCTCATCCACCTCACGGCCAGCTAAACGGCTCAACTCCAGGCACACCACGCAGCGGGGCGGAACCAATCACCGGTTACGCCCCGCTGCACGGCTATATGAAAGCGATACACCATTGGGCAGAACGCAAGAAGCCCCAGCACAGCCCGCCGGCTACGGATACCCACGCTCATCCATCGCTGACTGGCGGGAACTCACCGCTGGCGACGACGTGGTACTGCTAAGCCCGGAACGGGGAGGAACCCCGTTCGCCGGACGCGTCGATGCCGTTTCAGCTGACGGTTCCCTCATCTGGCTTCGGCAGGGTGGGTGTGAGGGGCGCCGCCTGTTCCACCGTCAGGACGGATACAAAACCCTTGTTGACACCAGACCGAGGCCGCCCCTTGGGGACTCGGACTGAGAAGAGGGCGGCTTGCACGGAATTCCCCGGCGCGGGCGGGACCTTTCTTTGCGCCGAAGCCGAAAGCGAGCAGACCCGGACGGACCAGTACTGGTATGAGCTGTCGTCCTGCTGTTGTGGCATGAAATGAGCACTAACTGCTCGCCAAGGAGGGCGGCATTGTTGAGCATTCTGCACGACGGCCCGTCTACAGGAAGATTTCCTCGAACTCCTAACAGGTCTATATGCCCGCAAGCATGCAGTCGCAGCATGTTCGCATGAGGCGCGCTCAGCGCTGCTTGTCTGTTGCGGGTGTTGCTGGTACTTCAGGCACGGGCAGAGCGTAGTTTCACCGTGGCAAGGATCAGGGTGGCTTGCACGAAATCCCTGGTCTGGGCGACGTTGCCGCTGGTGGTGCTGGATGCTTCAGGCGCGGTGGTGCGCAGTTTCACGGTCGCTGAGGCCAGGTCAGGATGCCGGGGACCACCACGAACAGTGCCGGAGCATCCAGACGAACACCCACTGCCCCGAACAGCGCGGCCACCAGCAGGAGGGACCCCGTCCAGTCCCGAACGGACACGGCCTGGCCGGTTTCGAGTGCGGAGCGCCGGGCGCCGGCCAGGTCGCCGGCCGGGTCGATGGCCGGGTCGCCGGCAAAGTCCGACCAGGCCGCGGTGGCGCGCAGGAGCAGGACGGCGGCCCCGGCAGCGAGAATCAGGGTGACAGGCAGCACGACTTCCCGGCCGGGCAGCTGCCCCATCCAAGCGAGCAAAAGGGTAAGGACAATCACGACGGCGGCCACCGCCGTCGTGATTCCCAGCTTCCGGCTGCCCGGCAGGGCAGCCTTGAACGTGCTCCAGAGGCTGCGGACGGAATCGTCCCGGCCGGAGAGGTGCCGTTCCAGATGGGCGACCGCCGCCGCATACGCGGCGGGGATCGTCACCAGCGGAAT
Source organism: Pseudarthrobacter sp. S9 (assembly GCF_050156545.1). Taxonomy (NCBI): domain Bacteria; kingdom Bacillati; phylum Actinomycetota; class Actinomycetes; order Micrococcales; family Micrococcaceae; genus Pseudarthrobacter; species Pseudarthrobacter sp. S9. The sequence goes on from NZ_CP189576.1 coordinate 80,165, forward strand.
GGACAGCATTGGCCTTCCGGCTCTTAGCCCTTGAGGCCCTGGGTGGAGACGCCTTCAACAATGTAGCGCTGGAACACTAGGAAGAAGATCAGCACCGGCAGCAGGGCAAGGACGGACATGGCGATCATGGCTCCGTAGTCCGAGGACTGGGTCTGGTCTACGAAGAGGGACAGGGCCAGCGGCAGCGGGTACTTTTCGGGGGTGTTCAGGTACAGGAGCGGGCCCAGGAAGTCGTTCCAGTTCGCGATCCCTTCATGGCCAGGTGTTCCGGCTTTTAGCCGCCGACGACCTCTGTGCTGATCGCCCATAGCCGGGCAGCAGAGTCCGGATCCATCGCATGGCCGGCGACGCCTTCGCGGGTCACGAAGGGCGGATTGACTACGGGAGCTTGCTGGCCGTACTCGAAGTAGCGCCCGCCGAGTCCGCGCAGGGTCGGGGAGGCGGCGAGCAGGACGGAGGTCGCGGCTCCTTGTTCCGCTGTCGAGAACGTCTTCGAGGGATCCTCGCGGGTGACGGCCAGGACGCTCGGCGGGAGGTGCCGGGAGAGCGCGGTGAGGATGCTCCCTGGTTGGAGGGTATTGACTGTGATGTCGTCTGCGGCCCAGCGCTCGTGCGCGGCGACGGCAAATAAGACGTTCGCCGTCTTGGAACGCCCGTAGGCGAGCTGCGGGTCGTAACTCGTGGAGAGAGAACGGATGTCGTCGAAATCGAGTGGGGCCGCGAGGTGCGCTGCGGAGCTGACCACGACCACGCGCGCGTCCGACGCGGCGCGAAGGGCCGGGAGCAGGCTGGTGGCGAGGGCGAAGTGACCGAGGTGGTTCGTCGCGAACTGCAACTCCCACCCGTCCGACGTCCGCGTCTCCGGTGGCGCCATGACTCCCGCATTCGCGACAAGGATGTGCAGCGGGCCGCTCCACTCCCGCACGAACCGCGAGATCGACACCGGATCAGCAAGGTCCAGCGCTGCGACGACTATCCGTTCGCGGCCGACTTCGGTGCGCAAAGCCCGCACGACGTCTTTGGCCCGGCCGGGATCCCGGACCGCGAGAGTCACCTCGGCGCCCGCACCGGCGAGGGCCCGGGCGGTCTCGGTTCCCAACCCGGAAGCCCCTCCAGTAACGATCGCGCGGCGACCGGTCAGCTCAACGCCCTCAACCACCTCTCGAGCCGTGGACTGCGCGGTGAACGGGGTCCTGATGAGCGAGGACATGGCATGCTCCTTCTGCGGGTGGGGTCTCCGGCAGCGATACGTTTGACGGGTGCAGTCGGGCTCGTGGTCCGCGCGTACGGCGCGGACCACGAGAGTCTGCTAAGTCAGGCTTGTTGCGGCCTGGTTCTCGGCCTCTGCCGAGAGCCATGCCCACTCGTTCCACTCCTCGAGGCGCGTGCCGTAGATGTGCGGGACGAGCTGCAGCGGCGGCGTGCCGAAGAAGACACGCAGTGGCGGGTTCTCGGCGTCGACGAGCTTCAGGATCGCCGGGCCGACACCGTCCGGATCGCCCATCTCGACATCAGCGAAGCCGCTCATGAATGCGTTCCGCACCTCGTCGTACTCGGCCAGCGGTGCGGAATACGACGAGGAAGTGCCGAAGTCGGTCGCGAACGCGCCCGGCTGGACGACCGTCACCTTGATGCCGAAGCCGGCAACCTCCTGCGACAGCGAGTCGGCGAGTCCCTCGACAGCAGCCTTGCTCGCGGTGTACCCGCCGGTAGTGGGGAAGGCAGCAATCCCGAGCATGCTCGAGAGCATGATGATGTGCCCGCTGCGCTGCTCGCGCAGATACGGCAGGGCGGCCTGGGCGACCCAGAGCGATCCGAACACATTTGTCTCGAACTGCGCACGGACGTCGGCCTCGGTCAGTTCCTCGAGAGCTCCGAACAGTCCGTAGCCGGCGTTGTTCACGACGACGTCGAGTGCACCGAAGTGTTCGTGCGTCCGAGCCACGGCACGGGCGACCTCGGCCCTGTCGGTGACATCAAGCTGCAGCGGCAGGACCGCGTCGCCATACGTCTCCACGAGCTCCGTGAGGGTGTCGGCCCGGCGCGCGGTCGCCGCGACCCGGTCCCCGCGGGAAAGGGCCGCTTCCGCGAAACGGCGGCCGAAACCGCGGGACGCGCCAGTGATGAACCAGGTCTTGCTCATGAACGTTCTCTCCTTGATGAGTAGCTTGCAACCGATTCTGGGACGTTATCACAAAGTGGTACTAAGTACCATTTTAGGCCGGTGTACTATTTAGGGATGGGAATCTCAAGCACCGACGGACAGCTCAAGAGCACTCCGCCTACGCTGCGGGAGCGGACCAGGCGGGCCATGCGCGCAGAAGTCATCGAGGTGGCGTTCCGCCTGTTCGCTGAGCACGGCTTCGACCAAACAACCGTTGAGCAGATCGCCGCCGAAGCGGGCCTGTCCCGGACCACCTTTTTCCGCTACTTCGGGACGAAGGAAGATGTCGTATTGGGGCGGATGGCCGAATTAGGCCATGACATCGCGTCGGCGCTCGACGCACGTCCTGCCAACGAGCACCCATGGCTTGCGTTGCGGCGAGCAATCGACGTCGTCACGCAGGTCGATACCGAAAATATGGACGAAGCCCGAAAGTTCATGCGGCTGATGAGCGACGCCTGCGCGCTCCGTACTCACGAGTGGGAGCGGACGCAAGGCTGGCAAGGCATACTGGCACCCCGCCTGCAGCAACGCCTGGGGAAGCAAAAGACAGGCGCCGACACTCGGGCCGCCGCCCTGGCCGCCTCCGCGATCGCATGCCTGAATGTCGCCACCGACTCATGGATGCAGGCCGATGGCGCGCGTCCTCTCAGCGAACTTGTCGATGAGGCAATGGGCGCCGTAGCACCACTCGAATAGACCGAGCGGCCCGCTACAACACATGCAACTGTAAGGTATTTCCAATGGGCCTCCTGTGCTCCATACGCGCCCAAGGCTACGCACTTGACCCAACTACTGGATGATGTGATCCGCCCACGAGCCGGCTGGGTTCAGTGGGAGGATCACATAACCGCGGGCAGTTGCCCAAGGGCAAAAAAGAAGGCACCTGTCCCGTGCATTCGGACAGGTGCCTTCTTGTCTCAGCGTCGCAGCGCTCGGTCCCGCGATGGCCCGCACTCGGACTTGAGGCTGCTGCCCTCCACGGACACCACCGTGGCGTACTGGGGTCAGATCATGGTTCCGGCTTTGCGCTGGACGCGTCCTGAGTGGAGGGCCAAGGTGCCTTGATCCAGGAGCTGAGGATGCGGAGCTTTTCGTGGGTAGGTGAGCCGGGTTCTGCGGACCACATAATCAGCTGCTGGTCGGGGTCGCCTGCCCACCGGAAGGCGTCCCCGTCGATGGTGAGATCGCCGAGGTCAGGGTGCCGGATTGTCTTGGTGCCGATTTCCTGGCGGGCTACGTTGCGGGCGGCCCACCAGCGCCGGAACTGCGGATAGGCGACGGACAGCTCTCCGACGAGGGCTGCGAGCCGCGGATCGGTGGGGTTGCCGACGGCTTGCATGCGCATGAGGGCGACGCCGGTGCATGTTTTTCCTCTTCGCCGCCATCAACATCGGGACACTCATCTTCTACATCCGCTCGATCCCGGAAACAAAGGGTCGCACGCTCGAACGAGTGGAAGAAGAACTCACCCTCCGCTTCACCGGCCCCATCCCCCTGCCCAAGCAGTAAACGGGCAGGCGCTCGAAGGGTCGACAAATCCACGGCGGTGCACACGAAAATCCGATTGTGCTTGGGTACAAGGCCAGGGCTAATGCAAAGTCGCTGGTGATGGCCTGATTCGTGCGAGTCTGAGGGCCCGGTGGGCGTTTCTGGCGGTGTGTCTGGTGGCCTTGGCGATGTTGGTCGTTTTGGCCATCCGGTAGAGGCTGATGGCGAGGTTCCGCAGCGAGGCCATGAGCCGCGGCGCGTTGCCCGTGCGCACCTGGGAACCATCCTCGGCGAACGTGACGTCCCGGGTCCAATGCAGCCGGTTCTCGATCGTCCAGTGCCCGCGGACCCAGGCGTTGAGCTGCGCGGGGCTGGCTTTCCGGGCCGGCAGGGACGTGATCATGTAGACCGTTTCAACACTCCATTTCCGGCTGGTGAGCGGACGGGACCGGCGGGTGATTTGGGCGGCCTGGGCCGCGTGGGGGAAGAGGATGCCGGCCTCGATGGTGACGACCTTGATGACCCGGGAACCGGTGCGGCCGTGGCTGCGGTACCGCTGGCGGTCCCCGACGGGTACGTCCTTCCAGGGCAGCGCTTTCAGCTGCCGCTGCAGGCTCCTTTGGTTTCCCTTGACGCAAAGGACATAGTGCGCGCCGCGGCCGTGCAGGTAGGTGGCGTGGGAGCGTTGGGTGTGCATCGCATCGGCGGTGACCACCATGCCGTCAAGGTCCGTGAACTTGTCCAAAAGAGTCGTGAACAAGGTGATCTCGTTGGTCTTCACGCCCACGTCGACCTGCCCCAGGACGGTGCCGGTGGCGTGGTCCACGGCGGCCATCAGATGCACCCGGGAGCCGCCGCCGTTCTTCGCGCCGCGGACTTCCTTGCCGTCCACGGCGATGACGGCCGGCTTCACCTGCGCGGTGACCCATGCCCCGATGGCGGTATCGAACGCATCTCCATCGATCCTGGCCAAGACACGCTGGATCGTGGTCACGTGCGGGACGCCAATTCCCGCTTTGGCCAGGGGTTGCGGCCCGTGTCGGCCGCCCATTCGGCGATCTCGGCGAAGGACTTCGCCCCGGAGAGGACGGCGCAGATTGCCAGCGCCAGGATTCCCGTCAGCCCGTACCGGATGCCCCGGCGTTTCCTGGGATCCGGGACGGAATCCAGGACGTCCCGCATCGTGCCGGGCGTCACGGCCGGCTTCGCCTGTGCCGGCATGTCCTCCAAGTGGCGTGCGAGGGCCTGGATGGGGGAAGATGGCATGAAGGAACTCCTGCTAAGCGGCGATCTAGACAATCACCTGTTTAACAGGAGTTCCCCTTCTTTAAAAGCACCCATCCAGCGCGTGTCAGCGCCTACTCGCCGGGCATGCTCAACGACTTTGCATCAGCCCTGGGTACAAGGCAAGGGCCAGTCAGCATGTTATAGCTGCGGATCTGGGCGTAGAAGAGTTCAGAGGGGGACGCCACGGCGCAGCGTGCTGTTTCTTCCGGCTGCCGAACCAGTGGGTACAAAACAGCAGCCAACCTGCCGCCCCAGCGCCATCTTCCCGGACTGCAAAGGTCATGAAGCGATGCGAACTGCTCGGCTATCGCGACCCGGAGGGCACATTCATCAGCGACCTGTTCGAAGAGGCGATGGGTTAGCGCACGTCTGCTGCATCGAGCAGAGTGCCCACGGTAGGCGTGATGAGCCCGGCGAGGTTGTCGGCTCCAATTCCGGCACGGGCGCTGGCGCCGTCGAAGACCAGGCTGAGCTGCCGGGCCAGCAGGTCCGGATCATTCGCTCCACCCTGGGCAGCCTCGGCGCGGAAAAAAGCTGTCAGGTTTCCCTTGATCCGGCGCGCAACCTGGCTTGCAGGGTGGTTGTGATCCTTGAGCTCGATCTGCACAGCGAGGTACCGGCAGCCGTGGAACTCGGGTGCGCCGGCCTGCGATTCCACCTGCTGGAAGACGTGCAGGATACGCTCACGAGGTGAACGGCCGTCGCCCGCCGGAGGCTGGAGTCCCGCCACAAAGTCGGCGGCGCGTTCCTCCAGGCTTGCGGCAAGCAGGTCGTCCTTGCTGTCGAACAGCTCGTACATGGAACGCTTGGACACCCCAGCCGCTTTACATAGCGCCTGGATGCCGATCCCCACACCGTCGCGGTAAGTGAGCGTTGCCGCTGCCTCCAGTAGTCGCTCTCGGGAAGTCAGATTCGTCGCGGTGGCCATACTGTGAGGCTAACGTGAAGTTCGCCGAAAATAAAACCGATCGGTCTATGACGGGCGGGGGTAGTGGGCGGAGCTTTGCATAAGCCACGATCGGCGTTGAGGCTCCGCCCCAACCGCTCATTGCAAGCTATCTACGGCCCGCATACCCATCGGAGATCGGCCGGCCGTTGGATTCCACGCACTCCCGGCAACTTGCGGTCCTGAAACCGATCGGTATACGCTGCTTGAAACCGATCGGTTTCAAGCACGCCGCCCAATGCGTATTGATCGCGTCCGTCCTCAACTTATGGAGTCGAAAACTATGTCTTCCCAGACCACACCCACAATATTCATCATCGGCGGAACAGGGGCCCAAGGGATGCCCATCGTCCAAGGTCTTGTGGCCGACAAAAAATACAAAGTTCGGGTCCTCACCCGCGACGCCACCTCCCCGAGGGCCCAGGCACTCCTCGCGCTGGGCAACGTCTCCATCCTCGAAGGGTCATTCGCCGACGAAGAAATGTGCTGCGGGAAGGATTCCGCGGCTGCGACGGGGCCTACGTCAACATCGACGGGTTCAATACCGGTGAGAAAACGGAGATGTACTGGGCCATCCGCAGTTATGAGATAGCGATAGAGGAAGGAATCAAGTTCTACGTCTACGGAAACCTCGACTACGCACTCAAGAAATCCGGCTACGACTCCAAGTTCCGCACCGGCCACTACGACGGTAAAGGCCGCATAGCCGAATGGGTGCTGTTCCAGAACCAGAAGAACAAGGACAGAATGGGAGCAGCGGTCTTCACCTCGGGTCCTTACATCGAAATGGTGATCTCACCGCTCACGCCCATGACGCCCAATATCGAGGACGGTGTTCTCACGTGGCGGGTCCCGCTCGGAAAGGGCGCAGTTCCCCACGTGTCCCTGGAAGATTGCGGGTTCTATGTTCGCTGGCTTTTCGACAATCAGGAACGGGCGAACGGCATGGACCTCGAAGTCGCTATCGAACACATGACCTATGCCGATATGGCTGCCGCATTCGAGAAGGTCACAGGGCATCCCGCACAATACATCGACACAGATTTAGACGCGTATTGGGGTGGTCCGCTGAGCGGCGCTGCGGATCTGCCTGCCGGATACAACGCCGATCCCAACGACAAAAGCACCATGAGCTTCCGGGATAACTTCACGGGCTTCTGGAATGTATGGAAATACGGAATCATCACCAGGGATTATGCTCTGCTCGACGAAATTCACCCTAACAGGATCAGGAGTGCCGAACAGTGGTTCAGGCGGGAAGACCAGCTGGGCAAAGACCTCGGCAAGGGAAGTCTCTGGGAGAGGGTCCAACCGGAGAACTGGCGCAGCGACTCTCCGATCCTTAAGGGCAGTGCAGACGCGAGGACGGGCAAGTTGTAAACGGAGCGGCAATAGGAACCCGTCCTCGGTCGATCGGTCAAGGCACTGAGAAGGTCCGCCTGTGGGCGCAGGCAGATCTTCCCAGTCAGAAGCCATATCGTTCCTGAATAGCCATCGAGTAGACGAGTGTCGAGTACTGACTGTTAGAGACCGGTTTTGTTTGGCTTCGGCGGCGGCACTGAGCGTTCCCTGCGGATTCGAGCCGGCCGCTGGCGCCGTTGATTGCTTCTTCCGTGAGCTGGTGAGCGAGTAGCGTCAGTCGTAGGGTCGAAAAAGACACGCGGTGCAAGCCGGCCAAAGTCATCTCGCCGATGTCAAGGTAGGGCGGGGGTGCCAAGCCGGAACGTGTTGGTTGGAAACTGCCCCTTGCCCTGTTTCTGGTCTTCGACGTTTTGGCTGCTGTCCTGATCTCGATACCGAACGAAGTTCCGCGCGGCCGTTGTAGGGTCGTGGCTACCCAGGGGATCCCGCCACGCGCCGGTCGACGACCTCCGACGGGTCGCCAAATCCCGCCTGCTCAGGACAACCCTCAACGCGCCGACGGGACCCTCAGCCGCGACTTCCCGATCATGTCGTGTCACCGACTCGTGCAAGAGAGAATTAGTGGTGAATCGAACAAGGAAGGGACTTTATGAAGTGATCACAGGCGCACTTATCTGATCAGGGTCACTGCAGAAAACGGATCAGGTGGGGGTGGCTTCCAAAGCTGTCTTACGCCAAACGATGACCATTTGCCTTAGGAGACGTTGGAATTCCATACGTTGCGGCACCTTCCCCTGCCGACGGTAAGTATGGGAGGAGGACCTGGTCGTCATTGGGTCCGCCGCCCGGCACCGTGGAGCAGGGTGTCAACGACCAGCTCAGCCAGGGCATCGGTGTCGGCGTCTTCTGATCCTGGGGTGGGCCGCTGCAATGCCTCGCTCATGAGGGCGTAGTAGACCTGGCGGGTCCACTCCAGGTCTGCGGCCGCGTCCAGTAGACCCTCTCGCCGTGCCCTAGTGAGCAGATCCATGCAGCGCGTGTTGATCCTCTCCCAGATTAACGCGGCGGCGCTGGTGTCTGCCGTGGGATTGCCGAGGGTGAATTTCCAGGCGTTCTTGGTCTTCAAGACGTTGGTGGTTACCCGGTACAGCGCCACCAAAGGTGGGGCTGTATCTGGCCTGCCCTCTTCGATGGCTTCGGCCAGCTGTTGTATGGCCGAGATCGCCAAGGCGTCGATGAGGGTCTGGCGGTTGGCGAAGCGGCGATGAACCGTCGTCCTGGCCACCCCGGCAGCGTCGCCGATCTGCTCCATGGAAGCGCCTGAATCATGGCTCAGCACTTGTTCTGCTGCTTCCAGAATTGCCCGCACACTTCTCTCTGCGTCAGCCCTTAGGGGTCTCGCCACAGTTCCTCCGATCTTCCTCCGTCCATCGTAACCGCTACCGTCAAGCCGCACCTAACCGAGCAACTAGAACAGAACTGTTGCATTTCACTCGATAAGAGCTACTCTAGTGATAATCTTTAACCTACCAGCAGCAGGAGCAGACAATGACAACAGCACGGCAGGTAGCCCTTATAACCGGGGCATCTTCAGGAATCGGGAAGGCGGCAGCTGCCGCCCTGGCGGAAGCGGGATACGAGGTTGTCGGGACCAGCCGCGCCTCGGCAGGCGTCACGCCCGTCCCCGGAGTGACATTCGTTGACCTAGACGTCACCAGTGACGACTCCGTTGCAGCTGCAGTCCAAGAGGTCATCAACCGTTTCGGAAAGATCGATGTCTTGGTCAACAACGCGGGCATCGGGTCCTCGGGGGCAGCCGAAGAAAGCTCGCTTGACCAGGATCGCCGCGTGTTCGACATCAATGTGTTCGGCGTCATGCGGATGACCAAGGCGGTTCTGCCCCACATGCGCGCCCGGAAATCGGGGCGGATCGTGAATGTTTCTTCGATCGTCGGCCTCATTCCGCAGCCGTACATGGCCACATACTCTGCCTCAAAGCACGCGATCGAGGGGTACACGGAATCCCTTGACCACGAACTCCGCGAGCACGGTGTCCGCGCCGTCCTGGTCGAGCCGGCCTGGACCAACACCGATTTTGAAGCCAACAACCTGCAGGCCGACAAGCCCATGGATACGTACGCCAAACAGCGTGCGATCTTTACCGAGTACATGGCTGGCGCCATGAAGGAAGGCCATCCAGCATCAGTGGTTGCCGACGCAGTAGTTGCCGCCGCTCAGGATTCCAAGCCCAAGCTCCGCTATGCCGCCGGCTCCCGCGTCCGGCAGGTCAGCATGCTCCGACGCTACGTCCCTGCATCGGCCTTCGACAGCCAGATTCGCAAGCTGAACCACCTGCCCAGCTAACTAACGCGCTTCCCAGCAACCTTTTTGATGAGCCACCCCGGCTCTCCGGCACCATTCGGCTGGGACAGGGCCCCTGGGTCTTTGTGGAGGCTGTCATCTTACTCATCACCTTCGCCCACGGGGAGGACTTCTTCCACCTCCAGCAGCCCACGACGGTCGCCAAGTACATCCTGGACGCTCTGAACATCTGACCCACCACAACCAGACAACCCCAACCAGACAAAAGGACACAAATGACAGAGCGCAATCCCATCCTGATCACCGGCGCGGCCGGCGAAATCGGTGGTGTGAGCAGGACGATGGTCAACATGCTGATTGAACAAGGGCACCCGGTGCGCGCGTTCGTGCGACAGGACGACGAACGCGCGCACTCGCTCCGCCAGGCCGGGGCCGAGGTCTTCGTCGGTGACCTGCTCAACATCGCCGACGTGACAGCCGCGCTGAAGGGCTGCCGACGCATCTACTTCAGCATGAGCCTGTCGCCGTACTACACCGACGCCGTCAGTCTGATGGCCGCGGCGGCGCGGGCCCAGGGCGACATCGAAGTCTTCGTCAACATCTCCGAGTACGAGCAGTGGTTCATGCCGTTCGAGAAGATGACCGCACCAGTCGAAGAACGGCGTGAGTGGCTCGGCGGACTCGTCACGGATTGGTCGCCGCAGCATCGGGCCCACTGGGTCGCCGAGCAGGTGCTGGACTGGTCCGGTGTGCCGACCGTCAACGTGCGGGCGGCCATCTTCGTAGAGAACCCCATCCTGACCTGGCTGGCGCTGGAGCCGCTGGGCAATGGCGAACTGCGCCTGCCCTTCGGCGCCCAGCGGTTCGCGCCCATCGCCGGTTACGACGTCGCGGAACTATGCACAAAAATCCTCCTCGACCCGGCACCGCACATCTCGAAGTCCTACGAGCTCACCGGTCCGGAACTGAAAGACATGCACGAGTTCGCGGAAGACTACGCAGCCGCGCTGGGACGCCAGGTCACCTACCTTCCCGAAGATGTAGAAACCTGGAACACGAAGTACGTGGACAGTGCCATGGGCGCCCATCCACACATAGCGGAGCACCTGAAGTCCCTGACCCGACTGGTCGCCGGCGGACGCTACGGCGCCGCCGGAGTCAGCGAACAGCTCGAAACCCTGCTCGGGCGCCCGCCAAAGACCATGCGGTGGGCGCTGGAGAACCATCCCCGCATCCAGAAGCTGGCATCTGCCTGAGCCACTGAGCGGCCCCGACGAGAACCATGACGCCGAACTGGAGTCCCCGGCGTGGGGACTCCAGTGCGGCTGGGAGCAGAGCAGCTCCGCCCAGAAAACTCATGATCAAAGTAGGAATTGCGACCATGCTAATCCGAAAGGAGGGTGTCGTGTCGGCTGAGAAGTTGCCTCTGAATCTGGAGGAAGTTAGTTTTGTAGATCCGCGTGCTGCCCGATTACGGGATCTGCTGAACAAGGAACTCCTCGCCCGGTACGCCACGGCGGAAGAGCCCACCCTTCCGGCTGCCGCCAGGTCTGCATTAAGCGTCCCGGCCGAAGACTTTGTCGCGAATGTCCTCGTGGTCACCTCCTTCGGGCACGCGATAGGGCACGGGGCACTTCGCCTGCTGGACGGGGAGTGGGAAGTCAAGCGTGTCATCGTTGACCCCGCAGCGCGTGGCCTCGGAGCCGCGACTCAACTCATGGCCGGACTGGAGCAAATCGCCGCCGCGGCTGGCGCCAGGCGGGTCATTCTTCAAACCGGCGGCAAACAACCAGAAGCAGAAGCCCTCTACCGAAAGATCGGTTACAAGCAAATACCGGTGTATCCGCCCTACAACACGGCCATACCGTCGTCAGTCTGCTTCGAGAAGGAACTTGAGGGTTGAGTCCCAGAACCCGCAAGACCCGCAGAGAACCTAAAGAGGAAACCCCTATGTCAACCAACACGTCAGCGGAACGCTCGGAAACCTTCACCTGGAAGGATCCAGCAATGGCGCTCGAACAACTGCCACGACTGTCTGGTCTGGACTACTTTTCCGGCCTCCGCGACGGCAGCATTTCGCCGCCACCGATCGCTTCCCTCATGAATTTCGATCTCGTCGATGCGGAGTACGGACACGTCGAGTTCGAGTGCTGGCCGGGAGAAGCGCACTACAACCCCCTCGGAAACGTGCACGGCGGGCTGGCCTGCACGCTCCTCGACACGGTGCTCGGCTGCGCAGCACACAGTACGCTGGAAGCAGGGATCGGCTACACCTCCATCGACCTGGCGGTCAAGTACCTGCGACCCATCACGCTCCAGAAGGGTGCTCTTCGCGCAGAGGGGTCAGTCGTGAAATCCGGCTCGCGCGTGATATTCACCGAAGGCCACCTCAGCACCGCCAGTGGAGAGCTCCTCGCCACGGCGACGAGCACGCTGCTCATCTTCACCCACCAACCGGGCGCCCTGACATGATGACTGATACCGGTACCGATGTTGCGCTGACGCCTACATCTCAGGGTCGCGCCTTGTACCCGGCCACCCCTTCGGGAATGCCGGCTTTGAGCCGCTTCGGCATTCCCTTGGGGCTTGCCGGTCTCGGCGGCGGCTGGTCGGCCGCGAGGAGCTCTCTCGGATCCCCGATGTGGCCGGAGGAAATTCTTTACGGAGCAGCCAGCTCTCTGTGGCTGGTCCTGACCGCCGTCTACGTGTTCCGTGGCCTTCGCAGAAGAGGAGCATTCCGGGCCGACCTGAGACATGAACTGGCGGGGCCCTTTGCATCCTTCATCCCGCTGGTGGGGATCCTGCTTTCGTCGCACTACAGCCAGTATCTGCCGCCATGGGGCGCCTGGCTGTGCACGGCTTTCATTGCCGCCCTTGCCATCGTCGCTGCCCAGCTCCTCGCTCACTGGGTCACCGGCGGGGTATCCATGCAATCCATCCATCCCGGCTACTTGCTGCCCGTCGTGCCCGGATTCTTCGTTGCCAGCATCGGATTCTCAACCGTCCACGCCCATAGTGCGGCCATGGCCGCGTTTGGCATCGGCGCGTTCTTCTGGCTGGTCATAGGAACCGTCGTCACCGTGCGCCTGATGACCGGCGGCGAGCTGCCACCAGCTGCCAAGATCGGACTGTCCGCATATCTGGCTGCGCCTGCAACGGCCAATATCGCCTGGATGGTGTCACATCCAGGACCCGTGGGGGGAGTGCAGCTCGGCCTAACAGGCGTGCTGTTGATCATGGCGCTGATGCAGGTCATGCTCCTCCCCGAGTACCGCAGGCTTCCCTTCACGCAAATGTTTTGGGTATTCACTTTTCCTGTTGCTGCCACCTCGAACTATGCCATCCGCTGGCTAGCGACAACCGATATCCCCGGCCGGGAAATTTATGCCTGGACGGTTCTCGGCCTCGCAACAGCCTTTACCCTGTTCATTGCCGCGCGCACCGCCCTCACCGCCATTTCCCCAAAGTCAGCTGCAGGAAAGCAGGTCCGAATCCCGCTTTCGAGTGTTGGCCCCTAGTACTACAGTCGCGTTTATGGGGTGTGTCCGCGGGCCTTGTAATGACAGTATCGGGCGCGGTGTTGGTGTTTCCGTCGCCAGGTTGAGTGTTCCAGGACGTGTTTCGGGCTGGTGGTGCGGTGCCAGACGAGCCGGACGAGCAGCCGCCTGATTTCAGGCAGCGAGAGCCGGATCAGTTCCCCGTCTCCGGCGGCAGCGCCCCTTTTTTGGACCGGATTACGGTCAGGAAGGCTTGGGCGAACATGGAGAGGGTGATGTGCCGGTACCAGCCGGTGTATTGGCGGACCTGGTAGTGGTCCAGGCCCGTTTCGCCTTTGGAGGTTTGGAAGGTTTCCTCGATCGCCCAGCGGGCGCCGGCGATCCGCACCAGCTCGGCGAGGGAGACCCGGTTGGGGCCGTGGCAGATGTAGTAGGCCAGATCGGTTGGGTCCTTCAGGGAGCGGCGGGCCAGCAGCCAGTGTTCTCCGGTTTCGGCGGGTCCGTTAATGCGGGTCCGTGCCCAGGTGTAACGGCGGTCGCCCTTGGTTCCTGCCCCGGCAGTGCGGGTCCGCCAGGCATTGGCGCGCAGGGAAGCGATGAGTTTATCCGCGCGCCATTGCTCGCCGATCCCGGCGGTGGGAGCGATGATGTTTTGGTTCATGGGAACGGCCAGCACGTAGTGCAAACCCCTGGCTTCCAGACGGCGGCGCAGCCCCGAATGCTGCCCGTAGACCGCGTCCCCGGTGGTCCAGCGGGCAAGGATCCCGGCGTCCAGGGCGCGGTCGATCATATCCGCGGCGAGCACCGGTTTCGTGCCGAATTCCCTGCTTTTGGGGATCCCGGCCCGGGTGCATCTTTCCCGGTCATCGGCCCAGGTTTTGGGCAGGTAGAGTTCCCGGTCCAGCAGGCTGCGCCCGGCCGGGGTGGAGTATGTCAGGAACACCCCGATCTGGCAGTTCTCCACCCGCCCGGCGGTGCCCGAATACTGGCGTGCGACCCCGGCTGAGGCGGCGCCCTTCTTGAGGAATCCGGTCTCGTCGATGATCAGGATCCCGTCGGGATCGCCCAGGTGGCGGTTGACGTAGGTGAATAGGTCATCCCGCACAGCATCCGGGTCCCAGTCGGCGGTCGAGAGCAGGCGTTGCATGCCATCCGGGGTGCCGTGCCCGGCGCGTTCAGACAGGGTCCAGGAGTTTTTGCGTTCCTCATCCGAAAGCAGCCCGCGCACATACCCAACAGCATTCCGCCGTGGTTCGGACCGCACAAACCGCGGCCCAATGAGATCGCCGATTTCCTCCAGACCTTCGGCCCACTCTTCTACGTCCGCCACACAAATATCATCACTCACCACCAACGATTAACAGGCCACGACCGGAAAGTCCGATTAAACCGCCGAGGTTCGCCAAAATAAACGCGACTGTAGTACTAGGGCGTGTCTCCTAATGCTGGGGGTGGCTTTTTGGCAAAATTGAGTGGTGAGTTCGCGTTATGCCTTGTTGTCCGATGCCCAGTGGGAGTTCATTGCCCCGTTGATGCCTGATTCGTCGGGGAAACCGGGGCGGCCGTTCAATGACCACCGGTTGATGACAGAGGGCATCATCTACCGCTACCGGGCAGGTATCCCGTGGCGGGATCTCCCTTCCCATTTCGGGTCGTGGAAGACCGTGTGGAAGCACCACCGCCGCAACAGCGCCAGCGGGACCTGGGACAGGGTGCTGGCTGCGCTGTTGACCCGTGCCGACGCACAAGGGCTGATCAACTGGGAGGTGTCGGTGGACTCCACGGTCAACCGTGCCCACCAGCACGGCACGAACCTTCCCCGCCACACAGGGGGACCTCTCGAATTACAGGAATCTGCTTGATGAGCCGGATGATCATGCCGTCGGACGCTCCCGCGGCGGCCTGACCACGAAGATCCATGCCCTGGTTGACGGCAACATGCGCCCCTTGGTCCTGCTCCTGGGGCCCGGGCAGGGCGGGGACTCGCCCATGTTTGAAAACCTCATGGATGCCCTGAAGGTCGAACGGGAAGGTCCCGGCCGGCCCCGCAGCCGCCCGGACCGGGCCATGGCTGACAAAGCCTACTCATCCAAAGCGATCAGGAGCTACCTGCGCGGGCGTGGCATTGAATGCGTCATCCCCGAAAAGGACGACCAGAAAGCCAACCGGAAACGCAGGGGCTCCTCCGGAGGACGGCCCGTCACCTACGACAAGGACGCGTACAAGCGGCGCAATGTCGTCGAACGCAGTTTCAACACCCTCAAGCAATGGCGCTCCCTGGCCACTCGCTACGACAAATTGGCCCTCACCTACCGCTCAGCGGCCGTTCTGCACGCCGTCGTCATCTGGAGCACACGATTAGGAGACACGCCCTAGTGTGGACGCGGCTTCTTCAGTGAGGGTGCCGTGTAGGGAGAGCAAATGTCTGACATCGTTCCGGTTGAGTCCGGGTGTACGGCCGGTGTGGTTGCGGTGGTTCAGTTTAACGAATACATCCTCGAGCGTTGGCTCAGAGCGGTTCTCCGGGTAGCGACAGCCTCGGCAGACCCAAGGGTTTAGGGTGGAACGGCGCGGTTCAGGCAACTTGAAGATCCTGTCAGCTGGGATCCAGGTCGCTCCACAAATTCCGCAGACACCTGAGTACTTGGAAACGACACCGAAATTCTCCTCATAGTTTCCTCCTGCCTGTTTCCCAACCTTCTGGAGTCGAGATTGCGGCAAGTTCTCCGTATTCGTCATGGCATTAACCTACTGCGTCACCAGCAGGGATCTCCCCTGAACTGCGGAGACAGTGAGCAGGTGGTATTCGATCGGCATCCGGGGCCCTGACGATACCTGAACTACGCAGGAAAAATGCGGAGCTCAGGCCAGTTCGGTGGCGGCGCGGGCGAGACGGGGAGGTCAGCGGGTCACATTGCGACACCCATCCTCCTGCATTTCACCCCGTTGTCGGTGAGGGCAAGACGACGGACGAAGCGGCCCTGCCGGTCGCTTCGTCAGGCGATTTGGATTCGTTCGTCGCCGAGTTCAACCTCAACACGAAGTCGGCCGCCGAGCGCCTCAACGTATTTCCGCAAGGTGTCTACCTGGGCGCGATCAATGTCACCATGTTCAATGCGGGATACCCTGTTCTGGCTGACGTGCAAACGTCCAGCCAGCTCGATCTGCGTCAGCTCCGATGCCTCACGGAGCTCCCGAAGCCGGTAGGCCCGGACTTCATCGAGCATGCGCTTCTTGTGGGCATCCACAGCAGTCCGGTCAACCGGACGCTCAGCCAGCAGTTCCTCAATGGACTTCGCCATTATGCCTCTCCTTTCAGAATCCTCAGATGATCGTCAAACAGGTCATCCGCAACTGGAATGTTCGTCTTGTACCACTTGGTCCAGTTGCCCGCCTTGTCCCCCGCGACAAGCAGGATCGCCCGCCGCTCCGGATCAAAGGCAAATAGGATTCGCAGTTCCGACCGCCCGCTCGATCCCGGGCGCAGCTCCTTCATGTTCTTATGCCGTGAACGAACCACCGTATCGACCAGTGGACGACCAAGTTGAGGTCCGCGCTCGGCGAGAAGCTCCAGCGCAGCAACAATCTGCTCATACGAATCTTGGTCAAGACCTATCAGCCACGGCTCCACGAGTCCCACGTCAACATTCCACATCGTGTCCATCATACAACTCACAGGTGATACAACTCAAGCGTTATATTGCCCGTCGAAAAGAAGGCCCGCAAGAAAACTATCTCGTCGTATTCGAGGTGGGACTCACGCATCCTCAAGACGCTTCAGCAGCCCAGCATCACGGCTCATAACGAAGTCCGTACCGGCCACGATACATAGGACGGGGCGATGATCGGCGCCTCGATGAGGCCCCGGCTCGGACGTTGGTCGCTGTCATCTGATGTTGATCTTCCGCGGATCAGGGAATCCGAGTGAGACGTACCCTGGCGCCCGTTTGCTCAGGGACGCTGCGAGTACGGGTGTGGATTCGTCGTAGTAGTCGTGAACGGTTGCTACAGTTTTCCCCGGGTATGGCCGGATAACCCGGCCGACGTACTGGACCAGTCTGCCTTTGAACGACACAGGCGCTGCCAGGAACAGGGTATCCAGTTTGGGGCAATCAAAGCCTTCTCCAATGTATGAGCCGGTGCCCAGGACCAGCAGCGGCTGCGCATCATCGGTGGTAGCAAGAAGGTCGACGGCGGCCTGCCGTTCCTTGGCTTTCATGGCGCCGGTAAAGACCACTGGCTTCAGACCAGCCGCCTCGAACCGGGATCTGAGGGATTCTAGATGGGCTTTCCAGGTCGTCAGTACAAGGATTCGGGAGTTCTGTTCGTAAGCTTCGATGACGTCGTCGTAAACTTGCTGGATGCGTTCCGCATCCGCGATCAAGTCCTTGTAGATGGCAGAAATCCCGCCCGGCTCGCTGGGGTCCGCGGCGCCATCGTACGCGTATGTTGTCCGGTGCAGTTCCAAAGTCAGCGCCGGCCCGACTATCTCGCGTGCGTGCGTTGGCAGTTGTTGCGGAACGGCTGGGGAAATCGTGTGTGAGATTTGGCCGAGCTGGTGGTAGATCAGCGAGTCCAGCTTGTCCCGCCGGTACGGTGTGGCCGTCAGCCCCAGCCAGTACCGGGCGTGGATCTGGTTCATGACGTGGGTGAACGCTGCCGCCGGGACGTGGTGACATTCGTCCACGATGACGAAACCGTAGCCGGCGGTCAGCTCGGCAACATTTTCCCGCCGTGCCAGCGTAGGCAGGAGTGCGACGTCGAGCCGACCCGTCGTCTTTGCACGCCCGCCTCCGATTTGGCCGCATTGCTCGTCTAAGAACTCACGGATGCGGCTGCGCCATTGCTCCGCCAAGGCTTTGCGATCAACCAGAATAAGCGTTGAGACGCCACGAAGTGCCATCGCAGCACACGCGATTACAGTCTTTCCGGTACCGGGCGGGGCCACCAGGACTCCATGCTCGGCGGCAGTGGCGGCGTCCACGGCATCTTGTTGTTCCGCGCGCAGGCGGGCCGAGCACTCGAAACTGTGAGCAGTGCCTTCCGCCCGTTGATCATCGATGCGCAGCGAGCTGCCACTCGATTCGACGAGTTGCTTCAAGAAGGGCAACAACCCACGCGGCAGAATAAGGTCGCCGTCAAGCGTTTCGTCGTAGTTGCGTAGGTATCGGGGAATATTCCAGGTGGATCGCCTCTGGCGTTGGCGTTCATAGAACTCAGGGTTCGGCATGGAAGCGGCATGCTTGACGGCTGAGATCATGGCTGGGCCAAGGTCTGCTGCCTTGATAGTAAGGCGTGATGCGAATGCGACTCGGACGATCAGAGCGGGGCGTGGAACGATCTTGGACGATTGCGGCAGTTCAAGCCGGCGAACCTCTTGTCCCAACTTGACGGCGGGCAGCCTTCGGACATGGGTACAAGCTTCTCGCTCCGAAAGCCGATCCAGGCTGGACAGGTACGCCCATTGGTCCTCATATGGTTCGAGGGTCGTAGTGTCGAGGAACAACGTCGTGCCGTGGTGTCGGCGCTTGCCGTTCAGCGGCGCAGCAATCAGGTTACCCATGCCTTTGCCCGAATGAACGTCCTGGGCGGGGAAAAGCCTGTCATAGCTGGCCAGGCTCATGCTGCCACGCAATGCCATCGCCTCGTGGATGAGACCGGTGCCAAGCTGGCGTGCTACGGACGCCGGTACTGCGGTGCTGAAGAAGATCCACACGTGGGCGCCACGTCCTGATTGGGATACTTCCAACGCTGCGGGAATTCCACGAAAGCGAGCAGCCTTGATGTACGCCAAAGCATCCAGCATTGCGGCGCCGCCGTCAAAGTCCGCCGCCACCCACCAACAGGTGTCCTGTTCGGTCAAGGGATAGAGGCCAATGTGCTGTATTCCGCGTAAATGATCCGCAACAACGAACGGAGTAAGCGCCAGGAAACTGGCACCCGCGATGTTTGCGCCCTTGCGCCAGCCACCGGCGACCGCAGGAACCCAGCCGAGCGACCGTCCCGGGAGTTTTCCCACCGAACGGCATAGACGTCGCTGCGCGCCCTGAACAAGTCCTGAAAAAGACGGACTTTCGCTTCCGGAGACGATTCCATGGTTACAGGGCCATGGTGCAACACCGCGGGAATTACAGCCTGGGCCAGGTGCGCTGCCTTTGACTCCGCTTCCGTGAGTTCCAAGAGTTTCCGCAGCCTGGCATTGTCGAGACGAAGCTCCTCGAGCTCACGTCTGACCGCCCTGTCTGCCGCAGCGGACAGGCCCGGCAATGCAGGTTGACCACCAGCTTCGGGAGTGTCTTCAATCACGGTTCCATTGTTGTCGGTAGAAGCCACTACACCGAAACCAGAAAAAAATCATTACCCCGAAGGTGGTAATGCCGAACGTACCGCCAACTGCGCCCGTCCCCCAGCTTGGGACGAGTCATGTAGTCGCCGCCCCACCCCGCTATGAAGTTGCAAGAACACAGGACTATCGGTCACCCAAGGAAAACGAGGCACCAGGCCAGATCAACGGCCCCCAACAAAAAATGGCCCCCAAAGGGGCCCCTATGTGAACATTTGTCCACACTCAGAGGCCCACAAGCCCCTGAACAGGGAAAACACGTGCCCGAGGTGGGACTCGAACTGCATTCCAGGCCTTGGAAACATAGGGGACTCGCGAAAACATGCGGAAACCAAGCCAATCCGACCGATCTCCGACCCGATCCGAAGCCAAAGGTGTTGACAGTGTCAACACCTTTCTTTTCGCCTATCCGGACGGTTATCGCTCAGAGACCCAGCTTTTGATGCTACTTACAGGAGCTTCCCTTCATCTCGTTGAGCACAAAGTCTCTGAGGACTCTTTAAGGGGCAGCGCATGGGCTACGCCCACTACTTTCCCGGCCTAAGCGCCACGCCCATAGTCGTCGCCGACGCCAGCAAGATCATCAAAGCATCTGTTGTGCCGATCTGCGGACCGCGACGCGAGGGAACGCCCGTCCTCCGCTGCATGTTGTCATCCTGAAAAGCCCGATAATAGCTGGGCCGGTCCTCCGCGCAACCAGGGCGCTGCCGCGCCGGCCCGGAACCGGAAACTTCTCCACCGCGACGTGACTGCTCCTAGGGCCTCACGAAGTCTCCCAACCCCGTTGCCGGTTCCCCAAGTTGCCCTCCAGCCCCTCAACCAGCAGCTGGTCCCCTACCAGAACGACGCCCCAGCCCGACCACAGTGTAATCACGATTAAAAAGCCACCACCCAAGCGCGTCCACAGACAACGCAACTGGCATCGCACAGCACCAACTGGCAACTTGACGGGAGGTCCATTATCGGCGTTCAAAGTCGGGAGTCCGGCGAAAGGGAGTCACCACGACGCTGATTTTGGCCGTTTGGGCCTTGCGTAGGTCACTGTTGAAGAAACCGGCGGAATTTGGGTACTTCGACGTCGACGAGTCGACCGCCACGGTCGTCCACCCTGTGGAGTACGCAAGCGCACCGCACATGGCGAACCAAGACCTTCCGCGGCTCTGCATCCTCGACGGCGACAATCTCACCTTGGACTCACCGCCCATGAGCTCCAACGGCGAGGACCTTGGCAGTTACATCAAGTGGACGCGGAGCTGGATCTGAGGGGCGCGCCATGGACTCGATTCGCCGTATCGTCACGGGACATGATTCAGCAGGCAAGGCTGTCTTCCTGGAAGACGGCGACCCCCTACATCCAGGAGATCATCGGACCGCGACCGCTGACTTCTGTCAGTGATGGTCGAAAACTGAGCCGTTTTGTGGGCGGCGGAATTCAGTGGTCGTTGCAACGGTTTATGGTTCTGTCGGTTGGTGAAGACAGTCTAGCCAGGTGCTCGGCGGGGCTCTGCCAGCTCAGGATTTCGCGAGGCCGCCGGTTGAGTTCAGCGGCGACTGCGGTGAGGTGTTCTGGACTATGGACGCTTAGGTCTGTTCCTTTCGGGAAGTACTGGCGGAGCAGGCCCATTGGTGTTCTCATTTGACCCGCGTTGCCAGGGGCTGGCGGGATCACAAAAGTAGACGGGTATGAGAGTGCGCTGGGTGAAGTCCTGGTGGCAGGCCATTTCGGTGCCCTGATCCCAGGTGAGGGAACGGCGCAGATGGGCAGGGAGGATGCTCATCGTTGCTTCCAAACGGTCGCGCACGTTCTCCGCTCCGCGGTTGCCTGCCAGGTGCACGAGGAGGACGAAGCGCGTGGTGCGTTCAACCAACGTGCCAATGGCCGAGCGACTGCCCTTTCCAATGATAAATGGTCTCCGGCACAACGTGCATTTCCGGTTGTCCCGGATAATCCGAGCGCAGACGCTTGCTGATCTGACGGGGGCTCCAGCGTTGTTCCAGGCGCTCGTGCACGACGTCCCGCAGCTCCTGGTTGCCGGCGATCTTCCCGGTGCGCTGACGGCTCCTTCTGCGCTCGGCGCTGCGCTGGGCAGTCCGGGGACGGTAGTTGCCGGATGGTTCATGGACGTTGCGGCGGATCTCCCTGCTCACGGTCGACGGACTTCGCCCGAGCTCCACGGCAATGGCACGGATACTGTGGCCGGCGTGCAACAGGTCCGCGATGGTTATCCGGTCTGACTCGGATAAAAACCGGGCTGAGATTACCGCCGGCCGCTGGTGGGAAATCGGAGGGTACGTCTTGATGTCTCCGGACTTCAAGACGACTTCGTGGCCGTGCCGCCAGCGAGTGCCCGAGCTACGGCTGATCCCCACGATCCGACAGGCTTCTGTATTGCCCATTCCCTGCTTCATCAGCTGATCATAGTGAACCCGGGCAGCGTTCTTGGGAGGGGCGCCCCGGGACTTTCTTGGTCTTTTCATCTCTCCCAATTGCAACTCCTAAAAGCTCAGGTGTTGCAACGACCACTGGACGCCAAGCCGTCACAATGGCTCAGTTTTCGACCGTCACCGACAACTTCTGGCAGAACACGCACACGCCGGCGGATAACGAGAAGGACTACTTCTCAGGAGGCGCTACCCTGCGTCCGCCGCCCAACGGCAGTGTGTCTAAATGCAGCACGGGGATCGCTCAGTTCGGGGGCTTGCAGCTCGCTTCCGTCAAGCTGTCCTTCGAGCGTCAATCTGTCCTTCGACATGATCAACCTTTCAGAAGGTGGCGGTGGGGGGCTTGGCGAGGAAATGGTAGTCCGGCGCTGTTACGAAGGATTGGTGGAGGTCGCCGATGCTTTCGATCCAGGTGTCAAGCCTGTCGCCGGGTTGTAGGAACAGTGGAGGGTTTCGGCCCACTCCGACCCCTGCGGGCGTACCCGTGAAGATGACATCACCCGGGTAAAGGGCAGGGCTAATGCAAAGTCGCTGGTGATGGCCTGATTCGTGCGAGTCTGAGGGCCCGGTGGGCGTTTCTGGCGGTGTGTCTGGTGGCCTTGGCGATGTTGGTCGTTTTGGCCATCCGGTAGAGGCTGATGGCGAGGTTCCGCAGCGAGGCCATGAGCCGCGGCGCGTTGCCCGTGCGCACCTGGGAACCATCCTCGGCGAACGTGACGTCCCGGGTCCAATGCAGCCGGTTCTCGATCGTCCAGTGCCCGCGGACCCAGGCGTTGAGCTGCGCGGGGCTGGCTTTCCGGGCCGGCAGGGACGTGATCATGTAGACCGTTTCAACACTCCATTTCCGGCTGGTGAGCGGACGGGACCGGCGGGTGATTTGGGCGGCCTGGGCCGCGTGGGGGAAGAGGATGCCGGCCTCGATGGTGACGACCTTGATGACCCGGGAACCGGTGCGGCCGTGGCTGCGGTACCGCTGGCGGTCCCCGACGGGTACGTCCTTCCAGGGCAGCGCTTTCAGCTGCCGCTGCAGGCTCCTTTGGTTTCCCTTGACGCAAAGGACATAGTGCGCGCCGCGGCCGTGCAGGTAGGTGGCGTGGGAGCGTTGGGTGTGCATCGCATCGGCGGTGACCACCATGCCGTCAAGGTCCGTGAACTTGTCCAAAAGAGTCGTGAACAAGGTGATCTCGTTGGTCTTCACGCCCACGTCGACCTGCCCCAGGACGGTGCCGGTGGCGTGGTCCACGGCGGCCATCAGATGCACCCGGGAGCCGCCGCCGTTCTTCGCGCCGCGGACTTCCTTGCCGTCCACGGCGATGACGGCCGGCTTCACCTGCGCGGTGACCCATGCCCCGATGGCGGTATCGAACGCATCTCCATCGATCCTGGCCAAGACACGCTGGATCGTGGTCACGTGCGGGACGCCAATTCCCGCTTTGGCCAGGGGGTTGCGGCCCGTGTCGGCCGCCCATTCGGCGATCTCGGCGAAGGACTTCGCCCCGGAGAGGACGGCGCAGATTGCCAGCGCCAGGATTCCCGTCAGCCCGTACCGGATGCCCCGGCGTTTCCTGGGATCCGGGACGGAATCCAGGACGTCCCGCATCGTGCCGGGCGTCACGGCCGGCTTCGCCTGTGCCGGCATGTCCTCCAAGTGGCGTGCGAGGGCCTGGATGGGGGAAGATGGCATGAAGGAACTCCTGCTAAGCGGCGATCTAGACAATCACCTGTTTAACAGGAGTTCCCCTTCTTTAAAAGCACCCATCCAGCGCGTGTCAGCGCCTACTCGCCGGGCATGCTCAACGACTTTGCATCAGCCCTGGGGTAAAGGGGCGTGAGCATAAACGATCTCTACGGAACCGGCTGTCTTGGCATGTCGGGGAGAGGAAGAGTGGCTTCGGCAGCGGTATTCATATCGGTCGTGCTGCCCGTCGAATGGCCTCAATATGGTGAACGCGAAGCTCTACGCCGCGGGCCTTCTCCAGGAGCCGGCGGTCACAATGGCTATCAGCAGCGGCCCAGGCGATGGAAGAGTCAGCGGTGGCCGAATCTATTAGTCCGGTACTTGCCAAGCGTCCATGAATCCATATTTCAACTTCAGCTCCCGGCAGCTTACTCCAGTCATCGAACCGGACGATCACGTTGGAATCTCCCTTTTGCTCTTGAGATGGTGTGAATTATGTCGCTATGCGCGAGGGAAGGACCATGAGGCCGCCGATCGTCCGGGGATCGACTCATTCTCGGGCCTTAGAGCTCGCCCGAACCGACCGCGCCAGGGAATCTTCGTCCGGAAAAGACTCTTCCGAGAGCAGTTAGATGACCATCGTCAGGCCCCTCATCAGAATCTTGGCGGAGCGTCAGGCGGGCTTACGGTTCCGCAGAGTTTCCGATGGCGATAGTCCGTACCTGTTTCGGTATGCGGCTGCAAATCGCGGCACATGGCTAAAACCCCATTTGTAAGCGATGTCTTTGACGTTCGTTCCGTCTTCAGCGTTGGTCCTAAGAAGGTCCTCATGTGCCCTTGCCAAACGGATATCGCGCAAATACGCCATTGGAGTTGTCCCTAAATGAACTTTGAAGCTGTCCTCAAGTGTGCGCAGACTGACCCCGGCGGCCTGCGCCAGATTTGCAGCAGAGTATTGTTCTTCGGGTGCTTCCTGGACTAAGTCAATGACGCGCTTTACTGTCCGCGGACGAACCTCGAGTGTTCCGTCACGGAGGCTAGCCGAGTAATTGTTGGATTGCGCGTGCAGTAGCTGAACCATCAGCAGGTTTTCGAAATTGGACAGGATCAGCGGTTGGTGAAGAATGTCGGGATCCTCCCTAAGATCGTCAAGCAGAATCCGGAGCGTCCTCCGCCAGGCCCTGACTGGGTTATCGGAGGTCCTCATGCCGGGATCGAAATGCAGCGGAGCGTCCAGGCGATGTCCGAGTGCCTGGGACAGGTGCTGTTCGATGGCTTCACGGCTGATCTTGATGCACAGTTGCTCGCATCCTTCGCTCCACCGCATTTCCGACCGCTCCGCTGGGTCAAGAACGACACCGAGCTCCGGCCCTGAATATATGGTCTCTTTGCCGCTCTTGGAGATTGTCGTTCCGCTTATAGGTAGATTGACCTGAAAGTAGCCAAGCCTGCCAGTGCGAATAATCACTTCGGGCCCGTGCCCCAGCTGAGCTATCGTCAGATTTTTCAGTCTGGCTGCCGATAGCCGGACGTTCAGTTGGCTCCCCCCCTCAGCGGGAACAAGCTCATGGGGGCTGAACAGGGAGGAAATCCTCCGCTGGGCATCGTCCCTGTTCTCCGATCGATAGGTGTCGGTGGCACCGATTAAATTTTGGTCCTCTTTGACCATGAATACTCACTACCTCAGTAGGCTGGGCCAGTCAGATTTTGTGGTGCATCAGGTTCAACGTTACTCGCGGACTCAGGTTCCTGGTGTGCGCGTGGCGCGTAGGGTTACGGTGTTTCCGCCAGGAAGTCCTCGACAAGACTGACAAAACGCGCGGTGTGCTCTATCTGCACCCAGTGCCCACACCTGCCGAAGACATGCAGCTGTGAGTTGTCGATCAGGTCAAGAAGACGGTAGGAGTTCTGCAACGGGATGACTTGGTCATCCCGGCCATGAACAATGAGCGTACTGTGGGAAATCCCCTTGATCAGCTCCTCACTGACGGCCATTCTGTTCACTGATTCCTGCCGGGGAGCAGGAAACATTGAAGAATATGCCTCTTGGACGCCGGGACGGATCGCAGCCGTCAACCTCAGCGCGGCGAGTTCCCTGTCGTTGGCAAGTGAACTGTCAAAAGCGAAGACCCCCAGAAGTTCTTGCATTGCTTCCAGTGAAGGCTTAAACCCCCAGACTTTTTCGAGACCTTCGGTGATGGGAAAGGAAACCCCGACGCTCCCCATCAGAACCAGGCGATCTATCCTTTCCGGGAAGCGTGTGGCGAGGTGAAGTGCCAGTGATCCGCCAAAGCTGTTCCCGACGATGGACGCCTTGTCTACGCCCAGTGCATCAAGAAGGCCCACGAGGTGGGATACCCAGAGGTCGGCACTGTACTGCTCCCCCTCGAGCCGCTCGGTGTATCCGAATCCCCTGACGTCCGGGGCAATCACGCGGTGCTTCTTGGACAACTCGGGGATTACAAGCCGCCAGTTCGCCCAGGCGGTAACGCCGGGACCGGAGCCATGAATCAGGACAACGACCGGACCCTCGCCCTCGTCGTGATAATTCGTGGATATCCCATTCACCTCGACGGAGCGGGAGATTTCGGGCGTACTGGCTGTGGTGGTCGACATGATTTTCTCCTGAATTTGGCGGGCGTTTCATCGCTCTGCAGCGAGCGTACATCACGCAGGAAGGCCAAAAGTGAGTCTCCTCACACGTAACTGCGAGATGTGGATCATCGCTGCGCAACCCGGATCGCCACGCTGATTCTGAATCCTAATGTTGATCACACGCAGGCCGATGGGGAGTGTCAAGGCATCCCCGGACAAGGAGGTCCCATCATGAAAAGCGCGACACTAGTAGAACCCGTAATCTTCCGGGAAGCCCTTAGCCGCTTTCCCTCGGGAGTGACGGTCGTAGTAACTGAAGACAGCCACGGAGGGCTCCGAGGATTCACTGCAAGTGCCTTCACCGCGCTGTCTCAGGATCCCCCCCTGGTCCTGGTTTGTTTGGCCCGGACCGCCGATTCTTTCCCGGCCTTTCTCACTACGTCGCGATTCGCCATTCACATCGCCGCTCAAAGCGATAAGGACGTCGTCATGCGATTCGCCACCAAGGGAGCGGACAAATTTGCCGGCGACGATTTCCAGACGCATCGTGACGGGCTGCCCGTTCTTAATGGCGGAGCTGCGCGCCTCTCCTGCACCACGCAGGCAGTCCACGACGGCGGTGACCACGTCATCCTCGTCGGCCTGGTCGAGGATGTGGACCTCGGAGACGATGAGGCGCTGGTTTATCACGACCGCAAATTTAAGACGATGGCAGAGATGTCGAAGGCACAGTAGCGCACTAACGGGGTGCGGCCATCCAGCCGCGCAGCTTGCATCAGCAGTTAGACCAACGGAGGCGAAAAAAATGTCAACAGTGTCGTTGGCCAACGGAATCAGCATCGGATACGAAGAACAGGGCGATGGCTACCCTGTCGTACTGTTGCCTGGTTCCGCCGTGGACCACCAAATATTTACTCCAGGAGGGCAATTCTCCGCTCTTAGCGAGAATTTCCGCGTCGTCGCCCTGGACTGGCGGGGGACGGGCGAATCCGACCGTCCAGGCAACGAGTATTGGGCCCCAGACCTTGCCGATGATGTCATCGGCGTATTGGATGCCCTCAACATCGACAAGGCCCACATCGTGGGCATGTCCCAAGGCGCAACCATCGCAATCCGCCTGGCCGCCGAACATCCGGAAAGAGTTAACCGCCTGGTTCTGTACAGCCCTTGGGACCACTCCGATAATTTCCTCGCCCGGCAATTTCGAATCTGGCAGCATTTGTACGCCACAGCCGACCCGTTGGAGTACGGCAAGGCCACGCTCTGGTGGCTGCTATCCCCGGAATTCATCAACGGGCACCCTGACATGGTCGACGGCATAGCCGAAGCCTCTTTTGCCGGCGAGGCTGCCGCCAGCCGCCATGCCCAGGTGCGTTCAGCGCACATAAACGAACTGCATGACGCACGGGACCAACTCCCCGACATAAAAGCACTGACGCTAGTCATTGCAGGAGAAGACGACCGGACGATCCCAGTGGCATATTCGCGTCGGACAGCCGAAGCGATCGCCGGGGCAAAGATCGAGGTCCTAACAGGACCTGGTGCCAGCCACGCTCATTTCCTGGAGCGAGGCGAGGAAGTCACCAAACACACAGTGAACTTCCTTCTGCCCTAAGGGCTTTCACGCAGGAAAACCAGTTTTCAACTCGAACATTAAGGAGGATCCGATGTCTTCTCAAGACGCACGATTCGAAATTGCACACCTGGCCACAGCCGAACTCCTTACCCCTGATTTGGAGGGTTCCCTCTGGTTCTTCACGACGCTGCTTGGCATGCGCGAAACAGGCAGGAGTAACGGGTCCGTCTACCTTCGCTGTTACGAAGACCCATACTCGCACAGCCTCAAGCTGACAGAATCGGACAAGCCCGGCATTGGGGGGCTACGTTGGCGGACCACTTCAGAGGATGCGCTCAACCGGCGCGCAGCTGCCCTTAGCAAGGCCGGTCTGGGAAAGGGCTGGACCGCCGGCGATCTCGGTGTCGGCAAGACATTCGCGTTTGACACTCCCGATGGGCACGCAATGGAGCTGGTCTGGGACATCGAAAAGCACAAGGCAACAGGCGCTGAACGTTCTCCCATCCTGAACCGCCGCTCCAAGCGCCCGCTGCAGGGACTTCCACCCAAGCGCCTGGACCACGTGAACATCATGGCTTCCAACGTACGAGAACAGCGTCAGATCCTTGAACAGACCCTCGGATTCGGAACCCGGGAACAAGTCGTCTCCGGGGACGATGAATTCGGGGCCTGGATGAGCGTCAATATCCTTGGCCACGAACTCGCAATCATGAAAGACCAGACCGGTGCCAAGGCACGCCTTCACCACCTCGCCTTCTACTTCGGGATCCCCCAGCACAACACCGACTTCGCCGAAATCTGCCGCGAGTACGGCATCCAGATCGAAGCCGGCCCCGACGTCCACGGGGTCACACAAGGTGCATTCCTGTACGTCTTGGAACCAGGCGGAAACAGGATCGAACTCTTTGGGAACGCCGGCATTCTTCAACTTGAGCCGGACTGGGAGCCCGTCGTGTGGGACCTGGAAGAGTTCGCCACCGGTGCGGGCCTGGCCGTCGGTGGAACCGTCATGCCGCAGGAATTCCTGCTCTACGGCACGCCCGCAGTCACAGGCCAAGAAGCTATGTTCAGGCAGCAAGCACGCGATTCGAACTACGACTTCCGTGCAATCAAAGTTCCCTAACCAGCGACAGTACCTATCTGCACGAAATACCAACTAAACGGAGGAAAACCCAATGGTTAAGTCCTGGGCATTTGACATCTTCAACTACCCCTTCGACACTCGGGCCGAACACTTCGACCCGGAAGCAACGCAGGAACTCTACGACTGGCACATGGAATCTTGGGTCAAGGCCGAGGAACAAGGATACGAAGGTGTGCTCTTCAGCGAGCACCACTTCACGGCATACAACGTCACGCCCTCCCCCAACCTGCTGATCGCAGCACTCGCACAGCGCACCTCGACACTTCGCATGGGTGTCATGGGCAGCATCCTGCCGTTCCACAACCCCCGCAGGGTCGCCGAGGAAGCGGCCATGTTGGACTACCTCACTCACGGCCGGCTCGAAGTCGGACTGGGGCGAGGCGTGGACGAGCAAGAGTTCAAAAAGGAAAAAATCCGGATGGAAGACACCCGCAGCTATTTCCTGGAATCCCTGGAACTCATCGAAAAGGCCTGGCGAAATCCTGTCTTCACCCATCATGGAGAGCACTTCCATTACGACGACGTCAGCATCTGGCCCCGGCCCCTGCAAAAGCCAACCCCGCCCGTATGGATGTTGTCCTTGAGCCCCAGCACCCTGCAAATGGCCGGCGAAAGAGGTTACAAAGCGACATCGGCCTTCATGCCTGTCGGACCCACTGCAGAGGCCTTCGAAACCTTCCGGACAGCTGCCCGATCTGCCGGGCAGCCGGCGAATAGCGACATGGTCGGCGTACTTCGTCCCACCTTCGTCGCTGAAACGGATGAGGAAGCCCGGCGCATCGGTGAACCGGCGCTGAACCACATGTTCGGCCTCTTCAAGGAAGCTGCCCTCTTTGAGGACATGGATAATGTACCCGAGGGCTACGAGTTCTACAGCTCCTTCTTCCGGCCCTTCGTCGGCGGAGACATGAGCTGGGACGCCCTGAAGGAAGCCGGCGTCATCATCGTCGGCTCACCTGAGACGGTCCGTGATCAGGTCATTGAGCAGGCAAAGACCCTCAACTGCGGCAACTTCTTCATCTGGCAGAGCTTCGGCACGCTCACAAAGGAGCAGACCCTGCGCTCCTACGAACTCTATGCCGAACATGTCATCCCCGCATTGAAGCAACTCGAACTCGACTCGGAACCAGCCAGCGTCTGACGTCGAAAAAAGCTGATGACGCTGGCTCCATTTTGGGGCCAGCGCCATCAGGCCGAAGTACCGACGAAGCGAACCGCCGAGCTGCCGAATTGCGCTGGTTTGCTGGAGCCTGCCCGGTCCCTCCGTGCTCAGGTCGCTGACAGCGACCCCCCCAATGCTCGAGGCCCCGCAGAGTGGGGCAGAACCTGCTTAATCGAAAAAGCTTGAGCACGCTGCTGGACCTTCCGATTCAGAATGGACATCTTGTGACTGCCTCCTTAACAAACGAGCCATCCGAAATCATTCGGACCTTCATCGCTGAACTGCTAACCGCTACGGAAACCTTGGAACCCGTACCACCTCTGCGGAACCGGATGGAAGGGATGACGTTGCAGGACGCCTACGACGTCCAGGACGCACAGCTACAGCACCATCTGACTAGCGGCCGGGTGCTCGTCGGCCGGAAAATCGGCCTGACCTCGTTGGCCATGCAGAAGCAACTGGGCGTGGACTCACCGGACTTCGGCTTCTTCTTTGAAGACATGGTGCACCACGACGGCGCGGACATCTCCGCGTCCAATTTCATCCAGCCCAAGGTGGAACCCGAGTTCGGTTTCGTTCTCAAGCATTCCCTCCAAGGTCCCGGCGTCACACTTGAACAGGCAGCTGCCGCGATCGACGCTGTTTACCCTGCGATCGAGATCATCGACTCGCGCATTACCGACTGGGACATCAAACTCGTCGACACCGTAGCGGACAACGCCTCCTGCGGAGCCATCGCAGTCGGGTCTACCGCTCTCGACGTCGATCCCTCCGTTCTCATGGAGATCTCCTGCTCCCTGGTGATCGATGGCCAAACGATGGGAACCGGAACCGGCGCCGACGTCATGGGCAACCCCGTGGCACCGCTGGCCTGGCTGGCCAACGTCCTAGGCGAACAGGGCGTCGTGCTCGACTCCGGCCAGCTGATCCTGCCCGGTTCCTTCACCAAGGCCGAGCCTGTCACCGCCGGGAGCACCGCGGCCGCGGATTTCGGTCCGCTGGGCAAGCTCACCATCAACTTCATCTGATCCCCAGTAGGGACAACACCAAAGGACACCCCATGGCCAAAAAAACCGCCGCGATCGTCGGATCCGGCAACATCGGCACGGACCTGATGTTCAAAATCATGCGCCGCAGCACCAACGTCGAAGTCAAATACATGATCGGCGTCGACCCTACCTCCGACGGGCTGGCACGGGCCGCCGGGCTCGGCGTCACCACCTCCGCCGAAGGCGTTGACTGGCTCATGGCCCAGGACGAGCTTCCTGACTTCGTCTTCGAATGCACCTCCGCAAAAGCCCATGAAGCCAACGCTCCCAAGTACAAAGCCGCCGGCATCCATGCGATAGACCTGACCCCCGCCGCCATCGGCCCGTACCTATGCCCCGTGGTAAACCTCGACGCGCTCGAAGACGTCCTGAATGTCAACATGATCACTTGCGCCGGCCAAGCCACCACCCCCATCGTTGCCGCCGTCTCCTCCGTGGTTCCCGTCGAGTACGCCGAGATCGTTGCTTCTATCGCGTCCAAGTCCGCCGGCCCGGGTACCCGGGCGAACGTAGACGAATTCACCGAAACGACGGCGAAAGCACTGCAGGAGGTCGGTGGTGCTAAACGCGGCAAGGCCATCATCATCATCAACCCGGTCGAGCCGCCCATGATCATGCGCAACACCATCTACGCCGCGATCCCCGCGGCAGCCGCCGAGCCCGGTGAACTCCGGGACAAAATTGTTTCTGCGATCAACGATGCCGTGGTGAAAATCCAAGACTACGTCCCCGGGTACTCCCTGCGCGTGGAGCCGCAGTTCGACGCGGCCCGCGAAGACTGGGGCGGCAACGGCCGGGTCGGCATCTGGGTGCAGGTCAAGGGCGCAGCGGACTACCTGCCCGAATACGCGGGGAATCTGGACATCATCACCGCCGCCGCCACCCGGACAGCTGACCTGTTGGCCGAACGCATGGACGCCCACGTCTCTTCACCCGTAGGAGCATGATAATGAGTACCCCCGCCGAGCTGAGCGTAAGGCTCACCGACACCACACTTCGCGACGGCTCCCACGCCATGAGCCACAAATTCACTGAAGCGCACGTCCGCTCCGTGGTACGCGCCCTCGACGACGCCCACGTCGAAGTTATCGAAGTCACCCATGGCGATGGGCTCGGCGGCTCGTCTTTTAACTACGGTTTCTCCCTGACCCC
Organism: Pseudarthrobacter sp. S9; assembly: GCF_050156545.1. NCBI lineage: Bacteria > Bacillati > Actinomycetota > Actinomycetes > Micrococcales > Micrococcaceae > Pseudarthrobacter > Pseudarthrobacter sp. S9. The sequence continues at coordinate 112,375 of NZ_CP189576.1, forward strand.
CGAGCTGGACCTGGTCCGTGCCGCCGTCGACGAGGCGAAGAACGCCAAAATCGCCGTTCTAATGTTGCCTGGTCTAGGCACCATTCATGATCTGAATCGTGCTCACGGTGCCGGCGCATCCGTGGCCCGGATCGCCACACACAGCACCGAGGCCGACCTCTCCATCCAGCACTTCCAGCACGCGCGGAAGCTGGGCATGGAAACCGTCGGATTCCTCATGCTCTCCCACCGGACCACTCCCGAAAACCTCGCGAAACAGGCACGTATCATGGCCGATGCGGGTTGTCAGTGCATCTACGTTGTCGACTCCGCCGGAGCCCTGATTCTGGAGAACGTGTCTGAACGTGTCTCGGCCTTGGTCGCCGAACTCGGCAGCGACGCGCAGGTGGGTTTCCACGGCCACCAGAACCTCAGCTTCGGCGTCGCGAACTCCGTCTACGCAGCACGGGCCGGGGCCAAGCAGATTGATGGCACACTCCTTGCCTTGGGCGCAGGGGCAGGAAACTCGCCCACCGAGGTGCTGGCAGCCGCCTTCGAACGTCTGAACATCCATACCGGCGTCGACGTCCAAGCGGTAATGGCCGCCGCGGAAGACGTCGTGAAACCCATCATTACGCGCATGCCCATCATGGACAGGGCCTCCATCATGCAGGGATACGCCGGCGTCTACTCCTCCTTCCTCCTCCACGCCGAACGCGCCGCTGAACGTTACAACGTCCCCGCCTGGCAGATCCTCGAAGAAATCGGCAAGGCAGGCTACGTCGGCGGCCAGGAAGACATGATTATCGATGTGGCCGTGCAACTGGCCGCTGCACGCTAGCCACCTCGGTTAGCGGTACCGGGAGAGGCCGTCGGGCTGCATGTGATCCGATGCCCTCTCCCACCGGTGCAACACCCAAGCAGCGGAATAGCCGAAGGGGCTGCAGGAACGATTGAATGGCCCGGAACCGTTCGTCAACCCGAGGAGAAATCTATTGCGCCTGCGTGAAAACCGGAACAAGGAAGACTATGAACATCGGGAACCCACCGCAAAGCGTCGCGATACCCTCAGCCGATACGTCAGCGATCCCCTCCACCCAAACAGTAGTTGCGGTTGTCATCGAATGGCGAGGAAAGATAGCACTGCTCAAGCGAAGCCGGGACGTCCACAACGACCGAGGCCTGTGGCACTGCATCACCGGTTACCTCGAGCCCGGAGCCTCTCCGAAGCAGCAGGCACTTCAAGAACTTATCGAAGAAACGGGCCTGCATGCGGCAACTCTGCTCGACCTCAGGGCTGGGCCTGATTTAGTCATCATTAGTAAAGACGCGACGCCATGGCTGGTGCACACCTTCACAGCCGTCACATCCCAGCGTCGGCTGAAAATCGACTGGGAGCATGATGCTTACCGCTGGATAACACCAAACAAGGTAAAACGATTTGTCAACCGCGTAGCATGGCTGGACGACGTACTACATGCAGCACTCCTCACCCCATAGGTCCGACACCGAATCGACTTAACCAGGGAACAAACCTCTGACCTGCATCCGGTGTCACAAGGGGAATCTAAGGCATGGCTTCTTGGAGTCTCTTCGTCGCCAAAGGCGCCCCCGAACTCACGCAACTGCATTGGGTCCTAATCGCTGGGCTCGTCCGACCTCTCAGAAGACCCCCTCCGGGGGTGGATCACAGGGTAGGGCTTTGAGCTTATTCCACGCGTGGCCCTCACAAACGGGCCGCCCGATTGGAGGGATCGTAGGCCGCAAATGGAGGCTCGGATTTCGGCGTCGTGCTTGCCGCCCATCCAGGGCACTGTTTCAAGCAGCGCTGCGGGGTGGGCGCGTCAGTGCGTCGAGCGCAGCCTGTCCAGCTCACCGAGGTCGGCCAGCGAAGGCCGCAGACCACGATGAAGCACTATTCCTTCGGGCAGGCCCGTCACCTCCACCACTGATCCCGACACGCTAAACGTGAATCGGGCACCCCCAGGGCCACGTTCGTAGCCCAAAAGTCCCCCCACGACTCAGGCAACACGGGGTCGATCCAGAGCCCGCCCAGGGAGAAGTGTGCGTCATAGCGCAGCATGCTCCGGATCAGCATGATCGGAGTCGTTGCAGCCCATGCCTGAGGCGAACATGCTGTCGGATATGGGAGCGGTTCGGGGTAGTCTTCGCGGCTGAACCCGCAGAACAGTTCCGGCAGCCTGTGGTCCATGTATTCGGCCGCCTCCATCAGAGCCTCCGATAGCCGCTGGGCTTCCTTGACGAACCCGTAGCGCATCAGCCCGGCAACGATCAGCGCGTTGTCGTGCGGCCAGACGGAGCCGTTGTGATAGCTCACCGGGTTGTACGCGCCCATGTCCGTAGCCAGGGTGCGTACGCCCCAGCCGCTGAACATCTCCGGGGACATGAGCCGCTGCACCACCTGTGGTGCCTTGTCCTCGTCCACGATCCCGGACCACAGGCAGTGTCCCATGTTGGACGCGCAGGCATCGACCGGGCGTTTGTCCCGGTCGAGCGCGATCGCGTAGTATCCGCGGTCCAGCAGCCAGAACTGCTCGTTGAACCGTTTTTTCAGCCGCTTCGCGCGGTCCCGGAGCTCGGCCGCGAGGGCCCGGTCCCCGGCGTCGTGGGCCATCCATGCACGGGCGACATAGGCGCTGTACACGTAGCCTTGCACCTCGCACAACGCGATGGGAGCCTCGGCGATGCGGCCGTCGGCAAAATTGATTCCGTCCCAGGAGTCCTTCCAGCCCTGGTTGATGAGGCCCTGGTCGTTGAGGCGCTCGTACTCGACGAACCCGTCGCCGTCGCGGTCGCCGTAGTCTTCGATCCAGTCCAGGGCACGGTCCGCGTGCGGCAGCAGGGCGGCGATGTCCGCCGCAGGGAGTCCCCACCGGCTGACTTCGCCCAGCAGGGTCACGAACAGGGGAGTGGCATCGGCGGTGCCGTAATAGGCTGACTTACCTCCCAGTGCCAGGCCCGTGCCGACCCCGAGCCGTACCTCGTGAAGGATCCGCCCGGGCTGTTCCTCCGTCAGCGGGTCAACTACCGTGCCCTGACGGTCGGCCAGGGTCTGCAGCGTGCCCAGCGCCAGCGGTGCGTTGATGGGCATCACCATGAAGGAGGCCAGCAACGAGTCCCGCCCGAACAGGGCCATGAACCATGGCGCCCCGGCGGCGACGACCATGCGGTCGGGGTGCTGCGGGTCAACGATGCGCAAAGCACCGATGTCGGCGTAGCTACGGTAGCCAGTTCTCGCGACGGACGGATTTCCCATTCGGAAAGGAGGGATACTCGCCACCCAGGCCTGCTGCCGCCGGTCCTGTGGGGAGACAGTGTCCGAGTTGGAGGGGAAGGGCGGCGAGGCCTGCTCAGCGTCGGAGGAAACCGGCGCCGCAGTCACCCGGACGCTCCACTCCCCATGCGCGGGGATAACTGTGTGGAAGAGAAGACCTTCCGCACCGGCCTCGGCGCCCGGTGCGTGCACGGTGACGCCCTTCCGCACATCCTGCCAAACGGCTGCCATCCTCACAGAACCGTTCTCGTACCGGCGCGTCTGTTCCCACTGCCGGTGAAACCTTCCGTCCTTGACCTCAAAAAGATCCGCGAAGTCCGCGTCCACGGACAGCGCGACTTCGCAGGGGGCCGACTGGGGGGCATAGTTGTGGATCGTGATGTCTTCCAGGATGCCGGCACCCAGCTCGCGCTTGCGTTCCACGGTCAGCGGGCTGTCGGCCCGGCCCTCGGCACGCACAGCCCTGCCAACGTAGGTTCCCTGGTGCGGCGAGGGCGTCAAGGCGCCGAGGGGCTCCAGCGGCTGGCCGTTGACGGTCAGAGACCAGCGGGACAGAATCCTGGTGTCCTGATGGAAAACGCCGTGCGGGTGATGGGGAAAGATATCCCCGTTCTGCAATGAGATGCAGAACGACGATCCCTCCACCAGGGTTACCGCACTCTGCCCGATAGGGCCTGCCGCGTTTTCTGCGTTCCACCCCGCCATCACAGGCTCCAACGAAATCACCCGCCTCACACTGACTTGAATCTACACCCATTGCTGAGTGCATCCCAGATCAGCTTGTGCCGGCGTCCTCTCCTTTTGAAAAGGCCTGGCTCCGGTACTGAAAAGGCTCACGGGATCAGAGGAACGGCATGTTCGGAGTCCTGGGCCGCCAACCGGCCGGTGAAGTTAGCCGGTGCTGCGCCGGTGCGCTCCATTGAATGGTTCATCATCTTGTTCAGCAGCACGTTCCGGGACCACCCGTACTGAACGGCCGCCGCTGCGTACCAGTCCCGCTCCTCGGTGGTGGCCGCCTTGGCCAGAATCGTCCTGATATGGCCCCACGGCAAATGTGCCACAACCTGTGGCACATTTGTCTCGGCGCCCCAGTCGCGCACCATGGCTGTCATGTACTGCAGGTTCCGGTACGACAAGCCCTTCATGTCCGGGAACGAGGCACCCAGGTCATTTGCCAGCTGCCTGAGGACGCCGCTCCCCCACCCTTGACGGTCCTGCCGGTCCAAGATGTCGTTGCCGAGCGACCAGTAGAGCTCGATGAGCAGCGCGTTGACGGTTCGTTGCGCCTGGACCCTGACGTTCGCCACCCGGGTCTTCAGGATCTCCAACAGGTCCGCGTAGCCTGCCGACAGGTCGATTTCTGAAGACGTCATAAATCAACCTACCGATCGCCAAATGTGCCACAGGCCGTGGCACAACATTTGGCGCAGAGTTCCCCTGCGGAGCAGCGTCCACGGAGGCCACGCGACATATGGCTGGTTATCGGCTCTTTGAAATGAGTCGGGGGGAGGGCTCTAAAGTAACCGTCCGCTCTCATTCTAGATGTCGGTTCTCGCATTCAACCCTTCACTGGGTACGACCCTGACGCCCACCGGCTCGGGCTTCCGCGCTAGGAGGCTGCTGAATTAAGTCGCGGGCGTTAAGGCGCGTCGGCTGGATTGGTGGGGCTGGTGGTTAAGACTGGTCTTATGCAGGGACGTGAGGACGCGCAACGCGGGTATTTGGATGTTGAGGCGCTGGCCGGGGAGTTGTTGGCCCCGGGCAGCGTCTTTGCTTTTCTGGCCAAACATCGGGGGCGGTTGTTCCCGGATTCGATGATGGAGGACCTCTTCCCGTCGCGGCGAGGACGGCCATCTGTTCCGGCGCCGGTGATTGGTTCGGTGCTGGTGCTACAGGCATTGCAGGGGCTCTCTGACCGCGAAACGGCGGAGGCGTTGACCTTTGACCTGCGATGGAAGGCCGCGTGCGGGTACGGGCTGACCGACACGGCGTTCCACCCGAGCACGCTGACGTATTGGCGGAGGCGTCTGGCCGGATCGAGAAACCCGCACCGGATCATGGAGGCGATCGCCGAGGTCGTCGCAGGGACCGGGGTATTGAAGGGCAAGCGCCGGCGGGCAGTGGATTCAACGGTCCTTGATGACGCGGTCGCGAGGCAGGACACGGTCACCCAGCTGATCGCCGGTGTCCGGCGTTTCGGACGTGAAGTCCCCGGCGGCCAGGAACTGGTGGCTACCCACGCTACCGGGTACGACTACACCCGCACCGGCAAACCGGACATCGCCTGGGATGACCAGGACGCCAAAGACCGGTTGATCTCGGCGCTCGTCAGCGACGCGCTTGCCCTGCTGGGAGCGGTCGATCCCGACACCCTCGAGGGCAAGGCCGCTGATGCGTACGCGCTGCTGGCCCTCGTGGCCGGGCAGGACGTGGAACCGGCCGAGGACTCGGACGGGACCGACGGGCGGTGGCGGATCGCCCGCAGGGTCGCCTCGGACCGAATGATCTCCACCGTTGACCCGGATACCCGGCATGCGCATAAGACCCAGTCCCGTCAGCAGGACGGATTCAAGGCCCACATCGTGATCGAGCCCGATACCGGGCTGATCACCGCCGCGGAACTGACGAAGGCTTCCGGACCGGAGAACAGCGACGGGACCGTTGGTGCGCGGCTTCTCGCGGCGGACCCCACGATCACCGGTACCAGCGTGCAGGTCCTGGCGGATTCGGCCTACGGTTCCGGGGAGATGCTCGCCGCCCTCGCCCTGACCGCCCATACCCCGGTGATCAAACCCTGGCCGTTGCGCCCTGCCGTCGACGGCGGGTTCACCCTCGATGACTTCGCCGTCGATGAGGCAGCCGGGACCATGACCTGCCCGAACAAGATCACCCGCAGGATCACCGCTAAACGCCGGGTCACGTTCGGAGCGGCCTGCAACGGCTGCCCGTTCCGGGCCCGGTGCACCACCTCACCACGGGGACGGAAGATTATCCTCCACGAACACGACGCGTTGCAGCGCGAACACCGCCAACGCGCCACGGACCCGGCCTTCCAGGAGAACTACCGTACCCACCGGCCCATGGTCGAACGGTCCATCGCCTGGCTCACCCGCGGCAACCGCCGCGTTCCCCACCGCGGCACCAGCCGCAACAACGCCTGGCTGCAACTGCGGATCGCGGGACTAAACCTGCGACGCCTGCTCACACTCGGACTGACCGTGAACGAAGGCTCATGGACGCTGGGATGAACCATCCGTTCGAACCCGTCCAATCCCACCACTGGATGACGCCCCACATCTGCGGCACAATGAATCAAGCGGGCGGAACGACCCCGTTGTCGCACCCAAGGGTGCTGACCAGAACACGCCGCTTGACGGCCATTGGTGGCGTTCCGCCCGCCCCACAACCACGTTTTTCAGCAGCCTCCTAGGCCGCTGCCAACATCCCAGCCTCCATTAACCCGCATCCCGAGAGCCACGGCATTGCGGGCGAACATTCAACTCACTGCAGCGCCCCGTTGCCTCTCAGAAGTGTTTTCACCTCTGCAGGGCGGAGGGCGCTCGGGCTGGAGTTTGCCTCCACTTGCAGTGCCTCCGCGATCAGGGTCGCGGTTCGAACGAGGAACGCACGACGTCGGATTGCCCGGTCAGGGCTGCTTCCGGCAAGAAGGGTATCGATTTGGGGCAGAACGGGCCAGCCGTCGCATAGCGTGATGACTGTGATCAGCAGGTCCGCGGCGTCCGTCCTGCCCACGCCGGGCAGGACGGCCATCACCTGGCCTACCTTGGTGGCGCAGTGGTCTGACCGGGTGGCGCGGCTTACGGTTTCCCGGCCGCGTTCCAAGCCCTCCCAGAACAGCAATCGCGGCAGGACACCCTCGCTGATGTGCCGGTCGAAAAGGCGCCCTGCGTAGTCTCCGACGGCCTCGGGTCCGAGTCCTTCGATGGGAACTTCGGTCATGACCCTAACCATTTCCGCGGCCAGGACTGCGTCGAACAGGTCGTCCTTCTTACCGAAGTACTGGTAGATCCTCTCCTTGTTGACCCCTGCGGCTGCGGCAATCCGGTCTACCCGCGCCCCGGCCAGACCGTTGGAGCTGAATTCCTCCGTGGCAGCCGCCAACAGAAGGTCCTTCGTGCGTTCCGTGTTCCATGCCATCGTGCCATTGTACGTAAACTCCAACCAGTCGGTTGCAATTGCAAGTCTGCGGACGTATTGTCAACTAAACAAGCAACTGATCAGTTGGAGATACATTGGACACAGCTTCCAGTCCCACGCCCGCCTTGGCTGCAGCCCAGGTTTCCTCCGAACCTGGGGCGCAAGGTGCCAGGCCTGGCCGGCCGGCCACGCCGCCGTCGATTCACGTGCGGGTTGCCATTACGTGGCTGGCCATCTTTCCGTTGGTGGCTATCGGAATGATGGCGGCCAGTCTTCTAATGGAGGGCTGGCACCCGATATTTCGGGCCTTGGTACTCACACTGGTGGTGGTACCCATCGCCGTCTATGTAGTGCTACCCCGCCTGTTCGCCGCTCACGCTTTCGTGGCCCAGCGCGGCAGCGCGCGCAGCTAGCGGTCAGCATTTGATACCCAACACGCCCTCGTCGTCGCCCGCCGTCGCAATCCAGGCGTCTCCCTGTTCCAGGTCCATACGGGATCGACGCCGAGCGTTATCGGTATGAAATGGGCGCGGGGCCAGCATGTAGCCCGGCGTACTGCCGGATGTCTAGCAGGACGTTTCGAGGTCTAGTCATACTTGAGCTCGTCGGTGGCAATGTTCAGGGTCTGCTGGCAGCTCAGCCGAACAGGACGGCGGCTTCGTCGTAGCGGTTCTGCGGGACGGTCTTGAGCTGGCCGAGGGCTTCCTGGAAGCCCACGTGTTCAATGTCCGTGCCCTTCAGAGCAACCATGGTGCCCCAGTAGCCTTCCACCACGGAGTCAATGGCCGCCATGCCCAGCCGGTTGGCAAGTATACGGTCAAAGGCCGAGGGCACCCCGCCGCGCTGGATGTGGCCAAGGACCGTGGCACGCGTTTCGATACCGGTCCGTGTCTCCAGTTCAGGTGCCAGCTGGTCTGCGATGCCGCCCAGCCGGGGCCGGCCAAAGGTGTCCAGGCCGCGTTCGGAGTGCGGGGTCTCCATATGCTCGGGAACGAACCCTTCTGCCACGACAACCAGCGGTGCGCGTCCGCGGGCGTGGGCTTCCTTCACCCATTGGGTGATTTGCTCGATGCTGACCTTCTGCTCCGGGATGAGGATGGCGTGGGCGCCGGCGGCCATGCCGGCGTGCAGCGCGATCCAGCCCACGTGGCGGCCCATTACCTCGGCGATCATTGTCCACCGGAACGTGTCCAATGACGTTCCGTATATGCCGATCCAGCATGGTCTGGTACGTCTTGGTGGTCCCACTGGATGGCCGGATCAGGAGATCGATGTGTTCCTGGATGACTTCGGCCACATTCGGTGTGCGCTTCGCGTTGGTGAGCATCGCGTGCTGGGCAACCTCGAAAGACTGACCATTGGCGTCCAAGAGCCGCTTTAGGGTCTCAGCTTCGACGGAAGTAGGAACTGTTATGCCCTGCTGTTCGCGGCTCTTTGGGTCCCGCCACAGCACCATGTAGGACGATGTACCGTCCTTTTTGGTGCGTTTACGGATGCTTGCCACATAAAAAACGGTACGCCGCTGTCAACACTTTGGGCGTTTTTGTCAACACTCAAAGTGCAAACAGGCCCCTGACCTGCGGAAACACTGTGCCCGAGGTGGGACTCGAACTGCATTCCAGCCCGCGCAATCACTGGGAAGTCGCGGAAACATGCCGAGTACGGGCCAGTCCGGCCCTAGTACGGCCCAGTCCGACGGCAAAAGTGTGGACACTGTCCACAGCCGGTTTGGCATTACTTAGCATCTCCGGGAAGCCGCACTCCGCGATGAAAACACTCCTCTTTCGTGGTGTCATGACACCGCGTAGACTTAGCTGGCAGGGTCAACCCTCTGAAAGTTAGGAGCGTGCCATGTCAGCAGGAACGCCACGGCACACGATCCGCGTCAGCGACGAACTCTGGAACGAAGCCCACCGCAAAGCACTGCGGGAAGGTACATCCGTGTCCGAACTCATCCGCACACGGCTCCGCGACTATGTCTCAACCCCCGTCGAGCACCGTCACACCGTTGCCGACTCCCTCGTCTACCTCGTCCCGGACGCTTTCGAAGACCTGCAAGGCCCTGCCGCCGGATCCGTGGAACTCCCGCTCCACCTGGACTGGGGACCGGAGAGAACCTACAACGTGGACGAAGACGGCAGCTGCACAGCGCTGTACCAACTCACCCTTCAAAATTCCGGGTCCCTCGAGGAAATCTGCAGCATCATCCAAGCCGAACGGCTGACCGCCCTGTGGCCGACCATGATCCTGCCCGCACGCTGCAGGCAGCTCTGGGAAACAACCTTCCCCCGCCTCCCCGCCCACCACGAAGCGAAGGAACACCCATCGTGGACCACTCTCAGCGCGTAGCAGCCAAGATCGCCCTTGCGGTCCTGGCAGCCGACGGCTTCATCCTCGCCGGCGGCCAAGCCCTGATCGAACACGGCATCACCGACCGCCCGTCGGAGGACATCGACCTCTTCGCCCTGCACCGCCGACACACGCCGGCAACCTTCGCCGCATCGGTGCAGAAAATGACAGCCGCACTCGAAGCCTCCGGCTACACGGTCGAGATCACCCGGCAGTTTGACGAGTTCGCCAGCGTCACCGTAGGACATGACGAGGAAGCCATCGTCATCGACCTCGGTCTGGACTGGTGGGAAAACTCACCCGCCATCATCGACATCGGACCGATACTCTCCCTCAACGACTCGGTAGCATCCAAGCTGCTCGCCGTCTACGGCCGCGGATACGCCCGCGACTACCTCGACGCCTACTCCATCATCACCAGCAGACGCTTCACCCACCAGCAACTCATCAGGCTATGCCAACGTCGAGACCCGAACCTGGACCTGGACCTGTTCGCAACATCCATCACCAGACACCGGACACTCCCAACCACGGAATTCACCAAATACGGTCTGCCACCCCGTGAACTCCCCACCCTCAGTTCCACCCTCCTGGACTTCGCCGAAACGATCCACAAAACCACCCAAAACCCCAGCACAGCCAACGACACCATCGACTTCATCATGCCCGGAAACGCAGGACCCGGCCCGGGACTGCTCTAGCCGGCTTGTTGCGGTGCACCCGCGCGAGAAGGATCACGGAACCGCTCACCAGGCGACTCCCCACTACCCGGCGATCGAGCAGACCCCGGACCACTCCATGAAGGATCAACGAGCCGAGAACTTGCGGGCCAAACTCAAGAAGGAAGCCGGACTGCATCTTCGACGGCGAACAAAATTAAAATGCTCCCGACGGGCCTGTAAGAGAATATCTGTGCACAGCCAGAGGCCCGTCAAAAATGTGGACGAACTGATCCCCGGAAATTGCGCCGGGAAATTCAGTTCCGACTCCCGGGGAACATCTGTATGCACGCGCGTAGTTGGCTTTGGTAGCCTGCGATTCCCAAGAGTCAGCCCCTCGAATGCTGGCTCACCCACGGGCCACTTCTGTTGATCCGTTCTATCCGGAGTGTCTCCTATGTAGCGTAGGCGGGTGGGACGTCATATCCCGTGGCCCACGGGAGGAGCTTTGGGGCAAGGTATGGCCCGGCGGATAGCCAGTCGTTGCTGATCTCGGTGGCCTTGGCCGCGTGCAGAACGAGCTGGGCAGCGAGGGCAGAACCGGCGATTTTTGCGTACGCGATAGCGGTTTCCCCGACAGTCTCGGTGTGCTCGAGAAGCGGCAGCAGATGTGCAGAGGTGATGTTGCTGAGCTCGCCGACCCGTTCGCCTTCGAGCCGGACTTCGACAAATGGACGCTCAACACCGTTCTTAAGAATGCGGATCGCCTTGTGAAGACTGACTAGCAGGAGGCCGACCCCTTCCGGTGGAACGTGGTTGAAAAGGACGTCGAAGTGGTTCTCTTCCTTGAGGACTTGAATTGCCGATCCCCACGGCACAAGAGTGGTGACGCCCGTCGGGGCCTCGTTCAGCGGCGCGATCAACCCCGGCTCAGGCAGGGCGACGGTGACTCGGGCTTGGAGCCGATCGCCACCGTCGTATGCCCAGATGCGAGCGATCGTAGCTGCAGTGTACCCACTCGCAATAATTCTCCTGATAGGTTGCGCGTAGCGGATCGCGTCTTCACGACTGAGATAGCCGAGGACCTGATTCCTCCACCGAACGCTGATGGCATTCATGTCATACGGATTATCAGGCTCGGCCACGAGTTCCACCTGAAGGCCTTCAGTTTCACTGTCGCTCCTTAGAGCGATCGGCGCTTTACTGGCGCGGAGCGCGGCTCTGATCGCATGACTGTACGCGTGCTCGCCCACGACTTCGACGTTCGGCCATTCCGAACGTCCGAGCGACACCAGATAGAGCGGCCCGCTTGAAGAAACATGCGGAGTGGCAGGCAAAATTGGTGCCTGCCCCTCAAGAGCGGCCCGCCTTGGGGCGGCGTGATTCGCCGGTGCCTCAATATGGACATCAGGAACTGCGAGTCCTGGGACGCCGCTGACTGGACTCCCGACCCAGGTCGCATCCTCCCACGCCTGCCGGTCACGGCGCCGCTTCCGCAACAGAAACATCAGCCCGACAATCCCTGCGGCCAGCAAGAACCCGATGGGCGAGGATACCGTCACAATCAGCACCAGCACCCCGAACATGGTCCACTGGGCAAGTGTCCCAGCCTTCTCCAGCCCCGGCACGCCGCGGCCGCCGGCGTTCAGCTTAGCCGGGCTCTGACCTACACACTCCAGGACGCGCGCCGCCTGCCCCAAGGTTAGGTGCATCAGACTAGGCCGCTTGCCCGTTGCACGTGCGACGGACGCGCGAACGAAGTTACGCTGGAACTTCGACGCCGCGGCTGTCTCATCGGTAGCGAGGAGCTCCCGCCATGTCTCGTCGCTGATGGTCTGATGCGCAACCTGCGGGCGGGTCGGTCGGGACGCCCGGGCGGCAGGCCTCTGTGTCGACCGGCGGCCAGGACTGGTACTCACGTACGACACGCCCGTTCCAGGGATCCTCACTGTGCTCGTCGTGCGGCCTGTCGTAGCCTTCGTAACCCGGAACGGGCCTGCCCCAATGCTCGCACTCACCCCGCGCTTCGACGCCGTGATCCTCACAGGCCCGAAACTCTTCGACTTGCGGTAACGGAACCCCAACTCGCACCCCCAAAGTAAGCAATCACGAGGGAGCACTCGTCCCCCCATAAGGGAGATTCTATGCCTCGGAATTCGTGAATGGGGATGCATCCGAACGAACACCGAAAAGACGGTCTCATCGACCGTCCCGAGGACACGAAATACTAAGACGGGCAATTGCCTCATCCGCATTCAGCCCAGTCAACCGGCCAGTCCCGGCAGGACACGGCCCGCCGGGCTGAGCCTGCTCCCCCACAACCGAAACGGGCCTCCGGGAACCCACACACCCCCGGAGAACCAGGTCAGAGGCTCAGTGTGCACATTGTGCACACGAAAAAGCACCAATTTCAGAGAAAAACGCCTCTGACCTGCGGAAACACCTGTGCCCAAGGTGGGACTCGAACCGGACTCCAGCCCCGGAAACACTGGGAAGTCTTGAAAACATGCCGAATCCGGCCCAGTCCGAACCCGGTATGGCCGGGTCCCGAGACATAACACGACCCAGTCCGAAGGCAAGGGTGTGCACACTGTGCACACCCTTCTTTTGGCCATCTTGAAAGCCCGCTGGGCCGAAGTTACGTGTGGCTGAGACGCCGGAGGCAAACATTCGACGCAGCCCTATGCCCCGTGTCCCGGTGGCCCCGGCCAGGAGTGGGACTGTGGAAATAGAGACGATTGGCATCGCCATTTCACCGTGGAAGGAAGGAAGGAAGGAAGGAAGGAAGGGGGCTCTCCTCGAAACGACACGAGGTCAGACGCCACAGGCTCAATCGTTCCTGTCATGGAATACGTCGACCGTCCGCAGGGGAAGGCGTCGTGCCGGTAAGAGTGGCTGGCCAGCCCGGCGGCCCCCAGAACTTCTCGATCTGGCGCGCGTCGATGCAGGTGTCCCACAGAAGCTATAGCAACACTGGGAAGTCGGCGACAACTTTCGTCGGTGGTGGTGGTTAGCGAGAGAGGGAATCGAGGACAGTGCGCAGGGTGGCGCCGAACTCGACGGGCTTGCCGGCGTAGGGGTTCTCGGGGCCGCCATGCGCACGTCAAGTTTCTGAGACAGTTTCATCGTTTTATTTCGGTTACGCTGCCAGGGATTCCTGGTCGCGGATCTGGTGGGCTGTGAGGGCTGCCGCCGGCGGTCGGTGGCCTGCTCGGGCGTTGGGCCGTTTGCGGTTGTACCAGGACTCGATATAGTCCATGACCGAGGTGCGGGCGGCGAGCCGGCTGGTGAAGCTGTGGTGGTGGTAGAACTCGGTCTTCAGATGCGAGAAGAAATTTTCGGCGACGGCGTTGTCCCAGCACACGCCGACCTTGCCCATGGACTGGGTGACGTTGTTCCCGGCGCACCAGCCCTGGAATTCGGCAGAGGTGTACTGGGTGCCGCGGTCTGAATGGAACACCGCCCCGTCCGCGTGCAGGTAGCCGTGATCGCGGGCCATGGCCAGCGCCCCGGTGCACAGTTCGGTGCGCATGTGGCGGTCCATGTTCCAGCCGATGACCATGCCGGTGCACAGATCGATCACGGTGGCCAGATACAGCCAGCCCTCGCCGGTCTTCAGGTACGTGATGTCCCCGCACAGCCGCGTGCCGGGCACCTCGGAGGAGAAGTCCCGCTTGCCGTTCTCGTCGAGCATGTGGTTCCCGATATGGGCGGTCTTCGCCTGCGGGTCCTGCTCGGTGGTCTTCTTCCACGCCCGAGTCCGTACGGCGCGCAGGCCCTGCTCGCGCATGATGGCCCCGACGGTGGGTTGGGAAACGCTGATCCCGTCCGCGTTGAGCATCCGGGTCAGCTGGTCCCTGCCGGCCTTGCCCTTGGCGTCGTTGAACTTTCCGGCCACAGCTTCCACCAGCGTCTGGTGCCGCACGGCCCGCGGGGACGGGCCCGCAGGGTTGCGCCACCGGTAGAACGAGGCCCGGGAGACCTTCAGGGTCCGGCATAGCCAGGCGACGGGATGGTTCGCCTTCTCTGCTTCGATGAACTCGTAGAAATCCTCTACCGTTGCTTCGCTGCAAAGAAGGCGCTGACTTTTCCCAGGAACTCAATTTCCTGCTTCAGCTTCGCGTTCTCGGCCAGCGCTTTCTGGTGCTCTTCCCACGGCACGGCTGCCTTCTCCTCGGTGAGGAACCGATCGGGATGGTCCTCACGGTATTTGCGCACCCAGGTCCCCAGAGTGCCCTCGTTCACGCCGATATCCGGCGCGACCTGGGCGATCGGACGGCCCGAGGAAATCACGAGCTCCACGGCGTCGTCCTTGTACTTCTGGCTATACATCTTACGGTCGGTCATTGTGAAGAAGGGCTCCTAACAAGCTGTCTCACAAAACCATACGGCCGCACCACCGACGAAGCCACCGTGGTGGCTGGGAAACACTACCGGCGGCGTGCCGAGGCGATCGGCGACGGCATGTGTGGTCCGCGCCGTGATGGTGTTGCCGGTTTCTTCGCCGACGCCCAACACCACCCGAGCGGGAGACGCCTTAACGGCGTCGAGGTCGTACGCGTATCGCGTGACCGACAGGCTGCGCTCGGACAGCAACGGGTCATCTCGGCTGCCGTCGTCCTGGGCGGGCAATCCGAACATGGCCGGGTCGGCCGGCGTCTGCGCGAAGTACTCACTGGTAAACTCGCCGGGCCACATGGTCAGGGCGATGAATTGCGCCATGCCAGGTCCGAACCCGCCGCTCTGGTAGGCCTGTCGGACGTTGCCGAAGGCCCGATCAGCTTCGTCGGCGTCATGGGAGAGTGCCCAGGTCGAAGGCGGCTCGTGCGCCACCAGCGTGTGCACGTCGTCCGGGTGGGTCGCGACCCATGTCAGGCCGGCGACAGCGCCGCCGCTACTGCCAAAGACGTCGACCTTGCCCGCACCAAGATGCTCGACCAATGCGTGGAGGTCGGCCGCCTGGTCCTCGGGCCGCTGGTCGGTGCGACCGTCGCGACGCACGACGCTTCGGCCGAGACCGCGCGGGTCATAGGTGACCACGGTCCGATCGGGAAACTGCACGGCCAGGTCGGCGAATCCGTCTGCCGTCATCGGCTGGCCGATCATGACGAGGATCGGCTTGCCGTCGGCGGACGGCACCGGCCCGTGGACGTCGTAAACGAGATCAACGTCAGCGAGCTCGAGAGTGTGCGTTGTGGTAGTCACGTTCGTCTCCTTGTGGATGGTGATGGTCAGTTGTCTTCTTCGGCAAAGAGGGCATCGAGTCGCTGAACCCGCCCCCGCCAGATCTGTTCGTACAAATTGGTCACCAGCTCGGCCCCTCCTAATACAGCGACGTGCTTCTGTACTGCGGCCCACGACATGTCGTAGGCGGTGGCGAGTTCGGACACCGAGACCTCACCGGCGAGGGGGCGGCGCACGATGTCGCGGCGGGAGGCGTCGGCGAGGGCCCGGAACAGGCGGTCGACCGCAGCGTCAGAGAGCTCAACATCTACAACCATTTGGTTGCATGCTAGGTGGCTCGGGCGGGGTCGTCAAGACGCAACCCAGATTTGTTCGCAGGGTGCCGGTTCGAAGGGCAACAAGGTCTTCGAGTACTTCGGGGATTTCGTCATGGTCCTCGATTGTCACGACGTTAATACCTGCTCGTGCCAAGTCGCGTGACCGTAGCTCAGCGAATCGTTCGTTCGGATGTCCGCTCTCGGAGCGCATGAGCGCGTAGTGCGGCAGGCGCCGCAGCCCTGGCGGCATGGACCTGCCTAATAGTGCCGTCAGGTCCGCCCACATAATTGCGTGCTCGGATGAATACGCTTCGTAGTCCGTGCGGGTGATTACTGGAGTTCACTGCCAATGCACAAGGCCATTGTGGTCAGTCCCGAGCCATGAAGCTTAGTGATGATCGTGCTATGCGGCCTTCCTCGGCTGCGCCCGTAGTCGTTGTCGTGCACAATGACAAATGCATCCCGGGCAAAACAGTCGTCTAGGACACGGTCATAGTTTGCTGTCCAGATACGCCTTAGCCTGAGGTTGCGTAGGGCTTCATGTGCTTTGGGAATCGCTCGATAGGATGAAACACTTTCCAAAACGTGATCGGTAAGCGCGTCACGCCCAAGTTCGGCTTCCCTGGGTGAACTCACCGCCCCGGCACGCGTCCCCTACCTGGGATCGATGCTGAACCTGACCCTTGACGTAAGTCAGCTCGGTGAACCGCTGACGCCCGCTCAGCTGACTGCTGCAAGCCCCAGCCCCTTCGATCCGCGCTCCGTGCGCGCCCTTGAAGTCGCCCGCGAGGGATGGACGATCCGAGACATTCTCGCCCACGGCGTCATCGACTACCACCCCACCCCCGTCGGCCCCGCCTCGGTCACCGCGGACCACATCAGGAATGGTTCGAAGCGGGCGCCTGCGACGGGTTCTGGGTCTCCATCGATATCAACGAAGACGGCATCGACACCTTCGTCGACGAGGTCGTCCCCCTGTTGCAGGAACGCGGGCTCTTCCACCACGACTACGAAGGCACCACCCTCCGGGATCACCTCGATGCGCCCGCGCAGTACGGGATCGACCCCCGGATCGCCGTGTCGACGGACTGCCATGACAGCTACCGGAACCCGCCTCAGCTAGAAGGATCGCCCTCGACATGACGACAACCGACACTCGCAGCATCGATCCCGGACTGTTCCGCAGCACCGTCGGTCAGTACGCCTGCGGGATCACCGTCATCACCGGCCACGACGACTCAGGACCGATCGGGTTCACCTATCGCTGTCCATAGCCAGCGGCCGTGACAGAATGGTGCCATGCTGCTCGACGAGCTCGTGAGGACCTCGGAAGCCGTCGCGGCCACCCGCTCCCGGCTCGCCAAGGTCAACAAACTGGCAGGCCTGCTGCTCCGGCTCGACCCCGCGGACATCCCGACGGCGGTCGGCTTGCTCACCGCCAAGCCTCGCCAGGGCCGAGTCGGGATCGGCTGGAGCAGCATGAGGGCGGCCAGGGGCGAGCCCGCTCCTGAGCCGAATCTCACTATCGCCCACCTCGACGTTGCGTTGGATCGGCTGCTGGCAGCCGCAGGCGCTGGCTCGACCGTGGAACGCGCCGCCACCCTTCGTTCTCTGATGGCGGAAGCCACCGAACGAGAGCAGGCCTTCATCGCTGGCGTGCTGCTCGGAGAACTTCGTACCGGTGCACTCCAAGGCGTACTGACGGATGCGGTTGCCCGCGCCGCCGGCCGGCCGGTCGAGGCCGTACGCCGCGCAGCGATGCTCTCCGGCGATCTCGGCGGGACCGCCCTGCTGGCGATCACGGGCACCGCGGCTCAGCTTGACGCGGTCGGCCTCGTCGTCGGGCGTCCGGTGCAGCCCATGCTCGCCGCAACCGCGGCCAGTGCCGGCGAGGCGCTGGAGGCGACGGGGGAAGCGTCGGTGGAATACAAGCTCGACGGCGCACGCATCCAGGTGCACCGTGCCGGCGATGACGTGCGCATCTACACCCGCACTCTGGCCGAAGTAACCCATCGGCTGCCTGAGGTGGTGGAGGTGGTGCGCGGACTGCCCGTGCGCAATGTGATCCTCGACGGCGAGACCCTAGCCCTCGACGAGGACGGCGGGCCCCGGCCGTTCCAGGAGACCATGTCCCGGTTCGGGGCGAACGCGGCGCGCACCACGCTGCTGCATCCGTGGTTTTTCGACGTGCTGCACATCGACGGGCGCGACCTGCTCGACGAGCCGCTGTCCACACGCATCGCCGTGCTCGAGCGCATCGCCCCCGGTCACCGCATCCCGGGGAAAATCACTGCGGATGCGGCTGTTGCCGAGAAAGTGTCGCGCGATGCGCTGGCCGCCGGCCATGAGGGTGTGGTCGCGAAGGCGGTGGGCTCGGCCTACGCCGCCGGGCGGCGGGGTTCGAACTGGATCAAGGTGAAGCCGGTGCTCACCTACGACCTGGTGGTGCTCGCTTGCGAATGGGGGTCAGGACGGCGCACCGGGCTGCTCTCGAACCTGCACCTCGGAGCCCTGGACCCTGTTGGCGAGTTCGGCGAACCCGGCGGTTACGTGATGGTGGGCAAGACTTTCAAGGGCCTCACCGACGCGCTGCTGCAATGGCAGACTGAAAGGTTCCAGGAGTTGGAGGTGCGGCGTACGGCGGGTACGGTGTGGACCGAGCCGGTCACCGTGGTCGAGATCGCCATCGACGGCGTCCAGCACTCTCCCCGCTATCCGGGTGGAATCGCCCTTCGGTTCGCACGCGTCAAACGCTACCGTGACGACAAGACGGCCGCGGAGGCCGACACCATCCAGACGTTGCGCGCTCTGCTCCCTACTCCACGGGCAGAAAGGTATCGCCCGCGCCGGCGGAGCCAGATTCGGGAAGAGACGCCCCACTCCCGTAAAATTGACGGTTTAGCGTTTTCCGTGCAGGCGCGTCCACGAGCTTCAGATCCTAGCAGCGGCGAAGGACTTGATGAGCCGACGATCGTCACGTGCCGAGCTCTCCGGGCCCTGGCTGAGGATCCTTGATTAGGATGTTGCTTTGATGGAGGGAAGCCGGTGAACAAGAACCGTCTGGAGGCGTTCAGTGATGGTGTGCTCGCCATCATCATCACAATCATGGTGCTGGAGCTCCATGTGCCGGACGAACCGACCTGGCGTGGTTTGGGGTCCGTCCTGCCCACGTTCCTCAGTTACCTGCTCAGCTTCGTCTACGTCGGAATTTACTGGAACAATCACCACCACATGATCCATCTGGCAAGCAGGGTCAACGGCGCGATCCTCTGGGCCAATCTGCACTTGTTGTTCTGGCTTTCGCTAATCCCGTTCACCACCCGCTGGATGGATGAGTCCGGCTTCGTGCAGATCCCGGTGCTGACTTATGGGATCAACTTGCTGTGCGCCGCGTTGGCCTACTTCATCCTGGAACGGGCACTGATCCGCCAACAGGGCCCGGATGGCCCCCTCGCACAGGCAATTGGCCGGGACTGGAAAGGCAAAACGTCGCCACTGATTTACCTCGCAGGCCTTGGGCTGAGCGCAGTCCAGCCCCTGCTTGGGGTTGCGGTCTACACCATCGTGGCCCTGATCTGGCTCATTCCTGACCGCCGGGTTGAGCACTTCGTCACCCGGGCTCACCGGGACTGACCCGCGCGGGGCTGCCCATAGTCCGGTACCTGAAGATGTTTGAGTAGCCGGCTGCCTGTCCCATCAGACCCGCTGAAGCTCTCCGGTGTTCCGGATCAGGACAGTTCTCGTTGTTTGTTGGCCGCGCACTCCGCTGCCTTCAGGTGCCAAGGAACGCCTGGAGGCCATGATGGGCCATTTGCATCGGGCTGTGAATCCAAGCGGAGCGAATAGTTTGGTTCCTTCGTGGGGTTGATCCCGACGACTGTTGCTGCATCCCCGGCCGCCGCAATATTTTCTGTACCCGGCAGGCGGGGATAGTCAACGGTGAATTCGACTTGTCTCCTGGCTGAAATACCGGGTCGTCGTAGACGGTGTCGCTGCTGCTCAAGAAGAGAATTTCACTGCCGTCAGCATCGCGGGCCGGTCTGTCCTTGAAGTCGTTTGACATCATGTCCCCCTTGTCGGTGCAGCACGGGCGCTGCTGAGGCCACTAGAGCATGCGGCTCTACCGCCCCGGCAGTAGAAAGCCCCGGCACGCAAAACTGCTCCCGGGAAGTTGGACTGAGAAATTCAGTTCCGACTACCGGGGAGCAGTTGCTGGCAACTGCAGAAACTGAATTACGAGAAGCCCACCGATCCATGGCAGGGCTGCACCCCACGTGCGAGACTTCGTCATAGGGGTCAAGCAACAGGCAGTGGATGAGGCGAGGATATGATTGCCACGTTCAAAGCGCAAACGATTAGAACCTATCGTTCTTTGTACTGACTGATGTGTACACAATGGGAGGGCGACGTGTGCGTCGCCCTCCCATTTGTCTGCCAGCCTGTCCATGCGGATTGTAGCCTTGCTCGCTCCGAGCCCGGCGAGGATCAGGGGACGGGGCTATCTGACTAAATAGTTGCCGAATGAGTTGAGGTGCCGACCGTGCGGCAGATCCGGCCCTCTCCTCCTGCCACCCTCCCGTTGCCGAAAGGGTTCTAGTGGGTATCCGGTCTGCTCAGGTTGGCTGGGTGCACGCTCGGACTTGAGCTAATCGCGGACTATTTTGGAGTACCAGGAAGGGTTCGGCGACGAACAGGTCTGTTTGGGGCTCTCTTTTGAGTGTCGCTGACACAACCTGAGCTAACCGGATACGCACTAGGGTTCTTATCGGTGATCCCGGTCCTGAGTGAGAATATTGGGATACCCGTCCCCCAACCAAGCAAGCCATTCGGTGACATCAGGACAAGGACCGGGCCTTCCGGCCCTGGGGGCTCGAAGCGTCATAAGCCCACAGTCATATGGACACGGCGGCCGACGGCGGCGGGCCGTTCCGGAGCCAGTCCCACACCGCCGCATCCCACCCGCCCGGGTCGGAATTCCACTCCTGCGTATGCTCCGCACGGGATAGGTCAGCAACGCAGCCCTGAAACCAGCCGATGCAGCAAATTGGACCGGACCTTGGCCAACAGCGCACCGCTTCCGGTCGACAACGGGTCCATCGATCAGCAGCCTAGCTTTGCGAATTGCGTGGCGCGCCGGTGTAGTTCGTGGTAATCATGTCGTTGCTGGGGCGAAAGTGCATGAAGTCTTATCAGCGCAAATCAGCCAGACGGGGAGCCCTTCGATGAGCCAGGGAGTCTGTGATAGATGGTGTGGACACTGTCCACACACCTTTGGCTGGACAAACGGATGCCGCGGCGTTAGGCGGGGCGGCCCAACAGACTCCAACAACGAAGAAATATGGCGAAGGGAACTCGTCCTAGTCATGCCGTCAGTACAACCCCTGCCCATGAATAGGTGAACGACCAACTGCCACCACAGCGATTCGAGAGGACGCCCCGATTACCCCACATCCCCAGCAGGCGGAGGGCCCACGAGCCAGGACCCTGAACCCGCCACCCACATAACCGAATAGGTCACCGCGGAGCCAGGCACAGTCCGCGGCAGTGTCAGAGGGACCCGCGGAGGGTAAATGTCCACACATTAACGCAAAATTTCCCCTGACGCGGGAAAACACGTGCCCGAGGTGGGACTCGAACCCACACACCTTTCGATACCGCATTTTGAGTGCGGCGCGTCTGCCAATTCCGCCACTCGGGCGCGGATTACACCGGAAGTAACATTCGCGGAGCCACGGTGCTGTGAGCAACGCGATCGCTTCCAGTGCGCGAAATTACTCTACATGCAGATAGGCTGAATTCCAGAATCGCGCCAGTGACGCCGCATCGAACCAAACCGGTCCAAGTACACCAGCGGACAAAACCTATGATGGTCTAGTCCCGCCGTACCTTTCCAAGGAGTTCCCGTGTCAGAACAGACGGAGTCAAACCCCACTTCCCAGCCGGCGCGCCGCGTTGTCGTCGCCGAGGATGAGACCCTCATCCGCCTTGACATCATCGAGATCCTGCGGGGCGAAGGCTACGACGTCGTCGGCGAGGCGGACAACGGCGAAAAGGCCGTGCAGCTCGCCGAGGAACTCAGGCCGGACCTGGTCCTCATGGACGTCAAGATGCCCGTCATGGACGGCATCTCCGCCGCCGAGAAGATCGTCAAGGCCCGTATCGCGCCGGTGGTCCTGCTCACCGCCTTCAGCCAGAAGGAACTCGTGGAGCGTGCCCGCGACGCCGGCGCCATGGCCTACGTGGTCAAGCCCTTCACCCCGGCGGACCTCATCCCCGCTCTCGAGATCGCGCTGTCCCGCCACGAGGAAATCAAGGCCCTGGAGAGCGAAGTCACCGACCTGCAGGAACAGTTCGCCACCCGCAAGCTCGTGGAGCGCGCCAAGAGCCTCCTGACCACCAAGATGGGCCTGACCGAGCCCGAGGCCTTCCGCTGGATCCAGAAGACGTCCATGGACCGCCGCCTCAGCATGCGCGAGGTCGCCGAGACCATCATCAACCAGGTCAACTAGCGGCCGCTGCGCCCTAAACGGCGCCGGCCCGGTCCGGCCGCCGAAAAGACGACAAAAAGGGAGGGTCTCCGCCAATGGCGGGGACCCTCCCTTTATTCTGGAAAATGCGGCTAACGCCGGACCGTTGCTAGGCCTTCTCGGGCCAGGGTCCGACTTTTTCCTTGATGGCGGCGGTCTCGCCAATGCGGCCGGTGTCAGCCAGGTCCCCCACCTTGTGAACCTTCAGGGAGTTAGTCGAACCGGCTCTGCCGGGAGGGGAACCGGCGGCGATCACCACGAGGTCACCGTCCTCCACGAGGCCCAGTTCCAGCAGGCTGCGGTCAACCTGGGCGGTCATCTCGTCGGTGTGGCCCACCATCGGGACAAGTACCGGCTGGATGCCCCAGGTCAGGGCGAGCTGGTTCCAGACGTGCTCCACCGGGGTGAAGGCGAAAACCGGCTTGATCGGACGCAGGCGCGACAGGCGGCGGGCGGAGTCACCGGACTGGGTGAAGGCACAGATGTACTTCGCATCCAGCTGATCGGCAATTTCGACGGCGGCACGGGTGATGGCGCCGCCGCGGGTCCTGGGCTTCGTGCCCAGCGGCGGGACGCGCTCCAGGCCGTGGACCTCGGTGGACTCGATGATCCGGGCCATGACCTTGACGGTCTCGATCGGGTACTTGCCGACACTGGTCTCGCCGGAGAGCATGACGGCGTCGGCGCCGTCGAGCACGGCGTTGGCGCAGTCGGAGGCCTCGGCGCGCGTCGGACGCGGGTTGTCGATCATGGACTCGAGCACCTGGGTGGCCACGATGACCGGCTTCGCCCAGCGGCGGGCCAGTTCGATGGCGCGCTTCTGGACGATCGGCACTTCCTCGAGCGGAAGTTCCACGCCGAGATCGCCGCGGGCCACCATGATGGCGTCGAAGGCGTCGATGATCTCGTGGAGCTGGTCCACGGCCTGCGGCTTTTCGATCTTGGCGATCACCGGCACGCGGCGGCCTTCCTCGTCCATGATCTCGTGCACGCGCGTGATGTCCGAGGCATCGCGGACGAAGGAGAGGGCGACCATGTCCACGCCGCGGCGCATGGCCCAGCGGAGATCGTCCTCGTCCTTTTCGCTCAATGCCGGAACGTTGACCGCAACACCGGGCAGGTTGATGCCCTTGTTGTTGGAGACCATGCCGCCGACTGTCACGCGGGTGACGACCTTGACGTCGTCGACCTCGATGGCGCGCAGGCCGACCTTGCCGTCGTCGATCAGCAGCGCGTCGCCGACGTTGACGTCGTCCGTCAGGCTCTTGAGCGTCGTCGAGCAGATGTCCTTGGTGCCCGGAACGTCCTCGGTGGTGATGGTGAAGGTGTCACCGACGGAGAGGAGGTGCGGGCCGTCAACGAAGCGGCCGAGGCGGATCTTGGGACCCTGCAGGTCGGCCATGATGGCCACGGCCTTGCCGAGCTGCCCTGCTGCCTTGCGGACGTTCACGTACGTGTTGTCGTGCACGGCGTAGTCGCCGTGGCTCATGTTCATCCGCGCCACGTCGACGCCTGCTTCCAGCACGGCGAGCGTGTTGTCATAGCTCGCGATTGCCGGTCCGAACGTGGCCACTATTTTAGCGCGTCTCATGTACCTACCCTATGTAGTCTCTTGCATGGATTAAGTTGTAGCGGGAATGAGCCTGAACAAGGACCGCAGGGACTTGTCCTGAACGACTACAGTACGGCCATCGCCCGGTCGGTGGGAGCCACGGGAGCCGGGAGGATGGTGCTACCCATCAGGAACTTGTCCACCGCGGCGGCGCAGGCGCGCCCCTCGGCGATGGCCCAGACGATGAGCGACTGGCCACGGCCGGCGTCTCCGGCAACGAAGATCCCCTCCGTCTTGGTCATGTAGTAGCCGTCGCGGGCCACGTTGCCGCGGCCGTCGAATTCGGCGCTGACCTGCTCGGTGATCCCGGCAGGCTCGGCGCCGGTGAAGCCCAGCGACAGGAAGACGAGGTCCGCGGGGATGATCCGCTCCGTGCCGGCCTTCGGAAGACGCCTGCCGTCCACGAATTCGGTCTCGGCGACCTTGACGCCGGTCAACTTGCCGTTCTCGCCGACGAACTCCACGGTGGAGGCGAGGTAGGTGCGTTCGCCGCCTTCCTCGTGGGCGCTGGCAACCTCGAACAGCGTGGGGAACGTGGGCCAGGGCTGGTGGCCGGCTCGCTCCACGGGAGGCTGCTTGCCGATGGCCAGGGTGGTCACGGAGGCCGCTTGGTGCCGGTGCGCGGTGCCGAGGCAGTCCGCTCCGGTGTCGCCGCCGCCGAGGATCACCACGTGCTTGCCGGCGGCGTTGATCTGGTTCTCCACGGTCTCCCCCGCCACGACCCGGTTGGCCGGCACAAGGTAGTCCATGGCGAAGTGGACGCCCTCGAGTTCACGGCCCGTGATCGGCAGGTCACGCGGGACGGTAGCGCCCGTGGCGACCACGACGGCGTCGTACCGGCGGCGCAGCTGCTCCCAGGTCACGTCCGCACCGACGGCGACGCCGGTCCGGAAGCGGGTGCCTTCGGCCTTCATCTGCTCCAGCCGGCGGTCCACGTGCTCTTTTTCCATCTTGAAGTCGGGGATTCCGTAGCGCAGGAGGCCGCCGATCTTGTCGTCGCGCTCGTACACGGCGACGGTGTGGCCCACGCGGGTCAGCTGCTGCGCGACGGCGAGCCCGGCCGGGCCGGAGCCGACGACGGCGACCGTCTTGCCGGTGAGTCGGGCCGGCGGCAGCGGGGTGACCCAGCCGTTGTCGAACGCCTGGTCCACGATCGAGACCTCGACCTGCTTGATGGTCACGGCGGGCTGGTTGATGCCCAGCACGCAGGACGCCTCGCAGGGGGCCGGGCACAGGCGGCCGGTGAATTCGGGGAAGTTGTTGGTGGCGTGCAGCCGCTCCATCGCTTCCTCGCCCTTGTCCCGCCAGATGAGGTCATTCCATTCCGGAATGAGGTTTCCCAGCGGGCAGCCCTGGTGGCAGAACGGCACGCCGCAGTCCATGCAACGGCCGGCCTGGCTCTTCAGGACACCCTTTTCCTGGGCCTCGTAGACTTCCTTCCAGTCCATGATGCGGACCGGAACGGGGCGGCGTGGTTGTGTTTCACGCTGGCGTACTTTCAGAAATCCGCGTGGGTCAGCCACCGGTCACCTCCAGGATTCGAGACCAAACTTCTTCGCCGTCGGGGTCCAGGCCCTCTTCAATGGCGTCAAGGCGGGTTTGCAGGACGGCCGCGTAGTCGCGCGGCAGCACCTTGGTAATGCGGGCTGCGGTGTCGTCGAAGTTCTCGAGCAGCCGTGCCGCGAGGAGCGACTCGGTCTCCTCGGCATGCTTGACGAGCAGCCCGTGGACGATGTCGCGGTCTTCGGCGTCGAGCTCGCGCAGCTGCAGCTCGCCGGACTCCAGGGCCTGCTTGTTCACGCGTTCGGTCTGCAGGTCCAGCACATAGGCCGTACCGCCGGACATGCCGGCACCGAAGTTGCGGCCGGTGCGGCCGATGATGAGCGTCTGGCCGCCGGTCATGTACTCGCAGCCGTGGTCGCCGATTCCCTCGACCACCGCGGTCGCGCCGGAGTTGCGGACCAGGAAGCGTTCGCCCACCTGGCCGCGCAGGAACAGTTCGCCGCTCGTGGCGCCGTAGCCGATCACGTTCCCGGCGATCACGTTGCGCTCGGCCGGGAAGACGTTGGTCCGGTCCGGACGGACGATGATCCGCCCGCCGGAGAGCCCCTTGCCGACGTAGTCGTTGGAGTCGCCGAACATGCGCAGCGTGATGCCGGCCGGCAGGAAGGCACCCAGCGACTGGCCGGCCGTGCCGGTCAGCGTGATGTCGATCGTGTCCGTGGCCAGCAGGTCCGTGCTGAAGGTCTTGGTGACCACATGGCCCAGCATGGTGCCCACGGAGCGGTCCGTGTTGATGACATCGACGGCGATCTTCACCGGCGTGCGGTCGCTCAGGGCCTCGGCGGCCATGGCGATCAGGCGCTGGTCGAAGTGCTTGTCCAGCTCGTGGTTCTGGCCGGTGAGGTTGCGCAGCGGGGCGTCGTCGTCGAACTCGAGGCCGTGCAGGATCGGGTCCAGGTCCAGCCCTTCGGCCTTCCAGTGGTTGATCGCCTCGCGGGAGTCGAGCATCTCGGCGTGGCCGATCGCTTCCTCGATGCTGCGGAAGCCCAGTTCCGCCAGGATCTCGCGGACCTCCTCGGCAAGGAATTCGAAGAAGTTGACCACGAACTCGGGCTTGCCGTTGAAGCGGGACCGCAGCTCGGGGTTCTGCGTCGCGACTCCGACCGGGCAGGTGTCGAGGTGGCAGACGCGCATCATGATGCAGCCGGAGACCACCAGCGGGGCCGTCGCGAAACCGAACTCCTCGCCGCCCAGCAGCGCGGCGATGACGACGTCGCGGCCGGTCTTGAGCTGGCCGTCCACCTGCACCACCACACGGTCCCGCAGGCCGTTGAGCATGAGCGTCTGCTGGGTCTCGGCGAGGCCGAGTTCCCACGGGACGCCGGCGTGCTTGAGCGAGTTCAGCGGCGAGGCGCCGGTGCCGCCGTCGTGCCCGGAAACCAGGACGACGTCGGCCTTGGCCTTCGTGACGCCGGCGGCAACCGTGCCGATCCCCACCTCGGAGACGAGCTTGACGTGCACCCGGGCCGACGGATTGGCCCGCTTGGCGTCGTAGATCAGCTGCGCGAGGTCCTCGATCGAGTAGATGTCGTGGTGCGGGGGCGGGGAAATGAGCCCGACGCCGGGCGTCGAGTGCCGCGTCCGGGCCACCCACGGGTAGACCTTCTGCGCCATCAGCTGGCCGCCTTCGCCGGGCTTGGCACCCTGCGCCATCTTGATCTGGATGTCGTCGGCGTTGCTCAGGTACAGGCTCGTGACACCGAAGCGGCCGGACGCGATCTGCTTCACCGCGGAGCGGCGCTCGGGATCCAGCAGCCGGTCCACGTCCTCGCCGCCTTCACCGGTGTTGGACTTGCCGCCCAGCCGGTTCATGGCGATCGCCAGGGTCTCGTGCGCTTCCTTCGAGATGGAGCCGTAGCTCATCGCGCCGGTGGAGAAACGCTTGACGATGCTGGAGACGGACTCCACTTCCTCCAGCGGCACGGCGGGGCGCAGCCCGGACTTGAACTTCAGCAGCCCGCGCAGGGTCATGAGGTTTTCGGACTGGTCGTCCACGCCGCGGGTGTAGGACTTGAAGATGTCGTAGCGGCGCTCACGCGTGGCGTGCTGCAGCCGGAACACGGTCTCGGGGTTGAACAGGTGGGGTTCGCCGTCGCGGCGC
Organism: Pseudarthrobacter sp. S9; assembly: GCF_050156545.1. NCBI lineage: Bacteria > Bacillati > Actinomycetota > Actinomycetes > Micrococcales > Micrococcaceae > Pseudarthrobacter > Pseudarthrobacter sp. S9. The sequence continues at coordinate 140,119 of NZ_CP189576.1, forward strand.
CACTGGTACTCGCCGCCGCCCAGCAGCGGCTGGTGCGGCAGTTCGATGCCGCCTTCCGGGTACGCCATCTGGTGGCGTGCGGAGACTTCCGCCGCGATGACATCGAGTCCGACGCCGCCGAGCTGGGAGTGCGTGCCGGAGAAGAACTCGTCCACGAGCTCCTGGCCGAGGCCGAGCGCTTCGAAGGTCTGGGCGCCCGTGTAGGAGGCCACGGTGGAGATGCCCATCTTGGACATGATCTTCAGGACGCCCTTGCCGAGGCCCTTGATCAGGTTGTAGACGCCGTCTTCGGGCGTGACGCCCACGACGTCGCCGGTGCTGATGAGCTGTTCCACGGATTCCATGGCCAGGTACGGGTTCACGGCGGAGGCGCCGTAGCCGATCAGGACGGCGACGTGGTGCGTCTCGCGGACGTCGCCGGCCTCGACGACGAGGGCGGTCTTGGTGCGGTTGGCGCTGCGCAGCAGGTGGTGGTGCACGGCGCTGACGAGCAGCAGGGACGGGATCGGGGCCCACTGGGCATTCGAGTCTCGGTCCGAGAGCACGATGTACTGGACGCCGCGGTTGATCGCGCCGGAGACCTGCTCACAGATTTCCGTCAGCCGGGCGCGGAGGGCGTGCTCCCCGCCTTCGGGACGGTACAGGCCGCGGACTTTCATGGCGACCTTGTCGCCGGCAGCGTTCTCGATGTTGGCGATCTTGGCCAGCTGGTCGTTGTTGATCACCGGGAACGGCAGCGACACCTGCGGCTGGCGGACCCGGTTGAGGTCAAGAAGGTTGCCGTTGGGACCGATCGCGCCCTTGAGCGAGGTGACCAGTTCTTCCCGGATGGCGTCCAGCGGCGGATTGGTGACCTGTGCGAAGGATTGCACGAAGTAGTCAAAGAGCAGCCGCGGGCGCTTGGACAGGACGGCCACGGGGGTGTCCGATCCCATGGCGCCGAGCGGTTCGGCCCCGGCCCGGGCCATCGGGCCCAGCAGGATCTTCAGCTCCTCGGTGGTGTAGCCGAAGGTGCGCTGGCGGATGTTCACGGACGCCGCGGTGTGCACCACGTGTTCGCGTTCCGGCAGGTCGTTGAGGTCGATCAGGTTGTCCTTGACCCACTCGGCCCAGGGGTTGGCTGCCGCGACCTCGGCCTTGACCTCGGCGTCGTCGATGATCCGGCCGGCCTCGGTGTCCACGAGGAACATCTTGCCCGGCGAAACCCGGCCCTTCTTGACCACCTTGGAAGGTTCGACGTCGATCACGCCGACCTCGGAGGCGAAGACGATGAGCCCGTCCTCGGTGATCCAGTACCGTCCGGGGCGCAGGCCGTTGCGGTCCAGCGTGGCGCCGACCAGGTTGCCGTCCGTGAAGGAGACAGCCGCGGGGCCGTCCCACGGCTCCATCAGCATGGAGTGGTATTCGTAGAACGCGCGGCGGGCCGGGTCCATGGTGGCGTGGTTCTCCCACGCCTCCGGGATCATCATCATGATCGAGTGCGTGATGGGGCGGCCGGAGAGCCACAGCAACTCCGCCACCTCATCGAACGACGCCGAGTCCGAGGCGCCCGGGGTGCAGATCGGGTACAGCTCTTCCGGCGAATCCCCAAGCAGCGGGTTGGCCAGCTGTGACTGCCGGGCACGCATCCAGTTGCGGTTGCCCTTGACGGTGTTGATTTCGCCGTTGTGCGCGATGGTCCTGAAGGGCTGGGCCAGCGGCCAGGACGGGAACGTGTTGGTGGAGAACCGCGAGTGGACGATCGCGAGCTTGGTCTTGAAGCGCTTGTCCGACAGGTCGGGGTAGAACGGCTCCAGCTGTGCCGTGGTCAGCATGCCCTTGTAGACGATGGTCCGCGAGGACAGCGAGGGGAAGTAGACGCCGAACTTGTTCTGGGCGCGCTTGCGGATCCGCCAGGCGCGGGAATCGAGCTCGTTGCGCTCGAGGGTCTCCCCCGTGCTGGAGGCGAAGAACGGCTGGGAGAAGTGCGGCATGCAGGCCCGGGCCATGGCTCCGACGAGGTCCGCCACGATGGGGACGTCGCGCCAGCCGAGGACGGTCAGGCCCTCGTCGGCGGCGAGTCCTTCGATGCCGGCCCTGGCGGCGTCGGCTTCGCGCTGCTCGGCCGGGAGGAACGCGGTGCCGACCACGTACTGGCCGGGGGCGGGGAGTTCGAAGTCGGTGACTGCGCGGAAGAACTCGTCCGGCACCTGCATGAGGAGGCCGGCGCCGTCGCCGGTTCCTTCGTCGGCGCCCACGGCGCCGCGGTGCTCAAGGTTGCGGAGGGCCGTCAGGGCCGCCTCGACGATGTCGTAGCCCGGCTCGCCGCGCAGGGTGGCGATGATGGCCAGGCCGCAGGCGTCCTTCTCATTCTCCGGGTTGTAGAGCCCGGCCGCGGCCGGCATCGCCGCGAAGCGCTTGAACGGAGACATGGCGGCCGCTGGCCGGTCCGGCTCGGACCAGCTGGGGCTGTGAAGAGTTTGGGTCATGGGAGACGTCCTTCCTCCTGATCGTGCGTATGGGAGGGACAACACTGGCCCCACTCGGCGCGCCGGTGTGACGGGCGCAACAGAGTGTTTTACTAACTGGAATTGTAGGCCAGCCCGGCCTGCTGTACTAACAGTTACGCGGGCCACCGGCCCGGGCTTGCACTGACGGCAGCTGTCTGCTGCCAGTAACATGCCCTGCTGCCACGACGCTGTGGAAACGGGCCCTGCGAGTGGTGACTCTGCAGCCCGTGTGCCGGCGCTGACCTACTTGGTGCCGTCAGCCTCCGGTGCGGATCCGATGGCCTGGTGGCCGGACACTCCGGCCCCCGGTGCTCTGGTGGCGGGCTTGTCTCCGCCGGTGGATTCCTTTGACGCTTCAGCTGGCGCGGAAGCGTGGCCTGGACCGCTTTGGTTATTCCGGACATTATCACGGGATTCACTATCTGAGACAGCGGAGTCCGCATGGCGGAACGTCCCGGCGTCGGCCGGAACGGTGGCCCGTTCCTTGGTGTCGGCGGCGGTGTCTTCGTCGGCGGCGGTGCCCGCCTCGGCCATGGAGGCGTCCTTCTCGTCCGCGTCAGTGTCGGCGTCGGCCTTTTCGACGTCGGCCTTGTCGCTGGCGGTGTTTTCGGCGTCGGCCTTGTCGGCGTCGTCGGTGCCGGCGACGTCAGCCGTTGGTTCATGGCCGGGCAGGTACACGGTGTCCGGTTCCTCCCGCTTACGCAGCCCGAGGACGATAAAGGCGATCAGGGCCGCCACGAGGACGAAGATGCTGGTCCAGACGTTGAGCCGGGTGGTGATGCCGAAAAGGCTGATCTGTTCGGCGTCGTCGATCCGAATGGCCTCGATCCAGACGCGGCCCAGCGTGTAGTAGATGGCGTAGAGCCAGAACAGGCGGCTGCGGCGGAAGTTGAACTTGCGGTCCAGGGCCAGCAGGATGACGACGCCCACCAGGTTCCAGAGCGACTCGTAGAGGAACGTGGGGTGGAAGAGGGTGTCTGCCGGCACGCCGACCGGGAAGTTGGGGCTGTTGGGGTCGATCTGCAGCCCCCACGGAAGCGTGGTGGGGCCGCCGAAGAGCTCCTGGTTGAAGTAGTTGCCCCACCGGCCGATCGCCTGGGCCAGCAGCAGTCCCGGGGCCGCGGCGTCCAGGAAGGCGCCCAACTTGACCCCGGCGCGGCGGCAGCCGATCCAGGCGCCGAAGGCGCCCAGCACGACGGCGCCCCAGATTCCGAGGCCGCCGCGCTGGATCTGCGGGATCAGGGACAGGTCACCCGTGCCGTTGAACCCGGGGCCGAAGTAGGCGTCCGGCGAGGACACGACATGGTAGAGGCGGCCGCCGATGATGCCGAAGGGAATGGCCCAGATGGCGATGTCCCAGACGCTGCCCTCCGGTGCGCCGCGCCGCGCCCAGCGGACGGACGTGAGCCAGAGCCCGACGATGATGCCGGCCAGGATGCACAGGGCGTAGGCGTGGATGCGCAGTGACCCCCACGGCAGCGGGATGTCGAATCCGGACCAGTTCGGGCTCGGAATGCTCGCGGGAATCATCGCCGCCGCGTGGAGGACTGACTGCATTGCTTACGCTTCTTCCTTGGTAAGGCCGGTGCTGAGGTCTTTCGTCAAGGAGGCTACAGCATCCACGCCGCCGTCGCGGATGGCCGCGACGAGGGCGGTGCCGACAATCACGCCGTCCGCATAGGCGGCGATCTCGCGGACGTGCTCCGCGTTGGAAACCCCGAGGCCCACGCAGACGCGCTCGGCGCCGGCGGCATGCGCGGCTGCCACAACGTCCTTGGCCGCGGAGCTGACGGAGGCGCGCGCGCCGGTTACGCCCATGATGGAGACGGCGTAGACGAAGCCGCGGCTCGCCTCGACGGTCCGGCGCATCCGCTCCGGGGAGGACGACGGCGCCACGAGGAACACCCGGTCCAGCCCGTATTTGTCCGAGGCCGCCATCCATTCCGAGGCTTCATCGGGGATCAGGTCCGGGGTGATCAGCCCCGCTCCCCCGGCCTCGGCCAGGCGGCGGGAGAACTCGTCCACGCCCATCCGGACGACGGGGTTCCAGTAGGTCATGACCAGGACGGCGGCGTCAGTCTTGCTCGTGATGCCGCGCACGACGTCGAAGACCTGGCGGACGTGGAAGCCGCTAGCGAGGGCCTCTGTGGTGGCGGCTTGGATGACCTGGCCGTCCATGACGGGATCGGAATACGGGATGCCGATCTCGATCAGGTCGGCACCGTTCTCGGCCAGCGCGATGCCGGCGGCGATCGTGTCTTCAACGCTCGGGTAGCCTGCGGGCAGGTAGCCGATCAGGGCCGCCCTGCCCCGGGCCTTGGCGCGGTCGATGGCCGCTGCCGACTTGCTGGCGGCGTGGCGGGCCGTGCTCTGGAAGCTGTTCGATTCAGCGGTGCTCACAGCTGTTCCCCCTCTTTGGCGATCTCGGCTTCGGGTGAATCCTCATCCAGCAGGTTGAACCACTCCGCGGCGGTGGCCACGTCCTTGTCACCCCGGCCGGACAGGTTCACGAGCACGATCTTGTCTGAAGTTTTGCCTGCGGCCTGGCCTGCGGCGGTACCCTCGGCGGCGAGCCGCTGGCCCACCTTGATGGCGCCGGCGAGGGCGTGCGCGGACTCGATCGCCGGGATGATGCCCTCGGTACGGCAGAGCAGGCGGAAGGCCTCCATCGCTTCGCCGTCGGTGATGGGCTCGTAGCTGACCCGCCCGATGTCGGCGAGGTAGGAGTGCTCGGGGCCGACCCCGGGGTAGTCCAGGCCTGCCGAAATCGAGTGCGACTCGATCGTCTGGCCGTCGTCGTCCTGCATGAGGTAGGAGCGGGCGCCGTGCAGCACACCGGGCTTGCCGAGGGTGATGGTGGCGGCGTGGCGTCCGGTTTCGACGCCTTCGCCGCCGGCCTCGAAGCCATAGATCTTCACCGAAGGATCATCCAGGAAGCCGTGGAAGATGCCGATCGCGTTGGACCCGCCGCCGATGCAGGCGCAGACGGCGTCCGGCAGCCTGCCCGCCTGTTCCAGGATCTGGGCACGGGCCTCCTCGCCGATGACTTCGTGGAAGTACCGGACCATGGCCGGGAACGGGTGGGCCCCGGCGGCGGTGCCCAGGAGGTAGTGGGTGTTGTCCACATTGGCGACCCAGTCGCGGAGGGCCTCGTTGATGGCATCCTTGAGCGTCTGGGAGCCGTTGGTCACGGGAATGACGGTGGCTCCGAGGAGCTCCATCCGGGCCACGTTGAGGGCCTGCCGGCGGCAGTCCTCGGCACCCATGTACACGACGCACTCCAGGCCCAGCAGGGCGGCGGCCGTGGCGCTGGCAACGCCGTGCTGGCCGGCGCCGGTTTCGGCGATGACCCGGGTCTTGCCCATCCGCTTGGCGAGCAGCGCCTGGCCCAGCACGTTGTTGATCTTGTGCGAACCGGTGTGATTGAGGTCCTCCCGCTTGAGGAAGACCCGCACACCCCCGGCGTGCTCGGCGAAGCGCTTGGCCTCAGTCAGCAGCGAGGGCCGGCCGGAGTAGTTCTTGTTCAGATCGGCGATCTGCGCGACAAATTCGGGATCGGCCTTGGCCTTCTCGAAGGTGTCCTCAAGCTCGTCCAGGGCCGCGATCAGCGACTCGGGCATCCACCGGCCGCCGTAGGAGCCGAAGTAGGGTCCCGGGGCGTGCCGCAAGGACTGTCCACCTTGCAGAAACGCGTCCACGGCGCTTTCGTCTGAGCCGGCTGCTGGCGCATCGACCATCAGTCTCACCATCCTGTTCCACTGCTAGCTATGAAGATCTGTTACGTAGATCCGCTAATTTTCCGAAGCTCCCGTGCGGGTCCGGTACCGCTCCCGACCCGGGCGGCGGGCCCGGACCGGCAGGCCTCAGGCGCGTGCGGAGATTTCTGCTGCCCCGGCGGCCATGAATTCGGCGATCCGCTCGCGGGGCGTCGAATCGCTGACCAGCGCCTCGCCCACCAGGATCGCGTTGGCGCCGTCGGCCGCGTAATGCCTGACGTCCTCGACATCCCGCACGCCCGACTCCGCGACGACGAGCGCGCCTGCCGGAATACCGGCGGCGAGCTCCGCGAAGACCGAGCGGTCGACGCCGAGCGTCTTGAGGTTGCGCACATTGACGCCGACGATCCGCGCTTCGGCGGCGACAGCGCGCTCGATTTCCTCCGCTGTGTGGGTCTCCACGAGCACATTCATGCCGAGCTCGCGGCTGAGGGCCGTGAACTCGCGCAGCTGGGCGTCGGAAAGGGAGGCCACGATCAGCAGGATGAGGTCCGCGCCGTGGGCCCGGGCTTCCCAGATCTGGTACTCGTCGAGCATGAAGTCCTTGCGCAGCAGCGGGATGTCCACGGCTGCCCGGACGGCATCGAGGTCGGCCAGCGAACCGTTGAAGCGGCGCTGTTCGGTCAGGACGCTGATCACGGCCGCCCCGCCGTCGGCGTACTGCACGGCGAGGGATGCGGGATCCGCAATGCTCGCGAGCTGCCCCTTCGAGGGGCTGCGGCGCTTGATTTCGGCGATCACCTTCAGCTGGTCCCGCGCGGCCGAGGCGCCCCCGAGGGCCGCCCAGGCATCGCGCGGGGGCGCCGCCGCTGCGGCGCGCTCCTTCAGTTCGGCGAGCGTGACGAGGCGCTGGCGGGCCTCCATATCCTCCCTGACACCTGCATTGATGTCGTCGAGAACAGTCACCCTCAGTGGCCGGAGTTCTTCAGCTTGCTGCCGCCGACGCCGTAGCCGGCCTTGCGCATGACCCAGCCGGCCAGCAGGCCGATCACCATGACGGCGGCACCCGCGATGAAGACGGGCGTGTTGGCGATGACAAAGGCGATGGACGCGATGAGGGCACCGATCAGCATGACGATCACGCACGTCCACGCGGCCGGGCTGTTGCCGTGACCCGGCGCTTCGCTGTGATCGACGTCGTCGTAGACGCCTGCCGTCTCGGCGGACGCGGATGCGGATACAGTGGCTTTGCTCATTGAAATCTCCTCAGGATGAATACTGCTTACATTCTGCCATTTTTTGGCCGTGCCTCGGGCATCGGCTCAGGTGGGATCGTCACCGCGCGAGAGCCGGTCCCAGCTGTCAATCTCGTCCGCAGGCCCGGCCTGCGCCACGTCCCCGGCTGTCCCACTGCCGGTGGCGGCTCCGGCGGCGGCGTCATATTTGGTGCGGCTCTTCCAGTAGCGTCCCGCCGGCACGATCGCCAGCGCGCCGAGCCCCAGCAGGGAACCGGCGACGACGGCGAGGACGGGGAACGCGGTGACGTCCACCTTGACGCTGCTGCCGCTGATCCCGGTGGCGGCGGCGATGGATCCCTGTGCCGCGGCCAGCGGGTCGGCCAGCACAACCGCCGCCGCACCGACGATGCCCGCGGCGGCGAGGAGGATGATCGCCGTGATGACCCAGCGGGCGATGCGGCCCGCAATCGAGGCGGCGAGCCCGCCGGCGAGGGCGACGAGGGCGAGGGCTGTCACGGTGGTGGCCGCCTTGCTGCCCTGGACCTGCAGGCCGTCCTGGCTGGTGACGGCCGCGCCCAGCTGCGTCGGATCGAGGTGGACCGTGAGCCAGGTCTGCGTGGTGGTGCCGAACACGGCCATCGCCAGGGCGGCAATCGCCAGGACGAGGGTGGACTTGCGGGCCCAGCCGGGGACGGCCGGCCGCCGGGTGGACTTGACCGTGGGCTGCGGGATGGCTTCGGGGGTGCTCATCAGTTCTCCGTCCCGGCAGGGCTGGCAGCGGCGTCCGGTACCGAGTCGGCCGTGATGTTGTGCAGGGAGCCCGCGGTGTGGACGGCGCGGAGCGGGGCGGCGGCCTTGTTGACGGTTTCCTGGGCTTCGGTGGGGTTGACGGAATCAGCCACGATACCGCCGCCGGCCTGCACGTACGCGCGGCCTTCCCGGAGCAGGGCCGAACGGATAGCGATGGCCATGTCCATGTCACCGGCGAAGTCCAGGTACCCCACCACGCCGCCGTAGATGCCGCGGCGGTGCGGTTCCAGCTCGTCCAGCAAGCGCAGCGCGCGCGGCTTGGGTGCCCCGGAGAGCGTCCCTGCCGGGAAGGTGGCTTTGAGGACGTCGTAAGCCTTGGCGTCCGGGGCCAGCTTGCCGACGACGGTGGAGACCAGGTGCATGATGTGGCTGAAGCGCTCCACTTCCATGAACTGCGTGACATCCACGGACCCTGCAACGCAGACCTTGGACAGATCGTTGCGGGAGAGATCGACCAGCATCAGGTGCTCGGCGCGTTCCTTCTCGTCCGCCAGCAGTTCCTGTGCCAGGGCCTTGTCCGCCTCGACCGTCTTGCCGCGCGGCCTGGACCCGGCGATGGGGTGGGTGATGACTTCCTCGCCCGTCACGGTCACGAGTGCCTCGGGCGAGGAACCGACGATCGAATACTGGCGGCCCGCGGCGTCCTCGAGGCTGAAGATGTACATGTACGGGCTGGGGTTCGTGTTTCGCAGCACCCGGTAGACGTCCAGCGGGTCGGCGCCGCATTCCATTTCGAAACGGCGGGAAATCACCACCTGGAAGACCTCGCCGTCGACGATCGCTTCCTTGCCGCGGTCGATGGCGGCCAGGTAGTCCGTCTCGTCCCAGCGTTCCTGCACGCTCGAGGCGAAGTCCAGGGCGGCGGTTTCCAGCACGGAGACGGGCTGCTCCACGGGCGTGCTGATCTTCGCCAGCAGCGCCTTGACCCGGGCGACGGCGTCGTGCCAGGCCTCGTCGACCCGTTCGGAGCTGTTGTCGAAGTTGATGGCGTTGGCGATCAGCAGCACGGTGCCGTCCATGTTGTCGTGCACCGCCATGTCCGTGACCAGGTTCAGTGCCATCTCCGGCAGTTCGAGATCGTCTTCCGGCGGGCTGGTCAGCTTTTCCCAGTGGCGGACCGTTTCCCAGCCGAGGAATCCGACCAGGCCGGAGGTGAACGGCGGCAGGCCGTCGAAGCGGTCGGTGCGGAGGGCCTCGACAGTGTCGCGGACGGCGTCCACCGGGCTGCCGTCCAGCGGAACACCGACCGGAGGTTCGCCGAGCCAGTGCGCCTGGCCGTCCTTGGTGGTCAGGGTGGCGCGGGACCGGGCGCCGATGAAGGAATACCGGGACCAGGAGCCGCCGACGGCCGCCGATTCCATCAGGAAGGTTCCCGGCTGGCCCTGGGCGACTTTGCGGTACAGGCCGATCGGGGTTTCGGCGTCAGCCAGCACCTTCAGCCGGACGGGGATGACACGGCTGTGGCCTGCGAGTTCACGGAACTCTTCCAGGCCCGGGCTGATGATTCCAAGGTCCTGCATGGCTGTGGTTTCCGCCTGTTCTTTCGGTGTTCTTTGGGGGCGTTCGTTGAGTGGGCGTTTCGTAGGTGGGGGCTGCCGGCGGGTCCGCAGGTCCGGTTCGTGACGCTGCGGGCTGCCCTGGTTGTGCGCCGAGGCAGTGCGCCTAGCTGCCCTGGCCGGCGACGACGCCGAGCTCGCGGCCGTCGAAGCAGGTCCGGGTGCCCGTGTGGCAGGCGGCGCCGACCTGGTCGACGCGGACCAGCAGGGCATCGCCGTCGCAGTCCACCGCGAGTGACTTGACCCATTGCACGTGGCCGGAGGTGTCCCCTTTGCGCCAGTACTCCTGGCGGGACCGTGAATAGAAGGTGACGCGTCCGCTGGTCATGGTGCGGTGCAGTGCCTCGTCATCCATCCAGCCCAGCATCAGCACCTCGTGCGTGTCGAACTGCTGGACGATCGCGGCCACGAGGCCGGCGCTGTCCCGTTTCAGGGCGCCCGCGAGTCCGGCCGGAAGGGGACTCTCCGACGGAGTCGGAACAGGATCGGTCGGACTGGGGGCGGGGGCGGGCTGCTCAGACATCAGGTCAAGTCTAGTGCCTCGAGGCACTGCGAGGACCGGCCGGCTCAGCATGGCACGTAACACCCGGACGGACATCCGGTTGAGAGTCCCCGGGCGGCAAATCTGCGGCGGTTCCTGTGCACAGACCCCGCCGTCACGTGCTAGTTTCACAAGTGATGCATTTCGTCGATCCGTCCCGAGAATTCCTGGCCGAAACCCTGCTGGCGGCCGGTCCTGATTCCGCCACGCTCTGCAAAGGCTGGCTGACCCGGGATCTTGCAGCCCATCTATACCTTCGCGAGCGAAAAGCAGCTGTCGGTCTGGGCCTGCTGATCAAGCGGCTGTCCAAGGCGTCCGACCAGGCCACCGCCAAGCTGGCCGCCAAGCTCAAGACCCCGGACGACTACGCCCGGCTGGTCAACGCCTTTCGCGCCGGCCCACCGGCGCTCTCCCCGCTGAAGATCAAGGCCCTGGACGAAAGCTCCAACCTGATCGAGTACTTCGTGCACACCGAGGACGTCCGCCGTGCCGTGGACCGCTGGGCCCCGAGGGCCCTGGACGAGGCCTACTCCGACGCCTTGTGGGATGAGCTGATCAAGCGTGCGGCCATCCTCTACCGCGGCGTGGACCTGGGCATCGTGCTGGTGCGGCCCTCCGGCCCCCGGCATGTGGCCAAGCGCGCGCCCGTCTCGGTGGCCATCGTCGGCGAGCCCGGCGAGCTGCTGATGCATGCCCACGGCCGGACCCGCCATGCCCTGGTGACCTTCGAGGGCCAGCCGGACGCCGTCGCGCTGTTGCAGTCGGCCGAAGTCGGAATCTAGAGCCGCCCCAACCAAGCAACGCGGGGTCACTTACGGCCCATCCGGCACCGGATTATGGGCTGTAAGTGACCCCGCGTTGCTTTAGGCTGACGGGCTCCTAGCGGACCTCGAAGCCGGCCTCGCGGATGGCTGCCTTGACCTGGGCGATCATGTCCACGGGTCCGAAGTGGAAGACCGACGCCGCGAGGACGGCGTCCGCTCCGGCCGCGACGGCCGGCGGGAAGTGTTCCGGCCTGCCGGCGCCGCCGGAGGCGATGATGGGCACCCTGACGGCGGCCCGTGCCAGGCGGATCAGTTCGAGGTCAAAGCCGTCCTTGGTGCCGTCGGCGTCGATCGAGTTGAGCAGGATCTCCCCCACGCCCCGGTCGGCCGCTTCCCGAGCCCAAGCGATCGCGTCGATCCCGGTGCCCTGGCGTCCGCCGTGGGTGGTGACCTCGAAGCCGGAGGCGGTGGGCTCGGAGCCGGGCCGGGTGCGCCGCGCGTCGACGGACAGCACCAGGACCTGGGAGCCGAAGTGCCGTGTGATCTCGTCGATCACGTCCGGCCGGGCCACGGCCGCGGTATTGATGGCTGCCTTGTCCGCGCCGCAGCGCAGGAGCTTGTCCACCTCAGCAACGCCGCGGACGCCGCCGCCGACGGTCAGCGGTATAAAGACTTCCTCGGCGGTGCGGCGGACCACGTCGAACGTGGTCTCCCGGTTACCCGAGGATGCCGTGACATCGAGGAAGGTCAGCTCGTCCGCCCCGCCGTTGTCGTAGCGGTGCGCCAGCTCCACCGGATCGCCGGCGTCGCGCAGTCCTTCAAAGTTGATGCCTTTGACCACGCGGCCGGCATCGACGTCCAGGCACGGGATGACGCGCACGGCAACAGTCATGACTTCTCCTGATGTTTGCTGGAGGAACTCGGTACGGTGCTTCGCTCAGATCCGGCAGGCGTGGATGCTGCTGACCAGGATGGCGCGGGCGCCGAGGTCGTAGAGCTCGTCCATGATCCGGTTGGTTTCCTTCTTGGGGACCATGGAGCGGACGGCCACCCAGTCCGAATCGCGCAGCGGCGAGACGGTGGGCGATTCGAGGCCGGGCGTCAAGGCGGCGGCCTCTTCCATGAGTTCCTTGCGGATGTCATAGTCCATGAGCACGTATTGCCGGGCCACCAGGACGCCCTGGAGGCGGCGGATCAGGACGTCGGCGGCGGGGTTCTGCTCGCCCTTGCGGCCGATCAGCACGGACTCGGAGCGCAGGATCGGTTCGCCGAAGATCTCCATGCCGGCGGCCTTGAGGGTGTTGCCGGTCTCGACGACGTCGGCGATCGCGTCCGCGACGCCGAGGCGGACGGAGGATTCGACGGCGCCGTCGAGGCGGACCACCTTGGCCTTGATGCCGCGCTCGGCGAGGTAGCCCCGGAGCAACCCGTCATAGCTGGTGGCGAGCCGTTTGCCTTCAAGCTGTTCGACGCTGGCGAAGTCCCCCACGGGGCCGGCGAAGCGGAAGGTGGAGGCCGCGAAGCCCAGCGGAAGCAGCTCTTCGGCCTCGACCTCCGCGTCCAGGAGCAGGTCGCGGCCTGTGATGCCGACGTCGAGCGTTCCCTGGCCGACATATACGGCGATGTCGCGCGGGCGGAGGAAGAAGAACTCGATGTCGTTATCCGGGTCAACCATGACCAGCTCGCGACTGTCGCGGCGCTGGCGGTAGCCCGCCTCGGCGAGCATGGCGGAGGCGGCTTCGGACAATGATCCCTTGTTCGGGACGGCAACTCTCAGCATTTGGGGAGGTCTCTCTCGGTGTTAGGAAGGATCTGTTGAGGCACATCGGGCCACGCAATGCACCGGCTCCGCGCGGAAAAGTCCAGGCGGGGTCCGGTGCGGACGCGGCTAGAGATGCTTGTAGACGTCTTCCAGGCTGAGTCCTTTGGCGAGCATCAGAACCTGCAAGTGATAGAGCAGTTGCGAAATTTCTTCCGCGGCGGCTTCATCGGATTCATACTCGGCAGCCATCCAGACCTCGGCTGCTTCCTCCACGACCTTCTTGCCGATGCCATGGACTCCGGAGTCCAGTTCGGCGACGGTGCGGGAGCCGTCCGGGCGTGCTGCTGCCTTCTCGCTAAGTTCCGCGAACAGCGACTCGAAATTCTTCACGCCCTCCAGCCTACTTGCTCGCGGCCGGACCGCGCCTGCCGGGCCCTTGCATGACGGGCGGGATGTGAGGCAATACACAATCGCTGTGCGGCACCAGCCGGCGTCAGCTGTACTGGCGGAGCGTCACAGCGGTGGCCAGGGCGGCGGTAACGGCCTCGTGCCCCTTGTCCTCGGTGGAACCCGGCAGGCCGGCGCGGTCGATGCCCTGCTGTTCGGTGTCACAGGTCAGCACGCCGAAGCCCACGGGGACGCCCGTGCGCACGCTCACCTCGGTCAGGCCCAACGTGGCCGCCTCGCAGACGTATTCAAAGTGCGGCGTTCCGCCCCGGATGACGACGCCGAGCGCCACCACTGCGTCGAAGTGAGGTGCCAGCCGGGCTGCGGCCACGGGAAGCTCAAAGGTACCGGGAACACGCAGGACCGTCGGTTCGCCAATGCCGGCGTCCTTCGCCGCGCGCAGGGCGCCGTCCAGCAGGCCGTCCATGATCCGGGTGTGCCAGCTGGCGGCCACGATGGCCAGTTTCAGCCGGGAGGTCTCCTCCGGTTTGAAGGTGCTGAGGTCAATCTGGGGTGCGCCGTGTCCGCTCATCTGGGAATCCTTGCTGCTAAATCGTGTTCTGGTCAGTCGTGCTGTCTGCTCTGGGTGGTGTCCAGGTCAGTCTTGTTCTTGTTCGAACCCGCGCTGGCCCCCGGCGGGCGCCGCAGGCTCGACGTCGAGGACCAGCCGGTGGTCCATCCGGTCCTTCTTCGTCTGCAGGTAGCGGATGTTCTGCTCCCGCGAGGGAACCTCGGTGGGAACCATCTCCACCACCCGGACCCCGGCCTTGGCGAGCCTGTCCTGCTTGTCCGGGTTGTTACTCAGCAGGCGCACCTCGTGAAGTCCCATTTCCGCGAGGATCTGGGCCGCCGCCTTGTAGCAGCGGGCGTCGACGGGCAGGCCCAGCTGCTCGTTTGCCTCCACGGTGTCGAAGCCGGCTTCCTGCAGGGCGTAGGCCTTCATCTTGTTCGCCAGGCCGATCCCGCGGCCTTCCTGCCCGCGCAGGTAGAGCAGGGTGCCGCCGAATTCATTGATCATCTCCAGGGCGTAGGCCAGCTGTTCACCGCAGTCGCAACGGTAGGAGCCGAACACATCGCCTGTGAGGCACTCGGAATGCAGGCGCACCAGCGGCGCCTTGCCGTCAACCGGCAGCACCGGTGAGCTGACCGCAAGGTGCTCGGCACCGGTGGCCAGATCGGTCCAGGCCTGCGCGACGAAGTCACCGAAGGCGGTAGGCAGCTGGACAATCGGTCCTCCCCTGACCGGATGCGGCTTGCGTCCCATTGCCATCTCTTCTCGAATCTCGGAAGTCGTCACTATTTCTCCTCCATCAGACGGGATCTGCTGCGTGGCCGCCAGGTTGACTGGTAGACGGCCCGGCCTCGAGGTAGGCCACCAGATCCGCAATCGAGATCAGGGGGCAGCCATGCTCAAGGGCGAAGCCGCGAAGTCCGTCCAGCCGCATCATTTCTCCGTTGTCGTACACGAGCTCTGCAATCACGCCCACCGGTTCCAGGCCGGCTAGCCGGCACAGATCCACGGCCGCCTCGGTGTGGCCCGGACGTTCCCGCACTCCACCCTTAACAGCGCGCAAGGGGAAAACATGCCCGGGACGGGTCAGAGAATTCGGCTGGCTCCCGGGATCGGCCAGGACCCGGGCGGTCAGGGCCCGGTCCGTGGCGGAAATTCCGGTGCTGACACCCGCTGCCGCGTCGCAGGACACCGTGTAGGCGGTGCCCTTGGCGTCTTCGTTGATTTCCACCATCGGGGGCAGCGCAAGGGCGTCGGCCCGCTCGGCGTCGAGCGGTACGCAGATCACGCCGGAGCTGTAGCGCACCGTCCAGCCCATCAGCGCGGGCGTGGCGTGCTGGGCGGCGAAAATGATGTCGCCTTCGTTTTCGCGGTCCTCGTTGTCCACCACCAGGACCGGATGCCCTGCGGCCATGGCGCTGACCGCGTCTTCGATCGGATCCAGGCCCGTCCGCGGGCTCAGCACCGCGGCCGGCCGGGCCCCTTCAGCCAGGGTGGGCAGCCCGGACAGGTCCTTGACGTGGCTCATTTTGCGATCCCCTCCCCGCGTGCTGCTTCGCCCGCGGCCGCTACCGCTGCCGGCACAGATCCGCCGGCAAAGGCGAGCAGGCGCTCCGTGTACTTCGCGAGCACGTCCACCTCGAGGTTGACCCGGCCGCCCAAGGATTTCGCGCCCAGGCCTGTCTCGGCCAGCGTGGTGGGGATCAGCCCCACTTCGAACCACGGCGCCGGCTCGGAGGCCGGGCTGACGGCGGTCACGGTCAGGGAGACGCCGTCGACGGCGATGGAGCCCTTTTCGGCGATGTACCGCGCCAGTCCGGCCGGCACACCGAAGCGGAGCCGGTCCCAGTTGCCGAGCGCCTCGCGCTCCAGGAGCTCGCCGACGCCGTCGACGTGCCCCTGGACAACGTGCCCGTCCAGCCGGCCGCCGGCCGGTACGCAGCGCTCCAGGTTGACCGGGTCCCCTGCGGCCAGTTCCCCGATGGTGCTGCGGTTGAGGGTCTCGCCCATGACGTCGACGCTGAAGTCCTTGCCGTCGATCCGCGTGGCCGTGAGGCAGACGCCGTTGACGGCGATGGAACCGCCCAGGGCGAGCCCTTCGGTGGTTCCGGGCGCCTGGAGCCGAACGGTGGCACTGATGTCGCCGTTGCGCTCAACGGACAGCACCTTCCCCTGCTCGGCGATAATTCCGGTAAACATCAGTAGCCTCCTGCGGCGGTGTCCGTACCAGTGCGGTGCGGGGTCGAATCGGATGAACTTGTGGCGGGGCGAAGGTGCAGCCGGAGGTCGCGGCCGAGCATCCGGACGTCTCCCCCGGCTGCCGGATCCCATTCCCAGTGCTGGGCGTCGGCCAGGGTGGTGATGCCGAGGTCCTCCAGGGCCGGCGTGCCGGAGCCGAGGAGCGTCGGCGCCAGGTAGACGATCAGCTCGTCCACGAGGCCGTCCGCGAGGAAGGCGCTCAGGATCCGGGAGCCTCCTTCCACCATGAGATGCCGCACGCCTGCGGTGAACAACCGGTCAAGCGCTTCGCGCGGATCGCGGGTGGCCAGGTGCAGGACGTTGCCGTCGTCGCCGTTGATGGCGGCACCCTCCGGGATTCCGCGGTATCCCATCACGGCCCGCAGCGGCTGTTTGCCGGCCGCCTCGCCGTCCGCGTTCCGTGCGGTGAGCCGCGGGTTGTCCACGAGGACCGTCTGGGTGCCCACCAGGATGGCGTCAATCCGGCCGCGCAGCGCATGGTTGTCGGCGAGGGATTCGGGGCTGGAGATCCACTGGCTGGTTCCGTCGCTGGCCGCGATGCGGCTGTCGAGGGTCTGGGCAATGTGCAGGGTGACGAAGGGCCTTTTGGCGGCTGCGGCGTCGAACCAGCGCCGGTTTAGGTCCAGCGCGGGGACGGCTGCGAGGCCCGACCGGACGCGGACGCCCGCGGCGCGCAGCGTCGCCGCTCCACCTGCCGCCGGATCATGGGGGTCGTCGACGGCGTAGATGACGTCAGCGATTCCGGCGTCGATGATCGCCTGGGCGCAGGGGCCCGTGCGCCCGCAGTGGTTGCAGGGCTCCAGAGTGACCACCATCGTGGCGCCGCTGAGGTCATGGCCGGCGGCTTTGGCCTGGGCGATCGCGTCGGCTTCCGCGTGTGCCGTGCCGGCGCCGCGGTGGTAGCCGGTCACCAGCTGGGTCCCGTCGGCGGCTATGACGACGGCGCCCACGAGCGGGTTCGCTCCCCGCGGGCCCTGCACGGCTGCCGCCAGCGCCGTTTCCATCGCCGTGGCTTCGGCGGGGCTGAAGCCGGCAGCGGGGACGGTGGCGGAGGCGTCCACCCGCTGGTTCGTGGATTGCTGAACGCTCATTTACCTGACACCGGGCCTGAAGACGACCGCCGGGTTGGCGAAGAGCCATCGCAGAAAGTCCATGTGTGTGTCGTTCCTTCCCTCAAGAACCGCGATGGCTCCGGGGGTATACGACAGCACGATTCTGCGGCGCCAACAGGACGCCGCAGTTACAGCTGTACGTGCTTCTCTCATCCAGACTTTAACTGTCGGTACCGGAATTCCACCGGTTCAACCGTCCGCCGGAACCTTCCCGAGGGAAAGCGCCGGCTCGCGGGTCGCGGACTATCACCGCCGGTTCGGACTTACACCGACCCCGGAGCACGTATGTGTGTTGTTATTCTGACACAACCTTGGACCGTCCCGGGCTATTCCCCCGGGCGGACATTACGGCCTGCGTCATCTTCACGCGGATGATCAGGTGATGATCATCCGTTGGCCAGCGGCGGCCCGGAGCCGCTCGATCGCTTCCGCCGGGTCCGCAGCGCCGTAGACCGCGGATCCCGCCACGAAGACGTTGGCCCCGGCCTCGGCGGCCCGCACGATCGTCTCCTCCGTGATGCCGCCGTCGACCTGCAGCGCCACCCCGACGCCCGAGCCGTCAATGGCCGCGCGGGCGCGGCGGATCTTCGGCAGCGTCAGATCCAGGAACGACTGCCCGCCGAAGCCTGGCTCCACCGTCATGATCAGCAGCAGATCCAGTTCGGAGAGCATGTCAAGGTAGGGCTCCACCGGGGTGCCGGGCCGGAGCGCCATTCCGGCCTTCGCGCCGCGGGCCCGCAGTTCGCGCGCCAGCTTGATCGGTGCGATCGAAGCCTCGGCGTGGAAGGTCACGGAGGCCACTCCGGCGTCCGCGTAGCCGGGGGCCCAGCGGTCCGCATCCGCGATCATCAGGTGGGCATCCAGCGGCACCGGGCTGACGGCCTGGATCCGCTGGACCACGGGCAGGCCGATCGTCAGGTTGGGCACGAAGTGGTTGTCCATGACGTCCACATGCACCGCGTCCGCGTTGCGGATCCTGCGCAGTTCCGCCTCGAGGTTGGCGAAGTCGGCGGAAAGGATGCTCGGGTTGATGCAGCACTGGGCCATGTGGTTCCTTTTACGATCTGCTGAAGATGGTCTGCTGACGGGCCGGGCTTTCCGCGCCGCGCGAGGGCCCGGACGTCAGGACTTTTTGTGGATGAGGGCCAGGAACATGGCGTCCGTGCGGTGCACATGCGGCCAGAGCTGGGCGGTGAGTTCGTGCCCGGCCTCGAGGTGGCCGCTGAGGCTGACGCTGTCCAGCACGGCGCCGGCGTCGAGGAGCTCGAGGTCATCGCGTTTGCGAAGCGCGTCGCTCACGACGGCGGTGGTCTCGGCCGGGTGCGGCGAACAGGTTACGTACGCCACAACGCCGCCCGGTTTGACGGCGTCCAGCGCGGACTTGAGCAGTTGGCGCTGCAGCGGCCCGAGGTCAACGAGGTCCTTGGGCGTGCGCCGCCACCGTGACTCCGGCCGGCGGCGCAGGGCCCCCAGCCCCGTGCAGGGAACGTCGACGAGGACCCGGTCGAAGCTTTCCGGCTGCTCGGCGCCGATGTCACGGCCGTCCCCGGTCCGGATGTCCCAGACTTCGTCCGGCACCGCGGCGAGGGCCTGGCGGACCAGCTTGGCCCGGTGCGGCGCGGATTCGTTGGCCAGCAGGTGGGCGCCCCGCTGCCGGGCGAGGGCGCCAAGCAGGGCGGCCTTGCCGCCGGGTCCGGCGCACAGATCCAGCCACCGTTCGCCGTCGGCGCCTGGCTCACCGCCTTCCTTCCCGCCGTCTGTGCCGATGTCTTTGCCGCTGTCCCGGAGGTCGACGGCGGCCATGGCGCGGGCCACCAGCTGCGAGCCGACGTCCTGGACCCGGGTGCTGCCTTCACGCACCGAGGCAAGCCGGCCGAGGTCGCCGCCACTGGAGAGCGCCGATCCTTCCACGAGCTCCCCCGGGGTTGCCCCGCCGTCGAGGGCCTCGTCCAGGCTGCCGATCCCGGGAAGCGCCACCAGATTCACCACGGGTGCGGCGTTATCCGCTTCGAGCAGGTCGTTGATTTCCGTGACGGGACGTCCATGGGCAACGAGGGACTGGCGGAGCGCGCGGACGATCCATTCCGGGTGGGCGTAGCGGATGGACGCGATCCTCGTTTCGTCCGTCTCGGTGCTGAGCAGCAGCTCCAGCCATTCCTCCAGGGTGCGGGCGGAAACCTTGCGCAGTACGGCGTTGATGAGGGCCGAGGGACCGGCGCCGATCACGGCGCGGGCGAGTCCCACGGTCTGGTCCAGGGCGGCATGCGCAGGCACCCGCATGGCGAGCAGCTGGTGGACGCCGATCCGCAAGGCATCGAGGATGGCCGGATCCAGTTCGTCCAACGGCCGGTCCACGCAGCGGGCCAGGACGGCGTCGTAGGTGCCCTGGCCGCGGAGGGCGCCGTAGCTGAGCTCGGTGGCGAAGCCAGCGTCGCGCTTGTCCAGTCCGTGGTGCCGGATCCGGGCCGGCAGCACCAGATTCGCATAGGCGTCCTCGGATGCGACGGCGCGCAGCACCTCGAAGGCGACCAACCGGGCAGGATCCGCACGGCGGGTGCGCTGCGAGGGGGCGTTCTCGGTGAAGCTGCGCTGCGGGCCGCGGTTGCGTTCCCGGCCCTGCGCATTCCGCTTGCTGCCGTCCCGACCGCCCTGACCTGCGTCTTGCCCTCGGTTTTGCCCTGCATCCTGCCCTCGGTTTTGCCCTCCGGGCTGAGAGCCCCTGCCACGGCTGCTGCCGCTGGTCCCGGATTCGCTCATTCGAACACCACGCTTTCCAGTGTTGCCTGTCCGCGCGCCCAATCAGCGGCGGTCATCATTTTCTTGCCCGAAGGCTGGATCCGGGTCAGTTCCACCGGATGCGAGCCGGTTCCCACCAGAACGCTCTTGCCGTCCACCGCCAGCCGTCCAGGCTGGAGGGCGGCGGCCTCCGGGCGGGGCAGCACCGGTTCCAGTTTGACCCGCTGGCCGGCCAGGGTGGTCCAGGCTCCAGGTTCCGGGGTGGCGCCGCGTGCCCGCCGGCCGATCGCCAGTGCCGGCTGCCGCCAGTCGAGCCGGCCGTCTTCCAGACCAAGTTTGGGGGCCAGGCTGACGTCCCCCTGCTGCGGCAGAGCGACGGCCTTGCCGGCGTCGACGGCGGACAGGGTCTGGGCCAGCAGCACGGCACCGCTGTGGGACAGCCGCTCCAGCAGCGCTCCCGCGGTGTCGCCGGGGTTCACGGATTCGGTCAATGTTCCGAAGACCGGGCCGGTGTCCAGGCCCTCCTCGAGGCGGAAGGTCACGGCCCCGGTCACGTCGTCGCCGGCGATGATCGCCCGCTGCACGGGCGCCGCTCCGCGCCAGGCCGGCAGCAGGGAGAAGTGGAGGTTGACCCAGCCGTGGCGCGGAATGTCCAGGGCCGGGCGCGGAATGAGCCCGCCGTAGGCGACGATCGCGGCGACGTCGGGCTCGACGGCGGCCATCCGGGCAGTGACGTCGGAGTCCACCTTCGCTGCATGGATGATCTCGATGCCGAGCTCGGCCGCGCGGGCCGCGACCGGGGAGGGCGTCAGTACCCGCTTGCGCCCCAGCGGGGCGTCCGGGCGGGTGAGGACGGCGACGACGTCGAACCCGGCCTGGACAAGTGCGTCCAGGGAAGGCACGGCGACGGCCGGCGTCCCTGCGAAGAGAACCCTCACTGGGTGTTTCCGAAGCTGGACCCGAAACTTGATCCGCCGAAACTGGATCCGACGGTCTTGGCGCGCTTCGCGGTGGTCTGCCCGGTAATGGCCTCGTAGTTGGCGTTCCGGATGGCCCTCAGCGCGGCCTTGCGGTCCTCGCCTTCGAGCCGGTCGGTGAACAGGATGCCGTCGAGGTGGTCGGTTTCGTGCTGGAAGCAGCGGGCCAGCATGCCCTCGCCCTCCACGGTGACCGGGTTTCCGTGCAGGTCGACCCCGGTGACGCGGGTGTGTCGGAGCCGGCGGACCGGGAAGCCCAGGCCAGGGATGGACAGGCACCCTTCGACCTGGTCCGGCTGGAAGTCCTCGCTGTTGTCCAGCACGGGGTTGATGATGTGGCCCTCGACGCCGCCGATGCGGTACGTGAAGACGCGTTGGCTCACGCCGACCTGGGGCGCGGCCAGGCCTGCGCCCTCGACGTCTTCCATGGTTTCGGTCATGTCGGCAACGAGCTTCGCCAGTTCAGGCCCGAATTCCGTCACGGGATCGGCAACTGTGCGCAGCACAGGATCCCCGATGATGCGGATATTCAAAATGGCCATGTGCAATCTGTCCTCACGGTGGGCGGCTACGGGATCCAGTCCAGTTTAGTTGCAGCTGCCCGGTTCGGGCTCAGCGGTTCGCCGGCGGGGCGAGCGGAAGCAGCGCGGTTCCGGCGGTGGCGGTGTCTGCCGACATCTCCCACACGCGGCGGAGCGCACAGAACTTCCACCAGTGGTGCTTGAGGACGTCCGGGTTGGCGCGCAGCGGACGGACCTCCGTCTCACCCACTGCAACCGCCAGCAGGATCGGGGATTCGCCGTGCGGCCAGGCTTCCCACTCCCCCGCCACGGGGTCGACGAGGCTTTCCTCGGCCTTCATGCCTGCCACGAGCTGCATCACCACTTTGTCGTCGAGCGGCTTGACAGTCCCGTCACGGCTTGTGCCCTTGGTCTTGTAGTCGATCAGGCAGGTCCGGCCGTTGATCTTTGCGACGAGGTCCAGGGTGCCGGCGTAACCGACCGTCTTGTTCCAGACCGTGATCTCGGGCGCGATCGGCTCCACCTGGAAGAGCTCCCACCATTCGTCGAAGCGGGCCGCGAAGGCTTCCTCGCCGTTGGCCGCCAGCGCCTCCCGGGTTTCCTTCATCTGGTGCGGCCGGCCGAGGGCACGGAGCGCAACCTGCTCGCAATAGTTGTGCACCCGGTCCCCGCGCTTGGCGGCGTCGTCCCGGTACGTTTCCGCAGCCTTCGCCGCCCGGCTCACCGCCTGGCGCAGCTTCGCCGGGCTGCCCAGGATGCCGGGCAGGGCGGGATCCTGGGCGAGGCTGTTTGCACCCATGTACCCGAACCAGCCGTCCAGGCCGTGGGGCTGCTGCCCGATAACCGTGGTGATGGAAGGGACGGAGAATTGCTCGGACGTGGAGCGTGCGTACATCCGGCCGTAGTCGGTGGCGTGGGCGAGGAGCGGAGCGGTCATGGAAAGACTCTTTCACAGGGGTCAGACAATGGGAGCAAAAGCAGTGGGAACAAAACAAAATGGCCCGCCCCGCTGAGTCAGCGGAACGGACCATTTGTTCAGGTGCGTATCTTGGTGGGCGATACTGGGTTCGAACCAGTGACCTCTTCGGTGTGAACGAAGCGCGCTACCACTGCGCCAATCGCCCCAATGCCATTGAATGCTAGCCCACGCTGGCGGATTTTAGAAATCGGCCTGTCACGCGCCTGTCCCGACCGTTCATGCCCGCCTCACAGAGGTCTGGCAGAGTTCCTGGATCGCGGCGGGATCGCCCGCGGTCCACTTTCGGAGCGCCAAGCGCCGCCAGCCGAATTACAAGTCTGTAATTCGCAAAATCCCCTAGAATTCAACGAAGCAGGGCCATCCGCCGCAACGTGCGCCGTCGCGATTTGTAGATTCCTCGAACCTCCTATAGAGTTCTTACTCGTTGGAACGCGAGGAAATGCCGATTGCGGCGCGGAAATCCACTCCAACATTGCGGACGTAGCTCAGCTGGTAGAGCACCACCTTGCCAAGGTGGATGTCGCGAGTTCGAATCTCGTCGTCCGCTCGCAGGACACTGTCACGGCAAGGGTTTCTTCGGAATCCTGCTTACACGGTGGGTTGGCCGAGAGGCGAGGCAGCGGCCTGCAAAGCCGTATACACGGGTTCGAATCCCGTACCCACCTCGGTGAAAACCATGGTTTCCGGTTCTGGCCGGATGGCAATGGGCGATTGGCGCAGCGGTAGCGCGCTTCCCTGACACGGAAGAGGTCACTGGTTCGATCCCAGTATCGCCCACCAAAGCAAGGAAACTTGCTTGATGCAGTACCACCGGCCCAGCCGGCATGGACTTCATATTGCGGACGTAGCTCAGCTGGTAGAGCACCACCTTGCCAAGGTGGATGTCGCGAGTTCGAATCTCGTCGTCCGCTCTCTTATGCATTTGTACTAGATTCAAACAATTCCACTCCGGATCCTTCCGGTTGCGGGCGATTGGCGCAGCGGTAGCGCGCTTCCCTGACACGGAAGAGGTCACTGGTTCGATCCCAGTATCGCCCACCACAGCAAGCAGCTCCGCGGAGCTGCTTTTTTCTTGCGCGCTTTCTGCGCCCTTCCCGATCGGCCCTGGTCGTGTGCCCCGGTGATATCTGGACCGGGCCGCAAGACCCTTGACAGCAGACGGACACGAATGGCCCCGCGCCCTTGGCATGATCGGGACCGGCCGTTACGATCAGAAGCGGGAGGAGCGATCTGGCTCCGCGACCGAGGGGAGGTGCCCGTGGGAATTCTTGACGATCTGAAGGGCAAGGCTCAGCAAATCATTGGTGGCAACGAACAGGCCATCAAGGACGGCATCGGTAAAGCCGGCGATTTCGTCGACTCGAAGACCGGCGGAAAGTACGCCGACAAGATCGATGCCGTGCAGCAGGGTGCTTCCGACTTCGTGGACAAGGCAGACGGCAATCCGGAGACGGCACCCGTCGCCGAGGAGAATCCCGTCGCCGGTGAGCCCCCTGTAGCCGGGGAACCCCGGCAGCAGGGCCTCTGACCCAGGTACGTCAGCGAGGTGCCGGTCCCGCCGTGAGGCGGCGCCGGCACCTTCGGCGTTTAACGGACAGCGCTTCTTCTAAGGCCCGGCTGTCAGGAAGGTTCGTGGTTCTGGCCCTCGCGGGCAAGTGCGGTCAGCCGGGAGACGGCTCGAAAGTATTTCTTCATGTATCCGCCGGTCATCATTTCCTCCGTGAAGAGCTGATCGAAGGGCACGCCGCTGGCGAGGATGGGGACATCCTTGTCGTACAGCCGGTCCGCCAGCACCACGAAGCGCAGGGCCACGGCCTGTTCGGTGATTGTTTCCACGTTCTTCCAGACCACACCCTCGATACCGTCCAGGAGCTGGCGGTAGCGGCTCGGGTGGACGCCGGCGAGGTGGTTGATGAGGGTGCTGAACTCATCGCGGGCCACGGTCTTGCCGTCGAACTCGGCCTTCATGTGGTGCGCCAGCTCGTCATTGCGCAGCGGCAAGGGGGCCGCCGGGAGGCCGCGGTGGCGGAAGTCCTCACCGTCGATCCGGACGACGTCGAACTGGTCCGCCAGCACCTGGATTTCGCGCTGGAAGTCGACGGCGGCAAAGCGGCCGTCGCCCAGGGAGCCAGGCAGGGTGTTGGAGGTGGCGGCGAGCTTGACGCCGGCGTCGGCGAGTTCGCGCATAAGCCGGGACATCAGCACGGTGTCGCCCGGATCGTCGAGTTCGAATTCGTCGATGCACACGAGCTTGTAGTGGCTGAGGGCCTCGACCGTCTTGCGGAAGGACAGCGCCCCGACCAGGTTCGTGTATTCCACGAACGTGCCGAAAGCCTTGGGCCCGGGGGCGGCATGCCACAGCGAGGCCAGCAGGTGGGTCTTGCCGACGCCGAAGCCGCCATCAAGGTAGATCCCGGCCCGGGAGGTGTCCTTCTTGGCGAAGAGCCGCTTGAACAGGCCGTCGCCGTCGCGCGCGCCCACACCCGACGCGAAGCCCTCCAGCTCACGGACGGCATGCGCCTGGCTGGGCTGGGACGGATCCGGCCGGTAGCTGGAAAACGACACCCCGCCAAACCGCGACGACGGATAGAACCCGTTGAGGAGTTCATCCACGGAAACTGCCGGTGTTCTGGCGGCGAGCTGTTCGATCTGTACCAAGGTGGTCCGTTCTGCTGGTCTCTTGTCCCCAGAAAGAATACCGGCAACGCCGCCACTTCTTTCTGAGGGAGGCGTGACGAAGGCGGGAGGAAGGCCTGTGCGGACCGGGGCACGTGATGAAGGCCATATTTCCGAGTGTGACGCTGTGGAGCATTCTCCCCGGGGCGTGGCTAGTGTTGTACCAGGCCCGGCGCCGCATTCGATCTTTCCACGGCCCGGCCTCCTGACAGTTTCAGTGAAAGGCCACCGCAATGCCCTACCCCGTTGAGCAGAACGAGAAGTTCGCCGCCTATGCCCACCCGGAGCGGCTGGTATCCACCGATTGGCTCGCTGCGGCAATAGAAGCCGGCGCGCTCGACGGCGGCAAGCTGGTGGTGGTGGAGTCCGACGAGGACGTGCTGCTGTACGAGACCGGCCACATCCCCGGCGCGGTGAAGATGGACTGGCACACGGACCTTAATGACGAGGTCACGCGCGACTACGTGGACGGCGAGGCCTTTGCCGCCCTGGCCGCGGCCAGGGGTATCTCGCGGGACAGCACCGTGGTCATTTACGGCGACAAGTCCAACTGGTGGGCCGCGTACGCCCTGTGGGTGTTCACCCTCTTCGGCCACGAGGACGTCCGGCTCCTGGACGGCGGACGTGACAAGTGGATCGCCGAGGGCCGCGCCCTCACCGAGGAGACCACTGTTCCCGCCCCCCGCACCTACCCCGTGGTGGAACGCAACGACGCCCCGATCCGCGCCTTCATGGGCGATGTCCTGGAGCACTTCGGCAAGCCGCTGATCGACGTCCGTTCGGCCGAGGAGTACACCGGCCAGCGCACCCATATGCCGGCCTACCCCGAGGAAGGCGCCCTGCGCGGCGGCCACATCCCCACGGCGGCGTCCATCCCCTGGGCCCGCGCGGCAGCCGGGGACGGTACCTACCGGAACCGCGCCGAACTCGAGGTGCTGTACCTGGGTGAAGCCGGGCTCAAGGAAGGCGATGACGTCGTGGCGTACTGCCGGATCGGCGAGCGTTCCAGCCACACCTGGTTTGCGCTCAAGTACCTTCTGGGCTTCGACACCGTCCGCAACTACGACGGCTCCTGGACCGAGTGGGGCAATGCCGTGCGCGTCCCGATCGTCAAGGGCACCGAACGCGGCCCGGTTCCGGCCATCAGGCAGGCCGCCAGGTAGCCGATACGCCGGCCGCCAATGGGACGGACAACTCGGCCCGGAGCGGGACACAATCGCTCGGCGTGCGTAAGCTGGGAGTGATGAATACTTTTGCCCTCCCCGCCGCACTGGCGGAAATTGTTGACGACTTCCAGGCCCTGACCGAAGCCGAGCGGCTGCAGCTGCTCCTTGAGTTCTCACGCGAGCTTCCGGAGCTTCCGGAGCGGCTCAGGGACCACCCGGAGCTGATGGAGCAGGTGGTCGAGTGCCAGACTCCGCTGTTCCTCACCATCGAGACGGAGCATCTCGACGGCGATGCGCCGGAGCGCGTGCGGTTGTTCTTCAAGGCACCCCCGGAAGCCCCGACCACCCGCGGCTTCGCGGGTGTGCTGCATGAAGGACTCGACGGTCTCAGCGCAGCGGAGATCCTGGCCGTCCCGGACGACATGCCGGAACTGTTGGGCCTCACCCGGGCTATCACTCCCCTGCGCATGCGCGGCATGACGGCGATGCTGGGCCGGATTAAGCGCAAGGTGGCCGCCTCCTCGGCAGGGCCGTCCGCAGCGCGGCAGTCCCGCACCCGGCAGTCCTGACCCCGGGCGCCCGGACTCTTAACTGAGATGGCCCGCAAACAGGCATCCCAGGGAACGCCGGCCACCGCGGCCCTCGCGGCGGCCGGCGTTCCTTTTGTTGCGCACCCCTACAGCCACGATCCGGCGGCGACCAGCTACGGCCTGGAAGCCGCGGAAGTGCTCGGCATTGACCCCGCCAGGGTGTTCAAGACCCTGATGGTCGACGTCGACGGCCGGCTCTCCGTCGGCGTCGTCCCGGTGAGCGGGAACCTCGACCTCAAGGCGATGGCTGCTGCCCTGGGTGGCAAGAAGGCCGCCATGGCTGATCCTGCCGCTGCGGAGCGCCGGACCGGTTATGTGCTCGGCGGCATCTCCCCGCTGGGGCAGCGGCAGTCCTCCCCCACGGTCGTGGATGACAGCGCCCTGGAGCTGGACACGATCCTCGTTTCGGGCGGACGGCGCGGACTGGACATTGAGCTGAAACCCGCTGAGCTGATCAGGCTCACCGCCGCGCGCACCGCCCGGATCGGCACCGGCGGGCGCTAGCGGCTCTCGCCGACGCGTGCGGCTCCCGGGTTTGCGCGGGGTGCCAGTTGCTGCCGCAGCCAGGCCGTGACCAGCCGCTCCCAGCGCTCCGGATCCACGTTCCATTCCTTGGTGTGCAGCGCCTTGCTGAATGGTTCGAACGTGACCATGTCCGGGTTCTTCTCGGCCAAGGCCGCGGACGGCCCGTAGGGAACATATTCGTCGTCCACGCTGTGCAGGATCAGCGTCGGCGTCCTCAACTCCACCGCACGCGATACCCAGTCCATTGCCTTCAGGTCCACAGGGGCGGCCAGTCCGGTCAGCCGGCGGCCCAGGCGGTGGCTCAGCATCAGCTGTCCGTAGCGGCCCACGGAGGACGGAATCCGGTTCAGCTCCGCATGGTGCGCCAGCACGTTGACCCAGTTGATCACCGGTGCGTCCAGCACCATCGCCCGGATCAGGTGGTGGTACCGCGAGAGGTCGGCCGTCTGCAGGCAGATCGCGCCGCCCATGGACCAGCCGAAGAGCACCACTTCGCGGGCACCGTGCTCGAGGGCAAAGCTGATGGCGGCCTCGACGTCGCGCCATTCGGTGGAGCCCAGTCCGTAGCGCCCGTCCTGGGCCGACGGCGCCAGTCCATCGTTGCGGTACGAGATCAGGAGACTGGACATGCCCAGTTCCCGGGCCGTGCGGACGGCCCGGAGGCCCTCCTGCCGCGTGGCCCCGCGTCCGTGCACCATGATCGCCCAGACGTCCGACGCCGGCGCGGCCCCTACCAGCCACGCCGGTGCGGTCCCGCCGTCGACCTCGATCAGCACCTCTTCCGCCGGAAGACCGGCGGTGGCGGGATCCGGGTTGACCGCGCCGCTCCACCAGCCGCGCCGTGCGGTCGAAAGGTCACCGCTGTAGACGGCCTCGACCTCCCGCAGCACGGTGCGTTCGGCCGGCGAGTAGGACAGGATCCGGCCGATCCGGGCGTGGCCCCGCCCGCCGTCAAAGAAGAGCCCGTAGACGCCGTCCACCGTCGCATCGGGTGTGGCCGCGAGGATGACCCGCAGACCCCGCCCCTCGCGGATCACGGCCAGGACTTCCTGGTCCGGCTCGCGGACCCTCGCCGGGGTGATGACGCGCCGGGCGAAATAGAGCGCCAGGGCGGACGACCCGGCGGCCAGCAGGCCCGCCGCGGCGCTGCCGCCGATGATGCCGCCCACCGCCCACTTGGCATTTCCGGGCCGCACGGCCCCGGCGCCCTCCTCAAGGGGAGCGGCGGGTCCACGGGCGGACGGGCTCCGGTGCGGGTCCGGCAAGAGGCGCAGGGATGATGCCATGGCACCATTCTGACTGAACTCCGGCCCAAGGCGGGCATCCTGTCTGTTCAAACTGCCTGTTCAGGCTGCCCGCCCAAGAGTATTCAGACGCCGGCAGGGACACGGGAAGATTAGTGGGCTGGCAGATTCGTGCAGCGTCAGAGTCGTGCAGGGGCAGAAGCGCGCGACTAGGCTGGGGTCATGAGTGATCCAATCGTCATTTTGACAGAAGAGCCCCTCGGCGCGGATGACCGCGTCAACATTGAATCCCTGGTTGCCGGCGGTGATTCGCCCCTGGTGGTCCTGGTTCCGGCCAATACCGAACGACACCTGGTGGTGGACTTCCTGGAGAACCTGTCCATGCTGGAGATCGCCAAGGCCTTCCGCGAACTGACGGCACAGTCCCACGATCCTGCCGCCGAGCGGGCCGAAGCCGCCGAGACCCTGGCCGACTCGCTCGCGGCGCTGGCCGGGCTTGGCAGCGGTGTCACGGGCGAGGTGGTCGAAGGCGGAGCCGTCGAGGGCCTCGTCGCCAAGGTCAAGGAACTGGGCGCCGGACAGGCCGTAGTGGTCACCCGTCCGCATGCCCTGGCCGACACCTTCCACACCGATTGGGCCAACAAGGCCCAGGACCGGCTGGGCTTGCCCGTGCTGCATCTGTACGCCGGTTCGGGATTTATCGGGGACTCCTGAGCGTTAATCAGGCTATGAGCACCCCCGAAGACACTTCAGCAAACACGTCCGCTACCACGTCCCCGGACCCGTCACTCGCCGTCGGACCCGTCCCCCCGGCGTCCCCGCCCGCAGCGAAGACGGACGAGCAGTGGCGCCGGGAGCTGACGCCCGAGGAGTACCGCGTGCTGCGGCAGGCCGGCACGGAGCGGCCGTACACCGGTGAATACTGGGACACCCACACGGCGGGCGTCTACCAGTGCCGCGCCTGCGGCGCCGAACTCTTCACGAGCAAGGAGAAGTTCGACTCCCACTGCGGCTGGCCCTCCTTCTGGGCTCCGCTGGCGGACGGGACCGTCCGCTATATCCACGACCGCGCCCTGGGCATGGAGCGCGTGGAAGTCCGTTGCGCCACGTGCGATTCCCACCTGGGCCATGTGTTCGACGGCGAAGGCTACGGCACCCCCACGGACCAGCGCTATTGCATCAACTCCGTTTCGCTGAAGCTGGTACCGGCAGACGACGCCGGGAACTGACCCTGGCCGAAGTGACCCAGGCGTCCGGCGGCCCCTTACCCCGGCTGGCTGCCGGGCACCGCCGTTGCGGTGCCCGGCAGCCAGCCACGCCCCTGCTGTAGCTGGGGCAGGCTTCCCGCCGCACTTGCCACAGACTTTCTTATGCTCGACCTTATTTTGCATTAGAGGTTCTGATTGCTTGCTACGCTCGGTTTAGAAACCAGCGAGACGCTCCAAGCAACCCGAAAGGCGCCTGTCGACGATGACCACGACCGCTATTACCGCCCCCGCCCCGATCACCGCCAACTCCAAGGACTGGCTGCAGCTCAAAGCTGCCGCCACCGCCCTGCAGGCCCTCCAGATCCAGGACGGATCCGTGCCGGACCCCGCCTCCCACGAGACCGCCGCCGGACACGTCGGCACCATCTCGGCAGCGATCACGGCACTCGCCCCCGCCTTCCCGCACGACGCCCGCTACCTTGAACTCCTCGTCACCGATTTCGGCCGCTGGGCCGACGGCGGCTTCGGCGTGCCTGACTTCCTTGACGCGCTGCAGGCCTTCCAGCCGCAGCAGCACCGGGTCAACGGGCTGCAGCACCTCGTCGTGTTCCCCATGTACACCCAGAACGGCAGCAGCAACCGACTCGTCGAGGCCGTGCTGATCGAGGTCATCTGGCCCGAGTTCATCGCCGGGCTGGAAGAGGGCGAGTACTCCAACAAGCTCTTCGTCCCGATCCGCTTCCTGGACTTCACCCCGGGCTACGACACGAACTCCGCAGTGCTGTTCCCGGAAAGCGTGGCCGTCCGCGAAACCCCGACCTTCACGTGGGGCGCCATCTTCGCCGACCGTGAAGCGGCCCGCTTCCGGCGCGTCCTTCGCGCCGCCGCGGACATCACCTCGCTGCAGCTTCCCGAGGACGCCGCTGGCCTCCTCGAGGACCAGGCGTTGACCCAGGAAACGTTCGTCATGTGGGACCTCATCCATGACCGCACCCATATGCGCGGCGACCTCCCCTTCGACCCGTTCATGATCAAACAGCGCATGCCGTTCTTCCTCTACGCCCTGGAGGAACTGCGCTGCGATCTGACCGCCTTCCGCGAATCCGTGAAGATCGAGAAGGACGAGGACGCGGACCCGGAAGCACGCCGGCACGCCAAACTCGTCCAGTACGCCGTCATCTTCGACCGCATCTTCCGCTTCGCGATCACCGGCAGCCGCGTCCGCAACTACGACGGCCTCGGCGGTCAGCTGCTCTTCGCGTGGCTGCACCAGCACCACGTGCTGCACTGGACCGACAGCAAGCTCAGCATCGACTGGGACGAAGCCGCCGACGTCGTGATTGAACTCGGTGCCCGGATCGAGGAACTGTACTGGCGCTCGATCGACCGCCCCAAGACGGCCCACTGGCTGGCCGCCTACGAGCTCATCTCCGGCACTGTCACGCCGAACCCGGCCTCGGTCTGGGCCAAGGGCCCCGGCGCCCTGCCGCTGGACGGCCCGCCGCGCGGCCTTACGGACCAGGTGCTCGACGACGAGTTCCCGCTGTCCATGTTCTATGAGGCCCTCGAGAAGAAGATGCGGTCCGTCATTGAATCCACGGCCGGCATCACGGGCGACACAGCCACCGGATCCGCAACCCGGGCCATGAACGCCGCCGGATGAGCGCCGGACGCACCCTGAACGTGGTGGTCACGGGCGGCAGCGGGCCGTCCGGGATCGCCACGGCCCGCGCCCTGCGCGAGGCCGGCCATACCGTCTTCACTGTCGGCTCGGACGGTCCCCGCATCGAGGCCGGCGCCGCCGAGGCCGGCAGCGGCGTCACGCCGCTGGTCTGCGACCTCGCCAGCCTGGCGGACGTCCGCGCGCTGCACGCCACTGTGCATGCCATTCTGGCGGGAACGGCAGGAAGCATCGACGGCGTCATCCACCTCGTGGGCGGCTGGCGCGGCGCGAAGGGCATTGCGGACCAGAGCGACGAGGACTGGGACTTCCTGGAACGTGCCGCCATCACCACGCTGCGGAACGTCACGCGGGTCTTCTTCGACGATCTCGCGGCCTCGGACACGGGCCGCTTCGCGATGGTCTCCTCCACGGCCGTCAGCAGCCCGACGGCGGGAGGCGCCAGCTACGTCGCGGCCAAGGCCGCGGCGGAGGCCTGGACCCTTGCCCTGGCGGACGGCTTCCGCAGCGGCAACGCCGCACCCGGCACAACCGAGTCGCCGATGGAGCAGCACAGCGCCGCCGCCATCTTCGTCGTGAAGGCCCTCGTGGACGCGCAGATGCGCGCCAAGTCCCCCGAACGCACCTTCCCCGGCTTTACCGATGTGGAGGACCTGGCGGCCGCCGTCGTCGGACTCTTCACCTCCCCCGCGGCGGAATTGAACGGCCGGCGGCTCCCGCTTAGCCGTTGAACTTAGCCGTGGAGACCCGACCTCTTAGACTGAAAGCGTGAGTAAAACGATGACCAGCACAGTTGAAACTGCCCCTGCCAGCACTGCGGTGCGGCTCCATGATCCCTCCGTCCGCGGGTTCGCCTCGGACAACTACTCGGGCGTCCACCCCGAAGTCCTGGCTGCCCTCGCCGCCGCCAATGAAGGGCACCAGGTCTCCTACGGTGAGGATGACTACACCGCGCGACTGCAGCAGCTCATGGAAGCTCACTTCGGCACCGGGATCGAGTGCTTCCCCGTCTTCAACGGAACCGGCGCCAACGTCCTTTCCCTGCAGTCCCTGCTGCCGCGCTGGGGCGCCGTCATCTGCGCCTCCACGGCGCACATCAACATGGACGAGAACGGCGCGCCGGAACGGATCGGCGGCATCAAGCTGCTCCAGGTCCCGACGACCGACGGCAAGCTCACGCCCGAGCTGATCGACGGCGAAGCCTGGGGCTGGGGCGACGAGCACCGCGCCCAGCCGCTGGCCGTTTCCATCACCCAGACCACCGAACTCGGCACCTGCTACACGCCGGAGGAGGTCCGCGCCATCGCGGAGCATGTCCACTCCAAGGGCATGAAACTGCACATGGACGGCGCCCGGCTGGCCAACGCCGCCGCCCACCTGGACGTTCCGCTGCGGGCATTCACCCGCGACGCCGGCGTGGACATCCTTTCCTTCGGCGGCACCAAGAACGGCCTGCTGTTCGGCGAGGTGGTGGTCGCCCTCAACCCGGAAGCCGCCCACGGCCTGATCTACCTGCGCAAGATGAACATGCAGCTCGCGTCGAAGATGCGGTTCATGTCCGCCCAGTTCATTGCCCTGCTCGAAGGAGATCTGTGGCTGCGTTCGGCCTCGCACGCCAACGCGATGGCCGCCCGGCTGCGCGCCGGCGTCGAGGGGATTCCTGGCGTCGAACTCAGCCAGAAGACAGAGTCCAACGGCGTCTTCGCCGTCCTGCCCGCCGGCGTGGCGGACCGCCTGCGCAAGACCTTCCGCTTCTATGACTGGAACGAGGCGGCCCGCGAGGTCCGCTGGATGTGCTCCTTTGACACCACCGAGGAAGACGTTGATTCCTTCATTGCGGCCATCAGGCGCGAACTCGCTCCCGCCTGACCCTTGCACGGTATCTCCCTGCACTGTATCTCCGGCCCGGCGGCGAGCCTGCCGGGCCGGAGAGCCCGCGTTGCATAATCTTCCATTGTGAACTCACTCGACCAGGTTCCGGCAGATTTCCTCTTCGCCCTGGGAACCCTTCGACAAGCACGGTGCCGCACCGAACTGCACCTGGACGAGATTCCGGCACCGTCCCGGCTCGCGCCGTTCGCGGTCGCCCTGGGGGCCGAGGTGATCGGCCCCGGCGGCGCTGCCGAGGCCGGCATGGTCCACGGCCCGGCCGCCGCCGGCCTGGAACCAGCCTCCGGCAGCGACGACGTCGAGCTGGCCACCGGCCGCTTCATCCTGCTCCACGATCCCGACGGCTCGGCGGTGTGGGGCGGGGAATTCAGGATCGTCACCTACATCCGCGCCCAGCTTGAGGCCGAAATGGGCAACGATGAAATGCTGGGATCCGTCGCGTGGACCTGGCTGGTCGAAGCGCTGGAGAACCACCAGGCGCCCTACGGCTCGGCCGGGGGCACCGCGACCCGGGTGCTGTCCGAAAGCTTCGGAACGCTCGCCGAAAGGCCCAATTCGATCGACATTGAGCTCCGCGCCTCCTGGACCCCGGCCACCCCGGACATCACCTCGCACCTGGAGGCGTGGTCGGACATGGTCTGCACCTTCGCCGGGCTGCCGCCGCTGCCCGAGGGCGTCACGGCGCTGCCCCGGCGACCCCGGGGACAGTCGTGACGTCAGGCATAAACGAGTCGGTTCCGCGACGGTCGCAGCCTCATACGCCGTGTTGTCGGTAAACTGGAGACATCATGACCCCTCAAAATCCGGAAATCACCACGGCCGGCGCTCCGGCCGCTGACACCACAGCCCACATCACGGTGGAAGGCTTCGACAGCCTGGTCCCCGAGGTAATCGACCTCGACGCCCCCCGCGACGGCGTGCCGCTCGTCATCGAAACGCAGGCCGGCCTGGAACGCTGCGCAGCGGCCCTCGCCGCGGGCCACGGCCCCGCGGGCGTGGATGCCGAACGCGCCTCCGGCTTCCGGTATGGCCAGCGCGCCTTCCTCGTCCAGATCCGCCGCGAAGGCTCCGGAACCTGGCTGATCGACCCCGAACCGTTCGGTGACCTGCGGATCATCAACGACGCCCTGAGCGGCGTCGAATGGATCCTGCACGCCGCCAGCCAGGACCTGCCCTGCCTGTCTGAGCTCGGCATGTGGCCGGACAAGCTGTTCGACACCGAGCTCGCCGCGCGGCTGGCCGGACTGCCCCGCGTGGGGCTCGCCGCCGTCATCGAACAACTCCTCGGCTTCGGGCTCGCCAAGGAGCACTCCGCCGCGGATTGGTCCACCCGCCCGCTGCCGGAACCCTGGCTGCGCTACGCCGCGCTCGACGTCGAGGTCCTCACCGAATTGCGCGAAGAGCTCATTGAACTCCTCGTGGCCGACGGCAAGCTCGACTATGCGGAACAGGAATTTGCCGCCATCCTCGAGGCCGGGCAGGCCCCACCGCGCGTTGACCCGTGGCGCAAGACCTCTGGACTCCACCAGATCCGCGACCGCCGCCAGCTGGCCGCCGTGCGCGAGCTCTGGCTGGAACGCGATTCGCTGGCCCAGAAGCGCGACGTCGCCCCGGGCCGGCTCATCCCGGACTCGGCCCTCGTCGCCGCGGCCAAGGCGATGCCGTCCACCGTTCCGCAGCTCCTCGGCACCAAGGGCTTCCACGGCCGGGCCGCCCAGCGGGAAGCCCCGCGCTGGCTGCGCTGCATCAGCACCGCCAGGGCCCTGGAGGAACTCCCGCCGCTGCACCTGCCCACCAACGCGCCCCCGCCCCCGCGCGTCTGGGCCGACCGGGACCCGGAGGCCGCCGCGCGGCTCGCCACGGCCCGCCCCAAGCTCCAGGCCAGGGCCGAGGAACTGAACCTGCCGGTGGAAAACCTGCTGACGCCGGACTACCTCCGGCGGGTGGCCTGGCGTCCGCCGGCGGAGCTCAGCGAGGAGGGCGTGGCCGAGGAACTACTAACCCTGGGGGCGCGCCAGTGGCAGATCGCGGTCACCGCACCGCTGATCACCGAGGCCTTCCTCCACCCCGAGCCGCTGCCCGTGAAGGAACCCAAGGCCGCCGTGGAGACGGCGTCCGGCTTCGCCCTCTAAGCCGCCGGCCGCCGCGCCGCCTCCACACTCCTTGCCAGCTATGTTACCGGCAAGTAACATGTTGCTTGATGTCGCCCGGAATCCTGCTGCCCTTGGCACTTCCTGCCACCGGTACGGGGATCCGGCATCCATGTCTCAATGAGGAGTAACACGTGAGCCAAACCCGGAGCAGCGGAAAACCCAGCAGCGCGAATTCCCGCCCCATCCGCGAGGTCGTCTTCGTCGACGGCGTCCGCACCCCGTTCGGCCGCGCCGGCGAGAAGGGCATCTACGCCGGAACCCGCGCCGACGACCTCGTGGTCAAATGCATCCGCGAGCTGATGCGCCGCAATCCCTCCCTGCCCGCCGAACGGATCGACGAGGTGGCCATCGCGGCCACCACGCAGACCGGCGACCAGGGCCTGACCATCGGCCGTACCGCTGCCCTGCTGGCCGGCCTGCCCCGCATGGTGCCCGGCTTCGCGATCGACCGGATGTGCGCCGGCGCCATGACCGCTGTGACCACGACGGCGAGCGGTATCGGCTTCGGCGCGTACGACGTCGTGATTGCCGGCGGAGTGGAACACATGGGCAACCACCCGATGGGCGCCGGCGCGGACCCGAACCCGCGCTTCATGTCGGAACGGATCGTGGACCCGGCCGCCCTGAACATGGGCAACACAGCCGAGAACCTGCATGACCGCTTCCCGGCCATCACCAAGGACCGCGCCGACGCCTACGCCGTCGCGTCGCAGGACAAGCTGGCCGCGGCCTACGCCAAGGGCCAGATCCAGCCCGACCTCGTGCCCGTCGCCACGATGAAGCCCGGCCAGGGCTGGACCGTCAACACCCTGGACGAGCCGCCGCGGCCGGGAACCTCGCTCGAGGACCTCGCCGCGCTCAAGACCCCGTTCCGTGCACACGGCCGCGTGACCGCCGGGAATGCCGCCGGCCTCAACGATGGCGCCACGGCCGCCATTCTGGCCTCCGCGGACGCCGCCGAGGAACTGGGCCTGCCGGTCAAGATGCGCCTGGTCAG
This sequence comes from Pseudarthrobacter sp. S9, assembly GCF_050156545.1. Taxonomy (NCBI): domain Bacteria; kingdom Bacillati; phylum Actinomycetota; class Actinomycetes; order Micrococcales; family Micrococcaceae; genus Pseudarthrobacter; species Pseudarthrobacter sp. S9. The sequence goes on from NZ_CP189576.1 coordinate 176,667, forward strand.
CTACGCCTTCGCGGGTGCGGAACCCGAGGTCATGGGCATCGGCCCGGTCCCGGCCACCGAAAAGGCACTCAAGAACGCCGGACTCGGCATCGGAGACATCGGCCTCTTTGAAATCAACGAGGCCTTCGCCGTCCAGGTGCTCAGCTTCCTGGACCACTTCGGGATCGCCGACGCCGACGCCCGGGTCAACCGCTACGGCGGCGCGATCGCCGTCGGACACCCGCTCGCGTCCTCCGGCGTCCGGCTGATGAACCAACTGGCCCGGCAGTTCGAGGAGGACGCCTCGGTCCGGTACGGCATGACCACGATGTGTATCGGCCTGGGCATGGGAGCCACCGTGATCTGGGAGAACCCGCACCACGCCGACTACGGCAGTGCCGTTAACAGCAGGGCCGTTGACAGCAGTGCCGTCGACAGCAGAGCCGTTGCCGGTGCCGAATCAGCCACCACCACCGAGACTGGAGCCGCAGCATGAGCGCCGCAGATTTCCGCAAGCTTGCCGATCTCTTCCCGAACGAGACTCTCACCCACTCCTACGTCCAGGACATCGAGCTTCCCGCCGTCGATGGCAAGGACAGCCCCGGCACCTTCGCGCTGGTCACCCTGGACAATGGCCTGGACCACTCCAAGCCGACCACCCTGGGCCCCAACACCCTCGTGGAGCTCGGCACGGTCTTGGAAGGCCTGAAGGAGCGTGCCGCCCGGGGCGAGATCGTCGGCGTCGGCGTGACCGGCAAGCCGTACTTCCTGGTGGCCGGCGCCGACTTGTCCACGGTCAAGTCCGTTACGGGCCGCGAGCACGGGCTGTGGATGGCCCAGCTGGGCCACGATGTCTACTCCACGCTGGCTGACCTCGGCGTCCCCAGCTTCGCGTTCATCAACGGCCTCGCCTTGGGCGGCGGGCTGGAAATCGCGCTGCAGTCCACCTACCGCACCGTGTCCACCGGCGCCGGCGCGCTGGCCCTGCCTGAGGCCTTCATCGGCCTCATTCCCGGCTGGGGCGGCGTCTACATCCTGCCGCGGCTGATCGGCCCCGAAAACGCCGTCAAGGTGATGATCGAGAACCCGCTGAGCAACAACCGCACCCTCACCGGGCCGCAGGCGTTCGAGCTGGGCGTGGCGGATGCCATGTTCGAGCCGGCCGACTTCGTGGAGCAGTCCGTCGCCTGGGCCTCGAAGGTCATCGCCGGTGCCGTGACACCGGAGCGATCCAACGCCGTCGACCCGTCCGATCCGCGGGTTGCCGCCCGCTGGGCGGACGCCGTCGCCGCCGGGCGTGCCTTCGTGGAAGCCAAGACCTCCAACGCCTCCCCGGCGCCGGCGAAGGTCCTGGACGTCCTGGAAGCCAACCGGACCCTGACGCAGGCAGAGTCCGCGGAGCTCGAATGCGAGACGCTCGCGGACCTCATGCAGACCGACGAGTTCCGCTCCACCGTTTACGCGTTCCTCGACCTCGTGCAGCGGCGTTCCAAGCGTCCCGCCGGCGCCCCGGACCGCAAGCTCGCCCGCCCCGTGACCAAGATCGGCGTCGTGGGGGCCGGGCTGATGGCGAGCCAGCTCGCGCTGCTCTTCGCCCGCCAGCTCAAGGTGCCCGTGGTGATGACGGACATCGACCAGGCCCGCGTGGACAAGGGCGTGGGCTATGTCCACGCCGAGGTGGACAAGCTGCTGGCGAAGAAGCGGATCAGTTCCGACGCCGCCAACCGCACCAAGGCACTCGTCACCGGCTCGGTCTCCAAGGAAGCGTTCGCCGACGCCGACTTCGTCATCGAGGCCGTCTTCGAAGAGCTCAACGTCAAGAAGCAGGTCTTCAAGGAAGTGGAGGCGATCGTTTCCCCGGAGTGCATCCTCGCCACCAACACCTCCTCGCTGTCCGTCACGGCCATGGCGGAGGACCTGGAGCACCCGGAGCGGCTCGTGGGGTTCCACTTCTTCAACCCGGTGGCCGTCATGCCGCTGCTGGAGATCGTCCGGGCGCCGAAGACCGACGACGCCGTGCTGGCCACCGCATTCGAGCTCGCCAAGGGGCTCAAGAAGTCCGCCGTGCTGGTCAAGGATGCCACCGCGTTTGTGGTCAACCGCATCCTGCTGCGCCTCATGGGCGAAGTGACGGCGGCCTTCGACGAGGGCACGCCCGCCGAGGTGGCGGACAAAGCGCTGCGCCCGATGGGGCTGCCGATGACGCCGTTCGTCCTCGGCGCGATGGTGGGTCTGCCGGTGGCGCAGCACGTCCAGGAGTCGCTGCACGCCGCGTTCGGGGACCGCTTCACGGTCTCGCAGAACCTGCAGAAGCTGATCGGCAGCGGCGTGAAATCCATCTGGTCGCCCGAGAAGGACCCGGACGGCATGCCCTTCATCCCGGCCGAGACGCTGGCGCTGATGTCCTTCGGCAATTCGCCATCGACCGGCGCGGACGTGCTGCGCCGCACGCAGGATGCCCTGGCGGAGGAAATCGGCCTCATGCTGGACGAGGGCGTCGTGGCAGGCCCGGAGGACATCGACCTCTGCATGATCCTCGGCGCCGGCTGGCCGATGTTCCTCGGCGGCATCACCCCGTACCTTGACCGGGTGGGCGCCTCTGAACGGGTCAACGGCAGGAAGTTCCTCGCGCCCGGCGTAGCCTCCGCGCCGGCGTAGGGACGCCGTTCCACTCTTGTCTCCGGCTGGCGCCGCCACCCGGACCGCATTCCCGGCCCCCGTCACGAATGCGGTCCGGGCGGCGGCGCTGCGTGTCGGGTTGCGCCGGCGCAGTGGGTGCTCGACACATAGACGAGCTCGGCATTTCGATGCGGACGGCCTGGAAGTGCCACGACGAGGCCAACGCTCGGTCTGGTGGACACACCGCTACGCGGGCATTCTCAAATGTTTCTTCGAATCCGGCTACGCGCGCATCTTCTACGAGTCAACGCGGACCATTGTCATCGCGAAGGGCAGGGCCTAGCATGTGGGCAGAGCCCCGCTCTGGGGACCAACTCCGGGACCTTCCCTCGTTGAGTGTCGGGCACACCTTCGGAGGCCCGCGTCCTGGACGTCACACGACGGGAAAGACCATGACTAAATATCTGTTCCAAGCGAACTACGTGGGCGACGGCATTAAAGGCCTCATGCGAGAAGGCGGCACAAAGCGCCGTGATGCGGTCGTCGAAGCGCTTAAATCGGTGGGAGGCTCGCTCGAATGTTTCTACTACGCCTTCGGGGAGACCGATGTCCTGGGGGTCTTTGAGATCCCGGATCAGGCCAACGCGGCCGCCCTGTCGCTGATGATCAATTCCACAGGCTCCGTGGAGCTGCAGCTGAAACCGCTCATGACACCGGAGGATCTCGACGAGGCAGCCAAAAAGACACCGTCATACCGGGCCCCCGGGCAATAGAAGACCAGCAGCCCGGCTGTAATTGGGCAGCGAGTTAACTAACTGCTCGCGCCGGAGGCGATGACGCCTGCGCCAAGGGCCGCAATGATCCCGCTGCTGACGCGTTCGACGGCGGTGTTCACCTTGGGGCGCCGCAGCCACCCCATCGCTTTGAACGCGACGACGGCGACCACGGCCAGGTAGGCGAAGGCGATGACGGCTTCCACCGAGCCCAGGATCAGGGCCGTGCCCATGGTGTCCCCGCCGTGCGGAATGAACTGCGGGACGATCGCCAAGTAGAACAGGCCCACTTTGGGGTTGAGCAGAGTCGACAGCGCCCCGGCGCCAAAACCTGCAAGCCTGTTGTACAGGAGGGGCGTCTCGTCGCTGCCGCTCTCAAGTCTTTCCTTGGCGGCCTTGCGCGTTTTCAGGAACGACGAAACGCCGAGGTACAGCAAGTACAGCCCGCCTGCGATCTTGAGCCAACGGAAAATCTCGGCAGACTGTTCCAGAATAGCTGCCAGACCTACGCCGACAAGCCCAGCCCACACGATCGCCGCGGCAGCCGAACCGGCCGCCGCGGCGATGCCGGCACTGGGTCGGTTCAAGGCGATGCGCAGCACCAAAAACGTGTCCGGTCCAGGCGTCACCGAAAGGACGAGACACAGGCCGGCAAAGGCGGCGAGCGAAGCGATGGTCATGGGAACGATTATCCGGCAAAGTGGCTACCGCCACAAAACACTGCCACAAAGAGCGGCCGGAGAGCATGAGCACGGGGTCGTTCTTTGCACCGTGCAGAGTCACCTGACCCGGCGGTTTCCGGCGCGAGCTGACGATACTCTCATTCGTTGTCCTGATTCCGCCAGCTTGATCGGACTGGCCGACGCATTGTTCCGCCATCCCTGACTATCAGTCACAAGCTCTAGGGTTTCGGTCGCAGGCCGTCGAGGGTGAGCTGAACCAGGCGTCTCACCGCCGCCTTCGACGGCAGGTTGGCGGCAGCGGCGAGTGCGTGAAGGCAGTAGTTGGCGAGCTCCTCGGGCGTCATGTCGTTGCGGATTGCGCCAGAGCTGGCGGCACTGCGCAATGCGTCTTGGATGAAGGCGTCCTGCCGATGCCGGGCGTCGCCACCGTGCACGATCGCTGCCCAAGGGGGGCCGTGATGTTCGTGGGTCATCATGGCGTGGACTTCGAGGGTTGCCTCGAGTTGCTGGCCCGCGTCGCCTCCTGACGCGGTGACCCGGGTGAGGTGCTCGAGGTGGCCGGCGAGCTGCCCGTCATGCCAGGCAATGAGGATCGACTCGACATCCGGGAAGTACTTGTACAGAGTCGCTCGACCGATGCCGGCCTGCTGGGCGACCTGCGACATCGTCACCGACAGCGCCCCGTGCTCGGCAACGAGCGCCACGGTGGCCTCCAGGATCGCTTCCCGGACCGCGGCGCGGTGCGCATCGATTGTCTCATTCCACAGCTTCGGCACGCACCCAGTCTACGATACGCAGCGATCGTGACACTATGTCTTGATTAAAACAATGTGTCTCGATAAGATTCCTTCCATGACCCACGGGTCCCCGCGTGACAGGAGAAGGAACCTATGAGCGACCGGCAACCAACCAGCGACAGCAAGGACGGATCGGGCCGAGGAGCCGCCAGCGGCCCACCGAGGTGGGTGAAGGTCTTCGCGATTACCGCCATTGTCTTTGTCGTGCTGGTCATCGTCATGCTGCTCACCGGTCACGGTCCCGGTCGCCATATGCCGGGCGCTCTCGCTGGCCACCCGCTACCCTTCACCGCTGCCGGACATGGAGTGTGACGGCCATGATCATGCCACCCGGTCTCCGCAAAGTCGGGCTCACCGCTCACATCGCCTCGTCGGTAGGCTGGCTCGGCGCGGTGACTGCATTTCTCTGTCTTGCCATTACTGCAGTGGTCAGCCCGGAAGTTCAGATCGTGCGGGCCATGGACATCGCGATGGCACCGTTCGGCCGCTTCGTCCTAGTTCCGTTGAGCATCGCCTCGCTGCTCACCGGCATTTTCCAATCGTTCGGCACCAACTGGGGCTTGCTGCGGCACTACTGGGTCCTCGCGAAACTCCTCATCAACGTCCTCGCCACCGCCGTCCTGCTCCTGTACATGCCGTCGATCGGCTACCTGGCGGACCTGGCGGCAGACACGACATCCGCCACCACCGATCTCCATCTGCTCCGGAGCCCCTCGCCTGTGCTGCACGCCGGCGCCGCCCTGGCGCTCCTGATCGTCGCGACGGTGCTGGGGGTGTACAAACCCCGGGGCGCGACCCCTTACGGACAGCGAATGCAACGCAGCCCTACTCGCGCACTCGGTTGAACCAGACCGGACGGTAGTAGAGCGCCCATAGCAAAGGAGTTTCCCATGAAGCACCATCGCCTCCCCGGCTGGCCAGGTAAGAGCAATGCCGCCACCGACGCTGGCGCAGCCGGCGGAATGATCGCCGCCCTCACCTACAGTGACAGTACGGGCTTCCATGACATCGACATGAGCCTCCACGGCGATGCGCCCGCCATCGACCCAGCCTGGATCCACACAGTCCGTAAGGCGCGCATCGCCGTCGCTGCCGTGCCGTGGCCCGACGACGTACAGCAGGCGGCGAACACGTTCCTGGACGCCGCAGGAACCCTCGCCGAAACGCTCGACGAGGGCCATGTCCAATCCGCACTCACACCGGCCAGGGCCACACACGCCGCCCAACATGCCCTGAGCAACGCCGGCTGGAGTCACCTCGCGCACGCCGCCGGCATCCAGGTCGGCGGCAACAGCACGCATGAACCCCGGCGGCCGGACTAGATACGGCTCCTTCGGATGCCCCTTCCGCCGACGAAGTGTATACCCATCAAGAGTCACGCGACGTGGCTTCACCTGCCTCAGGCGTCGCTGGTGCTGGTCTATATGAATTCTCACTGACCAGACCGGCGCCCCTCACGCTGCAAGTCCCCTCGGGTTGGCTAACCTGGGCGCCCTCAGACCTCCCGGAGCCTGCCGCCGTCGAGCTCGAGGATGCGGTGCGCGTGGGCCCGCGCGTAGGCGAGGTCATGCGTGACCAGCACGACGGCGGCGCCCCGCGCCGTGGCGGCGTCGACGGCCTGTCCCAGCCGCTCGAGTCCGTGCCGGTCCAGCCCCACGGTCGGCTCGTCCAGGGCAAGCACGGACGGCTCGCGCGCCAGGACCGTGGCCAGGGCGAGCAGCCGCTGCTGTGAGGCGGGCAGTTCGGCCGGGTGGGCTTCTGCGGCGCCGGACAGCCCGACGGCGGCCAGCGCCTCGAGCGCCCGGGTGCCGGCCGCCTCCGCCCCGATCAGCCTGCGGATGCCGAAACTGACTTCGCGGAGCACCGTCCGTTCGAAGAGCTGGTCCCGCGGGTGCTGGAACAGCAGCCCCACCGAGGCGGCGACCCGGCCGGTCGGGCTGCCGGCAATGCTGGTGCCGCCGACCAGCACGTCCCCGGACGTCGGACGGAGCAGACCGTTGAAGTGGCGCAGGAGGGTCGATTTGCCGGTCCCGTTCGGGCCGGTCACGGCAACAATCTCACCGGGCTGCACCGCCAAATCGAGATCCCGGAGCACTTGTTCTCCCGGACGCGTGCTCGGACGTTTGTTGGCCGCCCCGTAGCGGAAGCCGATGCCCGTCAGTTCGAGGGCCGCGGGCGCCCCGGACAGTGCAGTGCGTGCCCCGGGCACGCCGTGCCCTGCCGCGCCGGGCCCGTCAAAGCCGGGCCCGTCGGGGAGAACCACGCCGGCCCTGTCCAGCTCGGCGGAGCCGGCAACCTGCGCCGGCGGCCCGCTGGCGGTGACCGTGCCGCTGCCGGAGTGCCTGTCGAGGACGATCCAGTGCGAGGCCTCGCGGGCGAGCCCGTCGGCGGCCTGGCTCAACAGGACGACGGCGGTGCCGGCGTCGAGCAGTCCCCGGATAAGATCCCGGACCTGGCTGGCTCCGGCCCCGTCCAGGGACGCCAACGGTTCATCGAGCACCAGCACGTCGGGACCGGTGATGGCGGCGCAGGCCACGGCAAGGCGGCGCAGTTCCCCGCCGGAAAGAGTCGACGGGTCGCGGTCCAAAAACCGGTCCAGGCCGGTCAAGACTGCGGTCCGGGTCACGTCGCGGCGCATGTCCTCCCGCGGAACGCCCCGGTTCTCGAGACCGAAGGCGAGTTCCTCCGCCACGGTGGAGCGCACCGAGGACAGCATGGCTGCGGCGTCCTGCGGGACGAAGCCCACCCTCCGGGACCACGCTGCGGGATCGATCCGGGGATCGTCCGCCCCGCCGTGGAACTCAAGCCGTGCGGCGCCGAGCTCCAGGCTGCCGCTGAGGCTTCCGGCGTGTCCGGCCCGCAGCCAGCCGGCCAGCAGTTTGCCCAGCGTGGTCTTCCCGCTGCCGGAACCGCCCAGGACCGCCGTCAGCCTGCCCGGCGCAGCGGACAGGCTGACGTTCCGCAGGACAGGACGGGTGTCCCCGTGGAAGGTGAAACTGCCGATCCGCGCGAGCAGCGCCGGCCGCGTCGTGGCGCTCACGAGGGCCCCGCAGCCGGCCAGGAGAGCGCCAGCCGGAGCGCCACGGCACAGGCGGCCAGCAGCAGCGCCGCGGCGCGGAAGCGCCGCTGGGCGGGCGGGTCATCGACGTCGCGGTAGCTGGTGCGCGGGCCCGGGCTGCCGAATCCCCGCGCGTCGAGGGCCTGCGCCCTGCTGCCGGCGTCCTCGATCAGCCCCAGGACCAGCGGTACCATCTGCAGCCGCACGGCGCCCAGCCGGGACAGCAGGCCGCCGCGGAGCACCAGCCCGCGCGCTTCCTGGGCCTGCCGGATACGGTCCAGCCGGGCCGCGATGGCCGGTACGAGGGTGAGGGTGGAGGCGAGGACGAAGCCGAACTGCGGCGGCACCCGCTTGGCGGCCAGGGCTGCGACGAGATCGGGGACGCTGACGGTGAAGGAAAAAAGCAGCAACACGAGTACGCACGCGGCGGTGCGCGAGGCCAGGTCCAGCGCGAAACCCAGCCCCTCCGCGGTGACCCGGGCCGGGCCCCACTGGGCCAGGATCGTATGGCCTTCGGGAAAGAACAGCCCGTGCAGCACCAGGAGGGAGACGCACAAGGGTGCCAGGATCACGGCGGCCGCGGGCAGCACCCGCCCCGCAACTCCCGCGCGTGCGGCAAGCACGGCCGCTGCGAGGGACACGGCGAGGGACAGCGGCCAGCTGGCTGCCGCCGTCGTGATGACAGCGGTACAGGCAGCCGCGGTCAGCGCCGTGAGCGGGTGGAGGCGCGGGGGCATGTTCTCAGGCTTCGGGCGTTCCCGGGGCCTTGCCGGCGAGCACCCGGAAGCGCCGCACGAAGGGGAACTGGAACGTGGTGCGGCGCGGCAGGGCGTAGGCCAGCAGCGCGGCGATGGCAAAGACGATCGCCTTGTCCATGGGGTCCGAGATGAGGGCCTGCTTGGTGATGGCGGCGAGCAGGGTGTCCCCCATGGCGCGGAAGGCGCTGACGATCGCGCCCGTGCCGATGCCAGCGGTGCCGCCGAACACGAAGGCGGCGATCGGGGCGGACACTACGCCGGCCAGAATGCCGGTGATGAAGCCGGCCACGGGTGCCAGGTAGAAGCGGCGGAACAGTCCTCCGCGGGCGGCCAGGCCGGCAAGGAAGCCGATGAGTGCCGCGCCGGCCGCGAAGGGCAGGACGGTGGGGTTGAAAAAGGACCAGACGATGCTGCTGAGCGCGCCGGTGGCGGCACCGGCCGCCGGGCCGGCCAGGACAGCGATCAGGACCGTGCCGATCGCGTCGAAGTAGAACGGCAGCCCGGTGCTGCCCATGAGCTGGCCGAGGACGACGTTCAGCACCAGCGCAACCGGGATGAGGACCAGGGTGGAGGTGGGGAGGACGGGCAGCACGGCGACAATGAGAAGCCCCGTACCGAGCAGGAACCCGCCGAGGGCCACGAGGGCCGAGAAGCTGGCCGGGCCGTTGGCGATGTCCGCGGGCTGGGTGAGGACCAGGAAGATGTAGGTGGCGGCGATGGCCGCGGCACCCGCGATTTCCAGCAGGCGGCGCCCACGGCCGGCCGCCTGTCCAGGTGCGGGGACCGTCAGTGATGGCTGTGACATGGGGTGTTCCTTTGGTTGTGAGGTGCCTGCCGGGTGCGACTGTTCTGTTCCTGATACAGGCTCCCGCTACAGGTTCCTGATACAGCGGCCGGATGCAGCAAATGTGCGCCTATGTCACCTCGGCGCAGCTACCATCCTAGCGATCGGCGGGGACGCCAAGGAACACCCCACGGATGACTCCACGGGACGGGTCCGGAGCAGTTACCGCTAACGGCCGCCCAGCCGGCGGGCCAAGGCACCGACGGAGGAAATCAGCTCGTCAAAACAGTCTTCCGGATTGTTGTCGGAGACGATCCGGGCGTTGGGCGGCAGTCCCCAGAGTCCGCGGAAGTCGGCCACCGTGGTGCCGATGAGCAGCGGGGACCCGGTCTCGATGTCGACCGTGGCCAGCCGCGCGGCGAACGGCGTGCGCTCCACGGCGGCGCACGCCGCAAAGGCGTCGTGCATATGCGCCACATACCCCTGGTCATAGAGGCGGTGGAATTCCATGTAGAACCGGATCGCGTCCGACAGGCACGCGACCAGCGGGCTGCTGGAGGTGCTGCGCAGCCCCTCGGGCTGTTCGGGCAGGACGAGCTCGGGCCCGGCGGCGCCGGCGGCCTCCGCGAGCCGCCGCAGATGCTCCGGCCGCATTTCGATCCGCTCCGTGGTTTCCAGGGCGCACACCAGCGGAAGCTTGTCCTCGGGCAGGCCGCGGTACGCCTCAAAGACCTCCTTGGCCGCGTGCGGGTCCACCGAGACGTTCCATTCCGCCGTCGGCGTCGTGTTGCCCTGGTAGTAGAAGCTCCCGCCCATGATGACAAGTCCCTTGAGCAGCAGCGGGAGTTCCGGTTCGCGGCGCACGGCCAGGGCGAAGTTGGTCAGCGGGCCGGTGATCAGCCCGGTGATCTCCCCCGGATGCGCACGGACCTCCTCCACCCAGACGTCGACGGCGTGCCGCGGCGAGATCTGCTGGGCGGGCGACGGCAGCGCGGCGTAGCCGATCCCCTGCGGCCCGTGGGTCTCTTCCGTCGTGACCAACGGGATTTCCAGCGGCACCTCGGCCCCGATGGCGACCTCGATCCCCTGCCGGCCGCACAGCTGAAGCAAGGCCAGGTTGTTCAGCGCCACCTGCCGGGCCCCGACGTTCCCGGCGGTGCAGGTGATGGCCTGCAGCCGGACGTCGGGCCGGGACAGCAGGTAGACCAGAGCCAGGGCGTCGTCGATCCCGGTGTCGACGTCCATCAGGACGGAATGCATCAGTACAGCACCTTTAGAACAATCCCTCTCAGAACAGCGCGACCTTCGGCGTCCTCGGGAAAAGGTCGTCGATTTCGGCCAGCTCCGCAGCGCTCGGCTTCCAGGCGACGGCGGCGGCGTTCTGCCGGACCTGTTCGGGCTTGGTGGCGCCGGCGATGACGCTGCTGACCGAGGGCTGGGCGGCGAGCCAGGAGAAAGCGACCTGGATTTCGTTGAGGCCGCGCGCCGCGGCGAAGGTGCCGAAGGCATCCAGCTGCTCCCAGTCCGCGTCGTGGACCAGGTGGGTGCGGGTATGGCTCAGCCGGGACCCCGCAGGAGCGGTGTCCGGCGCGTACTTGCCGGTGAGCAGGCCGTTGGCGAGCGGGAAGTACGGCAGCACGCCCAGGCCGTAGGCTTCGGCGGCGGGCGTGACCTCAAGCTCGGCGCGGCGGTCCAGCAGGTTGTAGTGATTCTGGGTCGAGATGAAGCGTGCTCCGCCGCGGGCCCGGGCCACGAATTCTGCCTCGGCAATCTGCCAGCCGGCACGGTTGGAGTGGCCGATGTAGCGGACCTTGCCGCTGCTCACGAGCTCGTCGAGCGCCGCGAGCGTCTCGTCGATCGGCGTCAGGGGGTCCGGGGTGTGGAACTGGTAGAGGTCGATCCAGTCCGTCCCGAGCCGCCGCAGGGACGCCTCCACGGCCTTGATGACGTAACGGCGGGATCCGCGCGCGCCGAAGTCGTTGCCGTTGGCTCCCCGCACGTCCATGCCGAATTTCGTGGCCACGACCGCGTCGTCACGGCGCCCGGCGAGGGCCTTGCCCAGCATCGTTTCGCTGAGGCCGGGCTCCCGGCCGTAGTTGTCGGCGACGTCGAAGAAGGTGATGCCGGCATCCAGCGCTTCATGCACGACGGCGTCGGTGCCCTCCTGCGATTCGGTCGCCGTGCCCGACCGGCCCAGGTTGTTGCAGCCGAGTCCCACGACGGAGACAGTCAATCCGGAATTTCCCACGCGGCGGTATTCAGTCATGAATTCACCCTATAACGGCCGGACGCGCCTCCCGGTCTGGCGGTCGGGAGGCTGTCGGGAGGCGGCCGGGAGGCGGGAGTGCCGGAGCCGGCCCGGCTAGCCCGCGGGCAGCTCCAGGTCGTGTTCGTCCATGGCGTCCTGGATCTGGGCCAGGGTGCGCGGGCAGACCCCCGGCATGCCGGCAAGCCGGCGTTCGCCGAGCTGCACGAGCTGTTCCAGTGTTTCCACCCCCGCGTGCGCAAGAGACCTGCGGGCGGGCGTCGCGATCCCGCGCGGAAGCGGGGTGCGGCCTGGTTCAAAGGACTTCGGCGTCATGGCGGTTGCCTTCCAGTTGGTTGCCCCCAAACTGATGTGTTCCTTGCAATGCAAAATGCCGGTGAAACGCGGTACGAACTTCGTGAGTGAATCTCAGAGAGTGAAGTATGGAGAATTAAAGGGTAAAGCTGTTGGCCGGCTTCGGCGAGTGCTTGACCTTGAACGTGTTCTCTCCGAACGGTGCGGCGCCGATGCTCAGCTTGGTGAAGTCCAGGTCCTCGCCGCGGATGCACACCTTGATGGCGTTGACGGTCTTGTTGACGTCCGGGGTCAGGCAGAAGATGTTGAGCTTGGCGTCGGAAAATTCGGAGCGGTCCACAACGCCCAGGCCGCGCCAGGCCAGGTGGCTGATCAGGGCGTCCTTGGCCTTTTCTTCCAGGTAGCGGTCCCGGATTGTGCCGTCCTTGGTCTTCAGGGCGTACTGGGCCACCACCCAGAACTGCTCTTCCTCCGGGATCTCGGCGTAGCCGTCCTCGGCGCACTGCACAGCAAAGGCCGCCATGAGGCCCTCGGCAGCGGCGGCGTCAGCGACGTCGGTTTCTTCGGTCGTGCTCTGGTGCCCGACGACGCCGTGGTTCATCACGAACTGGCTGTACTCCTCGTCAAACCAGGCTTCCCGGAATTCGAGGACCCCTTCTTCGTTGCGCTTGTAGACCCGGATAATTCCGCTCATGTGCCAGTTCCTTCCTGGACCGTACGGCAACAGCACTGGGGTGGTGCCGTCGGACGGTATTTGCTTCTCAGAAATTACTTCTCAAACGTGCTGGCTACAGCAGCGGCAGGCTGCCGGTGCTGGGGTGTTCTTGGCCGGGCAGGGGGCGTGCGAACGGCACCTTGGTCCCCAAAACCTGCGCGACGACGTCGTGGGTGACTTGCTGGGCGGTCAGGCCGACGCGTTGGAGCACTTGGCTCCGGGTTCCGTGATCCAGGAACTCCACCGGGAGCCCGACCTCGTTGAGGGCCGTATCCACACCGGCGGCACGCATCTCCTGGCGGATCCGCGAGCCGACGCCGCCGGCGCGCACGCCGTCCTCGATGCAGATGACGAGCCGGTGGTGCGAGGCGAGGGCGATGATGGAGTTCCGGACCGGCAGGACCCAGCGGGGGTCCACGACGGTGGAACTGATGCCTTGGGCGCCGAGCCGGTTGGAGACATCGAGCGCGAGTTCGGACATCGCGCCGACGCTGACAATCAGGACGTCGTTTTCCGTGGAGCCTGAGGGGCGGCGGGCGAGCACGTCCACGCCGTCGCTGAGGCGCTCAAGGGCTTCGACCTCGGCCCCGACGCTGCCCTTGGAGTAACGGATCACGCTCGGTGCGTCCTCGATGGCCACGGCTTCGCGCAGTTCCTCCCGTAGCCGGGTGGCGTCGCGGGGTGCCGCCAGGTGCAGTCCGGGAACAATCTGGACCATGGCCATGTCCCACATGCCGTGGTGGCTGGCGCCGTCCGGTCCGGTGACCCCGGCCCGGTCCAGGACGATGGTCACGCCGGCCTTGTGCAGGGCCACGTCCATCAGAAGCTGGTCGAAGGCGCGGTTCAGGAACGTCGCGTAGACGGCGACGACGGGGTGCAGTCCCCCGAATGCCATGCCGGCGGCCGAGGTGAGGGCGTGCTGTTCGGCGATGCCGACGTCGAACACGCGCTCCGGGTGCCGGGCCGCGAACTTGTGCAGCCCGACCGGGATCAGCATGGCGCCGGTGATGCCCACGATGTCCTTGCGCTCGTCCGCGATGTCGGCGATCTCATCGGCGAAGACGGAGGTCCAGGACTTCGCGCCGCCGGCTTCCGTGGGTTCGCCCGTCTCGGGGTCGATGATCCCGACGGCGTGGAACTGGTCGGCCTCGTGGGCGCGGGCGGGCGCGTAGCCGTGGCCCTTTTCCGTCATGGCGTGCACGATCACGGGTCCGGCGTAGTTCTTGGCCGTGGAGAGGGCATGCTCCATGGCCTGGAGGTTGTGGCCGTCGACAGGGCCGATGTACTTCATGCCGAGGTCCTCGAACATGCCCTGCGGCGCCCACCAGTCCTTGAGGCCCTTCTTCATGGCATGCAGGCTCTTGTAGGTGAACTGTCCTACGGGGCCGCCGTTCTGCAGTTTCCGCTTCCACCATTCCAGGGTGCCTTCATAGGCGGGGGCGGCGCGGAGGGAATCGATGGTGGGGCGCAGGGAGGCGAGGTAGTCGGCGAAGCCGCCCACGGTCGGCGCGTAGGAGCGGCCGTTGTCGTTGACGACGATCACGACGCGGCGTTTCTTGTCCGCCGCAATGTTGTTGATGGCCTCCCAGGCCATGCCGCCGGTCAGGGCGCCGTCGCCCACGACGGCGATCACGAAGCGGTCCCCGTCGCCGGTCAGCTGCCGGGCGCGGGAGATGCCGTCGGCCCAGGACAGCGAGGAGGAGGCGTGCGAGCTTTCGAGGATGTCGTGCTCGGATTCGCCCCGGTCAGGGTAGCCGGACAGGCCGCCCTGCTGGCGGAGGGTGCTGAAATCCTGGCGTCCGGTGAGGAGTTTGTGCACGTAGGACTGGTGTCCGGTGTCGAACACGATGCTGTCGCGGGGGGAATCGAAGATCCGGTGGACCGCGATGGTCAGCTCGACGACTCCGAGGTTCGGGCCCAGGTGCCCTCCCGTCTGGGAGACGTTGCCGATCAGGAAGTCCCTGACCTCGGCTGCCAGCCGATCCAGCTGCGCCTCGGACAACTTGCTCAGGTCCTGCGGATTCCGGATGGTATCCAAGATTCCCAACGGCCCCTCCTTCGGATGGTAGACATACCTTTTAACTCTAACGCCTCGGACCCAGCCGCCGTGCCGGAACGTGAAGGCCCCGGCCGGTCAATGACCGGCCGGGGCCTTCACGATGCGCCTGGCTGCCTGATGCGCAGGCTACTCCACTAGTTAGCGGAGATCTGGCGCAGCACGTACTGCAGGATGCCGCCGTTGCGGTAGTAGTCCGCCTCGCCCGGGGTATCGATGCGCAGGACCGCATCGAAGGACTTGGCGGAGCCGTCAACAGCGGTGGCGGTGACCTTGAGGGTCTTCGGCGTGGTGCCTTCGTTCAGGGCGGTGACGCCCTCAACAGCGAAGGTTTCCGTGCCGGTCAGCCCCAGGGTTGCGGCGGATTCGCCGGCCGGGAACTGCAGGGGCAGGACGCCCATGCCGATCAGGTTGGAGCGGTGGATGCGCTCGTAGCTCTCGGCCACGACAGCCTTGACGCCCAGGAGCGCGGTGCCCTTGGCAGCCCAGTCACGGGACGAGCCGGAGCCGTACTCCTTGCCTGCCAGGACCACCAGCGGGGTGCCGGCAGCCTGGTAGTTCTGGGCGGCGTCGTAGACGTAGGCCTGCGGGCCGTCGGCCTGGGTGAAGTCGCGGGTGAAGCCACCCTCGACGCCCGCGCCGTCGTTGAAGTCAGCAAGCAGCTGGTTCTTGATGCGGATGTTCGCGAAGGTGCCGCGGATCATGACTTCGTGGTTGCCACGGCGCGAGCCGTAGGAGTTGAAGTCCTTCCGTTCCACACCGTTGGCCAACAGGTACTGCCCGGCCGGGGTGTCCGACTTGAAGGAGCCGGCCGGTGAAATGTGGTCCGTGGTGACCGAATCGCCGAGCTTGAGCAGCACGTGGGCGCCGCTGATGTCCGTTACCGGATCCGGCTGTGCTTTCATGCCCTCGAAGTACGGGGGCTTCCGCACGTAGGTGGAGTTCGGGTCCCAGGCGAAGGTGTCGCCTGCCGGGGTGTCGAGTGCCTTCCAGCGGTCGTCGCCGTCGAAGACGCCCTCGTAGCCGCGGGCGAACATGTCCTTGTCGATCGAGGAATCGATGACCTGCTGGACCTCGACCGGGTTCGGCCAGATGTCCTTCAGGAAGACGTCGTTGCCGGCCTCATCCTGGCCCAGGGCGTCGGCGTCGAAGTCGAAGTCCATGGAACCGGCCAGGGCGTACGCGATGACCAGCGGCGGGGAGGCCAGGTAGTTCATCTTCACGTCCGGGTTGATCCGGCCTTCGAAGTTGCGGTTACCGGAGAGCACGGCCGTGACGGAGAGGTCGTTGGCCTGGATGGCCTCGGAGATTTCGGCGTCGAGCGGTCCGGAGTTGCCGATGCAGGTCGCGCAGCCGTAGCCCACGATGTAGAAGCCGAGCTTCTCCAAGTACGGGGTCAGGCCGGACTTCTCGTAGTAGTCGGTGACCACCTTGGAACCGGGGGCGACTGAGGTCTTGACCCACGGCTTGGAGGTCAGGCCCTTGTCGACGGCGTTGCGGGCCAGCAGTGCGGCGGCCAGCATCACGGACGGGTTGGACGTGTTGGTGCAGGAGGTGATCGAGGCGATCGAGACCGCGCCGTGGTCCAGTTCGAACTCGCGGCCGTCTGCGGTCTTGATGTGCACCGGGCTGCTCGGACGCCCGTCGGCGCCGTTGGCCGCGGACTCCACACGCTCGATTTCCGTGGTGTGGGAATCGGCGTGCGTGAAGGAGGGCGGATCCGAGGCCGGGAAGGACTCGTCCAGGGACTCGTCCACGCTGCCGGCGTCGAGCGAAACGTAGTTGTGGATGTCCTTGCGGAACTGCTCCTTGGAATTCGTGAGCTCGATCCGGTCCTGGGGACGCTTCGGGCCTGAGATGGAGGGGACAACCGTGGACAGGTCCAGCTCGAGGTACTCGGAGAACTTGATCTCGCGGGAGGGATCGTGCCAGAGGCCCTGTTCCTTCGCGTAGGACTCCACGAGGGCCACGTTTTCCTCGGACCGGCCGGTGAGGCGCAGGTACTCGAGGGTGACGTCGTCGATCGGGAACATGGCGGCCGTGGAGCCGAACTCCGGGCTCATGTTGCCGATCGTGGCGCGGTTTGCCAGCGGCACAGCCGCGACGCCTTCGCCGTAGAACTCCACGAACTTGCCGACCACGCCGTGCTTGCGCAGCTGCTCGGTGATGGTCAGGACGACGTCGGTGGCGGTGGCGCCGGCCGGAATGGATCCGGTCAGCTTGAAGCCCACGACGCGCGGGATCAGCATGGAGACGGGCTGGCCGAGCATGGCAGCCTCGGCTTCAATGCCGCCCACGCCCCAGCCCAGCACGCCCAGGCCGTTGACCATGGTGGTGTGCGAGTCGGTGCCGACGCAGGTGTCCGGGTAGGCACGGAGGACTGTGCCTGTTTCGGTGTCCACCTCGCGGGTCATGATGGTGCGGGCCAGGTATTCGATGTTGACCTGGTGCACGATGCCGGTTCCCGGCGGGACCACCTTGAAGTCGTCAAACGCGGTCTGGCCCCAGCGCAGGAACTGGTAGCGCTCACCGTTGCGCTGGTATTCGATCTCCATGTTGCGCTCCAGCGCGCCGGAGTTGCCGAAGACGTCGATCTGCACGGAGTGGTCGATCACCATTTCGGCCGGTGCCAGCGGGTTGACCCGCTTGGGGTCTCCGCCGAGTTCCTTGACGGCCTCACGCATGGTGGCGAGGTCCACTACGCAGGGCACGCCAGTGAAGTCCTGCATGATCACGCGCGCCGGCGTGAACTGGATTTCAGTGTCGGGCTCGGCGCTGGGATCCCAGCCGGCCAGTGCGCGGACGTGATCGGCCGTAATGTTGGCGCCGTCCTCGGTCCTCAACAGGTTTTCAAGCAATACCTTGAGGCTGAACGGAAGGTTTTCTGCACCTTCAACGGAGTTCAACCGGAAAATTTCGTATTCGGTACCGGCTACATTAAGTTTGCCTTTTGAACCGAAGCTGTCCACAATGCTCATCGCAGGACTCCTCTCGCAACAGTTTCATCTTTGTCGCGCCGCCGACCCCTTACTAGTTAGGTCAGCCTAACTAGTACAAGCATCAGTGCAAAGTCGTACGGATTGCTGGCACTGAATACAGGGATCAGCCGTGAAGTCGGAGCGCGACGACGGACTACTCCGCCCATCCTAGTGGTTTCAGCGCTGGGGAGTCAGTAACGCCACCGTCTCCATGTGATGGGTGTGCGGATACAGGTCGAAGGCCCGCAGGCCTGCCAGCCCCCAGCCGCCCTCCTGGAAGTAGCCCAGGTCGCGGGCGAATGACGCCGGATCGCAGGAAACGTAGGCGACGGCCCGGGGTCCGGCCCCGATCAGCTGGTTCACGACGGACTTCCCGGCACCGGCCCGGGGCGGGTCCAGCACGAGGGCGTCGAAGTTGCGCGGTTTCTGGCGCAGCACCCGTTCCACCCGCCCCTGGACGATCTCCACCTGGGTGGCGTCGTGGAGGTTCTTGCGCGCATCCCGGCTGGTGCCCGGCGAGCCTTCGACCGACAGCACGGAGCCGGTCACGCCCACGGCATCGGCCAACGGCGCCGTGAACAACCCGGCGCCGGCGTACAGGTCGGCCACCACGCCCCCCGGTGCGAGGTAGCCGCCGTCGTGCAGGAAACCGGTGACGGCCCCCACGAGGGTGTCCGGGGCGTCCCGGTGGATCTGCCAGAAGCCGTCGCCGGTGACGCGGTATTCGTGGCCGGCCGCGGTTTCCTGCACGTAGGTGCGGCCGCGCAGCTGCAGCACCTCCCCCTTGGCGGGATCGAAGCTCGCCACGGAAACGTCGTCGGGCAGCTGGGCGAGGATGGCGCTGAGGCGCTTGGCCCGGGTTCCCGGGGCGGGGACCAGCAGCACGAGCGGGCGGGAGCCGTTGGCCGGGGCCGCGACCTCGACGCGGTCGATGCCCTGCAGGTCGATCTCCCAGAGCCGGATCGCATTGATGCCGTCCACGGCTAGCGGCATCTCGCGGACGGGCAGGACGGAATCGGAGCGGTGGGCGTGCATGCCGAGCTTGCCGCCCGGTGTCACGGCGAAGCCCGCGCGGGTCCGCCAGCCGAGGCCTGCCGGCCTTGCAGCTGCCGTGCCTGCTGCCGCCGCCAATCCGGGGGCGGGCTCCCCCACGGCTTCCACTTCCGGTGAAATCTCGACGCCGGCCAGGCGCCGCAGCTGTTCGGCCAGCACCTCGGCCTTGAGGCTGCGCTGGCGTTCCAGTGAAATGTGGCCCAGTTCGGCGCCGCCGACAGGCGGGTGGCGGTGGGACCAGGAGCGGCGGGAATCGGCGAGGTCCCAGAAATGGTCCACGCGGTCCGGGGATGCCTCGAGGACTTCCACCACATCGGCGCGCCAGAATTTGGCCGCCGCGCCGTCGTCGGTGACCCGGACCCGGACCTTTTCGCCGGGGATGGCGTGCCGGACAAACACCACGCGTCCCTCGTGCCGGGCCACGCAGTGCCCGCCGTGGGCGACCGGCCCGACGTCGACGACGAGGTCGGTCTGGGCGTGCGTCTGGGTGTCGGGGCTCATTGGATATCCTGCAGTCTCTTGGCTTCTTCGGAGGACTTCAGCTGCCACGGCACGCTCGCCACCATGACGCCGGGTTCGAAGTGCAGCCGGGTCTTGATCCGCAGCGCGGTCTGGTTGTGGACCAGCTGCTCCCACCATTTGCCCACCACGTACTCGGGGATGTAGACCACGATCAGGTCACGCGGCGAGTCACGCCGCATGTTCGTGATGTACTCCATGATCGGCGTGACCGTTTCGCGGAACGGGCTGGCGAGGACCGTCAGCGGCACCGGGATTTCCAGCTTCTCCCAGTCCGCGAGGGTCTGCTCGGTCTCTTCCGGGCTGATGTCGACCGTGATGGCGTCCAGCCGCGAGGGGCGCGAGGCGCGGGCGTAGGCGAGGGCCCGCAGGACCGGCTTGCGGACGTGCGAGACCAGCAGCACGGCATGCACCCGGGTGGGCAGCGCCCGCGGTGAGGAGTCCTCGTCCACGGCCAGTTCCTTGGCCACGTTGTCGTAGTGTGCCCGGATGCTCCACATGATGAGGAACAGGACGAACATCGCCAGCAGCGCGATCCAGGCGCCCTGCTCGAACTTGGTGATGAGGACAATCACCAAGACGAGGGAGGTCATGGCGAAGCCGATCATGTTGATGGTGCGGGACTTGATCATCCGCAGCTTCACCGCAGGGTCCTTGGCGAGCTTCAGTTCCCGGCCCCAGTGCCGGACCATGCCCAGCTGGCTCATCGTGAACGAAATGAAGACGCCCACGATGTAGAGCTGGATGAGTTTGGTGACGTCGGCGTTGAAGGCGATGATCAGCACGAGGGCGCCGGCGGCCAGCGCCAGGACGCCGTTGCTGAAGGCCAAGCGGTCTCCCCTGGTGCGCAGCTGACGCGGCAGGTAGCCGTCCTGGGCCAGGATCGAGCCGAGGACGGGGAAGCCGTTGAAGGCGGTATTGGACGCGAACACCAGGATCACGCCAGTGGCGGCGACCACGATGTAGAACGCGATGGATCCTTCGCCGAAGACGGTCTGGGCGATCTGGCTGATGGCCGGGTTCTGGATGTAGTCCTCCGCCGGCGGCTTCCCGCCCAGGAGGAATTCCTTGGCCGGGTCCAGGACGATGTGCACCTTCGTGGCATTCGCCAGGTAGATGATGCCGGCCAGCATGGAGGAGGCGATCACACCGAGCAGCAGCAGCGTGGTGGCCGCGTTCTGGCTCTTGGGTTTCTGGAAGTTCGGCACGCCGTTGCTGATGGCCTCGACCCCGGTCAGCGCGGCGGCGCCGGAGGAGAACGCCCGGAGCAGCAGAAAGGCGCCGGCCAGGCCGACCATCCCTTCGTCGAAGCCGGCCTGCGGCACGATTTCGAAGGCGGCGGAGGGCGCTTCGCCGAGCTGGCCGTTCACGGCCTGGAAGATACCGACGGCGGTCATGCCCAGGATGGAAGCCATGAAGATGTAGGTCGGCACGGCGAAGACGCTGCCGGCTTCGCGGATGCCCCGCAGGTTCACGAGGGCCAGGATGACGACGCCGATCGTCGCGATGACCGCCTGCTGGCCGTGGAGCGAGGGGACGGCTGTGGTCAGGTATGCGGCGGCCGAGGACATCGACACGGCGACGGTCAGCACGTAGTCCACGAGCAGCGCAGCCGCGACGGTCAGTCCCGCGTACTTGCCCAGGTTCACGTTCGCGATCTCGTAGTCGCCACCGCCGGACGGATAGGCGTGGACGTTCTGGCGGTAGGAGGCGACGACGGTCAGCAGGACCACCATGACGGCCAGGCCCACCCACGGCGAGAACGCCACCGCGCTGACTCCGGCAAGGGCAAGCGTCAGGAGGATTTCATCCGGCGCATACGCCACGGAGGACAGCGCATCCGAAGCGAAGATGGGAAGCGCAATCCGCTTCGGCAACAGGGTGTGGGCCAGACGGTCGTTCCGGAAGGGCCTCCCTACCAGCACCCGCTTCACGGCATTGAAAATTGTCAGCACCACACAAAGCTAGTCTGATTCGGACGCGATGTCATGACGGCGAAGTCCCGAACCGCCGGTGCGGCGCCGCGGTGCCGGGACTTGGCCTCCGGACGCCGCGTGGCCGGTAGAGTTTTACGCAGTATCCGACGCAGAACCTGCAGACACAGAACCTACAGACACAGAAGCAAAGAGGAGGCACGTGTGGCGCACTTCGTGATCATGGGTTGTGGGCGTGTGGGCGCAACCCTGGCGCACACGCTTGAGGACGCCGGCCATTCGGTGGCCATCATCGACCAGGACGACCGTGCCTTTCGGCGGCTCCGGACGGGTTTCTCCGGCCGCAAGGTCACCGGCGTCGGCTTCGACCGGGAGACGCTCAAGCGGGCCGGCGTCGAGGAGGCGTATGCGTTCGCGGCCGTCTCCAGCGGCGACAACTCCAACATCCTGGCCACCCGCGTGGCCCGCGAGACCTTCCACGTCCCCCACGTGGTGGCTCGGATCTACGATCCGGGCCGCGCGGAGATCTACCAGCGCCTCGGCATCCCCACGGTGGCCGCGGTGCGCTGGAGCGCCGACCAGGTGCTCCGCCGGATCCTGCCCGAGCAGCATATTGCCGGCGATTTCCGGGAACCCTCGGGCCGGCTCGTCCTCGCCGAGGTGGAGCTCAACCCCGGCTGGGTCGGGCACCCCGTGACGTCGATCGAGAAGGCTGCGGGCATCCGCGTCGCCTACCTGACCCGGTTCGGTGAGGGCATGCTGCCCGGGGCCGGTACCTCGTACCAGGACGGCGACACCGTCCACGCCATGCTGAACGTGGACCGCAGCTCCGAGGTCGCCCACATTCTTGCCCAGTCCCCCGCCAAGGAGTCCTAAGTGAAAGTCGTCATCGTCGGTGCGGGAAGCGTCGGTTCTTCGATCGCGCGCGAACTGCTGGCCCACAAGCACGAAATCCTGCTGATCGATCTGAAGCCGGAGGTGATCGGCCGCAGCGGGCTGCGCGGCGCCCACTGGCTGGTCGGCGATGCCTGCGAACTGAGCACGCTGCAGGACGCCAAACTGGAGGACGCCGATGTCGTGGTCTCCGCCACCGGTGACGACAAGGTCAACCTCGTGGTCTCGCTGCTGGCCAAGACGGAGTTCGGCGTCGGCAGGACGGTCGGCCGGGTCAACAACCCCAAGAACGACTGGATGTTCGATGACTCCTGGGGCGTCGACGTCGCGGTTAACACCCCGCAGCTGATGACCGCACTCGTGGAAGAAGCGGTGGAGATCGGCGACCTCGTCCGGCTGCTGACGCTCCAGACGGGAGTGTCCTCACTGGTCGAGTTCACGGTCCCCCACGATTCGCACGTGATCGGTCTGACCGTGGGCGCTGTCCAGTGGCCCGAGGACTCCACCCTCGTGGCGATCCTGCGGGACCAGGCGCCGATCACACCGAGCCGGGATGACGTGCTCGACGGCGGGGACGAGCTGTTCTTTGTGACCACGATCGCGGCCGAGGACGAACTCCGCGCCCTGCTCGCGCCCGAGTCCCTCGTTGATGAGCAGCACCCGGTGACCTCGGACCAGCACGGCCACGGGAACCAGCCGGCCGGGGATGACGGCTTCGAGGGCTAGTTCGCGGTTGCGCTATCAGCAAGCGTCGTTTTGAAGGCTGGGAACGACGTTTGCTGATAGCTCATTGGGGCTAACTAGTTGCGATCGGTTCCCTCGTCGGCCGGAGCCGGGGCGGGCCGGGTCAGCAGCCAGGCCACCCACACGCCGAGAATGTACAGCGGCGCACCCATGAGGAGCCGGGTCGTGGCCAGGGCGCCCAGTCCGGACTCGCCCATCAGGTACAGCGGGACCTGGACCACCAGGCGCAGGGCCATCACCGAGACGATCACCCAGGTGCCGATCCGGTACGCCTTCATCCTGGCCGGGTGCTTGCGCCACTCGAGGCCTTCGTTCCGGATGAAGCCGAAGAGTAGCCCGGCCACGGGCCAGCGCACGGCAATCGAGACGGACATCGCCAGGATGTACCCGACGTTGGTGAGGAACCCGAGGACGTAAAAGTCCTCGGCCTTTCCTGTGGAGCTGGCGAGCCAGGCGGACAGGCCGACGCCGATAATCCCCGCCAGCGCCTGCGTCAGCGGCCTGCGCTGGATCAGCCGGCCGATAGTGAAGGCCGCGGCCGTCACGAGTGCGGAGATCAATGCCAGGGGCAGCTTGTGATCGTTAATCGTGAAGGCGACGAGGAAGACGAGTCCCGGCAGGATGCTCTCGGCGATGCCCTGGATGCCTCCGGCGCTCTTGAGCACGTCGATGTTGCCGTTGCTGGACCTGTGAAGTCCGGCCTTCGCCGCATAGTCCTCGGCGAGCTGGGCCACCGTAGGCTGGCCTGCACCGGACTGCGACGGCTCTTGCGTTCCCGGCTCTTGCGTTCCCGGCTCTTGCGTTCCCGGCTCTTGCGTTCCCGGCTCTTGACGTCCGCGCGCGGGGTGTTCGGGCAAGGTCATTGCTCCTCCTGGCGGGAGAGTATTTCGTAGCGGGGATTGAAGATCGTGGGCAGCCCGTCACGCATGGTGACCATGCCCTCCAGCCGGAGCTCCGTGCCGGCGTCGACTCCGGGGATGCGGCGCCGTCCCAGCCACACCACCCGCAGCCGGTCCTTGGGACCGGAGGTTCGCTGGCGCTGCGCGCCGGCCGGCACCCGGTTGGCAGGCGCGGCGTTGATCGCCACCGTGCGGGGCTTGGGCGCCGGCGCGTCGTGGTCGATCACGATGGCGATGAATGACGCCACCTGGTTGGCCGGCACGAAGGTGACGGACTCGATGAATCCGTGGCAGAGCACCCGCCCGCGGTCCGGCAGTGCCCTGACGGAGACCGAGGCAACAGGTTTCCTGCTGGCGGCATCAGCCAATCTGGGTAATCTCCGGTCCGCGTTCGGGTTGTTCGAACTCGGGAGACGTCTTAGGGGACGGCGCGGCGGTGTCCTTGGGGAGGCGCAGCTGCAGCAGATCGCGCGGCGGCATGGGATTCTCGCCTCGGACCACCACGATCTGACGGAAGAGCCCTTCGAGCCCGGCCGCGGCGTCGCGGTCCAGGGCGGCCTCGCCGCCCAGGACGCCACGGAGGAACCAGCGCGGGCCGTCGACGCCGATGAAGCGCGCCACACGGTATCCCTGGCTTCCGTCGGTGCCGCCGGCGGGGAGCTTGGCGACAAGCTCCGTGCCGAAGGTGCCCTGGATCTCCTCGACCTGGCCGCCCTGGCTGCCGACGGACTGGCCGATCTGCTCGCGGATTTCGTCCCAGAGCCCTTCGGAACGGGGAGCGGCGAAAGCCTGCAGCTGGAGGCTGGAGCCTTCCAGGTCCATCGTGACAGCCACGACGCGCTGGGTGGCTTCCTCGACTTCCAGGCGCAGCTGCAGGCCCTCGCGGGGCGCGATCAGGAGCGCACCGAGATCCACATAGCCGTCCTGGCTCTCGATTTCCGAGACGTCGAAGGGGCCGGTGGCACCGCGGACGGCTCCGCCGGCGGCGTCGCCGCTGTAATCACCTGCGGAAGTTCCGGCGGAGCCGTCAGCAACAGCGTCCTGGGTTTCACCCGGTTCTGTCAGCTGTTCCTGTTTGGCTTTCCTGCCACGCCCAAAAACCATGGGGTTGTCTCCTTAGTTGTGATCCTGTGGCGCCGCGGCGCCTGCGCGGCGCCTGTCCGCGTGGCGCCTGCCTCATTCCCTGGGCCGCGCCTGCTCAAATATCCCTGCACTTGAATTTCCTGCATAACTCCTGGCCAGACGGGAACCTGGGGTCAGGCCGGTGCGCGGAAGCCGCCGGTGGAGCCGAAGCCACCGTGGCCGCGGACCGAGCCCCCAAGTTCCTCGACGCGAAGGAACCTGGCGTACTCCACGCGCTGGATGACCATTTGTGCAATTCTATCGCCGCGCCGCAGTTCGATCGCCTGATGGCGGTCGGTATTCAGCAATGTCACGGCAATTTCGCCGCGGTAGCCGGCATCAACGGTGCCGGGGGCGTTCACGACGGTCAGCCCGTGCTTGGTGGCGAGGCCGGAGCGCGGGTGGATCAGGGCGACGAAGCCGTCCGGGAGGGCAATGGACACCCCCGTCGGCACGAGGCGGCGCTCCCCCGGCTCCAGCACGACGTCCTCGCGGGTGCGCAGGTCCGCTCCGGCGTCGCCCGGGTGCGCGTACGACGGCGGTTCCAGCCCGTCGTCGAGCATCTTCAGCTGCACGGTCAGGGTGGGGGCCCCGTACTCCCCGGCGCCGGTTGCCGCGGGCTCTGCAGGCAAGGTGGTCCCGGCAGCGATCACGGCGGCGTCTACTACGGCGGTGTTTTCTTCAGTCACAGTCCCTCACTCTAACGCCAGCAACGAAGATAGGCCTAGCCACGGCCGGCCCGGTCCATGCGCCCTGTAGCCGGGGCGGGGCCCCGAGATGAACCCGAGATGAAATAGGGCGCGAAAGATGAAAAGCTGGGCTCATGCCGGAATCCAGTGCAGCTGCGCCTGCCCCCCAAAGCGCACCCAGTGACGCCACCGTTCTTTACACCGAGAAGCTGTGGCCGAACTTCTGGATCTGGCTGGTGTCGGCGGGACTGTCCAGCGCCGGGATCCTCATGCTGGCGCCCATCAGCATCGCAGCCGGCATCACCGCCGCGATAGTGCTCTTCGCCATCATCACTGTGCTGCTGATCCTGTCCACGCCGTCCATCACAGTGACCAAGGCGACGCTCCGGGTTGGCAGGGCCACGATTGAACGCCGCTTCCTCGGCAGCGCGGCGGCATTCCGCGGCAAGGAAGCTACGGCGGAGCGCGGCACGCGGCTCAACGGACTGGCGTTCCTCTGCATCCGCGGCTGGGTGGATCCGGTGGTCCGCATCGAGATCACCGATCCCTCCGACCGCACGCCCTACTGGCTCACGTCCACCCGGCGCCCCGAGCAGCTGATTTCCGCGCTTCAGTCCTAGGGCGTGTCTCCTAATCGTGTGCTCCAGATGACGACGGCGTGCAGAACGGCCGCTGAGCGGTAGGTGAGGGCCAATTTGTCGTAGCGAGTGGCCAGGGAGCGCCATTGCTTGAGGGTGTTGAAACTGCGTTCGACGACATTGCGCCGCTTGTACGCGTCCTTGTCGTAGGTGACGGGCCGTCCTCCGGAGGAGCCCCTGCGTTTCCGGTTGGCTTTCTGGTCGTCCTTTTCGGGGATGACGCATTCAATGCCACGCCCGCGCAGGTAGCTCCTGATCGCTTTGGATGAGTAGGCTTTGTCAGCCATGGCCCGGTCCGGGCGGCTGCGGGGCCGGCCGGGACCTTCCCGTTCGACCTTCAGGGCATCCATGAGGTTTTCAAACATGGGCGAGTCCCCGCCCTGCCCGGGCCCCAGGAGCAGGACCAAGGGGCGCATGTTGCCGTCAACCAGGGCATGGATCTTCGTGGTCAGGCCGCCGCGGGAGCGTCCGACGGCATGATCATCCGGCTCATCAAGCAGATTCCTGTAATTCGAGAGGTCCCCCTGTGTGGCGGGGAAGGTTCGTGCCGTGCTGGTGGGCACGGTTGACCGTGGAGTCCACCGACACCTCCCAGTTGATCAGCCCTTGTGCGTCGGCACGGGTCAACAGCGCAGCCAGCACCCTGTCCCAGGTCCCGCTGGCGCTGTTGCGGCGGTGGTGCTTCCACACGGTCTTCCACGACCCGAAATGGGAAGGGAGATCCCGCCACGGGATACCTGCCCGGTAGCGGTAGATGATGCCCTCTGTCATCAACCGGTGGTCATTGAACGGCCGCCCCGGTTTCCCCGACGAATCAGGCATCAACGGGGCAATGAACTCCCACTGGGCATCGGACAACAAGGCATAACGCGAACTCACCACTCAATTTTGCCAAAAAGCCACCCCCAGCATTAGGAGACACGCCCTAAGCCTGAATCCACCGGTCGGCTGTCGCTGATGGCCGGATTCTGATTCAGTCTTGTTTTCGGGCCGGGGGCAGGGTGGATGGCAGGACCTCGCTGTCCGGTGGTGTTCCACTGTTTCTTTCGGTTGCGTCGTATCGGCTGGATTGACAGGGTTCAGGCCGGTTTGGGCGGCGGGAAGATCGTGTCGAAGAGCTTTTCCCAACCGTCCTGCCACGGCCAGTTTTCGGGCAGATGCAGTCTGATACGCCGGGCCGAAGATGCGGTCCGGGCGGCGACGTTGATGATTTTGGTCCGGATCGTCACGGTGGTGGCTTTGGCGAAATGCCCTCCGGCGAGGGTGCCCGCGGCGCGGGTGAGGTTGAACGCCATGGCCGCGGCGGCGAGCCAGGCGGCGTTGGCGTTGAACTTTCCTGAGGGTAGGTGGGCCAGCGGACCGGCGCGCAGATCGGAATGGACCTGCTCGATCACCGCGTGGGCGCGGTGGGTCTTATCCGCCTTGACGGTGTCCAGGACGTCTGCGGCGACGGTGGTGAAGAACGCGTGAAACCGGTGGGTGTCGAACAGGGTTTCCTGACCCGTGACGGCCTTGGGGTTCAGTTCCGGAACCCTGCGGACCACCAGCCTGCCGGTAACGCGGTCTTCCTTTTTCTTGGAAATGAACGCGGTGAACCCGATTTCGGCGACCTCGGCATCGGAGATCCAGGTGTTGGATTCCTCGTCGAAGATCGCATTGGTGTATTTGATCTTCTCCCACGCGGAGTCCGGGATCTTCGCGATGGCTTTCTTCACGTGCGGGTCCATCCGGGCCGTGATCGAGACTTTCGCGCCGGCCCGTGCCGCGGCGGTGACGACCGCGTGGTTGTAGAACGCGCTGTCCGCGCGCAGCAGCACCATGCCGTCCGCGTCCGACGGGCGCAGCCGATTCACGTTGGCGAGGGTGTCGGCCACGAATTTGCCGGCCCCGCGCGCCGAACTGGTGGCGCCTTTGCGCAGCCGCGCCCCGGTGATGACCGGTGCGGCCTCGTTGGTGGTGACGGTCCCGATCAGCGCGTTCAGGCCCTTGACGCCGTTGTACCCGTAACCGGTGCCCTGTTTCTGATAGCCGTAGGTCGCCTTGACCGTGTCGTCGATATCGACCAGTGCCAGAGCGTCGATCCCGGCCGTGACCGGGGCGGCCCTGGCCAATGCGGGCAGCCAGCGGGAGGCGACCGCGTCGAGCTGGCGGACATGGCCGAAAGTGAACGTCCGCAGAAACGATCCCAGCGTCGAAGGCGCGTAGGTGCCCTTGAACAGTTTCCCCATCCCACCGTGGCGCAGCAGTCCCATGTCATCGATGGAATCGGCGCCGGCAACCATCCCGGCGACCAGGGCCGTGATCTTCAACCCCGCGTTGGCACCGAAATAGTCCGGCAGTTTCAGATGCTCATCGACCAGTTCCCCGAGCCCGGTTTTCCCGGCCAGACCCATGACCGGGACCAGCCCCGCGGCCGACACGAGATTCGGATCATCAAAAGCGCTGGAAATAGCCGACTGGGTATGGAAAAGTTGCATCTACGGAATGCTCCTCTGCAAGGCGAAAACGGAACTCTAGACAAGTCCTATTTTCCCTGATCAGAAGGGCATTTCCGGTTTAAAACGCCGGACCGGCCCAAACCCAACCGGTGGATTCAGGCTAAGACCCGCCGCCCAGGCAGGACGGCCCTAGGCCTCGCACTCCTTGCAGTACTTCAGGCCGTCCTTTTCGCGGGCGATCTGCGAACGGTGGCGGACTAGGAAGCAGGAGGCACAGGTGAATTCGTCTGCCTGGGCGGGCAGCACCCGGACCAGCAGTTCCTCCCCGGACAGGTCCGCGCCGGGGAGTTCGTAGCCCTCGGCAAGATCGGATTCATCTTCATCCACCACAGCCGTCGGCTTCTCCGTACGCCGCGCTTTCAATGCCTCAATGGAATCCTCGCTGAGGTCCTCTTCGGTCTTGCGTGGCGCATCGTAATCTGTCGCCATTATTTGTTGCTCACACTCCGCATTTGTTCGGTTGGTTCGCCGTTCCGGGACGGTCCGGCCGGGCTTGTAGCCCCGGGCCCCTCCCTGGAGCGGTTCACCGATGTCAACGCCGGACGCGCGGTTTTTGTGCCCGGTGTCGGTCATTCTTGCTTAAGCACCTTTGGATTGCCAGAGCCCAGTGGTCCCTTCCACCGGCCGCCGCCCGCCAACGGCCCGAAAACGGGCGGAAGGTCGCGGAAAATCACGGCGCGCCTGCTTTCCTAACCGGAATTATGCCCCGCGAGTGGCAGAGTTTCGATTGTTAGTAATGCCAGGGTGGAGGATTTGTATGCGGGATCTACGGCTTGTAGGCGTCCACGACGACGGGGAGCATCTCCTGTTGAGCGGCACCGGCGGCGAGATGTTCCGGCTGCCGATCGATGAGGCACTTCGGGTGGCAGCCAGCCGGACGTCGGCCAAGGCCGGTTCCGGCGCAGGCACACCGCCCATTGCCATGTCTCCACGCGATATCCAGGCGCGGATCCGCAGCGGCGGAACGGCCGCCGAAGTGGCGGAACTTTCCGGCATTCCGCTGGCGAAAGTCCAGCGCTATGAAGGACCGGTCCTCGCCGAGCGCGAGTACATCGCCCAGCAGGCCCGCAAAGTGGAAGTCGCATCCCCCGCCCCCGGCCACGATGTCTACCGTTCTGTTTTCGGCGACAACCCGGCGTCCCTCAGCGATATGGTCGAGCACCGCCTGACGGCGCACGGCATCGAAGCATCGAGCCTGGAATGGGACTCCTGGCGTCGCCCTGACGGCAGCTGGAACGTGGTGGCCCGCTTCGAACCGAAGCCGGGCGGCCCCTCCGGCATCGGCGAAGAACCGCCGGCCATGTGGACTTTCAATCCCGCCAGGAAGTCCCTTCAGAATGCCAACCGCTGGGCGCAGCAGCTCAGCGAACTCGAGCCCCTGGGCGGCCCTGTGCCGACGCGCCGGCTCTCGGCTGTCTCCGACCGGCCTTTCGACTTTGAAACCGACGCCGATGCCGCGGCCCGTACAGCGACCGCCCAGCATAACGTCATCCAACAGATGCTGCTCGAGCAGGACAGGATCCATCAGGAACAGGACGCCGACGGCCTTCTCGACATGCTGCGCTCCCGCCGGGGACAGCGCCTCGGCGTGGACGAAGACGCCGACGACGCCCTCGCGATGCTCCTGACCAACGGCGTTCCGGCCGCCCACCCGCGGCCCTCCGAAGTAGTCCCGGATAAGGAACCGGAGTCCGATCCCGGGCCCGCTCCTGCGAACGACCACTCCGCGACGCCGGAACCGGAAAATACTCCGTCGCCGGACGCGGCACCCCAGCCGGATCCGGACGCCTTCGCCCGCCGGCGCGACGGCCGGCCGTCCATGCTGTCCCGGCTCACCCTGGCCCCCCGCCTCCCGGACGGGGACGACGCCCTGAAACTGCACGACGGCGTCAGCACCGAGACCCGGGAGATCACCCTCGCGGCCTCTCAGCTGCGGCCAGCGGACCAGGGACCCACCTCAAGCCCTGGACTGGACGAGCTCCTCGGCGGGGGGACTTCCCGCCGTCAGCACCGCGAGTCCCAGGCGGGTGCCCGAACCGATGCCGCGGCCGAGCAGCCGGAGCGGCAACCAGCCAAACCGAAGCGCTCCAGCGTTCCCAGCTGGGATGAGATAGTCTTCGGAACCCGCGGCGACTGAACCACCGGCGTGTCCCTCAAGGGCAGCGGCTGGGCCGGCTACTAGTAGAGTCGACTGTGCTCACCCGTGCCCACCCGGTACGTCCAGGAGCCTGCAGATCCCCAGCCACTCTGGCTTCTTTTCTGGCTTCTTGCCCTCGAAGCCGCGCCACAAGCGTGGCCGCGACCAACGCCGTAACGATTTCCAGGGCGATGATTCCCAGCATCAGGGCGGATTCCGCTCCTTGTCCGGATGGACTATTTCCTCCGCCCGCTGCGTGAACGTGTGCCTGCGGCCGGCCCTTGTCCAGTAGCAGGACAGTGTGGACTGCCACCATTATGAAAGCCGAGGTGATGACAGTGCGCAGGGCACGGACACTTCCATTCCTCCAAACGTGCACGGAGCAGGGAGCACACAGAGCAATCATTACGGCTGCCAGAGCCTGAAACTGCAGCGAATGTTCATGCCCGAGGATGAACCAAAGATGAACCAGACAAGAGAGCGCGATCAAGGCGGAACACGCTTTTCCCTGCACCGCCCGGGCTCTCCCATCCGATTCCTTCAATGGAGACTTCACGTATTCGGACTAACTGTGGTGTGGCAGTGTCCGCCGGACGGCTGCGCCGAGGCGGGCACGTCCAGCACGGGGCTGCGGTCAAAGAACCCTTCCGGGCGGAGTTTGAATCCGACCGTGTCCACGGGCATGATGGGCCAGTCCTCAACCCGTGGGAAGTGCGTCAGCCCGAACGTGTGCCAGAGCACGATGTCCTGTCCGTCAAGGTCCCGGTCCTGGGCGATGTACTCGGGCAGGCCCGCTCCGCCTGCGTGCTGGTTCACGAAGTCACCGGTGGGGTACCGCTCCTCTTCCGCGAAACGGGTCACCCACAGGTCCTTCGTGGCAAACGCCGCCCGCCGCGCAATGGAGGAATCCGGATCCGACAGCAAGGTCGGCTGACCCTGTGAATGGAGCTTGTAGCCCACCGGTTCACCCAGGCGGTTCCTGGACCCGGGGTTGGAAATGACCCACGTCCGCCCGCTGCGGGCATCGGCCTCGCGCGCCCCTTCAGACTCACGCGCGATAAGCGTGCGTTTCCGGGAGAAGGCGTTGCCGCGCTCGTTCCCTTCGCCCATCGGCTGCCGGACAATGTCCTCTTCTTCGACCCGGTTGGTGAAGCCGTCGATGGCCATGTCCAGGCGGGCGCTGAAGAGGTGCTGGTGGAACGGGGCGCCCAGGCCCGGTGCCAGCTGCGAGATGTTCGCCGATCCGCCCTCCGGGAAGGCGGAGGTGAACACGACGCCGGTGGCTTTCGCCTCGAACTCGATGGTGCCGTCGAGGTAGAGGTACCAGTAGAAGCCGTAGTCGTAGTTGCCGACGGTGGTGAAGAACGAGATCACCAGGCGGCGGTTCCTGCGCGTGTAGTTTATGCCGGACCAGAGGTCACTGTGCTTCGCGAGGATCCCCCAGTCCTCCTCGTGCATGCAGATGCCTTTCCGGATTTCGCGGGGGTTGCCGAACGCGTCGCTGATGACCGGGCTGAGGTAGGTGATTTCGCCAAGGCAGTCGCATCCCAGTTCCAGGGAGTTGGCGTACTGGCCGACGAGGTATTCGCCGGTGTCGAAGTAGTTCTGCCAGGACCTGACCGGGGAGGGGTCGCCATAGGGAACCACCATCTCGGCGATGGAGGCCCTGTTGATGATGGGCCGTTTCCGGCCGCCGTCCTGGAAGGCGATATTGTGCAGCACCACCCCCTCGCGGGCATCGAAGCCGACGTCGACACTCCACTTTTCCCACTCGACATGGTTTCCGCCGGTGACCGTGAAGCTGGGCCCGTCCGGCTGGGTGATGCTGATGGGCTTCTGGGTGGTGCGCAATGGCCCCGTGAGCTCCGGATCGGTGTAATTCCCGTGCTCCGCTGGCAGGGGGAACACACCAAAGTCCAGAACCTGATCCACAGACTTGTTCATGACATCGACGTATGCGACAAGTCCGTCTACGGGGTGCGCCCAGGCACTGTCCTCCGGGAAGTTCTGAACGAACGCCAGGCCCCGGAGAATCCTGCGCCCCTTCTCCTCCGGATATTCAAAGACGCCTGCAGAAAGCGGAGCCACACGCACGTTGGCGACATCGAGGTTCCTCTCAGCGAGTGCCTTTAGCCAGCGCGCGTCCGTGGCCAGCAGCTTCTCCACGACCTCGAACTCTTCCTCAAGGACGGGCAGTTCCCCGACCACAGAGGTATCGAGGTCGACGGAGGAAATTACCAGCCCACGTGTGGCAGACACAGTAACGTCCTTGGGTGCGCCACCGGAGGTATCGAGGATGAATGCGCGGAAGCGGCGGTCCTCAGAGTCCGCTGCGGTGCCCCTCGTGGGCTCCAGAAGGCCCATGTAGGCGATCCGGTTATCCGCGTTTAGCAGGCCGTCGGCTTTCAGAACGGCTTGCACTTCGCGAATTTCCTCGGCGGAGGCCAGTTGGTAGGAGGCTGACGATACTTCGGTCGGTGTGCTCATGGAACCTCGGTTCTGACGGACCCGGCGGGGTCAGAAATGTTAATTCTATGAGTGTAGAGAATACGCAAGTGTGAGCTCGGTCGCAAGAGTGACCCCCTGCCTGCCGCCAACTTTCTTCACTCCGGGGCCCTCACCCTGTCGTATTCATATTTTTTTCGACAGTTGTGGAAAAAAGATGGACAGCACGCCCGGCGGCATCTAGTCTTTTGCTTTGTGTCGCACCACACCACGTCGCACACCACACCACCCGGAGTGACGCGCCGCACGCAGCCCCTTCAGGTCAGGGCCCTCCGGCTAGCAAGACGCATACCCGATGCACACCGTTCCGGGGCGAAAACCCAGAGCCCCGATACATCTCAACGTGAGGAATACCATGGATACCAGCAACACAGTTCTCGCCCCGAGTGCGCCGGCATCTGTCCCGACTCGGACCATTTACGACCCCGCTACCGGTCAGCCGGTCGGTGAGGCACCGGTCCACACCGTCGAGGACCTCGAGAACGCCATCGAAGCCGCGACCGCCGCGCAGCCGGCCTGGGCGGCCCTGGGTCACGAGGCCCGCAGCGCCGCTCTCCTCCGCGCCGCGGATGCGGTCGAACGCTCCGCCGAAGAACTCGCCCGCCTGCTCTCCCGCGAACAGGGCAAGCCCCTCAACGGTCCCAACGCCCGCTTCGAAGTCGGGGCCTGCTCCGCCTGGCTCCGAGCCACCGCCGCCACCCCGCTGGACCCCGAAACCGTCGTCGACGACGGCGAGACGCGCGCCGAACTGCACTACCGGCCCATCGGCGTCGTCGGCGCCATCGGCCCCTGGAACTGGCCCATGATGATCACCGTGTGGCAGATCGCCCCCGCCCTGCGGATGGGCAACGCCGTCGTCGTCAAACCCTCCGAATACACTCCGCTCAGCGTCCTGGCCCTCGTCGAAATCCTGAACCAGGAACTCCCCGACGGCCTACTCACCGTGGTCTCCGGCGGCCGCGACGTCGGCGCCCGCCTGGCCGAGCACCCCGGAATCGGCAAGATCATGTTCACCGGCTCCACCGCCACCGGCAAGGCGATCATCAGGTCTTCAGCTGACACCGTCAAACGCCTCACCCTGGAACTCGGCGGCAACGACGCCGGCATCGTCCTGCCCGACGCCGACCCCAAGGCCATCGCCGAAGGCCTCTTCTGGGGCGCGTTCATCAACACCGGCCAGACCTGCGCAGCCCTCAAACGCCTCTACGTCCATGACGACATCTACGACGCCGTCTGCGAAGAACTCACCAGCGTCGCCAAGGCCATGCCCATGGGCGTGGGCCTGGATGAGGCGAATGTGCTCGGACCGCTGCAGAACAAACAGCAATATGACATCGTCGCGAAGTTGGTGGATGCCGCCAAAGACTCCGGCGCCACCGTCCTGCTCGGCGGCAACCCCGACCCGGACCAGCCCGGCTACTTCTACCCCACCACGCTCATCGCCGACATCGACAACAACAACCCCCTTGTCACCGAGGAACAGTTCGGCCCCGCCCTGCCGATCATCCGCTACACCACCGTCGACGAGGCCGTGGCCCTGGCCAACGGACTCGACGTCGGACTCGGCGCCTCCGTCTGGTCAGCGGACCCGGCTGAGGCCCGCAAGGTCGCCGCCCGCATCCAGGCCGGCACCGTCTGGATCAATAAGCACGGCGCCGTGGACCCCCGCATCCCCTTCGGCGGCTCCAAGCAATCCGGTTACGGCCTCGAATTCGGCGCCGAAGGCCTCAAAGCCCTCGGCGTACCACAGGTCATCAACTGCTAAGGCTGCCCCGTCTGGCGGCCCGGCCTCCGGCGTCCGGCAACAGTTTGACGTACTCATCGGCTCCGAAGGCCCCTCGCCGCTGTCCTGGCTGCTTCCGGTCGTGGCGCTGCTGCCAGGACTCCTGGGAGTCTGGTGGGGACGCTACCTGAAGGCCGCCCGCCCCCTGGTTTACAACGGAATCGACCACGGTGGCAGCGAGGAGACCCGGGAGGAGGAAAAGACCCGGAACGCCCACGAAGCGATCCCGGAAAGTACGGGAGTGTAACCGCCGTAACTGCGTGCGACCGACCGGTTCAGGAACTGCCGCGGGCCTCCAACGGCCCGCGGCAGTTCCTTCTACAGCCGTAGAGAACCATGCCGTAGCATCAACACAGGATCAATTTCAGGGAGCGTACTTGCCAAAAATTGTCGACCACGATCAGCGACGCGTGGAGCTCGTGAGCGCGACGTGGAGAATCATCGCGAGGGACGGCATCGAAGGAGCAACGATGCGCGAAATCGCCGCGGAAGCAGGTTTTTCTAACGGCGCGCTTAAGCCCTACTTTTCCAGCAAGGAAGACCTGCTCACCTTCGCGTTCGCACACGTCTTTCGTGAAACCAACCAGCGAATAGCAATAGCCACCGAAGGCAAGAGCGGTCTGGCAGCCCTGCGGGTGTTCTGCCACGAAGTGCTCCCGCTGGATGACGAGAAGGTCAGCGAAGCCAGGATCGTGATCTCGTTCTGGCAGCGCGCGCTTAACCATCCGGACAAAGCCGCACTTCATGGACAATCCATGGCGCAATGGAGCCGTAGCATCCTGGAATACCTGACGATTGCCCGGACGCGCGGCGAGGCCGGAACCTCAATTGCCGACGAAGATTTCGTCGGCCTCTTGATGAACATGCTTCTGGGCGCCCAAATAAGCGCCGCACTGTCCCCTGCAGGATGCTCTCCTCCTCAGCTCATTTCGCAGCTTGACGGACTGCTGGGGCTCATACGCGAGCCTACGAGCGACATCACGCTGGTGTCACCCTGATCCACCCCGGTATGAAGCCGAATGACTCATTCACGATAACGGCAGCTCGAAGGAGAAAGTCGAGCCTCTTGATCGGTTCTCCTCCGCATAAATGCGGGTGATGATGCGGTGACTTAAAGCGAGGCCGATGCCGCTGCCGGTTGCTCTTGACGTGAAGGCTCCACACCGGATCCAGATGGGTTCCTGGCTAAGAACCAGTTGGACGGGAAATTTCGAGTCGTAAGTTGGTGGACGCGCCTTCCGGGGGCTGTCCGGCTACCGCAGCCTCAAGGACCTGGCCAGACCCCGGGGCGCAAAGGTCGGTCATTTTCATGCCAATCAATTCTTCCACCGGGCGACCGAGCTAAAGGGTGGGACGGGCCCCGCCCCACCCTGCAGCGGTGCCCTCAGCCGATCAGTGCCCGGTATCTGGGGCGGCGCTCACTGAGATCCTTCGGGCCATCTTTTGCCCGTCCGGCCAAGGCCTCCAGCTGATTCGCTATCGCGTCTCCCATGCGGCGGCAGAACTCCTGCGGCTCCGCGGGAAGCACGGAGACTGTCGGAATATCGAGCCCCAGGAGGTCGTAGAGCGACCGGGCGATTTCGGCGGCCAGCCCGCCTTCCTCGGCCTCCCGGGAGAGGGGGGCCCCGGCGGTGTCG
The DNA here is from genome assembly GCF_050156545.1 of Pseudarthrobacter sp. S9. Taxonomy (NCBI): domain Bacteria; kingdom Bacillati; phylum Actinomycetota; class Actinomycetes; order Micrococcales; family Micrococcaceae; genus Pseudarthrobacter; species Pseudarthrobacter sp. S9. The sequence goes on from NZ_CP189576.1 coordinate 213,479, forward strand.
ATCACCGTCACGAGCGGAAGCCGCAGCTCCTTGGCCAGCCGCATGCCGCGCCTGGCGTCCCGCAGCGACGCGGGGCCGAAGGCTGCGGGCAACGGGTCTGCGGCACCGGCGTCGGCCCCTTCCGCTCTCCCGGGCCGGTCCCGTTGGTGCCCTACAACAACGCACGTGGTCCTGCCAAAGCGGGCCAGCGCCAGGAGAATGCCGTGGTCCCTCGCTCCGTCGCCGGCTCCGCGCAGCAGCACCACGCTGCCGGCGCCGTGCTGTAGAAGCTGCACTGTGGAGGGGCGCCGCGGGTCCCTCGAGCGCACCACCGCGTCCCAGGCATCGCCCGCGTCCCGGGCAACACGAGGCGGAAGCTGCGGCGCGCGTGCGGCTTCCGTCGCGGCAGGGTCCAGGAGGTCCAGCACCCGGCCGAAGTATTCGGCCAGGCCCTCCGACGGCACCAGGCATCCACCAGGCCGCGGTTGAAGAGGTTTTCCGCTGTCTGCACGCCGGCCGGAAAGGCCTCGCCGTGCAGGGCCTCGTAGACGCGCGGGCCGAGGAATCCTAGGAGCGCCCCCGGTTCGGCGGCGGTCACGTGGCCCAGGGATCCCCACGAAGCCATGACTCCGCCGGTGGTGGGGTGGCGCAGGTAGACCAAATACGGCAGGCCGGCAGCCCGGTGTGCCTGCACGGCGGCGACGATCTCCACCATGGCCAGGAACGCGCTGGTGCCCTCCTGCATGCGGGTGCCGCCCGAGGCGGGCAGCGCGACCAGCGGCAGGCCGAGCCAGGTGGCGCGTTCGATGGCGCTCACCAGGCGCTGTGCCGCGTCGCGACCGATCGATCCGGCAAGGAAAGCGAAGTCGGAGACGACGGCGACGCGGTGTCCGCGGATCAGGCCCTCCCCTGTCAGGACCGATTCATCGCTGCCGGATTTCGCTTCGGCTGCGGCCAGTTCGCCGGGGTAACGGGTTCCGGCGGAGCCCGGTCCCCGCGGGACCGGCCGGTCCCACGAATCGAGTCTCCCGGCGTCGAGCATGGCCGCGAGCAGGTCCCGTGCGCCGAGGCGCCGGCCGGTGGCTGTGGCAGTCATTCGGCGGCCTCGTCGGCGGCGAGCCATGCGCGGATGCCGGCACCATGCTGGTCCAGCAGCGGCGGTGCGGTGTGCGTGCGGCGGGTGGCTTCGGCGCCGCCGTGGTTGTCGAAGAAGCGCAGCGGCGGCCCCGGCAGGGTCACCGTCCCCAGGAGCGGGTGGTCGACGTCCACCAGCAGACCCTGCGAGGCGAGCTGCGGCCATGCGTACACCTCTTTCAGCGTCCGGACCCTGCCGGCGGGGATGCCCGCCTGGTCCAGCTTATTCAGCAGCGGCTCGGCGTCGTAGTCCGCGAAGGCCGCTTCCACGAGGCCGATCACCCGGGCCCGGTCGGCGCCTAACACTTCGGGCCGCCAGCCCCTGATGGTCCGGAAATACCGGAGCACGGGGTAGCTCGTGGAGTGTTTGAGACCAATGGTGGATGGCAGCTCCTCGGACAGTACGTCGCCCATCCGGCCGTGTTCCGTGAGGATTTCCGCCACACAGTCGCCGGTTCCGGTGGTGGTGTACACAAAGGTAGTGTCGTTGCGCTGGGCCAGGGACTGGGCCGCTGCGCGCACCACTCCGGGCGTGCACCGCATGTCCACCAGCATGGCCGCGGACCGGGGCCGCACACCCACCACCGCCACGGCACCCGATTCCAGCAGCTGGGTTGCCCGCCGCCCAACGATACGCTCGGCTTCGCCCAGCACTGCCGCGATCTTGCGCCAGGGGCACCGCGGGTCAAGCTGCAGGGCAGCGACAATCTGCCGCTCCAGGGCGTCCAGAACCATCAAGTTCAGCCCCGGGGCGCCTTTCCGCCATCGGCCTGGAAGTACAGCAGCGGAACTTCGCGCTCCGCCTTCGTCAGGGAACCGTGCTGGCCCACCACCTCCAGGGCCGTGGGACGGACCCGCCGCGTGTCATAGAGCGCCAGGGCGTCCCTGGCCGCGATCATGATGTCGCCGATCCGCGGGGCGGCCTCGGGACGGACCTCACCGAACAGCCCGCCCGCGATCGCCTCTTCACGGGTGAAGGCCCAGATCCGGTCTCCGAAGCGGGAACGCCAGGCGTCCAGCAGCCGCGCGCGTCCGGCGTCGCCCTGCCCGTCTTCCAGGTAGAGGTGGACCATCCGCGGCTCACCGGCTGTATGCCGCACGCCTGCGACGAGCGCCGGCTCGGCCGAGTAGTCGATCCGCTGCGACTCCGGCACGTCGACCATGCCGTGGTCCGCCGTGAGCAGCACCGTGGTGCCGGGCGGCAGCGTGGCGTGGAGGCGCCGGACGGTGGCATCGAGTTCTTCGAGCTGGTGCTCCCACTGGGGCGACTGGCAGCCATAACGGTGCCCGGCCTTGTCCAGCTCATTGACGTAGAAGTACATCAGCGAAGGTCCGGCACCTACCATGGCCTCCGCGGCGGCGCCGGTCCTGGCATGCGAGGTGGTTCCGGTGACGAAGCGTCCGCCCCTGAGCGCGGCCTGGGTCATGGCCGAGTCGCTGAACTGGGGCAGGCTGACCGTGGTGACGTCCACGTGCTCGGCGGCCCGCTCGAACACCGTGGGGAACGGCTGCCACTGCTGCGGGTCCACGCCGGCGTCCCAGTTGCCGAGCATGTTCACCACCCGGTCCTGGTCCGGATCCAGCACGTCGTAGCCCACCATGCCGTGCTGGCCAGCAGGGAGTCCCGTGCCGAAGCTGGCCAGCGAAGCAGCGGTGGTGGAGGGGAAGGCGGAGTCCAGTGACACCGGCACCTTTCCCTGGCCGGCCTGCATCACCGAGCGCAGGAACGGTGTGTGCGCCGATTTCTGCTTCAGCAGGTTGCGGCCCAGTCCGTCTGCAAGCACGACGCATACCCGCTTGGCGGCGGGCAGGTGCAGGCGGTTTTCGAAGCCGGGGATGCCCAGGCTTGCCGCGGCGCTGGTGAGGACCTCGGCGATGGAGCGGTGGCCGAACGCCGGGGCCAGGGGCAGCGGCGAAGCACCGGCTGGTGCCGCGACGGAGAGCGGCTCGGGCACGCGGACCGGCGCCATCTCAGCGCTGATGGCCGCGGCTGAGGCGGTTTCCGAACACGCCCATCCGCGGGCGCGGCGGCAGGCCGGGGCCGGTATGCGGGGCTGGAGCGGCGGAACCGGTGTTCACCGCCCGGAGGGCGCGGGCGAAGAGCTTGGCGTCCTGGACGGCCTGCAGACCGTCCGCCTCGGCGCTGATCCGCAGCACGATGTCTTCCTGGGCGATGGTGCCGCTGTAGCCATGATCGGCCTCGCACTGCGGGTCGCCGCAGCTGGCCGGACCCATGTCGAGCCGCTGCCCCCCGGACCAGGCGATGGACAGGGTCACCTCGCGGACCGGGTCCGAGGGCTTGTAATCCTGGGGCTGGGCGTAAATGTAGCTGAGCACCACCGAGCGGATCTGCGTTACGGGGACGGACTCCGTGGAGACCTGTGCGACGGTCTGCTCTCCGGCCTCATCGAGCTGCTGGTCATCGACGTGGGTGATCACCAGCATGTCCTCTGTCAGGACCAAAACCGTAATGTGGCGGCGGACCTCGGCCCGGTCGAAGTGCGTCTCAAGATGAACCAGGTGCGCCACGCAGTCGCGGCCGTCCAGCGCGTCGGCGACGACGTCGGCCACGAGCCGGGGGTAGAAACCGGCTTGCTCGAGGGCTCCTTCCAGGCTCTGGCCCTGCGCACTGTGGTCATGGAGGCCGTGGTGGTGCGCGATCTGGCGTTCGGGGGCGGACGCCTCGGGCTTGGATGTCGGAGACTGAAAGCTCATGGTCTCCATTTTCACAGATCGGGTGGGGACTTGCTAACCGCAGGCGGGACAGCTAGCTGCGCATCGCGCGGCGGGCGCTGTCGGTGCGCTGGGCGGCGTTGGCAATCCGGACGTCGGCCGCCAGGATCGAGGCGCCGTCGGGCCCGGCAAGGACGGGATTGAACTCCACCAAGGCGATCTCCGGATGGTTGTCCTTGAGCCGGGTCAGCCTGGCAGCAAGGTCCTCCAGGGCTGCGACATCCACGGCCGGCAGACCCTGGTAGCCGAAAAGTTTCCTGGACGCCCGCGGGCCCCGGATGAAGTCGTGGACGTCGGAGCCGGACAGCGGCGGCACCCGGTGGGCCCAGTCGTCGAGCAGGTTGACGGCATCTCCGGCCAGGCCGAACGAGATCACGGGGCCCAGCAGCGGGTCCTCGATGGCACGGAAGGTGCAGGCCTGCCCCACCGGCACCATGGACTGCACTTCGAGGGCCGGTGAACCGTACCGTTCCAGCGACTTGCGCATCTGGAGCACATTGCCGCGCAGCGACTCGGCGTCCTGGATGTCCAGCCGCACACCGCCGAGGTCCAGCCTGTGCCGCAACGCGGGGTCCGTGGTCTTCAGCGCCACCGGCCAGCCGAGCCTGTTCGCCGCGGCCACGGCCTGATCGGCGGTCTCGAACCCTTCGGAAGGGACGACGCGGATGCCGTAGTGCGCCAGCAGCCCGGCTGCCGGCGCGGGGTCCAGCCGGACCAGCTGCTCGCCGCCCACGTTGTGGAGCAGCTGGTCGAGGTCCGCGCGGGCCCCGTCCGGATGGCAGCCCTCGGGCTCCACGAACAGGCCCTGGTCCCGGTCCCGCCACAGGGCATAACGCACGACGGCGGCCAGGGCCGCCACAGCCGCGCCCGGGTTCGAGTAGCAGGGAACGGAGGCCGCATCGGAGGACTTCCCACCCGGCGCCGACGTTTCCGCACCGACCATGCCTTCGACATAGATGGAGGCGTCCAAGATGCCGCTGAACGCCGCGACCACGGGCTTACCGGCCGCCGCGGAGCATTCGGCCAGCACCCCGGCGATCTTCTCCACGGTCAGTCCGTGCGCGGGGAGCAAAGCCACCACCGCCGCGTGGACGGTGTCGACGGTCAGGGTCTCCTGGAGGCTCCGGCGCAGGGCCGGGAGCGCCAGCGACATACCGGCGTCAAGGTCGACGTCGGTGACGATGCGTTCCACGCCGAGCCCCTGGGCGGCCGCGCTGTCCGCGACCACCTTGCCGAGGGCCCGGGAGTTGCTGAAAACGGCCAGACCGGGGCCCTTGGGCAGGGGCTGGCTCGAGACGATCTGGGCGACGTCCATGAGCTGCTCGATAGTCTCGACCCGGATCACGCCGGCCTGGCGCATCATGGCGTCGAGGGCCTCCGGCGGCGCCTGCGTGGTGCGGACGGCGTGGCCGGGCGGCAGGTTCAGGCCCATGGCGTCGGATTTGGCGACGATCACGGGCTTGGTCCGGGCCAGCCGCCGGGCCAGCCGGGAAAACTTGCGCGGATTACCGATCGACTCGAGGTACAGGCCGACCGCGGTGGTATCGGCGTCGTCCTCCCAGAACTGCATCATGTCGTTGCCGGACACATCGGCGCGGTTGCCGGCCGAAAGGAAGGTGGAAACGCCGATCCGGCGGCGGCTCGAGGCGGCGTAGAGGGACACCCCGATCGCCGCCGACTGGCTGAACAGCCCGAGTCCCCCGCGGCGGGCGAGCGAGGGCGCCATCGAGGCGTTGAGGGACACGGCCGGGTGGGTGTTCACGATCCCCAGCGACGCCGGGCCGATCACCCGCATGCCGTTGGCGCGGGCCTCCCGCACCAGTTCGCGCTGCCTCGCCAGTCCGCGTTCGCCGTCGTCCGCGTACCCGGCCGTGGCCACCACGATCCCCTTGACCCCGGCGGTGCCGCAGTCCTCGACAACCTTGGGCACCTCGTCGTAGGGGACGGCGATGATGGCGAGTTTGACGGGGCCGGGAACCTCGGAGAGCCGGCCGAAGGAGAGCATTCCGGCGAGCTCCAGGGCTTCCGGGTTGATCGCGTAGACGGGGCCGGTGAAGCCGGCTTCGATGACGTGTTCGAGCAGCTGGTAGCCCACGGAGCCCCATTTGCGGCTGGCCCCGACAACCGCCACGGAGGACGGGGCGAGCAGTTCCTGGATGCTGCGTGCCTCGGCGCGGTGTTCCCGGGACTCCATGACGGCGCGGGACCGGTCGGTGGGGTCGATATTGAACTCAAGGCTGACCACGCCGTCGTCGAAGTGGCGTTTGACGTCGTAGCCGGCGTCGGAGAAGACCATGAGCATCTTCCGGTTCTCCGGGAGGACCTCGGCGCTGAATTTGCGGATCCCGTTCTCGCGGGCGGCGGCGGCGAGGTGTTCGAGCAGGATGGAGCCGATGCCGCGGCCCTGGTGGGCGTCGGCGATGTTGAAGGCAACTTCCGCCTCTTCCGGATCCTCGAGCCTGTCGTAGCGGCCGATCCCCATGATCTCCCCGCCGATCGTGATCACCAGGGCCACCCGGTCCTTGTAGTCCACCTCCGTGAAGCGCTTGAGTTCCTTGCTGGAGAGCTTGGACTTGAAGGCGAAGAACCGCATATATATGGACTTCTGCGACTGCCCTGTGTGGAAGGCCTGGACGGCCTCGGAATCGGAGGGGTGGATCGGGCGCAGATGCGCTGTCCCGCCATCGCGCAGGACAACATCGGCTTCCCAATATTCCGGATATACACCGTCCGCGGGCTGATCCACCATAGGCTTAGCCTAGTCATAATCGTTTGCAGTACCCGTTCAGCACCCCTCCGAAGGACCCAGCAGACCCATGGCCCGCCGCCAAACCACACCCCCCGCAGGGGAAGCCAGCCAGGATTTCACCGAGAACATCGTCGATATCGATGTCACTTCCGAAATGGAAGGCTCGTTTCTGGAGTACGCCTATTCAGTGATCTACTCGCGGGCCCTCCCGGACGCCCGCGACGGCCTGAAGCCGGTGCAGCGGCGCATCCTGTACATGATGAGTGAGATGGGCCTGCGCCCGGACCGCGGCCACGTCAAGAGCGCCCGTGTGGTGGGCGAGGTCATGGGCAAGCTGCATCCGCACGGCGACACCGCGATCTATGACGCCATGGTGCGCATGGCCCAGGACTTTTCGCTGCGGCTGCCGCTGATCGACGGGCACGGCAACTTCGGCTCGCTCGACGACGGCCCTGCGGCCCCGCGGTACACCGAAGCCCGCCTCGCGGCCGCGGCGCTGACCCTGACGGACCACCTCGACGAGGACGTCGTGGACTTCGTCCCCAACTACGACAACCAGCTGACCCAGCCCGATGTGCTGCCGGCCGCGTTCCCGAACCTGCTGGTCAACGGCGCCACGGGGATCGCCGTCGGCATGGCCACGAACATGGCCCCGCACAACCTGGTGGAAGTGATCGCCGCCGCCCGGCACCTGATCGAGAACCCTGACGCCACGCTCGAGGACATCATGAAGTTCGTCCCCGGCCCCGACCTGCCCACCGGCGGCCGGATCGTCGGCCTGGACGGCATTCGCGACGCCTACGCCACCGGACGTGGCTCCTTCAAGACCCGGGCGAAGGTGGAGATCGAGCAGCTTTCGGCCCGCCGCACCGGCCTGGTGGTCACGGAGCTGCCGTATATGGTGGGCCCGGAGAAGGTGATCGAGAAGATCAAGGATGCCGTCAACGGCAAGAAGCTCACCGGCATCAGCGACATCGTGGACCTCACGGACCGCAAGCACGGCCTGCGCCTCGTCATCGAGCTCAAGAACGGCTTCAACCCCAACGCCGTGCTCCAGCAGCTGTACCGCTACTCCCCGATGGAGGATTCCTTCGGCATCAACAACGTCACGCTGGTGGACGGGCAGCCGCAGACCCTCGGGCTGCTGCAGCTGCTCTCCGTCTACGTGGACCACCGCATCAACGTGGTGCGCCGCCGCACGGCCTTCCGGCTAAGCAAGAAGAAGGACCGCCTGCACCTCGTGGAGGGCCTCCTCATCGCGATCGTGGACATCGACGAGGTCATCCAGATCATCAGGTCATCCGACGAGGTCGCCGCCGCCCGTGACCGCCTCATGTCCATCTATGACCTTTCCGAAATCCAGGCCAACTACATCCTGGAACTCCGGCTCCGCCAGCTGACCAAGTACTCCCGGATCGAACTCGAGAAGGAGCAGGACGAGCTGCGTCGCGAGATCGCTGAGCTCGAAGCCATCCTCGGCTCGGACGAGCGACTCCGCGGTTTGGTCTCCGCTGAACTGGCCGAGATCGCCGAGAGGTACGGCACCCCGCGCCGCACTGTGCTACTGGAGTCCGAGGCGGTCTCCCCCACCGTCGCGGCCACCCTGGCCGCCGTTCCCGGGGCCAAGGGCAAGGCCAACGGCAAGGCAGGGACGCTGGCGCTGGAGATCGCGGACGATCCCTGCTGGGCCATCCTCACCGCGTCCGGCCAGATCGCCCGCACCGCCACCGAGGACAGCCTCGCGGAGTCCGGACCGCGGACCCGGCACGACGTCTTCCAGTCCGTTGTCAAGAGCTCCGCGCGCGGCGAGATTGCCGCCGTAACCTCCCAGGGCCGCATGCTGCGCCTCCAGATGATGGACATGCCGGTGCTGCCGCCGACGTCGGGAACCCCAAACATGGCCGGGGGCGTTCCGGCCAGGGATTTCATCACGCTGCTGAAGGGCGAATCGCTCGTGGCGTTCGCACCGCTGGATCAGGTCCTCGCGGTCGGTACGGCGCAGGGCGTGATCAAGCGCGTCCAGCCGGACTATCCGCTGAACCGCGAGGACTGGGAAGTCATCGCCCTCAAGGACAAGGACACCGTGGTGGGTATCGCGCCCGCCGGGTCTGACGACGACGACCTCGTCTTCGTGACGCGCCAGGCGCAGCTGCTGCGCTTCAATGCCGCCGCCGTCCGGCCGCAGGGCCGGACCGCCGGCGGCATGGCGGGCATCAAGCTGGCCGCCGGGGACCAGGTCCTGTTCTTCGGCACCGCGGTCCCGGACGACAGCGCCGCCGTCGTCGTGACCATCGCGGGGACCGAGGGTGCCCTGCCGGGCACCGCTCCCGGGGCCGCCAAAGTCACGGCGCTCGCCGAGTACCCGGCCAAGGGCCGTGCCACGGCCGGGGTCCGGGCGCACCGCTTCCTCAAGGGCGAGGACACACTCCTGCTCGCCTGGGCCGGGCACGGTCCGGCGAAGGCGTCCTCCCTGGCCGGGGTGGCACGGTCCCTGCCCGGCGAGCACGGCCGGCGCGACGGGTCCGGGATCCCGCTCTCCCAGGCCATCGACACGATCGGTCCGAGCATGGCGTGGGTGCAGGCACCCGAGACGGAAGCCTAGAGCCGGAAGCAGACAGAGCCCGGGCGGACGGCGCTTCCGCGGCCGGCCCGGGCTCCCGCCAGGGCATTGTTTCGGTTAGGAATCTAGCGGGTTAGATTCAGGCTCAGAATGTTGCCCTCAGAGTCCAGGAACCATGCGGCCGCGTTTCCGTCCGGAAAGGTTGCTATGCCGTCTTCGGTTTTCAGGCCCGGGAAATCGTAGTCCTCGAAGACGACTCCGCTGGCCCGCAGCTCCGCGACGGCAGCCGCGAGGTCGCTGACCATCCAACCGATCTGCGTATTCTTGGCTGTCCCGGCGTTGGCCGTCTGGTACAGGAAGAATCCGGTTCCGTCGCCGCACCTGTACTGCAGGTTGTCGTCGGCATCCGGGTTCTCAGGTTCGAGCCCGAGCTTGTCACGGTAGAAATCACGCGCACGGGCGATGTCCAAGGCCGGCAACACAGCGCCGACCTGCTGATCCTTAAGCATTGCTACTCCCTTTCCGGGCCCGCCCCCCGGAATGAAGATTACTCCTATTCGAACCGCAAGTATCCGGGAAACTGCAGCAGGCTTTCCGGCGGCTGCCGGCAGGATCTTCTTTGCCAAACGAGATGTGGAACAGACCCGCGTGATGACTCGAACGGGCGCCGTTCATGACGCCGTTCATGACCGGAAGTAGTGGTTTCTTCGGGGTTCCTGGTTCGGGTCCAGGTGCGGCGGCGGCATGAACCACGGGACCCCGGTCCGGACCTGGATGCTCCATTGTTCTTTGTGGATCAGATGGTGGTGGTGGCTGCATAGGAGGGTGCCGTTATCCGTGCTGGTGGTCCCGCCGCGGGACCAGTAGCTGATGTGGTGGGCTTCGCACCACGGTGCGGGGAGCGTGCAGCCGGGGAAGGCGCAGCCCTGGTCCCGTGCCGTGATGGCCTTGCGGATGTGCGGCGGGAAGATCCGGGAGGTCCGGCCGATGTCCAGGATCTGGCGTTCGCCGCCGAGGAGGACCGGGATGATGTCCGCGTCGCAGGCGATCTTCCGGACCGTGGAGGCTGTGACGGGCCCGGTGAACAGCAGCGTGCCGGTGTGCTCCGGTGTCCGGCCCGCGGCGGCAGTGCCGCCTGCCGCCGTTCCGTCTGTGTGTCCCAGCCGGGCGAGCAGGTCCCGGTAGTCGATGGTGACCATGACCTGCGGGCGCAGTCCGCCGGCGGCGGGCAGCGAGCCGGCGGCGAGGGCGGCCTTGCAGGCCCCGACGAGGCCGTCGAGGAGTTTCTGCGGCCGGGAACGGAGGTCCAATCCCGCGGAGCCGGGCCCGCTTTCGGCCCCGCCGCTCACCCCAGCGATCCCACCTGACGTATCGCCGGACGTGACGGCTGACGTGCAAGCTGACGTGCAAGCGGCCCGGTCCTGCCCGTCGGCGGGCACATCCGGCGCCGCCGTGCCGGTGCGGGGGTTGGTGGCGGTGTTCATGACGGTGAGGAGGTGTTCGAACTGGTCCGTGGTCGCGAAGATCTCCAGATGATGGAGGCCGTGGCGGGTCCGGCGGACGAAGGCGCCCTGCAGCTGGCGCAGCAGCTCTTCGGAGGGTTCGGCGCCGTCCTGGTCCAAGGCGTCGGTCCACCGCCGGGCGACTCGCACGAGGAAGTCGGGATCGTTCTCCGCGGCGGTGCGCGTCAGGGCGTGTTCCATCCGGGCCGCGGCGTCGGCGTCGCACGTGTGCCGGACGCGGTCCAGCGCCAGGGCGATGATGGTCGCGGCCCGGGACGCCACCGTGCCGGAGCTGACGGCGGCGCCGAGTTCCGCGCGCGCGGCCGGCAGCAGCTTCCCGGCGATGCCGTGGCGCGGCAGGAGGCTTTCGGCCAGGGACAGCCGGCGCCGGGCCTCCGTGGCGCTGATCCGCAGCCGCGCCCGCAGGAACTCCGTGGAGTTCCTGTAGCCGTCGTCCACAGCGCTGGCGGCGTCCATGCCACTTGGGCTGTCTGAAAGCCCGTCGGTGATGGAAGCTCCCTCGGGGCCGGCCGTTCCGTTGGTCGAGGTGTCGCGCCAGCCGGTGGTCCAACCCTTGCTGCCCGACGCAACCGAAGCCGGGGCCTGATTCCTGGTCCGGTCCACGGCGCCGGCCGCCACGATTTGAAGATGTTCCACGGTCCGGGAGAGTTCCTCGACCTGGCTGGCAAAGTCAGAGGCTGCGAGGAATCCCAAGGTCTCCGCGTCCTCCACCGCTGTCGAACCCACCGTTTGGAGCAAGGCCAGGGCGCCGTCCACGCCAGACTGTGTGTCCTGACCCGTGTCAGGGAAGGATGCGAATTCCCTCATGGCTTCCATAACTAAACTCTGCCAGAGGGGTCCGACAAAATTAGGCTGCCCTCCCGCACCAATGGTGGGGAAGAGAGGCCGCCTGGTAAGCCGTGTGAAAAGCCGCCCAAAGATGAGGGATGGTTCAGACGCCCAGGTCAGCTCTAAACCACGCCCGCATCATCGGGTCCGGGAGGAGTGCGCCTAGACTACTGCCATGCCGATCATCCCCGATGAAAAAGACTGGACCTGGGTCCTGGCCACGCCGTGTCCCGATTGCGGCTTCGACGCCGCCACCGTCACGCCGTCGACCGTCCCGGGAACCGTGGTGAACATGCTTCCGCGATGGCGTGCCGTGCTTCGCCGGGAGGATGTTGGCGTCCGGCCCAACGACCACACGTGGTCTGCGCTGGAGTACGCCTGCCATGTGCGCGATGTCTTCAGCCTGTTCGACCAGCGGCTCAACCTCATGCTGGCCGAGGACGACGCCCGTTTCGCCAATTGGGACCAGGACCAGGCAGCGATCGACGGCGACTATGCCGGCGCGGATCCCCGCACGGTGGCTGATGAGCTGATAGCCGAGGGCGAACAGATCGCTGCGACCTTCGCCGCCGTCGTCGAGGACGAGTGGCAGCGGACCGGAACCCGCAGCAACGGTTCGGTGTTCACGGTCCTGACCTTCGCGCAGTACTTCCTGCACGACGTCGTCCATCACCTTCACGATGTGGACGGCTAGCTAGAGCGTGGACGGCTAGAGTCGCTTGTCCCACGCCGCGCTGCGGCTGACGGCGGCGTAACCCATCTTGAAGTACAGGGCGAGAGCGCCGGTGGGGTTCTCCGAGGCGACGTCCGGGGATGCCTTGTCCGGCCTAGCCGCGCGCCAGAACCGGGGCGGCGGTGATGGCCGCGGCCTCGTCGAGGTCCAGGCGGCTGTCGCCCGCGGCGATGTCGTCCGGGTTGTGCGTTACGAGGACGACGGTGCGGTCCCGGAGCCCATGCCGCAGTTCGGCCAGCATGGCCCGGCCCGCGTCCGCATCGAGGTGCGCCGTCGGTTCATCGAGCAGGATCACATCAGCCCCTGTCATGAGCGTGCGGGCGACAGCCAGGCGCTGGCGCTCCCCTCCGCTGAGGAACGCCCCGCCCGGACCGATCCGTGTGTCCAGCCCGTCATCGAGCCCGGCCAGCACGGGCCCGAGGCCCACCGCGGCGAGGGCCGCCCGCATCTGATCCTCCAGCCCTGCCCGCACTGTGTCCCGGGACGGGTCCGGGTCCGGGGACTGGTCCGGGGACGGGTCCAGCCGGGTGACGGGCGTCTCCGGCCGTCCCAGCATCAGGTTGCCGCGGATGGTCGAGTCGAACAGATGCGCCTCCTGCGGGCACCAGGCGGCCCGGCCGCTCAGGTACAGGTGGCCGCCCGCCGCGGGCAGGAAGCCAAGGATCACGGCCAGCAGGGTCGACTTGCCGGACCCGGACGCACCGGTCACGGAAAGCCAGCGCCCCGGTCCGGCGGACGCCGTGAGCCCGGAAAAGACGGCGTCGCCACCGGGCCACGCGGCCGCGAGCCCCGCAAGTTCGATCCCCGGGACGCCGCCGGGCCGTGTCGGCACCGGCACCAGGCCGCCGGGCACCTCCTCCGGCGCCCGCCCCGGGCTGCCCTCAAGGACGCCTGCCTCGCTGATGCGCCGCAGCACGGCGCGCAGCGCCGGGTACTGGCGGACCGCCGTCGTGATGGCCGCATACGGTTCCACGAGCGCAAGCTGCAGCAGTACGACGACGGCGACCGTCGCGGGCGCGACCGCGCCGCTGAGGGCCAGCGGTGCGGCAAGCATCGCGCTGGCGAGGGCGGCGGCGCAGCAGGCCAGCACCGTCAGGCTTTGGCCGAGCCCTTCGGCCCATGCGGAACGCTGGGAGGCTGCCGTCGCGGAGCGGTCGATCCGGCCGATGGCGGCGAGCACCGGACCGGTTACACCGTTCGCGTGCAGTTCGGCGCGGGCGTCCAGGGCGGCCGCGACATCGCGCAGCCCGCCGGAACGGAGCTGTTGTTCGGTGCCGGCGGACATCCGGTCGGCGGCCAGCGCCAACGCCGGTGCGGCGAGGAGGCTCAGCAGCGCGGCGGCGGCCACCGCCGGGAGGGCCACCGGCAGCAGCAGCCCGATGCCCGTGACGGCGGCTGCGGCAACGGCCACGGCGGTCAGCGGCGGGAGGACCACGCGGGGCAGCAGTTCCCGGACGGTATCGACGTCGTCCACCACGGTGCCGAGGACGTTGCCGCCCTGCAGGAGCCTGCGAAGGGACAGGGCACGGCGGCTCAGCGACTCCCAGAGCCGGCCCCGGAGCCGGGTCAGGGCGGCGAACACCGCGTCGTGCAGCAGGAGCCGCTCGGCGTAGCGCAGGGCAGCGCGCCCGACGCCGAAGAACCGCACGCCCACGATCGCGGTGAGCAGGTACAGGATGGGCGGCTGCTCGCTGGCGCGGATGATCAGCCAGCCGGACAGCCCGGCAAGGGCGACGGCGAAGAGCGCCGCCAGGGTGCCCACGGCACCGGCCGCGGCAAACCGGGCCGCCACGGGGGCCAGCAGGCGGCGCAGCTGCGCTGTTGTACTTCCTGTACCGCCGGCGGCTATCCCGGAGGCGGGGGTGCCGGAGACGGTTGTGCCGGAAGCGGTTGTGCCTGCCGGAGCACCGGGGGCGGCAGCGGCGGCCGTGGCAGTCTCGACGCCGCCGCCGACGGCGAGCGGAACTGGAGCCTGTTCCTGCGCCCGTGCCAGGACCGGAGCCTGTGCCTGCGCCCGTGACTGTGCCTGGACCCGCCGTCCCGCGGCTGCACCCTCGCGGTGAGGTGCCACCGCCACGAGCTCATCGGCCAGCTCCCGGGTCTGCCGGTCGTGGGCCACGAGCAGCACTGTGACCTTTCCGCGCAGTGCGGCGATGGCGCGGCTGACCATGGTGGCCGATTCCCGGTCAAGGTGGGCGGTGGGTTCGTCCAGCAGCAGCACGGTGGCTCCGGCCTCGATCCGTGCCAGCCCGCGGGCCAGCGCCACGCGGCGCAGCTCCCCCGGGCTGAGCTCGGCCGGGTGCTTTGCAGCCAGGTGGGCCGCGGCAACGGCCGCCAGGCAGCGGCGGGCTGCAGCATCGGCCGAGGCATCCCCGCCTGGAGCTCCCAGGTACAGCCGGACCTCGTCCAGCACCGTGGGCGCCACCATCACGGGATGCTGCGGCACCCAGGCGATATCCGCCGTCGTGAATCCTGCGATGCGTCCGGTGACAACCGTTCCGGTGCCTGCCCCGACGGTACCGGCCAGCACCCCCAGCACGGTGCTCTTGCCGGCGCCGCTGGGCCCGTCGAGGGCCGTGATCCTGCCGGGAGCCGCGCTGAAGCTCAGCGGCCCGACGGCGGCGTCCGTCCGGCCGCTGTAGCGGACCGTCAGCGCGTCGACGCTGACTGCGGGAGGCCGGGCGGCCTGGCCCGGCGCGGCGGCGAGGCCGGCGTCGAAGTCAGCCGCGGCGAGGCCGGAGGCGTGTGCCGGGCTGAGCGGTGTGGCTCCCGGGTCCTCGAGGACCGCGGTGGTTTCTGCGAGCGCGGCACGGCCTTCATCGCTGGCGTGGTGGGCCGTGCCGAGTTCCCGCAGCGGAAGGTAGCAGTCGGGGGCCAGGATCAGTGCGAGCAGTCCGGCTTCGAGGGCCATGTCGCCGTTGACCAGGCGGACGCCGATGAAGACGGCCACCACGGCCACGGAAATGGTGGCGATGAGTTCCAGCGCGAGGGCGGAGAGGAACGCGGTGCGCAGGGTGCCCATGGTCCGAAAGCGGTACTCCTCCGAGATGTCCTCGAGGGCCTTCCGCTGGGCGGTGGCGCGGCCCAGGCCGACCAGGACCGGGAGGCCCTTGGCGAGCTCGAGCATGTGGCCGGACAGCCGGGCGAGCGCGGACTGGGCTTCCCGCACCCGTTCCTGGGTGTAACGCCCGATCAGGACCATGAACAGCGGCACGAGCGGCACGGTCAGCACGATCACCGCCGCGCTGATCCAGTCAGCGAACAGGATGCGTGCCCCCAGCAGCAGCGGGATCGCCGCACAGTTGACCAGGGCGGGAAGGAACTGGGTGTAGTAACTGTCCAGGGCGTCCAGTCCCCGCGTGGCCAGCACAGCGAGTCCGCCGTCAGAGGGCCCGGCAGACCGGGTCCCGTTGCGCAGGGCGCGTTCCAGCAGCTGCCGGCGAAGTTCCTCCTTGACGCCCAAGGCCGCACGTCGTGACGCCACCGCCTGCGCCCACACCGTGAGGGAGCGCAGGACGGCCCCGGCCAGGCCCCAGGCGAGCTGTTCACCCCAGGCCGGGTTGTGGGCCATCAGCCCGGCGAGCATGGACGCGACCGCCTGGCCCATCAGCACCAGGGACAGCGCCTTCAGTGCGGCGAGCAGGCCCAGCAGGTAGAGGGCGGAACGAGTTGCGGGGCCGGCCGGGAACGGTCTCATCAGGTATTAGTCCTTGGGTGCCAGCGCTTTGGCGGCGATCGCGGGAAGGAAGCTGTGGGCCTCGGGAATGTGCGCGGCGCTCACCCGGCGCCGGAAGACCCAGTACGTCCACGCCTGGTACGCCAGGACCAGGGGCAGGCCGATGCACGCCACGATGCTCATCAGGCCCAGGGTGTAGTCCGAGGATGAAGCGTTGGAGATCGTGAGGTTGAACTGCGGGTTCAGCGTAGACGGCAGCACCACGGGGAAGGCGGCACCGAAGATCGACGCGCTGCCGAGGAGGAGGAAGACGCCCAGGGACAGGAACGCCTGGCCCTCGGCGCCGTTACGCGCGAAATTCCACGCCACGGCGGCGGCCACGACCGCGGCGACGACCGCGACGACGGTCCAGGCCTCCCCGCTGAGCAGCTGCAGGCTCACCGCCCAGCCCGCGATGGGCAGGAGCAGCACGGGCAGCAGCCGGACGAACCATTGGCGGGCCCGGTGGCGGACGTCGCCGTCGGTCTTCAGGGCCAGGAACGCCAGCCCGTGCAGGAGCGAGAACCCGACGACGGCGAGGCCGCCGAGCACGGCGTAGGCGTTGAACCAGGCGAACGGGCCGCCCTCGCGGTCGCCGTTCGCATTCAGCGGCAGTCCCGTGGTGGTGAGCGCCAGCGCGGCGCCGACGCCGAAGGCCGCCACGAGGGAACCGGCCGAGATGGCCCAGTCCCAGCGGGCACGCCACTGCGGCGTGTCCACCTTGCCCCGGTATTCGAAGGCCACGGCGCGGAAGATGAGAGCCACAAGGACCAGCAGCAGCGGCAGGTACAGCGCGGAGAACAGGGAGGCGTACCAGAGCGGGAAGGCCGCGAAGGTGGCGCCTCCCGCGGTCAGGAGCCAGACCTCGTTGCCGTCCCAGACCGGGCCGATCGTGTTGAGCAGGACGCGGCGTTCGGTGTTGTTCCGGGCGAACCCCTTCATCAGCATGCCGACGCCGAGGTCAAAGCCCTCGAGAAAGAGATAGCCCGTCCACAGCACCGCGATGGCAATGAACCAGATGGTGGGTAGCAGTTCCATGCTGAGAATCCTCTGCGCTTCGTGGTTTGCGGTTGCTTAGTAGGCGAATGCCAGGACGTCGTCGCCTGCCCCGGGCTTGCCGGGTGTCCCGTCCCCGGGCGGGACGTTGTCCTTGCCGGCGGCCGCGTGGGCGAGTTCCGGCATGGCCGAGACCACGCCGCCCCGGATGTACTTGACCAGGAGCCTGACCTCGACCACCAGCAGCACCGCGTACACGGCGGTCAGCACCACGAGGGAGGTCAGGATTTCACCGGCGGACACTGCCGGGGAGACGGCGGCGGCGGTGAACATGAAGACCTGGTCGATCCCGCTGGGATCCGGGTTCGGGGCGACGACGAACGGCTGCCGTCCCATCTCCGTGAAGATCCAGCCCGCGGCATTGGCACCGAAGGGGGCCAGGATCCCGAACACGGCCAGGCGCATGAGTCCGCGGGAGGCCGGGACCGTGCCGTTGCGGGTGAGCCAGAGTGCCACGAGCGCCGCGAGGGCTGCCAGTCCGCCGAAGCCGATCATCATCCGGAAGCCCCAGTAGGTGACTTCCATGACGGGCACGTACTGGATGTCCTGGCCCGCCCGGTCCCCGTAGATCGGGTTGTCCGGGAGAGTGGCGCCGTACTTGGACTTGTAATCGTCCAGCAGGCTGTTCACGCCCTTGACCTCGGTGGTGAAGTCGCCCTTGGCCAGGAAGGACAGGATGCCGGGGACCTCGATCACGGCGACGATGTCGTCGCAGTTCTTGGATCCGAGGTTGCCGACGCTGAGCACGGAGAAGCCGGTGCCGTCGTGGCAGGCAGCCTCCGCGGCGGCCATCTTCATGGGCTGCTGTTCGAACATGAGCTTGCCCTGCAGGTCACCGGTGACCGCGGTGCCGGCAAAGGAAATCATGGCGACGACGGCGCCGATCCGCAGCGAGCGGATCCAGACGGCGTGGTCGGCGCGGTCGCGTCCGGGGATGGCGGCGGCCTCGCCGGGGATCACCTTGCCATCCGCCCCGACGGTGTCGATGCCGTCGTGGCGGCGGCGCCACAGGTGGTACCAGGCGATGCCCAGCAGGAATGCCCCGGCGACGGCGAGGGCGCCGAACAGCGTGTGCGGGACGGCGACGAGGGCCGTGTTGTTGGTGAAGACTGCCCAGGCGTCGGTCATGACGGGCCGGCCGTTGATCATCTGGACGCCCACCGGGTGCTGCATCCAGCTGTTGGCCACGATGATGAAGTAGGCGGAGAAGGCGGAACCGATGACGGCAATCCAGAGGCAGGCCAGGTGGACGCCGCGCTTGAGCTGCTTCCAGCCGAAGATCCAGAGTCCCAGGAAGGTGGATTCCACGAAGAACGCCAGCAGGGCTTCCATGGCCAGCGGGGCCCCGAAGACGTCGCCGACGAAGCGGCTGTATTCACTCCAGGCCATGCCGAACTGGAATTCCTGCACGATGCCGGTGGCGACGCCCATGATGAAGTTGATCAGGAAGAGCTTGCCCCAGAACTTGGTCATCCGGAGGTACTCCGCCTTGCCGGTGCGGTACCAGAGCGTCTGGATCACGGCCACGACCAGGCCCAGGCCCATCGTGAGCGGCACCATCATGAAGTGGTAGACCGTGGTGATGCCGAATTGCCAGCGTGCGATTTCCAAGGCGTCCAAGGCAGTCCCTACTTTTGACTAGGCTCGAGCAATTTCTACGCTACGTAGAACTATTACTTCTACAGAGTGTAGAACACATCGGGGCTCCCCCGTAACCCAGACTCCCACGGCATGTCACAGCCCGCAATGGTGCCACAGCGGGACGGCAGGGGGCCGCACCGGTTCTTTCCCGCTGCTGCCGGCGACACGCCGGAGCGGCCCTGTTCTACCTCATGTAGAAAGAATGCGCAAAACGCGGTAAATTTGAGACTGAAGTATTCACACACCGCCCCGGCAGGCATGATCATCACGCCAGCATCGCGCCGGAGCGGCCGTCAAAGAAGGACGTTTGGAATGGCAAGTCTCGGTGAACTGGAACGGGCAGTGATGGATCTGCTTTGGGCAGGGCAAGAGGCTGCAACGGCCAACACCCTGCGGGACATGCTCGCGCAGAGCACCCGCCCCCAGGACGGCACCGCCGGCCACGAAGGCAAGGACCTGGCCGTCACCACCGTGCTCACCGTGCTCTCCCGCCTCGAGCGGAAGGGCCTCGTCGAGCGCGAACGCGGCACCCGCCCGCACCGGTACCAGGCGGTCTCCAGCCGTGCGGATCACACCGCGGAACTCATGCACGAGGTGCTGGGCTCCGCTCCGGACCGCGAAGCCGTGCTGGCTCGGTTCATTGGTTCCGTCACGGACACGGAAGCGGAAACATTGCGCAAACTGCTGGGCCGCAGCTAGCGCCCGATGTTCTGGACCTCATATTTTCTGGCGGTCCTGGCGATAGTACTGGCATGGCCGGTGCCTATCCTGCTTTCCCGTGCCCATTGGCCGGCCCGTTCCCCGTTCACGGCGATGCTGCTCTGGCAGGCGATCGCCCTGGCCGGCGGCCTGTCCATGATCGGCGCCATGCTGGTCTACGGGCTGGAACCGATCGGGGACAACCTGCTGGCCGGCCTCAGGGCCCTGGCCGGCATGGTCTTCAACAACGCGCCCACCACCGATCTGGGCTTCTGGCACATCTTCGCGCTGTCCGCCGCGGCACTCCTGACGGCCCACCTCGTGTTCACCCTGCTGCTGACGTACTACAAGATCCAGCGCCAGCGGCGGCGGCACCGGGAACTGCTGGACCTGCTCGCCTCACCGTCCGCTGACGGCCCGGGGACCATGGTCATCAGCGTGGATTCCCCCGTGGCCTACTGCCTGCCGGGCGGCGCGCGCTCTGTGACGGTCCTGTCCGACGGGCTGATGGCCGCCCTCGAACCCGCCGAACTGCGTGCCGTGCTGATCCACGAAAACGCCCACCTGAGCCAGCGTCACCATCTCCTGCTGTGGGCTTTCGCCGCCTGGCGCCAGGCGCTGCCGTGGCTTCCGACCACCCGGCTGGCGCAGGAAGCGGTCAATTCGCTGATCGAGATGCTCGCCGACGACGTCGCGTTGAAGACCGAAAGCAAGGCCACCCTCATCAAGGCGATCGCCATCGTGGCGAGCGGCTCCCCCGGCGCCCCCGCGGGCCGTCTGGCGTTCAGCGAGCCCGGGCTGTCCGACGTCGATTCCGGCCAGCCCGGTGCCACCGGAGGATCCGGGTCTGCCCGCACGACGGCGTCCCGCGTCAGCCGCCTGCTCTCACCGCAGCCTCCGCTTCCGGAAGCGCTGCGCGCCGCAGTACTGGCGGCGTGCCTGCTGCTGCTGGCGCTGCCGACGGCGCTGTTGCTCGTCCCCGGCCTGCTCGGCTGACCCGCCAGGGCTGGAGAGGGCGGATCAGGCGTCGATCCGCTCGCGGTCCAGGCTCGCGGCGCCGGCGATGATGAAGTCCTTGCGGGGCGCGACGTCGGAGCCCATCAGCAGGTCGAAGGTGTCCTCGGCGTGCTTCGCGTTCTCGATCCCCACCTTGCGCAGGGTACGGTGCCGCGGGTCCATCGTGGTCTCGGCCAGCTGCTCCGCGTCCATCTCGCCCAGGCCTTTATAGCGCTGGATGGGTTCCTTGTACCGCTTGCCCTCCTTGGCGAGCCTGGCCAGCAGGACGTGGAGTTCGGCCTCGGAGTAGGTGTAGATCATCTCGTTGGCCTTCTGGCCGGCGTTGATGACCTCCACCCGGTGCAGCGGCGGGACGGCGGCAAAGACGCGCCCCTCGTCGATCATCGGGCGCATGTAGCGGAAGAAAAGTGTCAGGAGCAGGGTCCGAATGTGGGCGCCGTCGACGTCGGCGTCCGTCATGAGGATCACCTTGCCGTAGCGGGCGGCGCTGATGTCGAAACTCCGGCCGGAGCCGGCGCCCACCACCTGGATGAGGGCGGCGCACTCGGCGTTGGAGAGCATGTCCCCCACCGAGGCCTTCTGGACGTTCAGGATCTTCCCGCGGATCGGCAGCAGCGCCTGGAAGTCGGAGGAGCGCGCCAGCTTGGCCGTGCCGAGGGCCGAGTCGCCTTCCACGATGAAGAGTTCGGAGCGGGCGACGTCGTCCGTGCGGCAGTCCGCGAGCTTGGTGGGCATCGAGGAGGTCTCCAGGGCGTTCTTGCGGCGCTGGGTTTCCTTGTGGACGCGGGCCGAGATGCGGGACTTCATCTCGCTGACGACCTTTTCCAGCAGCAGCGCGGACTGGGCCTTGTCGTTGCGGTTTGCCGAGGTCAGCTTGGCATTGATTTCCTGCTCCACGACTTTCGCCACGATGGCGCGGACGGCGGAGGTGCCCAGGATTTCCTTGGTCTGGCCCTCGAACTGCGGCTCGGCCAGGCGGACCGTCAGGACGGCGGTGAGCCCGGCAAAGATGTCGTCCTTTTCAATCTTGTCGTTCCCGGCCTTGAGCTTGCGGGCATTGGTTTCCACGGCCTTGCGGAAGGTCTTGAGCAGCGCCTGCTCGAAGCCGGACTGGTGGGTTCCGCCCTTGGGCGTGGAGATGATGTTGACGAAGCTGCGCACGGTGCTGTCGTAGCCGATCCCCCAGCGCAGCGCGGCGTCGACTTCGCAGTCCCGCTCGACCTCGGCGAGCTGGCTGTGGCCCTTCTCGTCAATGACCGGCACGGTTTCCTTGAACTTGCCGGCACCGTGCAGGCGCCAGATGTCGGTGACGGCGGGGTCGGCGGCGAGGAAATCGACGAACTCGGACAAACCGCCGTCGTGGTGGAAGACCTCCTCGTGCGGGCCGGACTCGCCCGGCGTGCCGGCGACCCTGCGCTCGTCCCGGACCGTCAGCTTCAGTCCGGGGACCAGGAAGGAGGTCTGGCGGGCGCGCGCGGCGAGCTCGTCATAGGAGAATTTGGCGTCCGGAGTAAAGATCTGGCGGTCCGCCCAGTAGCGGATCCGCGTTCCGGTGACGCCGCGCTTGGCCTTGCCCACCACATCCAGCACGGAACCGTCCACGAAGGGCTCGAAGAGTGTTGCCGGGTCCGGCCTGGTGCCCGGGTCCTTGAAGCGGCCGGGCTCGCCGCGGCGGAAGGACATCTTGTAGGTCTTGCCGCCGCGGTCCACCTCGACGTCCAGCCGGGCGGACAGGGCGTTCACCACGGAGGCGCCGACGCCGTGCAGGCCGCCCGAGGCGGTGTAGGAGCCGCCGCCGAACTTGCCGCCGGCGTGCAGCTTGGTGAAGACCACCTCGACGCCGGTCAGCCCGGTCTTCGGTTCGAGGTCCACCGGGACGCCGCGGCCGTCGTCGTGGATCTCCACCGAGTTGTCCGCGTGCAGGATGATCTTGATGTCGTGGCCGAAACCGGCGAGGGCCTCGTCGACGGAGTTGTCGATGATCTCCCAGAGGCAGTGCATGAGCCCGCGGGAGTCCGTAGAGCCGATGTACATGCCCGGGCGCTTGCGGACGGCCTCAAGGCCCTCCAGCACTGAGAGATGCCGGGCGGTGTAATCAGAACTGGGTGCCACGGGTCGTGAACTCCTTCAGGAACGGGACAGTCACATGCGGACAGTCAGAGCATTTGACGCTCATCCTAGGTTAGTCGGACTCCCGCCCTGCACCCGTTTGCCACTCCCCGCTGGCCCGGAGCACAGGAACCCGTTACCGAGACGTGATACGCGGACAGCGAACGTGGACCATCCATGCAATGCTTTGGCTGCGAATACTGGTTATATAGGTATACCGAACTACCAAGGAGGCCGATCATGACAACAGCAGTTGCGGACCGCACACTCACCACCGTTGACCGGTGCGATCGTTGCGGAGCACAGGCATATGTCCGGGTTGTTCTCGGAGCCTCCGGCGGTGAGCTTCTTTTCTGCGGCCACCACGCACGCGCCGTAGAACCGACACTCAGGCCGCTCAGCTCAGACTGGCACGACGAGACAGGCCGCCTTCAGGAGAAGGCACCGCTTCCGGTCGACTAGACCAACGCTTTCAGCTCGGCGCCTGGACGACAACTCGTCGACGGCCTTGGCCTTGGCCATGACCTGAAACCAAAAACCAGGGTCCCTCCGTGCCGGAGGGGCCCTGGTTTTTTTGTTGTCCGCTTCTTGCTCGTCCGCTTCTTGTCACCCTAACCGTCTGCCTCGGGCGTGTTGCTCCCGGACGCAAGGCGGCCACCGCGTGAACTTCGCCCGGTGGGCCGTTGCCCTCGCCGTCTTCGTCATCATCGCTTCCGCAAGCGTCGGCTGAAGGCCCGGCACGATGCCTCTCTGAAGCCCTGCGCAACAGCCGGCTTGCGCTGCCGGACTCCTACACCGTCACCGCCTGTGAAGACCGCCTGACCCAGTTTCCGGGCATGACCCTCGTCCGCGGGCCAGCTTGCGTCGTCATCAGAGTCACCGATCCCGAGGCACGAAAGTCGTCCGCGGTCTCCGTCCAGATGTACGGGGGTTCCTGCCCATAGCCCGCACTGTGCCGTCGTGCAAATGGCCTCCGCAATGGGGGCAAACCCCAATGCCAAAATCTCTGTGTCCAATCAGGCTCAACAACAGGCTTCGGGGACGGCCGCCTGGGCAGCCAAAGGAACCGTGGCTGTGGCGCTTGCTCAATATCCACGACCGGATAGTGGGCGGCTATAGGCTGTGAGTGCATCTCTCGCAGGGAGGTTCTGTGGGGAGTTACCGATTGGGGTAGAGATGAGGATTTTCAGGCACGTCGTTATGCCAGTGGCTTGGTTGGCGGTGTTCGCCATCATAGCCGTGGCGTTAGTCAAAATCGCCTTCGTCGACGGAATGAAGCCAGAACCCGCTGTGGCTGGGCCGGGGGCGGCAGTCGCCATTCCGGTGGTCCAGGCAACTCGGACCACCGTAACCAATACGGTTCAAGTCAAGGCAACCATCCAGAGTGACGCCCCGGTGGCTGTCCGAAGCACAGCAGCTGGCGTGGTGACGCACATTTTTCTGTCATCTGGAACCAAGGTGGAGTTGGGGGAACGGCTGTACCAAGTCCGTACTGAGGTTCCAGCTGAACCACGGTTGGCGGACGTTGCTGGCATGACGACGACGGCGGCAGGCCAGCCTGGTGGGCCGGCTCCGGAGCAGACCCGGACGATTCCTCGTCCCGCCTATACCTACACGGATGTGTTCGCTCCCGCGTCGGTGAACTGGAAACTCTCACGGTGCTGATCAACCAGCAGGTGGGCGTGGGCGACCTTACCGGAACCGTGAACCCCGGGACCTTCACTGTCAGCGGATCAGTCGACGCCTCACAGCAGTACCGGCTGCTGGCCAAGCCAGGTTCCGCGCAGATATCCGTTGTCGGGGGCCCCGCACCATTTGAGTGTCCCTCCGTGGTGTTGAAGAGCGCGGTCAGCGACGGTGCAGGGAGCGCTGGAGGAAACGCCTCCGGCGGAATTTCCGGAGGTGCGGGCCGCTCGGTTCCGTACGCCGCCGCCATCCCGGGCGGAGGCGGGACCGGCGAACAGGGTGGCGCACCAACCGGAACAATCAGCTGCGCCGTCCCGTCCGGGGTTGAGGTATTTGCTGGACTGGGCGCGACAATGGCTGTGACCGCCGGCCAGGCCACCGATGTCATCACCGTGCCGCTCACTTCCGTGCAGGGCAGCGTCAAGGAAGGATCGGTCTGGCTGTCTCCGGCAAGCGCAGCCCCCGGTCCCGATACCGGACCGCCGGCAGGAGGCCCGGACGGGCAACCTCAGCAGCGAAGGTCCAGCTGGGTCTCAATGACGGCTCCAAAGTTGAGATCGTCTCCGGCCTTGCCGAAGGGGAATCTGTCCTCGAGTTCATTCCCGGCGCCCCTGCACAGATGCAACCGGGCCCGCAGTTCGCCGGGCCCGGCTCGTACCCGGCCGGAGGCTGATTGTGGAGGAACTGGTGTCTCTCAAGGGCGTAACACGGACCGTCCGGCTGCCGGACGATCAGGAACTGCATGTTCTCAGAGGCGTGGATCTCACTGTCCGCGGTGGCGACCACATGGCGGTGATCGGACGATCCGGGTGTGGAAAATCAACCTTGCTGAACCTGCTCGGACTACTGGACTTGCCCACCAGCGGCGAACTCTGCTTCCAGGGAACGCCAGTGGAGCAACTCGGCAGCAACGCGAGGGCAAAACTGCGGGGGTCATCAGTGGGCTTCGTGTTCCAGCAGTTCAACCTTTTGCCGGGCCGCAGCGCACTGGACATCGTGATCACGCCTCTGCTGTACGCTCGCGGTGCTGCCTTCTGGCGACGCCGGGAACTTGCCATGGACATGCTGGACCGGGTGGGCCTTGCCCGGCGTGCGCAGACCCTGCCTAATATGCTCTCCGGTGGTGAACAGCAAAGGGTGGCGATAGCAAGAGCGCTGGTTCGCCGGCCGCGGCTGATCCTGGCGGACGAACCCACAGGGGCGCTTGACGTAGACACAGGGCAGGCAGTCATGGCCCTGCTCGATGTCGTGGCGACGGAATCAGCAGCCGCCCTCGTGACCATCACGCACGACGTCAATGTCGCCGCTTTGGCGCGCGCCTGCTACCGCCTGGAATCAGGCGTTCTCACCTCGGCCGAGGTCCCGGCGGGGGTGCCCGCGTGACCGGCGTGGCTTCGGCCCTGGTGGAGGCGTGGCAGGAGCTTCGGATCAACAAGACACGCATTCTATTGGCGCTGCTGGGAGTGGCCCTTTCGGTTGCAGCCCTGACCTCGGTGGTGGGTGTAGGAAATCTGGCGCGTGAGGGGTTCAAAGCGACCTCCGAACGTAACGGCGGCCGTTCGGCGATCCTGGGCGTAGGAGTCTATGGCCCTAGCCAACCGAATCCGCAGAAACTCGAGGAAGCCTACCGCGCATCATCCAGCGCTACGGCATAGCGTACTACTCACGTTCGGCCCAGGCGCAGCAGTCATTCCAGTTTCCGCGCGGCGTGCGGCAGGTACAGCTGCAATTGGTGGATCCCGGCTACGGCATCATTCACCGGCTGGACGTCAGCCAAGGAGGCTGGTTTGCGGCCGACGACGAGGAACGACTGGCCCCCGCGCTGGTCGTTTCAGAGGCGTTCTACACCGCTGCCGGGCGACCAAACCTGACCACAAATCCGAAGGTGAAGTTGATTGGCAACCAGGAAACAACCGCGGTGATGATCGGAGTGGTTCCGGATCCGTACCCGGAGTCACCGCCGTCGGCCTATATGCTGACGGGCGCCGCGGAACAGGCCGGAGTCCCCGGATCAGGACCCTGGCAGTTCAAACTCTGGGTCCAGGACGGCCAGGCCGACGCGCTCAAGGCAGCCATCATCTCAGACCTTCAACGGCAGTTCCCGGGCATGCAGGCCCAGGCTGACCGCATGGACTACGCCAGTCACGGAGATCCGTTCGCGACGGTCCAGCTGGCCGTGGGCGGTATTGCCGGGCTCGTTTTGCTCCTGGGGGCGGTCGGAATGCTGAATATTTCCATGGTCACCGTGCGGTACCGGGTGCGTGAAATCGGCATCCGGCGCAGCTTCGGGGCCACGTCCCGACGGATATTTCTCGGCGTCATGATGGAGTCTGTGGTGGCGACGGCAGTGGCCGGGATGGCCGGCGTGATGCTGGCCGTTGCCGTGGTCAAGAACCCTTGGATCGAATCCAAAATCGCGCCGGGCCTGAGTCACTATCCAGCATCTCCGGTTGAGGCGGCGATGCTGGGACTTGGTTCTGCCGTGCTGGTGGGTGCGTTAGCCGGAGCGATACCCGCCCTTGTCGCAATCCGCGTCAAGGTGATCGACGCTATCCGATTCTAGGGACCGCAGCGGTCGCCAGCCCACTGCCTGACAAAGCGCCCGTTCAGGGTTCCGCCAAGTAGGCGCGGACGAATCCAGACTCTGGGCTAAACAGCAAGGGCCTCCGCCGGAGGTGATCCGGCGGAGGCCCTTGCTGAATGTCCCGTGCTTAGTCCAGGTAGTCGCGCAGCACCTGTGACCGCGACGGGTGCCGCAGCTTGGACATAGTCTTGGATTCAATCTGGCGGATCCGCTCACGCGTCACGCCATAGACCTTTCCGATTTCGTCTAAAGTCTTCGGCTGCCCGTCAGTCAGGCCGAAGCGCATCGCCACCACACCTGCTTCACGTTCCGAGAGCGTGTCCAGCACCGAGTGCAGCTGTTCCTGCAGCAGGGTGAAGCTCACGGCATCGGCCGGGACCACGGCCTCGGAGTCCTCGATCAGGTCACCGAATTCGGAGTCGCCGTCCTCGCCGAGCGGCGTGTGCAGGGAGATGGGCTCGCGCCCGTACTTCTGGACCTCGACGACCTTCTCCGGAGTCATGTCCAGCTCGAGGGCCAACTCCTCCGGGGTGGGTTCGCGGCCCAGGTCCTGCAGCATCTGGCGCTGCACGCGTGCCAGCTTGTTGATGACTTCCACCATGTGCACCGGGATGCGGATGGTGCGGGCCTGGTCGGCCATGGCCCGGGTGATCGCCTGGCGAATCCACCAAGTGGCGTAGGTAGAGAACTTGAAGCCCTTGGTGTAGTCGAACTTCTCGACGGCACGGATCAGGCCCAGGTTGCCTTCCTGGATCAGGTCCAGGAACAGCATGCCGCGGCCGGTGTAGCGCTTGGCCAGCGACACCACGAGGCGGAGGTTGGCCTCCAGCAGGTGGTTCTTGGCGCGCTTGCCGTCATGGATGACGAATTCGAGTTCACGCTTGAGCTTCGGATCCATGGTGCCGTCGTCGGCGGCGATCTTCTCCTCGGCAAAGAGCCCGGCTTCGATCCGCAGGGCCAGGTCCACTTCCTGCTCAGCGTTCAGCAGGGCGACCTTGCCGATCTGCTTCAGGTAATCCTTGACGGGGTCTGCCGTGGCGCCGGCGGACATGACCTGCTGCACGGGGGCGTCGTCGTCGTCGGCGTCGGAGTACACGAAGCCGGAGCCGGTCGAGGCTGCGGCCTTGCCTGCGACCTCTTCGCCGTCTTCGCCGAGTTCGGCGGCGTCGGGTGTGATGTCATCGAGGTCCGCCTCGACTTCGACGTCATCGGAGTCGTCGTCTGACTGACCACGGGCGGATTTGCCGGCGGCTTCCGCCGCGGCTTTAGCGCCGGGCTTGGGCCCGCGCTTCTTGGGCTCAGGCTTGGCGACTCCCGATACGGTGTCGCCGCCCTCGGTGGAAGCTGCGTCTTTGACAGCCTTGTTGGCTGCACGCGTGGCGGCGCGCTTGGCGTTCGTCGCCGCCTTCTTCTCCTCAGGGGACAATTCGGCCTGGTCGGCGGGTTCCTTCTTCGCGGAAGACGGGGTCACAGAAAACCTTTCTAGCAGCGGTCTGCGGAATCGCCATACGGGCAACACCACTATGACCCTGTCAAGTCCGTGTTTCACATCAGGTGCAACCACGGCCAGCAGAGCCACTTACTAGAACTGCTGGGGCGGCCGTAATGTTCCCTGTTTCCAAGGTTCACTGCGAGCACTTGATACACGGACCCAACCGGGTCTCGGCAACTATTGTCTCACGGTTTTTGGACTCGGTGTCTTTCCCGGGCGCAGCGTGCGCAATATTCCGGCGGATCCTCAGGCCGCGTCCGGCGCGAACTTCTGCCATGCGGCTTCCCGCCTGGCCGCCCAGCCGCAGAGGGTGCCCCGCCGGGCGAGTTCCGCCAGCAGTTCGGCCAGCCGGTACCCCGGGTACTCGTGCACTGCCTGGCGGAACAGTGCGTCGGCGAAGGACCCTCTGCCCCGGCACCATTCGATCCAGCCCCGCGCCGTCAGCGAGGCAGCCCGCGCCTCCGCGCCACCGTCACCGCCCAGTTGCACCAGGACCCGCTCCAGCTTCACCATCAGGGCCCAGTCCGGAACCGAGGGCGCCAGGCCGAGCAAGACGTCCCCGTAGCCCGGAGCCTCGTGCGGACCGCCGACGGGGCCGGGCGCAGGCCCGGGTGGCTCCTCCGCCGGGAAGCCCTCCAGCATCGGCATCGGAGCAGGCGGCGGGGCGGCGGGAGGCTGCGTGCCGGGGGGCCGGGTGAGGGTGCGGGTGTCGAACACAGCGAATTCCTCGGCGCCGCGTTCGGCCGCGGCCCGGCCGGCCGCCGCCATCACCAGCACGGCGTCGCGCCAGGCCTGGACGCACAGACTGGCGCGCAGGTAGCCGGCGAGCCCCGGGGAAAGGTCCGGGGTGCGGTCCGGGGGAAGGCCCGGCGGGGCTCCCGGGGACGAAGCGGCCCGCAGGACCCGCATCCAGACGTCCAGCACCTGCCCGAACTGGGCCCTATCCCGCCGGCGCCCGGAGAACTCCTGCGACCAGCCCAGCTCAGCTTCAAGTGTGGCCGGATCCGGGCGCCGCAGCGGCAGCTCCGCCGCGGGAGCACCCGGCGCAGCGCCTACCCTGCTGCCGCGGAAGACCATTTCCGCGTTGAGCCGGCTGTTCCTGATCTCGTCGACCGGCCGCCCTGGCGGGGCGCAGCACGCCGGATCGCTGCAGTACGCGTTCCGCCAGTACTCCGCCCCGATGATCCAGGCGTCCCGAAGCGGCATGCCCGCTTCCTCGAGGGCGAGCTCCAGCTCTGTCAGGAGGCGGGCCCAGAGGGCACCGTCACCGGTACCGTCGATGTCGCCGCCGTCACTGTCGCCGTCACCCCCGGTGAAGAAAGCCAGCAGCGAGCCGTCCGCGGCGTCGTCGGCCTCGAGATAGGACGCGACGGTGCGGGCGAAACCGGCAAAGCCGGCAGTACCGCCGACTGTCCTGCCGGAACCGCCGCCGGGACCTGGCAGGTCAATCCGCAGCGTGGCGCCGAGCCGTTTGCCCTGCAAGGTCATGGCCACGAGGCTGTTCTGCGGCCAGTAGCCCAGTGAATGCGGAATGAAGCCGAGGATGTCTTCGGGGCCGGTGATTCTCAGGTGATCGGGAGCTGTCATGAAGCCAGCTTCGCGCGGGCCGCGTCCGCGCGTCAGTCCTGGCAGGCGCTATGTGGACAACCGGCGGGAACCTGGGCCTCAGGGCGTGCGGCGGCGTTCCGCGCTGAGCCTGCGCTGCCGGGCGAGGGCCGTGAGCAGCGGCAGGACCACGACTCCCTGGGCCGCCATCTGACGGCGGACTTTCCGCCGGGTCGCGAGGATGGCGCCGGCCCCGCCGGCCAGCAGCAGGAACTGGACGCTCAAGGCGACGCGGAACGGATCAAGGGCATACAGCTCGCCCTGGGAGAAGCCGGTGGCGTGCAGGACGTCAAGCACCAGGCCGATCAGGAAGATGGCCACGAGCGAGGCGATGAATCCGCCCACGTTCACGATCCCGGTGGCCGTTCCGAGCCGGTGTGCCGGGTTGAAGGTCCGCGCGAAGTCGAAGCCGATCATGGAG
Source organism: Pseudarthrobacter sp. S9 (assembly GCF_050156545.1). Taxonomy (NCBI): domain Bacteria; kingdom Bacillati; phylum Actinomycetota; class Actinomycetes; order Micrococcales; family Micrococcaceae; genus Pseudarthrobacter; species Pseudarthrobacter sp. S9. Next base: position 243,743 of record NZ_CP189576.1, read on the forward strand.
CCGGGGCCGCCGATGGCCAGCACCACCACGAGTCCGGCCAGCAGCCAGAGCGGGGACCTGCCCGGCATCAGCAGCACGGCCGCCCAGGCTGCCGCGGTGGCACCCGAGATCAGCAGAACCATGGTGGACCGCCGCAGGGGGTGCCTGGCGACAAAGCTGCCCATCAGGGGTCCGGCAGCGATGGCGGCGGCCACATAGAGCGTCATCAGGGCCGAGACCGTCCCGGGATCCAGTCCCTGCGCGGAAATCAGGAAGGGGTAGCCCCAGGTCATCGCAAAGACCGTGCCGCCGAACTGGACAGTAAAGTGGCTCCACAGGCCGAGCCGGGTTCCGGGCTGCCGCCAGGCGTGCGCGAGGGAAATACCGGTGGCGCGCAGCCCCTGCGACGGTTCCGGGGCCGGATGTCCGGGCGGCAGGTCCTGGAGCAGGACCAGCACGAGGACGACGGCGAGGCCCGACATCGCTGCCAGTGTCAGGAAGGCGGGGGTCCAGCCGGCTGAGTGCAGGATCATGGCGAACGGCACCACGCTAAAAAGCTGTCCCAACTGCCCGGACATGCCGGTCAGCTGGGTCAGCAGCGGAACGCGGGCCGGGGCAAACCAGAGCGGGAGAAGCCGGATCACCGAGATGAAGGTCATGGCGTCGCCCGCTCCGACCAGCACCCGGCCCAGCACGCCGCCCGGGATGTTCTCCGCGAACGCCAACTGCAGCTGCCCGAGCCCCATCAGCAGGGCGCCGCCGGCCACCATGGCGCGGGAGCCGAAACGGTCCACCAGCACGCCCACCGGAATCTGCAGCGCGGCATAAACCAGAAGCTGCAGCACGGTGAAGAAGGAGATTTCGGCCGCGCTGGCATGAAAGCGTTCCGTGGCTTCAAGCCCGACGACCCCGAAGGAGGTGCGCTGGCTGACCGCCACGAGGTACGCGAAGATCCCGATGATCCAGATCAGCCAGGCGCGGGGTGAGGTCACTCCCCCATTATGCCCGCCGTCGGATAAATAGTATTTATTCTCCGGGTTCTTTACGTGCCGGGTTGTTACGCGCCAGGTTCTTTGCGCGCCAGGTAGGCCTCCACGGCGGCGCCGAGTGCGTCGGCATTGGGAAGCTGATCATTCTCGTCGGCGAGCAGGGAACGCCGCACGGTCCCTTCGGCCTTCTCGTCGTAGCGGGTCTCCAGCCGCGACACCACCTGCTGGACTTCCTCCGAGGCGTCGATCTGCTCGGCGATCTGGCGCCCCACCTCCCGGCCGGCCTCACGGAGGCGGTCTGTAGGGAGCATCAGCGAAGTGGCCGCGCCCAGGTACTCCAGTCCGGCGACGGCGGCCGTCGGGTATTCGGCTTCGGCAAGGTAGTGCGGCACATGGATCACATAGCCGGCCACGTTACGGCCGGCTTCCGTCAGCCGCAGCTCCAGGATGTGGCCCACCGCGGCGGGAACCTCGACGGTCGGCTTCCAGACCGAGATCCCCTCGATCAGGTCCGGCCGGTTGCCGTGAACGGTCACCCCGACCGGCCGGGTGTGCGGCACCGGCATGGGAATGGAATGGATCCAGGTGGCGAGGTTGACGTCCAGCTCTTCGACGATGCCGACGACGGCGCGGGCGAACCGTTCCCATTGCAGGTCCGGTTCGAAGCCGGCGAGGAGCAGGAACGGACTTCCCAGCCCGTCGACGAGCCGGTACAGCGCCAAGCTCGGGGCCTGGTAGTCCTGCAGGTGGTCCTCGACGAAACTGATCTGCGGGCGCCGGGTCCGGTAATCGATGAGCTGATCGGCGTCGAATTCGGCGATCATCTCGGAGTCGAGGGTGTCCAGCAGCTCGGCGGTGATCTGCTTGACGACGTGGCCGGCGTCGGCGAATCCGGTGAAACCCATGACCAGGTTCAGTCCGCGCAGCTCAGGGCTGTGGAACAGCGCGCCATCACGCGAGTAAAGCGATTCGGGGTCCAGCAAGGAGCCGGAAATCCGTTCAATCACGGCATGTTCCTTTCACGGTAGCGGCGGTGGGAGGATCGGGGCCAAGGCAAGCGAGGCGGTGGCGCCGTTACCAGCTACAACGCCCCGGAGTCCGGGCTAATTCCTGCCCGTGGTGTGCTCCAGCTCTCATTCAATTGAATTCCGGCCCTGCGGAGAGACTACGATCGGAACTGGCCTTATTGACGGCTTTGCAGACCCTTAGGTCGCGTCTCATGCCGACGGCGGCCCAGGTTCCCATGGCAGGGCGCCGAACATGCAGTTCCTGCCGAAAAATCACAGAGAATTGAGGACTGTCCTCGTGGTCAAGAATACTGAAGTCAAACTTAGTGCAATCGCAGGGGACCTCAAGAAGTCCCCCAGCGATGCCCTCGTCATCGGCGTGGGACAGGGCCCGGACGGCCCCGTGCTGTTGGACAACCCGCTGACGGCCAAGGCCGCGGAGGCCCTGGCGGAAACACTGAGCGTTCTTGGCATCACCGGGGCGGCCGACCAGGCCCACCGCCTGCCTGGCCTGCCGGAAGCCGGGGCCACCGTGCTGATGCTCGCCGGCGTCGGCAAGCTGTCCGCGAAAGAGCCGCTCTCCGAGGAAGCCCTCCGCCGCGCCGCCGGCTCGGCTGTCCGCCAGCTGGCCGGCGTCACCACCGTCACCCTGGCACTGCCGACGGCGTCCCTCGCCGATGTCGCGGCCGTCGCCGAGGGCGCCGCCATGGGCGCCTACTCCTTCACTGAGTACCGCTCCTCCAAGGACGGGCTGAAGGACCCGGTGAAAAACGTCGTCATCCGCACCGGCTTCGCCACGGACAAGGCCCTCCAGCCCGTCCTGGACCGTGCGGCCCTGATCGGCAAGGCCGTGAACGCGACCCGCTCGCTGGTCAACCAGCCGCCGAGCCACCTCTACCCCGAGTCCTTTGCCGAAGCGGCCAGGGAGCTGTCCAAGGGACTGCCCGTCAAGGTGACCGTCTGGGACGAGAAGCGCCTCGAGAAGGAGGGCTTCGGCGGCATCCTCGGCGTCGGCAAGGGCTCCACCCGGCAGCCGCGACTGGTGAAGGTCGAATACGCGCCGGCCAAGGCCACGGCCAAGATCGCCCTGGTGGGCAAGGGCATCACCTTCGACACGGGCGGCATTTCCATCAAGCCGGCCCTGGGCATGGGCGACATGAAGAGCGACATGGCGGGTGCCGCCGTCGTCCTTAACACCGTGCTGGCCCTCGCCGGCCTGGGCCTGCCCGTCAAGGCGACCGCCTGGCTGTGCATCGCGGAGAACATGCCTTCCGGCGCGGCCCAGCGTCCCGCCGACGTCCTGACCATGTTCGGCGGCAAGACGGTGGAGGTCCTTAACACCGACGCCGAGGGCCGCCTGGTCATGGCCGATGGCATCGTCGCGGCGAGCCAGGAATTCCCGGACGCCATCATCGACGTCGCGACGCTCACCGGCGCGCAGCTGATCGCCCTGGGCGACCGCACCGCCGGCGTCATGGGTTCGGACTCCGTCACCGGCCCGCTCAAGGCCGCCGCGGACCGCGCCGGCGAGCTGGTCTGGCCGATGCCGCTGCCGGAAGAGCTGCGGGCCAGCCTCGATTCCCAGGTTGCCGACATCGCCAACATCGGAGAACGCCACGGCGGCATGATGACCGCGGCCGTGTTCCTGCGCGAATTCGTGGGCAAGCGCAAGGACGGCGAGCAGATCCCGTGGGCGCACATTGACATTGCCGGCCCGTCGTTCAACAACGGCAGCCCCTACGGCTACAACCACAAGCAAGGCACCGGCTCCACCGTCCGCACCCTGGTGGCCTACGTCGAGGGCCTCCTGGCCCCGGCCGTCTAGCGGCCACCTGACAGCCACCTGACAGCCACCTGACAGCCACCTGACGGTTCCGCTGCTTTGTGACCGGGGCAGTGATGCCCTGGCCACAACGCCGCGTGACACTGGACACAAGCGCTCCACAAACGCCACGGCAAGGTGGAGCATGTATTAGTGGTTCGCTAAGGTGAACCTCGGTAGTCCCGGCTCACGTAGCCACAAACAATAGTCACAAATGAAAGGGAACCGGCCGGCTGGCATAATCACGGCAGGCAAGTTCCAAGACCAGATGATGCGTACTCTCGCGTCATCGTTCACGCGAGGGAGCGTTTTAGTGGCCGATCAGGCAACTGCGCAAGAATTCGACATCCTGGTACTCGGCGGCGGCAGCGGCGGCTACGCGACTGCCCTGCGTGCCGTCCAGCTTGGCCTCACCGTCGGCCTCATCGAAAAGGGCAAGCTCGGCGGCACGTGCCTGCACAACGGCTGTATCCCCACCAAGGCCCTGCTGCACTCCGCGGAGCTGGCGGACCACGCCCGTGACTCGGCAAAGTACGGCGTCAACGTCACACTCGACAGCATCGACATCAACGCTGTCAACGCCTACAAGGACGGCATCGTCGCCGGCAAGTTCAAGGGCCTCCAGGGTCTCATCAAGTCCAAGGGCATCACCGTCATCGAAGGTGAAGGCAAGCTCCAGGGCACCGACACCGTCGTCGTGAACGGCACCGCCTACAAGGGCAAAAACATCGTCCTCGCCACGGGTTCCTACTCCCGTTCGCTGCCGGGCCTGGAAATCGGCGGCCGTGTCATCACCTCCGACGAAGCCCTCACCATGGACTACATCCCCAAGAGCGCGATCGTCCTGGGCGGCGGCGTGATCGGCGTCGAGTTCGCTTCCGTCTGGAAGTCCTTCGGCGTCGACGTCACCATCGTCGAAGGCCTCCCCTCGCTAGTCCCGAACGAGGACGCGACGATCGTCAAGAGCCTCGAGCGCGCCTTCAAGAAGCGCGGCATCAAGTTCTCCACCGGCATCTTCTTCCAGGGTGTCGAGCAGAACGCCGACGGCGTCAAGGTCACGCTGGTGGACGGCAAGACGTTCGAGGCAGACCTCCTGCTCGTGGCCGTCGGCCGTGGCCCCGTCACCGCCAACCTGGGCTACGAAGACGCCGGCGTGACGATCGACCGCGGCTTCGTCAGCACGAACGAGCGCCTCCACACCGGTGTCGGCAACATCTACGCCGTGGGCGACATCGTCCCCGGTGTCCAGCTGGCCCACCGCGGCTACCAGCAGGGCATCTTCGTCGCCGAGGAAATCGCCGGCCTGAAGCCCGTGATCGTCGAAGACGTCAACATCCCCAAGGTCACCTACTGCGATCCTGAAATCGCCACGGTCGGCTACACGGAGAAGGCCGCCAAGGAGAAGTTCGGCGAGGACCAGGTCATAACCCAGGAATACAACCTTGCCGGCAACGGCAAGAGCTCCATCCTGGGCACCAGCGGGCTCGTCAAGCTGGTCCGCCAGAAGGACGGCCCCGTCGTCGGCGTCCACATGATCGGCGCCCGCATGGGCGAACAGATCGGCGAAGCCGCGCTGATCGTGAACTGGGAGGCCTACCCCGAGGACGTGGCCCAGCTGGTCCACGCCCACCCCACCCAGAACGAATCCCTGGGTGAGGCGCATCTGGCGCTGGCGGGCAAGCCGCTCCACGGCTAGGCACTTCCGCAAGACAACAGGGCTTAGTGCACCCGGCAGGAAATGCCGGGTGCACTAAGCTCGACCAAGGCAGCAATCATCCGCACTACAGATCAATAAGGAGAACGGGGACGATATGTCTGAATCCGTTAACTTGCCCGCCCTCGGTGAGAGCGTCACCGAAGGAACCGTCACCCGCTGGCTCAAGCAGGTAGGTGACCGGGTAGAGGTGGACGAGCCGCTGCTCGAAGTTTCCACCGACAAAGTAGACACCGAGATCCCCTCTCCGATCGCCGGCGTGATCGAGGAAATCCTCGTCGCCGAAGACGAGACCGCTGAAGTCGGCGCCCCGCTGGTCCGCATCGGCTCCGGTTCCGCCGGCGAAGCAGCCGCTCCGGCCGCGGAGGCCCCGGCAGCTGAGGCAGCCCCCGCTGCCCCGGCAGCCGCCGAAGAGGCACCCGCTCCTGAGGCGCCCGCGGCCGAGGCACCCGCCGCCGCTGAGGCTCCTGCTGCCGCCCCGGCTGGTGAAGGCCACGAGGTCACGCTCCCCGCCCTGGGCGAGAGCGTCACCGAAGGCACCGTCACCCGCTGGCTGAAGAGCATCGGCGACACCGTCGAAGTGGACGAGCCGCTGCTTGAGGTTTCCACCGACAAGGTTGACACCGAAATCCCTTCGCCGTTCGCCGGCACCCTGCAGGAAATCCGCGTCAACGAGGATGAAACCGCCGAGGTCGGCGCCGTCCTGGCCGTCATCGGTTCCGGTGCCGCCGCACCTGCGGCTGCCCCGGCAGCCCAGGCACCCGCTGCCGAGGCAACTCCCGCACCGGCACCCGCCGAAGCGCCGGCACCAGCCGAAGCACCGAAGCAGGAAGCCCCGGCAGCCCCGGCCCAGGCGGCTGCTCCGGCAGCCGCTCCGGCGGCCCCCGCAGCCCCTGCCGCACCGCAGGCAGCTGCCGCTCCGGCCGAATCCGGCTACGTCACGCCCCTGGTCCGCAAGCTGGCCAACCAGCAGGGCGTGGACATCTCCTCCCTGACCGGCACGGGCGTCGGCGGCCGCATCCGCAAGCAGGATGTGCTGGCAGCCGCTGAGGTCAAGGCGGCACCGGCTGCTGTGTCAGCAGCTACGCCTGCCGCGGCTCCGGCTGCTGTGTCAGCAGCTGCGCCTGCCTCCTCGCTGCGCGGTACCGTGCAGAAGGCCCCGCGCATCCGCCAGGTCATTGCCCGCCGCATGCGGGAGTCGCTGGATATCTCCACCCAGCTGACGCAGGTGCACGAGGTCGACATGACCAAGATCGCCAAGCTGCGCCTCAAGGCCAAGAACTCGTTCCAGGCCCAGAACGGCGTCAAGCTGACCTTCCTGCCCTTCATCTCCAAGGCTGTTGCCGAGGCCCTGAAGCAGCACCCGAAGGTCAACGCCTCCTACGACGAGGACAAGCAGGAAATCACGTACCACAACGCCGAGCATCTGGCGATTGCGGTGGACACTGACAAGGGCCTGCTGGTTCCCGTCATTGCCGATGCGGGCAGCCTGAACCTTGCGGGCCTCGCCGGCAAGATCGCCGACGTCGCGGACCGCACCCGCAACGGCAAGATCGGCCCCGACGAGCTCTCCGGCGGCACGTTCAGCATCACCAACATCGGTTCCGTCGGTGCACTGTTCGACACCCCGATCATCAACCAGCCGCAGGTGGCCATCTTGGGCACCGGCGCGATCGTCAAGCGGCCCGTCGTGGTCACCGACGAGAACGGCGATGACTCGCTGGCCATCCGCTCGATGATGTACCTCTCCCTGACGTACGACCACCGCCTGGTTGACGGCGCCGACGCGGGACGGTTCCTGCAGACGCTGAAGGCACGCCTCGAAGAGGGCGCGTTCGAAGCGGACCTCGGCCTCTAGGCCAGCTGCAAGATCCTGTAACACCGACGGCGACGGCGGTGCGGGCAGCGGTGGGTGACCACCGGACAGCCCGCACGGCCGTCGCCGTTTCCGTGTTCCGGACCCAGGCGGGTCCTACTACGATGCGTAGAAACTTCTGGCTACACTGGGGCCATGAATATCGTCTTTAACATCATGGTCTTCCTGCACATCGTCGGCGCTGCCATGATTGTGGGCATCTGGATTGGACAGATGAAGAACCCCACAGTCCACCCCCGCCAGTTCGACGGCGCGATGCTCCAGCTCATCACCGGAATCGTCATGATGGGGCTGATCCCGGCCCTGCACATGGACGCGAACTACTTCAAGCTGGGGATCAAGTTCGCCGTGGCCCTGGCCGTCGGCGTCCTGGCTTTCATCGGCCGCCGCAAGTACAAGAAGGGCGAGCCCATCAGCAAGGGCCTCGCGCACGGCGTCGGCGGCCTGGCACTGCTCAACGTGGCCATCGCCACCCTCTGGCAGTAGCCCGACCCCGGAACATATGGCGGCGACGCACCCCGCTCGGGGTACGTCGCCGCCGTCGTTCGGGCCACAGCGTACGGGTCACAATCCTCCGACAGCGGACATCCGTGCGGCGGCGGCGCTGAATCCCTAGGATTGGAAACGGCACGATCCGGCATTTGCCTGATCGCTGATTCGCAACGACGTCGAGGAGTGGACATGGCAACAACACGCACCGCACACACTGTATGGAATGGCGACCTGATGACAGGTGCCGGCAACACGACCCTGGACAGTTCCGGGCTGGGCAACTTCGACGTCACGTGGAAGGCGCGCGCGGAGGCTGCCGAGGGCAAGACGAGCCCCGAGGAGCTCATCGCGGCGGCACACTCCGCCTGCTTCTCCATGGCCTTCAGCAATGGCCTGGCACAGGCCGGGCACACCGCGGAAGAAATCAATACCAAGGCCGACGTCACCTTCGTGCCCGGCACCGGCATCACCACCAGCCACCTCACCGTGAGCGCCAAGGTCCCCGGCATCTCGGCCGACGATTTCCAGCGCGTTGCGGCGGAAGCCAAGACCGGCTGCCCCGTCTCGGCCGCCCTGACCGGCGTCGAGATCACGCTGGACGCCACACTGGCCGCCTAGGACCGGCTGCTGCGGCCCGGACTTCACGAAGGCCGGGCCGCAGCACAGCGAAGGCCCCCGTTCCCTTGTCAGTCAAGGGAACGGGGGCCTTCGCCGTCAAGCCCGCGTGGCGGGAGGTGACCCGCCGCGGATCCGACCGGCCGCCAGACTCAGGCCTGGGTGGCCTGCTGCCGTGCGGGCAGCGGGGCGGGCCGCACCCGGCGGTAGCCCTCCCGCACCGGCGGACGGTCGGTCGGCAGCTCCTGGATCATTTCTTTCAGCGCACCGATCCCGTATTCCAGCTGCGGGTCCGTGCCGGCGGCGTAGGCGTGCGGCGGGAAGGTCACCTCAATGTCCGGGGCGACGCCGAAGTTCTCCACGCCCCAGCCGACGCCGCCGGCGAACCAGGTGGCGTAGCGCGGCTGCGTGACGCCGGTGCCGTCGGCCAGCGCGAAGCGGTTGTCGATCCCGACGACGCCGCCCCAGGTCCGGGTGCCGATGACCGGCCCGATCCCCCGCAGCTTGGAGACCTGCGTGATGATATCGCCGTCGGAGCCGGCGAACTCGTCGGTGAGTATGATGACCGGGCCGCGGGGGGCGTGGTGCGGGTAGGTCCGGGGCTTTTCGCCGCGCGGCATGCTCCAGCCGGTTACCTTGCGTCCGATGAGTTCCGCGACGAGCTGGGAGGTGTGGCCCCCGCGGTTGCGGCGGACATCGACGATCAGCCCGTCAAGGGCCGTTTCGGTGTCCAGGTCGCGGTGCAGCTGCGCCCAGCCGTTGGCCATCATGTCCGGAATGTGGAGGTAGCCGAACGTGCCCTGTGAGGCCTCCCGCACGGTCCGACGATTGGCGGCAACCCATTCCTGGTAGCGCAGGCGTTCCTCGTCCTTGACCGGGACCACGGCCACGCGGCGCTGCTTTCCGGCCAGTTCGCCGTGTCCGGGACCGTTGCGCAGGGTGAGCTCGACAGCGCGGCCTGCCGCGCCGACCAGCTGCACGGCCGGGGTCCGCGATTCCGTGAGCTCCACGCCGTCGATCGCCAGCAGCACGTCGCCGGGCTTGGCGTCCGCGCCCGGACGGGTCAGCGGGGATGTGGCCAGCGGATCGGAGGACTCCCCCGCCAGGATCCGGGTGATCTTCCAGCCCTGGCCGGTGAAGGCAAGGTCAGCGCCCAGGCGTCCCTGGCCGTTGCTGCCGTTCTCGGTGACGGCCGCCGGCCGGACGTAGGCGTGCGAGGTGCCTAGCTCGCCGTGAAGCTCCCACAGCAGGTCCACGAGGTCGTCGTGCGAGCCGAGCCGGTCCACGATCGGGCGGTAGCGGGCGTGGACGGAGGTCCAGTCCTGGCCGGCCATGTCCTCGGTCCAGAAGAAGTCACGCTGGAGCCGCCAGGCCTCGTCGAAGGCCTGGCCCCAGACGCTCAGGGGGTCCAGCTGCACACGGACGCGGTCCAGGTCCACCTTGACCAGCTGGCCCGAATCCTCGTCCGCCTTGGACCCGGCGGGCGATACGCGGATCTGCTTATCCTGGATGAACACCACCTTCTCGCCGTCACCGGAGAGCCGGTAGCTGTCCAGCGCCTCCACGATCGTGGAAGCGCGGCGCTTGGCGAGATCGAAGCGGACCAGGCTCGGCGCGGTGCTCTTGTCTTCGAGGCTGGCCCGGCCTTCACCGGTGACGCCGGAGAGTTCGCTGTCCAGCCAGAGCAGCGCGCCGGCCGTGGCGGACAGTGCGGAGTAGTTGCCCTGCGGTACAGGGACACTGATGACGCGGTGGGCCAGGCCTTCGGCGTCGACCCGGACGGCGGCCACTTGCGCCCCTGCTTCCGCCGCGTCGGCGCCGGCGGTCTGAGCGCCCGTGGTGTCAGCGCCTGTGTTGTCAGCGCGTACGCTGCCCGACGCGGCGTCGTCGGACTGCAGGTCCACTGTCGGGCCGAACGGCGACGGGGTGGCGGCGGCGAGGGCCACGAGGTAGGGCTTGATGGGGCTTGGGAAGGACAGGTCGAAGGAGTGTCCGTCGTAGACCGGGTCGAAGCTGCGGTTGGACAGGAAGGCGAGGTACTTGCCGTCCGGGGTGAACGACGGCGATTCGTCGCGGAACCGGCCGTCGGTGACATCGATGATCGCGGGCTGCTGGCCTGCATCCAAGCCACCGCCGACCTTCGTGATGCGCAGCCGGCTGCGGGAGCCGAAGGAGGTGACGGGCTCGGACCAGCCCAGCCAGGCCGAATCCGGGGACCAGCTGAAGCCGTCGATGCTGCCTTCGCCGATGCTGCTGAGCAGCGACATCGTGCCGGTCCGGGTGTCGGCGAGGTAGATGTCGCCGAAGGCGGTGCCGACGGCGAGCCAGTGGCCGTCGGGGCTGGCCTCGATGGCGCTGGCCCGGCTTGGCTTGGGGAAGTCGATCCTCGTGGGCTGCCCGGACGCCGGGCTCTCCAGCACGGGGGCGGCCGGTGCGGCGCTGTCGGCGTGGTGGCCGTCGTGAACGAGGCCGTCGTCTCCGTCATGCCCGCTCCCGGCGGCTGCCGGGGCGGTGGCCGAAGCGGTACCGGAACCGGTCAGGGCTGCGGCGGACACCGGCTTCGGCAGGGGCGTTCCGGCGTCGGATTCCACAGGCTGCGCGCCCGGGCGCGCCGGCGTGGCGGCCGGTGCGTGGCCGCCGGGCAGCGGGGCCGCGATGGCTTTCAGGTACAGGGCCTCGACGCCGTCGTGGTCGGCGACATAGGCGATCCGGCCGTCACCGAAGGGCCGCGGCAGGCGCGCCCGGACCCCGGGCGTGGCCTCGAGGACGCGGGACGGGCCGTCCTTGTGCCGCAGCCAGTGCAGCGTGCCGTGGGCTTCCACCGCGCTGGATCCGCCGGTGCGGTCCGGAACGACGTCCCCGAGATGCCGTGAGGGCTTCAACGGCGCGGCGCGGCGCGCCTGGGAGGCGGACCCCAGCGAAATCCTGAGCTTGATGGCGTCCGAGCCGAGGTCCGGGAGGAGCCAGAGCTCACCGGCCGATTCAAAGACCACCCGCTGTCCGTCGGTGGCGGCGTGCCGGACATAGAAGTCCTCGTGGTCCGTGTGGCGCCGGAGGTCACTGCCGTTGGGCAGCACCGAGTACAGGTTGCCGTAGCCCTCGTGGTCGGACAGGAACGCGATCCGCCCGTTGACCCACATGGGGTCCGTGAGGTTTCCGTCCAGCCCGGTGGCGAGCCGCTCGAACTCGCCGTTGCCGTCGCCGTCGATCCACAGCTTGCCGGCGGCTCCGCCGCGGTAGCGCTTCCACCAGGCGGGCTCACGCGACAGCACGCTGGCCAGGACCACGGGGCGTTCATCGCCGACGACGGGACCGAAGGCCACGGACTCGACCGGGCCGAACGGAAGTTCCTGCGCCCAGCCTCCTGTGACCGGCAGGCTGTAGGCGTGGGTGTGGCGGCTGTCTGGCTGGCGGAACGCGCTGGTCACCACGACGTCGCCGTCGGGGGTGAAGCCCTTGACCCGGGTGGAGCTGTGGCCGAAGTAGCTCAGCTGGCGGTAGCCGCCGCCGTCGACGTCCGCCGTGACGACTTCCGGGGCCGTTCCCTGGACCACGGTCCACACGAGGCGCTTCCCGTCCGGGGTGAAGCGGGGGTTGCGGGCGGGCAGCTGCAGTGAGGACACGCGCCAGGCACGGCCGCCGTCCAGAGGTGCAATCCAGACGTCGTCCTCGGCCACGAAGGTGACCAGATCGCCGTGCAGATGCGGGAAACGGAAGTAACTCGAAGAGGTCATCGTTCGATCATAGTCAAAACGTCCCCTGCCGCCCGGGAGGTTTCCCTGCCGTGCCGGGCATGGTGAGATGGATCATGCGAATCATTGTTGCCGGAGGCTCCGGGCTGATCGGAACCGCCCTTTCCAGCGCCCTGCGTGGCGGCGGCCACGACGTCGCCACACTGGTCAGGCGTCCCCCGGCGTCACCCGCCGAATTCCAGTGGGCCCCGGCCGAGGGCCGGATCGATGACACCGCCCTCAAGGGCGCGGACGCGGTCATCAACCTCTCCGGTGCCGGGATCGGCGATCGGCCCTGGACGCGTGCCCGCATCAATGAGCTCCGCGCCTCGCGGCTGGGAGCGACGCGGACCCTGACGGCGGCCATGGGCCGCATGGACACGCCGCCGGCCGTGTTCCTCAGCCAGTCGGCCTCCGGGTACTACGGCAACGCAGGTCCGCTGCTGCTGCCCGAAAACGCGCCCGCGGGCACCGGCACCCTCGCCCGGATCTGCGTCGACTGGGAGGCCGCGGCGCATGAAGCGCCGGCCGGTGTCCGCGTTGTCACTCCCCGCACCGGCGTCGTCCTGAGCCGCTCCGGGGGCGCCCTGGGCCGGTTGCTGCCGCTCCTGCGCCTTGGCGTCGGCGGGCCGCTCGGAAACGGCCGGCAATACTGGCCGTGGGTCACGCTGCCGGACGTTGCCGGCGCCTTCTCGTTCCTGCTCACGGCCCCGCTCTCCGGACCCGTGAATGTCTGCGCGCCCGAGAGTGCCGATGTGAACTCGCTGATCGCCCAGCTGGCCGCGGCCCTGCACCGGCCTGCGCTCCTGCGCGTTCCCGCCCCGGTTCTCCGCCTCCTGATGGGACAGCTCGCCGACGAACTGCTGCTCGCGAGCCAGCGGCTGGAGCCGGCGGTCCTCAGCGAAGCAGGCTTTGAGTGGCAGCACCCCGCCCTCGCGCAGGCCGCGGCGTGGGTGGCGGCGTGAACTAACCGGCCGTCGGGTCCTCGGGGAGGATCTCCTGGATCCGCCACCGGCCGTCAACGGGTACCAGTACCAGCCGCATCCGGAGTTCTCCGCCAGCCGCGGCCTCGGCCACCACTGCCCCTGCGGCATCGCGTTCCTGGTAGCGGGAGGACACCGCGCTGATGGCCACCACGGCCCGAGTCGGACCGCTGTCCGGGGAATCCTCCACCCGGGTCAGGGTGGTCGAGAAGCCGGCCAGGACGTGGCCGCCCCCGGCGAGCCGGGAGCTGATCCTGCTGTCCGCCGCGGCGGCGTCCGACGCCGGGACGTTGACCTGCTCCAGCAGCCGGAAGTCCCCGGAGCTGAACGCCAGCGATCGGAGTGCGGCCAGGCCACGGACCGCGTCTTCGGGATCCGCAGACTCCAGCAGGGCCCGGACCTCCCGGGGCACCGCAACGGCTGCCGGGCCCTGATCGCTGTTTGTCTTCGCGTCCGCCGCCGTCCCTTCCGTTGCGCCGGCCGGGGCGGCCGGGGCGGCCGCACCGGCCGGCCCGGTGGCAGCAAAGAGTTCCGGCAGGCGGCCGCCGCCGTGCAGCCAGGCGCCGGCCAGGGCCGCCATCACGGCCAGGAAGACGGCAAGACCCACCGATGCTGCCCTGAAACCGCGACGGCGGCCAGGGACTCGGCGGGCAGGATCTCGGCGGGCAGGGTCGCGGGAGCCGGCTGCGGAGTGCCGCGCCGCCGCGCCCCCGGCCACCCGGGGCGGCACCGCGGCACGGCCTGTTACCGGGGCACGCCTCGTTAGGGAGGTGTGCCCCGTCACGGCAGCACGGCCCGATTCGGGGCCCCGCCCTGGTGCCGGGACCCGTCGTGCTCCGATCCTCCGCCGCCAGCGCTGCAGCGTTTCGGCCCTCCGATCCCGGGCACTCCGGGGCAACGAGCGGCGGGTCAGCAGTTGGGGAATCACCGTGGGGTGGACGGAAACGGAAAGATCCACCGGGGCCGCCTCAGCGCTGCGGTAGACCGCGGCGGCCAACTCGGCGGCCGCTGGCCGCTGCCGGCGGTCCTCGTTGAGTCCGGCCTCCAGGGCTGCCGCCAGCGCCGCCGGAACGCCCGGTACCAGGAGAGACAGCGGCGGACGCTGCGCACTCGGCCCGGGCGACCTCCCGGTGAGGCAATACCAGCCGAGCGCCGCCAGGGAGTAGACGTCGCGCTCGGGCTGCAGCCCCGCCCGGACGGCATCCACGGGGGCGGGATCGCGGAAACCCTCGGTCCCGGCATCCGACGTTCCAACGGAGTCGGCCACCATCCGTGCCACGCCCAGATCAGCCAGCAGCGGCTTGCCGTGCGCCGTGAACAGCACGTTCCCCGGCGAGACGTCGCCGTGGGTGAAGCCGTGGGAGTGCAGGTATGCCAGCGCCTGGGCGATGGGGGTCAGGACTGTCACCGTCTCCCCGGCCCCCAGCCTGCCCCGGCTCGCTACAAGCTCAGCGCCTGACCCACCGGCCGCATAATCAAGCACCAGCCCGAGGCCGGCACCGGCCCCGGACTCTTGAAGGCGCAGCACCGTGTGGGCCCTGACCAGGTGGTCGTGGTCGAGTGCGGACAGGATGCGGACCTCGCGCCGCATTCCCGCTTCGGCTTCCCGGTCCTCCGCCCCCGGACCTGCCACGGCGTCGAAGCACTTCACGGCGTACTCCCGGCCCGTCGTTTGTTCCGTGACCAGCCACACCGCAGCGTTGCCGCCGCGCCCCAGCAAACGGCCGACGTCGTAGCCGGGAACCCCAGGTGCCGCACACCCGGCCTGCTCGGAATTTTCCATACCCAAGGAATAGCCGATCCCGCGGAATCCTGCAGAAGTTATCCACAGGTGCCGCCGTGGCATTCGCCGCGGGCGCGTGAGAGCTTAAGCACACAGTCGGATACGCCCTACGTCGGGGTCTAAGCTTGATGCCATGACTCTTGAGTTCTCACAGCTGGGTCTCGCCCCGGACTTCATCGACTACACGCGCGGCTGGGACATCCAGCGCGAACTACACGAGAAAGTCCTCGCCGGCACTGCGCCCAGCACCGTTCTACTACTCGAACACTCCGCGGTCTACACCGCCGGTAAACGCACCGAAGACCACGAACGTCCCTTCGACGGGACCCCGGTGGTCGCGGTGGACCGCGGCGGGAAGCTGACTTGGCACGGCCCCGGGCAGCTGGTCGGCTACCCCATCATCAAACTGAAGAATCCGGCCGGCATCCGCGACTACGTGGAGCGGCTGGAAGCCGTGATCATCGCTGTCCTGGCTGACTACGGCATCGACGCCGTGCGCATCAAGGGCCGTGCCGGCGTCTGGATCGACGAGGACGACAAGGGCCCCGCCCGCAAGATTGCAGCCATCGGCATCCGCGTCCATGAAGGCGTCACCATGCACGGCTTCGCGATCAACTGCAACAACGATCTCGCCCCGTACGGCCAGATCATTGCCTGCGGCATCACCGACGCCGGAGTCACCACGATCGCCCAGGAGACCGGCCGGGACGTCACCCCGGCCGACCTCGTGTCGCGGATCACCGAAGAACTGCGCAACAATGAGGATGCCCTAGTTGCAACCCACGAAGGAGCTCTACTGTGACACTGGCACCAGAAGGCCGGAAGATGCTGCGCATTGAGCAGCGCAATGCGGCCACACCGGTGGAACGGAAGCCGGAATGGATCAAGGCCAAGGTCCAGATGGGCCCGGAGTTTGTCCAGCTCAAGAACCTGGTGAAGAAGGAAGGCCTGCACACCGTGTGTGAAGAGGCCGGCTGCCCCAACATCTTCGAGTGCTGGGAAGACAAGGAAGCGACCTTCCTGATCGGCGGCTCCGAATGCACCCGGCGCTGCGATTTCTGCCAGATCGATACCGGCAAGCCCTCCCCCGTGGACGTGTTCGAGCCCACCAAGGTGGCCCGCTCGGTCCAGGCCATGCAGCTGCGCTACGCCACCGTCACGGGCGTGGCCCGCGACGACCTCGCCGATGAGGGCGTCTGGCTCTACGCCGAGACGGTCCGCAAGATCCACGAGCTGAACCCGGGCACCGGCGTCGAGCTGCTGATCCCGGACTTCTCCGGCAAGCCCGAACACATCGCGGCGATCTGCGATTCCAGGCCCGAGGTGTTCGCGCACAACGTCGAGACCGTGCCGCGGATCTTCAAGCGCATCCGCCCCGCGTTCCGCTACGACCGCTCCCTGGACGTCATCACGCAGGGCCGCAGGCTGGGCATGGTGACGAAGTCCAACCTGATCCTGGGCATGGGCGAGACCCGCGAGGAGATCTCCGGGGCGCTCCGGGACCTGCACGACGCCGGCTGCGACCTGATCACCATCACGCAGTACCTGCGCCCGAGCGAACGGCACCTGCCGGTGGACCGCTGGGTCAAGCCGCAGGAGTTCGTGGACCTGCAGCAGGAAGCGGACGAGATCGGCTTCCTGGGCGTCATGAGCGGACCGCTGGTGCGTTCCTCGTACCGCGCCGGCCGGCTCTGGGCCACCGCGATGCGCAAGAAGGGCCGGGAAATCCCGGCCGGGCTCGCCCATATCGAAAGCTCAGGCAGCACCCGCCAGGAAGCCAGCTCGCTGATCGCGGCACACTCCTGAATCCTGTTGTAAACATTTGTGGCGAAGGGCCGGCACCGGATAATTCCGGCGTCCGGCCCTTAGCCGTCGATCACGTAGAATTAAGGCACTATGGCGAACTCCCCTGATTCCAGCACCTCCAGCCCGGCTTCCGATGCCCCGAAGCGCGGCCTTTTTTCCCGCAAGCCCAAGGAAGCAAAGGTCAAGAAGCCGAGCCGGCTGAACCAGATCGGCGAGGTCTTCCAGATGACCCGCCGCCACGATCCCATGGTCCCGTGGCTCATGCTGCTCGCCTTCTTGGGCGTTGTCGCCGTCAGCTTCGTGGTCGGCTTCCTGTTGGAGAACTGGATCACCGGCCTGATCATCGGCATCGCGCTGGGCGCCTTGGCGGCGACCCTGATCCTGTCCCGTCGGGCAGAGCGGGCCGCCTTCGCCCAGATTGAAAACCAGCCCGGCGCCTCGGGCGCCGCGCTTGGCACGCTCAAGCGCGGCTGGATCACCGAGGACCAGCCCGTCGCCGTCAATCCCCGCACCCAGGACGCCGTCTTCCGCGCCATTGGCCGTCCCGGCGTCGTGCTTGTCAGCGAAGGCCCCAGCCACCGGGTCAAGCCGCTGGTCGACGCCGAACGCAAGCGCCTGGCGCGCATCCTGCCGAACGTCACCATCCACGTGATCGAAAGCGGCCGCGGCGAAGGCCAGGTGCCCATCAGCCAGATCGCCAAGAAGATGAACAAGCTGCACAACGAGCTGACCAAGATCGAGGTCAGCGCCGTATCCAAGCGCATCTCATCGCTCGGCAGCCGCCTGCCCATCCCCAAGGGCATCGATCCCTACAAGGCCCGCCCGGACCGCAAGGCGGCCCGCGGACGCTAGGTCCCACGCCAGCACTGCCACGCCAGCACTATAGGAACGCCCCGGTTCACGGCCATTTCAGGCCCGCAGCCGGGGCGTTTTTGTTCAACCGCGTCGTTCAACCGCCTCGTTCAACCCAACAGAAACGTGAGACCGTCCCATGAAGCTGCCGTCCGCTCCTGGCGTTATCCGCATCTTCCGGATCCTCGCCATCGCCGAAGGATTCAGCTGGGCTGCCCTGCTGGTCGGCATGTTCCTCAAATGGGTTGCCCGGACGACGGAGCTGGGAGTGGAGATCGCCGGTCCCGTCCACGGGGCGTTCTTCATTGCTTACGGCGTGACCGCACTGAGCCTCTGGCGCATGCAGCGCTGGCCGTTCCGGGTTGCCTTGTTTGCGGGGCTTTCAGCCGTGGTTCCGTTCACCACGGTGTTGTTCGAACGCTGGGCCGACCGGCACGGCTGCCTGACGGTTGCCGCTGAACCGGCCGCTGAACCGGCCGCTGAACCGGCCGCTGAACCGGCCGCTGAACCGGGCAACGTTCCGGGTAGCGCACCGGCCAAGGAGACCGCAGGGGTCTAGCTGCGTCCGGAGCTACATTCGGACCAGGACGGTATCCATGGCCTTGTCGTGGAGGCCGCGCTGGTCCGGGTCGAAGATGACGGCGGGGATGACCAGGCACAGCAGCAGGCTGCGGACCAGGGCCGGAAGCGGGCCGGCCGGCCCGCCGCCCGGCCGGACCACATGGATTCCCGCGACGCGGTGACCGATGCTGTAGCCGAGCGAGCCGATGAGCAGGGTCTGCTCGACGGCGAACACGGCCAGAGTGGCCCACGGATTTCCGGCGAAGGCGAAGTTGCTGATCAGCAGCGCGATCCCCCAGTCGGTGCAGATGGCCAGGATCCGGCGACCCGCGCGGGCGACCGATCCGGGTCCGGATTCAGGCAGGCCCAGCCGCTCCCCGGGGTACTTGGAGATGCCGGATGTGTCCGGCCCGCTGAGCCATGAGCCTATGTCTTTACGATCAACCACCCTCCAAGCCTATCGGCTCCGGCCCGATCACGCCGTGGACTTCCGCGGGTCACAGTGTGGAACCGGATAGGCCACACTGTGGACACCGACTACGGTTTACCTGTCAGGGCATTCTGTAACGTGCCTGAAACAATGCGGACACCATCGGGAAATCCCGTGTCCTTAGGGTGGTAACAGTTGCTAGCGGCTTAGGAGCGGGGATGCTTTTTGCTTCCCCGCTGTCGGACTGCGCTGGACCATAGTGCCTGACGGCCAGATATTTCATATGCGTAAGGAGCATAGATGTTCAAGACTGCGGACGAAGTCCTCAAGTTCATCAAAGACGAAGACATTAAATTCGTCGATATCCGCTTCACCGACCTTCCTGGCGTTCAGCAGCACTTCAACGTGCCCGCCAAGAGCGTTGACGCGGACTTCTTCGTCAATGGCCAGCTGTTCGACGGATCTTCGATCCGCGGCTTCCAGGGCATCGCCGAGTCCGACATGCAGCTCATCCCGGACGTGACGACGGCGTTCCTCGACACCTTCCGCATGGAGAAGACCCTCGCGCTGAACTTCTCGATCGTGAACCCCCGCACGGGTGACCCGTACCACCGCGATCCCCGCGGCGTAGCCGAGAAGGCCGAGGCCTACCTGGCGTCCACCGGCATCGCGGACACTGCATTCTTTGCTCCGGAGGCCGAGTTCTTCGTCTTCGACAACGTCCAGTACCAGTCCTCGCCGCAGGGCAGCTTCTACAAGATCGACTCCGAGGAAGCCCACTGGAACACGGGCCGTGAGGAAGAGGGCGGAAACCTCGGCTACAAGACCCCCATCAAGGGCGGCTACTTCCCGGTTTCCCCGACCGACAAGCAGGCGGACCTCCGCGACGCCATGTGCATCGCCCTGGATGAGGCCGGCCTTGAGGTCGAGCGCAGCCACCACGAGGTCGGCTCCGCCGGCCAGGCTGAGATCAACTACAAATTCACGACGCTGACGCACGCGGCTGACGACCTGCAGAAGTTCAAGTACGTCATCAAGAACACCGCCGATGCCTGGGGCAAGTCAGTCACCTTCATGCCGAAGCCGGTCTTCGGTGACAACGGCTCGGGCATGCACTGCCACCAGTCGCTGTGGAACGGCGGCGAGCCGTTGTTCTACGACGAGAAGGGCTACGCGGGCCTGTCCGACATGGCCCGCTGGTACATCGGCGGCCTGCTGAAGCACTCCTCGGCTGTGCTCGCGTTCACCAACCCGACGGTCAACTCCTACCGCCGCCTGGTCAAGGGCTTCGAGGCCCCGGTCAACATGGTTTACTCGCAGGGCAACCGCTCCGCCGGTATCCGTATCCCGATCACGGGCTCCAACCCGAAGGCCAAGCGCATCGAGTTCCGCGCTCCGGACCCCTCCTCCAACCCGTACCTGGCGTTTGCAGCCCAGCTGATGGCCGGCATTGACGGCATCCGCAACCGGATCGAACCGCCGGCCCCGATCGACAAGGACCTCTATGAGCTGCCCGCCGAAGAAGCCAAGGACATCCCCAAGGCTCCCGGCACGCTTGAGGAAGCCCTGGATGCACTGACCGAGGACAACGAGTTCCTGCAGGCCGGCGGCGTCTTCACCCAGGACCTGATCGACACCTGGATCGAGTACAAGTACGAGAACGAGATCCGTCCGCTCTCGCTGCGCCCGAACCCCTACGAGTTCGAGCTCTACTACGGCGTCTAACTAGTTGACGCGCCTAAACACCGTTTAGTCCGAAGAGAGTCCGCACGGGCTGCCTGCAGTAGGCAGCCGGTGCGGACTCTTCTTTGTCTGGCCACGAGTCCCGAGTGCTGTGCAGTTCTACTGGGTAACTCCGGCCGCTCCTTCCGGTGACGCGGTCCTCGAAACGCTGTCCCCGAGGCACAGTGAGATGCTGGCCCTTGTGAGCATCCATCCTGATGGACTGAGCGCCGAGGAACTGTGCGGCCAGCTGTTCGGGGAAGTTTCCTCCGTGACCCTTCGGGCGGAGATGGTCCGGTTGAGAAAAGTCCTTCAGCAGTTCAACCCGGCCGTCGCGCCGGAATCCCGGCCGTACAGACTAACTGTGGATGTGCTGCCGGACGCGGGCAAGGTTCTCAGCTGCCTCCAGCGCGGGGCGCACCGGGTCGCTCTGGAAACCTTGGTGTGCGCGCGGCGGCGCTGAAGCTGCTGCCGCCGCGTTCACCCAAGCGGGCCGCCGTGGTTGCCGACATGGAGCGTCTGGAATCCGAACTCGGAACTCGCCAGCCCAATTGAGTTGACTCGCAAGGCCGCAACCTGATTGCAACCCTCCCGCTCCTAAGCTGGAGGCAGCGGCGGCCATCCTCATGCACAGCAAGGAAGCTAGGGATGTCCGTCTGCGCGCAATCAAACCAAGACGGCTCAGGTCACTTTAAGAGACGGCCGCACGGACTGGATCGGCAGCGAGTAGTCCACGCCTGCTGGACCCCTACCAGCACACCGTGAACGCCTCGTGGTCAGCAACGACTCGGAAAGCAAGGCGAACTGCTTCCTGGCCTTCTCCAGAATCCCGTGTCCCCACACCATTTGCTCAAAGCACCAGCGACGAAGGAAATCGACAATGACGACGACGACAATGCAGGCCGCAGTAGTAACCGAATTCGGCAAGGACCTGCAGATCCAGACCCTCCCCGTTCCCGTACCGGGCCGGGGGGAGGCGCTGGTCAAGGTACTGACGACCGGCGTCTGCCACACGGACCTCCACGCGGCCGAGGGGGACTGGCCGGTGAAGCCGACCCCGCCGTTTGTGCCCGGCCACGAAGGCGTGGGTGAGGTCGTTGCCCTCGGCGAGGGTGTCACGGACCTGGCCGTCGGAGACCTCGTCGGCAACGCGTGGCTCTGGTCCGCCTGCGGCGACTGCCAGTACTGCCGCACCGGCTGGGAGACCCTGTGCGAGGCGCAGCAGAACGCCGGCTACAGCGTCGACGGATCCTTCGGCGAGTACATGCTGGTGGACAGCCGGTTCGCGGCCCGGATTCCGGCCGGCTCGGACCCCGTCGAGGTGGCCCCGGTGCTCTGTGCCGGAGTGACCGTCTACAAGGGACTGAAGATGACCGAGGCCCGGCCGGGCCAGTGGGTCACCATCTCCGGGATCGGCGGACTCGGCCACATCGCCGTCCAGTACGCGGTTGCCATGGGCCTTCGTGTCGCCGCGGTGGACATCGCCGACGACAAGCTCGCCCTGGCCAAGAAGCACGGTGCGGAGCTGACGGTCAATGCGCTGCGCGAGGATCCCGCCGAAGTCATCCAGCGCGAAACCGGAGGTTGCCATGGGGTCCTGGTCACGGCGGTGCACCCGTCAGCGTTCGGCCAGGCGATCGGGATGGCCCGCCGCGGCGGAACGATCGTGTTCAACGGCCTGCCGCCGGGCGACTTCCCGGCGCCGATCTTTGAGATTGTGCTCAAGGGCCTGACCGTCCGCGGATCCATTGTCGGAACGCGGCAGGACCTGGAGGAGGCCCTGGAATTCTATGCCCAGGGCAAGATCCACCCCACGGTCTCCACGAGGGAGCTCTCCGAAGTCAATGCCGTCCTTGACGAAATGAAGCACGCCAAGATCGACGGCCGCGTGGTCATTAAGTTCTGATTCATCGCAAATTCCAGGCGGCGGAGTTCCCGGGGCGCGCCTTCGGGAACGCCACCGCCGTGGACGCAAATTAATCTCCGTTCGCCACGGCAACGCATAGTCCTGGTCATGAAGGACTTCGCGTTGACGTAGGCCGGTGCGCCCTTCAGCGGCGCCGATGATGACAAAAAACTTCCGTCCGCCGGTCCGCCGCCTCCACACAAGCCGGAAATCATCTGAATCACCCAGGATCCGGCACCCCACTACGAACGGTTTGATAGATGAGAATGTTGATTACAGGACCCCCCGGTTCCGGCAAGGGCACTCAGGCGCAGCGCATCGCAGAGCGCCTTGACATCCCGGCCATCTCCACCGGAGACATGTTCCGCACTCACGTGACGGATGCGACACCTTTGGGCGTCGAAACAAAAAAGTATATGGACAACGGCGATTTCGTTCCCGACAGTGTCACCAACGCCATGGTGCGGGACCGTTTGCTGCAGCAGGACACGAGCAACGGCTTCCTGCTTGACGGCTACCCGCGCACCACATGCCAAGTGGACGAGCTGGACGATATCCTGGCCGACAACGAGCACAATCTGGACGTCGTTCTTCAACTCGCGGCGGACGATGAAGAAATCGTCCGGCGCTTGCTGGGCCGTGCCCGGGATGAAGGGCGCAGCGATGACAATGAATGCGTTATCCGCCACAGGCTGGAGCTCTACCGCGAACAAACCGAGGCCGTCCTGGCACTATACGACAGACGCGGCCTGCTCGTGCAGGTCGATGGGTGCGGCGACATCGATCAGGTCACCGATAGCGCCATGAGCGGCATCGAGACCGCCAGGGCCCGCCAGGGCGTGTAACCACGTCCTCTCGGCGGACCGTCCCGGCGAGAGCCCGAGGTGTGCCCTGCCATCCGGGCGGGGCACACCTCGGAGTTTGGCGCCTATTTTCAACGCAGAGCAGGTGGGGAAAGCAAAGGAGTTTACATATGTCCAACGACCGCACCGCAGCATCCGCCACACCGTCCCGGCAGGGCGACGCCTTCGAAAACCTGTCCCACGAGAACCGCAGGTTCGCGCCCTCCGCCGAGTTCGCGGCGAATGCCGTGGTCACGGCCGCCGATTACGCCGAGGCCGACGCCGACCGCCCCGCGTTCTGGGCCAGGCAGGCCCGCGAGCTGCTGAGCTGGAGCAAGGACTTCACCCAGGCGCTGGACTGGTCCAACCCGCCGTTCGCGAAGTGGTTCGTCGGCGGCGAGATCAACGCCGCATACAACGCCCTGGACCGCCACGTCGAGAACGGGCACGGGGACCGGGTCGCCATCTACTTCGAGGGCGAACCCGGCGACACCCGCACCTACACCTATGCGCAGCTCACCGAGGAGGTCAAGAAGGCCGCCAACGCCTTCGAGTCCCTCGGCGTCGCCAAGGGCGACCGGGTGGCCGTCTACCTGCCCATGATCCCCGAGGCCGTCATCACCTTGCTGGCCTGCGCCCGGATCGGCGCCATCCACTCCGTGGTGTTCGGCGGCTTCTCCGCCGACGCGTTGCGCTCCCGGATCGAGGACGCCGAGGCCAGGCTCGTCGTCACGGCCGACGGCACCTACCGCCGCGGCAAGCCCAGCGCCCTGAAGGCCGCCGTCGACGAGGCCCTGGCCGCCGACGACCACACCGTCCGGAACGTCGTGGTGGTCAGGCGCAACGGCCAGGACGTGGACTGGCACGAGGGCCGGGACCACTGGTGGGCCGACACCGTCGGAGCCGCCTCCGCCGAGCACACCGCCGTCGGGCACGACGCGGAGCACCCGCTGTTCATCCTCTACACCTCCGGCACCACGGGCAGGCCCAAGGGCATCCTGCACACCACCGGTGGGTACCTGACCCAAAACGCGTACACGCACAAGGCGGTCTTCGACCTGCACCCGGAGACCGACGTCTACTGGTGCACGGCCGACGTCGGCTGGATCACCGGCCACTCCTATGTCGCCTACGCCCCGCTGATCAACGGCGCCACCCAGGTCATGTATGAGGGCACCCCCGATTCCCCGCACCAGGGCCGCTGGTGGGAGATCGTGGAGAAGTACAAGGTCTCCATCCTGTACACCGCCCCGACCGCGATCCGCACCTTCATGAAATGGGGCAAGGAGATCCCGGCCAGGTACGACCTCTCCTCGATCCGGGTCCTGGGCTCCGTGGGCGAACCCATCAACCCGGAAGCCTGGATGTGGTACCGCGAGGTCATCGGCGCCAACGCCGGCAAGAACGGCGAGAAAAAGGACCATCCGGCCCCGATCGTGGACACCTGGTGGCAGACCGAAACCGGAGCGCAGATGATCGCCCCGCTGCCCGGAGTGACGGCCACCAAGCCCGGCTCCGCCCAGGTCCCGCTGCCCGGCATCGCCGCGGACGTCGTGGACGAGGCCGGCGAATCCGTTCCGGACGGTCACGGCGGCTTCCTGGTCATCCGCGAACCGTGGCCGGCCATGCTGCGCGGCATCTGGGGCGACCCGGAACGGTTCAAGGAAACCTACTGGTCCCGGTTCGAAACGATGTACTTCGCCGGCGACGGCGCCAAGAAGGACGAGGACGGCGACATCTGGCTGCTGGGCCGGGTGGACGACGTCATGAACATCTCCGGCCACCGGCTCTCCACCGCGGAGATCGAATCCGCCCTGGTGTCCCACCCCGCCGTCGCCGAGGCCGCCGTCGTGGGCGCCGCGGACGCGACCACCGGCCAGGCCATCGTCGCGTTCGTGATCCTGCGCGGGGACGCCCTGGACTCCGGCGACGCGATCGTCCAGGAACTGCGCAACCACGTCGGCAAGGAGATCGGGCCGATCGCCAAACCCAAAACCATCCTCGTGGTGCCCGAACTGCCCAAGACCCGCTCCGGCAAGATCATGCGCCGCCTGCTCAAGGACGTCGCCGAAGGACGCGAGGTGGGCGATTCCACCACGCTCGCCGACGCAGGCATCATGCAGACCATCACCGACTCGCTCAAAACGCGAGACTGAAAAATGACCGGCGTGTCCCCGTCCGCCCCAACCAACCGGGTATTGGTCCTGGCAGCCGCTAGTACTACAGTCGCTTTTATTTTGTCTCCCGTCGGCGTTTTAACCGGATTTCCATCGGCTGTCGTGTTAATCCTTGTCGGTGGGCGATGATATTTGTGTGGCTGATGTGCAGGAATGGGCGGACGGGCTCGAGGAGATCCGGGAGCTGATTGGCCCTCGGTTTGCCCGGGCCGAACCGCACCACAACGCGGTGGGGTACCTCAAGGGCCTGCTCTCGGCCGAGGAGCGGAAGAATTCCTGGACCCTGTCGGAGCGGGCCGGTCAGGCGATCCCTGACCGGATGCAGCGGCTGCTCTCGACCACGGACTGGGACCCGGACGGGCTGCGCGATGACCTGCGCTCCTACGTCGTGGACCATCTCGGCTCCGCCGACGGCGTGCTCATCGTGGACGAGACGGGTTTCCTGAAGAAGGGCACGCGATCGGCCGGTGTCGCCCGGCAGTATTGCGGCACGGCGGGCCGGGTCGAGAACTGCCAGATCGGGGTGTTCCTGACTTACGCCACACCGGCGGGGCGCACCTTCCTGGACCGGGAACTGTACCTGCCCAAGGCCTGGACCGATGACCGGGACCGCTGCGCGTCCGCCGGCATCCCGGCGACCCGGAAATTCGCGACGAAGCCCGAGCTGGCGATCACGATGATCACCCGCGCCCTGGACGCCGGGGTGCCCGCGCAGTGGGTGACCGGGGACGCGGTCTACGGCCAGCACGCCAAGCTGCGCGAAACACTCCACGGCCGGGGCGTCTCCTACGTGCTCGCGGTGCCGATGAACCAGCGCGTCATCGCCAAAACCGGCGCCCTCGGCGTGGAGTTCCGTGCCGACGGGCTGATCGCTTCCCTGTCCGGGCGGGCGGCCTACTACATCTGCCACGCACCCTTGCGGATATCCCTGGCGGAACTCGCCCGGGTCGCCGGCGCCCGGTGGGCGATCGAGGAAACCTTCCAGACGTCCAAGGACGAGACCGGACTGGACCACTACCAGGTGAGGCAATGGAAGGGCTGGCACCGGCACATCACCCTGTCCATGCTCGCCCACGCCTTCCTCACCGTCACCCGGTCAAAAAAAGGGCCCTCAGAGGGGCAGCGGCGAGCTCATAGCCCTGACCCTGCCCGAAATCCGGCACCTGCTCACCCATCTGGTCTGGACCCAGCCGCCCGCCCCGGAACGCACCCTCAGCGTTCATACTGGCGCCGAAGACACCAACAAACCGCGAAACGGCACCACTACCGGGCCCGGAATTCGACCCCACAAACACGACTGTAGTACTAGGAGCGTGTCTCCTAATGCTGGGGGTGGCTTTTTGGCAAAATTGAGTGGTGAGTTCGCGTTATGCCTTGTTGTCCGATGCCCAGTGGGAGTTCATTGCCCCGTTGATGCCTGATTCGTCGGGGAAACCGGGGCGGCCGTTCAATGACCACCGGTTGATGACAGAGGGCATCATCTACCGCTACCGGGCAGGTATCCCGTGGCGGGATCTCCCTTCCCATTTCGGGTCGTGGAAGACCGTGTGGAAGCACCACCGCCGCAACAGCGCCAGCGGGACCTGGGACAGGGTGCTGGCTGCGCTGTTGACCCGTGCCGACGCACAAGGGCTGATCAACTGGGAGGTGTCGGTGGACTCCACGGTCAACCGTGCCCACCAGCACGGCACGAACCTTCCCCGCCACACAGGGGGACCTCTCGAATTACAGGAATCTGCTTGATGAGCCGGATGATCATGCCGTCGGACGCTCCCGCGGCGGCCTGACCACGAAGATCCATGCCCTGGTTGACGGCAACATGCGCCCCTTGGTCCTGCTCCTGGGGCCCGGGCAGGGCGGGGACTCGCCCATGTTTGAAAACCTCATGGATGCCCTGAAGGTCGAACGGGAAGGTCCCGGCCGGCCCCGCAGCCGCCCGGACCGGGCCATGGCTGACAAAGCCTACTCATCCAAAGCGATCAGGAGCTACCTGCGCGGGCGTGGCATTGAATGCGTCATCCCCGAAAAGGACGACCAGAAAGCCAACCGGAAACGCAGGGGCTCCTCCGGAGGACGGCCCGTCACCTACGACAAGGACGCGTACAAGCGGCGCAATGTCGTCGAACGCAGTTTCAACACCCTCAAGCAATGGCGCTCCCTGGCCACTCGCTACGACAAATTGGCCCTCACCTACCGCTCAGCGGCCGTTCTGCACGCCGTCGTCATCTGGAGCACACGATTAGGAGACACGCCCTAGGGCGGTGGCAAGGATGCAGCAGTCGGTTGCCACACCGGTGAGGATAACCTCATCCCCGACGGGAATCCGGCCTGTCAGCGCTTCCCCCCATTTCGAGAACGTCGGAAGGTCTATGGAGCCACGGGCCTCAACGTCTGGAAGTTCGATGTGCCATATGGATCGGCGGGATCCAGGCGCATGCTTTGCCAGCGGTCGTAGTACGAGGACCACGAGCCTTTCTCCGCGGGGCCGGGGACAAAGCGTGTGATGATGGGTTCCAGTCCGGAGGCTGCCAGGCGCGCGATAGTTCGGGCCGCTTCGTCGTACCGCGGGATGTGCCACTCCCCCTCTCGGCGGAAGGCGCGTTGCATGTCAATCACGACCAGATGACCCTTTGCCCCGCTCGTCGAGGTCATGGTCCTGCTGCCATTCACGATTTCTGGCCTTCCTGGTCGGCATGGGGATCGGCGATGCCGATGTATTGAGTCGTGGTGTACTCGGCGATGCCCTCAGAGCCGCCCTCTCGCCCGAGGCCTGACTGTTTTACGCCGCCGAACGGGGCCGCTGCATTGGATATTACTCCCGCATTGAAGCCGACCATACCGAACTCGATCTGCTCAGCCACCCGGAACATGCGGGCGTAATCCCGGGTGTAAATGTAAGAGGCCAGACCGTATTCGCTGGCATTGGCCAAGGTGATCGCTTGCTCTTCTGTGCTGAAAGTCGTGATCGGGGCGACGGGACCGAAGATCTCGGTTTGCAGTATTTCTGCGTCGTTGGCAACGCCGGCAAGGACCGTGGGCTGGTAGAAGTATCCCTCGCCCTCAATCGGAACTCCGCCGGTGACGACCGTGGCGCCGGAAGCGACGGCTTCTTCGACCAGGGCGTGCACGTCCTTGCGGGCTCCGCCGTCGATCAAGGGACCCACGGTGGTGCCGGCCTCGGTGCCGCGGCCGGGCTTGAGGGCAGCCATCGCTTCTGCGAACTTGGTAGTGAATTCCGCGGCGATGGACTCGTGCACGAGGAACCTGTTGGCGGCCGTACATGCCTCACCCATGTTGCGCATCTTCGCTGCTATCGCACCCTGCACTGCCTTGTCCAGGTCTGCGTCCTCGAAGACGATGAAGGGGGCGTTGCCTCCGAGTTCCATCGAGGTTCGAAGCACGTTTTGGGACGCGTCCGCCAGCAGCTTCTTGCCTACGGGTGTGGATCCGGTGAAGGAAACCTTTCGCAGCCGTGCATCCTTCATGAGTGGCCCGGAGATGGACGATGCGGAGGACGATGGGACCAGGTTTAGCACCCCGGCGGGCAGGCCCGCTTCCATCATTACCTGCGCGAAAAACTGTGAGGTCAGGGGAGTCAGCTTCGCCGGCTTGAGCACGATGGTGCAGCCGGCCGCCACCGCAGGCGCTACCTTCCGTGTCGCCATTGCCAGAGGAAAGTTCCACGGCGTGATCAGCAGGCAAGGGCCCACCGGTTTGTGCTGGACCAGGATCTTGTTTTTCCCCTCCGGGGTGGTCAGGTAGCGGCCGTAGTCACGCACTGCCTCCTCCGAGAACCAGCGCAGGAACTCTGCCCCATAAGCGACCTCGCCCCGGGCCTCGGCCAGCGGTTTACCCATTTCCAGGGTCATAAGCAGAGCGAAGTCCTCCGCGCGCTCGGTTACGAGCCCAAAGGCCCGGTTCAGGATCTCTGCCCGTTCCCGGGGAGCGGTTCGCGCCCAGGACGGCTGGACCTTGTGCGCCGCGTCCAAGGCGGAAAGCGCGTCTTCACTGGTGGCATCCGCCAGCGTTGCCAAGACCTTGCCGGTAGCCGGGTCCTCGACGTCGAAGGTTCCCTCGTCAGAGGCTTGCCTCCAGTGTCCGCCGATCAGCAGTCCGGTCGGGACGGACGCGAGTAGCTCTGCCTCCCGCTCGGGGGTCACGGAGTTTCGTTCAGCCACTTAGGGCTCCTTCCAAAGGGCTTGTGCATTGGTCATTGTGCGGCAGCGGCACGCCGGGGTGGCTGTTCAGGCCAAGTGCGGGTACCGCTTTCGCGCTGATGTGGTCCGGGTGGAACGAGCCGGGGAAAGTGGTGTTTGGCCCAATTGCGAGTTGCTGTGACATCGTGGCGCAGTTGCTCAGTGAGGGCGTGAACTCTTGCGAAGGTTTGTTGGTCCCGCAGCTTGACGGTCAGAACGACGCTCAGTTTCCGTCCGTAGAGGTCCTCGTTGAAGTCAAGGAGGTGGGCCTCAATCAGCTTGTTTCCCTCCTGGGGATAAAGCGTCCGCCGTCGTCCAATGGAAACTGCCGCCACACACCACTTTCGGGAGTCGATGCGGATTAGCGCCCTATACCCCGTCCTCGATCTGGTCGTCGAGGAGCTGGATGTTGGCGGTGGGGAAGCCGAGCGTCTTGCCTCGTTCATCGCCGTGTTCGACGATACCTTGAATCATGATCTTGTTCCGTGGTTGGGCGTTGCCTTGGCCGCCTCGAGTACCTGATCCAGCCACGCCACCCGATTGCTGAATCGCCTGACCTTCGACGGCGCCGCCCAGCGGAAACTGTCGTGCTCATCATTGATGGCCAGTCTGCGTCGCGGGGTGACGGCCTTGAAGGTGTGCACCAGCCACGGATGGCCTCTATGGTCTGCTAGCAGAAGCGGTGCCCCTGGCCGGAAATCGGTCAGATCATTTTTGGTGAGCCCTGTTTCCTCACGAAGTTCCAGGAAGGCCTGCTCTTCAGGGGAGGCCCCGGACTCGAGATATCCTGTGATGCAATGCCAGCGTCCGCGGTCATGTCCGACGGACTGGCTTCGCCTGAAGAGGGCAATCCGCCCATGCCGCTCGACGATCAGAGCCACTACCGCACGGGGCGGGCATTCTGCGGGGGAATGTGCCTCCCCGCTTTCCCGCTTTCCCGTAACAGCGTTGCGGTAATCATGTTGCTCCTCGTACGGCTCGATCGTTGTGGGGCGGATGGTGTCGCAGGCCCGTGTCGATCCGCTGTGGTTGTGCATTGAACCGGTGGCTTCCCGCCTGTCCGGAGGGAAGCCACCTGGCCTTAGAGGGTCTGGCCCGCGATGCTGCGGTCGAGCATTTCATGTCCCGAGAGGCGCTGGCGGCGGTGGGTGGCGAAGTAGACGCCGGCCGCGACGGCGGCCCCGACATAGTAGGAGAGGTCTCCGATTTGGGGGAACGCGGCAGCGATGGGGCCGGTGTAGATCGAGGACATCCAGAACGGGGATGAGATGACGACCCCTGCGGCCCAGGCAACGAAGCCCCACTCGAACTTCCTGCTCTTGTCGAATAGCTCGCGGAGACCTCGTTCCGTGCGGCGCCCTCCGAAAAGGTAGTCGCACACGAGGACAGCTACGTATGGGGCGATGCAGTAGGCGGTCAGATTGAGGAACGCGGTGAAACCTGTGTTGAACCCTTCCTGGCCCCACAGGGCTACGAGGTATGAGGCGACACAGATGACCACGACTGCGGTGTGGCGTTTTACGGGCACGCCCATGGTCTGGATGGAAATCGCGCCGCCGTAGACGTTCAGGAAGTTTTGGGTGAAGGAAGACAATGCGACGACGCCAAGTCCGACGGCGGCCCAGGGTCCCATGAGCTCTTTAAGGGCGCCGATGCTGTCGCTGGCGGTCGCAGTTGACCCGAGGACCGTGCCCAGAATGCCCATCCAGACCATCGTGACAGCGTTGCCGAGCATGGTGGCCCATCCGGCGCCGCGACGATTGCCGGGGGTGTTGGGAAGGTAGCGGGAGTAGTCGGATGCGAACGGCATCCAGGCAACGATGAAGGAGAAGAACCAGCCGAAGAAGGTGATCCAGCCGCCGATGCCATCGAAGCCTTTTGCTGCTGGATTGAAGTCATTGACGATATGTCCGTTGGCGGCGGCCACGACCGTGATGAAGACGAAACCGATCACCAGGACGAACGAGAGGATGCGCTGGAGGAAGTGGATCAAGTTATACCCGATGACCGCTACGCCAAGCTGGATACCCATCAGGACGAGCGCCGACAGCCAGAATGGCACGTCGGTCAGCAATGCGATGGCCTTGCCGCCGAGGATGACGGTCACTGCCGCCCAGCCGATGCCGGCGAAGACGTTCACATATGCCACTGGGAACAGGTTGCCGATGAATCCGAGCGGACCGCGCCCTTGCATCTGCTGGGGTACGCCCAGCCGGACGCCCATGGCGGACAGGTAACCCATTCCGGCCGAGGAGGTAACACCGGCAAGCACGATCGCCAAAGCAGCGGCCCAGAAAGGTAGCCCGAAGTAGGTGGCGCTGAAGCCGAGGACGACGATGGGGAAGTTCATGCCGGCTGCGAACCAGAGGAAGAACTGCGATCGCGGCTTGCCGTGGCGTTCCACGTCCGGGATGTGCTCGATGCCGTACGGCTCGATCTTGGTGAGGCTGTCGCGATAGCCGCGATCTACAGCAATGCTGTCTTCTGAGACGGAACTCATGGTGTCTGGGCTCATTTTTTGTCCTATGGTGGAATGCGCACCTGGGTGCGCTGCTTGAGAGAGCAGGTTGTGTCGGTGCGGCTGGTTTCCCGTGCAAGGCTCTTCAGCCGTGCCGACACTTAGAGTTCGGCGAGATTTCCGCCGTCATAGAACCGCCCGGCCTTGTAGACCATCGGTGGCGTGTTGTCGATCTCGGCATGCCGGACCCGACAGATAAAGACGGTGTGGGTCTTCGCTTGGAATCGTTCCTGAATCTCGGCCTCGAGGGATGCGGCCGAGCCGTCCAGAAGCGGGCTGCCGTTCGGGCCCTCGTGCCAGTCGAGCTCCGCGAACTTGTCCGGGGCCTTGGAAGCGAAGACACGGACCGTATCGAGCTGCCCCGTTCCCAAAATGTTGATGCCCAGGTGGCTTGACGAGAAGAGCGCCGGGTAGGTGCTGGAGGTCTTCTGGACACAGACGAGCACGAGAGGTGGCTCGATGGAGACTGAGCAGTACGAGTTCGCCGCCAGTCCTTTGGGAGTTTCGCCTTCCTTGGTGGTGACCACCGTGACCCCCGTGATGAACTGGCGGTTGAACGCCTTCATCAAGTCGGAGTCGAGCTCGGGGAAGTCGCCGCCGTCTCCAACCTCCGGTGTGGCTATCCCGCGCAGGGGGCGAATCCCGAGGCCGGCCAGCAGCTCGCTGCCGTCCCACGTCACGGTTTCTTTCGTGACTTTCCCGTCCTGGAGGACCAGGATGTTCGAGCCTCTGGTCTGAACGGTAAGTCCGGTTGCCGGGACACTGAGGTACTCGTGGGTGTGGGTGCCGGTGGACGTCCAGAAGACGGCCACCGTTTCCTCACCTTCGACGATGTCATCGATCGTCGTGCGCAGGTCCGGGAAGGCTTCCCGCACCGCGGCGATCTCGGCTTTTAGACCAGTGATGTCGACAGTTGCGCCTGTCGCCTTACTGGTTCGCGTGTACCCAGGGGCCACGAGGCCGTCGAGAGCATTGAGGTCACCCGTGTCCCAAGCAGCGAGCCAAGCTGACGTGATGAGCGGTTCAAGTGTCTGTTGCATACCAATGACCGTAAGTCAGGTCACATGATCGCGTCAATAGAATCATCATAAAACCCTCAAATAGCCGGAATTCTGGTGCTTTAGAAAAAGCTATTCCTGCCTCTTGACTCGCTTCTTGCATGCAACATAAGCTGTCATGCATGCAAGAAGAAATGGTGCTCAGTGTTGAAGCCGACGAGCGGAAGGGCCTCCTCGAAAAGATCCGGGGGCTCGTCCTGGGAGGCGACTTCCCGCCCGGCGCAGTGCTGCCGGAGGCTTTCCTTGCCCAGGAATTCGAAGTCAGCCGCACTCCGGTACGGGAAGCCCTCAAGCAGCTCCAGAATGAGGGACTGGTGGAGATACGTCCGAAGGTGGGAACCTTCGTCCGCGAGCCGACCCACAGGGAGATCATCGAGCTGTTCCAGCTCAAGGAGTCCCTCGAGGGGCTCGCAGCATCGCTGCTCGCCCGCCGCGGCGATACACCGGAACTGTCTGCGCTCCGCCTGAACCTCGAGGACTCCGAAGCCGCGGTCCTCACGAACGACAGCGAGGCCTACGCCCGGCTGGTACATGAATTTCACTGGACCATCGTCCGGGGCTCGGACAATCTCAAACTCGCGGAGCACTATGAGCGGCTCATGAACCAACTCGCCTACCAGCGGCTGGTCCTGCGCACCATCGAACACCCGGGCAGGATCGCTGCCTCCACCCGCGAGCACCGCGCCGTCCTCGAAATGATCGAATACAAAGACCCCTTCGGCGCCGAAACCGCCATGAGGAACCACGTCCATGCCTCGTCCCGAGAGGCTCTCACCGAACCGGTGCAGTCGCTCCTGAACTGAACCGACCACGAAAGGAAGCCATGCGGTACTCCATCTTCCACGCCCTCGGCGCCCCCGGCGACCTCGCCAACTACGGAACCCACATGAAGAACACCCGCGAGTACGCCCAGGCGGCGGAAGAATACGGCTTCTGGTCCGTCTGGTACACCAACCAGCCCGCACCGGCCGGGACCAAATGATGCATGATCACGGCTTGGGCATCCGCAAGATTGTCTATTATAGCGAGGAGATCCTGCTCGAAAACGGACTGTCCCCCTCAGTCCCTGCACTCCGTGCCACGGCAGCGGCCGTGGTCACCAATCCCTGGCTGGGCGGTAAGGCCACCGATGACCTGAATGAGGAAGTCATCCGGTTGGCCCCGGCGCTGGCACGCAAACTCACCGCCGTACTCACCAAGGAACTCGGCGGCGTAGACGCAATCCAGGCCTTCGGTAAAGCTGCGATTGTAGGCACCGGAGGCGAGATTGAACACGGCGCGGCCCTCATCCACACACCGTTCTTCGGCAACCTCGTCCGGGAGTATTTCGACGGCGAATCCATCATCTGCTTCGCCGACGACCGGGCCGACGCCGGCGCATCACTTGTCGTGCCCCTCTGGCACAAGAACGCAGCCGCCACCCGCACGCACTACCAGACCATCACCACCCGGATCAGCGATGCGCCCCGGCCCGGAGAGATCGTCGTCGTCCTCGGCGCATCCACCGGCCCCCGCCCACACTCGCGCATCGGGGACCGGCTCACGGACCCCGTCGTCAAAGCAGACACCCTAGGAGAACTGATTTCATGAGCATCCGCAAAATCGTCACACTCACCGAAGACATCCTGATCGAAGGCGGCCGGGACGTCACGCCAACCGCACGGGTCGCCGTCGTGGCAGCCATTATCAAGAACCCCTGGGCCGGACAGGGTTTCGTAGAAGACCTCTCCGCCGGAATCAACGGCACCGCCTCCGACCTTGGTGCCCTGCTCGCGCCCCGCGTGCTCGAAGCCCTCGGCGCCCCGGCCGAAGCCTACGGCAAAGCCGCCATCGTCGGCCTAAACGGTGAGATCGAGCACGGTTCCGGGCTCATCCACACCCTTGCCTTTGGAAATCACTTCCGCGACGCCGCGAATGCCACCACGCTTTTGCCGGCCGTGGAAAAGCGCGGCCCCGCCGGCGTCGTGTTCGACATTCCGCTCAAGCACATCACTGATGCGACCATCCGCTCCCACCACCAGAGCATCGAGGTCCGGATCAACGACGCACCCCACTCCGATGAAATCGTGATCGCCCTCGCCGCCGCGGCCCAGGGACGCCCGCAGCAGCGCCTCGCGGCGTTCGCCACCGAAACGAAGTAGGTGACTGCCGTCGTGAGCCGCGTCCGCGTAGCGCTGATCCACGGCGTCGGCCTCGACGGGTCGATGTGGGGGCCCTTGCGTGAATTCCTCGAACCGGAATACGACGTTCAGGTCCTCGAGCTCCTGGGGCACGGAGGCCGGGAGGCTGCGCCCGAAGGGGTGACGCTGGCCGAGCTCGCGGCGGACGTCGCGGAGCGCCTGGAACCGGGCAGCCATGTCGTGGGGTTCTCACTGGGTGCCCTCGTCGCCCAGTATCTGGCCCGGTTCCGGCCCGATCTGGTTTCCTCCCTGGTGTCCGTCGGATCGGTGTGCGACCGTACGGCGCAGGAGCACGCCGCGGTGATGATGCGCCTGGCCTCAGCGGCATCTGACTTCCCCGCGACGGTGGAAGCATCAATCCTTCGGTGGTACCCGGAAGGGTCCCCCGTTCCGGCGGAACTGGTCGAGGCGACGAGGGAAGTCCTGCTTCGCAACGACCCGGGATCCTTCCTGGCCTGCTATCGCGTCTTCGCAACAGCAGACGCGGACATTGCGCCCGAACTGCCCCGGATCACCGTTCCCTCTCATGCTGTGACCGGTGAACTGGACCCGGGGTCGACGCCGGAGATGAGCGCCAGGCTGGCCGCGGCCATCCCGGGCTGCACGTACTCCGTCATCAGCGGGGCCCGCCACATGATACCGGTGGAACGTTCCCAAGAGCTCGCCAACACCCTCACCGCCTTCATCAAGGAGCATTCAAATGTCCGCTGACCGCCGCTACGACCACTTCATCAACGGGGACTGGGTTCGGCCGTCATCCGGGGAGTACTTCGACAGCACCAACCCAGCCACCCTGGACTTGCTCTACCGGGCCGCACGCGGTAACGAAACCGACGTCGACCGGGCCGTTTCAGCCGCGGCGGCAGCCTTCGAAAACCCCGCGTGGCGTGACCTCAGCCAGACCAGGCGCGGGCACCTGCTCCGCCGCCTGGGCGATCTTGTGGGCGAACACGCGGACGAACTCGCCCGTATGGAATCCGAAGACAACGGCAAGCTCCTGCGGGAAATGCGCGCCCAGCTCGCTGCCATGCCCGAGTACTACTACTACTACGCCGGACTGGCAGACAAAATCCAGGGCGACACCATTCCGGGGTCCAGCCGGGCCATGCTGAACTACACCCTCCGCGAACCCTTAGGGGTCGTGGGCGCCATCACGCCGTGGAACTCGCCGCTGACGCTGACGACCAGCAAACTTGCCCCGGCCCTCGCGACGGGCAACACCATCGTGATCAAACCCTCTGAATACACCTCTGCCACTGTTCTGCGCCTGGCCGCGCTGGCCGACCAAGCCGGTTTCCCGCCCGGTGTCATCAATGTCGTCACCGGGTTCGGCGCAGAAGCCGGAGCCGCTTTGGTTGATGACCGCCGACTGGCCAAGATCTCGTTTACCGGCAGCACCGCCACAGGCGCCCGCATTGCCTCCTCCACCGCATCCAGATTCATCGGCTCGACGCTGGAACTGGGCGGCAAATCGCCCAATATTATCTTCGCCGACGCCGACGTGGCCAATGCCTCCATGGGAGTGGTAGCCGGCATCTTCGCCGCCGCCGGCCAGACTTGCATCGCAGGAAGCCGCGTCTTCGCCCACAAAGCCGTCTACGACGAACTGCTGGAGCGTGTCACCAAGCGCGCCCGCAGCATCGTCATCGGAGACCCGCTCCTTGACGCCACCGAACTCGGGCCGCTGGCGTTCCAGGATCAGCGGGACAAGGTCGCCAGCTACGTCGATCTCGGCGTCTCCGAAGGTGCCACCGTCCTGACCGGCGGCGGCCGGCCCAACACCGGCCTCAGCGGCTACTTCTTCGAACCGACGGTTCTCACCGACGTCGACAATTCCATGCGCGTGGTCAGGGAGGAGATCTTCGGCCCCGTCGCGGCGATCATGCCGTTTGAAACAGAGGAAGAGGTGCTCCGGCTGGCCAACGACAGCAGCTATGGACTGGCGGCCGGAATCTGGACCACTAACCTTTCCAGGGCGCACCGGATGGCGAGCCGTTTGGAGGCCGGTACCATCTGGGTCAACACCTACCGCACCATGTCTCCCCAATCACCCCGGGAAGGCTTCAAGACCAGCGGAGTCGGCGTCGAACACGGCATAGAGAGCATCCGCGAATACACCAGGCTCAAGAGCGTCTGGATCAACACGGACGAATCCCCCCTTGCTGACCCCTTCGTGATGAGGAGCTGAACCCTGCCCATCGTCAACCAGCCGGCACAGCGTGGGTCAACACCTACGGTGCCATGTCCCCAATGTCACCACGGCAAAGGTTCAAGAACTCGGGCGTAGGCATCGAGCACGGGCCCCAACCCATCCACGAATACACCCGACTCAAGAACGTCTGGATCAACACCGACGAGGACCCCTATCCGACCCGTTCGTCCTCCGCACCTAAGGAGCCGTAATGCCTCTTATCGAAGTCTCCATCGCCCGGGGTCGGACCCCCGAGCAGCTCCGCTCGCTCATCGGCGAGCTTCACCGTGCCGCCGAAAGCTCAGTGGGCGCGGCACCCGAAAACACCACCGTCATACTCCGTGAAATCGAGCATGAACACTGGTCCCGCGGCAACCAAACCATCGCCGAACGCAACGCAGTCGCCCAGGAAGCGGCACCCACCCAGGAAGTGTCGGCGAACATCGCCGCAGAACGAAGGAGTCACTAATGCGCTTTTCCCTCTTCGCCCATATGGAGCGCTGGGACGAGACCGTCTCACACCGCGAATGCTTCGAGAACCTGACGGAGCTCGCCCTCATCGCGGAGGCCGGAGGCTTCAGCACCGTCTGGATTGGTGAGCACCACTCCATGGAGTACACCATCTCTCCCAGTCCCATGCCCCAGCTCGCATACTTGGCAGCGCGCACGTCGCGCATCCGTCTGGGTGCCGGAACGATCATCGCGCCCTTCTGGAACCCGCTCCGCGTAGCCGGCGAGACGGCGCTCCTGGACGTCATCAGCAACGGCCGGATGGAAGTGGGACTGGCACGTGGTGCTTACCAGTTCGAGTTCGACCGTCTCATGGGCGGCATGTCTGCAGTCGATGGCGGCAAGCATTTGCGCGAGCTGGTACCCGCCGTGCGCGCGCTCTGGGAGGGTGACTATGCACACGACGGGGAGGTCTGGCAGTTCCCGACCTCGACCAGCGTCCCCAAGCCTCTGCAGAAGCCGACGCCGCCTATGTGGATCGCCGCCCGAGACATCTCCTCGCACGAGTTCGCCGTCGCTAACGGCTGCAACGTGATGGTGACGCCGCTTATGAAGGGCGACGAGGAAGTCGAAGACCTTGCGCACAAGTTCGACACCGCGGTAGAGAACAACCCCGGCGTCCCCCGCCCGGACCTCATGGTGCTGCGCCACACGCATATTCACCCCGCAGACGAGCCCGAGGGATGGCGGCGTCCGGCCGAGGGCATTCAGAAGTTCTACCGGACGTTTGATGCCTGGTTTGGAAACAAGACCACTCCGAAGAACGGTTTCCTCGAGCCTAGCCCTGCAGAGAAGTTCGCCGACCGCCCGGAGTT
Organism: Pseudarthrobacter sp. S9; assembly: GCF_050156545.1. Lineage (NCBI taxonomy): Bacteria > Bacillati > Actinomycetota > Actinomycetes > Micrococcales > Micrococcaceae > Pseudarthrobacter > Pseudarthrobacter sp. S9. The sequence continues at coordinate 282,498 of NZ_CP189576.1, forward strand.
CACGGCAGAGTCCCTCCACCAGACGGCGCTAATCGGGACGCCTGACGAGGTGATCGAGCGGCTCCGCCACTACGAGGCACTCGGCGTAGACGAGTTCAGCCTCTGGTCCGACAACAGCCTGACCCATGAGGAGAAAAAACGCTCGCTCGAGCTCTTCATCGAGCACGTCGTACCGGCCTTCCAGGAGCAGACCGCCACCGCGGCACGCTGAGGTCAACTACTGGTGCCTGAGCCACGACGATGGCTCCCCGACGCTGCAGGCTGGGCGTCGGTTCCTGGATGGCGTCGGTTCCTGGATGACTGAACCGGCTCCAGCCTGCAGCGCACAGAAGGGTGCGAGCTTGGTGCGTGCCCGTCATCCGGCATGCAGCCCTTGAATAGTCCATCTGCCGACGATGAGATACGCAGCATGGGTGGCGTGAATTCACGCGGGTTAGGGACATGATCTCGCATTAGATGCGAAATTCCTGCCTACAATTTGGAACTGTCCGCTAAAAGGGACGCTCGACGGGCGGACCACCCCGATTCGCGGCACTTTAGACTTCTGTCGTTGGTTTGCCCTTAAATGCGCCGCTGGCCGCGGCCCAATCTTCGGGATGAGATATCGGTAGAAGACGAAACTGCTGCTCATGAGTGCCGTCATATGGTGTTTCAGCCTCGAATTCATCCGGCTGTGATCCTTAATCATTAGCATCTCCACCAGCTGAGCTGCCCCCACTTTGCCGACCCCTTCATCTGACGAGCCAAGACCATGCCGATCGTCGACATCTCTATTTCAGAAGGCCGCACGCCCGAGCAGCTGCGTGCGCTGGTGACGGCCGTCCACTCAGCTGTCCTCGAGACAGTCAACGCCCGCCCGGAACACGTCACCGTACTGCTCCGCGAAGTCCCGCGGACCCGCTGGGCTCTCGGGGACACCACACTGGCTGAGCGGGACAGAGTACTGGACGGACGAAGCGGCGGTTCGTAACACGCCTACGCCTTGAACACGGCCAGGGCGAATGTCCCGCTTGGTGTTCTGGCGCATTACGCGAGCGGAGATGCCCCACGGCGGTAGACCAAGGGTTTCTACTTTGCTGCGATGGCCAGGAATCTGATCGGCAGGTCCAGCAGCTCTAACGGGCCGTGGGGTCCTTCGCCGTCGAGGAGCAGCGAGTCCCCTGCCTCCATGGTGTATTCATAGGCGCCGTGGCCGTAGATCATTCCTCCGGAGAGCATGTAGATGAATTCCGTTCCGGGGTGCTGGAAAAGCGGGAAGACGTCGGAGGCGTCGGTCAGTGTGACCAGTGTCGGCTCGAGGGCGTCGGTGCGTCCCTTGAGGGTGCCCAGCACGCGGTACTCGTGCCCGTGCTGTGTTCCGCTGCGCACGGTCAGGCTGCCTTGGCCGTTCTTGGTGAAGGTCGCATCGCGGTCGGTGTCGGCACCCCGGAACAGAGCCGTGACCGGAATTTTTAGCCCGTCGGCCAGGCGCTGCAGGGTGGTCAGCGAACACGAGGTGCTGGCCGACTCAATCTTGGAGATCATCGCCTTGGACAGCCCCGTCCGGGCTGCAAGTTCGGCGGCCGACAGCCCGTGGGCTGTCCTGTAGCGTCGGAGCTGCCCGGCAATGATGCGTTCCAGTTTGCCTGCCACATCGTCCGCCGCCGCCTCTACCGGCACGTCCGTCTCTCCGCCACTCTGATTCGTCACCCAGCCATCATAGGCTTCAGCCACGGCTTCTATCCGATCACGCGGGCCTCTCCCAACAGACCTGAGAGAACGTCCGCCAGGGCGCCGGCCCCGGCCTCGGCATCCTGGTCCTCCACCAGTTCCTCCGGCGAATGCGAGATCCCGGTTGGGTTTCTGACGAACAGCATGGCGGTGGGGATGTGTCCTGCGAGCACTCCGGCGTCGTGGCCCGCGCCGGTGTCCAGGACGGGCACGTCGGGAAGCAGCGCCTGCAGCCGGTCACGCAGGCCGGTGTCGAAGTGGACGGTGGGGCTCAGCGATTCGGTGCCGAAGCTGACGGTGCACCCTTCTTCGGCGGCGATGACCTGGGCGTTGAGGTGGATGGATTCGATCAGGGCGGCTGTGACTTCGTCCCGTGGGTGCCGGAGGTCGATCCACAGGTCCACCCGGGAGGCGATAACGTTGGTGCCGCCGGGGACGGGCTGGAGCCGGCCGACGGTCGCTCGTGCGTCACGGTACTTGCTGGCCGTATCGCGGATGCCGATCATGATTTTGGCCGCCGCGATCATCGGGTCTTTCCGGTCCTTCATGAGGGTGGTCCCGGCGTGGTTGCCCTGACCATGCACTGACAGCTTCCACCGGCCATGGCCCAGGATGGAGGATCCGATGGCCACCGGCCGGTCCAGATCAACCAGGCCTCTCCCTTGTTCGACGTGGAGTTCAACGAACACGCCCAGCTGCTGGAGGGTTTTGCGGTCAGCGCCGATGAACCGGGGGTCCTGTCCGTTGGCCGCGGCCACCTCGGCGTAGGTGATGCCGTCCGCGTCCTTGAGGTTGCGGGCTTTGTCCGGGTCCAGGGCGCCGGTGAGCAGGCGCGAACCCAGGCAGGCGACGCCGAAGCGGGAGCCTTCCTCTTCGGGGAAGACGGCGATGGCCAGGGGTCTGCGGGGGCGGATGCCCCGGTTTTTGAGGATGTCGACGGCCACCAGCGCGGAGGCAACACCCAGGGGGCCGTCGTATTCGCCGCCGCCGGGAACAGAGTCGAGGTGGCTTCCCGTGACGACGGCGTCCCTTCGTGTGCCGGTGGCGGTGTCCCACCAGGCCCAGGTGATCCCGTTGGTGTCGGTGGTGACGTCCAGTCCGCGCCTTCCGGCCTGCTCGATGAACCAGCTTCGCAGCTCGGTTTCGGCGCTCGAGAAGACCGGGCGGGAATATCCGCCACGGTGCCCGTCGGTCCCGATGCCGGAGATGTCCCGCATGAGGCCGGAGACGGTGTCGGTTGCCGGTTTGGTCGCTGAGGGGGTCACTGGCTGGTCCGTTTCTGTAGGTCTGTTCGGGGCATACCGGGTCAGTTGGTGCTTACCGGTTAGTTGGTGCTGATCCGGGCGGTTGCTTGGCGGAACCGGGCAGGGACCTCGCCGGTTCCGGTGGCCAGGTCGGCCGCCCACTGCCCGATCAGCGGTGCAAACTTCGCGCCGTGCCCCGAGCATGGGGACAGGACGGTCAGACCGTCTGACCGGTCGATGAGGAAGTCCTCAGTCGGGGTGTTAGTGAACAGGCACGTGGTCTCGGCGTAGGGCTCAGGGTCCAGTCCGGGGAGGTACTTTTGCACGTAGTCCACCACACGGTGCAGGTTGTCCGGGTCCACGGTGCCGGTCTGGGCGGCGGCGGAGGGGATGAACTTTCCGCCGTTGTATTCGGCGACCTTCTGCCCGGCGAATCCGGCGTCCCGTCCTCCGGGCAGGCCGTAGGTCTGGATCTCCGCGCTCTTATGGATGAATGTGGGCCATGGCTCGTCGGTACGGTAGCGGAAGTGGTAGGCCTGCTCCTGCCGGACGGTGATCTCGGGCAGTCCCGCGAGGAACCCTTCGGGAAGCCCGAGCTGTCCCAGCAGCCCGGGCAGCCAGCCGCCGGCGCTGACAATGACGTTCCCGGCGTCGATCTCCTCCCCTGCCGCGGAGATTACGCAGTAGCCGGAGCCGCGCTTGTCCACGCTCGCGACGTTCCAGCCGGTCAGCAATCTGGCGCCCTGCTTCACAGCCTGTTCGATCATCGCGTTGACGGAGCGTTCGGCGTCGATGACCCCGGCGCCGGGGTGCCAGAGCACGGATGTGTCAAAGGCGATGTGGGGCCAGCGCGCTCGTGCTTCTGCGGCGCTGAGGAGTTCGTGCTCCACGCCGGCGCCGGTGAGGACGCGTGCGAGGTGCTCCGGCTGCCGTTCGGGCCCGTAATCCACCGCACCGAACGCAGTGATCAGGTCAAGTCCGCTGGTCCGGTCGAGTTCGTCCCACAGAACCTTGGACTCGATCACTGCTCGGGTGTAGAACTCGTCCGGGTAGGCGTAGCGGAAAATCCGGGCGGACCCGTGCGAGCTGCCGTCATGGCTTGCCGGCACTTTTCGTTCCAGGATGGTCACGTCGTGCCCGCGTAAGGCCAGCTGCCAGGCCGTGGCGGCGCCGGCCAGTCCGGCACCGACCACAACGTACTCAGAGGATTCCGGCATCACTTCGCTCCCGGGATCCAGCTCGTGCCAGCCAGGGGAACCCGGGCCATGGCGGATGCTTCGATGGTGAGGGCCACGAGATCCTCGGGTTCGAGGTTGTGCAGGTGGGACTTCCCGCAGGCCCGGGCGATGGTCTGGGCTTCCATGGTCAGGACGCGGAGGTAGTTGGCCAGGCGATGGCCGCCCGCGATCGGGTCGAGGCGGGAAGAAAGCTCCGGATCCTGGGTGGTGATGCCGGCGGGGTCGCGGCCGTCCTGGAAGTCATCGTAGAAGCCTGCGGCCGATCCCAGGGCGGCGTATTCCGCGGCGTAGCGGGGATCGTTGTCGCCCAACGCGATCAGCGCCGCGGTGCCGATAGCGACGGCGTCGGCACCCAGTGCCATGGCCTTGGCGACGTCGGCGCCGGTGCGGATGCCGCCGGAGACGATGAGCTGAACTTTCCGGTGCAGCCCCAGTTCCTGCAGGGCCTGGACGGCCTGCGGGATGGCGGCCAGGGTGGGGATGCCGACGTTTTCGATGAAGACCTGCTGGGTTGCGGCGGTACCGCCCTGCATCCCGTCGACCACGACGACGTCGGCGCCGGCCTTCACGGCCAGGGCGGTGTCGTAGTACGGGCGGGAGGCGCCGATCTTGACGTAGATGGGCGTCTTCCAGTCGGTGATTTCGCGCAGTTCGCCGATCTTGATTTCGAGGTCGTCCGGGCCGGTCCAGTCCGGGTGGCGGCTCGCGGAGCGCTGGTCGATCCCGACGGGCAGGGTGCGCATGCCGGCGACGCGTTCGGTGATTTTCTGGCCCAGCAGCATGCCCCCGCCGCCGGGCTTGGCGCCCTGTCCGAGCACAATTTCGATGGCGTCGGCCTTGCGCAGGTCATCGGGGTTCATGCCGTAGCGGGACGGCAGGTACTGGTAGACAAGGTGCTTGGACTGGCCGCGCTCCTCTGGCGTCATGCCACCGTCGCCCGTTGTTGTGGAGGTGCCCACCTCGCTGGCGCCGCGCCCCAGGGCTTCCTTGGCGTTGGCTGAAAGGGCGCCGAAGCTCATCCCGGCGATGGTGACCGGAGTCTGCAGGTGCAGTGGACGGGAGGCGTGCCGGTCGCCGAGGACGACGTCGGTGTCGCACTTTTCGCGGTAGCCCTCCAGCGGGTAGCGGGACATGGAGGCCCCGAGGAACAGCAGGTCATCGAAGTGGGGGACCTTGCGCTTGGCTCCCCAGCCGCGGATGTCGTAGACCCCGGTGGCGGCGGCGCGTTGGATGTCGGCGATGGTGGCACGGTCGAAAGTGGCCGATTCGCGCAGGCCAAGCTCTTCGGTGTGCTGCGCGGGAAGGACAGCGGGTGTGTCCTGGGGCAGTGAAGTGATGGTCATGGGTGTTGTCCTTATTTAGTACGACGTCGAGTTGTGGACGCTGAAGTGGTAGAGGTTCCGTGCCGATCCGTAGCGCTTGAAGTCCGCGGGATTGTCGGTGCGGCCCGCTGCGGCGAGCAGGCCGGCGAGCTCGTCGAGGTGTTCGATGGTCATGGGTTTCTCGATGCAGTCCGCGCCGAGGGAGGCGACGGTTCCCTTGACGTAGATCCGGGCTTCGTAGATGGAGTCGCCGAGGGCGTCGCCTGCGTCGCCGCAGACCACGAGGCGGCCGGCCTGGGCCATAAAGGCGGACATGTGGCCGATGTTCCCGCCGACCACAATGTCAACGCCTTTCATGGAGATCCCGCAACGGGCTCCGGCATTGCCGTCGATCACGACGAGTCCGCCGTGTCCGGTGGCCGCGGCCGACTGGGAAGCATCGCCCTTTACGTACACTTTTCCGGACATGATGTTCTCCGCGAGTCCGACGCCGGCATTTCCGGTGATGGTCACGTCGCCTTTTTGGTGCATTCCGGCGGCGTAGTAGCCGGCATGGCCTTCCACGGTGACGGAGATGTGGGCGTTGATGCCGACGGCGAGGCTGTGCTTGCCGCCGGGCTTGGTGACGGTCCAGGACTGGCCGTCGGCGGCGTCGTGCAGGGCTTGGTTAAGGTCCCGGACCGGGCTGTCGGCCAGGTCAACGTCGATGGGGCTGCCGCCGGTGGTTGCGGTTTCGTTCGCTGGGGTTTCGATCAGAGTGACCATGTGTAGACCTTTCCGGGTTCCGGTTCAAAGATGCGGGCTGTTTCGATGCCGGGCAGGGCGGCCAGGGCACGGTATTCGGAGGCCATGGCCACATAGTCGTCGGTTTCGGCGATGATGGCGGGCTTGCAGGCGATGGGGTCGCGGACCACTGCCATGCTGTCGGCGGTGGTGACGACGAGGGTGTAGAAGCCGTCGAAGACCTTGCCAAGGTTGGTGAGCGCGGTTTCCAGGTCATCGCCCTGCTGCAGGCGGGAGGCGATGTAGCGGGCGCCGACTTCGGTGTCGTTGTCGGAGTCGAAGACCACGCCTTGACGCAGCAGGTCCCGGCGGATGGTGGCGTGGTTGGAGAAGGATCCATTGTGTACCAGGCACAGGTCGTCGGCCACGGAGAAGGGGTGCGAGCCTCCAGCCGTGACGGCGGATTCGGTGGCCATGCGGGTGTGAGACAGGCCCTGGCTTCCGGCCATGGCCTCCAATCCGTGCTCGGCGGCGATGTCCATCGGGTGGCCCACGCTCTTCATGACGGCCACGTGTTCGCCGCGGCCGATGATGGTGGAGCCCGGGAGTGTTTCGCTGACGGCCTTGACCAGCAGGTCGGTCCCGACGGCGGCGCTCACCAGGGTGGTGTCCCCCACCACCCTGACGGCGGTGGCGGCGGAGGCGGGCAGCAGGGTTTCCAGCGCTGCGGTGATGGCATCAAAGGTGATGCCCTGGTCCTTGCCCAGGAGGCTAAGCGTGGAGGTGCCTGGGGAGACGAGGCCGGGGGTGTCGTAGACGGCGAGGCCGGCGGAGTCCGGGCCGCGGTCCACGATCTGGCACATCATGGAGGACAGGAGGCTGCCCATCTGGGGGTGCAGCCGGGGGTTGCGCAGCTGCAGCGCGGCGATTCCGCACATTTTGTGTCCTTTTCTCTCTGGAGGTTTTTGTTAGATGGAGGTCAGGTAGGCGCGGATTTCCCAGTCGCTGACCTGGTTATGCCAGCTCAGGAACTCTTCTTCCTTGGCGTTCGCGTAGTACTTTCCGATCTGCTCGTCGCCGCTGAGGCTGGCGAGGATCACCGGGTCACGGCGCAGGGCCTCGACGGCGTGCAGGAGTGTCGCGGGCAGGAAATGGGCCTCCGGCCGCGCTTCGCCCGGGCCTGACGGGGATCCGGGATCGGTTCCGTTGGCGACGCCGTCCAGCCCGGCCTCGATCGCCGTGGCGATGGCGAGGTAGGGGTTGGCGGAGCCGTCCCCGGACCGGAGTTCGATCCGCTTGTCGTCCGGGACGCGGATCATGTGAGTGCGGTCATTGCCTCCGAACGAGGCCCTCCGGGGGGACCACGTGGCGCCGGAGGAGCTCGTGGTCGCCCCGGAGCGTTTGTAGGAATTGACGGTGGGAGCGAGGAACGCCTGGAGGGCCGGGGCGTGGTTGAGGATTCCGCCAATGAACGAGTAGGCCAGCTCCGAGAGCCCCAGGCCTCGTCCGCCGTCGTCCCCCGGGAACAGCGCCTCGGCGCCGGACCACAGCGACAGGTGGAAATGCAGGCCGGTGCCCGTCCGGTCCGTGAAGGGCTTGGGCATGAACGTGGCGGTCATGCCGCGCTGTTCGGCGAGAATGTTCAGGATGTAGCGCAGGGTGACGACGCGGTCGGCCGTGGTGAGGGCGTCGGCGTAGTTGAAGTTCTGCTCAAACTGCCCGGCGGCGTCCTCGTGGTCATTGGCGTAGTTGCCCCAGCCCAGGCCGTTCATCGCTTCGGAGATCGACGTCAGGTGGTCGTACATGCGGGTGACGCCGCGGGCGTCGTAGCAGGGGTGTGGTGAATCGTCCTTGGCATCGGCCGTGCTCAGGGAGCCGTCGGGGTTCTTGTTGACCAGGAAGTACTCAACTTCGGCACCCACCTTGGCCTGCATGCCGTGCCCGGCCAGCCGGGCGAGCGTGTTTTTCAGGATGACCCTCGGGGCGAAGGGCCAGGGCGTACCGTCCACGTGCGGGTCGCAGTGGATGATCGCCAGGCCCTCCTTGATGAACGGCACGGGCGTGAAGGATGTGAGGTCAGGTACCGCGATGAGGTCCGAGTCCTGCGGCTTCTGCCCGATTAGCCCTGCTGCATAACCGGCAAAGCCCATGGCACCGGCCTCGAGCTCATCCGCTGCTTCGACCGGAACCAGCTTCGCGCACGGTTTGCCGGTCATATCCACGAACGTCGCCAGCAGGAACCGCACGTCATGGGCCTTCGCGATGTCCGCGAGGGAAATCTGTCCGGCCTCGGCCGGCACCGATTGCTCGGTTGGTACTGCAGGGGTTGCGACACTGGTCATCGGAACTGTCCTGTTCAATTGGTGTTACCTACGGGGAAACGTTGTTGAACCACAGTAGTCAATGTGATGTTACAGGCGTACGCCTCAAGCGTTAAATCCGCGTGTCACGATCGGGCGGCGAACGCAACAGAAAGTTAACGCGCGCGAAACCCGCCATCGTTCACTGCCATGAATCATGGTTTCATCCCACGGTTGCGTTGAGTGCTTCCGTTTCTGGCGGATATTGACTTCCACCCCTTCTTGATTGGAGTTCCATGAATTCTGGAGACGTCGCCTGGATCCTCGCCGCGAGTGCACTGTTGTGCATCATGATCCCCGGCCTTGCCTTGTTCTATGGCGGTATGGTCGGTTCCCGCAGAATCCTGAACATGATGATGATGTGCTTCGGCGGCATGAGCATCGTCGCGGTCCTGTGGGCCGTGTTCGGCTACTCCATGGTCTTCGGCAATTCCATCGGCGGTGCCGGACTCCTCGGTGACGTCACCGAGTATTTCGGGATGGAACAATTGCTGGCCGAGGACCCGAACGCGCCGATACCTGCAGCCCTGTTCGCTGCCTTCCAACTGTTTTTCGCCGGTATCACCACGGCAATCATCGCCGGAGCTGCCGCCGGACGAATGAAATTCGGCGCGTGGATGACCTTCGCCGCCCTCTGGGCCACCCTGGTCTACTTTCCTATCGCCCACTGGGTATTCGCGTTCAGCTCGGCGGACGGCTCAGTGACCGGCGGCTGGATCGTCAACAGCCTCAAGGCCGTCGACTTCGCCGGCGGAACCGCCGTTCACATGAACGCCGGCGTCGCAGCCCTCGCCCTCGCCCTGGTCCTGGGACGCAGCGCAGGCTGGCCCAAGAGCGAACACACCAAACCGCACAGCCGGCCGCTGGTACTGGTGGGGGCCGGACTGCTGTGGGCTGGCTGGTTCGGCTTCAACGCAGGATCGGCGCTCACCGCCGGACAGTCCGCATCGGTGGTGTTCCTGAACACCGCCGTCGCCGCTTGTGCCGGCCTCCTGGCGTGGGCGCTGGTGGAACGCATCCGGCTGGGCAGCGCCAGCAGCATGGGCGCCGCCTCCGGCCTGATCTCGGCCCTGGTCGCCATCACTCCCGCGTGCGGCGCCGTCAGCCCCCTCGGTGCTCTCGCCATCGGCGTGATCGCCGGTGCCGTCTGCTCCCTGGCCATCGAACTGAAGTTCCGCATGGGCTTCGACGATTCACTCGACGTCGTCGGTGTCCACCTGGTCGGCGGCATCCTCGGAACCCTCCTGATCGGCCTCTTCGCCACAGACGCCGCCCCCAACAAAGTCAACGGGCTCTTCTACGGTGGAGGCTTTGAACTCCTCGGAATCCAGACGGTCGCAACCCTGGCTGTGCTTGCCTATTCCTTCGTCGTGACCTGGGTCATCGCCAAGGTCCTCAACGTCACCATGGGCCTGCGCGTCCATGAGGCCGAGGAACTGCGCGGCATCGACATCGCCGCACACTCGGAGGCCGCGTACCTCAGCGACGAAGAACCCGTGGAACTCGGCTCCCCGAGCCGTGCCTAAGGCCTCCGAAGAAGGATCGGGGCTTCTCATGCCCCTAGGCTCCATCATCCGCACCAGCCGCCTGGCCCGCGTCCCCTGGAAGAACGGGGCAGGCACCACCCGGGAAGGTGCAGTCTTCCCGGATGGTGCAGGTCCAGACAGTTTCTGGTGGAGAATCAGCGTGGCCGACATCATCGAAGACGCAGCCTTCTCAACGTTCCCCGGCACCGACCGACACTTTCTCCTCGCAACCGCCGGCACCCTCACCATGGACGTCGACGGGGCACGCCGCACCGCCGCCTACGGCCGACCCGAAACCTTCCCAGGAGAAGCCGACGTGTCAGTCAGATTGTCCTCTGGACCAACTTCCGTCATTAACCTCATCACCAAGCATCCTTACTGCACCGGGGATGTCTCGGTGGAGCGCCTTGACGGACCACTCATCCCCCATGTGAATGCCGTCGCCCTGGTCCTCCTTAACGGAGCCGCATGGATTGACAGCGGAGAGAGGCTGGAACCCCTCGACTTTCTAATTTGCGGCCCAACAACGGAAGGAATTCAATTCAAGGAAGCACTGGTGGCCACCATCTCTGTTTTCCCCTGAGACAAGTCCGGGCACAAGCGTGACGAGATGCTGGGCGTCATAAAGGAGCTAAGCAGCTACCGTGTTACTTACCTGTGTCGCAACCTTCAGGTTGCGAGGGTTCGAGGGGTTCTTCGGCCAACAGCCACCACTGCATAAGACAACCACAGACGCTGCACCGGATCCGGGACTGCCCCGGATTTGCTTGACTCCTGACTTGTGAGGATTCGCTCCTTGCAGCAAGGATGATCAACATGTCCAAGCCTTTCCCCGCTGAGTTCCGCCGTGACGTGGTCGCGGTTGCACCGGATGACCGTGTTTACGATGCACTCGATCACCGCGCGCATCCGCTTCCTCACCGGACAGCTCAATGAAATTGACCCGGAGCTGTTGGCCCTGATTCACGAGCATCCTGCGGGTCCGGCCCTGCTGACCGAAACGGGTGTGGGGCCCGTGGTCGCGGCGCAGCTGCTGATCAGCTGGTCCCACCCCGGACGTCTCAGAAGCGAAGCAGCTTTCGCCTCTCTGGCCGGGGTCGCACCGCTGGAAGCCAGCAGCGGCCAGCGGAGCCGGCACCGGCTGAACCGCGGCGGCGGTCGCGCCCTGAACCGGGCACTGCACAGCGTCGCCATCACCCGCATCAGATGCCACGCCGAGACCCGGGTATACGAAGCCCGGCGCACCCTGCAGGGCAAAACCCACCGCGACATCCGCCGTTGCCTTAAGCGCACCTTGGCCCGGCACCTATACCGCGTTATGGAAGCCGCGGCAGCCTCTCATTCGGCGCCCTCGGCGGATTGACAAACTTAGGACCGTCGAACGGGTGAGTATGTCAACCTGATTCAGGACCACTCAGACGGGGTGGCTTCTAACGATCGTCGCAACGGCAGTCAATGTGCGGGGGCGTCATAGTGCGTGGGGATGAAAGCCCCTCCAAGATCCGTGAGGGGTAACTATCGTTCTAGGAGCGTGGGTCAGTAGTCATTAAAACGCCGGATGAATTGCCGAGCTCCCGGGACGGCGGCTGGAAGAATTGCGGGTATGAACTCCGATTCCCAGGATGGCCTCTTTGATGAAGCACTTGTCGAGCGGGTCGAATTATCCGCTGATGATGGCCTGATTGAGGCCGGCGCCGGTGTGAACAAGCGCTTTAAGCCGTTTGATCCGGATGCGGTGATGCTCGTGCCGCCGTCACTGGATGAGTGGCTGCCGCAGAATCATCTGGCCCGGTTTATCGCCGATCTGGTGGCCGAGGAGCTGGATTTGTCCCGGTTCTACGACGCCTACGAGAAGACGAAGGGTCAGCCCCCGTATGATCCGAGGCTGATGGTCCGGATCCTGCTCTATGGCTACTGTGTCGGGGTCCGCTCCTCACGGGAGCTGGAGCGGGCATGCGTGGATGTAGTCGCGTTCCGCACCGGATTTCCGGTCCATCGGCCGGGTCCGCAAACGGCATCTGGCGGCCCTGGGAAACGTGTTCCTGCAGGCGTTGGAGCTGTGCCGCGCCGCCGGCATGGTCTCGCTCGGCCGGGTCGCCCTGGACGGGACGAAGGTCCGGGCCAACGCCTCACGGCGAAAGGCCATGAGCTACGCGAGGCTGACCGAGAAGCAGAAAATCCTCGCCGCTGAAGTCTCCGATATGCTCGCCGACGCGCAGGCCGTGGACAGCGAAGAGGACACCCGGTACGGGGCGGACAAACGCGGCGATGAGCTCCCGCCGGAGCTGGCCGAACGCCAATCGCGGCTGGCGAAGATGGCCGCTGCCCGGCAGCATCTGGAAGCCGACGCGGCCGAAAAGGCCCGCAAGGAGGCCGAAGCCAAGGCCAGGGATCGTGGTGATGATGATGGTTCCGCGGCCGCGGCAGGGGACGCGGCGGCCGCGAAGGCCGTGGTAGCGCCGAAGGCGCAGCGCAACTTCACGGACCCGGACTCAAGGATCATGAAAACCGCGGACGGGACTTTCCACTACTGCTTCAACGGCCAGGCCGTCGTTGACGCGGCCCATCAGGTCATCGTGGCCACCGAGCTGAACAACACCGCGGTCGATGTCCAACAGCTTCTTCCGATGCTGGACAAGACCCGCCGGACACTCGGTGCGCTGCCAGGGCAGGTCCTTGCCGATGCGGGGTATTGCTCGGTCGCGAACCTGGCACACGCCGCCCTGCTCGAGGCCGAGCCCGGCTCGAGCACGGAGTTCTTCATCGCGACCGGCCGGCACAAGCACGGCGAGAAGATCCCGGACGCACCCCGCGGCAGGATCCCGGCCAGCGCCACCGCGCGCGAACGCATGGGCCGCAAACTCAAAACAAAACGCGGCCACCGAATCTACGCCCGGCGCAAGGCGATCGTCGAACCGGTCTTCGGGCAGATCCACACCCGCCAGGGCAAGCACGTCCTGCTGCGCGGCCTCGAAAAGGCGAAGAACGAATGGAACCTGATCGCAGGCTGCCACAACCTGCTCACACTCCACACATTCCGGCAAGCGAACCCCGCATAGACGCCGGGGCCCCGTCCTGCGACCCGGGAACCGGCGGCTGGACAAATAATCCGGCCAAAGCGCCGCCCAAGCCCGGTGACCCGCGGCAACAGCCACGAACAATCATCACAGCAGCGCAGCACCCGGCGAGCCGTCACAACGACTACCGACCCACGCTCCTAGTACTACAGTCGTGTTTGTGGGGTCGAATTCCGGGCCCGGTAGTGGTGCCGTTTCGCGGTTTGTTGGTGTCTTCGGCGCCAGTATGAACGCTGAGGGTGCGTTCCGGGGCGGGCGGCTGGGTCCAGACCAGATGGGTGAGCAGGTGCCGGATTTCGGGCAGGGTCAGGGCTATGAGCTCGCCGCTGCCCCTCTGAGGGCCCCTTTTTTTGACCGGGTGACGGTGAGGAAGGCGTGGGCGAGCATGGACAGGGTGATGTGCCGGTGCCAGCCCTTCCATTGCCTCACCTGGTAGTGGTCCAGTCCGGTCTCGTCCTTGGACGTCTGGAAGGTTTCCTCGATCGCCCACCGGGCGCCGGCGACCCGGGCGAGTTCCGCCAGGGATATCCGCAAGGGTGCGTGGCAGATGTAGTAGGCCGCCCGCCCGGACAGGGAAGCGATCAGCCCGTCGGCACGGAACTCCACGCCGAGGGCGCCGGTTTTGGCGATGACGCGCTGGTTCATCGGCACCGCGAGCACGTAGGAGACGCCCCGGCCGTGGAGTGTTTCGCGCAGCTTGGCGTGCTGGCCGTAGACCGCGTCCCCGGTCACCCACTGCGCGGGCACCCCGGCGTCCAGGGCGCGGGTGATCATCGTGATCGCCAGCTCGGGCTTCGTCGCGAATTTCCGGGTCGCCGGGATGCCGGCGGACGCGCAGCGGTCCCGGTCATCGGTCCAGGCCTTGGGCAGGTACAGTTCCCGGTCCAGGAAGGTGCGCCCCGCCGGTGTGGCGTAAGTCAGGAACACCCCGATCTGGCAGTTCTCGACCCGGCCCGCCGTGCCGCAATACTGCCGGGCGACACCGGCCGATCGCGTGCCCTTCTTCAGGAAACCCGTCTCGTCCACGATGAGCACGCCGTCGGCGGAGCCGAGATGGTCCACGACGTAGGAGCGCAGGTCATCGCGCAGCCCGTCCGGGTCCCAGTCCGTGGTCGAGAGCAGCCGCTGCATCCGGTCAGGGATCGCCTGACCGGCCCGCTCCGACAGGGTCCAGGAATTCTTCCGCTCCTCGGCCGAGAGCAGGCCCTTGAGGTACCCCACCGCGTTGTGGTGCGGTTCGGCCCGGGCAAACCGAGGGCCAATCAGCTCCCGGATCTCCTCGAGCCCGTCCGCCCATTCCTGCACATCAGCCACACAAATATCATCGCCCACCGACAAGGATTAACACGACAGCCGATGGAAATCCGGTTAAAACGCCGACGGGAGACAAAATAAAAGCGACTGTAGTACTAAGGCGTGTCTCCTAAAGCGGCCAGCCGGATTCTGATTGCCCTGAGGACGGCGCCTCCGCGGTGGGTGAGCGCGAGCTTGTCGTACCGGGTGGCGAGGCCGCGTTCTTGGCCGACCTGGGCGCAACGCTCCAAGGCATCCTCAGGCGTGTCCTTATGCTCGCAGCCGCTGGAGCGCCCCGGTCCACGGAGCGCTCCAGGGCTTTCTTTCTAGAAGAAGCCGAGCTTGTTTTCGTTGTAGCTGACCAGGAGGTTCTTGGTCTGCTGGTAGTGGTCCAGCATCATGGAGTGGTTTTCACGGCCGATGCCGGAGGACTTGTAGCCGCCGAACGCGGCCCCCGCCGGGTAGGCGTGGTAGTTGTTGACCCACACGCGGCCGGCCTGGATCTCGCGGCCGGCACGGTAGGCGACGTTGCCGTTGCGGGACCAGACTCCGGCACCGAGGCCGTAGAGGGTGTCGTTGGCGATGCCCATGGCGTCGTCGTAGTCGCTGAAGCGCGTCACGGACACCACCGGGCCGAAGATCTCCTCCTGGAAGATCCGCATCTTGTTGTGGCCTTCGAAGATGGTGGGCTGGACGTAGTAGCCGCCGGCCAGATCCCCCTCGAGCTCAGTCGACGCACCGCCGGCAAGGATCTTGGCGCCCTCCTGCGTTCCGATGTCGATGTAGGAGAGGATCTTCTCCAGCTGGCCTATGGACGCCTGGGCGCCGAGCTGCGTGTCGGTGTCCAAGGGGTTGCCCTGGATGATCTTCTGCGTCCGGGCCACTGCGTCGGCCATGAAGGAATCATAGAAGGAATCCTGCACCAGGGCGCGGGACGGACTGCTGCAGACCTCTCCCTGGTTGAAGGCGTACAGGGTGAACCCTTCCAGCGCCTTGTCGTAGAACGCATCGTTGGAGTCGGCGACGTCGGCAAAGAATATATTCGGACTCTTGCCGCCCAGTTCCAGCGTGACCGGGATCAGGTTCTGGCTGGCGTACTGGCTGATCAGACGGCCGGTGGACGTCTCACCAGTGAAGGCGATCTTGCGGATCCGCGGACTGGATGCCAGCGGCTTCCCAACCTCCGAACCGAAGCCGTTGACGATGTTCAGCAGGCCGGGCGGCAACAGGTCCGCGATGAGTTCGGCCAGCACCAGAATCGAAGCGGGCGTGTTGGACGCGGGCTTGAGAACAACAGCGTTGCCGGCCGCCAGGGCCGGAGCCATTTTCCAGACGGCCATCAGGATGGGGAAGTTCCAGGGGATGATCTGGCCCACCACGCCGAGCGGCTCGTGGAAGTGGTAGGCGGTGGTGTCGTCGTCGAGCTGGGACAGCCGGCCTTCCTGGGCACGGATAGCAGCGGCGAAGTAGCGGAAGTGGTCCGCGGCGAGCGGGATGTCGGCGTTGAGGGTTTCGCGGACAGGCTTGCCGTTATCCCAGGTTTCGGCGACGGCAAGCATCTCAAGGTTCGCATCAATTCTGTCGGCGATCCTATTCAGAACTACGGCACGAACAGCGGCCGAAGTCTTACCCCAGGCCGGTGCGGCCTTATGAGCAGCGTCCAGTGCCAGTTCTACGTCCGCCGGGCCGCCGCGGGCCACCTCGGTGAATTGTTTGCCGTTTACGGGGGAGACATTTTCAATGTACTGGCCCGTAGTAGGGGCTACCCACTCACCGCCGATCCAGTTCTCGTAGCGGTCCTTGAACTGGACCTTGGATCCTTCTTGGCCGGGCTGTGCATAAACAGTCATCGTTACTCCTTTGGGGGACAGACGTCTTCGTCCTGGGCCCAATGGTAGAACTTCAAAGGTTGCGACTAGGCTGCGGTGGAGATCACTGACAGCTGAACACGGGTCCCTAACGTTGTTCCACTTGCCGTCGCGCAATCCCTCAGAACGCCCGGTACATGGTGCGTTGCGGTCCGGCGTCACCGCCCAGGTGCTGCCCGCGGTCCTCGAAGCCCGCCTTGCGGTAGGCGGCCTGCCCGGCCGGATTGATTTCGTTGACGGAGAGGACGACGCCGCGCTGTCCCCCGCCCAGCCCCGCCGTCAGTTTGGCGGCCTCCCGGACCGCAGCCTCGGCGGCGACGGTGCCGAGCCCCTTCCCCTGCTGCCGCCGGTCGATCAGGAAGCCGCGGAGCAGCCAGACAGAGTCGTCGTCCGGCCAGCCCGCCAGTGTGGCCGCGCCGGCCTGGAGCGTCAACACTCCGACGGCCGTTCCGTTGGAGTCCACAACGAACGGATACCGGGCCTCTTCCTCGAGCCCGATCAGTATCATCCGCAGCGGATCGCCGACGAATTTCCGCTGCTCCCCGCCGACCTCAAGAAGCGCGATCTCCCCCAGTTTGATGGCCCGGGCGTCGTCGTCGAGGTTCTTCAGGGGCAGCAGCCACAAATTTTCAGACATGCAGCCAGCGTACCCACACCGGCGCGACTAGATGAGTAGTTCCAAGGGATGCTCTGCCCGGCGTGGCTTGATGTATTTGTAGGCAAGGGTGTCCAGAATCGGCGTTATCAACGTCGAACTTGGAGGCTCACGTGGACACCGATCTGGACACCCTTGCCACTGCATTCTATGTGAAGGTCGATGACCTGTTGAAGGCGCATCCGGAACGGATCCCGCCGCGTCCCCGGATCGGTATTGCGCCCAGGATCAGCGATGCCGAACTCATGACGCTGGCCGTGATGCAGGCGCTGCTGGGCTTTACCAGCAGGCACGGTGGCTGCGCCACGCACGGAGGTCGCTGCGCCCGATGTTTCCGTATCTGCCGGGCCAGGCCGGCTACAACAAGCGGCTGCGCCGGCTCGGACCCACGATGGACTGGCTGATCGGCGTGCTCGTCCACGGCACCGCCGTCTCCTCCGATGATGTGTGGGTGGTCGATTCAACCCCCGGTGGAATGCGCCCGGTCGCGGGAAACGGTCCGCCGCTCGGACCTGGCCGGCTGGGCCGAGTACGGCTACTGCGCTTCACACAGCCGCTGCTTCTGGGGGCTGCGCCTGCATCTGGTCTGCACACCCTGCACGGGCTGCCCGTCGGGTACGCGCTGACCGGGGCCAAAGCCGACGAACGCCAGACCTTCCTGGACATCCTCGCCGGCACCCCGGCCATGGCCGGGGTCCGGACCGACGGGCACCCACAGATCCTCATCGGAGACAAAAACTACTACGGCGCCGGGTTCGAGGAAACCGTGGCACAGGCCGGACTGGAGCTGCTTCGCCCGGCCCGGAAGGGCGAGAAGTCCCGGGCACGGTCACGGTTTTTCAAACCGTTGCGGCAGGTCATCGAATCGGTCAACGACACATTCAAAGGCCAGCTCAACCTCGAGCAGCACGGCGGACGGACCCCGGCAGGAGTCATCGCCCGCGTCATCCAACGCGTCCTCGCCCTGACGGCCGCGATCTGGCACAACGACCAGACAGGCCAAACCATCCGGCGCTCACTCACCGCCTACGACCACTGACCCCTTGGAATTACTCGTCTAGAGGGCACGCTGCCGGCGGCCCCCACCAGAGGTGACGGCCGTCGTCGTGATGAAGGGCCTCGGGACTACAGCGCGGCGTCCGCCGGAGGCCCCGCCGGATCCATCCACATGACCTCCCAGAGGTGCCCGTCCGGGTCCTGGAAGCTGTGGCTGTACATGAAGCCGTAGTCCTGGACTTCCTGGGACGGCGTTCCGCCGGCCGCCAGGGCCTTCCGGACAGTCGCATCGACGGCCTCACGGCTGTCCACCGAAAAGGCCGTAATGGCCTCGGCGGTGCCGGTGGCGTCGGCGATGCTCTTGGACGTGAAGGTCTTGAAGAAGCCCTCCACCAGCAGCATCACGAAGGCGTCGTCGTTGATGATCATGCAGGTGGCATTCTCATCGGTGAAGTCCGGGTTGAAGGAGAAACCCAGCGCGGTGAAGAACGCAACGGTCTTGTCGAGGTCCTTGACGGGGAGATTCAGGTACATTTGCTTGGCCATGCGCCCAAACTAGCACCACGGCGGCTCCCGCCGCCAGACCGGGGCGGAGCCGCCGGCCCCTGGATCGTTACTCGTCCGCGGCCTTGTCCGTGGGGCCAGCCTTGTCCGTGGGGCCAGCCTTGCGCGTGGGGCCAGCCTTGCGCGTGGGATCAATAGTTCCGTCAGTCCCGTAGTCACCTTCTGTGTACTGGCCGATTTCCGACTCGGCGGTCCGCCCCGCGGCTGCACCTGCAGCGGCATAGTCGCCCTTGACAAAGCGGCCCGCTTCCTTGGCTTTGGCGCCGAGAGGTTCCGGCAGTCCTGCCTCAGTGCCGGCCTCACCGTAGTCACCTTCGATGTACTGCCCCTCCACATCGTCCGTATGGCGGCCGCCTTCGGTGCCGGCGGTACCGTAATTGCCTTCAACATACCTGCCACGGAGTTCCGGGTCCTCGGGGTTTTCCCCGGCGCCGGCCCGTTCCGTGGGCTCTTGGAATCCCTTGCTGTCCGTCATGATCGTGCCTTTCCCTGACGAATCACTGCGCCCGCCCAGGCGCAATTCAAGTCTAGCGAGGGTCAACTCCCTGCAACAGGCCAGCCGGACCTGCGCGGAACGCTGCCGCACCGCCCGTCGGCAAGGGCACCGCGGCCGGCCTTACTGGCCGTAGAAGACCCGCTCGAACACGGCGCGGGCCCGCCTGCTGAGCCGCAGGTACTCCTCCTCCAGCGCCGCAGCGTTGCCCTGCCCGTAGCCGCACCAGCGGGCCACGGCCTCAAGGTCGCGCCGGGAGGACGGCAGCAGGTCCGAGGCCCGGCCCGTCCAGATCACATTGGCCGAGCGGATCCGGCTGGCCAGCCGCCACGCCCGGAGCAGGATGACCGCGTCCCCGGCTTCAATGAGGTCCAGGGCAGCAGCCGCCTCGATGGCCTCCACGGTGGACGTGGTCCGCAGCTCCGGATGCCTGCCGGCATGCTGGAGCTGGAGCAGCTGCGCCAGCCATTCGACGTCGCTGAGTCCTCCCCGCCCCAGCTTCAGGTGACGGGCGGGATCGGCTCCGCGCGGCAGCCGCTCCGCCTCGACCCTTGCCTTGACCCGCCGGACTTCCCGCACATCCTGTTCCGAGAAGGAGGCGGGATAGCGGATCGGATCGATCAGCGCCACGAAATCGGCGGCCAGGTCGTCGTCGCCCGCCATAGGCCCGGCCCGCAGCAAGGCCTGGGCCTCCCAAACGAGGGACCACCGGCGGTAGTACTCGGCGTACGACTCCAAGGACCGCACCATCGGGCCGCTCTTGCCCTCGGGGCGCAGGTCGGCATCCACCATCAGCACGCGTTCGGCCCGGATGGCCGGCTTGAGCGGCTGGGTCAGGAGGCTCGAGAGCCGGCCGACAATCTGGGCGGCCTGGTTCTGCGCTTCCTCCTCCTCCACTCCGGGCAGCCTGCGGTGCACGTACATGACGTCGGCGTCCGAGCCGTAGCCGATCTCCCGGCCGCCCTGGCGGCCCATGGCCACCACGAGCACATGCGTCTTGAGGGGCCCCTCGGCGGCAACCACGGTCTCCGCAACCCGCAGCGCGCCCAGGATCGCGGCGCGGTCGGTGTCGGCCAGGGCGGCGCTCACCTGGTCCTGGTCGAGCAGTCCCGCGCTGTCCGCCACGGCAATCCTGAGGATTTCCCGGCGTCGGATCAGCCGGATCAGGCGCATCGCGCTCTCGGGATCCGGGTGCCGGGACATCTTCGACGTGATTTCCAGCCATTGCGCTTCGTAGCTCAGCGGCGCCAGTTCCTTGTCCGAGCCGAGCCACGCCACGGACTCGGGCGAGACTTCGAGCAGGTCCGCAATCAGCCGGGAGTTGGACAGCACATGGCACAGACGTTCGGCGGCCGCCGTCGAATCCCGGAGCATGCCCAGGTACCAGTGCGTGGTGCCGAGCGCCTCGCTGACTCGGCGGAAGGCCAGCAGCCCGGCGTCGGGATCCACGCCCTCCGCCAGCCAGCCCAGCAGGATCGGCAGGAGCTGCCGCTGGAGCGCGGCGCGCCGGCTGACCCCTGCGGTGAGGGCCTCGATGTGCCGCATGGCGCCCCGCGGATCCTGGTAGCCCAGTGCGGCGAGACGCCCCTGGGCGGCCTCCGGGGTCAGGCGGGCCTCTTCGCTGCTCAGGGTGGCGACGGAGTTGAGCAACGGACGGTAGAAGATGCGTTCGTGCAGTTCCCGGACCGAGCGCTTGGTCTTGCGCCAGGCAGCGACCAGCGCGTCGGGCTTGGGCCGTTCGCTGGAGAACGGTCCCAGCACCGCCTTCGCCAGGGCGCGCAGCGACGACTCCTTCACCGGCATCAGGTGGGTGCGGCGCAGCTGGAAGAGCTGGATCCGATGTTCCAGCAGCCGCAGATAGCGGTAGTCTCGGTCGAACTCCGCGGCGTCCGAGCGGCCGATGTAGCCGCCGGCGGACAGTGCCGCAATGGCCGAGGTGGTGTCCCGGCAGCGCAGCGATTCATCGGATTTTCCGTGCACCAACTGCAGGAGCTGGACGGTAAATTCGACGTCGCGCAGGCCGCCGCGGCCCAGCTTGATCTGGCGCTGTTCCTCCTCAGCGGGAATGTGCTCGGTCACCCGGCGGCGCATGGCGCGGACGGATTCGACGAATCCTTCACGGCCGGCCGAGGACCAGATCAGCGGCTTGACGGCCGCCTCGTAGCGGGCGCCGAGGCCCGTATCGCCGGCGATGGTCCGCGCCTTCAGGAGGGCCTGGAATTCCCAGCTCTCGGCCCAGCGGGCGTAGTAGCTCTCGTGCGATGCCAGGGTCCGGACCAGCGGCCCGGACTTGCCCTCGGGCCGCAGGTTGGCGTCCACCTCCCACAACCCGGGTTCGCGGCTCGTGGACATGATCGCCCGCGAGATGCCGGCGGCCAGGGCCGTGCCGATGGTGTTCGCGCGGGAGTCCACCAGCTTCCCGGACTCGATCACGTAGATGACGTCGACGTCGGAAATGTAGTTGAGTTCGCGGGCGCCGCACTTGCCCATGCCGATCACGGCGAGCCCGACGTCGGCCACGTCCGCGGCGTCGTACTTTTCCGCCGCCTCGGCCCGCGACACGGCGAGGGCCGCCTCGATGGCGGCGCCCGCCAGGTCGGCCAGCTCCGCCCCCGCGGCGGGCATGAAATCCAGCGGATCGGCGGCGCAGAGGTCCTTGATGGCGAGCTCCACGAGGCCGCGCCGGTAGGCCGTGCGGAGCGCCGCGTAGGCTTCCTGCCCGGTCAGGGCAGCGACCGGGCGGGCGGACTTGGGGTCGGCCCGCACGGACTGCAGCAGCCTGGCCTGCAACGCCCCGGGGTCGGCGGCCAGCGGCTCCGGGCTGGCTGTCACGTCAAAGGCGTCCAGGTGTTCGGGGTGGCGGATCAGGAATTCGCCCAGCGCCTCGGAGGCACCCAGGACCCGGTACAGCGGTTCGCTGGTCTCCAGCGCCGCCACCGCCAGCTTCCGCAGATCCGGATGCTTCTCGATGAGCCTTACCAGGGACTGCAGGGCGGTATCCGGGTTGGCCGCCAGCTGCAGCCCGGCGAACAGGGCATCCTGGTCGAGCCCGTCAAGCTCCGGCGCGGCGAGGAACCGCTCGCCTTTGTCCAGGTCGCTGAAACCGGCGGCAATGAGGCGTCGTGCCAGGCTCACCGGGGCCGCCTACAGGATGCCGAGGTTGCGCTGCAGCTCGTAGGGCGTCACCTGGAGACGGTAGTCCTGCCATTCGGCGCGCTTGTTGCGCAGGAAGTGCTCGAACACCTGCTCGCCAAGGATCTGCGGCATGAGCTCGGAGTCCTCCATGGTCCGGATGGCGTCGTGGAGGCTCGCCGGGAGCGGATCGTGGCCCATGGCGCGGCGCTCGGCCGAGCTCAGCGACCAGATGTCGTCCTCGGCCGCGGCGGGCAGCTGGTAGCCCTCCTCGATGCCCTTGAGGCCGGCGCCCAGCAGCACGGCGTAGGCGAGGTAGGGGTTGGCCGCGGAATCAATGCCGCGGTATTCGATCCGGGCGGACTGGCCCTTCCCGGGCTTGTACAGCGGGACGCGGACCAGGGCGGAGCGGTTGTTGTGGCCCCAGCTGAGGTAGCTCGGCGCCTCTCCCCCGCCCCAGAGCCGCTTGTACGAGTTCACGAACTGGTTGGTCACCGCCGTGAATTCGGGGGCGTGCTTGAGGATGCCGGCGATGAACTGCCGGGCGGTCTGGGAGAGCTGGAACTCGGCGCCGGCCTCGAAGAAGGCGTTTGTGTCGCCTTCAAAAAGCGAGAAGTGCGTGTGCATGCCGGATCCCGGGTGGGCCGTGAACGGCTTCGGCATGAACGTGGCGTAGGTGCCCTGCTGCAGTGCGACTTCCTTGATCACCGTCCGGAACGTCATGATGTTGTCCGCGGTCTGCAGGGCGTCCGCGTAGCGCAGATCGATCTCGTTCTGGCCCGGGCCGGCCTCATGGTGGCTGAACTCCACCGAGATACCCACCGATTCGAGCATGGTCACGGCCGTCCGCCGGAAGTCCTGCGCCACGCCGCCCGGCACGTGGTCGAAGTAGCCGCCCTCGTCCACCGGCACGGGCGAACCGTCCGGGCCCGGCTGCTGGGACTTGAGCAGGTAGAACTCGATCTCGGGGTGGGTGTAGCAGGTGAAGCCCATGTCCGCGGCCTTGGCCAGGTTGCGTTTGAGCACGTTGCGGGGATCCGCGGCGGAGGGCTCGCCGTCGGGCGTCAGGATGTCGCAGAACATCCGCGAGGTCGCCTCCGTCTCACCGCGCCACGGCAGTATCTGGAACGTGGCCGGGTCCGGCTGGGCCAGCATGTCGGATTCGAACACGCGGGCGAGTCCCTCGATGGAGGAGCCGTCAAAGCCCAGGCCCTCTTCGAAGGCGCCCTCGACCTCGGCCGGGGCAAGTGCCACGGACTTGAGCGATCCCACGACGTCGGTGAACCACAGGCGCACGAACCGCACGTCACGCTCTTCGATCGTCCGCAGGACAAACTCTTGCTGGCGGTCCATACTGGCCTCTTTCCGGTTCGACGTCCGTGCCCCAGGCCCGTCATGCTTGGCGCCCGCAGCTGCTCACGGTTCACTTTACTAAGCATCGCCACCGATTGCTGGAGCAGGCCCTGCGCGTAACACAGCGTTAACACAAAGGCCCGCAAAATCGCGTCCCCCAGCGGGGTTATGGAGCCGCAGGCACCGCGCGTGTGACGTGATTCACCGGCTCCGGCCCGGCACCCGGTAGCTGTTACGCGCGGTATCGCACTACGCTCGTGCCATGGCCACAAGCAACAGCCCCGATTCAAGCACGCCCGCAGAAGTTGCGGCCCCCTACGGAAACGGCCCGGCAGTGGCTGCCGCTGGCGCAGTTGTGCCTGCGGCAGACGCTTCCCGGAAGCCGGTGGCCAGGATCCGCACCCATCACCTGCGCGAGGCCAAGCTCAACGGCGAGCACTTTGCCATGCTGACCGCCTACGACCAGTACACCGCGGAGATTTTCGACCAGGCGGGCATCGAGGTGCTCCTGGTGGGCGACTCGGCCTCCAACAATGTGTTCGGCAACGAAACCAGCCTCCCCGTGACCGTGGACGAGCTCATTCCGCTGTGCCGCGCCGTCACGCGCTCGGCGAGGCGTGCCCTGGTGGTGGCGGACCTGCCGTTCGGCAGCTACGAGGTCTCCGCGCAGCAGGCGGTGGCCACCGGTGTGCGGTTCCTCAAGGAGGGCCTCGCACACGCCGTCAAGATTGAGGGCGGTAAGTTCTATGCCGAGACTGTCCGAGCGATGGTCCAGGCCGGCATCCCGGTCATGGCGCACATCGGCTTCACGCCGCAGAGCGAACACGCCCTGGGCGGCTACCGTGTCCAGGGCCGCGGCGATGACGCCCGGCGGCTGATCGACGACGCCGTGGCGTTGGCCGACGCCGGCGCGTTCTGCGTGCTGATGGAAATGGTTCCGGCCGCGACGGCGGCGGCGGTGGACGCCGCCGTCGACGTCCCCACGATCGGCATCGGGGCCGGCAACGCGACCACCGGACAGGTGCTGGTCTGGCAGGACATGGCGGGGCTGCGCGGCGGCAGGATGGCCAAGTTCGTCAAGCAGTACGCGGACCTGCGGACCTCGCTCAGCGACGCCGCGAAGGCCTACGGCGAGGACGTGCGCTCGGGAGTGTTCCCGGGCCCGGAGCATTCCTTCTAGCCTTCTAACCGCGGCGCCGCTGCCCGGGGCACACCGCGGCGGGCCGCGGTGTGCCGGCTACTCGTCGTCGTCGGACTTTTCCCAGGCCTCGTTGCGCGCCTTGACCTTTTCGAGGGCGTGTTCGGCTTCCTCGCGCGTCTTATAGGGGCCGATCAGCTGGCTCCAGTCGGACATGGCGTCTTCTTCGACCTCGTGGGTGTTGACGTTGTACCAGTACTCCGGCATCGGTGCTCCTCCAGTGTCATAGTGCCCCGGTAAGGGCGGGTTGGCGCCGAATGTGGCCCGAAGTGTCCGCCACCTGTTTCCGCTGTATGTTTCTTGGCGTTCGACGTCGCCTTATATGATCAATGTATGCCTTCTCTAGCCTCGACTGCACCCATCGGCACCCTGGTCCCGGGAACAGTGAGCCCGCAGCTGCCCGTCCCGGCGTCGATCCCGCGTCCCGAATATGTCGGCAAACCGGGACCGGCCAAGTTCACCGGCTCCGAGGTCAAGTCGGCGGAGACCATCGAGAAGATCCGGATCGCGTCACGGATCGCTGCCAAGGCCATTGTGGAGGTCGGAAAGTACATCGAACCCGGTGTCACCACAGCCCAGCTGGACCGGGTGGGCCACGAATTCCTCCTCGACCACAAGGCCTACCCCTCCACTCTCGGGTATCGCGGCTTCCCCAAGTCGCTGTGCTCCTCGCTGAATGAAGTGATCTGCCACGGGATTCCGGACAGCACCGTGGTCCAGGACGGCGACATCCTCAACATCGACATCACGGCGTTCATCGGCGGCGTGCACGGCGACACCAACTACACCTTCCTGGTGGGCGACGTCGACGAGGATTCCCGGCTGCTGGTGGAGCGCACCCGGGAATCACTGAACCGTGCCATCCGGGCGGTGGCCCCGGGACGCGAGATCAACGTGATCGGCCGGAGTATCGAGTCCTACGCCAAGCGCTTCGGCTACGGCGTGGTCCGCGACTTCACTGGACATGGCGTCGGCGAAGCCTTCCACACCGGGCTGATCATCCCGCACTACGACGCCGCCCCGGCCTACAACACCGTCATGGAGGCGGGCATGGTCTTCACGATCGAACCGATGCTGACGCTCGGCACGGTCGAGTGGGACATGTGGGCCGATGACTGGACCGTGGTGACCCGTGACCGCAAGCGCACCGCACAGTTCGAGCACACCCTGCTCGTCACGGAATCCGGCGCCGAAGTCCTCACGCTACCCTGACGCGGGCACCCCGCAGTATTTGCACTGACATTCCTAGCCCGCCCCCTGCCACGAACGGAACGACATTGGCCAAGAAGGACGAGAAGTCGAAGAAGAACGCCCCGCTGATCGGCATTGACATCGGCGGCACGGGTATCAAGGGCGGGATCGTCGACCTGAAGAAGGGCAAGCTGATCGGTGAGCGCCTCCGCGTGCCCACCCCGCAGCCGGCCACCCCCGAGTCCGTCACCGAAGTGGTGGCACAGGTTGTGGCAGAGCTCTCCGGCCGCCCCGACGCGCCGGTCGACGGCTCCCCCGTGGGCGTCACCTTCCCGGGGATCATCCAGCACGGCGTGGTCCACTCCGCGGCGAACGTGGACAAGTCCTGGCTTGAGACCGACATTGATGCCATGCTCACCGCGCGGCTGGGCCGCCCGGTGGAGGTCATCAACGACGCCGATGCAGCCGGCCTGGCCGAGGCCCGGTTCGGCGCCGGCGAGGGCGTCTCCGGAACCGTGCTGGTGATCACCCTCGGTACCGGAATCGGTTCCGCCTTCATCTTTGACGGCAAGCTGGTCCCCAACGCCGAGCTGGGCCACCTGGAGATCGACGGCTTCGACGCCGAGACCAAGGCCTCGGCCGTGGCCCGTGAGCGCGACGGCCTCAGCTGGGAGCAGTACAGCGTGCTGCTGCAGCGCTACTTCTCCCACGTGGAGTTCCTGTTCTCCCCCGAACTGTTCATCGTCGGCGGCGGCATCTCCAAACGGTCCGACGAGTACCTGCCGAACATGAAGCTGCGCACGCCGATTGTTCCGGCCGAACTCAAGAACGACGCCGGCATCGTCGGTGCTGCAATCGAAATCGCCCTGAAGCACAAGCTGGTCAACTAGCACCATGGCTGAACCCCGACCGGAGGTTGTCATCGTCACAGGCGGCAGCCGCGGCATCGGTGCCGCCATCGCGCGCCGCGCCGCGCGGGCCGGGTACGTCGTCGTCATCAATTATTCGGCTGACGCCGGCGGCGGCGCCGCTGTGGCTGCCGGTATCAATGCCGAATACGGCACCGCGGTGGCCGTCCAGGCCGATATCAGCGACCCCTTTGCGGTCGCCGACCTCTTCGACGCCGCCGAGGGGCTCGGGACGCTGGCCGCCGTCGTGAATAACGCCGGCATCACCGGCGACCTGATCGGGCCCCTCACCGAGGTGCCGGCCGCCACTGTCCGGCGCGTGCTCGATGTCAACGTGGCCGGGCTCATCTACGTCTGCCAGGAAGCTGTGCGCCGGCTCGGGACAGACCGGGGCGGCCGCGGGGGTTCCATCATCAACATCTCCTCAACCGCCACCAAGGCCGGCTCGCCCGGCACCTGGGTGCACTATGCGGCGTCCAAGGGCGCCGTCGACGTGCTGACAGTGGGTCTGGCGGCGGAGGTGGCGGCGCAGGGCATCCGCGTGAACTGCGTGGCGCCCGGTAGCACCAATACCGGGCTCCATGCCGCGGCGGGCATGCCGGACCGGGTGGAGCGGCTCAATTCCTCGATTCCGATGGGCCGCGGGGCCGAGCCGGACGAGGTGGCCGCCGCGGTCCTCTGGCTGCTCTCTGGGGAGGCCGGGTACATCACCGGCGCGGTGCTCCCGGTCTCGGGCGGCAGATAGCCCGCTGCCCCATGGGGAACGGAGCCTAGAGCGGGCTCTTCTGGGAGTTCTTGCCGTCCGCGCCCTTGGTCTCTGCCTCGTGGCGGAGCAGTGAGATGGCGGACTCGAAGTCCTCGAGGGATTCAAAGGCCTGGTACACACTGGCGAAGCGCAGGTAGGCGACCTCGTCGAGCTTCTGCAGCGGGTTCAGGATGGCCAGTCCGACTTCGTGGGCGTCGATCTCGGCGGCCCCGGAGGCACGGATCGACTCCTCGACTTCCTGGGCCAGCAGGGCGAGGTCATCCTCCGTGACGGGACGGCCCTGGCAGGCCTTGCGCACGCCGTTGATGACCTTGCTGCGGCTGAACGGCTCGCCGACGCCGGAGCGTTTGATGACGGTCAGGCTGGTGGTTTCCACCGTAGTGAAACGGCGGCCGCATTCGGGGCACTGCCGGCGGCGCCGGATGGCGGAACCGTCGTCGGCGATGCGGCTGTCCACCACACGCGAATCGGGGTTTCGGCAGAAGGGGCAATACATGTCGTTTCCTCCCCTGTCGCAGACTGCGGTGTAAACGCCGGTGCAGTCAGTACCGGCGTTGTTTACCGGCGTTCTTTCTTCCGTCACCAGTTTACGACTAGATATAGCTGAATAACAAGACTGTAATTACTACATGTAGTGGTTCACGGCAGTGGCTACCGGACTGCGGAGAACCGCGCCGTGACGGCTTCACCGTGCGCCGGCAGGTCTTCCGCGCCGGAGAGGCTCACGATGTGCCCGCTGACCTGTTCCAGCGCGGAACGGCTGTAGTTGATCACCTGGATGGCCCGCAGGAACGTGGTCACATTCAGCCCCGAGGAGAAGGCGGCCGTGCCGCTGGTTGGCAGCACGTGGTTGGATCCGGCGCAGTAGTCCCCCAGGCTCACGGGGCTGTAGTCCCCCACGAAGATGGCCCCGGCGTTGCGGATCCGGGCGGCCACCCGCGCGGCGTCCGCCGTCATGATTTCCAGGTGTTCCGCGGCGTAGGCATCGCAGGCGGCGATGCCCTGGGCCAGGTCCTCCACGAGGACGACGCCGGACTGCGGGCCAGACAGTGCCTCGCGGACCCGCTCGGAGTGCTTGGTGGCGGCCGCCTGGCGGTTCAGCTCCACGCGCACGGCTGCCGCGAGGACCTCGGAATCGGTGAAGAGGACGGACGCGGCCTTGGGGTCGTGCTCGGCCTGGCTGATGAGGTCCGCCGCGACGAGGGCCGGCTGGGCCGTCGCGTCGGCCAGGATCGCGATTTCCGTGGTGCCGGCCTCCGAGTCGATCCCCACAACGCCCTTGACGAGGCGCTTGGCGGTGGCGACAAAGATGTTGCCCGGTCCGGTGACAACATCCACGGGATCCAGCCCGGCAAGATTCCCCGCCTCGGGCCCGGTGGCGGGGATTCCGTAGGCGAAGGCCGCGATGGCCTGCGCCCCGCCGATCGCATGGACCTCTTCGATGCCGAGCAGGCAGGCGGCCGCGAGGATCGTGGGGTGCGGTAGGCCGCCGAAGTTCTTCTGCGGCGGCGACGCCAGGGCAATCGACTCGACGCCGGCAGCCAGGGCCGGGACGACGTTCATGATCACCGAGGACGGATAGACGGCCAGCCCGCCGGGGACATACAGCCCCACCCGCGCCACCGGCACCCAGTTCTGGCTGACGACGGCGCCTTCGCCGAGTTCGACGTCGACGTTCGCCGGGCGCTGGCTGTCGGCGAAGCGGCGGGCCCGCCGGATGGACTCCTCGAGCGCTGCCCGCACCGCAGGATCGAGGCCTTCCAGGGCCGCACGCAGCGCCTCGGCCGGGACGCGCGGGTGGGTCTGCTCCACGCCGTCGAAGGTCAGTGCCAACTCCCGGAGCGCGGCGAAGCCCCGTGCGCGGACGGCGGAAATGATGTCCAGGACCTTTTCCTCGGCGTCGGCCATGGTGCCGGACTGCGCCCGCGGGACGGCCGCGCGGAGCCCGGCGAGGGACAGATGCTGGCCGCGCACGTCCACGGTGCGGAAGTTGATGGCGGCGGGAACCGGGGGCGCCGGAACAGGGGGAACCGGAACAGGGGACACGGAGCTGTCAGGAGTAAGGGTCACCCGTTCATTTTACGTGCCCGGCCGCAGCGTCCTAACGCTGTTACGCAGGGGGCTGTCCGGCTTCGGCGTCCGGGGCGCGGCCTGGCATCGGGAAGAGGCTCTGCAGGAAGATGGACAGCGCGATGGCGGCGGGCCAGATGGCCAGGATGGCATAGGACCGCAGCGAGAAGGCGATGCTGGCGTTGGCTGAGGTGTCCACGGCAGCGCCCCACCAGTGGCCGCTGAGCACACCCGTGCCCCATGCGATGACGGCTCCGAGGGCGCCGGAGAGCACCAAGAGGATGATGGACCCGGGCGCCGGCTGATCATGCTTGGATCCGGACACCACTGCCCCGGCAATGCAGCCGGCGAGCAGGAACAGCCCGGCCAGCACCAGGTCCCGGGGCAGCCAGGTTGCGGTGTTCCTGCCGGCGGCCAGCTCGGGGTTGCCCGTCAGCAGGTTCAGACCCGACGGCGCCAGGAGCCACCAGAGCAGCCCCACCGGCATGCCGGCGGCCGCGATGGCCGCGGCCTCCCGCCACGGCGTTGCGCGGCGGCCGGGCTTCGGCTCAGGTTGCGTGGGGTCCTCGGCGTGCGGCTGAACCGGGCCGTCTACTACGGGCTGTGTCATGCAACAAACGGTAACAAGGATTGTGCCGGCCCGGCACATGACGCAGCGCGTCAGCACATGACGAGTCAGGTAAATAAATGCCGCGCTGGATCACGGGCGCAATACGCTGGCAGGGTAGGAACAATCACACGCATGTGCAGCAGGGAGTTGGATCGCAGTGGGCACAGATGACGGAGTCTTCGAGGGAACATTCAAGGAAATGTTCCGCCGGCATGCGGCGGGTGTGGCCATCATCACCGCCAATCACAACGGCGTCCCCTTCGGTTTCACCGCGACGTCGGTAGCCTCGCTCTCCGCCAAGCCGCCGCGGTTTACGTTCAACATGGCCCGCACCTCCAGCTCGTGGCCGGCCGTGGCGAACACCACCTACATCGGCGTGCACATGCTCGGAATGGAAAACCAGGAACTTGCGGACCGCTTCGCCCGCGCCGGCAACCGCTTTGACGGCGACCACTGGGAGCTGGGACCCCACGAGGTCCCCGTCCTGAAGGGCGTCGCCGGCTGGCTGATCGGCAAGGTCCAGATGCGGCTCTCCTTCGAGAACAATGCCGTGGTGGTGGTCGAGGTGGTGGAGGGGCAGGTCGGCGACGACGTCGCTCCCCTGCTGTACCACTCGGGGGCGTACGGCCAGCCGGTTCCGCTCGACTACGAGATCTAGTATTCTGTCTGGTTTTCCCGGCTAATTGTCACGGCTAGTTGTCCAGGCTAGTTGTCCAGGCAGGTCGGGCCGAGGAGCACCTTCAGGTCGCCGAACAGGGACGGGCTGGGATTGACCCGCAGATGGACGGGCAGCCCCATGACCTCCACCCGGGTGTCGCCCTGCAGGTGCAGCCGGACCTCCGAGTTGCCGCGGTGGGTCCGCAGGACGTCGCCCAGCTCGCTCACCACGGCCTCGGTGGCCTTGTGCGTCTGCATGGTGATCACCACGGGGCCGTTCATGTTGTCGCTGAGGTCCGGGACGGACAGCTCCATGCAGTTCAAGGTGACGGCGCCGTCGTCGCGCTTCTGCATCCGGCCCTTGACCACCACGATCAGGTCCTCCGCCAGCACCGAGGCGATCGGGCCGTAGACCTGGCCGAAGAACATGACTTCCATGGAGCCGCCGAGGTCCTCCACTTCGGCGCGGGCGTAGGCGTTGCCGCTGGCCTTGGCGATCCGGCGGCTCAAGGAGGTGATCATGCCCGCGATGGTGATGATGGCGCCGTCGTTCGGTCCGTCTTCGCCGATCACCGAGGTGATCGTCTGGTCCGCGTGCTGGCTCAGCAGCCCCTCCAGGCCCTGCAGCGGGTGGTCGGAGACGTACAGGCCCAGCATGTCGCGTTCGAAGGAGAGCTTGTCCTTCTTCTCCCACTCGGGCAGGTCCGGGATCTCGGTGGTCAGCGAGGCCTCGGGTTCCTGGTCCTCGAAGCCCGCGAAGAGATCGAACTGACCGATCGCCTCATTGCGCTTGAGGGTGATGACCGAGTCGATGGCTTCTTCATGGATCATCGCCAGGGCGCGGCGGGGATGGCCCAGGGAGTCGAACGCGCCGGCCTTGATGAGCGATTCGATGGTCCGCTTGTTGCAGACCACGGCCGGGACCTTGAGCAAGTAGTCCTTGAACGAGGTGAAAGCCCCTTCGGATTCGCGGGCCTTGACCATCGCCTCGACGACGTTGACGCCGACGTTGCGGATGGCGGCCATGCCGAAGCGGATGTCCGTACCGACCGGGGTGAAGTTGACGCTGGACTCGTTGACGTCCGGCGGAAGCACCGTGATGCCCATCTTGCGACACTCGTTGAGGTACAGCGCCAGCTTGTCCTTGTCGTCGCCGACGCTGGTCAGCAGGGCGGCCATATACTCGGCCGGGTGGTGTGCCTTCAGGTACGCGGTCCAGTAGGACACCAGCCCGTACGCCGCCGAGTGCGCCTTGTTGAAGGCGTAGTCGGAGAAGGGCAGCAGGATGTCCCAGAGCATCTTGATGGCGGCGGCGGAATAGCCGTTGTCCATCATGCCCTTTTCAAAGCCCGCGTACTGCTTGTCCAGCTCGGACTTCTTCTTCTTACCCATCGCGCGGCGCAGGATATCGGCCTGTCCGAGCGTGAACCCGGCGACCTTCTGCGCGATGGCCATAACCTGCTCCTGATACACGATCAGACCGTACGTTCCGCCGAGGATCTCGGACAGCGGTTCCTCAAGCTCCTTGTGGATCGGAACGATCTCCTGCAGCCCGGTCTTGCGGAGCGCGTAGTTCGTGTGCGAGTTCGCCCCCATGGGACCGGGACGGTACAGGGCGATGACGGCGGAGATGTCTTCGAAGTTGTCGGGGCGCATCTGCTTGAGCAGGGAGCGCATCGGTCCGCCGTCGAGCTGGAAGACACCCAGGGTGTCGCCCCTGGCGAGGAGTTCATAGGCCCCCTGGTCGTCCAGGCCAAGGTCCTCCAGGACCAGGTCGATGCCCTTGTTGAGCTTGATGTTCTCCACGGCGTCCGTGATGATCGTCAGGTTCCGCAGGCCCAGGAAGTCCATCTTGATCAGGCCGAGGCCTTCACACGTGGGGTAGTCGAACTGGGTGATGACCTGGCCGTCCTGCTCACGGCGCATGATCGGGATAATGTCGATCAGCGGATCCGAGGACATGATGACGCCGGCCGCGTGGACGCCCCACTGGCGTTTCAGGCCTTCCAGACCGAGGGCCGTCTCAAAGACCTTTTGGGAATCGGCGTCGGATTTGAGCAGTTCGCGCAGTTCTTCGGCCTCGGAGTAGCGCTGGGCCTCCGGGTTGTGGACGTCCGCCAGGGCGATGCCCTTGCCCATGACGTCCGGCGGCATGGCCTTGGTGAGGCGTTCACCGGTGGAGAAGGGGTAGCCCAGCACGCGGGAGGAGTCCTTGAGCGCCTGCTTGGCCTTGATGGTGCCATACGTGACGATCATGGCCACGCGCTCGTCGCCGTACTTCTCGGTGACGTACCGGATGACTTCCGCACGGCGCCGATCATCGAAGTCGACGTCGAAGTCGGGCATGGAAACGCGTTCCGGGTTCAAGAAGCGTTCGAAGATCAGTCCGTGGACGAGGGGGTCCAGGTCGGTGATGCGCATGACGTACGCGACCATTGAACCGGCACCGGAACCACGTCCCGGACCCACCCGGATGCCGTTGTTCTTCGCCCAGTTGATGAAGTCGGCCACCACGAGGAAGTAGCCCGGGAAGCCCATCTGCGTGATGACGCCGACCTCAAAGTCGGCCTGCTTGCGGACGTGGTCCGGAATGCCCTTCGGGTAGCGGTAGTGCAGGCCCTTTTCGACTTCCTTCACAAACCACGACTGCTCGTCTTCGCCCTCGGGCACCGGGAAGCGCGGCATGTAGCTGGCGCTCTCGTTGAATTCGACGTCGCAGCGCTCGGCGATCAGCAGGGTGTTGTCGCAGGCGTCGGGGTGGTCGCCGAAGATCGCCCGCATCTCCGCAGGCGACTTCAGGTAGAACTCGTCGGCGTCGAATTTGAAGCGCTTGGGGTCGGCCAGGCTGGAGCCGGACTGCACGCACAGCAGGGCGGCGTGGCTGGAGGCGTCCTCGGCGTGGGTGTAGTGGAGGTCGTTGGTGGCCACCATCGGCAGGCCGAGTTCCTTGGCCAGCTTGATGAGGTCGCCCTGGATGGTCCGCTCGATGTCGAGCCCGTGGTCCATCAGCTCGCAGAAGAAGTTCTCCGCACCGAAGATGTCGCGGAAGTCCGACGCCGCCTGCTTGGCTTCCTGGTACAGGCCCAGCCGGAGTTTGGTCTGGACTTCGCCGGAGGGGCAGCCGGTGGTGGCGATCAGGCCCTTGCCGTAGGTCTGCAGCAGGTCCCGGTCCATGCGCGGCTTGTAGAGGTAGCCCTCGAGCGACGCCAGCGAGGACATCCGGAACAGGTTGTGCATGCCCTGGGTGGTCTCGGCCCACATGGTCATGTGGGTGTAGGAACCGGCACCCGAGACATCGTTGCGGCCGCCGTCGCCCCAGCGCACACGCGTCTTGTCCTGCCGGGCCGTGCCCGGGGTGAGGTAGGCCTCCACCCCGACGATCGGCTTGACGCCGGCGTTGCGGGCCTTGTTCCAGAAGTCGAAGGCGCCGAAGACGAAGCCGTGGTCCGTCGTGGCCAGCGAGGACATGCCCAGTTCCTTGGTGTGGCTGAACAGGTCCCCCAGTCTCGCCGCACCGTCCAGCATGGAGTATTCGGTGTGGTTGTGGAGGTGGACGAACGAGTTGTTGCTGGAAGTCACCGAATCATTCTAGTGCCGCTCAGGCCTTTCCCGATTCCAGGACCTCAAGCGCGTACGCCAGGTCCTGCGGGTACTCGCTCGTGACGGTGACCCGTTCCCCCGACCGGGGGTGGTCGAAGGACAGCGCGCGGGCGTGCAGCCACTGCCGGGTGAGCCCCAGGGTGGCGGCCAGCCGCGGATCGGCGCCGTAGGTGAGGTCACCGGCGCAGGGGTGGCGCAGCGCCGAGAAGTGCACGCGGATCTGGTGGGTGCGCCCCGTCTCGAGGTGCACCTCCACGAGCGAGGCCTTGCCGAAGGCTTCGAGGACTTCGTAGTGCGTGATGGAGTCACGGCCGTCCTCGATCACGGCAAAGCGCCAGTCGTGGCCGGGGTGGCGGCCGATCGGCGCGTCGATGGTGCCGGCCAGCGGGTCCGGAAGGCCCTGGACGACGGCGTGGTACACCTTGTCCACGGTGCGTTCCTTGAACGCACGCTTGAGCACCGTATAGGCGTGTTCGGTCTTGGCGACCACCATGACGCCGGAGGTCCCGACGTCGAGCCGGTGGACGATGCCGGCGCGCTCGGGAGCGCCCGACGTCGAGATCCGGTAGCCGAGTCCGGCCAGGCCGCCCACCACCGTGGGACCCACCCAGCCGGGCGAGGGGTGCGCCGCCACTCCGACCGGTTTGTCGATGACGACGAACTCGTCATCGTCCAGCAGGATCAACAGGTCGTCCACTACTTCCTCCACGATTTCCAGGGGGTCCCGGCGTTCGGGCACGACGACATCGAGCACTGTGCCGGGGGCGAGCTTGACGGACTTCCCGACGGCCTTGCCGTTGCTGCTGACATTGCCCTCGGCGATCAGCGTGGCGGCCTGGGAGCGGGAGATGTCCATCAGTTTCGACAGTCCGGCGTCCACCCGCGTCCCGGCGAGTTCCTCGGGGACAACAACGCGCAAGGTTCCCGCGGGCTCAGACATCGTGTTCCGCCGCATGCTTCGCGTGGTGCGAGCCGTCGAGGGAAATGCCCCGAAGGGTGAGCAGGCAGATGATCACGACCGAGGACACCACCGCGGAATCGGCGATGTTGAAGATCGCGAAGTTGGGCAGCTGGATGAAGTCCACCACATGGCCCATCGCGAAGGAGGGTTCGCGGAACAGCCGGTCCGTGAGGTTGCCGAGGGCACCGCCGAGCAGCAGCCCGAGCGCCAGCGCCCACCAGGCCGAGCCGAGCTTGCGCAGCTGCAGCAGGATCGCAACGGATACGGCCGCCATGATGATGGTGAACACCCAGGTCACGTTCTCGCCGATCGAAAACGCCGCGCCGGAGTTGCGGATGTAGTACCAGTGCAGCAGCGGGGGAAGCACGGGAATCCGCTCGCCCTCGGTCATGGTGCTGGTAACCCACAGCTTGGTGAGCTGGTCGAAAACGTAGGCGAACACCGCGAAGGCGGCGAACACGGAGAGCAGCACGCGCCGCCGCGGCCGCGGCCGCGCGGACGACAGCGGTGCGTGGACCCGCGCCTCGGCCCCACCAACGGGCCGGCCGGCGTCGGCAGGCTGCGTGGCGTCGGTAGGCTTCACGGCATCGATGGGCTGCGTGGCGTCTGGTGATGGTGCGTCAGTCATAGGGCTTTCGTTCGGGAGCCAGTGCGGGACTGGGAGTTTACTGCTTGGGACACGCCGGCGCCGGGCCGGAAGGCGGCACTTTGCGGCGCAAAAAGCGAGAGGCCGGGCAAAAAGTGAAAAGCCGGCGGCCGAGGAGTCCCCAGCCACCGGCTTTCAGAATACTTGCTTAATGCCCTAGCTGGCTTCGCCAACCTCAGGAGCGGCTACGGAGCCGCGGGCATCCAGGTCGCGGAGCTGACCTTCGATGTAGGCCTTCAGGCGTGAGCGGTAGTCGCGTTCGAAGCCGCGCAGCTGCTCGACCTTGCGTTCCAGGACGGAGCGCTGCTGTTCGAGGGCGCCCAGGATCTTGCGGGACTTTTCCTGCGCGTCGTTGACGAGGCTGCTGGCCTCGATCTGGGCTTCAGCGATGATCTTGTCCCGCTGCTGCTCGCCGTCGGCGACGTGCTTGTCGTGCATCTGCTGGGCCATGGCGAGCAGGCCCGCAGCGGACTCGGCGGCGGGAGTTGCGGCGGCACGTGCCGGAGCGGCTGCCGGGACGGGAGCCTGCTCGGCTTCCTTCTTCTTGGCAGCTTCAGCGGCCTTGGCCTCGGCTTCTGCCTTGGCACGGTCTTCCTTCTCGGCCTTGACGGGCGCCGGGACCTTCTCCACGACGGGAGCCGGGGCAGCGGAGCTGGCAGGCGTGCCGGCGCCGAGTTCGGCGAGCTTCTTGCGCAGCTCGTCGTTCTCCTGGTTCAGGCGCCGCAGTTCGACGACGATTTCATCCAGGAAGTCATCAACTTCATCCTGGTCGTAGCCTTCGCGGAACTTGGTCGGCTGAAAGCGCTTGTTGACAACGTCTTCTGGCGTCAAAGCCATCTGGTCACCTCGTTGGTCTAGTAAGTCAGTAGGCCTTCCGGCCGTCAAAACTACGGTACCTAAATATGGTCTGGTTCCTCTAATTCAACACCGCAGTGTCAAACCGGAGTTTCTATCGGTTCGGGCCGCGGACCGGGTCCGCCGCCCCTGCAACATATGCCTATGCCAGGCTCCTGGCGACTGCCATCGCCACGCTCACGGCCACAAAAAGCAGCAGGAAGCCCAGATCCAGCGAGATCCCGCCCAGCCGCAGGGGCGGAATGAGCCGCCGGAGCAGCTTGAGCGGCCTGTCCGTGACGGAATACACGGCATGCGCAGTGACGAGCGCCGCACCCCGCGGCCGCCAGCTCCGGGCGAACATCTGGACCCAGTCAAAGACCAGGCGGATGATCAGGGCAACGAAAAAAAGCAAGAGCGCGATATAGACAAGTCCGAAAACAATTCCCATGAGTTAATTCATATCTCCATGTTCATTCCGGATACCGCAGTGTCCTGAAGAAAGTATCGCTTCTATTTCAACACGGATAATTCAGCACGGATGCCAGGCAGGTGTCCCTGCCTGGCATCCGTGGGGAAATCCGGGTTAGCTCTGGTTGAAGAAGCTGGCCTGCGTCTCGCTGACCTTCTTGTCATCGCCGATGACTTCAACGTACGACGGCGACAGCAGGAACACCTTGTTCGTCACCCGTTCGATGCTGCCCCGGAGGCCGAAGACAAGCCCTGCGGAGAAATCGACGAGGCGCTTGGCGTCGGCCTCGCCCATGTCGGTGACGTTCATGATGACGGGGATGCCATCACGGAAGCTTTCACCGATGAGTTTGGCGTCGTTGTAGGACCGCGGGTGGATCGTGGTGATCTGCCGGAGGCCGGTGGTCTCTTCGCGGCTCGATGCCGCACGCTTGATGGGTGTCACAGGTGCGCGATATTCCTCTTCAGCGGCGTAGGGCTCTTCCCTGGGGACCTCGCGGACAGGCGCCGGCGCACGGCGTTCCTCGCGGTCGTGCTCCATGGATTCGTCCTCATCCTTGTGCGATGTGTGGTGCTCAGACTCGTAGTGTTCGTCGCCGTCAGCGAGCCCAAGATAGATCATTGTCTTGCGCAGAGCGCCAGCCATGGTCGGCTCCTAATCGTGTCCGTAAGCGGGCCGATCAAATGACTAGACAGCCTTGGAATCCCCGCCATTACCTTCCAATACGTTGAACCTACCGCAACGCCGGACGCGGACCGAGAATATCCGAGCCAATGCGGAGGTGTGTCGCCCCGAACCTGATGGCCGCTTCGAGGTCCTGGCTCATGCCGGCGGAAATTCCCATGGCGTCGGGAAATTGCGCCGTCAGCCGCGCGGAGATGGCGGCCATCTTCTCGAAGGCCGCCGCCGGATCCGTCCCGAGCGGGGCCACCGCCATGACGCCTGCCAGCCGGAGGCCCTCCGAACCGGCGAGCTGTTCGGCAAGTCCCGGGACGTCGGCCGGCAGCGCACCGCCGCGGTGTCGGTCGGCGTCGTCGTCCAGGCTGACCTGGATGAAGCAGTCCAGCGGGGCGCGCCCGGTGCGTTCGCGTTCGGTGGCCATGGCCTTGGCCAGCGCGGCTGCCAGCGGCGGACGGTCCACGGAGTGTACGGCGTGGGCGTATTTCACCACGGACTTGGCCTTGTTGCTCTGCAGTTGGCCGATGAAGTGCCATCGGAGGTCCAGTTCGGTCAGCTGCGCCGCCTTGTCCGCGGCCTCCTGGTCCCGGTTCTCGCCGACGTCGGTGATGCCCAGGGAAGCCAGCCGCCGGACGTCCTGCGCCGGGTGGAACTTGGTGACGACGATCAGCCTCGGCGGGTTCCCCTGCCGTCCGGCGGCCGCCACGGCGGCGTCGATCCGCTGCCGGACCGCTGCCAGGTTGTCCCCGAGCCGCGCCAGGCGGGCGCCTTCCAGCGCTGCGTCCCCGGGCTCAGTCATTGACCGGCTCCCGGATCGTTGCGTGCCCGGACATCCGGCGCCCCGTCGGTCCGCGCCGGATCCGTCCATACCAGGCCCGCAAAGCGGCCGGTGTGGCTGTTGCGGCGGTAGGAGAACAGGCTTTCGTCCTCTAGGGTGCAGCCGCCGGAGTATTCGAGGGCGACGCCCGCAGCTTCCAGCTGGCTACGGACGCCTGCCGGCAGGTCCAGCCCCGGGGTGCCCCGGGAGGTGGTGCACCAGGTGGCGGGGACAATCGCGGCAACGTCCGCGCGCATCCCTTCGGGGACCTCGTAGCAGTGGCCGCAGATGGACGGGCCGATCCAGGCGCTGATGTGCCCCGCTCCGAGCTCCCGCAGGCGCGCCACGGCAGCCGGCACCACTCCGGAGGCCACGCCGGGACGTCCCGCGTGCGCGACGCCGAGGACGGGCGCTCCGGCGCCCAATGCCCCGGCGCCGGCCCCCACGAGCACCACCGGGACGCAGTCGGCCACCATGACAGCCAGCGGCTCGCCGGCGGAAACCATGGCGTCTGCAGTCGGAGCGTCTGCAGTCGGAGCGTCGGCGGTCGGGGCATCGGCCGTGGAGCCGTCCGCACTGCCGGCGATGGTGGTGACGTCGCTGCCGTGGACCTGGTTCATGTACCGGAAGTGGCGGCCGGCGAGTCCCGCGGCCTGTTCGAGCTCACCGCGGCGGCGCCTGACCTCCGCAGGGTCGTCGCCGACATGGAGTGCAAGGTTGCCGGCTGCGGTGTCGGTGAACGCCACCCAGACGCCGGGCCGGACTTCAGCTCGCCACGAGAACAATCAGTACACCGCCACATTCGTTGTCATCACTTGGATCATCATTAGGATCATCACCGGGATCCGGGGGAAAGCACCATGGCACTGCCGGAGGGCAGTGCCATGGATGCGGCCGCAGGACCTACTTGAGGAAGTCGGGGACATCCAGGTCGTCCGAGTGGCGGCCGGACAGGTCCGGCTCCACGACAGACGGCAGGTCGACGTCGAAGCCCGAGTCGGCCGGCACGGCGGACGGGCGCTGCTGGCCCCAGCCGCCGTAGCCGGACGCGCCTACCGTGGCATGCAGCGGCTGGACGTGGGCAGAGGCCGGAGCCTGGGCCGGGGCGGGAGCCGCGGGGGTTGCCGGGCGCTGGGGTGCAGCCGGGAGGGACTGGTCCATGGAGGGCGAGGTGGCCTTGACGTCGTCGAAGCCGGCGGCGATGACGGTGACGCGTGCTTCGTCGCCGAGGGCGTCGTCGATGACCGCACCGAAGATGATGTTTGCCTCCGGGTGGGCGACTTCCTGGACGAGGCGGGCTGCCTCGTTGATCTCGAAGAGGCCGAGGTCCGAGCCGCCCTGGATGGACAGCAGGACGCCGTGGGCGCCGTCGATCGATGCTTCCAGCAGCGGGGAGGCGATGGCGAGTTCCGCGGCCTTGACGGCCCGGTCTTCGCCGCGTGCCGATCCGATGCCCATCAGGGCCGAACCTGCGCCCTGCATGACGGACTTGACGTCGGCGAAGTCGAGGTTGATCAGGCCCGGGGTGGTGATCAGGTCTGTGATGCCCTGGACACCGGACAGCAGGACCTGGTCGGCGGAACGGAACGCGTCAAGGACGGACACGTTGCGGTCGCTGATAGACAGCAGGCGGTCGTTCGGGATCACGATCAGGGTGTCGACTTCGTCGCGGAGTGCGTCGATGCCCGCCTCGGCGGAGCCGGCGCGCCGGCGGCCTTCAAAGGTGAACGGACGGGTGACGACGCCGATGGTCAGGGCACCGAGCGAGCGGGCGATCCGGGCCACGACGGGCGCGCCGCCGGTGCCGGTGCCGCCGCCTTCGCCGGCGGTGACGAAGACCATATCCGCGCCACGGATGACCTCTTCGATTTCATCGGCGTGGTCCTCCGCGGCCTGCTTACCGACCTCAGGGTTCGCACCGGCTCCCAGTCCACGTGTCAGCTCACGCCCGACGTCGAGCTTGACGTCTGCGTCGCTCATCAACAATGCCTGGGCATCGGTGTTGATGGCGATGAATTCGACGCCGCGAAGACCGACCTCGATCATGCGGTTGACTGCGTTCACGCCACCGCCGCCGATGCCGACGACCTTGATGACGGCCAAGTAATTCTGCGGAGCTGCCACGTTACGTGTCCCTTGTTCGTGTTCTGTTGCGAAAACTGATGGAGTCGGGCTTGAAGCTTTGAACCTTAACCTTCGACTTGAAGGTTATAGTTATGTCAAGTAACTCATGTCTGTGACGGTATTTCCTATGCCGGGGACATTCAATAACCGGCACCGCGTGTCGCAGGAATACCGGGGAAATACCCTCTTTTGTGTTGCCGCGGGTCCTTCTGTGAGCGCCGCGGGCGGCGCCCGGGCCGCTGCCCTGACGCCCGCCGGAGCGAAACGCCGTGTAACTGATTGGCTGCTACCGGGTGACGGGGTGCCGGGGCACGCTGACGTCGTAGATCCGGACCGGGTTTTTCGGGTCCGCGGGTGCCTTCAGGAGGGCCGCGAGCACCCGGGCCTTGAGCTCCTTCTCCCCCGCATTGCCCCAGATGATCGTCTGCCCGTCGAC
Source organism: Pseudarthrobacter sp. S9 (assembly GCF_050156545.1). Lineage (NCBI taxonomy): Bacteria > Bacillati > Actinomycetota > Actinomycetes > Micrococcales > Micrococcaceae > Pseudarthrobacter > Pseudarthrobacter sp. S9. The sequence goes on from NZ_CP189576.1 coordinate 324,020, forward strand.
GAGCCTGAGTTCGACGGCGTCCGCGGACGCCGCCGAGGCGTTGGAAAGCCTCGCGAGGACATCCGCCGGGAGCGCTCCCAGCACCGCGGTGATGGCGTGGAACAGCTCCGTCGCGAGGGCTCCTCCTCCCTCGTCGATGACCGGCAACGGTACGGACGTCGGGTCGGCGGTCTTGCTGAGCTGCACGCCGTCGACATCCACCAGCTGGAAGGTTTCCCCCTGCTTGACCAGGGCCACCGGAACGCGTTCGGTGACGCGGACTTCGAGCGTGGAGGGCGGGCGCCCCTGGGTGCTGACCTCCTTGACCTGGACCAGCGGCTTCAGGAGGGCGCTGACGTCCTCCTTGCTGATCTGCGGCAGGGGTTTGCCCTGCAGCGGCGCGAGGGCCGCCCGGACCTGGTCAGCGCTCAGCAGTTTGGTGCCGTCCACCGTGACGGTCCGCAGGGCCAGCACCGGCGAGTAGACGGCGGCCGCCAGGATCCCCGCCATCAGCACCGCGAGGACGCCGATGGTGCTCAGCAGGATGCGCTTGCGGCGCTTGGCCTTGGGCTCGGGAAACGAAAGGACATTGTCCGGCGCACTGCCCGGGCCACTGCCCGGGGCCGTGTCCGTGTCCCCGGCGTTCTTGGACGCCGAGATGACCTCCGTGCCGGTTCCGCCGGATCCACCGGAGCGCTCCGGCGAAGGGGTGCGGGTTCCTGCCCTGTAGGTGGGGCGTCGGGTGCTAGCCACCGGGGGCCTCCACCGTCAGGGCCTCAACGATCAGCGGCCCGTACGCCGTGACGTCGCCTGCGCCGGCGGTCAGCACGATGTCGCCCGGCGCCGCAGCGGCCAGCACCGCCTGCACGGCCTCGCGGTCCGGGCCGACAAGCCTGCCGCCGGAACCCAGGTGGTCGGCGATCAGCCGGCTGCTGACTCCGGGGATGGGATCCTCGCGGGCAGGATAGATGTCCAGGACCAGGGCCGTGTCCGCGGTGTTGAGCGCTTCGGCGAACTCGCGGGCGAATTCGCGGGTCCGGGAGAACAGGTGCGGCTGGAAGAGCACGTGCACTTTGTGCCCGCCGGCAACGGCCCGCGCGGCGGACAGGGCGGCGCGGACCTCGGTGGGGTGATGGGCGTAGTCATCGTAAACGCGGACACCGCGGCCCCCGCCCTTGAATTCGAAGCGGCGCGAGGCGCCGGAGAAGTGCGCCAGGGCACGGGCGGCGGCTTCCGGCTCGACGCCGAGTTCGACTGCGACGGCGAACGCCGCGGCGGCGTTAAGCGCGTTGTGCCGGCCGGGGACCTGCAGCTCGACGGCGAACCGGCCCGCCGGCGTCGAGATCCACACCTGGCCGGGGCCGGCGTCGTGCAGCTTGACCTCGGCATCGTCCGCCGTGCCGTACAGGACTACCCTGGTGTTGCCGCGCGCCAGGGTGCGCTCAGCCAGGGCCCTGGCCCCGTCGTCATCCGCGCACGCCACCAGGAGTCCGCCGGCCGGCAGCAGGGCCGTGAAACGGTCGAAGGACTCATAGACGGCTTCGGCCGTGCCGTAGAAGTCCAGGTGGTCCGGTTCGACATTCGTCACCACCGCGACCTGCGGGCGGTAGTTCAGGAAGGAGCCGTCGGACTCGTCGGCTTCGGCGACGAAGATCCGGGAGCTGCCGTGCGCCGCGTTGACACCAAGCGCCGGGACGTTCGCGCCGATGGCGAAAGACGGATCCAGTCCGGCGCGCTGCAGCAGCACCGTGATCATCGACGTCGTGGTGGACTTGCCGTGCGTTCCCGCGACCGTCACGACGGTGTCGTCCGCCATGGTCGTGGCCAGCGCTTCGGAGCGGTGAAGCACGGGGAGACCGGCGGCGCGGGCGGCTGCGAGTTCGGGGTTGTCCGGGCGGATCGCCGAGCCGGCCACCACGGTCTGCGCGTCGCCGAGGTTTCCGGCGGCATAGCCGACCGCGATCCGGGCCCCGGCGGCCGCCAGGTCCGCCATGACCGGCAGGTCCTTGGCGTCGGAGCCGCTCACCGGGACGCCGCGCGCCACCATGATGCGGGCGACGGCGGACATGCCCACGCCTCCGATGCCGACGAAGTGCACCCGGCCCAGGGACTCGAGGGTACGGGCGCCGTGTGGGGGCTGGGTCATAGCTTTACCGCTTCCTGCCGTGCTGTTAAAGGACACTGCTGTTCAAGGACACCGCTGTTTGAAAGGCACTGCCGCTTCAAGTATGAGATCGGCCATGCGCCGGTCCGCGTTTCGGATGCCGAGGTGTTCGGAGCTGGCGGCCATCCGGGCCAGCCGGCCGTTGTCCAGCAGCAGGGGGATGATGTGTTCGCGGACCCAGTCGACGGTGAACGCGCTGTCCTCCACGATCAGGGCGCCTCCGGCGTCGACGAGGCCGGCTGCGTTCAGCGCCTGTTCGCCGTTGCCGATGGGGAGGGGGACGAAGACGGCGGGCACGCCGACGGCGGCGACTTCACAGACCGTGGCGGCACCGGCGCGGGCGAGCAGCAGGTCCGCCGCGGCGTAGACCGCTTCCATCCCGTCGACGTACTCCACCTGCCGGTAGCCCGGCGCGGCCAGCGGCTTGCCGTCGGCGTCGTGCACGGACTTGCCGCGCCCGGTGATGTGCAGGGTCTGGACACCGGCGTCGGCGAGAGCGCCGACGGACGCGGCCAGGGTCCGGTTGATGCTCTGGGCGCCCGAGGAGCCGCCGGTGACGATCAGTGCCGGCTGCTGCGGATCCAGCCCGAGCGCCGCCCGCGCCGCGGCCCTGGCCGCCGGGCGGTCCAGGCCGGAAATTTCGGGGCGCATCGGCATGCCGACATGCCGTGCGCCGCGGAGCCTGGTCCCGGCGAAGGCCACGGCCACGTGCCCGCCCAGCAGGGCCCCCACCCGGTTCGCCAGCCCGGGCCGGGTGTTGGCCTCGTGGACCACGATCGGAATCCTGCGGCGCCGGGCCGCGAGGTACATCGGCGTGCACACATATCCCCCGACCCCCACCAGGACGTCGGCCTTGGCCTCATCGAGGATTGAGCCGGCCTGCTTCACCGCACCGGACAGCCGGCCGGGAAGCCGCAGCAGGTCCAGGGAGGGCCTGCGCGGAAACGGGACACGGCTGATGGTGGCGAGCTCCAGCCCGGCAGCCGGGACCAGCCGGGCTTCCATCCCGCCCGGGGTGCCCACGGCCAGGAGCCGCGCCCCGGGGCGGGCCTGCCGGACCGCACCTGCGATGGCCAGCAGCGGGCTGATGTGCCCGGCTGTTCCGCCGCCGGCGAGGACCACGGACAATGTCGACTCGGTGTTCATGAAGGGCTATTTACGCTTTCGTGCAGGGTTATGTGGTGCAGGGCTTTGTGGTGCAGGGTTCTTCGGTGCAGGGTTCTTCGAGCCCGCGCCGGTGCCCCGGGACTTCGTGCGCCGGGGCAGGCTCAGGCCGAAAAGCCGCTTGGATTGGAGGCTTGGTGCCATCTGCGCCCGGGCCAGAGACAAGACTACGCCGATCGCGCACAGCGACATGAGCAGCGCCGAGCCGCCGTAGGAGATGAACGGCAGCGGGATCCCGACCACCGGGGCCAGGCCGGTGACGACGGCCATGTTGACCGTGGCCTGGCCGAGCAGCCAGACCATGATGGTGCCGGCGAGCACGCGGTGGAACATGTCCTTCTGCGCCGCAACCACGCGGTAGATCGCGGTGCCGAGGATGGCGAACAGCACCAGGACGACGACGGTGCCCACGAGTCCGAGCTCCTCGCCGATGATGGCGAAGATGAAGTCATTGTGGGCTTCCGGAATCCAGCTGTATTTCTGCCGGCTCTGGCCCAGCCCCACACCGAACCAGCCTCCGGAAGCAAGCCCGTAGAGGCCGTTCGTGGACTGGTAGTTCACGTCCGAACCGTCCGCGCAGGTCTGGCCGGTCCAGGACAGGATGCGGCAGACGCGGTTGGGGCTCGTGATGGCGAGGATCAGGGTGCCGGCGGCCAGCACGATCCCGGCAATGCCGAAGACGTAAAGCCGCACCCCGGCAAAGAACAGCGCCGCGGCCGTGATGATCATGACGATCATGGCCGTGCCGAGGTCGTTGCCGGCCAGGATGAGGCCGATGATCACGACGGCGCCGGGCCCGACGGGGATCAGTGCGTGCTTGGAGTGGGTGAGGAGCTTGGCCTTGCGGTGCAGCACCGTGGCCATCCACAGGGCCAGCGCCAGCTTGGCGGCTTCGGAGGGCTGGAAGGTGAACGGTCCGACGTCGATCCAGTTCTGGTTGCCGAGCGTGCTGCGCCCCACCAGGAGCACCAGCACAAGCAGGATCATGGCCGCAAAGAGGGCGGGCCAGGCGAAGCGCTTGAGCCACACCACGTTGACACGGGACAACACCAGCATGAAGAACACGCCGATGGCCGCGAACATGCCCTGCTTGAGGGCGGCAGAGTACGGCGACTCCCCGGCCGCTATGGCTTCCACGCTGGAAGCGGACAACACCATCATGATGCCGATCGCGGTCAGCGCGAGGGTTGATCCGAGGATCAGGTAGTACGTGGACCCGTTGCGGGACTTGCCCGTCCCCTCCAGGGCCGACCAGAAGCCCCGGTACCAGCGGCGCAGCTTTCCGGCCGGAAGCGCCTCCGCTGAAGCCTCGCGCGGTGCTGCGGATTCCTTGGCTGCCGGTTGGCCCCCGGGGTTTTTTGCGGGGTTGCCGACGACGGCGGGCTTGGCCGCCGTCGTACGTGTGGGCGTGCTGACCATTGTTACTCCTCGCTGGTCTGAGCCTGCCCTTCCACGAGCTCGCGGACAGCGTCGATGAAGGCATCGCCACGGTGAGCATAGGAAGAGAACTGGTCCATGGAAGCAGCCGCCGGGGCCAGGAGCACAGTGTCCCCGGAGGCGGCCAGCTGCGCCGCCGACGCAACGGCCCGGGCCATCACAGTCTCGCTGAAAATCGGCGAAGGGCCTGCGTCGGCTTTGGCCGTTCCGGCAGTCTGCACATTTTCAGTGTCGCCCTTCGCCTGGCCGATCACGGGGACATCCGGCGCGTGTCGCTTCAGCGCGGACTGCAGCTCGCTGGAGTCCGCGCCGATCAGGACTACCGCCTTGAGCCGGCGGGCGTGCTCCTGGACCAGGGCATCATAGTTCACGCCCTTGGATAGCCCGCCGGCGATCCACACCACGTTCTGGAACGCGGACAGCGAGGCCGAGGCGGCATGGGGGTTGGTGGCCTTCGAGTCGTTGACCCACAGCACGCCGTTGTGGCGGGCGACGGGCTGGATCCTGTGGTCGCCCGGAAGGTAGTCCCGCAGTCCCTTGCGGACGGCGGACGGCTCGACGCCGTAGGCCCGGACCAGGGCTGCCGCCGCCAGCGCGTTGGCCACCATGTGGCGCGGTGCCACCGGGCCCAGATCGGACATGGCGGCAAGTTCCGCGGCACTGTCCTTGCGCCCGGGAATGAACGCGCGGTCCACGAGCAGCCCTTCGACAACGCCGAGCATGCTGATGGCCGGCGTCAGGGTGGTGAAGCCCACGGCCCGGCAGCCTTCCACCACGTCGGCGTCTTCCACCATGCGTTCGGTTTCGATCTGCTCGGCGTTGTAGATGCACGCCTTACGGGTGTTCTCGTAGACCTTGGCCTTGTCGGCCAGGTAGGAGGCATAGGAGCCGTGCCAGTCGACGTGGTCTTCGGCGACGTTGAGGCACACGCTGGCGACGGGCGAGACGGAGTGGCTCCAGTGCAGCTGGAAGCTGGAGAGTTCCACGGCAAGGACGTCGTAGTCCACCGGGTCGCGAAGGGCGTCCAGGATGGGCGTCCCGACGTTGCCGACGGCGATGGCCTTGAGTCCGGCTGCCCGCAGCATGGACTCGGTCAGGCCGACCGTCGTCGTCTTGCCGTTGGTACCGGTAATGGTGAGCCAGTCGGCGGTCTTCCGGCCCTTCCGTTCGCGCACGCGCCAGGCGAGTTCGACGTCGCCCCAGACCGGGATGTGCGTCCTCGCCGCGCCGGCCAGTAGAGACTGGTCGGGGCGCCAGCCCGGGGAGGTGACGATCAGGTCCGGCTTCTGGCCGTCGACCTTGGGGACCGTCTCCACGGCCGCATCACCGAGCAACACTTCGGCCGCGCCGACGATCCGGAGGGTGTCCGCCTGGGCCTGCGCCTTGAGGCTGGTGGCGGCGTCCACCACCACCACCCGGGCGCCGAGTTCGATGAGCGTGTCCGCGGCGGCGAAGCCCGAGACGCCGATGCCGGTGACCACGACGCGCAGCCCGGCCCAGTCGGAATCCCAGCTGACCAGATCCTGCAGCCGGGGTGAGGTGGTAAGGGGTACGGGAATCGGTCCGGTCACAGGAGCACCACCCATTCGGCGTAGAAGATGCCCAGGCCGGCGGCGACGAACAGCCCGCACAGGATCCAGAAACGGACCACAACGGTGACTTCCGCCCAGCCCTTGAGTTCAAAGTGGTGCTGCAGCGGGGCCATCTTGAAGAACCGCTTTCCCTTGGTGATCTTGAAGTACCCGACCTGGATGATGACCGAGAGGGTGATGAGGACGAAGAGTCCGCCGATGAAGGCCAGCAGCAGTTCCGTCCGGGACAGGATGGCGAAGCCGGCGACTGCGCCGCCGATCGCCAGCGATCCGGTGTCGCCCATGAAGATCTTGGCCGGTGAGGTGTTCCACCACAGGAACCCGACCAGCGCGGCGCTGAGGATCGCGGCCAGCAGTGCCAGGTCAAGGGGATCGCGGACCGAGTAACAGCCGCTGCCGGCCTGGCGCGGGGAACCGCAGGCCTGGTTGCTCTGCCAGATACCCATGAGGGTGTACGCGCCGAACACCATCACCGAGGCGCCGGCGGCCAGGCCGTCGAGGCCGTCGGTGAGGTTTACGCCGTTGGTGGCCGCGGTGACGATCAGGTTGGACCACACGACGAACAGGATGGCGCCGATCACGGTGCCGCCGAACGCCAGGTTGAGCCACGGAATGTCTCGGACCAGCGAGATCTGCGTGGACGCGGGGGTCACGCCGGCGGCATTCGGGAAGTTCAGGGCCAGGACGGCGAAGCTGATGCCGACGGCGGCCTGGAGGATCAGCTTGGCCTTGGCGTTCAGGCCGAGGCTCCGCTGTTTGGAAATCTTGATGAAGTCGTCGAGGAAGCCGACGAGCCCCATTCCCACCATGAGGAACAGCAGCAGTATGGCCGAGGCTGTCGGTCCCGGGGAGCGCGGGTTCATCAGCCACATGATCAGGTGCGTCAGTCCGTAGCTGACAAGGACCGCCATGACAACGACCGTGCCGCCCATGGTTGGCGTGCCGCGCTTGGTGTGATGTGAGGTGGGACCGTCGTCCCGGATGAACTGTCCGTAGCTCTTCCGGACCAGGAGCCGGATGAAGAGCGGGGTGCCTGTGAAGGCGAAGAGCAAGGCCATTCCAGCGCCAATCAGCAGTGCAATCACAGCAGTGCACTCCCTTCCGTGGCGGTTCCGGCAGGTTTTCCGGCAGAGGTTCCCGCAGAGTTTCCGGGGGATTGTGGAGGTAATGCTATCCGATCGCCCAGATGGCGCAGTCCGATGCTGTTGGAGGACTTGAACAGGACCAGATCCCCCGGCCTGAGTTCGGCCTGCAGGAGCTCGTAGGCCTCGTCCGGCGTCTCGGCGAAGACGCATTCATCGCCCCACGATCCCTCCTGGACGGCGGAGACGTAGAGGGAGCGTGCCTCCCGGCCGACGACGACCAGGCGCGAGATGTTGAGACGCACCACCTGGGTGCCCACGGCGGTGTGCTCGCGGATGGAGTCGGGGCCGAGCTCGAGCATGGCGCCCAGGACCGCCCAGGTCCGGCGGCCGCGGCCGAGGTCGGCCAGGGTCCGCAGGGCGGCCCGCATGGATTCCGGGTTCGCGTTGTATGCGTCATTGATGATGGTGACGCCGTCGGCGCGCTCGGTGCGTTCCATCCGCCAGCGGCTGGCGGCCGCCTGGGCGCTGAGCGAGGCGGCGATCTGCATGCCGGGGATGCCGGCCGCGTGGGCCGCGCCGGCCGCTGCCAGGAGGTTGGCGACGTGATGGGCGCCGATCAGGCGGCTCGCGACGTGGTACGGGGTCGTCCCATCCGGGGCGTTTTCGCCCGGCAGGTAGAGCTCGAATTCGGGGCTGCCCCCGGCGTTCAGTTCGACGCCCTCGGCGCGGACCGCGGCCGGCTGCCCGTCGCGGGCAGGCTGGGCCGTGTAGCCGAGGACGCTTGCTTCCGTCCGGGCGGCCATGGCGGCGACGCGGGGATCGTCCAGGTTCAGCACGGCGGTGCCGGCGGCCGGGAGCGCCTCGACGAGCTCCCCCTTGGCGACCGCAATGTTCTCGACCCCGCCGAATTCGCCGGCATGGGCCGAGCCGACGCCGAGCACGACGCCGATGTCGGGGCGGACCATGTCCGCGAGGTAGCGGATGTGGCCGACGCCGGTGGCGCCCATCTCGATCACAAGGTACCGGGTGTCATAGCCGGCCTTGAACACGGTCAGCGGGACACCGATCTCACCGTTGTAGGACCCCTGCGGGGCTATTGTCTTGCCTTCGGCGTTGCCTTCGGCGGTCCCGTCGGCGTCGTTGGCGGCGAGGATTCCGGCCAGCAGGTCTTTGGTGGTGGTCTTGCCGGCGGAACCGGTGATGCCGATGACGGTCAGCGGCGCGCCAGCGGCTTCGCGGCGGGCCCGGATCCGGCGGACTGATTCAGCCGCCAGGGCGCCCACGGCGAGGACCGAGTCCTGGACGACGACGGCGGGGTAGTTCCGCCCGGCGTCATCGGGGACATCTCGCTCCACGAGCGCCAGGACCGCGCCCCGGTCAAACGCGGCGCCCACGAAGTCGTGGCCGTCGGCCGTCTCCCCCGGCTTGGCCACATAGAGGGAACCCGCCGTGGCCTCGCGGGAGTCGGTCACCACGGCGGCCGGGGTGATCCCTGGTTCCGCGGCCAGCCGGCCGTTGGTTATCTCGGCGATTTCCGCCGCTGTAAGTGCAATCATCTCGGTTTAGGACTCTATCCGCTGGTCTTCGAGAACGGTGAATCCCCGTGCTGTCAAGGCGTCCCGGAGCTCCACCCTGTCATCCAGGGCAAGGTTGACGCCCTTGACCTCCTGCCACACTTCGTGGCCGCGGCCGGCCACGAGGATGGTGTCCTCAGGGCCTGCCAGTTCCACAGCTTTTCGGATGGCGGCATCCCGCGGGTAAACCTCCAGCACCGTGCAGTCGAGGCCCTCCTTTTCCTTGGCCTCGAGGGCGCCGGCGAGCACATCGCGGCGGATTGCGGCCGCGTCCTCGTCGTGCGGGTCATCGTCGCTGACGATCACGGTGTCCGCCAGCCGGGCGGCGATGGCACCCATGGCGGGCCGCTTGCCCTGGTCCCGCTGGCCCGTGGCGCCGAAGACAATGATCACCTTCGAGGCCGGTTCCGGGGAACGGACGGCCTCGAGCGCACGGGCCAAGGCGTCAGGATTGTGCGCGAAGTCCACCACGGCAGCGGGAGCCGTGGAGAGGAGCTGCATGCGGCCGGGGACGGCCACCGTGAAGGGGTCCTCGCCGTCGAGGGCGGCCTGCACGGCGGCAGGATCCTGCCCGCTGGCGAGAACCATGACGGTGGCCAGCGCGGCGTTAGCGACGTTGAAGGACCCCGGGAGGCCGGTGTGGACGCGCAGTTCGGCGCCGCCGCGGTGCCGGAGCACGAAGTCGGTGCCGAGCCCGCGCGGGGCAGGGTTGACGACGGTCCAGTCCGCGCCGCCGCCGCCGTCCGTGCCGCCGTCAATGCCGCCGTCGGCCGGCCGGGCGGTGGCGAGGGTCGTCACGGGGATCTCGGAGGCGGCAGCCAGCTTCCGGCCCCAATCGTCGTCCACCGTCACGACGGCGGCGCGGGCGCGCTCCGGGGTGAACAGCCGGGCCTTGGTCTGGAAATACTCCTCCATGGTCCCGTGCAGGTCCAGGTGGTCCTGGGTCAGGTTGGTGAAGCCCGCGACGTCGAACACCACCCCGTCCACGCGGCGGAAGGACACGGCATGCGAGGAGACCTCCATGGACGCCGCATCCAGCCCGCGTTCGCGCATCAGCGCGAGCAGGGCGTGCACGTCCGTGGATTCGGGGGTTGTGAGCAGGCTGGGGATCGGCTCCCCACCCGCCAAGATCTCGATGGTCCCGATCAGCCCGGTCCGCTTGCCGAGCGCCTGCAGCAGGGAGTTGATGAAGTAGGTGGTGGTGGTCTTGCCGTTGGTGCCCGTGACCCCGTACAGGACCGGCGCTGCGGCCCCCTCGGGCCGGCTCTGGTAGATCAGGGCGGACAGCCGGCCGACGAGGCTGCGGGGCTCATCGGCGAGCAGCACCGGGACCGGAACGTCGTTGGAGAGCGCCAGCAGGCGCGCGCCGGCGTCGTCCGTCAGCACCGCAGCGGCGCCGGCGTCGACAGCCTGGGCCACGAAGTCGGCCCCGTGCCTTGTGGCACCCGGCAGGGCAACGTACAGATCCCCGGGCTGGACCGCCCGGGAGTTCAGCGAGATACCGGTGACCGGAACGGAGCCGGACGCCCCTGGAACGGCGACGCCGATCGACTCACCGATGGCTGCCAGTGGCACTGCGGCAACCGCAGTGGGCCGGAAGCCCGGGGTGGAGTCCTGGCCGGACGGCACGGAAGCGTCGGGGGCGTTGAGCTCTGACAAGTGGATCTCCGTTGTGGTGCTAGTGGATCTTGCGCTGCGCACGGAGGCAGGCTCCGGCCCGCAGGCACTGTGGTCTGGCAGTGTTTATCGGCACCGTGGTCCGGCACTGGTTCGTGACGCGGGGTGCTGAGTGGAACAGGTGCTACTTGGCGTACTGCGGCAGCCTGGCGGGTTCGCCGGTGGAGGGCTGGACGTTGAACATCCGTAGCGTCTGGCTCATCACCGAACGGAACACCGGTCCGTTGGTGATTCCGAAGATGCTGCCCTTGGGCCGTTGCAGGACCACCTCAACAATAAACCGCGGATCGTCCATCGGCGCCATCCCGATGATGGAGGCCGTGTAGCCGCAGAAGCCCGACTTGCCGTCGTCGCAGGGCGATTCCGAGGTTCCGGTCTTCGCCCCGACCCGGTAGCCGTCGATCGCGGCCTCCTTGATTTCGCCCTCGGTCACGGCGCTCTCAAGGATGTCGCGGACCTGCTTGGCGGTATCCGTGGAGACGATCTGCCGGGGCGCCTGGGCCTGGACCTTTTCCTCGGTGCCGTCGGGGCTGATGTAGCTGTCGATCAGCCTCGGCTGGAGCATCACTCCGCCATTGGCGATGCTCTGGTACGCCCGGACCGTCTGGAGGGTCGATTGGGAGACGCCCTGGCCGAAGAGGACGGTGTACTGCTGGCGCCCGTCCCATTGATCGGCCGGCGTCAGGATGCCCGTGGATTCGGCGGGAAGCCCGATGTCCGGCGCCTCGCCGATGCCGAACTTCTGCAGCCAGTCGTGGCGTTGTTCCATGCTCAGCCGCTGGCCCACCATGACCGTGCCGGTGTTCATGGAGTAGCCGACGATGCCGGCCAGGGTCCGTTCCTCAGTGCCGTGGACGAAGGCGTCGCTGAAGGTCTGCCCGTCGACGGTGTACGTCGGCGGAATGGTGAACGTGTCCAGCGGGCTGGACTTGCCTTCTTCGATCACGGCGGCGGCCGTGATCATCTTCTCCACCGACCCCGGCTCGTAGGCCGCGGTCACCGCCCGGACGCCGCGGTCCTTGGCCGCGACCTTGCCGGGGTCGTTGGGGTCCGGCGCATCGGTGTCCGCCATCGCAATGATGTTGCCGGTCTTGACGTCGGAGACGACGATCACGCCCCACTCGGCACTGAGCTTGTCCTTCTGGCTCTGGATCGCCTGCTGGGCGAAGTACTGCAGGTCCGAGTTGAGCGTGAGCTTGATGTTCTTGCCATTCACGGCGGGCGTCAGCTGGTCCACGCCCACCGGGATGCGGAGCCCGTCGGCGCCGATTTCGAAGAGGCGTTTGCCGGGTGTTCCCTTCAGCACCTCATCCTGGGTCTGCTCGAGTCCGGCCTGGCCGGTGGTGCCGTCCTTCAGGAAGCCGACGATCCCGCCGGCGACGGAGCCGTTCGGATAGACCCGCTTGCTGGTACCTTCGGTGACGATGCCGGGGATCTGCAGTTTGGAGACGCGGTCCTCGACGTCGGGCTTGAGGTCCTTGGCGACGATGTAGTAGCGCTGGTTTCCGGTGAGGGCGCCCCGCACGGCATCCCGGTCCATGCCGAGCACGGTGGCGAGCTCGGAGATGCCCTGGTCGCGCGAGACCTTGACGAGTTCATCCTTGCCGTCCACCGATTCGAGCCGCCGGAAGGATTCGGTCTTGGTGTTGACGGTCTGGTCCACGACGATGTTGAAGCGGATGACGCTGCTGGCGAGGACAGTGCCGGCGGAATCAAGGATGCTGCCGCGTTCGGCGGGCAGCTCCACCGGCGTGAGGCGGTTGTTGAGCGCGGCCTCGGCCATGCCGCCGACGTCAAGGCCCTGGACCAGGAACAGTTTTCCGCCGACGACGAGCAAGAGCGTCAGCATGAGGCCCAGTCCTACGCGCAGCCGCCGCGTCGCGCTCGGCGCTTTCGCCTTGCGTGCCTTGCCGGTGTTCTGCGCCACGATGTTTCCTTGCTGCTTGCCTTGCTGGTGGTCAGTCGACGGTTACTTTCCGGGAACCTTTTGCGCGGGGGCCGGAACTGATCCGCCGTGCAGTTCCACGACCGGGACCGGGGCCGCAGCCGGCGGAGCCGGCGCGCCTGCTGCGGCAGGCGTCGCGGCCGCCGGCGCTGACGCCGGCACCGGGGCGCTGTCCGCCGGCTTGCGGTTGGCGAGCGGCTCGTTGTCCGAGACCGGCGGGACGACGTTGAGCTGTCCCGCGACGGCCGGCGCAGCGATGACGGCGCCCGGGGCGTCGCCCTTGATAGCCGGCTTGGCCTTGCCGGTGACGCTCAGGGTGGACAGATCAATCTGGCCCTTGGCGACGGAAGCCACCATGCCCAGTTCCGTGGCCTTGGCGGCGAGGTTCTGCGGTGCGTCGAAATTCTGCACCTGCTGGGTCAGGTCCTGGTTCTGCTTTGTCAGGGTGGTCTGCTCGCTACGGAGCTGTACCAGCTGGTACTGAGCGGAGGAAACGGAGATGTTGAGGACCAGGACGGCCATGAGGGCAATTGCCAGGAGCCCGAAACAGAGCACCACGAACGGGGCGCGGCGCTTGCGGGGGGCAGAGCGGACCAGCGACAGCGGAGTGCGCGACTTCCGGGCCGGACCGGTGCCGGGGTGGGTCCCCGGCAGGGCGCGGGCAGTGGCGCTTGTGGCAACGGGATAGCTGTTGACGGCGGCAGTGCTCATGCGACTCTCCTGGCTTTGATGCGTTCGACGGCGCGGAGCCTGGCGGAGGCTGCGCGTGGGTTCTCAGCGATTTCAGCGGGGGTGGGCACCTCGGTGCCCTTCGTCAAGGTCTTCAGTTCGGCCTTGTGCTCTTCGAGCTCCACCGGGAAGCCGAGCGGGGCGGAGGACTTCGATCCGGCCTGGAAGAAGCCCTTGACGATCTTGTCCTCGAGGGAGTGGTAGGACATGACGACGACGCGGCCGCCGAGGGCGATTGCCTCGATGGCTGCGGGGATGGCACGCTCCAGGACGTCCAGTTCCTCGTTGACCTCGATCCGGAGCGCCTGGAAGGTGCGCTTGGCAGGGTGGCCCCCGGACTTGGCGGCGCCGGCAGGAACCACGGCGCGGATCTGTTCTACGAGTTCCCCGGTGGTGGTGAAGGGCTTCCCTGCGCGTGCAGCAACAATCCTGTTCGCGATGCGGCCGGCGAACTTCTCTTCCCCCCATTTCCGGATGATCCGGACGAGGTCCTCTTCGCTGTAGTTGTTGACCACGTCGGCGGCCGTCTGGCCGCGGCTCGTGTCCATCCGCATGTCCAGGGGGGCGTCGAAGGAGTAGGCGAAGCCGCGCTGCCGTTCGTCCAGCTGGAGCGAGGAGACGCCAAGGTCCATGAGGACGCCGTGGACGTCCGTGTAGCCCAGGTCCGCGAGGACCTCCGGGATTTCGTCGTACACGGCGTGAACCAGGTCGATGCGGTCCTCGAAAGGCTTGAGCCGCTCCCCCGCCAGGGCCAGCGCTTCCTCGTCGCGGTCGATGCCGATCAGGCGAAGGTCCGGAAAGCGCTGCAGCATGGCTTCGGAGTGGCCGCCCATGCCCAGGGTGGCGTCAATGACCACCGGCGTCTCGCTGCGGCTCCGGGCAGCGTCGAAACCCGGTGCCAACAAATTGATGCACCGGTCCTTGAGGACCGGTACATGGCGTTCGGACGTAGGCTTCGCCTGGTCGGGATCCGTCATACCTTCGTCCTTTCGTGGTCCGGGATCTTGCTTGCGGTGCTGGATCTGACGTGCACTGCTTCCAAGAAACGTTCCTTGATCCAGATCCCCATCCGCGCCTACCCGGCGTTGGCCTGGCTCCGGGGAAGTGAGCCAGGAATACTACCGGATGGGCGGCTGGAGATCTCAATCAAGGAACGTGTCGTGCGGGTGGGTCGGCCGGGTCTTCAGAGAATCCCCGGGATGGCGTCGTCGGTCTCCGAGAAGGCAGTTTCCTTGTCGGCCAGGTACTCGTTCCAAGCCTGGGCGTCCCAGATCTCTGCGCGGGATCCGGCGCCGATGACGGCCAGTTCCCGGCCAAGGCCTGCGTACTCCCGGAGCGCCGGCGGAATCGTCACGCGCCCCTGCTTGTCAGGTACCTCGTCCGAGGCTCCAGAGAGGAAAACACGGATGTAGTCACGCGCCTGTTTGGAGGAGATTGGAGCCTCCCGCATCTGCTCGTGAACCCGGCCGAATTCCGACTCACTGAAGACGTAGATGCAACGCTCCTGGCCCCTTGTGAGAACCAGCCCGCTGGCAAGTTCCTCACGGAACTTCGCGGGGAGGATAATTCGACCTTTTTCGTCCAGACGCGGCGAATGTGTGCCGAGAAACACGGCCCACCGCCTGTCTGTTCTAGGAAGCCCAACGTCCCCTGTGCTGCCACTACCCTCTTACGCCCTCCACATTACTCCACATCGCTCCCCAGTCAACGACACGCCCGAGCTATTTGCGCAAATCGGAGGGAGTTTGGCCCGTTTCTTCCCTGCAACTGCAGGGAAGCGGGGAAGGTGGGGCGGAGTGGAGGGATTTTGCCCCGCTGCGCCGGCCGCCCACGCCAAATGACGCCGCCGGCCCGGCGCCGTCGGCGTTGCTGTCCTGGGCTGGGCAAAAGCGCGGCGAATTGGGCGTTTAAACGGCGAGAAACCCGCCTAAGCGGGTCTCTTGCCGGCCTCCCGGCGGACCGGGTGGTGGGGAATGGAGGGCGTCACGCGCCTCCCGGCGAAGCGGTCAGGACTCTCCGCGGTGCCGTTCGTCCCAGCGTTGCTCGAGGTTGCTCATGAACGAGCTCCTGGACTTGCCTTGCTTCCGGCCGGCCCCGGCTTTCGCCTTGCCGACCGCCGAACTGCGCATCGTGGCAAAGTACACGCCGGCACCCATAACCACAAAGCCCAAGACCCCGACGAACGTTATTTGTATCGTCACGCCGACCAACAGGAGCAGGACGCCCGCCAACGTTGCGAGGACGCCGATGACCAGATGACGGGTGGACCATGAACGTCCCGGGTCCGAGCCCATCGAACTGGCGAACTTGGGATCGTCCTCATTCAGCTGCTTCTCAAGTTGCTCAAGCAACTTCTGTTCGTGCTCCGAGAGCGGCATCACGACCTCCTTAAGTCGGCCAACGCCCAGACTTGACGCGGCCAGTGCCCTAATCCCATAACGCCCGGGATTCCCAAGTGGTTCCCATTCGCCGTCGTTGGTCAAATATGGGATTCCACGGTCCCGTGAGGATGTTCAGCTGGCCAGGTCGTAGTCCGAACGTTTGATCCGGTCGTACTAAACCTACGTATAAATAAGGATAGTTTGTTGCGCCCTGTTCTGAAAGACGCCGACAAGACTCACGTATAGTGCTCGCGAAATGGGGTGCGTGCCTCATTTGATTAATGCTCGCGAAATGCCGGTGACCGCCCGAGTGCTGCGGTGTGCTTGGCGGATGGGTCAGTTGTCGATGGGTGCGCGTCGGGAGATCACGAAGAAGCATGCGGCCGAGTATGGGCGCGCGTCGAAGAAGGCCAAGGGGGTGATGCTGGATCAGCTGGTCGCGACGACGGGCTGGTCCAGGGCGAATACGAGACGGGCGTTACGGACGGCGCTGCAGCGGAAGGGCCCGGTGAAAGCGGTCAAACGCGTACCGCGGTCCCGTTCGTACGGGTATGACACGCTGAAGCTGCTGGTTCAGGTGTGGAACCTTGCCGGGCGTCCGTCCGGGAAGTATCTGGCCGCGACGATGGCCATCTGGCTGCCCAAGCTGGAGAGGTTTCACGAGCTGGACCAGAGACGTCTGAACGAGCAGACGCGGGCGCAGCTGCTCGCCGTTTCCGGGGCAACGATCGACAGGATGCTGAAGCCGACCAAGGACGGTGCGCGGATACTGGGCCTGTCCGGGACGAAACCCGGGCCGCTGCTGCGCAACTCGATCCAGGTCCGCAAGGCCGGGGATGAGCACGAACAGGCGCCGGGGTTCGTCGAGGCGGATCTGGTGCTGCACTGCGGCCCGACCCTGGCCGGGGAGTTCATCCGCTCCCTCACGGTCACCGATGTATTCACCGGCTGGACAGAGAACATTGCGATTAAGAACGGCGCCCACCGGTGGGTCCTCGAGGCTATGACAGGCATCGAGGCCAGGCTGCCGTTCCCGCTCGTGGGCCTGGATACCGATAACGGTGGTGAATTCATCAACCACGCCCTGATCAAATGGGCCGGTGAGCGGGACTTGTTCTTCACCCGGGCCAGGCCCTATAAATCCAACGACAACGCCCACGTTGAACAGAAGAACGGCGATGTGGTCCGCCGTCACGCCTTCCACTACCGCTACGACACTGCCGGTGAGCTGAGGCTGCTCAATGAGCTCTATCCGCTCGTGAGGGTGCGGCTGAACATGTTCACTGCGACCACGAAGGCCATCGGCTGGCGTTCGAACAGGAACGGAAGGAAGACCCGGATCTATGACAGGCCACGCACCCCGTACCAGCGCGTCATGGACTCAGCTGTCCTGACACCGGAGCGCGCCAGCGAGTTCGCCCGGCTCTTCAACGACACCAACCCCGCCGAACTGACGCGCGCCATCACCGCCATCCAACACAAACTCATCGCCTTGGCCAAAGACAAAACCAATGCCATCACCGCCGGCATTTCGCGAGCAGAAATAGCTGAGGCACCGGAACCTATTTCGCGAGCATCTTGACTTGAGGCACTACGGACGCTGTTACTGCCGGGGATACTGAGGGAGCGTCCAGCGCGGTCAACCGGAGTTGCTTCCGGGATCGAGCAGCCGTGCCGGAAGCACCGACTTGCTGCCGAATTTTCGGGTGACCGCATCCAGCGCCTGCTCCGCGGCCCGCCAGTTGTCATCCCGGCGGTCCAGGCTGAGCTGCAGCGGCGCCTGGGCCGCCGCTTCCAGCTGCTCGGCCCGGATGCCCACGAGCCGCACCGTCATGGGCCGGTCGCCGATCGATTCCAGGAGCTGCACGGCCACGGCATAGAGCAGCTGGGCGCTGTCGATCGGGGTACCCACAGTGCGGCTGCGGGTGATGGTCGAAAAATCCGCGTAGCGCAGCTTGAGCGCCACCGTGCGGGCGTGCATGCCGGCACTGCGGAGGCGTTCCGCCGTCCGGTGCGAGAGGCGCAGCAGCTCGCGGTGCAGCAGCGCGTCGTCGGCCGTGTCCACGGCAAAGGTCTCTTCGGCGCCGATGCTCTTTTCCAGCCGGACCGGCGTGACCGCCCGGGGGTCGATCCCCCAGGCGAGCCGGTAGACGTGCTCCCCCGACGCCCCAAGCACCTTCCGGAGCGAGGGAAGCGGCGAAGCGGCGACATCCGCCACCGTCCGGATGCCCATCCGCGCCAGCACTTCGACGGTCTTGGCCCCGACTCCCCACAGCGCGCTGACGGGAAGGCTGTGCAGGTACTGCACGGTCTCGTCCGGACCGATGAGCAGCAGGCCGTCGGGCTTGCATCGGGTGGAGGCGATCTTGGCGACGAATTTGCTGGCCGCGATCCCGACCGACGCCGTGATCCCCAGCTCCCGGTGGACGCGTGTGCGGATCAGCTCCCCGATGTCGCGCGGGGGGCCGAGCCGCCGGATCGCGCCCCCGACGTCGAGGAAGGCCTCATCGACGCTGAGCGGCTCGACGAGGTCGGTGATGGAACCGAAGATGGCCATGATCTGGCCGGACACGTCGTAGTACAGCTTGTGACGGGGCTCGATGATGACGGCCGAGGGGCACATGCGGGCAGCTATCACCATGGGCATCGCTGATTTGACGCCGAAGGCCCTGGCCTCGTAGGAGGCGGAGAGCACCACGGAACGGTCAGCCGGGTAGCCCACGATCACAGGCGTGCCCTTCAACTCCGGCCGGCTGCGCAGCTCGACGGAGACAAAGAAAGCGTCCATGTCCACGTGCATGATGCTGCTTCGGCGGAGCTCCCGAAGCGTAGCTTCACTGGGCCGGTTACCGGCCCGCTCTGTCTGCTGTTTATCTGCGTCCGGCCCCACGGCTTCAATCCTATGCCCCGGGACTGACTAAACTGGAGGCTGAATCCGGCGTCAACACCAGGAGGAAAGTCCCTGTGAAGGTTTTTGGAGAGCGCAAACGTGCTGTAGTTGCCGTAGCGGCGGCGGGCACGTTACTGGCCCTGGCCGCATGCACGCCCGCCAGCACCGGGACCCCCGCGTCATCGTCGTCGACGGCGGGAGCATCGTCCACGGCCCAGTCCGCCACCACGGCGCCGCCCAGCCCCTCGGCGGAACCCGGCACCTCGGCCACCGTGGGCGCAGTCGTCTCGGGCTTCCCGCAGAAGCTCCTGCCGCTGATGCCCGGCGCCAAGGTTGTGTCCAGCAGCTTTGACAAGACCACCGCGCCTGCGACGGCGGCGCTGGTCGGCAGCATCGCTGCGCCTGCCGCCGACGTCGTGGCCTACTACTCGACGGAGCTTCAGGGGCAGGGCTTCAAGGCCGTGCCCGGAGAAACCGTCGGCGCCGTGCCGTCCAAGGACTTCCTTCGCGGCGACAACGAGACCGTGAACATCTCCGTCATGGAGACCGCCGGCGTGGCCACCTTCACGATTGGTGCAAATGTGGCCGCCGAGTCCGTCAAGTGACCCTCGCTGAACAGCTGCGCCTCGAGCAGGCGGCCTACGTGGCCGCCGTCGCCGGCAAGCTCACGGATTTCCTGACCAGCCGCCAGGCCGTCATGTCCTCCATATCCCAGGACATTGACCCCCTCATGGGATCGATCTCGAACCTGGTCACGGGCGGCAAACGCCTCCGTGCGCTCATGTGCTACTGGGGCTGGCGGGGAGCCGGCGGGGAAGCCGGCGCCGGCGAGGTGGTCACCGCAGGCTCGGCCCTGGAGCTCTTCCAGGCGGCCGCCCTCATCCACGACGACATCATTGACCGCTCGGACACCCGCAGGGGCGGCCCCAGCGTCCACCGGCGGTTCAGCGAACTGCACGAGACCCAGGGCTGGGCGCTGGACAGCGAACGATTCGGCCACGCGGCCGCCATCCTGACCGGCGATCTCTGCCTGTCCTTCAGCGAGGAATCCTTCACGGAAATCGGCCACCGGGCCGCCTCCGGAAGCCAGGCCCGGCTGATCTTCAACCTAATGCGCGCCGAAGTCATGGCCGGCCAGTACCTGGACATCCTGGAAGAGGTCGCCGGGCCGCGGCGGGACCGCGCCGGGGCGGTCAGCCGGGCCCAGTCCATCATCCGTTTCAAATCGGCCAAGTACTCCACCGAGCATCCGCTGGCGCTGGGCGGCGCGCTGGCGGGCGCTGGCGACGAGCTGTTGCGCGGCTATTCGGCCTTCGCCCTGCCCCTCGGCGAGGCGTTCCAGCTGCGCGACGACGTCCTCGGCGTCTTCGGAGATCCCGTCACCACAGGAAAGCCTGCCGGGGACGATCTGCGCGAAGGCAAGCGGACCGTCCTGGTGGCGTTCGCCCTGGACCAGGCCTCGCCGGCCGAATCCGCATTCATCGACGCCAAGCTTGGCAGCCCCGAGCTCAGCGAGGCGGACGTGGAGGAGATCCGGCGGATCATCGTGGACTGCGGCGCGCTGCAGGCCACGGAAGTACTCATTGAGGAGTTCGGACGGGCCGCCTTCGCCGCCCTGGACCTCCTGCCGCTGGAGGAGCTGCCCAAAACAGCGCTCCGGAAGCTGGCCGAGGTCACGGTCAGCCGCGCCGCCTAAGCTGATAGATCAGCTGGTTCGTCGCGGGCCGTGCACAGCGACATGCGCCGTGCACGGCCCGCGACGGCACCGGCTCGGAAGTATTACCAGGCCAGGGACTGTGCCCGGCGGCGGATCTCCGTCTTGCGTCCCTCGCGGAGGGCATCGATCGGGCGCCCGCGCAGGGATTCATCCGGCGTGAACAGCCAATTGATCAGTTCCTCGTCCGAATAGCCGGCGTCCGAGAGGACAACGATGGTCCCCTTCAGGCTCTCCACGGCGTGACCGTCCTGAATGAAAGCCGCCGGCACGGACCGAATTCGCCGGTCGCCGATTCTCACAGCAGCCAGCGCGCGTTCATCCAGGAGCGCGTGAACCTTTGTAATTGAAACGTTCAGAAGCTGTGCGACATCGGGCAGGGGCAGCCATTCGCCCACAAGGCTTTCTACATTACTCACGGATAAAGATTGCCACGGCCCATGCCCCGTCGCCTAGTCGGCTCCTGCCACGGGACGGCCAGGCTCCCGCCGGCGGCACCTCGGTGGCTATCCGCCCGACACTCCGGCCGACACGCGAGCCGACACTCCGTGAGTGGTTGTTTGCGGAATCTCTAACAGTTCTTGTGCTAATTCCCAATTCATGAGAGATTCACATAGATCACATTTGCAACAGCAATAACTTTTGTCACACTGGTAACACCAGTATCACCGGCCTGACCCGCAGCGTTGCCGCTGAGAAGAGGATTCCCATGACGACGTCACGTTCGCCAAAGCCCCACCCGAGGCCCAGCCTGCCGCTGATTGCTGCGACGACGGCGGCTCTTCCCGCCGTCGTTCTTTCCTCCCTCGCGATCGCCCAGCCGGCGGCGGCCGAATCCCGCCCCCGTGCCATCCCTGCGATGCTGGCTGCAGCCATGCGCGCGCAGGCGCAGGCCGGAACGGCGTTGAAATCCGCCGTGATCCCCGCCAGCTCCGTCTCGGCAGCCATTCCCAGCGCGTTCAGGCCCGCGCTGGCCCCGGCCCCGGCGGAATACACGATCGCCCGCGGCGACACCATCAGCGCCATTGCCGGCAGGTTTGGCCTGGACACCTACGCCGTGCTGAAGCTCAACAACCTGCAGGCCAACACCATCATTTTCCCCGGCCAGACGATCAAGCTCACCGGCTCCGCGCCTGCCCCGGCATCACAGCCGGCCGCACCGGTTGTTGAAAGCGCCACCGGCGGCAGTGTCTACACCGTGAAGTCGGGCGACACCCTCAGCGCCATCGCAGCCCGCCACGGCGTCAAGCTGTCCGAGGTCTTCGGCTGGAACGGGCTCAACATGGGATCGATCATCTACCCGGGCCAGAAGGTCAGGATCGGCGGCGGCTCGACCGCCCCCGCCCCCGCGCCCGCCGCTCCGGCGCCGGCGGCACCCGCTCCGGCGGCTCCGGCGGCCACTCCCGCGGCCCCGGCCGGCTCCGGTTCCTACACGATCAAGTCCGGTGACACCCTCTCCGGGATCGCGGCACGGAACGGCGTCAGGCTCTCCGACGTCCTGTCCGCCAACCGGCTCACCATGAGCAGCATCATCTACCCCGGCCAGAAGCTCGTCATCCCCGGCGTGTCCATCGCACCGGCGTCGAGCCAGCCCACCGCCACGGTGACGCCGCTCGTGCCCAGCACCTTCCTTGGGTTCAGCTACCCGGCTGCCGTGGTCACCTCGGCCAACCAGAACAAGGCGTTGCTCAATGCCTCGCCCGTTCCCAGCCGCGAGCAGATGAAGTCGATCGTTGCGGACACGGCACGCCGCATGGGCGTCGACCCTTCCCTGGCATTGGCCTTCGCCGTGCAGGAATCCGGCTTCAACCAGCGCGCCGTTTCGCCGGCCAACGCGATCGGCACCATGCAGGTCATCCCGTCCTCGGGCGAGTGGGCCTCGGAGCTCGTGGGGCGCAAGCTCAACCTGCTGGATCCCTATGACAACGCCACGGCCGGCGTCGCCATCATCCGCCAGCTGGTCCGCACCAGCAAGGACCTGGACAACGCCATTGCCGGTTACTACCAGGGTCAGTACTCGGTCAGCAAGTACGGCATGTACGACGACACCAAGGACTATGTGGCCTCCATCAAGGCCCTCCAGAAGAACTTCAGCTAAGTCCCGAACCGCAGCGGCGGACGTGCCCAGGCACGGCCGCCGAACCTGCCCAGCTTCACGCTACGGGCCCGGATCGCATGTCGATCCGGGCCCGTTTCCGTGCAGCGACTAGGATTGTAAGGTGCAGGAATACGCGTCGGATGCTCTCGTTGGGAACCTGGTGGATAACCGCTACCTGGTTCAATCCAGGCTCGCCCGCGGCGGAATGTCCACGGTTTACCTGGCCACGGACCAGCGCCTGGAGCGCGACGTGGCGCTGAAGGTGCTGCACCCCCACATGGCCGATGACCCGCAGTTCCTGGACCGGCTGGGACGCGAAGCCAAGGCCGCCGCCCGGCTGTCCCACCCCCACGTGGTGGGGGTCCTGGACCAGGGCGAGGACGGCCGGATCGCCTACCTGGTGATGGAGTACATCAAGGGCCACACGCTGCGGGACGTCATCAACGACAAGGGTGGCCTCTCTCCGCGCCTGGCCCTGGCGCTGATCGATCCCGTCGTCGAGGGGCTGGGCGCCGCGCACGCCGCCGGCCTCATCCACCGGGACATCAAGCCGGAAAACGTGCTCATTGCCGACGACGGCCGGATCAAGCTCGGCGATTTCGGGCTCGCACGCGCCATCTCGACGTCGACCAGCACCGGGGCCCTGATCGGGACGGTCGCCTATCTCTCCCCCGAACTGGTTCTGGGCAAGCAGGCCGACGCCCGCAGCGACATCTACTCGGTCGGGATCATGCTCTACGAGATGATCACGGGCCGGCAGCCGTTCGACGGCGAGGTCCCCATCCAGGTCGCCTACCAGCACGTCAACTCGACCGTGGACGCCCCGTCGGTACTGGTACCGGGGCTCGCCGCCGAGGTGGACGAGCTGGTGCAGTGGTGCACTGCCAACGACCCCGACAAGCGTCCCGTGGACGGGAACGCACTGCTGTCCGAGCTCCGGCACATCCGGACCAACCTCAGCGACGCCGAACTCGATATCCAGCCCCCGGCGGCCATCCTCAGCGCCCTGCCGGCCGTGGCCGCACCGCCGGGCCGGCCCCCGGGCAACCCGGGCCAGGCATCCGACCCGCGAGGGAGCGCGTACGCACAGGCCCCCACCGAAATGCTCGGCGGCCTCCAGCAGCCGACCGAGGTGATCTCCCACGGCAGCGGCAACCCGACCACTGTCATGGCCAATCCGCCGCGGCGTCCTGCCTACGGCCCTCTGTCCGCCCCGGAAGAGGTGCCGTTCCGCGGCGCTCCCGAGGAGGACGGGGCGGGAGCCCTCCCGACTGTGGCCAGCAACCGGGCCCAGCGCAAGCAGGACCGTGACGAGGAGAAGGCGCGCCAGCGTGCGGCAGCCACGCCCATCAAG
Organism: Pseudarthrobacter sp. S9; assembly: GCF_050156545.1. Classification (NCBI taxonomy): domain Bacteria; kingdom Bacillati; phylum Actinomycetota; class Actinomycetes; order Micrococcales; family Micrococcaceae; genus Pseudarthrobacter; species Pseudarthrobacter sp. S9. The sequence continues at coordinate 347,803 of NZ_CP189576.1, forward strand.
ACTCTGCGCGAGGGCAACGGCCGACGCCGCGGGCTGCTGTGGATCCTCCTGCTCGTGGTCGCGGCGCTCCTGGCCGCCGGTGCCGGCTGGTTCTTCGGCATGGGCCCCGGCTCCCCCGGGACCATCCCGGAACTGGCCAACAAGACTGTTGCAGAGGCCCAGCAGCTGCTCCGGACCGCCGGCTTCCAGTCCACCACCAAGGACGTGTTCGACGACAACGTCTCGCCGGGTCTTGTGGTCGGCTCCGAACCCGAAGCCGGCCACGTCATCCGGAAGTTCCAGCCGGTGGCCCTCGCCGTCTCCAAAGGCCCCGAGCTGTTCCCGCTGCCGGAACTCACCGGTAAGCCCCTGGACCAGGCCAAGACCGCCCTCAACGGCGCAGGAATGGCACTGGGGCCTATCACCGAGACCTACGACGAGTCGGCTGCCGCAGGGACCGTCCTGGCCCAGGCTCCACGCGGCGGCAACCCGGTGAAGCACGGCACACCCGTGAGCCTCACGGTGTCCAAGGGCCCGCAGCCCATTCCGGTGCCGGACCTTCGGGGCCAGGAGCAGGGTGCCGCGGTCAAAGCGCTCGAAGCCGCCGGGCTGAAGGCCGTCATCTCGCCCGAGACAGTCAATGACCGCAAGGTCCCCAAGGGCTCCGTGGTGGCGCAGGATCCTTCGTCCGGCAACCTCACCAAGGGCGGCTCGGTGACGCTGACGATCTCCAAGGGTCCGAAACTCGTGGACGTTCCCAGCTTCATCGGCAAGCAGGCCAAGGAAGCGCAAGAGGCCCTTGAAGGGCTCGGCTTCAGGGTCCAGGTCGAAAATATCCTCGGCGGCTTCTTCGGCACGGTCCGGGACCAGGATCCGGTGAACACCACGGCCCCGGAGGGTTCCGTTGTCACCCTGAAGGTGGTCTGACCAGCGCCGGTATAGCAGTTAACGAGCTCCACCCGGCTGAAACCAGCCGGGTGGAGCTTTCTGCTGCTTTGGAGCTGTTCCCTAGCGCTTGGCGAGGGCGCCGGCCACCAGGAACGCCATCTCGAGCGACTGCATATGGTTCAGGCGCGGATCACACACGGATTCGTAGCGGTCCAGGAAGGCTTCCTGGTCGATCGGGTCGGCTCCGCCAAGGCATTCGGCCACGTCGTCGCCGGTCATTTCCACGTGCAGGCCGCCGGGGACGGTTCCGAGCGCATGGTGCACCTCGAAGAATCCGCGCACCTCGTCGATCACGTCGTCGAAGTTGCGCGTCTTGTAGCCGTTGGGCGACGTGACCGTGTTGCCGTGCATGGGGTCGGTGACCCAGAGGACCTGGGCCCCGGAGGCGGTGACCCTCTCGACGATGGAGGGCAGCTTCTCGCGGATGTTGGTGGCGCCCATCCTGGTGATGAAGGTCAGGCGGCCGGGCTCCCGGTCCGGATCCAGCTTGTCGATCAGGCGCAGGGCGTCGTCGCCGCTCGTTGACGGGCCCAGCTTCACACCGATGGGGTTGCGGACGCGGGAGAGGAAGTCGACATGCGCGCGGTCCAGTTCGCGGGTGCGCTCCCCGATCCACAGGAAGTGCGCGGAGGTGTCGTAGGGCAGGCCGGTGCGCGAATCGATGCGGGTCAGGGCGCGTTCGTAATCGAGCAGCAGAGCCTCATGGCTGGCGTAGAACTCCACGCGCTTGAGCGCCTCGAAGTCAGCGCCGCAGGAGGCCATGAACTTGATGGCGCGGTCGATGTCCCGGGCCAACGACTCGTAGCGTGCGTGGGCCGGGTTTTCCGTGAAGCCCTTGTTCCATTGGTGCACGAGGCGCAGGTCGGCGAATCCGCCCTGGGTGAAGGCCCGGATCAGGTTCAGGGTCGAGGCCGAGGTGTGGTAGGCCTTCAGCATCCGGCTGGCGTCGTGGGCCCGGGATTCCGGCGTGAAGTCGTAGCCGTTCACGATATCGCCGCGGTAGGCCGGAAGCGTGATGCCGTCGCGCGTTTCGTCGTTGGAGGAGCGGGGCTTGGCGAACTGGCCTGCCATGCGGCCCATCTTGATAACGGGCATGGCCGCGCCGTAAGTGAGGACCACGGCCATCTGAAGAATTGTCCGGACACGGGCGCTGATCCTGTCCGCCGTGGCGGCCTCGAACGTCTCCGCGCAGTCGCCGCCCTGGAGCAGGAACGCCTTACCCTGGGCGGCCGCTGCCAGCCGTTCGCGCAGGATGTCCACTTCACCCGCGAACACGAGGGGCGGAAGGACGGAGAGTTCCTTGACGGAGGCTTCGAAGACGGCATTGTCCGACCATGTGGGCTGCTGCGAGGCCTGGAGGTCCCGCCAGTTGTCCAGTCCTGGATAGTTGGCGGCACCGCTCTGGGCAGTACTGGTCAGCGGGGAAACAGGTTTCTCAGATAGCTCGGTCACCCTCTAAGGATAGTTGCCCGGCAGTGATCGTCGGCACAACCACGTCATTGACAGTTCAGGTGCCGTCACACGGAATGCCGTCACTCGCTTCCGGGGGTCACCGGGCCGTCATCGGCCGCTGCCGGCGGCGGACCCTGCTCCTGCGCTGAATCCTGGGCTTTGCCCGCCAGGCGGAGTTTGACGACGGCGGCGTATTCGTCGACGTATTCCTGGCCGGACAGCCGCATCAGTTCGTACATGATCTCGTCGGTCACGGAACGCTGGATGTGGCGGTCGTCTTCCATGCCGTAGTAGCGGCTGAAGTCGAGCGGTTCCCCGAAGATCATCCCGATGCGCCGGATGTTGGGCATCCGCTTGCCGATCGGCTGGACCTTGTCCGTTCCGATCATCGCCACCGGGATCACCGGGACGCGGGCCTGCAGGGCGAGCTTGGCCACGCCCACTTTCCCCCGGTAGAGCCGGGCGTCCGGGCTGCGGGTCCCCTCGGGGTAGATCCCCAGGAGCGAGCCGTTCTTCAGCACGTTCATGCCGGCATCCAAGGACCGGGCGGAGGCTGCTCCACCGGACCTGTCCATCGGCAGCTGGTTGGTGAGCCGGAAGAAGGCGGCCGTCAGTTTGCCCTTGAGCCCGGTGCCGGTGAAGTATTCCAATTTCGCCAGGAACACCACGGGACGGGGCACCGTGAGAGGCATGAAGATGGAGTCCGAGAAGGACAAATGGTTGGAGGCCAGGATGGCCGCTCCCTCGGAGGGGACGTTGTCCAGGCCCTTGACCCAGGGCCGGAACAGGAGCTTCAGCACCGGCCCAAGAACAAACGTCTTCATGACCCAATAAAACACGCGATGAACCTCTCCGGAAGACGTCTGGACGGCCCGCTGTCGGGGGCGGCCAGCACTTCAATGACACCTTACTCTAGTGAGTTTCGGGCCTAAGGTGACACGATGGGTTCATGACTGGAAGCAGCACTCCCCTGGCGCCTGCCGCTTTCAGCTACCCCGGCCACGGCGCCAACGCAGGCATCGGTGTGGCCATCTGCCATGGCTTCACGGGCAGCCCCCTGAGCGTCCTCCCCTGGGCCAGGCACCTCGCCGCCCGGGGCTTCGCGGTTTCGGTTCCGCTGCTGCCGGGACACGGCACCGACTGGCGCGACCTCGCCCGCCACGGATGGCAGGACTGGTACGCGTGCTTCGAAAGGGCCTATCTGGAGCTCGCCGCCGAGACCCGTGACTGCTACGTCGCCGGACTTTCCATGGGTGGGACCATCGCCCTTCGCGCCGCGGCCCGGCATGACGTCACCGGCGTGTCGGTGGTCAACCCCGGGCTCAGCTTCTACGACCGCCGGGTCAGGATCATCGGGCTGCTGAAGCTTTTCCAGCGGACCACCGTGCCGGTCCAGGAGGAGAACCCCACGGCGTCGCCCACGGACGACGGCGACTACTCCCTGACGCCGCTGGCAGCCGTCCACCAGCTGCGCCGGCTGTTCACTGCGGCACTCCGGGAACTGCCCGCCGTCCAGGCCCCGGCCCTGGTTTTCAAATCGGACACCGACGTGGTGGTCCCGCCGTCGTCCCTTGAACTGCTCAGGAAACGCCTGGGATCCCGCGAACTCGAGGTGGTCCGTCTTCCGGGCAGCGGGCACGTCGCCACGCTCGACGTCGACGCGCCGCTAATCTTTGAACAATCAGTCCGCTTCTTCCTGCAGCACGCATCCTCCCGATCATCGTCCACAGCACCCTCGGAGACCCCATGAGCATCGCCCCGGACCACTCACCGTTCAGCAGCCCGTTCACCGGAACCGGCCCCCGGACCGGCGTCGTGGTATCCCATGGCTTTACCGGGAGCCCCCACGGCGTCCGGGACTGGGCCCGGTCGCTGGCCGACGCCGGGTACGCTGTGCGGATGCCGCTGCTGCCCGGCCACGGCACCAGCTGGCAGGAACTGGGAGCGGCTCGCTGGCAGGACTGGCACGCGGCCCTGGACGCCGCCTACCTTGAGCTCGCGGAGGAGTGCGAGTACGTCTTCGTGGCTGGCCTGTCCATGGGCGGGGCGCTGGCGCTCCGGATTGCCGCCACCCGCCCGGTGTCGGGGACCGTGGTGGTCAACCCGGGCCTCGTCATCGACGACCGCCGCGCACCGCTGGCCGGCATCCTCAAGTACGTCCTCAAGAGCACCCCCGCGATTGCCAATGACATCCTCAAGCCGGGCATGGATGAGGGCGCCTACCCGCGGACACCCGTCGCGGCGGCCCACGAGGTGAACAAGATGTTCAAGGACACGGTGCGGCTGCTGCCCCGGATCACGGCGCCCGTCCGGGTGTACCGTTCCGCCGTGGACCATGTGGTGTCCGATTCGAGCATGGCGGCCCTGCGCCGCGGGCTGACCCACGCCCCGCTGGAGGTGATCCGGCTGGAAAACAGTTACCACGTGGCTACCATGGACAACGACGCGCCTGAGATTTTCCATGGCACGGCCGAATTCATCCGGTCCGTGGTTGCCACGGGCACACCTGGCGTCGCCCACGCGATCCGGAAGGACACGGCAGATGAATAGACCGGACCCCAACTCCCCGGACCCCGGAGCCAACCAGGACGACGCCGTCTGGCTGGACCTCGTCGCCCGGCTGGAAGGGGTCTCAGGGCCGGACGAGGACACCCAACCGGAGGTGAAGAACCCGGAGGTGAAGAACCAGGAGGTGAAGAACCAGGAGGTGAAGAACCCGGAGGGGAAGAAGCCGGACGGGCCCGGCGACGGGGCCGCACCCGCGAGGACTTTCAAGGATTTCGATCCGCTGGGCCTCTCCGTCACCGCGCCGATCGAGCTCTCCGCCAAGGAACGGCTCGCCTCCGCCGCGGGGACGCCGGCCACCGCCGGCGGCGAAGATGGTCCGGACACCACGCCGGGCCCCCGCGACTACGAGCCCGACGACGACGGCGGCTTTGTGCCGGAGGAGCCTCCCAGCCTGGCCGGAGCCGATCCGATGACGGTGCTTGCCTGGATCGGAGCCGTCGGCGGCCCGATTGCGCTCGTGTTGTCCGCCATGTTCTGGCGCTCCGCTCCGCTGGTGGCCATCCTGGGCATGGTCGCCGCGTTCGCGGCCTCGGTGGTCTTCCTGATCATGAAGCTGCCGGGTGAGAAGGACGAGCACGACGACGGGGCACGCGTCTAGCACAGCGCACCCCGGCGCTGAAACTCCGGGGACCTAGCTGCGCAACCGGCTGCTGACCCGGGACAGGTCCGCCGCGCCGATCAGACCGGCGCTGGGCCCGAGGGCGGCGAGTGCGATCTCCGCCGCCGGGCGGAACCCGCGCCCGGTCAGGTTCCTGGCGAAGGCCTTGCGTGCGGGTGCGACGAGCAGTTCGCCGGCGTCGCAGAGTCCGCCGCCTATGACGAATTTGCCCGGATCGAGGGCGGCGGCAAGGTTGGCGAGTCCAAGTCCGAGCCACTCCCCGACGTCCTCGATGAGTTCGCGGGCGGTGGGATCGCCGGCCTCAGCCAATTCAGTGACGATCACCCCCGTGATGCGGTCCACCTGGCCGTCCACGGCCTTCAGCAGTTCCTGGGCGACCGGGGAGTTGGCTGCGGCCAGCTCCCGGGCCTCGCGGCCGAGCGCGTTCCCGGACGCGTACTGCTCCCAGCAGCCCCGGTTGCCGCACTCGCAGCGGTGGCCGCCCGGCATGATGATCTGGTGGCCGAATTCACCGGCCACTCCGAAGCGGCCGCGTTCCAGCCGTCCGTCCATCACCATGGCGCCCCCGATCCCGGTGCCCAGGGTGATGCAGACCAGGCGGTCCTGGCCCTGCCCGGCGCCAAAGCGCCATTCGGCCCAGCCCGCGGCGTCGGCGTCGTTGGTCAGCAGCACGGGCCGGCGCAGCAGCCGCTGCAGGTTGTCCCGGAGCGGTTCATTGCGCCAGGCCAGGTGCGGGCTGAACAGGACGGTCCCGCCGTCGAGGTCCATCCAGCCGGCGGCCCCGATTCCGACAGACCAGATCCGGTGCCCCCGGCCCAGCTCCTCGACCAGCTCGACAATGACCTGTTCCACCGCGCGGGGGTCATTTCCCGGCGTGGACCGCTTCGCCTGGCTGAGGATGCGGCCCTCCGCGTCGACGACGCCGGCGGCCACCTTCGTGCCTCCGATGTCGACGCCGATGGCCAGGCCCTTGCGGCCCAGCCGCAGATGCGAACGGAAGCCCCGGCCGGCCGTTCCGGTACCCGCACCCGCCACTTTTCGGCCCCGCCAGGCGGCCGTCCTGCGGTGCGGGCCGGGCTGCTGGCCAGGTGGTGGTGTGTGCATGATTCCCCATTCTATTCGCCGGGCGTTTCTGTTCCGCGAGCGGGGCCCGCGGGGCCGCCGAAGGACGCCCGTGCTGGTGCTGCGAGGGTCCTTGGGTGGCGGAACGCGGGGCATGACCGTAAAGTTACTCACCAGTAGGTGTTATTCAACACACCTGTTGGGGACCGCATACTAGTGTTGGCCGTACCCCCTGCGGGTCTATGGAGATCAAAGGAGCTATCGTGCGAGAAATGCGTGTCCCGCCCCAGGTGTTCGTCGCCCCGGAATCGAATGTCACCGAGCTGGTGCTCCGCCAGGCGGCCAAGGCCTCCAACCCGGCACTGTTCTCGCGACTCGATGCGGCGGGGCAGTGGCAGGACGTCCGGGCCACCGATTTCCTGGCGGATGTTTCCCTGCTCGCCAAGGGCCTCATGGCGAGCGGCGTGGCGGCGGGCGACCGGGTGGGCATCATGTCCCGCACCCGGTACGAATGGGCTCTCATCGACTTCGCCATCTGGTTCGCCGGCGCCGTCTCGGTTCCCATCTACGAAACGTCCTCCCCCTCGCAGGTCGCCTGGAACCTCGGGGACTCCGGCGCCGTGGCAGCGTTCGGCGAGTCCGCCCACCACGAGGACACCATCCGGCAGGCGGCGAGCTCCGAGGGTCTGGCGGCCCTGCAGCATGTCTGGCAGCTCGAGGGCAAGGGCCTCGACGAGGTCCGCGCCGCCGGCGCCGGCATCAGCGACGAGGAACTGGAGGCACGGCGGAGCGAGGCCTCCCTCACGGACACCGCCACGATCATCTACACCTCCGGCACCACCGGCCGGCCCAAGGGCTGCGAGCTGACCCACGGCAACTTCGTGGAACTCTCCGAAAACGCGCTGGCGACCTCGCTGGGCAGCATCGTCCACGAAGAGGCCCGGACCATCATGTTCCTGCCCCTCGCCCACGTCTTCGCGCGGTTCATCTCCGTGCTGGCGGTTGCCGCCGGCGTCACGGTCGCGCACACGCCGGATATCAAGAACCTGCTGCCGGATCTGCAGAGCTACAGGCCCACGTTCATCCTCGCGGTGCCGCGGGTGTTCGAGAAGGTCTACAACTCGGCGCTGACCAAGGCCGAGGACGGCGGCAAGGGTGCCATCTTCCACCGTGCCGCGGACACCGCCATCGCCTATTCCCGCGCCCGGCAGGCCGGCAAGGTGGGGCTGGGCCTCAGGCTCAAGCACTCATTGTTCGACAAACTCGTCTACAGCAAGCTCCGGGCCGCCATGGGCGGCCAGGTCTCGCACGCCGTCTCCGGCGGCGGCCCGCTCGGCGAGAGGCTTGGACACTTTTTCCAGGGCATCGGAATGCAGATCCTGGAAGGCTACGGACTGACCGAAACCACGGCGCCCATCACCGTGAACACGCCGCAGCTGATCAAGATCGGCACCGTCGGCGCTCCGCTGCCCGGCAACGCCGTCAGGATTGCCGACGACGGCGAGATCCTCGCCAAGGGCGTGTGCGTCATGCACGGCTACTACAATCGCGATGACCTGTCCGCCGACGCCTTCGACGACGGCTGGCTGCGCACCGGGGACATCGGCCAGCTGGATGAGGAGGGTTTCCTGACCATCACCGGCCGCAAGAAGGAAATCATTGTGACGGCCGGCGGCAAGAACGTGGTGCCCGCCCTGCTGGAGGACCAGATCCGTGCCGACGCCCTCGTCTCCCAGGTGTTGGTGGTGGGCGACAACCGCCCGTTCATCGGCGCCCTCGTCACGCTCGACGAGGAGGCGCTCCCCGGCTGGCTGAGCCGCCACGGACTGCCGGCCTCGACGTCGCTGGCTCAGGCGGCCGAGAACCCGGCGGTCAAGGCCGCGGTCCAGGAGCTTATCAACCACGCCAACCAGTCGGTCTCGCAGGCCGAAGCCATCAAATCCTTCCGCATTGTGCCGGCCGACTTCACCGAGGCGTCCGGCCATCTCACCCCCTCGATGAAGGTCAAGCGCGGCCAGGTCCTGAAGGACTTCGAGAACGTGATCGAGGAGATGTACGGCGCGAAGCGGCCCACCCACGCCTAATCTGGGAGCGCGCTGAATTTGGGGGATGCGCCAGGGTCGGATCGGGGTTATCTGGAGGCACTCAGTGCCACGTGCTGCGTTTGGCCATCAACGATGGTTGCCAATACGTTGCCCTCCGCCAGCACATCGGGAGCGGCGGTCAGCGGGTCCAGATCGAACACGGTGAAGTCAGCGCGCTTGCCGACGGTGATGGATCCGGAGGTTGCCCACTCCCCTGCGGTCCTGGCGGCATGGGACGTGTATCCCTCCAGCGCCTGCAGGGCCGTCAGCGCCTGGCCCGGAAGGATTGGCTGTTCACCGCGGTGGCCTGCCCGCCTGCGCAATTGCGCGTCGGCCATGATGGGCAGTGGCTCAAAGGGGGCGATCGGCCAGTCCGAGCCCAGCCCCAACGTCACCCCGGCCGCCCTGAGGTCGGCGCAGCGCCAGCCATGATTCGCCCGTTCGGTTCCCAGCCGGGTGGACCAGTTGTCGGTGTGGTCGGCGCGCGAGTAGTGGGTGCAGTGGGTCGGCTGCATGCTGGCGATCACCCCGGACCGTGAGAAACGCTCGATCAGGGCGTCGGGGACGGTTTCAATGTGCTCGATCCTGTGGGCCGCTCCCGGCGTCCCCGGCGGCAGTGCCTCCAATGCGTCCAAGACGGCGGCCACTCCGGCGTCACCTATCGCGTGGGTGGCCGTGGGAATGCCGCGGCCTGCGAAGAATTTCACGGCGTCGGCGTACTCGGCCGGGCGCGGCCAAAAGGGGGCCGTTGACTGTCCGTAGGCGTCCGGCTCGTCCAGCCACGCCGTCCCGTTGTCTACGGTTCCGTCAACAAAGAGCTTGATCCCCGAGACAGCCCAGCGTTGGCCGCACGTGTGGATCAAGTCCGCCAGACGGCCCCATTCCTCTTCCCCGGTGCCGGGCATGCACCATGGTGAGATGCGCAGCCGCAGCGGCAATCCGCCGTCGTCCTCCACCGCGCGGTAGAGCTCCAGCGACCCTTCACTGAGGTCCATGACGTGCGCCGCTGTCAGTCCGGCCCGTGAGAACCGCGAAAGCAAGGAGGCAAGCCGTTCCTTCCGCTCGGCAAACGACTCGGCGGGCATGACCTTTGTGACGAGCCCGACGGCGGCTTCCTCGAGCAACAGCCCCGTGGGGAGGCCGCGCTCATCGCAGACTACTTCCGCGGCCTGATCAAAGGTCCGGGCCCCGCTGACGCCCGCGAGCTCAAGGGCGCGGGAACTGGCCAGGGCTGAATGCCCGTCGAACAAGCGGAGCAGGCAGGGCCTGCCCGCGACAACATCATCGAACGATTCCCGGTGGGCGGCTGCGGATCCGAACACGTTCGGGTCCAGGCCCCATCCCCTCACCCAGTCATCCGGTCCGACAACTTCCGCTTCGCACCGGAGCCGCGCCCGCACTTCGGCGAGGTCCCGGGCACCGGAGAGGTCGCAGCCCCTGGTCATGTCGAGGCCAAAGACGGGGTGGACATTGCAGTCGACCAGGCCCGGGGTCAGCACCGCGGCACCGAAGTCGATGACCTCCGCCGCTGCGGGCCACGCCGCCGCATCCGCGGCTGCCGACGGCGGCGATGACGCCGTTCTGAACCGCCACGGCCTGGACTGCCGCCGACGTCCCGTCCATCGTGTGCACGGCGTCGGCAAGAACTATCAGATCAGGATTCATGGTTTTCAAAGCTTCCAATCCGGGCGAAGCTGCGGGCCGGCGAAGGCGCACCCAGCGGGCGGCAACCAGCCCGAGGACAAACACCGCGGGGGTGACGAGGATGAGGATGGTGTTGGTCAGGGCATCGGCAAATGTGAGCAGCTCGATGTTCAGCCCGATCAGCAGGACGACGCCGAACAGCAGTACGGCCGATACCAGGCTCAAAGGAACCATCAGCCGGTTGGTGACCGCGTCCGGGTTCCGGCGCAGATAGATGAAGGCGGCAACGGAGACGAGTCCCTGCAGGCCCACGATGCCGAAGATCCCGGGCGTGTTCACCCAGATCAGGAGCTGCTGGTACGGGTCGGCGTTGAGCATGGCGCAGATCGCGATGACAGCTGCGGCCAGGGCAGTCTGCAGCTGGCCTGCCCGGTGCGGGGACTTGTACTTGGGGTGGGTTTTGCCCATGAACGCAGGCAGCACGCCGTCGCGGGCGAGCATGTAGACGTAGCGGTTGATCGCATTGTGGAATGCGAGCTGGGAGGCGTAGACGCTCGTGACGATGAGGACGTACATGACAGTCTCGGCCCACGGCCCGACGAAGTGGTTGATGGTCGGGAAGAACATGCCGTTGGCCATCTGCCCGGCAGCCTCCACCGCCTGGTCCTCTCCGTAGGCCTGAACCATGGTCCAGACGATGAAGGCGTAGAACACCGACATGAACCCGACGGCGATGAACGTCGCCCGCGGTACGGACTTGTCCGGATTGCGGGCCTCGCCCCTGTACAGGACCGTAGACTCGAACCCCATGAACGCTGCGAAGCAGATGCCCAGGATCGCCAGTACCCCCGGGCTGAACGCCTGGTCCGGGCTGAACGAACCGGCGCTGATCCCGTGGGCTCCGCCGCTGGACAGAATGCCCACGCCCATCACCGCCAGGATGGCGGTTTCCGCAACCAGGAGCACGCCTGGGACCTTTGCCCCGACGTCGATGCCACGGTAGCCGAGGAACCATACAGCGGCCACGGCCGTGAAGCCGATGACCGGCCACGGCACGTCGAGGCCAAAGAGCACTTGAAGCATGTCCCGTGTCTGCACGGCAAAGAGTCCGTACACCCCGATCTGCAGGCAGTTGTAGGAAACTATCGCCAGGATGGCCGAAGCCAGGCCCGCCGTCTTGCCCATGGCGAGGGAGATGTAGGTGTAGAAGCCGCCCGACGCTTTGACGTGACGGGTCATCGCCATGAACCCGACGGCAAAGACGGTCAGGACAATGCCGGCCACGAGATAGCCGGCAGGCGCTCCGATGCCCCCGACATTGAGGGCCACGGGAGCCACCCCCGCCATCACGGTCAGCGGTGCCGCTGCGGAAATGACGAGGAATGCTATACCCCCGGTCCCGAGCGCGTTCCGCTTGAGCACGCCCTCTCCGGCCGACGTCGGCGGTCTGGTTTGTGTGTCCGGCATGAACCCGTCCCTTCGTAGGAGCCTCTCCAAACGAAAGGCTTTCGTTTATTATGGGGTCATGTGGCCGAGAGCACAATACCCGGCCGGAAACGGCATTGGCGGGGCTTCCCACTAGGCTGAATCTCACTACCGAAGACTGCAGTCAGGAGAACCCATGGGGCGCCCGCTCCTGCCATTGATATCCGTGGAGGCAATCACCACAGCCGCACTTGACCTTGTTGACGAAAGCGGCGATTTCAGCCTTCCCAAACTGGCACGGAGAATCGGCGTCAGCCAGTCCTCGATCTACAACCACGTCAGCGGCCGGGAGGAAATCCTGGAGCTGCTGCGCCACCGGATCATCGCCGAGGAACCCCACGCGCCCGTTGACCACGGGCAGTGGGAAGAAGCGCTGCGGGTCCTGATCAGGGCTTACCGGGATGCCTTTGCCAGGCATCCGAGGCTCGCTCCATTGCTGGTACTGCAGTCCATCAAGGATCCGGACGTCATCGGCATGTATGAAGACCTCGCACGCGCGCTCGAAGCCGCCGGATTCGGCGGGCGCGACGTCGTTTCTGCAATCTCCACGATCGACAGTTTTGCCTTGGGCGCGGCGCTCGATCTGGCCGCTCCGGACGTCGTCTGGGATCCTCCCGCCGACGGTTATCCAGCACTGAAACGCGCCCTCAGCGATGCCGGGCCGGCACAGGAGCGTGGCAGGCACGCCTTCGACTTTGGCCTGGACGTCATCATTGGCGGCCTGCGGGACAGGCTGCGGACGAAGCAGGGACATCTGGCATAGGCGACCACGCAAAACGCTCGGCTGGGATACCCCCAGCCGAGCGCCTTGGTGATTTACTACTGACCACCTAATCCGCAGGTGGTGCAACGACCGCTAGAACCCCAGGCTTCCGCCGGAAGGATCCTTCTTTCGTTGTCGGCAGGGCCGCTACTCAACCACGAGCAGCAGGTCACCGCCCTGGACCTGTTCCACCGCGCCGACGGCGAGGCGCGACACGGTGCCGGCCACCGGCGTCGTGATGGAGGCTTCCATCTTCATGGCCTCGATGGTGGCGACGGTGTCGCCGGCCTTGACCGTGTCCCCGGCCTTGACCGTCAGGGTGACGGCGCCGGCGAACGGTGCCGCCACCTGGCCGGGCTGGGAGGTGTCGGCGCGCTCGGCGGCCTTGACGTTGCTGACCACGGAGCGGTCGCGGACCACCACGGGACGGGACTGTCCGTTGAGCGTGCACATCACGGTGCGCATGCCTTTCTCGTCCGGCTCGGAGACCGCTTCGAGGGAGGCAATAAGGCGGACGCCCTTCTCCAGCTCGATCTCGTGCTCCGCGCCGCGCTGCAGCCCGAAGAGGTAGTCACGGGTATCCAGCACCGAGAGGTTTCCGTAGGACTCCACGCTCTTCAGGTAGTCCTTCGTGGGGCCGGCGAAGAGCAGGCGGTTGAGGGTCTGCTGACGGGTCTTGGAATCTGCCTTGAGGGCGGCGCTGTCCTCGGCGCTGAGCTCGACGTCACGGACCTTGATGGTGCGGCCCTGCAGTGCCTTGGTCCGGAACGGCTCGGGCCAGCCGCCGGGAGGATCGCCCAGCTCACCGGAGAGGAAGCCGATCACGGAATCCGGGACGTCGTACTTCTGCGGGTTCTCGTTGAAGTCCGCGGGGTCGGCGTTGAGTCCCACGAGATGCAGGGCGAGGTCGCCCACCACCTTGGAGGACGGCGTCACCTTCACGAGCCGGCCGAGGATGCGGTCGGCCGCGGTGTACATGTCCTCGATCGCCTCGAAACGCTCGCCGAGGCCCAGCGCGATCGCCTGCTGCCGCAGGTTGGAGAGCTGGCCGCCCGGGATCTCGTGCTGGTAGACACGGCCGGTGGGGCCCGGCAGCCCGGATTCGAACGGCGCGTACATGCGGCGGACGGCTTCCCAGTACGGCTCCAAGGCGCAGACGTTTGCCAGGCTCAGCCCGGTGTCGCGGGGTGTGTGTGCCAGTGCGGCCACGAGCGCCGAGGCCGACGGCTGGCTCGTCGTTCCGGCCAGGGAGGCCGAGGCCACATCCACGGCGTCCACGCCGGCATCCACGGCCGCCAGGAGGGTGGCCAGCTGGCCGCCTGCGGTGTCGTGCGTGTGCAGGTGGACTGGAAGGTCGAACCGCTCCCGCAGAGCCGACACAAGGCGCGCGGCAGCCGCGGGGCGCAGCAGCCCTGCCATGTCCTTGATCGCGAGGATGTGCGCACCGGCGTCGACGATCTTCTGCGCCAGCTCCAGGTAGTAGTCCAGGGTGTAGAGCGTCTCGTCCGGATCCAGCATGTCCGCGGTGTAGCAGAGGGCGACTTCGGCGACGGCGGTGCCGGTCTCGCGGACGGCGCGAATGGCCGGGGCCATCTGGTTGACGTCGTTGAGCGCGTCGAAGATGCGGAAGATGTCGATGCCCGTGGCCGCGGCCTCGTTGACGAACGCCACCGTGACCTCTTCCGGGTAGGGCGTGTAGCCGACCGTGTTGCGGCCGCGGAGCAGCATCTGCAGGCAGACGTTCGGCAGTGCCTTCCGCAGGGACGCGAGCCGGTCCCAGGGGTCCTCGCCGAGGAAGCGCAGTGCGACGTCGTAGGTGGCCCCGCCCCAGGCTTCGACGGACAGCAGTTCGGGCAGCAGCTGGGAGACGGCCGGGCCGGCCGCGACGAGGTCGCGGGTGCGCACTCGGGTGGCGAGCAGCGACTGGTGGGCGTCGCGGAAGGTGGTGTCCGTCACCGCGACGGCATCCTGCGCGCGCAGGGCTTTCGCGAAGGCTTCCGGGCCCAGGTCCCGCAGCCGCTGGCGGGAGCCCGGCCGGGCTGCGGCGTCTGCCAGGGCGGGAAGCTTGGCGGCCGGGTCCGTGTGGACAGTGAGCTCGCCGTTGGGCTTGTTCACGGTGACATCGGCAAGCCAGGTCAGCAGCTTGGTGCCGCGGTCCGCGGAGACCCGGGCCTTCAGCAGCTCGGGGCGCTCGTCGATGAACGAGGTGGCCACATTTCCTGCCACGAAGTCCGGGTCGTCCAGGACGGCCTGCAGGAAGGAAATGTTGGTGGACACGCCGCGGATGCGGAACTCGGCGAGGGCGCGCCGGGCCCGGGCCACGGCGGCCGGGTAGTCGCGGCCGCGGCAGGTCAGCTTGACCAGCATCGAGTCGAAGTGCGGGCTGATCTCCGCGCCGGAGTACACGGTGCCGCCGTCGAGCCGGACACCCGCGCCGCCGGCCGAACGGTAGCCGGTGATCTTGCCGACGTCGGGCCGGAAGCCGTTGGACGGGTCCTCGGTGGTGATGCGGCACTGCAGGGCTGCGCCCTTGAGCTGGACGGTCTCCTGCGAGAGGCCCAGGTCCGCGAGGGTCTCGCCGGCGGCAATGCGCAGCTGCGCCTGGACGAGGTCGACGTCGGTCACTTCTTCGGTGACGGTGTGCTCGACCTGGATGCGCGGGTTCATCTCGATGAACACGTGCTGGCCGGCGCGCTCCCCTACGGTGTCGACGAGGAATTCGACGGTGCCGGCGTTGACGTAGTTCAGCGCCTTGGCGAACTTCACGGCGTCGCGGTACAGGGCCTGGCGGATGCCCTCGTCGAGGTTCGGGGCCGGAGCGATCTCGACGACCTTCTGGTGGCGGCGCTGGATGGAGCAGTCCCGCTCGAAGAGGTGCATTACGTTGCCCTCGGCATCGGCCAGGATCTGGACTTCGATGTGGCGGGGGCGCAGGACGGCCTGCTCGAGGAACATGGTGGGATCGCCGAACGCCGCGTCCGCTTCACGCATGGCGGCCTGCAGGGCCTCCGGCAGGGCATCGCGGGTGTCCACCCGGCGCATGCCGCGGCCGCCACCGCCGGCAACGGCCTTGGCGAAGATGGGGAAGCCGATCTCGTCAGCGGCGGCGATCAGCTCGTCAAGGTCCTTCGACGGCTGACTGGACTTCAGCGTCGGGACCCCGGCCTTGCGGGCTGCCTCGAGGGCGGCCACCTTGTTCCCGGCAAGTTCCAGGACTTCCGCCGGCGGGCCGACGAAGGTGATGCCCGCCTCCTGGGCGGCCCGTGCCAGGCGCGGGTTCTCGGAGAGGAAGCCGTAGCCGGGGTAGATGGCGTCCGCCCCGGACTCCTTGGCCACCCGCACGACCTCGTCAACGTCAAGGTATGCCCGGACCGGATGGCCCTCCTCGCCGATCAGATATGCCTCGTCGGCCTTCTGGCGGTGGATCGAGTTGCGGTCCTCGTTGGGAAACACGGCTACAGTCTTGGCACCCAGTTCGTAGCTCGCGCGGAAGGCACGGATCGCGATTTCGCCGCGGTTGGCCACCAGAATCTTCGAAAACATACTTCTCCTGCATCATTGCGGGTGTATCGGTAATTGGTCACAGTGTCTAAGACCGGTGTAGGCAAACACAAATCATTGTGGCGACCATCACAGCATTATCCGTCACGGATGCGGCGATAGGCAGGGGGAAACGGCAGGAGCAACGGACCGGGGCACGGACCCATTCGTGCGTTGCTTCCCGCCGTCTTCCCGAGGTTCTGCCGCCCCGGCACCGGATGAGACGGGTTTCGTCGGAGCATCAACATATGATGAGTCGGTGGGTGGCGCACGCACGCCCCGGCTCCGGAGAACGCAGGAGCCGGCACGACCCCGTCTCGGCAACCGGCGTTAGGTATTGGGTTTTCAAGTGCAAGTAGTCAGCATCAGCAGCCTCAAAGGCGGTGTCGGTAAGACATCAGTGACCACCGGATTGGCGTCTGCGGCACTGGCCGCCGGCATCCCCACCCTCGTCGTCGACCTTGACCCGCACGCGGATGCGAGCACGGCGCTGGGGGTCAGCCCGGACGAGCAGCTCGATATCGGCCGGATGCTCAAGGCACCGCGGCGGGCACACCTTTCCGACAACGTTGTTCCCAGCGGCTGGGTGGAACGCGTCAGGACCAACGGCGCCTCCCCGTCCGGCTCCGCGCCGTCCATCCTGGACGTGGCCGTGGGCTCCGCCTACACCGGCATCTACGACCGCCCGGATCTCGGCCGCCGCGACCTCCGCAGGCTCTCCGCGGTGCTGGCGGGCGCGGAGCACTACGACCTGGTCCTGGTGGATTGCCCGCCCTCGCTCAACGGGCTCACGCGGATGGCGTGGTCCGCGAGTGACAAGGTGACCCTGGTGGCCGAACCCGGACTCTTCTCGGTCGCAGGCACCGAGCGCACCATGCGCGCCATCCAGCTGTTCCGCCAGGAATTCGCCCCCAAGCTGTCGCCTGCCGGAATCGTGGCCAACCGGGTGCGCAGCGGCTCCGCGGAGCACACGTTCCGCTTGGCGGAGATGCAGTCCATGTTCGGCGAACTGCTGCTGACCCCGCACATCCCGGAGCAGGCCAACTGGCAGCAGATCCAGGGCGCCGCTCACTCCATCCACCACTGGCCCGGAGACTCCGCCAAGAACACCGCGGCCCTGTTCGATGCCCTCTTGGCGAACCTGCTGAAGTCCAACGGCTCGGCCCCCGCCGGCACCGTCCGCGACCGCAGCCAGCGCTAGCCGGCCCGAAACAAAGGCCCCCTTCCCCGTGGGAAGGCGGCCTTTGTTGTAGGTTCTTGTGCGTCCTGCGCTAGCCGATCCTGCGCTAGCCGATCTTGCGGGCAGCCCGGCGCTTGCTCAGTTCGTCGCCGGGAAAGGACTGGTCCGAGGCGTGTTCGCTGGGAAGCGCCGCAAGGCTCCCTTCGACTTCGCGCCAGACACGGCCGACGGCGATGCCGAAGACGCCCTGGCCGCCCTGGACCAGATCGATGACTTCGTCCGCCGAGGTGCACTCGTAGACGCTCGCGCCGTCGCTCATGAGCGTGATCTGCGCGAGGTCCTCGACGCCGCGCTCCCTGAGGTGCTCGACGGCGGTCCGGATCTGCTGCAGCGAGACGCCGGTGTCCAGAAGCCGTTTGACCACCTTGAGCACCAGGATGTCGCGGAAGCCGTACAGCCGCTGGGAGCCGGAACCGGCGGCGCCGCGGACTGCGGGCTCCACGAGCCCGGTCCGGGCCCAGTAGTCGAGCTGGCGGTAGGTGATGCCGGCTGCCTTGCAGGCGGTGGGACCGCGGTAGCCCGCGTCTTCGTCCAGGACAGGAAGATCCTCGGTGAACAGCAGGCCCTGGGCACCGCTGGCGGGCACAGCAACACCAGCCGTCGAGGCCTGCTTGAGCTCGCTTGCTTCGCCTTTCGGACTCACGTGGATCCTCCTTGTCATGAGTTCCCCTGAGTAAGTAGCAGCGGCAGCCGGCTAACTGAGCAACAGCGAATAAAATTCATTCGTGTAATTTAGCCGGGGCTGCACTTTCCAGTGTGACTTGCGCAGCTGCCGTATGCAATGGGAACTTGTACCTCCGACGTTAGGCCTGACGGGGCCCAAGGTCAAAGACGTTCGCGCTATTCGGGGGGCGTGTCGAAACTTTCATCCTAGACTTTAACGTTGCCGCGGCCTCAGCCGGCGAAGTCGTCAGGTTCGACGTCGTCGAGGAACTCACGGAACCGGCGCAGCTCGCCTTCTTCGTCCACGGCGGGCCCGGGGTGGGTGTCTTCGCCCTCGTCGTGTTCGGTGATCCGGACGCCGGCTTCATCCATAACGGCGTCGGCGCACCAGATCCGGCACTTGGCGCGAAGTGCAAGCGCCAGGGCATCCGAGGCCCGGGAGCTGACGGTGGTGCCGTTTTCGAATTGCAGCTGGCCGTAGAAGATGTTGTCCTCCACGGCCACGATGTTGACGCTGACAATGGTGTGGCCCAGGGATTCGACGACGTCGACCAGCAGGTCATGGGTCATCGGCCGGGGCGGGACGACTCCTTGCTGGGCCAGGGCGATGGCGCTGGCCTCCGGGGTGCCGATCCAGATCGGCACGTGGCGCTCCCCGTGGATTTCCTTGAGCAGGACGAGCGGCTGGTTGGACGGCAACTCAATCCGCACGCCGACGATCTCCACCTCGATCATCAGATGTCCATCCTCGCGATGCGGTCGTGGACCAGCGCCTGGTGCAGCGACAGGCAGAGGTCACTGATTTCCCGTGCCGCCTCGGCAGCCCGGGCATGCGAGGCGGCGTCCTTGCGGGAGGTCAGGGTGGCCACCGCGCGCTCCACGAGCCCGAATTCGCGTTCGGCGGCCGCCTGGAAGGGCCGCAGGTGCCGCGGCTCCAGGCCATGGCTCTCCAGCTGCACGCAGGCCCGCGCCACCTGCAGGGCGTGTTCGTCGAACTTGCCGTTGACATGGCCGATCAGGCCGAAGCTCAGGAGCGACTCCAGGAGCGGGACGCTGGCGCCGGACTCGGCCCGGAGCTGTTCCTCGCTCAGCCGCCGCACGCGGTTCTGCAGCTCGGTCGCGAGCTCATCGGAGACGATCCTCGGGGACACCGTGACACCGGCCGGCAGGTTCTCCGGGCGTTCGCCGCGGTCGATCGCGTCAAGGTAGTCCTTGATGACCTTCAGCGGCAGGTACTGGTCGCGTTGGAGGGCAAGCACGAAGCGCAGCCGTTCGACGTCGCTCTCCGAGTACTGCCGGTAACCGGCGGGCGTCCGCTTTGGGTTGATGAGTCCCTTTTCCTCAAGGAACCGGATTTTCGACGCCGTCATGCCCGGGAAGTCATCGCTCAGCTGAGCCAGGACTTCCCCGATGTTCAGAACCTGGGGTCCGCGCCGTTCCGCTTGTGCCATAGCCACAGGCAGCTACCCCGGAATCAGACGTTGCCTGCTGCGCGGGCAGGGCTCAGGTAGAAGGTGAGGCGGAACTTGCCGATCTGGACTTCGTTGCCGGACTTCAGCTCCACGGCGTCCACGCGGTCGTGGTTGACGTACGTTCCGTTCAGGCTGCCGGTGTCCACGACCTCAAAGCTGCGGGCGGTGCGGCGGAATTCAACGTGGCGGCGGGAGACCGTGACGTCGTCCAGGAAGATGTCGGCGTCCGGGTGGCGGCCCGCCGTCGTGACGTCAGAGTCCAGCAGGAAGCGGGCGCCGGCGTTGGGTCCGCTGTGTGCAACCAGCAGGGCCGAGCCAAAGGGAAGGGCCTTAACAGCAGCCCGTTCCTCGGAAGAGAGCTGCGGGGTGAAGGTGGGTTCGTCGCGCACCGGAGTGAGGTTGATCGACGTGGTCTCCGAAGCTTTCACTCCACCCGTGCCGTAACCGGTGTCGTTCCGTTCGTGCCCAAACATTGAGTCCTCCTCATTCGTTGCAGGTGTCCCCCCTGCAAACAACGCATGCCGTCCGGAAAAGCCTGGCAGATCCGATTCAGCCCTTCGGCGGGGCTTTGCTTGTTTTGTTGTGCCAACACCCCGGCCCGAATGACCTCTTCCTTTAGCCTACCTGCTGTTCGTACTCGGATGCACTGAGCAGGGACTCGATCGCGTCGGCTTCGGCGAGCCTGATTTCGATCAGCCAGCCCTCGCCGTACGGATCCGAATTGATGAGGGCCGAATCGGTGTCCAGGGCCTCGTTCCGGGCGACCACCTCGCCCGTCACCGGGGCGTAGATGTCGCTGACGCTCTTCGTGGATTCGACCTCGCCGACGACGTCGTTGGCCTTGATGGTGCTGCCCACCTCCGGCATCTGGGCGTACACGACATCCCCGAGGGCGTCCTGGGCAAAATCGGTGATGCCCACCCGCACGACCCTGTCGGCATTCGGGGCCGAAACCCATTCGTGTTCTGCGGTGTAGGACAGCTCTTCGGGAATGATGCTCATGACGGGCCTTTCATCGGGTCAATCACCAATGGCGACGGCGGTCAACTGAACTGTCCGCCGGTGAAAGTATATGCAAATCTACAGTGCCTGTAAGGGGCTCCCTGCCGTGATGGGTGCTGCCGCCTTATGGCACAGTGGTTCCATGCCTGAACTTCCCGAGGTCGCCGGGCTGAGCGCGTTCCTGGACACGCAGCTCCAAGGGGCCGTGCTCACGAAGGTCCAGATCGTCTCCTTCGCCGTGCTGAAGACCGCCGACCCTCCCTACACAGCCCTGGAGGGGCAGGAAATTATCGGAGTGAAACGCCACGGAAAGTTCATCAGTCTGGATGCCAGTGGCGTGTACCTGGTCTTCCATTTGGCCAAGGCAGGCTGGCTGCAGTACACCGAATCCCCCACTGCCGCCCGGCTCCGCCTGGGCAAGGGCCACATCGCGGCCCGTTTCGCCTTCCTGCGGGGCCCGGAGCATCTCGGCGTGGACCTGACAGAGGCGGGAACCAGGAAGAGCCTTGCCGTTTACGTCGTGCGCGACGCGCAGGACGTCCCGGGCATAGCGAGCCTCGGCCCCGATCCGCTGGATTCCTCGTTCGACGGTGGGACGTTCGCCGGGATCCTCGGCTCCAGTTCCCAACAGATCAAGGGACTCCTGCGCAGCCAGGGCGTCATTGCCGGGATCGGAAACGCCTACAGCGATGAGATCCTCCACGCTGCCAGGATCTCCCCCTTCGCCATTGCCAAATCCCTGGACAGCGACTCCGTGCAGGTCCTGTATGACTGCATCCACAGTGTCCTCGGGGCCGCGGTGTCGGACGCCGTTGGCAAGGCGCCTGACCAGCTCAAGGATGTCAAGCGGAGCACGATGCGGATCCACGGCCGCACCGGGCAGCCGTGCCCTGTCTGCGGCGACACCGTGCGGGAGGTGTCCTTCGCAGACACGGCGCTCCAATACTGCCCGACGTGCCAGACCAAGGGGAAAATCCTGGCGGACCGACGGACGTCCCGGTTCCTGAAGTAGCCTGAAGTAGCACGGTCGGCACCCGCTGGCTCCCGCCTGAATCCAGGGCGCCCGGCGTCCGGACACACTGCAAGCCCCAGCTTCGGCCTGAGGCAAAAGAAAAACCGCCCCACCACCGGGATACTTCCCGGTGATGGAGCGGTTCCTGTTGGTCGGGCTGACAGGATTTGAACCTGCGACCCCTTGACCCCCAGTCAAGTGCGCTACCAAGCTGCGCTACAGCCCGTCAGTTCCGCCGTTCTCCGCTGAGAGTTCATCCCGGTTTTTCTCCAGGATTTCCTTCTGAGCAGTCCGGCCGAACCACCTCCAAAAGCTTACACGATCCCCGAGGGTGCCTGTGCCATTTTCAGGTGCCCGAGGCGGGTGTGTCGGAATTAACGTTTCTTGCCGCGCTTTTCGCGCACGCGCATGTTGACTTCGATCGGCGTGCCCTCGAAACCGAAGGTCTCACGGAGCCGGCGCGTGATGAAGCGGCGGTAGCCCGGATCCAGGAATCCGGTGGTGAAGAGCACAAACTTCGGGGGCCGGCTGGAGGCCTGCGTTCCGAACAGGATGCGGGGCTGCTTGCCGCCGCGGACCGGGTGCGGGTGCGCCGCCACAAGTTCGCCCAGGAACGCGTTGAGGCGCCCGGTGGGGATCCGCTTGTCCCAGCTCTCCAGGGCCGTGTCCAGGGCCGGAACGAGCTTGTCTTTGTGCCAGCCGGTCTTCGCCGAGATATTGACGCGGGGAGCCCACGCTACGTGGGCCAGGTCCTGGTCGATCTCGCGCTCAAGATAGCGGCGGCGTTCGTCGTCGAGCAGGTCCCACTTGTTAAAGGCCAGCACCAGCGCGCGGCCGGATTCTATGGCGAGCTGCAGGATGCGGACATCCTGCTCGCTGAGCACTTCATCGACGGCGAGGAGCACGACGGCGACTTCGGCCTTTTCGAGCGCGCTCTGCGTGCGCAGCGAGGCGTAGAAGTCGGCGCCCTGTGCCATGTGCTGGCGGCGGCGGATGCCGGCGGTGTCCACGAAGCGCCAGGTGCGGCCGCCGAGTTCGATGAACTCATCGACCGGGTCACGGGTGGTGCCGGCGGTGTTGTCCACCACCACGCGCTCGGAACCGGCCACCTTGTTCAGCAGCGAGGACTTGCCGACATTCGGGCGGCCGATGAGGGCGACGCGGCGGGGTCCGCCGGAGCGCTCGAGACCTTCGATCGTGGAGAACTCCGGGAGGGTGTCCATGACGTGGTCCAGGAGGTCGGCCACGCCGCGGCCGTGGAGCGCCGACACCGGGTACGGCTCGCCGAAGCCCAGGCCCCAGAGGGCGGCGGAATCGGCTTCCTGCGCGAAGTCGTCCACCTTGTTGGCCACCATGATGACCGGCTTCTTGGACTTGCGCAGCATCTTCATGACGCCCTCGTCAGTGGCGGTGGCGCCCACTGCGGAGTCGACGACGAACAAGACGGCGTCGGCGAGTTCCACGGCCATCTCGGCCTGCTCGGCCACGCGGGCGTGGATGCCGCGGGCATCGTGCTCCCAGCCGCCGGTGTCGACGACCGTGAAGTTCCGGCCGTTCCAGTGCGCCGCGTACATGACACGGTCACGGGTGACGCCGGGGGTGTCTTCGACGACGGCCTCGCGGCGGCCGAGGATGCGGTTGACCAGCGTGGACTTGCCAACGTTGGGCCGGCCGATGATGGCCAGGACCGGATCCAGCTTGACGGGACCATCAAAGTCCTCGTCGTCGAAGTGCCCGCTCAGCAGGGCGGCGTCGTCCTCGTCCAGTTCGTAGTCGTCCAGGCCGGCACGGAGGGAAGCCGCGCGGACCTCCGCTTCCTCGTCATCCAGGGCGGCGAGATGTTCAGCCACCTGGTCCGTGCCGGTGGGCGTGTATTCGTCTTCGCCGGCGCCAAATTTGCCGGAGGTTTGAGTCGTATCGCTCATTGCACTTTCCTTAGGTGGTGATCTGCCGGCGTCCCGGCTACTGCTTCATGACGTTCTTGCGGGGAATCCGCGTCGGGCAAGGGCTGCCCGGTACTTTTGATTGAGTCCTGGACATGGCGGGCCAGCGCGGCGCGGATCTCGATTCCCGCCCTGTCCATTGAAGCACGCCCGGTCTCGCCGGGCCTGCGGCTGACGTTGAGGGCCCCGCCGAAGCTGACATGCAGCCGGCGGCGCAGCCGGGGCACGGCGTCCAGGTGCTCGCCGCTGACCCTGGTGCCCAGGATGGCCACGGGGACCACGGTCGCGCCGGAGTTGAGCGCCAGCCAGGCGACGCCGTTGTTGATCGCGGCGGCGTGACCGCTCCCCCGCGTGCCTTCGGGGAGAATCCCGACGCACCGGCCGGCGTCGAGCAGGCTCCTGGCCGCGGTAAGGGCCACACGGTCGCCGCGGCGGTCCACCGGCAGTTGGCCGGAGGCCTTCAGTACCCTGCCCAGGAAACCGGCGAACATCTCCTGCTTGACCAGGATGTGCATGGGCCGGGGTGACGCCCCGAACATGACCGGTCCGTCCAGGAAACTGATGTGGTTTCCGGCGAAGATCACCGGGCCGGTCGCCGGGACGTTGGAACGCCCGGAGACTGAGGTCCGGTAGAGGACATGGTCCAGGATCCAGCCCACGGGCCGGCTCCAGGCCGTGGTCCACCGTCCTGGCAGGGGCACGGGCAGGGGCACAGGCATAAGGGTACGCAGCTCAGTCACGGTTGATGACCTTCTGGTTGATGACCTTGTGGTCGATGATGCTGTTCACGATGCCGAGCGCGGCGTCGACCGTCTGGTCGAAGTCCAGCTCCGAGGAGTCCAGCGTGACCACGCCGTCGGCGGCCGTGGTGAAGTTCACCACGGTGGAGTCCTTGGCATCGCGGTGGGTGACCTGGGCCGCGAGCTGCTCGGCGTTCTGGCTGCCGCCGAGCTGGATGCCCCGGCGGCGCAGCCGCGCCTCTTCGCTGGCGGTGAGCAGCATCCGCACTTCGGCCTGGGGAGCGACGACGGTGGTGATGTCCCGGCCCTCGACCACCATGCGGCGGTGGTGCTTCCCGATCAGTTCGCGCTGGCGGCGGATCAGCTCGGTGCGGGCGCCAAGGGTGGTTGCCACGGCGCTGACTGCGGCGGAAATCGCCGGCTCGCGGATGGCGAACGTCACGTCGACACCTCCGACGCGGACATACTCTTCCTGCGCGCTCGTGCTGATCTCCAGCGGGAGGCTCTCGGCCGCCGCCTCGACGGCGGCACCGTCGTCAAGGTCCGTTCCGCGGTCCAGGCAGTACCAGGTCAGGGCGCGGTACATGGCACCGGTGTCGAGGTAGGCCAGTTTGAGCCGGCGGGCCACCTCTTTGCTGACGCTGGATTTGCCTGATCCGGACGGCCCGTCAATGGCGACGACAAGGCTTTTTCCGGGGCGGACAACGTCCACTGTCTCGATGAGTTCCTGGGTCATTACTGGAGTACCCGCCATCCGCGGTCGTTGAGGGCTTCTATTAACAGGTCGTGCTTGTTGGGCAGGACGGAAATTTCCACCATGCCCACATTCTGTCCCGAGGAATGGTCCAGGCGCAGGTCCTCCAGGTTGACGCCGATCTCGCCGATCTCCGTCAGGAGCCTCGCGATCTGGCCCGGTGTGTCGTCCACAAGGACCGTCAGCCAGGAGTAGGCCTGCGGCGGTCCGCCGTGCTTGCCCGGAATCCGGGACTGGCCGGCGTTGCCTTCGCTGATCAGCTGGGCGAGGTCCAGCCGGGCACCGGGCGCCGTCGGGTGCTCAAGGGTGCCGATCAGCCGGTTGAGGTCCTCGCGGACCCCGTGCAGGATCCCGACCACCTTGTCCGCGTTCGCGCCAAGGATCTGGACCCAGAGCGTGGGATCGCTCGCCGCGATCCGGGTGACGTCCCGCAGCCCGTTCCCGGCGAGCGACAGCGCGTGCAGGGGTGTTCCCTGCAGGCGGCTGGCCACGAGCGAGGATATGACCTGGGGCACGTGGGAGACCAGTGCCACGGCTTCGTCGTGTTCATCGGCCCCGAATTCGGAGACGACGGCGCCGAGGTCGCTGGCCAGCGAACGCGCCACCTGCACAGACTCCGGCAGCGTCTCTTCCGAGGGACACAGGACCCACGGCATGGACGTGAACAGCTCGCCGCGGGCTGCGACGGGGCCGGACTTCTCGCGCCCTGCCATTGGGTGGGTCCCCACATAGCGGCCAAGGTCCGCGCCGCGGGTGCGAAGGTCGGCCAGGATGCCAGCCTTCACACTCGCGATGTCCACGACCACGGCCTGCGGGTAGTCCGCCAGGGCCCGTTCCACCACATCCGCGGTGACGTCCGGCGGCGCGGCCACCACGACGAGTTCTGGCTGTTCCCCGTCAAGGCGCGCCAAAGGCAGGCCAGCGCCGATGTCGACGGCGACGGCCTGGTTGGTGGGCGAGGGGTCGGAGAGGAACACCGCCACTCCGCGGCCCCGCAGCCCCAGCCCGATGCTGGTGCCGAGGAGTCCGGCCCCCACGACC
The DNA here is from genome assembly GCF_050156545.1 of Pseudarthrobacter sp. S9. Taxonomy (NCBI): domain Bacteria; kingdom Bacillati; phylum Actinomycetota; class Actinomycetes; order Micrococcales; family Micrococcaceae; genus Pseudarthrobacter; species Pseudarthrobacter sp. S9. The sequence continues at coordinate 373,814 of NZ_CP189576.1, forward strand.
ACCACCGGACCGAACAGGTGGCCGCGGCCGTGGGTGCGAAAGGCGGACATGCTTACAGCCCCACGGATGCCAGCAGGTGGCCGACTTCCTGCTTGCCGAGGTTGCGGATGCTGCCCTGGCGCTGGTCCCCCAGCCCGATCGGGCCGACCTTGACGCGAACCAGGCGCAGCACCGGGAAGCCGACGGCGTCGAAGAGACGCCGGACGATCCGGTTCTTGCCCGAGTGCAGCACGACCTCAATCAGCACGTGGCCCGGAGTCGAGTCCACGAGCTTGAAGGAGTCGACCGAGGCGATACCGTCCTCGAGTTCAACGCCCGCCTTCAGCTCGGCGCCGATGCCCTGCGGGAACGGCCCGCGGACCTGCACGAGGTAGGTCTTGGGAACTTCGTAGGAGGGGTGCGTCAGGCGGTTGGCGAGCTCGCCGTCGTTGGTCAGCAGCAGCAGGCCTTCCGTGGCGACGTCAAGCCGGCCCACGTGGAAGAGGCGTTCGCCATGGTTGTTGCGCACGAAGTCGCTGATGCAGGGACGGCCGTCCGGGTCTTCCATGGTGGAGACAACGCCCTTGGGCTTGTTGAACACCATGTAGACCATGTTCTCGTCCAGCTGGATGCGGAGCCCGTCGACGTGAATCACCGCGGTTTTCGGGTCGACGCGCACGCCGAGCTCGGTGACGACCAGGCCGTCGACCTCGACGCGGCCTTCGGCGATCATTTCCTCGCAAACGCGCCGTGAGGCGACGCCGGCCGAGGCCATGACTTTCTGAAGCCGGACGCCGTCGGCGTCGTGCAGCTCAGACTGCGGCACCTCGCGACGGGGTCCGCGGTTGCGGGCCGGCCTGCGGATCGGGCCGAGGTTCTGGCCGAAGCGTTCGCTGCCGAAGGCGCGGGGGCCGGCAGCCTTCGGCGCGCCGGTGCGCGGCTTGGGCTTGAGCGCGCCGGGCGTGCCGGGCACCTTGCCTGCGCCGGGCTTGCGGGCACCGGGCTTCCGGGCACCTGCCTTGCCGGCGCCCGCGCCGGACTTCCAGCCGCTGGCGGCAGGACGGCCTGCAGGGCCGCCGCCGGCTACAGGCTGATCCGGATCGATGAAGGCCTCTTCGCGGGGCTTCGGGTGCTTGAAGGGGCGCCCGCCGCCGCCTTTGGTGAAGTCGCTGGAGAAGGCGCGCTGGCCGCCGCCTTGGCTTGCGCCACCGGTACGGCCGCCTCTGTCCTGTGCTGCGCGACCCGCGCCGCCCTGCGCCGAAGCGCGTCCGGTACTGCCTCCGGCAGTGCGTCCGGCACTGTTGCGTCCGGCGCTGTTTTGTCCGGCGCTGTTGCGTCCCGAACTGTTACGTGGTGAACCCTGGCGTCCCGCCTGTGTCATGACCCGTCCTTACGTTGGTGGCCCGCGGCCGCTGTCTCCCGACAACCCCCGCCAGCTAAAGGCAAAATGGTTCTGCCCTGGTGGATAATCGTGCGCAGGCAGTTGCTGCCTACATTCTTCCTGCGTCGTAGAACTCTTCGATGCCTTCCAGCCCCGGAAGATGGGGTGAAAGCTGAGGCAACTCAGCCAGCGAGCCGATTCCCATGCGTTCAAGGAAATACGACGTCGTGCGGTACAGGATGGCCCCGGATTCGGGATCGTTCCCCGCATCCTCGATCAGCCCCCGCTGTGTCAGCGTCCGCACGACAGAGTCAACATTCACTCCTCGAATTGCAGACACCCGCGCCCTTGAAACAGGCTGGCGGTAAGCGATGACGGCGAGCGTTTCGAGCGCCGCCTGCGTCAGCCTGGCTGTCTGTCCTTCCAGCACGAACCCGCCGACGATATCGGCGAATTCAGCGCGGGAATAAATCCGCCAGCCTCCGGCGATATTCCGCAATTCAAAGCCCCGGGGGGCGGTACTGCTGCCGTTCATGCTGGCAACGTCCGCATCCGGGGCATTAACAGTATAGCCGTTATACTCCCGCTGCAGTTCCGCCAGCAGGGAATCGACGACGTCGACCGTCAGGTTCAGGCCTGCTGCCAGCCCGGTGGCCGTGACCGGCTCGTCGATCACCATCAGGACGGCCTCGAGGGCGGCACGGCTACCGCCCGGCAGGCTGGTGAGATCCGGGCCGGTATCCTGGCCGGTGTCTGCGCCGGCGTCGGGGCGCGCTTCGGACCATGCTTCGCTCACGGCTGTTCCTCGTATTCTTCGCTCAGGTGTTCGCTGCTCCACTGGCCGTCGTCGGCGGTCCAGTGGACGGTCAGGTCCCCCAGCGGCAGCAACTGGTCAAAGCCCACAGCCCGGTCCCGGAACATCTCCAGGAGCGCCAGGAACCGCGCGACCACCACGAGGGTAAATTCGGCGTCGGCGATCAGCGCACGGAAGGTGAGCGGCTTGCCCAGGCGGAGCCGGAGCCCTAGGAGCTCGGCCTGTTCCTTGACGCTGACGGGGGTGCCGTGGAGGTGGGCCAGGCCCACCACTGTGGGGGCGGCTTCCTTGGGTTTGAGGGCTGTTTCGGCCAGGGCCGCGAACTGCTGTGGAGTGTGGCGCCAGAGAAGTTCCGGCAGGAGGGCGGCGAAATGCCCTTCCAGCGCGACCTGCCGGGGGTAGCGGCGGGCTTCCAGTTCCAGGGTGGAGCCGATCATTCCGGCAACATGCTTGAAGGCCTTGTACTGCAGCAGCCGGGCGAACAGGAGGTCCCGGGCTTCCAGCAGGGCTATGTCCTCGTCGTCCTCGACTTCGCCGGCGGGCAGCAGCCGGGCGGCCTTGAGGTCCAGCAGCGTGGCGGCGATGACCAGGAATTCGCTGGCTTCATCGAGGGCCCACTCCTCCCCCAGCTGCTGCAGGCCCTTGATGTACTTGATGAATTCATCTGTGACCGTGGACAGCGCCACCTCGGTGATGTCCAGCTGGTGCTTGGCGATCAGGCCGAGCAGGAGGTCGAACGGGCCGGTGAAGTTGGCCAGCCGCACCTCAAACCCGGGCTTCTTCCCCGGATTCTTCCCGGGCTTCTTCACGGGTGATGCCTCCACGGTCCTGGGCTGCCTGCCTGCCTGCCTAGGGCGCGCCGCCGCGCGAAATCAGCTCTTTGGCCAGGCGGCGGTAGGCGTCGGCGCCGATGTGGTTGCCGGCGTAGGTGGTGATGGGCTCGGCCGCCACCGTGGCGTCGGCAAACTTGATGGACCGCTTGATAACGGTCTCGAAGACCTTGTCGCCGAAGGCCTCCACGAGGCGGGCGATGACCTCGCGGCCGTGCAGGGTGCGGGCGTCGTACATCGTGGCCAGCACGCCGTCGACCTGGAGCCTGGGGTTCAGGCGGTCCTGGACCTTGTCGATGGTCTCCACCAGCAGCGCCACGGCCCGCAGGGCAAAGAATTCACAGATCAGCGGGATGATGACGCCGTGGGCGGCGGTCAGGGCGTTGACCGTGAGGAGGCCGAGTGAGGGCTGGCAGTCGATCAGGACGACGTCGTAGTCGTCCTCGACCTTCTTCAGGGCCCGGTCCAGGACCTGTTCGCGGGCGACCTCGTTGACCAGCTGCACTTCCGCGGCGGAGAGGTCGATGTTGGCCGGCAGCAGGTCCACGTTTTCGACGCCGGTCTTCTGGATGGCGTCGCGGATGTCCACCTTGCGGTCCATCAGGACGTTGTAGACCGTCAGGTCCAGCTCGTGGGGGTTGGTGCCGAGGCCTGCGGAGAGGGCGCCCTGCGGGTCGAAGTCGACCAGGAGTACGCGGCGGCCGTATTCGGCCAGTGCGGCGGCCAGGTTGATGGTGGAGGTGGTTTTACCCACTCCGCCCTTCTGGTTGACCATGGCGATGACCCGCGCAGGTCCGTGGGACGACAGCGGTGCGGGCTCCGGAAAGTCACGTTGGGGGCGGCCTGTGGGGCCCATAACGGCGTCTTCCAGATCGAGTTCGGTGCCTTCCAGAGTTGCTGAACCCTGTTCGCTGCTCACGTATCTATCCACACTTTCGATGACGGTGATTGTCGTGCTTGATATTGCTGCCGCTGGACTCCCAGCGCCGATCTTATTCATCCCAAGGCTACAGCGCCCGACACGGTATTCCGCGGACCGTGACAACCGCCGTTGCCTGAGCCTTGACCTTCCGGTTGAGCTCGAAGGTTGGTGTGAGGGCTGCAACGATTACGTCTGGGCTTCAGCCCGCGATGATCTGCCGGACTGCCCGGATGATCTGTTCGGGTTCGTCGCTGTGCACGTGGTGGCCGGCGTGTTCGGCGATGACGAGGGTGCCACGGGTCGACAGACCGGCGAGGTCGGCCTGGCGGTCGGCCCACAGCTTGAGCGCGGCGGCGGTCCCGGCCCCGGTCCGGCCGGAGGCTGCCGGATCGGGCTGGTATGCCGCGCGGGTGATCACGGTGCGCGGGAGATCGCCGAGGCCGGGGGCGTGTTCCCGTACGACAGGCCCGGCGGTCAGCAGGGCGTGCACCTCCCCGATGAGCGAGCAGCGGTGCCGCGTCCGCAGTTGCAGTGCCAGCCCGAGCTCGATCGGGGCGCCGGGGTACCTCTGCTGTGCCTCGGCGCGGGGTTTCCGGGCGATTCCGAGGTCCGCCCCGAGGCGGACGAGGCCAAGCGGCGCAGCCTGAGGGTGTCGACCAGGACCAGCCCGGCCATCCGGTCCGGGTGTCGTGCGGCGTAGACGCGGGCCACCATGCCGCCGAGCAAGTGCCCGGCAACAATGTAGGGCGGGGGCACGCGCCGGCCCGCAGGACCCGGTCCAGGTCCTCAGCCATTCCGGTCACGGTCTCCAGCCGGGGTCGGGCCGGGCTCCACCCGAGACCGGGCCGGTCGTAGAGGTAGACCGTGGTGTCCCGGGCCAGGGCCCGCTGCACGCACATGGCGTGGCGGAGCGTCGCCGACGTCGCGGCGCATCGCCGTCGTACCGAACTGCAGGCCGTGCCGCTGGCCGCCGAGCTGGCCGAACTGGACCGGGCGGCGCGGGCCGCCGTCGCCGCCGGCTTCGATGAGCAAGCCCGCCACATCCTCGCGCGCCGGATCGACGCCGCCCGGCGACTGGACACGCTCAGGGCCCAGCATGACGCGCTGGCGGCACAGGAGCAGGCCCTGAACGACAGCCTCTACCGGCTCGAGGCGCAGCTGGAGGACGCCCGGGATCAATACCGGACGCTGGGCGCCGAACAAGGGGCAGCCCGGGCGGAGCTGAATCTGCGCGAATCGCTGCACGGCTCCGCCGCGGACGGGGCTGCCGACCACGCCGCCCGGCAGGCTGCACTTCAGGCCCGGCGGATGCGGGCGAAGGCGGCCGGGCGGAGCTGGCAGCAGCGGATCCCGGGCAGGACGAGGTGCGGGAGGCATCCGATGCCCTGGTGGCAGGGGCCGGGACCGAGCGGGAACTGACCCGGCTGAAATCCCGGCTGGAGCGGGACGGCTGAGCAATTCGCTCGCGGGCCGGCAGGGGTTACTCGGGCCTGCCGACCACCACCTGCGCCGGGCTGTGCGTGACATAGCCGATGGCCCAGGAGAAGAGGGCGCGGACCTTCTGCTGGAATCCGGGAAGCAGTGCCAGGTGCACGCCCAGCCAGGAGACGAAGGCCAACGGGCCCTGCAGCTGGACGCGTCTGCGGCCGATTTCGGCGACCGCGGCGCCGCGGCCTACCATCGCCATGTAGCCCTTGTCCCAGTATCCGAACGGCTGGCGGGTGCCGCCGGTGAGGTCGGCGTAGATGTTGCGGGCGGCCCATTTGCCGGACTGCTGGGCGACCGAGCCGAGCTGAGGCAGTTTGGCGCCGGTCGAATCGGTCATGTTGGCCGCATCGCCGAGGACGTAGACGCCCTCGGCATCCGGTGCGGTCAGGTCCGGCCGCACGTCGATGCGCCCGCCCCGCCCCTGGGTCAGGCCGGACTCGGCGATGACCTTTCCGGCTTTCAGGCCGCCGGCCCACACCACGATCCGGCCGGGAATGACGGTCCCGTCCGCCAGCGTCACGCCGTCGGCGCGGACACCGGTCACGCCGACGCCCAGATGAAGCTGCACCCCGAGCTTCCCGAGCCGGTTCCTGGTGTATTCCTGCGACTTGGGCGAGAACGCGTTGAGCACGTTCGGGACCATATCCACCAGGTGGACGCGGCACCTGGCCGCGAGCACCGGGGAAAAATACTTGGGCACCACGTACTTGACGTTCTCGGCGAGGGCACCGGCCGTCTCGACTCCGGTCGGGCCGGCGCCGATGACGACGACGTCCACGCTGCCGGCCGGCTCGCGGTCCGCCTCGTCCAGCAAGTGGGTCAGTCCAGTGCCCAGGCGGGTGGCGTCGGTGACGGAGTAGAGCGGGTAGGCGTACTCGTCCGCGCCGGGCGTGTTGAAGAAGTTCGGGACGGCGCCGGCGGCAATGACCAGGATCCGGGCCCGGTAGGTGCTGCCGTCGGCCGTGGTGACGGTGCGGGTCGCGGAGTCGATCGCCGTCACCTCCGCGGTGAGGACACGCACGCCCCTGATGCGGCGGAACACGGATCGCAGCGGCCGTGCAATGGCCGATACCCCGATCTGCGCCGTCGCCACCTGGTACAGGAGGGGCTGGAACTGGTGGTAGTTGTTCGCGTCGATGAGCAGTACGCGAATGCCCTTGAGGCCGAGTTCCTTGGCGGCGGTCATGCCGGCGAACCCACCGCCGACCACGATGACCTGGTACGTATCGTCCATTCGAGCAACATACCGTGTCGGGTGGCGGCGCAACAGGGTGCGCGATGACTCTCTAATGGTTGGTGGCTGGCCTGGTGCCTGCTGGCAGGATGGATGCGATCCCCACTGAATGTGGCTCTCGTTGACTCTGGCCCCTCCCGGGTGTCCTTTTGATGACTTGTCCGTTTGGAGGGGACGGCATCGGCCTGTCCGATGGCTTGATAGAAGGTCGTCCAAGGTGCCATCTGCTGCCCACCGTCCGGCACTGCCAGTCCGGGCCCGCCGGGGTGTGGTTAGAGTGGGGCATGAGCGATGCTGATCCGGGCCCGGTGCCGGGACGCGGCCCTGGCTGCCGTGTTCTGGTCTCAGTGGCTCAGGGCCTTCCGGCGGTAGCAGTGCGGCGGGGCTGCTGTATCTGACTCCTGGGCGGTTCTGGCTTGCGAGGCCTAAACACGGAAGAGACCGGCGGTTCGTCGGTCTCTTCCGTGTTTCCTCTGCAAGGGAAATCTGTGGGGCGGCGGCGCCGCGGTCGTTACAGGCCCTGGGTGTTACAGGCCCTGGGGCAGGTCTCCCCAGGAGAGATCCGCGGGGACGGTCGTCTCTCCCGCGGTGAGCAGGCGCAGTTCCAGGATGTCCTCGGCGTGGCTGCCGCCCTCGGGGGCCGTGTCGGCGTCGGTCATGATGAATTTCTCGGCCGTGCCTGGGTCTCCTGCGCTGGCTGGGGGCGTCGTGTGTCCTTTCGCCCTAGTGGCGGATCCTGCACATTGCCTGCCAGGTGGCAACGCCACTCGGGCCCGGACCCCCGCATGGGGGTCCGGGCCGGAGCGTCGGGGGCCGGTAGGCGGTGTCCCGGTTCAGGTTCACCGGGGCGATCAGTCCGCGGCTGACGAGTTCGGTCAGCAGGAACGCGAGCCGGAAGTCCGGGACGTCGTTCATGGCGAACTTGAAGTACCGGGCGGCGAAGCTGGACTTGCCTTTGAGCCATTCCAGCCAGCCGATCAGGCACAGCATCGGGGCTCTCTGGCCCTCCGGGGTGGTCTTCATCAGTTCGAAGGCGAGTTCCTGTCCGCGGTCCACGCGTGCCCAGTCCGGGCGTCCGGTGATCTGTCCGAGCAGGGCGTCGGTGAACAGTGACTCACCCGAAAACTCTTCGGGCATCCCGCTTCCGCCCCGGGTGTTGCCCGGCCGGCGGGCGCTGCGGCCACCGTCAGCTATACCTGCGGCAAATGCGGCGGGTTCGGCGGGCACACAGTCCGGCCGGCATGGACACGTCCTGGCTGGCACTGGTACGTCTGAGGCTCAACCAAGGACAGGACGGAACGGACCATGGGTCCAATGGAGGAGTGGTGGGATCAGCTCGATTCCGCCACCAGGCAGTGGCTGGTGAAGAACCCCGGGTGCGTTACTCTGCCCCGGATCGTGGTCCACGCCATCAGTACGGCTATTCACGAGGACCTTGGCGAGGACCAGCACGGGCAGCTGGAACTCTCCGACGAGGACCGGCAGTTTATTCAGTCCAGGGCCGGACAGGAACAAGCCGACGGGCCCGGGATCGGCAGGTAGCAGCCACGGTCGGCAACCCGACGAAAGCGCATGACGTGCTTACTGCCTTGTTCCGCGTCACGCGCCACATCGTCGAGGACATTCACGGATCGGCACGCGCTACTTTCCACGAGAACGTGGCCGGCGCCGCTCCGCCGGGACCGGGCGCTCCTTATGCACGGCACTCAGTCCGTCGGTAAGGATGCTGCTGATCGGTGTGGCGGAGGACTTCCACGGCCCAGCGCACATTGCGTCGTGGATGGTGACAGCCCGGCAACGGAGCCCGCATCCAGCCGGCTCATCCGGCGGAACTCCGGCCGGGACCGCGGCGGGACGTGCCGCGTTAAGGATCCGTCAAGATCGACGTCGACGGGGCCAGGAGCTTCATGGCCGGTGATATGTTCGGCGTTGATCGTGGTGCGCTGCGCCGCGCGGAAAGGCAGAGTTGACTACGTTAAGCAGGCCGCCGGCGGACCCGTCGGCACCCAGGCCCGGGGCCAAGGCAGCACTGAAGAGCTGGCTGCTCTTCGGGCTGCAGGACAGCAAAGGCACCCACCAGGGCCCCGGCGCGGTGAGCGACTCCCATCTGAAGAAGCACTCCTGGTGGCAGGTGATGTGCCTGACCGGCGTGGACTACTTCTCCACCCTCGGCTACCAGCCGGCCATCGCGGCCCTGGCCGCCGGGGTGATCTCCCCGCTGGCGACCCTCGTCCTCGTGGTGGTCACGCTGCTCGGCGCACTGCCCGTGTACCGCAGGGTGGCAGGCGAGAGCCACCGCGGCGAGGGGTCCATCGCCATGCTGGAGCGCCTGATGCCGCGCTGGGGCGGGAAACTCTTCGTCCTGGTGCTGCTGGGCTTCGCCGCGACGGACTTCATGATCACCATGACGCTGTCCGCCGCGGACGCCACCGCGCACGCCATCCAGAACCCGATGACGCCCGGCTGGCTGCAGGGACAGAACGTCCTCGTCACCTTGTTCCTGCTGGCCCTTTTGGCCGCGGTGTTCCTGCGCGGCTTCAAGGAGGCCATCGGCGTTGCCGTCACCCTCGTCGCCCTGTACCTAGGCCTGAACGTCGTGGTGGTTGCCGTGACCCTGTTCGAGGTCTTCACCCAGCCCCTTGCCGTCGGTGAATGGTGGAAGGCACTGTCCACCTCGCACGGTGACCCGTTCATGGTGATCGGCATCGCGCTGCTCGTCTTTCCCAAACTGGCGCTGGGCCTGTCCGGCTTCGAGACCGGGGTCGCCGTGATGCCCCAGATCCAGGGCCACGCCACCGACACCGAGGACAACCCCGCCGGCCGCATCAAGGGCGCCCGGAGGCTGCTGACCACCGCCGCCGTGATCATGAGTGCTTTCCTGATCACCACCAGCTTCATCACCGTCGTGCTGATCCCGGAGCAGGAATTCCAGCCCGGCGGCCAGGCCAACGGCCGCGCCCTGGCCTTCCTGGCCCACGAATACCTCGGCGTCGGCTTCGGCACCGTCTACGACATCAGCACCATCGCCATCCTCTGGTTCGCCGGCGCCTCCGCCATGGCCGGGCTGCTCAACCTGGTCCCCCGCTACCTGCCCCGCTACGGCATGGCCCCCGGATGGGCCAAGGCCGTCCGGCCCCTGGTGCTGGTGTTCACCCTCATCGGATTCCTGATCACCTTCCTCTTCAACGCCGACGTCGACGCCCAGGGCGGCGCGTACGCGACCGGAGTGCTGGTCCTGATGACCTCCGCCGCCGTGGCGGTCACGCTCTCCGCCCGGCGATCGAAGCAGCGCAAACGCACCGTCGGCTTCGGGATCATCGCCGTGGTGTTCATCTACACCACGATCGCGAACATCTTCGAACGCCCCGAAGGGATCCGGATCGCCGCCGTCTTCATCGCGGGCATCATCGTAATCTCCCTGCTGTCCCGGGTCCGGCGCTCCTTCGAACTGCACGCCACCCACGTCCACCTGGACCGGCAGGCACTGGAGTTCATGTCCGAGGTGCTCGACGGGCCCCTCGGAATCATTTCCCACGAACCGCTCCGGCTCACGGCCGACGCGTACCGGGAGAAGCTCACCTCGGCAATCGAAGTCAGCCACCTGCCGGTGGACTACCAGGCCCTGTTCCTGGAAGTGATCGTGGATGACTCCTCCGACTTCGAAACCGAGCTCGAAGTGCGCGGCGTGATCCGGCACGGCTACAGGATCCTGGAGGTCCACGGCCCGGTCGTCCCCAACACCATCGCCTCGGTGCTCCTGCACATCCGCGACGTGACCGGCCTGATGCCGCACATCTACTTCCGCTGGACCGAAGGCAGCCCGGTCGTGAATCTGCTGCGCTTCCTGTTCCTGGGCGAAGGCGAGATCGCCCCCGTCACCCGCGAAGTGCTGCGCGAAGCCGAACCCGACGTCACCAGACGCCCCTGGGTCCACGTCGGCTGACCGCGGCCGGCGACCGGTTCAAGGGAACCGGATTCCCCCACCGCCCGCCGCGCCTGCCACCGGCCAAGGAGCCGGTCGGTGCACGGAGTTACCCGCGATGTGCCGGGAGGTCCGCAGCAACCGCAACGGCATCCTCATAGGTCAACGGCGCATGCTCCCGGAAAGCGGCGTCCGCATCCCGGCGAAGGACGTCCCCGGCCAGCACCCGCACCCGGATCAGCTCGCCGTGCGCGTCGCTGCAGGCCAGGACGTCCCCGCGCGCCTGGGCACCCGGAACGCCGGCCCCGGACGAGGGCTGGAAAACAATCCACCAGGCGTCGTCGTTGCCGTCCGCGAAGAGGTAGCCGTCCCGCGAGCTGTACGCCGTCCCGTCCACGCCGCGGTCACCGTACCCGGTGACCGTGCCGGCCAGGGCCGCAAACTTCACATCCCGGCTGTCATCCCGTCCGGCCGTAGTCCCGGCCGGCCGGGGTCCCTGTGCTGGACCGGTATGCGTCATCATCGGTGTTCCCTCTTCTACTTGGTCGCACGGATGAAGGAAACCACAAGCCAGATCAGCACCACAGACAAGCCAGCGAGAAACACGGCCGTAGCCAAGACCTCACCGTTCATCGACAGCCACCGACCCTTCCATCCCTGGGGGAAGCCGGCACGCCGCGGCCGCTTCATGCCTCCATCAAACATCCATGCCCCGCCTACCGGGCTCCGTCCCCCCTTTTCTTGACGGTTTCTTAGCGGGAAGGCCTGGCGGCAGCTAATGCCGGGCCAGCCTTCCCGCGGGCCATTCACAACAGGCAGTGTTACGACGATCAATAGAATCCACCCCCTCATGCTCGGTCCTTGCTTTTGCCGTGCAGCGGGTGGGTGCGCGTAATTACTGATTCAGGCTTTCAAGATTGAGCACCGCCGCCTGGCCGTCGGTAAAGAATCCGTCGCCGGTTGCGTTGTGTCCCAGCTGGGCGTCCACGACACGGACGAAGTGGGGTTGGGCCACCTGTAACGATTGCAGGATGTAGGCCCTTTCCGCATCAACATCGGGAACTATGTGGTGGGTTGGCAAACCGGACTTCGTTCCTATCCCGATGCCCCGGTCGAAGCGGGCGGTGGCGACCCAAACGGGCAGACCCCCGACGATGTAATTGGTTCTCCAGATCCGTGTGGTGCCGCTGGACCAGCGTGTTGGCGTCGGTGGGTTTTTCGAACGCCACGTTCTCGGGCCGGGCGTCAAGGTATGACGGCGTGACCGGAGCCGTGAGGTACTGCTCGTTGCGTACTGCCACCAGGATGGATCGCAGGGTGTTGCTCAGGGTCGAGGGGTCAGCTTTGTACCATCCGGCTCGCTTGAACAGGCCCTCAATCTGCTCCTGACTGCCAAGGTAGATGAAGTTGATGGGCTCCATCCTGGCCCCGGTCAGCGTTTCGCTATAGACAGGCAACGGCTTAATGGCAGCCTCATTCAGCGCGGGCAGTACATCAGAAGCTTCCTGATGTTCGACGACTGTGAGGGTCGTGAGCTGGGCGCCGAATATCCCGGCGAACAGCAAGGCAGCGGCAGCGGGTTTTCATGTAACTGCGCCCGTACAAAGGAAGATGGCAGGCTTCTTGAAACCTGTTCAGACGAGTTGAATACGTGACCGTGGCCTGGAGTAGCCCGGTGCCCTAGCCTCGATTTTCATCGTCGGCCTGGTTCCCGGCAGTGGGGCGAAGGGCGGCCTGGTCGGTTGAATGAAAGGGATTTGGGCGCGGGGCCCTGTCCCTGCTGGTTGACCGGGTTCGGCGCCGGTTCCACGTCCGGCTGGTCTTGCTGGTTTCTGTCGCAGTTTCGGGGGGCGCTGCATGCGGTCAGGCCGGCGCCGGTTGCCGGCCGGGGCCGCTAATCCGTATAACCGTTTCCAGCAGCACGGTGATGAGGTCTTTTTCGGGTGCTTGGGCCGGCAGCAGGAGTTGATGCTTCCGGCCGCTGGAGATCAGTTTCCCGGCGGTGGCGAAGACCCGGTAGCGCCAGCGCTTGACGTCCCAGAACCGGGCCGCGTGTCCGGTGGGAAGACAGCTGAGCTGGAGCCAGCCGATCAGGTTCGAGGCCGGCGCCGCGATGTTGGCCCAGGCCTGGTTCGCGGCGAAGGAGAAGAACGGGAACCTGCCCAGCCCGGTGTTCTTCAGGGTTTTGATCCGGTTTTCACCCCGGCCACGGGCCCGGTGGCGGGCATCCAGGTGCGGGCCGTGCCAGCGCGGTGAGTTCGTCGCAGAACGCGGTGATCCGGTTTCCGTCCAGATCCAGCAGCGTCGGTTGCGCGCCCGGATGCAGCGGTTCCGCGCGGAGATACAGGTTTGTGCCCGGCGGGTAGTCTGCCAGCGCAATGATGTCGGTGGCGTTGATGACCCATGCGTCGGTGCGTTCGCAGCCGTCCTGGTCCAGGGCCGGCTGCCAGTACTTTTTGTCGCTGATCCAGTCGACCATGTGGGCTTTGGCGACCGGGACCGGATAGCTGACAGAGAACTGGGCTCCGGCGGCGTGGAGGTGCCAGAGGAATCTGCGTGACGCGCCGGCGCTGTCGGCGCGGATCAGGATCTTTTCCCCGATCAGCTCTACCGCGCCGGTGAAGAAACGGTCCGGGAGTTGGTCCACGGCGGTGTCGAAGACGCGGATGTGGTCCTGGGCGTTGTTGGCCCCGGCGTTGCCCGGACGCAGGAGCACGGTGAGGATTTCCCCGGTTCCGTTCCCTCCGCCGTGGTCGCATGCGGCGATGAAGGGGGCGAACCCGTAGCCGCCCTTATAGGTGCCGGCCACGTTTTCCTTGTCCGAGTGCGAGGTCACCAGGGTCGCGTCCAGGTCGATGATGAGCGGCTCCGCGGCCGTGGCCTTCAGCGCAGGGTTCCCTTCTCCGGGCGCTTCCCATGCCCTGGACCGCAGGGCGCGGGTGTGGGTTTCGAATCCGTGGGCGAAGCCTTCCGGGTTCCGCGCGGTCCGGTCGAAAAACCGGGACATGGTCGCGTTCGAGGCCACCGGCCCGAAGATACCCGTTGAGCTGCGGAACATGTCCAGGTCCGAGACATGCTCGCCGCCGGCGGCCAGCATGAGAGCCAGGGAACCGACCAGATGCCCCGGACGGTGAGACGCTCCGGCCGGGGCGAACTGGCCCAGCCTGTCCTCCCTCAGGAACCGGAAGCCGAGCGCGTTGATGAAGCCGGTAAGGACCGTCGTGCCGGCGTGGGAGACCAGCGACTGGCCGGTGAAAGCAACCGCGGCAGCGGGGAAAATCCGGGTAGACTGCTGCATCGAAAGGGTGCTCCTTCGCGGCGGAATAACGGTCTCGACAACCACTATTTTCCCAGTTCAGGCGAGTTCTAGCGGTCGTTGCAACACCCCCTGAAAACCGGGAGTTGCAACACCTGTGGAAATCCCATTAATAAATAGTTCTTCCTTAAGGGAGAAATCACCGGTAGGGAAAGAGTCTGGACCGTCCGCTTCGCCGACCCTGAAGCGGACTTATCGGAGCTACTCGTCGTCCGATCGGGCAGAATTCTTCTTGGCCTTGGAGCGTCTGGGAAGCGTTCCGCTGGCCGCACGGGAATTAGGATTCACCCTCAGTACCTGCCGAGCCTGGGCTGGACCTTCCGGCAGGAGATCGGGCCAAATATACGCCCAAGCTGAGAAGGACAGGTTCTTTGTCTTGCTGGACCGGTTGGGGAGCGTGAGTGTCGCGGCCAAGGCGGTGGGCATCAACGTCCAAATCTGCTTCCATTGGGCGTACAAGGCTGGCGCCGTCACCCGCAAGCCCCGCGCAAATCCGGCGGCCAAGCAGTCTGCCACCCAGGAGCAGAAGGAATCTCAATGCTGTTGTCAAGCAGCCTGGACGCAAATGGCGGCGGCCGGCTCCCGGTATTCGGTGTGGTCGCGGAGCATGGCCCAGATGACGTTGATGCGGCGTCGGGCAAGTGCGATAAGCGCCTGTTTGTGGGACTTTCCCTCGCCGCGTTTCCGGTCGTAGTAGGTTCTGGAAGCGGGGCTGTTTTTCAAGCTGGAGAGGGCGGCGAGGTAGCAGGTTCGGAGGAGTCTGCGGTTGAATCGGCGCGGCCGGTGCAGGTTTCCGCTGATCCGGCCGGAATCGCGTGGGACCGGAGCCAACCCGGCGACGCTGGCGAGCCGGTCGACGGAGTCGAATCCGTCCAGGTTACCGCCGATGTTCGCGAGAAAAGTAGCCGCGAGTACGGGCCCGAACCCAGGCATACTCAGCAGAACATCGGCGCTGTCGTGCTGCCTGAACAGGTCCGTGATCTGGGCATCGACGTCTGCGATCTCTGCATCGGTTGAGCTGATCTGATCGGCCAACCGGACGACCAGGGCCGATCCCATGGATTGGGCAGGCAGGACGGTGTGCTGGGCGTTTGCAGCCGCAAGTGCCTTCTCCGCCATCTTTGCACTGTTCCGGCAGCCGCGTTTTCTCAGCCAGCCAGTAAGCCGCGTCAGTCCTATCCGGCGGATGCCCTCGGGGGTCTGATAGCCGCTCAGAAGGGTCAGAGGAGCCTTCTTGGAGTAGTCGAAGGCCCGCTCGAGCGCAGGGAAGTATTCCAACAAGGTGGCCCGGAGCCGGTTGATCGCCCGGACACGGTCGCAAATCAGATCGGTGCGGCGGGCAGTGAGCATACGCAGGTCCACACTGATCTGGTCTGCGCTGCGAACGGGTTGCAGGTCGGTGCGCATGCGGGCCTGGTCAGCGATGATCCTGGCGTCTTTCGCGTCGGTCTTTCCATCCCCCGATAGGTCGCTGCGGCGTGATGCACGATCCGTCCAGGGATATAGAGCAGGTGCTGAGCGTGTGCTGCCAGCAGCTCGATCAGCAGCGCCGCGCCGCCGGCGTTCAGATCAGTAGCCCAGCAGATCTCACCACCGGCCGCGCTCTCCGCGGTTTCGGCGATGAGCTGGAGCAACGCGGTTTCGTCGTTCTCGACCCGTTTTGACAGCAGCACCGTCCCGGATTGGTCGATCACAACGCAATGATGGGCACTCTTGCCCGAGTCGATTCCTGCCCACACGTCCGGCATGTCTTTCGGTCCCTTCGATCAGCTCCAATTTGGTTGGCCCCTGTCGATAACCACGCCGGCACGTCCTTACCCAACGATCAATGTCGTAAGTCTCAATCAGCGGTCGAGTCATCGGCGGGCAGCGGGCGGCCATTCCCAGTGAGCCGTCCAAGCGGCAGGGAGATCTGGGCCATACCCACCACCCGAGGGTGATCGAAACACTACGACAGCTCCGAAGTCACCCACAACAAAATCGTAAGGAGGGGGATTTGGTGCGCCACGAGGCGCTGTTTTACCGAGCGGAGGTGGAAGACCTTCGCCTTTGTGCTGTCGCAGCAGCATGAAGAAGCTGGGGGCAGTCTGACCCGAGGAAACACCGGGAAGGGCGGAAAGCGGCCCCGACAACGCCGGGACGGACCAGCACTACCGAATGGGTCGGGTCCGGCAAGCAAGGCAGGAAGGTGTACGAGAGAAACCAGTGCTAAAAGCTTCTCAAGTCTCCCGCCAGCTCAAATTCGGTGGATATGGGCTGGCCTGCGGTGCGCACCACCCTCTCATTACGGGGTGGGAACTTGGATGTCGGTTAAGGTCGTTGGCATTCGAGGCCATGGTGAAGGCCTGCGGCGTAGCCGTGGCGATACCGCAGGGGCATAGCTGGGCGCCTAACCTGCCCATCGGTAAACAGTGAACGTGGGAACCATCGTGCGTCTCCCGTGACCGTGGGCCCATCCAGGGTCACGGTCACGGGTGGGCGTGTTGTCCGTCGATCGGCGTGCGATGGGGCGGAGGGGTCGTAGTAGTCCGAGCGGGGGAAAGCCCCGTACATGGCGAAGGGCCCCAGCGGATATGACGCAGTAGCTACTGCAGGGAACGGAGACATTGGTGAATACCGGTGAACCGCGATGGGCTGACCTCGATGAGGCAACCGTGCGGGTACGTGCGATGCAGACGAAACTGCACCACTGGGCGGTCAGCGATCCTGACCGCCTTTTCGAGGATGTGTTCAACCTCGTCTATGACCGGGATTTCCTCACCGTTGCGTGGGGCCGGGTCAAAAGCAACAAGGGCGCCAGAACGGCCGGTGTTGACCGGCGCATTCCGGCCCTGATCGGTGGCGGTGCCGAAACCGTGGAGTTTTTGGGCGAGGTCAGGGAGCTGTTGAAGTCCCGCGCCTTCGCCCCGTTGCCGGTGAGGGAACGATTGATCCCCAAACCTGGCAGCAGCAAACTCCGACGGCTGGGTATTCCCACCGCGAGGGACAGGGTGGTTCAGGCATCCCTGGCCTTGGTGCTCGAACCGATATTTGAGGCGGACTTCAAGCCGGTAAGTTACGGCTTCCGTCCCAATCGTCGGGCTCAGGACGCGGTCGCCGAAATCCACGCAATGGGCACCCGGAGATATCACTGGGTGTTCGAAGCGGACATTGAGGCATGCTTTGACGAACTCAAGCACTCGGCTGTCATTGCCGAGGTGCGCAAGCGAGTCACCGACAAACGCGTGCTGGCCCTGATCGGCAAGTTCCTCAAGGCGGGCATTATGTCCGCCGAGGGGAAGATCAGAGCCTCGGGCACCGGAACACCGCAGGGAGGTATTATTTCGCCGCTTCTGGCGAATATCGCCTTGACGGTCTTGGATAAGCATTTCTGCGACAAATGGGATGCCCACGGCACCCCGTATCGCAGGGAAGCCCACCGGAAACGCGGCGGGGCCACCTATCGCATCGTGCGCTACGCGGACGACTTCGTGATCATGGTGGCAGGCACCAAGGACCATGCGGAGGCACTCTGGGACGAGGTTGCGGAGGTGATCGCCCCGCTGGGATTGAAAGTCTCCGTGCCCAAATCCCGGGTTTGCCATATTGACGAGGGCTTCGACTTTCTTGGTTTCCGCATCCAGCGGAGACTGAAGAAAGGAACCCAGAAGATGAGTGTCTACACCTACCCGTCGAAGAAGTCCTTGCTGACGATTCTCGGAAAGGTACGGGCACTGACACGCCGAGCGGAACACCCCTCACTCGACGTCCTGCTCCGCCAGCTCAACCCGGTGGTGCGCGGCTGGTGCAACTATTTCCGCCATGGGGTTTCCAAGGCGACCTTCGGCTATCTCGATGCGTTCATTTGGCACCGGGTTACCCAATGGATTCGCAAGCGGCACCCCGGCATTACATGGAAGGAACTCTACCGGCGCTTCCTGACAGGGAGGCCCGGAAACCAGCCGCAAGCCGAGGGAATTACGTTGTTCGACACCGCCTCAATAGCAGTAACGAGGTATCGGTGGCGGGCGCACAATATCCCAACGCCATGGGCGTCCAGCATGGCCTGAGTGGCTATCCGTGGAGCGCCGGATGCGATGAGAGTCGCACGTCCGGTGCGGAGGGCGGGTCGGAGAAACGAGCCGGGAGCAATCCCGGTGTCGCGCTCCGGCCCGACCCTACATAACCGGAACCTACAACCAGTCGGCGATTGCGACGCTTGTCGAACGCACCACCCGCTACGTGATGCTCGTGCACCTGCCGGTCGATCACACCGCCGAATCGGTCCGCGACGGGCTGATCCAGACCATGGGAACCCTGCCGGCGCACCTGCGAGGATCCCTGACCTGGGACCAAGGCGTCGAAATGGCCAAACACAAGGCCTTCAGCATCGCCACCGACATGGACGTCTACTTCTGCGACCCGGGCAGCCCCTGGCAGCGCGGATCCAACGAAAACACCAACGGGCTGTTACGCCAGTACTTCCCCAAAGGCACCGACCTGAACGCCTACGGGCCCGAGGACCTGGAACACGTCGCCCAGGAACTCAACGCCCGACCCCGCAAAACACTCGACTGGAAAACCCCGGCCGGGTCACTTCGTGATTTACTGATAGCCAGCTGACCTCGGGTGTTGCATCGACCCCTTGAATTCGCCTCAGAGCACCCTTTCCCTGTTTAAACACACGCCTTCAGAGCCGGTCCGATGAAAATCCCGGGCTAGCGGAAGCAGAATTCGGGACACCCGCCGCCGGAACCAAGGCGCCGGTGTTGCCCCCAGAAGTGCTTCCTACGAATCATTTCGCCATAGTCACTCTTTGGGTATCAGCCGGCCGTCCGCCGACACTGCCGACAGAGGCCGCCAGGCCTCCCAGGAGGAGGGCTGCCGGCGTTGCTAAAGGCCTTACGTACGGGAACCGGAAGTCGTGACTTTGTCGGTTTCCGTGGGGACAGGAATCGGGATCGGCGGCCCGGGCACCGATTCACTTCACTGTCGTCAGGCGGCGAAGATGCTCCAGGACGCTTCGTGTGTCGCGCCCGGTTCCAGCCGCACGAGGTCCTGGCCGCTGTTGAACGCATCAGGCGGGCAGGTCATGGGTTCCACGGCGAGTCCGAGCCGGTTGGGAGAGGGCGGCTGCTTGTCCGCGGTGTGTACCTGCAACCAGGGACAGATCCTGTCCCAGGCCATGCCGACGCCGGTTCCACCCGGGTCCCGGGCGCTCAGCTGCGCCCGGCCGTCATCGTCGAAGGCGATTGCTGTGAAGGCGTGGTCAATTTCCGTGGCACCGATGGCTCGCGGCGTGCGGAAGTCGAATTCGTGGTCGGCCACGGGCCGGGTGGCCAAGGGCAGCAGCCGGTCCGGTGTCACCTCAAGGAAGGACTCCGCCGGGATCTGAAGTGTCCATTCATCCAGGGGCGCCGGTCCGGCCAGCAGGTAGGGGTGCGGGCACACGCCGTAGGGCGCCGTGCCCTCCCCGATGTTCCGTGCCGAAACCGTGGTATGCAGACCTGCCGAGTCCACCCGGTAGTCGGCCCGGAGCTTCAGCCGGAAGGGATATCCGGCGCTCTCGGCAACGTCGCAGGACAGGCTCAGCGCATCGATGCTGCTCTGTTCAATAGACCACAACTGGTCGAAGACGAGCCCATGCAGGGCGGTCCTCCGCCCCGCTTCGTTGAGGGGAAGATGCAGGATGCTGCCATCATGCCGGTAGCTTCCGTCGGCGATCCGGTTTGGCCAGGGCGCCGCGATGATGCCCCGGTAGTCCGGGATGGGCCTCTCCGCGTCGAACGGCACCACCAGGTCCCGGCCTTGGAAGCTCAGCTCCCGGAGGGCGCCGCCCCGCTGCACGACGCTCGCGGCGTAGTCCCCATACCGCAGCCGAAAGAGGTCCCCGTTCACAGCCCGCCGGCCAGTTTGTAGTAGGCGGCGTTCCAGGCCAGTTCCTTCTTGAACTGCTTGATGGTGGTGCCTTCGTCGATGGTGAGCAGCTCTGTTTGGGCGATTTCGGCGAAGTCCTCGAAGACGTCCATGCCGACCTGGGTGGAGAGGACGGTGTGGTGGGCCGCGCCGGCGGTCAGCCACGCGGCAGCGGAGGTCGCGAAGTCGGGCTTCGGCTCCCAGAGGGCGCGGGCGACGGGCAGGTTGGGCAGCGGCTGGTCCAGGTCGACGACGTCGACGGCGTTCGCGACGAGCCGGAACCGGTCGCGCATGTCGGAGAGGGCCACCACGACGCCGGGTCCGGCGTCGGTGTCGAAGACCATCCGGACGGGGTCTTCCTTGCCGCCGATGCCCAGTGCATGGATCTCGACGCGCGGCTTTGTCGCGGTCAGGGACGGGCAGACCTCGAGCATGTGCGCGCCCAGGATCTTCTCCTCCCCCGGGGTCAGGTGGTAGGTGTAGTCCTCCATGAGCGAGGCGCCGCCCGGCAGTCCGGCGCCCATGACCTTGGCGGCGCGGACCAGGATCGCGGTCTTCCAGTCGCCCTCGGCGCCGAAGCCGTAGCCGTCGGCCATCAACCGCTGCACGGCCATGCCCGGGAGCTGACGCAGGGCACCGAGGTCTTCGAAGGACGTGGTGAAGGCGGCCGAGCCGTTGGCTTCCAGGAAGCTGCGCAGCCCCAGCTCGATGCGGGCGCTGTAGCGCAGGGAGTCGTGGCGGTCCCCGCCGGCGCGGAGTTCCGGAACAACGTCATAGAGGCGCTCGTACTCGGCAAGCAGGGCGTCGACGTCGGACTCTTCCGCGCCGTGCACGGCGTCGGCGAGCTCGTTCACGGACCAGGTGTTCACGGAGACGCCGAAGCGCAGCTCGGCTTCGGTCTTGTCGCCTTCGGTGACCGCGACGTTGCGCATGTTGTCGCCGAAACGGGTCAGCTTAAGGGTGCGGACGGCAGCCCAGCCGGCGGAAGCGCGCTGCCATACGCCCACCTGCCGGGAAACCTCCGGATTGGAAACGTGGCCCACCACCGTCTTTCGGGGAATGCCCAGGCGGGACTGGATGTAGCCGAACTCGCGGTCGCCGTGCGCGGCCTGGTTCAGATTCATGAAATCGAAATCGATGTCGGCCCACGGCAGTTCCACATTCGCCTGGGTGTGCAGGTGCAGGAGCGGCTTCCGCAGCAGGTCCAGGCCCTGGATCCACATCTTCGCCGGGGAGAACGTGTGCATCCAGGCGGTCACGCCGATCACGGCGTCGTCGGAGTTCGCCTCGAGCGCGGTGCGGCGGATGGCGTCCGAGTCGGTCAGCACCGGTTTCCAGACGATCTTGACGGGGACGTCGGAGGACTGGTTGAGCTGGTGGGCAATCTCCTGCGACTGCGCGGCCACCTGCTTGAGGACGTCCTCGCCGTAGAGGTGCTGACTGCCCGTCAGGAACCAGACCTCGTACGGTTCGAGGGAGGTGTTGTTGGCGTTGGACATGGGTTTCTCCTGAAAAGATTCGGTGGAAAGCACGGTGGTCTAGCGGCCGTAGACGTTCTGGTAGCGGGCGTAGAGGGCTTCGATCTTGGCGGGATCGATGGGCAGCGGCTCGCCCAGCTGCCGGGAAATATGGACGGTGCGCGCCACTTCCTCGCACATGACCGCCGCCTTCACGGCTGAGCGGGCATCCTTGCCGATGGTAAACGGGCCGTGGTTCTGCATCAGGACCGCGGGCGATTGGGAGGCCTGCAGGGTTTCCACGATGCCGCGGCCGATCGAGTCGTCGCCGATTAGCGCGAACGGGCCAACCGGGATGGTTCCGCCGAATTCATCGCCCATCATGGTCAGCACGCACGGGATGGCCTCACCGCGCGCGGCCCACGCCGTAGCGTAGGTGGAGTGCGTGTGGACCACTCCCCCGACCTCCGGCATGTGGCGGTAGACGTAGGCGTGCGCGGCCGTGTCCGAGGACGGTCGAAGGGCCGGGTTGCCCCACTCGACGAGGTCGTGGTCGCCGCCGGCGGAGAGCCCGCTGACCGGGATCCCATAGAGATCGGTCACGACCATGAGGTCCGGGGTCAGGTCGTCGTAAGAGACGCCGGAGGGCTTGATGACCATGAGGGCGTGGCCTGGAACCCGGGCGGAGACGTTGCCGGCCGTCCAGACCACGAGCTGATAGCGAGTCAGTTCGGCATGCAGCTCGCAGACCTCGCGGCGCACCCGGGCTATGGTGTCCAGAAGTGCGCTCATGCCTTTGCTCCTGCCAGGACAGTGGCGCTGCCGGAGGTATCGTTAGCGGGTGCCAGCGCACCGGCCTGCACCCTTCGCTGGATCTTCTTCAGCCGGTGCATGACCTCGTTCATTCCCCTGCCGAAATAGTCGTGCAGATCCCGGTACTCCCGGAACAGCTCCTCGTAGGCTGCGACGTTGTCCGGGACCGGAGTATAGACGGCGCCGGGTTCGGACCCCATCACCACGGACGCGGCGCGCACATCGGGGTACCTCCCGGCAGCGACTGCTGCATGGATGGCCGAGCCCAGCGCAGGCCCTTGGGCGGAGCCGATGGTGGAGAGCTGCAAGCCGGTGATGTCCGCGTAGATCTGCATAAGGAGTTTGTTTTTCAGCAGCCCGCCGGCCACGATGAATTCCTTCACTGGGACGCCTGAGTTGCGGAAGGCGTCAACGATGGTGCGGGTGCCGAAGGCCGTGGCTTCGAGGAGTGCGCGGTAGATGTCCTCCGGCCGGGTGGCCAGGGTCTGGCCCACCACAACGCCGGACAGCTCATGGTCCACGAGGACCGAGCGGTTGCCGGAGTGCCAGTCGAGTGCGATGAGGCCGTGCTCGCCGATGGCCTGGCCGGAGGCCAGTTCCGTGAGGTACTCGTGGATGCCGAGACCCAGCCGGGCTGCGGCGTCGTGGTATTCGGGCGGGACCCCGTTCTTGGTGAACCAGCCGAAGATGTCTCCCACTCCGCTCTGGCCGGCCTCGTAGCCCCAGAGCCCTCCCACGATTCCGCCGTCGACAACGCCGCACATGCCAGGCACCTCCCGCAGTTCGGTGCCGTTCATGACGTGGCAGGTGGAGGTGCCCATGATGGCAACGAGCTGTCCGGGTTCAACGGCTTTGGCTGCGGGGGCGGTGACGTGGGCGTCCACGTTGCCCACTGCCACGGCGATGCCCTCGGGCAGCCCGGTCCAGGCGGCGGCCTCGGCTGTGAGGTATCCGGCGGCGTCGCCCAGGCGTCCGATGGTGTGGTCCAGCTTGGTGCTGACAAAGTCCTTGAACTGCGGGTTCAGGGCGGCGAGGAATTCTTCGGAGGGATACGTCCCGTCCTGGTAGATGCCCTTGTACCCGGCGGTGCAGGCGTTGCGGACGTAGTTTCCGCAGAGTTGCCAGACGATCCAGTCCGCGGCTTCGACCCAGTGGTCCATGGCCGTGTACGCTTCCGGGTCCTCCTCAAGCAATTGGAGCCCCTTGGCGAACTCCCATTCGGAGGAGATCAGCCCGCCGTACCGCAGCAGCCAGGCCTCGTCCCGTTCACGGGCCAATACATTGATCCGGTCCGCCTGCGCCTGCGCGGCGTGGTGCCTCCAGAGTTTCACGTAGGCGTGCGGCCGGTTGGCGAATTCCTGCAGCTCGTTCAGCGGGGTGCCGTCAGCCTTGACCGGAACCATGGTGCAGGCGGTGAAGTCAGTGGCGATGCCGACGACGGCCGAGGGGTCGATCCCTGCCTCGGCGATCGCCGCGGGCACCGCGTGCCGGAGGACGTCCCGGTAGTCGTTGGGCACCTGAAGTGCCCATTCGCCGGGGAGCCGGGCCGCGCCGTCGCCCGCCATGTCGGCCGGCAGGACCTCAGTGATGACGGCGTGCGGGTAGTCAAACACGGCGCTGCCGAGTTCCTTGCCGTCGCGGACGCGCACAATCACGGCCCGGCCGGAAAGGGTGCCGTAGTCCACCCCAATAACAAAGCTTTCTCTGCCGTCTGCTGTGACGTCCATGAAGTCCTCCAATAACGTGCCGCGGCTTCGCGGACTGCACTAATTGTGAGCGCTAACAAGAAGGCTGTCAAGAACCCCAACCGCAGTGATCCATCCAATACGGGAGCCACCGTCGGGTGGCAGGCAACCGAAGCTAAGTGAGGTGCGAGGTGCTGGCGCGGACTACGAGTTCAGGATCGACGACCGTGGTACTGCTTGCCGCACCGTCCTCGATCTGCGTCCGCATCATGTCCATGCAGCGCCTCCCGAGCTCCTCAAAATCCTGCCGCACCGTGGTGAGCGGCGGTGTGAAGTAGGCCGCTTCCGGCTGGTCGTCGAAGCCAACGAGAGACACGTCCAGGGGCACCCGGACACCGGCTTCGCTGAAGGCGCGCAGCAGCCCGAGTGCCATCTGGTCGTTGCCCACGAACACTGCCGTGGCCGTCCGCTCGGCGGCAAGTTTCTGGCCGATCCGATAGCCGCTGCCGGCGCTCCAGTCGCCTTCCAGCAGAAGGTCGTCAGTCAGCCCCGCCTCCGCCATTTCCTCACGCCAGCCCTCAGCCCTTGCTACGGCATCGATCCAGTCCCCGGGCCCGGAAATGTGGCCGATCCGCCGGTGGCCCTGGCTGATCAGGTGAGCCACGGCCAGCCGCGCCCCCCGCTTCTGATCCACCATGGCGCTGCTGAAACCGCCATGCCTCCCGGCCCCGACCACAACCACGGGCACATCCAGGCTCAGGCTTTCCAGGGTCTGGACTGTTCCGTCATGCGGGACGATCACTATGATCCCGTCGGCGCCCTGGTCGGTGAAGTAGCGGACGGCATCTGCGATGGAGTCCGCACCGGACTCCTTCAGCGCGGCGATACTGACAAAGTATCCCGCTTCGCGGGCAGCCTGCTGAACGCCGAGAAGGGTATTGGCCGGACCGTACTGGGCGAGTTCGGTCCCCAGGACGCCGATGATTTGGGACCGCCGGGTCACCAAACTTCGGGCGGCCGTATTACGCCGGTAGCCCAGTTCGGCAATTGCGGCTTCCACCCGTTCCCGGGTGGCTTTGCTGACATTGGGGTGGTTGTTGACCACCCGGGAGACGGTCTGGTGGGAGACCCCTGCATGCGTGGCAACGTCTTCAAGGCGCGGCGGACGTCTATCGCTAACGTTCCCCATGTGAGGCACCTTTCTTTCCCGAAGCAATGTACTGTCCAACATCCTACGGGCGGAAGGGAGGGCGTCCCATCGGGCCCCGCACAGGGAGGACAGGGACAGGGGGCATGGATGGCCACGTCGAGAAGCCGGTCACGTGGCGGATCGGCGGCCGGCGGGCAACCGCCCAAACATCAGCCCCCATATCGTGTGACTTGACTCACAAGCCGGGCCCGTGCTAGTTTCAGGGAGACAAACTTGTTAGCGCTAACACATGCGGGCATCGTTTAGGCTCGTCGAGAAATGGCTAACCGGACCTAAAAAAATACTGAGCCGTCGAGTAGCGCAGACGCTACCCGGACCAGTATCAGTTCGCGGACTGAGCTGTTCGCGGAAGGAGAATATCGTGGGAATCAAGAAACTGTTGGGCGCGTTCGCCGTCGTCCTCGCACTCACTGTGGGGGCCACCGGTTGCGGTAGCCGCGGCGCCACAACCAGCCCGTCCGCCAGCGCTGACAACGCGGGCGCCCTGGTCGGCATCTCAATGCCCACGCAGACCTCGGAACGGTGGATCGCGGACGGCAAGAACGTCTCCGAGTCCGTGACGAAGCTGGGATACAAGACCGATCTCCAGTTCGCCAATGACGATATCCCAACCCAGGTGTCGCAGATCGAGAACATGCTGACCAAAGGCGCCAAGGCACTCATCATCGCGGCCATCGACGGCACCACCCTGACAGACGTCCTCGCCAAGGCGAAGGAGCAAAACGTCAAGGTCATCGCGTATGACCGCCTCATCAACGGCACCCCCAACGTGGACTTCTACACGACCTTCGACAACTACACCGTGGGTGTCCAGCAAGCCACATCGCTACTGACCGGCCTGGGCCTTCTTGACGCGAGCGGCAAGAAGGTGGACGGCAAAGGCCCGTTCAACGTGGAACTCTTCGCCGGCAGCCCCGATGACAACAACGCCAACTTCTTCTGGACCGGCGCCATGGACACCCTCAAGCCGTTCGTCGACGCGGGAACCCTCAAGGTCCCCAGCGGCCAGACCAAATTTGAACAGGCTGCGATCCTGCGGTGGCAGGCTCCCGTCGCACAGAAGCGGATGGAGGACATTCTCACCGCGGCCTACAGCTCCGGCACCAAGCTGAACGGTGTCCTGTCCCCGTATGACGGTCTGTCCATCGGCATCATCTCTGCACTGACCAGCACCGGCGGCTACGCCAAGGGAAGCCTGCCCATCGTCACCGGCCAGGACGCTGAGAAGGGCTCGGTGAAGTCCATCATCGGCGGCGAGCAGTACTCCACCATCTTCAAGGACACCCGCCAGCTGGGTTCCCAGGCCGTGAAAATGGTCGACGCCCTCCTGAAGGGGCAGGAGCCTGAGGTCAACGACACGAAGACCTACAACAACAAGGTCAAGGTTGTACCGGCGTACCTGCTCAAGTCCGTGATCATCACCAAGGACAACTACAACAAGGAACTCATCGACTCGGGGTACTACACAGGCGCCGACGTCAAGTAGCCAAGTCGCGGGGTTGTGGCCGGGTATTCCGCCTGGCCGCAACCCTTCGCGCAAGCGCCTGCAGCCGCAGGGCAGCCCAGCTTCGACCAGTCAGTGGGAATTGACGATGAAAACACCCATTCTTCAAATGCGAGGAATCACCAAGACCTTCCCCGGCGTGAAGGCCCTCCAGGACGTCACCCTGGATGTGAACCGCGGCGAGGTACACGCCATCTGCGGCGAAAACGGCGCCGGAAAATCCACCCTGATGAAAGTGCTGTCCGGCGTCTACCCGCACAGCTCCTTCGAGGGAGAGATCCTCTTCGAAAACGAACCTTGCAACTTCTCCAGCATCTCCGACAGTGAGAAGCGCGGCATTGTGATCATCCATCAGGAACTGGCGCTGAGCCCGTACTTGTCCATCGCCGAAAACATCTACCTCGGCAACGAGCAGGCCAAGAACGGCTGGCTGGACTGGCGCAAGACCAACCTCGAAGCGAGCAAACTGCTGGCGCGGGTAGGCCTCAGCGAGAACCCCGTCACCCCCGTCCAGCACATCAGCGTGGGAAAGCAGCAACTGGTGGAGATCGCCAAAGCACTCTCCAAAGAGGTCAAGCTCCTGATTCTGGACGAACCCACCGCCGCGCTCAATGACGAGGACTCCGGCCACTTGCTGGACCTGATCCTCCATCTGAAGGGCCAGGGCGTCACCAGCATCATCATCAGCCACAAACTCAACGAAATCCGCAAGGTGGCGGACGCCGTCACCATCATCCGTGACGGCAAGACCATCGAGACCCTTCGACTGGACGAGGGACAGATCACCCAGGAACGGATCATCCGCGGCATGGTGGGCCGGGACCTGGAGAGCCTGTATCCGGACCGGGACCCGAAGATCGGCGAGGAAGTCCTGCGGATCGAGGACTGGTCGGTGCAGCACCCGCAGGACCACACCCGGATCGTGGTCCACAACGCGAGCCTGAACGTGCGCAAGGGCGAAGTCGTCGGGCTGGCCGGCCTCATGGGAGCCGGGCGGACGGAACTGGCCATGAGCGTCTTCGGACGCACGTACGGCCACGCTATCTCCGGGAAAGTCTTCAAGTACGGGCAGGAAATCAACACCTCCACCGTATCCGCCGCCATCAAGCACGGCATCGCCTACGCAACGGAGGACCGCAAGCTCTACGGGCTGAACCTCATCGAGGACATCAAGCGCAATGTCTCCATGGCGGCGCTCCGCAAGCTCGTCAAGCGCGGCTGGGTGGACAAGAACGAAGAAACCATGGTGGCCAACGGCTACCGGAAGAGCATGAACATCAAGGCTCCCTCGGTGGCTGCCATCACGGGCAAACTTTCGGGCGGAAACCAGCAGAAAGTGGTGCTGAGCAAGTGGATGTTCTCCGATCCGGACGTGCTGATTCTTGATGAACCAACGCGGGGCATCGACGTCGGCGCCAAGTACGAGATCTACACGATCATCGGCAGGCTCGCGGCTGAGGGAAAAGCGGTCATCGTGATCTCCTCCGAGCTGCCCGAGCTCCTGGGCATCTGCGACCGGATCTACACCTTGTCCGCCGGCCACGTCACCGGCGAAGTGCCCATCGCCGAAGCATCCCAGGAAACCCTCATGCACTACATGACCAAAGAGAAGGAATAGCGAACATGTCCGCCCTACGAGAATCCCTCGGATTCCTGACAAGCCGCCTCCGCCAGGTTGGCATCTTCGTCGCCCTGATCCTGATCGTCCTGCTCTTCCAGGGACTCACCGGGGGAATCCTCCTGGAACCGCAGAACGTCACCAACCTGGTTGTCCAGAACAGCTACATCCTGATCCTGGCGATCGGCATGGTGATGGTGATCATCGCCGGCCACATCGATCTTTCCGTGGGATCCGTCGCCGGATTCATCGGTGCCGTTGCCGGCGTCATGATCGTCCATTGGGGCTGGCCCTGGTGGCTCGCCATCCCTGCCTGCCTCCTGGTCGGCGCACTGGTAGGTGCTTGGCAGGGCTACTGGATCGCCTACGTCGGCATCCCTGCCTTCATCGTGACCCTCGCCGGCATGCTGATCTTCCGTGGCCTGACCCTGATCACGCTCAAGAACCAGCAGATCACTCCGTTCCCCGCCGAACTGCGGGCCCTGGGCGGCGGCTTCCTCCCGGACATCTCGGGCGGCACTTCGGTGCTGGAATGGCTCACCGTCATCCTGGGTGTGGGAGCAACCGTTGCCCTGCTGATCCAGGCGGTCAAGGAGCGCCGGATCCGCAAGAAGTTCGACCTTGAAAGCGAGCCCATGGTCTGGTTCGCCGTCAAAACCGCCTTCATCGCTCTACTCATGCTGATCATCACCTTCCTGCTCGCCTCTTATCGCGGCACGCCGATCGTCCTGATCGTGCTAGCGGTCCTGGTGATCGTGTACACAGCCTTGATGAACAACAGCGTCTTCGGGCGGCACACCTACGCCATCGGCGGCAACCTTCACGCGGCTGAGCTTTCCGGGGTCAAAACGAAGGCTGTGACCTTCCGGCTCTTCATCAACATGGGCGTGCTCGCCGCACTCGCCGGCCTCGTGTTCACGGCCCGGCTCAACTCGGCCCAGCCTGCGGGCGGTACGGGCTTCGAACTGGATTCCATCGCAGCGGCGTTCATTGGCGGCGCCGCGGTCACGGGCGGCATCGGAACCGTGGCGGGGGCCATGATCGGCGGACTCATCATGGGCGTCCTCAACAACGGCATGTCCATCCTCGGGCTGGGCACCGACTACCAGCAGCTCATCAAGGGCCTGGTGCTCCTCCTTGCCGTCGGTTTCGACATCTTCAACAAGAACCGCAGCGGCGGGGGAAGCAACCTCGGAAAGCGGTTCAAGCTCAAGACCACGCCTCCCGCCACCGAGCCGGCAAAACCGGCCGAGGAGCGCCCGGTCACCGTCGCCGCCAGCTTCCGCCAGACCCGCACCGTCCAGAACCCCTGATCGCGCAGACAAGGAAAAGCACTATATGTCTACCATCGAACGCATCGATATCCAGGTCACCAGCAGGCACTTGCTTGACGAGCGACTCGATGCCGCTGTGCGGAACCTTCAGGAGATCGCCGTTCTTACGGGAACACACGGAATCCTGATCACCCGCAACGGGCCCGGACATTTCACCGCGGAGCTGTCCGACCAGGTTCCCTACGGAATCAGCGAACTCTTGCACTGACACCACCCGTACCGCGGCCACGGCACCGCGGCGGGTCCGGAAGGAGCCGCATGCCAGATGCTGGTGAAGACTGGAACCTGCTGGTGGGGCGCACCGTCGAGCTCCGTCGAGACGGCCGCCTCGTACGTGCAGGTGAAGTTGAGGACGCGGCCAAAGACTCATCTGTCATGTGGCTCAGATTCGACGGAAATCACGGCCGCCAACTGATCGCTAAATCCGACAACTACGAGATCATCCTGCGCGAGCGACCGGCCCAGAACGGGTGACGCGCGTGACACATTCAGGCATTAGTGAAATTGAATTCTTAGAGGACATGCTTGGCCACCAGCCGTCGGAGTCTCTCTGGAGCCGTGAGGCACGTCGGCTGGGGACTGCCTCAGAGCAACACCTTAGGCGCCAGCCGCCCGGACCATCATGGACGCCGCCCTTGTCGACGCGCTGCGGAACACCGCCGGAAACTTCGCGGTCAGCCTTGCACCGCGTCGTAGGCCTGTTTTCGGTTTTGATGGACCCGGCGCCCAGGTGAAGCCCACTGGCATTGCCGGCTTTCCCGTTGTCATCAGCGTCCGCTCCACTATCTCCGCATCTTCCCGGCTGTCTCCCCTCTGAGAGGCCGCACCGTGATTTCTCCTCCCTACTATCGCCCTATCGCCCTATCGCCGCAATTGAGGCAGTGGTACGTTCAGCGTGATCAGGAGCTTCCCACGCGGTTCTTCTCCGATCCGGCTCCTGGCGCAACTTCAGAAAGCGAAGGCGAAGATGGAAACAATAATGATCTTCCACGAGGTCGACGACGTTGACCACTGGCTCAGCTCACCACGACGGGAGGAACTCTTCGGGCCCCTGGGCATCACGGCTCGAACCTTCGTCGACCCGGCGAAAACCAACCGTGTCGGCTTGATCGTCGAAGTCCCGGACATGGACACGTTCCAGCGAATGCTCGAGTCCGAGGCCGGGGCCGACGCGATGAAATTCGACGGCGTCCGCCCGGAAACTATCCTGATGCTCGTCGAGCCCTAGGCACCCCCGGGGCTATTTCATCAAAGGTGCTTCCGGCGGTTTTCTCTTAGCACGATTCGGTGCCAGTCAGCGGGCCGTGAAGGAGATGGCGAACGCGCCCAGTGCCCGACACGGTCCCCGCTTCTCTATATTGGAGCCAGCCGCTTAAAAGTGGGCGCGACCGTTATGAGCCGGTGCCGCCTGGTTTTCCCTCTTCGCAGGGAAACCTGTTGGCGCAGCGTCGTCGCTGCCGGTGTTACGGCTCGTCGAGCCGATGATCCTCAATCGGAAAATCTGGCCCTTCGCATTTAGGCATGGTTAGGGTGGCCTAAGAATCCGGGTTGCAGGGTTTCCGTGCTCGATGCGGCGTGGCTGGTCGAGGAAAGAAGTCAGGGTCTCTTTGAATTGGTAGCGACTAAGCATCCAAATCCAGAAGAAACCCTGACGTGTCTAATGCTACTTCCTGCCCTGAGGGGCACCGGAGTGACCTCGCCGATGCACTGTTCAATATCGACGGCATGCACATCACTTCCGCCGTGTCCGGCTCCGGGGATACCCTCACGTTGCGCGTCGAATCCGATGCGACACTTACCGGTTGTCCCGACTGCGGGGTCGTTGCGATCGGGCACGGCCGCCGGCAGGTTCGGCTCCATGACGTTTCCCTGTTTCGGCCGGCCGGTCCGCCTCATCCGGGCCAAACGGGTATGGCGGTGTCCCGACGCCGGCTGCCCGAGATCCACGTTCACCGAGGACCACCCCCTGGCCGGGCCGAAAGCGAAACTGACGGCGCGGGCGGTGAACTGGGCTACCGATGCGCTGGAGCGCTTCGACACCTCGGTATCGGCACTGGCACACCAGCTGGGCGTGTCCTGGCATACCGTGTGGGACGCCATCAAGGCTGAAGCAACACGGCGCATCGCGGAGCCGAGGCGGCTTTCCGGGGTGGACGCGCTCGGGGTGGATGAGCATGTCTGGGCACATACCGGCTGGCCCGCAACCGGGATGGTCACCGGGATCGTGGACCACACCCGCGATGCCAAGGGCGTCGTGCATGCCAGACTGCTGGACCTTGTTCCGGGACGCTCGGGGAAGGCCTACGCCGACTGGCTCAAGGAACGAGGAAAGGGCTTCGCTACCGGCATCAAGACTGCGGCGCTGGACCCGTTCCGCGGCTACGCGAACGCGATCCGGGATGAACTCCCGGAGGCCATCACGGTCCTGGATGCGTTCCATGTCGTCAAGCTCGCCGGGACGATGCTCGATGAGGTCCGCCGCCGCGGCCAGCAAGACACCCTGGGTCACCGCGGACGAGCCGGGGACCCGCTCTTCGGCATCCGCAGGACCCTGCAGATCGGCGCCGAACACTTGAGCGAGAAACAGGTAGCGCGGCTGGATGCGAAGCTGGAGGCCGGGGACCCGAACCATGAAGTCACCCTTGACCGCGGCGGACTGAAGCACCTCTGAGACGCGGGCGATGTATCCCTTGAGCTATTCCCGCAGCTCTGCTGCGTTTACAGGGGCAGTTTGCGGTGCGGGGCGGGGCTTGACGGGACCTTGTGGAGACCTTGACGGAATGGTGGTCGGCCGCTTTTACATGCCGAAACTCCCAAGGTTGCCGAACCAGGCCATCCGAACAGAATCCTTAGCGCCAACCACTGTTCCCCTGCAGGTCAGACCCGCATTATGGCCTCCGATGGCCTCGCCGCTCCGGCCATGGCGGGTTAGAGGGATTATCGGCCGTCGCGTGGAAGAATCACTGCGTGGATGCCCCGGACCCCCGACAGTGAACTGGCCCTCATTCCTCTTCGCGCTTCTTGTCGACTCACTCCTCGTATGGGTCCCGGCCGTCTCTGTTTTCTTTCTCGCTCCCGGACACCAGCTTCCGCTCGCTTCGGGGACCGTGCTGGCCGCAGTGGCAGCCAACTGGACGCTCCATGCCCGCGGAACCACGCTCGGAACCTATCTGGGCGGCTTTCGGATCCGACCCGGAACGGACAGGCACCACGGCGCACTTACGGGCTGATCCTCTCCTTGTTCACGTTCGCATCAGTACCCGCAATAGTGCTTCTGATAGCAATCACCTTCGCTCCAGGCAATGAGGCTTCCGGCCCCCTGGGAAGTCCAGCCAGCTACCCCCTGTTCGGGGAACGGACCAGCAGACGGAGATTTCTTCAACCCGCAGACAACTGCTGGGAGCGGTGGACCTGATCCCTGCGGTCCATTACCGCCCGGCGGAACCTGACACCTCACAAGGCCCAGTGCTCCTATTCGTGTCCTCAGGTGACAAGTAAGGGCGGACTCGGAGTCGCTACCGATCGTTTTCGATACAGAGTCCGGACAGATATGCGGTCAGAGTCGGAACAGCATTGTGAGTAATCCGCCTATCGGGCACCGGTACGCTTCGATGGAGATCCATTGGGCGCGAAGAAGGGGAAGCTCCGTTAACCCTTTTGCGGCCAGCGGGCAATACATAGTGTGAGCACAGACAGCGACATCATCAGGCGGTTCCGGGACAGCCCCGCAGTTTTCGGGGAGTTGTACGACAGACACGCCTCAGTCATCTACAGATACGCCGCCAGACGGGCCGGCGACTTCGCCGCCGATGACGTCACGTCGGAAACCTTCCTGGTCGCCTGGGAACAGTTGGAGGCCTACGACCTTGACCGGGATGATGCCCGGCCCTGGCTGTTCGGCATCGCCACCAATCTGCTCCGACGGCACCACCGTGCCGAAGCCAAGGTGCTGAAAGCCGCGGCCAAAGCGTCGTCACGAGAAGCCGTCGCTGACGATTCTGACCGGATTGCCGCCCAAGTGGACGCCACCGTGGCAACCGGGTGCATCGCCCGCACTCTGAAGTCCATGGCCGCCATCGACCGGGAAACTTTGCTGCTCTACGCCTGGGCGGACCTGACCTATGAGGGCATCGCCTCGGCAATGGAAGTTCCCGTGGGAACCGTGCGGTCCCGACTTAACCGCGCTCGCCGGGCACTATGAACCGAGCTCAACCTCGGAATACTTGATGAAACGGAGAACGACCATGGACGACTTGCAACTGCTCCGCGAAATGCGTAGCGACATCGGCTCCGCACCTTCGGCCACGTTGGCCCGCGGCCGCAACAAACTCATGGCCAAAATCGGCTCCGCTTCCCATCCCGAGGCCACGACCAAGACGCCCGCCTCACTCAAGGCCAGCCCGATCCGTATCCGACGCCGCATCGCGCTGGCCTCGGCAGCCGCAGCTTTCCTCGTGGGCGTCATCGTGACCGTTGACGTTGTCCTGCCCAACCGTTCGGTCGGGAAATGACCCCTGGCCTTCACCGCGCGCCGATACCTGGCATTCAACGATTCGATGGCGTTCGTCGAGCAGATCACGCGCCAGATCTCCACGTCGTAGTCCAGGAACGGGATGAACTCCTCCCATGCGTTGTCCCACAGGCGTACGATCGCCCCGTACTTCCTGCCCCAGCGCTCCGTGAGCTCCTCAAACGCGGCCCTGGCCGCCGTGGCGTTCACGGCCGTGTAGATGGGCTTCACGTCGCGTTTGAGCGCGTCCCAGTCCTTCTTCGAGGCCAGGCGGAAGGTGTTGCGGATCAGGTGAATGATGCAGGTCTGCACGGTCGTCAGCGGCCAGACGTTGGACACGACCTCGGGCAGGCCTTTGAGCCCGTCGCAGACCAGGAAGAAGGTTTCCTTGACCCCGCGGTTCTTGATGTCCTTGAGCACGCTCATCCAGAACTTCGCACCCTCCCCTCCGGTCCCGGCCCACAGGCCGAGAACGTCCTTCTCCCCCTCCAGGGTCACGCCGATAGCGGCGTAGACGGGCCGGTTGGCGAGACTGGCCGTCGCGGACCTTGACGACGATGGCGTCGATGAAGATCGCCGCGTAAACCTCATCCGGGGCCGGTTCTGCCAGGCGGCCATTTCCTCGAGCACCCGGTCAGTGATGCGGGAAACGGTCTCCTTAGCCTGAATCCACCGGTCGGCTGTCGCTGATGGCCGGATTCTGATTCAGTCTTGTTTTCGGGCCGGGGGCAGGGTGGATGGCAGGACCTCGCTGTCCGGTGGTGTTCCACTGTTTCTTTCGGTTGCGTCGTATCGGCTGGATTGACAGGGTTCAGGCCGGTTTGGGCGGCGGGAAGATCGTGTCGAAGAGCTTTTCCCAACCGTCCTGCCACGGCCAGTTTTCGGGCAGATGCAGTCTGATACGCCGGGCCGAAGATGCGGTCCGGGCGGCGACGTTGATGATTTTGGTCCGGATCGTCACGGTGGTGGCTTTGGCGAAATGCCCTCCGGCGAGGGTGCCCGCGGCGCGGGTGAGGTTGAACGCCATGGCCGCGGCGGCGAGCCAGGCGGCGTTGGCGTTGAACTTTCCTGAGGGTAGGTGGGCCAGCGGACCGGCGCGCAGATCGGAATGGACCTGCTCGATCACCGCGTG
Source organism: Pseudarthrobacter sp. S9 (assembly GCF_050156545.1). NCBI lineage: Bacteria > Bacillati > Actinomycetota > Actinomycetes > Micrococcales > Micrococcaceae > Pseudarthrobacter > Pseudarthrobacter sp. S9. The sequence goes on from NZ_CP189576.1 coordinate 408,858, forward strand.
GGCGCGGTGGGTCTTATCCGCCTTGACGGTGTCCAGGACGTCTGCGGCGACGGTGGTGAAGAACGCGTGAAACCGGTGGGTGTCGAACAGGGTTTCCTGACCCGTGACGGCCTTGGGGTTCAGTTCCGGAACCCTGCGGACCACCAGCCTGCCGGTAACGCGGTCTTCCTTTTTCTTGGAAATGAACGCGGTGAACCCGATTTCGGCGACCTCGGCATCGGAGATCCAGGTGTTGGATTCCTCGTCGAAGATCGCATTGGTGTATTTGATCTTCTCCCACGCGGAGTCCGGGATCTTCGCGATGGCTTTCTTCACGTGCGGGTCCATCCGGGCCGTGATCGAGACTTTCGCGCCGGCCCGTGCCGCGGCGGTGACGACCGCGTGGTTGTAGAACGCGCTGTCCGCGCGCAGCAGCACCATGCCGTCCGCGTCCGCCGGGCGCAGCCGATTCACGTTGGCGAGGGTGTCGGCCACGAATTTGCCGGCCCCGCGCGCCGAACTGGTGGCGCCTTTGCGCAGCCGCGCCCCGGTGATGACCGGTGCGGCCTCGTTGGTGGTGACGGTCCCGATCAGCGCGTTCAGGCCCTTGACGCCGTTGTACCCGTAACCGGTGCCCTGTTTCTGATAGCCGTAGGTCGCCTTGACCGTGTCGTCGATATCGACCAGTGCCAGAGCGTCGATCCCGGCCGTGACCGGGGCGGCCCTGGCCAATGCGGGCAGCCAGCGGGAGGCGACCGCGTCGAGCTGGCGGACATGGCCGAAAGTGAACGTCCGCAGAAACGATCCCAGCGTCGAAGGCGCGTAGGTGCCCTTGAACAGTTCCCCCATCCCACCGTGGCGCAGCAGTCCCATGTCATCGATGGAATCGGCGCCGGCAACCATCCCGGCGCCCAGGGCCGTGATCTTCAACCCCGCGTTGGCACCGAAATAGTCCGGCAGTTTCAGATGCTCATCGACCAGTTCCCCGAGCCCGGTTTTCCCGGCCAGACCCATGACCGGGACCAGCCCCGCGGCCGACACGAGATTCGGATCATCAAAAGCGCTGGAAATAGCCGACTGGGTATGGAAAAGTTGCATCTACGGAATGCTCCTCTGCAAGGCGAAAACGGAACTCTAGACAAGTCCTATTTTCCCTGATCAGAAGGGCATTTCCGGTTTAAAACGCCGGACCGGCCCAAACCCAACCGGTGGATTCAGGCTTAGACACGGAGGCCCCGTAGATCTCGGCGAAATGGGCGCTGATCCCTCCCGTCGTCAGGCCCTTGGCATAGAGCGAAAGAACCATCTCATCGACCCCCGTCAGGCGGCGCTGGCGCTTCTTGACGATGACGGGCTGAAACGTACCGTCCCGGTCCCGCGGCACGTCGATGTCGACTGGTCCGGTTGTCTCCGTGAGTACCGTTTTGGCACGGGTGCCGTTGCGCGAGTTGGCGGTGTCCTTGGCATCGGTCTCGTGCTTTCCGTAGCCGAGGTGCTCGGTCATCTCCTCATCGAGCGCGGTCTCGATGACTGTCTTCGTCAGCATCTTCAGCACCCCGTCCGGACCTGTCAGGGACAGCCCCTGTTCCTTGGCCATCCGGACCAGCTCACGGGCCGCGTCGGCCTCGGAGGTCACGTTCTTTTTCGCAGCGTTCGCCGTGTTTTTCACAGCATCCAGTGTCGCCGTCATATCGGCTCCTTCCCGCCAGACTCACCGCCTGGCGTGTTGGGCCGGATACACCGTTATTTCCACAGTCCCGAAAGATCTAGTTGGGCATTTGTGCTCATCAGCTTCCTAAATTTCAGTTGCTGGGGCTAGCGAGTGGCGACTGCGAACGCTCCCGCTTCCCGCAGGTCCCTGGAGGTGGTGAATTCCTCGGCGGGTGCTGCTTCTTGGTACTCGACGAGTTCGACGTGGTGCTCCACGAGGGCGTCCCGGACTTGGGCGGGTGTTGCGTAGAACTATTCGCGGCGGAGATTCACCAGGTTCACGCGCTCGGGCGCGAAGTGCTGGTGCAACATGGTTTCGATGCCGACGGCGTCCTTTGAGAAGAACAGTGCGTGGAAGTCAAAGAGGAATGGTACGGAGGCATCGCCCAGTTCGCGGACCCGTTCCATGGGGTTGAGACGGCGGGTCATGCCGATCTTCACGACTCCCTGGCCGAAGGTGCCAAGGTTGGAGATCACGTAGACGTATCCGGCGCGTGTGTTCAGGGCGTTGTCCTCGGCGTCGGCGAGCTTGGCCTCTGCTTCCGCCAGCTGCTTCTGGATGCGCTGTACACCTTCGAGGTCGCCGGCCGACTGCAGCTGTTCCAGCACGTTAGCGTAGTGGTCGACTTCCTTCTGCTGTTTGGCTTTAAGTGCTTCCCATTCGCGCTGTGCTTTGGCGGTTTCGCAGGCCTCGGCGCGGGCTTCTGCCTCGAGTTGTTTCTGGATGGCGAGGGCCTGGAGGTGTCGTGCCGCCAGTTCCATCTCACGCTCGCGCAGCTGGTGGAAGGAGTCGGTGACGCGCAGCCCGATCATGGTGCCGCGCTTGGCGATCTGATCGCGTGCCTTTTCCAGCCGTGCCTGGGCGGTGAGCAGGCTACCTGCTTTCACGGGCTTCACGCAGTTTCCGGCTTCGGCGTTGTAGGCACGCAGCAGCAGCGCGGACAGGTCGCGGACAAACTTGTTGCCCTCCTTGGTGGATCCGTTGAAGGAGCAGCCGCTGACGGTGGTAACCGCTCGCTTGTCCCTCAGGGTCGCCTCAGGAATCCGTGATCATCCGTGTGATCATCTGGGAGACTCCGGCTTGGAAATATATCCGCTACGCCCGGCGCTTGGCATAGTCGGTCAGACCCTGCCAGTCGATGACGACGCATGCCTCGTCCCCCAGCGTCCACGCGTCATGGCCCGGAGGGACAACCATATAATCCCCGGCCCCGAACTCATCTGCTTCGCCGTCGTCCATGACGACCTTCATGCGCCCGGACAGGACATAACCCATGTGTGCGGCCTGACAGCTGTCCGTCTTGGCGATCGGCTTGACGTGCTTGGACCACTGCCAACCTGATTCGAAAACGGCCCTCCCCACGGCGCCGGTCTCAACATTGACGAGGTCGACTTTCCCCTTCCCCTCCTCAAACGGCCGGGTTTCTTCGGGTTCATTCAGACTCTTGCGGATCATGGCGGCCATGACGGACTCCTTTGCACCGTTGCTCGGACACCCTCACTATGGCAGCGGCCCGTACGCCCGTCAACGAATCAGGGTCTGACCTGCCGGGGAACCGTGGTTGGCGCTAAGGATTCTGTTCGGGTTGCACGGTTCGGGGGTTGCTGGTCGGTACGTGGCGGTAGATGGACGCGCCGAGTGCTTTGGCGATCTGGGTGTGGCTTTCGTCTTGGCGTGTCTGGCCCGGGCGGCTGCGAGGGTATCGGTATCCATGACTGTTGGGCGTCCGCCGGTGCGGCCTTGGGCCCGGGCGGCGGCCAGGCCAGCCATGGTCCGTTCGTGGATCATGTCGCGCTCGAGTTCGGCGAACGCGGCCATCATGACGAAGAAGAATTTCCCTTCTCCGGTCGGCTTGTAGGTTCCGGTGAGGGTGCCGGTGCGAATTCGCAGACTGACTCCTTGGTCGTGGAGGCCGTCGGCGACGGTGAGTACTTCTTTCACTGACCGGCCGAGGCGGTCCAGTTTCCACACGCACGGCGTGTCAGTCGGCCGGAGGTAGTCGAGGGCTTCGGCGAGTCCGGGGCAGGCGGTGACGCGGCTGGAGATCTTGTCTTCGAAGACCCGACCGCAGCCGGCCGTTTCGAGGGCGTCCCTTTGGAGTTGGGCGTCTTGTCCGTTGGTGGAGACGCGGGTGTAGCCGATGAGATCAAAATGCTGGGTCGCCATACGTCTACTGTCGCACCACCGTCTCACAACATCGGTGTTCGCCGACCTGTTGTGAGACGGGTTGTGGACGGTTTGGTGTCGGCGGGCCGCCTGGGTACGGGGTCGTCGCAGAACCGGCCGTTAGTTGACGGTAGCGGCTGCGAATGGACCGGACGGCGGGGAGGGCTGCTTATCGGCGCCGTGCAGCGGGTGGGTGCCCCGTGACTATTGATTCAGGTTTTCGGGATTGAGTACTGCCGCCTGGCCGTCGGTAAAGAATCCGTCGCCGGTTGCGTTGTGTCCCAACTGGGCGTCGGCGACGTGAACCAGGCGTGGTTGGGCCGCGTGCAGTGATTGCAGGATGTATGCCCTTTCCGCGTCGATATTCGGGTCGATGTGGTGGGTTGGCAATCCGGACTTGGTGCCTATCCCGATGCCGCGGTCGAAGCTGGCCGTGGCGACCCACACGGGTTGGCCGCCGATGGTGAAGTTGGTTTTCCAGATCCTTGTGTGGTGTCGCTGGACCAGCGTGTTGGCGTCGGTGGGTTGTTCGAACGCGACCGTCTCGGGCCGGGCATCCAGATAGGACGGCGTGACCGGGGCGGTGAGGTACTGCTCGTTGCGTACTGCGACGAGGATGGATCGCAGGGTATTGCCCAGGGTCGAGGGGTCGGCTTTGTACCATCCGGCCCTTTTGAACAGGCCCTCGATCTGCTGCTGGCTGCCGAGGTAGATGAAGTTGATCGGTTCCATCCTGGCCCCGGTCAACGTTTCGCTGTAGATGGGCAACCGCCTGATGGCAGCCTCATTCAGAGCGGGCAGTACCTCAGAAGCTTCCTGATGTTCGACGACTGTGAGGGTCGTGAGCTGGTCGGCGAATATCCCGGCGAACAGCAAGGCAGCGGCAGCGGCGATCAGCAGCGGCCGTTTGACCGCCGTACTGAGCTTCACCGATTTGACCAGGTGGAACCGGTCGTTGATCTCCAACGGTGTGATGATGCCGGCGAGCAGAAAGAACCCCAGGGCGAGACTGCCCAGGATGTCGCTGGGGTAGTGGACGCCCAGATATATCCGGCTGACTCCGACCAGCAAGACGGCGGTTAGCGCGGCCAGGACGATCATCAGCCTGCCGATGGAGGACTTGAGGCTGCGGCACAGCAGGTAGGCTGCGAGGCCGCCTATGACGGTCGCCGTCAGCGTGTGCCCGCTGGGAAAACTGAAGCTGTTTTCAGTCAGCAGGCCCAGGGAGCGGTCCGGCCGGGGCCGTGCCACGACCTGCTTGATCACCGTGGAACTGGCGCGTTCCAGGCCAAAGGCGGCCGCCAGCAGGACCGGTACCCACCATTGCCGCCGCCGCCAGGACGCCAGGCCCAGGATGATGAGAAAGAAGATGACCGAACCCGAACTGGCGGCAAAGGCGACAACGCTGAAAAACGTGTTCTGCCCGTCCGTGCGGATATCCGGCACAAGATTGAGGATCCGCTGGTCGATGCCCGCGAACGAGGTCTTCAGGATGACGGCCCGGGTGATGCTGATGAAAAGCAGCAGGGCGGTGGCCGCGGCCGCGGCCCCGACCGTCAGGACCAGCCCGGTCGGCTGTTTCATCGAGAACCGGCGGCCGGACCAGCGAACGAGGCGCGGGTAGCGTCGGCGGAACCGTACGACGTAGGTGTTTCCCCGGACGCCCTCCCAGGCCGAGACCAGTATCGACCACGCGATTTTCAGCGGCGTGCGCAGGACCATGATCAGGCTGAAGACGAACAGGATGATCAACAGCAGCTGCACGAGCAAGGCGGCCGCAAAGATCAGCGGGATCCCGACGACATCCAGCGTATTCAGCAGATAGGCATTCAGGGCGGTCAAAACAACCACGGCCAGCAGGGCTGCCCCGTACCTGCGCGTCGGTACGCTGATCATCCCGGCCGCCTTTTCCGTCCGCGGTCCGGCGGCATAGCGGTCTGATTCATCCCGGCTCCGTTCGCGTCGGGCTGGTTTCCGCCGCTACCGGGGACATGCCTCCGGTGCGGGTGCGGGGAGGACGGAGGAATACTCCGACTGCGGCGGTCAGGAGGGCCAGGGCACCGTAGCCGGCGGTGAGGCCCGCCGCCGCGGCGACCGCCCCTACCAGCAGCGGCCCGCCTGCGTCGCCGAGCTCGCGGCCGACTTCGGCGGCGCCCATGGTCTGGCCCAGCCGCTCCGGCGGTGTGGCGGCGGCCAGGGCCGCGAAGGCGACCGGGGTGATGATGCCCGTTCCGGCGCCGATGCCCACGGCGGCCGCCAGCAGTCCGGCGATCCCTGGTAGCATGGCGGCGGCCAGGCCGGCGGCCGTCAGCGCCAAGCCCAGGACAGCGAGGCGGCCCGGACCGGTTGGTGTGTCGGATGCACGGCCGGCCAGGGGCTGGGCGAGGGCGGCGCAGACGGCCAGGACCGAGACGGCAGCTCCGGTGGCGACGGGCCCGAGGCCCGCGGCTGCCCCCGAGAGGGGGAGGAAGCCGACTCCGGCGGACAGGCCAGCGGCCGCGGCTGCCAGGGCAGCGGTCGGGGCCAGGAAGGCCCGATCGGCCAGCCGCCGGGCCAGGCCAGCGACGGTCTGCCGGGCGCGGGGCATCGGAGCCACGACGGGCACGGCCAGGAAGGCCCAGACGGCGACGGCCAGTGCCAGGAGTGCGGTGAGTGTGAACAGCAGTTCCAGCCCGCCGGAGGCCACCAGTGTTCCTCCGATCAACGGTCCGACGGTGTATCCGATGCTCTTGTAGAACCCGTAGGAGCCGAACGCTCTGCCTTGCCGGCCCGCGGGGTTCAGCCGGGCAATCAGTGTAGAGGCTGCCGGGGAGAACGCCGAGGCGGCTGCGCCCTGGCCCAGTCGGGCCAGCCACAGCCATGCCGGGTCCCGGGCCAGGACGAAGGCTGCGGAAAAGAGGGCGAAGGCGGCCAGGCCGCCGAGCAGGACGGGTCTGGCCCCGATCCGGTCTGAGAGTGTCCCGAAAACGGGTTTGAGCAGCACCTCGGCCCCGTCGTACAGGGCCAGCATCGCCCCGAGCAGCAGCAGGGACTGGCCATGGCCCACACTGTAGGCGCCGAGAGTCGCCGCCACGGCGTGGGCACCGAACGCCGTGGTGAAGCCAGCCGCATACAAGGGAAACAGATACCGCCGGGGGCTTGACACCCCGGAGCCCTGTGCGCCGGTGGTCATTGCCCGGTTTCCGGCGCGGGTCCGGGCGCGGGCGCGCCGGTGCGGCGTTCCCGGCGTGCCTTGCGCACGCGCCAGACGATGAACGCGATCACGGCCACCACCAGCACGACGGCGGTGATGTCGCGTCCTGCTGCCTTGGCGACGGCTTCGTAGGAGTTGCCGGCCAGGAAACCCAGCAGCACGAACCCTGCACCCCAGACCAGACCGCCCGCGGCGTTGAAGGCCAGAAACCGGGGATAGTGCATCCGGGACGTCCCCGCCAGGGCCGGCATGACCGCCCGGAAGAAGGCCACAAACCGGCCGAGGAAGACCGCTGATCCTCCCCGGCGGCGCAGGAAGTCCTGTGCTTTGTCCAGTTTGGCGCGGCGCTTGTTCATGACCTTCAGGTTCAGGACCCGGGGGCCGAAGTGTTTGCCGATCTCGTAGCCGACCGTGTCCCCCACGATGGCTGCCAGCACCACCAGGATCATCATCGTCCACAGGTCCACGTGGCCCCGGCTGGCGACGACGCCTCCGAGGACCGCCGCTGTCTCTCCCGGGATCACGAACCCGATGAACAAAGCGTCCTCGGCGAACACCAGCAGCCCCACCAGGGTCAGTGCCAGGACCGGATTGACGTTCAGGATGCTGTCCAGGAAGGCGCTCACCCGGCACCGCTTCCCCGGGCGTGAAGACCGCGGGCCCCGCTCAGGAAGTGCTCGATTACCGGTCCTTGGTTCACGGTCTGCTCCTCGCGTGTCGCGCCAACCGGCAGAAATCCGGCCTCCAAGTAACAAATGATACATTTATGCGTGTGACGATGGAAGATTTCGGGTGGTTGCTGGTTCTCGTGCAGGTCCCCGCCCAGCCGTCCCGGCACCGCGTTGCGGTCTGGCGGGAGCTGCGCCGGGCCGGGGCCGTTCCCGTCTCCCACGGCACCTGGGTGCTGCCCGCGTTACCGGCCTTCGAATCCGCACTGGGACGGGCCGGGGAACTCGCCGAGCGGGGATCCGGCACGCTCACCGTGGTGGATGCCGCCCCCCGCAACGAGGCCGGTATGGCACTTTTCCGTGAAGCATTCGCGGCCGCGAGAGCCGAGGAATGGACCGAGTTCACCGCCGACTGCGGAAAGTTCGAAGCCGAAATAGCCCGCGAGTTCGCCAAGTCCAAGTTCACCTTCGGAGAGCTCGAAGAGGAAGAACAAAGCCTGGAACGGCTGCGCCGCTGGTACCGGGACCTCAAATCCCGCGACGTACTACGTCTCCCCCAGGCCGACACGGCGCAGGAACACCTGACCCGCTGCACCGGCGCCCTGGAAAACTACGCCCAACGGGTCTACGAGACCGTACTCCCGTAAAAAAACGTTGAAGCACCCCACCTCCGGCATCCATCCCCTGCGCCTGTTCTGGCGCTCCTGGTGGCTGCCGCCCGTATCCGTGATCCTGTTCGTTCTCACCCTGTCCATGGGGGTTCTGGCGAAACGCTACGGCTCACCGGGAGCGGACCTCAACGTGGACGTCAGCCTCATCCACGACCGCAGCCCGGCCCTGACGACCCTCGCCACAATCATCAACGACGCCCTCTCCCCAGCGGGCAACGTCGTCATCCTCGCACTTTCGTGCCTGATCCTGATGTTCGGGCTGCGCAGGCCACTCACCGCCCTGGCGTTCGGGTCCACGGTTACTGTGGGGTGGCTGCCCTCGGAAATCGGAAAGATGACTTGGATCTCTTGGTCCTGCGGCGATCACCAGTGCATGCTCAATGCGCCGGCACGAAGCGGCGGTCCGGCCGGGCGGTCCGAAAATGGTGTCTCCGGTATCCTCAGGACAAGAGAGACATCCTTGGTGACCGGCTTGCTGAGGCAGCCGAGCGCCCCTCAATGGTGGGTTCGCCAAGGGCAGGAGCGCGCGCAACTGAACCCGGACAATTTCTCAATTCCCTTGGCCAGCAGCGCTACCTTGCACAAGGACCGGAGGCGGCATGACGCCTGGTCGGATTCAATCGACGACGGCCGCTAGTGCACAGTGCAGGAGTCCTGAGACGAGGCAGCGCTTCGATTCCCCTTTGATCAGTCGAGCAGGCAGCGCCGGATCTCAGCGAGCTTTATGCCCCCATTCCTGAATTCCTGAGGGGGACACCGCCGCCCAACGCGGCGATCTTACGTCCGCAGCGACAACCCGCATCGGCTCATTCCCGTATTCCCAACGAGCGGCGGGCTTCATGCTGTACGGTACTTCTCGAACGTTCAGGGAAAGCAAGGGACTGCATGGCAACCGATTACGACGAGCTCCGATGCGCGCAGCGTCGTCCGTGAACTGGACGAAACCGATGGTCTGGAAGGGGCCGAATCCCCGGGCGGTGAGTTCATTGCCGAGGAACTCACCCTCACTGTCATCCCCCAGAAGGAGGACGAATTCACCTGTTACTCGTGCTTCCTGGTCCGGCACCGTTCGCAGCTCGCCCGGGAACGGAACGGCCACCCCTATTGCCGCGAATGCGAAGGGTGACACTGACGGAACTTCCTCAGTAGCTCAGGGCTGAGGCTTAGGCCAGGAACTGGCGGGCGCATACAAATTCCGCAGTTCCGGTCGTTTCCCGGGCCGACGCAGGCGTCCCCCGGATGAGCGGACTCAGCCGTCAGCGGGGTCCGCCCAATCCAGCGCGGCTGTCAGGTGGCCTTCACTGGGGAGGACTTCCTGTTCGGAGGCCGGGAGAGTGTCGTAGGTGTAGGCGGCGACGGCCATGGGAGAAGTTGATCGGCCGGATCAGGCCAGCGCATTGCTGAAACCATTTTCCGTCGAATTGGATGACGGCGTAGCGTCGCTCTATGACCTCTCCGGCCTCGAGGTCGCTCACCCAGTCATGCGGCAGCCCGGATCCGATCAGGGCCACATGGCCGGCCTCGAACGTGCCGATGTGGTCCCCGACGATGAACTTGCCGGTGCCTTGCCTGATCAGGTGAATCTCGTACTCAGGGTGGTAGTTCCAGTGCGCGATCGGGCTCGGATAGTCATGTGCTCGGATCCTGGATGAGCCGTCCACCGGTCTGGATCTGAAAAACCAGGCCCGCGTGCTGCAGCTCCTCAGGGATCTCATGCGTGCGGGAATGTCCTGCTGGTCAGCACCCATCACCCGGAGCATGCCCTGTTCCTGGCGGACTCCGCGGTCCTCACGGGCCGCGAGCGCGTGCTGACCGGCCCGGCCGCGGCGCTCCTGATGGACGCGCGGCTTTCGGAGCTGTACGGCGTCGGGGTCAGCACGCTGAACTACGACGACGGCGGGACGCCCCGCCGGAGGGTGGTTACCCGCTTCGGAGCTGGCGCGGGATGACTCCCACGGCAGAGACGCCCGGGAGCTGAGCTGCCGGGCGTCGCTGCGGATTCGGAGGTAGTGCTGTAATGCCGGGCCAGGTGAGGGTCAGGCGTTCGCGGGGACCGGACGGGCAGGCTCTGCGGCGGCGTCCTGACCAGCGCTGTAGCCGGCGCTGTGCCCGGCGTCCTGACCGGCGCTGTGGCCCGCGATCATGGTCTGCTCGTCGAACGGCGCGGCGCCGGAGAGGACACGCTCAACCTGTCCGCCGTCGATCTCCTTGACCCAGGTGCCGATCAGGACAGTCGCGACTGCATTGCCGGTGAAGTTGGTCAGGGCACGGGCCTCGGACATAAAGCGGTCAATGCCCACGATCATGCCCACGCCACCGAGCAGCTGGGGCGCATGCGCCTGGAGGCCGGCGGCCAGTGTGGCCAGGCCGGCACCGGTGACGCCGGCGGCGCCCTTGGAGGCAATGATCATAAAGATCAGCAGGGAGATCTGTGCGCCGAGGTCAAGCGGGGTACCCATGGCGTTCGCCACGAACAGCGACGCCATGGTCAGGTAGATGGCCGTACCGTCCAGGTTGAAGGAGTAACCGGTAGGAACGGTGACGCCGACGACCGGCTTGGAGACACCGAGGTGTTCCATCTTGGCAATCAGACGCGGCAGGGCGGCCTCGGAGGACGAGGTGGAGAAGATCAGCAGGTATTCCCGTGCCAGGTACTTCATCAGCTTGAAGATATTGACACCGGCCACCACTTGGAGAATGCCGCCGAGGACCACGACGATGAACAGTGCGCAGGTGATGTAGAAGGCGATCATCAGCGTGAACATGCTCACAATCGCCTGGACGCCGGTGGCACCGACGACGGCAGCAATCGCGCCGAAGGCACCGACGGGGGCCAGCCACATGATCATGATGAGGATGCGGAACACGAGCCCCTGGCCGTGGCCGATTGCCTTCAGAATCGGGGCTCCCTGCGGGCCCATCTTCTGGAGGGCGAAGCCGACCAGGATTGCTGTCAGCAGCGTCGGCAGCACGGGGATGTCTCCGGGGATGATGCCGAGCAGGAAGTCGACAGTGCTGTCGGTGGCCGCCTTCTTGTTGGGGTCATACGGCGCCAGGTTCAGCCCTTCGCCCGGGTGGATGAGGTTGCCGACCACAAGGCCGATAGCCAGGGCAAACGTTGACATGATGATGAAGTATCCCAGAGCCAGCCCGCCGACTTTTCCCACGGTGGCGGCTTTGGCGATGGAACCGATGCCCAGGACGATCGTGCAGAAGATGATCGGTGCGATCATCATCTTGATCAGTTTGATGAAGCCGTCGCCCAGCGGCTTCAGCGACTTGCCGACCTCCGGGAACAGCAGGCCGATGACCGCACCGAGGACGACGGCAACGATAACGGCGATGTAGAGGTAGTGCGTTTTGTCGAGCCCCTTGCGGGCGGCCCTGGCGGGCGCGGCTGACTCTCCTCGTTGAGAAGCCATGATGTGTCTCCTTATGGGTAATCTGGAAGACGCTGCGCCCAGGCTCTGAGCTCATCACGTCGGTCCGGTGTGATATCCATCATTAGGGCTCGAGTGACTTAGCTCACCGTTGCGTTCATATTGGTCGTAGGAGGGGTTGATGATCCACCGCTGGAGCATTGCCCGCAGGTTGTTCGTGGCACATCTGCTCTTCATGCTGGTCCTCACGGCCGTCGTGGGCACGGCCGCCTTCGTCGACGCGCGCGACCAGGCCTACAGCGAGGCGGGCCGGCGCATGGCCGGGGTCGCCACGGCGGTGGCCGACAACCCGCTCGTGCTCCAGGCGGCGGCCGCACCCGATCCCTCCGCCCTCCTGCAGCCCTACGCACTGAAGGTCACCGCGGACGCGGGCGCTGATTTCATCACCATCATGGCGCCGGACCGGACCCGGTGGACCCACCCCCGGGACGAGGAACTAGGGAAGCCATACATCGGGTCCATCGATGCGGCCCTGAACGGCCAGGTCTTCACCGAGATCACCGCCGGGACCCTCGGCCCGTCCGTCCGCACGATCGCGCCGGTGAAGGATGCGGACGGCACCGTGCGGGCCCTCGTCGCGGCCGGTGTGACGGTCGGGACCGTGGACGTGGCCGTCTCCGGCAGGCTGCCGGCGCTGCTGGCCATCGGCCTGGCCCTGCTGTTGGGTGGTTCGGCGGCGTCCTGGCTGCTCGGGCGGTATCTGCGCAAGGTGACCCGCGGCTGGGGTCCGGAGCAGCTCGCCCAGCTCTTCGCCTACTACGAATCGGTGCTGCATTCGGTGCGCGAGGGAGTGATACTGGTCGATCCCAGAGGCAACGTGGTGATGTACAACGACCAGGCGGCCGACCTCCTGGGACTCACCAAGCGCTCTTCCGACGGCGGCACGGCCGACGCCGGCTCCCCGGACGGCGGGAACCAGCCCGCGCCGTCGCTGGCGGAGCTGCCCCTCGCGGCCAGCCTCAAGGAACTCTTCGAATCGGGGCGGACCGCCCATGACGAAATCCACCTGACGGGCCCGCGCATCCTGGTGGTGAACCAGGGCCCGGCGGTGGGTCCGGGCTCCCCGGCCGGGCGTCAGCGCGCGGCGGTGTTCGGCACGGTGGCCACCATCCGGGACCGCACGGAAATCGAGTCGCTGGGCAGCGAACTGGAAACCATGCGCACCCTCTCCGATGCCCTCCGCGCCCAGACCCACGAGCACGCCAACCGGCTCCACACCATCGTGTCGCTGATGGAACTGGGACGCGGTGCCGAGGCCCTGGACTTCGCCACCAAGGACCTCGAGCTCAGCCAGCGTCTGACGGACGATCTCGTGAGCTCCATCGAGGAGCCTGTCCTCGGCGCACTGATCATGGGCAAGGCGGCCGAAGCCCACGAACGCGGCGTCGAGCTGGCCCTTAACACCGGTAACACAGGCGGCTCCACTGCCGTCACCGGACTGGCTGTCCAGGACCTCGTCGCGATCCTGGGCAACTTGCTGGACAACGCCATCGACGCCGCCGCCGAGGCTCCCGCGCCCAGGCTCGTGGAACTGACCGTCGAGACGGTCGGCGGAGCTCTGGAGATCACTGTGGAGGACAGCGGCCCCGGCATAGACCCCGAGGCCGTGGAGGACGTTTTCCGGCACGGCTTCAGCACCAAGGAGCCGGGACCCTTCGGCCGCGGACTCGGACTCGCCCTGGTCCGCCAGGCAGTGCAGCGCCTGGGCGGTAGCATGACAATCACCAGCCCGGCCGGGGCGCTGTTCCACGTCACGCTGCCGACGGCGCCGCAGCCTACAGAGAGACAGCAATGAGCGACATCCGTGTGCTCGTCGTCGAGGACGAGCCCATCGCCGCCGCGGCCCACGCCGCCTACATCGGCAGGCTGGACGGGTTCACCCTCGCCGGATCCGCCCCGGACGGGCAGTCCGCCCTGCGCCTGATGACGGAGTTCGCGGCGGCCGGCGAGCCCGTTGAGCTGGTGTTGCTGGACATGAACCTCCCGGACCTGCACGGGCTGGACATCGCACGGCGGATGCGTGCGGCCGGCTTCTTCGCGGACATCATCGCCATCACCGCCGTGCGCGAACTCAACATCGTCCGCAGCGCCGTGGCCACCGGCGTCGTCCAGTACCTGATCAAGCCGTTCACCTTTGCGACCTTCGCGGACAAACTCGCCAGCTACCGCCAGTTCAGGGAACAGCTGGCCACCCCCGGGCCGGGCGCTGCCGGGCCCGGTGCTTCCCAAAGCGACGTGGACCAGGCCTTCGCGAGCCTGCGGGCGCCCTCCGAGCTGCCGCTGCCGAAGGGACTGTCCGCTTCCACCCTGGGATCCGTGCAGGACTTCATGAAGGTACAGTCCGGGGCGGTGTCGGCCAGCGAGGTCATGGAAGCACTGGGCATGTCCCGCGTCACCGCCCGGCGCTACCTCGAATACCTCGCCGACGCCGGCACGGCATCACGGACAGCGCGCTACGGAGCCCCCGGCCGGCCGGAGAACGAATACCGCTGGCTCCGGCCGGCGCCGTAGGGCCGGTGCCGTAGGGCCCGGCGCCTGGTCCCCGGCGGCTACCCTGCTACTCCCCCGCGGCGGACCGCAGGGTCTCGATGAGCTGGTCGATCACCCCGGCGTCCTCGATGGTGGACGGCACCACGTAGGCGTCGCCGTCGGCGATCTGGCGCATGGTCTTGCGCAGGATCTTCCCCGAGCGGGTCTTGGGCAGGGCCTCCACCACGGTGACGTGCTTGAAGTCCGCCACGGCGCCGATGTCCCGCCGGACGAGGGCGATGAGTTCCTTGACCAGCACGGCCTCGGCCACGTCGATGCCCGACTTGAGCACCACGTAGCCGCTGGGTCGCTGGCCCTTGAGGGGGTCCGCGATCCCGATCACGGCGCATTCGGCGACGGCCGGATGCTGGCCGATCACCTGTTCCATGGCGCCGGTGGACAGCCGGTGGCCGGCGACGTTGATGATGTCGTCGGTCCGGCCCATCACGAAGACGTAGCCGTCCTCGTCCCGGTAGCCGGAATCGCCGGTGGCGTAATAGCCCTCGAAGGCCTGGAGGTATGAGGAGATGTAGCGTTCGTCGTTCCGCCACAGGGTGGTGAGGGTTCCCGGGGGCAGCGGCAGGCCCAGGACGATGTTGCCCTCCGTCCCGGCCTCGACGTCTTCGCCGCTGCCGTCGACGATGTTGAGCTTGAAGCCGGGCATCGGCAGGCTGGGCGAGCCCGCCTTGATCGGCAGCTCGTCATACCCCCTCGGGTTGGCGCAGATGGCCCAGCCTGTCTCGGTCTGCCACCAGTGGTCCACCACCGGGATGCCCAGGATGCGGGAGGCCCAGTGGAAAGTGTCGGTGTCGAGCCGCTCGCCGGCGGCGAACAGGGTGCGCAGGCTGGAAACGTCGTAGTTTTCCAGCAGCTTCGCCTCGGGGTCGGTTTTCCGGATGGCGCGCAACGCGGTGGGCGCGGTGAACAGCACGTTGACCTTGTGGTCCTGGATGACCCGCCAGAAGGCTCCGGCGTCCGGGGTTCCCACCGGCTTTCCTTCGTAGAGGACGGTCGTGGCGCCGGCCAGCAGCGGCCCGTACACGATGTAGGAGTGCCCCACCACCCAGCCGACGTCGGAGGCCGTCCACATGACATCCCCGGGGCCGACGTCGTATATGTTTTCCATCGTCCAGCTGAGGGCCACGGCGTGGCCGCCGTTGTCCCGCACGACCCCCTTGGGGGCGCCCGTGGTTCCGGAGGTGTACAGGATGTAAAGCGGATCCGTCGCGCTGACGTCGACCGGCGCGGCCGGCCCAGCGACGGCCATCTGGGTGTCCCAGTCGAGCCAGCCGTGGTCTGCGGCCCCGGCGGCGAAACCCTCCCGTCCCTTGACCAGGACGGGGGTGTCCGTGGCCCCGGCGAGTTCGAGGGCTTCCGCAACCGCGGGCAGGTACTCGATCCGGCGGGACGGTTCGATCCCGCCCGACGCGGTGACCACCACGGCAGGGGCGGCGTCGCGGATGCGGGCGGCGAGTTCCTTGGGCGCAAAGCCGCCGAAGACCACCGAGTGCACGGCCCCCAGCCTGGCGGTCGCGAGCATGGCGATGGCGGCCTCGGGGATCATCGGCATGTAGATCACCACGCGGTCGCCCTTGCCAACGCCCTGACTGCGCAGGACGCCCGCGAACCGGGCCACGTGGTCGGTGAGTTCCGCGTAGCTGAAGCGCTGCTGCGTGCCCAGCATGGCGGAGTCGTAGATCAGGGCGTCCTGCCCGCCCCGGCCTTCCGCCACGTGCCGGTCCAGGGCATTGTAGGCAGTGTTCAGCACGCCATCGGGGAACCAACCGTACAGCGGCGCCTGGCTGGAATCGAGCGCCTGCCGCGGCGGCGTTGACCACGAGACCTTGTTAGCGGCTTCCAGCCAGAAGTCTGCGGGCTGTTCCAGGCTGCGATCGTAACTGTCCCGGTAGCTCTTGGTAACCATGAAATGAATCCCGTCCACGACGTTGTGATGTGGCTCATGGTAGCCCGCTGCCGGACGCCGACACAAGAGTCTGTGTATACAAGGCTGCCGCTCAGGGTCGGTAATTTGCGGAAAAGCTGTGAAAATAGCCCTTGCGTGTATACACTGAATCTGGTCAGCCAATGAAGGAGGCAGGATGCGCGCCAGCGACAAGGCCTATGCGGCCCTCCGCGAAGACATCATCGAGTGGCGCCTGCTCCCGGGCACCGTGCTGGCCGAAGTCGAGCAGTCCGCGCGGCTGGGGATCTCGCGCACGCCGTTGCGGGAGGCGCTGAGCCGGCTCACCGCGGAGGGGCTGACGACGACGGCGGGCGGCCGCGGCGTCGTCGTCACCGACATCTCGCTGGAGGACATCGACGAACTCTTCGAGCTCCGCGAAACCCTTGAAGGCAAGGCGGCCGCCCTGGCCGCCGAGCGCGGCGACCCCGCTGTTTTTGAACAGCTGCGGCTCGAACTCCTGAAAGCCCCCGAGCTGATCAGCGACGCCGACCCGGCCCGGCACGACTACTACGGCCTGGTCGGCCGGCTGGACGCGGCAATCGACGCCGCGGTCTCCAACTCCTACCTGGCGCAGACGATGCGCAGCCTGCGCGTCCATCTGGTCCGGGTCCGCCGGCTGGCGGCCGACGACGCCGGGCGCCTCACCGCCGCCGCGGCCGAGCACGCCGCCATTGCCGAGGCGATCGCCGCCGGCAACCCGCGGCTGGCCGAGGCCGCCACCACGCTCCACCTGCACAGAAGTCTTTCCCACGTCAAAGCCACGCACATACCTCACTAGAAGGAGCACCATGGTTAAGGAACACCACGTCCGCGTTTACAAGAGCGAGGAAAACCTGGCCCGCGAGGATCAGCTCGCCTACAAGATTGCCAAGGTGGCCGCCGATCCTGTGGCCGTCACCGACGAGGTCACCGACATGGTGATCAACCGGGTCATCGACAACGCCTCCGTGGCCATCGCCTCACTGAACCGCGCACCCATCGTTGCGGCCCGCGCACAGGCGCTGACCCACGGACCCACCACCGGCGGCAAGGGCTCCAAGGTCTTCGGCATCGACGAGCGCGTGGCCCCGGAATGGGCGGCCTGGGCCAACGGCGTCGCGGTCCGCGAACTCGACTACCACGACACCTTCCTGGCCGCGGACTACTCGCACCCGGGCGACAACATCCCGCCGGTCCTCGCCGTGGCCCAGCACGTGGGCTCCAGCGGCCAGGACCTGGTCCGCGGCATCGCCACCGGCTACGAGATCCAGGTCAACCTGGTCAAGGCCATCTGCCTGCACGAGCACAAGATCGACCATGTGGCGCACCTCGGCCCGTCCGCCGCCGCCGGGATCGGCACCCTGCTGGGGCTCGACGTCGAGACGATCTTCCAGTCCGTCGGCCAGGCGCTGCACACCACCACCGCCACGCGGCAGTCCCGCAAGGGCGAGATCTCCACGTGGAAGGCCCACGCTCCGGCGTTCGCCGGCAAGATGGCCGTGGAATCCGCGGACCGTGCCATGCGCGGGCAGACCTCCCCGGTTCCGATCTATGAAGGCGAAGACGGCGTGATAGCGTGGATGCTCGACGGCCCGGACGCCTCCTACCTGGTGCCGCTGCCGGAAGCCGGCGAAGCCAAGCGCGCCATCCTGGACACCTACACCAAGGAGCACTCCGCCGAGTACCAGGCCCAGGCGTGGATCGACCTCGCCCGCAAGCTCCACAAGGAACACCCCGAGGTGACGGATCCCGCCAACGTGGAGTCGGTGCTGATCAAGACGAGCCACCACACGCACTACGTGATCGGCTCCGGCGCCAATGATCCGCAGAAGTACAGCCCCACGGCCAGCCGCGAAACGCTGGACCACTCGATCCCGTACATCTTCACGGTCGCCCTGCAGGACGGCGCCTGGCACCATGTCGATTCCTACTCCCCCGAGCGTGCCGGCCGCCCCGACACCGTGGAACTGTGGCACAAGGTCACCACCGTCGAGGACCCGGAGTGGACACGCCGCTACCACTCCCTGGACATCGCCGAGAAGGCGTTCGGCGGGACCGTGGAGATCACGCTCAAGGACGGCACGGTCATCTCCGAGTCGATCGCCGTCGCCGACGCGCACCCGCTCGGCGCCCGGCCGTTCGCCCGCGAGCAGTACGTGAACAAGTTCCGCACCCTCGCCGCCGGCCTCGTGGCCGACGAGGAAATTGAACGCTTCCTCGCCGCCGCCGCGCGGCTCCCCGAACTGGCAGCCGGCGAGCTGGACCAGCTCAACATCCATGCGGCCGACGGCGTGATCGACCTCGCCGCCGCACCGAAGGGACTCTTCTGATGCTGTACTCGAAGACCACGCCGGAGCAGAAGCGGATCCGTTTCCGGGAGCTCCTGGCCTCCGGCACCATCGCGCAGTTCCCGGGCGCGTTCAACCCGCTCTCGGCACGGCTGATCGAGGAGAAGGGCTTCTCCGGGGTCTACATTTCCGGCGCCGTGCTGGCCAATGACCTCGGCCTGCCGGACATCGGGCTGACCACCCTGACGGAGGTGGCCACACGCGCCGGACAGATCGCCCGCATGACGGACCTGCCCTGCATCGTGGACGCCGACACGGGCTTCGGTGAGCCCATGAACGTGGCACGCACCATCCAGGAACTCGAGAACGCCGGCCTGGCCGGTTGCCACATCGAGGACCAGTTCAACCCGAAGCGCTGCGGCCACCTGGACGGCAAGAACGTCGTGGACCTCGACACCGCCACCAAGCGCATCCGCGCGGCGGCCGACGCCCGGCGCGACCCCAATTTCCTGATAATGGCCCGCACGGACATCCGCGCCACCGACGGCCTCCAGGCCACCCAGGACCGCGCCAGGGCGCTCGTGGAGGCCGGGGCGGACGCCATTTTCCCCGAGGCCATGAAGGACCTCAGCGAGTTCCAGGCCATCCGCGACGCCGTCGACGTGCCGATCCTGGCGAACATGACCGAATTCGGCCAGAGCGCCCTGTTCACGGTGGACGAGCTGGCCGGCGTCGGGGTCAACATGGTCATCTATCCGGTGACGCTGCTCCGTAGTGCCATGGGCGCTGCGGAGCGTACTCTGGAATCGATTAAGGCCGACGGAACCCAGGAGGCACAGGTTGGAAGCATGCTGACCCGTGCGCGTTTGTACGACCTCGTTGACTACGAGGCCTACAACCGTTTTGACACCGGGGTTTTCAATTTCCAGATTCCCGGTAAGTAAGCCCACATAGAACCTCCGGCTCGTGCCGGTATACAGGCGAGAAGAACAAAAGGAGTGTCAGCATGGCTGAACAGGACATCAAAAAGGGCCTCGCCGGCGTCGTGGTGGATTACACCGCCGTCTCCAAGGTCAACTCGGATACAAACTCACTGCTGTACCGCGGCTACCCCGTCCAGGAGCTGGCCGCCAAGTGCAGCTTCGAGGAGGTCGCCTACCTGCTGTGGAACGGCGAGCTGCCCACACCCGAGCAGCTGGCGGAGTTCACCGCGAGGGAACGCGCCGGGCGCGCCCTGGATCCGGTCGTCAAACAGGTGATCGACGCCCTGCCAACCACCTCGCACGCCATGGATGTCTGCCGGACCGCAGCCTCCGTGATCGGGGCACGGCACCCGCTCGCCGAGGATTCCTCGCGTGAGGCCAACATGGCCAAGGCCATTGACCTCTTTGCAGCGATGCCGGCCGTGGTGGCCTACGACCAGCGGCGCCGTCATGGCCAGGATGTGGTGGAGCCCCGGGAGGATTTGGGCTACGACGCCAACTTCCTCTGGATGACATTCGGGGAGGAGGCCGTCCCCGAAGTGGTTGACGCATTCAACGTGTCCATGATTTTGTACGCCGAGCACTCGTTCAATGCCTCGACGTTTACGGCCCGAGTGATCACCTCCACGCTCTCGGATCTTCATTCGGCCGTGACGGGGGCCATCGGCGCCCTCAAGGGGTCGCTCCACGGCGGCGCCAACGAGGCCGTCATGTACACCTTCGACGAGATCGGCATCCGGCCGGAGGAATCGCTGGACGAGGCGGCCGCCCGGGCAAAAACCTGGATGGAGAATGCCCTGGCCCAGAAGAAGAAGGTCATGGGATTCGGCCACCGCGTCTACAAGCACGGCGACTCCCGCGTGCCGACCATGAAGGCCGCCCTTGACAAGATGATCGCGTACTATGGCCGCCCGGAGCTGCTGGGACTCTACAACGGGCTCGAAACCGCGATGGATGAGGCGAAGGGGATCAAGCCGAACCTCGACTATCCGACCGGTCCCACGTACCACCTCATGGGCTTCGACACCGCCACCTTCACTCCCCTGTTCGTCGCGAGCCGGATCACCGGCTGGACTGCGCACATCATGGAGCAGCTGGATTCGAACTCCCTGATCCGCCCGCTGAGCGAATACAACGGCGTCGAGGAACGGCACCTGCCGTAGCCAACAGGCTCTTCACTCACTACGACGCCGGGCCGGTCACCTCGAGGTGGCCGGCCCGGCGTGGTTCTTGCACGGTCTTAGTTGATCTTGGTGACGGTGAGCGAGGTGATGACCGCCTTCAGGTCCTTATAGCCCTGCGTCCGGGTGAAGGCGGCGGCCTCTTCCATCGTGTTGAACTTGTAGAGGCCCCACATCGGCCCGCCGAGTGGACGACGATCCGTGAAGCTGTATAACTTCAAGGCGCCGGGTCCTGCTACCGCGAAATCAAGGACGCAGCCTATCCCGTCCTGTCCGGCGATCCGGTTCGTGATTCCTATCCCTGCTTGAACCGGACCTCCGTCATTTGCTGCGGACGTCATGGCGACGAAGGCGAACCTCGGCGTTCCTTGTGCTGGCACCGCAGGATCGAACGGCAGCCCGGGCATGGGCTGGCTGTCGAGGACCTTGTAGGGCGCATTGTCCAGGCAGGCGCTCGTGCTCCAGTCATTGGTGTCGCCGAAGGCCAGCCGTGCCATTTGCTGGCCGCTGGAATCCGTGAGAGCAGTCCCCAGACCGTCTGAGAGGGCAAGACTTTCGGACGGGTCGGCCAGTTGCCACGCCGCCGGGTAGTTGAAGCTCACCTTGTAACCCGTGGATCGGTCCTCGTACGTCTTGATCCCCCGCGCGGCGAGGCTACCCGGTGCCGGCGCGCCGAGAAGCTGGACCCGGAGATCCCCCGGGATTCCCTGGGACGCGAAGGCCTGATCCATGTATTGCTCCGCGGTCAGGCGCTCGTTATTGGCGGCTGCCGTCTCCCAACCGGAAACCTGCGCCCATGGTTTGTCGGCATCGATGACATACCTGCGATCGGTCAACTTGGCCATCCAGAACCAGCTGCCAGCGTCCGTTTGCGCCGCCGCCGAGGCGCTCAGTGCCATCCAGTCACCGGCACACCCGGACAGCCGCATCGCGGGCAACTGCTCGGCCAGCCAGCTCTGGACGCCGTCGACATTTTCTTTAGTGCAGGCTACCGGGCCGGCGGCCACCGGTGCACTTGCGCTTGGCGTGAGCGTCGGTATTTGTGTCGGTGACGGTGTTGTTGACGGCGTCGCGGTCGGTGTGGCTGCGTTTGCCGTGCTGGCGGGCACGGGCGCCGTGGTTAGGGACCCGAGGTTCGTGGCCACGAGCACGCCGGCCGTGACCGCTGCCGCGGCGAGCGTCAGCACGCCGGCCAGCCTCGCCCGCCGGCGTTTCCGGTCCTCGAACGGCACGACGTTGGCCGGCAGGCTGTCGCTGAACGCCGCCGGCTCGGAGAGCATCCGGCGCAGGGCTTCTTCGCCGTCCGGGGCCGCCGACGAATCCACGGTGAGGGGGTCGGTGCCGGAAATCAGCTTCTTGATCGGATCCATGTCATGCACCCATTTTCTGTGTCAACGATCCGGCCGTGACCGGCATCTGCTTTCGGAAGGCGCCGCGGGCGCGGTGCAGGCGGACCTTCGCCGCCGATTCGCTGCACCGCAGCACCCCGGCGATCTCCGCGATGCTCAGCTCGTCCCAATAGGCTAGCTGGAGGATGTCACGTTCGTTCTCGCGGAGAGCGGCCAGGGCGTCCTGAACCACCAGGTCCTCGGACTCCTCGCCGAACCGCGTCACAGCGGCGGTCCGGAGCTTGTCCTGCAGCGCCAGCTGCCGGTCCCGGCTCCGGTACGCATTCCCGATCAGATTGCGGGCCACCGTCAGCAGCCACGCGGTGTCCGTCCGCGGCTCATCGCCCCACTTCTGCCACACCACCCGGAAGACGTCGGCGGCGAGTTCCTCGGCCAGCTCCGCCGACTCCACCCGCCGGCGCACATACCGGAAAACGCGCGGATAGCTGTCCTTGTGAATGGCGATGAACGCCAGTTCGCGCTCCGAAAGCACGTATCCCCCCCAAAGATAAGAAGTGTCCTGAACCGCAGGCTAACTACATTGTTTCCGGCCCGGACCCCAGGGCTAATGCAAAGTCGCTGGTGATGGCCTGATTCGTGCGAGTCTGAGGGCCCGGTGGGCGTTTCTGGCGGTGTGTCTGGTGGCCTTGGCGATGTTGGTCGTTTTGGCCATCCGGTAGAGGCTGATGGCGAGGTTCCGCAGCGAGGCCATGAGCCGCGGCGCGTTGCCCGTGCGCACCTGGGAACCATCCTCGGCGAACGTGACGTCCCGGGTCCAATGCAGCCGGTTCTCGATCGTCCAGTGCCCGCGGACCCAGGCGTTGAGCTGCGCGGGGCTGGCTTTCCGGGCCGGCAGGGACGTGATCATGTAGACCGTTTCAACACTCCATTTCCGGCTGGTGAGCGGACGGGACCGGCGGGTGATTTGGGCGGCCTGGGCCGCGTGGGGGAAGAGGATGCCGGCCTCGATGGTGACGACCTTGATGACCCGGGAACCGGTGCGGCCGTGGCTGCGGTACCGCTGGCGGTCCCCGACGGGTACGTCCTTCCAGGGCAGCGCTTTCAGCTGCCGCTGCAGGCTCCTTTGGTTTCCCTTGACGCAAAGGACATAGTGCGCGCCGCGGCCGTGCAGGTAGGTGGCGTGGGAGCGTTGGGTGTGCATCGCATCGGCGGTGACCACCATGCCGTCAAGGTCCGTGAACTTGTCCAAAAGAGTCGTGAACAAGGTGATCTCGTTGGTCTTCACGCCCACGTCGACCTGCCCCAGGACGGTGCCGGTGGCGTGGTCCACGGCGGCCATCAGATGCACCCGGGAGCCGCCGCCGTTCTTCGCGCCGCGGACTTCCTTGCCGTCCACGGCGATGACGGCCGGCTTCACCTGCGCGGTGACCCATGCCCCGATGGCGGTATCGAACGCATCTCCATCGATCCTGGCCAAGACACGCTGGATCGTGGTCACGTGCGGGACGCCAATTCCCGCTTTGGCCAGGGGGTTGCGGCCCGTGTCGGCCGCCCATTCGGCGATCTCGGCGAAGGACTTCGCCCCGGAGAGGACGGCGCAGATTGCCAGCGCCAGGATTCCCGTCAGCCCGTACCGGATGCCCCGGCGTTTCCTGGGATCCGGGACGGAATCCAGGACGTCCCGCATCGTGCCGGGCGTCACGGCCGGCTTCGCCTGTGCCGGCATGTCCTCCAAGTGGCGTGCGAGGGCCTGGATGGGGGAAGATGGCATGAAGGAACTCCTGCTAAGCGGCGATCTAGACAATCACCTGTTTAACAGGAGTTCCCCTTCTTTAAAAGCACCCATCCAGCGCGTGTCAGCGCCTACTCGCCGGGCATGCTCAACGACTTTGCATCAGCCCTGGCCCGGACCCCGAGGTTACACGCCCCGCGAAGAGTATTCCGCCGAGGCCACCGTCTCGTTGTCGTCGTTCAGGGTGATCACCGCGTCTACGACGCGCTCACCCAATGCCACCGGCAGCCAGTGTTCGGCATCCTGCCACATGCGTTCCAGCGGCAGGGACGACGTCAGGAACCATTCCGGGATAATCTCCGGGCTTTCGACAGGGTCGCCGGTCCAGCGGCGGGCGGTGAACAGGCGGGTGGACATGTTCCATTCGGGCCGGGCGGGAAAGACAAATTCGATAAGTCCGGCGTCACGTAGGTCACTTTCCCGGACGATGATGCCGGCTTCCTCGTGGACTTCGCGGCAGGCGGCCTCGGCGTCGGTCTCCCCCGGCTCCACATGGCCGCCCAGCCCCACGATCTTGCCGATGCCGAATCCTGTCTTCTTCATTCCCAGCAGGACCTGCGGTCCGGCGGCGCCGTCGCGCAACAGGAAGCACAGAGTCACAGGTGTCGACTTCATGGCTCCACAGTAGCGCCCCCGCCCGACGGGCCGGCGGTCCCCCGCCTGACGCTGTCTCGGGGATCTTTGTCAGCCCAGGGCCCGCGGATGCGCGGCGGCGTAGATCTCCCGGAGAGTATCGGCCGTGACCAGCGTGTAGACCTGCGTGGTGGTGACGGAGGCGTGGCCCAACAGTTCCTGGACAACCCGGACGTCGGCCCCGCCCTCAAGCAGATGCGTGGCGAACGAGTGCCGCAGCGTGTGCGGCGAGACGTCCTTGGTGATGTTGGCCTTCTCCGCGGCGGTCTTGAGGATGGTCCAGGCGCTTTGCCGGCTGATCCTGCCGCCCCGGGCATTCAGGAAAAGGGCCGGCGTGCCCGTGCCCTTGCCAGCCAGCAGCGGACGGCCCCGGACCAGGTAGGCGTCGAGTGCCCGCGCCCCGAAGGATCCCAGCGGCACGAGGCGCTCCTTGGAGCCTTTACCGAACAGCCGGACAATTGCCGGCCCCGCGTCCCCGGACTCCGCTCCAGTCTGCCCGCCTGTCTGGCCGCCGGGCGGCAGCGACACGTCGTCCACATCGAGGCCCACGGCCTCGCTGATGCGGGCACCGGTGGAGTACAGGAACTCCAGCAGGGCGCGGTCCCGGAGGCCCGTGGCCGTGTCACTGCCAGCGGCCTCGAGGATCCTGGCGACCTCGTCGACGCTGATGGCCTTGGGAAGCCGCTTGCCGGGCATGGGCGGGTGGACGTCGCTGGCGGGGTCGCTGGCCGTGACGCCTTCGAGCGCCCAGAACTTATGGAGTCCGCGCACGGCCACCACCGTGCGGGCCGCGGAGCGGACGCCGAGGGCCGATCCGCCGTCGGAACCGTCGGAAAGCGCCTGGACGAAGCCCGTCACATCGTGCCGCGTGATGTCGGCCGGACGCTCGCGCCCCGACTGCGCAAGGTGCTTCGCGTACCGGGCGAGGTCGCGCCGGTACGCGGAGAGCGTGTTCGCAGCCAGCCCGCGCTCAACGCCCATGTGCTGCAGGTAATCGGTCATGGCGCGGTCGATCGCCGTCAGCGGCCGTGCCGGTGAGGCAGTGGTTGCCTTCGCGGCGGGTGGTGAGGCCGGGGCGGGCGGTTCCCCCGCCGACGGTTCGGCAATCAGCGCTTCCGTCATCAGCGCTGGCTGGGATGGGCGGGCCACGGCGCGTCGGCCGGACGGAGTCCCTCGAAGTTGTCCGCACGTGCAGCCGCGGCTGCGAGGATGCCGACGACGGCGGACGGGTTGTGCAGGCGGCCGTCCAGCACTGCCGCGACAGCTGCGTCCAGCGGCGTCCAGTGCAGCTCGATTTCGGATTCCTCGTCGGTGCGGACGTGCCGTTCGTGCCCGGGCACGTCGCTCAGGCCGCGGGCCAGGTAGATCCGGATGGCCTCGCTGGAGGACCCGGGCGAATTGAAGAAGTCCACCAGCACGTTCCAGCGGCCCGCGACCAGGTCCGCTTCCTCCGCAAGCTCGCGTGCCGCCCCGACGACGAAGTCCTCGCCCTCGACGTCGAGCAGCCCGGCCGGAATCTCCCACAGGTCCATCCCGACGGGGTGCCGGTACTGCCTGATCAGCAGCACCTCGCCGGCGTCGTTCATGGGAAGAACGGCCACCGCGCCGGGGTGGTCAATGTAGTCCCGGACGAGCGGTTCGCCGTCGTCGCTGAGCTGGAAACTGTCACTGACAACGTCCCAGATCCGGCCCTCGTAGACCTTCCGGGAAGACAAAAGACGGCGCGGGCTCGGTTCATCCGAAACCTGCCGTGCAGCATTGGGGGTCTCAGACATACCGGGCATCGCGCCGTCCTTTGATTCAGTTGGGAATTACTTTGACACTGCTGCCGACGAGGGCTTGGCGGGTGCGGGCGCTGCGGCCTTGGCACTGCCAGCCGGGGCGCCGTTGGCGTCCTGCTGGTGCTGCAGGGCGGCTTTGACCAGGCCCGCGAACAGCGGGTGCGGGCGCGTGGGCCGCGAGCTCAGCTCGGGGTGAGCCTGCGTGGCGACGTAGTACGGGTGGACGTCGCGGGGAAGTTCCACGTACTCCACGAGCTTGCCGTCCGGCGATGTTCCGGAGAACTGCAGGCCCTTGGCGGCAATCTGCTCGCGGTACTTGTTGTTGACCTCGTAGCGGTGCCGGTGGCGTTCGCTGACCTTCGTGGCGCCGTAGGTCTCAGCAACGACGGAGCCCTCGTCAAGCGTGGCTTCATACAGGCCCAGGCGCATGGTGCCGCCGAGGTCGCCCTTGCCTTCAACGATGTCCAGCTGCTCTTCCATGGTGGCAATCACCGGGTACTTGGAGTCCGGCTCGAACTCGGACGAGGACGCGCCTTCGAGGCCGACCACGTTGCGGGCGTACTCGATCACCATGCACTGCAAGCCCAGGCACAGGCCCAGGACCGGGAGCTTGGTTTCGCGGGCGTACTTCAGTGCCCCCAGCTTGCCTTCGAGGCCGCGGATTCCGAAGCCGCCCGGAACGCAGATGGCGTCGACGCCGTCGAGGGACTGCACCGCGCCTTCTCGGGTTTCGCATTCGTCGGAGGGGACCCAGCGGATCTTGACCTTGGTGTCGTTGGCGAAGCCGCCGGCACGCAGGGCCTCCGTGACGGACAGGTAGGCGTCCGGCAGGTCGATGTACTTGCCCACGAGCGCGATCTCAACCTCGTGCTTGGGGTTGTGGACGGCGTCGAGCAGCTTGTCCCAGCTGGTCCAGTCCACGTCCTTGAAGGGAAGGTCCAGGGCGCGGACGATGTACGAGTCCAGGCCCTGGGAGTGCAGGGTCTTGGGGATGTCGTAGATGCTGGGGGCGTCAGGGCAGCCGATGACGGCGTCGATGTCGACGTCGCACATACGGCCGATCTTGTCGCGCATGGCCTGCGGCACTTCGCGGTCCGAGCGGATCACGATTGCTTCGGGCTGGATGCCGATGGAGCGCAGCGCGGCAACGGAGTGCTGCGTCGGCTTGGTCTTCAGCTCCTGCGACGGGCCGATGTACGGCACGAGGGAGACGTGGAGGAAGAACACATTTCCGCGGCCGATGTCCTGGCGGACCTGGCGGGCGGATTCGAGGAACGGCTGCGACTCGATGTCGCCCACGGTGCCGCCGATTTCGGTGATGATGACATCCGGGGCGTTCTTGCCTTCTGCGGGAAGCCGCATGCGGCGCTTGATTTCGTCGGTGATATGCGGGATGACCTGGACGGTGTCGCCGAGGTACTCGCCACGACGCTCCTTCGCGATGACCGTCGAGTAGATCTGGCCGGTCGTGACGTTGGCCGATCCTTCGAGGTTTTCGTCAAGGAAGCGCTCATAGTGGCCGATATCGAGGTCCGTTTCGGCACCGTCGTCAGTGACGAAGACTTCGCCGTGCTGGAAGGGATTCATCGTGCCCGGATCCACATTCAGATAGGGATCGAGCTTTTGCATTGTTACAGACAAACCGCGTGCCCGCAGCAGGTGGCCGAGGCTTGAAGCCGTCAGTCCCTTGCCGAGCGAGGACGCCACACCGCCGGTGACGAAGATATGTTTGGTCGTCTTGGACGAGCCCGAGAACCGGGAATTTACACGAGAGTTTGATCGCTGCACCACGGAGTTTGAGCCTATCATCATTTCAGCCTTCCACGGGTCCATCGGCGGTATGCCGCTGTGATTGTTGTCCCAGTAACGCTCAGGCCTGCGGCAGGAGTTTGGCGTCGTCCAGCAGTTCCTGGGCATGGGCGCGGGCGGACTCCGAATCCTCCTGGCCGGCCAGCATGCGGGCCAGCTCCCGGACGCGTTCTGCCTCGTCCAGCAACTGCACGTCGCTGGACGTGAAGCCCGTTGCCGTGGCCCCGTCGGCGCCCCGCACGGAGGTCTTGGTGACCCGGATGTGCTGGTCCGCGAAGGCGGCCACCTGCGGCAGGTGCGTGACCACGAGCACCTGGACGTGCCGGGCCAGCATTGCCAGCCGGCGCCCGATCTCGACGGCGGCGCGCCCGCCGACGCCGGCGTCGACCTCGTCGAAGACGAACGTGGGGACCGGATCCACCGCGGCCAGCACGACTTCGATGGCGAGCATCACGCGGGAGAGTTCGCCGCCCGAGGCACCCTTGCCCAGCGGGCGGGCCGGGGCGCCGGAGTGCGGCTGGAGCAGGAAGGAGATGTCGTCGGCGCCGAAGGGTCCCAGCTGCCCGCCGGGCTCCACGTTGATGACCAGGGTGGCATCGGCCATGGCCAGCGCCTTCAGCTCGGCGCTGACCCGGGCGGAGAGGTCCTTGGCGGCCTTCTTGCGGGCCTTGCTGATGGTCCCGCCCTGCTTCCGGAGCTCGGCCTCGGCGCGGGCGACTTCGGCGTCCAGTGCCTCGATCCGGGTGGAGTCGTCCTGCAGCTCCTCGTACCGTGCCCGGGCCTCCTCGGCCCAGACCAGCACTTCGTCGATGCTGGGCGCGTATTTGCGGACCAGCCTGGCCAGGGCGGCGCGCCTGTCCTCGATCTCGGCGAGCCGCTCGGGACCCTCGGTATCGAGCGCGGCCTGGTAGCTGGCCAGCTCGGCGGCGATGTCGTTGAGCAGGAAGCCGACCTCTGCCAGGCGGGCCGCCGCGGCTCCCAGTTCCTCATCGTGTTCGGCAACGTGCTCCAGGGTGCGCTTGGCGGCGTCCACCAGGGCGGTGGCGTCGCTGCCCTCCCCGAAGTCCTCGGCGATGAGCGCCTGATGCGCGGTGGTGGCCGCGATCCGCAGCTCCTCGACGTTCGCGAGCTTGACGGCCTCGGCCTTGAGGGACTCGTCCTCCCCCGGCTGCGGGTCCACGGCGTCGATCTCCGCGAGGGCAACCTCCAGCGATTCCGCCTCACGGAGGCGTTCGCGGGCGGCGCTGCGGAGTGCATCGAGTTCGGCCTGGCTCGCGTGCCAGTGGGCGTACAGTTCCTGGTACGCGGCCAGGGTTCCCGCCAGGGGCTCCCCCGCGAACTTGTCCAGGGCGCCGCGCTGCGCCACCGGGCTCTTGAGCCTGATCTGGTCGGACTGTCCGTGGACCACCACGAGGGTTTCGCCGATTTCTGCGAGCACCCCGACGGGGGCGGCGCGTCCGCCGAGGTACGCCCGGCTGCGGCCGTCCGCGCCGACGCTGCGGGCGAGCAGCAGTTCCACGCCGCCGTCGACCTCCTCGACGTCGGCCCCGGCCTCACGCGCCCGCACGACGGCGGCGTGCCCGGCGTCGAGTTTCAGCACGGCCTCGGCGGAGGCGCTTTTCGCGCCGCTGCGCACGGCCCCGGCGTCGGATCTGGCACCGAGCAGCAGCCCGACGGCGGTGACCACCATGGTCTTGCCCGCACCGGTTTCACCGGTCACCACGCTCAGGCCCGGGCCCAGCGGCAGGGTGGCGTCGGTGATGACGCCGAGGTCGCGGATTCTCAGTTCTTCAAGCATGGTTCACTCCGCAGTCGATGGATCGGGTGCCTGATCAGTTGCCCCCGCGGGGCCCGCGTGGCGCGGCGCGGGCAGCGGCGGCATGGGGCGGGGCGTGCGGATAACCGGCACGGGCCC
Source organism: Pseudarthrobacter sp. S9 (assembly GCF_050156545.1). Taxonomy (NCBI): domain Bacteria; kingdom Bacillati; phylum Actinomycetota; class Actinomycetes; order Micrococcales; family Micrococcaceae; genus Pseudarthrobacter; species Pseudarthrobacter sp. S9. Next base: position 438,888 of record NZ_CP189576.1, read on the forward strand.
GGTGTGGACGGCTTCGGTCTGTGGCATGGGGCCACGCCAGCCCTGGATCGGAAGTTCGAACTTGCGGACCAGCCGCCCGGAGAAGGGAGTCTGGTGCGTCCGCGCCAGCCGCACGGGCGTGGCGGACCGGGTCACTTCCACGCGGGCGCCGGGCGGCAGGTCCACGGACCGGCGGCCGTCGCACCACAGCACGCCCTGGGCGTCGGTCCGGTTCAGGATCTCGACGGCGAGGCGGGACCGCGGCGAGACCACGAGCGGTTTGGCGAAGAGCGCGTGGGCGCTGATCGGCACGATCAGCAGCGCCTCGACCTCCGGCCACACCACCGGGCCGCCGGCGGAGAAAGCGTACGCGGTTGAACCGGTGGGGGTGGCGAGGACCACGCCGTCGCAGCCGAACGAGGTCAGCGGGCGTTCATCGACTTCGGTGACCACCTCGAGCATGCGTTCCCGGTTGCCTTTTTCGATCGCGGCCTCGTTGAGCGCCCAGGTGTGCCAGATCTTCTGCCCGCGGACCCAGACCTGGACGTCGATGGTCATCCGCTCTTCCACCGTGTACTCTCGGCTGGCGATCCACTCGACGGTCTGGGCAAGGTCGGCCCGCTCGCTCTCGGCCAGGAAGCCCACGTGGCCGAGGTTGACGCCCAGCAGTGGCACATCGACTTCCCGCACGAGTTCCGCGGCCCGCAGGATGGTGCCGTCCCCGCCGAGCACCATGACGAGTTCGACGTCGGGCAGCTTCACGTGGTCATGGAGGACCTCAACGGGCTGGTCGAGGCGCCCGAAGAAGCGGACCATGTCCCCGAGCTCGGTTTTCTGCATCACCGGGACAAGGCCGGAGGCATGCAGCTGGGCGCACGCTTCCCAGGCAGCCTTGAGGGATTCCTCGCGGCCTGTGTGGGCAAGGATGAGGACACGCCTGCTCATCGGGTTCCGCCTTCTGGTGGTACTAGTGGTTCGGCCAGATTGTTCCGAGCATCGCAGCAACGGCTGCGTCCCGCTCCTCGATCTTAGGCAGGTCTGTCCGGATCCCGCGCTTTATCCACAGGAAGTACTCGACGTTTCCGTCCTGGCCGGGCAACGGGCTGCCGGCAAGGCCCTTCAGTTCAAGGCCCGCATCCATCGCGGCGGCGGCAACTTTGCCCACCGCGAGGCGGCGCTCCCGCTCGGAGGTGACCACGCCGGTGCGACCCAGCCGGTCCTTGCCGATCTCGAACTGCGGTTTCACCATGAGGACGAGGTCCCCGCCGGGCTCCGTGCAGGCGGCCAGGGGCGCAACCACCAGGGTCAGGGAGATGAAGGACAGGTCCGCCACTGTCAGGGAGACGGGCCCGCCGATCTCCTCCGGCGTCATGTACCGGACGTTGAGGCCCTCGTGGACCCAGACCCGGGCATCGTTCCGGATTTCCGGGACCAGCTGGCCGTGCCCCACATCCACCGCCACAACGTGGTCTGCACCGCGCCGGAGCAGCACATCGGTGAAACCGCCGGTGGAGGCACCGGCGTCGAGGCACCGCTTGCCGGCGACCTCGACGGCGGGGAAGGCATCCAGCGCACCGGCCAGCTTATGTCCCGCGCGGCTGACGTAGCTGTCCTCGCCGGTGGCGGCGACTTCCAGCACGGTGCCGTCCTGGATCTGGAGCGAGGCCTTCGCCAGCACCTCGCCGCCGGAGCTGACCTTGCCTTCGGCGATCAGTCGTGCGGCATGGGTGCGGGACCTTGCCAGCCCTTGGCTGACAAGGATCTGGTCAAGCCTGCTCATCTGAGGCATCCCCCATTGCACTGATATGTCCTGCGACGTCCTCGTTGAGGGCTTCCATCAGCTCGTCGTACAGTCCGCCGTAGATGTCGCTGTGCCCGGACACAGGCGTCTCCGGCAGCGCGCCGAGGCGATCCAGCACGGCGCTGACGGCCGGGTCCCGGGCTGCTTCCGGCTGCTCCGACGGGAGCGAAGGCCAAGTGACTCCCGCCAGCGCGTCCTCCACCTCAGGTTCTTCCGTCTCAGTTGCGCGGTTCAGCTCGGTCATGTGTCCAGTTTAGTGATCGAGCCATTCGACCACCGGCGCCAGGGCGCTGGTGGTCTCGGGGTTCGCGGCCCACCAGGCCGAACAGGCCGCCCGCCAGGAATCAAGGTCGGCGGGATCGCCGCTGATGTGGACAGACTGTCCGCGCACGATCGCGGAGGCCGAGCCGCTGCGGAACCGTCCGGCGTCGTACTCCACCGCCGGGTAGGGCAGGTAGAGCTCCGTCAGGTTCCTGATGACAAAATCAGGGCGCTCCACCGTCCGGGCGGCGAGGATCGATTCCCGGGTGTCGACGCCCGTGAGGACGGCCACCGTGGCAAACCCGGCGTTGTTGCCGCCGAGGATGTCGGTATCCAGGCGGTCGCCGACGACGAGCGGCCGGTCCGCGGCCAGCCGCTTGGCGGCGGTGTGGAACAGCGGCGCTTGTGGCTTGCCTGCGACGAGAGGCGTCCGGCCTGTGGCCGCCGCCACGGCGGCCACAAGCGTTCCGTTGCCCGGGGCAATGCCCCGGGCCTGGGGAATGGACATGTCCGTGTTGGTCGCCACCCACAGGGCGCCGCCGGCGACGACGTACGACGCTTCCGCGAGGTCCTTCCAGCCGATATCGGGGCTGAATCCCTGCACGACGGCGACGGGGTTTCCCGCCGCGCTGCGGACCGGGACCAGACCGACCAGATCAATCTCCCGCGCCAGCGCCGCACTGCCGGTGATGAGCACGGGTGCCCCGGCAGGCAGCAGCGACGCCAGCAGCGCAGCGGCGGCCTGCGAGGAACTGACCACCTGGTGGTCCTCCGCCGGCGCACCGAGCTCGCGCAGGTGCCGGGCTACCTGCGCGGGCGTCCGTGACGCGTTGTTCGTGACATAGCCCAGGCCGACGCCGATTCCAGCGAGTCTGCGCAGCGACTCCACAGCCCCCGGGATGGCGTTGGGTCCTGCGTAGACCACGCCGTCGAGATCGGCGAGCAGGGCATCGAAGGTGGAGATCAAGTCCGTCCCGGCCATCCGACTAGTCCTCGACGCGTTCCGGCTGATCCGACTGTTCCGGCTGCCCGCCGAAGGCTGCGTCGTGGGAATCGGCGTGGCCGGCGTCTTCTCCGGTCAGTACCTCAGAACGGTCCAGGGCATCCTTCTCCACGGAATCCTCATCGGACTCCGAGTCGTCCGACTCGAAGTAGTCCGCTTCTACGTCGTCGGAGCCCTCATCAAGGGAGTCAAATCCGGACTCGGCTGCGGACGCTTCCGGCAGGCCAGCCACGGCTGCGGCCCCGGCGGCGCGCGGTGCCCGCTCTTCGGCCCCGGCGTCGGCCTCGGCCGCCTGCTGGGCGCGCAGCCGGCGCTGCTGCTCTTCCTCGCGGGCTTCCTCTTCCTCATCCCAGCCGAGGTCGATGATGTCCGGTTCCTCGTCAGTACCGAGGCCGAGCGCGTTCTCCGCGGCCCCGGCCTGGTGCCGCCACTTGCCGGCATCACCGGCGCGGCCGGCTGCAGTCAGGGCATCGGCGTAGGCACGGAAGAGGCGAGGGCTGTAGGAGAAGGCCCGGTTGATGTCCAGCTGGGGGATCTCCAACTCGGAGACTGCGGCGTCGAGCTGTCCCAAGTCAGTGCGGGCACCGGAGGCCACAATGGCCAGTTCCACCTTGCCGGGGGCGTCGAGGTCCTTGGCTTCTTCGGATCGCGCCATGTCCAGGGCGCGATCGGGGCGGCCCAGGCCACGCTCGCAGTCAGCCATGACCGGCAAGTGCATGTTTGAACCGCTGATCCTGCGGTAGGTGCGGAATTCCCGCAGCGCCTCACCGTAGTGGCCGGCCGCGTAGGCGGTCAGGCCGACGGCCTCGCGGACAGCCGCCAGGCGGCCGCCGCGGCGGCTTGCCGCAAGGGCGTGCTGGAAGGCGAGCTCGGGCTCGTCGTCAATGAGGCGTCCTGCCATGACCAGATGGCGGGCCACCCATTCAGCGCTGTTGGCTTCGAGGGTCTTGATCTGGTGTTGCGTGGCGCGGTCAAGTTCCTTGCCCGTGACGTCCTCATCAATCTGGGGTGAACGCTCGCGGTCGGGGCGGTTGGCGCTGCGGAGATCGCGGGCGTTCGGTACACGGACCGGGCGGTCTTCAGCGCGGTCGCGTCCGAACTGGCGCGGACCCGAGTCGCCGCGGTCGAAGCTCCTGGCCGGACGGTCCTCGCGGTTGCCGAATGGCTTCCGGTTGTCGCCGCCGCTGAACGGTTTCCGGTCACGGTCGCCGGCACCGCCGAACGGCTTACGGTCACGGTCGCCGGCACCGCCGAACGGCTTACGGTCACGGTCGCCGGCACCGCCGAACGGCTTACGGTCACGGTCGCCGGCACCGCCGAACGGCTTACGGTCACGGTCGCCGGCACCGAAGCTACGGCGTTCCCCGCCTTCACGCGGAGCACGATCACTGAACGGCTTACGGTCACGGTCGCCGGCACCGCTGAACGGCTTACGGTCACGGTCGCCGGCACCGCTGAACGGCTTACGGTCACGGTCCCCGGCACCGCTGAACGGCTTACGGTCACGGTCCCCGGCACCGAAGCTACGGCGTTCCCCGCCTTCACGCGGAGCACGATCACCAAATGGCTTGCGGTCGCGATCGCCGGCACCGCTGAACGGCTTACGGTCGCCGGCACCGAAGCTACGGCGTTCCCCGCCTTCACGCGGGGCACGATCGCCAAACGGCTTGCGATCGCGATCGCCGGCACCGCTGAACGGCTTACGGTCGCCGCCGCCGGTGAACGGCTTACGGTCGCGATCCCCGGCGCCGAAGCTGCGGCGCTCCCCGCCTTCACGCGCGGGACTGTCTCCAGACGGCTTGCGGTCACTATCGTCCCTGGCCCGGAATCCGCGAGGGTCACCGCCTGAGTTGTTCGTGCCGCGGAAGGGGCCTCCGCCCGAACTGCGTCCGCCAAAGTTGCCGCGGTCTTTGCCGCCTCGGTTGCCTTCGTTGTGCTCAGCCATGCTGGATTCCTCCTGTTATGAGCTGACCACTGGCGCAATGGCAGCCGCTCTGTTCCGTGTTTCGTTTCCTACGCAACCCGAAATCAAGCGCTTCGAAGTCCGTACATCTCATCCAATTCTAGGCGAGCCGCCCGCCACCGGCTAACGGCACCAACCCAATCGGGCCCTCCGGTGGCAAGTCTCACAAGTGCGGATCAGGCCATGCCGTTGCGACGGCGGCGCGCCGGCGGAGAGGGTGCGTGTTTCCCGGCGGCGGAGGTGCCTGGCTCAGGTGCGGCCGCCGGCCGCCGGCTGACGACCCTGGCATTTCAAGCCGTTTTGGCGCAGGCGTGTTAAATGCGGGAGAGCCCCCGACCTGTGGTTGGGGGCTCTCGACCGTTTAATGGTTGTCCGGCGGTGACCTACTCTCCCACACCCTCCCGGGTGCAGTACCATCGGCGCTGTGGGTCTTAGCTTCCGGGTTCGGGATGGGACCGGGCGTTTCCCCCACGCTATGACCGCCGTAACCCTTTGTCCCGTCCCGCCGGGTGTGCCCGGGGGTGGGAAATCTGTGGTTACAACAACTGTGGTTCCACCGTTGCCTGACCTGGGCCGGGCGTGGTGGTGTTGTTATTGTGTTGTGGTTTTTGTTCCCTGGAACAACTATACCGGTAAGGGTTTGTTGTCTGGGAACCACATAGTGGACGCAAGCAGTCTTGTTTTCTTTTTTACCGCCGTTGGTGTGAACGTCTTTTGACGCCGTTCACCGGTGGTGTGTGGTGTAAGTTATCGGCCTATTAGTACCGGTCAGCTTCACGAGTCGTTGGTCCTCGCTTCCACATCCGGCCTATCAACCCAGTGGTCTGGCTGGGGGCCTCTCACACACAAGGTGTATGGAAATCTCATCTCGAAGCGAGCTTCCCGCTTAGATGCTTTCAGCGGTTATCCCATCCGAACGTAGCTAATCAGCGGTGCACTTGGCAGTACAACTGACACACCAGAGGTTCGTCCGTCCCGGTCCTCTCGTACTAAGGACAGCCCTTCTCAAATTTCCTGCGCGCGCAGCGGATAGGGACCGAACTGTCTCACGACGTTCTAAACCCAGCTCGCGTACCGCTTTAATGGGCGAACAGCCCAACCCTTGGGACCTACTCCAGCCCCAGGATGCGACGAGCCGACATCGAGGTGCCAAACCATGCCGTCGATATGGACTCTTGGGCAAGATCAGCCTGTTATCCCCGAGGTACCTTTTATCCGTTGAGCGACGGCCATTCCACAATGTACCGCCGGATCACTAGTCCCGACTTTCGTCCCTGCTCGAGATGTCTCTCTCACAGTCAAGCTCCCTTGTGCACTTACACTCGACACCTGATTGCCAACCAGGCTGAGGGAACCTTTGGGCGCCTCCGTTACTTTTTAGGAGGCAACCGCCCCAGTTAAACTACCCATCAGGCACTGTCCCTGACCCGGATTACGGGCCGAAGTTAGATGTCCAAAGTGACCAGAGTGGTATTTCAACGATGACTCCACCCGGACTGGCGTCCGGGCTTCCACGTCTCCCACCTATCCTACACAAGCCACTCCGAACACCAATACCAAACTATAGTAAAGGTCTCGGGGTCTTTCCGTCCTGCTGCGCGTAACGAGCATCTTTACTCGTACTGCAATTTCGCCGAGTTTATGGTTGAGACAGCGGGGAAGTCGTTACTCCATTCGTGCAGGTCGGAACTTACCCGACAAGGAATTTCGCTACCTTAGGATGGTTATAGTTACCACCGCCGTTTACTGGGGCTTGAATTCTCAGCTTCGCCTTGCGGCTAACCGGTCCTCTTAACCTTCCAGCACCGGGCAGGAGTCAGTCCGTATACATCGTCTTGCGACTTCGCACGGACCTGTGTTTTTAGTAAACAGTCGCTTCCCCCTGGTCTCTGCGGCCCCTGCACGCTCCGGACAGCAAAGTGTCCATCACGCTGGGGGCCCCCTTCTCCCGAAGTTACGGGGGCATTTTGCCGAGTTCCTTAACCATAATTCTCTCGATCGCCTTAGTATTCTCTACCTGATCACCTGTGTCGGTTTGGGGTACGGGCGGCTGAAACCTCGCGTCGATGCTTTTCTCGGCAGCATAGGATCACCGAATCCCCCCTCACGGGGGTCCCGTCAGATCTCAGGCATCATGAACGGCGGATTTGCCTACCGTTCGCCCTACATCCTTAGACCGGGACAACCATCGCCCGGCTCGGCTACCTTCCTGCGTCACACCTGTTAATACGCTTGCCTCCCGGGATCAGGTCCCGCGCTCCACCAAAACCCGCACATCCCGAAGGACGATCGGGCAGGTTTCGGGCGGTTAGTGTCCCCCGTTCGGCATGGACGGTTTTTCACCGGTACGGGAATATCAACCCGTTGTCCATCGACTACGCCTGTCGGCCTCGCCTTAGGTCCCGACTTACCCAGGGCAGATTAGCTTGACCCTGGAACCCTTGATCATTCGGCGGACGGGTTTCTCACCCGTCTTTCGCTACTCATGCCTGCATTCTCACTCGTGTGGGCTCCACCGCTGGTTTACACCGCGACTTCACTGCCCACACGACGCTCCCCTACCACTCCGGACGCCTGAACCAACCCACAAGGGGCGGCTTGGCTGTTGTCCGAAATCCACAACTTCGGCGGTGTACTTGAGCCCCGCTACATTGTCGGCGCGGAATCACTTGACCAGTGAGCTATTACGCACTCTTTTAAGGATGGCTGCTTCTAAGCCAACCTCCTGGTTGTCTTCGCAACTCCACATCCTTTCCCACTTAGCACACGCTTAGGGGCCTTAGTTGGTGGTCTGGGCTGTTTCCCTCTCGACTATGAAGCTTATCCCCCACAGTCTCACTGCTGCGCTCTCACTTACCGGCATTCGGAGTTTGGCTGACGTCAGTAACCTTGTAGGGCCCATTAGCCATCCAGTAGCTCTACCTCCGGCAAGAAACACGCAACGCTGCACCTAAATGCATTTCGGGGAGAACCAGCTATCACGAAGTTTGATTGGCCTTTCACCCCTACCCACAGCTCATCCCCTCCATTTTCAACTGAAGTGGGTTCGGTCCTCCACGACGTCTTACCGTCGCTTCAACCTGGCCATGGGTAGATCACTTCGCTTCGGGTCTAGATCACGCCACTGCAACGCCCTGTTCAGACTCGCTTTCGCTACGGCTTCCCCACACGGGTTAACCTCGCGACGTAACACTAACTCGCAGGCTCATTCTTCAAAAGGCACGCCGTCACAGCTACTTGTGATTACTCACGGCTGCTCCGACGGATTGTAAGCACACGGTTTCAGGTACTGTTTCACTCCCCTCCCGGGGTACTTTTCACCTTTCCCTCACGGTACTGGTCCGCTATCGGTCATTAGGGAGTATTTAGGCTTATCAGGTGGTCCTGACAGATTCACACGGGATTTCTCGGGCCCCGTGCTACTTGGGATACCTCCCAGGCGGTGCACAACATTTCGGTTACGGGGCTCACACCCTCTACGGCCGGCCTTTCAAGACCGTTCACCTATGTCCACACTCTCACCTTCCCAGCCCGGCAGAGCTGGTATGGAAAGTCCCACAACCCCGACCATGCAACGCCCGCCGGCTATCACACATGGAACGGTTTAGCCTGATCCGCGTTCGCTCGCCACTACTGACGGAATCACTATTGTTTTCTCTTCCTGCGGGTACTGAGATGTTTCACTTCCCCGCGTTCCCTCCACGCACCCTATGTGTTCAGATGCGGGTCACCACGTCGCCTTGCGACGCGTGGCGGGGTTTCCCCATTCGGACACCCTGGGATCACAGTCCGGTTATCGACTCCCCCAGGCTTATCGCAGATTCCTACGTCCTTCTTCGGCTCCTAATGCCAAGGCATCCACCGTGTGCTCTTAAAAACTTGACCACAAAAGATCAAAAACTACTTCACGAGAGAACCACGGAAACCACACCGCAACCAGCCACACCCGAAGGCACAACCAAGTCCACGGCACAGATCCAGGTTCATATTCTTGGAAATTGCTTCTTATAAAAGATGCTCGCGTCCACTATGTAGTTCTCAAACAACAACCCCGTACCCCACACCCCACACACACCCCCAAGGGGCTCCGTGCATGATCGGCGCGGCCAGGAAACCAGAAACAAACGTCCCGCACCGCACACCCGCCACCGACAAAACGGGAACAGGCATGCGCCGCGGTCCTGTTGCCTCAGGACCCAACAGTGTGCCAAACACTACCCGGCAGCATCAATCCGGTGACGTTCCAGGACCCTCCCCGAAAGGAGTGTCCGTACTTGTTACCGGCCCGTGCCGCCAGGCACCTATTCGTTGATATTCCACCCGTGAGCACCCGCCGCAGAACAATCGTCTGCGCAGCGGGCATATACTCCTGACAGACTCTCGCACCCCGCATACACGGGACAGACAGCCTGTAGGTGCTCCTTAGAAAGGAGGTGATCCAGCCGCACCTTCCGGTACGGCTACCTTGTTACGACTTAGTCCCAATCGCCAGTCCCACCTTCGACAGCTCCCTCCCACAAGGGGTTAGGCCACCGGCTTCGGGTGTTACCAACTTTCGTGACTTGACGGGCGGTGTGTACAAGGCCCGGGAACGTATTCACCGCAGCGTTGCTGATCTGCGATTACTAGCGACTCCGACTTCATGGGGTCGAGTTGCAGACCCCAATCCGAACTGAGACCGGCTTTTTGGGATTAGCTCCACCTCACAGTATCGCAACCCTTTGTACCGGCCATTGTAGCATGCGTGAAGCCCAAGACATAAGGGGCATGATGATTTGACGTCGTCCCCACCTTCCTCCGAGTTGACCCCGGCAGTCTCCCATGAGTCCCCGCCACTACGCGCTGGCAACATGGAACGAGGGTTGCGCTCGTTGCGGGACTTAACCCAACATCTCACGACACGAGCTGACGACAACCATGCACCACCTGTGAACCGGCCGCAAGCGGGGCACCTGTTTCCAGGTGTTTCCGGTCCATGTCAAGCCTTGGTAAGGTTCTTCGCGTTGCATCGAATTAATCCGCATGCTCCGCCGCTTGTGCGGGCCCCCGTCAATTCCTTTGAGTTTTAGCCTTGCGGCCGTACTCCCCAGGCGGGGCACTTAATGCGTTAGCTACGGCGCGGAAAACGTGGAATGTCCCCCACACCTAGTGCCCAACGTTTACGGCATGGACTACCAGGGTATCTAATCCTGTTCGCTCCCCATGCTTTCGCTCCTCAGCGTCAGTTAATGCCCAGAGACCTGCCTTCGCCATCGGTGTTCCTCCTGATATCTGCGCATTTCACCGCTACACCAGGAATTCCAGTCTCCCCTACATCACTCTAGTCTGCCCGTACCCACCGCAGATCCGGAGTTGAGCCCCGGACTTTCACGGCAGACGCGACAAACCGCCTACGAGCTCTTTACGCCCAATAATTCCGGATAACGCTTGCGCCCTACGTATTACCGCGGCTGCTGGCACGTAGTTAGCCGGCGCTTCTTCTGCAGGTACCGTCACTTTCGCTTCTTCCCTACTGAAAGAGGTTTACAACCCGAAGGCCGTCATCCCTCACGCGGCGTCGCTGCATCAGGCTTGCGCCCATTGTGCAATATTCCCCACTGCTGCCTCCCGTAGGAGTCTGGGCCGTGTCTCAGTCCCAGTGTGGCCGGTCACCCTCTCAGGCCGGCTACCCGTCGTCGCCTTGGTGAGCCATTACCTCACCAACAAGCTGATAGGCCGCGAGTCCATCCAAAACCGCCGTAAAGCTTTCCACCCCCCGCCATGCGGCAGGAAGTCATATCCGGTATTAGACCCGGTTTCCCAGGCTTATCCCAGAGTCAAGGGCAGGTTACTCACGTGTTACTCACCCGTTCGCCACTAATCCCCGGTGCAAGCACCGGATCATCGTTCGACTTGCATGTGTTAAGCACGCCGCCAGCGTTCATCCTGAGCCAGGATCAAACTCTCCGTTGAAGTAAAACAAAAACAGACACAACCAACACCCCCGGGAAAACGGGAGAAGAAGGCTGCACAAAATTTGAAACCAGCCAAAAACACCAGACCACACCACGGGGTGGCGGGATCCGGCAAATTCAACCAATCCATATAAATAAATTGGTATCAACAAACTTGGCACACTATTGAGTTCTCAAACAACAGACACATTCGAATACTTGTCGAAACAATTCATTTTTCGTATTTCAATGAATTCTTTGTTTCGCTTTTCTTCGCTGCGATGTTCATAGCTTATTTCATTCATTTCCACTTTGCAAATTCGGGATTTTCATCCGAATTTCACTCGGTGGAGCGAATCCGCCCAGCATAATTGGAGCAATTTTTCATTATCAGCGCCTAGCGCATGAAGAATTGCTTCTCATTTGTTGGGGGTCTGTCACCACTCAGCGGCGGCAACTCAGAAAACATTACACGCTCCTCCCCTGCCGTGCAAATCGGCCGGGGAGGAGCGTGCAGATGACTTTTGGGACCGGTTCAGGACGCGGAGACTTCCACCGTTGCCAGGTTCTTCTTGCCCCGGCGCAGCAGTAGGTACCGCCCATGCAGCAACTGGCTGAGAGCGACAACCGTCTCAGGATCCGATACCTTCGCGTTGTTCACGTAGGCCCCGCCTTCACCCACGGTGCGGCGGGCGGCCGACTTGCTTTCCGACAGGCCGGAGGCCACCAGCAGTTCGATGATTCCCAAGCCGCCGGCGTCGACAGTGACGGAAGGCAGTTCCGAGGTCGCGGCCTTCAGGGTTGCCTCATCCAGCAACGTAAGGTCACCGTTGCCGAACACCGCTGCCGATGCTGCGATGACCTTCTCCGTGGCGTCCACTCCGTGGACGAGCGAGGTCACCTCGTAGGCCAGCTTCCGCTGGCCTTCCCGGGCGAACGGCCGCTCTGCGACGGCGACCTCCAGGGCCTCAATCTCCGCCCGGCTCAGGAAGGTGAACACTTTAAGGCGCGCCGCGACGTCGTCGTCCGCCGTGTTGAGCCAGAACTGGTAGAAGGCGTACGGGCTGCACATCTCCGGATCCAGCCAGATTGCGTTGCCTTCGCTCTTGCCGAACTTGGTGCCGTCGGAGTTGGTGATGAGCGGCGTGCCGAGGGCGTGGACATGCTTGCCCTCAACCTTGCGGATGAGTTCGGTGCCGCTGGTCAGGTTGCCCCACTGGTCCGAGCCGCCGGTCTGCAGCACGCAGTCGTAGTCGCGGAAGAGCTGGAGGTAGTCCATGCCCTGCAGGATCTGGTAGCTGAACTCGGTGTAGCTGATGCCCTCGTCGGAGCCAAGGCGTGACGCCACGGCATCCTTGCGCAGCATAGTGCCGACACGGAAGTGCTTTCCGATCTCGCGCAGGAAGTCGATGGCGCTCAACGGCGCCGTCCAGTCCAGGTTGTTGACCATCCGGGCTGCGTTGTCGCCCTCGAAGCTGAGGAAGCGACGGACCTGGGCTTGCAGGTACCCTACCCACTCCGAAACCGTGTCCTTGGTGTTGAGGGTGCGCTCCGCCGTCGGGCGCGGATCGCCGATCAAACCGGTGGAACCGCCGACCAGCCCGAGGGGCTTGTGGCCGGCCAGCTGGATCCGGCGCATGAGCAGCAGCTGTACAAGGTTGCCCAGGTGCAGGCTCGGTGCGGTCGGGTCGAAGCCGCAGTAGTACGTCACGGGATCCCCGGCGAGCAGCTTTTCCAGCTCCGCCTCATCCGTGGAGACGTGGACCAAGCCGCGCCATTTCAGCTCCTGCCAGATATTGGCGAAGCTTGGGTCGTTCTGCTGGGCATCGAGATTATTTAGCTGGGACACGGAATCTAAGTTAGCAGGATCGGCTCACCCGCAGTGCAGGTGACGCCGTGCAGGTGACGCAGCCCAGGTAACGGGCTCAGTCCTCGATGCCGGCCGGCACCCCGGCGGCGGCGATAAGCCTCAGGCGCTGCGTGGGCCTGGTCATGGCGACGTAGAGGTCGCCGACCCGGCCATGCTCATGGTTGAGCATCGCCGTCGGCTCCAGCACCACGACGCCGTCGAACTCCAGGCCCTTTGCCTCGCGGGGGCTGATCACCACGATATCCTGCACATAGCTCCCGGCACCGGTCCCGACGCGACGGCCATACACGGCGCGCAGCGCCTTGGTGGCCTCCGGCAGCAGCGCGCCGTCGGCTATCACGGCAAGAAGGCCGCCCTCGATGGCGCCAAGCTCGTCCGGAAGCACCTCGACGAGCTTGTCGACGATCTGGCCCGTCCCGACGCGGTCGATGACAGGGGCCCAGCGCCCTTCCCGGACTGCCTTGGGGGCCGAGACAACCAGTCCGGCCGCGTTAGCCATCCGCGCGGCCGCTTCGGCGATCTGGGAGGGGGTGCGGTAGTTGACGGTGAGTTCCTCGAGCTGCCAGCGGTCCCCGAACATGGGGGCCAGGGCGCTGTGCCAGGAATTGGCTCCGGCAACGGAACTTGTCTGGGCGATGTCCCCCACGATCGTGAAGGACTTCAGCGGGCAGCGGCGGACCAGCAGCCGCCACTGCATAGGCGAGAGTTCCTGCGCCTCATCCACCACGATGTGCCCGAAGGCCCAGGTGCGATCGGTGGTGGCACGCTCCGCGGCAGTCAACCGGGCTTCGCGTTCCTGGTTCTGGTCCACCAGGTCCTCGGCGGAGATGAGGACATCCACGCCGGCTGTTTCCATGTTGACCAGGGTCTGCTTGGCATTGGCCAAGTCGCGGGCGCGGTCGTGTTCCTGCTGGGCCAGTCCCCGTCCGGCTGCGGTGTCGAGCTCGCCGAGAAGTTCCGCGGCTTCGTCCAGCAGCGGGACATCGGCCTCGGTCCAGGGCGATTCGGCCGGCCGCAGCAGCAGGGCCCGCTCCGCCTGGCTGAGGTTCGGGGTGCACGCTGCCAGGATGGCCGGTTTGCTCAGCAGCTCCCCCACGAGCTTCTCCGGGGTCATCGGCATCCAGCACAGGTTCAGGGCAATCCGGACGTCCCGGGCCGAGCGGACGTCCTCGGCCAGGTAGGAGCGGTCGGCGTTGTTGCCGATGCTGCCCGCCTCCACCAGTTCCGTCATCTGTTCAGTCAGTTCGCGCAGCAGGATCTTGACGAAGGAGACGCGGGCCTCGTTGTGCGGCTTACGGGTGGCGCGTGCCTTTTCCCGGGCCCGGCGGACCTGCCGTGGCGTCAGGACAAGCTTGCGCCCGTCAACCTCGAGGACCCGGTTCCCGGCGGGGATCCGCTGCCGGTTGGCCACGGCGTTGGCCACGACGTCGGCCATGTCGAGCCGGCCCTTGATGGCGGCGACGGTGGACTCCGGCTCCGCAACGGCGGTGATGCCGGGCATCAGCCGGCCCAGGCTCGCCATCACGACGCCGGTCTCGCCGAGCGAGGGCAGCACGCGTTCGATGTACTTCATGAAGGACGACGTCGGACCCACCAGTAGTACGCCGGCGGTCTTGAGCCGGTCCCGGTGGGTATAGAGCAGGTAGGCGGCGCGGTGCAGTGCGACGGCCGTCTTGCCGGTGCCCGGTCCGCCCTGGACAACGAGTGCCCCGGAAATGGAGGAACGGATGATCCGGTCCTGTTCGGACTGGATGGTGCCGACGATGTCGGACATCCGGCCCGTCCGCTTGGAATTCAGCGCGGCCAGCAGCGCGCCTTCGCCTTGGAGCGAATCGTTGTCGGCGAGCATGTCGGCGTCGAGCACGTCATCCTCGATCGCCTTGACTTCGCGGCCCTGCAGGATCAGGTGGCGGCGGCGGCGGACTCCCTGGCGGTCGAACGCCGTCGCCTGGTAGAAGTGGCCCGCTTCGGGCGCCCGCCAGTCCACCATGAGGCGCTGGAGGTCCTCGGTGGTCAGGCCGATGCGGCCGATGTACTGGGCCTCCCCGGAATCAAGGTCCAGGCGGCCGAATACCAGGCGGTCGTCGACGGCGTCGAGCTGGGCGAGACGGTCCTCGTAGAGTGCCGCGAAGGCGTCGCGTTCGGAGACATTCTGCATGGTGCCCACGGCACCGGCGCGGCGGACCTGGGCCAGCTGGGCGCGCTTTTCTGCCCGCAACTCATCGAGCCGGGCGTAGAGTCCGGCCACATAGTCGCGTTCATGGGCCAAATCAGCGTCGTGCATCGAACGTTCCCCTATCGAAAAAGACAGACCGTCCATTCTACAACCATTTCGGTAAACCCGTTTGAACATGTCAGGCAGTGAACTTGTCAAGGCAACTCATCAAGGCAACTCATCAAGGCAACAAGCAAGGCAGTGTTTGTCAGCGAATTCTACCGATACAGCCGGAATGGTCTAGCTAGAGGCGCAGCAGGGAGCGGATTCGGTGCTCAGGCAGCTGAACAGCTGGTCCACCGGTTCCGCCGTTCTGATCTGGTCCGACTCCCTTTGATTCATCCATCCACCTTATTGGCTGGTACCAAATCGTCCGCCCGCTCCATGGCCGCCGCGATGCCCCGGACGCAGGACGAGCTGGCCGCTCTGTTTCAGTCCAGGCTGGACGCTCCCGCCACGATTCCCTGCACCGTGACCGACGGGCGCACGGGAGCTCTCCTGGGGCACGACCGCCCTTCGCGACTACGTCCCCGCCCAGCAGCGCCTGGAAATCGGCGGAACGTTTTATGGCCGGCAGCAAGAACATGCTGCTCTCCTTTGCGTTTGAGGTACTGGAAGTCCATCGGGTGGAGTTCCGTTGCGACTCCCGCAACACTCGGAGCGCGACGGGGATCGAATGGCTTGGGGCCCGCTTCAAGGGGATCCTCCGCGGCCACCGCGCTGCGCCCGGCGGGGGCCGTTCGGACACGGCGGTCTTCTCGCTCCTCTCGGAGGAGTGGCCGCGGGTGCGGGAAGACTTCCTGCGGCGACTTGCCCCATTCGCGGTCGCGGAAGAGTACCCGCTCCGGGCCTTCGCCGCCTTGTAGCGGGACACGGTGGGGTCGCCGGTGAGCCAGAATCGCGTGAGTCCGAGCGCCGTGGTGCCTCACGCGCGAGTTCTAGAAATACCTAGAAATTTGCCATTGGAGGCTCGGCATCGTCGGTCGGTTCATCTGGAGACCGCAGGAGTTCATTCGCGAGCCCGTACCTGACGACTTCGAGCGCTTTTCTGAGCGCACGCTCCGCGTCGAACCGTCCGGCCGCTGCGGTACTCATCCGGGCGTAGTCGTCCGCCCATTCGGAACGGTGGAACCTGTCAGCGTCGCCATGCAAGAGCCGTCCGTAAAGAACGTCATCGAAGAGGTCATGCCCATCATCTTGAGCTGGTCCTGACGTCAAAGCTTGGCGGTCCTGAACCATCTCGGCGGTGAACAGATGAGTCACTTCGTCTGTCCCCTCCGCCACCTTGCAGTCCACAGAGTAGTTGCACAGGCGGAGGGCCCTGACCACTAGCTTGAGCGAAACGTGTTCATCACGAACGATGAATTTACGCAACAGGGCCGCACGCAAGAGCTCCACCCAGTGCCTGCGCTCCCCCTCAGTGGAGTTGAGAGGTACCGGCTCTCCACCAGGAATGAAAAGTTCGACCATTCGGAAGTATTCGGTGGCCAGCTTCTCGAAAATCTGGAGCCTTTCGAACTCGCTAGTTGGTTTCCCACGTTTACCCTCGCCCATAATGATTCATCATCCCCCACCCAGGATGTTAAAGAATCAGATTGCATGCCCAGCTACGCGCCCCGCACCTTCGCCGCTTTATAGCGGGACACGGTTGGATCGCCGGTCAGCCAGAAGCGCCAGGGATAGTCGTCCGTACCGCCGTCCCCGGAGACGCCGACCCGAGGTCCTGAACTGACAGCGGACGGCGGAACCGCCGGCAGTTCCAGCCGGAACGGCGGGCCGAGTGCGTCCCGTCCGCTGTCCGCCGTCGTGAGGCCGAGCGCCGTGGCGAGCCGCGCGGGTCCGCTGGCCAGGTCCCTGGCGGATTTCGACGTCGGGCGCCTGGCCAGTGCCAGCTCCTGGCCTGCCACGACCTCCCCGGCCCGGAGCAACAGGGCCGAGGCCACGCCCTCGGGCCCGCAGACGATGTTGGCGCAATGGTGCATACCGTAGGTGAAATACACGTACAGGTGCCCGGCCGGGCCGAACATCGGCGCATTGCGGGCCGTCGCACCGCGGAAGGTGTGCGAGCCGGGATCCGGGCGCAGCGAGTCGTGCGGCCCCAGGTACGCCTCGACTTCCGTGATCCGCACCGACACCGGCCCATCGCGTCCCTCATGCGTCAGCACGGCGCCGAGCAGCAGGGGCGCCACGTGCCTGGCGTCCGCCGAGAGCAGCCGCCGGAGCGCCTGGCTCGCGTCGGACCCGTCGTCCCGGCCTGCCGGCGGCCCGGCAGGAAGCGGACTGGAAATCATGCTCAGACTTTAGCAATTCCGCGGCTGCCCGCTCCACGGCCGTGTCCGAATTCCGCTAGCAGGCTAACCGGGAAGCTGGCAGGATGGAGCCATGGACTTCTGGCAGCGCTACCGGGCAATCGATGCCCGCGACACCCGTTTCGACGGGCAGTTCTATACCGCTGTCCGGACCACCGGCATCTACTGCCGGCCGTCCTGCCCGGCCCGGACCCCCAAAGCGGGCAACGTCACGTTCTATGAGACGTCCGCCGCCGCCCACGACGCCGGCTACCGGGCCTGCAAACGCTGCCTGCCGGAAGCCGTGCCCGGCACACCCGCCTGGAACCTCCGTTCGGACATCGCGGGCCGGGCCATGCGGCTGATCAATGACGGCGTGATCAACCGCGACGGCGTGGAGGGGCTGGCGTCCCGCCTAGGCTATTCCTCGCGCCAGCTCAACCGGATCCTCAGCCACGAGCTCGGCGCCGGCCCGCTCTCGCTGGCCCGGGCAAGCCGCGCCCAGACCGCCCGCACCCTGCTGGTCTCCACGGCCATGAAGGTGTCCGACATCGCCTTTGCGGCCGGTTTCAGCAGCGTGCGCCAGTTCAACGAGACCATCGGCGAGGTCTTTGCCATGACGCCCTCCGCGCTCCGGGCCACGGCCCGGCACCACCGGGCGCCCGCCTCCTCTACGGCGCTGACGCTGAACCTTCCGTACCGGGAGCCGTTCGATCCCGGCATCTTCGACTTCCTCGCCGTCCGTGCCGTCGCCGGCATCGAGGAAGGGACGTCCCGTTCCTACGCGCGGACCCTGCGGCTGGCCCACGGCGATGCCCGCTTCCGGGTGGACTACGACGCCGGCGCGGCCGGGCGTCCCCTCGTCCTGACGATCGGCGCCGTCGACCTGCGGGACCTCGCCTCCCTGCTCAGCCGGGTCCGCCGCCTCCTGGATCTCGACGCCGATCCGGTCGCCATCGACGGCGCTCTCGCCGCCGATCCCCGGCTGGCCGCCAGTGTGGCGGGCACACCGGGCATGCGGATGCCGGGGGCCGTTGATCCGCAGGAGCTGCTGATCCGGGCGATGATCGGCCAGCAGATCACCGTGGCTGCGGCCCGAACGGCCCTGGTCCAGCTCTCCGAAGCCGGGGGCGAGAGCCTGGTGCCGGCCGACGGCCTGCACCGGCTGTTCCCTTCGGCAGCACAAATTGCGGAGACCGGCTTCGAGCTGCTCCGCGGTCCGCAGCGCCGGATCGACTCCGTCCGTGCTGCCGCGGCGGCGATGGCCTCAGGGGAACTCGATTTCGGCTACGGCGATGACCTGCCCGGGCTGGAGTCCAAGCTCCTGCCGCTTGCCGGCGTCGGGCCGTGGACGGTGGGCTATGTCGCGATGCGTGTCATCGGCGCCCCGGACATATTCCTCGCCAACGACGCCGCGGTCCGCAACGGCATCCGCTCCCTGTACCCGATAACTGCTGACCCGATAACTGCTGACCCGACGACCGGTGGCACGGCGCTTGCTGGCGCCGCGCTGACACCCGATTTCAGCGAGGTCAGCCCGTGGCGCTCCTACGCCACCATGCACCTCTGGCGCGCGGCCGCCGCAGCGCAGGCCGCGGCACGCAAGCAGCCCCCGACTCCGAAGAAGGCGAAACAATGAAAGCCCAGCTGTTGACCATGTCCACCCCGGACGGCCCCTTCACCATCATTGCCCGCGACGGCGCCGTGCTGTCCTCGGGCTGGACCGCCGTTCCCGACGAGCTGACCGGCCAGATCCACGCGGACCTCCTGCCGGGCGAATATGAGACCGTCACGGAGCTCGGATCCATCTCCGAGGCCGTGGATGAGTTCTACGCCGGAAATCCCGGCCGGGCCATGGAGGTGCCCGTGCTGCAGAAGTCGGGCCCCTTCCGCAGCCACGCCTGGGATGTGCTTCGGACCGTGGCACCGGGAAGCCCCGTGACGTACACGGAATACGCGGAGCTGTCCGGCAATCCCAAGGCCGTCCGCGCGGCGGCAAGTGCGTGCGCCTTCAACGCGGCGGCCCTGTTCGTGCCCTGCCACCGCGTCATCCGCACCGACGGGAGCCTGGGCGGATTCCGCTGGGGACTGGTCATCAAGGAAAGCCTCCTGGACCGCGAACGCGAACTGGCCCTCGCCTTGAAGTGACCACCCCGAGGTGAGACTTGGCGCCCATGTCGGGAAGGACCATGGGCGCCAAGTCTCACCTCGGCGGAAATCCGGCTGCGGCGGTACTCTCAGTTGTTGACAGGCACCCCGGCCGGCCACGGCAGGAGCGCGGGAAGATCGACGCCGTCGGCCGCCGCGGTGGCGCGCAGGCTGCCCAGGGACGGCGTGCGGCCGGCCAGCCACGCGGCGATGTCCGTCAGCATGCCGCTGACCACCGTCGACTGGCCGCCGCTGCCGATGACCACCGGCGGCAGTCCGAGCGGCTGCAGCACGAACTTCTGCCCCTCGGGCACTCGCGCGGACAGGAAGTCGAAGAGGTGTTCGCAGAAGGGCCGGCTCCAGGTTTCCGGGCCGCGGCCCGTGCCCAGATCGGTGGCGTGGATGACGAGTTCGCGCCAAAGGGCCAGGCCGCCGTCGAACACGACTCCCCGGCGGTAGGTGATGGGCTCGTGCCAGCCTGACGCGTCGAGGGCTCCGAAGACGCGCAGGGCCCGTTCCAGGGCCGCGTCGACGTCGGCCCGGTGTTCCTCCAGGCTGTGCCCGGCGGCCATGTCGATGGCCCGGGTGCGGCCTTCGGAGCCGCTGTCATACAGCTCGATGCTTTTGCCCCGGGCCGCGTATTCCAGCTGGCGGGCCATCGCGTTGGCGATGCCGGTGATGTGGGCCAGCACGTGGCCGCGGGTCCAGCCGGGCAGTTCCGACGGCGCCTTGATGTCCTGCTCCGTGAACTTGGCGGCGATTCCGGCCACGACGTCGGCAGCCCGGTGAAGTTCTTCCAGAAGCTTTTCTGGTGTGATTACGGTCATGGCGCCCATCCTAGCGGAGCATGCTCCCACCTTAACGGGCGCGAGATGGCACTTCACGGCAATGATCCGCGGAAACATTGCCGTGAAATGCCATCTCGCGTGGCTTGCAGCGCCTCGAGCTACCCGGCGTACTCGCGGACGCCGGACAGCTCGGCTTCCAGGGCCAGCAGCTGGCGCTCGACGGCTGCCGGTGCGGTGCCGCCCTGGGAGTTCCTGCTGTTGAGCGAGCCCTGCGTGCTGAGGACGGTACGGACCTCCGGCGTCAGGTGCCCGGAGATGGCGGCATATTCCTCATCTGTCAGGTCCCAGAGTTCGACGCCGCGGCTTTCGGCCTGCTTCACCGCAGCACCGGAGAGCTCATGCGCCTCACGGAACGGAACACCCTGCCGGACCAACCATTCTGCAATGTCTGTGGCCAGCGCGAAGCCCTGCGGGGCCAGGGCTTCCATCCGCTCGGTGTTGAACTTCAGCGTCGCGATCATGCCGGACACGGCCGGAAGCAGGACCTCCAGTGTGTCGGCGGCGTCGAACACCGGTTCCTTGTCTTCCTGCAGGTCGCGGTTGTACGCGAGCGGCAGGCCCTTGAGCGTCGCCAGGAGCCCGGTCAGGTTGCCGATCAGCCGGCCGGCCTTGCCACGCGCCAGCTCGGCCACGTCCGGGTTCTTCTTCTGCGGCATGATCGAGGAGCCGGTGGAGTAGGAGTCGTGCAGGGTCACGAAGGAGAACTCCTTGGTGGCCCACAGGATGACTTCCTCCGAGACCCGGGAGAGGTCGACCCCGATCATGGCCGTGATCCAGGCGAACTCGGCGAAGACGTCGCGGGAGGCGGTGCCGTCGATCGAGTTGTGCGTGGCCGAGAAGAAACCCAGCTCCGCTGCGACGGCCTCCGGGTCCAGGCCCAGCGAGGAGCCCGCAAGGGCGCCCGAGCCGTAGGGCGAGACACCGGCGCGCTTGTCCCAGTCCTGGAGCCGCTGAACATCGCGCTGCAGCGCCCAGGCGTGGGCCAGCAGGTGGTGGCTGAGCAGCACCGGCTGGGCATGCTGCAGATGGGTGCGGCCTGGCATGGCCACGCCGCGGTGCTCCTTGGCCTGGTCCACCAGCGCGTCGATCGTGGCGAGCACGCCGCGCGCGATGATCCGGGCGTGGTCGCGCAGGAACATCCGCCCCAGCGTGGCCACCTGGTCGTTGCGTGACCGTCCGGCCCGGAGCTTGCCGCCTAGCTGGGTGCCGGCGCGCTCGATGAGCCCGCGCTCCAGCGAACCGTGCACGTCCTCGTCGGACTCCGCCGGCAGGTAGGCGCCGGAGGCGACGTCGTCGTCCAGCCGGCCCAGGGCGTCGAGCATGCCTTCGAGCTCGGCGTCGTCCAGCAGCCCGGCCTTGTGCAGCACGCGGGCGTGCGCCTTGGACCCGGCAATGTCATAACGGGCCAGCCGCCAGTCGAAGTGCGTGGACTTGCTCAGGGCGGCGAGGGCGTCCGCTGGGCGGCCGGCGAACCGGCCGCCCCACAGCGCGCCTTCATTCGTGGCGGACGCCATTACTGACCTGCGACCCGGAGGTCACGGCTGGAGGCAACCTTGGCGGACATACCCCACAGCTCGATGAAGCCGCGAGCCATCGACTGGTCGAAGGTGTCGCCGGTGTCGTAAGTGGCGAGGTCGAAGTCGTAGAGCGAGGTCCCGGAGCGGCGTCCGTTGACGATGGCCTGGCCGCCGTGCAGCACCATGCGGATGTCGCCGGTGACGTAGCGCTGGGTGTCTTCGATGAAGGCGTCGAGCGAGCGCTTGAGCGGGGAGAACCACTGTCCGTCGTAGACCAGCTCGGCCCAGCGCTGGCCGACGGTCGCCTTGAAGCGGGCCTGCTCGCGTTCGATCGTGATGTCTTCGAGGTGCTTGTGCGCGGTGATGAGCGCCATGGCGCCCGGTGCCTCGTAGATCTCACGGGACTTGATGCCCACGAGGCGGTCCTCGACGACGTCGATGCGGCCGACGCCCTGGGCGCCGGCGCGGCGGTTGAGTTCCTTGATGGCCTGCAGCGGGGTGACCTTGACGCCGTCGATCGCGACCGGCACGCCGGCTTCGAAGGAAATGATGACCTCATCCGGGGCCGGCGGGAATTCCGGGGCGGCGGTGTAGTCGTAGATGTCCTTGGTGGGGGCGTTCCAGATGTCCTCGAGGTAGCCGGTTTCGACGGCGCGGCCCCAGACGTTCTGGTCGATCGAGTACGGGTTCTTCTTGGTGGTCTCGATCGGCAGTCCCTTTTCCTCGGCGAAGGCGATGGCCTTGTCGCGGGTCAGGGCGAGGTCGCGGACCGGTGCGATGCACTTCAGGTCCGGGCCGAGGGTCTGGATGCCGACTTCGAAGCGGACCTGGTCGTTGCCCTTGCCGGTGCAGCCGTGGGCAACGGTCGTGGCGCCGAACTCGCGGGCCGCCTTCACCAGGTGCTTGACGATCACCGGGCGGGAGATGGCGGACACGAGGGGGTAGTGGCCCTGGTAGAGGGCGTTGGCCTTCAGCGTCGGGACGCAGTACTCGTTGGCGAACTCGTCGCTCGCGTCGGCAACGTACGCTTCGACGGCACCACAGCCCAGGGCGCGCTGGCGGATAGTCTCAAGCGATTCGCCGCCCTGTCCGACGTCGACCGCCACGGCGATGACCTCGGCACCGGTGGCTTCACCGATCCAGCCGATGGCTACGGAAGTATCCAGGCCACCGGAGTAGGCCAGCACAATACGCTCAGTCACGGAAATGCTCCTTAGTTGTTTGTTGGTTCTTGGTTGTTTTCAGATGCCGCACAGTCGTGGCGGCGGGGTCGTGCAGCGTGTCAGCTCTGCACTCAGCTTATTGGCCGGCTTCCTCGGCAAACTGCAGGAAGCGTGCGGCGATGTCCGCGCCGCCGAGCGGTTCCCGGGTGACCAGCAGGACGGTGTCGTCCCCCGCAATGGTGCCCAGGATCGAAGGCATCACCGAGTGGTCGATCGCGAGGGCCAGGAAGTTTGCGGCCCCCGGCGGCGTGCGCAGCACCACGAGGTTGGCCGAGGCCTCCGCGGTGACCAGCAGTTCCCCGCACAGCCGGGTGAGCCGGGCATCGAGGATTTCCTGCGTGACGCCGCTCCTGGCCGCGCGCTCCCCGCCCTCCCCCGGCACGGCGTACACAAGCACGCCCTCCTTGCCGCGGACCCGCACCGCACCCAGTTCCACGAGGTCCCGGGACAGCGTGGCCTGGGTGACCTGGACGCCGTCGTCCGCCAGCAGCGCAGCCAGCTCCGCCTGCGAGCGGACGGACTCGCCCGTCAGGATCGCGGTGATCCGCGCCTGCCGGGCCGTCTTGGTCGCCGGGCTGGCCCCCGGGGAGGCGGGCTGGACGGACATTATCCGAGCCCATCCACAACGGCCAGGCCTGAGCGGTGCATGAGCCAGGCCATGAGCGCCTTCTGGGCGTGGAGCCGGTTTTCCGCCTCGTCCCAGACCACCGACTGCGGGCCGTCGATGACCCCCGCGGCGATCTCGTAGCCCCGGTACGCCGGGAGGCAGTGGAGCACGACGGCGTCCGGCGCCGCGAGCTTCATCGCCGCCTCATCCACGGAGTAGTCGCGGAACAGCCGGAGCCGGGCCTCCTTCTCGTCCTCCTGGCCCATCGACACCCAGGTGTCGGTGGCGACGACGTCGGCGCCCAGGAGCGCCTCGGCTGGGTCCACCGTGACCAGCACCGAGCCGCCGGTTTCAACGGCGCGGTCCTCCGCCGCGGCGATGATCTCCGGGGAGGGCAGGTAGCCTTCCGGGCCTGCGATGCGGACATTCATGCCCGCGGTGACGCCGGCCAGCAGGTAGGAGTTGGCCATGTTGTTGGCTGAGTCGCCGAGGTAGCTCATGGTGAGGCCCTGGAGCGCGCCCTTGTGTTCCTTGATGGTCAGCAGATCGGCGAGGAGCTGGCAGGGATGGTAGTCGTCGCACAGGGCGTTGATTACCGGGACGCGCGAGTTTTCGGCCATGGCGACGAGCCCCGAGTGCGCGCCGGTCCGCCACACGATCGTGGAGACCATGCGCTCGAGCACCTTGGCGGTGTCCTCCACGGATTCCTTGTGGCCGATCTGCGCCTCGCCCGGATTGATGATGAGCGCATTGCCGCCCATGTCGGCGACGCCGGTGGCGAAGGAGACGCGGGTCCGGGTGGAGGTCTTGTCGAAGATGACGGCCACGGTCTTGCGCCCGTTTCCGTCGGCGGCGAAGGGCTGCACGCTGTACGGGGCGGCCTTCATCCGGGCGGCAAGGTCGAGGACTTCAGCCTGTTCGGCCGGGCTGAGGTCGGTGTCCTTGAGGAAGTGGCGGGTACGGCTTTTCGAAGTCGCAGGTGAAGGTCCGGTCGTGGAGCTTGCTGCCGTCGAGGTCACTGGGCGTCCTTTGCGGTCTGGAGCAGCGCGGGCAGCGCTGCGAGGAAGCGGTCGGCCTGTTCGGCCGTCAGGATGAGCGGCGGCGCGAGGCGGATGGTGCGCGGGCCGGGACTGTTGACGATGAAGCCCGCCTCGAGGCCGGCCGTCACGACTGCGGGGGCGACGTCGGCGTCGAGGTCGAAGCCGATCAGCAGCCCTTCGCCGCGGACCTCGGTGATGCCGCCGATCCCGGCGAGGCCGGAACGCAGGTGCTCCCCCACCGCCCGGACGTGGTCCAGGACGTTCTGGTTTTCGAGCACGTGCAGGGTGGCCAGAGCGGCCGCGGTGGCCACCGGATTGCCGCCGAAGGTGGTCCCGTGCTGGCCGGCAGCCAGCAGCGCTGACGTCTCCGGTCCGAAGGTCACGAGGGCGCCGATCGGGAAACCGCCGCCCAGGCCCTTGGCGAGCGTCACGGCGTCGGGCACGATCCCGGCGTCCTCGCTGGCGAGCCATTTGCCCGTGCGGCCGATGCCGGTCTGGACCTCGTCGAGGATCAGCAGCGCTCCGGCCTGGCGCGTGGCCTCCCGTGCGGCCTGCAGGTAGCCGGCCGGAAGCGGACGGACGCCGGCCTCGCCCTGGATCGGCTCCAGGAAGACGGCGGCAACGGTGTCGTCCACCGCGGCGCGGAGCGCGTCGATGTCACCGAAGGGAATGTGGACGACGCCGCCGGGCAGCGGCGCGAACGGCGCTCGGTAGGCCTCCTTCGCGGTGAGCGCGAGGGCGCCCATGGTGCGGCCGTGGAAGGCGCCTTCGAGCGCGATGATTTTGGTGCGCGGCTTGCCGGTGCCATCGATGCCGGTGCCGGTTCCGGTGTTGCGGCGCGCCAGCTTGAAGGCTGCCTCGACGGCCTCGGTGCCGGAGTTGGCGAAGAAGACCTTGGACCCGGCCGGGGCGTGGCTGAGCTCGAGCAGTTTCTCGGCCAGGGCGATCTGGGTGGGGCTCGTGAAGAAGTTGGAGACGTGGCCCAGGGTGGCCAGCTGGCTGGAAATCACCGAGGTGACGAACGGGTGGGCATGGCCGAGGGCGTTGACGGCGATCCCGCCGAGCAGGTCCAGGTATTCCTTGCCGTCGGCGTCCCATACGAGGCAGCCGGAGCCGCGGACGAGGACGCGCTGCGGGGTGCCGAAGACGCCCAGGAGCGACGACGAATAGCGCGAAAGCCATTCGGCGCCCGTGCCGTGCCCCTGCGTCTCGACCAGGGCGGTCACCGGGGATTTTTCCAGCTGGTTCACGTGTTCACTTCCTCATCCGGGACGACCTGCGTGCCGATGCCCGCCGTCGTAAAGGTTTCCAGCAGCATCGAGTGCGGCAGCCGGCCGTCCACGATGTGCGCGCGCTCCACCCCACCGTCCACGGCCTTGAGGCAGGCTTCCATCTTCGGAATCATGCCGGACTCGAGGCCCGGCAGCAGCTCCCGCAGCTCCGACGCCGTCAGCGAGGAAATCAGCGAGGAACGGTCCGGCCAGTTGGCGTACAGCCCCTCGACGTCGGTCAGGATCACGAGCTTCGAGGCGCCCAGGGCCTCGGCGAGGGCGGCGGCGGCCGTATCGGCGTTGACGTTCAGGACCTGTCCGGTGGTCTGGCCACTGACACTGCCGTCGTCGAAGATCTCAGGGGCCACGGTGGAGATTACCGGGATCCGGCCGGCAGCGACGATATCCAGGATCCCCTCGGGGTTGACCCCGACGACTTCGCCCACGAGGCCCAGGTCCACTTCTTCGCCGTCGACGACGGTCCCTGTGCGGACGGCGCGCAGCAGGCCGCCGTCCTCGCCGGACATGCCGACGGCGTAGGGGCCGTGCGAGTTGATCAGGCCGACGAGTTCGCGGCCGACCTGGCCGGTCAGGACCATGCGCACCACGTCCATGGCCTCGGGCGTGGTGACGCGCAGCCCGCCCTTGAACTCGGATTCGATGCCGAGCCGGCTGAGCATGGCGTTGATCTGCGGGCCGCCGCCGTGCACCACCACGGGGTGGATGCCGACGTGGTGGAGGAAGACGACGTCCTCGGCGAAGGCGCGGCGGAGCTCGTCGTTGACCATGGCGTTGCCGCCGTACTTAATCACCATGGTGGTGCCGGCGAAGCGCTGGATCCAGGGCAGGGCCTCGATCAGGGTGCCGGCCTTGCTCTGGGCGTCGCTCATGGAGGTCGTCTCGCGTGTCTCGGTGTTCATGCTGCCGTCCCTAGCTTGAGTATGCGCTGTTTTCGTGGACGTAGTCGTGCGTGAGGTCATTGGTCCAGATCGTGGCCTCGGCCGCGCCGGCCTGCAGGTCGATCTCCACGAGGACCTCGCGCTGCTCGAGGTCCACGAGGCTGCGGTCCTCGCCGATGCTGCCGTTGCGGCAGATCTGCACGCCGTTCATCGCCACGTTCAGCTGGTCCGGCTCGAAGGCCGCGTCCGTGGTGCCGACGGCGGACAGGACACGGCCCCAGTTCGGGTCCTTGCCGAACATAGCGGTCTTGAAGAGGTTGGAGCGTGCGACGGCGCGGCTGACGATCTCCGCGTCTTTCTCGCTGGCGGCGTTGAAGGTACGGATGGCGATGTCGTGGCTGGCGCCCTCGGCGTCGCCGATCAGCTTGCGGGCCAGCTCCGCGCAGACCTGCGTGAGGCCGGCGCCGAATTCCAGGGCGGAAGGCACGACGCCGGACGCGCCGGAGGCGAGGAGAACCACGGTGTCGTTGGTGGACATGCAGCCGTCGGAGTCAGCGCGGTCAAAGGTGACGCGCGTGGCATCGCGGAGCACGACGTCGAGCATCTCCGGCTGGACGTCCGCATCCGTGGTGAGGACCACCAGCATGGTCGCGAGACCGGGGGCCAGCATGCCGGCCCCCTTGGCCATGCCGCCGATGGTGAATTCGTTTCCTTCGGCGTCCTTGCCGGTGAAGACGGCCTGCTTGGACACCGAGTCGGTGGTCATGATCGCGGTCGCCGCCTCGGTACCTCCGTCCACGGTCAGCGCGGCCGCGGCGGCGCCGATCCCGGGAACGATCTTGTCCATGGGGAGCTGCTCGCCGATCAGCCCGGTGGAGCACACGAGGACGTCGGTGGCGGAGACGCCCAGTGCTTCGGCGGTCTTCTCGGCGGTGGTGTGTGTGTTCTGGAAGCCCTCCGGCCCCGTGCAGGCGTTGGCGCCGCCGGAGTTGAGGATGACGGCGTCCACGCGGCCGTCTTTGATGACTTCGCGGGACCAGTGCACGGGTGCCGCGGCCACGCGGTTGGAAGTGAAGACAGCGGCGGCCGCCCTGGACGGCCCGTCGTTGACCACGAGGGCGAGGTCCGGGTTGCCGGAGGCTTTGAGGCCCGCCGTGACCCCGGCGGCGCGGAATCCCTTGGGTGCGGTGATGCTCACGGTGCAACTCCCTGCAGATTGAGGCCGGCGGTTTCCGCCAGGCCGAGGGCAATGTTCATGGACTGCACGGCCCCGCCGGCGGTCCCCTTGGTCAGGTTGTCGATGGCGCAGCAGACGATCACGCGGCCGGTGTGCGCATCGAACGCGAGCTGCATGACGGCATGGTTGGATCCCTGCACGGACTTCGTGGAGGGCCACTGACCCTCAGGAAGCAGGTGGACGAATGGCTCGTCGTCGTAGGCCTCGGCCCAGGCGCGGCGCAGTTCCCCGGGAGTGACGGAAGGCCGCACCTTCGCGGTGGCCGTGGTGAGGATGCCCCGGCTCATGGGAGCCAGCGTGGGCGTGAAGGAGACCGTGACCTGTCCGCGCAGTGCCCTGGACAGTCCCTGTTCGATCTCCGGCGTGTGCCGGTGTCCGCCGCCGACACCGTAGGGACTCATGGAGCCCATGACCTCGGCACCGATCAGGTTGACCTTCGCGGCTTTCCCGGCCCCGGAGGTGCCGGAGGCGGAGACGATGACGACGTCGTCCCCTTCCAGCAGGTGGTTGCTGAAGCCCGGGGCGAGGGCCAGCAGGGCCGACGTCGGGTAGCAGCCCGGGACGGCGATCCGGGTGGCGCCGCGGAGGGCTTCGCGCTGCCCCGGCAGCTCCGGAAGGCCGTACGGCCAGGTCCCGGCGTGCGCCGATCCGTAGAACTTCTCCCAGGCGGCCGGATCTTCGAGGCGGTGGTCGGCGCCGGCGTCGATCACGACAGTCCCGGCCGGCAGCTGCGCCGCGATCTCGGCAGACGCACCGTGCGGGAGCGCCAGGAACACGACGTCGTGTCCCGCGAGGTTCTCCACGGTGGTGTCTTCGAGGATGCGGTCGGCCAGGCCATGGAGATGCGGCTGCAATTCCCCTAGTCTGGAGCCGGCGTTGCTGTGGGCCGTGATGGCGCCGATCGTGACGTCGGGATGACCGGCGAGGAGCCGCAGCACCTCGCCGCCGGCATAACCGCTTGAGCCGGAGACGGCAACAGAAATAGTCATAGGCACCACTATACAGCAAGAGTATGCATAGATGCCGATATTTATGCATACGTTTGGCTGTGTCCGGTTTGTCCGTGTCCGGGAGGTCCCGCCCGCAGCCGATTCCGCCGCGGAGCAAGGTCCCATGACGTCCGGGGGCGTATGCTGGATTGAGGGTGATCCTGACCGTGCAGCCGCGAATGTCGGCTGCAGCGTTTGCCCGTAACAGTTACGAGGCCCGCGTTCTATGACCCCCACCACCACTTCGGAGCGCCCGCAAACGCGTGTCCGGCAACCCAATGCCGTGGTCCTGAGCTATTCCGAACTGCTGAAAAGCGTCAAGAGTGCCGGCCTCCTCGAACGCCGCGTCGGTTTTTACATCACCGTGTTCGCCAGCCTGGTGCTCCTGATGACCGCCACCTGGTTCGGTTTTGCGCTGATCGGTGACAGCTGGTTCCAGCTCCTGATCGCCGCCGCCCTGGGCATCCTCTGCACCCAGTTGAGCTTCCTGGCCCACGAGGCCGGGCACCGCCAGATCTTCGCCTCCCGCCGTGCAAATGACTGGTCCGCACGGCTGCTCGCCACGTCCGTGGCAGGCATCAGCTACTCCTGGTGGGAACAGAAGCACGGCGCGCACCACAACCATCCGAACGTCATTTCCAAGGATCCGGACATCGCCACCGGCGCGATCGCCTTCCACCCGGAAGCGGCAGCCACCCGGCAGGGGCCGTTCTCCTTCCTGACCCGCAAGCAGGGCTGGTTTTTCTTCCCGCTGCTGTTCCTGGTAGGCCTGGGACTTCAGATCGATTCGATCAAGTTCATCTTCCGCCGCGCCAAGGTCACGCACCGCTGGGTTGAAATCCCCATCCTCGCCGTCCGGCTGAGCCTGCTGCCGGTCCTCGCCTTCACCTTCCTGCCGCTGGGCATGGCGTTCGCCTTCATCGGCGTCCAGCTCGCCGTCTTCGGCTTCTACATGGGCGCCTCGTTCGCGCCGAACCACAAGGGCATGCCGGTCCTGCCGGCAGACAGCCGGGTGGACTTCTTCAGCCGCCAGGTGCTGACGTCGCGGAACATTTCCGGCGGCCGCTTCATGGACATCCTGCTCGGCGGCCTCAACCGCCAGGCCGAGCACCACCTCTTCCCGGACATGGCCCGCCCGCAGCTCGACAAGGCAGCCACGATCGTCCGTGAGTACTGCAAGAAGCACCAGGTTCCGTACACGGAAACCACGCTGCTTCAGTCCTACGGCATCATTGTCCGCTACCTCAACGACGTCGGCCTCGCCGCGGGCCGCCACTTCGAATGCCCGATGGCTACCGTTACCCGGCGTTACTGAACCTGCGTTACTGAACCGACGGTACTAAAACCGGCGCCGCACCACAGCAGCCGCCGCCGCCGCCGACCAGCATGATGACGAAGTGACCGCCGGATTCCGGCGGTCACTTCGCCGTTGGCGCGGGTGTCCCTAGGATGGAGCCAGGATCCGGGCCAGGAAATCCCCGCCCGGAAAAGGAGACACATGATGCACGCAATCCTCGCCCGGCAAGCGGGCGGCCCCGAGGTTCTGGAACTGGCTGAGACGGCGCGTCCGGTTCCCGGCCCCGGACAGCTGCTGATCAAGGTCGCCGCCGTTGGCGTGAACTTCATCGACACGTACAAGCGCAGCGGCGTCTACAAGGTCCACTACCCCTTCATCCCCGGTTCCGAGGCCGCGGGGACCGTGGAAGAACTGGGCGACGGCGTGACCGGCTTCTCCCCCGGCGACCGCGTGGCCACCGCCGAGGGTATCAACTGCTACGCGGGCTATGCCCTCGTCGATGAGGACAAAGCGCTCCCGGTGCCGGACGGCCTGGACGATTTCACCGCCGCCGCACTGCCACTGCAGGGCGTCACGGCACACTACCTCATCAATTCCACGTTCAAGGTCGAGCCGGGCCACACCGTCCTGGTCCATGCCGGCGCCGGCGGCGTCGGGCTCCTGATGATCCAGCTGCTCAAGGCCAAAGGCGCGCACGTCATCACCACGGTCTCCACCGACGAAAAGGAACAGCTGGCCCGCGCAGCCGGCGCCGACCATGTACTGCGCTACGACGGCTTTGCGGACAAGGTCCGCGATCTGACCAACGGGACCGGCGCGGACGTGGTCTATGACGGCGTCGGCAAGGACACGTTCGACGGTTCCCTCGCCGCCTTGCGCATCCGGGGCATGCTCGTGCTCTTCGGCGGCGCCTCCGGCCCGGTTCCGCCCTTCGACCCGCAGCGGCTCAATGCCGGCGGCTCGCTGTACCTGACCCGGCCGACGATGGGCCACTACCTGCGCAACGCGCAGGAACGCCGCTGGCGCTCCGATGAGGTCTTTGCCGCGGCCGCGAACGGCGGCCTCAAGGTACGGATCGGCGCCCGGTACTCCCTCGCCGAAGCAGCCCAAGCCCACGATGACCTTGAGCAGCGGCGCACCACCGGCAAAGTCATCCTGGTCCCCTGAGCCGGTGAACATCCGGCAAACCCGGACACCTTCCGTTCATCTGCTGCAGGGAGAATGCCCCTGTGACTGAGCAGCAACCGCCGACGACTGTCCCCGATGCCGGGCCGGTGTCCGTCAACCAGGTCTATGGGGCGCAGCTCCCGGGCGCCCTCGCGGCGCCGCCGGAGCGAACCCTGATCGAGGTCATCCAGGACACCGCCGCCCGCTTTCCGGACGCTTCCGCCCTCGACGACGGTCGCCGCTCACTCAGTTACGCCCAGCTCATGGCGGACCTCCGGGCCACCGCCAGGGAGCTGCATCTGGCCGGACTCGGTGCAGGCGACAAGATCGGTGTCAGGATCCCGTCCGGCACCAACGAGCTCTACGTCTCGATCCTGGCGGTGCTGCTAGTGGGGGCGGCCTACGTTCCCGTGGACGCGGACGACCCCGATGAGCGGGCCAAGCTGGTCTTCGGCGAGGCCAGGGTGTCCGGCATCCTGCGCTCCGGCGGCAGGATTGTCACGGACAGGAAACGGCCCCGGCCCTTCCCTGCCGCCAGGCTGCCCGCCCCCGGCGACGACGCGTGGGTGATCTTCACCTCCGGCTCCACCGGGACGCCCAAGGGAGTCGCGGTGCAGCACCGCTCCGCGGCCGCCTTTGTCGACGCTGAGGCCCGGATCTTCCTCCAGGACGAGCCGGTCGGGCCGCAGGACCGCGTCCTGGCGGGCCTCTCAGTGGCCTTCGACGCCTCCTGCGAGGAAATGTGGCTCGCGTGGCGCCACGGCGCCTGCCTTGTCCCCGCTCCCCGCGCACTCGTGCGGACCGGCATGGACCTCGGCCCGTGGCTCATCAGCCACGGCATCACGGTCGTGTCCACGGTGCCGACGCTCGCCGCGCTCTGGCCGGTCGAATCCCTGGAGAGCGTCCGGCTGCTGATCTTCGGCGGCGAATCCTGTCCGCCGGAGCTCGTGGAGCGGCTCGCCGTCGAAGGCCGCGAGGTGTGGAACACCTACGGCCCCACCGAGGCCACGGTCGTCGCCTGCGCGGCGCCGCTGGGCCTGCCCGGCCCCATCAGGATCGGCCTGCCGCTGGACGGCTGGGACCTCGCCGTCGTCGACACCAATTCGCGGCCCGTCGCCGAAGGCGAGGTGGGCGAGCTGATCATCGGCGGCGTCGGACTGGCCCGGTATCTGGACCCGGCCAAGGATGCGGAAAAATACGCCCCCATGCCCTCCCTGGGCTGGGCGCGCGCCTACCGTTCCGGTGACCTGGTCCGGTACGAGGCCGCGGGCCTGATCTTCCAGGGCCGCGCGGATGAGCAGGTCAAGCTCGGCGGCCGCCGGATCGAACTGGGCGAAATTGACGCCGCCCTGCAGTCCCTTCCGGATGTCGCCGGCGCGGCCGCGGCGGTGCAGACGACGGCGGCCGGCAACCAGATCCTTGTCGGTTACCTGGCTCCCGCCGCCGGCCTGGACCTCGACCTGGCCGCAGCGCGGGAGCTGCTGGGCGCGAGCCTGCCGGCCCCGCTCATCCCCCTCCTCACGCTCGTGGATTCGCTTCCCACCAAGACCAGCGGCAAGGTGGACCGCCATGCCCTGCCCTGGCCGCTCAGCGGCGCCGGAGCAGCCGATGCCGAGGGCGCACCGCTGAACCTCCCGGACGACGCGCGCTGGATCGTGGAGCAGTGGAGCTCCGTGCTGGGCGGCGCCGTCGGCAGCCTCGACGCCGACTTCTTCGCCTACGGAGGCGGGTCCCTCGCCGCCGCGCAGCTCGTGTCCGCCCTCCGCGTCCGCTACCCCACCATCACGGTGGCTGACATCTATGCCACTCCCCGGATCGGGGCCCTGGTTGACGCCGCCCGCCAGTCGCTGCCCGAAGGCGGCGCCGGCCCCGCCCCGGAACGCACGGTGCGGCCCACAGCCCGCAAGTCACGGGTGTTCCAGTCACTCATGGGCGTTCCGCTGCACATCCTCGTGGGCATGCGGTGGCTGAGCTACCTGATGGCCGCGAACAACCTGCTCTCCGCCCTGGCCGGCTTCAGCGCCGCACCCACCGTTTCCTGGTGGTGGGTCGGCGCGTCCTGGCTCGTGTTCGTGAGTCCCGCGGGGCGGATGCTGATCTCGATCGCCGCCGCCCGCATCCTGCTCCGGAACGTGGTGCCGGGAACGTACCCGCGCTCCGGCCAGGTGCACCTGCGCCTCTGGCTCACGGAGCAGATCCAGGACCTCGCCGGCGCCATCAGCCTGGCCAGCGCACCCTGGGTGCCGTACTACGCCAGGGCCCTCGGCGCGACGATCGGCGAGAACGTCCAGCTGCATTCACTCCCGCCCGTCACGGGCCTGCTCTCCCTCGGCAGCGGCTCCAACATCGAGCCTGAAGTCGATCTGTCCGGCTGGTGGATCGACGGCGACTGCGTCCACATCGGTGCCATCCGCATCGGTGCCGGCGCGACCGTCGGCGCGCGCAGCACGCTCATGCCCGGGGCGACGATCGGCGCCGGGGCCCAGGTGGAGCCGGGCTCCGCGGTGCTGGGGAAGGTGAAGGCCGGGCTGCTCGTCGCCGGGTCACCGGCCGAGCGCCGGGGCAAGGCGCGGCATTCCTGGCCGGACATCCCGGCGGAGCATCACCTGATCGGCCGGCTTTGGTTCGCCGGCTTCGCCATGGCCTCCGCCGCGTTAGCGCTGATCCCCTATGCGTCCGCCGCCGCGGCCGCGCTGGTCGTGTTCCTGTTCATCCAGGGCAGCGCTTCGCTGTCCGCGGCGCTGCCTAGGCTCCTGCTGTCCCTCCCGCCGGCGGCACTGGCCTGGTTCCTGGCCAACCTGCTGCTGATCCTCCTCACCACGCGGCTGCTCGGTGTGGGGCTCACGGAAGGCTACTACCGGGTGCGCAGCCGGGTCGGGTGGCAGGTCTGGGCCACGGAAAGGGTGCTCGATCTGGCCCGCGACCTGCTGTTCCCGATCTACGCCAGCCTGTTCACCCCGGTCTGGCTGCGGCTGCTTGGTGCGAAGATCGGCAAGAATGTGGAGGCCTCCACGGTCCTGCTGATCCCCAAGATGACCACCGTGGGCGAAGGAGCCTTCCTGGCGGACGACACCATGGTGGCGTCCTACGAACTCGACGGCGGCTGGCTGAGGATCGCTCCGGCCAAGATCGGCAAGCGATCCTTCCTGGGCAACTCGGGCATGACGGCGGCCGGACGCAACGTTCCCAAGAACTCCCTCGTGGCGGTGCTCTCGGCGACGCCCGCCAAGGCAAAGGCCGGGACGTCGTGGCTGGGCAGCCCGCCCGTGCGGCTGCGGCGCACCGCCATTGCCTCCGATGACTCCCGGACGTACCAGCCGCCGCAGAAGCTCAAAGTTGCCCGCGCCCTCTGGGAGCTGTGCCGCTTCGTCCCGGTGGTGCTGACGGTCGCCATCGCGGCCGGAGTCCTGCTCACCTTCGACTGGCTGGCCAGTGCCTTCAACTATGGCGTTGCCGCGGTCCTGGGCGGCGTCGTGATCCTGCTTGCCGGCGCCGTGGCCGCGGGCAGCGCCGTCGTGGCCAAGTGGATCCTGGTGGGGCGCATCCGCCCCGGCCAGCACCCGCTCTGGAGCTCCTTCATCTGGCGGAACGAGGTGGTGGATACCTTCATCGAGATGGTCAGCGCCCCGTGGTTCGCGCGCGCGGCCACCGGAACACCGGCCCTGGTCTGGTGGCTTCGTGCCCTCGGAGCCAGGATCGGCGCGGGCACCTGGTGTGAAAGCTACTGGCTCCCCGAAGCGGACCTCGTGACCCTGGGCAGCAACTCGACGGTCAACCGCGGCTGCGTCGTCCAGACCCATCTGTTCCACGACCGCGTCATGAGCATCGACACTGTTACGCTCGAAGACGGAGCAACCATGGGACCGCACGGGGTCATCCTCCCGCAGGCCAGGATCGGCCGCGGCGGCACCGTGGGTCCGGCATCCCTGGTCATGAGGGGTGAAACGGTGCCCGCGGCGACGTACTGGATGGGCAATCCGGTGAGCCCGTGGGGTGGGCCGGGACTGCCTGCCCCC
Organism: Pseudarthrobacter sp. S9; assembly: GCF_050156545.1. Lineage (NCBI taxonomy): Bacteria > Bacillati > Actinomycetota > Actinomycetes > Micrococcales > Micrococcaceae > Pseudarthrobacter > Pseudarthrobacter sp. S9. The sequence continues at coordinate 474,460 of NZ_CP189576.1, forward strand.
AAGCCCCGGTAGCTCCGGAAGCGCCAGCAATTGCCAGCCAGTCCAGTGACAGCACTACTGAAGGTCCGTCCCATGAGTCCCAGCGCACCAACCAGCAGCGGAAGCTTCCCGCCAACTGACGAAGCAGCCGGCGCACCGGATCCCTACATGCCCGGCCACGGCACCAACGCGTACCGTGTCACGCGCTACGAACTCGAGCTCGACTACAGGCTCAGCACCAACCGCTTGAACGGACGCGCCGTCGTGCACGCGGTTGCCCGGCGTCCGACGGCGGCCATCGTCCTGGACCTGACGGGGCTCCGGGCCACCAAGATCCAGCTGAGCGGCCGGAAGGTGCGCAAGTTCAGCCAGCGTGCCGAGCAGCTCGTCGTGGTTCCCGATGCCCTGCTGCTGCCCGACGAGGCCTTCACCCTGGACATCCGCTACGAAGGCTACCCGGCCCCGCGCCGCGGGCTGTGGGGCGAAGTCGGCTGGGAGGAACTTTCCGACGGGGTCCTCGTGGCCGGCCAGCCCAACGGCGCTGCCTCGTGGTTCCCCTGCAACGACCACCCCTTAGACAAGGCCACCTACCGGATTACGGTGACCACGGACGCCAACTACCGGCCCGTATGCAACGGCGTGCTGCTGTCCCGCAGCAGCCGGTCCAGCCGCGAGACCTGGGTGTACGAGCAGGCCGAACCGATGTCCACCTACCTCGCCACGGTCCAGATCGGACGGTACGAGCTCCTGACCCTCAACCCCGACCGGCCGTCAGGCCAGGTGCCGCAGTACGCCGCAGTTCCTGCGTCGTTGGCGGCGGCCGCCCGCCAGGGGCTGGCACGCCAGCCGGAGATGATGCGCACGTTCACCAACTGCTTTGGCCCCTACCCGTTCCCGGAGTACACCGTGGTGGTGACCGAGGATGAGCTGGAGATCCCGCTCGAGGCTCAGACCATAGCCATCCTGGGCCGCAATCATCTGCGGCCGGACTGGGAATCGCAGCGGATGATTGCCCACGAACTGTCCCACCAGTGGTTCGGGAACTCACTGACTGCGGCCTCGTGGAAGGACATCTGGCTGCACGAGGGATTCGCCTGCTACGCCGAGTGGATCTGGTCCGAGGAGGCCGGAGCCATGTCGGTCGCCGGCCGTGCCAGCGCGGCGTGGCGGAAGCTCGACGCCGGCAGCCAGGATCTGCTCGTCGGTGATCCCGGGCCGGCACTGATGTTTGATGACCGTGTGTACAAGCGCGGAGCCCTCGCGCTGCACGCGCTGCGCCTGCGCTGCGGCGACCTGGCGTTCTTCGCGCTGCTGCATGACTGGGCGGGCCGCTTCCGGCACGGCTCCGTGTCAACGCCCGAGTTCTTCCTCACCGCGGACCGCGCTACGGGCATCGATTCCGAGGCCCTTCTGCACCCCTGGCTGTTCGAAGAGGCGCTCCCGCCGCTGCCGCCCTCGTAGGCTGCGGGCGGCAAGGACGGACGCCCGCTGGCTGTTGGACCTGGGGCGACGCGCTGCGGGATCCGGCCGTATCTTCTTGCACTGGTCGGTGTCAGAATGTCCTGAACCATGGGCCACGTCGGTGAACCGGGTCCGGGCAGGAAGGACGCACGGTCGTGATCTACATCAAACGCTTTGACGAGGTCGGGCGCGGCAATGTCGGCGTGGCGGGCGGCAAGGGCGCCAACTTAGGCGAGCTGGTCCGGGCCGGGTTGCCGGTGCCCCCGGGATTCGTGCTGAGTACCGCCGCCTATGAAGATTTCGTTCATGCCAACGACCTCGAGGCAGCCATCCTCGAACTTGCCACAGTGCCGTCCACGGCGGCACCGCAGGTTTACGACGCCGCCGCCCAGCGAATCCATGCACTGTTCGCGGGAGGTGTGATGCCTGCGGCGATAGCTGCCGAACTCCGCACCGCCTATGGCCAGCTGGGCAACAACGGGGGCGCGTCGGTGGCGGTGCGGTCCTCGGCCACCGCCGAGGACCTGGACTCGGCCAGCTTCGCGGGCCAGCAGGACACCTACCTCAACGTTCGCGGCGTCGAGGGCCTGGGGGCGGCCGTCACCGCCTGTTGGGCCTCGTTGTGGACTTCCCGGGCAATGGCCTACCGTGCCCGCGAAGGCCTCGCCCCGGCCACGGTGCGCCTGGCGGTCGTGGTTCAGCGGATGGTCCAGTCTGACGCATCCGGGGTCATGTTCACCGCTAACCCGGCCAATGGGCGCCGCGACCAGATCCTGATCGGCGCCGCGTGGGGGCTGGGCGAGTCGGTGGTCGGCGGTTCGGTCACTACGGACGACATCGTCGTCGATGCCGAGACGGGCCGCGTGCACTCACGCCGGACGGCAGACAAGCAGGTCATGACCGTCTACGCCGACAACGGCACCCGGGAGCAGCCGGTGCCCGCACCTCAACGCACGCAGCCCGTGCTCGACGAAGGGGAGGCGGCCACGTTGGCTGGCTACGGCATGCGGATCGTGGCGCATTTCGGGGCCCCGCAGGACATTGAGTGGGCGTTGGCGGGCGGGGAGTTCTTCATCGTGCAGGCCCGGCCGATCACCGCGCTGCCCGAACCGGCTGCTGACACCCCCACCCGCTGGCCGGTGCCGTACCCGAAAGGGCTGTATTTCCGCGCAAGCATTGTCGAGCAGCTGCCCGACCCGCTCTCACCGCTTTTCGCTGACCTCATCGACGGGTCCGTGAGCCGGTCACTGAAGGCCTTGCTGGCCGAGGCCGTGGGCCGGAATGTCATTCGCGAGGGCGACGTCGGACTACCCACCATCAACGGCTACGCCTATTACTATTACCGCACCTCGGGAATGTGGCGCATGATGGGCAAGTCCCTGACCGCAGTGCGGGCCCTGGTTCGCGGCGAGGCGCATATGGGTGTCACCGGCTGGCGGGAATTCTCCCACCCCCGCTACGAGCGGATCGTTGAGGCCTGGTCGGCGAAGCCGGTCGCGGACCTCTCGGGACAGGATCTGCTCGAGGGTGTATCGGCGCTGCTGGACGCCGCGACCGTGTACTACACCGCCGTGCAGTCAATCATCCCGGTCGCCGCGACCAGCGAAATCTCCTTCCGGGCCTATTACGACAAACTGGTGCGGCGCGCCGGCGATCCACCCGCCCTGACGTTCCTCCTCGGGTACGACAGCGAGCCAATCCGGGCGGAGAAGTCACTGTACGACCTGGCAGTCTGGGCTCGCGGAGTGCCGGGGCTGGCGCCGGTGATCCTGAGTACACCGACGGCGGCACTGGCCCGGTCGCAGCGCACCGGGTCTCCGCCGGCAGGGATGGACCCGGAGCTGTGGCAGCAGTGGCGTCCCCGGTTCCAGCGTCACCTGGACCGCTTCGGACATGCCGTCTACAACCTGGACTTCCTCAGCCCGGTGCCTGCCGACGACCCCGGGCCAGTGCTGGAGACGGTGAAGTTCTATCTGCGCGGACAGGGAAATGACCCACACGAGCGCCAGCGGCTGTCCGCCGCCCGCCGGGAGGACCAAACCGCCAGGATGATGGCACGGCTCCACCAGGCCCGCAGGGCCGGGTTCAGCCGGCTGCTGCGCTGGGCCCAAAACGCCGCCCCGATCAGAGAGGACGCCCTGGCCGACATCGGCCTGGCCTGGCCCCTCATGCGGCGGATGCTGCTCGAGCTGGGACGACGCCTTGTCGGGTCGGGCATCATCGCCGATCCCTCCGACGTGTTCTGGCTGCGTCTCCAGGAACTGCGCAGCGCCACCGAATTCGGCCTCGCCGATCCGGGCCCGCAGGCCGGCGCCACTGCCGCCGTTCCCGGAGTCGTGAGGATCGCCGGGGCCGGACGGCCGGTCCGCGCCGACGTCGTCGAGCAGCGCAAGATGCTCTGGCGGGGCCAGCGCAAGGCCACCGCCCCGCAGCTCCTGCCCGAGAGCCGGTGGATGCGGCGGCTGTTTGCGGGGGTGATGCCCGCGGGCTCCCAGGAGCAGCGCGGAGACACCATCACGGGGGTCGGCGCCAGCTCGGGTCAGGTCAGTGCCCCTGCCCGCGTCCTGAGCGGCCCCGAGGACTTCGCCCTGATGCAGCCGGGGGATGTCCTGGTCGCCCGGATGACGACGCCGGCGTGGACCTCGCTGTTCGCAATGGCCTCGGCCGTGGTCACCGACGTCGGTGGCCCGCTGAGCCACAGCTCGATCGTTGCCCGCGAGTACGGCATCCCTGCCGTTCTGGGTACGGGCGTGGCGACCCAGCGGCTCAGAAGCGGCCAGCACATCCGCGTCGACGGCGACGCCGGCACGGTGGTCATCGAGCATGACGCCCTCAACCCGACAACTTCCCCAGCCAGGGAATGAAGGAAAGGGCGGCGGCGGCACCGAAGTCCGCTGGCAGGCCCGTCTCGGCCGGGGCCAGGTCCCGGATCAGCTGCCGGATGCCCGGGTCGTGGAGGACGTCGAGGGTTTCCGGGGCTGTCCGCAGCCCGTCGCCGGTCATTTTGAGCCAGGCTTCCTTCCGGGTCCAGAGCCGAGCCCGTTCGCGCAGCAGGACCCGGCCGGACAGTCCCCGCAAGCCCTGCTGTTCCGCCGGGGCCAGCGCCACGGCATCGAAGCCGTCGAAATCCGTCCGGGCGGGGTCCTCGACGTCGATCCCGAGGCGCAGGCCCGGTCCGGGATCGATTACGGCCGCCAGCAGCGTCCACCCCGCGGCCCGGGACAGGCTGAGCAGCAGCGGGACGGCGGCGCCGGCCCCCGCAGACCCCTTCAGGGTATAGCCGGGCCGGCCGTGGGAGATGCCGGGTCCGGTCCCGCAGCGGGGACAGCTGTAGCAGGCGGTGAGGTCCGACGCCGGCACGTCCAGCAGCCCGGCGGCAAAACGCCGCTGGGCCAGCCGGCCGGTCAGGAAGACTGCCCGCGTGCCGGGCAGCATGGCGTCCGCGCGCGCCAGTTCGGCGGCATCCAGCAGCTCCGGCGCGTCACGTTCCTGCCCTCCCGGCCACTCGGAAGAGCAGACGGGAGGGCAGGAACGCAGGAGGAGCAATGGCGGCATCTGCTTAGCTCCCGGGCTCGATCAGACGGGCGATCGGCGGTCTATCGCGCGGTCAGCGCTGGACCGCTCCGAAGCGTTCGGCGGCCACCGCGACGGCGCTTTCGCGCGCCGCGGATGCCTCGTCGGCCGTCAGGGTGCGGTCTGCGGCGCGGAAGCGCAGGCTGAACGCCAGGGACTTCCTGCCGTCTTCAATGCCCTTGCCCGCGTACACGTCGAACAGCGCAACGTCCTCGAGCAGTTCGCCGGCACCTTCGCGCAGGGCCGAGAGGACATCGTCCGCCGGGATCTCCTGCGGGACCACGAGGGCCACGTCCTGGCTGGCCACGGGGTACGTCGAGATGTGCCGGGCCACGATCACGTCGGCCGCGGCTTCGAAGAGCGCATCGGCGTTGAGCTCCAGCGCCACCGAGCGTGCCGGCATGTCGTGTGCCGCCAGCAGTTTCGGGTGCAGTTCGCCGGCGTAGCCGACCACCTCGCCGGAGCGGAGCGCCAGCTGCGCGGCCCGTCCCGGGTGGAAGGCCTGGTGCTGCCCCTGGCTGACCAGGATGTCGACGCCGAGGACGTCGCCGGCAATCCGGGCGATGTCCAGCGCGTCGGCCCAGTCCCACGGACGGGGCGTGTGCACGGCCGCGGCCGGTGAATCATGGCCGGTCAGCACCGCGGCGAGGTGCAGCGGCTGGTCCGGGACGCCATCGTACAGGGCATCCAGCACCTCGTCGGCAGGCTTGACGCCGAGCGGCGGAATCGTGGCGGTACCGAGCGTTTCGCCCGGCAGGAACACGAGCCCGGTCTCGAACAAGGCCAAGTCGCGGAACCCGCGCGAGTGGTTCCGCTTCGCCACCTCGATGAGCCCGGGCAGGATGGACGTCCGCAGGTAGCCGTGTTCCTCGCTGATCGGGTTGGCGAGTTTGAGGGCCGTGCGGGCCGTCCCTTCGGAAGGCACGCCGAAGGTGTCGTTGGCGGCCTTGGAGACGAACGGATAGGCCAGGACCTCGGTGAGGCCGGCGTCGGCCAGCGCCTGGATCAGGCGGCGCCGCTGCTGCTGAACGCGGGTCAGGCCGCGGCCCGGGGGAGCCACCGGAAGGGTAGCGGGGATCTTGTCGTAGCCGACCAGCCGGGCGATTTCCTCGGAGAGGTCTTCCTTGGTTTCCAGGTCATTGCGCCAACTCGGAGCCGTCACAAGGTAGCCTTCGTGGTTCTTCTCGACGGCGGCGCCCAGGTCCTCCAGCGAGGTGACAATCTGCTGCTCGCTCAAGTCGATCCCGATCCGGTTCGCGGCGAAGGCGGCCGGCAGCTGGATGGTGACGGCCTCCGGTGCGGTCCCGACGTCGGTCCCGGCTTCGTCAGCCGTGCCGCCGGCGAGCTCGACCAGGAGATCCACCACGCGCTGGGCAGCAACGTTGGCGACCTGCCAGTCAACTCCGCGTTCGAAACGCTTGGACGCCTCGGACGGCAGCTTGTGGCGGCGGCGTGAGCGGGCGATCGAGACCTCGTCGAAGTGCGCCGCCTCGACGAGGACATTGGCGGTGGAGTCCGACACCTCGGTGTGGGCGCCGCCCATGACGCCGGCGATGCCGATCGCTCCGGAGTCGTCCGTGATCAGGAGGTCCTCGACGTCGAGCGCGCGCTCCTTGCCGTCCAGGGTGGTGATTTTCTCCCCTGCCCTGGCCCGCCGGACCACAATGTCACCGGAGAGCCTGTCCCGGTCATAGCAGTGGTTCGGCTGGCCGAGTTCAAGCATGACGTAGTTGGAGATGTCCACCGGGAGGGAGATGGCCCGGATGCCGGCCAGCCGGAGGCGGGAGGACATCCACGGCGGGGTGGGCCGGGTGGCGTCCACGCCGCGCACGGTGCGGGCCACGAAGCGGTCGCAGCCCTGCTTGCCGTAGATGGGGGCGTCGTCGTTGATCTTGACGCCGAATCCGCCGGACAGTGTGACCGGAGCCTGGACCTTTGACGCCGGGTCCGTGAACGCGGTGCCGGTGGCGTGCGCGTATTCACGGGCGGCGCCGCGGATCGAGAACGCGTAGCCGCGGTCCGGGGTCACATTGATCTCGGCGGCCTGGTCGTGGAGGCCGAGGAGCTCCATGGCGTCGGTGCCCAGCTCGGGGTCGAGGCCGATCCGGGACAGTACGAGGATGCCGTCGTGGTCCTCACCGATGCCCAGCTCGCGGACGGAGGCAATCATCCCGGCGGACAGGTGCCCGTAGGTCTTCCGGGCCGAAATGCGGAAGTCGCCCGGCAGCACGGCACCCGGAAGGGTGACCACCACCTTGTCGCCTTCCACGAAGTTGTGGGCCCCGCAGATGATCCCCTGCACGCCGGAGGGGTCGATGCCCTCTCCGGTGAGGGTCTGTTCCTGTCCTTCCGGGACAACCCGGACCTGGCACCAGTTGATGGTCTTGCCGTTGGACTGCGGTTCCTTGACCCGGCTCAGGACCTGGCCCACCACGATCGGACCCTGGAGGGCGTCCGTGGGGCGGTGGACCGCTTCTTCTTCAAAACCGACCTTGACGAGCTCCGCCATGACGTCTTCGGCCGATGCTCCGGCCGGTACCTGCGCGAATTCACGCAGCCAGGAAAGTGGGATACGCACTGTTAGATCTCCATCCCGAAGTGCTCGCTGAAACGTACATCGCCTTCGATCATGTCGCGCATGTCGCCGACCTCGTTGCGGAACATGAGGGTGCGCTCAATGCCCATGCCGAAGGCAAAACCTGAATAGATGTCCGGATCGATGCCGGCGGCGCGGAGGACGTTGGGGTTGACCATGCCGCAGCCGCCCCACTCGATCCAGCGTGGTCCGCCCTTGGCGCCCGGGTGCCAGATGTCCAACTCTGCGGAAGGCTCGGTGAACGGGAAGTAGTTGGGGCGCAGCCGGATCTGGGCCTCGTCGCCGAACATCTGGCGTGCGAAGTGCTCCAGGGTTCCGCGGAGGTCGGCCATGCTGAGCTTCTTGTCGATGGCGAGGCCCTCGAACTGGTGGAACACAGGTGTGTGGGTTGCGTCGAGCTCGTCGGTGCGGAACACCTTGCCCGGGCAGAGCACGTAGATGGGCAGTTCGCGTTCCAGCATTGAGCGGACCTGCACCGGGGAGGTGTGCGTGCGCATCAGCAGGTGGGCCTCGGGCGGTTCCACGAAGAAGGTGTCCTGCATGTCGCGGGCGGGGTGGTCCGGCTTGAAGTTCAGCGCATCGAAGTTAAACCATTCGGACTCAACCTCGGGCCCCTCGGCGATTTCCCAGCCCATGCCGACGAAGATGTCCGCCACGCGATCCTGCAGGGTGGAAAGCGGGTGGCGTGCGCCGGCCCGGCGGCGGCGGGGAGCCGCGGTGACGTCCACGGTCTCCTCGACGAGGATCCGCGCGTCGTTCTCGGCTTCGAGCTCGGCGGTGCGGTCCGCGAGCGCCTTGTTGACGCGTCCGCGGGAGGCGCCCATGAGTTTTCCGGCGGCGGCCTTCTGATCCTTCGGCAGTCCGCCGATTTCACGGTTGGCGAGGCTCAGCGCGGACTTTTCGCCGGTGTGCGCGAGGCGCACAGCCTTGAGTTCATCGAGCGTGGCGGCGGCGGCTATGGCGGCAACGGCCTGGTCTACGGCGGCGGTAATGGCGTCTTCATCCAGAGGATTCGGGACGGCGCCCGGCAAAGTTTCAGTCATCTACTGTTCTTAGCTACGAGTCGGGTCATGCCAACGGCACCGGCACTCGCACAGGGCACTGGCACAGGTCATTGACAATGTTTATTGTCACTGGGCAGGGCTCGCCGAAATCCCTCCGGCGGGCACTCCCCTCCAGTCTAGTAGAAGGCTGTCTGCCCGAAGTGACAGTACTCCCGGCCTCTCCCGGCCGCCCCCGCTACCATGGCCTTATGACGCCCGGACAACGGCTGCGGCAGATCGCCAATGTGCTCAACGGTTCGACCCTCCTGGGCCTGCTGCTGGCGGCCTGTGCCCGCACTTCCGTCAGCCCCGGTCCGCACGGCCTGCTGATCGCGAGCCGCTACCGGTGGCGGCTCCCCTTGGCCGGGGCCTTCACCGTGGGCAACGTGGTGCTGTTCCGGACCGGCCCGGAAGTCGCCCGCTCCAATCCTGTTCTCTTGTGCCATGAGGAGCGGCACAGCACCCAGTACGCCTGGTGCCTGGGCCTGCCCTTCCTGCCGTTGTATTTCATCGCCGCGGCCTGGTCCCTCTGGCGGACGGGCAACCCGGCGTCGGCCAATATCTTTGAGCGGCACGCCGGGCTGCAGGCCGGCGGCTACCCGGACCCGCAAGTGACCACCGGCGGAACGGGCCCGACGGCCCCTGAGCGGAACGAGGCTTGACATGACGGACAGCCCGAGGACTATTTCGGTGACCGGAACCGGCAGCGCGGAAGCCGCACCGGACCTGCTGACCCTCTCGATCGGCGTCGAGTGCCGCCGGGAGGATGTCGGCGCGGCGTACGGCGAGGCCGGAAGGGTCTCAGCCGCGATCACCGCCGTGCTCCGGGATCACGGCGTCGGCAGCCGCGACATCACGATGTCCGGGCTGAACGTCCGCGCCGAGGTCAACTGGCAGGAAGGCCGGGGGCAGACGGTTTCCGGCTATCTGGCGTCCAGCGTGCTCAGCGTCCGGATCCGGGAGCTCGCCGGTTCCTCGGACATCATCGCGGCGGCTGTCGCTGCCGGCGGCAACGACGTCCGGCTCACCGGGCTGGAACTGGGCTTCGTGGATCCCTCCGCCGTCGAGACCCGCGCCCGTGAGTCCGCCTGGAGCGACGCCCGCACGACGGCGCAGCACTACGCGGCCCTCGCCGGTGCCGGGCTCGGCAAGGTGGTCTCCGTCGCCCAGCAGTCCGGGTTCCAGCCGCCCGTCCCGGTGGCGAAGATCCAGCGCGCCGTGGCAGCGGAGTCGCTCACCGTCGAGGCCGGCGAGTCAAGCATGACCGCCACGGTCGGCGTCGTCTGGGAACTCGCTTGAACCCTGCGGGCCGGCGTCCTAGTGCGTTGCGCCGATCCCGACCTTCTTTTCGGGAATCAGCGCCCTCGGCTCAGAGTTGCGCGGGTTTGCCTCCGGCTGCCCAAGGCGATGACGTTGTTCGGCGGAGCGGCCCCAGGCCGTTCCGACCAGAATGAGGGCAATGCCGCAGTATCCGGCGACCCCGAAGCTGTCCTGCGCGATGGTGATTCCGATGACGGCCGCCCAGACCGGCTCGGTACCGAGGAGGAGACTGACCCGTGATGGTGAAGTCCGCCGGACTGCCCAGGTCTGCACGAAGAAGGCGAAGACCGTACAAATGACAACCAGATAGAGGAAGATCAGCGCCCGTCCGGGATTCAACTGAGACAGGTAGTGAGGGATGGAATCCCCATAGAACAACGATCCCGCCGCAAAGAGCACCGCGCACGTGGCGAGCTGCACCGTGGTGAGGTGAATCGAGTCCATGGCTTTTCCGCGAGTAAGCCTGTGCATCGAGGTGACGTGCACGGCCCGCACCACTGCGGCGATCAGCATCAGCAGGTCTCCGGGACCAGGCTGCTGGAAGGCGCCGTTGCCGGCGAGGAGGACCACCCCGGCCACGGCGAGCGCGGCCGCCAGGAAGAACCTGCCCGGAAGCCGACGGCGGGAGAGGACTGACTCAAGAATTGGAGTGAATACGATCGTCAGGCTGATGATGAGTCCGGCGTTCGTCGCCGAGGTATGCGCGATCCCGAAGGTTTCGAACGCGAAGACGGCAGAAAGCAGCACCCCGATGAGGACGCCGGCAAGCAGCTCCGAATGCGCCACGCACTTCCGCCGGACGGTCACGATTGCTGCCATGATGGCGGCGGCCAGCAGCATACGCAGGGCAAGAAGGGCGACCACTGAGCCTGGCGCGACCAGTTCTTTAGCCACGAGGTAGGTCGATCCCCACGCCGCGGCAACGAACAGCAACAGCAGGTCAACGCGATATCGTCCAAAGGAAGTCAGCACCAGGCCATCGTCCCGACCCAAGTTCCTTAATACAAGGGAGCAGTTTCGCTCCTGATGCATTAGTTTGAACTTATGGAACTGGGCCAGCTTCGTGCTTTGCGGGAACTGGGTGACCGGGGCAGCATTTCCGCAGCCGCCGCGGCTCTGCACGTCACCCCGTCATCGGTGTCGCAGCAAATCAGCGCCCTGCAGCGCAGGTCCCCCGCTCCGCTGACGTTCAAAAACGGACGAAGAACGGCCCTGACAGATGCCGGAAGGGCCTTGGCCCTGGCCGCCGTAGAGGTCGAAGTCGCCCTGGAGCGGGCCGAGCAGGCAGTGGCACAATTTCAGAGCGAGCCGGAGGGGACCGTGTCGGTGGCGGCCTTCCACAGCGCGGCACTGGCACTCTTCGGCCCCCTACTTACCGCGCTGAACGCTCCTGACCAACCCGGGATCGCACTCAGCGATTTCGATGTTGCCCAGGAAGATTTCCCCGCCCTCACCCAGAACCACGACCTGGTCATTGCCCACCGGTTGACCGGCAGCCCGCCCTGGCCAGGCTCGGTGCGCGTCGAACCGCTCCTGTTCGAGCCGTTGGACCTCGTCGTCCGCCGGGAGCACCGCCTTGCGGCGCAGGAGTCAATCCTGCCGGAAGATCTTCGCGGGGAAGCATGGGTTGCAGTGCACCATGGATTTCCTCTTGAGGCCGCCGTTGCCCAGATCACCGGCCTCGGCGGTGTCGAGGCGCGCATCCTTCATCGCATCAACGAGTTTTTTGTTGCCGCAGCCGTTGTCGCCGCCAGCGACTGTGTTGCGCTGATGCCCCGGTACACGGCGGACATGCAAAATCATCCGGAACTGGTTCTCAGGCCGCTTTCCTACCCTAGGCCCGGGCGGCACATCGACTGCCTCGCGCGACCTGAAACCCTCGAACGCGCGAACGTGAAAACGGTCCTGGCGCGGCTCAGGGCCGTCGTGACAAACCTGGCCCCGCCTACGCCTTGACATAAACTCGAACATACATTCGAATGTAGGCATGAGATGGGACGCACAAGCACTCACGCCATCGCCTAAAGGCAGCACATCTAAAGGCAGCACGCCTATAGACAACACGCCTAAAGACAGCACGCCTAAAGACAGCACGCCTAAAGACAGCACGCCCGGCGGCAACAGCGGGTCCCCGGGCGCCCCGGCCCCGGATGCCTTGCTGCCGCTGGCCGGGCTTGTGCGCTCCGTGTCCACCCCTGAGTTTGCCGGGGTCACCTTCCATGAGGTCACCGCAAAATCGGTGCTCAACAAGGTGGTCGCCGGTTCGCACATGCCGTTCGAGTGGACCATCAACCCCTACCGCGGCTGCAGCCACGCCTGCGTTTACTGCTTCGCCCGTAAGAGCCACACGTACCTGGACTTCGACGCCGGACTGGACTTCGACAGCCAGGTGGTGGTCAAGATCAACGCCGCCGAGGTCCTCCGCAGGGAACTGGCCAAGCCGTCCTGGCGCCACGAGCACGTCGCCTTGGGCACCAACACGGACCCTTATCAGCGGGCCGAGGGCCGGTACAAGCTCATGCCGGGCATCATCGGTGCCCTCGCAGACTTCGGCACTCCGCTGTCCATCCTGACCAAGGGCACGCTCCTTGCCCGGGACATTCCGCTCCTGAAGCATGCCGCGGCCCAGGTCCCCGTCGGGGTGGGCATCTCGCTGGCCATGACCAACGAGCAGCTCTCGGAATCCGTGGAGCCGGGCACCCCGGGCCCGCGGGCGCGGCTGAAGTTGATCACCCGGCTGCGGGAGGCGGGGCTGCCATGCGGGGTCATGGCCATGCCCATCCTGCCGTGGCTTTCGGACAGCGACGAGGCCCTCGACTCCTTGTTCGGGTCCCTGGCGGCGGCCGGTGCCACCGGTGTCACGGCAGGCGCCCTGTATCTGAAGCCCGGCACCCGGGAATGGTTCATGCAGTGGATCGCCAGGCAGCATCCGGCGCTCGCCGGCAAGTACCGGCGCCTCTACGGCAGCGGTTCCTACGCCTCGAAGGAATACCGGGCGTGGCTCGCCGGACGCATCCGCCATTTCAAGGCCCTGCATGGTTTCTCCGGCTCCCAGGGGTTCAGCCACAAGGACCTCAATGAGGAGCCGCGGGAGGAGGTAGCCCGGTATCCGGCCGGCAGCATCCCGGAGACGGCAGCCGCCTCAAAAGGTCAACACGGAAGCCTCGCAAGCGAAGCCGCACAGCCCACCCTGTTTTGACGACGACTGTTCTGACGAAGGCTAGAGTGCCTTGACGGCGCCCAGCACCTTGGCCAGCGAGTCTTTCGCGTCCCCGAACAGGAGCGAGGTCTTCGGGTCGTGCAGGAGCTCGTTTTCGATCCCGGCGAACCCCGGGCGCATCGAACGCTTCAGGAACACCACCTGCTGGGCCTGCACCACCTCCAGGATCGGCATCCCGTAGATCGGCGACCCGGGCGAGGACTTCGCGGCCGGGTTGACCACATCGTTGGCGCCGACCACCAGCACGATATCGGTGTTCGGGAACTCCGGGTTGACCTCACCCAGCTCCCGCAGCGACTCATACGGCACATTGGCCTCGGCCAGAAGCACATTCATGTGGCCCGGCATCCGCCCGGCCACCGGATGGATGGCGAAGACCACCTCCACCCCGCGCGCCGTCAACGCGTTGGCGAGCTCAGCCACCGTGTGCTGACCCTGCGCCACGGCCAGCCCGTAACCCGGAACGATCACCACGCGCTGGGCGTAGCCGAGCTGGACGGCTACATCCTCCGGCGAGGAGGACCGCACCGGCCTGTCGCTCTGGGTGGTCGAACCCGCCGTCGAGCCGCCGCGGAAGGCCCCGAACATGATGCCCGCGACTCCGCGTCCCATCGCCGAGGCCATCACCTTGGTCAGGATGGTTCCGCTCGCGCCTACGAGCGTTCCGGCGACAAGCAGGAGCACGTTGCCGAGCACCACTCCGGATGCGGCCACCGCGAGCCCGGTGAACGCGTTGAGCAGGGAGATCACGATCGGCACATCGGCCCCGCCGACGGGCAGCACCAGGAGGAGCCCGGCCGCGAGCCCCAGGCCCAGCAGGGCGAGAGCCCAGCCGGCGGAGCCGGTCAGGATGATGACGACGCCGGAGGTGACCGCTCCCAGGACGACCACCGCCATCACCCAGGGCATGCCGGGAAAGAGCAGCGGGCGCGTGCTGATCAGTTCCTGCAGCTTTCCCACGGTCACGGCTGAGCCGGCGAAGGACACGGCCCCGACCAGCATCGTGAAGACCACGGCGAGGCGGACCCACGGGTCCTCGCTGTGGCCGAGTTCCAGCACGGCGACCAGGGCGGCGGCCCCGCCCCCGACGCCGTTGAACAGCGCGACAAGCTGCGGCATCTGGGTCATCTGCACGCGCCGGGCGACCGGGACGGCGACGGCGGAGCCGACGGCGATCGCGGCCAGGATCAGCGGGATGTTGTCCAGCCGTGCGGACAGGAAGACGGTCACCACGGCCACGAGGGCGCCGGCGGCTCCGATGGAGTTGCCGCGGCGGGCGCTCCGGGGCGAGCTGAGGCCCTTCAGCGCCAGGATGAAGCAGACGGCGGCCACCAGGTAGAGCAGCGCGGTCCAGCCGGGGGCGAGGATGCTCATGAGCCCTCCCCCGTGACCCTGTCACGGGCGCTGTCACGGGCGCCGTCTCCGGCGCGGGGCCGGGCCGGCTTGCGTCCGCCGAACATCTCCAGCATCCGGTCGGTGACGACGAAGCCGCCGACCAGGTTGGCGGTCGCGAGGACCACGGCGAGGAGGGCGATGGTGAGCACCCACGGGTCTCCGGCCTGCCCCGCAACGATGATGGCGCCGACGAGGATGATCCCGTGGATGGCGTTGGCGCCGGACATCAGCGGCGTATGCAGCTTGCTGGTCACCTTGGAAACCACTTCGAAGCCCACGAAGACGGCGAGCACCACAACCGTCAGCAGCGTGACCGGATCCATCAGGGCTGTTCCTCCAATGCTGCTGCGGTGGCGGCGTGCCGCACGGAGCCGCCACAAGTCAGGCACGCGCCGGCAACCACCTCGTCGTCGAAGTCCGGGGCGACCCGGCCGTCGGCGGTCATCAAGGCGAGCAGGTTGCTGACGTTCTTGGCGAACAGGCGGGACGCATCCGAGGGCATCGCGGACGCCGCATCGCGCAGACCGACCAGAGTCACGAATCCTCCGACCACAGGAACTTGGACGTCCTGGCCGGCAATGACACCTTCGACGTTCCCGCCGGATTCGGCGGCGAGGTCGACGACGACGGAACCGGCCCGCATGCCTGCCACCATGTCCGTCGTGACCAGCAAGGGAGCGGCGCGGCCCGGAATGGCCGCCGTGGTGATGAGGACGTCCGCAGCCGCGACATGCGGGGCGAGGAGGCCGCGCTGGCGCCGGGCCCGGTCCTCGCCGAGTTCGCGTGCGTAGCCTCCGGTTGCTTCCACGGCGGCGTCGAGGTCCAGATTGATGAACGTGCCGCCCATCGAGGCGACCTCGTCCGCGGAAGCCGCCCGGATGTCATTGGCTGAAACCCGGGCCCCCAGCCGTTTCGCGGTGCCGATGGCCTGCAGCCCGGCGACGCCGGCCCCGAGGACCAGCACCCTCGCGGGCGGGATGGTTCCGGCGGCCGTCATGTAAAGCGGGAAGAACCGTGGATAGCGCAGGGCCGCCTCCAGCACGGCTCGGTAGCCGGCGACGAGCGATTGGGAACTGAGCGCATCCATGGACTGTGCCCGGGAGATCCGCGGGACAAGTTCAAGCGCGAAGGAGGTGACGCCGGCTGCGGCCAGGGCACGGACTGTCGGCAGCTCCGAGGCCGGGGACGCAAACCCGATGGTGATGGTGCCGGGCCGAAGCCGGCCCGCGGTCTCCGGCGTGAGCGGCCGGACGTGCAACAGGACGTCCAGTGATTCGAGCGGGAGCTCGGCGATCATCGTGGCTCCGGCCTCTTTGAACGCGGCGTCCGGGAAGCCGGCCTCCGTTCCGGCGCCGCCCTCCACGACGACGTTCAGGCCGAGGGCGGTCAGCTGCCGCACCGTTTCCGGCGTGGCCGCGACCCGGCGTTCCCCCGCTCGCTGTTCCCGTCCGACACCGACCTGCACGGGCCACTCCTCTCGATTCGCTTCAGCGTAGCCACATGCCCAAGGGTTTGGCGAGAGGTGCCCACTGCGAATGCGGCGGGGCGTGCCGAGTCGGCCCGTCGGATCAGCGGATCAGTTCGCCGCCAAGGCCGCGTGGGCCTGGCGCCTGGACGGCAGCCAGCAGCGCCTCGACGATGGGAAAGTCTGCCGGGATCCAGGGCAGGCCCAGCACTTCCTCCCGGTTCCTGAGATCCATCCAGCGCAGCTCGTCATGATCTTCCAGCGGCCGCGGCTCGCCGTCCGCTAGCTCCGCAAACCAGACCCGCATCGCGGCCCGCTCGTTCAGCGGCCAGCCGGCGGCTGACCCTGCCGGCAGCTCGGACCCCAGCCGGACACGCACGCCGAGTTCCTCCAGGAGCTCGCGGTGCAGGGCCTGCTCGGCCGACTCGCCGGACTCCACCTTGCCGCCGGGTAACTCCCACATGCCGGCAAACTGCGGGGGCGCGGTCCGCCGCGCCACGAGGAGCCTGCCCGGTTCGGCCAGCGAGTCCACTACTGCGCCGCCAACGACGCTAATGAGTCCAGTCACGTCCCCAAGTCTATGGCCGCATCTCTGTGCCCCGGCCGGGACAGCGGCCTTCTGGGGGACAATGGTGGTGGCCGCCTTCCTCATCACCCACGGAATATCCGGCGCGCGCACGAAGGTTTAGAAATCATATTTATCATGTCGAATCTCCTGGCGCCCGCCGGGAACATCCGAAGAAAAGCAGACGAATGACAACCACCAAACAAGCCCCGGCGACGCCGAAGACCGGCACCCGCCATCTGGCTCTTGCCATCGTTGCCCTTGCCATGGGCGGATTCGGCATCGGCACCACGGAATTCACCATGATGGGACTGCTCAAAGAGATCGAACAGGGCCTCAATATCAGCACCCCCGAGGCCGGTCACCTGATTTCGGCCTATGCCCTCGGCGTCGTCATCGGTGCGCCCGTGCTGGCTGCCGTCGGCGCCAAGATGCCCAGGAAGTACCTGGCCCTGGGGCTCATGCTCTTCTTCAGCATCGCCAACCTCACCTCCTTCATCGCCCCGGACTACGGCACCATGCTGGTCTCCCGGTTCGCGGCCGGGCTGCCGCACGGCGCCTTCTTCGGTGTCGCCGCCGTGATCGCCGCCTCCCTGGTGGCGCCGACAAAGCGCGGCTGGGCGATCTCGATGGTCATGGCCGGCCTGACGGTGTCCAACGTCATCGGTGTCCCCTTCGCCACATGGCTGGGCCAGAGCTACGGCTGGCGGCTCCTGTTCCTGCTGGTCGGCCTGATCGGCATCATCACGCTCCTTATGCTCTGGAAGTTCGTCCCGTTCCAGAAACCCCACGCTGACGCCAGCTTCCGCCGGGAACTTGGGGCGCTCAAACGGCTGCAGGTCTGGCTGGCCATCCTGATCGGGATCGTCGGCTTCGGCGGCTTCTTCGCCACCTACACGTACATCGCCCACACCATGACCGATGTGGCAGGGATCCCCTCGGCCTGGCTGCCGCTCGTAGTGGCGCTCTACGGGCTCGGCATGGTGGCCGGCAATATCGTCGGCGGACGGATCGCGGACAAGTCCGTCATGGGAACCATCTACTGGGTGCTGCCCGGTATTGCCGTGGCACTGGTGGTCTATGCCGTGGCGGTGCACTGGCCCTGGTCCGCGTTTGTCATGGTCTTCGTGGTCGGCGGCGCCGGATCCATGCTGGTCCCGGCGCTGCAGACCCGGCTGCTGGATGCTTCCCCCGACGCGCCGTCGCTGGCATCCTCGCTCAACCATGCTGCCCTCAACGTGGCCAACGCCCTGGGTGCCTTCCTTGGCGGCCTCGTGATCGCCTGGGGCTGGGGCTATGTGGCGCCGGCACTCGTGGGCGCAATCCTGGCCGTCCTGGGGCTCGGCGTCGCGGTCATCAGCGGTGTCGTGGAACGCAAGAGGCCGCTGGCACCGTAGTCAACTGGCACCGTAGTCAGGATGTGCTGACGCGCTCCACATCGGGTTCGAGGTAAATGACCCGGGCTATCGGGACGGCCTCGCGGATCCGGATCTCGGCGTCGTCAATCGCCTTGGCGATGTCCTGGCCCGAGTCGGTCCGGCCGATGCTGATCTTGGCCGCCACCAGCAGTTCCTCGGGGCCCAAGTGCAGGGTCTTCAGGTGGATGATGCCGGTGCCGCCGGCTTCGATGGCGGTCCGGATCTTCGCCACGTCGCTGCGGGTGGCCGACTCGCCCAGCAGCAGGGACTTCGTTTCGAGGGCCAGCACGACGGCGATGGCCACGAGCAGCAGGCCGATCATCCCCGTACCCAGGGCGTCCCAGATGCCGTTCCCGGTGATGAGCGTCAGGCCCACGCCGAAGAGCGCGAACACCAGGCCCACGAGGGCGCCGAAGTCTTCCAGCAAAATGACGGGAAGCTCCGGCTGCTTGGCGTTGCGGATGAACTTGATCCAGGTCTGCTTCCCGCGGATGTGATTGGATTCGGCGATCGCGGTCCTGAAGGAGAAGGACTCGGCGATGATCGCCCCGACCAGCACGGCCAGCGGCACCCACCAGAAGTCGCCTTCGATGGCATGCGGGTGCTGGATTTTCCCCCACGCTTCGTACAGCGCAAAGAGGCCGCCGACGCTGAAAAGCACAATCGAGACGATGAAGGCGTAGATATAGCGTTCGCGTCCGTAGCCAAAGGGATGCTCCGGGCTCGCTTCCTTCTGCGCGCGCTTGCCGCCGATCAGCAGGAGCAGCTGATTGCCCGAGTCAGCGAGCGAGTGGATGGCTTCCGCCAACATGGACGAGGACTGCGTCAGGACAAAAGCGACGAACTTCAAAACGGCGATGCTCAGGTTTGCAGCCAGCGCCGCGACAATCGCCTTGGTACCGCCATTTGCAGCCACGTGAGCTTCTCCTTTGGGGTTCTTCTGAGATGATCACGGACACCGGCAGTTGCCAACACCCGCAAGGAATACCGTACCCGTTTCCGCACCGGCACCGCACCGCGGCCGGGCCCGCCCGTGCCACGTAACGATTGGGTGTGATCCTGCTGACAAGTAATCCCGCCTATGTTAGCTTGAAGCCATAATCGGGATTCACAATTTGGATGCCGACGAATATGTAGGAGGAGAAATGGGCTTTCTAGGGTGGATCATTCTCGGACTCATAGTAGGTGCAATCGTTAAGGCAGTCATGCCTGGCAGGGTCGGCGGGGGCTGGGTCACCAGTCTCGTGCTCGGCGTCGTCGGAGCCATTGTCGGCGGCTGGATCGGCGATCTTCTCTTCGGCGGCGGCAAGATGGAATTCTGGAATCTCGGTTCCTGGCTCCTGGCCATTGTCGGCGGCCTGGTTGTTGCCGGTGTCTACGGCGCCATCACGGGACGCAACAAGACTACGTAGTTGCACTAGCCACTGACCGCGCACACACGGTGCCGCGGAGGTGGCGGACGACGGCGGGGGCCCACCTTTCGGTGGGCCCCCGCCGCCGTTCTACCCGGGTCGTTGTCCCGGGTAGTTGCACCGGGAGCTTGTCCGCTAGCCCTGCGCGGCTCCGGCGTTCCGCTGTGAGCGGGCGCTGGCATAGAGGCAGACCGTTGCAGCGGTTCCCAGGTTGAGGCTTTCCGCTTCCCCGTAGACCGGCACGGCCACCCGGTGGTCGGCCAGTGCGAGTTCGTCCTCGGAGAGGCCCTGGGCCTCGTTGCCAAAGAGCCACGCCGTGGGACTTTCCAGCGCATAGACGGATGCTGCGGCGGACGCACCCAGGCGCCGGGCCGCGTTCTCGTCCTGGAGCCGGTCAAGGTTCAGCTGGCCGTAGCCGTCCGCTGCGAGCACGCCGATCCCGCGTTCCTTGCAGCGGGCCACCATCTCCCCCACGTCGGCGCCGAGGACGATTGGCAAGTGGAAGAGGGAACCCGCCGTCGAGCGGACGGCCTTGGGATTGTAGATGTCCACGCTGGAGCCGGTCAGGACCACGGCGTCGGCGCCGGCGGCGTCAGCGGCCCGCAGCACGGTCCCTGCGTTGCCGGGGTCGCGGACCTGGCACAGTACGGCGATCAGCCGCGGACCGGCGTCGAGCACCTGATCCAGGCTGACGTCCAGGAAACCGCAGACGGCGATGATTCCCTGCGGGTTCACGGTGTCCGCCATGGCAGCGAGTACTTCGTCGGTGGCCAGGCGGGCGTTGGTGCCCTCCGCGAGCTTCTCCAGCTCGGGGTGGCGGTCCAGGCAGGCCTCGCTTGCGAACACTTCGTGAACGATCCCGGGCTCCCCCGCCGCGATCCTCTTCTGGTGCAGGGCCAGGGCCTCGCGGACGGCCTGTGGACCTTCGGCCAGGAACAGCCCGCGCTTTAAACGGGCCGGGCGCCCGGCAAGCTTTGCCACATCCCTCACCCGATCAGCTCGGGGATTGGAGAGTGGAAAGTCTTGCGGGCGCCCGGTTTCGTTCATATAAGAACCTTAGTTGCTGTTGCAGCCGGTTCTTGAACGACCCCGTAAGGGGAATTACTCAGCAGCCTCGTCGGCGGCAGGCTTCGCAGCAGCCTTCTTGGCGGCGGGCTTCTTAGCAGCCTTGGCCTTCGGAGCCGGTGCAGCTTCGGCCTGGACGGCCGGAGCGGAAGTGTCAGCAGGCAGCGAGTCCTTGGCGACCTTGACCAGCGCGGCGAAGGCGTTGGCGTCGGAAACGGCGAGCTCGGCCAGCATACGGCGGTCAACCTCGACCTCAGCGGCCTTCAGGCCCTGGATCAGACGGTTGTAAGTCAGGCCGTTGGCGCGGGATGCAGCGTTGATGCGTTGGATCCAAAGACGGCGGAAGTCGCCCTTCTTCTTCTTGCGGTCGCCATAGCTGTACACAAACGAGTGCAGCAGCTGCTCTTTGGCCTTGCGGTACAGGCGTGAACGCTGTCCACGGTAGCCCTTTGCGCGTTCAAGGATAACCCTGCGCTTCTTGTGGGCGTTTACCGCCCTCTTCACACGTGCCACGTGCGTACTCCTTCAGAATTCTGATCCCAAGCGTCTACTGCCGGAAAACCGGCTGGCCTGAGAAGCCTTTTTGGTAGTTGACTGCTGCCAGGTGGCAATCAGTCAGAGAACTTGGAACTTAGATGCCGAGCATCTTCCGGATGACCTTGGCGTCGCCCTTGAAGACGATCTTGTCGCCGGCAAGGCGGCGGGTCAGCCTGGAGGACTTGTGCTCGAGGTAGTGGCGGCGGTTGGCCTGCTGGCGGCGCAGCTTGCCGCTGCCGGTCAGCTTGAAGCGCTTCTTAGCACCGCTGTGGGTCTTCATCTTCGGCATGGGAACCGATCTCCTTACGTATCCGCAGACAAAGTCTGCAGTTCTTTCGTGCAGCCGCCCCTGCGGGCGGCGTGCTGGTTGCTTGCTGCCGGACATTGCTGTCCGGCAGCCGTGAACTAGTTGGTCTTCTTGCTACTCGGCTTGGCGGCTGCCCTCGGGGCGGCCGGCCGTGCCGCAGGCTTCGGCGCTGCGGGCCTCGGGACCGGCTTCGGAGCAGCAACCGGCTTCGGTGCTGGCGCCGGAGCGGCCGGGGTGGTCTTCTCCGCCTCGGGAGCCTTGGCCAGTGCGCCCGTGGGAGCTGCGGGCGCCTTGGCAACTGCTGGCTTCACGGCGGCCTTCGGAGCCTGCTTCGGGGCCTTGGGGGCCTCCTGCTTGGGGGCCTCCTGGATCGGGGCCTCCTGCTTGGGGGCCTCCTGCTTGGGAGCTTCCTGTACCGGCGTCTCTTCGGCCGCAACTTCGTCGGCCTTGGCCTCTTCGGCCGGGGCCTCCTGGGCTTCAGTCTCTTCGGCCTTGGCCTCTTCGACGGCGGGAGCGGCCTCCGTTACGGGGGCCTCCGTTACGGGAGCCTCCGTTTCGGCCGCCTCGGCTTCGGGAGCCTCCGCCGGTGCGCCGAATCCTTCCGGAAGAAGATCCGAGAGCGTCTGCGTCAGCGGAGCATTGCCACCCGAAACGTTGACGCGGCCTGATGCCTTGGCTTCGTTCTCAGCCTTGGCTTCTGCGCGCTGCGTTGCGCGGCGGGCCTCTGCCTTGGCCTCAGCCTTGTTCTTCAGGGGACCCACCACCATGACCATGTTGCGGCCATCGATACGCGGGCTGGACTCCACGACGCCGACTTCGGCGACGTCGTCGGCAAAGCGCTGGAGCAGGCGGATGCCCATCTCGGGGCGCTGCTGCTCACGGCCGCGGAACTGGATCATGGCCTTGACCTTGTCACCGGCACCGAGGAAACGGAGCGCGTGGCCGCGCTTGGTCTCGTAGTCGTGGGTGTCGATCTTCAGGCGGAAACGGATTTCCTTCAGGACCGTGTTGGTCTGGTTCTTCCGTGCCTCGCGTGCCTTGACGGCGGCTTCGTACTTGTACTTGCCGAAGTCCATCAGCTTGCACACCGGAGGCTTGGCCTGCGGTGCAACTTCAACGAGATCAAGATCGGACTCGGCAGCCAAACGCAGGGCATCCTCAATACGGACAATTCCTACTTGTTCGCCTGCAGGGCCGACCAGCCGCACCTCGGGGACGCGGATACGCTCATTGATTCTTGGCTCGCTAATGTTAAGGCTCCTGTGTTCGTGAGGGGTATTCCACCGGCAATAAGAGAAGGCCCCCAATTGCCGGAGCAATCGAAGGCCTCGAAGATCGGAGCTGCCTGCCTCAGTGAGGCGGCATGCATTCCCGCGGGACTGAAGCCCGAGGAGAATACCCGACCAGGTACCCGGCAACCTTGCTTCCCGAAAGAAGATTCGCGGCTGACGCGGGTGGGAGAGAACTCCGCTTGCAAACTGAAATGCAATCCTACAGACAGAACCCTGCCCGGTGCACCTACGCGGCAGAGCATCTCTGCGCACAGCGGGGCAGGAAGGGATTCCGCCATAAAATAACGACATTCAGTCGGTCTGTGACAAGCTTACCAGCATGAGCACTTCAGACAGTAATTCACACGTTTTCGAGCCCGCCGCCGCCCAGGCTGACGTCTCACAGGAGATCCGCGACATCTCCGAGGTCCCCGCAATCGAGGTCATCACCACGGCCGCCGTGCACCTGATGAGCGCCGCCGCCGTGAAGCTCGGCCTCGCGGCCGAGGAGAACGCCGAGGAGCTCAAGGACCTGGACGAGGCCCGCAAACTGATCACCGCCCTTGCCGGCCTGGTCACGTCTGCGGCCCCGGAGATCGGGTCGCAGCACGCCGGACCGTTGCGCGACGGACTGCGGTCCCTGCAGCTGGCCTTCCGCGAGGAATCCACCATCCCGGATGCTCCCGGCAAGGGTCCGGGCGAGAAGTACACCGGCCCCGTCAACTAGGAGCACGCAGCCAGGAGCAGGCAGCCAGGCAGCAGACAGCTTTCCGCATGAACGACGACGACGGGCGGACCACACAGGTCCGCCCGTCGTCGTCGTTCATCCGTCGCTGACTCCCTCGCCGCAAGATCCGGTCCCGTCAGTCCGGCGTCTATAAGGCGGAGGCGAGCCGGCGCCGGCGCAGCTGCTGCAGCACCAGGCCGACGAGGCACAGGGCCACGCCCGCCACCCCGACGGAGACGAAGCCCGCCGAAGGGCCGACGCCGTCGATGAAGAGTCCGGAGAGCGGTGCGCCCAGCGCGACGCCGCCGGTGAGCGCTGATCCGTACCAGCCCATCGCCTCGCCGCGGCGGCTCTCGTCTACGAGTTCCGCCACCTTTTCCGAGGCCGCGGACAGCACGGGCGCGCAGAGCAGGCCGGGCAGGAGCGAGAGCAGGCTCAGTGTCCAGGTGTCCGCCGCGAAGGCCATCGGGACGGTGAGGGCGGACATGCCGAGCAGCAGGAGGATCGGTGAGACGGGCCGGTGCATGGCGCCGTAGAGGATGCCGCCCACAACCGATGCCGCGCACCAGAAGAGGAAGACGACGCCGATTTCCCCCTGGTGCCCGCCCGTCTGGAGAGCGGCAACAATCCCCACGTCGGTGCCGCTGAGGACCATGCCGGCCCCGGCCGCGACCGCGAAAACGGCGGCGACAGTGGTGGTGAACCAGCTGAAGTTGTGGATGACCCGGTGCCGCAGGCCGGACCGCCGCTGCCGCCTCTGTTCAGCGGCGGCGGCCAGCGGAGCCAGCTCGGCGGCGGCCTCCTGCACGTGGGCCGGCGCGGCCGCAACGACGGCGGCTTCCGCGCATTCCAGCTGGTCCGCCTCGAACCCGGCGTCGGACACGGCGCTGCGGGTGGGCGGGTTGAACCACATGAGGAAAAGTCCGGAGACCGAGGTGGCTACGCCCACCACGGTGAGGCCCAGGACGGAGAACCCGCCGGTGGCAACGAGGGCCCCGGCGGCTGGTCCGATCATGAAGACCAGTTCGGTGGAGATGGCGTCGAGAGCGAAGGCGGTACGGCGCTGTTCGCCGGAGGCCAGCACCCCCAGCGACTGCCGCACGACGCTGAAGATGGGGAGCGTCAGCAGGCCGCCGATGAAGACCAGCGGCAGCAGCAGTTCGTAGGACACATGCGGAACAACAGACCATATGACGGTCTCGGAGATGACCGACGGAATGAGCGCCTTGCGCAGTCCCACTGTGTCCACGCGGCGTCCGCGCCAAGGTGCCCCGACGGCGATCCCGATGGTCATGACGGCGGCCGCGGCGCCGGCGGCGGCATAGCCCTGCCCCAAGGTCAGCACGATGTGCAGGGTCAGCAGCACTCCGGCCGCCGAATGCGGTATGCGGGCGATCATTCCGACCAGCAGGAGCCGCCTGATGGGCCGCACGGCTAACAGCTCCCGGTAAAGCGCGAAGTTCACGGACTACATCCTTCTGGTACTGCCCACGGCAGCACCGGGAAGTTCCCCCGCTGGCCGTCAGCTA
This sequence comes from Pseudarthrobacter sp. S9, assembly GCF_050156545.1. Lineage (NCBI taxonomy): Bacteria > Bacillati > Actinomycetota > Actinomycetes > Micrococcales > Micrococcaceae > Pseudarthrobacter > Pseudarthrobacter sp. S9. Next base: position 499,343 of record NZ_CP189576.1, read on the forward strand.
TGGTGCTGCGCGCTGCAACTTGACCTCGATGGAGTCAACCCGCTCGGCAAACATTTCATTCCGGGACCAAGCCTTGTTGAGGCCGGCCACGATGGACTGCACGCCGGCGGCGTCGAGCCCGTCCTCAAGGTACAGGACCACCCGGAGCTCGGGGCCGGCGCCTCCGCCGGACAGCTGCCTTCCATCGGCCGCAGCCGAGGCAACTCCACCGCCTGGATGGATTTCAACACGCCGGACCGCCGGAAAGCCAACCGCGGCCGCTCCGAGGGAGCTGGCCAGCTCCGGATCGTCGTACGACGGCGTCCACGGCTGCTGCTGGGCCAGTGCCCAGACGGCGGGCCGGCGCAGCACGAACGTCAGTTCGGAGCCGGGATCCAGCACCAGCAGCTCGGCTCCTTCCGCGACGGCGGACAGGGCCGCGCGCGCCGCGTATACGGCGACGGGTCGGGCCTGGGGATGCCAGGCTTCCAGCGACGCCGCCGAGGTGAAGACGGGCATCGCCGTCCGGCCGTCCGGCGCCTTGAGGGTCACGAGCGCCATGTCGGCCTGTTTGTCAGCGTGCAGCCCGGCCGCGCCTTCGCCTTCCTCGGCGAGCTGGGCCAGGATCGGCACGAAGACGCGCGCGGTGGCCAGCGAGGCGACCACCCCTGCTTCATCGCCGTCGCCGGCCACAAGGGCGGCAACGGCCGCAAGGTAGCCGGCGTCGGCCGCGCCGTCGTCGTCCCCGAAGTTGTGGATCTTCGCGTCATCTCCGGACAGGCTGCGGCCTGCCCAGGGCCGGCCGGCGGAGTCGGTCGCCCCGCCGGCGCCGGCCAGGGCCGCCGCGATGTGCCCGGGAAGCTGCCGCACCGGGGTGGCGGTGCGCCCTCCTGTGTCGTCGCCTGCTGTGTCGTTGCCTGCCGACGGGTGCTTCATGGCTGCGGAGACCCTAGCGGCGGCCGGCGACGTCGAGGGCCTCGGGCAGCGTGAAGTTGCCGTGGTAGAGGGCCTTGCCGACTATCGCGCCCTCGACGCCCAGCGGCACGAGGGAGCGCAGCACCTTGAGGTCTTCAAGGCTGGAGATGCCGCCGGAGGCGACGACGGGCTTGCCGGTCTTCTCGACCATCTGGCGCAGGAGCTCGACGTTGGGGCCTTGGAGCGTGCCGTCCTTGGTCACATCGGTGACGACGTAGCGGGCGCAGCCGGCCTCCTCGAGGCGGGCCAGGACGTCCCAGAGGTCCCCGCCTTCCTTGGTCCAGCCACGGCCGGCGAGGGTGGTGCCGCGGACGTCCAGTCCGACGGCGATCTTGTCGCCGAAGCGCTCGATGACACGGCCGGTCCACTCCGGGTTCTCCAGCGCCGCCGTGCCCAGGTTCACCCGGGCGACGCCGAGGTCCAGGGCCTTTTCGAGGGATTCGTCGTCGCGGAGGCCACCGGAGAGCTCCACCTTGATGTCCAGCCGTCCCACCACTTCCCGCAGCAGCTCGGCGTTGGAGCCGCGGCCGAACGCGGCGTCGAGGTCCACCAGGTGGACCCATTCCGCCCCCTGCTCCTGCCAGTTGAGTGCGGCTTCCAGCGGCGTGCCGTAGCTGGTCTCGCTGCCGGCTTCGCCCTGGACGAGGCGGACGGCCTGGCCGTTCACGACGTCGACGGCGGGCAGCAGCTCGAGCACGGGCAGCGGGGTTTCGGTGGTCATCGTGGGATCCTCAGCTTCGGTGTGGCGGCGGGTGGTCAGGAACGCTGCGGGGCCGTCAGGCGGACGGCAGCGTCAGGAGGTAGGCGGCCAGCAGCGACATTCCGGCCAGGATGTAGAACACGATCTGGACCCAGCGCGGGCTCTTCTGCTGCCGGAAGGACAGCGCCCCGCCGATCAGCAGGCCGGCTAGGCCCATGAGGACTATGGACCACATCTAGGCGGTCTGTTCCGGCGTGGTTCCGGCGGAATCGGCTCCGCCGGTCTTGGCAATGGGGCGCAGGCTGTCCACCCAGTTGCGCAGCAGGCGCGCTCCGGCGTCGCCGGACTTTTCCGGGTGGAACTGGGTGGCGCACAGCGGGCCGTTTTCCACGGCCGCGATGAAGGGTGCGCCGTGCTCGGACCACGTGACAAGCGGCGCCGCCATGCGCGGCTGGATGACGTCGAAGTCCCAGCGCTGGACGCCGTAGGAGTGCACGAAGTAGAAGCGCTCGTTCTCGACGCCGGCGAACAGCCTGGACCCGGCCGGGACGGTCACCGTGTTCCAGCCCATGTGCGGGACGACGTCGGCAGGCAGCAGCTCCACCTTGCCGGGCCACTCCCCCATGCCTTCGGCTTCGGTGCCGTGTTCGACGCCGGCCTCGAACAGGACCTGCAGACCGACGCAGATTCCGAGCACGGGCCGGCCGCCGGCGACGCGGCGCCCGATCATGCGCACGGCGTCGACGGCTTTGAGCTCACGCATTACCGTTTCGAAGGCGCCGACACCCGGGACTACGAGGCCGTCAGCGTTGAGCACGTCCTCCGGCTTGGCGCTGAGGATGACCTCTGCTCCGGCACGCTCCAGGGCGCGGACGGCGGAGCGGATATTCCCGGAGCCGTAGTCCAGCACCGTGACGGTGGGTTTGCCCTCGGGCGACGCCGGTTTGGTCCCGGCCGCGGGGTCGATGATGGCCCCGTCCTGGAGCACTTTGCCGGTCACAGCGCGCCCTTGGTAGACGGAATGCCCTCGACGCGGGGATCCGGCTCCACGGCCGCACGCAGGGCGCGGGCGAAGGCCTTGAACTGCGCCTCCACAATGTGGTGGGGGTCCCGTCCGGCGGTAACGTTCATGTGCAGGCAGATGCCGGCGTGCAGGGTGATGGCCTCGAAGACGTGGCGGGTCAGGGAGCCAGTGAAGTGGCCGCCGATCAGGTGGTATTCCTGGCCCGCGGGTTCTCCCCCGTGGACCAGGTACGGGCGGCCCGAGACGTCGACGACGGCGTGCGCGAGGGCTTCATCCAGCGGAACCGTCGCTTCGCCGAACCGGCGGATGCCGGCCTTGTTGCCGAGGGCGGTGCGCAGCACCTCGCCGAACGTGATAGCGACGTCTTCCACCGTGTGGTGGGCATCGATGTGGGTGTCGCCGGTTGCCTTGACCGTCATGTCGATCAGGGAGTGCTTGCTCAGCGCCGTCAGCATGTGGTCGTAGAAGGGAACCGAGGTGCTGATGTCCGAAACACCGGTACCGTCCAGGTTGATCTCGACCAGAACGGAGGACTCGCTGGTGGTCCGTTCCATGCGTGCGGTCCGGCCCTCGGCAGCGGTTGGTCCGGTGTGGCTCATGTGGGTGTGTCCTTTGGATGAAGGCAAGTTGAAGAAGGCAGGGTGCTGGGCAGTCTGGCGGGGCGCTCTGGCTCCGCCTTAAGTCTAGGCCTGCAGCGTGGCGTGGCTGGTCAGGATGCGTTCGAGGGCCTCGAGGAAGGCTGTGGTTTCCGTCTCAGTGCCGGCCGTGACCCGCAGGTGGCCCGGAATGCCGACGTCGCGGATGAGCACTCCGGCGTCCAGCAGATCCTGCCACACCCGGTGCGGGTTCTCGAGGCCGCCGAAGAAGACATAGTTCGAATCCGAGGCGGCCGGATTGAGGCCCATCCGCTGCAGTTCGGAAACGATCCGGTCCCGCTGGCGCTTGATGTCCTCGACGTCGGCCATGAGCGCCTCCCGGTGGTGCAGGGCGGCCAGGGCTGTTGCCTGGGTGATGGCTGAGAGGTGGTACGGGAGGCGGACCAGGCGCAGGGCGTCGGTGACCTCCGGCGCAGCGGCCATGTATCCCAGCCGCGCGCCGGCGAGGGCGAACGCCTTGCTCATGGTGCGCGAGACGATGAGCCGCTCCCGGCCTGGCAGCAGTGTGAGCGCGCTGGGCGTGCCGTCGTGGGCGAACTCGTGGTAGGCCTCGTCGACGATCACGATGGTCTGGCTGGCTTCGCCGGCCGCGTAGACGGCCTCCACGACTTCGAGCCCCAGGCCGGTGCCGGTGGGGTTGTTCGGGGAGCACAGGAAGACGATGTTGGGCTGCAGTACGCAGACCTGGCGTGCCGCCGATTCCGCGCTGAGCCCGTAGTCCTCCGTGCGCACCCCGACGATGTACTCCGTAACCGTACCGGCAGCCAGCAGCGGGTACATCGAATACGTGGGAGGGAACCCCAGAGCCGTGCGGCCCGGACCGCCGAAGGCCTGGAGGATCTGCTGGAGCACCTCGTTGGAGCCATTGGCAGCCCAGATGTTATCTGGACCCAGTCCGTGGCCGAGGTACTCGGCCAGCGCTTCCCGCAGTTCCGTGAACTCGCGGTCCGGATACCGGTTCAGTCCGGCGGCCGCGGCCGTGACTGCTTCGGAGATGGCTGCCCGGACGTCGGCCGGGACACCATGGGTGTTCTCGTTGACGTTCAGCAGGATGGGGACGTCCAGTTGGGGCGCCCCATACGGGCGCAGGCCGCGCAGATTGGTCCGGAGGGGCAGTCGGTTGAGGCGCTCTAACTGGTCAGTCACTTCAACAGTTTAAGTGAGAGGGCTGCAGGCCCTGAAACTGTGACGCCTCGGGCCCGTGGTGGCAGGCCGCGGCGTGCCGCTTCCCGCACGGAACATCGAATCTACTTGGACGGGACGAAGAGCTGCTGGCCCGGCATGACGCGCGCGGCATCCAGGTTGTTCAGCTGGACGATGTCGGCGACGACGTCCCGGGGATCGCGCTCCGGTGCCACGTCCCCGGCAATGGCCCACAGGGACTCCCCGGACTGCACGGTCACGGACACGGTGGGGGTCGGCGAGAGCTCGGAGGCGGACTCCGCTGCCTTGGCGGGGGCATTGAGGAAACCGCTGAACGAGAGGATGAGCGCCGCCAGCAGGATCAGCGGAATCCCGAAGAAAACGAACCTGCCGCGCCGGGTGAGCCGGAGCGGCGCCTGCTTGGCACGCGACGATGCAGCCGCGGCCCTGCCGTCGGAAGAACTGCCATTGGAAGAACCGTGGTAGCCGAAAGTGTCGTGAAACGCGCTTGATGCTGACATGAACTGAGCCCTCCTGGACCATGATGTGCCGCCCGGCGTACTCCACGTGCCTGCCGCCAACCGACCGAACCTTCGAACATAGAACCGAAACTAGTGCCCCGATCGAAAAAACTCGACTAGAACACATATTCGAACTTTGCTTGTTCTGTTTTAGCACTTAGTGACGAACGTTGTCGAGACTCGCTAGAACAAATGTTTGAAAAAGTTGTGCGGCTGGCCTACGTTTGAGTCACGGAACAACCACTTCTGCACTTCGTCAGTAGTAGTTGATCAGCAGGGTCTGACATTTCAGGCCGGAAGTTCCCGGCAACAGCAACCACGGCGGCCGGGCGGAACGGAAAGGCGTTGGCGAACATGGCAGCACAAGCCACCGGCGGCAGGGCCGCCTCGCGGAGCCCGCAGACAGCCCGGGCCCCCAAGAGCCTCACCGTCCGGCAGAAGAAGATCCTGGAAACCATCCAGCGGTCCGTGACTGACAACGGCTACCCGCCGTCCATGCGCGAGATCGGCGACACCGTTGGACTCGCCAGCCTCTCCAGCGTCACCCACCAGCTCTCGCAGCTCGAGAAGCTCGGCTACCTCCGGCGCGATCCCAAGCGTCCGCGTGCCATGGAAGTGCTCATGCCGCTGACCCTGGATGAGGGGGCCACCATGATTTCCGGCGTGGAGAAATCCAGCGGCCTGCGGGCTGTCGGCGGGCTGTCCGTCTCGGAGCTCGCCAGCGCCATGGACACCGCGATGGTTCCGTTCGTCGGACGCATCGCCGCCGGCGGGCCCATCCTGGCCGACCAGGTGGTGGAGGATGTCATGCCGCTGCCGCGCCAGCTGGTGGGCCACGGCGAACTCTTCATGCTGAAGGTGGCCGGCGATTCGATGATCGACGCCGCGATCTGCGACGGCGACTGGGTGGTGGTCCGCCGGCAAAGTGACGCCGTCAACGGGGAGATTGTTGCCGCGCTGCTGGACGACGAAGCCACGGTGAAGACATTCCGGCAGCGGGACGGCCACACCTGGCTGCTGCCGCAGAACACCCAGTACGAGCCCATCCTCGGCGACCACGCCGTCATCATGGGCAAGGTCGTCTCGGTCCTGCGCTCCCTTTAACCCTTAGCCGACTCGCCGGCGAGTCGCTCCAGCGCCGCGAGGGCGATCGCCCGATCGGTGGTCGGCCAGAACGGCGGCAGCGCGGCGCGGAGGAAGCCTCCGTAGCGTTCCGTGGACAGCCGCGAATCCAGCACCGCCACCACGCCCTTGTCGGTGGTCGTGCGGATCAGACGCCCTGCGCCCTGGGCCAGCCGGACAGCGGCGTGGGTCGCAGACACTGACATGAAGCCGTTGCCGCCGGCCTGGGCCACGGCCCGTGAACGGGCCGTCATCAGCGGATCGTCCGGGCGGGGGAAGGGAATCCTGTCGATGACGACGAGCCGGCAGGAGCCCCCGGGGACGTCGACGCCCTGCCAGAGGGACATGGTGCCGAACAGGCAGGTATCGGGCTCATCGGCAAACTGCCGCACAAGCGCCGTCATGGTGGAATCACCCTGGCACAGGATGCTCAGGTCCAGCCGCGGCCGCATCGCTTCGGCGGCGTCCTCTGCGGCGCGCCGGGAGGAGAAGAGGCACAGTGCCCCGCCATTGGAGGCGCGGATCAGCCTCTCGAGCTCATCGAGGGCTTCCGGCGAGGTACCCCGGCCGGGCTTGGGCAGGTGCTGGGCGACATAGAGGATGCCCTGTTTGGGATAGTCAAAGGGGGATCCGACGTCGACACCGGTCCAGCTCGGGGCGCCGGGCCCGACCAGGCCGAGGCCTCCGGCGGCCGGTTCGAAGGCCGAGCCGATCGCCAGGGTGGCAGAGGTCAGGATGACGGTGTGGTCCGCGAACAGTCCCTCGCGAAGCCGCCCGGCCACGCTGAGCGGCGCCACGTTGATCAGTGCCGGTGCCGTCTCGTCCGGCTGGGAGTAGCCCTGCTGCGGGTCGAAGGTGCTGTTGCGGGAGAACCACACCACTTCGCGGTTTTCACGGGCCGCCAGGAGTCGTTCGCAGAGTTCCAGGATGACCATCAGGCGCGACCGCGCGAGCTGGCGTCCGCCGTCGGCCGTGTTGGCGCTGTCGCCCTTGGAATCTGAGAGGGCCGCACGGCAGGCATCGCGCAACTGGTCGACGCAGTCCAGCTGTTCGCTGTTGAGCCCGTTGGGCATGAGCCCGCTGGGGACGCCTGCAATGGCAAGTTCCAGATTGGACGCCGCGTTGTTGAGCGCGTCCACGGTGATGCCGGTGTGCTTGCGGGCGCCGGAGGCTGCGACATGCACCATTGCCACGGAGAGCTGGCCGGATACGGCGCCCGTGACGCGGTCCTGGAGCTCGTGTGCCTCATCCACCACGACGACGTCGTATTCGGGCAGCACGGCGAGGCCTTCGAACGCGCTGACGGCCAGCATGGCGTGGTTGGTGACGACGACGTCGGCGTCGGCGGCGTTCTGCCGGGCCAGTTCACTAAAGCATTCGGCCGCGAGGGGGCATTTCTGCGCGCCGAGGCACTCCATGGACGTGACCGAGACCTGGCGCCAGGCCCGGTCCGTCACGCCGGGCATGAGCTCGTCGCGGTCCCCCGTTACCGTGTCCTGCGCCCATTCGCGCAGTCGGACGACTTCCTTGCCCAGCTGGGACGACGGGCCGCCCATGGCCGCCGCGAAGTGCGGAACGCTCGTGTCCTCGCCGAGGGAGAAGAGCTGACCCTCGGAAGGCTCTTCGGACGGGAAGCCGCCCTCAAGCTTGTGGCGGCAGACGTAGTTGGAGCGGCCCTTCACGAGGGCCACCTTGACGGGCCGATCCAGGGCAGGGGTGATGGTCTTGAGCAGCCGGGGAAGGTCCCGGCCCACGATCTGGGTCTGCAGGGCCAGGGTGGCGGTGGAGACCAGGGTGGGCTTGTTGCTGACAAGCGAGTGGGCGATCAGCGGGATCAGGTACGCCAGGGACTTGCCCGTGCCGGTGCCGGCCTGGACCAGCAGGTGGTCGCCGCTGTCAATCGCGCGCGCCACCTGCCGGGCCATTTCGTGCTGACCACTGCGACTCTGCCCACCCATGCCGGACACGGCACGGTCGAGCAGTTCGATCACGAACTCCCCGCCGGCCGGGCCGTTTTCCGGCGGGCCCTCTTCCGGCGGATCGGTCATGTCTGCCTCGGTCACCGCCGATGGCGTCACCGCAGCCTCAGTCATTGCTGATGAACGGATCCAGTTCAGCGGCGAGGCCTTCGCGCACCTTCACCACGGCACGGGTGCCGGTTTCCTCGTGGTCGAGGCTGAGGATCTCGGCGTCGGTCTCGTGGAGCTTGCTGAGCAGGTCCCCGCGGTTGTACGGGATCATCAGTTCAAGCTTCACGCTGGGCCGCGGGATGCCTTCGCTGATGGCCTTGAGCAGTTCCGGAATGCCCTCGCCCGTGCGTGCCGAAACCACCACGTGACGCGGTTCGCGCTGCTTGAGCCGTTCGACCACGAAGGGATCGGCGGCGTCGGCCTTGTTCAGGACGATGATTTCCGGGACCTTGCGCGCGTCCACTTCGCTGAACACCGCACGGACAGCGGCTATCTGGCCCTCCGGGTCAGGATGCGAGACATCCACGACGTGCAGGATCAGGTCCGCGTCGGCCACCTCTTCCAGGGTGGAGCGGAAGGCTTCCACGAGCTGGGTGGGGAGCGAGCGGACAAAACCCACGGTGTCGGCAAGGGTGTACCCGAGCCCGTCAGCGGTCTCGGCCTTGCGGACGGTCGGGTCCAGGGTGGCGAACAGGGCGTTTTCGACCAGAACGCCGGCGTCGGTCAGCCGGTTCAGCAGCGAGGACTTGCCGGCGTTGGTGTACCCGGCGATCGCCACCGACGGCACTTCATTGCGACGGCGGTTGGCGCGTTTGGTCTCCCGGGCCGGCTTCATGGCGGCGATCTCACGCCGCAGCTTGGCCATCCGGGTGCGGATCCGTCGGCGGTCCAGTTCGATCTTGGTTTCACCGGGACCGCGCGAACCCATGCCGGCCCCGGCGCCGCCCACCTGGCCACCGGCCTGGCGGGACATCGACTCGCCCCAGCCGCGCAGGCGCGGGAGCAGGTATTCGAGCTGGGCCAGCTCAACCTGGGCCTTGCCCTCGCGGCTCTTGGCATGCTGGGCGAAGATGTCCAGGATGAGGGCCGTGCGGTCGATGACCTTGACCTTGACGATGTCTTCCAGGCCGCGCCGCTGGGACGGTGCCAGTTCGGCGTCGACGACGACGGTGTCGGCGCCGGTGGACATCACGATGGCTTTGAGCTCCTGTGCCTTGCCGGAACCGAGGAAGGTGCCGGGATCGGGCTTGGCCCGGCGCTGGACGAGTCCGTCGAGGACTTCCGAGCCGGCGGTCTCGGCCAGGGCGGCGAGTTCGCGAAGCGAGTTCTCGGCGTCGGCGAGGGTGCCCTCGGTCCAGAGTCCGGCCAGGACGACGCGTTCGAGGCGCAGCTGCCGGTATTCGACTTCGGTGACGTCTTCGAGTTCGGTGGACAGTCCGGCGGTGCGGCGCAGGGCGTGCCGTTCCTCGAGATCCTGCTGGTCGCCGTCGTAGTTGGTGTAAACCTCATCCAGCCGGGAGATGGCCTGCGCCTTGCCGAGCACCGTCCTGGGCTCGTCGTCGCTGGCACTAGAGCTGGTACTTTGGCCTGCGTTCCGGGCTGGGGTGTCCTTGGAGAGGATCCGGTCGATAACAGCCTGGATTTCCTCAGGACTCATGTCCTGGCCTGCTGAATCGGGTCCGGTATTGGGCTGACTGGTCATGGTCTCCTTTAAAGGTTCGGCAGTTTCAGAATAGTGCCCATTGCTGCTCTGTGGTGCGGTATTCGCGCTGGGCTGACGACTATGGGTCATGCGGGCCTCCTGGAATGCCCGCGGCAGCCGTGCCGGGGGCAGGGTGGGCTCCGGAACGGAGCGGTGATTGAGGGAGGAATGAGGCGGGAAAATGCGCCTGGTAGTGGGAGAAGCCGTGAGGTAATCACTGTCCGCTGAGCCGGGATTCAATGTCGGTTCCAATGAATGCGGCTGCACTCCAAGTGGATCGTGCGCCAGCGGGAGAGAAGAATCACTTCTGGAGGCGCACTGAGCGGAAGGTAACTACCTGCGTCGCTGCGGGAACGGGATTCAACCCGTGCCGGCTACTTGAAGTTCAAGAACATAGTTTTAAGACTATCAGATGGTTAGCCTGCTCCCGGCCGGCAGATCCCCCAAGGCGGATTCCTCCGGATTCGCCCGGCTGCCGCCGGTTTCCCATTGGGGCCGACGGCCAACTAATCTGGCCAATTATGGAGTCTGCACACTATTTCAGCGCCCAGCCCGCCGGGCCCTTCACCCGCAAGCCACTGACCGTGGAGCTTGCCGGTGAGAACCGCCGGCTGCAGACATCCTCGGGGATCTTCAGCCCGGACGGGATCGACAAAGGCACGGCCGTCCTGCTCGCCGATGTGCCCGCGCCGGCGCCGCAGGGAAACCTGCTCGATATCGGCTGCGGTTGGGGCCCGATTGCGCTGACGATGGCGCTCAGGGCACCCCATTCACAGGTCTATGCGGTGGATGTCAATGAACGGTGCGTCACGCTGACGAACGAAAACGCGGCGCTGCTGGGGCTGGAGAACGTGACCGCCAGCACGCCGGAGGCCGTGGATCCGGAGCTGCGCTTCGACACCATCTGGTCCAACCCGCCCATCCGGATCGGCAAAGACGAGCTTCATGCCCTGCTCCGCCTGTGGCTGCCGCGGCTGGCCCCGGGCGGATCGGCGTGGCTCGTAGTGCAGAAGAACCTGGGCTCGGACTCGCTGCAGCGCTGGCTGGCGGCCGAGCTGGACAGCAGCTTCACCGTGACCCGGGAGAGCACGTCGAAGTCGTTCCGGATCCTGCGCGTCAAGAAAGCGTCCCGCTAGCGACGATCACCGCCGGGCCGCTGAGCTCGACGTGCTCGTGTCCCTCCGTGCCGAGGAAGAACTTCACGCCCACGACGCCGCCGGGCACGTGGACGTTCCAAACGTCCGGGGCACCCTGGCCGGCCCAGTGGCGGATGGCGACGGCGGCGGCGCAGGCACCGGTGCCGCAGGACTGGGTCTCCCCCACACCCCTTTCGTGCACGCGCATGGTGATGGTGCCCACGCCGTCGTGGACCAGGGGCTCGGCCGGAACGACAAACTCGACGTTGGTGCCGTGCGGCGGCGTCGGGTCGACGTGGGGTCCGGTGAACAACTGCGTGGCCTCGAGCTCGGCCAGTTCGGCCAGCGCCACGACAGTGTGCGGGTTGCCCATGCTCACCGAAAGCGCGGGCCTGGCGACCTCCAGCCCCTCGGCGCTGACCAGCGAGTCCATGGCCCGCGCGGTCGCCTCACCCGGGAAAATGAATTCCCACGGGCCCATGTCGACGGCGTAGCCGCCAGGCGTGCGGACGATCGTCTTCACGCCGCCGCGGGTACCGATCGTAAGCGATTCGCCGGCCGGCAGATCGACAAGGCCCTCGGCGATCAGGAAATGCACAAACACCCGGACGCCGTTGCCGCACATCTCGGACAGCGAGCCGTCGCCGTTGCGGTAGTCCATGAACCACTCGGCCGCCGGGTGCTCCGCCAGCAGTTCCTGCCCCTCGGGCAGCAGCCGGGACGGCACCGCCCGGATCAGTCCGTCGCCGCCTATGCCCCGGTGGCGGTCACAGAGCGCCGCGATTTGCTCCGGGGTTACGGACAGCGTGCCCTTGGGGTCGGCGATCAGCACGAAGTCGTTGCCCGTTCCATGGCCTTTGGAAAACTTCAGTCCGCTCAAGCCGGCGGAGTTACGGTCAGCGGCCACGGCAAGGGATTCGTCCATGCTCCAAGGTTACCGTTCCGGCTGCAGGGCCCGGAAAGGCGCCACGGAAAGCTACGGCAGGCCGGTGGCTGCATGCGTTCACGGCAGGCGGTTACGGCAAGCGGTTACTGCAAGGCGGCTATGGCAGGCCCGGGCCGCAGAGCGCCGCGGTCTTGGCCACGAGCTCCGGGTCCTGCCAGTCCAGCCAGGTGATGCGGGGGTCCGCACGGAACCAGGTGAGCTGGCGGCGGGCGAACTGCCGGGTCGCGACGATGGTCTCCTCGGCGGCCTGTTCAACATCCGCGTCGCCGTCGAGGACCTTGAGGAACTGGGCGTAGCCGAGAGCACGAGGGGCGGTCCGGCCGCGCCGGAGTCCCGCGACGTCGAGCCGCCGGACTTCTTCCAGCAGGCCCCGGTCCACCATGGTGTGGACGCGCCGGGCAAGGCGCTCCCGGAGCAGTTCGCGGTCCACCCCCAGACCAATCTGGACGGCAGGCTGGAAGTATTCGCGGCTGGGCATGAAGGAGCTGAAGGGGCGTCCGGTCAGTTCGAAGACCTCCAGGGCGCGGATGATCCGGCGGGCGTCGCCGAGCCTGCCCGCGGATACCGGGTCCACGTCTTCCAGCTGTTTCCGCAGCGGCGCAGGTCCTGCCGCTTCGAGCTCGGCTTCGAGGCGGCGGCGGATGTCCGGGTCCGTGCCCGGGAATTCCAGGACATCCAGAGCGGCGCGGACGTAGAGTCCGGAGCCACCGGCGAGGATGGCCCGTTTGCCCCGGTTATGGATATCGGCGATCAGGGCCCGGGCCTGCTGTTGGAAGTCCGAAACGCTGGCTTCCTCGGTCACGTCCAGGATGTCGAGGAGATGGTGCGGCACTCCCCTGCGTTCGGCCAGGGAGATCTTGGCGGTGCCGATGTCCATGCCGCGGTAGAACTGCATGGAGTCGGCGTTGATGACTTCGCCGTCGAACTCCAGGGCCAGCGAGACGGCGAGATCGGACTTTCCCGAGCCCGTCGGCCCCACGACGGCGATCACCGGCGGGGTGGCTGGCCAGGTGTCCGGCGGACCTGTCACGGCCTAGCGGCCGCGGACCGGAAGCGCGGGCATGCCCAGGGACACGCCTGTTTTGCCGGTGGCTGTGCCGCTGGCGGTGCCCGGGGCCGGGGCACCGCAGGAATCGGCCTGGGACCGGTCCCAGGCGTCCCCTGCGCGGGAGCGCCGGAGACTGTAATCGTCCGCCGCCGCCGGATCCGCGACGAGGTGGAAGGCGGCCGCCTCCGTGATGGTCACGGTCACGAGGTCGCCGGGGCGGGGTACTTCAGCGCCCGCCGGCACGGAGAAGTGGACCAACCGCTGGTCCTGGGCCCGGCCGGAGAGGCGGTGCGTTTCCTCGGCTTTGCGGCCGGACTGGGCAGTGACCATGACCTCGACCCGGAGGCCCAGCTGGCTGGCGTTTTCCTCGGCCGCGATCCGGTCCTGCAGGGCCGTGAGGCGTTCGAAGCGCTCCTGGACCACAGCCTTGGGAAGCTGGTCCGGCAGGTCCGCGGCAGGCGTGCCCGGACGCTTGGAGTACTGGAAGGTGAAGGCGGTGGCGAAGCGGGACTTCTCCACGACGTCCAGGGTGGCCTGGAAATCCTCCTCCGTCTCGCCGGGGAAGCCGACGATGATGTCGGTGGAGATGGCCGCGTGCGGGATCTTCTCCCGGACCTTGTCGAGGATGCCGAGGAACTTGGTGGAGCGGTACGACCGGCGCATGTCCTTGAGGACCTTGTCCGAGCCCGACTGCAGGGGCATGTGCAGCTGGGGCATGACGTTTGGGGTCTCGGCCATCGCGTCGATCACGTCGTCGGTGAAGGCGGCGGGGTGGGGGCTCGTGAAGCGGACGCGTTCCAGGCCCGGGATGTCGCCGCAGGCGCGCAGCAGCTTGGAAAACGCCTGCCGGTCACCGAATTCGACGCCATAGGAGTTCACGTTCTGGCCCAGGAGCGTCACTTCGATGGCGCCGTCGTCGACGAGGGCCTGGATCTCGGCCAGGATGTCACCGGGGCGGCGGTCCTTCTCCTTGCCGCGCAGGGCGGGGACGATGCAGAACGTGCAGGTGTTGTTGCAGCCCACCGAAATGGACACCCAGCCGGAATAGACCGAGTCGCGTTTGGTCGGGAGCGTGGAGGGGAAGACGTCCAGCGACTCGAGGATTTCCAGCTGGGCCTCGTTATTGTGGCGCGCCCGGTCAAGCAGGGCGGGCAGGGCGCCGACGTTGTGGGTGCCGAAGACGGCATCGACCCACGGCGCCTTATTGAGGATGGTTTCGCGGTCTTTCTGCGCGAGGCAACCGCCCACGGCGATCTGCATTCCGGGGTTGGCCGCCTTGACCGGTGCCAGCATGCCGAGGTTGCCGTAGAGCTTGTTGTCGGCATTTTCCCGCACGGCGCACGTGTTGAAGACCACGACGTCGGCCAGCTCGCCCGCTGCGGGGACGTAGCCGGCGGCCTCGAGCATCCCGGCCATGCGTTCGGAATCGTGCACGTTCATTTGGCAGCCGAAGGTACGCACCTGGTAGGTGCGGGGCTGCGGGGATTCAGCGGCCTGCGCTTCGTCAGGTGCTGACGCGGGGTTGGCTGCTGAAGGAATGGTGCCGGCTGCTGGGGAGGGAATGGTCAAACTCACCTGTTAAGGGTAACGGGTCGGCACCGTCCGTGCGCGGGCTGCGCCCGGTGGCCGATTCAGGGGTCCGGTTCGGGTTCCGCTTCGGCACGTGCCACGGCGGCATCGAGGACCTCGCCGACGATCCGGAACGACTGCGAGGGCTGGTACCCCTTGCGCGCGAGCATGGATGCGAGCCGGCGAGTGGTTTTGTCCCTCTCGTCGCGGTCCTCGCCACCGGTGAATCCCCTGAGCTTGCGCTCGACGAGTTCACGGGCTGCGGCTACTTCGTCGTCGTCGCTGAGTTGCTCCAGGGCGCCGGCTGCGGTCTCGGGGTCGATGCCCTTCTCCGCCAGTTCACGCCGGAGGGCGCCCTTGGCGAGCTTTCGGGTCTGGGACCTACTGCGTACCCACATGTCGGCAAACTCGGCGTCGTTGATGAGGCGCACCTCTTGGAAGCGGTCCAGCACGGCCTCGGCGACGTCCTCGGGGACGTTGCGTTCGGCCAGCTTGCGCGCGAGCTGCAGCCGGCTTTTCGGGGAGTTCGTCAGCTGCCGCAGCACGATGGCCCTGGCGGCAGCCGCCGGGTCGGCGTCCTGGTCCGGTTCCGGGGACCGTTCCCGGGAACCTGTCCGGGGAAACGCCCCACTCTCTTGGCCGGCGTCACCGGCGAAGCCGGGGGCAGGTTTCCGGGGTGGGAATCCTGCCCCCTTGCGCGCTCCGCGCCTGGATGCCGTGCCTCCGGACACCCGGCCGTTAGAAGCCGTCAACGGCCTTCAGCTTCGGTGCTGCCTCGGTCTCGGCCGGCGCCTTCACGCCGACCCCGAGCTTCTCCTTGATGAGACGCTCGAGTTCGGCGGCCAGCTCCGGGTTGTCGCGCAGGAAGCGGCGGGAGTTCTCCATGCCCTGTCCGAGCTGGTCGCCGTCGTAGGTGAACCAGGAACCGGACTTCTTGATCAGCCCGTGCTCGACACCCATGTCGATGATGCCGCCCTCGCGGGAAATGCCCTGGCCGTAGATGATGTCGAATTCGGCAATCTTGAAGGGCGGGGCCATTTTGTTCTTGACGATCTTGGCCTTGGTACGGTTACCGACGGAGTCGGCACCCTCCTTGAGGGTCTGGATCCGGCGGACGTCGATACGGATGGACGCGTAGAACTTCAGGGCCTTACCACCGGTGGTGGTTTCCGGGGAACCGAAGAAGACGCCGATCTTTTCACGCAGCTGGTTGATGAAGATGGCGGTGGTCTTGGTCTGGCTCAGCCGGCCGGTGATCTTACGCAGGGCCTGGCTCATCAGGCGGGCCTGCAGGCCGACGTGGCTGTCGCCCATGTCGCCTTCGATTTCCGCGCGGGGAACCAGAGCGGCGACGGAGTCGATGACGATGACGTCCAAGGATCCGGAGCCGATCAGCATGTCCATGATCTCCAGGGCCTGCTCGCCGGTGTCCGGCTGCGAGACCAGGAGGGCGTCGGTATCGACGCCCAGCTTGGCCGCGTATTCCGGATCCAGGGCGTGCTCGGCGTCGATGAAGGCGGCGATGCCGCCCAAGCGCTGCGCGTTGGCCACAGCGTGCAGCGCCACGGTGGTCTTACCGGAGGACTCCGGACCGTAGATTTCAACGATGCGGCCGCGCGGCAGGCCGCCGATTCCCAGGGCTACGTCCAGCGCAATGGAGCCTGTCGGAATGACCTCGACGGGCGCGCGGACTTCGTCACCCAGGCGCATGACCGAGCCTTTGCCGAACTGCTTGTCAATCTGGGCAAGCGCTGCGTCGAGCGCCTTCTGACGATCCGGGGCTGCGGCCATGGTTCACACCTCTAATTTTTTCTCGCTCTGGAGCGGCCGTTGCGGCCGTTTATCTGTCATCACTGACGCTAATGGCACCCACCGACAAAGTTGCCGGCTGACATCGCGCATGTGGAAAACGCTCTGAAAAAAGCATAGCCCTATCCGAACAGATATTCGAACAATCGGACGGCGTGTCAAGTGCGGCAACTGCCCGCCATTGCCGCCTGTCAGCTGCCGCCTGGCAGCGCCGGGCTGTCAGCGGGGTTTGACGTCGCGGCCCAGGCGGCGTTCGGGCGGGACGTCCTGGACCTCGCACAGGGCAAGCCACACCTGGCGGGGCGGCACACCGGCGCCGAGGGCCTGGTCCGCCGTGCGGCCGCCCACTCCGGCCAGGACGAGCGAACTGCTGAGGACCCGGGAATAGCCCGCGCCGAATTCGTTGTCCATGAGGCGCCAAAAGTCACTGATTCGCACCAATAAAGTCTCTCACGGGGCGTGACTCTAGAATGGTTGCCATGAGCAACCCAACCGAGGACGCCGGAAGCTCCGGGCGTGCCGAGGATCCCGCAGAAGCTGCATTGACCGCCGTCGAGCACCAGATGAGCTTGCTCTGGCGCCGCGGCCGTTCCATCTCCCATCAGCTGTCCCGGCAGGTCCATCCCGACATGGAACCTGCGGCGTACGGTCTGCTCAGTGTGATCCGCCGGCAAGGTCCCATCCGCCTGACGGAGCTCGCCTCATGCATCGGCGTCGGCAAGCCCTCGGTGAGCCGGCAGATCGCCTTCCTGGAGGGCCTCGGCCTGGTGTCCAAGGAGGCGGACCCCCTCGACGGCCGCGCGCAATCGATCCGGCTCACACCCGAGGGCGAGGAAAAAATGCACCAGGTGCAGGACGCCCGGCGTGAAGTTTTCCGCGAACGGCTCGGAGAGTGGCCGGCGGAGGAACTGGAGACACTCGCCAAGTACATCGCGAAGCTCAACGCCGTCTACGAGCGGGATGGATTCCCCAAGGACGAGTCGCGCTAGCGCCATCGAATCCTCCGCGAGATGGCAGTTCACGGCAATGCTGCGGGAACATGGCCGCGAAGTGCCATCTCGCGGGCGCGGCCAGGACTAGTGGCGCAGCCCGCGCGCACGAAAGGACCCCCGGCCGAAGCCGGGGGTCCTTCCCTCTTGTTAAGAGTGAGTTGTTGAGTTTGAGTTCCGGCTAGCGTGCTCCGGAGAGGAGTCCCTTGGCCAACTCGTCGTTCAGGTCAGAGTTGAGCTCACGGTCGAGGTCGCGGCCGTAGCGCTGCGCGAACTCCTGCGGTACGGTGTCCGGAACCGCTACACCCTCGGCCACAGCGACGCGGTCGCTGACTTCGCGGAGCATGCTGGAGAGCGGGACATCGAGGGCCGAGCAGATCGAGGACAGCAGCTCCGAGGAGGCTTCCTTCTGGCCGCGTTCCACTTCGCTCAAGTAGCCCAGGGAAACGCGGGCACTGTGCGAGACTTCGCGGAGGGTACGGCCTTGGCGTTGGCGGACATCGCGCAGCACATCACCGATTTCGTGACGAAGTACAACCATCTTGCGCTCCTTCTGTTCGCTCTTAGCCTGATCGGCGAGGCCCACATCCTTCCAGCGGACAACGCCGTTTACGGATACGGGCTGCTTTACCATCTGTATCGCCTTGCTCCCTCGTACGTCGAGTTCGCCGGTCATGGCGAACAATTGATGCTTTCATCCTAGGCGCCTCCCATATTCGGAGGCGACACAATCTAACAACTATTAGGAGTCAACTTTTGTTCCCGGCAACTTTACGCCGGGTAGCCTTCGGAAGATAGGACTTCGAGCAAGCGCTCCAGGGCTGCGGCGCATGCCTGGGCCCGGATTTCGAGCCGGTTCCCCTCGAAGGTGTACGCGTACGACGTCGGACCCTCCGCCGTGGCGATGCCGATGAAGACCGTCCCGACGGGTTTGTCGTCGTGGGGCTCGGGGCCTGCCACCCCGGTGGTGGACACCCCGATGTCAGCGCCGCAGACCCTGCGGGCGCCGTCGGCCATGGCCGCGGCGACCTGCCCGTCCACGGAGCCGACGGCGTCAAGGAGTTCGCGGGGAACGCCCAGGACGTCCGCCTTGACCGCGTTCTGGTAGGACACCACGCCGCCTTGGAGCATGCCGGAAGCGCCGGGTGTGTCAGCCAGCATGGCTGCAAGCATGCCGGCGGTGAGGGATTCGGCGGTGGCCACGGTCAGCCCGCGGTCGATGGCGCCGGTTACGGCCTGCTCGGCTATGTGATGGAGATTGGTCATGGCTTGCCCTCCTGAACCTGCTGTTTCTTTGCCCGGATGCCGCTAGCACGCAGCTTGAGGGCCTCGATGACATATTCGCCGCCGGTCCAAAGCGTGATTGCCAGCGCAACCATCATGACCGCGAAGGCCACGACGCCGAGCCACGGGGCGAGGGAGGCCAGCGGAATGACGTACAGGAAGATCGCCGCTGTCTGCACGACCGTCTTGAGCTTGCCGCCCCGCGAGGCCGGGATCACGCCGTAGCGGATGACGAAGAAGCGCAGCGCCGTGATGCCCCATTCGCGGACCAGGATCAGGATGGTGACCCACCACGGGAGTTCCTGCAGCAGCGAGAGCATGACGAGGGCGGAGCCGATCAGGAGCTTGTCCGCGATCGGGTCGGCGATCTTGCCGAAGTCGGTGATGAGTCCGCGGCTGCGTGCGATGTCGCCGTCGAGCTTGTCCGTGTAAATGGCCACCGCGAACGTCGCGGCAGCGATCCAGCGCCAGACGCCGTTCTGGCTGACCAGCCCGGGGGCATCGGCAACGAGGAACCAGACGAAGAACGGCACCAGCACAATCCGCAGCATCGTCAGGATGTTCGGCAGGTTCCAGATCCGCGAGGCGGAGTCGGCGCTGTTGGCTTCGGCGCTATTCACCCTCTTAGGCTACCGTCCGGTGAGCGACCAGGCGTCCTCGGATCCGTCCTCGTCATCGGAGCTGCCGTCCGCGCCGTCAAAGTACTCCACCTTCTGGCTGCGGTTGTCCAGATCCGCCGCCACCAGGTCCTCCGCGTAGCCGCCCTGGGCGATGTTCGCATTGGCGTTCTCGCTCAGGGCTGCCGTCTGGGAATCGGCGACGGCGGGCGCGTCGAGTCCCTTCATCGCGGCCAGGACGGCGGCGAGGTCGTCAGGCTTGACGAGCACGTCGCGGGCCTTGGAGCCCTCGGACGGGCCCACCACTCCCCTGGACTCAAGCAGGTCCATGAGACGGCCGGCCTTCGCGAAGCCGACGCGCAGTTTGCGCTGCAGCATCGAGGTGGAGCCGAACTGGGTGGTGACCACGAGCTCGGTGGCCTGCAGCAGGACTTCGAGGTCGTCCCCGATGTCGTCGTCGATCTGCTTCTTCTGCGCCTCGGGGGCGACGTCGTCGCGGTAGACGGCCTTGAGCTGGCCCTTGACGTGTTCGACCACTTTGTGGATTTCGGACTCGGTGACCCAGGCACCCTGGACCCGCATGGCCTTGTTGGCGCCCATCGGCAGGAAGAGCGCATCGCCCTGGCCGATGAGTTTTTCGGCGCCGGGCTGGTCCAGGACAACACGGGAGTCGGTGACCGAGGACGTCGCGAACGCCATGCGGGACGGAACGTTGGCCTTGATCAGGCCGGTGACGACGTCGACGGAGGGTCGCTGGGTGGCGAGGACCAGGTGGATGCCGGCCGCCCGGGCCAGCTGGGTGATGCGGACGATGGAATCCTCGACGTCGCGGGGCGCCACCATCATGAGGTCGGCGAGTTCGTCCACGATCACCAGCAGGTAGGGGTACGGCCGGATGACGCGCTTGGAGTCGACGGGAGGGTGGACCTTGCCGGCCCGGACGGCCTTGTTGAAGTCGTCGATGTGCTTGAAGCCGTAGTTGGCGAGGTCGTCGTAGCGGGCGTCCATTTCCCGGACCACCCACTGCAGCGCCTCTGCGGCCTTCTTGGGGTTGGTGATGATGGGCGTGATGAGGTGCGGGACGCCTTCATAGGCTGTCAGCTCCACACGCTTGGGGTCCACCATGACCATGCGGACCTCGTCCGGGGTGGCGCGCATCAGGATGGAGGTGATCATGGCATTCACGAATGCCGACTTGCCGGCACCGGTGGCGCCTGCCACCAGCAGGTGCGGCATCTTGGCGAGGTTCGCCACGACGTAGCCGCCCTCGACGTCCTTGCCGACACCGATCACCATGGGGTGCTCCGTCCGCCGGGCGTTCTGGCTCCGGAGCACATCCCCCAGCGACACGGTCTCGCGGTCCGTGTTGGGGATCTCGATGCCGATCGCGGACCGCCCGGGGATGGGGCTCAGGATCCTTACATCCGAGCTGGCGACGGCATAGGAGATGTTCTTGGACAGGGCGGTGACGCGTTCCACCTTCGTGCCCGGGGAGAGCTCGATCTCATAGCGGGTCACGGTGGGACCCCGGCTGAACCCGGTGACCTGGGCGTCGACGTTGAACTGGTTAAGGGTCTCGGTCAGCGAGGCGACAATCGCGTCGTTGGCCTCGGTGCGTTCCTTGGGGATGGAACCGGGCGTCAGCACATCGGAGGAGGGCAGGGTGTACGTGACGTCGCCGGCCAGGGACAGCTGCTCGGTGCGCTGCGGAATCGGGGTGGGCAGCGGCGCCGGGGTGACCGGCCGCGAGGGGACCTGGGCAGCGGCGGCGGCTGGGTTCAGCGAGCCCGCGGCCACCATGCCGGGCGTGACCAGCGGGATGGCCTCGGTGGCGTTCTCCCCGGCGGATCCGGCGGCGCTGCCAACAGCACTGCCGGCTGCGGTGCCGAGGCCCTGGGCCGCCTTGATCTTTTCGACGGCGATCTCGGCCTGCGTGGGCCGGCGCACGCCGGGGGCGACGGATTTGGAGCCCTTCCCGCCCTTTGCAGCCTCCGCTGCCCCCTCGTCGTCGTCGATTACGGCACGCTCGAAGGCTTCGTCGCCGACGTAGCCCTCCAGGCCGGTGTCGGCGCTATGGTCCTTGCCGAAGAGGCGCCTGCGCTTCTTCTTCGGGTGCACGGCCGGGGCATCGTTTTCGTACAGGTAGCTGCGGTCGTGGCGGTCGTCGGCGTCGTGGTCCTGCATGTCGATGCCCGTGAGGTGCTCGTACGCGTCCCGCAGCCGGCCGGGGATGGCGCCGAAGGGGGTCGCCGTGACGATCAGCAGGGACGTGAACGCGAGCAGGCTGTACACCGCCACGGGAACGGCGGGGTGGAGGGCCGCCAGCGGTGCGGCAGCAAGGTAACCGAGCATGCCGCCGGCGCGGCGCAGGCCGTCGAAGCCGTCGGCAACGGTCGGCTGGCCGCCGATGATGTGGGCCAGGCCGGACCCGGCGAAGGTCATGATGAGAAAGCCGATCCCGATCCGGTTGTTGCCGCGGCTGTCAACGGGCTGGCGGAACAGCCGGAAGGCGCAGACGAACAGCATGAGCGGCAGCAGCAGAGCCGTCCAGCCGAAGGTGCCGTTGACGATTCCGAACACCAGGTCAGGGAGCCAGCCCTGGAACCCCCACCAGGCGAACGTGGCAACGAAGACGCCGAGGGCCAGGTTGAACAGGGCGGCGCCGTCGCGGCGGTCCTCGGGGGCGAGGTCGCTGACGTCCTGGCCGATCCGCCGGATACCGGCGCCGACGACGTGGGCGATGCCCAGCCAGGCACCTCCCAGCACGCGCACCGGCCAGGGCTGCCGTGGCTCGACGGCGGCCAGCTGCCGGGTGCGGGCGGTGCCCGTAGTTGCCCGCGGCCGGCTGGATTTGGATGCAGCCGGGCCGGAACTCCGGCCCGGAGAACTGCCTGATTTGCCGCTTGAGTTTCCTCTAGGCGCGGAAGAGGTACGTGTCGCCATACTCGCCACGGTACCGGAAGCGCGACCGAAAACCCCGAATTTCCGGGGATCCGTGAACCATGTTGCATCCGACGGGGCTGCGGGCTTTCCCGGGATGCGGGCGGGATACGGGCCCCGGGAACGACGAAAACGGCCCTCCCGGCCTGCCGCCGCCGGAAGGCTGCGGGCGGGCCGGGAAGGCCGTTCCTGTACAGGATGTCAAGGCACGATGTCGGCACACGTCAGTGCACGCTCAGCACTTGCCAGGGTGCTTAGGCCTCCAGGACCACCGGAATGATCATCGGCTTGCGGCGCAGCCTGCGGTTGACCCAGGTGCCCACCACGCGGCGGACAACCTGCTGCAGCTGGTGCGTGGTGTGGTCCGTGCGGTTGAGCACAGCTTCTTCAAGCGCCGCGTTGATCTTGGGGATGATTTCATCGAAGACGGAATCGTCCTCGGCAACGCCCCGGGCGTGGATCTCGGGCCCGGAGACGACCTTGCCGGTGGCGCGGTGGATGACCGTGATGATGGAAATGAAGCCTTCGTCGCCGAGGACCTGGCGGTCCTTGAGGTCGGCGTCGGTGATTTCGCCGACGCTTGACCCGTCGACGTACACGAATCCCACCTCAACCTGGCCCACGACGTCGGCCTGGTGGTCCCGAAGGTCGATCACGGTGCCGTTGTCCGCCAGGAGGATGCTCTCCTCGGGCACGCCGGACTCCAGGGCAATCTTGCCGTTGGCGATCAGGTGGCGGGTTTCGCCGTGCACCGGCATAGCGTTGAGCGGCTCGAGGATGTTGTAGCAGTACAGCAACTCCCCCGCCGCGGCGTGGCCGGAGACGTGGACCTTGGCGTTGCCCTTGTGGATGACGTCCGCGCCCAGCTTCAGCAGGCCGTTGATGATCCGGAAGACGGCGTTCTCGTTGCCCGGGATCAGGCTCGAGGCGAGAATGACGGTGTCGCCCTGGCCGACGACGACGCGGTGGTCGCCGTTGGCCATGCGGGACAGGGCCGCCATCGGCTCGCCCTGGGAACCGGTGGACATCAGCACCACGCGGTTATCCGGCAGGTTGTCGATGTTCTTGATGTCGACCAGGATGCCGGCGGGCACGTCCAGGTAGCCAAGTTTCGCGGCGATGGCCATGTTGCGGACCATGGAGCGGCCGACGAAGGCAACCTTGCGGTTGTGGTTGGCGGCGGCGTCGAGGACCTGCTGGACGCGGTGCACGTGGGAGGAGAAGGAGGCCACGATGAGGCGCTTGGAGGCCTGCCCGAACAACCGGTCCAGGGTGGGGCCGATTTCCTTCTCGGCGGTGGTGAAGCCGGGGACATCGGCGTTCGTGGAGTCCGACATGAACAGGTCCACGCCTTCTTCGCCCAGCTTGGCGAAGTGGCGGAGGTCGGTGATCCGGCCGTCCAGCGGCAGCTGGTCCATCTTGAAGTCGCCGGTGTGCAGGACGGTGCCGCCGGAGGTGCGGATGAACACGGCCAGGGCGTCGGGGATGGAGTGGTTGACGGCCACGAACTCGCATTCGAAGGGGCCGAACTTCTCGACCTGGCCCTCGGTGACGGTGAGCGTCAGCGGTTTGATCCGGTGTTCCTGCAGCTTGGCCTCGATGAGGGCCAGCGTCAGCTGCGAACCGACCAGGGGAATGTCGGCGCGCAGGCGCAGCAGGTAGGGGACGGCGCCGATGTGGTCCTCGTGGCCGTGGGTGAGGACGACGGCGACGATGTCCTGAAGCCGGTTCTCAATGTAGGAGAAATCGGGCAGGATCAGGTCGACGCCGGGCTGGGTTTCCTCCGGGAAGAGGACGCCGCAGTCGACGATGAGCAGCTTGCCGTCGATTTCGAAGACCGTCATGTTGCGGCCGATCTCCCCCAGGCCGCCGAGCGGCACAATCCGCAGGGTGTCTTTCGGGAGTTTGGGCGGCGTAACAAGGCCGGGAAGGGCGGTTTGGGTCATAGTGCACTACTTTCCAGGCGGGAGCTGGACTGGCCTTTGCCGATCGGGAAAAACACCCGATCAGGAGAAGATCAGTCCCGCTTCCGCCAAATCCTCGCGGATGGTTGCGATCTCGGCCTCGCCCGGCTCCACGAGGGGCAAACGGACAACCGAGTTGGGCAGGACTCCCTGCCACTTAAGAACCTGCTTGGCAGCTACAGCACCCTGAATATGGGTCATCACTGCGCGGACCACGGGGTCCAGTTCGAAATGTATGGTGCGGGCGGTGGCAAAATCGCCTGCAAGTGCGGCATCGATCATGGCGCGGAACTGTCGCGTGGCCACGTGCGCGGAGACGCTGACCAGGCCGACGGCGCCGGCGGCCATCCACGGAAGCGTCAGGCCGTCGTCGCCGGAGTAGACATCGAGGTCCGTGTTCGCCAGCACCCGCGTGACCGCGGCGAAGTCCGCCTTGGCGTCCTTGAGCGCAACGATCCGAGGGTGGTCCGCCAGCCGGATCATTGTTTCGGGCAGGATGGGGACGCAGGCGCGGCCGGGGATGTCGTAGACCATGACGGGAAGGTCCGCGGCGTCGGCCACGGCCTCGATGTGGGCCTGGATGCCGGCCTGGCTCGGCTTGTTGTAGTACGGGGTCACGATCAGCTGGCCGTGGGCCCCTGCCTTGGCAGCGCGCTTGGCCATCTCGATCGAGTGCGAGGTGTGGTTGGTGCCGGTGCCGGCGATGACCTTGGCGCGGTCCCCGATGGCCTCGACGATCACGCGGAAAAGCTTCTCTTTTTCGTCGTCTTCCAGCGTGGAGGTCTCCCCCGTGGTGCCGGAGATAACGAGGGCGTCATTGCCGTCGTCGACGAGCTTGCTGGCCAGCTCCGCGGACTGCTTGTAGTCCACCTCACCGTCGGTGGTGAAGGGCGTGACCATGGCGGTCGCGAGGGTCCCGAACGTGTAAGAGCGAATGTCAGAGTCAGCCATATGAAAAACGTTACCCTGTCTCCGGCATGTTAGGACAATGGCGGCGACGTGATGAATGTCAAACTCGACCGTCCGGGCGTCACGTTGCGGCGGACCGGTAGCGTTCAAGGGCGCTATGCTGCAGGGTTGCGGTCAGCACTTCCGTCCCGGTCCCGGCCGCCCGGCGGATGGTGAGCCCGTCCGGACCCCAGAAGCCGCTCAGACCGCAGGACGGCCCGAGCGGGGTGGTGCCGCCAAGGTTCGCCAGCACACCGAACATCCGGTTGTCCATGGCGCGGGCGCCGAGGTGCAGGGCCAGCCGGTGGTCTTCCCCGGCCGTATAGAGGGCCGAGACGGCGTAGATGTCCGCGCCCGCTTCCGCCGCCCCGCCGGCGTGGTCCGGGTGGGCCGCGTCGAAGCAGACGGCCAGGGCGATCTTCCAGCCGTCAAGTTCCAGGACGGCGGCGCGGCTGCCGGCGGTGAAGAGTTGCTTCTCCGGACCGTGGAGCCTCGTCTTGAAGCCGGGCTCGATGTCGCCTGCCGGGTGGACCGCGAGCGAGGCCAGCCGCGGTGTGCCGTCGTCCTCCTTGAAGGCGGCGCCGATGACCGCGGTGATTCCGGTGCGCCGGCAGATCTCCCGGATGCCGTCCAGCCGCCCGTCAGCTGCGCTCACCCACTGTTCCGGGTCCCCCAGCAGCTCCAGCCGATAGCCGGTGAGCGAGAGTTCCGGGAAGACCACGAGCCTGGCGCCGTGGGACTCGGCGTCCTCAATCAGGCGGATGTGTTCGGGCACATTGGCGGCAAGTCCGCCGTCGAGGGCCTCGTACTGGATGGCGGAGAGCGTCAGCGCGGTGGTCACCCTGCCATCCTAGGCAGTTCAGGGTCATGCCGGGGCGGCGCCGCCCGAGGGTGCCGAGCAATAGCGGCCGACGGCGGCCTCGCGCAGGGCTTCGGACCAGGCGGCGAGCCGCTGAGCGGCGCGCACGTAGTGGAACAGCTCGGTGGGCGTGAGCGCGTCGAGATCGGTCTCGGCGAGCCGGCGGGCAAGTTCGGCGCCGGGCGGCTGCACGGAGAGCGCCGTGCCTTCCCGGTGCCACTGGACATCCTCCGCCGGCTCCCCGGCAACCAACTGCCGGAAGAGGAAGTCCACGACGCCCGGGCTCATGGCCTTGAGCACGCCGGACCCGCCGCGGGAAAGGCCGACGCCGGGAAGCTGGAAAGCAGGCTCTGGGTTGTTGTTCATTGACCCATATTATTCGAACATATATTCGAATACAAGGCCTGTGCGCACCCCGGGATTGACGATGCCGCCCGGCCGGATATGAGACGATCGGTCGATGACCCCGCGCGGAATCGCTACTGCTTCCCGGAACGTCAAGGGCAGGCCCAAGGGCAGAAAAGAGGGCAAAACGGCCGGCGTACGGCTGGCCGGTATCGATGCCGCCCGCGGGCTGGCGCTGCTGGCCATGATGGCGACGCATGTGCTCCCCACCTTCGGATCCGATCCGCAGCTCGCGCCCACCTGGGTCGGGCTGGCGTTCTCCGGCCGGGCCTCGGCGCTTTTCGCCGTGCTGGCCGGCGTCGGACTGGCGTTATCCACGGGGAAACAGCAGCCGCTCGAGGGGTCCGGGCTCTGGGCGGCCCGCCGTGGCATCGCCTTCCGGGCGCTAGTGGTGGGCGCCGTCGGGCTCTCCCTCGGCGGGCTGGAGGTCAACATCGCCATCATCCTGGTCCACTACGCCGTGCTGTTCCTCTGTGTCCTGCCGTTCGTCGGACTCGGCGCGAAACACCTGCTGGGGCTTGCAGCCGCCTGGATACTGGTCGCCCCCGTCCTCGCCTACCTGCTGCGGCCCTGGCTCCTGTCCGCCACGCCGCCCCTGCAGCTGGGACACAACCCCGGCTGGGATGACCTGTCCGCCCCGGCACGGCTGCTCGGCGACCTCTTCTTGACCGGCTACTACCCCGTTTTCCAGTGGATCGCGTACCTGCTGGTCGGGCTCGCAATCGGACGGCTCGCAGTCGGACGGCTGGCAATCGGTCGGCTGGCGCCCTCGACAGCGGCGGTGCCGGCCCTGCTGCTGGCGGGCGGCACGGTGGTTGCGGTCCTCGCCAAGTGGCTGGGCGTGATCATGATGGAGGACTGGGGCGGCAGGGAAGCGCTGCAGGCACAGCTGGCCGATCCGGCCTACCCCCTGGACAGCCTGCTGCAGGTCAACCTTACCGGCATCGAGCAGTCGGGCTCCTTGTGGTGGCTGGCCACAAGCTCCCCGCACGCGGGCACCACGCTGGATCTCCTGCACACCTCGGGGGTCGCGGCCGCCGTCGTCGGCGCCTGCCTCCTGCTGGGCCGGCTCGGCGAGTGGGTGGAGCTCGATCTGCTGCTCCCGCTGCGGGGCATCGGGGCCATGACCCTGAGCCTCTACACGGCGCACCTGTGCGTCATGGCAGCCCTGCACGGGCGGCCGCTGCCGGCCGGCTGGACGGTGGAGGGCGTGTACTGGGTGCAGGCCGCCGCCATGGTGGTGATCGGCGGGATCTTCGCGGCGCTGGCCTGGCGCGGGCCGCTGGAATGGGTGGCCCACGCCGCCAACCGGCTGGGCCGGTACCAGCCCGCCCGCATCCGCTAAGCGGCCGGGGTTCCCTTCGCTCCGGCGCGGAACAGCCGCACGGCGTCGCGCATCGAGGCGCGGGCCCGCTTGCGGTCGCCGGCGGCGTCGTAGGCACAGCTCAGCCGGAACCACGAACGCCAGTCCTCCGGGGCTGCTTCCGCCTCGGCACGGTACTTTTCGAATTCGAGGTCCGCAGCCTCGCGGATGATCCGCCCTGCGGGCGTGCGCGGCAGGGTGTCCTCGGGCAGGCCGCCCTCGGCTTCCAGGATCTTCGCCAGCCGCTCGGTGCGGGCGCCGAACAGCAGTTCCCGGATGAGGGCCCAGGCCCCGATGAGCGGCAGCAGCAGGTAGGCCACGCCGATCGCCTTCGCCACCAGGTTGGCGTCGGACATCAAGAGCACCGAACGCTGGAAGGACACCACCAGGTAGAAGACCAGCAGCAGGGTGACCGCGCCGACCCAGATCTTGGTGCGGTTGGATTTCAGGGTGGTCAGCACATTGGCCATGGCGGTCAGAGTCCCAGGTCCATGTAGCCGTCCAGGCCTACGGTGAGGCCCGGCTTCGCGGCGACGTTGCGGACGCCCAGCAGCACGCCGGGCATGAAGGAGGCGCGGTCAAAGGAGTCGTGGCGGAAGGTCAGCTGCTCCCCCGGCCCGCCCAGCAGGACCTCCTGGTGCGCCACGAGGCCGCGGAGGCGGACGCTGTGGACCCGGACGCCGTCGACGTCGCAGCCGCGCGCGCCTGGGCGTCCGGTGGTGGTGGCGTCCGGGCTGGCAGCCACTCCGGCGGCGGCACGCTCGGCCGAGATCAGCTGGGCCGTGCGCACGGCCGTTCCCGAGGGGGCGTCCACCTTGTCCGGGTGGTGCAGTTCGATGATTTCGACCGATTCGAAGTATCTGGAGGCCTTGGCCGCGAAGGCGGAGGCGAGGACCGAGCCGAGGGCGAAGTTCGGGGCAATGAGGACGCCGACGCCGGGTTGCGCGGCGAGGAGCTCCTCGAGCCGTGCCAGCCGGTCCGCGTCCCAGCCGGTGGTGCCGACGACGGCGTGCATGCCGTGCTCGACGGCGAAGCGGACGTTGGCTTCGGTGCTTTCGGGGACCGTCAGGTCCACCACGATCCGGGCGCCGGCGTCGACGAGGGTGTCCAGGGAATCGGTTCGGCCGAGGGCCGCGACGAGCTTAAGGTCCGCGGCGGCTTCTACAGCCTTCACCGCCTCGGCGCCCATGCGCCCGTTCGCGCCCAGCACGGCGACTGCGAGTTGTTCGGTCATGCCATCAACCCTACCGCCGGGGCTGGTGCCTTCCGGAACCGGGGGCTTGGGCTACCCGCCCGCGCCGGGGGATCGGCCCGCAGCTACCCGCCCGCGCCCACCCACTCCACCGTGCCGTCGGCAAAGAACTGTTCCTTCCAGATCGGAACCCGGGCCTTGATGCGGTCCACGAGTTCCGAGCAGACCTCGAAGGCCTGGCCGCGGTGCGCCGCCGAGACCGCACAGACCAGGGCAGGGTCGCCGATCTCCAGCATGCCGATCCGGTGGGCCGCCCAGATCCGCACCGGCAGGCCTGGCTCGCCGGCCGCAGTCTGCTCGGCCACCAGGGCCGCGACGACGTCGGCCATCACCTGGTGCGCCGTCGGGTGCGCGCTGTAGCTGAGCCGCTCCACCGGCTTGCCGCCGTCGTGGTTCCGGACGACGCCGCTGAAGCTGACGACGGCCCCGGCGGTGTCCGACTCGACCGCGGCGATGGCCTGGTCCACGGAGATGGGCTCCGCGCTCAGCACCGCGTGCACTACTTGGAATCCTGATTCAATGCCCATGGCTGCCTTCCAGCTGGTCGCAGAGGTGTCCGAGGATGGGATCCAGGACGCCCAGGCCGTCCATGACGCCCTTGGGGGATCCGGGAAGATTGATGATGAACGTCTGGCCGGCCGCCCCGGCGTGGCCCCGGCTGAGCATGGCCATCGGCGTCTTGGCGGTTCCGGCCCGCCGGATGCCCTCCATGATGCCCGGGATTTCCCGGTCCAGCAGGGGCAGGGTCTGTTCCGGCGTCGCGTCAGTGGGACTCAGGCCCGTGCCGCCGCTGGTGATGATGACGGCCGGCTGCTGGGTCAGGAGCGCGCGGAGCGCGGCGCCGACGGGCTCGCCGTCCGGGACCACCAGGGCGGGAAACGGTTCGAAGCCGTGTTCGGTGAGCCAGTCGATGATGACCGGGCCGGTGAGGTCGTCGTAAATGCCGGCCGCAGCGCGGGTGGAGGCAATCACGACGCCGGCTTTCCGGCCGGTGGCTTCGCCGTGGCGGTGGGGTTCGGGCAAGCTCACAGTGTCCAGTCCCCACTCTTGCCGCCGCTTTTGGCCAGCACCTTGATGTCGGTCAGGACCGCGTGCTTGTCCACGGCCTTGATCATGTCGTAGACGCTGAGCGCCGCGACGGACGCTGCGGTCAGCGCTTCCATCTCGACTCCGGTGACGCCTCGGGTCTTGACGGTGGCGAAGACAGTGACCCTCTCGGTGTCGAGCTCAAAGTCGATGGTGACCTTGGTGATCGGCAGCGGGTGGCACAACGGAATCAGCTCCGGTGTTTTCTTGGCGGCCATGATGCCGGCGACGCGGGCGACAGCCAGCGCGTCCCCCTTGGGCAGGTCTCCCGCCCCCAGGAGGGCCAGGACCTCGGCCGTGCTGTTGACGGTGGCGGTGGCTGTGGCCTCCCGCGTCGTCTCTGCCTTGTTGGATACATCCACCATTTGGGCCGTGCCGTCCTGGCGGAGGTGGGTCAGGCCTGTTTTCGCTTCGGCGATTGTTGTTTCGGCGTTTTCTGCTTCGTTCACAGTATCCATACTTCCACCTCGGCGCCCGCGGCGAGCGCCTCTGTCCCTTCGGGCACGTGGATCAGGGCGTTGGAGTGGGCCAGGGCGCTGACCAGGTGCGAGCCGGCGCCGCCTTCCAGCCGGACGGTACCGTCCGGAGTCAGCGTCCCGCGCCGGACCTGGTGTTTGCCCTGCGGGGACGCGAGCGGCTCGGCGAGCCGGGCCCGCACCACAGGCCGTGGCGCGGGCGAGCCGAAGAGCTCCGAGAGGACGGGGCGCAGGAACATCTCGAAGGACACCAGGCAGCTCACCGGGTTCCCCGGAAAGCCCAGCACGGGGACGCCGTCGAAGCTGCCGATCCCCTGCGGGCCGCCCGGCTGCATCGCGACGCCGGTGAACTCGACGTCGTGTCCGTCCATCGCCTGCCGGACCACCTCGTAGGCGCCCTTGCTGACGCCGCCGGTGGTGACGACCAGGTCCACGGCCGGGGCATGCCGGCGCAGCAGGCCGGCGAGCTCTTCCGGCCGGTCCGTGGAGATGCCGGTCCTCGTGACCTGAAGGCCCGCCTGGCGCATCGAGGACTCGAGCAGCGTGCCGTTGGAATCGTAGATCTTGCCGGCCCCCAGCTGGCCGCCCGGTTCCACGACTTCGTCGCCGGTGGTGACCAGCAGGATCCGCAGGACAGGATGGACGGGAACCTCGGTGAATCCCAGGGCGGCCAGCAACCCCAGCTGCCCGGGGCCCAGGAACGTTCCGGCGGCGAGCGCCAACTCGCCGGCACGGATGTCGCTCCCGGCGTTCCGGACAAAGTCTCCTGCGGCGGCAGCGGGGAGGCGGACGGTCGCCGGCGCCCCGGGCACGGGAAAGGAATCAGGGACTGCCTGTTCAATCGGCACGACGGCGTCTGCTCCGGCCGGCATCATGGCGCCGGTCATGATCGGCGCAGCCGTGCCGGGGGCCAGGTCCAACGGTGCGGCACCGGCCGGGACGGGCGCGACGACGCTCAGTTCCGTGCCGCCGTCGGGCACGTCAGCGCTACGGATCGCGAACCCGTCCATCTGGGAGTTCGCAAACGGGGGCAGATCCAGTGGTGCCAGGATGTCGGCCGCGAGCCCCCGGCCCAGGGCCGCGAGCAGCGGGAGCCGTTCAATCCTGTCCGCAGTGCGCAGCGGGGCCAAGAGCCCGCGCACCTTGTCGCGGTGCGCTTCCACGGTGACATGCCTTGTTTCGGTGCGGTGCATGGTTTTTCTGACCTTTGGCTCGGCTCGCTAGGACTTCACGTCAACTCTAACGGTGTGGTACCCGGTGGCCCCGCTGGGCGCCACCGGGGCGCGGTCCTCCACCTGCGGAACGCCGGCGAGGTCCGTGGCGCGGACCTGGATCTCGTACTGTCCTGGTGTCAGCGGCAGTGCCAGCTTCCACTGGTACCACGTGTCCTTCGATATTCCGGGCGCCAGTTCCGCTTCCTGCCAGGCGCCGCGGTTGACCCGCAGTTCCACTTTGCCGATCCCCGTGTGCTGGGCCCAGGCGACGCCGCCGAACGCCACCGACCCTGCCGTCACGCTGCGCCCGGCGCGGGGCACGTCGATGCGGGAGGAGGTCTTGATGGGCCCGCGCTCGGTCCAGCCCCGGGGGGTCCAGTAGCCGACGTCGTCCGCGAAGCGGGTCACCTTCAGCTCCGTGACCCACTTGGTCGCCGAGACATAGCCGTACAGCCCCGGCACGATCAGCCGGACGGGGAATCCGTGTTCCAGCGGCAGCGGCTCGCCGTTCATTCCCACGGCCAGCAGCGCGTCCCGCGTGTCCATGAGGACGTCCAGCGGGGTGCCCGCCGTCCAGCCGTCCGTGGAGCGGGACAGGACCATGTCCGCCCCGGGTTTCGGACCGGCCATGGCGAGCAGTTCCCGGACCGGCCAGCCTAGCCAGCGGGCGTTGCCGATCAGGTCCCCACCCACCTCGTTGGAGACGCAGGCAATGGTCACGTGCCGTTCCGTCAGGGGTTTGGCGAGGAGCGTGGCGAAGTCCAACTTGACCTCTCGCTCCACCAGGCCGGTAACCTTCAGGGTCCACTGCTCCGGATCCACCACCGGGACGCGCAGCGCGGTGTCGATCC
This sequence comes from Pseudarthrobacter sp. S9, assembly GCF_050156545.1. Classification (NCBI taxonomy): domain Bacteria; kingdom Bacillati; phylum Actinomycetota; class Actinomycetes; order Micrococcales; family Micrococcaceae; genus Pseudarthrobacter; species Pseudarthrobacter sp. S9. Next base: position 531,891 of record NZ_CP189576.1, read on the forward strand.
GGTAGAAGTCCTTGTTGGGGGTGAGGAGCGGCCCGAGGCCGTCCAGCCGGATCTCGGCGCCGGCCGGGATGGGTGGCGCGGGCGATGCGGCCGCGGGGAGACGCAGTTTGCTGCGCACCTCGCTGACGGCGGCGGCCGCACCCCTGAGCGTGGAGGCGAGCACCCCGCCGACGGCGGCGACGGCGGCCGTTCCGCCGAGCGTCTGCAGGAACCGGCGCCGGCCGGGTGCGGCTCCGTCGGGCTGTCCCGGGCCTGGCGGCCACTCCCCCAGCCGCCGGTTCAGCCAGCGCAGCAGCACCATGCCCACCAGCGCGGCGAGCAACGGGACGGGAACGGCGTTTGCGGTCAGCTCGGCCCGGCCCAGCACGGCCCCGAGGCCCACCACGCCGAAGACCGCGATGACGGCCACCCCGGCGAAGCGGCGCCGGAATTCAAGGACTCCGGTCATGGCGGCCAGAGCGGCGATGACCAGCGCCATGCCGCCCAGCAGAGCCAGTTTGTCCGCCGTGCCAAACACCGAGATGACCCAATCCTTGACGCCGGGCGGGACGATGTCGATCACGGCGCCGCCGACGGCCGTCACGGGCGAAACCGCAGGGCTCACCAGCCCGGCGGCGAGTTCGCCCAGCACCACCGCGGTCCCGACGGCCACCACCCCGGCGGCCGCAGCCCACCAGGAACGGCGCCGGTTGTCGCTCGCCGCTGTTACCGGGGCAGTCTGGGTGATGTTCACTCTTCCAGCATAGGTTCGGGACCCTGGCGCGGCACGCTTCACGGGCCGGGTTGGGCATCCGTACGTAATCCGTAAGATTCCCTGGCTCCGCAGGCGTGATGCTTGCCCGAGGTGGCGTAGCCTGATTTTATGACAGTTCAACAGGGCATGCCCCAGCCCCGCGAGGAAGGCAGCCCCGGCGCGGGCACTTCCGGGGCACCAGAGCTGTCCGGGCGCCCGGCCGGTATGCCTGCCGGGCTCGTGGACCGCTACGGCCGCCGCGCCACGGACATGCGGCTCTCCCTGACCGACAAGTGCAATCTGCGCTGCACCTACTGCATGCCGGCTGAAGGCCTGGAGTGGCTGGCCAAACAGGCCGTCATGTCGGCAGAGGAAATCGTGCGGATCGTGCGGATCGGCGTCGATATGCTGGGCGTGCGTGAGCTGCGGCTGACCGGCGGCGAACCGCTGGTCCGGGCCGATCTGCTGGACATCATCGCCGCGCTCCGCCAGGCCCACCCTGAGCTGCCCATTTCCATGACCACCAACGCCGTCGGCCTGGACAAGAAGGCCGCCGGGCTGAAGGCCGCGGGGCTTTCGCGCATCAACGTGTCGCTGGATTCCTTGCACGAGGAAACGTTCGCCAAGCTGACCCGGCGCCCCTTCTTGAACAAGGTCCTGGCCGGCGTGGACGCCGCCTGGGCCGCCGGCTTGGGCCCGGTGAAGCTCAACGCCGTGCTGATGCGCGGGATCAACGACGCCGAGTCACCGGCCCTGCTGGCCTGGGCGCTGGACCGCGGTTATGAGCTGCGCTTCATCGAGCAGATGCCGCTCGACGCGGACCACGGCTGGACCCGCCGGAACATGATCACGGCCGCCGAGATCCGTGAGTTGCTTTCCGCCGACTACGTGCTCAGTACCGATCCCCGGGCCCGCGACGGCGCCCCGGCGGAACGCTTCGAGGTCCGGCGCCGGGTGCCGGGCACGGCCGAGGCCGCCGGTCCCGTGCTGGGAACCGTGGGCATCATCGCCTCCGTCACCGAGCCGTTCTGCTCGGACTGCCGCCGCACCCGCATCACGGCCGAGGGCAAGATCATGAGCTGCCTGTTCTCCCGTGAAGAAGTGGACCTGCTGGGGCTGCTGCGCGAGGGCGCCAGCGACGAGCAGCTCGCCGAACGCTGGCAGGACGCCATGTGGATCAAACCCAAGGCCCACGGCATGGACCACGTGGGACTCGACGCCCCGGACTTTGTCCAGCCGGACCGCAGCATGAGCGCCATCGGAGGCTGATTTCCCGTGCACGTACGTTACTTCGCTGCCGCGCGCGCTGCCGCCGGTGTGGAGGAAGAAAGCTTCGAACTGGCCGCCGGCGCCACCGTCGCCTCGCTCCTGGCCGCCATCCTCGCCGTCGAGCGGCCGGAACCCCCGGCCGGGACGCCGCCGCTCGCCCGCATCCTCGCCCGGTCCAGCTTCCTGCTCAACGAAGTCGCGGTGCGGAGCGATTCATCGGCGCTGGTGCCGGGCGACGTCGTCGACGTGCTGCCGCCGTTCGCCGGCGGCTAGCCGGCGGCTAAGCACCGGGCACCTTCATCGGACGGTCCCTGGCACCGGCCGTCACACGGGGACGACGGCGCTCTCGGGGACGCGCCGGCAGACCGAAGTCATGAACGGGGTGAACACGCTCGCCTTGCCGAGGCGGAGCCCTGCGGTGTGCGTCAGCACGCCGTCGTCCACCCGGAAGGTGTGCCGGGCCGTGCCGCGGTCGCTGCTCCGCTCCACGGTCAGCGTGCCGTCGTGCCAGCTGGCACGCGCGGGCGCCTCGGGCGGCAGCCCCATGCTGTTGACGTGGTACCACAGGGTGTCAGGGTGGTCCCGGTCCATGGTGAAGACACCGTGTCCCTCGGAGCGGGTCCCGTCAGCGTCCGTGTGGCGGTAGCTCTGGGTGACGGCCAGGCCGGCGGCGGCCCGGGAGAACATCACCTCCACCGCTGCCGTCCGCGCCGGTCCCCACGGCGTGGCCTCCCACTGCGTGGTGCCGGTCCAACGCCCCAGGAAAGCCTCAAGTGCCTCGTACGCACTGCCTGGCAGCGGCCGGTCCATGTTTTCCTTCCAGGGGGTCCTCCCGAGTGACCCCGCCACCATCATCACGCCGGGCTGCCGGCGCTGTAAAGACCGGCATGGTAAACACCGGCGCTACAGAGTGCCCTGGAGCCCGAAGGTCTCGGTTTCCTCGAAGGGGCCGACGACGGTGACTGTGCGCGGGGCGGCCGCGAGTTCGCGGGCCAGCTCCTGGACCTCGGCCGCGGTCACGGCCTTGATCAGCCGCAGGGTCTCGTCAATGTCCTGGTATTCGCCGGACACCAGCTCGGCGCGGCCCAGCCTGGACATCCGGGATCCGGTGTCCTCGAGGGCCAGCACGATACCACCGCAGAGCTGCCCGACGGCTTTGCGGAGCTCGTCGTCGGAGATGCCGTCGTCTCCGAGCTTGTCTAGTTCGGCGCCGAGCAGATCAATGACCTGCCGGACTTTCGACGGCGTGCAGCCGGCGTACATGCCGAAGTAGCCGGCGTCGGCGTAGGAGGACGCGAAGGAGTAGGTCGAATAGACCAGCCCGCGCTTCTCCCGGACTTCCTGGAACAGCCGCGAGGACATGCCGCCGCCGAGGACCGCGTTCAGCACGCTCATGACAAAGCGGCGGCCGTCGGTGGCGACCAGCGAGGGGCAGCCCATGATGATGTTGGCCTGCTCGACCGGACGCTTGACCACATGGAGGCCCGCGGTGCCGGTGATGTCCGCACGCTCGGTGGAGCGCCGCTGCACCGGGGCGGCGGCGGGTTCAAGGCTCCAGCCGGCGGAGTGGAGGGCGTCCACCACGAGCCCGCAGACGACGTCGTGGTCCAGTCCCCCGGCTGCGGTGATGACAAGCTCGTCCGGCCGGTAGTAGCGCCGGTAGTGGTCCCAGACGGAGTCCCGGGCGACGGCGCGGATGGCGTCCGGCGTGCCGCCGATCGGGCGGCCGAGGGGGTGGGCCCCCAGCACGGCGGCGACAAAGTGCTCATGCGCGACGTCGGTGGGGTCGTCGCTGTCCATCGCGATCTCCTCGAGGATGACGTCGCGTTCCTGCTCCATCTCCTGCGGATCCAGGACGGCGCCGGTGATCATGTCGGCAATGACGTCGATCGCCATGGGAAGGTCGGTGTCCAGCACGCGGGCGAAGTAGCAGGTGCTTTCCTTCGCTGTGGCCGCGTTTGATTCCCCGCCGACCTCGTCGAACGCCGAGGCGATCTCCAGGGCGGTGCGGCGCTTGGTGCCCTTGAACAGCAGGTGCTCCAGGAAGTGCGTAGAGCCGTGCTGTCCGGGTGCCTCGTCGCGCGAGCCCACCGCCACCCAGAAGCCGATGGTTGCCGAGCGCTGTCCCGGCATGGCCTCGGTCAGCACGCGGACACCGCCGGGCAGGACCGAGCGGCGCACCTCGGATCCGCCGTCGGCTCCGTGGATCAGGGTGTCGGCGTGCTGGTTCTGCTCAAGCGGCAGGGGGACGACAGTCATCAAGGCCTTTCAGTAAAACCGTCAAATAAAAACGCGTCAAATCTGCCTGCAATCGTATCAGCGGCCCACTCCCCCGCGGTCCTGACGACGGCGGCTTCACGGCGGCGGCTTAACGGCGGCGGGACCGGTGGAGTGATCCACCGGTCCCGCCGCCGTGTTGCTTGTGCGGACTACTCGGAGAAGTCAGCGCCCTCTGCAGGAGCCGAGGCGTGAACGCGCTCGGTGTCGCCTGCGCCTTCCTCGTCAGCCACAACGGGAGACAGGGAGAGCTTGCCGCGGTCATCGATCTTGGTGATTTCCACCTGGATCTTCTGGCCCACGGAGACGACGTCGTCGACGTTGTCCACGCGCTTGCCGCCGGCGATCTTGCGCAGCTCGGAGATGTGCAGCAGGCCGTCCTTGCCCGGGGTGAGGGAAACGAAGGCGCCGAAGGTGGTGGTCTTGACGACCGTGCCCAGGTAGCGCTCGCCGATTTCCGGAATCTGCGGGTTGGCGATGGCGTTGATCGCGGACCGTGCTGCGTCGGCAGACGGGCCGTTCGTGGCGCCAATGTAGACCGTGCCGTCGTCTTCGATCGAGATGTCGGCGCCGGTGTCTTCCTGGATCTGGTTGATCATCTTGCCCTTCGGCCCGATGACCTCGCCGATCTTGTCAACCGGGATCTTGACCGCGATGACGCGCGGCGCGAACTCGGAGAGCTCATCCGGGGTGTCGATCGCGGAGTTCAGCACGTCCAGGATGTGCAGGCGGGCTTCGCGGGCCTGCTTCAGGGCAGCTGCCAGGACCGAGGCCGGGATGCCGTCGAGCTTGGTGTCCAGCTGGATGGCCGTGACGAACTCGGAGGTACCGGCGACCTTGAAGTCCATGTCGCCGAAGGCATCTTCGGCGCCGAGGATGTCGGTCAGGGCGGCGTAGCGGGTCTGGCCGTCAACCTGGTCGGAGACCAGGCCCATGGCGATACCGGCGACGGCGGCCTTCAGCGGCACGCCTGCGTTGAGCAGGGACAGCGTGGAGGCGCAGACGGAACCCATCGACGTCGAACCGTTGGAGCTGAGAGCCTCAGACACCTGGCGGATCGCGTAGGGGAATTCCTCGCGGGACGGCAGCACCGGCATGATGGCGCGCTCTGCGAGGGCGCCGTGGCCGATTTCGCGGCGCTTCGGGGAACCGACGCGGCCGGTCTCGCCGGTGGAGTACGGCGGGAAGTTGTAGTTGTGCATGTAGCGCTTGCGCGTCACGGGAGACAGCGAATCGATCTGCTGTTCCATCTTGAGCATGTTCAGCGTGGTGACACCCATGATCTGGGTCTCGCCGCGTTCGAAGATGGCCGAGCCGTGGACGCGGGGCAGAACCTCGACCTCGGCGGTGAGCTGGCGGATGTCCGTCAGGCCGCGGCCGTCGATGCGGATCTGGTCCTTCAGGATGCGCTGGCGCACAACCTGCTTGGTGACCGAGCGGAATGCTGCGGACAGCTCCTTCTCGCGGCCTTCGAACTGGCCCGCCAGCGAAGCGGTGACTTCGTCCTTGAGCTCGTCGGAGGCGGTGTCGCGTTCCTGCTTGTCGGCGATCTGGAAGACAGCGGCCAGCTTCTCGGCGGCAGCGGACTCAACAGCGGCGTAGACGTCGTCCTGGTAGTCCAGGAAGACCGGGAACTCGACAGTCGGCTTGGCTGCGCGGGCGGCCAGGTCCGACTGGGCCTCGCACAGGGCCTTGATAAACGGCTTGGCAGCCTCGAGGCCTTCGGAAACAACCTCTTCGGTCGGGGCGGTGGCGCCCTGTTCCTTGATCAGGTTCCAGGAGTTGTCGGTGGCTTCGGCTTCGACCATCATGATGGCGACGTCGTCACCTGCGATGCGACCGGCTACGACCATGTTGAACACGGCGTTCTCGAGCTGGGAGTGCTTCGGGAAGGCAACCCACTGCGAACCCTGCTCGTCGGCGACGAGGGCAACGCGGACGCCGCCGATCGGGCCGGAGAAGGGCAGGCCGGAAAGCTGGGTGGACATGGAGGAAGCGTTGATCGCGACCACGTCGTAAAGCTCGTCCGGGTTGATGGAAAGCACGGTGACGACGATCTGGACCTCGTTGCGCAGGCCCTTGACGAAGGCCGGACGCAGCGGGCGGTCCATGAGGCGGCAGGCCAGGATGGCTTCCGTGGACGGGCGGCCTTCGCGGCGGAAGAATGAGCCCGGGATGCGGCCGGCGGCGTACATGCGCTCTTCGACGTCGACCGTCAGCGGGAAGAAGTCGAAGCCTTCGCGCGGGTGCTTGCCGGCGGTGGTTGCGGACAGCAGTGCGGTCTCTTCATCGATGTAGACCATTGCTGCGCCGGCTGCCTGCTTGGCAAGACGGCCTGTTTCAAAGCGGATTACACGCTTGCCGAAGCGGCCATTGTCAATGACTGCTTCTGAGAACTGGATTTCGGGACCCTCCAAGAGAGTCACCTCCGTTTCATGGTTCACGGAGTCCAGCCGCATCAACCCAGTCCAGCATCTGTCTACTGGCCTGCACTGCACCCGGTCATCGATCGAGACCCACGGGCGGGGCTTCAGTCCTTGAAGCCGTTCCCGGGAATCACTACCGAGGACCGCGAATGCGTGATGCGGTTGATCCTCCTGTTTAGTTTTTTCCTGAAGAAGGCGGCCCTTTCCGTTCCGGAAGGGCCGCCCCTTAAAGCTGACTAGCGGCGCAGGCCGAGACGCTCGATGAGCGCACGGTAGCGGGTGATGTCAGTGTTCTTGAGGTAGGTGAGCATACGCTTGCGACGACCAACCATGGCCAGCAGACCGCGCTGGGTGTGGTAGTCGTGCTTGTGCTCCTTCATGTGCTCAGTGAGATCCTTGATCCGCTGAGTCAGGACTGCAACCTGGACCTCCGGTGAACCGGTGTCGCCCTCGGACGTTGCGAAATCCTTGATGATGGACTGCTTTACAGCGGCTTCAAGTGCCACGATAACTCCTAGAGATGTGCCGTGAGGCCCGAAACAGTAACTCACTGCCGGGGGTGCCGGTACCGGGGCCCCTCCAAAAGACAAGGCGTCCAATACCCAACAAGAACCAGCCGCCACGGACTGCAGCCGGAACCATCGCCAAGTTTACCGGCACGTCCCCAATCTTGTCGAAACAGCGGCGGATCAGCGGCGGAGCAGCCCCGCGGATCAACGCGACGGTACAGCGCGTCGGAACAACCGAGCTAGGCGGCGCGCCCGAGCAGTTCCCGGATTGCGGCCACGCCGCGGTACAGCTCGGCGAAGGAGGTGCTCAGCGGCGACAGGCCGATCCGGATGCCCTGCGGGGCACGGAAGTCCGGGATGACGTCCTTTTCCCACAGGGCGGCGGTCATTTCGCGGAAGGCCGGATGGTCCACGGTGATGTGGCTGCCGCGCAGCTCCGGATCCCGCGGCGTCGCGAGCTCGACGCCCGCCGGTGCGAGCCAGGCGTCGTGGAGCTCGACGGCGAACGCGGTCATCAGCAGCGACTTCTCCCGGACCGCGGCCATCCCCGCTTCCTCGAGCAGGTCCAGCGTGCCGCGCATGGCGAGCATGCCGAAGATTGCCGGGGTGCCGCTGAGGAATCCTCGGATGCCGGCGGCGGCCTCATAGCCGGGCGCCATTTCGAAGGAGTCCTTGCGGCCCATCCAGCCCCAGATCGGCTGCTGCAGGCCGGGCAGGTGCCTGGCGTTCACGTAGGCGAACGCGGGCGATCCCGGTCCCCCGTTCAGGTATTTGTAGGTGCAGCCTGCCGCGAAGTCGACGTCGGCGTCGTCGAGCGCGATTTCCACCGACCCGGCGGAATGGCACAGGTCCCATACCGCCAGCGCGCCGGCGTCGTGCACCGCGGCAGTGATCCCCGGCAGGTCCGCGAGGAAGCCGGAGCGGTAGGCGATCTGGCTGAGGACCACGACGGCGGTGGCCGGCCCGGTGGCGGCCCGCACCTGGTCGATGGTCACCCCGGAGGCGGGATCGGCGTCGATCCAGCGCAGCGTCAGGCCCTCCTCGCGGGCGATGCCCTCGATGAGATAGCGGTCCGTCGGGAAATTATCCGTGTCCAGCACGATTTCGGTCCGTGCGGGGTCCGTCACGGCGGCCAGCGCGGCGCGGATCAGCTTGTAGAGCACCACGGTGGTGGAGTCGGCAATGATGGTCTGGCCGGGCGCGGCACCGATGACGGCGCGGCCGAGCTGGTCGCCGATGGCCTGCGGCAGTTCCAGCCATTCCTCGTCCCAGCCCCGGATCAGCCGGCCGCCCCAGTTGTCCTGGATGAAGCTGCTGATGTCAGCGACGGTGCGCTTGAGCGGGCGGCCCAGGGAGTTTCCGTCGAGGTAGGACAGCTCCGTGTCCGTTCCGATGAAACGCTCCCGGTAGGCGGCCAGTGGATCGGCGGCGTCCAGTTCGAGGGCGCGCTGCCAGAGGGTGTCTGTGTTTCCAGTGCCCGTCGTTACGGTGTCCGTGGTCCCGGCGCCGCTCACTGGCCGATCTCCGTCCGCACGGCGAAGAGCTCCGGGAAGAAGGTCAGCTCCAGGGCCTTCTGGAGGAACGCGGCGCCGCTGGAGCCGCCGGTGCCTGCCTTCATGCCGATGGTGCGCTGCACGGTGCGCAGGTGCCGGAAGCGCCACAGCTGGAAGTTGTCCTCAAGGTCCACGAGTTCCTCGCAGGCCTCGTAGGCGCCCCAGTGGTCGGCGGCGTTTTCGTAGATGTACTTGAACACGGGGACCAGTTCCGGGCAGAACTCGTGCGCCTTGGTGACGTCGCGCTCCAGCAGGGACGCGGGGACGTCGAAGCCCTGGCGCTTGAGGTAGGCGAGGAAGTCGTCGTAGATACTCGGCGCTTCGAGAAGCTGGCGCAGCATCTCGTGGGCCTCGGGGTCGGATTCGAATACCGGGAGCATCTTGGCGTTCTTGTTGCCGAGGAGGAACTCGACCGCGCGGTACTGGCTGGACTGGAACCCGGAGGAGTTGCCCAGGAAGCCGCGGAACTGCGAGTACTCGGTGGGGGTGAGGGTGGCCAGCACGGACCACTGCTCGGTCAGCGTCTTCTGGATGTGCTTGACCCGGGCGATCGCCTTCAGGGCGGAGCCGAGGTCATCGGAGCGCAGCCAGGCGGCGGCACTGCGGAGCTCGTGCAGCACCAGCTTCAGCCACAGCTCCGTGGTCTGGTGCTGGATGATGAACAGCATCTCGTCGTGGTGCTCCGGTGTGCTGACGGGTTGCTGGGCACTGAGCAGGGTGGGCAACTGCAGGTAGGACGCGTAGCTCATCCGGGAACTGAAGTCGCGGACGATATCGCTGTCCAGCTCCCTCGTGTTTTTCTCAATGGTCACAGTCTTGCCTTCCTTGCCAAATGGCTGTGAATCAACCCGCGGATCAGGGTGCGGTTGACCCCGAATCGAAAAACCCGGATCGTCCCGCGAATCAGCGGGCGAACAGGATGTCGTGGGCCTGGACCACGTCCAGGCCCATCTGGACAACCAACGCCTCAGGCCCACGGTACGCCACCATGCCTCGGAGCCTGGAGACAAATTCCACCACTACAGTCTGGCCGTACAGATCGAAGTCGTCAGCGGATTCTTCCGGCCGGTCGATCACATGGGCCTCGACCTGCCGGCTGACGCCGTCGAAAGTGGGGTTGGAGCCCACGGAGATGGCGGCGGGCCAGCGGGTGCCCGCCTGGTCCACGAGCCAGCCGGCGTAGATGCCGTCCGCGGGGATGTACCCGCTCGCCTTGGATGCAAGGTTGGCAGTGGGGAAGCCGAGGTCACGGCCGCGCGCGGCGCCGTGCACGACTTCTCCGCGCATCCGGTGCGGGCGGCCCAGCACCGCAGCGGCGGTGGCGACGTCGCCCTCGCGCAAGGCCTCACGTACCCAGGTGGAGGAGCAGCGGCGGTCAGCGTCGCCGTCGTCGTGCGGGTCACCGTGCAGGTGATCGTGAAGATCACCGTGCAGCGGGAAGCCTTCAGACCCGAACTCGCTGATGACCAGCACCTCGAAGCCGAGCTTCTTCCCCAGTTCCTGCATGGTGGAGAGATCGCCGGAATTGCCGCGACCGAAGCGGGCGTCGTGGCCGATCACCACGTGGCTGGCCTTGAGGCTGCCGACCAGGACGGTGGCCACGAATTCTTCGGGTGTGAGGCTGGCGAGTTCCAGGGAGTACTTCATCACCAGCACGGCGTCGAGGCCGAGCTCGCCGAGGGCCACCAGCTTGTCCTCCAGTCCCATGATCAATTCAGGGGCTGATTCCGGACGGTGCACCTGCGCGGGGTGTGGATCAAAGGTGATCGCGACGGCGCGGGCGTGGTTCAGGCGGGCGGTGCGGATGAGCTGCGAGAGCACCTGCTGGTGGCCGCGGTGCACGCCGTCGAAGTTGCCGAAAGTGACAACGGAAGGACCAAAGTCCGCCGGGACTTCGGACGGATCGTTCCAGATGTGGACCATCAACCTCGCCTTTTGCTACCTGCCATGAACTCCTCCGGAGGGACAGCGCCGGCTCCGGAACTCTCTAAGATTACCCGCAATCACCATGGGCCCCCGACGGCCGGCCCAGCTGCCCCGGGTGGCCTTCCGCAAGCCGTTTCGCCCGGACTACGATTCAAGGGCGGCAGACCGGCGACGTCCGTGCGGGCGCCGTTTCCCGCGATGGCCGCGGCTGGATGCGCGGCCGAAGGAGTAGGACATGACTGAGCTCCACGACATCCTCGGGAGGATTCCCGTCGACCAGATTGCGGGCCTGCTCGGCACGGACCGCGCCACCGCCCGAGCCGCGGTGGAAGCCGCCGTGCCCACGCTCCTGGCCGGCCTGCACAACAATGTGCAGGCTCCCGACGCCGCAGCGCTGGAGTCCGCGCTCAGCCAGCACCAGGACGGACTCATCGACGGAGGCGTGGACGCCGCACCGGTGGACACCGCAGACGGTGAAAAGATCGTGAATCACGTCTTCGGCGGACAGCAGGACCAGATGGTAAGCCACCTCGCCGGGACCGCCCAGCCGGGCGGCGCAGGCGGTGAGCTGGTGCGCAAGCTGCTGCCGATTCTGGCGCCGATCGTGATTACCGTCCTACCTTGCGGGCAGGATCTTCGGCGGGAGTGGCGGCAGCGGCGGCCAGGCGGGCTCGGGCGAGGGGGCTCAGTCCGATGCTCCGGCGGGCGCCGGCCAGGCCGGTGGCATTGACCTCGGCGGCATCCTGGGTGGAATTCTCGGCTCGGCGGGTGGTGGCGCTGGCGGTGGCGCGGGCGGCGGCGGTGGCGGTGACGCGGGCCAGGGCAGGCTTGTCGGGCTCGGGCGATATCCTGGGCGGGCTGTTCGGGAAGTAGGCAGTTTCCGAATGAAACTTGCCACCGCTATTCACCACCTCTACGGGCTGCCGCGGGGACGGTCAACAAGCCGGCGGAGCATGCCGGTGAAGTCCTGCTGCCCTGCCTGCAAAGGGGTGAAGAACGAGCGGTCCGTTTCCTCGACGGCGAGGACGGCGGCGTTGGCGAGTTCGGCCCCCCTGCCGGTCACGAAGAGTGCCCTCGCACGGGAATCGGTGGGATGGCTGCTGCGCTTTATCAGCCCCTTCAGCTCCAGTGCGCGAAGAACCTGGGATGTCATCATCGGATCCGTGCCCGCGTGGTCCGCGATGGCGCGTTGGGTGATGGGCTGTTCGGCCTGAAGCCAGGTGAGTGAAGCCAGGAGCACGAATTGCACGTGGGTGAGGCCGAATGGCTGCAGTGCCGCCCGCTGTGCGGCCTGCCAGGCGTTCGTGACCCGCCACAGCATCAGGCCCGGGCTGTCGTCGGCGTCGGCGTATTCGCTGTGCAGCTGTTCCCTCATGCGTCCAGCTTCCCGAGAATACCGCCACCACGCAGCGCAGCCCCGCACAACCCAGTCCCGTGCAGCTCCGGCATGCACAACCCAGTCCCGCACATTGCGGACCGGATAATCGCCGCATCATCGAGTGTCAGCTCCACAAGTCCGCGGCGGAGCTGATAGCCCCAGTTCGGCGTGCTGGTCAGCCGCAGCCTGTCCTTGACGGCGTCGAGCTGTACGGGCCGGCTGCCCTCATAGCGGACCCGCCGCCGGTAGGGCGTGAAGGACCCCTTGCTGGCCGGCGGGATGACTTGCCAGATGACGTCATCGGCGATGGTACCGACGGCGGTGAACTGCCTCAGCGGGGTGGACTCCCCCAGGCGGCGGCTGGGTGAGTAGTAGATCAACGCGTCACCTTCCTGCATGCGGGCCAGGCCGCCACGTTTTCCATGGCCTATCTGGGCAATGCCCAACTCGACAGCCCGTTGCACGTGCTCCGCGGAGACGACGCCCAGCCACGCTTTCATGACTGACCCTCGGCGATCGCGACGAGTCGGTCCAGATCGGCCTGGGCCGAGTCCCGGAAGCCGGCTCCGAGGATCTTCGCCCAGATGAAGGCCAAGGGCCCCGAGATTGCCACGAGCACGTTGAGGTCCGTCCCGCTGCTGGTCGTTTCGGCGGTGTGCTGGAATACCAGCTTGGCGCCGGGAAGCAGGGTCGTGTCGGTGTATTCCCGGCCGGGGCGGCAGGCACTGATGACGAAGCTAGTCTTTGGTCCTCCAGCTGGCTTCATGGTTCCCCGGGTCCCTGTCCGGACCGGCCCGTCCAGCTTCACCCATTCGGTGTCCGGCGACCAGGACGGCCAGGAGTCGTGGTCTATCCAGCGTGCAAAGTAGGAATCCGCACTAGCAGCTGAGACGGCGTGGCCGCGGCCGAGTTCGATCATGAAAATAGTATGCGCGCATACTATCTACGGAGGCAATAGCCGCCGTTCTCACTTTTGGGCGTGGGAGCTCCGCCAGTTTCGACCGTGTGGGAACGCCGCGAAAAGATCAGCGGCAGGTGGATCCCCGGAAGGTGGCGCGCGAACCGTTTCGGCAGGTAGACGTGGATGACGGATCCCGTGCCGTCGCCAACGCGGTGAGCGGGTTCAGAGGCTTTCGGCCCGTCCCGCGATTGTGATCAGCTCCGCGAGCCAGGTGTCCAGGTCCCGTGACCGGCGGAAGACGATCACGGGCGGCATACCCGGGGCCAGCTGCATGTCCCGCATGACGCGCCGTTTCCGGGTGAAGGACTGGAAGTGCCACAGGATGATCGAATCCTTGGCGAACAGGTTGGTAAAAGTCTCCCGGTTTCCGTTGCAAACAGACTGCCGCGTCAGGATCCGCCGCAAGGACCGTCGCACCAGGGGGGCCAAGGAGAACCAGCGCGGATAGTCCAGAGCGACGACCAGCTCCGCCCGCTGCACGATGACGTCCCGCCACGTGCCATAGGCGCTGTCGAGGACCCAGCTGTCCAGGGCGGCGATGCCCGCGGCGATGTCCCGCTGCTCGGCGGCGCTGCGCTGCTGCCACTCCGGAAGCCAGCCGATATCGTCGTCGGCCGAGAACTCGGGCAGCCCCGATCTCGCCGCATAGGCGTGGGCAGCGGATGACTCGCCACTGCCCGTCACGCCATAGAAGAGGACCCGGGAAGGCGCGGCTGGGAAGTATTGCAAGGATACAAGCACAGCATGCCACAGGTTTGCGCGCAGGGTCTGGACCGTGTGCGCTCCGAGCGCTAGGTTCTGGAGATGCGGAGGCCAATTCGGATGGCGGTGGTGGGGATGCTGGCGTGCACCCTGACGGCTGGCTGCGGCCTTCTGCCCGGCACAACTACCGAAACCTGTGTCGATTGGGTCCGCTTTGAGACGGCCCAGGACCAGTTCCGTGACGCCGCCCTGGTCCTCATCGGCAGGCCCGTCGGTACCGATGGCGAGACCAGCATCTACGGCTACACGGCACGGGTCTATCGCGTGGAAGTAGAGTCCGTCCTCAAAGGCGAACCGGGTCCGGCACCGCTCCGCATCGCTTCGACCCCGACGACCTGCTCGCGCGGGGTCTCCTATCCGGACGGTGATCCGCTCAGCCGAGATCAACGGATGCTGATCTTCGCCAGCAAAGAGGACGGAGGCTGGTTCACGCAGACGCCTGCCCAGGGTGCCGTGCCGTTTCCCGAACGCACGCCACTCCCCTTCAGGACTGGCTGAGCAGAGCCGCCCGGCGCGGCGTCAGTCGAGGCGGAAGTAAAGGTTTCTTCGGGGCACCTGGCGCGGGTCCAGGTGCGGCGGCGGGATGAACCACGGGATCCCGGTCCGGATCTGGATGCTCCATTGTTCCTTGTGGATGAGGTGATGGTGGTGGCTGCACAGGAGTGTGCCGTTATCCGTGCTCGTGGTCCCGCCGCGGGACCAGTAGCTGATGTGGTGGGCTTCGCACCACGGTGCGGGGAGCGTGCAGCCGGGGAAGGCGCAGCCCTGGTCCCGTGCCGTGATGGCCTTGCGGATATGCGGCGGGAAAATCCGGGAGGTCCGGCCGATGTCCAGGATCTGGCCTTCGCCGCCGAGGAGGACCGGGATGATGTCGGCGTCGCAGGCGATCTTCCGGACCGTGGAGGCTGTGACGGGCCCGGTGAACAGCAGCGTGCCGGTGTGCTCCGGTGTCCGGCCCGCGGCGGCAGTGCCGCCTGCCGCCGTTCCGTCTGTGTGTCCCAGCCGGGCGAGCAGGTCCCGGTAGTCGATGGTGACCATGACCTGCGGGCGCAGTCCTCCGGCGGCGGGCAGCGAGCCGGCGGCGAGGGCCGCCTTGCAGGCCCCGACGAGGCCGTCGAGGAGTTTCTGCGGCCGGGAACGGAGGTCCAATCCCGCGGAGCCGGGCCCGCTTTCGGCCCCGCCGCTCACCCCAGCGATCCCACCTGACGTATCGCCGGACGTGACGGCTGACGTGCAAGCTGACGTGCAAGCTGACGTGCCGGCGGCCCGGTCCTGCCCGTCGGCGGGCACATCCGGCGCCGCTGTGCCGGTGCGGGGGTTGGCGGCGGTGTTCATGACGGTGAGGAGGTGTTCGAACTGGTCCGTGGTCGCGAAGATCTCCAGATGGTGGAGGCCGTGGCGGGTCCGGCGGACGAAGGCGCCCAGCTGGCGCAGCAGCTCTTCGGAGGGTTCGGCGCCGTCCTGGTCCAAGGCGTCGGTCCACCGCCGGGCGACTCGCACGAGGAAGTCGGGATCGTTCTCCGCGGCGGTGCGCGTCAGGGCGTGTTCCATCCGGGCCGCGGCGTCGGCGTCGCACGTGTGCCGGACGCGGTCCAGCGCCAGGGCGATGATGGTCGCGGCCCGGGACGCCACCGTGCCGGAGCTGACGGCGGCGCCGAGTTCCGCGCGCGCGGCCGGCAGCAGCTTCCCGGCGATGCCGTGGCGCGGCAGGAGGCTTTCGGCCAGGGACAGCCGGCGCCGGGCCTCCGTGGCGCTGATCCGCAGCCGCGCCCGCAGGAACTCCGTGGAGTTCCTGTAGCCGTCGTCCACAGCGCTGGCGGCGTCCATGCCACTTGGGCTGTCTGAAAGCCCGTCGGTGATGGAAGCTCCCTCGGGGCCGGCCGTTCCGTTGGTCGAATCGTCGCGCCAGCCGGTGGTCCAACCCTTGCTGCCCGACGCAACCGAAGCCGGGGCCTGTTTCCTGCTCCGGTCCACGGCGCCGGCCGCCACGATTTGAAGATGTTCTACGGTCCGGGAGAGTTCCTCGACCTGGCTGGCAAAGTCAGAGGCTGCGAGGAATCCCAAGGCCTCCGCGTCCTCCACCGCTGTCGAACCCACCGTTTGGAGCAAGGCCAGGGCGCCGTCCATGCCAGACTGCGTGTCCCGACAAGCGTCCTGACCCGTGTCAGCGAAGGCGGCGAAATCCCTCATGGCTTCCATAACTAAACTCTGCCAGAGGGGTACGACGGTATTAGCTGGCGGCACCAACCATCGGCCCGGGCCAATAGCCCCTGACGCCAGCCACGGCCGTCGCCGTCGCCGTCGCCACCCGATGACGGTGACTGCCCGTGGCAAACTGTACGGATGGACGGCGCCGCTACCCCGAAGCCCAGAACACTTCTCCCCGTAGAACCCCGACGGCCCTTTGGCCCGCGCGATCCGGGTGATGCCTGGGTCGAAGGCGACCGCGGAAGGTTCTGGGGACGCTTCGGTTCGGCTGGCCTCCTTGTTCACGACCCTGCCAAAGGCGTATTGCTCCAGCACCGCGCCACATGGAGCGACCACGGTGGAACCTGGGGGCTTCCCGGAGGTGCCCTGCACCAGGGCGAAGAGGCCCTGCTCGGGGCACTGCGGGAGGCTCAGGAAGAAGCGGCCGTGCCGCCGGAAAACGTCCGCGTCCTGTTCACGTCGGTGTTCGACGTCGGCTATTGGTCTTACACAACGGTCGTCGCCCAGGTGGTGGAGCCGTTCGAAGCTGAAATCAGCGATCCGGAGAGCCTCGAACTGCAATGGGTCCGGATTGACCGCGTCAGCGACAAAGAGCTGCACCCCGGCTTCGCCGCAGCGTGGCCGGCGCTTCGCAACAGACTGCTGCGCAACAGGCTGCTGGGCAATGACCTCCCGGGCGAGGACACAACGGACGGCTGAACACCGGCCGTTTCGCGGGGCGCACTCCGCAGGGAGCGTCAGGAGTCGGGGCGCTTAGCGCTTCTTCGGCGCCGGCCGCCGGCGGTACAGCCAGATGAGTCCCAAAATGGGCAGCAGGAGCGGAATGAAGCCGTAGCCGCGACCGAACAGGGACCAGACGGTTTCGTGCGGGAAGTTGACAGAGTCGAACACGCTCAACGCACCGACTACCAGCACGCCTATCAGCTCCACAAGGACTGCCGCTACGGAGACTTTGAACCACGTTCGGCCGGGCTTCGCGAGCGACACCGTGGCCACCACGTAGACGACGGCGGCGAAGGCGGACAGCACGTACGCCAGGGGCGCTTCCGAGAATTTGGTGAGAATCTGGTAGCCCGCCCGGGCCGTTGCCGAGATCGCGAACACGGCGTAGACGGCGATCAGCAGCCGGCCGGGGCCGGTGTTACGGGTGTCGGTCGACGCCGGGCCGGCGGCTTCGGGGGCCGCCCCGGCGGTGCTCCCGGTGTCCTGCTGCGAGGGTTTTGCCGTCACGTTCTCTGCCTCTTCCATGTCAGTACCAGATCTGGTTCATGCGGGCGGCCATCACCAGGGCGGTGACGCCGACGGCTGCCAGGACAAAATTGCTCCAGCGGGTGCGCTCCAGGATGGACCAGTACACGGCGCCGACCGGGAGCATCAGGGCCGTCACCAGATAGCCCCAGAATTCCCAGGGCTCCCCCGCAATCCGCTCCCCGCCGACGACCCGGACGATCGAACCGACCAGGTACACCAGCAGGGACAGTTCGACGGCGGCCACCGACAGGATCGTCGCGTCGTTGGGGGCCTTCTTCAGGATGCCGGCGGTGACGCAGACGATAGTAGAGAGCAGCCCGACCACGAGGATGATGTAGAAATAGGCGTCCACTACGGGTTTGCCTGCTGTTCGTCGGAGCGCTTTTCGTTGTCCGGCGCGAAGACCAGCACGGGCTTGGCGTAGCTTCCCGCGTCGGCGAGCAGCGCCACGAGCGTGCCGTCGGGCGCGAACGCGGCGGCCGGCTTGTCCGCGGTCGCGGCTTCCGGGGTCCCGGCGGCGGCCCCGGCCGCGATCCTGCGGCCGAAGGAGATCTCGGTGGTTTCCTCTTCGCTGAGTTCGCGGTTCGGCATGAGGGCGCGGGCTGCCTGGGACATTTCCAGGACGTCCAGCTCCTCGGCCAGCTGCTCGAGCGTGTGCGCCTGGTCGAGGCTGTACGGGCCCACCTGGGTCCTGCGCAGTGCGGTCAGGTGGCCTCCGACGCCGAGGGCGTCGCCGAGGTCGCGGGCCAGGGCGCGGATGTAGGTGCCGGAGGAGCACTCAACCGTGACGTCCACGTCCAGCGCCTCGCCGTCGCGCCCGCGGCGGACCTCGTGGACTTCGAAGCGGTGGATGGTGACCGGGCGGGCGGCCAGTTTGACCTCTTCACCGGAGCGGACCCGGGCGTAGGCGCGTTCGCCGTTGATCTTGATGGCGCTGACGCTGCTGGGAACCTGTTCAATCTCCCCGGTCAGGGCGGCGACGCCGGCCCGAACGGCTTCTTCGGTGATGGAAGCGGCGCTGCGGGTGGCAGTGACCTCGCCCTCGGCGTCGTCAGTCACCGTGGACTCGCCGAGTCGGATGGTGGCGGTGTAGGTCTTGGAAGTGCCCACGATGTAGGTCAGCAGCCGGGTGGCTTTGTTGATGCCGACCACCAGCACTCCCGTGGCCATCGGGTCCAGGGTCCCGGCGTGGCCAACCTTTCGGGTACCGGCGAGCCGCCGCATCCGCCCAACCACATCGTGGCTGGTCCAGCCTTGCGGCTTGTCCACTATCACCAGTCCAGAAAGCACGCTCCCCAGTATATCTGCGCCGGACCCGCCCCCGACGCCGGATCCCCTCCCACCGCCACTCCCCAGACTGCAGCCGGTTAGGATGGCAGACATGCCCGAGCTAGCCGCACATGTCCGCGACGTCCCGATCAACCAGATCCGAGAGATCACCGAAGCCGCCTGGGCTACGCCCGGCGCGATCGTGCTGAGCATCGGGGAGCCCGGCTTCGCCGTCCCCCGCCACGTCCTCGACGCCGGGATGGCCTGCCTGGACCGCGACGAGACCAACTACACGCCCAACGCCGGCATCCCCGTCCTGCGCGAGGCCTTCGCCGCCCGGTTCCGCGAACACAACGCGACGCCGGTCGGGGCGGACCGGGTCTACGTGGTCGACGGCGCCCAGCAGGGCCTGCACTTCGCGATGAGCCTGCTGCTCTCCCCCGGTGACGAGATCCTCATTCCCAACCCGGGCTACCCCACCTTCGCGATGACCAGCAGCCTGCTGCACGCCGTTCCCGTGCGGTACCCGCTCTACCCGGAGCATGACTTCCAGCCGCGGATCGAGGACATCGAGGCGCTCGTCACGCCGCGGACCAAGGTCCTGATCCTCAATTCGCCGTCCAACCCGCTGGGCGCCGTCCTGGGCGAGGACCTCACCCGCAGCCTGGTTGAGCTGGCCCGGCGGCACGATTTGTGGATCATCTCCGACGAATGCTACGAGGCGTTCACCTACGACGTCCCCCATATCAGCCCGGCCCGCTTCGACAGCGATGTCCCGGGCGAGGCGCGCGTTTTCACCTCGCTGACGCTGTCCAAGACCTACGGGCTGACCGGGCTCCGGATCGGCGCGTTGATCTGCCCGCCGGGGCTGGAGCAGAAGATGAACAACGTCATGGAGTCGATCGTCTCCTGTGTTGCCGCGCCGTCGCAGTATGCGGCGCTGGCGGCGCTGACAGGTCCGCAGGACTACGTCAGCCATGCCCACGCCCATTACCGGGCCAACCGGGATGCGGCCTCCGCGGTGCTGCGGTCACGCGGAATCCCCTATCTCACGGCCCAGGGCGCGTTCTATCTGTGGGCGGATGTTTCCCACGCGAGCGGCGGGGATGTCCGGGCCTGGGTCCGGCGCTTCCTGGCCGACTCCGGGGTGTCCTTCGCCCCGGGCACCGCGTTCGGCTCCATAGGCGAAGGCTGGATCCGGATTGCGCTCTGCGGCAGCCAGGCAGACCTCGTGGAGGGCCTCGGCCGGCTCCCCCGAGCGGCGGGAGTGACGGTCCGGGCCTGACGGGTCCATAGCCCCTACCGCCGGAACGCCACGGGCCCGTACCCTGACCACACGGCGCTTTCCGCCGGACGTGCTTGCGTTTTCGGCCAAGGGGGTACATCGTGTGGTGGCAAGACTTGCTGTGGGGTTTCTGGAACGGACTCACGGCCTGGATCGTGCTGATCGCCCACGTCTTCGGGGCCTGGAGCGAATTCACCTTCTACAACTCGGCCCGCTCCGGAAACTGGTACGACTTCGGCTTCCTGCTGGGCATGGGATCGCCCGTACTGGGTGGACTGGGCGCCCGCGCGGGCCGGTCCCGGCGCTGACGGGCTCACATCATTGCCTCGTCAATGCCGGCCGCCGGCCCGACAACGGAGCGGTCACCCGAGGTCGGGGGCCAGCGCGCCGTCGAGCCAGCTGCGGAGGGCCGCCGCCGGCGGCGCTCCGGCCTGACGGGCCACCACCGTCCCGTTCTTGATGACGAGCAGGGTTGGAATGGCCTGCACATCGAAGCGCCGCGACAAGCCCGGCGACTTGTCGACGTCGACCTTGACGAGCTTGACCTTGCCGGCCCGTTCCTGTGCCAGCCTGTCCAGCACAGGGCTGACCATGCGGCACGGTCCGCACCAGGCCGCCCAGAAGTCGATCAGCGCCGGAACCGCGGACTGCTCCGCCACAACAGGGAAGTCTGCATCGCCTGCCTCCACGATCCACGGCAAATCCTTGCGGCAGTTGCCGCAGCGCGGGTGGCCGGCGGCAGCCGCCGGAATCCGGTTCGTCTTCCCGCACTGGGGGCACTTAATCAGGCCGGAGTCCACGGCCCGCCGGTGCCTTCCCGCTTGCCAGCAGTCATGGTTCCATGGGACGCCAACGACCGGGTTCGGGCATAGAGTCAAAAGTCCCGCGGACGCGCGAGGGGTCCGTTGCCGGTTCAGTATTGCGTGCGGTCCGGGTTGTCGCGCCATGCGTGGAAGGGCAGATCCGACGCCTGGACCTCTGTTTGGCCCACCGGCATCAGCTCCGGGCGGGTCCCGTCGAAATACTCGTAGAAGAGGGCGTCGTCGAAGCCGGCGGCGGCCGCTCCGTGCCGGTCCGCTGCGAAGTAGACCCGGTCCACGCGGGCCCAGAGGGCCGCGGCCAGGCAGAGCGGACACGGCTCGCAGCTGGAGTACAGCACAGACCCGCTGAGGTCGAAGTTGGCGGACGCGGCGGCCGCCCTACGGATCGCCACGACTTCGGCGTGGGCTGTGGGGTCGTTGTCCTGGGTCACCCGATTGACGCCGTCGTGGGTCCGTCCGTCCGCGGTGACGATGAGCGCCCCGAAGGGACCGCCGCCGTCGGAGACGTTCCGGACGGCTAGCAGGATGGCCTGGTTCAGGAATTCCCCGATGACGTCAGGGGTTGGCGGTGTGACCATGGTCCGATCATAGCGATGATCCGTGCCGGCGACGCGAGGCATCGACTTCACTGCCGCAAAGGAATATAATCCGCCCGTGGAGGCAGCCTGGATTCCGGCTGCAGTCCCCGCATATTCACCCGGTCTCATCGGTCTCAAGGCTGTGGATTCTTTAGCACCGCCACAGGAGCACGCCATGAGAAAACACATGTCATTGCTGGCCGCGGCCGCCACCGCCGCGGTGTTCTTCTCGACCGGCACCGCGGCTGTCGCCGCCTCGGACCAGCCACCGCCGGGCACCCTCGCGGACGGCCTGGTCGGCCCGCTTCATGTCAGCGCCGGCCGCCACGGCTCCGTGACCGTAAGCGAAGAGTTCGCGGGCCGGCTGACACGGATCGACGCTCACGGCGCGAAGACGGTCATCTACTCGAACCCTGACTGGGACGTCGCCGGTAACGCCCAGCAGGGGTCGACGACGTACTTCCTGGAGAGCCAGGGCGCCGGGCCCGAGGACTCGCGTCCCCTCGCCGGCCACGTCCGGAGCATTGACGAGGACGGCCACCAGCGCGCATTCGGCGACTTCGCGGCACTGGAAAAGGACCACAACTCCGACAGGGACGCCCACTATGGTTTCCGCGATCTGCCGGCACCATGCGCGGCGCAGCTGTCGCCTGAGATCCCGGCCGCCTACACCGGCGAAGTGGACTCCCATCCCTATGGAATCACCGTCTCCGGCCACACGGCCTACGTTGCCGACGCGGGCGCCAACAGTGTGGTGTCGGTGGACATACGGAGCGGGAAGACGAGCACTGTCGCCGTGCTGCCGCCCCGGCCGTTCAAGATCACGGCCGCAGCAGCGGCCGCCAGCCACCTGCCGGATTGAGTCGTGGGCCGGAGCTACGCGTTTGAACCGGTGCCGACGGCTGTGGAAGTCGGACCGGACGGCCGGCTGTACGTCTCCGTGCTCCCGGGCGGCCCGGAGGACCCTGCCCTTGGCGCCCGGGGAGCCGTCTTCAAGGTGGACCCGGACAGCGGCCGGGTAAAGCTGCTCGCTGACGAGGTCATGTCCCCCACCGGCCTGGCCGTGGACGACGACGGCGATGTGTTCGTCGCGTCCCTGTTCGGGAAGGGCGTCCTCAAGATCGACGGGCACTCCGGCAAGCAAAGTGTCGTGCTCAGCGCGTCGTTCGCGGCCGACGTCGACCTCCAAGGCTCCACTCTGTACGCCACCGTCAATGCGCTGCCGCCGGAGGGCGCCCCGGCTGCGCCGCCCAACGGCCAGGTTGTGACCCTGAACCTGAGGCACGGATCGAACAATCGCGACACTGAGTCCTAAGTAGGGTCCTAAGTAAGGACCCAGGACAGGACATAGGAATGGCCGGACCCGTCGCCGGGCCCGGCCATTTCACTGCGGATTCGTCTGCGATCTGCGGTCCTACTTGTTGCTGTCCTCATCGAGGTCGTCGTCGTCGAGAAGGTCCAGGTCCTCTTCGTCGAAATCGTCCTCGTCAAGCTCCACGTCCTGGGGAGTGTCGCTCTTGTAAGGATCGGCGTCGCCGGCGTGGCTGGCGCCCGCGGCGAGTGCGGCCACTTCGGCGTCGCGCTTCTTCGCTGCCCTGAGCAGTTCCTCAAGGTTGGAGGCATTGACCGGGATCTGGTCGGCCACGAACTCAAGGGTGGGCGTGAGCCGCACAGTGATATTGCGGCCGACTTCCTGGCGGAGCACGCCCTTGGCCTTCTCCAGCCCCTTGGCCGCCTCGGCCTGGACCAGTTGGTCGCCGAACACCGTGTAGTAGACCGTGGCATGCTGCAAATCGTTGGTCACGCGGGCATCCGTCACCGTAATGCCCTCAAGCCGGGGATCCTTGACCCTCCGGCCTAAAGCCTCCGCAACAACAACCTTAATCCGCTGCGCCAACTTGGCAGCCCGTGCGGGATCAGCCATTTCCACTCCTAAAGTCTTGCGTACGACGGCGCGGTGGCGGCTGGCGTACACGTGTTGGGTTATTGCCACGCGCCTAAGGCGAGTCTACGACGGACTCCCGTTGGTTTTTTTCCGGCGGCCTGGGAGTGGCATCGGGCCTGTCGGAGCCGGACGGTTTGCGATCGCAGATCGAAAACCGTCCGGCGAAGGGGCGGGGCCGCCGGAAATAATCCAACGGCCCCGCACCTTTACTTCACTGACTTCTTAGACGCGCGGCTTTTCGCGCATCTCGAAGGTCTCGATGATGTCACCCTCGTTGATGTCGTTGAACGAGCCAAGACCGATACCACACTCGAAGTCCGTGCGGACCTCGGTAGCGTCGTCCTTGAAGCGCTTGAGCGTCTCAACGGTGAGGTTCTCGCCGATGATCTTGCCGTCGCGGCTGATGCGGGCCTTGGCGTTGCGTCGGATAACACCCGAGCGCACGATCGAGCCTGCAATGTTGCCGAACTTGGAGGAACGGAACACTTCGCGCACCTCGGCGGTGCCAAGCTGGACCTCTTCGTACTCCGGCTTGAGCATGCCCTTGAGGGCCATCTCAATGTCATCAATTGCTGCGTAGATGACGGAGTAGAAGCGCATGTCCACGCCTTCGCGGTCTGCCAGTTCGGCAACACGCTCGGCGGGCTTGACGTTGAAGCCGATGATGACGGCGCTGTCGACCGTTGCCAGGTTGACGTCGTTCTGCGTGATCGCACCGACACCGCGGTGGATGATGCGGAGCTGGACGCCTTCGCCGACGTCGATCTTGAGCAGCGCGTCCTCGAGGGCTTCCACGGCACCGGACACGTCACCCTTGAGGATGAGGTTGAGGGTGTCGATCTTGCCTTCGGCGACGGCCTGGTCGAAGTCTTCCAGGCTGATGCGCTTGCGGCGCTTGGCCAGGGCGGCGTTGCGGTCTGCGGTTTCACGCTTCTCGGCGATCTGGCGGCCAGTGCGCTCGTCAGCGGTCACGAAGAAGGTGTCACCGGCGCGCGGGACGTTGGACAGACCCAGGACCTGCACGGGGCGGGACGGGCCGGCCTCGGTCAGGACGCTGCCGTCGTCGTCGAACATCGCACGGACACGGCCGTGGGCCGTGCCTGCCACGATGGTGTCGCCGACGTGCAGTGTGCCGGACTGAACCAGGACGGTGGCCACGGAACCGCGGCCCTTGTCCAGGTTGGCTTCAATCGCGATACCGCGGGCATCCTTGTTCGGGTTGGCGCGCATGTCCAGGGCGGCGTCCGCGGTGAGCAGGACGGCCTCGAGCAGCTCGTCGATGTTGAGGTTCTGGCGGGCAGAGACCTCCACGAACATGGTGTCGCCACCGTACTCTTCCGGAACAAGGCCGTACTCGGTCAGCTGGCCGCGGACCTTGTCCGGGTTGGCGCCTTCCTTGTCGATCTTGTTCACGGCCACGACGATCGGCACGTTGGCCGCCTGGGCGTGGTTGAGGGCCTCAACGGTCTGGGGCATGACGCCGTCGTCCGCTGCGACCACCAGGATGGCGATGTCGGTGACCTTCGCACCACGGGCACGCATGGCGGTGAACGCCTCGTGGCCCGGAGTATCGATGAAGGTGATCTTGCGATCGATGCCTTCGTGCTCGTGGCTGACCTGGTAGGCACCGATGTGCTGCGTGATGCCGCCGTGCTCGCCCGCCATGACGTCGGACTTGCGGATGGCATCCAGCAGGCGGGTCTTACCGTGGTCAACGTGACCCATGACCGTGACGACCGGAGGACGTGCCTCGAGGTCTTCATCGCCTTCGGCTTCCAGCTCGGCATCGAAGTCGATGTCGAAGCCGGAGAGCAGCTCGCGCTCCTCGTCCTCCGGCGACACGACCTGCAGCTTGTAGCCGAGCTCCTCGCCGAGCAGTGCGAAGGTCTCTTCATCCAGCGACTGCGTGGCCGTGGCCATTTCGCCGAGGTGGAAGAGGACGGTCACCAGTGCGGCGGGGTTCGCCTCAATCTTGTCGGCAAAGTCCGTGATGGACGAGCCACGGCGAAGCCGGACAACGGTGTTGCCGTCGCCGCGGGGCACGCTTACGCCGCCCAGCGACGGAGCACTCATCTGCTCGAGTTCCTGACGCTTGGCACGCTTCGACTTGCGCTGCTTGCCACGGCCTGCGCCGCCCTTACCGAAGGCACCCTGGGTGCCACCGCGACCACGGCCACCCTTGCCGAAGCCACCGCCGGCCGGAGCGCCGCCACCGGCACCGGGAGCACCGGCACCTGGAGCGCCACCGGGACGGCCGGGACCGCCTGCACCGCGGCCGCCACCACCGGGACGACCTGCGCCAGCCGGTGCGGGACGTTCGGTGCGGTTAGGCATCATGCCGGGAGTCGGACGGTTTCCGCCGGCTCCGGGACGTGCGCCGGGAGCGCCGGCCGGACGCGGAGCGCCCGGACGTGCACCCGCTGCGCCGCCGGTGCGGGGGGCACCCGGACGGGGACCTCCTGCGCCAGCTGCGGGACGCGGGCCGCCGGGGCGTTCGCCCTCGGTACGGCTTCCGCCCGGACGGGGCATGCCCTGGGACGGCGCGAACGGGTTGTTGCCCGGACGCGAGGGACGATCGTTGTCGCCGCCGCGGCCCCGGGGCATGCCCTGGGACGTGGCGAAGGGGTTGTTGCCGGGACGGGGACCGCCCGGACGCGGTGCCGAGCCGCCCTGGCGTGCCTGAGCAGCCGGGGCTTCCGCCTTCGGGGCCGGCCGTGCGCCGGGCTTGATGCCCGTCGAGGGGGCGGCCGGAGCCTGGGCAGCGGGAGCAGCCGGGGCCTGGGCAGCGGGAGCAGCCGGGGCCTGGGCAGCGGGAGCAGCCGGAGCAGCGGGGGCTGCAACGGTCGCGGCCGGAGCCGGGGCTTCAGCCTTGGCTACTCCAGCCGCCGGCGCTGCGGGCGCAGCCGGGCCCGGCGCAGGCGCCGGACGGGTGGCTGAGGGGCTGGCGGACGCCTGAGGGGCGGACGCCGGCGCTTCGGACTTCGGAGCTGCTGCTGCGCCGGGGAAGGCGTTGCGGAGTTTCCTCACAACGGGGGCCTCAATGGTGGAAGAGGCGGAGCGAACGAATTCGCCCAGTTCCTGCAGTTTGGTTACTGCATCTTTGGAAGTAATACCGAGCTCTTTAGCGAGCTCATGTACGCGGACCTTGGCCACATTTCTCCTGTCTCGGTCCGCACCGAGCCAGGCACGAACCGTCTACTTCTTACTGCGGGCCTCCGCCGCGAGTGCAGCTGAAAGGCCCATTGCAGAGCGCAACAAAGTTGTCATCGTTGCGCACTCATCGCTGGGAACTCATCGGGTTTCCATCAGTTTTCTGACCCGCTTTCAGGTTGGACGGTTGTTGCTGCGGCCACCGGGGTGTCCACGGCTTTCGTGCCAGCCGTTATCCGGCGTTCAACATCGACTGTTCCGGCAGCGCCGTTGAGGGCGCGACCGAACGCTCGACGTTTGACCGCCAGTGCCAGGCACTTCTCGCTGGGGTGCAGCCATGCTCCCCGGCCAGCCATCCGGCGTCGTTCATCCACTACGACGGCGGATGAACCGCTGCCGTCGGCGACGAGCCGGAGTAGCTCAGACCGCGAGCCCTTTTGTCGGCATCCGATACAGGTGCGCTGCGGCTGATTCCCGAGGGGTTGCACGTGTGCCACTTACGAGTATCTTCCTGCCAGTACATATCTGTGCCCCGGGCTTCCGGCCGTTGCCGGCGAAGCGTCAACATACAACACCTTCGCCCAACAATTTTCCGGACGCGCCAAGGACACGCGGATACCGGCCGTTAGGCGCGGTCATGTCTATTCTAGCCCCTCGGCCGCCCGGGTCCAGAACTTGAGGGACTCGGACCCGGAGGAGCGGGCCGGAACTGCTGCTATTTGACTGCTATTTGCTGACGCCGGTCGCGGCGTCGGAGACGATGTCGATCCGCCAGCCCGTGAGCTTGGCGGCCAGCCGTGCGTTCTGGCCTTCCTTGCCGATGGCAAGGGAGAGCTGGTAATCGGGAACGACCACCCGGGCGGAGCGGGTCGCTTCGTCGGTAATGGTGACCGAATTCACGCGCGACGGCGAGAGGGCACTGGCGATGAACGTCGCCGGATCCTCGCTGTAGTCGACGATGTCGATCTTCTCGTCGTTCAGCTCGGTCATGACGGCGCGGACGCGCGAACCCATTTCACCGATGCAGGCGCCCTTGGCATTAACGCCGGAGGTGTTCGCCTTGACCGCGATCTTGGTGCGGTGTCCGGCTTCCCGGGCCAGGGCCACGATCTCCACGGAACGGTCGGCGATCTCCGGGACTTCCAGTTCGAAGAGCTTCCGGACGAGCCCGGGGTGCGAGCGGGACAGCGTAATGGAGGGTCCCTTGGTGCCGCGGTGGACGTCGATCACGAAGGCGCGGAGCCGGTTGCCGTGGGTGTACTTCTCCCCCGGAACCTGCTCGGGCGGCGGCAGCAATGCCTCCACCGTGCCCAGGTTGACCTGGATCATGTGCGGGTTGTTGCCCTGCTGGATGGTTCCGGCCACCAGTTCGCCTTCGCGGCCCTTGAACTGTCCGAGCACGTTGTCGTCCTCGGCGTCCCGCAACCGCTGCAGGATGATCTGCCGTGCGGTGCTGGCCGCGATGCGTCCGAACCCCGAAGGGGTGTCCTCGAATTCGCCGATCGGGGCGCCGTCGTCGTCGATCTCGGTGGCCCAGATGGTCACGTGGCCGCTCTTGCGGTCCAGTTCGGCGCGGGCCTTCTCGAAGGCACCCGGCGTCTTGTGGTAGGCCACCAGCAGGGCCTGCTCGATCGTGGGAATCAGGAGATCCAGCGGGATTTCACGCTCACGCTCCAGGAGTCTCAGTGCGCTCATGTCAATATCCATTAGGCCTCCTCAGAAGGTCCATTGTGTTCGTTCTCCAGACCGACCTCTTCGAGGTGGCTGAACTCTATCTCGACTTTTCCGCTGCGGATCCTGTCGAAAGGAAGCTTGATGGATTCGCCCTGCTTGGGTTTCATTCCCTTTTTGACGGCAATTTCCGGGACCAGGGTGACGCCGTCCTCATGCACGGACTGGATCCTGCCGGTGACGTTCTCGCCCTGCAGGACGTTGACGTTGACCATCCGTCCGCGGGCGCGGTGCCAGTGCCGCTCTTCGGTGAGCGGCCGTCCGACGCCGGGGGAGGACACCTCCAGCTCATACGGACGGGAGTCAGTGCTGGGATCGTTGTCCAGGATGTCGGAGAGGGTCTTGGAGATCTCGGCGATGACGTCCAGGCCGACGCCTCCGCTCTCCTCCTGCGGCAGGTCCACCACTACGTGGACGACGCGGTTGGCGCCGGCGATGTGGATCGAAACGTCCTCCAGGTACAGCCGGTTCGCCTGGACTGCGGGCTCCAGGAGGGCGTACAGACGCTCGGCCTCCAAGTTGTGAACGGGTGCGGCTTCAGCCTTACCCGTCCCGGTCCGGTCTGTTGAAGTCGTGGCTTCTGCGTTGGTCATGATGCCGGCCGCCTCCCGCTAGATGATGTTGTGTGTACTAGCCTAGCGATTTTCCGGGCGCCGTGGTGCACGCAGTTCCTGGCCGGCATGACAACATGGTCTGTTGTGAAAGACGACACCAGGGAAAAGCGATTGCAGGACCTCTTTCCCCGGTCCCTTCCGCGCTGGGCTCTCCTGGCCTGCCTCGCCCTGGTGGTGGTCAGCCTGGGAGTGGCTGTGACGGCGGTACGTCCGCCGGACCCCGCGGAACCGCCATTTTCCGAGCAGGCCCGGGCCGCCGCGCTGACGGAAACCCTGCGGCTGAGGGCTGCGGGCGAACAACTCGGCCGGGCAGCGCCGGGCACTGCGCCGGACCCCGGGCAGGCGGCCGCTGGGCAGACTGTGACCTTGCTGACAACCCAGGCACGGGCGCTCCTGGCACCGGGTGACGACACCCCTGAGGCGTCCGCCCGGGCGGCAACGCCGCTGCTCTCCTCGACTGCCCTGCCTACCCCCGCACCCCTGCCCTCCTCGGCCGCCGGGCTCGTTGCCGCCCTGGCGGAAAGCGGCGGGCAGCGCCTGGCGGCGGCGGCAGTGGCCGACGGCGGCATGGCCCGGCTGCTGACAGCCGTCGGAACCGCACAGCTTCTTCAGGCATCAGCCCTGGCCGCGGCCACAGGAACTGCGGCACCCCCAGCGGCCGACGTCGCCTCCCCGCAACTGTCCGGAGCGTGCCCGTCCGGGTCCGCCGCGGCGTCGCCCTCCCCCTCGCCGGGAGGCGACTCTCCGTCCGGTGCAGCCTCCCTGGAAGCGGCGCTGGCGGCCACCGTGCGGACGGAAGCGGAGTCCGTCTACGCCTATCAGGTGGCCCTGCCCCGCCTGGGCGGCGACGCGGCAAAGGCCGCGTCCGAGCAGCTTGCCCGCCACGAAGGACTCCTCAATGGTGCGGAAGCCCTGAGCCGAACGCACTGCTCCCCCGTTCCCCCGCGGGACGCGGGCTACACGCTGGGAAAGTCCTTCCTGGCAGCGCCCGCCTCCGGCCTGGCGGACCTTGAGACCGCCACGCTGCCGGTCTACGGCGACCTCGTGGCCCTGAGCGAGGGCGAGACCCGCCAGTGGGCCATCTACGCCCTGCTGGGCGCCGCCCGGCGGGCCGTGTTCTGGGGCGCGGATCCCGGCGCCATTCCCGGACTGGCGGCGGACCCGGCGTCGTTCCCCGCGCTGCCCGCCACCGGCTCGCCCTCGCCCAGCCCCACGGGCTCCTAGCCGGCTCCCCCGCGGCCGTTGCCTCCCCTGCTGCTGACCAATCCCCGGCGGGCTTGTCCGGCGCGATCCGGGGCTGCTTTGCGGCCCGGAACCAGCGATCATCTGCCGGACGACGGCGTGTCCGTGTCGAAGTGCCCCCGGTCGGAGCGGCGGGAATGGACGAAGCCTTGGCTGACCTTGCTTAGCCTTGCAATACTGGCCAGCCGGCGGCGCTGGTGCTTTGCTGGAACCATGGAAACCACCGGCGCCGCAACTCTCCATGACAACGAGCCCCACCGGAACGACATCGCCCAGCGCCTCAACTGGCTCCGGGCAGGCGTGCTCGGAGCCAATGACGGAATCGTCTCCGTGGCGGCGATAGTGGTCGGCGTCGCGGGCGCCACCTCGGATTCGGGCCCCATTCTGATCGCCGGTGCCGCAGGCGTGGTGGGCGGCGCCATCTCCATGGCGCTGGGCGAATACGTTTCCGTCAGCAGCCAAAGCGACAGCCAGAAGTCCCTGATCGAGAAGGAACGCCGTGAACTCTTGGAGGAGCCCGAAGAGGAGCTGGCCGAGCTGGCCGCGATCTACCAGGGCAAGGGGCTGAGCGCAGAGACGGCACACCAAGTCGCCCTGGAACTCACCGAGCATGACGCCCTCGCGGCCCATCTCTCGGCGGAACTCAACATTGACCAGGCGGACATCGTCAGCCCGTGGCACGCGGCATTCGCCTCCGCCGTCTCCTTCCTTATCGGCGCCGTACTTCCGATGCTGGCCATCCTGCTGCCGCCGGAAAACGTCCGTGTCCCGCTGACCTTCGCGGCCGTGCTGGTGGCTTTGGCAGCCACCGGGGCACTCGGTGCCTGGATCGGCGGCGGTTCGAAGATGAAGGCGGCGGTCCGCGTCGTGGCGGGCGGCGCGCTCGCGCTGGCGGCCACCTTCCTCATCGGCAACCTGCTCGGTGCCACCGGCGTCGTCTGAGGCCACGAGCCCGTCCGCACAGCCCGCTGACTCACTGCGCCGCTGGCTCACCGCCAGGCTGCCCGCACCGCCGGGCTGCATCGCTGCGGCATCAGCAACTACGCTGGATCCGATGAGCCCGACCGCAGACGTCCCCATTCCGCCCGATCTCACCCGCCGCTACGGCCGCAGCGCTGACGGACGTGGCTGGCTGGCGTCGCTTCCCGGCCTGATCGGCCAATTCCTGACCCAGTGGCAGCTTGAGCTGGACCTGGAGCCAGGGTCCCTGCCCTGGAACGGCCACGGCGGCATTGTCGTTCCGGTGCGCCGCCGGCACGACGGCGTCGGGACAAGCCGCCGGACAACCCAGGATGCTGCCGTCTTGAAGCTGGCCTATCCGCACGACGAAGCGGTCCGGGAACGGCACGCACTCACCCTGTGGGGCGGCCACGGCGCCGTCCGGCTCCTGGCCGCCGACGCCGCTTCCTGCGCCCTGCTGCTGGAGCGGCTTGACGCTTTCCGCTCCCTGCAGGACATGCCCGTCGAGGCGGCCGTGCCGGTGTGGGGCGGCCTCGTGCGGCGGCTCAGCCTGGTCCCGGACGGTCGGCCGGAGTGGCGGGAGTTCGACCATGTCGCGGCCCGGGCCGAACACTGGAGCGATGAGCTGCCGGCGGCATGGGAGCAATTGGCGCGCCCCTTCCCGCGCTGGCTCCTGGAAGCGGCGCTCGAAATCTGCCAGACCCGCGGCGCCGTCGGCCGGCGGTCGGGGAAAGACGTACTGGTCCACACGGACCTGCACTACCTGAACATCCTGGCCCGGCCTGGAGCACCGGACCCGGAGCAGTACGCCGCAATCGATCCGCAGCCCATGATCGGCGAGGCAGAGTTTGCGGTGGCCCCGCTGCTGTGGAACCGGATCCGGGAGCTGTCGCGGGCGGATCCCCGACAAGCGCTGCTCGAGCGCTGCCGGGACTTCAGCGCCGCAGCCGGGCTCGACGCCGAAACTGCCCGGCAGTGGAGCCTGGCCCGCGAAGTGGACAACGCCCTCTGGTACGCCGCGCGGCCCGGCCACGAAGGGGACCTGGCCCGTTCGCTGTGGGTGGCGAGCACGCTGGCGGGCCGCACGCTGCCGGACCTTCCCGCACCGCGCGAACTGCCGGCGCCTGGCGACGCGGCCGGCTAACCGCGCACTGCAGCCAGCGCGTCCCGTACGGTGTCGACGGCGACCCTCACATCGGCGTCGTCGGTGCTCCAGTTGCTGACCGAGATCCGCAGGATGTCCCGGTCCTGCCAGCGCGAGCCGGACATCCAGACCCTGCCGTCGCCGATGATCTTTTCGGTCACCGCGCGCGTCACGGCGTCGTCCCCGAAGGCCAGCGACACCTGGGTGTAGTCGACGTCGTTCAGCACCTCGACGCCGTCCAGCGCCGACAGCTGCTCCGCCAGCTGCGAGGCGCGCTGCACCAGTTCGCGGATCTGGCCGGTGACGCCGTCCCTGCCGAGTGATTTCAGTGCCGCCCACACCGGCACGCCGCGCGCCCGGCGGGAAAGCTCCGGAACCTTCTCGAAGGGGTCCCCCGCGCCGTCCGCGGCCTGGATCAGGTAGCTGGTGTGCACGCCCATGGCCGAACGCAGCGCCTGGGCGTCCCTGACCACTGCGATGCCACAGTCATAGGGGACGTTGAGGGTCTTGTGCGCGTCCGTGCCCCACGAGTCAGCCTGCCGGAGGCCGGCTGTCAGGGCGGAGAGTTCCGGCACGGCAGCGGCCCAGAGCCCGAACGCCCCGTCCACGTGCACCCAGGCACCGTGCGCCTTCGCGACGGCGATCGCCTCCGTGAAGGGGTCGAAGGCGCCGGAATGCAGGTTCCCGGCTTGCAGGCAGACCAGCACCGGGGCCGGGCGGAGTCCATTCGCTGAGCTGAGCGCCAGGTCGAGGGCACAGTCCAGCTCCGCCGGGATGATGCGCCCCTGCCTGTCGGCCGGGACCACGGTGGGCCGGCCAAGCCCGAGATACCGCAGGCCGAGGTCGATCGTGTCGTGCCGTTCCTGCCCCACGAAGCAGTGGATCCGGGGCGCGCCGGACAGGCCGTCGCCGTCGAGGTCCCAGCCAGCGTCCGCCATCAGGCGCCACCGCGCGGCGGCCATGCCGGTGAAGTTCGCCATGGTGGCTCCGGTGGCAAAGCCGACGTCGGACTCTTCCGGAAGTCCCAGCAGCTCCAGGAGCCAGGCGCCCGCCGCGTCCTCGATGGCCGCCGTCGCCGGTGTGGCGAAGCGCAGCCCGGCGTTCTGGTCCCAGGCGCTGACCAGCCAGTCTGCCGCCAGGGCGGCCGGCAGGGTGCCCCCGATGACCCAGCCGAAGAACCGTCCGGAGGGCATGGCCATCAGGCCCGGCTCGGCCTTGGCCGCGAGATAGTCCACCACCTCCGCGGCCGGCATTCCTTCCTTGGGCAGCGGACCGCCGAAGTCGGCCACCAGCTTGCCCGCAGTGACCCGCGGCCCTATGTGGCGCGTTGCCTGGCTGTCCAGCCACTGACGCGCGTGCCCGGCCGCAGCCGCCAGGGCATCCCTGTAATCTTCCTCACCTGCTGACATAGCTGCATGCTACGCCCGAGGCTTCCGGACCGGGAGTCCTTCTTGCAGAGGGAGCGGCTAGGCGAAGGTGTCCTGCCAGATGTCGGAACCGAGCTTGAGGATGAGCGCCCCCACGATCACCAGGAACACGATCCGGATGAACCGGCTGCCCTGCTTGACGGCTGTGCGCGCGCCTAGGTAGCCGCCCGCCATGTTCGCCATTCCGAGCAGCAATCCGAGCCCCCAGAGCAGCGAGCCGTGCGGCAGGAAGAACAGCAGGGCGCCCGCGTTGGTGGCCATGTTGACGATCTTGGCCTTGGCGCTGGCCTCGAGGAAGGCATAGCCCATGGCGGACACCAGGGCAATGATGAGGAAGGAACCCGTTCCCGGACCGATCAGGCCGTCATAGAAGCCGATCACCGCCCCGATCACGCAGGCCACCACGTAGTGCCGGCGGCCGTCATGCCGCAGCCTGGTCAGCTCACCTACGTTCGGCCGGAAGGCCGTGAACAGCGCGACGGCGACCAGCGCCGCCACGATGATCGGCTTGAACACGCTCGCCGGCAGGTTGGCGGCCAGCACCGCGCCGCCGAAGCTGCCCGCCAGCGCGATCACCGCCATGGGCAGGGCGGTGCGCAAATCCGGCCGGACGCGGCCGTAGTACGTGACGGCGCTCGTGGTGGTGCCGAAAATGGACCCCATCTTGTTGGTGGCCAGCGCCTGCACCGGGCTGATGCCCGGCACCAGGAGCATCGCGGGAAGCTGGATCAGCCCGCCGCCACCGACGACGGCGTCCACCCAGCCCGCGGCGAAGCCGGCCACCACAATCAGGATGACGGTGCTGAGCTGGATCGACTCGAGGCCGGAGACCACACCTACCAAAGACAGCGCGTCAGCTGTTGCGGACGGCGTTGACCACATAGTCAACGGCCTTGTCAACAGGAACATTTTCGGCGTTGCCGCTGCGGCGGTCCTTGATCTCCACTACGCCGTCCACGAGCCCGCGCCCGACGGCGAGGATGGTCGGCACCCCTACGAGCTCGGCGTCGCCGAACTTCACGCCGGGCGAAACCTTGGGGCGGTCGTCATAGATGACCTCGAGGCCTGCGGCTTCAAGCTCCAGGGCCAGCTTTTCCGCGGCCGCGAAGATTTCCTCGCCGCGGCCCACTGCCACGACGTGGACATCGGCCGGAGCCACGGCCCGCGGCCAGACCAGGCCCTTGTCGTCGTGGTTGGACTCGGCCAGGGCCGCGACGGCGCGGGTGACCCCGACGCCGTAGGAGCCCATGGTCACCACGACCTGCTTGCCGTTCTGGTCCAGAACCTTAAGTTCAAGGGCTTCGGCGTACTTGCGGCCGAGCTGGAAGATGTGGCCCATCTCGATGCCGCGGGCGGTTTCCAGCGGGCCGGACCCGTCGGGGGACTCGTCGCCGGCGCGCACCTCGGTGCACTCGATGATGCCGTCCCAGCCGAAGTCACGGCCTGCGACGAGCCCGAAGACGTGCTTGCCGGCTTCGTTGGCGCCGGTGACCCAGGCGGAACCGCTCACGACGCGCGGATCCACGAGGTAGAGCAGCTTGGCGGCGCCCTCGGTGCCCAGCAGGGGCGCGTCCAAGGACAGCCCCGGGCCGAGGTAGCCCTTGACAATCAGCGGCTGCTTCTTGAGGTCGTCCTCGTTGGCGGCCTCGAGCGTGATCTCGCCGGCGATCGGCAGGAAGGAGCCGATGTTCGCTTCCACCCGCTTGAGGTCCACCCCGCGGTCGCCCGGCAGGCCGATGACGACGATCTGGCGTTCGCCGGTCGGCAGGGTCACGGCGAGGACGACGTTCTTGAGGGTGTCCGCGGCAGTCCAGGCGCCGCCGTCGGGCTCGGCGCGGGGAACCAGGACGTTCGCTGCGTCGACGAGGGTGTCGATCGTGGGGGTGTCCGGGGTGTCGCGGACTTCCGCGGCCGGAGCGTTGCCGAAGTCGATGTCCGCGGGGACGACGGTGGTGACGGCCTCGACGTTGGCCGCGTAGCCGCCAGCCGAGCGCACGAAGGTGTCCTCGCCGATCTCCGTGGGGTGCAGGAATTCCTCGCTCTTGGAGCCGCCCATCGCGCCGGCGGTGGCCGCAACCGGAATGACTTCAAGGCCCAAGCGCTCGAAGATCTTCAGGTAGGCGCCGCGGTGAGCCGCGTAGCTCGCGTCCAGGCCGGCGTCGTCGACGTCGAAGGAGTAGGAATCCTTCATGATGAATTCGCGGCCGCGCAGCAGGCCAGCCCGGGGCCGTGCCTCATCGCGGTACTTGTTCTGGATCTGGTAAATGCTCAGCGGCAGGTCCTTGTACGAGGAGTACAGGTCCTTGACTAGCAGGGTGAACATTTCCTCGTGGGTGGGGGCCAGCAGGTAGTCGTTGCCCCTGCGGTCCTTGAGCCGGAAGATGCCCTCGCCGTACTCGGTCCAGCGGTTCGTGGCCTCGTAGGGTTCCTTGGGCAGCAGGGCCGGGAAGTGGACTTCCTGTGCGCCGATGGCGGACATTTCCTCGCGGATGACCTGCTCCACCTTGCGCAGCACGCTCAGCCCCAGCGGCAGCCAGGTGTAGATGCCAGGAGCGGCCCGCCGGATGTAGCCGGCCCGGACCAGGAGCCGGTGGCTGGCCACTTCGGCGTCGGCGGGATCTTCACGCAGGGTGCGCAGGAACAGCTTGGAGAGTCGAAGGACCACTGGGTATCTATCCGTTTCTGGGGAGGAGCGGGGCAAACCCGGCAAACCGGGAAAGCGGGAAAACCGGGAAACCGGCCAAAAGCGTCTAGCTACTAATCTACCGGCAGCCCGGACGCGGAAGAGCCACGCCATAACTGATGGAAGCCCCTGGCCGTTCCCGGCTGGTCATCCTGTCATGGCGTGGCTCTGTGGCCCCAGCACCCCCAGATCTCAGGCTGTGAGCTAGTTGGTGTTGCCTCCACGCATCTGCAGTCCCCGGCAATTACTCCATGAACTGCGCGCGCCTGTGCGACACGGCTACGTAGAACTTATGTGACGCACGGCCCGAAAACAAGAGTCGGAATCCGCATATTTTTCCGTTGACCATCGCCTCCCCCGGGTCTACATTCAATTCATCACCTGGGGAATTATTCGAGGTGGCGGGAAAGACTGGAGCGCTCCGGCGGAGGAGAAACATGTCACATTCAGCAGCGGCAGCCGGCGCCCTCCCCCTCGGGGCGGCGGCGGTGCAGGTGAACGGCCTGCGCATCGTGCGGGCCGGAAAGGCCATCCTGCAGGACGTCGGCTTCAGCATTCCCCCGGGCCGGATCACGGGACTCTTGGGGCCCTCCGGCAGCGGCAAGACCACCTTGATGCGGGCTGTTGTCGGCGTCCAGCGCATAACGTCCGGAACTGTCACGGTGCTCGGAAGGCCCGCCGGCCATCCGGCCCTCCGGCATGTGCTTGGCTATGTCACGCAGTCAGCCAGCGTCTACCCGGACCTCAGCGTCGAAGCGAATGTCCGGTATTTCGGCGCCATGCATGGCACGCACCGGCGCGACGGGCTGGAGGCGATTGCCGCCGTCGGGCTGGAAGGGCAGGCACGGACCAGGACGGCAGACCTGTCCGGCGGCGAACTCAGCCGCGTGTCGCTGGCCTGCGCCCTGGTTGGCCGCCCGAAGCTGCTCATCCTGGACGAGCCCACCGTCGGCCTGGACCCGGTCCTCCGTGCTGACCTCTGGGACCGCTTCAAGGCCATGGCCGCAGCCGGGACGACGCTGCTGATCTCGAGCCATGTCATGGAAGAGGCCAGCCACTGTGCGTCCCTGCTGCTCCTGCGGCAAGGGCGACTGCTGGCCTCCCTCACCCCCGCCGAGCTCGGCCGGCGGGGCGGCAGCCAGGATCTGGAACTGGCGTTCCTGAACATCATCCGGCAGGCCGAGGCCGCCGAAGGGCCACCCCGAGCCGCGGAACCAAGCCGAGCCCTGGAGCTGAAATGACAACCGAAGTGAAGGTGACCACGTGAATCCGCGCATGATGCTGGCCACGACGACCCGCGTGCTGGACCAGCTCCGGCACGACCACCGCAGCGTGGCGCTGATGCTCCTGGTTCCCGCGCTTCTGCTGACGGCCGTCTATTTCCTCTACGAGAACGAGACCGTGCCGCCCGGCGCCCCGCGGACCTTCGACCGGGTGGGCCTCATGATGTTGGCGATCTTCCCGTTCGTGGTCATGTTCCTCGTCACCTCGATCACGATGCTCCGCGAAAGGACCTCCGGGACGCTGGAGCGGCTGCTGACCACACCGATCCACAAGGCGGACCTGCTGTTCGGCTACGGTCTGGCGTTTTCCATCATGGCCACCCTCCAGTCGGTCGTCGCCACCGGCGTCGCCTACTGGGTTTTCGGCCTGGAGATCAAGGGCAGCCCGGGCCTGGTGGTGATGATCGCCGTCGTCAATGCGGTGCTGGGCGTGGCGCTGGGCCTGCTGTGTTCGGCCTTCGCCCGGACCGAGTTCCAGGCTGTGCAGTTCATGCCGGTGGTGGTGGTGCCGCAGATCCTGCTGTGCGGGCTCTTCGTTGCGCGGGACCGGATGAACGAGGTGCTCGAAGCCGTCTCCAATGTGCTGCCGCTGACGTTTTCGGTGGATGCCCTGAAGGAGATCGCAGGCCACACCGAGGCCACGGAACTCCTGTGGCAGGACACGGCTGTCATGGCCGTGATCGTCGTGGCTGTGCTGGTCCTGGCCTCGCTGACCCTGCGCCGGCGGACTCCGTGAGCGGCGGCCGGCCCGAGGCGCGGCGCGGGCCCCGGGGCGGCGGTACGGATTCCCGGAGCCAGATCCTGGCGGCGGCCCGCCGCTTGTTCGCGGAGCACGGATTCGAGGGCACCAGCCTGCGCCGGATCGCCCGAGAGGCGCACGTGGACCCG
This sequence comes from Pseudarthrobacter sp. S9, assembly GCF_050156545.1. NCBI lineage: Bacteria > Bacillati > Actinomycetota > Actinomycetes > Micrococcales > Micrococcaceae > Pseudarthrobacter > Pseudarthrobacter sp. S9. The sequence continues at coordinate 570,164 of NZ_CP189576.1, forward strand.
GCGATGATCCACCACTTCTTCGGGGGCAAGGATGAACTCTTTGCCCTGAGCGTTGAGCTGCCCGCGGACCCCGCGCTGGTGCTGGCCGGCCTCGGCTCCGGAGACCTTGAAAATCGGGCCGAGGCCGTGGTGCGGGCGGTGCTGCGGCTGTGGGAAAGCCCGGCCCAGCACAGGCTGCTGGCTTTCCTGCGCGGCACCATCGGCTCCAAGGCCAAGACTGCGCTGCTCCGGGAAACCGCCACGCGGACAATCCTGCCGCGGATCATGGCAGGCATCCCCGGCACGGCGGAGGAGCTGGCCCTGCGCGGGAGCCTGGTCGCCTCGCAGATTGTGGGGCTGGTACTGGTGCGCTACGTCGTCAGGCTGGAGCCGCTAGCTTCGGCCTCCCCCGATGAAGTGGTGCGGCTGGTGGCACCCAACGTCCAGCACTACCTCACGGGTGCGCTGTTGCCGGACAGTGCGCCGCCACTCGGGCGTGAAGGTTGAAGAGCCGCTACTAGAACAGCACCGTGGCGAAGGTGCCCACCTGATGGAAGCCCACCCGCTCGTAGGTGGCGCGGGCTTTGGTGTTGAAGTCGTTGACGTACAGGCTCGTGACGGGCGCAAGCCTCTGAGCCAGGACCACGACGGCGGCCATGTAACCGGCGCTGAGCCCCCGTCCGCGGAATTCGGGGTTCATCCAGACGCCCTGGACCTGGGTGACTTCCGGCGTGACGGCGCCGAGCTCGGCCTTGAAGACCACCTCGCCGTCCGGATTCAGGTGCACCAGCGAATGCCCCTGGCGGATCAGGCCCTTCACACGGCGGCTGTAATACTCCCTGCCGCCGAGGTAGGGCGAGTAGCCGACTTCCTCCTCGAACATCGCCGCGCACGCGGGCAGGATCTTGTCGAAGTCCGCGAGCTCACCAAAGCCCAGCGCAGGGTCCGGACGGACGGTGGGCGGGCCTGTGATGGTCATGAGGGGCTGGTCATCGCGGACTTCGTGCGCGGACTGCCCCAACTGCTCCAGCCCGGTGAAAATGGCGAGCACTGTTTCGGCGGGGCCGAAGATCGAGGCGTAGCGGCGCCCGGAGCGGTGGGCGGCCATCGCCACGAGACCGGCCAGCTCCGGGTCCAGCTGCACCGGCACCAGGTTGGCGCCGGCCCAGCAGGCGCCGATGAGGGTGCCGCCGTCGAACACGCCAAAGATGCTGGCGCCACCGGCAGTGGGAGACGCCGTTCCGGCGGTCTCCAGATGGGAAAGAATGAAGACATTGGCGACGGCGTCCTGCCGGGCCAGTGCCAACAACTGTGCAGTGTCCGCGCCGCCAAGGACACGGACAACGACGCCGGGAGCGGCGCCGTCCCTACGAGACGCTAACCACGGGGCTACCCTTGACAGCATCTTCGCCATCGGCCTCCCCCATCTCTTCAGCGATACGCATGGCCTCTTCGATCAGTGTCTCAACAATCTGGTCCTCCGGGACAGTCTTGATGACCTGTCCCTTCACAAAGATCTGGCCCTTGCCGTTGCCCGAGGCAACGCCGAGGTCGGCCTCGCGGGCCTCGCCCGGCCCGTTCACGACGCAGCCCATGACGGCGACGCGCAGCGGGATCTCCATGCCTTCGAGGCCTGCGGTGACCTGCTCGGCGAGCGTGTAGACGTCCACCTGGGCGCGGCCGCAGGAGGGGCAGGAGACGATCTCCAGCTTGCGCGGGCGCAGGTTGAGCGATTGCAGGATCTGGTTGCCCACCTTAATTTCCTCCACCGGCGGGGCGGAGAGGGACACGCGGATGGTGTCGCCGATGCCACGGGAGAGCAGGGCGCCGAAGGCCGTGGCTGACTTGATGGTGCCCTGGAACGCCGGGCCGGCCTCGGTGACGCCGAGGTGCAGCGGCCAGTCGCCCTTTTCGGCCAGCATCTCGTACGCGGCGACCATGATGACCGGGTCATTGTGCTTGACCGAGATCTTGAAGTCGTGGAAGCCGTGCTCCTCAAACAGCGAGGCTTCCCAGACGGCGGATTCCACAAGGGCTTCCGGGGTGGCCTTGCCGTACTTCTTCAGGATGCCGGGCTCAAGGGAACCGGCGTTGACGCCGATGCGGATCGAGGTGCCGTGATCCTTGGCGGCGCGGGCGATTTCCTTGACCTGGTCATCGAACTTGCGGATGTTGCCGGGGTTCACGCGCACCGCGGCGCAGCCTGCCTCAATCGCCGCGAAGACGTACTTCGGCTGGAAGTGGATGTCCGCGATCACCGGGATCTGGGACTTCTTGGCGATGATCGGCAGCGCCTCGGCGTCGTCGGCGGACGGGCAGGCGACGCGCACGATGTCGCAACCGGAGGCCGTGAGTTCGGCGATCTGCTGCAGGGTGGCGTTGATGTCCGTGGTGGGGGTCGTGGTCATCGACTGCACGCTGATGGGGAAATCGGAGCCGACGCCGACGGAGCCCACCTTGATCTGTCGGGTCTTCCGGCGGGGGGCAAGAACGGGGGGCGGTGCTGACGGCATTCCCAGGCTGACCGAGGTCACATGGACTCCTTGTATATCGAAGGATCGAAGGTCTGTAGGCGGGGACGGGCTAAGCGGCGTGCCCGGCCAGGAGGCCGGTCAGCGGGGCCCAGACGGTGGTGCGTGTGCCGGAGATGGCGCCGGCGGCTGCGAACGGGTCCTGCTTGAGGATCTCGTTCAGGGCCGCCTCATCGGCCGCCTTGAAGATGAGCAGTGCGCCCGCGCCGTCCCCGTAGGGGCCACTGGCGAGCAATGCGCCTTCCTGGGCGAGTCCCGCCGTCCATTCGCGGTGCGCAGGGCGGCTGGCATCGCGGGCTTCGGAAGATTCGGCGTCGTATACGTACTCCACAGCAAAAACAGTCATACGGATACACTATCGCCCTGCCTGCCCGGTTCCCATCCGGGCCTGTCCGATTCCCATCCGGGCCTGCCCGGTTCCCATCCGGGCCTGTCCGGGCCTGTCCGGGCCGGGCGGGGCGCCGGCCGACCGGAGATCGGCGCCACTGGCCAGCCACTGATCAGCCACGGGTCAGCCGAGGAAGAGGACCTTGGCCAGCGCCGCGATGCCGGCCGCCCACAGCATCGAGGTCAGGGTGCCGATGATGAACCGCTCGGCTGCCACGGGGGTCCCCTTCAGTTCGGCGAAGCGGCCCAGTCCCTTGATGGCCACGACATACGCGATGGCGACGGGCTGGCCCGCGAGGATCGCGAGGCAGACGGCGACTCGCTCCAGGACACCGATAATCGCGCCGCCCCGCAGGATGCGTGCACTGGTGACCGTCTCGGCGGCGGCCGGATCCGGGGCGGGCTCCGGTGACTGCGGCCCCTGCTGCGGTGGTTGCTGCGCTGTGGCGGGGTCGGCGGGGACGCCGGGATCGACGGTGGAGTCGGCCGCGGGGTCCTCGGCCGTGTCGGCGCCTGCGGAGACCGCGTCCGTGCCGGCGGCGTCGGCGCGTTCGTCAATGGTCCGGGCGAGCCGGAAGACCAGGGCGGTGACCGGCCAGCCGGCGAATCCGGCGGCGAGCAGCGCCAGGGTGATCCAGAGGGCGTTCACTTGTCTCCTTCTGTCAGGCTGTCCCGGGCTTCCGGGTCAGGGCTTCCTTGTCCCGGCGCCGGGTCCCGGGCGCCGGCGCCGTCGTCTCCTGTGATCAGGCCGTGCGCGAGGGACAGCAGCATTTCCGCCGCCGGCCTCGCCGCCCATTCTTCCTGCCAGCCCGACCGCAGGAGCGCACGGCTCACCGACTGCTCGGTGATTCCGAGTTTCCTGGCTGCGACTTTTTGCGTGCCGTGCGTCCCGGAGTGTCCGTGCTGCACCGAGCGCAGCACGTCCACCACCTTCCATTGCGCCGCGGTCCGGTCCTGGACCAGCCGCCCGATCAGCCGCAGCACCGCCTCGGCGTTGGCGCAGGCCATGGCTCCCGCCGATCCTTCCGCGGACGGCGCGGCGTCCCCCCTCCGGAGGCCGCCGGAGACCACGGAGAGCGGCACGTGTGCGGCCGCGGATTTGGCCCGGTCCACTGCGAGCCGGGCCGCAACGAAGGCGGGACCGGAGCCTTCCCGGGGGCTGACGGGCAGCGGCAGGTCCACCTCCCCCATCCCGATCCCCACGTACCAGCGGCCACTGCGCAGGCCATGCAGGGCGATCTCCACGACTTCATCCGGGCGCTCCACGACACCCTGGACCTCGTCGCCGACAGAGCGTTCGAAGCGCCCGGCGGTGGAGAGCGCGCCCAGTTCCGCCAGGAGTCCGGGGACGCGATCGACGTCGGTGGTACTGCCGCGCTGGTCGATGGTCATCACGTACATAGCCCCAGCCTAAAGAGGTGATCTTCAATAATCAACCATTTTCAACTGATTACTAAAAATCAGCCGAAATAAGCTTAGATGACCAAATCAGCGGAATCCGGCTGGGTGCGGAGCCGGCCGCCGCGGACGCAGGCCGCGGACCCGGGCCGCGGACCCGGGCCCAGGCCGTTAGCCGAAGAGGTTGACGGGCTTGACGATGTCCGCGTAGATCAGCAGCGCGCCCATGCCCATCAACAGCACCGCCACCACGTAGGTCACCGGCAGCAGCTTGGCGATGTCGAATGCGCCGGGATCGGGGCGGCCGAACAGCTTGGCAACCCGGCGCCGGGCCCCCTCGTACAGCGCGCCGGCCACGTGGCCGCCGTCGAGCGGCAGCAGCGGCACGAGGTTGAAGACGGCAAGTGCGAAGTTGAGGCCGGCCAGCAGGCCCACCAGGGCGGCAAGCCGGGACTGCAGCGGCACCTGCTCCATGGCGGCGACCTCGCCGGCCACGCGGCCCACGCCCACGACGCTGATGGGGCCGTTGGGGTCGCGGGGCTCCTCGCTGAAGGCCGCCTTCGCGACGCCGGCCACGCGGGCCGGCAGGTTCACGATCACGCCGGCGACCTGCTTGATGTTTTCCCCTGCCATCGGCAGCACCGACGACGCCGGCTGCTGCACCAGCGCCGTCTGCGCGCCGATGCCCAGGAATCCGACGTCCTGGTACTGGAGCTTGCCGTCGGCATCCTTGGCCTGCCGGCCGTCGGCGCCGATCACCGGACGGGCGGACAGCACCGGGGTGACCACGGTGCTGACGGCGGCGCCGTCGCGCTGCACTGTGACGCTGACCTGCCTGTCCGCGGAGGCGCGGATCCAGCCGGTGAGCTCGTCCCAGCTGGTGACGGCCTTGCCGTCGAATGAGGTGATGACGTCGTTCGGTTTGAGTCCGGCGGCTGCCGCGGGGGTGAGCTTGCAGTCGGCCGAATTCGGGTCCACGGTCTCTCCGGCCTTGACCTGGCATTTGGAGACGTCGGCGATGGTGGTGGTCTGAGTCGCCATGCCGAATCCCATGAGCAGCACGGCAGTCAGCACGACGCCAATCAGCACGTTCATCGCCGGGCCGCCGAGCATGATGATGATCTTCTTCCAGACCGGCAGGCGGTAGAAGACCCGGTTCTCATCGGCGGCGCCGACCTCCTCGTGGGCGAGTGACCGGGCGTCGGACGCGAGGGACTGGAACATCCCGGTGCTCGAAGGACGGACGCTGCCGTCTTCCTTGTTCGGCGGGTACATGCCGATCATGGACACGTAGCCGCCCAGCGGGATGGCCTTGAAGCCATATTCGGTCTCGCCCCGGCGCTTGGACCAGAGGGTCGGTCCGAAGCCGATCATGTATTTGGTGACCCGGACCTTGAACAGCTTGGCCGGCAGCAGGTGCCCCACCTCGTGCAGGGCAATGGACACGGCGATGCCGATCGCCACGAAGACGACACCGAGGATAAAGAGGAGGACGGGGCTCATGCTGTGATCTGCTGCTTCCTAAAAGACTTCTCAGCTAAAGACTTCTCAGCTGTCTAGATATTTCTAACGGCCAAACGTTCATGGGTGCGCGCGCGTGCCCACTGTTCAGCATCCAGCACTGACTCCACCGTCAGCCCGGAGGAACCTGTGTGTTCGCTGAGTACGGCTTCGATGGTATCCACGATGTCGGTGAAACGGATACGGCCGGCATGGAAGGCCATCACCGCCTCCTCGTTCGCGGCGTTGAACACGGCAGGGAAGGTGCTCCCCTGCCTGGCGGCGTCCTTCGCGAGGCCGACGGCGGGGAACGCGGTGGCGTCGAGCGGCTCGAAGGTCCAGCTGGTGGCCCTGCTCCAGTCGCAGGCCTGGGCGGCCCGGGGCACGCGGTCCGGCCAGCCGAGGCCCAGGGCGATGGGCAGGCGCATGTCCGGCGGGGAGGCCTGGGCGATCGTGGAACCGTCGACGAACTGGACCATGGAGTGCACCATGGACTGTGGGTGGACCACGACGTCGATCCGGTCCAGCGGGATGTCGAAGAGCAGGTGCGCCTCGATCACTTCGAGGCCCTTGTTGACGAGGCTGGCGGAGTTGGTGGTGACCATCAGGCCCATGTCCCAGGTGGGGTGGGCTAGGGCGTCCTGCGGGGAGACGTCGTGCAGCTCGTCCCGGGTCTTGCCGCGGAACGGTCCGCCGGACGCTGTCAGGATCAGCCGGTCAACCTCGGCGGGCGCGCCGGAGCGCAGGCACTGGGCGATCGCGGAGTGTTCGGAGTCCACCGGGACGATCTGGCCTACGCGGGCCGCGGCCTTGACGAGGGCGCCGCCGACGATCAAGGATTCCTTGTTGGCCAAGGCCAGGGTTGCCCCGGACTTGAGCGCGGCCAGGGTGGGTGCCAGGCCGATGGACCCGGTGATGCCGTTGAGCACGACGTCGGCGTCGATCTCGGCGATCCGGGTGGAGGCGTCCGGGCCTGTGATGATGTCCGGACGGTACCCGGTCAGTCCGACCGCGCTTGCGGCGTCGTCGATCAGGGACTGCAGCACCGCTGCATCGCCGCTGGCAACGCCCACCGCCCGGGCTCGGGTGTGCACGGCCTGCCCGGCCAGCAGTTCGAGGTTGCCGCCGCCGGCGCTCAGGGCTACGACCTCGAAAAGGTGCGGGGCGCCGTCGACGACGTCAATCGCCTGCGTGCCGATGGAACCGGTGGACCCGAGAAGGACGATCTTGCGCGGCTGCATCCCTTAAGTATCCCGCACCGCGTGTCCCGGCTCCTCCGCGCCTGACACCCATCGTTGCAACGACTGATTGACTTTGAGCCCGAAACACTGCCGCGAAGTGCCATCTCGCGCGTGTGAGTCCGGCGGAGAGCGTGGCCGGCCCGTGGCTTGGCCCGAAATGCGAGAGCGTGTTGTAGCCTGGCGCCGAGAGCGAACAAACGAGAATTGGGGCGGCCTTGGCGGGAAAACAAGCGGCTTGGTCGAGTGCCGAAGTGGCGGCGACTGTCCGAGGCTACCTGGAGATGCTTCGGCTGGAAGTCTCAGGCGAGCCATACGTCAAGAGTCAGTTCAGGAAAGCACTCTTGCCGCTGCTTTCGAACCTGTCCGAGTCGGCCATTGAGTTCAAGCATCAAAATATCTCCGCGGTGCTGATGAAACTCGGACTCCGCTCGATCCAGGGGTACCAACCCGCACAGAACTATCAGCAGTCCTTGGTCCCCGAGGTGCAACGCCAGCTGTCATCAAGCCCCTCGCTCGTTGAGCTGATCCTGGCCGAAGCCTTGCGGGCCCCCGATCCAACAGTTGCCGGCTCTTTGGATTTCATCAGCGCCAACACACCCGCGATCATCTTCCCCGAGCATTCGGGATCGTCGCATTCCAGAATCGGTAGCCCGGACTACGACGCGATCGAGGCAAGGAACCGGGCGCTCGGGCTAGCAGGAGAACTTGCCGTCGCCGATCTGGAGTACCGGCGCCTCGTGAAAGCCGGCAGGAGCAAGCTCGCCGGCAGAATAGATCATGTCAGCCAGACGCAAGGCGACGGCCCAGGATTCGACATCTTGTCTTTTGAGGAAAGCGGGAGGGAGAAGTTGATCGAAGTCAAGACAACAAGGTCCCGGGCCGAAACACCCTTCTTCGTCAGCCGCAACGAGCTTAGGGTCTCCCGGGACCACTTGGATTCCTATCACCTGGTCCGGGTGTTCAACTTCGGCCACGGCCCTGCCTGGTTCCCGCTGCGTGGCAGTCTGGATGCCAGCTGCATCTTGGAACCGAACGACTTCATCGCACTGCCCCGGCCTGCTTAGATCCGCCCGAGGCAGCGCGGCCGTTTGACGCATATGGCCGGGATGGGATTCGCCATTCCGGCCGTTTGCGGCAAATGGCCCGGCGCCGCACGACTCAAGACGCGCTACGGCCCGGATTTAGCGGCCGGCGCGGCGGAGCGTGGACTCGGCGTGCTTGAGAATGGGACCGTCGATCATCTTGCCCTTGAACTGGAACACGCCCGTGCCGGCGGCGGCCGCGGCGACGAGCAGCTCGGCGGCCGCGGCGACGTCGGAGTCCGAGGGCGCGTAGGCGCCGCGGACCACGGCCACCTGGTTCGGGTGGATGCAGGCCTTGGACGTGAAGCCGGAGGCGACGGCGTCGCGGGCCTCGAGCGCCAGCCCCTCAAGGTCAGGGATGTTGACGTAGACGGAGTCGATGGCATCCTTGCCGAAGGCGCCGGCGGCCAGGAGCACGGAGGAGCGGGCGTGCAGCGCCACGGCGCGGTAGTCGCCGTTCTCGGTCCTGCTGGAGGTTCCGCCGAGGGAGGCGAGCAGGTCCTCCGCACCCCACATCAGGCCCACCACGTTGGGAACGGCGGCGATGGCGGCGGCATTCAGGATCCCCGCGGCCGTCTCGCAGAGGGCAATCACGCTGTAGCCCTCGAGCTCCTTCAGCTGGGCCGGGCTTTCGGTCTTGGCGAGCATGACATGCCGGTACGGGGTGTGCTTGAGGCAGTGCATGTCCTTCTCGAACTCATCCGTGCCGGCCGGGTTGACCCGGATGATGGTGCGGCTGGGATCCAGTTCCGGGACGTCGCCGGTGGCGCCGAGCTGCGCGAGGATGGCGCCGCGGGCTCGCTGTTTGTCCGCGGGGGCGACGGCGTCCTCCAGGTCCACGATCACGGCGTCGGAGCGTTCGGCGGCCTTCTGGTACCGCTCGGGGCGGTCGGCGGGGCAGAACAGCAGGGCGGGGCCCATCAGGAAACTCATGTCTCTATTGTCCCCTGTTGAGCTGTTCCTTTTACGTTGTCTTTCTGCGCCGCAACATGCGCCTCGCGCGTCCACATCAGGCAGCTGCGAGTGGCGAGGGCCACCACGTCACCGTGTTGGTTGCGCCCGGTGTGCTTCATGGTCACGATGCCCTGGCCGGGGCGTGAGGCGGAGAGCCGCTTCCCGGTCACGACCGTCTCCGTGTAGAGGGTGTCGCCGTGGTAAAGCGGGTGCGGGAAGGACACGTCCGTCAGGCCCAGCTGGGCGATGATGGTGCCCTGGGTCAGCTGCGGCACGGACTGGCCCACCACCGTGGCCAGGGTGAACATCGAGTTCATCAGCCGCTGGCCGAACGGCTGCCCGGCGCTCCAGGCCGCATCCAGGTGGAGAGCCTGGGTGTTCATGGTCATGGTGGTGAACAGGACATTGTCCGTCTCCGTGACCGTCCGGCCCGGGCGGTGCGCGTAGACCACGTCTTCTTCGAGCTCATCAAAGTACAGGCCGCGCTGTTCGATGACGCGCGTCATGCCACTCCCTGCCGTGCCACCCTGCGGCCCTGGGTTCGCCGTCATACGGTCAATTCCTGGTCTTCCTCGAAAAGCTCGACGCCGGTGGCCGCGGCGACGTCCTCGACCGACACGTTGGGTGCCAGCTCACGCAGCACCAGCCTGGACCCCCCGCCGTCGGCGACAATGTCCAACACGGCGAGGTCGGTGATGATCCGGTCTACGCACGCCTTGCCCGTCAGCGGCAGCGTGCACTGTTCCACGATCTTCGGCTTGCCGTTCCGGTCCACGTGCTCCATCATCACAATCACCTTTTTGGCTCCGAAGACCAGGTCCATGGCACCGCCCATGCCCTTGACCATCTTGCCCGGGACCATCCAGTTGGCCAGGTCCCCGTTGGCGGCTACCTCCATGGCGCCCAGCACGGCCACATCCACATGCCCGCCGCGGATCATCCCGAACGACACCGCGGAGTCGAAGAACGCCGCGCCCTTGTTGACGGTGACGGTCTCCTTGCCCGCGTTGATCAGATCGGCGTCGACCTCATCCTCGCCGGGGTACGGGCCGACGCCGAGGATGCCGTTCTCCGAATGCAGGACCACCTCCACGCCGGCCGGGATGTAATTGGGGATCAGCGTGGGCATACCGATGCCGAGGTTGACGTACTGGCCGTTGCGGAGTTCCTGCGCCACCCGGGCTGCCAGTTCATTGCGCGACCAACCTTTGCTGTCCTGGCGCGACGCAGCAGCACGGCGGTATTCGTGACGGACGGCCTCGGGACGGGGAGGCTCCCCCTGCGAGCTGTTCGAATCCATGGCTACGCTCCTGCCTGATCGGTGGTGCCGGATGGGGACGCTGCGGAGAGTGCCACCGTCCTTTTTTCGATGCGCTTCTCAATCTGCGCCACGTGGACCACGCGCTGGACGAAGATACCGGGAATGTGGACGTGCTCCGGGTCCAGCTCCCCGGGTTCCACAAGTTCCTCAACCTCGGCGATGGTGATCTTCCCCGCCATGGCGCACAACGGGTTGAAGTTCATGGCAGCGGCATGGAAGACGAGGTTGCCGTGGCGGTCGCCCTTCCAGGCGTGCACGAGTCCGAAGTCGGGGGTCAAGGATTCCTCCAGGACGTAGTCCGCCCCCTTGAAGGTCCGGACCTCCTTCGGTGCGGAGGCGATCGCGATGTTGCCCTCGGCGTCGTACTTCTGCGGCAGCCCGCCGTCGGACACCTGGGTGCCGACGCCGGCCGGCGTGTAGAAGGCGGGGATGCCCGCCCCGCCGGCACGCAGCTTTTCGGCCAGCGTGCCCTGCGGGGTGAGGACCACCTCGAGTTCGCCGGCGAGGTACTGCCGGGCGAACTCCTTGTTTTCCCCCACGTAGGAGCTGACGGTGCGGCGGATCCGGCCGTCCTTCAGCAGGATCCCCAGCCCCCAGTCATCGACGCCGCAGTTGTTGCTGACGGTTTCCAGGTTCTTGGTGCCGTGCTTGTGCAGGGCGTCGATCAGGGCCACTGGAATGCCGCAGAGCCCGAACCCGCCGACGGCAAGGGAGGCGCCGTCGTGGATATCGGCAACCGCCTCCGCAGCGCTGGCATAAACCTTGTTAATCATCAGTGATCCTTCCGGCCGGCTACAGTCCCAGTTCGCGGGCGATCAGCATCAGCTGGACCTCCGTAGTGCCCTCCCCGACTTCAAGGATCTTGGAGTCGCGGTAGTGGCGTGCCACGGTGAATTCGTTGATGAAGCCATAGCCGCCGAACACCTGGGTGGCGTCCCGCGCGTTGTCCATGGCTGCCTCGCCTGCGACCATCTTAGCGATGGCCGCTTCCGTCTTGAACGGCTTGCCGGCGAGCATCCTGGCGGCGGCATCGTAGTACGCCAGACGGGCCGTGTGGACGCGCGCCTGCATGCGGGCGATCTTGAACGCGATGGCCTGGTACTTGCCGATGTTCTGCCCGAACGCGCTGCGCTCCTTGGCGTATTTCACCGACTGGTCGACGCATCCCTGGGCCGCGCCGACGGCCAGTGCGGCGATCGCGATCCGGCCCTCATCCAGGATGGACAGGAAGTTGGCGTAGCCGCGGCCCTGGGTGCCCAGCAGGTTGGCCTCCGGGACGTGGACGTCCTTGAGGGTCAGCGGGTGCGTGTCCGAGGCGTTCCAGCCCACCTTGTTGTAGGCCTTTTCGGCCTTGAACCCCGGAGTGTTGGTGGGGACCAGAAGGGTGGAGATTTCCTTCTTGATGCTGCCGTCCGGGCGTTCCTCCTGGCCGGTCACGGCGGTGACGGTGACGAGGCGGGTGATGTCGGTGCCGGAGTTGGTGATGAACTCCTTGTTGCCGTTGATGACCCACTCCCCGCCTTCCAGCCGCGCGGTGGTCTTGGTCCCGCCGGCGTCCGAACCTGCTTCCGGCTCGGTCAGGCCGAAGCCTGCGAGCGCCTTGCCGGAGGCCAGCAGCGGCAGCCATTCCTTCTTCTGTGCCTCGTTGCCGAAGCGGTGGATGGGCATGGCGCCGAGGGAGACGCCGGCCTCGAGGGTGATGGCGACGGACTGGTCCACGCGGCCGAGCTGTTCGAGGGCGAGGGCCAGGGCGAAGTAGTCCCCGCCCATGCCGCCGAACTCTTCCGGGAAGGGCAGGCCGAAGAGGCCCATGTCCGCCATCCGGGAGACGACCTCGTAGGGGAAGCTGTGTTCCTCGTCGTGCTTGGCGGAGACCGGGGCCACCACTTCGTCGGCGAATTCGCGGACGGTGTCGCTGAGGTCCTGGTATTCCTCGCTGAGTTCAAAATCCATGGGGTGACTCCTTCGTCTGTGTCGGTGCTGTGTCGGTGCTGTGTCGGTGCTGTGTCTGTGCTGTGTCTGTGGTGTGTTGAGTTTGTTGGATCTGTGGCCCGGCCGGCCGGCCGGGTTGGCGGGGTGGGCCGGTTGCCGGCCCGGCCGGCCTGGGGGCTACTCTGCCGCGCCCATGGCGATGACGGCTTCTTCGATCGTGTCTTCGGCCCTGGAGGATTCGGGGACGTGGATGGTGGCGAGCACCTGGTCCGCCTTCACGAGGTCGCCGGACTTGATGCTGACGTGCACGGTCCCGGCCAGGGGCGCCACCAGTTGGTGTTCCATCTTCATGGCCTCCACGGAGAGCAGCACCTGGCCGGCCTCCACGGTGTCACCGTTGCTGACGGAGACGGACACCACGGTGCCGGGCATCGGCGAGCGCACCGCCGGGTCCGCCGCACCCTCATCGCGATCGATGGCTGCCAGTACGCGGACCAGCCTCAATTCACGGTTGAGGACCTCCAGACGGCAGGACCAGCCCTCGTTGCCCAGGAACACGAGCTCCGGACGCCCCTGCTCGGGGTGATCCGCCCAGGATGATGCCAGCGCAAACCGCATCACCTGGCCGTCGACCTTCAGGTAGATGTTGTCATCGGAGAGACCGTAGAACAGCACGAGGCGCACCGGCCCGTCATCGACCCTGACGTGGGCGTCGCCCAGATCCATGGTGTTCAGCCAGGTGATGGCCACGGTGGACATCGCGCCGCCCGGGAGACCGAAGCTCATCGTCCAGGGTGCCGGTGCGCCCAGGCGCCAGCCCCGGACTGTGTCCCAGGGCGATCCCACCGTCGTCGGGCCTTCATCGAGGACCCAAAACTGCATCGCCGCCGCGATGAGCTCAGCATCCCCGACGCGCCGGAAGGTGAAGTCCGGCATCTTGCGCTCGATCAGGCCGGTGTCGAGCCGGCCGGCGCGGACGTCCTCGTCATTGATCAGCAGGCGCAGGTATTCGACGTTCGTGTCGATCCCCAGTGCCGTGTACCGCGCGAGCGCTGTGTCGAGTTTGTCCAGCGCAGCCTGGCGGTCCTGGCCCCAGGCAATGACCTTGGACACCATGGGATCGTAATCGCTGGAGATCTCGAGTCCCTCAAGCAGCGAGGAATCGACGCGGATGTCCGGATCCGCGGACGCCGGACTGAGGGAATCAAGATCGTCCATGGCGGTGAAGATCGTGCCCCGCTCGTCGAGCAGCACCACCTCGCCCCCTGACGGCAGGAAGTTCCGCTCCGGAATTTCCGCGTAGACGCGTGCTTCGACGGAGTGCCCGTTGAGGACGACGTCGTCCTGGGGTACGGTGAGCATCTCCCCGGCGGCGATCCGCACTTGCCATTCGACGAGGTCGATCCCGGTGACCATCTCGGTGACGGGGTGCTCCACCTGCAGGCGTGTGTTCATCTCCATGAAGAAGAACTCGTCCGGGGCGTTGTCCGAGACCAGGAACTCCACGGTGCCGGCGCCGCTGTAGTTGACGCTGCGCGCGGCGTTGCAGGCGGCCTCCCCGATCCGGGCCCGGGTGGCGCCGTCGTCGTTGAGGGCGTCCAGGAGCGGGGACGGCGCTTCTTCGATGACCTTCTGGTGGCGGCGCTGCAGGGAACATTCGCGCTCGCCAAGAAAGATGACGTTGCCGTGGTTGTCCGCGAGTACCTGCACCTCGATGTGGCGCGGGGTGAGGACCAGGTGCTCGAGGAAGAGGGTGTCATCGCCGAAGGCGCTGACCGCGACCCGGCGGGCGGTAGCCAGGGTGGCTTCCAGCTCCTCAGGGCGCTCCACGATGTGCATGCCCTTACCGCCGCCGCCGGCGGAGGGCTTGATCAGCAGCGGGAAGCCGACGCCGGCCGAAGCCTCGATCAGCTGCGCGTCCGTCATTCCGGGTTCGGCGACGCCGGGGACCACCGGCACCCCGTAGCCCGCAACGTGGTTCTTGGAACGGATCTTGTCCCCCATGATGTTCAGGGATTCGACGCCTGGGCCGATAAAGGTGATGCCGGCCTTCTGAAGGGCGCGGGCGAAGTCGACGTTTTCGCTCAGGAAGCCGTAGCCGGGGTGCACGGCCTCGGCGCCGGTGTCCCGGCAGGCCTGGAGGATGGCATCGATCTTCAGGTAGCTTTCGGAGGCGGCGGCCGGGCCGATCCGCACGGCGAGGTCGGCTTCGCGCACGTGGCGGGCTCCGGCGTCGGCATCGCTGTAGACGGCGACGGAACGGATGCCCAGGGCGCGCAGGGTCCGGATCACGCGGCAGGCGATCTCGCCGCGGTTGGCCACCAGGACGGTGCCGAACATTGCGCCCTGAGTGGCAGGGGTGGAGAGGGTGGTCATGGCTGGCTCACATCCGGAAAAGGCCGAAGGAGGTCTCCGGCAGCGGGGTGCGGGAGACGACGTCGAGCGCCAGTCCCAGGACAGTGCGGGTGTCCGCGGGGTCGATCACGCCGTCGTCCCAGAGGCGGGCCGTGGAGTAGTAGGGGCTGCCCTGGTCCTCGTACTGCTGCTTGATCGGGGCCTTGAAGGCTTCCTCGTCCTCGGCGGACCATTCCTGGCCGCGGGCCTCGTACTGGTCCCGCTTGACGGTGGCGAGCACGCTGGAGGCCTGGTTGCCGCCCATCACAGAGATCCGGGAGGCCGGCCACATCCACAGGAAGCGCGGCGAATAGGCCCGGCCGCACATCGAGTAGTTCCCGGCGCCGAAGGAGCCGCCGATCACCACGGTCAGCTTGGGCACCCGTGCGGTGGCGACGGCGGTGACCATCTTGGCGCCGTTCTTGGCGATGCCGCCCTGCTCGTAATCCTTGCCCACCATGAAGCCGGAGAGGTTCTGCAGGAAGATCAGCGGGATGCCGCGCTGGTCGCACAGTTCGATGAAGTGGGCGCCCTTGAGCGAGGACTCGCTGAACAGCACGCCGTTGTTGGCCACGATGCCCACCGGGTGGCCGTGCAGCCTGGCGAAGCCGGTGACCAGGGTGGTGCCGTAGTTCTTCTTGAACTCGTGGAAGCGGCTGCCGTCCACGAGGCGTGCGATGACTTCACGGACGTCGTACTGGGCGTTGACGTCGGTGGGGACGGCGCCGTAGAGCTCGCTTTCGTCCACCAGGGGTTCGACGACGGTGTCCACGTCCCAGACGGGAGCGGCGGGCCGGGGCAGGGTGGCCACGATGTCGCGGACGATCTGGAGGGCGTGCTCGTCGTTCTCGGCCAGGTGGTCGGTGACGCCGGAGATCTTCGAGTGGACGTCGCCGCCGCCGAGCTCCTCGGCCGTGACGATCTCGCCGATGGCGGCCTTCACGAGCGGCGGCCCGCCCAGGAAGATGGTGCCCTGGTTACGGACGATCACGGTCTCATCGCTCATGGCGGGGACGTATGCGCCGCCGGCGGTGCAGGAGCCCATCACGGAGGCGATCTGCGGGATCCTGGCCGCGGACATCTTCGCCTGGTTGAAGAAGATCCGGCCGAAGTGTTCCTTGTCCGGGAAGACCTCGTCCTGCTTGGGCAGGAAGGCGCCACCAGAATCCACGAGGTAGATGCAGGGCAGCCGGTTTTCCAGCGCGATCTCCTGCGCCCGAAGGTGCTTCTTCACCGTCATCGGGTAGTAGGTGCCGCCCTTGACGGTGGCGTCGTTGGAGATCACGAGCACCTGGCGGCCATGCACGAGGCCGATCCCGGCGATCACCCCAGCGCCGGGCGAGTCGTCGTTGTACATGCCATTGGCGGCGAGCGGGGCGATCTCCAGGAAGGGGCTGCCGTCGTCGAGCAGCCGGTTGATGCGCTCGCGCGGGAGCAGCTTGCCGCGGGCCACGTGGCGTTCCCGGGACTTCTCCGGCCCGCCCAGCGCGGCCGTGGCGAGCCGTTCCTTCAACTCGAGGGCCAGCCCCAGCTGGGTCTCGCGGTTCGCGGCGAAGACGGCACTCGTGGCGTCCACCCGGCTGGCGATTGTCTCCATTGACTGCTTCCGTTCCCTGACCTTTTGATTTGGGGCCATTGTGCCGGGGCCCGGCTTTGCGAGCCGCCCGACCATTTCGGTTAGTACCGCATAACTGAGATTTAGGTTAGTCTCTATTAACTGTGATGTCCAACACAGAGGCAAGCGAAACGAGGGATATGCCGGTGACCGAGCCCACGCAGACCACCCAGACAGACCCGCAGCCTGGTACGCAGCCGGGCACGCAGCGGAGCCAGGCCAAGGAAAACCGACGGCAGGCCCTATTGTCCGCCGCCGCCGCCCTCTTCGCCATCGAGGGTTTCAACCGTGTCTCCCTGGAGGATCTGGGGGCCGCGGCGGGAGTCAGCGGGCCGGCCGTCTACCGGCACTTCGCCGGCAAGCAGGCCGTCCTCGGGGCCCTACTGCTGAGCGTCAGCCAGGACCTGCTCGACGGCGGCCGCCGGGTCGTGGCGGATTCCGACGGCGCCGCGGTGGCCCTGGACCGCCTGGTGGCGTTCCACGTCGACTTCGCGCTGAGCAATCCCGACGTCATCCGGGTCCAGGACCAGGATTTCAGCAACCTTGCCGGCGAGGACCAGGCGGAGGTCCGCACGCTCCAGCGCAACTACGTCGAGCTCTGGGTGGACGTCCTGGCCGGGCTGCACGGGGGCACCGAGGCCGCCGAGCTGCGGATGCGGGCGCATGCCACCTTCGGCCTGATCAACTCCACGCCGCACTCGGTGCGCGCCCACGGACGCCGGATGGCGATCAAACGGGCCCGGCCGCTCCTCGAGAGCATGGCACTGGCTGCCCTCATGGCCCCGGCGGTCCCCCAGCCGCTCGGCTGACACCCACCCCCGTCATGCAGGCGCCCCGTCCCGGGGCACTTTGGCGCGGACACGCCGACGATCGTCGCTTCCGACGCCGGAATGCCGCGCAAAGCGCCCCGGCACGGAGCGGTGCCCCCGCTCTGCCCAAACAAAACTGCCGGCTGCCCCTTCTCTGCGAAGGAACGGCCGGCAGCTTCGTCTTGAGCCTGGCTTGCCTAGACCATGGCCAGCGCCATGCCGGGATCGGCCAGGATGGCGCCGAGGTCCTGCAGGAAGCGGGAGCCCTGCTCGCCGTCGACCAGCCGGTGATCGAAGGACAGGCTAAGCGTCATGACCTGGCGCAGGGCGACCTCGTCCTTGTACTCCCACGGCATCTTCCGGACCGCGCCCAGAGCCAGGATGGCGGCCTCGCCCGGGTTCAGGATCGGCGTGCCGGCGTCGATGCCGAACACTCCGATGTTCGTGATGGAGATGGTACCGCCGGAGAGATCGGAGGTGCCGGTCTTGCCACCCCGGGCGGTGTCCGTCAGGGCGGTCAGGGCGGTGGACAGCTCCATCAGGGACATCCGGTCAGCGTCCTTGATGTTCGGCACCGTTAGCCCCCGCGGGGTCGCGGCCGCGATGCCCAGGTTCACGTAGTTGAATTGGACGATTTCCTGGTTGGCCTCGTCCCACCGTGCGTTGAGCGTCGGGTGGTTGCGCAGGGCGATCAGCACGGCCTTGGACACGAGCGTCAGCGGCGTGAGCTTGTAGCCGGCGAACGCCCGGCTGGCCTTGAGCCTTGCCAGCAGCTCCATCGTCGGGGTGACGTCGATGGTCAGGAATTCCGTGACGTGCGGCGCGGTGAAAGCACTGGACACCATGGCGGCGGCGGTGAACTTGCGCACGCCCTTGATGGGCGTGCGCGTCTCACGGGCCCCCTGCGCCGGGACCGGGCCCGGGACAGCCGTGCCGGCCAGCTCCTGGGCCGCCGCCGGCAGGTCCCCGCCGCCGAAGTTCCGAACGTCGTCGCGGGTGATGAGTCCGCGCTCCCCCGTGCCGGCCACGGCTTCGAGGTCGACGCCGAGGTCCTTGGCCAGTTTGCGGACGGGCGGTGTGGACCGCGGCCGTTCCGCGGGCCGGGTACCGGACGGGATGGTTGTGATGGTTTCGACAGGCTCAACCACCGGGGCGGTTTCGACGGTTTCTACGGGCTCAACCACCGGGGTCACCGGGGCGGCGACGGTGCGCGCGCGGCGGGCCGGACGGCCGGAGCCTTCGAGGACGGCGCCGTAGCCGACGAGGTTCGGCTCGCGCTTGGCGGCACCGGCAGCCCCGGCCTCGGCCGCAGCACTGCCTTCACCGGAACCGCCGGCGCCGTCGTCGCCCTCAACCTCAAACGAAACAATCGGCTTCCCGACCTCGACCACCGTGCCCGGCTGTTCGTGCAGGGCGGTGACCACACCGGCGAACGGCGAGGGAAGCTCGACGACGGCCTTGGCCGTCTCCACCTCGGCGATGATCTGGTTGAGCGCGACGGTATCCCCCACCCCGACCTTCCAGGCGACGATTTCCGATTCAGTGAGACCTTCACCGAGGTCCGGGAGCCTGAATTCCTTGATCATGGTGGCGCTCATCCTTCCAGTCCGCTCAGGGAGTTGGGACGGCCGAGGGCCCGATCGACGCCGTCCAGGATCCTGTCCAGGCCCGGCAGGTGGTGCATCTCAAGTTTCGAGTAGGGGTAGGGGATGTCGAAGCCGGTCACCCGGACGGGTGCGGCTTCGAGGTGGTAGAAGCAGCGCTCGGTGATGCTGGCGGCGACTTCGGCGCCGAGGCCGCCGGACTGGCCGGCCTCATGCGTGATGACGAGCCGTCCGGTCTTCCGGACCGAGGCTTCCAGCGTCGCGAAGTCCAGAGGCGCCAGCGAGCGCAGGTCAATCACTTCGACGGATACGCCTTCGTCGGCGGCCGCCAGGGCGGCGTCGCGCGCGGTCTTGACCAGCGGCCCGTAGGCCACGAGGGTCACGTCCTTGCCTTCGGTGACCACGCGCGCCTTCTCCATGGACAGTGCGGTGCCGAGGTCAAGGGACTCGTCCACCTCGCCCTTGTCGTGGTAGCGGCGCTTCGGTTCGAAGTAGAGCACCGGATCATCGGAGGCGATGGCCTGCTGGATCATGGTGTGGGCGTCCTGCGGGTTCGAGACGCTGACCACGCGCAGGCCGGAGGTGTGGGTGAAGTACGCCTCGGGTGATTCGGAGTGGTGTTCCGGGGACCCGATGCCGCCGCCGAACGGGACGCGGATGGTGATGGGCATCTTGACGGCGCCCTGCGTGCGGTAGTGCATTTTGGCGACCTGGCAGACGATCTGGTCAAACGCCGGGTAGATGAAGCCGTCGAACTGGATCTCCAGCACCGGGCGGTAGCCGCGGTAGGCCAGGCCGACGGCGGTGCCCATGATCCCGGACTCCGCGAGCGGAGTGTCCACGACGCGGTGTTTGCCGAAGTCTTTCTGCAGGCCGTCGGTGACACGGAAGACGCCACCCAGGGAGCCGATGTCCTCCCCCAGGAGGATCACCTTGGGATCGTTTTCGAGGGACTTGCGCAAGCCCGAATTGATGGCTCGGGCAAAGGTCATTTGCGTCATCAGTGTGCACCTTCTTCAGAAGCGGCTTCTGCGGGGTCGCCGGACGAAGCCACGTAGCGGGAATACTGATCCTGCTGGCTGGCTTCCGCGGGATCGCCGAAGCAAGCCAGGTAGCGGGAATAGTGGTCCTGCTGGCGGTCGAGCCAGGAATTGGGCGTGCTGTAGACGTGCTTGAAGATGTCCATCGGCGCAGGTTCGGGCATGCTGATGCAGCCGGCGCGCATTTCCTTGGCGACGGCGTCGGCCTTCGCCGCGACCTCGGCTGCGACGTCCCCGGTGAGCAGTCCCTTGCGTTCGAGCAGGGACTTCAGCCGCGCGATCGGGTCCTTCGCGGCCCAGTCTTCGAGCTCGTTGGCGTCCCGGTAGCGGGTGGGATCGTCCGCGGTGGTGTGCGGGCCCATGCGGTAGGTGACGGCCTCGATGAAGGTCGGTCCGCCGCCGCGGCGTGCCCGGTCGACGGCGATGCGGGTGGCAGCCAGCACGGCCAGGACGTCGTTGCCGTCCACCCGCATGCTGGGGATGCCGAAGCCCGCGGCGCGGTCAGCGAGCTGGATGTGGGACTGCAGCCGGACGGGTTCCGAGATGGCCCAGTGGTTGTTCTGGCAGAAGAAGACCACCGGTGACTGGAAGCTGGCGGCGAAGACCATGGCCTCGTTGACATCGCCTTCGCTAGTGGCACCGTCGCCGAAGTAGGCCACCGCAACCGAGTCGGCGCCGTCGTTCTGGATGCCCATGGCGTAGCCGGTGGCGTGCAGCGTCTGGGCGCCGATGATGATCTGCGGCGTGGCCACGTTCACCGTGTACGGGTCCCAGCCGGAGGAGGCGTTGCCTCGCCAGACGCGCACGATGTCCGTCAGGTCCACGCCGCGGCAGTAAACGACGCCGTTGTCGCGGTAGCTGGGGAAGACGAAGTCGTCCTCGCGCAGGGCCCGCGCCGAGCCGATCTGGGACGCTTCCTGTCCGAGCAGCGGCGGCCAGAGGGCGAGTTCGCCCTGCCGCTGGAGGGCGGTGGCCTCGGTGTCGATCCGGCGGATGACCACCATGTCCTCGTAGAGCGAGCAGAGCTGCTCGTCGCTGACATCCTTGAGCCAGGGGTCGAACTCGGGATGGCTTACGCGTTCGCCCCCCGGGGTGATGAGCTGGACCAGGTCCCCGCCGGTCCGCCTGTTTGATTCTGCACTGTTGCCCGGGCCGCCGGCGGCAATGCCGCCCTTGCCCGCGTCGTCGGTAAACACAGTTGTCCGCACCTTCTGACGTCGTCTGACCGACACTCGCAGGACTCGTGATCCCGCGGCGCGCCAGCCGCCCGGGCGCCGTTGCCCCGGATAATTGTGACCCTACTCACAATGCTCATCGGGTACAACCACCTGCGAATAAGTTGAGCATTATGCACTGTCCGGGACCCGGCGACCGTGCTAATCTTGCGCATTATGCAACCCTTGGATGGCACCGACACCCGTCTTCTTTCGGCCATGGCCCGCGACCCCCGGCGCACTGTTGTTGCCCTGGCCCAAAGGCTCGGATTGTCGCGTAACACCGTGCAGGCCCGGATGGCCCAGCTGGAGAAGAAACACGTCTTCCTCTCCTTTGAGCGCCGCATCAATCCAGCCTCGCTGGGGTACCCGCTCATGGCCTTTATCTCCGTGCATGTCCAGCAGCAGAAACTGGGCAAGCTGGCGGTGGAGCTCGCGGGCATCCCGGAAATCCTGGAGGGCTACGGCCTGACCGGCTCGGCCGATCTCCTCCTGCGCGTGGTGGCGCTCGACGCGGAGGACCTGTTCCGGATCAACGGCAAGATCCTGGCCTGTGACGGCGTGGACCGGACCGATACCGCGCTGGCCATGGGCGAGTTGATTCCGTTCCGGATCCAGCCCCTGCTGGAACGGGGCTCCGCCGAGGGTTGACCCCGCCCGACGGCGCACCTCGGTGAAAATCCGGCTGAGACCCAGGCCTGAGGGCAGGACATCCAAGCCGATGTCCGCGGCGGCCATCCGGGAGGGGGCATGGTCCGAATCGCTTTCAGAGAGTCCCGACCGGGACCCGCACCACGGCCGATCATCAACAGTCGGCCCGAAGAAAGGATTTCGGATCATGCGTACATCACCGAACCGTTTGATCGCCACCGTTTTCGGCGCTGTCTACCTTCTTGTCGGCCTGCTCGGATTCGTCGTCACCTCCGGCATCGGCTTCACCGCGACCGAAGGCGCCAAGCTGATCATCTTCGCGGTCAACCCGCTTCACAACGTCATCCACCTCGCTATCGGTGCTGCCCTGCTCTACGCCGGGCTGCAGAACATCCAGCTGTCGAGAGGGGTCAACACCTCAGTCGGCGCCGTCTATCTGCTCGTGGGCATCGTCGGGCTTTTCCTGCTCAATTCGCCGCTGAACATCATCGCCCTCAACGGCGCCGACAACGTCCTCCACCTTGCCAGCGCCGTCCTGCTGCTCGGAGTCGGGTTGTCCATGGACAAGTTCCCGGCCACCGCGAGAGCCTGATCAGCAGGCCTGCCGGCGTCGAGCAGAAGCACAATCCGGCAGTACAACACCAAGGGTTGAGATGAGGACGGTTGCAATGAAACCCCAGACAGTCCAGGCACAGTCGCTGCAGGCACAGTCAGTACCGGCGCAGTCCGCATCGCGGGGCGGTGACACCACCCGGGCAGCCGCCGTACGCCTTTTTTCCGGATTCGCGGGATTCGGCGGCGGCGCGGTGGACCTGGCAATTTCCTCGAGTCTGTTGTCCTCCGCGGCCGCCCCGGATGGTGCCGCCGTGGCCGCGGGTGCCGCCTTGACCGTGGCGGCGGGAGCCGTTGCGGCGCTCTGGGGTTCCGCCGTCCTCGTCTGGACCATCCTGACGCTGCACCGGGGACGGCTGCTGTGGGTGAAACCGGCCGTTGCCCTGCTCCTGACGGCAGCGCTCCTTCACGCCGCGGGAGCTGCATCAGGGCAAGCGATAGGTCCGGCGTCGCTGGTCGTCAGCCAGCTTTCGGCGCTGCTGCTGACCCTGATGATCGTGGCGGCGGCCGGTTGGCTGCACCGCCAGGGCGGCGGCGACGGCGTTCAGCGGGGCGACGGACCGGACGCCTCCTCCCGCCTGCGGCCCGGCCGGCTCTTGCTGGCGGCATTTGCCTGCGCCGTTCTTGTCGCCGGAGTTGCGACGCCGGGACTGGCGGCCTCCACGGCTGGCCAGTTCGCGGTGCCCCACGGAAGCCATGGGATTCCCGGCGGCTCCCACCACGAACACTGAGCCACGGACACTGAGCCACGGACGCTGAGACCGGAAAATAACAGGAGCTCCCGCGCTGAGGCACGGGAGCTCCTGTTATCTGCGGTCGGGAAGCCGTCAGCGGGTAGTCTCAGCCCTTAGTGGCTGGTGGCCTTTTCGGCGCCCACACCCGTGAGGGAACGGACCTCCATTTCGGCCTGTTTGGTGGTGTCTTCCTTCCGCTTATCCAACACGGTGCCAAGCCAGCCCAGGAAGAACGCGAGCGGGATGGAGACGAGGCCCGGGTTGCTCAGCGGAAAGATCGCGAAGTTGGCGCCGGGGATCATCGACGTCTTCGCGCCCGACACCACCGGCGACACGGCGATCAGCATGATGGCCGCGGCCAGGCCGCCGTACATGCTCCACACGGCACCCTGGGTGGTGAACCTGCGCCAGAACAGCGAGTACACGATGGTGGGCAGGTTGGCCGAGGCCGCCACCGCGAAGGCGAGCGCCACGAGGAACGCCACGTTCTGCCCGTTGGCGAAGATGCCGCCGACGATGGCCAGCAGGCCGATCACCACAACAGTGCGGCGGGCAACCTTGACCTCGGTGTCGGCGTCGGCCTTGCCCTTGGCAATGACGTTGGCGTAGATGTCGTGTGCGAAGGACGCCGCCGCGGTGATGGTGAGGCCGGCGACGACAGCCAGGATCGTGGCGAACGCCACGGCCGAGATGAAGCCCAGCAACAGCGGCCCGCCAAGGTGGAAGGCGAGCAGCGGTGCAGCAGAGTTGACCCCGCCCGGAGCCGCCTTGATGGTGTCAGCACCCACCAGCGCCGCTGCGCCGTAGCCCAGGACCAGGGTGAAGATGTAGAAGATACCGATCAGCCAGATGGACCACACCACGGACTTGCGGGCTTCCTTGGCCGTGGGGACCGTGTAGAAGCGCATCAGCACGTGCGGCAGGGCGGCGGTGCCGAGCACCAGCGCCAGGCCCAGGGACATGAAGTCCAGCTTGGAGGTCTCGGTCTTACCGTACTGCAGCCCCGGGTTGAGCATGTTGGGGTTCTTTGAGGTTTCCACAGCGCCGCCCAGCAGGTCGGAAAGGTTGAAGCCGTAGATCGCGAGGACCCAGAAAGTCATGACCGCGGCACCTGCAATGAGCAGCATGGCCTTGATGATCTGGACCCAGGTGGTGCCCTTCATGCCGCCGATCAGTACGTACATGATCATCAGGGCGCCGACGACGATGATCACCAGCGCCTGCCCGCCCCAGTCGCTGATGCCCAGGAGCAGGGAGATCAGGCTGCCTGCGCCGGCCATCTGCGCCAGTAGGTAGAAGAAGCAGACGGCCAGGGTGGAAATGGCTGCCGCGATCCGCACCGGTCGCTGCTTGAGGCGGAAGGACAGCACGTCGGCCATGGTGAACTTGCCCGTGTTGCGGAGCAGCTCGGCGACGAGCAGCAGGGCGACGAGCCAGGCGACAAGGAATCCGATGGAGTACATGAAGCCGTCGTACCCGTTGATGGCGATGGCCCCGGTGATGCCCAGGAACGAGGCCGCCGAGAGGTAGTCGCCGGCGATGGCCGTGCCGTTCTGGGGGCCCGTGAAGGACCGCCCGGCGGCGTAGTAGTCGGCCGCCGTCTTGTTGTTGCGGCTGGCCTTGATCACAATCACCATGGTGATTGCAACGAACAGGGCGAAGATGCCCATGTTCAGCAGGGTGGTGTCCTTGAGATCCGCAACGTTCACTGCGGGAACCATGAGTGTCATTGTGCCGCCCCGCTCAGTGGATTGCCGTGCTTGTCGAACTCGTGGCCTTCGATTTCCTGGCGGATCTCGGCGGCGATGGGGTCAAGCTTCCGGTTCGAGTAGCTGACGTACCAGCCGGTGATGGCGAACGTGGACACGAACTGCAGCAGGCCCAGGATCAGCCCGACGTTGATGTTGCCCCAGACT
The DNA here is from genome assembly GCF_050156545.1 of Pseudarthrobacter sp. S9. Taxonomy (NCBI): domain Bacteria; kingdom Bacillati; phylum Actinomycetota; class Actinomycetes; order Micrococcales; family Micrococcaceae; genus Pseudarthrobacter; species Pseudarthrobacter sp. S9. The sequence goes on from NZ_CP189576.1 coordinate 595,078, forward strand.
TTGGTGGACATGAAACCGACCGCGTAGTCGGCCAGCAGGACGTAAGCGAAGTACCAGAGCAGGAATGCAATGGCCATCGGAAAGACAAAGCTGCGGTGACGTTTGCGTAGTTCCTGGAACCGCTCCGTCGACTGGACTTCCTTGAAGTCCACGGCCGCCGCTGCGTCCGTTCCTTGGGCGTCGTGACCCATCGTTCCTCCTCATTGAGACTGGCGCGTCCACATTGACTGCCAAGTCAGCTGCACAGATCAACTCACAACCCAACTGCACAGCCCTTCCGGCCAATGTGATTACAATCACTGTGCATCGTGATGGACCTTGCAGTCCAGAACCGCAGTGCCCTGCGTCGCTCGGCGGTCAGGATGCTGCGCCCAACGGCGGCAGGCCCGGCACCGGCGGTAGGCTGACAGCATGCCGGACTCTCCCCTGTTGACCGCCGCCGCCGTCGCCGTGATCGCGATGGCGATCGCCGTAGTCGTCGCTGTGGGGCTCAAGGTGCTCCGCTCCTTCCGGGAGCTGGGCACCGACGCGGAACGGGCGACTTACAAGACGCTGCACGCGGCCTCCCGTGCGGGGCAGCACCTGCGGACCGGCCTGAATCCTGCCGGCGCGGCCAAGGCCAGCCGGCAGCTGCGCGGCCTGCTCGGCTGCGACGCGCTCGCGATCACCGACACCACGGGTGTGCTGGCGTGGGACGGCGCCGGAGAGGAGCTCAGGCCCGCCCTGATGGGGCTCGCGGCGAAGGTGCTCGACGGCGGCCCCACCGCCGTCATTCCGGCCGGCGAGCTGCAGCCGCTCGCCGGCCGGACGCTGACGCCGGATGTGGAGCGCGCCGTCGTGATTGCCCCGATCAGGGCAGGTGCCCGGGTGGTGGGCGTCGTGGCCGCCTTCGCCCCGGCCGCCGGCGCCGGGCTGGTCCGGGCAACGGGCGAGGTGGCCGGCTGGGTGGCCACCCAGGTGGAACTGGCCGAGCTCGACGCCTCGCGCACTCTCTTGATGGAGGCCGAGGTCCGTGCGCTGCGGGCCCAGATCAGCCCGCACTTCATCTACAACTCGCTCAACGCGATCGCGTCCTTCATCAATACGGACCCGGTGCGGGCGCGGGAACTCGTGGTGGAATTCGCCGACTTCACCCGTTATTCCTTCCGCCGGCACGGCGACTTCACCACTCTGGCCGAGGAGCTGCGCTGCATCGACCGCTACCTGCTCCTGGAGCGGGCCCGGTTCGGTGACCGCGTGCAGGTGAGCCTGCGGATCGCCCCGGAGGTCCTCAGCACGGTGATCCCCTTCCTGAGCCTGCAGCCGCTCGTGGAGAACGCGGTCCGGCACGGGCTCGAGGCCAAGGAGGGCCCCGGCCACATCTCCATCACCGCCAACGACTCCGGCGCGTTCGCCGAGGTGACCATCGAGGACGACGGCGTGGGCATGGACCCGGAACAGCTGCGGTCCGTCCTCGCCGGGCACAGCGACGGCGACCACGTCGGGCTGCGCAACGTCGACACCCGGCTGCGGCAGGTCTACGGCGAGGACAACGGGCTCGTCATCGAGACCGCACCCGGGGAGGGCACCCTGATCACCATGCGCGTCCCCAAGTCGCAGCCCCGTCACGACGCCTGACGCGGTTGCCCTCCGCGGTGCCTAATCCTGTTGCCCTCCGCGGTGCCTAATTGCCTCCGGCAGTACTCTAGAACCATGATTAACGTCCTCGTCGCCGACGACGAGCTCCCCGCTGTTGAGGAACTGGCCTTCCTGCTCGGCCGGGATGACCGGATCGGCTCGATCTACCGCGCATCCTCCGGCGCCGAGGCCCTGCGGGCCCTGGAAGCCGAGGAAGTCGACGTCGTCTTCCTCGACATCCACATGCCTGCCCTGTCCGGGCTGGACATCGCCCGGGTCATCTCCCGCAGCGCCCACCCTCCCGCAGTGGTCTTCGTCACCGCGGACGAGGACCGCGCCCTGGAGGCCTTCGACCTCGCGGCCGTGGACTACCTGCTCAAGCCCGTGCGCGCCGAACGGCTGGCGAAATCCATCGGCCGGATCAGTGAACTGCTCAAAGACGGTGCCCCGGCGCCGGAGATGATCACCGTGGACCTGGGCGGCACCACCAAGATGATCCGGCGCGAGGATGTCACCTACGTCCAGGCGCAGGGCGACTACGCCCGGCTCCACACCGCGGATGCAAGCTACCTCATCCGGGTTCCGCTGGCCGACCTCGAACAGCAATGGGCCGACGCCGGGTTCATCCGCACCCACCGCTCCTACCTGATCGCGCTGAACCATGTCAGCCACATGAAGCTCGCCGCGGCGCGGCCCAGCGTGACCGTGGCCGGGGCCGAGCTGCCCATCAGCCGCCGGCACCTGCCGTCCGTGCGGGAGAAGCTCGAGGCGACCCGGATCCGGCCGCAGGCATGACCCGCGTCCGCGTCACTTCACCTCGCAGTCGGACAAACAGCAGTCTGACACAGAACAGCACGGCACTGCCCGCTGCACGGACGGCCGACGATTCGCGTGAAGCGGCGGAGGAATCCGACGCCGGGCAGGTGTTCGTCCGCTCACTGATTCGTTCGCAGCTGCGGCTGGGCCTCGTAGTGGCCGGGGGCTTCCTGCTGATCCTGTTCGCCTTCCCGCTCATGCTGGGACTGGTCCCCGGGCTGGCGGAATCGACGATTGCCGGTCTTCCGTTCGACTGGGTCCTGCTGGGCGCCGGAATCTATCCCGTGATAGGGCTCAGCGCCTGGCTGTACGTGCGGACGGCGGCGCGGAACGAGGCCCGGTACCGGGACCTGGCCGGGGACAGGTGACGCAGCCGTGAACACCGTCGTCGGCATTGCGGCGTTCGCCGCCGTCTCGCTGGCCACGGCCATGATCGGTTTCTACGGGCTGCGGATCTCACGGACCACCGGGGACTTCTATGTGGCGTCCCGGACGGTCAGGCCTTGGTGGAATGCCTCGGCGATCGGCGGCGAATATCTCTCCGCCGCGAGCTTCCTCGGCGTCGCCGGACTCATCCTGCTCGCCGGAACGGATGCCCTGTGGTTTCCCGTGGGCTACACCGCCGGCTACCTGATGCTGCTGTTGTTCGTGGCCGCTCCCCTGCGGCGCTCCGGCGCGTACACGATCCCTGATTTCACGGAGGCGCGGCTCGATTCGCGCGCGGTGCGCCGCGTGACCAGCCTCGTGGTGGTGCTGGTCGGGTGGCTTTACATCGTCCCGCAGCTCCACGGCGCGGCCCTGGCCATCCGGATCACCACCGGCCTGCCGGCGTGGGTGGGGCCGGTTGCGGTGGTCGCCGTCGTCTGCGTGAGTGTTGTGGCGGGCGGGATGCGGTCCATCACCTTTGTCCAGGCCTTCCAGTACTGGCTGAAGCTGACGGCGGTGGCCGTGCCGATCCTGTTCATTCTGTTCATGCTGGCCGGCACCGGCTCCCCCTCGGTAGCCGGTGCAGCGGTGAATCCCACGGCTCAGGCACCGGCCGGCCCGTACCAGACCATCTCGCTGCTCGTGGCCCTGCTCTTCGGCACACTCGGGCTGCCGCATGTACTGGTGCGTTTCTATACAAATCCGGACGGCCAGTCGGCCCGCCGGACCACCCTGATTGTCCTGGGCCTGCTCTCGGTCTTCTACCTGTTCCCGACGGCATACGGGCTGACCGGGCGCATGTTCGCGCCCGGTCTGGCCGAAAGCGGCCAGGCGGACGCGCTGGTGTTGCTGCTACCGGACCGGATGATCGGAGGAACGGCCGGTGACCTACTCTCGGCCCTCGTCGTGGCCGGGGCCTTCGCCGCGTTCCTCTCCACCACCTCCGGCCTGGTGGTCTCGCTGGCGGGCGTGATCAGCCAGGACGTGTTGGGCGGCAGTGTGCGCGGCTTCCGGCTGGCGGCGCTGATCTCGGCCGTCGTGCCGCTGGGGATCGCGTCCATGACGGAGTCATCCGGGCTGGCCGGAAGCGTGGGGCTCGTGTTTGCCTTCACCGCGTCCACGATCTGCCCCGTGCTGCTGCTGGGCATCTGGTGGCGGGGGCTGACGGACGCGGGAGCGATCGCCGGCATGGTGACCGGCGGCGTGCTCTGCGGAGGTGCCATGGTGGCCGGCTCGGTGATGGGTTCCGCCGGGACTCCGTCGTGGCTGGCGCAGCCGGCAGCCTGGACGGTCCCGGCCGCGTTTGCCGTCATGGTTCTGGTGTCCCGGGCCACGAAGGGCCGGGTGCCGCCGACGATGACCCGGCTGATGACCAGGCTCCACACACCGGAACGGCCGTTGGCGACCGAACGGTAACGACCGGTTGAGCGCGTCGAAACCGGTGCTTGAGCCTCAGTCGATGGCGGCCATCAGTTCGACGACGCGCTCCAGGAAGGCATCCACCTGGCTTTCCTCGTAACCGTCCCGGCCCACGGCGGGACGGAAGACGGCCCGCCGGACGTTGTCCACGCTCAGCGGCTGGTCCTCTTCGAGGTAGCCGATCAGCTCGTGGCACAGGTCATCCACGTCCGTGGTGTTGTAGCTGCGGGCCTTCGGCTTGGCGGGGCGCCGGAAGCGCTGGCCGTCCGGGCGGTGCAGCCGTCCGCGGAGCACGCCGGCCAGCCGGCCGATCTCGCGGAGCCAGGCTTCCTCGCCGCGTTCGGCGACAAGTTCATCGCGTTCCCGCAGCGCCAGGGCGTCCTCGAGCCGGTCCAGTGCCGCGTCGACACCGGCCGCGGCATAGCCGCCCTTCACCGGGTCGAAGGAGACTGCCCGGACGTCGGCGCTCTTGACCGGGCGGCCGGCCGGCCGGGGCGATTCGAACGACACCCGTGCGCGTTGCAGGAATTCGTCGACCTGCTTGGCGTTGTAGCCATACTGGTTCCGCTGCACGCGGTCAAAAGACGCAGGAATCTGCCGTTGAATGTCCACTGTAACTATGTTTCCTTCGATGCCGTTCGGCTGGTTTGCTCGGCACCATTCTAGGGGCCGGAAGTACGGGTCCGGAGGCGCCTAGGCCCCGGCGACGGCCGAGAAGAGGATAAAGGCCACCGGCGAGGCGAACACGATCGAGTCCAGCCGGTCCATCACGCCCCCATGGCCGGGCAGGATGCTGCTCATGTCCTTGATCCCCAGCTCGCGCTTCACCATGGATTCGGCGAGGTCCCCGGCGGTGGCCGCGGCCACCATGCCCACGGCGAGCACGACGCCGACCCACCAGGGCTTGCCCAGTACGAAGACGGTCGCCAGCACGCCGATGACCACGGCACCGGCGATCGAACCGCTGAAGCCTTCCCAGGTCTTCTTGGGGCTGATCTTGGGAGCCATCGGATGCTTGCCCAGCGAGGCGCCCACGAGGTAGCCGAAGGTGTCGTTGGAGACCACCAGCAGCAGGAGCGTCACGATCTGCCAGGCTCCCGGAGGCACCACGCCGTCGGGCCAGAGGCCGATCGGCGTCACGCCTCCGGCGGTGTGGAGCGGCAACACGGCGAAGCTGATCAGGAAGGGCACCCAGGCCATGGTAAAGACGCCGGCGAAGATGCTCCGCGCCGAGCCCGCGGCGCCCTCGAGGGAACGCCACAGCAGCACCGCCACGCTGCTGAGCAGCATGGCAAAGAGCAGGCTTTCAGGGCCGCCGAAATAGGCCGCAAGCGGCATCGCGACGGTGCCGGTCATCACCGGGATGATGGGCAGCCTGGTGCCGGATGCCTCCAGCGCCCGGAAGATCTCCCAGACGCCGAAGATAGCGAAGGTGGTGGTCACCAGGACGAAGCCCAGCGGGAGGAACAGCAGGCCGCCCAGTACGCAGAAGAGCATGCCAAGGCCCACCACGGTGGCGGCGGGAAGGTTCCTGCCGGCCTTGGGCGTCGGGTTCCTGCGCTGCTTCCCCCGCCCCCGGACGCGTGGTCCGGGGGCCTCCTGTGCCTGATCCATCAGACCTCGAGCAGCTCGGCTTCCTTGCGCTTGAGCAGCTCGTCAATCCCGTCAACGTGCGCCTTCGTGATGGCGTCCAGTTCCTTTTCTCCGCGGGAGCCCTCGTCCTCGCCGGCATCGCCGTCCTTGACCAGCTTGTCCAGGGTTTCCTTGGCCTTGCGGCGGATGTTGCGGATGGAGACCTTCGCGTCCTCGCCCTTGGACTTGACGATCTTGACGTATTCCTTGCGCCGTTCGCTGGTCAGCTCCGGGATGGTGATCCGGATGATGTTACCGTCGTTGGAGGGGTTGGCGCCCACCTCGGAGTCGCTCAGGGCGCGTTCGATGTCGCGCAGGGCCGTCTTGTCGTACGGGGTGATGAGGATGGTGCGGGCGTCCGGTACCGCGAAGGAGGCCAGCTGCTGCAGCGGCGTCGGCGTGCCGTAGTACTCGACGACGACCTTGTTGTACAGGCCCGGCGTCGCGCGGCCCGTACGGATCGAGGCGAAGTCTTCCTTGGCTACCTCAACCGCCTTGTCCATCTTGTCCCCGGCTTCGAGCAAGGTTTCTTCGATCACGGTCTCTCCTCAAAAATTGGTGCGCCCCGGCGGACGGGGCGCTGCACGGTCTTGGTTCCGTCTGTGGTGTCCACGCGTTGTCCACGCGTCTTCCGCGCGGCGGCGGAACCGTCCTGAAAACATCCTAGCCGTTGCTAGGGGGTGACGACGGTGCCCAGCTCCTCGCCGAGAATGGCGCGGGTGACGTTCCCCTCGCCCTCCATACCGAAGACAACCATGGTGAGGTTGTTGTCCTTGCACATGGTCATGGCAGTCTGGTCCATCACGCGGATGTCGCGGCGGAGCGCGTCGTCGTAGCTGAGGTGATGGAGCTTCTCGGCCGTGGGGTCCTTCTTGGGGTCTGCGGTGTAGACGCCGTCGACTCCGCTCTTGGCCATCAGGACGACGTCGGCGTGGACCTCCATGGCGCGCTGGGCCGCCACGGTGTCCGTGGAGAAGTACGGCAGGCCTGCCCCGGCGCCGAAGATGACGACGCGGCCCTTTTCCATGTGGCGGATGGCGCGGCGCGGAATGTACGCCTCGGCGACCTGGCCCATGGTGATGGCGCTCTGCACGCGCGTTTCGACGCCGGCCTGTTCCAGGAAGTCCTGGAGCGCCAGGCAGTTCATCACGGTGCCGAGCATGCCCATGTAGTCGGCGCGGGAGCGGTCCATGCCGCTCTGCGACAGTTCGGCGCCGCGGAAGAAGTTGCCGCCCCCGACGACGATGGCAACTTCGACGTCGGGCACTGCGGCTGCGATCTGCTTGGCCACGCCACGGACGGTATCCGGGTCAACGCCCAGTTTCCCGCCGCCGAAGACCTCGCCGGAAAGCTTCAAGAGGACGCGGCGCCTGCTCTTCTTTGGCTGGGCTGAAGTGGTGACGGTTTCCATGGGTGCCTTCCCGTTGGTGAACTCTGAAAAAAGGTTATCGTGCTGGGGGCCAAAGGCGTCATTCCGCCCTGGCCCGCAAGGGCCCGGGGGAGCATGCCTCGGGTGCATGCAAAAGGGGTGGCCACCGTGGTGACCACCCCCTGAGCGTGTCTGAATAGTGTCTGACTAGGAACCGACGCGGAAACGCGTGAAGGCGGTTGCCTTGACGCCGGCCTCTTCGAGGACCTGCGCGACGGACTTCTTGGCATCCTTGGCGAATGCCTGGTCCACGAGGACTTCACCCTTGTAGAAGCCGGTTACACGGCCTTCCACAATTTTGGTCATCGCTACCTCGGGCTTGCCCTCGGCCTTGGCGGTTTCCTCGGCGATGCGGCGCTCGGACTCGACGAGCTCGGCCGGAACGTCCTCACGGGTGAGGTAGTTCGGAGCCATCGCGGCGACGTGAACGGCGACGTCGTGGGCTGCGGTGGCAGCTGCTTCGCCTTCGCCGTCAACAGCGAACAGGACGCCCACCTGTGCCGGGAGGTCCTTGGAGGTCTTGTGCAGGTAAGCGTCGACCGTAGCGCCCTCGATGCGGGAGATGCGGCGGACAACAACCTTTTCGCCCAGGACAGCGCCCTCTTCGACGACGACCTCGGACAGCGGCTTGCCGTCGACCTCGGTGGCCAGCAGGGTCTCGAGATCGGCAGCGCCGGACTCAACGGCCACGGCGAGGACCTTGTCGGCGAGCTGGATGAACTTGTCAGCCTTCGCGACGAAGTCGGTCTCGCAGTTGACTTCGATCATCACGCCGACGCCGCCGTCAACCTTGGCAGCAACCAGGCCTTCCGCGGTGGAGCGGCCTTCGCGCTTGGTAGCGCCCTTCAGGCCCTTGATGCGGATGATTTCGATGGCCTTCTCGGCGTCACCGTTGGCTTCGTCAAGAGCCTTCTTGACATCCATCATGCCGGCGCCGGTGCGCTCACGCAAAGCCTTGATATCAGCGGCAGTGTAGTTCGCCATGTGAACCCCTCTGTCTAGAAATTTTATTGGGTGTACGGACCGACAGGACGGCTGCTCACCCAGTGAGCGGCCATCCTGTCAGGACCCCCTACGCTGCGGACAGCGTGCGGGGAGATCCGGATTTACTTGTCAGCTGAGCTGGCTGGATACTTGGCTGGCTACTTGGCTTCGCCAGCGGCGTCGTTAGCAGCCGGGGCTTCCTCTGCAGTGGCAGCGGGTGCTTCTTCAGCAGCCGGAGCAGCGGGTGCTTCTTCAGCAGCCGGAGCAGCGGGTGCTTCTTCAGCAGCCGGAGCAGCCTCAGCGGCAGCAGCCTCTTCGGTCTTGCTGCCTTCGAGGAGCTCGCGCTCCCACTCGGCAAGCGGCTCTTCCGGGGCTTCCGTGGTGCCGGTTGCACGCTGGTTGCGGGCGATGAGGCCCTCAGCAACGGCATCGGCGACAACGCGGGTCAGCAGGTTGACGGAGCGGATGGCGTCGTCGTTGCCCGGGATCGGGAAGTCGACTTCGTCCGGATCGCAGTTGGTGTCCAGGATGGCCACAACCGGGATGTTCAGCTTCTTGGCTTCGTCGACAGCAAGGTGTTCCTTCTTGGTGTCAACGATCCACAGCGCGGAGGGCGCCTTGGTCAGGTTGCGGATACCACCGAGGTTGGTTTCCAGCTTGGTGAGTTCGCGGCGAAGAAGCAGCAGTTCCTTCTTGGTGTACGCGGAACCGGCGACGTCGTCGAAGTCGATCTCTTCGAGTTCCTTCATGCGCTGGATGCGCTTGGAGACCGTCTGGAAGTTGGTCAGCATGCCGCCGAGCCAACGCTGGTTGACGTACGGCTGGCCGACGCGGGTGGCCTGCTCGGCGATGGATTCCTGCGCCTGCTTCTTGGTGCCGACGAAGAGAACGGTGCCGCCGTGTGCAACGGTGGCCTTCACGAACTCGAAGGCGCGGTCGATGTAGGACAGCGACTGCTGCAGGTCAATGATGTAGATACCGTTGCGCTCCGTGAAGATGAAACGCTTCATCTTCGGGTTCCAACGGCGGGTCTGGTGTCCAAAGTGGACGCCGCTGTCAAGCAGCTGGCGCATAGTTACGACGGGCATGCCGACGCTCCTTCCGGCAGGTCATTCATGAGAAAGCCCTGAGGCTGTCTTACCCTGCCAATAGTTGACGGTTAGTTAGCAACACCCAGGCGGGCGCTGCTCCTGGCATCCACCGCGCTCCTTATCCGGACCCGTGAAGGCCGGACCGCAAGGAGCGCAGTCCTCCGCGCCGGAAGATATGACATCAGAGATATGACATCAGACGAGTCAGACAAGGAGGGCTGGATACGCGTAGTCAGCCGCTGCTCCCCCGCACCTCTGAATGAGACGTGCCGGCTTGATCAAGCATGAGGGCACAGCAAACTGCTCCACCAAGTGTACTACAGGGACCCTCCCCCGACGGACCGTTTCCGGCGGCCGCCGGGGGTCTGTTCGAGGACTTATCCCGGGGTCTGTCCCGCGGCCCAGCCGGGGGTTCTCCGCCTGCTTTCCGGCAGCTTCCGCCGGCTTTTCCACATGGCCAGGACGGGCGCTTCCGCCCGCTCCGGGGTGCCCGGCAGGCTGGACGCATGAAGACTCCGGCATCCCTTGCGGCCATACTCCTGGCACTCTCCCCCATTACTGCCGGGGCTGCTGTCCCGCCGGCGGCAGCCTGGAGCTGGCCGCTGGATCCCAGACCGGCGGTGTTGCGCGCCTTCGACCCGCCGGCCAAGCCGTGGCTGAGCGGCCACCGGGGCGTGGACCTCCGGGCGGCGTACGACGGCGCCCCGGTCACCTCGCCGGCGTCCGGCACCGTCAGCTTCGTCGGCGTCGTGGCGGACCGGCCCGTCATCACCGTCGATCACGGCAACGGCCTCAGGAGCAGTTTCGAACCCGTGGAAAGCAGCCTGGCGCCGGGGGCGGCCGTGGCGGAAGGCGGCGTCCTGGGGCGGTCGGTGCCCGGACACTGCGGCACGGTCCCCTGTGTCCACTGGGGCGTGCGGCGCGGCGAGGAGTACCTCAACCCGCTCGCGTTCGTGACAGACCTGCGCCCCTCCATCCTGCTTCCGCCCGAGGACCCCGCACCGGGATAAGGGGCCGGGATCGGGAGGATCAGGATGAAGGGCCGGAACCTGCCTGCAGCTGGACCGGGCTGCAGGAGGACTAGACGATGGCGGAGATGCCCGTGATGGCCCGGCCGGTGACGAGGGTGTTGATCTCGTGCGTGCCTTCGTAGGAGTAGATGGCTTCCGCGTCGGCAAACACCTTGGCCATTTCGAAGTCCGTCACGATCCCGTTGCCGCCGAGGATGCTGCGGCCCAGCGCCACGCTCTCGCGCATGCGGGCCGTCGTGAAGGCCTTGGCCAGGGCGGACTGCTCGTCCTTGGCCCGGCCGGCGTCTTCGAGCTGGGACAGGCGGACCATCATGCCCATGGAGCTGACGGCGTTTCCGAGAATCTGTACCAGCTGGTGCTGGACCAGCTGGAAGGAGGCGATGGGGCGTCCGAACTGGCTGCGCTCCACGGCGTAGCGGCGCGCGACGTCGAACGCGGCCAGTTGCTGGCCGACCGCCTGCCAGGCGACGGCGAGGCGGGTGACCTTGAGGACCTTGTTGGTGTCGCGGAAGCTGTTGGCGTTGGCGAGCTTGAAGAAGTCCGGCACCACGACATTGTCGAGCGTGATGTCGGCGTTCTGCACGGTGCGCAGGGAGATCTTGTTCTCGATCTTCGTGGCGCTGTAGCCCTCGGTCTTGGTGTCCACGAGGAAGCCCTTGACCTGGTTGTCGGCGAGGTCCCGGGCGTAGATGACCACCCAGTCGGAGAAGGTGGCGTTGCCGATCCAGCGCTTGGCGCCGTTGAGGATCCAGTTTCCGCCCTCGCGCCGCGCGGTGGTGCGGGTGCCGCCGGCAACGTCGGAGCCGCCGAGGGGCTCGGTGAGGCCGAAGGCGCCGATCTTCTTGAGCGAGTAGATGTCCGGCAGCCAGGCCTCCTGCTGTTCCTGCGAGGCGAGGGCCTCGATGGAGCCCGTGAAGAGGCCGTCGTGGACGCCCATGAACGTGGCGATGGAAGTGTCCGCGCGGGTGGCTTCGGCGTGCAGGATTCCGGCGAAGAGGTTGGTGTATCCCTGCCTCTTGACCGGGCTGACCAGGTCGATCTCGGCCAGCTTCGGGATCAGCTCCATCGGGAACTCACCGCGGTTCCAGCAGTCGACGGCGATCGGCTTGACCTCGCGTGCCAGGAACTCCCGGACCTCCGCCAGCCGGTCCTGCTCCTTGCCGCTGAGCAGCTGCTCGAACGCGAAGAAGTCGCCATCGGCGTAGGGGAGGTTGTTAATGTCGATTGCAGCTTTGGACATGATGTTCCTTCACTTGTGATCAGCAGCGACCAAAGGTCCCGGGCGTCGCGCCGGCACTATGTTACTCGCGAGTAACATACCGCAGTGCGGCGGCGCCCCGCAAGTGAAAGCGCAAGTGACCAGCCGGAAATCAGCAACGGAGAGTGAAAGGAGGAGAGGCGGCCGGCGGTCACGGCGGACGCAGGAAAGCGGACGAAGACGCCGGCAAGCACGAAGGAGCCGGGCCGACGTCGAGCGTCGGCCCGGCTCCCGTGGGTGCGGGTCCCGGACCGGGTCTTCCGCAGAAATGTAGGGCTACTCGGACTTGAACCGAGGACCTTAGGATTATGAGTCCCGCGCTCTAACCAGCTGAGCTATAGCCCCCTGCGCCGGGAAACCGCAACGACCCCGCGGGGCCGGACTGCTTCCGGGCAAAAACACTCTAACAATAGTAGTCGCCCACACGTTGCAAATCGCCCTCGCACGGCCGCGCGGCACGGCGGACGAGGAGGCCGGACGATCAGGCTGGAGGGCGAGGCTAGACGACCAGGTCGTCGTAGCTGGCGCCGCGGTAGATGTCCTCGAACGTCTGGAGCGTGCGCTCCATGCTGTGGTTCTCCACCATGCCGCGGCTTGTCTTTCCCATGGCCGCAAGCTCACCGGCAGGAAGAGTGAGCACGCGGACCAGCTTGGCAGCCACGTCGTGGCTGTCATTGGGAGTGAACAGGAAGCCGTTCTCGCCGTCGCGCACCAGGTGCGGCAGGGCCATCGCGTCTGCCAGCAGCACCGGCGTGGACGCGGACATCGCCTCCAGTGTCACGAGGGACTGGAGTTCGGCCGTGCCAGGCATGCAGAACACGTCTGCCGCGATGTACGCCCTGCGGAGTTCGGCGTCGCTGGCCAGGCCCAGGAACTTGACCCGGTCCTGCAGGCCGAGCCGGGCAACCTGGGCTTCGAGGGCCGGGCGCACTTCCCCGCCGCCGACGATCTCAAGATGGATGTCCAGATCCCTGGGCGTCTTGGCGACGGCATCGATCAGCACGTCCACGTGCTTCTCCTCGGCCAGCCGACCGACGAACAGCGCCGTGGGGCTGGCATGGCGTTCCACCGTTTCGCCGGGCTGCAACTCGTAGGCCACCGCGTCGATGCCGTTGGAAAGGGGAAGGACCTTGCGCAGGAAGGCATGCTGGTGCATGGCCTTGGCCGCCAGCGGCGTGGGCGTGGTCACGACGTCGGCCTGTCCCATGACCTTGCCCATGTCCTTCCAGGAAATACGCCCCACGATGTCCTTGAACCACTGCGGGAACGGCAGGAAGGGGTTCAGGTTCTCGGGCATGAAGTGGTTGGTCGCCACGACCCGGATGCCCCGCTTCACGGCCTCGTACAGGACGTGCTCGCCGATCATGTAGTGGCTCTGGATATGGACCACGTCCGGCTGGATCCGGTCGAACAGCAGGCCGATTTCCTTCTTGATCTCCCAGGGAAAGGTGATCCTGAAGTATTCGTGTGTCGGCACGGAGTGGGAGCGCAGGCGGTGCACCGTGGCCTCGTCACTGAACTCGCTGAAGCTGCGGCCCTTGCCCGGACGGCAGGCCAGGACATGCACACGGTGTCCCCGGCCGGTCATCCCCTTGGCGAGGCGGTACCCGAATTGGGCGGCGCCGTTGACGTGGGGCGGGTACGTGTCCGCGGCAATCAGGATGGTCAGCGGATGCTGGTTGTCAGGCATGGTCACGTGGAGGGCTCCTGGTGGTCACGGTGCGGGCAGCTGGGTCTGAAGTGGCCGGCTGGCCGTCGGCGCAGGCGCGCCGGGCCTACTGCTGAAGTACTGACGCCCTAGGACCGGCCCGCTGCCTTCCGCGCGTCCTTCTTGCGCTTGGTGACCTCGGGGTGGTGCCTGGAGAGGGCTATCACTCCCACGATAGCAAGGGATGCGGCCGCCCCCATCGCAATCGCCATAACGGCGTGGACATCGGGGCGCAGTTCGCCGAGGATCGCAATGCCGATCGCTATGCCCACGATCGGGTCGATCACGGTCAATCCGGCGATCACCAGGTCCGGCGGGCCGCCCGAGTAGGCGCTCTGGACAAACCATGCTCCGAGTCCACCCGCGGCCGCGATCGCGACGACGGAATACCATTGGACGTTCAGCAGGCCGAGGCCGTTCGAGTCCAGCAGGTGCCTGCCGATAATGCGGGTCAGGACGGCCACGAAGCCGAACAGGACGCCAGCGCCCAGGATGTAGACGAAGGCGCTCATGCGGTGGTTGAAGAGCACGGCGAGCGTGCCGAAGATGCCCACGGCCAGGGCCAGGAGCAGCACGATGGTCAGCTCGTCGGTGTAGCTGACGTGGTGGTTCTCCTGCGTCACGGTAACCGCCAGCGCCACGAACAGCGCGGAACCGGTGACGCAAGCTGAAATGGCCACCACCGTCGCCCGGTTGATGCTCAGGCCCTGGTCCTTGGCGTTGACCACCGTGGTGATGACGAGGGCGATCGCCCCGATCGGCTGGACCACGGTCAGCGGCGCCGAGACAAGGGCGACGGCGTTCATCGCCGTGCCGGCGCACAGCAGCAGCAGCCCGAAGACCCAGCGGGGGTTCCGAACCAGGCGCAGCAGCCCGTGGGTGCTGAGCGCCAGGCCGCCCGTATCGGCTTTGACCGCGCTGCCCTGGCGCTGGGCGCCGAAGGCCAGGAAAAAGGCGCCAAGTACCGCCAGCATTACCGCCAGCCAGACCATCAGCGGAGGCCGCCGTCGTCGACGTTGTCGACTTTAAGTCTTTTGCCTTTACGGATGATGGCCCAGAAGTAGTTGTAGGCCGCGATCCAGTGCCCCAAGAGGCCCAGGCCCAGGAAGATCCAGGCGACCACCGAGTAGACAGCAGTGGCCGGGATGGGCAGTTTCGAGAGCACCAGCAGCGGCGTTCCGACCAGCAGCAGCGCTGTCCGGATCTTGCCGGTCCGGCTCACGGGCAGGTCCGGGTGGCTGCGGAAATAGAACAGCGACACTGACAGCAGGATGGCGTCCGGGACGAGAAGGGCCGTCAGGTACCACCACTCGACGACGCCGGCGATGACAAGGGTCACGGCGACGGCGATCAGCGCAAGGCGGTCCGCAATGGGATCCATGATCCGGCCGAGATTGGACATCTGGTTGAAGCGGCGGGCGATGTAGCCGTCCACCCAGTCGGTGCTGCCCATGATGGCCAGGACGAGGGCGCCGTAGCCGTATTCGTGGCGGCCGAGCACGAGCCAGATGAAGAGGGGGACGCCGAGGAACCGCACCACGGTCAGCAGGTTGGGGATGGTGAAGACCGCGTCCTGGTGGATCTGGGGTTGCCCAGGCCGGGAACCAGCGCCGATGAACTTCATCCATTCCGCCTTTCCGTGGCCGGCAACGTATTCGCGTCGGAATTCAGGGTGCCGCCTAGCCCTTGAGCAGTTTGCGCAGCAGGAACACCAGGGCGGCCGTGGAGGCGGTGAGGGCTGCAAGCGGCTTCCAGCGTTGGCTGAGCCGTCCCGCCAGGCCCTGCGCCGCCGAGGTACCAGGGGCCGTCTTCGCGGAGCTCCGGGCCGAGGACCGGAAGCCCGCGACCTTGCCGCCGAGCTGTTCCTTGCCCTCCTGCAGCCGGACCTGGGTGGCGGCCAGCAGGGCCTGGGCCTGCGTCTTGACGTCGAGCTCCTGGCCGAGGTCGTCCCGCACCTCGGTGAGATGGGTGCGCCGCTGGACCAGCCGGCGTCGCAGTTCGGATTCCGTGGGCGGCGGGCCGAAGTCGGGCTCGGCCGCCTTCTTGGCTTCCTTGTCGGCCTTCGCCTTGGCGGCGGCCTCGGCCTTGGCGGCCTTCGCGGCCTTCGCCTGCTCGGAGGACGGATCCAGGACCGCGGGGTCGAAGGCGGATCCTTCCTTGGCGATGCCGAGATCGTGTTTGAGGCCGCGGAGCGTCTCTTCCGGGACGAGCGGCATCGCCTTCTTGAACTTTCGAAGCCCGATCAGGGCGCCGATCACGGCAATCAGCAGGAAGACGGCGCAGACCAGGAGAGCCGCGAGCCAGGCGGGCATAATCGTGGCCAGACCCATGATGGCGGCAACGATGAGTCCGATCACCAGGAAGGCAACGAACGCCAGGGCGACGGCGAAGAAGGCGGCGGCGATGCCAAGCTGGATGCCCTTGCGCTTGATTTCGACTTTTGCCAGGGCAATCTCGTCATTGAGTTGCCGCGGCGCCAGCTTGGAGATCAGCCTGAGGGTCTTGGGCAGCACGGAAATGCGCAGCCCCCCGCTTGTCCCGCCGCTGTGACGTCCGCTCATCGGTCCCGCCTAACTGGTTCCATCTGCCGTTCCGCTCGCGCGGGTTTGCCGAGTCTGCACAGCTTCGCACAGACTCCGGTGTCAAAACTATCATTCAGGCTCCTGGCAGGGCCTTGGCGCCAAGGTGTGGCGCGCCCACGCAACGGCCCGGCCGCGGCCGTCCCCGGGCCTAGGATTGACCTCTGTGAACACACCCACCAATCCAGGGGACTCCCTGAGCCGCCGCCGCAAGCTCCTTTACATTCTGATGCTCGGGGCCCTGACCGCACTTGGACCGTTCACGGTCGACCTCTACCTGCCGGCGTTCCCCGCCCTGGAAGCAAGCCTGGGCATCTCCGAGGCCGCAGTGCAGCTGACGCTGACCGGAACCACGGTGGGCTTCGCCCTGGGCCAGCTCGTGGTGGGGCCGCTGAGCGACAAGTTCGGCCGGCGGCTGCCGCTGATCCTGGCGACGGCGGTGCACATCACGGCGTCGCTGGGCGCCGCCCTGTCCACGGACATCGCCGCGCTGGGCTTCTTCCGGGTCCTGATGGGCATTGGCGCAGCAGGAGGCGGCGTCGTCGCCATGGCCATGGTCCGGGACCTGTTCAGCGGCTACGCCATGGTGCGGATGTTTTCCCGGATGGCCCTCGTAAACGGACTGGCCCCGATACTCGCCCCGGTCATCGGTTCCCAGCTACTCCTGCTGATGCCGTGGCCGGGCATCTTCTTCTTCCTGGCCGGCTACGGGACGTGCGTCATTATCGCGGCGTTGTTCGTGGTGCGGGAGACGCTGCCCCCGGAGCTGCGGGGAAAGACCGGGCTGACAGCCCGCCAGCGGTACAGGGTTCTTTTCGCGGACCGGATCTTCGTCGGCCTGCTGCTGGTGGGCGGCATGAACTTCGCCGGACTGTTCACCTATCTCTCCGCTTCGCCATTCCTGTTCCAGAACGTCTACGGTTTCACGCCGCAGCAGTACGGCCTGCTCTTCGGCGTCAACTCGCTGGGCATCGTCGCGGGCGTCCAGACCAGCGCCAGGCTCATCAGGCGCGTCCCGCCGCAGTGGATCCTGGCCTGTTCCACGGCCTGGATGTTCCTGATGGCTGTCCTGATTGTCGTTTTCGACCGGCTGGGCTTCGGGCTGTGGGGTGTCATGGTGCCGCTGTGGTTCTACATCCTCGGCACCGGGTTCACGTTCCCGACCGTCCAGGTCCTCGCCCTGGCCAAGCACGGCGCCCAGGCCGGAACCGCGGCCTCCCTGCTCGGCGCCGCGACCTTCATGATGGCAGGCCTTATCTCGCCGGTGGTGGGGTGGCTCGGCGTCCGGTCGCCGACACCAATGGGCGCCGTCCAGGCTGTCTGCATCCTGATGGCCGCCGCAGCCCTCTGGCTCGTCGTCAGGCCCCGCACGGTCCCCTCGATCCACTAGTCCCCCAAGGACCGTGCAGGGGAGGACATGCCCATTCTTCGCGCCCGGGACTGGGCAGAACGGGAATATGTCCACGCGCCAACCCCAGCGCGGAGCATGTCCCGTGGCCTCTCCGAGCAATGGACCACTCCCCCGGGAGGACATGCCCATTCTTCGCGCCCGGGACTGGGCAGAACGGGAATATGTCCACGCGCCAACCCCAGCGCGGAGCATGTCCCGTGGCCTCTCCGAGCACTGGACCAGGCCCTCCCCGCTGCCCTGTACCTTGATGCCCTGTTCGACGTCCACGGCGGGCGATAAAGTTGTTCTATGCCCGACTGGCAGGACCCTCCGCCCTTACCGGCCACGTGGCAGCGACGCGACGCCGGGATCCTGCCTCTGTGGTGGGATCGGCTGTGCAGCCAGACCAGCACGCAGTCGGCAGCCATGTACGCGGCGGGCCTGTTCACCGAGGACCGGCGGCGCCCGATCGCCCAGTGGTACAACGCGGCGTACGACTCCGCCCTCCTGGTGGCCCCCGAGACCTCCCCCGAATGGCCTGTGCAGCGGTTCGGCATCTTCTACGCCCCGCCGGGCGGCGGCTTTACCCAGGTGCATTCGGCGCCGCATGAGTGGCACCCCCGCGAGCCCCGGAAGTCCCCCACCGAGGAGGAGGCTTTCCAGGCCGCCGTGGCCGAGGCCGAGCGTTTCCTCCAAGTGGAGATGTACTTCGTCTGAGGCACGGCCAGGCCCGGAGGGCCATAGGCCTGGGACGCCACAACGCCACAGTCCCACTACACAAAACACGACAAAAAAAGGTCCCGCAGCCGGTTGTTCACCGGCCGCGGGACCTGTCCGCTCCTCCTGCTGGACTTGAACCAGCAACCCTTCGATTAACAGTCGAATGCTCTGCCAATTGAGCTAAGGAGGAATGAAGCAGGTATGACATTAGCAAAGGTTTCCCCGCTTTGGAAATCGGCCGCGCGCCCTCCGGGCAGAACCCGCCGAGTACCCCTGCTGGTATAAAAAATTCCCCGTTCCGGTGACCCGGAACGGGGACTGCGCGCTCCTCCTGCTGGACTTGAACCAGCAACCCTTCGATTAACAGTCGAATGCTCTGCCAATTGAGCTAAGGAGGAATGAAGCGGGTATTAGCCTAGCAAACACAGTGCCGGGAAACGAAATCGGCGCTTCAGGCGTCCGACCGCAGCGACCGCCGCTGCATCTCAAGCTGCATGAGCTCGCGGTTCAGCCGCTGGAACTCCTCAGGATCGGCCGAAGCGTCGAGCCGCTGCAGCTGGCCCATCTTGTCGGCCTTGACCCGGGTGATCTGCAGCTCGAACAACCGCGCGAGGATGTCCTTGCAGTAGCGCAGCACGCCCTCGGCAGTGCTGGCAGGCAGGGGCACGACGGCGAGTTCGGACACGAGCGGCCTGAGCGGCTCGGGAACTTCCTGCAGCAGCTGTTCCACCCAGCGCACGGGGTCCCCGGCGAAGCCCAGGCCGGTGGCCCGGATGGCCTCGTGGATGGCAAGGTACGCCGGCGTCGAGAAACGGGCCTCGGAGAAGCGCAGCCAGGTCTCGCCTTCGAGCATCCCGGGCTCCTGCAGGGCAACCTCCAGCGCCTGACGCTCCATGGCCGCGACCGGGTCGCGGGGGTCTGGCCGGTTGAAGGACGGAAGAGCGGCCGACGGCGGCAAGGGTGCCACTCCCGGTGCGGTTCCCGCGGCCGGCCCCGCGCCCGCCCCCGGAGCGTAGCCGCGTCCCTGCCCGCCCTGGCCGTATCCCTGCCCGCTGGACGGCCCCGGGGCGGCACGCTTGGCGGCAGCCCCGACGGCCCGGCTGACCTCTTCGACCGGCATGCCCAGCCAGCCGGCCAGTTCGCGGGCGTAGGCCGGGCGGATGCCGGCGTCGCGGATCTGCGCCACCACGGGGGCGGACTCACGCAGTGCCGCGATCCGGCCTTCGACCGTGTCCAGGTTGTGCCGCTTGAGGGCGGCCCGAATGGCGAATTCGAATAGCGGCCGGCGGGTGCTGATCAGGTCCCGGACGGCGGAGTCGCCCTTGGACTGGCGCAGCTCGCAGGGATCGGCGCCGCCCGGTTCCACGGCAACATAGGTCTGCGCCACGAAGCGCTGGTCCTCTTCGAAGGCGCGCAGCGCCGCCTTCTGGCCGGCGGCGTCGCCGTCGAACGTGAAGATGACCTCTCCCCCGCTGCCGTCGTCGGACAGCAGCCGGCGGGCGATCTTGATGTGCTCGGTGCCGAACGCCGTGCCGCAGGTCGCCACGGCGGTCGTGATTCCGGCCAGATGGCAGGCCATGACGTCGGTGTAGCCTTCCACCACCACGAGCTGGCGCTCCTTGGCGATGTTCCGCTTGGCGAGGTCGATCCCGTAGAGGACCTGGGACTTCTTGTACAGCGCGGTCTCGGGGGTGTTGAGGTACTTGGGGCCCTGGTCGTCCTCGTAGAGCTTGCGGGCGCCGAAACCGATGGTGTCGCCGGCGATGTCCCGGATGGGCCAGATCAGCCGGCCCCGGAAACGGTCGTAGATCCCCCGGCCACCTTCGGAAAACATGCCCGTCAGCTTCAGCTCAGGATCCGTGTAGCCGCGGCCCCGAAGATGCTTGAGCAGCGAGTCCCAGCCCTGCGGGGCGTAGCCGACGCCGAATTCCTCGGCAGCCGCGCGGTCGAAGCCTCGGCCGTGCAGGAAGCTGCGGCCTTCGGCGGCCGCCGGGGTCAGCAGTTGTGCGCGAAAGAACTCGTCGGCCACCTTATGGGCGTCCAACAGCCGCTGGCGCCGGCCGATGTCCTCGCGGTTGGGGCCGGAGCCGCCGTCCTCGTAGTGCAGCTCGAAGCCGATCCGGTGCGCCAGCTTTTCCACTGCCTCGTGGAAGGAGATGTGGTCCAGTTTCTGGACGAAGGAGATGACGTCACCGTCCTCGCCGCAGCCGAAGCAGTGGTACCTGCCCACCTGCGGACGGACGGTGAACGAGGGCGAGCGCTCGTCGTGGAACGGGCACAGGCCCTTGAAGGACCCCAGCCCCGCGCCCTTGAGGGTCACGTAGCCGTCGACAACTTCCTTGATGTCCGTGCGCTGGCGTACTTCGTCGATGTCTTCGCGTTTGATCAGGCCGGCCACAGTGCCATCCTAGTACCCGGGTACGACGCCGAGGGGCTGCTTAGGGCGCCCGTCACCAGAGCCCGTCACCACAGCGAGGGCAGGCTGCCGACAAGCCGCTCGTACATGGCCAGCGCGGAGCCGTCCGTCAGTGACGCGACCTGGTCGATCACGACGCGCAGCCGCGCGCCGTCGTCCTCCGCGTCGCGCCAGTCGGCGGCGAACATCGGCTCCAGGTGCCGGTCTCCGGTGGCGTTGAGGGCGGTGACGAGCGCGTGCAGGACCTCGCGCTGGCGCTCGTAGATCGGCTGCCGGTGTTCGGTGGTCATCACGAAGGTGGTGGCCAGGCCCTTCATCACCGCGATTTCCATCACGGTCTCTTCCGGGACGATCAGCTCCGCGTGGTAGCGGGTCAGGTTTTCCGGACCGTAGACGGCGCGGGTGGTTTCCAGCGCGCTCTGGCAGAACCGGCCGATGAGCTGGCTGGTCATGTCCTTCAGCGCGGCCATGGCCTTGCGGCTGCCGTCGGCCTCGCGCACCCAGACGCTCGTGGCCTCCAGCCGGGCCAGGGCGGCGTCGATAGCGGCGGGGTCGTGGTGCGGCAGGTACCACTGCTTGGCGTAGCCCACCACACGGGCGCGGTGGTCCGGGTTGTCCATCCAGCGCAGCTGGAAGTGGCCGGCAACGATCGCGTCCTCGACGTCGTGCACGGAGTAGGAGATGTCGTCCGCGAGATCCATGACCTGCGCCTCAAGGCAGGCCCGGCGCTCGGGGGCGTCTGCACGGATCCAGTCGAAAATCGGCAGGTCGTCCTCGTAGGCCCCGAACTTGCTGGTCCGCACTCCGTGGATGACGGGCGCGTTCACGGCGGACCACGGGTACTTGGCGGCGGCGTCCAGGCTCGCCCGGGTCAGGTTCAGCCCGGCGGGCCGGCCGTCCGGGGCCAGGACCTTGGGCTCCAGCCGGGTCAGCAGCCGCAGGGTCTGGGCGTTGCCTTCGAAGCCGCCGATCGCGTGGGTAACCTCGTTCAGGGCGGACTCGCCGTTGTGGCCGAACGGCGGGTGGCCGAGGTCATGGCTGAGGCAGGCGGTGTCCACGACGTCGGGATCGCAACCGAGGGCGCGGCCGAGTTCACGGCCCACCTGCGCCACCTCGAGGCTGTGCGTGAGCCGGGTGCGGACGAAGTCGTCGGTGTCCGGGGCCACCACCTGGGTCTTGGCTCCGAGCCGGCGCAGTGCAGAGGAGTGCAGGACCCGGGCGCGGTCGCGCTCGAAGTCGGAGCGGTAGGTGCTCTTGGGCGGCTCCTCCACCCAGCGGGCGGCGTCGCGGGCGGTGTAGCCGTCCAGTATGGGGGCGGTGGTCCTGGTCTCAGCCACCGGAGACGTCCAGTTCGGCGAAGGAGATGTCGCGTGACTGCGCGGCGTCGAGCGTGCGGTCCAGCAGCCAGTCCTTGGGCAGCGCGGGCTTCTTGGGTGAACCGGCGCGGCCGCGTGGGCCCTCGGCGTCGACGCCCGGGTATGGGGAATCGAGGTCCAGCTGGTCCAGGGTTTCGCGCAGCACCTCAAGGCTCGTCACGAGCGCTAGCTTGGTCCGTAGTTCGCTGCCCACGACGTAGCCCTTGAAGTACCAGGCGATGTGCTTGCGGATCTCGCGCAGGGCCTTGCCCTCGTCGCCGAAGGTTTCCACCATGAGCTCGGCGTGGCGGTAGACACTCTCTGCCACCTGGCGCAGGTCCGGCTTGTGCCGCTGGTCGCTGCCCTCGAAAGCGGCCATGAGGTCCCCGAAGAGCCATGGCCGGCCCTGACAGCCGCGGCCCACCACGACGCCGTCGACCCCGGTTTCGCGGACCATGCGGACCGCGTCCTCCGCGGACCAGATGTCGCCGTTGCCGAGCACCGGGATGTCCGGCAGCGCTTCGCGGAGCCGCGCGATGGCGGACCAGTCGGCCTGGCCGGAATAGAACTGCGCGGCCGTGCGGCCGTGGAGCGCGACGGCGGCGACGCCGGAATCGCGGGCGATCCGGCCGGCGTCGAGGTACGTCAGGTGGTCCTCGTCGATGCCTTTGCGCATCTTGATGGTCAGCGGGACGTTGCCCTTGGAGGCTTCCTTCACTGCTGTCCGGACGATCGAGGTGAAGAGGTCGGTCTTCCATGGCAGGGCCGAACCGCCGCCGCGCCGGGTCACCTTGGGCACGGGGCAGCCGAAGTTGAGGTCGATGTGGTCCGCGCGGTCTTCCTCGACCAGCATCCGCACGGCCTGGCCGACCGTCACGGGGTCCACGCCGTAGAGCTGGACGGAGCGCACTTTCTCGTCGTCGTCGTGCGAAATGATGCGCAAGGATTCCGGCGTGCGCTCCACGAGGGCGCGCGAGGTGACCATCTCCGCCACGTACAGGCCGCCGCCGTATTCACGGCACAGCCTGCGGAAGGCGGAGTTGGTGATGCCCGCCATCGGAGCCAGGATCACGGGGGTGTCCACCGTGAGAGGGCCCAACTTCAGGGGCGGGAGTTCCAGCTTGGGGGCGGGAGGCGTTGCTACGACAGTCACTAGTTCATTGTCTCAAAGACGGGCAAATCGGGCGGATCCGGCGTGGCTATGTGGATATCGGGGCCTCAGCCCCGGACGGCTGCCCGGCGGCCGCGGCGCGTTTCCGGGGCCGTTTCGGTGTTGCCGGCTGGCCCGCCGTCGTCTTGGGTGTCCGCGGCTCCTGTGGCGGGGTCGACGGCGGGAGTCGCCCCTGCCGCCGGAGCCGGCCGGGTGCCGCTCACACGGGCTTGGCCGGCTGACTTGACCCCGGTGGCCTTGACCACCAGCACGGCAATCAGCGTGGTGACCGGGACCGCCAGGACGAGTCCCACGGAGCCGACGAGCGTCCGGATCACTTCCTCGGACAGTTCGGCGCTGGTGAGGGCGTCACCCAGGGGCCGCTCGTAGAGCATCACGATGATCAGGATGGGCAGGGCCGCACCGGCATAGGCGAACGCGATGGTGTAGACAGTGGAGGCGATGTGATCCCGCCCGATCCGCATAGCCGAGGCGAAGAGTTGGCGGGCGCTGGTTTCCGGGGCGAGTTCCCACAGTTCCCACACGGCCGAGGACTGCGTGATCGTGACGTCGTTGAGGACGCCGAGGCCCGAAATGATAAGCCCGCACAGGATGATGCCGGAGATCGAGATATTGTCCGAAATGTTGGTGAGCGTGGCGGCGTCATGACTGCCCACCCCTGCGAGGTTCGCAGCATCGGTTGCCCAGGCCGCCAGCAGCGCGGTGATCGCGAGGCCGAACATGGTGCCCAGCAGGGCCGTCGATGTCCGGGCGGAAAAACCGTGGGCGAAGTAGAGCACCCCGATCATGATCACCGTGGAACCCACAAGCGCCAGAAGCAGCGGCGGCTTGCCTTCGACCAGCCCGGGCAGCAAGAACGAGACCAGCACGGCGTAGGCGCCGACGAGTCCGATGATGGCGCGCAGCCCGCGCCAGCGTGCCACCGCGATCACCACGACGGCGTAGAGCACGGCCAGGAAGATGATGGGCAGCGTCCGGACGAAGTCGACGAAGACGTAGGCTGGTGTGCCCTGGCCCCCGGAGGCGCCCTGGGCCTTGGAGAGATTCAGGTAGCGGATGTTGTCGCCGGCTTTGACGCCGTGGGATTTGGCGACGTCCGGGTTGATCACGACCTTGACGGGGCTGCCGCCCTTGTCCGGCTCGGTGTACGCGAACGTGCAGTCCGAGCCCGGCTGCGGGGCCTGTGCGGTTGTGTCGCCGGTCGCCTGGCCCTGTTGCGCGGCGCCGTCCGTGCAGCTGCCGACGACGACCCGCTGGATCTTGCCGGTGTCAAAGGTGACGCCCGGGGCCGCCGCGTAGGGGCTTGCCAGTGTGATGCCCTCTTTGTTCCCCGAGGGCCACATCAGGACCATGGCCGCAAGCGTCAGCAGCGTCAGCGGGATGAGAATGGCGGCCAGAATCCAGTTGGCCTTCTTCCGCGCGGCCAGTGCCTGGGGTGTCGGCTCGGCGTGTCCCAAGTGCGCATGCGAGTGTCCGGCGCCCATCAGCAGTTCAACCTCATGCGAAGAACTTTACGGCGTTGCCGGACTACTGCTGTGCAGATGAAGCAGCGCAGACGAAGCAGCGCAGATGAAGCCGTGACCCGGGCGACTCCGGCGACGGGCCGCGCGCTGCGGGCCGCGGGCCGGCAACGGGCCGGGCGGCGCCGGGACGTGCTACGGCGGCGGGATGTTCTGGTTGACGTGGAACAGGTTCTGCGGATCGTATTTGGTTTTGATCTCGCTCAGCCTGCGGAAATTCGGCCCGTAGTTCTCCGCGACCTTCGGCAGGTCATCGCCGTCCATGAAGTTGATGTAGCCCGCGGCCTCCGAAAAGGGCTCCATTGCCGCCGCGTAATCCCGCACCCAGGAAATGTTCGCCTCGTTGTCCGCGGGGTCTTCCCACATGCCCGCCATGACCGGGGAGAACTTCGCATTCCGGTTGGGGAAAGCGCTGTCTGTGGCGCCCACCCGCTGCACAGCGCCGTCGATGGGGTGCACGTGCACGGCAGTCTGGACGCTTGGCACGCGGCTTCCATAGTCGAGGTGGACGTTGATGGCGTCGTCAGTCAGATCCGGCAGGAAATTCGCTTTCCAGTAGGCCTGCAGGCCTTTGGGCAGCAAGGCGTCGAAGGCCTGGTTCAAGGCCGGGTACGGCATCGGCCCCGTCATGGATCCCGCCGTCGACGCGACGTCCAGAAACGGCTGCTAGCGGCTGGGCCCCTCGGCGGGATCGCCGGTCCACATGCCCACCACCACACACACCGACTTGCCGTGCCATTCCTCGGGCAGGAACGGTACCGGCGGCCCCAAGGCGAACGCCAGGAAGGCCCCAAACTCTTCAGGAGCCGAGGCCATATGGTCCCGATAGAACTTCGCCACCGTCTGGGCATTCTCCATTTGATAGATGATGATGCCGGCGTGGACCACGTCTACAGGATGCAGCCGGTATTCCAACGACGTCACGACGCCGAAGTTTCCTCCGCCGCCCCGCAGCGCCCAAAAGAGATCCTCGTGATCACATTCGCTTGCGGTGAGGAACTTTCCCTCCGCCGTGACGACGTCGGCCGAGATGAGGTTGTCGCAGCTGAGCCCGTACTTGCGGCTCAGATAGCCGATTCCGCCGCCCAGGGTCAGCCGCGCGATGCCCGTCGAGCCGACGATGCCGCCGGGGGTCGCCAGACCGAAGGCGTGGGTCGCGTGGTTGAAGTCGGCCCAGGTTGCGCCGGCCTCGGAGCGCGCCGTCCTGGCTGCAGGGTCTACCCGGACGCCCGTGGTATTGGCGAAGTCGATGACCAAGGCGCCGTCCCAGGTGCCAAAGCCCGGTGCGCTGTGGCCTCCACCGCGGACGGCGAGATCCATGGAGTTGTCCCGGGCGAAGTTGCCGCAGGCAATGACATCCGCCACCTGCGATACCCGGACCACCGCGGCCGGCCTCTTGTCGATCATCCCGTTGTAGACCGCCCGTTGTAGACCGCCCGTGCCGCGTCGTAGTCCTCGTCGGCTGGCGTGACGATCTGCCCGCGGACCTGTTCGCGCAGGTTATCCAAAACTGTTCCGCTCATTTTTTGTACCGTCGATTTCGTCGTGAGACCCGGCCCGGACGGTGATCTGCACTCCCAGCCGGCAAACCGCCCGGAGGATTACGAGCACAGGCCTACTCCTCCGGTTTTGCCGCGTCAAGAGGTCCATGCGCAGGACACCTGCGGCCCGCAGCAATCGCCCTGGCGGGCGGCTCCGAATGCACGGTAGGCACGTCTCCGGGAACGGGGGATGCCCGGCACCGGCAAGGATTTCAATGTCTTACGTTGACGGGCGGGAACCGCAACCTATGGTTGGTAATTGACAGACAACGGATCGGGAGGACACCAGCGTGGCCATACGCAAACTAGACGACCGCGAACCGGAACTGGCAAGCTCCGGCCCGGCCGCCAAGGCCGTCCTGACGATTGCCGAAGCGGACGGGGAGACCCGGGGCGTCGCCCTGGTCCTGCACGGCGGGCGGGCGGACAGCTACGATCTGGTCCGCGGCCGGCATCTGAGCCCGGCCCGGATGCTGCCCTTCGCCCAGGCCCTGCGGAACCAGGGCGGCCCCCACGGCCTGGCCGTCTGGACCCTCCGGAACAAGTACCGGGGGTGGAACGGGGAGGACATGTCCCCCGTCCACGACGCCCGCTGGGCACTCGCCCATATCAGCCGTGAACATCCGGGCGTGCCGGTGTACCTCCTGGGCCACTCGATGGGCGGCCTCACCGCGCTGTGCGTCGCTGATGATCCCCCGGTGGACGCCGTCGTCGCCCTCGCTCCGTGGCTCAGCGCGAAAACTCCGGTGGAATGCGTCGCCGGCCGCCGCCTCCTGATCGTCCATGGCACCGAAGACCGCATGACCAGCCCCGGCAACTCGCTGGACTACGCCCGGCGGGCGGACGGCATCGCCGAATCCGTGGATTACGTCGCGCTCAAGGGCGCGGGTCACTTCATGATCCGCCGGGTGGCCCTGTGGAACTCGCTGGCGAACGGATTCATCCTTGATGCGTTCGGGAAGAGCATTGGAGTTGAAGTCCCGGGCGGCACGGACGCCCTCCGCAACATCCTGCCGGCCGCCGGCGCGTTCCTGCCTCTGGTGCTGTGATTGGACGCCCTGATGCCGCAGTTCCCGCTTGATGCCTTCCTCTCCAGCCTGCCGTGGGTTGCCGCGGGGCTCGTCGTCCTGCTGGCGCTGACCTTCGCGGTCGCCGTCCGCCGGAGCCGGCACTCGGTCATCGACACCGTCTGGGGCCTCGGCTTTGTGGTGGTGGCCGCCATCTCCTGGCTGCTCTCCGCCGGCCACGGCGACGGCGGCCGCCGCCTGCTGCTTCTGGCGCTCGTCGCGGTGTGGGGCATCCGCCTGGCCGCCCACATCGGGGTCCGGGCCCGGGGTGGACACGAAGATCCGCGCTACGCGGACATGCTGTCCTCGGCCCCCGGATCCCGCAACGTCTATGCGCTGCGCCGCGTGTACCTCCCCCAGAGCGTGGTGCTGTTCTTCGTCTCGCTCACCGTCCAGGTCGGCATGTTCGGCACCGGAAGCCTCGGCTGGCTGGCCGTGCTTGGCGTCCTCGTCTGGGCCCTGGGCTTCGTGTTCGAAACCGTCGGTGACTGGCAGCTGACACAGTTCAAGGCCGATCCCGCCAAGCGCGGCAGCGTACTGAACACCGGACTCTGGCGCTACACCCGCCACCCGAATTACTTCGGTGACGCCGCCGTGTGGGCCGGGCTGTTCCTCGTGGCGGCCGATTCCTGGCCCGGCGTACTGACCGTCCTCTCCCCCGCCCTGATGATCTGGACGCTCGCGGGCAAAACCGGAAAACCCCTGACCGAAAAGGCCATGTCCGCCCGCCCGGGCTACAAGGACTACGTGGAGTCCACCTCGGGCTTCATTCCCTGGCCGCCCCGCCGCTGACCGCGGCACCCGCGCCCCGCAGGTACCCGGCACCCGCGCACCGCAGCCCCATCCCAGCAGGCACTTCCAGCAGGAGGCACCATGACCTGGCGGCCAAAGCCCAACGACCGCTTCTTCCGTTTCATCGTCCGAACGGGGCTGGCGCTGCGCCGGCTGTTCCGGATCCGCGTCATCATCACGGGCCAGGAGCACCTCCCCCAGCCGGGACCGCTCAACAGCTCGTCCCGGCGCGTGACGCCCGGCACGGGCGCCGTCGTCGCAATCACGCACTTCGGCTACCTCGACTTCGCCTTCGCCGAAATGCTGCTGTGGTGGCACAACCGCGCCCAGCTGCGCTACCTGATCACGCAGGGGGCGGCCGACCACTGGTTTGCCGGGCCCGCCATCAGCGCGGCCGGGCATGTGGTGGTGCCGTACGGCTCCGGAAGCGGGGCGTACGACGACGCCGTCGCCAGACTCCGTGAGGGCGAGTACATCGCCATCCTGCCGGAAGCAGGCGTCAGCCGCAGCTTCCGGGTCCGCGAATGCAAGACCGGTGCCGTACGGATGGCGGCCGAGGCCGGGGTGCCCATCATTCCCGTGTCCGTCTGGGGCGCCCACCGGCTGATGACCCGCCACCACGGCTTCTCCCCGCGCCGCGCCTGGCGCGCCCCGGTCCGGATCCACGTGGGCGGGCCCATGCTGCCGGACGCCCTGCCTGATCCGGCACACGACGCCCAGGCGGCCACCGAAAAGCTGCGCGAAGTCCTGCAGGCCGGGATCGATACCGCCATTGCGGACTTCCCCCTCACCCCCGCGCCCGGAGACTGGTGGATGCCGGCGGACCATGGCGGCGGAGCCCCCACCGAAGCGGAACGTCAGCGGCTGGACGAGGCCGAGGGCCCGCGGCGCGCTGGCGGCAGGAAAAGAGCGATTAAACCAAACTGACCCGCAGTAGTTGTCGTTACGAGCACGGAGAACGACAACAACTGCCGGCCAGTTGGGTGATGGGGGCTACCTCGGGTCGGAAACGACCAGGGTTTCGGAGCCCTGGACGCGGGCCTTGCCGCTGTCCAGCAGCGGCTCGACGACGGCGCGCAGCGCTGTCATGGAGTCGTCCAGTTCCAGCAGTACAGGGTGCTGGTACGCGATGAGGGCCAGCAGGTCCCGGACGGCGGCCCGGGCCTCGTCCGCGCCGAGCTTCGGCTCGTGGCCCAGGAACACGTCGGTGGGCTGGGCCGAGGCGCCCTCCCCTGCGGTGTCCTGTGCGGCGCCTCCCCCGCCGGGGGCGGCCTGCGCATAGCTGATCGCGAACGCCTCCAGCCGGCCCTTCCTGCTGGCCAGGACGCCGTGCCCGAAGGCGCTGGCCTTGGGTGCCCGCAGCACGATCGCGCCGTGGGCTCCGCTGAGGTCATCCAGGAACAAGCGCTGCACGGTGGCGATGCTCAGCTCCCCGGGGCTGTCCCAGCCGTGCACGGCCGTGTAGTAGCGGCCCACGACGTCGCTGAGCTCGACCGAGCCGGTGGCCAGATCCTCAACCTGGTCGGAGGCTGCGGACTCGGAGCCGTCACCGAAGACCGGCAGTTTGAGCGCCGCCGGCTCCACGACCACGAGACGGGAACACTGGATGGGGGTCAGGCCCGCCGCCTCGGCGAACGCCGCCCCCGCGGTGCCCGGTTCCACCTTGCAACGGAGCCTGGCGACTCCCGACGGCGACTTCTCGGCCTCGTGCCGCAGCATGGTCAGGAGGGTAGAACCGACGCCGGTGCGGCGGTGGTCCCGGGCCACCTCGATGTAGACCCAGAGCCGTTCCGGGTGCAGGGAGGCCTCGTGGACCACGCCCGCCGCGACCGGGATGGCCACGCCGTCGACGACGTCCTCGGCCACGATGCACCGGCGCCACGGGGCATTGCCCGAGGGCGCCAGCGTGCCGCGGAACTGTCCGGCCTGCACCGTCTCCGGGCCGCCCCAGATTTCCAGCAGCGCGAGGTCGTCGCCCTCGCGCCATTCACGGTATTCGATCGCCATAATCAGGCGCCGATCAGCCGCGCGGCCAGGTAGCCCTCCACCTTATCCAGGGAGACGCGGTCCTGGCTCATGGTGTCGCGTTCGCGGATGGTGACGGCCTGGTCCTCGAGGGTGTCGAAGTCCACGGTGATGCAGAACGGGGTGCCGATCTCGTCCTGGCGGCGGTAGCGGCGGCCGATGGCGCCGGCGTCGTCGAACTCGATGTTCCAGCTCTTGCGCAGCTGGGCGGCGAGGTCCTTGGCCTTCGGGGACAGGTCCTCATTGCGGCTCAGCGGCAGCACGGCGGCCTTGACCGGGGCCAAGCGCGGGTCGAGCCTGAGGACGGTGCGGATATCCACGCCGCCCTTGGCATTGGGGGCCTCGTCCTCGGTGTAGGCATCGATCATGAAGGCCATGAAAGAGCGGGTCAGGCCGGCCGCGGGTTCGATCACGTACGGGGTGTAGCGCTCGTTCGTGGCCTGGTTGAAGTAGCTAAGGTCCTGCCCGGAGGCCTTGGCGTGGGTGGAGAGGTCGAAGTCGGTGCGGTTGGCGATGCCTTCGAGCTCGCCCCACTCCGAGCCCTGGAAGCCGAAGCGGTATTCGATGTCCGTGGTGCCCTTGGAGTAGTGGCTGAGCTTGTCCAGCGGGTGCTCGAAGAAGCGCAGGTTGTCTTCACGGATGCCCAGGCCGGTGTACCAGGACATGCGCTCCTTCATCCAGTACTGGTGCCACTGCTCGTCCGTGCCGGGCTCGACAAAGAATTCCATCTCCATCTGCTCGAACTCGCGGGTGCGGAAGATGAAGTTACCCGGCGTGATCTCGTTCCGGAACGACTTGCCGATCTGGCCGATGCCGAAGGGCGGCTTCTTGCGGGAGGTGGTGAGGACGTTGCTGAAGTTGACGAAGATGCCCTGAGCGGTTTCGGGGCGCAGGTAGTGCAGGCCTTCTTCGCTGGCTACGGGGCCGAGGTAGGTCCTGAGCAGGCCCGAGAACTCGTGGGGCTCGGTCCACTGGCCGCGGGTGCCGCAGTTGGCGCAGGCGATGTCCTTGAGTCCGTTCTCGGCGGGACGGCCCTTCTTTTCCTCGTATTCCTCCTCGAGGTGGTCCGCCCGGTAGCGCTTGTGGCAGGACAGGCACTCCACCAGGGGGTCGGAGAAGACGTCGACGTGGCCGGATGCTTCCCAGACCTGGCGGGGCAGGATGACGGAGGAGTCCAGGCCGACGACGTCTTCGCGGCCGCGGACCACGGACTGCCACCACTGGCGCTTGATGTTTTCCTTGAGCTCGGCACCCAGGGGGCCGTAGTCCCAGGCGGAACGCGAGCCACCATAGATTTCACCGGCCTGGAAAACGAACCCCCGGCGCTTGGCGAGGGAGATGATCTGGTCGAGGACGGATTTTGCTGCCATGGTGACTCCAATTTCTACAGGGCCGCTGGGTGCGGTCCGTGGTTTCAGCCCCGGGTCCCCGGCTGGTTGCCGGACGGGGCAGTGCGAACGGTGCGATGCAAACTCCTAGCCTACCGGCCTGTTACCGCTTCAGGGCGCCCTTGGGCCAGGGCAGGGTGGCGAGGACAATCGCGGCGAGGGTCAGGACGGTGCCGAGGACCGTGGGCAGCGCCACGACGGTGCCGGGTACGGGGAAGACGAGGTCCAGTCCCAGGGAGCCCAGCAGCTGTCCGGCGATCATGCCCAGGCCCGTGACCAGCACCCCGAGGCTGCGGACCAGGAGGGCGCCGACGCCGATGAAGACGCAGCCCATCGGGCCGCCGAGGTAGTACCACCACTGGTCCGGGAGTGCGTTGCCGGCACCCGCGACGGCGAGCTTGACCAGCCAGGGGGTCCACAGTACGGCCGCACCCGCGATGAAATTCACCAGTGTGGCGGCGACGGGAGTGCCGTAGTGGACGGTGGCGGTGCCGTTCATGGCCTGCTGGAAACTCATCAGGAAGCCGGCCAGCACCGGAAGCAGCAGGGGCACCAGCAGTGGCAGGAACCCGGACCCTCCGCCGCCGAATCGCGGCGACACCGCCCAGGCGACGGCGGCGACGGTGAGCACGCTCCCGAGCACCCGGATGCCGGTGATGGGCCTTCTGCCGGCGGGCCCGATTCCTATCCGGTCCACCAGGAGTCCGCTGAGGGTCTGGCCGGTGACGGCCGCGACGGTGAACAGGGCGACGCCGAGCAGGCCCACCGCGAAGGACTGCGCAAAGACGAACAACGCCCCGATGCCGCCCGCCAGGACATAGTACGGCGGGAAAGCGCGGTCCCGGACGGCGGGCAGGATCCGCGCCAGCCCGGCCCGGCCCTTCGGCAGCGCCAGGGAGATGACGATCATCAGGATGAGTCCGGTGCTGAAGCTGACGACGGCGGCGGCGATTCCGTCCGCCAGGGCCGCGCCGAGCGCGCCGTTGATCCTGCCCTGGACGGGGATGAACAGGCCTGCCGCCACCGCCAGCGGCAGGCCGGCAAGGAGCGGAATCCGGGGTGTGTGGGTCATTCATGTCACCTTACGTCAGGCATCATTGCTTGTATGAGCAACCCGGAAATTGAAGAGATCCCCATCCGCGACGACATGATCCGGCTGGGGCAGCTGCTGAAACTCGCCAATCTTGTCGAGGACGGCGTGGAGGCCGCGGAGCTGATCAAGAGCGGGCTGGTGAAGGTCAACGGCGAGATCGATGACCGCCGCGGCCGGCAGCTCCACGACGGCGACACCGTGACCGTCAACGGCCGGACCGTGCGGATCAGTACGCCCGCCGGTTCCTAGTTCTTGCTGTTGAGCACCTCGTGCGCGAGGAACTCCGAGACATGGCCGATTTCCTGCTGGTTGATGCCATGCCACATCCCGGTGTAGAGCACCTTGGTGAGCTTCACGTGCTTGCGCACCCAGCCG
This sequence comes from Pseudarthrobacter sp. S9, assembly GCF_050156545.1. Taxonomy (NCBI): domain Bacteria; kingdom Bacillati; phylum Actinomycetota; class Actinomycetes; order Micrococcales; family Micrococcaceae; genus Pseudarthrobacter; species Pseudarthrobacter sp. S9. The sequence continues at coordinate 627,921 of NZ_CP189576.1, forward strand.
ATCGTGTAGTCGATCTTGTCGGGGGTGATCACCGGGTCCTGCTGGTCCCGGCCCCAGAACAGCGGCAAAGTGCCGTCCAGTTCGCCGTCGCGGAAGCTGGGATCGCCACCGGCATCGATGACAAACCCTGACAGCCCGACGACGGCGGCGAAGTCCGCCGGACGCTGCCTCAGCAGCGTGGTAGCCATGGCCATGCCCATGGAGAAGCCGAGCAGTGTGACCGACGGGTGGTTGGCCCTGACGGAGTCGATCCAGTCCAGCACATACGCGGCGGCGTCCTTAACGGCGTCGAGCGAGTAGTCGACCGTGCCTGTCAGCGGGAACCAAGTGAAGCCCGGGCCGGAGACGAGGGGGGCACGCACCGAGGCCACCGCGAACTCGCCGGGGAGCATGTCCGCCAGGCTGAGAAGGTCCTGTTCGTTGGCGCCGTAGCCGTGCAGCAGGACCAGGAGCGGCTTGCTGGCCACGGCTTCCTCGGGCGTGGACCACAGGACGACGGGGGCAGGGAAGGCATCAGCGTGAGTCATGGATCCATTCTTACAGTTACCCGGCGGTAACAACTTACGGTGGCGTAGCTTTGCAGGAAGAGTGCAGGATATGAAGGTGAGCGAAACCGAAGCCATGGAGAATTCACCAGACAGCGCCGTAACCCACCCCTGGACCCGCTATGTGGCCCTGGGCGATTCCTTCACGGAAGGAATCGGCGATCCCGAACCGGCCAGCCCGGGCGGGCACCGGGGCTGGGCGGACCGGGTTGCCGAGGAACTGAGCCGCGGCCACAATGACTTCGCCTACGCCAACCTGGCCGTCCGCGGCCGCCTGCTGCAGCAGGTCGTCGACCAGCAGCTGGCACACTGCCTGTCCCTCAAGCCGGACCTGATCACCCTTTCGGCCGGCGGAAACGATCTCATCCGCCCCGGCGGCGACCCCGATGCGCTGGCGGAAAAGCTGGACTCGGTGGTACAGATCCTGAGCCTGGGCGGCGCCACGGTGGTCCTTTTCAACGGCCCCGACACCGGCTCCTCCGTGCTCGGCCGGATCCGCAGCAAGGTGGCCATCTACAACGAGAACCTCCGCACCATCGCGGCCCGCCATGACGCCGTGATTGCGGACATGTGGTCCCTGCGGCAGCTCAATGATCCGCAGATGTGGAATGTGGACCGCCTGCACTTCTCGCCGCTGGGCCACCACACGATCGCCGCCATGGTGCTGGACTCGCTGAACGTCCAGCACACCCTGGAACCGCTCTCCCCCAAGCCCCTGCCGCAGCGCAGCTGGCGGGAGGCCCGTTCCGGCGATCTCGTGTGGGCGAAGGAGTACTTTGTGCCCTGGGTGGTCCGCCGGCTGCGGCACCGCTCCACCGGGGACGGGATCACGGCCAAGCGCCCCCTGCCGGGTCCGGTGTTCGGCCCCGGAGTCCCGCTGGGTTCCGGCGAGGGACCTCCCGGCGCCGAGGAACCCGTGCGGTCCTAGCGGCCCTGGCAGCTCCTGAGGAAATGCTGGACGCCGACGACGTCGTGAGGCTGCGGCTCCGCCGGCAGCAGCTGCGCGAGCCCTTCGCCGCGGGCCCGGAACAGGCGCTGAAGAACCTCCTGGCGGTCCAGCCCCAGGAGTTCCCGTACGGGCGGTGGACGCTGGCCCAGCGCACCGTGGCACCTCGGCCGCCGAGGTTGAACAAGCCGTATCCGACGGATGTACCGCCGGACCGGGATCGACGCAGCCGGGGCCGCGAAAAGCAACCGTGTGCTGGCCCGGGCCGTGGCCGGGGGCGCCCACAGGACCCGGGAGCAACTTGCGGCCGAACTGCTCAAGGCCGGATTCGCCGCCGGCGGCCTTGAGCTTGCCTACCGGATCATGTTCGCCGAAGCCAGCGGCGTGCTGGTCAGCGGTTCCCCCGTGCGCAGCGCCGGCGGGGCGCTGAAGCAGACGTACGCCCTCTTTGACGAGCGCGTACCCCCTGCACCGGCAGGCCTGCTGGACCGTCCGGCGGCGCTGGCCGAGCTGGCCCGCCGCTATTTCACCAGCCGCGGCCCGGCGACCGAAAAGGACTGCGCCGACTGGTCGGGGCTGACGGTGGCGGATGTCCGGTCGGGGCTGCGGCTCGCTCTGGAATCGGACCCCGGATCGCTCGGCTCAGCGAGGATCGACGGCGTCGCCTACTACTTCAGTCGGACGCCGGACACCGCGGGCGGCGGCAGCGGTTCAGGGCGCATTGACCTGATCCAGTGCTACGACGAATACGTCATGGGGTACTCCAGATCGCGGCACTTTCTGGGCGGCGCCGCACCTTTCGCGCCCATGGCCGGCGAACCCGTGCACTTGGTCCTGCGTGATGGCCGGTTGGCCGGGGTATGGCGGCACAGCTTCGTCCGCGGCCGCTGCGAACTCGATATCCGCATAGGTCCCCCGGCTGATCCCGAGGTAGAGAGTGCCATTGACCGTGCCGCGGCGGCGTGCGGCAGCTACCTCGGGATGCCTGCGGTCCGGCTCTGACCGCGGATCCTCTGGGTGGGGTTAAGCTGAAAGGACACTTTCTGAAAGGCGCGGTACCCGTGAACAGTCTGTTCTTTTGGATCATCGTTTTGTCATTCCTGGTCCCGACGGCGTTGCGCCTGTACAAGAAATCCGTCCGCGGCCGCAACCAGGGCATGCCCGGCGGCTTTCCGAACCAGCCGGACGGCCGGTTCCCCGGGCAGTTCCCCGGCGAACTTCCCGGCCGGTTCCCCGGGAAGCCGAACAACCAGCCGCGGGACGGCTACACCCAGCAGGACTACTTCGGCGGCGGCTTCCGGCAGCCCGGCGGCCCGGGCCAGCCGGGCTACCAGAACCCCGTCCCCTACGAGGACAGCCCGGAGTACCTGAACAACCCGTCCCAGTCCGGACAGCAACCGTCCGGACAGCAGCCGACCGGACAGCAACCGGAGTGGCAGCAGCCGGCCGGCGAGCCCTCGGGCCCTTCGGTCCCCACGCCTCCGTCGGCCCCGCAGGGCTTCCGCGCGCGCAAGCTCGCGGAACTGGACCAGCGGTACAGCAACGGCGAGCTCGCCATGGAGGACTACATGGCCCAGCGTGCGGAGATCATGAAGGGCTAGACCCGAAATCCTCAGTCGACCTGCGGGAACCCGAGGTCGATCACCGAGGTCGAGGGGTCCGGCCAGCGCGTCGTGACAACCTTGCCGCGGGTGTAGAAGCGGATGCTCTCCGGGCCGTACATGTGGGTGTCGCCGAAGAGCGAGTTCTTCCAGCCGCCGAAGGAGAAGGTTCCCACCGGCACTGGGATGGGCACGTTGACGCCCACCATGCCGGCCTCGACGTCGAACTCGAACTGGCGCGCCGCGCCGCCGTCGCGGGTGAAGATCGCCACGCCGTTGCCGAATTCGTTGTCGTTGACGAGCTGGACGGCGTCGCTGTAGCTCTCCACACGCACCACCGAGAGCACCGGGCCGAAGATCTCGTCGTCGTAGACCTTCATGCCCGGCTTCACGTGGTCGATCAGGCTGACGCCGAGGAAGAAGCCCTTGGAATCGAACTCCTGCTCCCGGCCGTCCACCACCACGGTGGCGCCTTCGTCGGCGGCGCCGGCCACGTAGGAGGCAACCTTGTCGCGGTGCTCGGCGGTGATGAGCGGGCCCATCTGGGAAGCGGGGTCCGTGCCGGGGCCGATCTTCAGGGTGGCCATCCGCGTGGTGATCGCCTCCACGAGTTGATCCGCGATGTTGCCGACGGCGACGAGGACGCTGACCGCCATGCACCGCTCCCCTGCCGAACCGTAGGCGGCGGAGACGGCGGCGTCGGCGGCCATGTCCAGGTCCGCATCCGGCAGGACCACCATGTGGTTCTTGGCGCCGCCGAGGGCCTGGACGCGCTTGCCGCGGTCGGCGGCACGCTTGTAGATCGACTGGGCGATCGGCGTCGACCCGACAAAACTGACGGCCTTCACGGCGGGGTGTTCCAGCAGCACATCCACGGCCTCCTTGTCGCCATGCACTACGTTGAGCACACCGGCGGGCAGGCCGGCTTCGGCGAAGACCTGCGCGATGAACACGGCGGAGGACGGGTCCTTTTCGCTGGGCTTGAGCAGCACGGTGTTGCCGCAGGCCAGCGCACTGCCGATCATCCAGAGCGGCACCATCGCGGGGAAGTTGAACGGCGTGATGCACGCGACAACGCCCACCGGCTGCCGCACAGAGTGGACGTCGACGCCGCCGGAGACCTGTTCGGAGCGCTCTCCCTTGAGCATGTGGGACAGCCCGGTGGCGAATTCGATGTTCTCCAGGCCGCGGGTGATCTCGCCCTCCGCGTCGGAGAGGACCTTGCCGTGCTCGCTGGTCAGGAGGGCTGCCAGTTCGGGCCTGCGCTGCATCAGCAGTTCGCGGACGCGGAAGAAGATGCCGGTGCGCTTGGCCAGGCTCGTGGCCCGCCAGCCGGGCAGGGCGGCGCGGGCTGCCTCGATGGCCTCCTCGACGCGGTCGGCGGAGGCCAGGGCGACCTCTTTTTCCTGCTCGCCGGTGGCCGGGTTGAAGACCGGGCCGTAGCGCTCGGCGTCGGAAATCAGGGCGCCGTTGATGAAGTGCGGAATGCGTTCCATGGGGTGGGTCTCTTTCGTGTAGTGCGGAAGGGTGGGGGGGGGCGGTGTGCGGCGCCGCTGATCGGCGCCGCTGTTCTGCGGCCTTAGTGGGCGGCGTCCAGGGACCCGTCGACGAGCCTGATGATCATGGAGCAGTCCTTGGCGGACTGGCCGGAGTCGATGAGCCGCTGGAAGAGCTGCTGGACGTGCTCCCCGATTTCCAGCGGGGTGCCGGTGTCGCGGGCGGCACTGATGGCGAGCCCGATGTCCTTGTTGGCCAGCTCGGTGGTGAAGGTCGGCGCGAAGTCGTTGTTCGAGGCGGCGGTGGGGACGACGCCGGGCACCGGGTACCAGGTGCGCAGCGCCCAGCTGTCGCCGGAGGAGACAGAGGCGATGTCCCAGAACACCTGCTTGTCCAGGCCCAGGCGTTCGGCAAGCACGGCGCCCTCGGCGGTGGAGGCCAGGTTGATGAACAGCATGAGGTTGTTGCAGATCTTGGCGGCCTGGCCGGTGGTGGCTCCGCCTGTGGGGATGATGTTGGCCGCCATCGGCCGGATGTATTCGGTGGCGTCGGCCACGGCGCCGGCCTCGCCGCCGACCATGAACGTCAGGGTTGCGGCCTTCGCCCCGCTCATGCCGCCCGAGACGGGGGCGTCGACGAAACGGAAGCCGGCGTCAGCGGCGGCGTCGTGCAGGGCCTGCGCGGACGCGATGTCGATCGTGGAGGAATCCACCAGCAGCGTCCGGGTGTCGGCGTGGGCCAGGACGCCGTCCTCGCCAAGGTACACGGCACGGGCGTGTTCGCCCTTGGGGAGCATGGTGAAGACGACGTCCGCGCCGTCGACGGCTTCGGCGATGCTCCCGGCGGGCTTCACTCCCCCGGCTTCGACGGCGGCCACGGCCTCGGCGTCGAGGTCGAAGCCGCGGACCTCGTGCCCGGCGTTTGCCAGGTTCGTTGACATGGATCCGCCCATGTTCCCCAGTCCGATCCAAGCGATTACTGCCATGGCATAAGCTCCTTTGCTTTGTGTCCGGTGCCCCATCCGGCGCATCCTGCGCTATTCCTGAGGCGCACCTTCCGGCCTGTCCCCGGCCCAGTCTGCCGGACGTTCCGTGTCAACGATCGCACCCTGTTAGAGTGCAATCAAGGAAAAAAACTACAGGTGGCATGTGTAAAAATGCACATACTGCGATACTCGTTGGGAGAGGGGCCATGGTGGACCTGCGGCGGCTTCCGAGCCCCGATGACCTGCTGATCCTGCTGACCGTTGCCCGGCTGGGCCGGTTCAACGCCGTGGCGGAGACGCTCGGCACCACCCACACCACCATCTCCCGCCGGATCCTGGCCCTGGACAAACAGCTCGGCGGACGGACCTTGGAACGCAGCCCGCAGGGCTGGGAACTGACCGAGCTCGGCGGTCAGGCGGTCGCCGCGGCCGAGGCCATCGAAGGGACCCTTGGCGCGCTGTCCAGCAGCATCGCCCGGACCGGGGATGTAATCTCCGGGCTGGTCCGGATCAGCACGCCGGACGGCTTCGGGGCCGAGTTCCTCGCTCCTGCGCTCGTGCGGCTGCAGCAAGAGAATCCGCGGCTTAGCGTCGAGCTGCTCAGCGCCACCCGTAAAGTGAGCCAGAACCGCTCCGGCGTGGACCTCGAGGTGGTGGTGGGCAACCTGGATGTCAGCAATGCCCAGGCCATCTTCCTCAGCAACTACTTCCTGCGGCTCTACGCCAGCCCCCGGTACGCGCAGGAACACGGGCTTCCGGCAACGCTCGACGACGTCCGGCAGCACGGCTTTGTGTCCTACGTGGAATCGGCGCTGCAGGTCGCCGAGCTGGGGCACCGCTCCACCCAGCTGCCCGTGCCGCGGTCAAGCTTCCAGGCCACCAGCGTCTTCGCCCAGCTGGAGGCCGTACGCCGGGGCGCCGGGATCGGCCTGCTGCCCAACTTCCTGGTTGCCGGAAAACCCGGCTTCCTGCCCGTCCTGCCGGATGACTTCCAGCGGCAGCTCCCCATCTGGGCGGTGGCGCGGCCCGAATCGCTGCGCTCGGCGCCGGTCCGGGCCGCGCTCGAGGCGATCCGGACCGAAGTCCACGAGCGCCAGGCCACCCTCGCCGGCTGAACGCGACTACCGCTTGCCGGCTGCTTCTTGCCGGTTACTTCTTGCCTGTTACTGTTTGCCTGCGGCCAGCAGGTCGGCGGTGCCCCGCGCGGCCGCGTCGACGTCGTGGAGCGAGATGCCGCGGGTCTCCTTGAGGAAGAACACCGCAACAGCCGTGACGACACAGGCGGCCAGGAGGTACAGGGCCACCGGGGTGGACGACTTGAACTGGCTCAGCAGTGACGCGGCGATAATCGGCGCCAGTGAACCGGCCACGATCGAGGTCACCTGGTAGCCCAGCGAGACACCCGAGTACCGCATCCGGGTCGGGAACATCTCGGCCATGATGGCAGGCTGGCCGGCATACATGAGCGAGTGGAACAGCAGGCCGATCGTGATGGCAGCCAGGATTGTGAGGTCGTTCTTGGTGTCCATCATCGGGAAGGCGAAGAAGCCCCACGTGCCGCCGAGGATGGCGCCGGCCATGTACACGGGCTTGCCGCCGAAGTTGCCGGAGAGCTTGCCCACCAGCGGCACCGCACAGAAGTGGACGACGTGCGCCACGAGCAGGAGCAGCAGGATTCGTGCGGTGTCGGTCTGGACGATGACCTTGAGGTACGTGATGGAGAAGGTCACCGCGAGGTAGTACAGGATGTTTCCGCGAAGCGCAGGCCCATGGCGGTGAAGACGCCCCGCGGGTAGCGGCGGAACACTTCGGCGACACCGTAGCCCTTCTTCTCGACGGTGACCTCCCTGCGTGCTTCCAGGAAGATGGGGGCGTCACTGACCTTGGTGCGGATGTAGTAGCCGATGATCACGATCACGGCGGAGAGCCAGAAGGCCACACGCCAGCCCCAGCCGAGGAAGTCCGCGGAGGAAAGTGTGGAGGAGAGGGTGAACAGCACGCCGGTGGCGAGCAGGTTGCGCAGGGGAACGGCGGACTGCGGCCAGCTGGCCCAGAATCCGCGGGACTTGCTGGGGCTGTGCTCGGCGACGAGGAGGACGGCGCCGCCCCATTCACCGCCGGCGGCGAAGCCCTGGGCGAAGCGCAGGAAGACCAGCAGGGCCGGGGCCCAGTAGCCGATCTGCGCAAAGCTGGGGAGGCAGCCCATCAGGAAAGTGGAGACGCCCACCAGGATGATGCTGAGCTCGAGGAGCTGCTTGCGGCCGAACCTGTCACCGAAGTGGCCGAACACGACGCCGCCGATCGGGCGGGCCACGAAGCCGACGGCATAGGCGCTAGGCGAAGAAGATCCGGCGCAGCTGGCCGCTGAGCTGGCCGATTTCGGTCAGGAAGCCGTCGTGGCCGATCGGCGCCTCGATCATGTGCAGGGCCGCCCCGCCCGGAAGGGCCTCGGCGAGCTCACGGGACTGGGCCGGGAAATACAGCCGGTCCGAGTCCACCGCCGCGACGAGGAACTCGGCCGTGGCCGGCGCCAGGGACTCCTCGAGGGGTCCGCGTCCGCGGCAGATGTCGTGGCTCATGAGCGCCTCGGTGATGGCGATGTAGCTGTTGGCGTCGAAGCGCCGGACGAGCTTGTTGCCCTGGTGGTCCAGGTAGCTTTCAACCTGGTAGCGTCCGCGCCCGGCGAGCGATCCCGCTTCCAGCGGCGCCTCGGCTTCCTGGGCGTTGCGGCCGAACCGACCGTGCAGTTCGGCGGCGGAGCGGTAGGTGATGTGCGCGATGCGGCGGGCCAGGGCGAGGCCGGCCTCCGGTTCCGGGCCGCCGTAGTAGTCCCCGCCGTTGAAGTTGGGGTCCTGGCGGATGGCCAGGGTCTGGGCCTGCGCGAAGGCAATCTGTTCGGCGGTGCTGCTGGCCCCCACGGAAATCACGGCGCAGCGCTTGACCCGCTCAGGGTAGCTGACGGCCCACTCCAGCGCACGTGCCCCGCCCAGGGAGCCGCCGAGCACGGCATACCAGCTCCCGATGCCCAGGGCGTCGGCCAGCCGGGCTTCGGCCGCGGTGGTGTCCCGCAGGGTGACCAGCGGGAACCTGGAGCCCCACGGCCGTCCGTCGGGGGCCGGCGTCGAGGGGCCGGTGGAGCCGTAGCAGCCGCCCAGGATGTTGATCGAGACGACGAAGTACCTGTCCGTGTCCACGGGGGCGCCGGGTCCCGCGAGCTGCTCCCACCAGCCGGGCTCCTCGCTGGCGCCGCGGGTCACATGGGTGTCTCCGGTCAGGGCGTGTTCGATCAGGACCGCGTTGGAACCGTCCGCATTGAGGGTCCCCCACGTCTCGTAGGCGAGGACGACGTCCGGCAGGTGGAATCCTGATTCGAGGTCGAGGCCGCCGACCCGGAGGTACCGGACGGTCCCGTCGGGTACGGCTTGGGCGGTTCCGATCTCGGAGTTTTCGGGGTCGTCTGAGTCGTTGGAGGTTTTCGTTCCGGGTGCACCGCTGCGGGTGACGGCAATCGTCATGTGAGGACCTAACTTCGCGCTTGCCCGCCGTCAGCTGACCGGCAGGCCAGGTCTTCACCCGGGGCACCCCGCCGCAAAAGGAGGGTTGCCGGCCAGCAAGCCGGGGCTGTCACTGGCACTCATGACCTCCTATGAGTCTACGAACTGAGGCACCGTTGTGGCGAAGATTGTGACGGCTATGTGACTCACGGAGCATGACTCCCGGCGTCGCGGCCGCTGCCGGGACGCCGGGAGGCGGCGGTTCTCAGGCGCCCTTGGCCGCGCGGAATCCGGCGTCGAGGTCCGCGATGATGTCGTCGATGTGCTCCAGGCCCACCGAGAGCCGCACCAGGCCCGGGGTGACGCCGGCGATCTCCTGCTGCTCCGGCGTCAGCTGGCTGTGGGTGGTCGACGCCGGGTGGAACACCAGGGAGCGGACGTCGCCGATGTTCGCCACGCGCGAGTGCAGCTCGGGGGCGTCGACGAAGCGCTTGCCGGCCTCCGCTCCGCCGGCGATGTTGAACGCCACGACGGCGCCGGTCCCCTTGGGCCCGTACTTTGCGGCCCCGCTCGTACCAGGGGCTGGACGGCAGCCCGGCATAGGCGACGGATTCGACGTCGTCCCTGGCCTCGAGCCATTCGGCCACCTTGCTGGCGTTGGCCACGTGGCGTTCGACGCGCAGGCTCAGGGTCTCGATGCCCTGGGCGATGAGGAAGGCGTTGAACGGAGAGACCGCCGAGCCGCGGTCGCGCAGGAGCTGGACCCGGGCCTTGAGGATGAAGGAGAGGCTGGCGCCCAGCGCGCCGTCCTTGCCGAGGTCGCGGGCGTAGACCAGGCCGTTGTAGGTGGGGTCCGGGGTGTTGAAGCCGGGGAACCGCTCCGGGTCCTTGCCGAAGTCGAAATTACCGGAGTCCACGATCACGCCGGCGATCGCGGCGCCATGTCCGCCGAGGTACTTGGTGGCGGAGTGGACCACGATGTCCGCACCCCACTCGATCGGCCGGATCAGGTACGGGGTGGACAGCGTGTTGTCCACGATCAGCGGCACCCCGGCCTCGTGCGCAACCCGGGAGACGCCTTCGATGTGGAGCACGTCCTGGGGGTTGGACACGACCTCGCCGAAGAACAGCTTGGTGTTGGGCTGCACGGCGTCCCGCCAGGCGCCGCGCTTGCCCTCCGGCGGGCGCCGGGCAGCCAGGCCCTCACCCGGGGCACCCCACCGCGATACGAGGGTTGCCGGCCAGCAAGCCCGGGCTGTGTGCTGGCACTCATGACCTGGCCTCAGTGTAGGAACGCCAATCCGGCGCTGGATAGCTTTGTGACGAAAAAGAAGATGGCGGAAGCTGTGTGGGTGCGTCAGGAACCCGAAACCTGCGCAAAGACGGCGGTTGCCCGTGTGCCACAGGCGGCAGCCGGATGACATCCCATCACGGTTAGGGGAACCTAAGCTGAGAGCTCCATCACAAAGTGCCAAGATGAGGTCATGCGCATGGATCACGTCTCTTACGCCTGTGAACACGATGGCTTGGCAGCCACCACCGAACGTATTGCGTCCGCCCTCGGCGTCGAAGCCGTGAAGGGCGGAGTGCACCCCCGATTCGGGACACGCAACATGATTATTCCGCTCGCCGGACACAAGTACCTGGAAGTCGTGGAGGTCCTCAACCACCCGGCCTCGGACAAGGCCCCCTTCGGCCAGGCAGTCCGGGCCCGCTCCGAAGCGGGCGGCGGCTGGATGGGATGGTGCGTCGAGGTTGACGACCTCGCGCCCTTCGAGGACCGGCTCGGCCGCGCCGCCGTCAACGGCAACCGGAAGTTCCCCGACGGCCGAGAGCTGGTCTGGAAACAGATCGGCATCCTCGGACTCATGGCCGACCCCCAGGTCCCCTACATGCTCAAGTGGGAGGGCGATCCGGAGCTTCACCCCTCCAACGCCTACGACAGCAACGTCAAGATGTCCGCGCTGACCATTGCCGGCTCGGCAGAGCGCGTCACGGAATGGCTGGGCGAGCCGGTGGAGAAGCCGCTGGAAGACGTTGCCGTGAACTGGATCGCGCCGCATGGCACGCCGGGCATCCTCTCCGTCACCTTCGAAACAGCATCCGGGGCCGTCACGATCTGACGCCCGGACTGCCCTACACTTCGGCCGCCATCAGCGGGTGCCAATGACGTCACCCATCAGATGGCGGCCGATATCATTTAGGCCCCATCAGTTAAGCCCCGGCTGCTAATGCCGTTCGGTGCCCCACATTCGGGCCAGACGTCCAGGGCCAGACGTCCAGGGCCAGACGTCCGGGGCCTCAGCCCAGGCCGACGGCCTTGCCGAATAGGCTGAATCCGACGAATGCCACGGTGTCCAGCACGGCATGGGCGATCACCAGCGGCATCACTCTCCGGGTCCGGGTGTAGATCAGGGCGAAGACCACGCCCATGACTGCATTGCCGATGAACGGCCCGAAGCCCTGGTACAGGTGGTAGCTGCCGCGCAGCATCGAACTGGCGAAGACCGCCAGTGGCATGCTCCAGCCGAACTTCCCGAGCCTGTCCAGCAGGTAGCCCACCACGATCACTTCCTCCACGATCCCGTGCCGGATCGCGGACAGGATCAGCACCGGCACAGTCCACCAGTAGGAGTCGAGCGCGCTGGGGATGATCGCCGTCGTGATTCCCAACTGCCGCCCGGCGGCGTAGAGGCCCAGGGACGGAATACCGATCAGGGCGGCAAGCCCCAGCCCCTGCAGCAGGTCTTTGCCGGGCCGGGCGAAGTTGAAGCCGAGTTGCCGGAACGCCGAAGCGCCGTGCCCGCCGGCCGGCCGGTGCTCGGTGAGGAAGTAGATCACCAGGACCACCGGGACCAGGGCGAAGACGATGTCCAGCAACTGGTAGGTGAGGTCGAAATATTCGCGGGTGCTCTGCGAACGGTTCAGCGTTGACGTCCCCTGCGCCAGGGGCGCCTTGGTCATCTTGTCCAGCAACTGGACCACGGAGTACACCGCGGACTGCCCCAGCGACAGCCCAAGGACTATCCACACTTCTAGCCGCAGCCGACGGCGGGAGGGAACCAACATGTTCCTATCTTGCCTGCAGTTGCCGGTAGTTGCCTGATCCCGGCCGGCGGCCCGGTTGCCTGCCCGGCCGGGCCTATGCTTGGAGTTTATGAGTGCGCCCGGGAAAATCATCATGATCCGGCACGGCCAGTCCGCCGCCAACGCCGACACCTCGATCTACAACCGGGTGCCTGACTACCGGATCCCGCTGACTCCGCTGGGCCTGGAGCAGGCCAGGGCGGCCGGCGAGGAGGTCCGGCGCCAGCTGGACGGGCGCCAGGTGTGCGTCTACGTCTCCCCGTACCTGCGGGCCTACCAGACCCTCGAGGCGCTGAACCTGGGTCCGCTGATCGAGCGGGTGATCGAGGAGCCGCGGCTGCGGGAGCAGGACTGGGCCAACTTCCAGATCGCCGGCGACATCGAGGACCAGAAAGAGCTCCGCAACGCCTACGGACACTTCTTCTACCGCTTCCGCGAAGGCGAGTCCGGCTCCGATGTGTACGACAGGATTTCCTCTTTCATGGAGACCCTGTACCGGCACTGGTCCAAACCGAGCTATGCCCCGAACGCGCTGTTCGTGACGCACGGACTGACCATGCGGCTGTTCTGCATGCGCTGGTTCCACTGGTCCGTGGAATATTTCGAGTCCCTGAACAACCCGGAGAATGCCGAAGTCAGGACCCTGCTGAGGACCGCCCGCGGCAAGTATGAGCTGGACAAGCCCTTCACCCAGTGGGAGGAGCGCCGCGTGGACGAGACCGTCCTGGACGCCCCGCCCATGTACTTCTAGGGCTCCGTACTTCCAAGGCGCTGTACTTCTCGGCCGCTACCTGACCCGCTGCGCGACGCCCGCCCGCCAGACAGCGTGGGTCAGCGGGATACCGGGCCGGTAGGCCAAGTGGGTGGCGGAGGGCGCGTTGAGCAGGTGCAGGTCCGCGCGGTGTCCGACGGCGATCGAGCCCACCGCGCGTTCGCCGTCGACGTCGTTCCCGGCCTCCCGTCCGAGCGCCAGGGCGCCGCCGTAGGTCGCGGCGCGCACGGCCTCGTGGACGCTGAGGCGCATCTGCAGCACGGCGGTGGTGACGCAGAACGCCATCGAGCTCGTGTAGGAGGTGCCGGGGTTGCAGTTGGAGGCCAGCGCGAGCTGCACGCCGGCGTCGAGCAGTTCCCGGCCGGGCGCCAGCGGCTGGCGGGTGGACAGATCGCACGCCGGCAGGCAGGTGGCCACGGTTCCGCGGGATCCGCCGGCACGTCCACCGCCACCGGAGGCGCCGTCCCAGCCGGACCAGCTCGCCGCCAGGGCATCGATGTCCGCGGCGGAGAGGTAGTTCACGTGGTCCACGCTCGCGGCGCCGAATTCGACCGCGAGCTGCACGCCGGGGCCCTCGCCCAGCTGGTTGCCGTGCACGCGCAGCCCAAGCCCGGCGTCCTTGCAGGCCTGGAGCACGCAGCGGGACTGGTCTTCGTTGAAGGCTCCCCGCTCGCAGAAGACGTCGGCCCAGCGCACGTAGGGGCGCACGGCGGAGAGCATGGGTCCACAGACGAGGTCGGTGTACGCCTCGGAATCCATCCCGGCTGGCACCAGGTGCGCGCCGAGGTAGGTCACCTCGTCCACCACCGTGGACGCGATGCGGGCGCTGCGGGCCTCGTTTTCGACGTCCAGGCCGTAGCCGGTCTTGGTCTCAAGGTAGGTGGTTCCCTGCGAGACGGCCTCGGCGACGCGGCCCATCGCCAGCCGCGTGAGTTCGTAGTCGCTGGTGCTGCGGGTGGCTCCGGTGGTCACGGCGATCCCGCCGGCGCTGTAGCTCTCCCCCGCCATCCGGGCCTCGAACTCGGCGGTCCGGTCCCCGGCGAAGATCAGGTGGGTGTGCGAATCAACCCAGCCGGGCAGGAGGGCCCGCCCGCCGGTGTCCACGGCCTCGTCGGCGGCGGGTGCGTCCGCCGCGGCGCCGATCCAGGATATCCGCTCGCCCTCGATCACCACCGCCGCATCACGGAGGACGCGGTGTTCTGCGTCCTGGGTTAACAGTTCGGCGATGTTGGTGATGAGAGTGCTCATGGATCCATTCTTCAGCGCCGGATGGACCAGCGGGTCGCCGCCAGCGCCTCCGCTGTCCGGGATGCCGGACCCGGGGCTCCGGCTCCCGCGCCCTGACCGGCCAGGATCATGCCGGCGGCGAGCTCGGCGATGCCGGAGGACGTCTGGAAACCGTAGCCGCCCTGGCCGGCGAGCCAGAAGAACCCGGTGGCTTCGGCGTCGAACCCCACCACGGGGACGCCGTCGGCCGCTTCCGTCCGCAGCCCGGTCCAGGCCTTGCGGGCGCTGCGGATGCCGAGTGTGGTGACGGTGTTGAGCCGGGAGATCAGCGCCTCGATGTCGCCGGGGTACGGCTGGGCGTCCTCGGGGCCGCTCGACACGGACTCCGAGGGCGAGATCAGCACCTGCCCGCCGTCGCGCCGGAAGTAGAAGCTGTCATCGGCGGCCGCCACCATGGGGCTGCCCTCCGGAAGGGGGTGGTCGACGTCGACGATCGCCGCCGTGCGGCGGTACGGCTGCAGCTGGACTTTCTCGACGCCGCTGAGGACGGCGAGTTCGTCCGCCCAGGCGCCGGCGGCGTTGACCACGACGCTGGCCTGGAACCCTTCCTGGCCGGCGCCGAGCTCCCAGCCGGAGCCGAGGCGCTGGGCCGAATGGACCCTGGCGCCGGTGATGATGTCCACGCCGCCAGCCTCGGCCCGCCGCCGGTGGTCCTCGAGCAGCACGGGGGCGTTGCAGGCGAACGATCCGGTGTCCAGGCCGGCCGCGGTGAAGGAGTCCGGGACCAGTGCGGGGCACAGCTCCAGCGCTTGGGCGTGGGTGATCCGGTGCATGCGGCCGCTGGCCTTCTCGTGGACGGTGGCGTCGTCGCCGATCAGCATGAAGCTGCGGGGCGAGAGCACAGGCTCCGGCAGTTCGGCATCACGGGCGGCGACGAGCTCCAGGGTCCGGAGCGTGAGCTCCTGGACCACGGGCGGACCGTAGCTGGGGATCAGCTGCCGGGCGGAGCGTGCGGAGGTGTGGTATGCCAACGTCTGCTCGGCCTCCACCAGGGCGACGCTGCATTTTCCGGCCAGGGCCGAGGCAAGGGACAGGCCGGCGATACCGCCGCCCACAATCACGACATCGTAGTTAGCTGACATGGTTACATCCTTGCAGAAGCAACCGCCTCGCGGCTGCGGACGAATGCCTGCACGCAGGCCTCCACGTCCTCGCGGCTGTGCGCGGCGGAGAGCTGGACGCGGATCCGTGCGGCCCCCTTGGGCACTACGGGGTAGCTGAACGCGGTGACGAAGACGCCATGGTGGAGCATCTCGTCGGCGACCCTGGCCGCCATGACGGCGTCGCCGAACATGACGGGAACAATCGCGTGTTCGCCGGGGAGCAGCTCGAAGCCCTCCTCGGACATCCGGTTCCGGAACAGCTCGGCATTGGCGAACAGCTTGCTGCGCAGCTCGCCGGAGTTCTCCACGAGGTCCAGGGCCGTCAGCGTTGCCGCGACGATGGCCGGTGCCAGCGAGTTGGAGAACAGGTACGGGCGGGCCTTCTGCCGCAGCATGGCGATGACTTCACGGCGGCCGGAGACGTAGCCGCCGGAAGCTCCGCCCAGGGCCTTGCCGAAGGTGCCGGTGTAGATGTCCACGCGGTCCGGGACGCCGGCGTGTTCCGGGGTTCCCGCCCCGGTGGCCCCCATGAAGCCCACGGCGTGGGAGTCATCCACCATGACCATGGCGTCGTACTTCTCGGCGAGGTCGCAGATCGCTTCCAGCGGGGCGAGGAAGCCGTCCATCGAGAAGACGCCGTCCGTGACGATGATCTTGCGGCGCGCCGGGTTCTGCTGCGTGGTGGCCTCGACCAGCTTCGCTTCCAGGTCTGCCATGTCCTGGTTGGCGTAGCGGAAGCGCTGGGCCTTGCAGAGCCGGATGCCGTCGATGATGGAGGCGTGGTTCAGCGCGTCGGAGATGACGGCGTCCTCGGGGCCGAAGAGGGACTCGAACACGCCGCCGTTGGCGTCGAAGCAGCTGGAGAACAGGATGGTGTCCTCGGTTCCGAGGAACTTCGAGACGCGGGCCTCCAGCGCCAGGTGCTGGTCCTGGGTGCCGCAGATGAAGCGAACGCTGGCCATGCCGAAGCCGCGCTCGTCCATGGCGGCCTTGGCGGCGGCGATGATCTCCGGGTGGTCCGCTAGGCCCAGGTAGTTGTTGGCGCAGAAGTTCAGGACGTCCGCGCTGGCCTCGCCGATCTGTCCGGCCTTGACGTGGTTGGCCTGGGGCGAATCAATGTGCCGCTCGGTCTTGAACAGTCCGGCGCTGCGGATCTCGTCCAGTTCGTGCTGCAGCTGGTCCTTGATGGCTGAATACATGGGTTGTGCTCCTCAGCTGGGATGAATTCTTGTTCGGGGTGCGGTTCGGGGGTGCGGGTTCGGGGTGCCGGAACGGGAGGCGGGCCTAGAACCCGGTCCAGTCCAGGACCACCTTGCCGCCCACACCGGCGCGGGCAATCTCGAAGCCCTTCTCCCAGTCCGTGGCCGGCAGCGTGTCAGTGACGACCGCCGAGATGTTGGCGTGCAGTACCGGGTTGGAGGACAGCATGGCGCTCATGGCGTACCAGGTCTCGAACATTTCGCGGCCGTAGATGCCCTTCATGGTGAGCATGTGCGTGACCACCTTGCCCCAGTCGATGTCGATGGACTGGCTGGGCAGTCCCAGCATCGCGATCCGGCCGCCGTGGTTCATGTTGTCGATCATCTCAGGCAGCGCCGTCGGGTGTCCGGACATTTCCATGCCGATGTCGAATCCCTCGCGCATGCCCAGTTCGCGCTGGGCCTCCTTGACCCGCATCTTGGAGACGTCGATCGCGAGGTCGACGCCGAGCTTCCGGGCCAGTTCCAGCCGCGGCGCGGAAACATCGGTGATCGCGATCTTCCGGGCGCCGGCGTGGCGGGCGACGGCGATCGCCATCAGCCCGATGGGCCCGGCGCCGGTGATCAGCACATCCTCGCCGACGAGGGGAAAGCTCAGCGCGGTGTGGACGGCGTTGCCGAACGGGTCGAAGATGGCGCCGAGTTCCGGCGTCACGGAGGGGTCCTGGTGGACCCAGACGTTGGTCTCGGGGATCACGACGTACTCGGCGAAGGCGCCGTCGCGCTGGACGCCGACGCTGACCGTGTTGATGCACATCTGCTTGCGGCCGGCGCGGCAGTTGCGGCAGATGCCGCAGACGATGTGGCCCTCACCGGAGACGCGGTCCCCCACCTTGACGTCCAGGACGTCCTCGCCGATCTCCACGACCTCGCCGTAAAACTCGTGGCCGGCGATCAGCGGAGCGTTGATGATGCCCTGCGCCCAGGCGTCCCAGGACTGGATGTGCAGGTCCGTGCCGCAGATGCCGGTGGTCATGACGCGGATCTTGACGTCGCCGGGACCGGTTTCCGGCTCCGGGCGGTCCACGAGCTCAAATCCTGCGTGGGCGCCGGCCTTGTAGAGAGCCTTCATGGCCTTCCTAACTGTGCTTTTTACTCTGCTGTTTGGGACAGGGGTGTGGGACAACTCACCCCATTAGACCGACTGTAAAGCGTTAGCACAACCGGATTTTTCTCAATCGACGAATTAGATTTTGCTTCCGCATAGAATGGTGGCCATGGAAATCCACCAGCTTGAGATGCTCCGGGAACTCGGGGCGCTGGGCAGCGTCAAGGCCGTCGCCGAGACCCTGCTCGTCACGCCCTCGGCGGTCTCGCAGCAGCTGGCCGCCCTGCAGAAGACCGTGGAGGTCCCGCTGACCCGGAAAGAGGGCCGGAACCTGGTGCTCACCGAGGCCGGCCAGGTGCTCGCCGACGCCGGGGCCGCTGTCGTCAGCGCGATGGCGGATGCCAGGACGGCGATCGGCGCGTACCACGGCTCCCCCGTGGCCCCGGTGACGCTCAGCGGCTTCCACAGTGCCGGGCAGGCGCTGTTTGCGCCGCTCGCGAGGCTGCTGGACGCCCCGGGCCAGCCGCGGATCCTGCTCTCCGACGAGGACGTGGCGCAGCAGGACTTCCCGGCCCTGACGGCCCGCTACGACCTCGTGCTGGCGCATCGGATGGACCACAGCCCGCGCTGGCCCGAGGAACGTGTCGCGGTGATTCCGCTAGCGCACGAGCCGCTGGATGTGGCGCTGCCGGCCGGGCACCGGCTGGCCGGCCAGCGTGCGGTGACGGCGGACGACGTCGTTGGCGAACCCTGGGTGACCAGCCACACCGGCTACTCCCCCGCGGACGTGCTCTCCGCCGTCGCGGCGGTCTCCAGCAAGGAACTGAACATCGTCCACCGGATCAACGACTACTCCACCGTGGCCGCGCTGGTGGCGGCGGGAAGCGTGATCGGCCTGCTGCCGCGGCACACGGCACGGCCGGTGCTGAATCCGGACATTGTGCTACGGCCGCTCGAGGGCATCAGCACCCGGCGCCGGATCGACATCCTGGCCCGGCCGGAGAACCTCAAACGAAAATCGGTCATGATGGTCTGCGAAGCACTGCAGACCATCATGACCGAACTTGTGTCATAACCCGTCGGGCTTAGCCCTCGACCTAGCCCTGGACGCCGAGCTTCGCCAGGATCAGCTCCCGGACACGGCCGGCGTCGGCCTGACCGCGGGTGGCCTTCATGACGCCGCCGACGATCGCGCCGATGGCCTGGACTTTGCCGCCGCGGATCTTGTCGGCGACGTCGGGCTGCGCGGCGAGGGCCGCGTCGATAGCTTCCAGCAGGGGGCCGTCGTCGGAGACCACGGCGAGGCCGCGCTTCTCCACGATTTCCGCCGGGGTGCCTTCGCCGGCGAGCACGCCGTCGAGGACCTCGGTGGCCATCTTGTTGTTGATCTTGCCGTCTTCCACCATCTTGTTGAGCTCCACGATGGTTGCCGGTTCGACGCCGAGCTGGCCGGGATCGACGTCGGCGTTCTTGGCGCGGCCGACGATCTCGCCCATCCACCACTTGCGGGCCACCGTGGCGGTGGCGCCGGCGGCGATGGTTTCCTCGATCTCGTCCATGACTCCGGCGTTGACGACGTCGCGGAACTCGAGGTCGGAGTAGCCCCAATCGGCCTGCAGGCGCTTGCGTCGCTCGGCCGGCGGCTCGGGCAGCGTGGCGCGCAGCTCCTCCACCCATTCGCGCGACGCGACGATGGGCACCAGGTCAGGTTCGGGGAAGTAGCGGTAGTCGTCGGCGTCGGACTTCGCCCGGCCCGACGTCGTGGTGCGCGTGTCCTCGTGCCAGTGGCGGGTCTCCTGGATGACCGGCTCGCCGGAATCCAGGACGGCGGCGTGCCGCTGGATTTCGTAGCGGACTGCGTGTTCGACGGCGCGCAGCGAGTTGACGTTCTTCGTCTCGGAACGGATGCCGAAGCGTTCGCGGCCGTGCGGGCGAAGCGAGACGTTGGCGTCGCAGCGGACGTTGCCGCGTTCCATCTTCGCGTCCGAGACACCGAGGTTCTTGACGATCTCACGGACGGCGGCCACGTATGCCTTCGCGAGCTCTGGTGCGCGGTTGCCTGCGCCCTCGATCGGCTTGGTGACGATCTCGACCAGCGGTACACCCGAGCGGTTGTAGTCCACCAGGGAATAGTCCGCGCCCTGGATGCGGCCCGCGGAGCCGCCCATGTGGGTCAGCTTGCCGGCGTCCTCCTCCATGTGCGCGCGTTCGATCTCCACGCGGAAGATCGTGCCGTCGGAGAGCTCGACGTCCAGGTAGCCGTCGTACGCGATGGGCTCGTCGTACTGGGAGGTCTGGAAGTTCTTCGGGGTGTCCGGGTAGAAGTAGTTCTTCCGGGCGAAGCGGCACGTTTCGGCGATCTTGCAGTTGAGCGCCAGGCCGATCTTGATCGAGGACTCGATCGCGGTCCTGTTCACCACCGGCAGCACGCCGGGCATACCCAGGTCCACCTCGTTGACGTTGGTGTTGGGCTCGTCGCCGAAGACGTTCGGCGCGGAGGAGAACATCTTGGTCTTGGTGTTGAGCTCCACGTGGACCTCGAACCCCAGTACGGGATCATACTTCTCCATGGCCTCTTCGAAGCTCAGGGTTGCGTCAGTCATTAGTGTGAACCTCCGTGGCTCGAGCCGGCGCCAGCCGGTGAAGGGCCGGTCAGGGAAGGGCCGGTCAGGGAAGGGCCAGTCAGCGAAGGCGCGCGGTCCAGCAGCGGGCCGCCCCACTGCGCCTCGAGCAGGGATTCGAGGACAGCGCCGACGCGGTACAGCCGGGCATCCTTGCGGGCCGGGGCCAGCAGCTGGACACCGACCGGCAGCCCGTCCTCGTCAGCCAGGCCGCCGGGCAGGGACAGCCCGGGGACGCCTGCCATGTTGGCCGGGATGGTGGCGACGTCGTTGAGGTACATCGCCAGCGGATCGTTGAGCTTCTCGCCGAGCTTGAAGGCCGTGGTGGGGGCCGTCGGGGAGATCAGCACATCGGCCTTCGCGAACGCGGCCTCGAAGTCGCGCTGGATCAGGGTGCGCACCTTCTGGGCCGAGCCGTAGTAGGCGTCGTAGTAGCCGGCGCTCAGGGCGTACGTGCCCAGGATGATGCGGCGCTTGACCTCGTCGCCGAAGCCGGCCGCACGGGTGGCGGCCATGACGCGTTCAATCGTCAGGGGGCCCTCCTTGGGCAGGACCCGCAGGCCGTACCGGACGCCGTCGAACTTGGCGAGGTTGGAGGAGGCCTCGGAAGGCATGATCAGGTAGTAGGCGCCGAGCGCGTACTTGAAGTTCGGGCAGGAGACCTCGACGATCTCGGCGCCGGCACCCTTGAGCAGCTCGAGGGATTCGTTGAAGCGGTTCTCGACGCCGGCCTGGTAGCCCTCACCGTGGAGTTCCTTGATGATGCCGATCTTCATGCCCTCGACGTTGCCCGTCCGGGCCGCGGCCACGAGGTCCTCGAGCGGGTCCCGCAGAGACGTGGAGTCGCGGGGATCGTGCCCGCCGATGACCTGGTGCAGCAGGGCCGAGTCCAGCACCGTGCGGGAGACCGGGCCGATCTGGTCCAGCGAGGAGGCCATGGCGATGGCGCCGTACCGGGAGACCCCGCCGTAGGTGGGCTTGACGCCGACGGTGCCGGTGACGGCGCCGGGCTGGCGGATGGAGCCGCCGGTGTCCGTGCCGAGGGCCAGCGGGGCTTCGAAGGCCGCGACGGCGGCAGCGGAGCCGCCGCCGGAGCCGCCCGGGATGCGGTCCAGGTCCCATGGGTTGCGGGTGGGGCCGAAGGCGGAGTGCTCGGTGGAGGACCCCATCGCGAATTCGTCCAGGTTGGTCTTGCCCAGGATCGGCATCTTGGCGGCGCGGAGGCGCTTGACGACGGTGGCGTCGTACGGGCTGTGCCAGCCTTCGAGGATCTTCGAGCCGGCCGTGGTGGGCTGGCCGATCGTGACGATGAGGTCCTTGACCGCGATCGGCACGCCGGCGAGGGCGTGGAGCTCTTCGGCGGCTGCGCCACCGGCGGCGCGGATGGCGTCCACCTCGGCGGCGACGGCGAGCGCCTCGTCCGTGTTGACGTGCAGGAAGGCGTGGACCTTGCCGTCGACGGCGGCTATGCGGTCCAGGTGCGCCTGGGTGACCTCGACGGCGGAGACTTCGCGGGCAGCCAGCTTGCCGGCCAGCACGGCGGCGGAGGAGCGGATCAGTTCGCTGTTGGTTTCAGTCATGTTCTTAGTCCTCATCCAGGATTGCCGGGACCTTGAAGCGGCCTTCGTATGCGTCGGGGGCGCCGGAGAGGGACTGCTCGGCCGTGAAAGTGTGGCCCACCACGTCTTCGCGGAACACGTTCGTCAGCGGGATCGGATGGGAAGTGGCCGGGACGTCATCGCCGGCGGCTTCACTTACGGACTTCACCGATTCAACGATGACGGCGAGTTCGCCGGCCATCCTGTCCAGCTCTTCAGCACTCATCTCGATGTGCGCGAGACGCGCGAGATGCGCGACGTCGTCGCGGTTGATCGCAGCCATGGATCTCCCCTGCAAGTTCGGATTATTTTCCGTCCCAGTCTACTAACAAGCAACGCGGGGTCACTTACGGCCCATCCGGGCGGCCGGAATGGGCGGTAAGTGACCCCGCGTTGGTTCGTGCGGTGCTCCTCGGTGTGGTTTAGCCGATGCCGATGGCTCCGGTGAGGACTCCTACTCCGAGCATGACGAGGGAGATTACGGCGGTGCGCCAGAGGACCTTCTTGTGGTGGTCGCCCAGGTCCACCTTGGCGAGGGAGACGAGGAGAAGGATGGCGGGGACCAGGGGGCTCTGCAGGTGGAAGGGCTGGCCGGTGATGGAGGCCCGGGCCATTTCGGCGGCGCTGACACCGTAGTGGCCGGCTGTTTCGCTGAGCACCGGGAGCACTCCGAAGTAGAAGGCGTCGTTGCTCATGAAGAAGGTCATCGGGATGCTCAGCAGGCCGGTGATGACGGCCATGAGGGGTCCCATGTCGGACGGGATGATCTGGACCAGCCAGGCGGACATCGCCTTGACCATGCCGGTGCCGTTGAGGACGCCGGTCAGGACAGCGGCGGCCATGACCATGCTGACGACGGCGACGATCGACGGCGCGTGGGCGATGAGCTGGGCGCTCTGGTCCTTGAGCTTGGGGAAGTTCACCAGCAGGGCGATCGCGGAACCCACCATGAAGACGAAGGGCAGCGGCACGAGGTCCGCGACCAGCAGGACCATGATGGCAACCGTGAGGCCCAGGTTGAACCACTGCAGCTTGGGGCGCAGGGTGGCGCGGTTGGGGTCCAGGGCGGTGTCCGCCATGGCGGAATCGCGATCGTCGACGAGTTCTTCGGTGCGCTCCAAGACGGCAACTGAAGAGCCGTCGACGGCGGGGCTGCCGCCGGCGGGGCGGGAACCCTTGCGTCCGAAACCGAAGCGGCCGGTGCCGCCGCCAGCCGGCGCGCCGCCGTCGAACTTCTCGGCCGAACCCTCACCCCAGATTTCCGGGGCGACCGCGCGGAGGCGGTTGCGTTCCTGCAGGCCCAGCAGCCAGGCGAAAACGAATACGACGACAAGTCCGGCGATCAGCGAGGGGATCATCGGGACGAAGACCTCCGAGACGCTGATCTTCAGGGCCGAGGCGGCGCGGGCAGTGGGCCCGCCCCAGGGCAGGATGTTCATGGTGCCGTTGGCCAGCCCGGCCACGCAGGTGAGGACCACGGGGCTCATCTTGAGCCGCAGGTACACCGGCAGCATGGCCGCGGTGGTCAGAATGAACGTGGTGGAGCCGTCCCCGTCGAGGGAAACAGCGGCGGCGAGGATCGCGGTGCCGAGGACCACCTTGGCGGGGTCGTTGCCGAGCTTGCGCAAGATGAAGCGGACCAGCGGGTCGAAGAGCCCGACGTCGATCATCAGGCCGAAGTAGATGATGGCGAACATCAACAGCGCGGCGGTGGACGTCATGGACTTCATGGACTCCAGCACCATGGCGCCGATGCCGAGGCCCGCCCCGGCGAAGAGTCCGAAAATGGTGGGGACGATGATGAGCGCCAGCACTGGCGTCAGCTTCTTCGTCATGATCAGCACCATGAATACCGCGATCATGGCGAATCCAAGTAATACCAGCACGGCCGGCTCCTTTTAAGTGAACGGCACCACTCCGGTGTGATGCGCGCTACCGACGTTATAGTGGCGCCGGTCACGGCCGTGCCTTTGGCTCAATTGATTGGCATACTGCTTATTGGACGCATTTTGCGCATTTTGCTCACGTCGTCTACCCGCCCGTTCGTCCCCCCGTTCATCCACCCAGGCAGGAGCCCGATGAAGCGCCGCACAGCATTGCCGGCCCTGCGCTTTTCCACCCAGACGCTGCTGCTGCAGCTGGGCGTAGTGGCACTCGTGGTGCTCCTCAGCAGCGCCGTCCATGCCTGGCTGACCTACGACCGGCTGGGCCGCGAGGCCGAGAACCAGGCGCTCACGCTGGGCCGGACCGTGGCCTCGGACCCGTCCGTGCGGGCGGAGGTGCAGTCCATCAGCGCCCTCCCCGGCACTCCCCCGGCCGCTGAACTGCTGGCCGGTCCGTTGATGGCCGCCGCCGAGGGAGCCCGGGCCCGCACCGGAGCACTGTTTGTCGTCATCACGGATGAGGACGGGCTGCGGCTGGCGCACCCGGACGCCGAGCGGCTGGGCGAAAAGGTCAGCACCGACCCCTCCGAGGCCCTTGGCGGCAAGGAGGTCACCACCCGCAACACGGGCACGCTGGGTCCGTCTGCCGGCGCCAAAGTCCCGGTGTTCGCCCCGGGCTCGGGCGCCGTGGTGGGCGAGGTCAGCGTGGGCTACTCGATCGAGACGATCGGCCAAGGACTCGCCCGGGACATCATCCCGATCGCACTGACCGCCGCCGGCGCCCTGCTGGCCGGCGTGCTGGCGTCCTTCCTGCTGCGGAGGCGGCTGCAGCGGCTGACGCTCGGGCTGGAACCGGAGGAAATCAGCACCCTGGTCCACGACCAGGTGGCCGTGCTGCAGGGCGTCGACGACGGCGTGATCGGCATTTCGGCGGACGGCAGGATCAGCGTCTTCAACGCCGCGGCCCAGCGGCTGCTGGGTGTTCCCGACCTCGCCGGAACCGCCTGGGACCGGGCGCACGTGCCCGCCCAGCTGAAGGCCCTGACCAGGGCCGACGCGGCGGAGGGCGACGCGGTGGAGCTGGTTGCCGGCGGCCGGGTCCTCGTGGCGAGCGCCCGCAAGGCCCTGCACGGGCGCGATGACCTCGGCTGGGTGGTCATGCTGCGTGACCGGACCGAGCTGCAGCAGCTGACCCGCCAGCTCGACGCGGTGGGCACCATGTCCACCGCCCTCCGGGCCCAGCGCCACGAGTTCGCCAACCAGCTCCACACGATCGCCGGCTTCATGAGCATCGGCCAGCACCAGCAGGCCCGCGACTACGTGGACCGGCTGGCGGCCACCGGCCCGCTGAAGTTCCCCGTGGACCAGGCCGAGCTGCTCCAGGACCCCTACCTGCAGGCGTTCCTGGGGGCCAAGGGCGTCGAGGCGGACGAGCGCGGCGTGACCCTGCGGCTCGGCCCGGAAACGCTGGTGCGCGGCCACGTCACGGAGCCCCAGGAAGTCACCACGGTCCTGGGCAACCTGATCGACAACGCCGTGAACGCCGCCGTCGCGGGCTCCGCGCCCGAGCGCTGGGTCGAGGTGGAGGTGCTGGACGAACCCGGCGAGGGTGAGGGCGGCGGCACGCTGCACATCGTCGTCGCCGATTCCGGCGACGGCCTCGCTCTCGGATCCGATGCGGCAACGGACACCGAGGCGGTGTTCGCGGAAGGATTCACGACGTCGGAACAGCCGGCCCGCGCGGGCGCCGGCCAGGGCCTGGGGCTGGCCCTTTCCCGCCAGCTGGCGCGCCGCCGGGGCGGGGACGTGAGCGTGCTGGAGCCGGGTTCCGCGGGCGGCCCGGGAGCGGTGTTCGTGGCCACGCTGCCCGGGACGACCTCCGGCGGCAACCAGACCGGTTCACTACGGAAGGACAACGATGTCTGAGAATTTCAGGGTGCTGATTGTGGACGACGATTTCCACGTGGCCAAGCTGCATGCGGCCTATGTGGATTCGGTGGCGGGATTCCTGGCGCTGCCGCCTGCCGGCTCGGCCTCGCAGGCGCTGCAGGCCATCCACAGCCTGCGCCCGGACCTGGTCCTGCTGGACGTCTACCTGCCGGATGCCTCGGGGCTGGATCTGCTGCGCCAGCTGGATGTGGACACCATGATTCTCAGCGCGGCCTCGGACACCGCCTCGCTCCGGCTCGCGTTCCGGCGCGGGGCACTGGGGTACCTGCTGAAGCCGTTCACCGCAGAGTCCCTTTCCCAGCAGTTGCGTTCCTACGCCCGCTACCGGCGCATCCTGGCGCAGCCGGGAGCGGCGGACCAGGACACGGTGGAACGGGCCAAGCGCGCCCTCAT
Organism: Pseudarthrobacter sp. S9; assembly: GCF_050156545.1. Taxonomy (NCBI): domain Bacteria; kingdom Bacillati; phylum Actinomycetota; class Actinomycetes; order Micrococcales; family Micrococcaceae; genus Pseudarthrobacter; species Pseudarthrobacter sp. S9. The sequence goes on from NZ_CP189576.1 coordinate 653,990, forward strand.
CCCGGGCGACGTGACAGCATCGGCCAAGCCCCGTTCCGCCACCGAGGCTGCGGTGCTGGAATCCCTGGTGCCCGGCGAGCAGTACTCGGCGGCCGACGTCGCCGTGCGCGTGGGGGTCTCCCGGGCCACCGCCCAGCGGTACCTGTCCGCGCTGGCCGACGACGGTGCCGTCGACATCCAGCTGCGCTACGGCGCCACCGGGCGTCCCGAACACCGCTACGGGCTGCCGGCGAAAGCCGGCGGCTGATGCCCTGACGGAGCTGCTAGCTGGAGCCCTTGTGGGCGACGAGTTCGATCTCGACGAGCATCTTGGGGTCCAGGAACGGCAGCACGTGGACCAGCGAGAGCGTGGGGCGGATGTCGCCGAAAACCTCGCCGTGGGCGCGTCCGGCATCCTCCCACTTGCTGATGTCCGTCAGGTACAGCTTGGACTGCACCACGTCCCCGAAGTCGAAGCCGGCGTCGGCCAGCACGGCGCCCAGCTTTTCCAGGATGTGGCGGGTCTGGGTGTAGAAGTCCTCGCCCACGATTCCGTCCTCGCCGCTGGCGGCGGTCGCGGAGATGTAGAGCGTGTTGTCCACCTGGACTGCCCGGGAGTAGCCGAGCTTCTGTTCCCAGATGGAGCCGGTGCCGAAGGTCTTGCGCATGGTTTGCCTTTCGCAGGTGCCGTGGAGTCGGCACCACTTTAGGTCGGTCAGACGTCCTGCCGGTAAACCAGCAGCTTTATGTCGGTGTCCGGGACCAGCCAGTCGCGCTCGGGAGCCCGCTGGAAACCTGTCTTCCGGTACAGCCCGTGGGCGCTTTCCCAGGTCATGCCGGTGGTGAGCGCCACGGCCTTGATCCCGGGCAGCCGCCTGGCGTGCTCGATGATGGCCTCCACCATGGCCCGGCCGGCACCGCTGCGCTGGACGGCCGGGTCCACCACGAGCATGCGGAATTCCAGTTCGTCGCTGTGCGCGATGTCCGCGTACGGCTCCCCCGCGACGGCGAGGGTCACTGAGCCCAGGATGTTGCCGTCGCGCTCCGCCACCCAGATGGTGGCCTTCGCGGCCCGCTGTGCCACGTCCTGGATCTGCCGCATATAGGGGTGGTCGGCGCTCTGGAAATAGCCCGCGGCCAGGTAGGCGTCCCGGGTGATGCGCGCGATGGCGTCGTAGTCGGCGGGGACGGCGGGGCGAATGAGGATCTGCGAATGCACCTGTCCATGCTACGGGCGGGCGTTGCAGGGCCGCCCCCAAACAGCGTTTTCCGTGACTGAACTATCAGGTGGTTCAGGCGCACGCGGTTCAGCCGCGGCCGCTCAGAGCGGAAACTTGCCGGAGAGCTCCAGCGATCCCGCGCAGGTCCAAGACGCCAGGCGTTCGTCGTCGGAGGGTCCGCCCGCCAGGGGGCTGGTGAGCCGCGGGCGCCGCACCCAGCAGCCGGCCTCTTCGGCGATCAGTGCTCCCGCTGCGAAGTCGTGCTCGTTGAGCCCGCGTTCGCCGTAGGCGTCATGGGTGCCGTCCGCCACGAGGCACAAATCCAGCGCCGCTGAGCCGAGGCGGCGCATATCGGCGAAGCCCTCCATGAGGCCGCCCAGCCCGGACGCCTGTTCCGCCCTGACGTCCGGATCGTAGCTGAAGCCCGTCGCCAGGAGCTGTCCGGTACGTCCGGGGACAGGGCCGAACAGCGGAGTCAGCCGGCCCTTCTCCTCCAGCCAGGCCCCGTGGCCGCGGGAGGCGTAGTATGTCCGGCCCAGCGCCGGGGCGTTGACGACGCCGGCCAGCCAGACGCCGTCGGGGTCCGCCACAGCCACGGAGGTGCCGTAGTAGACGATGTTGCGGATGAAGTTGGTGGTACCGTCCAGGGGGTCGATGGACCAGCGGTAGCCGCTGGGCGCGTCCGGCAGGACGGTGCCGCCTTCCTCGCCCGTGATGATGTCCCGCGGCCTGGCGGCGGTGAGGACGTCCCGGACGGCGGACTCTGCCGCGAGGTCGAAGGCGGTCACCCAGTCCCCCGAATCGCCTTTGTTGCTGACGTCCAGGGCGGCCGCGTTGCGGGTGGCGAGAACCGCCGCGCCAGCCGCAGCCGCCGTTTTGGCCAGTTCCAGCAACGCTGCGGTCGAGTCTGCGGGACCGGCGCTCATTCGGCCGGGGCTTCCTGGTGGTCTTCGCTGTCGACGTCCAACTCCTCAACGCCGGCCTCCCCGGCGTCCGGGCCACTGACTGGGCCGTTGGCCAGTCCGGCGATCGAGCCGGCCTCCCCGGCGTCCGGGCCAGCGACCGGGCCAGTGGCCAGCAGCGCGCGGAAGCCGTCCTCGTCCAGGACCGGAACGCCGAGCTGTTCGGCCTTGTCCAGCTTGGTGCCCGCGTTATCGCCGGCCACCACGTAGCTGGTGTTCTTCGAGACCGAGCCGGCGGCCTTGCCGCCGCGGATCAGGATGGCTTCCTTGGCCTCGTCCCGGCTGAAGCCCTCGAGGCTGCCGGTGACCACGATCGTCAACCCCTCCAGCGTCCGTGGCCTGGACTCGTCCTGCTCGTCCTGCATCCTCACACCGGAGGCCGCCCAGCGGTTGACGATCTCGACGTGCCAGTCCTCGGAGAACCATTCCGTCAGGGCCGCGGCAATGACGGGGCCGACGCCGTCCACGCTGGCCAGCTGTTCCTCGGAGGCCTGGCGGATGGCGTCCATGCTGCCGAAGGCCGTGGCGAGCGCGCGCGAGGCCCGCGGGCCGACGTGCCGGATGGACAGCGCCACGAGCACCCGCCAGAGCGGCTGGGACTTGGCTTTCTCGAGTTCGCGGAACAGCTTCTCGGTGGTGGCCGTCGGCTTGGACGGGGTCTTGGCGGTGGCCTTGCTGAAGAAGTACGGCACGAGTTCAAACTCGCCCGTGGCCACGCCCTTGGAGCGTTTCTCGCGCCGGATCCGGACACCGGCAAGGTCCTCCGCGGTGAGGTCGAAGAGCGTCGCCTCGGTGGTCAGCGGAGGTTTTTCGGGCTCGGCCGGCTTGGTCAGAGCGATGGCGGCTTCCCAGCCTAGGGCCTCGATGTCGAAGGCGCCGCGGCCGGCGAGGTGGAAGACGCGTTCGCGCAGTTGGGCCGGGCAGGAGCGGGAGTTGGGGCAGCGGATGTCCACGTCCCCCTCCTTCGCCGGCGCCAGGGGCGTACCGCAGGCGGGGCATTCGGTGGGCATGACGAAGTCCCGGACGGGCGGGTCCTGCTGCTCGCGGAGGGCCAGGACCGGCCCGACGATCTCCGGGATGACGTCTCCGGCCTTGCGCAGCACCACGATGTCGCCGATCTTCACACCCTTGGCCTTGACGACTTCCTGGTTGTGCAGGGTGGCCATTTCCACCGTGGAGCCTGCCACCTTGACCGGTTCCATCACGCCATACGGGGTGACCCGGCCGGTGCGGCCCACATTGACCGCGATGTCCAGCAGCTTCGTGTGGACTTCCTCGGGCGGGTACTTGTAGGCCACGGCCCAGCGCGGCACCCGGGAGGTGTAGCCGAGGCCCCGCTGGGTGGCGAAGTCGTCCACCTTGACCACGATGCCATCAATCTCGTGCGTGAGGCTGTGCCGCTTGTCGCCGTAGCGGGTGATGAATTCCAGCACGTCCTGCAGCCCGGCCAGGACCTCGAAGTAAGGGCTCGTGGGCAGCCCCCACGCGGCCAGCTGCCGGTAGGTGTCCGACTGGCTGGCTGTTTCCAGTCCCTCACGGGCGCCGATGCCGTGCACGTACATGCGCAGCGGGCGCTTGGCGGTTTCCGCGGGGTCCTTCTGGCGCAGCGAGCCGGCGGCGGCGTTGCGCGGGTTGGCCAGCGGCGCCTTGCCTGCCTCGATCAGGGCCTCGTTGAACTCGGCGAAGGCCTTGGAGGGGATGAAGACCTCTCCCCGGACCTCCATCTCGGCCGGGAAGTTATCACCTGTGAGCTTCTGCGGGATCTCCTTGATGGTGAGGACGTTGTGCGTGATGTCCTCACCGGCTGTGCCGTCGCCGCGGGTGGCGGCGCGGACCAGCACGCCGTTGCGGTAGAGCAGGTTGACGGCCAGGCCGTCGATCTTCAGTTCCGTGAGCCACGACGGCGCCGCGGTCCCGTTGCCAAGCTTGGTGACGCCGGCTTCCGCCTTGGCGATCCACGCCTCCAGCTCTGCGAGCGAGAAGACGTCCTCCAGGCTGTACATGCGCTGCAGATGTTCGACGGCGGCAAACGCCGAAGAGACTTCGCCGCCGACCTCCTGGGTGGGGGAATCGTTGGCCACGAGTTCGGGGTGCATGGCCTCAAGCGTTTCCAGGCGCCGGTAGAGTTCGTCGAACTCGGCGTCGGAGATGATCGGCGCGTCTTCCTGGTAGTACGCGAAGCGGTGCTTGCGCACCTGCTCAACGAGGTCCTCGTACTCTTCGCGCACAGCCTCGGAGGGAACCGGCTCCCGGGCCGGTGCGTCCTCGGTGCCTTGCTGTTTGGTGGCTTGCTGTTCGGTGCCTGTTGCCGTCTTCCCTGTGCTCACAGACCTATCCTGCCCTAGATCGCCGCCATTGTCCGGTCAGGGTACGGAGCTGGCATCCACGACGATGCAGGTGATGTTATCCCGGCCGCCGCTGCGCAGTGCCGACTCGATCAAGGCATCGACGGCGGACTGTGGATCAGCTTCGGTGCTGAGGATGCCGGCAATGTCCTCGTCGCACAGTTCCCCGTTGAGGCCGTCCGAACAGACCAGGATCCGGTCGCCCTCCTCAATGGGCAGGAGCCAGTAGTCGGCCTCGGCCTCGTCTCCCGTGCCGAGGGCGCGGGTCACCACGTGCCGGCGGGGGTGGACTGCAGCCTGGGCCGCGGTGATCTGGCCTGCGTCGACGAGTTCCTGCACTTCGGAATGGTCCACGCTGACCTGGGCGAAGCCGCCCTTGCCCAGCCGGTACGTCCGGGAGTCGCCGATGTTCACGACCAGCCAGTACAGGACCCCCAGCTGCTCCACAACCACGACGCCGGACAGCGTCGTCCCGGCCTGTGACCCGGTGGCCGTGCGGATGTTCTCGTCCGCCTGGTACAGGTACTGCTGCACGACGGCGGCGGTGGCCGTCCGCTCCCCGGTGGCAATCTGCGGCATCTCGGCGAGCGTGCGAACGCAGATGCCGCTGGCGACTTCACCTGCTTCATGGCCGCCCATGCCATCCGCGACGGCGAAGACGGGATCGGAGGAGATGAACGAGTCCTCGTTCATCTCGCGGCGCAGGCCGCGGTCCGTGCCGTAGCCGCAGGTGAGCCGGAGGCTGGGGGTAGCGCCGGCGGCGTCTGGCTGTGAATTCATACCTGTCCTAGGTGAAGGTGCAGTCCCGGGGCTGGACGGTGGATCCGACTATTGCATAGTGTCCGCCACATTGGAACCTGGCGTGCCACGGCTTCCCGGCGGGGACCTCAGTCCAGGACGAGGCCGCGGCCGCTGCCGCGCAGGAGCTGGACGGGGTGGATTTCGCCGAAGCCGCGGACGTCCTCCGCCGGGCGCGGCACCAGGACAAAGCGTTCGTCCTGTTCCAGGGCGGCAGCGGTCATCGAGTCCACCAGCACCGTTCCCGGATCCGCCAGGGCGGTGAGCCGTGCGGCGAGGTTCACCGTCGGCCCGTAGATGTCCCCCAGGCGGGAGAGAATACGGCCCCACACCATGGCGACCCGGGCTTGCGGCAGGATTTCATCCTCCGTAAAGGCCTGGGACAGGGCCAGGGAGATCTCGGCGCCGGCACCCGGCGTCTCCGCGATGTAGAGGACTTCATCGCCGACCGTCTTTACCAGCCGGCCGCCGCCGACGGAGATGATCTCGGCGCACTTGTTTTCGAAGCGCTGCACCAGCTGGGCCAGCGTCTTCTCGTTCATCCGGCGCGAAAGGCTCGTGTAGGAGACCAGGTCCGCGAAGCCGACGGCCCGGGCGAGCGGCAGCGGCGCGTCGTCCTCGTCCCCCTCGCGGCCCTCTTCGCTTGACTGGAGCCCCGCTTCGGCGCGCACGGCCAGCCGCTGGACGCCGGCGTTGAGCTGGCGGCGCCAGGAATAGACCAGCATCTCCTCGAGGGCATCCACGAGGGACGGCAGCTCGCTGACCAGGCGCTTCCGGGCCACGGCATCCGGGACCCCCTGCTGGTGGACCATATCCTCAACGAGCGCTTCGATCTGCCACACCACCATCCGGTCCGTCATCTGGCCGATGGCCCGGGTGACGGAAATGGCGGCTTCTTCGGTCAGCTTGCCGGCCCGCACCAGGTCGACCACGGTGGACAATGCGGCCTGGTCGCGTTCGGTGAAGGCGACGTCTTCATCGCCGAGGTTGGGAAAGCCCAGGGCCCGCCACAGTTTCCTGGCGGACAGGAGCGAGAGTCCGGCACCGGCGGCGACTTCACGACGGCGGAGCTTGCGCTCCCCGCCCAGCAGCCGGGCTTCGAGCGCCTTGGCGGCGAGCCGTTCGGCGGAGATCGTGCCTGTGGGAGGCGCGGCTTCGAAGGTGACGGCCTCGACGACGGCGTCCGGCACCTGGGACGGCTCCTCGGCCACGAGTCCGGTCTCCTGGTGGACGTTCTCAGCGTTCATCTCTTCCACCTTCTCTCGTCTCCCGCTGCCAGGCCTCGCCTGGGTTGTGAATCATGCCGTCGGCCCCGAAAACCCCACCCTGCGGGAGATCATCAATGGCGTCAAGTATGAAGTTTCGGAACGTCGCGGCCTCCGGGACGTCGGGGACCACCGTGCTGGAGGGGTACCCGGTGTCCAAGGATATATTCCCGGACCGTAATACGCGCTGAAGCAGCGACTGCTCGATGACGACATTCCGGACCGCGGCCAACGAAACCTGTTGATCGCGCCGCCTTAACATGCCGTAACGGGCAACTAACCTCTGGTTGGTCAGGGTGTAGCGCGTGGCATGCCACGTCATCACCCGCGGCAGGCAGTAGCCGAGCACCACCCACGCCGCCAGGGCCACGCACACCGCGACAAGCCAGACATTCCAGTCCTTGGTGATCAGAGGGATCAGCTTTGCGGGGCCGCCTTTGACAACCCAGGCGCTGGCATAGGCGGCCAGCGCGGGAACAACAACGAACGTCAGCGCCGGGACAATCAACATCCTGGGCTGGGGCCGGGTCACCACAATCACTTGCTCTCCCGGCAGGAGCGCTTTACGCATATCCGCTTTCGGCGCTGTCTGGCCCGGCGTCGTCTGCCGCGGGTGGAGCCCAGGGGCGCAGGTGCACCACATCACCGGCGGTAACCACGTGCTCGTGGGCCGCGGCGTCGACCACCATGAGGGATCCGTACTCGTCAAGCCGCGAGGCGTGGCCGATGATCTCGTGGTCACCCGGGAGCTGGGCGCGCACCTGTTTGCCGAGCGTGGTCAGCACGGCCTCCACCCGCTTGTGCAGCGAGGGGCCGCCCGCCATCCCGGCGGCGGGGTCGCCGTCGGCGTTGCAGAAGCTGCGGTAGAGCACGGCGAAATGGGACAGATAGCTCTTGAGCAACTCGGTCCGGTCGACCGTGGCGGGATCCTCGAGCAGCACGGACGTGGCAGTGGGTACCGGCAGTTCGGCCTCGGTGAGTGTCACGTTTAGCCCGGTGCCGAGCACCACGGGGGGCGCCGCGCCGTCACCGAGGGGCCCGAGCTGCGCGAGGATGCCGGCGATCTTCCGGCCGCGCACCAGGACGTCGTTGGGCCATTTGAGTTCGGCCGGAATGCCTGCGGTGTCCAGCAGGGCTTGGCGCAGCGCGAGCGCCGCCAGCAGTGACAGCCATGAGTAACTCTGGGTCGGCAGCGGGCGCCCCTCGGCGTTGACCGGCCGGAGCACAACCGAGACGGAGACGGCGCTGCGGGCCGGCGCTTCCCAGCGGCGGTCCAGCCGGCCCCGGGCAGCGCTCTGGTATTCGGCGGCGAGCACGGACAGGTCCGGCCAGGCGCGTGGATCCTCGGTCACGCCGCGGAGGAGATCCGCGTTGGTGGAGCCGGTGGACTCCACCACGGTGAGCTGTGGAATGCCTTTGGCGGACAGGAATGCCGCGTCGCTGAGGGCATTCAGGTCCAAGGGCGGACGGTCCGGGGCTTCCTGCGCGGCTTCCATGCTTGAATCCTACCGAGTTACGGCCCCCGAGGCTCCGGCCCGGGCGGCCGGAAGCCGGGATCCGCAGAAAACTCAGAGGAAAATGTCAGGTACCAGCCGGTCCTCCGGTGCGCCGAGGCTGTACGGGGTGAAGTCCGTGACGCCGGCCGCCGCCAGGACCTGCTCGTCGGTGTAGAAGTTCCCGCTCCAGCTGCCGGACTCCGGGATCGCGTTGCTGGCGGTCAGCACGGCATGGGCGGCATCGGCCATGATCCCGGGGCCGCGGGCACCCTTGACGATCATGCCGCCGCCGGGCATGTTGCGGATGGCGGCGGTGTCGATCAGGGTGCAGGGCCACAGGGAGTTCACGTTGATGCCGTCGACCTTGAGCTCTTCGGCCAGCCCCAGGGTGGTCAGGCTCATGCCGTACTTCGCCATGGTGTAAGCCAGGTGCATCCCGGCCCATTTCGGGTCCAGGTTCAGCGGCGGTGACAGCGTCAGGATCTGCCCGCCGTCGGACTCGCGCAGCGCGGGCAGGGCGAGCTTGGAGAGCAGGAACGTCCCGCGGACGTTGATGTCCTGCATGAGGTCGTAGCGCTTCATGTCCACCGCGTCGGTCTTGGACAGGTCGATGGCGGAGGCGTTGTTAATCACGATGTCGATCCCGCCAAAGCGTTCGACGGCGGCGGCAACCGCGCCGGCGACGTCGTCGTCATTGCGCACATCACCGACCAGCGGCAGTGCCTGGCCGCCGGCCGCTTCGATCTGTTCGGCGGCGGAATAGACGGTGCCTTCCAGCTTGGCGTGCGGCTGGCCGGTCTTGGCCATGAGCACGATGTTTGCGCCGTCCAGGGCCGCCCGCGTGGCGATTGCCAGGCCTATCCCGCGGCTGCCTCCGGAGATGAGGATGGTGCGGCCCTGGAGGGAACCGGCGGCCTGGTACGGTCCTGCGGCGGCGCCCGAAGCATCATGGCTTGAAGTCATGACCACACTCTAGCGGACGAATGTTACTGGTGAGTAACATTAGTCTCCGGGCGGCAGGAGGAGGGAAAATTGTAGGGTTTCTACAGCGGCGCTGGGCAGTTGCGTCACTAGACTTGCCATCGGGGCCCTGCGGAATTTCCGTGAATTTGTGCGGAAGCTACTTAAACCGCCGTGCGGTGCGGGGCCAGCGACTATCAGCCATGACTATCAGCGCCCAAACAAATAGCAACAGAGCCGGAGACACTTGATGAGCCACGATCTGACCACGACTGCGGGAAAGATTGCAGACTTCCGCGACCGCCAGTCCCGTGCTGAGCAGCCCTCCGGCCCGGAAGCGATCGAGAAGCAGCATGCGCGCGGCAAGAACACCGCCCGCGAGCGCATCGACCTCCTGCTCGACGCCGGCTCCTTCGTCGAATTCGACGCCCTGGCGGTGCACCGCTCCACGGCCTTCGGCATGGAGAAGAAGAAGCCCCTCGGCGACGGCCTGGTTTCCGGCTACGGCACCGTCGACGGCCGGCCCGTCGCCGTCTATAGCCAGGATTTCTCCGTCTACGGCGGCTCGTTGAGTCAGGTCAACGGCGAGAAGATCGTCAAGGTCCAGGAATTCGCGTTGCGCAACGGCTGCCCCGTGGTGGGCATCCTCGACGGCGGCGGCGCCCGCATCCAGGAAGGCGTCGCCTCGCTGGCGATGTTCGCGGACATCTTCCGCAACAACGTCCACGCCTCCGGCGTCGTCCCGCAGATCTCCCTCATCATGGGCCCCTCTGCCGGCGGCGCGGCCTACTCCCCCGCTCTGACCGACTATGTGGTCATGGTGGATAAGACCTCGCACATGTTCATCACCGGTCCGGACGTCATCAAGACAGTCACGGGTGAAGACGTGGACATGGAGACCCTCGGCGGCGCGCGCCAGCACAACGCCAACACGGGCACCTCCACGTACCTCGCCTCCGACGAGGCCGACGCGATCGAGTTCGTCCGCGAGCTGCTGGACTTCCTGCCGTCCAACAACCTCGCCGAGGCCCCCGTCCAGGAGCACCAGCAGGAGCTGGAGCTCGACGACGACGACTTCGCCCTCGACGCACTCATCCCGGACTCCGCCAACCAGCCTTACGACATGCGCAAGGTCATCGAGCAGATCGTGGACGACGCCCACTTCCTGGAGATGCAGTCCCTCTACGCCCCGAACGTGATCATCGGCTACGGCCGGGTCGAGGGCCACACCGTGGGGATCGTGGCCAACCAGCCCATGCAGTTCGCCGGCACCCTGGACATCTCCGCCTCGGAGAAGGCCGCCCGCTTTGTGCGGCACTGCGACGCCTTCAACGTCCCCATCATCACGCTGGTGGACGTGCCGGGCTTCCTGCCCGGCAAGGACCAGGAGTTCCAGGGCATCATCCGCCGGGGCGCCAAGCTGCTCTACGCCTACGCCGAGGCCACCGTGCCCAAGCTGACCGTGATCACCCGCAAGGCCTACGGCGGAGCGTACATCGTGATGGGCTCCAAGAAGCTCGGCGCGGACCTCAACCTGGCTTGGCCCACCGCGCAGATCGGCGTCATGGGCGCCCAGGGCGCGGTCAACATCCTGTACCGCCGGGAACTCGCGGCGGTTGCGGCGGACGGCGGCGACGTCGAGGCCAAGCGCGCCGAGGTCATCCGGCAGTACGAGGAAGAGCTGCTCAACCCGTACCAGGCGGCCCAGCTCGGCTACGTTGACGCCGTCATTGCCCCGTCCGAGACCCGCGGGCAGATCATCAAGGGCCTGCGGGCACTGCGGGACAAGCGGGCGGCCCTGCCCGCCAAGAAGCACGGGAACATCCCGCTGTGACGCCCGTGGAACAGCCGGTGGTTGAGCCCGTCGAAACCCCGGTGGTTGAGCCCGAGAACCCGCTGCTCTCCGTCGTCAAGGGCGAGCCGACGCCGGAAGAGCTGGCGGCGCTGACCGCCGTCGTGCTGTCCCTGGGCAGCGCCGAACCTGCAGCGCCGGAAAGGCCCGGGGTCCGGCACTGGGTCCGCCGGCAGCAACTGCGGCTGGCGCCCAAACCGGGACCGGATGCCTGGCGCCGCAGCCTCGGCTGACCGGCGCGTCCCGCTGTAAGCAGGACGGCCGCGAAAGTTCAGTAACCCTTTCATAACCGCCGCGGCCGGGCTAGTCTCGTCGGGTGACTATCGAAACCACCGCCTCAGATAACGCTGCCCCCGCAGCCGCGGCTCCCGTGCGCCCGCAGACGGCCATCGACGCCGTCGCGGATGCCTTCACGGACACGCTCATCCGCCTTAACCCGAGCTTCGCCACAGAGCTCGGCCTGCCTGGCCACGAGACCGAGTACCCGGATTTCTCCCCGGCCGGCCGCGAGGAATTCGCCGCCGCGGCGCGCGGGGCACTTGCCGCGCTGGACGGGCTGGATCCGGCTGACGACGTCGACGCCGTCACGCTGGACGCGATGCGCGAGCGCCTGGGCCTGCAGCTGGAAATCCACGAATCGGGCTGGGACGCGGCCGAACTGAACAACATTGCCTCCCCCGCCCAGGACATCCGTGCGATCTTCGACCTCATGCCGACTGCCACCGCGGAGCACTGGGACCACATCGCGGGACGGGCGCACAATGTCCCGGCGGCGATCGACGGCTACATCGCGTCGCTGCGTTCCGCCCTGCAGCGCGGCTTGGTGGCCGCCGCCCGCCAGGTGTCGATCGTGATTGAACAGACCGCCAAGTACGCCGCGGAGGACGGCTTCTTCGCGAAGCTCGCCGCCGGCGCCAGGACCGCGGACGGGCCGCTGTCCCCCGGGTTGCAGTCCAAGCTCGACGCCGGCACCGCAGCCGCCCGGGTAGCCTACGCCCGGCTGGCAGGCTTCCTCGAATCCGAACTCCTGCCTGGTGCCCCCGCCCAGGATGCCGTGGGCCGCGAGCGTTACGCCCTCGCGTCGCGGTCCTTCCTGGGCGCCACCGTGGATCTGGACGAGACCTACGCCTGGGGCGTGCAGGAACTCGAGCGCATCATCGCCGAACAGGAACGGGTGGCTGCCGAGATCCGGCCCGGCGCCACCATCGAAGAAGCCAAGGAGATCCTCAACAACGATCCCGTCCGCCAGCTCAAGGGCACCGACGCCCTCCGGGCCTGGATGCAGGAGCTTTCCGACAAGGCAGTGGCCGAGCTCGCCGGGCTCCACTTCGACATCCCGGACGTCATGAAGACGCTCGAGTGCAGGATTGCCCCCACCGATGAGGGCGGCATCTACTACACGGGCCCGTCAGAGGACTTCAGCCGGCCCGGCCGCATGTGGTGGTCCGTGCCGGCCGGCGAAGACACCTTCACCACGTGGGCCGAGACCACCACGGTGTTCCACGAAGGCGTTCCCGGGCACCACCTGCAGATCGCCACCGCCACCTACCGGCGCGAGCTGCTGAACAAGTGGCGCCGCAGCGTGTGCTGGACCTCGGGTCATGGGGAAGGCTGGGCGCTCTACGCGGAGAAGCTCATGCAGGAACTGGGCTACCTCAAGGATCCGGGTGACCACATGGGCATGTTGGACATGCAGCGAATGCGCGCCGCCCGCGTGGTATTTGACATCGGCGTGCACCTGGAGCTCGAGGTCCCCGAACGCTGGGGCACCGGCAGCTGGACGTCGGAAAAGGGCTTCGACTTCCTCCGCGCCAACCTGCCCATCAGCGAAGGGCAGCTGAAGTTCGAATTCACCCGTTACCTGGGCTGGCCGGGACAGGCCCCCTCCTACAAGGTGGGCCAGCGGCTCTGGGAACAGATCCGCGCCGAGCTTGAAGCCCGTCCGGGCTTCGACCTCAAGGCGTTCCACACCGGTGCCCTGAACATCGGCTCCGTGGGGCTCGACACCCTCAAGCGCGCGCTGCTGGGGTAGGTCTGACCTCGCCGCATTCCGCGACCGTGCCATATGGACCTGGGCAAAATAGTCGTCTATTCTCTTGGGGACACATGTGGCGGGCGTTGAACGCCGTCGGCGACGGCTGGGGGCCGCGACGCAAATGCCCGGGCGAACGAGCAGCACCCGATATTGGAGCACTCTATGAGGAAAATCGCCTCACGCCTGGGACCATCGTCAAGTGACGTTGCGAAAGCGCGGAACCGAGGGCGAATGCGGGTAGCTGCCTCCGTGGTTGTAACCGCCCTCTTCGGGGCTGCGGCGGCGATTGGCGCCCCCACCCCCTTGAACGCGGCAACAACGTCGGGTATATCGACGGCCACAACAGCGGCATGCAATCCCTTGCCCATTAATCTGCCCGCGCCGGCGAACCGACACACCTCGACGAAAAAGGCGTGGGCCTACTACTTCCCGCCGTTCCCGCTCGCCGTCGACAGCCCCGATCCGAGCCGCGACGTCTACACGCGCTGGCTGAATTCCCATAACTCCGCCAACGGCGCCTATGACCTAAGGGATCGTCCGCTGACTCCTCAGCGTGCGAGCCAGACGACGTGGCGGCAGGCCGATTTCGAGAAGGAGATCCGGCAGGCTGTCGGGGCAGGCCTGGACGGTTTCATCTGGGAATACCACAGCTCGAGCGACCTCCGGTGGCAGCAACTGCCCGCCATGCTGGCCGCCGTCAAGGCGGTGGATCCGGGGTTCAAGATCATGCTCAGCCCGGACTTCAATAGTGCGGCCGGCTCCACTTCGGACAGCGTGTACAACGACGTCATGAAAGTGAAGGACGATCCTTCGATCTACCGGACCGGCGGGAACATCGTGCTGGCGCCGTTCTACCCGGAGCGCAAGACTCCCTCGTGGTGGGACGGGCTCAGGAACCGCCTGGCCTCCTCCGGGGTCAGATCGACCCTCGTTCCGATCTTCCTTTCCTGGGGGGCAGGCACCCAAAAGTCGGAGTGGAACAACTCCGTTTCCGGGTATTCGCAATGGGGAACGCGCACCGCTAGCGGCGTTCCCACGCTCGCCCGTGACAGCGCCGAGGCTCATCGCCGAGGAAAGACGTGGATGCAGCCGGTGGCGTTCGAAGATTCACGGTCCTACGACGGGCGCTTCTGGGAGTCATCCAACAGCTCTACCCTGCGGGATTCCCTGACGTCGGCGATCAACAGCAACGCAGACTCGATTGCGCTCATGACCTGGAACGACTACACCGAGTCCTGGGTGGCACCCTCCAAGCAACGCGGTTATGCGGTGTTGGACATGGCCGCCTACTACATCTCCTGGTTCAAGAACGGGGCAAAGCCTGCGGTTTCCCAGGACGCCCTGTATTGGAACCACCGCTCGCAACCCACGAACGCGCCGTATTCGAAGACACCCATCGGCCGCAACGGCAAACCCACAGCCATGTACGTGCCCAACGGTGACGCGGCGAAAAACGAGGTGGAGCTGGTAGCCGTGCTGAAGGCACCCGGACGCCTTACCATTACGCAGGGAAGCAACGTCAGGACCATGGACGCCTCGGCCGGGATTACGTCTTTCAAGGTCCCGCTCGTGAGCGGCACTACGCCGGCCTTCAAGCTCGCTCGCAGCGGGGCGACGGTGCAGACAGCGACGAGCAACACCCCGGTGCGCTCCTCCGTGGTTTACCAGGACATGATCTACCACGCAGGCGGCGGCGTCGCATCTAACTGCGCGCGCTAGGTCCCTTCAAACGACCGTCGGCCGCAGCGAGACAATCGCCACATCCGCCGCAGGAATAACTTCACAAAGTCCTGGTATTACGCCTGAAACCCGGGGATCCCGCGCCGCGCAAGGAATCATGACGGCGTAACATTTCTCAACATCCGTTCGCAGTGCTATGGCGCCCGGTCCTAGCGTGTTCTGGTGAGCATTCAGACAAGCACCCCCTCCCCCGCAGGAAAGACCGGTTTCCAGCTGCCCAAATGGGCCGGCTCGTTCGGCTTCCAGATCATCGCCGCCCTGATCGTGGGCCTGGGCCTTGGCCTCCTGGCCAAGTACACGGGAAGCACCAAGGCGAACCCCAACGCCCTCGGCACCACGCTGCAGACCATCGGCTCGAGCTACGTCTCGCTGCTGCAGACCGCCGTGGTCCCGCTCATCTTCACCGCCGTCGTCAGCTCCATCTCCAATCTGCGTGAGGTGTCCAACGCCGCGCGGCTGGCCTGGAACACGCTGCTCTGGTTCGCGATCACGTCCCTGATCGCCGTGCTGATCGGCATGGGTCTGGGCGTGCTCCTGCAACCCGGCGCCAACACCGGCATCGCCCAGGACGCCAAGTATGCCGGCAAGTCCGGTGACTGGTGGGCGTTCCTGACAGGTCTGTTCCCCAAGAACTTCCTGGGCCTTGGCGCCAGCACCACCGTGACTGATGGCGTGGCCGCCACGGCGGTGAGCTTCAACGTGCTCCAGATCCTGGTGATCGCAATCGCCGTCGGCATCGCGGCCCTCAAGGTGGGCAAGGCGGCCGAACCGTTCCTGAACCTCAACGCCTCCGCGCTGGCCGTGATCCAGAAGGTGCTCTGGTGGATCATCCGCATCGCCCCGATCGGCACCGTCGGCCTGATCGGCAACGCCGTGGCCGTCTACGGCTGGGACACCATCGGCTCGCTGGGCAAGTTCACGGTGGCCATCTACATCGGCCTGGCCCTCGTCCTGTTCGTCGTCTACCCGGTCCTGATCCGCACCCACGGACTGTCCATCAAGCAGTACTTCTCCGGCGTCTGGCCGGCCGTGCAGCTGGCCTTCGTCTCCCGCTCCTCGATCGGCACCCTGCCGCTGACCCAGCGTGTGGCGGAGCGGAACCTGGGCGTCCCCCGCGCCTACGCCTCCTTCGCGGTGCCGCTCGGCGCCACCACCAAGATGGACGGCTGCGCCGCGATCTACCCGGCCGTCGCTGCGATCTTCGTGGCCCAGTTCTTCGGCATCCAGCTGGACTTCACCCAGTACCTGCTGATCGCGCTCGTCTCCGTGTTGGGCTCCGCCGCGACGGCGGGCACCACGGGCGCCGTCGTGATGCTGACGCTGACGCTCTCCACGCTGGGACTGCCGCTGGCCGGCGTCGGCCTGCTGCTGGCGATTGATCCGATCCTGGACATGGGGCGCACCGCCGTCAACGTGGCCGGGCAGGCCCTCATCCCGACGATCGTGGCCAAGCGCCAGGGCATGCTGGATGAGGCGCTGTACAACGCGCCGCGCAACGGCGATCCCTTCAGTGACGAAGTCGCTGACACAGTCACCGCACCTGCTGCTGACCCGTCCGCTGTTGCGGTTCCTTCGGCGGCCCCGGAATCACGCGAACTGGCCGGCGCGAAGGCCTAGCCTGCTCGGCACACGGCCGAAGCGTTAGCGACGAATTCCCCGGGATCTCCCGGGGAATTCTTCGTTAAGCCGCGTCCGGCAGGGCTAGCGGCAGGGCCGGCCACGACAGGGCTAGCGGCCCCGGCCGATCACGCCCTTCTCGGCGGCCTTGGTGACGGCGTCGGCCTCGGCCTGGGTCAAGGTGCCGTCCTTGACGGCCTGGTCCAGCCGGGGCTTCAACGCTGCGGCGTGGTCCGCCTGCTCGGCCGTGCGGAGTTCCTCCAGGGCCGTGGTGACCTTGGATTCGTCAATGCCGAGCGACTTCGCCAGGGACGCCGCCAGGGCCTTCTCCATCGCGGCGCGGTCCGGCTTCTGCCCCTCAGCAGGCGGCGTGGCCGGCCTGTTGGCTTCGCGGAAGGTCTTCAGGGCGTCCGCTACCTTGGCTTCGTCGACGCCCAGCTTGGCGGCGAGCTCCTTGGCACGCTCGCCGCGCTCGGCACCGCCGTGGCCGTGGCGCCCGCCGTGCATTCCCTGGCCGTCGGCCGAATTGTCTGCCGGGGCGGTGGAGCTGGGGCTGGGGCTCGGCGAGGAGGTGGCGGAGGCTATTCCAGCGACGCCGAGGCCGGCGCCAAGTGCCAGAGCCGCTGCCCCCAGACCGAGGGCTATTCTCTTGGTGCGTGACATGACTTGTCTCCTGGATCTGCCGCGCGGGACGGCGGCTGTTACCTGCTCAGTTTTTCCGGTGAAGTCTGATTCCAGAGCACTTCCAGTGTGCGCCCACAGGTTCACGGATAGCTGTTACCAACCTTTCATCTTCCTGTGAATCTTCCCGTCGATTTTCCCGCCGAGTTTGCCACTGCCGCGGCCCGAAAAGTGGATAGGCTCGGGGCATGCTGATCGTCACCGCGAATGACATCCCCGGCCACCGGATCGACGCCGTCTTCGGCGAAGTCATGGGCCTGACCGTGCGTTCCCGTGACATTGCGGCCCAGATGATGGCCGGGTTCCGTTCCCTGGCCGGCGGGAGCTCCCGGAGATGACCAAGGCCCTGTACGAGAGCCGCCAGCAGGTCATGGCCCGGATGGTCGCCGAGGCGGAGCAGCGCGGGGCCAACGCCATCCTCGCCATGCGCTTCGACACCTCCGAGATCGGGCCCAACTGGACAGAGGTCTGCGCCTACGGCACCGCCGTGTTCGCCATCCCGCTCGCTCAAGACGAACCCGGCGCGACCGGCCAGTCCATCTACCTGACCAGCTCCGGTTCCGGCGCGGCGGACCAGCCAATACCCTGATCCGCGCCAGCGGCCGGAGGCGTTCCCGAAGCGTTCCGCCAACGTCGTCGAAAAAACTTGCCCGGAGTGCAAACATGCACGTAGTGTAAGCACGTGCCCGCCTCAACATCTCCTGCCGCTCCGCCGGCGTCCGCGGCTTCGCCGCGCGAACCCAACACCCCTTCGCGCCGCGAACTCAACAAGGCCGCAACCCGCCAGGCCATCACGGACGCGGCCCTGGACCTGCTCCGCACCCGGGGGCCGGGGAACTTCACCGTCGAGGACATTGCCGACGCCGCCGCGATCTCCCGCCGGACCTTCTTCAACTACTTCAGCAGCACCGAAGCCGCCATCGCCTCGGTGACCTTCGGCTTCCTCGACACCGCGCTCCAGCAGTTCCGGCTGCGCCCGGCCGCCGAACCCATCCTGGAATCGGCCCGGGCCGCCCTGGTTGAACTGGCCGACCCGATGACGGTTGCCCCGATGGCCGAGCTCTACGCCCTGGGCCAGACCAACCCCCAGCTCAGCCGTTCGGAGCTGGAGGCCTGGGACCACTGCACCGAACAGATCATCGACGCCGCCCGGGAGCGCTTCGCCCAGGGAGCCGGCGGCGAGATCGACGAGCTGTACCTGCGCGCCCTGGCGGGCTCCGTCATCTCCTGCGGAAAAGCCGCCATGGACGTGTGGTTCGCCCGGTGCGGCGGCGACCTCAGCCCCGCATCCCTCTCCGCCCTCCGCCAGCTCCTGATCGACGCCATGGGCCTGCTGGGCTCCGGTTTCGCCGCCCCCGCCGCCAGCACGGCAACCTCGGCCGCCGCCCCGGCTCCCCCGGCCACCTACTCCGCCGCCACTCCTCCCCCAGATCGGCACTGACATGGCTCTTTTGCTCTACCGCCTCGGCAAGTTCTCCTACCGGCACCGCTGGCTGGTCATCTCCCTGTGGCTCGCCGTCATGCTGGCCGTCGGGGGCGCCGCAGCCGCCTTCCATGGCACCATGTCCAACAACTTCCAGATCCCGGGAACCGAAACCCAGCAGATGGCGGACAAGCTCAAGAAGGAGCTGCCCCAGTCCGCCGGCGGCTCGGCCGGCATCGTGTTCGAGGCCAAGGACGGCCAGTTCAGCCAGGACGGCAAGGACGCCGTCTCCGCCGTCCTGGCCAAGCTGAAGACCCTCCCCGATGTCCAGGGAACGGTTGACCCGTTCGCCACCCAGGCCCAGCTGGACAAGGCCGCCGCGGACATCACCACGGCCGAGCAGCAGTCCGCCGCCGGCACAGCCCAGCTGAAGACGTCCGCCGAGGAGCTTTCCGCCGGCAAGGCCCAGCTGGCCGACGCCGAGAAGGAGATGGCCGCCGCCGGGCTGTCCCCGGCCGCCATCGATGCCCAGTTGAGTGAGCAGGAGGCCGCCCTCGCCGCAGGCCAGGAAAAGTTCGACGCCGGTACCAAGGAACTCAAGTCCGGGGAGTCAAAGCTCGCCCTCGCCCAGCGCCAGCTCGAGGCTTCCCAGGGCATGCGCTTCGTTTCCGAGGACGGCAAAGCCGCGATCGCGCAGGTCCAGTTCAAGACCTCCATCAATTCCTTGGCCCCCGCGGTCCGACGGCAGGTCCAGGACATTGCCCAGGAAGTCTCCTCCACGGGCGTTACCGCCCTCGCGAGCAAGGAAATCACCGAGGACGTCTCGGAGCTGTTCGGCATCTCCGAGATCCTCGGCATCGCCATCGCCGCCCTGGTTCTGATCTTCATGCTCGGCACCCTGATCGCCGCCGGACTCCCGCTGCTGATGGCCCTCGTCGGGGTGGCCGTGGGCGTGGGCGGCACGTTCGCCCTCACCGGCGTCGTCGACATGAGCTCCATCTCCCCCATGCTGGCGCTGATGCTGGGCCTCGCCGTGGGCATCGACTACTCCCTGTTCATCGTCAACCGGCACCGCGGCCAGCTGCTGGCAGGCATGGACGCCGAGGAATCCGTGGCCCTGGCCACCGGTACCTCCGGCAATGCCGTGCTCTTCGCAGGCCTGACCGTCATCATCGCCCTCGCAGCCCTTGTGATCCCTGGCCTTCCCTTCCTGGCCGTGATGGGCCTGTCAGCGGCCGCAACGGTGGCGGTCGCCGTCGTCGTCGCGCTGACCCTGACCCCGGCGGTGCTCTCCCTGTTGGGCCGCAGACTCATTACCAAGCGCGCCTGGGCCAAGGCGAACAAGCACAACGCCGCCCCCGGACACGAGACCGAGGACCGCGCCAAGGAAGAACGCCGCAACAGCCACGGCTGGGGCGGGCTGGTCACCCGGCACCCCGTCATGGTGCTGCTGGCCGGAGTTCTGCTGCTGGGCGTCGTGGCGCTCCCTGCCAGCCAGCTGAGGCTCGCGCTGCCCGACGGCGGTTCGGAACCTGTCGACTCGCAGGCTTTCAAAGCCTACGACGTCACCGGCCGCAGCTTCGGCGAAGGCATGACCGGCCCGATCGTGGTGGTGGGCGATTTCCCCGGCGGGCTGAGCGCGGCCGAGGCCCAGGCCAAGCAGCTCGACGTCGCCGACATCCTGCGCGGCGTGGACAACGTGACGGCAGCCGTCCCGGTGGCGCTGAGCGAGGACCGCCGCACCGCGGTGTTCCAGGTGATCCCCAAGGAGGGCCCGGCCAGCGCCAGCACGGTCCAGGTGGTGTCGGAGCTGCGCGGCAAGAACGCCGAGATCAAGGACGCCACCGGCGCGCGCATCGGCCTCACCGGCCAGACCGCCGGCAACGTGGACGTCTCCACGAAACTCGGCGACGCCCTGCCCCCGTACCTGGCGATCGTCGTGGGGCTCTCCCTGATCCTGCTGCTGCTCGTGTTCCGCTCCGTCGTGGTGCCGCTGCTGGCCACCGGAGGCTTCCTGCTCTCGCTGGCCGCCGCCTTCGGCGCCGTTGTGGCGGTCTACCAGTGGGGCTGGCTGGGAACCGTATTCGACGTCGCCAACCCCGGCGCCGTGCTCAGCTTCCTGCCCATCATCCTGATCGGCGTGCTGTTCGGCCTGGCCATGGACTACCAGGTCTTCATTGCC
This sequence comes from Pseudarthrobacter sp. S9, assembly GCF_050156545.1. Taxonomy (NCBI): domain Bacteria; kingdom Bacillati; phylum Actinomycetota; class Actinomycetes; order Micrococcales; family Micrococcaceae; genus Pseudarthrobacter; species Pseudarthrobacter sp. S9. Next base: position 674,545 of record NZ_CP189576.1, read on the forward strand.
TCCGGCATGCGCGAGTCCTATATGCACGGCGAGTCCGCCAAACATGCCGTCCGCTCCGGCTTCAGCCACGCGGCCGCCGTGGTCACCGCCGCCGCCATCATCATGGTCAGCGTGTTCTCCGGCTTCATCTTCTCGCACTTGAATATGGTCCGCCCGCTCGGCTTCGCCATGGCCTTCGGCGTGCTGGTGGACGCGTTCGTGGTGCGCATGACGATCGTCCCGGCCGTGATGTACCTGCTCGGCGAGAAGGCCTGGTGGCTGCCGCGCTGGCTGGACGGCATCCTGCCGGACGTGGACGTTGAAGGCGCGAAGCTCCGCAAGCCGGCACCGGCCGCGGGCGCCGGAAGGCTCAGCGACGGTAGTAGTCTCTCCAGATCAGGCGATGAAGAGGCAATCTCCGCGGCAGCGACCTCAGACCGGGGATGAACGGCAACAGGGTCAGCAATGCGGTCAGCACCAGCATTGTGACTACGACCAGGGCATCGGCATTTGGCGAGGACTTGAACGGTTCCACCTGGTAGAGGAGCGAGAAGAGCCAGAGCCAGGACTGCCCGGGCGTGTCGCCGGTCTCGTTCATTACGCCCCACTGGTCCCCGGTGAGGTGTTGGCTTGCCGCCAGACCCGCGAAATAGCTGCCGTCTCCTAGAAACAGCAGACTGCGGGTGTAGTCCATGTTGTTGTAGAAGTTTCCGCAACCCTGCAGCACGCCGTCCAGATTGCCTTGCCGTGCCATGTCCAGCAACGCGCCGGTCAGCGCAGGAACTGGGCCATAGTCGCCGTCGGCCACCTTGGCAGGGTCGTTGTCGGGGGCGGCGGCGAGGGCGTCGGAATAAGCGACTGTCCAGTCAGAGCGCTGCTGATCCGTAGCGGCAGTCCAGTCGGTAACGGCGGTTGGAGGGGACGGCAGCGTCTCCAGCGGGGCAATCACGAAGTCATTGGCGGTATCGACCGGAAGGCGGACGCCGGAGAGACTTTGGAGATCGACGGGACCGATTTTCTGCGACGCGTCCGGAGTCGAGTTGTACGGCGGCCCGTACCCTGCGGTATCGCTGGTTCCGCCAAGTTCTTTTGCGGCGGTGGCGACGAAATCCGCCGGGGCGGCAGTTGCCCAGCCTTTGAGACTGACGCTGGGCTCATCAGGTGACCCGAAGATGGCGGACACACCGAGCACAAGCAGGCCGACCACGACAACGCCTATGGTCAGTTCCTTGACGAGGTCGTACTCGCGGACGCTGCCCGTCCAGGGCCTGCTGGCAATGTTGTCTGCCTTCCGCCAGGAGGTACTGCTGTTTTTCCCGGTCATCGCGCTGCGTCCCTAGGTTTGGTGGACTCCGGAGGTTTGGTGGACTCCGGGCTGTTGTGCAGCATCTGGGCGTCGCCCTCTCCTGCCTCCAACGGTGGAGCTACACCGTGGACCCGGACCAGCAGGACGTGCAGCACCACCACGGCGCCCACGGCCAGGGGCAGCAACGTGATGTGCCATACGAAGATCTGTCCGAGGTTGGCTACGTTGAACCAGGCGCCTACTCCGACGGCGTTCAGCGCGTCCTTGGCTTCGAAGGCAATCCACTGGGAATCGAAATTCGTCTGGAGCAGATACCCGGTGAAGGCCGCCACGATGGAAACGACGAAGGAGAGCATGCCGGTGATCCAGGTCAGGACCCGGCCCCCGCGCCAGGCCGCCATCCAGAACTTCAGCCACAAGTGCACCACCATGAAGATGAAGAACAGTTCCACACTCCACAAATGGGTGCTGTTGACGAAGCTGCCCAGCGAAGAAACGTGATACCAGTGGGGTCCATTCAGTCCCAGCCCGATTCCGGAAATGATAATCCAGAGCAGCGAAGCGATAGCCCCCATGCCGAATACATAGGCCCAGGACGCCACATAGCTTGGCTGGTCCTCCGGTAACAGCCTGTCCGGAGGAAGCTTCCCAAGCAGCCACCGGCGAGCCCTGCCGGTCCAGGTGTGGGCGTCGCTTTCCTCCGCCGGCAAACCGTGCGCCGGTGTGGCACGGGCAGTCATTTCCGCCGCTTCCCGCCGGGAAAGGGGAGGACCAGGGCCAGGACGAACAGGATGATCATGACCACGATCACAATCAGGTTTCCTGACTGGATTGTGAAGCCGTCCCAGCCAAAATATGTTCCGGCGCCCACTGTGCCAATGCCTGCGACTAGCCATCCGTTCATGGGCTGCTCGATTCTCCGTAGGATCCCGGTTCAAGCCCATCATGACCAAAAATCCGTAGCTAGAGTCTTTCGCCCCGCCCAGCGCCGGTTCGCGGATCCCCAGCCTTCACGTAGTCAATTAGGCTTGAGCGGTGACCCGCCTCATTCTTGCGTCCCAGTCCCCCGCCCGCACCACACTGCTGAGCCACGCCGGCATCAAGCACGAGGTACTCGTCTCCGACGTGGACGAGGATGCGGTCCAAGCCCGCTACGGCGTGACCGACCCGCATGACACGGCCCTCCTGCTGGCCCGCGCCAAGGCCGAGGCCGTCGCCTCGCTGCCCGAGGCCGAGGGCGCCCTGGTGATCGGCTGCGATTCCGTTTTCGAGTTCGACGGCGAGGCGCACGGCAAGCCGTACACGGCCGAGGTCGCCAAGGAACGCATGCTCCGCATGAGCGGCAGCATGGGGGTGCTGCACACCGGACACTGGCTGGTGGACTGCCGGGACACCGATGATTCCGAGCGTGCCGGCTCCGGTGCCACGCTGGGATCCGTCTCTTCCGCGGAGGTGCACTTCATGGAGATGACCGGCGACGAAATCGATACCTACATCGCCACCGGCGAGCCGCTCCAGTGTGCCGGCTCCTTCACGATCGACGGCTACGGCGGGGCCTTCATCCGCAAAGTCGACGGCGACCCCCACACCGTCGTCGGGCTGTCCATTTCCACCCTCCGCGGGCTGCTGGGGCAGGCGAACGTGGGCATCACCGAGCTGTGGACCGGCGGTGCCGCCGATCCGGCGGTACTCCGCGCCGAGTGAGCTATTTCGAAGCCCGTTGTAGCAACCCTACAAAGGCTGGGCCGTTTACGCGCGGAATCCGCAAGTAATATCGGCGGAACCCACAAAACCGCGCTAGGCTCCCTGAAGGAAAGAAGGAGACGCCTTGTCAGGAAATTCGGAGCAGTCCGCAAACACCGTGCCCTCAGTCGCAGCCCCAGGCACCCAGCGCGTGAGCAAGGTGCTGATCGCCAACCGCGGCGAAATCGCCGTGCGCATCATCCGCGCCGCCCGCGATGAGGGCATCGCGTCCGTGGCCGTCTACGCGGACCCGGACCGCGACGCGCTGCACGTCCGGCTGGCCGACGAGGCGTACGCACTCGGCGGCAACACCGCCGCGGAGTCCTACCTGGTGATGGACAAGCTGATCGAGGTGGCCCGCCAGTGCGGCGCCGACGCCATCCACCCCGGCTACGGCTTCCTAGCCGAGAACGCCGAGTTTGCCGCCAAGGTGATCGGCGCCGGCATCACCTGGATCGGCCCCTCCCCCGAGGCGATCTCCGCCCTCGGCGACAAGGTCCGGGCCCGCCACATCGCCGAAAAGGTCGGCGCCCCGCAGGTCCCCGGCACGGCCGACCCGGTGGAATCCGCAGAGGAAATCCTCGAGTTTGTGGACAAGTTCGGCCTCCCCGTGGCCATCAAGGCGGCCTTCGGCGGCGGCGGCCGCGGCATCAAGGTGGCCCGCACCCGCGAGGAAATCCCCGAACTGTTCGAATCCGCCGTGCGCGAGGCCACCGCAGCCTTCGGCCGCGGCGAGTGCTTCATCGAGCGCTTCCTGGACGCCCCCCGCCACGTCGAGACCCAGTGCCTCGCCGACGCCCACGGCAACGTCGTCGTCGTCTCCACCCGCGACTGCTCGCTGCAGCGCCGCAACCAGAAGCTCGTCGAAGAGGCCCCGGCCCCGTTCCTCACCGAGGAGCAGAACCGCCGCCTCTATGAGTCCTCCAAGGCCATCCTCAAGGAGGCCGGCTACCTCGGCGCCGGCACCTGCGAGTTCCTGGTCGGCCAGGACGGCACTATCTCCTTCCTCGAGGTCAACACCCGCCTCCAGGTGGAGCACTGCGTCTCCGAGGAAGTCACCGGGATCGACCTCGTCCGTGAGCAGTTCCGGCTGGCCCGCGGCGAGGAGCTCGGCTACGGGGACCCGGAGGTCCGCGGTCACTCCATCGAATTCCGCATCACCGGCGAGGATCCGGGCCGGAACTTCATGCCCGCCCCCGGCACCATCACCTTGCTCAAGAACCCGACCGGCCCCGGCGTGCGCATCGACTCCGGCGTGGAGCAGGGTGACGTCATCAGCGGCAACTTCGACTCGATGCTCTCCAAGCTGATCGTCACCGGCGCCACCCGCCCCCAGGCGCTGCAGCGTGCCCGCCGGGCGCTCGAGGAGATGGTCGTGGAAGGCATCCCCACCGTCATCCCGTTCGACCTCGCCGTCGTCTCCAACCCCGACTTCGCACCCGCCGAGGGGGCCTTCAAGATCCACACCCGCTGGATCGAGACGGCCTTCGTCAACGACATCCCCGCATGGACGCCCACCGGCACCGAGGCTCAAGGGCCCGACGCCGGCGAACGCCAGCGCGTCGTCGTCGAGGTCGGCGGCAAGCGCCTGGAAGTGGTCCTTCCGGCGTCGCTGGGCTCGGTCAGCGCCCCGGGCGGCAGCAAGCCCGCCAAGGCCAAAAAGCGCTCGCGCAGCGGCGGGGCCGTGGTGGCGGCCAGCGGCAACGCGCTGACCTCCCCCATGCAGGGCACCATCGTGAAGGTGGCCGTCGCCGAGGGCGACGCTGTCGCCGAGGGGGACCTCGTCGTCGTGCTTGAGGCCATGAAGATGGAGCAGCCGCTCACCGCGCACCGCGCCGGAATCGTGATTGGCCTGTCAGCAGCCGCCGGCGAGACCGTTTCCGCCGGCGCCGTGATCGCCATGATCGAGGACGGCGCCGCGGAGTAACCGCGGCCCTGCCGTCGGGCTCTGCTACCAGCCGGGCGCGCCTCTGGCGCCTGCGTGACCGGCCCATGCAGACTGGGGGTGTGAAGCCATTCCTGCTCCTCGCCTCGCGCGCTGAGGACGCCGCCGCCGAGGACGAATACCGCGCCTACCTGCGCTACGGAGGGCTTACGGCGGAGCAGCTGCACCGCATCCGGATGGAAGCCGGTCCGCTCCCCGAGCTGGACCTTACGGAGTATTCCGGCGTGATTGTGGGCGGGAGCCCCTTCACGTCCAGCGATCCCGCGGAGCACAAGAGCGCCGCCCAGCACCGGGTGGAGCGGGAGCTTGCCGCGCTGCTGGACCGGATCGTGGCCGAGGACTTTCCCTTCCTGGGCGCCTGTTACGGGGTCGGGACGCTGGGCCTGCACCAGGGTGCCGTGATCGACAAGACCTACGGTGAAGGGCTCGGCGGTGTGACGATCAGCCTGACACCGGAGGGGATGCAGGATCCCCTGCTGAAGGGGATGCCGGAGCAGTTCATTGCCTTCACCGGCCACAAGGAAGCCTGCACCGTTCTCCCCTCCCACGCGGTGCTCTTGGCCAGCTCCGCCGCCTGCCCCGTGCACATGTTCCGGATCAAGACCAACCTCTACGCGACCCAGTTCCACCCGGAGCTCGACGCGGAAGGGCTGGTCACCAGGATCGACATCTACCGCCATGCCGGATACTTCCCGCCGGAATCGGCCGAACTGCTTATGGAAGACGCCCGGCAGTTCACCGCCACGGAACCGATGAAGATCCTCCGGAACTTCGTGGAACGGTACGCGAGCTGAGCCTGGCCTTTTAACGCGCCGAGGTGAGACGTCGCGCCGTGTTCGATCGACCTATCGATCGAACCATGTGCGCGAAGTCTCACCTCGGCAGACTCAGCTGCGTTTGCCGGGCTGGAGCGTCAGGCCACGTTGTTCTCGTAATCGAGGTCGCGGGTTTCCTTGCTCACGAACAGGGCGATCAGCGTCAGCACGGCCATGGCGGTGAGGTAGACGCCGACCAGCACGGGGCTGCCCTTCGCCGTTTCCCAGAGCCAGACGGCGATGAACGGTGCCACGGCTGCGCCGAGGATGCTGGAGACGTTGTAGCTGATGGCGGACCCGGTGTACCGGACGTTCGTGGGGAACAATTCCGGCAGGAGCGCTCCCATCGGTCCGAAGGTCAGGCCCATCAGCGAGAAGCCGATAATCAGCAGCGCCATGGTGCCCATGAAGCCGCCGCTGAAGAGCGGGACAAACAGCAGGCCGAAGGCGAAGATGCCCCCGGTGACAACAAGCAGCATCTTGCGGCGGCCGTACTTCTCGGCCAGCGGGCCGGAGACCAGGGTGAAGATGCCGAAGAACACGACGCCGGCGATCAGCATCCAGAGGAAGTCGTTGCGGGTGTAGCCCAGGCCCGGGACGAACGCGGCCGCCGCGGCGTCGGTCATCGGCTTGCCGGCCTTGGCGGCCGCGGCCTTGGCGGCGTCGAGGCTGGCGGCACGGGTGCCATAGGTCAGCGTGAACGTGGTCATCAGGTAGAACAGCACGTAGGTGGCGAGCATGATGAAGGTGCCCAGGATGAGCTGACGCCAGCTGGTCTTGAAGACCCGGCCCACGGGCAGCTTGGCCACCTCTTTGGATTCGATCACCTTGGTGAAGGCGGGCGTTTCGATCAGCTTCAGGCGGACGTAGAGACCGATGATCACCATGACGGCGCTGAGCAGGAACGGCACACGCCAGCCCCAGGCTTCGAATGCGGCCGGTGTCAGGGTGTAGCTGAACACCAGGAAGATCACATTGGCGATGATGAAGCCGATCGGCGCACCCAGCTGCGGGAATGTGCCGTAGACGGCGCGCTTGTTGGCCGGGGCGTTCTCGGTGGCCAGCAGGGCTGCGCCGCTCCATTCGCCGCCGAGGGCGAGGCCCTGGGCGAAGCGCATGACCACCAGCAGTGCCGGCGCCCAGAAGGTCCAGCCCGGGACGCCCGCCGTCGGCAGGCAGCCGATGAGGAAGGTGGCAACACCCATGGTCAGCAGCGAGGCCACGAGGGTGCCCTTGCGGCCGAACTTGTCACCGAAGTGGCCGAAGACCACGGAGCCCAGCGGGCGGGCGACGAACGCGACGCCGAAGACGGCGAAGGAGCTCAGCAGCTGGGTGGTCTCGTTCTGTCCGGGGAAGAACAGCTTGGGGAAGACGAGCACGGCCGCCGTGGCGTACACGTAGAAGTCATAGAACTCAACGGTGGTGCCGATCAGGCTGGCGACAATCACGCGGCCGCGCGAGTTCACCTGCCTGACGGACCCATGCCCCGTGGAGGTGGCAGTGGATGACATGTAGTAACGCTTTCATGAAGACCGGACGGATATTCCTGAAGAGCCCGATGCCCCGGGCCGTCCGGCTAGGGATTCGTATGCTTTTATCTTAGTTCCGTCAGTCCATCGACTGGACAAAAGGTCCACTATTTGGACATCTGGATTCGTCTCACGTGATGGTTGTCACAGCGATCCTAACGCCGTCACAAGAGGGCCGATAGGCAAACGTCACAGCACGTTAACAAAGGGCGACGGTCCCTGAAACGCGGCTTCCCTACCTTGGAAGGACAACATCCCCCAAGGAGGTCTCCTAAGTGACTGCTGAACCAACCGCAGATGTCCGCGACACCCGCGCCGCCGACACCCTTACCCTCGATCACCGGCCCGGCCGCTGGATCGCCAACTGGGATGCAGAGAACAAGGAGCAGTGGGAATCCCAGGGCCGCTCCATCGCCCGGCGCAACCTGAACTGGTCCATCTTCGCCGAGTTCCTGGGCTTCGTCGTCTGGCAGCTCTGGTCCATCGTGGTGGTCCAGCTTCCCGGTGCCGGCTTCAAGTTCTCCACGAACGAGATCTTCTGGCTGATCTCCATGCCCAGCCTCGTTGGTGCTACCCTCCGCATCCCCTACACCTTCATGGTCCCCCGCTTCGGCGGCCGGAACTGGACCATCGTTTCGGCCCTGCTGCTGCTGATCCCGTCCGTGGGACTGGCCCTGTGCGTCGCCAACCCGGCCACACCGTTCGGCGTCATGCTGCTGGTGGCGGCCCTCGCGGGCTTCGGCGGCGGCAACTTCGCCAGCTCCATGGCCAACATCACCTTCTTCTACCCGGCGCGGGAAAAGGGCTGGGCCCTGGGCCTGAACGCCGCCGGCGGAAACCTCGGTGCCGCCGTCGCACAGCTGGCCGTTCCCATCGCCGTCACCCTGCTGGCCGCCGGCACGGTAAACCTGCCTGTCGCCGGGCTCATGTGGATCCCGCTGATCCTGCTGGCAGCATTCGGTGCCTACAAATACATGGACAACCTCACCAGCGCCAAGGGCGATGTGGCCGGTTCCCTCGCCGCGCTGAAGGAACCGCACCTGTGGATCATGGCGCTGCTGTACATCGGCACCTTCGGCTCGTTCATCGGCTTCGCCGGCGTCTTCCCCAAGCTCATCAAGGACTACTTCCCGGCGTTCTCCTCGATCGGCGTCGGCACCGTGGCACTGTCCCTGGCCTTCCTCGGCCCGCTGGTCGGTTCCCTGGCCCGCCCCTACGGCGGACGCATGGCGGACCGGATGGGCGGAGCCCGCATGACCGTCACCGCCTTCGCCTCCATGGCCGTCATCACCCTGACCATGATCTGGACCCTGCCGCTGAAGAACTTCTGGCTCTTCCTGGTCCTGTTCCTGCTCCTCTTCACGGCCAGCGGCTTCGGAAACGGCGCCACGTACCGGATGATCCCGGTCATCTTCGCCACCTCCAGCCGGGCCGCACGCTCCGGCGCCGGCACGGTGGCCACGCAGCGCTTGGCGTCCTCGGCCCTTGGCCTGATCTCGGCCATCGGCGCCTACGGCGGGTTCGTCATCCCGCAGGTGCTGAACGCCTCCAACAGCGCCAGCGGCTCGTACACCCCCGCCTTCTACGGATTCGTCGGGGCCTATGTCCTGATGCTGGCCGTGTGCTGGTTCTGCTACATCCGCAACGCCAACCGCAACGCGATGGGACACGTCTAACATGACCAACAGCGCCGACACGCACTGCCCCTACTGCGCCCTGCAGTGCGCCATGACGCTGACCACCCCAGCGGCTCTGACCCCGGCTGTCCAGCCGGGGTCAGACCCCGTGCCGGCGGCGCCGGCCGGAGGCTGCGGCGCCGCCCGCTCCGGGTGCCCCGGTCCTGGACGCGCCACTCGTAAACGTGAGCGGACGCGACTTCCCCACTAACCGCGGCGGCCTGTGCCGCAAGGGCTGGACCTCGGCCTCGCTGCTCAACCACCCCGGCCGCGTCACGGAGCCCCTGCTCAAAGGCTCGGACGGCGTCCACCGCCCGGTCAGCTGGGATGAGGCCCTGGGGCTCATCACCTCCGCCGTGAAGGAAACTCGCGCCCGGTACGGGGCGGACGCCGTCGGCGTCTTCGGCGGGGGCGGGCTCACCAATGAGAAGGCCTACCAGCTCGGCAAGTTCGCCCGGCTGGCCCTGGGCACCTCCCGGATCGACTACAACGGACGGTTCTGCATGTCCTCGGCCGCCGCGGCCGGCATGCGCGCCTTCGGCCTGGACCGGGGACTGCCCTTCCCGCTGGAGGACCTCGACGCCGCCAGCACCATCCTCATGCTCGGCTCCAACGTCGCCGAGACCATGCCGCCGTTCGTGCAGCACCTGGTGGGCGCGCGCGACGCCGGCGGGCTGATCGTGGTGGACCCCCGGCGGTCCGCCACAGCGGCCTTCACCTCCGGCGGCGGCGGCCTGCACCTGCAGCCGCTGCCCGGCACCGACCTCGCCCTGCTCCTGGGCCTGGCCCACGTTGTGATCCACGAAGGCCTCGCCGACTCCGCGTACATCGCGGCCCGCACCACCGGCTACGACGCCCTGGTCCGCAGCGTGAATGCCTTCTGGCCGGAACGCGTGCAGTCCATCACCGGCGTGCCCGCGGCGCTGATCCGTGACACCGCCCGGCGGCTGGCCGACGGCGCCGCGAAGGACGGCAGCTACATCCTGACCGGCCGCGGCGTGGAACAGCACGTGGACGGCACGGACACCGCCACCGCCGCCATCAACCTCGCACTCCTGCTGGGCCTGCCGGGCTCCGCGCGCAGCGGTTATGGCACGCTGACCGGCCAGGGCAACGGCCAGGGCGGCCGCGAACACGGCCAGAAGGCTGACCAGCTGCCCGGCTACCGCAAGATCACCGATCCCGCGGCCCGAGCCCACATGGCCAAAGTCTGGGGCGTCCCGGAAACGCTGATCCCCGGCCCCGGCGTCCCCGCCGTCGAACTGCTGAAGTCGATGGGAAAGCCCGACGGCGTCCGTTGCCTCTTCGTGCACGGCGCCAATGTGGCGGTTTCCGCCCCGGATGCAAACTCCGTGATCGAGGGCCTGCGCAGCCTGGACTTCCTGGTGGTCTGCGACTTCTTCCTGTCCGAGACCGCGGCCGAAGCCGATCTGATCCTGCCGGTCACCCAGTGGGCCGAGGAGGAGGGCACGCTGACCAACCTCGAGGGCCGCGTACTCCGCCGCCGCCGCGCCCTGGCTCCCCCGCCCGGCGTCCGGAGCGAGCTGTGGATCATGACCCGGCTGGCCGAAGCGCTGCACGCGCCCTCCACCTTCAGCGAGGACCCGGAGACCGTCTTTGAGGAACTCCGGCTGGCATCCTCGGGCGGCCTGGCCGACTACTCCGGAATCGACTACGCCATGCTAGACCGCGGCGAGGCAGCCTACTGGCCCTACCCCGCGGGGAGCACGGGCACGCCCCGGCTCTTCCTGGACACCTTCGCCCACGCTGACGGCCGCGCCGTGTTCACCGCGGTCTCGCCGCGGCGCCGCTCTGCCGGTGTTGTGCGGGCTTCCGACGCCGGCACGCCGATGACCCTGATCACGGGCCGCCTCATGGAGCACTACCAGTCCGGTGCACAGACCCGCCGGGTGGCCGCGCTTGCCGCCGCCCAGCCCGAGGCCCGCCTGCAGCTCCACCCCGCGGCGGCCGCCGCCCAGGGCATTGCCGACGGCGACTACGTGTCCGTTTCCAACGAACGCGGCGAGGTCAGCTGCCGTGCCGAGCTGAGCACGGACATCCGCCCCGAGACGGTGTTCCTGCCGTTCCACTTCCCGGAGCTGGAGAGCGCCAACCGCCTCACCGAGGCCGTCACGGACCCCATCTCGGGGATGCCGGAGTTCAAGACCAGCCAGGTGTGGATCCGGCCGGCCGCAGATGTGTTGCTGGCTGCTGATTTCCAGAAAGAGGGTGCCTCATGACTGAGCGGATTGTGGTGGTGGGTTTCGGGCCCGTTGCCGCGAGGCTGATCGACGAACTGCTGCCGGCCGTGCGCAGCGGAGTGACCCATCTGACGGTGATCGGCGAGGAGTCCGAGGCCGCGTACAACCGCGTTCTCGTGGCTGATCTGGGCGTCGGCCGGACCACGGCGGCGGCCCTGGCCCTGTCCGACGCGGCGGCGCTCATTGCCGACGGCGTCGACGTCCGTCTGGGCGTCCGGGTCCGCCGGGTGGACCGTGCCCGCCAGCGGGTGGTCCTCACCGATGGCACCTCCCCCGGCTATGACCGGTTGGTCTTCGCCACCGGGTCCCGCCCGGTGATCCCTAACCTCACGGGGCTGAACCCGGATCCTGCCGCGCCCGTGCTGCCTGCCGGCGTGACTGCCCTCCGGGACCTGCGCGACGCCTCGGTGCTGCAGTCGGCGGTGGCCGGCGGTAAGCGCGTGGTGGTCCTGGGCGGCGGCGTGCTCGGCCTGGAGACCGCCCTGGCCGCGGCCGAGGAAGGCGCCACTGTCACCGTGGTGCACAACGGCCCGCATCCCCTGGGCCGCAACATCGACCGCGGCGGCGGCGCCGTGCTCGCGGCGAGCCTGCGGGACTGCGGTGTGCGGGTGGCCGGCAACGCGCGCTCCGTCGGGGTGGAACACAACGCGCCCGACGGCCGCTTCTCGGCCCTGCTGCTCGATGACGGTTCCGCGATCGACGGGGACCTGCTGGTGCTTTCCTGCGGCGTCCGCCCGCGGACCGAACTGGCGGAAGGCTGTGGGCTCTCGACCGCCGCCGGGATCCTGGTGGACCACAATCTCCGGGCCCACCACGAACCCCACATTTTCGCGATCGGCGACTGCGCCGAGGTCCGCTGCCCCGAGCCGGAGTGCGTCGAGTGCCGGACCGCGCGGGGTCCGTCCGGGCTCGTGGGCCCGGGCTGGCGGCAGGCCGAATGGCTGGCCGAGTACTTGGTGCTGCTGGCGTCCGGGTCTTCTGCGGAGGCGGAGTCGCTGCCGCCGCTTGAGGCCGAAAAGCCGGGCGTGATCGTTCTCAAGGCCCGCGGGATGAACATGGTCGTAGCCGGGGACAACGCCGCCGAACCGTGGGACGAGGAAGCCCTGACGGCCGGCGCCGTGAACGGCCGGCCGCGGCTGCAGATCGCCCAGTGGGCCGATCCCGAGCACGGCCGCTACGTCAAGATGACCACCCGCGCCGGGGTACTCGAAGGTCTGGTGTCCGTGGGCATGCCCCGGACGTCGGCCGAGCTCGTCCAGCTGTTCGAACGCGGCGCGGAACTGCCCGCGGACCGGTCGCTGCTGCTGCGCCTGGACGGGCCGGACCAGCTCGCTGCACCCGGCGCCGCCGACCCCGAGCGCACCGTGTGCCGCTGCGCCGGCGTGAGCGGGACCAAGATCGCCGCCTCGGTGGCCGATGGATGCGGCACGGTGGCCGACGTTTCAGCGGCCACCCGCGCCGGCACCGGCTGCGGAGGGTGCCACGACGACATCAAGGGGATTATCGAGGCGCACTTTCAGGGGGCGGTCGCGTAGCGGCTGCGCTGTTCTCAAACCGGGCAGGCCCAAGTTCAGCGCGATCAGCCTGTGCCCTCTCAGCGTCTCCGACTGTTGGTGGGGTATTTCTCCCGCCGGGTCCCAACGGAGTCCGGGCAGCGGCGCCCAGAATCGGCCCTACACCTCCGCGTAACAGGAATCGGGCGAGGAACAACCGACCGGTAGCATCGGGGCCATGAGCGCCGACGACGACGACATCACCGAAGAACTCCTGGCTGACGCCGAGAAGCTGACCGGGCTGAGCCTGGAGCTCCTGGGTCTCGACCCGCATCCCGATGATATGACCGCCGAGCAGCGGCTCCAGTTTGATCCCGGAGACCTGGACGAAATGACCGCCGTCGCCCCGCGCCAGCGGGAGAAAGCCCAGCGCCAGACCCGCCTGCTGGCCGGTCTCCTGTGGAACTCGTCGAGCATCCTCATCGACCAGCTTTTCCGTGATCTTGGAACCCTGAGCCAACTGGGTGAAGTCACCCCGGCCGACATCGCCGGGACCTCGGTCCTGTCCTCGCTGCCGCCACAGTTCGCCGCCGGCTACGACGCGAAGTTCACCCAGAAGTTCATCGTCGTCGCGGCGGACGTCACGGCATCGTTGGTCCGGGGCTGGACCGCCCCCGGCTGCGTCGCCGCGGAACTCGCCGTCCGCTGCCTGCTCGATCAGGCGGAAATCACCGAGGACATCTACGAACTGGATCTCCGGGAGGACTGGCGGGCCGACGTTGAGGAAGTTCTGCTGGAGGACGCTGACAGCGAAGCGCTGTACTCCGACGACGGCCCGGACGACGCCGACGACGCGACGCTGGGCTTCGAGCGCTGGTTCAAACCCTTCGCCTCAGGCGACACGGTTCCGCCATATTCCCACTCCTGACCCGACGGGCTACGTCCCGCCAGACGGAGGCAGATCAGGGCGTATCCGGAATCTGGATCCGCCCTGATCTGCCCGCATCCGGGAGCCCAGCGGCACCTCGGCCGCTGGAAGCGAAGAACCCCTGCCCGGATTCCCGGGCAGGGGTTCTTCGCCGGCCACTGGCACGCCCAGACGGCGTGCGGGTGAGGTTCCGCTAGTAGCCGGAGGGCTGGTCGAACCGCTGGCCGGCCGGGTTGGACGGCAGGATCGTCATCACCAAGAGCGCCAAGCCGCCGAGGAACGGCACCAGGACCACCAGGATCAGCAAGGCACTCAGGTTCACGTCATGCAGGCGCCGGGCCAGGAGGGCCAGGGACGGAACGATCGTCGCCAGCCCCCAGATGACAGCAAGGATGATCCCGACGACGGCACCGGGTCCCAGCGCGGCGGCTCCTGACGCGGTAGTCGTCATGCCTGCGCTCATGATGATGTTGATAACTATGCCGACTGCGAAGGACACCAGAGCCCACCACCAGTACTCACTGCGGCTGGCCCGGCCGGAGAAGGTGGCGTACTTCTTGAAGAACCGCTGGACGGCCTGCTGGAAGGTGGCCCCGTAGAACGGCGCCCAAAGCGGCGGCTCGCCGGTCGCGGCCGAGAACGCGGGTTGCTGCTGCGGATAGCTCATGTAGTCCCCTTGAATGAGTGCGAATGACGAAACTCATCCTAGGGCCGCCGGCGGCCAAAAATGCCCGTCGGCGGCCAGAATTTACACCGCGTTTATGCGTGCCCGTGGCCGTGCACCGGGCCCTTCGTGTTCGGTCGAAGGAAAGCTACATGTGGACGTGCAGGCGCCTGGCCGCTTCCGAGATGGAACCGCTCAGTGACGGGTACACCGTGAACGTGCTGGCGACGTCGTCGACGTGCAGTTTCTGGGTCACCGCGATCGAGATCGCGAAGATCAGCTCGGACGCGTTCGGGCCCACCACGACGCCGCCGATCACGGTACCGGAGCCCTTGCGGGCGAAGATCTTGACGAAGCCGTCCCGGTGGTTGCGCATCTTGGCGCGGGCGTTGCTGCGCAGCGACAGCTTCACCACGTCGGCCTGGTACTTGCCGGAGTCGATCTCGGCCTCGGACACGCCCACGGAGGCGATCTCGGGCGACGTGAAGATGTTGGACGCGACCTGGTGGAGCTTGATCGGCATGACGGCGTCGCCGAGGAAGTGCGCCACGGCGATCCGGCCCTGCATCGCGGCCACGGAGGCCAGGGCGAGGACGCCGGTGCAGTCGCCGGCGGCGTAGATGTTGGACACCGTGGTGCGCGAGACGCCGTCGACCTTGATGTGGCCGCTCTCGGTGACCGCAACGCCGGCTTCCGCAAGTCCGATCCCGTCCGTGTTGGGGATGGAGCCGACGCAGACCAGGCAGTGGCTGCCGGTGACCTTGGAGCCGTCGCCGAGCGTGACCACCACACCGTCCTCGGTGCGCTCCACGGTCTCGGCGCGTGCGCGGGACAGGACCTTCAGACCGCGGCGTTCGAAAACGCCCTCGAGGACCTCGGCGGCGTCGGTGTCCGAGCCCGGCAGGACGCGGTCACGGCTGGAAATCAGGGTCACCTTGGAGCCCAGGCCGTTGTAGGCCGAGGCGAATTCGGCCCCGGTGACGCCGGAACCCACCACGATGAGTTCCTCGGGGAGCTCGTCCATGTTGTAGATCTGCGCCCAGTTCAGGATGCGGTCGCCGTCCGGCCGCGCGCTGGGCAGCTCCCGTGGATGGGCGCCGACCGCCAGCAGGATCGCGTCGGCTTCGACCGTCTCGGTGCCCTCGGCGGTGAGGACCTCGATGGTGTGGTTGTCCAGCAGCTTGCCGGAACCGATCAGGATCCGGACGTTCTGGTGCTCCAGCCCGGCCCGGATGTCCTCGGACTGCTTCCGCGCCAGGCCGAGCAGACGGTCGTTGATGTGCTTGAGGTCCGCACGCATCACGGGGGTGAAGTCGCCGCCGTCGACGTCGAACTTGACGCCCAGCTCGCCCGCCTCGGCCATGCGGGTCATCAGATCCGCCGTCGCGATCAGGGTTTTGGACGGCACGACGTCGGTCAGCACCGCAGATCCGCCGAGCCCCGCCCGCTCGACGATGGTGACCTGGGCCCCCAACGAGGCGGCGACCATGGCGGCCTCGTAGCCGCCGGGCCCTCCGCCGAGGATTGCGATGCGGGGCGAGCTGAAATCGGGATGCGTAGTCACAATCGTCCATTGTCCCCTATAGTCCGCGGCACTACCAATGAACCGGCACCACTAATAGACCAGCACCACCCGTCCCGGGTGCTGGGCAGCGCGCGCAGGGCACGATAACTTGTACCAGTGAGTACTCCAGAATTCCTGAACACGGACCCCTTCGACGCCGCGCGCGCCGCCGCCGACTACATCGCCGCAGAGACGGGCGTTGATGCCCACGACGTGGCGCTGGTCCTCGGCTCGGGCTGGGGCGACGCCGCTGAACTGATCGGCGAGACCACCGCCACCCTGTCCGCCGCGGAGGTCCCGGGCTTCTCCTCCCCGTCGGTGGTGGGCCACGTCGGCACCATCCGCTCCGTGCTGACCAAGGAAGGCAAGCGGGCCCTGGTCCTGGGCGCGCGCACCCATTACTACGAGGGCAAGGGAGTCCGCGCCGTGGTCCACGGGGTCCGCACCGCGGCTGCTGCCGGCTGCAAGACCCTGGTCCTGACCAACGGCTGCGGCGGCCTGAACGAAAACTGGACGCCCGGCACCCCCGTGCTCATCAGCGACCACATCAACCTCACCGCCACCTCCCCGCTCGAAGGCGCCACCTTCGTGGACCTCACGGACCTGTATTCCTCCCGGATCCGTGGGCTGGCCCGCGAGGTGGACCCCTCGCTGGACGAGGGCATCTACGCGCAGTTCACGGGGCCGCACTACGAGACCCCCGCCGAGGTGCAGTACGCCAAGCGGATCGGCGCCAGCCTGGTCGGCATGTCCACTGCCCTCGAAGCCATCGCGGGCCGCCATGCAGGCATGGAGGTGTTCGGCATCTCGCTTGTGACCAACCTTGCCGCCGGCATCAGCCCGGTGCCGCTCAGCCACGAGGAAGTCCTCGAAGCCGGCCAGTCCGCCGGACCGCGCATCTCCAAGTTGCTCGCGGAGATCATCGCCAAACTCTGAGCGGCTTACTCCACCGGCTACAACACGGCGGGCTACTCGACCGCGGCCTACTCCACGGCCAGGTAGGTGAGGGCCTTCAGCTTGTCCGCCGGGAACCGCCGCTCCATCGAGTCGGCGATCCCGGCGATGGTCTGGCGCGCCAGCGCCTGCCGCCAGGCGAGCTCGGCCTGGCGCATGGTCTGGGAGACGAGGCACGTCCGGGCGAAATTCTCCTGCAGATCCGGCTCCGGGACGTTTCCCAGAATGGCTCCGCACCGGAATGCCGGCTCGGGGCCCTCCAGCGCCAGGACAATGTCCAGGACCGTGATGTTTTCCGGCCGGCGGGCCAGATGGAACCCGCCGCGTGGACCCGAGACGGAGGCCAGCACCCCGGCCCGGACCAGGAACTGGAGCTGCTTGTTGAGGTACGCGGCGGGGAGCTTGTAGTACTCCGCGAGCCGGGCGCTGTTCACAGCCTCGCCGGCCGGCGTCCACGCCATGTTGACGCAACTGTGCACGGCCCACTCCACCCCGCGGCCCATTTTCATATTCCAGACGTTACGTGTCCGGAAAAATGGGTGTCAAGGATCACTTGGCACTCCGGGACCCTCGTGGAGCGCTCGGGGCGCAGCACGGGGGCCGCAGCATAGGGGCCCGGTGTGATGGCACTGGAACATCAACTCTCGCTTGTCGGGGGCGGAATCGCCGGCGATTGGCGATAGTTTGGTTCCTATGACGTCTTCTGATGCCGAACTCGCCCGACTCTTGAGCGATGCCCGTGCCTGGGCTGCCCAGGACCCGGACCCCGCCACCTCCGCCGCCTTGACCGAGCTGATCCAGCTCGCCGACGACGGCGTCGCGGGGGCCCGGCAGGAGCTGGCCGACAGCTTCAGCGGCACCCTTCAGTTCGGCACCGCAGGACTGCGGGCAGCACTCGGCCCCGGCCCGAACCGGATGAACCGCGTGGTCGTGCGCCGCGCCGCCGCCGGCTTCACCGCCTTCCTCACGGACGCCGTCGGGCAGGCCGCCCCGGGTACCCGGCCGCGCGCCGTCGTCGGCTACGACGCCCGGCACAACTCCGACATTTTCGCCGAGGAAACCGCGGCCATCCTCGCCGCGGCCGGCATCGAGACCTTCCTGATGCCGGCCGCGCTCCCCACCCCGCTGCTCGCCTATGCGGTGCGGGCGCTGGAGTGCGACGGCGGCGTGATGGTCACGGCCAGCCACAACCCGCCGCAGGACAACGGCTACAAGGTGTACCTGGGCCGGCACGCCGTCGAGGAGAGCGGACGCGGCGCGCAGATCGTGGCACCGTACGACGCCCGGATCGCTGCGAAGATCGAAGCCGTCGGCAGCCTGGACTCCGTCGCCCTGGCCGCCGACGGCTGGACCGTGCTGGACCGCTCCATCACCGCCGACTATGAGGCCGCCGTCGCCGCACTGGCGGTTGCGGCGCACTTCCCGGCCCGTGGGCTCAGGATCGTCCTGACCCCCATGCACGGCGTGGGCGGCGAAACGGCCGTAGCGGTGCTGAACGCCGCGGGCTTTGCCGACGTCACCCTTGTCACGGAGCAGGCCGAACCGGACCCGGATTTCCCCACCGTGAACTTCCCGAACCCGGAAGAGCCCGGCGCCCTGGACCTGGCCCTGGAGACGGCCGCCCGCGTGGACGCGGACATCGTGATCGCGAACGACCCCGACGCCGACCGCGCCGCGGTGGCCGCGAAGGACCCGGACACCGGGGCCTGGCGCATGCTGCGCGGCGACGAGGTCGGAGCCCTGCTGGGCGCCCACGTCGTGGCGCGGCTGGCCGCCGGTGACGAGGCGCCGGCGGGTGTCTTCGCCAATTCGATCGTGTCCTCACGGCTGCTGTCGCGGATCGCGGCGGCAGCGGGCTACGCCCACGAGGAAACGCTGACCGGCTTCAAATGGATCGCCCGCGTGCCCGGACTGCTCTACGGCTACGAGGAGGCGCTGGGTTACTGCGTCGCGCCCTCACTGGTCCGGGACAAGGACGGGATTTCCGCCGCGGTCCTGATCGCCGAACTCGCGGCAACGGCGAAGGCCGGGGGAAAGACCATCTTCGACACCCTCGATGAGCTGTACCTCGTGCACGGGTTACACGCGAGCGACCAGCTCAGCATCCGGGTGGCGGACCTCGGCCTGCTGGACGCCATGATGAACCGGCTGCGCGTCAGCCCGCCGGAATCGTTCGGCGGCTCCGCTGTCGAGACGGTCACCGACCTGGCCGAGGGCAGCGAGCACCTCCCGCCCACCGACGGCCTGCTGTACCTGACCAAGGACTACAGCCGCGTGATCATCCGCCCCAGCGGGACGGAACCGAAGCTCAAGTGCTACCTGGAGGTCATCCGCAGCGTCGGATCGGCCGCCGAACTGCCCGAGGCACGGCACGAGGCCCGCGCGGCCCTGGACAGCGTCTTGGCCGACGTCCGCGAGGCCCTCGGCCTCTGAGGCGCGGGGTTGAGGCACGGGGTTGAGGCACCCGCTCCTAGAGCTCCACCTCGATGTAGCCGTCCACAATCCGGGTGCCGAACGTGGCGAGCCGGAGTTCCGGGGTGCCCAGGCACTCTCCCGTCCCGAGGTCGTAGACCTCCTTGTGCAGCGGCGAGGCGAGCGTCTGGCGCGCCCCGCGGGAGCCGATGATGCCGCGGGCCATGACATGGGCTCCCGTGGCGGGGTCCTCCTGGGCGACGGCGAAAACCTCACCGGTCGCGGTGCGGAACATGGCCACCTGGCGCCCGGAAATCAGTGCGGCCTCGCCCCAGCCGGGCTCCAGGTCCTCCACGGCGCACACGCGGTGCCAGCCCTCCGCGATTCCGGTGCTCTGTTCCCCAAGTTCAAGTACTGCAGTCATTTCGGCCCCTCTCACATTGCCTGCTTCAATCTAGGCAGAACCGCTGATGCGGCCACATACCCAAGGTAGGGCGGCGGTGTAACAACTGGGTGCAGTCAATGTGTCCGGCGCGTAAAAGAGAACTCACGCGGCCGGAAATGCGTTCGTGATGCAGAAGTTAAGATCACGAAACATAAGGGAAACTGAAGCGAAACTGCGGCTGCTTAGTCTGGATGGACACCGAGAAGGTCGCAGAGCACCGACTGCGGCCCATGCGAAAGGCCCACCGTGACCGAACAGACTTCAGCCCCAGAGACAGAGGGCACAGCGACACCGCGCCCCCAGACCCCGCGGCGGATCGTGGTGGCCGGCGGCGGCCCGGCAGCCCACCGCTTTGCCGATGCCATGCACGCCCGCGGACTCGACGGCTGGCACGTGACTGTTCTCACCGAGGAAGCCCACCTCCCCTACGACCGCGTCGCGTTGAGCAAGGCCCTCACGGACAGCGCCGTCGACCTCACCCTGGGCAGCGCCTCCATGTGGGATCACGAGGCCCTCAGCCTCAGGACCGGCGAGCGCGTCATCCGCATCGACACCGCCGGCAAGAGAGTTGAGACCGCGGCCGGAACCGTCTACCCGTACGACGAGCTCGTCGTCGCCACGGGCTCGGACGCGGCCCGCCTTCCCATCCCGGGCGCCGAACTCACCCATGTCTACCGCACCCTTGAGGACGTCTGGTCCATCAACAAGGCAATCGCGGAGCTGAAGGAGAAGCTTGGCCGCCAGGTCAACGCCGTCACCATCGGCGGCGGCCTCCTTGGCCTCGAATCCGCCGCCGGCACCGAGCAGCTCGGCGCCACCCCGATCGTCATCAACGGCTCGCCGTGGCTCATGAACACGCAGCTGGACGAGGGCGCCGGACAGGCCCTGGGCCGACTGATCGAGGCGAAGGGCTTCACCGTCCACGGCGGCGTGTTCCCCTCCGAGGTCCTCTCCGACGACGACGGCCAGGTCACCGGTGTCCTGATGGCGGACGGCCGCATCGTCGGCGCCGACATCGTGATTGTCGCCATCGGCGTCAAGCCGCGCGATGAACTGTTCCGGGCTGCCAACGCCCCCGCAGACGGCGGCGAGCCGTTGTTCGAACTCGGCCCCCGCGGCGGCGTCGTCATTTCCGACGGCTGTTCCACGCAGGTTCCCGGCATCTGGGCGATCGGCGAGGTCGCCAACTTCGGCGGCATGTGCCTTGGCCTCGTGGCCCCGGCCAACACCATGGCGGAAATCGTGGCGGACCGGCTGCACGGCGGCGACGCGACCTTCCCGGGGTTCGACACCGCCACGAAGCTCAAGCTCTCCGGGGTGGACGTCGCCAGCTTCGGTGACGCCTTCGCCAGGACGGAGCACTCCCTCGAAATCGTCTACGCGGACCCTGCCCGCGGCGTTTACCAGAAGATCGTCACCACCGACGACGCCAAGACCCTGCTGGGCGGCATCTTCGTCGGCGACGCGACCCCCTACACGAGCCTGCGCCCCATGCTGGGCCGCGAACTGGCCGCCGAACCCGGTGCCTACCTCACCGCCGCCGGCGGCGGGGACGCCCCGGAAACGGAACTCCCGGACGACGCCATCCTGTGTTCCTGCAACAACGTGGCCGCCGGCAGCATCCGCGACGCCATCAACGGTTGCGGCTCCTGCGACGGCAACGCCCCTGTCCAAGAACTCGGCGAGCTCAAGGGCTGCACCCGGGCCGGCACCCAGTGCGGCTCCTGCGTCCCGATGCTCAAGAAGCTGCTCGAAGGCGAACTGACCAAGTCCGGCGTCGCCGTCTCCAAGGCACTCTGCGAGCACTTCGAGCTCTCCCGGCAGGAACTCTTCGACGCCATCCGGGTTCTGGAACTGACCTCCTTCGAGGAGATCCTGGCCAGGTACGGCACCGGCGCGGGCTGCGACATCTGCAAGCCGACGGTGGCATCCATCCTGGCCAGCCAGAACAGCGCCTACGTGCTCGACGCCGGCCGCGGCACCCTGCAGGACACCAACGACCGCGCCCTGGCGAACATGCAGAAGGACGGCACCTACTCGGTGGTCCCCCGGATCGCGGGAGGCGAGATCACGCCCAAGAAGCTCGGCGTGATCGCCGCCGTCGCCGAAAAGTACGGCCTCTACACCAAGATCACCGGCGGCCAGCGGATCGACATGTTCGGTGCCCGGCTGGAACAGCTGCCGGAGATCTGGAAGGAACTCGTGGACGCCGGCTTCGAATCCGGCCAGGCGTACGGCAAGAGCCTGCGCACCGTGAAGTCCTGCGTCGGCTCGACCTGGTGCCGCTTCGGCGTCCAGGACGCGGTGGCCATGGCCATCAATCTGGAGCTGCGTTACCGCGGACTCCGCAGCCCGCACAAGCTCAAGATGGGCGTCTCCGGCTGCGCCCGCGAATGCGCCGAGGCCCGCGGCAAGGACGTCGGCGTGATCGCCACTGACAAGGGCTGGAACCTCTATGTGGGCGGCAACGGCGGCTTCCAGCCGGCCCACGCCCAGCTCCTCGCCCAGGACCTCGACGACGAAACCCTGCTCAAGTACATCGACCGCTACCTGATGTACTACATCCGCACCGCGGACCGCCTGCAGCGCACCGCACGCTGGCAGGAAGACCTCGACGGCGGACTGAAGCACGTCGAGGACGTCGTGGTGCATGATTCGCTCGGCATCGCCGAGGACCTGGAGGCGGCCATGGCCAAGCACGTGGACACCTACCAGGACGAATGGGCCGAGACCCTGAAGGACCCGGAGCGCCTCCGCCGGTTCCGTTCCTTCGTCAACGCGCCGGACCAGAAAGACGACTCCATCGCCTTCGTCCCGGAGCGCGGCCAGATCCGTCCGGCCACCGCCGAGGAGAAGGCGCCAGCCGTTCAGCAACCAGTGCTGATCGCCTCCACCATCCCCGTCCGGCCCTCCGACGACAGTGTCACGGCCACGGCCGCCGCCACCGAAAGCAAGGTCTAACCATGCAGCTCAGCATCGATCTCAGCGGCCGCGAAGTCCTCGTCACCGGCTCCGACACCGCCGCCCGCCAGGCCGTCCGCCGCTACGAGGCCGCCGGCGCCGTCGTCTCCCGGCTCAGCACCCCGGCCGGTTCCGGGCACGACGGTCCCCTGCCGGAACGGCCGTTCCTCGTGGCCGCCGTCGACGACGGCCAGCCCGGCTGGGACGCCCTGCTGGAGCGCTGCCGCATCGCTGGCATCCCCGTCTCGGCGGAGCCCGCCGCGGGACCCGCCGGCCACGTCACCCTGGTGGGCGGCGGTCCGGGAACCACCGAGCTGCTGACCGTCGCCGCCGTGGCGGCGCTGCGGGATGCCGACGTCGTCTTCTATGACCGGCTGGCCCCCTACCAGGAGCTGCCATCGCTGACGTCGGCCGAGCTGGTGGATGTGGGCAAGCGCCCCGGCCACCACCCGGTCAGCCAGTCCGGCATCGAGGAGCTCATGGTGCAGGCGGCCCTGACCGGGCGGAACGTGGTGCGGCTCAAGGGCGGCGACCCGTACGTGTTCGGCCGCGGAGGCGAGGAAGTGGCCGCCTGCGTGAAGGCCGGCGTGCCCGTCCGGGTGGTTTCCGGCGTCACGAGCGCTATCTCCGTCCCGGCCGCAGCCGGGATCCCGGTGACGCACCGCGAGGTCAGCCACATGTTCACCGTGGTCTCCGGCCACGCCCCGCTGACGGACAAGGAGCACACGCATCTGGCCGGCCTGGGCGGGACGATCGTGGTCCTGATGGGCATCGGCACCCTGCACCAGCTGGCGGCCGGCCTGCGCCGGGCCGGCATGCGGGCGGACATGCCGATGGCCGTCGTCGAGCGCGGCTACCGCCCCGGCCAGCGCACCACCATCGCCGAGCTGGGCACCATCGTGACCGCCGCCGCAGGCTGCACCAACCCGGCGGTGCTGGTGATCGGCGACGTCGTCCGCGTGGCCGAGGCGAACCGCGGGCACGCCGAGGCCGCCGCGGACCTGGACCGCCTGGCCGCATCCCTGATGGAGGCGTGAAAACGATCATGAGCGCACTGAACGCCATCGCCGCCGCCTCCCCGGAGTCGCCCCAGGGGACGGCTCAGCCGGGGGAGGCCGCGGACGGTCCCGAGAAAGCGGACCTGCCGCTGGAAGGGTTCCGGATCGGCGTCACCTCGCACCGGCGTTCCCAGGACCTGATCGAGGCCCTGGAGCGCCGCGGCGCCGAGGTGCTGCACGCTCCGGCGCTGAAGATCGCCCCGGTCCAGGAGGACATGCGGCTGATCGAGGACACCCGGGCGATCATCGCCGCCCGGCCCGAGCTGTGCCTCGCCACAACCGCCTACGGCATGCGCCGCTGGTGCGAAGCCGCGGACACCTTCGGCATCGGCGATGACCTCTTGGAGACCCTCGCCGCCTGCCGCATGTTCGTCCGCGGCCCCAAGGCCCGCGGCGCGGTCCGCGCGGCCGGGCTGGCCGACGTCGGGATCAGCAGCGACGAAACCACCGCCACGCTGGTGGACATGCTCCTGGCCGAAGGCGTGCGGGGGAAGACCGTGGCCGTCCAGCTGCACGGCTACACCGACGTCCGCCAGCTCGAGCGCCTGCGGATGTCCGGCGCCACCGTCCTGACTGTGACGCCGTACCGCTGGGTCAAGCCTGACGGCGCCGACCGGCTTCCCCGGCTGATCGAGGCCGCCTGCAGCGGCAACCTGGACGTCCTGACCTTCACCAGCGCCCCCGCCGTGGACGCAATGTGGAGCACGGCGCACGAGATGGGCGTCTACAAGCAGCTCGTGGAGAGCCTGAAGACCACCGTGGCCACCGCCGTCGTGGGACCCGTCACCGCCCAGCCGCTGATCGACGCCGGCCTGCGGCCGCTGATCCCGGAACGCTTCCGGATGGGCGCCCTGATCCGGCTGGTCTGCGAGCACCTGGCCCTGAACCACGTCCGCCGCCTGGACACCGTTTCCGGCAGCGTGGAGCTCCGCGGCCGCTCGCTCAGGATCGACGGCGAGGCCGTGGAAATGGCGCCCGCGCCCTTGCTGCTACTGCGCGCACTGCTGGGCGCCGGCGGGGCCGTGCTGTCTCGTGAGGCGCTGTCCGAGCTCCTCGAACTCCGCGGTTCCGTCCACGCCTTGGACATGACCGTCAGCCGGCTGCGGTCCTCCCTGCCGGACGGCAGCCTGGTGGAAACCGTCGTGAAGCGCGGCTACCGGATCCGGGTGTGACGCAGGCCATTACCGGCGGGTAAAAACTGGCGAACAAGCGGCGCTTCGCCGGCAACACCGGGGAAACACGCCCGAAAAATCGGACGCCTACGCTGGGGTCCATCAAGCATTGAGGCCACACCACCGGCCACCCCAGCGAAAGGGCCCGCACATGTCCGCTCAGGCACTGTCCCCCACCTCCGGCGCTTCCCCCGCGACCCCCTCCGCCCCGCCGTCCCGGCCGCGGATCGTCATCGCCGGTGCCGGTCCGGCCGCCCAGGCGCTGGTCCGCCAACTCACCCGGACCCCGTTCGCCGGCGCGATCACGGTCCTCAGCAACCGGGACGAGGCCCCCGCCGAACTCCTGGAGCTCGCCGCCCTCCCACAGGTTTCGGTGCGCTTCGGCCAGCCGGCCAGCTTCATCGATCCCGCCAGCCGCCGCGTGACCACCGCCGACGGCCTCGAATTCAGCTACGACGAGCTCGTCATCGCCACCGGCTCCGCCCCCGCGGAGACCCCGGTCGAGGGCGCCGGCCGCTGCCTCAGCTACTCCACGATCGACGACGCCGGCCGGCTGGGCGACGCCGTGAGGGACGTCACCCGCGTCCTCGGCCGGCGGCCGCTGGGCATCCTGGTCGGCACGGGCTCTGCCGCGGGGCAGGCCGAGGCGGTGCTGCGCGCCCGCGGGGTGCGGCCTGTCCGCACCACCGTCCGGCCCGTCGCCGTCGTTCCCACGCTCGCCGGTTCGGCACTGCCGGCCGCCGGCATCGTGTTCGAGGACGGCTCCAGCATGAGCGGCGACCTCGTGGTCCTGGCCGAGGAGCGCGTTGCCCGTGACGGCCTGGCCGCCAGCGCCGGGCTGAAGACGGCGCCCAGGGGCGGCATCGTGATCGGCCAGGACTTCCGGACCTCCGTGCCGGGCATCTGGGCGATCGGGGACGCCGCGGCGTACGACGGCGTCCGGCTGGGGCTGCTGGTAGCCTCCGGTTCCGCGGCGTCGGTCTGCGCGTCCCAGCTGCTGCAGGCCACCATGGCGGAACCCATGGCAGAGGCCGCCTAGCTCGATCGTCCATGCCCGCCGGGGGGATGCCCTCTTGTGGCAAGATGGTCACCTGGCAGCCGCGAGCCATGCGGCGCCGACAGGCCCACAAGGCCCCCAAAGGGACCCCAGGGGGACGTCAAGCCCCAGGCCCGCAAGGAAAGGGACCACCATGAGCAACGAAGCCACCACTGAAGGCACGGCTGCCGGAAGCGCCAACAGCGTTGGTAATTCCGGCAACGCCGGAAATATTGCCTCCTACATTGACCACACCCTGCTCAAGCCGGAGGCAAGCGAGGCCGAGATCCTTAAGGTCTGCGCCGAGGCGGCCGAGTACCGTTTCAAGTCGGTCTGCGTCAACCCGATCTGGGTCAAGACCGTCAAGACCGCGCTCAAAGGCTCGGGCGTCCTGACCTGTTCCGTGGTCGGCTTCCCGCTGGGCGCCACCCCGAGCGACGTCAAGGCGTTTGAGGCCCGCGGCGCCGTCCTGGACGGCGCGGAAGAGGTCGACATGGTCATCAACATCGCAGCGGCCCGGGCCAACGACAAGGGTGCCCTGGTCGATGACATCGCCGCCGTCGCCGAGGCCGTCCACGACGGCGGGGCCATCCTGAAAGTCATCATCGAAACCGCACTGCTGACCGACGACCAGAAGGTCCTGGCCTGCGAGGCGGCCGTGGAATCCGGGGCGGACTTCGTGAAAACCTCCACGGGCTTCAACGGCGGCGGGGCCACGGCCGAAGACGTCGCCCTGATGCGCCGCACGGTGGGCCCGGACCTGGGTGTCAAGGCCTCCGGCGGCGTGCGTTCCCTCGCCGACGCACAGGCTATGATTGCTGCAGGTGCAACACGTATTGGCGCCAGCTCCGGCATCGCAATCGTCAAGGGTGAACAGGGTTCGTCCGCGTACTGACCCGCGCCGGCAGCGGCCACAGTTTTGAGCCCCCAGGGGCCGAGGAGGAACGAATGTCCAAGATCATCAGCAAGACCCCGCAGAGCGAGAACAGCCTCGCGTCCACCATTGTCATCTTCGTTCTGATGATGGTCCTGTTCGGCGGCGCCCTGTACTCGCTGTCGTTCCTGGCCCTGGGCAACCCGTGGCCGATGGCCGTCTGCCTGGGCCTCTTCGCCGCATCGTTCTGGATCCCGCAGACCCTCCTGGGCCGCTCGGATTCGGCCGGCGAGAACTAAGGTTCCCCCTTCCTTCGATAGTCCTTAAACACCTGAGGCTCCGGATTTCCGGAGCCTCAGGTGTTTAAGTGGTTGCTTCACGTGCAGGGGTTAAAGCCCCGGCACGTGCTCAGCCCGGGAACAGCCCGAACAGGCTGTTGACCAGCGATGTCCCCAGCGCCACGGCGGCCGGAAAGTGCGCCCTGGCCAGGGCCAGGGCCGCGCCGAACATCCCGATCATGGCGTAGGCGCTGACCGGGATCAGGACGAACCATTCCCGCCGCGAACCGGCACGGCCCAGCAGCGGGATGGAGAACGCGCCGTTGGCCTTCCAGACGTCCTTGACCAGCGGCAGCTTCCGCAGGAACTTCGGCGGCTTGATCACGAGCGGCCAGAGCAGCGGCACGCCGCCGGTGGTCACCATATCCCCCACGATGTGCACCAGCACGCCGGTGAGCATCGAGACCGGAAGCCAGGTCCATTGGTGCGGCGCGAACCGGGTCACGAGCCCTGCCATGAGCAGGGCGAAGATCCAGTTGCTGATCCAGCCGTACTTCGGGAACAGCTTGAGGGCCTTCGCCGCGATGTTGATCATGAACATGCACAGCAGCCCGGCGCCCACGGAGAGCAGCCCCCAGTCCGTTTGCAGCTGGAGCTGCCCGGCCATCGTGGCGAGCAGCACGAAGAACGCCGCGCCGAGCACCGAATGGGTGCCCTGCCGGTGGCCGCCGCTGGCGTTTTCGATCCCGACGGCGATCAGGTTGGACAGCGGCGGCAGCGAGTGCGCCACCGTGCTGGAGCGGTGGTCCCAGTCGCAGACCAGCGCCGTCCCCGCCGTCGCCATGGCACCGATCACAATCCCGGTGGCGTCCAGCGGGTACCAGCCCAGTGCGTAGGGCCCGGTCGAGGCAATAGCCACCCACGCCGCGGCTCCCGACGCGGCGTGGTGTCCTCCCATCACGCCTTAGCCGTCAGTTCGACAGCAGCGGCGTCGGAGAAAATGTTACGGATGACGCCGTTGGCCCACTCGAGGATCTCGGCGTCCTGCAGGTCCCGGCCGCCGATCCGCGCCGTCTTGGGCTTGGGAATGAGCACTGCGTCCAGGGCCGGCTTCGCCTGCGCGCCCGGATACATCCGGGTCAGCCGCATGAGCTTCGACTCCGGCAGCTGCGCCGGGGAGAACTTGATGAAGTTGCCCTGCAGGGCGACGTCGGACAGCCCGGCCTCGCGGGCCCCCACCCGGAAACGGGCGACGTCGAGCAGGTTCTTGGCAGGCAGCGGCAGCTCCCCGTAGCGGTCCACGAGTTCGGCCAGGACCTCGCCTATGGCCTCGTTCGTGATGGCTCCGGCCAGCTTCCGGTACGCCTCGAGGCGCAGCCGCTCGCCGGGCACGTAATCGTGCGGCAGGTGCGCGTTGACCGGGAGTTCGATCTTCATTTCCGCGGCCTTCTCCTCGGCCTCGCCCCGGTACTCGGCCACGGCTTCGCCCACGAGCCGGATGTAGAGGTCGAAGCCCACGCCCTGGATGTGGCCGGACTGCTCGCCGCCGAGCAGGTTGCCGGCGCCGCGGATTTCGAGGTCCTTCATGGCCAGCTGCATGCCGGCGCCGAGTTCGTTGTGCGTGGCGACGGCCTTCAGCCGTTCCAGCGCCACCTCGCCCAGCGGCTTTTCCGAGGGGTACAGGAAGTAGGCGTAGGCGCGTTCGCGGCCGCGGCCCACACGCCCGCGCAGCTGGTGCAGCTGGGAGAGGCCGTACTTGTCCGCCCCGTCCACGATCAGGGTGTTGGCGTTGGAGATGTCCAGGCCGGTCTCGATGATGGTGGTGCAGACCAGCACGTCGAACCGCTTTTCCCAGAAGTCCACGATCATCTGCTCCAGCCGGCTCTCGGACATCTTGCCGTGCGCCACTTCTACGCGGGCCTCCGGGACAAGCTCGCGGATCTTCGCGGCGGTCCGGTCAATCGACGAGACCCGGTTGTGGACGAAGAACACCTGCCCTTCGCGCATCAGTTCACGGCGGATCGCCGCGGAGGTCTGCTTGTCCGTGTAGGGGCCCACATAGGTGAGCACAGGGTGGCGTTCCTCGGGCGGGGTTGCCAGGGTGGAGGTCTCCCGGATGCCGGTCAGCGACATCTCGAGGGTCCGCGGAATCGGGGTGGCGCTCATGGCCAGGACGTCCACGTTGGTGCGCATCTTTTTCAGCGCTTCCTTGTGTTCGACGCCGAAGCGCTGCTCCTCGTCCACCACCACGAGGCCGAGGTCCTTGAAGGCGAAGTCCTTGGACAGCAGCCGGTGCGTGCCGATCACCACATCCACGGAGCCGTTCTTGACCCCTTCGGCCGTCTCCTTGGACTCCTTGGCGCCCTGGAAGCGGGACAGCGGCTTGACCAGGAGCGGGAAGCCGGAGAAGCGCTCGGTGAAGGTCTCGTAGTGCTGTTGGGCGAGCAGCGTGGTGGGCACCAGCACGGCGACCTGTTTGCCGTCCTGGACCGCCTTGAAGGCCGCCCGGACGGCGATCTCGGTCTTGCCGTAGCCCACGTCGCCGGAGATGAGGCGGTCCATGGGGATCTCGCGTTCCATGTCGGCCTTGACCTCGTTGATGGTGGTCAGCTGGTCCGGGGTCTCCACGTACGGGAAGGCTTCCTCCAGCTCGCGCTGCCACGGGGTGTCCGGGCCGAACGCGTAGCCACGGGAGGCCATCCGGGCCGAGTACAGGCGGATGAGTTCGCCGGCGATCTCCTTGACGGCCTTGCGAGCCTTGGACTTGGTGCTGGCCCAGTCTGAGCCGCCCATCTTGCTCAGCACCGGCACGTCCCCGCCGACGTAGCGGGTGACCTGGTCAAGCTGGTCGGTCGGCACAAAGAGCCTGTCCCCAGGGGCGCCGCGCTTGGACGGCGCGTACTCCAGGACGAGGTATTCGCGCACCCCGTCTCCCCCGCCCGCCACCTTGCGCTGGATGAGCTCCACGAAGCGGCCGATCCCGTGCTGTTCGTGCACGACGGAGTCCCCGGCGACCAGCTGTAGAGGGTCCACGGCGTTCCGCCGTTTGGACGGCATCCGGCGCATGTCCTTCGTGGAGCCCGCGGACGTCCGCCCCAGCAGGTCCGCTTCGGTCAGCAGGGCCACCTTGAGGGATTCCAGCACAAAGCCGCGGCCGACGGCGGCGGTGGTCACCTCGATGAGGCCGGCCTGGGGCTCGTCGTCGAGCGAGTCCACCCGGGCGCACGGGATATCGGCGTCGTGGAAGAGTTCCGCCAGACGCTGCGCCGGGCCGGGCCCCTCGGTGACCACCACGATCCGCCACTGCTCCCGCACGTGGGAGCCGATGAAGTCCATCATTTCGGCCACGTCGCCCTGGTAACCGCGGGGTTCGCGGGCGTGCAGGTTCAGCACGTCGATGTCCGGCATGAGCTCTTCATCGGTGGCCAGGGAGGTGATGGACCACCAGGAGACACCGTGCGCGAGGGCTGCGGAGCGGGTCTCGGTCAGGGACCGGAAGCTGGCCGAATGCAGTGCCGCCGACGCCTGGGAGCCCAAATCAAGAGGTGCTGTGCCGCCGTCGGAGGCCGTGGACCATGCCGCCTCGAGGAATTCCTCGTTCGTGGCGGCGAGGTCGTGGGCGCGGGCCCGGACCTTTTCCGGCTCGATCACCACGGAGATGGAACCGGGCGGGAGCTGGTCCAGGAACGGGACCATGGCATCCACCAGCACGGGGGCCAGCGATTCCATGCCCTCGACGGCGATGCCGCCGGCGATCTTCTCCAGCATGTCCGCCGCGGCCGGCAGCTGGGACTTCAGGGTTGCGGCGCGGGACATGACGGAGGGCGTGATCAGGATTTCGCGGCACGGCGGGGCGTGGAGTTCGGTGGGGTGGTGCACGCCGGGCGCTGACAGCGAGCGCTGGTCGGCGACGGCGAACCAGCGCATCTGCTCGACTTCATCGCCGAAGAACTCGACCCGGATCGGGTGGTCCTCGGTGGGCGGGAAGACGTCCAGCATGCCGCCGCGCACGGCGAATTCGCCGCGGCGGGTCACCATGTCCACCCGGGCGTAGGCGGCGTCGGCGAGGCTCTTCACTACGTCGCTGAATGGGACTTCCTGGCCGACCTTCAAGGTGACGGGCACCAGTTCGCCGAGGCCCGCCACGATCGGCTGGACGACGGCGCGGACCGGTGCAACGACGACGCGCAGGGCGCCGGCGGCGGATTCGGGGTGGGCGAGCCTCCTGAGCACGGAGAGTCGACGGCCGACCGTGTCCGAGCGCGGGGAGAGCCGTTCGTGCGGGAGGGTCTCCCAGCTGGGGAATTCGGCGATCGTCTCGGCCGGCAGGAACGCGCGCAGGGCCTCGGTCAGGTCCTCGGCCTCGCGGCCGGTGGCGGTGACGGCCAGGACCACCGCTTCAGGGGATGAGGCGAGGCCGTCGGCCATTTCCGCGAGCAGGGTTGCCCGCATGCCGGCCGGGGCACTGATCTGGTAGTCCTCGCTGCGGGCTTCGAAGCCGCGGGAGGCCTCGGCCCGGACGCGGGCGTAGTTCCGGTCCTCGGCTAGGGCACGGCGCAGACCGGTAAGAGAGGGGCCGTTGAGGCTCATAGCTGTTGCTCCTGATGGGATCACGGAAATGCAGGCAACACGAATAGCCGGAATTCGCGAGAATCCCGGGTCTTCCAAGCCTACCGCGGAGGTGGGGACGGTCAGGGCTGCGGGGCTAAGCTGGCAGCACGGACCGGTCCGCTGCGGCGGACGCTCCGAATAGCTTCTATGGGCGATGACAATGAACACCGGCAAATGGTACTGACACATGAGCACTGACAAGGGGCCAACCATGAACGGCACTCCCACGGCAGAGAATCCGAAGACAGTCCTGGTCACGGGCGCCACCGGCTATATCGGCGGCCGGCTGGTCCCCCGGCTGCTCGAGGCCGGCCACACGGTGAAGGTCCTGGTCCGCACGCCGGCCAAGATCGCCGGCGTCCCGTGGCTGGATGACGTGGAGGTGATCCAGAGCAGCCTCGACGACGGCGAGGCGCTGCGCGGGGCGCTGGACGGCGTCGATGTCCTGTACTACCTGGTCCATTCCATGGCCGCGGGCCCGGGCTTCGAGGCCAAAGAAAACGCGATGGCCCGGATCGCCGCCACTGCGGCCGCGGACGCGGGAGTCGGCAGGATCGTCTATCTGGGCGGCCTGCACCCGGCAGATGCCGAGCTCTCGACGCACATGCGGTCCCGGGAGGCGGTCGGCAAGGTCTTCCTCGACAGCCCGGTCGACGCCGTCGTGTTCCAGGCGGGCGTTGTCATCGGCTCCGGCTCGGCATCTTTCGAGATGATCCGGCACCTCACGGAGACGCTTCCAGTGATGCCCGCCCCGAGCTGGGTGAAGAACCGGATCGAGGCCATCGCCGTGCGCGATGTCCTGTATTACCTCGTGGCCGCGGCATCCCTAGGGGGCACGATCAACCGCACCTTCGACATCGGCTGCCGCGAGGTCCTGACCTACGCGGGAATGATGAACGAATACGCCGCCGAGGCCGGCCTGCCGCACCGTCTCGTGCTGGCTCTGCCCGTGCCGGCGCCGAAGCTCGCCGGGATGTGGGTCGCTTTGACGACGCCGATCCCGCTGTCCATGTCCTTGCCCCTCGTGGAATCGCTTCAGCATGACGCCGTTTCCCACGAACACGACATCGATTCCCTCATCCCGGTGCCGGAGGGCGGCCTGACCCCGTACGGCCGCGCGGTGGGCCTCGCCCTGGGCAAGGAACGCGACGGCCAGGTCGAAACGACGTGGGCCAGCGCCGGCGCCGACGCAGATCCCCTCCCCAGCGACCCCGACTGGGCCGGCCACCGGGTCTACCTCGACGAACGGAGCTTTTCCAGCCCCGTGGACCCCAAGTACGTCTGGACAATCATCGAAGGGATCGGCGGCCAAAACGGGTGGTACTCGCTTCCACTGGCCTGGCGCGTACGGGGCTGGCTGGACAAGCTCACGGGCGGAGCGGGACTGCTGCGCGGCCGCCGCCACCCGCACCTGCTGGCGGAGGGCGAGGTGGTGGACTGGTGGCGTGCCGAGCGGATCGACCGCGGCCGGCTGCTGCGGCTGCGGACCGAGATGCGGGCCCCGGGCCGCGCCTGGCTGGAGCTTTCCGTGGAGCCCCAGGGTACCGGCAGCCTGTACCGGCAACGGGCAATCTTCTTCCCCAAGGGCCTGAGCGGACGCCTCTACTGGCTGGCCGTCCTGCCGTTCCACAGCGTCATTTTCCCGGCCATGTCGCGCAACATAACGGCCGCAGCACGGGACCTGCAGGACCTCGAATCGGAACCGGCCGGGCACACCGCGTAGGATGTTGGAGCCCGAAACGTCCGCTTCCACATACCACGGAGGACCCCCATGGCCCTGAGTGCATCCACCACCGTTCCGCACAGCGTTGACCGCGTCACCGCGGTTTTCGTCAATGAAGACTTCCTGCGCCACACCAGCGAACTCGTCGGCGGCACCCTCGAATCGTTCGCCGTCGACGGCGATCCCGCCGGCGCCTTCAGCACCACCACCGTACGGACCGTCCCGACCACCCGGATGCCGGACGTCGCCCGGAAGTTCGTCGGCGCAAGCCTCACGGTGACGCAGCTGGAGACCTGGGACGCCCCCGCCGACGACGGTTCGCGGCAGAGCAACATCTCCCTGAAGATCGCGGGCGCACCCCTGGACGTGAGCGCCGTCCAGCGCCTCGTATCCGACGGCGGCAGCACCCGGATCGAGCTTGAGGGCACTGTGACGTCCTCGGTGCCCTTCCTCGGCGGCAAGATCGCCGAGGCTGCCGAACCGATGGTCGGCAAGGCCCTGAACATCCAGTCCACCCAGGCCCAGGCCTGGCTCGAGAGCCACTAACATCATGGAGCTGCCCGCATTCCTGGCTGTCGTCCTGATCCTCGCGGGCGTCTGGTCCCTCGCTGTCTGGCCGCAGTTCCTGCGCCGGGTGATGAAGGACCCCAGGTCCCGCGACGCCGGCGGCAAAGCCACCCGCTTCCTGACGGTCCATGTCGTCCTCGTCAGCATTTCCATGGTGCTGGGGGCCGCGACGGCGGCAATCGGGATTGCCGGGCTGCTCGGCTAACATCCGGCCGGGCCAAGCGACCCGATCCGCCCGCGGCGGCTGCTGCAGACCGCAGCGGCCGCCGTCGTCGTCTGCAGCCCGGCCTGCCGCATCCCCGGCCCGGGGCTAGAATCGGGGAAACGCCGGTGGACCGCTGAAAGGGGATGCCATTGCAACCCCGTCGCGCCGCCACGTGGGGACTCACCGCCTACGGGCTCATCCTGGGCGTCGTCGCCCTCTGGCCCTCTCCCGTGGACCGGCCCGTGGCCGGGCTCCTGCGGAAGGCGCTGCGGAAACTGCACCTCTGGGGGATCCCCGACTGGGTTGACTACGGCCGCGTAGAGGTGGCCTCGAATGTGCTCCTGTTCGTTCCTTTGGGCGCCCTGGTGGCCTGGATCCTGGGCATGCGCTACTGGTGGGTCGGAACTGCCGCCGGCATCGTGCTCTCGGGCCTGATCGAACTGGCACAGCTGCTTTTCCTGCCGGCCCGCTTTCCTTCCCTCGCCGATGTCGCCGCCAATTCACTCGGCGCCATGCTCGGCGGCCTGCTGGCACTGCTGCTCATGGCGCGCCGCAAAGCTGGGCGAAGGCGGCAACGAGCACGTACGCTGTGAACAAGCCACGGCGGGAGGACATCGGAACTATGCGGATCTCGGTTATCGGTTGCGGTTATCTGGGCGCGGTCCATGCGGCGTGCATGGCGAAACTGGGTCACGATGTGGTCGGCATCGATGTCGACGACATCAAGGTGGCGCAGCTGTCAGCGGGTCATGCCCCTTTTTACGAACCCGTGCTGGACGATCTCCTCTCCGAGCTTGAAGAATCGGGACGGTTGCGGTTCACCACCGACATGTCCGCAGCCCGCGGTTCCGAGGTCCACTTCATCTGCGTGGGCACCCCGCAGAAGCGCGGCGAAAATGGCGCCGATCTCCGTTTCGTCGATGCGGCTGTCGCATCCCTGGCCGCCTACGTGTCCCCGGGCGACGTCATCGCCGGAAAGTCCACGGTGCCGGTGGGCACCGCGGCGCGGCTTGCCGAGGTGGTCGCGGACAGCGAGCCGGGCGCTACCCTGGTGTGGAACCCGGAGTTCCTGCGCGAAGGCCATGCGGTGACGGACACCCTGAATCCGGACAGGTTCGTGTACGGCATGCCGGACGGGAGCGAGGAGAATCCCGCGGTGGCTGTCCTGGACCGGGTGTACGCGACGCCACTAGCGAGCGGGACGCCGCGGCTCGTGACGGACTACCCCACCGCGGAACTGGTGAAGGCGGCCGCCAACTCGTTCCTCGCCACCAAGATTTCGTTCATCAATGCCATGGCCGAGGTCTGCGAGGCCACGGGAGCCGATGTCACCCGGCTGGCCGACGCGATCGGGCTCGATGACAGGATCGGCAGGAAATTCCTCAACGCCGGCATCGGATTCGGCGGCGGCTGCCTGCCCAAGGACATCCGGGCTTTCATGGCCCGCGCCGGCGAGCTGGGAGCGGACCAGGCCCTGACGTTCCTGCGGGAGGTGGACGCCATCAACATGCGGCGCCGGACCCGGGTCGTGGAGCTGACACGCGAACTCTGCGGCGGCTCCCTCATGGGGCAGCGGATCGCCGTGCTGGGTGCCGCCTTCAAACCCGAAAGCGACGATGTGCGGGATTCGCCGGCCCTGAGCGCGGCGGCGCAGCTCCAGCTTCAGGGGGCCGTGGTGACGGTCACCGATCCCCAGGCGCTGGCCAACGCGGCCAAGCGCTTCCCCGAGCTGCCGCTGGAAGCGGATCTGGAGACCACCCTGCACAAGGCCGACGCCGTGCTGCTGCTGACCGAGTGGAACGTGTACCGCGAACTGGATCCGCACGTCACCAAGGCGCTCGTGTCAGCGCCGCGCATCCTTGACGGCCGCAACGTCCTGGACCCCGCCAAGTGGCGCGCCGCCGGCTGGACCTACAAGGGCCTCGGCCGGCCCTGAGCGCCGGCCCGGCGCGGCCAGGCGCCGCGCCCGGTCCGGCGCCGTCAGGCCGCGAGGGCCTGGCCGAGGGCGTCCTCGGCCGCCACCCAGGAGAGCATGGCGCACTTGACCCGGGCAGCGTAGCGGGAAACACCTTCAAACGCGGCAGCGTCCCCCAGGATCTCCGGATCCGCGGCCACCTTGCCGCGGGAGCGCAGCACTTCGCGGAAACTGTCGATCACCGTCCGCAATTCCTCGGCGGTCATGCCCTCCGCGAGGTCTGTCAGCACGGACGCCGACGCCATGGAGATCGAACAGCCGTCTCCGTCCCAGCGCAGCTCGCTGACTTTTCCGCCGGACACGCAGACGCGGACCGTGATCTCGTCGCCGCAGACCGGATTGAGCTGGTGGGACTGGCCGCTGCTTGCACCGTCCGGCGCGGCGGCTCCGCCCAGCCCGCTGCCGTGGCGGGCCTTGGAGTGCTCCAGGATGATCTGCTGGTAAAGCTGGTCGAGACTCATGAATTGCCGTCCTCAGGCTTGGAAGTAGGCTCGGACATCGGCGACCGCGTTGAGGAACGCGTCCACATCATCCGTGGTGTTGTACAGGTAGATGCTGGCGCGCGTGGTCGCCGTCAGCCCGAGCCTGCGGTGCAGGGGCTGGGCGCAGTGGTGACCCACCCGGACGGCGATGCCCCGGCTGTCAAGGAACTGGCCGACGTCGTGGGCGTGCACTCCCGCGACGTCGAACGCCGCCAGGCCGATCCGCTCCTGGCCGGCCTCCGGGCCGAGCACGCGGATCCCGGGGATGGAAACCAGCCCTTCCACCAAGCGCTGCCCGAGTTCCGATTCCCAGGCGTGGATGCGGGAGAGCCCGGTTTCGCTGAGGTAGTTCGCCGCGGCGGCCAGGGCCACGGCCTGCGAGATCCGTTGGGTTCCGGCCTCAAAGCGCTGCGGGCTGGGCAGGAATCCTGCCCGCTCCATCGTGACGGTGGTGATCATGGAGCCGCCGGTCAGGAAGGGGGGCATCGCGTTGAGCAGCTCCGAGCGGCCGTACAGTCCGCCGATTCCGGTCGGGGCCAGCATCTTGTGGCCGGAGAACACGGCGAAGTCCACGTCCAGGGCCTTGACGTCCAGGGGAAGGTGCGGCGCGGACTGGCAGGCGTCGAGCACCACGAGGGCCCCCACGGCCCGGGCCAGGGCCACCAGGGAGGCAACGGGGTTGATGGTTCCCAGCACGTTTGAGGCATGGGTGAAGGCCAGGACGCGGGTCCGGCTGCCGATCATGCGGGCGGCGGCGTCCAGGTCCAGGGCTCCGTTGTCGTCGATGGGGATGAACTTCAGGACGGCCCCGGTCCGTTCGGCCAGTTGCTGCCACGGAATCAGGTTGGCGTGGTGTTCCATCTCGGTGACCACCAGTTCGTCACCCGGAGCCAGCGCAAACCTAGCGGATTCCGGTGCGGCGCCGGGGATGGAGGCGTTGAGGAACGAGTAGCTGAGCAGGTTCAGGCCCTCGGTGGCGTTGGAGGTCCAGATGAGTTCGTCCCGCTCGGCCCCGATGAATGCCGCCACCGTTTCCCTGGCGTCTTCGAAGGCTTCGGTGGCCTCCACGGCGAGGTGGTGGGCCCCGCGGTGGACCGCCGAGTTGCGCTGCTCGTAGAACTCCCGCTCGGCCTCCAGCACGCTAAGGGGGTTCTGCGAGGTGGCACCGGAATCCAGGTAGATGAGCGGCCTGCCGTTGACGTGCCGGTGCAGGATGGGGAAGTCGTTGCGGATCCTCAAGACTTCTTCGTTTCCGAGCGCTGCGGCAGAGCGGCGGAGGTGGGCTGGTGTGGCAACCATGGCGGAGACTCCTGGATCGGCGTTCGCTGCGGCGCACCGTCCGGCCGGCCGTGCGGCCAGGCGGAACCAAATACGTCACACAGATTAAACCTAATTATCCCACGTTCCCGCAGCTGTTCTTTGCCGCCACCGCCCGGACCGGCACTCCGCGGAACTCGAAAGAAGGGCTGGCGTCGTAATTCTTCAGCAGGGACACCCACGCCCCGCCGCAGCGGGTGTCCTCCGACGTGACGGTCCAGACCGACAATTCGCCGCCCAGGCGGCGGACCTCGATGCTCCACGGGCTCACCGAAACCACAACCCTCATCCACTCACCGGTTGCCTGCGCCGGGCTGCCTGCAGCCCTCCGGCCCTGGCTGGAAATTCCAACGGCCCCGGCCACCAACGCGGCGCTGACCGACTTCCTCGATAGCGGTTTCGAAGCCACCGTAGCGGGCCGGAACACCCTGCGTTCCCACCATGGCGATATGGAGCCCGCTCATCTCCGGGCCCCGTGCATGCGGTGAGCCCGCTCCGGCGACTGATTGATCAGTTCCAGGGCTGTGCGCAAGGCCGAACTGGAGGTATGGGCGGTGTACGGAAAGTAGATGACCTCAACGCCAACGGCGCTGAAGGCGCTTGCCAGCCGGTCGCCCTGCGGGGTCCCTTTCCAGTCGTCACCTTTGAAGAAAACGTTGAATCCGAGTTCCTCCCAGACCTGGAGCTTATCCGGGACAAGCTCAGCGAAGACCTTGTCCACGTAGCCGATGCTGCCGACGATCTCCATCCGCTCGGCCAGAGGGACCAGGGGCAGCCTGCCCTTGACCTGCTCCAGAATTTCGTCGGATACGACCCCCGCAATCAGATAGTCGCATTGGCTCTTGGCGTGCTTGAGGATATTGAGATGCCCGATGTGGAATAGATCAAAAGCCCCCGGGGCATATCCAATTTTGAGACCCATTATTTATTACCTTCCCCATTAGGCACCTTAGGCACCGGCCCAGTACCGGCGTTTAGTAAGCCCCCACCGGATGCAGGATGACTCTGAAGGTGCGCCACAGAATCCTGATGTCTCCGGTCAACGACCAGTTCTCCACGTAGTAGAGGTCCCAGCGGACGCTCTCGTCCCAGCCAAGGTTTGATCGTCCGTTGATTTGCCACAGACCCGTGATGCCCGGCTTGATCAGCAGCCGCCGGCTCACGTCGCCTTCATACCCCTCGACTTCAGCCGGCAGTTGAGGGCGTGGCCCCACCAGGCTCATGTCGCCCCGCAGGACATTCCAAAACTGCGGCAGCTCATCCAGCGAGTACTTCCTGAGCCAGCGTCCGCACCTGGAGATCCGCGGATCGTTCTTGAGCTTGAACAGCAGGCCTGCGCCTTCGTTCAGGTCCTTGAGGGCCGCCAGGTCCTTTTCCGCTGACGCGACCATGGAACGGAACTTGACCATCTTGAACCGTTCGCCGTTCCGTCCGACCCGCTCCTGGAAGAAGAAGACCGGCCCCTTGCTGTCCCGGACAATCACCCAGGCCAATGCGCAGAGCAGCGGCGAAAGAATCAGCAGTGCGGCGGCGGATGCCACGATGTCTACGAGGCGTTTAAGCGTGTGCTTGCCGCCGGTGAACTGAGGCAGCTCCACGTGCATCAGGGGCAGGCCCTCCACCGGCCGCCAGTGGATCCTGGGACCTGCGACGTCGGTCAGGCTCGATGCGAGGACGAGGCCAGCATGGGTGCCTTCCAGCGCCCACCCCAGCTCCCGGATGGACCGGGTGCCGCCCTCGAGCCGCCCGGCCACCACGACTGCGTTCGCGCCTGTCTCGGCCACTTTCCCGGCCACTGAATCTACGTCGCACAGCACGGGAACCCTGGTCGCGGAAATCTGGAGATGGCTCTCCGTGTGGCCTGCCGGAAGAGCGGCCCCCACGACTTCGTAGGCAGCGCCGGAGACCTTGCCGAACTGGCGGATCACGTATTCGACGTCCCCGGCTTCGCCCACGACGATCACTTTGGAAAGGTAGTGCCCGAAGTGCCGCTGGCGGTTCAGCCAGGCCCGCCACTGCCAGCGGTTGATCAGGAGCAGCAGGGCGCCGGCCGGCAGCGCCAGGGCAAAGTGGCTGCGGATCACATCGAGGCCCAGGAGAAGAACTAGGATGGCGATGCCGCCGAAGACGCCCAGGGTGGCGTCCAAGACGCGTTTGTATTCCTCGGAGCCGATTCCCAAGACGGTCTCTTCGCGAGTGCGGTGCACTTCGAGCGCAAGGACCCAGACGAGGAAGATGCCCGCACTGACGGCCAGGTATGAGCCGCCTGCCGCCGCCCGGGCCAGGATCGGCTCGCCGTCTTCGAAGTGAAAGGCATAGGCGGCTGTCACCGCGATCGTCACGATGGCGATGTCCGTGACCCGGAGCCAGCGGCGGTAGCGCTTGGCCCAGGATTTCCCCGAGTCCACCCGTGCTGCGGGAAAATCCTGTTCCATGCCCCAAGGCTGGACGAGCGCCCCGGCTGACGATGCCAGGGCCGGGCGGCCCATCCAGCGGCTGCCCCGTGAGCGATATCCCCGGCGGTGCTCATCTACGGCGCTCATGCCGCGTCCACATCTTTCAGTGGTGCAGACCGTTTAAGGGAGCCGGCGGCGGCTGGGGGGAGAGCCTCGGTCTCAGAAGGCTCTGACGCCGCCGGCTCCGACCTTGGCGCACAGCTGCCGGTTTCGGCACCGTGCGATTCCAATGAAGGAGTTCGATCTATGGAGTTTTCGGCACGACCACCTTTAATGGTGGCAGTGGCTGTGTCAGCAAGCAAGCTGTGGTTAGTGGCCACACTTTCCTGCTGGTCATGCCCGCGGTCGATCACCGCCCTGAAGTTACTCATTTTGAGACCTTTGTGAGTTGTTCCTGGGACTGTCTTAAGTGAATCCCGCCAGCCGTATCAGCACACGAGTAGCGTTTACCCGACTTCTTTTGGGGTACCCGGCGTGCCACTACTTAGGGGTACTCCCGCAGCCACTCCCGGCCACCCGTGCTGTACGCAGGACGCCCTGCCGGCGGCGCATGGAACCCGCGGCGGGCCCCGTTACTCGGCCTAGGATCGTGGCGTGGCCCGCTCAAGGAGTTCCACGCGCCGGCTGACTCCGAGCTTGGAAAAAATCCGGGAAAGGTGACCTTCCACGGTCCGCAGAGACACGCAGAGCCCTGTGGCGATTTCGGCGTTCGACGCCCCACCGGATACCAGTTCCAGGATCTCGGTTTCCCGTGCCGTCAGCTCAATGCCATGATCGCTGTGGACAATCTCCATCTGCGGGGACATCCCGGACTCCACCAAGCGGTGGTGCACCCTGCGCTGAACCGCAGAAAGACGCCATCGCTCCGGGTTGTGTTCCAGGAACCGCTCAGCCTGCTGGGCAGCTTCGAGGGCCAGGAGCAGGTGTCCGGCACCCAGCGCATCGTCGCTGATGCCGATGAGGTCGGTTGCATCGGACGCCGCCACGGCACGTGCGTACGACTCC
Source organism: Pseudarthrobacter sp. S9 (assembly GCF_050156545.1). Classification (NCBI taxonomy): domain Bacteria; kingdom Bacillati; phylum Actinomycetota; class Actinomycetes; order Micrococcales; family Micrococcaceae; genus Pseudarthrobacter; species Pseudarthrobacter sp. S9. The sequence goes on from NZ_CP189576.1 coordinate 715,979, forward strand.
AGCAGGCGCGCCTCCGGGCCTTCGACGGCGCTGCTGCTGGATGCGAGCGCCTCCGCGCTCCCGGTGACCCCGCTTCGGAGCGCGAGCCGTCTGATGTCGGTTTCCACGCTCCTGAGTCCTTGGCGCTGCGCCTCGTCCGCCAGTTGTTCCAGGCCGCCGCCGCCTCGATCGGGCGTTGCCGCGAGGTCGGCCGCGCGGCAATAGGCGTCGGCCAGCAGCCGAAGAGTCTTCGGTTCCCGGTATACGGACAGGCGATAGGCCAGCGAGTGTTCCTGGGCGTCGTGCTGACAGCCGACGGCGGCAGCCGCGTACGCTGCGACGGCGTGCGCGAACGGCAGCAGGTTCAGCGGGTCGGCAATCGTGAGTTCTTCCACACCCAGCAGCAGTTCGGAAACGCTTTCACGCATCCTGCCCTGCCGCAGCCGCGAGAATCCGCGCATGAGGTGGAGCATGCCGCCGCTGTAGAGCAGACGCCCGGGCTGGCCTGCCGCGTAATCATCCAGGACCGCTCCGAGCCCGTCCCAGTCCCCGGCCCGGATCAGGTTCAGGCAGTGGCGCGTGACCAGGTCCTCGTAGACCAGGGGTAGCGCCAGGCTCGCGCTACGGGCGCCATTCCAGGCTTCCCTGTCCAGGCGCAGTCCGGTCAGGAGCCGGCCTTGGGCGGTCAGCAGTTCGGCAAGGAGGGAGACTGCCGGGATGCGGATTTCAGGATTCGTCCCGGCGGCGTCGACGAGTTCCTGCAGCCCGGCCTCGACGGCAAAGAACCGCCCGTCCCAGCTGAGATTCATGATCTCTGCCGCCATGCCTGCGGCGCACGACTGAGTCCACAGCTGCTCGTCGGGGGCAGGCCCCGGGTTGTCGTCGGAGGCCTCCCCGGTTGCGCTGCGCGGCTCCCGGGCCGCCGTCGTCGTTCCAAGTCTTGCGGCCAGGAGAGTTGCCAGATAGGAGAGGCGTCCGTAGCGCAGCGGCTGCGCGGACTGGAGGTAGCCCGCAGCGGCCTCCGGCCTGCCCAGAATGAAGTGTGAATAGGCAAGCTGGATCCGGGCCTCTGGGAGGAACCGCTTGTCCCGGACAGCGCCGGCAGCCCGGGACGCCGTCGCCGCGTCCAGAGCAGCGTTCGCCGAACCAGCGGCCTGCAGCAGCTGTCCGGGCGGGATGTCCACTCCGCAGTCCAGGGACCAGCGAAGCCGGTTCAAGGATGCGCCCGGCAGCGCGGCGCCCGCCGAGGGCAGCGCCAGGACACTGGCCCGCAATTCTGAGCTTCGGGCCGCCGGGACGCGGTGGCGGATGATCTCGCCAACGATCGAGCTTGCGGGCCGCACGATCCGGTCATGCCCGGGAGAGACGCTGATGATTCCGGCCATGTCCAGTGCATCCACGGCTTTGGGGCCGCTGATCCTCAGGACCTGGCCCAAGGAGAGGGGCCCTCCCAGGGCGATGATGGTGGCCGCGGTTTTCTCCTCCGGCGTCATCGAGCCCAACTGCTGGTCAACAACATCGGCGGCCGGCACCTCGGCCATGTCGGGGTTGGACAGGAGGAACCAGACTCCGTGGCGGCGCCCCAAGGCGCCGCTGCTGCGGGAGTGCTGGATCAGGGACATGAGCATCAGTGGGTTGCCCCCAGCCACATCGTGGAACAGCGCACTGACCCATGGCGACACGTCCCCCCGCAGGACCTGTTCGCAGAGTTGGTGCGTCCCGGTCCGGCTGAGCGGAGCAAGGTCAGATTTTGAGATGATCCCGTCGCCCCACAGAGCCAGGAATTCTTCCGGGATCATCGGTCCGGGCCGGCTGGCGGCCAGGATGCCTGCGGCCCCGGTGGCCACGGCCCGCGCGAGGAGCTCAATCGTCCCGTGATCGAGGCATTGGGCGTCGTCGACCACGAAAAGCGGCCGGTTCGGCTCGGACCGCAGGCTTCCCGTCATTGCTTCCAGGACGGCGGCATAGGAGTCGAGTTCATGGGCGGGAAGCCCGGACAGGTAGGGCGCCAAGGGTCCGAAGGGTACGGCGGCCAAGGCACGCGTGGCCGCCAGCCGAATCACCCGGCCGCGTGGCCGCAGCTCGCGGATGACTGCCTTTGCGGCGGCGGTCTTTCCAGTTCCTGCGCTTCCGATGATGAGTGCGCCGGATCTGGTGTCGTCGCGCAGGCAACGCACCAGGTCCTTGACCAGGGCTGACCGTTCGATCAGCGGGGCGGTCTCAGCAAGGCTTTCCATCCCCGGTTCCTCCCGCCGGCCTCGGCTGGTCCCGAGAAGTCCTCGGGGGTCGGCCGGGGTCAGCCGAGTCGCGCGCTGTCCGCCGGCGTGGAGATGACATCTTTGAGTTCCGATCTGCTGGCCACATGCAGCTTCGAATACACCTGGTAGAGGTGGCCCTCCACCGTGCGGACCGAAACATGCATCTGCTCGGCGATCTTGCGGTTGGACGTTCCGGCCGCGGCCCGGACGGCCACTTCGCATTCCCTGGCTGTCAGCGTCGACGTCGTGAGCGAATGCAGGCCGTTCTTGGGGCTACCGAACCTGTCGTCGAGTGACTGCTGCGCGCGCTGGGCGATCCGCAGCGCGATCCGGTTGCCGGCGTCGTTGGCGCAAGTGACGGCTTTGCGGGCCGCGTCCCTTGCGAAGACAGCGTTGCCGGCCGCGTCAGCGTCCTTGGAGGCGCCCAGCAATTGCTCGCTGTCGGATTCCCTCATGCCCTCGGCCAGCCGCGAGCACAGGCCGGAGAACTGTCCGGTCACCCGGCCGGCAAGGCTGCCGAGCTTCTGGCCCACCTGCCGGTCCCCGAGCCTGGCAGCCGCGGACAGGAACAGGAGCCCCGAAGCCAGGGCTGAGGCTTCAGTGTCGCTGTCTGACTCCGCGACGAGGGCACGGATTGACGTCGCCCTCTGGCCGAGCTCGGCGAGTCCCGACAGCTCGAAATACCGTGTCATGCGTTCCACCAGCCAGGCCGCACGGGTCCGCAGTTGTGCCAGCTCGGCCAGCAGGAGGCTGGCCGTTTCCTCGTCGCCCTGAAGGGCAGCCGCATAGGCGCAAGCCGCCGTCGCCAGGCCGGCCAACGCGTCGTAATCCTGCGACCGGAGCTGCCACATGCCCGCCTGAAGCCGTGAAAGGGCATCGTCCAGGTGCCCGGCGTGCAGGTCCATCACCCCCTGCACGATCTCGAACATCCCTCCCAGCCGTGGCTGCGGGTCCCCGCTTGCGTAGGTTTCATCAAGAACGACTGATGCCTCGCGGAACTTCGCCGAGAGGAGCAGGAGGAGCAGGAAGCGGCCCCGGATCTCGCGGATCGCCCGGTCGGTGAGCCGGACGTTTCCTGTCGCGGAGAGTATCTGCTTGCCGAGGGCCAATGCCCGGATGACGTTGCCGGTGACTGCCAGTGCCTCGCAGCGCAGACTCGCGGTCACGATCCTTGATTCACTGCCGAGGTCGCCTGTGTCCACGCCGTCGGTCATGGCCAGGACGTCCGCGTAGCGCCCTTGGAAAACGGCGAGTCCGGCCTCGGCTAGACGCAACTGCTCCCGGGCTGATTCCACCGCGGGCCTGTACTCCGGGGGCTCGGCCGCGAGCCGCTCTGCGATCTCGCGCAGCCTGGCCCTGGCATCGGCCCCCGGGGCGACGCTGCGCCTGTCCAGCTCGGCGCGGAGGAGCTGCAGCGCCGTCCATTCGGCCAGCGGCAGTTCCTTGCAGACGGAGTCGTCCATTGAATTCAGGATCCGGCGCGCGGACTCGTCGTTGTTCACCGAGATGTGGGCGTGGGCCGATTCGACGGCGACTCCGGCGGTCGCTTCGCTTCCTTCAATCTCGTGGATGAACCTCAGTGCCGCCGCGGGGTCCGACGAGTTGTTCGCCGTGCGGGCCGCGGCCAGGGCAACCTCCGGACTTACCTGCTCCCCGCAGTCCAGGGCCCACGCGACGCCGATCGAACCGCCGGCGTCCTCGTGGTCCGAATCCTGGAGCACCGCCGTGAGCCGGCGCCGGAGTTCCGCGCTACGGCCGGGCGGGACAACGGTGGCCACGATTCCGGCCGTCACGGGGTTGGCAATGCTCACCATTGGCGGATGATCGTGGCTGACACGGATCAGGGCCCGTTCCTGCAGGGCATCCATGTCCTGCGGGTTGGCTATGCGCATGAGGGTCTGCAACGGGACTGCGCCGGCCAGTGCCAGCAGTTCAAAGACATCACGCTGGCCTGCGCCAAGCCGGTTCAGGCGCGCCTTCACGACGTCCCTGATCTCGCCGGTCAGCGCGATGGGACCGTTGCCCAGGAACCACACACCGTCCTGGCGGACCACCGTGCCAAGCTTGATCTGTTCCCTGGCCAGGGAATGGAGGAAAAGTGCGTTGCCCCCGCTGGCGCTCCAGAGTGCCCGGGCGGCCGTGAGGGAGAACCGGCCGCCGTATTCGTGGTTGAGCGTGGAAGCGGTCTCCGAGAAATCGAACGGTCCGAGGTCCACCCGCCTGAGCAGGTCGTCCTTCCAGAGGCCCATGATGTCCCCGCCAACATGGGGAAGGTCCACGCACACGGCCAGCAGCGTGACATGGGCCCCGGCGCTGAGCTGGGCGACCATCATGCTGGAGAGTTCGTCGAGGTCGTGGGCGTTGTCCACGAAGAGGACGATGCTTCGGCCCTCGGACTTGTTGTGCAGCAGCTGGGTCAGTCCCCGGAGCACCATCAGCGGGTGCTCCAGGTGGGACGCGTCGAGGTCGTTCAGAAGGACGCTCAGGGCGCCGTAGGGAAGTTTTGAGGAAATGGAGCTGCCCCGGACCTGGACCACCAGGTAGTCCTCGCCGAGCTGCTCCAGTGCCCGCTGGGCGATAAAGGATTTTCCGGCCCCGTGGTCGCCCACGAGGACTATGCCGCAGCCCGAATCCGATGTCAGTGTTTCCACGACCTCGGCGACGATCTGCTGGCGGGTGAAGGGTCTGTCGTACCGGCCGTGGACGTGCCGCTGCGCTGCTGAAATCGCATCTGTCTGGCCGCTGCCCGCGGGCAAGCCGGCATCTTGCTGAAACATAGTGAGACCTTCGCAATCAAAGTGTGACCAGTGATAACTCCAAGGTATGGACTACGGGCAATTTCTGGATGCGTAAGTAGTACTCGATTACTTGGCGAGTATTCGGCCCGCTCTACGTGGCTGTACTCAGATGGCCCCGCGCCGCCGGGGAGCCCAAACCAAGTAGTCGGCAGTCGGCTTCAGGTGTCCCATGCCCGTAGCCTGTCTTGGCGTGGCACCGGTACCGCCCGCCAGCGGGCCCCGGCTACCTCCCGGCGATCGCTACCTCCCGGCGATCGCTACCTCCCGGCGATCGCTACCTCCCGACGATCGCTACCTCCCGACGATCGCTACCTCCCGACGATCGCTACCTCCCGACGATCGCTACCTCCCGACGATCGCTACCTCCCGGCGATCGCTACCTCCCGGCGATGCCGGGGAGTTGCTCGCGACCCTTGACGTTGAGCTTGGCGTAGCTTCGATACAAGTGGCCTTCGACGGTCCGGACAGATACCTGGAGTTCGGCGGCGATCTGCCGGTCGCTGAGGCCTCGGACCGCGAGGGCCACAATGTCGCGTTCGCGGCGGGTCAGGATCCCTAGGAAGTCGTCGGGCTTCGCCGTCTCCTCGCCGGGCATGTCGTCGGCCCGGTCCAGGCACCGTTTCCGCTGGGAATTCGCCATGCGTTCCCTCAAGGTGTCTCCGGCGGCCCGGAAGGCGTGGGCGGCAGCGTCGTAGGCAAGGGCGGCGAATCCCCAGAGTTCCGCGGATTCACAGCTCTTCGCGGCCTCCAGGTGGTCCGCGGCCAGGTCGGTGCTGATGGCTCCGGCATAGGCGCAGATCGCGGCCGCCCTGCGGCCTTCGAGCTCCGGCTGGAGTTCCAGCAGTCTCGACGCCGAGTCCACGTCCCCCAGTGCCAGGCAGAACGCGAGCGCATCGAGTTCAAGGCCCGCGGTGTTCGCGTCGGCATCGGGCCGTCCCAGCTTCTTGAGTTCCGCTATTGCGCCAGGATAGTTGCCGAGGCGGGCTTTGCCGTAGATGACCGCCATCCCGGACAGTGTGCGCATGTACCGGGAGACAGCCGCGGGGCCGGATTCGTAGTCTGCAAGAAAAAGCGCGGCCTTCTCCTTGGCGCCGACTTCGGCAGCGGCGGCGAAGGCCATTGCGGCCGTCAGGCCGAAGAGCTGCTGGGGATCAGTCAAGCGCAGCGCTTCCAGCGCGGCGCTCAGGGTATTCAGGGCCTGGCCGGCCTTCCCCTGGTACAGCAGCGTGATGCCGTGGGCCGCGTGGACTCCCCCGCCGAAGGAGATCAGGCTGGGTCCGGACGCCGCCACAAATCCCGCCAGGAGGGTTTCCGCAGCCTGCCAGTCACCTCCATGGATCGCAGCGGCGGCCGAACGGACCACGAGAAAATCGGTAAGGAAGTAGAGTTCGTCGTGTTCGGCGCCCGCCGCCTCCAAGGCCTCGGACATGACAGTGAAAGCGCTCATCGGTTTGCCCTGGACGAGCAGCCGTTCCGCTTCCAGGGATAGCCGGAACGCCGCCTCAAGGTTGTTGGCAGGCGGGCGCGGGGCGTCAGTCTGCCCGTCCGCAGCCGGGCCGGCCTCCTGGTATTCGCCGGCCAACGCAAGAACCATGCTGTACATGGTGTCCCAGCGCTCCCTCGTGGCCGCCAGAATGCCCTCAGCATCCTCGGGATGGTTCTTCGCCAGCCGCTCGCCCGCACGCAGCAGCACGCCGGCGCGGTCCATGATGTCCGTCGGCGTGTGGCCCAGCGCAGACAGTACAGCTGCCCACAGCAGCGTCCCCGCAAACAGGCTGGCGACGCTGTTGCCCCGGCCGAGATCGGCCTCAAGGATATCCCGGGCCGCTGAATAGTCGGAAGTGTTGTAGTGGGTCCGCGCAATAACCGCCCGGGCCGCCATCTGCAGTTCCGGATCCTTGACCAGCGCCGCGGCCTTGCGGGCCAGCTCGTCTTCAAAGAGCCGGCTGGCCAGGACGGCGGCCCTCAGTAGCTGGCGGTCCTCGATCTCCGCTCCGCATTCCATCGACCAGCTCACGTTCCGCAGCAGTCCTTCGGCCGACGTCGGCTCGCTGTCCATGAGGCGCAGGAGGCTCTGCCGGAGCTGGAGACTCCTCGCGGGGGAGATCAGGTTCCGCAGTGTGTCCCCATAGATGGCATGCCACAGTCGCAGTTCGGGAATGGCGGAGTCCGATACGCGGATCAGCTCGCTGTCGATCAGCGCCCCTACCGCGTCTTCACCCACTACAGCCTCGATCAGTTCCCTGGACACCGGCTCGGCCAGCGCAACGAGGTTCAGGGCTTGCCGCTCTTCCGGCGATCGCCGGAGCAGCTGCCTGCGCACCACATCTGTCAGCCGGTCCCCGTGACTGTTCAGCTGCCGGGTGAACAGCCACACGCCGTTGCGCCGGAGCAGCGTGCCGTCGTTCCGGGCGTCATCAAGGAGGCCGTTGAGCAGCAGCGGGTTGCCGCCGGAGGCATCCCAGAGGATCTCGGCGACATTTGGCAGAACCTGGGACCCGAGTTCGCGCTCCAGCATTTCCGTCGTCTGCAGCAGCGTCAGCGGCCGCAGGTCATGGCGTTCGGCGATGCCTTCAAACCACAGCTGAAGGAGCGGTTCCGGTAGTCCAGGACGGGCGGCTGCGCCCACGAGCAGTTTCACCCAACCCGCCGCAGCGAGTTCCGCCAGGATTCCCGCCGTCGCTTCGTCAAGGTCGTGGGCGTCGTCGACAATCAGCAGCAGGGGCTTCTGGGTTGACCGTTTCTCTTCTTCCAGATGGGACCACAGGGTCCTCAGGACCGCCAGCTGCGAGGTGGCCTCCTGCACCGGCAGGCCGACAATGAAGGGACCGAGCACCCCGTACGGCACGTTCGTCAGCGAGGGACTGCCGTGGATCCGCACAGGCGTCACCTCGGAACCGAGTTCAGCCACGACCGCTTCGATGAGGGTGGATTTTCCGATGCCGCTGTCTCCGAGCAGGAAGACGGCCACGTGGCTGCCTCCCTGGAGGGCCTCCACCGCCGATTTCAGGTCATCCGACCGCCCGGTCAAGGCGCGGGACGCCTCGGTGCCGGGGTCGCCCGCGGGGGCCCTAAATGAGTCCAAGCAGATCACTTCGCGATGAAACGCCGAGCTTCGTGAACACCTGATACAAGTGGCCCTCGACTGTTCTGACGGAAATGCCCACTTCCAGGGCAATGTCCTTGTTTGAGACACCGCTCCCGGCAAGGGTCGCTATTTGCCGCTCCCGTTCCGTCAGGAGCGGACCCTTGTTCCGCGGAATGATCGGCAGCGCCGGAACAGACTCCGAAAGGCTCTCCAGCATGCTGTATGCGACGTTCGCGCTCGCGGTCAGGCCTGCCGTCTTGGCGAAGTCGAATGCCAGCGCGGCGCATCTCGCCTGGACGGCATCGAGTTCGAGTGCGACGGCCTGTTCGGCGGCCTCGAGCATGATTGAGGCGTCCTTCTTCCTGCTGCCGACCGCGATCGTCCGGGAAAGCTCCGCGAGCGGGCCCTGCCGCAGCCCGGCGATTTCCTCCATGAAGTGGAAGTCCTTGGTGGTCCCGTTGACGGTGGCACCGAGCATGCAGATGCCGGCCAGGGTGTAGCGGCCTTGCCTGAAATGCACTTCAGCGGACCGCACCAGCCTTTTTTTCGCCTCGGGGTCGCCCAGCCACCGCGATGCCATGTCCATGCAGAATTCCGTAGAACTGCTGATTGCGAAGCGGGCCGGCCCGTCGGCCGACCGGGCCCGGTCCAGGTAGATCGTTGCCTGCATCGAATTGCCGGTCTGCGCGTAAGCGAAGGCGGTCGCGGCATAGGCCTGCCGCAGCGACTGCAGGCTCGACCGGACCTCGAGCTGGGCGATAGCGGCAAGCAGCGGATCAAGCGCCATGTAGCCACGGCCGGCATAGACGTAGGCGAGTCCGACTGCCAGGTCCGTCGCGGCGCTGCCGGAATGCAGCCCGTGGCCGGCCCGGCCGCTGGCGTCCTTCAGCATATCTATGCTCTGGCGCCAGAGTCCGGACAGGAGCAGGACGTTGAAGGACCGCCATGCGAAGTTCTCGCGGATCCGCGGAACGTTGGACCACTCGCCCAGCTGCCCGCCGATTTCCCGCATGAGCGTGCGAGCCTCGAGCTCCTTGCCCGTCATGCACAGCGCTTCCATCAGGATGATCGACGTCCTGAGCCGGTGCACGGGATCGGCGCCCTGGACGTCGGCCGTGGCCGCAGCAATGAGCCTGTCCATCATGGGCTCGTAATGACCGATGAAGGACAGATAGTTGAACTCGCAGAGATCCAGGCACAGTGCCGCCCGTGAGAGCTCATCAGGGGCGGCGGGAGGTTCGCTCAGGCTGAGTTCTTGGAGCCGGACCCTGGCCTGCCGGACCAATTCGGGGACCTTCTCGGACCGGTCCTCCAACCAGGCCATGCAGTCGGCTTTCGCCGCAACGAATTCAGCAAAGCTTCCGGCGCTGAGGGCGTCGATCTGCCGCTCCGAGACGTCGTCTAACGCCGACATAGCCTGCAGCGGCAGGCCCAGCTGCAGGTACGCCGCCGATTTCTGCAGCTGCCCCTCGCCCCACTCGTCGTCCCCCGGGCTCAGGCTGCTGGCACATTTGAGGGCGAATTTCGGGTCAAAAAGTTTGACGGCGGCGCTGGCCGCCGCCAGCGCATGCGCCGGCGCGAGCTGGGCCTGGCAGTCATGGGTCCACGCCGCGTAGGCTAGCAGGTCTTCCACGGTCAGCTCGCCAAGCTCATGCTGCTGGTGTCCCGGGACCTTGTCCCTCAGCTCGAGTCGACGCTCCACGCTGAGCCAGTTGCGGACGATGTCGCCGAGGTAGCGGTCACCCAGTGTGACGAGGTGCCGCTCAGTGCGGTCGACGACGATCTGGCCCGCATCTTCCATATCGGCTATGACGCCCGGGCTGTACATCCTCGCGAGCCGGGACAGGGGCAGGGTCCGGGCACAGGACAGGACGTCGATGACCTCACGTGCCACGGGCGACTCCCGGGCATACCGGGCCCTGACAATGTCCTCCAGCGCCGTTCGACCGTCGAGCACGACCTCATCGAGCAGGGTCCACACCGATCCGGACAACACAAGGTTTCCCCGTTCAATCTGCTCCGAGACTACGGCCTGCAGCAGGGTGGGACTGCCGCCGACCAGCTGGTGCATCTGGCTCGCCAGGGCACTCGACACCCGGTGGCCCAGCGCGGACTGCAGCACCTCCAGGGTTTCAATCTCGGTCAGGTTCGCGAGCCGGACCTCGGCGAGCTGTCCGGACGTGATGAGCCAGTAGAAGTCGGGAGGGAGGTCCGTGGTGCGCTGGGCCGTGGCAATGAGCCGTGCCGTCTGGGTCTGGAGCAGGTTCAACAGGACACCGGTACTCAGTTCGTCCAGGGCGCCGGCGTTGTCCAGCAGGATGACGCACTTGCGTCCGGCGGCGTCGTCGCGGATCAGCGATGTGATGCCGTGCAGAATGGCGGTCGGTGATCCGAGCGAGCTTTGTGGGAGCCGCGCGAGGGTGAATGCAAGGCAGCCGTACGGTGTGGCGGAACCGGGCCCCGTGCTCCGGAGCTGGAGGGTGTAGACATCCGGGCCGAATCCCGCGAGGGCCGTCCGCCCGACGAGGGTCTTCCCTACGCCGCGGTCACCGGTGATGACGACGCCCATCCGATCCGGCGCGAGCAGTTCGTTCCGGACCCGGTCGGCGTCGGCGTTGCGCGCCAGACCGGACCATCCGTGCCTGTTGACCGGACCGGCAGCATGTTCTTCTTCGGCGGGTGCCAATGTAGTGGAAACATTCCCCCAGCCCAGCGAATCCCTCGACATGTAGTTTCCTTCGTACTGCTTTGCGGACAGTAACCCCAGACTGTCCACTTAGAAGTAGCGTATCCCTATCCCCCGACATGAGAGTAGACAGATCATAGCTGGAATGCCGGATGCTTGGAAAGAAACCCGGCCGTGCGGGTCCGCCCGGGTCTGGCGGGCGCGGCTACGGGGCCTTCGCCGGATGGAACTTTTGTTGGGCAGCGAGCAGGCCTTCCCTGACCAGCGCTTCCACGGCCTCTGCCGCGGAGTCGATGAGGAAGGGCAGTTCCTTCTTCTCCGGGGCGGAAAAATCCCTCAGGACAAAATCCGCGGTGTCCATCCGCCCGGGCGGCCGCCCAATGCCCACCCGCACCCGCAGGTAGTCCTTGGTGGCCAGGGCTTTGGAGATGTCCCGCAGGCCGTTGTGGCCGCCTTCGCCGCCGCCGATTTTGAGTTTCACGCTGTTGAAGGGGATGTCGATCTCATCGTGCACGGCGACGACATGGCCGGGATCGACGTCGTAGAACTTGGCCAAGGCTGAAACCGGGCCGCCGGAGACGTTCATGTAGCACAGGGGCTTGGCGAGCACGATCCGGGGCCCGCCGATGCCGAGGCGTCCTTCGAGGACCTGGGCCCGCGACTTGTGAGACTTGAAGCCGCCGCCGACGCGGGAGGCGAGTTCGTCCAGGACCATCTGTCCGACGTTGTGCCGGTTGTGGCTGTAGTCGGGTCCCGGGTTGCCAAGCCCTACGATCAGCCAGGTGTCGGTCATGGATCAATCCTTCTATGAGCAAGGTCAGGTGGGCCGGGTCAGCCGCTGGCTGCGACGGCGGCGGCGTACGGGCAGCGGAGACGACGGCGGCCGGGCCCCAGAGGGACCCGGCCGCCGGTGAACTCGCCGGAATTACTCGGCTGCAGCCGGGGTGGCGCCTTCTGAGGCCTCTTCCTCGGTGACCTCGGTGGCCTCGGAGATGTTGACAACAAGCGACTCAGCGTCAGCCAGCAGGACTGCGCCCTTCGGCAGAACCAGGTCCGAAGCGTAGATGTGCTCGCCGGCGGAGCGGCCTTCGATGCTGACCTCGACGGCGGTCGGCAGGTGGGTTGCCTCAGCCTCGAGGGAGATGACGGTCATTTCCTGGTTGAACACGTTGCCGGGGGCCAGTTCGCCGGTGAGGTGAACGGGGATGTCAACGGTGACCTTCTCGCCCGTGCGGACGGTCAGGAGGTCGAGGTGTTCGATGATCTGCTTGATCGGATCGCGCTGGATGTCCTTGACCAGGGCCAGGTGCTCTTCACCGTTGATGTCCAGGGACAGCAGGGCGTTGGCAACGCGGACAGCCAGGGTGGTGGACTTGGCCGGGAGCGTGATGTGGATCGGCTCTGCGCCGTGACCGTAGATGACGGCGGGGATCAGGCCGGCCATGCGGGCGCGGCGTGCAAAGCCCTTGCCGAATTCAGTGCGGACTTCTGCTGCGAGCTTCTGCTCAGACATGTGTATCTCCTCGTGGACTAAACGGTGCTCAGCAAGGGCGGAGGTCTGTTTGCGACCTTCAACGCCGGGTGGCCGTACGGCCGCCCTTCCGAAGGGAGATTCAGACCCAGTCGATAACGGAGACCAGCAGTCCGGTTTCCCGGAGGTGCTCTCCCTCGCCAAGGTTTCGGTACAAGGCTACCAGCGGGTGCATGGATTCACGAAAACGGGGCGGACCCGGCGGAGGTATCCGCCGGGTCCGCCCCTTCCTGCTTACGGACGAAGGGCTCAGGCCTGGCCGTCGAACAGGCTGGTCACCGAGCCGTCGTCGAACACTTCGCGGATGGCGCGGGCGATCAGCGGTGCGATGGACAGCACGGTGAGCTGCGGGAAGTACTTGTCCGCGGTGATCGGCAGCGTGTTGGTGACAACAACTTCGCGCGCGCCGGACTCGGACAGCCGCCGGGCCGCCGGATCCGAGAACACGGCGTGGGTCGCGGCGATGATGACATCCTTGGCACCCGCGTTCTTGAGCACCTGGACCGCGCCGGAGATGGTTCCGCCGGTGTCGATCATGTCATCGATCAGGACGCAGGTGCGGCCCTCGATCTGTCCCACCACGGTCTTGGAGACAGCCTGGTTGGGAACGGTGAGGTCGCGGCTCTTGTGCACGAACGCCAGCGGCGCACCGCCGAGCCGCTCGGCCCACTGCTCGGCGACCCGGACCCGGCCGGTGTCCGGGGAGACCACGGTGATCTTGTCGGATCCGACCCGGGTGCGGATGTAGTCCGCCAGGAGCGGGATGGCCATGAGATGGTCCACCGGGCCGTCGAAGAAGCCCTGGATCTGCGAGGTGTGCAGATCAACGCTCATGATGCGGTCCGCGCCGGCGGTCTTGTACAGATCGGCGACGAGGCGTGCCGAGATCGGCTCGCGGCCGCGGCCCTTCTTGTCCTGCCGGGCGTAGGGGTAGAACGGGGATACCACGGTGATGCGCTTGGCGGAGGCCCGCTTGAGCGAATCGATCATGATCAGCTGTTCCATGAGCCAGTTGTTGAGCGGGGCCGGGTGTGCCTGGATGACGAAGGCATCGGTGCCGCGGACGCTCTCGCCGGCCCGGACGTAGATCTCCCCGTTGGCGAAGTCATAGGCGTCCAGTGGCAGCAGCTCGGTTCCCAGCTCCTTGGCGATCTCCTTCGCCAGCTCGGGATGTGCGCGCCCCGCGGCAAGCACCAGCTTCTTCTCGCCGCGTGCCGTAATTTCGCTCATGATTGCTAGCCCTCTTCTGTCGATGCCGGAGTAGTGGAGGATGATGGGTCGGCGTCTGCTGCGCCTGCGACCCGGGCGAGGGCGGCGGAGAGCGTGCCCGGGCGGTTCGCGACGACCCAGCCTTCCGTGTTCCGCTGGCTGGCCAGGGACAGGGCCAGGGCGCCTGCCGGGACGTCGTGGCGAATCACTGCGCCGGCGCCGCTGTAGGCGCCGTCGCCCACCTGGACGGGGGCCACGAAAACGGTGTTGGAGCCGGTGCGCACGCCGGAGCCGATGACCGTCCGGTGCTTCTTCTCGCCGTCGTAGTTGGCAGTGATGTTGCCGCAGCCGATGTTCGTGTCTTCGCCGATCTCCGCGTCGCCGGCGTAGCCGAGATGGGAGAGCTTGGAGCCGCGGCCGATCGTGACGTTCTTGGTCTCGTAAAAGGCGCCGATCTTGCCGGTCTCCCCCAGGACGGTGCCGGGGCGCAAATACGTGAACGGACCGACGCTCGAGTGCGCGCCGATCGTGGAGCCCGAACCGTGGGTGCGGATCACCTTGGCGCCCTCGCCCACCTGGACGTCGGTCAGCGTGGTGTCCGGGCCGACGACGGCGTCCCGCGCCACCGTGGTGGTGCCGTGCAGCTGGGTGTTGGGCAGCAGGCGGACGTCCTCGTCGAGCGTGACGGTGGAGTCGATCCAAGTGGTGGCGGGATCCACGACAGTGACGCCGGCCCGCATCCACGCCTCGACGGTGCGCCGGTTGTGTTCGGCGCCGAGGGCCGCAAGCTGGACGCGGTCGTTGGCGCCTTCCACCTGCCAGCGGTCTTCCGTGACGACGGCGGCGACGCGGCCGCCGGCGGCACGCGCCAGGCCCAGGACGTCAGTGAGGTACTTCTCGCCCTGGGCGTTGTCGGTGGTGACGTGGACCAGCGAGGCGCGCAGCACGGCGGCGTCGAAGGCGTAGATGCCCGAGTTGATCTCCCGGATCCCGCGTTCGGCTTCCGTGGCGTCCTTGTGCTCGCGGATGCCCGTGACTGTGCCGTCCGCGGCCCGGAGGATCCGGCCGTAGCCGGTGGCGTCCGCCAGGACGGCGGTGAGGACTGTGACGGCGTTGCCGTCCGCCTCGTGCGTGGCGACCAGTTCGGCCAGCAACTGGCCGGTGAGCAGTGGGACGTCGCCATAGGTGACGACGACGGTTCCGCTGAGCGAACCATGGGGGTCGAGCGCGTCGAGCGCCTCGAGGGCGGCTTCCACGGCACGGCCCGTGCCGGGGACCTCGTCCTGGTCGACGATCAGGGCGTCCGGATCGTGGGCGGCGATGTGGGAGGCCACGAGGTCGCGTTCGTGCCGGACAACAAGCGCCAGTTCGCGCGGATGGATGGTGCGGGCGGCCTGGAGCGCGTGGCCGACGAGGGACCGGCCGCCGATCTCATGGAGAATCTTGGGGGTACGGGATTTCATCCGGGTACCGGCACCTGCAGCTAGGACAATCACGGCGGCTGGGCCGGTGTTCTCGGGGCTCACGTACGGGCTCTCCTTGCTCAGTGGCCTGCTCTGTGCCGCTGCTGGGTGGATCTGGGTGGCCCGCGGCTGAGGCCCGTGGTGCACCTCGGTTGCCGGATCCGCGCGGCCACCTCCGGACCGGAATCCGGTCACGGAATCAGCTTCATCCTACTTGACTCCGGCCAGGCGCGGGCGGGGCCGCCCCTGCCAGGATCGCAACTGAGGCTTGGACCCGCGACAGTTCCGCCCATAGGACTCGAACCTATACTCCACGGCTCCAAAGGCCGGGGTGCTGCCATTACACCAGGGCGGACCATACCCAGGCGTTGAGCCTGTGGCACGAGAACCAATTCTGCCACGAAGGTTGATAGTCGTGCGACTCAGGGCCCGAGAGCCGCTGCGGAACGGCAGTAAGGCATGATGGACCTGTGAGCAAGAGTGCAGCCGCATCCGGCGGGGTGGACGACCGGAACGGCAGGCCGGCGCGGGCCCCCGGCTACATCCCCAGGGCCCGCATGACAGGCCCGCAGCGCCGCACCCAATTGATCGGAATCGGCCGGGGGCTTTTCGCCCTGCGTGGCCTCGACGGCACCACCATCGAGGAAATCGCCGCGTCCGCGGGCGTCTCCAAGCCGGTGATCTACGAGCACTTCGGATCCAAGGAGGGCCTGTACACGCAGGTGGTCGAGCACGAATTCCGGATCCTGCTCAGCTCCATCAATGACGCCCTGGCCGAGGACGCCAAACCCCGCGTCCTGGTGGAGCGGGCCGCCCTTGCCCTGCTGAGCTACATCGAGGACCGCACCGACGGCTTCCGGATCCTCATGCGAGACGCACCGCCGTCGCAGCCTGAAGGGGCTTTCTCCACCTTGCTCTCGCATGTGACCGCACGCGTGGAGCACATCCTGGAGGATGAACTCGCCCGCCGGGGCTTCAGCACCGCCGACGGCGCGATGTACGCCCAGATGCTGGTCGGGATGGTCGCGATGACGGGCCAGTGGTGGCAGGACAGCCGCCAGCCGGACAAGCGCGAGGTGGCCGCGCACCTGGTGAACCTGGCGTGGAACGGCCTCACCGGGCTGCAAAAGGATCCGGAGCTCAAGAGCGAGGACTGAGCGGACGATGTCCGATGCGTGCTTGCCAGTCCCGGAGGACATGCCCATCCTGGCTTCCAGCGATGGACATAGCACCAATATGTCCATCCCTGGCCCGCACCGAGGGACATCCCGGACAGGTTTCGAGGTGCCAAGGGACATGTCCGGCCATGGCTCCGGGCGCTGGGTATGTCCCGCGCTTACCGTAGGCGACCATCCAGCGGACATGCCCATCCCTGGCTTCCAGCGATGGACATAGCACCAATATGTCCATCCCTGGCCCGCACCGAGGGACATGCCCTGAGGTTCTTCGACGCTCCGAGGAACATGCCCATCCATGCCACGGAAAATTGGACATGTCCCTCGGTCATCGGCAGCAGGTTACTCCCCCAGGACTTCCAGGGCTTCCAGCCATTCGAGTTCGAGGGCTTCGCGTTCTCCGGCGAGGTCCTTGAGCTTCTTGTTGAGGTCTGCCAACTGGCCCGCGGCTGAGGGGTCGGCGGCCGCCGCCGTCATCTGGGAGTGGATTTTGTCTTCCTGCTGCCTTAACTTGCCCAGCTGGCGGTCGATCCGGTTCTTGGCCTTGCGGGCGTCCCGCTTCTCCGCTTCCGAGGGGCCGGACGTTGCCGCTGCCGTCCCTGAGCTTGAGGCTGTGACCGGGTTGCCGCCACCGGTGATGGTGGAGCCGGCCAGCGCCGATTCCCGCAGTTCGAGGTACTGGTCAACGCCGCCCGGCAGTCCGCGGATCTTGCCATCGCCCAGGAGTGCCATCTGGTGGTCCGTGACGCGTTCGAGCAGGTAGCGGTCGTGGCTGACCACCACGAGGGTGCCGGGCCAGCCGTCCAGCACGTCTTCCACGGCAGCGAGGGTGTCGGTGTCGAGGTCGTTGGTCGGTTCGTCAAGCATCAGCACGTTGGGCTCCCCCACCAGCAGGCGCAGGAGCTGGAGGCGGCGGCGTTCGCCACCGGAGAGGTCCTTGACCATGGTCCACTGCTTCTGGTTGGTGAAGCCAAGCTGCTCCACGAGCTGGCCGGCGGTGAATTCCTTGCCGCCCACGTTGAAGGAGCGCTTTTCGCGCTCGATCACTTCGATGACGCGGAGGTCCGCGACGTCGTCGAGCTCCTTGACCTCCTGGGTCAGCACGGCGGTGACGACGGTCTTGCCGCGCTTGACCTTCCCCGCGCTGGGCTGGATCTCGCCATTGAGCAGCTTCAGCAGCGTGGTCTTGCCGGCGCCGTTGACGCCCACGAGCCCCAGCCGCTCGCCCGGCGCGAGGCGCAGCGTGATGTTGTCGAAGAGCTTCTGCCCGGCTTCGCCACCCAGGAAGTCCAGCGAGACGTTCTCCAGGTCCAGCACGTCCTTGCCCAGCCGGGCCGTGGCCATCTTGCTCAGCGCCATCGAGTCGCGGGGCTCGGGGACATCGGCGATCAGCGCGTTCGCCGCCTCGATGCGGAACTTCGGCTTGGCGGTGCGGGCCGGGGCGCCGCGGCGCAGCCAGGCAAGCTCCTTCTTCACGAGCTGCTGGCGCTTGCTTTCCACCACGGATGCCGAGCGGTCGCGCTCGGCGCGGGCCAGCACATAGGCCGCGTAGCCGCCGTCGAAGGGGTCCACGATCCCGTCGTGGACTTCCCAGGTCTGGTTACAGACTTCATCAAGGAACCAGCGGTCGTGGGTGACCACGAGGAAAGCGCCCTGGTTGGCGCGCCAGCGGGTCTTCAGGTGCCGGGACAGCCACGCGACGCCTTCGACATCGAGGTGGTTGGTGGGCTCGTCAAGCATGATGACGTCGTGGTCCTCGATCAGCAGCTTGGCCAGGGCCACGCGCCGCTTCTGCCCGCCGGAGAGGGCGTGGACGTTGGCGTGCCAGTCGACGTCGGACACGAGGCCGCCCATGACTTCGCGGATCTGCGGGTTGCGGGCCCATTCATGGTCCGCTTGGTCGCCGACGATTGCGGCGCCGACGGTGAGGTCGCCGTCGAGCACGTCGCTTTGGTCCAGGTACCCGGTGTTGACGTCGCCGCGTTTGGTCACGCGGCCGGAGTCGGGGGTGGCCCGCATCGACAGGAGGCGCATCAGGGTCGACTTGCCGTCGCCGTTGCGGCCCACCATGCCGATCCGGTCGCCCTCTTCAAGGCCGAGGGTAACGCCGTCGAGGACGGTGCGGGTTGCATACGAGACTGTGAGGTTCTCGCCGCCGAGCAGGTGTGCCACTGGGAACTGCTTTCTTCGGAATCAGGTATCTCGGTGTCGGGTGTTTCGGTTCATATCGTCAAAAGCTATTAAAGGAGCGTATCGGAGATGATGCGCGCCCCGTGCACCGGGCCGTGGACGGCCATGGCATCAAGTCCGTGATGGCGGAGGTCCTCGGCCAGGCCCGCGGCCGCCGCCGGGCTGTGCGCGAGGAACGCGAGGGTGGGTCCGGAGCCGGAGACGATGCCCGCGATGGCGCCGCAGGACTCGCCGAGTCCCAGGGTGTCCCGCAGGCCGGGGGCCAGCTCGATGGAGGCGCGTTGAAGGTCATTGACCAGGACACGGCTCAGCGCGTCTGCGTCCCCGCCGCGCAATGCCTTGAGGATTCCGGGGTCCACGGCCGTGGGTTCCTCGATCGCCACGCCCTCGGCCGCGCGCAGCCGGTCCAGGGTGCGGTAGACCTCCGGGGTGGGCAGGCCGAAGTCGGCCGTGACGAGGACCCAGTCCGTCTGGGCCTTCACGAGGGCCGGCGAGAGGTCATCACCCACGCCGAGTCCGACGGCGGTGCCGCCGAGGAGGGAGAACGGGACGTCGGCGCCGAGTTCGCCAGCCAGATGGGCGAGCTCATCGCGGGAGAGCCCGCTGTTCCACAGCGCGTCGCAGGCCAGCAGGGTGGCGGCGGCGTCGGCGGAGCCGCCGCCCATGCCGCCGGCCACGGGCACCCGCTTGGTGATTTCGAGGTGGACCCCCGTGGAGTGCTCCGAGACGTCGGCCATGATGGCCGCAGCCTTGTACGCCAGGTTGCGTTCATCGAGGGGGATGTCCACGCCGTCCAGGTCCAGCGTGCTCGCCGGGCTCATGCTGACGGTTATTTTGCCGGTGTCCGTGCTGGTGGCGGCGACCTCTTCGTAGAGGGACACGGCCAGATAGACGCTGGCCACTGAATGGTAGCCGTCGGCACGCAACGGTCCGACGTCCAGTGAGACGTTGACCTTGCCTGGAGCCTTGACCCGGACAGTCCTCGCGGCAAAGCGCCCTCTCACTGCGTTCATGGCTCCACGCTATGGCATGGCGTGCTCCGCCTCCAAGCGTGGGACGCAAGCTCCGCGCGCGATGACCGTCCGGACGCGCTCAGGACTCCGGCTGCCTCTGGGCTTCGGCGATCCTGGCAAATGCCGCGATGTCGATCACTTCGCCGCGGGCCGTGGGGTCGATGCCGGCGGCCCGCAGGCAGCGTTCCGCCTCGGCGGCGCTTCCGGCCCAGCCGGCCAGCGCCGCCCGCAGCGTCTTGCGGCGCTGCGCGAAAGCCGCATCGATGACGGCGAAGACCTGTTCCCGGGTGGCGGTGGTGACGGGCGGTTCCCGGCGGGTGAAGGCGACAAGGCCGGAGTGGATCTTGGGAGCGGGCCAGAAGACGTTCATGCCGATCACGCCGGCCTTGCGCATGCTGCTGTA
Source organism: Pseudarthrobacter sp. S9 (assembly GCF_050156545.1). NCBI lineage: Bacteria > Bacillati > Actinomycetota > Actinomycetes > Micrococcales > Micrococcaceae > Pseudarthrobacter > Pseudarthrobacter sp. S9. The sequence goes on from NZ_CP189576.1 coordinate 735,772, forward strand.
CCAGGCAGCCTTGACCGACGGAACGCCGTAGGTCTTCGAGCCTGGTCCGGCCGCGAGCCGGTCGGCGACCTCGTCCTGGACCATGACGAGGCCGTGGCGGAGGCCGGGGAAATGCTGCAGGAGGTGCAGGACCACCGGCACGGCAACGTTGTAGGGAAGATTCGCCACGAGCGCGGTCGGTTCCACCGGAAGCTGCGTCACCTTCATGGCGTCGGCCAGGACCAGGTGGAAGTTCGCGACGGCGTCGGGGCGCCACTCGCTGACCGTGGCCGGGAGCCGGTCCGCGAGGACCGGATCGATTTCGACGGCGACGACGGACCGGGCGGCGTCCAGCAGGCCCAGGGTGAGGGATCCCAGCCCGGGCCCGACCTCGAGCACCGTCTCCTCGGCCTGGATGTCCGCGGCGGCAACGATCCGCCGGATGGTGTTGCCGTCAATGACGAAGTTCTGGCCCAGCGTCTTGGTGGGACGGACTCCGATTTCCTCGGCCAGGCGGCGGATGTCGGAGGCGCCCATGAGCGGTGCGGGCGCGTTTCCGGGGGCTCTGTCTGGCGCGGTGCCGCGCGCGGTGCCGGGCGCGGAGGGGGTCGGTTCAGTCACCTAGGTATCCTATCCCGTCCGCCTGGCACCGCGGCCGCGGCCAGCCGCTGCGGCCTGGCTAGCTGGAGGCGGCCCAGCCGCAGCCCCAGGGACCCAGGCCGGCTTTGGCGTAGTACGCGTTGGCAACTGCGATCTGCTGGGCCTTTGAGGCCTGGCTGGCGTTCGGGGCATAGGCTCCGCCGCCGTTGGCCAGCCATGAGGAAACATCGAACTGCAGGCCGCCGTAGTAGCCGTTGCCGCTGTTGATGGACCAGTTGCCGCCGGACTCACACCGGGCGATCTTGTCCCACATGCCTTCGTTCATCATTGCCGGGGCTGCAGCGCCGGTGTTGCCCGCGGCGGCCTTGGGCTTGTCCTTGGTGCCGACGGTGACCCTTTCGGTGACCGGCTGGGCGCTGACGGACTCTGATACCAGCGTCCGGGACGCTTCGCGGCCGTCGACGAGGACCAGCTTGAAGCTCTTGTTGGTGGTGCCGGCAACGCCTGCCTCGGTGACAGTCTTCTCACCCTTGAACATGTCGGCACTTTCGGTGGTAAGGGTCTCAAACGGGACGGGCTCGGTGGTGTCGGCCGTCTTGCTGGCGTCCACGCGGGAGACCTTGATGACCATGTCATTGACCACCGGGGCGTTCCCCGGCTGGGAGATGCGGTCGCTGGCGCCCAGCGAGAGGCCGGCATGATCGAGCACCTGGGAGACGGTGGCCGCCGTCGTGGTGGCCTTGGTGGCGTTGCCGTCCGCGACGATGCTCACGGTCTTCGGCGTCGAGATGGCCACGAAGGAACCGGAGACGGACAGCTGGGCGTCCTTCGGGACGGACACCTGCGAGGCGCTGGCCACGCCGAGTTCCGTCACGAGTCCTTCGACGGTGGGCGAGGTGGTGTTAATGGTCCGCTCCGCGCCGTCCAGGCTGACCTTGACGGCCTTGGCGAGGTTGACGTTGATGACCGATCCGTCCTGCACATGGGAGTCCACCGAAGGCGACACCCTGTCGGATGGCTGCAGTTCAACCTTGGCACCCTTGACCACCTGGCCGACGGTTCCGCCAAAGGTCTGGACGGAGCTCACTTTCCCGTCAACATTGAGGGTGATCGTCTTGTTGTTGCCGACAAAGGCCACCAGGCCGAGCACGAGTGCCACAAGCACCACGAGCTGCGCGCCGACCTTGACGAAGCTGATCTTGCCGTCCGATGTGAAGAACTTGACCACGATTGCCCGTATCTCTTGGACCATCCGGGCACGGGGAATAGCGCACGGGATCACCCTCCGCGAACACCCCAGGGCAGCTCCGGACGGGGTCCGGCTGTTCGCGGCAGATGCGTGCACTGCCACACTCACAAACGAGAGCGCACATGTGGTTTGTTGGCCACGATGCACGCCCTGCTGAAGTGAAATTATCCGTAGGCCTTCCCCGACCCCGGCTAATAGTTGTCCACTGTAACCGTAGCGTTATAAAGCAGCCAAGATTTTGTGCATACCCGGTATTCCCGGACGGAGTCCGAAAACTACTAATTTAATCCCAGGATCCGTACGCCTCCCCGGTATTTCCGGCGATTTGCGCACACAGTCCGGAGAGCTCCCATCCAGTCAATTCCGCCATGGCCCGCACGGTGTACGGGACCATGTAGCTTGCATTCGGGCGCCCGCGGTGCGGGTGCGGCGTGAGGAAGGGCGCGTCGGTCTCGACAAGGATCCTGCCCGGCTCCGCGATGGCCAGGGCTTCGCGGAGATTCGATGCGTTCTTGAACGTCAGGGTCCCGGCGAAGGACATGTACCAGCCCTCCGTGTTGCAGATCCGGGCCAGCTCCTCGCCGCCCGAGAAACAGTGGAAGACCACACGTTCGGGGGCCCCTTCCTCCCGCAGCACCTGCACGACGTCGTCATGGGCATCCCGGTCGTGGATCTGCAGGGTCAGTCTGAGCCGCTTGGCAATATCGATGTGGCGGCGGAACGAATACCGCTGGTGGGCCAGCCCATTCCCCTCGGTCCGGAAGAAGTCGAGGCCGGTCTCGCCGATGGCCCGGATCCGCGGGTGGGCGGCCAGCGCCTCTATCTCGGCCAGGGCGTCCTCCAGCTCACCGCGGCGGGCGTAGTCCGGGGCGTCATTGGGGTGGATCGCGACGGCACCGAGCAGCCGGGAGTCCAGCTCGACGGCCTCGACCGTGAACCTGGACGATTCGAGGTCGCACCCCACCTGCACGGCACCCTGGACGCCCACCGCCTCGGCGGCGTCGAGGGCGGCCTTGACGCTCACCGTCAACTCAGCGTCGGGAAAGTCCAGATGGGCGTGGTTGTCCATGACCGGAACGGGCAGGGGTTCCGGCGCCGGCGGATACCCGCTGCGTCCGGTGCCGTCGCTGCCGGGCACGCGGAACGGGACGGGGGTGAGGGGATTGAACATCCTTCTACCTTAATCGGCCACGCCGGAGATTACGGGCCGGGCAGCCGAGATTTACCCGGAAGTCTCTGTCAGCTCCGGCAGTTGTGTTAGGGCGTGTCTCCTAATCGTGTGCTCCAGATGACGACGGCGTGCAGAACGGCCGCTGAGCGGTAGGTGAGGGCCAATTTGTCGTAGCGAGTGGCCAGGGAGCGCCATTGCTTGAGGGTGTTGAAACTGCGTTCGACGACATTGCGCCGCTTGTACGCGTCCTTGTCGTAGGTGACGGGCCGTCCTCCGGAGGAGCCCCTGCGTTTCCGGTTGGCTTTCTGGTCGTCCTTTTCGGGGATGACGCATTCAATGCCACGCCCGCGCAGGTAGCTCCTGATCGCTTTGGATGAGTAGGCTTTGTCAGCCATGGCCCGGTCCGGGCGGCTGCGGGGCCGGCCGGGACCTTCCCGTTCGACCTTCAGGGCATCCATGAGGTTTTCAAACATGGGCGAGTCCCCGCCCTGCCCGGGCCCCAGGAGCAGGACCAAGGGGCGCATGTTGCCGTCAACCAGGGCATGGATCTTCGTGGTCAGGCCGCCGCGGGAGCGTCCGACGGCATGATCATCCGGCTCATCAAGCAGATTCCTGTAATTCGAGAGGTCCCCCTGTGTGGCGGGGAAGGTTCGTGCCGTGCTGGTGGGCACGGTTGACCGTGGAGTCCACCGACACCTCCCAGTTGATCAGCCCTTGTGCGTCGGCACGGGTCAACAGCGCAGCCAGCACCCTGTCCCAGGTCCCGCTGGCGCTGTTGCGGCGGTGGTGCTTCCACACGGTCTTCCACGACCCGAAATGGGAAGGGAGATCCCGCCACGGGATACCTGCCCGGTAGCGGTAGATGATGCCCTCTGTCATCAACCGGTGGTCATTGAACGGCCGCCCCGGTTTCCCCGACGAATCAGGCATCAACGGGGCAATGAACTCCCACTGGGCATCGGACAACAAGGCATAACGCGAACTCACCACTCAATTTTGCCAAAAAGCCACCCCCAGCATTAGGAGACACGCCCTAGTACCCTGATAGGAATAGGCGAACACCCAATGAGGGGCCCGGCAGCCATTGCCGATCCGCTCCGGGACGCACCAGGGCTGAAAGGCTGCCGATGGATTATCACCGCACTTCCGTTGACGAAGTCCTCCCCGAAGGACAGCGCCTCCGGGACGGCCCTGCCATGGAGGGAAACGCAGCGGAACGCCGGTCCGCGCCGCACGCCCCGGCGGCCATGGACGCCCAGGCCTTCCACTCGGCCAGCACCCGGATCCTCACGGCCATCAACACCGTGATCGATGGCAAGGCCGAAGCGGCCAAGCTGGCTCTCACCGTGCTCCTGGCCCAGGGCCATCTTCTGCTCGAAGACGTCCCGGGCGTGGGCAAGACGCTGCTCGCCAAGACCTTGGCCCGCAGCATCGACTGTTCCGTGAGCCGGATCCAGTTCACGCCGGACCTGCTGCCCTCCGATGTCACGGGCGTGTCGATCTACAACCAGTCGTCCCGGACCTTCGAGTTCCGGCCCGGCGCGGTCTTCGCCAACATCGTCATCGGCGACGAAATCAACCGTGCCTCGGCCAAGACACAGTCGGCCCTGCTGGAGTGCATGGAGGAGCACCAGGTCACGGTGGACGGCAAGTCCTACAAACTGGATGAGCCGTTCATGGTGGTGGCGACGCAGAATCCGATCGAGATGGAGGGCACCTACCCGCTTCCGGAGGCGCAGCGCGACCGTTTCATGGCGCGGATTTCCATGGGGTATCCGGACAAGGACTCCGAGATGGAGATGCTGGAAACCCACCAGGCGACGTCCCCGCTGACCCGGGTGACCGCCGTCGTCACTGCGGCGGAAGTGGCCGCCATGATTGCCTCGGTGCAGCAGGTCTACGTGTCCCGGTCGATCAAGGAATACACGGTATCCGTGGGACGTGCCACGCGTGAAAGCGGGATGCTCAGGCTCGGCGCCAGCCCCCGGTCCATGCTGCAGCTGCTGCGCGCCGCCAAGGCCACCGCCTCCCTGGAGGGCCGGGACTTTGTCCTGCCGGACGACGTCGTCAGCGTCGCCGAAGCCGTGCTGGCCCACCGGATCATCCTTGACCGCAAAGCCGCCAGCACGGGCGAGACGCCCCAAAGCGTCATCCGTGCCATCCTCGCCAAGATCCCCGTCAGCCCGGAGGTAACCTCCGGCGCTTCCAGCGGGGGCCGTGCCGGTCGCGACAAGGCCTCGGCCCTGGCGGCGGCACCGTCGCCCACGCTGCCTAATCGAAGCTAGGAGCTAGCCCCGCCGTGGCGTTGATGGATCGGTTCCCTAGGCACATGTTCAGCACACGCGGCTGGGGACTGCTGGGTGCGGGCGCCGTCTCGGTGCTGGCTGCGCAGGTGATGGGACGCCGTGACCTGCTGGCGCTGGCGATCCTGCTGCTTGTCCTGCCGTTGCTGTCCCTGGCCGGAACGCGCGTGCTCAAGCCGAGGTTCCAGGTCTACCGGGAGTTCAATCCGTCAACGGTCGAAACGTCGGCGAGGACAACCGTCCGCCTGGCCGTGGCGCGGACCGGGTCGGGAGCCGGCCAGGCCGTCATGGAAGAGCATCTGCCGGCCCGGTTCGGGGAATCCCCCGTCTTCCGTTTCCCGGCACACTCGGCCGTGGGAGGCACCAGCCGCTACGAGTACCATCTGCGCTCGGGCAAGCGCGGCCAGTTCCTCATCGGAGGCGTGACGGCCGAATTCAGCGATCCGTTCGGGCTGTCCCTCCACCGCCACGCCATCGACGACGGCGACATCCTCACCGTGACGCCCGCCGCCGTCGAACTGCCAGTGACGGGGCTGGCCGGTGCCCGCGGGAACGACGGCGTCACGGCCACGCGGATCCGCGCCAATCCAAGCGACGACGACGTGATGACCCGTGAATACCGTCATGGCGATCCGATGCGCCGCGTGCACTGGGCCGCGACCGCACGCCATGGCGCCCTCATGGTGCGCCAGGAGGAATCGGTCACCACCCCGGAGGCCACGGTCATCCTGGATCAGCGGCTCGCGGCCTATCCCCACGGCGTGTTTTCGCACGGCACCGATTCGGGCTTGGCCGGCGGCACTGACCGGAACGGTCATGAGCTGGTCACCTGCGACGCCTTCGAGTGGGCAGTGACGGCGGCGATATCCATCAGCACGCACCTCTCGGAACGCAACTATTCCCTTCGCTTCCTGGACGCCGAGGGCGGGCCTGCGTTCCGTCAATCTCCCTCCGCCCCGGATCCCGAGGCCGAGGAGTACAGCGGGGCGTCCGGGCTGCAGTCCGTCGCGGAGAGCCTGGCCGCCATCCAGCTCGCCGGCCCGCACCACAACCGCCGGGATATGTCGGCTGGCTCCCGGCACGGCGCCCCTGCCGTGGCGGAAACCGGGCCGCAGCCTTTTGGTGACAGGCTGATGGACAAACTCTCCGCCCACCGGCTGCGGGGGCCGATCCTGGCGATCCTGGGAAGCCTCTCCCTGGCCGAAGCCCGGGCGTTGTCCCCGGCAGCAGGCTTCGGCGCGAATGCCTTTGCGATAGTGGTCGCCGACCGGATACAGGATGCCGGCGGGGTCCTCGAAGCGCTGCGGCTCGGCGGCTGGCGGGCCGTGGCGGTGTCTGCCTCGACGGCGTTGCCCGCGGCCTGGGCCGCGTTCGACCAGGACGAGGCCGGAATGCTCTCGGCTGCAGCCGACGTGCGCCGCGGCGCAGGGGGCAGGCGATGACCCTGGCACCGCAGCGCAGCTCCGGCTCCGGTTCTTCCGCGACCGGCAGGGAAGAACCGACCGTCCTCGCCCCCGGCACGCAGCCCCGGAGGGAAGGGGCAGGCGCGCAGCCGTGGGTGATGGGCATCGCGGTGGCGGCCGCCGTCGCCGGTGCCGCGCTCGGCATCAACGGAGTCGTGAGGGGGTGGGCGTGGTATTCCCCGGCGTTCAGCACCGTCATTGCTGTCGCTTTCGCCATGGCGGCGCTCCGGGCCGTCCGGCTCCGCGCAGGGCTGGTGGCTGCCGGCGGCTTCGCCGCACTCATCCTGGTCCTGACGTTCACTTTCTTCCGGAAGCACAGCATCGCAGGCTTCATTCCCGCCGGCGACACCATGACGCAGCTGGGGAAGTACCTGCGCCGGGCCAGTGAAACAGTCCTGGCCGAAAGCTCCCCCGTTGCCCCCAACGCCGGAATTGTCATGCTGATCTGCGCCGTGCTGGGGCTGCTGGTGATTCTGGTGGACACCCTGGCGTTTCCCCTGGCGTTGCCGGCGACGAGCGGGCTGGGGATCGTGGCCATCCTGGTGGTGCCGGCCGTAGTAAAGCCGCAAAGCGTCGGCGTGCTGGGGTTTGTCGGCGCCGCCGTCGGCTACCTGCTGATTCTGGCGTGCAGCCAGTGGTTCAGGCCGGATCCCCGGACCCGTGCAGACACCGCCCGAAACCCCGGACAGCTGCGGCGCGCCGCGGTGACCGGCGCCGCGGCACTGGCCGTCACGCTGCTGCTGCAGCTTGTCATCCCCGGATTCGACCAGGGCACCTTTCCCCAAGGCTCGCGGCTGAACCCCTTCGGGAGGGCCAGTGGCCTGAACCCCATGATCAGCCTGGGCACCAGCCTGCGCAGCCCCTCCGGCGACGGCAGGATCACCTTTGCCACGAACGCGCCGACGACGCCCTACCTCCGCTCCGTGACGGTGGACAACTTCGACGGCGATTTCTGGGCGCCGGATGACCGCGAAGCGAGCCGCCGGATGGGAACGGGCAGGATGGACTCCGGGCTCGACCCGGCCAGGGCGGAGCTCCGGGTGGTCACGGCCGTCAACACCGGTAAGTTCACAAGCCCTTACCTCCCCGCGCCCTATGCACCCGAGGCCGTCAACGGGCTCACGGGACGCTGGAGCTGGGACCCGGCCACGCTCAGCATCAAGGGAGTCGACACCAATTCCCGCGACCAGCAGTACCTGGTCATGTCAGTCGCTCCGCAGCTCACGCCCGAGCTCCTGGCACAGTCCTCGGGTCCCGTCCGGGGGGTCCCCGAGCAGTTCGTCCGGCCGCCGGCCAATGTACCGGAGATCGTGCGCAGGACCGCCGATTCCCTGACGTCCGGCGTCCCCACGCCCTATGCGCGGGCGATGGCCATCCAGAAGTACTTGCGCTCGTCCGAGTTCAGCTATTCCCTGCAGTCGCCCGTGCAGGGCGGCTACGACGGCAACGGGCTCTCCGTGCTGGCGGACTTCCTGACGCAGAAGAGCGGTTACTGCATCCATTTCGCCTCGGCCATGGCCGTGATGGCCAGGCTCGAGGGCATCCCCAGCCGCATCGCCGTGGGCTATGCCCCGGGCCGGGCCACGGGCGCCACCGTGTCCATCCCCGGCCAGGGGCCGCTGCCCGAGTTCGAGGTGGACGCCCGGGACGCCCACGCCTGGCCGGAGCTGTACTTCCAGGGCCTTGGCTGGGTCGCTTTCGAGCCCACCCCTTCCCGGGGTGTGGTCCCGGCCTACGCCTCGGACGTCTCCGGGCCGAGCGGCGCCAGCACCAACGAAAACAATGACGGCCTGATTCCCAGGGACAAGGCCACCCCGGCACCGGCACCCGGCCTCTCCCCCGTCCCGATCCCGGGCGCCGGAGCAGCGGCGGACGCGGACAGGAACCTGGCACCCGCGCTCTACGCCGCCGGGACCCTGATACTGCTTGTGTTGCTGGTGGTGTCGCCCCGGCTGGCGCGCAGCGGCGTCCGGCGGCGCAGGCTGAGGGCGGCCGGCGGTGGCGGCCCCGCGGCCGGATCGGCCCTGCCCGCCTGGGCGGAACTCCGGGACCTCGCGACGGACTACGGCGTGGCGCCCGGGACCAGCGAGACCCCGCGGCATTTCTCCGAGCGGCTGCGTGCCTCGGCGGCGCTAGGGGAATCCGGCGGCATGGATGCGCCGGGGCACCGGGCCGCTGCCTGTCTGACCGAAGAATTTGAACGAGAGCAGTATGGCCGCCCGGCCGCCGGGCCCGGCCCCGCTGCTCCTGAAGGCGCCGCTGCCGACGGCGGGGCTCCCGGCGCCGTTGCTCACGACGGTGGCCGCCCCGGGGGTGGCGAATCCGCCGCGGCCAGGATTGCCCTGGTGCAGGCCTCCCTGCGGGCCAACGCGAAGCCGCTGGTGCGCCTGCGTGCGGCCTGGCTGCCGCCGTCGGTCATGTCCGGCTGGCGGTTGTCCCTCACGGCGCCTTTCCGTGCGGTGTCCCGCACAGCAAAGCGCACCCGGCACGGCCTCGCGGGATCCTGGTTGAGGACCCGCGACGCCGTCCGCCGGGTGCGCCGTGGTTAGCTGCCTTGGTTAGCCGGCGTAGGGGTCGGCGATGCCGATGTACTGGGTGTAAAGGTATTCCTCGATGCCTTCGAGGCCGCCTTCACGTCCCAGGCCGGACTGCTTGACGCCGCCGAACGGTGCGGCGGCGTTGGAGACCACCCCGGCGTTCAGGCCGAGCATGCCAGTCTCGAGGCGTTCGCCCATCCGGATGCCCCGGTTCAGGTCCCTCGTGAAGACGTAGGCCACGAGCCCGTATTCGGTGTTGTTCGCGAGCCGGACGGCCTCGTCCTCGGTGCCGAAGGTGATGATCGGGGCGACGGGGCCGAAGATCTCCTCGGACAGGATCCGGGTTCCCTCCGTGACGCCCTTGAGGATGGTGGGCTGGTAGAAGTAGCCGGGGCCCTCGACGGCGGAGCCGCCGATCACCGCGACCGCACCGGCGGACACCGCGTCCGCGACGAGCTCGTGAACTTTGTCCCGGCTCTTGGCATCGATCAGCGGGCCGACCTTGGAATCCGCTTCGGTGCCGCGGGCGGTGGTCATCTCCGCCATCTTCGCGGCGAACTTCTCGGCGAACTCGTCGGCGACGGACTCGTGGACGATGAAGCGGTTCGCGGCGGTGCAGGCCTCGCCCATGTTCCGCAGCTTCGCGAGCATCGCCCCGGCGACGGCGGCGTCGACGTCGGCGTCCTCGAAGACCACGAACGGGGCGTTGCCGCCGAGCTCCATCGAGGTCCGCAGCACGACCTCGGACGCGTCCGAGAGCAGGCGCCGGCCGACCTCGGTGGAGCCGGTGAAGGAGAGCTTGCGCAAGCGGGAATCCTTGATCAGCGGCCCTGTGGTGGCACCGGCCGTGGAGGTGGGGATGACGTTCAGCACGCCGGCAGGCAGCCCGGCCTCCATCATCACGGCGGCGAACAGCTGCGAGGTCAGCGGTGTCAGGTTAGCCGACTTCAGCACCATGGTGCAGCCGGCGGCCACGGCCGGGGCGATCTTGCGGGTGGCCATCGCGAGCGGGAAGTTCCACGGCGTGATCAGCAGGCACGGGCCCACCGGCTTCTTCGTCACCAGCAGCCGGGACTTCCCGTCCGGCGAGACGGAGTAGCGTCCGAATGCCCGCACGGCTTCCTCGGAGAACCAGCGCAGGAACTCAGCGCCATAGGTGACCTCGCCGCGGGCCTCGGCCAGCGGCTTGCCCATCTCCAGGGTCATCAGCAGCGCGAAATCCTCCGCGCGCTCGGTGACGAGCTCGAACGCGCGGCGCAGGATCTCCCCGCGCTCACGCGCCGGGACCTTCGCCCACGAGTCCTGGGCTGCGGCAGCCGCGTCCAGCGCCGCCATACCGTCCTCGGGCCCCGCGTCGGCGATGCTCAGCAGTACCTTGCCCGTGGCAGGATCCTCCACGTCGAAGGTCTTCCCGGACGCGGCCGGACGCCACTGGCCGTCAATCAGCAGACCGGTCGGAACAGAGGCCAGCAGGGCGCTCTCACGCTCCGCGGTAACAATGGGCTGGGCAGTTACAGTCACGATGACTCCCTCGTCAGCAATTCGGTTTGAACTAGGATCTGGTTTCAGCGCCCAACACATGCGCGCTTGGATTACTGCCACGGTACTGCCGCGTTCTCCGGCAAGTCTATGCATGCGCGCACTACGCCCCAGGGATGCGGCTGTGCAACTGCACAACCGCTCCCGGCGCGCCGCCGGTCTGCGGCGGCCGGTAAATCACCGTGCGGCTAGGACCGCCGAATAGAGTTCGCGCTTACTGACCTTGGCATCTTCCGCAACCGCGGCAACCGCCTCCTTCAGCCGGATTCCCTGCGCAATAAGCCCGTTGACGGCGGCCACGTGGTCCTCCGGCCGGCCGGGCTCCCGCTCCGGTGCGCCGCCCACCACGACGGCGATTTCGCCGCGCACCTCGCTGGTCTCGGCCCATTCGAGCAGTTCGCGCAGGGTGCCGCGGATGACCTCTTCGTAGGTCTTGGTCAGTTCACGGCACACGGCGGCACGACGGTCGGCGCCGAAGCGTTCGCGCAGCGCGCGGAGCATCGGCTCCAGCCGGTGCGGTGCCTCGAAGAACACCATGGTGCGGCGCTCGGCGTCCAGGTCCGCCAGCCGGGAGGACCGTTCGCCGGCCTTGCGGGGCAGGAAGCCTTCGAAGCAGAAGCGGTCTGTCGGCAGGCCGGAGAGGGCCAGGGCTGTCAGGACGGCGGAGGGCCCGGGGGCGGCGGTGACGGTGAGGCCGGCCGCTACGGCGCCTTCGACGAGGCGGAAGCCGGGATCCGAGACGGACGGCATGCCGGCGTCGGTCACCATCACCAGTGTCTTCCCGGAGCGGACCTGGTCCAGGAGCTCTCCGGTCTTGGCTGCCTCGTTGTGCTCGTGATAGCTGATGATCCGACCCGGTACGGTGATGCCGAGGTTCTGGACCAGCCGGTGCAGCCGCCGGGTGTCCTCGGCGGCGACGATGTCCGCCGTCGTGAGCAGCTCGACGAGCCGGGCGGAGGCGTCGCCGACGTTGCCGATCGGGGTCGCCGCCAGGACGATTCTGCCGGGGCGGGCGCCCTGAACGACGGCGGGCAGTGCGTCCGGACCGGTGCCGGCGTCGTCAGCGGTGTCTCCGCCGCCGGCAGTGGGGCCTCCGGCGTCGGCGGGAGGAATCGGGGCGGTGCTGAGTTCATGGTCCACACGACCAGCCTACTGCCGGCCGGGGCGCGGGCCGACGAGCAGGCCGACGAGCACAGCCGCGAAAGGTAGCATGGCAACGTGACGCAGACCCCCACGCGGCCGGTCGAGGCCGGTCCAGCCGCATCGGCGCCCGCAGCCTTCAGCAGAGCCAGCGGCACAGCCAGCACCGGAACCGGCCGCAACCTGGAGGGGCACCGCTGGATCGGCCGGCCCTCGGAGGCCTTCACCCCCGAAGCCCTCAAGGAACGCCTGATCGGCAGCATCCAGGGCTGGCGCGACTATCCGGCGTCGCTCCGGCTGTGGTTCTGGCTCATTCCCAGCCTCACCGCGGCCCTTGGCGGCGTCCTGCGCTTCGTGCGGCTGGAAGCCCCCCGGAACCTGGTCTTCGACGAAACCTACTATGTGAAGGACGCGTACTCGTTCCTGATCAGCGGCTATGAGCGGAGCTGGCCGGACAGGGCCAATGATTCCTTCATTGCCGGCCATCCCGGGGTGCTTCTGGACACGCCCGAGTACGTCGTGCACCCGCCCGTGGGCAAGTGGATGATTGCCGCGGGCATGTGGCTCTTCGGCCCGGACAACCCGTTCGGCTGGAGGTTCGGGGCGGCGCTGACCGGGACGCTGTCCATCTTCCTGCTGGCGCTGATCGCCCAAAAGCTCTTCCGCTCGCTGACCCTCGGGGCCGTGGCCGGTGTGCTGCTCGCGGTGGACGGCCATCACCTCGTGATGTCCCGGACCTCCCTGCTGGACATCTTCCTGATGTTCTGGCTCCTTGCCGCCTTCGGGGCCCTGCTGATGGACCGCGACGACGGCCGGCGCCGGCTGGCGGACAGGCTCGGCCGGCAGGCTGCGGCCTCCGCCGCGGGCCGCCCTTCCCCGCTCCAGCTGACCTCCGGCCCCTGGCTCGGCATCCGCTGGTGGCGGCTGGCGGCCGGCGTCTGCCTGGGACTGGCGGTCGGCACGAAATGGTCCGCCCTCTTCTTCCTCGCCGGCTTCGGACTGCTGACGGTCTTCTGGGACCTGAGCGCACGCCGGATCGCCGGGGTCCACGCGTGGATCAGCGGCGGCATCCTCAAGGACGGCCTGGGGGCCTTCCTCAGCATTGTCCCCGTGGCCGCCCTGGTCTATGCCGCCACCTGGACCGGCTGGTTCCGCTCCAAGGACGCCTATTTCCGGCACTGGGCCGAGGCCAACCCCTCGTCCGAATGGGGCTGGCTGCCGAACGCGGTCAGGTCCCTGGCGCACTACCACCTTGAGGCCTACAAGTTCCACCAGGGACTCAGCGCGGACCACCCCTACGAGGCCAGCGCCTGGAGCTGGCTGGTCATGGGCCGGCCCACCTCCTTCTTCTACGAATCCCCCAAACAGGGCAGCCCCGGCTGCGATCTGAGCAACTGCACCACGGCCATCCTCTCGGTCGGCAACCCGCTGATCTGGTGGAGCGCAGCCATCTGCCTGGGCATCATCCTGTTCTGGTGGGCGGGCCGCCGCGACTGGCGCGCCGGCGCCATCCTCGCGGGCGTCGCCGCCGGCTACCTCCCCTGGTTCATGTATCCGGAACGCACCACATTCTTCTTCTACGCCGTGTCCTTCGAGCCCTTCCTGGTGCTGGGCCTCGTCTACTGCCTGGGACTCGTCCTGGGGCAGCGGACGGACCCGCTCTGGCGCCGGCGTTCCGGGTTCTACCTGGTCACCCTGTTCGTGGTGACGGCCGTGCTGCTTTCCGCTTTCTTCTACCCGGTGTGGACCGCCGAGGTCATCTCCTACCAGGACTGGCGGTTCAGAATGTGGATGCCGTCCTGGATCTAGGGCAGGATTGCAGGGAAGCCCGCCGCACTCCGGGCGGACCGGAATGGAGACTCGGCTGTGAGAGAAGCAAGCACCGGACTGCTCGTGGAGCTGGATCCGGACCTCAACGTGACGGACCTGCTCCTGGAGCAGCACGCCAAGGATCCCGTGCACGCCCTCTATTCCCGCAAGGGCCCCGGGGGCTGGACCGACATCCCCACACAGCAGTTCCTGGAACAGGTCACGGCCCTGGCGAAAGGCGTGATTGCCGGCGGCATCACGCCGGGCGAAACCGTCGCCGTCATGGCCGGCACCCGGTATGAGTGGACCGTCGTTGATTTTGCCATCTGGTTCGCCGGCGGCGTCACTGTCCCGATCTACGAGACCTCCTCCGCCGGCCAGGTCGAGTGGATCCTCCATGACTCCGGCGCCCGGCGGATCTTCGCCCAGGACCGGTCCAAGGCCGACCTCGTCCAGGGCGTACTGGATGCCTCCAGCCTGCTCGGCGACAGGCTCATCGCGGTGGTCCGGATGGACTACGACGGCGGCGCCCCGAACCTGGCAAGCCTCGCCGCAGCCGGCACCGGGGTGACCGATAGTGAACTCGAACGCCACCGGACCGCGGCAGGCCTCGCGGATGTGGCCTCGCTGGTCTACACCTCGGGAACGACCGGCCAGCCGAAGGGCTGCGAGATCACGCACGGCAACTTCGCCCTCGTTGCCAAGAACATCGTCGTGTTCCTGCCGGAGCTCCTCATGCAGCCCCGCTCCCGGACTCTCATGTTCCTGCCGCTGGCCCATGTCCTGGCCCGGGCCGTCCAGGTGGTCTGCCTGAGCGCCGGGACCACGCTGGGCCACACCTCCAGCGCCAAGGAGCTGCTGGAGGACCTGGGCAGCTTCAAACCCACGTTCCTGCTGGTGGTGCCCCGGATCTTCGAAAAAGTCTACGCCGGGGCCGCGCAGAAGGCCGCGCTTGCCGGCAAGCAACGGCTGTTCGAGGCCGCCGCGGCCGCCGCCATCGAATATTCGAAGGCCCTCGACGCGGCCGCCCGGGGCAGCGGTGCCGGCCCCGGCCTGCTCCTGCGTGCCAGGCATGCGCTCTTCGACCGGCTGTTCTATCCCAAGCTGCGGCAGGCGTTCGGCGGCCAGCTGAACTACGCGGTCTCCGGCGCCAGCCCGCTGAGCTCCAACGACGCACATTTCTTCCGCGGTGCAGGCATCCCCGTCCTCGAGGGCTACGGCCTCACCGAAACGACGGCCCCCTGCACGGCGAACACGCCGACGCGGACCAAGGTGGGGACGGTGGGCATCCCCGTGCCGGGAACCACCATCAGGGTGGCCGACGACGGCGAGATCCTGGTCAAGGGCATCGGCGTCTTCAAGGGCTACCACGCCAATGCGGCGGCCAACGCCGAGGCTTTCGTGGAGGGGTTCTTCCGCACCGGCGACCTCGGTTCCCTCGACGGGGACGGCTTCCTGACGATCACCGGGCGGAAGAAGGACGTGCTGGTCACCGCCGGCGGCAAGAACGTCGCTCCGGGCCCGCTCGAGGAGAAGATCCGGGAGCACCAGCTGGTGGGACAGGCCGTGGTGGTCGGTGACGGCCGGCCGTTCGTCTCGGCCCTGGTCAACCTGGACCCCGAGGGGCTGCAGCACTGGTGCACCGCGCGCAAGGTTCCCGTCATGGCCCCCGCCGAAGCGACCACGGACGAATCGGTCCGGGCGGCCATCCAGGGCGCCATCAATGAGGCGAACCTGCTGGTGTCCAAGGCCGAATCCATCCGCAGCTTCGTCATCCTGGACGCCGACTTCACCGTGGAATCAGGACACCTGACGCCGTCGCTCAAACTCAAGCGGGCCGCCGTCGTCCGGGATTTCGAGGAACACATCAACCGGATCTACGGCTGACAGCGCTGGTTAGTCAGACAGCGCTGGTTAGTCAGACGGCGCTGGTGTGGCCCCGTGCCGGCCGGCCGTCGGCTGCCGACGCTTCCTGCTCCGGGTCGGTGGCGTTGCCGGCATCCCGTGCCGGAACCGCCGGTTCCTGGTCCGCCGTCCCGTCCTCGACGTCGGCATCCTTCACCGTGCCCTTCAGCGCGCCCTTCTTCACCGCGCCCTTCTTCACCGCGCCCTTCACGCTGACTTCCTTCACGGTGCCTTCCTTCGTCAGGCCGCGGCGCCTGCGGGTCGGCCAGGTGAGGATCACGGTGACGAGGGCTGTCAGCAGGACGAGGGCCCCGATCACGATCCCCGCGTCCACCCAGAACTGGCCGGGGAACAGCCGGATCAGCGTGTCCTGCAGGGAGAACGTCCACGTGCCGTTGGCGAAGAAGATGCTGTGGAATTCAGTGAAGAACTGTTCCCAGCCGAGCGCTGCGAGCACTCCCAGGCCGCTGACGATCACCAGCGTCACGATCGAACCGGCGAACAGGCCGCGGCGCACGCCGCCGGTGCTGCGCCGCCGGAGGTAGATCACGGCGATAAGGCTCAGCAGGGCCAGCAGGGCGCCGGCGCCGAACGCGGACAGGATGACGAGCTTGACGTCGGCCATGTGGCTGACCTCGCCTTCCTTGAACAGCCTGTCCCCGCTGCGGCTGACGAGCTCGCCGAGGTAGCGCGGGCCGGACCAGTTGCTGAGGTAGTCCACCGCGTACGAGCCATAGGTCAGGCGGTCGTCCGTGTTGAAGCCGTAGCCGTCGCCGGGGAAGCCCGGACGGTTGTACTCCACCCAGAGGAACAGGGGGCTGGTCACGGCGCGGACGGCCAGCACCAGCAGGATGACCGGGTAGAAGACCGCGAGCAGCACCTGCATCACCCGCGGGGCGATGGGTTTGGCGTTGGCGGCGTGCTCGCGTTCGGCGTTCCGGCGTTCCACTTCCTCCTGCGGGGGACGGATCTGCAGGGCCGAGGTCTGCAGCGGTTCGTTGAAGACGGCGCGGTTCCCCGTGCCGGACTGCCCGACGGCGGCTTCCGCCGCTTTGCGGTCGGCGCGGCTTCCCGGCTGGCCCCTGAGGGACGAAACTTCCGTCGAAATTTCCGTGGAATTTTCCGCCGAATTTTCCGTTGACGCAGTCTCCGGCGCCGGTCCTTCCGACGTCGGGTCTTCCGTCACCGGACTTTCACCTTCGGCCCTCTTTCCGGCGGAGGCCGGCTTCATCCAGTCAAAGGCGGGCTCGTCGGCGTCGTCGGCCGGATCCAGCTGCGGATTCTGTCGCTCGGGAGGGGTAGGACTTGTGTCAGTCACTGCAGCTTCGCTTCCGTAGGCTTCCGCGCCGCCTGGCCTGCGCCTGGCAACGCAACTTATCTGTGTCCGAGCCTACCGTCAGAGGATCGGACTCGGCGAGGTGCCACCCCGTCAGTTGGCGTATTGAGCCCACGGGATGTTCCAGTCCCCGAAACCGTCATCGAAGTTGGCGAAGTCCCCCTCGGTGTTGACCACCTGGACGACGTCGCCGCTGGTCATGTTGTTGAAGACCCACGCGGCCCGGTCCGCCGTCATGCCGATGCAGCCGTGGGACACGTTCGTGTTGCCGATATACGGCAGGGCCGAGTCCAGGGCCTGGTGGATGTATTCGCCGCTGGGCGTCAGCCGCGTGGCGTACTCCACGTCCAGCTCGCCGTAGTTGGCCGGGTCCCCTGGTTTCAGGCCGATGCTGGCGGCGACAAAGTGGTCGTGGCGGTGCTTCTCCATCAGGACCAGGTATCCCCGGGCCGACGGGAAGCGCTGATCGCCCATGGTCACCGGCCACGAACCGGCCGGCTGGTCATTGATGCTGATCGAGAAGGTGTGCGCCGCGGCGTCTGCGACCGCCACCTTCTTGTCGCCGATGTGGATGGTCACCGTCTTGTTGAAGTTTCCGAACTGCCCGTTGCCCAGTTCGACGCCGAACAGCTTCATGTCCATCGTGATGGTGCTGTTCGCGGCCCAGAAGGTCTCCGGCCGGTACCTGACCATGTTGTTGCTGAACCAGTGGAAGTCGCCGACCTGGCCCGAGGTCGAGGTGATCTTGATGGCTTTCTCGACGGCGTCCCGGTTCAGCACGGGTTCGCTGAACGTGACCTGCAGGGGCTGCGCCACGCCGACCTTCATCCCGTCCAGCGGGTAGATCGCGGCGTCTGCCTCATTGGCGGTGGACACGGTGCTGAAGGCCCGGGTGCTGTGGGTCTTCCGTCCGGCAGCATCCACCACCGAGTACGTGTAGCTGTAACGGGTGTTGAACTTCAGCGCGCCGGTTGCCGTCCAGCTGGTGCCGTCAGCGCTCAGGGTGCCGTCCACGGCGTCGCCGGAGTCGGTTGTGAGGGCCACCCGGTCAATGCGTCCGTTGACCACCCTTAGGGAAACGGGCGCCGCCGGGTTGACCTGCTTGGCGCCGTCGGCGGGAGACACGGTGAGTTCTGCCAGGGACACGACCGGGGCAGCAAGCCCCGGAGTCGTCCGTGCCGGCGATCCTGCCTCGGAGGAGATGGCGGCATGGGCCAGGTCCGGCGCCACCGCTGCGAAGGCTCCGCCGCCCGCGGCAAGGGCGCAAATCACCCCCAACAGGGCGATCTTTCGGCCGGTACTCCAGGTCCTCGGGGCCATCACAGGTCTCGGGCAATTCCACGCGTCATCCTGCCAGCATAGGCGAACTACCTTGGAAGCCCGGGCAGTTTCCGCCACGATACGGTTACAAAAACGGGGCTCCGGATGGTGGTCCGGAGCCCCTGCGGACTCCGTTGCGGCGGCACGGCCAGGCGGCGGGCCGTGGCGTCCTAGTACCGGTAGTGCTCCGGCTTGTACGGGCCGGCCACGTCGACGTCGAGGTACGCGGCCTGGTCCTTGGACAGCTCGGTCAGCTCCACGCCCAGGGCGTCGAGGTGCAGTCGGGCCACCTTCTCGTCGAGGATCTTCGGCAGCACGTAGACCTGCTTTTCGTACTCGCGCTCACCCTGGGGCTGGTCCCGCTTGGTGAAGAGTTCGATCTGCGCGATCGTCTGGTTGGCGAAGGAGTTGCTCATCACGAACGAGGGGTGACCGGTGGCGTTGCCGAGGTTCAGCAGGCGCCCCTCGGAGAGGACGATGATGGAGCGGCCGCCCTCTGCCGAGGCCGGGTCGGCGTCGAAGACCCACTCGTGCACCTGGGGCTTGATCTCGACCTTCTTGATGCCGGGGATCCGGGCCAGGCCGGCCATGTCGATCTCGTTGTCGAAGTGGCCGATGTTGCCCACGATGGCCTTGTCACGCATGCCGGCCATGTGCTCGGCCATGATGACATCCTTGTTGCCCGTGGTGGTGATGAAAATGTGGCCCTCGCTGAGGACGGTTTCCAGTTTCGCGACCTGGTACCCGTCCATGGCTGCCTGGAGCGCGCAGATGGGGTCGATTTCGGTGACGATCACGCGCGAGCCCTGGCCGCGGAACGCCTCTGCGGCGCCCTTGCCGACGTCGCCGTAGCCGCAGACGACGGCGACCTTGCCGCCCATGAGGACGTCGGTGGCCCGGTTGATGCCGTCCGGCAGGGAGTGGCGGATGCCGTACTTGTTGTCGAACTTGCTCTTGGTGACGGAGTCGTTGACGTTGATGGCCGGGAACAGCAGCCTGCCCTGCTCGGCCAGCTGGTACAGGCGGTGCACGCCGGTGGTGGTCTCCTCGGTGACACCGAGCAGGCGCGAGCCGATGCGGGTCCACTTCTGCGGGTCTTCCTGCAGGGAAGCGCGCAGCACGGCCAGGAAGACGCGGCCTTCATCGGACTCGTCCTCAGCGGCGGACGGCACGGCGCCGAGGGCCTCGAATTCAACACCCTTGTGCACCAGCATGGTGGCGTCGCCGCCGTCGTCCAGGATCATGTTGGGACCCAGGTCCGGGTTGGTGTCCGCACCCGGCCAGGTCAGGATCTGCTGGGCTGTCCACCAGTATTCCTCCAGCGTCTCGCCCTTCCAGGCGAACACGGGGACACCCTCCGGCTCCTCGACGGTGCCGGTGCCGACCACGACGGCGGCGGCGGCTTCATCCTGGGTGGAGAAGATGTTGCAGGAGGCCCAGCGCACTTCGGCGCCGAGCGCGGTGAGGGTCTCGATCAGCACGGCGGTCTGGACCGTCATGTGCAGGGAGCCGGCGATCCGCGCGCCCTTGAGCGGCTGGCTTGCGCCGAATTCCTCGCGCAGGGACATGAGGCCGGGCATTTCGTGCTCGGCGAGGCGGATCTGGTGGCGGCCGGCCTCGGCCAGGGAGATGTCCGCAATCTTGTAGTCGAAAGTCATGTGAATCCTTTGGTGTAGCCGGTGGCGTTGCTTGCCTGTGATGGGCCTGCGGGAGGTTTTGGGGCGGAGCCGGGACCGTGCCTATTCAGCCGCGTGGCGCGGGGCGGCGTCGTGCTGGTTGGACGGTGCCGCGGTGGCGGCCGGGAGGAGTTCCGGCGGCAGCAGCAGGGGGATGCCGTCCTCGATGGCGTAGCGCAGCTTTTCGCCGGACTCACCCGCCGTGGTGGTGAGGAGCTGATCGCCTTCCTGCACCAGCGCGGATCCGGTGACGGGGCATCGCAGGACAGACAACAGTTCGGGACTGAGCTTGGGCATGGTGAACGCTCCCTGGTGGGCGCCGCAGCAGGCGCCGGTGGCTTACGGATTTTGCAGTTCCCAGCCTACCGCCAGTTTGCGGCTCACGAAGGTTCGCGCAGGATGCGCAGATGCCCCCGGCGGGTGCCCTCGGCCGCGGCCGGAGCTTCCAGTGCGGGGTGCAGGCTACGCTGCCCCTTGGCCGGCTCCGCCGTGACCGGGCGGGAGGCCGCTTCACGGACGGCGTTGGCGAGGGCCAGGAGGTCGTCGGGGCCGGGCCCCGCCGGAGTTGCCGGCATCGCCAGCCGCATGACTTCCCAGCCGCGCGGGACGGTCAGGGACCCGGCGTGCTGTTCGCACAAGTCGTAACAGTGGGGCTCGGCGTAGGTTGCCAACGGCCCCAGGACGGCAGTGGAGTCGGCGTAGACGTACGTCAAAGTGGCCACCGCAGAATTGCGGCAGGCTGACCTTGAACAAAGACGAATTGCACCCACGACATCACAGACTACTCCCCCTGCCCGCCGGAACGGCGCAATGAAACGCCGGCGCGGGTTCCCATCCCAACTAGGCCGCGCGGTCTCGGACGGCGGGTCGCGGCGGGACCGTATCGCGTAAATCATCCGCCGGGTTTAGAGTCAAGATATGCAGTCATCGCACCACGATTCGGGTTTTACGGTCCGGTTGGCTGACCCCGACGCCGGGCGCCCAGGCGCCGGTTCCGCTTCTGCCGGCGCGCCAGCTACCGGCGCAACCGGGGCCGCCAAGGGGAAGAGCTTCCCGCAACGCCGTAGGAACAGGCACGGCCGGGGACTTCGCGGCGAGCTCATGCTGCCCACCCTGCCCGGTTACCGGACCCGTTCCGACCGCTTCGACGACCTCGTCCTGGACTCGGCCCAGCGGCTGCATGACATCTGGGGCAAGCCCCTGGACGGCGTCCGCTTTGGCGTGGACGAGATCCCCCCGGGCCTGGAGAGGCTCGTCGCGGACCGAACTCCCGCGCCGATGGGCTCCTACTCGCCCGCCACGGCCGAGGAAGGGCCTGTCATCACCCTGTACCGCCGCGTGGTGGAGCAGTCGTGCGGCAGCCGGGAGGAACTCCAGGACCTGGTGCACGACGTCGTCGTGGAATACACGGCCGAGATGCTCGGCGTGCCTCCCGAATCCCTGGACCCGGTCTACCGCCGCCGGTACTAGGCGTCCGGCAGCCCGGCCGGCGCCCACGGCCAGTACCCGAGTCCTAGTATCCGAGCGTGACCGGGACCTGTTCCTGTCCTGCCGCTTCCGGCGCCACGGCGATGGTGGAAATGTCCGGCGTGCCGTCCTGCTCCAGCAGCACCGCCCCGTAGGCGGGGTCGCCCGCGGCGGAAACCAGATAGCCTACGAGCGGTGAACCGTCCACGTCGCCTGGTACCTTGATGGACGCCGTTGTTCCGCCGGCGATGTCGGCGGTGGCCGCGGTCCGGATCTTGCCGTCGGCAGTGATCGGCGTGTAGGAGATTTTGGCCCGGCCCTCGGGGGCGCCAAACACGAGGTGCCGGTCCCCCGTGCGGGGTACGGGAACCACGTGCTGGCTGCCCAGCCTGGCCGAGGCGGGTGACCAGGCGAGGTCGGCCGCGTCGTCGGACGTGAGTCCCCGGGTGACGCGCGCGGCGGCCGTGAAGGAGACATCCGAGCTCGCGGCGACGGTGTACGGGCCGGCGGGGACCCTGGACAGTGAAACCTCCGTGACCGAGCCTGCCTTCGCCGTGACCACGCCGCCGCCGGGCAGGGCCTTCTGGCCGTCCCGCCCGAAGAGCTTGATTTCGACCACGGCGTCGGCCGAGCCGGGAACGGTGAGTTGCAGGGCCGGGCCGGCGTCGGCGAAGCCGGGCTTTGCGGTGAGCGACGCCAGGGCCGCCGGATCCTGGATGTCGATCCCGGAGACCACCTGGTGGATGGCCGGACCCGTACCCGGGGCGATGAAGTCGACACCGCCGGGTGTGAGGCCGCGGAGCATGCTTTGCTGGATGACGGCGGCCACGGGTCCGCCGGCGCTGCGTACCCTGACGCTCAGCCTTTCCTGCCCCGGCGCGAGCCCTGCCAGGATGATGGAGCGCGTGGTGCCGGGCGCCACGAGGAGGCCGCGGCTTCCCGGGGCCTGGATCGGTCCCTTGGCGCCGAAGAGGTCCAGGCTGACCGTGGCCGGTGTGCTGGAGGCGTTGCTGAGGTTCAGGACCGCCGACCGGCCGAGGGCGGTGTTCGCACCGACCAGCCAGAGATCGTTGGCGGGCTGCTGGCAGGCGGCGGCGGCGGATCCCCGGAGGTCCCCGTCCCCGGCCGAGTAGTTCATGACGGCGCCGGCGGCGGCCTGGCGGTTGTCCCGCGCGTCCGCGCTGAGGACGCTCACATCGTCCACCTCGTGCTGCGAGACGACGCCGGCGAGCAGCACGGGCGCGCCGGCCGCGGCCGAGGGAGTAGCGGGCGCCGATGCCACCGCCCCCTTGGCGAGCTCCACCAGCGGGCTGCCCTTGAGCGGGGCCAGCCGGCTGCCGGGCACGACTCCCGCGCTTGAGCTGAGCACGACGGCGTTGACCGTGGTCTTCGCGGTGGCAGACTCCGGGCTGAACTGCGGATCGGTGCCTACCGGGGTGCCTTCGAGCAGCCGGGCCGGGCCCGGGCAGACGCCGACGCTGCTGCCGGCCGGTACGGCCGCCACGGGGGCCTCGAGCTGCCTGCTGGCCGGGCTTTGGGGCGCCAGCGACGCCGCGGACACGAGGCCGCCGCCTGCGGCGACGAGGAGGAGGGCGGACAGGATTCCTCCCACCGTGCCGCGCCGCGGCAGGCCCTTCAGCCGACGCCGCGTCCGCGTGCCCGGTTCCGGTGTGGTTCCGGTCTCGTTGTCGTTGTCGTCCTTATGCATGCTGATGTTCCTTAGGGACCGTGGAGCGACTCAGGGAGCCTTCGTCCCTGGAGAGTCCGGTGTTGGGCCGCCGGGCAGGCATGGGGATGGCCAGCAGGACGGTCAGACCGATCAGGACGATCTGCGCGATTCCTGCCCAGACGGCCCAGGGTGCCTCGTAGCGGATGCTCAGCTGTCCGCCCTGGGCCGGCAGCGTGAACGCCTGCGCCCACCCCGACGTCGTGGAAGTCAGGCGGCGGCCGTCGAGCCATGCGCTCCAGCCCGGATCGGCGCGCTCGGCGAGGACGACCAGCCGGCCTTCGGGCCCGGCCGGCACGTTGCTCCCGGCCGAGACTGCCTCCGAGGGGAGCAGCCCGATGGCCGCGCCGGCGCCGTCGACAATCCGGACGCGGTGCGCGACGTCGGAGGCTTTGATGGCCGGCAGGTCCAGCGGGCTGATCCGCCAGAGCCAGCCGACGTCGGTCAGTCCGACGGCGACGAGGCCGGGGACGGCGTCCATCCGGCTGGCCGTCAGCTGCGCGGCAGTGTCCGAGGCGCGGAGGACCACGAAGCCGACGCCGAGGCGCTCGAGATCGTCCCGGGGATCCACGCCCTGGCCGGCAACGATTGTGGCAACGACGCTGCGGATGGATCCGGCGGCGGCGTCATCGTCACGGACCGTCTCCTTCCCCGGCTCCCCCATGATGTTGCGGGCCGCGGCGACCGTGGACAGCGCGTCAAGGGTGGTGCCGGCACCCCGCATGAGCGAGGCGTTGTAGCTTCCGTTCTCGCCGCCGGAGATCAGCAGGGTTCTTGCCTGTTCGGGGCCTTCGCCGCGGTCGATCGCCGTGGCCGGGAGCGTGCGGGCCTTGGCCGGCTGCACCAGCCGCGGTGTGCCGAGACCGGCGGTGTCCGCGGGGCCTGCCACGGACGCCGCGGGCTGCAGCAGTTCCTGCGCCGCCCAGACGGTGAGCCCGGCCAGCGGACCCGCAAGCAGCAGGACCATGGCTGTCACCGCGGTGCCGCGGATCAGGATCTTCCGGGCCAGTCCGGCCCCCGCGGCCCTGTCGGCCGAATCCAGCAGTCCTTCAGCCGCAATAAGGGCGGCTCCGAGCAGCGCGAACGCGGCGGCGGAAACGACCGGTCCCGTGAACGGGGTGACCAGGACCTCGCCGCTGACCCCGGTGGCGACGTGTCCGGCAAGCCAGCCGCCGGCCAGCATGAGGACCGCGGCCGCCCAGAGCGAGCGTGCGACCCGGGACGGCCGTCCCAACACCGGCCGGCCCGGCATGAACAGCGAGGCAAGGGCCAGCAGCAGGACGGGCAGCCCGACCAGCAATGCGAGTAGCAGCGCCCAGGGCGCCGGCGAAAGCACAGCGAAGGGCGCAGCGGAATCTACTGCGGAACCGCTGAAAGAACCCAGGCCGGTGAGACCACCGCCGGCCTCGAAGCGTAGCGGCTGGCCCAGCGCCTGCTGCCAGAGCGGGGCGGCGTCAAAGCCCAGCGGCATGCCGGGGTCTGCCAGCAGCGCCCTGGGCCGGTCGATGACCGAGAAAGCGAACGGCAGGAACAACGCCAGGCTGGGCAGCAGCGCCCACCAGACGGTGCGGCCGCGGCGCCCCAGAAGCACGCCGCAGAGCGCCACCACGATGACGGAGGGCACCAGCAGCGACGGCGCCGCCGCGGTGACCACGGCCAGCGCAAGGCCGGCGGCCGCCGCAGCCGTCCAGGAGGGGGTGCCGTTGATTCCGGGCCTGGCGGGAGGCGCCAGCGTGAAGCGACGCTCCCCCGGGGCCGGGATGGCATAGCTGCCGCGGCCCGCGGCCGTGCCGGTGGCCCGCAGCAGCGCCAGCACGAGCACGGGCATCATGACGTGGGCGAGCAGTGCACCCAGCCGTCCCTGGTTGAGCGCCACCTGCAGGGCCGGCGCGCCGGCCCAGACGAGGGCCGCCGCCAGGCGCAGCCGGCGGCGCTGGGTCAGGGCGCCGGCCGCGAACCAGGCGCCGAGCGCGGACAGCGGCATGGCAAGAAGCAGAAGCCAGATGACGGCATCGTTGGCGTCGCCGGCGCCGAGGGCGCCCAGCAGCCACAGGAGGTAGCCGAAAGGGTCGCCGTGGCCGGGCAGGCCCGCGCCCAGGCTGATCCACCAGCCGGAGGCGTGGTTCCAGATCTCGGCCAGCCGGGCGGAGACGGGGATCAGCGCGCCGCCGGAGGCCGCCTGGGCCCGGAACAGGCTGAACAGCCCGATCAGGGAGGCCGCCGCGGTGACGAGCACCGCGAGCAGGGCGCCGTTGCCCACCCAGCCGCGCTCCGAAGTGGACAGGGCGGCGTAGTCGTCGTCGGAGTCGCCGCTGGGCTGCTCGGCCAGGGGGTCACGGCCGGACAGTCCCTCGCTGTGGTCATCCGTTCCGAGCGCTTCCATCAGGGAACGCCGGTGGGACCAGACTTCGCGGCGCGTAGTCTGCAGCCCCCTGATGACGGAGCGCCGGATCCGGCGGGTGCGGGCGGCATTGCGCCGTCCACGGATCACGGCGGCGGGCCGTCCGAGGGCGCCGAACGTGGCGAGCAGCTGGGAGAAACCGTGCCCCGGATCCTTGACGGCAATGCTCAGGACCAGCTTGAAAAGGCTCCCCAGGAGGGCGCCGGCGGCGTGCAGCGGAACCTTCCAGCCGGCGGCATGCTTCAGCCGCAGGTGGACCTGGGCCTTGCGGGCCGCCGTCGCGTTGCCGAGGGCGCTGGGGCGGTGCGACACATGGAACATCTTCGCGCTGGGGACCACCACGACCCGGTGGCCGGCGAGGCGGTTGCGCCAGCAGAAGTCGACGTCGTCGCCGCTGCCCGGAAGGGCGGGGTCGAAGCCCCGGAGGTCCTGCCAGATGTCGCGGCGGATCAGCATGCCGGCGGAGTTGACCGCGAAGGTGTCGCTGCGGCCGTCGTACTGGCCCTGGTCGAGCTCGTCGGCGTCGATCAGCGTCAGGCGCTCGGCCCAGCGGCTCGTGGACAGGCCGACGTCGATCAGCCGGCGTTCGGCGTGCCAGTCCAGCTGTTTGCAGCCTGCCACAGTGACCGACGGCGCCCGCTCCACGGCGTGGAGGAGCTCGGCGAGGGCCTCCGGTGCCGGTGCGGCGTCGTCGTGCAGGAGCCAGATCCAGTCGGAGCCGGGCTGGCCGCCTGGGCTGCTGTCCGTGCTGCTGTCCGCTGAAGCGCCCCCTGCGGGCCACGGCGAAAGGGAGCTGAGGCCGGCCATGACGGCGCCGCCCATGCCGCTTTTGGGCTGCTCGAAGACGGTGACGTTGGCCTTGCCGAATGCCTGTTCGAGTAGGGCTGCCGAGTGGTCGCTGGAGCCGGTGTCAACCCCGATGAAGGCATCCGCAGGCCGGGTCTGGCCCGCCAGCGCCGCGAGGGTCCTGGGGAGAAAATCACCGCCGTCGTGGGAGACCACGACGGCGGTGACTCGTACTTCTTGAAGAATTAGATCGCTCGCTTCCTAAGCCGGCGCCGCTCGCGCTCGGAGAGGCCTCCCCAAATCCCGAAGCGCTCGTCGTTCGACAAGGCGTATTCGAGGCACTGCGAACGCACGTTGCAGGCGCCGCAGACTTTCTTGGCGTCGCGCGTGGAGCCACCCTTTTCAGGGAAGAAGGCCTCCGGGTCCGTCTGGGCACAGAGCGCATCGGTCTGCCATCCCAGCTCGCCTTCATCGTCGAAGTCCTGCCGGGACGGCAGCCCGATCCAGACCGGCTGCGCGATCGTCCCCGTCTGGAGGGCCTGAAGCTCCATCGGCGGATCGAGGGGGCCGTTGTCCTGGTCAGGGCCGGCCAGGAGTTCATCGTGCGCCGCGAGGAAGGCGGTGGCCTGGACCTGCAGGGAATCCTTGGTGTGTTCGTTGTAGCGGTCAGCTGCGTCCGGATCGGCCGGATCTACATACCAGTCACTCGGCACCCCGCGTGAACGGTACTTCGCCGTGGCCTGGCCGGCTACGGCATCTTCATGGATACGCTCTGCTAGCCCCATGGCGTTCCCTCCTGATTTTGCAGCCTTTGCAAGACCCCTGAACACTCGGATGTGTGCCGGTTTATGCGCATTGGCTTTCGATAACTAATTACACGTGTGTAAGTATCCGGGAGTCAAGCCGCGGCGGAGATAATAATCAATCCGGGCGGCAAAGCGGGGGCACGCCACGCCCGGTTATTTTTCGCCGGGGCGCGGAGAAAGCCGCGGAACTATCAGCGTACTGAGCACTTCCGGGGGTTTTTATTGGATTTCCGGGAAATTTCCGATGACTCTCCGCGCCGGTCACGGAGCGTCACCCGCCGACTCCATGACGGATATCACAGGCCGCGGGACCGCAATAAGACGGCCGTGACAAGATGAAGTCATGAGCATCCCGGCAATCCAACTGATGACAGAGCTGCGTTCCGGCCAGTCCACCTCGCCCCGGCTCACCTGGTACGGCCCGGACTCCGAGCGCGTCGAGCTCTCCGGCCGGGTGCTGGACAACTGGGTGGCCAAGACCAGCAACCTGCTGCAGGACGAGCTGGACGCGGAACCCGGCATGCGGCTGCGGCTGGACCTGCCCGCCCATTGGAAGTCGGTGATCCTTGCCCTGGCGGCCTGGCAGCTTGGCATGGAAGTGGTGTTCGACGACGCCGAGGCCGAGCTGCTGGCGACCGCGGATCCCGGGCCCGGCGCGGCGGCGGGCGGATTCGACGCCGTCATGGCCGTGGCGCTGCCTGCGCTGGCCATGCGGTGGCAGGGCGAGCTGCCTTCCGGCGCGATCGACTACGCCGCCGAGGTCCGCTCCCACGGAGACGTCTTCATGCCCCATGTGGACCCGGAGGCCTCACGGCGCGCCGTGCTCACGTCCGCCGGGACGGTACTCACGCACGGTGAACTGCTGGACGGTTTCGCCGCCGCCCACGACGACGGGCTGCGGCTGCTGGTTCCGGCCGGTGACGGTCTCGAAGCGGCCCTCGCACAATCGCTGGGCGCCTGGAAGGGTGACGGCTCAGTGGTCCTGGTGCACCCCGACGTCGTCGTGACGCCGAAGCTGCTCGGCGACGAACGCATCCAAGGGCACTGACCTTTCCGGCGCCTGCCGGCGTCGAGGTCAGGACGGCGTCGAGGTCAGGACGGCGGGCCGGGCAGCTCGGGATCCTTGACGGCCGGTTCCGGAACCCGGACGCCCGGCTGGGTGTGCGGGTGCCGTTCGATGATCTCGTGGTCGTGGGAGAACTCCGGCTCTTCGTCGAGTTCCTTGTTGAACACCAGGAAGCGGTAGGCGAAGAACCGCACCACGGTCGCCACGAGAATGCCGGCGACGCCGGCCAGGAACAGCATGTTCTTGTCCGTGATGCCCATGCTGTACTTCGCGAGGGCCGTGAACCCGGTGGAGATGCCTATCCCGATGCCGTTGATGATGATGAACATCACAAACTCGCGGATCACATTGTCTTGGCGGCGGTGACGGAAGGTCCAGAAGCGGTTCGCGATCCAGGAAAACACCGTGGCCACGCTGGCCCCGAAGAAGCGGGCCTTGGCCTCGCTGTCGGTCATGGGACCGTGCATCAGGTAGTACGTGAGCCCGTTGTCGATGACGAACGCGATGCCGCCGACGGCGCCGAACTTGGCCACTTCGCGCCAAAACAGCGAGGCAAGCCCGCGCATGCGCTCAGTAAGTGTATTAATCATGACCCTCCGAGGCCTCCTGGAACTGTCGGCCATTTGGGCCAAACGCCCATTTTAGCGCCGTTTCCCCGGAGGCCGCCCTGAACGGGCGGGCCATCAGCCCGATCGCCCGCACCAAAAGCCGCCCAAAAGCGTCGGATTCCGGCGCCGGAAGGCGCAAAGCCGGGATATTGCGAGGTTTTCGGTAGGCTGGGACTTGTGACTTTTCCTGTAATCGGTGTTGTTGGCGGCGGCCAGCTAGCCCGCATGATGGCCCCTGCCGCCACCGCCCTCGGCTTCGAACTCCGCGTCCTCGCCGAAGGTGAAGACGTCTCCGCGGTCTCTGCGGTGGCCACGGCCCCGGTCGGTGACTACACGGATCTGGACCACCTGCTCGAGTTCTCCCGCGGCCTGGATGTGCTGACCTTCGACCACGAGCATGTCCCCCCGGCGCACCTGCGCTCCCTGATCGGGGCCGGCGTCAATGTCCACCCCGGCCCGGACGCCCTGGTCAACGCACAGGACAAGCTGGTGATGCGCGCCGCCATCGACACGCTGGAGCTTCCCAATCCCCGCTGGGCCTCCGTGGCCGACGTCGCGGAGCTGGTCGCCTTCGGCGAGGACACTGGCTGGCCCGTGGTCCTGAAGATGCCCCGCGGGGGCTACGACGGCAAGGGTGTGCGGATCGTGTCCTCGGCCGAGGACGCCGCGGACTCCTCGGGCTGGTTCGCCGCCATGTCCCCCCTGCTGGCCGAGGCCAAGGTGGAGTTCAGCCGGGAGCTTTCGGCCCTGGTCGCGCGGACCCCGGACGGCGAATCACGGGCCTGGCCGGTGGTGCACACCATCCAGGTCGACGGCGTCTGCGACGAAGTCATCGCCCCCGCCCTGGACATTCCCGTTGAGGTGGCCGCCGCCGCGGAAGACGCCGCCATCAGGATTGCCAACGAGCTTGGCGTGACCGGTGTCATGGCTGTTGAACTCTTCGAGACACCCGGCATCGGCGCCGGCTTCCTGATCAACGAGCTCGCCATGCGACCGCACAACACGGGGCACTGGACCCAGGACGGCTCGGTCACCAGCCAGTTCGAGCAGCACCTGCGGGCCATCCTGAACCTGCCGCTCGGCGCCACGGACCTCCTTGGCCCCGTCGTCGTGATGAAGAACTTCCTGGGCGGGGACAACCAGGACCTCTTTTCCGCCTACCCCGCAGCCCTCGCCAGCGAACCCGCGGCCAAGGTCCACTGCTATGGCAAGGCCGTCCGGCCCGGCCGGAAGATCGGCCACGTCAACCTCGTCGGGGCGTCCGCGGCCGACGTCGACTCCGTCCGGCAACGGGCCACCACCGTGGCCGACATCATCCGGAACGGCCGGGCCCAGGCCGGCACCGCACCGGGAACTTCCGAGGAGACCGCATGAGCACCGAACCGCAGAACACCGGGAACGCCGCCTCCGGAACCGGCGATGCCGGGAACGACCCGGCCGCCCCGATCGTGGGCCTCGTCATGGGCTCGGACTCGGACTGGCCCGTCATGGAAGCCGCCGCTGAAGCCCTCGCGGAGTTCGGCATACCGTTTGAGGCCGACGTCGTCTCGGCCCACCGCATGCCCACGGAGATGATCCGCTACGGGCAGACCGCCCACGGGCGCGGCCTGCGTGTCATCATCGCCGGGGCGGGCGGCGCCGCCCACCTTCCCGGCATGCTCGCCTCTGTCACGCCGCTGCCGGTGATCGGCGTCCCCGTGCCGCTGAAGACCCTGGACGGCATGGATTCGCTGCTGTCCATCGTGCAGATGCCCGCCGGCGTGCCGGTCGCCACTGTCTCGATCGCCGGCGCACGCAATGCCGGCCTCCTGGCGGTGCGCATGCTGGCCTCCGGAACCGACGACCTCGCGGTCCAGCTCAGGGCCGATCTCCTGGATTTTGCGCAAGAGCTCAACGACGTCGCCACGCGGAAGGGCGCAACCCTGCGGCACAAGGTGAGCGAAGTGTTCGCCGGCGGAAACGTCATCACCCGGGGCAGCCGTTAAGGATCACCACATGACCAACAGCTACGCCCCTTCGCCGCCGGAACGGCAGAACGACCCGCGGCCGAAGCCGCGGTCCAGACAGGCCCAGACCGATCCGGTGCGGTACCCCTCGGGTGCCCCCGCCCCGGTCGTGACCAAGCGGGCGTTTGTCCTGATCCTGATGACGCTGCTGGTTCCCGGCAGCGCCCAGACCGTCGCGGGAAGCCGCCGGCTGGGAAGAATCGCGCTGCGAGTCACCTTCACGGTCTGGGCGCTGGCCCTCCTGGCGATCGGGCTGCTCCTGGTCGACCGTTCAACGCTCATCAACCTCATTGCCAGCCCCGTCGCCTCGCTCCTTCTGGTCATCGGTCTCGCGGCGCTGGCCCTCGGCTGGGCTGCCCTGTTCATCAACACCCTCCGGCTGATCCGCCCCGTGCTGCTTGCCCCCGGGATCCGGCCCGCCGTCGGCATCGCCCTCGTGCTGGCCATGGTCCTGGGCAGCGGCTCCGTTGGCTACGCCGCGTACCTGCTCAACGTCAGCCGCGACGCCATCGGCAGCATCTTCTCCGGCTCCGGCCCCACGCTCGAGCCATCGGATGGCCGGTACAACTTCCTGATGATGGGCGGCGACGCCGGGGCGGACCGCACCGGCCGCCGGCCGGACAGCCTCTCGGTCATCAGCGTCGACGCCAAGACCGGCAAGACCGCCATCATCTCGGTGCCCCGCAACCTCCAGAACGCGCAATTCAGCAAGGGCTCGCCGATGCGCAAGGTGTATCCCGACGGCTACAACTGCGGCGACGAATGCCTCATCAACGCCATCAACACCGAAGTCACCAACGAGCACAAGGACCTGTACCCCGGCGTGGATGACCCGGGAGCCCAGGCCACCCTCGAAGCCGTGTCCGGAACGCTCGGCATCAAGGTCCAGGCCTACGTGCTGGTGGACATGGACGGCTTCTCCAAGCTGATTGATGCCATGGGCGGCATCCGCATCAAGGCCGGCGGCTGGGTTCCCATCAGCGGCGACATGATCGACGAGGCCAACGGCATCCACGGCATGCCCCAGGGCTGGATTCCCGCGGGAGACCAGAAACTCGATGGCTACCACGCCCTCTGGTACGGCCGTTCCCGTGAGTTCGTGGACGACTATGCCCGCATCCAGCGGCAGCAGTGCGTCCAGCAGGCGATGCTGAAGCAGCTGGACCCGGCAACCCTGCTGGCCAAGTTCGAGGACATCGCCAAGGCCGGAACCAAGGTGGTTGAATCCAATATCTCCTCCAGCCAGCTCGGCAGCTTCGTGGATCTGGCCATGAAGGCCAAGGGCAAGGACGTGAGCCGCCTGACCATCGGTCCGCCCGACTTCGATGCGGCCTTCTCCACGTCCCCGGACTTCGACGTCATCCACAAGCGGGTCCGCCAGCTCCTGGCGGCCGGTCCGTCAGCCGGCGCTGCCGACGACACCATCCGGCAGCCCGGGACGGCGGCCGGGGGGCCGCTGGCCGCCGCCGGAACGGAGCCGGGCACGCAGCCCTCACCGCCGCCGTCGGACTTCACCCCGGTGACCACTACCCCGGAGGGCGAGCCCATCACCGAGGAAATGCTCAACCAGTTCAAACGCCTGGGCGACGAACAGTCGATCCGCAACCTGGTCGCCACCAACGGCCAGTGCGCGCCGCTCTAGTGGCCGGGAATCAGTGGCCGGAAATCAGCGACCATCTTTCAGTGACCAGATAGGGACCAGGCAGTGTACGAACTCGAGAACGTTCTCCGGCCCTACGCCTGGGGGTCCACGACGGCCATCGCCGGGCTGCTGGGCAGGCCTGCCTCCGGCGGTCCCGAGGCGGAGCTGTGGATCGGGGCCCATCCGGATTCCCCTTCCGTGGTGCTGGCGCCAGCCGTCGCTAGCGGTTCGGGACGGCACGTGCGGGAGCCGCACTCTCCCGAACGCCGCAAGGGCGGACGGCTGGCCCTGGACGCGTTGATCGCCGAGGACCCGGAGCATCATCTGGGCAGCGGGAGCGTGGCCGAATTCGGTCCCCGCCTCCCGTTCCTGCTCAAGGTCCTGGCCGCGGAAAGCCCCCTCTCCCTGCAGGTGCACCCGACGCTCGACCAGGCGCGGGAGGGCTTCGCCCGTGAGGAGGCGGCCGGCGTCGACCATGCCGCGGCGGGGCGTAACTACAAGGATGACAACCACAAACCGGAAATGATCCTCGCGCTGACGCCCTTCGAGGCGCTCTGCGGTTTCCGGCCGGCCGCGGAATCCCGCGCGGTCTTCCTGCATCTGGCGGCGTGCTTTGACCTGGCGGGCATGGAGATTCCGCCGCTGATCCCCCGGTTGCTGGAAGACCTGGCGCAGCCGGAGGAGCATGCAGCCCTGCGCTCCGCCTTCGAGCGCCTGATCGCCGGCGGCGAGGATGTTTCCCGCGCGACGGCCATGGTCTCCGCTGCGCTGATTTCGGGCGCTCCCATGGCCCCGCACCAGGCGGAGCTGTCCACGGTCGTCAACCTGAACGGCCGGTATCCCGGCGACCCCGGAGTGCTGATCTCGCTGCTGCTGAACCGGATCTCGCTGGCGCCCGGGCAGGCCGTGTACCTGCCGGCCGGCAATGTCCACGCCTACCTGCACGGCCTCGGGATCGAGGTCATGGCGTCGTCGGACAACGTGCTCCGCGGCGGCCTGACACCAAAGTTCGTGGACGTGCCGG
Source organism: Pseudarthrobacter sp. S9 (assembly GCF_050156545.1). Classification (NCBI taxonomy): domain Bacteria; kingdom Bacillati; phylum Actinomycetota; class Actinomycetes; order Micrococcales; family Micrococcaceae; genus Pseudarthrobacter; species Pseudarthrobacter sp. S9. The sequence continues at coordinate 769,331 of NZ_CP189576.1, forward strand.
AACTGCTGAGGACCGTCGCCTTCGAAGCCGCCGGGGTTCCGACGCTGGCTGCCGAGACCTCGGAACTGGGCCAGGAGCTCTTCCGCCCCCCGTTCCGGGAGTTCCAGCTGCAGCGGGTGGAGCTTGCACCCGGGTCCGGGCCCGTCCCGCTGGCGCAGTCCGGTGCCGCCGTCATCATCGTGATCTCCGGATCCGTCCTCCTCGACTCCCCCAAGGGCGACCTGCAGCTGGGCCGCGGCGCGAGCGCCTTCCTGCCCGCCGCCGAGGCTCCGGTCAACGCGCACGCCGTCTCCGGCGCAACCGGAACCGCCCTGGCTTTTGCCGTCACCACCGCACTGAAAGCCTGACACCGTGGACTATTTCCTGCAGAGCCCCCCGTGGGCCGATTTCCAACGTGCGCTGGGCCGCACGGTCCACGAGCAGTCCGGACCCGGCTGGAGCTTCCTTGCCGTCGAGGAATCCAACCCGGCCGGAAAGCTGCTCTACGCGCCGTACGGCCCGGTGGCCGAATCGCTGGGGGCGTTCGACGCCGCGCTGGCGGCGCTGACGGGGGTGGCGCGAGGGTGCGGGGCCGTGTTTGTCCGGATTGAGCCTGTCAGCTGCGGCTTCGGGGCGTCCGACGCCGACGCCGTGCTCCGCCGCCGCGGCCTGCAGCCGGCACCGGTGAACCAGCAGCCCGAGCTCAGCTGGATCGTGGACCTGGGCCGCGACTTCAAGGACGTCCTGGCGGACATGAAGCCGGTGAACCGCAACCTGTACCGGAATATCCACAAGAAGGGCGTGACGTTCCGCTCCAGCCAGGATCCGGCTGAGATTGCCGTGCTCCTCGACTTCCTTCACATGACCGCCGCGCGCAACGGCTTTAAACCCCAGAGCGATGAGTACCTGAGTCAGGTGGCCCGCTCACTGATGCCCGCTGGTGCCGCGACGCTCTTCATCGCCGAGCTCGACGGCGGCCCCATCGCCGCGGCCCTGGCCTACGATTCCGCGGATACCCGGACCTATGCCCACGCCGCACTGGATGACACGCACCGGAAGCTGAGCGCGGGGATTCCCCTCCTGGTCACGCTGATGGCCGATGCCCAGGAGTTGGGCCTGAAGCAGGTGGACCTCTGGGGCGTGGCGCCGGCGGACCAGCCGGACCACAAGTGGGCCGGCTTCACGGCGTTCAAGAAATCGTTCGGCGGCCGCGAGATCGCGTACCCCGGAACGTGGGACCTGCCGGTAAAGAAGCTGCGCTACGGCGCGTACCAGCTTGCACGGAAGGGCGGCCAGCTCGCCAAGACGCTGCCCTCCAGGCTCCGCCAGCTTCCTGGCTAGCCTTCTGGTTATCTTCCTGCAGAGCGCGCGTACTTTTGCGCCGCGTAGGCGCTTGCGACCATTTCCTCCACGGAGTGCCGCATTTTCCAGTCGAGGTCCCGGGCGGCCAGCTTGCCGTCCGCGACAATCCGGTCCGGATCCCCTGCCCGGCGCGGGCCGATCTCCGGCTCGAAGTCGATACCAGTGACCTGGGCCATCGCCGTCATGATCTGGCGCACCGAGAGCCCGTCTCCCGAACCGAGGTTGTACACCCGCTCCAGCGGCCGGCCCGCGGCGAGGGCCTGCGCGGCCGCCACGTGCGAGGTCGCCAGATCGGCCACGTGCACGTAGTCGCGCACGCACGTACCGTCCGGGGTGTTGTAGTCCGTGCCGTTGATGCGCGGCGTCTGGCCTGCCGTCAGCGCCCGCAGCACAATCGGGAACAGGTTGTGCGGACTCGTGTCGTAGAGCTCGGGCGCACCGGAGCCGACCACGTTGAAGTAGCGCAGGGAGGTGTGGTTCAGGCCCCGGGCCCGGCCCTGGTCCCGGATCAGCCATTCGCCGATCAGTTTGCTCTCCCCGTAGGGCGATTCGGGGTTGGTCGGAGTGTCCTCGGTGACGACGTCGCCGGTGGGCGTTCCGTACGTCGCTGCCGAGGAGGAGAAGACCAGCTTGTCGACGCCGGAGAGCTCCATGGCCTGGAGCAGCTGCGCGGTGCCGGTGACGTTCTGCTCATAGGTCAGCAGCGGCTCCTGCACGGAGACGCCGGCGTACTTGAATCCGGCGAGGTGGATCACCCCGGTCACGGCGTGGTTCTTCAGCGTGTGGGCTACGAGGTCGGCGTCGAGGATGCTGCCGTGGACAAAGGGCACGCCGGCCGGAACGAATTCGCGGTGCCCGCTGGACAGGGAGTCGATCACCACCGGCTGGATCCGGGCCCCGCGCAAAGCGGAAACCACATGCGAACCGATATATCCTGCACCACCAGTCACGAGCCACGTCATGGCTCCACCCTATCGAATCCCAGGACCCGTGCGGCGAATCCCGGAATTAAGACAGCGAATCCCGGGGCGCGGATTGCGGCCCCGGGATTCCGGTGCTGGTTGGGTGCCGGTTGCTGCCGGCAGGTGCTAGCCCTTGCGGGCGTAGCCCTCCCACTTGCTGGCCTGGTGCTCGCCGTCCACGAAGCGGATGGTGCCGGACTTGGACCGCATCACGATGGACTGCGTGAGGACCTTGTCCTTGGAGTAGCGCACGCCCTTGAGGAGGTCGCCGTCGGTGATGCCGGTGGCGGCGAAGTAGCAGTTGTCGCTGGAGACGAGGTCGTTGGTGGAGAGCACACGGTCGAGATCGTGGCCGGCGTCGATCGCCTTCTGCTTCTCGTCGTCGCTCGTGGGCCACAGCCGGCCCTGGATCACGCCGCCGAGGGACTTGATGGCGCAGGCCGCCACAATTCCTTCGGGTGTTCCGCCGATGCCCATGAGGGCGTCGACTCCGGTACCGGCACGCGCGGCGGCGATGGCACCGGCGACGTCGCCGTCCATGATGAACTTCGTGCGGGCACCGGCTTCGCGGATTTCCTCCACGAGCGGGCGGTGGCGGTCGCGGTCCAGGATCATGACGTTGAGCTGGTTGACCTTGACGCCCTTGGCCTTGGCGATGAGGTGCAGGTTCTGCTTGACCGGCAGGCGAAGGTCCACCATGTCGGCCGCTTCCGGGCCTGTGACGAGCTTTTCCATGTAGAACACGGCGGAGGGATCGAACATCGTGCCCCGCTCGGCCACGGCCAGCACTGCCAGGGCATTGTTGATGCCCAGCGCCGCCAGGCGGGTTCCGTCGATGGGGTCGACGGCGACGTCGCACTCGGGACCCGTGCCGTCACCGACACGCTCGCCGTTGAAAAGCATGGGGGCTTCATCCTTCTCGCCCTCACCGATGACGACGACACCGTTGAAGTGCACGGTTTGAAGGAAGGAACGCATGGCGTCGACGGCGGCGCCGTCGGCCTTGTTCTTGTCCCCAAAGCCGACCCAGTGGCCGCCGGCTATGGCCGCGGCTTCGGTGACGCGGACAAGTTCCAGAGCAAGGTTGCGGTCAGGCTCGTCGATCCCGACGGCGAGCGAGGGGGAAAGCGTGGAGTACTTCTGGGACATAGGCGCTGGTGTCACGTGAACCTCTTCTTCGAGTGGCGATCGTTGAACCCGTACGGCCAGTATCGATCCGTCATCGATCCGTCGCGGTGATTCGTCTGGTACTGATCATAGTCGCGGCCGCCTCCCCAGGTCATGGGATGACCGGCACGTGAAACACATCACCCCGCGGCCGGCCTGTCGGGCCGAATGTGAGATCGGCTCAGTTATGGGCGACTATAGAGGGGTGAGTGAATTGCAGGACACGTCCCCGGCAGCCCAAGGCTCCCCCCGCGCCGGAGCCCCCGCGGGAGACCCGGCCGCAGCCGGGCAGCCGCCCGTCAGGCCCGTCATCCCGGCCGCAGCGGCGAAACGCGCGAACGCCTCCGTGATGGGCATGATCCTTGCCCTGGTGGTGAGCATCGCGGCTTTCCTGCCGATCGTCCTCATGAACCCGTCGCCCAAGAGCGACGGGTACCGGCCCGACATCAACGTCGGCGCCGTCGCGCAGAACGCCGCGGGTGTGGCGGGATTCACACCGGTGGCGCCTGCGCCGGGCGACACATTCCGCACCAATTACGCCCGTTGGGATTCCGGAGCGGGCAGCGGCGTTGCCACCTGGGAGGTCGGCTACCTCACCCCCAAGGAGTCCTTCATCGGACTGGTGCAGACGCGGCAGGCCAACCCCACCTGGCTGCTGCAGCAGACGAAGAACGCCCGGGTGACCGGAACCCGGAGCGCCGGCGGACAGGATTGGGAACTCCGCGACACCGGCAAGGGCGAGAAGAGCATGGTGCTTGTCCACGGCGGCACCACTGTCATCCTGACCGGCACGGCGCAACTGGACGAATTCTCGGTGCTGGCAGCCGCCGTCGTGAAGTCACTTGGGAGCGCGCCGGAAGCAACAATTTCACCCTCCGCCATTTCTACCCCCACCTCTACACAGTAAGGTCAGGCCGTGGCCACTTATCTGACTCCTGCCCTTGCCTGGCGCCGCCTCCGGGAAGGCAACGAGCGTTTCATCGCCGGCAAATCTTCCCATCCCAACCAGGACGCCTCGCGCCGTTCGTCCCTTGTAGAGAACCAGCACCCCTTCGCCGTGATCTTCGGCTGCTCGGACTCCCGGCTGGCCGCCGAAATCATCTTTGACCTGGGGCTGGGGGACGCATTCGTCGTCCGCACGGCCGGACAGGTGATCGACGACGCCGTGCTCGGCTCGCTGGAGTACAGCATCAGCGAACTCGGCGTGCCGCTGATCGTGGTCCTGGGCCACGACAGCTGCGGAGCCGTCAGCGCCACCAAGGCGGCCGTCGAAACAGGCCAGATGCCCATCGGTTTCATGCGCAGCCTGGTCGAGCGGATCACCCCGTCCGTCCTGACCGCGCTGCGTAACAATCAGCACGACATCAACGACATGGTGGTCGAGAACGTCAAACAGACCTCGCACCGCCTGGTGGACAGTTCCCGTGTGATTTCCGACGCAATCGAAAGCGGCAGGGCCGCCGTGATCGGGCTCGCATACAGCCTGGCTGAAGGCCGGGCCGACGTCGTTTCCGGAATCGGCGAACTCTAGGACCCTGCCGGCGGTCGGCCGGCGGTCGGCCGCTGGTCCGCCGCTGATCGGCCGGTGATCGGCCGGCACTACACCGGCGCCCTTCACGGTTTTCGATGGAACGCCCACTCCCAATAAGCTAGCCCCATGACTTCCATCGAACAGTTGAACACCGAAGAATTCCGCATAGAACACGACACGATGGGCGAAGTCCGCGTCCCCGTGAACGCCCTGTACCGCGCCCAGACGCAGCGTGCGGTAGAAAACTTCCCCATCTCCGGCAAGACCCTGGAACGCGCCCACATCGAGGCCCTGGCGCGCGTCAAGAAGGCTGCTGCCCAGGCCAACGCTGAACTGGGAGTGCTCGACGGCGAGCTGGCCCAGGCGATCGCCGACGCTGCGGACGAGGTTGCCGCGGGCAAGTACGACGGCGACTTCCCCATCGATGTCTTCCAGACGGGCTCCGGCACGTCCTCGAACATGAACACCAACGAGGTCATCGCCGAGCTCGCCTCCCGCGCCCTCAAGGCCGCCGGGAGCGACAAGGTGGTCCACCCGAACGACCACGTCAACGCCTCGCAGTCCTCCAACGACGTCTTCCCGACTTCGGTCCACGTGGCCGCCACGTCCGCGCTGATCAATGACCTCATTCCGGCCCTCGGTTACCTGGCGGATTCGCTGGAACGCAAGGCTGTCGAGTTCAAGGACGTCGTGAAGTCCGGCCGCACGCACCTCATGGACGCTACCCCCGTGACCCTGGGCCAGGAGTTCGGCGGCTACGCCGCCCAGGTCCGCTACGGCGTCGAACGCATCAATGCCTCCCTCCCCCGCGTCGCCGAGGTCCCGCTCGGCGGCACCGCGGTCGGCACCGGCATCAACACCCCGGCCGGGTTCCCGGAACGCGTGATCGAACTGCTCGCCGCCGACACCGGCCTGCCGCTGACCGAGGCCCGCGACCACTTCGAGGCCCAGGCCAACCGCGACGGCTTGATCGAGGCCTCAAGCCAGCTGCGCAACATCGCGATCTCCTTCATGAAGATCAACAATGACCTCCGCTGGATGGGCTCCGGTCCCAACACCGGCCTCGGCGAAATCGCGATCCCGGACCTGCAGCCGGGCTCCTCGATCATGCCCGGCAAGGTCAACCCCGTCATCTGCGAGGCCTCCATCATGGTGTGCGCCCAGGTCATCGGTAATGACACCGCCATCGCCTGGTCCGGCACCAACGGCGCCTTCGAGCTGAACGTCGGCATCCCGGTGATGGCCGCCAACCTGCTCGAGTCCGTCCGGCTGCTGGCCAACACCAGCCGCGTCATGGCAGACAAGATGATCGACGGCATCACCGCCAACGTCGAGCGCGCCCGCTTCCTCGCCGAGGCCTCGCCGTCCATCGTCACCCCGCTCAACAAGTTCGTCGGCTACGAGAACGCCGCCAAGATCGCCAAGAAGGCCGTGGCCGAGGGCCTGACCATCCGCGAGACCGTGGTCGCCATGGGCTTCCTGGAGCGCGGCGAACTGACCGAAGAGCAGCTGGACACCGCCCTGGACGTCATGTCCATGACGCGTCCGCCACACAAGGCCTAGCCCCGGCGCACGGCGCACAGCCCACAGTACGTACGTCCGGCGGCCGGCACCTTTCCAGCGAAAGGCGCCGGCCGCCGTCGATTGTGGGACGCTGGGTGCCCCTAGACCCGGGGAGCCTCTCCCCCGGCGGCCTCCCGCTCCTCCGGCGTGTAGGTCGCAGCCGCCGATGCCTCCGCCAGGCTGGCACCACCCATGCGCGCCTCCCGCAGCCGGCGCGTCTTTGCGGACTGGACCGAAAAGGCCGCGTCCACGTTGCCGGCGGCGTAGGTCAGGGCGTCCTCGGCGCGGATGCCCAGGCCGCCGGCTGTCAGCACGGCGTCCTGGTTGGCGCCAAGGTACGTGAACTGCCAGCCCCATTGGCTCTGCTGCCGCTCGACCAGGGACTTCACCATGGCGCCGGTGGCCTCGCGCGACGAGTTTTCTTGGCCGTCGGTCAGCACCGCTACGAGCACGGTGCCCGGACGCTGCTCCTCCGGGAGGCCCGCCAGTTCGGCGCCCGCTTCCCCGATCAGCCGGACCATGGCATCGTAAAGGGCCGTGCTGCCTCGGGGCTGCAGATCCAGGGGCGGCACGTCCTGGATGTCCACCGAGGCGTACACGCGCTCGTAGCTGTCATCGAACTGCGACAGGGACAGCCGGCATCGGCCGCCTACAGCCTGCTGTTCCCGGACAAAGGCCGCGAACCCGCCCATGGTGTCGTCGGCGATGGCACTCATGGATCCGGAGCGGTCCAGGAGGACGTATACGTGCGTAAGCGCTGAGTCTGTCATGCTTCCCCATTTCCGGCCCGGGCGCGTCCCGTGCCAACTGATTCCAGCGGAATGGCTGGACACAGTCAGGCTACGACCGGGCACCGACAAAAAGGCAACGGGACCACACACGTTGAATTTTGCACTAAAGAGAATTAAGTGCAAAACTTCACTATGTGAGCAACAGTGCAATTATTGAGGGCGGACTCCGTGAGCGCAAGCGCGCCGCAACGCGGGCGGCGATCACCGCCGTCGCGCGTTCCCTGACAGCCGAGCGCGGGCTCCACGGCTACACCGTGGAGGAGGTCTGCGAGCAGGCCGACATCTCCCGGCGGACTTTCTTCAACTACTTCCCCTCCAAGGAAGACGCCATCATCGGGCCCGTCGACGACGAACTCCCCGCCGAAATCTTCGAAGACTTCATCCGGGCCGGTGCGGATTCCCCGGCCGGCAAAATTTCCGCTTCGCTCCTCTCCGACCTCGTGCAGCTTTGCCTTGATCTGTCCGAACGGATGAGCTCCTCCGAGGAAGAGACCCGCCAGCTGATCGGCGTCGTCCAGAAGGAACCGCAGCTGATGCTGCGGATCATCGGCGCCTCGGAAGAACGCGAAGCCGAATTCTCGCGGATGCTGGCGGCCAGGGAAGGCGTCAGCGCGGACCATCCGGTAGTCCGCATGGCCGTGGTGCTGGCCGGCGGGATCGCCCGCAGGTCCAGCATGGCCTATTTCTCCGAAGGAAATACCCGCCCGCACAAGGAGTTGCTGCTGGAAAACTTCGCAGCCGCCCGCACGCTCTTTTCCCAGCCTTTTGACCTTTCCCAGTCCAACACCTCCGAAGGAGCGCAATGAGCGCCGCCGTCAGCACCAAGCCAGCAGCCGGGCCGCTGCTGCTGACCTAGAAACGCATCTGGATCATTTTCTCCGCCCTCATCGCGGGCATGCTGCTCTCCAGCCTGGACCAGACCATCGTGTCCACGGCCATGCCCACCATCGTCGGCAAGCTCGGCGGGGTGGAACACCAGGCCTGGATCACCACCGCCTACCTGTTGGCCACCACCATCGTGATGCCGATCTACGGCAGTCTCCTCGAGGATTTCCCGCAGCAGGCCCGGCGCGGGCTCCTCGCCGGGTTCGAGGATTCCGGTGATCAGCCCCAAGCGCACGGAAACTACAGCTGGGCATTTGGCCCGGCATCCTCGAATTCCACGGCTTCGTGGCTGTTGCGCAGGACCAGTGAGCGGCCGTCCACCCGCCAGATGACGGGTTGGCTGAAGAGCTCCGTGACCCAGGCCTCGTAGCCGCTTTCCGGACCGAGGCAGCCCATGGCTGTTGCGATCGTCCGGCCGGGGATCATCCGGTCCCCCTGGACCTGGACCTCGACGCCCAGATAGTTGCACGGCGTCTTGACGCCGATTGTCCAGGTTCTGTTGACGAACACGCTCGACACCTCGAGCGGCTGGGTCTTCAGCCAGCTGAGCTCCCCCGTCGCATCCCGGCCGCTGACGGAGCGGTACATCCGGCAGTCGAGCGGCCCACCTGCACATACTGGAACCTGCATCGAGGGCGTGGGTGGCACCGGGCTTGCAGGCGGCCCGGAATCCTGCGGCGAGTCAGGAGCGGGCGGGATGGACGTCGGGCCCGGGATCGACGGCTTAGCCGGTTCCGGCGATTCGGAACCGGGCCGAGGAGTTCCCGGCAGTCCGCCGCAACCACCCAACAGGGCCGCCAGCAGCGGCGCGGCGAGTAACCCGGGCCCCCCGCCTGCGGTTGGTCATGATTCCCCCAATGAAACGAAACGCGGACATGGAACCGCGCGGGCGTTTCACACAAACTACTCCCGGCAACGTTTACAGGGAAGTCCGGCCCGGGTGCGGTTCGTTTCAGTGCACGGGGCTGCGTCGTTGCGGACCGCCTCAGGACACGGGCAGCAGCATGGCGGTGGCGGCACCGGCCAGCATGAAGGGCCCGAAGGGAATGGCCGATTTCAGGGTGCCGCGCCGCACGACGAGCAGGCCAAGGCTCCAGAGCCCGCCGAAGACAAACGCGGCAAAGGTGCCCGCAAAGACATGCGGCCAGCCCAGGAACCCCAGGTACATCCCCAGGACCCCTGCCAGTTTCACGTCGCCGAACCCCATGCCCGGCGGGTAGACCGCGCGCAGGAGGAAATAGAACAGCCACAGCACCGCTCCCCCGGCAAGGACGCGCAGCCCAGGCACGCCGAACAGCCCGGCGTCGGGCGCGGCGGCAGCGTCCTTCGCGCCCAGGAACATGTGGCTTGCGGCGGCGCCAAGCAGGAGGACCCCGGCGACTGCATACGAGGGAAAAACGATCCGGTCCGGCAGCAGGTGGTGCCGGACATCGATGACGGTAAGCCGGACGGCCATGATCGCAAAATACGCGCAGGCGGCCATGACCAGCCAAAAGGCCGGCACGTTGGCTGCGCCGAGTTCGCCGAGTCGTTGGATCACTCTCGGATGCTACTGGATATTCCCCGGGCGTGGCTGGCCCCGCGCGTAAACTGTGGATATGGTCGCATGGGACAGCAGGAACCGGCGTGAGCCGCGCACGCCCGCTGGCCCGGCGGAGCAGGCGGCGGCCTTCAGGAACCTGTGCCGTTCCTCGCCGTGGAAGTGGCAGTCGCTGAGGTTCGAATACGTGGACCGGCCCGTGGCGGCTTCCGCCGCTGCCGCCGTTCCCTCCGGTCTCGTCAGGGCCGATCTCGTCAGGGCCTGGCTGCGGCGCCCCGGAGCCCTGCGGCTGGAGACCGCCGACGGACTGGTCCTCCACAGCACCACCGGCATCAATGATTCCCGGGACGGCTTCTATGTCCGTTCGACGAGGAAGTCGTGGCTCCTGCCGCCGCAACTGGTCACCCCGGTGTACGACGACGGCGGCCTGGTCCGCCGCCGGCCGGAGGCCGCCTACGGTGAGCCAACCTTCGGCAACGGCCGCTTCGCCGCCGCCCTGGACCCCGTGGAGCTCGCAGGGAACTCCCCGGTGCCCCTGGAATTCCCGAACGCCAACGCCGTGGAACTGGGCCCCATCACCGAGGTGGACCACGAGGGCAGGCCCGCCCTGGAAACCACGGTTAGCCCCAACGCCGGCTACCGCCCTGCCGATCCCGGAGCTCCGCTCTGCCGTCCGGGACGCACACTGCTGAGGATCGACGCCGGCACCGGCGTCTGCGTCGCGAGCCGCTGGCTGGAGGACGAGCCCGCGGGCTACGGCCACTGGCTCCGGATCCTGGCCGTGGACGAGTACATGCTGGATGACCTCTTCCTGGCCGAATCCATGAACCTCACGGACGTACGCCGGCACATCAGCTGGGATGTGGCGGCGGAGTGACCGGCCCGGTGAACGCGGGCGTGTGACTGGCAGCCTCGGCTCCGTACCGTTAGGCTTCCCGGATGACTGAGCTCGCCGCGTACTGGCCCCCTTTCGGCCTGACCCTGACCACGCCCCGCCTCGTCCTGCGTCCCATCCGCGACGACGAAATCCCTGCGGCGGTCAGGGCCGCCCTCAGCGGCATCCACGAGCCGGGCCGCAGCCCCTTCAGCAACCCCTGGAGCGAGGCCCCGGCGCACGAACTGGGGACCAACATGGCGCAGTGGTACTGGCGGTGCCGAGCCGGCATGACGTCGGAGGAGTGGACTCTGCTGCTGGGGATCTGGCACGACGGCCAGTTCATCGGCTGCCAGGACGTCGAGGCGAAGAACTTCCCGACGCTGAAGACCGTCACCACGGGCTCCTGGCTCCGGCAGGATGTGCACGGCCGCGGCTTCGGCAAGGAAATGCGGGCCGCCGTCGCGCTGTATGCCTTTGACTGGCTCGGCGCGGAAGTCGCGGAATCCGAGGCTGCCGCCTGGAACCGGCAGTCCCTCGGCGTCTCGCGTTCCCTCGGCTACGAACTCAACGGCGTCACGCGCGCGTCCTGGGGCGGCAATGCACAGGACGTCCAGAAAGTCCGCCTCACCCCCGTCACCTTCAAGCGCCCGGACTGGGACCTAAAGGTGAAAGACCACGAGGCAACGGCCAAGTACCTGGGGATCTGACGACCGGCAACCGACCCCGAGTGGAAGTCCCCTTAACCACCATCGACTGCTCCGTAAGCGCCGTTTAGAGCGTTCGTAACGGCACTTCTGGAGCAGTCGATGGGGTCAACCGGACCACGGCCCAAGGTATGGCCGGGAGGGCCTAGATCTCCGCCCCTTCCAGCAGCTCCGTCACGAGTGCCGCGATCGGCGAGCGCTCGGAGCGGGTGAGGGTGATGTGGCCGAAGAGCGGGTGCCCCTTGAGCGTCTCGACCACGGCGGCCACGCCGTCGTGCCGGCCCACCCGCAGGTTGTCGCGCTGGGCGACGTCGTGGGTCAGGACGATCTTCGAGTTCTGGCCGATCCGGCTCATCACGGTGAGCAGCACGTTCTTCTCCAAGGACTGTGCCTCGTCCACGATCACGAACGCGTCGTGCAGCGAGCGCCCGCGGATGTGCGTCAGCGGCATGACCTCGAGCATGCCCCGGTCCATCACTTCCTCCACGACTTCCTGGCTGACCAGCGCACCCAGGGTGTCGAAGACCGCCTGTGCCCAGGGGTTCATCTTCTCCGCCTCGGATCCGGGCAGGTAGCCGAGTTCCTGGCCACCCACCGCGTAGAGGGGCCGGAAGACGATCACCTTGCGGTGCTCCCTGCGCTCCAGGACAGCCTCGAGGCCGGCACACAGGGCCAGCGCGGACTTGCCGGTGCCGGCGCGTCCGCCGAGGGAGACGATGCCGACGGCCGGGTCCATGAGGAGGTCGATCGCGAGCCGCTGCTCGGCCGAACGCCCGTGCAGCCCGAAGACGTCGCGGTCACCCTTGACGAGGCGGACCTGCTTGTCCGCCCCCACCCGGCCGAGGGCGGATCCGCGGCTGGACAGCAACACCAGCCCGGTGTTCGTCGGCATCTCGGCCGCCGCCGGAATGAAGACCGGCTCGTGGCCGTAGAGGGTGGCAACCTCGTCCTCGCTCGCATCCACCTCGGCGACGCCGGTCCAGCCCGAATCCTTGACGAGTTCGTTGCGGTATTCGTCGGCCATCAGCCCCATGGCCGAGGCCTTGACACGCATGGGCAGGTCCTTGGACACGACGGTCACGTCGCGGCCCTCGTTGGCCAGGTTCTTGGCCACCGCCAGGATCCGGCTGTCGTTGTCCCCGCCGCGGAAGCCGGCGGGAAGCACTTCGGCGGAGATGTGATTCAGCTCCACCATGAGCGTGCCGCCGTCTGGCCCGAGCGGGATGGGCCGGTCCAGGCTTCCGTGCTCGACGCGCAGGTCGTCCAGCAGCCGGAGCGCCTTGCGGGCGAAGTAGCCGAGCTCCGGATCATGCCGCTTGCCTTCGAGCTCGGTGATGACGACGATCGGCAGGATGACCTCGTGCTCGGCGAAACGAAGTATTGCCCGCGGGTCCGAGAGCAGCACTGAGGTGTCAATCACGAAGCTCCGGGCGGTGCCCTGGCTCGCTGTTTCTTCCCCGGAAACAGCAAGACCGGCCGCAGCGTCAGAATTCGCTGCACCGGTCTTTGAGGTGGCTCGCTTGGCGCGAGAGGTAGCTTTCCGTCCCTGGTCGGAAATGACGTCGGGCAGTTGTTCAGAAATAGCCACATCGACTCCAGCCCCGGGGCACATGCCCGGAATTGTTATAGGTGAGGCGGCTCGGCCTGGAGGCCGGAAGCGGCCTCCCATACACCCGGTGCGAAAATCCGCTCCATGTATTGGCCTCCCCGATCGGCTGGCGAATTGCCTGCTGATGGGATTAGCGTAAATCTCCGACCCCGCTTTGCGCGCCTATTTTTCGGCGATTCTTGTTGCCATCGTGTGAACTCGGCGTGAACGGCTCAGGAGCCGAAGCGCCGCTGCCTGCCGGCGTAGTCCCGGAGGGCGCGGAGGAAGTCCACTTTACGGAATGCGGGCCAGAGGGCTTCGCAGAAGTAGAACTCGCTGTACGCGCTTTGCCACATGAGGAACCCGGACAGCCGCTGTTCCCCCGAAGTGCGGATTACAAGGTCCGGATCGGGCTGGCCCCGGGTGTAGAGGAACCGCGAGATGTCGTCCACGGTGAGCTCATCGGCCAGTTTCCCGATGTCCGCGCCCCGGGCGACGGCGTCGTGCAGCAGTTCCCGGACGGCGTCGACGATCTCCCGCCGTCCGCCGTAGCCGACGGCGACATTGACGTGGAGCTTCTCGCGCGCGGGGGTGCGGGCCGTGAGCTTGTTGAGGCGCTCGGCGAGATAGTCCGGCAGCAGCTCCGGTGCCCCCATGGCGTGCACCGAAATGTCGGCGTCGTCATCCAGCCGGTCCAGGGTGTTGGCAATGATCCCCATGAGCAGGTCGAGCTCCTCGCCCGAGCGGTTCATGTTGTCCGTGGAGAGCATGTACAGGGTGACGACCTTGACGCCGAGTTCCTGGCACCAGCCGAGGAATTCATGGATCTTGTCGGCGCCGGCCTGATGCCCCTGGCTCGTGGGTGCGTTGAACTGGCGGGCCCAGCGCCGGTTGCCGTCCACCATGACGCCGATGTGCCGGGGGATGCGTTCGGGGTCAAGCGAACGCTGGATCTTGCGCTCGTAGAAGCCATAGAGGAACCCGGGCATTTCCATCCGGAGATTCACCTGGCTTCCTTGAGGTACGACTGCAGTGCAGATCCTAGGCTACCTGCCGGAGGGCGGAGCCTCGTGCACGGTTGTCACGATTCTAGTGTCGACCATTGTTACTCTCCGGTAACTTACTGATGCGTAGGTTACTATGGCGGAATGCAAAGCAACAGTCCTGAGCCCGGGCCGGAGCGGCATACGGCCCCTGGCAACGGGCCGGTCGACGACGCCGCTGTCCGGATTGCCGAACTCCTGATGATCAAGCCCAGGTGGCGCGGCTGGATCCACACGGTGACGGCGCCGCTGGCGTTCGCCGCCGGCCTCGCCCTGGTGATCCTGGCCCCGACGCCGGAGAAGAAAATCACCTCCGCCATCTATGCACTGACCGGGGTACTGCTCTTCGGAGTGAGCGCCTTCTACCACCGCGGGAACTGGTCGCCGCGCGTGAAGATCGTGCTGAAGCGGCTGGACCATACGAACATCATGCTGGTCATCGCCGGCAGCTACACGCCCCTGGCCTGGTCGCTGCTGGAGCGGCCCAAGGCCGCACTGCTGCTGTGGGTCATCTGGTCCGGAGCCATCCTCGGCGTGCTCTTCCGGGTGCTCTGGACCCACGCGCCGCGCTGGCTCTACGTGCCGATCTACATCGCCCTGGGCAGCGGCGCGCTCTTCTACCTGCCGGACTTCTTCGCCGCCAGCGTGCCGGCCGCCGTGCTGATCTGCGTCGGCGGCGCGCTGTACATCGCCGGCGCCGTCTTCTACGCCCTGAAGAAACCGAACTTCAGCTACGAGCACTTCGGCTTCCACGAGCTGTTCCACGCCTTCACGGTCTTTGCCTTCGCCGCGCACTTCATCGCGATTGCCTTCGCCGTCCTGAGCTGAGCCGGCGCGCCGTCAGGCCGGGCGGCCCGGCGCGATGAGCTCCGGCAGGTCCCGCATGTCATGGAACACCGTGGTGCCGGGGCCAGCCAGCCGCTCCGTCGGGGTCACCCGCCGGCATAGGCGAAGACCTGTATCCCCGCGGCACGTGCCGCCTGAACGCCGTAGGCACTGTCCTCGACGGCGCACCGCTCCGGTCGGGTGCCGAGCCGGCCGGCGGCATACAGGAAGAGATCCGGGGCGGGTTTGCCCTGGGCCACCTCCGTGGCGCTGAAGATCCGGCCCTCGAAGCGGTGCAGCAGGCCTCGGACTTGCCCACGAAGCGCTCCACGATCTCCTCCGGCTGCAGCTCCCAGCCGAGATCGGCCAGCCACCCGCTGGTCGATCTTGACGGCGATCACCTCTGAATCCACCAGGACTCCGTCGCAGTCGAAGACAACGAGCTCAAACGGGGTCCGCGGCAGGCTGGGGAACGTCATTGAGTCATGCCAGCCAAGCGCTCCCGCAGCATCGCAACGGAACCAACAGGGAGCTCGCAGACCATGCCGCGGCAGAGGAAGACCTGCGGCGAGCCGTCCGGGGCAGCCGCGCGGCCCCGGAGCAGTGGCACGGCGGGAGGTGCGGCGCGTGGTGCGGCTCCGGAGCCGGGTGCCGTGTCCTGAACCGCAATCACGAGGCCGGGGCTGGCCGAGAGCAGCAGCTCCCGGTGAAGTGCCGCCCGCTCCGGTGTGTCAGGGCCGGCGACGGCGGCTTCCACCGGGCCGGCGAGTGCGGCCTGCGCGGTCGCGAGCAGCCAGCCGGCCGCCCGCGGTGCCCGCACCGCCAGCGGGGGCAGCACGGAGAAGATGTTGCCGGCCAGGGCCCGGTGCTCGCCGGAGCCGGACAGGGCCGAGTAGCCCAGCAGCGCCCCGGCGAAGGCGGCGGCGCCGCTGGGTGTGGCGTTGTCGAAGGGGTCCAGGGCGGCACGCCGGCCCTGGGCGTTGAACACCTGCCCGGCATCCCCGGCTGTATCCGCCAGCGTGCCGTGGGCCGCGAACCGGGCGCGGGCGGCCTCCAGCACGGCCTCGGCCAGCCCGTACCAGCGTGTGTGCCCGGAGACGGCGTAGAGCGAGAGCAGTCCGTCCGCGCAAAAGGCGTAGTCCTCCAGCAGGCCGCCAATCCCCCGGGCGGTCCCGGCATGGGATACGCGCACCAGCTTGCCGGGTTCCCCGCCGGAGCCCGCCCGCCAGTGCACACGCTCCAGGTACGTTGCGATGCGTTCGGCGGCGGCCAGCAGCCCGGGCCGGTCCAGCACGGCGGCCGCCTCGGCGAGCGCCGCGACGGCCAGCCCGTTCCAGCCGGCCACAACCTTGTCATCCCGGGCCGGCTGCGGCCGCCGGGAGCGCGCCTCGAGGAGCAGCGGCCGCACCCGCCGCCACAGGGCTGCTTCCGCACCGTCGAGCGCCCGGCCCGGGTGCAGCGGGGAGCCGTCGGCGGAGACGGTGCCGCGGGTATGCACATTCATGAGGCGTGCCACGGCGGCGCCGTCCGCAGGCCCCAGCAGTGCCGCGAGCTCCGACGGGCTCCACAGGTAGCTGGCTCCCTCGGAGTTCACGCCGTCCACCACGGTGTCGGCGTCCAGGGACGAGGCCAGGGCATCGGCGCCGGCAGTCGGGTCCGCCGGCAGTCCCAGCGAGGCCAGCAGCCAGTCGGCAGTGCGTCCGGCGACTTCTGACGCCTCCTCCGCCGGGTACTCCGCCGAGCCGCCGAGCCGGACCCAGTGGACGTAGAGGCGCAGCAGCTGGGCGTTGTCGTAGAGCATTTTCTCGAAGTGCGGAACGGACCAGTCCCGGGTCACCGAATAGCGGGCGAAGCCGCCGTCGAGCTGGTCGAACAGCGCCGAGCGGGACATCGCCGCGAGCGTGCGCCCCGCCATGTCCCGGGCCACCGCCGAGGTGGCAGAGCCACGGGTTTCTGCAGGCATGGCGGCGTGCCGGATCAGGAATTCCAGCACCGCCGACGGCGGGAACTTCGGCGCGGTGCCAAAGCCGCCGTCGGCCTGGTCTTCGGAGCTGGCCAGCGCGCCCACGGCCTCCGCGAGCAGTGCCGCGTCAAGGGGTTCCGGTGCTCCGTCCAGCCGCACCGCGACGGCGGACTGGGACGCGGCGATGCCGCGGGCCAGCGTCGAGGCATTCTCTTCGACGGCGCTCCGCCGGTCCACCCAGGCGTCGCGTACGGCCTCGAGGACCTGGCGGAAGGAAGGCCGGCCCGGCATGGGCCTCGGCGGGAAATAGGTGCCGGCGTGGAAGGCCCGGCCGTCGGGCAGGAGGAAGACGGACATCGGCCAGCCGCCCTCGCCACTGATCGCCTGGGTCGCGGCCATGTACACGGCGTCGACGTCGGGGCGCTCTTCCCGGTCCACTTTGACGGCGACAAAGTTTGCGTTCAGGTAGTCCGCGGTGTCCTGGTCCTCAAACGATTCGTGGGCCATGACGTGGCACCAGTGGCAGGCCGCGTAGCCGATCGAGAGGAACACCGGGACGTCGCGGGCAGCGGCGGCGGCGAAGGCTTCGTCCCCGAACGGGCGCCAGTGGACCGGGTTGCCGGCGTGCTGCCGCAGGTAGGCAGAGGGTTCTCCGCCCAGGGCGTTGGAGGCCCCGGGGAAGTCGTCGGAGGAACCGCGCTCAGCGGTTTCCGGGTCCCGCATCGCCGTTCACTTCCGGCCGGGAACCGCCATCGGCCCGGCGCACGGTTCCGTCGGCCTCCGGACCGGCGCCGCCAATCACGGATTCCTCAGCAGTTGCCCGCTCTTCCTCCACCTGCGCCCGGTACCGGACCCGGCGGATTCGCCGCACCATGTCCACGATCAACAGCGCAGTCAGCACCACGATGAAGGCGGTCAGCAGGAAGCCCAGCAGGCCCGGAGTGACCTGGTCCTCGGACAATCCTGGACGCAGCGATGGCGTGGGGGTCGGCGCCGGGGCTGTTGCCAGAGCGATGAGCAAGGAATGCACGGTGGGAACCTTCTGTGGGAACTGATGTCCGCCCCGGCTGCGGGGCTTCTTCTACGGGCTTCTTTGCTTTCTACACGGGATAGAAAAGCCCTCTCACGTCTATCTTAGCCCGGCAAAGAGGTCCCTTTCGGGCAGTTCCGTGGGGATCCGGGACTGGATCAGGGAGTAGTCTTCCCACGGCCAGATCCTGCGCTGCATTGCCGCGGACACCGCGAAGAAGAAACCTTCCGGATCCACCTGGGTCCGGTGCGACCGCAGCGCGTCGTCGCGGGCCTCAAAGAAGTCCCCGCACTCGATCTGGGTGGTGGTGGGGTGCGTCGGCGCCGGCAGGGTATGCCCCTCCGCGTCCGCCTCGAGCCAGGCTGCCAGGCGCTCGGCATACGGTGACTGCAGGCCGGCTTCCTCCAGCGCGAAGTGGAGCGCGCGGAAGCGGTCAGGGCTGAAGGCGCGGTCGTAGTAGAGCTTGCTGGGCTGCCAGGGCTCGCCGGTGCCCGGGTATCGGGCGGGATCGCCCGCAGCCTCGAAGGCCTCGACCGCCACCCGGTGCGCCATGATGTGGTCCGGGTGCGGATAACCGCCGTTCTCGTCGTAGCTCAGGATAACCTGGGGCTTGAAGTCGCGGACAAGCCTGACCAGGGGGGCGGCGGCCCGTTCCAGCGGCTGCAAGGCGAAGCAGCCGGCCGGCAGCGGTGGCCGGGGATCTCCTTCCGGCAGGCCCGAATCCACGAATCCCAGCCAGCGCTGGCGGACGCCGAGCACCTCTGCTGCCCGGTTCATTTCCAGCCGGCGGGAACCGGCCATGTCCCGCTTGGGGTGCGGCTGCCCTTCCATCGCCGGGTTCTGGATGTCTCCGCGGGAGCCGTCGGTGCACGTGGCCACCAGGACGTCAACACCCGCGGCGACATACATGGCCATCGTGGCGGCACCCTTGCTGGATTCGTCGTCGGGATGCGCATGGACAGCCAGCAGTCGAAGCGGCACTGACGGGCTGGGGGACGCTGTCATCGTGGGACGGCTCCTCTTCTGCTGTTCTGCGGATGTTCTGCGGGTGTGAACGGGCGGACCGGCGGCGCGGATAATTCCCGGTCCGATCCACACTAAACTGGACTGGTGACTTCCGAGGATCAGCCTGCCGCGCCGGCACCTACCAGCCTAGCCAATCGTTACGGCGGCCAAAAGCGTGCGTTGACCGGCAAAGCCAAACGCAACGTCCTGCTGGCCGCCCTGGCCGTCGGCATCGCGCTCATGGCCTGGATCTCGACCTCGTCAGCCACTGCCAGCGTCAGCTTCAAGGACATCGGCTACAGCACCCCGGACGCCACGCAGACGGAAGTCGATTTCCAGGTCACCAAAGACCCGGCAGCGGACGCCAAATGCGCGGTCAAGGCAATGGATGCCAAGTTCGCGGTGGTCGGCTGGAAAGTGGTGGATATCGGGCCCAACGCGGCCGACGCCGGCGGGGACGGCGGACGCACCACCGTCCACCGCGCAGTGCTCCACACGGAGTCCCAGGCCGTTTCCGGCGTCGTGGACAACTGCTGGATTCCGGACGCCGCCAAGTAGCCCGCCGGACCGGCCGACATGCAAGGCCGAAACTGGGGCCAACACGTAACACGGTGTGATCCACGCCGCAGGGTTCTTTGGTTTATCCACAGGATTGACTACAATGGATCAATACCTTTCCCCGCTGAGCTGGTTACTGCATCATAAAAGTGGCCACCGTGGCGGGTTCTTTGTTTGTATGACCACCAAAAGGAGAAGTCCGTGTCTACCACCAACAGCGCAACTGCAGCTTGGCTCACCCAGGAAGCTTTTGACCGCCTGAAGGCAGAGCTGGACCACCTTTCCGGCCCCGGCCGGGCGGAAATCGTCCAGAAGATCGAAGCCGCGCGCCAGGAGGGCGACCTCAAGGAGAACGGCGGCTACCACGCTGCCAAGGAGGAGCAGGGCAAGATCGAGGCCCGCATCCGCCAGCTCACGGCGCTGCTCCGGGACGCCCACGTGGGCGAGTCCCCGGCGGACGACGGCATCGTGGAGCCGGGCATGCTCGTGGTGGCCAAAATTGCAGGCGACGAAGAGACGTTCCTGCTCGGATCCCGTGAAATCGCCGGAGATTCGGACCTTGATGTCTTCAGCGAAAAGTCGCCCCTCGGCGCGGCCATCGTTGGCCACAAGGAGGGCGATGCCCTCAGCTACACCGCCCCCAACGGCAAGGTCATCGCGGTCGAGATCATCTCCGCCAAGCCCTACGTCGGCTGACACCAGGACTCAAGCACGAAGCACGGCCGACGACGCCGGCCCTCCCCTGAGCGGGAGGGCCGGCGTCGTTGTTGGCTGCGTCGTTGTTCGTGCCGCCCCTTACCGTGCCGCGGGCCGCGTCCTCGCCCGCCGGGTGCTGAGCAGCAGCGCCGCCAGGACGCCGCCGATCGCCCCGCCGAGATGCGCCTGCCAGGACACGAAGCTTGCCACCGTGGGCAGGATGCCAAAGAGGATGCCGCCGTAGGCCATGAACAGCACCACGGACAGCAGGATCTGCCACCAGTTGCGGTTGAAGAAGCCGCGGACCAGCAGGAAGGCGAAGAGCCCGAAGACCAGCCCGGACGCGCCCACGGTGATGTTGAAGCCGCCGATCAGCCAGACCACGGCCCCGGATCCCAGCCAGCTTGAGGCCAGGGCGGTCACGAACACCCGCAGCCCGGACAGGAACACCAGGAACCCGAAGATCATCAGCGGGAGCGTATTGGAGATCAGGTGGGCCAGGTTGGCGTGCAGCAGCGGGAACGTCAGGATGTCCAGGATCCCGTCCAGGCGGCGCGGACGCAGGCCGAACACGCCGTTCAGGGAATGGAGCATGAGGGTGTTGACGATCTCGATCAGGTAGAGCAGCACCACGAACGAGCCCACCACCAGCAGGCCCCTGCGGGCGCGGGCCGCCGTGGTTTCCCTGGCGCCCGGCCGTTCGCCCGGCGACGCGTCCAGCACCATGGGTGCTAGTGCACCACGATCGGCTGGAAGCCCTCGGCCCGCAGCGCCGCGAGGACCTGCTCGCAGTGCTCGTGGCCCTTGGTTTCCAGGTTGACCGTGATGGAGACGTCGCCCATGCTGATGGAGCCGCCCACCCGTGTGTGGTCCAGGCCGGTGACGTTGGCGTCGTTTTCGGCGATGATGCGGGCGATCGTGGCCAGCGAGCCCGGGCGGTCATCGAGCATCATGCGCACGGTCATGTAGCGTCCCGCGGCGGAGAGGCCGCGCTGGATGACTTTGAGCATCAGCATGGGATCGATATTGCCGCCGGAGAGGACCACCGCAACGGTTCCCGGGTTCTCGATCTTGCCTTCCATCAGGGCAGCGACGCCGACGGCTCCGGCGGGTTCAACCACCATCTTGGCGCGTTCCAGCAGGAAGATCAGCGCTCGGGCGAGGGCGTCCTCGCTGACGGTGACCACGTCGTCGACGAGTTCGCGGATGATGCTGAAGGGCAGCTGTCCCGGCCGGCCCACGGCGATGCCGTCGGCCATGGTGGAGACGCGCTTGAGCGGGACCAGGGCATCCGCGGCGAGCGAGGGCGGGTAGGCGGCCGCATTTTCGGCCTGAACGCCGATGATGCGGATCTCGCGGCCGAGTTCCTTCGCCCGGGCCTTGACGGCCACCGCGACGCCGGCCAGCAGCCCGCCGCCGCCGACGCCCATCAGGATGGTGTCGACGTCGGGGACCTGTTCCAGGATTTCCAGTCCGACGGTGCCCTGGCCGGCCACGACGTCCACGTCGTCGAAGGGGTGGACAAAGACCGCGCCGGTTTCATCGGCGTAGCGCTTCGCCTCGGCGAGCGCCTCGTCGACGTTGTGCCCGTGCAGCACCACCTCGGCGCCGTGGCTGCGGGTGGCAGCAAGCTTGGGCAGTGCAACGCCCAGCGGCATGTAGATGCGCGCCTTGATGCCCAGGCTCTTCGCCGCCACGGCCACGCCCTGGGCGTGGTTTCCGGCCGAGGCCGCAACGACGCCGCGCCTCTTTTCGGCGTCGGAGAGCTTGGCCATGCGCACATAGGCGCCGCGGACCTTGAAGGAGCCGGCGCGCTGCAGGTTTTCGCATTTGAGGAAGACCTCGCCGCCCACCATGCCGCCGAGGGCCCGCGAGGACTCGACGGGCGTATGCGTAATAATCCCGTCGAGCAGCTTCTGCGCCTCCAGGACATCGTCCAGCGTGACGGGCAGGCTCTCAAGGTTATTCACGAACTGTTCTCCTTCGGGGATCAGGCTCCGGTGCCCCGTCCGGCATCGCTGCCCGGGACACCACTTTTGGGTGCGGCGCCCTTGCGGCCGGGGGTTTCGCCCGGCAGGTGGACGTCCTTGAAGGTGGCGTCAGCGCCGGGATCGGGTGCAAGGGTGCCCTGGTGTCCCGCGTTCGCCAGCACCTCATCATGTTCCCACGTTCTGCCGGCAATGTAGCGAATCGACGAGTTTGCTACGGCGAGGAGCGGAACCGAGAAGAGGGCGCCGGGGATGCCCGCAAGGTAAGAGCCCGCCGCGACGGACAGGATGACGGCCACAGGGTGCAGGGCGACGGCCCTGCCCATGACGAGCGGCTGCAGGATGTGGCTTTCCAGCTGCTGGACCGCCAGCACGATTGCCAGCATGATCAGCGCGTTGACCGGTCCGTTGGCCACGAGCGCCAGGAGCACAGCGATCGCGCCGGTCACCAGTGCGCCCACGACGGGGATGAAGGAACCGATGAAGACGAGGACGCCCAGCGGCAGGGCGAGCGGGACACCGATGATCGCGGCGCCGACGCCGATTCCGACGGCGTCCACGAACGCCACGAACATCTGGATGCGGGCGTAGCTGACCATCGAGGTCCACCCGCGGCGTCCGGCGCCGTCGGCCGCCAGACGTGCCTTCCGGGGCAGGAGCCGCACGAGGAAAGCCCAGATCCTGTCGCCTTCGAGCAGGAAGAAGATCAGCACGAACAGCGCCAGGACCAACCCGGCGGCGAAGTGGCCGGCGGTGCTTCCGAAGGTCAGTGCCCCGCTGAGGATGCTGCTGCTGTTGTTCTGCAGGGCGGCGGTGCCGTCCTCGATGTACTTGTCGATCTGGGCGGCCGTGAGGTGCAGCGGGCCCTCGGACAACCAGTCCTGGACCTGCTGGACGCCGGCGAGCGCCTGGGACCAGAGCTCGCCGAAGCCGGAGGCCAGCTGCCGGCCGACGAGCGCCAGCGCGCCCGCAATCACGCCGATGAAGCCAAGGACGGTAACGGCGACGGCGAGCCCGTTGGGCAGCCGGCGCCTCCGCATCCACCGCACCACGGGGCTGAGGAGCCCTGCCAGCAGGGCAGCTACCATGACCGGGATGATGAGGAAGCTGACCCTGCCGAGCAGCCAGATCAGCGCTCCGCCCACCACCAGGATGAGCCCGATCCGCCAGGCCCAGGACGCCGCGATGCGCACGCCGTAGGGAATTTCCTCGTCGAGCTCACTGTCCGTCCGGCCGCTGGCCGGGCCGGGGACACTGGGACGGGCGGCGGGGGGACGGGCGGCGGGTGTGGCGTCCTCAACTGGCGTCATAGCCCCATGATTCCCCAGCGGCGGCCCAATGGGAAACCGGCCCGCCCCGGTTAGGGGACCACTTAGCGGGCCGGGCCGGCCAGGAAAGCGCTGATGCCCCAGTTCATGGCGAACTGCTCCCCAGGCGCCAGCCAGCGGAGGCCGTCGCCGCTGTTGAACGCGTTGGCCGGCCCGGTCATGGGCTCGATCGCCACTGCCTTCGCCCGGCCCGGGAAGTTCGTCGTCACGAAGACGTGGACGTAGCCGCAGCTCTCGTCCTGCCAGAGGCTGACGGTCCGCCCGTCCGCGGACCGCAGCGTGTGGCGGGCCACGCCGCCGTCGAAGTCCAGGTCCGTGTAGGCGCAGTCGATGTCCAGCCCGGCCACCGGCCGGCCGCCGCACAGATCGAAGTCGCCGCTGACCGCTTCGGTGCCCCGCGGGATGAGCCGCCCGTCCGTTACGAGCCGGGTGCGGGCGCCGACTGTCACCGTGAGCTCTTCACTGGGCACGTCCCCCAGCCGCAGGTAGGGATGGGACCCGAGCACGAACGGCGCGGGATCCTGGGAGTCGTTGATCAGGGTCTGCCGCACCGCCAGCCCTAGGTCCTCCGCCAGTTCGTAGCGGACCCGGTGCCGCAGCAGGAAGGGATAGCCATGCTGGGGAAAGACGGCCGCTTCCAGGGTGACCGAGAATTCTGCTTCATCCACGAGTACGTAGGAGGAATTCCGCAGCAGCCCGTGGCTGGCGTTGTTGCGTGAGACTTCGGTGATGTCCAGCTGCTGTTTCTTGCCGTTGAGGTACCAGACGCCGTCCTCCACCCGGTTTGCCCACGGCGCCAGCGTGATCCCGGTGGCACCGGGAGGGATCTCCGCATCGCCATAGCTTTCGGTCAGCTGGGTGCCGCCGCGGCTGTACCGGCGCAGGCCGGCGGCGAGCTCGGTCACGACGGCAAGGGCATCACCGCGCCGCAGTTCGTACTGCCGGCCCGACGCGTACCGCCGCATGTTGCCGTCGGGGCCGGGACCGGGGTCGGGGCCGGGGTCGGGAGAGGGGGAAGCCGTGAGATCCATGGTGACCACCGTACCGACCAGCCCGGCAAGCCGTATAGCTTGGACCCATGACTTGCAGCAGCACAGGCGCACGGCCATGACCCGCCCTCTGGACGCCAAGGAACTTGCGGCCAGGTTTGAGGGCGTCTTCGGCGCCGCTCCCGACGGCGTCTGGCAGGCGCCCGGCCGGGTCAACCTGATCGGGGAGCACACGGATTACAACGAAGGCTTCGTCCTGCCGTTCGCCATCGACAGGACTGCCCGCGTGGCCGTCCGTGTCCGGCCCGATTCGGCCATCCGGATGCTGTCCACCTTCGGAAACCAGGGACTGACGACGGCGGACGCGCGGTCCCTGGACCGTGCAACGGCCAGGGGCTGGACCAAGTATCCCCTCGGCGTCATCTGGGCGCTGCAGCAGCGGGGCCTCAATATCCCCGGCCTGGACCTGCTCCTGGACTCCGATGTGCCCCGGGGCGCCGGCTTGTCCTCCTCCCATGCCATTGAGTGCGCGGTGATTTCGGCGCTGAACGAGCTCACGGCCGCCAGCCTCGGCGCCGAGGACATGGTCCTGGCCACGCAGCGGGCCGAGAACGACTTCGTCGGCGCCCCCACCGGCATCATGGACCAGTCCGCCTCGCTGCGGGCCACGGCGGGCCACGCCGTCTTCCTCGACTGCCGGGACCAGAGTGTCCGCCTGGTGCCGTTCGACGCCGACAGCGCCGGGCTGGTGCTGCTGGTGATCGACACCAGGGTGTCTCATTCCCATGCCGACGGCGGCTACGCTGCGCGGCGGGAATCCTGCGAGCTCGGCGCCGAAGTGCTGGGCGTGAGGGCCCTTCGCGACGTCGGGCTGGAGGACCTCGAGGAGGCCAGCGGGCTCCTGGACGCGGAGACGTTCCGCCGGGTCCGTCACGTCGTCACCGAGAACGACCGTGTGCTGCAGGCGGTGGAACTCCTCGACACCGCCGGACCGGGCGCCATCGGCCCACTGCTCGACGCCTCCCATGCCTCGATGCGGGACGATTTCGAGATCTCCTGCGCCGAACTGGACCTCGCGGTGGAAGCCGCCCGTACCGCCGGCGCCATCGGCGCCCGCATGACCGGGGGCGGCTTCGGCGGCTCCGCGATCGCCCTGACCCCGGCGGGATCGGCGCAGCGGGTCCGCACCGCCGTCGAACGCGCCTTCGCAGAGGCGGGGTACGCAGCGCCGGGCATCTTCAGCGTGCGTCCCGCAGCGGGAGCCAGACGGCTGGCATAGGCGGAGCGTAGGCTGGTCGCATGCCAGAAGCCGTCATAGTTTCCACCGCCAGAAGTCCCATCGGGCGCGCCTTCAAGGGCTCGCTGAAAGATGAGCGGCCGGACGACGTCGCCGCCGCCATGGTCACGGCGGCGCTCGCCAAGATCCCGGCCTTCGACGCCCAAGGCATCACGGGCCGGGGCCTCGATGACCTCTACCTGGGCTGTGCCGAGCCAAGCGGTGAGGCCGGCTCCAACATGGCCCGGGTGGTCACCATCCTGGCCGGGCTGGACAACGTTCCTGCCGCCACGATCAACCGCTTCTGCGCCTCCAGCCTGCAGACCCTCCGGATGGCGTTCCACGCGATCAAGGCCGGCGAAGGGCAGGCATTCGTTGCCGCCGGCGTGGAAGCCGTGTCCCGCTACCGGGACTGGGCCGGCGCCGGGGAGACCGACGCCAGCACGCACAATCCTCTCTTCGACGGCGCCAGGAAGCGCACCGAAGCCCGGACAGCCTCCAATGTGCCCTGGACCGATCCGCGGCTGGGCGGACGGATGCCGGACATCTACATCTCGATGGGCCAGACGGCGGAGAATGTCGCCACGAGCTATGGCATCAGCCGGGCCGAGCAGGATGCCTGGGCCGTGCTGAGCCAGAACCGCACCGAAGCGGCGATCGCCTCCGGGTTTTATGCCCGCGAGATCACGCCGTACATCCGCAAGGACGGCACCGTCATCGACAGGGACGATTCACCGCGGGCCGGCGTGACGCTCGAGGCGGTCAGCAGCCTGCAGCCGGTGTTCCGCCGCGAAGGCACCGTGACGGCCGGGAATGCCTGCCCGCTCAATGACGGGGCGGCCGCCGTCGTCGTCATGAGTGACGTGCGGGCACGCGAACTGGGGCTCGAGCCGCTCGCGCGGATCGTGTCCACCGGCGTCAGCGCCCTGTCCCCCGAGCTGATGGGGATGGGCCCGGTCGAGGCGACCCGCCGGGCGCTCAAGCTCGCCGGGCTGACCATCTCTGACATCGACCTCGTGGAACTCAATGAGGCGTTCGCAGTCCAGGTGGTTGCGAGCGCGCGGGAGCTTGGCATCGACCAGGAGAAGCTCAACGTCCACGGCGGCGCGATCGCCCTGGGGCACCCCTTCGGCATGACCGGCGCCCGTATGAGCACCACCTTGCTGAACGGGCTCCGGGAGCGGGATGCGGGCTTCGGCCTGGCCACGCTGTGCGTCGGCGGCGGCCAGGGTATGGCCGTCATCCTCGAGCGGCTCAGCTGAGGGCCCCGCCATTGGCGGAGCCCTCTTCTCGGGACTGCGTGTCAGTCGTCGCCGCGGAGAATCGCCAGCAGGCGGATGATCTCAACGTAGAGCCACACCAGTGTGACCGTGAGGCCGAAGGCCGCGGTCCAGGAGAAACGCTGCGGGGCGCCGCTGCGGACACCTGCCTCGATGCTGGTGAAGTCCATGATCAGGGAGAACGCGGCCAGGCCGATCGCCAGCAGGCCGATGAAGACGCCCAGCGGAATACCGAAGATCTCCATGCTAGTGCGCAGGCCGAACGGGGAGTTGACGGCACCGGTCCACATCATGACCATGTTGATGAGCGCGAACACGGCGTAGCCGATCATGGCGATCATGAAGAAACGCATGGCCTTGGGCGTGGCCCGGACCTTGCCGCTCTTGAAGAGGACAAGGGTTACGGCGAAGACGGACAGGGTGCCGATGACGGCCTGCAGGCCGACTCCCGGGTACAGTCCGTCCAGGACGCGGGTCAGCCCGCCAAGGAAGAGGCCTTCGAGCCCGGCGTACGCCAGGATCAGCGCCGGTGAGGGCTGCTTCTTGAAGGTGTTGACCAGGGCGAGGACGAAGCCGCCCAGCGCGCCGACGAGCATGAGCATCATGGCTAGGCCCTGCGCCACGACGAGCGTGACGGCGGCGCCGGCAATCAGCACGCCCAGGCAGGCGGCGGTCTTGACGATGACGTCGTCAAACGTCATGCGGCCGGTGTCAGCAGGACCGGCGGCGGGCCGGTTGTACATCTGCTGAAGCTGCTCCTGGGTCATCCCCCGCTGAGCAGCGCCCCAGCCGCCCTGGGCGTCCATGATCTGCCCGGGAGCCCGGCCCGGAGCCTGGCCGAACGGGCCCTGACCGTAGGTGTTCTGGCCGTACCCCTGGCCGTACGGGGCCTGCGGGGCAGGCGGTGCCTGGGTGGCTCCACGGAAGTTCTTTCCGTTGAAGATCGGGTTTCCGCCAAGTGCCATTGCGGGTGTCCTCCAAATAAAGGGGGTGGGTGATGAAAGGGGATAGCGCTCAATATACTCACGCTACCAATTCCCGCGGCCCGCGGCGACGGATGGTTCCCGCGGCCAACCGGCCGCAACCCAACCGTGATCTTCAGGCAGGCGGTCGGGCAGGCCCGACGCCGCTGTTCCCTGCCATCACTGTCGACCGCCCGTCATCACTGAAATCAGTCAGCTGCTTCGGGGGGTCAGCGCTCGCCGGGAGGTCGCCGGGAACCGGGGCTGGAGTCCCGGAGTTGCTGTTGATGATGACGTCGTCGACGTAGACGTCGCCCATTTGCTGATCATGTTCGGACCCGAGCTGCACCGTATCGGCCGTGACCGCGCTGACGTTGACCGTGTTGCTCGCATAGACGGACCGCGTGTCCCACCAGATTTGAACCCTGGTCTCGGAGCCGTTGGGGACGACGTGCATCACCAGGCGGTGCCAGGTGTTGTTCGGAATGTTCGGCTTCAGGGTGGTGTAGACAAACCCTGCAGGTGACGCCGTCCGGAGCACCAGCTCATGGGAGATGTTCTGCCGAAAGACATCCAGGATGCGGACGCCGCCGGAAAAGAAGCGGAAATAGGGAACGTTGTTGCCTGCCGGGCCCTCCGAGGCGATATTGAACCAGCCGTCCGCAAACGCTTCCGTCATGCCGGCCGTCAGGCCAACTGTCATTTTGGCGATGGAGCCGGGTGCAATGGTTGTGTGCAGGAGGGCCGCGCAGTTGGCCGACCGTGACAACCCAGCGGATACCGAGGCCTCCCCTGTCCCCGACGTGGAGACTTTGAACCCTGCCAGCGTGCCCGATTCGAAACTGGAGCCCGCCACGGTCGTCCCGGGATAGGGATCGACCGGCGGCACTGTTCCGGTCCGACAGGCTTGCTCGCCGGCGGTCGCCGGACCGAAACTAAGCGCCGGAACGCCCAGGATCGCCAGTGCAAGCGAGCCAGCGAGGCACAGCTTGAACAACCGGTTCATCGGTCGGCCCTCCAACATCGGCGTCGAGTCAACAAACCTCACGCCTGCCGCTAGTTCTCTTCCCGGACCACCACGGCCGAATGGTCACGACGCCGTCATGGTTTCGGGACTGCCACGCCGCGGCCTCAAGCAGACTGCTCCAGCTGTAGTGTTCGCTATCAGCACCATATCGCCAGGGATCTTGAGGAAACCTTGGGAAGGCGAGCCCTACGCTCGGGCTCACTGTTTAGGAATACTCGGAATCAACAAAAGTTTTCTTTAGCTCAGGTGAAACACGCCCTCTGCGCGGCTACACGGTTGTTACCCGATCGCGACGTTCTCCCTGCTCGCAGCGGCATTCTTTGCCCCGCCCGGGCTGTAATATGGGCCACACAGGGTGACGGACATCACAAGTTATACCGTTCTGCATCGCACCACCCCTCGTCCCCTGACCGTTCGCAGCGGTTGCAATGGCGCAACCCAGACCACCCCCATGTGGAGGTTTTCAATTTGAGAAGCACACCGAGAGGCCTGTCGCAGAGACGGCGCGGCAGACGGCTGAAAGCTGTGGGGGCCGTATTCGCCGCCGTGGCCGCGCTACTGCTCATCGTTGCCCCGGCATCCCAGGCCACGACTCCCTCGCCGACACCATCCCCGTCGGCCACCCAGTTCCAGAACAGCATCAGCGGCTTCCTGCGCGGCGACGACCGCGCTCCGATCGTCGGTGTGACCATCACTGCCGAGAGCGGCGACTTCACCGGAACCGCAAAATCGGCTGCCAACGGCGCATGGACCATCGGCGTCCCCACCCAGGGAACGTACGAGGTCAAGCTCGATGAATCCACGCTTCCGCAGGGCATCAAGCTCGCGGACGGCCAGGAAAACCCCCGCAAGGTCACCTTCAGCCAGACCTCCAACGTGTCGGTGATCTTCGCCTTCGGCAAAGGCATCGTGATCCAGCAGCAGGACTTCGGCCAGAACCTGCTCAACCGGCTCGTGGCCGGCCTGAGCTTCGGGCTGCTGCTCGCCCTCGCCTCCGTGGGGCTCTCGCTGATCTTCGGCACCACCGGCCTGACCAACTTCGCGCACGGCGAGATGGTCACCCTCGGCGCCGTCCTGGTCTTCGTGTTCAACGCCATACACCTCCCCTTCTGGCTGGCCATCATCCTGGCCCTGCTCGGCGGCGGACTGTTCGGCTACGTCCAAGACGCCGGCCTGTGGAAACCGCTGCGGCGGCGCGGCACGGGCCTGGTCCCCATGATGATCGTCAGCATCGGCCTGGCACTGGCCGTCCGCTACGTGATCCAGTTCTACTTCGGCGGCGCGACCCAGCAGCTGCCGTTCGCCCAGAGCTCGGAGATCCAGATCGGCCCGGTCTCCATCTCCCCCAATAACCTCTGGTCGCTTGTCATCAGCGCGGTCGTCATCGCCCTGATCGGCGTCGTCCTGCTCAAGACCCGGCTCGGCAAGGCCACCCGCGCGGTGGCCGACAACCCGGCCCTGGCTGCGGCCTCCGGCATCGACGTCGACTCCGTCATCCGGATCGTCTGGGTCACCGGCGGCATGCTGGCCTCCCTCGGCGGCATCCTCTGGGCCTACTACCGTCCCGGCGTCACCTTCGACATGGGTTCGCAGATCCTGCTGCTCATCTTCGCCGGCGTCACCCTGGGCGGCCTGGGCACGGTCTTCGGTGCCCTGATCGGATCCGTCATCGTCGGCATCTTCGTGGAGCTGACCACCGTGTTCGGCCTCGCTGCCGACCTCAAATATGTGGGAGCACTGTTCATCATGATTGTTGTCCTCTTGTTCCGGCCTCAGGGCATTCTGGGCCGTCGCGAGCGCGTGGGTTAGGAGACAGCCATGGACTTCGGATTCATTCTTTCAAGCGCTGCCGGCGAACTGTTCAGCCCGACGACGGCGGCCTACGCCCTCGCCGCCTTGGGCCTTGCAGTCCACTTCGGCTACTCGGGCCTGCTCAACTTCGGCCAGGCCGGTTTCATGGCGGTGGGAGCCTACGGCTTCGCCGTCTCCACACTGACCTTCAAGGTCCCGTTCTTCCTCGGCCTGCTCATCGCGATCATCTGTTCGGCGATCTTCGCCATGCTCCTGGGCATTCCGACCCTCCGGCTCCGGGCCGACTATCTCGCCATCGTCACGATCGCGGCGGCGGAAATTGTCCGCTACATCGTGACGACGAACCAGCTGACCTCCGTGACCGGTTCGGCCAACGGCCTCGCCGCGTTCGAGGGCGATTTCTACTCCATGAACCCGTTCCCTGCGGGTTCCTATCTGGGCATGAACAACAGGGACTTCTTCATCCGCGTCGTCGGATGGGGACTCGTGATCGTCTGCTGCGCCCTGGTGTGGCTGCTCATGCGCAGCCCCTGGGGCCGCGTCCTGAAGGGCATCCGCGAGGACGAGAACGCCGTCCGCTCGCTCGGCAAGAACGTGTACTCCTACAAGATGCAGGCCCTGATCATCGGCGGCGTCCTCGGCGCCCTGGCGGGCATGATCTTCACCCTCCCCCGCGGCGCGGTCCAGCCGGCGAACTACGGCACCGAGCTGACGTTCTTCCTCTACACGTGCCTGCTGCTGGGCGGCCTCGGCACGGTGCTGGGACCGGTCGTGGGCGCCATGATCTTCTGGGTCGTGCTGTCACTCACGCAAGGCATCCTGTACGGAATGATCGAATCCGGCGCTGTCACCTGGCTGAACACT
This sequence comes from Pseudarthrobacter sp. S9, assembly GCF_050156545.1. Taxonomy (NCBI): domain Bacteria; kingdom Bacillati; phylum Actinomycetota; class Actinomycetes; order Micrococcales; family Micrococcaceae; genus Pseudarthrobacter; species Pseudarthrobacter sp. S9. The sequence goes on from NZ_CP189576.1 coordinate 800,926, forward strand.
GTCCAGGCCGGGCAGCTTCGTTACATCCTGGTGGGCGTCGCGCTGATGCTGCTGATGATCTTCAGGCCCCAGGGTGTCTTCGGCAACAAGAAGGAGCTGGCATTCGCATGAGCGAAAAAACAACAGATGAAAACCAGACCATCGATCAAAACATTGATTACATGACGGATACCCGCCCGATTGCCGCCGGCGAGACTGCTCCCGGCTGCAAGAAGCGCGATCCCATCGTGGTGGCGGAAGACGTCACCCGCAGCTTCGGCGGCATCAACGCCGTCGACGTCGAATACCTTGAGATACCCCGGCACAAGATTACGGCGTTGATCGGCCCGAACGGTGCCGGCAAGACCACCCTGTTCAACCTGCTCACGGGCTTCGATACGCCGAACTCGGGCAAGTGGCAGTTCGAGGGCAACAGCTTGGCCGGCGTCTCCTCGTACAAGGTTGCCCGCATGGGCATGGTGCGCACCTTCCAGCTCACCAAGGTGATGGGCAAGCTCACCGTGATGGAAAACATGCGGCTGGGCGCGTCCCAACAGCCGGGCGAGCGGCTGTCCAAGGCCCTGTTTAAGGGCATGTGGGGCGGGCGCGAGAAGGAAATCACGGCCCAGGCCGATGTGCTGCTGGAGAAGTTCAAGCTGGACGCCAAGAAGGACGACTACGCGGCGTCGCTGTCCGGCGGCCAGCGCAAGCTGCTGGAGATGGCCCGTTCCCTCATGGTCCGGCCCAAACTGGTGATGCTCGATGAGCCGATGGCCGGGGTCAACCCGGCGCTGACGCAGTCCCTGCTGGATCACATCAAGAACCTCAAGGCCGAGGGCATGACCGTGCTGTTCGTCGAGCACGACATGAACATGGTCCGCCACATCGCCGACTGGGTCGTGGTCATGGCCGAGGGCAAGATCGTCGCCGAGGGCCCGCCCGCTGAGGTCATGAGGAACCCGGCCGTGATCGACGCCTACCTGGGCGCCCACCACGACGTCGATCTTGGCGACTCGGAGGGCATCAAGGAACTCGCCGCCGAACTGGAAGCGGACGAGGAGTCGATTGTCGGCACCGAGAACGCCGGCCTCATCGCCGTCGACGTCCTTGCGCCTGAGATGCACGGGCAGGGCCCCGCGGCGACCAGCCTGGACACGCCGGGCAGCAACGGGATGCACGGCAAGCACACCCTCGACGAGCCGAGCCGCACAGAGAAGGACACAGAATGAGCGCCACCAGCGCGGCACCCGCCGCCACGCCCGTGCACGATGAGGATTCGGTCGTCAAGGTGACCGATCTGGTGGCCGGTTACCTTCCGGGCGTCAACATCCTCAACGGCTGCAGCATCGAAGCCCGCAAGGGCGAGCTCATCGGCATTATCGGCCCCAACGGCGCCGGCAAGTCCACGCTGCTGAAGGCGATGTTCGGCCTGGTCAAGGTCCACTCCGGCTCGGTTGTGGTCCGCGGCCAGGACATCACCGGGCTCAAGGCCAACAAGCTCGTCAGCAGGGGCGTGGGCTTTGTCCCGCAGAACAACAACGTGTTTGCCGCCTTGACTATCGAGGAAAACCTGCAGATGGGCATGTTCCAGCGGCCCAAGGACTTCTCCGAACGGTTCGACTTCGTCACCGGCCTGTTCCCCGATCTCGGCAAGCGGCGCGCCCAGCGGGCGGGTTCGCTCTCCGGCGGCGAACGCCAGATGGTGGCCATGGGCCGGGCCCTCATGATGGATCCGGCCGTGCTGCTGCTCGATGAGCCCTCCGCAGGCCTCTCCCCCGTCAGACAGGACGAGACCTTCCTGCGCGTTCATGAGATCAACAGGGCCGGCGTTTCCGTGATCATGGTGGAGCAGAACGCACGCCGCTGCCTGCAGATCTGTGACCGCGGCTATGTCCTCGACCAGGGAAAGGATGCCTACACGGGCACCGGCCGGGAGCTCATGAAGGACCCCAAGGTCATCCATCTGTATCTGGGCACTTTGGCTGACGAGGTCGGTTAGCCAGCACGTCCTGGGAGGGCCGTCACCAGCCGGTGGCGGCCCTTCTGCGTGCCCCGGGGGCTTTCCCGGCTCCGGACGCCTCCGCAGCCACTTGTACGGCGCCTGCGCTCGTTCCTCCCCGGCGGCTCCCTCCCCTCGCAAGCTCGGTCAGGGAACCCTGCCGCCGTGGGCCCATCGCAACAACGGCGCTTTCACAAGCGCCTGCCTCCGGCGCCCTCAGCGCTCTTCTCACCTCACGCACGACGACGGCGTCACGCACGGCACGCTCTTGGGCCGCCGGCGGCGGCACATCGGTGACCGCAAAAAGCCCCCGTCCGGCTGGACGGGGGCTTTCCGCAGGCTGGGAGGAAGCGGCTTACAGCTTGCCGAATTCTTCCTTGACGGCCTTGTAGGTGTTGTCATCCTGGAACTCGTAGATGCCGATGTAGGCTTCCGTCGGGTCACCGGCGTCGGAGAACGATACGGGGCCGGACTGGCCGTCGTAGTCGATATCCTTGCCATTGCGGAGCAGCGTGATGCAGGACGGGAAGGTGTTGCACTTCTCTCCACCCTCGGAAACGTCCTTGAGGTGTGCCGCAATATCAACACCCTTCGTGCTCTTGGCGGCCTCGGCTGCCAGCGCGATCAGGTTCGCTGCGTCGTAGGACTCGCCAGCGTAGCTGTAGTCCTTCAGGGCCGGATCAATCGCCAGGAGCTTCTTCTTGAAGTCGTCCTTGGCGAAGGTGCCGGGGATGGTTCCCTGGGCGCCCTTCAGGGTGCCTGGCTGGAAGTCCTTGCTGTAGTCGGACATGTTGCCGTCGACCATGAACAGCTGGGTAGGCTTGACGCCCTTGCCCGTCATGAGCGGAACAATGCTCTTGGCCTGGTCAAAGGTGATCAGGGCAATCGCATCCGGCTTGGCTGCGAGGACCTTGTCCACCTGGCTGCTGAACTGGGAATCGCCTTCGTTGAAGAGTTCCTCGGCAACAACCTTGCCGCCTGCTGCTTCAAAGGCGGACTTCACGTTCTTTGCAAGGCCCGTTCCGTAGGCGTCGTTCAAGACGATCATGCCAACGGTCTGGGCGCCACAGGTGGCCATGTAGTTGCCGAGGACTTTGCCCTGGAGGACATCCGAGGGTGCGGTGCGCCAGTAGAGGCCCTTGTCATCCCAGGCGGTGAAGTCCGGGGAGGTGTTGGCCGGCGAGAACTGGACCACACCGGCGCCCGTGATCTGGTTGATCACGGTCTTGGAGACGCCCGAGGAAGCGGCACCCACAATTGCGCTGACGCCCTGGCCAAGCAGGGCCGTGGTGGACTGGGTGGCGATGTCGGTCTTCGTGTCACCGGAGTCGCGGTGGATCACCTCGACCGGCTTTCCGAGCACGCCGCCGGCATCATTGATTTCCTTGATGCCAAGGTTGACACCCGCGATTTCGGGCGGGCCGAGGAACGCCAGCGACCCCGTGGTCGGCAGGAGCGAGCCAATCTTCAGCGGTGTTTCGGTGGTCGTTGCCGAAGCGGGCACAGAGCCGCCGGCGGTGGCCGCGGTGGTGCCGGCGCCGCTGGCGCTGGGAGCCGGGCATGCAATGCCGGCGGCCGCGGCTGAGCTGGAGCCCGTCGAACTCGGGGTGGACGAGCCACCACAAGCCGTAGCCAGAAGGGCGACGCCGAGGCTAAGCGCTGTCAGCTTAGCGATGCGGGGCGCCACCTGGGGGAGTGAAGTCATGTACAAGCTCCTCGATCTAAAGGTGCGAACGGCCTTTGACGCGAAAGATCAGGTGTTCCTGATTTCACTTCAAGCTAATGCAAATTCGGCGGGAACATAAGTGAGTACGGTCACATCCTTATAACACTCGTTGCATAGAGGAAATCTGCACGGTGCGGGCCGAGGGGCGGCGGGTGGTGCAGCTTGGACGAAACACCAGAAAGTCCCACCTGGATTCCACTAGACTGAGCGCGATTGCGGTGAGTTCATGCGGTGACTACATGAGGATTGCCGCGAAACTGGATGCAGGCCGGCAACACGACGAGCGGAAGGGCGGCGAATGGCATGAGTGCCCCGTTCCGTTTCCCTCGTGCCGTTGCCGTGACCGCCGCCATGTTCTCTCTGGCGGCCGGAGCCCACGTGCTGGCCGGCGGCGCCCTGCCCGGGCCGGCGATCACCGTCGGCCTCCTGGCGCTGGCGCTGGCGCCGGTCATGATCCTGACACAGGTGAAGCTCGCCGCGCCCTTGATGGCCGGGCTGCTTGCGGCCGGTCAGCTGGCCCTGCATCAGGCCTTCGAGGCGCTGTCTGTGTCCGGCGGATTCGTCCCCGCTTCCGGGGACCATCTCCACGTCACCGGATCGGCGGCCCATCCCACGGCCGCCATGACTTCGGCGGCGGCAATGATGCCCGAACCGGCGGCCGTACCGGGGGCCCTGATGCTGGCGCTGCACGCCGCCGCGACCCTGGCCACCGCCCTGGTCCTCGCCCGGGCCGAGGCAGCCCTATGGGCGCTGGCGGCCTGGCTGCGCCCGCTCATCCGCCTCTTGACCGCCGTCGTCGTCCATCCATGGCCCCAGTTGCCGGTGCCGGCCCGTATTGTCATTCCTTCCCGGTGGAGAAATCTCCGGCTGCCCGATCTGCGCGGACCGCCGCGCGCTCCTGCCGCTCCCTGAGCGGCACAGCCACACTGGCCGCCGCCCGGACCGGGTCCTGACCAGAACCAGGACAATCCGGGCCGGCAGGCCCGCCCCCCTCTCCCCCACTTCCGCGCGCCGCCGCACCAGCGGTCCGTCCGCGCGCCCCATTTTTTGGAAGGCATGTCCATGAAAACCTCAATCCGCCGCACCCTCAAAGCCCTCACCGCCGCCACGGCGACGGCGGGGATGATCGCACTGGGCGCCACCGCAGCCTCCGCCCACGTCCAGGTCAACCCTGACGACACCGGCGCCAACGGCTACTCCCACTTGACCTTCAACGTCCCGAACGAATCCCCGACCGCGAAGACCAGCAAATTCGAGGTCAAGCTGCCGGCCGACGCCCCTTTCACGTCCGTCTCGGTCAAGCCGGTCGAGGGCTGGAGTGCCCAGGTCATCACCAGCGACCTGCCCAAGCCGGTCACCATTTCGGGCGCGACCGTCACCAAGGCACCGAGCTCGGTGGTCTGGACCGCTGACGCGGCGCACCAGATCGGACAGAACGAATACCAGGCGTTCTCCCTCTCCGTGGGCAGGCTCCCGGCGGCCAGGACGACCGTAACGCTGCCGGCGACGCAGACCTACACCGACGGGACCGCGGTGATCTGGGACGAACACAGCGCCGAGGGCCAGCCCGAGCCCGAACATCCGGCCCCGTCCTTCACGATCACCGCCGAAGACGGAACGGCCGCCGCGGCATCTGCGTCTGCGTCACCGTTGGCCGCGGCAACGGCAACGCAGACGTCCCAGACTGCCGATAGCGGGGCCTCAGTCTGGGGCATCGTCCTGGGCGCCGCCGGATTCGTCCTCGGGGCGGCGGCGCTGGGCCTGGTCCTGGCCGGGCGCCGCAACCGGGCTGCGCAGTAAGTCACAATGCCGCCGGGGCCGAGCGGGGACAGTCTCCTCGGCACCGGCGGCCCCGCTAGTGAAAGGAACCCTCCATGAGAACGCCCCATCGCGATCATCCTGCTGATCGTCATTGCGGGGCTGGCCATTCTCGCCAAGCGTCAACTGGCCGGCAGTTCCCGAGCAGACCAGTAATCCGTCGACGGGCCTTGTCCGACCGTACGTGCTCTGGCGTCGTTTGTGCCCCAAGTGGGACTCGAACCCACAACACGCGGATTTTAAGTCCGCTGCCTCTGCCAATTGGGCTACTGGGGCGCCCGGTCCATGGTATCCCGTCCCGCCCCGGCTATCAGCCCGTAAACGGCCCCGCGTAACGGAAAGTCCCGCTGACGCCACCGGGCCAGACGGCCAGCGGCAACAGCTGGAAATGCCCGTGCCAGGCAGACTCCGGCGGTTCCACGCCGAGGGTGGTGGACGGCACGAAGCCGAAGCGGGAGTAGTATTCCGGGCTGCCGAGCAGAGCGATCCCCCGCTCCCCCGCGGCATTGGCCCGGGCCATCGTTTCGTTCATGAGGGCGGTACCGATGCCGTGCCGCTGCAGCCGCGGCACCACCCCGATCGGGCCAAGGCCCAGGAGCTCCAGCTCCCCCACCCACCCCCGGGTGCTGATCACATGGCCCACGACCTCGCCGTCGAGCTCGGCGACGACGCTGAACTCCGGCAGGTACTCCTCGCAGTCGAAGAGCCGCCTCAGCAGCCCAACCTCCTCCGGCTCGCCCTCGACGGGCAGCCCCGTCACGGGAGAGACGGCAAAGGCCGCGGCAGTGAGGGCCAGGATGGCCGGGCGGTCCGCGGGCTGTTCGGTGCGCAGCTCGAGCGCCGGCGCCGGGACCGGCCGCTGCTGGCCGCTGTCCTCCGCCAGCTCGTGCAGGACTTCGAGCGCCCGCTCAGCATCCGCCACGGGCACGAGCAGGTGGTCATGGTGGAAACCGGCCAGAACGTTGCAGCTGATTTTCGCTTCCGTCAGGGCCGCGCCGACGGCGGCCGTCAGGCCCACCGCCTCCAGCGAGGAATGCACCTCAAGCGTGATCCACGCCGCGACGAAGTCATACGACAACCCGAGGCCGTCCGCGTCGGCCCGGAGCATCACCACGGTCAGTCCCTCGGCTTCACGGACGGCTGCCGCGATTCCACCCGCCAGCGGCTTTCCGTGCGGCCACAGGACATAGACGAACTCGCCGTCGCGGCGCACGGGATGCATGGTTGCCAGCAGAGTGTGGAGGTCCTTTTCACCGGTCATGCAGCCAGTCTAGGCGCCGTGACACGGCGGTCCCGGCCAACACCAACTGCCAACAACGACGGCGGCCGCTCCCCCGAAAGGGAACAGCCGCCGTCGAAAGGCTACTGCGGACTACTTGGAGTCGGCCGAGACAGACTCTTTGGAGGCTGTCTTGGAGCCTGTCCTGGAGTCGGACTTTGCGGCCTCTGCGGCCGGCTTCCCGGCAGCCGGGGCAGCCGGAGCGGCGGCCGGCTTCGGGGCCGGGGTCGCTGCGGCCACGAACGCGCCGCGGGGTTTATCCAGGTCGATCAGCTGCGTGGTGTCACGGCCCATGAAGAAGGCCAGGATCCAGCCGAAGATGACGCGGACCTTGCGCTCCACGGTGGGCATTGCGAAGCCGTGGTAGCCGCGGTGCGCCAGCCAGGCCAGAGGGCCCTTGAGGCCGATGGTGCCCACGATGTTGATGTTGGCAACACCCTTCCATTCGCCGAAGCCGGCAACGGCGCCCAGATTCTTGTGCTTGTAATCCTTGAGCGGCTTGTCCCAGCGGGAGGCCCACAGGTTCTTTGCGAGCCGCTTGGCCTGGCGCAGGGCGTGCTGGGCGTTGGGCACGCAGAATCCGCCCACGCCGCCGCCGGTGAGGTCCGGCACGGCTGCGACGTCGCCGGCAGCCCAGGCGTTCGGGACGATGCCTTCGTCGCCGGAAATGCGAAGGTCCGGGAGGGCACGGACGCGTCCGCGCTCGTCGAGAGGGAAGTCGGTGGAGCGGACCATCGGGTTGGCCTGCACGCCGGCGGTCCAGACGAGGGTGTCGGTCTCGAACTCCTGCGCCGGGGTCTTGTCCGGGAGGTTGATGAGCTTCAGGGAGCCCTCGGCGTTGTCCAGGGAGGTGTTGAGCAGGACCTCGATGCCGCGGCTGCGGAGGTGCTCGACGACCCATTCGGCCTGCTTTGCGGTGACCTCGGGCATGATGCGGCCCATGGCCTCGACCAGGACGAAGCGGATTTCTTCCTGCTTGACGCGCGGGTTGTTCTTGACCGCGGCGCGGGCGAGGTCTTCCATCTCCGTGATGCACTCGATGCCGGCAAAGCCGCCGCCCACGACGACGAACGTCAGGGCGCGGGCGCGCTCGACGGGGTCCGTCATGAGCGAGCCGGTCTCGATGCGCTCGAGGACGCCGTTGCGCAGGGCTACAGCTTCCTCGATGGTCTTCAGGCCGATGCCCTTCTCTGCTAGTCCCTTGATGGGGAACGTGCGGGTGATCGCGCCTGCGGCCACCACGACGTCGAAGTAGGGGACCTCGAAGTTGTCGCCGCCGTCGGCCGGGGCAACCACGGCCGTGCGGTTGGCGTGGTCGATCGCAGTGACACTGCCCTGGATCAGTTCAGTCTGCTTCAGGTGCTGGCGGTGCGAGACGACGGCGTGGCGGGCCTCGATATTGCCGCCGGCAACTTCCGGCAGGAAGGGCTGGTAGGTCATGTAGGGCAGGGGATCAACGAGGGTGACGATGCCACCGGCATTCGCGATCTTTTTCTGCAGTTTGAGGGCTACGTACAGGCCGACGTACCCGCCGCCGACGACGAGTACCCTGGGACGGTCCTGGAGCTGAGGGGAGGATGCCATGCGTCAAGAATACCGTAGTTTGTGAAAACCTTCACTAACTACGTCTTGCCCCCGGACTCCACCGAATCCCGCACCCCTGTTTCGGGCTCGCCGGGCCTCCCAGGCCGTCCCTTTGGGCCCTTCCGCATGGCACGCCGCAGCTGGAAGACCGCGGCCCCGACGATGCACAGGAACAGTACGCTGAAGCCCAGGACCACCATGGCCGGAACGGCGTCGTCCAGTTGCGACGGCGCTTCCGCGACTGGCACGGTCGCCTCGGGCAGCGTGGGGGCGGCACTGGACGGCGCGGGGGCGGCCGCTGGCGCCGTCGTGGCCAGGTTTCCCCGCCGGTGGACGCGGATCCAGTCCGAAATCGAGCCCAGCGGGTTGACCTTAGTCTCGGGAACATCGGCCTTGAGTGCAGCCTCGGCGTTCAGCACGCCAAACCCGTACAGCGGATCCTTGCCCGGCGCGCCGGCGTCCCTGGCGGTGCTGACGATCCGGTTAATGACCTGGCTGGCCGTCATCTCCGGCCATTTGGAGCGGATCAGGGCCACGACCCCGGCAACGATGGGGGTGGCGCCCGAGGTGCCCGCCCATTCTGCGTATCCGCCGGCGGGCATGCCCCCGACCAGGTTTTCGGCGGGAGCGGCAACACCGATGCTGATGCCCTGGGACGACGAGTCGATGCTGGCGGTCCCCTTGCGGTCCAGCCCGGCCACGGTGAGCACTCCGGGGATGGTGGCGGGGGCACCGACCTGCACGTTGCCGCCCACGCGGTTGCCTGCGGCGGCGACGATCACCACATCCTTCTGTTCGGCGTACAGGAACGCCGCATCCCAGCTCTGCGGCCATTCAGGTGACGTGCTGCCGAGCGAGATATTGATGACGCGGGCGCCGTTGTCAACGGCCCACCGCACTGCCTCGGGGATCTGGTCCTGGTCGCTCTTGCCCCCGGGGTTTGCCGATCCGAGCCAGGTCGATGCGGACAGCAGCTGTGCCTCAGGGGCCACGCCCACGATCCCGTCGGGGGCGACGGGAGGAGTCGGGCTGGGCCCGGGGCTGGCGGTCGCTCCGGCGGGCTGATGGCCGCGCCCGGCGAGCATGGTGGCCACCAGGGTGCCATGCTCGGGTTTGGCGCCGATGCTTCCCTGGCCGTTCGGGCTGCCGGCGCCGGAGATGTCGGTGCCGCCCGCGAGGACGCCTTTCAGATCCGGGTGCTGGCCGTCCACGCCGCTGTCGATCACGGCGACCTTGACGTTGGCCCCCTTGGAGACTTCCCAGGCCTTGGTGATGCCGGACTCGGTGAGCCAGTATTCCTTGTCACGCCAGGAATCCGCATGGGCGGCAGGCGCAGCCGTGAGGGCACCGGTAAGCGCCGCCGTGAACGTGCCGCCGGCAAGGGCCAAGGCCATCAACGCGGAGGCGGTCCGGCGGGGCCGGGCTGTTGCTCTGGTCATTCGGGTCCTATCGGCGGATGCGCCATCCAGCAGAAGCACGGAGTGCTGATGCAAAGGGGTGCTGATGCAAAACAGCTGAGGCAAGGCAGCGGGTGCGAAATCAGCTGATGCTGAGGGCAATTCCGTCAAGAATATCGTGTTCGCTGGTGACGGCCGTCGTGATCCGGCCGTCCGTGACGACTTCCAGCCGCTCCAGGACACGCCGCCAGACGAGCCCGCCCGCGCCGATCACGTCCACCCGCCCGGGGTGCATGTATGGCAGGGCGGCCCTGTCGGCCCGGGTCATTTCGAGGAGCTCGGTGCACGCCTTGCGCGTGGCGTCCAAGCCCATTTCCGTGCCATGGATCGCCGTCGGAGAGTACTCGGGCAGGCGCAGCGCGTGGGCGGTGATGGTGGTGACGGAGCCCGCCACACCGACGACGACGGTGGTACGGTCCAGCGGAACGCTCAGTGCCGCCTCGCTGATGGCAGCGTCGACGTCGGCCTCGGCGGCCTCGATCTGCGCCGCTGTCGGGGGGTCGCTGCGCAGGTGCCGTTCGGTCATCCGGACGCAGCCGACGTCGACGGATCTGGCGGCGATGACGCCGTCGGCGTTGCCGAGCACGAACTCCGTGCTGCCGCCGCCCAGGTCCACCACGAGCACCGGCTCCCCACCCCGTGAGGGCAGGACGCTGCTGGCGCCGGCAAAGGACAACGCGGCTTCCTCGTCCCCCGTGATCACTTCGGGCTCCACGCCGAGGAGCTCGCGGATCCCGTCGACAAAGACCTGCCGGTTGCTGGCATCCCTGGTGGCGGACGTCGCCACGAAGCGCACTTTCCCGGCTCCGTGCTGGCGGATCAGCTCGGCATAGTCCGCGGCTGCCGCAAAGGTTCGGTCCAGGGCTTCCTGGGCGAGTTCGCCGGTGGCGTCCACGCCCTGCCCCAGCCGGACCACGCGCATTTCGCGTACGACGTCGCTCAGCCGCGGCATGGCGCCGTCGGCCGCGACATCGGCTGCATTCACATCTGCGATCAGCAGGCGGATGGAGTTGGTGCCGCAGTCGACGGCGGCGACGCGGGTCACTGGTCTGCCTCCGTGGTTTTGGTGGTTTCGGTGGTTTCTGTGGTTACGGTGCGTGCCTTGCGGACCGGGGCGGGCCGGCCCACGATCTCCGGCAGGCCCTGGGGTCCGTGGCGGCTTAGATCCTGGGAGGGGACCTCGCCCCCGGTGTCCCAGGCGCCGTCGCAATAGCAGCGGTCCGTGGTCCACCATTCGCTGATGGCGGCGATCGCCTCGTCGCCGAGCGGGTTCACTCCCGGCCCGGCGGCCAGGGAGTGGCCCACGAGGACGTGCAGGCACTTGACCCGCGTCGGCATTCCGCCGGCGGAGACGCCGTCGATCTCCGGCACGGCGCCGATGCCGGACCGGGCACCGATCTCGGCCCGGGAGGCCAGATACGCCTCGTGCGCGGCGCGGTAGCCGGCAGCAAGCGCCGCGTCGGCGCCGAGCCGGGCATTCATCTCGTTCATCAGGCCGGCCGCTTCCAGCCGCGACACCGCGGACGTAATGACCGGATGGGTAAGGTAAAAGGTGGTGGGAAACGGCGTACCGTTGCTGAGCCGCGGCGACGTGGCGGCGACGAGGGGGTTTCCGCAGACGCAGCGGGCGGGGATTTCGACGACGTCGCGGACCGGGCGTCCGAGCTGGCGGCTCAGGACGTCGAGGTCGTGCGGCGACGGCCAACGGGATTCCTCCGGCACGCTTGCTGTGTTCCCTGCCGCTGTGTGCCCTGCCGCTGTGTTCCCTGCCACTGTGTTCCCTGCCGCCGGGGTCTTGGCCCGGAGGTTCTCGTCCGCTCGGTTCTCGTCCACTGGCGCGGCACCTTCCTGCCCTGTTCAGGGATGTCCATCGGACAATCCGGCGGCGGGCGCCGCGTCTAGTCTGTTGCCGACCGCCTGATGGATTCCCAGAGGGCGTCCACCCACGGCAGGTTGGCCGGGTGTTGAGCTGATGCTGCACCCGCCGCGCCACCGGACTGCGCGGCAGGAAGATCGCTGCCGAATACCCAGTAGCCCGTCTCTCCGGGCATAACCATGTTAATGCGGTCGCGGGCCTGCTGTTTCACGTAGTTGGGATCCTGCCAGCGCGAGACCTGGCGTTTGAGATCGTTTTGCTGCGACTGCTTGGCCGCGATGTCCGCCTGGAGCCCGGCGATTTCGGCACGCTTGTCGAGGAAGATCTTGACCGTGGGCGCCAGCATGATGGTGATGGCAATCATGACGACGCCGAGGGCCAGCAGCCGGCCCGAGAACGCCTTGGCCGGTACGGGATCCAGGGATTCCTCCGGCTCCCCCGTGCCGGCTTTCCCGGAGGCTGCTTTTCCGGAGGCTGAATTCCCAGAGGCTGCTTTCCCAGTGGACTTCCGGCCCGGGGATGCTGGCCCGCCGCCGGTAGCCACCGTGCCTGTGTCCGGGCCGTGGGCGCCGGTAGCCGCCGTGCCTGTGTCCGGGCCGTGGGCGCCGGTGGCCGGGCCGCCTGGCGCGGGACGTGCAGCTGCCGACGTGCCGGCCGCCGCGCCGCGGGGGCCGCCGAAGTCCGCCTGGATGACGTCGCCGCCGTCGTCCGTGTCCGTGGACTTGGGGGCCGCAGGCGTAGCCCGGGGAACCTTGGGACGGCGGGTAGCCATGTCACTCCTTCAAAGCGGGCCAAAACAGAACCGGTGGCCATGGTCTTTCAACCATAGCCACCGGTCACTGGTTTTTGGGGCTTCTAGCCCTTGAAACGCGGGAAGGCGCTGCGTCCGGCGTAGCGTGCGGCGTCGTCGAGTTCCTCTTCGATGCGCAGCAGCTGGTTGTACTTCGCGACGCGTTCGGAACGGGCCGGGGCACCGGTCTTGATCTGGCCCGCGTTGGTGGCAACGGCGATGTCAGCAATGGTGGTGTCCTCGGTTTCGCCGGAGCGGTGCGAGGTGATGGTGGTGTAACCCGCGCGCTGGGCGAGGGAAACAGCGTCCAGGGTCTCGGTCAGGGAACCAATCTGGTTGACCTTGACCAGCAGCGAGTTGGCGGTGCGTGAGTCGATGCCGGTCTGCAGGCGCTCCGGGTTGGTCACGAACAGGTCGTCGCCGACGATCTGGACCTTGTCGCCGATGGCGTCGGTGAGGGCCTTCCAGCCGTCCCAGTCGTTCTCGTCCAGCGGGTCCTCAATGGAAACCAGCGGGTAGTCGGCAACCAGTTCGGCGTAGTAGGCGCTCATTTCGGCGGAGCTGAGGGCCTTGCCCTCGAACTGGTAGGCACCGTCGGTGAAGAACTCCGAGGAGGCAACGTCCAGGGCCAGGGCGATGTCCTTGCCTGGGGTGTAGCCTGCGTTCTTGATGGCTTCCTGGATCAGGTCCAGGGCTGCGCGGTTGGACGGCAGGTTCGGGGCGAAGCCGCCCTCGTCGCCGAGGCCGGTGGACAGGCCCTTTTCCTGCAGGACGGCCTTGAGCGCGTGGTAGACCTCGACGCCCCAGCGCAGTCCTTCGGAGAAGGTCTCGGCGCCGAGCGGGACAACCATGAATTCCTGGATGTCGACGTCGGAATCGGCGTGGGAGCCGCCGTTGAGGATGTTCATCAGCGGCACGGGCAGGACGTGGGCGTTCGGTCCGCCCAGGTACTTGTAGAGCGGCAGGTCGGCGGAGGCCGCAGCGGCATTGGCGACAGCCAGGGACACGCCCAGGATGGCGTTGGCGCCGAGCTTGCTCTTGTTGGCGGTGCCGTCCAGGTCGATCATGGACTGGTCGATGCTGCGCTGGTCGGTAGCGTCGAAGCCGATCAGGGCCGGGGCGATCTGGTCGATGACGGCGTCGACGGCCTTCTGGACGCCCTTGCCGAGGTAGCGGCCCTTGTCGCCGTCGCGGAGTTCAACGGCCTCGTGCTCGCCGGTGGAGGCTCCGGAGGGAACTGCTGCGCGGCCGATCTGGCCGTCGGAGAGCAGGACTTCAACTTCTACGGTCGGGTTGCCACGGGAATCGAGGATCTCGCGGGCGTGGATGGCATCGATAAGCGCCATGGATAGGCTCCTTTGGGTGAAGCGATCTGCTGGGAATCTGACTGCTGGAATCTAGCTGTACATCAAGCTGAAAAACCGACGTCCTCGTCGCTACTAGCGTAGTCGAGACTGGTGGGGGTTACGGAAACCCATCCAGTCCCCGGACGTCATGATGCGGGCGGCGCCTGGCCCTAGCCGTCCTGGAAGCGGCGCGTGGCTCCGCGAAGGGCGCGTTCGGCGTCGAGCCCGCCCGCCCGGGCGGCCGCCACGATCCTGAACAGCAGCTCCCCGAGGTCCTCCTCGGTGCCGAGGTCCCCGGTGAGGAGCCCCTCCGTCGGACCCGACGGCGGAGCCGCCGGGACGCCGGCCCGTTCGGCGCGGTCCAGGAGCTTCTGCGCCCGGGCCAGGGCAGGAAGCGCGGCGGGTACGCCGTCGAAGACATGGCCGCGTTCCGGCTTTTCCGCCTTCTTAACGGCGTCCCACTTCAGGACGATTTCCTCCACGGTGGCGGGAAACGAATCCTGCAGCGAGCCGTCCGGGCGGAAGACGTGCGGATTGCGGCGGATCATCTTGGCCGTGAGGCCCCGGGCGACGTCGCCGAAGCTGAAGGCGTGGCGTTCTTCGGCGAGCCGGGAGTGGAGGACCACCTGCAGCAGGACGTCACCGAGCTCGCTTTTCAGCTCCTCGTCATCGCCGCCGGCCTCGATGGTTTCCGCGACCTCGTACGCTTCCTCGAGGAGGTACTCCACGAGGGACTCATGGGTGAGGGCACCCATCCATGGGCAGTGCTCGCGCAGGGCTCCGATGGTCCCCAGCAGCTCCCCGGCTGCTGTGGGCCCACCCAGCAGCTCCCCGGCAGCTGTGGGCCCACCCACAAGCTCGACCACCGGGGAAAGCCCGACCACCGGGGACGGCGCGTCTACCGCGTCGGATCCGTCCTTAGCCAAGGTCGGCGTAGGCCTCGTTGATGTATTCGACCAGGGCTTCCTTCTCCTCCAGCGGCAGGAAGGCGGCCTCGGCTGCGTTCAGTGTCAGCTCCAGCAGGTCGTCGAGGTCGTAGTCGAAGGTCTCCACGAGCAGTTCGAACTCGTCGGTGAGGGTCACGCCGCTCATGAGCCGGTTGTCGGTGTTGATGGTGACGTTGAAGCCGAGCTGGTAGAGCATGTCCAGCGGGTGGCTCTCGATGCCCTCACCGAAACCGGCAATCGCGCCGGTCTGCAGATTGGAGGAAGGGCAGATTTCCAGCGCAATGCCGCGGTCGCGGACCCAGCTGGCGAGCTCGCCCAGGGTCACCAGGCCGATGTTGTCGTCAACCTCATCTTCCGAGCCGGCGGCGTCGGCTCCTGCTCCTGCACCACCGTCAAAAGTGTCGTCGGCGTCGTCGGCGTCGTCGAATTCGACGGTGACATCCTCAGCAATCCGGACCCCGTGGCCCAGGCGCAGAGCCCGGCCGTCCACCAGGGCGGACTGGATGCTTTCCAGGCCCGCGGCTTCGCCCGCGTGGACGGTAACAGGGAAGTTGTGCTGCGCCAGGAAAGTGAAGGCGTCCTTGAAGCGGGAGGGCAGGAAGCCGTCCTCGGCCCCGGCGATGTCGAAGCCGACCGCACCCTTGTACCGGTGGCGGACTGCCAGTTCGGCAATCTCCTGGCCGCGGTCGGCATGCCGCATGGCGGTGATGAGCTGGCCCACCTGGATGTCGCGGCCGGTTTCGGCGACGGCGTCGACGCCGGCTTCCAGCCCGGCCTGCACGGCCTCGACCACTTCGTCCAGGCTCAGGCCCTTCTGCAGGTGCTGTTCGGGCGCCCAGCGCACCTCGCCGTACACGACGCCGTCGTCGGCGAGGTCCTCGACGAATTCCTTGGCGACGCGGAACAGGCCTTCCTTGGTCTGCATGACGGCGATGGTGTGGTCGAAGGTCTCGAGGTAGCGGACCAGTGAGCCGGAGTCGGCGGATTCGCGGAACCACTCCCCCAGCGCGACGGGATCGGTCGACGGCAGGGTGTGGCCGACGGCCTCGGCAAGTTCAATGATTGTGGCCGGGCGGAGTCCGCCGTCCAGGTGGTCGTGAAGGGAAACCTTGGGAAGGCCCTTCAGGTCGAAGTCGAGGTCAGGGGCAGCGTCAGGAATAGTCTCAGTCACGTTCCCACCATAGGGTCGGCGGGCGTCGGACGCTACTTTCTGGCGGCCTCGGCGTCTGCGGACGGGCCCGTGAGTGCCGCACCGGACCCCGGGTTGGACGCATGCGACGGCTCGTCATGTGAGGGCTGGTCATGTGAGGGCTCTATGCCGACGGGACCGGCGTGCTGCTGCTCGTCGTTCCGTTCGAGGCGTTTGTGCCACCAGCGCAGGAGGTGATCAATCAGCACACCCAGCACGATCGCAAACACGACCGCAATGCCCGCGCTCAGCAACGGGTTGTGATGCAGCCAGGGGAAGGAGCCGGCCAGGACTCCGATTCCGATGGAATAGACCACCCAGGTGGCACAGGCAAACGCGTCCAGGAAGAAGAACCGCCGGTGCGGAAAGCCCGTGGTGCCAGCAACATAGTTGACGGCAACGCGCCCCCAGGGGATGTACCGGGCGGTGAAGATCAGGACTGCGCCGCGCTTCTCCAGTTCGTACCGTGCCCAGCCGAAGACCTTCTGGACCTTGGGTTTCCGCATCCAGCGGAACCGCTCCAGGCCGATTTTCCGGCCCAGCATGTACGCCATGTTGTCACCGGCGATGGCACCGACAAGCGCTGTCAGGCCCAGGATCCAGAGATTGGGCTGCCCGCTGTGCAGGGAGTACGCGGCGAGGGCAACGATCAGGGTCTCGCTCGGAAGCACCATCGCGAAGCCGTCCACAAAGAAGAAGACCAGCAGGAGGGGGTAGATCCACCACTGGCCAGCTGCATGGAGCACGACCTCATTAATGAACTCCACGCGGGCATTGCTCCTAGACGATGAATGGGGACGAAAATGTGGCGAATCAAATCCGGCAAATTAAATTCCGCGGACTAAATTGAACCGGGGAAGTGACGTAAATCGCTTCTAAGTGTCCCACGGCCAAGGCGCGATTCGCTACGTTATTTCGATTCCTCGGGAATCGTCCCGCGCAGCCTGCTGATCCCGAGGTCCACCGCGATGCCGAGGACGATCGCGCAGATGATGGCGATGACGGCGCCAAGCAGGTGGTTGTCCTCGAACCACTGCCCGAAGAACATGCCGATCGCCACGGAGTAACCCGCCCACAGCATCCCTGACAGCACCGTCAGCCCCACGAACCTGGGCCGCGGGTAGTGGGTGGCGCCGGCGGTCAGGTTCACGGCCACCCGGCCGATCGGGACAAAGCGTGCCACGAGGATCAGCGACGCCGGCCGTTTCCGCAGTTCCCGTCCGGCCCAGAAGAAGGCCTTCTGCATGCGCGGGCCGCGCATCCACGCCCAGCGGCGCGTTCCGGTGCCACGGCCGATCAGGTACGCGGTGTTGTCGCCCAGGAAGGCGCCGGCGGCGGCGGTCGCGATCAGGAACACGGGGTTGGGGACATCGGCAGTGGCAGCGACGGCGGCGAGCCCGACAACCACGGATTCGCTGGGGATGGGCGGGAAGAAGCCGTCAATCACGCAGCAGGCGAAGACAAGGATGAGGACCCAGGGTTGCCCTGCGGCTGCGAGGATGAAGTCGTTGATTGCCTGCACGGTTTCCTAACGCACGGCGGGGCCGGGAGTACTGCTGTGGAGCCAGTGTACTGCCGGCCAGGTCTTTGGTTGCCCTATCACTTGTGGCGGTCAAACCATGGGTTTGGGGACCAAAAGTGATAGGGCAACCGGGCGAACGGCCTCGCTGGTGCTTAGGCGATGCGGTCGATGATGAGCTTCTGCGCCGGCCGGGAGCCCTCCGGCGCAATCACCGCGGCGTGCTCCAGTGCTTCCTTGGCCCGTTCGAACTTCTCCGGCGTGTCCGTCAGGAGGGTCATGAGCGGCTCGCCGGCCTTCACCGTGGCGCCGGGCTTCGCATGCATGCGCACTCCCGCACCCGCCTGGACCACATCTTCCTTGCGGGCGCGTCCGGCCCCGAGGCGCCACGCGGCGACGCCGACGGCCAACGCGTCGAGCCCGACGAGGACGCCGTCGGCGGGGGCGTAGATGACCTCGGATTCCTTGGCCACCGGCAGCTTGGCGCGGGGGTCACCACCCTGCGCCTCGATCATCCGGTTCCAGACGTCCATGGCACGGCCGTCTTTCAGGGCTGCCCGGGGATCGGCGTCGTGGATTCCTGCGCAGGCCAGCATCTCCTCGGCCAGCCGGACGGTGAGTTCGACGACGTCTTCCGGACCTCCCCCGGCGAGCACCTCGACCGATTCCTCGACCTCGATGGCGTTGCCCGCGGTCAGGCCCAGGGGAGTGTTCATATTTGTCAGCAGGGCAACCGTGTTGACGCCGGCGTCCTTGCCCAGGGCCACCATGGTCTCGGCCAGTTCGCGCGCCCGGGCCTCGTCCTTCATGAAAGCGCCGCTGCCCACCTTGACGTCCAGCACCAGCGAACCGGTGCCTTCGGCGATCTTCTTGCTCATGATCGAAGAGGCGATCAGCGGAATGGCCTCCACCGTTCCGGTGACGTCGCGGAGGGCGTAGAGCTTCTTGTCGGCCGGGGCCAGGCCCGCACCGGCCGCGCAGATGACCGCGCCCACGTCCCGGAGCTGGACCAGCATTTCCTCGTTGCTCAGCGCGGCGCGCCAGCCCGGGATCGCTTCCAGCTTGTCCAATGTGCCGCCGGTGTGGCCCAGGCCCCGGCCCGACAGCTGCGGCACGGCAACGCCGAAGACGGCCACGAGGGGCGCCAGCGGAAGGGTGATCTTGTCCCCCACGCCTCCCGTGGAGTGCTTGTCACTCGTGGGCTTCACACTGCCGTCGGGGCGCCGCAGGCTGGAGAAGTCCATCCGCTCGCCGGAGGCGATCATCGCCGCCGTCCAGCGGGAGATCTCGGCCCGGTCCATGCCGTTGAGCAGGATGGCCATGTTCAGGGCGGCCATCTGTTCGTCGGCGATGGCGCCGCGGGTGTAGGCGTCGATGGTCCAGTCGATCTGCGCGGGGCTGAGCACGCCCTTGTCGCGCTTGATGCGGATGATGTCGACGGCGTCGAACGCTTCAGTTCTATTCGTGGTTTGTGTCACCGGGTTCCTCCAGGTGTTGGGGGCCAAATGCATCGGGAAGCACCTGGTCCATAGTCTTGATTCCCTGCGTGGTCATGAGCTCCATCCCCGGAGCCCGGAATTCGTACAGCAACTGCCGGCAGCGGCCGCACGGCATCAGGACGTTCCCGCGGGCGTCGACGCAGTAGAAGGCGCGTAGCAGGCCGCCCCCGGTCATGTGCAGGTTGCCGACCAGGGCGCACTCGGCGCACAGCGTCAGCCCGTAGCTGGCGTTTTCGACATTGCAGCCGCTCACGATCCGGCCGTCCGCGGTGAGGGCTGCTGCCCCCACCGGGAACTTCGAATACGGCGCGTAGGCGTTCTTCATGGCGGCGACTGCCGCGGCCTCGAGGACCGCCCAGTCGACACCGGCGGTCGAGTCTGCAGAGGCCACGTCGTCCTGCATCCCCGTCAGCCCTTGACGTACGGTATGCCGCTGGCCGCCGGCGGCCGGGAACGTCCCACCAGTCCGGCCACCGCGATCACCGTAAGCGCGTACGGCAGCATCGCCATGAACTGGCTCGGAACCGGTGAGCCGATGATGGTGATGATGCTCTGAAGGTTGTCGGCGAAGCCGAAGAGGAGTGCGGCGAGGAAGGCTCCGATGGGATTCCAACGGCCGAAGATCATGGCCGCCAGGGCAATGTAGCCGCGGCCGCCGGACATGTCCTTACTGAAGGCGTCAACTGAGACCAGGGTGAAGAAGGACCCGCCGATGCCGGCGATCGCGCCGCCCATGAGCACGTTGCGGAACCGTGTCCGGTTCACGTTGATGCCCACGGTGTCCGCCGCCTGGGGGTGCTCCCCCACGGCCCGGACTCGCAGACCCCACTTGGTGTGGAACAGTCCGACATAGACGACGATCACGGCCACATACATCAGGTAGCCCACGAGTGACTGGTGGAACAGGATGGGGCCGATGATCGGGATGTCGGCGAGGAACGGGATGTCCACAGCCTGCAGCCGGCCGGGCTTGTTCAGCTGATCCGGGTTGGCGGTCAGCAAAGTCGAGAACAGGAAGCTGGTGAGCCCGCTGATCAGCACATTGAGCACCACGCCCACAATGATCTGGTTCACGAGGTACTTGATGCTCACCACCGCCAGGACGAGGGATACGAGCGCGCCCGCCACCGCTGCCGAGATCAGTCCGAGGTAGACGTTGCCCGTCACTGTGGCCACCACCGCTGCCGAAAACGCGCCCAGCAGCAGCTGGCCTTCGATGGCGATATTGACCACGCCGACACGCTCGCAGAGCACCCCGGAGAGCGAGCCGAACACCAGCGGCACGGCGAGCGTTACCGCTCCGGCCATGAGGCCGCCGAGCGAGATCGACGGCTCGGCGTCCCGGCCTCCGGCAACGATCCAGATCATGAATCCAACCAGGAAGACGACGGCAAAAGCGCCGCCGAGCCAACGCGGCGTCCGGCGATGCTGCAGCGTCAGGAAGCAAGCGTACCCGGCCATTCCCAGGAGGAGGACGGAGCTGATCCAGCCGAACGCCATCGACGGCAGGGCGATTTTTTCCACCCGGGTAACGCCGAGGGCGGCCAGGCCCAGGACGACGACCGCCGCGACGGTGGTTGCCGGGATCCAGCGATCCACAATCGCACCCGTGCGGCGCCGGTTGATCCACAAGTAGCCCAAATAGGCAGCGGCGGCCAGCGCCACCACCAGGGTTACCCAGGCTGCCGCCGAGGAGGCGTTGGGGTCACGAGCCTCGGCGATGCGGAAGCCGGCAGTCTTGGCATTGGCCAGGAAGCCGAACAGGAAAGTGCCCAGCACCGCCAAGAGCCCGAGTCCGACGCCGGCTTTCCAACTCACCAGTTCAGCGGCGCCCGCCTTGGCGCGGTCCGGACCACCGGACGGCGCCGGGCCATCCATGGTCCGCGGGCCCGCGGGAGGTTGTGTGGTGGCGCTCATGCTGCCGCTCCGCTCTTCACGCCGCCGGCTGTTGAACCGGCGGTCCCACCCTTGGTGGACTTCTTCTTACGGGGATTGAGTCCGAATATCGCACGGACCAGCGGCGGCGCTGCGATGAACAGCACAATCAGGGACTGGATGACCAGCACAATATCGATCGGAGTCTGGGTCTGGGCCTGCATGGCAACCCCGCCCGCGCGGAAGGCCCCGAACAGGAGCCCGGCAAAGAAGGTGCCCCACGGCGTGGAGCGTCCGAGCAGTGCGACGGTGATGGCATCGAAGCCGATGGACGCGGCCACACCGCCGGAGAGGTACTTCTCCGTCCCCGACACCTGGGCGATGCCGGCCAGGCCGGCCAGAGCGCCGGCGATCGCCATCACCAGGATTGTGCTGCGGGCGACGTTGATCCCGGCAGTCCTGGCCGCGCTCGGGTTGGCGCCGACGGCGCGGAATTCAAAGCCGATGGTGGACCGGTTCAGCAGCCACCAGACAAATGCCGTGGCCAGGATCGCGACGATGAAACCGGCGTGCAGCCGGAACTGAGGGCCCAGGAGCCCGGGGAACAGGGCGCTGGAATCCAGGAACGGCGAGATCGGGTTGGTTGAGCCTTTGCGCTGGAAGGCGGGCGTGGTCAGCAGGAACAGCAGCAGGAAGTTCGCAATGTAGTTGAGCATGATCGTCACGATCACCTCATGCGCGCCCGTCCTGGCTTTCAGCAGGCCGACGACGCCGCCCCAGACCGCGCCACCGACTAGTCCCGCGAGGATGACGACCAAGAGGTGCAGCCCTACGGGCAGATGCCAGGCGAAACCCGTGTAGGCACCAAACAGGGCGCCAAATATGATTTGGCCCTGCGCGCCGATGTTAAACAGGCCTGCACGAAAGGCCAGTGCCACACCCAGTCCGGCGCAAATCAGTGGAGTGGCAACGGTCAGCGTCTCTGTGATCGGGTACAGCTGCGCGGCCAGGTCGGTCCCGGCCCAGTTGAAGATGGACCCTTGGACCAGGGCCGCGTACGGGCGGAAAACCTCGGTCAGCAGGTCCCCGGGAAGGGCAAAGAAATAGCCTGCCGTGGCTGCGACCTTGGGATTTGTCACCGCCATCAGGATGCCGCCCAGCACGATGGCGAGCAGCACGGACAGCGCCGAAACCATGGCGTTGCCGGCGAAGATCTGGCGCAGCACCGATTCGCCGCCGTCCGGGCTCCGCCTTTGCGTGGCTGCCGGAACAGCCGACGGCGGGATCTGGCCGCCGGCAGTGTCAAGGACGACGTCCGAGGCGACGGCCTCGGCCGGGGACTGCTCGGGCAGCTGGGGCGCGGCCGGCTCCGGGGTCGTCTTCTCAGACATGTGCTTCTCCTTCGTGGCCAGCCGGCTCCGGGACCGCGGCTGGCGTGGGGCCACCATGGGCGTGGGCTGCGGCGCTGGCTTCGGCCTCGATGGCCGGGACTCCGGCCATCATCAGGCCCAGCACGTCGCGGGACGTCGTGGAGGGAACGATGCCCACCAGCCGTCCCCGGTAAAGAACCGCGATCCGGTCCGCCAGCTGCATGACCTCGTCCAGCTCGGTGGAGACGATCATGACGGGCGTTCCGTGGTCCCTTTCAGCAATGACCCGCTTGTGGACGAATTCGATCGATCCCACATCCAGCCCGCGGGTGGGCTGCGAAGCAATGAACAGACGGAGCGGCCGGGACAGTTCGCGGGCGAGCACGACCTTCTGCTGGTTACCTCCGGAGAGAGTGCCCACTGCCGCTGACACTGACGGGGTGCGGACGTCGAACTCCTCGACTTTTTTCGCGGCGTTGTCGGCGATCAGGCCAGGCTTCATGCCGACGCCGCGGGCAAACGGTGCCTTGTCGTAGAGATCCAGGATCATGTTTTCCGAGATCGAGAACGTGCCCACCAGTCCATCGACCGTGCGGTCTTCGGGCACAAAACCGACTCCGGCTCCGAGGATGTGCTTGACGCTTCGGCCCAGCAGTTCCTCGCCGTCCAGGGTGATGGATCCGGAGACGTGCGGCTGTACGCCAAGGATGGCTTCGGTCAGTTCCGTCTGGCCGTTGCCCTGCACGCCGGCGATGGCGAGCACCTCGCCCTTGGCAATATCGAAGGACAACCCGTCGACGACGTGCTGGCCGTTCTGGTCGATCACTGTCAGGTTACGGACCTTGAACGTGACGTCGCCCGTCTTGGCCGGTCTCTTGTCCAATGTCAGGCTCACTGCACGGCCCACCATGGCGGAGGCCAGCTCCGTGGGCGAGGCCGTGGGCTCCGCCTGACCCACAACCTTGCCGCGCCGAATGACCGTAATTGTGTCCGAAATATCCTTGACCTCACGCAGTTTGTGGGAAATGAAGACGATCGATTTCCCGTCACTCTTCAGCTGCCGGATGATGTCAAGCAGTTCATCGGTCTCCTGCGGAGTGAGCACGGCAGTGGGCTCATCCAGAATCAGGACCTCTGCGTCCCGGACCAGGGCCTTGATGATTTCGACGCGTTGCTGGACGCCCACGGGAAGGTTTTCCACCATCGCGTCGGGGTCGACGTCGAACCCGTACTGGTCGGAAATCTGGCGGATCTTCCGCCGGGTGGTTTCGAGGTTGAGAAGTCCGGCAGCCTTGGTGGCCTCGTTGCCCAGCGCCACGTTCTCGGCCACGGTAAAGACAGGAATCAGCATGAAGTGCTGGTGGACCATGCCGATGCCCGCCGCCATCGCCTCTCCGGGGTCCTTGAAGACGACGGGTTTGCCGTCGATCAGGATTTCGCCTTCGGTGGGGTCGTATAGTCCGTAGAGGACGTTCATCAGGGTGGATTTCCCTGCGCCGTTTTCCCCCAGCAGGCAGTGGACCTGCCCGGGTTCTACGACCAAATCAATGTGGTCATTGGCTACCAGAGATCCGAATCGCTTCGTGATCCCTCTCAGTTCGAGTTTCAAAACCCCAACCAATCTGTGTGTGTATGGATCTGCTCCGACGCATTGTCGGCGCCTGGGCAGCGGGTAATCCCAGCCTAGTGTTCGCAGGGGTCCTTGGGCAGGGCGGGCTTGCAAGCAAAACGGGGCCCGCTGCCCTTCGGCCGAGGTAACGGCGGAAGGGCAGCGCGCCCCGCGGTGTAGTGCTTATTTGGCCGGGCTGGACTTCGATTCAACCTTGACGGTTCCGGAAACGATGTCCTTCTTCAGCTGGTCCAGTTCGCTCTTCAGATCTGCCGGCACGGCTGAATCAAGATCGTGGAACGGTGCCAGGGCCACACCGCCGTTTTCCAGGGTGCCGATGTACGGTGCGGCGTCGAACTTGCCGTCCTTGTCGTCCTTGATGACCTTCTCCACAGCGGTGGACATGGTCTTCTGGACCGAGGACAGGATCACGGACTTGTAGTCCGGGGCGGTCAGGTAGCCGTCGGAGTCAACCCAGATCAGCTTGGCGTCCTTGCCCTTGGCCTTGGCCTCCACAATGGCGCTGCCAGCACCGGAACCGACCGGGCCGGCCACCGGAAGAACAATGTCCGCGCCCTGGTCCAGGAAGCCCTGGGTCAGGACCTTGCCCTTGTCGACCTGCTTGAAGTCACCGACGAAGGTGCCGTCCTGCTTGGCCTTGTCCCAGCCAATGAGCTGTACGCTCTTGCCCTTCTTGTCGTTGTAGTACTTCACGCCGTCGGCGAAGCCGTCCATGAAGATCGTGACAGTGGGGATGTTGATACCGCCGAAAGTGGCCACTTTTCCGGTCTTCGACGTTCCCGCGGCAAGGTAGCCCGCCAGGAATGCAGCCTGAGCCGTGTCGTAAACGATCGGCTTCACGTTCTTGGGGAACGTGGGGTCGTTGTAGTCAATGATCGCGAAGTGGCTGTTCGGGTTGGCCTCGGCGATGGACTTCGTGGCGTCGCCGAGCAGGAAGCCGACCGTAACAGTGAGCTTGCAGCCCTGCTGCACCATGGAGCGCAGGTTGGGGTCGTAGTCCGTGTCAGCCTTGGACTGGACGTGCTTCTCCTGGATTCCCAGGTCCTTGACCGACTGCTGCAAACCTTCATAGCCGGACTGGTTGAACGACTTGTCGTCAAATCCACCGGAGTCGGAAACCATGCACGCGGTGTAGTCCGATTTCGTCGCGGAGCCGGAGGAACCGGACGGAGTCGGGGCGGACCCGCAGCCGGTCAGCAGCAGAGCGGCCGCACCCGCGGTGGCGACTCCGGTCATTGAACCGCGCTTGAGGGTTGCACGCAGTGAGTTCTTCAATTTTCCTCCAGGAAGAAAGAGTAGGCGCTACGACGGGGTGTTCAATGAGTGTCCGTTTCGGGTGTTCGGCTGAAACTCTGTTTTCACTGATGGATTCGCAGCATTGCGCCGAGGCGCACTGATGCAAGTCACTTTAGTGTCCTGTGACACGTCCTGATAGCACAGCGCAGCGCGATTCCCCAGATTGTTTAGAACTTGTTACCAAGCGGTAGTTGCCGCCGTTCCCCCGTGCGGCGGCCACTGCGTGCGTGCTGCGTGCCTGCTGGGTGCCTGTCCGGATGCGGACGCTCAGGGCGGAGGCTCAGATACGGACGAGCATCTTCCCGGTGTTCGCCCCGTCGAGCAGGTCCATGAAGGCCTGCGGAGCATTTTCCAGCCCGTCCACCACGGTCTCGTCGTAGCGGACGGTGCCGTCGGCCAGCCACGCCGCCATCTGACCGGCGAATTCCGCCGCATGCTGACGCTGCCCGCTGACCAGGAAGCCGCGCAGCGTCAGCTGCTTGCCGATCGCCTGCATGAGGTTTCGCGGACCCGGGGTCGCCTCGGTGGAGTTGTACTGTGCAATCGCGCCGCACAGGGCCACCCGGCCTCCCACGTTCAGCACCGAGAGGGCTGCCTCCAGGTGCTCGCCGCCGACGTTGTCGAAGTAGACGTCGATGCCCTTATCCCCCGCAGCCTCCTCGAGCAGCTCGCGCACCGGTCCGTCGTGGTAGTTGAACGCGGCGTCGAAGCCGAGCTCCAGCAGCCGGGCGACCTTCTCCGGCGTTCCGGCGCTGCCGATCACCCGGGAGGCCCCCTTGGCCTTGGCGATCTGCCCCACCAGTGAGCCCACGGCGCCTGCGGCTCCGGAGACGAAGACGGCGTCGCCGGGCTTGAACTCGGCAACCTTCAGCAGGCCCGCATAGGCCGTGAGGCCGGTCATGCCCAGGGCGCCCAGGAAAGCCGAGGCGGGGGCCAGATCCGTGCGGGCCGGGGTGGTGGCGGCGGCGTCCACCACGGCATACTCGCGCCAGCCGAGCTGATGGACGACGGCGTCTCCCACCGCGCGCCCTTCGGCCCGGGACGCGATGACCTCGCCGACGGCACCGCCGTCGAGCGCCGCATCCAGCGCAAACGGTGCGGAGTAGGACTTGACGTCATTCATGCGGCCGCGCATGTAGGGGTCCACCGAGATGTAGAGGTTGCGGACCAGTACTTGGCCGTCCTGGAGCTCGGGTAGCCGGGACTCGGCGAGGCGGAAGTTCTCCGGAACGGGGCGGCCGTGCGGCCGTGACGCGAGCTGGATTTCGCGCGTGGTGGCGGGGAGGGTGAAGGTGTCGGTGTTGGCGCTCATGCGGCGACCTCCAGGATCTTGATGTCGACGGTGATGTTGCCACGGGTGGCGTTGGAGTACGGGCAGATCCGGTGGGCCTTGGCCACGAGGGCCTCGGCGGTCTGCCGGTCCACGGCGGGCAGGGCGATCTCGAGCTCGGCGGCCAGGCCGTAGCCGGCGCCGTCCTCGAGGGCGCCGAAGTGGATCTTGGCGGCGACGGCGGAATCCGTCAGGTCCGCGCGCTCCTTGCGTCCCACGAGGCGCAGTGCGGAGTGGAAGCAAGCGGCGTAGCCGGCGGCGAACAGCTGCTCGGGGTTGGTCCCGGCGCCGTCGCCGCCGAGTTCGACGGGGCTGGCCAGGGTGACGTTGAGCTTGCCGTCCTTGGTGCGGGCGCTGCCGTCGCGGCCTTCGCCCGAGGCCAGTGCTTCGGCCGTGTAGAGAGTCTTCATGTGGATTCCGATCAGTTAAGTGAAAAAAGCTGCACGTGAAAAAAGCTGCACGTGAAAAAGGCTGCGTGTGGAAAAGGTCTAGCGGGAGGACTGGAGGGCGGTCGTGAGCCGGCCCAGCGTCTCGCGGAGCTGGTCGAGTTCCGCGGCCGAGAGGCCGGCGGCATCTGCGAGCCGCTGCGGGATGCCGGTGGCTTTGGTGCTCAGCGCGGCTCCGGCGTCGGTCAGGAAGACCTCAACCCGGCGCTCGTCCTCGGTGGACCGGCGGCGTTCCACGTGGCCCAGGGATTCGAGCCGCTTCAGGAGGGGTGAGAGCGTTCCCGAATCGAGTCCCAGTTCTTCCCCCAGTTCGCGGACACTGCGGGGCTCCTCCTCCCACAGCACCAGCATCACGAGGTACTGCGGGTAGGTCAGTCCGAGGTCCTCGAGCATCGGCCGGTACGCCGCGGTGGCAGCACGCGACGCCGAGTACATCGCAAAGCAGAGCTGCCGGTTGAGGCGGGGGGCGTTGAGGCGGAGCGCCTCAGGGCCGGGAGTGTTGGGCCGTGCTGCGTTAGGCATGCACTAACCGTAGCGCACAATTCAATTGTGCACAACTCATATGCGCGTACAACATGGAGTGAACTTGCAGTTAATGTCGTCAACCGTGCGGTTTGACAGCGTTAAGTGACAGCTCACGCTGCTTCCTGGAAGGCCCTGCGCGGCGGAAGCACCGGCTGGCGGCTTAGAGGTCGCGGAGGGTGCGCAGGGCCGCCGCCGTGAGGACCTGGATGCCAAGACCGAGGGCCCGCTCGTCCAGGATGTAGTCGCCGCGGTGGAGGTCGTACTCTTCCCCGCCGGGCGTCTTGGTGCCGAGGCGCATCATGGCCCCGGGCGTGTCCGCGAGGAACCAGGCAAAGTCCTCCCCGCCCATGGACTGGGGGGTCAGGACGACGGAGCTCTCGCCGATTTCGGCCCGGGCCGCGGCCTCGATCAGCGCGGTCTCGTGTTCGGAGTTCACCACAGGCGGCACGCCGCGGGTGTGTTCCAGGTGGACGTCGACGCCGTAGGGCTCCGCGATCTGCCGGACGACGTCGTCGAGGAGCTCGCCGGCGCTGTGCCAGGCGTCGCGGTCCAGGCACCGCATGGTGCCGGCCATGTAGCCGCTGCCCGGAATGGCGTTCGGGGCGGAGCCTGCCGAGATCTGGCCCCACACCACTGAGACGCCGCTTCGCACATCGACCCGGCGGGAGAGCACCGCGGGAACGTTCACCGCGATCTGGGCCAGGGCGAAGACGAGTTCTTCGGTCAGGTGCGGGCGCGAGGTGTGGCCGCCGCGTCCGGAGAGTTCGATCTTGATGGTGTCCGAGGCGGAAGTGATGGCCCCGATCCGGGTGCCGATCTTGCCGACGTCGATCCGCGGGTCGCAGTGCAGGGCCAGGATGCGCGGGACGCCTTCCAGGACGCCCTGCTCGATGCACGCGTGCGCGCCTCCCGGCATGGTTTCCTCCGCGGGCTGGAAAATGATCCGGACCGAGCCCCGCAGCGGAGACTCCTCGTGCATGCGCTGCAGGATCAGGGCGATGCCCAGCATCGTGGTGGTGTGGACGTCGTGTCCGCAGGCGTGGGTGACGCCGTGGTTTTTCGAGGCGAACTCGAGGCCGGTCTCCTCGATGATGGGAAGGGCGTCGATGTCGCCGCGGAGGGCCGTGGCGATCGGGCCTTCACCGATATCCACCGTCAGCCCGGTGCCTTCGAGGCGGCGGGGCTTGAGGCCGGCAGCCTCCAGCCGCTTCGCGAGCCTGTCGGTCGTGCGGAACTCTTTGAAGGACAGCTCGGGGTGCGCATGGAGGTCACGGCGGAAAGCGATCAGCTCCGGCAGGAGGGGCTCCAGCCACGGCCCCACCAGAGTGGTGGGCTCAGCTTCAGTAGTGTAGTTGCGCACAGAATAACTCTAGCGAGCGCACAAAAAATAGCGGCATCGGGTACGGCGCGTTACGGATTACTGAACAACAGGCACTGGCCTGAGCCACTGGACTGATACCGGCCCCGGGCGGGATGAACGCCTACAGGACGTCGGTGTCGCCCTTGGCCTTGAGGGCGTCGACAGCCTGCTTGACCCGCTGGGAATGTTCCTTGGTGGTGACCAGCAGGGCATCGGGGGTGTCCACGATCACGACGTCCTTGATGCCGATCAGCGCGATCACGCGCTTGGTGTCCGACACCACCACACCGCTGGCGTTCTCGGTGAACACCCGGGCGCCTTCGCCGAGGACCGTGACGTCGTCGACCTCCTTGGCGCTGTTGAGCCGGCCCACGGAGGCGAAGTCCCCGACGTCGTCCCAGCGGAACGTGCCGGGCACGACGGCGACGTCTCCCGCCGCGGCGGCGGGCTCGGCAACGGCGTAGTCAATGGCGATCTTGGGCAGCGTGGGCCAGACACGGGCTGTGACTTCGTCCCGCTGCGGGGTGTCCCAGGCCTTGGCGATTTCCTGCAGCCCGGCGAAGAGCTCCGGCTGGTTGGCTTCGAGGTGCTTGAGCATGAGCGAGACGGGTGCCACGAACATGCCGGCATTCCACACGTACTCGCCGCTGTCCACGTACTGCTGGGCGACTTCCTCGCTGGGCTTCTCCACGAACTCCACGACCGACTGCGCACTGGGGGCGTCGGGGATGTTGAGGGTGGCGCCCGAGCGGATGTAGCCGAATCCGGTCGACGGGTGGGTGGGCTTGATGCCGATGGTGACGATCTTCCCCGCGGCCGCGGTGTGGATTGCCTCGCGGACGGCATCCTGGAAGAGTTCGTCCGGGCTGATGACCTGGTCCGCGGCGAAGGAACCCATGATGGTGTCCGGGTCCCGCTCGTGCAGGATGGCCGCGGCGAGGCCGATCGCCGCGCCGGAGTCCTTCGGTTCGCTCTCCAACACGAGGTCGGCATCCTGGACCTCGGGCAGCTGGCGGCAGACCGCTGCGCGGTGGGCCGAGCCCGTAACCACAAGCACGTGCTTGCCTGCGAGGGGCTGGAGGCGGTCATAGGTTGCGCGCAGCAGCGTGCTGCCCGAACCCGTGAGGTCGTGGAGGAACTTCGGGGCTGCGGCCCGCGACAGGGGCCAGAGGCGGGTCCCCACTCCGCCTGCCGGAATCACTGCTATGAAACGGTCCAGCGGTGAATCCTGGCTTGTCACTTTGTCTGTAGTCATCAGGGCTACTTTAGCCGAACCCGGCCAAATCGCCCGTGAATGGCACCTCGGGTTGCTCTGCATCCCCCCGAATGTGGCGTTCGTCTCAAAACGGGCGGAAAACCGCGCCGGAGGCCGTCACCGACGAGTTCCTGAATTGAATAAGCTGTGAGCGAAGCCTAGATTTAGGCTTGAGCTTACGAGTGTTCTCGCAGCAGGCGTTCCCCCCGCGTGGATCCCATGCCAGCGCCGCTGTGTTGCAGGGAGGTTTATTCAGTGCCGACAAAACCAGCTGGCACCTTGTACCGCGGCCGTGAAGGCATGTGGTCCTGGGTTGGACACCGCATTACCGGTGTAGTGATCTTTTTCTTCTTGTTGGTCCATGTGCTGGACACCTCATTGGTGCGTGTGTCCCCCGAGGCCTACACCGCCGTGATCGGTGCCTACAAGAACCCCCTGATGGCCCTGGGTGAAACGGGCCTCGTCGCAGCGATCGTGTTCCACGCCTTCAACGGCCTGCGGATCATCGCCGTCGACTTCTGGAAGAAGGGCGCCAAGTACCAGCGCCAGATGCTCTGGACGGTCCTGGGCCTCTGGGTCGTCGTCATGGTGGGCTTCTCCATCCGCCACCTTTCCCTCGCCTTCGGAGGTCACTAAGCCATGACTGCAACTGAGATCCAGCCCCCACGTAGCGGGAACGGCAGCGGAAAAAGCAGCAGCGGAAAGATCCAGCCGAAGTACCGCCGCAACGGTTCCTCCAAGGGCAACTTCGAGATGCTGGCGTGGCTGTTCATGCGGCTTTCCGGCGTCGTGCTGGTGGTCCTGATCTTCGGACACCTGACCGTCAACCTGCTGGTGGGCGAAGGCATCCACGCCATCGACTTCGGCTTCGTGGCCGGCAAGTGGGCCGACCCGTTCTGGCAGGTCTGGGACCTGGCCATGCTGTGGCTCGCCATGCTGCACGGCACCAACGGCGTCCGCACCATCATCAACGACTACGCCGAGAGGGACTCCACGCGCCTCTGGCTGAAGATCGTCCTCTACGCGGCCACCACCGTCATCATCATCCTGGGCACCCTGGTCATCTTCACGTTCGACCCGTGCCCCGTGGTCAACGGTGTCCAGCTTCCCGGCGGCTTCTGCCCAACGCCTTAGCGGCGCAACCGTCGCGGACCTTGCCCCCTGGGCATGAACTCACCGTCCGTCACGGCAACTGATCCTTGCCTGCCCAGCGCACGTAAGAGATTGCACGAGACTTCACTGAGCGGGCTCCGCCGGCCGGTGTTTTATAGCGAATTTTGAGAGAAAGAGCGTCTGGTATGCAGGTCCATAAGTACGACGTCGTCATCGTCGGTGCCGGTGGCGCCGGGATGCGCGCGGCGATCGAATCAGGTCAGCGCGCCCGAACAGCAGTACTGACCAAGCTCTACCCCACCCGGTCCCACACCGGCGCGGCGCAGGGCGGCATGTGTGCGGCACTGGCGAACGTCGAGGAAGACAACTGGGAGTGGCACACCTTCGACACCATCAAGGGCGGCGACTACCTGGTCGACCAGGACGCCGCCGAGGTCATGGCGAAGGAAGCGATCGACGCCGTCCTGGACCTGGAAAAGATGGGCCTGCCATTCAACCGCACGCCCGAGGGCCGCATTGACCAGCGCCGTTTCGGTGGCCACACCCGCGACCACGGCAAGGCTCCGGTCCGCCGTGCCTGCTACGCCGCCGACCGCACCGGCCACATGATCCTGCAGACGCTGTACCAAAACTGCGTCAAGCACAACGTTGAGTTCTACAACGAGTACTACGTCCTTGACCTGCTGACCGTCGAGGAAGACGCTGTCCGCGAGGACGGCACCCCGTACAAGCAGAAGCGCGTTGCCGGCGTCGTCTCCTACGACCTCGCCTCCGGCGAACTGCACGTCTTCCAGGCCAAGTCCGTGGTGTTCGCCTCCGGCGGCGCCGGTAAGGTCTTCAAGACCACATCCAACGCCCACACCCTCACCGGTGACGGCATGGGAATCGCGTTCCGCCGCGGCATCCCCCTGGAGGACATGGAGTTCTTCCAGTTCCACCCGACAGGCCTCGCCGGCCTGGGCATCCTCCTCTCAGAGGCAGCCCGCGGCGAAGGCGCCATCCTCCGCAACTCCGAGGGTGAGCGCTTCATGGAGCGCTACGCCCCCACCATCAAGGACCTCGCCCCCCGCGACATCGTGGCCCGCTCCATGGCCAACGAAGTCCGTGAGGGACGCGGCTGCGGCCCGAACAAGGACTACGTGCTCCTTGACCTGACCCACCTTGAGCCCGCGCACATCGACGCGAAGCTGCCGGACATCACCGAGTTCGCCCGCACCTACCTGGGCGTCGAGCCGTACACGGAGCCGGTTCCGGTCTTCCCGACGGCGCACTACGCCATGGGCGGCATCCCCACGAACATCAGCGCCGAGGTGCTCCAGGACAACGACACCGTCATCCCGGGCCTCTACGCCGCCGGCGAGGTTGCCTGCGTTTCCGTGCACGGCTCCAACCGCCTCGGCACCAACTCCCTGCTGGACATCAACGTCTTCGGCAAGCGCGCCGGCATTGCCGCCGCGGAATACGCCAAGACCGCCGACTACGTGGAGCTCCCCGCCGACCCGGAGGGCTACACCCTGCAGCTGCTGGACCACGTCCGCACCTCCGACGGCACCGAAAAGGTCGCTGCGATCCGCAAGGAACTGCAGGACACCATGGATGCCAACATGCAGGTGTTCCGCACCGCCGACACGCTGAACCAGGTCCTCACGGACATCGCCTCCTTCGAGGAGCGGTACCAGCGCATCAGCGTCCAGGACAAGGGCAAGCGCTTCAACCTTGACCTGCTCGAGGCCGTGGAACTGGGCTTCCTGCTGGAGCTCGCCAAGGTCATGACCGTGGCGGCCCTGCACCGCGAGGAATCCCGCGGCGGACACTTCCGCGAGGACTTCCCCGAGCGCGACGACGAAAAATTCATGAAGCACTCCATGGCGTACAAGGATGAGCATGCCCCGGCGGACGGTTCCGCCGAGAGCATTGCCGGCATCCGGCTGGGCACCAAACCGGTGGTCTTTACGCGCTACGAGCCGATGGTGAGGAAGTACTAAGATGACCGCTGAACTTGCTGAGCCAGCCTCCAAGATCGAACTGCCCGCGCACGTCGGCGGCGGCGGGGACATTCCGTCCTTCGACGTGACCCTGCGGGTCCGCCGCTACAACCCGGAGGTCTCCGACGAGTCCACCTGGGACGACTTCAAGGTCACCATGTACGGCACCGACCGTGTCCTCGACGCCCTGCACAAGATCAAGTGGGAAATCGACGGCAGCGTCTCCTTCCGCCGGTCCTGCGCCCACGGCGTCTGCGGCTCCGATGCCATGCGCATCAACGGCCGCAACCGCCTCGCCTGCAAGACCCTCCTGAAGGACCTGGACACGTCCAAGCCCATCACGGTCGAGCCCATCAAGGGCCTGCCGGTGGAGAAGGACCTGATCGTGGACATGGAGCCGTTCTTCCAGTCCTTCCGCGAAGTCATGCCGTTCCTGATCAACCGCGGCCACGAGCCCACCAAGGAACGCCTGCAGTCCGCCGAGGACCGCGAACGGTTCGACGACACCACCAAGTGCATCCTCTGCGCCGCGTGCACCTCGTCCTGCCCGGTGTTCTGGACCGACGGGCAGTACTTCGGCCCGGCCGCGATCGTCAACGCGCACCGCTTCATCTTCGATTCCCGCGATGACGCCGGCGACATGCGCCTGGAGATCCTCAACGACAAGGAAGGCGTGTGGCGCTGCCGCACCACCTTCAACTGCACCGAAGCATGCCCCCGCGGCATCCAGGTCACGCAGGCAATCGCGGAGGTCAAGCAGGCCATTCTGTCCCGCAAGATCTAATAACCTCCTGCGGACGACGGCGTCACTCACCTTCCGGTGGGTGGCGCCGTCGTCCGTTCACCACCAGACGAAAGGGGACACGGTGTCCCGCTCCGAAAAAGTATCATTCAAGGGCTCCACCGGCGAGCTGCTGTCCGGCACCGTCGACATCCCGGAAGGCCCGGTGAAGGGCTGGGGTGTTTTCTCGCACGGCTTCACGCTGGGCAAGGACAGCCCTTCGGCGTCGCGCATGTGTAAGGCGCTGGCGGACAACGGGGTGGGTATGCTCCGCTTCGACAATCTGGGTCTCGGCGAGTCCGCCGGGCTGTGGTCGGAGGGCTCCTTCAGCCACAAGGTGGCGGACACCGTGAGGGCCGCCGAATTCATGCGGGAATCCGGCCGCCCGGTCTCCCTGCTGGTCGGTCACTCCTTCGGCGGGGCCGCTGTCCTGGCAGCCGCGCGGGAGATTCCCGAGCTCGACGCCGTAGCCACGGTGGGTGCGCCATTCTCGCCCAAGCATGTGGCCCACGTGTTCGATGCCGCCCTGGACCGGATCCTCAGCGAAGGAAGCGCGGAGGTGGACCTTGGCGGCAAGCGGGTGGAGATCCGCCGGCACTTCGTCGAGGACCTTGAACACGCCGACCTCACGGACTGCATCAAGCGGCTCCACAAGCCGCTTATGGTGCTCCACTCCCCCACGGACAACACCGTGGGGATTGAGAACGCGAGCACGATCTTCCAGACGGCACGGCATCCGCGCAGCTTCGTCTCCCTGGAAGGCAGCGATCACCTGCTGACCGGCAAGGGCCAGGCAGCCCGCGCGGCGAAGATTATTTCGGCGTGGGCCGATCAGTACCTCGACGCCTGAACGCTGCCGCAGCGGAGCGTTTGCGCTCCAGGGGCTCCACCGGCGTCCTGCCCGGCTGCACGTGGCGGGCGCCCCACCCCTTCGTGCCGGCAACGGGCCCGGTTCTCAGATCCTCTTCGCGGATCGCGGACCAGGCGGCGGACACCAGGTACACCTGGCTGATCAGGTTGAACCAGATGAGCAGGCCGATGATGATGGCAAAGGGCGCCAGGATGGGGTTCCGGCCGGCGCTGGCCAGGAGTTCGGCGCTGAAGATCTGCAACACACCGGTACCCGCCGCGGCGAGGATGGTGCCCTCCAGCAGCGCACGCCGGGCCAGCTTCAGGCCTCCGGCGAGCCGGAACATGATCAGGGCCGTGACCCAGCCGAGCAGGAGCGGCACTGCGATCTTGATGGAGGTGGTCAGCGGCCCGGCCACCAGCGGGTCAAGATGGAGCAGCTCAGCCACCCAGCCCGCGGCGGTGCCGAACACCAGTGACACGCCGGCGCTGATCACCAAGGTCACGCCGAGCAGCAGCAGGGTCCCGGCGTCGCGCAGTTTCAGCAGAACCGGGTTCATCTTCAGGGGGCTGAGCTGCATCACACCCCGCAGCCCTTCCCGCAGGCCCGCGATCCAGCCCAGCGACGTCACCACAGTCACCACCGCGGCGATCACGGCCGTCCAGCCCAGGCCGCTGGGATTCAGCAGGTCCTGCGGATCCACAAGGCCTTCGCGGCCGCCGACCTTCAACAGGCCGGGGGCACTTGCGGCGACACTGCTGACCACCCGGTCCAGCAGTGCCGGCTGACCGCGCAGCAGCAGCCCGGCGACGGAGAAGCCGGTGGCCAGCAGGCCGGTAATGGAGAAGAACATGTTGAAACCGATGCCGGCGCTCATGAGCGGGCCGTGCTGGAGGCTGTAGTGCCGGAAGGCCCGCACGGGTAAGAAGGCATTGAGCCGGGCCAGGAGCCACTGGACCATGGCCATCAGCGGCGCCAGTCCCCCGCCGCCGGAGCGGCGGGCCTTGCCCCAGTCGACTTTCTTCCGGATGACTTCCAGTTTCAGCCGGGCCAGCTCAGTGGGAAGGGGCGGCTCAGCGGGCGCCTGCTGCGCCGTCCCGGCTTCTGTCGTCGCGTTCGGTACCAAAGTCAAGCTCTTCCCGTAGCTGCCATATGCCGTTGTCGTCGTGCTCGTAAAGTCCCATGCTAGCCACCGGGAACGTGGCCCGGTAATCCTTCAGCACCGTTTCGGCCTCGTCGAGGCTTTCCGGCGCCACGTCATGGGCGATAGTGACATGCGGGTGGTACGCGAAGGGCAGCTCACGTTCCAGCGGTCCGGTCTGGAGCTGCTGGTGCAGGCTGACGCAGTCACCGAAGCCGTCTTCGACGTTGAGGAAGACTACCGGCGAGACGGGCCGGAATGATCCGGTGCCCGCGATGGTCACGGTGAACGGATCCTGTTTGCGCGCAATCTCGCGCACGTGGCTGCGCGTCGCCTCCCAGTCCTGGGTCATGGTGGTCGTGACCAGCGTGATGTGCGCGGGGATGACGCCCGCCATGGGGTCCCCGAAGGAGGCCCGCCAGCGCTGGAGGTCCTCGGCGATATCCGCCGGGAACCCCAGAATCACACCGATGCTCATGCCTTCGCTGCGTGTCTGCCCGTTTGACTCGGGAACACTGTCCGTCGCTTGAACCCCGTCCGGATAAACGCTCCCCGGGCGGGCGCTGCTGGCACGCGAGGTGTCATTCGCGGTGACTTTACTGACGGAAGACATCGGTCTAGCGGACTCCGGCCAAACTCAGCGACGGAAGGAAGCCCATGCGCTCGTACACCTTGCCGAGCGTGACGGAGGCGATCTCACGGGCGCGCTCGGCGCCCTGTGCCAACAGCCGGTCCAGCTCGGCCGGATCGGCCATGAGCTCGTGGGTGCGGTCCCGGAGCGGCGTGATGAAGTCCACCATCACCTCTGCCAGATCCGCCTTGAGGTGGCCGTACATCTTGCCCTGGTATTCGGTTTCAAGGTCGGTCACGGACTTACCCGTCAGCGTGGAATAAATCGTCAGCAGATTCGAGACTCCGGGCTTGGCCTCGGCATCAAACCGCACCTCCGTACCGGTGTCCGTCACGGCGGATTTGATCCGTTTCGCGGCGATCCTAGGGTCCTCCAGCAGCTGGATGGAACCGTTGGGCGACCCGCCGGTCTTGGACATCTTGGCCGTCGGACTCTGGAGGTCGTAGATCTTGGCGGTGGCCTTGAGGATGGTCGCCTCCGGCACCGTGAAGGTCTCACCGAAGCGGGTATTGAACCGCTGCGCCAGATTGCGGGTCAGTTCCAGGTGCTGCCGCTGGTCCTCGCCGACGGGAACCAGGTCAGTCTGGTACAGCAGGATATCCGCCGCCATCAGCGTGGGGTAGGCAAAAAGCCCGAGCGTTGCCGCATCGGCACCGGACTTCTGCGTCTTGTCCTTGAACTGCGTCATGCGGGACGCTTCGCCGAAGCCGGTGATGCAGTTCAGTGCCCAGGCGAGCTGCGCGTGCTCGGGCACGTGCGACTGCACGAAGAAAATGCTCTTGTCCGGGTCAATGCCGGCGGCGATGTACTGCGCAGCCACCACCCGGGTTCGTTTGGCAAGCTCGGACGGCTCGAAGTCCACGGTGATCGCGTGCAGATCCGGGATGAAGAATACGGCGTCGTATTCGGACTGCATGTCCACCCAATTGCGGACAGCACCGATGTAGTTGCCCAGGTGCAGGGAATCGCCGGTGGGCTTGGCCCCTGAGAGGATGCGCTTCTTGCTGGCAGGAATGGTTGAGCTAGTCATGTTGAGAAAACCTTTGGGGCTTAGAGCCGGTAGTCCACTACCAGCGGGGCGTGGTCGGAGAAGCGTGTGTCCCAGGACGGGGCCCGGTCAACAACGGCTGACAGGGCGGCGGCAGCGAGAGCGGGCGTGGCCATGTGGTAATCGATGCGCCAGCCGGTGTCGGTGTCGAAGGCCTTGCCCCGTTGCGACCACCAGGTGTAGGGGCCGTTGACGTTACCCGCCAGGCCCCGGTGAACGTCCTTCCAGCCGATTTCCTCGCCGAAGAAGCGGTCGAAGTAGGCGCGTTCCTCCGGAAGGAAGCCCGCACGTTTGACGTTGCCCTTCCAGTTCTTGATATCCAGCTCCGTGTGGCCGACGTTTAAGTCGCCCACCACCAGGGCATGGTTGCTGTGCCGCGCCAATTCGGGCAGGCGGTTGATCATGACGTCCAGGAACCGGTACTTGTCGTCCTGCCTCGGGGTGCCGGCCTCGCCGGAGTGCACGTAGGCACTGACCACGGTCAGCTGGGAGTCCTCGCCGTCGCCGTCCTGCACGGCGTAGTCGGCTTCGACCCAGCGGCCGGTAGTGGCGAAGTAGTCCTCGCCGATCCCGACGCGGGTGGCGAGGGGTTCGGCGCGGGAGGCAATGGCGACGCCGGCGCGGCCCTTGGCTTCGGCCTCGGCGTGAAAAATGAACCAGCCCTCGCCGAGCAGCTCATGGACGATCTCGTCAGGCGCGCGGACCTCCTGAAGGCACAGGACGTCCACCTCGCGCGGCTCCAACCATTCCGCCATGCCCTTCTTGTAGGCGGCGCGAAGGCCGTTGACGTTGACTGATGCGATGCGAAGGTGGTCCTTCTTCAATGCCGAGCTCACCCGATCCACTCTAGTCGATGATGGTTCCGCTGACGGGTTCGTCGGTTCCGCCGGAGGACTTGATCATGTCCCGCGCGTTGGTGGCGGTGATCTCGATGGTCTCCAGCGCCCGGCGGATCGTCTCCTGGTCCGAGGCGTCGCCCTTGGCGCGCTCCTGCTCCACGACGTGGACCTGCACCTGGACGATCTTGAAGGAGTGGTCGAGCTTCATGTCGCGGACGCCGTCGGCTTCGCGGCGGTCGCTGACGACGCGCGTGTTGCCATGGTCAACGCTGCCCGACGACGGCGCCCTGCCGGTCGCGGCGTTGAACGCGTTCTGTGCCTCGGCCAGCTTGGCCCCGGCCTTCCTGGCGGCCCTCTGGATGCTGAAGACCACGAACGATGCCAAGGCGAGCCAGAAGGCGGCGATGATCGCCACAACCCAGCCCACGACGTCGTTCTGGTTGGCCGCGAAGATGACCGCGACGACGAACGCGATGATGAACACCGTCATCCCGGGTCCGCTGATGCGCAACATGGAAAACCGGGCCTTGGCCGGGTTGGACGTGGAGTTAGGGTTACCCAGAGATCGCATGGGTCCATTGTCTCAAACGCGGGAGCCGCGCGGTGGCCGCTTCCACCCCGGGCGAACGCACACCCTGTCACCCCCTCCGTGGCGGGCGGGAACGGCTACTTCAGGAACAGCCGGCGAAGGCGACCCGTGGTGAGCAGGACCCCGAGGGCGATCATGACGACGTAGTAGCCGATGTGGAGGGCGGTGGCCGGGGTGAACACGCCCACGCTGATCTGGCGCAGCAGCTCCACCCCGTGCCACAGCGGCATTGCCTGGATCAGCCACTGGATGTACTGCGGATACACGCTGAGCGGGTAAAACGTGGCGCTGAAGAGGAACATCGGCAGCATTACAAAATTGATCCAGTCCATCTGCTGGAACGTCTTCATGAAGCTGGTGATCCCCATGCCGAAGCTCGCGAAGCCGAACGCGATCAGGACCGAGGCCGGAATCATCAGGACGGCCCACGGCGTCGTGATCAGCCCCATCACCCCCATCACGGCCGTGAAGCCGGTGGCGTACAAGAGCCCGCGCAGCAGGGCCAGGAAGATCTCCCCCATGGCGACGTCCAGCGGCCCCAGCGAGGTGTAGAGCATCCCCTGGTAGAGCTTGGCGAAGTTCATCTTGAAGAAGACGTTCCAGGTGGAATCGTAGACGGCACCGTTCATGGCGGAGACAGCCAGCAGCGCCGGCGCAATGTAGGCGGCGTAGGAAATCTCCTGCCCGCCGGGACCATGCACCGAGCCGACGATCGCACCCATGCCCACGCCCATGGAGATCAGGTACAGCACGGGCTCGAAGAAGCCCGAGAGCATCACCATCCAGTTGCTGCTCTTGGTGGCCATCAGCCCGCGGGCGACGACGGCGCGGACATTGCGCGAGTAGATGGGGCCGAAGTGGCGGTTGCGGGCGGCTTCCGTGACGCTGCTCATGCGCCCATCCTCTTCGAGAACTGGCGCTTGGTCAGGACCCAGCCAATAACCGTCAGGCCCAGCAGGAAGGCGAGGTGGACGATGGTGAGCAGCGGGGTCTCCCGGTAGCCGTAGCTAAACACCCGGCCCAGCTCGGTCCCGTGCCAGATCGGCGAAATCCAGCCGATCCAGCGCACGCCCAGGGGCAGCGTGTCCAGTGGAAAAAAGGTGCCGGAGAACAGGAACAACGGCGTGACGATGAACCGCATGACCATGGCGAACTGGCCCTTGTCGTCCTTGATGGACGCCGCATAGGCCATCAGTGGCAGACCAAAGGACAGCCCGGCCAGGGTCGCCACCAGGATCGAAACCCAGCCCCAGCCGCTGGGGGACGCCCCGAACAGGGCCACGACGGCGAAGTAGAGGGCTGACTGCAGCAGGAAGCGGACCGTGACGGCGATGATCTGGCCGCCGGCGATCTGCGCCGGAGTCAGCGGCGAGGCGTGGGGCCCGTAATAGACCCGCCGCCATTTGAAGCCGTCCATCACCGGAAACGTGAACTCGTTGGCCGCCGTCATGACCGCGGCCGAAATCAGCAGGGCCGGCGCGATGAAGGTCAGGTAGCTGACACCGCCGAAGACCCCTGCGCCGTTGGCCTGGACCAGCGTGGCGAGGCCCACGCCCATTGCGAAGAGGTAGGCGACCGGCTGCCCGACGCCGTACATGATGATGGTCCAGCCGTAGCCCTTCATGACCCGGAGGACCTGCTCGGCATAGTAGAGGGCCCCCCACCGGCGCGCGCGGGCCGCCGAGACGGCCGGCGAGTGGGCGCGCAGGGGCGCCGCCGTCGTGCTCCCCGCCGCTCCAGTAAGTGCTGCGCGCTCAGTCAACGAGGCTCCTGCCGGTCAGGCGCAGGAAGACGTCCTCCAGCGAGGACCGGCGCACCAGCGACGTCAGCGGCCGCAGCCCTCGGGCGGAGACCTGCTCCAGGGCGGCTTCGCCGTCGTGGGCGTAGATGAGCACCCGGTCCGGCAGGGTTTCCACGCGTTCGCCGATGCCTTCGAGCTCGGCGCCGACGGTCGCGTTGCGTTCCGAGCCGAACCGCAGCTCGAGGACCTCGCGGGTCGAGTATTCGCGGATCAGGCTGGCGGGGGAACCCTCGGCCATGATCCTGCCCTTGTCCACCACGATCAGGCGGTCGCACAGCTGCTCGGCCTCGTCCATGTAGTGCGTCGTGAGGATGAGGGTGACGCCCTGTTCCTTGAGCCGGAACAGCCGGTCCCAGAGGATGTGCCGGGCCTGCGGGTCAAGCCCGGTGGTCGGCTCGTCCAGCAGCAGGATGCGGGGTTCGTTGATGAGGGAGCGCGCGATCGTGAGGCGGCGCTTCATGCCGCCGGAGAGCGCGTCGACCTTGGACTTGGCCTTGTCCGTGAGCTGGGCGAACTCCAGCAGCTCGTCGGCCTTGGGCCGCAGGTAGCTCATCGGCAGGCCGAAGTAGCGTCCGTAGACCAGCAGGTTGTCCCGGACTCTGAGTTCTTCATCGAGGTTGTCCTGTTGCGGCACCACGCCCAGGTGGGCGCGGACTTCCGGCCCGTGGTCCTCCGGATCCAGTCCCATTATGGTCAGGCTGCCGGAGGTGCGCTGCGAAACCCCGCCGATCATTTTCATGGTGGTGGACTTGCCGGCACCGTTGGGACCCAGCAGCCCGAACGCCTCGCCGGCCGGAACGCTGAAGGAAATGCCGTCGACGGCGGTGATGTCGCCGTAGCGCTTGGTCAGGTTCTTGGCGGTGATGACGTACTGCGGCGAACCGGTTCGGGTCTGCTCTCTGGACTGTTCTTCGTTGGACACAAGTTCAGGCACCCACCCAACGTTAGTACGCACGTTCGAACAAAGAAAGAGTCAGGTCTCAAAAAATCCATTCGATTTCCGAGGTCCAGGTGAGGGGCCGGCGCGGGGCGGGAAAGTGACAAAGTCCAGGAAGCCGGGCCGCGGAAATCCGCCGGGATCTCCGCGTGACCAGGCTCCGGTGCGCGATTACTTTCCGTCGCCGCGCAGGACCTGCAGCCTCTCCCGGTACTCCTTCTCATCGATTTCCCCGCGGGCATAGCGTTCGCGCAGCACGCCTTCGCCGCCCTGCGTGGCGGCCCAGCGGCGGTTGCTCCGCCAGGTGCGCCGGCCGATGAAGATCAACAGGCCGATGACCAGGATCCAGAACAGCGGGAACAGCAGGAACCACGGCGAGAACCCGCCGTCGTGCCAGGGCGCGTAGGTTGCTGCGGCGATCATTGAAGTAAGCATGTCAGTCGTCCAAACTCTCGGTTCAAGCCGTTTTCCGGCTCTGCAATAGAGTCTTCTCCGCCGGCGCTCCCCGCGCGTCCGCCGAGGGGAGTCACTTCAACCCTGCCCCGTACTCCGGCGGGAGACCGGCCGCTGCGCCGCTAGCCTGTCCAGCCCGGGCGGACCAGGCCCGATTCGTAGGCGAGGACCACCAGCTGGGCCCGGTCCCGGACCAGCAACTTGGCCATGATCCGCGACACGTGGGTCTTCGCCGTCAGCGGGGTGATGAAGAGCCGCTCCGCGATTTCGGCATTGTTCAGTCCCTCGCCCACGAGCTGCAGCACTTCCCGTTCACGCCCGGTGATCTGGTCCACCGCCTTGGGCGGGCTGGCCGCCCGGGACTGCACCGCCAGCTGGGCCATGATGCGCCGCGTCACCGACGGCGACAGGAGGGCGTCGCCGTCGTGCACCACGCGCACGGCGCGAAGCAGTTCCTCCGGCTCGGTGTCCTTGACGAGGAATCCGGCGGCACCGGCGCGGACGGCTTCGGCGATGTACTCGTCCAGTTCGAACGTGGTCAGGATGATGACCCGCGTTCCGGGAAGCCCTGGATCGGCGAGGATCCGGCGGGTCGCCTCCAGCCCGTCTCCGTGCGGCATGCGGATGTCCATCAGGACAACGTCTGGTTTGTCCCGCGCCGCGAGCCTCACTGCGTCCTCGCCGGTGCCGCATTCAGCCACCACTTCCATGTCCGGCTCGGCGCCCAGGAGGGCCCGGAACCCGGCGCGGATGAGCGTCTGGTCATCGGCGATCAGGATGCGGATCATCGCGGTTCCTCCCCTGGCACGCCGGGACGCGGCGCCCCCGGACCCGGCACCTCAGGCAGCGGAAGGGCCGCCCGCACCCGCCAGCCCGGGTCCAAGGGCAGGAACTCCACGGTGCCGTCCAGCGCGGCCGCCCGTTCCCGCATGCCGGTCACACCGTTCCCGGCGGGGGCGCCGGCTGCGCCGCGGCCGTCGTCGTCGACCGTTACGGTGAGCCGTCCGGCATCCGGCCCGGCGGAGGGAGCCTCAAGCACGACGTCGGCCCGGCTGCCTCCTGAGTGCCTCACCACGTTGGTCAGCGCCTCCTGCACGATCCGGTAGGCCGTCTCCTGCACCGCTCCGGGGATCGGCCGGCCGATCCTTTGGTCCAGCCGCACGTCGAGCCCGCCGCGGCGCGCGTTGTCCGCGAGTTCAGGCAGTTTCCGGAACCCGGGCGCCGTGGCTGGGCGGAGCGGGGCATCGTCACGCAGCACGCCCAGGAGCTGGCGGACCTCGTCCAGGGATTCCTTGCTGGCCGTCTTGATGGCTTCCAGGGCAGGGCGGAACTGCTCCGGATCCCGGTCCCCCAGATGCAGCGCCACCGAGGCGCG
This sequence comes from Pseudarthrobacter sp. S9, assembly GCF_050156545.1. Classification (NCBI taxonomy): domain Bacteria; kingdom Bacillati; phylum Actinomycetota; class Actinomycetes; order Micrococcales; family Micrococcaceae; genus Pseudarthrobacter; species Pseudarthrobacter sp. S9. The sequence goes on from NZ_CP189576.1 coordinate 844,564, forward strand.
GACGTTGATCATGGAGAGCGAATGGGCCACGACGTCATGGATGTCACGGGCGAGCGCCACCCGGTATTCGTCCCGGGCGGCCTGCTCCCGGGATTCCTGCTGGCGGTGCCTCTCCGCCACGCGTTCGCCGCGCAGCCGGGCTCCTTCCCCCAGCAGCACCAGGATCACCAGCCAGGACGTTCCCGCCACGGCACGGATCAGGGCACCTTCATCGCCGCTGGCCAGGAAGAACGCAACCAGGGCCGCGGCGCAGGCACCCACGACCGTCCACGTCTGCCACCGCCTGCCCGCGGCCGCCGAGAACACGATGGCCACGGCCGGTGAGAGCAGCACCGGTCCCCACGGATATCCGGAGGCCAGGTAGATGATGGTCGCCGCGGCGGCCATGGGAAGCATGGCTGCCGGTGCCCGCCGCCGGAGGGACAGCGCCGCCGGCCCGGCCAGCAGCAGCACGAACGCCAGCACGTCCAGCGGCCGGTGATCAGGCTGCCGTGCCGCGGCGAAAACCGTGCCGACCACCTGGACCACGGCCACCGCAAGCACCACAAAGCTGGGGGGCGGACCCGGGAATCGGCGCTGCATACTCCGAGCCTAGCTGCGGAGCCGCCCGGCGTCGTCTGCCTAACGAGGTAGGGCGCCTACTCCCGCGGGAGTAAGCGCCCTACCTTCCGTGCCGGGACCTCCGGTACCGGGGCCTCTTAGGCGATCCCGGCCTGGCGTTCCGCGGTTTCCACCACGTTGGCCAGCAGCATGGCGCGGGTCATCGGGCCCACGCCGCCTGGGTTCGGGGACAGCCACGCGGCGACACCCGCCGCAGCGGGGTCCACGTCTCCGGTGACCACAGCCTTGCCGTTGCCGTCATCGACACGGCTGACACCGACGTCGAGCACGATTGCCCCGGGCTTGAGGTCTCCCGCCTTGATCATGTGCGGCTGGCCCGCGGCGGCGATCACGACGTCGGCCTGACGCAGTTCCGCGGGCAGGTCCACCGTGCCGGTGTGGGCCAGGATGACCGTGGCGTTGACGTCCTTGCGGGTCAGCAGGAGACCCACCGGCCGGCCGATGGTGACGCCGCGGCCCACGACGAGGACCCGCTTGCCGCTGAGCTTGATCCCGTGCCGGCTCAGCAGCTCCACACAGCCCTTCGGCGTGCAGGGCAGCGGGGACTTCATGGGTCCGCCGACGTTGGCCACGAGCCGGCCCAGGTTCATCGGGTGCAGGCCGTCGGCGTCCTTCTCGGGATCCATGGCCTCCAGGATGACGTCCTGGTCGATGTGCTTGGGCAGCGGCAGCTGGACGATGTAGCCGGTGCATTCCGGGTTCTCGTTGAGCTCCCGGACCACGGCCAGCAGTTCCGCCTGGCTGGCGTCCTCGGGCAGGTCGCGCCGGATGGAGGTGATGCCCACCTCGGCGCAGTCCTTGTGTTTGCCGCCCACGTACCAGGTGCTGCCCGGATCGGAGCCGACCAGGATGGTGCCCAGGCCGGGTATGATGCCCTTGGCTTTGAGGGCGGCGACGCGCTCGGTGAGTTCAGCCTTGATGGTGGCGGCGGTGGCCTTGCCGTCCAGGACCTGTGCCGTACTTGCGGTCTCAGTCTTCATCCGGTCACCACTGCTCGTGCTGCGGGTACAGCGGGAAATCGGCGGCGAGCTTGTCCACTCGGGCCTGCAATGCCTCGACATCCGTGGCCGCGCCGGACTTCAGGGCGGTGGCGATGATGTCGGCAACCTCGGTGAACTCCTCGGCGCCGAAGCCGCGGGTGGCCAGGGCCGGAGTGCCGATGCGCAGGCCGGAGGTGACCATCGGCGGGCGGGGATCGAACGGCACGGCGTTGCGGTTGACTGTGATGCCCACCGAGTGGAGCAGGTCCTCGGCCTGCTGGCCGTCCAGCTGGGAATTGCGCAGGTCAACCAGGACCAGGTGCACGTCGGTGCCGCCGGTCAGGACGGAGACGCCGGCGTCGGCCACATCGGCCTCGCCGAGGCGCTCGGCGATGATCTTGGCGCCTTCCAGGACGCGCTCCTGGCGCTCCTTGAATTCCTCGGTGCCGGCGATCTTGAAGGCCACGGCCTTGGCGGCGATCACGTGCATGAGCGGGCCGCCCTGCTGGCCCGGGAAGACGGCGGAGTTGAGCTTCTTGGCCCACTCCTGCTTGGCCAGGATGACGCCGGACCGGGGGCCGGCGAGGGTCTTGTGCACGGTGGAGGTGACGACGTCGGAGTACGGCACGGGGCTCGGGTGCAGCCCTGCGGCGACGAGGCCGGCGAAGTGCGCCATGTCGGTCCAGAGCAGGGCGCCGACCTCGTCGGCGATCGAGCGGAAGGCGGCGAAGTCGAGGTGGCGGGGGTAGGCGGACCAGCCGGCGATGATCACCTGCGGCTTCTCGGCGATGGCCTGCTCGCGCAGCTTGTCCATGTCGATCCGGAAGTTGTCTTCCTCGACCTGGTAGGCGGCAACCTTGTAGAGCTTGCCGGAGAAGTTGAGCTTCATGCCGTGGGTCAGGTGTCCGCCGTGGGCCAGCGAGAGGCCCAGGATCTTGTCCCCGGGCGTGATCATGGCGGCCAGGGCGGCGGCGTTTGCCTGCGCGCCGGAGTGCGGCTGGACGTTGGCGTACTCGGCGCCGAAAAGGTCCTTGACGCGGTCGATCGCCAGCTGCTCGGCGACGTCCACGTATTCGCAGCCGCCGTAGTAGCGGCGGCCCGGGTAGCCCTCGGCGTATTTGTTGGTCAGGACGGAGCCCTGGGCTTCCATCACTGCGCGCGGGGCGAAGTTCTCGGAGGCGATCATCTCCAGGGTGCCGCGCTGGCGGCCAAGCTCCTGGGCCAGTACGGCGGCGATTTCCGGGTCGAGCTCGGCCAGCGGCTGGTTGCTCACGGCGGTTGAGGTGGCGGTGGTAGTAGTCACGAGGAACTCCTGGCTAGGCAACGGGTTCTGCTAAAGGTCAGGCTACCGGCTCGCCCGTTGCACCGCCCCTTGGTTACAGGCAGGTCCAGCAACGCCTGACGCCTCTGGGACGACAACAACGGGTCAGCAGCAACGATGCTGCCAACCGGTAAGACATGACCCTCGGCCCAGGCGTACGATCCGTGGTCTTCGTGAGTGCCGCTCCCTGATGGTTAGCCATCCAACGCCAGTTGCGACGCGTTAAGACTACCAAAACAGGGCCCCGGGCGCGGGTAGGCTGTTCATCGTGACTGACGAGAAGCTGACTGCCTCCTACATCCTGACTCTTTCCTGCCCGGACCGGCCAGGAATCGTGCATGCCGTCGCCGGCGCCCTCCTCGTGGCGGGCTGCAATATTACGGACTCACAGCAGTACGGCAGCCAGAGCACCGGCACCTTCTTCATGCGGGTCGAGTCCACGACGGCGGCCTCCCTCGCCGAGCTGCACGCCGCCCTTGAGCCCGTGGCCCAGGCCTTCGGGATGCAATGGAGCCTGAACCCGGCGGGCCGCAACGTCCGCACCCTGCTGATGGCCAGTACCTCGGCGCACTGCCTCAATGACCTGCTGTTCCTGCAGCGCTCCGGCACCCTGCCGATCGAGATCCCGGCCATCGTGTCCAACCACCGGGACCTGGCCGGCCTGGCGGAGTTCTACGGCATAGCGTTCCACCACATCCCCGTCACACCGGACACCAAGGTCCAGGCCGAGGATGCCCTCCGCGCGCTCATGGCCGAGCACGACATCGAGCTCACGGTCCTGGCCCGTTATATGCAGATCCTGTCCAACGAGCTGTGCACCGAGCTCACGGGCAAGGCCATCAACATCCACCACTCCTTCCTGCCGTCCTTCAAGGGTGCCAAGCCCTACCACCAGGCGCATGCCCGGGGCGTGAAGCTCATCGGAGCCACGGCGCACTACGTCACGGCGGCCCTGGACGAGGGGCCGATCATCGAGCAGGAAGTCATCCGGGTGGACCACCGGCGCACCGCCGAGCAGTTCGTGCAGATGGGCCGCGACGTGGAGGGGCGTACACTCGCCCAGGCCGTGCAGTGGCATGCCGAACACCGCGTGCTGCTGGACGGCAACCGGACCGTCGTCTTCAACTGACGCTGGTCTTTTGCCCCCGCGGGTTCTTAACTGGAACCATGGCAGCTATGCGGGAGGACCAGCTGGCCGGGTTCGTCTTCCTGCTCAAGTCAGAGGGCCGGCGCTCGGTGCTCGGCCTCGATTGCGGACCCGGCACGGACGGGCTCCTCTTTGTCCAGTCCGGCATCCATTTCACCGGCGTGGATCCATCGGAGGAACACATCCATTCGGCGCGTGCCCGGGGGCTGGAAGCGACGGTGGCGCACGCCGCGGCACTGCCCTTCGCGGACTCCGCGTTCCCCTCCGTGTGGGCGGTGGACGCACTGGCGGGGCTGCCACCGGAGCGGTGGGACGACGTCGTCCGCGAGCTGGGGCGCGTGGCCGAACCCGGCGCCCCGATCGCCGTCGTGCTCCCGGAGCCTGGCGAGGGCTTCGGGGAGGGCTTCACGGTGCTGCGCTCCCCCGAGTGACCCCTGGCTCGTCCCCAACACCCTTGAGCTATCAGTTGTGGTCGTTCTCAGCGCTCAGAACGGCCACAACTGATAGCTCAACACCTGCGGGCGTGTCCTAGGCTTGGGGCATGGCTCCCCTTTACGCTTTCGCCGGTGACACCCCGGCCGTCCACGACTCCGTCTTCATCGCGCCGACGGCGTCGGTGATCGGCAAGGCCACGCTGGCCGAGAACTCGAGCGCCTTCTACGGCGTCTCCGTCCGCGCGGACACCGCCGCCATCACGGTGGGCGCCGGGACCAACCTGCAGGACAACGTGGTGCTGCATGCGGACCCCGGATTCCCCTGCTCCGTCGGCGCCCGGGTCAGCGTCGGCCACAGCGCCGTGGTTCACGGCTGCACGGTCGAGGACGACTGCCTAATCGGCATGAGCGCCACCATCCTCAACGGCGCGGTGATCGGCGCCGGGTCCCTCGTGGCGGCCGGTGCCGTGGTGCTGGAGGGGACCGTGGTGCCGCCCCGCTCGCTCGTCGCCGGGGTTCCGGCCAAGGTCCGGCGGGAACTTAGCGACGAGGAGTTCGCGGGCGTGCAGCACAACGCCGCGCACTACCAGGAGCTGGCGCAGGCACACCGGGAGATGCACGGCTCCTGACCGCCGGGGCAATCACCGCCGGGCAATCACCGCAGGCAACCGCCGCAGGCAGTCACCAGCCCCGGGCAACAGGGAGGCTCAGTCCAGCGGGATCGGACCTATTTCCTCGAGCAGCTCCCCCGGCCCCGGATTCCCGGACGCCGATGAGCCGCCGAGGTGGTTGACCACGCCCCAGACAGCGTTCAGCCCCGTTGTGACGGCACCTTCGGCCCAGCCGGCGGTGAAGGAGACGTCGTCCCCCGCGAGGAAGATCCCGCGCTGTTCCGCCGGCAGCCGGTCCTGCTTGAAGTGCGTGAAGAGGCGCTGCTGGTAGCGGTAGTGCCCGGGCAGGTTCGCCTTGAAGGCCCCCATAAAGTTGGGATCCGCTTCCCAGGAGACGGTGATCGGCTGTCCTACGATGTGGCTGGCGATGTCCACGTCCGGGTAGATCTGCTCGAGCGAGTGCAGCATCAGCTGGACCCTCTCCTCGGCGGAGAGGGCCAGCCACTTCAGCGCGTCGTCGTTCCAAGTGTAGGAGAGCAGGATCACCGCCGGCTTGTCCGGTCCGTTGTCCAGCAGGTACGTGGCGCGGTTGAGCCGGTCCGTCAGCGTCATGGACAGGACCTCGCGGCCGGTCGCGGGGTCGATGTCCTTCCAGAACGGCCGGTCCACCATGACGAAGGTCTTGGAGGACTGCATGTAGTGGGAGCGCTCGATCGCGGTCCACAGCTCCGCGGGAAACAGTGTCTCGTCCGTGTGGATGCGGGTGGACAGGAGCCATGACTGGCACGTAGTGACGACGGCCGGGTACGCCGACTCGCGCCCCCAGCGTTCCCGGATGCGGAAGTCGCCGCTCCCCTCGCGTGCGATCCGGTCCACGGCGCCGCGCGGGGCGCCGGCGTTCAGTGACGCCAGGGATGTCCCGTCCGGCCAGTGGGCCATGCCCGACGGCGCGTGCTGCCACAGTGCCTCGGGGAGCCTTTGCGCACCGCCGGCAATGAGGCGGTGCTGGTCATCGGCGTCGGTGTAGACGACGCGCAGGATTTCCAGGATGGAGTTGGGGAAGTCGGTGTCCCAGCCGCCCGTGCCGAAGCCCACCTGGCCGAAGGCCTCGCGGTGGGCGAAGCCGGCTTCCTTGAACGAGTCGCTGCCGGCGATGAAACCGTAGAACGTCTGTTCGTCCAGCTCCGGAAGCAACGCGTTCCAGAGCTCCTTGATCCGGGCGGTGTCCCGGGCCCGGATGGCATCCTGCATCTGGCTGAACTTGGCGCCGTCGTTGACGGCCGCCTTCCACGCGTCCGCCACCTCCAGGAAGAACGGCGGGAGGTCCGCCGCGGTGGTGGCGTAGTGCTTCTGTCCCGCAAGCTCGATCACCGTGCTGGAGGTCGCCGCCGCCAGCGGGTTCGGGAATTCCTGGGTCTCAAGCCCCAGCAGCTCCACATAGTGGTAGAAAGCCTTGCCGGAGACCGGGAAGCGCATCCCGCCGAGGTCGGCCACCACGCCGGGCGCGGAGGGGAAGCTCGCGGTCCTCAGGCGGCCGCCGATCTGGTCGGCCTCGTAGATGACCGGGCGCAGGCCCAGCTTCATCAGCTCGTAGGCGGTGACAAGCCCGGACAGCCCTGCGCCGACGACGGCGACCTCCGTCCCGTACAGTTCGGGCGGGACGGAGCCCAGTCCGTCCGGATGGGCCAGGAAGTGGTCGTAGCTGAACGGGAAGTCCGGATTCAGCATGGTGATCGGCGCTTCGGCCTGCAATGTGGCAGCAGGGCTGACGCCTGCTGGCCGGGTCTGCGCCGGATCTGAGCCGGTCTGGGCCGGTTCGGGGGCCGGCAGTTCGGTGGCGATGGTCATGAGATGTCTGCCTTCGTCGGTTCCGGGGTGGGTGTTGTGGTGGATGGTTTGCGGCTTGATAGTTCACGGTATTCCTCGTGGCTCAGTGCGGCCACCCTGGAGTGCTTGCGGCCGTAGCCGAAGTAGGCTGCCAGGCCCACGAGCATCCAGCTTCCGAAGACCGCCCACGTCTCGGCGCCGAGGTTGGCCATGAGGTAGGCGCACATGAGGGCGCCGAGGATCGGCGTCAGCGGAAAGAGCGGGACGCGGAAGCTCCGCTGGAGCTCCGGTCGGGTGCGCCGCAGGTAGATGACGGCCACGTTGACCAGGGCGAAGGCGAAGAGGGTGCCGATGCTGGTGGCGTCCGCCAGTGCGCCGAGCGGCACCAGGCCGGCGGTCAGTGCGACGGCGGTGCCGACGATCAGGGTCCCGGCAACCGGGGTGCCGGTCCGGGGCGAGACCCGGCCGAAGATTTTGGGGACGAGTCCGTCCCGGGCCATCGACAGCAGGATCCGGGTCTGCCCGTAGAGGACCGTCAGCACGATGCTGGCGATGGCCAGGACGGCGCCGACGGCGAACAGCACCCCGACCCACGGCTGGCCCGTGGTTTCCTCGAGGATCTTCACGAGTGCCGCTTCGGTGCCGTCGAACCAGCCCCAGGGCCGGGCACCGATGGCTGCGACGGCGACCAGCACATAGATGCTGGTTACGATCAGCATCGAGAGCAGGATCGCCCGCGGCAGGTCGCGCTTCGGGTTCCGGGCCTCCTCGCCGGCCGTGGATGCGGCGTCGAAACCGATGTAGGAGAAGAAGACCCTGGATGCGGCGGCCGAGACGCCGGCGGCGCCCATCGGCATCAGCGGCTCGAAGTGTCCGCCGTTGAAGGCCGTGAAGGCCACGGCGCAGAAGAACAACAGGATGCCGACCTTGATCAGGACGATCACGGTGTTGATCCAGGCGCTTTCCTTGGCGCCACGGACCAGCAGGACCATGGCGAGGACCACAATGACGATCGCGGGTGCGTTGAGCACACCGCCGTCGCCGGGCGGCTGGGAGATGGCGTCCGGCAGGACCTGACCGAAGACCGCCAGGGTTTCATTGACGTACTGCCCCGCTCCGACGGCGACGGCGGCCACGGAGACGGCGTACTCCAGGACCAGGCACCAGCCGCAGATCCAGGCCATCCCCTCGCCCATGGTGGCGTAGGTGTACGAGTAGCTCGAACCGGCGGCAGGCACCAGGCCTGCCATCTCGGCGTAGGAGACGGCGGAGAGCAGGGCGGCGAGTCCGGCGATGGCAAAGGAAATCCAGATGGCCGGGCCGGCGAGCGGCACCGATTCGCCCAGGATGACGAGGATGCCGGTGCCGAGGGTGGCGCCGACGCTGATCATCGTCAGCTGCAGCACGCCGAAGCTGCGGACCAGGCGCGTCCCGCCGTGTCCGGTTTCGGCCTCGCTGACCAGTTGGCCGATCGGCTTGCGGCGGAGCAGCTGAGCCGTCAGGCCGGGACGGCTCGTGGTGGCCGGCGGCCGTTCCTCAATAAGAGTTGGCGCAGTCATCGTTGACGTCCGTTCTTCAGTAGTGGTCGGTTTCCCCTCGTCCAGCCTAGGCGTGTGAGCCACCTCTCATGGTTGTGCAAAATGACCTATAGTCTTCAGTCATGAGACTTAATGCACCGCCGCTCCGGTCCTGTGACGCACGGAGCGCACGGAACGAACGGGACGCACGTGGCAGCCGTGGCTGCTGACGCTGCCGAGCGGCTCGGCTTCGTCACCCTCGCGCAGTTCCTGCGCCAGCTGCCGCCGGAGCTGACGGTCCTGCACGACGGCGGCAACGGCGAAGGACGGCTGCGCTGGGTGGAACCGAGCGAGCTGGAGGACCCGACCCCGTACCTGCTCGACGGCGAGTTCCTGCTCACGGCCGGCCTGCCGTTCCTGGCCGAGGGCGGCCACGAGGAGCCTGTGGACGCCTATGTGCAGCGGCTGGTCCGGGCGCGCGTCGGCGCCCTGGGCTTCGGCCTGGAACCATACTTCGACGCCGTCCCGGACGCCGTGGTCCGGGCCTGCCGGCGGCACAACCTGACCCTCGTGGCGATCCCGCGGAACATCCCGTTCGCCGCGGTCGGCCTGGAGTTCTCCCGGCTGCTCGAATCGGACAATGCCAAGACGTTCCGGCAACTGGCGGACACCAACAGGCAGCTCATGCGCGCGGTCTTGTCCGCACGGCCGGAACACGAGCTCCTGGCGGCGCTGGTGCAGCGGGTTCCGGTCTGGGCCGTGCTGGTGGGGGCCGACGGACGGGTGCGGGCCCGCGGTGCCGGCGGCGCACGTGCCGCCGGCACCGCCACCGCCACGGCCGCGGGCGTGGATCCGGCGACGCTGCAGCCGCTGCTGGCCAGGCTGCTGTCCGGCAGCGGCCCCCGGGTGGAGATGGACTCGTTCGACGCCGCCGGCTCGTCGCTGGTGTTCGGGTATCCCTTGCGCAGCACCCGGGACGCCAACCTGGGCGCCCTGGTCCTGGGCACGGACGCACCGCTGACCCCGGCCCAGAACAGCGTCGTCTCGGCCGCCGTCGGGCTCCTGGAACTGCTGATCCGCCAGCGGACCAGCGGCTCGCTGGCCCCCAGCCAGCTGGCCACCGCCCTGCTGCTGCATCCGGAGAGCCTGACGTCGGGTTCCACCCGGCATGTCAACGGGCTTAGGGACCTGCTGGCGCAAAGCATCTCCTCCACCAGGTCCGGGCAGCTGCGCGTGGTGCAGGGCATCCGCGCGGACGCCGCCGGCACAGGCAGCGGCACAAGCGGCGGCACAGACAGCGGCAGGACCAGTGGCACAAGCGGCACGGGCCGCACGGGCGAGAGCCCCGTCAGGGAGCTGCTCGAATGGCGCAGGCTGTTCGACACCAAACTGGTGGAGATCACCGACTACGGCTTTGCCGCCATTACCCGGCTGAAGGTCGACGACGCCCTGCTCGCCGAGGTTGAACGGCTCGGCTGGCGCCTGGTGATCGGCAGCGTCACCGAATTCGCCGGCCTGGCGGGTGCGTACCAGCGCGCCTCATCCCTGCGCAACCGCGTGCGCACAGCCGGACGCAGCGTCCGGGCGGATGAAGTCACCTGGTCCGTGACGGGGCTACTGGGCAACGAGGCCGGCGCCATGCTGGCGGGCAGGCTGCTGGAACCCGTGCTGGCCCTCGATCCTGTTCGCCGGGACAGCCTGCTCGGCATCCTGCGGGCGTGGCTTGGCGAGAACGGCAGCTGGGACGCAACGGCGAAACTCACGGGACTCCACCGCAACAGCGTCCGCCGCCAGATCGGCATGCTTGCGGAGCTGCTGGGGGCGGACCTCAACCAGGCCCAGGCCCGTGCGGAATTCTGGATCGCGCTTCAGTACACGGGCGACCTCGATCTGCCGGCCGCTGCGGACTCCGGCGGTATTCAGCCGCCTGTTCAGCCGTCCCACGAACGGTAGATCTCCGGGCGACGATCGCGCAGATAGGCCACGGCGTCGCCTGAGGCGTCGCCGGCGGCGTTCTGGCTGGCCCCCGGGCCGGCGTCTGCCAGCTCGGCAAACAGCAGCTCCGTTCCGGCGCCGGCCTCCGCCAGCAAGGAGCCGTCAGGAGCCGCCACGACGCTGCCGCCGAGGAAATCACAGCCCTCTTCCGTGCCGGTGTGGTTGGCGTAGGCCACGGTCAGCTGGTTCTCCAGCGCGCGGGCCCTGATCAGGAGCTGCGGCACGGCGTCGAAGCCTCCGGCGAGCGCCGTCGGGACCAGCAGCAGCTCGGCGCCGCGCACGGCGGCGGCACGGGCGGACTCAGGAAACTCAATGTCGTAGCAAATCACCAGAGAGGTCTTGAGCCCGTGGAAATCCACGACGCCGGGAGCCGCGCCGGCCGCGGCGAAGGCATCGCGTTCCTCGGGCCCGAAGAGATGCACTTTGGCGTAATTGAGCAGTTCCTGCCCGTCTTCGTCAATGAGGGTGGCCGTGATCTGCCACTCCCCCGCCGCGGTCACGGCGGGCAGGCTATAGACCAGCGCAATGCCGTTCCTGCGGGCTATGTCGGCCAGGGCCTGCCGGACGGCAGGCAGCGTGCCGGGGTCAAAGTCCGCCCGAAGCCGGCGGGGCGCATAGCCCACCGGGAAAAGTTCCGGCGTGAGCAGCAGCTGCGCACCGGCAGCGGCAGCCTTCCGCGCGGCCTCCTCCAATGCGTCGCAGTTCGCCTGCACATCCAGCACGGCGGAGTTCGCCTGCATCAGGGCCAGCAGCACCATTACCACCTCAAGAATCTCCAGGGGACCTCCGCAGGAAGGCTGCGGACTCTCTGTTCTCCAGCGTAGCGACGGTCCGTGGCGTTGTCCGAGGTGCATTTCCGCCCGCACCACCGGCCCGCAGGACGGAACGTCCCCGCGGCCGAACACGCGGCGGAAAACACGGCCGAACACACCCTGGACACGGGCCGGAACCCACGGTCGCGGCAACCGTTGCGTTAACTTCTTGACTACAAGCCGCGAATGCGTCACGCTTCATAGCATGCCCTCACCAACGCGCTCAACGAGGAGCCGAAGCAAAAACCCCGGATCGCAGTCGGCACTCCGGCATCTGAACCAGCAGCGGATCATAGAATGCCTCCTGGCCGGTCCCTCCACGCAGGCGGAACTGGCACGGCAGACCGGCCTCTCCACGGCCACGGTCTCCAACATCGTCAAGATCATGCAGGACGCCGGACTGGCCTCCACCGAGCCGATCACCAGCTCCGGGCGGCGTGCCCTGAACGTCCGGCTCAACAGCAACGGAGCCGTCGCCGTCGGGATCGACTTCGGCCGCCGGCACCTGCGGGTGGTCCTCGCCTCGCTCAGCTACCACGTGATCGCCGAGGAATCGGTGCTGTTGCCGTTGGGCCACCACGCCGAGGAGGGCATCTCGGCCGCCGTCGGCGTGCTGGACCGGCTGCTGGCCGAAAGCGGCGTGGAACGCAGCGCGCTGGTAGGTGCCGGCGTCGGCATTCCGGGCCCCATCGACCGCCGCACCGGGACCGTGGCGCAGGGCGCGATCCTGCCGGAATGGGTGGGCATCAACATCCTGCAGCGCCTAGAGGAAGCGCTGGATCTGCCGGTCTTTGTGGACAATGACGCCAACCTCGGCGCTTTGTCCGAGGTCACGTGGGGGCCGCACAGCGGCGTCAGCAACCTGATGTTCCTCAAGATCGGCTCGGGCATCGGTGCCGGGCTGATCCTCAACGGCATCCCGTACTACGGAAACGTCGGCATCACGGGCGAGATCGGCCACGCCACGATCCACGAACACGGGCTGATCTGCCGCTGCGGAAACCGCGGCTGCCTGGAAACCATCGCCTCCACCACCATCATGATCGAACTCCTGAGCCGTGGGGAGGACCGGCCGCTGACGCCGGGGGACATCGTCCGGAAGGCCTCGAAGCGGGACTCCGCGACGCTGCGCGTGGTGGACGACGCCGGCCTCGCCGTCGGCCGCGCCCTGGGCAATGTGGCGAACCTGATCAACCCCGAAGTGATCGTGGTGGGCGGCCCGCTGGCCGGTCTCGGAGAGCTGCTCCTGGACCCGATCCGGCGGGGCCTGGTCCGCCACGCGGTACCCGTCATCGGCGAGACGACCACCCTCACGATGTCGTCGCTGGGCGACCGCGCCGAGGCCCTCGGGGCCACGGCTTTGGTCTTCCAACATGCCGGAATCCGGCGAAACTAGCTTATTCGTTATCGGCCCGTTGCGTTAAAGACTTGACGACAAGGGCTGTGATCCAGTTTACTTTTTCATCAGACGGCCCTGCGGTTTGCAGTGGCGGACAACGAAGTCATGCATTGGAGGCGTAAGGGCAAAATGACGTCCCTCAACACGCACAGCGATCCGATAATCCTCGAGATGCGCTCCATCACCAAAGAGTTCCCCGGCGTTAAAGCATTGGCCGAGGTAAGCCTGCGGGTGAAGGCCGGTGAAATCCACGCCATCTGCGGTGAGAACGGCGCAGGCAAATCCACCCTGATGAAGGTGCTCTCGGGCGTTTACCCCTTCGGCAGCTACACCGGGGACATCGTTTACCAGAGCGAAGTCCAGGAATTCAAGGACATCCGTGCCAGCGAGCACGCCGGAATTGTGATCATCCACCAGGAACTCGCGCTCATCCCGGAACTTTCCATCATGGAGAACATCTTCCTCGGCAATGAACCCACCAAGCGCGGGGTGATCGACTGGGCGCAGGCCCGGATCCGCTCCACCGAACTGCTGGCCAGGGTGGGGCTGCGGGAAGACCCGGACACTCCCGTCAAGGAAATCGGCGTCGGCAAGCAGCAGCTCGTCGAAATCGCCAAGGCCCTGAACAAGTCGGTGAAGCTCCTCATCCTGGACGAGCCCACGGCCGCCCTCAACGAATCCGATTCCCAGCACCTGCTGGACCTCATGCTCGGCCTGAAGGGCCGCGGCATCACCTGCATCATCATTTCCCACAAACTCAACGAGATCGAGCAGATCGCGGATTCCATCACCATCATCCGCGACGGCAAGGCCATCGAAACGCTCGACGTCAAGGCCGACGGCGTCGACGAGGACCGCATCATCAAGGGCATGGTGGGCCGGACCCTGGAATCCCGGTTCCCGGATCACGAGCCCAAGATCGGCGATGTGTTCTTCGAAGTGAAGAACTGGAACGTGGGGCACCCGGCGATCCAGGACCGCCTCGTCTGCAAGAGCTCCAACTTCTTTGTCCGCCGCGGCGAGATCGTCGGCTTCGCCGGCCTCATGGGCGCCGGACGCACCGAGCTCGCCCGGTCGGTGTTCGGCCGCTCCTACGGCCGTTTCATCTCCGGCGAGGTCTACAAGGACGGCAAGGAACTCCACCTCAAGAACGTCCGCCAGGCGATCGACGCCGGACTGGGCTACGTCACCGAGGACCGCAAGTCCCTGGGGCTGAACCTGCTGGACGACATCAAGGCCACCACGGTCTCGGCGAACCTGAGGAAGATCAGCAAGCGCTACGTGGTGGATGCCAACCAGGAATTCATCGTCGCCGAGCAGTACCGCAAGTCGCTGCGGACCAAGGCGCCGTCCGTCGAGGAAGGAGTGGCCAAGCTCTCCGGCGGCAACCAGCAGAAGGTGGTGCTGGCGAAGTGGATGTTCACCGACCCGGACCTGCTGATTCTCGACGAACCCACCCGGGGGATCGACGTCGGCGCCAAGTACGAGATCTACGGCATCATCCAGCAGCTGGCCAACCAGGGCAAGGGCGTCGTCGTCATTTCCTCGGAGCTCCCCGAGCTGCTGGGCCTCTCGGACCGCATCTACACCATCTTCGAGGGCGCCATCACCGGCGTGCTGAACAAGGACGAAGCCAGCCAGGAAAGCCTGATGAAACTCATGACTTCCGCCCGCAAGACCGCCTGACCCTCTGGGACCATCCAGAACATTCCGGACACAAGGACTGAAACAATGAACGCGCTCAAGAAGCTCTTTGGCGGAAACACCCGCCAATTCGGCATGATCTTCGCCCTGGTTGCGCTGATCGTCTTCTTCCAGATTTTCACAGAGGGCCGCACGCTCACCCCGGGCAACGTCATCAACCTCTTCAACGGCAACTCTTACATCCTGATCCTCGCCATCGGCATGGTCCTGGTGATCATCGCCGGCCACATCGACCTCTCCGTCGGCTCAGTCGCAGCCTTTGTCGGCGTCAGCGTGGCGCTCTTCATCCGCGACTGGGGCATCCCCTGGTACGTGGGCGTCCTGCTGGGGCTGCTGCTCGGGGCCGTGATCGGCGCCTGGCAAGGATTCTGGACCGCCTATGTCGGCATCCCCGCGTTCATCGTGACGCTGGCCGGCATGCTCCTCTTCCGCGGCTTCAACCAGTTCGTCGGCAAGTCCAACACCATCCCGGTCCCGGCTGACTTCCAGTACATCGGCTCCGGCTACCTGCCCGAATTCGGGCCGAATACCGGGTACAACAACCTGACCGTGCTCCTGGGCCTGGCGGGCGTGGCCTTTGTGATCTTCAGCGAGATCCGTTCCCGCCGCAACGCCAAGGCTTTGGGTGCCGAGGTTCCCGAAACCTGGGTCACCATCACCAAGCTGGTCCTGGTCTGCGGCGCCATCCTCTACGCGACCTACCTGTTCGCCACCGGCCGGCCGGGCACGTCCTTCCCGATTCCCGGCCTGATCCTCGCGGTCCTGGTCTTGATCTACGGCTTCATCTCCTCCAAGACCATCATCGGCCGCCACATCTACGCCGTCGGCGGCAACCGGCACGCCGCCGAGCTCTCCGGCGTCCAGTCCAAGAAGGTCAACTTCCTGGTCATGATGAACATGTCGATCCTGGCCGGCCTCGCCGGCATGATCTTCGTCGGCCGCTCCACCGCGTCCGGCCCGTTCGACGGCGTCGGCTGGGAACTGGACGCCATCGCGGCCGTGTTCATCGGCGGCGCCGCCGTGACCGGCGGCGTGGGCACCGTGATCGGCTCGATCGTCGGTGGCCTCGTGATGGCCGTCCTGAACAACGGACTGCAGCTGCTCGGCGTCGGCGCCGACCTGACCCAGATCATCAAGGGCCTGGTGCTCCTGATCGCCGTCGCGTTCGACGTCTACAACAAGACCCAGGGCAAGAAGTCGATCATCGGCATGATGATGAAGAACTTCGGCCGCAGCAGCGAGCTCAGGCCCGACGAGACCACGTCCGTGAAAGAGGTCATCTCCAGGGAAGCCTGAGCCTCTGCCCTGATTCCCCAGATTCTCCGCACACCACCTAAAGAAAGTGAACCAACAATGCAAATGATTGGTAAAGCAGGAAAGGCAGCAGCAATCGCTGCTATTGCGGCACTGGCGCTGACAGCCTGCGGCCGTTCCGACACCGGAACCAGCGGCGGCTCCAGCGCGGGCGGCGAGGCGTTCCCCAAGAACTCCTCGATCGGCGTCGCGCTCCCCCAGAAGACCAGTGAAAACTGGGTCCTGGCGGAGAAGCTGTTCAACGACGACCTCAGCGGTGCCGGCTTCAAGGCAGATGTGCAGTTCGCCAACGGCGGCGTTTCGGAGCAGCAGAACCAGATCAGCGCCATGGTCACCAAGGGTGCCAAGGTCATCATCGTCGGTGCCATCGACGGCGCGCAGCTGGGTACCCAGCTCAAGCAGGCCAAGGACGCCGGCGCCACGATCATCGCCTATGACCGCCTGCTGCTGAACACCGATAATGTGGACTACTACGTGGCCTACGACAACTTCAAGGTCGGTGTGCTGCAGGGCCAGGCGCTGCTGGACGGAATGAAGGCCAAGAAGGCCTCCGGCCCGTACAACGTCGAACTGTTCGCAGGCTCCCCCGATGACGCCAACGCGAAGGTCTTCTTCGACGGCGCCATGAGCATCCTCAAACCGAAGATCGACGACGGCACCCTCAAGGTAGTGTCCGGCCAGACGTCCTTCGAGCAGGCCGTTACCCAGGGCTGGAAGGCGGAGAACGCCCAGCGTCGTGCCGACACCCTGCTGACCGGCAGCTACGGCAGCGCGACCCTCGACGGCGTGCTGTCCCCGAACGACACCCTGGCCCGCGCAGTCCTGACCTCGGTCAAGGCCGCCGGCAAGCCGCTGCCGATCATCACCGGCCAGGACTCCGAGGTTGAATCCGTGAAGTCCATCCTCGCCGGTGAGCAGTACTCCACCATCAACAAGGACACCCGCAAGCTCGTTGAGCACGCCATCACCATGGTCAAGGACATCCAGGCAGGCAAGAAGCCCGAG
Organism: Pseudarthrobacter sp. S9; assembly: GCF_050156545.1. NCBI lineage: Bacteria > Bacillati > Actinomycetota > Actinomycetes > Micrococcales > Micrococcaceae > Pseudarthrobacter > Pseudarthrobacter sp. S9. The sequence continues at coordinate 861,251 of NZ_CP189576.1, forward strand.
ATCAACGATGACAAGTCCTACAACAACAAGGTCAAGGTTGTTCCGGCTTACCTCCTGGCGCCGGTCATCGTGACCAAGGAAAACGTCAAGACGGCCTACGTCGACGATCCGGTACTCGGACCGCTGACCAAGTAATCTGACAAACGCCACATCGGAGCCCCGGCTCTCCCGCAAGGAGAGCCGGGGTTCTTTTGTGCCCCAAACCGGAGCCCTACCGCAGCTCCCGCAAGCTTTCACAGCGGATCCATAGCTTCGCTGTGATCTCCGCACAGCGGTCCGTACCACTGTGGGAGCAGCCGCCGGCTAATCCGACCGGCCTGAGATCCTAGGAGTACCGTGAGCGTCCTTGCCCGGAGTGTAGGCAATGCCTTTCGAAACAAGGTCAGAACGGCTGCCGTCGTGGCCGTCCTGGCCGTGGCCATCGGCCTTGCCTTGTCCATGCTGGTGGCCAACCAGGCCGTCGCCGGCAAGGTCGCCGAACTGAACGCCTCGGTGGGCACCGTCCTGACCGTCACCCCGGCCGGCGGTCAGGGCTTCGAGGGCGGCGGCGAACCGTTGACCGCCGCACAGGCGGCCACGGCGGCGTCGGTGCCCAACGTGAGCAGCGTCGTCGGCACCAAGGCGCTGCGCCTGCGCAACGCCGCTGCGGTGGCCGCGCAGGCCGGACCGGGTGGCCAGGGCGGGCAGGGTGGCCAGGGCGGTCCCGGCGGCCAGTCAGCCACCACAGTGACCACAAGCCTTACGGCCGCCATCGACGCCGGCACGCTCGGCAACCGGAACCAGGCGGCCACCGGGACATCCGGGAGCGGGACTACAGGCAGTACCACGGGCAGTACAACGGGCAGTTCCACGCAGGCGGCCCCGACGTTCTCGCTGCCCATCACCGCAACCGGAATCGGCGCCGAGGTGGACGCCACCGGCAAGGCCCTGCAGCTGACCCAGGGAACGGGCCTGGGCGATTACACCGCCGCGTCCACCGGGGCCCTGTTGGGCACCACCCTCGCGGAGAAGAACGGCCTGGGCGTCGGTTCGACCTTCACGATCAAGGACCAGACCTTCTCCGTCACGGGCCTGTTCGACGCCGGCACTGCCTTCGGCAACAACGCACTGTTCGTGACCCTCCCGTCTGCCCAGACTCTTGCCGCGCTGCCCGATGAACTGTCCGCCATGATCGTGACCGTGAACAGCATGGAAAACGTCGACGCCGCCAAGTCCGCTTTGCAGGCAGCGCTCGGCTCCGACAAGGCCGACGTCAGCCAGGGCCAGCGGAACCTGCAGACAGCCGTCAGCTCGCTGGGCAGCGTCAAGAACATCTCCTTCATCGCCTTTGCCGCCGCCCTGGCCACCGCGGGCCTGATCATCCTGCTGATCATGGTCATGCTGGTCCGCGAGCGCCGCCGGGAAATCGGTGTCCTGAAAGCGATCGGCGCCCCCAACCGCACCATCGGCCTGCAGTTCGTGCTGGAGGCGCTGGTGCTGGTGGCCCTCGGCAGCGTGGTGGGCGCCGCCGTCGCCTCCTTTGCCAGTGGCGGCATAGCCTCCGCGCTCATCAGTTCAAACAGTGCAACTGCCACAACCGGCGCCGCCACCGGCCAGCGCGGTATTCCCGGCGGAGCCGCCGGAGGCTTCGCCGCCGGCGGGGCTGGTTTTCCCGGCGGGGGCCCCTTCGGCGGCGCCAACCAGCTGCTGACCTCCGTGACCGCGAGCGCCTCCCCCGGCGTGATTGCCGCCGGTATCGCCGCGGTGTTCGGCGTCGCCATCGTCGGGGCCCTCGTCCCGGCCCTGCTCACTGCACGCATCCGTCCCATCGAAGTCCTCCGAGGAGAGTAGCCATGATCGAAGTCAAGAACCTGGTCCGTGTATTCAAGTCCGGCGACCGGACCATCAAGCCGGTCAACGACGTAAGCTTCGAGCTCGAACAGGGAACGCTGGCCTCGATCGTGGGCAAGAGCGGCAGCGGCAAGAGCACCCTGCTGTCCCTGCTGGGTGCCCTCGACAAGCCGACCAGCGGCGATGTGCTGGTCAACGGGGTGAGCCTGGCCAGCATGCCGGACGGCAAGCTGACCGAGTACCGCCGTCGGGACATCGGCTTCGTGTTCCAGCAGTTCAACCTGATCCCCAACCTCTCGGCCGTGGACAACGTGATGCTGCCGATGGAGTTTGCCGGGATCCGCAAGACCGCCCGGCTGGAGCGTGCCCGGGAACTGCTGGAACAGGTGCAGCTCGATCCGGACAAGCATGTGCGGCGCATCAACCGGCTCTCCGGCGGCGAGCAGCAGCGGGTGGCCATCGCCCGGGCGCTGGCGAACGAGCCCAAGCTGATCCTGGCCGATGAGCCCACCGGCAACCTGGACGAACAGACCGGCGAGCACATCATCGAGCTGCTCAGCGCGCTCAGCCGGGACCACAACACCACGATCCTCGTGGTCACCCATGACCGGTCCCTGGCCAACAAGACGGAGCGGCGCTTCCGGCTCCAGCAGGGCCGCCTCATGGAGGAAACAGCCCGTAACCGGGCGACGGCAGGCTCGCCCGCCTAAGGTCCGGCCATCGTAGAGTGATGCTGAGGGCGGGTCTTTCGCGGCCCTCCCTCAGCTTCTGCGCCGAAAACCTGCGCCGAAAACCCGGACGCTCCATCACGTTCCGGCGCGAAAACCGGAAACCTCCCGCGCCCGGGTGAGAAGATGGCTCCATGACTGCCCCCATCGCGAAGCCGTGGCTGTTCAGCCAGCCTGACCAGGACCCCCGCACAGCCACCGGCGCCAGGCTGCGCTGGGGCGTCGTCGCCACCGGGGGCATCGCGGCGTCAGTGACCCGCGACCTTTCACTCCTGGCCGACGCCGAACTCCACGCCGTCAGCTCGCGCACCCAGGCGGCCGCGGATGCCTTCGCCGCCGACTACGGCTTTGCCCGTGCCTACGGGGACGACGCCGGGCAGACCGGCTATGAACGGCTGCTCGCTGACGACGCCGTGGACATCGTCTACGTCGCCACACCCCACGCCCACCATCACAAAATCGCCCTGGCTGCCCTGTCCGCTGGAAAGCATGTCCTCTGCGAGAAGGCCCTTACCGTCAACGCCCGGGAAGCCTCCGAGCTTGTGACGCTGGCCCGGGCCAAGGGCCTGTTCCTGATGGAAGCGATGTGGAGCCGCTTCCTGCCAAGCATGCAGCGGGCCTTCGAGATCGCCGCCTCGGGAGAGATCGGCGAGGTGAAGTGGGTCGCCGCCGACCTCGGCTTCCCGGCCCCGTACTCGCCCACCTCGCGGCTCTGGGCCCCGAAGGACGGCGGCGGCGCACTGCTGGACCTGACCGTCTATCCACTGCTGTGGGCGCTGGGCACCCTGGGGTTCCCGCAGACCGTCAGTGCCACCGGCTGGCTCAACGACGACGGCGTGGACGCCCAGAATGCGCTGACGCTCGGATACCACCACGGCGCGCAGGCGCAACTGACCTCTTCGCTGCTGGCCCATGGCCCCCGCACGGCCACTGTGGCCGGGAGCCTGGGCTTCCTCCAGACCACCGGCTCCATCAACAACCCCAAGGAACTCCTGGTCAGGATCGGTTTCGACGAGCCGCGCAGCGAGCACTTCACGGTTGTCGGTAGGGGCTACAGCTACGAACTCCGCGAGGTGACGCGCTGCATCCAGCAGGGCCTCACCGAAAGCCCGGTCATGCCGCTGGAGGACTCCCTGAACACCATGCGGCTGTTTGACGGGGTCCGCGCGCAGCTGGGTGTGAGCTACCCGAACGACGCCCGCTGAGCGCTTTCCGATGGTCTCAGAATCCGCACACTTTCCGGCGCGCTCCGTAGTGCCTCAAGTCAAGATGCTCGCGAAATAGGTTCCGGTGCCTCAGCTATTTCTGCTCGCGAAATGCCGGCGGTGATGGCATTGGTTTTGTCTTTGGCCAAGGCGATGAGTTTGTGTTGGATGGCGGTGATGGCGCGCGTCAGTTCGGCGGGGTTGGTGTCGTTGAAGAGCCGGGCGAACTCGCTGGCGCGCTCCGGTGTCAGGACAGCTGAGTCCATGACGCGCTGGTACGGGGTGCGTGGCCTGTCATAGATCCGGGTCTTCCTTCCGTTCCTGTTCGAACGCCAGCCGATGGCCTTCGTGGTCGCAGTGAACATGTTCAGCCGCACCCTCACGAGCGGATAGAGCTCATTGAGCAGCCTCAGCTCACCGGCAGTGTCGTAGCGGTAGTGGAAGGCGTGACGGCGGACCACATCGCCGTTCTTCTGTTCAACGTGGGCGTTGTCGTTGGATTTATAGGGCCTGGCCCGGGTGAAGAACAAGTCCCGCTCACCGGCCCATTTGATCAGGGCGTGGTTGATGAATTCACCACCGTTATCGGTATCCAGGCCCACGAGCGGGAACGGCAGCCTGGCCTCGATGCCTGTCATAGCCTCGAGGACCCACCGGTGGGCGCCGTTCTTAATCGCAATGTTCTCTGTCCAGCCGGTGAATACATCGGTGACCGTGAGGGAGCGGATGAACTCCCCGGCCAGGGTCGGGCCGCAGTGCAGCACCAGATCCGCCTCGACGAACCCCGGCGCCTGTTCGTGCTCATCCCCGGGCCTTGCGGACCTGGATCGAGTTGCGCAGCAGCGGCCCGGGTTTCGTCCCGGACAGGCCCAGTATCCGCGCACCGTCCTTGGTCGGCTTCAGCATCCTGTCGATCGTTGCCCCGGAAACGGCGAGCAGCTGCGCCCGCGTCTGCTCGTTCAGACGTCTCTGGTCCAGCTCGTGAAACCTCTCCAGCTTGGGCAGCCAGATGGCCATCGTCGCGGCCAGATACTTCCCGGACGGACGCCCGGCAAGGTTCCACACCTGAACCAGCAGCTTCAGCGTGTCATACCCGTACGAACGGGACCGCGGTACGCGTTTGACCGCTTTCACCGGGCCCTTCCGCTGCAGCGCCGTCCGTAACGCCCGTCTCGTATTCGCCCTGGACCAGCCCGTCGTCGCGACCAGCTGATCCAGCATCACCCCCTTGGCCTTCTTCGACGCGCGCCCATACTCGGCCGCATGCTTCTTCGTGATCTCCCGACGCGCACCCATCGACAACTGACCCATCCGCCAAGCACACCGCAGCACTCGGGCGGTCACCGGCATTTCGCGAGCATTAATCAAATGAGGCACGCACCCCATTTCGCGAGCACTATACGTGAGTCTTGTCGCGCTCTGGACTCACCCCTGCGGGCGGACTTACCCTGAAGGCAATCATCGAGTCTTCCGGAACGGGGGTGTGCGCATGGAACCAGCCGCAGCCCCTCCCCGTGCACACCGCCTCCGCCGCCCCTTGCGTCGCGTTCTCCTGGCCGCCATCGCAGGCGTGGCCTGGCTGTCGCTCTCCGCGGCGGCTGCCAACGCCAACGACTCCTCCACTTCCTCAGCATGTCCGGACGAGTCCGGCGAGTCTGTAGCGGCCGTCAGCGCAGACGCTGACGACATGCCGGGTACTGCCCCGGCGACGACGACACCCGGGCTCGCTCCCGAGGGCAGGCTGTGGGCTGCGGTCGCCGTTCCGGAGCTGACGCCGCCCGCGACGGAACCGGCGCCGGCCGCTGATCCGACGCCGCCCGCCCCGGCTCCGGGTCTTCCCGCCGTCGACCCGACGGTGCCGAGCCAGACGCTTCCCGCTCCCGCTCCCACACTGCCCGCCGCCGATCCTGCCATCCCGGTTCCCGGCCCCACGCTCCCTGCCGTTCCGGCCGTTCCGGTCTCTGCCGCTCCGGTCCGTGCGCCGCTTCCGGACCGGACCGTTCCGGCACTGCCCGCCCCGGGTGCCACCGCCCCGGTTCCGGGCCCCGGTGCTGCGCCGGCTGTGAGCCCCGCGGGATCGACTCCCGCTAACGCGACTCCCGCTAGCGCGCTGCCCGGGAACCCGGTAGCGGTGCCTCTTCTTCCTGATGCAGGCAAGGCCGCACCACCGGCGGGACCAGCGGCCGCCGCGCCGGCGACTCCCGAGGCTAAGACGGATGCCGGGATTGCCAAGCCACCCGGAGCTGCTGAGCAGCTAGTGCAGGCACAGCATCTGGTTGAGTTCCCGCCCGGTGATCTTCGCGACGTGTATTATCCGCCGACGGTTTCCGCCATCCTGGTCCCTGACACCCCGCTTGCGCCCAGCGCAGCCGACCCGGCTCCCGCTGCCCCTGCCCCTGCGCCGGGGGCCGGAGGCGCCCAGGCACCGGGCGGCAATCAGCGGCCGAGTCCGTGGCACGGCGGCACGGGGCTGCCGGCGCCTGACGCCCTCCCGCCCGCGCCCGGCTCAGGGTCCGGCAGCGGGCACTCCTCCAGTGGCCCCACGGGTACGGCTGCGTGGATTCCGAGCCTGTACTTCGACCTGCCCACAACAGGGGCCGACCCCATCCGCGGTCCGCTCCAGCACGCGTACGCAGCCGTATCGGCTGATCCCGGTTCTTCTCCTGACTAGTTAGGCCGTCTCTGCCTCCACAGAGCACGGTCCATCGGGCTGCCTTGGGCGCCCGCTAACAGTCATTCAGGAGAATTCCCCATGGACACGACCGTCCGCCGCCGGGCTTCCGGCACCCCACTTGCCAACGGGCTGATCAGTTCAGCGCCGTCACCGTCCTCTTCGCCGCCGTCAGGGCGGGACCCAGCGCAGCTGCGGCCGAGCAATCCGGATCCGTCATCCGGGTGCAGGGAACGCCCGCCGTAATGCAGCCAGCCGCTCCCGTCGAGGTCCTGTGACCGCCGGAGCGAAGTCGTTGGGTCCGCTGGGGGACTCAACGGCATTCATTGGCTCCGGCGGAGGATCCCGTTGTTGTGCGGCTTGACGTGCGGCTTGACGTGCGGCCGAGCTCAGTCCGCACCCGATGGCGGCGGATACCCGTCCCCGTATTATTCTTGACTGGCGCCGCCGTGGCGCACAGGGACGGGACGGGGACATCGTGGACAGTTCACCCAACAGCATCGCGGTGGAGCCCTTGGGGGGCCGCTATCGTTTGGGGGAAGTGATCGGCCGGGGCGGTATGGCCTCGGTCTACACGGCCAAGGACCTGAACCTGGGCCGGGACGTGGCGCTCAAGCTGTTCGCCCCGCAGTCCGCCGATCCTGACGAGTTGAGGCGCCAGGAAGCAGAGATCGAGCTCCTGGCCACTTTGAACCATCCGGGTCTCGTCACGCTTTTCGATGCCGGGACGGACATACGGATCCCCGAAGAACCGCGGCCGTTCCTGACCATGGAGCTCGTGGACGGCCAGGACCTGAGGACCCGGGTCCGGCACAGTCCGGTGCCCCTGGACGAGCTGGCCGTCATCGGGGCGGGTATGGCAGATGCCCTCGCATATGTGCACTCCCTGGGCATCGTCCACCGCGACATCAAACCGGCCAACATCCTGCTGGTGCGGGGCCGGCCCGGGGATCCCCTGCGGCCAAAGCTCACGGACTTCGGCATCGCCAGGGTCGTTGACGGGGCCCGCCTCACCGCCACCGGCACCATGGTGGGAACCGCCGCCTACCTGAGCCCGGAACAGGCCCGGGGCGCCGACATCGGCCCGGCGAGCGACATCTATTCGCTGGGGCTCGTACTGCTTGAGTGCATCAAAGGCGAGGTTGAGTACCCCGGTAGCGCGGTGGAGTCGGCTGTGGCCCGGCTGCACCGCGTCCCTGCAATCCCGGACCGCGTGCCGTCCGAGTGGGCGCAGCTGATCCGGGCCATGACTGCCGTGGACCCGTTGGACCGCCCGTCCGCCGCGGACCTGGAAGTGGCCCTGCGCCAGGCCCTGGTCGCGCCGGCCTCACTCCCGGGCATCCTCGCGGAAGAACGCACCAGAGTGCTGCCCGCCCCGCCGGCCCGGCCCCCGCGGTCACTGAAGTCCGACGCCGGAACACGCCCCCTGCACATTCTGAGCCCGGACGTACGTCCCGGAGATACGCGGACGGGCCGGGACCGTTTTGCGTCCCGCCCAGCGGACCGTTTCCGGAAAGCGGGCCGGCGCACCCGGATCGCGGTCATCCTCGTCTTCGTGGCCCTCCTCGCCGCGGTTGCCGCGGTGGCCGTCGCTGTCGTCGCCCCGAAGGCGCCCGCCGTCGTCCCCTACCCCGCAGTCACCGGCAGCCTGGGTGACCACCTGAGACAACTGCAGACGAGCGTCGAGCCATGAGCCGGAGCATCGCCCTCCCGCTCCACCGGCGTGACCGCCGTCCCGCGCCGCTGCTCGCGGGCTTCCTCCTCACCGCAGGTGTGCTTGCCGCGGCCTTGGCCGGCTGCGGTCCGGCGGCTCCCGAGTTGGGGAGCGACGCCGCCAGGGAGCTCCAGTCGCAGGTGCTCGCGGTCACCGAGGCTGCGGCCTCGGACGACTCCCCCGGGTCCCTGAAACTGCTCGATGAGCTCGTGACCACGCTGGACGACGCCGCCGCCCGCGGTGAGGTGTCGTTCCAACGCCGACAGATCATCAGGACGTCCATCGACGCCGTCCGCGCCGACCTCACGGCCAAGGAGGCCGCAGCCGTCCGGGCCGCGGCTGCCGCTGCCCCGGGCCCGGCGCCCGCCGTCGTCCCTCCGGCTCCAACTCCGGCGCCGGGCAAGGCCGACAAACCCAAGGGCAAGCACGACGGCAACGGCTGAGGCTGACCGACGCCTGAATACAGAACGGCGCACCGGGAACTCCCGGTGCGCCGTTCTGGCATTACAACTGGCTGGTCAGGGCATCAGCCCAGCATGGACAGCACTTCGCTGAACTTCGCCGAGGGACGCATGACGGCCTTGACCTTGGCCTCGTCGGGGCGGTAGTAGCCCCCGATGTCGACGGGGGAGCCCTGCACTGCCAGGAGCTCGCCGACGATGGCGTCCTCGTTCGAGGTCAGCGCAGCGGAGACGGCGGCGAAAGCCGCAGCCAGCTCGGCGTCGTCCGTCTGGCTTGCCAGCTCCTGGGCCCAGAACTTGGCCAGGTAGAAGTGGCTGCCACGGTTGTCGAGCTCGCCGGCCTTGCGCTTCGGGGACTTGTTCTCGAGCAGGAACGTGCCGGTGGCGCGGTCCAGTGTGTCGGCCAGGACCTGCGCACGGGCGTTCCCGGTGCTGGTGGCGAGGTGTTCGAAGCTCACGGCCAGCGCCAGGAATTCGCCCAGGCTGTCCCAGCGCAGGTGGTTTTCCTTGAGCAGCTGCTGGACGTGCTTCGGGGCGGATCCTCCGGCCCCGGTCTCGAACAAGCCGCCGCCGTTGATCAGCGGAACCACGGAGAGCATCTTGGCGCTGGTGCCGAGTTCCAGGATCGGGAACAGGTCCGTGAGGTAGTCGCGCAGCACGTTGCCGGTCACCGAGATGGTGTCCTCGCCCTTGCGGAGTCGTTCCAGCGTGAAAGCCGTGGCCTCGTCCGGGGACATGATGGCGATCTGCAGGCCCTCGGTGTCGTAGTCCTTGAGGTATTCCTCGACCTTGGCGATCATCTGGGCATCGTGGGCGCGGCCCTTGTCCAGCCAGAAGACGGCCGGCATGGCGGAGGCGCGGGCGCGGGTGACGGCAAGCTTGACCCAGTCGCGGATCGGCACGTCCTTGGTCTGGCAGGCGCGCCAGATGTCGCCGGGGGCGACCTGGTGCTCGACCAGCACGGTGCCGGCGTCGTCGACGATCTGGACGGTGCCTGCGGACGGGATCTCAAAGGTCTTGTCGTGGCTGCCGTATTCCTCGGCGGCCTGGGCCATGAGGCCGACGTTCGGCACGGTGCCCATGGTGGTCGGGTCGAAGGCGCCGTGGGCGCGGCAGTCGTCGATGACAACCTGGTAGATCCCGGCGTAGCTGCTGTCCGGGAGGACGGCGAGGGTATCGGCTTCCTGGCCGTCGCGGCCCCACATGTGGCCGGAGCTGCGGATCATGGCGGGCATCGAGGCGTCGACGATGACGTCGCTGGGCGCGTGCAGGTTGGTGATGCCCTTGTCGGAGTCGACCATGGCCAGCTCGGGGCCGTCGTTGAGGCCCTTCTGGATGGCAGCCTGGACGTCGTCGCGGATCTCCTCCGGGAGGTCCTCGAGTCCGTTCAGGATGGAGGCGAGGCCGTTGTTCGGGCTCAGGCCCGCGGCAGCGATCTGCTCGCCGTACGTGGCGAAGAGCTCGGAGAAGTAGGCCTTGACGACGTGGCCGAAGATGACGGGGTCCGAGACCTTCATCATGGTGGCCTTCAGGTGGGCGGAGAACAGCACGCCCTCTTCGTTGGCCCGGGCAACCTGGGCCGCGAGGAACTCATCCAGGGCGGCGGCGCGCATCACCGTGCCGTCGATGACCTCGTCGGCCAGGACGGGGAAGGCACGCTTGAGGACCTTGACCGTGCCGTCTTCCTTGACCAGCTGGATCTTGATGTTGCCGTCGGCCTTTATGAGCACGGACTTCTCGTTGGAGCGGAAGTCACCGGCGTCCATGGTGGCGACGTTGGTCTTCGACTCGGGGCTCCAGGCGCCCATGCTGTGCGGGTTCTGCCGGGCGTAAGCCTTGACCGAAAGCGGCGCACGGCGGTCCGAGTTGCCTTCGCGCAGGACCGGGTTGACGGCGGAGCCCTTGATCTTGTCGTAGCGGGACCGGATGTCCGTTTCCTCGTCCGAGGAGGGGTTGTCCGGGTAGTCCGGCAGCGCAAAGCCGTGGCCCTGGAGTTCCGCGATCGCGGCCTTCAGCTGGGGCACCGAGGCGCTGACGTTGGGCAGCTTGATGATGTTGGCTTCCGGCTTCTTGGCGAGGGCGCCCAGTTCGGCCAGGGCGTCGCTGGCGCGCTGCTCTTCGGTGAGGTAGTCACCGAAAGTGGCGATGATGCGGCCGGCCAGCGAAATGTCGCGGGTCTCCACTTCCACACCGGCCGTGGAGGCGAAGGCCTCAACAATCGGCAAGAACGAATAGGTGGCCAGCATCGGCGCTTCGTCGGTGTGGGTATAGATAATCTTTGCCATTGTTCGGGCGTCTCCCTGAAGGTCTGGGTATTTCCGGAATCTTGTGTTATCTCAACAGCTCTAACTTACCCGAGGTGGCCGCACGGGTGCCTACCGGCGTCGGCCTCCGGCGGGTGCGTGACGCTCCATCACGCTGTGACGGCTGCTCCGTCTTGGCCCCAAGCTCCGGACCTCCAAAGCAACGCTGAGTCACTTTCGGCCGATTCCACCCCGCCGGATGGGCCCGGAATGACCCCGCGTTGGACATGCCCTCCCCTGGATCCCGGGCCTGGACATAGTCCCAATATGCCCGGCCCCGGCCACGAAAAATGGACATGCCCTCCGGTAAGGTTCCCGCCGCGCACCTACGCCGCCACCGGACATGCCCTCCCCTGGAGCCCAGGCCTGGACATAGTCCCAATATGCCCGGCCCCGGCCACGAAAAATGGACATGCCCTCCGGGTAAGGGAGGGCATGTCCATTCGTCGTGGCAGCCAGTGGGCAGCCAGTGGCCCGTGGCCAGTAGCGGCCAGGTGGCCAGAAATCCCTAGTGGAAGAAGTGTCGCGCTCCGGTGAAGTACATCGTGATGCCGGCGGCGTCGGCCGCGGCGATGACCTCTTCATCGCGGACGGATCCGCCGGGCTGGACCACCGCGCGGACGCCGGCGTCGATCAGGATCTGCAGTCCGTCGGCGAACGGGAAGAACGCGTCCGACGCCGCCACGGCACCTCGGGCGCGCTCGTTCGGCACCCCGTCGTCCCCGACGGAAAGGGTGTTGGCCCGCTCCACGGCCAGCTTGCAGGAGTCGAGCCGGTTGACCTGGCCCATGCCGACGCCCACGGCGGCACCGTCAACGGCGAGCAGGATCGCGTTGGACTTGGCGGCGCGGCACGCGGTCCAGGCGAAGGCGAGATCAGCCAGCGTTGCAGCATCCGCGGCAACACCTGCGGCGAGCGTCCAGTTGGCGGGGTTGTCGCCGTCGGCGTCCACCTTGTCCGTGACCTGCACCAGGACGCCGCCGGAGACCTGGCGGATCTCGGAGGGGTAGCGGCCATAGCCCTCGGGGAGGGCGAGGAGGCGGATGTTCTTCTTCTTGGAGAGGATTTCCACGGCCTCGTCCTCGAAGCCCGGCGCGATGACGACCTCGGTGAAGATGTCCGCCACGGTCCTTGCCATGCCGGCGGTGACCGTGCGGTTGGCCGCGATCACGCCGCCGAACGCTGAGACGGGGTCGCAGGCGTGGGCCTTAACGTGGGCGTCGGCGATCGGGTCCGCCGCCGATGCGGAACCTACGGCCACCCCGCACGGGTTGGCGTGCTTGATGATCGCCACAGCCGGCTCGGCGAAGTCGAACGCTGCGCGGAGGGCGGCGTCGGCGTCGACGAAGTTGTTGTAGCTCATGGCCTTGCCGTGCAGCTGGTCGGCCTGGGCGATGCCGGCCGGGGCGGCTTTGTCCACATACAGCGCGGCCTGCTGGTGCGGGTTTTCGCCGTAGCGGAGCACCTCGGAGCGCTCCAGTGCCAGGCCGGCATAGGCGGGCCAGTCGATGACGCCGTCGCCGTCCTCGTCGAGGAACTGGCTCGCCGTCCACGTGGCCACGGCGTTGTCGTACGTGGCGGTGTGCGCGAAGGCCTTGGCGGCGAGCCGGCGTCGGGTCTTCAGGTCAAAGCCGCCCGCGGCGGCCGCTTCCACCACGGAACCGTAGGAGGCGGGGTCCACCACAATGGCGACGGCGGCGTGGTTCTTCGCGGCGGAGCGCACCATGGCGGGGCCGCCGATGTCGATCTGCTCGACGACGTCGTCCTGCGCGGCGCCGGACTTCACGGTCTCCACGAAGGGGTAGAGGTTCACGACGACGAGGTCGAACGGCTCGATCCCCATGTCGGCGAGCGTCTGCATATGGGCCGGGACGCGGCGGTCCGCGAGGATTCCGCCGTGGACGCGCGGGTGGAGGGTCTTGACGCGGCCGTCGAGCATTTCCGGGGAGCCGGTGACTTCCTCGACTTCCTGCACCGGGATGCCGGCGGCGGCGATCTTCTTGGCCGTGGAGCCGGTGGAGACAATCTTGACGCCAGCCGCGTGCAGGCCCTGCGCGAGCTCCTCCAGACCGGTCTTGTCGTAGACCGAAATCAGTGCCCGGCGGATGGGAACTCGGTCGATGGATACACGGTCAAGCTGCGTAAAGCTCACAAAAGTCTCCGTCTTATGTCGCGGCGCGGCCGCGGGTGGTGGGGATGGGGTCAGTTTATCGCGTCACGGCGCCGGCACTTCCCGCGCGCCGGAGTGTGAAGCTCGCCGCGGGGGCAGGCCCGGCGACGTAGAGTTTTCACAGGAGGCTGAAATGAATACTTACACCACTTTTCCCAGCGGCGAACAGGTGGTTCAGGAACTGCCATGGCGGTGGAAAGTCCAGGGCCGGATCTTCCTGATCGGCGGCCTGGGTTTCATGTTTGATGCCTGGGATGTGACGCTCAACGGCATCCTCATTCCGCTGCTGTCCAAGCACTGGTCCCTGGCCGCCGGCGACGCCGCCTGGATCGGCGCCTCGAACCTGATCGGCATGGCCTTGGGCGCCTTCATCTGGGGCACCATCGCGGACACCATCGGGCGCAAGAAGGCCTTCACCGCCACCTTGCTGATCTTCTCCCTCTTCACCGTGCTGGGTGCGTTCTCCCCCGATTTCCTCTGGTTCTGTCTGTTCCGCTTCATGGCAGGCTTCGGCCTGGGCGGCTGCATCCCGGTGGACTATGCGCTGGTGGGCGAATTCACTCCCCGCAAGCAGCGCGGCAAGGTCCTCACCGCGATGGACGGCTGGTGGCCGGTAGGGGCCGCGCTCTGCGGATTCGTGTCCGCCGGCCTCGTGGCGGCGTTCGCGGACTGGCGCCTGACCATGCTGGTGATGGTCCTGCCCGCGCTGCTGGTGTTCTGGATCCGGCGCAGCGTCCCGGAGTCTCCCCTGTTCCTGATCCGGAAGGGCCGCCGCGAAGAGGCCGCCAAGGTCATCGATGACCTGGTCGAGGCCACGGGCGCCGAACCGCGCGCCTACAGCCTGCCCGCTCCCCAGGACGCCCCGCGGCTCTCCGCCGGCAGCGCCTGGACCCAGCTGCGCCTGCTGTGGCAGTTCAACTGGAAGATCACGACGGCGGCGTGGTCCTTGTTCTTCAGCATCCTGCTCGTCTACTACCTGTCGCTGACGTGGATGCCCCGGATCCTGATCGGCGCCGGCTTCGAGGAGTACAAGGCGTTCCTCACGACGGCGTCGATGGCCGCCGTCGGACTCCTGGGCGTGGTGGTGGCCGCCCTGCTCGTGGAACGGGTGGGCCGGAAGTGGATCCTGGCCGTCACCGGCCCGCTGTCCGCGCTGACGCTCGTGATCGTGGCGATCGTGGTGGACATCCCGACGGCGGCCGTGTTCTGGCTGCTGGTGTTCGGCTTTGTGGTGCAGGTGGCCATCCCCGTGCTGTACGCCTACGTCTCCGAGTTGTATCCGACGGAGCTGCGCGGCTCGGGATTCGGCTGGGCCTCGACGTTCTCCCGGCTCGGCGCCGGGTTCGGGCCGTTGTTCTTCGCCGCCGTGTTGTGGCCGGAGCTGGGGCTGGCGACGTCGTTCGCCCTGGCCGGCGGCCTGGTGCTGCTGTCCGTGCTCTGGATGGCGTTCTTCTCCCCCGAGACCAAGCAGCGCCGGCTCGAGTAGGCGTCGGCCATCCCGGATGCGCTATCACTTGTGGTCGCTAGGAGCCCCTCAGAACAACCACAAGTGATAGGGCCTCCGGGGATGCCAAGGCTACTTGGGTGAAGGGGGTGCCGCTGCGAGGGACGCCAGCGTGGACACCAGCAGGCGGCGCTCCACCACCTTGATGCGTTCGTGCAGGGAGTCCTCGGTCTCGCCGTCCTCGATCGCCACGGCCTCCTGGGCGATGATGGGGCCGGTGTCGACTCCGGCGTCGGCCCAGTGCACCGTGCAGCCGGTGACCTTCACGCCGTAGGCCAGGGCGTCGCGGACCCCGTGGGCGCCGGGGAAGGACGGCAGCAGCGCCGGGTGGGTGTTGAGGTATTTGCCGTCGAAGGCGTCGATGAAGCCGGCGCTGACGATCCGCATGAAGCCGGAGGAAACCACAACGTCGGGCTCGTAGGCTGCGACGGCCTCGGTGAGCGCAGCGTTCCACGCCGCCCGGTCCGGGTAGGCCTTGAAGTCCACCACGAACGTCGGGATTCCGGCGGCGGCCGAGCGCTCCACCCCGTAGGTTCCCGGCCGGTCGGTACCCACGGCGGCGATCTCGACGTCGAGCCCGCCGTCCTTCACGGCGTCAATGACGGCCTGGAGGTTGGAGCCGGTGCCGGAGACGAGGACAACTATGCGCATTGTCCTAGCTTATGGGGCCGCTCGCGTAGGCTGGAAAACATGAATTCCCCCACGGACTCCGGCGGCGGTCAGCGGAGCCGACATCCACTCAGCGAGGCGGCCAAAGCTTCCCTGTTGAAGACCCAAAATCTGTTCCGGATGTTCATCGTGGCGGTCCTGGGCTCGTTCTTCGTCTTCCAACTGGACATCAATTACCTGTGGCTGACCCTGATTCTCACGGCGGCCGGGATCGTGCTAGGCATCATGGTGCTGGTCCGGGCAGCGAAGCTCAAGGAATCCAAGCTGGTGCTGATCGGTGCGATTTCCGGACTCGTGGTCGCGGCCGTGATGGCGGTGCTGATCCTCATCTCCGCGCTCTTCTTCAACCCGATCCGCGATTACCAGCAGTGCGTCCGCCACGCCCTCACCCAGCAGGCGGCCTCCGCGTGCCAAACACAGCTGCAAAAGTCGCTGCCCACCCAGCTGCGCTGACTCGAGTGTCCAGCTGCGCTGAGCCCCGGGCAAGACGCCGGGTTAGTTGCTGGCGACCGTTTCGAGGTCCGCTTCGCGCAGTTTCTGCTGGCGTTCCAGCCAGGGCCCGGCCGCGTAGCCGATGACGACGCCGATCCCCACTTCGGCGGCCACGAACAGGGCCATGCGGAGCGGGTCCGGACCGATGTCCGTCAGCCGCCCGATGCCGGCGGAACCGCGGGCCAGCCAGGCCAGTCCCGCCGCGAGCAGCCCGGCAACGCTGCCGATCATGGCGCCGAGTGCCAGCGTGGAGGCTGCGGCGGTGAACCAGCGGGCGCGGATCTTGATGGACAGCCACTCGTCGAAGTGGTTTTCGCCTTCGCGTAGGAACCACCAGCCGGCCAGGGCCCCGGCGAGCGCCGGCACCACCAGCGCCACAAAGCCGTAATCGAGCGGACCGGACGGCAGCGCCGCGAAGACCGGGATGGACGGCAGCGGCCCGACGGCCGTCCCGAGCGGCCCGGCCTGCGAGCCCATCCCCAGGGCGAAGCCCGAGCCTGAGGTCCAGGCGAGGGCGAACACCACGAGGTTGGGCAGGAAGCCAAGCTGCGCAATGGTGAGGACGGCACCGCCCATGGCCCCGGCGTCGAGCCCTTCATAAACAGCGATCACCAGGTTCCAGTGAATGAAGAGGTCGACGGCGAGCAGCACAGCGGTCATCGCCAGGCTCGCCATCAGCGCCACCGATCCTGCCTTGATGGCGGAACCCAGGTAGGAACCGGCCCACCGGGAGTGCTGGCTGGTGCGCGAAATCCAGGCCACGGCGTCGACGCCGATCAGCCGGCTCCACGACCCGGCCTCGCGGCGGGCGCCGACCACCATGCCGAGTGCGAACGGGATGAGCGGCAGGAGGGCGGCCTCCCACAGGCTGATGCCGACGTCGGACATGCGGCAGACAAAGCCCGTGGCCAGCCCGAAGCCGGCATACACCAGCCAGGAGCCGAGGAGTGCCTGCCACAGCTGATCGGTATAGGAGGCGCGGGCCAGCCGCCGGCCCGCGCGCCAGGCGAGCAGGAACGGGATGAGGGTCAGCCCCAGGGGAATGAGCGATAGCGTGCCGGCTACCGGCTGCGCCGCGGACCCGGCACCGCCGGTGGACAGCAGCAGGGGAACGCCGTGGATCAGCAGCCAGGCCTGGCCGGCCAGGCGTGCGAGCACGTCGGCGCCGCTGTTCCGGAATCCGGCCGTGGCCCACACCGCGAGGATCGGGGCGATCACCACCAGGGCGGAGATGACCGCGGCCTGGGCGGACTCGAGGGCTCCCTGCAGCCACAGGGGCATCGGGAGGCCACGGTCTCCGGTCTGATCAGCGCGCAGTTTCATCGTGTTCCATGGTGTCATGTGCAGGACATCCCGCCGGTTTCCGACAGGCTTAACGCCCCGATCCGCGGACTTAACGCCCTGATCCGCGGAAATCGCACCCTGATCCGCGGAATTCGGCCTCCCCTGCCGCCGGAGCTTTTTCCATAGCCCCGCCGTAAAATTGGAATGTCCGCAATCAGTGGTTGGAGGCAGAAAATGACTACCGCAGCTCCTCATGCGCATGGCGTTCACTTCGGACGGACAGATGTTCAGAACGTCGGCATGGGGGTAGGTATCGTCCTTATAGTCGTGGGCGTCTTGGGGTTTATCCCCGGCATCACCACGCAGTACAGCGAACTGAGGTTCTTCGGGCCCGACTCCAGGGCCATGTTCCTGAACCTGTTCCAGGTGTCCATGTTGCTGAATATCGTGCAGCTGGCCATCGGCGCAACGGGTTGGGCCATGTCCCGTGACGGCGGCATGGGCGCCAGGAACTACCTCATGGGCTTCGGCCTGCTGTACATCGTCCTCAGCGTGTATGGGCTCATCGTGGGCGTGGGGTCGGCGGCCAATTTCCTGTCGCTGAACTCCATGGACAGCTGGACCCTCCTCGTGGTGGGCATTGCAATGATTGGCGCCGGCTGGCTGCTTGCGCGGCATCTGGCCGAAGACGCAAAAACCCGGTAAGTGAACACCGGGACTTAGGGAGCCGCGAATGAGTAACGTTTCATAGCAATCTGAAAATTCGTACTACCTGCTGGTGCAGTGGCTTGCGGAAACGCGGCGGCTGCACCAGCTTTCCTTGTGTCCGGCGTGGAGGCGATCCGGGACTTGCCGCCAGCCTCACGGATACCCGGACGGTGTCCGGATTGAAGTTGATCAGGAGGGCCCGGTAGCGTAGATACATCTGTGAAAACCGTCGTGTGGAGGCATAACAGCGTGGGCAAGAAAACTGGGCGTTCCATCAGAGCGGGCAAGACGGACAATGGCGCTGTTTCTGTTAGCGCTCTGCGGGCAGCACGGGCCGTCGACGCGCTCACGCCGGCGTTTGTGCGCTGGTACGACGACGGCACGGAGGCTGCCGCCGTCGTCGCCCTTGCCTTCCTTGAAGTGGTGAAGGATGTCACTGCCCACTATTTTCGGGGCGCAGCGGCTCCGGTCGTAACCAGTTTTGATCCCGACCCCTTCGCTGCGGCCCTCGACGCCGTCCTCGACCAGGCCGATGACGAGGACGGCGAAGAGTTCGTCATCGGATCCGTCCATACATTCATAGATTTCCTCACTGAAACGGAAAACTGGACCGGTACAGAAGCGCAGCTGCACGAGATCCATGAAATTCTTCACGGCGGTGGCGGTGGCGTCCCGAGCATTCAGGTGCCGGTTCTGGACGAAAATGACGAGCTGGAGGCACTCGCCAAGTCTTCCCTTGTTCAGCGGGTCACAGCACTGCTTCACTGGCTTGGCACCGGCAAGCCAGTAACGGCCACAGGCCAGCTGCGACTCAAGGACATTGAGCCGGCAGCCGCGAGCATCGGCATCGCTGCCCGAGGAGCTGCTGGACGGAAGACGACCCAACTGCCGCTGTTTGCGGACGTGGGCGACGACGTGAGCGACGATACT
Source organism: Pseudarthrobacter sp. S9 (assembly GCF_050156545.1). Classification (NCBI taxonomy): domain Bacteria; kingdom Bacillati; phylum Actinomycetota; class Actinomycetes; order Micrococcales; family Micrococcaceae; genus Pseudarthrobacter; species Pseudarthrobacter sp. S9. The sequence goes on from NZ_CP189576.1 coordinate 879,920, forward strand.
GTACCGACTGTCAGGTCCATGCTGGATGTGCCGCTGTTGCCGGTGGTCTGGGCTGTCCTGGAGTCGGCGGACCTGATCGCCATTTCGTCCACCACGGCCAGGCCCGCCGTGGATGCTGAGGGTTTCCTGCACGGCGGCCCCGCCGAGCGGCTACTGGCCTACAGGCTTCTGGTCACTGAATTCTTCCGCCGCACCATGCTTGATGTTGATCCCAGGGATCCGTGGCAGGCCAGCATTGCAGCATTGCAGATGGCAGTTCTCATCGCCGCGACCACGCCCCAACCGCCGGAGGTTGCCCGCGTTTCCGCTGTAGGAGACCACGCGGCGGATGACGAACGAATGTTCTTTGAAGCTGCAAGCCAAATGTCAATGGACAAGTTCCGGGGGCTCGCTGAACTTGGGCTGATGGAGGTGGACACGCAAATTAGGGTTCCGCCGGCAATTGTCCGCTGTGTGGCGGACGCATTTAACGAGGAACTCCTGCTGGCGGGGTCTCCGGCCGAGGAGATGCCGGCACAAGGCGGGATGGCGGCGAAGGACACGGCTCCGGTGGTGACGATGCGGCGGCCGGTGGCGGGGCCCGTCCTTCAGCTGAAAATCATGTTGAAGGGGTCCAAACCGCCCATCTGGCGGCGCCTTCTGGTGCCATCCGTCATGCCGTTGAGCCAGCTGCACCACGTGCTGCAAACGTCATTCGGATGGCTCGACTACCACTTGCACCACTTTCAGGTGGGCGGGCATCGGGGCACCACGTACGGACCGGCCGACACGGAGGTCATCTTCGGTGATCCGCCAATCGATGAATCCACCGTCTCTATCGGGCAGCTGCTCACAACCGTTGGCAACACCGTGACGTACACCTATGACTTCGGTGACAACTGGGAGCACATGATCTCCCTGGAAAAGATCTTGCCAGAGGACGACGGCGGTGTTCAGGTGCGCTCTACCGGCGGCCGGGGTGCCGGGCCGGCTGAAGACAGCGGCGGCGTATGGGGCTGGGTCAACATTGTGGAGGCTGCCAACGATCCCAGCCATGAGAACCATGGGGAATACCGTGATTGGCTGGGACTGGCACCCGGGGAAACCCTGGATCTGAAGGAATTCGACCAGCACCAGCTCAACGAGGACCTGGCCGACCTCTTCTGAGCACATGCCTGCTCGCAGGGACCGCGGCAGGCGGAGTGCGCTAGAAACGCATCAGGGAGTAGGGAAGGCTGGGGAGATCGCCGGCCTTCCAAGGGCGGTCCGAGCGCTCCAGCGGGATCCGCCCATGGCCATCCCGCCACACCAGAACGACCGTGCCAGCGATCGCCAGCAGTGAAACTGCGGCGAGGACGAACAGCACGACGACGATGGACCCGGACATTTCTCGAACACCTCTTGCATTAATTTTACCGCCGTTCACGGCCCCCGGACCCGGCAACAGCCGGCTCCAGCCGACCCAAGACACCGCGCCAAGGACACTGCGACAATGGGCAGATGACAGCCATCATCCTGGGGTGGAACCCTGACCGCTGGAACGAGTGGGCCTACCCGGCTGTCGTGGAACAGGTAGCCGAAACCGGACGCCATCTCACCACCTGGAGCGTGGGCAGCCATGCGGACATCCCCTCCGGCGCGGACGCGTGGCTCCTGCTGCAGGGGCGCCAAGGCAGCGGGCTGATTGGCCACGGCGTCATCGTCTCGGAACGTCCGCAGCCGGGGGCCGACAGAGGGGCCGACACGTGGGCCGACAACGCGGCCCCTGGCCAGTCTTCGCTGTATGTCCGCGTGGAGTTCGATGCCCTGCTGCCCGCCGGCGACCACATCGCTCCCGGGATCCTCAAAGAGGCTGTGCCCGGAATCGCCTGGGACAAGGTCCACGGCTCCGGGCTGACCATCGATCCGCCCGACGAGCCGCGGCTCCGCGAGCTCTGGCGTGACGTCGGTCCGCTGCCTGTAGCGGACCCCACGCAGCCCGTGTCCGGCACTTTCCCGGAAGGGGCGGTCAGCCGGGTTGAGGTGAACCGCTACGAGCGAAGCCCGGACGCCCGTCGGGCGTGCATCGCCCATCACGGGACGAGCTGTGCCGCGTGCGGGTTCTCCTTCGAAATCGCCTTCGGCGAGATCGGCAAGAACTTCATCCAGGTCCACCACATTGTCCCGGTCTCGCAGCTCAGCAGCGGCTATGAGCTGGATCCCGTCACGGATCTGGTACCGCTCTGCGCCAACTGCCACGCCATGGCGCACCACGGCGTCAGGACACCCCGGACCGTCGCGGAGCTGCGGCGGATCATGGCCGCTGCCGGCTTCCTGTCCGGACATACGTTGAGCCCCGAGGAGCTGGCGGCGCAGCGGGACGCCAGGCGGATCCTGGAACAGCAGTAGCCCCGCCCCGGCGCCGCCCGGCACTTAGGGCGTGTCTCCTAATGCTGGGGGTGGCTTTTTGGCAAAATTGAGTGGTGAGTTCGCGTTATGCCTTGTTGTCCGATGCCCAGTGGGAGTTCATTGCCCCGTTGATGCCTGATTCGTCGGGGAAACCGGGGCGGCCGTTCAATGACCACCGGTTGATGACAGAGGGCATCATCTACCGCTACCGGGCAGGTATCCCGTGGCGGGATCTCCCTTCCCATTTCGGGTCGTGGAAGACCGTGTGGAAGCACCACCGCCGCAACAGCGCCAGCGGGACCTGGGACAGGGTGCTGGCTGCGCTGTTGACCCGTGCCGACGCACAAGGGCTGATCAACTGGGAGGTGTCGGTGGACTCCACGGTCAACCGTGCCCACCAGCACGGCACGAACCTTCCCCGCCACACAGGGGGACCTCTCGAATTACAGGAATCTGCTTGATGAGCCGGATGATCATGCCGTCGGACGCTCCCGCGGCGGCCTGACCACGAAGATCCATGCCCTGGTTGACGGCAACATGCGCCCCTTGGTCCTGCTCCTGGGGCCCGGGCAGGGCGGGGACTCGCCCATGTTTGAAAACCTCATGGATGCCCTGAAGGTCGAACGGGAAGGTCCCGGCCGGCCCCGCAGCCGCCCGGACCGGGCCATGGCTGACAAAGCCTACTCATCCAAAGCGATCAGGAGCTACCTGCGCGGGCGTGGCATTGAATGCGTCATCCCCGAAAAGGACGACCAGAAAGCCAACCGGAAACGCAGGGGCTCCTCCGGAGGACGGCCCGTCACCTACGACAAGGACGCGTACAAGCGGCGCAATGTCGTCGAACGCAGTTTCAACACCCTCAAGCAATGGCGCTCCCTGGCCACTCGCTACGACAAATTGGCCCTCACCTACCGCTCAGCGGCCGTTCTGCACGCCGTCGTCATCTGGAGCACACGATTAGGAGACACGCCCTAGCTGAACTCACGGCGTCGAACGCGACGGAACGTGCCGGATCGCGCCGGATCGCGCCGGATCGCGCTCAAGCGGACCACACCTGCCGGAACTTGCCGCTGGGATCGGGCCGGGGAAGCTCGTCCGAATGTTCCACGGCAACCGCGCCGGCCCCCTGGGCCGCGAAGAATTCGTCCAGTCGCTCCCCCACCGCTCTCCGCACCTCGGCCAAAACGGCACCCGGCCAAACCTCCAGCCGCACGGTCAACGATCCCGGCCCGGTACGGATCGCCTGGAACCGGCGCACTCCGACGGTCTCCTCGATCACCGTGCCCAGCGCCAGCGGCAGCACCGTCACCGCGTGCCCGTCCGGTGCCCGAAAGGACAGCACCTCCCCGGTACGGCCTTCGACTCTCACGGTGGGAAACGCGCTGCCGCAAGGGCAGCGATCCACCGCCAGCTCAACCCGGTCTCCGAGGTCGTAGCGGATGAACGGCTGGACCCGGTTGACAAGATTCGTGACAAGCACCGTGTGGGAGATGACGCCGGCCGGCACCGGACGGTACCTCTCGTCCACCGGCTCGAAGATGTACCAGTCCGCGTTGACATGGAACGCACCATTCCGGCACCGGCTGGTCAGGGCGGGAACCTCCGATGAAAGATAGCGGTCGGTGACGCGGCAGCCGAGCGCCGATTCGATCTCCGCACGTCCGTTGACTGACAAGTTCTCGCCGGAACTGAGTGCCAGGACCGGGCGGATCCTCAACCGTCCCGCCTTCTGCTCCGCGGCCAGCTGGAGCATCGCACTCGGGTATCCGTAGAGCACCGTTGGGTTGAACGCGTTGAGCTCCTCCACGAGTTCCGGAAGCGGCCTGAGCACGGAGAAGACCCGCAATCGCCGGGCGGCGAAGCGGCTGCGCCGCCGCGCGTTTTCCGTCATCACGACGCCGGCGAAGTGGCCGCCGCCCGCGATGAGGGCCGCCGCCCGCAGCCCGTGGCGGAGAAGAGCCCGGACCTCGGCCACCTTGATCAGGGTTCGACGCTCGCGGACGCGGACGACGGCGCTGACCACGGCCCACGAGTTCCGGTCGTGAACCAGGACGGCCGGCTCCCCGGTGCTCCCGGACGTGGTGACCACCAGGTATTGCCCGCGGTAGAGGCTTCCCAGCTGCGAGAGGTCGGAGAGGAAGTCTGATTTCAGCGTCGCCAGGGTGATGTGCGGGTCGGTCACCCATTCGTCGAAGTGCTCCATCAGGTCCCGCTTGCCGACTGGAGGAAGCTGACGCGGATCCGTGACGCTCTCCGGCACGTCCCGATACAGCCGGCGGTAATACGGTGACGCGGACCGCGCAAACTCTACGAGCCCGGCCAGCCGGGCCCGCTGCCGGCGGGCGATCGCGTCCGCGCCGGCGCGTTCAGCCAGCCAGGCGTCCCATGCGATTCCGACCAGTCCCGATCCGACATGCATCGCGAATCACCTCTCCGGGACCGCCGCGCGCCCCCTGCCCATGCCCACGTCCTGCCGCCACCCTTCCACGGCGGCAGGTGCCGCAACAGGGGCTTTGGTCCCCGGCTCGGCACCCCCGGGAGGACACCCAATCCTCCCGGCACCGCCGAATTGCTGGACTTCCCGGCAGGGAGCGCACCAGACTGTCTACAACGGCTGGCTGGGCGGCTCCACAATTCCCACCTCCAGTCCAGCCGCGGACCACCAGCAGCATCGTTGGGGCTTTGCGCAACGCCTTTTCCACCACCGTGAAAGGATCTGGTTATGCCGGACTTGTCAGCCTTCTTCCCGCTGATTGCCACACTGATCGGGGCGATCATCGTCGTCGCCGTCATCTGGCTGGCAACAAAATTGATGTGGAAGGTGGCAGAGCCGAACGAGGCCCTCATCATCTCCGGATTGACCCGCGGCACCCTGGACACCCGGGAGGGGATGGACTTCAAGATCGTCACGGGCAAGGGCGCCCTGGTGCTGCCCGGGCTCCAGACCGTGAGGACGCTGTCCCTCACCCTGAATGAAACCGAGCTCAAAGTGTCCTGCGTGACATCGCAGGGCATCCAAGTGATCGTCGAGGGCGTTGTCATCTACAAGATCGGCGACGCCCCGCCCTTCATCGCCAACGCCGCGCGCCGGTTCCTCGGCCAACAGCCCAAGATGCAGAGCCAGGTCTACAACGTTTTTGAAGGACACCTGCGCTCGATCATCGGTAGCATGACCGTTGAAGAAATCATCCGCGAACGGGACAAGCTGGGTTCCCAGGTCCGCAGCGCCAGCGGTGTCGAAATGGAAAAGCTCGGCCTGGTAGTCGATTCCCTGCAGATCAAGGATCTCCAGGATCCCACGGGCTACATCCAAAACATCGCCAAGCCGCACATTGCGCAGGTCAAGATGGAGGCCCGCATTGCCGAGGCCACCAGAAACCGCGAGGCGGCGGAAAGGGAAGCCGAGGCGGAGGCGTTGATTGCCGACGCACAGAGCGTCTCGGCGATCAGGCAGTCCGTGGCGCTGGCCAATGCCGAAAAGGCCAAGGCTAATGCGGCCCAGGCCGGCCCGCTAGCCGATGCCACGGCACGCCAGCAGGTGGTGGTCCAGGAAACCGAAGTGGCCAAGCTCGAGGCGGACCGCGAAGAGCAGAAACTCCAGACCACCGTCCGCAAGCCCGCCGACGCCAAGGCATACGCCAAGCGCACCGACGCGGAAGGCCAGAAATCCGCTGACATCAGTGCCGCCGAAGCATTGGCGAGGCGCACCGAACTCGAGGCCCAGGCGAACGCCCGGCGCACCGAGCTTCAGGCCCAGGCCAACGCCACCGCGGCAGCCGCAGCGGCCGGAGCCACCCGTGTTACCGGCGAGGCCGAGGCTGCCGCCACGAAGGCACGCGGTGACGCCGCCGCCTCCGCCATCAAGGCCAAGGCGCTGGCGGAGGCGGACGGCATCAAGGCGCGCGCCGAGGCGCTCGGGACCAACCAGGACGCCGTCATTTCCCAGCAGCTCGCCGAGAACATGCCGGCGATCATCGCGGCAGCAGCCGAGCCGTTTGCCCATGTCGGGCAGCTCACCGTCCTGAACGGCGGCGAAGGCATCAACCGCATGATCGGCGGCATTTTGGCACAGGTGGGCGACTACCTCCCGGCCCTCAGATCCGCGCTCAAGAACGGCAAGGAAGCTGCTAACCGGCCCCCGAAGGCCCCGGAAGCGTAGGGCCATCATGCATGGGGAAGCTGATGCACAAGGACGTTGACCGGAGCCTTACCGGCAGGATCGGCCGGGTGACCGGACGCATCGGGCCGGGCACCATCGGCGAAGTGATGCTTCCGTTCCGCGGCGGCACCAGCGCCTTCCATGCCCACCCCTTTGACAAGACCAGTGTTTTCGCAGTCGGCGAGCAGGTCCTCGTCATCTATTTCGAGCCGCCGCAGACGCTCTATGTGGACGAGCTTCCCGAGGTCCTCAGGCACGACGCCGAGGCCTTCGGCCCGCAGTAGGCCTCCATTTGCCGCATGTAGCCGCTAAGCGGGGGTGGCATAGCGGCCAATTCTGGCGAACTGCGCCCTCCTTCCAAGAAACCGCCCTCCCGACTCCAGCGCCCTCCTGTTAACCCACTCTTCCCCTCCCCGTCACGCCTGCTCCCCCGCACCGACAACCGCCGCCCGCACCGTTGAGGGGTGAGGATCGCAATCGTGGCCGAATCATTCCTGCCGCTCATGAACGGGGTAACGCACTCCATCCTTCGCGTGCTGGAGCATCTGCAGGAGCGCGGCGACGAGGTGCTGGTGATCGCGCCGTCCACGCAGGACGCTGATGTACCTGCGGAGGTCTACGGCGCGTACATCCACCGGCTGCCCTCGGTGCCGCTGGCCGGGTATGCGAATGTGCGGGTGGCGTTGGGCGGTGTGTATCGGGTCAAGCGCATCCTTGCCGATTACGCGCCCGACGTCGTCCACCTGGCGTCCCCGTTCGTGCTCGGCTGGCGGGCGGCGCAGGCCGCACACCAGCTGGGGATCCCCACCGTTGCCATCTACCAGACCGAGATCCCCAGCTACGCGGCGCGCTACGGCGTCCCGTTCCTGGAGAACTGGGCCTGGAACCGGGTGGAACAGATCCACCTGCTGGCCTCCCGGACTCTGGTCCCCTCCACTTTCGCGCTCAACCAGCTCCGCGGCCGCGGCATTCCGCGCGTGGACATGTGGCGGCGCGGCGTGGACACCCAGCGGTTCAGCCCGGAAAAGCGCGACGCCGGCTGGCGGGCCTCCGCGGCCCCGGACGGCGAGCGCATCATCGGCTACGTGGGCCGGCTGGCGGCCGAAAAGCAGGTGGAGGATCTGGCGGTGCTGGCGGATGTTCCCGGGACCCGGCTGGTGATCGTCGGCGACGGACCCCAGCGCGCGGCCCTTCAGACGGCCCTGCCGGCTGCGGTCTTCACGGGATTCCTCGGCGGCGAGGAGCTGGCCCGGGCGGTGGCGTCCTTCGATCTCTTCGTGCACCCGGGCGAGTTCGAGACGTTCTGCCAGACCATCCAGGAGGCTATGGCGTCCGGGGTTCCGGTGGTGGCCACGGGCCGCGGCGGGCCGCTGGACCTCGTGGAGAATTCGCGCACCGGCTGGCTGTACGAGCCGGGCGACCTCGCCGGGCTGCGGGCCCGCGTGATGGACCTGACGGGCGACGACGCCAAGCGCCGCGCGTTTGCGGAGGCCGCGCACGCTTCGGTCCAGGGCAGGACGTGGTCCGTCCTGGGCGACGAACTGATCCGGCACTACAAAGCTGTGGCCGGGCACCCGGCGGTTGGCCGGCCCGTGATCGAGCCTGTCGAGATCCGCTGACTCGTCTCGCCCGGTTGCCCTATCACTTTAGGCGGCTAAGCCGGGGCTTTGAGCACCGTAAGTGATAGGGCAACCAGGCGCCAGCTGCTGAAACCACACCGCGCCATCGTGTTGACACAGAAGGCACGCTCCTGACCTCTATGATTTCCTTCAGGGGAGGGCTCTTTATGGAATTTCGTTGGTCTCAAATTCGCATGGTGGTCGCTGCGTGACGGCTACCTCGCACCCGGCACCAAACCCCGGCGCCGTGCTGGAATCCAGCCCGGACCCCCTCCTGGTGGTTGCCGAGGACGGCACCATCAGCATGGTCAATGCCGCCGCGGAACGCATGTTCGGCTACTCCCGGGGCGAGCTCGTCGGCCAGGACCACCGCATGCTCCTGGCTGAGGGCTTCCGCAACGATCTCCAGCGGCTGTTCTTCAGCCTGCGCCGCGACGGCGACGCCGCCGCGACTCAACCGATCGAAGCCTACGGACTGCGGCGGGACGGCTCGGAATTCCAAGGCGAGATCGCCTGCTCCCCGCTCCCCGCCAACCCGAGCGCCCCCGCCAACCCAGGCTCCAAAACCGGCCTGAACATCGTGGTCGCCGTCCGGGATACCTCGCACCGGCAGGAAACCGACGACGGCCTTCGCGAGGCGATGTCCCTGCTGACCGCCACACTGGAATCCACGGCCGACGGCATCCTGGTGGTCAGCAGCGAGGGCCAGATCGCCGGAGTCAACAACCAGTTCGTCACCATGTGGGGCATCCCGCGGGACCTGCTGGCAACCCAGGACGATGAAGCTGTGATGGGCTTCGTGCTGGACCAGCTGGAGGATCCCGCCCAGTTCGTCGAGAAAGTCAGTGCCCTGTACGCCGATCCTGGGGCGGAGAGTCACGACGTCCTGGACTTCCGGGACGGCCGGACGTTTGAACGGTACTCCCGCCCGCAGAAAGTGGCCGATGAAGTGGTGGGGCGCGTCTGGAGCTTCCGCGACGTCACCCCGGCCAGGGTCGCACAGGACCAGATCACCAAGGCCATGGCGGATCTCGCCGAGCAGTCCGCCCAGCTCAAGGCCCTGGCGTTCCAGGATGCGCTGACCGGGCTATCCAACCGCCAGCTTTTCAACGACCAGCTGGCGAGCGCCCTGAGCGGGCCGTGCGGCACCGCCGTCGACGTCCTGCTCCTGGACCTTGACGACTTCAAGGAAGTCAACGACATCCTCGGCCACCACGCCGGCGACCAGATGCTGATCGAGGTGGGGCGGCGCCTGCGCACCTGCGTCCGCCCGGACGACGTCGTGGCCCGGCTGGGCGGGGACGAATTCGTTGTGCTGCTGGTCGGCTCGCTGGATCCCGAGGCCGTCGCCGCGAGGATCGTCGAGTCGTTGAAGGTGCCTGTGTGGATCGACGGCACCATGCTGCGGCCCAGCCTCAGCCTGGGGTTGGCCTCGATCAATGAAGGCGCCGTGGACGCCTCCGAACTGCTGCGGCGGGCCGACGTCGCGATGTACGCCGCGAAGGCTGCCGGCAAGAACAGGTATCTGAGGTTCCGGCCGGAGATGATGAAGGCCCTGGTGGAGCGCACGGATACGGAGGCCGGGCTGCGCCTCGCCGTGGACAACGGCCAGATCAACGTGCACTACCAGCCGATCGTCTCCGCCAGGCGGGGCGTCGTCATCAAGTTCGAGGCTCTGGCCCGCTGGGAGCGCGACGGCGAAATTGTCCCGCCGCAGCAGTTCATCCCGGCCGCGGAGCGGAGCGGGCTGATCGTCGATATCGGCACCGAAGTGCTGCTGCGGGGCTGCACGGAGCTCAGGCCCTGGCTGGTGGAGGACGCCGCGCGGTCCCTCGCCGTCAACGTTTCCGGGGTGCAGCTGAAGCACGGGGACTTCGCCGAGCTGGTGCTCGCCGTGACGGAGTCCTGTGGAGTGGACCCGCGGCAGCTGGTCGTGGAAGTCACCGAGAGTGTCTTCTTCGACGACGACGCCCACGTGATCCAGCAACTCATGAACCTGCGCAGCGCCGGCGTTCGGGTGGCCCTCGACGACTTCGGCACCGGTTACTCCTCGCTCTGCCGGCTCCAGGAGCTCCCCGTGGACACCCTGAAGATCGATCAGTCCTTCGTCTCCATGATCCACACGGGCGCGGAAAAACTGCCGATCCTGACGGCCATGATCGGCATGGCCCACGGGCTGGGGCTGACCGTCACCGCGGAGGGCGTGGAGACCGCGGCACAGGCCGCCTACCTGATGAACCTGGACTGCGATTCCCTGCAGGGATTCCTGTTTTCGGGCCCGGAGCCCCGGGCCGCGCTGGGGAAGGCACTCGGCCAGGCCGGCCGGGCGATCGCCGCGCTGCGGGGCGAACGGGTGTCCGGGAACCGGTGACCCGCAAAGTTCCGGTGCCGGGGTGCTGGATACCCGGCCGCGGAACCCTATGATTCAGTGAAACGCATTGCCCCGCGGCATCGCCTAGGGGACTGTCAACGTAGGTCTGTCAACATCCGTCGCTTTGGGGGCCGGTATCGTCGTAGGAACTGGGTTTGAAGAGACCCTGCTGGAGCAGGGTCCGATGCGTTTTTGCTGCTGACCGCGGACGGCACCATCGCATTCGTGAATTCGGCCGCCGAGCGGTTTTTCGGTTATCCGCGCGAACAGCTGCTGGGGGTCCAGCACGGCGTTTTGCTCTCGGAGGACGAGCACGGAGGCTTCCTCCGGGTCTTCGGCAGGCTGGGCCGGAAGAGCCAGGCCGGCAGCCGGCCCTTCGCCGCCGTCGGGCGCCACCGGGACGGCACTGAACTGGCCCTCGAGATCACGTGCTCGCTGGTGACGGCCGACGCCTTCACTGCCATGGCGGTGGCCGTCCGCGACGGTGGCCACCGGAAGGACACCGATTCCGGCCGGCGCCTGGCCGTCTCCCTCCTCGACGCCACCCTGGAAACCACTGGTGACGGGATTGTGGTGGTCTCCAGCGAGGGGCAGATCACCGGGATCAACGAGCAGTTTTTGAAACTGTGGGCATGCCGCCCGGACTAGTGGCTGCAGAGGACCCTACCGCCCTGGTCCGGTTCATCGCGAAGCAGCTGATCGACCCGGAGCTCTTCCTGGCGAAGGTCACGGCCCTCTACGCGGACCAGGTGCTGCAGAGCCATGACGTGCTGGAGTTCACAGACAGCCGCACCGTGGAGCTGTACTCGCGCCCGCAGAAGGTGGCGGGCACCATAGTGGGGCGGATCTGGAACTTCCGGGACATCACCTCCCGCCAGCGCGCCCTGGACCAGGCCCGCCGTGCCATGGAGGAACTGGCCGCGCAGGCGGACAAGCTCAAGGAGCTGGCCTTCCAGGACCCGCTCACTGGCCTGGCCAACCGGATGCTGTTCAATGAACGGGCCGCCGCGGCGCTGCTGACGCCGGAGCCGGTGCACGTGCTGCTGCTTGACCTGGATGATTTCAAGGAAGTCAACGACGTCCTGGGCCACCACGCCGGCGACGAGATGCTCATGGAGATCTCCCGCCGGCTGCAGGAGTGCGTTGGGCCCCACGGTACCGTGGCGCGGCTGGGCGGGGATGAGTTCGTGGTCCTGCTGGTGGGCTGCCGGGACGCCGACGCCGTGGCACAGCGGGTGGTGGGCACCCTGAACGCCCCCGTATCCATCGAGGGAACCCTCATGCGCCCGGGCCTGAGCCTGGGCGTGGCCTCGCGCGACGGCGGGATGATGACGTCCTCCGAGCTGCTGCGGCGGGCGGACCTGGCGATGTACGCGGCCAAGGAAGCCGGCAAGAACTGCTACGTGCACTTCCGGCCGGAGATGCTCGCCGCACTGCTGGAACGCACTCAGCTGACCGCCGGGTTGCGGCGGGCCGTCGAGCTGGGGCAGATCACGGTCCACTACCAGCCCGTCGTCTCCGCCGACAGGCTCGACGTCGTCCAGTTCGAGGCCCTGGCCCGCTGGGAGGGGGAGGGGCAGCTGATCGCCCCGGACGATTTCATCGAGATGGCGGAGCGCAGCGGCCTGATCCGGGAGATCGGCGCCGAGGTGCTGCGGCGCAGCTGCACCGAGCTGGCACCGTGGCTGGCGGAAGATCCGTTCCGGAGCCTGGCCGTGAATGTGTCCGGCGTGCAGTTGCAGCACCGGGACTTTGCCGAACGGGTCCTGGACGTTGCGGCGTGGAGCGGCGTGGACCCGCGCCAGCTGGTCCTGGAGGTGACCGAGAGCGTCTTTATCGACGCCCACTCCCACGTCATCACCCAGCTCGAGGCCCTGCGCCTGGCCGGGGTCCGGGTGGCACTGGACGACTTCGGCACGGGCTACTCGTCCCTGGGCCGGCTGCAGGACCTGCCGGTCGATGTGGTGAAGATCGACAAGTCGTTCGTGTCCATGCTGCGCACCGGCGCGGAAAAGCTCCCCATCCTGACCTCGATGATCCACATGGCCCGGAGCCTGGGACTGAAAGTCACTGCCGAGGGCATCGAGACACTCGCTCAGGCGCGGTACCTGATGGACCACGGCTGCGATGCCCTGCAGGGCTTCCTCTTCTCCCGCCCGGAACCCGGATCCGGGCGGTTGCTGGCCGTGCGCAACTCCGTTGCGGCCATCGCTGCGCTGGAGGGCGTGCCGCTGGCGGGGTAGCCGCTGGCTCGGGCTGGAATGCACACCAAGACTCTCGAGGCCGGTGACGCGCCGGCGCGACGGCGCTATGATGCGGATATCCCGACGCCCCTGTGATCCAGAAGTCTGGGAGCCGGAACCCTGCGAGCCAGAAGGTGGGAACGATGCGTCTTGACGAGGTCATCCGCCAGTTTCATGCAGCTACAAACCAGTTTGCCCAAGGAGACCCTGAACCCGCCAAGGCGATCTTCTCGCACCGCGGGGACGTGTCCCTTGCCAACCCTTGGGGCCCGCCGGTGGTGGGCTGGGAGCAAGTATCAGCGGCTCTCGATGCGGCTGCAGCACGGTTCAGAGACGGCCGCGTTACTTCCGATGATTCCCTCACCGGGCATGTCACGTCCGACCTCGCCTGCTTCCTGAATCTGGAACACTGGCAGGCCAGGATCAACGGCGGAGAAGAACTGTCGTCTTTGGACCTGCGGGTTACCAGCGTTTATCGCACTGAGGGCGATACCTGGGCTCTTGTGCATCGCCACGCGGACCCGATCACCGTGTCCCAGGGCCGGTAGCCGCAAACGACGGCGGCTCCGACACACTTTGTCGGGGCATGATGCGTATCACGCTCCAGCGGACCGCACAACATATGATTCAGGGAGCGCAGCCCAACTTATTCTCCGCGAGATGGCCTGCATTCCTTAACCGTCGCTTGGGGGGCAGGCAAGAAATCATGGACGCCGGGTTCGCACAATTACTGCTGGAGCACAGCCCGGACGCGCTGCTGCTGCTCGATCCGGACGGGTCCATTTCCTTCCTGAACACGGCCGTGGAACAGCTCTTCGGCTACTCCCGGGCCCAGCTCCTGGGCGCGGACCACAACCTGCTGCTCGCCGAGTCGTCGCGTGAGGATTTCCACGGTGTCCTGGCCGGCCTGGGGACCACCGCAAGCCGCTCCCGCGCGCCGTTCGCAGGATCCGGGCGGCGGGCGGACGGCACCGAACTCCCGGTCGAGATCACCTGCTCGCTGATACCTGCCAACGGGGGCAGCGCTGTTGCGCTCTCAGTCCGCGGTGTCAGTCACCGGGAGGCGCAGCAGCACGACGCCGGCACCCCAGCAAGCGATACCGCTAGCGCCAGCGGCGCCGCGCTCCGCCGTCGTGCTCCTCTTGCCGCGGCATCCGTTCCCGCTGCGTTCGCCGAGCACGATGACCAGCTCAAGGCCGGGGCCCTGCGGGATCCGCTGACCGGGCTGCCCAGCGGGCCCCTGTTCAACGATCGGCTGGCCGCGGCGCTGCGCAGGCCGGACACGGTGGATGTCTTGCTGCTGAACCTGGATGATGTCAAGAACCTCAACGACATGCTGGGACGCTCGGCGGCCGACGAGCTCCTGGTGGAGGTGGCGAGCCGGCTGCGCAACTGCGTCCGGCCGCATGACACCGTGGCGCGGCTCGGCGGCGACGAATTCGTGGTCCTGCTGACCGAATGCCTCAACGCGGACGCGGTGGCCAAGCGGATCGCCGAGTCCCTGTACGAGCCGCTGCGCGTCGGCGGCTCCATGGTGCGGCCCGGCGTGAGCATGGGCCTGGCTTCCAAGACGGCGCAGACGCTGGACGGGGCGGAGCTGCTGCGGCAGGCCGATGTGGCCATGGCCGCGGCGAAGACTGCGGGGAAGAACAAGTGGCTGCGGTTCCGGCCGGAGATGCTGAACATGGCGCCGCACAAGGCCGATGGCGAGACCGGGCTCCGGCGCGCCGTCGAGCTTGGCCAGATCTCGGTCCACTACCAGCCTGTCGTTTCGCCCGGCCTCGGCTCGGTGGTGCAGTTCGAGGCGTTCGCGCGCTGGGAACGGCACGGCCGGCTGATCCCGCCCAACCAGTTCCTGCCGGTGGCGGAGCAGAGCGGCCTCATCCGGGAAATCGGCGACGAAGTCCTGCGCCGCGCCTGCGCTGAGATCCGGCCGTGGCTGGCCGGCGACGCCGCGTACAGCGTCGCGGTGAACGTCTCGGGGCTGCAGTTCCAGCACCGGGACTTCGCCACGGATGTGCTGGGGATCGTGACGTCCACCGGGGTGGATCCGCGCCAGCTGACGCTGGAACTGACGGAAAGCGTATTCTTCGACGCCGCCTCGGACGTGCTGCTCCAGCTGGGCCAGCTGCGGGACGCCGGTGTCGGGATTGCCATGGACGACTTCGGCACCGGGTATTCCACGCTCGGCCGGCTCAAGGAGCTGCCGCTGGACAAGGTCAAGATCGACCGCTCCTTCGTGGCCATGATCAAGACCGGCCAGGAACAGCTGCCGTTCTTCGGCGCCATGATCAACGCCGCGCACGCCGTGGGCCTGAAGGTCACGGCGGAGGGCATCGAGACCCCGGCCCAGGCCAAGTACCTGATGGACCGGGGCTGCGATTCCCTGCAGGGCTACCTGTTCGCCAGGCCGGCCCCGGCCAGCGAACTGGCCGGAACCATGGAAAGTGCGCTCAACGCGATCGACAAGGTCGACGCCGCCCGGTGAGCCCGTCCGGTGGTTGAGCCTTACCGGTGATCGAGCTCAGCCTTACCGGTGATCGAGCTTGTCGAGATCCAGGGCCACCATCGCCTCGCTGCGCTGCCACAGCGCCCGGGCCAGTCCGGCGTCGTAGGCCTGCTTGTTGGCCTTGGAGAGGGTCCGCTTGGCGTAGTAGGCGCCCGAGATCCAGTCGTGCCCGGGCGTGGCGTTGGCGAGCCACACGAGGGTGTCCGCGCCCTGCTCCGGGGTCAGCATGAACCGCTTCAGGAAGGACGTGTAGACGAACCTGAACGGAGTGGTCGATTCGGCAGCGAAGTTGGTGGCCACGCCGCCAGGGTGGAAGGCCGCCGTCGAGATCCCGTCGCTGTTGTAGCGGTTGTGGAGCTCGGATGTGAAGAGGATGTTGGCGAGCTTGGCGTTGCCGTAGGCGCGGTTGGTGGAGTAGCTCTCCGCGGCGTCCAGGTCCTCGGTGTCCAGCTTGCCGAAACCGTTTGCAGCGCTGGAGGTATTGATGACGGTCGCCTTGCTGGCGGTGAGCACGTCCAGTAGCTCCGTGGTGAGCAGGAACGGGGCCAGGTGGTTGACCTGGAAGGTCTTCTCGTGGCCGTCCACGGTGAGTTCACGGGCGCCCATGATCCCGCCGGCGTTGTTGGCTAGGACGTCGATCCGCGGGTACCTTTCCTTCAGCTGCACGGCGAGCCGGCGCACCTGGGATAGATCCGCGAAGTCGCTGACGAAGAAGTCGGCGCCTATCTCCTTCGCGATGCATTCCGTCTTCTCGGTGGAGCGCCCGACGACGACCACCCGCTCCCCCTGTTTGCTGAGGGTCCGTGCGGCGGACGCGCCGATGCCGTCGCTGGCTCCGGTGATAACAATGGTCCGTGCGGTCATGAAGAGTCCTTCGAATGGAGGAAGGTGGCGCTCGTACAACGGCGCCCGGCCGGGATACGTTCCCGGGTCGGGCGCCGTGACTCCGGTATTGACCGGACTTTCTATAGTGACTATAGATTCAGTGGCGGCCGCAGACTCAGCGCCGTGCCAGCGTTGAGCAACCTAAAGCCGACGCCCAGCATCTCTTCGCTTGTGCGGAGCAGCGAGTAGTGGCTGTAGGAGCCCTGGGCAACAGTGCCCGGGACCACGGACGGAGCCACGACGAAGTTGGGTACCGGAGTGTCTTCGTCGAAGACCACGAATATCGCGGTTCGTCCCCCCTGGTAGCTTTGGCTGGCCAGGATGACGGGCAGCCATTGGGAAAGCCAGGCGTCGCCCGTGGCGACGCCGCAGTCGTGCATGTCATTGCAAACATTCGGCACGATTAACGAGAAATTCGGCAGAGTGTTGTTGGCTAGGTCCCTTGCAAGGTTTCCTGAACTCACACTGCCCATGGGCACGTTGTTGGTGGCGCAGGCGGTCCTGTCCCCCGGCCCTTGATAGTAAATTTCGGGGTTGTGCCGCTCCGCGTACAGGCCAGATGCGCTCAGTCGGCAATTCGATGGCATGTCTTCCAGATAGCTTTTCTGCGACTGGCCCGAGGCCCTCACCTGGCGGAAGATGTTGTCGGCCGTAATGGGCGGCAGGCCGCTCGGGTTCGAATCGGACGTGACGCCCTGTGTACTGCCCGAAGTCATGGCCAGATAGCTCGGTAGCGAAGGCAAGCCCAAGCCGGCGTCACTCCAGGTGGACACTGACGCGCACTGCCTCGCGGTTTGCGTCATGTACGGCGCACTGGCGTTCCCAATGACCTGCGAGTATGTCTTGTTCTCGAAGAGCATCCAGATGACGTGGTCGTACCTCGCCGGCGGGGCTGCCGCCTTGCCACAGGGGTTTGGCGGCGGGGGCGGCGGCGGAGGTGGCGGCGGGGGCGGAGGTGGGGGCGGCGTTGCGTTCGTGGTGACGATCAGTTGGGGCCGTTGGGTGGTGATCGAAGCTTCCCTCGAACTGTAGATGACACCATCGGAGGACGTGTTGCTGATGCGGAATGAATACGTGCCATCGCCCTTGATGACGCTGAATAGGTCAAAGTCCACAAAGGTGTTGTCCGCCACTGCGCCCCGTGATGCCACCACCGTCGTTTCGGCGACGGGCGCATTGTTGAAGGTCAACGTGGTTTCGCTCCAGGCGTTGTTCAATACCCTGCGGATCTGGCCACCCAGGTTGGATGGATCAGTCGCGAACAACCTAAGTTTTGCGCCCGTTACGGTGCTGCCGGCGGTGCCGGTGACCGTGAACTTGAGGAAGACCATCTCGACCGGGGAGTTATCGGCCTTCAGGCCTGTTACCTTGCCGTAGTTGGTGGTGGGAGTGTCGCGCTTCACCACGGCATCCGCCGAAGCCGGAAAGGTTAGGGTGGCGGCTTCCGCGGGTGCCCCGATGAGGGAAACTGCGGCCGTGAGAAAAAGCGTTGTTGCCACGGATATCCATCGGCGCCGCCACGACGTGTGGCCGAGCCGATATCTTTTGGTGTTGTTCTTCCCCGAGGCGACGCCAGATTTGAGGCTCATCGTAGGGCTCCTAGGTAGGTCCACGCACCCTACGCCCCGGTGGCCGGTAGGATTCCATACCCTAGCCTGCCAAAACGCACACCACAACGCTCAAACCCAAAGAGATATCCCTCCCTCAGGTTCTGAGCTTGGGTGTTAAATGGCTCAGGCCCCGACATTCCTTGTCGGGGCCTGAGCTCTAATTTATGTCCGGCGGTGACCTACTCTCCCACACCCTCCCGGGTGCAGTACCATCGGCGCTGTGGGTCTTAGCTTCCGGGTTCGGGATGGGACCGGGCGTTTCCCCCACGCTATGACCGCCGTAACCCTTTGTCCCGTCCCGCCGGGTGTGCCCGGGGGTGGGAAATCTGTGGTTACAACAACTGTGGTTCCACCGTTGCCTGACCTGGGCCGGGCGTGGTGGTGTTGTTATTGTGTTGTGGTTTTTGTTCCCTGGAACAACTATACCGGTAAGGGTTTGTTGTCTGGGAACCACATAGTGGACGCAAGCAGTCTTGTTTTCTTTTTTACCGCCGTTGGTGTGAACGTCTTTTGACGCCGTTCACCGGTGGTGTGTGGTGTAAGTTATCGGCCTATTAGTACCGGTCAGCTTCACGAGTCGTTGGTCCTCGCTTCCACATCCGGCCTATCAACCCAGTGGTCTGGCTGGGGGCCTCTCACACACAAGGTGTATGGAAATCTCATCTCGAAGCGAGCTTCCCGCTTAGATGCTTTCAGCGGTTATCCCATCCGAACGTAGCTAATCAGCGGTGCACTTGGCAGTACAACTGACACACCAGAGGTTCGTCCGTCCCGGTCCTCTCGTACTAAGGACAGCCCTTCTCAAATTTCCTGCGCGCGCAGCGGATAGGGACCGAACTGTCTCACGACGTTCTAAACCCAGCTCGCGTACCGCTTTAATGGGCGAACAGCCCAACCCTTGGGACCTACTCCAGCCCCAGGATGCGACGAGCCGACATCGAGGTGCCAAACCATGCCGTCGATATGGACTCTTGGGCAAGATCAGCCTGTTATCCCCGAGGTACCTTTTATCCGTTGAGCGACGGCCATTCCACAATGTACCGCCGGATCACTAGTCCCGACTTTCGTCCCTGCTCGAGATGTCTCTCTCACAGTCAAGCTCCCTTGTGCACTTACACTCGACACCTGATTGCCAACCAGGCTGAGGGAACCTTTGGGCGCCTCCGTTACTTTTTAGGAGGCAACCGCCCCAGTTAAACTACCCATCAGGCACTGTCCCTGACCCGGATTACGGGCCGAAGTTAGATGTCCAAAGTGACCAGAGTGGTATTTCAACGATGACTCCACCCGGACTGGCGTCCGGGCTTCCACGTCTCCCACCTATCCTACACAAGCCACTCCGAACACCAATACCAAACTATAGTAAAGGTCTCGGGGTCTTTCCGTCCTGCTGCGCGTAACGAGCATCTTTACTCGTACTGCAATTTCGCCGAGTTTATGGTTGAGACAGCGGGGAAGTCGTTACTCCATTCGTGCAGGTCGGAACTTACCCGACAAGGAATTTCGCTACCTTAGGATGGTTATAGTTACCACCGCCGTTTACTGGGGCTTGAATTCTCAGCTTCGCCTTGCGGCTAACCGGTCCTCTTAACCTTCCAGCACCGGGCAGGAGTCAGTCCGTATACATCGTCTTGCGACTTCGCACGGACCTGTGTTTTTAGTAAACAGTCGCTTCCCCCTGGTCTCTGCGGCCCCTGCACGCTCCGGACAGCAAAGTGTCCATCACGCTGGGGGCCCCCTTCTCCCGAAGTTACGGGGGCATTTTGCCGAGTTCCTTAACCATAATTCTCTCGATCGCCTTAGTATTCTCTACCTGATCACCTGTGTCGGTTTGGGGTACGGGCGGCTGAAACCTCGCGTCGATGCTTTTCTCGGCAGCATAGGATCACCGAATCCCCCCTCACGGGGGTCCCGTCAGATCTCAGGCATCATGAACGGCGGATTTGCCTACCGTTCGCCCTACATCCTTAGACCGGGACAACCATCGCCCGGCTCGGCTACCTTCCTGCGTCACACCTGTTAATACGCTTGCCTCCCGGGATCAGGTCCCGCGCTCCACCAAAACCCGCACATCCCGAAGGACGATCGGGCAGGTTTCGGGCGGTTAGTGTCCCCCGTTCGGCATGGACGGTTTTTCACCGGTACGGGAATATCAACCCGTTGTCCATCGACTACGCCTGTCGGCCTCGCCTTAGGTCCCGACTTACCCAGGGCAGATTAGCTTGACCCTGGAACCCTTGATCATTCGGCGGACGGGTTTCTCACCCGTCTTTCGCTACTCATGCCTGCATTCTCACTCGTGTGGGCTCCACCGCTGGTTTACACCGCGACTTCACTGCCCACACGACGCTCCCCTACCACTCCGGACGCCTGAACCAACCCACAAGGGGCGGCTTGGCTGTTGTCCGAAATCCACAACTTCGGCGGTGTACTTGAGCCCCGCTACATTGTCGGCGCGGAATCACTTGACCAGTGAGCTATTACGCACTCTTTTAAGGATGGCTGCTTCTAAGCCAACCTCCTGGTTGTCTTCGCAACTCCACATCCTTTCCCACTTAGCACACGCTTAGGGGCCTTAGTTGGTGGTCTGGGCTGTTTCCCTCTCGACTATGAAGCTTATCCCCCACAGTCTCACTGCTGCGCTCTCACTTACCGGCATTCGGAGTTTGGCTGACGTCAGTAACCTTGTAGGGCCCATTAGCCATCCAGTAGCTCTACCTCCGGCAAGAAACACGCAACGCTGCACCTAAATGCATTTCGGGGAGAACCAGCTATCACGAAGTTTGATTGGCCTTTCACCCCTACCCACAGCTCATCCCCTCCATTTTCAACTGAAGTGGGTTCGGTCCTCCACGACGTCTTACCGTCGCTTCAACCTGGCCATGGGTAGATCACTTCGCTTCGGGTCTAGATCACGCCACTGCAACGCCCTGTTCAGACTCGCTTTCGCTACGGCTTCCCCACACGGGTTAACCTCGCGACGTAACACTAACTCGCAGGCTCATTCTTCAAAAGGCACGCCGTCACAGCTACTTGTGATTACTCACGGCTGCTCCGACGGATTGTAAGCACACGGTTTCAGGTACTGTTTCACTCCCCTCCCGGGGTACTTTTCACCTTTCCCTCACGGTACTGGTCCGCTATCGGTCATTAGGGAGTATTTAGGCTTATCAGGTGGTCCTGACAGATTCACACGGGATTTCTCGGGCCCCGTGCTACTTGGGATACCTCCCAGGCGGTGCACAACATTTCGGTTACGGGGCTCACACCCTCTACGGCCGGCCTTTCAAGACCGTTCACCTATGTCCACACTCTCACCTTCCCAGCCCGGCAGAGCTGGTATGGAAAGTCCCACAACCCCGACCATGCAACGCCCGCCGGCTATCACACATGGAACGGTTTAGCCTGATCCGCGTTCGCTCGCCACTACTGACGGAATCACTATTGTTTTCTCTTCCTGCGGGTACTGAGATGTTTCACTTCCCCGCGTTCCCTCCACGCACCCTATGTGTTCAGATGCGGGTCACCACGTCGCCTTGCGACGCGTGGCGGGGTTTCCCCATTCGGACACCCTGGGATCACAGTCCGGTTATCGACTCCCCCAGGCTTATCGCAGATTCCTACGTCCTTCTTCGGCTCCTAATGCCAAGGCATCCACCGTGTGCTCTTAAAAACTTGACCACAAAAGATCAAAAACTACTTCACGAGAGAACCACGGAAACCACACCGCAACCAGCCACACCCGAAGGCACAACCAAGTCCACGGCACAGATCCAGGTTCATATTCTTGGAAATTGCTTCTTATAAAAGATGCTCGCGTCCACTATGTAGTTCTCAAACAACAACCCCGTACCCCACACCCCACACACACCCCCAAGGGGCTCCGTGCATGATCGGCGCGGCCAGGAAACCAGAAACAAACGTCCCGCACCGCACACCCGCCACCGACAAAACGGGAACAGGCATGCGCCGCGGTCCTGTTGCCTCAGGACCCAACAGTGTGCCAAACACTACCCGGCAGCATCAATCCGGTGACGTTCCAGGACCCTCCCCGAAAGGAGTGTCCGTACTTGTTACCGGCCCGTGCCGCCAGGCACCTATTCGTTGATATTCCACCCGTGAGCACCCGCCGCAGAACAATCGTCTGCGCAGCGGGCATATACTCCTGACAGACTCTCGCACCCCGCATACACGGGACAGACAGCCTGTAGGTGCTCCTTAGAAAGGAGGTGATCCAGCCGCACCTTCCGGTACGGCTACCTTGTTACGACTTAGTCCCAATCGCCAGTCCCACCTTCGACAGCTCCCTCCCACAAGGGGTTAGGCCACCGGCTTCGGGTGTTACCAACTTTCGTGACTTGACGGGCGGTGTGTACAAGGCCCGGGAACGTATTCACCGCAGCGTTGCTGATCTGCGATTACTAGCGACTCCGACTTCATGGGGTCGAGTTGCAGACCCCAATCCGAACTGAGACCGGCTTTTTGGGATTAGCTCCACCTCACAGTATCGCAACCCTTTGTACCGGCCATTGTAGCATGCGTGAAGCCCAAGACATAAGGGGCATGATGATTTGACGTCGTCCCCACCTTCCTCCGAGTTGACCCCGGCAGTCTCCCATGAGTCCCCGCCACTACGCGCTGGCAACATGGAACGAGGGTTGCGCTCGTTGCGGGACTTAACCCAACATCTCACGACACGAGCTGACGACAACCATGCACCACCTGTGAACCGGCCGCAAGCGGGGCACCTGTTTCCAGGTGTTTCCGGTCCATGTCAAGCCTTGGTAAGGTTCTTCGCGTTGCATCGAATTAATCCGCATGCTCCGCCGCTTGTGCGGGCCCCCGTCAATTCCTTTGAGTTTTAGCCTTGCGGCCGTACTCCCCAGGCGGGGCACTTAATGCGTTAGCTACGGCGCGGAAAACGTGGAATGTCCCCCACACCTAGTGCCCAACGTTTACGGCATGGACTACCAGGGTATCTAATCCTGTTCGCTCCCCATGCTTTCGCTCCTCAGCGTCAGTTAATGCCCAGAGACCTGCCTTCGCCATCGGTGTTCCTCCTGATATCTGCGCATTTCACCGCTACACCAGGAATTCCAGTCTCCCCTACATCACTCTAGTCTGCCCGTACCCACCGCAGATCCGGAGTTGAGCCCCGGACTTTCACGGCAGACGCGACAAACCGCCTACGAGCTCTTTACGCCCAATAATTCCGGATAACGCTTGCGCCCTACGTATTACCGCGGCTGCTGGCACGTAGTTAGCCGGCGCTTCTTCTGCAGGTACCGTCACTTTCGCTTCTTCCCTACTGAAAGAGGTTTACAACCCGAAGGCCGTCATCCCTCACGCGGCGTCGCTGCATCAGGCTTGCGCCCATTGTGCAATATTCCCCACTGCTGCCTCCCGTAGGAGTCTGGGCCGTGTCTCAGTCCCAGTGTGGCCGGTCACCCTCTCAGGCCGGCTACCCGTCGTCGCCTTGGTGAGCCATTACCTCACCAACAAGCTGATAGGCCGCGAGTCCATCCAAAACCGCCGTAAAGCTTTCCACCCCCCGCCATGCGGCAGGAAGTCATATCCGGTATTAGACCCGGTTTCCCAGGCTTATCCCAGAGTCAAGGGCAGGTTACTCACGTGTTACTCACCCGTTCGCCACTAATCCCCCCAGCAAGCTGGGGATCATCGTTCGACTTGCATGTGTTAAGCACGCCGCCAGCGTTCATCCTGAGCCAGGATCAAACTCTCCGTTGAAGTAAAACAAAAACAGACACAACCAACACCCCCGGGAAAACGGGAGAAGAAGGCTGCACAAAATTTGAAACCAGCCAAAAACACCAGACCACACCACGGGGTGGCACGGTCCGGCAAATTCAACCAATCCATATAAATAAATTGGTATCAACAAACTTGGCACACTATTGAGTTCTCAAACAACAGACACACCCGGCACCCCCACAACCATCTATCGGTCGAGGATCGCTCCGGAGCAACTTTCCAAACTTACCCGGTCCCGTGGAGCTTTGCAAATCAGCGTTTCCGTGATTTCCATTTCCACGAGGTGGGTCCCCGCCCGTATTTAGAGCGCAAATTTGCGTACCATTTTCCAGGCTGTTCATCAGGGGGTCGGTCGCTATCTTTCCGCTTCAGCGGCGGCGACTCGAATGACTTTACACGCCCGGAACACCCGGCGCAAATCCACCCGGTTTGTGCTCGCCCCGCCCCCAAAACTGCCGGATTCCCGGGGAATTCGGAGTCTACCGGCACATCCCAGAAGGCGTTGGTCCCGTGTCGGGCTGCTGTGCAGTGGGTCACATCTGCTGAGTGAGCCCTACAGCCCTACCGGTCTCCCAGCAGCGCCTGCACCTGCAGCAGGAACTTCAGGCCGCCGTCGGACAGGTCTTTCTCCGAACGCAGGAAAGGCACGCCGGTCGCTGTCAGTTGGAGGCACTCAAGGGACCGCCGCACCTTGTGGTCAATTTCCCACGCCCACTCCTCGGGAATCGCGTCTCCGGAGCGGTTGATGAAGCCGCCGGCCTGGAACGCGCTGAGGATGACCTCGGTGCGGCGGGTGAGCGGAGGCGCGAAGCCCTCGAGGTACCAGCGGGCCGCAAGCCGAGTCATGAGCTTCACGGCGTCGTGCTCCGGGCGGCCTATTGTCTCCACCATGAGGTTCCAGAGCTCGTCCGGTTCGCCGAGGCCGAGTTTCCCCTTCGGCCCGAGCACCAGCCTGCCGTTCCGCTTGCGCAGCAGCCTCCAGTCCTGCAGGTGCTGGCGCAGGTTCAGGACATTCCTCGCGTTAATCTCGCGGTTGCCCTTGCCCAGCAGTTCGTCGTGCCAGCCGAGCTCGTCGAGGGTGCGCCGGACCATCGCCGGTTTCAGGTAGCCGTCCTTCGTCAGCTCCAGCCCCTCCCCCGCGGCGTTTTCCAGCAGCCACAGGATGGGGCGGAGCACGGCGTTGCGCTCCTCCGGGGTAACGGGCTGCGGCCACAACTTCAGACTCAACAACGCCAGGCGCCGGCTGGCGGCGTCGAGGTCGAACGCCCCGACGTCGAACGCCGTGGCCCTCTCACCCGTGATGCCGGAGAACCACATTTCGGCGTCGTGGAATTCGGCGTGGTTCCTGTCCGCGAGAATCTCGGCCAGCCGTGCGTAGCCGCCGGGCCCGCCGGAGTCCTCCACCGGTCCCCGGTTGGCGCCATCAACGCAGGCGATCGTCGCCTCGGAGAGCATTGCCGGCCCCATCAGCTCCACAGTGTGCGTCCACGCGTCGCCGAAGTCGTATTCGTACTCCAGAGATGTGGGTCCGGCCTGCTGCGCATCCAGGAGCTCAAAAAGCACGACGCCGGAGGCCGGCTCCGCATCGATGTCCTCAGCCGCCTCGTCCGGGCCGACGATGACGCGGGGCTCGCCGTGGCGGTCGATGCCGCGAATCCCGTAGACGTGCCGGTCATGCCAGCCGAAGGCGCGCTGGATGGCCAGGTGGAACTCCGGGACAGTGATGGTTTCCGGGACAAGGAGGCGCCGCCAGATCTCCGGTTCGGTGCCTTCGATGCTGACGCGCAGATAGTAGGCAGGGACGGGGACGGGGACGGTGACGGTGACGGCAGCTTCCATGCTGGCCATTGTGCCAGAGCCCCGGTTGAGCCTGTCCCCCGGTGATTGAGCTTGTCGAAATCAGACGGGTCGAATCGCCACAGGTAGGGCTCGCCGAAAGCCCTGTCCCGCCGTCGGCCGCTTGACCGCTTGACCGCCGAAATGCTGCAGGGCCCTCCGCAGCCCAAGCGCACTTCGACTACCGGGCTACCTAAACCCCGGTCAGCGGGCCGGAATGGCGTCCACGAATGCAACCTGGGCCGAATATTGCTGATAGAGCTTCACTGCGTCGTCGATGGCAATCTGGCCGAAGCTCAAAGCTACTTGCAGCCCTTCCAGCTGCGCGCTGCAGGTCTCCGCTGCGCTCACCCTGTCCGCCAGCGAATGGGACGTGGCAAAATTCGTGGCCAGCGCCGCGGCGACGGACAGCACCACCGCCAACAGACACAGGACGCGCCACACCACCGAGTCGTCGCTCAGGCCGAAGACTCCCGCGGCCGCTTCGGTGAACCCCGTGCCCCCGACGGCGGGGCCGGCCGTCAGCGCGGCGGCCAGCGCGCTTCCCACAATGCTGATGTTGGCGAGTCGGTTACGTCGCGGTCTTTCCCTGCCGAGATAGGAGCGGATGGCTTGTTGCTTCTCGTCGATGCGGGTGGACAGCCTTTGCCGCGTATCGGATGTGTCGTCCATGATCTGGTCCCAGCTTCCCTCGCCGATCGTGTCAGCACGCTTGGAAGGTGACCCGCCTGCCGGCGGTCCGCCGGCTTCCCGCGGCCAAGGCGGTCGCTCCCGGCCCTGTCGCCGCTCTCCTCCCGAAACGCGCACACGTTTAGGATGCTCCCGCGCCACTGCCGTGTCCAGACAGCCGGCCCAGACAGCCGGCCCAGACAGCCGACGTCGGCGCTGCCCGCCGTAGGCTTCTGGCGGACTCCTGCCGCCCCGCAGACCAAAGACCACCGGGACGACGGGCATGACCCCCGTCTCCGGGTACTGGAGACGGGGGTCATGCCCCGGCGGCTAACGCAGGAACGAACGCTCGGACGCGTACGGTTCGCTGGGAAGGTCACCCGCCGTCCACGGCCGGGTTGACGGCACCGCCTGCGTGTGGCCCCGGCCGTCCCGGCGGACGGCGACGATCGTGGCCGTGACTACGGGAGCCACTACGACTGCGAGCAGGACGATGAGAAACAACATGATGATGCACCTCTGCGGGAAATGGAGTTGATAGTAGGGGCCGGTCCTCCGGGCTGATCCTGTGCAGCTGCGGTCCAGATTCACGGCTCTTGTTGGGTGATTTCACTCTGCCGGGCGTGCGTGTGAGCCAGCGTGTGACCGGCAGATTCTTGCGGCAGATTCGCTCGCGACGCCGC
Source organism: Pseudarthrobacter sp. S9 (assembly GCF_050156545.1). Classification (NCBI taxonomy): domain Bacteria; kingdom Bacillati; phylum Actinomycetota; class Actinomycetes; order Micrococcales; family Micrococcaceae; genus Pseudarthrobacter; species Pseudarthrobacter sp. S9. The sequence goes on from NZ_CP189576.1 coordinate 906,643, forward strand.
GGTGTGGCGGCGGTAGCATGACTCGTATGGCCGACACTTGGGTCCGGCTCCTCGGTCCACCCAGGATTGAGTCCGCCGGCACCGATTCCCGGCAGCCCCGGGGCCGCAAGGCCTGGGCTGTGTTGGCCTACCTCGCGCTTCAGCCGGATGGCGCCGGCCGGGCGCGGACCGCTTCCGTTCTGTTCCCCGACGCCGAAGATCCCCTCGGTGCATTGCGCTGGAACCTGTCCGAGCTGCGGCGGACCCTCGGCGCTGATTCAATTTCCGGTGATCCTTTGCGCCTCGTGCTGCCGCCGCAGTGGCTTTGCGATGTCCTGGCAGTCCTGGACGCACCCGGCAAAAGCCCCGGCGGTGAATTCGATCCCCGGCGGTTCGATGGCCAGCTCTTGGAGGGGCTCGCCTTCGCAGATTGTCCGGTGTTCGAGTCCTGGCTGGAGGACCAGCGGCATCGGCTCGAGAACTGCGTGCAGACGCTGCTCTATGAAGCGTCGCTGGCCGCGTTGGCGGCAGGCGGGGCGGACGACGCCGTCGACCTCGCCACCCGCGCGCTGCGCACGGATCCGTTCAACGCCGACTGCCACGCCGTGCTGGTCAGGGCGCTGGTGTCCCTGGGCGAGTACCGGCGGGCGCGGGAACAGGCCGATAAGTGCCGGGACCTCTACCGGCGGGAGCTCGGACTCGGGCTGCCTGTGGAAGTCCGGCGGGCCCTGTTCGCCGCGGGCCCCGCTGCCGAACCGGAACTCCCGGCAAGTGTGGCAACGGTGCGCTCGTACCTCGACGCCGCCGCAGCTTCCCTTTCGGCAGGTTCCGTGGACCGGGGGCTGGATCAGTTGCGGCTCGCCGTCGAGCTGGCCCAACGGACGGACGATAGTCACCTTCTCGCCGAATCTTTGGTGACGCTGTCCGGGGCGCTGATCCATCAGGCCGGCGGCCGCGGCGCCGAGGTGGCCGATCTCCTGCACCGTGCGCTGCAATCCGAGGGGCAGCCCGGGATCTCGCGGGTGGCGGCGGCCGCCTACCGGGAACTGGGCTATTTGTCGGTTCAGCGCGGCGTTCCGGACCGTGCGGCCGGCTGGCTGGACCAGGCCGCCAAGGCTGCGGACGGGTTCGCCGATGAACAGTCGAGAATCCTGGCCATCAGGGGCATGGCGGCCTCGGACACCGCAAACTACGAGGAGGCTCTGGCTGCCTTGGCAGAATCCGGGAGGCTGGCCGCCGCGGCCGGCAGCCGACGTCAACTGGCGTTCAGCGAGGCCCTGACCGGTCGCGTGCATCTGCTGCGGGAGGATCTGGACCTGGCTGCGGGAGCCCTGGACCGGTCCCTGGACCTGATCGCGGCTGAACACTGGACGGCGTTCGAGCCGTTCGTCGCGGGACTCCGGGGTGAGACCTACCTCGCCGTCGGGCGGCTGGACGAGGCCGCTGCCTTCATTGACCGCTCCTGGGTCATGGCCGATCTTGCCGGTGACCATTGCTACATGGCCCTGGCCGCGGGTGCCAAAGCCAGCCTCAGTGTGGCGCGGGGAGATCCGGCTGCCACGGAAGCGTGGCTCAAGCGCGGCCTCGCCACCAGCCCGTGGTACCTCTGGTACACGGCTCGGCTGCTGGACACGGCGTCGGAAGTCGCCATTGCAGCCGGCTCGACCCGTGCCGAGGACTATGTCGGCCGCCTGGGTACGATGGCCAGCCGCAGCGGGCTGCGGGAACTCGTTGTCCGGGCGCACTCCCACCGGGCGGTGCTGGGCGATGCGGCGGCCGGCGAGGCCATTCCGTGGCTGGCCAAGGACATCGATAACCCGGCCCTGGACGCGTATCTGGCCCGGAGGGGGCAGCTTTGACGCCTGGTCAAAGTACGACGGCGGTCGCGGGCCGCCGTCGTCGTCGCCCGGTGGTCGAGCCTGTCGAAATCAGCACACCCGGGTTAACAAAAGTCCGGGGTTAACAAAAGCAGGGCCCGTCAAAGACGGACCCTGCTCGAAACCTTGCGGCCCCGGACTCGTGAAGAGTTAGCTAGAAGCTAAGTCTTAGAGAGCCTGGATGTTTACGGCCTGCGGGCCCTTGGGGCCCTGCTCGGTCTCGAAGGAGACTTTCTGGTTCTCTTCGAGTGAGCGGAAGCCGGAAGAGGCGATCGCGGAGTAGTGTGCGAAGACGTCCTGTGAGGAGTCATCGGGGGAAATGAAGCCGAAGCCCTTTTCAGCGTTAAACCATTTGACGGTACCAGTAGCCATTATTTTTTGTCCTTCGTGAAGGTGGAGGAAAAGTCCCGACTTTCGGGTCCTCCGGTGTGGGGTGTTCAAAACCGCTACTTCAGAAGAACAGGGTCTTTCAACCTTGCGTACTGCCTGAACTACCAAAATACAAACACAACAACGGTCTCTACTGTACACGAGATTCTCGCGGCCCGTTCCCACCAGGTGATCACCGCCCCTTCTACGGCGGCATATCGGACGGGAGACGTAGGTCAAAAATCGGCCGCCAGGGATGCCGCGCGGCCCCGTTTTAATCCCTGTTGTAACCGGTCCCGCTCTGCCATTCTTAGAAGGAGTAAAGGAGAACAATGATGGATACGGAAGCACGCCGGATCGTTGTAGGCGTTGACGGATCGGAGTCCTCAGTCGCCGCGTTGCGCCTGGCGGCCCGGCTGGCACCGGCGCTCGAGGCGCAGGTGCACGCAGTGCTGTGCTGGAATTTCCCCCAGATCTACGCAGGTTATGTCCCACCGGATTTCGCTGCCTTCGAGGGCGCCGCGGCCCGACGACTTTCCGAGGTCGTGACGAAGGCCTTCGGGACCGAAGCCGCCCCCGATGTCACTACCAAACTGGTGCGGGGGCCCGCTGCAGAAAAGCTCGTTGAAGAGGGCTCCACGGCCCAGATGATCGTGGTGGGACGCCGCGGCCACGGCGGCTTCAGAGGCCTGCATCTGGGGTCGGTGAGCTCCGCCTGCGTATTGCATGCCGAATGTCCTGTTGTGGTGGTACATGAGGAGGTAACACACGAGTCCCATCGGCGGAAGGAACGCAAGGCCCGGGGCGAACACTCGGCTCAGCACTAATCCTCCACTCATCTGGTGCCCGCCGTAGAGCGCTGGCTTGGATGCAATCGGCTGCTCCGCAAGTGCCGTTTTGGGGGTCCAAAAGGGCAGGTACGGAGCAGTCGATGCAAGGGTAATGGTGGTCGGTGCATGGCAGGCTGGCCTGGCCATGAGCTACTGGCTCAACCGAAAGAAGTCAGCGGCTCGCCTTAGGCTAGTGATGGTACGCACCAACCACCACGCTGCTCAGGAATCAGATGGACTACTACGCAATCGACAAACTGCGTGAGAACCATGCAGGATGGTCCCTGCTCCGCGCCCAGAACGCCCCGCTGGCAGTGTCCTTCTTCATGGCGGCATTCACCGGGCCCAACCAGCGCAACATCGGCCGCCAGCAGCTGATCGATGTCCTGGACGATGTGCTTTTCGGCCTCAACGAGGCCTTCGGCGAGGATAAGTTTCCGCGCGCCGCCGCGGAATACCTGGATGACTGGGCCGCCCCGGAGAAAGCCTGGTTGCGGAAGTACTACGTCCCCGGCCAGGACGAGCCCCGCTACGATCTGACCGCGGCGGCGGAGGATGTGGTCCGCTGGGTGGAGAGCCTGCGCGGCCGGGACTTCGTCGCCACGCAGTCACGGCTCACCAGCATCTTCGCCGTCCTCAAGCAGCTCGTGCAGCAGTCCGAGACGGACCCTGAGGTCCGGCTCGCCGAACTCCAGCACCAGCGAGACGCGATCGACGCCGAGATGCAGCGCATCCGGGACGGCAACATCCGCGTCATGAGCGCCCCGGAAGCCCTGGACCATTTCCAGCAGCTGACCGCCCTGGCCAAGGACCTGCTCTCGGACTTCCGGGAAGTCGAACAGAACTTCCGCAAGCTGGACCGCCAAGTCCGCGAACAGATCGCCACGTGGGACGGGACGCAGGGCGAGCTGCTGGCCTCGATCTTCGCCAACCAGCAGGACATCAGCAGCTCCCTGCAGGGCCGGACGTTCCAGGGCTTCTGGGACTACCTGATGTCCCCGCAGTTGCGCACCGAACTCCAAGACCTGCTGCAGCGCGCCACCCAGATCGAAGCCCTCGCAAAACTGGACAATCTGCACGCCGTGGCAAATCTGCACCAGGACTGGCTGCCCGCCGTCGAGCAGACCCAGGCGACGGTTCGCCAGCTGTCCCAGCAGATGCGCCGGCTCCTCGACGACAAGGTCTTCCTGGAAAACAAGCGCATCATGCAGCTGATCCGGAGTATCGAGTCCGGTGCGCTGGGCACCCGAGAGGCGCCGCCGTCGGGCGTTTTCATGGAAGTCTCCGCACCGTCCGTGGACGTCGCGCTGCCGTTTGAACGCCCCCTTTACGAGCCGAGCCGGAGGATCATGGTGGATGACGACGTCGTTGCCGCCGACGACGCCGACGTGGACGCCGGTGCCCTGTTCAGCCAGTTCCACGTGGACAAGGAGCGGCTCAAGTCCAATGTCGACGCCGTCCTGGCCGAAGCCGAGCAGGCCACCCTGGCGGAGATCACCGCTGCCTACCCGCTGTCCCAGGGCCTGGCCGAAATCGTCGCCTACTACCAGCTGGCCACCGAGTCCGAGTGGGCCGGCATCAACCCCGAGGCAAGCCAGCAGTTGTCCTGGCAGCTGCCGGACGGAAGCATCAGGGAAGCGACCATTGACCAGATCATCTTTGTGAGGCCCGCATGAACCCAGCGAACCCCGCCGAAATCCAGGCAACTAGCGCACAGGATACCCGCACGCCGGAGGAACTCCCCGGCGTCGTCACCCGGCTCTTCAAAGGGGTGGTCTACGCCGAAGCCGACGAAAAGATCTGGCAGTCGCTGCTGGGACTGGCCTCGCATGTCCGCGACTACGTTGCCGTGCTGGGGCTGGACCTGATCCTGGACGAGTCCGAGGGCTACGCGTTCCTGAAATCGCGGGAGGACCCTGACGGAACGCTCCCCCGGCTGGTCCCGCGGCGGCAGCTGACCTTCAACGTGAGCCTGCTGCTGGCCCTGCTGCGCGGCCGGATGCTGGAGTTTGACACCAACAGCAGCGAACTGCGCCTCATCATGACGGAGCAGGACATCGCGGACATGGTCTCCGTCTTCCTGCCCGAATCCAGCAACGAGGCCCGCATCCTGGACCAGCTCGGCGCCAACATCAAGAAAGTGGTGGAGCTCGGTTTCCTGCGGAAACTGCGCGGCCAGGCGGACACCTATGAGGTGGCCCGCATCCTCAAGGCCTATGTGGACGCCCAATGGTTGGAGGAGTTCGACGCGCGGCTGGCGGACTACCGCGCGTCGCTCACCGAAACACCGCTCGCCGGCGCTGAGGTAACGGAGGTGGAAAGCAAATGACCACAGAACTGGCCAACACTGAAATGCAGGACAGCCTTTTCAGTCTCGATGAAAAAGCGGACGACGCCGGTACTCCCCCGGGATTCCGGCTGCACCGTCTGGAGCTGCTCAACTGGGGCACCTTCCACCAGGGGATCCGCACGTTCCGCCTGGACGGCTCCAACAGCCTCCTCACCGGTGACATCGGCTCCGGAAAGTCCACCGTGGTGGACGCCATCACCACCCTGCTGCTGCCCGCCAACCGGATCGAGTACAACAAGGCCGCGGGCGCGCAGAAGAAGGAACGCACCCTGATGTCCTATGTGCGGGGCTTCCACAAGAGCGCCCGGAGCACCGGCGGTGAATACTCCAAACCGGTGGCCCTGCGCGGGACAGGCCAGCTCACGGTGGTGCTCGGCGTGTTCCACAACGCCGTGCTGGGCAAGTCGGTCACCCTGGCCATCACGCTGTGGGCCATGCAGGAGGCGGGCCAGCCCAACCGCTTCTACTCCCTGGCAGAGACCGATCAGTCCATCGCGGAGGACTTTGCGAACTTCGGCCAGGACCCGGCCAAACTGAAGAAGAAACTCCGGGCCGCGGGCGTCGCCGTCCATGATTCCTTCGACCCCTACGCCGCGGCCTTCAAGCGGCAGTTCGGCATCAGCGGGAACCAGGCCATGGACCTGTTCCACCGCACGGTGTCCATGAAGCAGGTGGAGAACATCACCCACTTCGTCCGCACCAATATGCTGGAGGAAGACGACGTCGCCGCCCGGATCGGCAACCTCATCCACCACTTCGATGACCTCAAAAAAGCCCATGACGCGGTGCTGCGGGCCAAGGACCAGATCACGCTGCTGACGCCCATCAAGGACGGCGCGGCCCAGCATGCCCGGCTGAGCCGCGACGACGAGCTCGCCCGCAGGCAGCGCGACCAGCTGCATCCGTGGTTCACGGACCAGCGGCTGAAGCTGAGCCTGGAACACCAGAAGGAACTGCAGAACACCGGAGTCCGGCTGCAGGAGGACAGCAGCAAACTCGCCACCGAAATCACCCAGCTCCGCCATGACCTTTCCGCGGTCAAGGAGGACATCCGCACCAACGGCGGCGGCCGGCTGGCCGCCATCGACGCCGAAGCCACCCGGCTCGGCGAGGAATCAAGGAGCCAGCGGGCACGCTTCGAGAATTACACCGCTGCGGCGGCGGACCTTGGCCTGCGGGTCCCGGAGGACCGGGTGCTCTTCGACGCCAACCGGGCCCGGCTCAGCAAAGTGGAAACGGAGCTCGGCGCCCGCTCGGATGAGCTGCAGGACAGCCGCACCGAGCTGACCATGACGCGCACGGCGCTGACGGAACATGCGGGCGACATCGCTGCCGAGCTGACCAGTCTGCAGTCCCGCCCCAACCTGCTGCCGCGCCCCCAGCTGGAGCTCCGCCGTCGTTTGTGTGACGGGACCGGCATCAAGGAGACCGAGCTGCCGTATGCCGGCGAGCTGCTGCGCGTCCGCGACGGCGAAGGCGCGTGGGAGGGTGCCGCGGAACGCACGCTGCACGGCTTTGCGCTCTCGTTGCTGGTGCCCGCCGAGCACTACGCCGCGGTGAGCAGCTGGGTGGACGGCAACAACCTCCGCGGCCGGCTGGTGTACCTGAAGATCGGCGAATCGTACGCGCCGAAGGCGGCAGAACCGGGGACACTGGCCGCGAAGATCGCCATCAAGCAGGGCACACCGTTCCGCGATTTCCTGCTGGACGAGCTCGGCAGCCGGTACGACTACTTCTGCTGCGAGAATCTCGCGGACTTCCGCCGCTACCCCAAGGCGCTGACCGCCAACGGCCAGCTCAAGGGCGGCCGCGGCCGGCATGAGAAGGACGACCGCCGGGACCTGGCGGACCGGCGCAACTACGTGCTCGGCTGGGACAACCACGACAAAATCAGCCGCTTCCGCGCCGAGCAGGATGAGGTCAAGGGCCAGCTCAGCGTCATTGCCGGCCAGCTCGTCAAGGTCAATGCCTCTCTGGGCGCGCTCGGCCGGCAGAACCAGCAGCTCGGCACCATCCGCTCGGTGGCCGATTTCGCCGAGATCAGCTGGCAGCTCACCGCCCGCCGGATCGAGGACCTCAAGGCGGAGAAACACGAGCTGGAGTCCACCAGCGATGTCCTCCGGCAGCTCACGGCCAAAGAGGCCGAGGTGTCGGAGCGGCTGGGGCGCCTCGAGTCGCGGGCGGATGACGTCCAGCGCCGGATCGGATCCAATGAGGGTGCCGCCAAGGACATCGCCGAGGCGATCGAGGAATGCCGCGGGATTCTCGCGGAGACTCCCCTGGCAAACACTACACAGGCGGACGACGCCGGCGTGCTGGCCGCCGTCGCCAAGCTCGCTTCCGCTGAGCTCGGCGACAAGCCGCTCACCTATAAGAACACCGGCACCGTGGAAAGCGCCGTGCGCTCCGGGCTGACGGACATCATCGATGCCCTGTCCAAACGGATCGCCCGGGCGGCGGAAACCACTGTGCGGCTGATGGCTGATTTCCGCAACAAGTACCCGAACGAGACCACCGACATCGATGCCGCGCTCGAGGCGGCCGGGGACTTCAACCGGCTGCTGGAGCAGCTGGTCAGCAACGATCTGCCCCGGTTCGAGGCCCACTTCAAGGAGTCGCTGAACCAGAACACCATCCACGAGGTGGTGGCGTTCAACGCGTTCCTGGACAGCCGCCGGCAGGACATCGTGAACCGGATCGGTGAAATCAACCTCTCGCTGGCCGGGATTGAGTACAACCCCGGCCGCCACATCCAGCTGGAGCACCAGAACACCACGGACCTGGATGTGCGCCAGTTCGGGATGGATCTGCGCGCGTGTTCGGAAGGGACCATCGGCGACGAGGACCAGTACTCCGAGCAGAAGTACCTGCAGGTGGAGCGGCTGATCGAGCGCTTCCGGGGCCGGGACGGCTACACCACGCTCGACGAGCGGTGGACCGCCAAGGTCACGGATGTGCGGAACTGGTTCACCTTTTCCGCCTCGGAGAAATGGACCGAGACCGGCGAGGAGTTCGAGCATTTCACCGACTCCGGCGGCAAGTCCGGCGGCCAGAAGGAGAAGCTCGCCTACACCATCCTCGCCGCGGCCCTGGCGTTCCAGTTCGGGCTGGGCTCCGGCAAGAGCGCCGGCAAGAACGCGGGCAGCGGCCGGAGTTTCCGGTTTGTGGTCATTGACGAGGCGTTCGGCCGCGGGTCCGATGAATCCGCGCGCTACGGCCTGGAGCTCTTCCAACGGATGAAGCTCCAGCTGCTGATCGTCACTCCCCTGCAGAAGATCCATGTGATCGAGCCGTTTGTGTCGCACGTGGGATTCGTGGCCAACACCAACGGCGACGATTCGCAGCTGCGCAACATGACCATCCAGGAATACCGGGACGAGCGGGACCGGCGTGCCCGCTGACGCATCAGCTGGGCAGCGGCGTAACTGGACCACGCTGGCGGGGCTGCGTTCACAGTCCCGTACCGCCTGGGACCGTGGCCAGCTGCTGCGCGAACTGCTGGAGCCCACGGGCGCCTATCCTCGCCGTCGTTCTTTGAAACGCCCGACGGCGGCCGAATTGCGCAACGACTATGCAGCCGCGCGGGCGTGGGCAGCCGAGCTGTCCGCCGCGACGGGGCCTTACAGTCTGGAAACCGTCGACGTCGGCCGCACCACCATCGGGTCCAACCAGCTCCCCGCAGCGGCAGTTTTTGCCACGGTGGAGGATGAAATTGCCTTTGCCGGAAAGACGCGGGATGCATCCCTGTTCCGCAAGCTGGCAACCGAGCTGTCCGGGCTCGACCCCGCACTGCGCGGCTGGGCGCTGAAACGGCCGCTGCAGCTGCTGGGCCTTGGCGGTGCGGCGTTGACGGCAGCTCAGGTGGCCCTCTGGCTTCGGGACAACCCTGCGCCGGGCATCTACGCGCGTCAGTTGAGCCTGCCCGGCGTGCACACGAAGTTCATCGAGACCCACCGGCGGGTCATCGACGAAATGGAGGCAGTGCTGCTTGCGGGTGCATCGGCGGCGGCAACGGTGGAGGCTGAGCCGGAGGCGCTCAAGGAGGCATCCCACGCATCAGACGATTCCCCCGACCTAGCCGATTCGCCGGACGCCGTACTGGGCGCTGGGGCGGCTCGCACCCCGGCGGCGCGCTTTGCCCTGCGGCATGGCTTCCTGCACCCGCCCGAGCGCGTACGTTTCCGGTTGCTGGACCCGGAGACCCCATTGCTTGGTGGCCCCGATGATGTCACGGTGACGGCTGAAGCGTTCGGCGCGCTCCGGCTGCCGGTCCATACGGTGATCGTCACCGAAAACCTCGTCAATTTCCTGTCCCTGCCGGAACGGCCGCGCACTCTGGCCATCTTCGGTGGCGGTTACGGCTTTCTGGCGCTTCGAGATGCGGCCTGGCTGCGGGACTGCGACGTCCTCTACTGGGGCGATCTGGATACGCACGGCTTCCGGATCCTCGATCAGCTCCGATTGGTGCACCCACACGTGGCCAGCGTGCTGATGGACGAGGCGACCCTGCTCGCGCACCGCGACGCCTGGGGCAGCGAACCGTCCCCGTCGCGGGCCGCGCTGACCAGGCTGACGGACGAGGAAGCCATCGTCTACAAGTCGCTGGGCAACGACGGCTATGGACCGGCCGTCCGCCTCGAACAGGAGCTGATCCGCTGGGACTGGGCGCTGGAGCGGCTCCTGCCCTAACGCTGACAGCGGCCGGTCTGAACATATACGTCGGCCCCGGCACCAACGGGGAGGACGCCGCCTACAGTGCCGCCTACAATGGCTACACAGTGGGTATCAGTACCCGTCAAAATTGGTTGAATGCGTTTGATTCATGAAAAGTATTTCTCGCAGATCCCTGATTGCCGCCGGCCTCGGTGCCGGCATCGTCGTCGCATTGCCGGGGTCATCCGTGACCAGCCCCTCAACCGCAGAGGATGCCGGGCTCCGGGCAGACCCGTTCATGCTCGGCATCGCGTCAGGCGAGCCGTGGCCGGACGGCTTCGTGCTCTGGACCCGGTTGGCGCTCGACCCCCTCGCCGAAGACGGACTGGGCGGCATGCCCTCCCGCAGTGTCCCGGTGGCCTGGCAGGTAGCCGAAGACGCCGCTATGCAGAATGTGGTGGCCCGCGGCGTTGAGTACGCCCACATTGCGAACGCCCACTCGGTCCATGTGGAATTGCGGGGGCTGAAGCCGGGCCGCGAGTACTTCTACCGTTTCCGCAGCGGACGTCACATCAGCCGCACTGGCCGGACGCTCACGAGCCCCGCACCGCATGAGACCCCGGCAGCGCTCGCGATGGCCTTTGCCAGCTGCGCAAAGTATGAGGATGGCTATTTCACGGCCTACTCGCGCCTGGCCCAGGACCAACCGGATCTGGTGCTGCACCTTGGTGACTACATGTACGAGCGCCGCAACGGCAACCGCCTCGTCGCCGGCAGAAACCGCCGCAATCTCGACGGACCGGAGACCGTCACGCTTGAGAGCTACCGTCAGCGCCATGCGCAGTACAAGTCCGACGCCGATCTGCAGGCTGCGCATGCGATCGCACCGTGGCTGGTGGTCTGGGATGACCACGAGGTCGACAACAACTATGCGGGCGAAATTCCTGAGGACAGGGACCCGGCCGAGATGGACGACACCGCTGAGCGCTTCCGGCTGCGCCGGGCCGCGGCGTTCAAGGCCTACTACGAGAACATGCCCCTGCGCGCATCCTCCGTTCCGGCCGGGGCGGACATGAAGATCTACCGCACCATCCAGTGGGGTCAGCTGGCCAACTTCCATATGATGGACACCCGCCAGTACCGGGACGATCAGCTCGCCGGCGACGGCTGGAGGAAGAACGTGACCCGGCGGCTGGGCGAGCACCGCACCATCACCGGCGCCCAGCAGGAGAAGTGGCTCCTGGACGGCTTCAAGAACTCCACCCAGCGCTGGGATTTTCTGGGCCAGCAGGTCTTCTTCGCCGAGCGTGACCGTAACCAGGCCACCAATATCGACGACGTGTCCATGGACGGCTGGGACGGCTACGCGGCATCGCGCCGTCGGATTACCCGGGGCTGGGTGGACGCGAACGTGCGCAACGCCGTCGTACTCACCGGGGACGTGCACCGGCACTGCGCCAACGACGTCAAGGTCGATTACAAGGATCCGGCATCGCCGGTGGTGGGCTCGGAGCTGGTGAGCACGTCCATTTCCTCCTCCGGCAACGGTTCCGGCTCCACGGTCGATCCGACCATGGCGTGGAACCCGCATCTGAAGTTCTACAACAATCAGCGCGGCTATGTGAATACCCGGATCACCAAGGACTCCCTGAAAGCGGACTTCCGGGTGCTGGACTACGTCACGAAGCCGGGATCCCGCGTCAGCACCAAGGCATCGTTCCAGATCAACGACGGCGTCCCGGGCCTCCAGCCCCGCGCGTAGCGTCAGCGCCGTCACGGCGGGCTAGCAGGCGATCCACCAGCCCGCAGAATTTCGTCGCCGCCTGCAGCAGGTGCAACCGGGCGAAAGGGGCGCAGATCCCCTCGCCCGGCCACCAACTCAGATTGGAACGACGACGGCGGACGTACGTCACGTCCGAAGACGCCGTCAGTGTGGGCGAACGGCAGCCGCTCCCCTAAGAGGGCGGCGCACCGCCGTCGGGCAAGCCTCGCTTGTCCGACAAACGTGTTAGACGTGAAGTAGGCTTGATTTCCCGAAGACCACTAAGCGAGGCATAACGTGCACGAGGACGCCGTCCGGTTCTTGTCCCAGCCGATTGCGGCCCAGGCCGGCTCTCCGCTCCGGGTTGCCGTATACTCACGGATCGCGGAGGCAATCCGCAACAACCTCCTGCAGCCCGGCTCGATGCTCCCCACGGAGACCGAACTCGGCACGGGCATGTTGGTCAGCCGCACCGTGGTCCGCGAGGCCCTCATGCTGCTTGAGGAAGACGGCCTCATCAGGGCCCGGCGCGGCGTCGGCCGGTTTGTCTCCGACACCCTCCCCCGCATCGGGATCGAGCGCATCCGGCCCTTCGAGGAAGTCCTCGGCGGCCCCGGACAGCAGGTGGAAATCAAGCGGGTCCAGGTGGTGCGCCAGCCGGCCTCCGAATTCGCGGCACCCGGCGTGGGCATCGCTCCCGGCGAAGACTGCTGGCTGTGGGAGTCTGTGCTGATCCGCGACGGTGAGCCCGTCGCGCACCTGCAGGAAAACATCTCCGCCCTCCCCGTCAGTTTCGGCGGCCGTGCCGCCGCGCCACTGGAAATCAACGACGACGGCGGCACCACCCTGCTCGCCGCCCTCAACAAGGCGGGTGGTCGGGTCTTGGGGCCCGGCGAGTGCCAGATCAGCCTGAGCCAGGTGGGGCCCAGCCGCGCCAAGCTGCTTGACCTGCGCGCGCCGGATCCGGTCCTCGTGCTGACGCAGTACGTCAGACACGCGAACCGGCCCCTTTACCTGGCGAAATGCCTCATCGCTGCACGCGCCGGGCATCTGTCCGTAATCCAGTCCCTCCAGTCCTGAGTACATTCAAGCTAAGGAGTACGGACGGCCTTGTCTGCGTTCACGCGGCCATATGCCCAGTAGGTGCCAGTGCCGGGAATCTTGTCGGCGGTTGACTCGACGTTGGCGCGGACTGATGTCTGCGTGGCGCCGGAATGTGAGCTCCAGGCAAGCGCGGCAACGCCGGCGACGATAGGTGAGGCCATTGAGGTACCGCTGGCGACGTCATAACCCTGAGAGCGGCCGTTCTGGGTACCAAGGTAGAACGGGTGGTTCGGGAAGGTCGAGTACACATTGACCCCGGGCGCTGCCACATCCACCACCTTGGCTCCGTAGGTTGAGAAGGATGCTTTGGCGTCGGTGTTATCGGTTGCGGCGACGGCAATAACGTTTGCATATGCGCCTGGGTAGATCTTGGACTGAGTACCGGTGTTGCCAGCTGCGGCAACTATCACAGCACCTTGATTCCATGCGTTATTGACGGCAGTTTCGAGGGTCTGTGATGAAACGCGCAGTCCGAGGCTCATGTTGATAACCTTGGCACCATTGCTGACGGCCCAGTTGATGCCATTTGCAATGCCGGAGGTAGAGCCAGACCCGCTGTCATTAAGAACTTTGCCATCCAGGATCGTGCAATCCGGGCACACACCAGCGACACCAATCGTGTTGTTGGCGATGGCGGCAATGATGCCGGCGACGTGGGTGCCGTGGCCGTAATTATCTTCACTGGTTGTCGCATCACTGAAGTTGGCGCGTGCCACAACCTTTGGTGCGATGTCGGTGTTGTCGCTTGCGACACCTGAATCGAGAACAGCAACTTTAGTGCCGGTACCGGTCGTGACGTTCCACGCTTCGACGGCGTCGACATCAGCGTCCACTGTGCCCCCGGCTACCGCTAGTCCGCCAGCAGTATTAGTAAATGATTGACCATTGTTTTGCAGAGCGTACTGGCGAGGGAAATACTCGTCAGCTGTAGCGGCAGTAACGAGCTCGTCCGGCTCGGCGTACTCAACCGCCGGGTTCCGGCTTAAGGCTTCGATGAGTTGAAGTTCTTTACCAGCCGGTACTTTGATGAGGTGAGCGCCAGTGCTGCCGATACCGGCGCCCTGGCTGAGGCCATGCTGGCGTAGTACGCCGGCTGCCGCGCCATTGTCGCGGAATTTGACCATGATTTGCCCCGCGATGGGTGATGACTGGGTCCCCGCGCTGCTCGTGGTCACCGCGTTGCTCGGGGCTGCTAACGTGATTGCGCCGCAGCCTATGACTACCGCGGCGAAGCTAGCTATAGCGATTTTTTTCATAAAGAGCATCTTGCTTCAATCTGCACCAGCTAGATAGTGCTTGTCGGCAAATTACGTGTCGGCTGTCCCCCATGAAGCGTTGCGTGACGGGCACTCCGACAAGCTCCCGTTGCTGGCCGGACTTAGGCCGGTGACGTGACCGCGGAGGCGAGCGCCGCCGTCGTCCGTTCAGCTCGCCCGAAGGAAAGCAGCGTTTCCACCAAATGTGGCGCGAATTCGCCGTCGAGCTCCAGCACTACCCGGCAACGCGCGCCGGCCTGCTCGGGGTAGTCCCTGTACCGTCCGCGGAGGTCGCAAATCGTCTGTCCGCGTCCGGGGCCGTCGGTTGTGTCGACGTCGACATGGACCACCGGCGCCACGGCCGCGCTGATGCCGCCCACCGCCACTGCCGCCGCCAGGGGGTCATGCATCGCGGAGCAGGCCCGGCCGAACTGGCTTTCGTAGAACCGGAAATAGTAGCCCAGCATTTCACCCAGGGCCTGCGGAACCGGGTGGCCGGTGGACAGCAGTTCCTGCCGGTGGCATTCCTCCAGCACGTTGGACATGGTCACATCCAGCGGAACCAGAGTGACGTTCCAATCGGCGGCGAGGACTTCGGCGGCGGCCTCGGGGTCGTTGGCGATGTTGGCCTCGGCCACGGGCGTGATGTTCCCGGGCGCAAACGCGGCGCCGCCCATGATGGTGATTTCCTTCACCAGCCGGGGCAGCTCCGGCTCCAGCCGCAGGGCTTCGGCGATGTTGGTGAGCGGGCCGATGGCCAGGACCCGCAGCGTGCCGGCGTGTTCATGGGCCAACCGCACCAGCATTTCGGCCGCGGTTCCGGCGACCAGTTCGGCGGCGGCTGCGTCCAGTTCGATGCCGCCGATGCCGTTGTGCCCGTGGACGTGCGGCGCCCCGCCATGGAACGTACCCGTCTGGGGATCGTGGTTGCCGACGGCCACGGGAATGTCGGCGTGCCCGGCGAGCTGGAGCAGGTCTAGGGTGTTCCGGGCGCCGACGGCGGCACTGACGTTGCCGCTGACGGTGCCGATTCCCCGCACGTCCGCATGCGGGGAGGCGAGCAGGTAGGCCAGGGCGAGGGCGTCGTCGATCCCGGTGTCACAGTCAAGGTAGAACGGGTGGCTGATGGGCGTGGTCATTCCGGTGTTTCTCGTTTCGTTGTTGCTGGTGTGGGTTTGGGGGTTTAGAGCGATTCACCTTTTGGTGCTGCGACAAAAAGGCTGACGATGAAGGCGGCTGCCGTGATTGCCACCGAAATCCAGAGGGCGGTTGCGTAGCCGGCGGAGGTGGCCTGGGCGGCGAACGGTGCGACGAGGACGACGCCGAGGCTCGCGCCGATGCCGAAGGAGGCTCCGTTGATGCCGGGCAGGGCGGCGGGGGCTTCCTTGGGAGAGAGCAGGACGGAGAGGCCGTTGATGGCAGTGAGGAAGAAGCCGTTGTAGAAGACGCCGAGGGACGCGACGGCGATCATCACCGCCACCTGGTTGTCAGCGAAAGCGGCGGCGGCGATGGCGCACACCAGACTCAGCCCGGTGCCCGCGCGGAGCGTCTTGATCCAGCCCCTGCGGTCGGCCAGCCAGCCGGCGAGCGGTGCCGCGAAGACACCGATGAGCGCGGCCGGGGTCAGGAACAGCAGGGCCGAGAGAGACGCGCTCAGCCCGAACCCGTGGCGGGCGTCCTGGCTCAGCAGGACCACCGTGAAGTTGATGACAGCGAAGATGCCGGCCAGCGTCAGGACGGTGGTGGCGATGACGGGCCACACCTGGCGGGAACGCAAATGGCGAACGGCGATGAGGGGGTGGCTGCGCTTTTTCTCGATGATCCAGAAGGCGGCGAAGGAAGCAACGGTGCCCGCCAGCAGGGCCAAGGTGGCCGGGGATGTCCAACCGGCTGCCGAACCGCCGGACACGAAATACGTAACGAAGACCAGGAACAGCGAGAGCGATCCCGCTCCCCACCAGTCCATGGCACCCCGGACTCCCTCAGGCCGTCCCTTTGGGATGACTTTGATGATGCACGCGGCCGCGACGGCTGTCAGCACCAGCACGACGACGAAGATGGACTGGAATCCGAGGGTTTCGGCCATGAGGCCACCCACATAGCCGTCGACGCCGCCGATTCCTCCGTTGATGGCGGCGATGATCCCCACGGAGGTGCCGAAGACGCGGGCCTGCAGGTTCTCGCTGAGAACGATGTAGGCGAGGGCGAACACCGCGCTGGAAACCCCCTGGAGGAACCTGCCCGCGATGAGCAGGGGCAGCGTCGGGGCGGCAATGCAGAGTATGGTTCCGGCGCCCATGATGGCCAGCACCAACAGGAGTGCCGCACGGCGCCCGATGAAGTCGCTCCACCGTCCGATCACCGGGCCGGCAATTGCGCCAGCGAGGAAGAACATGGATTGAAGGGGCGCGGCGCCGTCAGCGGTCTGACCGAAGTGCGCTGCGATCTGGGGCAGCGCCGGGGTGACCATGCTGGCGTTGAGCTGGAAGGACAGCACTCCGAGCATGAGGGTGGAAATCAGCAGGGCGGCGCGGCGCCCGCCGAACTTGGCCTGTTCCTGGGCCACCAGTGGCGGTGAAGCGGCAACTGATCCTTGGGTGTTCACATCAAACTCCTTTGTTTCTGCAGGCGTCGACCCTGCCTTTGGGATGTGAGTTGTTATACAACCATGTATGACGGACAAGTACAACCATGAGTACACTGTTTCCTAATCCAGCCGCCCAATGAGGCTCATCCCCGATAGGACTTCCCATGAGCAAGCGCGAATTTCCTGCCGTCACCGTTGTCGGCAGCATCAACCTCGACATCATCGCCACCACCGACAGGCTTCCCACCGCCGGGGAGACCATCGGCGGAGGTATGCTTCACCAGCAGCCGGGAGGCAAGGGCGCCAACCAGGCAGTTGCCGCCGCACGCCTCGGAGGGAGCGCGAGGATGATCGGAGCCGTGGGCGACGACGCCCAGGGCCGCCTGCTGCTGGAGGCAATGGCAGGTGCCGGCGTCGACACCGCTGACGTCGCCGTCGTCGAGGCTGCGACGGGAACGGCGCTGATCGTCGTCGACCGCGACGGAGAAAACCAGATCGTGGTGTGCCCGGGCGCGAACGAAAACTTTTCCCTGGACGCCGTTGAATTCGGCGCGGACGAGACGGTGCTCTGCCAGCTTGAGGTCGGCCTGCCCGTTGTACTCGAGGCAGCCAGGCGCTCCTCCGGGTACTTCGTCCTGAACGCCGCCCCGGCCATGGAACTGCCCGCGGAGCTGCTCGAGCGGTGTGACCTGGTGATTGTTAATGAAAGCGAGTACGCGCTGATACCGGCTCTGGCTACGGCAAAGCTGGTCGCGGTGACCTATGGGAAGGACGGGTCGGCGATATTTGAGCATGGCCGGCGCGTGGCTGAGGCCCCGGCGTCTGCGGTGAGCGTGGCGAACACCATCGGTGCGGGTGATGCTTTCTGCGCGGCCCTGGTCCTGGCCCTCCGCGCCGGGCTCGGTTATGCCCGGGCGCTGGAGGTGGCCAACGCCGTCGGAGCCGACGCTGTAGGCGACCCGTCCTCGCAGCCGGCGCTGGCCCCGCTCGGGCACTACCTTGAGCGGACCACGGTCCCGGCAGGCGCAGACAGTTGAGCATCATCGTCAGGCCCGCGACCGCAGCCGATTACCCGGAGGTCCGGCGAATCACCCGGGAGGCCTACGTCCACGCCGGACACTTCCAGGCCGACCATCCGTACATGCGCGTCCTGGAGGATGTGGAACACCGCGCGGAGCATGCTCAGTTGTGGGTTGCCGAAGCTGCCGGCGCAGTGATCGCCGCTGTGACCCTGACGTTCGCCGGCCAGCCGTTCAGCGAGATCGCCGCCGACAATGAGCTGGAGTTCCGGATGCTCGCCGTGGATCCCGCCGTACAGGGAGGCGGCGTGGGGCGGGCCGTTGTGAGCCACGTGATTGACCATGCCCGCTCCCTGCCCGGCGTCGGCGGTGTAAGCCTCACCAGCGCCACGTTCATGGAACGCGCCCACGGCCTGTACCGGTCGCTGGGCTTCCGGCGCGCGCCCGAGCGGGACTGGTATGTGCCCGGCGAGGCCGTACTGCTGTGGGTCTTCCGGTTGGAGCTGTAAGGCCCGACGGCGGCACGCGCCATTGGCGCGGCGCTCACCTTTGAATTTCAAATCTTTTTGGCAATAAGCCCATCCGAAATGCGATACCGCTCGAATACCTGGCATAACCCTTTGGGTTGGCAGGTAACGACAAACCCGCTCATCCATAAACACCTATCGCATTCAGGAGATCATCATGGCTACACACACCCACACCGGCACAGCTACACGCACCAACGTCCAGAAGGCATCGACGGTTGTCGGCGCCGTGTTCCTGCTGGTCGGCGTCCTGGGCTTCGTTCCGGGAATCACGGGCAACTTCGACCAACTGCACTTCGTCGGCCACGAATCCGAGGCCGTGCTGCTGGGCCTCTTCCAGGTGTCGGTCCTGCACAACATCGTCCACCTGCTCTTCGGCGCAGCAGGAATCGCCCTGGCCAGGACCGCCACCGGCGCACGCTCCTTCCTCCTTTACGGCGGCATCATCTACCTGGTCCTCTTCGTTTACGGCCTGGTCATCCCCCAGGATTCGGCCGGCAACTTCGTCCCGCTGAACGGCTTCGACAACATCCTGCACCTGCTGCTCGGCGTCGGGATGGTGGCCCTGGCCCTGATCCTCACCAAAGGCCACAAGGCCCGCGCCTAAGGCAGTCCCCCTGCGGTAACCCCACCGCACGCAGACAGGGCAATGGCCCCGACCGCAGCTTCCGCTGATATCGGGGCCATTGCCATTCCCGTTCCCGGCACTGTGTCCGGCCTGGTCGCCGCCCTCCCCAGTGCCGCCATCGCCACCTCAATAGCGGACGACGCCGGCCTCCGCACCGATCCCTTCATGCTCGGCATGGCCTCCGGCGAGCCGTAGCCGGACTGCTTTGTGTCTGGACCCGGCTGGCACTGGATCCCCTGGCCGAGGACGCCGGCATGCGCAACGTGGTGGCACGCGGCCCGGAGCAGGCCCGGATCGAGAACGCCCACTCCGTCCGCGTTGAGCTGCGCGGCCTGAAGCCGGGCCGCGAATACTTCTACCGGTTCCGCACCGGGCGGCATCTCACCGCCGTCGGCCGGTCCCTCACCAGCCCGGCCCTGCAGGAGACGCCGACGGCCCTGGCCATGGCGTTCGCCAGCTGCTCGCAGTATGAGCACGGCTACTTCACCGCCAACACGCGCCTGGCGGAGGACCACCCTGACCTGGTCCTGCACCTCGGCGACTACTTGTACGAGTACAAGAAGGGCAGCTACGTGATCGGCGGCGGGAACCCCCGCGACCACGAAGGCCCGGAGACGGTCACGCTGGAGGGCTACCGGCAGCGGCACGCGCAGTACAAGTCCGACGCCGACCTGCAGGCCGCGCACGCCATCGCCCCGTGGCTGGTGGTCTGGGACGACCACGAGGTGGACAACAACTGGGCGGACGAGGTCCCGGAAAACACTGACGCCGTCCAGATGAACGACACCACCGAGCGGTTCCGGCAGCGCCGCGCGGCGGCGTTCCAGGCGTACTACGAGAACATGCCGCTGCGGGCGTCCTCCGTGCCGCCCGGGTTCGACATGAAGATCTACCGCACCATCCAGTGGGGCCAGCTGGCCAACTTCCACATGATGGACACCCGCCAGTACCGCGACGACCAGCTCGCCGGGGACGGCTGGAAGAAGAACGTCACCGAGCGGCTGGCAGAGAACCGCACCATCACCGGCGCCGAGCAGGAGAACTGGCTGCTGGACGGCTTCCGGAACTCCACCCAGCGCTGGGACATCCTGGGCCAGCAGGTGTTCTTCGCCGAACGCGACCGCAACGTCGCACCGGAACTGGGCCAACGACGTCAAGATCGACTACAAGGACCCGGCTTCACCGGTGGTGGGCTCAGAGCTGGTGTGCACCTCCATCACCTCCATCACCTCCACAGGCAACGGCACCGGCTCCACCACCGACCCGGTCATGGCATGGAACCCGCACCTGAAGTTCTACAACGACAACCGCGGCTATGTGAACACCCGCATCAGCAAGGAGTCGCTGCAGGCGGACTTCCGGGTGCTGGATTACGTCACAACGCCGGGCGCGCCGGTTTCGACGAAGGCTTCGTTCGAGGTCCGGGACGGGGTTCCGAGGCTGGTGGCGCGGGGCTAAGCCCCGGTGGTTGAGCCTGTCGAAACCTGAACGCCCGGCGGGAACTTCCCGCCGGGCCGTTGTGGTTGGAATGCTGGAGGTACTACGTGTTTCAGCGTGACCGCGCTCTCGATCTCTTGTCTTGCTAGGGGAACACGGATGGTGGAACTGAAGCGCATCTATTGGACGCGCCAGGCCCTCCGTCTGGCCATGGTGGGTGCAGCGGCTTGGCTTATCGCCTCGGCCATCCTCGCCCTGATGCCGAATGCATCACCCATGGCGGTGGGCGAGCCTGCCACTTCTTCCATGGCGATTCTGCGTCAGATGTTCGACGGCGTTGCGGCCGCGGTCGCCATCCCTGGCGTAGTCGTCGTTGGCCTCATCATCGGCGCCGTGGTCATCCGTGCCCGGGACGTTCGACGGCGGGACCCGGTCCGGCGCTTTACTCGCCAGCAGCGCCGCGAAGGCATGGCCCGGGCCGGCGGCCAATGCGAGATGGAGGCCGGGTT
Organism: Pseudarthrobacter sp. S9; assembly: GCF_050156545.1. Lineage (NCBI taxonomy): Bacteria > Bacillati > Actinomycetota > Actinomycetes > Micrococcales > Micrococcaceae > Pseudarthrobacter > Pseudarthrobacter sp. S9. The sequence continues at coordinate 927,530 of NZ_CP189576.1, forward strand.
CCGCCGCCGCTGTGCCCGCCCGGCTGAGCACGGCGACCACTTCTATCCTTGGTCTAAGGGCGGTTCCACGAGCCTTCAGAATTTCGTCGCCGCCTGCAGCCGGTGTAACCGCGCGAAGGGTGCCAAGATCCCATCGCCCGGGCAGCAGGAAGGACTGGAACGACGGCGGCGGACCTATGTTTCGCCGCAAGTTGCCGTCGTTGTTGGCGAAAGACGGCCGCTCCCTTGATGGCTACTCAAAGCAGGTTTGGCGTTGCCCCTGAGCCCCGTCACGCTTAATTGTGAAACCCGCAGGGAAAGATTCGAGATCCCCCCCGCCGCTGTGAGAACGGAGAGGGGCCCCAGACGTTGACAGCTCTAAGCCTCACACCGGCACAGGGAAGTCCCCGATACGTTTTGGGCTCCGGAACCGTCCGATCAAACTGACGGACGTCTACGAATCTGCCGCATTCCGGGCAGTCTCCTCGTGCACACGGATCGTAAAGGTGCTCAATCAACATCGATTCCGTTGCGACAGGAGCCTGGCTCTCAGCCGATGAATAGGATAATCCGGAGCCTGGACAGGGGTCTCCCAGATAAGCGAGTAGAGGAACCACGCCGTCCCAGTAGCTTGCGCAGAGGTCCTTGCCACAACAAGGACAGGAAATTCGTCTTTCTTGCATACGCCAGTGCCCCTAAGCAATTCGATTCTCAGCCGCGCCCCGAAAAATGCGGGAAAGTGTTCTCGAAGGTGATGCAGTACCTCTGCTGGAGCTCCATTACAGCCCTACCATGCATCCAGAGCACCAGAGGGACGCCTATGTCCTCGCCGTTCAAGTTGTGGACGATGGCGAAGGAAACGGGATCAAAGATCTTCCACTGGCCCTGATGTTAACGCCAACCGAAAATAGGACCAATAGTGCCATTTGAAAACGGGGCCACGGGGTTGTGGTTCTATTGTGCCGTACTGGCAGCGGGTTGGTGTTTTTTGAGCCGGTAGCTGTTGCCTTTGAGGCTGATGACGTCGGCGTGGTGGACGATCCGGTCGATCATGGCCGAGGCGATGGTCAGGTCCCCGAAGACATCGCCCCAGCGGGCGAACGGGAGGTTGGACGTCAAAATCATGGACGCGTGTTCGTAGCGGCTGGAGACAAGCTGGAAGAACAGGTTCGCGGCGTCCTGGTCAAACGGGATATAGCCTACTTCGTCAATTATGAGGAGCCCGTAGCGGCGTAGCTTGACCAGTTCCTGGGCGAGTTTCCCGCGGGAATGAGCCTCCTGCAGCCGGGCGACCCAGCCGGTCGCGGAGTCGAAAAGGACCCGGTGCCCGGCCTTGGCCGCCTTGATGGCGATCCCGACCGCGAGGTGCGTTTTGCCGGTACCGGGCGGCCCGAGCAGGACCACGTTCTTGGCCTCGGAGAGGAACACCCCGGTGCCCAGATGCGCGATGAGGTTCCGGTCCGCGGAGGGTTGGTGGTCGAAGTTGAACTCCTCAAGGTCCTTGTGCGCGGGGAACCTTGCGGCCTTGATCCGGGTCGCCGCTCCGGAGGCTTCGCGTTCGGAGACTTCACGGGAGAGGACCGCGGCCAGGTACTCCTCATGGGACCAGCCGGCGTCCCGGGCCTGGTCGCCGAGACGGCGGAACCCGTCGCTGATCCGTGGTGCGCGCAGAGCCCGGGCGTAGTACTCGATCTGTGACGGTGTCCCGGTCATGACGCCGTCTCCAGCAGCCCCGCCGGCTGTTGGCCGAGGTCGATGCCAAAGATCTCATCATAGGCGGCCAGATCCCGCACCTGCACAGATTCTGGCGGTTCGGGGCGGTGGACTCTTTGGGTCCGGAAGTCCCGGCGCATCACCGCCGCGCGGGCCACGTGGGTCGGATCGGTCACCACCAGATGCCGGGCCCAGACCCGGACGTGGGTAGCGATGATGACGCCGTCATGGGTGACCCAGACGGTGTCCAGATCAGCGACGACATCCACGATCCGCCCAATGAACGACGGGTCCACGGAATAGTCGTTGGAGAACACCCGCACGTAGTAATCCCGCGGCAGCCGCACCGCGTTGCGGAACATGGTCTCCGGGCTTACCGGCGGCAGTTCCCGCATCCTTTCCCGGTCCAGGACGATCAGCTCGTCAGGGCGGCCGTGGCGGGACCGCGAGTACCGGTGATTGGCCTTGGGCAGCCAGTCCTCCAGCTGGCCGTTGAAATCCGCTGGTGACCGGAAGTCCCGGCCCGGCATGAAGCGTTGCCGGAAGAACCTGTTCATCCTCTCGACCATGCCCTTGGACTCCGGATCCCGCGGCGGAAGCAGCTTGATCTCCAACCCGAGGGACCCGGCGAACGCGGCCACCGGCTGGGTGGGCCGGCGCCTGCCGATGCCGGACTCGTTGTCCCACAACAGCCGGGATGGAACCGCCTGCGCGTCCTGGAGCAGAGTCCACATTCCGCCCAGAAGGTCCGGCGTCGTCCGTGAGGGCAGCATTCGGGCCTGGATGAATCCCGAGAACGCCGAAGTCATCACCAGCACAGGAGGTGTATCGTTCTGGCCCGCACCGATGGGCAGCGGCTCGTGCGGGAACCAGAGATCGCACTGGACCTGGAACCCCGGCTCGTGGACCAGACGATCGGCCGGGTCCGGCGGGGCGTATTCAGGCCGGATCACGGCGACCTTCGTTCGGAACAACGACGCGGAACCAGACCAACCCACCCGCTCCGCGAGCGTTGCGGCCGGCATCGTCGGCGTCTTCACCAACAGCTCCCGCACCCTTGGAGCAAACGCATCAAAACTCGACACTCCGGCCGCCCGCTGGTACTTCGGCGCCCGGTCCGACTCCAGCGCCCGGTCCACCGTTCCGCGGGAAACACCCACGATCCTGCCGATCTCACGCTTAGAGTGCTTGCCCGTCGAAAACAGGTGGCGTATCTCCGCCCAATCATCCAAATTGATCACCTTCCATAATGGTCGGTGGCCCTGTTTTCAGTTGGCGTTCCTGGCCCTATTTTCGGTTGGCGTTAACACCTGACGGTTGTATCCCCTACTCAGGACTCCGGAGAGTTCACGAGCCTCCTCCACCGTCACCAAGGCGAAGTAGTTGAAGACGGAGGACATGGCCTCGTCATACTCGGGTTCACTACTGAAGCTCCGACAACGGCCGGTCTCGTCCATGAGGTAATGGGAATTGAAGACTACTATTTCCATCGAATCCATAGTTGTTCCTAGACGTCCCGCCCAGGCAGATGCACCAGATCACCGCGCAGTTCCAGCCGTTCCGTGTCCACGCCGTACTGCAGCCCTTGATTGAGGCGGGCGGTGACGCCCGCCGTCCTGCGTTTTCCGCCGAAGGTTCGGATTGTCTCTCTGTGCAGCTCGTCGATGGCGATTCCACCGGCGCTCCGGACGATTTCAACCATCGCATTCCGGAGTTCAACCACGCTGATGTGCTCCGGCTTTCGGTCAGTGTCGGGCCCATTTGGCCGAAACTGTGTCCAGGCCTCCCGGTCCACTGAGGTGTCCCAGATAAATCCGTCCCGATCGCAGCGATGAACCGATGAGTCCAAAGCATCCAAGACGGAATTGGCCCGGTCCGTGTTGACCTTATTGAGGTTGAACGCTGCGCAAGCCAGTTTGGCCAGCCGCTCCTGATGAATCGGCCCCTCCGCGTCAACGATGGCACGGATCGCCTCGCGAACGGCGAGCACGGACCGTCTGGAATGCAGTGTGTCCAGAACCTCCCTGCCCCCGAATCGCCGCACACCCCACGGTTCAAAGGCCGGCCTTTCCGGCTCCAGGACGGCGGTGGCTCGCGGGGACTCGGCTGCCCCGGCAATCTGACGGAATTCCGTTGGTTCGTCTGTATCTCCCGCCACCGAGACAGCGGGAGCGGTCGCCGAGACCTCCACACCGAGCGCGCGGTCGGGCACCGCTTCCAGCTCCGGCACATCCTCTTTGGCCCCAGATATTTGCGCCTCCGCGAAAGCCGCCTCCAGCGTGTCCAGCACGGCTTCGCGGTCATTGAGCCAGGCGGGCAGCCAAACTCGCTGCACGGCGGGCCATTGCATCATTCGGGTCAGAACGTCGCCCGGCAGCCCATCGCGGTCGCCTGCAGTGCGACGTGCCGCCCACACAGGGCTGTCCAGGAGGACAGCCATCAACGGCCGTCCCGGCGTGTCCTGAGACGCGACACTGATGTCCACCTTGAAATCAGAGAGTCCAACGTCGGTGGCGACTGCAAAGCCGCGGTCGCCAAGCAAGTCGGCGATTTCCTCGCGGTGCAGGTCCACTACCGGGCTACGCCGGCCGTCATATCTGGGTCTGCCCGCCATGTACCTGCTGGACATGCTCGGCATCGCTATCGAACCACGCAACGACGACTGGCTGGACAGAATCCTGGCCAAATTCGGACCCCGCTTCCCCACCTCTGCCGAGTTCGGCGCCTTCGCCCGCTCCACACTCCCCGATCTCCACCCGGCCGACGACCCCGACAAGGTGCTGATGGCCTGGCTAGAGCAGGAAGAAATACTCTTCAGAACCTTGGAACGTCACCTCGCCACTGACACCCTCGATGCCCTCTACACTGACGGCCACGTGGACGTGGACAAATTCATAGAAGTCTCCCTATCCCTGCACAACCGTCGTAAAAGCCGTGCCGGAAAGGGGCTGGAGAACCAGCTCATCGCTCTATTTTCCGCGCTGGACGTCCGCCACACATTCAACCCCGTGACGGAAAACAGGGCGCGCCCCGACTTTGTCTTTCCGGGCATCGATGAATACCGCGATCCCGACTTCCCCGCACTCGAACTGACGATGCTCGGCGTCAAGACCACCTGCAAGGACCGGTGGCGGCAGGTCATCAGCGAGGCCAAACGCATCGAGGACAAGCACCTCCTGACGCTCGAAAGCCCGATCAGCCCCGCGCAGACCGACGAGATGAAGGACCATAGGATCCAGCTCGTCATCCCCCTCACTCTGCATGAACCGTACAAGCCGGAGCAGCGACAATGGCTGATGAGTGTGGATGACTTCATCGCCATGGCAAGGGAACGCGATCGGCAGGGTCCGTCTCAGCCGGCGATCCTCTGACAGCCATTTCACGACCCCGAGACTCTACAGCGGCTTCCAGCGCGTTTCTACGACTTGGTCATTTCTGATACGGGCCGCCCGGCGATTCGCGTGCCGGATACATTGCTGGACACCCTGCGTCAGGACAGCGATCGCACACCGTTCCTTTTCCATGCTGGTTCCCGCGCTCCCGAGCATGTTAAGAGGCTCAGAGCCACGGCGCAATCGGCTGCATGAATTCTCCACAGGAGTTGATCCTACTGGCCACCGCCACGCTCAGCGCTCGACACGAGACCAAGGCCACAAGACGCCGCTGAGCGTATTTCCCTCTGGGGGCCGCGCCAGACCTAACTACCAATTGTGAGGCAGCGGGAACACCACGACCGCGGGCATGTTTCCGGCAACGCCATCTGCGACGCTGCTTCGATGTCCCGTTTACGAAACGCAACGCGATCCGCCACCCACCCTTTACTGTTGATCCTGCACCTAACGAAACCGTTTACGTAAACCGTTTTCCGAAACCGGTTACGTAACGCGAGCAGCAGACAACAAAGACACCTCAGGGAGGAGGAACAATGGTCACCATCCGCGATGTCGCCAAGCACGCCGGCGTCTCACCCGCCACCGTTTCCCGGGTTGTCAACGGTCTCGTCGGTTACTCGGACGAGACCCGGGAACGCGTCGAGACCGCGGTCAAGAGCCTCAGCTACGAGACGGACTACCTCGCCCGGGGCCTCAAGACCCGGCAGACGTCTGTGATCGGCCTGCTCGCACCGATGGTCTCCGACGCCCTGGCCTCCCAGGTCATGCAGGGCGTAGAGGAGGAAGCACAGGAACGCGGCTACGCCGTGATGCTCGGCCGCACCGGCGCCAAGTCCGCCTACATCGCCGGCTACCTGCGGACCCTGCGCACCTACCGGGCCGCCGGAGTCATCCTCATCTCCGCGGTGATCACGCCGGAGACCAGGCAGCTGCTGGGGCCCAACGTTCCCGTATGGCAGGTGCATGCAATCTCTTCCTGCACAAGTCCAACTTAGAACCAGAAAAATACCAGTTCTTTCTGGCGGACTTACAGTCTCAACTCGATAGTGAGGCCGATAGTCTCGGCAAATTCAAACGTGTCACATATCGTCGCCCCGGCGAAAGTGCTTACCTCACGGCCAAGAATTAGGACCAGCGCGTCCAGACTGTGCCGCTCACACCCTCGGCTCCCGCCACGCCATCGGTCATACGAAAAAGTGCCGTCCACGCTGCTCGTTTCAAAGCGGAATATGGACGGCCCGTTGACTATGGAACCCTTACTTCACAGCTAAGTTTCCGCAAATTCCGAGGCCAGGAAACGGCATCAGGCAACCGTTCGTCTTCAGGCCATTCGACGTATGGCAGTTTCGTGGTTCCGGTTCAGATACAGGATGCTTCGTTGATTCCGTCATCCTTACCCACGAGGCAGCGACTGTAGAAAACAGAATGCCGCCAGACCCGCTGGTGGAAATAAGACCCAATAGTTGAAGTTTCATGTGTATGCTTCACGTGTCTGCGGTTCTTGCAGGCATCACTCAGCCTTTCCCAGGCAACACTTTGGGGGAAACTCATGCCCTTCTTCAATCGCGCCCGGCCTTTGATGACATTGATGGTCCTTGTGACCTTGTTCGTAACAACGGGCGTCACCTTCGCCGCCCCGGCACAGGCATCCGACATGTCAGGACCGGCGCTCGTTAGTCAGTCGGTTACGTCGACAAACCTAAATCTCCACAACGGTCCGGCCACGATCAACGTCACCATTCATCTGGTCGATGACACGGCTGTGCAATCGCCGACCATGATCGCCAACTGGGTCGACCCCGATCCGTGGGGTTGGGTCTATGGCGGTGGCCAAAGCCAGGGCTTTGGCGGCATGACGCTGGTTTCCGGGACCATGCAGGACGGCATCTGGAAGCACACCATAGTCATTCCGCAGGGGGCCGCTACCGGACAGTGGGAGGTGGTGCTTTACCCTCTGCGAGACACCTGGGGGAACAGCTCCTCCGGGTTCAGAACCCTGGACACCGTCACGGTAATCGATGAAGCGCCTCCGACCACAGTGTCTCCTGCCGCGGTGGCCTTTACTGACACGGATGGCATCAAGGACGACACATACACGGTCCCCACCAAAACCGGAGTCCAGTACCTCATCGAGGGCAAGGAGGTTTCCGCCGGTACGTACCCTGGCACAGGTAAGGTCACAGTCACCGCAAAGGCGCGGACCGGCTACGTGCTGGCCTCGAACGTCCCCTCGTCCTGGACAATGACCTTCAAGGGTCTTCTGGTCGGATCCACTCCGACGATTTCCGGGGCCGGACAGGTTGGTTCCACGCTCACGGCCAACGCTAGCAGCTGGGGGCCTTCCCCAGTCATCCTGGCATACCAGTGGTACCGCTCGGGAGTTGCCATCGCCGGCGCCAACGCAGTCACCTACGCCCTGGCCGTCGCCGACGCCAGAAATACCATCACCGTAAGCGTCACCGGCTCCAAGGCCGGCTATTCGACAGTCACCAAGAAATCGGCACCCACCGCAGCGGTGGCCAACGGTTCACTGAGCGCCACCCCAATTCCAACGATCACCGGTACGCCCCAGGTCGGCCAGACCCTCACGGCGACGGCGGGCATTTGGGCGCCGTCGCCGGCATCGTTCAGTTACCAGTGGTACCGCGCCGGCGTCCTCATCACGGGCGCAAACGCCGCCACCTACACCCCCACCGCCTCCGACGTCGCGACGTCCCTGACTGTGAAGGTGACCGGGTCCAAGTCCGGCTACACCACCGTTGCCAAAACGTCTGCTCCGACGGCCGGGATAGCTAAGGGTTCACTGACCAGGTCCACTCCCGCGGTCACAGGGACTCCCATGGTCGGGACCACCCTCACGGCCGCACCCGGCGTGTGGGGCCCGGCCCCGGTAACGCTCCGGTACCAGTGGTACCGCTCCGGCACCCTCATCATCGGGGCCAGCTCCGCCACCTACACCCCCGTGCCGGAGGATCTTGGCGCGATCCTCACAGTCAAAGTCACTGGGTCCAAGACCGGCTTCACCACCTTCTCCCGAACCTCCGCCCCAACAGCAGCGGTACTCAAGGGATCGCTGGTTAGGGCCACACCCACCATCACCGGGACCGCCCAGGTGGGGTCCACCCTCACCGCCAACCCCGGCACCTGGGGGCCCTCACCTGTCACACTCCGCTACCAGTGGTACCGCTCCGGCATTGCCATCACCGGAGCCAACGCAGCCACCTACAAACCCACCACAACCGACGCCGCCAAAACCCTGACCGTCAAGGTCACCGGGTCCAAGACCGGATACACGACCTTCTCCAGAACCTCCGCTCCAACAGCAGCCGTGGCCAAGTAGGCGGCCGAGCCGTAAGTGACCCTGCGTTGCGGTTTAGCGCCGGCATCTCGCCGTCCGGGCAGACCCTACTTCTGCAGCGCCGGACTCGGCGACATCTCCGCGGCCTGGCGCAGGGCCTCGATCATGCTGCGACAGGTTCACGATGCCCTTGCCCGCTATGTCGAAGGCCGTGCCGGTGGTCCACGGGACGTGCGGATCACCGGCAGGGCCACAGTGATGTGCACGCTGGCTTCCTTGCGTGCCGGCGACGGCTGCGACGTGACCGTCGGCCGGCAGACCGATCCGCTTCCGTCAGCGTCCGCAGGATGCCAGAGTTGAAGGATGAATGAGGAAACCGGGAATGAGGAAACTGGCGGGCTGGTCCTGAACCTGGAGTCCACGCTCGCTGGTCCCCCGGAAGAAGTCTTCACGATGCTGACGGCATCGACCGAACTGGTGAAGTGGTGGGGTCCGCGCGGCTACATCATTCCTGCAGCCGAAGTGAACCTCACGGAAGGCGGCCGCTACCGATTCCGCATGACGCCACCGGACGGTGAACCGTTCCACCTCTCAGGCGAGTTCCTGGAGATCGATCCTCCATGGCGCCTGGTGTACACCTTCCGCTGGGAGGAACCGGCCCCGGACGACCGGGAAACCGTCGTCGACCTCTCGCTCGGGAGTACCGGCAAAGGCACGCGCGTAGTGCTCTCGCAGGGACCGTTCCTGACCGAGGAACGGCTGGCCCTGCACCGCAACGGATGGACCGAGTCGTTCGAGAAATTGCAGGCGGTATTAGCTAGTCGCACCTGAGGAAGCCTGGTCCGCTGTGGGAGTTTCTGCGCTGTCAGATCGTATCCACGCTGAAACCGGCCCCCTCCTTCAAGTCGGGGGCCGGTTTCTCTTCGGTTTCGTTGCTGGCGGCAGCGATGCTTGCGTTGCTGATCGGCGCCAGCCTCCGGCCTACGTGCGCTGGGAGATGTTGAGAATGTTGCCCTCGCTGTCCAGGAACCAGGCGGACTTGCCCCAGTCAGCAGTGGCAATGCCGTTCTCCGTCTTCAGACCGGGAAAATCGTACTCTTCAAAGACGACGCCGCGGCCTCGCATTTCCTCCATCTCGCGTTCGAGGTTGTCCGTTTCCCAGCCCATCTGGGTGTTCTTGGCTGTCCCTGCATTGTCTGTCTGGTAAATGAGGAAGCCCGTTCCGTTGCCGCCGCGGTACATCACGCTGCCTTCCTCCATGGATTCGGAGGGTTCGATTCCGAGCTTGTCCCGGTAGAAATCCTTCGCCCTGTTGATGTCCTTCGCGGCGAGGACAGCGATGATGTTTGAATCCTTCAGCATGATGATCTCCTTCTGTGCTTTGATGTGTCACAGCGATGGCGATGATCCCCCCGATTTCGGACCCCGGAACGTCCTTGTGTCCGGGCCCCGTGACCGCCCGTTGCGCCGAGTGAGGGCAGCCACCTGGGACTCTTCAACGCCGCCCCAGCCATCATCGGCGCGAGGGTCCCCGAAGCTTATGTGGCCATTATGGACCGATTTGGGCCTGCGGAAATAGGGGTGCTGGCGTCCGGCTGAAGGGTCCTGGGCCGGCCCCGGACGAGTTCCATGCGCACACCGCAAGCCCTATCAGCATCGCCGCGAGGAACCCGTCTTCCACGAGCTGCCGGGTTTGCTCGCTCAGGGGAACACTTCAACAGCGCCTGCGCATGAAGGACCCCCTGGTGAGGCATGAGGCATGAGGGGACGTGATCACGGTGCTGTTCGAGCAGGAGGGCTACCAAACACTGTCCCGCCAGGCCGTGACGGAAGGCAAGGTGCTAAGGCTTGCGAAGTGACAGACGGCTGCCAGCCCGATCCGCTTCCGTCAGCGTCCGCGCGATGCCAGAGTTAGATCATGAACGAGGCAACCGGGAATGAGGAAACGGGCGGGCTGGTCCTGAGCCTGGAATGCACGCTCGATGCTCCCCCGGAAGAAGTTTTCAGGATGCTGACGGAATCGACCGAACTGGTGAAGTGGTGGGGTCCGCACGGCTTCACCATCCCTGCAGCTGAATTGAACCTCACGGAAGGCGGCCGCTACCGCTTCCGCATGACGCCACCGGACGGCGAACCGTTCCACCTCTCAGGCGAGTTCCTGGAGATCGATCCCCCATGGCGCCTGGTGTACACCTTCCGTTGGGAGGAACCGACACCAGACGACCGGGAAACCGTCGTCGACCTGTCACTCGGGAGCACCGGCGAAGCCACGCGCCTGGTTCTCTCGCAGGGACCGTTCCTGACGGACGAGCGGCTGACCCTGCACCGCACCGGATGGACCGAGTCGTTCGAGAAATTGCAGGCGGTATTGGGCAGTCGCACTTGAAACCGCGCGGCCGCGCGCCGATGAAGTGTTCACCCCGAGTCCAGCTCCCCGAACTCCCAGTCCGTCTCGCCTCCCTACGGTGGTCGAGTCGCCGGCGCAGCGCCGGTAACCGTCATCCAGGAGGAACCATTCCCATGCGCACACCCCTGACTGCCGCGGCTGCCGCCGCGCTCATCGCTTCTTTGGCGAGCCCCGCCGTCGCCGCTTCCACCCCCGAAGCCGGCCCCGCGCCGTCGTCGAACGCTTCCGCAACGGCTGCCGCAACCGCAACGGCCCGCATCAAAACCAACGAGAGCAACGGCTCCTTTGACCTGCAGGCCCACCGCGGGGGCCGCGGCGAATGGACCGAGGAATCCCTGGCCGCGTTCGCCAACTCGCTGACACTCGGCGTGACCACCCTGGAGCTGGACACCCACCTGACTACCGATGGCAAGGTCATCGTCTGGCATGACGACACCATCCAGGCGGACAAATGCCGCGACACCGCGCCCGCGACACCCGGCGACCCGCAATTCCCATATGTTGGGGACCGCGTCGCCGAGCTGTCGCTCGCGCAGATCAAAACCCTGGACTGCGGGTTTACCCAGCTGAGCGGGTACCCGGAGCAGGACGTGATCGAGGGCAACCGGATCGCCGAGCTCAAGGACGTCTTCGGGCTGGTGCGCGACGCCGACGCCAAGAAGGTCCGCTTCAACATCGAGACCAAGGTGGAGGACGGGAAGTCCGGCGGCGAGGGCATGGTGGCGCTGACCAAGGCCGTGGTCGAGGAGATCCACACCGCAGGCATGGCCGAGCGCAGCACCGTGCAGTCCTTCGACTGGTCCTCACTGAAACTCACCAGGAAGATCGCCCCGGAGCTGCCGCTCGTTGCCTTGTCCAGCGGCGACGCCTGGCTCGAGGGCGGCCAGCCCGGCGCCAGCCCCAACCTCGGCGGCATCGACATCGACACCTACGGCGGATCCCTTGCCAAAGCAGCCGCCGCCCAGGGCTACGACATCATCTCGCCCGCCTTCTCCTCCGTCACCCCGGCAATGATCACCGAAGCCCACGAACTCGGCCTGCCGGTCATCCCCTGGACCGTCAACACCACAGCGGACATGAAGCGGCTGATGGACCTCGGCGTTGACGGCATCATCAGCGACTACCCCACCCGCCTGCGCACCGTTCTGGAAGAGCGCGGGATGAAGCTCCCCAAGGCATACTCACCGAAGGCCTAGAAGCACGACAACGGCGGGGGCGGCCACTCAATGGCCGCCACCGGCGTTTGCCACGGCTAAGGCCAATACCGTTCAGTTAAGTTCGTGAATGTGGACGTCGGGCCCATAGGCGGGTTGCGGGTGCCCGGCGTGATGGGAGCGTTTGGCTGGCCATTTGAGGACTTTGCGTTTCACGACCCGGGGGTTGGAGCGTCGTCTCCGGGGCGGGTTGAGCCGTTTGCGGAGTTTGCCGATGGCCGTGTTCCAGAGCGCGGTGAGCATCCCGGTCTCATGAGGGGGGAAAAGCGCCCTGGGCGACCGAGCGCCGGGCGATGCGCAGGGCCGCGACAAACGAGACCCTGTCCGGGTCGTGCCCTTCTTGGGCGGCGACGGCTGCCATGAGGGTCCGGATGGCGTAGTGGCAGCACAGGTGCCCCCAGATTTCCTGGAGGACCAGGTCCGGGGACTTGGAGCGCAGCACGGCCCGGGGCCCGCGCTGGTGGGTTTTGAGTTCATCGAAGGTGTTCTCGATCTCCCACCGCTGGGCATAGGCCAGGGCAAGGTCCTCGGCGCCTGCCTCCTCCGGATCCAGGATCGTGGTCAGCAACCGGTACTCCTCCGGGTTTTCCCGGCCGTCATCGATCGTGTAGTCAATGACCCGCACCGTCAGCGGCGGGTTGTCCAGGCGGTCCTTGGTCGAGGAAGGATTGATTTCGGCCAGCCAGGATCCATCGGGCCAGGTCCAGGCAGATTCCGTCGACCGCCAGCAGGCGCCGCCCGGCCAGGAAGGAACCGGGAGTGCCGGGCGCGGCCAGGGGGCGGGCCGCCCGGGTGAACAGGTCGCGCATCGGCTCGTAACCCAGCCGCGCCCTCGCCTGGAAGATCGCGGACTTGCTCGGCGGGGCCCATGATTCCGCGAATCCCGAGGACCAGGAGAGCCCGTCGGTCAGGTGCTCGAACACATCCTCGTAAGAGCCATCGGAATACAAGGCCATGCCGATGGAGAAATACGCCATCACCCGAGCCGGAAGCGCCCTGCTGCGTTGCTGGGTGCGCCCGGCCTCGGCTATCACCTCATCGATCACGTGCGCCGGGAACACCTTCGTCAGCAATCCCACCGAGATAACATCCGGCAGTCGCGTATCAGAGGTTGGTTTCACTTGTCCTGAACGAGGCATCCCACCACGATACCGCAAACAATCTTAACTGAACGGTATTGCGGCTAAGGCAGCCGCCGCTGCCGGAACATCGGGAAGGCCTCCCGTACCCGGGCCACCGTCTCGAGCGAGATGTCCACGGCCCGGACGCCGGGTTCGAGGCCAAGGTCGGCTTCAATGAACCCCATGGGATCGACCAGAATGCTGCGTCCCACGGAGACCGGGGGCGCCTGGCACACCCCTGCCACATACACACTGTTCTCGATGGCGCGCGCAGCGTTGAGCGCCAGCCATTGCTCGGTCTTGTGGGTGCCCGGCACCCAAGACGAGCAAACCAGCAGAACCTGCGCGCCGGCGTCGGCCAGCGACCTGGCCAGTTCCGGGAACCGCAGGTCGTAGCAGGCCATGAGGCCGAACCGCGCTCCTCCCGACTCGAACACCACCGGGCTGGTGGAAGGACCCGGCTTGATGAACCGCGATTCGCCGAAACCCTGGGCGTCGAAGAGGTGGATCTTCCGGTACGCGGCGAGTTGGTTTCCGTCCGGACCGAAGGCAACCAGGGTGTTGTAGGCCTAATCCGGCTTGCCGGATGCTTCCACGACGCCCGCCACCAGCGCTATGCCGTGGCGGGCGGCGGTGGACGCGAGCTCCCGGCAGATGGGGCCGTCCAGCGGCTCGGCGACTTCGGGGAAGGAAGCGTCCACGATTTTCTTTTCGTACGTGGCGTACTCCGGGAAGGCAACCAGCGTGGCGCCGTCGCGCGCAGCCGCCGCAGTGAAGCGGTCGATCGCGGCAAGATTGGCCCTGATGTCTGTGCCGGACTCCAGCTGCCCGAGCGCTATCCTCACACCTGTTCCTTCCGGCTTGTTGGCTTCAGTTCCAGGAGAACGGGCCGCCTTAGACGGCCGCCTCAACCGTCGCCTTCTCCGTGGCTGCCATTTCCGGCGGCGCCGCTTTGAAACCGCGGGTGATCAGGGCCAGGACCATGATGCCCAGTGCAAGCCACGACACTCCCAGCGTAATCGCGTTGCTGTCCAGCTGGGAGAGCAGGTAGGTGCAGATGATGGCTCCGACCGCCGGGACCGCCACGTAGGACACGGCGTTCAGGTGGTTCCCGGCACGGCGCTGGCGCACGTAGTGGAACACCACTGAGACATTGACCAGCGTGAAGGCGGTGAAGGCGCCGAAGTTGATGAACGACGTCGACGTGGCCACGTCCAGGAAGATGGCAATCAGCCCGACTGCGCCGGTGATGACGAGGTTCACCACAGGCGTGTGGAACTTCGCATTGAGCCGGCCGAAGACCGCCTTGGGCAGCACCGAGTCGCGGCCCATGGCGTAGATCAGCCGCGAGGCACTGGCCTGCGCGGCGAGGCCGGACGCGAACTGCGCCACCACCAGCCCGGCGAGGAACACCGCCCCGAACAGCTGGCCGCCGATCTGCAGCGCGATGGCGCTGGCCGCGGAGGCCGAGTCCTCGAACACTCCCCCGGGATGGACCAGCTGGGTCACGTAGGAGACGGCCACGAAGATGCCGCCGCCGATCAGGGCGATGAGCATGATGGCGCGGGGCACGTTCCGGCGCGGGTCAACAGTTTCCTCGGTGAGGGTGGTGACGGCGTCGAACCCGAGGAACGAGTAGGCCGCGATGGCCGCGCCGGCGGAGATGGTGGCGAAACTGGAGGTGTCGTTGAAGAACGGCTGGGTGCTGGCCAGCCCGCCGGCGCCGGAGGTGGAGACCACATTGCCGATGGCCAGGGCCACGAAGATCACGATCACCAGCAGCTGGAACGCCATCAGGACGTAGTTGGCCTTGTCCGCCACCTTGATGCCGAGGATGTTCAGGGCGGTGGTGACGGCGATGAAGCCCACGATCCAGAGCCCGATAGGGACGCCGGGGAACTGCGCGCTCAGGTAGGAGCCGCCGATGAGCCAGATCACCATGGGCAGGAAGAGGTAGTCCAGCAGGGTGGCCCAGCCCACGAGGAAACCCACCCTGGGATCGATGGACCGGCGGACGTAGGTGTAGGCGGACCCGGCCACGGGATAGGCGATGGCCATCCGGCCGTAGCTGTGGGCCGTGAACAGTATGGCCACCATCGCCACCAGGTAGGCCGAAGGCGTCGCCCCGCCCGTGGCCTCGGCGATGAGGCCGAAGATGGCCAGGACGATCAGCGGGGTCAGGTACGCCAGGCCGAACAGCACCAGGGAGGGCAGCTTTAGCGTGCGGGTCAGGGTAGGTTGTGTTGTCACGAAAGCTTCCTTAGGAATTGAAGGACTGGGGCGTCCAGGTCACCGGATTGATCCGGCCCTGATAAACGGGCAGTTCGACGGCGGCCTCGCCGTCACGGAACTGGGACCAAGGACGGTTGAGGGTCTCGGTCCCGTGGGTACGGACGTGTTCGACGGCGGCAAGGTCCAGATCCGCCGCGAGCAGCACCGAAGCGTCGTCGGCGGCCTCGGCCAGGGTGTTTCCCTCCGGGTCGACGATGAGGCTCATGCCCTTGCCTGTTGGGCCGGCGCAGTTGACGCTGACCACGAAGACCTGGTTCACAATGGCGTTCGCCTTTGCCAGCACCAGCTCCTGCCGGCGGTCTGGCGTCGTGGTTTTCACGACGTTCAGGATGACTTCGGCACCCATCCAGGCGAGCTGGCGGGACACCTCCGGGAACCACGCGTCGTAGCAGATATTCAGGCCAACCCTGCCGATTCCGGCCAGATCCACGGTGGTGAACCGGTCGCCGGGGTCGTAGGGCTCGAACGGGCGCCACGGGAAAACCTTCCGGTAATACCCCGCGAGCTCCCCGTCCGGGGAAAGGACCAGCTGGGTGTTGAACAGCTGGCCTTCCGGGCCGCGCTCGCACACGCTGCCCGGCACCAGCCAGATGCCAAGGTCCGCGGCAAGCTCCCTCAACTCCTTGACGCGCGGGCCGCCCAGCGGCTCCGCGGAGTCCAGCAGAGCCTCCGTGCGCTGCAGGTCGGGGTACGAATCGCCGAAAAGGTGGAGCTCAGGAAACACCACCAGCTTGCTGTCAGGTTTGACGGCCAGGGCCGCTGTGACCTCGTCGGCGAAAGCCGAAAGGGGTTCACCGATGAGCCGCGGCGGGGCCTGGGCCGCGATGAGGGGAAGGATGCGTTGCATGGGGCTTTGTCTCCACGTTGGGGATGTGATCTGCACGCCGGGCACTGGCGAGCCTTGCGGAGCAGGGCGTGGTGGTCCGCCGCCGCGGCCGGGGCGGCGGAACGTTTGTGGCTGACGAGCCACCGCGCAGCGTGCTTGCCGAGCTCTCCGCATCACCCGCCGAGTCCCGGGCCGTGAACCGGCTGGTGGACAGGCGGCTCCTTTTCGAATGCGCGGTTACGCACTACGCGGCGGTTAATGCCACAGCAGAACAGCTCGATGAGCTCGAACGGCTGACCCACGAAATGGCCGGATCTACCGACTGGTCCGACTATCATCAGGCCGACGAGCAATTTCACCAGTTGGTGGGGATGTCGTCGGGGCTGGGCGCGGCGGTGGATGCCTATCACGAGACCTTGGCAGAGCTCTATGCCTACTTCATCCCTTACCCGATCGAGCTACTGCATCAATCAAACCAGGACCACATCGCGCTTGTGGCGGCCTTGCGGGCCGGTGATGGCCATGGCGCGGTGGAAGTCTCCCGCAAGCATGTGGACGTGCTTCACAGGACGATGTTCATGGGTCTGACGGACGGCACCGGCAAACCTGCCCCAGTGCGTCGCAGTCAATAAGCGTTGACGGGCCTACTACTTGAGCCCCAGGGCCAGCTGGAAGATCCGAACTGCCCGAAACGCAAGCAACGGTGGACCCATGGCGAGGTGGATTTGGTCCAAAATTCCTTCCGGGCCGGCGCCACTCTCTCTCAAATCGCCCAAGCCACCGGCCGCGACCAGCTCTCCGTCGCATTCAGGCTTCTTGCGGATAGACTTCCTGGAGTTTCTGGAGTCGTCGATGAATTCCAGACAGCGTGACCAACTCAGCTCAGACAGCGAGCCGTTCGTTGCGCGTCACCGCTTCACGAACCTTGGGATGAGGGCAACGTCCCGTTCGAGGGCACGAACCGCTGCGAGTGCCGTCTCCAAGGACACGTTCTCTCCCTGCTCCAGCCGGACAATGGTGTGGCGGCTGGCCCTGATGAGCTCAGCCAGTCCGCTCTGGGTCTACGGTGGTTGGCCGATGATCCTCTCCGACCTTAAGGCCGGGCTGGATACCGGCAGTTCAGAACTACTTGTTGTAGATTTCGCGGCGGTGTCCGATCGCAACTACCAAAACGAGGAGCTCCTGATCCCTGATTTGATAGATGATTCTGTAGTCCCGGACTCGTACGCGCAATTGTCCAGACCGTCCGGCCAAAGATTTGGCGGTTGGGGGCCGGGGATTGTCCGCAAGCAGGCTAAGTGCTTCGAGCAGGAACCTCTGCACGGAGCGGTCGAATTTATGCAACTGCTTGCGAGCTGCATCAGACAGCCGGACTTCATAGCGACTAGCCGCCAAGTTCAATTCCCAGCTCGGCCGCCACTTCCTTCAGCGAGTACGTGGGCGCTCCGGCCTCCGTTTCGGCAAGGGCGCGGTCAGCCGCCGCCAGGTCCTCCGCATCCTCAAGCGCCCTCAGAGCCCTCTCAGCCAACTCTGGATCCATTACGACGGCCACGGCCCTGCCATGGCTCAAGATGCGGACAGGTTCCCGATGCGCCGAATCCAGAGTTTCAGCCCACCGTTGGCGGGCAACAGTTGCACTTACATCACTCATGGCTAAATTGTACAATTTAGCGAAAAAATAGTCCACCGTAGATGGTGGCTCTGTCATTCATTCCCGCGCAGCAGGCGTGGACGATGACAGAGCGCTCGCGACAGGCTCGGCCGCAACCCGGTACCGTTAAGCCGTGACATTCACGTACCCGCCCCAGCTCGCCGACACCGTGATCGCTTCCCTTGTGGGTAGCACCTCGCTCAGTCGCGGCCGCACCTACGCGCGCAAGGGCGCGGTCTCGAGCGTCGAGTGGATTCCCAAATCCTTGGAGCTGAAAGGGAAGGTCCAGGGCAACCGGAGCGCCCCCTACCGGACCAAAGTCTCGTTCAAGAACGGCAAGAGCGGTCTGGGCCTCGAGTGGGGCGATTGCTCCTGCCCTATGCGCTCCAACTGCAAGCATGTGGCCGCTTTGCTCCTGGACATCAGCAGCGGGCCTGCCCCGGTGCAGCCGGCGCTCCTTGACATTCCGCCTGCCCCTGCCAGCACCCACGCTCCGGCGCAGCCGGCAGCGCCGAAGCAACCCGCGCCAAGACAGCAGCCTGCACCCGGCGTTCAGAGAGCTGTTCAGAAACAGGCACCTCCCGCTCCCTGGCAGGAGCAGATCCATAGCCTTCTTCACCCGGAGCCAGCATCACGGTATCCGGGTTTCGGTGGCGGACAGGTCATTCGCAGCGACAGCCGGCCAACGCTGAGGCTCGGTGTGCAGCTGGAACTGAACGAGTCCTCGTCCAGCCAGCCCGCCTGGTACCAGCGCGGACGCAGCGACCCATGGCACAACGAATCCGCCCCGCCGCTCAGCCTGACCGCCAGGCCGGTGAAACAGAACTCCAAGGGCAAGTGGGTCATGGGCCAACTGCGCTGGGACACCTTCCGGCATTCGTACTACGGATACCAACTCGACGAATTCAGTCCGGAGCAGACCCGCTGGATGCGGACCTTTGCTTCGATCTACACTGTCGGGGGAACGCAGGTGCCGTCCATGTACCTGCCGCTGGAGCGCTTCGACAGCCCGCTGCTCTGGCACCTCCTCGGCCAAGCCAGCGACATCGGTGTGGCGCTGGTGGCCGCAAAGTCCGGCGACGCCGTCGTGGTTCATGAGCCTGTCAGCGTTTCACTGGACGTCCGCGCTCACGACGGCGGGCTGCGGCTGGCACCGCACGTCGCCGGTACGGGCGCGGATCCCACCGCGATGGGAGTGATCGGCCGGCCTGGCCACGGACTGTTTTGGTGGGACACCGCCACCGGGCCGGGCACCACCACGGCGGCCCGCCATCTCCATCTGGCCCCGAGCAAAGCGCCCGTTCCCGACGCCATCCGGCCGCTGATCCACCACCGCACCGAACTGCTGGTTCCAGCGGCGGCCCGCGATTCCTTCCTGGGAGCCATCTTCCCGCAACTGGCGCAGGCGGCAGATGTCATCTGCAGCGACGCCTCCGTGGAGCTGCCGCAGATCCTGCCGCCAGAGCTGGTGCTGACGGCCGCCCACGTCCCGCGTGACGCCCCAGCAGACCGGGCGCCGTCCGGCCGGACCCAGCGCCGCCCCGGGGCAGGAGCACCACAGGATCCCGGTACGCTGCAGCTTCAATGGCACTGGGAGTACACCTCCGCCGGTACCGTGACCCGCGAGCAACTGCCCGACGCCGGCACCGGCTACCGCGACCACGTGTTCGAAGCGCAGCTCCTGGCCCGGGTGGCCGGCGCCCTTGCCCAGTTTCCGGCTGCCTGGCGGGAGCAGTTCCCGGACCAACCGTCCGGCCACCCGGGCAGCACGCGGCCGGCGGTGCTCAGAAACGTCGCCGCCGCCCGGTTCACCACCGATGTACTGCCGGCGCTGGAACAGCTTGAGCACCTGCGGGTAGTCACCACGGGCCCGGCGCCGGACTACAGCGAGCTCACGGACACACCCCTCATCGGCGTCAGCACCAAGGGAACGGACGACGGCGACTGGTTTGATTTGGGCGTCACAGTCACCCTGAGCGGGGAAGACGTCCCCTTCCACCAACTCTTCCATGCGCTCGCTGCCGGCGAAGAACACTTGATGCTGGCCAACGGCAACTACTTCCGGCTCGACCAGCCCGAGTTCCTCCAGCTGCGCCGACTGATTGAAGAAGCCAGGGCACTGCAAGACCACGAAGGGCCGCTGCGGATCAGCCGGTACCAGGCCGGCCTCTGGGACGAGCTCGAGGAACTGTCTGCCACCGCCGAACAAGCCGATTCCTGGCGGCGAAGCGTCGGAGGGCTGCTTCGGTTCTCTGAGATTCTGGACGTGCCGCTGCCGGCGGGCCTCAACGCGTCGCTCCGCCCCTACCAGCAGGACGGCTTCAACTGGCTGGCTTTCCTGTGGGAGCAGGGCCTGGGCGGTGTGCTCGCGGACGACATGGGCCTGGGCAAGACCGTGCAGGCCATCGCCCTGATCTGCCACGCCAAGAACGGCATCGGCGCCCCGGAACGGGACGAAACTGCGCGCCACCCCTTCCTGGTGGTCGCCCCGACATCCGTGGTGCCCAACTGGGCCGCGGAAATCGGACGGTTCGCCCCCGGGTTGCGCGTCACCGCCGTCACGGACACGCTGCAGCGCAGCGGTACGGATCTGGCGGCACTTACTGCCGGCTCCGACGTCGTGGTTGTTTCCTATACGCTCTTCCGGCTCGACTATGAGGCCTACGCCGCACAGCAGTGGGCCGCGCTGGTGCTGGACGAGGCACAGTTCGTGAAGAATCCTGCCACCAAGGCCAGCCAGAATGCCCGCCGTTTCCCGGCCCCGTTCAAGCTGGCCATCACGGGCACGCCCATGGAGAACAACCTGATGGAGTTGTGGTCCATGTTCGCGATCACCGCCCCCGGGCTGTTCCCGTCGTCGAAGAATTTCGCCGACTACTACCAGAAGCCGGTGGAGAAAGAAGGGGACGCGGAGAAACTGGCGCAATTACGACGGCGGATCCGGCCGCTGATGATGCGGCGCACCAAGGACCTTGTCGCCAAGGATCTCCCCGCCAAACAGGAACAGGTGCTGGAGTTGGATTTGGCGCCGCGGCACCTCACCATCTACCAGCGGCATTTACAGCGCGAACGGCAGAAGGTTTTGGGGCTGCTCGAGGACATGGACAAGAACCGCTTCGCGATCTTCAAGTCCCTCACGATGTTGCGGAGGCTGAGCCTGGACGCGTCCCTGGTGGATGAGAAATACGGATCCGTCCCGTCCAGCAAGCTCGATGCCCTGTTGGAGCAGCTCGGCGACATAGTGGCCGAGGGACACCGCGCCCTGATCTTCAGCCAGTTCACCGGCTTCCTGGGCAAGGCCGCGGCACGGCTTGACGCTGAAGGCATCCCATACGCCTATCTGGACGGCAAGACCCGCCGGCGCGCCGAGGTGATCGAGCAGTTCAAGTCCGGAAGCGCACCGGTGTTCCTCATCAGCCTCAAAGCCGGCGGATTCGGCCTTAACTTGACCGAGGCGGACTACGTATTCCTGCTGGACCCGTGGTGGAATCCCGCCTCAGAGGCGCAAGCCGTTGACCGCACCCATAGGATCGGCCAGACCCGAAACGTCATGGTCTACCGTCTGGTGGCCAGGGACACCATCGAGGAGAAAGTCATGGCGCTCAAGGAAAAGAAGGCCAAGCTGTTTACCGCCGTACTCGACGACGACGCAATGTTTTCCTCGGCACTGTCCGCGGAGGACGTGCGAGGCTTGTTCGACGGCTGAATCACAGCGTGCGGAGAGGATGGACCTGCGGCGGCGACGGCAGCTCCTACCTCTTGCGGCTCTCCAGCACCGACGTTTACAAAAACGCAACGCGATCCCCCGACCACCCCATTCATCGGCTTGCTGGTCCTCGCCGGCATGCAGGTCATCCCCGGCGAAGTCTACGAAGCCGCGCAGATCGACGGGGCCGGCTGGTGGCGCCAGCTCGGCTCCATCACGTTGCCGCTGGTCAAGCCCACGCTCCTGGTTGCCGTGCTGTTCCGTATGCTCGACGCCCTGCGGATGTTCGGCCTCCCCTTCCCTGATCGGCCCCGGCAAGGAGTCCGTGGAAACCCTCTCCATGCTGGCCTGGGACGAGTCCAACCAGCTCCGGCTCACCGTTTGACGTCCAAACGTGAAAACCGCGAAATGAGGGCAATATCCCGGTCCAAGGCCCTGACGGCCGCAATGGTGTCTCCAGCGAGACGTTCTCGCCCTTCTCCAGCCTGACGATACTGTGGCGGCTGGCATTGAGAAGGTCAGCCAGCCCACTTTGTGTCAGCTTCCGCTCCTGGCGGGCGCTTCGGATGGCCGCTCCGAACGACTTGGCGTCGATCGCGCGGAAGAACGGCGTTTCTTCCGGATGTTCCATATCTTCACCGAAATGGTGAAAATGATGAACATTCCAGCACTATCGAGAAAAGTACAACATCTTAACCAGCCGCATGTGGGCTGCACGACGTTCCGACGCCCACCCACGTATTGATTCAGGCGCACCGGACATCGGAGGTCAGGCAGCCGCCGAGGTCGCCACGCGTGTTCCCGTTGCGTGCCGCGGTTTCTTCCAACGGCCCGCCGTAATTTGGGCCTATTAGGCTACAAAAGATTTGCGTAATCCCCTGATGCAGGTAGTCTTCCTACTTAGGCAAGCCTAAGCTTGGCTCCCCTTACGTGAAAGAAACCGGCACCATGACCGCCAACTTCCTGATCGGCCTGCGCGAAGGCCTCGAAGCGACCCTCATCGTCGTGCTCCTGATGGCCTACCTTGTCAGGACGGGGCGGCGTTCGCTGCTGCCCCGCCTCTGGGCGGGAGTCGGCCTTGCAGTGGCAGTCTCCATCGGGTTCGGTGCGGTGCTCAGCTTCGGGCCGCGTGGACTGGCCTTCGAGGCGCAGGAGGCCATTGGCGGCGGGCTGTCCATCATCGCCGTCGCACTGGTTACGTGGATGGTCTTCTGGATGGCGCGCACCGCGCGCAGCCTGGGTGGCGCACTGAAGTCCCACGTGGACAGAGTGGCCGACGGCACCGCCTGGGGCCTCGTGGTGGTGGCTGCCCTGGCCGTCGGGCGCGAGGGCCTTGAAACCGCACTGTTCCTCTGGGCCGCGGCGCAGGCCACAGGAGAAACGACCATGCCGCTGGCCGGCGCGCTGCTCGGACTCGCCGTTGCAGCCGGGCTTGGCTACCTGCTGCACCGCGGCGTGCTCAAGGTCAACCTCTCGCGCTTCTTCACGTGGACCGGCGTCGGACTCATCATCATCGCCGGCGGTGTGCTCGCGTACGGCATCCACGACCTCCAGGAGGCCCGGATCCTGCCCGGCCTGCACAGCCTGGCCTTCGACATCTCAGCCGCCATCCCGCCCTCGTCGTGGTACGGCACCCTCCTGAAGGGCACGCTCAACCTTTCCCCCGCCACCACCTGGCTCGAGGCCGGAGCCTGGCTGCTCTACGTTCTCCCCGTTCTGGTCCTGTACCTCCGGGCCAACGGCCCCACCCCCCAGGCCGCCGGCAGCGAAGCCCCCACGCGCGACGACGTCGCAACCCCCGTCGCAGCCCCCTAGCGGCACCCCTCACTTCCCTCCAGCGTTTCTCCCCCGACCAAACCCGACCAAAGGAAACACCCATGCCCGGCACCCCCCTGCCCAAAACCTTGCCCAAAACCGCCTCCCGATCCCGGAAGTCGCTTGCCCTGGTTGCGGCGGCAGCCGCAGTTCCCCTGGCCCTGACCGGCTGCACGGACACCTCGACGACGCCAGGCGCGGCCGCCGGGCCGATCCAGGTCACCAGCACCAAGACCGAGTGCAAGGTCTCCGCGGGAAATTCCGCCAGCGGCAACCTGACCTTCGCCGTCAAGAACGAAGGCACCGAGGTCACCGAGTTCTATCTCCTGGCCGAGGACGGGCTGCGGATCATCGGGGAAGTCGAGAACATCGGCCCGGGCCTGACGCGCAACCTCGTGGTCACGGCGGCCGCCGGCCAGTACACCACGGCCTGCAAGCCCGGCATGCAGGGTGATGGCATCCGCGCCCCCTTTGACGTCACCGGCTCCGGCAACAGCCCAGCCGTCGATGCCGACTTCCAGAAGCTTCTGGACACCGGCACCCGGCAGTACTCCGCCTACGTCAAGGACCAGACCGAGCAGCTGGTGGCCGGCACCAAGGCCTTCGCCGACGCCTACGCCGCCGGAGACGCAGCCACGGCACGCGAGCTTTACGCCGCCACCCGCATGCACTGGGAGCGCATCGAGCCGGTCGCGGAGTCCTTCGGAGACCTCGACCCGAAGCTCGACGCCCGCGAAGCCGACCTTGAGCCCGGCCAGGACTGGACCGGCTGGCACCGCGCCGAAAAGGACCTCTTCCCGCCCGCCGGCTACACCCCGCTGACCGCCGAAGGGCGCACCGCCGTCGCCACGCAGCTCGTGGCCGACACCGAGGACCTGGGCCGGCGAACCCGCACCGTGGAGCTCTCCGCCGACACGCTCGGCAACGGCGCCAAGGAACTCCTGGACGAAGTAGCCACCGGCAAAGTCACCGGTGAGGAAGAAGCCTGGTCCCACACTGATCTCTGGGATTTCCAGGCCAACGTAGACGGTGCCCGGATCGCCTTCGAGAGCCTGTTGCCCGCCCTCCAGCAAAAGGACCCCGCCCTGGCCACGAGCCTCGACGAAAAGTTCGCAGCATTGCAGGCCGAGCTCAAGAAGCACGCCACGGGCGAAGGCTTCAGCTACTACAACGAGCTCAGCCAGGCCCAGGTCCAGCAGCTCGCCTCGCTGGTCGATTCCCTCGGCGAGCCCCTCTCCAAGCTCACCTCGGCGGTAGTGCTGTGAGCGGCTGCCCCCTCGGCGGCCGGTCCGCTGAAACGCCCGACGCCGGCGGCCCGGCTTCCGCTGGCGCCGCGGAACCAGCGGCGGCCCCCGGGTCGGGAAAAGGCGGGTTGTCCCGGCGCGGGCTGTTGTCCCTCGCAGGTGCAGGGGGCGCCGGCGCCGTGGCCGGCTTCCTGAGCCATGATGCGGTGGCTGCCGCGGCCGCCCCGGCCACCGTGCCCGGCAATATCATTCCTTTCCACGGGGACCGCCAGGCAGGCATCATCACCCCGGCCCAGGACCGCCTGCACATGGCCGCCTTCGACGTCGTCACGGAGGACCGTGCAGCGCTCATCCAGCTCCTGAAGGATTGGACCGTCGCTGCCGAGGCGATGACGGCAGGCCGCACCGCGGGCAGCACTGGCGCCGTCGACGGCCCCTACGACGCCCCGCCCGAGGACACAGGTGAAGCTCTGGACCTCGGGGCCGGGAAGCTGACCCTCACCGTCGGCTTCGGCCCGGGCTTGTTCGAGAAAGACGGCAAGGCCCGCTTCGGGCTGGACGGCCGCCGCCCCGACGCCCTGATCGACCTGCCGCACTTCCCCGGCGACGACCTCCAGCCGGGACGCACCGGCGGAGACATCGTGGTCCAGGCCTGCGCGGACGACCCCCAGGTGGCCGTGCACGCGATCCGGAACCTCGCACGCATCGGATTCGGGCAGACGCGCGTCCGCTGGTCGCAGCTGGGCTTCGGCCGGACCTCCTCCACCT
The DNA here is from genome assembly GCF_050156545.1 of Pseudarthrobacter sp. S9. Classification (NCBI taxonomy): domain Bacteria; kingdom Bacillati; phylum Actinomycetota; class Actinomycetes; order Micrococcales; family Micrococcaceae; genus Pseudarthrobacter; species Pseudarthrobacter sp. S9. The sequence goes on from NZ_CP189576.1 coordinate 952,956, forward strand.
CGCGGTCCCAGGCGACCCCGCGGAACCTCTTCGGCTTCAAGGACGGCACCAACAACCTCAAAGCCGAGGACCCCGCCCTGCTTGATGAGCATGTCTGGGCCGGAGCAGGAACCCGTCCGGGTGAGGCCTGGATGGCCGGCGGCAGCTACCTCGTGTCCCGCAGGATCCGCATGCACATCGAAATCTGGGACCGGACCTCGCTGCGCGAGCAGGAAGGCCTGATCGGCCGCACCAAGGGCGCCGGTGCCCCGTTGTCCGGCGGCGAGGAATTCACCGCCCCCGACTTCGAAGTCAAGGGCCGCGGCGGGGAACCGCTGATTCCGCTGGACTCCCACGTCCGCCTGGCGCACCCCAGCCGGAACGACGGCGTGAAGATGCTCCGGCGCGGCTACAACTACACCGACGGCTCGGACGGGCTCGGCCACCTCGACGCCGGCCTGTTCTTCATCGCGTTCGTCAAGGACCCAAGGACCCACTACGTGCCCATGCAGATGGCCATGGCCAAGGAAGACACACTGGCCCTGGAATACCTCAAGCACACAGGCTCCGGCCTGTTCGCCGTTCCCCCAGGAACCAGGGCGGGCGGCTTCATCGGCGAGGGGCTCTTCGCGTGAAGCCCGCCGTCGCCGAACCCGGTGGCGGCAGCGCGTCCGACACCGTGTCCGACAGTGCGACGGTCAGTGAACCGGACGGCAGCCGGTTGGCCGGACCAACCGGCCGGCCCTCCCCGAAAATGGTGCTGCTGGCACTGCTGTGCTCGGCGGCGTGGCTGGCCTCGGTGCTGGTGGGCGGCTTCCTCGACTGCGGGCCGGACCTCCACCGCATCGCCCTCGCGTGCCACATTCTCGCGCTCGTGCTGTCCTTCGGGGCCATCCTGGTGCTCGACTGGGTGGGCCTGTTGTGGCTCCTGGGCCGCCGGGACGTCCACGACACGCGCCGCCTCGAGTCCGCTGCGCAGCCGCTGATCTGGGGCGGGTTGGCGCTGCTGCTCGTGTCCGGGGCGATGATGCGTCCCGATCTGTCCAGCCCGCTGACGCCGGTCAAACTGCTGTGCGTCCTGGTGCTCATCCTCAACGGCCTCGCCCTGGCGCAGGCCATGAAGCAGCTGCATTTTCTGCCGCCGCGGACATTGTTCACGAAGATGGCTACACGGCTGCGCGTACGGTTGCTGGTTGCACTGTGCATCTCGCAAACCTGCTGGTGGACGAGCGTGCTGGTGGGGCTGCTCAACAGCACACTGCGGCGCTGGACCGGCGCGTAGACGGCTCGGAATGCCAGGGTGCCCACGTTTCAATGGAAACGTGGGCACACCCCGCCCCCGGGAAGGGTCATTGCGCTGCACTATCCGGGTATGGCCCCAATCTGCTGCATGATGCCCAGGTTGTCGGTGGTTCCCCAGTGCTCGGCGACCTTGCCGTTCTCGACGCGAATAATGTCAGTCGTGCCGAATTCGACGCTTTTGCCGGTTGCTGCAAGGCCCGCCATCTCCCCCTGATGAGTACCCGTCAGAATTACGTGGCACGCCTCCAGCTTTCCGTCGGCCAGCGACGGCTCGATCGATTTGACCTTGATATCCGGGAATGCCGTCCGGATCGCGTTCACAAAGAACCGAACGCCATCCTTGCCGGGCGGTTGTCCTGGAAGAGCCTCTTCGTGATCGAGATAGTGATCCGCCGTCAGCTCGTCAATGAGGCCGAGATTTCCGCCCTCGAGCACCTCTTTATAAAACCGTTTGATCAGTCCAGTGCCATCAGCCATTTCCGACTCCTTAATGGGTGAGACCGTCCAATAATCTTCCCACCGGGGTCCTGGCGCATCAATGACGGCCTGCTGTGTTGGCGGCATCCGTCCGGGCCAGGCCTCAACTTGCCGGGAAGCGGGCGAAGCCTGCGTGCAGCTCCCGCACAATGACCGTTCCGTCGCCCAGCAGCTTTGCCTTCTGTCTCAGTTGCTGCAATAGCTCTTCACTGGGCCTGCCAAAGATTTCGATGGTCCTCAGGGTGATGAGGCGTGCAAAGGCCGCAAACTTAGGACCGGCCACCGCCATATGGAATGCAAGGGACGCTTCGTCCGGATGCAGATGAACGACGCTGACCCGTGATCCGTCCTCGCTAAAGTAGGCGTTGTAGGCGATGATCCGCGGCTCGTTGGCTTCCACGAACCGTGCCAGCTCTTCCAAGCCCGCCTTAAGCGCGTCGAGCTCGCCTGGCCGAACCTCTGATGTGTCGATATACAGAACGAAGCCGCGCATACCATCAACACTTGTTCAGGGACCAGCCGGAGTCAAGAATCCAACACCGGCGGCCTCCGCCCTTGGCGCGTATGTTTTCATGAGGCACTGATCGAAGCGAGGGAAGAACTTGTCCACCACTTTTGAGGCTGTCTTGCACGACGGCACGACCATCCCCGTCTCGGTTCAGGGAACGGGGCGTGCCGTGCTTCTTCCGGCCCGACTCGAACCGCATTCGCCGTCGGAAGCCGAGACTATGCGGCGGTGGGGTGCAGACCCTGACCTGGGGCCCAATCTGGTGGCCAGTCTCTCCCTGTCGTATCGGGTGATCTCGGCGGACTACGAAGGTCACCGGATGGCGTACCCGGCGCCGGATACCCTGACTCCGGAGAATGTTGTCGCTGACCTCCTTGCCGTCGCGGACGTGGCGGGGGCGGATAACTTCGCGTATTACGGGTACTCGTGGCTGGCGCTGATCGGATTGCAACGCGCGGTCCGCACGGACCGGCTTTGGGCGCTTGTTATGGGCGGCTATCCGCCTCTCGACGGGCCCTACAAAAGCATGCTCGCTGTCACACGGTCGGCGCACACGAAATGGCCAGTCAAGCGCCGAACGGGAGCCAGGCGATCAACGCTTCGGTTGAGCCGGGTGACTGGGATGCCGTCTCGGTTCAGACGTCAGAGGCGCAGACGCGGCAGTTCGTCACTCTCTATGAAGCCCTTCAGGACTTCGATGACTCTCAAGCGCCGGTCCCGCGGGATCTTCCACGACTCTGTTTCGCCGGCTCGGCAGACCAGATTAACTACGGACCCGGCTGGGGCGAAGTGCAGGTGAGAATCGGCGAACCACTGGCCGCCCACGAGGGAGGGCTGATCACCTCGGGGTGGGATGTGCTGGTGCTTCCCGGTCTTGACCACATGAGCACAATGCACAGCAACGTCGTTCTCCCCCTTCTTCACGACTGGCTCCGGAAAGTGGAGAGGGAGAAATAGATGCGCAGGCTCGCAGCTATTCTGCCGTTGTGCCGCGCCCGGCGGCTGGTTTACTTCCGCTCCCGCCACCCAAGCGTCACCACCAACGCCACCGCACCAAGTCCCAGCATCACGACAACCATCAGCCCCCAGTTGGCCTGGTTGACGCCTGTGCCGTAGAAGATGCCGATCAGCACCGTCGCGGTGATCGCGCCCAGGTAGCGGCACGTCTGGAAGATCCCGGCGGCCACGCCGCGCTCCTCCGGTCGGGTGGAGACGTACATGCCCTGGCTGGAGGCGATGCTGACCACGCAATACGGCACGCCCAGCAGGGCGGTCAGCGCCAGCACCAGCGGGATGGCCAGGGATGCCGTGAGAAGCCACATCGCCCCTGTCGCCGCCACCAGCAGCACGACGCCGGTGATCAGCACCCGCTTGACGCCGAAGCTGTCGATCGCCCGGACAGCGAATGGCGTCCCAATCACCGAGATCGCGGCCAGCGGCAGCATCAGCAGGCCTACGATGCCCGGATCGTAACCCGCGGCCTGCTGTAGCAGCTGCGGCAGCCCGAAGAACGCAAAGTAGTAGACGCCGTTGAACAGCGCGAACCCCAGATAGACCAGGAGCAGCGGCCGGTTGCGGCCCAGCAGCCGCAGGTCCAGGAACGGCGGGGCGAACCGCAGCTCGCGCCACACGAACAGCGCGGCCAGCAGCAGCCCTCCCCCAAGCAGCCACCAGCGGACCCCGGGCAGCACGTTCAGCAGGGCCATCATCACCAGCACCAGGGCCCCGACGAACGCCAGGATGCCCGGGATGTCCGAGTCCCGCAGCAGCGCCGAGGCCCGGCCGCGCTCACGGTCCTCGTCAGCCGGGGCGAACCGCCAGACGATGAAGATCGCTGCCAGGGCGAGCGGGATGTTGACCAGGAACAGGGCTTGCCAGCCGACGAGGCTCACCAGCAGCCCGCCAACCACCGGCCCGACAGCCGCCGCCGAGGTGTTCGCCATCTGGATGCGGCCCAGCGGCCGGGTGGACTTCACCTCCCCCTGCAGGGCCAGCGCACCGACCATGACGACGGCGCTCGGGTACGCGGTCGCGGTGCCGAGGGCCATGAAGGCGCGCGCCACGCAGAGCAGCGCGAAGTTGGGCGCGAGCGGCGCCAGCGCGCAGGTCACCGCCACCACCGCCATGCCGAGCAGAAAGAGCCGGCGAGGCCCGAAGCGGTCCGCCAGCCGGCCCATCAGCGGCTGGCCGGCCGCGGAGGTGAGGTAAAAGGCCGTGATGACCCAGGTGACCGTGGCGACGTCGAGCGCGAAGTCCGCGCGCAGCACCACGAGGGCGACGGCGATCATCGAGGAGTTCAGCGGATTCAGGGCGGTGCCCAGGCTCAGTCCTGCGACGGCGACGCCGGTCCGGGGAGAGTTGCTCACGGCAACAGTCTGGCAATGTTGCCTGGGGCCATAACGGCGCTCAGAGAACCTTCGAGAGGAACGCCTTGGTCCGGTCGTGCTGCGGATCGCTCAGCAGCTGGCGAGGCGGGCCCGACTCAACCACGACTCCTTCATCCATGAAGACGAGCGAATCGGCCACCTCGCGGGCGAACCCCATCTCGTGGGTCACGACGATCATGGTCATTCCGCTCTTGGCCAGTTCCTTCATAACATCGAGTACCTCGCCCACCAGTTCAGGGTCCAGGGCGCTTGTCGGCTCGTCGAAGAGCATCAGCTTAGGGTCCATGGCCAGCGCACGGGCGATGGCTACCCGTTGCTGCTGCCCGCCCGACAGGTGTGCCGGGTAGTGGTCTCCCTTATCGCCGAGCCCCACTCTCGCTAGAAGTTCCATGGCTCGGGCGGTCGCTGCGGCCTTGGACATGCGCTTGACCCTCATGGGCGCCTGGATAATGTTCTCGACGGCAGTCAGGTGGGGGAATAAGTTGAAACGCTGGAAAACCATTCCGATGTCGCGTCGCTGGAAGGCCGCTTCCTTGGGCTTGAGTTCATAGAGCTTGCCGCCCTTTTGGCGATAGCCTACGAGCTGTCCGTCGACCGAGAGCCTGCCGGCATCGACCCGTTCCAAGTGGTTGATGCAACGCAGGAACGTCGATTTGCCGGAACCACTGGGGCCGACGATACAGAGCACCTCTCCCGGATTGACGCGGAGACTGATCCCGCGGAGAACCTTGTTGGACCCGAAGTTCTTGGAAACCCGGTCTGCGAGCACCATGGGCGTGTCCGTCATCCCTTGCCTCCAAAGTCTGTGACGACGGAGGCGCCAGGGGGCGCCACCGTTACCGAACCCGGCGACGACGGCTCTTTGCCCGTCTTGAGGCGTCCGGTTCCCCGCGAGAAGCGCTTTTCGATGAAATGCTGACCGACCATGAGGACCGAGGTGAAGAGCAAATACCAAAGGGACGCCACAATCAGCAGGGGCACCGGAGTGAACGTGACCGCGGAAATACCGCGAGACACCCCGTAGAGGTCAATGCTCAGAGGAATCGCGGCCACGAGTGAGGTGGTCTTGAGCATCGAGATCACCTCATTGCCGGTGGGCGGGATGATGATTTTCATGGCCTGCGGAACCACCACGTAACGCATGGTCTGCCCCCACGACATGGCCAATGCTGTCGAGGCCTCTTCCTGACCCTCGTCCACGGAGAGCAGCCCGGCACGCACAATTTCGGACATGTAGGCCGCTTCATTCAACGCCAGACCGATCACAGCGGTGATGAAGAGGTTGGTGAAAATCTCGTTCGGGACCGTGGCCCAGGGCGTCGTGAACGGAAGACCCAGCGTGAACACCGGATAAATGAGCGAGACGATGCCCCAGAACACGAGCTGTACGTAAACGGGTGTTCCACGGAAGATCCAGATGTACAGCCAGGCAACGCTCTTGAGCACGGGGTTCGGCGAGAGCCGCATGATGGCCAGCAACAGACCAAGGACTATGGCGCCGACCATCGCATAGATTGTCAGCGACAGCGTCACCCATGCGGCCTGGCTGATCCGTCGGTCAAAAATGTACTTGCCGACATCAGCCCAGCCGTAGTCCGGGCGCTGGGCTGCGTCCAGGACAAAGACTGCCAACATGATCACTAGGACCACGGCAACCAGAATCCGCCATGGGTGGCGCAGCGGAACGGCGACAATGGCCTCCCCTGGCTCAGTGTCCGGGTCCAGTCGATAACCCTCTTGCGCCTTGATGCCAGGCTCCGGCTCACTCATCTTCTGTCACCCCTTGGCGGCCACGTTGAGTGCCGCCGCCTTGACGCCGCCGGATTCCACTCCCCACTTGGCCAGGATCCGGTTGTAGGTGCCGTCGTCGATGAGCGCCTGCAGGGCCTTCTGGAGTGCCGGTGTGATTTCGCTGCCCTGGGCCACCGGGATCCCGTAAGGCGCCACTTCAAATGCGTCGCCTGCGGTCTGCAGCTTGTCCTTCGTCTTGGAGATCGCGTAGAGAGTGACGGGCGAGTCGGCGCTCATTGCGTCAACCTGTCCGACCACCAAGGCATTAGTCGCCTGGTCCTGCGCGTCGTACTTGAAGATGGTGATAGGAGCCTTGCCGGCGTCCGTGCAGGCCTTGGACTTGGCCGGAACCTCGTGCGTGTCCTCATAGGTGGTTGCCTGGACAGCGACTTTGAGCCCGCATGCGTTGTTAGGGTCCACGGTCTTGCTCTTGGGGGAGGCCCACTGGATGCCGGCAGAGTAGTAGTTCACGAAATCCACCTTCTTTTCGCGTTCGAGCGTGTCGGTGAAGGATGACATTCCCATGTCATCCTTCCCTGCCTTCACGGCAGGAAGAATGTTGTCGAAGGTGCCGATGTCGAAGTTGACCTTCAGCCCCATAACCTGGCCCAAAGCGTTGGTCAGGTCCACTGACCATCCGGCTGGCGCACCGTTATCGTCCTTGAACTCGTTGGGCGGATAGTTGTTTGCCATTCCAACATTGAGGACGCCAGCACTCTTGACCTTCTCCGGGAGCGAAGCGGCAATGGCGTCGTTTTTCTTCACTCCAACGCTGTCCGCTGTCGCGGAGGCCCCGCCGGTTGCGGCGGGTTCGCTGTTATTGACGCAGCCTGAAAGCGTGAGGGCCGTGACCGCGGTGAGAACGGGAAGAAGGTATCGGGTGCGCATGGTTTCCTTATGTGTCGAGGGTGTCAAGCGTTTATCTCAGCAAAGAGAAAACGGAATAGCGTCCTACTTGTTGAATAATTCACGGGCATGCGATTCCAGGCGCAATGCCGTCCAATTTCTTTGCGGCGTAGCGCACGTCACGAATGACTTCCGGGCCCCGGTTCTTCAACTCCGAGATATTTGAAACACCCACCAGCGTCATGGTACGCCGCAGTTCGTCAGAAAAGACGCTGATAATGCGGCTCACGCCCGGCGATCCTGCTGCAACCAATCCGTAAAGGTAAGCCCGGCCAATAGAGCAGGCATCAGCTCCCAGAGCCAAGGCCTTCAGGATGTCGCTGCCGCGGCGGATTCCAGAGTCCACGTAAATTTCGATTGAATCGCCCACGCGCTGACGGGATTCCTGCAGGACGTCCATCGGACTCAGCATGTGATCCAACTGGCGTCCGCCGTGATTGCTCAGCTGGACAGCGTCGAGCCCGATATGCGCGGCCCTGGCTACATCGTCCGGATTGACGCACCCTTTAAGCACAATCTTGCCGGGCCATGCCTGGCGTAGCGCCTCAAGTTCGTTCCAGCCGCTACTTGCGTCAGAATGGCCCAATATCTGCTGCCACATCGAGGGTGTGACTACGGCGGATTTCGGGTTGTCAGGCTCGAGGTTCGGAAAACTGATTCCCTCCGCCCTGAGAAAATTCGCCCACCATGCGGGCCGCCGGGCAATGTCCAGCATGGTTGACAGGGTCAGCGCGGGCGGCGCAGTGAAGCCGTTGTGAAGATCCCGCTCCCTCGAGCCGAGCGCACGGGTGTCTACTCCCACGATCAAGGTGTCATAGCCGGCCGCCAGGCAGCGTTCCAGCTTGTCATCCCGTGCTTTGGAATCGGAAGTAAGGCCGAAGTTGAACCAACGATCCAGGGCGGGGTATTGCTCCGCGATCGATTCCATTGACACTGTGCTCAAGCCTGCCAACCCGTAGGGGATGCCTGCCTGTTGTGCGGCCCGGGCGACCGCCAGCTCTCCTTCGGGATGAAAAAGCCGTGTGGCTCCGGTGGGTGTCAAAGTGAGCGGCAGAGCACTGGACTTACCAAGCAAGGTGGTACTCGTGTCCGGCCCGGAGACGGGGCCCCAGCTTGGCATTAGCCCCCATGAATCGAAAACGGCGCGGTTGCGGCGGAGCGTCACTTCATCCTCAGACCCGCCATCGAGATAATCGAAGATGCCGGCAGGGAGGACTTTGCGGGCCGCCTGTCGATACTCTTCAACATTAAACGCGTTCGCCAGCACGCGGCGCTGACGCGAGAACACAGGCGCTTTCACCTGGACGAGCTGCCTGGCTTCACAGAATTTCAATTAGGGCCTCTCATCCGAGTGCGTGCGTTATCGTTCAGCCTAGGAAGAATGACCTCTTCCCTCTATGGATTTAACGACAAATTGAGGGGTGTGCTATCAGTAGCAACTGCCAAATGGCGGCGGTGGCGCAATCGTGATTGCTCGCCCCGCTGTCGGGAGCCATGACCTGCCGACCCTGGCGGATGTGGCCCGCTCGGCAGGATCTGAAATCGTGACTCTCACGGAAATGCCTGCCGATGACCACCAGTTTGTCGCGGGCTCGGTTCTGTACGACTCGACGGCGTTGCCAGCGAAATTTCCTGGGGCTGTTGCCCTGGCCATTGGTTTGTCGCTGTCCGGAAAGCGCCTGGGCATCAAGATCCGGGAGCTCAGGGACGCTGGCTACGTGGCAGTGGTCTACAAGACCAATGGGGGGTCGGATCAAGTTTTGCGCGAGACCGCGCGAGAATTGGGGATCGCCCTCTTCCGCGCTTCTGATTCGGTTCCGTGGAGCCAGGTCGCGGAAATCATGGATGCCGCAGTAATCCCGCACCGGCAATCAGGCCGCACCCTGGTAGACATACGTCCGGGAGACCTGTTCGACCTCGCGAACACTGTTGCGGCCCAAGCGGGCGGCGCCATCGCCATCGCGGACCCGGAGCAGACGATTCTGGCCTATTCAATCCTCCCGGACCAGCCCATTGACGAGACGCGCAGAAACTCCATTCTGCAACTGCATGTGCCGCATTCCCCGCAAACCGATGGGGACTACCGTCGCGTCCATGCCGCCAAAGACGCAGTGAACGTAGCAACTGAGGATCCCCTGCTCCGACGCACTGCGATCGCTATCCGGGCCGGGGAGTCCGTGCTCGGCTCACTGTGGCTCCTTGAGCTCGCGGAACACAACAATGAGGATGTCAATAGGATCCTGCGTGAGGCCGCCAACATTGCCGCTCTCCACATTTTGCACAAGCGAACGACGTACGTGTCAAACCTGACCCGGCAAATAGATTTGGTGCAGCCGTTGCTATTTGAGCCGGAACGTGCGGAGTTAGCCGCCATCAGGCTGCGGAGTTAGCCGCCATCAGGCTAGGGATATCTGCGTCTTCCGCTCGCATCGCCGCACTGAGTATCTGGCCGCCGGAAGCCAATGCGCCTGACACGCTTCAATCCCGTCTCCGGCTGTTCGACACCGTTCGCACCGCATGCGCCGTCCGGCTGCCCTCCGCAGTCTGCGGCTTGTCGGACAACATCGTCTACATCGTGCTTCCCCAAACCACCGAATCATCATTTCCTTTTCAGCGGAGCTCAATTCTGAAAATAGTCCAGAATGCTCGTCGGCTCCTGTCACGTCCCGTTCTTGCCTCTTTAGGCGGGGTGGCGCCGATCGACGGCCTTGGGGAATCCAGAATCAACGCGGAACTGGTTCTGTCGGAGCTGGTGCGCAACGTCACCGAAGGGCGCATACAGGCGGACTCTGATGACATCGTCGCGGACGACGACTCCATCGGCTCCCGCTTGTACTTGCGTCAGATGGTCTCTGCTTTGACAACAAGCGGTCAGCTGCCAGGAGCCCATGCCATCAAGATTGCCGAGTACGACGAACGGAACGGAAAGTCTTTCGGGAAAACCATTCACGCTTACCTAAGTTGCGGCGGAAATGCTATCGATGCCGCAAAGCAGTTGGATGTGCACGTCAATACGATCCGGTATCGATTGACCCGAGTGGAACGTCTTTTCGGGGTAGATCTGACCGATCCGGAAACGCGCTTGCTGGTGTGGCTGGAGTTGTGGGCCAAACACAATTAGGAGTCCCGGCTGCCCTGGCTGCGCAGGTCCGGAGAATGAACGGCCAGGAACGCCGGCCGTTCAAACCGAGTCAGGGCCGGCGGGCAATCACATCGAAAATGTGCCAGTGCTTAAGGCCCCGGAAGGATTGCCCGTCGTCGTCAAACACCTCGAACTTCAAGATTTCCAGGTCCTCAAAGAGCGCTCGCGCGTCCGCCGGCGTGTGGAAGTTCCACTCGGGCACGTCCGCCCAGGAATCCCGGTCCCCGAACAGGTTCACGGCGATGACGCCGGAGGGCCGCAGGGACTCCAGCAGCATCCGCCAGACGCGCCCAAAGTCTTCCGGGCGAATAAACGGGAGTGAGTAGCTGGCAAAGATGAGGTCCGCCGCCGGAAGTCCCCTGATGGCCTCGAACGGACTCACCTCGATACTCAGGCGTCGGTCCATTGCCGCCGGCCGGATCGCCAGCAGTCGCTCCCGCGTGTCCGGAAGCGAATCCACGGCATGCACCCGCCAGCCGTCATCCAGCAGCGCCAGCGTTTCCTTCCCGGCGCCGCAGCCCAGATCGATGGCGCGGCGGCCGTTCCCCGGACCGGCGAAAGCCATTGCGTCGAGACAGAGGGTGCGTACGGAACGCGTCGCCTGGGCTGCGTTGTAGGCGACCCAGACTTGGCTCCCGACCAGGCTTGCCACAGGATCAGCTTTCCAGTCGCGCGGCATTGAAGCCACAGCTCGCGGCTTAGGTGCTGATCTTCGCGACGGTCATCAGGATCGCCGAGTCCTCTTCCGCTTCCAGGCTGTGCAACCCCTCCGGAACGATCAGGAGATCGCCGGCTTTCCCTTGCCATGACTCCTTGCCTGCCCGCAACCGGACACAGCCCTGGAGCACAAACACGGTGGCTTCGCCGGGGTTCTGGTGCTCGCTGAGCTGGGTGCCCGCCTTGAATGCCATGACCGTCTGGCGGAGGACTTTTTCGTGCCCGCCGAACACGGTGTCGGCCGCTCTGCCACTGCTTGCCGCGAGTGCTGCCGCGATTTGCTGCCGGGCCAGGGCATCGATCGATATTTTCTGCATGAGGCCACCGTACCCACAATCCGGCCGGCAGACGATGGGGAAACCTGTGGTCGCCCGCCCGGGTCTCGACAGGCTCGAGCACCGGGGACAGGCTCGCCCACCAGGCCCGGAATCACCAGGCCCGGAGCGCTCAGTACACCACCTGGAAGTTGCTGAACGCCCCGGTGGCCCGGGAGATCGACTCCTCCACGTTCTCCACCCGACCCGGCGCCTCCGGCGAGCGCAGCCAGCGCCGGAACTCAAGTACCACTGTCTGAGGTCCCTCCGCCACGATGTCGACCGAACCGTCGTCGTTGTTCCTGACTGTACCGGTCAGTCCAAGCTCCTCGGCCCTGCGGACCGTCCAGTACCGGAAGCCGACAGCCTGCACCAGGCCGTCCACCCGCGCCATCAGCCGGACACGCTCCCCGGCCCCGCCCTCTGGAAACTCAGCCATGTTCCCAATCTAGCGCCCGGCAAAGTCCCAGCCACCAGAATCATTGGGACTTTCGCCCCTTACCTCGCAGCATCCATACGGGACACGCTGGTCGGAAGCGCTGCGGGGACTTGTCGAGACCCGACAAGTCCCCGCAGAAGTGCTTGACCCCCGCGGCGGCAACACTGCCTGAAAGGACAAGACGATGGCAGGACACTTCGAAATCTTCACCGACGCCGAATCGAACGTCAGGTTCCGGCTGCTCGCGGCCGACGGGACCGTGCTGGCCATATCCCGGGCCTTCAAGGACAAACGGTCAGCCGCCGATGGCATCATGGCGGTCCGCGAGTGCGCCGGCACCGGGCTGATCCGGGAGGTCCGCACCGCCTCCTAGGCCGGAACCCGCGGGAGCAGGAGCGGCCTGCCGTCGCCCGCGCACCGCCGTCACCGGCACTTCCCAGCGGTGTAGGCTGCGGCACAGGCCGCAAGGGTCAGCCCCAGCCATGGCGCTGATCTTCGTCCCGTTCTACGCCGTGACGCCGTGGCCTCGGACCCGCACGCCGTGATCGTGCAGATCTTCACCTACTTCCCCTTCTCGGCGCCGGTCACCGCGCTGCTGCGGAACGGCTTCGGCTCCCTGAACGTGCTCGAGGCGGGCATTATGATCGTCATCCTCTTCGTGGGCGCCGCCGTCATGCTCCGCCTCGCCGTGCGGCTCTTCCAGTACGGCTCCATCTCCTACACCTCGAAGGTCAACATCCGGACCGCGCTCCGGGCCGGATCGCGGCGTGCCGCGTCTGACGCAACGCCGACGACGCCGGAGGGCCGAGTGGGCGGGTCCGTCTACCGGCTGCCGAGGAACTTCCCGATCGCTGCGGCCATTGTCTTGGCCTGTGTCCAATGCAGGTAGTGCCCGCCGTCCAGAGTCACGATTTCGTGGCGTTTGACGTTGCTCAGGAGGATCTCGAGCGCCTCCGCCTTGGCAGGTGCCCCCGGGGCTCCGGCGCCGGATAGAAAAGCGAGCACGGGCAGTGAGTCGGGATAGGTGACTCCCCGGCTACTTACCCGGCTACTTACCCGCCGGACGAAGCGACGTGATCATCTTCCGGATGTCCTTGTACTCCGCGGTCGCCGCGTAGAGCTTCGCCTTCACCAGGTACGGCAGCGAGGGGTCCCCCGGCGTCGCGTTGTTCCCCGGGTTGTACGCCTGGCCGAACAGCGCACCGCTGGGCGGCCACAGGAACAGCTGGAACATGGGGCACGCCGTCGGGCCGGTCTCTTCCGGCATCATCGTGATGCCGTAGGCGGCGACGGTGGGCGGCGACGGCTCCGGCGCAGTGTTGTCTCCCCGGCCCTCGAAAACGTACCGGGGCACGTTGTGGTCGGCCGCGCCGGGTTCGGCGAGCGCCTGCATCGCCTCCGAATCGAACAGCAGGTACGGGTACTTCTCCGTGCATTCCGCGCCGGTTACTACATTGGTGCGCAGGGCGGCCATCTGCTTCCCGGCGCCATTCAGGACATCCACGAATTCTCCGCCCAACGTATCCTTCCCGGCCGGATCCTTGACGGTCCAGGCGGCCGGGTAGTCGAAGCCCAGCGTGCCGTCCGACGTCGTGAACGTCGCCCAGCCCGACGACGGCGGCACGGCTTGACTCGGTGAGTCTGCCGGCGAGCCCGCCGGCGTCGTGGTCTCAGAAGTCGGGGAGGGAGTCGTGGCGGTGCTGTGCGCTGGGCCCGGCGGCGACGCGCCGCCCGACGTCGTGGTGGCGGGAGCCGCGGTGCTGCCGGCCGGCTGGCTGGCCGCTGCAGACGTGGTGCCAGACGTGGTGGCAGACGTGGTGGCGGACGGCGCGGCCGGTGCGCCGCAGGCGGCCAGCAGCAGTGCAACTAGCAGGGCAAGGAGAACCGCGGTGGACAGCGTCTCCGCCCGCCTCTTCGCGCCCATGCGAAGCCCTCGCTTCCGGTGTGACGTTCGCCCGCTACGTCCCCGCCGGCCGCAGCGAGGTGATCATCTTCCTGATGTCCTGGTACTCGCTCGTCTGCTTGTAGGCCTCCGGGGTGTCGACGTTCGGCGAGTTCCCCGGCGTCGTGTCAGGCGTCGTGTCAAAGGGGTTGTAGGCGCCTCCGAACGCCGCACCGCTGGGCGGCCACGTGAAGAATTGGAAAATGGGGCAGGCCTCAGGCCCGGACGGCTCGGGAGCCGAGGTGATGCCGTACGCAAAGACGTTCACTTTCCTCGGATCAGTTGCCGAGGGATTCGAGCGGGACTCAAAGACAAAGCGGGGTGTAACACCCTGTTGCGCCAGGGCCGGAACGGGCTGGGAATCGAGCAGCGAATACGGGCTCTTCTGCGTGCATTCGGCTCCAGTGACCACGTTGGTCCGCAAGGTGGCCAGCGGTTTCCCTGCCGCAGTCAGGACCTCTGCGAAGGCACCGCCCGACGGCGCCTCGGCCGCCCGGTCCTTGATGGTCCACTCGGCCGGGTAGTCGAACAGTAACTGGCCGTCCGACGTCGTAAAGGTTTTCCAGTCCGCCGCCAGCGAGTCGGGGGCAGACGGTGTGGCCGTGGGCGGGGCGGTGTCCGGGCTGCTGGCCGCGGACGTAGCCGGCTGCGGACTGGTAGTGGGCGACGTGGCCGTGGAACCACAACCCGCCAGAAAGGCAGCGACGAAGAGGCCGGCGGAAACGGCTGTGCCACATACTCCGAGTCGACGCATTCCATCCTCCCCAGGGGATACGAAGTGGTTCGATGATGCCGGTCGTCCGGGCTTAAAAACAAGGGTCAAAGGTCCCGTCGCTTCCGCCAAACCGGCCGGCCATCGGACCGGCCGGGCGGGGTCTTCCCTGCCCACGGGAACTGGTCAATAATCAGAGGTCGGTGAGACGGTGCCAGAAGACAGCGCCAGACCTGATCACAACAGCCTGCTGGACGTTCCGAGGAGTGCCACATGACGGTCGAACAACCCACCGCGGAATCCGCTGAATTTTCCCAGGACCCGGCCCGCGACTGGTTCCAGGCCGCCGTCGTCTATCAGATCTATCCGCGCAGCTTCGCCGACTCCAACGGGGACGGCATCGGAGACCTGCGCGGGATCATCAGCAAGCTGGACTACCTGCACCGGCTCGGCGTCGACGTCGTCTGGCTGTCCCCGATCTACACCTCCCCGCAGGACGACAACGGCTACGACATCAGCAACTACCGCGACGTCGACCCCCTGTTCGGCACGCTTGCGGACCTGCAGGAGCTCACGGACGGGCTGCACGCGCGCGGCATGAAGCTGGTCATGGACCTCGTGGTCAACCACACCTCGGACGAGCACCCCTGGTTCGTGGAGTCCCGGTCCTCGACGGACAACCCGAAGCGGGACTGGTACTGGTGGCGGCCGCCGCGGGAGGGTTTTCCGGCGGGCACGGCTGCCAAGCCAAACACCGGCAGGGAGCCCGGTGTCCCGGGTGCGGAGCCGAACAACTGGGGTTCCGCGTTCTCCGGACCCGCCTGGGAGTTCGACGAGGCCAGCGGCGAGTACTACCTCCATATCTTCTCCAGGAAGCAGCCGGACTTGAACTGGGAAAACCCCGCCGTCCGGGCCGCGATCTACGACATGATGAACTGGTGGCTGGACCGCGGCGTGGACGGCTTCCGGATGGACGTCATCAACTTCATTTCCAAGGACCCTTCCCTGCCCGACGGCGCGATCGCCGGCGGGAAGTTGTACGGCGACGGTACGCCGCACTACATCTGCGGCCCGCGGATCCACGAGTTCCTGCATGAAATGCACCAGAACGTCTTCGCCGGGCGCACTGGCCCGCTACTGACCGTGGGCGAGATGCCCGGGGTGACGGTGGAGGATGCCATCCTGTTCACGGATCCCGCCCGTGCCGAGGTGGATATGGTCTTCCAGTTCGAGCACGTGGCCCTGGACCAGGAGGAGGGCGATAAGTGGCGGCCCAAGAAGCTGCTGCTCACCGAGCTGAAGAAATCCCTGGGCCGCTGGCAGGAAGGCCTGGCCGAGACCGGCTGGAACAGCCTCTACTGGGGCAACCACGACCAGGCCCGCGCGGTCTCGCGCTTCGGCGACGACGGCCACTTCCGCGAGCTCTCGGCCAAGATGCTCGCTGGCATCCTGCACCTGCACCGCGGCACGCCCTACGTCTACCAGGGCGAGGAACTGGGCATGACCAACATGACCTTCGGCGCGATCAGCGACTACCGCGACATCGAGGTGCTCAACCACCACCGCGAAGCGACCACCCATCTGGGTCACACCGACGCCGAGGTCCTCGCCGCGCTCGCGCCGCTGAACCGGGACAACGCCCGGACGCCGGTCCAATGGGACGCCTCCCGGCACGCCGGTTTCACCACCGGCGCGCCTTGGATTGCGGTCAACCCGAATGCCAACCACATCAATGCCGCCGCCCAGATCGGGGATCCCGACTCGGTGTTCAACTTCTACCGCCGCGTGATCGAACTGCGGCGCACCGAGCCCACAGTCTCGCACGGGGACTTCAGGATGCTGCTGCCCGGCGACGAGCACGTCTACGCCTTCACACGGTCGCTGCCCGGCACGGAGCTGCTGGTAGTGGGCAACTTCTCCGGTCAGGAGCAGCCAGTGACGCTCGGCAGCGTGGATCTCGGCAGCTTGGGTCTCGTCGGTGACGGCTGGGCCGGGGGCGGCGCGGAGCTGATTCTGGGCAACTACCCGGATGCGGGGTCCGCCCCGGACGGCGTATGGCACCTGCGGCCCTGGGAGCTGAAAGTGCTGCGCCGGAACAGCAACGGCCAGGCCTGATCGTCAACACTGGCCTCATCGTCAGACCTGTCAACTAGTGAGGGAGCTCGGAATGACCATTCCACCAGTACCGGGACCGGATACTTTTCCGCCGGATCCAGGCCCCACAACCCCGCCGCCGGAACCGGGCGACCCGTTTCCGCCGGAACCCGGTCGGGTCCCGCCGCCCGCGCCGATTCCGGAACCCGGTCCAGGGCCCGGGCCGCTGCCGATCCCCGATCCGGGGCCGATGCCTCCACGGCCGGACCCGACGCGGTTCTAGGAGCCCACCCACCGGGCACAGACGCTTACGGCAGGATGATGTCGCGCGTGCGGTGGTCGTAGTGGATGACCAGACGGCCGCCGCCGTGGTGGACCTCGTGGTTGGGGCCGTCGAAGGCACCGAACGCACCGTAGTTCTCATCCCAGGAGCGGTTGAGGGCGATCTTGAAGGTGTAGGTGCCGGCCGGGACGTCCGCCGCGATCTTCCAGAGCTGGTCCACGAGGTCCAGTTCCATCTGGGACTCGTCGTACTGCGGTGCCCAGTTGGCGGGCGCACCCAGCAGGATGTTGAAGTCACCGGCGACGGCGACTGCTGCCGGCTGCTCGACAGTTTTCGTGGCCTCAGCGGCGGCGGGAGCAGCGGCAGCAGTGGCCGGCGCGGCGGGAGCCTTGTCGGCGGTCTTGCGCTTGCGCACCGCCTTGGCGACGGGGGCAACCGCGTCCTCGATCAGTTTGGCGGCCTTGCCGACAGCCTTGGCCGCCTTCGGGGCAGCTTTCGCGGCTGGTTTCCGGACAGGCTTCTCGGCAGGCTTCTGGGCCGGCTTCTCCGCCGGCGCAGCAGGGAGCGGGGTGTCGGCCGGAACCGGAGTTCCGGCGTCGAGCGCTTCAGCGAAGGCGTCAGGGTCCGCGAACGCGACGGTGGCGCGCTGGCCGTCGTCGGTGATGGACCAGCCGGGACGGCCCTTGACGAGCCAGCCGGCCTTGACGAGCTTGGCGGTGGCCGTGGTCAGCGACTTGTGTCCGCGGGGAATTCCACCGCTCAGGAGTTCACGCTCCTGCTCGTTGAGCGGCACGCGGGCGATTGCCTCGCCCAGCACCGCGCCAGCGTTCAGATTCTCACTCGACCACACCCCCTCTGTCAGAACATCCAGCACGGCCTTAAGCCGAAGGGTGGTTTTTTCCGCAGTGTTCGTGGCCATGGGTCTCCTTTAGAAGCAATTGATCCACCTGCATCTTGCCAAGGATTTGTGCATTTCCGCGACTGGAAACCGTTAACTCTGTGTGTCGTGACCCACTATGACAGCCTCGAACCGACGAAACGAGTGGCCGATCTCGGGTACCCGCCAGTAGCTTCGCATCTGCGACTACGTGTCTTGGCCATGCGCTAGTCACAGGAGTCCCCCGGGAGCAGAATAGGGCGATATACCTCTTGCCCCGGGAGCCGTTATGGCGCGCTTCACGCTCTGGCTGCAGCACCACCGTCTTTCGGCGTTCTTCGTTCTGGCCTATGCGATTTCCTGGTCGTCGTGGCCTCTCTACGCCGCCGGGCTGATGCCGCAGATGGAGTTCCTGTCCGTGGGCCCGCTCGTGGCCGCGCTAGTCATCACCGCGTTGGCATGGGGCAAGGCCGGGTTCAAGGCGTGGGGACGGCGGCTCATCCGGTGGCGCGTGGGCTGGGTCTGGTACGCCGTGGCGCTCCTCCTCCCCGCCGTGATGGTACTGGTGACGGGCTTCACGAATGTGGCCATGGGGGCCCCCCTACACGGTCTGGGGGACCTGACGTGGTCCGGGCTTCTGACGGTCTTTGCCGTGCGCTTGATTAATCCGCTGGACGGGCCCGTGGGCGAGGAGCCGGGCTTCCGCGGCTATGCCGTGCCCTTGCTTCAGACCGGCCGGCCGCCGCTGCTGGCCGCCTCGATCCTGGGCATCCTGGTGGCCTTCTGGCATCTGCCCCTCGTGGTGTTCGGGCACCTCAGCCTGATCGGGCTGCCGTCAACCTTTGTCATCACCTTCCTGTACGTCTGGCTGTTCAACCGCACCGGCGGCAGCGTCCTGCTGACGATGCTCTTCCACAACAGCCAGGGCACCTTCACGGTGGGTTCCTTCGGCTTCTCCAGAGCGGACCTCGGCCGCGCCGAGCTGATCTATTTCGTGGTGCTGCTCGTCGCCGCGTCGGCCACGATTTTCCTAGACCGCGAGGCCTGGCACCCGGCGCCCCGGCCCGCCGTCGGCCTAAGTCCCCGCCGCTAACGGCAGTGCCGGTGGCCGTTGTGCCCCCGGGAGCGACGTGCCTATAGTGGCGATCTGCTCCCGGTCATTCAATTTCAGGAGATTCCCATGGAAACACGTACCCTCGGTTCGCTCACCGTCTCCGCCCTCGGCCTGGGCTGCATGGGCATGAGCGAGTTCTACGGCCAGGGCGACGACGCCGAGTCCGTCGCCACCATCCATGCCTACCTCGACGCCGGCGGCACCCTGCTGGACACCGCGGACATGTACGGACCGTTCACGAATGAATTACTGGTGGGCGGCGCCATCGCAGGCCGGCGCGACGACGTCGTCCTCGCCACGAAGTTCGGCAACGAACGCCGGGCCGACGGCTCCTGGGTGGGCATCAACGGCTCCCCCGAGTACGTTCGCGCGGCCTGCGACGCGAGCCTGCAGCGGCTCGGCGTGGACCACATCGACCTCTACTACCAGCACCGCGTGGACAAGACTGTTCCGATCGAGGACACCGTGGGAGCCATGGCGGAGCTGGTCCAGGCCGGCAAGGTGCGGCACCTGGGACTCTCCGAAGCCGGCGCCGACACCGTGCGCCGGGCCCATGCGGTGCATCCCATCAGTGCCCTGCAGACCGAATACTCGCTGTGGGAGCGGGAGCCGGAGACCAAGATCTTCCCCGTCCTCGCTGAACTCGGGATCGGCTTTGTCCCCTACAGCCCGCTCGGCCGCGGCTTCCTGACCGGCCAGCTGCGCAGCCCCGACGACTTCGCGGCCGACGATTTCCGCCGCCACTCGCCGCGCTTCCAAGGCGAGAACTTCACCCGCAACCTGGACCTCGTGGATCGGGTCAAGGAACTGGCCGACGCGAAAGGCTGCACCCCGGCGCAGCTGGCCCTCGCGTGGCTGCTGGCCCAGGGCGCGAACATCGTTCCGATCCCGGGCACAAAGAAGCGCGAACGCCTGCGTGAGAACCTCGGCGCCGCAAACGTCGAGCTGTCGGCCGAAGACCTCAACCGCCTCGACGAACTCGCCCCCGCCGGCGCCGCGGCCGGAGCCCGCTACCCGAACATGGGGACCATCGACGGCTGAGGTGGCAGTTCAGCCTCCCGCAATTCGCCGGCGGGTTGCCGCCTCGGCGGGCAACCCGTTGCTGAACATCGCTCTTGGGACACGGTAGGGCGCCCGCGCTTCATCCTCCTCAATTGGACTTACCCTGGTCTAGATCATCGTCATGGGGAAAGTTGGAAAATTGAGTCACGTCCGCGGTCTTGAAGCAGCTCCAGTCACATTGAGCGAGAGGCTGAGCGATGACGTCCAGCTCTATTGCCCTCTGTTTCAGCGACGTTATGTCTGGGGAAAGCGAGAGATCGACCAGCTCTGGTCGGATATCGATACGGTTCTCGACGGGCAATACACTCGCCGTTTCCTCGGCGCCTTGGTATTTGATGATGAACGAGCCCCCACCGCACGGGAAGCTGGTCAATACTGGGTTATCGACGGCCAGCAGCGTCTCACCACTATGGTTCTGACAGTGATAGCCCTTTCTAAGCACTCACAGCGGTTCGGAGATGCCGGCCACGACATTGCAAGAGATCTCTATGGTCAGTTCTTGGTCAGCCGCAAACGAGAAACCAACGATCATCCAAAGCTTCGTCCGACCCTTCGAGACACAAAGCAATTCAACAACATATTGCGCGGCGCTTTTGGCACAGGATTCGACCTCCACATCGACGTCGAACGCGAGGCCGGCGAAGATGCCGGTGACATGACGAAAGCCTTCTCAATAATCTTGAAGCACATTGAAGGACGAACCGTCATGGGTGAAGACGGCCTGCAACTCGATGTCGAAACCACAATTGAGAAGATTGAGCTCCTTCGAGAGGTTCTCCTGGACCGACTTGAGTTCGTAGAAATCAGGCTCGGTGAGGCCCACGATCCTAACGAAGTCTTCGACCGTCTCAACAATGAGGGCGTCAAACTAGGAATCATCGATCTGGTCCGCAACGAGGTCCTGAAGCGTCTCCGCGACAACGCGAACACGGCTCTCCGTCTCTATTCGGAACAGTGGAAGCCATTTGAGGATGCCTTCGCCGATAACGCCGCCAAGACTGGCTACTTCTTCCCATTTGCTCTGACTGTTGAGCCAACAATCACTAAGGCGACAACCTTTAAGTCGCTGGCCAACCGCTGGGCAGAAATGACGAGTGAGGACGGCTGGACCGCCCACCAGCAGCTTCTTGAGATCATGAGCGATCTCCGACGCCATCAGTCGGCCTACAACGCGATTCATTCGGGTCGTCTTGACGGCCTCGATGTCGAACTGCAGGAATCGGTGCGACGCCTCAATGATCTGAATCGGCCGGCCTCGTGCTACCCCTACGTAATGCAGCTACTAACTGCCACCAGCGCAGGCGAAGCCGACATTCCCGACGCCGTCGAATGTCTGAACATCATCGAGTCCTTCCTTGTGCGGCGTGCCATTCTGGGGATCGAACCCACAGGTCTCCATGCGGTGTTCAAACGCCTGTGGCGGGACGCCCAGGCAGATCCCAGAGAAGTTCGAGCACAGATCGTCTCGTCCACAGTGACCTTTCCGGACGATCCGATGTTCAAACGTGGAATCGAGACCGGAAATCTCTATGACCGGCGCATCTGCAAGTACATTTTGGCCGAGTACGAAAGGGCGTCAACGCGCTCGGACATTATGCGCGGTCTTCCTGAGATTACTGTCGACCACCTCATGCCACAGGACTACTCGGGCGAATGGATGCAGGTCTTCACAAAAGAACAGCACAAGGCCCTCGTCAATACCTGGGCGAATCTAGTTCCACTCTCCCAGCCTGCAAACTCCTCCAAGAGCAACAGAAATTGGTCCCAAGTCCGCGACCATCTACGCGTGGAGACCGTGTTTTCGACGACTAAGCGCGTCTACACGGACAATGACGGGTGGACACCAGAAGCACTCGGCGAACGGACGGCTCAGCTGCAGGAATGGGCTGTGAGGAGATGGCCGCACTTCGGGGGCCTTCTCGAGGACGACAGTGCCTTCGACATGTCTAACGAACTCTTCACATCCGAGCTGGACGATCTCATCAGCTGAAGGACAAGGTGCCGACTTGGGTAGCGCAGGCCGCGCAGGCCCAAGTCGGATCTCGCCAACTGCTACTGCCCGGACGCCCCCAGCTCTGCCAGCAGCTCCGCTTTGCGTTCCTCGTTCGCGAAGGAGGAACGGATCGAGTTGGCCGCCATGCGCACACAGTCGAATTCGGACAGGCCGATCACCGATTTCAGCTGTGCGAAGTTGTCGTCCACGTACCCGCCGAAGTAGGCAGGATCGTCCGAATTCACGCTGACGTTCAGCCCCGCGGCCAGCATTGCCGGCAGCGGGTGCTCGGCCAGGGTGTCCACGGCCCGCAGCCTGACGTTGGACAGCGGGCACACGGTCAGCGGCGTCAGCTCGTCGACCAGCCGTTCCACCAGCTCCGGGTCCTCCATACACCGGATGCCGTGGTCGATCCGCTCCACGCCAAGGACGTCCAGCGCTTCGATGATGTACGACGGCGGGCCCTCCTCGCCGGCGTGGGCGATGCGCCGCAGCCCAGCCTCCTTGGCCCGGGCAAACAACCGCTCGAACTTGGCCGGCGGGTTGCCCACCTCGGCCGAATCCAGCCCGATCCCGGCAATCGGCGCGTCCATGGCCAGCAGCTGTTCGAGCACGTCCAGCGCGGATTCCTCGGACAGGTCCCGCAGGAATGCCGCGATCAGCAGTGTCGAGATGCCGAACTCCTCGGCGGAGGTGGCCAGCACCGACGCGACACCGTTGACGCACGTCTCCAGCGAAACTCCGCGGGACACGTGCGCCTGGGGATCCAGCATGATCTCGGCATGCCGCACCCCTGCGACCGCCGCCCGGGCCAGGTACGACCGGGTCATGTCGGCGAAGTCCTCCTCCGTCTGCAGCACGGCCATGTTGGCGTAGTAGAGGTCCAGGAACGACTGCAGGTCGGTGAACTCGTACCGGGCGCGGAGTTCGTCGAGGCCGGCGTACGGCAGGCGGATCCCGTTGCGTTCGGCGAGCGCGAAGATCAGTTCCGGCTCCAGCGTCCCCTCGATGTGCAGGTGCAGCTCCGCCACGGGCAGCATGCCGGCTCGTTCCACGGCCATGTCAGCGGGTTCGGTGTCGCGTGGCTCGGCCCCGCCGTCGTTATATTCCATCCGGCAAGGATATGCCCGCACGCCGCCGGCACCGATAGAGTCCGCGAGATTGCTGGCAGCTAGAAGCTGACAAACACAACGACGCCGGAGCGCACCTTCCGTAGGTGAGTTCCGGCGTCGTTCATGTCTTGTTGGGCGGGATACAACTCCGCTGTGCGATCAGGCAGCCTGCGGGAGTTCGCGGACGATCCGCACTTTCCAGGCGGCGTCGTCGCTCGTGTCGAGCAGGGCGACGGTGCCCATGGCCAGGTGCAGCCCGACCCGCTTGGCGGCCAGCAGTTCAAGGTAGAGGTTCTCGTTCATGCGGGCCGGGGCGTCGATGACGTACTTCACGGCGTCGCGGACCTTACGGTAGTTGGCGCTGCGCTCGCGGTGGAGGTGGAGTTCCAGCATCTGGCGCTGGCGAACCTTCGGTTCGTGGCGGTTCAGCCAGGACACCGCCGCGTGGACGGCCACGACCAACACTACGGAGATCACATAGATCTCCCAGCCGGTGTTGAGCAGGAACAGGGGCAGGTTGGCGATCGCCACGACGGCGATGAAGAGCCGCAGAGCCAGCAAGCGCCGCAGTGTCAGTGCCGCCGCCGCCATCGCCGCGCGGAAACCGTGCTGTTCCTTGCGGGCCGCGGCCGGATCCAAGGTGAATTCCTCCAGCACCACGACGCCTTTCGCTTCGGGCTCGAGCAGCTGCCCGAATTTGGGCCCAAGGGGCATCACAGGTGCTGGGTTCATGGCGTGTCCTCCGGACGGCGTAGGTGGGTTCCTGCTATATTACGCGCCATCCCGGTGGGCTGTCTGCTCCATTCCGAAATGTGAACATGCGCACGCGTAGCCGACTGCAATTGGAGCTTTGGCCCCGTGGCCTCAAACTGGAGAGATGCAGACTTTCCTCCCCTTCCCCGATTTCCAGCAGAGCGCCGCGGTCCTGGACCGTCTCCGGCTCGGCAAGCAGCGTGTTGAAGCGCTGCAGACCCTCCGTGCGCTGGTGATCCCGGAGTATGGCTGGCAGTCCCATCCGGCCATCCGGATGTGGATGGGCTATGTCCCCGCGCTGACCCTGTACGGCCTGTCGATGGTGGACGAATGGACGGCCCGCGGCGGGGAGGACACCACCCGCGACAAGATCATGGAGTTCGCACCCCAGGCCGCCCACCCCGATTACGCCGCGAAGATCCCCATGCCGCCGTGGCTGGGAGATCCCGAGCTTCACCTGAGCCACCGCTCCAAGCTGATCGCCAAGGATCCGCGGTTCTACACGCCGCTGTTCCCCGGCACGGAAGCGGATCTGGAGTACGTCTGGCCCGGACCCAAGCACGTGCTGCTCCCGGAAGATCCCATCGGCGACCGCCTGTGGGTGCTCCGGCAGCCGGTCGGGGACACCGATCCTGAGCAGCTGGACACCGTCAGCCTCCCGCCGGCAGGCCGCGCGAAGGCCGCGTCCGAAGACGAGGAGTACCAGTTCGTCTACGCCGACTCGGGTGCCCGGCGCCCGGCCAAGCAGCGCAAGCTGCCCCCGAAGCAGCTCGTCAAGAAGCCCACGCGGAAACGCCAGCACCAGGAAGAGGCATTCACCACCCTGCCCGGCAACTCTGTGGTGGCCATCCCGTTCGACGGCGGCAACTCTTTCGCCGTGGGTAAGGTCCTGGGCCGGCCGATCACCGTGGACGGCCGCTTCGCGCGCCACTTCAAGGTCGACGAGATCATGAACCGCTCGGACTTCGACTACCCGGCGCTGCTGCAGGATCCCCGGGTCTTCTTCCCGATCCCCGCACTCTAGGGGGTCGACGGCGGCCGGAGGCCGACGCCGGGCGGCACGCCGCAGCTCGCCGGGCGGCAGGCCGCAGCTCGCCAAAACTGGCAGACTGGCCATCATGACTGTACTTCTGGCCGGTTGCGGCGATCTGGGCACTGAAGCAGGCCTGCGCTTCGCCGCGGCAGGCCATCGGGTGGTGGGCTGGCGGCGCTCTCCTGGGAAGTTGCCTGCCTCGATCGAAGGCGTTGCGGCGGACCTGGGCTCGGGCAAACTGCCGCCCATCCCGGCGGACACCACCGCCGTCGTCGTGGCAATAGCGGCCGATTCCCCCACCGTGGAGGCCTACCGCGCGGCGTACGTTGACGGCCTGGCGAACGTGCTGGACGCCGTCGAGGCCGCGCGGGAGCGCGACGGCGTGGTTCCGCGCAGGGTGCTGTTTGTCTCCTCGACCGCGGTGTACGGCGACGCCGGAGGCGGCTGGGTTGATGAAAGCACGACGCCGGCACCCGGCGGATTCTCGGGCCGGATCATCCACGAGGCGGAGGAGTTGCTGTACAGCAGGCTCCGCGGCACCGGGATCACGCCCGTGGTGCTGCGGCTCGGCGGCATCTACGGGCCGGGGCGGACCCGGCTGATCGACCAGGTGCGGGGCGGAACTGCCGTGGGGCCGCATGAATCTCACTTCACGAACCGCATCCACCGGGACGATGCAGCGGCTGCCATTGTGCATCTGTGCACAATGGACGCCGATCCATGGCCCCTGTACCTGGGCGTGGACAACGACCCGGCCGAGCTTGGCGAGGTGCTGGGCTTCCTGGCGGCCGAGCTGGGACTCCCCCAGCCGCCGTCGGAAGCCTCGAAATCCTCAGCGGGGAGCGGCTCAAGGGGCGAGCCGTCGCGAGGCTCAAGGGGCGAGCCGTCGCGAGGCGGCAACAAACGTTGCAGCAATGCGCTGCTCCGAAGCACCGGCTTCGCGTTTCATTTCCCGAGCTTCCGGGAAGGGTACCGGGCCATTCTGGCCGGCGTCGGCGTGCGCCACCCCTAGTCTTTCCCTGCGCGCCCATTCCAGCGCAACTTTCCGCCGCACTTTCGAGGGGAACCATGGATTTTCAGCACATCATTGAGACGGTCGGCCGGTTCATGGACTTCGCCGGTGTGGCCGTCATGGTGATCGGCGCGCTGGTGTCCATCCCGATGGCATTGCGGGGATTCCAGCCGGAACGCCGGCGGGCAGGGTCCGAACCGCTGTCCGTCTACCGTTCCTACCGGCAGCTTCTGGGCCGCTCCATCCTGCTCGGGCTGGAGCTGCTGGTGGCGGCCGACATCATCCGGACCGTCGCAGTCACGCCGACCTTTGAGAGCGTGGGCGTGCTGGCCATCATCGTGCTCATCCGGACGTTCCTGAGCTTCTCGCTGGAGCTGGAAATCACCGGCCGGTGGCCCTGGCAGAAGCAGCCCGCGGGAGCTGCGGCCCCGGCCGCCGTCGAGAGCTGAAGCCTATCCGAGCAACAACGGGACAGTTAGGCTCGGCCCATGACCGAAAACACTGCCTCGAAGTCCATTGCGTCCAAGGCCTCCGAACTGCTCGCTCTGCACCAGGCGCCGGAAATCCTCCAGATGGTGAACGTCTGGGACGCCATCACTGCGAGAGTTGTCGGCGATGTCCCCGGCGTCAAAGCCCTGGCGACGGCCAGCCATTCGATCGCAGCGTCGTTGGGGTACGAGGACGGCGAGAACATCCCTGTGGACCTGATGATCGACGCGGTGGGCCGGATCGCGGCGGCAACGCGGCTGCCGGTGAGCGCCGACCTTGAGTCGGGCTACGGCAACCCGGGCGAGACTGTCCGCGAGGCGATCGGCGTCGGCATCGTCGGCGCAAACATTGAAGACCAGATGCGGCCGTTGGCCGAGGCCGTGGACCAGATGGCTGCCGTTATGCAGGCGGCCGGAGCGGAAGGCATCGATTTTGTGCTGAACGCCCGCACTGATGCGTTCCTCAAGGGCAAGGACCGCGACCCGTCGGAGGTGCTGGCCGACGCCATCGAGCGCGGCCGGGCTTTCCTCGATGTCGGAGCCACCACTGTGTTTGCGCCTGGGCTGCTGGACGAAAGCACCGTCCAGGCGCTGGTGGACGGCATCGGATGGAACAAGGTTTCGGTCATCAATGTGCCAAGTTCCCTGCCGCCCGCACGGCTGCAGGAACTCGGCGTCTCGCGCATTTCCTACGGTCCGTGGACGCAGCGCGTGGCGCTGACTGCCCTCGCTGACGCAACAGCGGAACTGGTGGCCGGCGATCCGCTGCCGGAGGGAACGCGCCCATTGAACTGATCGCCCGCCGGCGGGCCGGGCAGCTTTGGCTTGGGCGGCTTTTTGGGTCGGGCGGCTTTGGGCCCGGCAGCGGGGCGTATGTGATCCGGGCCAGAAGCACGATCCAATCTAGGAGCATCCGATGAGCAATGACACCTGGCCTGAACCGCCCGGGCTTCCCCGCCCAGTGATCATGGGCCAGCGGTGGACGGACGCCGTCTTCCTGCACTGGCGCATCCCCGTGGGCGTTGCGGCCCGCAGGATGCCCCAGGGCGTGGTCCCGGACGTGTTCGACGGCTCCGCTTGGGTGGGGCTCATCGGGTTCCGCCTGCGTGGCGCCGGGCTGGGCAGCGGGCCGGCCATCCCGTATTTCGGCGACTTCAACGAGATCAACGTGCGCCTGTACTCGCGGGAGCCTGACGGGACCCGGGGCGTGGTATTCCTGAGCCTGGACGCGTCCCGGCTGGCGGTGGTCCTTGCCGCCCGCGCCGCCGGGATCCCGTATGTGTGGTCGCGGACAGACTTCAGGGCGGCCCGCCCTGCTGATCGGGGCACACGGGATCCGTCCATTGTGAATCCGTCCACCGTGAATCCGTCCACCGGGTATTCCGTGCGCAGGTTCCGGGGCGGCGCCCGGAGTAATTTCGCCGTAGCGCCAGCCGTCGACGACGTCGCTGCTGATCCGCTGTCCACCCACCTCACGGCCCGGTTCGGTCTGCACACGCGCTTCCTTGGACGCACGCTGTACGTCCCCAACACGCACACGCCCTGGCCGCTGTACCGCGCGGAACTGACGCTGCTAGAGGATCAGCTGATCGCAGCGGCGGGGATCGCCGTCGTTGGTCCTCCCGAATCCGTGCTGTTTTCCCCCGGGGTGCACACGCAGTTCGGTCGCCCGAGGGCGCTGGGGAGTCCCGGGCGTTAGCGACCCTGTCTCAGAGTCGGCACCCGAGCGTCCACGACGGCGGTTGGGATCGGCTCGAAGCGGCCGGCGGGCGTCCGTGACGGCGGCCGGAGGCGGCCGTTAAAAAGTCAGACCCCTCTGGCAGAGTTTAGTTATGGAAGCCACAAGGGAATTCGCGCCCTTCCAGGACATGGTCCGGGAGGCTGGCAAGGCCGCGCAGCCTGCGCTGGACCGTGCTTGCCTGGACGGCGCCCGGGCCATGCTGCAGGACGTGAGCACGACGGCGGCAGAGGACGCGGCGCTCTGGGGATTCCACACGGCGTCGGACTTCGCAGGCCAGGTGGAGGAACTGTCGCGGATGGTGGAGTATCTGCAACTCGTGGCGGCAGGAGCCGTGGACCGGACCCGAAACCAAGCCGCCCAGTCGGGCGTGTCGGCGGGCACCCCGGGGTGGACTACCGGCTGGTCCGTTGATCCAATCGACAGTCCGGCCGACAGCTCAGTGCCCGAGGACGACGGTTTTCGAAACACCACCGAGTTTCTGCGCGCGCGGCTGCGGATCAGCGCGGCAGAGGCCCGGCGCAGGCTATCCCTCGCCGAGAGTGTCCTGCCCCGCAAAGGTCTCGGCGGAAACCGCTGCCTGCCGCGCGCGAGGAACTCGGTGCCGCCGTCCGCTCCGGCGTCGTCGATTCCCGGGCAGCGAGCATCATCACCATGGCCCTGGACCGCGTCCGGCACGCGTGCGACACCGACACCGCGGCCCGGATGGAGCATGCACTGACGCGCACCGCCGCTGATAACGATCCCGACTTCCTCGTGCGTATTGCCCGGCGCTGGACCGATGCCCTCGACCAGGACGGCGCCGAGCCCTCAGAAGAATTGCTGCGCCAACTTCAGGGCGCCTTCATCCGCCGGAACCGCCACGGGCTCCGCCATGTAGAGATCTTCGCCACCGACGATCAGTTCGAACACCTCGTCACCGTCATGAATACAGCGACCAGCCCCCGCAGCAGCGGCAGCAATGACGTTGAACGTGAACCTGGAGCAGCCGGGCTGGATTGGCGCTCCAGGCCGCAGAAGCTCCTCGACGGCCTCGTCGGAGCCTGCAAAGTTGCCCTCGCGTCCGGCTCGCTTCCTGCGACGGGAGGGCTGCGCCCCCAGGTCATGGTCACCATCGACTACCGGGATCTCCTCACACGGCTCGGCGGCGAAGGAACCCGGGAACGCGGTCCCGGCGCCAACACCGGGACGCTGATGTTTACCGGCCCGGTCACCGCCTCGACCGTCCGCAGGATCGCGTGCGACGCTGACATCATTCCGGTCCTGCTGGGCGGGGAAGGCAGGATTCTGGACATCGGCCGGTCATCACGGATCTTCCCACCGCATATCCGGAAAGCAATCACCGCCCGCGACCAGGGCTGCGCCTTTCCCGGCTGCAGCATCCCGGCACCGTGGTGCGAAGCACACCACATCAGCTATTGGTCCCACGGCGGCACCTCGGGAACAGAGAACGGTACGTTGCTCTGTTCCCGTCACCATCATGTGATCCACAAAGAGCAATGGGCCATCCACATCCGTGCCGGGATCCCGTGGTTCATCCCGCCGCAGCATCTGGACCCGCACCAGGAACCACGAAGAAACCACTACTTCCGGACGTAGTACGGGCTCGGCGTGGCCTGCCCGCGGAGACTTCCGCAACCCCTGCGATCCTGACAGGATTTAGGTGGCGGCATTTGAGTGGCAACCGACGAGCCCTTGAGCCAAGGGAGACTCACCATGCTCTTCGGCGCCGCATCGGGCTCAAGTATTTCCTTGAGCGAGATGCCGGACCGGATTCCGCCGCCGTACCCGGTCGTCAGCTTCATGGTCACCGGCATCGAGGAACTCGTCGAGGCGCTCAAAGCCCGGGCGCGTGCTTCGTTGGGCTAGCGCTGCTTTCCATGGAGCCGGCCCTTGGCCTTGGCGACCTTCATTCTTTCGCGGGTGCGCATCCGGAGGAGGTCGGCTTCGAACTCGGCGACCATCGCCAGAACGTTGAATTTCGTGGGCATCCCGGACGGAACGCACCAGGCGGTCAAGCTTGGTGACGGCGAAGGCATCACCTGTCGGCACGCAGCCAGGGCCTCGCGCGATCCCACACGATTCCTATCTCGGAACAGTGTGCCATGTACGGCCCCGTCACCGGTCAGTTCGACGGACAGGTCTTGCGTTCCCAGTGGCCAGTGGGCTCAACGCGCGCGGTGGATGGCACCTGTGTCCGGTGGAGGACCGGCTTACGGGCCATCGTCTGCGACTGTAGGCTCGAAGCGTGTTTAGCCTCCAGACGGAACGTCTCCACCTCCGTGAAATGACCGACGACGACCTGGACGACATGGCGGGGATGCTCGGTGACCCCGTAGTCATGGAGTACTACCCTGCGCCGAAGACGCGCATGGAAGCCCAGCTCTGGATCGACTGGAACAAGAAGAACTATGCCGAGCACGGCTTCGGGCTCTGGATAGTAGAAACCAGCGACGGGACGTTCGTCGGAGATTGTGGCCTCACGTGGCAGGATGTCGAAGGTCGTCGCGAGCTCGAGGTCGGGTTCCACGTTCGAGCCGATCTGCAGGGACGCGGATACGCCTCCGAGGCGGCTGTAGCTTGCAAAGATCACGCATACGGGCTCGGCGTTTCCCACTTGGTGGCGATCATTCATCCAAGCAACGTGGCTTCCCAGCGAGTCGCGGAGAAGATCGGCTTGACGTTCGAGCTCGTGGCGACCGATGGTGGCCGGGAACGGCATGTCTACGGTGCCAACCTCTAACTCACGCACCCGCAGACGGTTAGGCCATCAGGAGAGCGCTGAGCCCCGGGCGGGTGCGCTTGTCCGAGGAGCGCGTCATGATTGGCCTATGACGTTCTCCGACTTGCCAGCCACAGCCGCGTGGGGCCACGGCAACACGCGCGCTGGGTTTGAGGCGGTGGCCTTCGGGCGTCGTCGTGGGGGGTGGGTGGCGACGGGATCCACGACGGCGGTGGAGGCCGGCACTCCTTGGTGGGTCGCTTACGAGGTCGAACTCGACGCGGCGTTCGCCACGCGTCGAGCGACAGTGACCGCAAGGGTCGGCGGGGATGTAACAGCCAGTCTTCAGGTGGAAACCGACGGCCGCGGACGGTGGTCTCTCGACGGGACGGCAGCACCTGAGCTGGATGGGTGTCTTGACATCGACTTGGAATCATCGGCGATGACCAATGCATTGCCGATGCGGCGAGCAGACCTCGCCGTGGGTGAGACGCTGTCAGCGCCCGCAGCGTATGTTCGAGTAAAGGAACTTGCTGTTGAGCGGCTCGAACAGCACTACGTGCGTCGCGAGGACGGCGATCAGGGTCCGATCTTCCGATATCACGCCCCTGCCTTCGAGTTTTCGTGCGACATCAGCTACGACGGGACCGGCCTTGTCCTCAGCTACCCGGGGATCGCTGACCGCCTCGTTTGAGGCGGCGCACGGCATCCCGGTGGAGGGTCGCCGTTCAGTCGCCTTCCCGCTGAAGGTTCCCTCTATGGGACGAGAGGGCACTATCGCGTCTTGATGTCCGCACTTTGGTCTTCATCGTGTCCTATTTTCTGTGTTCCCGTGTTGATCCCCGTGCCTCTTCGGCGTTGTGGTGGCCGCAGTCGCCCTTGGCCGATGAGTATGGCGATGATGACGACGGTTCCTCCTGCGATTTGATTCCAGCGGATTGTTTCGCCGAGAACCATGACGCCGAGGATGACGCCGCCGATCGGGGTGAGGTAGGTGACGGTTGAGGCCATGGTAGAACCCCAGGCGTTGATGACATTTGTGTACCAAATATAGGCAATCCCCGTTCCGACGCCGCCGAGTATCAGGATGCTTCCAACGATGCCAGGATTCAAGGTGACTGGACCGGTACCTATGAAGGGTGTGAGAAGCAGGATGATGATTGCTCCGGCGCCAATCTGGGACGCGGAGACGGTAATGGCGTCGTAGTCATGTCCGCGGAGGAAACGTCGTGTGTAGGAGAACCCGAGCCCGTAGCAGGTGGTTCCTCCCAGACAGGCCACCTGCGCCCAGACGAACGTGCCGTTGGCTGTGTCTGTTAAGGCGTCCCATGGCGCGGCGACGAGGATCACGCCGCCAGCGGCTACGAAGAGGCCAGCAGTTTTGATTTTGGTAAGACGCTCGTCGGGAAGGATCGCCAACGCGACAAGCATGGTGGCGATCGGCGTCGTCGCGTTGTAAATGCTGGACAGCCCGGCGGGAAGGTACTGCGCGGCCCAGGAGAACAAAAGGAACGGGACGACGCACATAAGTGCTCCGATCGCCGTTAGGTGACCCCAGACGCGCAGGCCGCGTGGCCACCGTCGACGTGTGACGAGCATGATGATGGCGAGAATCAGTGCGCCGAAGAATAGCCGGCCAAGGACCACCTGTGCAGGGGAGAGCCCTCCGACGGCCACCTTGATGAAGAGGAAGCTTGCACCCCATACCGCGGCCGCGCCCAAGTACTGGGCGCCCAGACCGGCGCCATGTCCGTCAGATATTGTCGATCGACTTGTCACGCTCACACCTCATCTTTCCTTGATGTCAGTCTCAGCTAAACTCAGGTCATGAATCAAATGAATCGGATGCATAGGCCTATGACGGAAATAGATCTAAGGTCGCTTTCCTTGCGTCAGCTGGACGTCTTTGTCGCCGTCATGGACCAGGGTGGTTTCGGCGCCGCGGCTGATCATCTGCGGATGAGTCAATCTGCCGTCTCGCACGCCCTCGCAGCGCTGGAGCGTGCGTCGGGTGCACCTCTCGTCGTCCGCACGCCCACGATCGCGACGACGTCCCTGGGCGAGGCAATCCTGCCTCATGCCCGCAGCGTCCTGGCTAACGTGCGCGCCCTGCGGGCCACCGTCGACATCCAGCGCGAAGGCCTCGTGAGAGGCATGGTTCGCCTCGCGGCGGCGCCGACAGCCTCTCATCGACTTGTCCCCGAACTCCTGAAACGCTGGCGTGCAGAACTTCCCGGGCTCGATATCCGCCTGTTCGAGGGCAGCGATGACGAACTGGAACTCTGGCTAGCCAGCGGCGCGGTCGACGCTGCCGTTCTCATCGACCCCGACCCGATTCCCTCCGGCTCCATCGTCCTGGCCCGCGATGACTTCCGGGCCGTGCTCCGCTCTGACCACCCGCTGGCCGGCGAGAAGCGCATCAGCCTCGCCGATCTCCTTGAGGACCCGCTGCTGGCCTCCTCCAGTGGCTGTGAACCCCAGATCACCGCCATCCACGCGATGGCCGGAATTCCTTATGCGCCGGCGCAGAGGGTTCACGAAACCAGCACCCTGCTTGGCATGGTCGAGGCTGAACTCGGCGTCGCGATATTGCCCTCCCTTGCATGCTCGATGCTGGCCGACACCCTCGTGATGGTCGAACTCGAACCGCATCTGGAACGCACCCTCGTCTTCGCCGGACCCTCAGGGCGCCCATGGCATCCGGGCATCGAACGAATGCGCGACATCGCCGAAACTTCGGCGACGAATTTCTGAGTTCTACACCGACGCGGACTAGCAGCCAGATTGAGGACAGCTGCTACACGAATAGCACCGTGAGATTCGCCGTGACTCGGAAAAGAGTCCGCTCAGCGTTCCACGTTCGGGACGAAAAGTGTCGCGCGCAGAAAGGTCAGGCTTGCGGGAACTGATTCGCGATCTGGCTCCCGAAGACACAGTTATGACTCGCCTCGGCGTCGTGATCGCCGCGGTACCTCCGAGATCAGCTGCCCCGGACAAAAACCAAAGCCTCGTGCACAAGCCCCAGCCAGGGCTGCTCAGAGCTTTCGTTGAGGACAAGCCACAGTTTCATCGGTGTGCCGTTGTTCGCATCGAAGAGGTCTCCGTCGCCGCCTTCCACAAGCGCGCTGACACGGGCAGCAGGGAGTTTCACAACGAGTTGATCACACACCAACATCGCGAAGATCTTGCCGTTGTATCGCAGCGATGAGGAACCAAAACCTGTATCCGTCGGGCAACAGAAGACCCGGACTTAATTTGAGCGTGCCACGGTCTCCTGCACCCCGGTACGACCAGCGCCTTTCACTCAGCCCCCTTACAAATCAAGGGTCCTTCTGACATTCGTGCACTGCCTTCGGAAATTGACAGTGCAGATCGCAACCAAATGTCATACCTGTGCGCCGAGCGGTGGGAAAGCAGCGACAATCGGTAGCAGACTACTTGCCGAGCCCTGCCTTCCGCAAGGCCTCGGCCATCGCCGTGTTGGCCGGCGCGGCTGTAGGCTGCGCGGCTTTAGGCTGCGGCGTTGGTTGGGCAACTTTAGGCTGGGCGGCTTCAGGCTGCGCGGCTTTGGGCCGCGACGGCGAAGCCGGCGCCTGCCGCGGACGGTCCTGCCGGGATCCGCCGCGTCCCCCGGAAGGTGCCGGTTCGTCGTCGAGCCTCAACGTCAGGGAGATGCGCTTCCGCTCAGGATCGGCCTCCAAGACCTTGACCCGGACCACCTGCCCGGACTTCACCACCTCGCGGGGATCGGACACGAAGCGATTGGCCAGCGCGGACACATGCACCAGGCCGTCCTGGTGCACGCCGACGTCGACGAACGCCCCGAACGCTGCCACGTTTGTCACGGTTCCTTCCAGCACCATCCCGGGCTTGAGGTCGGAGATCTTCTCGATTCCTTCCGAAAACGTTGCCGCGGCGAACGCCGGACGCGGGTCGCGGCCCGGCTTCTCGAGCTCGGCAATGATGTCCTGCACCGTGGGCAGGCCGAACGCGCCGTCCACGAAGCCCTGCGCGTTCAGCGCCGCGAAGCTTCCACCGGCCGCCCCGCCCGCGGCCGCCATGATCTTCCGCGCCACGGGATACGCCTCCGGGTGCACGCTCGAGGCGTCCAGCGGCTCCGCTCCCCCGGTAATCCGCAGGAAGCCCGCGCACTGTTCAAACGCCTTGGCGCCCAGCCGCGGGACCTTCTTCAGCTCGCTGCGCTTGGCGAAGGGTCCGTGCTCGTTCCGGTACGCCACAATGTTCTCGCTCAAGAGCGGCCCGACGCCGGCCACCCGGCTCAGCAGCGCCGGCGAAGCCGTGTTCACGTCCACGCCCACCGCGTTCACGCAGTCCTCCACGACGGCGTCGAGACTGCGGTCCAGCTTCGCGGCCGTGACATCGTGCTGGTACTGCCCGACGCCGATCGATTTCGGCTCGATCTTCACCAATTCCGCGAGCGGGTCCTGCAGGCGCCGCGCAATGGAGACCGCGCCGCGCAGGGACACATCCATCCCGGGCAGCTCCGCCGCGGCCAGCGCCGACGCCGAATACACCGAGGCGCCGGCCTCGGACACCACGAGCTTCTGCGGTTTCCGTGCGGGGTCCGCCTGCCCTGATATGGAGAGCTGCTTGATCAGTTCGGCGGCGAGCTTATCCGTCTCCCGCGAGGCGGTGCCGTTGCCGATGGCGACGAGTTCGACGGCGTGCTGCCGCGCCAGCCCCACGAGCGTCCGCAGCGCCTCGTCCCACTTCCGGGTCGGCGCGTGCGGATAGACGGTGTCCGTCGCGACCACCTTGCCGGTTCCATCGACAACCGCGACCTTCACCCCGGTGCGCAGTCCGGGATCCAGGCCCAGGGTGGCGCGGTTTCCGGCCGGGGCGGCCAGCAGCACGTCCCGGAGATTGGCCGCGAACACCCGTACGGCCTCGTCCTCCGCCGCGGCGAACATGCGGCTGCGCAGATCCCCCGTCAGCCGGGCCAACACCCGCGAGCGCCAGGCCAGCTGGGCCGTCTGGAGCAGCCAGGCGTCGGCGGGCCGGCCGCGGTCGGCAACCCCGAGGAACCTGGCCACGGCGGCTTCGTAACGGCCGCGGGCGGCGGCGAGGGCGGCGTCGTCGGCCGGCTCCGCCTCTGCGAGGTCCAGCTCCAGCACCCCGTCCTTCTCGCCGCGCAGCAGCGCCAGGACCCGGTGCGAGGGCATCCCGGACGGCGCCTGCGAGAACTCGAAATAGTCCTTGAACTTCTGGCCTTCGGCTTCCTTGCCCTTCTTCACGCGGGACACCATCCGGCCCTGGGTCCACAGCCGTTCCCGGAGCGTGGCCGCGAGGTCGGCGTCCTGGGCGACCCGTTCCACCAGGATGGCGCGGGCACCGGCGAGCGCCGCGGCGGCATCGCCGATCGAGTGTTCGGCGTTGAGGTATTTGGCGGCTTCCCGCTCCGGATCCAGCTCCGGCCGCTTCAGCAACGAGTCGGCGAGCGGCGCCAGCCCGGCCTCGCGGGCGATCTGCGCCTTGGTCCGCCGCTTGGTCTTGAACGGCAGGTAGATGTCCTCCAGCCGCGACTTCGTGTCCGCGCCGACGACGGCGGCCTGTAGTTCCGGGGTCAGCTGGCCCTGCGCGGCGATCGCTTCGAGGATGGTCCGACGGCGGTCTTCGAGTTCGCGGAGGTAGCGCAGCCGTTCCTCGAGCTCGCGGAGCTGCGTATCGTCCAGCGTCCCGGTGGCTTCCTTGCGGTAGCGGGCGATGAAGGGCACGGTGGACCCGGCGTCGAGCAGCTCAACGGCGGCCTTGACCTGCCAGGTCTTGACGCCGAGCTCCCCGGCTATTTGGGTGTGGATGGCGGAGTCCGGGGTTGCAGGGGAACTGGAAGGGCGCTGCGGGAGTTGGGTCACCCAAAACATTTTGCCTTACGTGGCCGGGGACGGCTGCATAGTCGGCCGCCTCCAAGAAGCTGCATGGCAAACCGAAGAGCCTCCTCGTGTCTATCGAAGACGGCGAACTGCTGCTCCGTGAGGGAACGGGCCGCGAAGCCTTCCTGTAGGGCAACTGCCGTCTGCTCGAACAAGCACGACATCCTCCGACCGCTTGCGTCCGGCTGACAGGCGCGAACGACGGCGGCGCCCGGGCGGGCGGCGCCGTCGTTCCTCTTGGGTCAGCTGTCCGGAGACTCCCTGGGGATGATTCCCGACCGGCTGAGGAGAGCCTTGGTCTTGGGATGTTGGGGGTGCGTGAAGATGGCTTCCGGCGGCCCCTGCTCGACGATAACACCCTGGTCCATGACGACGATACGGTCAGCAATTTCCCTGGCGAACTGCATTTCATGGGTGACGATGACCATTGTTGTTCCCTGCTGGGCGATTTTCTTGATCACCGCAAGGACCTCCCCCACCAGTTCGGGGTCCAGCGCGGACGTCGGTTCGTCGAAGAGCATGACGCTGGGTTCCATGGCCAAGGCACGTGCAATGGCGACGCGTTGCTTTTGACCGCCG
This sequence comes from Pseudarthrobacter sp. S9, assembly GCF_050156545.1. Classification (NCBI taxonomy): domain Bacteria; kingdom Bacillati; phylum Actinomycetota; class Actinomycetes; order Micrococcales; family Micrococcaceae; genus Pseudarthrobacter; species Pseudarthrobacter sp. S9. The sequence continues at coordinate 990,323 of NZ_CP189576.1, forward strand.
GAAAGTTTGCTCGGATAGTTCTCCATCTTGTCGCCGAGGCCCACCAGCTCCAACGTGGGTATGGCGATTTCCCGGGCTGCCGTGGCCGACATTTTCTTGACGTCGCGGAGCGGCGCCATGACGTTGCCGAGTGCGGTCTTGTTCAGAAACAGGTTGAACTGCTGGAAGACCATTCCGATATCGGTGCGCTTTTTTGCGGTGATGGACGCTTTCTCGCTGATCAGTTCCCCGTCCTTCTCCTCGTAGCCGATGAGGTGTCCGTTGACATAGATTCTCCCGGCCTCGATGGTTTCAAGTTTGTTGATGCAGCGTAATAGCGTGCTCTTGCCTGATCCGCTGGAGCCAAGAATGGCGACGGTTTCGCCGCGGTGGACCGTTAGATCGACCCCCTTGAGTACTTCGACTCGTTTCTGCTCGTGGGTCCGGCCGGTAAGTCGGCTCCACAGTGGACGCTTCGTTTCGGAGACGAAGGTTTTGTGTACGTCGCGAACGTTGATGATGGTGTCGTCAGCCACTGGAGCGTGCCTTTCGTTCAAGCACCACCACGACGCGCGAGAGTGGGAGGCTGATTATCAGATACAGAATGGCCGCGGCGGTGTAAATGGCCGTGGTTTGAAACGTCTGGCTGTTGAGGATATTGGCCGTCTTCAGGATTTCCGTAACTGCGATTACCGAGGTGAGGGCGGTGTCCTTGATCATGGCGATGAAGTAATTTCCGATTGGTCCCATGGAGACGACGAACGACTGGGGAATCACGACCTTCCACAGTGTCTTGGTCGGCGTGTATCCGAGCGATAGTGCAGCCTCGGTCTGGCCGTGCTCCACCGACAGGATGGCAGACCGGAACACCTCGGACAGATAGGCTGCATAGTTGAGCCCGAGGCCCAGGATGCCGGCCGGGACCGGCTCGATTTCGATTCCGATGCTCGGCAGCACGAAGAAGATGTAGACCAACTGCACCAGCAGCGGGGTTCCCCGGATGACCTCGAGGTAGAAGGTCGCGATGCCGCGAAGGATTTTGATGCTGGAGATTCGCGCCAGGGCGATCAGCAGGCCCAAGATAAGGGCGATCGCCATGGCTCCAAGCGCCAATTGCACAACAACGGGTACAGCGATAAGTAATGCCGGGAAAACGGCGAGGGTGTTTCTTATGAAGTCCATGAAGGGATCCCTCGATTAGGGGGCATGGCCGGCGGCTGTCGGCGTCGTTATTCCGTCAGGCTGGCCGCCGGCTGTGCGCGAATCTACTTAGCTGCGTTGGCCTCGGTCAGGCCGTACTTCTTGAGGATCTCAAGGTACTTCGGTGATTTCTTCAGGTCTGCCAGTCCGGCATTGAGGTCTTTCAGCAACTGGGTATCGTCCTTGCGGACACCGGCACCGATGATGCCCGGGTAGAACGGCGTGTATGGCGTCACAAGCTTCAGCTTCGGATTCGGTTTCTGCACCAGGCTGTACCCAACAACTGCGCTGTCCGTGAACACAGCATCAACCTGCCTGTTCTCAACCGCTGCAAGCAAAGCCGCCTGCGAATCGAAGAGCTTCACCTGGCTTCCCCCCAAGGATTCGATGAGGTCTTTGAACACGGTGCCTGTCTGTGCGCCGAGGACCTTGCCCTTGACATCGTCCCGGGATGCAAGAGTGGAATCTGCCGGCACCACCATTGCCTCGCCCTCGGTGTACCAGGGGTCAGTGAAATCAATCTGTTTCTTGCGGTCGTCCGTGATGTACATGGCATCGACGATGACGTCGGCCTTCTTGGCCGACAGAGCAGCGATAAGCGTGGCGAACTCGGACGTGAAGACTTTTACCTTCCACCCCTTTTTGGCCGCAATTTCGTTAATCATCTCGCCGTCAATCCCCTTGAGTTCCCCAGTTGCCTGATCGGTAAACGAGAAGGGGGCATCGTTGGACGTGGCGATGGTGATGGTCTTCTGTTCGCCGCCGCCGCCCCCGCTGGTGGATGAACCGGAGCCACACGCCGACAGCGCCAGGGCAGCGGCAACGCCCATGGGTAGCAGAGCCCTGAGGCGCCTGCTCAGTTTGATCGAACTTTTCATCGTGGTGCCTTTGATAGAGGGGGACAGTACTAGCGGTTGAAACGATTGAGTCGGAGCGTCGCCGTGGCTTTGTGGGCTTCCATGCCCTCGAAAGCGGAAATCTCTGAAACGTAATGGGCCAGTTGCGGAGTAGCCTCCCTCTCGACCCGCTGGAACGTCAGCGGCTTGAGGAACCTCGCCACGGACAGACCGGCCGAGGACCGTGCGCCGCCTCCCGTGGGCAGCACATGGTTAGTGCCGGAAATGCCTTTGTCCGAGTACGCGACGGTGGACCATGGCCCCAAGAAAATGGAGCCATAATTCTTGAGGTTCTCGAGGTAATAGTTGTCATCGACGGTCTGGATTTCCAGATGCTCCGGAGCCAGCAGATCCATGATTTCCACGGCCGTTTCTCGATCATCGGCAACGTACACCGTTCCAAAATCGCGCCAGGCCGGACCGGCGATGTCCCGGGTGGACAGCGTCTCCAGTTGCTTTTCGATGTGGCCGATGACTTCCCCGCCCAGGGACGCCGATGTGGTGACCAGGGATGCCGGTGACTGCGGACCATGTTCGGCCTGGCCCAGCAGGTCTGCTGCAACGAGTTCCGGATCTGCGGATCCGTCAGCGATGACAGCGACCTCGGACGGCCCTGCGAGAAGATCGATGCCTACCCTCCCGAAGAGCTGGCGCTTGGCCTCCGTAACGTAGGCATTACCGGCTCCGACGAGGATGTCCACGGGTTGCTCGCCGAGCAGTCCAAATGCCATGGCGGCCAGTGCCTGCACGCCTCCGATGGCGAATGCCCTATCAACCCCTGCAAGGTAGGCTGCGTGCAGAACCGCGGGGTGCCCACCGGTGGGGCTGGTGGGTGGAGTGCACGCGATGACGCTGGGAACGCCAGCCGCCTTGGCGACGCCCACGGTCATGAAGGCGCTCGCGAGGATGGGGAAGCGCCCGGCAGGAAGGTAGGCGCCAACCCGGGGAACAGGGATGTACTTCTGCCCTGCCACGACGCCCGGCAGGATTTCCGTCTCGAAGTCGGTCAGGCGTTTTCGTTGCTCGAGGGCAAACAGGCGGGTGCGCTCCGCGCCGGCGCCGAGTGCTTCACGGAGTGCAGGGGGCAGCTGGTCACCGGTTTGAGCCAGTTCAGCCTGGCTGATCTCGACGTCGTTGCCTGTCCAGCCGTCCAGTTTCCGCGAGTATTTAAGAACGGCGTCCATGCCGTTCTTCTCGATGTCGGCGAGCATTTCGGAAACGGAACGAATGACTTCCGGAATGCGTTGAGCAGCGACGCCCCCGATTTCGGGTTCCTTAAGCGCAGTGAAATTGCCCCGGATAAATGCCTTGTCGGCCTCGCCGATCCACATCACGAATCACCTGTTCTGAGATACGCACAGGACACCCTTGAGTATTACGATGCGCCTATACATAGCCATGCGCAATACACCTAGTTGCCAGGATTGCAGGCGTGCCTGACGAGCCCGGCAGGGCTCCCGTGCGAGCCATCTCGCCGCCCTTAACCGCAGCCAAACATCGTGTCGACGCAACGCTTGTCGTCCACGACCACCACCTCCACGCAGTGGGAACGCAGGAGCTCGAATTCGCCCGGGAACGTCCTGTCCTCGCCCACCACAACGCGCGGGATCTTGAACTGGATGACCCATGCGCCCGCTTGCGCCCTAGCTACGCCGGGAGTCGGAGCCCGGGCGGCGATCAATTTGTCGGAGGGCTTTGATAGCTTGGCAATAGGACATCAATGGCAACGGGGCGGCAGGGGCGAAGTGTTTTTTCTTGAACCGGAAGTTCCGGGCCACGTGCAGGATCTGGTCTTTTCCGCGAGCGACCTCGTCATCGCGGCCACCTGCGAGTACCAGCTGCTGCGCAAGCTCGACGAGAAGCTGGGGCGTTCCCCCAAAGCGGTCTTCGAGGACGACGAAATGCTCAAGCGCGCAGCCGACCTCGGCGACGTCCATGAGCGCAACGTCCTTGGCCGCTTTGTTACGGATTTCGGACCATGGGATCCGGCCACGAGTCGCGGCGTGTACGACGTCGTTCCGGCCGATACCATGGACCGCGTCACCTTGGCGGCCAAACACCATGAGTCCATCGAGGCGCTGAGGTCGGGCGCCGACGTCGTGTTCCAGGCGGCCTTCTTTGACGGCCACTTCCATGGCCGCTCCGATTTCCTGGTGCGCCAGGCCGACGGCAGCTACGCCGTGTTCGACACCAAACTCGCGCGCCACGCCAAGGTGACCGCACTGCTCCAGCTCGCTGCCTACGGCGACCAGCTGCTGAAGGCTGGGATTGCCCCGGATCCCGAGGTCACCCTGGTCCTCGGCGCCACGGAAGCCCTCGCCGACGGCGGCTTCGACTACGTCCGCAGTCACCACAAACTCTCGGAGATCCTGCCTGTCTTCCGCGAGCGTCGGGACCGCTTCCTCGCACTCACGTCCGCGCACCTCGCGCAGCCCGCGACTGTTCGTTGGGGCGCCGCCGGAATTTCCGCCTGCGGCCGATGCGACTATTGCCGGGAGCAGGTCAAGGCCAGCGACGATCTACTCCTGGTGGCACGGATGAACTCCGCGCAGCGCAAGAAACTCCACGAGCAAGGCATTTTCACCGTCAATGAACTGGCGAAAGCCAGCCTTCCCGGGGCGAACGCCTCGCTCCTGCGGTTGCAGGACCAGGCCCGGATGCAGAGCGGCGTCGGCGCTTCCGACGGCGGCGTGCGGTACGTCAAGGACGAAGAAGAACACACCCTCCGCTACCGCGTGGTCGCCGACAACACGCTGGCCGAGCTGCCACCGCCCAGCGACGGCGACATCTTCTTCGATTTCGAAGGCGATCCCCTGTGGCAGGAAAGCGCCACCGGCGTCTGGGGTCTCGAATACTTGTTCGGCGTGATCGAAGCACCTACGGAGCCCCGCGGGCAGGGCGTATTCAAGCCTTTCTGGGCCCACAGTCGGGAGGCTGAGAAACAGGCTTTCCTGGATTTCCTGGATTATGTGGAGAAGCGCCGCGGCCAGTACCCGGACATGCACGTCTACCACTACGCCGCTTACGAGAAAACAGCGTTGCGCAAGCTCTCCGTCATGCATGTCGCCGGCGAGGACACCGTGGACCAGTGGCTGCGCGACGGCCTCCTGGTGGACCTCTACCAGACCGTCCTGAGCAGCATTCGCATCTCCGAGAACTCCTACAGCATCAAGAAGCTCGAGCCGCTCTACATGGGGACGAACCTGCGCTCGGGGGACGTAAAAGACGCCGGGGCGTCCGTGGTTGCCTACGCCCAGTACTGCGATGCGCGCGACGACGATCGCCACGAGGAGGCCGCCGAGATCCTCGCCGGCATCGCCGACTACAACGAATACGACTGCCTGTCCACGCTGGAAATCCGGAACTGGCTGCTCGGCCTGGCCCGGCAGCGCGGGATCCTGCCGGGCGGCGGGACGGCTGAAGCGTCCCACGGCAAGGGCGCGGCTTCAGGTTCCGAGGACCGGGACGGGGACGGGGACGGGGACGGGGAGTCTGGGCCGGATGCCGCCCTGAGCTTTGCCGAACTGGTGCTGGCCGAGTACTCCGAACCTGGCACGGGCCTGTCGGATGCGGACCGGAAGGCGGTCGCCATGCTCGCGGCGGCCGTGAGCTATCACCGCCGCGAGCGCAAGGCTTTCTGGTGGGCGCACTTTGACCGCTGCGAGAACGGCCCGGACACGCGTCACCAGCAGGACCGCAACGTTTTCCTGGTCGAGGACGCGGAGGTTCTGGAGGACTGGTGGGGGGATGGCGCCAAGCTTCCGGAGCGCCGGGTAAAGCTGATTGGCACCGTAACCCCCGGCTCCGATCTCCGCGAGGGCAGCAAATGGTTCCGAATGTACGAGCCCCCGCTTCCGGCCGGACTCGAGGGCACGGGCGTTAACGGGACCGGGCGCAACGGCTGGTTCGGCACGGAGGTCCTGGAACTGGGCCATGAGGACGGAAAAGACACCGTCATTATCCGGGACAAGCTCAAAAGGAACATCGAGCCGTATTCGCAGCTGCCCATCGCGCTTACCGAAGACCAGCCCCTCCAGACCAAGAACCTCGAGGAAGCACTGGCCGTCCTGGCGGATGACGTCGCCTCGGACTTGCGGGCTTCGGGTGCTGGTGCCGGCCGCTTCAAGAAGCATCCCGCCCTGGACCTGGTGCGGCGTGTCCCGCCGCGGCTTTCAACCGGCCGGGCCCTGCCCGCACCCGGCGACGGACCGGACCGTTTCATTGATGCCATCACGGAGGCCGTCGAAGCCCTGGACCACTCCTACTTGGCTGTCCAGGGCCCGCCGGGAACCGGTAAGACGCATGTCGGCTCGCATGTCATCGCCCGGTTGGTAGCCCGGGGCTGGAAAGTCGGCGTCGTCGGGCAGTCCCATGCTGTCGTTGAAAACCTGCTGAAAACCGCTGTCACCAAGGCTGGCGTCGACCCCTCCCGGGTCGCCAAGGACGTGAAGCACGAGGAGCCGCTCGCCTGGGACCAGCGTCTGGCCACGGATGTCGCGCGCCTGCTCAGCTCCCCGGGCGGCGCGCTGGTGGGTGGTACGGCGTGGACGATGACCGGCGCCACAGTCCCTGCGAGGTCGCTGGACCTGCTGGTGATTGACGAGGCCGGCCAGTTCTCTTTGGCCAACACCCTGGCCGTGGCGCAGGCCAGCAGCCGCCTCCTGTTGCTTGGTGACCCCCAGCAATTGCCGCAGGTCAGCCAGGGCTCGCATCCCGAGCCTGTGGATGAGTCGGCGCTCGGCTGGATCTCGGCAGGCCACGCCACGCTGCCGCCGGAACTCGGGTACTTTCTCGCGGATTCATGGCGGATGACCTCCGAGCTGTGCCGGGCCGTATCCAAACTCTCCTACGAGGGCCGGCTGCGGTCAGCCCCGGCAGCGGACCTCCGGCGCCTGGACGGTGTTCCTGCCGGCATCGAAACGGTCCTGGTCGAGCACAGCGGCAACGTCACGTCCTCTCCGGAGGAGGCTGCCGAGGTGGTGCGACAGGTGCGGCGCCATCTGGGGCTCGCCTGGCATACCGAACATGGCACCCGTCCGCTCGACGCTGCCGACGTGCTGGTGGTGGCGGCCTACAACGCCCAGGTCAACCTGATCCGCGAGGCCCTCGATGGCGCCGCCCTCCCCAACGTCCGGGTGGGAACCGTGGACAAATTCCAAGGCCAGGAAGCCGCGGTGGTGATCGTGTCCATGGCCTGTTCGGCGGTGGCCGAGGCGCCGCGGGGCATGGAGTTCCTGCTCTCGCGCAACCGGATCAACGTGGCGGTCTCCCGCGGACAGTGGCGCGCCGTCGTGGTCCGCGCGCCCGAGCTCACCAATTACCTCCCCACGCATCCCGAGGGTATGGAAGAGCTGGGCGGCTTCATCGGCCTGTGCCAGAGGTCTGTCGCAATCAGCGCGTAGGACATGCCCACACTTGGGCATACCGGCCAGGGAGCATGCTCATTCTTGAACATGAACAGTGGACAGAATGGCATTATGCCCACGGTTCGTGGCCGAGGCTGGACATGTCCAGTGGTGACAGTTCGGGCGGCGGGACATGTCCAGCAAGCAGCAGTGCCTCATCCAGCACCCTGCCGAAGTTCGCCGGGTCGTGGGCAAAGCGTCCCAGGAACAGGCCGGAGACGCCCCCGAGCGTTGGCAGCAGCCCGGGCTTGGCCGAACCGCCGTAGATGACCGGCACATCCGCGAGCCCCGCTGAGGCGAGGTGGCCGCGGAGCTGCCGGACGACGTCGGACACGTACGCAGCGGCGGCAGGCTCTGCAGCACCGATGGCCCAGACGGGCTCGTAGGCAACGGTGAGCCGGCCGGCCAGGTCCCAATCGCCATCCACGGCCGATTCGAACTGGCGGTACACAAATTCGGCGGCGGCAGCGGGCTGGCCGGCGTCGTGCTCGCCCACGCACAGCAGCGGCGCCAGCCCGGCGTCGTCCGCGGCCCGGACCTTGAGCGCCACCATGGAATCGTCTTCGCGGAAGTGCCGCCGGCGTTCGGCGTGGCCGATTTCCACGAGCCGCACCCCGAGTTCGGCGAGCATGGACGGGGCCACCTCCCCGGTCCACGGGCCGTCCGCCCAGCCACAGTTCTGGGCACCCAGCAGCAGCGGCGAACCTGCCAGGAGCCCGGCCGCGGAGGCCAGGACGGGGAACGACGGAATGACGAACGGGACAACCCGCCCGGCCGCGAGGGCCGGGCGGGTGTCCACTTCGTGGCGAAGCTGCTCCAGCCAGGCCAGGCTGTCCCGGTAACCCAGGTACATCTTGGTGCTGACACCGACCAGGATGGGGGTGCTGGCGGTCTGGCGGCGTGAAGTCTGCTGCATTGTTGGTGCCTTCTGCTTGTCCGGGCGGGTGCTACTGCTCCAGCAGTTCGTCGGCCTTGTTCTTGAACCGGCGGGTGGCGAACATCATGGCCGCGGCGAGAAACGGGAGCACGCCCAGGGCGTAGACGCCCATGGTTCCGGTGTCGGACGCGGTGATCTGGTTGACGGAGGTCCGCAGGATCGGGGCCACGAAGCCGCCCAGGTTGCCGAGCGAGTTGATCAGGCCGATGCCGGCAGCCGCAGCCGTTCCGGTGAGGAACGCCGTCGGATAGGACCAGGCGATGGGGCCGATGGAGAGGAAGCTGCACACGGCGAGGCTGATGAAGATGATGCCGAGTGCCGGAATGTGGTTTGCGCCGGCCCAGGCTGAGCCGAAGATGCAGAGTCCCGTGGAGATGAACAGCCCGGTGCCCCAGACCCGGCGGCGGACCACGGTGTTGGCTGCCCTGCCGATGAAGTAGCAGGCGAAGATGCCGAAGAACCACGGGATGGCAGCCATCAGGCCGACGGCGAAGCCAACCTTCTGACCCGTCAGCTGGGCCACCTGCTGCGGCAGGTAGAACGTGACACCGTACACGGCGATCTGGAGGCAGAAGTAGATGACGGTGAAGTACCAGACCTTGCCGTTCTTCATGGCGGCGAGCACGCCGCGCGGGCCGGACTCTTCCTTGACGGTGTCCTCCAGCGCCATGACCTCCAGGAGTGCGCTCTTCTCGTCCTTGTTCAGGAACTTCGCGTCCTGCGGGCTGTTGATCAGGAAGAAGAACGCTGCAACACCGGCGATGACCGCCAGCATGCCTTCGACAAAGAACATGACCTGCCAGCCCTGGACGCCGGGCACCTGGTCGCCGATGTTGATCAGCCAGCCGGACAGCGGTGCGCCCATCATCTGGGAGAACGGCTGCGCCAGGTAGAAGATGGCGAACATCTTGACGCGGACCTTGTTGGGGAACCACGCGGCGAGGAACATGATGACGCCCGGGAACAGGCCCGCCTCGGTGACACCCAGCAGGAAGCGCAGGATGATGAAGGACGTCTCGCCCTGGACGAACGCGAAGCACGCGGACACGATGCCCCACGTGATGGCAATGCGCGCCAACCAGATTTTCGCCCCGAACTTGGTCAGGAGCAGGTTGCTGGGGATCTCGAACAAGGCGTAGCCGATGAAGAAGATCCCGGCGCCCAGTGCGTAGGCGCCGGCGGTGATGCCCTTGTCCACGCCCAGGGCGGCTTCGGCGAAGCCGACGTTGGTGCGGTCCAGGAAGGCCACCACGTAGAGGATGACGAGCATGGGCATGAGCCGGCGAGAGGCCTTGGAAATGGCCGATTTCAGAACCGGCGTATCCAGGAGGTCCCTGGTGGACGTTGTTGCTACGGACATCAAAACTCCTCGTTGAGTAGATCGTTGAGCAGATCAGGTGAGTGAATCAGGCGGGTAGAACAGTTGCGTAAAACGGGCAGTGATTTCTCTAGCGTGAAAAGGCGATCATCATGACCCCGGCCAGGCAGGCCAGGATCCCGACGGCGAGGTAGATCTTCCGTCCCTTGCTCCAGTTACTCCAGGACGCGAATCCGGCTGAGGCGGCGGTCTTGCTGGGTTGTGCCACGATGCTTCTTCCCTAGTGCATGTAGAGTCCGCCATCCACATTCAGCGTCTGGCCGGAGATGTATCCGGCGTCCTCGCTGATGAGGAAGGCGATGGCGGCTGCGATGTCCCGGGTGGAGCCCACGCGGTTCACCACGAGGTCTTTGGTGAGTCCGTCCTTGCGTTCCTGGGTGAGGGTGCCGCCCATGATGTCGGTGTCGATGGGGCCCGGGGAGATGGCGTTGACGGTGATGTCGTATTCGCCCAGTTCCCGCGCGGTGGAGCGGGTCAGGCCGATCACGCCCGCCTTGGCCACCGAGTACGGCGTCTTGGAATACGTGCCGCCGCCGCGCTGTGCGGAGACGGAGGAGATGTTCACGATCCGGCCGATCCTGTTCTTGACCATGGATTCGGCAACACGGCGCGTGGCGTAGTGGACGCCGTTGAGGTTGATGCCCAGCACCCGGTCCCACTCGGCGGCGTCGAGTTCCAGGTAGGGAACCGGGGAGCTGACGCCGGCCACATTGGCGAGGGCCACGATCTGCGGCAGCTCGGCCTCGATCTCATCGATCGCTGCACGGACCGATGCTTCGTCGCCAACGTTGGCGCCGGCGCCGTAGGCCTGGACGCCGTGCTCGGCGGCCAGTTCCTTTGCCGCCGCTTTGCATCGGGCGTCGTCGAGGTCAATGATGCCGATGTTCCAGCCCTGCGCCGCCAGGTAGTTGGCGGTGGCTCGGCCGATGCCGCGCTCCGACACGGCGCCGGTGACGATCGCCGTGCGTTCTGCGGGGAAAGTGCTCATGGGGTAACTCCTAGGTGAATGCGAGGGGGCTTGGTCGGAAGGGTAATCAGTTGATGGGTGCGGGGCCGAGGTCGTCGATGAGTTTCTGCATGGCCACGTACGCCTTGTTCCGGTACGCGATCAGCTCGGGCGTGCGCTCGGCCGGGACGTTGAGGAAGCCGGCTCCGGTTTTGGTGCCGAGCTTCCCGGCGTCGACCAGCTCGGTGAGGATTTTCGGGGTGGCAAACCGTTCCGGAAACTCGGTCTGGAGCGACTTGTAGCAGAAGTTGTACACATCCAGGCCGGCCATGTCGGCGATGGCGAAGGGTCCGAAGAACGGCAGCCGGAAGCCGAACGTGGTGCGGACCAGCGTGTCGATATCCTCCGCTGTCGCGATCTCCTGCTCCACCAGCTGGGCGGCCTCGTGGAACAGCGCGTACTGGAGCCGGTTGAGCACGAAGCCGGTGACGTCCTTGACGACGGCGGTCTGCTTGCCGGCGGCGTGGACCAGCTCACGGACGGCACCGACCGTGGCGGCCGACGTGCCGGCGTGAGGGATGATTTCCACGCCGGGGATGAACGGGGACGGGTTGGAGAAGTGCACGCCCAGGAAGCGTTCCGGGTTGGCGACGGGCTCGGACAGCTCCGCGATGGAGATGGTGGAGGTGTTGGACCCGATGATGGCGTCCGGCCGGGCGGCGGCGCTGATGCGGGCCAGCGTCTGGTGCTTGATCGCGATGACCTCGGGGACGGCTTCCTCGATGAAGTCCGCATCTGCCACGGCTTCCTCGATGTCCTTGGCTGCCCAGAGGTTTTGCTTGAGGATTTCGGTGGAACCTGCCGGGAAGAGCCCCGCGGCAACGAATTCGTCCGATTCCACCAGCAGCCGCTCGTAGTTTTTCTGCGCCACTTCGGCGGACACGTCGGCCAGGGCAACCCGGGCACCGCCGAGCGCCAGGACCTGCGCGATCCCGCCGCCCATGTAGCCGGAGCCGACGACGGCGATCTTGCGGGCGGCGTTGACGGCCACTGCGGCGGTGATATCTGTTTCGGTCATTTCAGACTGCCTTCGTGTAGTCGGGCTCGTAGGAGCAGATGGCGTCCACCTTGGCGGCGGAGGAGGAGTTTTCATCGAAGCTGTGGCCCAGCCATTCGCCCACCAGTTTCTTGGCAAGTTCCAGGCCGATGACGCGCTGTCCGAGCGTGAGGACCTGGGCGTTGTTGCTGAGGACCGAGCGTTCCACGGAGTAGCTGTCGTGAGCGGTGACGGCCCGGATTCCGGGGACCTTGTTGGCCGCTATGGCCACGCCCAGGCCGGTGCCACAGATCAGCAGCGCGCGGTCGGCCTCGCCCCCGGCGACTTTGCGTGCGGCGTCAACGGCCACGTGGGGGTAGGCGGTGGAGTCGTTGGCACCGACCCCCACGTCCTGCACCGAGACCACGCGGGGATCCGCTTCGAGCAGCGCCTTCAGCGCGTTCTTGTATTCGACGCCCGCCTCATCGTTGCCGATGACGACGCGCCAGCCTGTAGCTGCACTCATGCCTGTGCTCCTTGCTTCGCCAGTTCGGGGTTAGCGAGCCTGTTGTCGGTGTGTGCTGTGTCCTTTTGTGCAGTGTCCTTGTGTGCAGTGTCGAGGTGCGCCGAAATCCGTGCCGCGATGAGGGCGAACGATACCGCGCCGGGGTCGGCGTGTCCGAGGCTCTTTTCTGCGAGCGGACGGGCACGGCCCTTGAGCGGCCGGAGGTCGGCGGTCCGGTCGGCGGCTGTCTTGGCGGCGGCCGCGGCTGCGGCGAGCGAGCCGCCAACCGGAGCGCCGTCGTCGAACGCGGTGAGGAAGGCATCGCGGAACGGCAGCAGTGCGTCCACCATGGTCTTGTCCCCCAGCTCCGCCTTGCCGAGTTCGGTGATGGCATCTACGAAGGCGGTGACCGCGGCGGCGGCGTCCTCGCCGGTGTAGCTGTCCCGGTTTCCCAAGGCGAGTCCGGCCGCGATGACCGCCGAACCCCACAGCGCCCCTGAGGTCCCGCCCGCGCGTTCGCTCCAGGCCTCCCCCGCGGCGGTCAGGACCCGCGCCGCTGACGCGCCGCCGTCGTTCGCCACAGCCTGTTCGGCCGCGGCGACTGCCGCGTCCACGCCGCGGCGCATCCCGATTCCGTGGTCGCCGTCGCCGGCAATCGCGTCCAGGCTGCCCAGTTCTTCTTCGTGCTCGACGACGACGTCCCGCACCTGGCCGAGCACGGCTGCTGCCTGCCGCCCAAGGGCCGCCGACGCTGCGGTGGGGTGTTCGACGTCGGAAGCCACAGCGGCTTCAGGACCGGCCAGTTCACGGCGGGCCCGGGGTGCCAGGTTGCCTTTGCGGAACGCCGGGGTATCAGCCGGGGCGGCCCAGTACCCCTCCAGTTCGTCGTCCAGCCAGAGCAGGGTCAGGGAGAGTCCGGACATGTCCAGGCTCGTGACGAGCTCGCCGCATTCCGGTTCCACCACGGTGAGTCCGGCGGCGACGAGAAGCTTCTCGATCTTGCCGAAGAGCAGGAACAGCTCGTCGTACTTGACCGTGCCGAGGCCGTTGACGATCGCCACCACACGGTTGCCGGCGTCGTCGGGTTTGTCGGCCAGCAGCCGGGTGACGAGGAGCTCGGCCAGTTCAGAGGCGGTAGGCATTGGGTGTTCGGAGATGCCCGGTTCGCCGTGGATGCCCAGGCCGAGGGACATCTGCCCTGCGGGGACGGAGAACAGCGGTGCCTGCGCTCCGGGCAGGGTGCAGCCGTCGAAGGCGACGCCGAGGGAGCGCGTGCGGTAGTTGGTCCGGATGGCCAGCCGTTCGACGTCGTCTAGGTTCAATCCGGCCTCGGCGGCGGCGCCGGCGATCTTGAAGACGGCCAGGTCCCCGGCGATCCCTCGGCGCATTTCGAGCTGATCCAGCGGTGCGCTGGCGATGTCGTCGGTGACCAGGACGGTCCGGGTCTCGATGCCTTCGGCGTTGAGCCGCAGCTGGGCCTGGCCGAAGTGGAGGACGTCGCCCGCATAGTTGCCGTAGCTCAGCAGCACGCCGGCGCCTGCGTTGGCGGCCTTGGCCACGCGGTAGACCTGCCCCGCTGCGGGGGACGCGAACATGTTGCCGCAGGCCGAGGCCGCGGCCAGGCCGGGCCCCACCAGGCCGGCGAAAGCGGGGTAGTGCCCGGAGCCGCCGCCCACCACCAGGGCCACCTGCCCGGCGGGGACCTCGGTGGAGCGGACGACGCCGCCGTCCACCCGGGCGACGTAGCCGCGGTTGGCGGCCACGAAGCCGTCCAGTGCCTCATCCGCGAAGTCAGCGGGGTTGTCGAAGATCTGGGTCATGGTTCCTCATTGAATCCGTGTTGGAGAACTGGCTGAATTGAATAGACGCTGGATCGGCGCCGCTGGGAAGCCGGGGCGGCGGCGGATCAGACGCCGGCGAGTTCCGCCGTTGCGGGCTGCTGCCGGCCTTGGGCCACCTGGCTCCGGCCTAGGCTGTAGCCGTCGGTCTTCGGCAGGATCCGGCGGCGGAGGTAGTCCTGGTTGCTGGCGGTGACACTGAGTCCGTCCCCGCCGTAGTGTTCGGTGCAGAGGATGCCCTGGAAGCCGACGGAGAGGGCTATTTTGAATGCCTCGCGGTAGTTGATGAGGCCGCTTTCCATCGGGGCCGGCATGGCGACGTAGCCGTCGCGCGCCAAGTCCTCGTCGCGGATGTAGTTCTTCATGTGCCAGTAGTTGGAGTACGGGAGGGTCTTGGCGACCATATCGCGCCAGTCCTCGATCGGGCGGTGCACCCGGATCAGATTTCCGAGGTCCGGGTTCAGGCCGACGTTGTCCAGGCCGATGTCCTGGACCAGCTGGACGGAGGAATCCGCGGTACCCAGGTAGGTGTCCTCGTACATTTCGAGCGAGAGCAGGACGCCGACCTCGGCGGCGTGTTGGCCGAGTTCGCGGAGGCGGGTGACGGCCTTGCCCCAGGATTCCTTGTCCCCCACCGGGTCTTTGTGTCCTTCGACGGTCCAGAACCACAGCTGCTTCTGCTGCTCGGCGGTGAGCGCCTGGTGCAGCCCGAAGGAGACAACTTCGCAGCCGAGTTCAGCCGCGGCGTCGATGGTGCGGTGGCTGTAGGCCAGGTTCGCTTCCCAGTTTTCGGCCTCGATGACGCTGCGCCGGATGGCGGAGATGACGGGGATGCCGATGCCCACGTTGTCGGCCGTCTGCTTGAACTCTGCGAGGCGGGCGGCGCTGAGGTCGCCGGGGCGGACCCAGCTGTCGGTGAGGTCCGCATTGGCGAAGCCCGCGTCCTTGACTTCCTGGAGCACCGCGGCCCAGGCGGGGGCCCCGGCATCGTTCATCTGCTGCCCGGCGGCGTTGACGCCCGGGAACTGCAGGAGGGCTGCGGTGATGGGCCAGTTTTCGGCTGTGTAGGTCATGGGTTCACTCCTTCGTGGAATCCTGTTTCCTATAGGATTTACTATCCATAGAACGTTGTCAAGATCACATCCGGGATTGTTTGTAACAATCAAAGATCCTATAGGAGTTAATTCTCAGGTGAAGGGGTCACAGAGAATCTGTGGGGTCGGCCTGCGGGCTCAGTCTGCCGGCGCGTCGGCGATGGCCCGGCCGCGCACCTTCTGTACGTGCTCGGCCATTGCTGCTGCGGCTTTCTCCGGATCTCCCGACGAGAAGGCATCCAGGACGGACTGGTGCTCGGCGATCGCATTCTCCGCGTCGGTGATGCCCACTCCCCCAAACAGGCGGAAGCGCTGCACTTGTCCGCCGAGGGCGGCATAAGCGGCGACCATGAACTGGTTGCCGGTCTGTTCCGCGATCAGCCGGTGGAACCGCTCGTCGGCTTCCAGATAGTCCTTGTATTCGGCAAATGAAGGGCCCCTCGGCGCTTCCCTGAGGTCGGAGACTGCCTGCGCCAGTTCGGCAAGGTGCTCGGGCGTCAGCCGGGCACACGCGAGGCGGGCGTTGACGGGCTCGATCGCAAGGCGGGCTTCCATGAGCTCCGCAAAGTCTTCCCCGCTGAAGACCGGCGCGACGCGGTACCCCTTGAGCGCCACGCGGCGGACCATTCCGGTGTGTTCCAGCCGGGCGAGAGCCTCGCGCACCGGCGTCGGGGAAACATCGAGTTCCCTGGCGGTTCCATCAATGCTCACCGCAGTCCCGGGTTCCAGCCGACCGTCCATGAGCGACGCCAGAAGTGCTTCATAGACGTGGTCTGCCAGCACCTGCCGGCTGACGGTACGGCCTGCTGAGCGGCCCGAGCCTCCCCCAGGGAGGCTGCCGGAGGAAGCTAGTTGCATGTTCAGATCCTATAGGACTCGGCAGATCGAAGAGCCACCGGGGGACATGCCCATTCTTAAACGCGAACAGTGGGCAAAATGGCGTTCTGCCCACTGTTCGTGGCCATGGCTGCACATGCCCAGCGGTGCGGGTGCTGCTCGCCGGCCTAGTTCTGGTACGCGGGGTAGTCGGTGTAGCCCTTGGCGCCATCGCTGTAGAACGTGGACTGATCCGGCTCGTTGACCGGCAGGCCTTCACGCCAGCGACGGGCCAGGTCCGGGTTGGCGATGGCGGGGCGTCCGACGACGACGGCGTCAGCGTGGCCGTCCGCGACCAGCGCCGTGGCTTCCTCGCGGGTCGTGATGGCGCCGAAGCCCGTGTTCACCAGGAAAGTCCCGTTGAACCGCGTGCGCAGATCCTGGACCAGTTCACTCGTGGGCTCCTTGTGAAGGACGCTCAGGTACGCCAGTTGGAGCGGCGCCAAGGCATCGACGAGGTGTCCGTAGGTCTCGCGGACGTCCGCTGCGTCCAGTTCGAGCGCACCCTGAATATTGTGCTCCGGGGAGATGCGGATGCCGACGCGGTCCGCGCCGATGGCGGCCACCACGGCTTCGGCAACTTCGACGACGAAACGCGCCCGGTTCTCCGGTGAGCCACCGTAGATGTCGTCGCGCTGGTTGGCGGCCCGCGAGAGGAACTCGTGCAGCAGGTAGCCGTTGGCGGAGTGCAGCTCCACGCCGTCGAAACCTGCCTCAATGGCATTGCGGGAGGCGTTGACGAATTCCTGGACAATTCCCGGCAGTTCTTCGACGGCCAGGGCGTGCGGAACCGGGTACGACTTCTTGCCGGAATAGGTGCGCGTTTCGCCGTCGATGGCGATGGCGCTGGGCGCGACAACTTCGTAGCCACCGGTGGTGTCTTCGTGGGTGACCCGGCCCGCGTGCATCACCTGCGCGAAAATCCTGCCGCCTTCTGCGTGTACGGCCGACGTGACGTTCGCCCAGCCCTTGAGCTGCTCCTCGGTCACGAGGCCGGGCTGGCCCGGGAATCCCTGGCCGGCATGGCTGGGGTAGGTACCTTCGCTGACGATCAAACCGAGCGAGGCGCGCTGGCGGTAGTGCTCCACGACCAGTGGTCCCGGGATCCCTTCCTTGCCGGAGCGGACGCGGGTCAACGGCGCCATCACGAGTCGGTTGGGCAGTTCCAGCTCGCCGAGGGTCAACGGGGAAAACAGCATGCGCAGTTCCTTTCACAGATGATTGATCCAATGGCGGCAACTGCGCGGCGCCTGCAACTATTCCATGTGAGACTCGGATCACGCCCGGCGATACTCAAGGTTGCGGCGCTGCGACCCCGGGGCAACCCAGTCCATGAGGGTTCTGCAGACAGTCATCTGCATAGTTTCGGGTGATCGTCCGCCATACGCTGACCGTCCGAGGCGGCGAGCTGAACTGCCCCTGGCCGGGGATCGGCAGGGGCGGCCCGCCGTTGACCGAATATGTTCCCTGGAAATGCGTCGTCAGAACCACTGAGAAGTCGCCGGTCTGCGTGTAGATGTGGCTGGTGAGGGTCTTCTCGCCCCAGCGATCCTGCGGCAGCGGTCCGCCGGCCACGGTCTGCGGTCCCAGCGATGTGCCGTCGCCGTAGCTCCAGGTGTACTGCACGGGTTTGGCGATGACATGAACCTGTTGAGCAAGGATCGTGATGTCGAACCGCTGTTCGGCTGCATCGGCGAAGAAGTTGGTCTCTGCCCCGCGCAGCGTATGCGGGCTAGGTTGGGCTGTCAGAGTTCCTGCGGCCACCGGGAGTTTCTGGAACTCCGTTTGGATCATCTCGGCAATGCGGGGCAGCAAGTCCGCGGGTCTGGGATCGAACAGGCAGGTTGGGCCGGAGTGAAACGACCACGTCGGGTTTGGCACGCCTGCTGGAGCTTTCAGCCAAACAACCGGAATCCCGTCCTTGCCGTCTGGTCCGTTCTTACAGTCCAATTGCCTCGCCAAACACACGGTGTCGAAGTCGCCGCCGCCCAAGTGGCACTGAAGTTCGTACTTGTACTGGAATGGGTCTCCAGAAACCGATCCGGGTGCAGTATGCATGAAGGTCTTTGACGACGCATCCCACGCCCAGCCATTCAGGTTAACGCTATCGGGCTTCCAGTCCCCGAATATATCCGGATCATTCGCGCGCGCTGGCGATAGTCCAATGGTCGCGATCATTGCAGCGGAGACCACCAGCAAAACCAAGGTCCTGCACGCGGTTGCGAGTCGCATGGCTCACGCGACAATTCTGCCGACGTCTGCAAGACGCCAAGAGCCGTCCTTGAATGCCACAAACAAGAGATTCCCAGTATCGTCGGGCTGAGGATCGCTACGTGCGATGCTGCCGTCCGGCCGAACGTATACCAAGGGTGTCTGATGGGCCTGAACGGCTATTTGGTATGACGCCTCAGGACCTCGGACAAATTCGGTGCTTATCGAGGGAGTTGTGATTTTCCCTCCCACAAGCCAGCGGCCTTCTGAATGCCAGGCGCTGATAACACTCTTGGCCTTTGAGCATGGTTCACAACTGGAAGATGTGACCGATTCAAGGGGTGCCAGATCTCCCGTCTCATATCCATAGCTGAGCAAGCTGAACCAATAGGAGGCGAACGCGATCGCGCCTTCCTTCGTCTCGGCCTTAGCAGCCTCCGGCAGTACGGGAACCGGGACGTTTTGGGCCTTGCCCGAGGCATCCGCCGGCTTGTAGCTGGCAGTGTGCGCAGGCGTCGCGCTGGGAGTGGACGACACGGACATACTCGGAGACTCAGGAGCCGGAGATCCAGGCGGCGATGCGCTCCCGCCGCTGCAAGCGAAGATTGAGAGCAGCGAGGCTGTAACCACCGTGGCGGCGACAGCGCGCCAACGCCTGGGAATCGAAGTGCGAGATGTCATGGTCAGCTACTCCCCCGATAGAAATCAAGACGCCTGAGTCAAAACAATGCTTAAGGGTAACCGACATCACATTGTGGTCGTAGAGGTTATCCACAGCTGTCTGGTTCGCCCCAGAGACATTCCTCCCAATAGCCTCTGGCGTTTTTCTACAAGGGATAGAACAATGAGCCCATGATGTTCGAACATGCAGACAACAATCCCATCCTCAACCTGACCGATGAACAGAACTGGAAGCTGATTGAGGGCACCAAACACGGCAGGCTCGTGGTCTCGGTAGCCGGTGAGCCTGACATTTTCCCGGTGAACTACGCGGTGAGCGGCAGGAAGCTGTACCTCCGGACCGCCCCCGGCAACAAGCTGGCCGAGCTGACAATCAACGCCAAGGTGCTCTTCGAAACCGACGGCATCCTGTCCGAGGAGGCCTGGTCAGTAGTCCTTCGCGGCACCGCTCGCGTGCTCGAGCAGTCCGCGGATATCGCCGCGGCCGAGGCGCTGGGGCTGAAACCCTGGGTACCGACGCTGAAGGACTTCTACGTCGAGATCGAACCGACGTCGGTCACGGGCCGCCACTTCCAGCTCGGCGAACACCCGGAACGGGATATCTAGAGGCCCCGAAGCCCGACGACGCCGGGCACCTGGCCCAGGAGCTCCGGCCCCGGACAGGGACCTCCGCCGCCCTGCCCGGCCCCGCCCAGCAGCGGCCTAGACTTAAATGATGGCGGACAAGCTGACACCGGAGCGGCGCAGCTGGAATATGTCCCGCATCCGGGGGAAGAACACCAAGCCTGAGCTCCTGGTGCGGAAGCTGCTCCATGCCAAGGGCTACCGCTACCGGTTGCACGGCGCCGCGCGCGGCGGCCGGCTCCCCGGCAGCCCCGATCTTGTGTTCGCGAGCCGTCACAAGGTCATCTTCGTCAACGGCTGTTTCTGGCATTTCCATGACTGCCGGACGGGGCAGCACGCACCCAAGGCCAATGCCGAATTCTGGGAAACCAAGCGCACGCGGACCAGAAACCGCGACGCCGAACAGCGCCGCCAGCTCGAAAGTGCAGGATGGGAGGTGCTCACCGTCTGGGAGTGCGAGCTGAAGGATCCCTCAGCGCTGGAGGACCAGCTGGACACGTTCCTGCTGGCGCCGCCTCCAGCGTGAGCCCGGCAATCCTGAGCCCCGCGACCTACGCCCGGTGGTGGGCAATCAGCCAGCCGGCCAGCTGACGGGCACGTCCCGCGGCGGCACGGTCCCCCTCGGCGGCGGAAACGATCGATCCCTTCATCAGGATGTGCCAGGACCGGGAGAAATTCTCTGTGTCGCGCAGTCCTGCCTCTCCGGCCAGCTGCTGGACGTGGCCGCGGACCTTGGCGAGGTAGTTGATGCTGGCCTGGCCCAGAGGGTGCCCGGGCCCCATCTCGAGCAGAATGTTCACGAAGGAGCACGCTTCGAAGTCGTCGCGCGCAAACCAGTCAGCGAAGACGTCGAAAATGGCCAGCAGCTGCTCCTCGGGGGCGCTGCCCCTGCGCCGGGCCTCGGAGATGATCGAGTCCACGGTCCATTGCCGGTCCCTGCGTTCCAGAAACGCCAATACAAGGTCGTCCTTCGACGCGAAATGCCGATAGAAGCTGGCCCTCGCCACCCCGGAACGGCTGATCAGTTCGTTGACCCCGACGCCTCGCACTCCCCGACTGGAGAACAAATCGTAGGCGGCCGCCAGAATTCGCTCCCGGACATCGGACACGCCTGGCGCGCCGCCGTCCGCCGCGGCGGGCGGCGGGGCCGATCCAGGCCCGGAATTCGTTGCAAAAGACATCAAAAAATATCTTATCGCTAAACGAGACAGACTGGTCTGTCTCGGCTAAAATTCAAATTCGGGGACTTAGACCCTATTAGGTCAGTACTTACACGTACTACTACACCCACGGGAGAGCGCAGATGCGGCACTTGCTGATGTCGAACGAAGAGCTGGACACCGCTACTCCATCGCCAGGGTCCAATTCAAACGGGTCCAATTCCAAGGTGCTGGAATTCCGGCGTCCCGGCGACCACGGACGCGACGCCGTCCGGGCCCGGCAGTTGCGTCAGGTAGAGCAGGATCTCGAACCCCTGCGACGGCAGGTGACCTCGATCATTGATGAGATTCTCTCTGACACCGGCCCCGAAGAAGCGGAGGTACGCGAAAAACTTCGCTGGCATGTCGCGAATAACCCGGGCAAGCCGGAAAAGGCGCTCTTGAAGCATTTGCTGACGGTGGCCGTCCGGCAGGACGAATCCGCCTAGCTGCAACTGGACTGAAACTGGCCGGGTTCCGCAATACAAGCCCCAGGCCGGGCTCCGCGAACGGCCGGCTCCGTCAGCGGTCGGCTCCGCTAACGGCGGTTAGCGGCCGTCAGCGGTCGATCCTGGCTTGCCGCAGCACTTCGCCCCAGGACTGCTGGGCGAGGTCGGCCACCGAGGCCAGAATTTCCGCCGGCGGCAGGGACAGATCCAGCGGGAATTCCACCACGTCGATGTCGGTGTTCAGGATCCGGCGCAGTTTGATTTCTCCCGCGCCCGGGTAAACCATCCACGCCGTCGGCACGCGCAGGGACGTGCAGTAGGCCAGCATCCGGTAGTGGTCTGCCGACAGCGACGCGCCGAGGTCGGCGGCTGCCTTGTACTTGGCGTCGTACACCATCACTGGCCGGCCGCCCAGGAAGTGGACGGCGCCGGGCTGCACCACGATCCGGTCCGAGTCGCGGACGGCCTCGTTCAGCAGCGCGTTGTACCGCAGCCGCATCTCCCCCGGGTAGGCGGCCATGGCTTCCCGCAGGGCCGTCCCGACGAAGTCCTCGAAGACCCTGGACATGTCCACCACGAACGACGCCGACTGCTGCTTGCCGTCGCCGGCCTCCGCCGAGGCGTTCCGCAGGATCACCTCGGCGAGCCGGAGGGCCGCGTGGTACCGGGTGTTCATCCGGCTGGCGCGCCACGGCGGCAGCGGCGCGCCGGACTGAAGGCGCGTCACGGCGTCGAGCTTTCCCTTCAGCTGCCGCAGCCGGCTCAGGACTTCGGGCCGAACGCGCGGCACCTGTGACATCCGTTCGAGCGCGGCGCGCAGGATCCGGTTTTCGGCGATGTCCTCCGTGAACTCGTCGTAGGAGATCTCCAGCGGAACCAGCATGCCGGGCCGGCGGGAGATCTGGTCGGAGATCCGGATCCGGCCCTTGACCGTCCGCAGCGACTCCTCCACAGTGAGGTAGCCCTGCAGCACCCCGCGGCTCAGCGCGCGGTCGGCAAGCTGCGCCAGTGATTCGGCCAGCGCGCTCCACAAGTCCGCGTCCTCGACAGCGGCCACGGAATCCTCGCGGAAGCCCTGGTCCCCCGCGTAGCCGAGCAGGAACAGGAGCCGGCCCAGGCCCAGCCGTTCCTTGGGCCGCACCTCCAGTTGCACGGCGGGGGTGCGCACCGAGCCCACCTTCCCCACGGGTTCAATCCGGTACAGTCCCAGGCCCATCGGCGAGGCCTTCGCCAGCCCGCTGCCGTTGACGTAGGCGGCGCTGCCCGGATCGAGCCGCTCCACCACACCCACGGAAAGCTCGTCCAGCACGATCCGCCGCAGCGGCGCGGCACCGGGGGCGCGCACGGCGGGGGCAGCCAGCTTAGACGTGCGCACGCCGGGCGCGGCCAGGCTAGACGTGCGCAAGGCGGGCCAGCAGCTGTTCCAGTCCGAACCGCTCCTCCAGCTGGGCGCGGTTGAGCTGGCCGTGGTAATGCTCCTCCAGCAGCGGCATGAGCTCGTACTTCCAGATCCGGCGCAGGCCCTTCGGCGTCTGCGCGGACTTCTTCATGAAGTAGGACGGCCCGATCATGAGGTCCCTGTCCCACTCGTCGATCGCGTCATTCAGGGCATCCAGCAGCAGGGCCGGCGTCGTATCAAGATCCCGGGCCTGCAGGAACCGCAGCAGCGACCCCTTCACCGGCTCCGTCTTCGGATGCAGCTCGATGAAGGAGAAGCGGCGGCGGATGGCGGCATCCATCATCGCGATGGACCGGTCCGCGGTGTTCATCGTTCCGATGATGTAAAGGTTGTCAGGCAGCGTGAACGGCTCGTTCGGGCTGTACTGGAGGTAGATCCGGTCATCGCGGTATTCGAGCAGGAAGTACAGCTCGCCGAAGACCTTCGCGAGGTTCGCCCGGTTCATCTCGTCGATGATCAGGAAGTAGGGCTTGCTCCCGTTGCCGGGCTTGGCGGCCTCCTCCGCGAGCCGGCGCAGCGGCCCGGCCACCAGTTTGAAGGACACCTGGCCCTCGTCCGTCTTGTCCGGGCGGAAGCCCTCGAAGAAGTCCTCGTAGGCGTAGGACGGGTGGAACTGGACGAGTTTCACGCGCTCATCCGTGGTGTCGCCGGCCAGCTCGGCTGCCAGGTGCTTGGCGAGGTACGTCTTGCCGGTTCCCGGCGGGCCGTACAGCACCAGCTGCCGGTTCTCTTCGAGGAGTTCGGCGATCTCCTGCAGCGGCTCCAGGTCCATGTGCATGGACGCGGCGAACTCCGGTGTCAGGGGACGGAATCCGTCACAGGCGGGTTCGACGACGGCGGCCGGCTCCGTGCCGTCACCGGCGTCAGCCTCCGCTTCGGCCGGCAGGAGAGCTTCGAGGGCCTGGATGACGCGGGTGATGTCCACAATGTTGCCGGAGGTGGTCAGCTGCCGCTGCACGTGCCGGGGCAGCCCGGTGACGTCATGCGTTTCATCGAACCAGCGGACCTTGCGGCGGAGCCGGCGGTTGTCCTCGCGGTGTTCCGGTTCGCCGAGGACCACCCCTACCCGGACCGTGCCCGAGCTCTGGTAGAGGGCGAGGTCGCCCGGTTTCATCACGGTCAGGAACGCAAAGACGGCGGTCTTCGTGTCCTCGCGTTCGACATAGCCGAGGTGCTTGTAGTCCTCGTCGACCGCATGCTGGACGAGCCCGGCAGTAACGCCCGGGTCCAGCAGGCGGAGGTGTTCGACGTCGAGCGTCACCGTCTCCTCGTCCCGCCAGGCACCCAGCAGCTCGGCGTTGTCGTGGTGGGTGCGCAGCAGCCACGCGCGGCGGCCCGGATCGCCGACCTTGCGCCACTGGCTCACGAGCTGGCGGGAGTACCAGTCGATCCGCTGGCCGGCCTGCTGGTCGAGGTGCAGGCGGATGCGGTGGACGTCCGCCGAGATTTCCTCGTCGCTGTCCCCCTTTGCCCCGCCGACCAGGGAGGCGAACGCGTCGCGGATCTCCTGCCGCTCGACGTCGGCCACGACGGGCTCGAAGTAGCTGGGCCAGACCAGGAACTCAATGCTGCGGCGGATGCCCGGCTGGTCATCTGGTGTGCCGGCCACAAGCCGGTGGAAGGCGAGCGGGTCCTTGACAGCCGCGGTGACGACGCCCGCGGGCTGCCCGGCCACATGCTGTACGAACCGGCAGAGCCACTTCAGGTGGTCCCAGATGGTCCAGTTGAATTCCGCGGTGCGGTCCCGGATGACTCCGTGGTCCGTCATGCCCGCGTACAGCTCATCCGGGAGTTCCAGCGGAGGCGCCAGCCAGGACGCGGCCTCGGCCACGCGGGCGCGTTTGACCTTGAGCGATTTCACTTCGTGGGCCAGCGGCAGGGACTGCAGGAACAGCAGTTCGACGGCAAGCTGTTTGGCGCCCCGAGATGCGTCCTCCAGGTTCTGGCGGAGGTTGGTCATCATGGGGGCTTTGGGGTCGGGAACGCCGCGCTCCAGGCGTTCCCGCAGCTCCGTCGCGGCGTCCGCAGTCCACGTCCTGGTGCGCCCGTCCAAAGCCGACGGTTTGCCGTGCAACCCCGGGCCCAGCACAAACCACGCCGCGTCTTCGATCTCCTTGGAGATGCCGAGGGCACGGTGCATGGCAGGCTTTTTGGCTGGGGTCATACGTTCAATTTACAGGCTTAAGCTGAACGCGCGCATAAAGGCCAGCCGAGGGCTACCGCAGAGTAGCCTCCGGTTGCGCCGAAGCCGGGCGGCACCGCAGGCCTGACAGGTGGCAACTTCTTGGTGGCTTGGTGATGGCTATTTGGTGGCTATGTGGTGCCGGGAAGCCGTTTCCGGCCGAAGATGAAATAGCAGCCAGGGCCGACGAAGTTGACCAGCGTGGCTGCCCGCCACAGGGCCTTGCTGCCGCGGATCTCCTCGGCCGGCCGGCGTGAAATGTCCCGCTGGGCGGCGACCAGGAGTGCCAGCTGAATGGCGGCTCCGGCGATGGTCCCGAACCGTGCCAGCGGCGAGAGTTCCTTCCAGGTCTTCTTCCTGTCGTGTTTCTTGCGCATGTTCACCGTGACCACTGCTCCTAACGTCCGGGCTCCTTGCTTCCGGGTGTTCATTCTAGGAGCGATCCGGGCACCGAGGTAGAGGCTAAGGGACCGGGCGGGCCGGTCAGCCGGCAATGTCCGGGCGCTAAACGCCGGCCGCGTGGGCGAACGTGAACGGCCCGAGCCGTTCCTTCTGCTCCGGGGTCAGCCGCTGCACCCTCCCCGTGGCCTCGTCCACGAACGCCAGATGGCTCGTGGCCCGGACGCAGTCCTCCCCGGTGACGGGATCCTGCACGAGGTAGTGGATGTCAAAACTGGCACCCTTGACCGCCCCGATCCACAGCTGGACCACGGCGGGCACGTTGCGGTATTCGAGCGTCCTGACGTACCGGATCTTGTGCTCGACCACCAACGCGAGGGTTCCCTCCGGGATCTCGTTGAAAAGGGACACCGGGGGCTCGATCCCCGGCAGCCCGGCTCCGCGGGGCGGCCCGAAGGCCGCGATGCGCGCCTCCTCCAGGATGCGGACGATCTGGACATTGTTGATGTGGCCGTAGGCATCCATGTCGCCCCAGCGCATCGGCACCTGCACCTCGATGCGCCGAGGACCGGCGGGGCTCAGCTGCGCACCGCCGTCGTGTCTTCCGCTGTGTCTTCCCAAAAGGATGCCTCGGCGTCTTCGCCGGCAAACTGGGACATGTACAGGCGGTAGTAGGCGCCCTTGAATGCCAGCAGCTCGGCGTGCCGGCCCTGCTCCACGATGCGGCCGGCCTCCATGACCAGGATGGTGTCGGCGTCCCGGATGGTGGAGAGGCGGTGGGCGATCACGAAGCTCGTGCGCTCGGTGCGCAGCGCGGCCATGGCCTTCTGCACCAGCACCTCCGTGCGGGTGTCCACGGAACTCGTGGCCTCATCCAGGATCAGCAGCGAGGGGTTCGCCACGAATGCCCGGGCTATGGTGATCAGCTGCTTTTCGCCGGCGCTGACGTTGTTGCCCTCTTCATCGATGATCGTGTTGTAGCCGTCCGGAAGTGCGCGGACGAAGCGGTCCACGAACGTGGCCTTCGCCGCCTCCATGATCTGGTCCTCGGTGGCGTCCAGCTTGCCGTACCGGATGTTGTCGTAGATGGTTCCGCCGAACAGCCACGCGTCCTGGAGGACCATGCCCACCTTGGCCCGCAGCTCCGCACGGCTCAGCTGCGTGATGTCCACGCCGTCCAAGGTGATGCTGCCGGCGTTGAGCTCGTAGAAGCGCATCACGAGGTTCACCAAGGTGGTCTTGCCGGCACCTGTCGGTCCGACGATCGCCACGGTGTGCCCCGGCTCGGCGGTGAAGGACAGGTCCTCGATGAGCGGCTTGTCCGGTGAGTAGCTGAAGGTGACGTGCTTGAAGTCGACATGGCCGTCGGTCTTCGCCGGCAGGTGTTCGGTGGCGGTCTCGGCGTCCTGCTCCTCGGCGTCGAGGAATTCAAAGACGCGCTCGGCGGAGGCAACGCCGGACTGCAGCATGTTTGCCATCCCGGCCATCTGCCCCAACGGCTGGGTGAACTCGCGCGAGTACTGGATGAAGGCCGTGGCGTCGCCCAGGCTCATCCCGCCCGACGCAACCCGGAGGCCGCCGACGACGGCGATCCCCACGTAGCTGAGGTAGGACACGAACTGCATGACCGGCATGATCATGCCGGACACGAACTGGGCCCCGAAACTGGCCTGGTAGAGGGCCTCGTTCCGCTCGTCGAAGCGGGCCAGCATGTCGGCGTCGCGGCCGAAGACGCGGACGAGGTCGTGGCCGGAGAACGATTCCTCGATCTGGCCGTTGAGCTCCCCGGTGTTCTTCCACTGGGAGGCGAAGAGCTTCTGGCTGCGGGAGCCGATGATGCCGGCGGCCACCCCGGCCAGCGGCAGGGCGATCAGAGCGATGAGCGCCAGCTGCCACGACACGATGAACATCATGATCACGATGCCGAGCACCGTCAGGGCCGAGTTCACCAGCTGCGCGAAGGCCTGCTGGAGCGCCTGCTGGATGTTGTCGACGTCGTTGGTGACCCGCGACAGGATGTCGCCGCGCTGGCGGGTGTCGAAGTAGTTCAGCGGGAGCCTGTTCAACTTCTTCTCGGTGTCATCCCTCAGCTTGCGAACCACCCGCATGACGAGCACGTTCAGGACGTAGCCCTGCAGCCAGAGAAAGATGTTGGCGACGAAGTACATCACCAGCACCACGCTGATCAGGAACGCGAGCTTCTGGAAATCGATGCCCACGCCGGGGACGAGGTCCATCTTGGAGAGCATGTCCGCAAAGTTGTTCTGGCCCTGAGAGCGCAGTCCTTCGATGTACTGCTCCTTGCCGGCCCCGGACGGGAGCTGCTTGCCGACCACTCCCCCGAAGATCACGTCCATGGCCTGGCCCAGGATCCGGGGCGCGACGACGTTGAGGACGACGGCGACAGTCACCATCCCGAGCACGATCGCGATTCCCGCCTGCTCGGGCTTCAGCAAGCCCATGAGCCGCTTCGCCGAGGGCCAGAAATGCTGGGCCTTCTTGGCCGGCATGGCGCCGAACATGCCGCCGTCGGCTTCGCCGGGGGTGAACTCCTCCTCGTAGAAATCCTCTTCCGTCACGGCAGCTGTTTCCGGAGCTTCTGTGGAGACTTTCTCGTTGGTGCTCATGCGACTGCCTCTGCGCTCAACTGGGATTCGACAATTTCCTGGTAGGTGGTGGAGCTTTCCAACAGTTCCTCATGCGTGCCACGGTCCACGATCCGGCCGTTCTCCAGCACCAGGATCTGGTCGGCGTCGGCGATCGTCGAGATGCGCTGGCCCACGATGATCACGGTCGCGTCGGCAGTCTTCGCCTTGAGCGCCCGGCGGAGCCTGGCGTCCGTGGCGACGTCCAGGGCCGAGAACGAGTCGTCGAACAGGAAGACCTTGGGCTCGGTGACGAGGGCGCGTGCGATGCACAGCCGCTGCCGCTGCCCGCCGGAGACGTTGGTGCCGCCCTGGGCGATCCGTGAGCCGAGGCCGTCTTTCTTTTCGCGCACGAAGTCCGAGGCCTGGGCCACGGTCAGGGCCTCCCACAGGTCCTCGTCCGTGGCCTCGGGCTTGCCGAAGCGCAGGTTGTGCTCGATGGTTCCGGAGAACAGGTAGGGACGCTGCGGCACCATGGCGACGCGCTGCGTGATCTCCCCCCGGTCCAGGTGGGTGACGGGGACGCCGTCGAGCAGGACCTCGCCCGATCCGGCGTCGTAGAGCCGGGGCAGCAGTGCCAGCAGGCTGGTCTTGCCGGCGCCGGTGGAACCGATGATCGCCACGGTCTGGCCGGGCTCGGCCGTGAAGCTGACATCGCTGAGCACGGGCGCTTCAGCGCCCGGATAGGCGAAGGACACGTTCCGGAACTCCACGCGACCGGCCTTTCGGGCCGGCGCCACGGGGGTGACCGGCTCATGGATGGAGGGTTCGACGTCGAGCACCTCGCCGATGCGGTCCGCGCAGACCGAGGCGCGGGGAATCATCATGGCCATGAACGTGCCCATCATGACGGCCATCAGGATCTGCAACAGGTACTGCAGGAACGCTGTCAGCGAGCCCACCTGCATTTCGCCGGCATCTACGCGCTGGCCGCCGAACCACAGCACAGCGGCCGTGGAGACGTGCAGGATCATCCCGATGGCGGGGAACATCAGCACAAACAGGGCACCGATCTTCAGCGATACGTCCGTCAGTTCCTTGTTGGCCGCGCCGAAGCGCTCGGCTTCGTGGGGTTCGCGAACGAAGGCCCGGACCACCCTGATGCCGATGATCTGCTCGCGGAGGACACCGTTGAGCCGGTCAATCTTCTTCTGCATGGAGCGGAAGAGCGGCATGAGCCGGACCACGAGGTATCCCACGACAACCGTCAGCAGGGGCACCGAGACCCAGACCAGCCAGGACAGGTTGAGGTCCTCGCGGAGGGCCATGAAGATCCCGCCGATGCACATGATGGGAGTGGCCACCATGAAGTTCAGCGCCATGAGCATGAGCATCTGGACCTGCTGGACATCGTTGGTGCCGCGCGTGATGAGCGTGGGGGCACCGAAAACGTTGACATCCTTGGCCGAGAAGCTGCTGACCTTGCGGAAGACGCCCCGGCGCAGGTCCCGGCCGAACGCCATCGCGGCCTTCGAGCCGAAGTAGACCCCGGCGATCGCGGTGACCACCTGGATCAGCGCGACCCCGAGCATCAGCCCGCCGGTGCGCCAGATGTAGTCCGTGTCGCCGCGGGAGACGCCCTCGTCGATGATCTGGGCGTTGAGGCTGGGGAGGTACAAAGCCGCGATGGTCGATGCCAGCTGGAAAATGATGACAGCCGCGATGTATGGCAGATACGGCTTGGAATAGCGCCGTATGAGGGTGACAAGCATGCCCACGAGTCCTTAGGATTACCGAACAGTGACGCTCCTTGGGGAGCCGGTTGGAGAGCACTGAGTGAATGTTGAAATTAATAGCAGAGGGGGCCGACAGCCTTAGGCAACCCACTCTACGAAATCCCCGGCCCCGGCGGAACATTGGACACCCAATATCATCCAAACGATGTACTTCTGGGGGTGCGAATCCGGGCCGGGGCTACTCGGGCAGGTGCCGGCCGTGCGTTGCGATGTAGTCGGCGGCGGCGCGCTGCAGCTTCCGTTCCTTCGCGAGCTGCCGGCGCAGGACCGTGAGCTCGTCGCTGATCCGGGCCTGTTCGGCAGCAATCGCACGCTGCTCTGCCGCTTGCTCGTAAACGGCGCGCAGCGCCTCGGCCAGCTGAAGCTGCTGCTCTGCCAGCAGTTGCTGGGTCTGCAGCAGGACAGGCACGACGTCGGCGGCTTCGGAGCGCGCATCGGCCACCAGGGTGCGGGCGCGCAGCCTGGCACCTTCCCGGTCGGCCGCGCGGTCCGCGCTGGACTCCGGTTGGCCTGCGGCCGGCTGGCCCGTGCTCATTTGGCCCGTGCTCATTTGACCCGCCCCCGGCCGCCCGGCGCCCGGCCGAGCAGCGTCCGGGAACCTGGATTCATTGGCGCGCTGCCTCATGAGGATCTCGATGAATTCCCGGTCAAGGTCCACGATCCCGGTCCGTGCCACCGGGACCCCCGACGATGCCCCGGACGACCCGGCCATGCCGACCCCGGCGGAGCTCAGGCCGGCGCCGGCGTCGCGTTCGGCGGGTTCCGGACGGATGTCAACGGTGCGCCGCAGGGGCTGTTCCTTGATGAAGAGGATCGCCACGAGCGCCAAGATGCCGATGATTGCCGAGATCAGGAAGATCTGGGCTATCGCGTCACCGTAGGCGGCGCGCATGATGTCGCGGATCGGTGCCGGCATGTCGTTGAGGTCCATGCTGGCGCCGGAGGACCCCGCCGGGACGGGGATGTTGGCGGCAGCGAGCCCTTCCACCGCGAGCTCCTTGACGCGGTTGCCCAGCACGGCGCCGAGCACCGAGACTCCGATCGCGCCGCCCACGGAGCGGAAGAATGCGACCGACGCACTGGCCGTGCCGATATCCGTGGCCCGCACGGTGTTCTGGACCGCGAGGACCAGGTTCTGCATCAGCAGTCCAAGCCCGATGCCGAGGATGGCGGTGTAGATGCCGGTCAGCCACAGTTCGGTGGTGTGGTCCATGCTTCCCGCGAGGCCCAGGCCGCCGATCAGCAGGACCGCGCCTGCGATCAGGTAGCGCTTCCACTTTCCGGTGCGGCTGATGAGCATGCCTGACGCCACGGAACCGATCAGATTGCCCGCGATCATGGGCAGGGTCAGCAGGCCCGCCTCGGTGGGGGTCGCGCCGCGTGCCACTTGGAAGTACTGGCCAAGGAACGTCGAGGAGCCGAACATGCCGACGCCGACAGCCACCGAGGCGAGGATCGCGAGGGCGGTGGTGCGCTCGGAGATGATCTTGAGCGGGATGATGGGCTGGGCCACCCGGGATTCCACGACAACCAGCAGGCCCAGGAGCAGCACGCCGCCGCCTACCATGGCAGCCGTCTGCCAGGACCACCAGTCGTAGTAGTCGGGGTTGCCTGCGAAGGAAACCCAGATCAGCAGCAGGCTGACGCCGGAGGTCAGCAGGATCGAACCGAGCCAGTCGATCTTGGCCGGGCGCTTGATGTGCGGGATCTTCAGGGTGATCTGCAGCAGGATGAGTGCGACGACGGCGAGCGGGACGCAGACGAAGAAGGTCCAGCGCCACCCCAGCGGGCTGTCCACGATGAATCCGCCCAGCAGCGGGCCGCCGGCAGTACCCACGGCCATGACGCCGCCCATGTAGCCGGAGTATTTTCCACGGTCACGCGGCGGGATCATGGATCCGATGATGGCCTGGGCCAGGGCGGTGAGCCCGCCCATGGCGATGCCCTGGATGACGCGGGCGGTCAGCAGCAGCGGGATGGTTTCGGAAAGGCCTGCCATCACGGAGCCGGCCACGAAGATCACGATGCTCAGCTGGACGAGGACCTTCTTGTCGAAGAGGTCTGCCAGCTTGCCCCAGATCGGCGTGGTCGCGGCGTTGGCCAGCAGCGCCGCCGTAATCACCCAGGCAAAGTCGGTTTGAGTGCCCTTGAGCTCGGACATGATGGTCGGCAGTGCGTTCGCCACGATGGTGCTGCTCAGGATCGCGGTGAAGAACGCGGCCAGCAGCCCGGTGAGGGCCTCCATGATCTGGCGGTGGGTCATCGCCGCCGGCTGTGCGGCGGGCTGGGGTGCGCGTGGGGCACCCGGCGGTGTGTGGGACGGGGCCGGGGTCGGCCCTGTGGCGGCAGCGTGGCTAGCCATATGTCTACTCCTCAACAATTTCGGTCGTGTTCGTGGATCCGGCCGTCGTTGCCCGGGCTGAAGTCCTGAGGGACTCAGCAAGTTTCTTGAGGGTGCGCGCCGTCAGTTCGACGTCGTCCTCGCTCCAGTCCTGCAGCAGGCCCTGGAGGGAAGTGGTGCGCTGGTCCTCGATGACCCGGAGTTTCTCCGCCCCGGACGGGGACAGGGCGATCAGCTGCGCGCGCCCGTCTTCCGGATCCGGCCTGCGGACGACATATCCGTGTTCCTCCAGTTCGGCGATGTGCCGGCTGAGGACAGGGGCGCTGACGCCGAGCCGCTCCGCAAGGTGCGTGGCCCGGGATTCGCCCTCCCCCACAAAGCGGAGCACGCCCTGCAGCGCGAACCCGGTATCCTGCCCGCGCAGGCTGGCCGCGGCGACGCACCGGACGGCGCGCTGGAGATCGAAGATCTGGTACACGAGTTTGGCTGCAGCGTTTGATTTAGCAGCGTTTGATTCAACTGACATGACGGACGCCCCTTTTTGTTTGCCCAAGGCAACTATATACCAAATTGGTTACTTCGGGAAACTAATCTGCGGGGCAGTGGCCGGACGACGCCGGCAAGGGCGGGTGGCCGGACGACGCCGGCAAGGGCGGGTGGCCGGACGACGCCGGCAGGGGCGGGTGGCCGGACGACGCCGGCAGGGGCGGGTGGCCGGACGACGCCGGCAGGGGCGCTTAAACGCCAAGCGCGGACCGGCAGCGCCCATCTCACTTGTGCCGTGAGGGAAGATGCTGCGGTCCGCGCTTGGCGGTACGGGAGAGGTCTGTGCGGGAGAGTTCTGCGCGGTACGGGCCTGTTTAGGTGCCCAGGTGGGTGGGGCCGAACATCTTGAGCAGGGTTTCGACGACGACGACGTTCGGGCCGTCCGCGGCGAAGCCCGCCCTCAGGGCGTCCCCGACGTCCTCGGGGGCAACCCGGGTGGCCGTGACCCCGAAGGCCTCGGCGAGCTTGACGAAATCGGGCCGGGCGAGCTCGGTGGCCGTGGCCTTGCCGAAGGCCCCCACCATGTACTCGCGCAGGATGCCGTAACCGCCGTCGTCCACAATCAGCCAGGTGACCGGGACGTTGTGCTGCTTGGCCGTGGCGAGCTCGGAAATGGAGTACATCGCCGAGCCGTCCCCGGAGACGGCCAGTACCCGCGCCGGTCCACCCGGTGCACTGGTGGTTTCCAGGCCGACCGCGCCGCCGATCGCCGCGGGGAAGCCGAAGCCCAGCCCGCCGGCGCCCTGGGCGGAGTGGAACTGGCCCTCGCGGGCGTCCCAGCAGCTCCAGGCCCAGTAGGCGGAAATCGTCATATCCCAGAACGTCTGCATGTCCGCGGGAACGGCCTCGCGGATGTCCGCCATGAACTTCAGTTCCTTGCCGAGGTCCTGGGATTCGAGCCGGGCCTTGACCTTGGCCAGCGATTCGACGATCAGCTCCTCGGGCGACGTCCCGTGCCAGTCCGCGCGTTCGCCGTGCGGTTCCGTCAGGGCGGCGTCCAAGGCGGCCAGGGCCTGGCCGGCGTCGGCGCGGATGCCCAGACCGGGCCGGTTGGATTCGAGGACGCGGGGTTCGGCGTCGATCTGGATGATCCGGCCGCGCGGCTCGAAGGTGAAGTAGTTGGACGTGACCTCGCCCAGGGAGGAGCCGATGACGATCAGGACATCGGCGTCTTCGAGCAGCTCCGTCATGTGCTGGTCCTCGATCCAGGACTGGAGCGAGAGTTCATGGTTCCACGGGAACGCGCCGTTGCCGCCGGGCGTGCAGATCACCGGCGCGCGCAGCTTTTCCGCGATGGAGAGCAGCGACTTCTCGGCCCGGCCGCGGCGGGTGCCGCCGCCGGCGATGATGGCGGGACGTTCCGCCGTCGAGAGCCACTTCACGGCCTCCCGGATCAGCTCCACCCGGGGAGGGTTGTCCGCCGCTTCGGCGAGGGCGTCCTCCACCGGCGGCACCATGATGGGGTCCAGCAGGACGTTCTGCGGGATTTCCAGCCACACGGGGCCCTGCGGCGAGGAGATCGCCTCGGTCCAGGCGTCCTGGATGGCCGAGGGGATGCCGGAGGCGTGCTGGATCAGCCGCTGGCTCTTGGTGACGTTCGCGGCCGAGGCCTTCTGGTCATCGAGCTGGTGCAGCATGCCCTTGCGGCGCGCGCCGAGCCCCTCGAGCGGGATCTGGCTCGCCACCACCACCATGGGGACGCCCGTGGCGTAGGCTTCCTGCAGCCCGGCCAGGGAGGTCAGGGCGCCCGGGCCGGTGGAGAGGAAGAGGACGCCGACTTCGCCGGTGGCGCGGGAATAGCCGTCCGCCGCGAAGGCGGAGTTGTTCTCCACCCGGGAGGACACGAAGTGCAGGTTCCCGCGGCCCATCGCGTCGAAGAGGCCCAGGGCGTGCTGGCCCGGGATGCCGAAGACGGTCTTGGCGCCCAGCGCCTCAAGGGTCTCGACGACAAGGTCCCCGCCGTTGCGCACGCCGGTGCCTGCATTTGTTCCTGCGGTAGCAGCTTCTGCGCCGGGATCGAAATCGATCACTTGGAGAACTCCTCAACGGCTGCCCGGCCGGTTCCGGCGGGCTGGACTGAAGAGGCGGCAAATCCGGCCGGGCGGCGGGATTCCTGGCCGAGGGCTTGGGCGGCGTAGCCGTTCGGCGTGCCGAACCTGTCCCCCGCCACGGCGCGGTCCGCCATCAGGGTGACCAGTTCATAGGCGACGTGGCTGGCCGCCACACCGGTGATGTCGGCGTGGTCGTAGGCGGGGGCCACCTCGACGACGTCGGCGCCCACCAGGTTCATGCCGCGGAAGCCGCGGATGATTTCCAGAAGTTCGCGGCTTGTGATGCCGCCGGCTTCCGGCGTGCCTGTGCCCGGCGCGTGCGCCGGATCCAGGACGTCGATATCCACCGAGATGTAGAGCGGGCGGTTGCCGATCCGCTCGCGGACCTTGGCCACCGTCTCCAGCACGCCCTGGTAATAGACGTCCGCGGAGGTGACGATGCCGAAGCCGAAGCGGTGGTCGTCGTCGAGGTCCTTCTTGCCGTAGAGCGGGCCTCGGGTGCCGATGTGGCTGATGGCCTCTGTGTCCAGGATGCCTTCCTCGACGGCGCGGCGGAAGGGCGTGCCGTGGGTGTACTCGGCGCCGAAGTACGTGTCCCAGGTGTCCAGGTGCGCGTCGAAGTGGAGCATGGCCACGGGCTCACCGGCGCGCTCGGCGGCGGCGCGCAGCAGCGGAAGGGCAATGGTGTGATCCCCGCCGAGGGTCAGCAGCTTGCTGCCGGAGGCGGTCAGGTCCAGGGCGTTCTGCTGGATGGTTTCGATCGCTTCATTGATGTTGAACGGGTTGACCGCCATGTCGCCCGCGTCCGCCACCTGGACGTTTTCGAAGGGGCTGACGTCCCAGGCCGGATTGTACGGGCGCAGCAGCCGGCTGGCTTCGCGGACATGGTTGGCGCCGAAGCGGGCGCCGGGGCGGTAGGAGACGCCGGAGTCAAACGGCACGCCGACCACCGTAACGTCGGCCTTGGCCACCTGGTCCAGCCGCGGCAGGCGCGCATAGGTGGCAGCTCCTGCGTAGCGCGGGATACGGGATGAATCGATGGGGCCAAGGTTGCCATTGGCCTCGATGCGCAGCTCTTCCAAAAGAAAGCCTCTCCTTCGAGGATTGACCGACGGGTGTGACAGCCATCATACACTCGAAGTTTCGTATTGCGCATCATCTGTTTACCAACGACTCCCGGCGCCATCCGTTTAGGCGATGGCCGAGGCGCCCCGCTCCCCCGTCCGGACGCGGACCGCGTCTCGGACGTCGATGGTCCAGATCTTGCCGTCGCCGAAGCGGCCCGTGCGCGCGCCCT
Source organism: Pseudarthrobacter sp. S9 (assembly GCF_050156545.1). Lineage (NCBI taxonomy): Bacteria > Bacillati > Actinomycetota > Actinomycetes > Micrococcales > Micrococcaceae > Pseudarthrobacter > Pseudarthrobacter sp. S9. The sequence continues at coordinate 1,026,233 of NZ_CP189576.1, forward strand.
CTTCAATGGCGGCCACGACACCATCCAGGGCGTCCTCGTTGACCAGCACCTCCAGCCTGACCTTGGGCAGCAGGTCGGAGCTGTATTCGGCACCCCGGTACACCTCCGTGTGGCCCCGCTGCCGGCCGTAGCCGCTGGCCTGACTCACCGTCAGGCCGTTGACCCCGAACCGCTCCAGGGCGGCACTGACGGCGTCGACCCTTTCCGGCCGCACAACGGCCGTCACGAGCTTCATGTCGAGACCTTGCCGCGGACGGGCTCGCCCTCCGGCTGGCCTTCCGGCCGGCTATCCGTTTGCATCTCTGAGGGAACAGCCTTGCCATGCGGATCGCCGGGGTGGAAACTGCCCCCGACCATCAGGAGCTCATACGCCGTTTCCGCGTGTTCGGTCACATCGATGCCGGAGAGTTCATCGGCCTCGGACACCCTCATGCCCATGGTCTTGTGGATCGCGAAGCCGATCAGCGTGGTCATGACGGCACTCCAGACGGTGACAATGAGCGCGGTGAGCAGTTGCGGCCAGAACTGGGCAAGGCCGCCGCCGTAGAACAGTCCGCCCTCGGTCTTGGCGGAAGGGAGTGCGAAGAATCCCAGGGACAGCGTCCCCCACAGGCCGCCGACGAAGTGCACGGCCACGACATCCAGGGAGTCATCCAGGCCGATCTTGAACTTCAGCCCGACGGCGAGCGCGCAGACGGCCCCCGCGATCGTGCCGATGAGGATGGCGCCGACCGGGTCGATGAACCCGCAGGCCGGAGTGACGGCCACCAGGCCCGCCACCGCGCCCGAGGCGGCACCGAGGGACGTGGCATGCCCGTCACGGAGCCGTTCCACCAGCAGCCAGCCGAGCAGCGCGGCACTGGTGGCCATCAGCGTGTTGGTCCAGGCCAGGGCTGCCGTGGCGTCGGCGGCAAGTTCCGAGCCGGCATTGAACCCGAACCAGCCAAACCACAGCAGACCCGCGCCGAGCATCACGAATGGCAGGTTGTGCGGCCGGATATTGGGGTCCTTCATGAAGCCGAGCCGCTTGCCCAGCACCACCGCCAGCATCAGGCCCGCGATGCCGGCGTTCATGTGCACGACGGTGCCGCCGGCGAAGTCGAGGGCCGAAATCTTGCTGCCAACGATGCCGTCAGCCCCGAAGATCCCGCCGCCCCAGACCCAGTGGGCGATCGGCGCGTAGACGAGTGTGACCCACAGCGCGGCGAAGAGGAGCCAGGGGCCGAACCGGACACGTTCTGCCACCGCCCCGCTGATGAGCGCGACGGTGATGATGGCGAAGGTGGCCTGGAAACCGATGAACACCATGTCCGGCAGGCCCGCGGCCTTGCCGCCGATGCTGCTGGTGAGTCCGGTCAGGCCGAAGTTGGCGAAGGGATCGCCGACGAATCCGCTGAGGGTGTCGGGTCCGAACGCCATGCCGTAGCCCCATAGGGCCCAGACGACGGCGACGACGCCCATGGCGCCGAAGCTCATCATCATGATGTTCAGGACGGATTTCATTCTCACGAGGCCGCCGTAGAAGAACGCGAGACCGGGAGTCATAAGGAGGACGAGGGCGGAAGCTGCAAGCATCCACGCCGTCGCACCAGGATCGAGAGCCTGGGGATCTACTTCCATTCCTGCTGCAAGTCCTACTGCAAGCACAGACAAGTTCATTGCGGGAGCCTTCCTCGAGTGATGGCGCTCCGACGGCGCCGAATCGGCGAGACCATTTCAACTGCGGGACTGTTGCACGTCTCCGCAGATGACGCTACCCACGGCATGTTTCAGTCAGGCTCTTCTGCCTTTGCGCCCACGTTACGAGGAAGGCCCGGGAATTAAATCGTCGTGTCCGGCCTGTTAGCAGCATGTGACGCACATCTCACCACGCCCGGCACCCGGGCGGGCGGGCGGGCCGGCGCACGTCCCCTGCCCGCCCGCCTGGCCTCAGCTGAAGTTAAGGCTCACTGTATTTAAGGCTCAACTGTATTTAAGGCTAAACAGCAGCCGCTTCAGCTGGCTGTACTGCTCCGTGGTCATCCACGCCTTGGCGGCCTCGACGGAGGCGAAAGCCGGACTGCCGAAGATGACCTTGGCCTCGGCGGCGCCGTTCGGCATCTGGACCTGGGAATAGCCGGCGTCGGGGAGCGAAGGCTGGAAATCGCGGTCCCGGCGCACTCCCATATGGAAGTCCGGCTGGTCAGCGAAGGAATCAAAGGCAAACCCGAAGGAAAGCTGCTCGCCGGCCGCATCCTTGAGTCCCGGCACCGGTGCGGTGTCCAAGACCGTGCGGAGCACCGGCCCGGTTGCGCCACCGGCGTAGGTGCCGCTCGTGACGGACGCCAGCTCGTTACCGGTGGCGTCGGCAAGAACGGCCCGCACGCCGTCCGGGCGGCCGGGAGTGGCGCCAGGGGCCGCGGACTCCACCACCCGGATGGACCAGTCACTCGGGTACGAGAAGGACAGATGCCCGTCAGGGAAGGTAAAGGATTTCACTCCGGCCACAGGCGCCGTGCTGCCCGTAGGCTTCGCCGCCGTCGGGGTGGCAGGAGGCGGAGCGGCAGAAGCGGATGCCGCGCCGGCCGGAGCGGAGGCCTGCTGCGCCGGAGACGCTGCCGAAGCGGCCGGGGTGGCAGACCCCGTGCCCTGGTCTCCGGCGGCCCGCTGACCACCTGCGGCGCACGAGGTTACGCCCAGCGCGGCGGCGATGGCGGCTGCGAGTGCCAGTGACAGAAAGACGATCTTGCGTTGATTCATGGATTCCCCCGTTGAAGCTGAGCTGAACGATGGCCGGATGACGACTCGTTCCTTATGTTTCCGGATGGCTGTTTCCGGACGGCTGTTGTTTCCGGACGGCCCGGACTGGTCACTGCGCCGCTGCCCTAGCGGCTGGCGGCCGGCACCAGCACCCACAGCACCTCGACGGCGTCGTCCGTGGGGTTGACCCAGGTGTGCGGTTCCCGGCCCGGGAACGTGACAGTGTCCCCGGTGTGGAGTTCGAACTCCTCGTTGGTGAGGATCAGCCGAATGCTGCCCTTGACCACATGCAGCACGTCGACGTCGCAGTCCACGGCGTACAGTTCGGCTTCGCCACGGCCCCGGGGGTCGATCACCGCCTGGATGATCTGGACCCGGCGTTCGGAGCGGGCAGTCAACAGCCGCTCCACGATCCCCTCTCCGCCGAGCGAGATCCGGGGACCTTCATTGCTCTTGGTGAGGTGGGTTTCCGGTGCGGCAAAAAGATCACCGATCGAGATGGAAAGCACCTGGCACAGCGTCACCAGGGAGGCGACCGAGGGTGAGGTGAGATCCCGCTCGACCCGGCTGAGGAAGCCCTTGGTCAGCCCGGTGGCATCGGCGACCTGTTCTATGGTGAGCCGCTGCGACTGCCGCGCGGCACGGATCCGGGAACCGATGGCAACGGGAACGTTGCTCGGTTCAACTGGTAGAGCCTTCATTTAGGAACCTTTCACGGCCGGCCGCTTGGCCCCATCATTGGAGCAATCCTAGCCGGATCGGGGTCCAGTCACGCCTGAAGCGGCTGCGGCGCGGAATGCGTCTTGACTGTTACCGGGATCACAACATACTCTAATTGGCAACAAGTGTTGCCTATTAGGCAATCGCCCGAGATTGCCCAGGGGCATCCTCCTCCAACACACCGTCAAGTAGCAGCCGAATTGCCGCGCGTACTGTTGTCACGGCCAAGGAGCCTTCTATGGACGCACGTTTCGTCAACATCGCCATTGTGGTGGTGTACCTGGCCGCCATGCTGGCGTTCGGGTGGTGGGGCAAATCCCGCACCAAGAACAATAGCGACTTTTTGGTCGCCGGCCGCAGGCTCGGCCCGTTCCTCTACACCGGCACCATGGCCGCCGTCGTCCTCGGCGGCGCCTCGACCGTCGGCGGCGTGGGCCTGGGCTACAAGTTCGGCATCTCCGGCATGTGGCTCGTGGTCGCGATCGGCTCCGGCGTGCTGCTGCTCAGCCTGCTCTTCGCCGGCACCATCCAGAAGCTGAAGATCTTCCAGATCGACGGCATCGGCATCCAGACCTGCTTCCGATCAGAATCGGCGGCCTGGTGCTCGCCGCGGCCGTAGCCGCAATGATGTCCACCGCCTCCGGTGCGCTGATCGCCGCCGCGACAGTGGCACGCGCCGACGTCCTCCCCTTCGTCGCCAGCTGGTTCGGCAAGAACATCAACACGGAGGACACCGACAACCCCGAGCACGACGTCAAGGCAAACCGCATGTGGGTCCTGGGCCTGGGCGTGGTGGCGATCGTCATTGCCATCATCACCACGGACGTTGTGGCTGCCCTCACCATCGCCTACGACATCCTCGTGGTCGGCCTCCTCGTCGCCATCCTCGGCGGCCTGGTGTGGAAGCGCGGCACCGGCGTGGCCGCCGCCGCCTCCATGGCGGTCGGCTCGGTCATCACGCTCGGCACCATGATCACGCTGGAGATCAACGCCGCTGCCCCGCTGGACGGCATTTACGCGAACGAACCGATCTACTACGGCCTGATCGCCTCCGCCGTTGTCTACGTGGTGGTGTCTCTGCTGACCAAACCCACCGACGCGCACGTCATGAAGAACTGGTACCGGCGCGTCGCCGGCCAGGCATCCGTCGAAGAGCCAGTGATGGTTCCTTCCCGGTAGAGATTGGGGCAGGCCCTTTCGTGTCGACTCCGTCGCCACGTAGGGACCCTGCTGCCCCACTCTAGCCCGGACTGCCCGTGACGTACGACGGCGGCGCCTCCCTACAGGGAAGCGCCGCCGTCCTGCTGCGGTGGCGTTGGCCGTTGACGGCGACGATCGGCGCGTAACGGGCCTGTCATTGGCCCGCTTAGTCCGTGTCCTCCGGCTCACGGAACTCGTCCGCGTCCAAGGGCACCACCCGTTCCTCGGCGTCGACGAACTCCCCTTCGGTGGCCTCCCCGTCCTCCTCAGCCCAGTCCTCGTCAACCGGAGCGTCCTCGGCAAAGTCATAGGCGGGATCGGACTCGACTGTGTCCCGTTCGGGCTGGGTGGCGTGTGATCCGGTGGTGTCCATGATGCAACCTCCGTGTCTGGTTGAGCGGCCAAGGGCCGGGATACGGGAAGACCTTCCCTGACAATCATCAGAGCACCGGGAACATCGACGGTCAATAGCCGGCGCCTGGACGGCGGCGAACGCCCGAGCCGGACCGCATATTTTGAGGGCCGCCTAAACTTCCGGGCGAGGAATACCGGCCGAAATTCAGCGTAAAACGAGGGTAGGCTTGGAGCTGCAATGGGGCCGAACCATGCCCTATCAAGCCCAGGAGCCTTCGTGTCTCAGCACGCCCCATCTGACCAAAACCACTCGGACCAAAACCACTCCGATCAAAGCCACTCGGATCAGGATCACCCGGACCATCGCCCCGATCACGGCGCTGCCGCATCCCGTCATGCGGCCCCGGCACCGAGTGCCGCGGACATCAAGCGCTGGCGCCAGTATCTCGCCGACGAGCGCGCTGAGGCCGCCGTCTACCGTGACTTGGCGCAGAACCGCAGCGGTGAAGAGCGCGCCATCCTGCTCGCGCTGGCCGAGGCCGAGGGACGCCACGAGGCGCACTGGCTCGCGTTGCTGGGCGAACACGCCGGCAGGGCCCGCCATGCCTCGCTCCGGAGCCAGTTCCTGGGTTTCCTGGCGCGCCACATCGGCTCGGTGTTCGTCCTGGCCCTGGCGCAGCGGGCCGAGAGCCGCTCGCCGTACGCCACTGACCCGACCGCCACCCCCGCGATGGTCGCCGACGAACAGATCCACGAGGAAGTGGTCCGCGGTCTTGCCACCCGGGGCCGGAACCGGCTGGCCGGAACGTTCCGGGCTGCTGTTTTCGGTGCCAACGACGGGCTGGTCAGCAACCTGTCCCTGGTCATGGGCATGGCCGCCTCGGGGGTCGGGAGCCACGTGGTCCTCCTCAGCGGCGTGGCGGGGCTCCTGGCTGGGGCGCTGTCCATGGGCGCCGGGGAGTTCATTTCCGTGCGTTCGCAGCGGGAACTCCTGGCCGCGACCCGCCCGACGCAGATCACCCTGGCCGCGGCGCCGTCCCTGGATATCGAACACAATGAGCTCCTGCTCGTCTACCTGGCCCGGGGAATGTCCCGGGAGGCGGCCGAACACCGCGTCGCGGAGCGGATGGGCCTGCTGGACTGCGACTGCGATCCGAGCCTGTCACTGCGGCCGGAACTGCCCGAGACCCCGGACCAGCACGAGGCGGTCGGCACCGCCTGGAGCGCGGCGGCGTCGAGCTTCTGCTTCTTCGCCTCCGGCGCGATCGTGCCGATCATCCCCTTCCTCCTCGGCATCACCGGACTGGCGGCACTCGTGGTGAGCGCCGTCCTGGTGGGCTTGGCGCTGCTGTTCACCGGCGGCGTCGTCGGGCTGCTGTCCGGCACCTCCCCCACCACCCGAGGCTTCCGCCAGCTCGCCATCGGCATGGGGGCCGCCGGCGTGACGTACCTGCTGGGCATGGCGTTTGGCGCGGTGGTCGCCTAGTGGAAGGTCCTGATCTCCGGGACCGCACGCCGCGACACAGCCGCTCCAATACCGCCCTGCGGATAGTCAGGAACCTCGCAACTGCCGCCCTGATTGCCGGTGCGGCGTTCCTCGCGGCCGGACTCGTGTACGGCGATCCCCGCTTTGTGGGGCTCTTCGAGGTCAACCACGGCGCGGGACCGAATGGCCGGCCCGCCGGCCACGCATCCGGCAATTCATCCGGCAACTCATCCGGCCAGGCGAATGCCGAGCAGGCCGCCCGGCAGCCCGGCGTCCCCGCCGGCGGATCCCGCACGGATGCCCCGCCGCCGGGACTCGAAGAGCAGGACAAACCGCTCGGAACGCCCCGGAAACCGGCCGCCGCCAGCACCTCGTATAAGTTCCTCGCCACGAACGAAGACGGCACTCCCGTGGGCTACTCGCCGTGCCGCCCGCTGCACTACGTGGTCAACGCCGGACTGGCCCCGCAGGGCGCCGAACGGCTCGTGGAGGACTCCATCAGGACCATCTCGCTGGCCACCGGAATCAAGTTCATCAACGACGGTCCCACCACGGAGGTCCCGTCGCAATCGCGCGCCCCCTACCAGACGGACGCCTACGGTGACCGGTGGGCGCCGCTGCTGATCGCCTGGACCACGCCGGAACAGGCCCCGCAGCTCAAGGGCCCGGTGATTGGCACCGGCGGCAGCACCCACTTCAGCTTCGGCGACGGCCCCAAGAGCTTCGTCACCGGGAGCCTGGAACTCGATGCCCCGCAGATCACCGAAGACCTGGACCGGGCGGACGGGGCAGCCTATGCCACGGCCGTGATCCTGCACGAACTGGGACACGTGATGGGGCTGGAGCACGTTGACGACCCGGCCCAGCTCATGTACCCGGAGATCGGCGCCCCTGACGGCCTGGCCGCCGGAGACCTCAACGGCCTGTACGAGCTCGGCCATGCCCAGTGCCGCAAGGACTTGTAGCCGCCTAGTTACCCGGCTGGGCGTCCAGCACGGCGAGCGCTTCGTCCACGGTGTCGACCAGGAAGATCCGGTTTTCCATCCGCCGGCCGGAGGCGAGGCTCTGCAGCAGGGGCCAGGCCGGGAAGCGGCGCAGCCAGTGCTCCTGCCCCACCAGCACCATGGGGGTGATGGTTTCCGGGGCGCCGTAGTAGTTCTCGCAGGCGTCCTGGAAGATCTCCTGCACGGTGCCGCCCGAGCCCGGCAGGAAGATGATGCCGCCGTTGCAGAGCTCGAGCAGGATGGCCTCGCGGACGGCGTTGGCGAAGTACTTGGCGACGTGCGTGGCGAAGAAGTTCGGCGGCTCGTGCCCGTAAAACCAGGTGGGAATCCCCAGCGACGGATTACCATCCGGATAGCGTTCGACGACGGCGGCGGCCGCGCGCGCCCACGCCGACACCGAGGGACGGAAGGAAGGGACCGCGGCCAGGTCGTCCAGGCCCCGCCGGACTTCCTTTTCCGGTGCCTCGCTGAGGAAGGCACCCAGGTTCGCGGCCTCCATGGTTCCCGGCCCGCCGCCGGTGGCGACCATCCGGTTGTTCCGGGCCAGCAGCCGGCCCAGCCGCGCGGCCTCTTCGAAGCTCGGAGAGCCGCGGCGGGCGGCGTGGCCGCCCATGACCCCGACCAGAGTGCGTCCGACGCAAAGCTTCGAGCGGGTCAGCTCGTCGAGGGCGTCGCCGATCGAGTGGTCGTGCAAGGCCGCGGCGAGCGTCGCATCGAGGCGGTGGCGCTGGCCCCGCCGGATGCTCCACTGGTACACCCTCGCATCCAGGGTGTCCTCGTAGCGTGAGGTGGCGATTCCCGCATACAGTTCTTGCGGGGTGTACAGCCGGCCGCGGTAGGGGTTGAACGGCACCGCCTCAAGCCTGGGGAAGATGAGGGCGCCCCGGCTGCGCAGCGAATCCTCCACGCCGTCGTCGAAGGTGCAGCCCAGGAAGATCGCACCCTGCACGTCCATCGCGTCCAGCGCTGCCCGGCGGCCGCGCAGGTCCAGTGACTGGGCATGCCAGCCCTGCATGCTGCGCGCCCCGGCCGCAACCAGCCGGTCGAAGCCGGCCAGGCTCTCGACTTCAAGCGTGCGCGGGCTGGGGTGCAGGCTGCGGGCGGCGCTCATGAGGCCAGCCTAGACCGTGGCACTCCCGCGCTCCTCCAACAAATACCAGGCGCCCTGCGGAAAATCCGGCAGGGCACCTGGGCGCGAACGGGTCAGGAAACCTGGAGCCCGCCGTTGATGTCATACGTGGCGGCGGTGATGTAGCCGGAGTCCGGTCCAAGCAGGAAGGAGATCAAGGCCGCCACTTCCTCGCGGGTGCCGACCCGTCCCATCATGATGCCCTCCGACATCTGCGCCTTACGCTCCTCGGAAAGCGTGCCGCCCATGATGTCGGTGTCGATCGGGCCAGGTGCAATGGCATTGACTGTGACCCCGAATTCGCCCACCTCACGGGCCAGGGCGCGGGTGAACCCGATGATCCCGGCCTTGGACGCACTGTAGGCAACCTTGGAGTAGGTGCCGCCGCCTCGCTGTGCAGAGATGGACGAGATACTCACGATCCGCCCGAGTTTGCGCTCGATCATTCCCTTGAGGACCCGCTGGGAAACGATGAAGGTTCCGCGCATGTTGATGGCAAACACCTTGTCCCACTCCTCCACGGTCGTCTCCATGAACGTCGTCGGGGAGCTGATACCGGCCAGGTTGGCCAAGGCAACAATCGGGGGCAGTGAGCCTTCGATCTCGGTGATCGCCCGGTCAACGGATGCCGCGTCGGACACGTCTGCGCCTACGCCCACGGCCTTCACCGCGCGGTTGGAGCCGATCTCGGCGGCGGCGGCCATGGCGTCCTCAGCGTTGATGTCCAGGATGGCGATGGACCAGCCCTCGCTGGCCATACGGTCCGCAGCCGCGCGGCCAATGCCGCGGGCCGATGCGGCGCCGGTCAGGACAACTGTGCGTTCGGCGGGGAACGTGGTGATGGAGGTCATTTCGTGTTTTCCTTCGGGAATTCGGGGTCAGGAGACTTTGGCAGGCGCGACCGCTGCAGCCGCGGCAACTGCGGAATCCAGGGCGGCGTCGCCTTCGGGGCGCTTGCGTGCGTAGAGATAGGTGGCCGCCGCAGTGAGGCACAGGCAGAGCGAGAGGAACAGCAGTCCGCTCTGGTTGTTGCCCGTGGCATCCTTGAGCAGTCCGACGGCGTACGGGGCAACGAAGCCGCCGAGGTTGCCCAGCGAGTTGACCAGGGCCAGCCCGGAAGCGGCAGCCGCACCGGTCAGGGCCGCGGAGGGCATGGACAGGAACGGGGCAATGGCGCCGTAGATGCCCATGGCCGAGGCCGTCAGTCCGATCAGGGCCAGGACCGGGTTGACCGGCAGCAGGTACCCGGCGGCCAGCAGGCCCATGCCGGCCAGCACCATGCTGACGGCGGTGTGCCAGGCGCGCTTGCCGGTCCGGTCCGCCCGCTTGCTCCAGAAGTACACAAACACGGCGGCCACCGTGTAGGGGATGAAAACGATGAACCCGATCTCAGCAGTGGAGAACTTGCCGAGGGCGGAGACGATGGTGGGCATCCACAGACCCAGTCCATAGATACCGCAAACCAGGCCGAAGTACAGGGCGGAGTAGGCCAGGGTGCGCTTGTCCTTGAGCCCGGCCAGGAAGTTGTGGTTTCCGGACTGGGACTTGACCGCCAGTTCGGCTTCCATGGTGGTGGCGAGCCAGTTGCGCTCGTCGGTGCTGAGCCACTTGGCGTCCCGCGGACGGTCCGTCATAAGGATGGGGGTCAGCAGGCCCAGGAGAATGGCCGGGATACCCTCGACGATGTAGAGCCACTGCCAGCCCTGAAGGCCCATGACGCCGTCCATCTGAAGGAGCAGGCCGGACACCGGGGCACCCAGCGCATTGGACACGGGCTGGGCCAGAATGAAGATGCCCAGCACCGTCACACGCTGCGCGGCGGGGAACCACAGCGTCAGGTAGAACAGGATCGCCGGGAAGAACCCGGCTTCGGCCGCGCCCAGCAGGAAGCGGACGATGAAGTAGGTGCTTTCGCCGTTCACCAGGCACATGGCCGTAGCGAAGATGCCCCAGGTGATCAGGATCCGGGCCAGCCATTTCCGGGCGCCGAACCGGTACATTCCCGCGTTGCTCGGAACTTCGAGGAGGGCGTAGCCGAGGAAGAAAATCCCGGCGCCCAATCCGTAGGCAGCGGCGTTCAGGCCGATGTCCTCGCTCATGGTGAGCTTGGCGAAGCCCACGTTGTTGCGGTCAAGGTAGGCAACGAAGTAGAGCAGGACTATCAACGGCATGACGCGGCGGCGGACCTTGCGGAGCGTGCGGTCGCCCAGTTCGCCGAGCCCTGTGGACTTTGTGGCTAATGAAGTCATCATCGACCTTCTATCTGGAGGTTCCCTTTCGGCGGCGGTGCCCGGCAGGAATCCGATGGGTATATATGGGGACGTCCTGCCCGCCTGTGTACACGGGATCCAGGATCTCAGTTGAGTCAGATGTCAGACATCTGACTCAAGAACTAGGCTCGATCCTAGAATAGTGATCTGCATTACGTCAAGACCCCTCGGGTGCCGGTCAGGATTTGGTGCCGCGGACGTAGCGTTCGTAGTCCTCGTTGGTCTGGTCCATGTGCTCGTCCATCGCCTGGCGGGAGCGCTCGGCATCGCCGCTCAGGATGCCGTCAAGGACCCGCTGGTGGTAGTCGATGGCGTGCTGCTGGATCTCGTAGACCGCAGAGGTTTCGCGTCGGGTCATGTATAGCAGCTGGCCCAGTTGCCCGAACAATGCCCGGACGAACGGATTGCCCGAGGCCATCAGCACTGCATCATGGAATCCGATATCCGCTTCCACAAAGCGATCCAGATCCCCGGATTCATGGGAGCGCTTCATGTCCGCGATGCACTCGCGCATCCGTTCGGCATGCTCGGGAGTATGGCGTATGGCGGCCAGTGCGGCTGCCCCGGTTTCCACCATGCGACGCATCTCGATCAGCCCCACCGAGACTTGATCGGCTCCGTTGCCGTGGGAGGCCGCCTTAAAGATCGCGTCCAGCCCGGTCCAGTTGTCGGAGGGGTTGACGAAGGTTCCGCGGCCGGCCTTCACATAGAGGATGTTCTGCGCCCTGAGGGCCTTGAGCGCCTCGCGCACCGTCAGCCTGCTGACGTCGTAGGCCTTGGCGATGTCGGCTTCGGGCGGAATGGCGTCATGGGGTTTCAACTTGCCGTCAAGGATGTCAGCGAGCAGGCCGTCGACAAGGTCGTCAACGAGTGTCCTGCGGCCCATCGCGGTTCCCACCTTCAGTCTTGCCTGTTGCTCCCGGTGCCTTCCACATTACAGATGTGGCCGGGCGCGGCCAGATGGGCGTCGAGCTTGGCCAGCGTCTGTTCCAGGTTGGCCGGGTGGCGGCGGAGGTAGCCGGCCAGCCTCAGCAGAATCTTGCCGCGGACACGGCGCGCGTCCCACTGCTCGGTGACCAGGGTGCCGGGCGTGCCGGCTGCGTCCGTGGCAGGCTCCAGCAGATAGCGCCACACATGACCGTAGAAGTGGCGCCAGGCGATGCGGCGGCCTTCCTCGAACTCGCAGACAGTATTGAGGATCTTGTAGTCCACCCGCACGTTCATCTCCATGCCGAACTTGGCGCCGAGGGCCAGCCGCTCGGGGCCGTGCGGCTGCGCACCCTTGACGGTGTCCGAGCCGTCGATGACGCTGTGCAGGGCAGGTCTGGCGAGCACGTCGAAGATGGCTTCCGGGGCCGCCGCGATGAAGCGGCTGCGGGACACGAGATATCTGTTGTTCATCCGGCAATCCTAGTCCTCGGATTCTGTTGCAGAATGAGTCATGCAGACTTCCCGCCACCCCCTCAGCAGCCTGCCCCGCATCGGCATTCCGATCCGCTTCAGCAGTTCTTCCGACCCGGACCCGCGGGTGGCCGAGGCCAACGAACTGTTCGACTACATCGTGGAGCTGGTGCGTGAGGGCGGCGGCGAACCCGTGCTGCTCGCCGCCGCGCCGGCGGACGGCGGCCGGCTCGAAGCGGAGCTCAAGGCGCTCGACGGCGTCGTCCTTCCGGGCGGCGGCGACCTGGACCCCGGCCTCTACGGCAAGGAACAAAGTGCCGTCTGCTACGACGTGAACCGGTCCCAGGACCAGCTCGACCTGGCCGTTGCGCGGCAGTCGATCGACGCCGGCCTTCCGGTGCTCGGCATCTGCCGGGGGCACCAGCTCCTGAACGTCCTCTACGGCGGGACCCTCATCCAGGACATGGCGCCGGGCACCGTGGTGCACAATGAGCCGGCTCCGGTGCACGGTGCGGGCCCGTGGGCCTGGCACGAGGTCCAGGTGCAGGCCGGCACCAAAGTGGCGGCACTGTACGGCAGCGCCGCCGGAGTCACCATGAAGATCGCATCCGGCCACCACCAGGCCGTGGCCCGGGTGGCCGACGGCCTGGCGGTGACGGCCGTGGCCGAGGACGGGACCATCGAGGCGCTGGAGGATCCGGAGCGCTGGGTGGCGTCGGTCCAGTGGCATCCCGAGGCCGTGGAATTGTCCGCCGAGGAGCGCCTCGCACCGTTCCGGGCCTTTGTGGAGGTCTGCCGTAGCCGCCGCTAGCCTTTCATGCTAAAGACTCACCGCGGCGGCCACGCGCACCGGCCGTCCCGTTTCGAGTGATTCCTGGGCCGCATCCGCAACCCGGGAGGCGGCGACGGCGTCTTCCGGTGTGCAGGGATTTTCCCGCCGGCCCAGGATCAGTTCAACGAACGCAGCCATTTCGGAGCGGTAGGCCTGGTCGAAGCGTTCGGCAAAAGTCTTGTGCGGTTCGCCGGAGGGGAAGGTGATGCCTGCTTCGGCTGAGGTCAGGGCCGCCTTCTCGTCCAGTCCCACCATGGCTGACGCCCGGGAGCCCTGGATTTCGAGCCGGACATCATGGCCGGCCCCGTTGTAACGGGTGGCCGAAACGGTACCCACGGTGCCGTCGTCGAACGTCACCAGCGCCAGGGCGGTGTCCACGTCCCCCACCTCGCCGATCGCCGGATCGCCGTTGTTGGAGCCCCTGGCGTAGACCTCCACGATTTCCCGCCCGGTCAGCCAGCGCAGGATGTCGAAATCGTGCACTGAACAGTCGCGGAAAAGGCCGCCGGACGTCGCCAGGAACTCCACCGGCGGCGGCGTCATGTCGCAGGTGACGGCCCGCAGCGAATGGATCCAGCCCAGTTCACCGGCATCAAAGGACCGTTTGGCCTCAAGATAGCCAGCGTCGAAACGGCGCTGATGGCCTATCTGCACGGTTCCGCCATTCTCCGTGATGTAGTCCAGCACCGGCATCGAGTCAGCCACGTTCATGGCCACGGGCTTCTCGCAGAAGACAGGAATTCCTGCGTCAACCCCCGCCCGGATGAGGTCAGGGTGGGTGCCGGTACCTGTGGCTATGACCAGTCCGTCCACGCCAGAGCTGATCAGCTCCCCGACGGAGGGCAGGAATTCGGCACCGAGCCCGGCCGCAACGTTGCGGGCATGGTCCGCCGCGACATCGGTGAGTTTGAGCAGGACGTTGATCCCCTGCGGGTTGAGCACGCCGTTGAGCGCGGAGATGTTGTTGGCGTGCATGACGCCGATGCGCCCCACCCCGACCAAGCCGAGAGTTACGTCTTTCATAGTGCTCCTTGTGTGTGCCATTCGTTATCCGTGATGGCTTGAAGTCCCGGCCACCTCCGCCTGGACTTCCTTCACGACGTCGCCGTGGCCGCCAATCTGCTCCAGCTCGTGGGCCAGCTCCGCTAGTTCCGCACCGCCGGCCATTTGCGCCGTCAGCTCTTCCAGCGTGATGTCCTTCTTCTCGTAGTAGCCGATCGACTTGCCGCGCTTGAGCAGCAGGAAGCGGTCGCCCACGGGGAAGGCATGGTGCGGGTTGTGCGTGATGAAGACGACGCCGAGCCCGCGGTCGCGGGCCTGCAGGATGTAGCGCAGCACCACGCCGGACTGCTTGACGCCGAGGGCCGCGGTGGGCTCGTCCAGGATCAGGACCTTCGCACCGAAATGCACGGCCCGGGCGATGGCCACGCACTGGCGCTCACCGCCGGAAAGCTGACCGATCGGCTGCTCGACGTCGCGGAGGTCGATGCCCATGTCCGCCAGTTCCTTCTTGGTGATGTCCTTCATCCGCTGGACATCCATGCGCTTGAACGGACCCCAGCCAACGGTGAGCTCCGAGCCGAGGAAGAAATTCCGCCAGATCGGCATCAGGGGGACGACGGCCAGGTCCTGATAGACCGTGGCAATGCCGGAATCCAGCGCCTCACGCGGGCTGCTGAGTTTCCGCTCCTCGCCCAGGATCTTGAAGGTTCCCTCGTCGTGCTGGTGCAGGCCGGCGATGATCTTGATCAGCGTTGACTTGCCGGCCCCGTTGTCGCCCAAAACGCAGGTCACCCGGCCATTGTCCACCGCCAGGGTCACATCGCTCAACGCGATGATGTTGCCATAGTGCTTGCCGACGCTGTCCAGAGACAGCAGGTGCACGGGTGTGTGGGTCAACGGGTCTTTTTCATCCTTGAGCAGCGTCTGCTGGTCAATCTGTTTGGCATTCATTGGTTCAGCCCTTACTTGAGTTCTGCGCGGCGCTTGACGATCAGGTTGACTATGGTGGCCAGCAGCAGCATCAGGCCCAGGAAGAACTTGAACCAGTCCGGGTTCCACTGGGCGTAGACGATGCCCTTGTTGGCCATGCCGAAGATGAAGGCACCGATTGCCCCGCCCACTGCCGAGCCGTAGCCGCCGGTCAGGAGGCAGCCGCCGATGACGGCCGCGATGATGTAGAGGAATTCATTGCCCACGCCTTCGCCGGACTGTACGGCGTCGAACGCGAACAGGTTGTGCATGCCCAGGATCCAGCCGCAGAAGCCGACAGCCATGAACAGCCCGATCTTGGTCTTGGTGACCGGCACGCCCACGGCCCGGGCCGCGTTGGCGTCGCCGCCCGCCGCAAAGATCCAGTTGCCCACCTTGGTGCGCAGCAGGATCCACGAGGCCACCGCAACCAGGATGACCCAGGTGAACACGGTGTTCTTGACCTCGACGCCCCCGATGCTGACCGAGGAGGCGAAAACAGCCTGCGCCGATTTGAAACCGTCCATGGTGGAAATCGACGGCGAGGACACGGAGCCGCCGATCAGGCGGGTCAGGCCCAGGTTCAGGCCCGTCAGCATCAGGAAGCTCGCCAGCGTCACGATGAAGCTGGGCAGTTTGGTCTTGATCAGGATCCAGCCGTTGATGAAACCGATGGTCAGCGACACCACCAGCGCCAGGGCAACACCGACCCAGACGTTGGTGGTGAAGTACCAGCTGAGCAGGGACGCCGTCAGCGCGGAGCTGATCACTGCCACGCCGGTGGAGAGGTCAAATTCGCCACCGATCATCAGGAGCGAGACCCCTACGGCCATGATGCCGATGGTGGAACTGCCGTACAGCACGGTGGCGAACGCGTTTGGCTGGATGAAGGTCTGCGAAACAATTGCGAAGAAGACGAACAGCACGATGGCGCCAACGAGCGCACCGACCTCTGGACGGCCAAGCAGCTTCTGGAGCGGGTTGCGTGTCCCCACGCGTTCATCGTCAGCCAGGGGTTTTGTCAGTTTTTGTAGTGTTTCGGTCATGATCATTTCTCCTATGCGCCTGGCCCGGGCCAACCCGGGCCAGGCTGAAAGACTGCTTAGCGGATGCCCTGCTGGGCAAACTTGAGGGCATCTGTGGCAGCAGCCTTGTCAATGATGGTCGGTCCGGTCAGCACGGGCTGTCCGCCGCCGATCTTGAAGCCGCCGCGCTTGGTCTGCCAGATGGCGTCGATGGAGCTGTAACCCTGGAGCCACGGCTGCTGGTCGACAGTGAAGATGATCTCGCCGTCGACGATTTTCTGTGCCAGTTCGGGGTTCATGTCAAAGGAAGCAACCTTCGCCTTGCTGTTGGCCGAGGTAACAGCCTTGAGGATGGTGAGCGTGAAGGGAGCGCCCAGGCCGATGATGGCGTCGGCGTCGGCCGTGGCCTGCAGCTTGGCCGTCACAGTCGAAGAAACCTGCGTCATGTCGGTTCCGGTGACGTAGAGGACTTCGGTGGCCGGGACCTTCTCCTTGACGCCAGCGCACCGTGCTTCCAGCCCCACGTGGCCCTGTTCCTGGATGACGCAGATCGGGTGCTTCAGGCCGAGCGAACTGAGCTTCTCGCCGACGGCGGCGCCGGCAAGCTTTTCGTTGGATCCGAAGTGGGTGAACGCGCCCAGCTGTGCGGATACGGACTCACCGGCGTTGAGGCTGACAACAGGAATGCCTGCGTCGGTTGCCTTCTTGAGTGCATCCTTAAGTGCATCAGGCTTCGCCAGGGTGACGGCAATGCCGTCAACTTTCTGGTCCACGGCCTGCTGGATGAGCTGCGCCTGCCGGCCGCCTTCGGGATCCGAGGTGTAGAGCAACTCAACGTTGTCCTTCGCGGCGGCTTCCTCGGCACCCTTGCGGACAATGTCCCAGAAGGTGTCGCCCGCTGCCGCGTGGGTAATCAGTGCGACTTTGAGCCGCGGAGTGCTGACCGCCTGACCGCCGCCGGCAGCATTTCCGGTGTCTGCCGGCTTCCCGCCGGTGCTGGAGCAGGCACTGAGTCCGAGCATGGGGACAACCGCCGCCACCAGTGCTGCTTTCCGCCAAGAGAACTTCGTCACGATAAATCTCCTTTGATTCCGGGCCAGGCCTGCAGCCTCATCGCTGCATTCCGCTAGCCTCCTACTCAGATCATGGTGACTCGGCTCACAAATGTCAATAGTTTGTCCTGACATTAGGATGTTTGGACGTAACGCCCGCTGTTTGAGCGTACGGCATGCAGCCCAGAGGCCGCCCAAAAGGAACCGCACTGCCCCTTGGATCCCCCAAATCGTCCTGCTAGTATCAAAGAAAAGGCAGTATGTCCTATCAAGCGAACATAACCTGACATACGCGGAGGATCCGGCACAATCGGACGCCGCGCGGCACAAGGGAGCACTCAATGGCGACGCAACTCAATCTCAGCATCGACCGCTCGTCACCCGTTCCCCTCTACCACCAGGTGGTGCAGGGCATCGAGGCGGCCATCCACACCGGACTGCTGGAACCCGGCAGCCGGCTGGAAAACGAAATCGATCTCGCCGCGCAGCTCAACCTTTCACGCCCCACCATGCGCAAGGCCATGGACGAACTCGTCCGCTCCGGCCTTCTGGTGCGCAAGCGCGGGGTCGGCACCCAGGTGGTCTCCAGCCAGGTCCGGCGCCCGCTGGAACTCTCCAGCCTTTACGACGACCTCACCAACAACGGCAGCAAGCCCACCACGGAGGTGCTGAGCTTCTCCCACGTTGAGGCCGACGCCGCCACCCGGGCGGCCCTGCATCTTCCCACCGGCGCCAAGGTTTACCACTTCACCCGGCTCCGGAAGGTGGGCGGCAAACCGCTGGCGCTGATGGAGAACTGGGTCCGCGACGACATCACCACCATCGATGAAGCGCTCCTCGGCTCGCAGGGCCTCTACGGAATCCTCCGCAAGGGCGGTGTGAACTTCCGGCTCGCATCCCAGCGGATCGGCGCCATGATCGCCAACGACTACCAGTCGCCGCTGCTGGAGACTACTCCGGGTTCCGCACTGGTGACCATGGAGCGCACGGCCGTGGATGACACGGGCCGCATGGTGGAAACAGGCCACCATGTCTACCGGGCCGATTCCTACAGCTTCGAAATGACACTGGTCCAACGCTAAGCGCCGGCGCCGGGCGCCGGGCACACATACCGAAAGAGCAAATCCATGACCAACTGGGTCTATCCGCTGGGTTCCGCCGCCGAAGGCAGCTGGGACATTTCATTGGGAACCTCCGACTCCACGCTTGCCGTGGACGGCTGGGCTCACACCGGGCTGAAGGTGGCCACGCTGGCCGCCGGGGGCGCCGTCGAGCTCGACGCCGCGGCCGAGGAACGCATCGTGGTCCCGCTCAGCGGATCCTTCACGGCGAGCGTGGGCGGCCAGGAGCACCGTCTGGCCGGCCGAGCCAGCGTTTTCAGCGGACCCAGCGATGTGCTGTACACGGGAACCGGCAAGGCCGTGACCATCGTCTCGGCCGACGGCGGCCGGGTGGCGGTTGCCACCGCCCCGGCGAAGGCCTCCTACCCCACCCGCCTGATCACCGCCGCCGAGACGCCGGTAGAACTGCGCGGTGGGGGCAACTGCTCCCGTCAGGTCCACAACTTCGGCACCCCGGCGGCGCTGGAAGCCGACCGTTTCATCGTCTGCGAGGTCCTCACGCCGGCCGGGAACTGGTCCTCCTATCCCCCGCACAAGCACGACGAGGAAAAAGACGGCGAGACCAGCCTCGAGGAGATCTACTACTTCGAAACCCGGGTGGCCCCGGGAGCGCCGGACCGCCCGGGCGTGGACGACGACGCCATCGGCTACCAGCGCGTGTATGCCTCCGACGAGCGGCCCATCGACGTCTTGGCCGAGGTGCGGACCGGCGACGTCGTGCTGGTGCCCTACGGCTGGCACGGCCCCGCGATGGCCGCCCCCGGCTATGACATGTACTACCTCAACGTCATGGCCGGGCCAGGACCCGTCCGCGAGTGGCTCATCAGCGATGACCCGCACCACGGCTGGATCCGCCAGACCTGGGCGGGCAAAGACGTGGACCCCCGGCTGCCGTTCGGCAGCTGAGCCGCTGAGTGCCTGGCCGATGAATTCGGCCGGCACGGGCTACAGCGAAACCTTCGCGGGCTCGACGGCGGCTGGCTGGTTTTCGGAGCCCGAAGCAGTTTCGGCGTCCGTGCGCCTGGCGGACAGCCGCTTGGCGCCTGCCGCCGCGAAGGCCATCACGCCGAGGCCCAGCACTGTAATGCCGGCACCGGCCCAGATCGGCGAGGTGGAGCCGAGGCCCGCCGTGATGGTCACGCCGCCCAGCCAGGCGCCGAGCGCGTTGCCCGCATTGAAGGCACCGATATTGGCGCCGGAGGCCAGGGTGGGCGCGCTGCTGGCGTACTTCATGACGCGCATCTGCAGCCCGGGGACGGTCGCGAAGCCGAAGCCGCCCAGCAGCACCATGGAGGCGATGGTCATCGGCTGGTTGCCGGCCGTCAGCGCGAAGACCACGAGCACCACCACGAGGGCCGCGAGGACCACCAGCAGGGTGCGGTCCACGTTCTTGTCCGCGGCCTTGCCGCCGATGGTGTTGCCGATGAACAGACCGACGCCGAAGAGGATCAGCAGCCACGGCACGGTGGACGCGGAGAATCCGGTGACCTCGGTGAGCGTGAACGCGATGTAGGTGAAGGCGCCGAACATGCCGCCGTAGCCGAGGATGGTGACCAGGATCGAGAGCCAGACCTGGCCGGAGCGGAAGGCGCGCAGTTCGCTGCGGAGGCCGCCGGAGGCGGCCTGGCCGGAGCCCGTCTTCGGCACCAGCGTGAGGATGCCGGCCAGGGCCACAATACCGATTGCGGTGATGGCCCAGAAGGTGGAACGCCAGCCCGCGGCCTGGCCCAGCATGGTGCCGAACGGGACGCCCAGCACATTGGCCGCCGTCAGGCCCGTGAACATGATTGCGATGGCGCCGGCCTTCTTGTGGGGCGCCACCATGCTGGCGGCCACCACCGCGCCGATGCCGAAGAAGGCCCCGTGCGCCAGCGCCGCGATGATGCGGCCGATCATCATCGTCCAGTAGTCGGGCGCGAGCGCCGAGACGAGGTTGCCGGCGATGAACAGCACCATCAGCACGGCCAGCACCGGCTTGCGCTCGAAGCGCGTCACGGCGGCGGTGAGGACCAGCGCTCCGACGACGACGGCGAGGGCGTACCCGGAGATCAGCCAGCCTGCCGTTGCCTCGCTGACGTGGAAGCCTGCGGCCACCTGCGGCAGCAGGCCCATGATGACGAACTCGGTGAGTCCGATCCCGAACCCGCCGAGGGCGAGTGCTATCAGGCCAATGGGCATGGAAAAGCTCCTTCAAAACTGTACGGAAAGTAATACGAGGCGTAAGCTATTAGTTGCAGACGCGTTATTTATTGTTGCACAAGTAGATATAGCGCGCAAGCAACTATTATGTGGAGTGCCCGCTTGTCACAGCGGAGCAGGGTGATTGACAGGCTGATTGAAAGGAACATCTGATGGGCATCAAGGACGACGCCGTCGAAGTCCGGGCGCAAGGCTGGCGGACGCTGGCTGCCTTGCACGCGCTGATCGAATCCGAGCTGGAGCGCTCCCTGCAGGCGGACGCACAGCTGTCCGTGGTGGAATACACCGTGCTGGATGCGCTGAGCCGGCAGGACGGGTGGCACATGCGGATGCAGCAGCTGGCCCGGGCCACGGCCCTGAGTGCGAGCGCCACCACGCGGCTCGTCAACCGGCTCGAGGACCGCGGCCTGCTGACGCGCATCCTGTGCTCTGACGACCGCCGGGGCATCTACACGGAGCTCACCGCCAGCGGCATCAAACTGCTGGAAGAGGCCCGGCCCACCCATGACGCCACGCTGGAGCGCGCCCTGGCCGAGGCCCAGGAGGTGCCGGAACTGGCGCCGCTGGTGGACGCGCTACCCAGGCTGCACGCCGGAGTCTAGCCGGCTCCGTGGATCCGGGATCCAGCCGCCGGGATTAGTAGCCCGCGGGAATGTTGAAGGGCGTCACGACGTCGGTCTTGGACACCTCGGCGTCGTCCTGGCCGGCCAACGCCCCGTGGGCCTGCATGATGATCCGGCAGCAGCGCCGGACGTCGTACCGGAAATCGTGCCACACACGCCGCGGCGTTCCACCTCTCATGCAGGTGGAACCGGGCACGGAAGACCGCCGGATGCCGCAGCGGCAGCTCCGCCTCCAAGGCTTTCCGGAGTCCCCTTTGGAACCGCACGGGGGCATCCACGACGACGTCGATCATGAACCGGCGCCCGCTCAGGGCCAGTTGTGCACTTTGTGCTTCAAGGTCCCTGATGGCCTGTTGCACCTGGGCGGCAGTACTCTGGCGCACCCCGGCACGGCCGTGCAGCACCCGGTCCACGGTGGCGTCGCTGACCCCTGCCTGCCGGGCGATCTCGCGGACGGAAAACAGCCGGCCCATGATCACTCCTGATGGATTGCTGATGGATTCTTGATGGATATAACTCTTGTCTCCAGCCAGCCGCCTCAACCAAGCTGTTAAGAGCCCAAGCAGTCCAAACAGTCCAAACAGTCTCGATGAGGAGAAACCTGCCATGACCACGAATCCCGCCACGAAGGACGCTTCCCGTCACGGGTCCCGTCAGGGGTCTTCCCGCCAGTGGTTCAGTACCGCCAGCTGCAATCTGGACGACTTCATCGCCGTCGTCGGTGAAGAGACCAAGCTGGCTGACTACGCCTACGCGGACGCCGTCGAGCGCAACGTCCTGATCTACGGGACCCGTGTCCACAGCTATCTGGACTCCCCTGAGGAGCGAGCAGACGTCCAGGCAGAACTGATCCGGGCGCTCACCGCCGGCCCCGGAATCGTCGTCTTCAAGGGAGCCTTCCAGGACACCGCCGTCGTGGACCGCGCCACCGCCACCTTCAACCGGCTCATCGCGGAGCAGAAAGCGAAGGGCGTCGCCGGCG
The DNA here is from genome assembly GCF_050156545.1 of Pseudarthrobacter sp. S9. Lineage (NCBI taxonomy): Bacteria > Bacillati > Actinomycetota > Actinomycetes > Micrococcales > Micrococcaceae > Pseudarthrobacter > Pseudarthrobacter sp. S9. The sequence goes on from NZ_CP189576.1 coordinate 1,048,341, forward strand.
GTGACCACTTCGCCAAGCCCGGTGCCAACGACCGCGTCTGGGGGGCCCTGGACAAACTGGCTCTGAGCAACCCCGGCGTTTTTGCCGAGTACTACGCCAACGACATCCTGGCCCTGATCTCCGAGGCCTGGCTCGGAGCCAACTACCAGGTGACCTCGCAAGTCAACGTGGTCAACCCCGGCGGCCAGGCCCAGACGGCCCACCGCGACTACCACCTGGGCTTCATGTCGGCGGAAGAGGCGCAGCGCTACCCGGCCCACATCCACCGGCTGTCCCCCGCGCTGACGCTCCAGGGCGCCGTGGCACACTGCGACATGCCGGTGGAATCCGGCCCCACGCTGTACCTGCCGCACTCGCACAAATACGACGCCGGCTACCTCGGCTTCCACAATCCGGAGTTCACGCAGTTCTTCGAGCAGAACTACGTCCAGCTCCCGCTCGAAAAGGGCGATGCCGTGTTCTTCAATCCGGCCCTGTTCCACGGCGCGGGTACCAACAAGTCCGCGGACATCCGCCGCATGGCCAACCTGCTGCAGGTTTCCTCCGCCTTTGGCCGCGCCATGGAGTCCGTGGACCGGACCTCGGTGTCCAAGGCCGTGTACCCCAAGCTTCAGGAGCTGAAGGCCGCCGGCGCCCACGAGCGCACGCTCCGCAACGTGATTGCGGCATCGGCGGAGGGCTACAGCTTCCCCACCAACCTGGACCATGACCAGCCGATCGGCGGCATGGCACCTGAGACCCAGGCGCAGCTGGTCTGGCGGGCGCTGGATTCGGGGCTTTCCGCCGCGGCCTTCGAGGCCGAGCTCGACGCGCAGCAGCAGCGCCGGCACGCGGACGGGAACTAGGCCATGACGCAGGAAGCAAACCAGCAGGCCGAGGTAACCCGGAAGGTGAGGATCGCGCTTTTCGGGTCCGGCCGGATCGGCCGCGTCCATGGGGCCAACCTTGCACGGCACCCGGGCGTGGAACTCACCTGGGTCGCTGACCCGTTTGTCGCCGGGGCGCAGGAACTCGCCGCCATGTACGGTGCCCGGGCCACGGCGTCGGGCGCGGAAGTCTTTGCGGACGGCTCGCTGGACGCCATCGTGGTCTGCTCACCCACGGACACCCATGTGGAGCTGATCAGGACGGCCGCCGAACACGGTCTGGCGGTCCTGTGCGAAAAACCCATCGATCTGGAGCTGGAACGCGCCCGGCGCTGCCGGGACACTATTCTGGCGGGCAGGAAGGACGACGGCGGAGCTCCCGTCATGCTCGGATTCAACCGCCGCTTCGACCCCGCTTTCGCCAGCGTCCGCGAGCGCGTGGCAGCCGGCGAAATCGGCTCGCTGGAGCAGCTGACGATCATCAGCCGGGACCCCGCTCCGGCACCGGAGGCGTACATCCGGACGTCGGGAGGGATTTTCCGGGACATGAGCGTCCATGACCTGGACATGGCGCGGTTCTTTGTACCGGACATCGTTGAGGTCACGGCCCACGGTTCCAACGTCTTCTGCGGCTACATCCGGGACGCCGGCGACTACGACTCCGCCGTCATCACGCTTCGCGGCCGGGGCGGCGAGCTCATCACCATCACCAACTCGCGGCACAGCGCATACGGCTACGATCAGCGGCTGGAGGCATTCGGCAGCACAGGCATGCTTCAGGCAGCCAATATCTCACCGCTCACCGTGCGCAAGTACGCGGCCGACGCCGTCGAGCAGGCAGTGCCGTACGAACCGTTCTTCCTGGAACGCTACGCTGCAGCGTACCGGCGGGAATTGGACCACTTTGTCGGCGCGGTCAGGTCCGGAAGTACCTGCAGCCCCGGAATCGACGACGGCGTGGCCGCCCTGGTACTGGCCGAGGCCGCCGGAGAATCGGCTGCCACCGGGCGGACCGTTCCGGTGGACCTGGGCGCCTTCGCTTTCGGGAAAAACACCACAAGCACTATTGAAGGAGCGATCTGAGTGGGATTCGAGAAATTGCTTGACGGCAAGTATCTGCTGGTCAGCGGGGGCACACAGGGCCTGGGCGCCGGCATTGCGCGGGCCGCCGCCGTGCAGGGTGCCGCCGGCGTCGCCGTCACAGGCCGCAATCCGGACCACGGCCATGCCGTGGTGGCCGAATTGGAGGATCTCGGCGCCCGTGCTGTGTTCTTCCGGGTGGACCTTACCGAACCGGCGGCAGCCGCGCGGACGGTGACGGACGCTGTCGCGCATTTCGGGCAGCTGGATTGCGCCGTCAACGCGGCCGGCCTGACAACACGCGGAACCATGCTGGACACCACTCCGGAGCTGCTGGACCAGCACCTGAGCGTGAACCTCAAGGCACCGTTTTTTGTGATGCAGGAGACGATCCGGCATCTGTTTGACCGCGGGGCGCCGGGCAGCATCGTCAACATTATCACCATGTCGGCCCATCGCGGCAGCCCTACCTTGCACCCTATGTGGCGTCCAAGGCCGGGCTGATCGGGCTGACCAAGAATGCCGCCCATGCGCACCGCTGGGACCGGATCCGGATCAACGGACTGAACATCGGCTGGACCGCCACCGAAGGCGAGGACGCCATCCAGCGCCGCTTCCACGGCGCCGGGGACGACTGGCTGGAGAAGGCGTCCGCGTCGCTGCCGATGGGCAAGCTGGGCCATGTGGACGAGATCGCAGACTTTGTGGTGTTCCTGCTCTCGGGCCGCAGCGGAGTGGTCACCGGCTCAGTCATCGACTGGGACCAGGAAATCCCCGGCGCCTACGACTGAGCGGGTGCCGGCGACTGAGCCGGTGCCCTGCTGATCCCGGCCCGGGTCTTGAAGAGCTGTTCCAGCTGCTCAAGGCTCTTACCCCTGGTCTCCGGAACAACCCGCTTCACCCAGACGATGGCGAATGCCTGCAGGACCACAAAGATCAGGAGGGTCGCGGAGATTCCCATCCAGGAGACCAGCTGCGGAAAGAAGAAGCCGATCAGGAAGTTGATCATCCAGAGGACAAATACGCAGATGCCCATCGCCACGCCACGGACGTGCAGGGGGAAAATCTCGGACATCGTCAGCCACGTCACAGTGCCGATGCAGGCCTGCATCGAGGCCAGGAAAGTCACCATGAAGAGCAGCACCAGGTAGGCCCGGAGCAGCCCTTCCGGTACGGCCAGGGAAATAATGGCGATGGCGAGCAGCGACGATGCCGTCCCGCACAGCCCGAAGACCAGCATCGATTTCCGGGCCACCTTGGTCATCAGGTACATGCCAGCGATCACGGCCACCACGGAGGTGACTCCGTTCAGGACATTGGCCAGCAGCGCGCCCTGATCGCCGAATCCGGAAGAGGACAGAATGCTCGTGCCGTAATACATGATGGCGTTGACGCCGCTGATCTGGTTGATCACGGCCATGCCGAGCCCCACGACGAAGATCCGGCGGATCCACGGAACGGTCAGATCCTTCACCGTTCCCAGCTTGGATTGGTAGTCCTGCCGCGCAGCCTGCCGGACTTCATCAAACTCGCCGGAGACGTCATCGGCGGCACGCGTGCGGCGGAGCACTTCCATGACTTCGCCGAACCGGCCTGCGGAAGCCAGCCAGCGGGGGCTCTCCGGCAGGACCAGCATGCCGAACCACAGGATGACGGCGGGCAAGGTGGCGATGACCAGCATCCAGCGCCACACGTGCGTTGATTCCGGGAAGACATTGCCCAGGACGGCGTTGAAGGTGAAGGCCAGAAACTGGCCGGTGACGATCATGAGCTCGTTCTGTGTGACGATCCGCCCGCGTTGGGCTGCCGGTGACATTTCGGCCAGGTACACGGGGACGATCACGGAAGCCCCGCCGACCGCCAGGCCCAGTACAGTACGGGCAGCGATGAGCAGTTCCGTGCTGGGAGCGAATGAGCAGGCGATCGTGGCCACAGCAAAAATAAGGGCCAGCCCCATGATCGTCCGGCGGCGTCCGTACCGGTCGGACAGGCGGCCCGCGCTGATGGCACCGAACGCGGCACCGAACAGCAGCGTGGAGGTGACCAGCCCCTCGGTGAGCGGCGTCAGCCCGAGATCTCTTTGCATGAAAGGCAGGGCGCCGTTGATAACCCCGGTGTCATAGCCAAACAGCAGACCGCCGAACGTGGAGAACAGTGCCACCCGGCGCATGAATTTCTTCGGGTTCGACGGCGGCGCAGGGGTCTTGGCAGGGGGCGCGGCGGAGGTCTCGATTACAGATGATTTCGCCATGGTTCCTTCGGGTTGCAACATGTCTCGCCGCTACTTGACGGCGGCGACGTAGTTGCCGATCGTCTCCAGTTGGTAGCGGGAGACTTCAGCGGCGTTGTCGTCTTCCGCGAAGACGCTGGACACCATGACCGTGTCGTCGCGGTCCAGGAAGCCGATCTCCTTCAGGCCGCCGAAGAACTCGTCCCAGTTGACGTCGCCGTCGCCGATCTTCAGGTGCTGGTGTACCCGGACCGGGTTGCCGGGCGGATTGGTGATGTACCGCAGCCCGTGGGAGGCGTGGTGGTCCATGGTGTCCGCAACGTGGACCAGCCGCAGCTTGTCCCCCGCCGCCCGCATGATGTCCAGCGGCGCGTTCTTCATGTGGAAACTGTGTGAGGCCACGTAGACCAGGCCCACGTTCCTGGAGTTCAGGCCCCGGATCACCCGGATGGCGGCCAGCCCCTCCTCCACGAAGTCATCCGGATGCGGATCGATCAGCAGGTCGATCCCTTCCCGTTCAATGATGGGCAGCAGCTCCTCCATGGAGCGGTAGAAGGCCCGCTCGGATTCCTCGGCCATTTCGGGCCGGCCGCTGAACTCGGTGTTCATGGTGCTGACGCCCAGGTCCACCGTGATCTGGATGGCCCGCTTCCAGTAGCGGACCGCAGCCTCGCGGGCGTCCTCGTCCGGTCCGGACCAGCGCAGCACCGGCAGCACCGAGGCGATCCCGATTCCCACGTCCTTGCAGGCCTTGGCCAGCTGGCCCACCAGTTCCTCATCCGCCTTGGGGTGGTTGAAGAACGGGATGAAGTCCGGGTGCGGGGTCATCTGCATGTATTCGTAGCCGAGGTCAGCGACCACCTTGGGGAATTCCAGCAGACCGTGGCTGTGATGGAACGGCGTGGGGTCAAGGGCGATTTTCACTAGGCGTCACTCCATCGTGGATCAGGCGGGGGCAAGGCTGTTGGCCGGCTTCAGTTGTAGAGGGCAGGCTTGGCGTTCAGCTTCACGGCGACCTTTTCGCCGTTCTTCTGCGCTTCCACACCGGCTTCGCAGCAGGCTGCAGTGGCGTACCCGTCCCAGGCGGTGGGGCCGCCGATTTCGCCGCGGAGGGCGGCGTCCACCCATGACTGGATTTCGACGTCGTACGCCGCGCCGAAGCGCTCCTCGAAGCCGGGGGTGACGTTGCCGCCCCAGCGGCCGGCGCTGCGCGTGTAGGGCCCCTTGTCCCCGCCGATGCTGACAATGCCGTCCTCGAAGGAGGCCTGGGTACCCACTTCATAGCCGAACTTGGCGTTGACGTAGATCTCGACGTCGGCCAGGACACCAGACTCGGTCTCGATCAGGACGTGCTGGGGATCGTGCTGGCCGGCCGGGGCATTCCGGGTCGCCTTGCCCAGACGGACCTGGACGCTGGTGATTTCCTCGCCCGTGAAGAACCGGATCGCGTCGAATTCGTGGACCACGGAGTCGTTGATGAGCATCTCGTTGGTGAATCCGGCCGGGGTGCTGGGGTTGCGGTGCTGGTGGTGGAGCATCAGCAGCTCGCCGAGTTCGCGGTCACGGATCACGGCGCCCAAGGCCGCGTATTCGGCGTCGAAACGGCGCATGAAGCCGACCTGGATGCGCTTGTGGCCCAGCTGTTCCTCGGCCTGGACGATCCTCCAGGCGGATTCGGCGTCCGGGGTCAGCGGCTTCTCACAGAGGATCGGGATGTCCCTGGCGATCGCCTTGAACAGGATGTCCTCGTGCAGGAAGCCCGGGGTGGCGATCAGGACGGCGTTGACGTCGCCGTTGTTGAGGGCTTCTTCGGCATCGGCCAGGGCGACGGCGCCCGGGATGCCTTCGATGGCGGCCTGGGCACGGGCCAGGTCGACGTCGACGACGGCGGCAACTTCCGCGCCGTGGATGCGCGAGTTGAGCCGCTGGATGTGGTCTGCGCCCATCCGGCCGGCACCGATGACAGCTACGCGAAGGGTTTCAGTCATTGTTCTTTCCTTACGTCTTGGCTTGCTGAGGAAGGTGGTTGGCCGTGCTTAGCTGACGGCGGTGCGGGAACCGCAGGAGAGCAGGTAGTTGCGGGTGCGCTTGGCGATCGGCATGGGGACGTCGAAGGCCACGGGGTACATGTCCTGTTCCACGATGCCGAAGACGGGCCTGTTCAGCGCCTCGACGGCCTCGATGACGGCGCGGAGGTCCGGCAGCCCGCCGGGCGGCTCGGTCATCACGCCGGCCAGGTTGGCCGCCGCCCACGTCATGTTTTTCTCGTTGACGGTCTTGAGGATGGCCGGGTTGATCTGCTTGAGGTGCAGGTAGCCGATGCGCTCAGGGTATTTGTGGATGAGGTCCAGGCTGGACGCACCGCAGTATTCCGCGTGCCCGGTGTCCAGGCAAAGGTTCAGCAGTTCCGGGTCCGTCTCGGCCAGGAGGTGCTCGATGTCCGCCTGGGCGCCCACATGGGAATCGGCGTGGGAGTGGAACTGCTGCTTCAGGCCGAAGTCCTCCAGGAGCGTCTTGCCCATCCTGTTGTGGCCGGCAAAGAGATCGTTCCACTGCTGCTGGTCGAGCTCGCCGCTTTCCACGGCCTCACCGGTGACGTCGTCGCGCCACATGGCCGGGATGACCACGATGTGCTCGCCGCCCATGGCGGCCGTCAGCTCGGCTACCTTGCGGGCCGGCTCCCAGGCCTCCTCGTATTGCCCTGCGCCGCGGTGGAAGGCGGTGAAGACGGTGCCGGCGGTGACCTTGAGGTCGCGCTGCTTGAGTTCCTCGGCCAGGCGTGCGGGGTCGGTGGGGAGATAGCCGTAGGGGCCAAGCTCGATCCACTTGTAGCCGGATTCGGCCACTTCATCGAGGAAGCGTTCCCACGGGGTCTGCTGGGAGTCATCGGCGAACCAGACGCCCCAGGAGTCCGGCGCAGTGCCGATGATCAGCTTGTTCTCTGTCATGTGAATTCCTTTGCGTCGACTGCTCCGCAGGTGCCCTTATGGACGCTCAAAACGGCGCCTACGGAGCAATCGATCGTGTTGGTGGGAGAGGCTAGTTGGACGGGAAGTTGTAGGAGGCGCCGGATGCGTGGGTCGGCTCCGGCCAGCGGGAGGTGACTACCTTGCCGCGGGTGTAGAAGGAGACGCCTTCCGGTCCGTAGATGTGCTTGTCGCCGAACATCGAGGCCTTCCAGCCGCCGAAGGAGTGGTAGGCCACCGGCACGGGCAGGGGCACGTTGATGCCGATCATGCCGACGGTGACGGAGCGCTGGAATTTGCGGGCGTTGGCGCCGGAGGAGGTGAAGATCGCGGTGCCGTTGCCGTAGGGGTTGGAGTTGATCAGGGCGATGCCTGCATCGAGGTCGTCCACCCGGACCACCACGAGGACGGGTCCGAAGATCTCCTCGGTGTAGGCGGTCATCTCCGCCTTGACGTGGTCCAGGACGGTGGGGCCCACCCAGAAGCCTTCCTCGTGGCCCGGGACCACCAGGTCGCGGCCGTCCACCACCATGACGGCACCGGCCTGCTCGGCTTCGGTGACGATCCGGATAATGCGGTCCTTGGAGGCCGGGGTGATGACCGGTCCCATTTCGGCATCGGGCTCGGTGCCGTTGCTTACCTTGACGGCCAGGGCACGCTCCTCGACCTTCTTGACCAGGAGGTCTGCGGCGTCGCCGACGGCGACAGCAACGGAGATGGCCATGCAGCGTTCGCCGGCGGAACCGAAGGCGGCGGCGGCGAGGTGGTCGGCGGCGTTGTCAAGATCGGCGTCGGGCATGATGATCGCGTGGTTCTTCGCCCCGCCCAGTGCCTGGACGCGCTTGCCGTGGGCCGTCGCGGTCTCGTGGACGTACTGGGCGATCGGGGTGGAGCCGACGAAGGAAATGCCGTCCACGTCCGGGTGGGTCAGCAAGCCTTCAACGGTTTCCTTGCCGCCGTGCAGGACCTGGAACACGCCGTCGGGCAGGCCGGCCTGCTTCCACAGCTTGGCCAGCAGCATCGAGGCGGAGGGATCGCGTTCGGAGGGCTTCAGGATGAAGGCGTTGCCGGTGGCGATGGCCATCGGGGCCATCCACAGCGGGACCATGACCGGGAAGTTGAACGGCGTGATGCCGGCGACGACGCCGAGCGGTTCGCGGAAGGAGAAGACGTCGATCCCGGTGGAGACCTGGTCCGAGTAGTCGCCCTTGAGCAGCTGCGGGATGCCGCAGGCGAACTCGATCACCTCAAGGCCGCGGCCGATCTCGCCCTTGGCGTCGGAAAGCACCTTGCCGTGCTCGGCCGTGATCAGCTCGGCGAGCTCGTCGACGTGCGCTGCCACGAGCTCCCGGAACTTGAAGAGGACGCCGGTGCGCTTGGCCAGGGAGATATCGCCCCAGCTGACGGCAGCCGCCTTGGCAGCCGCAACGGCAGCGTCCAGATCAGCCCTGCTGGCCAGCCGCAGCTCTGCGGAAACGGCGCCGGTGGCGGGGTTGTAGACGGGCTGGGTGCGGTCGCCTTCGCCGGCAGTCTCGGCGCCGTTGATGAAGTGGTGGATGGTCTTGGTGGTGGTCGTCGTCGACATAATAGTGGACTTCCTTGGTCTGTTACTGAACGGGTCAGCCCAGCAGCTTGCGCTGGCGGTTCTTGTGGTCGGTGTAGGTCTTGAAGGCCTGCTGGGTGGAGTCGAGCTCCGAGACCTGGGAGACCGGAACGTCCCACCAGGACTCGGAGCCGGGGGCATCCAGCAGCGGGTCGGATTCGACATGGATGAGGATCGGGCCGCCCCTTTCGGGCGCCGCCTTGGCGTCGCGGATGGCCTGCTCGAGCTCGGCGATGACCTTCTCCCCCGGTTCGATCCGGATCACCTTCACGCCGAGGCTTTCGGCGTTGAGGGCCAGGTCCACGGGGAGCCGCTCGCCTTCGTCGAAGCTGTGGTGTTCCTCGTCCAGCGCGCGGTACTGGGTGCCGAAACGCTGGGAACCGAGGGACTCGGAGAGCGAGCCGATAGAGGCGTAGCCGTGGTTCTGGATCAGGACGACGATCAGCTTGATCCGCTCGGCGACGGCGGTGACGAGTTCGGTGTGCATCATCAGGTACGAGCCGTCCCCCACCATGACGACGACGTCGCGCTGCTCGCCGCCCGCTGCGGCTTCCGCAAGTGCGGCGCGCTTCACGCCGAGGCCGCCCGGGATCTCGTAGCCCATGCAGGAGTAGGCATATTCCACGTGGTAGCCGAAGGGGTCACGGACGCGCCACATCTTGTGCAGGTCCCCGGGGAGGGACCCTGCGGCGCAGATGACGACATCCTGGGTGTCCATGGCCCGGTTTGTGGCGCCGATGATCTCGTTCTGGGCCGGCAGCGGCGTGAACCGGGTATCGAAGGCTTCATCCACCGTAGCGTTCCAGCGGGTCTTCTCCGCCGCGATCGCCTGTTCCAGGTCCGCCCCGACGCGGTAGCCGCCGAGCGCCTGGTTCAGCTTGACCAGGGCCTTGCGGGCGTCCGCGACGATCGGCAGCGCGGTGCCGTGCTTGTATGCGTCGATGGGGGCGACGTTGATGTTGATGAACTTCACGTCAGGGTTCTGGAACGCCGTCCGGGACGCGGTGGTGAAGTCCTCGTAGCGCGTGCCGATGCCGATGATGAGGTCCGCACCGGCGGCGATGGCGTTGGCCGCCGTCGTGCCGGTGGAGCCGATGGCGCCGAGGGAGAGCGGGTGGTCCCATGGGAGGACCCCGACGCCGGCCTGCGTGTTACCTACCGGGATGCCGGTCAGCTCCACGAACCTGGCCAGTTCATCGTTAGCGTAGGCGTAGAGGACGCCGCCGCCGGCGATGATCAGCGGCCGCTTTGCGGCGCGGATGGCGTCGGCGGCGCGGCGGATGTCGTCGTCGTCGGCGTCGGGGCGGCGGATCCGCCATTCGCGTTCGGCGAGGAATTCCTCGGGGACGTCGAACGCCTCGGCCTGGACGTCCTGGGGCAGCGAGATGGTGACGGCGCCGGTTTCGGCCGGATCCGTCAAGACGCGCAGCCCGTGGTGGAAGGCGGAGAACAGCTGCTCCGGGCGGGAGACCCGGTCGAAGAAGCGGGACAGCGGCCGGAAGGCGTCGTTGACGGTGACGTCGTACGCGTCGGGGCGTTCCAGCTGCTGCAGCACGGGGTCGGCCGCGCGGGTGGCGAAGGTATCGCTGGGCAGTAGCAGCACGGGAAGCCGGTTGGTGGTGGCCAGTGCCGCTCCCGTGAGCAGGTTGGTGGAACCCGGGCCGATCGAGGTGCTGATCGCGAACGTCTGGCGGCGGCGGGTGTGGCGTGCGTAGCCCACGGCCTGGTGCACCTGGGCCTGTTCGTTGCGGCCCTGGTAGTACGGCATGATCGTGGGGTCTGCGGCCTGGTACTGCTTCAGGGCCTGGCCGACGCCGGCAACATTGCCGTGGCCGAAGATGCCGAAGGTGCCCGGGATCAGCCGTTCGCGGTAGTCCTGGCCGCCGATCGAATCGACGGTGTACTGCTTGGACAGGTATTCGACCACGGCCTGGGCGACTGTCATTCTGCGTGTTGCTGATGACATGGGGCTACTCCGATGCTTCTGCGATGCGGGTGGTTTCGGTGCGGCTGCCTGCGGTGCGGCTCAGGAGGGAGGCTGCGGTTGCCACTGCGCCGGCGACGTCGCCGTCCTGCGGGTACAACAGCGTCCGGCCCACGGTCAGGCCCTGGACGCCGGGAAGAGCCAATGCAGCTTCCCAGCCGGCGAAAACCTCATCCGGGCTGCTGTCCGGGTCCCCGCCAAGCAGCACGGTGGGCAGGGTGGTGGCCGCCATGACGCGCTCCATGTCGGCCACGACCGGCACCTTCATCCAGGTGTAGGCGCTTGTGGAGCCGAGCCCCTCAGCGATGGCAATGGACTTGATCACGGCGTTGGCCGAGAGGTCGTTGCGGACCTTGCCGTTCTCGCGGACGGACAGGAAGGGCTCCACCATAGCGATCAGCTTGCGTTCGGCCAGCGAATCGATGGCCTTGGCCGTGGCCTCGAGGGTGGCAACGGTGTCCGGGTCGCCGAGGCAGATCCGGGTCAGCATCTTGCCGCCGTCGGCGCCGAGGGCAACGAGTGCGGCGGCCGTGTGCCCGGTGAAGCGGTCATCGAACTCATTGACCAGACCGGAGAGCCCGCCGCGGTTCATCGAACCGAAAACCAGCTTCCCGTCGAGCGCACCCAGCAGGAGCAGATCGTCCATGATGTCCGGGGAGGCCAGGACGCCATCAACGAGCGGATTGGCCAGCGCAATCTGGAGACGGTCCAACAGCTGGCGGCGGTCCGCCATGGCCACGGGATCGTTCCCCACGGCGAGGGCGCCGCGCGCCGGGTGGTCGGCGGCCACAATGAAGTTCTGCTGGCCGTACTTGAGGCCGGGATGGCGGCGGCGGGCCTTCGCCGCGCGGGCGATGGCATCCGGATCCTCCAGGCGGATCGTGCTGAGGTGCGCGTAGCGGCGGGGGTCGTCATCCGCCGTGATGGTTGACGGCGTCGTTGCTGAGGAAACGGAATCGCGAGTCACAGTGCTGCTCCTTCGGGGGCGTGCTGACCGGGGAGGAACTGGCCAGGCGCGAGGCGGCCCCGCTCGGCCAGCAACGAGGTGACTTCCTCCGGCGTCGGCATGGCGTCCGCGCAGGACAAGCGGGACGCCACGATGGCGCCGGCCGCGTTGGCGAAATCGAGGATCTCGGCCAGCGGCCAGCCGGACAGCAGTCCGTGGCAGAAGGCTCCGCCGAAGGAGTCGCCCGCCCCCAGTCCGTTGACGGTTTCCACCGGGACGGGTGCGGACACGACTCGTTCGGTGCGGGTCTTGGCCATCACGCCCTCGGGGCCGAGCTTGACGACGGCGATTTCCACACCGGCGGCAAGGAGCCTGTCTGCCTGCTCGTCGGGGGTGCCTTCGCCGACAGCAACGGCACACTCTTTGTCATTGCCGATCGCGACCGTGACCTGCGGGAGGATCTTGGCGACCTGGGTGCGGGCTTCTTCTTCGGAGGCCCAGAACATCGGGCGGTAGTCGAGGTCCAGGATGGTGTACTGACCCTGCTTCAGGCCGGTGCGCGGCCGGGCCTCATGGGCTTTCAGATGCGCCTCGCGGCTCGGCTCCTGACAGAGTCCGGTCACGGTGGACCAGAAGATTCCGGCGTCCCGGATGGCGCCGAGGTCCAGTTCTTCGGCCTTGATCTGCAGATCCGGTGCGGTGGGGAACCGGTAGAAGTAGAGCGGGAAATCTTCCGGCGGCTTGATGGCGCAGAAGGTGACGGGAGTGGGCCATTCCTTGACGGCGGTGACGAAAGAGTCGTCCACGTTGAACTTGCGCAGTTCGCGGTGCAAGTACCTGCCGAAGGCGTCGTCACCGGTGCGGGTGATCACCCCGGTGCGGCGTCCATGCCGGGCAGCGGCGACAGCCACATTGGACGGGGATCCACCAAGGTACTTTCCGAAGGACGTGACATCCTCCAGATCCACCCCGATGTCGTTCGGGTAGATATCAACGCTGATGCGCCCGATCGTGAGCAGTTCGTGGGTCACGGTGATCGTGGACCTTTCTCATGTGAACTCTGTACCTCTACACAGCTGGAGCTCCGTTGATTGGCGGTCCCGCGTGAGCCGGACCACATCCACTACTTTGCCCTAGAATTCATGTCCTGTCAAAGGTTTGTACTGACATATTTACAACTTGCCACGGTGCGACCAAAGGGCGCCTGAATGGGACCGGCGCCGGGTGTTCCGGAAGGTGAAGCCGGGCGCTATTTCCCGGGAACGGCGAGCTCGCCGGTGACGTACTGGGCCCGGCCGAACCCGAAGGACCAGTCCCCGGCGGTGTTCTCGAGGTAGCCGATGAACACGTCCTCACCGGCAATCCCGAGGTCGGCCAGCCTCCCGGCAATGGCGGCGAACAAGGACTGTTTGGCCTCCTGGCTGCGGCCGCCCTGCGTGAAGATCTGGATCATCACCACGTCGGGCGTGCGCTCGAAGCCGAGGCCGGCATCCTGGGCGAAAATCTGCCCCTGCGGATGCTCGGTCAGTACGTGGAAGTAGTCCCGTTCCGGGATGCCATATTGGGCCAGGATGGCGTCATGGATACCTTGGCTGAGCGCGCGGAGCTGTTCAGGGCTGCGGCCCTGGTTGACGTCGATTCGTACGAGGGGCATTTGCTACTCCTTCGATAGTTTGTCCTGACATACTAACAAACTTAATTTGGGCAGCACAAGGGGCACGGGCATTGCGCAGGCGCGGCGTCAGGCGTAGCGTTAACAACCAAGAGATTGATAAACGTTTTGATTGACTAGTGCTGATTGATCACTTCTGATTGACTGCTGGAGCTTCATAAGGAGGTGCCCGACCACATGGATTCCAGCGACGACGAGCAGCTCGACGCGGCCTTCCTGGCCCTTGCCGATCCCGTCCGTCGCCGCATCATCTCCCGGCTCAGCCGGGGCCCTGCAACTGTCAACGAACTGGCGGAACCTTTCGCGATCACCAAGCAGGCGGTCTCGAAACACATCCAGGTCCTCGAGCAGGCACAGCTTGTCACCCGCACGCGTGACGCGCAGCGCCGGCCCGTCCACCTGAACCCCGCACGGCTGGAGGCGCTCACCGCATGGATCGACCAGTACCGGCTGGTCCGCGAGGGGCAGTTCCGCAGCCTCGACGCCGTGCTCCAAACCCGCGCCGCGGCGAGCGGCAATCAGGAAAAGGACGCATCATGAGCAACGCACTGAAACTCACGGTCCCTGAGGGGCTGCCCTTCATCGACTTTGAGCGGGAATTCGATTTTCCCGTCGCCGAGGTTTTCCGGGCCCACAAGGAGCCCGAACTGATCGCGCAGTGGCTCGGCCCGCGGCGCATGACCATGAGCATCGACCACTACGACTTCAAGACCGGCGGCAGCTACCGGTACCAGCACACTGGGCCGGACGGGATCCCGTACGCCTTCAACGGCGTTTTCCACACGGTCCGCGAGAACGACTTCGCCATCCAGACCTTCGAATTCGACGGCTACCCGGACGTCGTAAGCATCGAGTTCATGACCTTCGAAGACCTCGGCGCCGGGCGCTGCCGGCTGCGCGGGCATGGGGTCTATCCCAGCATGGAGGCGCGCGACGGGATGGCGCAGTCCGGCATGGAGGGCGGCATGTCGGAAGGCTACGAACGGCTCGAGGAGCTCCTCAGCGGAGCAAAGGTCTAAAGAAGGTCCAACGGCCGGTATTCGGCCGCGGAGAAATACAGCACGACGGCGGCCGGCCGCCTCCGCGGGGAAGGCGCCCGGCCGCCGTCGTACTTAAACCAGCAACGCGGGGTCACCTCGAGCCCATCCCACCGAGTGGAATGGGCCGTGTGTGACCCCGCGTTGTTTTGGTGCTGTGCTGCTTCGGGCCTAGAGGGCTGCGAAGACTTCGCGCAGGAGCTTGGCGGTCTCGGAGGGCGTCTTGCCGACCTTGACGCCGGCAGCCTCGAGGGCTTCCTTCTTGGCCTGTGCGGTGCCCGCCGAACCGGAGACGATGGCGCCTGCGTGGCCCATGGTCTTGCCCTCCGGAGCGGTGAAGCCTGCCACGTAGCCGACAACCGGCTTGGTGACGTTGGCCTTGATGTAGTCGGCTGCACGCTCTTCGGCGTCGCCGCCGATTTCGCCGATCATGACGATCGCCTTCGTCTCCGGGTCAGCCTCGAAGGCCGCCAGGGCGTCGATGTGGGTGGTGCCGATGACCGGGTCGCCGCCGATGCCGATGGCGGTGGAGAAGCCGAGGTCGCGCAGTTCATACATCATCTGGTAGGTCAGGGTGCCCGACTTGGAGACAAGGCCGATAGGGCCCTTGCCCGTGATGTTCGCCGGGGTGATGCCGACGAGGGCCTCGCCCGGGGTGATGATGCCGGGGCAGTTCGGTCCGATGATGCGGGTGACCTGCTTGCCGTCGGCGTCGACCTTGGACTGCGCCAGTGCCCAGAACTCGGCAGAGTCCTGAACCGGCACGCCTTCGGTGATGACGACGACCAGGCCGATGCCGGCCTCGATGGCTTCGACGACGGCGTCCTTCGTGAAGGCCGGCGGCACGAAGACGATGGAAACGTCAGCGCCGGTCTCGGCCATGGCTTCCTTGACGGTGCCGAAAACGGTGATTTCGTTGTCGCCGTGCAGGACCGTGGTGCCGGCCTTGCGCGCGTTGACGCCGCCAACGATGTTGGTGCCCGCCTTCAGCATGAGGGCGGTGTGCTTGGTGCCTTCGCCGCCGGTGATGCCCTGGACGATGACCTTGGAGTCTTTGTTCAGATAAATAGACATAGCTGGTCCCTTTACTTCGCTGCGTTGGCGAGCTCGGCAGCCTTGTCGGCGCCCTCGTCCATGGTGGCGGCCAGGGTAACCAGCGGGTGGTTGGCCTCGGCCAGGATGCGGCGGCCTTCCTCAACGTTGTTGCCGTCGAGGCGGACTACCAGCGGCTTGTTCGCGGAGTGGCCCAGTTCGGCCAATGCGCCAACGATGCCCTTGGCCACGGCGTCACAGGCGGTGATGCCGCCGAAGACGTTGACGAAGACGGACTTGACCTGCGGGTCGCCCAGAATGACGTCGAGGCCGGCAGCCATGACCTCGGCGGACGCTCCACCGCCGATGTCCAGGAAGTTGGCGGGCTTGACGTTGCCGTGGTTTTCACCGGCGTAGGCAACGACGTCCAGGGTGGACATGACCAGGCCGGCGCCATTGCCGATGATCCCGACTTCGCCGTCCAGCTTGACGTAGTTGAGGTCCTGCGCCTTGGCCTTGGCCTCGAGCGGGTCAGCGGCGTCCTTGTCTTCAAGGGTCGCGTGCTTGGGGTGGCGGAAGTCCGCGTTCTCGTCGAGGGAGACCTTGCCGTCAAGGGCAACGATGTCACCGGCGCCGGTCTTGACCAGCGGGTTGACCTCCACCAGGGTGGCGTCTTCCTTCTTGAAAACGTCCCAGAGCTTCAGGATGACGGCGGCGACCTTGCCGCGCAGTTCCTCGGCGAAGCCGGCGGCGGCGACGATTTGGTCGGCCTTGGCCTGGTCGATGCCGACGGCCGGATCGATCGCGATCTTGGCCAGGGCTTCGGGGCGCTCGACGGCGAGCTGCTCGATTTCCATGCCGCCTTCAACCGAGCACATGGCCAGGTAGTTGCGGTTGGCCCGGTCCAGCAGGACGGAGAAGTAGTATTCCTCGGCGATATCCGCACCCTGGGCAATCATCACCGTGTTGACGGTGTGGCCCTTGATGTCCATGCCGAGGATGTTGGTGGAGTGTTCAAACGCCTCGTCAGCGGTCTTCGCGACCTTGACACCGCCGGCCTTGCCGCGGCCTCCGGCCTTGACCTGCGCCTTTACGACAGTAACGCCGCCGATTTTCTCGGCAGCTGCCTTTGCTTCTTCAGGGGTGTGCGCCACGATGCCAGCAAGCACGGGTACACCGTGCGCCTCGAACATATCGCGCGCCTGATATTCAAACAGGTCCACGGTTTAGTGTCCTTCTACGTCGAAGTAGTTTCTGTACAGCCGGACCCCACGTTCTCGCGGTTACCGGGCTGCGGAATAAACGCACCCTGCGACAAGCTTGGAAACGAGCCACACGGCGCAATGCTCCTTCCGGAACTCTAGTCCTTCCTTTGGACCAGCCCGTCCCAGAGTACCCGTTATGTGAGTAAGGACACTATTCTATTGAGCGTAGAAAAACCGCTAGATTACGGGCTTTTTGGGGCCTCGCCGGCGTCGCGGAGGTCGCTTTGCCGCCGTCGGAAATTAGTTCGTAACGGTCCCGCGACACCAAAAACTCCACGCCGGCGGGCACGTCGCCGCAGGCCACGCCGTCGTCGCACGTTCACCCAGCGCTGGTGCCCGCGGTTTCCGCCGCCCGGACGGCGCCTTCGATGACTTCAACGGCGGCGCCCGCGCTGTCCTCGGCTTCAAACTGCTCGCGCATGGCCTGTGCGCGGGCCTTCCAGGCAGGATCCGAGAAGACCTTCTGCACGGCGGCGGCTAGGGCTTCGGCGCTGGGCGACTCGGTCCTCAGGTTGATGCCAACGCCCGCGTATTCAACCCGCGCGTTCACGTCGCTCTTGCCCTCATTGATTCCCGCAGCAATAACCGGCACACCGTGTGACAGGCTCAGGAGCACTCCGCCAAAACCGCCGTTGGTGATAAACACGTCCGTGGAGGCGAACGCCTTGTCAAAGTCGACGAAGTCTTCTACCACCACGTTGGGCAGGAGGTAGCGCTGCCTCAGTTCCCGGGTTCCGACCCCTCCCGTGGCCACAATTACAAGGGCGTCCATATCCTTTAGCGCCTCGATGGCCGGAACAATGAGCTTGCCGTGGTCCTTGTTGTCCACGGTCCCCTGGGTGACCACCACGGTGCGGGAATTTTGCCGCGGACGTTCCGCGGAGAAAGCGTCCGGTACCGCTTTCGCGCGGTAGGGAAGCAGGGCGCCGACGTACCGCACCTTGGGATTGGCGATCCGGCGGGGGAAGTCCAGCGACGCGCTCCCTGTCTGAATCACGGCGTCCGACCACCTGTAAGTTTCATCGGTGATTGGTCCGCGCCTTGACGTGCGGAGGCCGTAGTGTTCCAGGTGCTTTGTGTAGCTGACGCGGGCGGGTTTAAGGACCAGCTGTTCCGATACCAGCCGGGCACCGGCATGGAGCAGTTTCTGGGGCAGCGTCCGGGCCGGCAAAAAGCCGAAGAACATCGGCGGGACCAAGGGGTCGCTTTCCATGTTGCCGATCGCAAAGAAACTGACGACCGGTTTGCGCAGGATGGTCGAAACCAGCCTCTGGACCAACATTGAGCCGTCCACGACAATGGCGTCGAACGGAAACTGGTCATGGATGTCCCGGATGTCTTCGAAGAAACTGCTCGTGTTGCTGGCAAAGAGCCGTTCGAGGTCAAAGCGTATGGCTGCGGGGCCCTTCAGCCGGACCCTCTCCGGATAAAGTTCGCCGAGGTTGTCGGCGGTGTGCTCAATGGCCCGGTCAAACGGAAAATGCCGGATGCCCAGCCCCTGGAGCTTCCTGCCGAACACCCCACCCGTGTACCAGGCCACCTCATGCCCGGCATCGGCCAGGCGCACGGCAATGCCCGTCATCGGGTTGAAGTGGCCCGCAATGGCCTGGCTCGCCAGCAGAATCTTCACGCGGGTGCTCCTTCGATGGAGGTGCGGCAGGAGGATGGCGGCCGCGACGCTTCTGACACGACTGTATGCGTCCCGACCCGCAGCCACAACGTCTGCCGCCACCGGGTTTTTCCTGTTCCAGGCACGCGCTGCGGCCGCCCGCCGGGCTGGAACAGGCCGGCACCGGCGCTGGCGGTCCTAGGAGTCCAGCTTGGTCAGCGGCGCATAGCGCAGCAGCAGCCGCTTCTCGCCGACGTCGAACTTCACCTTTGCCACCGTCTTGTCCCCTGCACCTTCAACAGCCAGCACCGTGCCGTTGCCGAAACTGGTGTGGTTGACCTTGTCCCCCACGCTGACCGCGACGACTTCCTTCTGCGGCTGCACCCGGTTCTTCGCGACGGCGGCCGGGACATCGGCATTGAACCCGGCGGACGGGCCGGCGGCCGCGCCGCGTGCAGTGCCGGCACCCCAGAACGACCCTCCGTACCGGCTGGAACCGATCGGCGCTCCGCTCCCCCAGCCGCTGACCTGCCGGCTCGTTCCTTCGCGCTTCCACTCCACCAGCTCTTCCGGGATTTCCTCGATGAACTGGCTGGCCGGGTTGTACTGGCTCTGGCCCCACATGCTGCGCACCTCGGAGCGGGTCAGGTAGAGGCGCTTCCGGGCACGGGTCAGGCCGACGTAGGCCAGCCGGCGTTCCTCGGCCAGTTCCTTGGGGTCCGTCGCCGAGCGCTGGTGCGGGAACAGCCCGTGTTCCATGCCGGTGAGGAACACCACCGGGAACTCAAGTCCCTTGGCAGTGTGCAGCGTCATCAGCGTGACGACGCCCAGGCGCTTGGCCTCGGCGACGGCGGCATCGATATCACCCCCCGGCGCGTCCGGGATCTGGTCGGCGTCGGCCACGAGGGACACCTGCTCCAGGAAGGCGCCCAAGGAGCCCTCGGGGTTGTCGCGTTCGTATTCACGCACGACAGCGACCAGTTCCGCGAGGTTCTCCACCCGGGATTCATCCTGCGGATCAGTGCTGGAGCGCAGCCCGGCCAGGTACCCGGTCTGTTCCAGGACGGCTTCCAGGGCGGCGGCCGCGCCGGAGCCGGAGGCGACCTCGGCGAGGTCGTCAAGCAGTTTCACGAAGCCCAGCACGGCGTTGACGGACCGGGTGGCCATGCCGGGGGCCTCGTCCGCGCGGCGGGCGGCGGTCATGAAGGAGGTGCGTTCGCGCTCCGCGAGGGCAGCGACGGCGCCCTCGGCACGGTCTCCGATGCCCCGCTTGGGCTCGTTCAGGATCCGGCGCAGGTTGACGTCGTCGTCCGGGTTGACGAGCACCCGCAGGTAGGCGAGGGCGTCCTTGATTTCCTTGCGCTCGTAGAAGCGGGTGCCGCCGACCACCTTGTAGGGCAGCCCGACGCGGACCAGGACGTCCTCGATGGAGCGGGACTGGGCGTTGGTGCGGTAGAAGATCGCGACGTCGCCCGGGCGGAGGTTGCCCTCGTCCTGCAGCCGGTCAATTTCCTTGGCGATGAACTGGGCCTCGTCGTGCTCGTTCTCGCCGACGTAGCCGACAATCTTCTCGCCGTCGCCTTCCGCCGTCCAGAGCCGCTTCTCCGGCCGGTTGGGGTTGCGCGAGATCACCGAGTTGGCGGCGCTGAGGATTGTCTGGGTGGAGCGGTAATTCTGCTCAAGTTTGATTGTGCGGGCGTCCGGATAGTCCTTCTCGAACTCGACGATGTTCCGGATATCGGCGCCGCGGAAGGCGTAGATGGACTGGTCCGAATCGCCGACGACGGTGAGCTCGGCCGCGCCGGGACCCTCGCCCACGATCTCGCGGACCAGGGCGTACTGGGCGTGGTTGGTGTCCTGGTACTCGTCCACGAGGACGTGCCGGAAACGGCGCCGGTAGGAATCCGCGAGTGCCGGGAAGGCGCGGAACATGTAGACGGTCTGCGCGATGAGGTCGTCGAAGTCCATGGCGTTCGCCTGGCGCAGGCGCTGGGAGTAGCCCTTGAAGACCTCGGCGACCGCCTGTTCGAAGGGGTCGTTGTAGTTGGCACTGGAGGCGTAGGATTCGTCGTCGATCAGCTCGTTCTTGAGCGCCGAGATCTTGTGCTGGATGGCCTTGGGCGCAAACCGCTTGGGATCGAGGTCCAGGTTCTTCGCCACGAGCGTGATCAGACGCAGCGAATCCGCGGAATCGTAGATGGAGAAATTGGAGTTCAGCCCGACGTTCTTGGCCTCGCGGCGCAGGATCCGGACGCAGGAGGAGTGGAAGGTGGATATCCACATGGTCTTGGCTCGGCCGCCGACCAGCGCCTCGATCCGCTCCCGCATTTCGGCCGCGGCCTTGTTGGTGAAGGTGATGGCCAGGATCTCGCCGTGATGCGCCCGGCCCGTGGCGATCAGGTAGGCGATCCGGTTGCTGAGGACGCGCGTCTTGCCCGAACCGGCGCCGGCCACGATCAACAGGGCGCTGCCGGTGTGCTTGACGGCTTCCTCCTGCGGCGGGTTCAGCCCCTCCAGGAGCTCGGCCGCCGTCGGGAGCTGCGGACGGTCCCAATCCCCTCCGTTTGACCCGTTTGCACCCATGTTGGCGGCGAGGTCGAGGGCTGCCATTCCGTTCCCGGCGGGTGATCCGGCAGAGGTTCCGGCAAACGGCCAGGCGGGCGATTTGGTGGGCGCCGCCGTCTTGGAGGCAGCTTGGAAGGGTCCGTCGGCGTAAGGGTCAAACAACATGTCCATGGTGTATATAAGTCTAGGCGGTGCTACTGACAGTGGCGTCCGCCCCCTCGGGACATGCCCTCCCCTTGCTGCCGCCACTGGACATATGGCCCATATGCCCACTCCTCGCCGCGAAGAATGAGCTTGTCCCGCGGGGGCGCTCCCTCCATGAATGGGTATGTCCCGTGGCCTATGAAGCCCCGGGAGGACATGCCCTCCCCTGGCTGCCACCGCTGGACATATGGCCCATATGCCCAGTCCTCGCGGCGAAGAATGGGCATGTCCCGCGGGGGCGCTCCCGCCATGAATGAGCATGTCCCATTCCTCCGCGCGATCCTCCCCCCACGAATGGGTATGTCCCGTGGCCCATGAAGCCCCGCGTGGATATGCCCTCCCCTGTCCGCCACCACTAGACATATGGCCCATATGCCCACTCCTCGCCGCGAAGAATGGGCATGTCCCACGGGGAATCAGGTGGCCGGCGGAACTTAGCCGACGGAGCCTGACTCGAGCGCGGCACGCAGCTGCCCCACCGCCGTCGTGCCTCCTGCGACGAACCAGTCGAGTCCGTTGACACGCACGACGTCGGCCGCACCACCGGCCGCCAGGACGATCGCTTTGCCGGGTAGCCAGTCCCATTCCGGGCAGCTGTGCTGGAACCAGCAGCCCAGCTCTCCGTCGGCCACCCGGCCGAGGTCGCAGGAGCCCGACCCGAACATGCGCAGGGCGGCCGCCGAGGTCGCGGCCGCGTGCCAGGGCATGGCGCACACCGGGTCTGCGAGCCAGGTCGGGTGGATGTAGGTGGCGGCGCCGAGTTCGGAAACCGGAGTGTCCGATCGGCCCATGCCCCCGGAATTGCCGGGCATGAAGGTGGTCAGCCGTTCCCCGTTGAGCGTTGCGACCCGAGATGTCCCGCCGAGCCAGAGCTTGTCCTCCTCCGGCTGGAAGACGGCTCCGAGCACCGCACCGGACGAATCCTTGAGGGCAATCGCCGAGCACCAATAGGTGGATCCGTGCAGGAAGTTGTATGTCCCGTCGACGGGATCGATGACCCAGGTCCGGCCGCTGGTGTCCGCCACGGAGGCGCCCTCTTCGCCCAGGATGCCGTCATCGGGGCGGCAGCGCTGGAGCTGTTCCAGCACGTAGGCCTCGGCGGCGTGGTCGGCTGCTGTGACAACATCCGAGACGGACGTCTTCTGCCGGCCCTCGAGCCCCGCCTGCCGCATCAGCAGCGCCAGAGTGCCGGCCTCGCGGACCAAGGCCTCGGCGAGCTGGTAGTCATCCAGCGCGGGGTTCAGTTCAGCGGTGCTGTGCCGGCCAAGCCGGTGTCTGCCAAGTTCATTTCTGCCTGGTTCATTTCTGCCTGGTTCATTTCTGCCTGGTTCATTTCTACCAAGTTCATTTCTGCCGAGTTCGGTCACGCACTCCAGACTATCGGCGCCCCGCAACAGTGAACAGCCGGACAGTGAACAGCAGGGCGGCGGCCCGAGCGGCGCAGACGCGGCCGGAAACCGACGATAATGGAGCCATGGCCAAGACACCTGCACAGCGGATCAAGAAGCACGGCGCCAAGGCAGCCGTCCCCCAGCACCATCTGCCTGCGGTGATCAACCCCAGCACCAGCCGGACCCCGCAGAAGGCGCAGAACAACAGCAATCTGATCCTGATTGCCGGCGCCGTGGCCAGCCTGTTCCTCTTCTGGTACCTCCATCTCCTCACCTTGAACCAGCTCACGCAGCTGTCCGGCGGCCTGGCCATGCCGGATTCGCTGATCGGCGGCTTTGACCAGGGATTCGTGGAGAAATTGCGCGCCGCCATGGACTCCGACGCCCGGGGGCAGCTCAACTACGTCCACAAGACCGCGGGCACCCTGTTCCCGCTGATATTCGGTTTCAGCTGGCTGCTGCTGATCGGAACCAACGTGGCACGAAAACCGCTGCGCTGGGCGCTGTGGGCAGTGCCGCTGCTCTTTGCCGGCGTGCGCCTCTGGGGCAACGCGGTGATCGACGCGATGATGTCCGCCGACGCCGTCGACGCCGGCCAGGTCGCGTTGGCGTCCGGGCTCACCGTGGCGGGCTGGGTGCTGCTGGTACTGAGTCTGGTGGCTGGCGGCATGGCTGTGTTGCTCGGCCGGAAGGCTGCCGCGGCCGCTCCGGCCACGGGACATGCCCAGACCTAGTCCGCGCCACTGGACATATTCCCACGTCGGCCGCTCCGGCCACGGGACATGCCCAGCCCTAGGCCTGGCCGCTGGACATATTCCCGTTATGTCCATTCTTGGACGGTAACGGAGGGCATGCTCACTTGTATCCGGGTGTCAGGACACGGCTGCAGTGTCAGGACACGGCTGTGGGGAACTCACGGGCCTGGTCAGCACGCTGCTGGGCGCCTGCCATCTCGAAGTGATCGGCGGACTTGAGCAGGTGCTCCCGGGCCGAGGAACGGTTTCCCATGGCAGCATGTGACCGCCCCAGCAGCAGGCACGCCTCCCCCAGAATCTGGGGCAAAGGCTTGTCCGCGTCGGCGCAGACACCCTCGAGAAGTTCGATCGCCGCCTTCGGGTCACCGGCCAGGAAGTTCCAGTGGCCGCGGTTCAGTCTCATCAGCAGGTAATCGTTCGCAGTTCCTCCGATAACGTCCGTGGCCAGTTCCGCCCGTTCGATGCAGCGAAGTGTGTCGGCGTCAGCTACGTCGGCCGCAAGCCGCATGGCTGCCGATGCCTTGTTGAATTTCGCCCAGATGTCGAGGTTTCTCGCTGGTGAAAAAGTCGCGGCCGCGAGCTCATGGTAGTGCAGCCCCTCTTGAACTTTGTTGCAGAGAAAAGCCACATTCCCGATAACCCAGTAGCCCTTGCCGAGCAGTTGATCATCGACTTCGGCCGAGATGACGTCTGCCAGCATGAGGCTCTCCGCCCAAGCCTCCTCGAGCCGACCACTATCTGCGAGGGCCGCAATTAGCGCCTGCCGGGCCTTGACGTTTGTCTCGACGTCGGGGTCACCTTCCAGAAGGCCGGCGGCCATCCGGGCAGCGTCAGCTGCTTGTTCAAGCAGTCCGGCACCCTGCCTGGCCTTGGCCAATAAGATGAATGTGCGTGCTTGGGCATGTCGCTCAGTAGTTGCGCGAGGTCCGTTGACCAAGCTGGCGGCAAGATCGGCACATTCGTCAAAGTCCTCAGCGTCCAAGAGATTTTCCGCCTGGACGAACGTCATGTTCCACCACGAGTCCGAGTCACCCGCCTTGAGGGCAATCTCCGCGGCGTTTTGGGCGCTGCTGGCTGCGTCGACGAATGCATGCTTTGTCCGGTGCTCGTGTGCCTGCAGTTCGGCGGTGGCATACAACGGTGAGACGGAGTTGTGTGGCATAACTCAATTATCCGTTGTCACGGGAGCGGAATCGTACAAATCGCGCAAGAAAGACCTGCGCAATGTTCGCTCAGCATCAGCGCAGGTTCGCGCGAATATCACGGCTTTCTTGATTCCTGACAAAATTCTTATACAACGGCGTGTCGCATGCCCCTATACTGAACTTGTATCACACGTGTCACATCAGCCTCTTACGTATCAGGAGTCCTTAATGAAGAAAACTCTCGCAACACTCCTCGTCGCCGGTGCGCTGGCTGCCGCGGGCCTTTCCGCCACTGCCGCAGTATCGGCAAGCGGTGAAAACTCCGGGCAGGGCTCGGTCGTGGCAGTGGGCTGGTGGCCGAACTCCACTCCGAAGAACTGACGGAGACAGCAATTACAGACGGCGGGTATCGGAAGTTGATTCCGACACCCGCCGTTTGTTGTTGTACCCGCTGCTGGCGACGTAGCCGCTGACGGCAACGTCGGCCGCTACCCCGGACCCCGATCCCCAGGACTGAACAATGCCACGATGTCCGCCGCCGGGGCAGGCCGGCCAAAATAGTAGCCCTGGCCGCTGGCGCAACCCATCCGGGTCAGCACCTCCGCCTGTTCCGCCGTCTCAATGCCTTCGGCCAAGGCCTTGAGGCCACACGCGTGGATCAGATGCAGTACCGCGGCCACAAAGTTTCCTTGTTCCTCGTCGGTACCCAAGCCGCTGATCAGGCTCCGGTCGATCTTGACCACGTTCACTGGCAGCTTGCGGAGGTAGCTGATGGAGGAGTAGCCGGTCCCAAAATCATCAATCTCAAGCTGCACGCCGAGGCGCCGCAGCCCGTTCAGGGAATACTGGTCCACGTCCCCGCCGTTGACGGCCATGGACTCAGTCAGCTCCACAATCAGGTTCGAGGCATCCACGCCTGTCTCCCGGAGGATGTCGCGGACGTGTTCGATGAGCTCCAGGTTCTGCAGTTCCGTCGTTGAGATGTTGACACGGACGTTGAAGCTGCTGTCCACCTGCAGCTCCTGCTGCCAGTGCCGCAGCTGACGCACGGCATTGCATAGGACCCAGTGGCCCAAATCCACGATCATGCCGGTCTCTTCGGCCAGCGGGATGAACTGGTCCGGCATCAGGAGTCCCCGTTCCGGATGGTTCCACCGCACCAGTGCTTCGACGCCTTCGACCCTGCCCGTGGCCAGCTCCACCACCGGCTGGTAATGCAGGGTCAACTGGTCCTGGCGGATGGCTTCGCGCATTTCCGTGATCATGACGCTTTGCAGCCGCCGTGCGTACAGCAAGGCAGGCTCAAACACCTTGATGCTGCCGTGCGGCTGGGCCTTGGCGGCATACATAGCAGTATCGGCTTCCATGACGAGGTCGTCGACGGACTGTCCTGGTTCCGCGATCCGCAGGCCGATGCTGGTGCCGCAGGTAATCCGCAGGTCTCCGACGTCCAGGCTTTCGTTGAGCGCCTTGAGGATTCTGTTGGCTACGCGCCGAGCCCGGACGAGGTTGGATTTGGGCAGCATGACGGCGAATTCGTCGCCGCCAAGGCGCGCCACTGTATCCGTCTCGCGGACGGATTCCTGCAACCGGCGCCCGATCACCCGCAGGACATCGTCCCCGGCGCTGTGTCCCAGAGTGTCGTTGATGCCCTTGAACGAATCAAGATCGAGGATCAGCAGGGCAGGGGGCATCTCGCCCCGCGACGACTCCGCCAGCGCATGACTCAGCACCGAGTTCAGCGCCGTCCTGTTGGCGAGTTGTGTCAGCGGGTCCGTCAGCGCCATGCGCTCAAGTTCAACCTGCGCCTCGCGCAGCATGGCCGTGCGGCTCTCGACCCGTTCCTCGAGCTCCTGATAGATGGTCTGCAGGTCGTCCGCCATCAGGTTGATGCCTGCGATGACGGCGGCGACGTCGTCGCGGGCCCCGGAGTGAGGGATCCTCGTGCTCAGGTCACCTCCGGCGATCCGGACGATGCCCTCCACGAGGGCGTGGAGCCGGGGGTCCGGAGGATCAGTCTTCACTCGCGTACTGCCTTAACCACTCGACTGCGTCGGATTCAGACGTGAAGAACTGTGCAGGGATCGTCTCGGTCTTGGACCGGAGAAGATAGTGGGCGATGACCCGGTCCACGGGACTCTCGCCCACGAGGGCGAACGCGGCCGCCGCAATCGAGCCGGCGTAAACTTGCCGCGCCTCGAGGCTCACACCCAGCACACCGGTGATCACAAGCAACACCGGCAGACGCCGCCCGTTGGCGAGGGCGCGGACCGCGGCTCGTGCGACACGCGCCTCCGGCCCCGCGATCTCCTGGTTGGCAGGCAGCAGGACCTCGATGATTCCCGGGTCGATCATGCGTACCCCGATGGGTTCAGCCGTACCAACATCAGCCGCACCAGTATCAGCCGCACCAGGGCGGGCAGGGTCAGCCATGCCGGCGTCGTTTGCGGTCGCCGGTGCAGCCGGATGCTGATCGGGCAGTCTCTTGTCGGTCCCGGCCAGGGCTTCGACGGTCAACGGACCGCAATCCGACGGCGGCGGTCCGTTGAACCGCGGAGGTCCCGGTTCAGTCGGCGGTCGCCATGGTAGAGAATCGTCTCCCAGTCGACTTCCTCAGCTGCTTTGGCAATCACAGGGCTCTCCTTCACTTTCTTGGGCCGGGGACTGACGTAGAGCCAGTTGACCACTCCGAGGAATACATCCACCGCCGAGTTGAAGACTCCGATATAGGCGCGGATCGCGCCAGCGGCAAGAACGGCGTTGAGGGAGGCGAAGGCCACGTTGCCCCAGTTTCCCAGGTGCGCGTCCCGCCACACCGTCAGCAGGGAGAACGCCACGATCGCGTAGGGCGTCAGCACGTAGATGGCCGGCGCCGCAGTGCGGTCCTTGACCTTGGGGGTGCGCGCGAAGGGAATCTTGTCGCCCGTGACAGCCTGCTGCAGCGATTTCAGGACGCCGGCCAGGTTCACCGGCAGCAACACCAGGTTGAAGCCGTAGATCCGGAGGATGTCGCTGAAGCGGTGCCCGCAGTCCCGCAGGTCACTGCCCATGGCCAGGAAGTAGGGCAGGGCTGCGAGGAACACGATGGGGCTGAGCAGACGGCTGTCATAGGGGTACGCCAGCAGGAAGAGGAGGCCGAAGCTCGCCCAGGCGATGGATGCCATGTAGTTCACCCTCAGCAACACCTCGCGGAACAGGATCGCGCGCCGCTCGGACCTGTGCTGGCGGAGCTGGGTCCACAGCTTGGGCAGGATCAGCAGGCCGCCGTTGGCCCAGCGCCGCCGCTGGACCACGAGCGAGCCGAAGTCCGGCGGGGTGGCGCTGTAGCTCAGCCGTTCCGGGTAGTTCACCAGGGTCCAGCCGTGCTGGCCCAGATCGATGCTGGATTCGGTGTCCTCGATGACAGTGCGGTCCTGGATGTAGGTCCGGATCTCGAAGCCGCCGCTGCTCTCCACCTCCACAATGTCCTCCAGCGCGCCCTTCCGGATGACTGCGTTGGCGCCCACCCAGAACGTCGCCCCGTAGTAGGTCATGCCCTGGTGGAGGATGTGCTGCAGGTCCGTGGTGGCTCCGGCTACCCGCTCGATACGGGTGGGGGCCCCGCGGAAAGAGGAGTACGGCGTCTGGGTCACGGCGACCCGCTCGTTTCCGGCCGATTCCAGGAAGTAGACCAGACGCAGGCAGTAGTCGCGCAGCAGCAGCGAATCGGCGTCGAGGGTCAGGACGTAGGTGGTGTCACGGACCTCCAGGACCCGGCCCGGGCCCTCGGGCTCGACGTCGTCCGCCACCTTCCGCAGGACCACGCCGTCGGCCGTGGTTTCCTTGTTCCAGGAGTGCCCCATCAGGGAAATGTAGGCATTGAGGTTCATGGCCTTGTTGGCCTCGTGGGAGAGGCTTGCGTACTTCTTGCGCTCGAACGTCTCGGTGGAGACGTTGAAGATCCAGGTCAGCCGCAGGTACAGCTCCTCGATCCGGGGACGCGGCGGCGAGGCGTGCTGCACGAACGCCGCGTTCAGGCCCAGGAGCACCAGGCGCAGCTCGCGGGCCAGCCCCATGAGCACCAGGTCCACAAAGAACTCGTCCACATGGTCTTCCACCTGCTCGGCCGCTGCCATCGACTCAAGCCACCCGGCGGCTGTCTCGTATTCGGCGATCAGCAGGGCCAGCTCGGCGGGTTCGCTGGGTACCGGCGTCTTTCCGCGGCGGCGGAATTCCGCCAGAGCGGTGTTGAAGCGCGCGGCCGGTGCGCTCATGGCCGCGGCGATCTCCGCCGTCAGGACCCGGGTCTTGTCCAGCCTGGCACGATCGGCCGGGTCCGACGGGTGCGGTGGATCGTCAAGAAGCAGTACCACCTTGAGGTCCGGGAACTCCTGCAGCGCGGCGGACCACAGCGTGGCCCGCACAACCTGGGGCTCCTCGGCATAGGACGGCACCAGGACCGTGATGCCGTCAGCGTACTCGGCGAAGTGGCGGTCCAGCTCGCCGCGGGGCACGCGGGAGTGGTCCCGGAAACGATAGAGGGCCCCTTGCCGGGCCATCAGGTACATTAATGCCGAAAACGTCAGGAATGTTACGACGACAAGATAGGACACCGTCTCAAACTGGAACCTGAAACCCGCATTCGGGTTGTCCGCGAGCTCTTTCAGGATCGTGGAAATGACATAACTGATCCACGCCGCCAGCGTGGTGAGAATGCCCAGACGGCCAAGGATGATTTTGCGCCTGGACGGCCTCGGATGAACAATTGACAGCGGCTCGGAACGCCTCTCCGCTCCCCATTGGCGGCGCCGCACCGCGCCCTTTTGTTCGGTCGTGACGCTTTCTGCGTCCAAGCGCGGCAAGACAAGCTGATCAGACATTAGTCCCCATAAGACTGCAAGGTCGGCGTTTCGGCATGCGCTTATGTCAAATCGCGCACGATGCACCGGAATGTTCCGGTGAGTGCCCTTATGATAATGCAAGGTCAGACGGCTGCCGGACATCAGACACCCCGGAAATTATGCGAACTGATCCCGGCGGCCGGCGTGTGCCCGGCAGTTCAACTTAATGACATAAGGGGGCCCTGTGTCCGAACGATTCCCAGGCCGAAAGTTATCTCTGGTTCGGCTGGGCGTGCTCATCGGCGTCGTGGTGGCAATCACCGCCGGGGGCGTGGCGGCGTGGGGCAATTTCCAGGACGGCAGGACTGCAGAGGCCATCCCCTCCATCTTCTCCGGTTATGTCGACGCCACGGCGACGCCCCGTTATGCCTTTGAGGCCCCGGCGTCCAAGGAAGCCGAAAAAGTGGTGCTGTCCTTCGTGGTGGCCGACGCCAAGGATCCCTGCACCCCGTCCTGGGGCGCCGCCTACTCGCTGTCCGAGGCGGCCTCGGCCCTGGATCTGGATCGGCGGGTAGCGCGGCTCCAGCAGCTCGGCGGCACAGCCTCCGTTTCCTTCGGCGGGCTGGCCAACAACGAGCTGGCTACCGGCTGCACGGATCCGGACAAGCTGAAGTCGGCCTACCGCGCAGTCGTTGACCGCTACAACGTCAGCAGCATCGATCTGGACGTCGAGGGTGACGCCCTGTCCGACGTCGCGGTCCTGGACCGGCGCTCGGCGGCCATCGCGGCGCTCCAGCAGGACAGACAGCGCGACGGCAAGGCCCTGAGCGTCTGGCTGACGCTGCCGGCTGACCCCAACGGGCTCACGACGGCGGGCAGCGACGCTGTGCGCCGGATGATCACCGCCGGCACCGACCTCGCCGGGGTGAACGTCATGACGATGGACTATGGCGGAAGCAAGCTGCCGGGCCGGTCGATGTACGAGAACGCGGTGTCGGCCGCCGAAGCCACGCACGGGCAGCTCACGGATCTGTACCGGGCCGCGGGAAGCGAGCTGGGCAGCGAAACAGTCTGGCGCAAGATCGGCCTGACGCCGATGATCGGCCAGAACGACATCGCGGGCGAAATCTTCTCGCTCAAGGACGCGCAGGACCTCAGCGGCTACGCGAGCGCCAAGGGCGTCGGCCGCCTGTCTATGTGGTCCCTCAACCGTGACCGGACCTGCAGCCCGAACTTCCCCGACGTCAAGCAGGTCTCGGACGGCTGCAGTGGTGTCGACCAGGGCGGCTCGACTTTCGCCGCGATCCTCGGCGCCGGCGTCATCGGCAGCCCGGCCGCCGAGGCTCCCGCACCGGTGGAGCAGACCCCGGTTCCTGCTGTCACCGATGATCCCTCCACCAGCCCGTACCCGGTGTGGTCCGAGAGCACCGCCTACACCGCCGGCGAGCGGATCGTCTGGCATTCAAACGTGTACGAGGCCAAGTGGTGGACCCGCGCCGACACCCCTGACGACCCCGTTCTCCAGGGCGCCGCAACGCCGTGGCGCATCATCGGCCCGGTGCTGGCCGGTGACAGGCCGACGCCCCAGCTCACGGCGCCGGCCGGCACGGCCCCGCAGTGGCAGCCGTCCACCGTCTACCGCAAGGGCGACCGGGTGCTCTTCGAGGGCCGGGTCTTCGAAGCGAAATGGTGGACCCAGACGGACAGCCCCGAGGCCGCGCTGCAGGGCTCGCCGGAATCGCCCTGGTCAAAGCTGCGCGACGAGGAGCTGCTGAAGATCATGGCGACAGCAACAGCACCAGCACCGTAGACGCCGCCTACGCCTTGAGGGCCTTCCGTGCCTGCCGGGCCTTCTGCGCCTTCCGGGCAACGCGCTCCTGCCGGACGCGCTGTGCGATGACCAGGCCAACCGCGGCCAGGCCGACCGTGATGGGATAGCCCATGAGCCGCTCCAGCGTTCCGGGTTCCGGCACGTGCATCCCCGTCAGGCCGCCCGTGATGAGCGCGCCGAGGGACAGCGCACCGCAGGCCAGGACGAACCAGCCCAACGGCGTCTGCCGGAGCCAGAGACAGCCCAGGACCAGCAGCGCCAGGGCTCCGGCCGCGAAGTACATTACCGCGCCCACCCCGTGCCACACCGATCCCGCGTCCTCGGGCAC
This sequence comes from Pseudarthrobacter sp. S9, assembly GCF_050156545.1. Classification (NCBI taxonomy): domain Bacteria; kingdom Bacillati; phylum Actinomycetota; class Actinomycetes; order Micrococcales; family Micrococcaceae; genus Pseudarthrobacter; species Pseudarthrobacter sp. S9. The sequence goes on from NZ_CP189576.1 coordinate 1,079,670, forward strand.
CAGCCCCACAATGACGGTGCCGGAACCGGCTGCGCCGGTGAGCACCCGTGCAGCGACTGCGGCAGCGACCCCGGCGGTCCGCGGCGTCCGCAGTCCCGGACCCTGTCCCGGACCGTGTCCCGGACCTCGGGCAATCCGCCCACCGGGCCGTGCCGCAAGACACAGCAGGGCCGAGCCGAGCAGGAGCGCCCCGATCACCATACCCAGGCCCTGGACCACGAAGGACGCGTTCATCAGCACATGCGCGGGTGAACAGACGTCCCGGCTCTGGAAGACGCCGCAGCCCCGGGCGCCGAGGTCGCTGATGAGCCCGGTCCGGCGGCTGTACGGCTCCGGCCCCGCCCAGGCGCCGATCACGGCCGCCTCCGCCACGAAATACTGCAGCACGCTCAGCTTCGCCAGGGCCCCGATGTAGAACCGGGTGGAGGCCACATCCGGAATGTAGATGACGTCGTCGGGAATCGTCGCGGCTGCTGCGGTCATGCCAAGAGCGTAGTACGCGCGCACACCTTGTATGCTTATATCCGTGTCCGAACGGGCCGGCCCATGGCCGGCCGGGACGGATGCCCGCCCTCGTAGCTCAGTGGATAGAGCACGGCTCTCCTAAAGCCGGTGTCGTTGGTTCGATTCCAATCGAGGGCACTTGAACTCCCAGCCGCCGGTCGCCGATTCGGATTTCGAGCTGCGCGCCTACCTCCTCGGGTCCTGGTCCGTGGAGCGCACGCTGCTTGACCGCACCTCCGGCACGCGCGGCACGTTCACCGGCGTCGTGCGTTATTCCGCACTGGACGACGACGGCGGGCTCAGCTTCCACGAAGAAGGAACCGTCCGCTTGACTTCCCTTGACGGCGACCCCTTTACCGGGCCGGCGAGCCGGCACTATGTCCTCCACTCCGCGGAATCCCCCGATGCGATGGACGTGACCTTTCCCGACGGGCGGGCGTTCCACCGCATGAGCTTTACGCAGAACGCCAGCCAGGACCAGCACTGGTGTGATCCGGACACCTACCGGGTCACGTACACCCTCCGCGGCCCAGATGAATTCAGCTATGCCTGGGACGTGCGCGGACCGAAGAAGGTCCAGCTCCTGGAATCCGTGCTGCGGCGGCTGGACCCGCGGTCAGGGCCAGGAACCGGCTAGGCTCGTAGCGTGAAAGCCCGCATTGTTGTCTCCGCCGTCTGCGTTTTTGACGAGGCCGGCCGCCTCCTGACCGTCCGCAAGCGCGGCACGGACAAATTCATGCACCCGGGCGGTAAGCCCGAGCCCGGCGAATCCGCTGCCCAGGCCGCCTCGCGCGAGTTGCTGGAAGAGGTAGGAATCGCGGTGGCGCCGGACGCGCTTCAGCACATGGGCGTCTGGCTGGCCGACGCCGCCAACGAGGCCGCCACGGACATCGAAGCGACGGTCTTTACCGCTCCCGGCGTGTGGAGCGCCCATCCGTCCGCTGAGATCGCCGAAATACGCTGGCTGGACCTGACGGCCGACTTGCCGGCTGACCTGGCACCGCTGCTGACGGACCACATCCTGCCGGCACTCTCGCCGGACCGACCCTAGCGGACCTACAGCCCGGGACCTCCCTACAGCTCGGGAACAGCGTCCAGTTCAGGAACGGCTTCTTCGGCCACCGCGCTCGCCTCGGCGAACTGCGTCCTGTACAGCTCCGCGTAGCGTCCTTCGGCGGCGAGCAGCCCGGCGTGGGTTCCGCGCTCCACGATCGAGCCGTCCTCCACCACCAGGATCACGTCGGCCGCGCGGATCGTGGAGAGCCGGTGGGCAATCACGAGGGCCGTGCGCCCCTCGAGCGCGGCGCCGAGCGCCTCCTGCACTGCGGCTTCGTTGGTGGAGTCCAGAGCCGCCGTGGCCTCGTCCAGGATCACGACGCGCGGCTGCGAAATCAGCAGGCGGGCAATGGTGAGGCGCTGGCGTTCGCCGCCGGAGAGCCGGTAGCCGCGCTCCCCCACCACGGTGTCCAGCCCGTCCGGCAGCGACCGGATCATGTATTCGAGACGGGCCTGGCGCAACACGTCCCACATCTGCTCCTCGGTGGCATCCGGGCGGGCCAGGCGCAGGTTGGAAGCGATGCTCTCGTGGAACAGGTGACCGTCCTGCGTCACCATGCCCAGGGTTTCCCGCATCGAATCGAAGGTGAGGTCGCGGACGTCCACCCCGGTACCGGGTTCCTTGCCGCCGAAACGGACGGCGCCGGAATCGACGTCGTACAGCCGCGAGAGGAGCTGGGCGATCGTGGACTTGCCGGCGCCCGACGAGCCCACGAGCGCCACGGTCTGGCCGGGTTCCACCCGGAAGCTGATCCCATGCAGCACCTCTTCGCCGCCGCGGGTGTCCAGCGTGGACACGTCCTCCAGCGAGGCCAGGGAAACCTTGTCCGCCGAGGGGTAGGCAAAGCGGACGTCGTCGAACTCCACGGACAGCGGCCCGGCCGGCGATTCCACGGCGTCTGGCTTCTGCTGGATGAGGGGCTTGAGGTCCAGGATTTCGAAGACGCGCTCGAAGCTGACCAGGGCGCTCATGATCTCCACCCGGGCGTTGGACAGCGCCGTGAGCGGCGCGTAGAGGCGGGTCAGCAACAGCGCCAGCACGACGACGTCGCCCGCGGCCAGCTGCCCGGAGAGCGCCAGCCAGCCGCCCAGGCCGTAAACCAGGGCAAGGGCCAGCGCGGAGACGAGCGTCAGGGCCGTCACGAAGGTGAACTGCAGCATGGCCGTCCGCACACCGATGTCGCGGACCCGGCCGGCCCGGAGGGCGAACTCGCGGGACTCCTCATCGGGGCGGCCGAAGAGCTTCACGAGCGTGGCGCCGGGGGCGGAGAACCGCTCGGTCATCTGGGTGCCCATGGCGGCGTTGTGTTCCGCGGCTTCGCGGCGGAGATCGGCCAGCTTGGAGCCCATCCGGCGGGCCGGAATCAGGAAGATCGGCAACAGGATCATGGCCAGCACGGTCACGAGCCAGGACTTCCCGAGCATCACCGCGAGCGTCAGCGCAAGGGCCACGACGTTGCTGACCACGCCGGACAGCGTGCCGGCGAAGGCCGACTGCGCACCGATCACGTCATTGTTCAGCCTGCTCACGAGCGCGCCGGTCCGGGTGCGGGTGAAGAAGGCGATCGGCATCTTCTGGACGTGGTCAAACACCCTGGTCCGCAGGTCCACGATCACGCCTTCACCAATGGTGGAGGACATCCAGCGCGTCACGAGGCCGATCCCGGCCTCCGCAACGGCCACGAGGGCGATCAGCACGGCCAGCCAGACCACGACGTCGGTGTGCGCACCGGCGATGATCGCGTCGACCACCTGGCCGGCCAGCACCGGAGTGGCCACGGCTAGCACAGCCATCACAATGGACAGCAGCACGAAGGCGATCAGCTTGCCGCGGTACGGCCTGGCGAAGCTGAAGACGCGCTTCAGGGTCTCCTTGGAGAACGGCTTGGAACCGCTCGAGGCGCGCGTGATGTTGTAAAGGGAGCTCCAGGCGACCCGGTCCATACTCATTTGTTGTTGCCTTTCGGGGCGCGATCGTATCCGCCCGGTGATGCCGTGCCAGTTGTCGCGCTGCGTGGTGCCGTGCCGGCGCTGTTCACGAGTTCGGTGACGACGCCGTTCTCCACGTTCCAGCGCACGTCAAGGCGCACGTTTTCCAGCAGTCGGCGGTCGTGGGTGACCAGCAGCAGCGCGCCGTCGTAGCTGTCGAGGGCTTCCTCAAGCTGCTCGATGGCCGGCAGGTCGAGGTGGTTGGTGGGTTCGTCCAGCACCAGCAGGTTCACGCCGCGTGCCTGCAGCAGCGCCAGGGCGCCCCGGGTCCGTTCCCCCGGCGAGAGGGAATCCACAGGGCGGCCGGTGTGGTCCGCCTTGAGGCCGAACTTGGCCAGCAGGGTGCGCACTTCCGCCGGGGTCATCTCCGGCAGCACGGCCTCGACGGCGTCCGCGAGCAACAGGCGCCCCGCCAGGAGCCCGCGGGCCTGGTCGATTTCCCCGACGGCCACCGAAGCGCCCATGGACGCGTCGCCGGAATCGGGGAGCCGCACGCCCAGCAGGAGCCGGAGCAGGGTGGACTTGCCGGCACCGTTGGGACCGGTGATGCCGATCCGCTCCCCCGCGTTGAGCTGCAGGTTCACGGGGCCCAGGGTGAAGTCGCCCTGGTGCACGACGGCGTCCCGGAGCGTAGCCACCACGGCGCTGGACCGCGGGGCCTGGCCGATGCTGAACTGCAGCTGCCATTCCTTGCGGGGCTCTTCCACCTCGTCAAGCCGCGCGATCCGGGATTCCATCTGCCGGACCTTCTGCCCCTGCTTTTCCGAGGACTCGGTGCTGGCCGCGCGGCGGATCTTGTCATTGTCCGGGCTCTTCTTCATCGCATTGCGGACGCCCTGCGAGCTCCACTCGCGTTGGGTCCGGGCCCGCGAAACGAGGTCCGCCTTCGTGGCGGCGAACTCCTCGAAGCGCTCACGGGCATGGCGGCGGGTCACGGCGCGCTCCTCCAGGAAAGCCTCATAGCCGCCGTCGTACACCGCGACCGTGTTCTGTGCGAGGTCCAGCTCCACGATGGTCGTCACGCAGCGCGCGAGGAACTCTCGGTCATGCGAAACCAGGACCACGCCGCCGCGCAGGCCCTGCACGAAGGCCTCCAGCTTGGCGAGGCCGCTGAGGTCCAGGTCGTTGGTGGGTTCATCGAGCAGCACGATGTCGAAGCGGCTGAGCAGCAGCGCCGCGAGGGCTACCCGTGCGGCCTGGCCCCCGGACAGCCCGGTCATCTCCGCGTCCGGCCCCACGTCAAGGCCGAGATCGGCCAGGACGGGCGGAATCCGCTCCTCGAGGTCGGCGGCGCCGGATGCCATCCAGCGGTCGAACGCCAGGGAGTAGGCGTCGTCGGAGCCGGGGGCGCCGGAACCCAAGGCTTCGGCGGTGGACTCCATGTCCGAGGCGGCCCGGGCGCAGCCTGTCCGCCGGGCGATGTAGCCGGCCACCGTTTCGCGGGCGATCCGCTCGTGTTCCTGCGGCAGCCAGCCCACGAAGGCGTCGGCCGGGGCAAGGCTGACCGTGCCCTCCTGTGGCTCGTCGACGCCGGCCAGGAGGCGGAGCAGGGTGGACTTGCCGGCGCCGTTGGCGCCCACGACCCCCACGACGTCGCCGGGAGCAACGGTCAGGGAGAGTTTGGAAAATAGCGTGCGGTGATCGTGACCACCGGAAAGGTCCTTGGCAACAAGGGTTGCAGTCATTAGTCAATCCTCTCACCACGGCCCAAACCGGCGGTCCAGAACGGCCCGGAATCCTCCGGGCATGCAGAAACCCGCCGGTCCGGACTTGGGGGGTGTACGGACCAGCGGGTTCGACCAATTAGCATAGTTGAATCAGACCTCTTCGTAAAATCGCTGCACAGCCGCACGCCAGGACCCGCTGCTCCCACCGACTCCGCAGGACGCCATAGATGCCCGTACCCGCCAAGGCATTCCAGCACTGGCTTCACAGTGTCGCGCCGGCCGCCAGCACCGCCGACATCTGCAGGATCTCCGGCATCAAGCGGACCACCCTTGCGCAGCAGCTGGTGCGGGGCAAAGTGGCCGAATCCACGGTAGTGAGCATCAGCCGGGCCCTGGACCGCAGCCCCCTGGCGGATCTGGCCACGTTCGAGAACTATGCCGAACTGGCCGGGCAGCCGCGGCCGCCGACTCCGGCCGAACTCGTCAGCCAGATTGCGACCGTGGATCTGCTGCGCGCGGTCATTGCCCGCCCCGACGCGGCCCACGGCGCACCGGTGGCCATGCTAGCGCTCAGCCCTGCGCCGCACGCCACGTCCGTCCGGAACTGGGTGGATGCGATCGACGACGGCGAGCTGCGGCACCGCGTCTCCGCCGCCACCGGGGTTGCGCCGCAAAACTATTCGGCCCAGCTCACGGCCAACAGGCTGTCCCCGGAACTTGCGGTCGCCACCGCGCGGGCGGCTGGCGTAGGCTTCACGGGCGGACTCGTCGCAACCGGACTCATTACCGAGACGGAAGCGGGCTGGCCGCCAAAGGCGAAGCAGTCGGCCCTGGACGCCCTGTCCGACGGCGAGCTCACGGCCCTGGCCGGCGAGCGGCTGCAGACGCTTGGCAAGGCGCTCCGCCGCCAGGAGCAGGAACAAGCACAAACAGAAAAGATATGGGAGAACCTCGGATGATCGGGATCCTTCAATGGACGACACTGGCGGTCTGCGGAATCGTCGCCCTTGCCCGCATTCCCAGTGCGCTCCGGGGTGAAAACCGGTCCCTGTTCTTCGTCTACGCGCTGATGACAGTGGCCATCCTCTTAAGCATCGACGCCCCGTACCTGGCCATCGACCAGGCTTTGGGGGGCACGAACATAGCCAACCTCGTGCTCCGCTTCCTCATTTTCGCCGCCATATTCTTCCTCGGCCTCAGGGTCGCCCGGGGCTTCAGCTCGGACGACGCCCTGCGGCTCATCACCGGCCCGATCGGAATCGCGGTAGCGGCGGCTGCGTCGCTGGCAGTGGTGGTGGTCTTCCTCATGATGGACACCGCCGGCTCATCAGCCGGAATGGTCGCAGTCTTTGCCAAGGACGCCCGGAATGCCGCCCTGGTGGAATACTACGGAGCCGCCGGACGCCTGTACCCCGCGTACATCACCCTGGCTTTGTTGCCTGCAATGGTGCGGACCGCGACCAGCAGCCTGCCCGTCCTGGTGCGGTTCAGCGCAGGGTTGATGGCGGCCGGTTCCGTGGCCATCACGCTGAGCCTGTTGTCCCCGGTGCTTCCGCCCGCGCTCGGATACCTGAGGTTCATCGTCAACTACACCGCCATTCTCTGCCTCGTGGTGGGCCTTGCCCTGATCTGGCTGGGGAAGGTACTTGCGAAGAGGACGCCGAAGAAGCAAGCTGACCTCTGATCGCCCATCCCCCGGTAGGGCTGGTGAAACATTCCACAAGAACGATGGACAGGGGCATTCACAAAATCATTAGACCGTGAGAGAATCATGAATGTGTGAAAGCGACATATCGCTTCGCGAACGGAAGTCAGCCGTGCGAGGCGGAGGCAGTCGTCCAAGCGCCATTGGGGGGATGAGTGGTAGCGGTCCAGCAGGACCGCTACCACTCAGCCTGTTTAACGGGCTTTCCGCTCCTCATACCCGGCTGTCCGAGGCCGTTTCCGGCCCCTCAGGCGGCCTCACAAACCTCAAAGTCATCAACTGGAACGGCCGGAGGGTCAGCCCGGCAGAATCGCGGCCGGCCGTCACCCCCGGGGCGTCGACGGGCCGCTCCAGCAGATCCACGGTATGAACACTGGCGACGTCGAAATTGGCCGTCATCAGCCCCGTGGACCGCTCCCCCAGCGATTCATACAGGCGCACGATTACGTCGCCGGAGCCGTCCTCAGCGAGCTTGACCGCCTCGATGACGAGGGCCTGGTTGAACACGGTGAACAGCGGTTCAACCCCGTGGGCCCCCCTGAGCACCCGCGGCACCAGGTTGGTCCGGTAGCCCTCTTCGACGGCGTCGGCGATGCTGGCGCCGGGCCGGATGGTCACGTTCAGCTCATGCCGGCCGCGGTCCGCCCCGGGATCAGGGAACTTGGGCGCCCGCAGGAGCGAGAGCCGCACGGTGGTGGTCGTCCCGCCGTCGTGCTCCCGGACGTTTCGGGTGACGTCGTGGCCGTAGCTGGAGGCGTTGGAGACCGCCACCCCGTAGCCCGGCTCGGCGACGTGGATCCAGCGGTGGGCGCAGATCTCGAACTTCGCCGCTTCCCAGGAGGTGTTGACGTGGGTGGGGCGGAACACGTGTCCGAACTGGGTTTCCGAGGCCGAGCGGTCCGCCCGGACATCGAGCGCGAAGCCGAGCTTCAGCAGTTTCTCGCTTTCCTGCCAGTCCACCGCCGTGGAAATGGCCAGCGAGCCGGAACCGGCCTCCAGCGAGATCCGCTGGGTCACGGCCGAGGAGCCGGCCATGCGCTCCACCAGCACGACGGCGTCCGGGCTTTCCCTGCGGGGGTCCCGCTCCAGCGTCACCGAGCGGGCGTCGGTCAGCCGCTCGACGTTCCTGCGGTAGAAGGCGTCGATGTCCCAGGCGTCCCATTCGTTCGGGGTGTCCCGGTGCAGCTCCAGGAGGTTTCCGGACTCCCCGGGCGCGATCGTCTCGCGCCCGCTGGAGTAGTCCATGAGGGAGGCCAGCAGCCCGTCGGCATCCACCACTGCCCGGATGATGCCGTTGTCCAGAATGTAGCCGCCCTCGGATCCGGTGACGGACACGGGTTGCTCGAAGCGGATCGGTTCGGCCGCGGCCAACGCCGGCACGCCCTGGCGCTCGTGCGGAGCGGCGTTGAGGAGGAACTCCCGGTCGCCCGTTCCCAGCACGGCCGCCGCGGCGTCCTCGATGATGGCTTCGAGCCCCCTTCCGACGGCGGCGTAGTTCCGCTCGGCGTCCTGGTGGACCCAGGCAATGGAGCTGCCGGGAAGGATGTCGTGGAACTGCTGCAGCAGGACCAGGCGCCACAGCCTCTTGAGCTCTGCCGCCGGGTAGCTGTAGCCGGTCCGCACCGCCGCCGTGGCGCACCAGAGTTCCGCTTCCCGCAGCAGGTGCTCGCTGCGCCGGTTGCCCAGCTTGGTCTTGGCCTGGCTGGTGTAGGTGCCGCGGTGCAGCTCCAGGTACATCTCCCCCACCCAGACGGGCAGGGACTGGTATTCCGCCTGCGCTCGGGCGAAGAAGCTGCTGGAAGTCCCGATCTGCACCTTCGGCGAACCCTCCAGGTCCGCGGTGCGCCTCGCCGCCGCCAGCATCTCCCGCGTGGGACCGCCGCCGCCGTCGCCGTAGCCGAACGGGACCAGCGACATGGTTCCCCGTCCGTGGTCGCGGTAATTCCGCTCCGCGTGGGCCAGGTCCCTGGCGCTGAGCTCGGAACTGTAGGTGTCCACCGGCGGGAAATGGGTGAACAGCCGGGTGCCGTCGATTCCTTCCCAGTCGAAGGTATGGTGCGGCATCCTGTTGACCTGGTTCCAGGAGATCTTCTGGGTCAGGAACCACCGGCTGCCCGCGGCCTTGACGATCTGCGGCAGTGCCGCGGAGTAGCCGAACGTGTCCGGGAGCCACGCTTCCTGGCATTCGACGCCGAACTCGTCCAGGAAGAAGCCCTTGCCCTCCAGGAACTGCCGTGCCATGGCCTCGCCGCCGGGCATGTTGGAGTCCGATTCGACCCACATGCCGCCCACAGGGATGAACTGGCCTCCCCTGACCTTTTCGCGGATGCGCCCGAACAGCTCCGGATAGTATTCCTTCATCCAGGCGAGCTGCTGGGCCGAGGAGCAGGAAAACACGAACCCGGGGTGCTCATCCATCAGCGCCACCGCGTTGGAGAACGTCCGGGCACACTTGCGGATGGTTTCCCGGACGGGCCACAACCAGGCGGAGTCGATGTGGGCATGCCCCGTGGCCACGAGCCGATGCGCCGAGGCATAGGCCGGCCGGGCCAGGGCGTCCGCCAGGGCGGCGCGTCCGGCGGCTGCCGTTCCCGGGACGTCGTCGGGGTCCAGGATGTCCAGCATCCGTTCCAGTGCGCGCAGGATCTCGTGACGGCGGGGCAGCTCCATGGGCAGCTCGTGCATGAGCCCGCCGAGCGCCCGGATGTCCTGCTGCAATTCCCAGACTGTCTGGTTGAGCTCGGCGATGACGATCCCGCCAAGCCGGTACTTCGGCTCGCTGCCCGACGTCGCCTTGTCGCCGTACGGCGTGGCTGCGAACGTCCAGCCCTGGGACAAGTCAGGGTTTGCCGCGGCCTCGACGTAGAAGTCCACGGCCATGCCGCTGCCCAGGAGTTTCAGCGGGATGTACTGGTTCCGTGGCGAGATCGCTTTGATGATGGTTCCGTCGGGCCGCCAGGCGATGCCTTCGCACTGGAATCCCGGGAGGGCGCCGCCGAAGCCCAGGTCCACGAGGACTTCGACCGAGGTGTCCGCCGCCGCGCCCCAGGCGTCCGGCACTTCACCCTGCAGCCTCAACCATTTGGTGCTCCAGGGCCGGCCCCAGGCCGCGCCGTGCTCCTGGGGGGCGAACTCCTGCCGCAGGGCCTCCGACACCGGCACCGGCTCGTCCGGCGCGTCCCAGCTGCTCAGCGTCAGCGGCACGCTGCGCGGGTACAGCGCGGGAACGATCCGTTCGCGCAGAAAGCGGTCCAGCCGGACTTCCGTGAGACGGCGGTCGTCGTGCAATGTGATCCTCTTTAGCGCTGGTGGAGGAAGCCGGGTCGCATCCAATCGATGGATAAAACTTACTTCGCGCGGAGGGGTTTAGCCAAGGACGCGCTATCCGGTCACGGACGCAGGAACGGTCACGCGGCTGTGGCCGGCGTACACATTCAGGGACGTGCCGCGGCTGAAACCGGCCAGGGTCATCCCGCTGGCCTCCGCCAACTCGACGGCCAGGCTGGAAGGGGCGCTAACGGCTGCCAGCACGGGGATTCCGGCCAGCGAAGCTTTCTGGACGAGTTCGAACGATGCCCTGCCGGAAACCTGCAGCACGGTTCCGCGGAGCGGCAGCAGGCCCTCGCGCAGCGCCCAGCCCACGACCTTGTCGACGGCGTTGTGCCGCCCCACGTCTTCGCGCAGGCACAACAGCTCGGCGGAGCCATCGACGGCAATCCTGAAGAGCCCCGCGGCGTGCACGCCCCCGGTGACGTCAAAGACTGCCTGGGCCTCCCGGAGCGCGTCAGGGAGGGACGCCAGCGTCGCCAGCGGCACGGTCAGAGGGTCGTCGGCCGGGCTGAAGTGCGAGGACTTGCGCACGGCGTCGATCGAGTCCGTGCCGCAAATACCGCATGAGCTGGAGGTGAAGATGTTCCGTCCGGTGTCCGGCCGGACGACGTCGGGCCGGAGTTGGGCCTCCACCACATTGAAGGTCTGGACCCCGTCGGCGTCTTCGCCGGCGCAGAACCGCAGGGAGACAAGCTGCTCGGGGGTCCAGATGACGCCCTCGGAGACGAGGAACCCCGCCACGAGGTCGAAGTCGCTGCCGGGCGTGCGCATCGTGACGGAGAAGGAGAGGCTTCCCAGCCGGATCTCCAGCGGTTCCTCGACGGCCAGCACATCCTCCCGGTGGCGGACCGGGAATTCGAGGGCCTGCGGTGATCCGTCCAGGACAAATTTGTGCACCTTGCGGCGCTGCGTCACGCGACCCATCAGGGGCTCCTAAGCAACGTGTTGTGCGGACCTTCGGTTGATTCCATCATTGCAAGTGCGGGACTCGGAAGCCAGCGCAGCCAGCGCGGCCTGGCGGAGCGCCGCTCACCCAAGGGCGCTCCAGTCCACCGGACCGTCGTTCGCCGGGGGTTTCCTTGCCGGTCTCCTGGCGGCCGTCTTTGCCTTTGCGGCGGCAGCCCCGGGGTCCGGGATGGGGGCGCCCCACGGGAGCGCGAAGGCGGGGACGGGCTCCCCCAGCTGCACGCCGTGGGGCGGGACAACCAGGACGCCGTCGGCGGCGGCCAGTCCGCGCATCATTCCGGGGCCGGTATGCTGCGCCGGCGACGCCATCCCGTAGAGCAGCCGGAAGGGCATCAGCCGTGTCCGGCCGGGATCAGCGTCGATCGTCGAGCCGCACGGCACCTCGGCGATCGGCGGTAGCGTTCCGTGCCCCAAGGCCGCAAGGAGCGGCGCCCCGATGGTCGAGAGCGCCATCATGGCCGCGAGCGGGTTCCCGGGCAGGCCGAGGATGAACCGGCCGTCCGGCAGCTCGGCCAGCACGGCGGGGTGGCCAGGACGCATGGCGATGCCGTCGATCAGCAGGCGTCCGCCCAGCTCGGCGACGGAGCGCCTGAGGTGGTCCGTTCCGGAGCGGCCGGTGCCCCCCGTGGTGATGACGACGTCGGCGGGCAGGTTCTCCATCACCGGTTCGGCGGCGGGCTCCGCGGACGGATCCCCGGCGGCGGCCGGCCCGGTATCCTCCAGTGCGGCGAGCCATTCGGCGTAGCTGTCGCCGATTTTCACCTCTTCAGTGCAGATTCCACCGAGCATGCCCACCACCCCTGCCAGCTGGGGTCCGAACGTGTCGCGCACCTCGCCCGGGCCCGGCAGGCCCGCGGCGACAACTTCGGAGCCGGTGAACACGAGGCGGACCAGTGGTTTGCCGAGCACCGGAAGGGTGTCGTACCCGGCCAGCGCGGCGAGGGCAAGATGGGCTGGGTTCAGCAAGGTGCCGGCCTTGATCAGCAGCTCGCCGGCGGCGGCTTCCTCCCCTGCTTTCCGGATGTGGTCGCCGTTTCGCGGCTCACCGGGCTTCGCAATGCCGCCGAGCCTCAGGACCGGCAGGCCGTCCTCGTCGGTGCCGATGGTTCCGTTCTCGCTGCGCAGCACGGCCTTCGCCCCTGGCGGGATCAGGCCGCCGGTGGCGATCGGACTCGCCTGGTGCGGGGCCAGCCGCTGGTTCGGCTCGGCCAGGATCCAGGGCCCGCTGCCGTTGACGGCCCAGCCGTCCATGGCAGACGAGGCATAGTGCGGCATGTCCTGCAGGGCCGCCGCATCCGCCGCCAGGGTCCTGCCCAGGGCCTGCCGGAGAGGCACGGGGGCCGCGGGAATGGCGGTGGCACAGTCAAAGGCGAGCTGCCGGGCCTCATGCCAGGTGTGGGCCACGTGCCGGTGCTGCCCCGGCTCGGCCTCCGCAGTCCCGTGGCCGTGAGGGGGTGCAGGCGTCATGCCCCGGGAGCTTCGGCGGCCGCGTAGTCCTTGGCGAGCTGGCGGGCCACTCCCATGGCGGCCTGCATGGACACGGCGTCGGTGGCCTGGCCGGAACCTGATGCCAGTCCGGCGGCAAAGCCTGCGATAAACGTGGTCAGCGGGGCGGCAGGGCGCACCACGGAATGAGCCGCCACACCGGCCAGGGCCAGGACCTCTGTCACGTCAATCTCGACATCCTCAAGCTCCAGGGCCTGGAGCAGGGCACGGCACCAGTCTTCCAGTGTTTCATCCTGGCTCTTCACCGTTTGCCTCCAAAGTCGAGTTCAGCTGCGGAGCTCCGGACCGGCCGTCTGGATCGTGGCCTTGAACCGGGCCGGATATCCCTAGGGCGGTGGCGTCATCCCAGGTATCCACATCATCCGTGGAACCGGAGGGGACTCGAACTTCCCGCACCTCAAGACTAGCAAGAAGGGCGAATACCGAAGCGTTCTCGAGGGCTCCCCGGCGCGCGGCGTCCGCGACGCAACGTTGTAGCGCAACTGTGCCATAAAAGCCCAGTAGGGGTTGCCTGCGCCCATCGCCGGAGACGGCCATGACGCCGTCGGTCTCCGGCGCATCCTCCCGGGCTGGCGTGGCGGACAGGGCTGTACTGTCCGGCCCGTCGCCTTCCAGCGCTTTGATGAGGGCGCGGACAGCGGACTCCACGCGGGGCATGTCACAGGCCAGGACCAGGGTGAGGGGCGCCGGACCGACTGCCCCGCCTCGGGCTGCATGGTCCGCCGCCACAGCGGACAGCCCGGCAGCGATGGCGGCGGCCGGACCCGCGAAGGGAGGATCCTCGCGGCAGTTCAGGACGCCGTCGGGCAGGTTCCCCGGGTCAGGCCCGACGACGACGACTCCCCTGGCGCCGTGCGCGGCCCGCAGCGAGCGTTCAAGGAGGGTGGCGCCGTCGTAGACCAGCCGTGACTTGGGCACGCCTCCCAGACGGGAGGACTTCCCCCCGGCGAGAATGACGGCATCGAACTCCACCGCTTCAGCCTAGCGCGGCAAGGGGTCCGGACCGGCACGCCGCGGGTTCAGGCGGCAGGTTCAGGCGGCAGGTTCAGGCCGCAGGTTCAGGCCGCGGATTCGGGCAGCAGGAACGGATCCCAGGCCGGAGTCGGCTTTTCGAGTTCCTTGATCTGCCAGACGGTGCCCTTCGGCGGCGCGGGAGCAAAGCCGAGTTTCCAGCCCATCTCGCCGGGCGTGTGATCACCCTTGGCGTTGTTGCAGCGCAGGCAGGCGGCCACGAGGTTTTCCCAGGAATCCGCACCGCCCCGGGACTTGGGCTGGACATGGTCTATGGTGTGGGCAGCCTTGCCGCAGTAAGCGCAGCGGTGGCCGTCCCGGCGGAGCACGCCCCGGCGGCTGACAGCCGTCATCGTGTTGTACCGGGGCCGGATATAGCGGTTCAGCAGGATCACGGACGGGCGGCCCAATATGTCCTGGGGGCCGACGACGGGATCGTCCCCTTCGGCCACCACGCTGGCCTTTCCGGTCAGCACAAGGACAAGCGCCCGGCGGAAGGTCACTACCGCCAGCGGTTCATATCCAGCATTCAGAACGAGCGTGCGCATCCGCATACCTCTTCACGGCCGCACCCGCCAGGGGCACGAGGGCCGGCTGCCCTCTGCATGGTCAGGCTATGGATCGACAACACAAGAGTAAACACTCAAGTGCCGGATCACCGAATTTTTTTCGACCGCGCCGGTCCGTGCCCCGGAAAGTTCATTCCGCGGCAACACAAAAGACCCCCGCCACCAGGGCGGGGGTCCTTCGAAAGTGCTGGGGCCGTGTTTAGCCTTTGTCTTAGCCCGTGGCTTAGCCGCCGACGCGGATGAAGACCGGGCCGGAGCCGACGTTGGCGCTGTACAGGGCGGTGGTGCCGCCGTTCCAGCCGCCGTGGACGGCCATGCCGTTGCCGACGTAGACAGCGATGTGGGCCATGCCCACGCCACCGTTCTGGTAATAGGCGAGGTCGCCCGGCTGTGCCTCGGCGGCGCTCACGGTGCGGCCCAAGGACAGGTAACCTGCCGGCCAGCCGTGGTAGTGGATGCCCGCTGCGGCCAGTGCGTTGGTTACGAGGGCGGTGCAGTCCTGCCCGACGCCGATCTGTGCATAGGCAGCGGCGGCGATCGTCGCGCCGTTGCCGCTGCCGATGCCTGCCGGTGCGCCGACGGACGCGGATGTTCCGAGCTGCGCGCCGCCGGCCTGGGCGTCCTGGACCTTCACAGCGGGCTTCGGGGCCTCGACGACAGGAGCCGGCGACGTGGTGACGGCGGGCTTCTCGTAGGAGATCGCGATGGTAGAAGCAGCCGAAATAGTTGCCGGAGCAGCTGACTGGACTTCGAGGGCGGAAGCGGAGGTGGATTCGCGCTGAACGTTGGTCTCAGCAGCGTTGGCTGCGATACCGCTGGTCAGAACCAGGCCGGATGCTGCGGCGATGACTGCAGCCTGGCGGCCCATGCCGCCGGCGTTGTCGCCGACAGCCTTGGCAATGACAGCAAGCGAGTTGGTCTTGGTGACCTCGGCGCGGTGCCGTGCAATGGTTGCACGAGTAGTCATTAAGTTCTCTCTTTCGTGATCCTTGGACCGCGCGTTTTCAGGCGCGGAATGAGGACGCTCCGGCATCTTGGGGGTACGCCGGATCGCCCCGAATGGGTTACTTAGCGAAGGGTGTACTGCGAAGACACGCCAAAAGCGAGCAGGTGCTTGGCCTGCTGTCCGGACTCAGTGGAGAGTGAGTCCGCGGAGTGAGCTCCAATCCGGGCGCCGGCAAGGGCAGCACGGGAGTTGGATTTCAGCGGGCTCCGAAGAGCCGCGCAAGCGCGATTATGCGCAGCATTGTGGCGTGAAGACACGAAAGTAGCCTCTCCCAATGCCTGCGAGGTGAGCTGTCGGATTCGGATGGGAGTCACCCGGCCGCGCTGCTTCCTGGGAAGCTTTGCGACTTAACCCCAAGGTCTTCTTTCGAAGACCAAAATTGGTTCCCCCGCCCCTGCCAGACGATGTGATGCGATCGGACCTTGAGCGGTGGCAGAGCTAGGCAATCCACTCAAGAGCGCCAACTTCGGAAAAGTTGGCGTGCTTCAAACGCTACAGGAGTCCGGACTCAATGTCACATTCAGATCACGGCGTGTCACAAGAATTCGAGAGTGATCCATCGGCTTACTTAGAGCCAGCCGAGCGGGTCAACGACGTCGCCGTTGACCATCACTTCGAAGTGGAGGTGGCAGCCCGTGGAGGCGCCTGTGGTGCCGCTCATCGCGATGAGGTCCCCGCGGGAGACCTTCTGGCCGACGCGCACGGAGGATGAGGACAGGTGGTTGTACGTGGTCTCCAGGCCGTTGCCGTGATCGATCACGATGCGGTTTCCACCGCCGTAGGGGTGCCATCCGGAAAAGGTGACGGTGCCGCTGGCGGCTGCGTGGACGGCTGTTCCGCATTGGGCGGCGTAGTCCTGGCCGCGGTGGAACTCGCCCGCACCGCCCGTGATCGGGCTGACGCGGTAGCCGAACGGCGAGGCCGTGACCATCTGGTCCAGCGGCGCACCGAGAGTGCCGGCCGATGCCGCGCGGGTGATGCTGCCCACCGACTGGGCGCTCAATAGCTGCTTGAGTTTCCCGTCCGGGTCGCCCTTCGTGGTGACGGCCGTGCGGCTGAAGTCGACCTTGGCTGCGGCGGCCGCCGTGACATCCGGCTGCGCTGCGGCGGCGACCGATCCGGACAGGCCGGCGCCCGTGGCCATGACCGGGCTGGTGACGGGGACGGTTACGGTCAGGACCAGGCCCGTGGCGGCCAGTGCGATGCCGGCCTTCTGTCCCACACCGCTGGCGGCGGCAAAGTCCGTTACCTGGCGGAACGGACTGCGGCGGCCCCGGCGTTCGTCGCGGTGCGCGTCACGTGGGCGGTCGGCCATTGGGGCGACAACCGGGCGCGGCTCCGGAGCGGGACCGGTCGCGCGACGACGGCCCCTGGCGGTCTGGGTAGTCAAGAACGGTTCCTCTCTGGATAGCCTGCGAAGTTAGCTGTCGGATTCGGGTCAGAGAGATCAAAGACCCGGTCCGCCGTGGCAAGCAGCCAGACACTGAGGCATCTTGGGATGCCTCGGTGGAGTGTGCTTGCCGCTGACGGACTTCACCCCAAGGCTGCTGTTGAAGCAGCCGCAAGTGGTTCCCCCGCCCCTGCCAGAAGGTGTTTCTGCGACTGATCCGCTGGCAGGGCTCGGCTTCGGATCAGGTAACGCTTTGGTATCGGTACTGGCCACTAACTATAGGTGATTAAGCCGCCCGGTAATAATTCCGTAATCACTTTTGTGCACAACTCATCGGTCATCCCATGAGCGGCGAGTCAGGGCAGGTTAGACGACCGTTACAAACACATGGGCGGCGACTTCGGGAGGCAACTCCAGGGCGCCTTCGATATCCGGGACCCGGACCGAGATGTACTCGCCGACCCGCTCCAGCGAGATCACGGCACCGGGCCGGATGCCGCCCTCATCAAGCTGAACCAGCAACTCCGGCTCGACCTGGATCGGCTCCGCCAGACGGCTGACCGTGATCCGCGAATCCGCACCGTAGCCGGCCATGGCGTCCAGCAGGTTCACCACCCCGTCCGTGTAGGCCCGGGACGGCTGGCCGCCGAGCTCCGCAAGTCCCGGGATCGGGTTTCCGTACGGCGAGACGGTCGGGTGGTTGAGCATCTCGAAAATCCTCCGCTCGACGCGTTCACTCATCACGTGCTCCCAGCGGCAGGCTTCCTCGTGGACGTAGGCCCAGTCGAGGCCGATCACGTCGGCGAGCAGGCGCTCGGCGAGGCGGTGCTTGCGCATGACTCCGATAGCGCGTTTCCGGCCGGTTTCCGTCAGCTCAAGGTGGCGGTCGCCCGAAACAACCACCAGTCCGTCGCGTTCCATGCGCCCGATGGTCTGGGAAACGGTGGGGCCGGAGTGGCGCAGCCTTTCGGCGATGCGGGCGCGGAGGGCGACGATGTTTTCTTCTTCAAGTTCCAGAATGGTCCGAAGATACATCTCCGTAGTATCGATCAGATCCGTCATTCAGCTCAGCTCCTCGAGCGCCGTCCTTGCGTCATTCCCACCGTACCGCGTGCAGGATGCGCCCTGGCGAGATCCGCCGTACGTTCGCAGGACATCTTAGCCTATTTTGAATTACTCCGGATAATCTTCCGGGCGTCGGCACTGGCCGTCACAGTCCCCTCGTTGAGCGTCGGCGTATCAACCGCGAACCAGCCGCGCACCGCCCGCACCGGTGCCTCAATGACTGGACTGTGACGGACCCTTTTCCGTATCGCCCGGGGCTTTCAGGCAGAATGAAAAGGAGTCTTCGTTGCAGCCACCCCTGCCAGGCCACCTCCCAAGCCACGCTACGTATCAGCCGAAAATTGGAGCCACTGTGAGCGACACCAGCATCACGATCCCCGCAAACCTCCTGCCCCAGGACGGACGGTTCGGCGCCGGACCGTCCAAGGTCCGGCCGGAACAGATGGAGGCCCTCGCCGCGGCGTCGGCGAAACTGCTGGGGACCTCCCACCGCCAGGCACCCGTCAAGAACCTTGTCGGCTCGGTCCGGACAGGGCTCAGCGAGTTCTTCCGTGCCCCCGAAGGCTACGAGGTCATCCTCGGCGTCGGCGGCTCCACGGCGTTCTGGGACGTCGCCAGCTTCGGCCTCGTGGACAACAAGGCACAGCACCTGTCCTTCGGCGAATTCGGCTCGAAGTTCGCCTCTGCCACCAACAAGGCACCCTTCCTGGCCGCCTCCTCCATCATCAAGTCCGAGCCCGGCACCCGGCCGTCCGCACAGGCGGAGGCCGGCGTCGACGTTTATGCGTGGCCCCAGAACGAGACCTCGACCGGCGTCGCCGCCCCGGTCAAGCGCGTGGCCGGCGCCGATGCGGGATCCCTGGTACTGGTGGATGCCACCTCTGCCGCCGGCGGCCTGGACGTGGATGTGGCCGAGGCCGACGTCTACTACTTTGCCCCGCAGAAGAACTTCGCGTCCGACGGCGGCCTGTGGCTCGGCCTGTTCTCCCCGGCAGCCCTCGAGCGGGCGGCCCGGATCAAGGCCACCGACCGCTGGATTCCCGACTTCCTGGACCTCCAGACGGCGATCGACAACTCCCGGCTGAACCAGACCTACAACACTCCGGCGCTGGCCACCCTCGTCACTCTGGACGCCCAGGTGCAGTGGCTCAATGCCAACGGCGGACTGGACTTCGCCGCGGCCCGGACCGCGGACTCCGCCGGGCGGATCTACCGCTGGGCCGAGGCCTCCGGGTACGCCACGCCATTCGTGGCCAACGCCGAGGACCGCTCCAACGTCATCGCCACGGTCGACTTCGACGAATCGATCGACGCCGCGGCCATCGCCAAGGTGCTCCGCGCCAACGGCATCGTGGACACCGAGCCCTACCGCAAGCTGGGCCGCAACCAGCTTCGGATCGCCACTTTCGTGGCGATCGAACCGGACGATGTCTCTGCGCTGCTGGAGTGCATCGATTTCGTCGTGGCCGAACTCAAGAAGTAGCGTCGGCGTTTCCGCCTGGGCGTTCCGGCCCAGCGCCGCCGGAACGGGTGCCGGATTCGAGCCGGAAGTGCCGCAGCCCGCGCGCCCTGCGGTCAAAGCGGATCCGCAGCTGCTTCGCCCGGACGATCCACAGCAGCCCGATCAAGGCCGCGATGAGTCCCGCGGCCGCCGCGACGCCCATTGACCAGCGGGGACCGGCAATGTTCGCCACCCAGCCCACCAGCGGTGCCCCGATCGGCGTGCCGCCCATGAAGATCGCCATGTACAGGGCCATCACCCGGCCGCGCATCACCGGATCCGTCGTCGTCTGGACGTAGCCGTTGGCGCTGGTCAGCATGGTGATCGCGAAGAGGCCCACCGGCACCAGCGAGACGCCGAACCAGAAGTAGTTCGGTGCCAGCGCGGCTAATCCGGAGGTCACACCGAATGCCCCGGCGGCCCCGAAGATGATCCGCAGCCGGGGCTTGCTGCGGCCGGCTGACAGCAGCGCCCCGGCGACGGACCCGATTGCCATGATCGAGTTCATCAAGCCGAAGGCGCCGGCGTCCAGGCCGAATTCCGTGCCGACCATCGCCGCGATGAACAGGGCGAAGTTCAGTCCCAGGGTTCCCACAATGAAGATTGCCACGAGCACCACCAGGATGTCCGGCCGGAACCGCACGTACCGCAAACCCTCACGGATCCGACCCTTGCCCGCCGGCGCCCGCGGCAGCTGGCGCAGCGACGCCGCCGGGATCTGCCACAGGCTCGCCAGCAGGGCAACGAACGTGAGGGTGTTGATCAGGAAGACCCAACCCGGCCCGACGACGACCGTGAGCACGCCGGCCACCGCCGGTCCGATCATCCGGGCCACGTTGAAAGAGGCGCTGTTGAGGGCCACGGCGTTGGGCAGGTAGTCGTCCCGGACCAGTTCCGAGACGAAGGTCTGCCGCACGGGCGCATCCAGCGCGGATACGACGCCGAGCAGCAGGGCGAACGAGTACACGTGCCAGAGTTGCGCGGCACCCGAGACCACCAGGACGCCGAGCCCGGCACTGAGCAGCGCCATCGCGGACTGGGTCAGGACAAGGAGCTGCTTACGGTTGAAGCGGTCGGCCACCAGTCCGGCCACGGGCGCCAGGAAAAGCTGCGGGCCCAGTTGCAGGGCCATCGTGATGCCCATGGCCCCGGCGTCGTGCCCGGTCAGGTGGGCGAACACCAGCCAGTCCTGGGCGGTGCGCTGCATCCACGTCCCGATATTGGAAATGATCGCGCCGATGAACCAGATCCGGTAGTTCAGGATGTGCAGGGATTTGAAGGTGGAGATCATGTCCAGCCCTCCCCGTGCATTCCCCGGGACGCTTCCAACCGCTAGTCAGCCTCGGCTGCGGAGTCGTCCTGGTCGGCGTCGGCGTCGGCTGCAGCGTCGTCGGCTGCAGCGTCGTCGGCGTCGGCTGCGGAGCTGTCCTCGGCGTCAGGCGCATCCGACGGCGCTCCGGCGCCGGATGCCTCCTCGGCAGCCTCGTCGCCCTGAGCGTCTTCCGGACGGACACGTTCAGCCCACGGGATCCAATCAGGCGCCAGGACGGAGTCCTCCGAGGGCAGCAGACCGAGCTCGTCGACCGTCACCACCTTGGACCGCGAGTTGCGGGTGAGCACGGCGTACCACTGCCAGCCCAGGTATCCGGGCAGCTTTGATTCGAACAGGTGTGTCACGAGACGGTCGCCTTCGCTGCGGGCACCCAGGTGCTGGCCGATCTGCCAGGCCGGGGCGATGCCTTCCACGGCGGTGCGGGCGAAGTCGACGGCGGCGGCCAGGACAGCGTCCGGCTTGCCCGTGCGCCAGACCGGAACGCCGGCGCGCGGCCGGGATCCGGCTGTTTTGGATCCGGCAGTTTTGGATCCGGCTGCGCCGGCCGCCTTGGGCGCCTTCTGATCAGGTTCCGGAGTCATCAAGGGCCCTATACGTCCAGCTCGTCGGCAACCTTACGGAGCGCGGCGGCAATCGCCTTGCCCTTGTTGCCTTCCGGGTACTTGCCCGCGGACAGGGTACCGGACAGGTTGTCCAGCACGCTCACCAGGTCCTGCACCAGCGGGGCAAGATCCTTGGCGCTGGGCCGCTTGGCCTTGGCGATGGAAGGTGTCTTGTCCAGCACGCGCAGGCCCAGGGCCTGGGCGCCCTTGCGGCCGTCGGCCACGCCGAATTCAACGCGGGTGCCGGTTTTCAGCTCCGTTACGCCCTCGGGCAACGCGGACTTCGGCAGGAACACTTCCTGGCCGTCCTCGCCCGCGAGGAATCCGAAGCCTTTTTCCTTGTCATACCACTTGACCTTGCCGGTAGGCACGTAATCAACCTTCTTCGTTCTGCTGGTACACGGCCGGCGGTCACCGCATCCGCATGGATATGCGGGTTCAGGGTGTGACTGCCTGGACCGTGTTGGTCTGTACGTCCAAGGTTATCCTGCCTCGCCCACTTTGACGGTTTGAGGCGCGGGCGAGGCCGGACTGTTAGCGTTGCCCCCATGACACCACAGCGCTACCGGCGGCCCCTACTGATCATTGCGGCCGCCGTGGCCGTGCTCTCGCTTGTTGCCGTCGGCGCCGTCATGGCCATGGCCTTCAACCAAGTCGTGGCCCCAGTCTGGATCACTTCCGCGGCCCTCTACGGGCTACCGCTGGCATTCCTGGTCATGCTCGCGCTCGTGATCGACGCGGTCGCAGCCCGGCGCCGCCCGCAAGAGCCGCGCGAAAGGTAACGTTGGACTGATGTCCCTTATCCGCGCGCTCAGCATCGATCTGCAGGCCCGCAGCGACGACTCGTTGCGGGCCCTGTTCTCCGCGCGACCGGACCTGGTTTCTCCCGGCGTGCCGGACTTCGCCGCCCTCGCCGCCCGGGCGAGCGGACGGGTCAGCGTGCAGCGCGCGCTGGAGCGGCTCAACCGCCCGGAAATGCAGGTACTGGAAACGCTGCACCTGTGCACCAACGCGGATACCGGGCACAGCGCCTCGGCCGCGATGCTGAAGAAACTCATCAACGGCTCCACTGTCGCCGCCATCGAGCGGCTGCTGCATTCACTGCAGGAACTGGCGCTCGTCCACCGGGCCGGACCCCCGCACGGCGTTGCCCCGGCCGCCGCCGCGAAGCAACGCTATTACCTCCCGGTCGGCAGCCTCAAGGATGTGATCGGCATCTACCCTGCAGGGCTGGGGCGCAGCTACACCGAGCTCGTGCGGCTCCAGCCGGCCTTCGCGCAGCGCGTCGTGCAGCTCGTCGGGGAGCTGCACCGCAGCGGGGCGGCGATCTCCCCCGCGACGACGCCGATGGAGGCGGCGCTGTCGCTGCAGCATTGGACGGCGACGCCGGAATCGCTCCGGAACATCCTTGCCACGGCCCCGGGACGCACGACGGCGCTGCTCGCCAGGTTCGGCAACTGGGCCATGGGCGCCGTTCCCCAGGCGCAACGGCGCGCCTCCGTCCTTCACGAAAGTGCCGACGCCGGCCCCGTGGACTGGCTGCTGGCCCGGGGGCTGCTGGTGCCGCTGGACGCCGCCCACGTGGAACTGCCGCACAGCGTCGGTGTTTCGCTGCGCGGCGGCTTCGTCATTGAGGACTTCGCTCTGGTTCCGCCGGTGCCGCAGCTGGGCCAGACCAGCGCGGGGCTGCGCCGCAACGCCGCGCTCGGTGCGATCGCGGAGACCCTGCGGCTCGTGGGCGAGCTGCTCTACTCCGTGCGTGAACAGCCGCTGGTCACGCTGCGCAGCGGCGGCGTCGGCGTCCGGGAGATGAAACGGCTGGCCGACTCCCTGCGGATCGGGCTGCAGGAGGCCGGAGTGCTCGCGGAGCTGTGTGCCCTTGCCGGGCTGCTGCGCCTGGACGTTGACAGTTCCGCCTGGGTCCAACCTGCGCAGCTTGAGTGGCTGACGCTTCCGCGGCAGGAGCAATGGCTCTGGCTGGTCAATGCCTGGCTGGCCAGCGAGCGCGCGCCCTCCCTCGTGGGGCAGCCCGTCAGCGGCGTGGCCTCGGCACCGGCCGCGCACCGCGGCACCGCCGGCACCACGATCAATGCGCTCTCCGCCGAGGCCCAGCGGCCCGATGCCCCGGTGGTCCGCAAGAGGATCCTGGAGATCCTGAATGAACTCACCCTGGAGGCCACGGCGCCGGACGGCCAGGCACCGGTGCTTGATGCCGCTGCCGTGCTGGAGCGCGCCGACTGGGCGCAGCCGCGCATGGCCAGGCGCTTCAGCTCGCTGATCCGGGGCGTCCTGGCCGAGGCGGAGATGCTGGGCCTCATCGGCTCCGGGGCCCTCAGCCAGCTCGGCGCGGCGATCGCTGCGGAGCAGCCCGACCATGCCCTGGGGATCCTGGGCGAACACCTGCCGGCGGCACTGAACCACGTCCTGCTGCAGGCGGACCTGACCGCGGTGGCGCCGGGCTACCTCGCACCGGAACTGAGCGAACGGCTCCTCACCATGGCCGCGGCCGAAGGCCAGGGTCCGGCGACCATCTACCGCTTCTCCGTGGCCTCGGTCCGGCGGGCCCTGGACGCCGGCCAGGATGCCCACGCAATGCTGGACTTCCTGCGCCAGCATTCGGCCACGGCCATCCCGCAGCCCCTCCGGTACCTCATCGAAGACACCTCGGCGCGGCATTCCCGGCTCCGGGTGGGCACGGCCGCCAGCTTCATCCAGAGCGAGGACGAGACAGCCCTGCTGGAACTGCTCAGCGCGCCCGGTGCGGCCGGCCTCGGTCTGGCACGCATCGCGCCCACCGTGGTCATCTCGCACGCCGCGCCCCGGGAAACCGCCCAGGTGCTCCGGAGCCTGGGGCTGTCCCCCGTCGTCGAGGAGGCCGAGTCCGTCGTCGTCCGTCTGCGCCGCAGCACCGCCGTGCCCGGCAGCGGCCGTCCGGTCTACACCGCCCCGCGCACCGCCCCGCCGGAGGCCGACGTCGACGCCCAGCTGGCGGTGCTCCGCAGTGACCGGTCCCGGGCTGCCGGCAGCGGCGGCCATCCCCGGCCGCCGCTGCAGGCAGCGAGGAGGCCACCCAGCTGGGGCTGGAGACCCTGCAGAAAGCGATCCGGCTCAAACAGCGCGTCGTGATGAACGTGGTGGACAGCATGGGGAATGCCAGAAGCGAAACGGTTGTTCCGGTAGCCGTGAATGGCGGCCGGGTCCGGGTTTTCGATCCGGACAAGGAAACCGAACGGGTCCTGTCCATCCACCGGATTATTGACGTAGAAGCCACAGAGGAATTGCTCCAGTGAATGACGGGCCCCTGATCGTCCAGAGCGACAAGACCATCCTGCTGGAAGTAGACCATGAGCTGGCCACCGAGGCCCGCCACGCGATTGCGGCGTTCGCCGAGCTGGAGCGCGCCCCGGAGCATGTGCACAGCTACCGGCTGACGCCGCTGGGCCTCTGGAACGCCAGGGCGGCCGGGCTGGACGCCGAAAGGGTGCTGGACACCCTGCTCAAGTACTCTCGCTTCCCGGTGCCGCATTCCCTGCTGATCGACATCGAAGAGACCATGTCGCGGTACGGCCGGCTCCGGCTCGAAAAGGATCCGCAGCACGGCCTGGTGATGCGCACGTCCGACTACCCGGTGCTTGAAGAGGTCAGCCGGGCCAAGAAGATCGCCCCGCTGCTGGGCCCGAGGATCGACGGCGAGACCGTGGTGGTGCACTCCTCCCAGCGCGGGCAGCTCAAGCAGCTGCTGCTCAAGATCGGCTGGCCGGCGGAGGACCTCGCCGGCTACGTGGACGGCACGCCCCACCCCATCACGCTGAACGAGTCCGGCTGGAAGCTCCGGCCGTACCAGCAGCTGGCCACGGAAAACTTCTGGGCCGGCGGCAGCGGCGTCGTCGTGCTCCCCTGCGGCGCGGGCAAGACCCTCGTGGGTGCCGCGGCCATGGCCATGAGCTCCACCACCACCCTGATCCTGGTGACGAATACCGTCTCCGCGCGACAGTGGAAGGACGAGCTGCTCAAGCGGACGTCCCTCACGGCGGAGGAGATCGGCGAATATTCCGGCTCCGTCAAGGAAGTCCGTCCGGTCACGATCGCCACCTACCAGGTCCTCACCACCAAGCGCGGCGGGCTCTACCCCCACCTGGAGCTGGTGGACGGCAATGACTGGGGGCTCATCATCTACGACGAGGTCCATCTGCTGCCCGCACCGATCTTCCGGATGACAGCGGACCTGCAGGCCCGGCGCCGGCTCGGGCTCACCGCCACGCTGGTCCGGGAAGACGGCCGGGAGGGCGAGGTCTTCAGCCTGATCGGCCCGAAACGCTATGACGCGCCGTGGAAGGACATCGAGGCCCAGGGCTACATTGCGCCCGCCGACTGCGTGGAAGTCCGGGTGGATCTCCCGCGTGATGAACGGGTGGCCTACGCGATGGCCGAGGACGCGGACAAGTACCGCCTGTGCGCCACGTCCGAGACGAAAACCCGGATAGTGGAACAGCTCGTGGCCGAACACGCCGGGGAGCAGCTGCTGGTGATCGGGCAGTACATCGACCAGCTGGATGAGATCGGCGAGCGCCTCCAGGCGCCGGTGATCAAGGGCGAGACGTCGGTCAAGGAACGCCAGCGGCTCTTTGAGGCCTTCCGTGCCGGCGAGGTGCAGACCCTCGTGGTATCCAAGGTCGCCAACTTCTCCATCGACCTGCCGGAGGCCTCGGTCGCGATCCAGGTGTCCGGCTCCTTCGGCTCCCGCCAGGAGGAGGCCCAGCGCCTGGGCCGGCTGCTGCGCCCCAAGAAGGACGGCCGCGCGGCCCGCTTCTATTCGCTCGTGGCCCGGGACACCCTGGATCAGGATTTCGCCGCGAAGCGGCAGCGCTTCCTCGCGGAGCAGGGCTATGCGTACCGGATCATGGACGCCAAGGACGTGGGGACGGCCAGCTGAGCACTCCAGCTGGCACCGGGCGCTCCAGCTGGCACCGGCGAATGATCCATACAACACACATCTCCCGTTCAGAAAACTCACAGAATCTGGGAGCATCATGGGTAGCATGAAAAAGAACGGTCCCGAAGCCAAGCTCCTCGTCGTCGATGATGAACCGAACATCCGCGAGCTGCTGTCCACGTCGTTGCGCTTCGCCGGCTTCGAAGTCGTTTCGGCCGGCACCGGGCGCGAGGCCCTGGCCGCCGCGGAACTGCATGCCCCCGATCTCGCCGTGCTGGACGTCATGCTGCCGGACATGGACGGCTTCACCGTCACACGCCGCCTCCGCGCCGCCGGCAAGCACTTCCCGGTGCTGTTCCTGACCGCGAAGGACGACACCGAAGACAAGGTCACGGGCCTGACCGTGGGCGGGGACGACTACGTCACCAAGCCTTTCAGCCTCGACGAGGTAGTGGCCCGCATCCGGGCCGTGCTCCGCCGCACGCAGCCCCAGCTCGACGACGACGCCGTCATCAGGGTCGATGACCTGCAGCTCGACGACGACGCCCACGAGGTCCGCCGCGGCGGCACCGTGATCGAGCTGTCCCCCACGGAGTTCAAGCTCCTGCGCTACCTCATGCTCAACCCGAACCGGGTCCTGTCCAAGGCCCAGATCCTGGACCATGTCTGGGAATACGATTTCAACGGCGACGCCTCGATCGTTGAGTCGTACATCTCCTACCTGCGCCGCAAGGTGGATATCGATCCTGACGCCCCGGCGCTGATCCAGACCAAGCGCGGCGTCGGCTACGTGCTGCGGACAGCCGAGAAGCGCTGACCTTGCTGCACCGCTGGAAATCGGCGTCGCTGCGTTCGCAACTGGTCGCCATCATGATGGCGCTGATGCTCGTGGCCCTGACCGCCACCGGCGCCGGCACCCTGACCCTGCTGCACAGCTTCCTCCAGGGGCAGGTGGACGACAAGCTCAGGGCCGCCATCGAGTCCGTGCGTCAGGAGCAATCCTTCAGCCAGCTGCAGGACAGCAACCCCAACGTTCCCACCGACTATTCGCTGATGCTATTCAGCCCCGGCCTGCCGCCCTTTCCGTTCGGCGGCGACAAGGAGTCCCACCCCGACATCAGCAGCATTTCCCCGGCCGAGGCCAGGGACCGCCAGCAGGCGCCGTTCCAGGTCCACGGCGGGAAAGGGGGCAACTGGCGGGTAGTGGCGCTTAACGTGCTGGACGGCAACCAGCGCGGCGCCGTCGTCGTCATCGGCCTCCCCCTCGACCCCGTCGATTCGGTGATGGAGCACGCCGTCCTCGTCGTGGTGGGGGTCGGGCTGCTGACCCTTGTGCTGGCCTTCTTCATCGCCACCTGGACCGTCTCCCGGTCCTTCCGGCCGCTGGCCCGGGTGGAGAAGACCGCCGCCGCGATCGCCGCCGGAGACCTGTCCCGGCGTGTGGAGGTCGAAAACCCCGGCACGGAGGTGGGCCGGCTAGGCAGCTCGCTGAACGCCATGCTGGCGCACATTGAAACGGCCTTCGCCGCCCGGATGGCGTCCGAGGCCCGGATGCGGCGCTTCGCCGCCGACGCCTCCCACGAGCTGCGGACTCCGCTCGTCACCATCCGGGGTTTCTCGGAGCTGTACCGGCACGGCGCGCTGTCCACTCCGGAGGACGTGGCGACGGCGATGAGTCGGATCGAAAGCGAGGCGAAACGCATGGGTGCCATGGTGGAGGATCTGCTGCTGCTGGCCCGGATCGATGAGCAGCGCCCGCTGCAGCAGAAGCCGGCGGACCTGCTGCTGCTGGCCCACGACGCCGTCGTGGACACCCAGGCCGCTGACCGCCGCCGCGTCATCAAGCTGGCAGGGCTCGACGGCGCCTCCCCGGGCCCGGCGCCGGTGCTGGGCGACGAGGCCAAGCTGCGGCAGGTGGTCAGCAACCTGGTCGGGAATGCCCTGCGCTACACGCCTGAGGGCAGCCCCATTGAACTTGCCGTGGGGGCCCGGACCGGCCAGGACGGAACGCGGCAGTCCGTGATCGAGGTCCGGGACCACGGTCCGGGCGTCCCGGAGGACGAAGCGGCCCGGATCTTCGAGCGCTTCTACCGGGCGGACACCTCGCGGACCCGGGAAACCGGCGGCAGCGGACTGGGACTGGCCATTGTTGCCGCCATCGTCGGCGCGCACTCCGGCTCCGTCCGGGTCTGGAAGACCGACGGCGGCGGGGCCACCCTGGTGGTCAGCCTGCCGTTCCTGGACGACGGCATCGAGAACCCCGGCTCCCGCGACGCTGTGCCTGCGTAGTCCCTGCCTGGTCCCTGCGTAGCCGCGTCCGCATGATCCGCTGTCCGGGCTGGGCGATTTCCACTTAGGGCGGTTTCCACATAGGGCAGCCGAGGGTGGCCGCCGCACCTGCCGGCTGCCTACGCTCGAGATGTCCGGAAGATCCGGACCAGGCAGCAACTCCTTCGCGAGGTCCCCCGCTGCCTCGCTTCACCGTCGAGAGGTCATCCCCATGAGCATCATCTCCGTCGATACGGAACTCCTCCAGCTCAAGTCCGCCAACGTCAAGGCCACGGTCGACCGGATCAGCGCGGACGTCCAGGCCATGAAACGCGGGCTCGACGAGCTCCAGGCAAGCTGGCGCGGCTCCGCGGCCACCAACTTCCAAAACCTGGTCGCCGAATGGACCCTGACCCAGGGCAGGGTGGAGGCATCCCTGGCATCCATCAACCTCGCGCTGAACTCTGCGGCCGCCAGCTACGCCCAGACCGAGCTGGGCAACACGCAGCGCTTCAGCTGAGCGTCCCCGTGCTGGCATTACGCCTCGGGGGTGCCCTGATGGAACCGCAGGCGCCACTGGGCACCGTCCAGGACCCACAGGGAGCTGCGCAGGGCAGTTCCTGAGCGGGTGTAGCTGCGGTACGTCAGGAGCACGATACCCTCGCCCAGGCGGTCCGCGCCCAGCAGCTCCAGTTCCGTTGGCCCGCCCGGGTTCTCTTCCAGTGCCATCATCATGGCGTCGCGGGTCCAGACGCGGCCCGAGCTGCCGATTTCGGTGAAATCCGGGTGCAGCAGCACGCCGGTACGCCCCAGGTCGCCCCGGGTTTCCGGCCGCAGCAGCTCGCGCTCAAGGGACTCGACGACGGCTTCAGGGCTCGCGTCCGCGCCGCCTGCGGTTGCGCGCGACGCCTCTTCGAGTTCGCTGAAGAGATCGGGCTCACTGAAAACGCCGGGCTCGCCGAAGAGTTCCTGCTGTCCGGCCGGCCGGGGCGCTGCCGGCGCTGCGGTTGGCGATTCCTGCGGTGCCGGGGCCGCTTCTTGCGCAGCCGCCGGGGCGGTTCCCGCCGTAGTGCCAAACCCGGGGCCATGCCGGACCGCAACGCCCTGCTGGTAGGCCGTGGCGGCCGCCCGGGCGCGGTCGTCCGCCGCCTCGTTGAGGTCGTGCCCGGCGTGGCCGCGCACCCACTCGAAGGTGTACTTGCGGCCGACGAGCGCCTGGTCGATCTCCTTGAGCAGGTCCACGTTCAGCACAGGCTTGCCGTCCGCCTTGCGCCATCCCTTGCGCTTCCAGCCCGCCATCCATTTGGTCACCGCGTTGATGACGTACTGGCTGTCGCAGAGGATATGCAGGTCCTCGCCGGGCAGGTGCGCCGTTGCCCGGAACAGGTCCAGGACGGCCATCAGCTCGCCCTGGTTATTCGTGCCGTGAGGCCACCCTCCGGCCCGCCAGCAGTCGTCGTTCACGTACCAGGCCCATCCGGCCGGGCCGGGATTTCCTAAGGCCGAACCGTCGGCCGCTGCTGTAATCGTCACTGCACTATCCTGCCAGATGCCGCCGGCCCCCACCGCCCCGCGCCCTCCCGCAGCGATCCTCCGGGACGGCCGTTAAGCCGACGGCGGCCCCACCCGAAGGTGGGACCGCCGTCGTTGAACTGCGTGGAGTGGCTAGCGAGCCGGGTGGTTAGAAACCGCCCATGCCGCCCATGCCGCCCATGTCGTCGCCGCCGCCCATGGCCGGGGAGTTCTTCTCCGGCTTGTCGGCCACAACGGCCTCGGTGGTGAGGAACAGGCCGGCGATGGAAGCCGCGTTCTGCAGGGCAGAGCGGGTTACCTTGACCGGGTCGTTGATGCCGGCAGCCAGCAGGTCGACGTACTCGCCGGTGGCGGCGTTCAGGCCGTGGCCTGCGGGCAGTCCGCGGACCTTGTCCACCACGACGCCGGGCTCGAGGCCGGCGTTGAAGGCGATCTGCTTCAGCGGCGCGTCGATGGCAACGCGGACGATGTTCGCACCGGTTGCCTCGTCGCCGGAGAGCTGCAGGTTGGCGAATGCCTTGGCACCAGCCTGGATCAGGGCAACGCCACCGCCGGCGACGATGCCCTCTTCAACAGCAGCCTTGGCGTTGCGGACAGCGTCCTCAATGCGGTGCTTGCGTTCCTTGAGCTCAACTTCGGTTGCGGCACCGGCCTTGATGACTGCAACGCCGCCGGCCAGCTTGGCCAGGCGCTCCTGCAGCTTCTCGCGGTCGTAGTCGGAATCGGAGTTCTCGATCTCGGCGCGGATCTGGGAGACGCGGCCGGCGATCTGGTCGGCGTCGCCTGCACCCTCAACGATGGTGGTCTCGTCCTTGGTGACAACGACCTTGCGGGCGTGGCCCAGGAGTTCGAGGCCTGCGGTCTCAAGCTTGAGGCCGACTTCCTCGGAGATGACCTGGCCACCGGTGAGGATGGCGATGTCCGCGAGCTGCGCCTTGCGGCGGTCGCCGAAGCCCGGAGCCTTGACGGCAACGGACTTGAAGGTGCCGCGGATCTTGTTGACGATCAGGGTGGCCAGGGCCTCGCCCTCGATGTCTTCGGCAATGATCAGCAGCGGCTTGTTGGACTGCATGACCTTTTCGAGGACAGCAACCAGTTCCTTGACGCTGGAGATCTTGGAGTTGACGATCAGGATGTACGGATCCTCGAGGACCGTTTCCTGGCGTTCAGCGTCCGTGACGAAGTACGCGGAGATGTAGCCCTTGTCGAAGCGCATGCCCTCGGTGAGCTCCAGCTCGAGGCCGAAGGTGTTCGACTCCTCGACGGTGATGACGCCTTCCTTGCCGACCTTGTCCAGGGCTTCGGCAATCAGGGCGCCAATCTCGTTGTCGCCGGCAGAGATGGACGCCGTGGCAGCGATCTCTTCCTTGGTCTCGATTTCCTTGGCGGAGGCCAGGAGCTCGCGGGTGACGGCTTCAACAGCCTTCTCGATGCCGCGCTTGAGGGACAGCGGGTCAGCGCCGGCTGCGACGTTGCGCAGGCCTTCCTTGACCAGGGCCTGTGCCAGAACGGTGGCGGTGGTGGTGCCGTCGCCGGCGACGTCGTCCGTCTTCTTGGCAACTTCCTTGACCAGCTCGGCGCCGATCTTCTCGTAAGGATCGTCCAGCTCGATCTCCTTGGCGATGGAAACACCATCGTTGGTGATCGTAGGGGCGCCCCACTTCTTTTCGAGGACGACGTTGCGTCCACGCGGGCCGAGGGTGACCTTGACGGCGTCGGCGAGGATGTTCAGGCCTCGCTCAAGACCGCGGCGTGCCTCTTCATCAAATGCAATGATCTTGGCCATAACGGCAGTAGTCCTTTCGGGACAGTCGTTAAGAATGAACCTTTGCTGCGGTGCCCGCGACGGACGATCCCTCCCCGGCGGCCTCTGTATGCCGCTGGGTCCGGGATCTCACCCCAGCCAGGTATTTCTTTCGCTCCCAGTCCGGCTGCCTCGCTTCGCGGCCGGCCGAACCGGGCGTCGTTTTAGCAGTCAGTACGCGGGAGTGCTAAGTCAATAATTAGCACTCCCCCGGGGAGAGTGCAAGCAGCGCATGATCCGGACCGCCTGTATTGGCGCTCTGCGGCGGCGCAATACGCTACGGGCGATCAGCCGCCGCTGCTGCTCGCGGTTTCGTTGCCGCTCATTGTGGCCTTGTTGTCGGCGCCGTAGCTGTACACCGTGTAGTTCGCCTCCGTGACGTCGCCGTGGGAATCAAAGTTGATCCGCCCGGATTCGCCGTCGTAGTCGGGGCGCTTGCCCGCGCGGATCGCGTCGGCGCATTCCTTGTATGACTTGCAGGTTGTGGTCTCACCGGAGGGCTGGGCACCGGCTGGCTGTCCGCCGGCTGGCTGTCCGCCGTCGGCGGGTTGCGCCGTTCCGCCGGACACGGCAACGAGCCTTGCCGCGATGGACGTGCCGGCGTCGTCTTCCGCCGCAGCCGCGGCCACGGCGGCCAGGTTGACGGCGTCGTAGGTCTCGGCGGCGAACGTCATGTCCTTCAAGCCCGGTTCAACGGCCACCAGGGCGGCCTGGAACGTGGCGGACGGAAAGACGCCGGGCAGGATCCCGCGCGCGCCGTCCAGGGCGCGGGTGCCGAGGCCGGAACCGTACTGGTTGACGGCCCCGTCACTGAGGATGAGCTTCTTGCCCGCGAGCCCCAGGTTGTTCAACTCGGCGATGGCGCCCTGCGCCCCCTCCCGGGAGACCAGGACGACGGCGTCGGGGGCCGCTGCCTTGGCGGCAGCCGCCGCCTGTTGCGCCTGCCCCGCCCTGAACTCCGCGTCGGCCACGGGATCCAGCCCGGACTGCTTCGCCGCGGCGGCCACGGCGGCGGCGACGTCCTTGCCGTAGCTGCCTTCCTCGTGCACGACGGCAAGGGTCCTGGCACCGCCGTCCTTGGCGAGCTTGGCGAGGACGGCGGCCTGCGCGATGTCGGCCGCCGAGGTGCGGAAATAGTAGCCGCCGCTCTTGTACGTGCTGAGCCCGCTGGCCGAGTTGGCCGGCGAGATCACCGCGACTTTGGCGTTGGACAGCACGTCGATGGCGGCGGGGGCGCGGCTGGAGTCGGTCGGGCCGATCACGACGTCGGCCTTGGCCGCCACGAGCTCCCTGGCCTGGGCCGCGGTGTCCGTGCTGATGGTCTCCGGGAGCAGCTCTACCGGCTTGCCCTTGTGGCCGCCCGCCGCGTTGATTTCCTTGACGGCAAGCTTCGCCGCGGCCGCCTGGGGTGCATTGAGGAAGTTCTGCGGGCCCGTGTTGTCCAGGATGAGGCCGATCCGCAGCGTGCCGTCACCGCTGGCGTCGGCGGTGGCCACGCGGGCGCTCCCGGTCGGCCCCAGGCAGGCGGTCATGGCCAGGACCGCGGCGGCCCCTGCCGCCGCGGCGCGGCTTAGCCGCACAGTACGCGTCCGGCGTCGGGCAGGGTCCTGCGGAGGGTGCGCTGCCGCCGGGAGTGCCACTAGGCGGGCCGGACGCTTTCGGCCTGCGGGCCCTTCTCGCCCTCGCCGACTTCCAGCTCCACCCGCTGGCCCTCATCCAGGGCGCGGTAGCCGTCGCCGATGATCGCGGACCAGTGCACGAAGACATCGTCCCCGGAGCCGTCCACGGTGATGAAGCCGTAGCCCTTTTCGGCGTTGAACCATTTGACGGTTCCCAATGCCATGGTGTCCACACTTTCAGCTAGCTTGCGGGCGGCCCACCTCGATGTGCGCCGCGGAATGCGAAACGAGGTCCGCAGTTACTCTATCCACAGGGTCCCGCAGGAGGGCAGGCTGCGGGCAGGGGCGCCGGCTAATAGTTATTCAGGCGTAACCGGAATTGACTACTGGAAACCGGGCCCGAGCACGACGACGAGGGGCATCTTGAACTCGGCCGACTCCACAAGGGTCGGGATGCCGAGCAGGGTCCCCAGCGCCTCGGCGTTGCCCTTCTGCGCCGCGCTGCTGTAAAAAATGACGGAGCTCTGCTGCGGGACGCCGCTCCAGTTGCCCATCGGGCCCAGGACCCAGCCTGCGGAGGCGACCGTAGCGCCCACCCGGCTGGCGAGGCCGGCCGTGGTTGTCCCGTTGTAGATCGCTACCGGCTGGGTCTTGTCCGCAGCGGCTGCGGTCGCGCTTGGCGTGGCGGAGGGGGTTGACGACGCCGACGGCGCTTCGCTGGGCGTGGCGTCGGATGCCGCCGGGCTCGTGGCGCCCGGCGAGGCCGGGGCGCTGGTGCCGGCTGTGTCAGGCGCCAGGGCCGCGTTCTCCCCCGCGGAGGAGAATCCAAGCTTCGGCAGGATCAGGAAGGCCACCAGGCCGACGACCAAGGCCAAGCAGCCGACGGCCAGGACGGGCGCCAGGCTGCGGCGGCGGGATTCGGCGACTGCCCGGTGGACACCCTGCCGTGCGGAGGTCTCCGGGACCCGATCAAATTCATCCCGAGCGTATTTGGTCATGGTAAAAACGACGTCCTTGCTGGTTTCTTACGAAGCCCGAGGCCGGAGTGGGCGCAAAGGCCCGCGCATCCGGCTGTGCTTCACGCGGCTTTACGCCTCTGTTCCCAAACGGCGTGCAGTGCGGGCACGTTGGCGTGACGTACGTAGTCTACGCAACCTCTTCACCAGCATGGGATCGTGGGCCAGCGCATCCTCGGTGTCGATGAGTGCATTGAGGATCTGGTAGTAGTGCGTGGCGGACAGATCGAAGAGCTCCCGGATGGCTTGTTCCTTGGCCCCGGCGTACTTCCACCACTGCCGTTCCAGTGCCAGCATCTGCTGGTCGCGGGTGCTCAGCGGAGACTCTTTGGACCCGCTATTCTTGGACACTTTCAGCGCGGTGACCGCGGCTGCAACGTCCGCGGGCAGGTGCTCCTGCGCTGCTTCGGCCACTTCACACTCCCTGGCTGGATCCGGTAAAAAGTCTCTCCCCATGCTACGGGCGAACGACAGGCTTGTCATTTGCCGCGTTCTCCTTCCGTGCGTGGCTTCAGGACGTACTGCGAGAATGGACCTGTGTCTGATTCCGATGCCTTGTTCGAGCTTGAGCCGCCCGCCGCGGAGACTATCGGCTTTGCCGGGCTGGCCCGCCTGCCGCTGACTGAACTCGTGGCGGAGGACTGGGCTGAGGCGCTGGCGCCGGTCGAAGGGCAGCTGCGCGCTGTCCTGGACTTCCTCGCCACTGAAGTTGCCGCCGGGCACGAGGTCCTGCCTTCGCCGTCGAACGTGCTGCGGGCGTTCCGGCAGCCGCTGGCAGGCGTCCGGGTCCTGATCGTGGGCCAGGACCCGTACCCCACGCCGGGGCACGCCGTCGGGCTGTCCTTCGCGGTGGAAGGCGCCATCCGCCCCATCCCGCGCAGCCTCGCCAACATCTACAAGGAACTCGAGACCGATCTCGGCCTGCCGCCGCGCGTCCACGGGGACCTCAGCCCCTGGGCGGACCAGGGTGTCCTGTTGCTGAACAGGGTGCTCAGCGTCCGGGCAGGAGCAGCGGGCTCGCACCGCAACAAGGGCTGGGAGGCCATCACGGCAGCCGCCATCGGCGCCGTCGCGGACCGCACTTCCGCAGCCGGCGGCAAGGCTCCCATGGTCGTGATCCTGTGGGGGAAGGACGCCGAATCGGTCAGGCGGCTGCTGGGGTCCGGCGCGGTGATCGCCAGCGCGCACCCCAGCCCGCTCTCGGCATCGCGGGGCTTCTTCGGCTCCCGGCCGTTCAGCCGCGCCAACCAGCTGCTCCAGGAGCAGGGCGACGGCACGGTCGACTGGGAACTGCCGCCGCTTCCTTAGCCGGGTTCTTAGCTAGGCTTAGGTCCATGACCTCCGTTCCCGCCGCCACCACTGCCAACCGGAACTCGCGTCCCCAGACCGACCTCACCGTCCTGAGGCGCGAGCAACTCTCTCCGCACATGGTCCGGATCGTCGCCGGCGGTCCGGGCTTCGCCGACTACGCCACCAACGGCTTCGTGGACCGCTACGTCAAGATCGTGTTCCCGCAGCCCGGCATCGACTACCCGGATCCGCTGGACCTCTGGGAGGTCAGGGAAACCATGCCCCGCGATCAGTGGCCGCACACCCGGACCTACACCGTCCGCTGGGTCGATCAGGTGGCTCAGGAGCTCGCCATCGACTTCGTGATCCACGGCGACGAAGGCCTCGCCGGTCCATGGGCTGCCGCCGCGCAGCCCGGAGACAGCCTCATCTTCACCGGCCCGGGCGGCGGCTACAACCCCGACCCGGCGGCGGACTGGCACCTGTTCGCGGGCGACGAGTCCGCGTTGCCGGCCATCAGCGCCGCGATCGAATCCCTCCCCCACGACGCCCGCGGGCTCGCCTTCCTGGAGGTGGACAGCGACGCCGATATCCAGTCGATCGCCGCACCCGCCGGCGTCGAACTGCACTGGCTCCCGCGCGGCGGTGTTCCTGCCGGGGCCGGCGAACTCCTGGTCGCCGCGGTCCGGGACTCAGAGTGGCTGGATGGCCGGGTGCAGGTCTTTGCCCACGGCGAGCGCGGCTACATGAAGAGCCTCCGGGACGTTCTCTACGTGCAGCGGGGACTGGAGCGCGCGCAGGTCTCGCTCTCCGGCTACTGGGCCAAGGGCCGGGTGGAGGATGACTTCCAGGCGGAGAAGAAGCTGCCCATCGGGAAGATCTAGCCGGGCAAGACCAGGGAATATCCAACCCGGGAATATCCAACCCGCGCGCTAGCGCCGGCGTGCCCGCCGTCGTTCGTTGCTCGCCAGGCTCCGGGTCAGCGGCCGCGCCAGGGTGTCACCGAGCACAATTCCCGCCGCGACGCCCAGCACGATCGCCCCGGCGTTGAGCATTCCGCCGGCGCCCATGAGGATCTCGGACTCCTCGATGGTCAATACATACATGGAGCGGAATATGGTGAGTCCGGGCAGCAGGATCAGCGCTGCCGGGACGGCGACCACGAGCTGCGGCGCGCCCATCCGGAGCGCCACCACCCGCGCCAGCAGCCCGATGACGACGGCGGCGAGGCCGGGAGCGAACCGGGCGCCGATGCCAACGGCGTCTCCCGCGATCAGGACCAGGTATCCCACGACGCCCACGGCCGCCGTCGGGAGCAGCAGAGTCCAGCTGGTCTGCTCCGTGATGCCGATCATCAGCACCGCGATGGCAATCAGGATGACGACCACCCACAAGTCATACTTGGGCGGGAATGTTTCGGTGACGTCGATTGGCTCCATGCCGGTCATGTCCCCGACCACGAAGGCGACGGCGATGCCAGCGACCAGCGCACCGAAGGTCAGGATGGTGGACAGGAATCGGCCGGCCGCCGTGACGGGGAAGCCGTTGATGGCATCCTGCACCGAGGACACGAGGCGACCGGTCGGGAGCAGCAGCAGGATGCCCCCGACCACCACGATGGCAGGGGCGATCTGGATCCCCACCGGGCTGCCGAACCGCCACAGGAGCAGAGCGATGATGGTGACCAGGAACGAACAGGCCGCCGTGATGAAGAAGTCCGGCGTGCGCCACCTGCCCAGCTGGCGGGCCAGCAGGCTGACCAGCAGGTTGGAGAAGAACGCGATCACGGAGGCGCCCGGCCCCCCGCCAAGGACGCCGACGAAGACGGCGGAGAAGACCCCGAACGCCACCGTGACCATCCAGCGGGGGAACGGCTTGGAGCTATGGGTGATTTCATCGAGCCGGCGCACGGCCTCTTCACGGCCCACGCCGCCGGCCACAATGTCCGTGACCAGCTGGTGCACCTTCGCGAGGCCTGCGTAGTTGTTGGTCCAGGACCGCACCACGCGCAACAGCGAGATGGGGGTCTGGTCCTTGGGGGCATAATTGATCGCCACCGACTGGTTGGTGATGTCCACCTCGATGTTTTTCAGTCCCAGGGCCGCCGTGATGGCGATGATGCTGGTTTCGACTTCCAGCGCGCCGGCACCGTACCGGAACATGGATTCGGCGAGGTGCAGCGCGAAGTCGATCGTCTTGCGCGCGGAGGTGTCCACCCCGCCCACCTGGATCATCGGGTTGGCGTACGGGCTGCCGGCCAGACGGTCCACGATGCTCATGGGGGCTGTCGGCGGGTTCTCACCCTGGACCAGACGGCGCAGCATGCGCTTGGCGGCGGCATTCTGGCTCACCTGCATGGGCGACATCGGCTCGGTCCGGGGCAGTCCGTCCGTGGGCGGCCTGCGGCGGCCGTCGGGTTCTTTGGTCATTCCGGCCTCCTCACTATCCGTTGCAGCCGGCTTAGTAGAACTGCTGGCCTGTTCGCCGGGTATAGAGCTGGCGTGCCACACGCTCGCCGGCAGCCATCCAGGCCTTGTACTTCAGCGGGCTCAGCACCTGGTCATAGCAGCCGACGAAGTCGGTGACGGTCTTGCTGAAGCTGGTTTTGAACAGTCCCAGCCCGTGGAACGGGTTGGACGTGTCCTTGAGCTGGTCGCTCGGCGGCGTGCCGCAGAAATCATATTCGGTGCAGCCGAGTTCCTTGAGCTGGTTGATGCCGATCCACTGGACCAGGTGCGAATCTCCGTACTGGCTCCGTTTCTGCAGCGAGCCGCCGTCCTTGTACGTTCCTTTGCGGCCGTAGTTGATCACGAAGGCGCCGACAGAGGGCACCCCGTTCTCGTAGACGAACAGGAGCCGGCCCTGGCCGCGGGTGAGGAAGTTGGTCCAGAACTGGCGGTAGTACTCATATTCGCGGACCCGGACCTGGGACTTGGCCTCCACCGTGGTGGTCATCAGGGCATACATCGCCCGGAAGTTCTCTTCCGTGGGTTCGACGTTGTGGACCTCCACTCCTTCGCGGATGGCCCGGCGCACAGCGTTCCTGCCGCGGGAATGAAGATTGCGCAGCAGTTGGCTGTCCTGTGGCGAAATGTCCAGCAGCGCCGTGGAGTCATTGGGCTGCAGGTTGTGGTTCTTGACCAGCCCGGCCCCTGCGAGGGCGCGCTTCGCCTCCTCGGACAGGACGATGTCCGGCTCGATCTTGATCGCAAAGACGCCCAGCTTGGCCCGCTTGACGAACTCCGCGTTGGCCGTGGCGATGCCGGGGATGTCCTCGACGGAGGCCACGTCCGGACCCTTGATCAGGTACCAGAGTTTGCCCACGAGGGGGAAGGACTTCTCCAGGACCAGGTTGTAGCTCGTGTAGTCGGCGCACTCGTAGACCAGGTGCAGCGGCTTCCAGCCGAAGTGCTGCTTGACCTCGGCGAAGGCCTCGGACTGCAGAAGGTTGCCGCCGTTCGGGTTCGCGGTGACGTTGGCGTCCCAGCTGGCGATCTCTTCTGCGGAGGCAAAGCGGGCAGTGAATTCTCGCAAGGGTGCGGTATCCAATCTTTGCGGAACGAGCTTCGGCGGCATGCGGACATGCACGCCCAAGTCTATCCGCCCGGCCCAGTGATTCAGCCCGGACCCGGTCCCGGACAAGCCCGGAATGGAACGCTAGGCTGGAACCATGCAGGCTCGCCACCACCCGGTCACACCGCGTTCAGGAGTCCCGCCGCGGGAGACCGGAGGGCGCGGGACCCGCCATGAGGTCCTGGGACTCCTGGCGTTCCTCGCGGCCTCCGCCCTGGTTGCCGGCCTGGGCGGGCTGGCCACCGGCAGCAACGTCACCGGCTGGTACGCCACCGCGGACAAGGCGCCGTGGTCGCCGCCGAACTGGGTCTTCGGTCCGGTCTGGACGGTGCTCTACCTTGCGATGGCGGTCGCGGCCTGGCTCGTCTGGCGCCGCCGCGCCGAGGGGTCAAGGGCCGCCCTGACGGCCTACGGCGTGCAGCTCGCGCTGAACCTCCTGTGGACGCCGGTTTTCTTCGGCCTGTACCCCGCGCTGGGCACCCCGGCGCTGTGGATCGCCGTTGCCGTCATCGTTGCCCTTGCCATCGCGGTTTCGGTGACGGTGCTGTGCTTCGGTCCGGTCAGCCGCGCGGCCGGGCTCCTGATGCTGCCCTATCTGTCCTGGATCGTCTTCGCCTCGTCACTGAACATGTGGGCGGCGCTGCACAACTGATCTCAGCAGACCGCCACGTTGACGGCGAGGCCGCCCATGGCGGTTTCCTTGTACTTGGAGGACATGTCCTTGCCGGTCTCGCGCATGGTCACGATCACCTCGTCCAGGGACACCCGGTGCGAGCCGTCCCCCCAGAGCGCCATCTTGGCGGCGTTGATGGCCTTGGCGGCGGCGATCGCGTTGCGTTCGATGCAGGGGATCTGCACGAGCCCGCCGATCGGATCGCAGGTCAGCCCGAGGTTGTGCTCCATCGCGATTTCCGCGGCGTTCTCCACCTGCCCGGGCGTGCCGCCCATGACCTCGGCCAGGCCGGCCGCGGCCATCGACGACGCCGAGCCCACCTCGCCCTGGCAGCCGACCTCGGCGCCGGAGATCGAGGCCTGCTCCTTGTACAGCACCCCGACGGCACCGGCGGTCAGCAGGAACCTGACCACGACGTCGTCGCGGTCCTTTTGGGTGGCCTGGTCCATGCCGGGGGCGAAGTGCAGCGCGTAGTACAGCACGGCCGGGATGATCCCGGCCGCGCCGTTGGTGGGCGCGGTGACCACCCGGCCGCCGGAGGCGTTTTCCTCGTTCACGGCCAGGGCGATCAGGTTCACCCATTCCTGCCAGTACTTCGGGTCCCGGTCCTTGTCCTCCTTCAGCAGCCGCTCATGCCAGTCAGGGGCGCGGCGGCGGACCTTCAGCCCGCCCGGCAGCAGGCCCTCGCGCCTGATGCTGATTTCGACGCAGGCCTCCATCACGGAGTAGATGTGCAGCAGGCCCTCGCGGATCTCCTCCTCGGTCCGGGAGGCCCGCTCGTTGACGAACATGATCTCGCCGATCGACAGGCCCCTGGACCGGCAGTGGCCCAGCAGTTCCGCGGCGGTGCGGAACGGCAGCGGCAGTTCCTTCTTGGACGCGGCCAGTTCCGCCAGGGCCGTGTCCTCTTCGCCTTCACGGACGATGAAGCCGCCGCCGACGGAGAAGAACGTGGCCGTGTGCAGGATCCCGCCGTCGGCGTCGGCGACGGTGAACGTCATGCCGTTGGTGTGCCGCGGCAGGATGGTCAGGGGGCGCAGGACGATGTCCTCCACCTTGTACGGCAGCGGGACAGCTCCGGCCAACTGCAGGGTCCCGGTTTCGGCGATCTTGGCGAGCCGTTCTTCCACTTCCTCCGGCAGGATGAGCTCCGGGTGGAAGCCTTCCAGGCCGAGCAGGATGGCGGTCATGGTGCCGTGGCCGTGGCCGGTGGCGGCGAGGGAACCGTAGAGGTCCACGCGCAGCGAGGCCACCCGGTCCAGCTTCCCGGAGGACTTGAGTTCCTCGGCAAACACCGCGGCGGCCCGCATCGGGCCCACGGTGTGGGAACTGGACGGTCCTATTCCGATGGAAAAAAGGTCGAAGACTCCAACGGCCATTGTCGGTTCCTAACTAGGTCTGGCTGTGGTCCGGCAGAGGTCCTGCCGGAAGGCGGTGCGGCCGCCGATGGGCGGCATCACGGCCCGATGCACGACGCCGGGCGGCAGCTTGTGGCGGCAGCCCGGCGTCGTGATCTGTACTGCGACTTCTGTACTGCGACTTCTGTAGTGCGGGTGATCTCTACTGCTACTTCAGTGATACGGCCTCTAGGCGAGGTTCGCAACCGAAGGGTAGAGCGGGTGGGCGGCGGCGAGGGCCTCCACCCGGGAGCGCAGGCCGGACAGGTCCGCGCCGGCGTCGGCGGTCAGGGCCTCGGCGATGATGTCCGCGACCTCGGCGAAGGCTGCCTCGCCGAAGCCGCGGGTGGCCAGCGCCGGGGTGCCGATCCGCAGCCCCGAGGTGACCATCGGCGGGCGCGGATCGAACGGCACGGCGTTGCGGTTGACGGTGATGTCGATCGCGGCGAGCCGGTCCTCGGCCTGCTGCCCGTCCAGTTCGCAGTTCCGCAGGTCCACCAGGACCAGGTGCACATCCGTGCCGCCGGAGATCACCGAGATCCCTCTGGCCGTGACGTCGTCCCGGACCAGGCGATCGGCGAGGATCCGGGCACCGGCCAGCACGCGTTCCTGGCGTTCCCTGAACTCTTCCGACGCGGCGATCTTGAAGGCCACGGCCTTGCCGGCGATCACGTGCTCCAGCGGGCCGCCCTGCTGGCCGGGGAACACGGCGGAGTTGATCTTCTTGGCGATGCCGGCGTCGTTGCTCAGGATGATGCCGCCGCGCGGACCGGCGAGGGTCTTGTGCGTCGTGGAGGTGGTCACGTGCGCGTGCGGGACCGGGGACGGGTGCAGGCCCGCGGCGACGAGCCCGGCGAAGTGCGCCATGTCCACCATCAGGTAGGCGCCCACGGCGTCGGCGATCCGGCGGAACTCGGCGAAGTCCAGCTGCCGGGCGTACGCGGACCAGCCGGCCACGATCAGGGCCGGCCTGTGCTCCAGTGCCAGGGCCTCCACCTCGGCCATGTCGATCCGGTGGTCCTCTTCACGGACCTGGTACGGGATGACGTTGTAGAGCCGGCCGGAGAAGTTGATCTTCATGCCGTGCGTCAGGTGCCCGCCGTGGGCCAGGTTCAGGCCCATGATGGTGTCGCCCGGACGGATCAGGGCGTGCATCACCGAGGCGTTGGCCTGCGCGCCGGAGTGCGGCTGCACGTTCGCGTACTCCGCGCCGAACAGCGCCTTGACCCGGTCGATGGCGAGCTGCTCGATGACGTCCACGTGCTCGCAGCCGCCGTAGTAACGCTTGCCCGGGTAACCCTCGGCGTACTTGTTGGTCAGCACCGAGCCCTGCGCCTGCATGACGGCCACGGCGGTGTGGTTCTCCGAGGCGATCATCTCCAGGCCGTCGCGCTGCCGGGAAAGCTCCGCGTCAATCTGAACGGCGATCTCCGGATCCAGGGCGGAGAGGTCCGCGTCCAGGCTCGCAGAAACGACCTGCTCAAACGCGACGGTACCTGCGGTCGTTGCGCCGCTCACAGCTCGCCGCCGTTCTTGGAAGCGTAGTCCTGGGCGGAGAGCAGCGGGCCCTCGAACTCGGCGGCGACCTTGAAGAGCCAGCCGGCACCGTAGGGATCGCTGTTGATCAGCGCGGGATCGGACACGACGTCCGGGTTGATCTCCGTGACCTCACCCGTGACCGGGGCGTACAGGTCCGAGACGGACTTGGTGGACTCCACCTCGCCGCAGGTCTCCCCCGCGGTCACTGTGGCGCCGACCTCAGGCAGGTCAACGTACACGATGTCGCCGAGCGCGTCCGTGGCCACGGCGGAAATCCCGATGGACACCACGTTGGAAGCCGCATCGCGCGCAACCCACTCGTGCTCGTCGGAGTACTGCAGTTCAGGGGCAACTCTTGCCATGTGTTTTTCCTAAAGTCGGTGTGGTCTTGGTGCTAGATAAATTGTGGCTGGGTTACGCGGCGGGGTTCGCCATCCTCCGCTAGAAGCCAGTTCAGTTTCGGGGCCAACAGTTTCGGAAGAACGCTGGCCGTTCAGATTCTTCGACGAGCCGGCCTCAGGTAGGCGGTTCATCCCCAGCACCTTTGGCTTTCGGGAGCGCTACTTCCGGTGGAGCGTCCGTTGGGTTCCGTTGTCCAAAAGGTGAGTTGTTCTTGAGGGGCCGGCTGGTCTGGGTTTTCGCAAGCGTGCGTCTAAGCGAGGAACGAGCGAGCACGCGTGAAAACTCAGGCCTGCCGGTCCCGGAGTCGGGGACGGCACCGCAGAGGATGCCGGCCCCGACGGGACCCGATGGACTACTTCTGGCGCTTGTAGAAAGGCAGTGCCACGACTTCGAACGGCTCCGTCTTGCCGCGCAGGTCGATGTCCAGGGCCGTGCCGGGCTCGGTGAACGCGACGTCGACGTACGCCATCGCCACCGGGTAGCCCAGGCTCGGGCTGGGCTGGCCGGAGGTGACCTCACCGACGACCACGCCGTCCTTGAGGACCGGGTAGTGGCCGCGGCCGGCCCGGCGGCCGAGTCCCTTGAGGCCGACGAGCTTGCGGCCCGTGGTGGATCCGGCGCCGGCTTCCTTCTTGGCGGCCAGGGCCGCCTTGCCCACGAAGTCGCCCTCCTTGGACAGTGCGACGACGGGTCCCAGCCCGGCGGCGAAGGGGTCGCCTTCGAGGCCAAGTTCGTTGCCGTAGAGCGGCATGCCGGCCTCGAGGCGGAGCGAATCGCGGGAGGCGAGTCCGGCGGGCGTCAGCTCGCCGTCTTCGGCGATGGCGACGACCGACTGCCAGAGGGCAGCGGCGTCGTCATTGGCGACGAAGATCTCGAAGCCGTCCTCGCCCGTGTAGCCGGTGCGGGCCAGCAGAAGCTCCTGGCTGGCGCCGCCGAACATGAAGGGGACCTCCACGGCAGCGTAGTACTTCAGGCCGGTGACGAGCTCGTGCTGCGCGGCAGGGACCAGCCGCAGCAGGATCTCCTGCGCCTTGGGGCCCTGCACGGCGATCAGCGAGGTCTCGGCGGAGGCGTCCTCGACGACGGCGTCGAAGCCACCTTCTGTCCCGGAACCGGCGCGCTCGGCCAGGGCCGCGGCCACGACCTTGGAATTGCCGGCGTTGGGGACGACCAGGAACTTTTCGTCCCCGCGCCGGTAAGTGATGAGGTCGTCGATGATGCCGCCGTCCTCGTTGCAGATCAGCGAGTACTTGGCCTTGCCGATCGCCATGGCGGACAGCTTGCCGACGAGCGCGTAGTCCAGGAAGGCAGCGGCGTCGGGGCCGGTGACCCAGACTTCGCCCATGTGGGAGAGGTCGAACAGGCCGGCGGACGTGCGGACGGCGTGGTGTTCGGCCAGTTCGGAGCTGTACTTGAGCGGCATCTGCCAGCCGCCGAAGTCCGTGAAGGAGGCGCCGAACTTCTTGTGCTCTTCGTAAAGGGCCGTGTACTTCTCAGTCATCGTTGGCTGTCCTTAGTTGGCGGAGTCGTCGGAGTGGTCCTCGAACGCCTCGAGGGGTGGGCAGGAGCAGATCAGGTTGCGGTCGCCGGCGGCGCCGTCGATCCGGCCGACCGGAGGGAAGTACTTGTCCTGCTTCAGGTGGTGGACCGGGAAGACGGCCTGCTCGCGCGGGTACTCACGCGCCCAGTCT
This sequence comes from Pseudarthrobacter sp. S9, assembly GCF_050156545.1. NCBI lineage: Bacteria > Bacillati > Actinomycetota > Actinomycetes > Micrococcales > Micrococcaceae > Pseudarthrobacter > Pseudarthrobacter sp. S9. The sequence goes on from NZ_CP189576.1 coordinate 1,124,608, forward strand.
GTGCTGATGACGGCGGCGGCGGTGTGCGGTGCGTTGCGCAGCGGGCTGTTCTCGATGGTGAAGTCGCCGTCGGCGACCTGGTCGATTTCGGCACGGATTGACACCATGGCCTGGATGAAGCGGTCGATCTCCACCAGGTCCTCGGACTCGGTGGGCTCCACCATGAGGGTGCCGGCCACCGGGAACGCCAGGGTGGGGGCGTGGAAGCCGTAGTCGATCAGGCGCTTGGCGACGTCCTCGGCGGTCACGCCGGTCCTGGCCGTGAGTTCGCGCAGGTCCAGGATGCACTCGTGGGCGACGAGCCCACCTTCGCCTGTGTACAGGACCGGGAAGAAGTCGTTCAGGCGCGCCGCGATGTAGTTGGCCGCGAGCAGCGCGGACTTGGTGGCGTCGGTCAGGCCCTTGCCGCCCATGAGCTTCACGTAGGCCCAGGAGATCGGCAGGACGCCGGCGGAGCCGTAGCGGGAGGCGGAGATCGGGGTGCCGTCGGCGCCGTTGGCCGGATCCGCGGCGTTGCCCGGCATGAAGGGCGCCAAGTGGGCCTTGGCTGCCACCGGTCCGACGCCGGGGCCGCCGCCGCCGTGCGGGATGCAGAAGGTCTTGTGCAGGTTCAGGTGGGAGACGTCGCCGCCGAACAGGCCGGGCTGGGCCAGGCCCACGAGCGCGTTGAGGTTGGCGCCGTCGATGTAGACCTGGCCGCCGGCGGCGTGGACGGCGTCGCAGACCTCGCGCACATCGGCGTCGTACACGCCGTGGGTGGACGGGTAGGTGATCATGATGGCGGACAGGGCGTCCTTGCTGGCCTCGATCTTGGCGGTGAGGTCGGCGTGGTCGATCGTGCCGTCGGCGGCGGTGGCAACCACGACCACCTTCATGCCGGCGAGCACTGCGGAGGCGGCGTTGGTGCCGTGGGCCGAGGCCGGGATGAGGCAGACGTTGCGCTGGGCGTCGCCGCGGGAGAGGTGGTAGCCGCGGATGGCCAGCAGGCCCGCGAGCTCGCCCTGCGATCCCGCGTTGGGCTGGATGGAGACCTGGTCGTAGCCGGTGATCTCGGTCAGCTGGGCTTCCAGGTCCTCGATCAGTTCGCGCCAGCCGGCGGTCTGGGAGTCCGGGGCGAAGGGGTGGATGGAGGCGAACTCGGGCCAGGAGATGGCTTCCATCTCGGCCGTGGCGTTCAGCTTCATGGTGCAGGAGCCCAGCGGGATCATGGTCCGGTCCAGGGCCAGGTCGCGGTCCGAGAGGCGGCGGATGTAGCGCAGCAGCTGGGTCTCGGAGCGGTGCGTGCTGAACACCGGGTGCTGCAGGTAGTCCGAGGTGCGTACGACGGCGGCGTCCAGGCCGAAGCCGGAAACGTCCGCCGCTGTGTCCGCGGCCGTGGCGCCGAAGGCGGCGACGACGTCGGCGACGATGGCCGCCGTCGTGGCCTCATCGGCGGAGATGCCGACCGTGTCCGCGTCGATGGCCCGCAGGTTGATGCCCTTGGCCTCGGCGGCGGCGATGATCTGCTCCGCCCTGCCCGGGACGGAGACGGTGACGGTGTCGAAGAACGAGGTGTGCAGCACGTCCAGGCCGGCGGCCTTGAGCGAGGCGGCGATGCTCCGGGCGTGTCCGTGGGTGGTCTCGGCGATGGCCTTGAGGCCGTCCGGGCCGTGGTAGACGGCGTAGAAGGACGCCACGATGGCCAGCAGCGCCTGGGCGGTGCAGATGTTGGAGGTGGCCTTCTCGCGGCGGATGTGCTGCTCGCGGGTCTGCAGTGCCAGGCGGTAGGCCGGGACACCGGCGTTATCCTTGGACACGCCGACGAGGCGGCCGGGCATGGACCGTTCGAGGCCCTTCTGGACGGCCATGTAGGCGGCGTGCGGGCCGCCGAAGAACAGCGGGACGCCGAAGCGCTGGGCGGATCCGACGGCGATGTCGGCGCCCTGCTCGCCCGGGGAGGTGATGAGCGTCAGGGACAGCAGGTCCGCTGCGACGGTCACGAGGGCGCCGCGTTCCTTGGCGTCGGCGATGATCGGGGCGTGGTCGAACACGCGGCCGGAGACACCGGGCTGCTGGAGGACGACACCGTTGATGACGCCGTCGGGCAGTCCCTTGGAGAGGTCGGCGACCTCGACTTCGAAGCCGAGGGCCTCGGCGCGGCCCTTGACGATCGCGATGGTCTGCGGCAGGCAGTCGGCGTCGAGGACGGTCTTGCCGTCATGGGCCGTCTTATTCTTGTTGGCGCGACGCATCATCAGCACGGCCTCGGCCACGGCGGTGGCTTCATCCAGCAGGGAGGCATTGGCGATCGGCAGGCCCACCAGGTCCTGGACCATGGTCTGGAAGTTCAGCAGCGCCTCAAGCCGGCCCTGCGAGATTTCCGGCTGGTACGGGGTGTAGGCGGTGTACCAGGCCGGCGCCTCGAGGATGTTCCGGCGGATGACGGCCGGGGTGAGGGTGTCATAGTAGCCCTGCCCGATCATCTGCACGGCGGTCTTGTTCTTCGCGGCCAGCATGCGCAGCTCGGCGAGGACCTCCACTTCACTGAGGGCTTCGGCCAGCCGCAGCGGTGAGTCCTGCCGGATGTCCTTGGGAACGGCGGTGTCCACCAGCGCATCGACGGTGTCGTAGCCGACAGCCTTCAGCATGGCGTCGACGTCGGACTGGCGGCGGGCGCCGATGTGCCGGTCAACGAAGGACGTGGAGGCGGAAGTAACAGTCACAAGGAACTCCATAACTCAGGCGGCGCAGGGTACGCCACAGTGATTCGGGTTCCTCCCCGCTCTGTATTGGACCTGAGAGTTTCCGCGCAGCCGTGCGTTTGCAGGGCTCCGCTTGCACCGTCGGTGAGCACAGCATGTCAGAGGACAGCCTGCTACTTTCCAGAGTTGCCTTGCCGCGGCGGTACATGGGCCTGAGAGATTCCTGGGGAGGGTTTGCTCCTACGGCGCCTGCTTGTACCTACAAGCAGAACTCTCCCGCCGCAGATCAAAGGCATATTCAATTGCTCGTGACAACAGTCACAGCTCCCATTGTCCTACGCCGGGCCCGCGTCCGCAAACCGCCGGGCGTCCGGGTTACGCCGGGCGTGAGGCGCGTCCGGCCCGACGGGCCCCTCAGCCGCGCAGCCGCTCGACGGCGGCCAGGAGGCTCTCGACGTCGGCGTCGACTTCGGGGAGTTGGCCGCCCGGGCCGCGGGTGAGCATGGCATTGAAGTACAGCCCGTCCCCCATGTACAGGACGGCTTTGGCCATGCCAGGCCCGACGTCGCCCGCCAACAGGTCCAGCCAGCTCGCCTGTCCGGCGGCGAAGCGGCGCAGGGTCTCCTCGTGCGCCACCTCGGCCAGCCGCGTGGCGGCCACGAAAACCCGGTCCATCGCGGTGCCCGCCCACACAGAGGACTTGATGAAATACGCCGCGGCACCCTGCGGAGCAGCCGCCATGGCCTTGAGATCCTCCGCGAGGAGCCGGTCCAGCCGTTCGAGCAGCACGGAGATCATCGCCTCCTTGGTCGGGAAATGATAGAGCAGGCCGCCTTTGGAGACGCCCGCCCGCTTCGCGACGGCATCCAGCGTCGCGGCGCGTTCACCCTCCTCGATCAGCAGGGATTCGAAGGCGTCAAGGACGGCTTCGCGGGCGACGGGTTTTCTGGGCATGGTTCCTATCATGCCCGTGTCGGCGTGCATTTCTTAACTTTACCGTCCAGACGGTATAGTTATCTTTTATGAGCAACGCATCCATTACCGCGAGCCGCACCAGCATCGGTACGGGCACCCAGTCGGGCAGCCGCCCGCGGGCACCGTGGCGCGACTGGCTGGCCCTGGCCCTGCTGATGTTCCCGGTACTCCTGGTGGCCGTGGACAACACCGCCCTGACCTTCGCCCTGCCGGCCATCGCCCGCAGCCTCGATGCCTCCGGCTTGGAACTGCTCTGGATTGTCGACACCTACCCCCTGGCCCTCGCCGGATTGCTTGTGGCGATGGGCAGCCTGGGCGACCGGATCGGCCGGCGCAAGCTCCTCTTCATCGGCAGCACCGGCTTCGCGGCCGTCTCGGCCGCCACCGCGTTCGCACCAAGCGCCGAATGGCTGATTGCCGGCCGGGCGGGGCTTGGTTTCTTCGGCGCCATGCTGATGCCCTCCACCCTGTCCTTGATCCGCAACATTTTCCCGGAGCCCAACCGGCGCAGGCTGGCGGTGGCCATCTGGGCGGCCGGCTTCTCCGGCGGCGCAGCCCTCGGCCCGATTGCCGGCGGCTGGCTCGTGGAGCACTTCTGGTGGGGAGCCGTCCTGCTGGTGGCAGTGCCGATCATCCTGCCGCTGGTGCTGCTCGGCCCGGCCCTGATTCCGGAATCCCGCGACCCCAAACCCGGCCGGGTGGACGTGCCCAGCATCATCCTGTCGCTGCTGGTCATGGTGCCGGTGGTCTACGGCGTCAAGGCACTCGCCTCCCACGGCCTGGCGTTCGAGCCCCTCACCAGCATCGGCCTGGGCCTGGTCATGGGGTACATGTTCATCCGCCGCCAGCAGGCCCTGGCCCGCGGGGGCACCACGGCCCCGATGCTGGATGTCAGCCTCTTCGGCAACAGGGTCTTCAGCACCGCCATCACCGCCAACGTCCTGGCGCTGTTCTCCTACAACGGCTTCATCCTGTTCCTGGCCCAGCACCTGCAGCTGATCGAGGGCCAGTCCCCCTCCGCGTCCGGCGTCGCCATGGTCCCGGCCCTCATCGCCACCGTCGCGGCAGGCCTGCTGGTGGTGCCGCTCGTGCGGAAGGTCCGGCCCGGCTTCGTGGTGGCCGGCGGCCTGCTGCTGAGCGCCGCAGGCTATTTCCTGGTGGCCTTCGGCAACCATGGCAACGGCCCGGCCCTGCTGCTGACGGCCCTGATGATCCTCTGCCTGGGCGTGGGCGCTGCCGAGACGATCTCCAACGATCTGATCCTGGGGGCCGTCCCGGCGGATAAGTCCGGAGCGGCCGCGGCGATCTCCGAGACCGGTTACGAGGTGGGCTCCCTGCTGGGCACGGCGATTCTTGGCTCCATCCTGACGGCCTCGTACCAGCACAACCTGCGGCTGCCCGCCGGGGTGTTCGAGCTCGCCCCGGACACCGCCACGAGCCAAGCCGGCGAGACCCTCGCCGGCGCCGTGGAGCTCGCGCAGACGCTTCCCGCCCCCGTGGCGGAGGCGGTGACGGCGGCCGCCCGTGTTGCCTTCGAATCAGGCGTCCACGTCACGGCCGCCATCGCGCTGGTACTGATGGCGGGAGCATCGGTGCTCGCCGCCGTCGTCCTCCGAAAAGTGCCCACCGCCAAGTAGCCGGTGGCGTCCGACGGCGGCACCGGTTCCGGTGCCGCCGCGCCGGCAGCCAGGGTCAGCTGCCCTCGACGTAGGCCTTGAGGGCATCGAGCAGGCCGTTCGTGCCCTCCTTGCGGCCTTCCACCTGGGCCGCGTCGCGGGCGGCGGTGCCGGTGAAGAAGGCGCCCTGCTCGGTCAGGGTCAGCAGGGTGCCGTCGCCGTCGGGTTCCAGTTCCAGTGTGCTGAGCGAGACGGACATGCGCTCCCCGTCCAGGAGCATCTCGTAGGTGTAAATGATCCGCTCGTTCTCCACGATGTCGTGGTAGACCGCATGCATGGTCGAGACGAAGCCCCCGACGGGTCCGCCGACGTCGGTCTCGCGTCCGCCCACCCGGAAGTCCAGGCTCGATTCGCCCTGGTTCCATTCGGGCGGTCCGGCGAACCACTTCTTCTTGCTCGCATGCTCGGAGAATGCGCGGAAAACGCGCGACGGCGGGGCGTTCAGCCGGCGTTCCAGGCTGAAGCTGGCGTGGGTGGTTGGGGTGCTCATGGCGTACTCCTCTTGGTTGTCTGTTCTTGGCTGACTGTTCTTGGCTGACTGTTCTTGACTGTTCTTGACTGTCAGCCCGGCGGCCGGGGCGGACGGGCCGGGCCGGGCGCGGGACGGGCAGGGTCTGCGGGTTCCGCGTCGGCATTCAGGAAGTCCTCAAGCCGGTCAAGGCGGCGCTCCCCGGGCGTCCGGCGCTGGCCCAGCCAGTTTTCTGCGCGCCGGACCGTGGCAGGGTCGATGCTGCAGCTGCGCACCCTGCCGATCTTTTCGCTGCGGATCAGGCCGCTGGCTTCCAGGACCTGAAGGTGCTGGACAACCCCGGGCAGGCTCATCCCGAACGGCTCCGCCAGTTGCGAGACCGTCGCGGGCCCCTCGCACAGCCGGACGACGATGGCCCGGCGGGTGGGGTGGGCGAGCGCGTGGAAAACGCCGTCGAGCTCCCGGTCGCTTACCGGATGATTCGCCTGATTGTTAAGCACATACTTAAGTATTCGCCTAGCGCGGCGGCTGTCAAGGGTTAAACGGAAACGTCCGGCGCCGGGACGAACCCGGCGCCGGACGCTGTGGACTGCATTACGTGGACTTACGTCAGTGCGTGGATAGCCGTACTGGAGGACCTAACTGGAGCGCTTTGCTACTTTGCGTCCGGCGTCGTCACGCTGGCGGAGGCCCGCATGATCTCGGCATTCACCATCCAGGCGTACTGCTCGAGCTTGGCGATGAACTCGTGCAGCAGGTCGGCAGTGGTCGGGTCTTCCTCATCCACCTCGTCGTGGACTTTGCGCATGGTGCCGACTGCCGCCTCGAGCGCTGCGACGATCCGTTCGATGGCGTCCTTGGTGTTGATCAGACCGGCCGGAAACTCGGCAAGGGCGGTGGACTTGGAGACCGTGGAGCTGCGGCCGTCCGGCAGGGCATGGAGGGCGCGCATGCGTTCGGCCATGTCATCCGCGAAGCCACGGGCGGCATCGATGATTTCGTCCAGCTGGAGGTGAAGGTCCCGGAAGTTCGTACCCACGATGTTCCAGTGCGCCTGCTTGCCCTGAAGGTGAAGCTCGATCAGGTCCACGAGTACTGCCTGCAGGTTGGTCGTCAGAGTCGGTGAAGCTTTCATACATACTCCTGGGTAGATCCGATGCCGTTCCAATACCGAACGAGCCGATGCTTCAGACGCTACCCCAGGGCCAGTTGGACCGCGACGCCCCGGGCAGGAATTTCTCGGTCAGCTTACTAAGCCGGCTTACTAAGTGGGGCGGCTAAGGCCGGAGGTGGCTCAGACTGCCTCGTTCAGCACCGGGGCGTGGGGGAAGATGGCCCGGGTGATGCCGCCTGCGGTGGCCTCGGTCAGCTGTGAGAGGTAGTCGTTCCGGCGCCGGGGCGTGATCCTGGACTGCGGTTCGAAGGCCTGATCGGGATCGTCAGCGTAGTGGGCGGTCAGCCCGTCGCGCATCAGCCGGATAGCCTCGGAACGCTGCTGGGACACGGCAGCATGCGTGGATCCGAGCTCCGCGGCGAGCTCCTTGACCGTCCGGTCGCCGAAGTAGATCTCCTCGACGACGTAGCGCATCCGCTCCGGTAGGGATTTGACGGCGGCGCGGAGGTACTGGAGCCGTTCGTCGGCGAGCACGGAGTGCTCCGGGGACAGGGTTTCGGCGGCCAGGGTGTCGACGACGGCTTCATCGAGGGGCGTCAGCGTGCGCGAAGCATCGGCCAGGGCTGCTTCCACGACGCTCTGCTGGACGCCCAGGGCCGAGGCGATCTCATCCACCGTGGGGGTGCGTCCGAGGGCGGCCGCCAATGTTTCCTGGACGGACATGGTTTCTTTGATCCGGCGCCGCGCCGAACGCGTGGCCCAGTCACTGGCCCGCATCTCGTCGGCGAAGGCGCCCAGGATGCGCCGGCGCGCGAAGGCGCCGAACGGCACACCGAGTTCCGGATCGAAGGAATCGGCCGATGTGATTAGGGCAATGGCGCCCGCTGAGGCCAAGTCATCGCGAGAAAGGTGTGAGGCCTTTGAGCACAAGTCTGAGACAAGATACCCCACCAGCGGAAGGTGCTGTGTGACCATCTCGTTGCGTTCCACGCGATTCAATAGTGTCCCCCCCCATGAGACCGGATCCGGAGCGTTCAAAACCGTTAAAACGCTGAGAGCCGCACCCGCAGACCGTCCTGCACTTCCCCCATGGAAGACGGTGCTCGGTACCAGGGTTCAGCACCCCTGCAGTGCAGGAAACTTATCACCTGATCAACGATCTGCGTGTACCCTCAGGGAAAAGCTTGGCTGAAAATGCGTAAGCCGCGTTCCAGCGGTGAATCGGGCGAGATCTCAAGGGGATTGGGGCCCATGGGTGCAGGTGATCTCTCGGCGGCGCTCTGGCAGGAGCGGCGCCACCTGGAACTGCTGTTGTTCAGGCTGGAGACGCAGCGGCTGCATGTGGAGGCCGGCAACCTTGAATGGCTGGGCTTCACGGCCTCAGACGTCGAAAGAGCCGTGGACCGGCTGCGCTTCGAGGCCCTGGCCCGGAGCGTCGAATCTGCCGCCGTGGCGGCGGAGTGGGGCCTGCCGGCACAGGCGACTCTCATCGAACTGATTTCGGCCGCGCCTGCCGGCCCGTGGCCCGAGGTCCTCCACGATCATCTGAACGCCCTCGGCAGTTTGCTGCGGCAGCTCAGCGACGCCGCCCGCGCCAATGAAGGGACACTCCGGACCCTGCGCCTGCCGGCTGCCCCGGCCCACGGACCCGGCCCGGCCGATACAGCCGGGCTCCTTGATCAGCTGACGACCGCCGGAAACGTTGAGCGGGCCCTCGCGGTGACGCGGCGGACCGCCCAGCCGCTCCTGGCGCAGTTCCTCGGCGGGGACCGGGACTGATCCGGAGCTGAACCGGGACTGATCCGGAGCTGGTGTCAGTCGGCGGCGGGAGCGGGGGCAGGCGGCGGCAGCAGCCCGCGCAGCGCATCCTCGGTATCCGGGCCGGCTTCCGCTGCGGCGAGGTTTGCAGCAGCGATGGCCTCGATGACTTCCCGGCGCTGGATCGGCACACCCCTGGGCGCCTCAATGCCTATCCGAATACCGTCGCCGCGGCCTTCCAGAACCGTGACGACGATCCCGTCGCCGATCATGATCTGTTCGCCCGGCTTGCGTGTAAGTACCAGCATCCTCTCAATGTACCCTTCGCTGCGGGGAGCTTCGGACGATTCCCGATGGTTCTGTCATGTCGGATCCGCGCCCGTCAGGTTTTCGCCGTCAGATTTTCGCCGCGCCGACCTGGCGCGTGTCGATCCAGCCCACAGGCGGTCCGAGGCCGTTGACACTTTCCGGCGTGGCCGTTTCCGCTGCTCCGATGACCGCCACCGCACTGATGTTCAGCTGGGCAGACAAAACGCCCACCCAGCGCGCCGTGTCCTCGTGCCTGCATCCGGCATCCACCACCACCCACACCTGGTCGGCGGAGAGCGCGGCCACGGACTGGACCCGTGCCAGGGCGTTGCGGGCCTTGCCGAGTCCGAATGCCACCAGCACCGTCCGGTCCGTCAGCACCGCATGGGCGCGGGCGGCCGTCGCGCCCTGGCGCCCGTCAACGTGCAGGTGACCGTAGGCGGACAGCTCACCCGCCGTCCGTACGTCGGCGCCGCCTGCTGCCGTGGACATGGCCAAGGCGGTGTCCATGGCGTCCTCCCCCAGCCCGACGAGGACCACCAGGTCTCCGATGCCTGTGAGCGGTGCCGCATCCGCCTCCGCCAGGAGGGCGGCGATGGCGGCGCCCTGCAGGTGGTGGGTGAACTCTCGGGTGGACCAGCCGGCGGGCCGGCAGCTCCGGCGTCGTCCGCTGCGGCGGGATCCTTCCCGGTGGAAGCTTTCCCGGCGGGATCCTTCCCGGTGGAAGCTTTCCCGGCGGGTGTGGCTCCGGCCCCCGCTAGGACGTCCGGTTCGGGAACCACCTCGCCGGTGACCACCTCATGTCCGGGCAGCACCTCGATCATGGCCTCATAACGGTCTCCGGCGAAGAGCCCGGCGATTCCGGGGCTGATGACGCGTTCCGCGGACACGATGCGGGCTGCGGGGCCGTACTGCAGCTCCGCCTTGCGGCGGATCTCCTCCAGCGGGGCCCCCTTAAGCCGATAGCGGTTCGGCATGGCGCACGACTCCTACGGTTTCGATCCGGACATTGGCTGAGGTCACCTCGCGGTAGGACAGCACGGGCACCGAACCCGGCTGCGCCCCACGAGGCGGTGGATGGCGGGCCGGAGCGCCGGGGCGCACACCAGCACGGCCTGGCGGTTGGCGGCGGCCGCGGATTCGACGGCGGAGCGCACGGAGCGCAGCACGGAGTCGAGCGAGGGCAGCGGCGAACTTCTTGTCGTCGAACTCCATGGTGCCGTTGCGCGTGATGCTGATGCCGATTTCCGACGGCGACCGCGGCGGAGTTCCCACGGGCAGGGAGGCCGCGGAGAGCATCGCCTGGTTGACGCCGCGGACGGAGCTGTCGCCGGTGAAGATGCCAGCCGAGGTGGATGCGCCGCTGGCATTCGTGGTGCTGCTGACGGCGGTCTTGCTGGCCACCAGGGAGAAGATGCCGTTGGCGCCGGCGACGAGATCCGACGCCAGCTTGGTGATACCCGCAACGTCGCGGGCGACCTCGAGGGTGACGGGGGTTGCCGTGATTTCGCTGACGGTGACCGAGACACCCTGAAGCACGTCCGCAAAAGTGTTGGTCGAGGAGGTGATGGCCGTCTGCGCGGAAGTTGCGGCCCAAAGCTGGATCTCCGCATCCTGGGCGGTCTTCGCGTCGGTGAAAGTGGTGCCCGGATCGGTAATCGTGAACGCTCCGGCGCTACCGGACTTCGAGGCTGTGAACTGGAGTCGGTACTCCCCGCCCCCGACTGAGACTTTGCTGGCTGTCACGCCGGCGCCGGCCGCGTTGACGGCTGACGACGTCATCCAGCGAGCTGGTCAACGGCGACACCGTAAAGACTTGGCCGCCGCTGTTGATATTCATGGTGGTGTAGGGCCATGCCGCGACGCTGCCGGAGACGGTGACCTGGGCCTGCGCAAGCTTGGAGACGGTGAAGTCGATCGAGCCGGCTTTCGCCCCCGCCGTGGTGGACACAGCGACCTTGTCGCTGGAGGAGGTTGCGGAGTTGAGATCGAGTGCCCCGGGCTTGGCCGCGGCAGTGGCCTGGGCCGCGAGGGCGGCGACCTTGCTGTTCAGTCCTTGGAGTGCGGACACCATGGACTGAACGTCAAAGGCCTTGTTCTTGAGCTGGGTCTGCGGGAAGGCCTCGACCTGCGTGAGTAAGCTGATCAACGACGTGGTGTCCAGGCCACTGGCGAGTCCATCCAATGAGATTCCCATGGCTGCTTCTCCTTGTTGGCACCACCTGAAAACGGAAACTGACGGTGCTGCGCCTAGGGCCGGACGCTGGTTTCCACCATCGTCCGGCCCTGGCCAGCGTATTCGATCGGGAGTCTGTCTTCGTCCGATCAGCTCGGCAGCCCTACTTCTGGACTGCTGATACGGGTTTAGCGCAGGAGCTGGAGGACGCCCTGGCCGGACTGGTTTGCCTGGGCCAGCATTGCGGTGCCGGCCTGGGACACAATGTTGGACTTGGTGAACTTGACCATTTCCTCAGCCATGTCCGTGTCGCGGATTCGGGAGTTCGCAGCCGAGAGGTTCTCCTTGGAGACCTGAAGGTTCTTGCTGACGCTCTCGAACCGGTTCTGGACCGCACCGAGTCCGGCCCTTGCAGTCGAAACTGCTTTGATCTGCGTGTCAGCCGAGGTGATCGAGGCCAGCGCGGCCGTGGAATCGGTGAACGTCATGGCCGTGACGGCCGCTGCAACGGCATTGACATCGGTCAGGCTCACATCAATTGTGTCGACCCCCGTCGCGCCGCCTGCGCCTACCTGGAAAGTCAACGTCGACGCTGCGTCAGCCAGCTTGATCGTGTTGACGATGGTGGACTTGGCGATACGCGTCAGTTCGCTGCCCAGTGCCGTAACTTCAGTCTGGATGGCGGTGCGTGAATCGGCCGTGTTGGAGTCGTTGCCTGCCTGGACAGCCAGGTCTCGGACGCGCTGGAGGATGGAGTGGACCTCAGTCAGGGAGCCTTCTGCGGTCTGAATGACACTGATGCCGTCCTGGGCGTTACGGGCTGCAACGCCCATGCCGTTGACCTGCGACTTCAGACGCTCGGAGATGGCCAGCCCGGCAGCGTCGTCACCGGCACGGTTGATGCGCAGGCCGCTGGAGAGCTTCTCCAAGGACTTGGACAGGTCGTTCTGAGTGTTGCTGAGGTTGCGGTACGCGTTGTTCGCAGCCAGGTTGGTGTTGATCTGCATTCCCATGATGTATTCCTCCGTGATCGGGATGTTGAGCGACGGCCCATCCGTGGGCCTTCAGGAGTAGCTATCGCCTTTTGAGCGGCACACGTAAGCAATATCCCACAATGAATTTTGGACGTCTTCCACCGTGCCGACTGCTAACGGATCCCCCGCCCCTGCCGATAGTTTCTACGAACCCTGCTGATGGCTGCACCTACTGCACTGCATTTCCTGCACTGTGGAATGCATGCCCGGCACCACCGCACCAATCACCCCCGAGGGAGCCGTCCGGACCATGGCAATCCACGAACTTTCAGCCCTGCTGTGGCGGGAGCGTGAACTCCTGGACGTTCTCACCTTCAAGCTTGAGGAAGAGCAACTGCTGCTCACCTCGGGCAAGTCCCGCTGGCTGCCCCACGGCACCCGGGAAGTCGAACAGGTGCTGGGGCACCTCTCCCAGGCGAGCCTCGCGCGCACCATCGAGGCCGCCGTCGTCGCCGAGGCGTGGGGACTGCCGTCGGATGCATCCTTGGGTGAACTGGCCGCGTCAGCGCCGGAAGGCGCCTGGTCCGAGGTCCTGGCCGCGCACCTGACCGCACTGACCCGCCAGACGGCCCTGATCAAGGAACTCCGCGACGCAAACGAGCAATACCTGCGCACCGCTGTCCGTTCCACCCAGGAGTCCCTGGCCGATCTGCGTCCCGCCGCCGGTACATACGACGCGCACGGCAAGACCGGGGAATCTGCCGGCTCGCGCATCTTCGACAAGCAGTTCTAAGGAAACGACCATGAGCACCTTCGGCGCCCTGAACACCGCCTACCGAGGACTGACAGCAGCCCAGCAGGGCATGAACGTTGCCGGGCAGAACATCGCCAACGCCGCCACCGAGGGCTACACCCGGCAGCGCGTGCAGCAGTCCTCGCTGGCCGCCGCCGCCCAGGGGCTGTTCGGTTCCGGCCGGCCCGTCGCCGGGCAAGGCGTTTCCGTGGACAGCGTCGCCCGGTTGGGCAGCAGCTTCCTGGACGCGGGCGTCCGCTCCGCAGGCGCCCAGGCGGGCTATGCAAATGTCCGGTCCTCCGCGCTGCAGGGGATCGAAAGCATCCTGAAGGAACCCGGGGACAACGGCATCTCTGCGTCGCTGCAAGACTTCTGGTCGGCCTGGCAGGGCGCGGCCAACCAGCCGGGCGAGTCCGGCCCGGCCGGTCTCCTTCTGGAGGCCGGCAACGATCTGACCGCCAAAATCTCGTCCGCCTACCAGGCGCTCGACTCACAGTGGAGCAGCGTCCGCGGCCAGGCCCGGAACGCCGTTGACACGGTCAATGCGGCGGCATCTCAGGTAGCGGCCTTCAACACCACCATCCGGTCCACGATCGCAGCCGGCGGCTCAGCCAACGAACTCATCGATGCCCGGGCCAAACTCACGGAGACCATCTCCCGGCTCACCGGCGGCACCGTCCGCGAACAGGCCGACGGCACCGTGGACGTCCATGTCGGCGGCAACGCCCTCGTCATGGGCGGCTCCGTCCGGATGCTGACGCTGGCCGGCAAGCAGGCAATGAACCAGCCGGCCGGAACCCCGGTGCAGCTCGAGTGGACCGACCGCCCCGGCGCTGCAGTGGGCCTCGACGGCGGAGAAATCGCCGGTGCGTTGTCCGTGCTGGCGCCCGCCAGCGGTGGAACAGGTGGCGCCATCGCCGAGGCCGCAGAGTCCTACAACCAGTTCGCGGGAAAGCTCAGGGATGCTGTCAACGCCGTGCACTTCGGTGCACAGACCTCCACCGGGGCGGTTGCCGGCAACTTCTTCAATTCGGCGCCCACCGGCCCGGCCGCGCTCAGCCTTACCGTGGTACCCCAGGACGTCGGCGCGATCGCTCTCGGCGTAGCCGGTGCCGGGAAACTCGACAGCAGCGTTGCGGACAAAATCTCCCAGCTCGGCACCGGACCGAATTCCCCGGACAGCGTCTGGGCGAGCATCGTCACCGGGATTGGCGTGCAGTCACGCGGCGCCCAGCAGCACGAGTCCCTCACGGCGGCTGCGGAAACGTCAGCCCTCACCGCCCGCGCGTCCAGCGCCTCGGTGAGCCTGGACGAGGAGAACGTCAGCCTGCTCACCAACCAGCACGCCTATCAGGCGGCCGCCCGGGTCATGACCGCCGTGGATGAAGCCCTGGACGTCCTGATCAACCGCACCGGACTGGTAGGAAGGTAGCCATGCTGAACCGCGTAACAAACCTGACCATGAGCGCCTCCGCCCAGCGGACCCTGCAGACCCAGCAGTCCAGACTGGCAGCACTCCAGGAGAAGGCCTCCTCGCTGGACAAGATCTCCCGACCCTCGGATGATCCCGCGGCCACCGGGCAGGCGCTGCAGACCCGCTCGAGGCTCGCCGCTTCTGCCCAATACGGCAGGAACATCGACGACGGCGGAAACTGGCTAACTGCGGCGGACTCCGCGCTTGGCCAGGCCACCAATGTGCTGGGCAAGATCCGGGACCTCACCGTGCAGGCCGGCAACGGCGCGCTCAACCAGCCGGCCAAAGACGCCATCGCGATTGAGCTCGAAGGCCTGGGCAAGGACATGCTCTCCATCGCCAACACCCAGCACCTGGGACGCAACATCTTCGCCGGCAGCTCCGACGCTGCCGGCGCGTTTGCCCCGGGCAATCCGCCGGTGTTCAACGGGATTCCGGGCAGCACCGTGGAGCGGCGCATCAGTGACAACCAGACCGTCCGTGTAGACGCTGACGGCGCCAAAATCTTCGGCGACGGCGCCAGCTCCGTATTCAAGCTGGTCAACGACATGGCCACGGCATTGCGCGCGGGAACCGACATCTCTCCACGGCTGGCCGAGGTAGACTCCGCATTCAAGGCCGTGATCAACGGACGTGCTGAGATAGGAACACGGCAGGCGCAGCTGGAACGCGCCGGCAACGTCAACACAGAACTGGAGGCCACCTTGGACGCGCAGAAAATGGGTATTGAAAAGGCCGATCTTGGCAGCGTCATCATGGACCTGAAGCTTCAGGAAACCAACTACCAGGTGGCCCTGGCCGCCACGGCGCGGGTCCTGCAGCCCACGCTGATGGACTTCCTGCGATGAGCACTGTGGTCATGGACACCCCCGTCACTTTCACCGCGCCCATGCCGGGGCTCGAGCACGTGCACGACTTCACGCTGCGAAGCGTCGACGGCGCCGCCGGGCTATACGCCCTCGAGGCCGGCACCACCCCGGTGCGGCTGTTCCTGGCCGACGCGGCCGTATTTGTCCCGAGCTACACCCCGCCGATTCCGGCTGCCTCGCTGGAAGCCCTGGGACTGGAGCCGCGCGAGGCCCCCAGGTGCTCGTTGTGATCAACCACTCCGCCGGAACCACCACGGTCAACCTCATGGCCCCGATTGTGCTCAACCCCGGCACCCGCCGCTGCACCCAGCTCGTGTTGGACGGCCGCGACTACCCGCTCCGGGCGGACCTCAACTCGCTGTAGCGGGAACTCGCTTCAGCCCCAGCCATCACCAGAAGTGGGCGACGTCGATCACGAGGCGTGAACCGGCGTCCGGCCCGGGCAGGGTGAACACCCGGAACGGCAGACGCGCACGCACCCCGAGCCCCAGGCTGGTATAACCCTCGAAGCTGCCGGCCCAGGCCACCTGCCGGAACGTCTGATAACCGGTCACGTTGGTCAGCTCGTTCTTGTCCGCGGGGTTGTACGTGGAATTGCCGTTGTCGTCGTAAGCCGGGGCGTTGACCGTGAACTGGATGAAGGCCTGGCCCCTCAATGGGACCGGCAGCCCCGAACCGTCCTGCACCACCTGGGGCACATAGCGGGCGGTGTAGCCGGCCACGGGCCCGTTGAGCTCGATGACCAGCCGGTCAAAGCAGTAGTGCTGCCCGGTGCGGACGTTGACCACCTTTGCCTGGCTTATGGCAGGATCTGTCTTGACCAGCGATCCCCACACCAGTCCGCAGTAGGAGTCTGCAGCGGCCGCGCCGGGTGCAAGCAACCCCAGGCCCAGGCCCATCACAACGGCCGCCAGCCATACCTGAATCTTCTTCAACTCGGCCACCCCCTCAAACGATCAGACACTTCAAGCGTAAGATTGCCGGAGCCTGCCGACGAGGCCTCCGGCGACTTCGGCGCCCAACCGTTAGGCTGAGCGGCGCCTGGTCACAAGACGGTATTCGCGCCGTCGTCGAAGTCGTCGACGCCGTCGTCCACGCGGTTGACGAATGAACCAGGGAACGGCGAAGCGCCGGCACCCTTGCGGGTCCGGCGCTTCGCGGGGCCTTGCTGTGACGCCAGCTGCCGTGTAGCTGCTGGCGGACTGGAGGGCTCCTAGCCCTCGCAGTCGCGGCAGTACTTCATGCCATTCTTCTCCCGGGCGACCTGGGACCGGTGGCGGACCAGGAAGCAGGAGGAGCAGGTGAATTCATCGGACTGCTCGGGAACAACAATGACAGTCAGCTCTTCGCCGGACAGATCCGCGCCGGGAAGATCGATGCCTTCTGCGGTGTCGTTCTCGTCGACGTCGATAACAGCAGTCTGGGCGCCGCCGCCGCGGGACGCCTGAAGGGCCTCCAGCGATTCAGCGGGAGACTCTTCTTCTGTCTTGCGTGGGGCGTCGTAATCGGTAGCCATTTCGGGGTTCACTTTCGTTGCTGCGCAGCACCATTTCAGGCACCTCAGTGAAGCAGTTTAGGTCATTATGCACGCAGTTGGAGAATAGTGTGTTTAAAGCGACACTATGAGTCGCCCGCGAGTGGCCCATGCGTCTTCAGGGCGCGCGATCCAGACCGCGCGGCAGTCGTGTCACACCGTTCAGGCGACCGGCCAGACGACGAGTGTCTGCCACTTGGCAGGGTCCGGTTCGGTTGCCGGATCGCTGAGGTAGTACTCCCACATCGCGTCCCCGGGGGTCACGCCCTCGGCCTGCATCCGGGCCAGGATCGCGCCGTAAGTCTGCTGCAGCGAGTCATACGGGCCGATGTGCATCGCCTCGAAGGCCGGCCCTGCGGGGAGCGTTCCGGCCGTCACCCCGGTGTCTCCGCCGCCTGCTCTCGTGAACGCCGCGGCCAGCGGGAAGCCGGCTTCGACGTCGACGACGTCGGTGGGCATCCCCCGGTACAGCGCGAACGGTGGCCCGGCCAGCTGGACATGCTGTTGCTGCACCGCCCCCATGACCGCCCTGAAGGCGCGGCCGAAGAAGTCGCGCAGGGCGTTCATCGGGACTGTTTCCCGCACCACCGCCGTCGGCTGTTCCTTGAGCTCGGTGGACTTGATGTCCGGTGTCGTTTCCGGGTTCGATTCACTCATACGCCAAGAGTCCGCCGTCCGGTATCCGCGGACTGGGGCCTAACGTCCCGGCGCCCTTGACCGGGCACCGGCAGGCTTCTGTGTGCCTCAATGATGACGGGAGATGTTCACTGACTCATTCAAGGAGCTTCCCGGATTGTCGAACCAGGCTGGGCCGGTTCCGGAGAGACCAATGACCGTGACGGCGATTGCCGCCATCAGGGGGAGCGCGCGGACGTGGGCGGACCCGGCTGCAGCCCGTTGGCGTTGGTGGCAGCGTTCTTGAAGCACGCGTCCAGGGCGGCCTGATTGACCGTCGTGGTGGTGTTCACCGGCGTGGGCATGCACAGGCTCCGGACGCCGACGCGTACTGTCCGGTCCGGCTGGCTCAGCAGCCCGTTGGGTGCCTTGGTGGCACGCAGGCGGGCCCCGGTGTCCGCCCCGGTGCTGTCATGCAGACCGGCGATCTTGGGATCGTTGAGCTGGACTGTCACGGTTCCGCCGGCGGCGTTGGCCACCTGGAGGGAACCGTTGGCGTAATCCAGGGCGGTGATCACGCCGCGGCCGCCGTTCAGTGTCTGCTGGGATATGAAGGCCAGGGCGGCAATGTGGCGGGTGCCGACGATATTGCCCACCGCCTGCGGCTCCAGATCCTTGGTGGGCAGCGGTGCGCTGCCGCCGGTCCCCTGGACGAACTGCGCCCAGCTCAGCGTGTTGGCCAGCATCTGGAAGACCAGATTGCACGGGATGGTGATGAGGACGCCGTTCAGCGTGACAGTCCCACCGAACGCGGCCGGATCGGTGATGGAGGGACAGTCGGCGTTGCCGACCGTGGCGTTCTGCGCGAGACCGGTGTCATCGAAACCGTGGAGCTGCGCAGCCGGAACGGAGAAAGCCGGCGTCGGCAGGGTGGGCACGACCCAAGGTGAGACTGCCCCTTTGGGCGGCTTCGCTGTGCCGCCGCCCTTGGCGACGGCCGGACCAACACCGGCGGTCACGACGAGACCGGCCGCCGCGAGCACCACGACCAGTTGCCGGAACGATGTCGGTCCGGTGGAGTGTTTCGTCATGGTCTATCCCTTCAGAGAACATCAAACGGTGTACGGGGCCCGGAAGGAACGTAGGAGCCCAGCCCTCTAAAAACTTCGCCCATGAAGTTGCCTCGACCGCAGACGGCCGGAGAGCAGACGGCCCGTCATTCCTGCGGTGACGCCGACGGTGAAATCCGACTATCACCCCGCATCCTGCGTCGATGGTCAGCCGTCGCATCTAACGGCTCCGTCGGGAGCTTTCCACGCCCCGGTTGGAAAACCTTTGGACAGCTGACCATGGATTCATGCGGGGACTTTCAAAATGGGTCGGTCAGCCCGCCGTCAGCCCTCAGCAGAACCTCAGGGTGGCCAGCCGGTCCGCAGGCCGCGGGAGTGGCCCGCGGCGCATGCCGCTTGCAGTCACAAAATGAACTTTAATCATTTAGGTCTTGCCTTCCGATGCGATGTGGCCTCATACTAAATGAACGTTATTCATTTAGTGACCGCCGTCTCCTTGGAGTAGTAAATTGATCGAGATCACCTGCCTTGATTCGCCAGCTTCCCTGGCCCGGACAGCGCCGTCTTCCCGCCCGGCACTGCGGATCGGCGTGGTCCAGCACCGCTGGCACCGCAGCATGGCCGCCCTCCGCGCCGAACTGGATGAGGGAATCGAGCGCGCCGCACGGCTGGGTGCCACTGTTGTCTTCCTGCCGGAGCTCACGCTCTCCCGCTATCCCGCGGACAGGCTCCCCGAAAACGACACCTCACGGTCAGGAGCCACCCGTCCCCGCCCGTCAGACACAGCCGAAGACCTGCTCACTGGCCCGACGTTCCGTTTCGCTGCAGATGCGGCCCGCCGGCACGGGATCTGCGTCCACGCCTCGCTCTACCAGAGAGCCGATAATCCGGACGGATCGGACGACGGGCTGGGCCTGAACACCTCCATCCTGGTTTCCCCCGAAGGTGAGCTGCTGGCGCGCACCCACAAGCTGCACATTCCGGTCACCGCCGGCTACTACGAGGACAAGTTCTTCCGCCAGGGCCCGGACACCGGCGACGCCTACGAAGTCCACTCCCCCGTCGAACTGGGCGGCGCCAAGCTCGGCATGCCCACCTGCTGGGATGAGTGGTTCCCGGAGCTGGCCCGCCTGTACTCCCTGGGCGGCGCCGAGATCCTGGTCTACCCCACCGCGATCGGCTCCGAACCGGACCACCCGGACTTCGACACCCAACCGCTCTGGCAGCAGGTAATCGTCGGCAACGGGATCGCCAACGGCCTGTTCATGGTGGCCCCGAACCGCTGGGGGGACGAGGGCGGACTGAACTTCTACGGTTCCTCCTTCATCTCCGATCCCTACGGCCGGATTCTGGCCCAGGCCCCGCGGGACGAATCCGCCGTCCTCGTCGCGGATCTGTACCTGGACCAGCGCAAGGACTGGCTGACGCTCTTCCCTTTCCTCGCCACCCGTCGCCCGGAGACCTATGCCCGGCTCATCGAACCCGTCCGCCACGACGCGCCGTTCGGCGGCGTAACACCGATGTACCTGGAGGCGTCCGCATGAGCGGCTGGCGTATGCCGTCGGAGACGGCACCCCAGGACCGAGTCTGGATGGCGTTCCCGACAGGCGGCTACACCCTCGGGGAGTCGGACGAAGAAGCCCACGCCGCCCGGTCCGTCTGGGCCGCCGTCGCGAACGCCGTCGTGGAGTTTGAACCGGTCACCATGCTGGTGACGCCCGACGACGTCGAGACCGCCCGCCGCTACCTTCACCCGGACATTGAGGTGCTCACCGCCGAACTGAATGACGCGTGGATGCGCGACATCGGCCCCACGTTTGTCCTGGACGCCGGCGGCCGGCTCGGCGCCGTGGACTGGGTCTTCAACGGCTGGGGCGGCCAGGACTGGGCCGCCTGGGACAAGGATTCACTCGTGGCCGCGGAGGTCTCGGCGCGCTCCGGGGCAAGCCACGTCCTCTCGGCACTGGTGAATGAAGGCGGCGGCATCCACGTGGACGGTGAGGGAACGGTGCTCGTCACCGAGACCGTGCAGCTTGACCCCGGCCGCAACCCCGGGCTGGACAAGGCGGACGTCGAGGCGGAGCTGGCCCGGACCATCGGCGCCAGCCACGTTGTCTGGCTCCCCCGCGGGCTGACCCGGGATTCGGAGCGGTTCGGAACACGCGGTCATGTGGACATCGTGGCCGCCATCCCGTCGCCAGGCACGCTGCTGGTACATTCCCAGCAGAACCCGGAGCATCCGGACTTCGAGGTCAGCCGGGAGATCCTCAGCCACCTCGCCACCACCAGGGATGCTGCCGGCCGCGAGTGGAACATCATCGAGGTGCCCGCCCCGGAAACATTGACGGACAGCGAAGGCTTCGTCGACTACAGCTACATCAACCACCTGGTGGTCAACGGAGGCGTCATCGCCTGCACATTCGCGGACCCCATGGATGAGAAAGCCCTGCGCATCCTTGCGGACGCCTACCCCGGCCGCAAGGTCATCGGCGTCGACGCCCGCGAGCTCTTTGCCCGCGGCGGCGGCATCCACTGCATCACCCAACAACAACCGGCTGTCTCCTAGAGAAGGGTCTGACATGAGTCAAACGATCGGCCGCGAGCGCGGCGAGGACACACCACCCGATCTGGCGGATGCGCCCGGCTCGAAACACGGCATCACAGGCAAGGGACTCAAGGGTGGCCAGCTCGGCCTGCTCGCCGTCGTAGTCCTGGGCATCTCCTCGGTGGCGCCGGCGTACAGCCTGACCAGTTCGCTGGGACCCGCCGTCAGCGCCGTGGGCGTGCAGCTGCCAGCGATCTTCATCATCGCGTTCATCCCCATGATCCTGGTGGCGTTCGCCTACCGCGAGCTCAACGCCGATTCCCCGGACAGCGGCACCACCTTCACCTGGGCCACCAAGGCCTTCGGCCCGTTCGTCGGCTGGATGGGCGGCTGGGGACTCCTGGCGGCAAACATCATCGTCCTGTCCAACCTGGCGGGTGTCGCGGTGGACTTCTTCTACCTCTTCCTGGCTCAGGTGTTCGGCAATCCCGAGCTGGCGGACCTGACCTCCAACAAGGCGCTGAACATCGCCACCTGCCTCGTGTTCGTGGCACTGGCCGTCTGGGTCAGCTACCGCGGCCTGCACGCCACCAAGCTGGTCCAGTACAGCATGGTCGGGTTCCAGGTCGTGGTCCTGGCAATCTTCATCGTCATGGCGCTCACCCACGCCGCCTCCGGGGATTCCCCCACCGCCATCGGTTTCAGCTGGGACTGGTTCAACCCCACGAAGATCGAGAGCTTTGAGCAGTTCACGGCCGGTATGTCCCTGGCGGTCTTCGTCTACTGGGGCTGGGATGTCTGCCTGACCGTGAACGAGGAGACCAAGGGCGGCAAGGGAACTGCCGGCAAGGCGGGCACGACGACGGCGATCGCCGTCCTCGGCCTGTACATCGCCGTGATCGTGGCAACCATGATGGTGGCCGGCGTGGGCGGGGACGGCATCGGGCTGAACAACCCGGACAACCAGCAGAACGTCTTCGCCGCGCTGGCCTCCCCCGTGATGGGCCCGTTGGCCATCCTGATGTCCCTGGCTGTGCTGTCCGGCACCGCATCATCCCTGCAGTCCACCATGGCGTCCCCGGCCCGCAGCCTCCTGGCTATGGGCCACTACGGGGCGTTGCCGCCGCGCTTCGCCACGGTCAGCAAGCGTTTCGGTTCGCCAGGCTACGCCACGGTCATCGCCGGCGTGATCTCCGGCGGGTTCTACGCGGTCATGAAGGCGGTCAGCGAAAACGTCCTCAACGACACCATCATGGCCCTGGGCCTCATGATCTGCTTCTACTACGCCCTGACCGCGTTCGCCTGCACGTGGTACTTCCGGCACAGCTTGTTCTCCAGCGTCCGCAACTTCTTCATGCGTCTGCTGTTCCCTGTGATTGGCGGACTCGTGCTCACCGTGGTGTTCTTCCAGACGGCGGTGGACAGCTGGGCGCCCGAGTTCGGCAGCGGTTCGGAGATCTTCGGGGTGGGCCTCGTGTTCATCATCGGGATCGGAATCCTGGCGCTGGGCGCGGTGGTCATGCTTCTCACGGCCCGGCTGCACCCGGGATTCTTCCGCGGCGAAACCATCCGGAGAGACACGCCTGCGCTGGTGATTCCGGAGTAGGCTCCGGCTGACCCGCCCCGCGCGGCCACCCTCGCGGCGACCCGCGCGGCCACCCTCGCGGCGACCCGCGCGGCCGCCCTCGCGGCAGCGAAAAACCCCGCCAGTTCCGATGCATTATCGGAGCTGGCGGGGTTCTGCGTCCTGCGATCCGCGGCGGGGTCCTGTCGGATTCAACCCCGGGAACGGCGCTAGCGCTATCCGCTAACCACGCCCGTCGTCGAGCTCCAGACCAGCCGGCCGCCGCGGAAATCCGATTCACGGCCGACGGGAACTGCGAACTCGTCGGTGATTGGGTAGCCAAGGCTGCCCGTCTCCCGACCGAGCGCGGCCCACTTGGCCCGTATCAAACCGTGGACCTCGTGAGCCCCGGTCGTTGGCGTCCAGTAGATCGAGCCCCCACCCGAACCGGAGAAGTCGTTGAACCGCCCCACCCCACCCGCTGTGCCCGTCTCGTCGGTCACCGGATAGCCAAGCTTGCCCGTCTCCCAACCGAGCGCGGCCCACTTGGCCCGGATCAAACCCCGCACCTCGTGCGCCCCGGTCTTTGGCGTCCAGTAGATCGAGCCCCCACCCGAACCGGAGAAGTGGTTGAACCGCCCCACCCCATCCGCCGTGCCCGTCTCGTCGGTCACCGGATAGCCAAGCTTGCCCGTCTCCCAACCGAGCGCGGCCCACTTGGCCCGGATCAAACCCCGCACTTCATGCGCCCCGGTCTTTGGCGTCAAGTAGATCGAGCCCCCACCCGAACCGGAGAAGTGGTTGAACCGCCCCACCCCATCCGCTGTGCCCGTCTCGTCGGTCACCGGATAGCCAAGCTTGCCCGTCTCCCAACCGAGCGCGGCCCACTTGGCCCGGATCAAACCCCGCACTTCATGCGCCCCGGTCTTTGGCGTCCAGTAGATCGAGCCCCCACCCGAACCGGAGAAGTGGTTGAACCGCCCCACCCCATCCGCCGTGCCCGTCTCGTCGGTCATCGGGAAGCCGAGGAAGCCGGCGGCACCACCCGCCGCGCTGTAGCGGGCGAAGATCGAACCGTGGACTTCATGCGCCCCGGTCGCTGCCGACCAGCAGATCACCCCTTTCGTGTAATCCTGACACTTCCCAGCTGCCACGGGGTATTCTCCGGTGAGCGCTACCCCGAGGGTCGACCCCAGGTTGCCGGCGCCGCTCTCCTTTGCTTTGACAGCGATTGGGTCGTCGGTGCCGTTGCCGGTGAGCATCACCTTCATCGCGCCCTGGCCGTCGTCCGCGGTGATCAGATAGTACGTGTCCAGCGTCCCGGCCTGCCCGATGGCCGACGGCGTGAAGGTCACACTTTGGAAGGCGGAGTCACCCGCGGGGATTTTCAGGCCCTCGGAAATGGGAGTGGCCGTTGTGAAGACCCCTTGCGGCGCCTTGGCCTTGGTGATGGTCATTGGGACGTTTCCGGTGTTTTGAATCGTGAAGTCCCTGGTGGCCGATAGCCCCACGGGGACGTCACCAAAGTCCAGCGAGGACGGCAGCTGCAGGTGCGCCGTTCCGGACACGGCGGTGGCGGTCACAGGCACAGTCACCGGACCGCGGTCGCTGACGACCGTCAGCGAGTCTGCCACCGGATCCGCCGTCGTGGGACTGAAGGTGAGGGAGACCGGCACTGACGCGAGGGGTTGGATCTGCTGTCCCACCGCGGGCAATGTAGCCGGGTCTACAGTGAGCTGTGAGTTGGCCGGCAAGGTGACGCCGGTGATCGTGGCGACGGTTGTGCCGGTGTTGACGATGTTCACTGTCTGCCGGCTAATCGTCTGTGTCGGCACGTCGGTGAACTCGACCATGGCCGGAGTCGCACCCAGGCCGTCCTTCGTGCCGGTCCCATGGACACCAATGAGGTCTGTCTCGCCGTCGGACGCCGTGACCGTCAACGTGCCGTCGGCCTGTCCGGCAGCCGTCGGCGAGAAGTTCACCGGGACCGTGAGGCTGCCGCTCGACGCCAGCGTCTGAGGCAGGGAGACCGAACCGATGCCGAATGGGGCACCTGTCGTGATGGAGTTGACGGTTACGGCTCGCGAGGCGGTGATCGTCACCGTTGCGGTTACGGTGGAACTGACCTCGGCGCTGCCGAGGTCAGTGTTCTTCGCCCCTACCGCTGAAGTTGTCGGGGCACCGAAGGCGAGCACATGCCCGTCGCGGGTGCCGACGTACACACGGCCGTTGTCAGTGGCCACCGACGAGAACTTGGCCCCTGTACCAAGGGGGGCGCTGAATACTTGCGTGAGTTTCCCGGTGTTGTCCGGGAGTGCCCGGTAGGCCCGCAATTCCGCACCAGTCCCTGTCGGTCCGCTGACGTAGACCACCCAGACAAGGGCGGAAGAATCGTCCGTGCCGTTGGAGGTCACTGACGGTGCACCCGAGCTGAACCCGAACGTGCCGGTTGACGTCCCGACCGAGGCGAGCTTGATGCCGCCCGTGATGCTCGGCAGGAGCTTGTGCGCGCGCAGGTAACCCTTGCTCTCGACGGTGTAGATGTACCCGCCGTTGCTCGTCCCGAGGAATGCGGGCCGTCCCCACACTCCGTTATACGGGCCGGCTTCGTCGAGGATGGCGTCGGTTCCGCCGTCCCCCTGCCCCATGCCGCCCAGGTTGTCTCGGTCCAGCAGGTAGACGTGTCCGTCCTTGCCGACCTGGGCCATCAGGTGCGGGTGCGCCGCGGTGCCATAGCCGTCCGGGATCCCGATCGGTGCCCCAGAACCCAAGTCGGCGTCGTTTAGGTTCAGCTTGGCGTTGGCGGCGGGGCTGAAGAAGTCAGTGGGCTTCAGGGTGCCGTCCGCGCCGACCTGGAGCCGGACCACGGACTCCGCCAGGGTGGCCGGGGGCGATGTGCCCGGGCCGGGCTTCGGGGAGATGCCGTTCCCGGTGGAGAACAGGATCTGACCGGCACCGTCGGACACCAGTCCTCCGCCGGATTGCCAGATCCCCCCCTCCGCGAAGCCATTGCCTGACTCGGTGGCCCACATCGTTGTCTGCTGGCCGCCGGTCGACACCCCGACGACGTAGCCGACGAAGGGGACGACGTCGCAGTGGCTCGCGAAACCCGCGTATACGACCCCGTCCATGAGCAGCAGCCCAGGCCGCTGCATCGCGGTCATCGCGTTGAACGGGCGGCTCGGGTCGTTCGTCGGTGCGCCGCTGATGAGGACGGGGAACCCGGGCTTCTCCGCTCCTGTGACCACATCGAGAGAGTGCATATACCAGTGCGGGAGCTGGACAGTCGCTCCGTCATTCGTCTTCGCCAGCAGGAAGACGCTCTTCGTAGCGGGGTCGTACACCGGGGTGGACGTGATTCCAATATTCGGAGTGAGGTCGCCGCAGCCCACGGTCGACGCCGGCCACGCCGGCCCGAGGTTGCGCGACCACTTCGCCGCGCCCGTGATGCCGTCCAGCCCGTAGACGGCATTGTTTTCAGTCGCGGCAATCACGGTGCCGCCCACCACAAGTGGCTGGGCATAGACCTGCCCGTCCACGGGTGCCGAGAACAGTTTGCCGAAATTCGAGGATGCAACCGACGATGGCGAGAGCGTGGGCTCGTTGCTGTCCCACCCCGTCCGCAGCGAAGTGTGGGCGATCGTCCCCACGTCCGCGGCGGCGATGCCGCTGACGTACAGCGGGGCAAGTGCGAGGAGTGCCGATACAACGGCGGCCCATGCACGTAGGGGCCGGCGAAAGACGCCCTTTTCACTGTGGACAGTACTCAACACCCAAGGTTTTGGTTGACCACGCATATTGGAGACCCGCTTCTAAGCGCCGTTGAACTGACTCGATGGAAGGAGCCTAGGTACCGGAAACGAGCCGCACAGGAGTGGCGCCTACCCGTCTTCTGGCGGCGGACTCTCACTTTTCAGCCAGCGCTACTTGCCCGGTGTGTGCACGGATCCAAGTGACTACTTTGTTGGCTGGAAGCTGAGACGGCGGCGGGTTCCACTGCGCGGGGCGATCGCGTGCGCCGCGTCGGTCGCCAGCGCGGTGCAGAACCCGTCGGGGTAGCGATGCATGGGGCCCCTGTGAGCTTCGCTTGGATGAGGCCGAGAGGGTGGTGACCGGGGCGCGTGTTCCCTAGGTGAGCGCCTCTTTCGGCGTACGGCGAATGGAAAAAAGAAAAGCCCCTGCCGCAGCCCGACCGGGCTCTGACAAGGACTTTCTGATTTCGTTGGGGCCCCCTGTCGGATTCGAACCGACGACCCCCGCTTTACAAGAGCGGTGCTCTGGCCAACTGAGCTAAGGAGGCATTCCTGTGCCGTCCGGTACCCGGCCGCAACAGGGCCGGCGCCTGGACGCTAGATAAGGTTAGCCCACGGACGCCCAGTGGTAAAACGATGGCAAGAACGCAGGCTGCGGAGCAAGAGGAGGGCCCTGTCCCGGACAAATCCTGGACCGGGCCCTCCTGACGCCCGTGCGCGGCGCCGGGCCCGGCGCGCCGCTTCTTGCCGGCGTTACTTCTTCGCGTCGATGGCGGCCTGCAGGAACTTGTCGAACGGAGTCTGGGCGCTATCACCCTTGCCCCACTGCTTGCCCTCGACAAACACGCTCGGCGTGCCCGTGACACCAATCACTTGTGCTTCCTGCGTGGTGTGCTTCACGTAGGGGCGGTAGGTCTTGTCATCCACGCACTTGTCGATGCTCTTGGCCCCGGCATCCGTGGCCATCTTCTTCAGCTCCGCGTCGGACAGGCCGGCGGAGCCTTCGGCGGGCTGCTTCTCAAAGAGCGCGTTGAAGAAGCCCGAGTACTTGTCCGGGGACCCGTTCACGACGCAGGCGACAGCATTGGCCGCGCGGGAGGAGTAGTTGGTGGTGGACCGGTTGTCCAGGAAGCCCAGCGCGCGGTATTCCACCGTGATCTTGCCTTCGTTGCGCAGCTTCGTGAGCGCCTCGTTATACTGCGTCTCGAAGTTCTTGCACACCGGGCAGATGAAGTCGATGTAGAGAACCACCTTGACCGGCTTGCCGGCTTCGGCCTCGGCGCCGGGCGGGGTGACCTCTGCCGGCGGCGTGCCCGGAGCGGAGGGTAGGTCAGCGATTTTCACCGTGCCGGGATCGGACTTCGCGACGTCGGTATTGGCCAGCAGCGTGACACCGCCGTGAACGTTCCCGTTGGCCGGGGTGGACCCTTCGTCGGCGATCGGCTCGTTGTTCTTGATGCCCGTGGCGACCACGAGGGCCACGATCGCGAGGATGGCCACAACGGCCACGACAATGCCCCAGCCGATGAGCAGCTTGTTGCGCTTGTCCTTCTTCAGCTGAGCCTCGCGGATCTCACGTGCTTTCTCGCGGGCCGCGGCAGTGCGCTCTGCCTTGGACTGTCGGGGTTCGTTTGCGGGGCTCATTAGTTCCTCGTGTCGATCGGCCTGGGAAGGTCCACCCAGTGGCAATTTCATCATTTTAGGGGAGAAAACCGAGAGCTTGCGCTTTCAAGTTTCCTTCCAGCCTCCCCAACGGACGAATAGCACGGAAGATTCCGTGCGGCTAGGGTGGGTTGAGAGCCACGAGCGACCCCAGGGGGCACCAATGGAAGCAACCAAAAAGGCGGACCCGCAAGCCGGGGCCGAGGCCGGACGTGACGGTCGCGCCGAGGAAGCAGCAGCCCAGTACGACTTCATGGTGGTCTCCAACCGCCTGCCCGTTGACCGTTGTTCGACGGACGAGAGCGGGTGCGAGGACGGCTGGCGCCGTTCCCCCGGCGGACTCGTGACGGCGCTGGCGCCGATGATGACCAAGACCGAAGGCGCCTGGGTGGGCTGGCACGGCGCACCCGACGAGACCGTCACGCCCTTCAGCCACGGCGGCATTGACCTCGTCCCCGTCCAGCTGAGCACGGAGGACATCGAGCATTTCTACGAGGGCTTCTCCAACGCCACTCTGTGGCCGCTCTACCACGATGTGATCGCCCCGCCGGAGTTCCACCGGACCTGGTGGGACTCGTACCGGAGGGTGAACAGACGGTTTGCCGACGCCGTCATCCGCCACGCGAACCCTGGCGCCACCGTCTGGGTGCAGGACTACCAGCTCCAGCTTGTCCCGAAGATGCTCCGTGAGGCGCGCCCGGACCTGAGGATCGGGTTCTTCAACCACATCCCGTTCCCGCCGCCGGAGATTTTCGCGCAGCTCCCGTGGCGCCGGGCGATCATCGACGGCTTGCTGGGCGCCGACCTCGTGGGCTTCCAGCGCAGCAGCGACGCCGGGAACTTCATGCGCTCGGCCCGCCGCTTCCTGGGCGCCAGCGTCAAGCAGCAGCAGATCCACGTCAGGGGAATCGACGGCCACACCACCCATATCGCCCGCGCCCAGGCGTTCCCCATTTCCATCGATGTCAAGCAGATCAGCGAGCTGGCGCGGAAGCCCGAAGTCATTGAGCGCGCACGCCAGATCCGCCGGGACCTCGGGAATCCCCAGACCATCCTGCTCGGCGTCGACCGTCTCGACTACACCAAGGGCATCCGCCACCGGCTCAAGGCCTACGAGGAACTGCTGGCGGAAGGCAAGGTCACGGTGGAAAACGCCTCCCTGATCCAGGTGGCCAGCCCCAGCCGGGAACGCGTGGAGCAGTACCGCCTGCTCCGCGAAGAAGTCGAGGGCACCGTGGGCCACATCAACGGCACCTACGACACCATGGAGAACACGGCCGTCCGCTACCTGCACCACAGCTACCCCATCGAAGAAATGGTGGCACTGTACCTGGCCGCGGACGTCATGCTGGTCACCGCACTGCGCGACGGCATGAACCTCGTGGCCAAGGAATACGTCACCGCCCGGACGAACAATGACGGCGCACTGGTGCTCAGTGAATTCGCCGGCGCCGCCGACCAGCTCAAGCAGGCCCTGCTGATGAACCCGCACGACATCGACGGCCTCAAGGACACCATCATGAAGGCCGTCAATATGCAGCCGGCCGAGGCGGGCCGCCGGATGCGGGCCATGCGCAAGCAGATCCTGGATCACGACGTCGACCTCTGGTCCTCCGATTTCCTGACCGCGCTCGATGAGAAGGTGGTCCGCGATGACTTCTGAGGCGGCCGGTGCCGGCGAGGCCGGCACGAACAATTCAGGCATGACGCCGCTCTCGCTCTCCCCCGAGCTGCTGGAGGCGGTGCACCGCGTCGCCGGCACCGAACACCTGCTGGTGGCGATGGATTTCGACGGCACCATGGCGCCGCTCGTGGATCATGCTGCCGACTCGCGCGCGCTCCCCCGGTCGGCGACCGCCTTCGCCTCGCTGGCGGAACTTCCGCAAACGACGACGGCGCTCATCTCGGGACGGGCCCTGGCCAGCCTGCGGGCGGTCGCCCTCCCTCCGGAGAACACCCTGCTAATCGGCAGCCACGGGGCGGAAGTCTGGATGGGCCCGGGTTCCTCCCAGTTGGTGCTCGACGACGCCCAGCGGGTGATGCTCGCCAGCGTCCGTGAGGTGCTGGAGGAGATCGCCGGCGAGGCGCCGGGAACCCTGCTGGAGGACAAGCCGGCCGGCGTCGTGCTGCACACCCGACTGGCGGCCGACGACGTCGCCGAAGATGCCGTGGCCGCGGCCCGTGCCGTCCTGCAGGACCGGCCCGGCGTCTTCCTGAAGACCGGTAACCGCGTCCTGGAGACCTCCGTGGTCCATGCCTCCAAGGGCGAGGGCGTCGCCTTCCTGCGGCAGGCGACCGGTGCCACGGCCATGGTCTTCGCCGGCGACGACACCACCGACGAGGACGCCCTGGGCAGGCTGGTCCCGGGCGACCTTGGCGTGAAGGTGGGACTCGACTTCACCCAGGCCCAGTTCCGGGTGGAGTCCCCGGTCCACATCTGCGAGCTGCTCGAAGCGCTGCTGCGGGAGCGCAAACGGGCTCTCAGGTCCTGAGCTGTTTTGCCGGGTAAACGAGGCGGTCAACCGAGCCGGGTAAGCAGTATCACATGTGACATCTGTAACATTTTGGTCCTAATGCCATATATCTGACATACTCTGTCAGTGATGTGGCGCACAATTACCGTGCGGCGTCATTGGATACTCCTCGGCTTCGGCCGGGGAGTATGCGCACGCTTGATGCTTACAACTGAATAAACAACTGAATACAAAGAACCATTCACTACGGATCGTCCGGCACGTACCTGCCGGTGAAGGGATTGATAACTGTGGCTACAGTTACTTTTGATAACGCTACGCGTCTGTACCCGGGCACGGATAAGCCCGCTGTTGACAAGCTCAACATTGAAATCGCCGATGGCGAATTCCTGGTCCTCGTCGGACCCTCAGGCTGTGGAAAGTCGACCTCCCTGCGCATGCTTGCGGGTCTCGAGGACGTGAACTCCGGCCGAATCCTCATCGGCGACCGCGATGTCACAGACGTGCCGCCCAAGGACCGCGACATCGCCATGGTTTTCCAGAACTACGCCCTGTACCCGCACATGACTGTCGCGGACAATATGGGCTTCGCGCTGAAGATCGCCGGCATCAGCAAGGAAGAGCGTGCGGAGCGCGTCCGTGAAGCCGCCAAGCTGCTGGACCTCGAGCCGTACCTGGACCGCAAGCCGAAGGCACTCTCCGGCGGCCAGCGCCAGCGTGTCGCCATGGGCCGTGCCATTGTGCGCAACCCGCAGGTCTTCCTCATGGATGAGCCGCTGTCCAACCTCGATGCCAAGCTCCGTGTGCAGACCCGCACCCAGATCGCGTCCCTGACCCGCCGCCTGGGCGTCACCACCGTCTACGTGACCCACGACCAGGTCGAGGCCATGACCATGGGTGACCGCGTAGCTGTGCTGAAGGACGGCCTGCTGATGCAGGTGGACACCCCGCGTAACCTCTACGACAAGCCGAAGAACGTCTTCGTGGCCGGCTTCATCGGCTCCCCGGCCATGAACCTGCTGGAGCTGCCGGTGGTCGACGGCGGCGTGCAGTTCGGCGGCACCGTCTACCCGGTCCCGCGCGACGTCCTCGAAGAGGCTCACGGCCAGACCGTCACCCTCGGCTCCCGCCCTGAGGACCTTGAGACCGTGGCGCAGGGCGACGGCCTCCAGGTTGAGGTCGACGTCGTCGAAGAACTCGGCGCCGACGCCTACGTTTACGGCCACACCACGCTGGACGGCCAGAGCCACGACATCGTGGCCCGCGTCGACGGCCGCCGCCCTCCGATGAAGGGTGAATCCATCTGGGTCCGTCCGCAGTCCGGCCACGTCCACCTGTTCGACACCAAGACGGGCCTGCGCCTGGGCGACTAGCCTCCATCGGGTGGCTGAGCCCCGGGGGTTGAGCCTGTCGAAACCACCGCGAACGGCACCCGAACATCGCATCCGGCGGCGGTCCTCCCCAATGGGAGGGCCGCCGTCGGCGTTTAACTGCGCCCTTTGATCTAAGTGCCCGGCCCGTTCGTTAGGGCCGTTGCCCTTCGTACGGAAGAATTGGTTCATGACCGAGGAAAACAATGCCCGATGGCACGACGAACCCACCGACTACGGTCAGATCGGCAAACTGCCGCGGTTCGAAGCCGCCAGCGCCAACGATGAGAAGGCCTCCGTCGCCTCCAGCTCGCTGAGCATCACCGCTGCCGCCACCGATCCCGAACTGCTGGATCTGCCATGGCACATCGCTCTGGAGGACTGGCCGGCCGAGTACCTCGCCGCCCTCCC
Organism: Pseudarthrobacter sp. S9; assembly: GCF_050156545.1. NCBI lineage: Bacteria > Bacillati > Actinomycetota > Actinomycetes > Micrococcales > Micrococcaceae > Pseudarthrobacter > Pseudarthrobacter sp. S9. Next base: position 1,156,873 of record NZ_CP189576.1, read on the forward strand.
CCGCGGCATCTCCCGCCACATCGTGCGCTTCGCCCACCTCGGCGGGTCCGTCATTGCGATCAAGGAAACCTCGGAGCACATCGCCCGCCACGAGTACCACATGCTCCGCAAGCTCGCCCGGCTGGACGTCCCCTGTGTGGAGCCGGTCGCCGTCATCACTGGGCGCACCACCCCGGACGGCCGGCCGCTGAACCCCGTGCTGGTCACGCGGCACCTCAAGTTCTCCATGCCGTACCGCGCGCTCTTCTCCCAGATGCTGCGCAAGGACACCCTGACCCGCCTTATCGATGCACAGGCCCTCCTGCTGGTCCGGCTGCACCTGATCGGCTTCTACTGGGGCGACGTCTCGCTCTCCAACACCTTGTTCCGCCGCGACGCCGGCGCGTTCGCCGCCTACCTGGTGGACGCCGAGACCGGCGAACTGTATCCGGACCTCTCCACCGGCCAGCGCGAGTACGATCTGGAAATCGCCCGCGTCAACATCGCCGGCGAGCTCATGGACCTCCTCGACGGCGGCCTCATCGAGGAGAAGGTGGATCCGGTGGCCACGAGCGAACTCATCATGGACAGCTACCGGCGCCTGTGGACGGAACTGACCGAGAAGGAGTCCTTCGAGATCGGTGAACGCTGGCGTGTGGCAGCCCGCATCCGGCGACTCAACGAGCTGGGGTTCGACGTCGAGGAATACATGATCAAGACCACACAGAACGGCTCCACCATCCAGCTCCAGCCCAAGGTGGTGGACGCGGGACACCACCAGCGCCGGCTGCTCCGCCTCACCGGCCTGGACGCCCAGGAAAACCAGGCCCGCCGGCTGCTGAACGACATGGACTCGTTCCGGGCGGACAACAACCCGGGGATGGACGAGGAATACAGCGCCCACCTGTGGGTCAGCCAGATCTTCGAGCCGGTTGTCCGCTCCATTCCCCGCGACCTCTCCGGCAAACTCGAGCCGGCGGAGGCCGTGCACGAGATCCTGGAGCACCGCTGGTACATGTCCGAAAAAGAGAACCGGCACATCCCGCTGGCCGAGGCTGTGCAGTCCTACATCGACTCCGAGCTGCGCCACCGCCGGGACGAGGCGGCCATCATGCTCAACCCGGACACGGAACTGCTGAAGATCCTCGAGGTAGAGACCGAGGAATCGCGCTACGGCGCCGAAGCCGACGACGAATACCCGGACGCCGACGACTGAGCTGTATGACTGAGCTGTACGGCGCACCGGAGCACATTGACCGGGATTAAATTGAAGGGCTAAATTGCCTTGCCAGGGTTGAGGATGCCGGCGGGGTCGAACAGCTCCTTGATCCGGTGCTGCAGCTCGCGCACCGGAGCCTTCTGCTCAAGCCCGAGCCAGCGCAGCTTGTACTGGCCGATCCCGTGTTCCCCCGTAATGGTGCCGCCCATTGCCAGGGCCACGGTGATGGATTCGTCCAGGGCCGCACCGAGTCGGGTCATGGCGTCGCCGTCCACTGCGTTGCCCACACGGTCCACCCAGAAGGTAGGGTGCAGGTTCCCGTCGCCGGCGTGCGCCACGACCTTGAGCTGGACCTGGTGCGCCGCTGCCATGGCCTCGAGGGCCGCCACATAGTCCACCAGCCGCGAGCGAGGCACGGCGACGTCCTCCCCCACCCGGTATTCGTCGTCCACCTCCACGCCGCGGCTGTTGCGCCGCAGCTCCACGAGCTGCTCGGCCTCCGCGTTGGCCTCCGCCGTGACCACCGCACCGCCGGCCGCGAGCACCGGCCGGATGGCTGCCGCCTCCGCCGCGGCGCCGAAGCCGTCGGTCTGGATCAGCAGCAGGGACGCACCCCGCGAGGACAGGTCCGAACCGTGCACGTCATCGAGCCGGGCGAGCGAGCCGCCGTCGAGCAGTTCCATGATGGCGGGCTGCACGCGGGCCCTTCCCACGGCGAGGACGCCCGCCGCGGCACTGCGGAAATCCGGATAGAAGGCGGCGATCGTGTGCACCTCCCGCGGCAGGTACTTAAGGCGGACCGTCACGCCGACGACGATCCCCAGGGTCCCCTCCGAGCCGACGAACAGCCCGGTCAGATCATAGCCCGCGACGCCCTTGAAGGTCTGGTGGCCGGTGTGGATGAGGGAGCCGTCCGCCAGCACGACGTCGAGGGCCAGGACGGAGTCCCGCGTCACCCCGTACTTCGCGCAGCGCAGCCCACCCGCGTTGGTGGCCACGTTGCCGCCGATGGTGGATATCTTGAAGCTGGCCGGGTCCGGGGCATACATGAGCCCGTGCACGGCCGCGGCGGCGTTGAGGTCCGCGTTGATGACGCCGGGTTCGACGACGGCGGTCTCGTCATCCGGGTTGAGGTCCAGGATGCGGTTCATGCGTTCAAGGCTCAGCACGACGCAGCCCTCAGTGGCATGGGCCCCGCCGGAAACACCGGTGCCTGCCCCGCGCGCGACGACAGGCACACCGTGCGCCGCGCAGGCGCTGACTGCGGCCTGGACGTCGGCCACGGATTCCGCACGGACCACGGCCTGCGGCAGCTGGTAGTCCAGCACCGGGGCCTGGTCCACGGCGTGGGCGGCCAGCGTGATGGCGTCCACTGCGACTTTCGCCGCGCCTAGGACAGTGGTCAGTTCCTCAACGATGCTGCTCATGCGGCCTCCGGTTCCATCACTTACGGCCTTCAGGCGCCGGATACTGGGCCGTTGGACCTCAGTCATCCGAACCGCCCATGAACCGGACGAAGCGCTCCAGGACACCGGGCCAGCCGGCCTCGTACTCAGCCCGCGTTGCGGCCGGGTCCTCGGCGCCTTCCCAGCCGGTATGCACCAGTCGAAGCTCGGCACCGCCCTCGACCGCTTGGAAAGCTACCCGGAGCTCGGTTGACCACAACGCCGAGGTTGCCGGGTGCCAGGAGGCGTGGAAGGACAGCGGGGGCTGCCAGTCGTCGATCGAGCCCCAGATCGCCGTCCGGCCGTCGTCTGCCGTCTCCACGATCAGGTTCTCTTCAAACTCGACGTAGGAGCCGGTGCCGTACACACTGTGGTCTTCAAGGGGCCACCAGAGGTGCGCGTGTTCCGTGAAGCCCATGAAAGCCCTGGCGACGGTGCCAGGGACCACTACTGTGCAGATGACGGGGTCCAGCCCGTCCGCGGGCTGCGGCTCCGGGCTAGCGGAAGAGGCATGGCTGAAGAGGTTGTCCATGGGGACCAACTCTACCCGGGACGGCCGGCGCAGCCCGAGCCGTCGGCCTCGGGCGCTTACTTTTTAGGTGTTAAATGGCTCAGGCCCCGACATTCCTTGTCGGGGCCTGGGCTCTAATTTATGTCCGGCGGTGACCTACTCTCCCACACCCTCCCGGGTGCAGTACCATCGGCGCTGTGGGTCTTAGCTTCCGGGTTCGGGATGGGACCGGGCGTTTCCCCCACGCTATGACCGCCGTAACCCTTCGTCCCGTCCCGCCGGGTGTGCCCGGGGGTGGGAAATCTGTGGTTACAACAAATGTGGTTCCACCGTTGCCTGACCTGGGCCGGGCGTGGTGGTGTTGTTATTGTGTTGTGGTTTTTGTTCCCTGGAACAACTATACCGGTAAGGGTTTGTTGTCTGGGAACCACATAGTGGACGCAAGCAGTCTTGTTTTCTTTTTTACCGCCGTTGGTGTGAACGTCTTTTGACGCCGTTCACCGGTGGTGTGTGGTGTAAGTTATCGGCCTATTAGTACCGGTCAGCTTCACGAGTCGTTGGTCCTCGCTTCCACATCCGGCCTATCAACCCAGTGGTCTGGCTGGGGGCCTCTCACACACAAGGTGTATGGAAATCTCATCTCGAAGCGAGCTTCCCGCTTAGATGCTTTCAGCGGTTATCCCATCCGAACGTAGCTAATCAGCGGTGCACTTGGCAGTACAACTGACACACCAGAGGTTCGTCCGTCCCGGTCCTCTCGTACTAAGGACAGCCCTTCTCAAATTTCCTGCGCGCGCAGCGGATAGGGACCGAACTGTCTCACGACGTTCTAAACCCAGCTCGCGTACCGCTTTAATGGGCGAACAGCCCAACCCTTGGGACCTACTCCAGCCCCAGGATGCGACGAGCCGACATCGAGGTGCCAAACCATGCCGTCGATATGGACTCTTGGGCAAGATCAGCCTGTTATCCCCGAGGTACCTTTTATCCGTTGAGCGACGGCCATTCCACAATGTACCGCCGGATCACTAGTCCCGACTTTCGTCCCTGCTCGAGATGTCTCTCTCACAGTCAAGCTCCCTTGTGCACTTACACTCGACACCTGATTGCCAACCAGGCTGAGGGAACCTTTGGGCGCCTCCGTTACTTTTTAGGAGGCAACCGCCCCAGTTAAACTACCCATCAGGCACTGTCCCTGACCCGGATTACGGGCCGAAGTTAGATGTCCAAAGTGACCAGAGTGGTATTTCAACGATGACTCCACCCGGACTGGCGTCCGGGCTTCCACGTCTCCCACCTATCCTACACAAGCCACTCCGAACACCAATACCAAACTATAGTAAAGGTCTCGGGGTCTTTCCGTCCTGCTGCGCGTAACGAGCATCTTTACTCGTACTGCAATTTCGCCGAGTTTATGGTTGAGACAGCGGGGAAGTCGTTACTCCATTCGTGCAGGTCGGAACTTACCCGACAAGGAATTTCGCTACCTTAGGATGGTTATAGTTACCACCGCCGTTTACTGGGGCTTGAATTCTCAGCTTCGCCTTGCGGCTAACCGGTCCTCTTAACCTTCCAGCACCGGGCAGGAGTCAGTCCGTATACATCGTCTTGCGACTTCGCACGGACCTGTGTTTTTAGTAAACAGTCGCTTCCCCCTGGTCTCTGCGGCCCCTGCACGCTCCGGACAGCAAAGTGTCCATCACGCTGGGGGCCCCCTTCTCCCGAAGTTACGGGGGCATTTTGCCGAGTTCCTTAACCATAATTCTCTCGATCGCCTTAGTATTCTCTACCTGATCACCTGTGTCGGTTTGGGGTACGGGCGGCTGAAACCTCGCGTCGATGCTTTTCTCGGCAGCATAGGATCACCGAATCCCCCCTCACGGGGGTCCCGTCAGATCTCAGGCATCATGAACGGCGGATTTGCCTACCGTTCGCCCTACATCCTTAGACCGGGACAACCATCGCCCGGCTCGGCTACCTTCCTGCGTCACACCTGTTAATACGCTTGCCTCCCGGGATCAGGTCCCGCGCTCCACCAAAACCCGCACATCCCGAAGGACGATCGGGCAGGTTTCGGGCGGTTAGTGTCCCCGTTCGGCATGGACGGTTTTTCACCGGTACGGGAATATCAACCCGTTGTCCATCGACTACGCCTGTCGGCCTCGCCTTAGGTCCCGACTTACCCAGGGCAGATTAGCTTGACCCTGGAACCCTTGATCATTCGGCGGACGGGTTTCTCACCCGTCTTTCGCTACTCATGCCTGCATTCTCACTCGTGTGGGCTCCACCGCTGGTTTACACCGCGACTTCACTGCCCACACGACGCTCCCCTACCACTCCGGACGCCTGAACCAACCCACAAGGGGCGGCTTGGCTGTTGTCCGAAATCCACAACTTCGGCGGTGTACTTGAGCCCCGCTACATTGTCGGCGCGGAATCACTTGACCAGTGAGCTATTACGCACTCTTTTAAGGATGGCTGCTTCTAAGCCAACCTCCTGGTTGTCTTCGCAACTCCACATCCTTTCCCACTTAGCACACGCTTAGGGGCCTTAGTTGGTGGTCTGGGCTGTTTCCCTCTCGACTATGAAGCTTATCCCCCACAGTCTCACTGCTGCGCTCTCACTTACCGGCATTCGGAGTTTGGCTGACGTCAGTAACCTTGTAGGGCCCATTAGCCATCCAGTAGCTCTACCTCCGGCAAGAAACACGCAACGCTGCACCTAAATGCATTTCGGGGAGAACCAGCTATCACGAAGTTTGATTGGCCTTTCACCCCTACCCACAGCTCATCCCCTCCATTTTCAACTGAAGTGGGTTCGGTCCTCCACGACGTCTTACCGTCGCTTCAACCTGGCCATGGGTAGATCACTTCGCTTCGGGTCTAGATCACGCCACTGCAACGCCCTGTTCAGACTCGCTTTCGCTACGGCTTCCCCACACGGGTTAACCTCGCGACGTAACACTAACTCGCAGGCTCATTCTTCAAAAGGCACGCCGTCACAGCTACTTGTGATTACTCACGGCTGCTCCGACGGATTGTAAGCACACGGTTTCAGGTACTGTTTCACTCCCCTCCCGGGGTACTTTTCACCTTTCCCTCACGGTACTGGTCCGCTATCGGTCATTAGGGAGTATTTAGGCTTATCAGGTGGTCCTGACAGATTCACACGGGATTTCTCGGGCCCCGTGCTACTTGGGATACCTCCCAGGCGGTGCACAACATTTCGGTTACGGGGCTCACACCCTCTACGGCCGGCCTTTCAAGACCGTTCACCTATGTCCACACTCTCACCTTCCCAGCCCGGCAGAGCTGGTATGGAAAGTCCCACAACCCCGACCATGCAACGCCCGCCGGCTATCACACATGGAACGGTTTAGCCTGATCCGCGTTCGCTCGCCACTACTGACGGAATCACTATTGTTTTCTCTTCCTGCGGGTACTGAGATGTTTCACTTCCCCGCGTTCCCTCCACGCACCCTATGTGTTCAGATGCGGGTCACCACGTCGCCTTGCGACGCGTGGCGGGGTTTCCCCATTCGGACACCCTGGGATCACAGTCCGGTTATCGACTCCCCCAGGCTTATCGCAGATTCCTACGTCCTTCTTCGGCTCCTAATGCCAAGGCATCCACCGTGTGCTCTTAAAAACTTGACCACAAAAGATCAAAAACTACTTCACGAGAGAACCACGGAAACCACACCGCAACCAGCCACACCCGAAGGCACAACCAAGTCCACGGCACAGATCCAGGTTCATATTCTTGGAAATTGCTTCTTATAAAAGATGCTCGCGTCCACTATGTAGTTCTCAAACAACAACCCCGTACCCCACACCCCACACACACCCCCAAGGGGCTCCGTGCATGATCGGCGCGGCCAGGAAACCAGAAACAAACGTCCCGCACCGCACACCCGCCACCGACAAAACGGGAACAGGCATGCGCCGCGGTCCTGTTGCCTCAGGACCCAACAGTGTGCCAAACACTACCCGGCAGCATCAATCCGGTGACGTTCCAGGACCCTCCCCGAAAGGAGTGTCCGTACTTGTTACCGGCCCGTGCCGCCAGGCACCTATTCGTTGATATTCCACCCGTGAGCACCCGCCGCAGAACAATCGTCTGCGCAGCGGGCATATACTCCTGACAGACTCTCGCATCCCGCATACACGGGACAGACAGCCTGTAGGTGCTCCTTAGAAAGGAGGTGATCCAGCCGCACCTTCCGGTACGGCTACCTTGTTACGACTTAGTCCCAATCGCCAGTCCCACCTTCGACAGCTCCCTCCCACAAGGGGTTAGGCCACCGGCTTCGGGTGTTACCAACTTTCGTGACTTGACGGGCGGTGTGTACAAGGCCCGGGAACGTATTCACCGCAGCGTTGCTGATCTGCGATTACTAGCGACTCCGACTTCATGGGGTCGAGTTGCAGACCCCAATCCGAACTGAGACCGGCTTTTTGGGATTAGCTCCACCTCACAGTATCGCAACCCTTTGTACCGGCCATTGTAGCATGCGTGAAGCCCAAGACATAAGGGGCATGATGATTTGACGTCGTCCCCACCTTCCTCCGAGTTGACCCCGGCAGTCTCCCATGAGTCCCCGCCACTACGCGCTGGCAACATGGAACGAGGGTTGCGCTCGTTGCGGGACTTAACCCAACATCTCACGACACGAGCTGACGACAACCATGCACCACCTGTGAACCGGCCGCAAGCGGGGCACCTGTTTCCAGGTGTTTCCGGTCCATGTCAAGCCTTGGTAAGGTTCTTCGCGTTGCATCGAATTAATCCGCATGCTCCGCCGCTTGTGCGGGCCCCCGTCAATTCCTTTGAGTTTTAGCCTTGCGGCCGTACTCCCCAGGCGGGGCACTTAATGCGTTAGCTACGGCGCGGAAAACGTGGAATGTCCCCCACACCTAGTGCCCAACGTTTACGGCATGGACTACCAGGGTATCTAATCCTGTTCGCTCCCCATGCTTTCGCTCCTCAGCGTCAGTTAATGCCCAGAGACCTGCCTTCGCCATCGGTGTTCCTCCTGATATCTGCGCATTTCACCGCTACACCAGGAATTCCAGTCTCCCCTACATCACTCTAGTCTGCCCGTACCCACCGCAGATCCGGAGTTGAGCCCCGGACTTTCACGGCAGACGCGACAAACCGCCTACGAGCTCTTTACGCCCAATAATTCCGGATAACGCTTGCGCCCTACGTATTACCGCGGCTGCTGGCACGTAGTTAGCCGGCGCTTCTTCTGCAGGTACCGTCACTTTCGCTTCTTCCCTACTGAAAGAGGTTTACAACCCGAAGGCCGTCATCCCTCACGCGGCGTCGCTGCATCAGGCTTGCGCCCATTGTGCAATATTCCCCACTGCTGCCTCCCGTAGGAGTCTGGGCCGTGTCTCAGTCCCAGTGTGGCCGGTCACCCTCTCAGGCCGGCTACCCGTCGTCGCCTTGGTGAGCCATTACCTCACCAACAAGCTGATAGGCCGCGAGTCCATCCAAAACCGCCGTAAAGCTTTCCACCCCCCGCCATGCGGCAGGAAGTCATATCCGGTATTAGACCCGGTTTCCCAGGCTTATCCCAGAGTCAAGGGCAGGTTACTCACGTGTTACTCACCCGTTCGCCACTAATCCCCCCAGCAAGCTGGGGATCATCGTTCGACTTGCATGTGTTAAGCACGCCGCCAGCGTTCATCCTGAGCCAGGATCAAACTCTCCGTTGAAGTAAAACAAAAACAGACACAACCAACACCCCCGGGAAAACGGGAGAAGAAGGCTGCACAAAATTTGAAACCAGCCAAAAACACCAGACCACACCACGGGGTGGCACGGTCCGGCAAATTCAACCAATCCATATAAATAAATTGGTATCAACAAACTTGGCACACTATTGAGTTCTCAAACAACAGACACACCCGGCACCCCCACAACCATCTATCGGTCGAGGATCGCTCCGGAGCAACTTTCCAAACTTACCCGGCCGCTTCACCCTTGTCCAATCGGCGATCCCGACTCAGTGATGCCATGGGCACCTGCGTCTTCGTTGCCGTTCAACTCCGGGGAGCAGCGCGGAAATAAACTCTACCACCACTTGGGCCCGGTGACAAAGCGTCCCCGATTGGGTTGCCGAAAAGCCCGGAATCACGGGGATTCCGGGCTCTTCACTCGCGGTCGCGCCGGGCGTCGCCCGGACTGCCGGCTCCCCGGAGTGCCGGCTAGGCGAGCGGCTTGAAGTACGCGGCACCCAGCGGGGGCAGCGTGACCTTGAGCGTGGCCGGCTGTCCGTCCAGGCCGCCATCGGTCGCTGTGAGTGTGCCGGCGTTCTCCACACCGGAACCGCCGTAGCTGGCGGCGTCGGTGTTCAGGACTTCCTGCCAGCCGCCGGCGGACGGCACACCGAGGAGATAGTCCTTGTGCGGGCCGCCCGAGAAGTTCATGGCACACACCAGCGGGTTCCCTTCCGCGTCACGGCGGATGAAGGTGAGCACATTGCGGTCCGAGTCACCGCCGTTGATCCACTGGAAACCGTCGGGTTCGTTGTCCCGCTCGTAGAGGGCAGGAGTCGAGCTGTAGAGCGCGTTCAGGTCCTTGGTCAGGAGCTGCACGCCGCGGTGCGCCGGGATATCGGCCAGCCACCAGTCCAGGCCATGCTGCTCAGACCACTCCGCCTCCTGGCCGAACTCGGTGCCCATGAAGATCAGCTGCTTGCCGGGGTGGGCCCACTGGTAACCCAGGAAGGCGCGGAGGTTCGCCAGCTGCTGCCAGCGGTCCCCCGGCATCTTGCGCAGCATCGAACCCTTGCCGTGCACGACTTCGTCGTGGCTGATCGGCAGGAGGAAGTTCTCCGTGAAGGCGTAGACCATGGAGAACGTGATGGTGCCGTGGTGCCATCTGCGGTTATAGGGATCCTCGGCCATGTACTTGAGCGAGTCGTGCATCCAGCCCATGTTCCATTTGAGGCCGAAACCGAGGCCGCCGTGGCTAGTGGGCGCGGTGACGCCGGGGAACGCCGTGGATTCCTCGGCGATCATGACCGCGCCGGGATGGGTCTTGTAGACCGTGGCGTTGACCTCCTGCAGGAAGGAGATGGCCTCCAGGTTTTCGCGTCCGCCGAATCGGTTCGGCTGCCACTGCCCCTCTTCGCGGGAGTAGTCAAGGTACAGCATGGAGGCGACGGCGTCGACGCGCAGGCCGTCGATATGGAATTCATCGAGCCAGTAGAGCGCGTTGGCCACAAGGAAGTTGCGGACTTCGCGGCGGCCAAAGTCGAAGATCAGCGTTCCCCAGTCGGGGTGTTCGCCTAGGTTCGGATCGGCGTGCTCGTACAGGGCTTCGCCGTCGAACCGGGCCAGGGCCCACTCGTCCTTGGGGAAGTGTGCCGGGACCCAGTCCAGCAGTACGCCGATGCCCGCCTGGTGGAGTTCATCCACGAGGTGCCGGAATTCATCCGGATGCCCGAAGCGTGATGTCGGGGCGAAGTAGGACGTAACCTGGTAGCCCCAGGATCCGCCAAAGGGGTGCTCGGCCACGGGCATGAACTCCACATGGGTGAAGCCCAGCCACTTGACGTACTCCACGAGTTCCTTGGCCAGCTCACGGTAGCCCAGGCCAACGCGCCAGGAGCCGAGGTGGACTTCATAGACGCTCATGGGCGAATTGTGGGGATCCCGGGCGGTCCGAGCCTCCATCCACTCGGCGTCCTTGAAGGCGTAGGAGGGCTCCACAACCCGGGACGCCGTCAGCGGCGGGATCTCGGTCCCGAAGGCCAGCGGGTCCGCCTTCTCCACCCAGTAGCCGTGCCGGGTCCTGAGTTCAAACTTGTAGCACGCCCCTGCTACAACGCCGGGGATGAACAGTTCCCACACCCCGGTGGAGCCGAGGGAGCGCATCGAGAACTCCCTGCCGTCCCAGCCGTTGAAGTCGCCCTTGACGCGGACCGCCTGGGCGTTCGGCGCCCACACCGCGAACGACACACCGTCCATGTCGCCAAGTGCGGACTTGTAGTGCTGCACGTGAGCGCCGAGCACGTCCCACAGTCGCTCGTGCCGGCCCTCCCCGATCAGGTGCAGGTCCACCTCACCGACGGTCGGAAGGTAGCGGTAGGGGTCGTCGGCAGCCTGCGGCTCGTGGCCCTTGTAGGTCACTTCGAGGCGGTAATCCGGCACGTGGCCGTGCTCCAGCGGTTCCAGCACTGCCACCCACACGCCGCCGGATTCATGGGTCATGGGAACCATTCCTGCCGCCGTGACGACTGAGACGGCTTCAGCCAGGTGCTTCACCGTCCGGATCGTGACATGGCCGTGGTCATCAAGGTGTGCACCCAGGACCGAATGTGGCGCGTGGTGTTCGCCGGACGCGACCCTCGCAAGGGTGTCCGCGTCCACCGGGAGTGGAGCGCCGGGCCGATCGATACGTGCTGATCCTGTCATTGTTATACCTTCCGCTGCGGCTTCGGCGGCTACGCCGGAACCTGTACTGCCGAGGAGACGACGTGATGCATTCACCGGGATGGAGAGCCAATCCGGTCTGTTCCTTAACTCATAAATCACTTCATAGAGGGCCTTGTCGAGCCACAGCGCCACAAAGAGCGGCGCGTCGCGGTGGATGCTGCCGGGGATGACCTCGGCGTAGCCGGCCAGGAAAGCCTCGGCGCAGTCGTCCACCCACGTCGCCGGCACCACGGCGCCGGGATACTCCCGCTCGGCTGCACCGGCGGCGTAGTCGAAGGACCGCAGCATGCCCACGACGTCGCGGAGCGGCACGTCGGCGAAATTGCGTTCCGGGATGGGCCGGAGGGGCTCCCCCTCGAAGTCGAGGATGGCCCAGCGCGGCGCCTTCCCGGAGTCTTCCGGGACCTGGAGGATCTGTCCGAGGTGGAGGTCGCCGTGGATGCGCTGCAGGGGGCCGGCGCTGCTGCCTTCAAGCCGCACGAGCAGCCGGTCCAGCGCGTCACCGTAGGGCCCGACGGCGCTTCCGGCTTCGGCCCAGGACTGCCGGACGCGCCGGGCGACTCCGGGAGCGATGTCGCGGCCCGGCACGGATTCGGAGGCGATGCCCAGTGCCTGGGCCAGCCGCCGGTGCACCGTGGCCGTGGCGACACCGAGCGCGTGCGCTTCGGCGGCGAATCCGGTGCCGGTGCGTGCCGCGTCCACGGCCAGCTGCCAGGCGTCGAGGCCGCCGGCGAGGAATTCGTGCGCCACGGCCAGCTCGCCGTGCGCGGGACGGGTGCCGCCCGGATGGTCGCCCGTCCCCCATTCGCCGGTGACCCAGCCGAGGGTCGCCGGGACTTCGGCGGTGCGTCCCGCGGTCAGTGCGGCGCCGATTTCCACCTCCGGGTTCTGGCCTTCGGAGAGCACGCGGAAGAACTTCACGATGGCGGCCGAGCCGCCGTCGTCGACGATCACCGAGCTGTTCGACTGTTCGCCGGAGAGCACCTTGACCGTGCCGGTTGCCAGCGGCAGGCGGTAGCCGGACTCGACCAGGTGGCCGGTGGCGTTCCCGGACGGCGTGGTCCCGCCGCTGCGCATGAGTTCCAGCCACGCGGCGACGAAGGCGGGGTCGTGCACGCCGTCGTAGACCCAGCGGCGGGCAGCCTCCCCGGCTGCACTTTCGGCTGGACCACCGGAGCCGGAGCCGGGAAGTTCGCCGATCAGGGCTGACTCCGCACCGGGCAGGGGTGAGCGGCGGAAGCTGAGCGGCACCTGGACAGTGTCGGTGCGGCTACCTTCGGCGGTCGGATACGTCACCGCGACCAGCAACACCTCAAGCTCGGCCCCGCCGCGGCCGTCATCCAGGCGCAGGCCGCCGGCCGGCTCGAAGGTGAACTCCGCGCTCTTGACCGGGAACCAGCGCTGGCGGGGAAGCCAGGCACCGAGCAATCCGCCAAGGGCTGGGGTAAGGGTCGGTCGGGTCATCTCAGCCTTCGATGGACAGGATAGGCATCGCCTGCGTGAACGGTGACGCCGGGTTGGACGCTGCCGAGCGGATCCGCAGCCAGAAGAAATCGTGGCTGCCCAGGGTCAGCGTCAGTGTTCCGTCCTCGCCGATGGCGGGGAACGCCTGGCCGCCGAAGACATCCCGGAGGCCGCGTCCGGCGTAGTTCGGCACCCGCAGGGTGGTGGCCACTGGGTGCTGGGACAGGTTGAAGGTGCACAGGATGGTCTCGCCGTCCTCGCCGGCCGCGTTGCCTTCCGGAAGCTCGCGCAGGTAGGCGAGGACGACGTCGTGATCGGCTTCGACGTGCTTGAACGAGCCGAGCCCGAAGGCGGGGTGGTTCTTGCGGACGCTGAGGATCTGGCGCGTCCAGCGCAGCAGCGAGCCCGAATGGGCAGCCTGGGCCTCGACGTTGGCCATGCTGTAGTTGTAGACCAGCGACTGGATCACCGGAAGGTAGAGCTTGCCCGGATCAGCATGGGAGAAGCCCGCGTTGCGGTCCGGGTTCCACTGCATCGGGGTGCGGACGGCGTCGCGGTCTTCGAGCCAGATGTTGTCGCCCATGCCGATCTCGTCCCCGTAGTACAGGAACGGGCTGCCGGGCAGGGACAGCAGCAGGGCATGGATGAGCTCGATCTCGGACCGGGAGTTATCCAGCAGCGGGGCCAGCCGGCGCCGGATGCCGATGTTGGCGCGCATGCGCGGATCCGGCGCGTACCAGCCGAGCATGGCTGCGCGTTCGTCGGCCGTGACCATTTCCAGCGTCAGTTCGTCGTGATTGCGCAGGAAGGTGCCCCACTGGGCGCCTTCGGGAATGTCCGGGGTGTCCTTCATCGTCTCGATGATGGGTGCGGCCTTCTGGTCCCGCAGCGCGTAGTACAGGCGCGGCATGATCGGGAAGTGGAAGGCCATGTGGCATTCCGGTTCCTCTTCGGTGCCGAAGTATTCAACCACTTCAGCAGGCGGCTGGTTGGCTTCGGCGATGATCACGCGGCCCGGGTAGCTGTCATCGACCATCTTGCGCAGCTTGCGCAGGAAGTCGTGGGTGGCGGGCAGGTTCTCGCAGTTCGTGCCCTCCTCCTCGAAAAGGTACGGGATGGCGTCCGCACGGAAGCCGTCGATGCCCTGGTCCAGCCAGAACCGCACGACGTCGAAGAGCGCGTCAATGACCTTGGGGTTCTCGAAGTTGAGGTCCGGCTGGTGGCTGAAGAAGCGGTGCCAGAAGAACTGGCGCCGGATGGGATCGAAAGTCCAGTTGGAGACCTCCGTGTCCACGAAGATGATGCGGGCGTCTTCGTACTTCTCGTCGGTGTCACTCCACACGTAGAAGTCGCCGAAGGGTCCGTCCGGGTCCTTGCGCGATTCCTGGAACCAGGGGTGCTGGTCCGAGGTGTGGTTCAGCGGCAGGTCGATGATCACGCGCACGCCGCGGGCGTGGGCCTCCGCCACGAGCCGCTTGAAGTCACTGATGGTGCCGAACTCGTCCAGCACGGAGTTGTAGTCGGAGATGTCGTAACCGCCGTCGCGGAGCGGGGACTGGAAGAACGGCGGCAGCCAGAGGCAGTCCACCCCCAGCCACTGCAGGTAGTCGAGTTTTTCGATCAGGCCGTGGAAGTCGCCCGAGCCGTCCCCGTTTCCGTCGGCAAAGCCACGGACCAGCACCTCGTAGAACACCGCCTTCCGGTACCAGAAAGGATCGTGCTGGAGGCCGGGTGCGTTCAGTTCAAAGGTCCCCTTCGGGCTGAAGTGCTGGCTGGGGTTCTGCGCGCTGAAACTCACTGGCACTACCTCCGGATGCTAAGAATGTGTGCGGGCTCGACGTGCGCGTCCAACCGGACGTAGTTGTACTCCCCCCATTCCCAGCTCTCGCCGGTCAGCAGATCCTCCACCATGAAACCGCCGTTATGCGTCAGGTTGTCCGGATCCAGCTCCAGCGCCGCCAGGTCCAGGGAAACGGTGCTCTCCCGGATTCCGTGCGGGTCCACGTTGACCACAATGATCAGGGTGTCCTTCGTGCCGTCGGGGAGCGTCTTGTGCTTGGAGTACACCACGGTGGCGTTGTCCGTGCTCTGGTGCAGCGTCAGGTTCTGCAGATCGCCCAGGGCCGGGTGCGTGTGCCGGATCTCGTTGAGCCTCGTCAGGTACGGGGCCAGCGTCCGCCCGGATGCGGCCGCCGCGTCCCAGTCCCGGGCCTTGTACTCGAACTTCTCGTTGTCGATGTACTCCTCGGCACCCGGCCGGGCCACGTGTTCGTAGAGCTCGTAGCCGGCGTAGACGCCCCAGATCGGGCTCGCCGTGGCGGCCAGCGCAGCGCGGATCTTGAACGCCGCGGGACCGCCGTACTGCAGGTACTCGGTGAGGATGTCCGGGGTGTTGACGAAGAAGTTCGGTCGGAAGTAGGCCGGGGATTCGTGGCTGACCTCCTGGAAGTACTCCTCAAGCTCCTCCTTGGTGTTCCGCCAGGTGAAGTAGGTGTAGGACTGCTGGAACCCGGCCCGGCCCAGGGCGTGCATCATGGCCGGGCGGGTGAACGCCTCGGCGAGGAAGACGACGTCGGGATGCTTCTTGTTGACCTTGGCGATCAGCCATTCCCAGAACCACACCGGCTTGGTGTGCGGGTTGTCCACGCGGAAGATCTTGACGCCGTGACTCACCCACAGGAGCACGATGCGAAGGATCTCGTTGGACAGCCCGGCGGGATCGTTGTCGAAATTGAGCGGAAAAATGTCCTGGTATTTCTTCGGCGGGTTCTCGGCGTAGGCGATGCTGCCGTCCACGCGGGTGGTGAACCACTCCGGGTGGCTTTGGACCCAGGGGTGGTCCGGTGCGGCCTGCAGCGCCAGGTCCAGGGCGACTTCCAGCCCCAGCTCTCCGGCCCGCGCCACGAAGGCGTCGAAGTCCTCGAAGTTTCCGAGGTCCGGATGGATGGCGTCATGGCCGCCCTCCTTGGCGCCGATGGCCCAGGGGGAACCGGGATCGTGCGGTCCGGCCAGCAGGGTGTTGTTCGGGCCCTTGCGGTACTGGGTGCCGATGGGGTGGATCGGCGGCAGGTAGATGATGTCGAAGCCCATGGCGGCGACGGCGTTAAGCCGTTTCGCCGCGGTCTGGAAGGTGCCGGACTTCCACTCGCCGGTGGCGTGGTCGCGGACTGCGCCCTCGGAGCGCGGGAAGAATTCGTACCAGGCGCCCCGGCCGGCGAGCTCCCGTTCCACCAAGAGGGGGTACTGCTCGGAGACCGTTAGGAGTTCCCGGACGGGCTGGCGTTCGACGACGGCGGCCACCTCGGCGCTGAATCCGGCGGCCAGGCGATCCTCTGGTGTCCGGGAAGTGTCTGACAGGACGACGACGGCCATCCGCAGGGTCCGCCGGTCAGCCGACGGGCGGGTGGAGTCCTCGGATGCTTCGGCGAGCAGCGCCGCGCCTTCGGCCAGCATCAGCTCGACGTCGATGCCGGCCTCCACCTTCACCTCGGCGTTGTGGTGCCAGGTGCGGTAGCGGTCGTGCCAGGCTTCGATGACGAAGGACCAGTTGCCGGTGGCGGGCGGAGTCAGGAGACCCTCCCAGCGATCCGTGCCCAGGCCACGGCTGCCGCGGGGCGGGGCGAGGCGGACGCGCTGCCGCTCTTTTCCGCGGGGGTCGAGCAGGACTGCGCTGACGCCGAGCTGGTCGTGGCCCTCCCGGAAGGCGGTCGCCCCGACCACGAGGCTTTCGCCCGCAACGGCTTTGGCAGGGAACTTTCCGGCTTCCACAGCAGGCTGCACGGCGGTGATCGGAAAGCGGCCAAATCGAAGGCCATCCGTGATCAGGGCCTTTGGCTTTTGCTTGGACACGGCACTGGTTCGCGAGTTATTCGTCACAGGCTCGACGTTATCTACAAAACGGACAGAATGCTAAGGCTGCGCCGGTATTCCGGGGGTTTCCGGTTTTTTCCGGACGGCAATCCGTCATTTAGCGGAAAGAACCCTAAAGCGGTTCCGGGGCACCCACATGTCCGTTAGTGTTTCGCTGGTGAAGGCAATCCGCAGATTTACCGTCCGAACCGTTCTCCCGGAGTCAATCCGGCCGCTGGCCCGGCTCGCCACCAACCTTCGGTGGTCCTGGCACCGGCCCACCCGGGAGCTTTTTGAGGGGCTCAACCCCGGGATCTGGGCTGAGAGCTCCCACGACCCCGTGACATTCCTGGGCCTGGTCAGCAGGGAAGAGCTGCAGCGGCTCGCGGCGGACCAGGAAGTGGTGAACCGCGTCCACGCGGCTGCCGACGATCTAGACAGGTACCTGGAACAGCCCCGCTGGTACCAGACCCTGGGCGAGGGCGCTCCGTCCTGCATCGCCTACTTCTCGCCCGAGTTCGGCATCACCGAAGTCCTGCCCCAGTACTCGGGCGGCCTCGGCATCCTGGCCGGCGACCATCTGAAGGCAGCCTCGGACCTCGGCGTGCCGCTGATCGGCGTCGGCCTCCTCTACCAGGCCGGCTATTTCAAGCAGTCGCTCTCCCGCGACGCCTGGCAGCAGGAAACCTACCCGGTCCTCGATCCGGACGGCCTGCCCCTGACACTGCTGCGCGAGGCAGCCCCCGACGGCAACGGCAAGCCCATCCAGATCTCTCTCCCCCTCCCCCAGGGCCGCCGGCTGCTGGCGCACGTGTGGCGGGCCGACGTCGGGCGCATTCCGCTCCTGCTGCTGGACTCCAACGTTCCGGGCAACGACGACGCCGCCCGCGGCATCACCGACCGCCTCTACGGCGGCGGCGGTGACCACAGGCTGCAGCAGGAACTCCTGCTCGGCATGGGCGGGGTCAAGGCGCTGCGGGCGTTCCAGAATCTCACGGGCGTCCCGGCGCCCGAGGTGTTCCACACCAACGAAGGCCACGCCGGCTTCCTGGGCGTCGAACGGATCCAGGAAATGATGTCCGCGGCGGAGCCCCTGAGCTGGGAAGAAGCCCTGGCCGCGGGACGGGCCTCGACGGTGTTCACCACCCACACCCCGGTCCCGGCCGGGATCGACCGCTTTGAGATCCCGCAGATCCAGCACTTCTTCGAGGCAGGACTGGCTCCGGACGTCCCGGTGGCAAAGATCCTGGATCTGGGCCGGGAAGACTTCACGGACGGCAACCCCTTCGTGTTCAACATGGCGGTCATGGGCCTGCGGCTGGCGCAGCGGGCCAACGGCGTCGCCAAGCTGCACGGGGTGGTCTCCCGCGGGATGTTCTCAGCCCTCTGGCCGGGATTCGACCACTCGGAAGTGCCCATCACCTCTGTCACCAACGGCGTGCACGTCCCCACCTGGGTGGACCCCCGCGTCTCCGAACTGGCCCGCGACCAGTTCGGCGCCGAGGCCGAGGCGCAGGGCCGCTGGGACCTTGCCTACAACGTCACCGACGAAGTCCTCTGGGCGCTCCGCCGCGAGATGCGGGTTTCCCTGGTGGAGGACGTCCGGCGCCGCCTCCGCGCCGCCTGGAAGAAGCGCGGCGCGGCCGACGCCGAGCTGGCCTGGACGGACGCCGTGCTGGATCCGGACATCCTGACCATCGGTTTCGCCCGGCGCGTGCCGACCTACAAGCGGCTGACCCTGATGCTCCGCGACCCCGCACGGCTCAAGGCCCTGCTGCTGCACAAGACGCACCCCATCCAGCTGGTCATCGCCGGAAAGTCGCACCCGGCCGACGACGCGGGCAAGAAGATGATCCAGGACTTGGTCCGGTTCACCGACGACCCTGCGGTGCGCCACCGGATTGCGTTCCTGCCCAACTACGACATCGCCATGGCCCGGACCCTGTTCCCAGGCTGCGATGTGTGGCTGAACAACCCGCTGCGCCCGCTGGAGGCCTGCGGAACCTCCGGCATGAAGGCCGCCCTGAACGGTTCGCTGAACCTCTCGGTCATGGACGGCTGGTGGGACGAGATGTACGACGGCGAGAACGGCTGGGCGATTCCGACCGCCAACAACGACGCCTCCCCCGAGGAACGCGACGACATCGAGGCGGCGGCACTCTACGAACTGCTCGAAACGCAGGTGGCACCGCGGTTCTACGGCCTGACGGTCTCCGACGGCGCAGGCGCGGCCGGGCCCTCACAGTCCGGCCCGCAGAAGGTCCCCACGCACTGGGTCTCGATGATCAAACACACGATGTCCCACCTCGGCCCGGCCGTCTCCGCGGACCGGATGCTCAAGGACTACGTCAACGTGCTGTACCGGCCTGCCGCGGTTGCGGGACGCCATGCCGTGGCGGACAACTATGCCCAGGCAAAGGCCCTGGCAGCGTGGACCTCAAAGGTCCGGGCCGCGTGGCCCCAGATCCAGGTGGAACACGTGGACTCGGTGGGTGTCTCCGAGGACCCGCAGATCGGCGACCTCCTCCAGGTGAACGCCTACGTGGCCCTGCACGACCTCTCACCCGACGACGTGTGCGTTGAGGTGGCCTACGGCAAGGCCGGGGACAGCGACGAACTGGCCGACATCACGGTCGCCGAGCTGAAGTCCGCCGAGGACCTCGGCAGGGGCCGCCACCTCTTCAGCGGCACCCTCGTGATCGACCGCTCCGGATCCTTCGGCTACACCGTGCGCGTGCTCCCCACGCACGAGGCCCTGGCGTCGAAGGCCGAGCTTGGCCTGATCGTCAACGCCTGAATCTCGGTGGCGCCGTCTGGCGGGACGTCGCCAGGACGGCCCGCCGGGTGTCCGCGGCTGGGATCGGCACGGCGCGGCGGCCGGCGTCGTCGATCTGGTCCTTCAGCTCTTCAATGGTCCAGGCGTCTGCCGAGAAAATCTTCATGGGGTCCCTACTTACGGGCGGTAGAGCCTATGTGCGGTAGATGTTGATGGTGTTGGACTGAACCACATCCCGCTCTCCGGAGGAGACTCGGACGCCCTGGCGCCGGTCGTGGAGATCAGAGGTGGTCAGGCGCAGTTCGAAGAGCCGGTGGCCGGTGCCGTCCTCGTTGCTGAGGGCGGGCAGCGTGACCTTGGCGTCCTCGGCGCCGCCGTTGACCACCACCAGCCCGTCCACATGGCCGTCGTCGGAGCCCAGCAGGAGCTGGACCACGCGGTGGCGGGGATCCTCCCAGCTGTCGCTGGACATCGGTTTGCCGTTCGCATCGAACCAGTGCAGGTAGGTCTGGTTCTCGCGCGCCGGGTAGTCGTTTGGTTGACCGGCCAGGAACTCCTTGCGCAACCGGATCACGCGTTTTGTGGTGCGCAGCATCGCGTGGGATTCCGGCGTGGTGGTCCAGTCGATCCAGGCGATGGGGTTGTCCTGGCAGTAGGCGTTGTTGTTGCCCTGCTGGGTCCGGCCGATCTCGTCCCCGGCGGTGATCATGGGCACGCCCAGGGAAATCATGAGCGAGGCCATCAGGTTGCGGCTGGTCTGCGCACGCCGGGCAAGTATGTCCTCGTCTTCCGTCGGGCCCTCGAAGCCGTGGTTGTAGCTGCGGTTGTCGCCATGGCCGTCGCGGTTCTGTTCACCGTTGGCCTCGTTGTGCTTGCGGTCGTAGGACACCAGGTCCGCCAGCGTGAAGCCGTCGTGGGCCGCGACGAGGTTGACTGAGGCCAGCCTGGAGCGTCCCGAGGGTTCGAACAGTCTTGCGGAGCCGCAGAGGGCGTCCGCCAGGCGGGCCACCGAGCCGCCGTGGCCGCCGGCGTCGATCGCGGCGCGGTCGGCGAGCCAGAAGCTGCGGACGGCGTCGCGGAAGTGATCGTTCCAGTCCACCCAGCCGGCCGGGAACCGGCCCGTCTGCCAGCCGCCGTAGCCCACGTCCCAGGGCTCGGCGATCAGCTTGGTGCCGGACAGGACAGGATCGGCGGCGATCGCGAGAAGGAAAGGGTGCCTGGGATCGAAGTCATTGGCCGCATTGCGGCACAACGTCACGGCGAGGTCGAAGCGGAAGCCGTCGATGTGGAACTCCGTCGCCCAGTACCGGAGCGAGTCCAGCACCAACTGGACCACGCGGGGGTCTCCGAAGTTCAGGCTGTTCCCGCACCCGGTGGTGTCCACGTACTTGCCGTGGCCATCGGTGCGGTAGTACTGCATCTCGCCCAGGCCGCGGAAACTCAGGGTCGGTCCGTCCGTGCCGCCCTCAGCCGTGTGGTTGTAGACGACGTCGAGGATGACTTCGAGCCCGGCGGCATGCAGCAGCTTGACCATGCCCTTGAATTCGTCCTGGACCGCGTGCACGCCGGCAGCCTGCGCGGCCTCGGTGGCGTAGCCGGGGTGCGGGGCGAAGAACGCGGCCGTGTTGTAGCCCCAGTAGTTCGTCAGCCCCAGGTTCTGCAGGTGCGGCTCATCCACGTGGAAATGGACGGGCAGGAGCTGGACCGCGGTGATGCCGAGCGCGATGAGGTGCTCGATCATGGCCGGGTGCGCCATGCCGGCATAGGTTCCCCGGAGCTCTTCCGGAATGTCCGGGTGCAGCTTCGTCTGGCCGCGGACGTGCGCCTCATAGATGATGGTGTTGCGCCACGGCACGCGGGGGCTGCGGTCCGTGCCCCAGTCGAAGTCGCCGGCCATCCGGACGCTTGTGATGAAATCGTCGCGTTCGTCCACGGCCCGGCCGTAGGGGTCCAGCAGCAGCGGCTGCCCGCCGTCGGCGTCGAAATCCGTCGCCGGCATGGGCAGCGGCAAAGCCTCGTGTTCCGGAGAAGCCCGGAAACCGTAGCGCGAACCGGCGGGGATGCCCTCCACAATGCCGTGGTGGACGCCGTCGGTCACATTGGGCAGGGTCTTCACCTGCCAAGTTCCCCCGGGTGCCTGATAGGCGATCTCGAGGGTGGTCACGCCGGGGGCGTACACGGCCACGTTGGCGAACGCACCTTGAGGGTCGTCCGTTGCCGGCGCCCCGGTAAGCGGAACGCTGATCCCCAGCGGAAACGCCCGTGAGGCGTCTACGGTGGAAGCTGTGTCTACAGAAGGCATAACCATTGCCTAAAGCTTAGCCGTGACGAACAAACGGGCCCCTGTTTTCGTTTTCATGACGATGTGGAGTGTACGGACGCTGTGCAGTCTACGGAATAGCATCGATGCATACTGGAAAGAAGCGCCGAATTGGAGGTAATTGTGCGAGTTGCACTGGCCCAAATCATCACCGGCCGCGATCTTGCCGGAAATCTAGCTCTCGTGGAGGACTACGCCCGACAGGCCAAGGGCGGCGGCGCGGAACTGGTGGTGTTCCCCGAGGCTGCCATGCGTGCCTTCGGCAATTCATTGCTGGACATCGCCGAGCCCCTGGACGGTCCGTGGGCCTCGCGCGTGCGCGCCATCGCAGCGGAACTCGGAATCGTGATCGTCGCCGGAATGTTCACACCCGGATCCGTGTCCGAGGGCGGCGCCCGCAAGGTGCGCAACACCCTCCTGGCCACCGGCCCCGGCGTGGAGGCCAGCTACGACAAGATCCACCTCTTCGACGCCTTCGGCTTCGCGGAGTCGGACACCGTCGACGCCGGCACCGAGCCCGTCACCTTCGAGGCGGGCGGCGTGAGGTTCGGCCTCGCCACCTGTTACGACATCCGTTTTCCGGACCTGTTCACGGAGAACGCGGACCGCGGCGCCCAGGTGAACATCGTCTGCGCCTCCTGGGGCTCCGGCCCCGGCAAGGTGGAGCAGTGGAAGCTGCTGGCCCGCGCCCGCGCCGTGGACTCCACCACCCTGGTGCTGGCCTGCGGCCAAGGCGACCCCGCCAGCCACGGCATCCCCGCCAAAGGTGCCGCCCCCACAGGAGTGGGGCATTCCGTGGTTGTCTCCCCGTTCGGAGACGTCCTGGACGAGCTCGACGGCGGCCCGGGCCTGCTGTTCGCGGAGCTGGACACCGCCGTCGTCAAGGAAGCCCGGACCAAACTCCCGGTCCTCGCCAACCGGCACCGGTTCTAAGTGGGCTCCTGCCGCTGTGGTCGCCTCCGCGTGCACCGTCGCTGTGGTCGCCTCCGCGGACACCGGCGCCTTGCCGTCGCTTAGACACCTCCCGTCGCCTACTTCGGCCGCGGGCGGCCTTATCCGGCTCTTTTCGGCGATGCGCTCCTTAGCAAGACCCCGGCGCCCGCTCGATGATTGGTACCGAGCGCTGAGGTGCTCCACACGAATGTCGCCCCCCACGATCGCAGTTAATAGGCAAACGCTCCCTCACGAGATGTGACGGAGCGTTTGTCATATACCGGCGAAAGGTGAGGAACCGTCAGAGCCGGAAACGGAGTTTTGCTAAGGAGCGCATCGCCGACCAGAGACGGTGGAGGCCGCCTGCGGCCGTAGGCGTCGGCGGAAGGTGTCTAAGCGACGGCAAAACTGCGGTTGCGGCGGACCCAACCACAACTCCGTTTTCGGCGGACCAGGCCGAGACCCGGCACGGACTACTTCGCAGCGCGCTGCCTTGAGATCTCGTACAGGGAGATGCCGACGGCCATCGAGGCGTTGAGTGATTCCATGGCGGAGTCGATCGGGATGGAGACGATCTGGTCGCAGTTTTCGCGGACCAGGCGGCTCAGGCCCTTGCCCTCGGAACCCACCACGAGGCACACCGGCTCGGTGGCCAGGGCAAGGTCCGGCAGCGAGACGTCGCCGTCGCCGTCGAGCCCCAGAACATAGATGCCCATGTTCTTGAACGCCTTGAGCGTGTTGTTCAGGTTGGCGGCACGCGCAACCGGCACGCGCACGGCCGCGCCCGCACTAGTCTTCCAGGCTGAGGCAGTCACGCCGACGGAGCGGCGCTCCGGGACGATGACGCCGTGGCCGCTGAAAGCCGAAACCGAGCGGATGATCGCGCCGAGGTTGCGCGGATCGGTGATGCCGTCCAGTGCGACGAAGAGCGGCGCGTTGGCGACGTGGCCGCGCTTCCAGCTCGCCAGGGTTTCCTCCGCGAGCTCGTACGCGTCCTGGTATTCGTACGGCGGGATCTGCAGCACGAGCCCCTGGTGGATGGCGTCCTCGGTCATGCGGTCCAGCTCCGGCTTGCCCGTTTCGAGCAGGGGAATGCCGCGCTCGGCCGCGAGCTTGAGGGATTCCTTGACGCGGTCATCCATCTCGATGCGGATGGCAACGTGCAGGGCCTTGGCCGGGATTCCGGCGCGCAGGGCCTCGACGACGGAGTTGCGTCCTGTGACGACTTCCTCCGTGGCACGGCCCTTGGGGCCGGAGCGGGCACCGGCGCTGCGGCCGGTGCCGGCACGCTTGGCCTCGGAGCGTTCAGCGAGCTGCTTGCTCTTGAACGCCTTGTGGTACGGGCGGTCCTCCGCCTTGGGAGTGGGGCCCTTGCCCTCGAGAGCCTTGCGGCCGTGACCGCCGGTTCCGACGGTGGGGCCCTTCTTCATTTTGACCGACCGGCGACCGTTGTTGGCCATGAGTTCCACCCTTGCTTTGATGATAAGTCTGACCTCCAGTCTACTGACTCGAGTTAAATCCTCGACCGCAGGGGGTTGGGGCAGTGGATGTCAGGCTTCGCGGCGGCGGTTTTTCAGCCGCGCTTGAGGCTCCAGCTCGCTCCGTCGGGACCGTCCTCGACGACGACGCCGGCAGCGGTCAGGGTGTCCCGGATGGCATCGGACGCGGCCCAGTCCTTGCTGGCCCGGGCCTCTGCCCTGGCCGCGAGCTGCGCCTTCACCAGGCTCTTCAGCGCTTGGTCTGCCGTTCGATCCACCCCGGGGTTCCTCACTGCGTCGATTCCCAGGACATCCAGCATTTTCGCCGTGGCAAACATCGCGTCTTGAGCCACATCCAGGTCACCCGCTGCCAACGCCGAATTCCCGGTCCGCACCGATCCATGAAGAACCGCCAAGGCCTGGGGCACATTCAGATCGTCGTCCATGGCTGCGGCGAAAGCGTCCGGAACTTTTATGCGGTCCAGCCATATGTCGCCACCGGCAGGAAAGAACTTCTCCCGCGACTTGGAAAGGAAGCCGTCGATCCGCTCGACGGCGGCGGCGGCCTCCTGCAGGGAGGTGGGCTGGTAGTCCAGCACCGAGCGGTACTGTGCCTGCCCGAGGTAGTACCGGACCACCCGCGGCGGGGCCAGCTCCAGCATCTCGGCCGGACTGACGGTGTTGCCGATCGATTTGGACATTTTTTCACCCGCGTAGGTGACCATGCCGTTGTGCATCCAGAAGTTGGCGAAGCTGTGGCCCGCCGCCTGGGACTGCGCCATCTCGTTCTCATGGTGGGGGAAGCGCAGGTCCAGGCCGCCGCCGTGGATATCGAACTCAGAGCCAAGGTACTTGGTGACCATTGCGGAGCATTCGAGGTGCCAGCCCGGACGGCCGGCGCCCCACGGCGAGGCCCAGCTCGCCGACGTCGGCTCCCCCTCCTTGTAACCCTTCCACAGCGCGAAGTCCCGGGGGTCCTTCTTGCCGCGGGGGTCGGCATCCTGAGCGCCCTGCATGTCATCGAGCTTCTGCCGCGTCAGAGAGCCGTAGGCTTCCCAGGAGCGCACGTCGAAGTAGACGTCGCCGGAACCGTCCGGCGACGGGTAGGCGTGGCCGCGATCGATCAACTGTTGGATCAGGGCGTGCATCTCGGGGATGTGGCCGGTCGCGCGCGGCTCGTAGCTCGGGCGGGACACGCCGAGGGTGTCGTAGGCCTTGAGGAATTCTTGCTCGTAGCGGTAGGCCAGCGCCCACCATTCCTCGTTGCGGACGGATCCCGGCTCGTCCTCGAAATCCGGTTCGAAAGAAGCCGCAGACTTGGCCAGGATCTTGTCGTCGATGTCGGTGACGTTCCGGACGGCGGTCACGCGGAAGCGGCGGTACTGCAGCCAGCGGGTCAGCTGGTCGAAGGCGATGGCGGAGCGGATGTGCCCGACGTGCGGCATGCCCTGCACCGTGGCGCCGCAGTAGTACAGGCTCACGTTGCCCGGTACCAGGGGGACGAAGTCGCGGACTTCGGCGGATGCTGTGTCGTAAAAGCGCAGGGTCACCGCTCCAGATTAGCGGATGCTCCCTCGCGAACTGACCGGCGGCCGCCCCGCGCCGGCACGCCTACTTGCAGTACTGGCCGATCTTGTTGATCTGCTCCGTGAGCTGGGCCGTCTGCTCGGCGGTCTGAACTCCTGTGGCACTGTCCCCCACCTGCTTCATGATGTCGGCCATCTTCTGGATCGGGGCCGCAACCTCCGGAGCTACTTTGTCCGCGACCTCCTGGTAGTGCTTTCCGATCTGGCCCGCCTGCTCCTGGGGGCTGCCGGTGGTGGGCACGAAGGTATCGGTGTTAAGGAACGTGCAGCTTTCCTCGACGCTCATCTTCGGCGTCGGGCTGGGCGTCGCGGAGCCGGCACAGCCGGTCAGCAGCATTCCTGTCAGGAGGGCGACGGCGGGCAGCAGCTTTTTCACGGCAGGTCTCCTGGGGTTCGGAATGGGTGTTCGGAAGGGGGTGTCCCCTCAAGCGTAGGTGACGGGCGCCAGAGCTGCTTGGCCGACCGGATAGACGAGCGCCGTTGCCACGGCCGAGATGCCCTCGCCGCGGCCGGTGAATCCAAGCCCGTCGCTCGTTGTGGCCGAGACGCTCACCGGCGCCCCGGCAGCATCGCTGAGCACCCGCTGGGATTCCTCCCGCCGGGGGCCGAACTTGGGAAGGTTGGCCACGAACTGCACCGCGATGTTTCCGATCTCGAATCCTTGGGCGCGGACGATCCTGGCAGCCTCGGCCAGAAGGGTCACCCCTGATGCCCCGGCGTATTCCGGCCGGTCGGTGCCGAAATGCGTACCGAGGTCCCCGATTCCGCAGGCCGAGAAGAGCGCGTCGGCGGCGGCGTGCGCCACGGGGTCGCCGTCGGAATGGCCGGCCAGTCCCCGCTCGCCGTCCCAGAACAGGCCGCCGAGCCAGAGGGGCTGGGGCTCGTGCTCGGCAGCGTAGGCGTGGACATCGATCCCGATTCCCGTCCTGGGGATGACGGGGACGCTGTTCCGCGATGTTCCGTTCCCGGGTGTTCCGTTCCCGGGTGTGCCGCGCTGTTGATCCGTCATGATCAGCCTTCCACCCAGCGTCCGCCGAGAGGTCCCTCGAGGAGGCCCTCGGCAAGGATCAGGTCCAAAGGGGTGGTGATTTTCAGCGACTGGCTCGCGCCGCGCACGGCATGGACGGGAACGCCGAGGAGCTCAACCAGCATGGCGTCGTCCGTGACGGCGGCGGCCTGGACGGCGTTGAACCCGGCCAAAGCGTCGTGGGCTCGGATCAGGGTGGCGAGGGCAAAACCCTGCGGGGTCTGCACGGCCCGGAGCGACTCCCGGGGTGCGGTTCCGGTGACCAGTTCCGGGGCGATCGCCACGCCGTCGCCGGTGGTCGGTTCCACGGTCTTGACGGTGTCGACGACCGGTATTACCGGAATGACGGCCGCCGCGCCGGCGGCGAGTGCATCGGCCACCCGGTGAAAGACAGACTCCGGCGTCAGGGCACGGGCCGCGTCGTGGACCAGGACGGACTGTGTTTCGGGCAGTAGCGCCGCCATTGCGGCGCGGACGGAATCAGCGCGGCTGGCGCCGCCGTCGACGACGGTCACGACGGGAAGCTGCACGCTGTGCCCGGCCGCGGCGTTGCGGCGGTGCCCGGCCTTGAGGTCCCGGGCAAAGGCGTCGCACAGCGCCTGCAGTTCAGCGTCGCCCTGCGGGATGGCCACGCAGATCTGCTGTGCGATCCCGGCGGCGACGACGCCGCGCAGAGCATGGGTCAGGATGCTCTCTCCGCCCAGCGGCACCTTGGCTTTCGGCATGCCGTAGCCCAGGCGCTGGCCGGAACCGGCAGCCACAACGATGACCGCGATGACGGGGGTTGTCGATGCAGTGTTCATGCGCACAACACTACGTCCCAGCCGCGCGCCGGCACCCAGCTGGCTGGCACTTGTTGTCGTTCTGGGCGCTCAAAACGACAACTACTGCGAGCCAGTTGGGATGAGCCGGGACACGAATCCGGGCAAAAAGAAGCCCCGGCGGCCTTATGCCACCGGGGTTCGATTCTTATGTTAGGAAGCCAGGACTTCGTCGAGAACGCTTGCAGCTTTCTCTTCATCCGTCTTTTCAGCCAGCGCCAGTTCTGAAATCAGAATCTGGCGGGCCTTGGCCAGCATGCGCTTCTCCCCTGCGGAGAGACCCCGATCGTGATCACGGCGCCACAGGTCGCGGACGACCTCTGCCACCTTGATGACGTCACCGGAAGCAAGCTTTTCCAGGTTTGCCTTGTAACGACGCGACCAGTTGGTGGGCTCCTCAGTGAACTCGGCCCGCAGCACGTCGAATACGTGCTCCAAGCCTTCCTTGCCCACTACGTCCCGGACCCCAACTAGGTCAACGTTTTCTGCTGGAACTTCAATGGTCAGATCACCCTGAGCCACCTTGAGCTTGAGATACATCTTCTCTTCGCCCTTGACAGTGCGCATCTTGATTTCTTCAATTTTGGCTGCACCGTGGTGAGGGTAAACTACTGTCTCGCCGACCTCAAAAACCATGTGGACATTCCCCTTTCCCGCAGACCAGTTTATCACGATTAAGGCATATGATTGCCATGGATCAGGCCCGGGAACCGCATGAATCCGGGGAAAATGGCCTCAATCGACCCCCTCAAACCTCTTGACGGATGCGGATAATAGTGCATGCGGCCCCAGCTGCCAAGAGGTTTCGGCCCGGCCGGCAGTGCGCCGGCCCGTCGCTCTGCGCACGCTTATGTGTACTGGCTGTGTACCGCCGGAATCCTTGTTTGGGCCCGATTGCGGCTAGGCTATGGCTGAATAATGTTTCAAGACTCTCAAGGAGTGCGTGACGTGCGTTTCACTGCGATGAACCGGGGCCAGCGCGGCAAGCTGGCAATGGCAACGGCTGCGCTTGGCATCGGCCTGCTGTCAGTGACCGGCTGCGGCTACATCAACCCACAGCAGACCTCGGAGCAGTACTCGGCGTCGGACGGCACCCGCACGGATCTCGGCCCGCTGCAGCTGCGCAATTTCATGATCATTTCCGACGGCGAAAACAAGCCGGGCCGCGTGATTGGCGCCGTGTACAACTCGTCGTCGAAGGACGTATTGCTGACCATCAGGGGCGCCGGTGGATCGCAGACCCAGGTTGCGGTCAAGAAGAACTCGTACACCCTCCTCAACGACTCCACGGCTGAAGCGGTCCTCAGCACCACCGGCGGCAAGCCTGGCACCGTAGTCGAGGTCAACATCTCCGAGGACGGCACCAGCCAGACGGCGAAGTTCAAGGTTCCGGTCATGGACGCCACGATCGTCGATTACAAGAAGTACCTGCCGACGCCGGAGCCCACCCCCTCCAGCACGGCCACCTCGGGTACCGCGACGCCGAGCCCGACGCCGAGCAGCACCGCGAGCCACTAGTCTTCGCACAAATGGAGGGGCACCCGCCGGGTGCCCCTCCATTTGTGTTCCGCCGGTGTGTAGCCTTCCTTGCAGGCTTGCCTGCCGCCTAGGTGCCGTTTCCTAGCTCTTAGGGCTCGAACTTGTAGCCCAGCCCGCGGACTGTGATCAGGAACCGCGGGGCCGAGGGATCCGGCTCGATCTTGCTGCGCAGGCGCTTGACGTGGACGTCCAGGGTCTTGGTGTCGCCCACGTAGTCCGAGCCCCAGACCCTATCGATCAGCTGCCCACGGGTCAGGACGCGGCCGGAGTTCCGCAGCAGCATCTCCAGCAGCTCGAATTCCTTCAGCGGCAAGGAGACTTGTTCCCCTCCGACGCTGACCACATGCCGCTCGATATCCATCCGGACGGGACCCGCCTGCACCGTGCTGGCAACCAGTTCCTCCGGCTCACCCTGGCGGCGCAGCACGGCCCGGACCCTGGCGACGAGTTCCCGGGAGGAGTAGGGCTTGGTGACGTAGTCGTCGGCGCCCAGCTCCAGCCCCACCACCTTGTCGATTTCAGAGTCCTTGGCCGTCAGCATGATCACGGGAACGCTGGAGCGCTGCCGCAGCTGGCGGCAGACCTCGGTGCCGGATTGTCCGGGCAGCTGCAGGTCCAGGAGGACCAGGTCGGCGCCGTTGCGGTCGAATTCGGTGATGGCGTCAAGACCGTTGTCCACGACCTCCACCTCGAAGCCTTCCTTGCCCAACAGATAGGACAGCGGGTCGCTGAAGGACTCTTCGTCCTCGACTATAAGAATCCTGCTCAAGCGCTAGCTCCTTGTTCATGGACGCCGGCGGCGTCGCGACTGTTTGGTCCCGCGGGCCGGGAGGCGGGATGGGTGGCGGCCTGTGTGGCGGTCCGGGAGGCGGGCCGGGCCGCGGGCTTGCGGGCCTCGGGGGCGTCGCCGTCGTCCTGGCCTTCCATCTCCGGAAGCCGGATGGTGAAGGTGGAACCCTGCCCAGGCTGCGACCAGAGCGTCACCTCGCCGCCATGGTTGGAAATGACATGTTTGACGATGCTCAGGCCCAGGCCGGTGCCGCCGGTATGGCGCGACCGGGCGGCGTCCACACGGTAGAAGCGTTCGAAGACGCGTTCCTGGTCCTCCGGGCTGAGTCCTTCGCCCTGGTCCGTCACGGACACGGCAACCAGTCCGTCCTTGGACCGCACGCCGACGCCCACCTTGGTGTTGTCCGGGGAATAGCGGATGGCGTTATCGATCAGGTTGCGCAGCGCGGTGACGAGCAGGTCCTGGTCGCCGTACACCATCGTGTCCGCGTGGCCGCCGACGACGAGCCGGATGTTCTTGCTTTCCGCGGGCAGCTGGGAACGGTCCACGGCCTCGGACACCACCGTATTGATGTCCACCGGACGTCCCTGCTGGGTAACATTCGCGCCCTGCAGCCGGGAGAGTTCAATGATGTCCTGCACGAGCGCCGCGAGCCGCGCGGATTCCTTGTGCATGCGCTTGGCAAAGCGCCGGACGGCCTCTTCGTCGTCCGCGGATACCTCCAACGCCTCCGCCAGCAGGGAGATCGCCCCCACCGGCGTCTTCAGTTCGTGGGAGACGTTCGCAACGAAGTCGTTGCGGACTTCCTCGGTGCGGGTGAATTCGGTGCGGTCGTCGGCGAGCAGGAGGATATATTCCTCGGCGATCATGGCCGCCCGGATTTGGACCACGATGGTTCCCTGGCCGAGCGGGCCGCGCGGCAGCTCGAGCTGCTTTTCGAGGATGACCCCGTCCCGCCGCACCTTGGCCGTCATTTCCAGCAGCTGCTGATGGACCACCGTGTGCCCGCGGACCAGTCCGTAGGCGTAGGCGGCGGGGCTGGCGCGGACCACGCCGTCGATGGCATCGACGACGACGAAGGCCCGGCCGACGACGGCCAGCACCTCTGCTGCCCCCTCGGGGAGCGAGGGATCGTCGACGTCGACGTCGACGATTTGCCGTTGCTGCTCGCTGACCCTGAACGCGAGCATGCCGAAGATGCCAAGCGAGAGGCCGATCAGGCCGGCGATCACGCCGATGAGCATTGGATCCACGGCTCCAGCTTATGCTCTGCTTTACGGCCGAAACTGTAATCTCCTGCGATTCCGGCGCCGGTTCAGCTAACGTTCACCTATTGGGGCGTAACAGTTCACCGGACACTGGAAGAGTTGACAGTTGAAGCGCCGCTAGGTGAACCGAAATAGGCAGGCCACTTCAGTGGCAGGCAGTATTTCCGAGGAAAGGACGCACACGTGCGTAAGGTTTTTCAGGAGGAGCTCGCCCAAGTGGGGGAACAGCTCGTCGATATCTCAAAGCTGGTCACTGAGGCCATCGAAAAGGCCACCACCGCCTTCGAAGGCGCCGACATCGATCTGGCCGAGGACGTCATCGCCGCCGATGCCCGGATCGACTTCCTGCAGAACAGCCTCGACGAGCGCGCCATCGACATCCTGGCCCTGCAGGGCCCGGTGGCCAGCGACCTGCGCATGATCGTGGGCTCGCTGCGGATGAGCGCCTCACTGGAGCGCATGGGCGACCTCGCCCGCCACCTCGCGCAGCTCGCCCGGCTCCGCTACCCCGCGACGGTCGTTCCGGCCCAGCTGCACGAGACGTTCAAGAGCTTCGCCGAGCAGGACCTGCTGATCGCCAACAAGCTCACCGTGCTGCTGGAAACCCGCGACCTCGAAGTTGCCCGCGACATCATGAAAGCCAACAGCGCCGTCAACGATCTTCACTTGAGCGTCTTCAAGGCGATCGCCCGCAGCGACTGGCAGGAATCCCCGGCCACGACCGTCGACGTCGCCCTCGCCAGCCGCTACTTCGAGCGCTTCGCCGACCACGGCGTCTCCGTCGCGCAGAAGGTCACCTACCTGGTCACCGGCGCCTGGCAGCCGAACAGCATCGAACACAGCTGACGTCTGCTCCCGGGCTTTCAACCAGCAGAACGGCTCAATAGGCAGAACGACGGCGTCCGGTCACCTTGGGGGTGGCCGGACGCCGTCGTCGCATCCGCGGGTGAGGCTTTACCTCTTGCCCTGGTTGGCGACTGCCTTGATGGACTCGGCCGCGGCCTCGGGGTCGAGGTAAGCGCCCCCCGGGGTGATCGGCTGGAAGTCCTCGTCCAGTTCGTAGACCAGCGGGATGCCGGTGGGGATGTTGAGGCTGGCGATGTCCTCGTCGCTGATGCCGTCAAGGTGCTTGACGAGGGCCCGCAGCGAGTTGCCGTGGGCGGTGACCAGGACGGTCTTGCCGGCCTTGAGGTCTTCCTTGATGTCTGATTCCCAGTACGGCATAAGTCGGATCAGCACGTCCTTGAGGCACTCGGTGCGGGGCATGGCGTCGCCCAGGTCCGCGTAGCGGGGGTCGCCCACCTGGGAGAATTCGGAGTCGTCGGCCAGGGGCGGCGGCGGGGTGTCGTAGGAGCGGCGCCACAGCATGAACTGCTCTTCGCCGTATTCGGCGAGGGTCTGGGCCTTGTCCTTGCCCTGCAGCGCGCCGTAGTGGCGTTCGTTCAGGCGCCAGTCGCGCTTGACGTCGATCCAGCCGCGGTCCGCAATGTCGAGGGCCAGGTTCGCCGTGTTGATGGCCCGCTTCAGCCGTGAGGTGTAGAGGATGTCCGGGAGGATGTTGTTCTCCACGAGAAGCTCGCCGCCGCGAACCGCCTCAGCGCGGCCCTGGTCGTTGAGGTCAACGTCCACCCAGCCGGTGAACAGGTTCTTGGCGTTCCAGTCGCTGTGGCCGTGGCGCAGCAGAATCAGCTTGTAAGTCATGGTTTTCATCCTAGCGGAGCGGCCGCGGGCGTTTCCGAGCATTACATTCCCGCTCCGCACGTGGCCGCTCCAGTCAACGCGTCGGAGGATCGCCGGAGGATAGGGTGGGGCTGTGGTGCAAAAGGCTGAACGGGTGGACGCCGCCCGGAGTAAGGGCGGGTCCGCCGGCGGGGCCAGCAGCGGCGCAGGCAGCAGCGGGGGTAAAGGCGGCACCGCCGGAGGATCCAAGGGCCGCGTCCAAAGCGGCAGGCCCGTAGGGAACGTGACCCGCGGGACCACCAATCCGAACCGGATGCGCCGCCTAGACCGCTGGCTGACTGGACCGCAGGCATGGCGGTTGCGCGCCGCGGCTGATCCGCTCGTGGTCGACCTGGGCTTCGGCGCTTCCCCGGCCACCGCCGTCGAACTCTTCGAGCGGCTGTCGGTGATCCGTCCGGACGTGCGGGTGGTGGGCATCGAAATCGAACCGGACCGCGTCCGGCTGGCCAAAGCGCTGGAGCGGCCGGGGCTCAGTTTCCAGCTGGGCGGCTTTGAGCTTCCCGTGGCCGGCCGTCCCGTGCTGGTGCGCGCCTTCAACGTGCTGCGGCAGTACGAGGAAGCCGATGTCCGGGACATCTGGCGGCTGGTGCAGGGACGGCTGGCTCCCGGCGGCCTGTTCATCGACGGGACCTGTGACGAGATCGGGCGGCGTGTCACCTGGGTGGCGCTCGACGCCGAGCGGCCGCTGAGCCTGAGCGTGTCCCTTCGGTTTGGCGCATTCACGCTGCCCTCGGACGTTGCCGAGCGGCTCCCGAAGGCGCTGATCCACCGCAACGTTCCGGGCGAGAAGATCCATTCCTACCTGCAGGCGATGGACAAGGCCTGGCTGGAGGCGGCGCCGCTGGCCTCGTTCGGGAACCGGCAGCGCTGGTCAGCAACTTGCCGCGCACTGCTCGACGGCGGCTGGCCCGTCCAGGACGGCCCGTCCCGTTGGCGGCTGGGCGAGCTGACGGTGGGCTGGGACGCCGTGGCGCCGGGAAACTAGGACGGGGTTTCGACGGGCTCAACCACCGGCGGCCGGTGGGTGGGGGTCACCAGGGGCCGTAGGGTCCCGTGTTGCGGTTCCCGCCGCGGCCGGCGTCCTTGACCGCGGGGCGCACGTCGGCGAGGTACACGGAGGCAGCCGTGACGGCGGCGAGCCCGAACAGGCCCAGCGTGCCGATGCCGCCACCGCCGCCGCCCAGCTGGGAAACCAGGGAGAGCAGGCCGATGGCCATGGCACCGCCGGTCAGCGCAAGCCAGAAGGTCTTGGTCCGCTTGGACACGGCTTCAAACGCGTTGGCCTTGTGGCGGAGGCAATCAAAGAACGCCCACACCTCAAGGGCCACGGCTACGACCGCCAGGACCAGGTAAACCCCGGTTTCGACATAGTAAATCAGTATTCTTCCGTCCACTCCCCCAGCCTAACCGTCCAGAGTGCCCAATGCCTGTTCCAAATCGGCCCAAAGGTCTTCCACGTTTTCGATCCCGACGCTCATCCGGACGAGGTTGTCCGGAACGCTGGCCGGCTCGGCCGTATGCCGGCGGCGGCGCTCGATCAGCGATTCCACGCCGCCCAGGGATGTGGCGGGAAGCCACAGCTGGAGGGCGCGGATCATGCGGTCGGCCGCCTCCGCACCGCTGAGTCCAGCGTTGAGGCCACCGTTCTGCCCGCCGTCACGGCCCCTGACGGCGGCGACTTCGATGCAGAGCACGGACCCGAACCCCTTCATCTGGGACTTGGCCCGCTCATGCCCCGGGTCCGAGGCCAGTCCGGGGAAACGGATGCCGGCAACTCTCGGATGCCTGCTCAGCCGCTCCGCCAGGACAGCTGCCGATGCCTGCGAGCGCTCGATGCGCAAGGCCAGGGTACGCAGCCCGCGCAGCGCCAGCCACGCCTCAAAGGGTCCGGCGATGCCGCCGTGGATGGTGCGGTGGTGCAGCAGCGTGGCGCGGAGCCCGGCGTCGGACGTCACTAGGGCGCCCAGCACGACGTCGGAGTGCCCGGAGAGGTACTTCGTCACTGAATGCAGGACGACGTCGGATCCGAGGGCCAGGGGCTGCTGTACGAGGGGGGTGGAGAAGGTGTTGTCGGCGACGACGATCGCTCCCGCCTCATGCGCCGCCGCGGTCAGCACCCTGAAGTCCGCGACGCCGAGCATCGGGTTGGTGGGGCTTTCCAGCCACAGCATGCTGGCGGGGCGGCCGCCGGCGGGCGCGAGCTGCGCCAGAACGGCGTCGGTGTCCGCGATGTCCACGGTGCGCAGTTCCAGGAAGCCTTTCTCCGCCAACTCGGTTGCCATTACCAGCGAACCCGCGTAGCTGTGGGATGGCATCACGAGCGCTCCCTGCGCCGGCACCAGGGACAGGGCCGAGCTCACGGCGGCGAGCCCGGAGGCGTACAACAGGCCGGGCAATTCCGCCCCTTCAAGCTGGCCCAGGGCCTCCTCGAAGGGGTCCCACGTGGGGTTGGAATACCGGCCGTAGCCGCGGTCGCCGTCGCCCAGCGGTCCGGTGCCGAAATAGGTGGACGACAGCACCAGCGGAGGGTTGACCGGTTCATCGCGTCTGCGCGGCGGACGGCCGGCCGCCACAACCACCGTTTCTGCGGAGAGCGCTGCTGCCTGTTCTTCGGAAAGACTCATGGTGACAGGGTACGTCGGAGCCCCGCGGGGCACCCAAGGCGTTACGCACGGGCACTATGGTGTCGGTGATTGTCGGTAGTCTAGAACCGTGACTACCCAGAACCCCGGACTGTTGCCCCGACTGTCCGCCGGACTGTTCATTGCCTTCGAAGGCGGCGACGGCGCCGGCAAATCCACCCAGGCGGCAGAACTGGCCGGGGTCCTTGAGTCGCGCGGCCTCACGGTGCTCCGGACCCGCGAACCCGGTGGCACCCCAATCGGCGAAAAGCTGCGTTCCCTGGTGCTGGATCACGGCCACGGCCACATCGACGCCCACACGGAGGCCCTGATCTTCGCGGCTTCCCGCGCCGCCCACGCAGGCCAGGTCATCCGCCCAGCCCTGGAGCGCGGCGAGATCGTCCTCACCGACCGGTACATTGACTCCTCGGTCGCCTATCAGGGCGCGGGCCGCGGCCTCGGCACGGATGCTGTCCGCGACATCAACGAATGGGCCACCTCCGGCCTCCAGCCGGACCTTACGGTGCTGCTCGACGTCGATCCCGCGGTTGGCCGGCGCCGGCGCACCGCGGGCGACGCTGCGGAAGACCGCCTCGAATCCGAGGCCGATGAGTTCCACGCCCGGATCCGGGCAGCGTTCCTGGATCTGGCCGCGGCCCGGCCGGAGAAGTACCTGGTACTGTCGGCGCACCTGCCCGTTGCGGAGCTCGCCGCACGGATCCTCGAGCGCGTGGAGCCGTTGCTGGCGCTGACCCCAAGCAGGACGGCATGACTGTCTGGGACGACCTCCAGGGCCAGCCTGCCGTTGTGGCCCAGCTGCGACAGGCGGCCCAGGGCGAAGGGCTCACGCACGCGTGGCTCTTCACCGGCCCGCCCGGGTCCGGCCGCTCCAACGCCGCGAAAGCCTTCGCCGCCGCCCTGAACTGCGATCAGGAGGACGTCACCCTGCGCGGCTGCGGCGAGTGCGCGGCATGCCTGACCATCCTCGGCGAAACCCATTCCGACGTCGCATTCGTCCGCACCGAAAAGGTCACCATCACCATCGACGAGGCCCGCGAGCTCGTGTCCACCGCGGGGAACCGCCCGTCCTCGGGCCGGTGGCGCATCATCGTGGTGGAAGACGCGGACCGGATGGCCGAGCGCACCACCAACGTCCTGCTCAAGGCGATCGAGGAACCCACCCCGCGCACAGTGTGGATGCTCTGCGCCCCCTCGCCTGCCGATGTCCTCGTGACCATCCGTTCCCGCTGCCGCCCCGTGGCGCTGCGGCTTCCGCCCGCGGCCGACGTCGCGGCCCTCCTGGTCAAGCGCGACGGCGTGGACCCGGACATCGCGGAACGTGCCGCCCGCGCCGCGCAGAGCCACGTGGGCATCGCCCGCCGCCTTGCCCGGGACCCGGAGGCCAGGGAGCGCCGGCTTGAAACCGTCCGGTTCCCGCTGGCCCTCCGCGGCGTCACGGCGGCAGTCCTGATGGCAGAAAAACTGGTCAAGATCGCCACCGAGGAAGCCAACAGCTCCAACGACGAGCGCGACGCCGCCGAGAAGGCCGCACTGTTGGCCACGCTCGGAGCGCCCGAGAGCGGCACCCTGCCCCCGGCTATGCGCGGCCAGGTGAAGCAACTGCAGGACGACCAGAAGCGCCGCGCCAAGCGCTCCGTCACCGATTCCCTTGACCGCACGCTGACAGACCTGCTGTCCTTTTACCGGGATGTCCTGATCATCCAGATGGGGAACGCAGTGGAACTTGTCAACCTTGAACTGAGAAGCGAACTCGAAGACTTCGCCACTCGTTCCACCGCCGAAGTCACCCTTGCCCGCATGGACGCGATCAACACAGCCCGCAAACGGATCACCACCACCAACGTCGCCCCGCTGCTGGCCATCGAGTCGATGGCCGCCAGCCTCATCTGACCGCCCCGTACGAACCACCCACGGGACGGCATCTGGCGTTCCCATGGCCCACACAAACTATCCGCCCAGGCGACCCCTTCGCTCCGTTCCTACCCTCCAAGGAGAACCGCATGAAGCCTGCTCGACCTCAGCCCGCAAGATTCCGATCCGTAGCGATCGGCGTGCGGGCCGTCGGCACTGTGGCTCTGGCTCTGGCCATCGCCCTGACGCTGGCCTCGTGCAGCCTCTTCGGCGGCGGAAACGGCGGGTCGAAAGCCGATAAGTCGGGGCAGGCTGATCCCTCGATCGCCGCCGCGGCACCGGCTGAGCTTCGCAGCTTCTACTCCCAGACGATCAATTGGACGCCCTGCGAAAAAGACTTCCAGTGCGCCAAAATCAAAGTCCCCCAGGACTACAGCAAGCCCGACGGCGGCAGCATCGAAATTGCCGCCCTCAAGCTGCCCGCCAAGGGCAACAAGAAAGGCAGCCTCCTGGTCAACCCCGGCGGCCCCGGCGGCTCGGGGTATGACTTCGTCAGGGATGCCGGCACCACCAACATTTCCGACAGGGTCCGGGCGAACTACGACCTCGTGGGCTTCGACCCGCGAGGTGTGAAGCGCTCCGCTCCGGTCACCTGCCTCACCGACCAGGAACGCGACGCGTCCCGCGCCAAGACCTACGCCCTGGACACCGACGCCGGGCTGGAAGCGGCCCTCGCGGACAACAAGGCCATTGCGGCCAAGTGCGTGGAGAAAACGGGCCCGGTCCTGGGCCATATTGATACCGTGAGCGCGGCCAAGGACCTCGACATCCTGCGCGGGGTGGTCAACGACAGGAAGCTCAATTACCTCGGCTACTCCTACGGGACGCTACTGGGCTCCACCTACGCCTCCCTGTTCCCGGACAACGTGGGCCGGATGGTCCTGGACGGCGCCCTTGACCCGTCGCTCAGCTACGAGGAACTGACCAGCGGGCAGGCCCGGGCTTTCGAAAAGGCCATCAGCGCCTACGTGGCAAACTGCCAGCAGGACAAAGGGTGCCCGTTGAGCGGCAGCACGGAGGAGGGCGTCCAGCAGATCCGCAATGCCATCCAGGCAGCGGAGGCCAACCCGCTGCGGGCGAAGGACGGCCGGATGGTCTCGGCGTCGACGTTCGTCAGCGGCCTCATCATCCCCCTTTACAACAACGACAACTGGCCGATCCTGACCAAGGCGCTGGCCAGGGCCATGGCCGGCGACGGCACGAGCATGCTGCAGCTGGCCGACTTCGGCGCAGACCGGGAACCCAACGGCACGTACTCCTCCAACAGCACCTTCGCCTTCAACGCCATCAACTGCCTGGACTACCCGATGGTGTCCGACACGGCATCGATGCGGACCGAAGACCAGAAACTGCGCCAGGAATCCCCCACCCTCGGCTATTACTTCGCCTACGGCGGCAGCAACTGCAAGGACTGGCCGTACAAGAACGTCCGGACCCCTGCACCGGTGGAATACAAGGGGTCGGCCCCGATAGTGGTGGTGGGAACCACCGGAGATCCCGCCACCCCCGTGGAATGGGCGGGCGCACTGCGCAAGCAGCTCGGGAATGCCTCGCTGCTGACGTGGAAGGGCGAGGGTCACACCGCGTATGGCCGCTCCAACAGCTGCATCGGCAACGCCGTTGACGGCTACCTGATCGACGGCAAGGCCCCCGCGGACAACACCGTCTGCTAGGTCCCGGGCGCTCAGCCGCCGGCGTCGGGTAAGTCGTCTGGGCCGTTTGCCGGGGCCTTTCTTGGAGTCCACGGCGGCTCATTTTGACCCGGGCGCCGGGACTCCATTACAGTTATCTCTTGCATGATCCGCGCGGTTCGCCGGGTTTTCATGTGGTTGCTTCCTTAGCTCAGTTGGTAGAGCGTCTCACTCGTAATGAGAAGGTCGCCAGTTCGATTCTGGCAGGAAGCTCTGGATTCAAGGATTCTCCCCTCACTTGGGATTCGCCCGGCACGTTTACGGCGCACATTGGTGGGAGTGAGCCCGGGTTTAGCTCACTTCATGACCGGAGCGAGCTTCGGCTTTATGGCGACTCCAAATCCGTTCAAGACCGCCTGAAGCCAGTCGAGAGCCCGTAACAATGGGTTCCGGGTTCGAGTCCCGGGGGTGCACCAACAAAAACCCCGCCTTTCAGGCTTAGCTGACTGACGAACGCGGGGTTTTGTTATGCCCAAATTCTCGGAAGTAAGGCGTACATGCCCTCCCTACCGGGGGAACACGACTGGAGGCCCACCCCGTGCCCGGGTGGACCTCCACTGGTGGGAGCAGGTCGGCTTCGCGGGTGAAGGAGCACCGTATCCGGCCTTACCGGCCCTGAAAGCAGCCGGTTTGACCCCCAAGGCAAATTGCGGAAGATCTGTGATCTTCGCCAGTACGACGCGGGCCTGGTCGACATCACCCAGCCCGGAATCTCACCCACCGTGCGTGGGACCCACGCCGTGTGGAGACGCGGTGCCCGGACTCTAGCCTCTTGACCGGGGCCGGCGACGGCCACATGCTGGTCCTTGTTCGTTTGCCGCCTGATCGGAAGGCCCGCCATGTCCACTACCTGCAGCACGCCCTTTTTGTCTCGATTCCGCTGGCTGGTCGCCGTCGCCGCGACCGTGACGCTGATGCTCCTGGCCGTTCCGGCTGAAGCCGCGACAGCTGCTGGGCCCGGCAACGACGTGTCCTGGCCCCAATGCGGGAAGGCCATGCCAAAGGGACAGACGTTCGGGATCGTCGGCGTCAACAACGGCCTGGCGAACACCACCAATCCGTGTTTGGCCACTGAACTGTCGTGGGCCGGCACGTCGAGGGGCGGAACCGGCCAGCCCGCGGTCGCCTTGTATGTGAACACGGCAAACCCCGGAACCGCCGGATCCTGGTGGCCGACCAGCAACACCTATGGCGGGACGACAGTATCCAACCCATACGGCCAGTGCACCAACGGTTCCGTCGGAGCTGCCTGCTCATACATGTACGGGTATGCCAAGGCCTATGACGATGCCAACATTCGCGGCGTTAGCAACCCCTCCGCCTACAACTGGTGGCTCGACGTCGAAACGGGCAACAGCTGGTCCGCCGACCAAACCGCCAACAGGGCCGATCTCGAGGGCATGACAGCCTACTTCACGAGCATCGGTGCGACGGCGGGGTTTTACTCCACGAGTGCCCAGTGGTCCCAGATAGCCGGCATCGTGCCAGCGTCAAGTCCGCTTTACACGCTCCGCAGCTGGCTGGCCGGAGCAAGATCCCTGACATCAGCCAAGCGCAAGTGCTCCGACGCTCCATTGACAGGCGGCGGGAAGGTCACGCTGACTCAGTACGTCTCAGGCGGGTTTGACTACGACTTCTCCTGCATCTGACCGCCAGTCACCGCCAGTTCCGCGCAGCCAGACGAAAGGGAACGAATACAGCGCGCTCCTGTGGCGGTCCTGCGATGCCCTCATCGGGCAGTTCTCCCGTCGCACAAGGCGTTAGTCTACGGGAGCTACTTCGGGATCCTGGGCGCTTTCAACGGCGTCGTCACCGTCCCCGAACGGCGCATACCGCAACTGGCCGTCCACGACCTGCCGCTGCTGTTGCTCGGGGTGCCGCCCTGGTGCTTACGGCCGTGTTCGCCGTGGCCGGCGCGGCCCGGCTGGCACGGCCGGACATGGCGGCCCGGAACGCCTGACGGTTCCGCCCGGGAGACCGGTCAGCGGTCTTGCTTGGCTCGCCTTCTGCCCATGACGACGGCGGCTACTGCACCGGCGATGCCTAAGCCGAGCGCAATGAGACCCGCTCCTCCCCAGACCGCGGCCGCTGGCTCATCCGTCATCGCATCTGCAGCATCGATGCGCACGCCGAGCACCCACCAGACATAGACGGCGGTCGCAGCGCCAACGGTCAGCGACACAGCCAGGAGTACGCGCAGCGCGGCGGATGTCCGGGAAGGTGCCACGCTCATCGCCTCTTCCTCGTCTTCAGGAACCACACGGCTGCCGCGACCGCCAGGAGGCCAGTCATGATGCTGAGGAACACGGGCGCAACCCAGTTCGAGGATGCGCTTTCCGCGGACAGCTGCTCCGGCGCCTTGGCGTCGGCGCCGGGTGCGGAGGTATCGGTGGCCGCCGGCGA
The DNA here is from genome assembly GCF_050156545.1 of Pseudarthrobacter sp. S9. Lineage (NCBI taxonomy): Bacteria > Bacillati > Actinomycetota > Actinomycetes > Micrococcales > Micrococcaceae > Pseudarthrobacter > Pseudarthrobacter sp. S9. The sequence continues at coordinate 1,198,716 of NZ_CP189576.1, forward strand.
CGGGGTCGCCGACGGCGTCGTGCCGGCCGGCGCGGTCGGTTCCGGGGCGTCGGATTGAGCCGGTGCGTCGGTCGGTGCCGGTGCCGGCATCTCGCCGGCAGGTTTCAGGACAGCCTCGCCGGGGGCGAGGACTGCCCCGGCCGGGTCGGGTTCGCCGTCCGGGCCGACGGTAGCACAGGCGTCCTGATCCGTGTAGATGACGTGCATGTAACCGTCCGGGCACAGGACGGGGTCTTCCGGGACGGCGTCGGCCATGTCCGGCTCCTCGTAGGTCTTGTCGGGTGTTTCCACTTGGGAGCCGCCAGGGAGCCTGTCCTCTTGGATGACTTCGCCGGTGGACGTGATGATGATCCCTATCGTGAGGGGCTCGCCGCCGGGTCCGGCCGGGGCGCACGCATCCTGGTTGTCGAAAACGACGGGGATGTAGCCGTCGGCGCACGTCCCGGTCTCCGTGTCGGCGGTGGCGGGTCCGGCCCCGGTCAGGGCGATCAGGGCCGCGGCGGGCAGCAGAGCGGCCAGGGCCAGTGCCCTGCGGAGTGTGTTCATGTCCCTGCTGTTCTTTCGTTGCTGTAGCGCGGTCTGAGGTAGCCACTTGCCGCTGCGGGTGTGCGGACGGTCGACAGACGGCCGGAGGTTTCAGAAGAAGTGCAGTTCGCTGGAGGAGTCCGGCGACGGGTGCACTACGGGCGCCTGGCCGAGCTCGAGCAGGACATCGTTGATGCTCAACTGGCCCTCCAGCTGAGCATCGACCTGCAACGGGAAGACAGCCTCCGGGGCGGCATCCGAACTCATGTCCTGATCCTATGTGGGGACTGCTCCGGCTCCCCCGGGCCACGCCGACAGCTGGCGTGCCGGGAGGCCGGCCGTCAGCGGGCGAAGTACGCTTCGCTGTCCCGGGAGGCCGTGATGTAGCCGAGCTGCGAACCTGTGACGCGGACGGTGATCTTTGCGTCCTTATCGGCCGTCCGGACCTTGTAGGTGGCGGCCTTGGCGTCGTAGATGGAAACGCCGTTGCGCATCCACCGGTAGGTGAACACGGTGCCACTGGAGAGTGTCCCGGACCTTGGTGTGGCCCCACAGTGCTGTGTCGGATGAGTCCGTGGAGCTGACGGTGATCGCTTTCGCGACGACCGGGTTCCCCACGATGGACGGGGCCACGGTCAGGGTCGGGTCACGGGCCGCAATGGGTTTCGGACGAGGGGCGCCGGCGTCCAAGACCACGGGTGGACCGTCCCGCCACCCGTGACCACGGTGACCCGCCAGATGCTCGTGTCGCACAGCACGGCGATGACCCGTTCACTGCGCGCGTTCACAGACTGGAAGGCCGCGCCCTACACGGACGGCAGGTCAGCGGCCGTCCAGCCGTCCGCGGGTGCGGGGACGGAACTTTCCAGACCAGTTGACGGACTACTGGACGGAGCGTAGACCGGGCCTTGTTGTTGCGGGCCGCTGCCTGACGGTCTGCAGATCGTGAGGAGAGAGAAAATGCCAGTCGCAGTCATCATGGAATTCAACGGCGCCACCTTGGCGCAATACGACCAGGTCATCGTCAAGATGGGTCTCACACCGGGCGGCCCGGCCCCGGCCGGAGCACTGGGCCACTGGGTTGCCGCCACGGATAACGGGATCCTCGTCACCGATCTCTGGCAGTCCCGGGAGATCTACGACGCTTTCGCGAAAGACCAGATCGGACCCTACGCAGCCGAAGTCGGAATCCCGGAGCCACCGAAACTCACCTATCTCGAGGTCCACACCTATTTCACGCCCGGGCCCGGCGCCTGAGCCTTTCGGATCGGGAGGAGCGGAACTGGACCTCACGGCAAACTGTCCCTACTTCACAGTCAGCACCGGGTTGACGGGGGCCTTGAGTGAATCGACCTGCAGACCCACGGAGACCTTCTGTAGGGGGGCGATCTTGGTGGCCCAGTCGGAGCCGGTGCAGGTGACCGAGACCTTGGCGACGACGGTGCACTTGACGCCCCAGGAGTTGGCGACGCCGGTGACGTTGGGGTCCCGCCAGCTGACGCTCCAGCCGGGGGCTGCCCTGAGCCCGGTGATGTCGAGGCTGGCGACATAGCCGCCGGTCCAGGAGCTCGTGAGCCTCCACACCGCGTTGATGGGCGCGCCCGACGTCGGCGTCGGCGTGGGTGACTCGGTCGGCGTCGGCGTGGGCGTCGGCGTCACGGTCGGCGTCGGAGTCGGCGACTCGGTCGGCGTCGGCGTCGGCGTGGTGACCACCGGCGCGCCGCTCAGAATCGGGGCGAGCGCCGCCAGCTTGGCTGCCTCCGGCGTGCGCCAGTCCGCCTGGACGAGGCCCCCGGTGATGCCGCTGTTGGGGTTGAACGACCAGTACGCGAAGCTCATGGAGTTGGTCCCGAGGTAGGAGACGATCTTCTCCATCCACTGCTTGTCGGACGTGGTCTGCAGCGCGGTCCCGAACTCGCCGAGCAGGACCGGTGCGATGCCCTGTTTCTGGATGTAGCCCCAGTTGGCGCCCCAGACAGCGGGCAGGTTATTGGGGTAGTTCGCGTCGCTGAACCACTGCTGCGGATACAGCGAGGCCGGGTAGTCGTGCGGGGAGTAGACCACCCGGTTGGGTGTCGCCAGGGTGACCGGCTTGTTCTTGACGTCGGCGAGTCCGCCGCCCCACCAGGTGGAGGTGCCGTTGCCCTGGTTTTCGATGCCTTCGACGATGATCAGCAGGTTCGGGTTGGAGGCCAGGACGGCGTTGCCGCCGCGGGTGGCCGCGGCCTGCCAGTCGGTGGAGGCCGCCCCGCCCCAGGTTGCGGCTCCCGCAGGCTCATTGTGAAGGTCAGCTCCGATGACGGTCGGATCGTTCTTGTACCGCGCAGCGAGCATCTTCCAGTCGGAGATCCACTTGGACTCCGGGTACGCGGAGGTGTACCAGAGCGGGGACTGGTCCGCGGATGACGGACGGTGCCGGTCCAGGATGACCTGCAGTCCGTTGGCCTTGGCCCGGGCGATCACAGTGTCCATCAGGACCAGCGGCGTCTTGCCCTCGAGCCCGTAGGCGCGGTTCGCCCAGTAGTTCATATTGCCCTTGATGGACGTCGCGGCGAGGCACTCGTTCGAGTACGGAAGCCGGACGGTGTTGAAACCCATCGACTTGATGTTGGCCAGGGCGTCGTCGATGGTCAGGGTCCCCCACAGGCCGTGCGGCATGCAGTCGGAGGTTTCCATGCCGAACCAGGACACGGCCTTGATCGTGTACGGGGCGTTGTTGGAGTCCAGGATCTTGCCGCCGGCTGTGTGCAGCCAGCCGGTCGGCGGCGCCGATGAACCTGTCTCGGCCGCTGTTGCCGCGCCGCTGGGGACTGCGGCCTGCGCCGCGACGGCGAAGCCGGAAAGGGCGAGTCCGGCGGCCAGGGCGGAGCTGAGAAGTCCGGCGGCCACCGCCTTGCGTCTTCCGCCGGCATGGCGTGGTTGGTGCGAAAAAAGCTTCACAGTTCCTCCGTGTGGACGGGGCGGGGCGGAGTCCTGATTCACAGGGCGCCGGGCGCGGAGCCCTGATACTGGGGTGAGCTCATGGTTGTGAAGCCTTTCGATCCGTCATTGTGGGTCCCCCCGGCCCGCACACTGCGGTTCGGCTTTCAAAAAGTACCAAGCGGGCGCAGAAAATGATGCACTTCGCCCAATATTTCCTTCTGAGCGGCAGAGCACGGGTGGCCGGTAACTCGTATTGTCTTTTGCGCGGCGGTCCGCGAGCCTTAGGGGATGGAACGTCCAGCCCGGAGGTTGCCAGCCCGTCCGCGGGAGGGCCCTCCCGCGGTGTCCGGCATGCAGCGGCGCCTGTCCTGGGGCCCGGTGGTCGGATTCGGACTGGTCAGCCTGGCGACGGACGTCGTTTCCGACGGCGCCCGCCCGCTGGCAGGTCCCCTGCTGGCCCAACTGGGCGCGTCCGCGCTGCTCGTGGGTCTCGTTACTGGAGGTGCCGAGGCCGCGGCTCAGGGACTCCGGCTGGTGTTCGGGCCCTGGGCGGACCGCACGCGCAAGTACTGGACCTTTACGATGGCCGGATATGCGCTGACTGCCGTGTGCGTCCCCCTGCTCGCGGTGGCGCCCCTGGCGGGGGCCGCCGGACTGGTCCTGGCCTCGGTGCTCATTATCGGAGACAGGGTGGGAAAAGCCGTCCGCAGCCCGGCCAAGACTGTCCTGCTGGCCGCCGCTGCCAAGCCGGTTGGCAGGGGGCGCGGCTTCGCCGTCCACAAGTCGCTGGACCTTGCCGGGGCGCTGCTCGGGCCGCTGCTCGTCTCCGCGGTGCTGGTTGCCGCCGGTAACCTGTCGGCGGCCTTCGCCGTGCTGGCCGTTCCGGCAGCCGCGGCACTGCTCCTGCTGGTGTGGCTGCGGCGCCGGGTCCAGGATCCGGGCAACGGCCCGGCCGCTCCCGCGGAAGGCGACGTCGAGCCCCCTGTACCGCAGGGCGCCGCCGGGCAGCCGCCTGCCGGCAGACCGGCGTCGGTCTTCTCCGGCGTCTTCATCCTGTTTGCCGTGGCAGCGTTCTTCTGGAGTGCGGGTCTGGTTGCCTTCGGGGTCATTTCCTTCCACCTCACGACGACGGTGGCCGTTCCGGTGTCGGTGGTCCCGTTGCTGTACGCCGCCGCGATGGGCGCGGCGGCACTCGGGGCCCTGGCCACCGGGGTCCTGTACGACCGTGCCGGGGCGGCTGTACTGCTGGCGCTGCCCGTGCTGATCGCTTCCGTGCCGGTGCTGGCCTTGGCGCCGGGCGCCGGACTCGTCCTCGCCGGCATCCTCGTCTGGGGCATCGCCACCGGCATCCAGGACTCCACGGTCAAGGCGCTGATCGCCGATCTGGTGCCCGAACTCCGGCAAGGCACGGCCTACGGCGTGTTCGCGGCCTTCGAGGGGGCCGGGGCGCTGGCGGGCGGGGCACTCTACGGGGCGCTCTACGATGCCCGGCCGCTGCTCATCGCGGCGGTGGCCGTGTTGCAGGCCGCTGCCTTGGTGGTGCTCCTCGTGACGCTGCGGAAGGTGCGCCCCGCGTCCTGACGACCAGGGCCTCAGCGCCCCGAGGCTTTGTCCGGCTGCAAGGACGCCGTCCCGAACATCCGCTGCAGGAAGGGCAATTCGACGGCGGCCACCTGAAGCACGGTCGGCAGCAGGACTGATCCCCACAGCCGCTTGCCCGCCAATTTGCTCCTATGATTCTTGCATGGGAGCGCGGGAACTGGGGGGCATTGCGGGGCAGCTGTATGCCTTGCCGTACGGCGATTTTGTGGCCGCCCGGACGGCCGCGGCCAAAGAAGTGACCGCGGCTGGCCCCGCCGCCGAAGAACAGCGGTCCCTGGCCGCGGAAGTGCGTTCCCTGCCCAAGCCCTCCGTTGCGGCGTGGGCGGTGAACATGCTCGCGGCGCACCATCCCGAAACCCTCCGCGACCTGGCCGAGCTGGGGAAGTCGATGCGCGCCGCGCAGTCCGCCTTGGACGCCGCGGGGCTCCGCAGCCTGGGGCAGGAGCGGCGGCAGCTGCTGTCCGGTGCGGTGAGGACGGCACGCGCCGTGGCGGAGCAGCGGGGCCGGAAGATCAGCGACGCGGTGGCGACCGAGGTGGAGCAGACGCTGCGGGCCGCCACGGCGGACGAGGGGGCGGCGGCTGCCGTGCAGAGCGGCCGTCTGCTGCGGGCGCTCTCAGCGGACGGGGTCGACGTCGTCGAACTGGCAGGTGCCGTGGCGGTGCCCGGCAGCGGAGCAGGCAGTGAAACAGCCAGCGGACCAGGCCCGGTGCCCGGCGTGGCCGGCGCCCCCGGGCGGCGGCCGGCGGAGCAGCCACTCTTGCGGGCCGTCCGGAAGGAGCCGCGGGCGCCCGCACCGTCGGCCGTGGAACGGGCCCGGGCCGGCCTGCAAGCGGCCGAACAGGCGGCCCGGGCAGCCGCCGAAGAAGCCCTCCGTTGCGAAGAGGAGCTGGCCGCCGCAACGGCGGAGGCCACCAGGCTCGCCGACGAGGAACGCCGCATCAGGGAGCGGCTGCGGCGGACGGAAGAGGAGCTCAAGGGGGCGCGGAAACGCCGTGACCTTGCCGCGGCCACAGGGCAGCAGGCGGCCCGTGCCGCGGACAAGGAACGGCGCAAAGAAGTCCTCGCCCGGGAACGCTTGCTGAGGCTCGGCAACACGCCGGAGTCATAAAGTCTTACTGTCAGAGGCCTGTTGCACACTGGAATCATGGAGAACAACCAGGATTTCGAAGCCGCCCCCTATTTTGAAGTCACCTATCTGGATACGGACTCCGGCCGGATCCGCACCGAGCTCTTCGATGACGCCGCGGAGGCGGACCGCTTCGCGAGCCGGCGCATCGCGGATGCGGACGGCTGGGCCGTTGTCGACGCCGTGTCGGTGAAGAAAGTGGACCGGGCAGCCGCCTGAGCGACGGACCAGAGAGATGAGGGTCGCCACGGGCCCGCAACCGTCGGGACGGCAGCAGGGCCCTCACCCTTGCGGATGAAGGCCCTGCTGCGCGCATCGGCGGCTCCGCCAGGCGCGGCTCCGCCAGGCGCCTCTTAGGCGAAGTCGGAGACCGCCGGGTCGGGGCCGATGCGTCCGGTACCCTCCGCGGAGCGGTCCAGGCCGTTGATGGCTTCGACGTCGGTCTCGTCAAGGGTGACGTCCAGGGCCCCGTAGTTCTCGCGGATCCGGGACTCCGTCACCGACTTGGGGATGACAACGTTGCCGATGGCCAGGTGCCAGGCGATGACAACCTGGGCAGGAGTGGCGCCGTGCTTGGCTGCGATCTTCGCGATGACCGGGCTTTCCAGGAGCTCGCCGCCCTGGCCCAGCGGTGACCAGGCCTGCGTGAGGATGCCCTTGGAGGCATTGAATTCGCGCAGCTCCGCCTGGTTGAAGAACGGGTGGAGTTCGATCTGGTTGATGGCCGGAACCACGCCGGTCTCATCGATGAGGCGCTGCAGGCCTTCCTTGGTGAAGTTGGAGACACCGATGGTCTTCACGCGGCCCTGCTTCTGGAGCTCGATGAGCGCCTTCCAAGTGTCGACGTACTTGTCCTGCTTCGGCTGCTGCCAGTGGATCAGGTACATGTCCAGGGTATCGAGGCCGAGCCGCTCCATGGACTCCTCGAAGGCCGTCAGCGTGGACTCATAGCCCTGGTCCGCGTTCCACAGCTTCGTGGTGATGAAGATGTCCTCCGGCTTGAGGCCCGAGCGTTCGATCGCCTGGCCCACGCCTGCTTCGTTGCCGTAGATCTTCGCGGTGTCGATGTGGCGGAAGCCGGCCTCGAACGCCTGGACAACCACCTTTTCGGCCACGTCGTCTTCAACCTGCCACACACCGTAGCCGAGCTGGGGGATGGTGTTGCCGTCATTGAAAGTAAGAACAGGAGAAAAAGTCATTCTTTTATCCTGCCAACATCCACGCGGTCCGGCCAGTGTCAGGGCGAAGCTAAGCTAGGCGCGTAACCGGGAATAAGGCTCAGCCGGAGTGCCGGCCGCTCTCGGCGGCCTCCGCCAGCCGCCGTTCGGCGTCGCCGACCTGTTCCAGCACGGATTCGGCGCGACGCCGCACGGACGCCGAACCCGCGGGAACCGGCCCGACGGCGAGGCGGAGCATCGCCGCCGCTTCCGCCGTCGTGGCCAGGGAGTTGCCTGCCGTGGACAAGGAACGGTGGACTCCTGCCAGCGCCCCGGGAATGTCGAGGCCGTCGCTGGGTGAGCGCCGCTGGGCCTCCACGCAGATCCACCGGACCCGGGCGGAGAGGGCTGACAGCTCGTTGCCGATTTCTACGAGCTCGCCATACAGGTCTTCATCCTCGACGCCTTCGAGGACCTGGTGGTAGCGGTCCAGTCCGCGGTTGAAGCGGTCGTGGGCCCGCCGCCAGAGGCCCTTGCCGAGCTCGGCGTCGTCTTTGCGTCCCTGCCGGGCGGCGCTGAACAATCCCAAGGCTGCCCTAGAGGTACTGGCCGGGGCCGTGGTCCGGATCAGCGGGCTCGGGAGGCTGTGAGCCGTCCGCACCGCGTTTCGGCGCGGCCGCCCGGACCGGTTCACCGTTCTCCCCGATGACAACGCCGGGCGCGATCACCGTTCCCGGCGGCAGCTGGCGGAGCTGCATCTGCGCGTAAGCGTGCTCCCGCGCGGCGTGCTGGGCGGCGATGGCGGTCTGGATGCCGTGGAAGAGGCCCTCGAGCCAGCCGACCAGCTGGGCCTGGGCGATCCGCAGTTCGGCGTCGGAGGGGGTTGCATTCTCGGGGAAGGGAAGGTTGATCCGTTCGAGCTCCTCGACGAGCTCCGGGGCGAGGCCGTCCTCGAGCTCCTTGATGGAGCGTTCATGGATTTCAGCCAGCCGGACCCGGGCCGCGTCATCCAGCGGCGCGGACTTCACTTCGTCCAGCAGCTGCTTGATCATGGTCCCGATCCGCATGACCTTCGCCGGTTCGTCCACGAGGTCCTGGAGCTCGCTGCCCCTGGGCGGCCTGGGCACCGGTCCTCCGGCGGATCGGGCTGAAGCGGCGGCCGGCGGCGTCCGCGGCTCGCCGTCCGTGGGCAGTCCGTTGTCCAGGGTGGTGCCTTCGACGGGAACATCCTCGGCGGACTGAGTGTCGTTCTGATCGCTCATGGCTTCATACTCTCATGCGCCGGGGACCGGCGATCCGGTCAGCCGCCGCCGTCGAGCCGCAGCGGTTCAGCAACGGAGGAGGGGCGCCGTCGAGTGCTGTTGTGCCCGACGGCGCCCCTCCTCCGGACCCGCTGCCGGCCTCAGCAGCCCAGCAGCACCGGCCTCTCAACAGCAGCGGCCCTGCGGGTTGCTGTCCTGGCGGTCATTCCGGTCCCGCCAGAACTCGCGCTCCGTCAGGGGCGGACCGGCGTGGCCCGAGGCCTCATGGTGCTCCAGGTACTTCCTGTACGCATCTGCGCCAAGGACGCCGCCGAGGTACCCGGCAAATCCCCGGAACCCTGCCAGTACCCCGTTCATGTCAGGCTCCGCATCAGTGGTGCGTGGCCTTTTCGAGCCGACGATCTGCCGAGAGCTGATTCCACTCCGCCATGAGCTCACGCTCGGCTGCGGTGGGAATGAACCCGGCCGGGGAGTAGACCCGGGACGGCTGCGCTTGGTCTTCATGTTCGGCATTGGCGATCCCGGCGGCCGTGTTGCGGAGGGCCTTGATCGTCGCGGCCACCGCGGTGATGATGACGATGATGCTCAGCACCACGAATGTGACCGACAGCCAGCCCTGGATCATGGTGTTGCGGACCACGGCTTCCATGGCGGCCTGGGTCTTGGCCGTACCGAAGGAGGTCTTGCCGTCCGCGAGTGCCTTGGTGAAAGCGGCGTTGTTGGCGAAATAGCCAACGGCCGGCACCGGTGAGAAGATCTTCTGGAAGCTGGCCGTGATGGTCACGACGGCAGCGAATGCCAGCGGCACCGCCACAATCCACAGGTACTTCCGGGCGCTGCGCTTTGCCGCGATGGCCAGGCAGACCGACAGGGCGATTGCTGCCAGCAGCTGGTTGGCGATGCCGAACAGCGGGAACAGCGTGTTGATGCCGCCCAGCGGGTCCGTGACACCCATCAGCAGCACGGCACCCCAGGCGACGACCATGACGGCGGTGCAGATCCAGGCACCGGGCCGCCAACCGTGTTCCTTGAACTTGGGGACGAAGTTGCCGATCGAATCCTGCAGCATGAACCGCGCAACCCGGGTGCCGGCGTCGACGGCGGTCAGGATGAACAGTGCCTCGAACATGATGGCGAAGTGGTACCAGAAGGCCATCATGGCCGTGCCGCCGATGAACTGCTGCATGATGTGGGCCAGGCCGACGGCGAGGGTTGGGGCGCCGCCGGAACGCGAGATGATGCTTTGCTCCCCCACGTCCTTGGCCGTCTGCGCGAGCTGGCCAGGGGTGATGTTGACGCCGGCCAGGCCCAGGCTGTTGACCCACTGCGCCGCCGTTTCGACGGTTCCGCCGGTGAGCGCCACTGGGGCGTTCATCGCGAAATAGATGCCGCGGTCAATGGAGATCGCGGCCACGAGCGCCATGATCGCCACGAACGACTCCATCAGCATGCCGCCGTAGCCGATCAGGCGGGTCTGGCGTTCCTTCTCGATCAGTTTCGGCGTGGTGCCGGAGGCGATCAGGGCGTGGAAGCCGGACAACGCGCCGCAGGCGATGGTGACGAAGAGGAAGGGGAACACGGCCCCGGAGAAGACCGGCCCGTTGTCCCGGCCGGCGAACTCGCTGAAGGCCGGAACCGTGATTTCCGGGCGGACGACGATGATGGCCAGGGCCAGCATCACGATCACGCCGATCTTCATGAAGGTGGAGAGGTAATCGCGGGGTGCCAGCAGGAGCCATACCGGAAGGATGGCCGCGATGAAGCCGTAGATGATTAGGCCCCAGGCGATGGTGACCTTGTCCAGGTGGAAGAACGCGGCGCCCCACTCGGTGCCGGCCACGGCGCCGCCGCCGATGATGGCGGCCATGAGCAGCACGAAGCCGATCAGCGAGACTTCCATGACCTTGCCGGGCCGGATGTAGCGCAGGTAGACGCCCATGAACAGGGCGATCGGGATGGTCATGCCCACCGCGAAGACACCCCAGGGGCTTTCGCCCAGGGCGTTCACGACGACGAGGGCAAGGATGGCGACGATGATCACCATGATGAGCAGCGTGGCCACGAGGGCGGCGGTGCCGCCGATCACGCCGAGTTCCTCGCGGGCCATCTGGCCCAGCGAACGACCGCCACGGCGCATTGAGAAGAACAGTACAAGATAGTCCTGGACCGCGCCGGCGAGGACGACGCCGATGATGATCCAGATGGTGCCCGGCAGGTATCCCATCTGCGCCGCGATGACCGGGCCCACCAGCGGGCCGGCGCCGGCGATGGCGGCGAAGTGGTGGCCGAACAGGACGTTGCGGTCCGTGCGGACGTAGTCCTTGCCGTCGGCCTTGTATTCGGACGGGGTGGCGCGGCGGTCATTCGGCTTGAGCAGGTACCGCTCAATGACCTTGGAGTAGAAGCGGTAGCCGATCAGGTACGTGCAGACGGACGCGAACACAAACCAGATGGCGTTGACGGTTTCGCCGCGGATGATCGCGAGCATGAACCAGGCCAGGCCGCCCAGCAGCGCGATGGCCGCCCACAGCGCAATCTTGGCCGGTGTCCATCTCCGGTCTTCGGCGTCCTGGACGGATTCGTCCACGGATGGGGCCGGAAGGGCCGGGTCCGGGGTGAGGCCGTCGTCGCGTTGTACGGTGCCGTGCCTTCTGCTGCCTTGCTTGCCATCTGGCATTGTGCCCATGTCTCCTCCTTGAGAAACCCAGCTTGGCAGTCCACCGGTGCAGAACTGCCCCACGCACCGTACCAACGTGGCATGGCCACGGACGCGGCTGTGCGCCCGGCGGTGCGGTTGGCGCGACGAACGGTCGGGCAGGTGTGCGGCGGGAGCGGGCGGGCGCGCGGCGGGAGCCGGCGGCCGGACCTTTCCGAAGGGTTATCCCGGCGGATTGGTCAGCTGCATCAGCCGGGCCTCGCAGAGGTCCAGCCAGCGGACTTCGGCTTCGGTCTGGAAGATGAGTGAATCCAGCACCAGGAGCCTTGCGGTGTCGACCGGCCGCTGCAGGGCGGCGGTGTCACGGCGGGACTTGGTGTAATCCTGCAAGGCCCGAATGGAGACAGCCCGCTGTGCCTGGATGATGGCGCCGACGTCGATCCCGGGAATCGTCAGGCCTAGGGCGAGTTTGATGGCCAGTTCGTTCCGCGGCGGGTTGGTGCGGGCCACGGGCGACGTGAACCAGCCGCTGACCTCCGACTGGCCGGCCGGGGTGAGGCTGTAGATCACGTGACCGTCGCCGTCGGCGCCGTCCCTGCGGACAAGGCCGTCACGTTCCAGCCGGTCGAGGGTGGTGTACACCTGGCCGATGTTGAGCGGCCAGGACGAGCCGGTGCGGTCCTCGAATTCGATCCTGAGCTGGTAGCCGTAGCGCGGCCGGTCCTGCAGCAGGGCGAGGAGGCTGTGACGGATAGACATTTTGCTCCCGGAGATCGCGGAACGACACAGCATACACGCGCCCCAAGACGCGTGTATACCGCGTATGGAATCACATTATCGTCATTGGCGCCCCGTGGGCAAACAGCGCATGCCCCAGCCGGTATAAGTCCTCGGTGACCTGCGGCTTGGCGGCCTGCCCCCGCTACTTCGGGAGCTACATCACCAGCTACATCACCAGCAGGACCTTGCCGACGTGGTCGCCCGAATCGAAATACCGGTGCGCGGCGGCAACCTCGTCCAGCGGGAACGTCTTGGCCACGAGCGGCCGGATCCGCCCGTCGGTCAGCAGCGGCCACACGGCGTCGCGGACGGCGTTCATGATCACGGTCTTTTCCTCGACCGGGCGCGGACGCAGTGCAGTGGCGATGATGGCGGCCCGCTTCTTCAGCAGCTGGCCCAGGTCCAGCTCCGCCTTGGACCCGCCCTGCAGCCCGATCACCACGAGCCGTCCGTAATCGGCCAGGGCGTCGACGTTTTGATTGAGGTATTTGGCGCCGACGACGTCGAGGATCACGTCCGCCCCTTTGCCGCCGTTCTGCGCGCGCAGGCTCTCCGGAAAGTCTTCCTCGGCGTAGTTGATGGCGATGTCGGCCCCGAGGAACGCCTTCGCCGTGCCGACCTTTTCCGCGTTGCCCGCCGTCGTGGCCACACGTGAGCCTAACGCCTTCGCCAGCTGGATGGCCATGGTGCCGATGCCGCCCGTGGCCCCGTGAATGAGCACGGTTTCGCCCGGCTGCAACTGCGCCGTCATGATCAGGTTGGAGTAGACCGTGGCCGCGACTTCCGGCAACGATGCGGCGGTGACGAGGTCCACGCCGTCGGGAATCCTTAAGACCTGCCCGGCCGGAACGGCCACCTGCTGGGCGTAGCCGCCACCGGCGAGCAGTGCCACCACCTTGTCCCCCACGGAGAAGGGCTTGGTCACGCCCGGGCCGAAGCCGGCGATCCTGCCGGAAACCTCCAGCCCGGGAATCTCCGAGGCGCCCGGCGGCGGAGGGTAGTGGCCCTTACGCTGCTGGACGTCGGCGCGGTTCAGGCCGGCGGCCACGACGTCGATCAGCACCTCGCCGTGCCCGGGGACCGGGGCCTCGACCTCACGGACTTCCAGGGCCTCCGGTCCGCCGGGTTCTGAGATATAGACGGCCTTCATGGAGAACTCCCGATTCCTAACTGGCTTCGTGCACGAGTGCGCCGCGCAAACCAGGTCCGATCAACACCTTCCCCCAGAATATGGGGAGGAGCTGCACCCGTCCGCAAGCGCAGCGCGTTTTTTGTGGCAGCCGACTGCCTATGAAAGACTACTCGTTAGGGAAGGTTGTCCGAGCGGCCGATGGAGCTGGTCTTGAAAACCAGTGTGCGGTGACCCCGTACCAAGAGTTCGAATCTCTTACCTTCCGCGAATAATGCCCCCGGCGCCTGCGAATCACGCGGGAACCGGGGGCTTTTTGCGCCCCGGGAGCACACCAGGCCTGCGGATCAGGCGCGCGGATCAGGCGCGGGCGGATCAGGGCGCATGCCCGGCCGGGATCCGCCCTGATCTGCCCGCGCGACGCCCGCCTCAGTTCAGCCGGGCCAGCCCTGTGCCCGCAAGGCCTGCCGGACCCGCACCAGCACCCAGTCGTCGCCGTTTCTGACGTCGAGCTTGTTTATGACCAGCTGCCGCCAGCCGGCGCTCGCGGTACGTTCGTTGCGCAGCGCATCGGACTGCTGCTGGGCCGGCGTCAGGTGGTGACCGCCGTCGTACTCCACGGCCAGACGGTATTCCGGACAGCCGAGATCCATCCACAGCGGGGTGCCCACGGAATCCATGAGGACGTAGTTCGGCTCAAATCGCGGGATGGCGGAACACCCGAAGAGCAAGCGGAGCCGTGTTTCGGGCGGGGAGTCGACGCCGAGGCAAACCAGTTCGAGGGCGCTCCGGAGCAGCGGAAGGCCGGCGACGCGGCTCTTCTGCTCCACGTACAGGAGCAGGTCCCTCAGCGGAAGCCGGGCGATCCTCCGGTGCTGGTACCGCGGGTGCTCACAGACGAGGTCGTCGGCAATGACCACGATGTCTTCGCGGGTCAAGGCCCCGGTTCCGGCCAGATCCACCAGGGTCCGGGGTATGGAGGTGACGGGAACGCCCTGCAGCATCAACACGTCCTCGGGCGGCAGGGCGGAGCGGTGGCCAACGACCCCCTTCCGACGGGGAGCGGCGGACCCGTTCCGGGTCAGGTGCAGGATCCGGGCTGAAAGCGGAAGCCGGACGCCCGCAACGCCACCGGGCAACTTGAAGGCGTGGATTTCCGCGGCCGAGAAGAAGCTGACGGTATCGGCGGTGCCCATCGGTGTGTAAGGCCTGGCCCGCGCCAGGAGTGACTGCTCCGGCCCTGCGGGCACCCGGATGCCGCGGCTCGGCACGTGGATATCCTTGGCTTTGGCCCGCCACGGGGAGAGTCCATCCAGCCGGGCTTCGCCGATCGTGAATGAACCTGCCGCCAGTCCCTCCGGCAGGGGTTTCGCCGTCGCCATTGGACAATTAGGCCACAGGACGGCGGCAGACGCGCCGGGTTATCCACAGCCCCGGGGTGACAGGATCGGCGTCGGACCTCGCGTGCGGGCAGATCAGGGCGGATGGCCGGCCGGGATCCGCCCTGATCTGCCCGCGGCAGGCCTCCGCCACTCGCCGCCGGCCGCGTTGGAGCTTCCGCCGGCGCCCATCGTCAGGCCCGGATCCTGCGGACCATTGCAACAGTCGTGCCCCCGACATAGTCTCTGTGTTGTCTCCACCACCCACCCGAATCCGGCGGCCGCCGCAACTGGCACGAGCCGCCGAACTAGAGAAGGAGCCCTCAATGCCAACACCCGAACACTCCAACGGCGCACCATGCTGGAACGATCTGATGACAGCGGACACGGAAAAAGCCAAATCGTTCTACGGCACGATCTTCGGCTGGGACTTCCAAACCGGTGACGAGGAAAAATACGGCGGCTACATCACGGCGTGGAAGAACGGAAAGTCCGTGGCCGGAATGATGCAGAAGCAGGAAGGCCAGGCGGGCATGCCGGACACGTGGTCCACGTACCTGCGCTCGGATGACGCCGCGGCAACCGTCAAGGCCGCGGCCGAGCACGGCGGGCAGGTCTACATGGAACCCATGGACGTGCCGGAGCAGGGCCACATGGCCATGATCGGCGACGCCGCCGGCGCAGCAATCGGCGTGTGGCAGCCGGGCGAGATGAAGGGCTACGAGTTGGCCGAGGAACCCGGGGCCCCCGTCTGGCACGAGCTGCACACCAAGGACTACACCACGGCCGTCAAGTTCTACCAGGACGTCTTCGGCTGGGACACCGATGTCATGAGTGACACCCCCGAATTTAAGTACACCACCCTCGGCGCCGGCGACGCCGCCAAGGCGGGCATCTTCGACGCCTCCGGCTTCCTCCCGGAAGGGGTGCCGTCCAACTGGCAGGTCTACTTCGGCGTGGAGAACGCCGACGCCGCCGCCGCCAAGGCCGTTGAACTGGGCGGCACGGTTCTCCGCGCCCCCGAAGACACCCCGTACGGCAGGAATGCAACCCTTGCCGATTCGACCGGCGCCGTATTCATGATCAGCCAGGAACTGCCCCGCGGCGGCGCATCCACCCCGACGCAGGAGGCCTGAAGGGCTGATTCCCCTGCTCGCATGCCCTAGCCCGCACCAGTGAGCATGCCCGCCCCCGGGCCGCAGCAATGGACATTTAGGCCAAGTGTCCCCTGTTGAGCCCGGGGGTGGGGCATGCCCACTTTTCATGTGAAACCAATGTGACAGATGATGCACATGAGACAGTGCTAGCATCCAGCGAATGGGCAGAGGACGGTTCCACCAGGAGGTCGGCCTCGTGATTGCGGTCGCGGCATCCGCCGGAGCCACGCTCCTCTAGTTCACCGTGGTCGCGGGCGGGCCGGACATGGCTGTCGAAACCACCCACGAAGTCGTTGTCGGCGTCTGGAGCCTGCTCTGCAATACCGATGCCCCGGCCCCGCGCGTGATCTTCGCCGCCATCGCCCTCGCCCTCCTGATGGCCGCCGGCGTCGCACTGCTTGAACGCCGGATCACCGCCAGAACCCGCCGGTCCTCAAATCCGCGGATCACTCCCCTCGCACCCAAAGTGGTGATGGCGGCAACCCACGGCGTGTTCGCCGGGCCAGTGACGGTGACCGTGCTGATCCCTGCCTACAACGAGCAAGCCTCACTCCCTTCCACGCTCGCCTCCCTCCTGGCCCAGTCCCACCGCCCGGAGCGCATCATCGTCGTCGCGGACAACTGCACCGACTCGACCGCCGACCTCGCCCGGCGGGCCGGCGTCGAGGCCATCGAATCCGTCGGCAACACGCAAAAGAAAGCCGGCGCCCTCAACCAGGCGCTCAAGCAGCTGCTTCCGGGCCAAAGCGACAACGACGTCGTCATGGTGATGGACGCTGATACCCAGCTCGACGACGGGTTCCTCGCCGCCGCCGTCGCACGCTTCGTCAAGGACCGTGCGCTGATGGCCGTGGGCGGGCTCTTCTACGGCGAGGAAGGCCACGGCCTGCTGGGTCAGTTCCAGCGCAACGAATACATCCGCTACGGTCGGCAGATACGACGACGACGGGGCCGCGTCTTTGTGCTCACCGGCACTGCCTCCCTGTTCCGGCCCCGCGCCCTGCGCACGGTCGCCGAACAACGTGGCCATTCTCTTCCTGGCTCAGCCGGAGATGTCTACGACACCGCCGCGCTGACGGAGGACAACGAGTTGACGATCGCACTGAAATCCCTCGGCGCGCTGATCATCTCCCCAACGGAATGCACCGTGGTCACCGAACTGATGCCGAGCTGGCGCACGTTCTGGGCGCAACGGCTTCGCTGGCAGCGGGGCGCCCTTGAGAACATCGGCGCCTACGGGATCACACCCCAGACGATGCGTTACTGGGCTCAGCAGCTGGGGATCGGCTACGGCGTCATTGCCCTGGGCTGCTACCTGTTGCTCCTGCTGCTCATGCTGCTCATGCTGCTGTCCCTGGATGACTGGATCTGGTTCCCGTTCTGGGTGGGCCTGGGCGTCCTCTTCAGCATCGAGCGCGTGGCCACGGCCTGGCACGGCGGCTGGCGGGCACGCCTCCTGGCCATGACGCTGTTCCCCGAGCTGTTCTTCGACATGTTCCTCAACTTTGTCTACGTCAAAGGGATCGTCGACATTTCCCTGGGCCGGACCGCGAAGTGGAAACACCTCACGCACACAGGCTCCGACACTCCCGCGAAGGTGGGCCCGTGATCCCCGGCCTCCGCGTTCCTGCCGGCATCCTGTTTCCCGAGTCGTTCCTGCACACCCCGTGGTTCGCCATCATGGCGACCTTCGTGGCGATCCACACGGTCATGTACGCCGCATTGGCGGTCTCGAAGCTCCTGCCCAAGGTGCACCGCCCGAATTGGCTACGCCCCCGCCATGAACGCGCCGAGACGCGCAGCATCTACCCGGACGGGCCGCGCTGACCACGCCCTGCACCAATGAGCATGCCCTCCCCTGGGCTGCGGCCATGGACATACAGGCCATATGTCCGCCGCTCAGCACAGGAGTGGGGCATGCTCAATTTTGCGTTGCGGCCTCGACGCCGAGGATGTCGCGGGCGATCTCATCGGCGTCGTGCAGCGTGCGCTGGCCGCTGCGGTAGACGGGGCCGGACTTCGGCCAGGCCTCGGCCGCGATGGCTGTGCCCCACTGCGCGGCGGACAGCTGGAGCCCCAGGACGTAGAGGCCGTCCGTCACGGAGCCGTTCGCCCCCAGCGGCCGGTACGGGTGCGGGACAACATCCAGCCCGGATGTCTGCACCGGGGTGCCTTCCACCGTCATCATGAGGCGCGGGCGCACCAGCCCCTCGGCGAGCAGCTGTTCCAGCAGGGGCGAGGAGTTGACGGCGACCCGGTTGGCCGGCGCGAGCGCCTCGATCATGGCGACGGCCGCCACGGCGTCGCCCGCCATGCCGCTGCGCTCGGCTCCGCCGTCCGGGCCGCCGCCCACCCACGGCGATGCCGCGGTGAACGTCCCCGCCTTGCGGTCCACGCCGAACTTGGGATCCGGACCGACGAACCGCACGACGCCGGCGCGGACCAGGGCCGCCAGCTGTTTGGCACGCAGCGCCGGCGGCCCGCTGGCAAGGCCTTCCACGAACGATTCGAACCAGCCGCGCAGCCCTGCGACCCACGACTCGTCCGTGATGCCGCCGTCGGCCACGGCCGTCTTGAGCACCGCCCGGCCGTGGTGCAGGGCGCCGATCGTCATCTTCACGGGGTCGTCCTCGCCGAGCGCCGAACGCCGGGCATCATCCATCAGGTAGTCGACGACGGCGGCGTCCAGCTCGGCCCGGGAGCTGAACGAGCGCCCGGCCAGGGGCGCCGCGAGGCCGGGCAGGTCCAGGCGGTGGGCCGGCCGGATGTGCACGTCGATCACCGATTCCGCGGCGTCCTCCCATTTGCCCGTGGAATGCGCGTGCGGGTGCAGGGACTCCTGCAGCGCCCGCAGGAACTCGGCCGGATCCGTCAGGATCGCGCCGGGCTGCGAGCGCGCGAGCGTCGAGTAGTAGGCCCAGACGGCGTCGCGGTGCAGGAGCGGCCAGAGGTCGTGGTCGAAGGAGGGCCGGATCCCCGCATCGGCGAACTTCGCGATCGCGCCCTCGGTGCAGTAGCGCAGCGACACCGCGGCAGGGTAATAACCGGTCAGGGCGGCCTTGGCCCGGTAGGGGGTGCCGCGGCGTGAAGCGGCGATGATGAGCGGTTCGCGGCCGGACGGCAGGTACGTCAGTTCGCCGCCGTCCTCCCCCGCACGGAAGCTGCCGCCGCGCCCCTCCGTCAGCTGGCCCATCACGTCAAAGAAATTCAGGCCCATGCCGCGCACCAGGACCGGCTTGACGGCCGGCACCAGGGACCAGTCGACGTCGGCCGGCGCGGCCGGAGGCAGGTACAGGAGCCCGAGTTCCTCCGCGGCGGCCCGTAGCTCCCGCTGTTCCGCGTTCAGCTGCGCTTCGAGGTGGCCCAGGGCCAGCACCACGGAGTCGACGGTGAGCACCGCGCCGTCGTCGAGCCCGACGTCGAACCTCACCCTCCCGCCCTGGGAACCGTCCTGCCCGGCGGAAGCGGTGCCGCTGTCGCCGGCGGCCGCGGCGTGCCTGACGGACGTCGCCGTCGCCTGGTGGAAGTCCACGGTGACACCGGCCGGCAGCCGGGTGAGCAGTTGCTCGAGCGTGCACCGGAGGTAGCGGCCGTACAATGCGCGGCTGGGAAAGTCCGCCGGGCCCAGCCCGGAGAGTTCGGCCCGTTCCTGGGCGGTCAGCGAGGGATGGGGATGCCGCCGCTGGAGTTCGCGCCAGCCGTCAAAGGTGTGTCCGGCCAGCGGCTTAACCAGTTCCCGGTCTTCGGGGACGATCGTGGGGTAGAAGGACTGCGTGTTCATCAGGTACAGCCGGGACTGGCCGGGCTGCCACACGTGTCCCGGGCCCGCCGGATAGGGGTCAACCACATCGAGGTGGAGGGTATCTGCGGGTTTGGCGGGCGTCCAGTTGGCGAGAAGCCGCTCCAGCACGCTCGTGCCCCGGGGGCCGGCGCCTATCAGTGCCGTCCGGATGCTCTGCGATGTGCCCACGGCATCCAGCGTATCCGCAACTGGATTGCAGCTCTGACGTGGTTGCCCGACTGGCGCCTTGACTTGCTACCGCCGCGCTGATGTTGCTTGGATGGAAGGATGACCACCACAGAAGCTGCTCACCAGCCCGCGTCCGGCCGGCCTTCCGGATCAGTCCCGGGCGCCGGGACCGTCCCTGAACCCGTCGACGAGAACATCTGGCTTGAGGAGGTCTACGGCGAGGAGCAGCTGGCCTGGGTCCGGGAGCAGAATGCCCGCACCGAGGAGCTGCTCGAGGATGCGGACTTCGCCGCGCTCGAGGGCAGCATCCTGGAGGTCCTGGACTCCACGGACCGGATCCCCATGGTGGGCAAACACGGCGAGTGGTACTACAACTTCTGGAAGGACCGGGAGAACCCCAAGGGCCTGTGGCGGCGGACCAGCTGGGAGAGCTACACCAGCGGATCCCCCGAGTGGGACGTCCTCCTGGACGTCGATGCCCTCGCCGTGGCGGAAGGCCAGGAATGGGTCTTCCATGGCGCCAACTTCCTCCGCCCTGCCGCCGGCGACCCGCACCGGCTGGCCCTGCTGGCTTTCTCCCCCGACGGCGGCGACGCGAACCGCTACCGTGAGTTCGACGTCGAGACCCGCGGTTTCGTCGACCCCGTGGCGGGCGGCTTTGACCTCCCGACAGGGAAGGGCAGCGCCTCTTGGCTGGACGCGGACAACCTGCTGGTCGCCACCACCGCCGAGGGGCTGCCACGCACCACCTCGTCCTATGCCCGGACCGGCGTGAAGCTTGGCCGCGGCGTTTCCCTGGCGCAGGCCGAGCGGCTGTTCGAGATCCCCGAGGACCACATGATGGCGATCGTGGCGCACGACTCCACGCCGGGCTTCGAACGGACGTTCGCCGTGGACTGGATCAGCTTCTTCGAGAAGAGCACCTCGGTGCTGCGCGACGGCCAGTGGCTGGAGATGGATGTTCCGAATGATGTGAACCTGAGCGCGCACCGCGAATGGCTGATGTTCCGGCCGCAGCGCGACTGGAGCGTCAACGGGACCACGTACCCAGCCGGTTCCCTGCTCGCCGCCGACTTCGAGGACTTTCTTGCCGGCAGCCGGGAGCTGTCAGTGTTGTTCACCCCGGATGCGAACACCTCACTGCAGTCCTGGAGCTGGACGCGGGACTTCCTGCTGCTCAACCTGCTCCGGGACGTCTCCTCGGAGATCCGGGTCCTGGATCCGCAGCGGCCGGGCACGGATGCCGCCTGGGCCTCCACCCGGCTGGACGCCTGCCCGCCGCTGCACGACGTCAACGCCTTTGCCGTCGACGACGAGGACGACGCCGAGGTCTCCGGCGACGACGGCACCGGCGGCGCTGCATCGGTGTCCGAGGGCGAGGCCCCCGGCGCCGGGAACGACTTCTGGCTCGTCGCCACCGGCTTCACGACGCCCAGCACCCTCACCCGGGGAACGCTCAAGCGGTCCGGTCACGGTGCGGTCAGCACGCACGAGGTGATCCGCTCCTCGCCGTCGTTCTTCAATGAAGCGGATTACGAGGTCCAGCAGCACTTCGCCGTGTCCAAGGACGGCACCCGGGTGCCGTACTTCCAGGTGGCCTCGAAGGACCTGGTCCTGGACGGCCAGAACCCGACCCAGCTCTCCGGCTACGGCGGCTTCGAGATCTCGCGGACCCCGGCGTACAGCGGTGCGATCGGCCGGGCCTGGCTGGAACGTCGCACCGCGGAGTCCGCCGGCGCCGACGGGGAGGCCCCGCATACCCGCGGTGGCGTCTACGTGGTGGCCAACATCCGCGGCGGCGGCGAGTACGGGCCGTCCTGGCACCGCGCCGCCCTGCAGGAGAACCGGCACCGGGCCTTCGAGGACTTCGCCGCCGTGGCACGGGACCTGATCTCCCTCGGCGTCACCTCGCGCCAGCGCCTCGGCTGCGTGGGCGGGTCCAACGGCGGCCTGCTGGTGGGCAACATGCTCACGCAATATCCGGAACTGTTCGGCGCCGTGTCCTGCGGGGTCCCGCTCCTGGACATGCGCCGGTACACCAAACTGTCCGCCGGGAACTCCTGGATTGCCGAGTACGGCGACCCCGAGGTGCCGGAGCAGTGGGAGTTCATCAAGACGTTCTCGCCCTACCACCTGCTCAAGGACGGCGTGGACTATCCGGAGACATTCATCTGGACCGCTACCTCGGACGACCGCGTGGGTCCCGTCCAGGCCCGGAAGATGGCAGCCCGCATGCAGGCCATGGGAATCCCCAACGTCTGGTTCCACGAGGCACTCGAAGGCGGCCACGCGGGGGCGTCCGACAACCGGCAGGCGGCCGCCCTGCAGAGCCGCAGCCAGTACTTCCTGTGGCGTTCGCTGGCCGGCCGGACAGCCTGAGTCCGCATTCCGCGGGGGCGACCACAACGCGGGGTCACACCGCGTTGTCCGCTTGGGTTGTCCGTTTTGCACTGCATGGCCCCTTCTGCGTATCCTTGGTTGGCTAGTTACTAGCAATTGGAGACGTGCCAGAGCGGCCGAATGGGCTTCACTGCTAATGAAGTGTGGGGCACAACTCCACCGGGGGTTCAAATCCCCCCGTCTCCGCGTTTGGCCCCGGTCCCTGACCGGGGCCTTTTGCGTTTCCGGGGCCTTTCGCGTTTCCGGCCCTGTCTGCGGCGTTATTCCGGGGGTTCTTCCCGGGTTCTGGTCAGCGCGCGGGCAGATCAGGGCGAATCGCCGTCGTCCATTCGCCCTGATCTGCCCGCGCCGTCCGGGTGCCAGCCGTCCGGGGGCCGGACGCCTCGCGCCTTCCGGCGGGTCCGGATGGCAGGATAGGCCCATGTCGGGCAACAACGCGTTTGACGCGATCATCGTAGGCGGCGGCCACAACGGCCTTGCCGCGGCTGCGTATCTGGCCAAGGCCGGCCGGGACGTCCTGTTGCTGGAGAAACTCGAGCACCCCGGTGGCGCCGCTGTGTCCGCGCAGGCGTTCGACGGCGTCGACGCCCGCCTGTCGCGCTACTCCTACCTGGTCAGCCTCCTGCCGCAGCAGATTATCGACGACGTCGGCCTGCGGATCCGGCTGGCACGGCGGCGTTACTCGTCCTACACCCCCGATCCGCAGGACGGCAGCCGGGCCCTGCTGGTCGACAACGGGGACGCCGCCGCCACCGCGGCATCCTTTGCAGCCGTCGGCGCCCCCGACGACGAGTTCCGCGCCTTCACCGAGTTCTACGCCGGCTGCCGGAAACTCACGGAAGCGCTCTGGCCCACCATGACCGCACCGCTGCGGACACGGTCCGAGGCGAGGTCCCTCGCCGCCCGGGCCGGCGCCGCCGAGGCCTGGGACGCGATGATCGAGCGGCCGATCGGCAACGTCATCACCAAGGAACTGCACAACGATCTGGTCCGCGGCGTGGTCCTGACCGATGCCCTGATCGGCACGTTCGCCCGGGCGGACGACGAAGACCTCCAGCAGAACATCTGCTTCCTGTACCACCTGCTCGGCGGCGGGACAGGCGACTGGGATGTGCCGGTCGGCGGCATGGGCGCCGTGTCCGGTGAGCTGGAACGCGCCGCCCGCGCCGCCGGCGCAACCATCCTGACCTCCGCGGACGTCACGGCGATCCGCCCCGGCGGCGTCGTGGACTACCGCCGCGGCGGGCAGGACCATACGGCCACGGCACCGTGGATCCTCGCCAATGTGGCCCCCGTGGTCCTTGGCCGGCTGCGGGCCCGGGGCGCGGCCGACAGCGCGGTCATCGCCGGCACCAGCGCGGCCGAGAGCGCCGGCACCGCGGCGTGCCTCAGGACGGAAAACCCGAACCATCTCCGCGAAGGCGCCCAGGTCAAGGTGAACCTGCTGCTCAAGCGGCTCCCCCGGCTGCTGGACAGGACCGTCAGCCCGGAGGCGGCCTTCGGCGGGACGTTCCATATCAATGAGACCTGGTCCCAGCTCGACGCCGCCTACCTCAGCGCCGCGGCCGGAACCGTGCCCGCGCCGCTGCCGTGCGAGATCTACTGCCATTCGCTGACCGACCCCAGCATCCTGTCTCCGGAACTGCAGGCAGCAGGCGCCCACACCCTCACCGTTTTCGGCCTGCACGTCCCGGACCGGCTGGTCACGGCGGAGAACAACGAGGACCGGCGCGCCGAACTGCAGGCCGCCGTCCTGACATCCCTCAATTCCGTGCTGGCCGAGCCCATCCAGGACCTGCTGCTGACCGGCCCGGACGGACGCCCCTGCATCGAAACGAAGACCACGCTGGACATCGAACGCGCCGTCGGCATGCCGCGGGGGAACATCTTCCACGGCGGGCTCGACTGTCCGTTCGTGGAAGACGGCGCACCGCTTGACACGCCGGCCCGGCGCTGGGGCGTGGCGACCGATGATCCGCAGATCCTGCTCTGCGGCTCCGGCGCACGCCGCGGCGGAGCCGTCAGCGCAATCGGCGGCCACAACGCCGCCATGGCCGTGCTGGAATCGTATGAGCACCCCTCCTGACAGGCCCGACGCTGACGGGCCCGACGCTGACAGGCCCGGTGCTGACAGGCCCGGCGCTGACAGGCCCGACGCCGCCACGATCACGGACGCCTGGAGCCCCCGGCTGGCCCTGCTGGTCGCCGCGACATTCTTCATGGAATTCCTCGACGGGACCGTCCTCACCACCGCCATTCCCAGCATTGCCGCCGATTTCTCGGTGGCGGCCGCTGACGTCAACATCACCATGACGGCCTACCTGATGACCGTGGCGATGGGGATCCCGCTCAGCGGCTGGCTCGCGGAACGTCTCGGGGCACGGCGGGTCTTCTGCCTTGCCATCGCCACGTTCACTGCCGCTTCCCTGCTCTGTGCGCTCAGCCAGGACCTCACGATGCTGACCCTGAGCCGCGTGCTTCAGGGGGCCGGCGGGGCGATGATGGTCCCTGTGGGCACCCTCGTGGTGCTCCGCGGAACACCGAAGAAGGACCTGCTGCGGGCCACGGCCTATCTGGTGTGGCCGGGCCTGCTGGCGCCGGTCCTCGCGCCGCTCGTGGGCGGGGCGCTGACCACGTACCTGTCGTGGCACTGGATCTTCCTGGTCAATCTCCCCTTGGGGCTGGCGGCGTTCCTGGCCGCCCTGCGCCTCGTCCCCGCTGCCGCCGGTGACAGCAGGCGCCGGCTGGACTGGCCGGGGCTGGCATTGACCACCCTCGGCGTCGGGGCCCTGATGGTGGGCCTGGAACTCGCGGGCGGACACCGGTCCGGGACGCCGGCGGCTGTGGGCATCGTCGCGGGGCTGGCATTCCTGGCCGCCGCCGTGACCTGGATGCGGCGGGCCCGGACCCCCTTGTTCAACTTGTCTGTCTTCTCCACGAGGACGTTCCGTGCGACGGCCACGGGCGGTTTCATCTACCGGCTGACCATCAGCTCTGTGCCGTTCCTGCTGCCGCTGATGTTCCAGAACGGCTTCGGCTGGGACCCCATGCACGCCGGGATCATGGTGGCCGCGGTGTTCGTGGGCAACATCGGGATCAAGCCGGCCACGACGCCTATCATCCGGCGCTTCGGGTTCAAGCCCGTGCTGGCGTTCGCCTCGCTGGCCTCCGCGGCCACCTTTGCGCTGTGCGCACTGATTGAGGCCGGAACTCCGGAGCCGCTGGTCTTCGCGCTGCTGGTGGCCAGCGGAGCGTTCCGTTCCATCGGGTTCTCGGCGTACGCGTCCGTCCAGTACGCCGACGTCGACCCCGCCCAGCTGCCGTCCGCCAACGCCGTCTCCGCCACGCTCGTGCAGCTCGCGGCCGGAGCCGGGATCGCGGTTGGCGCACTGCTGCTCCGGATCTTCGGCTCAGCCGGCTTGATCCCGGGCACGGCGGCCGGTGACCCGACGGCACCGTACCGGAGTGCCTTCCTGGCCATTGCCGCCGTCATGCTCCTGAGTACGCTTGACAGCCTGGCACTTCCCCGCCATGCAGGAGCCGAGGTCAGCCGGCCTGGCCAAGCACCAACGGCAGCACAGCGCCGGCGCCCGCAAGCCTGAGAGCCCGTCCCGCCACGGTGACGGTCCAGCGGCTGTCGACAAGATCGTCCACAAGCATCACGCTCTGGCCCTGGAACCCGGCGAGGGCCGCTTCCAGCTCCTGGCCCACGACAAGGCGGTCCCAGACCCCGGCGAGCCGGTAGGCGCTGTTGCCGCCGCGCCCGCCCGTGGGTCCGCCGTGTTGGAGCTGCAGCTGCCCCAGGTACGGGATGCGGCCGATCTCCGATATCCCCCGGGCCAGGGAATCGACAAGTCCCGGTTTGCCCCGGGAGGGGACGCTGATGATCGCGGCGGGACGGCAGGCCCCGCTCCAGCCCGGGTTGCGGCCGTCTCCGGTGCCCCATTCGCGCAGCACCTGGACGCAGGCCTGCAGCATCCCGGAGTCCACGGGCCGGTCCGCCGCACCGGCGGCGAAGGCTTCCCGCAGGGCGCCGCCCCAGCCCAGGTCCGTCAGTCGCGCCAGCACCCGACCGTTGGCGAGGCTTTCCTCGGCCTTGATCCTGCCCTTCACCGGCACGCCCAGGCGGTCCATGCCGCTGGGCCACTGCAGCCGCGGCTCCAGGACGACGCCGGCGCGGCTCAGCGTCTGGCCGGCGGCTTCCGTCGCGGACGCGGCGATGTCGGCCGGGAACCATTGGCCGGCGCAGTTGTCGCAGCGGCCGCAGGCGTGGGCGGTCTCGTCGTCGAGGACCGAGGTGATGTACTCCATCCGGCAGCCGGCCGTGTCCTGGTAGATCAGCATGGAATCCTGCTCATCCACGCGGGCCTCCGCGATGCGGCCGTACCGCTCGGCGTCGTAGCTCCACGGCTCGCCGGTGGACCGCCAGCCGCCGCCGACCCGCTCTACGGCCCCGTCCACGGCGAGGACTTTCAGCAGCAGCTCCAGCGGGGTCCGGCGCAGGTCAACCCGGGCCTCGAGCGCCACCGTGGACACTGCTGTTCCTGCTTCGGCTAGGGCGGTCAGCACGGCGGCGGCCTTCTCCTCGGACGGCATGGACGCGGTGGCGAAGTACTGCCAGATGTCGCGGTCCTCGGAGCCGGGCAGCAGCAGGACGTCGGCGTTCGCCGCCCCTCGGCCGGCACGGCCCACCTGCTGGTAGTAGGCCACGGGAGACGACGGCGCCCCGAGGTGCACCACAAAGCCGAGGTCCGGCTTGTCGAAGCCCATGCCGAGGGCTGACGTGGCCACGAGGGCCTTGACCTGGTTTTCTTTGAGGAGCTGTTCGGCGCGTTCTCGGTCCGCGGGGTCGGTGCGGCCGGTGTAGGCGAGCACCTCGTGGCCTGCTTCGGCCAGGAGGCGGGCGGTGTCCTCGGCCGCGGACACCGTGAGCGTGTAGATGATCCCGCTGCCGGGCAGGTCTTTCAGGTGCGTCAGCAGCCAGCCCAGCCGTTCGCGGGAGTCCGGCAGGGTCAGCACCCCGAGCCGCAGCGACTCACGGCCCAGGGCACCGCGGATGGTCAGGACGCCGTCGCCGAGCTGTTCCTCGATGTCATGGACCACCCGGGAGTTGGCGGTGGCCGTGGTGGCGAGCACCGGCACAGTTTCCGGCAGCTGGGATATCAGGTCCGCGATGCGCCGGTAGTCAGGGCGGAAGTCGTGGCCCCAGTCCGAGATGCAGTGCGCCTCATCGATCACCAGGAGCCCGGTGCGGCGGACCAGTTCCGGCAGCTGGTTTTCGCGGAAGGAGGGGTTGGTCAGCCGTTCCGGTGACACCAGCAGCACGTCGACCTCGTCGGCGGCGAGCTGCTCCCGGACGGTGTCCCAGTCCAGTTGGTTGGCGGAGTTGATAGCCACCGCCCGGACCCCGGCCCGCGCCGCGGCCGCCACCTGGTCGCGCATGAGCGCCAGCAGCGGGGACACGATCAGCGTGGGCCCGGCGCCGCGGCGGCGCAGCAGCAGGGAGGCGACGAAGTACACGGCCGATTTTCCCCAGCCGGTGCGCTGCACCACCAGGGCCCGCCTGCCGCCGTCGACCAGCGCTTCAATGGCCTCGAACTGGCCGTCATGGAACTCGGCCCCCGGATGCCCGACCAGCTCGCGCAGCACTTCCTGGGCCTGGTCCCGGGTCGCGGAAGAAGTGATGGATGCGGAAAGGACTGCAGCGTTCTGGTGATTGGCCATTGCTTCAGTATCCCAGCCACCCCTGACACCCGCGTAGCCCGCACCCCCGCCATGTGGACAAGCCCGCTGCGCCGGAAGAGCTTCAACGTAAGATAAGACGCGTGACTACGGACAAGACAAAGACTTTTGACCTCTCGGCTTCGTTCAAGGCCTACGACGTGCGCGGAATTGTGGGCCAATCCATCACCGCGGAGATCGTCGAAGCCGTCGGTGCTGCCTTCGTTGACGTCCTGGATCTCGCGGGGCAGACCGTGCTGGTGGGCGGCGACATGCGCCCCTCCTCCCCCGAGTTCACCAAGGCCTTCGCCGACGGCGCCGCCACGCGCGGAGCCAACGTCCAGCTGCTGGACCTGATCTCCACCGACGAGCTCTACTACGCCTGCGGCGCCCTGAACGCGGCCGGCGCCACATTCACGGCCAGCCACAACCCGGCCGAATACAACGGCATCAAAATGGCCAAGGCCGGCGCCGTGCCGATCTCCTCCGAAACCGGGCTCAAGGAAATCCAGGCGCGCGCCGAGGAGTACCTCAACGCCGGCTCCATCCCCGCGTCCGGTACTCGTGGCCTGATCGGCGTGCATGACGTCCTCAAGGGCTACGCGGAGTACCTGCGCAGCCTGGTCGACCTCCGCGGATCCCGGCCGCTGAAGGTCGTGGTGGATGCCGGCAACGGCATGGCCGGCCTCACCACTCCGGCCGTGCTGGGCGACGCCCTGCTGCCCAAGCTGCCCCTTGACATCGTCCCGCTGTATTTCGAGCTCGACGGATCCTTCCCCAACCACCCCGCCAACCCGCTCGAACCGGCGAACCTGCGTGACCTGCAGGCCGCCGTCGTCGAGCACGGGGCGGACATCGGCCTGGCGTTCGACGGCGACGCCGACCGCTGCTTCGTCATTGACGAAAACGGCGACCCCGTCTCGCCGTCGGCCATTACCGGCATGGTGGCCCGCCGCGAGATCGCCCGTGCCCAGGTCCTCGGCGAGGACACCCCCACCGTCATCCACAACCTGCTCACCTCCCGGGCCGTGCCGGAACTCGTGGAGCGCCACGGCGGCCGGGCGGTCCGCACGCGGGTGGGCCACTCCTTCATCAAGGCCGTGATGGCCGCGGAAGGGGCCATCTTCGGCGGCGAGCACTCGGCCCACTTCTACTTCCGTGACTTCTGGAACGCGGACACCGGCATGCTGGCGGCCATGCACGTCCTGGCGGCGCTCGGCGAACAGGACGTGCCCCTTTCCGAACTGGGCCGGGAATATGAGCCCTACATGTCCTCCGGCGAAATCAACTCGGAAATTGAGGACAAAGCCGCGGCTGTTGAGCGGGTCCGGGAAGATTTCCAGGCCGAGGACGTCGAGGTGGACTACCTCGACGGCAGCACCTTCATCGCGACGGACGGCAGCTACTGGTTCAACCTGCGCCCCTCCAACACGGAGCCGTTCCTGCGCCTGAACGTCGAAGCCACGGACGCCGACACCATGGAACGTGTGCGCGACCGCGTCCTGGCGCTGGTCCGGGGCTAGGACATGGCGGAATCATCGGCGGAGGCATACCCGGATTTCTCCGGAAGTGCGGACTCCTGGCGCGGTTCGGTGCCGGAAGCCAGCGCGACCGATCTGGAGAACCTGCTCGGCACCGGTGTCGGAGCCGCGCAGGAGCAGCTGGAGCGCAACGGCGGCTTCCTGCCGTTCGCGCTTGTCGTCGAGAACGACGGCGAGGTGCGGCTGGTTGCCGTGACGCCGGCGGACGCGGCGGAGGGCACGGACGCCGACTTCGATGCCGACTCCATGATCAGCGACCTCCATGAGCTGCTCCGGCAGCACCGGGAGGACTTCCGCGCCGTCGCCGTCGTCTGCGACATCACGCTGCTGGAAGAGGACTCGGACGCCATCCACGTGGCCGCCGAGCACCGGGACGGCTCGTTGTTCGCGGCGGTCCTTCCCTACGCTGCGAATCCCGCGACGCACGAGTTGGAGTTCGGTCAGCTTTCCGCCGATACCAATGAACCCGCCGTCTGGGTGGACTAGACCGGCCTAAGCTGGTGACATGAAGATCAACGCGTTTGCGGATGTGAGCCTGCGCGCCATGATGGTGCTCGCGGCCGCACCCGACGGCGGGCTGCTGACCACCCAGAACATCGCCGACGCCGTCGGAACGCCGTACAACCACGTCAGCAAGGCCATGGCGAAGCTGCGTGAGCTGGGCATGATCGACGTCGAACGCGGCCGCAACGGCGGCTCGCGCCTCAGTAGCGCGGGCCGCGCCGCCACCGTGGGCCAGCTCCTGCGGCAGCTCGATACCAGGCTGGACCCGGCCGACTGCGTCGCCGCGGGCGGGACCTGCCCGCTCATCACCGAGTGCCGCCTCCGGGCCGCGTTGGCCCGCGCCCGCGAGGCCTTCTACCGCGAACTCGACGACGTCGTCGTCGCCTCCCTGCCCGGCTCCCGGCAGATGACCCCAGTGTTCCAGGCGATCGGCCTGCGGCCCGGGCTCTGAGCCTGCCGGCTGGGTTCGGCGCCGGGCCAAGTGCAGAACCGCTCGCGGGTTCCGTCCGCCGCGGGGCGTCTCCACACGTCGAGCCGGGACCGAACCCGCGAGCCGGCCGGATTTGCTTTCCTTTTCTACACCCTGTAGAACTGAGCTATGAATACTCGCATTTCAAATGCAGGTATTTTATCGCGGTCCGGTTGAAGACCCCGGCCCACTATCTCAGGAGTCAGCATGCTCTCGGACAAGTCCTTCCCCGTCATCGAGGCCACCCTGCCGCTGGTCGGTTCCCGGATCGGAGAGATCACCCCCAAGTTCTACGCCCGCCTCTTCGCCGCCCACCCCGAACTGCTGGACGGCCTGTTCAGCCGCTCCAACCAGCGCTCCGGCGACCAGCAGCAGGCCTTGGCCGGAAGCATCGCCGCCTTCGCGAGCCACCTGGTGAGCAACCCCGGCACCCTGCCGGAGACCGTGCTGTCCCGGATCGCCCACCGCCACGCCTCCCTCGGCATCAGCGAACCGCAGTACCAGGTGGTCTATGAGCACCTCTTCGCCGCCATCGCCGAGGACCTCGCCGAGGTCATCACTCCGGAAATCGCCGAAGCCTGGACCGAGGTCTACTGGCTCATGGCGGACGCCCTGATCAAGCTCGAAAAGGGCCTCTACGCCGCGCAGGCCAACGGCAAGATGTGGAGCCCCTGGAAGGTCGCCGCCAAGACTCCCGCCGGCACCGGCTCCATGACGTTCGCCCTGGAACCGGCGGACGACACGCCCATCACCGCCGCGCTCCCGGGCCAGTACGTCAGCGTCAAGGTGGTCCTCCCGGACGGCCTGCGCCAGGTCCGCCAGTACTCACTGTCCGGCGACGCCGGCACCAGCCGCAGCTTCACCACCAAGCTGGACGACGGCGGCGAGGTCTCCCCCGTGCTGCACAACACCGTGGAGGTAGGCGATGTCCTGGAGATCTCCAACCCGTACGGCGAAATCACGCTCAAGGAAGGCGACGGCCCGGTGGTCCTGGCCTCGGCCGGCATCGGCTGCACGCCGACCGCGTCGATCCTGCGCTCCCTCGCCGAGTCCGGTTCGGACCGCCAAGTCCTGGTCCTGCACGCGGAAAGTACCCTGGACAGCTGGGCGCTGCGCGGGCAGATGACGGACGACGTCGAACGCCTCGACGGCGCCGAGCTGCAGCTCTGGCTCGAGCAGCCGGAAGCCGGGGCGAACGCGGGCTTCATGTCGCTGCGCGAAGTGGATCTGCCAGCCAACGCGTCGCTGTACCTGTGCGGGCCGCTGCCGTTCATGAAGAGCATCCGCAACGAGGCCATCAACGCGGGCGTCCCGGCCACGAAGATCCACTACGAGGTCTTCGGCCCGGACATCTGGCTCGCCAGCTGATCCGGACCTGTCCCGGAAAGCCAACAACGACGGCGGCGCCGCACCTTCGCAAGGTGCGGCGCCGCCGTCGTTGTTATGGGTAAGACTAGCTGAGTCGTGCCTTCAGCCCTTCGAGCTCGTTCTGCAGCGCCTCCGGCAGGGAGCCACCGAAGTTGGCGTACCACTCTTCGATGGAGGCAAGCTCGGCGGCCCACTCCTCGGGGTCGACGCGGACTGCGTCTTCCACGTCGGCGGGGGTCAGGTCCAGGCCGGCCAGGTCCAGGGAGTCGCCGGTCGGCACGAAGCCGATGGGGGTCTCGACGGCGGCAGCCTTGCCTTCGAGGCGCTCGATGGCCCACTTCAGGACGCGGGCGTTGTCGCCGAATCCGGGCCAGGCGAAGCCGCCGTCGGCCGTGCGGCGGAACCAGTTGACCAGGAAGATCTTGGGCAGGCGTGCCGGGTTGGCCTTCGCGGAGAGGTTCACCCAGTGGTTCAGGTAGTCGCCGGCGTCGTAGCCGATGAACGGCAGCATGGCCATGGGGTCGCGCCGCAGCACGCCGACCTGGCCGGCAGCCGCCGCCGTGGTCTCGGAGGACAGCGTGGAACCCATGAAGATGCCGTTGGACCAGCTGCGGGACTGCGTTACCAGCGGAATGGTTGTCTTGCGGCGGCCGCCGAACAGGATCGCGGACAGCTCGACACCGTCGGGGCTGAAGTACTCCTCGGCCAGCATGTCGATCTGGGAGATCGGCGTGCAGAAGCGCGAGTTCGGGTGGGCTGCCGGCTTGTCCGAATCGGGAGTCCAGGAGTTGCCCTCCCAGTCGGTCAGGTGCGCCGGGACTTCCTCGGTCATACCCTCCCACCACACGCCGCCGTCGTCGGTCAGTGCGACGTTGGTGAAGATGCTGTGACCCTTGGCGATGGCGCGCATGGCGTTGGGGTTGGTGCCCCAACCGGTGCCCGGAGCGACGCCGAACAGGCCCGCCTCGGGGTTGGTGGCGCGCAGTTCGCCTTCCTTGCCGATCCGCATCCAGGTGATGTCGTCGCCGAGGGTTTCGACCTTCCAGCCTTCGATGGTGGGGTCGAGCAGGGCGAGGTTGGTCTTACCGCACGCCGAGGGGAAGGCAGCGGAGATGTAGTACTTCTTCTGCTCCGGCGACGTGAGCTTGAGGATGAGCATGTGCTCCGCGAGCCAGCCCTCGTCGCGGGCCATTACGGAAGCGATGCGCAGGGCGTAGCACTTCTTGCCCAGGAGGGCGTTGCCGCCGTAGCCGGAGCCGTAGGACCAGATGGAGCGCTCTTCGGGGAAGTGCACAATCCACTTGTCCGGGTTGCAGGGCCAGGAGACATCGGCCTGGCCGGGAGCCAGCGGGGCGCCGAGGGAGTGCAGTGCGGGGACGAAGAAGGCGTTCGTGGCGGTCATCCGGTCCAGGACCTCGGTGCCGATCTTGGCCATGATGCGCATGGAGGCGACAACGTAGGCGCTGTCGGTGATCTCCACGCCGAACTTGGGGTCCTCGGCGTCAAGGTGGCCCATGACGAACGGGATCACATACATGGTGCGGCCGCGCATGGAGCCGGCGAACAGGCCGTGCAGCTTCTCCTTCATCCGCGCCGGAGCCATCCAGTTGTTCGTGAAGCCTGCGTCGCGTTCGTTCTCGGAGCAGATGAAGGTCTGCTCTTCCACGCGGGCAACATCGGCGGGATCGGAGAACGCGGCAAAGGAGTTGGGGAACAGCTTCTCGTTCAGCCGGGTCAGGGTGCCCGCGTCAACGAGCTCGTCCGTGAGCCGGGTGTTTTCCTCTTCCGAACCATCAACCCAGTAGATCCGGTCCGGCTGGGTCAGTTCAGCTACCTCTTCAACCCATGCCAGCAGTGCGGCATGTGTGGTGGGTGCTTTTTCAAGCAACGGCAGTCGCGCCAGATCTCCCATTACGGTTCCCTTCCTCGGGTTCAGTCGTGTGTCCTAAATGCTAGGTCTCGCGGGGGATCCGATTTCGGGCCAGGATGTGGGATGACCGGGGCTCTTGGAATCAAAAACCGCGGAAATCCAAGGAATCGTCCGGACCGTGGCATCCTTTTTTGTGACCAAGGTCACGTAGACCGGTCTAGTCGCCTAGATTACACCTGTTTCGATTTGTAACCAGGCCCCTGCTCGCGTAAAGTAATTCGAGGTTCGGGGAGCGAGAAGTTCTCCCAGAGCCGAGAATGCGCCCATAGCTCAGCTGGATAGAGCGTCTGTCTACGGAACAGAAGGCCGGGGGTTCGAATCCCTCTGGGCGCACAGAGAATGAAGATCCGCACCGGTCCGCCGCTGCGGATCTTCTGGTTTAAGCCTCCTGACCCGACGGCTCGCGGGTTCGCTCCACACTCGCTGTTTCCACACGGCGAGTCCGGGCCGAACCCGCGAGTGAGCGCGGGGTTGAGCCTCTGTCAGTTCGTGGCCTGGGTGATACGGCTACGGATCCCGTCGAAGTGGCTGCTGAGCCGCTCGGCTGCCAGCACCTTGTCCGCCGCGGCGACAGCCTCGTAGATTCCCCGGTGCAGCGCGGCCGCCTCCGCGAGGTCGACGGCGTCCGTGCCGCCGAGTTCGATGTGGATCCTGCGGTACACCTTCCAGAACACGCCCATCAGGCTGATCAGCAGCTCGTTGTTCAGCGGTTCGAACAGCCGGCGGTGGAATTCCGCGTCGGCTTCAACGAAGTGCTCGGCGGCGCCGGCCAGCGCTTCCATCTGGCGCACGGAATCGTCGACGGCTACCAGCTGTTCCGGCGTTATCTGGTCCATGGCGGCGCCGATCAGCCCCGTTTCCAGGGCCTGCCGGACGTCCACAAGCTGCAGCGCCTCCTGCCCGTGGTGCCGTAGCGACAGCCGGGCCCGGAACGTGAGCCCGTCGGTCAGGGCATCGAAATTGCTGGGCGCCACGAACATACCGAAGCCGTGACGGATCTCGATGACGCCCAGCGCCTGGAGCACCTTCAGCGATTCCCGCAACGTGTTACGCCCGACGCCGAGCGCGGCGGCGAGCTCGTTCTCGGTAGGCAGCGGATCCCCGGCTTCAAGCTCGCGCTCCAGGATCAGCTCCATGATGTCCGCTTGCAAAGCGCGAAGCCTGGCCTGCGCACTGAACCTTGCCTGAGGCACCATCTTGCCTGCGGTCATATTTGCTGCTGTCACGGTACTTCCCTTCCCCCATATGTGCTCTCTACAGTAGCGAAGGTCCCACGTCCTGCACAGGCTGTCGGGGCGTGCGGTTGGTGCAGACTGTCGGCGCGGGCAAGATTCCGCGCTGCCACGGGCATGGAGGGCCCCCGGAACCGGTCATGACCCGGGCGTAGGCTGTTGCCATGACGGCACAGCATGAGCGGGAATTCGATGTCATCGTGATCGGTGCGGGCGCAGTGGGCGAGAACGTGGCGGACCGCGTGGTCCGGGGCGGGCTGACGGCGGTGCTGATCGAGGCCGAGCTGGTGGGCGGTGAATGCTCCTACTGGGCCTGCATGCCGTCGAAGGCGCTCCTCCGCCCTGGCACAGCGCTGCATGGCGCCCAGGCCGTCCCGGGCGCCGAACAGGCGATCACCAGCACCCTCGATGCGGCTGCCGTGCTGAAGCGCCGGGACCACTTCACGTCCAACTGGCAGGATGACAGCCAGGTCACGTGGGTCGAGAAGTCCGGGATTGAACTGATCCGCGGCCACGGCTGGATCACCGCCCCGCGCAGGGTGGAGGTGGCCGGGCTGGACGGCAACAGCTACGCGCTCTCGGCCCGGCACGCCGTCGTGGTCGCCACGGGTTCCACGCCCAATCTGCCGCCCGTTGAAGGGCTCGCGGATGTCGGGTACTGGACAACCCGGGAGGCAACCTCCGCCCACGCGATCCCTGACCGGCTGGCCGTGCTCGGCGGCGGCGTGGCCGGCGTCGAACTTGCCCAGGCCTACGCGCGCCTCGGGGCAGCCGTGACGCTGGTGGCCCGCGGCGGACTGCTGGGCGCCTTCCCGGAAGAAGCCGCCAAACTGGTCACCGCCGGACTGCGCGCCGACGGCGTCGTCCTCCACCTGCGCACCGGCACCAGAAGCGTCAGCGAGAACGCCGACGGCTCCCTCACGCTGGTGCTCGACGGCGGCACCACCGTCACGGCGGACAAACTGCTCGTGGCCACCGGCCGGCACCCATCCCTCGAGGGGATCGGCCTGGAGAGCGTGGGGCTTGCCGCCGCCGAGGGCCGTCCCCTGAGGCTCACCACTGATTCCACCGGCCTAGTCCAGCACGCAACGGACAACGCAACAGCCAGCACAGCCGACGGCGCCCCGTGGCTCTACGCCGCCGGCGACGCCGCCGGGAGGGCCATGCTGACCCACCAGGGCAAGTACGGGGCCCGGGCCACCGGCGACGCCATTGCCGCCCGGGCCAAGGGGGAGCTCAGCGGCGAGCCGGCCCCGTGGAGCCGCTTCGCCCACACCGCCGATGACCACGCCGTGCCCAACGTGGTGTTCACCGACCCGGAACTGGCCAATGTCGGCCGGACCGTGGACAAGGCGGAAAAGGACGGCTTCAGGGTCTCCACCGTGGAGCTCCCCATCCAGGTGGCCGGCTCCTCCCTGCACGCCGAGCACTACGAAGGCTGGGCCCAGCTGGTGATCGATGAGGACAGCAAGGTCCTGCTGGGCGCCACCTTCGCGGGTCCGGATGTGGCTGAACTCCTGCACGCCGCCACGATCGCCGTCGTGGGCGAAGTGCCGCTGGACCGCCTGTGGCACGCCGTGCCCTCCTATCCCACGATCAGCGAGGTCTGGCTCCGCCTGCTTGAGGAGTACGGGCTCTGAGCCGTGCCGCACCCCCACGGCACCGGCACGCCCACGGGCACGCCGACGGGCACCGGCCCGGGGCCAAAGTGCGTCTGGTTGATCACACCCGGAACATTTTATTTGAACTGACTGGTCAGTTCGGTTAGCATTGAAGCAGACATCGTTCCTGCGAAAGGCCCGCTTTGCTCTCCGTACAACAGCTCTCCGTAACCGGCCGGCGGGATGACCTGCTCCCGCCCACCTCGCTGCAGGCCGGGCGCGGCGGGCTCCTGCTGGTTGCGGACAGCCGGCAGGACCAGCGCACCGCCCTCGCCCTGACCCTGAGCGGACGCATGAAGCCCTCCGCCGGGACCCTCGAGTGGGACGGCAAGGCCGGGATCAAGCCCCTCCGGCAGGCGAGCGCCGTGGTGGACTCCCCCGGCGTCAACGAACCCGAACAGCACCTGAGCGTCCGCGACCTCGTCACGGAGGACCTCGCCCTGGTCCCGCGCCGCTACCGTGGCGCCCTGCTCAGCACGCCCTGGCTCAAGGTCAACAGCTTCGAGGACATCGCCGGGCTGTGGACCGAGCAGCTGCGGGCCGGGCGGCGGCTCGAGCTGCTGACGGCCCTGGCACTCGCAAATCCGCACACCGACCTCCTCGTGGTCGATTCCCCGGACCGGCACAGCGGCGATCCCGCGGACTGGCTGCCGCGGCTTGTTGAGCTGGCGCACGACGCCGGGCGGCCGCTCGCCGTCGTCGCCACCGTCACTCGTATCCCGGGGGACTGGACAGGCCCCGCGGCCGTGATCGGCAACGCCGTTCCGCGTACTGACGACGATTCCCTAACCGATTTCCTAACCGAATCCGTACCCGAAACAGAGGATCCAAAGTGACTGTGCTGCGGCTGGCCCGCTCCGAACTCAAGCGCATGACCGGCGGGCTGCTGCCCAAGCTGACCATCCTGGCGCTGGCCATGGTTCCGCTGCTCTACGGCGCCGTGTACCTCTACGCCAACTGGGATCCGTACGGCAAGCTGAACCAGATCGACGCAGCCCTCGTGGTCGAGGACTCGGGCGCCACCTCCGCCGACGGCACGCGGCTGGAGGCCGGCCGGAAGGTGGCCGGGAGCCTCGTGGACGGCCACGTCTTCAACTGGCAGACCGTTTCCAGCACTGAAGAAGCGGACCAGGGCGTCAGCAACGGCAAGTACGCCTTCGCCCTGAAGATCCCCAAGGACTTCTCCGCGAACCTGGTCTCCCCCGGCAGTTTCGACGCCGCCAACCAGGCCATGCTCAATGTCACGACCAACGACGCCAACAACTACCTCCTGAGCACCATCGTGGACAAGCTCACCACGGCCGTGCACACGACGGTCGCCAAGGAAGTGGGCGCCGAAACCGCCAACCAGCTCCTCACCGGGTTCGGCACCATCCATTCCCAGATGCTCAAGGCCTCCGACGGTGCCGGGCAGTTGGCCGATGGCGTCGCCAGGCTCCACGACGGAACGGTGACCCTGCACCAGGGCACGGGCGAGCTCAAGAACGGCGCCGCCGAGCTCTACAACGGCCAGCTCAAGCTCCGGGACGGCACCAACGCGCTCAACGCCGGAGCGGGGCAACTCAGCGGCGGCCTCACCCAGCTGAAGGACAAGACGGCCACGCTGCCCGCCGATTCGCAGCGGCTGGCGGCCGGCGCCGCGCAGGTGGCCGCCGGCAACGCCGCGCTGAATGCCCAGGTGCAGAGCATCGTCGGGCAGCTCGGGGCCACGGAACAGGCCACCGCGCAGGCCCAGCGGAGCAGGGTCGTGGCGTCCAACGGCCGCCTCGTCACGGCGGGGGTCATCAGCCAGGAACAGGCCGCCAAGATGGTCGCCGACTTCGACGCGACCGCCGCGCCGCCGGCGGCGGGTGCCTCCGCCACCAAACTCCAGGCGGCCGCCGCCCAGGTCCAGCAGCTGGCGGACGGCTCCGCGGCCGTCAGCGCCGGGGCCTCGAAGCTGGCGGGCGCCGCGCCGGTCCTCGGCGACGCCGTCGCCACGGCCTCCGCCGGGGCGGACCAGCTCGCCGGCGGCTCCGCGGCGCTCGCCGCCGGGCAGCAGAACGCGCTGGACGGCGCCGGCATGCTCTCCCAGGGCGCGCAGAAGCTCGACGACGGCGCGGCGCAGCTGGAGAGCGGCGCGGCCACGGCATCTGACGGCGCCGGAACCCTGGCCGCCGAACTCGCCGCGGGCGCCGGGAAGGTCCCCGACCCGGACGACGCCCAGAAGAACAGCCTTTCGAAGGTGATGGCGGATCCCGTCGCCGTCAGCAATGTGTCGCAGGCCAAGGCCGGCTCCTACGGCGCGGGTCTGGCACCGTTCTTCCTCACCCTCGCCCTGTGGATCGGCGTCTTCGTGCTGGTCCAGGCAATGCGCCCGGTCACGCAGCGCGCGCTGGCGTCCAACGCGCCGGCCTGGAAGATCGCGGCCGGGGGCTGGCTTCCGTTCCTGGCGGTCTCGGCCGTCCAGGCAAGCCTGCTTGCCCTCGTGGTGGACGTGGGGCTGGGACTCGATCCCGCCCACCCGGTGTTGATGTGGTTCCTCATGCTGGCGGCCGCGATGGCGTTCAGCGCGATCATCCAGGGCGTGGTGGCGCTGCTCGGATCACCCGGAAAGCTGGTGGTGCTCATCCTGCTCGTGCTGCAGCTGGTTTCCTCCGGCGGCACGTTCCCGTGGCAGACCACTCCGGAGCCCCTGCACCTGGTGCACCAGGTGCTGCCGATGGGCTACGTGGTCAGCGGTATGCGGCACCTCATATACGGCGCCGAGCTGTCCATCATCCTGCCCACCATGCTGGGACTGGTTGGCTACACTGTGCTGGGACTGGCCATGTCAACCCTGGCCGTGAGCAAGAACAAGTACTGGACCCTCAAGTCGCTGAAACCGGAGATCGCCGTATGACTACCAGCAGCCCGGCAGGCTCCCCCACCAGCAGCCCGGCTGGCTCCGCCGACGCCGGGAAGAAGCTCCGCCCCGGCCGCACCAACGCCACGAAGCAGCGGCTGTTCGAGGCCTCCATGGAGCTGATCGGCGAACGAGGCGCAGCGGGAGTGACGGTCGATGAGATCGCCGCGGCCGCGGGGGTGTCCAAGGGCACGGTGTATTACAATTTCGGCAGCAAATCGGACCTGATTGCCCAGCTGCTGCGCCACGGCGTGGACATCCTGCTGGCACGGCTCCTGAGCGTCAGCGACGAATCCGCCGATCCCCTCACCGCCATGGAGGAGATGATCGGCCAGGCGATGGACTTCATGGCCGAGTATCCGTCCTTTGCCCGGCTGTGGGTGAGCGAGAACTGGCGGACACCCAGCGAATGGCAGGACACCTTTGCCGAGCTCCGCGGGCGTCTGCTCGCGGTGATCGGCGCCGCGATTGACAGCGTCGCCGCCGTCTACCCCGTGTATCCGGCGATTTCCCGGGGCAGCCTGGAAACCGCGATCTTCGGCGCCTGCTTCGTGGTGGGCCTGGACCGCCAGACGTACAACCCGGAGCGCACCAGGGAGCAAAGTGTTGCCGCAATCATGGCCTCCATGCGCGGCTACGTGGTGAAGTAGCCGCCTGCTCGTGCATGATTATTCACATGCGCCACATGGGTAACAGCGGAAAGATCGCGATCGGAGCGTTCCTCGCTGCCCTGGCGCTCCTGGTGCTCACGGGCATCACGCTGCATGAAACCGTGCTGCTGTGGTTCCTCGGTGCCTCCGCCGCCGCCTACGTGGCCTGTGTGACCGAGCTCGTGATCCGCCGCCGGCACAAGACCCTGGCTGCGAGCGGGATCGGCAGCATCCTCTTCATCGCCTTCGGGATCGCGTTCCTGCGGCAGTGGGGACTGGCCTTCAACCCCGATCCCGACGCCTTGTCCAGCCACGTCGATTCCGAGCATCCGGACCTGTATTTCTATCTCGCAGCGGCCGCCGGCGCGGCCACCCTGCTGCTGCTGTTCGCCGGGACTGTCCTGCCCGG
Source organism: Pseudarthrobacter sp. S9 (assembly GCF_050156545.1). Classification (NCBI taxonomy): domain Bacteria; kingdom Bacillati; phylum Actinomycetota; class Actinomycetes; order Micrococcales; family Micrococcaceae; genus Pseudarthrobacter; species Pseudarthrobacter sp. S9. The sequence continues at coordinate 1,239,153 of NZ_CP189576.1, forward strand.
CAGGGCGCGCGGGCCTCGCTCCCCCGGCTACGCCTCGCGCCGCCGTCCGGCCTCGGCCTCACGGGGTGCGGCGAGGGGCACGGCGTCGAGGACCGCGGCGTCCCGGACTTCCGCGTCGCGCCCGACGCCGCGGGGCGCCGCCGGGCGCCCCGCGGCCAAGCGCCCGGCCGCAGCCTCCGGGGGAGCGTCCGCCGCAAAGTCGCCGGCCAAGCTGCCGCCCAAGGCACCGACGCGGCCGTCCGCCAAGACCTCCGCCCGCCGCTGAACGCCCCGCCGCTGAGTCGCGGGGCGCGGAGTTCGGGGGCGCAGAACCGCCGTCGACACCCCGCCAAGCAGCAGCAGGCCGCCGGCCACTTCGGCTGGTGCGGGCACCTCGTGCAGGATCAGCCACGCCGTCGTCATCCCCACTACCGGGACCAGCAGCGTGAACGGGACCACGGCGGAGGACGGGTAGAGTCCCAGCAGCCGGTTCCAGATTCCGTACCCCACAAGGGAGCCGAACACGGCCGTGTAGAGGGCGCTCAGCAGGGTGACCGGCTGCAGTTCCATCACGGCACCCGACACCGCGGCCGGGCCGTCGACGATCAGGGAGAGCCCCAGCAGGGGCAGCGGGACCACGGCCCCGGACCACACCACGAGCCCCAGACCCGACGCCGCCTTCGCCTGCCGTGCCACGATGTTTCCCGCGGCCCACGACAGCGCCGCGGCCAGCACGATCATCAGCGGCAGCACCGGCGCCACAAGGCTCCGCCCGACGGCAACGACGGCGAGGCCCGCCACCCCGAGCACGACGCCGGCCAGTTGCCGGCCACTGGGACGTTCGCCGAGGAAGCCGGCAGCCAGCAGCACCGTCAGCAAGACCTGCGCCTGCAGCACCAGCGAGGCGAGGCCGGCAGGCATTCCGAGGGCCATTGCCAGGTAGAGGAGGCCGAACTGTCCGGCACTCATCAGGAGTCCGACGCCGATGATCGCCCTCCAGCTGACGTCCGGCCGCCGGATGAAGAAGATGCACGGCAGGACCACCAGCGTGAAGCGCATGGCCACGAACAGCAGCGGGGGCATCACCTCCCCGTCCGGATGCAGGCCAAGATCAATCGCGACAAAGTTGACGCCCCACAGGACGGCGACGAGCAGGGCCAGGGCGGAATGACGGGCGTTCACAATGCCACTATGCCGGTTCCGGCCACGCCCGGGCCCGGGGTGTCCGCCATCTGGAGGCCCGGACCCAGCCCTCAGAGGTTCCGGGGCCTGCCGTCCCGGGGGTGGTCGACGCCCGGATCCTGGGGGCTGCCATCGATGACGCCGTGCTCCCGCGCGCCACCGTCCCGCCGCAGCTCCTCATCGTTCGTGGTTTCCCGGGCGTCGTCGCCGCGTTCGGCGCCGACCACGTCCGGGTCCATCTCATCGGCTTTGCGCAGTTGCTCCTGCGCGCGGGAGCGGACGCTTTCAGCCTCCTCCTGGCCGCCGCGGGCTTCCTGGCGCAGGCGCTCAGCCTCGAGTTCGGCCTGCTGCGCATCAGCTTCGGCGTGCACTGCCTTGGCTTCGCGTTCCCGCGCGCCGAACTCGTCTGCCTTGGCCTGTTCCCGCATCTCCGCGGCCCGGCTCCGGTCCGCGGCCACTTTGCGCTTGCGGTTGAACATGATTGCCACCACGAGGATCGCCAGCACCACGACGATGCCGACGATGATACCTATGAGCTGCCCTGAATCCACGATGATTCACCTTTTCTCGGATCGAATTCCCTGGGTCGAAAAACGGTAGGACTAAACAGGAACAGTAAACCGCAGATCGGGGCGCGTGGCCATGGAATCCGGACCGGCGACCTGGCGGGCCGGCTATTTTGCCCGGGGGACCTTGAAATGGGTCAGCCGGGCGTCCTGTCCATCCAGCTCGGCCCATGATTTCTCTGTCTCCAGCACGGTCAGGCCGCTCGTGGGATACCGGGTGGCCGCATCCATGTAGGCATCATGGTCGGAATCGCGGGACGCCAGGTGCATGGCGAGATCCTGGACTCCGGGCATGTGCGAAATGACCATGAGCGTGGTGACGGTGTCCGGGACATGGTTGATGACGGACAGCATCCGCAAGGCCGAAGCGGCGTACAGCCCGTCCTCAAGCTTCGGTGTCGGCGCCTTGTCTCCGAGCTCGAAGCAGACCCAGGTGCAGGTCTGCCGTGTACGGAGCGCACTGGAGCACAGGATGAAGTCGGGGACCACACCGTGCTTGAGCAGCCATTTACCGGCGACGGGGGCGTCCCGGTGGCCCCGCTCTTCCAGCGGCCTGTCGCGATCGGCGACGCCGCCCGGCCAGTCGGCCTTGGCATGCCGCATGATCACCAGCCGTTTGATGTGATGCGCGCTCATGCGTCAATCCTAGTGTTGAAGCGATACGCCATGAGCGCGCTGCTGTCCGCCTGCCGGTCAGTCTTCCAGGACAAACGTCACTTCCAGCACGACGTGCCAAGCGACGACGGCGCCGTCGACGATCTCAACCTTCTGATCCTTGACCCACGCACCTGTGACATTGCGCAGGGTCTTATTGGCCCGGTCGACGCCCTCCTTGATGGCGGCGTCGAACGAAGTCTTGGAGTTGGCGCTCAGGGTGGTGATACGTGCAACAGACATGGTTCCTCCCAATAGTCGGATCAACGATCCGAGCCTACGCCGGAGGCCTAAAACGCAACAGGGCCAACCAGCCACGGAGGCACATGCACGACAGCTCCGGAGCCGGACGCACGAAAGCGGTATTCCGCGTGGTGCCGCATCGCCGACTGAGGAACGAAGGAGGTGTCTAAGGCACGGCGGAATGCCGCTTTCGGGCGATTCGCGCTAAGGAAAGGCTAGATCGAGTATTCCGGAGCGGCCCAGACAATAACCTCGGGGTGCTCGTAGAAGCGGTAACCCTGGCCGCGGACGGTGCGCACAGTGTTGGCGAGGCGTCCGAGCTTGGAGCGCAGGCGGCGGATGTGGACGTCGATGGTGCGCTCGTTCGGGACCTCTTCGGCGTTGCGCCACAGACCCTCAAGCAGCTCGTCGCGGCCCACGGTGCGGGTGCCGTTCTCCACGAGGTAGTTCAGGAGCTCGAATTCCTTGAACGTGAGGTTCAGGGATTCGCCGTCGAGGTGGACCTCACGGCGGGCAAGGTCGATCAGGACTCCCGAAGGCCGCGGGTCCTGCGGCTGCTGGAGTCGTGCAGTCTCCGCACGCTGGCGGGCGCCGGCGGTGGGGTCACCGAAGGTGGAGCGGACGACGTCGAGGGCGGAACCCGGGGCGCTGGCCGGCGCGACGGCGACGGCCGCGTAGCTTTCGGCGCCGGCAACCAGGGACTGTGCGTAGGCCCGGATCTCCTGGGCGAGCTTGGCGATCGAGGTGCCGGCAGCCGCCGCGGTTTCCTCGTCGATGCCCATGTACAGCACGAAACCGCGGGCGACGTTGTCGCTGGCGACCGGACGGACGGGGCTGCCGCTACCCGGGGCAATCACGGGCGTGGGTGCAGTGGACTCTGCGGGCGGAACAGCGCGGAGCTGGCCGTAGGAGTCCGGGTTGTATCCCTGTGCCGCATAGCCGGGGGCAGGGAAGTTGTTGGTGGGACCGGCGGCGGCGAAGGCGGGACGGCCGCCAAAGCCCTGACGGATCCCGGAGGTCTGGCCGGCCTTGCTGGCGTTACGGACGGAGATGTGGACGTATCCGGATGCAACTGACATGGATTGCTTACCTCAATGTGAATGGCCGTCATCGCGGCTCGAATGCTACTTTTCCCCGCAATGAAAACTGGGGAGGGGCGCCCGACGCTGGGCTGGGGCGAATGCCTAGAAACTCTTGGGGTGTAGGAGTTAGGCGTACATTCGACAACAGCGCATCTCGGTATCAGCGGGTGGGCTGATCCAGGAAGCTGCGGCTGCAGGTGCTGTTGAGTTCTTGTTCACAATTGAAGTGTGCAACGTAACAATGCGAACTTGCAAGTAACAATGGACCCAAGGTTCCACATAGTGAGACAGAATGCCGGATTGTAGCGCAAATCACAATTCTGCCGGGTCATTAAAACAACAAGTGTTTTTCCAACCGGCCGGTCAGTAGGGGACTTTGTCCGAATATTCTTCGCTTTCACCCCGACTTCCATCAAAATCGTTCACTGTAAGGGTATGTGGTAGAACCGCACTCGCCCCGCCCGCGCCTGTCCACCATTCCACGGAGTGGCCAGGCCGCAGGCCCCGCAGGACCCGTCGGCAGCGGCCACTCCGGCTCACGCGGACCCGGCGGCTGGAATCAGCCTGAGTTAAAGGTGGGGCTCAGTGGGTCTCGGTGGGTCTCAGTCGGCACTCGGTTGGGGCTCAGATGGGACTCGGTCGTGTTTCAGCTGGCCTGCCCCGTGGACGTCTGCGCCACCACCAGGACCGACTCTGCCGTGTAGTCCGAGCCGTCCTTGGCCGCAACGATCCGCACGGTCCCGCCGGCGACAATGTCCGCCAGGCTCAGCTGGCTGCCGGTGCTCCCTCCGGTCTGCTGGCGTCTCTGTTGCTGTTTGCTCACCACCACGTCCCCGCCCAGCGCGTAGCTGCGCGTGAGGCCGTCGCTGCTCGTGACGGTGACTGACGTTGAGCTGACTTCCGAAACCTTGCCGAGCTGCTCGGCCTTGGTGACGTACTCGCTTCCTTGCAGCACCACGTATTCGGCGTGCACAGCCGCGGAAAGTCCGCCCGCTATGCCTCCCATCCCGCCTGCGGCGAAGTCGCCAGGGGTGCCCTGGCCAGGCATTCCGCCCCCGGGGAAGCCGCCCTGCGACGATCCCGTCCCGCCTTGGGCGGAGCCCGGACCGAGGCCCTGCCCGCCGGCGCCGGCGAACCCCCCGGCCGCGCCGCGCGCCGTTCCATCAGCTGCCGCGGAACTTGTCGTCAGGGCGTAGACCCCCACCCCGGCGCCGGCGGCGAGCACGACTGCGGCCCCGGCGACAACGAGCCCCCGCTTCAGCGTCCAGGGTTTGGTCCGGGCTTTGGCCGTGGAGGCCCTGTTGGGAGCGGTCCCCGGCGCACCCAAGCCCTGGGCCGGCGCTCCCGGCCCCTGCGGGGGCGCACCCCATCCGGACGCGGACGGCGTCGTCGATGTCGACGGGGGCGTGCCCCAACCCGGCGCAGCCCCGGGCACCGGCTGCCCGGCGTCGTACGGCGTGGTCGCGTGCGGGGTGTTTGCCGGCGTGGCCAGGGGGGTGCCGTCGGGGGTGGTTTCCGGGACGGGTCCGGGATGCTGACCGCTCATGGGGTTCTCCTTCAGGTGCGGGATCGGTGTTCTTCCCAGAGTGCTGACGGATCCTGTGCCCGGGCTGTGCGGCTCAACAGGCCCGGCTGTGACCTGACAGCCGTGACCTGCCCGCGTGCCCGGAAAGCCCGCACGGGCCCCGCACGGGCATCGCACCGGCACCGCGCTGCCATCCAGCTCGCTAGGCTGGGATTCACAGGTGCCGCACAGGGTCCCCAAAGCCGCATCTAACCGGCAGAACGGAGAGTTGTCCCATGGCCACTTCGCACTCCATGACCAACAACCTTCCCCAGCTCACGCATCCGGACGGCTCCCCCATCCGCGCACTGGTGGTGGACGATGAACCCAGCCTTTCCGAACTCATGAGCATGGGCCTGCGGATGGCCGGCTGGTCGGTCGCCATCGCCGCCGACGGCCCCGAGGCGGTCAAGCTCGCCAAGGAGTTCCGCCCCGATGTGCTGGTCCTCGACGTCATGATCCCCGGGTTCGACGGCGTCGAACTTCTGGGTAGGATCCGCGCCTTCGCACCCGAGGTGCCCGCCCTGTTCCTGACCGCGAAGGACGCCGTCCAGGACCGGATCACCGGCCTGGCGGCCGGCGGGGACGACTACGTCACGAAACCGTTCAGCATGGAGGAAGTGCTGCTGCGCCTGCACCGGTTGGTCCAGCGCTCCGGTGTGGCCGCCATGGACACCGCGGAGCTGGTGGTGGGCGACCTGGTGCTCAACGTCGACACCCGGGAAGTCACGCGCGCCGGCGAGGAACTGCATCTCACCGCCACCCAGTTCGAACTCCTGCGCTACCTCATGGAAAACCCCAAACGCGTCATCAGCAAAGCCCAGATCCTGGACCGGGTCTGGGACTATGACTTCGGCGGACAGGCCAACATCGTCGAACTGTATATCTCCTACCTCCGCAAGAAGGTCGACGCCAACCGGGCGCCCATGATCCACACGGTGCGCGGCGCCGGCTACGTCCTGAAGCCGGCGGATTGATCCGTGCCCACACTCTCCGGTGAGACCCGGGCCCCCGGGCGCGACTGGCGCAACCCGTCCACGTGGCATCTGCGCACCCGCCTGGTCCTCGTGGCCATGGCCCTGCTGGTGGCCATCTGCGGCGCCGTGGGCCTTTTCAGCTACGCCTCCATGGACCTGTTCCTCACCCGGCAACTCGACACCCAGCTTGACCAGGCCTCCGGACGGGCCCGGGAATTCGGCCGGCCCGTGCCCGGAAATCCCGGCCGGCCCGACCCGCTGGAGGCTCGGGGGCAGGGCGTCGGTACGCTTAACGCCCGGATTCTGGACGGCGCGGTCAGCAGCGCCGGCTTCCTCGCCGGGGACGCCAGCCGTAAGGGCCTCTCCCCCGACGACAATCACGTCCTCGTGGCGCTCACGCCGAACGGCGTGCCCGTGGACCGCACCCTTTCCACGGGCGCGTACCGTCTCACGGCCGTGCAGGCCCCCTACGGCGACGTGATCGTCACCGGGCTTCCGCTGGCGGAGAAACAGAACACCCTGGCCTCGCTGGTCTGGACCATGGTGGTGGTGTCCGCGGGTGGCCTCGTGCTGATTGGCCTCGCCGGCACGGCCTTGATCCGCCGCACCATGAAGCCGCTCGAACAGCTGTCGGAGGTGGCCACCAAGGTCTCCCGCCTTCCGCTCGACGCCGGCGAGGTGGCACTTGCGGTGCGGGTGCCGGCGTCGGCCGCCCATCCAGGCACGGAAGTGGGCAGCGTGGGCTACGCGCTGAACCAGATGCTCGAGAACGTTTCCAACGCGCTCGAGGCACGGCAGCACAGCGAGATGAAGGTGCGCCAGTTCGTGGCCGACGCCTCGCACGAGCTCCGCACTCCGCTCACCGCCATCCGCGGCTACACCGAGCTGATCCGGATGACCGAGCACTTCACGCCGGACGGCCAGAAGTCCCTCGCCCGCGTGCAAAGCCAGTCCGAGCGGATGACCACCCTCGTGGAGGATCTGCTGCTGCTGGCGCGCCTGGACGAGGGCCAGCCGCTCAAGGTCGGCGACGTCGACCTCACCCAGCTGGCGATCGAGACGGTCAGCGATGAGAAGGTCATGGCCCCGGACCGCATCTGGCAACTGGAGCTCCCGGAAGAGCCCGTGGTGGTCCGCGGCGACGGGACGCAGCTCCACCAGGTGCTGGCCAACCTGCTCTCCAATGCGCGCAAGCACACCGGACCAGGGACCACCGTGGTCACCGGCGTGATGCGTTCTGCCGACGGCAGCGCCGTCGTGACGGTGACCGACAACGGCAGCGGAATCGCCCCCGAGTTCATCGGCCGGATCTTTGCACGCTTCGCGCGGGCGGACGCCGCGCGGAGGAACCCGGCGGCCGCGACGACGGCGGCAGTCAGGTCTGGGGCAGCTCCTGCCGCCGGGGCTGGCACCGGAGCTTCTGCCGGTGCTCCTGCGACGACGGCGGCTGCGGTACCCACCGCCGAGGGGACCAGCGGGCTGGGGCTGTCCATCGTGCAGTCCATCGTGGAGGCCCACGGAGGAACCGTCGAAGTCACGTCCCGGCCGGGCCGAACGGAGTTCGCCGTGCGCCTTCCCGCCACGCCGCCGTCGGCGTAGTCCGGCACCCTTATCCGGTGGTGCGCAGGCGCAAGCCGACGCACCGTCGTCGTGATTCCTGTTACCGAAATGTGACTTAAGCTTCCAACTCCTGTAGCGTTTTTGGAGTGCGGCCTCCATTGGTGCCGCATATCCGGACGGACGCCAAACTCTGCCGCTTCCCGGATTCCGCTGGACCAGGCAGAGGCGGGGGACCCAGAGTTCCCGGGCATTCTGCACACATGCGCCCTTGGGGTGAAGCCGACACGTGAATTTCCGTGCGGCCGGATGACCTCATCCGAACCCGACAGCTAACTCCGCCGGCGTTGAGAGGCGATCATGACTGAATTCAAGGCACAAACACGCCCCGAGGGCGTTTCACGGACATCGGGTTCCACAAAGTCGCGCCACCGCGCCGAGCCAGCCCAGCCCGCGTCCGCCCTGTCCCGGTTTGCTGCCGGAATCGGCACCACCGGCCGCCGCGCCGCCGTCGTCACTGCCGCCTGCGCGGTGCTGATCGGGGTCGGCGCCGCCGGACAGGCATCGGAGACAGCCGCACCAAACACCAGCGCCGTCAGCGCCGCGAGCACTGGTGCGGCCACCACCAGCGCCGACCCGCTGACGAAACTCAACTTCGAGAAGGTACGGGTCGCGGCGCAGCCTGGCGCTACCGCCAGCGGCAGCGTCGCGCCCCAGTCATCCGAGGTGAAGCCGGCCGAAGCGCCGGCCCCGGCAGCACCGGCCGCTCCCGCACCGGAGCCGGCTGCCGCACCGGCGCCGGCTGCCGCACCGGCGCCGGCTGCCCCCGTGGCCGTCGATGACCCGGCCGGGGCGCAGGCCTACGCCGCCGCCTCGCTGGCAACCTACGGCTGGGCTCCCGGCGAGATGCAGTGCCTGATGAAGCTCTGGACCAGGGAGTCCGACTGGAACACGACCGCCACGAACGCCAGCAGCGGCGCCTACGGTGTGGTCCAGTCGCTGCCGGCCGAGAAGATGGCGAGCGCTGGCGCCGACTATATGACCAATTACAGGACGCAGATCAACTGGGGCCTGAACTACGTCAAGCAGCGCTACGGGTCCCCCTGCGGTGCCCTGAACTTCCATTACGCCAACAACTGGTACTGAGGCCGGACGAAGCCCGCTCGGACATTGTTCGCATCAGCCGGAGGCCCTGAATCCATGGATTCGGGGCCTCCGGCCACATTGAACGGCGGGCGCTGAACTTCCACAGGCGCTGCACAGCTTGACCCTAAAGCCCTCATAAGGGCCGGCGGGAAAGTTGAGCCATGACGTTCACAGACCAGGACACAGGAACCCTGCCGCACTCCATGGCGACGCCGGCCGGGCTCGCCCTGGCCGCCCCGCCCCTCACGGGTCCCGCCGCCGGGCCCGTCGACAAAGCAGGCAGCCGGCGCTCCCCCGTCGATACCCGCACCACCGAACCGGTGCTGGATGTCACCATCCCGGTTTTCAACGAGGAACGGGACCTGGAAGCGTGCCTGCGCCGGCTGCACGCCTATCTGCTGGGTTCCTTCCCCCACAGCTTCCGGATCACCGTGGCGGACAACGCCAGCACCGACGGAACACTGAAGACGGCAGAACGCGTAGCCCGCGAACTCCGCGAGGTGACCGTGGTCCACATGGCCGAAAAAGGCCGTGGAAACGCACTGCGCAAGGTGTGGCTCGCCTCGCCGTCGCCGGTCCTGGCGTACATGGACGTGGACCTGTCCACCGATCTGGCGGCGCTCGGACCCCTGCTTGCGCCGCTGTTCTCAGGGCACTCGGATTTGGCGATCGGGACCCGGCTGACGCACAGTTCCCGCGTGATCCGCGGGCCCAAACGGGAAATCATCTCCCGCAGCTACAACTTCCTGCTGCACTCCTTCATGGGCGCCCACTTCAGCGACGCCCAGTGCGGGTTCAAGGCCATCCGCGCGGACGTGGCCCGGCAGCTCCTCCCGCACACCCTGGACAACGCCTGGTTCTTCGACACCGAACTGCTGGTGCTGGCCGAAAAGTGCGGACTGCGCGTCCACGAGGTACCCGTGGACTGGACCGACGATCCCGATTCCAGCGTCGACATCGTCCAGACCGCCCTGGCCGACCTGCGCGGCATGGCCCGGCTGAGCCGCGACCTGGTCTCGGGCCGCATCCCTGTCCCCGAGCTGCGCGCCGCGCTCGCCCGCGGCCCCCTCGCCGCGTCCTCCCGCGCCCAGGAACAAAGCCCCGGCGGGAGCCTGTTCGGGCAGTTGGTCCGCTTCGGCAGCATCGGACTCGCGTCAACCCTCGCCTACCTGGCGATCTTCCTGCTCTGCCGCGGCCTCATGGACCCGCAGCTCGCCAATTTTCTCGCGTTGCTCACCACGGCCGTGGCCAACACCGCCGCCAACCGCCGCTTCACCTTCGGCATCCAGGGCAACAGCCAAGTGGCGCGCCACCACTTCGAGGGCCTCCTGGTGTTCGGCCTCGGGCTGGCACTGACCTCCGGCGCACTCGCCCTGGTGCACGGCGCCTCCGCCGGCCCGCCGGACCGCTGGCTTGAGATCGTCACGGTCACCGCGGCGAACCTCGCCGCCACTGCCGTCAAGTTCCTGCTCTTCCGGCTGGTCATCTTCCGCCAGTCTTCCGCCACCGGGGCACCCCCGCGGTTCCGCCGCCCGGCGCCACAGACGCTTCCCGCCCCCACACAGAAACGGCCAAGTAAATGACCGCCACGATCAGCTCCACCACCGGATCCCCTGCCGGCTCCGCAGCGCCGAACTCCCCGACTCCGGCACCGGACCCCCAGGCGTCAACACCACAGAGCCGCCGGGGCCGCGTGCTGTTCGGAAGCCAGCCGCACTGGGTGCGGCCCTCGGCGGCGCTGCTGCTGGCCCTCGCGGCTGGGCTGTACCTCTGGAACCTGGAAGCCACCGGCTACGCCAATTCCTTCTACGCCGCGGCCATCCAGGCCGGCACCAAGGACTGGACGGCCCTGCTGTTCGGCTCCCTGGACGCAGGCAATGCGATCACCGTGGACAAGCCGCCGGCCGCCCTGTGGATCCCGGCCCTCGCCGGGCGGATCTTCGGCTTCTCGGCACTGAGCATGCTCATTCCGCAGGCGCTCATGGGCGTGGCCGCCGTCGGACTGCTCTACCTGACGGTCAAGCGGGTGTCCGGCCCGGCCGCAGGCCTGCTGGCCGGCGTCGCCCTGGCGCTTACGCCGGTGGCCGCACTGATGTTCCGCTTCAACAATCCGGATGCCATGCTGACCCTGTGCCTGGTGCTGGCCGCCTACCTGACCACCAGGGCCATCGAGAAGGCCGGCTGGGAGTGGCTCGCCGCCGCGGGCGCCGTGATCGGCCTGGCCTTCCTGACCAAAATGCTCCAGGGCTTCCTGATCGTGCCCGGGCTGGCCCTCGCCTATCTGTGGGCAGCCCCCGCCACGCTGGGGCGCCGGCTGCTGCACCTGCTGGCTGCGGCCGCCGGGATCGCCGTGGTGGCCGGGAGCTACATTGCAGTGTTCCAGCTGACCCCGGCCTCGGCCCGGCCGTACATGGCCGGCTCGGAGAACAACAGCTTCCTGGAGCTCACTTTCGGCTACAACGGCCTGGGCCGGATCACCGGTTCCGGCGGGGGCATGCCGGGCGGCGGAGCGGGCGGCGTTGGAGCGGGCGGCGTTGGAGCGGGCGGCGGCGCCGGGATGCCCGGCGGCGGAAACGTCGGTTTCGGCGGAGCCGCCGGGATCACCCGGATGTTCGGGGCCAGCTTCGGCGGGGAGGTGTCCTGGCTTCTGCCGGCGGCCCTGATCCTGCTGGCCGCAGGGCTCTGGTTCACGCGGCGTGAGGCACGGACCTCGAAGACCCGCGCGGCGCTCCTGCTGTGGGGCGGTTGGCTCGCGGTCACGGCGGGAATCTTCAGCTTCATGAGCGGCACCGTGCACCCGTACTACGCCGTGGCCCTGGCTCCCGCGATCGCCGCCCTGGTGGGCATCGGCTCCGTGGAACTGTGGCGGGGGCGGGCCCACTGGCCGGCACGGAGTGTCCTGGCCGCCACGGTGCTGGCCAGCTCGGTCTGGGCTGCGGTGCTCCTGGGCCGTGACCCCGCCTGGCTGCCCGGGCTCCGGGTGATCGTCGTCGCCCTGGGTCTGCTGGCCGCCACGGCGCTGCTCCTGCGGGCGGACACCTTCCCGGGCCTTCCCGGCCGGTTCCGCCGGGCCGCCACGGCCGGCGTCGTGATCCTTTCGCTGCTGGCCGGCGGCGTGGGGAGCGCAGCCTGGACGCTGGCGACGGCGGCGCAGCCGCACGCCGGTTCGATTCCCACCTCCGGGCCCACCGCCTCCGCGATGGGCGGCGGGCGGGCGATCGGCGGCGTCGGTGGCGGCATGGGCGGCGAAAGCACCTCCGCCGAATTGACCGCGCTGCTGAAGTCCTCCGGCGCAAAGTGGTCCGCCATTGTCTCCGGCGCCACCCAGGCAGCGAGCCTGGAACTCGCCACGGGCACCAGCGTGATCGCGCTCGGCGGCTGGAACGGCGGCGATCCGTACCCGACGCTGGCCCAGTTCCAGGCCATGGTGGACCGCGGCGAGATCGGCTACTTCATCTCCGGCGGCATGGGCGGCATGGGCGGCGGCCGCGGGGGCAACTCCGAGGTGGCCACGTGGGTCGCGGCGAACTTCCAGGCCCAGACGGTCGGCACCTCCACCGTCTACAAACTGGGCGCGTAGGCCGCCATGACGGGCACCCTCCGCCCCGTGCCCTCCCGCACGTCCCGCACGGCCCGCGGTTCCAGGAGCCACCGGAATCCCGGGCTCCGGGCACCCGGCCCGGACCGTCAGCCCCGCACCGCGCGCGGCGCCACCGCGCCCTTGTCCGGGCCCCAGCTGCTGCGGCCGCGGCTGGAACTGGCAGGGCTGCTTCTCGCCGCCGCCCTGTACCTGTGGAACCTCGGCGCCTCCGGCTGGGCCAACGCCTTCTACTCCGCGGCTGCCCAGGCCGGATCCCGGGACTGGACGGCCTGGTTCTTCGGCTCCTCCGACGCCGCCAACGCCATCACCGTGGACAAGCCGCCGGCCTCGCTCTGGCTGACGGGCCTGTCCGTGCGGCTGTTCGGGCTCAGTTCCTGGAGCATCCTCGCGCCGCAGGCGCTCATGGGAGTCGCGACGGTCTGGCTGGTCTACCTGACCGTGCGCCGGGCCGCCGCCCCCGCCACCGCCGACGCCGGGCTCGCCCACCGCGCGGGGCTCCTGGCCGGCGGGGTCATGGCCCTGACGCCCGTGGCCGTGCTGATGTTCCGCTTCAACAACCCGGACGCCCTGCTGGTGCTGATCATGACGGCGGCCGCCTATGCCGTGCTGCGCTCCATCCAGGACGCACGGCTGCGCTGGCTCCTGCTGTCCGGCGTGCTCCTGGGCATCGGGTTCCTGACAAAGCAACTGCAGGTGCTGCTGGTTGTCCCGGGCTTCGCCGCGGCGTACCTGCTCGCGGCGCCGGCCGGGCCCGGCAGGCGCCTGCTCCACCTGCTCGGTGCGGGCGCGGCGATGGCGACGGCGGCCGGGTGGTGGCTGGCCGCCGTCGAGCTCATCCCCGCCGGGTCCCGCCCGTACATCGGCGGTTCGCAGAACAACTCCATCCTGGAACTCACCCTCGGCTACAACGGCCTGGGCCGGCTGAACGGCGACGAAACCGGGAGCGTGGGCGGCGGCAACGGCTGGGGCACGCCGGGGCTGTTCCGGCTCTTCAACAGCGAATTCGGCGGCCAGATCGCCTGGCTGCTGCCGTCGGCGCTGCTGCTCGGCGCGGGCCTGCTCTGGCTGGGACGCCGTGCCCCGCGCACCGACGCCGTGCGGGCGTCAGTGGTCGTCTGGGGCTCCTGGGTGGTTGTCACGGGGCTGACGTTCAGCCTCATGGCCGGCATCATCCACCCCTATTAGGGGTGGCTTGTGAAAAAGTGAAATATCCGACGCTAAGGTTTTGCCGTGCGTCGTAGCGGCCTGTATTTGATGTGGTTGGCGCGTGGCCAGGTGTAGTCCCCGGTGAGGTTGACGTGTTCCCAGCCGTGATGGTTCCGCCGATCAGGGGCGCCAACGTCGAATACTCCGGATCGTTGGTAGGTGTGTAGAGGCGGGCGTCGCCGATATTGCGGATCCGTGGTGCGAACCGATAGCCGAGCAGGTGCATGAGAGCGAAGAGATGGTCGGTAAATCCGGCCGTGTCAGGCGACCGGCCCGGCGGACCTCCCGGCGGCCGCCGCCGGACTCCCGGACCGTGACCGGGCCCCGTACCCGGGCGGGACCGCCTAGCCATTCATTGCCGGTGCTTCCTCCAACGGTTGGGAGCACCGGCCCCGGGAACCACACAGACCACAGCAAAGACACGACCGTGAGTACCACCTGCACCGCCCTGGAAAGCCGGGGCAGTCCCGGGCCCTTGCCCCCGGCAGGGGCGGGTCCGCGACTTTCCTGCATCAAAAGCGGGGCTGGTTAACCCGCAACGGAACACAGCGCCTATTGCGCTGGCCTCCTCCCAGCTGGGAGGAGGCCAACGCAATCTCCCGTGCTAGGCCTTCAGGCCGGAGAGGGCGCCGGCTGCTGCCCGCACGGCCTCGTGCATCGGCGTTGCGGGCCGGCCGATGAGGGTGCTGAGGTCACCGCTGGTGACAAGCAGATCGCCGCGGGCGATGCCGAGATCGCTGTCGGCCAGGATCTGGGCGTAGGGCTCCGGCAGCCCGGCTCCCACGAGCACCCGCGTGTATTCCTCAGCCGGCAGATCCCGGTAGACCACCGGCTGGCCCGTGGCGGCACTGACCTTCTCGGCCAGCTCGCCGAGGGTGAACGGCTGGTCGCCACCGAGCTCGTACACCTTCCCGGCCTGGCCCTCCTTGACCAGGACGGCTGCTGCGGCCTGGGCGTAGTCGGCACGGGTGGCGGCGCTGACCCGCCCGTCACCGGCGCTGCCGAATACGGCACCGTGCTGGAGGAAGGAGCCAAGCTGGTCGGTGTAGTTCTCCACGTACCAACTGTTGCGCAGCAGGACGAACGGCACACCGGACTCGCGCAGGGCCTCTTCCGTCGCCTGGTGTTCGGCGGCGAGTGCCATGCCGGTGTTGTCTGCGTTGGCGATACTGGTGTAGGCGATAAGCCCGACGTCGGCCTCCCTGGCGGCCTCGATAGCGTTCCGGTGCTGCTGGAGCCGCTGGCCGACCTCGCTGCCGGAGACCAGCAGCACCTTCTCGGCACCGGCAAACGCCTCGCGCAGGGAAGCGGGGTTGTTGTAGTCGATCGCGCGGAGCTGGACGCCGCGGCCGGCGAGGTCGCCGAGCTTGGCCAGATCCCGGCCACCGGCCACGATCTGCCCTGCAGAAACGTTGTTCTCGAGGAGTGCTTCGACGACAAGGCGGCCGAGCTGGCCGGTTGCGCCGGTGATGACGATGGTCATGATGGTTCCTTTCACCAAGGGAATTGCTGTCACCCGTGCCAACCGAACATCTTCCGGATTGCTTCCCAGAAGAGAGTACGCACTTTTAGGTAAGGTACGTACATGAAAGTAAGTACCCCGCCCAGCCAGCCGCTCGTCCCCATACTGGACGGGGTGTTTCCGGCCGGTTGTCCCAGCCGGACCGTGCTTGACCACGTCTCCAGCAAGTGGGGTGTGCTGATCCTGGTCGCCCTGGCAGAGGGCACGCAGCGCTGGAGCCAACTGCGCCGCCGGGCGGATGGCATCAGCGAGAAGATGCTGGCCCAAACCCTCAAAACGCTCGAAGGGGACGGGTTCATCCACCGCGATGCCCAGCCCGTCATTCCGCCCAGGGTCGACTACAGACTCACCAGCCGCGGCTGCGACCTTGTGGCACTACTGAAGCCAATGGTGGACTGGATAGCCGAGCACGCGGCCGAAATCCTCAATGACCAGCCTGCCGTGGATTCCCGGCCGGACACGCAAGGGGCTCCTGCCTAAGCCTTGATCCACCGATCCGCGGTTGGTCCTGTTGGATTTCGGGGTCGACCGCGGATTCTGGTTTTGGGCATGGCAGATCGCCGGCCTCGGTGCCGGTGGTGTTCCGCTGGATGTTCCTGGTCGGGCCGTTTCCGGCGGGCGGGCGGGGTTCTATGCCCCTTCCGGTGGGGCGTGGACGGTTGTGAAGAGCTCTTCCCAGGCGGTTTTCCAGGGCCACGCTTCCGGCAAGTGAAGGCGGATGCGTCGGGCGCTGGTGGCGATGCGGGCCGGGATCGTGCCGGTGCGGGCCTTGCCGAAGGGGCCCGCGGCGAGGATTCCGGCGGCCCGGGTGAGGTTATAGGCCATGACCGCGGCAGCGAGCCATGCCGAGTTCGCGGAAAAAACACCTGAGGGCATATGAGCCAGCGCACTGTCCTTCAGATCGGCATTCACCTGCTCAATCTGAGCGTGTTTGCGGTGGGTCTTGTCCGCGGCGACCGTGTCCAGGACGGCGGCGTCCACGGTGGTGAAAGCAGAACGAATAAGAGACCGCCGCCTGGCATTCGTGGCGCTTGGTGCAGGCGACTTGTGGTCAAAATGGCGGCTGATGCAGACGACTTCGGAAACTGACAATTTTTGGCTGCCGAAAAAGTGGTTGACGGGTGTTGCGGTGGGGGACCCTCAAAATAGACGATCGTCATCTGCAAACGAAGTTGATTCGCACCCGGGCGGCCTGCAGGGGGATCATCGGACAATTCGTCCGTTTGGCAAGTCTGGTCAGTGCGTTCACCACGGGAGGCCCCGATCTCGGGGCCAAGGTCGTGCGCCTAATTGGTTGAACTCCGCCCGGCCGAAAACCGTAAGTGCCATGCATTCGTTCGATTCCCCGCCGACCGGCAGGTGGCTAAGGAGTCACTCCGCATAGTGCAGACCAGCAGCCGTTCCATCTGCTCTTTGAGGTAGCGCTGACCTGCCAGGCTCGGGTGGTCCCCGTCGGGGCCGAGAAGCTGTTCGGTGTGCCCGGCAATCCAGTGTTCGGCGATGGGGTCGATGAAGGTGGCGCCCACTTTAAGGGCTGCGGCTTTTTCCACGTCCCTGACCTGGAGCAGGTCAGGTTCCGGGTCGTTGGTATAGGCGGGCGGCCCGATGACGATCAGGGACGCGTTCGGGGCTTTGTCGTGTGCCAGTGCGTAGGCGGCTGCCGCGGCCCGGTGAAGTTCGACCGGGTCGGATCCGACGTCGTTTTCGGATCCGAAGAAAACCACGGCTTGAGTGCCTTCCGCGACTCCGGCTGTCACCTGGGATGCGAAGACGCTGCCGTCTCCGCCCGGGCTGAGGTAGCCGGAGCCGTCGCGGGCAGCGTTGACCAAGTGGAGTGGCCGACTGTCAGTGGCGGAGGACTCATTGATCAGGTTCGGCCACGCGTCTGCGGGCGAGGTACCGTGACCTGTGCTGAGGGAATCGCCGACGACAAGAACCTGGGCCGGGGAATTCTGCACGGCGGGGCGCGGGGGCGCGGTCACCGACCAGGATACGCTCGCGGCCAGAGCGGTGACGGCAATGGCAGTCGCTGACAGAACATGCATGGTCCGCTGCGTGCGCCCCGTTCTTATCAGGGCCCTTTGGTGAGCGGCGGGGGAATCCTTCATGATCTTCTTTCGATATTCGCCGGGCTCCATGGTCACGTTCGGCCGGCACGGTTGATTGTGTCAACCTGACCGGAGCCCACCATGATGGCTCGAACGGCACCCACCTGCGTTGGGAAAACGGAAACTACGGGCGGCGGAAGGCAGACTCCCGCGGTCGCATATGACCTCACAGCCCGTTTCACTTCCGCCTTATCGGCCCCCATGTCATTTTCGGAGCCAAAAAACAGGACAACCTTCGTTCCAGCGGTGACGGACTCCCTGGCCTGGGATCCAAAGGTCTGCCCGTCGTCCCCTACGCTGACATACCCGCTCCCGTTTTTCGAAGCAGTTACGGTCTCCGGCGGACGATCGTCTGATTGAACGTCAATCCTGATGAGATTTGGCCATGCCTCCTCGGACGTGGTTCCATAGCCGGTGCTGAGAGAATCCCCGATAATGACTACACGTCCCATGGCAGCGGGGACTGCCTGTCCCGTGCGGGTTGCCGGCGGGAAGGACATCCCAAGGGAGCGAATTAGCCCCAAAAAGACAGCGGCCACGGAAAATACGCGCAGCGGCAATCTCGGTCTGCCCGTTCCTATCATTATTTCGCGAGTATCCTTCACTGCGAATCCGTTCCTTTGTGCCTGTACTAGGGCGTGTCTCCTAATCGTGTGCTCCAGATGACGACGGCGTGCAGAACGGCCGCTGAGCGGTAGGTGAGGGCCAATTTGTCGTAGCGAGTGGCCAGGGAGCGCCATTGCTTGAGGGTGTTGAAACTGCGTTCGACGACATTGCGCCGCTTGTACGCGTCCTTGTCGTAGGTGACGGGCCGTCCTCCGGAGGAGCCCCTGCGTTTCCGGTTGGCTTTCTGGTCGTCCTTTTCGGGGATGACGCATTCAATGCCACGCCCGCGCAGGTAGCTCCTGATCGCTTTGGATGAGTAGGCTTTGTCAGCCATGGCCCGGTCCGGGCGGCTGCGGGGCCGGCCGGGACCTTCCCGTTCGACCTTCAGGGCATCCATGAGGTTTTCAAACATGGGCGAGTCCCCGCCCTGCCCGGGCCCCAGGAGCAGGACCAAGGGGCGCATGTTGCCGTCAACCAGGGCATGGATCTTCGTGGTCAGGCCGCCGCGGGAGCGTCCGACGGCATGATCATCCGGCTCATCAAGCAGATTCCTGTAATTCGAGAGGTCCCCCTGTGTGGCGGGGAAGGTTCGTGCCGTGCTGGTGGGCACGGTTGACCGTGGAGTCCACCGACACCTCCCAGTTGATCAGCCCTTGTGCGTCGGCACGGGTCAACAGCGCAGCCAGCACCCTGTCCCAGGTCCCGCTGGCGCTGTTGCGGCGGTGGTGCTTCCACACGGTCTTCCACGACCCGAAATGGGAAGGGAGATCCCGCCACGGGATACCTGCCCGGTAGCGGTAGATGATGCCCTCTGTCATCAACCGGTGGTCATTGAACGGCCGCCCCGGTTTCCCCGACGAATCAGGCATCAACGGGGCAATGAACTCCCACTGGGCATCGGACAACAAGGCATAACGCGAACTCACCACTCAATTTTGCCAAAAAGCCACCCCCAGCATTAGGAGACACGCCCTAGCTGGGGGCGGGAGGGATTGCTTCGCGTCGACGAAGCTACACGCTGTTGACGTCCAGACGATCTCTTCCGGAATACGTCCATGAACGGTTCGATGTGGCTATTCGTGCACGCCGAGCCGCGGACCAAGATGCAGACCGGAGCGACTGGCAGTGGCGGGCCGCGTGGTGCAGATAATCTGCCACCCGCACAGCGCCCGGGAGCGGTCGGGCAACCCTACGACCTCGTCCGCCCGCCACCCCCGGGGAGGCGCAGCGGCAAGGAAGCGGGCAAGAGCTGTCATCCATGACCCACCCGGTCGGGCGAACGTTTGTAAAGTGTTCACGGCAAGGCCGAGCCAGTCAGGCATCGTTGCGACTTAAGTCATAGCGTGTCGTCTACCCTCCCTAACGCGTAGCTGCCCCAGAAGCAGAATCCACTCAGCAGGAAAACCCAGACCGCATTAATCTGAGGAGCGCCGCTCACCTCAATGTCGGTTCCCGCACTGAAGGTAACCACCGCCAGCAATGCATAGACCAAGCGTCCCGTTCTGATCGGCAGAGGGTTTTCTTCCTGCTCGTAATCCCTCACGAAACCCTCGATTCTTGTGCGCGAGTCCAGTTGATGTACGCAAAGGTACTCCCGGGAGCGTGCGTCTTACAACGCCATAAAACCTTATGGAAGATATAACTCGATCAGCGCCGTTCCGCCAGTACTCGGGCATTCTGGGCCAGATCGGGAACTGCCAGATCGGGGTGTCCGTGCACGCGGCCGCCGACGCGGCGTCCTGCCCGCTGAACTGGCGGCTCTTCGTCCCCGAGGCCCTGGGACGATACCTGCGCGGAGACGAACGGGACCGCCGCCTCCATCGAAGCCCGGCGGGAGCGGGCGGGGATCCGGACACGGTCCGGCACCGCACGAAATGGTCCCAGGCGTTGGAAATGATTGATGAGGCCGCCGTCTGGGGGCTGACCCCGCCGGTGGTCGTGGCCGATGCCGGGTATGGGGAAATCACCGCGTTCCGCCAGGGCCTGACCGGGCGCGGTTTCAGGTACGTGCTCGCGGTCAAGGCCTCCACCAGCGCCCACCGGCCCATGCGGTGCCCGGACCCGCACCCTACAGCGGACGGGGACCCCGCGGCGCGGACCGGTACCGGGACACCCCCTGACCGCAAATACCTGCACATCGTCCACGAAACGATCTACCAGGCCCTCTACATCCGGGGCCGGGGCGGGCTGTCCCGGGAGCTCGTCAAATGTCTGCGCACCGGCCGGGACCGGCGCAAACCCAACAGATCAATTGCCCGCAGATCCTCCAGATTCGCCGGTGAGGTGTTGATGATCAGTGACCGGCCGGAGGCGGCGGGCGACCGTTCCGTTCCCGGGGCCTGGGAAGGTGACCTGGTCGTGGGCACCCAGAACCGGACCGCGATCGCCACGTTGGTCGAGAGGAGCACCCGATACCTGCTCCTGGTGCACATGCCCGGGAACAACCGTGCCGAGGACCTGCGCGACGGACTCGTCAAGGCGCTGGCTCCGTTGCCGGCAGCCTTACGGACATCGCTGACCTGGGACCCAGGGCTCTGGACATGGGCGTGTAATCGTTGTGGTGGATCGTTGATTTTCCGGGGTTTTTGTTCAGTCACAATCCTGTTTTCATGCCCCCGATGTGAGATAATAAGGGTGTGATTATTTCGGGTGTTTGTGGGGTGGGAAGATGGGCATGATGACCGCTCAGCCCCCTCTGCCCCTGGTGCCCGAACCCGATGCCGTGGTCATTGGCGCCGCGGCCGTTTTGCTGGAAAACGAGACCGACGGCGGCAGGGTCTTCCTTAACGGCCAGCTTGTGTGGGGCTGGGACGCCGGCCAGGACGATCTGCGTCGCCTGGCGGCCGTGCAGTTGGTGCGGATAGAAGCGGCCCGGGTCAATGAGGTTGCTGCCGGGTTCGGTGTCACGGCGGAATCGTTGCGGCGGTGGCGCAAGGCGGTTGCCGGTGAAGGCGCGAGCGCGTTGGCCCCGGTGAAGAAGGGCCCAAAAGGTCCCAGCGTGCTGACCGGCGAGAAGATCATCGAAATCCGCCGCCGCCATGAGGGCGGCGCGAGTCTGCGGGCAACGGCGCAGGCCGCCGGGGTCTCCACCGACACGGTCAGGCGCGCCCTGGCCTCCCGGCCACCGACGCCGGCCCGGACCATGGCCCCTGGCGAAGGGCAACCATCCGGTGAGTCCATCACCGTGGCACAGCCGGGGCTGCCGGTCCTGCCGGCGGCGACCGATCGGTCCGTGGAACGGGCCGCGGCACGTGCCGGGCTCCTTGAGTGCGCGGCCCCGGTATTCACCCCGGCCGCCCGGGTTCCGCTGGCCGGGTTGTTTCTGGCGTTACCTGCCCTTGAAGCGACGGGGTTGCTGGCGTGTGCGAAGGCAACCTTCGGTGCGCTGCCGGACGGATTCTACGGTTTGGAGACCGTCCTTCTTGATGCTGTTTTCCGTGCCCTGGCCGGTGAACCCCGGGCCGAGGGCGCAACCCGGTTCGACCCTGCCGCGTTGGGGCGGGTGCTGGGGCTGGACCGGGCACCGGAAGTGAAAACGATCCGCCGCAAACTCGGCCTGCTGGCCGGCACGGGCAAAGCCGACGAGCTCCTGAGGGCCATGGCCATCAAACACCTCGGCACCAGTACCGGCAGTGGTGGTGAACCGGGTGAAGACCTGGCCGCCATCTTCTACGTTGACGGGCACGTGCGTGCCTACCAGGGCACGAAGAAGATCGGCAAGGTCCACTCAACCCGGTTGAAGTTCCCGGTCCCGGCCACGGAAGAGACCTGGGTCTCCGATACCACCGGCGCCCCCGTTCTGGTGGTCATGGCAGAACCCGGGGCCGCGTTGACCGGGGAACTCCGCCGGCTCCTGCCCTCCCTGCGCACCATCATTGGCGATGACCGGCGCGTGCTGGTCGGCTTTGACCGGGGCGGCTGGTCACCGGCCCTGTTCGCGCACATGACCGCCGCAGGCTTTGACGTGTTGACCTGGCGCAAAGGATCCACCGAAGACATCGCAGAGGACCACTTCACCAAGGTCACCCACACGGACGACCGCGGGGAACCACGGTCCTGGATCGCGGCCGACAGCCACGTTGACCTGCCCCTGGGTGCGACCGGGGAGGTGTTGCGGATGCGGCAGATCAGCCGGATCGTGCCCACCCGTGGCGGCCGGTCACGGCAGATCCACATCCTCACCACCACCTGGGAGATGCCGGCCGGGGAGGTCATTTACCGGATGGTGTTATGCGTCGCAGGGTTTGGCGGTGGGGGCGTCTTTGCCGGTGACGATGCAGGTTTTCCCCGGGGTGTCTTGATTTAGTGCCGTTGGCGGCGTCAGGCTGACGATGACCGGATAGGACGAACGGCCCGGCGTGAGGTTTCGAAGGTCCACGCCGGGCCGTTCTGACGCGTAAAGGGCGCGCTGATGCTCACGGTAAATCATG
Source organism: Pseudarthrobacter sp. S9 (assembly GCF_050156545.1). Taxonomy (NCBI): domain Bacteria; kingdom Bacillati; phylum Actinomycetota; class Actinomycetes; order Micrococcales; family Micrococcaceae; genus Pseudarthrobacter; species Pseudarthrobacter sp. S9. The sequence goes on from NZ_CP189576.1 coordinate 1,261,576, forward strand.
ATGCTTTCTCTGTCGAGTCGGATCTTCTGACCGGACGTCTGGCCTGCCCGGGATGCCGGGGTGTGCTGCGCCCGTGGGGGTGGGCGCGGGAGCGCCGGATCCGCCATGGCACCGGCATGGGTCAGGACCTGCAAAACCACCGTCCGCGCCGCGGACGCTGCGCCGGGTGCTCGGGCACCCATGTGCTCCTGGGCGTGGAACTGGCGGCCCGAAGGGCCGATGAGGCGGCGGTGATCGCCGCCGCCGTCGAGGCCAAAACCGCCGCGGGCCACGGGCACCGGAGGATCGCGGCCCGGCTGGGCCGGCCCGCGTCCACGGTGCGCGGCTGGCTGCGCTCTTTCGCGGCCTCCGCCGGCCCGATCCTGCGCGCCTTCACCGCACTGGCCCACCGCGACGGGGCCGATCCTGCCGGGCTCTGGCCCGCCCCGGCCCGGACCCCGGCAGGGGCGGCGCTGGCCGCGGTCACCGCATACGCGTCGGTGCTCGCGGACCGGTTCGCCGTCGCCGCGCTGCCGTGGCAGAGCACCGGGCTCGCCGCGTCCGGCCCGTTCTTCTTCAGCACCGGACGGTGGCAACACGAATTGGCCCTTACCCCGGCCGCCGGGGACGGCAAGGGTGAAGGAAGCTCCGGCTGACCTGGCCGGGGCCATCGCATTCTGAGCCTTTTGAAAGGACAGCGTCCCCATGACAGACGCCAAACCGAAGCGCGGGCCCCTGGCCCGGAAGGACCGGGCGGAGAAGACCGCCCTGTTCCGCTACCAGCTGATCCGCGGCGCCGCGGACAAAACCCTGACCTGCCGCCAGCGCGGGCCCATGGTCCGGGCCCTGGCCGCCGCCGAGCATACCGGCCCGGACGGGCAGCCCGTGCGCTACTCGCGCGAAACCCTGGACCGGTGGATCGGTGCCTGGCAGCGTGAGGGGTTCGACGGGCTCAAGCCGCGGGAAAGGGCCGCCGGCCCGGTGACCCCGGCGACCGTGCTGTCCCTGGCCGCGACGCTGAAGCTTGAGCGTCCGCACCGCACCGCGGCCCAGGTCCGCCGGATCATGGCAGAGACCCTCGGGGACGCCCCGTCGGAGTCGACGCTGCTGCGCCATTTCCGCACCCTGGATATCCCCACCGGCACGCAGGCGCAGGCCACGGGCCGGTTCGAAGCGACGGCCCCGAATGAAATCTGGGTGGGTGACGGGCTGCACGGGCCCCGGATCTGCGGCCGGAAAACCTACCTCTTCGCGTTCCTGGATGATCATTCCCGGTTGGTCACCGCGGCCCGCTGGGCGTTCGCCGAAGACGCCGTGAGGCTCTCGGCGGCGCTGCGGCCGGCCCTGCAGACCCACGGAATCCCCGACGCGGTCTACGTGGACAATGGCAGTGCTTTTGTCGACGCGTCCCTGGCCAGGATCTGCGCGAGGCTGGGCATGAAACTGATCCATTCCAGGCCCTACCGGCCCCAGGGCAGGGGCAAGATCGAACGCCTGTTCAATACGGTGACCTCCCAGTTCCTCTCCGAGATCACCGTGATCGACGCCCGGTCCAGACGCCCGTTCCGGGCACCGGGGAAGATCCTGCCGGCAGCGCGGTCACCTCGCTGGAGGAGCTGAACGCCTTGTTCACCTCCTGGGTGCAGATGGTCTACCACCGCGCCGTGCACTCCACCACCGGTCAGACGCCGTTGGCCCGGTGGGACGCCGGCTGGGAAAACCGGCGCCCGGACCGCCGGGACCCGGACGTGATCGCCGAAGCGTTCCGCTGGTCCGCGACCCGCAAGGTCACCAAAACCGCGACGGTGTCCCTGCAGGGCAACACCTACCAGGTCGACCCGTCCCTGGCCGGTGCCCGCATCGAGCTGGTCTATGACCCGTTCGATCTCACCGGCCCGGTCGCCGTGACCGCCGCCGGCGGCGTCCCGGCAGGGGAAGCGGTCCTGCTCGAGATCCGCCGCCATGTCCACCCCAAGGCCGTCAACGCCACCAAAGACGCCGACACCGGCGCGAAGAACGCGGCCTCGGGCATCGATTACCTGCGCCTGGTCGAAACCCGCCACAAAACCGCGATGACAGGCGCCCCGATCAGCTTCGAGAAAATGGCTGCCACCGGCGCCCCGGCCATGGCCGCGGGAGGGACCCTGTGATCGAGAACCTGCAAACGCACTATGGTTTCACGGCCATGCCCTTCGGCCGCTCCATACCGGTGCAGGCGCTGCACCCGCACCCCGGGCACCGCGAGGCGGTCGCCCGGATCCAGTGGTGCGTGGACCAGCGCCAGACGGGGGTGATCACCGGGGAAGTCGGCGCCGGCAAGACCGTGGCCGTGCGCGCGGCCCTGGCCCAGCTTGAGGCGTCCCGGCACCAGGTGATCTACGTTGCGGACCCCACGGTCGGGATGCGCGGGATCCAGTCCCAGATCGTCACCGCCCTGGGCGGACAGCCCGCCTTTTATTCCGGGGTGCTGGCGCATCAGACCGCGTCCCTGCTCGCCGGGGAACTGGACGAACGCGCCCGCCTGCCCGTGGTCGTGATCGACGAGGCCCACCTGCTGGCGAACACCGACCTGGAAGCGCTGCGAATGCTCACGAACAGCGGACTAGATACCGGCTCCCACTTCGCGCTGCTGCTCATCGGCCAGCCCACGCTGCGCCGGCGGCTCAAACTCGCGGTCCTGGCCGCCCTGGACCAGCGGGTTTCCACCCGGTTCGCGATCACCGGAATGGATCTGACCGAGACCGCAGCCTACATCCGCCACCACCTCAAATACGCGGGCAGATCCGACACCCTGTTCTCCGATGACGCGGTCGCCGCGATCCACCAGGGCTCGCGCGGCTACCCCCGGGCAGTGAACAACCTCGCAGTGTCCGCCCTGATCGCGACCTACGCGGCGGGCAAGGCCATCGTGGACCTCTCCGCGGCCCAGTCCGCGATCACGGAGAACAGCGAGTAAAACACGCCGTCACCAATGACCACCGCCGCGTCAGCACGGCGATCAACGCCCCGCCGGTCACCATCCGGCGGGGCGCTTTCATGCCCGTCCGCCGCCACGGACCGTGACGGCCCCATCGTCAAATAACGCGACCGGTAACACCTATGGAGTCGGCCGTGTCCAGCAGGTTTTTTCGTTCGGGGCCTGAGTAATCCCCGGCGCCGATGGCGTGGCGCATGCGGCCCAGGTGGTCCTGGATCTCCGTCCGGTACTGGCCCTTCCGGTCGCACCATGCAAGTTCGTGAAGGAGCCCCAGGAGGCGGCGCGCGACGGCCGCGTCCGCGGCGCCGTATTGCCGGGGCTGGTTCATCGCCATGTCGAGCAGGTCCCGGAGCGTGGGAAGTGACAGCACCACCCTGACGCGCCCGTCCTCGTCGGTCACGTGCTCCGGGCCGGGGTTCCTTCCCGCCAGCCGGCACAGCAGGGCCGAGAGGTGCCCGATGACGTGCACTGCCGTGGTGGGGTCGTTGATGCCCGGCGAGAGTGCCCGCGCGGCGACATCAACCAGTTGCCGGAACCCGAACCCGACGTCCTGGACGTTGGTGCGTTCATACCCTGTTGCCGCAGCGGCATTGACATCTTTGGCCAGCTTCTCGCGGGCCTCGTGTCCTATTGTTCTTCCCGGTTCGGCCGGCCAGGCGGTAGCGAAGGGAACGCCCTCCACCAGGGAGCTGCCCGGTTCCCGGTCTATCCGTACCACGGCACCGGAATCTTCCGCGGCCTGCAGGAGTGCCCCTTTATCCAGCGAAGTCAGGAAGCCTGAGGAGCTGGATTCGACGAGGAAGGCGCCGGACGCCGGGACGGGCTCGGGCCCGCGTGCGGGCCGGTCCTCGGGAAAGACCCGGTCAATGGATTCCCGGGTTTCCCTGTTGACGTTGCGCATCATGGTTTCCACACGGATCTCCCGGGTGAGATGCGCCAGGAAAAGCACCAGCCCGACGACGCTGGCTATGGCAAGGGCGAACGCGAGGGTGACCGAAATTTCCGGTACGAAGGCGGTGTTTCCGTTGCTTTCGTCGCGGACGCTGCGCAGGACCGTCAGCGCGAAGGCGAAGGATGCCAGAAAGAGGGCCAGCGTTCCGTGCACGAACCGGTCGGAAGTGAAGGTCCGCAGCAGCCGCGGCGAGAATTGGCTGCTGGCCAGCTGCAGCGTGACCACGGTGAGCGAGAAGGTCAGGGACGTCACCGTAATCAGGGACCCCGAGATGGCTTGCAGGACCGACCTGGCCGCTTCAGGGCCTCCGCTGAAGAGAAATACACCGACATTCTCGGGCAACTGGCCGTCGACAACGGAATCCAGAGCAGGCAACGCCACACCCAGCACCACGGCGAGGGCAACCGCCAACGCCGGGAGAGGCCATAACTGGGTCCGCAGCGCGTCCAGCCAGTGCGCGGCCCGCTCGTTCTTCAGCAGCGGTCCGCCTGTAGTGAAGGCACTTCAGTCATAAGCTCCTGCTCTTCCTGCCCGAAGGCCAGCTTTCGACGGGCGATTCAGCTTCCCTGCCTACTGTCCTTTGGTTTGCAGCTAACCGAACCGGAAATACCCAGCGTACTGTCAGTGACGTTCCCCTGTCCCTGATATCGGCCGACTACCGTATCGAAGGAGCATGAAGCGTATGTGGTTCGATTCCTGGGCGGATATTCTCCGTGTCCTGATCATCGGTTCAGTTTCGTATGCTGCCCTGGTGGTGGTCCTGCGGGTTTCGGGCAAGAGGACGTTGGGGCAGCTCAACGCGTTCGATTTCATTGTGACGGTCGCCTTGGGATCCACGCTCGCGACGATCCTGCTCAGTTCTGACGTTGCCTTTTTTGAGGGTCTGACGGCGTTGGCGCTGCTCGCAGGCCTGCAGTTCGTCGTCGCGTGGGTGTCCTCGCATGTGCCCGGGGCCAGATCTGCAGTGACGTCCAAGCCCGTGGCACTCGTTGTTTTTGGAGAACTTCAGCATGCCCAACTGCGCAGAAACCGTCTCAGCGAATCTGAGGTGCTGCAAGCGGTGCGTGGCACCGGATCCGGCGACCTCGCCGACATTGCAGCGGTGGTGCTTGAAACCAACGGGACCATCAGCGTCATTCCCAAGAGCAAACTCGGCGATGGGCCTGCTCTCGATAGTGTCCACCATGCTCCGTGGTCCGGACGTTCATGACAGAACAAGGGCCCAGTGCCGAGGCCCCGGGCGCATCTGCGGGAAGCGGCCGGCTTCGCCGAGCTGACGCACTGAAAAGGGCTTGGATCTGGCGCGAACACCCCAAGGGGGCCTGAGGCGACGTAGCATCAAAGTACGTGTTAGCCGGGAGTGTGGCGAAATGTTTGAGCGATTTACCGACCGTGCCCGTCGGGTGGTTGTGCTTGCCCAGGAAGAGGCACGCATGCTGAACCACGGTTACATTGGTACCGAACACATCCTGCTGGGTCTTATCCGCGAGGGTGAGGGTGTTGCCGCCAAGGCCCTTGAATCCCTGGGCATCTCACTCGAGGGCGTCCGCGAGCAGGTGCAGGAGACCGTCGGCCCGGGCCAGCAGGCCCCGTCCGGCCACATCCCCTTTACTCCGCGCGCCAAGAAGGTGCTGGAACTGGCACTGCGCGAGGCCCTGCAGCTGGGACACAACTACATCGGCACGGAGCACATTCTGCTGGGACTGATCAGTGAGGGTGAAGGTGTTGCCACGCAGGTGCTGGTGAAGCTGGGTGCGGACCTGGACCAGGTCCGGCAGCAGGTCATCCAGCTGCTCGCGGGCAGCCAAGGCAAGGAGCCTTTGGCCGGCGGGGGCAGGCAGCTAGAGCGAATCCCGGCCGGCTCCGTGGTGCTGGACCAGTTCGGCCGGAACCTGACCCAGGCCGCGCGGGAGAACAAGCTGGACCCGGTGATCGGGCGCGAATCGGAAATGGAACGCGTGATGCAGGTCCTGTCCCGCCGTACCAAGAACAACCCGGTGCTGATCGGTGAGCCGGGCGTGGGCAAGAGCGCCGTCGTTGAGGGCCTGGCCCAGGCGATCGTCCGCGGTGACGTACCGGAGAACCTCAAAGACAAGCAGCTGTACACCCTGGACCTGGGCTCCGTGGTGGCAGGTTCCCGGTACCGTGGGGACTTCGAGGAGCGGCTGAAGAAGGTCCTGAAGGAGATCCGCACCCGCGGTGACATCATCCTGTTCATCGATGAGATCCACACCCTCGTCGGTGCCGGCGCCGCCGAGGGGGCGATCGATGCGGCGTCGATCCTGAAGCCGTTGCTGGCCCGCGGCGAGCTCCAGACCATCGGTGCGACCACGCTGGATGACTACCGCAAGCATGTTGAGAAGGACGCCGCGCTGGAGCGCCGCTTCCAGCCGATCCAGGTCAAGGAACCCTCCGTGGCGCAGACCATTGAGATCCTCAAGGGTCTGCGTGACCGCTACGAGGCGCACCACCGCGTCAGGATCACCGACGGCGCTTTGGTCGCCGCGGCGAACCTGTCGGAGCGTTATGTTTCGGACCGTTTCCTGCCGGACAAGGCGATCGACCTCATTGACGAGGCCGGTGCACGGCTGCGCATCCGCCGGATGACCGCCCCGCCCGAGCTGAAAGCCCTTGATGAGCGCATCGCCGCGATGAAGACGGCGAAGGACCTGGCGTTGGATGCGGAGGACTATGAGGGGGCCGCTTCGCTGCGCGACGAGGAGCAGAAGCTCATTGCCGAGCGTGCCGGGAAGGAGCGCCGTTGGAAGGCGGGCGGCATGGACGACATCTCCGAGGTCGATGAGGATTTGATCGCCGAGGTGCTGGCGAACTCCACCGGCATCCCGGTCTTCAAGCTCACCGAGGAAGAATCCAGCCGTCTGCTGAGGATGGAAGAGGAGCTGCACCAGCGTGTTGTGGGCCAGGAGGAGGCGATAAAGTCGGTCTCGCGGGCGATCCGGCGCACCCGTGCGGGCCTGAAGGACCCGAAGCGTCCGGGCGGGTCGTTCATCTTCGCCGGCCCCACCGGTGTGGGTAAGACGGAGCTGGCCAAGGCCCTCGCGGAGTTCCTGTTCGGCGAAGAAGACACCCTGATCACCCTGGACATGTCCGAGTACTCGGAGAAGCACACGGTGTCGCGGCTCTTCGGTGCCCCTCCGGGCTACGTGGGCTACGACGAGGGCGGGCAGCTGACCGAGAAGGTCCGCCGCCGTCCGTTCTCCGTGATTCTCTTCGACGAAGTCGAGAAGGCCCACGCGGACCTCTTCAACTCGCTGCTGCAGATTATGGAGGACGGCCGCCTGACGGACAGCCATGGCCGGGTGGTGGATTTCAAGAACACGGTGATCATCATGACCACCAACCTCGGAACCAGGGACATCTCCAAGAGCGTTGCCACCGGCTTCCAGTCCGGCACGGACACCCGGACCGGCTACAACCGGATGCGCGCCCGGGTCACGGAGGAGCTCAAGGCCCACTTCCGCCCGGAGTTCCTGAACCGTGTTGACGACGTCATCGTCTTTCCGCAGCTGACCCGGGACGAGATCATCCAGATCGTGGACATGTTCGTGGGACGGCTGGAGAAGCGCCTGGCGGACAAGGACATGGGCATCGAGCTCACGCCCGCGGCCAAGGTGCTCCTGGCCACCCGCGGCTACGATCCCGCGATGGGTGCCCGGCCGCTGCGCCGCACCATCCAGCGCGAGATCGAGGACCAGCTCTCCGAAAAGATCCTCTTCGGCGAGCTGCACGCAGGCGACATCGTGGTGGTGGACGTGGACGGCGAAGGCGACGACGCCAGGTTCACCTTCGCCGGCAACACCAAGCCCCGCATCCCGGACGCACTGCCCGCCGTGAGCTAAACGGCAAACCGCCGCTGGCCACCGCCGAGGCGGGCTGAAATCCGGTGTCTCACCTCATTGTCCTGCAGGCCGCACAGGATCGGCACGGGCAGACTCAGGCCCCTAGTACTACAGTCGCGGTTGGTAAATTTCGTCTCTTTCTCGACCCCATGCCGCCGTTGGAACCGCGGAATTTCCATGGTTTTCCGGGGAAAGACGATGCCCGGTGACACCCGAAAACATGAGGTCCCGCCAACCGCGACTGTAGTACTAGGATCACCTTCCAAGGCTTAGCGTGGTATTTTTTCCGTTTTCTGAAGCGCCCCGTTGGAGCCGTGGCGTCCCGTATCGCTCATGCCCCCGATCCGCCGGGATATTTCGATCGTCATCCCAGCCGGCTCCGATGACGAGATCCTAGGGGACCAGGTCCGGGCCGCACTTAGGGACCGGGCGGATGATCTTGAATCTGTCGAATTGCTGGCGATGACCGCCTACAGGGATCTTCCCGAGAAGGCGCGGACGCGTCTTCAGATAATGGAAGACCAAGCCAACGCGCTGATCAGAATTACGCTGCGGCCACTGGCCAAAACCCTGACTGCCGGGGAAGCAAACCGGATCCGAGACGATATTTACCGTGCATTGCACCAAGGGCCGGTAATGGAACTCGTAGCCCATTGATTCGGTGGGTTGTTGCCGGCCCCGGACCAGCGACAACCCACACGTGCCTCTGTCGATTGGGCCCGCAGAGGCCACCGGTTCGGTAACAGTCCATAATCCGTCGATATCGAGCTGGTCTGGCTTCAATTAGGCGTGAGTCACCGTCACTCAATCGGAAGGCACTCTCCGGAGGATCCAGCCCCGCCCTGAACCCATGAGCCGGCTTCCGAGGCGGCCCGTTATGCTCAACTCATGTCGCCCGATCGCTACCTTGCCGAGCTGGCCAGCAGCCTCGACTCTCTCAGCATGCTTGCACGTCAGTCGGACGAAACACTGACACGTTCTGTTCCGGCCTGTCCGGGATGGACACTCGATGCGCTTTTCGGCCACCTCGGTTCGATCGAACGGTGGGCAGCCGAAGTGGTTCGTGAGGGGAAGTTCGTCGAGGAGCCGACCCCGCCTGCCAAGGGCGCCGCAGCATGGTTCCTCGAGGGCGCAAACGCCTTCCTCGGGACAATGGCGGCGCTTGATCCCGAGGCGCAGTGCTGGAACTTTGGGCCTCCCCCGCGCACGGCGGGGTTCTGGCTTCGGCGCCAGGCACACGAACACGCCATCCACCTCGTCGACGCCTGCCAAGCATCCGATCTGGAGGGCCCGGCGTTCGGAGAGGACTTCATGCTCGACGGTATCGACGAGGCCCTGGCAATGTTCGCCCCACGTCAGCTTCGGCTGGAGCGAATGGCGGCCCCAGAAGAGGCCGTGACCTTCCGCGTACCCGATGGCACCACCTGGACACTGGGCAAAGGGCCCGTCGCGGCATCGATTTCCGCCCCATTGCACGGAATGTATCTCGGTCTCTGGGGCCGCTCCAGCCTTGCAGAGACCGCAATCATCGAAGGTGATGCTGACCTTGCACTCCGCGTCATCCAAGGCCCACTCACGCCCTGAACCGGCCCTCAGAGGTGGTTGTGAAAGAGCACTTTCATGACCAACCTCCGAGAGCCTCTCCGCTGTCCCGCATGCGGAACCTCCAGCGCCCGATTGACTCCCAGCGCGCGCAAAGGGGTCGATTTCGGCATAACCGACTGCCGCGCTTGAGGATGGGTGTGGGCGACAAGACCCACAACGCTGCCGAGAAACTCCACGGCAAGGGCAAGGAAGCCGCCGGCAATGCCACTGGACACGACCGGCTGAAGGCCGCAGGCAAGGGCCACGAAGTCAAAGCCGACCTGAAGCAGGCCGGCGAAAAGGTCTAGGACGCCTTCAAAAAACACTGAACCGGAAGACCGGGGCGCGGCCGTCACCGCACCGCGCCCCGGTGACGGCCTGCCTATCCCCCGGCAGCACGTAGGCGTTGGTCTCCGGGATGACGAATACTGCCGCGCCGCAACCGGCTTGACACTAGAAACGCCTGGCGAGATCCAGCGCGGCGGAGCCCGGCCCGTCCCTCCGGGGTGCTTCACCCAAATCCCATCGTGCCCAGCAGTCCCTGATTGCATGTCGCTGCGTTCGGTGAGGTGCCTGTAGATCGTGGGTCTGGTGACTCCGAATTCGTCGGCGATGTGCTGGACGGTGCGGGCGCGACTGCCGTCCGGGGTTTTCTCCTCGTACATCTCCCGGGCAAGTTTCACCTGGCGGGGTCCGAGCTTGAGTTTCTGGCCTCCGGTCCGGCCCCGGGCACGCGCGGCCGCGAGGCCGTCCCTGGTGCGCTCGGACATCAGGGCGTGTTCGAATTCGGCGATGGAACCCAGGATCTGAAAGAACATCCGTCCCAGCGCCGTTGAGGTATCGGTGCTCTGGTCCAGGACAATCAAATCCACCCCGCGGGACTGGAGGGTGTTGGAAAGGTCGATCAGGTGTTCCAGGGACCGCCCGAGACGGTCAAGTTTCGTGACCACCAGCTGGTCCCCCGCCCTGTTCGCGGACAGAAGCGCCTTGTCGAGCTCGGGCCGGCGGGCCAGCTTCCCCGATGCCGTGTCGAGGTAGATCTGCTCACAGCCGGCAGCCCGCAGTGCGTCGTGCTGGGCCTCCGGGTGCTGGTCCCGGGTCGAGACCCGGCCGTATCCGATTCTCATGCCAAAATGTAACAGAAACCTGGTGGTCCGTTACGTAGGCGCGTACACGGTAAGCTTTACAAGGACAGCCCCGGAACCGCGCGGACAATTCCACTCCCCGATTGTGTATCGCTAACGATCGTTACCGGACGCCGTGCAGGCGTTGCGTCGGGCAGTCGAGGAATTCACGAGCCCCCGTCACGGGTGGTTCTTGATGTGGGCGGGATCGACGGCTGCAGAGAGGGCTTCAGGTGAGCGTCGGAGGGAGCAGGGTGGCTTGACCGCCATCTTGCTCCCTCCCGCATGGGCGCTGTTCCCGCGCCCGGCTTTCGGGCTGCCTGTTGCGATGGAGTGCGGGATGGGCGCCCGCGCGTGCCGGCAAAGGGCCGGCAGACAGTGTTGATGGTCCGCTCGGGGACCGGTTTTTGAACCCGGAAACGTTGGGACGACGATCCTGGCGCGTCGTCAGGAGCCGGCTGTTCCTTGGGCGTGGCCGGATGCAACCAGCCAAGGTGGCCAACGGGCACATGAGTGGCGGGATCAACGGAGTGCATCCTGCGAGGCCGGCGTGTCTTGGTTCCAAAAGAAATGAAAGTCTCCGAAGGCGTTAGCACGGTTCTGTGACGGGACAGGCCGCGTTGAGATCAAATGGGTTGGGGGCCTTTATGGTTCGGAGCGGTTTTTTCGTGGATCGTTCCGCAGGGGACGGAAGGGTGTACCTCGAGGGTGTATTTGGCGGTGTCGTGTCGGGTGACGAGTATTCCATTCCTGTGCTCCAGGGCCGCGGGTATCAGTTGGTTGACGGCGTCGGCGAGCTGGTCATCTCTGTTTTGGCTCTCGCTGACGACGATGTCGAGGCGGAACGGGGCGGTTTCGTCCATGATGGTGTCCTTCTACTATCGGCGTTGAGGTGGCGTGAATGCCTTGGCCATCGCTTTCGAATGTCCGACGGGGGTGGGCGATGGACGTCTCCGCCGTTCATCTGACGGGGCCGGAGAGAGGTTCGATCGGCCTGCGTGGGGTACCACGCAGGCCGATCGGGGGTGTCACTGGTTGGTGGCGTTGTGACGCCCATACCTTTTATGTGGGATTAGATGAGGTCACCCGTCGGCGCCGGCAGGGGTGGTGGTGGGGGTGATGCCCAACAGTTTGTTGGCAACGTCTGCGTACTTGTTGGTGAACGTGTCGGAGATCTTGACCTTGGAAGTGTCGACGCCGATGGTCTTCTCCATGTCGAAGATCGTCTTGGGGCCGCCGGCGGGCATGATCCCGTCGGGCAGGAACTGACCCTTGTCCTTGTCCAGCGCGGAAACGTACTGGTCCTTGCTGATGGTGCTGTTCTGGACGTAAGAGGTGGGCAGCTTGTCGGCGATGTCTGCTGCCGAGTGGCTGCTGATCCAATGCATGGTCTCCACCAGTGCGTTGACGACCTTCTGCGCCGCGTCCTCGTGGGTCTTGACCCAGTCGGATTGCGCCAGGAGGCCGGCGGCCGGCGCCTCCCCGCCGAGGGCGGCCTTGGCTCCCTCAGCGGTGGCGAGGTCGATCGTCGAAACGGCGAGGTTCTTGGTCTCGAGGGCACCCACGGTCGGCTGTGTGGTCATGACGCAGTCGGCGGTGCCGCGCTGGATGGCCGCGATCGCGGTTGCTCCGGAGCCGACGGCGAGCGTGTGGTAGTCCTTCGTCGAGAGACCCGCCTTCGAGGCGAGGAACTGGGTCAGCTCATCTGTTCCGGACCCGAGGTCGGTGACCCCGATGGTCTTGCCTTTGAAGTCGGCTGCGGATTTGACGTTGGCATTGGGGCTGCACATCACCCGTTCCCCTGGGGCGCCTGAGAGCTGAACGAGGTTGATCACGTTTTTGCCCTTGGCTTGGAAGTCGATCGTGTGGATGTACCAGGCACCGGTCATGTCGACCTGGCCCGAGGCCATCGCGTCCTCGGCTCCGACGCCGCCGTGCTGCTCGGTCGAGAGTTCGACGTTGACTCCGTATTTCTTGTAGTAGCCCAACTGTTCGGCGAGCTGGTAGGGCAGGTAGATCTGCTTGTCGATGCCGCCAACCATGAGCTTCACGGTGGGCATCGAGCTGGTGTCGGCGGCAGCGCTGCCGCTTCCAGTGCTGCTGCCGCAGGCCGCGAGGCTCAGTGCGATCACTCCGGCAGCGCCGACGGCGTAGATCTTGTTCTTCATCATGGATGTACGTTTCCTTTTTTTATGTTGAGGATTCGGGTGATGGGTAAGTGGAATGGATGGCGGCGAACGTCAGATCGCCTGTGCTTCGGAGCGGCTCGGCGGCCGCCATTTGAGCAGCGAGTCCTCCAGCAGGGAGATAAGGTATTCCGCGCCGAGGGTGACCACGGCGATGATCACCATGCAGGCGAAGACCGTGTCGGGATCGAAGGTCCCCTGCGCCTGACTGATGATCAGCCCGATTCCGTGCTGGGCGCCGAGCACTTCGGCGACGAGCGCGCCGATGATCGCGAAGCCGAACGCGCTGTGCAGGCTCGCGATGATCCACGTCATCGCCGACGGGATGGTCACGTGCGCTGCGACCTGAAGCGGCGATGCACCCAGCACGCGCACGTTCCCGACCAGGTTCTGGTCCACCTCACGGACGCCCTGGAAGGCGTTGAAGAAGACGATGAAGAAGACCAGCACCGCCGCGAGCAGCACCTTCGGGAAGGTTCCGAGGCCGAACGCCACGATGAAGATCGATCCGAGCACGATCCTGGGGATTGAATTCACGATCCGGATGTACGGGCCGACGACGGCTGAGAGGTACTTGTTCGAGCCCAGGAGGATTCCGAGCACGACCCCGACGAACGTGCCGAGCAGGAAGCCCATGAAGGCCTCCTGCACCGTAATCCAGAGGTTCTCCCAGATGGTGCCAAATGCCGTGCCCTCAGTGAAGAGCAGGACCAGGCTGTTCCAGATTCCGGACGGCTGGCCGAAGAAGAACTTGTCGACCCACCCGACGGCCGTGAACCACTGCCAGCCCCCGATCACGATCACCGCCAGGACGATCCGCCCGATCCAGATCCACATCGTGCGCCGTTTCATGGCGCGCCGGGCGGAGTCCTGTTGCTCTGTCGGCTGCTCGCGTGTGAGTGCGCCGCGGTGGGTTGTCGTTGTCATGCTGCTGCACCTGCCGTTTGCTTGTAGGCCCGGGTGACCTCATCTTTCAGGGATTCCCAGATCCGGCCCTGCAGTTCCAGGAAGCGCCCCTCGTGGCGGATCTGCTGCACATCACCGCGCGGTCTGGGAAGATCGATGTCAAAGACATCCTTGATCGTGCCGGGGCTGCTGGTCATGATGACCACCTTGTCGGCCAGGGCCACCGCCTCGTCGAGGTCGTGGGTGATGAACAGGACCGAGGGGCGCAGTTCTTCCCAGAGCTGCAGCAGTTCGTTCTGCATGATCGCCTTGGTCTGCACGTCAAGGGCGCCGAAGGGCTCATCCATCAACAGGATCCGAGGGTTGTTGATCAGCGCCGCGGCCATGGCGACGCGCTTGCGCATGCCGCCGGACAACTGGTGCGGATAGCGGTCCTCGAAGCCGGCCAGGCCAACCCGGCGCAGCCAGTCCATGGCCAGCACGGTGGCTTCGCGCTTGGGCGTGCCGAGCAGGACCGGGCCGATCAGCACGTTGCCCAGGACGGTCTTCCAAGGGAAGAGCGCGTCCGCCTGGAACATGTAGCTGACGCCCTTCGTGATGCCGTCCACGATCTGATCGTGGACGCTCACCGAGCCCGCGCTTGGCTGCTCCAGGCCGGAGACCTGCGCCAGTGTCGTGGACTTGCCGCAGCCTGTCGGTCCGACGATCGCGCAGAACTGGCCAGGTTCGACTTTAAGGTTCACGTCATGGATGGCAGTGAATATTTCGCCCTTGGGCGTGAGGTAACGCTTCGTCAACCCGACGATGTCGATACCTGCCGCGTCCTCGGCTCTCTCGGGGGCCGCGGGCGGGCGGTGGTGATGGTTAGCATCCATGTGCTAAGACCTCTCTGTCTTTCGGTTCATGTGAGCACTCGCTAACAGACGCGCCGCGCAGGTGCGTCAGGGAATCGAGACGGTCCGGTGTTTCTTACGGTTCAACGGCATCGTGAAACTACGGTTTTGGTGGTGAATACGGTTTTGGTGGTGAAGTTGCCGCACGTTGCCAACGGAAGGCCCGCTCCATGCCGGCCCTCCGGAGTCGGGGGCGACTTGCAGCAGCCCGGGGCCGGACCGCCGGCCTGCGGGCTGCTTTTTTCTCGTTCTGACACCGTCGTCACTCGGATCCCTTCCTTGGGAGTCGCTTCCCTGCGTGATGTGGATCACGGAAACTATGTAAAGCTTAGAAAGTGATTTTTCGTGCCGGAAGACTTCAGTAAGATGTGCGCCTTAACAGCAAAAGTGCACGTTTTGTGCGTTTTCTGCAGAAGGGTAAACGCCCGGGCGGGGCGCGGATCCCGGTGAGCCGCGCGTCAGTGGCACCGCGCCTGCGGGCCGGCGGCCGTTCCTTGACCCTGACCACCCAGATCCTCCTCGGCTCGCTCTCGCTGCTGCTGCTCACCGTCGTCCTGGGCGGGTTTCTGTTCACGCTGATCAGCAACCAGACACTGGAGCGGCAGTACCAGCTGCGTGCCCTGGGCATCGCGACCACCACCGCGCAGATGCCGGAAATCCGCTCCGCCCTGGCGGCAGAGGATCCCAAGCACATCATCGACGGGCTCGCCCGGGAGATCACGGGCGCCGCGCAGTCCGCCTACGTCGTGATTACCGACCGCAACGGCATCCGGTTCTCCCACCCGGACCCGGCACTGATCGGGCACAAGCTGGAGGAACCCGTCGCCGCACTGGACGGCCAAACCCATGTGGGCTTCAACCAGGGCAGCCTGGGCAGGTCAGCCAACGCCAAGGCCCCGGTCTTCGGGGCGGACGGCTCGGTGACAGGCCAGGTGTCGGTGGGCATCGAGGAGACCCAGGTGTTCGAGAACGAGGTCCAGAACATCTGGCTGATAACCGGGTTCTCGGCGCTGGTCCTGGCCCTGGGCGTCGGCGTTTCGCTATTGCTCTCCCGCCGGATCAAGCGTGTCACCTTCAACCTGGAGCCGGCCGAGATCTCATCCCTGTTGCAAGAGCGTGAGGCGCTGCTGCACGGGATCCGGGAGGCCGTCGTCGGCCTTGACGACGACGGGAGGGTCACGGTGATCAACGGGGAGGCCCGGCGGCTGCTCCAGATCGAGGGGGCGGCGCTGGGAAAACCGGTTGCCGAGCTGATTCCGGAGGGGCGGCTTCGGGACCTGCTCACCGGCAAGATCCCCGGCACCGACCAGGTGGCGCTGACACAGGACGCCCTGCTGGTGGTCAACCGCATGCCCGTCTCGAGCGCCGGGCGGAGCATCGGTTCCGTCATCACCCTGCGGGACCGCACAGAGATCGAGAGCCTGGTCCGGGACCTGCACTCCGTCCGGGGCCTGATTGAGGCAATGCGCGCCCTGGAGCACGAATACGCCAACCGGATGCACATCGTCGACGGGCTGCTGGAGATGGGGGACGTGGACCAGGCCAAAAGCTACGTCTCGCAAGTATCCGCCATGTCCAGGTCGCTCGGCGAAGGGCTGCGTGCAAGGATCGCGCCGCCGGAGCTGGCGGCCCTGCTGCTGGCCAAGATCACCGTTGCCACCGAACAGGACGTACAAATCGAGGTGAGCCCTGAGTCCCGGCTGGAACACCCGCAGGTTGACCAGACGGAACTGCTGACCATCGTGGGCAACCTCCTGGACAACGCCGTGGACGCGCTGGCCAACACGCCCCGGCCGCGCACGGTCACGGTACAGTTTGACGACGCCGACGGCGTTTTCGTCGCCGTGCGCGACAACGGCCCCGGCGTCCCGGCAGACAAGATCGACCAGGTGGTGGTGGACGGCTACTCCACCAAGGATCCGCGGCCGGGAATGCGGCGCGGAATCGGGCTGGCCCTGGTGGCGAGGATCGTGCACCGGGCCGGGGGAACCCTGGACGTGTTCCCGGGGCCCGGCGGTAATTTTGAGGTGTGGCTGCCGGCGAACCCGCACCACCGGACAAGGACAGGAGAGGCAGGCATTGATCAAAACATTGGTGGTTGACGATGATTTCAGGGTCGCCGGAATCCACGCGGCCCGCGTGGCCAAGGTTGACGGCTTCGAATGCGTGGGCCAGGTGTACAGCGCCGCAGCCGCGCGCGAAGCAATCGCCCGTCTACACCCGGACCTGCTCCTGCTGGACGTGCACCTTCCCGACGAGGACGGGCTCTCCCTGCTGCGGTCCCTGCAGGCGGCCGGAACCCAGGTCGATTGCATCATCATCACCGCCGCCCAGGACCTGGCCACCGTCAAGTCAGCCATGAGCAGCGGCGCCGTCTATTACCTCGTCAAGCCCTTCAGCTCTGACCGGCTCCGCACACAACTGGAGGCCTACCAAAGATGGCGGCACGAGCTGGAATCCGCATCAACCGCCAACCAGGCAACCGTCGACAGCCTCTACAACGCCCGCTCGGCCGGGATCAGGCCCGCCGCCCCGGCCCCGCGCCTGCAGCCCACCATGCAAAAAGCGCTCGACGCCGTCCGAGCCGCCGGCGGTCCCGTCAGCGCCGCGGAGATCTCCGAACGGCTCGGGATCAGCCGCCCGACCGCCCAGCGTTACCTCAGCGCACTCGAACGCAAGGGCCTCCTCATCCTGGACCTCACCTACGGCGGCACCGGCCGGCCGCTGAACACCTACACTGTGTCCAGGGCTCCTGACATGGTCACATATTCGGTGTGATGTCAGTGGCGGTTTTTGATGCCGAACTGCAGCACCAGGCTGGTGCCGGGATAGACGGTTTCGGTGGCGGTGAGATGGTCGCAGAGTTCGGCGGCGGCCTTCGTGGCGCGGGCGGTTGGCAGCGGGTCCAGGGTGATCTCGAGGTGGCCGCCGGCGGGCCGGATATCGCCGGGCCGGACAAGCATCTGCCGGATGAGGGCGTGGGCCTCGTCGGACGCACGGGCGTAGCCGGTGTTCATCCGGACGTCGCGGGCGAGGGCGGTGACGGTGTTGAACGCGGCGATCTTCACCGCGTGGGTGAGCAGCTTGGTTTCGGTGTCCAGGATCTTCTGTGCGGGGGCGATGTCCCCGAGCCGAAGCCGGGCCGGCACGGCCCGGTGGGCGGCCTGCGCGTTGTCCAGGTCCTGTTCCGCCTGACGCAGTGGTGCGGTGAGCAGGTTGTAGGCCTCGTTCGTGATGAGCACGGACCCGTGGCCGTTAGCGGGGGTGCGGGCGGTGAGCAGGGCCGCGTCGGTGGCGGCCTTCGCCGCGGCATGGCGGGCCGTCGCGGACACCACTGTGGCGTGGGCAATCTTCTTCGCCGGGTTCGGCACCATGCGTTCGGCGTCATCGTCGCTGACGGCGTAGGCGTCCTGGGAGTCCAGGTCGAAGTGCATGCGCGCGTAGCGGAAGTGGTTTTCCTGCCGCCAGCGCGAGCCCATCCGGAACAGCAGTTCCCCGGGTGTGAGGTCGGTGCGGGTGGTGAGCAGGTGGATCTGGCGCACGGCACCCTTGCCGTTGTCGATCAGCCGGGTGATCTGGCGCATGCCGAAGACTTCAGCGTCCTTCTTCTCCCCGACGGGCAGGTCCACCAGGGCGTCGGCGGCCTCCCATGCGTGGGCCAGCCCGGTCTCCGGATCGGTGAAAGTCACAGTGCCGAAAAGCTCTGCGCCGAGGTCCTCGGCGGTTCCCTTGCGCCAGGTCAGGGTGTCGAAGCCTTTGGCGGCCATGTGTTTGAAGAGGGCCGGGGACCAGCCGCCGCGGTCGAACCCGACGAGGACCCGCCTGTCATTGCCGACGATGTCCCGCAGGGTGGGCAGCAGCCGGCGCAGCTCCATCGCCAGGGAGGCCCCGGGTTCGGCCAGGACGACCATGACCGGGTCCCCGGCGGCGTCACTGACCCAGGTCTCCAGGGTGGCCGGGGCCGGGAACTTCAACCGGGTGGAATGCTGCTTCGCGATCTTCCGGGTGCCATGGTAGGCGCGCACGTGCCCGTCCACGTACAGCAAAGCCGCCAGGTCCTCCCCGTCCGGGCCGCTGCCGGAGAGGTGGCGGGAGGCCATCGCCGTGATCAGCTCAGCGGCTTTCCCCGTTTCGGCGAGGGCAGCGAATTTGCGGCGGATGGTTTTGACCTCCGGGGCGCGGTCCATCCCCAGGATCCGGCCCAGGGCGTGCGGGTCGAACCGGGTCGCGCCCTCGGCGCGGGGTTCGCCGGCCAGGGCGCGGAACACCGCATCCAGCAGCACCGTCTCCAGCCCGTAGAACCCCGGGGCCAACTGCCTGTAAACCTCGTTCGCGCAGGCGAGCAGCCCAGTCGACGCCAGGGCCGGCAGGGCCAGGAACAGTCCGGCCAGCGGGACCCGGGCGGCCGGGGCGAAAACCGGCTCCGCATGGGACATAAGTCCGGTCCGGGCTGCGGCGCGCTCACCCGTGCGGTCCGCCGGTGCCGGGAGCACCGGTAGATCCAGTGCCTCCTGCCCCGGAAGCTGCCCACCGTGCGCGGCGTCTTGCGGCTGTTCTGCCTCCGGTACGGCCTGCCCGGCGGCGGTTTCCGCGGGTTCGAGGGCGCGCATCACGGTGGTCGTGGACAGCCCGGTCGCGGCGCCGATCGCGCGCAGGGACTGCCCGTCCGCCCGGCGCCGGAGGATCTCGGCGACCACGGTGTCCGTGAGCCGGGAGGGGCCCCTCGGGCCGGGTTTCTCCGGGACCAGGGCCGCGGTCCCGCCGGACTGGTAGTCCTTCCGCCACCGCCACGCGGTGCCCGGGGCCGTGCCAAACGCCGCGGCGACCTGCGCCACCGGGGCGGCCTTGAGCTTGAGCAGCTGTACCGCGGCCAGCCGCCGGCCCGTCTCGTCCCCGGCGTCCCACTGGAAGGACAGTACCCCGAAGAGGTAGACCCGGCCGCCGGTTTCGTCTTCCAGGACGGCGGCGGCCCCGAGCTCCACCGCCTCGGGCGGACACAGGGGAAGGGGCGGCTGCTCGGTCATCCAGCCCATCTTCCCACCTCCCGGAACCCAATAAAATCTCCCCCTAATTATATGACACTGCGGGCAGGATTAAAAGACCCCGGACCCGCAAAATCCCCGCCAATCCGGGAAACCCGGCCAGCCCCCGAATCCCCATGTCAGGAGCCCTGGTGTCGCAGCCCTGAACGGCGGGAACCCAGGGTGAAGATCTCACAGCTCCCAACCCAAGCAAGTGAATCTGCGGACCGGAAGCGCCGCCGTGGCTAAGAAAACACCCCGCTACCCGGAGCCGGGTTCTGCCCGTCAATGATGGGGGCAGGTCCGTGGGAGCCTGGTTCAGGCCGCTAGGTGTCCGATACCGGCAGCGGCCGTTATTCTAGTGGTCTGTATTCGTGTGGCGTTCGAGTCCCGGGGACCGCAAGACCCCGGAACTTCTGCGGTTTCCCGCGCCCCTGCGGTTCGGCGTCAGACCGCGAGGGACCGGTGGGCTGATCGTGCTTGCAGGTAGCTCCCTTGCTTGCAGTAACAGGACAGGTAGTCACACATAGCGAACGCTTCCCCCAGCAAATTAAACGAGTAGTTTCCACTCGTGCCCCGATCCGCCCGGGTAGGTACGCTCTTTGCGTTCAACCCTTCATCTACGTCACGCCGTTCGCCGGGGCGGTTGGGGGCAGACCACGTCATAGTTGGGCCAAGATTTCAATGACAGGGAAAACGTGATAACCGGGCACTCGAGGACAATTACCCTGGTTTTATCCGCACTTTCAACCATTGCGCTTACGCTTGCTCCAATCCCGGCGCAACCGGCCGACGCAGCGAATCCCGTCGCGGGCGACCTCCGGCTCGAGCGCGGGCTCCGCCGCCGCCGTCGCAGCGGGCATAATGCCCCTCGCGCACGGGAACGACCTCGGCGGCGCCGTCCGCTACGGTGCGGGGTGTTCGGCATCAAGCCCAGCCGCGGCTTCGTGCCGACGGGCTGCGTGCTCTTCGAGCGCGGAGCCAGAGTCGGCGCTGGGGAATACCTGGCCGGGGCGGAGGAGCTCCAGCGCTTCTCGCAGCGCACCGCCGGATTCTTCGCGGACATCAACGTATGGCTCACGCCGACCGTCGGCGGCCCGCCTGACCCGCTCGGGACACTCGCCGGCACCGAAGAAGAGCCCCTGCGGGGGCGAGAAGGCGGCGGGCCGCTTCCTCATCTTCGATGCCGAGTACGCCAACATCACGGGCGCCCCGCCATGAGCGTCCCCGCCAGCCTGCCGCTCGCGGTCGCGTTCCTCGGCCGTCCGGGCGACCACGCCCGGCTCATGGCCCTGGCGGCCCAGCTCGAGGTCGCCAGGCCTTTGGCGCGGGCATCACCGTGCTCGACGCGTGCCCGAGCCGCGAGGGTCTTCGAGCCGTTCAGCGCGAGCCGCGGGTTCGCCGAGGCCGTCGCGGCCGGCCCTCCGCGTTCGAGGCCGAGTCGCTCGATGACCTCGTGAGCTGGACTTTCCCGGAACGCACAGGCCCGTAGCGGACCCTTGACCGTTGTCGCACCCGCACCCAGCACCCCCACCCTTATAGGAGAAACCAATGATCGCCAGACGCCTGCGCCGAGCCGCACTGCTCACAATGCTGCCGGCCGCGCTCCTGCTCAACATGTCCGGAGCCTCCGCCGCGACGCTCAGCCCCCTGGCCGTTGCAAGCGGGGCCAGCCCGTTCTCGGCCTGCACGTTGGGCTCCGCCCCCGGCGCCGTGAACTACCCGAACGCCGAGGTCGAGCCGTGGGTCGCCGTCAATCCGGCCAACTCCAACAACATCATCGGCGCGTGGCAGCAGGACCGCTGGTCCGACGGCGGCGCGCGCGGCCTCGTGGCCGGTTACTCGACGAACGGGGGCACGACCTGGAACAGGGTAGCCCAGCCGTTCTCGACCTGCGCCGCGGGCGGACCTTCCCGCTACGACCGAGCCTCGGACCCGTGGGTCTCGATAGGACCGGACGGCACGGCATACTCGGTATCCATCTCGTTCCAAGGCGTCGGCTACGACAATGCCGTTCTCGCCTCGACCTCCCACGACGGCGGAGCAACATGGACTGCGCCGAAGACCCTGATCGAAGACCTCGGGTCTCCACAGTTCTTCAACGACAAGGAGTCCGTCACTGCGGACCCCTTGATCCCGGGCACGGCCTACGCAGTGTGGGACCGGCTCGTTTCACCGACCGATAACCCGCGGGCGACGGCCCATGCGTCCGCCTTCACGGGACCAACGCTCTTCTCCAAGACGACGGACTCGGGTGCCACGTGGAGCCCGCCGACGGTCATCGTGCACACCGGCAACAAGCAGCAGACCATCGGCAACCAGATCGTTGTCGGCCCGGACCGCACGCTGTACAACTTCTTCGACCTCATCCTGGGCACGGGCAAGAACGGTATCGACAAGCTGCACGGGCTCAACGTGGCCTACACCAAGTCCACGGACGGGGGCGCCAGTTGGACGGCCCCGCAGGTCATCGCGAAGCTCAACACCGTGGGCGTCACCGACCCCAACACGGGTGCGACCGTTCGGACCGGGGACATCATCCCAGAGCCGGCTGTCGACCCGGCCACCGGGCAGCTCTACGTCGTGTGGCAGGACTCACGGTTCAACGGCGGGCACTACGATGAGGTCGCGATCTCGACGTCGACTGACGGCGGCGCGACCTGGAGCGCGCCGGCGCAGGCCAACACGCCGAAGGGCGTCCCGGCTTTCACCCCGAGCGTCCGCGTCGCCGGCGGCAAGGTCGGCGTCGCATACTACGACTTCCGGAACCTCACCGTGGGGAACACGAGCACGCTTCCCACGGACTACTGGTTCACCTCCTCCCCAGTGGGCACTCCTGCGCTCGGGGACGAGACGCACGTGCACGGCCCATTCGACATGATGACGGCGCCCGTGGCCCGCGGGTTCTTCGTGGGCGACTACGCCGGTCTGGCCCCCGTCGGCTCGTCGTTCGCGTCGCTGTCCATACGGGCCAACGACGCGAACACGTCCAACCGGACCGACGCCGTGTTCACGGTCATCACGCCGTAGGCGAGCCGCCCGCACAAGGCAGGCACCGGCCAAGGCTAAGGACTCGAGCCGCACGGTCGTCATCCTGGATGTCTACCTCGAGCTCTCAGCCCAGCAACTTCGGACCTTGATTGTAAGCGGCAAGAAACTGCCGCTACTCGTAAACGGCGTGCCCGGTGTCGAACTCAAGGTGGTCACGAATCGTCCGCCAGCCCCAAAAAATGCCTCAGCTCCAAAAGCCCCCGCCGTCATTACCACGACGCGAGTTCTGGCCGAAGTCGCCGCCCCCGACTATGGGGTGACGAGCTTTGACCGTCTGCTGGCTGCCGAACTCAGCCCGGAAGTATAGGGGTTCGCACGGGGTTTTGGGGATCTACTGTAGTTGGAAGGCGAGTGGCCGAGCCTCACCCACGACCCGCAGGTACTCTCCGGTTTGCGCCGGCACTCCTCCATGTCCCAATCTGAGTCGTTGAATCGCTCGGCGTTCCGACAGGATCCAAGCCCAGTGCTGATGCCGCTGGTCATGACTAGGAAACGAGTGTCAATGGCCAGTAGCTTGTACCCACTGGTGGCCAGCAGAAATGCCCGGGGGGCGGGTCGTCCGTGACCCAGAGGGCGACGTTGTGGCCGACCAGCCCGCGGAGCTCTTCGGTGTGGGCCGTTGGTGGCAGATCATTGCGTGGCGGACCGTAGGCGCTTTTCCTGTATCCGGCCTCGTCGTTCCATCCGGTGGTGTAGCTGACGTGGTCGCTGAAGCCGTGCCCGAACTCCAGGGTGGAAACGCTCTCGATCGTGACGTTGATCCGCCGGACATTCGGTTCGTAGAGGGGGACGGCGGGGCCGGCCGCCTCGGCGGCGCACTCCAGGACCATCTGCACGATGCCCTTGGCATGGTCGCGCTGGACATCGATGAGCTGGCGCTTCAACACCAGGTCGGTGACGGCTTCAAGGTTGGTCGAGACGTTCGCAGTGGTTTCCATGGCCGTCATGTGTGCGGAGGACGGAGCGTCGCTTCCCGGCCGGCTTGCGGGAGGTATTGTTCTGACCTATGGAGACAAACGTGGGGGAACCAGTGGACGGCCGGCTGAAGGCCCTGATCGCCACGGCGGAGCGGGACGAGACGTGCCCGGGGGTGTGCGTGATTGTCGGGAGCTGGGTCATCCAGGGCAGGCCGGTGAGCACGGCGGAATTCATGCGGGCCACGTACCGCGACTATGTGCGCCAGGTCGCTACTCCGGTAGGCAGCAAGATCAGCGGAAACAAGGAGGAACGCTCAAGACTGATGGGGGAGCACTTGCGCCCGTTCATGGCCGCCTTCGGCTACAAGTCGGACGCTGATGCCCTGGCGCTCAGTCTTGCCGACGCCTCCGTTTCCGGATCCACCGGACCGGTCCTCAAGGTGCCGGCGCTGCGGATCCCGGTCAGCGCGGTGCAGACCTGGTGGTCTGCCGGCTTCGAGGTCGACCCGGGCAAGGGATTCGCCGGCGGAGGCATCTCGGTCGGATTCAACATCTGACGACTCCCCTTCAGTCGCAGCGGCGTGGCTGTCAGCCCCGCTAGCACTGAACCTTGTGTTCCACTTCGCCTTTATGGCCGGAAGCACGTTATCGTTCCACCGGCGCTTGATGTCTGGACTCTTGACGGCAACAAGGGTTACCGCAGCGCCTAACGCAAAGCTTATGGCCGCGACTACCCTACGTGATGCTCCTATAGTTGTCAACTCATTTCTCAGGTGGGTTTTGCTCGGTGAGCCAGCTCCTGTATTCATTGGCGAGGTTGTCGTCTCGGCTGAGTCCTCGTTCGATGCGAGAAAGGGTGCCTGGCCAGGTGCTGAAGTGCCCGGCCGCATCCCGGAGGGTTATCCCGAGTTGCTGTCTTGTCGGGCGCAGGTCTGTGATGACGGGCGCTGGCTTAGGGTTCGTTATTTGGGAGTAGATTTCGCGGGAGACGTAACGTTTGAGACAGCGCATGATCTCTTTCTTGGTCTTGCCTTCTTCGGTTCGCCGGACAACATAGTCCTTCGTGCGCTGGTCGGTGGCCATGCGGGAAACGACCACGTGGTGGATGGCCGTGTTGGCGGCCCTGTCGCCGCCGTGGCTGAGCCGGTGCCGGGTAGTCTTCCCCGAGGACGCGGGGATGGGGGCGGTGCCTGTCAGGGCTGCAAACTGGGCTTCGTTGCCGATGCGTTCGGTGTTGTCTCCCATCGTGACGAGGAGCTGGCTGGCTACCTCGGTTCCGACCCCGGGGAGGTCGCAGAGCATGGGTGCGTGCACAGCCAGTACCTGGGCCAACTGATCATCTGCCTCGCTGATTTCGCGGTCCAGATTCCGGTAGCGTGTAGCCAGGATTTTCAAGACGGCAGCGGTGGCATATTCCGGGTCCGTGAGGGTGCCTGCTGGGCGTGAGTGTTCGAGTGCGGGGATGAGTTGCGCGGAACTCATCCCCCGGAATTTGCTGCGGACCAGTTCGGGGGCGGAGACCAGGATGCCCTTGATTTGGTTGATTGCAATGGTGCGTGCCTTCATCGCTGAGACCCGGGCGGTCCGCAGTACCCTGAGGCATTCGACTGGTCCATCCTTGGCTTTCGGGGTAGAGGTACCCCGATCGGCCAGTACTGATTCCGCGGCTTGGTAGGCGTCAAGGGGATCTGATTTGCCCCGCAGTCGGCGGGTCTGGCGGTTGGGCCGGTTCACCTCCTGCACCTTCAATCCCTCGTTGGTCAGGACCCTGCTCAGCTCTGCGCCGTAGCTGCCAGTTCCCTCGACCCCGATGCCGATGACGGTCCCGAATTGCGTGATGAAGGCAATGATTTTTCGGTAGCCTGATCCGACGGCCAGGAATTCCTTGTCGGCAACATGCCGGCCGTATTCGGTGATGATCGCGACGTGGTGGGTATCGGCGTGGGTATCGACGCCGGCGATGACTTTCAACAGATCGTTTGTCATGATGAAACTGCCCTTCCTTTGCATCACATGCATAATTGACGGGCACGTTGGCCAGGTGGGCAGACAAGACGGCAATGGGACTGTTAGCTTCAGGCTCCTATAAAGTCATGTCCGCCTGGTCAGCGCCACTTCCTGCAGTCGTGAAACGGTGGACAGATCACGTAAAGGACAGCCCTTTGGGGGGCGTCAGTCAGGCTGAGGGTCACACCGCTTCAAGACCATTATCATCATTGCCGTCAGGGTTGGGTGAGGCCAGCAGCTCGTAGCAACTTCGTCTAGTTCGTAGGGCGAGAATCAGGAACTTCACCAATGTCTATCTCCACGATGAATCGTCTGGATTCCCTGATGGCGTCCAGGTCCAGGTAGTCGCGGACTTCGGCCCTGCTGTAGACAGCTACGACTTTGCTTCCTACGGCGTCCTCGAGACTCAGGACCGGGCCGATGGACAGTGTGACTGGTTCCGCTGCGCGCCAGTCGACACCAAGGTCCACTTCGACGGTTTGGCCGGTAGGTGACGTGGCAGAAAAGTTTGCGAACTGTGGGGCACTGCGGCGCTCGACAACCTCGAGTCCACGTTCTCTCATCGCGGCCGCGAGTCTTGTTGTGGAAGCAGCGAAGGCTTCGGTGCTGGTTACGGATGTGAACAGGTCAATGTCCTGTGTGGGGCGGTCGATGATTCCGTGTTCGCGGATGGCACCGGAGCCGGCCAAAGCGAACCCTCCACTAGCCAAGGCATCCAACGCTAGGCGGGTGACATCACGCTGGTACTCGACGTCCGACATTACGAGCGCTGCGCCAGCTGCGGGAACTTGTTCTCCCACAGGGTCCGGCAACGGACAGGTAGCATCAACTCGTTCCAGACTCTGACCAAAAGGCCGGCGTTGAGCAGTTCGTTCTGATCCGCTCGTGTACCTTCGCGCAGGAGCGCCTGATAGGCCTTGATCACGCCCTCCGGCTCCCCTAGGTCGCAGTCCGCTTTAGGGCCCCAGTAGACGTGTTGCGGCAGCGTTAGAGCGCCTTCCGCTGGGCCCTGGAGGTCCGTGAGGCGTTCGGGCACCTCATACGGGATCACGTCCTGTATGAGGACCCGAGGTTCGTTGGGGTGGTGGCCCGCGTTCCTGGGCTTGAGGGTGGGCACTGATGTCTCCTGGTAGTGCGGCCGGTTGTTGCCGCTGGGCTCAGGTTAGCAAGCGTGCACGAAACTCAATACAGGGCCGCGTTGTTCATTTTCCGGTTTCGTGCACCGTTGCGTGCAAAGGGCGCTGCCCGAGTTCCGCGAATTAGCTGTCATTTTTCGAAGTCGTCTGCACGGAATGTCCGAAGTCGTCTGCACAACTCGCCCACCTGTCACATACAGTCGATCAGCAACCCTTTGCATGACTTAGAATAAATAACGGGTTAAGTGACACATCCTGGTTTCATCCCGATTTGGATTCATGCTGTCACTTAAACGAACGTTAAAATGACAGAGGAGAACTCCTGTGCTCGTCGGATACATGCGCGTCTCGAAGGCGGACGGCTCCCAGACCACGGACCTGCAGCGCGACGCACTCCTGGCCGCAGGCATCGGCGCGGACTCCCTCTATGAAGACATGGCCTCCGGCAAGAAGGACGACCGGCCCGACTTGGCCGCCTGCCTGAAAGCCCTGCGCCACGGTGACACCCTGGTGGTGTGGAAGCTTGACCGGCTGGGCCGGGACCTGCGTCACCTGGTCAACATCGTCCACGACCTGACCGAACGCGGCATCGGCCTGAAAGTCCTCACCGGCCAAGGTGCGGCGATCGACACCACCACCGCCTCCGGGAAGCTCGTCTTTGGGATCTTCGCCGCCCTGGCGGAATTCGAACGCGAATTGATCTCTGAACGCACCCTCGCCGGGCTTGCCTCCGCCCGTGCCCGCGGCCGGAACGGCGGCCGGCCCTACAAGATGACACCTGCGAAACTCCGCCTCGCCATGGCTTCCATGGGTAAGCCCGGCACCAAAGTCGGTGATCTCTGTGACGAGCTCGGCATCACGCGACAGACCCTGTACCGGCACGTCTCACCCATCGGGGAACTGCGTCTCGACGGGGAAAAGCTGCTGTCGCGGTAGCTGTTCAGGTATGCAATGGAGGTTGTATCGCCATAGGTGTGCCAACGAGACGATTCCTTGCCCGCCGTCGAGTTCAGACGGCGGGTGTGAATATACAGGCGCCAGGTGGCCTGGATTTGGCAGCGCTATTTGGCCCGTGATTTCCGGGTTGCAGCCCCTGTCGCAGGTCTCCTTACAGGTTCTTCAGGAGGCGCTCGACGCGTGGTTTGACCTCGGTGGCCAGCAGAGTGATGGATTCCAGGAAGTGTTCCTGGGGCAGGCCGCCGATGTCCATTTGCAGGAAGTGCCGCATATGCCCCAAGTGACCGTAGAGGTCCACGATGCGTTCGGCGATTTCGTCTGGGCCGCCGACGTAGTAGGCCCGGGGCGCTTCTGCCAGCGCATCGAAGTGGCTTTTCTCCGGGGCGGGCCAGCCGCGCAGTTTGCCCATCTCGATGTTGAGGTTGTGCCAGCCGGGGTAGGAGCGTTCCATCGCTTCCTTCTTGGTCGGTGCGATCACGCCGAAGGCGCCCACGGAAACTTTGATGTCCTCTCCGCTGTGCCCGGCCTGGACCGCGGATGACCGGTACAGCTTCGCCAATGAAGCGAACCTGGACGGGGTGCCGCCGATGATGCCATAGGAGACGGGCAGGCCCAGTTTGCCGGCGCGGGCCGACGACGGTGCGCTGCCTCCGGTACCCAGCCAGATGGGCAGCCGGCCGCTGACGGGCCGGGGAACCACCGCAAGGTTCTGCAGGCCTGGCCGTACCGTGCCCTCCCAGCTGACGCGGGCGCCGTCGTCGGTGTTGTTGATGCTCGTCAGCAGGTCCAGCTTTTCGGCGTAGAGCGTGTCGTAGTCGTGCCGCTCGTAGCCGAACAGGGGGTAGGACTCGGCGGAGGAGCCGCGGCCGGCGGTGATTTCCACCCGGCCGCCGCCGGAGACCGCGTCGGCTATGGCGAACTGCTGGTATACCCGGACCGGGTCGTCGGTGCTGAGCACGCTCACGGAGCTTCCGAGGATGATCTGCTTGGTCGATCCCGCGGCAGCGGCAACCATGGCGCCCGGGGAGGAGGCTGGCATGTCCGCAGTGTGGTGTTCGCCAACCCCGAAGTAGTCCAGACCGGCCCGGTCGGCCAGGACAATGGCCTCGTGGAGGTTGCGGATCGCCTCCGCCGTGGGGCGGAGGCTCCCTTCAGGGTTTCGCTGGGTGTCGCCGAAGCTGTAGACGCCGAGTTCCATGGAGCGGCCTTAGGCCTGTGATTCGACGGCGGCGGTTGCCGGCAGAATGAGGCAGGTAGCGTTCTTGCGGGCGGCGTCGAAGCGTCGGGTGACGTCGGCCCAGTTGACGATGTTCCAGAAGGCCTTGACATAGTCGGCCTTGACGTTGACGTAATCCAGGTAGAAGGCGTGCTCCCACATGTCCAGCATCAGCACTGGGGTGGTGCCCAGTGCGACGTTGCCCTGCTGGTCGTAGAGCTGCTCGATCACGAGGTTGCCGCCGATCGGCTCGTAGGCCAGGAAGGCCCAGCCCGAACCCTGCAGGCCCAGGGCGGCTGCACTGAAGTGGGCGCGGAACGCATCGAAGGAACCGAACGCGTCATCGATCGCGGCCGCCAGTTCGCCTTCGGGCTTGTCGCCGCCGTCCGGGGAGAGGTTCTTCCAGAACACGGAGTGGTTGATGTGGCCGCCGGTGTGGAACGCCAGGTCCTTGGAGAGGCGGTTGATGTTAGCGAAGTCGCCCTTCTCCCGCGCCTCGGCCAGCTGGGCCAGGGCGTTGTTGGCGCCGGCCACGTAGGTGGCGTGGTGCTTGCTGTGGTGCAGCTCCATGATCCTCGCGGAGACGTGGGGCTCCAGCGCTGCATAGTCATAGTCGAGGTCGGGCAGTACGTAGGTGTTCATATTTCTTCCTTAGAAGCCGGGAAACGATGCGGGGTGTGAATGCGTGGACTATTTGCCGGCCAGGAGCCGTTCGACACGGGGGTTGACCTCGGTGGCCAGCAGGGTGAGGGATTCGAGGAAGTGTTCCTGCGGCAGGCCGCCGATGTCCATCTGCAGGAAGTGCCGCATATGCCCCAAGTGACCGTAGAGGTCCACGATGCGTGCGGCGACTTCGTCGGGGTCTCCGACGTAGTACGCACCGGGGAAGTCGGCCTGTGCCAGGAACTGCCGCTTGTCCGGTGCGGGCCAGCCTCGGAGTTTGCCCATTTCGATGTTGAGGTTGTGCCAGCCGGGATAGAAGCGTTCCAGCGCTTCCTTTTTGGTCGGGGCGATCAGGCCGAGCGTGGCCACGGAAACCTTGATGTCCTCGCCGTTGTGTCCGGCCTGGACCGCGGATGACCGGTACAGCTTCGCCAACGAAGCGAACCTGGACGGGGTGCCGCCGATGATGCCATAGGAGACGGGCAGGCCGAGCTTGCCGGCGCGGGCCGAGGACGGTGCGCTGCCGCCGGTTGCGAGCCATAGGGGCAGGCGGCCGTTGACCGGCCGGGGCACGACCGCCAGGTCGTGGAGTGCGGGCCGGACGGTCCCTGACCAGGTGACGTTTTCGGTTTTACTATTGTTGATGGTCATCAGCAGGTCGAGCTTTTCGGCGTAGAGCCGGTCGTAGTCGTTCAGGTCATAGCCGAACAGCGGGAAGGTCTCCACGGAGGATCCGCGGCCGGCGGTGATTTCCACCCGGCCGCCGCCGGAGACGGCGTCGGCGGTGGCGAACTGCTGGAACACCCGTACCGGGTCGTCGGTGCTGATGATGCTCGCGCCGCTGCCGAGCTTGATCTGCTTTGTGGCGGCAGCCGCCGCGGCGATCACCGTGCCGGGCGAGGAGGCGGGCATGTCCAGGGTGTGGTGTTCGCCCACGCCGAAGTAGTCCAGCCCTGCCTGGTCGGCCAGGACAATCGCCTCGAAGAGGTTACTGATGGCCTCGGCGGTGGGCCGGAGGCTTCCGTCGGGGTTGCGTTGGGTGTCGCCGAAGCTGTAGGCGCCGAGTTCCATGATGTTCTCCTGATTGCAGTGCTGCAAGGTGGGTGAAGGCAGATTCAGGCGCGGGCAGGTTCACGGTCCGCAGCCAGGATGGAGCGCAGCTGCTCCGCGGTGTGGCTGCCATTGAAAATCCCGGTGCCCGGCTGGAAAGCCCGTCCGGCTCTGAGCGGACCCGCATCAACGTGGTCGTAACCGAGTTGATCGATGAAGCCGGCCACAAGGGCCTTCGCGTTGTCGTTGTCGCCGGCCAGGGCCAGGGCACGCCGTCCCTCGGAACCCGCTTCACTGCCGTCCTCTTCGAGGTCGTGGTAGCCGATGTGATTGAGACTCTTCACGATGTCCGAACCGGACAGGTAGGACTGGACGATTTCGCTGCTCGTCCTGACATCGTTCTCGAAGTCGTCAATCTCCCCGTCGACGGGTGCCCAGTAGTTCATCGCGTCGATGACCGTCCGGCCGGCCAGAAGATCCGGGTCGAGGGTTCGGTACTTGTGCAGCGGTACAGCCACCACGACGATGTCCGCCCCCGCCGCTTCGGTGGCCGTGACGGCCACCGCGCCGGGGGTGATGATCTCCACCAGCAGGGCGATTTCGTCCGCCGGCTTTGCGGTGGCGATCCTGACGTCGTAGCCGGCCTTAAGAGCCTGCCGGGCGACGGCGGTTCCGACCCTGCCCGCGCCGAGGATTCCAATGGTCCGGGCTTCTCCCGGCTGGTTCTGCGGAATGCTCATACCGCTGTTCCTTCCTGAATCAGAATGTGTTGCTAGACAGACTATATTCCTAACAGAACATCTGCACAACTTCACGTTTGACGGTATGATGGGTTCATGACCGAAAGCACACAGACCCGCCCCGGGGACACGATGGCAGCCGTTCCGGGCGACCTAGGATGGCATCTGGGCATGGTGCTGCGCGGCTACCAGACCCGCTTCGAGGCCGCTGTTGACCAGATGCCCGCCGGCATCCGAGGCTTCCAGGTGCTCTCCGCCGTCGTGCACAAGGACCCGCCGAACCAGCAGGCCCTCGGGGCTCACCTGGCCATCGACCGGACCGTCCTGACCTACCTGCTGGACACCCTGGTGGATGCCGGCGTCGTCGAACGCATCCCCGATCCGGCCGACCGCCGGGCCAGGAAAATCATCGCCACCGACCGTGGACGGCACATGCTGGCTGTCCACGAGGAGCGCGTCTCAGCCGCCGAAGCAGACCTCCTCGCCGGACTGGAAGCGGACGACGCACAGACCCTCGGTGTCCTGCTCAGCCGGCTGGCAAGAAATATCCACCGCACCCAGCCCGGGACCAGCCCCTGCGAAGCGATGGACAACCTCTAAAACTTTCAAGCGCGACCTCACAGCCTCCCAACGCGTCCCACGTCATGGCACCTCGCCCCTGTCCCTACTCCTGCACACCAGGGCACGGTTGCCGTCTAGATCATCGAGACAGCGCCGGTGGAGTAGTCACGGCTGGGTCCGGGTGCAGACGACTTCGGACATTCCGTGCAGACGTCTTCTGAAAGTGACAATGCGGCTTGGAACTCCGCGGCTCCGAGTGTCTTGCCACCGTGTATCGCAGCCTCCTGCTAGTTTTACTGACATGAGTATTGGTTGCAAGACACTGGCGGGGCTTACATGGGAAAACTGATCGGCTACGTCCGGGTCTCGACCAGGGCACAGGACTTCGACCGGCAGGTTCGGGACCTGCTCGCAACCGGTGTGCGACGTGATGACCTCTACACCGACCACGGGGTCAGCGGCGCCCGGGCATCAAGGCCGGAATTCAATAGTGCGCTGGAAGCACTGCACGAGGGGGACACACTGGTGATCACCACGTTGGACCGGCTGGGAAGGTCCACCGTGAATATGCTCGGCCTTGCCGAAGAACTGCGGGCCAGGGGCATCAACCTTCGGGTGCTGAACCTGGGCGGCGGGAATGTAGACACCGGAACCCCGATGGGATCCATGGTCTTCACCGTCATGGCGGCCCTGGCCCAGATGGAACTCGAGATTAAGCGCGAACGCATCAACGACTCTGTCTCCAAACGCCGGGCCGCGGGGAAGGATCTGGGCGGACGGCGGCAGCAGTTCAGCGACAGCCAGATCAGCAACGCCCGCCGCCTCATCGACGCCGGGGAGGCAGCTACCCACATCGCCCGTGACCTGGGTATGTCGCGGGCGACCCTGTACCGGCGGATCGGAGAGCTGGATGCCCGGCAATGGATCACCTCTCAGACGCCCTGAGGCAGACCTGCAGCAGTAACCCCGCATCGGCCGGTTCACCCTTCGGCACTCTCAGGCCCCAGCTGATGCCAAACCGCCCCGGCGACTTCCGCTTTTGAAGCCAACTGTTGCCCCTGCAAACGATCGCCCATAGGCTCATCCATGTGAGTGGCGGGGACGGTATTCCGAGAAGCGGAACCGCCCAGCGACCCGTGAAGGAAATCAAGCATGGCAACAGGTACTGTCAAGTGGTTTAACTCCGAAAAGGGCTTTGGTTTCATTGCCCCTGACGACGGAAGCGCTGACGTGTTCGCACACTATTCGGCAATCGCATCCAGCGGTTACAAGTCCCTGGACGAGAACCAAAAGGTTCAGTTCGACATCACCCAGGGCCCCAAGGGCCCCCAGGCTGAGAACATTCAGCCGCTCTAGCAGTCCCCGAGAGACTGGTCAGCCGTTGCGGCCGGCCAGTCTCTTGCTATGTCCGGGGTGAGAGTAAACATGTGGCACGATGACGTTAATCCGGGCGGTAGCCGCCGCACAGCCTTTGGACCCGTTGCGACAGATCAGGCGACACTAGGCTGATTCCGGTGAATCGTCATTCAGTGCCTCATCCTCGAGCTGCTGGAAGGTCCGGCCCGTCACGGTCTTCCAGGTAATCCTTCGTTGATGCTGCCGCCTAAAACCACCGCGCCAGTGGTGCTAGAAAATTCCATCTAGAGACGGTACTGCTCACCCTCGAGGAGCTCGGCTATCCCGTGACAGCAACTGACTTTTCGACCAACGTGAACACCAAGTACACCGCCGCGTTCGGAAAATAGTCCCTGAAGCCACAAGGAAGCCCGGCTGCCCTTCACTGGGCGGTCGGGCTTCCTCATGCCGCGTCTAGCCCGGTCAGGCCTCTCCTGCGAGGACCACGACGTCGCCGCCGGCGTTTTTCTTGACAGATTCGACCCCGTTCAACGCTGGCCTTGGTCTTGTAGCTTTCCGATGAGGCGATCGTTCGCCCTTGCCGGCCTTGAGCCGGAACCGGTAGCCGCCGGTCTTGTCTTTGTAGACCTCAAACTTGCCTGCCATGAGCACCCCCTTTGTATCGGGTGACAGGCCCGTGCCTGTGCCACTTAGTTACTCGGGATGTTCTCTGGCTGACCGGTCAGCTGATTTCGCGCAGGTGGCGGTACTGGCCTTTGTAATAGAGCAGGGGTTGCTTGGCGTGCCAGGCGGCGTCGCTCATCTCGTTGACCTTGCCGATGACGATGTAGTGGTCGCCGGCCTCATATTCTGCCCAGATGTCGCAGTCGAGCCACATCAGGGTGTCGGTGATCACCGGGTTGCCGTTTGCGGTGGCGGCCCAGTCGATGCCGGCCCACTTGTCGGTGCCCTTGCGTGCGAACTGGTTCGAGATCTCGTGCTGGTCGTGTGAGAGCACGTTCACCGAGAACTTGCCGGTCTCCCGGATTCGAGGGTATGTGGTCGACGTGAGCATGACGCTAAACGACACCAGGGGAGGCTCGGTCGAGACGCTGTAGAACGACTGGCAGGTGAAACCAACCGGCGCGCCCTCTTCGAGGCCACCGATGATCGTGATGCCCGAGGCGTAGTGCCCGAGAGTGTCGCGGAACGAGCGCGGCTCGATGGCAGTTCCGGCTGCGGTGGCCTGCGTCTGGTTGGGTTGGGTGATGGTCATTGTGTCAGCTCCTGGCCCGCCAGCCACGCTCGGACCGAGGGAACCATTCGCTCCCGCCCGAAATCGTGGGCGCGATCGAAGGCCTCGCGCTCCGCCGTCCGGCACCGACCATCGCGTTCATCCACCGACGGATCAGTGCCGTCGTACTGGACCGGGGTATGCCCGCCCCCGGCTACCGGCAGCTACAGGCCACTACGACGATCCGCAAAACCTTAGCGTCGGATATTTCACTTTTTCACAAGCCACCCCAACCTGTTCTTGAAATCCTTCGTTTCCAAGCAAGCAGCGATGCAGACTGTTCTAGTTCCCAAGTTCCGGGCCCGGACTACCCATTCGCGAATTGCACTCGCGTACGGGCTCCCGCTCGCCAGATTCCCCAAGCTCGTTCGATCTGGGACCTCATGGTCGAGACAGTAGCGTGGCCTTCTTCCTCCGTGAGATATGTGCAGGATCCCAGACGGAGCGCGTCTGCTTGGGTCTTGGCATTGATTTCGGTGTAGATGGCGCGGTAGACGGCATCCTTGAGTGATGTTCCGACGGCCACTGAACCGTGGCCACGCATCAGCAGGACGGGTGATTGTGCCAGGGACGTCGCCAGGGCCTGGCCGGATTCGGCCGTTCGAATGAGCAGATCTGATGCGTCGCCGATTACGTCCCGGATTTCGAATACCGGTGTTGGCTTGGCGAGGAAGCCGGCCATGTGCATAACTGCCCGCAGCGGGGTGTCTACGACGCTAAATGGAACCACGGCCGGGGAGTGGCTGTGGACGATGGCCAGCACGTCAGGACGGGCCTTGTAGATTTCGCCGTGGATGAAGCGTTCCAGGTATACCGGTCGCGGATCCAGGGTTTCGCCGTCGAGATTGAACTCGAGGATGTCGTCTTCACTGACGAGCGCCGGGGCGAGGTTTCGGGACAGAAGAAACCTGTCGGGCCTGTCCGCGGCGCGTGTGCTGACATGACCGAACGCGTCCAGTACGCCCTGGTCGAACAATATGTGATTGGCGTCAACGAGGTCGGCCAGCTGCACGGCCCGGCTCGTGTTTTCCTGCTTCATTGCAGTTCCGCTGTTCATCTTCCAGTTTCTCCTCAGTGAGTTGGCTTCTACCGTCGGCCGCTGTCTGTCAGGCTGCACTTTGCTTCGATCAAGAATGCGCCGCCCGCTTCTTCTATTCGAGAGGATTCTTCTATGAGGAACAGATCAGGTCGGAGCCTTCCTGTGAGTCAGACTTCCGCGGCTCAAGTCTCCCGATACCCGGAAAGGCCGGTGGTGGCCCGTTGGGCGACGGCCAACAAATCGGCGCCCAACTTCTCGATCGTTCCGCTGTTCATGCGGCTCGTGGGCCCCGCGATGGAGAGGGCACCCACCGCGTCCCCGATCTCGTTGTGCAGGGCCACACTCACAGCTCGCACCCCAGGTTCCGTGTCCGGGAGGCTGACGGCATATCCCTTCATCCGTATCAGTGCCAGTGAGTGGGCCAGCGCGTTCCACTCACCCTGCGAAAGTCGGGCCTCATCGTCCGGTGCCGCGCCGGCCTCTTCGCCGACGTAGTAGAGGTCGCGCAGCTGCTGGTCGGTTAGTTCTGCCAGCATGGCCCTGCCTCCCGAGGCGGCACGTGCAGGCAACGCAGTTCCCCGGCGGTCACCGACCCGAAGATATTGCGTGCATTCGACAGTCGCGATGAACCGTGTCCACCGTCCGCTGCGGATGGACAACTGGACAGACTCATCGTTGCGATCACGCAATGCGTCCATGTGGGGCAACATGATTCTGGTCAGTTCCGACGTGGGCCTGTGCTCAACAGCCGATACGAAGAGTGACGGGCCGGGTCGGTACTTGTGCGACTCATCGCGAATGGCGAAGTCGCGGTAGACGAGCATGGAAAGCAGCCGGTGAGCGGTCGACCGCACCACGCCCAGAGTCTCAGCGGCCTCTGTGACACCCAGCTGACCCTGGTCGCGCAGCAGGTGCAGAAGCACCAGCGCGTTATCCACCGAGGACAGAGGATACGGCGGTTTGTTCTTCATAGAAGAATCATAGAGCCCTTGTGGTTGCGGTCACACTAGCTTTGAAACACAAGTTGACGAAGCAATGGCGAGGGAAATCCGGCCACAAATTTCAGCGGTTGTAGCGCAAACTGTCGCTGAAAACACCCCCTTGCACGTTCTGCCGACGAAGGCCACCGTGGAGGGAAATAATTTGGAAAGGCTCCATCAATGATGATGACCACACACACAGACGAATTGATACCGTCCAAGGTTGAGGCCGTGCTCAACCGCCAATTCCGGCTTCTGGTCGGCGGCCGGCTGGTTCCAGCCCTGTCCGGCGCCTCCTATGAGGTTCTGAGCCCGGTGACCGAAACTGTAATCGCGCAGGTTCCGGACGCCGGAACTGATGACGTGGAAGCGGCTGTCACTGCCGCAGAAGCGGCGAGAAAGGCCTGGCGCAGGACAATACCGGCCGATCGCGCGGCCATGGTGCAGCGCCTTGCCGACGCCATCGAGGCACATGCGGAAGAACTTGCTCTCCTGGACGCGATAGATGCGGGTTCTCCCATCAACAATGCCCGCAACGACGTTGCCATGGCGGTAGCTAACCTGCGGATGTTCGCATCGTTTGCCCTGGAGATGAAGGGGACGACCATTCCTGCCAGCAACAACATCCATATGACCCTCCGGGAGCCCATCGGGATCGTGGCACGCATCGTGCCCTTCAATCACCCGCTGATGTTTGCCTGCAAGATTGCTGCACCGCTCGTCGCGGGAAACTGTGTGATCCTCAAAGCCCCCGATGTAGCACCACTGTCTTCCCTGCGCCTGGGAGAACTCGCTGCTGACGTATTTCCCGAGGGCGTCCTGTCCATTCTGGTCGGCAAGGGCCCCGAGGTCCCGCGTGCGATCGTACGGCATCCGAAGGTGCGCCGGATCGGTTTTATCGGCAGCGAGTCCACGGGCCGGGCGATCCAGCGCGACGCCGCAGAGGCGGGCGTCAAGGAGGTCACACTCGAACTCGGCGGAAAGAACGCCATGCTGGTCTTCCCCGACGCCGATCTGGACAAGGCCGCTGCCGGCGCCGTCGCCGGAATGAACTTCACCTGGTCAGGGCAATCCTGCGGGTCAAATTCCCGGCTCCTCCTGCACGAGAGCGTGGCCGATGAGGTGACCGCCAAGGTGGTCAGGATCGTCAACGCGCTCACGATCGGCAACCCGCTGGACGAAACATGCGACCAAGGCACGATGATTTCCCGCGCCCAGTACCAAAAAGCACTCGACTACATCGACATCGCAAAGTCCGAGGGCGCGACCGTACTGACGGGCGGGGGCCGGCCAGACGGGTTCGAACGGGGCTTCTATGTCTCCCCCACCGTTCTCGCTGACGTGGGCCCGGAAACCCGGATAGCCCGCGAAGAAGTCTTCGGCCCGGTGCTGTCCATCATGACTTTCCGCACCGAGGAAGAAGCCATTGCAATCGCCAACAGCGTTGAATATGGCCTGACGGCCAGCGTCTGGACCGAAAATATCACCCGCGCGCACCGCGTCATAGGTGAACTGGAAGCGGGATTCACTTGGATCAACGGATCCTCCCGCCACTTCCCGAATGTCCCCTACGGCGGGTACAAGGCTTCTGGAATCGGCCGCGAAGAAAGCATCGAAGAACTACTGAGCTACACCGAGCTCAAGACCGTAAACATCATGCTGTAACCCTGCACCAGCCCCATACCAACCGGCGGACCCCGCCTGCAGGCAGGCGTCAGCGGCGCCAGCACCAGTACAGCTACACCTGATCACCCTTCGCCGTGACTGAGTTCACGGCATTCATCTATCGTTTCGGGAGAACTCACATGACATATGTCATCGGCATCGACACCGGCGGAACCTTCACCGACGCTTTTGTCGCCGACCACCAGGACAGGATCGCGGCAGCCAAGACGCCTTCAACACCACCGGATTTCGCTCAG
Organism: Pseudarthrobacter sp. S9; assembly: GCF_050156545.1. Taxonomy (NCBI): domain Bacteria; kingdom Bacillati; phylum Actinomycetota; class Actinomycetes; order Micrococcales; family Micrococcaceae; genus Pseudarthrobacter; species Pseudarthrobacter sp. S9. The sequence goes on from NZ_CP189576.1 coordinate 1,299,926, forward strand.
GGGTTCCTCAACTCCATCGACGATCTTGCGGTGGAACTGGATTTGACGACGTCCCAGCTCCTTGGCGACACCGACTACATCGTGCACGGGACGACCTCGACGCTGAACGCGCTCGTGACCGGAGACGTCGCCAAGGTCGGATTCCTGACCACCCAAGGTCACGGCGACTCGATTTCGATCATGAACCTGGAGGGACGGTACGCGGGACTCGGTACCGACGAGGTCCAGGACATGGCGCGAACGGCCAAGCCGGCACCACTTGTTCCCTCCGAGCAGATCCATGAGATCAACGAACGGATTGACTACAAAGGCGAGGTGCTCGTTCCCCTGGACGAGGCCGGAGTCCGCACAGCTGTCCGTCAGATGCTCTCCGACGGTGTCGAAGCCATTGCCGTCTCCCTGCTCTGGTCCTTCCGCAACCCCGCGCACGAACTGCGGATCCGCGAAATCGTCCACGAGGAACAGCCCGACATGTACGTTGCGCTCTCCAGCGAGGTCAGCCCCCGGATCCGCGAGTACGCCCGCAGCGCGACCACCATCATGAACACCCAAGTCGGTCCAAGGCTGGGCGCCTACCTGCGCCCCCTCGAACAAGAACTGAAAAACCGCGGGTTCGCAGGCTCCCTGCTCGTCATGCAGGGATCCGGCGGCTGCGTGTCCTCGCACGAGGCACCCAAACACGCCGTATCCACGATCGGCTCGGTCCTCACCGGCGGCATCGTCGGCTGTACCCGTATGGCTACAGCCCTGGGACACCGGAACGTCATCTCCACCGACATGGGCGGCACCACGTTCCTGGTCGGGCTCGTTACGGACGGCAAGCCCGTCTCGACAACCAGCACCGTCCTGAACCAGTACACCATCAGCACCCCCATGGTGGACGTGCACACGATCGGTGCAGGCGGCGGGGCGATTGCCTGGGTCGACGCCGGCGGCAACCTCCGCGTCGGGCCCCGCAGCGCCGGCGCACGGCCCGGACCGGCCTGCTACGGCGAAGGCGGATTCGAACCGACCGTCACGGATGCGGACGTGGTGCTCGGCATCGTCAACCCGAACAACTTCCTCGGCGGCCGTAAGAAGCTGGACAGGGAGCTCTCGGCCGAGGCCATCCGGAAGCACATCGCGGAGCCGCTGGGCCTGTCGGTGACCGACGCGGCCCAGGCCATCTATGCCATTCAAAATGCCCAGACCGCAGACCTCGTCCGCAAGGTCGTGGTCAACTCCGGTCAGGATCCCCGAGACTTCGTCCTGTACTCCTTTGGTGGAGCGGGACCGGTCCATGCCGCCAGCTACTCGGCAGACCTTGGCGTCAAGGAAGTCGTGGTTCCCCTGGGCTCGACCGCGGCGGTGTTCTCCGCCTACGGCCTCGCCGCGTCGGACATCGTTCTGACCATTGAACGCTCGCAGCCGCACAATTTCCCGCCGGATGTCGACCTCGTCAACGAAACGTTCGCCGGGCTCGAGGAGGAGCTCCGCTTACGCCTGATCGACCAGGGGCTGGAATTCTCCGAAATCCACTACGAACGAGAGGCCGACATCCGATACACGATGCAGATGGCCGAGGTCTCAACGCCCGTCCCCTCCGGGACCCTTGACGCAGGCCAGATCGGAGCGGTCGGGGAACGGTTCGAACAGCTCTACGAAAACATCTACGGAAAGGGCTCCGGCTTCCGCGACGCCGGACTGCAGGTCATCACCTACCGGGTCCGGGCCGTCGGCTCACTGCACATCCGGCCGGAACTTCCCGAACATCCGGTCCTGAACACTCCGCCGGCGCCAACAGGGACACGGGACGTTTTCCTGGACATCGTCAACGGCCTCGAACCGGCCGCCATCTACGACTACCGCGATCTGGGCGCGAGCCACGAAATCTCCGGACCGGCCGTCGTGGAAGCACCGACCACCACGGTTGCCCTGCCCCGAGGCACGACCGCAACCGTCGACCGTCTGGGCAATCTCGTCATCCGCTACACCACCGCTTCAACAACTGACAAGGAGAACTGATCATGCCTATCGTTCCCATTTCCGGGTCTGAAAAGTTCGCACTTCAGCCCGCCCCGCTCCGCGCCGATCAGCGCAGCATCGGCTCACTTCCCCTCCACATCGTCGACGACGCGACCGTGGACGGCCTGGATCCCCTCACCTACGAAGTCGTACGCCACCGCCTGGCAGCCATCACCGAGGAGATGGGCGATGCGATCAAGCGAATGAGCGGATCGGTCGTCGTGACCGACTGCAACGACTTCGGTGCCGCCATCATGGACGAGGCCGGAGACACCGTCCAGGTCGGCCTGTACAATATGCAGCTGGCAGCCTCACTGGACATGGCAGCGAAGTGGACGCTGGAGAACCGCAGCGCCAACCCGGGCATCAACCCCGGCGACATGTTCCTGTGCAACGATCCCTGGGTCGGCGGCGGTCTGCACCAGAACGACGTCACGGTCCTCGCACCCCTCTTCCACGACGGCGAACTCTTCGGCTGGACCGGCGCAGTGGCGCACCAGGTCGACCTCGGCGGCGTCTCTCCCGGCAGCTGGTCGGTCGACGGCATGGATGTGTTCTGGGAGTCGCTGCCCACACCGCCGGTCAAGATCGTCGAAAACGGAGCCGTCCGCGCCGATGTCGAAGACGTCTACCTGCGCCGCTCCCGCGTCCCCAAACTCGTGGCATTGGATCTGCGCGCCAAGATCGGGGCCAACAACGTCGCACACGACCGGCTGACCGCGCTCATCAACAAATACGGGCCCGACACCGTCAAAGCCGTCATGAAACGCATGATGAATGATGCCGAGTCAAGACTCCGCGCCAAACTCCTGGATCTCCCGGACGGCACCTGGGGCGCCGTGGCCCACCAGGACGGCGGGCGAGCCGGAGACCGGAACGTCTACAAGATCGTCCTGAACATGACCAAGACGGGTGACCGGCTGATTTTCGACTTCACCGGCACCGATCCGCAGGTAGAGGGCATCATCAACTGCACGCTGGCCGGCCTGCGCGGAGGGATCATGCCGGTCATGCTGACCATGCTCTGCCCGGACATCCCTTGGGCACCCGGCGGGATCTATCGCACCATCGAGATCATCAGCGAACCCGGCACCATCAACAACTGCACCTTCCCCGCGGGAATCGGAAAGGGTTCGGTCGCCTCCGCCTGGTCGACTCAAAACGCAGTCTCCGAAACCATCGCCGGCATGCTCTCCACGCACCCGCAGCATTCCGAACACCTGATGAGCGTGTGCTGCGGATCCTGGGACCTGACCGTTCTCGCCGGCGTCGACCAACGCGGCGGCGGCTTCGTCACCATGCTCTGCGACGCGATGGCCGGAGGTCTGGGCGCCAAGGTCGACGGCGACGGCGTCGACACCGGCGGCGTGAACTGCATCCCCATGGGCAGAGTCGCGGACGTCGAAATCAACGAGTTCAGCTTCCCGATTCTGTACCTCTGGCGCCGCGAAGAAGAAGACTCCGGCGGACCAGGCAAATACCGCGGCGGTGTAGGTGGCTCAAGCTGCTTCATCCCCCATGACTCACCAGTCGGAGCGGTCCATATGGTTGTATCAGCCCCCGGCAAGGCGGTGCCCCAGGCGCCGGGCCTGGCCGGCGGATACCCCGCGGCCACCCAGTACGACGTTCTCGTGCGTGGATCCCATGTCCTGGAACAACTCAAAGCCGGAGAAATGCCCTCATCCCTGGAAGACCTTGGAGGTGAAGCCCACACGGTGCCGCCGCACCTGGAGACCGATCTGGGCGTCCGGGACGTGTACTACACACACTGGCAGGGCGGCGGCGGCCTCGGCGACCCGCTACTGCGCGAACCGGAGAATGTGGCAGCCGACGTGCTCAAGGGCAAGGTCTCACAACGGGCCGCCATCGGAGTCTACGGCGTGGCCGTCGACGAAACCGGCACCGTTGACTTTGACGCCACCACCCGCCAACGGCAAACACTTCGGCTCGAACGCGCCGGCTTGTCCCACCACGAAGCAAAGACTGGAGCACCGGCATGAACATCGATACGAACCTGGAAGTGACCGACGCAGGCACCGTCGGATGCCGCCACTGCGGGGCCACGGTCGGCGACTCGGTCCAAGCACCCATGACCCGCGCAATCCGGAATGAACGCCCCTCCAGCGCCGCCGGCCCTGGCGTGAAGGCGGACCCGGCACTCTTCACCGACCGACCGATCGTCATCAGGCAGAGCTTCTGCCCCGGCTGCCTCGTGTGCCTCTCCACCGAGATTGCCCCCGCAGACGAAAAAACATACAGGGAATGGATGCTTTCATGAGCTACACAGATTTGGCCAGCAAGGTCATCGTCGTAACCGGCGCGGCACAAGGCATCGGCCTGGCCTACGCGCGCCGGCTAGTGGACGAAGGCGCAACGGTCGTCCTCGCCGACCGTGCGACGGACAGCGTAGAAAAGGCAGCAGCGGCCCTCAACGAGAACGGCAACCAAGGAAAAGCCATCGCCCACGCAATCGACGTCGCCTCAGCCAACAGCTGCGCTGAACTTGCCGAGTCGCTGACCAAGGAATTCGGCCGCGTCGACGGCCTCGTCAACAACGCCGCCATCTTCTCGACCATCACCATGAAGCCGTTCTGGGAAATATCCACAGACGAATGGGACCGGCTCATGGAGGTCAACCTCAAGGGGCCCTGGCTGCTGACCACTGCACTCCTGCCGCTGCTGCGTGCCTCAGCCGGGGCGAGCATCATCAACATCGGATCCGATGCCGTCGCGATGGGACGACAGGGCTATCTGCACTACGTCGCAAGCAAAGGCGGGGTAGCAGGCATGACCTTCTCCATGTCCCATGAGCTGGGCGAATTCGGCATCAGGGTCAATACCCTGTCACCGGGGCCGGTCTACACAGAAGTATCACGGGACACCGTCTCCGCGCCCCAGAAAGAGGCAATGATGGCTCGCCAGGCTCTGCACCGCACAGCCGGTCCCGACGACATGACCAGCCTTGCCGCTTTCCTCCTCTCTGATGAGAGCAGCTACATCACGGGCCAGACCATCTCCGTCAACGGAGGACTGGTCCACCGCTAGGCCGTGGCAACCTGCGAATGCAGGTCAATCCCGCTACAGCGTCATCCCGCCATCAGCCGCGCCCTGATTCAGAACGGGCATCGCCCCCATCACAAGTCTGAAGTCCAGTGATGAAGGGCCCTCCAGAAGGAAGCAATACCGTGTTATTTCAAGCCCCAAGCCGAGAAACTCAAAGATCCCGGTCCAGCACGGCTGTCATCGCCGCCTGCGCCCTTGTCGTCATCCTCGAAGGCTACGATCAGTCGGTGTACGGTTCAGTGCTGCCCGTTCTTCTGCGCGATCCGGGATGGGATCTGTCGCCCCAGAATGCCGGCTACGTAGGCGGTGCTGCCTTCGTAGGAATGTTGCTGGGTGCCTTGGGCGCCAGCGGTCTAACCATGAAGTACTCACGCCGTGCAGTTGTCGTCGGGTGCTTGCTCCTGTTCGGCGTCTTCGGCTCCCTCTGCGCCTTTGTGGACAATGCAGCAATGCTGGCGCTACTGCGGATTTTCATGGGTATTGGTCTCGGCGGCGTCCTCCCGGTCTGCACGACCCTGACTTTGAGCGTTGCCCCCGTTAAGCGGCGGACGCTCACCTACGCGGCCATGTTCACAGCTGTTCCCCTTGGCGGCATGCTCGCTGCCCTGCTCTCAAAATCGCTCATCCCGATCATCGGTGCCGAGATGATGTTCCTGGTACCGGCGCCGTTGGTTGTCCTGGCCATCATTGTGTCCTGGCTGGTCCTACCCGACACGAAGGCGGCGACGGTACCCCAGGAACAACTAGCCGCGAGGTCTTCAGGCTTGTATGGACGCCGCCGGCGCATGACCGTCCTGTTCATCACCGCGACGCTTCTGGGCCTGCTGCTGTGGTATGGGCTGGGTACGTGGCTACCGGAAATCATGCGCAGCAGCGGGTTTGACCTTGGATCGTCTCTGACATTCCAGGTGACGATGTTCGCCGGCGCGGCCATCGGGTCGCTTCTTTTCGCCCTGATAGCCGACCGGATGGACGGACGTAAAGCCGTCTTGGGGATTTACGCGGTGGGAGCCGTTGTCCTAGCCGTAATGCTGACCTCTCCCTCGCAGCCCGTCCTACTCGCGCTTACGTTCCTGGCCGGTGGCGTTGCCCAGGGCGGACTCATCGCCATCAACACAACGGTGGACCAGACCTACCCGCTCTGGCTCCGCGCGAGGGCGCTGGGCGCCACGCTGGGATGGGGAAGAATCGGGGCAATCGTTGGCCCCGTAATCATCGGCTACATCGTCGGAGGAAGCGCGGTCTGGAGCTTCCTGCTGTTTGCTGCCTGTTCATTGTTCGCCGGAATCTTCACCTACACCGCCAAGACAACCGAACAGGATGATTCCCGGAATTACGCGGAACCGGCGCTGGCCTCCTCGACGCACTAAGGCGTCGTTGGTTGCGGCCTAATACCGTTGTGATGCTGGCCTGATATCAAATTGATAGTACTGACTCCTTGCACTCCCTAACGGCACAGCCCCCGCGGTATAGCCCTGCATAGCTTTTGGCTATGCAGGGCTTCCGTGTGCCGGGAGATGATTCAGCGCCCGTACTCGGCTTGTTGGCGGCGCTGTTCGGGTGTCCGCTGCTGGGCGGCTGTAGCCGTGGCAGCTGAGGCGACCGGCTTTTGCGGGAAGGATGCATTCATCAGCCGTTGCATCTTTTCCATTCGGGGGTCGGTCTGGGCTGCGGGTTCGGCCTGTGGCTGTTCCTCTGGTTTTGCCGCGTCGGCCATGAGCTGGTCGATGCGCGCTGAGTCCGTCTGGGCAGTTTTGAGTGCGTCGGCGTGTTTGAAGGGTTCCGCGAGGGCTTTGTCTGCCTGGTCGAACCTACGACAAGGAAGCCTACAAACGACGCAACGTTGTCGAATGCAACTTCAACACCTTGAAGCAATGGAGGTCCCTGGCCACCCGCTACGACTGTGAGGATGGTTTAACACCGTTCCGGGAGGCGGTCTGACTCGCGCTACGACTGGCTTCGTGCCTTGAGTTTGATCAGTCGACCGGCACCCGGAACGGCCGTTCGTGCTGTCACTGGCTGTGAGGATGTGTCCCAATAGGGGCTTTCGCACCAGGCACCATCACAGTCTTGACCATCTCTCAACCAGCGACGGCCATCGTTTCCAAGAGATAGGGCGACCATGTCTTCCAGCATCGTTCAACCCGTGGCTTTGCACCCAACTTCACACGCGGCCGAGGACATCCTTATGGGTGTCGACACCCATAAGGACGTTCACGTCGCCGCAGTGATCACCATGATCGGAGGTCTCATCGACACCCGCAGTTTCCCTGCGGCGACGGATGGCTACGTGCTGATGCTGGCCTGGGCACGATCATTCGGGACCCTGCGGAGGGCTGGGGTCGAATGCACAGGATCCTACGGGGCCGGTCTCTCCCGCCATCTCCAGTCTCACGGCGTCGAGGTCATTGAGGTCAACCAACCGGACAAGGCCGCGCGTCGACGCCACGGCAAAAGCGACATGGTCGACGCGGAAGCTGCAGCCCGGGCCGTGTTGTCGGGGCGGGCGACCTCGGCGGCCAAAACGGGAGACGGGGCTGTGGAGATGCTGCGGTTATTCAAGATGGCGAAGAACTCAGCGATCAAGTCCCGCTCTCAAGCGATCAATCAGCTCAAAGCCGTCATTGTTACCGCGGACGGAGCCTTGCGCGAGTCGCTTGCCGGGTTGAGTAACACCCAGCTGATCCGACGCTGCGCGCGCCTGACTGAGACCAAGCATCCGGGACCAGCCGGCGCTGCCCGCCACACACTTCGCCTACTCGCCCGTCGAATCCAGAATCTCAGCACGGAGATTGACGATCTGAACAAACATATCGCGGCCGCAGTCGAGGAATGTGCACCAGGGATCCTCGACGTTCAGGGAGTCGGCCCGGACAGCGCCGCCGCGCTCCTCATCGCCGGCGGCGACAACCCCGAGCGCCTCGCCAACGAAGCCTCCTACGCCGCACTGTGTGGGACCAGCCCCGTCGAGGCGTCCTCCGGCCAAACCCAGCGACGGCGCCTGAACAGAGGAGGCGACCGACAAGCGAACGCGGCCCTATACCGGATCGTCCTAAGCCGGCTGAGGTGGGACCCGCGGACAAAGGAATACCTGCAGACACGTCTCAGCCTGAGGAAAACACGGCGCGAGGTCATCCGGTGTCTCAAACGCTACGTCGCCCGCGAGCTCTTCGACTTCATCCGGGTCACCAGGCCGGTAGCCACCCGCGGGGAGCAGCAAGTCACCCCTTGACATCCATAGGGGCATCAAGCTCGCCCTGACCTACCGCGCAGCCGTGGTGCTGCAGGCCGTTGTCATCTGGAGCGCGGCAATTGCGGCATTAGGAGACGCGCCCTAGGCGCCGTCCGTATGTCGCGGCATCAAACCCGGTACGGTTCACACCGCCATCGAGCCGGTGGTTAGGCTGGGTGGATGGCGACAGTTATTCTCGTGCGGCACGGCCGCACCACAGCCAATGCCACTGGACTGCTGGCCGGTCGGGCCGCCGGCGTCAGCCTGGACCAGATCGGGCGCGACCAGGCGGCTCTGACCGGAGACCGGCTCGCAGCCGTGCCCGTAGTCGGGGTGGTGTCGAGCCCTCTTGAGCGTTGTCAGCAGACCGCCCAGCTCATCCTCGATCGCCAGGCTGGCACCCCGTACGCGCGGGTCGATCTCGATCTCACCGAGTGCGATTACGGCCAGTGGCAGGGCCGCACGCTCAGTGATCTCGCGACCGAGGATTTGTGGTCGGTTGTGCAGTCGCAACCGTCCGCCGTCATCTTTCCCGGCGGTGAATCCATGGCCGCGATGCAGGCTCGGTCGGTGGCAGCGATTCGACGCCACGATGCAGCCTTCGAAGCCGAGTACGGGCCAGGGGCCGTGTGGGTGGCGGTGAGTCACGGTGACATCATCAAGTCAATCCTCGCCGACGCGCTCGGCATGCACCTTGACCTGTTCCAGCGTATTAACGTGGGCCCCGCCTCCGTATCGATCGTGCGCTACGGCGCTAGTCGGCCGGGCGTCTATGCGACCAACACCGACGCGGGGGATCTGTCGTGGCTGTCGAACGGCATCCACTCCGGCGATGCGCCGGTGGGCGGCGGTGCAGGGCAAAAGGCGTCATGAACCTCATGTGCCTAAAATACTGACATGCCTACACGTGTTCACGAGTTTGCCTGGCCTGATCGGGTCGTCGTTGGCACCATTGGCCTTCCGGGGGCGCGCACGTTCTACCTGCAGGTGCGCGCAGGGACGCAGATCGTGAGTATTGCCCTGGAGAAGCAGCAGTCGGCTCTGCTCGCCGAGAAGATCGACGAAATTCTCGACCAGCTCATCACCGTCGAGGGCAACCCCTTCAGCGTTCCCACGAGTACTCCCATTGAACTTGTCGACAATGACCAGCTCGAGGCCGTTCAGGAGCAGTTTCGGACCGGCGCCATGAGCTTAGGTTGGGACCCAACCACGGCGCAGGTCGTAATAGAGGCCTACCCCATCACCGATGTCGATGCTGATGACAACGACGAATCCCTTGATGAGGACGGCGCTAACGAGCCCGAAATGCTGCTGGTGCGAATGCCGGTCGGCACCGCCCGCGCATTCGCCAAGCGCACCCGTGAGATCGTGGGTGCCGGGCGTCCGATGTGCCCGCTCTGCGGTTACCCCATAGACGCCGACGGGCACATCTGCACCCTTCCCGAGGTCTGATGCCAGCGCCGGACCTAGTGACCGCCGAGCTGACGCTCACCGGCCGCATCACGACGGCTTCAAACGCTACATTCCTGGGCAGCATCGGCGACGTGGTGGTCGTCTATAAGCCGATAGCCGGCGAAAGTCCGCTGTGGGATTTTCCCCACGGCACCCTGGCTCACCGGGAGGTGGCCGCCTACCTGGTCTCGCAGGTCTTCGGCTGGGACGTCGTGCCGCACACCTGGCTGCGCGATGGTCCGATGGGCGAAGGAATGGTGCAGCTCTGGCAGGAGCAAGACCCCGCCCAAAGCGCCGTGAACCTGGTCGCGACGGACCACGTGCCGGAGACGGGCTGGAAACACGTTCTCGAGGGACGAGATGAGAACGGACGGATGGTCGCCCTCGTTCACGAAGACTCGCCAGCGCTCAGACGCATGGCGGTGTTCGACGTGGTCGTCAACAACGCCGACCGCAAAGGCGACCACATTCTTGCCACGCCGGACGGACACCGGCACGGCGTGGACCATGGGCTCACCTTTCACCGTGACCACAAGCTGCGCACGGTGCTGTGGGGATGGCTGGGAGACGCTCTGACCACAGAGGAACGCGACAGCATCGATCGTGTCAGCGAAGGACTGCACGGTGGGCTGGGCCGAAACCTGGCGGACTTGCTCAGCGCCGAAGAAATCGCATCGCTCGCCGAGCGCTGCGCCCGGTTGCGCTTGGCAGGGCGATTTCCGGCTCCGAGCGGTGAGATGTCGGCGGTGCCCTGGCCGCTGTTCTAAGGGAATTACGGCTACGGGCTTCGCAGGCTGTGTCACGTTGATGGCATGGATCTTAGGTAGCGACGGAGCTAATCAGAGCGCGAGCTCGGCTGGCGATTTTCCTAGGAGCCAGGCCCCGGCGGGCAACCCTCTGTTCCGAAGGTTTGGGCGATGGGAGAGACATCAACTGTCACCGGGAATTCGCTGCCCAAACGCCGATAACAGCGCATACGTAAGCACGCCAGCGGATTGCATTTTCTGAACATATTCAGAATAATGGACTCATGAGTACCGTCATGATCAGCCGCACCGCCAGCTCCTCGGACCTGTCCAGGAATCCCGCACAGGTCTTCCGCGCTGCAGACGAGGGTCCTGTAACCATCACCCGTCGTGACGGTGAGCCCCTTATGCTCCTTCGGTCCAAGACAGTTGAGCGGGAACACGAGGCACTCCAGCTGGCCGCGAGCCTGGTCGCCGCATCGCTCGCCCCGGGAGAATCGAGCTTCGCCGACAGGCTCCTGATCCCATTCCCCTGGCTTGGCTTTCTGCCGGCACAGCAGCGCGAGCAGTTCGCATCCGAAATAGTCGACGTCTCCCGGGCCTGTGCGTCCATTTCAAGTTTCGACAGGTTGTTCGTCGTTCTATCCGAGTGGAAGGCAACCGCGGAGGCCGTCGCCTCCGGCTACACCCCGGACACCGAGCTCGACTGGCTGGACGAGTCCGAGGCCGTTGACGACCCCCGAGCAGAGAAGTGAGCCCTAAGAAGGAGACGGTTCCCCGGCCTCTGCGCCGCAGCGAGTACGAAATCGTTTTTGGAACGTCCAATGCCCGCAAAGGGTGGATCGATGTCCTCGCCGTACAGCGCAACACGGTGGTCGCGGCATGGGAACGCCTCACCACCAGCCCTCTCGCGGACGACACCACCTGCCATGGCATGAAGGGTGACCTCGAATTCGTCACCCACAAAGGAATGATCCACCGCCGGCGACAGTACGAGCTCACCAACGGCGCCAGGATCTGGTTTTACGTCGAAGAGCAATCGGTGATCCTGATCGACGTACATACCCACCATCCGAACGCCACCAAGTAAAACCGCTTGAACCTGCCGCCATATGTGCCCACCGAGATCTCCGCCGGCGTTCACGGTCGCATCCCAGCGGAAGATGGCAGCATGAGGACATGACTCCTGCCCACGGCTTTGCCGGTTTCCTCCGGCGACCCCAGCCCATCAAACCCCAGGCCGGTCAAGAATCGGTATGGGACTACCCGCGGCCGCCAAAGGTCGAGCCTCGATCCGAACGGGTCATCGTGCGGCTGGGCGGGCAGGTGATTGCCGACACCACCGATGCAGTGCGCGTCCAGGAGACGAGTCATCCGCCCGTCTACTACCTGCCCTTGGACGCATTCCCTGCCGGTATACTCGTCCCGGTCGAGGGCACCAGCTTCTGCGAGTTCAAGGGAGAAGCGCACTACTTCGACGTCGTTGCCGGCCGAGCCGTCGTTCCCCGCGCCGGGTGGACCTACCCGGAACCCACCCGGGGTTTCGAGGCGCTCAGTACCCGGGTGGCCCTCTACCCGGATCACATGGACTCCTGCGAGGTCAACGGCGAACAGGTGACCTTCCAGGATGGTGACTTCTACGGCGGGTGGATCACCACGCAGATCGTTGGTCCCTTCAAGGGTGGCCCGGGCACGGCCCGGTGGTGAGCACACCGCTCTTGCGCGCCGGCAAGACTTGCCCCTGACTTTGCGTCCGGCGGCTCCGTAAATGGTTCCCCTTCAGGGGCGGCGGCCGCCGGCCAGTCTGCGGGCTCTCTGCCGAGGAGCAAAGTTCACGAGCTCGTAGTGTCCGACTGTGAATCGCGGAGGTATTTGGCGTTGTTCTGCCAGCGCTATGTGGCGCGTCCAGCTCAGTGCTCAGTGCTTTTCCATGGCGGTGGCCACCGCCATCGCGGGTGTCCGGCAAGAGTGCCCCACAGAAACGTGCATCGCGGGCCAGCCGCCCATTCCAGCAGTCCCTGGCGTCGCCTTCGGTCCATTCAGACCGGTTCGCTGCTTGCCATGCTCAGGTAGCGATACACGGTGGCGCGGCTAGCCCCGATGATCTTCCCAATGTCGGTCGGCGTGAGCCTCTGTGCCTTCAGGTCGCGGGCTCGCTTGACCTTCGCATGGCCAGCGGTGACTTCCCGCCGTCCGGCCTTCCGCCCGTGTTCGGCAGCCGCGGCCATGCCGGCCTTGGTCCGCTCGGCCAGCTGGTCACGCTCGAGCTGGGCGAACGCGGACATGACGGTGAGCATGGCCCGGCCCATCGACCCTGCTGTGCTGATGCCTTCCGTGACACTGCGGAAGTGCACGCCCCGGTGTTCCAGGTCATCGATGAGAGCCAGCAGATTGCGGGTGTTGCGCCCCAGCCGGTCCAGCTTCCAGACCACTACCTCATCACCGTCCCGCAGGTGATCAAGCATCTTCTCCAGCTCGGGCCGACTGGCCCGCGTTCCACTCACACCGTGGTCGGTGAAGATCCGGTTGCAGCCCGCGGCACTCAACGCCGCATGCTGCAGGTCCGCGTTCTGGTCCACGGTGCTGACCCTGGCATATCCGATACTCCCCACGCCGACTCCCCCTAGGCTCATCAAAGGCTGAGCTCCCTTTTGTTGAGAATAGCCCATGTGCGACACATTGGTGAGACAAGGCAGGTTCCCGGAGTGGCCGCGAAAGCCGGGCTCTGAGCAACCTCCGACGAACCGGCCCTCCGGTCCCAGCAAGGGATCCTTTACCAAGACAAGACGGCCGGCCCGTCGGTCGGTGGCTGGATCCCAGCAATTGTCATTTTCAGCGGTCCAGGGGCGCTGCCGCGCCGTGGGGGCCGAAATACGGGGCGGCCGGCTTACCGGCTGTAGCTTGACGGCGGGGGCCGGCTGCATGATGTTAACGTCTGCTGCGGTGAACACCCTGACTTCTTGGTGCCATAGTTGAGCCCGTTTTTCAGCGTGGTGTGGAGGGCTTCCACGGGAACCGTGGATTGTTGCTTCGAGGCAGGGCGAATCGGCCCATTGGTACCGAAGCTTCGTCTCTGGCGCGTTCTTCTTCGTTCGCGAACTCGGCCACAAGCATAGGAGTATCTGTCGTGCCCGGCGATAGCGCATTGACCCGGACGCCGGCAGGTGCAAGTTCGGCGGCCAAGGACCGCATCATGGACAGAACGCCGCCCTTGGTCGCAGTGTATGCGGTGTGGCCCGCCTGGCCGACGAGTGATAGCTCGATGGCAGTGCAGACGAGCGATCCACCGCCGTTGGATGAGAGTGTTCGCGCCGCTGCCCGGGCGAAGTGGAAAGTGCCGGACAAGTTCACCCGGATCAGTTTCTGCCACAGCTCGTCGGACGTTTCGGCGATGGGCGCAACACTGGAGATTCCTGCGGCGTTGAAAGCTCCACTCAGGGGCCCGAGTTCTGCTTCCGCCTGGGCGAAGGCGCTATCGACCATCACGGACTTAGATACGTCGGCTTCGAGGAAGGTCGGAGCGCCCGACAGTTGGCTTTTTGCGTCATCGAGCAACCGGTCCGGGAGCCCGACCGCTGCAACCGTTGCCCCTTGCGCCAGAAGGGCTCGAGTGGTCGCGAGACCGATGCCGGAGCTGGCTCCCGTGACAAGGTAGGCCTTGTCCTGAAAATGGGTCATGTCTTCTCCTCCCGCATCGAATTGGTAGTTTGAGGTGGACTACTTCGGGTGCTGCAAGGTGTGCTTGGCTGCGTGGTACGCGGGGCCCGCGCCTCGTGCGGCCCAGGGCAGCTGGGGCCAGAAGTCGGAGGGCGGAAAGTATGCCCCCGAGCCCGGCCCGGGGGCATACGCCGTGATTGCTGCTTTAGCCTAAGAGGGCACGAGTGTGGTCGTTGAGGAATATTCCGCGGGGGTCGAATTCGCGGCGGACCTGGATGAAGGTGTCGAGCTCCGGGTAGAGACGCTCCAGGCGGTTCCTCGTCATGAAATGGATCTTGCCCCAGTGTGCACGTGGCTCGAATTCCTGCAGCACCGCATCTGCATCCCGGAAGAAGGGCCAGTAGTCGGTTCCAGGTTCGGTGGTCAGGGTAATGACGGTGGTGTCGCGCCCTTGGAACTGGGACATGTACCCTTCGTCGGCTTTCACCCAGCGGACCTCAACGGGGTACTTCTGGTCGGAATGCTTGGTACGGATCAGGTCTTGGACAGCCTCGACGGCCTCCAGGCCGTGCTCGCTGGGAACGAAGTACTCGAGTTCATGGAACGGTGTGGTGAATCCGCCCGGGTAGATGCGGTATGACCGGTCCAGCCGGGCACCCTCTGTGCCGGAAATTTCACGCTCGTCCTGGACCTGGGCGATGTTGTACCGCTTGGTGTAGCTGCGGTTTGCCATCCTCTGGCCGGGCGCTCCGGGCAGATCCAGGAGTTCGCAGGAACCGTCGTCCGGGCACCAGAGGAACGAGTAGTGCCTGTTCGCGTCGATGTCGGTCTGCCAGGTTGCCGCGGTCCCTGACCAGGTGGGATACGTGATCTCCTCCCGCAGGTAATAGCGGTCCTCGACGGCCAGTTCAACCTCCAGGAAAATTCCGAGCGTCCCCAAAGCGACCTGGGCGGCCTTGAGTTCGCGGAGCTGCCCCTCCCCGATTTCGACGATTTCGCCGTAGCCGTTGATCAGCTTGACCCAGCGAAGGCTTGACGAAAAGCTGCCCAGGTTCTTTCCGGAGCCGTGGGTGCTGGTTGAGAGCGCTCCGGCGATCTGCTGCTTGTCGATGTCGCCTTGGTTGGCCAGTGCCAGCCCCTGCTCCCACAACGGATCGCCGAAGGCGCTGATGGTGGTGCCGGCCAACGCCCTTGCGCGACACCGCGCAGGGTCGGTTCCCGTGATGGCCGAGAGTGCGGACATGTCCATCAGGACACCGCCCGTCTGAACAAGCGGGGAGGACGAATGCCCTGAGCCGACTGCGCGTACCGGCAGGCCTTCGCGGATGGCGAACCGGACGGCGTCGAGCGCTTCCTGTTCAGTCCGCGGCCGGACGGTGAAAGCTGGCGTGGCGCTCTGGTTTCCGCCCCAGTTGGTCCACGTTACGTCTGTCCCGAAGGGAGCGGACGGGGTTGCGCCGCGTGCCGACGGTGCGGTGTGGGGATGATTCGTGGTGGTCATTGCTGAGCTCCGATGCTGGTCTTGACGCTCATGCGCTGTGGTTGATCATGACGTGCTTGGTCCGGGAGTAATCGTCCAAGGCATAGAGCGAGAGGTCGCGGCCGTAGCCGGATCCCTTGAATCCGCCCCACGGAACCTCGCAAGCCAACACCAGGTGTGAATTGACCCAGACGGTGCCGAAGTCGAGTTGCTTGGGAACCCTGAGCGAGAGGCTTGAGTCCCGGGTCCATACCGAGGCGGAAAGGCCGTAGGGGCTCTCGTTTGCCCGGGTGACGGCCTCTTCAGTGGAACTGAAGGTCTCGACGGTGACCACGGGACCAAAGATTTCGTGGGTGGCAATGTGTGCCCCGGCCGGTACGTTGCTGATCACTGTGGGTTCGATGAAGTAGCCGGGGCCTTCCATGGCCGAGCCACCGATGGCCACTTTCAGGCCCGCAGCCTTGGCCTCGGCAAGCGATTCCTTCACGCGTTCGAAGTGCGGGCTCGAAATCATGGGACCGATTTCCACGTCGTCCCCTGCGCTTGGAGCGCCGACGACGAGCGTGCTGACTTCGCGGACCAGGTGTTCGGTAAACTCCTCAGCCACGGACTCGTGGACGAGAACCCGGCAGGCAGCGCCACAATCCTGGCCGGCATTCCAGAAGCCGGCGTTTCGCACGCCGGCCGCGGCTGCGCGGAGGTCGGCGTCGGGGAAGACAACAACAGGGGCCTTGCCGCCGAGTTCCAGGTGAACGCGCTTGACGGATCTGCCCGCGGTTTCCGCCACGGCCTGTCCGCTGACGACGCTCCCTGTCAATGCAATGAGGGCGACATCAGGGTGTTCGGCGAGACGTTGCCCAACGGTTCGGCCTTGTCCCGTCACGACGTTGAGGATGCCATCGGGGATGCGTCCGGCTACCAGTTCTGCGAGCTTCAGCGTTGACAGCGGAGTCTGTTCCGAGGGCTTGAGGACGATGCTGTTTCCGGCGGCCAGGATGGGTGCGATCTTCCATGCGGCCATCAGCAGCGGGTAGTTCCACGGGGTGATGACGCCGACGACGCCGACGGGTTCCCTGAGGATGACCGAGGTGTGTCCAGTGGCGTAGTCGCCACCGGCCATGGACGTCAGTGTGCGGGAAGCTCCGGCCATGAATCGGAACGTGTCGATGGTGCTGGAGACGTCGTCTTCCGCGACGGTTCGCGGTTTACCGGTGTTGGCGGATTCGATGACTTCGAAGGCGGCCCGGTTGGCCTCGATGATGTTGGCGATCAGGGAGAGTACTTCGGACCGCTCCTTAGGCGTGGTGGCGCCCCAGGTCTTCTGGGCTGCCATGGCGGCTTTAACAGCAACATCTACATCTGCGGCGGTGCCGGCCTGTACGGACGCGATGACCTGCTCAGTGGTGGGGTCAACGACGTCGATGAGCTGGGCGGAGGAACCGGGAACGAACGATCCTCCAATGAAGTGTCCGGTAGGTGGCAGGACGCTGACGGGGGTGCTATCCGCAGGGGAGCGCCGGACGGTGAACTGTTCGGTGTCAGTAAGTGTCATGATGTTCGCTTTCAGATGAGGTCAGTCGCGAGGACAGGGGTTTGAAAGGGGGCGTCATCCGGCTTCTTCCGGAACACGCGTGCCGCGAAGTAGTACAGCGGAGCAACAACCAGCAGCCCGACGATCCAGGAGAGGTCCACTCCGCCCATTGCGGCGGCCAGCGGGCCCGTGTAGATCGCGGTTGCCGAGAAGGGAACCTGGATCAGGGCGCCGGCCACGTAGCAACCGATCGCTATCCAGTTGAAGCGTCCGTACACGCCTCCGTCGCGCTTGAAGAAGTCTTCAACCCGGTAGTCGCCGTGCCGGAGAAGGTAGTAGTCGACCAGGTTGATGGCCGTCCAGGGGACCAGGACGTACATCAGGAAGGAGAGGAAGTTCGTGTAGAAGAGAATGAAATTGTCGCGGGCGAACAGCGCGATCAGGAGGGCGACGGTGAAGAGGAGAACCGCCGCAATGCTCCGGGTCTTGGCGTGGGGCAACCAGGTCGGCCTGAACGTCTGCCCAATGGTGAGGGTGCACAGAACCCCGCAGTAGAGGTTCATGGCGTTCGACGCTGCAACGCCAAGGCAGAAGATTCCGATGACTGCCATGGTCCATGGCTGGAGCAGGGCTCCCAGGCTCCCGACTATTTCGACGTTGCTGCCATCGTTGGTCAGTGTCAGGGCGAGCGTGCCCACCAAGGCACCCAAGATCATCGGGAAGAGCGTTCCCAGCACGCAGCCTGAGTAGGACGCCCAGAACGCCGGGGTCGAGCCGGTGCCCTGGGGCATGTAGCGGGAGTAGTCCGAGACGTAGGGAGCGTAGGCGAGTTGCCAGAGGGCGGAGACGGAGATGGTGGCCATGAAGCCCACCCAGTTGAAGTTTCCCTGGTCCAGGAAGCTGGCCGGCAGTCCTTGGACGAACAGGATCCAGACGAAGGCCAGAACCAACGCCAGACCCGCCACGATGCTCAAGACTCGTGCATAGGCGTGGATGAGGCGGTAGCCGAAGATGGTGGCAATGACGCTCACGACGCCAATGACGATGATGCCTGCGTCAACACTGATGCCCGGGTTGACTGCGGCCATTGCTTCCCCGCCGAAGACGAGGTTTGCCGCAAAAAACCCGACGTACATGATCACCACGATGACAACGATCAGCAGCGCCCCGTACGACCCGAATTGGCCGCGGGTCTGAATCATCTGCGCCACGCCCAGCTGCGGGCCTTGGGCCGAATGCAGGGCCATGAATATGCCACCGACCACGTTCCCAATGATGATTCCGACGATGGCGGGCACAAAGCTGAGCCCGAACACAGTGGTCGCGAGTCCCCCGGTCACGATGGTCATGATCATGATGTTGGAACCGAACCAGATGGTGAAAAGGTCCCGCGCTTTGCCGTGGCGTTCGTCGGCGGGGATGGGTTGAATGGTCTTGTCCTCGAGCCGGGGCACCTCGGCCGCGGCGACGGGAGTGGGTTGAGCGCTCATGATGCGTTCCGGGAGTTCATGGGAACCTCTTTGTTCTGTCCCGGCGCTTCGTCGAGCACGGGATCTGATGGACCAATCATTCGTGACTTTCGTCGCAGAGGAAATCCGGCGATTGAATGGTCGCCGTAAACCTGTTCATACATATGTATAACTCAGGCGCGATTGCACAGCAGTTATGGCTCAAACGGTGGCCGATTGCAGTTCCTGGGCGAGGTTGGCGGTGGCCTTTCTGCGGTTCACCATCAGGGCGAGGAGGTCGAAGACGAGAGTCGCCGCGGCAACGGTGGTGATGTCTGCATGGTCGTAGGCCGGAGCGACCTCGACGACGTCGGCGCCCACGATGTTGATGCCGTTGAGTCCGCGGAGCAGGGCCAGCAGTTCGCGGGAGTGCAGGCCGCCCATTTCGGGCGTACCGGTGCCCGGAGCGTAGGACGGGTCCAGGACATCGATATCGATGGAGACATAGACGGGGCTGTCGCCCAGACGGTCCTTGACCCTCTGGATTGCGGCCGGGACGCCGATGACGTCCAGATCCGAGCACCGGATGATCTGGAACCCGAACTCGTGGTCGCGCAGGAAGTCGTCACGGTCATAGACCGGCCCGCGGATACCCACGTGCATGGACTTGTCCTCAACCAGCAGGCCCTCTTCGAAGGCCCGGCGGAAGATGGTTCCGTGGGTGATCGGCTGATCGAAGTAGCTGTCCCAGGTATCCAAGTGCGCGTCGAAGTGGAGCAGGGCAACAGGGCCGTGGACCTTGTTCAGTGCCCGCAGCATCGGCAGGGCGATGGTGTGGTCGCCACCGATGGAGATGAGGCGCTTGCCTTCACCATCGCCATCCGCAGGGCCTTGGAGCAGCGGAAGTGCCTGCTCTTCGATTTCGCGGACTGCCCGGGTGATGTCGTAGGGGGTGCAGACGATATCGCCGGCATCCACCACCTGGGCTTCGTACACGGGCTCAACGTCCAATTCGGGGTGGTAGCCGGGACGCAGCAGGCGGGAGGCTTCACGGACGGCGGCAGGACCGAAACGGGCGCCCGGGCGGTAGGAGGTTCCGCCGTCGAACGGGACACCCACAATGGCAATGTCGTAGTCCGGGACCCGGTCGATCTGGGGAAGCCGGGCGAAAGTGCCCAGGCCCGCGAAGCGGGGGACTTTTGTTGCATCGACGGGGCCGATTGGCTTGTGCGTGGTCATGAGAAGGATCCTTCAGTTGTTTTGCTGTTAGCCGGCGATGCCGGCGTCGTTTCTGTGGTGAGTTCAGAGAGGGACAAGGTCAGCTTCTCGTGGGACTTGGTCAGCGGGGCGCCATCAATGAGATAGCTCGTTGTGCTCATCGCAAACTCTCGTGAAGCTCATCATTGAGCGGGGAAGTTTCAGTGACCTAATTCTTCGTGAGCGGCGTCACGGCGTAAATCCACAGATTGACTACAAATAACGGGAGAGCTTATACATGTGTATAAGCGGCTTGGGGGGCGGCGTCCGGACTCATGAACAGGAAGTGCTCCGCATGGCGATCACCGTGGCCGAATTGCTGGCCGAACCGCAGCTCGGGCTGACTCTTTTGGCGGGTGCGGACGGCACGGCCAACCGGATCACGTGGGCCCATACCTCCGATTTGCCGAGGCTGTGGGAATGGGTCACTGGTGGCGAGCTGATGATGACCAACGGCCTGTCCATTCCTGCCGACGCCCAGGGCCAGGTGGAGCTCGCCGAGGCGCTCGTCAAGGCGGGTGCCAGCGCGCTGGCCATCGGCGAGAAGATGCACGCCCCCGCGCTTCTGCCGGCGTTTCTGGCGGCCTGCGACCGGCTGCCGCTGCCTGTGATCAATGTCCCTTATCCGCTGCCATTCATTGCGATTGCCCGCTCTGTCGCTGAGGCGTCGCTGCTCGAGGAGTCCCGCCGGTTACGCCAGACGGCCCGGATCTACGATTTGCTTCGCACTGCGGGCACGTCGGAAGACCATTGGCAGAGCCTCCTTCAGGGACTTGCAAGCGAGCTTGACTCCCAACTCTTCGTCATGGACCGGCGGTGCCTCCATCCGTGGTATCCAGGGGGCCAACTGTTGCCCGAATCCCTTGACAAGGACCTGGTACAGCTGACCGGCCAGACGCCCACCATGAGCAGAAAGTTCCAATGGCATTACCTGCGGGACAGGCATGTCCTGTTGATGGACGTTCCGACACACCCCAACGCCCTGTTGGTCGTACTGCCGAACTCCGTACCCCACCCGGACTCCGTTGTCCTGCTGCATACGGCCACGGTCCTGGGACTGGAACTGTCCCGCACCGTTCTGTCATTGGAAAACCAGCGGCGGCTGGGGGCAGAGTTCCTCCTGCAGGCGATCGACGGACGCCTCGGAATCGCGGACATCGAAAGCCGCCTCGCCGATTTTGAGGTTCCATTCCGTGAATTTCTTCTTGTTTCTATTTCGGCTGACGACGGCGAAAGGCTGGCAAATATCCATGTCGAACTGTGGCGTCACGGCTCTCCCACCGCGTGCTTCCGCCGTTTCAACACCCTTCATCTGGCTGTCTCTGCCGACCTGACCGATGATCTGTTGATGCACTGCGTAGGGTCGGATGTCAGAATCGGGATCAGCACACCGTCAAATGCCGCCGGAATCCAGCGTGCACTGCAGGAATCACTGTGGGCCCTCGGGACAGCAGCCAGCACCGGCGAAGGACTGGTCCGTTATGCCGACGGCCCCTCGTGGATGGGGCTCACCAGCTTCGAGGAAGGCAACGCGCTCGTCCAGAGGCTCCTGGGCCCGATTTTCGAGTACGAACAGGGACAGCACGGGGACCTAATCGTCACCCTGAAGACCTTCCTAGACACCCAGCGGTCGTGGCAGAAGACCGCCGCGGCCCTCTTCGCCCACCGGCAGACGATCATCTACAGGATGCGGAAGATCAGCGAGCTGACCGGCCTGGACATGACCGAAACATCCACGTTGGCTCAGCTGTGGTTCGCCCTGCAAATCCACGAGGCAATGCAAACGCAAGCCCCTTCGCCGGCCGGACACGGACGGTCGTCGGGCTAGGCTGCGGGAAGAGCGGCTACTCAGCCCATGTCTCCAGCCGAAGTCGGATCTGCCGCTGCCGGGCGGCACGTTTGTTGCGCAGCGCTGCGACTGTTAGCCGAGAATGGCGGTTTTCTGGCATCTTGGTTTGGCGGTTTAGGATCGCTGGCGGTGGTTGCGGCTGTTGACCGGCGCAGCACAGCTCATGGGGCGCCGCCCTTCTGCAGAACGACGTACGTGTACTGGAAATCGTGGCCGATAGCTGAGTGCTCCGCGGGTGCGGGGCCGGCCCTTCTCATCAGAATCTTCCGCTTGGACACAATGACTTCCGTAGGCTTGTTCCTGTTGCCGGCTGGGCCCAGTTGTCGACTCGCGTTCGAGACGACTATGCAAACCTGGCGGTGATTTCCACTTCTACGGATGTACCCAGGGGAAGTGCTGCAACGCCGACAGCCGAGCGGGCATGGGTGCCGATGGAGTCTTCGAAGATTTCCGAGAGAAGTTCTGATGCGCCGTTGATGACTGCGGGGGCCGCCACTTCTGGGAGGCGCAGCCCAAGGTGGTGGAGGCGGGTCTCGGCTTTGGATGTGGTGATTGGGGCCTGTGTCATGGAATGCCTTTCTTGTTGCTGTTATCTGTTTCTTCCGCGTGCGGCTACGCGCCAGCGGTCCACGATTTCGCCGCCGCTGATCACAGTGACTTCATCGACGAGGTTGATTGCCACGCACACGTGATTGGGGACCACACGCAGTCGATCCCCGAGTGCTGGCAGCGTGGCCTCAGCAGGCCATACGACGGTGGCGTGGTGTTCTGACAGTCCGGTGATTCGCGCTTCCGGGTGGTCAAGCAGTCGCCCAAAACCTGTCGTCCAGCTGGGCCGGTCCCCACCAAGGATCTTGCTGCCTGAGTCCAGGATGACCCTTCGCGGTATGACGTCGTTGCCCTCATGACGGCTGACGACTGTTGCCGCGATGGTCAAAGCGATGTCTTCGGCCGTGCATCGTTCCAATTCCAGTTGCTGGGCATCTCCGAATACGTACACGCCGGGACGGATTTCTGTGGCTACTGACTGGCCGGTGAGGGCGGCGGTAGGTGTGGACCCTCCGCTGCGATGGGCGAGGTGGAATCCTGCTGCACTGAGCAGGTCGGAAGCCTGGCTGAGGGCCAGCCGTTCATCGTCCGCAGCCTTTAGGGGCATGCCGGGGGCGTAACTGTGTCCTGGGAATGTGAAGACGCCCGTCACGCGCAGACCTGCCCGTGACACGGCACGGGCCACGTCGACAGTGGCGTCCGGTGCTATTCCGCTGCGGTGATGACCGCTATCGATCTCCAGCAGAACTTCAACCTCACCGACTGCATCGCCTAGGGATGCGGCCATGGTTTCGGCTGCTTCCCGGGAGTCCACACCCACGGCGATCCGGGTTGTCTCCGCAAGCCGGCGCAGCCGTTCAGCCTGCCGAGGACCGACCCAGAGGGGATAAGCGATGAAGATGTCTTTGGCTCCGTGCTCTGCAAAGATTTCGGCCTCTCCCAGGGTTGCCACAGTCAAACCGACGGCTCCGGCAGCCAGTTGCAGTTCAGCTATTTCGGGCACTTTGTGTGTCTTGACGTGAGGCCGAAGTTGCAGGCCTTTGGCCCGTACGGCACTAGCCATACGATCGATATTCCGCTTGAGCACGTCCCGGTCGATCATGATCTCCGGTGTGTCGATTTCCTCTGGGATGGTCATTTCCGGCGTTCTCATATCTGTAGGTGGCATTGCATCGAATCTGACATTTTGCCTGAAAGCGGTCCATTCCTAGACATCCCCGATCAGGACAGGCATGTCTTAACTCGAAGAGGGTCCGTCTAGAAGATGTGCAGTGGTGGGCCGGCCGTGACGGGGCCCCGACTGCGGCGATGCTCTCCGCAGTCAGCGGTTTGACTTGAAAAATTCCTCAGAATATGATTTCGATTCGCGCCCCGATGCATCCCGCAATAGCATCGGGGCGCTCTTGTTCCTGCTCACAGATAGGCCCCTCTGGGAAGGGCCAGCTCAGCGGATACCTAAGCCCGGCTCGGCATGGGATCTGAGGCTGGCCCGGGTATCTTGCTAGGCGTGGGCGGCGGCGTAAGCCTGTTGAATGTCCTGGCGGATTCGTCCCCGAGTGCTGGGGTTGTATCCATTTCTGGTGGCCCAGTCCCGGATCCTCCGGGTCTCTTCCCGACTCATCGGAGCAGTCGTGCCGGCCCGGCTCGCGGAGGGGCCGCGGAGACGACGGCCGTTGGCGATGTATTTCGCTAGTGCTGCACGAAGCTCGGCGGCGTTATCCGCGGTGAGATCAATTTCGTAGTCGGCGCCGTCGACGGAAAATCGGACAGTTTCTTCGGCGTTTTCGCCCGAAAGATCATCGATCAGCTGGACACGGATTTTGCGGGCCAAGGGGGTCCTTTGGTTGTGGTTCATGCTGCCGCCTTCCCCAAACAACTTCAGCCATTACCCTCCACCCTATTTCACACTCCGTCTCCTTCATGAGCGGCAAGCCACAGGGCCTCAACGCATGTCAGGTTGAGTTGTGCGTATTTTTTTCCGTATGTCTCCAGGTCGAGAGACACACCGGGCGCTTTGAGTTCGAGGTGGCCGGAGAGCGCACCTTTGACGGAGTTGGCGAAGTCCGCCCTCAGGGCGCCCATGGGTCTCAACCTGACGGGAACACCGTGGAAGAAGTTCAGTAAATGCTTGTTCAGTTTGCCAGGGTCAACTCAGCCAAAGTTTTGAACTCGGCAATCAGCCCCCGGACGTAGGTAATCTGGTTGCTCGCCCAACGGTGTTCCTCAGCCATCATTCGCTCCTCAAGAGTCCAAGCGCATGCCTCAAACTCGCGAATTCGATGCAAGCCAGCTACGACAAGGATGTGGCGCGCGGGAAGGCCGACTCCTTTGAGGGCTGGACCACGACGAGTGCCTGATATTACCCCTGCCAGACGCCGACCTCGACGGATCTCGGGCTCTCCCAGCCCAAGATCCCGCGCGGCCTTGGGTTGAGTCAACAGGCAGCCGAGGCGAGGTGGTCGGCGATATGGACGCCGATCAACGCCCACCGCCGCTCCTGCCGAATAATCTTGCGCATTTCCGGACCCACTGATCAGCGGAGGCGCGCTCCGGGAGGCGTCCAGTGGAAAGGGATCGGTTCAGATTAGTCACGGTGAACGACCCTTCGGGTTTCTTCCCTTCTTTGGTTTGCTGCCGGCTCCTATCCGCTGCACAGGGTGATGAACGCGCCGAGTTCCTCCAGCTGTTCGGGCCTGGCCGGCATGTAGTTGGTCAGTTCGGCCGAACGGATGAGCACGGCCCGGTACTGGCCGCGGGATACGGACACGTTCACCCGGTTGCGCTGCAGCACGAAGTCCATGCCGCGGGGCACGTCGGCCGGGGATGAGACGGTCATGGAAACGATGACAACCGGGGCTTCGCGTCCCTGGAAGTTATCCACCGTGCCGACCCTCACCTGCTCGAGCCCGGCCGCGGCCAGGGTCGATTGGATGAGCTGGACCTGCGCGTTGTAGGGGGCGACGACGAGGAGGTCGTTCTGGCCCAGCTTGCGGTCACCGGTTCCGTCCTGCCAATCCAGGCCCAGGTGGAACCTGACCTGGCGGAGCACTTCCGCGGCTTCCTCCGGGGATTCGACCGAATTGCCGGCGTGCTCCACGGTAATGGTCTCCAGGCCCGCCGCGACACCGGGGATTTCGCGTGCATCCGCTTCCGGCGCCGAGTGCAGCCTGCCGTCGTAGGCCAGGGTGGAGACGGGTTCGCACAGGGCCTTGTGCAGGCGCCGGGACATGTTCAGGAAGTAGCCCAGTTCCGCCGGCAGCACCGCCGCCCCGCTGCTGAGCCAGCCGAGCGCGGAGGTGTCCACCGGTTGGGGGTGGGTGCCCTGGGTGACCTGGGGCAGCTGCTGCGGGTCACCGAGCAGCAGGATGCGTTGGGCCGCTCCGGCCGCGACCAGGGTGTTGGCCAGGGAGAACTGTCCGGCCTCCTCCACGACGATCAGATCCAGCTCGTGCGGCCCGAAGTTCTTCGGGTCGGCGAACTTCCAGACGGTTCCGCCGATGACCGCTCCGCCGGCAGCGGCCATCATCTCCCGGTGAAGCTTCGGGGTTTTCAGCTCGCGCCAGGGGAAAACTTTTTCCGAGCCGTTTTTCCTGGCCTTGCCGATGATCGCGGCCGGCACGCCGGCGGCAAGGACTTCCTCCAGCACTCCTTCGACGGCGGCGTGGGAATGGGCAACGACCCCGATCTTCCAGCCGTACTCCTGGGCGAGCCGGGCGATGACGCGGGATCCGTTGTAGGTCTTGCCGGTGCCCGGGGGTCCCTGCACGGCCAGGTATGAGCAGTCCAGGTCCAGCAGGGCACCGGTGATGGGTCCGATGAAGTCCTCTCCGGCCGGCGGCAGGGCGGCCAGGGTTTTCAGCCGCGGCGGCCGCCTGCGCAGGATTTCCACGCCCGGATGGGCCGGCAGCCTGGGCAGCATGGCCTCAGTGTTCCGGGCCAGGGCGAGCGGTGATCTGCTCAGGCTGTCGCTGTTGATATTGTCCTCGACCACGAGCGCCATGGGCAGTTCATGGAACGGGGCATCGTCCGGGTGCAGCACTTCCCGGATCCGGACGACGGTCCCGCTGCCGGAGCTCTGCACATCGGTGATTTCTGTCGTGCCGCGGCGGACCACCCGGGAGATGCCCTTGGGGATGAACGCCCACGCGGGGAACGGGGCCCCGTATAGTTCAGTGACCTTGGCACCGAGCACCTTCCCGGTGCCCGGCGCCAGGGTGCCGGTCAGCTGCACACGGCGCTCCAGCTTGCCCTTGGGCGTGGTGGACCAGTCCTCGTCCACGGATGCCCGGTCGACGGTGAAGACGCCCCGGGAGTCCTTCCATTCCGCGACCGGGGCTGCCAGGCGGCGGAAGTGCTCCCAGGCGCCTGCCTTCTTTTCGCGGCGGTGGAAGTCCACGCCGGCGGCGATCATGGCCACCGCCACGGCGTCCTCATCCAGGTCCCCGGCCGTCCGGGCCGCTTCGAGCCAGGCGGTGATTCCAGCCGGCACGCTGTCCGGAACGGTTATGGCATCCCGGTCATCCTCGCTGTTGGGGACGGGGCGGCCGCAGGCGGAGAACCTCTCCCCCAGTTCCAGCAGCCAGTCGCGCAGCCGCAGCGTGGACACACAGTCATCGGTGTTGTAATCTAGGATGTCCTGGCGCCTGGCGGCGGCCTCGGTTGTTGCTTGTCGAGTATGCAACCCTGATAACCCACTGGCTAAGCTTTTCGCTTGCCACTGCTAGGTGGTACGCGGCGCAGGGTAGCTCGCCTGCCGAGGTCCTCCGTACGGATGATTGTCCGGAATGTATGAACCCGACAAAGGTCGCGCCGCCCTTCCACATTGGATGCAGGTGCATATTGACTTCCGCATTCGACGACAGCTTCACGAACCTCGGCACTTAGCCCGAATTACAACAGGTTGAGAAGATGAAGGCCCCGTCAGCTTCGGCTGGCGGGGTTTCTCTGTGGCGCCACTGTAAAGGCGCTGGAGTTCATCCTCTGGGTTGCACCGATACTGCTCCTTGTGGCGATCGTCGTCTTCGTCTTCCGCATGATCAGCGGGCGCCGGGGGTCTAGTCCCTGAGGTCTAGCCTCGGCTCCACGGGATGTCCTTTGCAAAACAAAGGAGCGGCTGTGCCCTGAAAAGGCATGGCCGCTTCTGGTTTCGGAGGATATTTTCAAGGGACCGCAGAGTCTATGTTCATGAATTTTTGGGAGGCCTTTTGGGCTTGGCCCAACCGTGTGCATTCTCTTGCCCCTGGCTGCGCTGGATGGTGCTCCTGGCGGCCCTCGCTGCCGGTACCCTGGTGCTGGCCGCCGCCGTCGTCCCCCGGCTCACCGCGCCCGGAATCCTGACCCGGACGACGGCGGCAGTCGCCGTCGCCGCCGCCCTGGGCGGGCAGGGCAATGTCAACGGCACCGCCACGGGCGTTGCCCGTGGCCCGGGTGCGGGCGGGGCAGGTAACCAGCCGGCCATTGGCGGACTGCTCGGCGCCAGCACGCCGTCGGCGGCCCTGGTGACCGCACTGAAAAACGGTGCGGGGAACTTCACCTGGGCGGCCGCCGTCGTCGGATCCAACAACGCGGCCGGGTACCAGCTGGCGACGGAACTCCCGGTCATGGCCGTGGGCGGGTTCAACGGCACGGATCCGTCACCGACGCTGGCGCAGTTCCAGCAGCTCGTCGCCGAGGGGAAGATCCACTACTTCATCGCAGGGCGCACCATGCTGGGCGAAAGCGGCTCCGATGATGCCGCGCGCATTGCCGCCTGGGTTCAGGCCAATTTCGCCGCACAGGCCGTGGGCGGCGCCACCCTGTACCGGCTGGCATCTGCTTGAATCGGGATGCCCGCCGGTCCGCGATCGCCAGGCCGAAGAGCGGACGCTAGAAGCTGAACGAAAGCGTTCTCCGGCCGGCGCCGTCAACGTCCGTGGTCACCGAAATCCCGGAGTAGTCCGGGATGCGGAGGACACCATCCGGCAGTTCGCCGGTGTTGGGCCCGACGGCGACCGTGCGAATACCGGCGGCGAGTCCTGCGGCGATGCCTGCCGGGGCGTCCTCGAAGACCACCGCGTCAGCCGGGGCAACACCCAGCAGCGCAGCCGCCCGGAGGTACCCCTCCGGGTGTGGTTTGCCCCAGGTTACGTCCTCGGACGTGACCGAGGCTGCTGGGACGGCGATGCCCGCGGCTGCCATCCGGACCTCGGCCAGGTCGCGGGAAGCGGACGTCACAAGCGCAACGGCGTCCGCCGGGAGGCTGGCCAGCAGTTCCACTGCGCCCGCCACGGGAATAATGCCCCGGGTCTCGGCCAGTTCCATCCGTCCGAGTTCGGCCGTGAGGGCTTGGATGTCGGAACCGGCCGGGGCGAAACGGCGGGCAGTGTCGATTGCCTGGACCCCATGGGAGGATCGCAGAATCTCTTCGATATCCAGGCCATAGCGCCCGGCAAACATGGTCCATACCTGCTCCACGATGCGTGTGGAATCCACCAGCGTGCCGTCCATGTCGAACAGGACCGCGCGGGCAGTCAAGGTTGTGGCGCTTCGATCGGCAGGAGGGCTCATCACTCCATCCTGCCTCACGCTGTTGGGCGAAGGTGCAACTCTTGTGGCACGCGACCTAGCCGTTGGGTCCGTTGGGGATGTACTGCACAGCCCACTTGTTGCCGTCAGGATCGGCAAAATAGACGAAGTGGCCCCACTCCTGGACGTCGACGTCGCTGACGTCCACCCCGTTCTCCTTCAGCTGCGCGTGCGCGGCCTGGATGTCGCTTACCACCAATTGGAGGCTGGGTGCGGTGCCTGGAGGGGCATCGTTGAGACCCTCGCCGAAGGCGATCGAGCAGCCCGAGCCCGGCGGGGTCAGCTGGACGAAGCGGATGGACTCGCTGGGCCGCTCGTCGTAGTCGGCGTTGAAGCCGACCTTGTTGACGTAGAAGTCTTTGGCGCGGTCCACATCGGACACAGGGACAAACACAAGTTCAAGTTTCCAGTCCATGGGGCACAGGCTAGCCGGGGTCGGGAAAATCCGGAAGGGGTACCCGCTAGGTGCCGGTCGGCTCCGGGCGCGCGCAGCCGGCCCGGCGTGCGTTCTAGCCGGCCACGCCGTAGAGGCGGTCCCCGGCGTCGCCCAGACCGGGCACGATGTAGGACTTCTCGTTCAGTTTCTCGTCAATGGAGGCCAGGACGATGGTTACGTTGGCGTCCGCAAGCTCCTCTTCCAGCCTGGCCAGGCCCTCGGGGGCGGCCAGCAGGCAGATGCAGGTGACGTCGGAGGCGCCGCGCTTGAAGAGGAACTTGATAGCTTCGCGCAGCGTGCCGCCGGTGGCCAGCATGGGGTCCAGGACAAAGATCTGGCGGTCAGTAAGGTTCTCGGGGAGGCGCTCGGCGTAGGTGATGATGTCCAGGGTCTCTTCGTCACGGGCCATGCCCAGGAACCCGACCTCGGCAGTGGGGACCAGCTTGGTCATGCCCTCGAGCATGCCGAGCCCGGCCCGGAGGATCGGAACCACCAAGGGGGTGGGCTTGGTGAAGGCGGTGCCGATGGTGGTGCTGACCGGCGTCTCGATGGTCACGGGCTCGGTGCGGACTTCGCGGGTTGCCTCATACGCCAGGAGCGTCACGAGCTCCTCGGTGAGCTGGCGGAAGACCGGGGACGGGGTGTTTTTGTCCCGCAGAACGGTGAGCTTATGGGCGACCAGCGGGTGGTCCACAACGAGAGTGCGCATGGGTCAAAACTACCACTCGGACGTTGAGGACCCTCCCGGGCGGCAAGGTTCGCGGTGGGAGGCAGCGGCGTCGAACGCCTGCTCGTCCGCCTACTCGTCCGCTGCGCCCGGGGAGCTCCGCAGGGGGTGGTCGAACGTGGGCGCGGGGCCCGCATGTTCGCGGTGCCGCAGCACGTGGAAGAGCCTGTGGGCAAGGATCACGATCCCCAGCCACGCAAGGCCCAGTAGCCAGGCGGCAATGACGTCGGTCATCCAGTGATGGCCCAGGTAGACCCGGCTCAGGCCCATGGCGACGACGAAGATCACACCCGCGGTGATCAGGCCCACGCGGACAATCGCCCGTTTCACCTGCAGGCACGCGAGATACACCACCACGCCGATAACCACGGTGGAGTTGAGAGTGTGCCCGCTGGGGAAGGACTGCGAGTTCTCATAGGGCGGGACGGCATCCGCATGGTCCGGGCGGGTGCGGCCGACAAGGTGCTTGCCCACGGCGGTGGCCGTCACGGAGACAGCGGCGGCGCCGCCGACCAGCATCAGGGGCCGCCAGGTGCGGGTGATAAAGGTCAGCCACGCAGTCAGGATGGCGGCCAGTATAGGCATGCCGATTCCGCCGCCGATGTTGGTGAACGCTGTCACGGCGGAATCCAGGGCCGGGCTCCGCAGCTGCTCGGCGAAGGCCAGGGTGGGCTTGTCAAGGCTCGCCAGTCCGATGTCGTCCACCACGTTGTCATACACTTCAGCGCCCAGCAGGGCCAGCGCCACGACAATCATGCCGCCGACCAGCAGCGTGATCCACAGTGCCGCGTAGGGAACCACCCAACGGCCCCACCTGTCAGTCAAGTGGTCAGTCCAGGTCTTCACGGCTGTCTCCCGGCTCCTCTGTGCTGCACAGCTTGCGTACCGTCGAAACTATCATTGACCCATGACTGCCCCGGAGCCCCGCCATGCCCATTGGATGGGACTTGCCATCGAAGAGGCCCGCCGGGCGCTGGCCACGGCGGACGTGCCGATCGGCGCCGTCGTGATCGGGCCCGACGGCAAGGTGCTCGGCGCCGGACGCAATGAACGCGAGGCGCTCGGGGATCCCACGGCGCATGCCGAGATGGTGGCCATCCGCGAAGCCGCCGCACGGCTGCAGGAGCTGCGGGTGCAGGACGGCGAACCCGGCGACGGCTGGCGACTGGAGGACTGCACCCTGGTGGTGACGCTCGAGCCGTGTGCCATGTGCGCCGGCGCAATTGTGCTGGCCAGGATTCCGCGGGTGGTGTTCGGCGCCTGGGACGAGAAGGCGGGCGCCGCCGGCTCCGTGTTCGACATCCTCCGGGAGCGCCGGCTCAACCACTGGGTGGAAGTGTATGCGGGGGTCCGGGAGCAGGAGTGCGCCGCGTTGCTGCGCGACTTTTTCGCCGGACACCGCGGCTGAGCTGTTTCGGTCCCGCCGAGGTGAGACTTCGCGCCCGTGTTCCGTCCGACGATCGGCCCAAAGTCTCACTTCGGCACCCTAGTTTGCCGCGGTCGCGGCGGCGGACGCGGCCAGGGCGTCGATCCGCTTCTGCCGGGTGGCCGGTGAATCAAGGCTGAAGGCACGGAAGTCGCCGAGGTCCTCCCGGATCCAGGCCTCCACCTCGGCGATCCGCCGGGTCACCGCGGGTGTGGGGCCTTGGAAAACCCACGGCACGATCCGCTCCTTGCCGGGATCGTACTGCCAGAGTCCGATGATCCGGCCCCGGTCCAGGATGGGATGGTCCGGGAGGTCGGCCTGCAGCGCCAGCGGGGCCAGCACGGTTTTGGCGATGTCAGGGCTGTCCCCGGCCAGGAGTTCCGCGGCATTGCGGCGCAGGAGCGCCAGTGAATCCGTTCCGGCAAGCAGCTGGATCTGCTCCGCTGCGGGTTCCTCGAAGGCGGCGAGACGTTCGACGTCGTCGGGCAGCATCCACAGCATGTCACCGGCGGCGGTGGTCACCTCGACGGCGTCGACGGCGGCCAGCGCCGCCTTGCTCGGCGCCACGGTGAACCCTGTGAACCACTGGGACTGCTTGAGGGTGGCGCCGCCGGTCCAGCCCAGGTAGCGGCGGATCAGTTCGGTGCGGGCGGCGTCGTCGTCCAGCGTGCTGGGCGGGAGATCCCAGAGCTCGTAGGCGTAGCGCTGCTGATCAAGGCGTCCGTGGACCGGGACGCGCCGGATCCTGCCCTGCGACTGCAGTATTCCGAGGGCGGTGGGCAGCGTGGTGGTGGCTCCCTTTTTCTTGCCTTCTTCGCCGAGGTTGCGCACGGAATCGCCCAACTCCTCCTTGAGCTGCCGCGGATCCATCGGCCCGGACGCCTCGGCGAGCGTGTGCAGCACCTGCTCTTCAAGGAGGGTGATTTCGCCGCGGTCCACCCCGAGCCTGCCGAGCACTCGAAAAGCCTCGGCGGCATCCTTGCCCAGCTGGAGCGCCCAGGCGAAGTCGTCGCGGCCCAGGACGTAGGTGCAACCACGGGCCGTGGGGAGTTCGAGGATCCGGTGGGCGACGACGTCGGCGTCCACCTGTTCGCGGCGGATGCCGGCGCGGGCAAAGAGCGTGAGGTAGGGGTTGGCGCCGCCCACCGACCGCGCCCAGCCGGCCCGGGCGAAAACCTGCTCCGCGGTGCAGCCGGCCAGCGAGCCGTCCAGGCCCTGTTTGTGCCAGGCCCAGGCGCGGAGCCGCTCCGGAGTGAGGGTCTGCGCGGCCGGCGCTTCAGTCGTCATGGGCTCGGTAGTCATGGGCTCATTCTCCAACAGCTTGTCCGGCAGCGGAATCAACCCGCGTATGCCTGTTGTCCAGAGTGTCCGCCGCCACGATCCCCAGCACAGTCCGGGCCGTGGCGTCCCAGCCGGGCAGGCGCCCCCGCGCAGCCGCGGCCGCGTCCCGCCAGCGCGCCCGGAGCCCGGGCTCGGTGAGCCAGCGGCGCAGCACGTCCGCCAGCGGCTCAGGGTCTGCGGCGAGAGCGACGGCGGCGCCCGGCAGCGCGGCTTCCGCGCCGGCGATTCGTGGCCCCGTGCCGGCCGCGAGCGCTTCCACGGCACCCGTCCCTTCGCGCACCACCACGGGAATCCCGCGGGCGAGCGATTCGGTGACCACCAGTCCGTAGGTTTCGGCCCGGGAAATGAGCAGGCTGAGGTCAGCCGCAGCCCATGCGGCCTCCAGTGCGGCTCCCCGAAGCTCCCCCGGAATGTCGACGCGGCCCTGCAGCCCCAGTCGTTTCACCATGTCCCGGAGCCGCGCGGCGTAGGCGGGGTCGGCGGAGTCCGAGCCGATGAGGGCGGCCGTCCAGGGCAGCTCCGTGAGCCGGGAGAGCGCCGCGAGCAGCAGCGACTGGTCCTTGTTCGGCAGCAGGGCGGCCACGGCGATGAGGTGCGCCGGCCCCGAACCGGCGGCCAAAGGGCCGGCCGCCAGCGCCGCGGCGTCGGATCCCGGCAGCGCCACGCGGATGCCGTCCAGGCCGTGCCTGGCCCGGATGCCCGCTGCGGCCGAGGTGCTGGTGCAGATGACGCCGGCCGCGGCCTTCAGGGCCCGGCGTTCCAGTTCCGGGTGGTCCGGCAGCGGTATGTGCAGCAGGATCCAGACGGGACGGCCGGCGGCGGCCGACTCCAGTTCCTCCGGCGCCCCGCTTGCGAGGAGCCCGTCCACGAGGACTATCCGGTCCTCCGCGCCGGCGGGGGCGCGCAGCAAGGCGCCCAGCCGCCGTCGGTCTTCCGCGCTGCCGACGGGCCAGCCGCCGTCGAGCGGGCAGGTCTCCACCCCGGCGCCCAAGGCGGTCAGTTCCCGGGCCAGCGCGGCGTTGTAGACGTTACCGCCAGAGTTGTGGCGCACGTTGCCGGGCACCACAAGGCGGATGCGAAGGCTCGGGGGCTGCACTCTGTGGCTCCTAGCTGGCGGCGAAGTCGAGCGAGTATCCGGCCCAGGCGTCCGGGTGTTCCCTCAGGGTGACGTCCAGGCCTGCCAGCTCACGGCCGTCAGCGCCGTCGCGGATCTGTGCCGCCACGGCGTCGGCGATGTACCGGGCCAGGGCTTCGGTGGTGCTGAGCTTTCCGGCGAAATCGGGGTGTTCGTCGAGGTTCTTGTAGTTCAGCCCGTCGAGGACGGAATCCAGCACTTTCCCGGCCGCGCCGATGTCCAGGACGATCTCGTCCTCGTTCAGGGCGCGACGGCGGAAGGTCACCTCGGCCACGAAGGTCGCCCCGTGCAGGCCTTGCGCCGGGCCGAATGCCTCGCGCGGGAGGCTGTGGGCGATCATGAAGTGGCTGCGGACAGTCAGGCTGAACACGGGTTACCTCGTGCCTTCGGTTGATGGGGATTCGCTGACGGGATCCTCAATGACGGGGTATTCGATGACGTGGCACAGCGCATCCAGGGTGCCGTCGGAGAGCCGCTGCACGGCGTCGGGCAGCTCCGCGAACGTGGAGCTGCCCGTGAGGAAGACGTCGAAGCCCGGGTCGCGCAGCAGGGAGACCGCGAGCTCCAGCCGGTCGGCGTTCGTGCGGCGGTGGCGGCGGGCGCGGGCCACGACGCCCACCTGGCTGGCCCGGATGGACAGCCTCCGGGCGTGGAAGTCCTCCCCGAGCGGCAGCGTGACGTTGCGGTCGGCGTACCAGGACATTTCGATGACGTCTCCCTCGTCACCTGCCAGTTGCAGGCTCCGTTTGAGGCCTTCCTGCGAGGCGGAGCAGTGGATCACGATGTCGCAGTCCGGCAGGGCGTCGTCGGGGTGGCTGAAGTCGACGCCGAGGGTCTCGGCGAACGCGCGTTTGGCAGAGTCGACGTCGATCAGCTGCAGCCGTCCGAGCGGGAAGGCGCTCAGCAGCTTGGCGACCATGCCGCCCACGAGTCCGGCGCCAATCACGGCGACGCGGTCACCCAGGCGGGGGCCGGCTTCCCAGAGTCCGTTGACCGCGGTCTCGACGGTGCCGGTGAGCACGGCGCGGCGGGCGGGAACGCCGGCGGGGACCACGGTCAGCGACTCCACCGGGACGATGAAGCGGTCCTGGTGCGGGTACAGGCAGAAGACGGTCTTGCCCGTCCAGTTCTCCGGGCCTGCCTCGACGATCCCCACCGTGAGGTAGCCGAACTTCACGGGATACGGGAATGCTCCATCTTGGTTGGGGGCGGCCATGGCCTCGGCGACGCACTCGGGGACGCGGTCGTTATGCACCACGAGTTCCGTGCCCTTGCTGATCCCCGAGTACAGGGTGCGGACGAGGGCCTCGCCGGGACCGGGGGCCGGCAGATCCTCGCGCCGTAGCTCGCCCTTTCCCGGGCCGACGGTCCAATATGCGGTGGCCGTGCGCTGCTGTTCAGAAGTGATCATCGTGCTTACGAATCTAGTGCCCCGCCTGGGCACGGGGAAGGGTACCGTGTCCCGGGCGAGCCGCCGCTGTAGCTCGTTTTGTGGATGGGCACCCCGCTCCGGTAGCCTATACAGGTTGGTGACGTGTCCGAGCGGCCGAAGGTGCAACACTCGAAATGTTGTTTGGTGTCAAAGCCAACGTGGGTTCAAATCCCACCGTCACCGCCAAGCGGCAAGGCCCCTGCCTCCCTTTGTTTACAAGGGAAGCAGGGGCCTTTGCTTTGCCTGACGAGCCTTGCCTCGGACCGCTTCGTCGGTGCGTCACGGGCTGGTTCGAATTCCCGCGCACGGTGTTA
This sequence comes from Pseudarthrobacter sp. S9, assembly GCF_050156545.1. NCBI lineage: Bacteria > Bacillati > Actinomycetota > Actinomycetes > Micrococcales > Micrococcaceae > Pseudarthrobacter > Pseudarthrobacter sp. S9. The sequence continues at coordinate 1,335,569 of NZ_CP189576.1, forward strand.
CCTCCGAGGGGACCTCCGTTCCTATAATTAAGTGTGGCCTCCGCGGCACTTGTGCCGCTTGGGCCGCCTGACAAGGGAGGACCACGATGGGCATAGGTGACAAGATCCACAACGCCGCCGAGAAACTCCACGGCAAAGGCAAGGAAACCGCCGGTGAGGCCACCGGCAACGACCGGCTAAAGGCCGAAGGCAAGGGACACCAGATAAAAGCGGACCTCAAACAGGCCGGCGAAAAAGTCAAGGATGCCTTCAAGAAACACTGATCCGGTGTCCTGCACGCGGGAATGCCAGGCATTGATCCGCAGCTGCAAAGAAACCACCGTGGGACCGGTTCCGAAGCTGTCCGTTAAGGCTCCGGTTCCGTCTGCCACGGTGGCACGACGAGAAGGAACATGATCGCCGCAGTCGTGACGCCGGCCGCAAACACGGTGTTGAGGTGGATCGGCAGCGCCGTGCCGTTGTACATCGTCACTCCGACTGCAAGCAACGCAGCGGCCAACAAAGCCAGGGCCACGACGTTTTGTCGCCGAAGCCCGGTCAGAAGCAGAAGTGACGGAACGACGTACCAGATCACGCTGGCCGTGCCCATCGAATTGATCTGGCCGATAACGGGCGCGCTGCCCGGGATTGCAGCAACCAGCGGCTCAAAGAACATCGAAGCGCAATGAAGAATCAGGCCAAAGAGACCCGACGCGGCAAGGGCGAACTCCACGGCAGTCAGCCGGGCTGCCAGCCTTTTCAGGGGCAGCGCGGGAACCAGAAGCCGTGAGAGCAACAACAGCAGAACGACGGCGGCAAGGCTCACCGCAAACTCAGTCGACATTGTCACAGACTACAGAGGCCCAGGCGACAACGAATATGTCCTGCCCAGCACCCGCCACGAACCGACGCTTCAGCGCATCCGCTGAGACCCTGTGACCCATGGCGGGCACCGCGGAGGAGGGCGCGGCCGAAGCTACTCCGCCGTCGGCGTTACTACGTCCTCCAGCAGAGACCTGTCGAAGAACCGGACCTCGCCTGTTGCCAGGAAGAACACCGGAACAACAGAGGTGTTCGGGTCCTTCGACGTTTCGTAGATCTCGGGCCCGCTCCCGTGTTTGCGGGCAATGGTTCCAACCAGGTCAGTACCGCGAACCCTGACGGTTCGATATTTGTAGCTCATTCGGCCCCCTTTGTGAGTTGAGATACACGCTACTCCAGGCAAGCAATAGCACGTTGCCCGCTTCATTTATCGAGCCCCCGGCCCAACATTCCGTGCTCGTTTGGCGCTGGTGGAGAATGCGTACATGACCAATGAAGATCCCCGCCCGGTCTACTTCCTCTCGGACAGTACGGGCATCACTGCAGAAACGCTGGGCAATACCTTGCTTACGCAGTTCCCGGCGAGCAATTTTGACCGCACGACGATCCCCTTCATCATGACCGTCGAACAGGCGCAGGCTGTCGTCGACACCATCGATGATCTGGCCGCCCGCGGCCCGGCGCCGATCGTGTTTTCCACCGCTGTTGGCGGCGACATCCGCCGGACCCTGGCCACCTGCAAGGGAACCATGGTGGATCTTATCGGGACGCACGTCGGACAGCTGGAGAGTGCACTTGGCGCCCTGGCCAGCGGAGAACCGGGCCGTGCCCATGGCCTGGGCAACGCCGCCCGCTATCAATCCCGGATGACCGCCGTCGAATACGCCATGGAACATGATGACGGCCAGAGCCTGCGTGCGCTGGAAAAGGCCCAGGTCATTCTGGTGGCCCCTTCCCGCTGCGGCAAGACACCCACCACCATGTATCTGGCGCTGCAGCATGGCATCTTCGCCGCGAACTTCCCGCTCGTGGACGAGGATTTCGATAGGGAGGGGCTCCCCAAGCCGCTAAGGCCGTTCGTTGAGAAGTGCTTTGGCCTCACATCCAATCCCCTGCGCCTGAGTCAGGTCCGCACTGAACGCCGTCGCGGCTCGCCGTACGCCTCGCTGCGGCAGTGCGGTTTTGAGCTGCGCAGCGCTGAGCGTTTATACCTGTCCCATGGGATTCCCTACCTTAATTCGGCAAGTGTGTCCGTGGAGGAAATGGCTGCCACGATCCTGCAGCGGATGAAGCTCAAGCATTAGGGAAAAATTTCACAAATACCGTGTGGCGCACGTCATGTGGAAAGACTGGCGGAGACCTGTCACTGTGGACAGGGCCTCCGCCCAAGCGGTGATCGCCGCACGCGGGGGCAGCGCCCCGCATGCCACCATTTGCAAAGGAGCAGTGACTATGACGACAGACATCCTGTGGTTCTCAGAACTCGGACTCAAGGACCTGGATCGGGTGGGGGGCAAGAACGCCTCTCTCGGCGAGATGGTGCAGAACCTGACCTCGGCCGGAGTCCAGGTACCGGACGGTTTCGCCACGACAGCAGACGCCTACCGCAGGTTCCTGGCCGACTCGGGCCTGGATCAGAAGATTGCCGACAGGCTGGTCGGCCTGGATACCGATGATGTGACCGCCCTGGCCGCGGCGGGCCAGGAGATCCGTACCCTGATGCGCGAGACGCCCTTCCTGCCGGACTTTGAAGCTCAGGTCCGTACCTCCTACCAGAAGCTGGTGGACAAGCACGGGGGCTCGGCGGACCTTTCCTGGGCTGTCCGTTCCAGCGCGACGGCGGAAGACCTTCCTGATGCGTCCTTCGCCGGGCAGCAGGAAACCTTCCTGAACGTCCGGGGCATCGAGAACATCCTGCTGGCCATCAAGGATGTGTTCGCGTCGCTCTACAATGACCGCGCCATCGCCTACCGGGTACACCACAAATTCGAGCACGCTGAGGTGGCACTCTCGGCGGGGATCCAGCGGATGGTGCGTTCCGACGTCGGGGCTTCCGGCGTCATGTTCACCATGGACACCGAATCCGGGTTCCAGGACGCTGTCTTCGTCACCTCCTCCTATGGTCTCGGCGAGGCCGTAGTCCAGGGTGCGGTCAACCCGGACGAGTTCTACGTGTACAAGCCCGCACTGCAGGCGGGCCGCCCCGCCATCCTCAAGCGCGGGCTGGGCGAGAAGGCGCTCCAGATGACGTACACGGCCAGCCGTGAAATCGGCCGCACGATTGATTTTGTGCCGGTTGAGGCTTCACTGCGGAACCGCTTCAGCATCACCGATGACGACGTCGAGCAGCTCGCCCGCCATGCCCTCGCAATCGAGACCCATTACGGGCGCCCCATGGACATCGAATGGGGCAAAGACGGGATCGACGGCGGCCTCTACATTCTGCAGGCCCGCCCGGAAACCGTGCAGTCCCGCAGGCCCGCCGGCCAGCTGAGCCGCTTCCGCCTGAACGAGACCGGCCGCGTGCTGTCCGAGGGACGCGCCATCGGCCAGCGCATCGGCGCCGGCCGCGTCCGTATCCTCACCGCCATCGACCAGATGGCCGCCTTCGAAACCGGCGACGTCCTTGTCGCCGACATGACCGACCCGGACTGGGAACCGATCATGAAGCGTGCGTCCGCCATCGTCACCAACCGGGGCGGACGCACCTGCCACGCCGCGATCATCGCCCGCGAACTGGGCATCCCCGCCGTCGTCGGCACCGGGGACGTCACGGACAGGCTGTCCGACGGCGTCGAGGTGACGGTCTCCTGCGCCGAAGGCGAGACCGGTCTGATCTACGAAGGACTCCTGGACTTCAGCGTCGAGGAAACCGAGGTCACCCAATTGCCCGAGGCTCCGGTCAAGGTCATGATGAATGTCGGTACCCCGGAGCAGGCGTTCACCTTCGCGCAGCTGCCGAACCACGGTGTGGGCCTGGCCCGGCTGGAGTTCATCATCAACCGCCAGATCGGCATCCACCCCAAGGCGCTGCTGAATCTGGACGACCAGCCGGCGGACGTCGCCGCGGAAATCCGGCAGCGGATTGCCGCCTACGATAACCCGCGCGACTACTACATCAAGCGCCTGGCCGAAGGGGTGGCGACCATCGCCGCCGCGTTCGCGCCGGAGCCGGTGATTGTGCGCATGTCCGACTTCAAGTCCAACGAGTACGCAAACCTGCTCGGCGGACCCGCCTACGAGCCGCATGAAGAGAACCCGATGCTCGGCTTCCGCGGCGCCTCCCGTTACCTGGAGCCGTCCTTCCGGGACTGCTTCGACCTCGAGTGCGAGGCCCTGTCCTTTGTCCGCAATGAGATGGGGCTGACCAACGTCAAGCTGATGATCCCCTTCGTGCGCACCCTCGACGAGGGCCGCGGCGTCATCGATCTGCTCGCGGAGAACGGACTGCGCCGCGGTGAAAACGGCCTCGAGGTCATCATGATGTGTGAACTGCCCGCCAACGCGCTGCTGGCCGACGAATTCCTGGACCACTTCGACGGCTTCTCCATCGGTTCCAATGACATGACCCAGCTGACCCTCGGCCTGGACCGGGATTCCGCCATCGTCGCGGGCAGCTTCGACGAACGCAACCCCGCCGTCAAGAAGCTCCTGAGCATGGCCATCAAGGCCTGCAAGGCCCGCGGCAAGTACGTGGGGATCTGCGGCCAGGGACCCAGCGACCATGCGGACTTCGCCGAGTGGCTGGTCGGCGAAGGCATCGATTCCGTGTCACTGAACCCGGACACCGTGGTGGACACCTGGCTGCGCCTCGCCGGTGCGGCAGCCGGCACCGAGGCGGCCGGCGCTCGGGACAGCTAGTCACTCCGTAAAATTGCAAGGCCCCTGCCTCCCTCTGTTCAAAGTGGGGAAGCAGGGGCCTTGCTTTGCCCGGCCGGTGGCGTGCGCCGGTGGAAGGCGGCCCCAAAGTCCGCTGAACGCGACGGCACATAGCTCGCCGGTTGTTGGGAGGCACGCGCGACGGTGCGCAGTTCCGGCAGCCCGCCGTTGAGCATGCCGGCGGCGCGGGCCTGGACGAGGACGTTTCCCAGGGCCGTTGCCTCCACCGGTCCGGCAATGACGCGTTTGCCGGTGGCGTCGGCGGTGAGCTGGCAGAGGAGCCGGTTCTGGGACCCGCCGCCCACAATATGCACCACGTCCACGGTCACGTCCGCGAGCCGTTCGGCGTCGGCGATGGTCCGGGCATAGCCGGCAGCGAGGCTGTCCAGGATGCACCGCACGATGGCCGCGGGATCGTCCGGCGGGACAGCCCCGGTGTTGCGGACGGCGGCGCGGATCCTCCCGGGCATGTTGTCAGGGGCGATGAAATAGGGGTCATCGGCGTTGATCACGGGCCCGCCGCCGGGGAGCGCCGCGGCGGCGTCTAGCAGGTCATCGAGCCCGGGCCGGTACCCCTCACCGGCCCAGGTGCGCTGACATTCGCTGAGCAGCCAGAGCCCGCCCACATTGCGCAGGTAGCGGATGGTGCCGTCCACGCCGCGTTCGTTGGTGAAATTCGCCAGCCGGCTGGCCTCGGTCAGGACGGGGTGTTTGAGTTCGACGCCGACCAGGGACCAGGTGCCCGAGGAAACGTAGGCGAAGTCCTCCTGATCCGCGGGCACGGCGGCGACGGCCGAGGCGGTGTCATGCGAGCCCACAGCGACCACCGTCGTGCCCGCGGGCAGCCCGGCCCGGTTGGCTATGGCCGGCAGCAGGGTGCCGATGGTCTCCCCGGGCTGGACCAGCGGCGGGAACAGGTCCGCGGGCAGGCCCAGCGCGACGAGGAACTCGGTGGCCCACTCCCCCGCGGCAGCGTCGAAGAGCCCCGTGGTGGAGGCGTTGGTGGCCTCGGTGCGGCGCTGCCCCGTAAGCAGGAACGCGATCAGGTCCGGGATGAGCAGCGCCTGCAGCCCGTCCAGGGTGGGCTCCGTGGCGAGCTGGTAGATCGTGTTGAACGGCAGGAACTGCAGTCCCGTGGTGGCGTAGAGACGCGACGGCTCCAGGACCTGGTGCACCCGGGAAACCGCGTCACGGCTGCGGTCATCGCGGTAACTGAAAGGCGCCGTAAGAAGGTCACCGGCAGCGTTGGCCAGGCCGTAGTCCACGGCCCAGGTGTCGATCCCGATGCTCCCGATCCGCTCGCCGCGGGCCGCGGCCACTGTTGCGGCAGCCGCGAGTCCGGTAAGTACCTCGGCGAAGAGGGTGTCGAAGTCCCAGCGGAGGCCGCCGTCGAGCTCCTTGACGCCGTTGGGGAAGCGGTGCACCGTTTCCAGCTCCGCCCGCCCGGCAGTGACCCGGCCCAGGATGACCCGGCCTGAGGAGGCTCCGATGTCGACGGCGGCGAACACCGCCCCGGCGGACTCAACCGCGGCGAACACCGCCCCGGCGGGTGCCGGGGCGGTGCTGGCCGGGGGTGTCGTCCGGTTCATCGCAGGAACGCGGCGGCCACACCGGCGTCCACGGGAATGTGGAGGCCGGTGGTGTGGGACAGTTCGCTGCCGGTGAGGACGGCGGCAGCGTTGGCCACATTTTCGGGGAGGACCTCGCGCTTGAGCAGGGTGCGCTGGGCGTAGTACTTGCCCAGTTCCTCTTCCGGCACCCCGTAGACGGCGGCGCGTTTGGCGCCCCAGCCGCCGGCGAAGATCCCGGAGCCGCGGACGACGCCGTCGGGGTTGATGCCGTTGACCCGGATGCCGTGCTCCCCGAGTTCCGCGGCGAGCAGCCGGACCTGGTGGGCCTGGTCGGCCTTGGTGGCGGAGTAGGCGATGTTGTTCGGCCCGGCGAACACGGAGTTCTTGGAGGAGATGTAGATGATGTCTCCGCCCATGTCCTGGCCGATCATGACCTGCGCGGCGGCCTTGGACACGAGGAAGGAGCCCTTGGCCATGACGTTGTGTTGCAGGTCCCAGTCCTTTTCCGTGGTTTCCAGCAGCGGCTTGGAGATGGAGAGCCCGGCGTTGTTGACCACCAGGTCCAGTCCGCCGAAGGCCAGCACGGCTTCCTGGATGGCCGCGGCGATCTGCGCCTCGTCCGTGACGTCGGCCTGGACGCCGATCGCCACATCCGGGCCGCCAAGTTCCGCGGCCACGGCCCGGGCGTTGTCCAGGTTCAGGTCCGCGATGACCACGCACGCGCCGTCGGCGGCGAAGCGGGTGGCGATCGCCTTGCCGATGCCCGACGCCGCCCCGGTCACCAAGGCGATCCGGGTGGCGTGGGACTTGGGCCTGGGCAGCCGGGCGAGCTTGGCTTCCTCCAGAGCCCAGTATTCGATCCGGAACTTCTCGGATTCCTCGATCGGGGCGTAGCTGGAGATCGCCTCGGCGCCGCGCATCACGTTGACGGCGTTGAGGTAGAACTCCCCTGCCACCCGGGCGGTCTGCTTGTTCGCCCCGTAGGAGAACATGCCCACCCCCGGGACCAAGACGATGGCCGGGTCCGCGCCGCGCAGGGCCGGGGATTCCGGCGTCTTGTGGCGGTCGTAGTAGGCCTGGTAGTCCTCACGGTAGGCGGCGTGGAGTTCCTTCAGCCGGGCCACGGAGTCCTCGATGGAGGTGTCCGCGGGCAGGTCCAGGACCAGCGGCTTGACCTTGGTGCGCAGGAAGTGGTCCGGGCAGGACGTGCCCAGCGCGCCCAGCCGGGGGTGTTCGGCGCTTTCCAGGAAGTCCAGGACGGCGGCGTCGTCGCTGAAGTGCCCGAGCTGCGGTTTGTCCATGGACGCCAGCCCGCGGATCACCGGAGCCAGGGCGGCGGCCTTCGCGCGCCGTTCGGCTTCCGGGAGGGCGGCGTAGCCGGGCAGCTTCGCGCCGAAGGGTTCGTTCCTGCCGTGGTCCTTGATGTACTGCTCGGCCTGCTCGATGATCCACAGCGAGTTGGCTTCGGCTTCCTCGCTGGTGGCACCCCAGGCAGTGATGCCGTGGCCGCCGAGGATTGTGCCGACGGCCTGCGGGTTCGCTTCCTTGATCGCGGCGATGTCCAGGCCAAGCTGGAAGCCGGGACGCCGCCAGGGCACCCATGCCACCTTGTCGCCGAAGATCCTGGCCGTCAGGGCCTCCCCGTCCGCGGCCGTGGCAATCGCGATGCCCGAGTCCGGGTGCAGGTGGTCCACATGGGCGGCGTCCACGAGGCCGTGCAGAGCGGTGTCGATCGACGGCGCCGCGCCGCCCTTGCCAAACAGGCAGTAATCGAACGCGGCCACCATTTCGTCTTCCCGGTCGACGCCGGGGTACACGTTTTTGAGCGCCTGCAGCCGGTCCAGGCGCAGCACGGCGAGTCCGGATCCGGTCAGCGTGCCCAGGTCACCGCCGGAGCCCTTCACCCACAGCAATTCGACGTCCTCCCCGGTGACGGGGTCCTTTTCGGTGCCCTTGGCGGAGGTGTTGCCGCCGGCGAAGTTCGTGTTCCGTTTGTCCGCGCCGAGGCGGTTGGAACGGGAGATCAGTTGTTCAACTGCTGCATTGGTCATGGTCTTAGGCTCCCCATCCGGCCTGGTGGCCGCCTTGGCGATCGGCATTGATTTTTTCCTGGTATCCGCTGGCGGCGAAGGCGGCCATCGGGTCGGCGGGCAGGCCCCGTGATTCACGCCACTGGGCAAGGTCGGGGCGGACGTCGGTGTAGAAGGCGTCCATCAGCACGGCATTCGCGGCCAGCACATCGCCCGCATTCTGCGCTGCTTCCAAGGCCGCGGTGTCCACGAGTAGCGCCCGTGCCGTCATTTCCTGGACGTTGAGGACGGAGCGGATCTGGCCCGGGATTTTCCCTTCGACGTTGTGGCACTGGTCCAGCATGAAGACCACCCCGGCGGCGGGCTCCAGCCCGCCTCCGCGGACCACCTCATGCATGATACGGAACAACTGGAACGGATCCGCGGCTCCCACAATCAGGTCATCATCGGCGTAGAAGCGCGAGTTGAAGTCGAAGGAACCCAGCTTTCCCAGGCGCAGCAGCTGCGCGACGATGAACTCGATGTTGGTGCCCGGCGCGTGGTGGCCGGTGTCCAGGCAGACCTTCGCCTTCTCGCCCAGCTCAAGGCAGTGCACGTAGGAGGTACCCCAGTCCGGAACATCGGTGTGATAGAACGCCGGCTCGAAGAACTTGTACTCCAGCACCAGGCGCTGGTCCTCGCCGAGCCGGTCATAGACCTTGCGCAGCGACTCAGCCAGCCAGTCCTGGCGGGAGCGCATGTTGCCTTGTCCCGGGTAGTTGGTGCCGTCCGCCAGCCAGACCTTCAGGTCCTGCGAGCCGGTCTGGTTCATCACCTCGAGGCATTCGTACATGTGGTCCACGGCCTTCTGACGCACGGCGGGGTCGCTGTGCGTGAGGCTGCCGAATTTGTAGTCGTCGTCCTGGAAGGTGTTGCTGTTGACCGTTCCCAGCTTCACTTCGAGACCCGCCGCATAGTCAGACAGCGCGGCGTAGTCGTCCGTCTTGTCCCAGGGAATGTGCAGCGCAACCGACGGGGCCAGCCCCGTGAGCGCGTTGACCTGGGCGGCGTCGGCGAGTTTCTCCTCGATGGTGCGCGGGGTTCCGGGCGTGGCGAAAACCTTGAAGCGGGTGCCGGAGTTGCCGAACGCCCAGGAGGGCAGTTCGATGCTCTGGTGTTCGAGCGTGGTCAGAACGTCCGTGGGGATGGACACGTCAGTCTCCTTCGGGTGTAGTGGGGGCGAGGACTGGCGCGGCGGCGGACAGTTGGTCCTCGAGGTTGAATACTTCGGTGAGTTGGAGGAAGCCCTCGTCGGGGGCTCCGGCTAGGTCTTCGAAGAAGCCGGACATTTCGGCCTGCCACCGGGCGTTGACGCCCGTGGCTGCCATCCGGGCTTGGGCTTCGGAAAGGCTCTCCGTTTCGAAGTAGCCGATCAGGAGCCCGTCAGCCCGGAGGAAGAGTGAGTAGTTGTTCCAGCCGGAGGCCTTGAGTGCCTGGAGCATCTCCGGCCATACGGCGGCGTGGCGGCGGGTGTATTCCGGGATGAGGCCGGGTTTCAGCTGGAGCTGGAAGCAGACGCGCTGGGTGCTCATGAGAGCACCACGTGGCGGTGTTCAATGCCCAAAAGGGACGCCGCAGCCTTGATGTCGGCCGCACGGTGACCGAGGCAGAGGGCCCAGTGGTGGCCAATGCCGGTCTGGCTCCACTGGTCCACCCAGAGTCCGGGGTCCCCGCCGAAGTCCACGCGCGAGGTGGTGTTGCCGATTGCCAGCAGCGGGCCCGGAACCACTTCGCCTTCGGAGGTGATGAAGACATAGCTGCCGTCCGGGTCCTGGCCGAGGCCGAAGGTGGTGACCGGTCCGTGCCGTACATCGAATTCAACCGAGACCCCCCAGCCGCGCTTGCCGTGGTAGGCGCCCAGTCCACGCAACAGCGGATCCTGCGCCGACACCGCCAGGTGCGCCGGTCCGTCGTGGCCCATTTCCACCACATTGTCGAAGAAGTTCAAGGCCTGGATTTCGGTGAACGATCCCCCGGCGCCCATGGCCTGCGCGGCGAGCATGGCGATGGAGGTCCGCAGCTCGTATTCGCCGGCCATCGGGATTCCCCGGGCCGTGAGGATGGAGGAGCCCAGGATCATCCCGGCGCCCAGCCGTTCGTGCTGTTCTCCGGCCAGTCCCCGGTGGTAGTAGGCCACGGAGTCAAGATCGAAGTCCTCCACCAGGCGGTCCAGCCCCACCGAGACCTTCGCGCCCCAGGCAAAGTCGTCGTCGTTCACGGATTCATCCAGCACGAAAAGGTCACGGGCCAGGTCGAGCCGTTCGGCTACCTGCGCCTCGGGCACAGCGTTGACGCGTTCGCGGAGGTCGTCGAATTCCAGCACCTCCACGTGGGAGCCGAAGGTGGTGGAGACGGTGGTCAGGTCGGTGGCGACATCCAGCATGCCCGGATAGAGGTGGCCCATGAGTCCGTGCCGGGCATTTCGGAGCCGGGCCCGGACACCGGCAGCGTGGACCCATTTGTTGATCCGTTCCCAGGCGGATTCCTGCTTGAGGTGTCCGGAGACGGAGCGGAAGTCGATCCCGGCGCGGCGGAAGACGTTGGCGATCTCCGGCACCGGACATTGCCCGCAGTAGGCCAGCCACTTGCCGGTGTCGAAGTTGGCGTGGTCCATCGCTTCGGTGGGCTGCAGGTCGATCACCAGGACGGGGGTCTTGGCCCGCTGGGCGATGGGCAGCACCATGGACGAGGTCAGGTAGGTGGTCAGGAAGATGACGATGAGGTCGCAGTCGGCGACGCGTAGCTTTTCGCCGGCTGCGGCGGCCTCCTGCGCGTCGGAAATGAAGCCCGTGTCGATGACTTCGGCGTCGAGTCCCTGGAAGCGGCCAGTGACGTAACGGACTGAGTCCTGCAGCTGCGGAAGCAGCTCCGGAAACTGGGGCCAGTAGGCGCCCAGCCCGCCGGAGACCAATCCGATGCGGGTGGGGCGACGCCGGTGCGGCTGCAGCAGCCGGGCGGCCGCTTGTTTCTGGTTCATTTGAGGGGGCCTTCCGGCATGAAAAAGGGAACCTGGGGCTCAGGGAACGGAGGCTCTGGGAGCGGGCCCTGGAAACGGGGGAGGTGCCGGGCGGGCTGTCAGCGGCCCGCCCGGCACTCGGCCACTCGGGATGGTTCAGGCAGGGATCAGAAGTTGTACTTGTCGATATTTCCGGTGTTGAAGACGGTCGGTGGCCCGACGATCACCAGTCCGCCCTTGCCGACTTTGCGTTCACCGAGTTCCCCGGCGGTGAAGGTGTCTCCTTCGGCGCCGGTCATCTTGCCGTCCTTGAGGGCCTTGCCGGCGAATGCTGCAATGTAGCCAAGCTGTGCCGGATCCCAGAGGGCGAACTCCTTGACGGTTCCGTCCTTGATGAAGGGGCGCATTTCATTGGGCAGGCCCAGTCCGGTGAGGGCAACTTTGCCCTTGTAGGCGGACGTTGAGAGGTACCGGGCGGTGGCTGCGATGCCGACGGTGGTCGGGGAGATGATGCCCTTCAGGTTCGGGTGGGCCTGCAGGAGGCCCTGCGCTTCCTGGAAGGACTTGGTGTCGTTGTCATCGCCATAGACCTTGGCCACGAGCTTGATGTCCTTGTACGCAGGGTTGGAGGCGAGCTCCTCCTCCATGTACTTGATCCACTCATTCTGGTTCGTGGCGTTGGCGGTGGCCGACAGGATGGCAATTTCGCCGCTGCCGCCGATCTGCTCGGAAATCAGTTTGGTCTGGATCAGGGCCACGTCCTTGGCCACCACCTGGCTGATGAACACGTCGCGGCACTCGGGCTTGGTGTCCGAGTCGAACGCGACGATCTTGGCACCGGCGGAACGAGCTTCGCCCAGGGCCGTGCAGACGGCGTCGGGATCATTTGCCGCGATCACAATGACGTTCGTGCCGGCCTGTGTCTCGGCGTTGATGAAGGAAACCTGACTGGAGGCGGAGGCCTCCAGCGGGCCGACTACCTGGGAGGAGGCGAAGCCTGCCTCTGCGGCACCCTTCTTGCCGCCGCCCAGGACAACGTCCGTGTAGGGGTTGTTCAGCTGCTTGGGGATGAAGGTGATCTTCTGGTCCCCTCCTGCTGAGGGGCTGGCGCCACCGGCAGATCCCGAGCCGCTATTGCAGGCGGTCAGGGCCAGCGCGGCCACGGCGGTGATGGCCACCATGGTCGCCAAACGACCGGTCCGGCCCGTATTCGTGCGGTTCAACATCATTGTTCTTCCCTTTTCCTTCGTGCGGTAGGTACATCCGATCCCAGGCGGGCACGGTTGCTGTAGTGCTGGTGTGAGGTTTTCAGCTTGGTTTCTGGCTGAAGCTTCGGCGGACGCGCCGGGTGTGCCGCCATTGTTTGATGGCGGAGCCGATGCTCGGCGCCACCACGGAGAGGATCAGCAGCAGGCCGGTCACCGTGATGAGGACGACGTCGGAAACCCGGGCCAGGCGGAGGGCGTAGTTGAGCGTCCCGATCAGCAGGACCCCGGCGATAACGCCGGGGATGGACCCCTTGCCGCCGAAGATCGACACCCCGCCCAGCAAGACGGCGGCGATGACCGCCAGTTCCAGGCCGGAGGCGTTGTCACTTCGGGCACTCGTGTAGCGCAGCGTCCAGTAGATGCCGGCCAGCGCTGACACGGCGCCGGATCCCACGTAGAGCCAGAACTTGCTGCGGGCCACCTTGATGCCGACAAAGCTGGCGGCTTCCTTGCTGTAGCCCATCGCGAAGAGCCCGCGTCCGAAGGGCGTGAAGTGCAGCAGCACCCCGAAGAAGATCATCACCAGGACGACGCCGATCATGACTGTCGGGATTCCGGTGCCGCCGAGTTTGGAGGTGAAGAACGCTGTCAGCGCCTTCGGGAAGTTGGCCACGGCGTTGTCGCCGATGATCACGAGGGCCAGGCCGCGGAACAATGCCAGGGTGCCGATCGTGACCGCCAGTGACGGCAGTCCGAGGACGGCGATCAGGAACCCGTTGAACATTCCGGCGGCTATTCCGGCCAGCAGGCTGATCGCCAGGACCAGCCAGATGTCCATGCCGCCGGCCCACAGGACGCCCATCAGGGCGCTGGTCAGTCCGGCGGTGCTGGCGACGGAAAGATCGATTTCGCCCGTGACGATGATCAGCGTCATCGGCATGGCGATCAGCAGGACCGGGATCACGTCCAGGAGCAGGAATCCGGTGGTGACCGGTGAGGCGAAGCGCGGAATCGCGATGGCCGCGTAGATCAGGAAGCCGGCCAGGGCGTAGATCGTGATGGCGTCACGGCCTGTCAGGATCCGCGCGGCGCCGGTCCGGCCCTTCGGCTCGCTGGCCAGCGGCTTGGTGCTGTCAACTTCAGGGGCTGACGCAGTGCTGGTGGTCGACGTGGTTTCAGACATTCCGAGCCTCGCTTATCCGCAGTTTCTTGGCTGTGCGCAGGCTTGCCACGCGGTCGATGATAATGGCGGTGAGGATCAGCACGCCGACGATGGCCTGCTGCCAGAACTTGTCGACCCGCAGGGCGGTCAGGGAGCTGGTGATGGTTGTCAGGAGCACGGCGCCGAGGGCCGCCCCCGCCACGGATCCGCTGCCGCCGAAGATGGCCACGCCCCCGACGACGGCGGCCGCCACCACAGTCAGTTCCATGCCGGTGCCGGTGGTGGCGCCGACGGAGTTGAAGCGGCTGGCGTAGAGCACGCCGGCCAGGCCGGCGAGGGCCCCGTTGGCCAGGAAGGCCAGGAACACGCGCTTGGACACCTTGATGCCGAAGGCCGTGGCCGCATCCGGGTCCGAGCCGATGGCGTACAGGTCACGGCCCGGACGGGTGCCGGACATGTAGACGGCCACTGCGATGACGACGACGACGGCCAGCAACGTGATGATGGGGAACCCCAGCACGGTGTTCACCGAGAGGGCGCCGAAGGCGTCCGGCCGGTCACCGGCAAAGAACTGCTTGCCGCCTGCCCAGGCGTTGTTCAGGCCGCGGAACACGTAAAGCGTCCCGAGGGTGATGACCAGGGCAGGCACTTTGGCCACAGTCACCAGGATGCCGTTGAAAGTGCCCAGCAACGCCCCGAAGGCCATTCCGATCGCGAAGACCGCGATGATCGGCAGACCGGGCATCGCCGAGAAGATGGAACCGGTGCCGAAGGCAACCAGTCCCAGCATGGAACCGACAGAGAGGTCGATGTTCCGGGTGATGATCAGCAGGGTCTGTCCCGCCGCCAGGATCATGATGATGGTGGCGTTCAGCAGCAGGTCCTTCACGCCCTGGGCGGTGAGGAACAGCGGGTTGATCACGTAGGTGACGAGCACCAGCAGTGCCAGCGCGATCAGCACGGGCAACTCGCGCAGCCGCAACACCGAGGCGACGGCGGCCCGGGTGCCGGCGGCGGGCGCCGTCGTCGTTGCTTTCTTGTGGTCCAGAGCTGAGCTCACGGGGTTCCTCCTGCGGAAGACGTTGCTGCGTGCATGACGGATTCGGGATTCGCATCGGCGCGGTTAAGTTCGGCGGTGATCCGGCCCTCGCGCATGACCAGGACCCGGTCCGCCATGCCGAGCACCTCGGGCAGTTCGGACGAGATCATCAGAATGGCGATCCCCCGCCCCGCGAGGTCGGAAATGAGCCGGTGGACCTCGCTCTTGGTTCCGACATCGATGCCTCGGGTCGGCTCATCAATGATCAGCAGCCGCGGGTCGGTGGCCAGCCATTTGGCGAGCACCACCTTTTGCTGGTTTCCGCCGGAGAGTGTGGAGACGGCGTGCTCCTGCGAGCCGGTCTTGACCTGGAGCCGCTTGCTCCAGTCCTGGGCTGCGCGGCGTTCCGCTGCGCCGTTGATCAGACCCGCAGTCGCAAACTTGTTGCGCAGCGTGAGTGTGACATTCCGGGCCACCGACAGGTTCATGACCAGGCCCTGCTTGCGGCGGTCCTCAGGGACGAAGCCCATTCCCGCGGTAATCGCCGCCTGGGGATCCCGGGGCTTGAGTTTGCGTCCCTCGAAGGTGATCTCACCGGCGTCGTAGGGGTCGATCCCGAACACGGCACGGGCAACCTCGGTTCGGCCGGCGCCCACGAGGCCGGCGAGTGCGACGATCTCCCCAGCGCGGACCTCGAAGCTGATATCGCGGAAGACTCCGGCGCGGCTGAGCCCTTCCACTTCCAGGACCACCTCCCCGATCTCCGCAACTGTCTTGGGGAACAGGGCTCCGATGTCCCGGCCGACCATCTCGCGGACGATCTGCTCGACGGTCACGTCGGCGGTCCGGTGGGTGGAGATATACCGGCCGTCCCGCATCACGGTGATCCGGTCGCACAGATCAAAGACCTCGTCGAAGCGGTGTGAAATGAAGAGGAGGCCGGTCCCCTTGTCCCGGAGGCTTCGCGCCACGGCGAACAGCCGGTCCACCTCCACGCCGCTGAGGGCGGCGGTGGGCTCGTCCATCACCAGGACTTTGGCGTCCAGCGAAATGGCCTTGGCGATTTCGATGATCTGCTGGTCCGCGATGGACAGGCCCTCTGCGATACGGGTCGGATCGATGGGGACGCCGAGCCGCTCGAACAGCTTGTGTGCCTCCCGGACCATGGCCGCCTTGCTGATCAGCCCGAAGCGCCCCTTGGGCTGGCGGCCGATGAAGATGTTCTCCGCGACACTCAGGTCCGGAAAGAGCGTGGGTTCCTGGTAGATGACGGAGATTCCGGCGTCCTTGCTCTCGGCAACGTTGCGGAACTGGACGCTCTCGCCGCCCACCCTGAAATCCCCTGAATCCGGGTGGTGCAGGCCTGCGAGGATCTTGACCAGCGTGGACTTGCCGGCGCCGTTCTCCCCGACCAGTGCGTGGATTTCGCCGGCTTGAATGTGGATGGTTCCGTCGGCGAGGGCGACCACCGGACCAAAGGTCTTGGCGGCGTGCGAGAGGGAGAGCACCGGAACGGTCTCTCCCCCTGAGGGGCCGGACCGGGAACTATATGTCTGCTGCATAAAATTGACCGCACCTTTGGGGCTTAGTGAACACTGCAATGAATCGTTTCATAACGCGCTGTGATTTGAATCATAGGGGCTTGGGCTGTCGCCGTCAACAGGGAATAGGTATCTATGACTCGCCCATTTTGATTCGTTTCATTGAAAGGGTTCAAAGTGGGCTCGGGGCGGGTATCCTGAGGAGAGCAGTTTGCGTTCGCCCCGCTCGCCTTCCACGGCGGCGACGTCCACCTTCAGGAGCACAGGTAATGTTTTCAGCCAGCGTCAAGGACGTCGCGGCATTGGCCGGCGTCTCAGTCGGGACGGTCTCCAACGTGCTGAACCGGCCGGAAAAAGTGTCCGCGGAGGTCATGGCCCGGGTCCAGTCCGCCATCGACAAACTCGGCTTTGTCCGGAACGACGCCGCACGGCAGCTGCGCGCAGGCATGAGCCGCAGCATCGGCCTGGTGGTCCTGGACGCCGCGAACCCCTTCTTCACGGATCTGGCCCGGGGCGCCGAAGACCGCGCCGCCGCCGAGAATTTCATCGTCCTGGTGGGCAACAGCAATGAGGATCCGGGGCGGGAATCCGCCTATCTGGACCTCTTCGAGCAGCAGCGCGTGAGGGGCGTCCTGCTGTCCCCGGTCGGGAACGTAGTCCCAAGGCTGGAGCAGCTCCGGCGCAGGGGAATCCCCACGGTGCTCGTGGATCGGCAGACCGACAACCTGAGCTTCTCCTCAGTAGCCGTGGATGACCTGGCGGGCGGCGAAATGGCTGTCGCCCATCTGTTGTCGCTGGGCCGGCGGCGGATCGCGTTCGTGGGCGGTCCGGCAAGCATCCGTCAGGTGGCAGACCGCTTGTCCGGGGCGCGGAAGGCGATCCAGGCCGCGGGAGATGCAACCCTCGAGGTCATCGAAGCGGAATCCTTGACCGTGCTCTCGGGCAGGGCCGCAGGGGAGGCCATCCGGTTCCGGCCCGCAGCCGAACGCCCGGATGCCATCTTCGCGGCCAACGACCTGCTCGCCGTGGGTGTACTGCAGGGGCTGATGCTGATGGGTGGCGTGAAGGTTCCGCAGGAGATCGCCCTGATCGGCTACGACGACATCGAGTTCGCAGCCGCCGCCGTCGTGCCGCTGTCATCCATCCGGCAGCCGAGCGCCCTCATCGGCTCCACCGCGCTGGAGCTGCTGCTGCGCGAGGCGAGCTCGGAGGACGGGTTTGAACCCAGCCAAGTGGTATTTCCGCCGGAACTGATAGTCAGGGCCTCGACGCAGGGCTGACGGGCACCGCCCCGGCGGCCCCTGCCCGGCTCGCCCCCCATTGACCGGCTGCACCCTTCTGAGTACGGTCTGGTGCATCGATCCGCGCCAGCCGGGGATTCGCCGCAGGCAAGTCATCATTTCCGGGAGGCCCCGATGGGCAGCGCAGACTACGAATTCCAGACCGTGTGGCGCGTGGCGGGCACCGCAGAGGAGGTCGCGGCCATCCTCGGCGACACCACCACGCTTCCGCTCTGGTGGCCGTCCGTCTACCTCGGCGTCGAGCCGGCACCAGACGCCGGGAACCGCCAGTCCGGCATCCCCCGGCCCGTGCGCCTTCACACGAAAGGCTGGCTGCCCTACACGCTTCGATGGACGCTGACCGTCACCGAGCCGGTCACAAGCCGCGGTTTCGCGATCACGGCGGCCGGAGACCTGAACGGAACGGGCCGCTGGACCTTCGAGCAGGACGGGCCGGAAACCGTCGTCACGTACGACTGGCGCGTCAGTGCCGCAAAACCGCTGCTGCGGCGGCTGAGCTGGCTGCTTAAACCGGCCTTCGCCGCCAACCACCGCTGGGCAATGGCCCGTGGCCAAGAGAGCCTCGCCCTGGAGCTGGCCCGGCGTCGGCACGGCAATGACGGCGGGACCACCGGTGCGCGGGCAGTTCCGCCGCCCACGTTCCGGTGGCTGGGCCGCAAACCCTAGCGGCTGGACGCCTGCACAACGCGGAGGCGTTGTCTCAGTCATTTGGCCCATTGAGCGGAGGCACCTTCCCGCGGTTAGCTAAGTCACATCAACGTTCCCCCATCAGTGACCTCCAGGAATCATCGTGACTTTGCAGAAAAACCGGGCAGTCAGCAGCCCCGCCCACTGGGATGACGTCGAGATCGGCGACGCCGTCCAGCTCCTCAAGAATGGCCGCGTCGAGCACACGGGCCGCGTGGACAACCGGACCGCCGACGGCGCCGTCGTGTGGGTCATGTCGGCACCGGGCCGCCGGCAGCTGTTCCATGTTGGCGATGGCTACCAGCTGACCGTCGCCGATCCCGAAGGAGCAGACCATGCGGGTCACTGACGCGCCGGCAGCCATAGCGCAGAAGTCCAGCGCCCCGCGTGGCACACTCGCCGGCATGGACGCATGGCCCGCGGTCAACGCATCCTGCCCGGATGACTGCCACTACTGCTCGGGCCCCGAAACGGACTAGCGGCAGGCCGTCCCCGGGCTCCCCGACGCGACGCCCGGGGAATAGCTGACCTCGGTTGATGCCCGGAAATCACAATCCGGGCATCAAATCAGGCGCCGCCGTCGTGGCGTCGTTGACTAAGGCAACGGGGGGCGCAAGAGTGGTGCCATGACGACTCAGCGAATCAAAAACGGACTGGCACTCACGACGGCGGCTGCCGCGGCAGTGCTCCTGCTTAGCGGCTGCGGGGCCAGCAAGCCGCAGGCCCAGGCTGCCAGCGAAACGGTGGCTCCCACGGCAAGCTCCTCGAGCACGCCCAGCACTGCCGGCACTGACACAGCCCAGCCGACGTCGACTCCCCCCTCGCCGGCGTCCACTCAGTCCGGCACCGCGCTGTGCACGGCCGCCAGCCTGACTGCCACCACCGATTCCACCGGCGGCGGCGCCGCCGGCAGCGTCTACCTGCAGCTGATCCTGACGAACTCCGGAGCCGAGCCCTGTCTGCTCAAGGGCTACGCCGGGATCTCCCTGACCGCTGACGCCAACGGCGATCCCATCGGTGCCGCCGCGACCCGTGACGACTCCACCCCCGTCACCGATGTACTGCTAGCGCCGGGTCAGGCGGGCACCGCTACCCTGCGCTATACGCAGGCCGGCAACTACCCGGACTGCACCCGGACCCCGGCGGCCGGCTTCCGGATCTACCCGCCGGACGACACCGTGTCCCTGTTCGTCGCCGATCCCCGGGACGCCTGCAGCAACACAGGCATCGATCTGCTGACTATTGGGGCTTTCCAGGCCAAGTAGCATCCGGCGTCCGGTCCCACCGGATACCCAGGCTGGGCCCGGAATGCTGCCCGCCGAATAGTGTCGGTGCCGTAGGGCATGATGGAGGAATGAAGGGGCAGGAGCCCGCCGGCGGCCCACTAGCGGCCGACGCCATGGACCGGTTCAGTCGGCCGACCCGGGACTGGTTCCTGGGCGCTTTTTCCGCGCCCACCCCCGCCCAGAACGGCGCCTGGAACGCGATCTCCTCCGGTTCACACGCCCTCGTGGTGGCGCCCACGGGCTCCGGCAAGACGCTAGCGGCCTTCCTCTGGGCGTTGGACAGGCTGCAGGTCTCGGCCCCGGCCGAACCCGAGGAGGAGCTGCCCGGCCTCGACGCCGTGAAGGGCACCCGGCGGAAGGCGCCGAAGCGGAAAACCCGCGTGCTGTACATCTCACCGCTCAAGGCGCTGGGCGTCGACGTCGAACGGAACCTCCGCGCCCCGCTGATCGGCATCACCCAGACCGCCAAACGCCTGGGACTGCCCGCACCGCTGATCTCCGCGGGCGTCCGGTCCGGGGATACACCGGCGTCGGACCGCCGCTCGCTGCTCAGCCACCCGCCGGACATCCTCATCACCACGCCCGAATCGCTGTTCCTCATGCTCACGTCCAAAGCGCGGGAGACGCTGAGCGAGGTGGACACGATCATCGTGGACGAGGTCCACGCCGTGGCGGGCACCAAGCGCGGCGCGCATCTGGCGGTGTCGCTGGAGCGCCTAGATGCGCTGTTGCCGAAACCCGCGCAGCGGATCGGGCTCTCGGCCACGGTCGAGCCCAAGGAGCTCGTCGCGCAGTTCCTGGCCGGCTCGGCACCGGTGGAAATCGTGGCCCCGCCGTCGAAGAAGAATTGGGACCTGACCGTCTCCGTCCCTGTGGAAGACATGTCCGATCTCCCGGGCGCCGCCGGGGCGTTCGATTCCGGTCCGGCGTCCGGGCTCCAGCCGCAGGCATCGATCTGGCCTCATGTGGAGGAGAAGATCGTGGACCTGGTGCTGGCCAACCAGTCCACCATCGTGTTCGCCAACTCCCGCCGGCTTGCCGAACGGCTGACCGCCCGGCTGAACGAGATCTACGCCGAGCGCCAGCTGATGGCTGCGGGCGGCGGCTGGGATGAGTTTGGCGCCGGGGCCGCGGACTTCGAGACGCCGCCCGGCGGCGGCGCAGCACTAACGGCGTCGACCACGACGGCGACTTCAACCGCGACGCCGGCGCACATGATGGCCCAGGCCGGCAGCACCGCCGGCGCCGACCCCGTGCTGGCCAGGGCGCACCACGGTTCCGTGTCCAAGGACCAGCGCGCCCTGATTGAGGACGACCTCAAGTCCGGGCGGCTGCGCTGCGTCGTGGCCACGTCCTCGCTGGAACTCGGCATCGACATGGGCGCCGTGGACCTCGTGGTGCAGGTGGAGTCCCCGCCGTCGGTGGCCAGCGGGCTGCAGCGTGTGGGCCGCGCCGGACACCAGGTCGGCGAGATCTCCCAGGGCGTGTTGTTCCCCAAGCACCGGGCGGACCTCGTGCACACGGCCATCACGGTGGAACGGATGCTCGGCGGCAAGATCGAACGCCTCAGTGTTCCGGCCAACCCGCTGGACATCCTGGCCCAGCAGACCGTCGCGGCCACCGCCCTGGGCGCTATTGATGTGGAGGAATGGTTCTCCACGGTCCGGCGGTCCGCGCCCTTCGCCTCGCTCCCCCGCTCCGCCTTCGAAGCCACCCTGGACCTGCTAGCCGGTCGCTACCCTTCGGACGAATTCGCCGAACTACGGCCCCGGATCATCTGGGACCGCAACGCCGGGACCATCGAGGGCCGCCCCGGTGCCCAGCGGCTGGCCGTCACCTCCGGAGGCACCATTCCGGACCGCGGGCTGTTCGGCGTCTACATCATCGGCACCGACGTGGAAGGCACCGGTGCGGCCGGCGGGGCGGGAGCGGACGGCCGGGCTGCCAGTCCGGCCGCCGCCGCGGCCAAGGGCGGCCGCCGCGTCGGCGAACTCGACGAGGAAATGGTCTATGAATCCCGGGTCGGCGATATCTTCGCCCTCGGCGCCACGAGCTGGAAGATCGAGGACATCACCCACGACCGGGTCCTGGTGTCCCCCGCCTTCGGCCAGCCCGGCAAGCTCCCCTTCTGGAAGGGCGACTCCCTGGGCCGGCCCGTGGACCTGGGCCGCGCTCTGGGGGCGTTCATGCGCGAGCTTTCAGCGTCCGACGTCGGGCCGGCGATGGAACGCTGCAAGGCCAGCGGCCTGGACGACTTCGCCGCCAACAACCTCATCCAGTACCTCGCCGAACAAAAGCTGGCCACCGAGGTGGTCCCCAGCGACACCACCCTCGTGGTGGAGCGCTTCCACGATGAGCTCGGCGACTGGCGGGTGGTGCTGCACAGCCCCTTCGGCATGCCGGTGCACGCGCCGTGGGCGCTGGCCGTGGGCCAGCGCCTGCACCAGCGCTACGGGATGGACGGCTCCGCCATGGCCGCCGACGACGGCATCGTGCTGCGCGTGCCGATGATGGAGGACGAGCCCCCCGGGGCCGAGCTGTTCCTCTTCGACCCCGAGGAACTGGAGCAGATCGTGACGGCGGAGGTCGGCGGGAGCGCCCTCTTCGCCTCCCGGTTCCGCGAGTGCGCCGCCCGGGCCCTGCTCCTGCCCAGGCAGAACCCGGGCAAGCGGCAGCCCTTGTGGCAGCAGCGGCAGCGCTCCGCCCAGCTGCTGGACGTCGCCCGGAAGTACCCGGCGTTCCCGATTGTGCTCGAGACCGTGCGCGAATGCCTGCAGGATGTCTACGATCTTCCGGCCCTGAAAGACATCGCCGCGTCCGTCGAGCGCCACGAGCTGCGGATCGTGCAGACCACGACGCAGCAGCCTTCCCCCTTCGCCAAGTCCCTGCTGTTCGGCTACGTCGCGCAGTTCCTCTACGAAGGCGACTCCCCGCTCGCAGAGCGCCGGGCCGCCGCGCTGGCGCTGGATTCGACCCTGCTCAACGAGCTCCTCGGGCGTGTGGAGCTACGTGAACTGCTCGACGCAAGGGTCATTGAGGCCACCGAACGGGAGCTGCAGCGGCTGGCACGGGACCGGAAGGTGCGCGGTCTGGAAGGGGTTGCTGACCTGCTCCGCCTCCTGGGCCCGCTCACGCCGGAGGAGGTCGCAGCCCGGCTCGAGCCGGTGGTTGAGCCCGTCGAAACGCCGGCGGCTGGGCCCGGCCCGGTGGTTGAGCTTGTCGAAACCCCGGCGGCTGACGCGCGCGGGCACCTCGTTGCTCTGCAGCGGGCCAACCGCGCCATCAAGGTGAACGTCGGCGGCGTCGAGCGTTTCGCCGCCGTGGAGGACGCCGCCCGGCTGCGCGACGCCCTCGGCGTCCCGCTGCCCATGGGTGTGCCCCTGGCCTTCATCGAACCCGTCGCGGACCCCTTGGGTGACCTCGTCTCGCGCTACGCCCGCACGCACGGTCCCTTCACGTCCACCGAAGCCGCGGCCCGGCTGGGACTCGGCGTCGCCGTCGTCGGCACTGCGCTGAAACGGCTCGCCGCGGACGGCCGCGTGGTGGAGGGAGAGTTCCGTCCCCATGCCTCACCGCCGGAAGAGACGTCGGCAGCGGCGGACGCCGGCGCTGGTGCAGGCTCGGATGCCGCCCAGACACCAGCCGTTCCGACCGCCCCGGCGCTGGCCGGGGTCAGCGAATGGTGCGACGCCGAGGTGCTGCGCAAGCTCCGCCGCCGGTCGCTCGCCGCGCTGCGCGCCGAAGTCGAGCCCGTCGACGCCGCCGCATACGGCCGCTTCCTCCCTGCCTGGCAGAACGTCCGCACGCCCGGCAGCCGCCGCAGCCAGTCGGCGCTCCGCGGGCTGGACGGGATCATCACGGCCGTCGACCAGCTCTCCGGCGTGCCCATTCCGGCCTCCGCGTGGGAGCCCCTGATCCTGGCCACCCGGGTGGCCGACTACCAGCCCGCCATGCTGGACGAACTCATGGCGGCCGGTGAGGTCCTCTGGTCCGGCGCCGGCTCCCTGCCGGGAAATGACGGCTGGGTGAGCCTGCATCTTGCCGACTCGGCAGAACTGACCCTGAACCCGGCGGTGGACTTTGAGCCCGGCGACGCGCAGCAGCGGCTGCTGGACCATCTGCGGAACAACGGCGGAGGCTACTTCTTCCGGCAACTGACGGAGATCGCCGGCGGCATGGACTCCGTACTCAGTGACCAGCAGGTGGTCTCGGCGCTCTGGGACCTAGCCTGGGCGGGCCGGATCACCGGCGATACCTTCGCCCCGGTCCGCGCGATGATTGCCGGCGGCCACACGGCCCACCGGCAGGTATCGCGCGCGCCGCGGGCGCGCGCCCCCGGCTGAGCCGGCTGGGGCGCGCCCACGGCACCGGCCTGCTCGGGTCACCGGGGCTCACCGGCGGCCGCTACGGCTCCGTCAGCGGCACCACGCCCGCTGCCCCCCTGGCCGCCGGACGCTGGTCCGCCCTGCCCGCCCCCGAGCTGGATCCCACCATCCATGCCCGGGCCACCGCGGAACTCCTGCTGGACCGGTACGGTGTGGTCACCCGCGGCTCGGTCATGGCGGAGAACATCCTGGGCGGCTTCGGCCTGATGTACAAGGTGCTCGCCCGGCTGGAAGAAGCCGGACGGTGCCGGCGCGGCTACTTCATCGAGCATCTCGGCGCGGCCCAGTTTGCCGTCCCCGCCACCGTGGACCGGCTGCGGTCCTTTGCCGAGGACACGCAGCTGTCCAAGCCCGAGCCCGCCGCGCTGGCCCTCGCTGCGACGGACCCCGCGAACCCCTACGGCGCCGCCCTGCCCTGGCCTGCCCTCAACGCCGAAGCCGGCACCGGCCACCGTCCGGGCCGGAAGGCCGGGGCCCTCGTGGTGCTCGTCGACGGCGCCCTCGTCCTCTACGTGGAACGCGGCGGCAAGACCCTGCTGGCGTTCAGCGACGACGCCGGGATCCTGGCCGCGGCCGGCGCCGCGCTGGTGGGGGTCGTGACCCGCGGGGCGGTGGACAAGCTGATCATGGAAAAGGTCAACGGCCACGGCATCCTGGACACGCCCATCGCCGCCGCCCTCGCCCGCGCCGGCGCCTACTCCACCCCGAAGGGACTGAGAATCCGTGCCTGAGGGCGACTCGGTGTTCCGCGCCGCCGCGCAGCTGCACGCCGCTCTCGCGGGCCAGCAGCTCATCTCCTCCGACTTCCGGGTGCCGCGCTTCGCCACACTCAAGCTCGACGGCTGGATTGTGCAGGAGGTGGTGCCCCGCGGCAAGCACCTGCTCATGCGGCTCCAGGGTCCGGGAGGGCACGGCTCAGCAGAACAGGGTCGGGCTGAACAGGGATCAGCAGGACAGGGGCCAGCAGTCCGCAGTCCGGAGGAACGGGACCGGCTGACCATCCACTCGCATCTGAAAATGGAAGGTGCGTGGCAGGTCTACCCGCCCGGCGGCCGCTGGCGGAAGCCCGGCTTCACCGTCCGCTGCGTGCTGCGGACCGCGGCGGCCGACGCCGTCGGGTTTTCGCTCGGCATCCTGGAAGTCGTCCGCACCTCGGAGGAGGACTCGGTTGTGGGGCACCTCGGGCCCGATCTCCTGGGCCCGGACTGGGACATGGCCGAGGCCGAACGCCGGATTCGAGCTGCCCCGGACGTCCCGATCGGCGTCGCCCTGCTGAATCAGAGGAACCTCGCGGGCATCGGAAACATTTACCGCTGCGAGGCCTGTTTCCTCTCGGGGGTCCATCCGGCCTCACTGGTTTCGGCGGTGCGTGACCTGCCGGCCGTGATCATGCACGCCAAGGTCCTGCTGGAAGCCAATCTTGGGCCCGGCCGGCGCACCACCGTGCTCAATCCGCGCGGCCAGCCCGCCGGCCGGACGTCCGGGCTGCCCGGCTACTGGGTCTACCGCCGGGAGCACCAGCCCTGCCTCAAGTGCGGAACCCCGGTGCGCCGCGGTGCCCTGGCCAAGGCGGCCGCAACCGGAACCGGAACCGAAGAACGGGACATCTACTACTGCCCCACCTGCCAACCCTATCCGGCCCTGCACGCCTAGCGGCAACAGAGCCGGCAGGCAGCCTACGCCGTCGCCGGCAGAGCGTCAGGATCCTCGGAGGCTCCCCCGGGCATCTGTTCGGACGTGGTCTGCAGCTTGGGCGCTTTCGGCTCAGGCACGGTGAACCGCGGCAACAGCAACTGCACCAGCGGGCCGATGGCCAGGGCGTAGACCGCTGTCCCCACCCCGACGGAACCGCCCAGCAGCCAGCCGGCACCCAGTACCACCAATTCGATACCCGTCCGGGACGTCCGCACCGACCATCCCGTGCGCCGGGCCAGTCCCGTCATGAGACCGTCCCGGGCGCCGGGGCCGAGGCGGGCGCCGATGTAGCAGGCCGACGCGATGCCGTTGAGCAGCACCGCTCCCGCGAGCATGCCGATCTGTCCACCAAGATGCGAGAACTCCGGGATCAGGGCCAGGCCGACATCCGCGAAGACTCCCACCAGTACGGCGTTGGACAGCGTGCCGAAGCCTGGCCACTGCCGGAGCGGTATCCAGAGGAGCAGCACCAGGAAGCTGACAATGACCACCACCGTGCCGATGCTCAGGCCGGACTTGCTGGCGAGGCCCTGGTGGAAGACATCCCAGGGATCCAATCCGAGTCCCGCCCGGATGAACATCGCCAGGGATACGCCGTACATGGCGAGGCCGATAAGAAGCTGGAGGAGTCTGCGGGTCATCATGGACTCCATCCTCCGGCAAAACTGGCCTTGTAATCCATATCCAGTTTGAGATACTGGCTTCATGTCCGGTTCCCTTAATCCCAGTTCCCTCGCCCGCCTCCTGGGCAAGTGGAACCTCGGCGCCACCCCCGCCTACCGCGAGCTGGCCGACGTCGTACGACTGCTGGTCCTGGACGGCCGCGTCCCGCTGGACGTCGCGCTGCCGAGCGAACGCTCACTGGCGGAAACGCTTGGCGTCAGCCGCACCACGGTGACCGCCGCGTACTCCTCGCTGCGGGAGCAGGGCTTCCTCAGCAGCGGCCAGGGCAGCCGGGGCCGGACCTGCATCCCGCATCGCGGGCCCGGGGGCGCCAGCCGCGACGGCGCTGGCCCGAACGGAGGATCCGACCTCAGCGGCGCCCCGGGCCTGGCCGTCCCGGACGGGCTGCTGGATCTTGCCTATGCGTCCCTGCCCGCCAGCGGCGAGGTGGTGCACCGGGCCTTTGCCTCCGCGCTGACGGAGCTGCCGGCGCTGCTGCCGGGCTTCGGCTACGACGCCCTCGGAGTGGGAGCGCTCCGGGCGGCGATCGCGGCGCAGTATTCGGCCGCCGGGGTGCCCACCACCGCCGGGCAGATCCTGGTGACCTCCGGCGCGCAGCATGCCCTGAACATCGTGCTGCGCACGCTCGCGGGCCGGTCGGACAAAGTGCTGGTTGAACACCCCAGCTACCCGAACGCCCTCGACGCCATCCGTGCCGCAGGCTGCCTGCCCGTTCCGGTGGCCCTGCCACCGGCCAACAGCGACGGGTACACCGGCTGGGATCTTGACGCGATGGAGGCCGCCCTGCAGCAACAGCGGCCGGCGATGGCCTACGTGGTGCCGGACTTCCACAACCCCACCGGGCGGCTGATGTCCGATCCGCAGCGGCGCCGGCTGGTCCGGGCGGCGGCCGCGTCCGGCACCGTCCTGGTGGTCGACGAGACGCTGCGGGAGCTGAACCTCGACGCCGCCCCCTCCACGCCGCTGGCCGCATTCAGCCCGGCAGTGGTGTCAATCGGTTCGCTCAGCAAGTCCCACTGGGCCGGACTGCGGACCGGCTGGATCCGTGCCGGCGAGCCCCTCATCCAGCGCTTCGCCGCGTCCCGCACCACCATGGACCTCGGCGGTCCGGTGGTCGAACAACTGGCGGCAGCCCATCTGGTCAATGCGCTCTCGGAGCCCCTCCCGGCGCGGCTCGCGGCGCTCCGCGACAACCGGGACATCCTCCTCGCACTTATCGCCGAGCATCTGCCGACCTGGCAGACCGAAAGGCCCGACGGCGGCCTGTCCGTCTGGTGCCGCCTGCCCGTTCCCATCAGCACGGCGCTGGCGGTGATCGCGCCGGACTTCGGCATCCGACTCGCCGCCGGACCCAGGTTTGGCGTGGGCGGCGCCTTTGAGCACTACCTCCGGGTGCCGTTCACCCTGCCGCCGGAGCAGCTCGAGACCGCGGTCGTGGCCCTGCGTTCGGCCCAGAACCGACTGGAGGTTGCGCCGCAGCTGCGGCGGAACCTCGCAGCTGCGCCCGCCGCTGCCATCGCCTGACCTGCTGCCGGCGGCGGGGCCGCCAGCCTAGGCGAAGACCTTCCCGAGGAAGCCGCCCCAGTCCTTGGCCGTGGCCTCTGAGTCCCCGCGGCCGCTGAAGTCATGGACGGTCATGCCCACCGGGGCCCCGAACGCGTTGCGGCCGAAGAACCGGTACATCGCATCGGCCGTCCGCAGGCCCAGGAAGTTCTCGTTGGAGAAGTCCACTTCGCCGGAGAGCCGCCCGACGCCGTCGAGCTTCAGCTCCACGGTGTCGCCCGTCGCAGAGCCGTCCACGCCCATTGCCTTCTTGAGCCGCGCGAACCCGTCCGGCGCCTGCGACGCCGCAGGGGCCTGGATGTCCGTGAACACCACGGGCCTGGCGTCGAAGTACTTCAGGTACTGGCCCAGGGTGTGCAGATAGAACTCGGTGTGCTTGCTGGCGCCGTCGTACTGTTCGTCCCAGTTGTCGGCGAAGATGCCGCTGTGGACGTAGTGCAGGCGGGCACGGCCGCCGTCGAGCGGTTCCAGCACGTGCTCCAACTGGTTGAACCAGCCGTCCGGACCCTCCATCCGGGACACCAGATGCGCGGGGTACTCATCCACCGTCCGGACGGCCGGCCACTCGTCCGTGGGGAACATCCAGGCCGGGGTGTCCTTGGTGACCGCTTCCCAGACCCGTTCCGGGGTGCCGGGCAGTTCGGTGTCGTAAACAATCTCGAAATTCCGCTTGTCAGTCATTGTCCTGCTCCTTTGCTGATGTGGTTGTGGGTGATGCCTTGAGTGCTGGATGAAGCGCGACGACGAGCCGGTGCTTGCGCCCGCCACCCGCCGGAGTGCCCGCCGGGCTGCCCGCCGGAGTACCGGTCCCGCCGTCGTGGTACTTGTCCACGAGCCGGGTCACGGCGACGCCGAGCTCCTCGGCGAAGGCGGCCCGGTCCGCGGAGGAGCGGAAGGTGATCTCGCCGTCGATGGCGAACGTGGCAAGTTTCTGTTTGGCCGCCGCGGCTCCGGCGATCAGCTGGCCCATTTCCTGGACCAGGCGGCCGGCGAGCGCCAACAGCCAGAAGGCGGAGAAGCGGTCCGAGAACCGGTTCGGGTCCGGCGCCACGGAGGCCAGCGCGGCGGGCGAAATCAGGTAGGAGGCCGCCGTCGCCCGCAGGATGCGCTCCGTGACGTTGCCTTTCCGGCGCTCCTCCACGAGCTCCACGAGCCCATGCCGCTCGAGAGCCTTCAGGTGGTAGTTCACCTTCTGCCGCGGCAGCCCCACCCGCGCGGCGAGCTGCGTGGCGGACCCGGGCTCGGAGAGTTCCCGCAGGATCCGTGTCCGGATGGGGTCCAGCGAGGCCTCCGCCGCGGCCGGGTCCTCGATCACTTCGATGTCCAACATGCTCCAAGTGTGCCTACCGACAGTTTTATTTGTCAAGAACTTTTTTCTCGTCGGCTGTCCGATTCGATGGTCCCCTGCGGGCTCGATGCTTCGCAGCGTCTTTCCGGCGGGGAACCATCGAAACGGCGGCCAGGCAGCCCAGTAGAATGGACCGGTGATGCAATCCCCCCTCCCCGTGCGCGACGGCGTCAACGCGACCCGCCTGCGTCTCCCGGACGAGGGGCCCTGGGACACCGCGATGGAATACATGATGCACCGCTGGGGGCACATCGATCCCCAGGGCATCGAGGACCGGTTCGACGCCGGGGAGATCGTCGGCGAGGCCGGCACCGCGCTGGACCGCGCCACCGCGCTGCGGGACCACACCTTCATCTGGTACTACCGCACACTCCCGCCGGAGACCCGGATTCCGGTGGAGCTCAACATCCTGCACCAGGACGATCACCTCCTGGTGGTGGACAAGCCGCACTTCCTGCCCACCACGCCCGGCGGCACCTACATCCAGGAGTCCGCCCTGGTCCGGCTCCGGAACCAGCTCAAGCTGCCGGAGCTAATCCCCATGCACCGCCTGGACCGTATGACGGCCGGCATCCTGCTGCTCTCCACCAACCCCGACACCCGGGGCAAGTACCAAGTGCTCTTCGAGAAGCGCCAGGTCCAGAAGGAATACGAGTGCGTGGCCGCCGCCGTCCCTGCCCCCGGCCACCCCGCCGTCGACTTCCCCGTCGTGGTGCGCAACCGGATGACCAAGTCCCGCAGCTACCTGCTGGCCGAGGTGATCGACGGCGAACCCAACGCGGAAACCCGGATCGAGCTGCTGAGGACGTTCGACGCCGACCGGTCTGCCGACGCCGCAGCCGACGAAAGCGGCCAGTCCGACGCCGGGACCCGAGGCCGGGCGCTGTACCGGCTTGAGCCGCACTCGGGAAAGACCCACCAGCTCCGCGTTCACATGGCATCGCTGGGACTGGGGATCGTCAACGATGCGTTCTACCCGGACCTGCTGGACAAAGCCCCGGACGACTACACCAAACCGCTCCAGCTCCTGGCCCGCGGCATCCGCTTCGTCGATCCCATCACCGGCAGGCCTGTCGAGTACCGCAGCGGGCTGCAGCTCAGCGAAGCCCTCTGACCCAGCCGCGGCCCCGTCACCGGGAGTCCGGCGCCAGAGCAGAAGTGCGGTACCTTGTGGCCATGGACTTGGGCAATGCGGACAGCTGGGGCGCCGCGATCTATTTCTGGATCATCCCGATCGTCATAGGCGACGCCATCTTCCCGCCTATCCCCTCCGAGATGCTGGTCATCACCGGCGGCGCGCTCTCCGCCGACGGGCGCGCCAACGGCTTCCTGGTGGTGCTCCTTGCCGCCCTGGCCTCTTGGCTCGGCGACCTCATGGTCTTCCAGCTCTTCAAGCGGCGCCTGAGCCATGTGCTCGACCGCTGGAAATGGGGGCGGAGCTTCCACACGGGCGTGCACGCTGCAATCGCCCGGGCGGGCCGGTCCTCCACCTACGGGGCGATCATCGGTATCCGGTTCATCCCCGGCGGGCGGCTCGCGACAACGGCCGCGGCGGGCATCGCGAACGTCTCCACCCGCGGCTTCAGCCTCTGCGCGGCCATCGGCGGCATCCTCTGGGCCACCTGGTCAGTCGCCTTGGGATATTTCACTGGCTCCGCCACGGGGCTTCCATTCTGGGCCAGCTCGCTGATCGGCGTCGGCGTCGGGTTGGTGATCGGCGCCGTCGTGGGTGTGATCGTCACGAGGCGCCGTGGCAGCCGTTCCCCCGTGGAGTCCCCGGTGAATGACCCGGACGAGGAGTTGGATTTCTGAGGTCAGACGGGCGCCCAGCGGCCGCGGCTGCGGCGGAGCACCGTCAGCGTTCCGGTCAGTGCAACGCGTTCGACGGCGTCGCGCATCATCGCGGCCGACTCCCTCGCTTGGCTGTTCTCGCCGCTGTAGGAGGTGGGGTCGACCAGGAAGCGCAGGTTCAGCTGCGGCACCCCGCCGGCCAGCTCCAGCTGGTTCGATTCCACATGGTGCCGCGTCTCGAGCGCCTCGACGGCCGCCGCCATCACGGCGTCCGGCGGGTTGCCCGGCTTGATCCCGGTGATCTTGAGTCTGGTCTGGAACGACGGCATAGGCTCAAGCCTAGACGCATCGGGTACCGCGGGCGCCTGCTTAACCTTCGCGGCCGGCGTCCGGGTTCCTGACCGGAGCCGACCACCGTTCCTCAATGTGGCCGAACCTCCACACCCCCATGGCCAGCACCCAGGTACCCAGGAACAGCGCGACGACCGTGTACCCCACCGAGTCCAGGTCGATACCGCCGATGGCGGACAGCGGGCCTGTGCTGATCCCGGCCCGTTCCACGAGGATGGGGATCAGCTCGATGGAGCCGATCCCCAGCGCCACGGCCACCGACAGCCCCGTGATGACGATGTTGTAGTAGATCCGGCGGACGGGCCGGGACACCGCCCAGCCGTAGGCGAAGTTCATCAGGCAACCGTCCAGGGAGTCCAGCAGGCTCATCCCCGCGGCAAAGATAACGGGCAGCGTCATGATCGCGTACCAGGGCAGTGCCGAAGCTGCGCTGGCGCATCAACGTGCTCTCCCTGGGTGACGAGGACGCCGCAGCGCTGGGCGTCAGACCGCGTCCGCTGCGCTGGGTGGTGCTGATTGCGGTGGCACTGATTGTGGCCGGCGCAGTCGCAGTCAGCGGCGCGGTCAGCTGGGTGGGCCTGGTGGTACCGCACCTGGCGCGGATGTGGGTGGGCCCGGACCACCGGGTGCTCCTGCCGGTGTCCTTCCTCCTGGGAGGCGCCTACATCGTCCTGGTGGACACGGTGGCCCGCACCGCGACCGCCGGCGAGATACCGCTGGGCGTCCTCACCGCCCTCATCGGGGCCCCTGTTTTCTTCCTGCTCCTGCGCCGCAACCGGGAAAGGATCTGGGAAAGTGCTTGAGCTGGACGGCGTGGGATTCGGCTACGCGCGGCAGGACTGGGTTTTCCGGGACGTCAGTTTCCGGGTGCCGCCCGGCACCGCCACCGCGGTGCTGGGGCCCAACGGCAGCGGCAAGACCACTCTGGTGCGCTGCGCTGCCGGGCTGCTGGAGCCGGCAGAAGGAACGGTCCGCCGGGCCGACGGCGCGGGGTACGTGCCGCAGGCGCACGGCAGCGTGTTTGGCTACAGCGCCCTTGACATGGTCCTGATGGGGAGGGCCCGGCAGGTGGGGATCTTCCGGACCCCGGGAGCCACGGACCGGGCCGCGGCCCTGGAAGCGATGGAGAAGGTGGGCGTGGCCGGGCTGCGGAACCGCCGCTTCCCCACCCTGAGCGGGGGCGAGCAACAACTGATCCTGATAACCCGGGCCATTGCTGCGGGCTGTCCCGTGCTGGTGCTGGACGAGCCTGCCACTGGCCTCGATCTCAAGAACCAGGTGCGTGTCCTGTCGCTCCTGCGCGAACTGATGGCCGATGGCATGGCCATGCTGCTGAGCACCCACCATCCCGACCATGCAATGTACCTGGCCGATCGGGCCGTCCTCCTGGGCAGTGGCGGCGCGCGGACAGGGCGGGCCGCCGACCTGCTCACGGACACCGCGCTTTCGGCGCTCTACGGGGTTCCCGTCAGGACCCTCGCCTATTCCGATGGCGGCCGCGCCCGCCGCACCATCGTGGTGCCGTACGGAGAGCTCCGGAACCCAGCGCCTTAGCCCGTGTTGCGCAGGCCTGCGGCGACGCCGTTGACCGTGATCAGCATGGCGCGCTGGAGCCGTTCGTCGATCTCGGCACCGGACATGCTCTCTCCTGCGGCGGCTTCGGCCCGCACGCGGCGCAGCAGTTCCACCTGCAGGTAGCTGATCGGGTCCAGGTACTGGTCCCGGATTTCCAGCGAGCGCTTCAGTGTGGGCTGGGCATCGAGGAGCAGGTCCTCGCCGGTGAGGTTCTGGATCTCGGCGACGGTGAGCTCGTATTCGGCCCGGATGGCGCGGAACAGGTGGTGCAGCCCTTCCGGGACCAGGGTGGACACGTAATAGCCGGCAATGTCCATGTCCGTCTTGGCCAGTGTCATTTCCACGTTGGAGAGCACCGAGCGGAAGAAGTGCCAGCCCTCCATCATCTCCGCGAGCTGGGCCGAGTGGCCGTCCTCGCGGGCGGCCTTGAGGCCGGAGCCGACGCCGAACCAGCCCGGCACGATCTGCCGGGACTGGGTCCAGCCAAACACCCACGGGATCGCCCGCAGGCCCTCCAGCCCGGCACCGGAATCGGGCCGCTTGGACGGCCGGGAGCCGATGTTCAGGGAGCCCAGCTGCTCCACCGGGGTGGAGGCCATGAAGTACGCGGGCAGGTCCGGGTCATCGATCAGCGTCCGGTAGCGGGCAAACGCGGCGTCGGAGATGGTCTCCATGACGTGGCCGTAGCGCACGCGCTGGTCCTCAGAGGTGCGCGGCGTGCGGTGCAGCGCGGAACCCTGCATCACGGCGGCCAGGGACAGCTCGAGGTTCTCGCGGGCCAGCTCGGGCAGTGAGTACTTGTCAGAGATGACTTCGCCCTGCTCGGTGAACTTGATTTCGCCTTCCAGCACGCCGTTGGGCTGGGCCATGATGGCGTCGTAGGTCGGCCCGCCGCCGCGGCCCACGGAGCCGCCGCGGCCGTGGAAGAGGCGCACCCGGACGCCGTGCTTGGCCGCAATGTCCCGGAGTTTGCGCTGGGTCTTGTGGATTTCCCACTGGCTGGTCATCACGCCGGATTCCTTGTTGGAGTCCGAGTAACCCAGCATGATTTCCTGCACATCCCCGCGCAGCCGGACTAGCTCCCGGTAGGACGAATCGGAGAGCAGCCGGTCCATGATCTCGGCCGAGGCACGCAGCTCCTCCACGGTCTCGAGCAGCGGCGCGAAACCGATCTTGGCGTAGGGCGCCTCGCCGAAAAGGCTGACCAGTCCGGCCTCGCGGGCCAGCACCGCCGCAGCCAGGACATCGTCCGCTCCGCGGGTCATGGAGATGATGTACGTCTCGATCACGTCGGGGCCGTAGGTGCGCAGGGCACGCCGGATCTCACGGAATACGTCGTACGTGCCGTCGGCGACGCCGTCGAGCTTGATCGGGTGGCCGGAGAGCGGACGGCGGGAGGCGAGCTCCGAGCCCAGCACTTCGAGGCGCTCGGCGCGGCTCAGCTCCGCGTACCGGACGCCCGGGCCGCCGAGGCGGTCCATAAGCTGCCCGACGGCGTCGTGGTGGTGGTCGGCATGTTCGCGGATGTCCAGGGTGGCCAGGTGCAGGCCGAAGGAGGCGATGGCCCGGCGGACGCGAGCCAAGGCACCGTCGGCGGCGAGCTCCCCATGGTGGTGCCGCAGCGACCGTTCCAGCAGGCCGAGCTCGGCGAGAAGCTCAGCGGTGGCGGTGTAGTCACGGCCGGGCTCGTGCGGGGAACCGGCGGCCACGCGCCGGGCCGTGTTCAGGAGTTTGGCCTTGATGCAGGTGAGTTTGAGCCGGTACGGCTCCTGCGCATTCAGCTCAAGGACCCTGCGGTCCAGGCCCGGGAGGTTCTTGAGGTCGACGTCGATCGAGTCCAGGAGCTCCGGTTCCGCCCCGGCCAGAGCCGTCGAGTTGGACAGGATGGAGATGAGTCCGTCGATCAGGCCGATACTGATCCGCACCGCGTGCTGGTTCTGGATCTGCAGGATCTCGCGGGTGACTGCAGCGGTGACGTTCGGATTGCCGTCCCGGTCGCCGCCGATCCATGAGCCGAACCTGATGGGCGCCTTCTCGGCGGGGAGGGTCACACCGTGTTCGCCGAGCAGCTCGGAGAGGTCCGAGAGCATCTCCGGCATGGCGTCGCTGAGGATGCCGGTGAGGTAGTAGATGGCGTTCCGGGCCTCGTCCACCGGGGTGGGCCGGACCTGGCGGAGCTCGTCCGTCTGCCACATCTGGTCGATCACTTCAGAGAGCTGGCGGTCTTGGCGGCGGCGCGCGGAGGTGCCTTCCGCGGTGGATTCGGCGAGGACGTCGGAGAGCCGGCGGATCTTGTCCAGCACGGAGCGGCGGGAGGCCTCGGTGGGGTGGGCTGTGAAAATGGGCCGGACGTCGAGCTCGTTCACGACCTCCTGCAGCACGGAAGCGCCGGCCTGCGCGGCGATGTCCGTGACGGCCTTGGCGAGCCAGCCGTCCTTTTCCTGGCGGGTGCGCAGCCCGCGGACCCGGTGGACCTGCTCGGCGGCGTTGGCCAGGTGGAAGTAGAACGCGAAGGCGCGGACCAGGTCGGTGGCCTGGTCCAGGGGCAGGGAGCCTAGCAGTTCGCGGACCTGTGCAACGACATCGTACGAGCTCCACGGACCGGTCGCATCGGCGCCGCCCCGGGCGGCTTCCTTCGATTCCTTGGTCAGCAGGCGCACCTGCTCGACCAAGTCCAGAAGTTCGGGCCCGTGCTGGCGAACCAAGGACTCGCCGAGGAGGGTGGACACCCGACGGACGTCGGCCCGCAGTTCTGCGGCGAGATCGGTGTCGGAATGCATTGCAGTGTCAGCCATGGAAACTTTTCTTTCGAGGGTTCGACTTGGCTCGTACACTGCGCTGGATACTGTGAGCCCGGTTACTTCTTCCTATCGGATGTTACCCGCAGCCCGGGCAGGCTGGGAATCCGTCTCAGATAGTGTCCTGCCCGCGCAACACAGCCCCCTGCACCCCAGTAGCTCGCAGCTCATGCCGTTTCTGCACCCCAGAACGGCACCTGCTGCCAGCCAGTTGGGCGGCAGCGGCCGGCGGCCGGCGGCGTTCAGCGGGCGATCTTGAAGTTGAACTCCCCGGTGCCCAGCGAGCCCCAGATCCGCAGCCAGACCGGCAGGATCATTTCGGCGCCGCGGGCGCTAGTGATGTCGCCAAGGTCGATGACGTCCCGGTGACCGAACCCCTGGAGGATCTCCGTCACGGCTTTCTTGGCGTCCTCGTCGTTTCCGGAGACGAACACCGAGTGCTCTCCCCCGGCCACGCGGGCCGGATTTACCATCACGCTGGCCGTCATGGTGTTCAGGGTCTTGACCACCCGGGCTTCCGGAAATGTGCGCTGGATCTGCTCGCCCAGGCTGTCGGTGTTCACGGGGTTCAGCGACGGCGGCATTCCCTGGGAGAAGTCCAGGGGGTTCGCGACGTCCATGATCACCTTGCCGCTCAGGTTCCCGGGACCGGCGGCGGCCAGCGCTTTGAGGGAGCCGCCGCCGTTGGTGGCGTTGACGATGAGCTCGCCGCCTGCAGCGGCGTCGGCGAAGGTGGCGACGCCGACCTGCTTGTGCGCCGCATGCCACTGGGCGAACGGCGCGGTACCCATCGCGTCCGGTTCCGTCCGGGCCAGCGTCGCCTGCGGATCGCGGGTCCCGATGACGACGTCGTGGCCCAGGCCCGCCAGCGCGCCGGCGATCGTGCGGCCGACGGTGCCAGTTCCCAGCACAGCAATCTTCATGGCGTCCTCATTCTGATTCGTTGGGGATAGACAGGTTCGTCTACTGTTGGGCACGACGCTATCAGACAGGCCTGTCTACCGCAATCATAGACAGACTTGTCTGTGTACCATTGAGTTATGACGCCGCCAGCAGCCACCGCCCCGCCGGCTGCCCGCACCCCCGCCGGGCATGCCAGGGAGAAGATCCTGACCACCGCCTTCCGGCTCTTCTACGCCCAGGGGCTCCGCGCGGCTGGCGTCGATACGATCATCGCCGAATCCGGCGTCGCCAAGGCCACGTTCTACAAGTATTTTCCGGCCAAGGACGACCTCATCCTGGCCTACCTGGAGAAGGTCGACGGCATCTGGACCGGACAGCTCCACGCCGCCGCCGAAGCAGCCGGCCCGGCCCCGGCCGACCAGCTCGTGGGCCTCTTCGACGCCCTGGGAACGGCCTCCCGACGCGACGGCTACCGCGGTTGCGCCTTCATCAACGCCGCGGCCGAGTCTGCCGCCGGCACCCGCGTCCATGACCGGACCGTGGCCCACAAACAGCACATCCGGGCCTGGATCCGGGACCTGGCCGCCCGTGCGGGAGCGACGGACCCGGAACAGCTCGCCCGCAGCCTCACGCTGCTGCTCGACGGCGGCCTGGCCAGCGGGGTGCTCGACGGCGACCCTGGAGCCGCCGCTGCCGCCCGCGCCACCGCAGCCCAGCTGGTGCAAGCCAGCCTCGGCAGCCCAGCCGCACGCACCCCGGCCGCACAGACCACCGCCCTGGAGGAACCCATGAACACCGTTGAGCCCGCGACTGATCCGCAGCTTGCCCGCTGGCAGCGCTTCCGCAACAGCCGCAACACGGCCTTGGCCGCCGAGCACGGCTGGCTGACGCTGACCTCGTTCCAGTGGCTCGATGACCGGCCGGCCGCCGTCGACCTCACCCCGGGCCTCTGGTCCACGGACGGCACCACGGCGTTCCTCACCGCCGCCGCGTCCGACGGGCTGACCCTTGTGGAGACCGGCGAACCCGCGGACGGGACGATCAGTGCAGTGCTCTCCGACGAGGAGTCGCTGATGTGGGTACAGCACGGCGGCGACGACGGCCGGCAGGTAATGGTGGAGCTCGCCATGCGGGCCGGCAAGTACGCCATCCGGACCCGGGATTCGAAGTCGCCCCTGTTCACCGAGTTTGACGGCGTGCCCACCTTCGATTTCCGGCCCGAGCTGGCGGTCGAGGCCAGGTTCGTGCCCTATCCGGAGCCCGTGGATGTCCCGAACGGCACCGCCAACCCGCTCGTGGACGGGGTCCACCGCTCCGTCGGCGAGCTCGTCTTCCGGCTGCCCGGCAAGGACCACGAGTTCCACCTGCACGCGGAGGAGGAAAAACTCGGCGCGCTCACGGTCACGTTCCACGACGAGACCAATGGAGAGAGCACGGACGAATGGCGGAAGGTTTCCACGGCGCGGCCGCGCCCCGACAACACGGTGATCCTGGATTTCAACCGTGCCATCAACTACCCGAGCGCCTTCACCCCCTATGGCACCTGCCCCATGCCGGTGAAGAACAACAGCCTGGATTACCGGATCGAGGCCGGAGAGAAAGAGCCCGCGCTCTTCTAGACGGACTGCTACACGATCGCGGACACCCCGGTCACGGCACGGCCCACGATCAGCGTGTTGATCTCGTAGGAGCCTTCGTAGGTGTAGATCGCCTCGGCGTCGGAGAAGATCTTGGCCATCCGGTAATCGGTGACGATCCCGTTGCCGCCCAGCAGGGACCGTCCCATCGCCACGGTTTCGCGCATCCTGGCGCTGACGTAGGACTTCGCGAGTGCCACCTGGGGCATGTCCGCGGCGCCCTGCTCCTGCAGCTGCGCAATCCGGACCATCATCCCCATGCTCGCCACGGCGTTGCCCAGCATGGTCACCAGCTGCTGCTGGACGAGCTGGAACTTCGCCAGCGGCCGCCCGAACTGCTGGCGTTCGACGGCGTACTGGCGGGCGACGTCGAACGCGGCCAGCTGCTGACCGACACCCTGCCAGGCCACCATGATCCGCGAGCCGCGCAGCAGCTCGTTCGTGTCCTCGAAGCTGTTGATGCCGGCGAAGCGGTCCGCCTCGGCCACCCGGACATCCTTGAAGACGATGTCCGCGTTCTGCACCGTGCGCAGGGCGATCTTGTTCTCGATCCTGCTCCGGCTCACGCCGGGCAAGGCGGCGTCGACGATGAAGCCGCGGACGCCGCCGTCGGCCTCATCCCGGGCCCACACGAGCATGTAGTCGCAGAACGTCCCGTTGCCGATCCAGCGCTTGGCGCCGTTGAGCACCCAGCAGTCCCCGCCGTCGGCCGCTCCGCCGGGGACGCGCCGGGCCCGGGTTTCCATGCCGCCGGCGACGTCGGAGCCGTGCTCCGGCTCGGTGAGCGCGAAGGCGCCGGTGGTCCGGAGGTTCGCGGCGTCCTCGAGCAGGCGGGCCTTCTGTTCCTCGGAGCCGAAGCCGTACAGCGACTCCACGAAGAGGTCGTGGTGGACCAGGAAGAACGTCGCGATCGAGGTGTCCACCCGGGTCATTTCGGCGATGACCAGCCCGGCGAACAGGTTGCTGTAGCCTCGCTGGGCCGGCGCGCTGAGCTCAAGTGCGGCCAGCTTGGGCAGGATGTGCGCGGGGAATTCCGCCTTGTTCCACCATTCGCCGGCAAAGGGCGCGACCTCCCGGGCCAGGAACTCGCGCAGCTCCTTCAGCTTCTCCTGCTCCGGAGCACTGAGCAGGGATTCGAAGTCGAAGAAATCAGCGCCCGGCAGGCCGGCCGTGGAGAGAGCGGAGTCGGGGGCAAGCCCTGGCTGCGTCACTTGGGTCCCATCCGGATGGCCCCATCGAGCCGGATGGTTTCGCCGTTGAGCATGGCGTTGTCCACGATGTGCGCGGCCAGGTTGGCGTACTCGGCGGGGCGGCCCAGCCGGGAGGGGTGCGGCACCTGGTGGCCCAGGGAGTCCTGCGCCTCCTGCGGCAGGCCGGCCATCATGGGGGTCTCGAAAATTCCCGGCGCGATGGTGACGACGCGGACCAGCGAGCGGGCCAGTTCACGTGCCAGCGGCAGTGTCATGGCGGCCACGGCACCCTTGGAGGCGGCATAGGCGGGCTGGCCGATCTGGCCGTCGAAGGCGGCGACGGAGGCGGTGTTGATGATGACTCCCCGTTCCGGACCGCCCAGCTCCGTCACGGCCGGCTCGGTGGCCACCATCGCCGCGGCGGCCAGGCGGATCACGTTGAAAGTGCCCACGAGGTTGATCTGGATAACGCGGTTGAAGTTTTCCAGCGGGAGCACGCCGTCGCGGCCCAGGACCTTGCCGGGGGTGGCGATGCCGGCGCAGTTCACCACGATGCGCAGCGGGCCCAGGGCGACGGCGGCGTCGACGGCGGCCTGTACCTGGGCCTCGTTGGTGACGTCAGCGGGGACAAAGACGGCCCTGTTCGCCGGTCCCGCCGCGGCGTCCGAACCCGCCGTGCCCCCGGCGTTCAGCTCGGCGGCGAACGCGTCTCCGGCCGAGGCCGGCAGGTCCACCAGCACCACGGACGCGCCGGCGCCGAACAGCCGCCTGGCCGTCGCCGCCCCCAGACCCGAGGCCCCGCCCGTAATGAGCGCGACAGTACCTTTGACGTCCATGCATCCTCCTTGATGTGGAACCCGAACCCGGCTGTGAAGCCGCGCCGCGAATGCGCCGCAGTCACCGGCTCGCAGGGAACATTAGTTAGTGAATGTTAACTGGAATGCGGACATTCCGCACCTTCGCCCGGAGATCCGCTGCTGCCGGCACCGCCTTCCGTCACGGGCTGCCACGGGCGCCGTCACGATCGCGGTCCGATCGCCGTCCGGATGTACTGCCGCCGCTAGGCTGGATCCATGACCGCAGCAGACGCCTCCGCCGCCCCCAACTGGTCCTTCCGTGCCGACGAGGCGGCCCGCGCGGTGACCAGGCTTTTCGGGCAGCGGCTGTTCTTCCTGCCCGGGACCCACATTGCCGCGGTCGCGCGGCCCTCGGGCCGGCTGAAGAACCTGGCCCGGCCCTGGCACTACTGGTGGCAGGCGCACTATCTGGACTGCCTGGTGGATACCGGCCGCCGGGAACTGGGCAGTGACACCCGCCCGGGAGACCGTCCGGGGGCGGGGTTCGACGGCGAGAACCGGCCCAGCGCCGGCCAGCTCGCGTCCCGGCTGGTCACGGGCATCCGGCTCCGCAACTTCCTCACGGTCGTTAACAACTACTACGACGACATGGCGTGGCTGGCCCTAGCCACCCTGCGGCTGGACAAGCTTGCCGAGGACACCCGCAGGCCGGCCGGCCGGGGGCGCAACGCCAAGGTCCTGCGGAGCCTCACGCTGCAGTTCGATTCCGCGTCCACGGAAGATCTGGGCGGCGGCACCTTCTGGAGCAAGAAACGGGACTTCAAGAACACCCCCGCCACCGCGCCGGTGGCCCTCTACTACGCCCGGACCGGCAATCCGGCCAAGGCGCAGGCCCTCCTCGACTGGCTGGACGCCCGGCTCTACGACCCGGAACAGGGCATGTACCGCGACGGTCTCCGCATTTCCAGCACCGGGGAGGCGGTCCTGGAAGGCGCCATCTACACCTATAACCAGGGGCCCGTACTGGGCGCCCTGCTGGAGCTCGGGGGCGAGGCGAACCTGGCGCGGGCGGCGGAGCTCGTGGCCTCCGTGGCGCGCAGCCTCACCCTCCCGGCTCCGCTGATGGGCCGCAGCGCGACGGTGCTGCGCTGCGAGGGAACCGGCGACGGCGGCCTCTTCACCGGGATCCTCGTCCGGTACCTGGCGCTGGCGGCCCGCGACGAACGGCTCCCTGCCGAGACCCGCGCCACTGCTGGGATGCTCGTGAACGACACCGCCGAGGCCTTCTGGGAGGGCCAGCGCGTCGTCCCGGCCCAGGAAGCGCTGGCGCGTGCGGGCGGCCGGCTGGTCTTCTCCACCCGCCCCGAACTGCCGGCGCGCCGCAGTTACCCGGGGGGCGCCGCCGTCGAACTTTCCACCCAGCTCCAGGCCTGGATGGTGCTGGAAGCGGCCGCGTCAATCGCGGCGTCTACGGCCGCGGCGAACCTCGCGGCGAACCCGGCGGCACCCGAGGCGCAGCCTGCGGACCGGCCACAATCAGACGTGTCAACCCCTGATAATTAAGTCACGCAATAGTTTCGTAATTCATGTGATCCTGATCACTTAAGGGCCTTTCGGGTTGGTTGCTTAGGTTTGGCTAACCTACAGTTTTTCCTAGTGAGCATGCCCTAACTTCCCCGCTCACGGGGGCTAGGGTTCCTGAGACCTTTTCCTTGCAGAAAGTAGCCCCATGAAGATCCGCAACAACGCGCTGGCCGGCATCGCACTCGCCGCCACCGCCGCTCTCGGCCTGGCCGCCTGTGGCTCCGGCACCTCATCCTCGGCCAGCAGCAGCGCCGCCGCAGACGGCAAAGTCTCCGGTGAAATCACGGTCTACAACGCCCAGCACGAGTCGCTGACCCAGGAATGGGTTGACGCGTTCACCAAGGAGACCG
The DNA here is from genome assembly GCF_050156545.1 of Pseudarthrobacter sp. S9. Classification (NCBI taxonomy): domain Bacteria; kingdom Bacillati; phylum Actinomycetota; class Actinomycetes; order Micrococcales; family Micrococcaceae; genus Pseudarthrobacter; species Pseudarthrobacter sp. S9. The sequence continues at coordinate 1,377,720 of NZ_CP189576.1, forward strand.
GCGTCAAGGTCACCCTGCGCAACGGCGAAGACCCCGAAATGGCCAACCAGATCATTCAGGAAGGCGCGGCGTCTCCCGCAGACGTTTTCCTGACCGAGAACTCCCCGGCAATGACCCAGGTGGAGAACGCAGGCCTCTTCGCGGACGTGGACAAGGCCACCACGGACCAGGTGCCTGCGGCATACCGCCCCAGCACGAACAAGTGGACGGGCATTGCCGCCCGGTCCACGGTCCTTGTCTATGACAAGACCAAACTGACTGAAGACAAGCTGCCCAAGTCCATGCTGGATCTGGCCAAGCCGGAGTGGAAGGGCAGGTGGGGCGCCTCGCCGTCCGGCGCCGACTTCCAGGCGATCGTCTCCGCCCTGCTGGAACTCAAGGGTGACGCCGCCACCGAGGAATGGCTCAAGGGCATGAAGGAGAACTACAAGTCCTACAAGGGCAACAGCACCGCGATGAAAGCCGTCGATGCCGGCGAGGTCGATGCTGCCCTGATTTACCACTACTACTACTTCGGTGACCAGGCAAAGACCGGCGAGAACTCCAAGAACGTCGCCCAGCACTACTTCAAGAACCAGGATCCGGGCGCGTTCGTCTCGGTCTCCGGCGGCGGTGTGCTGAAGTCCGCCAAGAACGCCGCGGCAGCCCAGGCTTTCCTGAAGTTCATCACCGGCAAGAAGGGCCAGGAGGTCCTGCAGACGGGTGACTCTTTCGAGTACGCCATCGGCTCCGACGTTCCGTCCAATGACAAGCTCGTCCCGATCAAGGATCTCCAGGCACCCACCGTTGATCCGGCCAAGCTCAACTCCGCCAAGGTCACGGATCTGATGACCAAGACGGGACTGCTGTAGATCATTGGCCACTGACCTAGCGGATCCCGGGCCATCCGGTATCACGACGACGGCGGGCAGGGGCAAGCGTCCCCGCCCGCCTTTCGGCGTTTCTACGGTTGCCGTCCTCGCGGTACTGATTGCGGTCTTTTCCCTGATTCCGCTGGGCTACGTCATCTACATGACTGCCGCCACGGGCTGGGACACCGCCGTCGCCCTCATCTTCCGGGCCCGGGTGGGGGAACTGCTCCTCAACACCGTGCTGCTCATCATCATCACCGTTCCTCTGTGCCTTGTTCTCGGCGTGGGCGGCGCATGGCTGGTGGAGCGCACCACACTCCGGGGCCACAAATGGTGGGCTGTGCTGCTGGCGGCACCGTTGGCCGTTCCGGCCTTCGTCAACAGCTATGCCTGGGTCTCCGCCGTACCGTCCCTCCAGGGCCTCTTGTCCGGTGTCCTGATCTCCACGCTGTCGTACTTCCCGCTCGTGTACATCCCGGCCGCCGCGACGCTCAGCCGCCTGGACCCGGCGATTGAACAGTCCGCGGCCTCCCTGGGCCTCGGTGCCTGGCGGGCTTTCTTCCGCGTGGTGCTGCCACAGCTGCGCATCGCGATGACCGGCGGCACGTTGCTGGTTTCGCTGCATCTGCTGGCCGAGTACGGCGCCTTCGCGATGATCCGCTTCGATACCTTCACGACGGCGATCATGGTGCAGTACCGCTCAACGTTCAACGGGACCGCCGGAAACATGCTTGCCAGCGTGCTGGTCTTCTTCTGCCTGATCCTGCTCGTCATGGAGGTCCGCAGCCGTGGTACCGCGAGGTACGCCAAGGTCGGCTCCGGTGCGCAGGCAAGGGCGCTGCGATTGCCCCTGCACGTCTACCAGATTCCGGCACAGCTCTCGCTGCTGGCCCTCACCGTGCTCGCCTTCGGCCTTCCGCTGACGTTCGTGCTGCGCTGGATTGTCGCCGGCGGACCGGGGATCTGGACGGCGGATGAGTTCCTGCCGGCACTGCTGCAGACGCTCGCCTACGGCCTGGCCGCAGCCGTGGCCACCACCGTCGTCGCGTTCCCCATGGCCTACCTCGCCGTGCGGCATCCGGGCTGGTTCAGCAAGGCCCTGGAGCTGTCCAACTACGTCACCAGCTCCATGCCCGGAATCGTTGTGGGCCTGGCCTTCGTGACCGTGAGTATCCGGCTGGTCCCCAGCGTGTACCAGACCGCGGGGCTGCTGATCGCCGCCTACGTGCTGCTGTTCCTGCCGCGGGCCCTGGTCAATATCCGGTCCGGCCTGTCCCAGGCGCCCAAGGAACTCGACGAGGCCGCGCAGGCGCTGGGCAAGCCGCCCCTGCTGTCCTTCCTCCGGGTGACGCTGCGCCTCACGGCCCCGGCTGCCGCGGGCGGAGCCGCGCTGGTGTTCCTCGGGATCGTCAACGAGCTCACGGCCACCCTGCTGCTCTCCCCCAACGGGACGCGGACCCTCGCGACCGAGTTCTGGAGCAAGAGCAGTGAAATCGACTACGCCGGCGCCGCCCCGTACGCACTGCTGATGATCGTGATCTCGGCGCCCATGACCTATCTTCTTTTCCAGCAGTCCAAGAAAGTAGCGGGACAGTGACCGATTCTTACCCTTCTTCTTACCCTTCGGGTGGTGCCCCTTCCCGGCTTCCGGAACCCCGGATCTCTCCGTCCGTGGTCTCGAGTACGAACACCCACATGGAGATCGAAGCGGTCACCAAGAACTTCGGTTCCCAGGCCGTACTCAAGGGCGTCAACCTCTCTGTGGCCAAGGGCGGAACGACGGCTATCGTGGGTCCGTCCGGCTCCGGCAAGACCACGCTCCTGCGGCTGATTGCCGGCTTTGAGCATCCCAACACCGGCACTATCTCCCTCAACGGCAGCAAGGTAGCGGGCGACGGCGTCTGGGTCCCGGCCCACAAGCGCCACGTCGGCTATGTCGCGCAGGACGGCGCCCTGTTCCCGCATCTGACGGTCGGGCAGAACATCTCCTTCGGCCTCGACTCCGCCAAACTCCCCGCCAGGCACCGCGGCGTCAAGGCCCGTGTCAGCGAACTGCTGGAAATGGTCTCCCTGGACGCGTCAATGGCCAAACGCCGGCCCCACCAGCTCTCCGGCGGACAACAGCAGCGCGTCGCCCTGGCCCGCGCCCTGGCCCGCGAGCCGGAGCTCATGCTGCTGGACGAGCCGTTCTCCGCGCTTGACGCCGGCCTGCGGGTGGCTACCCGCCGGGCCGTGGGCAAGGTCCTCCACGACGCCGGCGTGACCACGATCCTAGTGACGCACGACCAGGGCGAGGCGCTGTCCTTCGCGGACCAGGTGGCGGTGATGCGCGGCGGGAAGCTGGCGCAGATCGGCAACCCGTTCGTGGTCTACACCCGGCCGGCGGACCGCGCCACCGCGGAATTCCTCGGTGACGCCGTCATCCTCGACGCCTGGATGGAAGGCTCCCTGGCCACCTGCTCGCTCGGCGGCATCCCCGTGCGCCGGCCTCCGGCCCAGGGCCGGGTCCAGCTCATGCTGCGTCCCGAGCAGATCCGTATTGCCGAGGACGGGCCCATCCGCGGCACAGTGGTGGACACCGACTACTTCGGTCCGGAGACCACCGTGCGGCTCAAGCTTGCCGTCCCGCCGGTCCTCGCTCAGGGAGCCGTGGCCGACCACCGCTACCCCGGCGGTGGCGAAGTCATCACCATCCGGCACTGGAACGCCTCGATCGCCCGCCCGGGCGCCGAGCTGTGCCTGCGCGTGGTGGGTGAGGCCGTGGCCTTCCCGATCGAGGACTAAACTCCCGCACCTTTCGGCGATTGAGCCACAAGAGACCGATTCCGGCCCACCCGGCTGGCTGCAGCACGGACGCGTCAGCTGTCTGCGCTCGGCCGGTTTTGGTGGCGGCTGGTTGCGCGGGGCTCCGGTTCTTAATTACTGGCTGCCGTTGGTGGCTGGCTCAGATCCGGGCTCCGATGCGGCCGGTTCTGCCGAATCTACCGGACGTGGTTCCGGAATATGCCGGAACGCGCGCCGGAGAACGACAGCTGCGACGACGGCGGCCGCCAGCATGCAGGCGACAAGAGTGGCGATTCTGGTGGCTTTGGAGCCGTGCCGGAGCTGGATCCGCGTGGCTGCCCGCTTCAGAGCCGCCTCCGCCGCGGGCGTTCCTGGATGCTTGGGTGCCGGTATTTTAGCCATAGCTGCCTCCAGGTCACGGGCGTCTGGGACCAGAGTACGCCTCGCGTTAAGGGCCCGGTACCCATTCCCGGAGGGTCGGCACCGGCGCACCGGCCAACAGCACCGTAACGGGAGCCTGACCCTGAGGCGAGGGGAACCACAAGGAGCAAGAAGGTGAGGACCCGTCTACGCACCGGCGCGGCTGGCGCCGAACATCCCAAAGGCCGGGCCCTGTTCTTCCGAAGAGCGGAGACGTATCCTGATCTGGCCGTGTGAATACCCGGATCCGAACCAGCTACTTGGGGTGCCGTCAATGGCGATTCCACCCGTATGGCTTCGGTGCAGGACCGGCGGGCCGGAATGCCGGACCGTTTGGCGTCTTCGTGCGATATCCCGGCAGTAGCCTTTTCTAAGGGGAAGCGATGACTGGTTGGAACGCCGATACTTCCGCCGGATCAATCGGGGCCGGTGCTGTAACCCTCGTGGAGGGCTCGTCTTTTTGCATTTCTGCCGGCAACGGCGACATGCATTCCGGGCGGCCGCACGGAGCTTTCTTTAGTGACACCCGGATCCTCTCCCAGTGGAACCTGACGGTCAACGGAGAGCCTGTTCAGCCACTCGGTGCCACGACCCCGGAACCCTATCGTGCTGTGTTCGTCGGCCGTGCAGCAGGCTCGGGCGGTGCTGCCGACAATCCTCTGGTCGTGGAGCGGGAACGCGTGATCGGCTCGGGGATCCGTGAACAGATCACGGTGAGAAATTTCTCCCGGGAACCGGCCGAGTGCACTCTGGAACTGATCGTGGGCACGGATTTCGCGGACCTGTTCGAGGTCAAGGACGGCCGGTCTCCGCACCACCGGGACCAGTCGCTCCGGCAGGACGGCGAGAGCCTAATCCTGGACTGTCAGTGGAAAGGCAGCCAGCGAGGCCTCATTGTTCAGGCTCCGGGCGCGACGATCGACGGCGGATCCCTTTCGTACCGGGTTGTACTCGAAGCACACGGTACGTGGACCCGGGCAGTAGTCGTCATTCCCACAGTGAACGGGTCCGAAGCGTCTGCCGCGTTCTCTGCCGACCGGGCGACACACGAATCATTGCCGGCGCTCCGATTCGGCAGTTGGGGCGCCAAGTCTCCGGTGGTGCAGCTCCAGAACGCTGCCATTGAGAAGGTCCTCAATCAAAGCCAGGGGGATCTGGGTTCGCTGCGGATCTTCAACCCGGACCATCCGGACCGCGCCGTGCTGGCTGCTGGAGCGCCATGGTTTATGGCGTTGTTCGGACGGGACTCTCTCCTGTCCTCCCTGATGGCCCTGCCCGTCGACCCGACCCTGGCCTTGGGGACTCTGCAGACACTTGCCGAGTTCCAAGGCAAAGAGGTGAACCCGCTCAGCGAGGAAGAACCTGGCCGGATACTGCATGAGGTCCGGCTCGGCGTCAGCGCAGGCTTGTCGCTTGGTGGGGGGAGCATCTACTACGGCACTGCGGACGCGACTCCGCTCTTCGTCTCGCTGTTGGGCGAGCTGAGCCGCTGGGGCCTGGCAGGCGAGGCAATCGATGCCCTCCTTCCGCATGCGGACCGGGCACTGGAGTGGATCAGGAACTATGGGGACCGCGACGGCGACGGCTTTGTAGAATACGCGCGGGCAAACAAGCACGGGCTCATCAACCAGGGCTGGAAAGATTCTTGGGACGGCATCAACTTCGCCAACGGCGACCTCGCCGAAGCCCCCATCGCGCTCTGTGAAGTGCAAGGCTATGTGTACAGCGCTTACATTGGCCGTGCGCTGATGGCGGTAGACGCCGGAGACGCCGGGCTTGCCAGAGACTGGGGCACGCGTGCGGCAGCGCTGAAGAAGGCGTTCAACGAACGTTTTTGGCTGCCGGATCTGGGTTACTTCGCCATTGCCCTCGATAAGGACAAGCAGCCGGTGGACGCTTGCGCCTCCAACATGGGTCACTGCCTCTGGAGCGGAATCATCGACGACGATAAGGCCGCGGCAGTGGCGCACCGGCTGATGTCACCGGAGATGTTCACCGGCTGGGGTGTGAGAACGCTCGGATCGGACATGGGCGCCTACAATCCGGTCAGTTACCACAATGGCTCCGTTTGGCCCCACGACAACGCACTCATCGCCGGAGGACTGATGCGGTATGGCTTCGTCGAGGAGGCACAGAAGATCGCCCTCGGGCTCTTTGAGGCTGCCGATTTCTTCGGGGGCCGGCTGCCGGAACTGTTCTGCGGTTTTGACCGGGACAGCTACCCGTCACCGGTGTCCTACCCCACCTCCTGTTCCCCCCAGGCGTGGGCCGCCGCCACACCCATCCATCTGATCCGCACCCTGCTCAGATTCGACCCTTTCCTTCCCTACGACGGGCTGTGGCTGTCACCGGTATTTCCGGACAGTTTCGGGAACTTCAGAGAAGAGAACATGCCGCTCGCCGGCTCCCGGCTCACGGTCGAGGTATCGGACAACACGACCTCTGTGACCGGCCTCCCCGACCGTGTCCGGTTGCACCGCGGGACCAGGCCGCCACTCGCAGAACTGCTGCAGCTGAACGAGCTGCAGCGCAGCTAGCCGGACTTCGCGGCGCTTGGAATGACCCGCCGCCTTGGCTGCTTCCAGAATGGCCCCTTGCGGCACGCGACTTGATCGCCGTAACGTTTATGGCAGGTTGGGGGCCGGCCGGTGGAAACGTTCTAGGGGTGGGCCATGGACAGGCACAGCGTGCGCGTTCGCCACCACCATGCCTTGGGGCGAGGCGACTGACATGCGCATCGGCCTCATTGCGCCGCCGTGGTTCCAGGTTCCGCCGCCCTCCTATGGCGGCACGGAATCCGTAATCGACACGCTGGCGCGGGGCCTGGCCGACGCCGGCCATGAAGTCCTGCTCGCGGCGTCCGGCGACAGCACCTGCCCAGTCCCACGGGTACCCGGTCTGCCGTCCGCTGATACAACGACTCTCGGTTCCAGCCGCGAAGAAATCCGTCACGTTGTCCGGTCATACGCGGCCATGACCGACGTCGATATCCTCCACGACCACACGCTCATTGGGCCCCTCTACCGGCACCGGCCGCTGGGCGTCCCTCTGGTCACGACCACCCACGGACCGTTTGCGCCCGATCTGCGTGACCTCTACCAGGCCATCAGCGCAGATGCCGCCGTCGTCGCAATATCCCACCATCAAGCATCCACCGCCAGGAATTTCAAGGTCGCTCGCGTCATCCACCACGGTATTGACGTAGGTTCAGTGCCTACCGGATCGGGGTCCGGGCAGTATGCCTGTTTCCTCGGCCGCATGAATCCTTCCAAAGGAATACGCGAAGCAATCATGATCGCCCGCCGCGCACAAATGCCCCTGCGGATCGCCGCGAAGATGCACGATAAAGCCGAACACGAATACTTCACAACCGTCATCCAGCCGCTGCTGGGACCCGACGTCGAATACCTCGGCGAGTTGGACGCCGAAGCCAAATACCGGCTTCTCGGCGAAGCGGCGGCACTGCTCAGCCCCCTGCAGTGGCCAGAGCCCTTCGGCCTGGTGATGATAGAGGCCCTGGCAACCGGAACGCCCGTGGTCTCAACCCGAAGAGGCGCCGCGCCCGAAATAGTCACGGACGGGCTGACGGGGTTCTTACGGACCGGTGAACACGAACTTGCCTCCGCATTGCAAAACGCAGCATCTCTGGACCGTGGTGGCTGCCGCCGAAGCGTGGAGGAGAGATTCAGCTCCCTGCGCATGGTCCAACGCCACCTTCAACTCTATTCCGAGCTGACGGGGATCCCACTTACGAACCGGCCTGCCGTTACGGCGCACCGGAGGGGCATGGAGTCCGTGCTGCCGCCTGCCCTGACCGCTCACCTCGGCGTCAGCGGTGGTCATCGCTTCGGCGCCGGGCCGTGATCTCTGAGGCCGGCTGACCGGTTGAGACCCTCAAACCGTCCACCAGAATCACCACGCCCGTCACGGCGAAAGCCAGGCCCATCGAGGCGAGCACGTCCGTCAGCCAGTGATAGCCCAGGTAGAGCCGGCTGAGGGCGACCACCACGGCCCCGGCTGCCGCCGCCGCGAAGGCGAGCGCCGCCGTCGTCCGCTTCGCCCGGCCCGCCACCAGCAGATAGACGAGCACGGTCAGGAAGACGCCGGCGCCGAAGGTATGCCCCGAGGGGAATGAAAGGGCGTCGTCCGGGCCCAGCATGAAATCGCTGGCGGACGGCCTGGCCCGGTCCACCTGGTGTTTGATCAGGGTGGACACCGCGAAGGTTGCCGCCATGGCGCCGATCAGCAGGGCCGGCCGCCAGATTTCCCGCTTCCATGCCGCCCAGCCCAGGGCGAGCGCGAACCCGATCACGGTCATCCACAGCGGCGATGTCACGGTGGTCACGGCCGTCAGGACAGCGGTGGCCAGCGGGTTCCGGGACGCCACGAGGCCGTCATGCACCGGCCCGTCCAGGGCAGCCAGTCCGGTGTCCGACTGTACGGCTGCCAGCATGGTCCAGAAGATCGCGTCCCCTGCCACCAGCAGGCCTGCGGCGCCGAAGAAAATGCTGCGCTGGGATCGCAGCGGCGGACGGGCAGAGGTGCGCGGATCGCGCTGGGCAGAAAGCATCGCCCAAGTCTGCCATCCGCAGCTGCCGGTTGCCCGGACGGACGCTGGGAATCCGCTGGGACCTGCGGCGAGGCCCGCCGGCCGGGAGCGCGGGCTGAAACAGCCGGCGCGCGGCCGGCGGCCCACTACGGCTCCTGGGGCCTTTTGGCCTGCGCGTACGGCGTTTCGTACCGGGCCAGCATGTCCACGAATCCGGCGATCTTCCTTTCCCGGGTCGAGGCCTGCTTGACCGCGTTGGTCCGGTAGATCAAGGCGTACCGGTTCACGGAGCTCAGGACCTCGAACATCGCCTGCGCCCGCGGCTCGGCGGCAATCGCTGCGGCGAGATCCTCGGGAACTTCCGCCGTCGCCGCCCCGGAATAGGCCGCTTCCCAGCGGCCGTCCGTCTTGGCGCTCTCGACGGCGGCACGGCCGGCCGTAGTCATCTTACCGGCAGCCTCGAGGCGTTCTATGTGCCCCACGTTCCTTGCGGACCACGGGCTCCTGGGTCCGCGGCGGGTCATCCGCTGGAACGAACTTTCCTCGTCCCGGCGCCGGCCCTGGCCGTCGATCCAGCCGAAGCACAGCGCCTCGTCCAGGGCGGCGGCGTAGTCCAGTTCCGTCACCGAACCGCCTTTCTTATGCAGCACCAGCCACACGCCGGGGCTCTCCGCGTGATGCGCCTCCAGCCATGCGCGCCACGCAACGGCGTCCTTCACCAGGAGTTCCTCAAGTTCAGCTGCCATGGCACCATTCTGCTATGGGAGCCCGCATAATCAAGGCGTGGCATCATGGCCATGTCACGATCGATTCCATGTCACCGTCGATTCCAGGTCAGGGAGAAGCCAATGCTGCGTGTCCGTCCCATCCACTTCACTTCCCGCATGGATCAGTGGGAACGTCTCCTCACCGACCTGGGGCTGGTGAAAACCGTAGACGGGACCGAATGGCAGGAGTTCGACGCCGGCGCGGGCCGCCTGGCACTCCACCGCACCGCGGCTGGTTCCGCCGAGGACGGCACCACGTCCTTCGGCGTCGAGGTCGGCGACCTGGCGGAGTTCGCCCGCCGCACCAACCAGGCCGGTGCGGAAACGGGAAACACCCCGGCCGAGCTCATCCAGGCGGACCATGGCGATTCCTGCCGCATCACCGGCGAGGACGGCTTCAGCTTCCTGGCCGACAAGGCCGCCCACGGTGCGGGCGGTCAGCGGAAAGACTTCGCGGGCGCTGATCCGTCGCTCGCCGTCGTCGAAGTCTGGTTCACCGAGGATGCTGTCGCTGCCGCGGAAACGCTGCGGAGCATCGGCGCCCGGTTCCGTCCCGTCCCTGATGACGACGAGACGGCTGATTTCACCGTCAAGAATGGCGGGGTGCTCATGGTGCGCGCCGGTTCCGGCCCGGCCCGGTCCGGCCTGGGCTTTGAGTACGACGGCGACCTCGACGCCTTGCGGGACCGGCTGACCGCCGCGGGACACGCCGTGAGCCTGACCGAAGAGGCGTTCGGCCGTTCCCTGCACGTGGCCAACCCGGATGCGGCCGCCGGCGTCGAGGGACACCACCCGGCGCTATGGGTTTCAGCCCGGCGTCCGGCGTAAGCCGCGTCAGTCCTCCAGGGCGCCGTCGCACAGCCGGTTGACTACCTCGGTGAGCATGGTGAGGCCGGCCACGATGTCTTCATCCGTGGTGTATTCATGTTCGTTGTGGGAGATGCCGTCCACGCTCGGCACGAACAGCATCACGGTGGGCACGATGTCCTTCATGTTGGTGGAATCGTGCCCGGCCAAGGTCATCACGGGCTTGTTCGCCAGCCCAAGGTCGGCCGCCACCTTGGCCGCCAGTTCCACGCCCTCGGGCTGGTAGGGCGTGACCGGCCAGGAGTGGGACTGGTTGCGTTCCACTTGGACATTCGCCAGCCGCTCGATCCCGGGGATGCGGCGGTGCAGCAAGGCGTCGGCTTCGGCCAGGACGGACTCGTCGGCGCTGCGAAGGTCCAGCAGCAGGCTGACTCGGGACGCCACCACGACGGGCGAATTCGGGTAGACGGTCAGTTGCCCTACGGAAGTGTGGAGGACCCCCGGGAAGTGATCGGCCAGTTCGCGGGCCGCGACCACCATCATGGAGGCACCCAGCAGCGCGTCCTTCCGGTCCGCGATGACGGTGGATCCGGTGTGCGCCTGCCCGCCGTGGACCACGAACTCGTACTTGTTGGCCGCCCAGTTGGAGTGGACCAGACCGATGGTGATGCCTTCGCGCTCCATGCTGCGGCCCTGCTCAATGTGGATTTCCGCGCAATAGGCGGCCTCCGGGCCCCCGTAGTCGCCGCGGCAGCCGATCGCGTCCAAGGCGTCCCGGACGGATACGCCGGCAGCGTCTGTGGTGTCCAGGGCTGTCTCCAGCTCAAGCTTTCCCGTGTAGACGGATGATCCCATCATGGACGGCTTGAAGCGGGAGCCTTCTTCGTTGAACCAGTTGACCACCGCGATGTTGAATTTGGGCCGGCCGGCGGGTCCGGCGGCGGTCCATTTCTCCACGACGCGGAAGGCCGCATGGGCAGCGGCCAGAACGCCGTAGGCGCCGTCGTAGCGCCCCGCCGTCGGCTGTGAATCCATGTGGGAGCCCACCACGACATAGGGTGCACCCGCAACCGCCTCGTAGAGTCCCCATTGATTGCCGGCGCCGTCGAATTTCACCGTGAAGCCCTTAGCCACGAGCAGACCCGTGAGCCAGCGGCGCTGCTCGCCGTCGGGCGCGCTGGCCGCCTGGCGGTCCACGCCGCCGTTTTCCGTAGCGCCGAACTGGCTCATGACGTGCAAATCCCGGACGAACGCTGCATCGTGGGTGCTGAGGGTGGTTGTTGTAGTCACGGTGTGCCCCTATGAACGGTTTGCTGAGCTGTGCTGCAGAACGGTTGGGTGGCTGTTTAATGTCTGGTGTATGAATCGGCCTCCGACAGCGGTGGCCAGGACCTGGAGGTCCGCAATGCTTACCGCGGTGAGAGGGGAACCGGACAGGACCGTGAAGTCCGCCAGCTTCCCTGCGGTCAGGAGCCTTTCGTGTCGGCCGCCCCGGTGGCCGCGGCGGCTCCGGTGGTGTAGGCCGCAAGGGCTGCCAGCGGGCTCAACCGCTCGTCCGGGTTGCCGAAGACGCTGCCGGAGGAAGTCAGCCGGTCAACAAAGGCCTGCATGCCACGGAGCACATTGCCGTTCGCCACCGGACGGTCCGAACTTCCGGCAAGCGTCACGCCCGCAGCCAGGAACGATGCCGCACGGTAGGCCCAGTCGAGCCGTTCCGCGCCCAGCGAGGCAGTCATGCCGTCTCCGCCGTCGGCGAAAAAGCTGGCCTGCGGGGTGACGGCGATGCCCGCGGCTGCCAGCCGGTCAAGCTGCTCGGGCCGCGTCATCGAGGCGTGCTCGATCCGGTCGGGAACCGCGCGCGGTCCGTACTTCGCGGCGCAATCGGAAATGATGTCGATCGCCAGGTCCACCGCGCGGTCGCCGATGGCATGCGCGGCGATTGACCAGCCGGCCGCATAGGCCGTCTCGATCCCGCAGGGACTCGGGCTCGGCCTGGAAGTACCCGGTGTTGCCGGTGTTGTCAGTGCGCGGCACCTCGTGCCTGACCACAAAACGGATTTACGGAGACGGCTCCGCCGTCAACGTGCCCGTCGAGTGCGGCGGTGTCCGGGTCCATCCGGGCGACTGGGTGCTGGGGGACGCGAACGGGGTTATCGTCCTTGCACCGGCGGCAGCGGCCGAAGTACTGGAGCAGGCCCTGGCCTCCGACGCCGCCGAACCGGCGCTCCTGGCACGGATCGCGGCGGGAGAGCCACTGGAATCCATCCTGGCCCTTTGACTTTCCGGCGACGTTCCAGCGACGATCCAGCATCGTTCCGGCGAAGTTCCGGCACGGGGTTCGGGCAGGGATGGGGTAGAACTTAACCATGAACGTACGCACTCCTGACCCGAATCCCGGCTGGCTCTCCGACGACGACCTGTTTGAGGCGCGCGGCCGGCTGCCGATGGTCTATGTCGAGGCCGTTCCGGTCCGGCTGGATCCGCTCGGGTTCGTGAACGAGGTCGGCACCCTGCTGCAGGCCGACGAAGACGGCACCATGGTCCGCTCCCTGGTTTCCGGCCGGGTTCTCTACCGCGAGACCATCCGCGCCGCGCTGCTCCGCCACATGGAGAAGGACCTCGGCCCGCTGGCGTTCCCGCAGCTGCCCATCAGCCCGGTGCCGTTCACCGTGGCCGAATACTTCCCCGCCCCGTCCCAGACGGGCTTCACCGATGACCGCCAGCACGCCGTGGCCCTGGCCTACATCATCCCCGTCACCGGCGAATGCACCCCGCGGCAGGACGCCCTCGAGCTGACCTGGATGACGCCGCAGGAAGTCATGAGCTCGGACGTGCAGCTTGAATTCAGCGGAGGCCGCGGCGCCCTGATCCGGCAGGCGCTGGCCTTCGCGGGCGTCGGCAACTAGGTCCCGCCGGGGCGCCCGGGCCGCCACCGGCGAAGCCCCGGGCGAGGCCCCGGGACGCTCGAGGGTTCCGCTGCCTCCCCGACTTCGCGCGCCCGCCTTTGTAGACTGTTGGGCGGACAGCAAGAGAATTTAAGGACTCCAGATGACCCACCCCCCAGCCTCCCGGAACTACAGCGAACAGCAGGCTGGAACTCTGCAGGCCGGCGACCACCTGCTCCTGCCCGACGGAAACCGCTCCGCCGAAATCCAGCGGGTGGACGTCGAAACCGACGATTTCGGCACCCCCGCCATGGTCCTGGCGACCCTCACCGGCGGCGGCGTGCTCCGGATTGCCGCCGGCTCCACGGTCAGGATCACGGCGGCTGAGCCAGTCAGCGCTCCGTCCGATCCTGCCGCCCTTCCCGGCAACGCCCCCTCAGATGTCACCCCCGACGACGGCGAGGAGCCCGCACCGTCCGCTCCCGCCGTCGTCGTTCCTCCCCTGCCCGCTTCGCCGCCCGCCGCAAGCGGCCCCAGCGAAGAAGACCTGGCGCTCATCCCCTCCCCCGAAGGCACGCCGGAATCCGTGGTGGAAGCGGTGGCCGAGGCGCACCCGGGCGCCGTCGGTGTGCTGCTGCTCAGCGAGCGGCTGGCTAAGGGCATCAACACCAAATCCGGCAGCTGCCTCAAGGACCTCAGCGATCTGGCGCATGAGCTGTTCATCATCCTCAAGGACGCCGAGAACGCCCTCGCCGTCGCGGACCTGCTCAACGTCCTGCCTTTCGACGGCAACCCCGGCCGCTGGGCCTCGGTGGAGGCGTCCCTGGCGCTGTCCAGCTACATCTGCCGCCAGCTGGGGCAGGACGAACGCGCCGCCCTCTACGAGAAGTTCCTCCGCACGCCAGACGCCATGGAAACCGACCCGTTTAAGGCCAGGATCAACGCCAAGGTGCGCCAGCGTTCGCTCAACGAGCCGAACCTGTACGACAAGGAAATCTTCCGTTCGATCGACAACTCGAACCCGGACGCGGAACGCGATTGGCGGCTCCTGCGGCTCGAGGCGCTGCTGTTCCTGCGCGCCCACGGCGGCTCCGAAACCATCGGCGCGCTTGAGCTCGATCGCAGGATCGGCAACGAACTGGAATCCGTCCGCGCCTGAGAGTCCTCCGGGCCTACCCCGTCGCCGCCGGGCGTTGTAGATTCAGCCCATGACGAACAATCTGAGCGTTGTGATCAACTCCGACGCGCAGCAAGTTTGGACCATGCTGCGCGAACCCTCCAAAGTGGCCGAGTGGCACGGCTGGCAAGCCGATGACCAGGCGGCCGAGATCAATGAGATCTACTTCAGCCCCAATGTGGTCGAAGGCGCGGACCATACCTCGCTGGTGGTCGACGGCGGGGACGTCTTCAGCCTGAAACCGGTCCCCACGGGCACGGAAGTCAGCGTCACCCGGGCCGCCATCGACCACAATTCCGAGTGGGCCGCCTGGGACGAGGACATCACCCAGGGCTGGCTGACCTTCCTCCAGCAGCTCCGCTTCGCTCTGGAACGGCACCCCCACGGAAAGCGGCGGACCTACTTTTTCTCGGTGCCCGGCACCGACGGATCCGCGATCGAGAAGCTCGGGCTCAGCAGTATGCCGGCCCCCGGCGAACCGTACTCGCTCACCCTGGCCACCGGCGAGGAAATCTCCGGCAAGGTGTGGTTCCGCAGCAACCACCAGGTGGGCCTGACCGTCCACAGCTACGCCGAGCACGGGGAGGGCCTCGTGATCGTGGCCGACCAGCCCGCCATCCCGGACATCCGGCCCGAAGGCGGCTCCCTCGCCATCGTTTCCACCTACGATCTGGGCGCCCACACGCTGGAGTCGGTCCGCAGCTACTGGGACAAGTGGCGGGCTGAGAACTACCCCACATCGGATCCCCTGTACTAAGGCCCGGGCGGTGTTAGCTGGCACACTTGAACGGTGCCAGCCAATCCTGAACCACCAGCCTCACCCCGCCAGCCAGCCCTGCAGTCCGAGTTCTCCTTCCGTGTGGGCAAACGCCTGAGCGAAAGCTGCTCTCCGTCGGCCGGGCAGCTCGCCGCCAACGGCGGGGAGTTCCTGGGCCGCACCGGCACCATCACCACCCCGCACGGCGAGATCCAGACGCCGGCGTTCATCGCTGTCGGCACCAAGGCCACGGTCAAGTCCGTGCTGCCCGAATCCATCGCCGAGCTCGGCGCGCAGGCCGTACTGGCCAACGCCTACCACCTGTACCTGCAGCCCGGCGCGGAGATCCTGGACGAGGCCGGCGGCCTGGGCGCCTTCATGAACTGGCGCGGCCCCACCTTCACCGACTCCGGCGGATTCCAGGTGATGAGCCTGGGCTCAGGCTTCAAGAAGGTCATCGACATGAAATCCGTGGATCATTCCGGGCCGGATGACGCCGTCGCCCCCGGCAAGGAACGCCTGGCCCATGTGGACGAGGAAGGCGTGTGGTTCAAGAGCCACCTCAACGGCGACCGGCACCGGTTCAGCCCCGAGATCTCCATGAACGTCCAGCACCGGATCGGCGCGGACATCATGTTCGCCTTCGACGAGCTGACCACGCTGCAGAACTCCCGCGGCTACCAGGAGGAGGCCTTGGAACGCACCCGGCGCTGGGCCGAACGCTGCATCACCGAGCACTTCCGGCTGACGTCGGAGCGCGTCGGCAAGCCGTATCAGGCGCTGTTCGGGGTCATCCAGGGCGCCCAGTATGAGGACCTGCGCCGCAAGGCCTGCCGCGACCTCGGCGCCATGAACTTCGACGGCTTCGGGATCGGCGGGGCGCTGGAAAAGGAGAACCTGGGCACGATCGTGCGCTGGTGCAACGAGGAACTTCCGGAGAACAAGCCCCGGCACCTGCTGGGCATTTCCGAGCCGGACGACATCTTCACGGCGATCGAGAACGGCGCCGACACCTTCGACTGTGTCTCCCCCACCAGGGTGGCCCGCAACTCGGCGTTCTACACGCCCACCGGCCGTTACAACCTCTCCGGCGCCAAGTACAAGCGCGACTTCGGCCCGCTGCAGGAAGGCTGCGACTGCTACGCCTGCACCAACTACTCGCGGGCGTACATCCACCACCTGTTCAAGGCCAAGGAGATGGTCTCCGCCACACTGATCTCCATCCACAACGAGCGCTTTGTGGTGAAAATGGTGGACGATGCCCGGCTGGCCATCGAGGCCGGAAACTTCTTCGACTTCAAGGCCGAGACCCTGGCACAGTACTACTCCTAAGCCGGCTGCCGCCGATTCGATGGTTCACTGCGCCCTCGACGCTCAGCATCGTCTAGCGGGCCCGGAACCGTCGAAACGGCGTTGTCCACATGGGCGCGCGGGTCTCTGTGCGGCGGTGAGTGCGCGCCCAATGCTGGGGGCATGAACCCCCACGCCACTGAACTCCCCGCGTCCACTGATTTCTGGCGCACGGATCAGCTCCTGGAATCCGGGCTGAACCCACGGGCCATTCAACAGTTGGTGCAGGCCGGGACGCTCATCCGTCTGCGCCGTGGCTGCTACGCCCGCGGAAGCTGGTGGTCGGGCTTGAGCGCTGCCGCCCGCCATCGGCAGCTGATCTTCGCGCACGCCCTCGGAACGCTTACGACGTCGACAGGCGGCTCTGCCTACAGCCACACCTCGGGTGCCAGCCTGCATCGTCTCCACCTGTGGAACGTCGACGACCGTATCCATCTGACGCAAGTCAGCTGTCCGTCCCCGATCTCCCACGGGCGCGACGTCGTCGCCCACACCCGACGCTTGGGCAGCCGGGAGGTGTGTTTCGTGGAAGGCCTGCCCTGCACCTCACTGGAACGGACGGTGGTGGACTGCTGCCTGATGTTCACGATCCGGCAAGCCGTAATCCTGGTGGACCATGCATGCCGTTTGGGCGCCGACCTATCCGTTCTTCGGAACCGCTGCTCCACCTTGACAGGACGCAACGGTGTGGTGGCCCTGCGCCGCGCCTTGGAACTGGCGGATCCGCGCTCCGAGTCGGCCGGGGAGAGCCTAACGCGGGAGCTGTTGCACAGGCTCAAGATCGAGCCGCCCGAGCTCCAGTACGTCGTGCGCACCCCTCTGGGCGATCACCGGCTGGACTTTGCGTGGCCCGCGAGAAAGGTGGCCCTTGAGTTCGATGGCAAGACCAAGTACTTCGACTACCGGCCCACCAACGAGGTCCTGTTCGCCGAAAGGCGCCGCGAGAAGGCACTGATGGAGCAGGGTTGGACGTTCATCAGGATCGAGTGGAAGGACCTGTTCAACGAGGTCGACTTCAAGTACCGGGTCCTCCGAGCTCTAGGCCGCGGCTCCGGTGGCTGACGACTTGCGCCATTTCGACGGTTCCCTGCCGGCTCGACGCTGCGTAGCGTCGAGTGGGCACGGAACCGTCGAAACGGCGGGGGTCGACGTACTGGCCAGGAACCCTAGGCGTCGATGAGGTCCTTGTCGCCGTCCTTGCCGGATCCAGTCGCGGACGGCTCCCAGGCGTGGCCCTGTTCGTGGTCCAGGTGGGTGGACTTCTTGTTCTTCAGCGCGAAGATGTAGACCAGCAGCGAGACGCCAATGGCCGCTGTGACGTAGGTGAAGAACAGCTCCTCCTGGCCGGCCTTCTGCAGCGCCGCGCCGATCAGCGGAACGGTGCCGCCGAACAGCGAGTTGCCGATCGCGTAGCCGAGTCCGACGCCGAGGGCGCGGATGGAGGCCGGGAACAGCTCCGCCTTCACGAGGGCGTTGATGGAGGTGTAGCCGCCGACGATCAGGAGCCCGCCCATCATGAGCAGGAAGGCGGTGAACGGATCCTTGGTACCCGACAGGGTGGAGAGCAGCGGCCAGGTGAACAGGACACCGGTGATGCCGAACCAGAGCAGCAGCGGCTTGCGGCCCACCTTGTCCGAGATGATCCCGTAGACCGGCTGGAGCAGCATGAAGATGAACAGTGCCCAGAAGTTGATCACCGAGGTGTCCGTCTTGGCGATGCCGGACGTATCGTTCATGAACTTCAGGATGAAGTTGGTGTACGTGTAGAAGGCGACCGTGCCGCCGAGCGTGACGCCGATGCACATCATGAGGGCCTTGAAGTGTCTGGTGAACAGCAGCTTCATGGTGCCCGGCTGAGCTTCGCCGGCCACGGCCGCGGCAACGGCACCGTACCGCGCAACGATCTGGCTGGCTCTACACGCCGGTGAGACTGACTGGGAGCGACAGGCTGCTGCGATCGTTGGAACTTCTCTGATCCATTGGTTGATTCTTCTTCTCGCGGGGCCCACAGGTACTTTTTTCGGACTTCAAGGAATTCAAAGGAAATGGCAGCTCGCCGAGGTCATTTACCAAGCTGGGCGTCTTGAACAAGCATGGAGACACCGCTGGGGGCAACCGATTCACAGCCCAGCAGCGAACCGCTTTCTGCCTCTGCGAATCGCAGGCCACTGGTCATCGATCGTCGCCCTCGCCACGCTTTTTACGGTTTTCGCGACGCTGGTGGTGAATCCCGGTTACGAGTTCTGGTCCGATCCCCGATACGCTCGTTTCGCAATCGGATTGGGACTCTATGTTTTTGTTGTGGGACTGACCGGATTGGCCGCATCTGTCGGCTTGGCCCTGCTGGCCTTGAAAGTAGAGAACCAAGGACGCAAGGGAACATCACACGCATCCAAATCGCTAGCCCTCAGCGTTCCAATCCTGTTTGTAGCCGGCACTGCAGCGACACTCCGGACGCCTTACGTGCCGGCCTTGGTTACGGTTTTTCTTGTAGGCGGGGTTCAGTATGCTTGCGCGCGGGGAATTCTCCAGAAGCGCACCCTACTCCCCCAGGCTTGGAATCCGGTACGCCGACTTGTCCTGAATCTTAGACAGCTAAATCACGACCAAGCACACACACGCTGGGTGCTACTGCAGTCATCCTGGTCTTCCGGCGTAGAGAAATTACCGCGTCGTGAAGCCAAAAAGGCGATCAAAGAGGCCCGAGAATGGCGAACAAACCACGGGCTTGCCCTGGAATTCCTGAAATGACCTTGCCCGCCGCCGTGGAGCCGAACCCTCAGCTGCCCGAGTGCGCCTGCAGGAACGAGTAGACCTCGGTTTCGTCAACTCCGGGGAATGCGCCCGGCGGCATGGCGGCCAGCAGGTGCGAGTGCGCCCGGGCGGAGGGCCAGGCGTTGCCGGCCCACTCCGAGGCCAGGGCCGCCGGGGGCCGCTTGCAGCAGCTTTCGTCCGGACAGGTGGACTTGGACCGCTCCGTGGTGTCCCGGCCGCGGAACCACTTCACCTGCGCATAGGGGACGCCCACGGAGAGTGAAAATTCGCCGTTGGCCGATCGCTCCGTCCGGGCCGTGCACCAGTACGTCCCGGCCGGGGTGTCGGTGTACTGGTTGTACGCGCTGAACTTGTCCGCCACATCGAACACCACCCTGGATGTCCAGTTCCGGCACGAGAACTGGCCCTCGATGGCGCCCGTGTGGTCCTGGGGAAAGGTCACGCCGTCGTTCTCATAGGCCTTGTAGATGATGCCGCTCTTGTGCGTCTTCTGGAAGTGCGTGCGGATGTCCAGATGCTGGGTGGCCAGGTTGGTGAAGCGGTGCGCGGCGGTTTCATAGGACACGGCAAAGGCGTCCCGGATGTCCTCCACGGCGATTTCCTTCGCCTGCTTGGCCTTCTGCAGGAACTCCACGGTGGCCTGCTCCGGAAGCATGAGAGCTGCGGCGAAGTAGTTCGTGGCCACGCGCTGCATCAGGAAGTCCCCGTAGTTATGGGGAGTCTGGTGGCCCAGGACATAGTGCCCCAGAGCCTGCAGCAACACCGAGCGGGGGTCATGGTCGCTCCGCACATTCTGGGTGAGATAAATTCGGCGGTTCTTAAGATCGGTCACGGAGCGGGTGGAATGCGGCAGATCGCCAACGTGGTGCAGGCTGAAACCAAGGTGCCCGGCGATGTCCGAGATGACGTGATGGGACAGCGGCCCGCTGGTGTGCCCCACGGACGCGAGGACCTTCTGCGCCTCGGCCTCGTACTCCGGGAAGTAGTTGTTCCGCTCACGCATCATGGCACGCAGTTCGCCGTTGGCCCGCCGGGCCTCCTCCGGCGTCGCGATCTGCTCGTTCAGCCTTCGCTCCAGCTCATGCTGAAGGCCCACCATGGACTCCAGCACGTCCATCGGCAGCCGCGAGCTGATGCGGATCTTGGGAAGCTTGAGCGACTCATAGATGGGGCTGCGCTGGTAGCGTTCCAGCTCGATCTCCAGCGCCGCGCGACGGTTGGGCGGCTCCGCCCCCAACAGCTCGTCGATGCTGACTCCGAGCGCCCCCGCGAGCTGCTGGAGCAGTCCCAGTTTCGGCTCGCGCTTGCCGTTTTCGATCAGGCTCAGCTGACTCGGGGCCGTCCCGACGGCGGCACTCAGGCCATCGAGCGTGAGCCCGGCCGCCTTGCGCAGGTGGCGCACACGGCGCCCCATGCTGATGACGTCCACTTCCGGTGCGGCGGGCGAGGACGACGGGGACGATGCTTGGCGGTTCCAACTGGCGGAGTGCATTTCTTGAGCATACGCGAAGAAGTGCATTTCTTTCTACGGTTTTGGCCTAGTAACCCTCTTGAAAGTGCAGAAAAGTAGATCTTACGGAAAGAAGCACCGCTCCGGATCGGCCGGCCCCAACTGCAGAGTCGCAGACAAGGCCGGCCCCGGGCACAACCAAGGAGACAAAGATGACTGCAGCATTTGAGCCCACCCAGCAGACGCCCGAAGAGCAGGCCGCCGCCCTGGAGCTCGAGTGGGCATCCAACCCGCGTTGGGAAGGTGTCACCCGGGACTACAAAGCGTCCGACGTCGTCCGCCTCCGCGGCCGCGTCTCCGAGGAACACACGCTGGCCCGCCGCGGCTCCGAGAAGCTGTGGAAGCAGCTCACCGAAGAGCACAAGGAAGGCAAGTACACCAACGCCCTCGGCGCCCTGACCGGCAACCAGGCCGTGCAGCAGGTCAAGGCCGGCCTGCGCGCCATCTACCTCTCCGGCTGGCAGGTTGCCGCCGACGCCAACAACTCCGGCCACACCTACCCGGACCAGTCCCTCTACCCGGCGAACTCCGTTCCGACCGTCGTCCGCCGCATCAACAACGCCCTCCTCCGCGCCGACCAGATCGAATTCTCCGAAGGCATCCAGACCGTCGAGGACTGGATGGTGCCGATCATTGCCGACGCCGAGGCCGGCTTCGGCGGACCGCTGAACGCCTACGAGCTGATGAAGTCCATGATCCAGGCCGGCGCCGCCGGTGTGCACTGGGAGGACCAGCTCGCTTCGGAGAAGAAGTGCGGCCACCTCGGCGGCAAGGTCCTGATCCCCACCCAGCAGCACGTCCGCACGCTGAACGCGGCCCGCCTGGCCGCCGACGTCGCCGGCACGCCGTCCGTCATCATCGCCCGCACCGATGCCGAGGCGGCCACCCTCATCACCTCCGACGTCGACGAGCGGGACCAGGAGTTCGTCACCGGCGAGCGCACCCCTGAAGGCTTCTACAAGGTCCGCAACGGGATCGAACCCTGCATTGCCCGTGCCAAGGCCTACGCCCCGTACTCCGACCTCATCTGGATGGAGACCGGCACCCCGGACCTGGAACTGGCCCGCAAGTTCGCCGAGTCCGTAAAGGCCGAGTTCCCCGACCAGATGCTCTCGTACAACTGCTCGCCGTCGTTCAACTGGCGCAAGCACCTGGACGACGCCACGATCGCCAAGTTCCAGCGTGAACTCGGCGCCATGGGCTTCACCTTCCAGTTCATCACCCTGGCCGGCTTCCACGCCCTGAACTACTCGATGTTCGACCTCGCCCACGGCTACGCCCGTGAAGGCATGAGCGCCTACGTCGAGCTGCAGGAGAAGGAATTCGCCTCCGAGTCCCGCGGCTACACCGCGACCAAG
Organism: Pseudarthrobacter sp. S9; assembly: GCF_050156545.1. Lineage (NCBI taxonomy): Bacteria > Bacillati > Actinomycetota > Actinomycetes > Micrococcales > Micrococcaceae > Pseudarthrobacter > Pseudarthrobacter sp. S9. The sequence goes on from NZ_CP189576.1 coordinate 1,399,710, forward strand.
CACCAGCGCGAAGTCGGCACCGGCTACTTCGACGACATCGCTACCGCGCTCAACCCGAACGCATCCACGCTGGCCCTGGTGGGATCCACCGAAGCAGGCCAGTTCCACTAAACTTCCCTCCCTGTTGCCCTATCACTTTTGGTCGTCATTGGCCGCCTTTGGGGACCAAAAGTGATAGGTCAACGGAGGATTTTCTAGGAGACACTCCCATGAACAGCTTCACTGACAACTTCACCATCAACGGGATCACGCTGACCGCCCAGCCCATCTGCCGGCAGAACGAGGTCCTGACCCCGGATGCGCTGCAGTTCATCGCCCAGCTGCACAAGGCCACCGCAGGCCGCCGGCTGGAATTGCTGCAGGCCCGCCAGGAGCGCCGCAACCAGATCAGCAAGGGCCAGGATCCGCGTTTCCTCCGCGAGACCGAGTCCGTCCGCAACGATCCGAGCTGGCACGTCGCTCCCCCGGCCCCGGGCCTGGAGGACCGCCGCGTCGAAATCACCGGCCCGGTGGACCGCAAGATGACCATCAATGCGCTGAACTCCGGCGCCAAGGTGTGGCTGGCGGACATGGAAGACTCCTCCACCCCTTCGTGGCGCAACGTCATCCAGGGACAGCTGAACCTGACGGACGCGCTGGAGCGGCGCATCGACTTCACCTCCCCGGAGGGCAAGGAGTACAAGCTGCGCGCGGCCGAGGACCTGCCCACGATCGTGGTCCGGCCCCGCGGCTGGCACCTGCCGGAGAAGCACATGCTCATCGACGGCACGCCGATTGCCGGCGGGATCGTGGACTTCGGACTGTACTTCTTCCACAACGCCCGCCGCCTGATCGCCCAGGGCAAGGGGCCGTACTTCTACCTGCCGAAAATCGAGAACCACCTCGAGGCCCGGCTGTGGAACGACATCTTCATCCTGGCCCAGGACCTGCTCGGCATCCCGCAGGGCACCATCCGCGCCACCGTGCTGATCGAGACCATCACGGCCGCGTTCGAGATGGAGGAGATCCTCTACGAGCTGCGCGACCACGCCGCGGGCCTGAACGCCGGCCGCTGGGACTACATCTTCTCCCTGATCAAGAACTTCCGCACCCGCGGCCCCCGGTTCGTCCTCCCGGACCGCAGCCAGGTCACCATGACGCAGCCGTTCATGCGCGCCTACACCGAACAGCTGGTGCGGGCCTGCCACAAGCGCGGCGCCATGGCGATCGGCGGGATGGCCGCGGCCGTCCCCAACCGCAAGGACCAGGACGCCAACGCGATCGCCTTCGAGAAGGTCCGTGCGGACAAGACCCGCGAGGCCGGCGACGGCTTTGACGGCTCCTGGGTGGCCCACCCGGACCTGGTTCCGGTGTGCCGCGAGGTGTTCGACGGCGTCCTCGGCGACCGCCCGAACCAGCTGGACCGCCTCCGCGAGGACGTCACCCCCGACGACCGCGCGCTGCTCGACATCTCCTCCACCACCGGCACGATCACCGAACAGGGCATCCGGAACAACATCGAAGTGGGCATCCGCTACATCGAGTCCTGGCTGCGCGGCAACGGCGCCGTGGCCATCCACAACCTGATGGAGGACGCCGCCACCGCGGAGATCTCCCGCTCGCAGCTGTGGCAGTGGATCTTCGCCCGGGCCATCACGGACCACGGCGACGTCATCACCCGCGAATGGGTGGAGGACATGCTCGATGAGGAGTTCGCCAAGCTGGAACGCTTCGAAGGGGACCGTTTCGCCGACGCGCGGGACATCTTCGAGGAAGTCACGCTCAGCACCGGGTTCCCGGCATTCCTGACACTGCCCGCCTACGACCGCTTCCTCCATGAGGCGCGCGACGGCGGCGACGTCGCCACCGAGGACCCCGCACTCGTGCCGGCGTAGCCACGCAAGAATTCCGTCAGCTGGGCTGCCATGCCCTTCGCAACAGGCACCCCGAGATCCGGGGCGGCAGCCCGGCGGCGGAACACCCTCCATCGACAACGGCGTCGAGGTGACAGTTAAGGCCCATGTTCTTCTAGAACATGGGCCTTAACTGTCACCTCGACGTGCGAAGGATGAGCAGGGACAAGACGGCCCCGAAGCGGCTACCCCTTACCCCTCCCGCCGGCCATCCACGAGGCGCGGCACACCGAGCGGGTTCTCCTCGCGCAGGGCCTCGGGCAGCAAGTGCTGCGGGAAGCCCTGGTAGGCGACGGGCCGCAGGAAGCGCTCGATCGCGGCGGTGCCCACGGAGGTGCTTCCGGCGGCCGTCGTCGCCGGGTAGGGACCGCCGTGCTGCTGCGCGTAGGTGACCGAGACACCGGTGGGCCACTGGTTCCAGAGCACCCGCCCGGCCTTGCGCGCGAGGATCTCCACGAGGCCGGCCGCCTGGCAGGAGTCGGTGCCGTGGAGGGTCGCAGTCAGCTGCCCCTCGAAGCTCTCTGCGATTCCCTCGAGCTGGGACTCGTCGTCGTACGCCACCACCACGGCGGTGGGGCCGAAGCACTCGGCCTGGAGCGCATGCGGCTCGGCGAGCATGTCCGCGGCGGTGGTGAGCAGGAGGGTGGGGCTGGGCGGGTCGGCCAGCGGCTCGGCGCCCTGTGCCAGCACCTCGAGGCGAGGGTTGCCCTGCAGGCTCTGCAGGACCTCGGCGTAGCCGGACTGGATCCGTTCATTGAGCAGGGGCGCGGCGGGCGGCAGTGCGGCGGCGCGCAGCGCCTCCACGATGCCGGATCCGGCCGGGACGAGCAGCGTGCCGGGCTTGGTGCAGAACTGGCCGGCACCGAGGGTGAACGATGAGACGAAGCCTTCGGCGATCTCCGCACCGCGCTCCGCGGCCGCGGCCTTCGTGACGAAGACCGGGTTGTTGCTGCCCAGCTCGCCATAAAAGGGGATCGGCTCGGGCCGCGAGCTCGCGATGTCGAACAGGGCGCGGCCGCCGGGGATGGAGCCGGTGAACGCGCCGGCCTTGATCCGCGGGTCGCGCAGGGCGGCGGCCCCGGCGGCGGTGCCGGCGATGAGCGCGAACGTCCCTTCGGGAGCGCCGGCCGCGGCGAGCGCCGAGACTACAACCTCGGCTGTGAGCCGCGAAAGCTCGGGGTGCCCTGAATGGGCCTTGAGCAGCACGGGGCTGCCCGCGGCGAGGGCCGAGGCCGTGTCGCCGCCGGCCACGGAGAACGCGAAGGGGAAGTTGCTGGCGGCGAACACCACCACCGGTCCCACGGGAATCAGTACGCGGCGCAGCTCGGGCCGTGGCGCCCCCATGGGCCAGTCGGCATCGGCGTGGTCGATGCGGGCGTCGAGATAGCCGCCGTCGCGCAGCGCCTCGCCAAAGAGCCGCAGCTGGAAGGTTGTGCGGGCCAGCTCGCCCCGCAACCGCGCCTCGGCCAGCCGGGTCTCGCGCTGGGCCGCGGGGAGCAGCTGGTCGGCGGAGCCGTCGAGGGCGTCGGCGACGGCGTCGAGCAGCAGGGCGCGCCGGGCGGGCTGCAGGGCCGCAAGCGGCCGCGCAGCTGCATGGGCGGCGGCGAGGAGCCGCCCAAGCTCGGCGTCGGTGGTGGGCGGCAGGGTGCCGGGGGTGGTCTGGGCGATCGCACTCATGCGCGGTCTCCTTCCGGGAGAGGGTTTAGTGGTCTGAGGCTTTGAGCGACACAGTGGGTTCGAGCGTGACAGGCGTTTCGAGGTCTTCGAGGCTGGCGAGCTCGCCGATGCTGACGGGGCCGGCGAGGGGACGCTTGGCGGCACCGGACAGGGACTCGACGCCGGGCGAGGCACCGGGCCCGGCCCCGAGGCAGGCCGCCGCGAAGCCGCACACGCGGCCCTGGCACCAGCCCATCCCGGCGCGGGTGAAGGACTTGAGGCTCCGGGCGTCTCGGCCGCCGAGGCTCTCCCGGGCATCCGTGATCTGGCCGGCCGTGACCTCCTCGCAGCGGCACACGGTGGTTTCCGGGGCGAGCCATTCCTGCCAGGCGGCGGGCACCGGATGGGCCCGGTGCATGGCCTCGGCGAAGCGCCGGTGCCGGGCGGCGGTGCGTGCCTGGGACGGCGCGGCGGTGTTCCCTGTTCCAGGCTCCCGGGCCGCCGCAGCGCCCGCAGCAAGGCCCTCGAGCACGCCAAGGGTGGCGCCGCCGACGCCGGTGACCTCGCCTGCAAGGAACAGGCCGGGGACACTGGACTCCTGGCGCTCATCGACGACGCCGACAAGGGAGCCGTCGGCGTCAAGGCGGGTCTCGACCCCAAGGGCCACGGGCAGCTCCATCTGCGGCGTGAATCCCCAGCCGAAGCCGACCACGTCCACGTCCTCATAGACCCGTTCCGTGCCGGGCCGGACCCGGCCGTCGGCGTCGACCTTGGCCGTGCGCACGCCGGAGGCCCGGTCCGCGCCGAGGACTTCTGTGACGACGCTGCGAGTGCGGTACGGGATGCGCTGCCGGACGAATACGACGCCGTATTCCGCGCCCTCGAGAGCCTTCTCCGGCACGCCCGCGGCCGCGCGCAAGTGCGGCAGCCAGGCCGCCGGGGAGGACGATTCAAGCACGGCGAGGACCTGCCCGCCGGCTTCGGCGATGCCGGCCGCCACCGGCAGCAGGAACGGGCCCGTGCCGGCGACGACGAAGCGCCGCCCGGGCAGCGCCCCGTTGCCTTTGATGAACGCCTGGATGCCGCCGGCCGCCATGACGCCGGGAAGCTCCCAACCGGGAACCGGCAACTGGCGGTCGTAGCCGCCGGGGCAAAGCACGAGACGGCGTGCGACGACGGTGCGTGCGCGGTTGTCGTCGTTCCCGGACACGGCCCCCGCAACGGCGGGCGTCGTGCGCAGGATGAAGCCGGCCTCGTCCCGCTGCGGCATCCACACCTGGAGCCCGGGAAGGTAGGTGATCCGCCCGCGGCGGAGCTCGGCGTCGAAGCGGGCGCGGAGGTCGAGGTAGCTGTGCCAGCCGTGGTGCCCGCGGCCGTCGGGCTGGGGCACCACGGTCTCCGGCCGGTGCCGCCAGAACTGGCCGCCCGGCTGGGCACCGGCGTCCACGAGGGCGACGGCTGCCCCGGCCTCGGCGGCCGCCACCGCGGCGGCCAGCCCTGCGGGTCCGGCGCCCACGACGGCGACGTCGGCGCTGATCGGCTCGGCGCTGACGCTCCCGGCGCGGCTCATGCCCGGCCTCCCTGCTCCTGCGGGCACGAGCCCTCGATCTGCATGCCCCCGCGCACTTCGACGAGGCATGCGCGCTGATTGGGCGCGCCGTCGACCGTGACGAGGCAGTCGAAGCACACCCCGATGCCGCAGAAGAGCCCCCGCGGCCGCGCTCCCTTGCGCGTGCTGCGCCAGGCCGTGATGCCCTGGGTTACCAACGCCGCGCCGACGCTCTGGCCCGGGGCCGCCTCGAGAAGGCGGCCGTCGAAGCTCACGGTGACGACGTCGGGCTGGCTGGCGCGCTTGGCGGCGCCTGCTGGCGCGTTGGCGGTGTCTCGTGCCGGGGTACTCATGCGGTGGCCTCCTCGCGGTGCTCCAGAGTGGGGTGGGTTGGGGTGTGGTCCGCCGGCTCGCCGAAGCGGACCGGGGCGAACGGGGAGAGGTCGAGTTCCGGGGACAGGCCGGCCAGCGCCTGTGCCAGGAGTTTGCCGGTCCCGGCGGAGAGGCCGATCCCGGCGCCCTCGTGGCCGGCGGCGTGCCACAGTCCGGGCGCGCGCTCGTCGTGGCCGATCACCGGCAGGTGGTCCGGACAGTACGGGCGGAAGCCGTGGTAATGCCGGATGGCCTTGACGTGCTCCAGGAAAGGGAACAGTGCGGTGGCGTTGCGGGCCAGCAGGCGCAGCGCGTTGGTGCTCACGGTGCGGTCGAAGCCCACCCGTTCGCGCGTCGAGCCGATGAGAATGGTGCCGCTGGGGGTGCCCTCGACCACGGGCGAGGCCTGCAGCCCGGCGTCGGAGCTGCCGACGTTGTCGATGTACTCGGCCGCGTAGACCTTGTGGTGGACCATGGGCGGGAGCGGCTCGGTGACCATGACGAAGCCGCGCCGGGGCAGGACCGGGACGCTGACCCCGGCAAGGGCGGCGAGCTCGCCCGCCCAGGTGCCGGTGCAGTTCACGACTGCCCCTGCGGAGAAGTCTCCGCGGGGGGTCCGGACGCCGGTGACCCGGTCGCCGCTGCGCAGGAAACCGGTCACCGGGGTGTCGGCGATGAAGCGGGCCCCGGCCTCGGCGGCGAGCCGGACAAGGTGGGCCGCGACGAGCATGGGCTGGACCTGGCAGTCCTCGGGGTAAATCGCGCCGCCAAGTGCCTCGGGAGAAATGTTCGGCTCGGCATCCCGTAGCGCTTCGCGGTCCAGCTCCTCGACCGTGACGCCGAAACCGGCCTGGACGGCCATGACGCGGTTCAGGGAGGCAAGGCTGCTCTCGCGCGATGCCACGATGATCCCGCCCTTGGACTCGAACTCCCAGAGCCGCTTATGCTCGCCGAGGTCCCCGTGCCAGACCCCCAGGGAGAAGCGCATGAGCTCGAGCTCGGGGCCGAGCTCCTTGTCCGAGACAAGGATGTTCCCCTCGCATGCGGACGACGTGCCGCTGGCCGGCAGGCCCTTGTCGAGGACGGTCACGTTCAAGCCCTGCTGCGCGGCGAAGTAGGCCGCGGCCGCGCCGATGACCCCGGCACCGATGACGAGGACGTCGCTGGGTGCGTTCATGGCTGTTGCTCCTGGGGTGGTGTTTCGTGCTCGCCGGTGGCCCAGAGGCCGCGGGCGTGGCCGATGTGGCGGCGCATGAGCTCGCGGGCGGCGTCCGCGTCGCCGGATTCCACGAGGTCGAGGAGCTCGTGGTGCTCCTGGGCCGAGTCGGCAAGACGGTTGCTCTCGCTGAGGGTCTTGAGGCCGTACATCCGGGTGCGCGTGCGCAGCCCGGTGGCGAGTTCGACGAGCTGGTTGTTGCCGGAGTAGCGAAGCAGCTCGGCGTGGAAGTCACGGTCTGCGGCAAGGTAGGCGGCCAGGTCCCCCTCGCGTGCTGCCTCGACGATGCCGTCCGCCAGCGAGCGCAGCCCGGCGATGCCCGCGCTCGGGATGGCGCCGGCGACGGCGGCCACAACGGGCGGCTCGATGAGCAGCCGGATCTCGGTGATCTCGTCGAGCTCGCGGTCGCTCATGCTCGTGACCCGGAAGCCCTTGTTCTTCACGGTCTCGACCAGGCCCTCGCGGGTCAGATCCATCATCGCCTCGCGCACGGGCGTGGCGGAGACTCCGAAGGCCGCACCAAGGGCGGGAGCCGAGTAGAGGGTGCCCTCCTCGAGCGTGCCGGCGATGATCGCGGCGCGCAGAAATTCGGTGACGGACTCGCGGAGGCTGCGCTGGCGGCCGAGCGGGGCGATCGGAAGCTTGTTGTTGGCTGGCAAGGTGAGCACTCCTAGTGCGGGCGTCATGGTCTGGTGCCTCCTTCATACACCACGGCCGCCGTCACGAGGTCCTCCCATGCCATGCCCACACCTGCGTACAGGCACGGCCGGCCGGGCGTGCGCTTGAGCCCGCCGCCGACGAGCTCACGCAGATTGGCCGGACGGATGTCCTCCCACTCCTCGACGCTGCGGGCCGGGATGAGGTCCCCGGCTTCGCGCCAGGCCGAGGAACGGCCCTCCACCACGACGTCGCTGCGCAGCACGAGGGCGTCGTCGACTTCGCGTGCGTCCAGCCCGTGCTGGCCCACCGCGGCGATCACGCCGCCCGGGGCGACGAGGCCGCCGTCGAAGAGCGGCGTGCGCGAGGAGGTCGTGCAGAGAACGACGTCCGCGTCAGGCACCTCGGCGGCGCCTCCGGGACGGACCTGGATGCCCTCGGAGGCCAGCTGTGCGACGAGCGCCTTCACGCGCTCGGGGCGCTGGCCGACGACGGCGAAGCTGGCGCCCGGGAGCATGGCGTGGGCCGCCCGGAGGTGGTTCAGCGCCTGAACGCCCGCGCCGAACACGAGCACGCGGGGGGCCTCCGGGGCGCCGCCGGGCGCTGCCGCCAGGATGTGCTGGACGGCCAGGAGCGTCGTGGCCGGCGTGCGGACAGCGGTGAGTTCGTTGCCGTCCATCGTGGCAAGCGGGGACAGGGTGTCGGAGTCGACGAGCAGGTAGACGCCTTGGATCTTCTCGAGCCCGCGCGCCGGGTTGCCGGGTTGCCGGGGGCCACGGTGAGCGCCTTGACGCCGCTGTAGCTGCGGCCCACCGCGGGCATGAGCAGGAACTCGCCTCCCGGGGCCGGGCTGAAGAGCCGCGGGCTGTCCTCCTCAGGGTCCACGCCGTCCAGAAGCGCGCGCTCGAGGGCCGCGACCGCCGTCATCCACGGGGCGGCCGCGCGCACGGCCGCCGCATCGAAGTAGGGAAGGTTCACAGCAGGAACCCCGCGGGGAAGGGGTCGGTGGGGTCGAGGAAGTACTGCGCGGTGCCGGTCAGCCACGCCCGCCCAGTCACGGTGGGGACGACGGCCGGACGGCCAGCCACCTCGGTCTCCTCGACAAGCCGGCCGATGAAGCGCGAACCGATGTAGGACTCGTTGACGAAATCGGCGCCCAGGGCCAGCTCGCCGCGCGCGTGGAGCTGCGCCATCCGGGCGCTTGTGCCGGTGCCGCAGGGGGAACGGTCGAACCAACCGGGATGGATGGCCATGGCGTGGCGCGAGAGCTCGGCCGTGGAGCCGGGGGCCTTGAGGTAGACGTGGTGACAGCCGCGAATGTCCGCACGCTCGGGGTGCACTGGTTCGTCGGCGGCGTTGATCGCGTCCATGATGGCGAGGCCGGCCTTGAGCAGCTCGTCCTTGCGCGAACGCTCGAACGGCAGGCCGAGGCTGTCCAGGTCCACGATCGCATAGAAGTTCCCGCCGAAGGCGAGGTCGTAGGCCACGGTGCCCCAGCCGGGCACCTCGACGGTCGCGTCGAGGCGGTCGGCAAAGGACGCAACGTTGCGCAGGGTGACCGAGGCGGCCCGGCCGTCCTCGACGGCCACCTCGGCAATCACGAGGCCGGCCGGTGTGTCGAGCCGTACGGTCGTGACCGGCTCGACGACCTCAACCATGCCGGTCTCGACCAGGACCGTCGCGACGCCGATGGTTCCGTGGCCGCACATAGGCAGCAGCCCGGAGACCTCGATGAAGAGGACGCCGAAGTCCGCGTCCGGGCGGGTTGGCGGCTGGAGGATGGCCCCGCTCATGGACGCGTGGCCGCGCGGCTCGGTCATGAGCAGGGTGCGGATCCAGTCGCTGTGCTCCATGAACCACAGGCGGCGCTCCGCCATCGTGGCGCCGGGGATCGTCCCGATCCCGCCCGTGATGACGCGCGTGGGCATGCCCTCGGTGTGCGATTCCACGGCGTGGAAGATGCGGTTGGTTCTCATCGAGTGCTCCTGTGGTTCCGGTGGTGTCGGGGTCCCGGTGCGGCGTGCAGCGCCGCACCGGGACCCCGGGCTTGGAGTTGAGGTTACTTGTAGCCCTTGGCGAGGGCCGCCTCGGTGTCGCGGACGACGGCGTCGCGCACCGCGGGGGCGAGTGGTCCGCGAGGCGGCCGGCAGGCGCCACCGCGCAGGCCCACGACGTCCATGGACAGCTTGATCGCCTGGACGAACTCGGTCTTGCTGTCCCAGCGCAGCAGCGAGTGCAGGTCCCGGTAGATCTCGCGTGCGCGCTCGAGGTCCGCGACGTCGCCGGAAGTGGAGAGCCGGTAGAGCTCGAGGGTGGACTCCGGAATCGCGTTCGGGTAGCCGGCCACCCAGCCGACGGCACCGGCCAGGCCCATCTCGACGACGGTGTCGTCCGTGCCGATGAGCAGGTCCACCTCGGGAGCAAGCTCCTTGATCTCGTAGGCGCGGCGCACATCCCCGGTGAATTCCTTGACGCCTACAATGAGGCCCTCGCCGTGGAGACGGGCGATGAGCTGCGGGGTCAGGTCCACTTTGGTGTCGATGGGGTTGTTGTAGGCCACGATGGGCAGGCCGACTGCGGCGGCCCGGCGGTAATGGTCCACCACCTCGTCATCGTTGGCCCGGTAGGCGTTCGGGGGGAGCAGCATGAGTGCGCCGGCGCCGGCCTCGGCGGCCTGCTCGGCCCACTTCTGTGTCTGCAGACCGCCGTACGCGCCAACGCCGGCCATGACGGTAAAGCCCTCGGGGGCCGCCTCGACCGCCGTCGTGATGACGCGGGCGCGTTCCTCCTCGCTGAGGGTCTGGTACTCACCCAGTGAGCCGTTGGGGGCAACGCCGTGGCAGCCGGCATTGGCCAGGAACCGGATATCCTCGGCGTAGGCGTCGTAGTCAATGCTCAGGTCGTCCTTGAACGGCAGGGCCGTTGCGACGAGCACTCCATGCCAGGGCTTGCGGGTTTCGGTCATGATCGGGTCCTTTCGGTCGGGCACGCGTGGCGCCCTCGTTGTGCTGCCGTGAGGTGCCTCACAGCCAGTTTACCATGTGACATTGCACAGATCGCTTAAGGGGTGCCGGGCCGAAGCCCGGCACCAGAGAGTCAGCTAGCGGGAACCACGTACTGCTTCGGGGCGACGTTCCCAAGCCCCTCGGACAGTCCCGCGTCGGTCAGGAGCTTGGTGATTGTCCCGTCCGCGCGCTGTGCGGTGATGCCGGCGTCGAGGGCCTCGCGGAGGCTCGTGTTGCCCTTGGTCATCGGGAAGGCAGCCTCGGGGGCGTTGGCGATTGCGCGAACGCGCGGGTCCGGCTTTTCGTTCGAGAGAGCCACAGTGATGCCGGCAGCACCCTTGAACTGGAGCACCTGGACGCCGTAGGCGTCGACGTCCGCGTCGAGGCGGCCGGCGTCGAAGTCGGCCTTGAGCTCGACACTGCTCGGGTAGGTGACGAGGCGGTCGCCCAGGATCTTCTTGAGGTCCTCGACCCACAGGTAGCCGTCGATCGTGCCGACCTTGCCCATCTTCTCGAGGTCCGTGACGGTGGTGGCCCCGGTCTTGGACACGATGCCCATGCCGTCCAAGTACGTGGAGGCGGAGAAGTCCACGGCCTTAAGGCGTTTCTCGGTCGCATCGATCGTGCCGACTGCCAGGTCGATGTTGCCGCCGGAGATGGACTGGACAGCATCCGCATAGGTGGCTTGCTGATAGGCCGGCTCGAGACACTCGTCCTTGGCGATCTTGTTCGCAATCGCGATGTCGATGCCGTTGGGCTTGCCGCTGTTGTAGCTGCTGAACGGCGGGATGTCGATGACGCCGACAGTGAGCTTGCCCGGGGCGACGGTCTGGATCCCGGGATGCTTCGGCGTGCACGACGTTGTGCTCGCGTCCGACGATCCGCCGCAGGCCGTCAGGCCGAGGCCGAGGGCGATCGCGGTGGCCGTCAGCATGCCTGCGCCCTTGAGTCGGTGAATGTTCATGGTGCCTCCTAGTTGGGGTGGGGTGTGGTGGGATGGGATGGTGCGGGAGATGGGGGTGGAACGGTCAGGTGTGGCGGGCCATCCGCTTCTCGAAGAAGACGGTGATCCACGTGGCCGGCATCGAGATGACGGCGTAGCAGATGCCCGCGAGGGTGAAGATCTGCAAGTAGTTGAAGTCCTGGCTGCCGATGTTGTACGCCGTCTTCATCAGCTCGGGGACGGCGATGCCGTAAGCCAGCGAAGTGCCTTGGAACACCTGGATCGCGACTCCCATGAGCCCGGGGATCGCGGACCGCATGCCCTGCGGCATGATGACCCGGAAGAAGGCATCGCGCTGTGACAAGCCCAGGGCGCTGGAGGCCTCGTGCTGTCCGCGGGCCACCGACTGCAGGCCCGCCCGCATGATCTCGCTCGAGTATGCGGCCGCGTTCCAGATGAGGGCGAGGCACGCGGCCGTGATGCTCTCGAACGCGATCCCGAACTTCGGCAGGCCGTAATAGAAGAGGTAGAGAATCACCAGGGCCGGCGCCCCGCGCCCCACCTCGACGACTGCGAGTCCGAGCGTGCGGACCGCCAGATTCTTCGCTGTCACCATGAGGCTGAGACCCAGCCCCAGCGGATATCCGACGACGATCGAGACGGCGGCGATCAGGAGGCTGACGCCCAGGCCGGACATCATCTGCGGGAGGTAGCCCACCCAGTCTGTAAGCCAAGTCATACGTAGATGGCCTTCCTCATGCGGGAGTCGAGTCGACGGGACAGGTAGGCGACCGGGAGGCTCAGCACGATGTAGAGCACACCCACGATGATGTAGGGCAGGATCCCTTCGGCCGTGGGGTGCTGGCGGGCGAAGGCCTGCGACTGGAACACCATCTCGGTGACGATGATCGTCGAGGCGATCGAGGAATCCTTGAGCAGGCCCGTCAGGTAGGTCGCGATGGACGGGGACACGATGCGGAAGGCCTGCGGGACCATCACGCGGTAGAAGATGGCCCGCTTGGCGAGGCCGAGGGCGTCCGCAGCCTCGCTCTGGCCGCGCGGTACGGCCTGCAGCCCGCCGCGATAGATCTCAGCGAGGTAGGCCACGGAGACGACGCCGAGGCCAACAATGGCGGCGCTCACCGGGTTGAACTTGAAGGTGCCGATTTGGATGCCGAACTTGAGCAGGAACAGCCAGACGATGATCGGCACGCCGCGGACGAGGTCCACGAATAGCCGCGAGGCCAGCCTCACGGGCATGTTCGACGACGACAGGCCCACTGCGAGGGGCACGGCGCCGACGATGCCGATGGCGAACGCCGATAGCGTCAGCGCGACGGTCATGGGCAGCCCCTGGAGGACTGCGGAGAGCGCGTCCATGTCAGCGCTCCAGCACTGCACGCAGGAAGCGGCGCGTCCGGGCCTCCTGCGGGTCGCTCATGACGGCCTTCGGGTCGCCCTGCTCGATGATCTTGCAGTCGGCCATGACGACGAGCGTGTCCGAGACGTCGCGGGCGAACTGCATCTCGTGGGTGACCACGATCATCGTCATGCCGTCCGCCGCCAGCTCACGCATCACGGCCAGGACCTCAAGACCCACCTCAGGGTCGAGGGCAGAAGTCGGCTCGTCGAAGAGCATGATGCTCGGATCCAGGGCCAGGGCCCGTGCAATGGCAATGCGCTGCTGCTGGCCACCGGAGCAGCGCCCGGGGTGCTGGTTCGCTTTTTCCTTGAGGCCCACGCGCTCGAGCAGCTGCATCGAGCGCTCGTCCGCCTGCTCCTTGCTGCGTCCGAGAACCTTCTGCTGCGGGAAGCTGATGTTCTTCAGCGCGGACATGTGCGGGAACAGGTTGAAGGACTGGAACACCATGCCGACGGTCTGCCGCAGGGCGGCGAGGTCCCGGCTATTGACATCCTTGCCCGGCTCGATGGTGTGCTGATCCACCTGGATGGTCCCGGAGTCGGGCCGTTCGAGGAGGTTGATGCACCGCAGGAACGTGCTCTTGCCCGCACCGGAGGGACCGATGAGGGCCGTAACCGTCCCTGGATCCACGTGCAGGGAGACATCATCAAGGACGATGTGGTCGCCGTAGCGCTTCGAGATGTTGTCTAGCTTGATGCCGAGACGGGGCGCGAGCTTGCCGTCCGCAATTTCTGAAAGGGTCATAGTGATCTTTCATGTGTCGACCAAGTGAATAATCGATCTGTATGATCGATGTCACATCATATGTGCCATGGTACATGACACTATCGGGTGAGGAAAGACCTTTTTCAGAGGGCCGCCCAGCACCTGCCATGGCGACCCGAAATGGCTATTGGACGTGGACTGGATCGGCCTTACGGAGTCTCTGGCGTGGAAGAAGCCCTCTGCGCCAGAACGCCGGCGTTCGCGCCAACGATCAGGGCAATTCCCACCCATTCCCAAGCCCCAAAGGGCTTGGCGCAGCGCGATTGCACCGATGATGGCTGCGAAAATCGGGTTGACGCTCGTAAGTATTCCGCAAAGGCTGGCGGGGACCCGCCGGAGGGCTACTAGGTCAGCGACGTGTGGCACGACCGACGCAAGGATTCCTGCTCCCGCTGCGTAGAAGACTGCCGACGTGTCCGGAGGATTCTGGATGAATATTGCGGTCCCGACCGGTGGGTAAAGTGTCGCAGCGATGCCGGTCGTGGCAGCTGTTCCCTCGAATCCAGGTATGCGACGCCCGACGGTGCGGGGCATCCCTCATTGAGTTGATCTCCGGCCTATACCGGTGACGCTATCCTCACCGCGCCCTCCTTCGCCCCATTTCGCGGACAGCCCGAGCCGTCACGCCGGCCACTATGGACAGGCAGTCAGCCCGTGGCTTGCAGGGTCGCCTCGATAACGGCCGGCGACAGCACATGCTGCGTGACCATCTGGCTGGCACCCAGGATGGCGGCCTGGTCCCCCGCAATGGAGAGGCCGATCCGCAGATGCGTTGTGGCCAGCGGCAGCGAGCGCCGGTAGACCACTTCGCGGACCCCGGCCATGAGGTGTTCGCCGGCCTGGCCGAGGCTTCCGCCGATCACGATCGTGGAGGGGTTGAGCAGGTTCACCACCGTGGCCAGCACATCACCGAGGTCCCGGCCGGCCTGGCGCAGCGCCTGGATCGCCTGCAGCTTTCCGGCCGCCACGAGGCGCAGCACGTCGCCGCCGTTGTCAGCTTTCAGTCCCTGCAGCGTCAGCGCCCGGGCCACGGCGGGGCCGGAGGCGAGCGCCTCGAGGCAGCCGTAGTTGCCGCAGCGGCACAGCACGTCATCGCCGCGCGGAACCCGCACGTGGCCGAGGTCTCCGGCGGTGCCGTTGGCTCCGCGCTGGAGCTGGCCGCTGCTGATGATGCCGGCGCCGATGCCGGTGGCCACCTTGATGAAGAGGAAGTTCTCGTCCTCGGGCCAATGCGCGGTGCGTTCGCCCAGCGCCATGATGTTCACGTCGTTGTCCACCAGCACGGGAACCGGCAGGGAGCGCTGGACGTGGCGGACGACGTCGAACCCGTCCCAGCCGGGCATGATGGGCGGCTTCACCGGCATGCCGGTGGCGTGTTCCACGGGCCCGGGAAGTCCGATTCCGACTCCTGCCAGGTCCGGCTTGCCTCGTCCGGCCTGGCCCAACAGCTTCAGCCCTTCCTCGACCACCCGGTCCAGGACGGCCTCCGGGCCGTCCGCCACGTCCTGCGCCAGCCGGCATTCGGCCAGCACATTTCCGCCGAGGTCCGTGACGGCGATGATCACGTGGGTGGCGCCGACGTCGACGGCGAGGACGGAGCGCGCGGCCGGGTTGAAGGCGAAGCGCGACGGCGGCCTGCCGCCGCTGGAACTTGCCTCACCGGCGGGTCCGACGAGCCCGGAGAGCATCAGCGCATCGATGCGTGAGGCGACAGTGGAGCGCGCGAGTCCGGTGGTGAGGGCGAGCTCGGCGCGCGTCCGGGCCTTGCCGTCGCGCAGGAGCTGGAAAAGATCCCCGGCACGGGACAGGATGCCGGCGGCCTCGTGGCCGGCCGGCTCGGTACCGGCTCCTTCAGTATGGCCGGTCTCTGTGCCGGTGGGCGAACTCATGAGTAAGTGATAGCACGAAGTTCTTATGCATGTCACGTTCCAAAAAGAATGGAGCAAAGTTTGCAACTTTTGCTTGACGATCGACAAAAGTCGTTCTAGCTTGGGGTGTGAGGCAGCCCACTCACCTGCGCATGAACCGCACTCGATCTGCACATGAGCGTTCATACGAAACCAGGCGCCGCGACTGCAGCTCACACCCCAACGACGAGGAGAGACAGTGTCATACTCGATCCAGCTCTACACGGTCCGTAAGGCCCTTGAAGAGGATCTTGCTGGAACCATCCAGCGCCTGGCGGAAATCGGTTTCACCATGGTTGAGCCCTACCGGTTCGTCGCCAAAGCCGCCGAACTGAAGCAGGCCATGGCGGAGAACAACCTCACCGCCCCTTCCGGCCACGCTCCCCTGCTCAGCGACGACCAGGACGCCATCTTCACCGCCGCCCAGCAGCTCGGGATCGGCACCGTCATTGACCCGCACGTCCCGATCGAACGCTGGAACACCCTGGCCGACATCAAGGAAACCGCGGAGCAGCTCAACGCCGCCGCGGCGAAGGGCGCCGGCTACGGCGTCCGCGTGGGCTACCACAACCACTGGTGGGAAGTTGAGTCCGTCATCGACGGCAAGACGGCGCTGGAGCACCTCGCCAACCACCTGGATCCCGAGGTCGTCCTGGAACTGGACACCTACTGGGCAGCCGTGGGCGGCCAGAACCCGGCGGAGCTGCTCGCCCGTCTTGGCGACCGAGTGAAGTTCATCCACATCAAGGACGGCCCTGTCACCCCGGATCCGTCCAGCCAGGTCGCCGTCGGCGACGGCAAAATGCCGATCTGGGATGTCCTGGCCGCGGCCGGCTCCCTCGAGGCCGGCGTGATCGAGCTCGACGACTTCCAGGGCGACATGTTTGAGGCCGTCCGGGACAGCTTCAACTACCTCAGCGCCGGAAGGGTCTCCGCATGAGCGGCACGGCGGGATCGGGAACAACAGGCTCGGGCACAACAAGAACCGGGCCCGTCGGCGTCGGCATCATCGGCGCCGGCGTCATCAGCAAGCAGTACCTGGACAATCTCACCAACTTCCCGGACCTCAGGGTGGTGGCGATCGGCGACCTCTTCGAGGACGCCGCCGCGGCCCGCGCCGCGGAGTACGGGATCGAGAACCACGGCGGCGTCGACGCTGTGCTGGACAACCCCGACGTCGAGATTGTCATCAACCTGACCATCCCGGCGGCCCACGTCGAGGTGGCCACCCAGGCCGTCAACGCTGGCAAGCACGTCTGGAGCGAGAAGCCCTTCTCGCTGGACCGGGAAAGCGGCCTGGGCCTGCTCAAGGTAGCCGACGCCGCCGGCGTCCGGCTGGGCTGCGCCCCGGACACCTTCCTCGGCGCCGGCCTGCAGACGGCCCGCCGGATGATCGAGCGCGGCGATATCGGCACCCCGCTGACCGCCCTGACCCTGATGCAGTCGCCCGGCCCGGAATCCTGGCACCCGAACCCCGCATTCCTGTTCCAGGACGGCGCCGGGCCGCTGTTCGACATCGGACCCTACTACCTGACGACGCTCGTCCAGACCTTCGGCAGCGTGCGCCGGGTGGCCGCATTCGGCTCGAAGTCCAGGGAAACCCGCGTGATCGGTTCCGGCCCCAAGGCCGGCGAGGAATTCGCCGTCACCGTCCCCACCCACGTCAGCTCCATCCTGGAGTTCGAAGACGGCGAATCGGCCCAGAGCATCTTCAGCTTCGATTCGCCGTTCAAGCGCGCCGGCTTCGTGGAAATCACGGGATCCGACGCCACGATCGCCCTGCCGGATCCGAACAATTTCGACGGCGACATCCGGATCTGCGCGCTCGGCTCCGAGGACTGGACCACGGTCCCGTCCGTCGGCTCCACGGCCAGCCGCGGCACCGGTGTCCTGGAAATGGCACGCGCCCTCCGCGAAGGCCGGCCCCACCGGGCGCAGGGCGAGCTCGCGTTCCACATCCTCGACACGATGGCCGCGATTTCCGAGTCGATCGACACCCGGGCCTTCGTGGAGGTCGAAAGTTCCGCCACCAAGGTCCCGGCGCTGCCCGAGGACTGGGATCCCACCGCGGCGACGCTGTCCGCGTAGCAAGAGCTGTTCCTGCCGGCCAGCGCGGCCGGCGGGCACCCGCCCGACCCCTCCCACACCCAGCCCCAGCTCGACGACGAGAAACCCGGAGCAAGCATGAAGAATCCCTTGAAAGTCCTCTCGGCAGTAGCCGCCACAACGGCCATGGCCCTCGGCCTCAGCGCGTGCGGCGGCAGCAGCCAGGCCTCCAGCAGCGACACCATCACCTACTGGGCCTCCAACCAGGGCAACAGCCTTGAGGACACCGCGGCCAAGCTCAAGCCCAGCCTGGACCGTTTCACCGAGAAGACCGGCGTGAAGGTCAAGCTTGAGGTGATCGGCTGGAACGATCTCTACAACCGCATCCTCACCGCCGTCACGAGCGGCGACGGCCCCGACGTCCTGAACATCGGCAACACCTGGGCCGTCACGCTGCAGGAGACCGGCGCGTTCGAGCCGGTGGAGGGCGCCCTGCTCGACGCCGTCGGCGGCAAGGACCGCTTCCTCAAGACCAGCTGGTCCACGGGCGGCGCCGACGGCAAGACCCCGACGTCCGTCCCGCTGTACGGGCTGGCCTACAACATGTACTACAACCCGACGATGTTCAAGGAGGCCGGCATCGAGAAGCCGCCGGCCACCTGGGAGGAATTCGTCGCGGATGCGAAGAAGCTCACCAAGGACACCAACGGCGACGGCAAGCCCGACCAGTGGGGCTTCACGGCGGCCGGCGCATCGGTCTCCGCCAACTCCCACCAGGCCTTCGTGCGCGGCCTGCAGAACGGCGGCGCCCTCTTCGATAAGGACGGCAAGCCGACCTTCGACAGCGCCGCCCAGGTCAAAGGCGTCAAGCAGTGGGTTGACCTGATGGCCGTCGACAAGGTGATGTCGCCGTCGGACGCTGAGATCTCGGACGGCAGCCAGAAGGTCGACAACCTGATCAACGGCAAGGCCGCCATGCTGTTTGACCAGAGCCCGGTCAAGAACTTCGAGGCCCGCGGCTTCACCGACTGGGCCGTCGCGCCGGTGCCGATGATGGGCGCAGGCGCCAGCGGCGCCGAGGGAACGCAGAGCCACGTCGCCGGCATCAACCTCAGCGTGTTCAAGAACAGCAAGAACAAGGAGAACGCGATCAAGCTGGCGGGCTGGCTCACCAACGACGCCGAACAGCTCGCCCTGAACAAGGCCTTCCGCTCCCTGCCCGTGGTTTCCGGCGTCTCCTCGGACGCGGCGTTCCAGACGGCAGAGGTGAAACTCAAGAACGACGCGCTGGCCAACCACGCCTTGCCGATGCCGCTGATCGCCAAGGAGGGCCAGATGGAAACCCTGACGGGTACGGCCATCAAGAACCTCTTCGCAAAGGCAGCAACCGGAACTGTCTCCGAGGCTGACGTCCAGGCGGCCCTCAAGGACGCCAACAACCAGATGGCTGCGGCCCAGTAACAATGCCTGAAGGGTGCGGGGGCCACACCCCCGCACCCCTGGCCAAGGAGCTTCCATGACCCACTCAGCATTGGACAGCGGCCCCGCCGCTGCCGGCGGCGATCCCGCCCCGAAACCCGCACCCGTCCCGCCGGTCAACGCAGTCCCGCCGGCCAACGCAGGCCCGCCGGTCCGGAAGAAGAAGCGTTCCTTCCTCCCCTACGGGCTCATTCTTCCGGCGGCCGTGCTGGAAGTGCTGATCCACATCGGCCCGATGCTGTTGGGGATCTGGATTGCCTTTATCTCCCTCACGCAGCTCAACCTCACGAACTGGCTCAACGCCCCGTTCGTGGGCCTGCAGAACTTCATCAACGGTCTGAACCCCGAAAGCACCATCGGCCAGGCGTTTTTCAGCACCGTAGGCCGGACCCTGCTCTACACCGTCGCCGTGGTCGGCTTCTCCTGGGTCCTGGGCATGGCGGGGGCCGTGTTCCTGTCCTCCAATTTCAAGGGCCGCGCCATCCTGCGGACCTTCTTTCTGGTTCCCTACGCCCTGCCCGCCTATGTGGGCACCATCGCCTGGGCGTTCATGTTCAACCAGCGCGACGGCGCCGTGAACCAGATCCTCGTGGACACCTTCCACTTGTTCGGCGATGACCGTCCTTTCTGGCTCCTGGGTCAGAACTCCTTCGGGGCGATGATCGTGGTGAACATCTGGCAGCTGTGGCCCTTCGCGTTCCTGATGCTGATGGCTGCCCTGCAGAACGTCCCCACCGATGTCTACGAGGCCGCGGCGATCGACGGCGCCTCGCTCTGGCAGCAGTTCCGCACCATCACCCTCCCGATGGTCCGCCCCGCCAACGGTGTGCTGCTGCTGGTGATGTCCCTCTGGACCTTCAACCAGTTCAATATCCCGTTTGTGCTCTTCGGCGCAGCCTCCCCGAAGGAAGCCACCCTGGTCTCGCCGCTGATCTACCAGAACTCCTTCGGCAGCTGGAACTTCGGCCTGGGCGGCGCCATGAGCGTGCTGCTCCTGATCGCCTTGTTCATCGCGTCCTTCTTCTACATCCGTATGGTGCTGCCCAAGGGGGCCGACAATGATTGAGACCCGCAACTTCCGCATTCTGCGGAACATCGTCCTGACCATCCTGTCCCTCTGGGTGGCCGTCCCGCTCTATGTCGTGGTGTCCACCTCGCTCAAACCGCTCAAGGACGTCTCCGGATTGTTCCAGTGGATCCCGGACGAGATCACTGCCGCACCGTACTTTGAGATCTGGACCACGGTGCCGCTTGCCAAGTATTTCCAGAACAGCCTCATCATCACCGTGGCCGCCACCATCTGTTCCGTGACCGTCGCCGTCCTGGCCGCGTACGCCGTCGCCCGGCTCCAGTTCCGCGGCCGGCGTGCCTTCAGCCTGACGGTGCTGTCCACCCAGATGTTCCCGGGCATCCTGTTCCTGCTGCCGCTGTACCTGATCTTCACCCAGATCCGCAACATCACCGGGCTGCAGCTCCAGGGTTCCTACCTCGGCCTGATCATCACCTACATGACGTTCACGCTGCCGTTCGCGATCTGGATGCTGACCGGGTACTTCGCCTCCATCCCCAAGGAACTCGAGGAGGCCTCGATGATCGACGGCACCGGCCGGATGGGCGCGCTGTTCCGGGTGATCCTGCCGGTAGCGAAGCCGGGCATCATCGCGGTGGCGGTGTACTCCTTCATCTCCGCCTGGGGAGAGGTCCTGTTCGCCTCGGTCCTGACCAACGAGGCCACCAAGACCCTCTCCCTGGGGCTCAAGTCCTATGCCAGCGAATCGGACGTGTTCTGGAACCAGCTGATGGCCGCCTCTGTGGTGGTGAGCCTGCCCGTGCTGATCGGCTTCATCCTGGTCCAGAAACACCTCGTCGCGGGACTGTCCGCCGGCGCTGTTAAGTGACAGCCTAAATAAGCCACCCCCAGCTTTTGAGGAGCACCACACCATGACGACGGCGCACACGCCACCGCTGGAGCAAGCCGGCAACACAGTCGGCCACATCGACGGCGACACCCCCGGCACCCCAGACGGCGGCACGCCCGACACCCCTCTGGGGGTGGCAATGATCGGGTACGCGTTCATGGGCAAGGCCCACTCGAACGCCTGGCGCAACGTGGCCAGCTACTTTGACGTGCCGGCCTTTGAACAGCGGGTCCTCGTGGGCCGTGACCCGGCCGGGGTCGCCGCGGGCGCAGAACGATACGGCTGGGCGGAGTCCTCCACGGACTGGCGCCAGGTGATCACCCGCGAGGACATCCAGATCGTGGATATCTGCGCCCCGGGCTTCATGCACGCCGAGATCGCCATCGCGGCCCTGGCCGCCGGCAAGCATGTGCTGGTGGAGAAACCGCTGGCCAACACCCTGGCCGAGGCCGAGGCCATGGCCGCGGCAGCCCGGACCGCCCGGACCGAAGGCGTGCAGTCCATGATCGGCTTCAACTACCGCCGCGTCCCGGCCCTGGCCCTCGCCCGGGAACTGATCGCCGAAGGACGCCTCGGCACCGTCCGGCACGTCCGCGCCGCGTACCTGCAGGACTGGCTCGTGGACCCGGAATCCCCCATGACCTGGCGGCTGAACAAGGAGACCGCCGGATCCGGCGCCCTCGGCGACATCGCCTCACATGCGATCGACCAGGTGCTCTTCCTCCTCGGCGACCAGGTCACCGAGGTCTCCGGCCGGCTGCACACCTTCACCACCTACCGACCCGGGCGGAACGGTCCGGAGGAAGTGACGGTCGACGACGCCGCCTGGGCCACGCTGACGCTCGCCTCCGGGGCCATCGCCTCGGTTGAGGTCTCCCGGGTGGCCACCGGCCAGAAGAACTCCCTCAGGCTCGAGATCTATGGGGACAAGGGCTCCATCCTCTTCGATCTCGAGGCCCTGAACGAGCTCGGCTTCCTCGACGCCACCGTCCCGGTCCGCGAGCAGGGCTTCCGCCGCATCCTGGTCAACGAGCCGGAGCACCCCTACGCGGCGGCGTGGTGGCCGCAAGGCCACGTGATCGGCTGGGAACACACCTTCACGCACGAGGTCCGCGACTTCCTCCTGGCAATTGCAAGCGGAACCCAGCCCTCGCCGTCGTTCGAGGACGGCCTGACCGTCCAGCGCGTCCTGGCCGCGGTGGAGGAAAGCGCCGCGTCAAAGAGCTCCATCATCCAGCTGACAACGCCCCCTGAAACGTCCCCCCGACCCGAAGGAGCCTGACATGCCCCGCCCGTACACCCTCTTCACCGGCCAGTGGGCCGACCTCCCGTTCGAGGAAGTCGCCAGGCTCGCCTCCGGCTGGGGCTACGACGGCCTGGAAATCGCCGTGTCCGGCGACCACCTGGACGCCTGGCGCTGGGACGAGCCCGGCTACGTCGAATCCAAACTCGCGGTGCTGGAGAAGTACAACCTCAGGGTCTGGGCCATCTCCAACCACCTCAAGGGCCAGGCCGTGTGCGATGACCCGATCGACTTCCGCCACGAAGCGATCGTCGGGTCCAAGGTCTGGGGCGACGGCGACCCCGAAGGAGTCCGCACCCGCGCCGCCGAGGAAATGAAGCACACCGCCCGGCTCGCCAGGGCCCTCGGCGTGGACACCGTAGTGGGGTTCACCGGCTCCTCCATCTGGCAGTACGTGGCCATGTTCCCGCCCGTCCCGGAAAAGGTCATCGAGGCCGGGTACCAGGACTTCGCGGACCGTTGGAACCCCATCCTGGACGTCTTCGACGAGCACGGCGTCCGTTTCGCCCACGAGGTCCACCCGAGCGAGATCGCCTACGACTACTGGACCACCGTCAGCGCCCTGGAGGCGATCGGCCACCGCGAGGCGTTCGGGCTGAACTGGGACCCGTCCCACTTCATGTGGCAGGGCATCGACCCGGTCTCCTTCATCTGGGACTTCAAGGACCGGATCTACCACGTGGACTGCAAGGACACCAAGCTCCGCCCCACCGGCAGGAACACGGTGCTGGGCTCGCACCTGCCCTGGGGCGATCCGCGGCGCGGCTGGGACTTCGTCTCGGCCGGCCGCGGGGACGTGCCCTGGGAATCGTCCTTCCGCGCCCTGACCGCGATCGGCTACGACGGCCCCATCAGCATCGAATGGGAAGACGCCGGCATGGACCGCCTGCACGGCGCCCCGGAAGCTCTCGCCGCGCTGAAGAAGTTCGACTTCCCGGCCTCGCGGACCTCCTTCGACGCCGCGTTCAAACAGTAGGCGCACGGGGACGCGGAGCTGGGCCGGATCGAGGGACTCCAGTCGGCCGCAACACCGCTTCACGAAGCCAGGGCGGCGCTGTCCACGGATTAGGGTTTCTGGCATGACGCACGTGATCCTGAAGGCAGACGCGGACGACGCCGCCAAGCTGGCAGAGCTCGCCGCCATCACCTTTCCGCTGGCCTGCCCGCCCGGTTCCCCGCCGGAGGACATCGCGGCGCACTTGGCGGACACCCTCAGCGAGGATAACTTCCGCGTCTACCTGGCCGATCCGGACATCACGGTCCTGGTGATCGACGCCGGCGGCGAGCTCCGCGGCTACAGCCTGCTGGTGGACCGGCCCGCAAAGGATCCCCACGTTGCCGCGGCACTGACCGTGCTGCCCGCCGTCGAGCTCAGCAAATGCTACGTCCACCCGGACCACCACGGGCTCGGCGTCGCGGCCGAACTGATGCACGCCAGCATCGGCGCGGCCGCCGCCACCGGCGCCGGGGGGCTCTGGTTGGGCGTGAACAGCCAGAACGCCAGGGCCATTCGGTTCTATGAAAAGTCGGGCTTCCGCACGGTCGGCACCAAGTCCTTCCGGATGGGAAACACGGTGGAACACGACTTCGTCATGGAGCGCCCGATCGCGCCCTAGGCAACCGGCACAGCCCGCCGAGTGACGAACTCAACACCCGGCAGGGGAATGGAGCCGCCGAAGGCGGGGTTGTTGCCAGCATGAAGATTGAGATCTGGTCCGACGTCGCCTGCCCCTGGTGCTACATCGGCAAACGCCGCTTTGAAACCGCCCTCGCCGCCTTCCCCCACCGCGATTCCGTGGAGGTGCAGTGGCGCAGCTACCAGCTGGACCCGTCCCTGCCGGAGCACTTCGACGGCACGGAACTGGAGTACCTGAGCACCCGCAAGGGCATGGCTCCGGCGCAGGTCTCGCAGATGTTCGAGCACGTGGCGGCCCAGGCCACGGGCGAGGGCCTCAACTACCGCTTCGACGACGTCGTGGTGGCCAACAGCTTCACCGCCCACCGGCTGATCCACCTCGCCGCCGCCCGCGGGCGGCAGGACGCCGCGAAGGAACGGCTGCTCAGCGACCACTTCGAGCACGGCAAGGACATCGGCAACCGGGAGTACCTGACGTCCCTGGGCCTGGACCTCGGGCTCGACGCCGGCGAGCTGTCGGAGCTGTTCACTACCGACAAGTATGCCGACGACGTCCGCCGCGACACCACCGAGGCCCGTGACCTCGGCATCAGCGGCGTCCCGTTCTTCGTGATCGACCGGAAGTTCGGGCTCTCCGGGGCCCAGCCCGCCGAAACCTTCAGCGAGGCCCTCGAACAGGCGTGGCAGGAAAGCCATCCGCTCGTGCTGGTCAACGCGGCCGGCGGCGGGACCGCCGGAGACTCGGACACTGTCAACGCGGCCGATGCCAACGCCTGCGGCCCGGACGGGTGCGCCGTCTAGCGCCGCTGCGCCCGACCGCACCGCGGCGACCCTGAGCTTTGCTGACAGATCGCGCTAAAGTGTCCGTATGCCCAGGATTTCGGCCGCGAGCAACGCCGCCCAACGTGCCGAGACCCAGCGCCGCATCCTGACTGCCTTCGGGGAGTTGCTGTTCACGCACGGGCTGCCCGGCCTGACCATGACCGACGTGGCCCGCCACGCCGGGATCGGCCGCACCGCCGTCTACAACTATTACGCGGACATCGAAGAGCTCCTCATCGCCTACGCCCTGGACGAGACCGAGCGGTTCCTCCTGGACCTGCGGGAATCGCTGGACTCGCTGGAGAACCCGGTGGAGCGGCTGGCCCTGTATGTCCGGGCCCAGGTGGAGGACCTGAGCCGCCGGCACCTGCCTCCGGGACCTGCCATGGGCGCTGTCCTCTCGCCCGCGTCCTTCGCGAAGCTGGCGGACCATGTGGGCGAACTCAGCGTGCTTCTGCGGGGCATCCTGCGCGACGGCATGGCCCAGGGCTACCTTCCCCAGGCGGACATCTCACAGCTGGCGCAGCTCATCCATGGCACGCTCTCCTCGAGCGCAGCCAAAGGCGACGGTGCGGGCCAGGACTCGGAGGCCGAGGCACGGATCGCCCGGACCGTGCGGTTCATCCAGCTGGGGGCCGGTGCCAGGTTCGACGACGCCGGACGGCCCGTCCGCGCCAGTGCCTAGCCCGTCCGCACCTAGCCCGTGGAAGGCTGCGCGGTCGGCACGACGGGCGACGTGGAGTCATCAACGATGCGCCGGTCCTCGCGCGGGCAGCTGAGCTTGCCCGGCGTCTGGTCCACGAGCTCCGGCTTCGCCAGCTCTTTGTAGTCGTTGGCGAGGATCACGTCCACGCTGGTGTCCGTGCGGCCATCCTGGAAGTAGTCCGAGCCGGGCAGGTTGCGCTGGACGCTGAAGGCCGCCGACTGACCCGCGGCGCCGGAGACGACCAGCGCCACGCCGCGGTAGCTGGACGTTGTGTTGGCCACGGTACCCACGATGAACTTGCGCGCGACGAACTCGTCGGCCACGCTCCGGGCCAGGCCGGGGCGGCTCGTGGAGTTGTAGACGTTGAGGTTGATCTTCTCCGGCGGCGTGTAGTCGTAGGTGGCTGCCGGGCACACCGACGCTGCCGCGTGGCTCCGCTCCGCCGTCGGAAGCTTGATCTGGCCGTTCATGATGGCCAACGCGACCACGATCGCTGCGGCGATCATGCCGACGAGCAGCACCAGGACGACGACGTGCAGGATCCGCCGGCGCACGCGGACGGGATTGTCACCCGTGCCGTCCTGCTCCACGAACGTGGCCCGCAGCTCGGAGCCGGTGATGACGCGGCGCCCGTGCAGGACGGTGACATTCTTCGGCTTTTTAGCCATTGATCACCAGGACCCGCGCGTGGATGGCTGTGCGCTGGTGCAGCGCGGTGCGGACCGCACGGTGCAGCCCGTCCTCCAGGTAGAAGACGCCGCGGAACTCCACGACGTGCGGAAACAGGTCGCCGAAGAACGTGGAATCCTCGGCCAGCAGCGCCTCAAGGTCCAGGGTGCGCTTGGTGGTCACCAGTTCATCCAGGCGGACCGGGCGCGGCGGCAGTGCCGCCCAGTCCTTGGGCGTGTTGTAACCATGGTCGGGGTACGGGCGTCCCTCGCCCACAGCTTTGAATATCACCATGCCAGCCTAAGGAACTTGGACGCCCAAGGGAATCAAAGTCCCCGGCAGGCGTGAGGTTGTAGCCAAACGGTAACCATTTGTCACACCCCACGTCCGCCCCTGTCACAGCCAACACCGGGCCGCCACCTGCTCCGCACTCCACGCAAAGCGACACCGCGGCTGACAGAATGGTGACATGACTTTCCCCGAGACCTCAGCTCTCCCGTCGCCGTCGGCTCCCCCGCTGGCCCTCCTGCTCGACGTCGACGGTCCCGTGGCGAGCCCCGTCACCCGCGATGTGCAACCGGGAATCATCGCCGACCTGCTGGCCCTGGCCGGCGCAGGGGTTCCCGTCATCTTCAACACCGGACGCTCGGACGCCTTCATTCGGGAGCAGGTCATGGAACCGATGATCGCGGCCGGCATGCCGGCCGGAACCGTCATCCACGCCATCTGCGAGAAAGGCGCCGTCTGGTTCAGCTACACGGCGGAAGGCCCCGGCGCCGTCCATGTGGATCACGAGCTCGCCATCCCGCGCACCTTCGGCGACGATGTCCGCCGCCTCGTGGCCGAGGACTACTCCGCCCACATGTTCTACGACGAAACCAAGCGGGCCATGGTCTCGGTGGAGGCGCACATCGCCGTCGCCAACTCCGACTACCGTGCCGAGCAGGAACTCTTCGACACGGACGCCATGGAGCTGATGGCGCGGCACGGCCTCGGCGTCGTGCGACTGGACCACCACGCCCCCGATTCGGACGACCGGATCGATTACCGCGTGGACCCCACCATCATCTCCACCGACATTGAATCTGTCCGGCTGGGCAAGGATCTGGGCGCAAGCCGGGCCGTGGAGCTGCTGGCCGCCCAGGGCATCACCCCGCAGGCCTGGCGTACGGTAGGCGACTCCCGCACGGATTACGCCATGGCCGACTGGCTGCACCACAACGACCACGCGGTGAAGCACGTGGACGTCCGGCCCGCCGACGGCATTCCGGTGAAACCGTACGAGGTCCTCACCGCAGCCGATCTGGGGCTCGGCGAGGACGTGATCCACGACGACGCCGGCGCAGCCTTCCTGCGCCACTGGCTGGCCGTCGTCACCGGCTGAGGGAAGGGCTTTCCGCCGTCACACGGGCTGTGCAGACGGTACCTTCCGCGGCGCCTTCCGCGTGACCTTCCAAGGCGATTTTGAGCGTCGCGTTATCATGCAAGTAGAGAGCAAAACACGCAGAGAAGCCCGGAGAAACGACATCGCAGACGCAGCAATCCAAGACGAGATTTACTATGGCAGCCAGGCTTCCGAGGACGCCCACGCCGAAGTAACGTCGGCGGCCGCCGTCGCCAGGTTCCGGACTCGCCCCGACGTAGTGCGCCGGCGCGGCCGGTATGCGCTGATCAATGAAAACCGAACGCCGTATCAGGCCATGGTCGAAGACCTGCTGTTCCTGCGCTCCGTGCTGGCCGGCGCCGGCCTTGACTATCTTTTGGTCCGCGGCAACAACCACCGGCCGGTCATCGCCGTGGACTGGAAGTACCGCAAGGAACTCCGAGATGCGCTCGTGGAGGCCTGCCGCGACGAGCCCTTCTATTCCATGAGCGTGGACGCGAAGAAGAAGTCATCGGTGCTGGTGGCCGACGGGGAGCTGTCCCCGAACCGCCAGTCAAGGATTTTCCGGCTGTACCGGCCCCGCGTCGAACCGGAGGGCGGGTTTGAATTCGGCGCCTCGGCAGGCGTCCAGCTCGAACTCTGGAGCTTCGAGGGGGACCAGCTGATCCTCCCGATCGAAAACTCGCTGACCCGCCGCACCATGCTCGCGCAGGACGCCGTCCGCGGCACCGTCGAGCGCTACGGCCACACCTGGCCGACCATCGAGAACATGTTCGCGGACCACGCCAGCGATATCAGCTTCGACATTGATCTGGTGTTCTCCTGGGTGGACGGCAGCTCCCCCGAGTACATCGCAGCCCGCCGCGCCCGCATGGCCGGCGTCGTCGTCGGGGAAGGCGATGACCACGAGGCACGCTTCCGCCAGATCAACGAGCTCAAGTACGCCCTGCGCTCTGTTTACATGTTTGCGCCCTGGATCCGCCGGATCTTCATCGCCACGGACTCCCCCGTGCCGGCGTGGCTGGCGGACCACCCGAGCGTGACGATCGTCCGCAGCGAGGAGTTCTTCGCCGACCCGTCCGTGCTGCCGACGCACAATTCGCAGGCGGTCGAGTGCCAGCTCCACCACATCAAAGGGCTCTCCGAGCACTTCCTGTACTCCAATGACGACATGTTCTTCGGCCGGGCGGTCGGACCGGACATGTTCTTCACCCCGGGCGGAATCACCAAGTTCATCGAGGCGGAGACGCGGATCGGGCTCGGAGACAACGACGCCGAACGCAGCGGTTTTGAGAACGCCGCACGCGTGAACCGCAAGCTGCTCTGGAACCGCTTCGGCCGGATTACCACCCGGCACCTGGAACATACCGCCGCGCCCCTGCGGTGCAGCGTCGTGGCCCAGATGGAGCAGGAGTTCCCGGCCGAGTTCGCCAAGACCGCGGCCAGCACCTTCCGGGCGGCGGATAACATCTCGGTGACGAACTCGTTCTACCACTACTACGCGCTGCTCACCGGTCGCGCGGTCACCCAGACGGCGGCCAGGGTGCGGTATGTGGACACGACGGCACGGGCCGGCCTCAATTACCTGCCCAAGCTGCTCACCAAGCGGAACATGGATTTCTTCTGCCTGAACGACGGCAGCTTCCCGGAGGTGCCGGCGGAGGAACGGGCCGAGCTCGTGACCGACTTCCTGGAGAAGTACTACCCCATCAAGGCACCCTGGGAGAAATGAGGCGGCCGGCGCCGCCGGATACCGGCGGGCCGTGTGTTGGCTTCGGGTGCCGGACTTGGGTCGTTCCGGCGAGGCGCCCTAGTTGCCGGTGGTGATCCGGCGATGGCCGGGCGTCTTTGCCGGATCCTCGGGCCTGGCTTTCTGCGGGATCCGGATTCCGGCGGCTGCAATCCGCTGCTGGGCTTCCTCGGCGGAGACAAGCTCGCCCACTGCAGGGGTGTCGCCCAGCAGGACCACGGAGTGAACAATCGTGTGCTCGTAGACGTGCACCAGGTTGAAGGCCTGGCCGCCGTCGCGTCCGCGTGTCCCGCCCACAGGAACATTCAGGTCCTGGGTGTAGCAGGTGGCTGATGCCACGGAGACGGGAATGCCAGCGAACGTCGCCGTCGTCGAATAGTGCAGGTGGCCGCCCAGGATCGTGCGGACGTCGGAATTCCGCAGCACTCCGGCGAGCGCAGCCTGTCCGCGGAGTTCAACGAGCACCGCGAGGTCCAGCACCGAGGGAACCGGCGGGTGGTGCAGGGCCAGGATGGTCCCGTCCGGGGCCGGCGTGGCCAGTTCTGCGGCCAGCCAGTCCAGCTGGCCGGCACTCAACTCGCCATGGTGGAATCCGGGCACGGAGGTGTCCAAAGTGATGATGCGCAGGCCGTTGATGAAATAGCTGCGGTCCACCGGTGAGTCATCGGCCGGCTGATCCAGGAGCCCGGCCCGGAAATTGGCGCGGTCATCATGATTTCCCATCGCCCAAATGACCTTGGCGCCCATGGCCTTGCAGGCGGGCTCGACGATGGCGCGAAGTTTGGCATAGGCCTCCGCTTCGCCGAGGTCGGCCAGGTCTCCGGTGAAGATCACTGCTTCGGGGCGCGCGCCTGAAGCGCGGACTTCATCGAAGAGTTGCTTGAGTCGGGCATCGCTGTCTACTACACCGTGCAGGGGTTGTGGACCGCCCAACAGGTGGGGATCGCTCAGGTGAAGTAGGAAATGACGCGGCCGGGGGTGCTCGGCCTCGATGAGCTCCATTGCTACCTTCTTGGTTGGGTGGAAGCGGTGCCTCCAGTGTCCCTCTCAGTAAGGACTATCCAACCAGACATTGGGCAAACAATGTGCAAACTTCGGCAGGCATGTTTGAAAAATCACAATTAAGCGTATGCCTGGCTTCATATGCCCCCGCTGGCATATGCGGCATTCCGGCCCGGGCGGACGGTCTGGCCTCCCGGCCCGGCGACACCGCCCCGCCCCGCCCCGCGCCGAAGCGGAGGCCGGACAGTTCCGCCGGGACCAGGGACCCTCCCGCTAGCTCAGGTATCCGTTCGGGTTGAGGACAAACTTCGTCGCCGCGCCGGCGTCGAATTCGGCATAGCCCTTCGGCGCATCCTCCAGGGGGATGGCCTTGGCGTTGACGTTCTTGGCGATGTGCACCCTGTCGTGCAGGATCGCCAGCATCAGCCCCCGGTTGTATTTCATCACCGGACACTGGCCGGTGGTGAAGCTCAGCGACTTCGCCCAGCCCGTGCCGAGGCTGAGCGAGAGCGAGCCCATCTTGGCCGCCTCGTCCACGCCGCCCGGGTCCCCAGTGACGTAGAGCCCGGGAATGCCGAGCGCGCCGCCCGCGGCAGTCAGTTCCATGAGGGAGTTCAGTACCGTGGCCGGTGCCTCACGGGCTCCGGACCCGTGGCCCTTGGCTTCGAATCCGACCGCGTCCACCCCGCAATCGACTTCGGGGACACCGAGCAGCTGCTCGATTTGCTCGGCCGGGCCGCCCTTGCTCAAGTCAACCGTTTCGCAGCCGAAGCTGCGCGCCTGCGCCAGCCGGTCCTCATTCATGTCGCCGACGATAACGACGGCGGCGCCCAGGAGCTGCGCGCTCGTGGCCGCGGCCAGGCCCACCGGTCCGGCCCCGGCGATGTAGACGGTGGAGCCGACGCCCACGCCGGCGGTGACCGCACCGTGGAAGCCGGTCGGGAAGATGTCGGAGAGCATGGCCAGGTCCATCATCTTCTCCAGCGCCTGGTCCCGGTCCGGGAACTTCAGCAGGTTCCAGTCCGCATAGGGCACCAGGACGTAGTTGGCCTGCCCGCCGACCCAACCGCCCATATCCACGTAGCCGTAGGCGCTGCCCGGGCGGTCAGGATTGACGTTGAGGCAGATGCCGGTCTTGCGTTCCTTGCAGTTGCGGCACCGGCCGCAGGCGATGTTGAACGGGACGGAGCAGATGTCCCCCACCTTGATGAATTCAACGTCCGGTCCCACTTCCACCACCTCGCCGGTGATTTCGTGGCCGAGCACGAGGTCCGTCGGAGCGGTGGTGCGTCCCCGGACCATGTGCTGGTCGGAGCCGCAGATGTTGGTGGCAACGGTTTTGAGGACTACGCCGTGGCGCACCGAACGGCCCACGTTGGCGGGGTTGACCCCCGGACCGTCTTTGAGTTCGAAGCCGGGGTAGTCAATGTCGATGAGTTCGACCTTGCCAGGCCCCTTGTAGGCAACGGCTTTGTTCCCTGTCATCTCTTTCCTCCTGGTTTCACGGACCCCCAAGATGGGTGCCCAGTTGTGATTCACGAAGCTTTCTGATGCGCCCTCCGTAGGAATACGTCCTCAGGAATACGTCGGCCGCACTGCCGACAGACGGATGTGACGGCGCCGCGGGTATGCCCGGAATGTTGGAGGGTCCGCCCAGTCTAGGCGGTAAGCGTACTTAGGGATAGGGGCAGTCGCCCCTCAGTCAAGGGCCGCCTGGACAGCGTCCATGACCTCGGGCGCGTCCTGCTCGACGGTGGGGGCAAACCGGGCCACGACGTCGCCGTCGCGGTTCACCAGGAACTTCTCGAAGTTCCACTTGACCAGGCCAGGAAGCACGCCGGGGCTAAGGTCTGGGTGTCGCGGTGGGCTCCGGCGTCGCCGTCGTCGCCGCCGGCCGGGTGGCGGTTTTGGTGGCGGCTGTTGCGGCCGGCACAGGGTGTCCGGTGGGCGCAGGAGGTCTAGCCGGCGCCGGAACTACAGCTTGGGCCGGCGGTGCGATGGCTGGCGCGGCGGTAGCCGACTGTGTCTGCGCGCCCGGTGCGGGCGGCGGCGTCCCGCCCGCGGTGACAGGCGGCGCGGCGCCCTGCGTTGCCGTCGAAGCAGGCACGGACGGTGCCGGCGTCGGAGTCGGAGGGGGCGTGGCACGCGGCGTGCCAGTGGCCGTGGCCGGCGGTGACGCGGACTGCGTCGAAGCCGACGGAGACGGCGACGGGGACTGCGTCCCGGTCGGAGTAGCGGACGGCGTCGAAGCCGACGGAGAGGGCGACGGGGACGGGGACGGCGTCCCGGTCGGAGTAGCGGACGGTGTCGAAGCCGACGGAGAGGGCGACGGGGACGGCGTCCCGGTCGGAGAACCCGACGGTGACGCCGATGGAGAGGCCGACGGCGACGCGGACGGTGAGGCGGCTGCTACCTCTGTTGCTGCGGCCGACGCAGCAGCCGACGGCGTTGCCGCGACAGCGGTGGGCTGTTCCTGGACGCCGCCGGCCACCACATGCGTGAGGTCCTCCCGAACGGGGATGGCCCAGCCGATGCCGGTATTGGATGCCTTTCCGGCGTCGGGTGCGTAACTTGTCATCTCGATGGGGCCGAGCGGGTCCACCTGCGTCGTGGGCAGCATCAACCAGTGCAGGGGGTCGACGTGTGCGCCGTTGAGGATCGTCTCGAAGTGGAGGTGGCACCCTGTGGAGGAACCGGTGGTTCCCACCCTGGCGATGATTTCGCCCACCCGCACGGAGTCGCCCTTCTTGACGGCGATTGCCTCAAGGTGGTTGTAGGTGGTGATGAGTCCATTCCCGTGGTCGATTTCCACCCGGTTGCCGCCGCCCCAAGGGTGCCAGCCGACGGCCCGCACCACCCCGGCGTCGGCCGCGTAGACGCGGGTGCCGCAGGCCGCGGCATAGTCCTGTCCCCAGTGGAATTCGCCCGCGGATCCCGTCAACGGGCTGGTGCGCAGCCCGAACGGGGACGTCGGCACCAGAGTTTCAAGCGGGGCCATGAGCGAGCCGGCCGGGGGCCGCTGCAGTCCTGCCGAGGCGACATTGAGCTCGCCGCCGACCCCCTCCTTGGACGCCGTCTCCACCGTGGACCGGCTGAAAGCCACGAGCGCCAGGGCATCCGCGGTAA
Source organism: Pseudarthrobacter sp. S9 (assembly GCF_050156545.1). Taxonomy (NCBI): domain Bacteria; kingdom Bacillati; phylum Actinomycetota; class Actinomycetes; order Micrococcales; family Micrococcaceae; genus Pseudarthrobacter; species Pseudarthrobacter sp. S9. Next base: position 1,432,937 of record NZ_CP189576.1, read on the forward strand.
ACGTGCTGGGCGCAGCTGACGCGCTCGGCGCGGTGGTGGACGGGCCGTCCGGGTCCAGTGTTCCCGGCCCCACGGCACCGCTGGCCGGCATGGCGCCGGGCACGGTGGAGGACACGGTGCCGGCCAGCCCCTGAAACCCGAAGGTCAGGACGGCCAGGGACAGGCAAACGGCCCCGGACAAACACCGCACGGCAATAGTCCGTGCCCTGATTGACTGCTCACTCGATGAGTTTCCCCAGTGTTTTCCCACGATGTGACTCCCGCAATATGCCCGCCAGACCCCAATCTCGACGGACTCACCTATCTATGTGAACACAGTCGGCCGGGTCTGTGAACCGTAAGAGCCACCCTTTTGCGGACCCAATCCGGGTTCTTCGTGTGCCCCGCGTAGCGCCCCAGTGGCGGCCCAGTAGTCCCCGCTGCATAAGCAGGTGTTGGGCACCCCGGCACTGGGTAAGAATGGAGTATGCGCAACCTCCCCAGGGAATGGCAGGCCGAACTCAAACGGACGTTCACGGGGACGCGCGACGCCGTGCCCGAGTGGGTGCCCCGTCTGGCGGACGGTGACGACGCCGGCTATCACCTGCCCGGCTCGGCAGTCTGGGCCGTTCACGGGGACATGCCCACGATCGTGGCCGGCATCAGGGCACTGCTGATGCAGGCGCTCCATCCCGGCGCCCTGGCCGGGGTGCACGACCACTCGCGTTTCCGCGAAGACCCCCTGGGACGGCTGGCCGGCACGATCCGCTGGATCTTCACTGTCTCCTACGGCTCGACGGCCGCGGCCCGGGCAGCCTCCGACTGGGTACTCCGGCTGCACGGAAGAGTACGCGGGGACTACGTGGACGGCCACGGCGCCGCCCGGAGCTACGCGGCGAACGATCCCGAGCTGCTCCGCTGGGTCCACATTGCCTTCACCGACGCTTTCCTCGCCGCCCACAAACTGTGGGGCAGGCCCATTCCGGGCGGGCCGGACGCCTATGTCCGCGAGTGGGCACAGGCCGGCCGGCTGATGGGCGTGGACGCTCCGCCGCTCAGCGAGGCAGAAATGCGCCAACAGCTGGACCGCTGGTACGACGACGGCGAGCTCCGCTGCGATGAACGGGTCGCCGAGGCGGTGGCGTTCATCCGCGATCCGCCCCTCCACCCGGTGCTCAGGCCGGGCTACCGGATCCTGTTCGCCGCCGCCGTGAGCAGCCTCGAACCCAAGTACCGGGAGCTGCTGGGCCTCCGGACCGCGCGGCTAGGTCCCATCCCGCTGCCGGTGGCACTGGCCACGCGGGTGACGCTCGCCGTCGTCCGCCTTGCCTTGGGCCGGGTGGGCCCGAGCGAGCAGGCTGCACGGGAACGCCTCCGCCGTCTGGGCTATCCGGCCTGACCGGGGTGCCGGCCGCGAGGCTGGCGGCGGAACAGAACGGGTCCGAAGACGCAAAAAGGCCCCGGTCCAAGGGACCGGGGCCAAACGCGGAGAATGGGGGATTTGAACCCCCGAGGGCGTTAACCCAACACGCGTTCCAGGCGTGCGCCATAGGCCGCTAGGCGAATTCTCCAGTAGCTTCTGAATCAAAAGCAGATACTAGAATACCTGAACTTTTCGGCATCGCCCAATTGAACCTTCCCGCCCTTGCCCCACGCTCCTCCCACGCTCCTCCCACGGGCCATGCCCCACCCTGCCCGCAAAGGCTGGACATAGTCCCATTCCGCCCGGTCCCGTCCCCGAAAAATGGGCATGTCCCACCGGGAAGGCGGGGTGAAAGCGGGCGGATTCGAGGCACACTCAAACGTCGGGTAAACTTGCTGACGGCCCCTCATGTGGCGTCATCCTGTTGAACTCCCCCAGGACCGGAAGGTAGCAAGGGTAAATGGGCTCTGGCGGGTGCATGGGGGGTCTTTTATGTCTGTGCCGATTGGTAGGGTTTATCTGTGACTGTTACTACCGCCCTTTACCGTAGATACCGCCCCGATTCATTCGCGGACGTTATCGGGCAGGAACACGTCACCGAGCCGCTGATGACGGCCCTACGCAAGAACCGCGTCAACCACGCCTACCTCTTTTCGGGCCCCCGCGGCTGCGGAAAAACCACTTCGGCGCGCATCCTCGCCCGCTGCCTGAACTGCGCCGAAGGCCCCACCGATACCCCCTGCGGCAAGTGCCCCAGCTGCATCGAACTCGCCCGCGGCGGTTCCGGCTCGCTGGATGTCATCGAGATCGACGCCGCCAGCCACGGCGGTGTGGACGACGCCCGCGACCTGCGCGAACGGGCCACCTACGCCCCGGTCCGCGACCGGTACAAAATCTTCATCATCGACGAAGCCCACATGGTCACCTCCGCCGGCTTCAACGCCCTGCTCAAGATCGTCGAAGAGCCGCCGGAACACATCAAGTTCATCTTCGCCACCACGGAGCCGGACAAGGTCATCGGCACCATCCGCTCCCGGACCCACCACTACCCCTTCCGGCTCGTGCCGCCTGAGCCGCTCATGGCCTACCTTGAGCTGCTCTGCAACCAGGAAAACGTCGCCGTGGCGCCCGGCGTGCTGTCGCTGGTCATCCGCGCCGGCGGCGGCTCCGTGCGCGACTCGCTGTCCGTGCTGGACCAGCTCATGGCCGGTGCCGGACCGGCAGGCCTTGACTATGAACTGGCAGTCGCCCTGCTGGGCTACACCCACGCCTCGCTCCTGGACGATGTTGTCGAGGCCGTCGCAGCCTCGGACGCCGCCACCGTGTTCCGTGCGGTGGACCGCGTCATCCAGACCGGCCACGACCCCCGCCGCTTCGTCGAGGACCTGCTCGAACGCTTCCGCGACCTGATCATCGTCCAGGCCATGCCCGAAAGCGCCCAGTCCATCCTCCGCGGCATGCCCGCAGACCAGATCGCGCGCATGCAGAACCAGGCGCACAATCTGGGGGCTGCCGAGCTCTCCCGCGCGGCGGACGTCACCAACACCGCACTCACGGAAATGACCGGCGCCACTTCGCCGCGCCTGCATCTGGAACTCCTGTGCGCCCGGATCCTGCTGCCGAGCTCGGAGCAGACCGAGCGCGGCATCGCCGCCCGGATCGACCGTGTGGAGCGCCGGCTGAATTACGCCGGGAACGACGTCGGGGCTCCCGCACCCGTTGCTGTTCCCGTTTCCGCCCCCGTTGCACAGGCGCGGAGCTCACAGGCACCAGCAGTCGCCGCACCCTCGGCAGCTTCCGCAAATGCCGCCCCGGCAGCGCCCGTTGTCGAGCACGCGCCGGCCGCGGCGCCGGCACCTGCAGCGTCTACGTCACGTGCAGCGGCCCCCGCCTCGGCGCAGCGCGGCGAACCGGCCCGGGAACCGCTGACCGCACCGCGCGTCAGCACCAGTGACTGGCCCGTAGACGAGCCCGCGGCTGCGAGCCAGCCCGCGTCGGTCCAGACTGCCCCGCCGGCGCATTCAGGGCCGTCCGGTCCCGTGCGGCCCGAGCCGGCACAGCCCAATCCGGCCCAGTCCCGGCCTGCACCTGCCGCCGCCACCCCCGCAGCGGCTCCAACCCCTGTATCCGGGTCCGGGCCCGACGTCGAAGTGCTTCGCCGCGCCTGGCCCGAAATTCTGCAGACACTGACCAAGATCAAGCGCAGCACCTGGGCCTTAGTGGAACCCAACGCCCAGGTCGGCCACTTCGAAGACCAGGTTCTGACGCTCGCGTTCACCACCTCGGGACTGGCGGGCGCCTTCGGCCGCGCCGACCACGCCGAGAACCTCCGGCAGGCCATCCACAAGACGATCGGCATCGATTGCCAGATCAAGGCCGTGGCCGGCGGCACCAACGGCGCAGCGAGCTCTGAGCCAAACCCAAAAGCACCCGCTAACCGGGACCTCCCGGCGACGTCCACTGACGCTGACTGGGGCCTGGCGGCTGACGCCCGGCAGGACGCACCCCCCGCCGGCGCTCCCGCTGAGTCCGCGCCGGCCGGCACGTCCGGCCAAGTGCCGGCGCCCGTCGCCCAGGCATCCGTTTCTCAGCGAACGGTGTCCGAGCCTGATTTGTCTTCCCAGCCGCCCGTAGTCGCCTCGGCGGCAACGGCACCGCGGGTCTCCGTGCCGCCGGTGCCTGTCGCGGTGAAGCCGGCTCAGCCCGCTGAACCGGCTGGACCGTCTGAGCCCTCGGGCTCCTATGCCTATCCTGATGACGACTGGGGTCCGCCGCGGGATGAGGACGCTCCGCCTCTTGATGAGGAACCCCCCATGGACTGGGATCCCTCAGCCCCCGTGGCGGCGCCGCACCGTGCCGAACCGGCGGTCGCACCCAAGCCCGCACGGAAGAAATCAGCGGAACCGGCGCGTGCCGGCGTCGCCGCCTCCCCCAACGGGACTTCACCCCAGGCGTCGGATACGTCGGTTGATCCGTGGGCCCGCGCGGCTGAGCAGTCGCCTGGGATCTGGACACTGGGCGCCGAAACCAACGTGGGTCAATACGCCCCGGCTAGTCCACTGGCGGCCTCTCCCGGGAGCACGCCCGAGCCGGAACCTCCACATTATGAGCCCGCGGCAGCCCAGGTCCCGCAATATGTTGGCGCCACGGCGCCCTCCGCCGTGGCGCCGGACATTTCGTCGAACGGCTGGGGCGCCCCGCAGCTGGTGCCGGCTGCTGTGGCCGCACCCGCAGTCAGTGCCGCAGCAGCCGCACCGGCTGTTGCCCGGACCGCGGCACCGTCTACGCCCGCTGCCGCTCCCCCGGTTCCGGACGCGCCAAGCTCCACGGGCCGGCAAAGCCTGTACCAGCGGCTTTCCAACAGCCCGGAGGCGGAGGCCGGACGCGCCAAGGCTCCGGCCCGCACCGCTGCCGCCACCACCGCTGTCGTCCAGGACGTCCCGAGCGCGGATGACGAAACGATCGAGGAATCGGGCGTCTTTGGCCGCGCCGCCGTCGAGCGTATTCTGGGCGGGAAGCTGGTCGAAGAGCGCTCCCTGGACGGAAGCCCGCTGCCGCCGCGCTTCTAGCCGGCCCACCGCCGGATCGCCCCGGCCCTATCCCAAGCGAACGAGGACATTGTGTACGAAGGTGCAGTTCAAGAGCTGATCGACGAGCTCGGACGCCTTCCCGGAGTGGGGCCCAAGTCTGCCCAGCGGCTGGCCTTCCACATCCTCGAGGCCGATCCGCAGGACATGAAACGGCTCGTCGACGCCATCACCTCGGTGAAGGAGCGGGTCAAGTTCTGCACGGCCTGCGGCAACGTCACGGAGCAGGAACTGTGCAATATCTGCCGCGACCCGCGCCGGGATCCGTCGGTGATCTGCGTTGTGGAGGAATCCAAGGACGTCCTGGCAGTGGAACGCACCCGGTCATTCCGGGGCAGGTATCACGTCCTAGGCGGCGCGATTAACCCGATTGCAGGCGTCGGCCCGGAACAGCTCCGGATCCGCGAACTCCTCACGCGGCTCAACGACGGCGCCATCCAGGAAATCATCATTGCGACCGACCCCAATCTGGAGGGTGAGGCCACGGCGACCTATCTGGCGCGGATGCTCAAGTCGATCGGGATCGCCGTCACCCGCCTGGCATCGGGTCTGCCCGTGGGCGGGGATCTCGAATACGCCGACGAAGTCACGCTGGGCCGCGCCTTCGAGGGCCGCCGCAACGCGCTGAGCTGACCTTCCGCACCGGCCGCAGCCATGAACATCCACGCTCCCATAGTTACCGAACGCCTGCTGCTGCGTCCGCTGACAAGCGACGACGCCGGTGCGCTCCTTCGGTTCCGGGGCCATCCCTACGCAACGCGCTACCTCTCCCACGAACCACTCGGTCCCGAGGAGAACAACGCCCGGCTCCTGCAACTAGTCGAAGCTGCGGAAGCCTCCACCGCCGAATGGTTTCGCGTCGGGTGGGCCCTCGAACTCAAGGCTAGTGGCGAAGTCATCGGCGACGCGCGGATCTGGAACACGGCGGAACCGCCGTCGCCCGGCAGAATCCCCGCCGACTGCGCCAGCATGGGCTACATCCTCCACCCGGACCACCACGGGATGGGTCTGGGCCGCGAGGCCGCCGGGGCACTGGTTGATTGGCTGTTCACCGAACGCGGTACGCACACGGTGTTCGCAGGAGTCTATGAACCTAATCTCGCGTCGCGGAAACTGCTGGAGGCCCTGGGTTTCAGGCCTGACCACTACTTCATCGCGGCCCAGGACAGTGCAGGTAAGAGAATGCCGTCCTGGCGGTACAAGCTCGACAGGGTCTAATACGCATCCCGTGCTGCAACCGGGCGGTCCGGATGACCGACCGGGCTGAGGGACATGCCCAGCGCCGGCGCCCACGGATGGACATAGTGGCAATATGCCCATCCCTCATCCCCAGGGGAGGGCATGTCCCGTGGAGGAGGAGCCGGGCTGTCTCGCATTCGGTCACAATTCAACGCCACGGGACTCCCGGCGATAAACTGGGCTGAGAAGTTACGCCGTCGCGCCGTTTGGTTGCCTGGCCCAGAACCCCGATGATCCAGTAAGGGTGCGCGCATGAGTTTGCCCACTACCGAAGTCCAGCCCGGATCGCAGCCGCAGGTGCTGCCCGACTCGGCCGCCGTCACCAAGCACCTTGTGGTGAAGAAGTTCGGCGGTTCCTCGGTGGCGGACGCGGAGGGCATCAAACGCGTCGCCCGGCGGGTCGTGGACGCCCACAATGCCGGCGACGAAGTCGTCGTCGTGGTTTCCGCCATGGGCGACACCACCGATGAACTCCTCGATCTCGCGGCCCAGGTGACCGATTCCGCCCCCGCCCGTGAAATGGACATGCTCCTTTCCGCCGGCGAACGCATCTCCATGGCGCTGCTGGCCATGGCCATCAACAAGTTCGGCGCCTCGGCCCAGTCCTTTACCGGCTCGCAGGCCGGCATGATCACTGATGGCATCCACGGCAAGGCCCGGATCATCGACGTCGACCCGCACCGCATCCGCACCGCCCTGGATAAGGGGCACATCGCGATTGTGGCCGGTTTCCAGGGCATGAGCCGCACCACCAACGAGATCACCACGCTGGGGCGCGGCGGCTCGGACACGACGGCGGTGGCGCTGGCGGCCGCACTCGACGCCGACGTCTGCGAGATCTTCACCGACGTCGACGGCATCTACACCGCCGATCCGCGTGTGGTGCCGTCCGCCCGCAAAATCGACCGTATCTCCAGCGAGGAGATGCTGGAACTGGCCGCCTCCGGGGCCAAGATCCTGCACCTGCGCTGCGTCGAATACGCGCGCCGCTTCGGCGTGCCCCTGCACGTCCGTTCCTCATTCAGCCAGAACGAAGGCACCTGGGTCCTGCCCGGCGTCGACGACAAGATCACGATCCAAGAGGGAGTTGCCTTGGAGCAGCCAATCATCTCCGGCGTTGCACACGACCGTTCCGAAGCCAAGGTCACTGTTGTCGGAGTGCCGGACATCCCCGGCAAGGCTGCGGCGATCTTCCAGGTGATCGCGGACGCGCACTCCAACATCGACATGATCGTGCAGAACGTCTCTACCCACGGCACCGGAAAGACGGACATCTCCTTCACCCTGCCGATGGTTGAGGGCGCGGACGCGCTGGACGCCCTCCGCGCCGCCCAGGGCGAGATCGGCTTCGAAAACATCGAGTACAACGAGAAGATCGGAAAGCTGTCCCTGATCGGTGCCGGCATGCGCTCGCACCCGGGCGTCTCGGCACGGTTCTTCGCTGCACTGTCCGCTGCGGGGATCAATATCAACATGATCTCCACCTCCGAGATCCGCATCTCCGTGGTGACACACGCTGACCTCCTCGACGACGCCGTCCGCGCCATCCACAAGGCCTTCGACCTGGACAGCGAGGACGAGGCGACCGTCTACGGCGGCACCGGCCGCTAGCGCCGTCACGCGCACACAATTCGCCTACGATAAGCACGAAAAGGGAGCGGCCGTGCCGCTCCCTTTTTCACACCCGGATCCTCCCGGGGCGTCAGACCTCTTCCTTCCAGAGATCTGACTTACGGACTGCGTAGTGATGCCCCTGCGAGTCTGTCTCGACTTCAAAGGTTGCCAGGTCTTCTTCCGAGGCGTGCTCGAAGTCATCGTGCCGGTGCATCACGGGTGCTGCGGTGTCGCCCCGGTTTGCGGGTCCGAAAAGGAACCTCAGCTTGTCGGTCGCGTCCATGAAGGATTTGACTGTACGTGCCACATTCCCACCCCCTTCCCTGTTCACGACTGGATCACGAATGCTGCACTTCGGTGTGTCAGTGCCCTCATTTTACGCCCGACGGCGGGAAAAGGCCCATGCGGGAAGGGGCCGAAACGCGGCTTAGCGCAGGGACTTGTCGTCGGGGTTGCGGGGCACGACATAGGTGCTGCCGTCGGGCCGGTGCAGGGTCTCCCACTGCCGGGTCTCGGCCTGCCGCTGCGCCAACAACTGCCTGTTCTGCTCCGTCATCTCGTGGCCGACCGAACTGCGGTTGGCCGGGCCGAAGATGGCACGGAGTTTCCCGGTCGCCCGCATGAACCTCTGGGCGGAATTTTCCTTGACCATCGCTATCCTCTCCTAGTGAACAAGACAATGCCTGAACAAGACAATGAACCCAGAGTACGCTAATCATTAGTGCACTAACTATTGGAAGGAGTCGATGTGACCGAAGGAACCCGAGGAATCCAGGCAGCCGAGGACGACCTCCTGCTGGAACAGCAGCTCTGCTTCGCCCTGACCGTTGCGTCCCGGAGTGTGGTGGGCGCCTACAAACCCGTCCTGGACAAGCTCGGCCTGACCCACCCCCAGTACCTCGTCATGCTGTGCCTCTGGGAATCCAGCCCCCGCTCCGTCCGGGACATCAGCGAGGCCCTCGCCCAGGAGCCGGCGACCATCTCCCCGCTCCTGCGCCGCCTCGAAGCGGCCGGCTTCATCACCCGCCAGCGAATGGAAGGCAACGAGCGCACCCTTGACGTGCGGCTGACACCCGGCGGCGCCGCCCTCCGGCAGCAGGCGACGGCGGTCCCCGGCACCATGATGGCCCGGTTGGGCCTGACCCGCGAACAGGTAGGCCAGCTGCATGCGTCCATGATGGACCTGATCGACGCCACGAGGGCCACCTCCGAGGACGCGCCCCGGCGGTAGACTGTGCAAAACGGAGGAGGACTGCTGATGCGCAAGCAACTGAGCCACGCGGCGCTGGTTCTGGCGGCCGCGCTGCTGGCCGTGGCAGGATTGGCCGCCTGCACCCCGGGCGGCGGGCCCACACCCTCGCCGTCCCCCACCGTCACCACACCGACCGCCGGCCCATCTTCCAGCTCCCCCTCCCCGGACACCGAAACGACGTCGCCTGCCCCCTCGCCATCCGCGGCCCCGCTGACGCCCGGACCGGGGCAAGGCAACGCCGAACTTGCCATCATGATCAAACCCTCCGAGACCGGGGCCCCGACCAACTTCACCCTCGCCTGTCAAAACGGCGTCCCGACCGCCGAAAGCCAGCATCCCAACGCCGCCACGGCCTGCACGGCCCTGAAAGACAACCCTGCCATCCTCAGTCCCGGGCCTCGGGCAAAGGACCAAGTCTGCACCCAGCAGTACGGCGGCCCGCAGCAGGCGACCGTCACCGGCGTCGTGGACGGCCGGTCCGTCGAGGGGAGCTTCAGCCTCCGCGACGGCTGCGATATCGCCGCCTGGAATGCCGCCAAGGATGTCCTGGGCTCAACCGGCGGAGCTGTCTAAGCTGTTGCACCTCCCGCAGGAAGACTGGCTGCCGCGCCAAGCCGCCTACCAGCAACGCGTCCGGCGTTACGCGGATCCCTACCTCGCACGCCGGTCCGCCGGCCGGAAGCACCCGGTGGAGGACTTCCTCTTCACCTACTACACCCAGAAACCCGGCCAGCTGCTGCGCTGGCACCCGGGCGCCGGCGTCGTGCTCTCCGGCCCCGAGGCGGCAGGGCGGACCGGCTGGAAGTATTACCGCGCCCCGGACGACGGCGAGCTCGCCGCCGCCGGTCTGCCGGCCGGTACGCCGGCGGTGACGGTCGACGTCGGCGCCTTCCTGCTGGACCGCCGGGAGGCGCTGCGGTTCGCCGGCATTATTCTCTCCGGGACCGCTGCGCGGCCCGCCCAGTTCGGGTGCTTCGGGCTGCACGAGTGGGCCATGGTCTACCGGCAGGACAGGTTCGAGCTCCGGCACGAATACCTCCGGCTGCGGCTCGGCCCCGACCGCACGGACCAGGTGGTGGAGGAGAACCGGATCCGCTGCTCCCACTTCGACGCCTTCCGCTTCTACACCCCGGATGCAGTTCCGCTGAACAGCCTCGAGCCCAGCCGCGAGAACCAGCGGACCATGGAGCAGCCCGGCTGCCTCCACGCCAACATGGACCTGTACAAGTGGGCCTACAAGCTGGCGCCGCTGCTGCCCAGCGAGCTCGTCATGGACTGCTTCGAGCTGTCCTGGCGGATCCGGGCCATGGACATGCAGGCCTCCCCCTATGACCTGGGTGAATGGGGTTATCGGGCCATCAGGATCGAGACGCCGGACGGCAAGGCGGCGTACGTTGAATACCAGCGGGCCTTCGCCGCCGAATCGCAGGAGCTGCGGCACCGGCTGCTGCAGGAGCTGACGCGGTTGCCGCAGGCAATGGACACCGCCATGGGCAGTGAATCCCCCGCGACGAGCGCCCCGCAGCCCCGCAAGAGCTCGGAAGGACAGCCATGACAGAGAGCCAGCCCCGCCACGACGTCGACCTCACCATCGTCCTGACCGAGGCTCCGGGAGCCCCGGAGTACACCTTTCGGCTGGAGGCCAGCGACGGCACCGTTTCCGGCGCGACCAGCCTGCCGGATCCCGCCGCAGCCCTCGAGGCCGTTCAGCGGTACGGGGAAGACACGTTCTTCCCCGAGCCCGGGCCGCCGAAGCTGTGCACGCAGCAGTACGGCGGTCCGCAGATAGCCGTCGTGACCGGCTGGTTCCTGGGGCGCAAAGTCCACAGCCGGTTCAGCCGCACCGACGGCTGCGAGATCGCCCGCTGGCGCGCCATGGCGCCGCTGCTCGGCGGTGTTGCCGGCTCCACCGGCGCGATCTGAACGCCGAATCGCGGTCTTAAACGGTAACGGCCGGCGGTGAAAACCGCCGGCCGTTACCGTTACATGGGTCCGGAGTTGCGCTTAGACGGCGTTGTCCGGGGCGTCGGACCGATCCCCGTTCTGGATCTTGCCCTTCTCCTTCTTCACCTTCTGGCCCTTATCCTTCTTATCCTTATGGCCCTGGTCGTTGCCGTTGCCGTTGTCAGCGTTGTCGCCCGGACCGTCGTTGCTGTCCTGGTCCTCCGACGTCGGCGGGACCACGACGGCGCCGGCCGGCGTCACCAGGACGTTGACGAACGTCGGATCACTGGCGCCGGCGAACGTGACGCGGCCGACGTAGGAACCGACGGCCAGTCCCTTCCAGTTCAGGGTTACCTTGCCGGACTTGCCGTTGGCGAGCCGCAGCGGGTTCGGCGTGAGTGTCGCATTGCCGACGTTCGCTCCGAGCACGGCCGCATCCACGGATGCCTTGGTGGCCTGGCCGTTCGGGCTGGCCGACAGGTTCGCATAGACCGTGTAGGTGCCCGCGGCCGGGTTGGGGATGGATACCGACTCGCTGGCCGAGGACGTTGCCGACGAGACCGGACCGTCGGGGGTCATGACATACAAATCGAAGTCGGCGTTCGGATCGGACGAAATCACCGAGAACTTGGCCAGCGGGCTGCCGGCCGGAACCTCGACGGACTTGACAAGGTTCGAGGCATCCGTGACGAACGCGAGCGGACCTGGAACCAGTTCCACGGCGGTGGAGTCCGCCTTGGACAGACCGTCGAGGGTCATGTTGACGGGCGAGTTGGTGCCGGAAACCACCTTGATATCGCCGGAGCCGGTGCCGCCCTCGGAGGTGAAGGCAACATCCTGGGACGTCACGACAGACTGCGGGCGGACGGCGATCGGTGAAGCGACATTCTTGTTGGCGCCCTGCCAGGTCAGCGAACCCGTCGCGAACTTGCCCAGCGGTGCGCCCTGGATCTCAAACGAGACCTTGAAGGTGCGCTTCTCGCCGGCGGCATTAAAGTTCAGGACTGCGGGAGTCACGCTGACCTTCACTCCCGGTACATCCACCTTGGCCTTGTAGACGCCGGGGGTCAGCGCGGTCACCGTGCGGGTGACCTCAATCTTCCCGACCAGGTTGCCCAGGGCGAAGGACGGGAGGTTCATGTCGCGCGGCTTGGTGGTGCCGATCCCCGGGATGCCCAGGTCCATGCCGGTGCCCTGGATGAACGCCAGGTAGTCGTCCGTGTTGGCGTCGTACACCAGGCCCGGCTCCAGCACGCGGGCCGGGTCCACCTGGCCGGCGCCAGTGGCGAAGACGTCGGTGTTCTTGGCACCGTCAGCGAGCCTGACGTCGCCTGCGGTGGTCATCATGGCGGATTTGACCGCCGCCGGGGACCAGCCCGGGTTCTTGCCGAGGATCAGCGCGCCGAAGCCGGCAACGTGGGGCGAGGCCATGGAGGTGCCGGACAGGAATCCGAACTTGTCCCCGCCCGTGCCGATCGGGGAAACGCCCGCCAGCACTGCAACTCCGGGGGCGGTGACGTCCGGTTTCAGCAGGTCGGATCCGGCGGCCAGCAGCGGGCCGCGGGAGGAGAAGCCGGCGATCTGCGGCTGCGCCTCGAGGGGCAGGCCGGTGGTGTCCTTGTTGACGAGAGAAACCGTGATGGCAGGATTCGCGGTGACCTTGGCCTTGATGGCCTCGGTGGCCGGCGGGTTCACGTGCACGGTGGGGACGGCGTGCTTGTCCGTGTCCAGCGAGGAGTTGCTCAGGTTCACCAGGACCATGCCGACGCCGCCACCGCGCTTGACTTCGGCGCTCTTGGCCACACGGTCAAAGACACCGCGGTCGCAGACCACGACTTTCCCTGCGATCTTGGCCGGATCCAACGTATCCGGGCCGCACAGCGCCGCGTTCGGGTCCGCAGCGGACGCTGCCGCGTTGACGGCCAGCACGACGCCGGCGTTCGCGACCTGGCTGGTCATGATGCTGGCACCGCGGAACTTGCTGCCGTCAGAGAACTCAACGGTGCCCTGCAGTTCCTGGGAGAAACTGCTGGCTGCAACCGTCGTGACCCACGGTGCGCCGTGGTTGACGGTGCTGGCGGTCGGACCTGAGTTGCCGGCAGAGACGGCGACGAAGATGCCGGCCGAAGCGGCAGAAAGGAACGCCATGGACACCGGATCGGTGGTGGTCGTGGTGGAGCCGGAGATGGAGTAGTTGAGCACGTCTACGCCATCGTGGATGGCCTGGTCCACGGCGGCCACCGCAGCGGAGGAGAAGCAGCCTCCGGTGTTAGGATCGGTGTCCTCCCAGCAGACCTTGTAGATGGAGAGCTTTGCAGCCGGAGCGACGCCGCTCGTCAGGCCGAAGCTTCGGCCGTCAACAACCGCCTCGACGTTAGCGTTGCCGGCGGCCGTGCTTGCCGTGTGCGTTCCGTGGCTTGCGACGTCCACCGGGGAAATCAGCTCCTCGGGCGCCGGGATTGCGGTGTCCTGGAAGTCTTTGGCGAAGTAACGGGCGCCCAGCACCTTGGAGTTGCACTCGGTGCCGTCGAAGCCCTGGCCGGCCTGGCATTCACCCTTGAAGAGGTCGCCGTCGGACTTGAGCATGGCAATCTTGCCGTCTGCGGTGCGGTACGGCACCCCGACGACGGGGTCGCCGACGAGGGGCTTGACCTGCTCGCCCGCGAAGAACGCGCTGGACGGGGTGTAGCCGGTGTCGATGACGCCGACGACGACGCCCTTGCCGGCGGCATCCAGGCCGCCGAATTTGGTGTTCCAGGTGCCGTTGGCGCCGCTGAGCTTCAGGAAGTCTGTGCTGGAATAGTCCGGAGCGTTTTCCGTGTCCGGCGCAACCACGAGGACGCCGGGGTCTTTCGCCAGCTTGATGGCCTGGTCCGCCGTCAGCTTGGCGCTGAAGCCGTTGACGGCTGCGGTGAACTGGCGCTGGATGTGTACGTTCTGCTGCCCTGCGACTTCGGCCTGCTTCTGTTCGAGGTGCGCCTGGTACTGCTTGACTTCAGCCTTGTCGGCGTCCAGCTTGCGGCCGGACTCCGGCTTGGTGGCCGGCAGGCCCGCCGTGCTGCCATCGTAGGTAGCCGCCGGCTTCTCCGCCAGGACCACAATGTAGCGGCCGTCCTTGAAGTTGTTCTTCTGCGCCACTCCGGCCACGGGCGGGCCCTGCACGGGGGCCGCATTGGCGGGTGTGATGGCGGCTGTTGACAGGAGAACCGGCAAGCCCAGGGTCAGTGCCGCGGCCCTCCGGAGTCCCCCGCTTCGAAGGAAGCTCTTTCCTGGTGATTTCACGAGTGGTTGAACCTTTCGTAAGGAACGGTCCCAGCGGCAATACCGGGCCCAACGGACTGGCGGGGCTGCACGAGCGTTCGCTCCTGCAGCCCCGACGGATACCAGCCGTTTCATACAGTACAGACTGATAGCGAGATATGACATACAACACAAAGGGCGATTCAAAAATTGTCACGCAATTCGACACGTCGCGACTTGCTGGCGGGGAGGGGCTGCGGAAGCCCGCGCTTCCGGCCCGCCCAGGTCGCGGGATCGCCCTACTGCCTCGGGGTCCTGACAACCTCGCTGATCCAGGCGCGGGTTTTCTCGTCCAGAGGCCCGGCCATATTGCTTGCCCTGGCCGCGCGGTCCGCCTTGATCTTCTGCAGGACCATCCGTCCAAGGCCCGCGAACACCGCGGCAGCGAGGAAGGGCAACAGCACAGATTTCGGTTTCTCAGCCATGGGCACATCCTACTGACGGCGCTATGCGGAGACCATAGCCGCCGTCGCCGTTCAGCGCAGGTGCACACCGCCGGTCACACTGCCCGACGGGCCGCCGGTTCACAGTCGGCGCGCGAATGCGGCCGGACACACCGCGGCCGGTAGAATGGGCTTGCAAGCTCGCGGAGCGCCCCTTCATGTTGTCCTCATCACACAGCGGATCGGCGTGAGACGGCACCACTGAGCTGCGCCCTTACCCAATGCTCACGCACAGGAGTTGCCGGATGCCCCGGATCGTTGTCGACGTCATGCCCAAGCCCGAGATTCTGGACCCGCAGGGGAAGGCCATCGTGGGTGCACTCCCCCGGCTGGGCTTCACCGCTTTCAGCTCTGTCCGCCAGGGAAAGCGCTTTGAACTCACGGTTGACGGCGAGGTGACCGAGGAGATCCTGGCCCAGGCCCGGAACGCCGCGGAGACCCTGCTGTCCAACCCGGTTATCGAGGACGTCGTCAACGTCGAGGTCGTTGAGGCCTGACATGACTGAACTCCCCCTGATCGGCGAGGCCGTTGCTGTCGCGGCGGGCGCTCCCGCAGAGCGCAGCCTCGCCGGCGCCAAGATCGGCGTCGTCACTTTCCCCGGTACCCTGGATGACCGCGACGCCGCCCGTGCGGTCCGTCTGGCAGGCGCCACCCCGGTGGCGCTCTGGCACGCCGACACCACGCTGGGTGACGTCGACGCCGTCGTGATTCCCGGCGGTTTCTCCTACGGTGATTACCTCCGTGCCGGCGCCATCTCGCGGTTCGCGCCGCTCATGGCCAAGGTCATCGACGCTGCCAACTCGAACGCCAGGTTGCCGGTGCTCGGCATTTGCAACGGCTTCCAGATCCTGACGGAGTCGCACCTTTTGCCCGGCTCCATGATCAAGAACGACCACCTGAAGTTCATGTGCCGCGACCAGATCCTTCGCGTGGAGAACAACACCACGGCCTGGACCGGCGACTACGCCGCCGGCCAGGAGATCACCGTCCCGCTGAAGAACCAGGACGGCCAGTACATCGCCGATGAGAAGACCCTCGACGCCCTCGAGGCGGAGGGCCGTGTGGTGTTCCGCTACGTCGGCTTCAACCCGAACGGGTCCCGCCGCGACATCGCCGGCATCTCAAACGCCGCCGGCAATGTGGTGGGCCTCATGCCGCACCCGGAGCACGCAGTGGAGACCGGGTTCGGTCCGGAAAACGGCTCCGGCACCGAGGGCCTCGGCTTCTTCACCTCTGTCCTGAACAAAATCGTGGGAGCAAACAAATGACGGAGACACCCTCGGTGGTCGAGCCTGTCGAGACCGCCAAGAAGTTCAATATCGACACCGTCGAGAACGCGGCCAAGACACCGGACACCGAACTCCCCTGGGCCGAACTGGGCCTGAAGCGGAACGAGTTCGATGAGGTCGTCAAGGTCCTGGGCCGCCGCCCGACCGGCGCCGAGCTCGCCATGTACTCCGTGATGTGGAGCGAGCACTGCTCCTACAAGTCCTCCAAGAACCACCTTCGCCAGTTTGGTGAAAAGGTGACCGAGGAGATGAAGAAAGACATGCTGGTGGGCATCGGCGAAAACGCCGGTGTCACCAACCTGGGCGACGGCTGGGCCGTGACGTTCAAAATCGAGTCCCACAATTCGCCGTCCTTCGTGGAGCCCTACCAAGGTGCCGCAACCGGCATTGGCGGCATTGTCCGCGACATCATCTCCATGGGCGCCCGCCCGGTGGCTGTGATGGATCCGCTGCGTTTCGGCGCCATTGACCACCCAGACACGGCCCGCGTCATGCACGGCGCCGTTGCCGGCATTGGCGGCTACGGAAACTCCCTGGGCCTGCCAAACATCGGCGGCGAGATGGTCTTCGATTCCGTTTACCAGGGCAACCCGCTGGTCAACGCGCTGGCCGTCGGCGTGATGCGCCACGAGGACATCCGCCTCGCCAACGCCTCCGGCAAGGGCAACAAGGTGGTGCTGTTCGGAGCCCGCACCGGCGGCGACGGAATCGGCGGCGCCTCGGTGCTGGCATCCGAGTCCTTCGACGACACCAAGCCCTCCAAGCGCCCCGCCGTCCAGGTGGGCGACCCCTTCGCCGAGAAGGTCCTGATCGAGTGCTGCCTGGAGCTGTTCAAGGGTTCACTGGTTGAAGGTATCCAGGACCTGGGCGCCGCAGGCATTTCCTGCGCCACGTCCGAGCTCGCCTCCAACGGCGACGGCGGCATGGAAGTTGAACTGACCTCCGTCCTGCTGCGGGACCCCACCCTGACTCCGGGCGAAATCCTGATGTCCGAGTCGCAGGAACGCATGATGGCCGTGGTCACCCCAGAGAACATCGCTGCTTTTGAAGCGGTCATGGACAAGTGGGCTGTGGAGTACTCCTGGCTGGGCGAGGTCACTGATACCGGCCGCCTGATCATCACGTGGGAAGGCGTGGTCATTGTCGACGTGGACCCGCGCACCGTGGCCCACGACGGTCCGGTCTACGACCGCCCGTATGCCCGCCCCGAATGGCAGGACGCCGTACAGGCAGATGCTTTCACCGGGTCCGTGCAGGATGCCGGCCGCCCTTCCGCCCCCGCGGAACTGGCCGCCGCTGTTACCGAGCTCATTGCCTCGCCGAACATGTGCGACAAGTCCTGGATCACCAAGCAGTACGACCGCTACGTCGGCGGCAACACCGCCATGGCGTTCCCTGACGATGCCGGAGTGGTCCGGGTGGACGAGGAAACCGGTTTGGGCGTGGCCCTGGCCACCGATGCCAACGGCCGCTACACCTACCTCGATCCCTACCACGGCGCGCAGCTGGCGCTGGCCGAGGCGTACCGCAACGTCGCCACCTCCGGCGCCGTGCCCATGGCCGTCAGCGATTGCCTGAACTTCGGCTCTCCCGAGGACCCCGACGTCATGTGGCAGCTGGCCGAGGCCATTCGGGGCCTGTCCGACGCCTGCATGGTGCTGGGCATCCCGGTCACCGGCGGCAACGTCTCGCTGTACAACCAGACCGGCACCGTCCCCATCCACCCCTCCCCGGTGGTGGCCGTGCTGGGCAAGTTCGACGACGTCGCCCGCCGTACCCCGTCGGGGTGGAAGGAAGACGGCCAGGCCATCTACCTGCTGGGCACGACGGCGGCAGAACTGGACGGTTCGGAATGGTCCAACATGCGCGGACACCTCGGCGGACTGCCGCCCAAGGTTGACCTCGCCGCCGAACGCGCGCTGGGTGAAATCCTGATCAACGCCTCCCGAGACGGCATGGTGGACTCCGCGCACGACCTCTCCGAAGGCGGCCTCGCGGCGGCCCTCGTGGAATCCTCGCTGCGCTACGGCGTGGGCGCACGGATCGCGCTGCAGGATGTCCTGGACCGCGACGGCGTGGACCTGTTCACGGCGCTGTTCTCCGAATCCCAGGGCCGCGCCATCGTGGGGGTGCCGCGCTCGGAGGAGATCCGTTTCAAGGACATGTGCACCGCCCGCGGCTTCGCGCACATCCGGATCGGCGTGGTGGATGCCGCCAGCGGCCAGCTGGAGGTCACCGGGGTCGAGACCCTGTCCCTTGAGTCGCTCCGCGAAGCCCACGAGGCCACCCTGCCGAAGTACTTCGGCTAGCCCCCACCGCCGCCCTGGCTGCGTGGGCCCAACCTCCATCGACCGCTCCGCAACCGCCCTTCTGGACCCCCGGAAGGGCAGTTGCGAAGCAGTCGCTTAATCTCCTGCGCTTGAGTCACCTGCCGGGACGCCAGCCCGCCTGCGCGAGCGCAGAGCGGACCTTGGCCACCGCGGCTTTCGACTCGTCGTGCATGTGCCGCTTGGAAATCCGGACCTCCGCCCAGCCCAGGGCCGCATACCGTTCGGACCGTGCTATGTCCCGGACGATCTGGCCCTCGTCACCGTGCTGTTCCCCCTCATACTCGATTCCGATCAGGTACTTCCGGTAGGACAGGTCGGGCTCGTGATGCCGCGTCCCGTCGGCACCGATGATCGGGACGTTCAGCTCCGGCTCCGGCAGGCCAGCCCGGACGATCGCCAACCGCAGCAGGGATTACTGCGGAGAATCGGAACCCACCCGGATGAGCTTGATGGCCTCCTTCGCCTTCCGGAGCCCACGTTTTCCCTTGGCCGGTCGATCATTCTCTGCAGGTCCGCGAGGCTGAACAGTGGCATGTCCCGGTCCTCGAAGTCAGGTCGAGGCACCCTCACGCAACTGTCGCCGGCAACAACGAGTTCGTCTACGGTCAGCATTTCGGCCAGGTCCAGCCAAGTGCGTTCGGGCGTGGTGATGGGAATACCGTCCAGAATGGTGATCTCGTCCTCATAGAGCTTCATCCGGTGGACAATCACATGGGGACGGTTCAGGTGGGCCGCACCCTCCGGCCTGATGACGTGATACATCTGTGGTGCCTCCTTCTGCCGGCGCCGCGGCAGCGACAAGAGCTCCGCGGCGGTTGAGGTGCGACGCGGCGCATCGCTCATTGACCTCAATGAAGGGCCGCACACTCACGCTCAAGGAGACCTCCGCCGTCGGGCCCGGGGAGCGGATCCCCTTACCGAGTTTCCTTAGCGAGCCGTGACGCAGCCGTTTCGGGCTGAGGCCTGCCCGGGTCGCTTCCACCACGGTGAAGGGGCGGGTCCGGAACTCAACAGGCAGCGGTTGTGCGATCTTCATGGCATCATCAGACCAGAACCACGGGCAGGCTGCAGGAGTTATCCACAACCCCCATCCGCTGCTCCGGGAATGCCCTTCTGGCCCGCCAAAACGGCGGCTATGGAGCAATCGATGGTCAGTCGTCGCTGCGGAGCTCCCGCTGGCGCGCGCTGAGCAGCTCCAGTTCGGGGCGCGCGGCCACGAAGCGTTCGACGGCGGCGAGGACCTCCACGAGGTGGGCCCGGTCGGCGGAGACCAGCCCGACGCCGATGACGGTGCGTCGGTGCTGGTCCTGCAGGCCGGCCTCGGTCACGGAGACGTCGAAGCGGCGCTTGAGCTCGGCGAGCACCGGCCGCACCACGGACCTCTTCTCCTTCAGGCTGTGTACATCGCCGAGGAGGAGGTCGAATTCAATCCAGCCGATCCACATGCCCGCATTTTCCCATCGATTGTTCCGTAACCGCCGTTTTGGGCGCTCAAAAGGGCCGTTACGGAGCAATCGGCGGTAGTAGGTTAGGCGATGGTGAGCTCGCCCATCCGGTCCCAGCCCTCGCCATCGAGCCGGCGGCTGATGATCCGGGGCGTCTCCAGCAGCGCCTGCGGCATGTCCGCCATGGCCTGCTTGAAGTGTTCGCTGTCGACATGGACCCCGGCGGCGTCGTCCTTGAAGGCCTCGACCAGAGTGAATTCGTGGGGGTCCTTCACGCTGCGGGACCAGTCGAACCACAGGTTGCCGGGCTCCTTGCGGGTGGCCTGCGTGAAGTCCTCCACGAGGCCGAGCCAACGCTCGGACCATTCGGGCTTGACCTTGAATTTGACGACGATGAAGATCACGGCGGGCCTTTCAGCGGGGTAAGTCGGCTTTCCATTCTGTCAGAGGCGGAAGAGGCAGACGGAGCCCTCAGCAGGCGTTGATGGCCTCCCGGGCGAGTTCCTGCTGCCGCGGCGTGCCCACCCGTTCCGCCCATTGCTCGGCGAGCTGGAACTCCACCATGGCCTCGGTGCAGCGGCCGGCGTCGTGCAGTGTCCACCCCAGGTTGTTGTGCAGCGCCACCATCCACCGCTTGGTCCTGGGATCGTGCACCGTGGAGGCGTATTCCAGGGCGCTGCGCCTCCAGGTCTCGGCGTGGGCGGAGTCGGCAATGGCCAGCATATGCAGTGCATCCACCGCCAGGAATTCCTCGCCCAGATGGTCCGCGAGTTCCGCGGCCTGTTCAAAGAGCGGCACGGCCATGGCGGCTTGGCCGCTGGAATTCAGCAGCCGGCCGCGTTCCAGCAGGACCCGGACGGCCACGGTGGGTTCGTCGCCGTCGATCGAGTCCAGCAGCGCGTCGGCCTCCTCAAAACGGCCCTGCAGGCCGATGGCCCGGCCCAGCTGCGTGGTGAGCTCGGCCCGCTCGTCGGCGTCGAACCCCTCCTCTGCGATCGCCGCCCGGAAGCGGGCTTCTGAGAGTTCAGGGTTGTCGGAGTCCCACAACCGGTCAAGGGTCTGTTGATCAAGCATCTGCGTGCTCCTGCTCAGCTCACACCTGCAGCCAGTTCTTGCGCACTCCTAATGTAGCGGGACGTGATGCGTCGCCGTGCCCGCTTCGCCACGGTGCCACCGGCCGCGTAGAACCGGTTGGACGGAACCCCGAAGGCCGTGATTTTGATGGTCACCATATCCTTCTCATCGATGAAGATCTCAAACGCCTCCTCACCGCGGACCGGGTGGCCCGGCAGCGTGCCGAAGCCGAATCCTGCCGACTGGGGTCCGTCTCCCGGGACCGGGCGCCGGACCCAGACGACCTCGCAGGGCGCGTCGATCCGGAACGGCCCGACGCCGAAGCCGCTCACGACGCGCGTGCCCGGGACCACGACGTCGGACTCCGCACGGACCCGGAGCCCGGCCCGCTTCTGGAGTTGCCATGTCAGCATGCCCTGGACGGCGCGCCGGTACGCCGCGAGGCCGTCGCCCACGTAGGCCTGCGAAATGAGGCACTCGACATCCGCCGGCGCAGGCCCGTGCTCTGTGGTGCCGATGCCCTCGTAGTTCAGCTCGCCGGCGGCGATCCGCTGGCCGCTCATGGCTGCACCTTCCCCGCGGCGCCTTGCGCAAGCCTGGCCCATCCGAGCTGTTCCTGCTGGCGCCGGCTGAGGGTGGCGACGACGAGGTCGTAGGAGTCCTCCACCATGTCCCGGATCATCGAGTCGGGTAGGGACCCGTCCAGCCGCACACCGTTCCAGTGGGTCTTGTTCATGTGCCAGGCCCCCGTAATCTCCGGGTGGGCGGCGCGCAACTGCTCGGCCAGCGCCGGCTCGCACTTCAGGCTGACGGAAAAGTCGGCCTCGTCCATCGCCGAAAGCGCGAACATCTTGGCTTCGTGCCGGGCACCGCCGGAGACCGGGGCCCGCACTTTGAACACGGACGTCTCAGGTCCGAAGGGAAAGTCCTCAAAAGCGCCGGGAAAGCCGAGGCACAGTCCCCGGAGTGCGGCTGCGTCCATGGTTCGAGCCTACTTCCCTCCGCCGACATTCGGGCCAGGCTCAGGCGACGCCGAGGAAGTTCTCCAGCAGCACCACTTCGAGTCCGGCAGCGAGCTGCGCTGCACGGAACGCGGCAAGGTCCGCGGCGAACTCCGGCCGGAAATGCATCAGCACAATGTCGCCGGGCCGCAACGAATTCCCGTACTGGTAGTCCATGCGGCCGGCGTTCGCCTTGGCCTCCCACGTGACGACGGCTTTCATGCCGGCCGCGGCAACCGCCTGCCGCATGGCATTGGAGTAGTCCCCTCCGGGAGGCCGGAACAGCGTGGGCCGGCGGCCGAACTGCTGCTGGGCGTAGTCCTGCATGCCGGTGATCTCGGCTAGCTGCTGCTGGTAGCCGAGTTGGCGGGACATGTTCACGTTGTGGCTTATCGTATGGTTTTCCACCAGGCTTCCCTGGGCTTCGAACTGTTTGAAGAAGCCCGGATCATCCTGCACGAAGTTCCGCGTGAGGAAGATCGTCGCGGGGTAGTCGTACTCGGCCAGCAGCCGGCCCATCTCCGGAGTCTTCGTCACTCCGTCGTCGATCGTCAGGAACACCACCGGCTGCTTCGTGATGACTCTGGTGAGGACAGGCGCCATCCCGTTTTGGACCGGCGGCAGGGTGAAATCGGGGATGAAGGTCCGCCGAATGCGCTTTCCCGGGCGGCGCAGGGCTCCCGGGACCGCGGCGTTCCGCTCGCCGCCCGTCAACACCGACAACAGCGGCTGCCCCGGACCCGAGCCGGAACCGGGCGCCCGCGAGGGGTCCGGCGCCGCGCTTCCAGGAGCCGCGCACGCCCCCAAGGCAGCCACCAGCGAGGCCCCCAACAGGCCCACGGCGGCCCTCCTTCCAAGGGTCGCCGGGAGCATTGACGGGTAGTGCTCACACATGGCTGATCCTGGCATCCGGGGAACGATTCAGCAGAAGACTAACAGACGAATATGTCTGATTTGGACGGCGGAGGCCGCGCCGGCTGTTACAGGCCGAAGCGACTGGCGTCCTGCGCCGGGCAGGCGTTCATGATCACGTCCAGGCCTGCGGCTTTGGCGCGTTCGGCTGCCGCTTCGTCGATGACTCCCAGCTGCAGCCAGACGGCCCTGGCGCCGACGGCGATCGCCTGGTCAACGACGTCGCCCACTTTCTGCGAATTCACGAAGCAATCAACGACGTCGATGGGCTGCTTGCTGGCCGGAATGTCCGCCAGCCTGGAGTACCCCGTTTCGCCGTGGACGGGATCGCCCGGCAGGTTCACCGGGATGATCTCCATGCCCAGGCGGTCCCTGATGAACAGGGAGGTGTCGTAGGCGGCGCGCCATTCGTTGGTGGTGAGGCCGACGATGGCCCACCGTCCCTTGGTGCGCATCAGCCGTTCGAGGACTGCCGGGGCGTTAACGTGGGCCATGAGCACAGCCTACTCGCCGCGCCGGGGGCGGCCGACGCGGCCGCCGGCAAGCGAGCCCGCTCCGAACGAATGACTGGCTGGCGGGCCGCCCGGGAATGACGGACGGCCGAACATGCCTTCGATCTGTACGGCCTGGAGTTTGTTCGGGTCCAGGCCGAGCGTTTCGACGTCGGCGGCGCCGGGGTGGGCGACGATGGGAGGCTCGGGCCGCGCCCGTCGCGGAAGCCGCCGGATGCTGCGCCACTGCAGGCCTCGAGCTACAACCCAACCAGATGTCGCTAGGGCGAAGCCAACGCAAGGCTGGGGGCGTAATATCTCTGATAACCTAGCCGTATCCACGGACCTCCCGGCCTATTCTTTGGCCGGTCGCAGATAACGGGTGGAGACTTATTTTTCATTGTGAACTGAGGAGTTCCCTATGCATTTGTCGCCCCGTGAGCACGAGAAACTCATGATTGTTGTGGCTGCCGATCTGGCGCGAAGGCGCCAGCACCGCGGCCTCAAACTGAACCATCCGGAGGCCATCGCCATCCTCAGCTACGAGCTGGCCGAGGGCGCCCGCGACGGCCGCACGGTGGCCGAGCTGATGAGCTACGGGGCCACCATCCTCCGCCGCGAGGACGTGATGGAGGGCGTTGCCGACATGATCGCCGATGTCCAGGTGGAAGCCACCTTTCCCGACGGCACCAAACTGGTCACCGTCCACAACCCGATCCGCTAAGCGCAGGAGGACAACCATGAAACCCGGTGAATATCTGCTGCTCGAGGCAGGCGTCAGCTGCAATGCGGGGCTGATCCCGCTCTCCCTGACCGTGACCAACCGCGGCGACCGCCCCATCCAGGTGGGCTCCCACTACCACTTTGCCGAGGTCAACGATGCCCTGGAATTCGACCGGAAGGCCGCCTACGGCCGCCGGCTGGACATCCCGGCCGGCACCGCCGTCCGCTTTGAGCCCGGCGACGCCAAGACCGTCAACCTGGTGACGCTGGGGGGCAGCCGCGAGGTCTACGGCCTCCGCGACACCGTCAACGGCCCCCTGTACCCCTCGCACGGCCTGGTTTCCCGCGTCCCCGGTTCCCTCGAGGAGGACACCAAATGAGCTTTGAACTGAGCCGCAAGCAGTACTCGGACCTGTACGGGCCCACCACGGGCGACGCCGTCCGGCTGGCCGACACTGAATTGTTCGCCGAGATCGAATACGACCACACCAATTACGGGGAGGAAGTGGTGTTCGGCGGGGGCAAGGTGATCCGCGACGGCATGGGCCAGAACGGCCAGCTGGTCCGCGAGGAGGACATCCCGGACACCGTGATCACCAATGTGGTCGTGCTGGACTACACCGGCATCTACAAGGCGGACGTGGCGCTGCGCGACGGCCACATCTTCAAGATCGGCAAGGCCGGCAACCCGCAAATCTCCTCCGGCGTCAACATCACCATCGGCGTGGCCACGGACATCATCGCCGGCGAGGGCAAGATCCTCACGGCCGGCGGCATTGACACGCACGTGCACTTTGTCAGCCCGGACCAGGTGCCTGTGGCGCTGGCCTCCGGCGTCACCACGATGATCGGCGGCGGGACCGGGCCGTCCGATGCCAGCAAGGCCACCACCGTCACGCCCGGGCCGTGGCACATTTCGCGCATGCTCCAGGCCGTGGACAACCTGCCCATCAACATCGGCCTTCTCGGCAAGGGCCACGCCAGCGCCGTCGAGCCTCTGGCCGAGCAGATCCGCGCCGGCGCCATCGGCCTGAAGGTGCACGAGGACTGGGGCGCCACCACGTCCTCGATCGACATGTCCCTGCGCGTGGCGGACGAGTACGACGTCCAGGTGGCCATCCACTCGGACACGCTCAATGAGTGCGGCTTTGTGGAGGACACCATCGCGGCCATCGCCGGGAGGGTCATCCACACCTTCCACACGGAGGGTGCCGGCGGCGGGCACGCCCCCGACATCATCAAGATTGCCGGCATGCCCAATGTGCTCCCGGCCTCGACCAACCCCACGCTGCCGTATACGGTCAACACCGTGGACGAGCACCTGGACATGCTCATGGTCTGCCACCACCTCAGCCCGGACATCCCGGAGGACGTGGCGTTCGCGGACTCGCGCATCCGCAAGGAGACCATCGCCGCGGAGGACGTGCTGCACGACCTGGGGGTCTTCTCCATCACCAGCTCCGATTCCCAGGCCATGGGCCGGGTGGGCGAGGTGGTGCTGCGCACCTGGCAGGTGGCCGACGCCATGAAGCGCCAGCGCGGAAAGTTCGACGACGATCCGAGCGTGGGCGACAACGCGCGGATCAAGCGCTACGTGGCCAAATACACGATCAACCCCGCCATCGCACACGGCATCGATGACTACGTGGGCAGCGTGGAGGAAGGCAAGTTTGCCGACCTGGTGCTCTGGCACCCGGCGTTCTTTGGCGTGAAGCCGGAGATGGTGCTCAAGGGCGGCCAGATGGTCATGAGCGTGATGGGCGATCCCAACGCCTCCATCCCCACGCCGCAGCCACGGA
This sequence comes from Pseudarthrobacter sp. S9, assembly GCF_050156545.1. Classification (NCBI taxonomy): domain Bacteria; kingdom Bacillati; phylum Actinomycetota; class Actinomycetes; order Micrococcales; family Micrococcaceae; genus Pseudarthrobacter; species Pseudarthrobacter sp. S9. The sequence continues at coordinate 1,458,783 of NZ_CP189576.1, forward strand.
CCCTGCGCGGGAACTTTGCCGCCCTCGGCCGCGCCGTGCACTCGAGCTCCATCACGTTTCTCTCCCAGGCCGCCGTCGACGCCGGTGTGCCCGGGCAGCTGGGCCTGAACCACGAGATCCGGGCCGTGCACGGCATCCGGAACCTCACCAAGGCGGACATGAAGCTGAACGGCGAGACCCCCGACATCCAGGTGGATCCGGAGACTTACACCGTCACCGTGGACGGCGTCGCGGCGACGGCGGAGCCCTCCACCGTGCTGCCGATGGCCCAGCGCTTCTTTCTGTTCTAAGACGCAGACTGTTCTAAGACGCAGACTGTTCTAGACCCAAGATGCATTCCGAAAGCGGTACCCCATGATTGTTGAAAACGTCCTGGCCAACGTCCACGAGCTGCCCGACGGCGAGCTGGACGGCCTGCACCTGGAGAAGGTGGTGCTGCCCAGCGCCGCCCTCGTCATGCGCATCCAGCGCGTCACCACGGACCACGGTCGAGAGCTGGGCCTGCGCCTTAACGCCCCGGCCGGATCCGCCGGGGACCTGCGCGACGGCGACGTCCTGTTCCGCGACGGGCAGAACGCCATCGTCGTGTCGGTGGAATCCACGGACGTGCTGGTCATTGCCCCGCGCTCCATCACGGAGATGGGCACGGTGGCCCACAACCTGGGCAACCGGCACCTGCAGGCGCAGTTCTTCGACGCCGGCCCCGAGTTCGGCGCCGAGGTGATGGTGGTGCAGTTCGACCATACGGTGGAGGACCACCTGCTGCACGTGGGCGTTCCGTACTCCCGCCAGGACCGCGTGATGCCGGTGCCGTTCCGGCACGCCGGCCACACCCACTAGCGCCATGGGATCCGCCAGCGCACCGCCGCCGTACCTGCTGGCCCTGCTGCAGCTGAGCGATTCCGCCCTGCCCACCGGCGCCTTCAGCCACTCCTTTGGCATGGAGATGTACCTGGAGCGCGGGCTGATCAACGACGAGGCCGGATTTGCGCAGTGGCTGGCGGAGTTCATCCGGATCCAGCTGGTGCACAACGACGGCCTGGCGATCCGGCTGGCGCTGGAGGCGGACTCCGTGGCGGAGGTCTTCGCGCTGGACACCATGCTGGCCGCGGCCGCGCTGCCGCGGGAGATCCGCGAGGCCGGCACCAAGATGGGGCTGCGCATGCTGGACATTTCCCGGCAGGTGGCCCCCGGCGGCGAGCTGGATTCCTATGCCGCCCGCGTGGCGGACGGGCGCTGCGCCGGGCACCCGGCCATCGCCGTCGCGCTGGTGGGCCGGGCCCTGTCCATCCCCGCCGCGGAGCTGCTGGCCGCCTACCTGTTTTCCACGGTCACATCCCTGACCCAGAACGCCATCAGGGCCATCCCGATTGGCCAGAACGCCGGCCAGCGCGTGCTCCGCGGGGCACACGCCGTCGTCGTGGAAGCCGTGGCCACCATCCACTCGCTCGATGCGGACGATTTTGGCGCCGCCGCGCCCGGGCTGGAAATTGCCCAGATGCGGCACGAACGCCAGCGCGCCCGCATCTTCATGTCTTAGAGAATCCGCCCCACGGGGCCAGAGCACCCAGGAGAGAACCAATGGAACCGATCAAGATTGGCATCGGCGGACCCGTCGGCGCCGGCAAGACCCAGCTGGTGGAGCGCATCACGCGCCACATGAGCGGGACAGTCTCCATGGCGGCCATCACCAACGACATCTACACCATTGAGGACGCCAAGATCCTGGCCGCCAATGGCATCCTGCCGCTGGACAGGATCATCGGCATCGAAACCGGCGGCTGCCCGCACACGGCCATCCGCGAGGACACCTCGATGAACTCGGCCGCCGTTCAGGAGCTCAAGGACCGCCACCCGGACCTCCAGATCATCTTCATCGAAAGCGGCGGCGACAACCTTTCCGCCACGTTCAGCCCGGAACTGGTGGACTTCTCCATCTACATCATCGACGTGGCCCAGGGGGAGAAGATCCCGCGCAAGGCCGGGCAGGGCATGATCAAGAGCGATCTCTTCATCATCAACAAGACGGATCTGGCCCCGTATGTGGGCGCCGACCTGAACGTGATGGCCGCCGATTCCAAGGAATTCCGCGGCAACAAGCCGTTCTGCATGACCAACCTCAAGACCGATGAGGGCCTGGACGCGGTGATCGATTGGATCAAGCACGATGTGCTGATGCTGGACCTGGCCCAGTGACCTCGGTGGCCGTTGCTCCTCCCGCGGCAGGGCTCGTGGGCGAGCTGCGCATGAGCGTGGGCCTGCGCGGGGAGCGCTGCATTGCCACCGAGCAGTACCACCGCGGGGCGCTGCGGATCCTGCGCCCGCACTATCTGGACGGCACCGCCCAGGTTTGCTACGTCGTCGTCAATCCCGGCGGGGCCTTCCTGGGCGGGGACCGCTACAGCATCGACGTCGAGGTCCAGCCCGGCGCGCGCCTGCTGCTCACCACCCAGTCCGCCACCAAGATCTACCGCACGCCCGGCAACCGCGCCGAACAGGCGACCCGGATCCGGCTCGGTGCCGGGGCCAGCCTGGAATCCGTCCCGGACCAGCTCATCGCCTACCGCGGCGCCTCCTACCGCCAGCACACCGTGGTGGAGATGCACCCGACGGCGTCGCTGGTGATCGCGGAGGTGGTGACCCCGGGCTGGTCCCCGGACGGGGCCCTGTTCCGCTACGACAGCATCCGGCTCCGGACGGACATCCACATCGATGGCAGGCTGGCGGTGCTGGACAACCTGCAGATCACCCCCGGCGGCGGCTCCCCCGTGGACGGCATGGCGTTTATGGAGCACTACACGCATCTGGGGTCCCTGCTGGTGGTGGACCCGCGCGTGGACACGGCGCTGGTGGACGAGCTCCATGCGCTGCTGGCCCCGATGGACCCGGACGGGCAGCTGGGCATCTCGCTGCTGGCCGGGCCCGGCCTGGTGGTCCGCGCCCTGTCCTCCTCCACCGAAGCCCTCGACGCCCTGATCGCCGCCGCCGTGGACCTGCTCCGCGCCCGCTGGCACGGACAGGGCCCGCTGAATCTAAGGAAGTACTGATGGCACTGTTGGCCCGCACCAGCTACCTGGAGCGCGAAAAGCTCCCCGCCGCCCGGCGCATCGGCGCCACCTTTGCCGCCGTCGCCGTGCTGCATCTGGCGGTGCTGGCCCTGCTGGGCTATTCGCTGCTCTCCGACGCGCACCCGCTGGCGCTGGGCCTGCTGGTCACCGCCTATCTGGCGGGCATGAAGCACAGCTACGACTGGGACCACATTGCCGCCATTGACAATGCCAGCCGCAAGTTTGCCGGCCAGGGCCGCGCCCCGGTCAGCGTGGGCTTTGCCTTCAGCCTGGGGCACAGCTCCGTGGTGGTGCTGACGGGCATCCTGGTGGTGGCCGGGGCCGGGATCATGGCCGATGTGCTCCAGGACGGTTCGGCCGCCAGCACCGTGCTGGCCGTTTTTGGCGCCTCGGTCTCGGCCCTGTTTCTGCTTGCCATCGGCCTGTTCAACGGCACCGCCTTTGGCCGCGCCACGGCGCTCTACCGCCGGGTGCGCAGCGGCGGCACCGCCAGCGAGGAGGAGCTCGCCCCCACCGGCGCCGTCGCCCGACTGTTGAACAAGCCGCTCTCGAAAGTCAAGCGGCCGCGGGACATCTACGTGCTGGGCTTCCTCTTCGGCCTGGGCTTTGACACCGCCTCCACCATCGCGTTCCTGCTGCTCACGGCTTCCGCGGCGCTGGCCGGGATCTCGCCGCCGGCCCTGATGGCGCTGCCGCTGGGTTTCACCGCGGCGATGACCCTCTGCGACACCGCCAACGGGGTGGCCATGATGAAAATGTATCGTTCGGCCGTGGTGGACCCCGTGCGCCGGATCGGCTTCAACATGGTGATCACGGGCATGTCCGCCACCTCGGCCCTGTTCATCTCCCTCATCACCATCGGCGGACTCCTGCACACGGTGCTGAGCCTGGACGACCCCGTCACCATCTGGCTGGCCGAGCTGGACCTCGGCCATGCCGGCCTTGCCCTGGTGGCGCTGTTTCTGGGCGTCTGGGGCATTGCGGCACTGCGCTGGCGCCGCAGCGCCGACCGGTGAGCCGCATCGGGTGAGCGCCCGTTGGGACGGCCGGCCGGCCGCTCAGGGTCAGGCCACCTAAGACTGGCCGGGGAACTTCGAGGGCAGCGAGCCGGGAAGCGTGGGCGAGACGGGTGCGGGGCTGTAGGGCAGGCTCCCGCCGTGTGCGTCGCCGAGGTCCGGCAAGTCAGGTGCCGCAGGCATCCCGGGCATCACAGGACGATGTCCCGGCGTCGGGACCACTCCGCCACCGCCGACGGCGGGGGGTGTGGCGTGTGGCGCGGACGGCGTCTGCGCTGACCGCGAGCCCGGGACCCGGGTCGCGGGCGTCGGCGTGGTACCGACCGGGGTGGTGGCCGTGGGCGCTGGGGAAGCGGGAACGGCCGGGTCGGAAGCCGGCGACGGCCGGGCCTGCTCCGGAGCCGGGGACGGGCCGTGGCCGGATGGCTGGAAAATGACGCCGACGGTCCGGCTGACATTGTGGCGGAAGTCCTCGCTGGAGGCTGCCACGGCGCCCGCTCCCAGGCTCATCGCGCCGATGACGGCGCCGCCGACTATGGCCAGGCGGCGGTTCCGGCCCCGGCGGCGGTCCGCGAGGCTGGCGACGCCGGCAGGCAGCGATCCTTCGGGCACACCTCCGACGGAGGGGGCGCCGGGTGAGGGGTTGGCAGCGGCTGAGCCGACCGTTCCGGTGGCGAGCAACGCCGCGAGGTCGGCGCGGGGCGCGGGAGCCTGGTCCGGGACCAGCGCGCGGAGCTGTTCCAGGGAGGCGCGGAGCTCGGTGGCAGCTTCAAGGCCGGAATCGCGGAGCATCGCCTGGATGCTGCCATCCTGCTGGGGGTCGCGTGTGCCGGTCATGATGCTGCGGGGTCCTTTTCGGTTACGAGTTCGCGCAGGGCACTGAGCCCGCGTCGCTGAAGCTGCTTGATGGCACCGGGCGTCTTGTCCATGATGCCGGCCACCTGTTCGATGGAAAGGTCCGCGATTATCCGCAGGACCAGGACCTCCCGTTGCTCCTCATTGAGCCGGGACAATGTGTCAGACATACCGCCCAAGGAGCCAAGTGCCTCATCCTCGGCGGAAGCTGAATACCGCGCGTCAACCAAGGGATCGTATTCAGCCAGATACGGCGTGCGCTCCGCCCGCCGCCGGTAGTCGACCAACCGCGCGTGGGCGACAGAGAAAATGAAGGTCCGCAGACCCGTGTGGCCGCCGGTGACGTTGGCCAGTTTCGGCAGGACGTCCACGAAGACGTCCTGGGTGAGCGCCTCGGCGTCGTCCACGCCTCGGGCGCGGAAGTAGCCGAGCACGGCGGGAGAAATGGCCGCGTAGACGGCGCTAAAGCCTGATGGGTCACCAGCTAAGGCGGCTGACAGTTCGTCATCGCTTAGCTGTTCTGCCAAGAGGCTTTCCTTCCGTTACGGCTGGGGTGCGGCCTCAGCAAGTCTAGCGGCCGCACCCCCGAGGCCTCCGTGGGAGGCGATCCGTGCTTACTTGCCGAGGCTTACTTGTCGACCGTCGGCAGCTCGGCGGACGGCGTGGCCGGAACGGCCGGGGTAGCCGGTACAGCCGGCACGCCCTTGGCGCCCGGAACAGCCGGAACAGCAGGGACAGCGGCGTTCACGTTGGCGTCGGCATCGGCGTTGGCGTGTGCCTTGCCCGCAGCACCCTTGACGCTGGCCTCGCCGTTGACGTTGGCACCGTCCTTATCTGCGGCGATGGAGCCGTCGACGGAGCCTTCGCCGGCGCCTTCGGTGCCGTCGACGTCGGCGTCGCCCTTGGCGGAGCCGTCAGCCGACGGGGAAGCCGGAACGGCGGGTACGGCCGGCTTCGCGGGGAGTTTGGGAGTGGCCGGAACCGCGGGGGTAGCCGGGATGGCGGGCGTAGCGTGGGTCACTTCAGCCTGCTGCGTGCTGGACTGGGTGCTGGACTCCTGGGCCGCGTTGGCCAGTCCGATGCCGGAGAAACCTCCGACTGCCAGGATGGCGGCGCCGACAGCAATCTTGGTGGTCTTGCTAACACTCTTCATAACAGACATACATCCTTTGGTTGGTTGAAGGCTGGCCGGCGCCCGATGGGGGCAGGCGCCGGCCGGCACTTACAGTGAGGGCCAGCCGGATGCCTGATGGGGGTTCAGGCTCCGGTGGCGCTTACAAAGGAGTAATCGCTGGGGCACCCCGAAAGGTTACGCACCAGTCGGAAATTCTTTTTTCTTTGTCGGGGCGGCCGGGGGCGGCGTCGCCTGATGCGCGGCTTAACCACGACGGCGCCGGGTCACCTTTCCGGGTGACCCGCCGCCGTCGAACTCCTGTCAGTTACGAGAGTCAGCTACGAGACAGTCAGTCAGTGTCAGTCATGGATCAGGTCGTTGATCACGATCGTCTGGTCACGGTCCGGGCCGACACCGATCGCGGAGAAGCGCGTGCCGGAGAGCTTCTCGAGGGCCAGCACGTAGTTCCGGGCGTTCTCCGGGAGGTCCTCCAGGGTGCGCGCGCCGGTGATGTCCTCGGTCCAGCCTTCGAAGTACTCGAAGATCGGCTTGGCGTGATGGAACTCGGTCTGGGTCATCGGCATTTCGTCGTGCCGGACGCCGTCGACGTCGTAGGCCACGCAGACCGGGATCTGCTCGATGCCCGTCAGGACGTCCAGCTTGGTGACGAAGTAGTCCGTGAAGCCGTTGACCCGGGACGCCTGGCGCGCCAGCACGGCGTCGTACCAGCCGCAGCGGCGCGGCCGGCCTGTGTTGACACCAAATTCGCCGCCGGTCTTCTGCAGGTACAGGCCCATCTCATCGAACAGTTCCGTGGGGAACGGCCCGGCGCCCACGCGGGTTGTGTACGCCTTGATGATGCCGATGGAGCGCGAGATCCGCGTCGGGCCGATGCCCGAGCCCACGGACGCGCCGCCGGCGGTCGGGTTCGAAGAGGTGACAAACGGGTAGGTGCCGTGGTCGACGTCGAGGAACGTGGCCTGGCCGCCCTCCATGAGAACCACCTTGCCCTCGTCCAGGGCCGTGTTCAGGACAAAGGTGCTGTCGATGACCAGCGGGCGGAGGCGCTCGGCGAAGGAGAGGAAATAATCCACGATCTCGTCCACCTCAATGTCGCGGCGGTTGTAGACCTTGACCAGGAGCTCGTTCTTCTGCCGCAGCGAGCCTTCGACCTTCTGTCGCAGGATGGAGGCGTCGAAGACGTCCTGGACGCGGATGCCCAGGCGGGCCACCTTGTCCATGTAGGCCGGGCCGATGCCGCGGCCGGTGGTGCCGATGGCGCGGCTGCCGAGGAACCGCTCGGTGACCTTGTCCAGGACCTGGTGGTAGGGCGCAACCAGGTGGGCGTTGGCGGAGACGCGCAGCTTGGAGGTGTCCGCGCCGCGGGCTTCGAGGCCGTCGATCTCCTGGAACAGGGCCTCAAGGTTCACCACGCAGCCGTTGCCGATGATCGGAACCGCGTTCGGGCTCAGGATGCCGGCCGGAAGGAGCTTGAGCTCATACTTCTCACCGCCTACGACGACGGTGTGCCCCGCGTTGTTGCCGCCGTTCGGCTTGACGACATAGTCAACACGGTGGCCAAGCAGGTCAGTGGCCTTACCTTTGCCTTCGTCGCCCCATTGGGCTCCGACGATCACGATTGCTGGCATGGGATCCTCCCCCATTCGTTCGGGCCGAACCACAGTTGTTCCCGCAGCTCAGCGCCGTTCATGAGAATGCCCCGAATCTACCGCTGTGCTCTTACCCAACGCCAGAGTTCCGGGGCTCTTACCACCCAAGTTTAGCCGAAAACGGTGACCGGCATCGCTTTGGGCACTTACGGGCCGGCCGGGAGGCTCCCGGCGAACGCCAGGGCGGCTTCGGCCAGGGCCGGCCACGCCTCCGCGGACCCGGCCGGTACTTCCACCCAGTCCTTGAACGGGCGCTCCATCCCCGAGGGGTCAAAGAGCTGCGCGCCCGGGTACTGGAGCGCACGGGCGTGTGCGGGCGAGTCCCGGCCCAGCTTGAAGGCCATCGCGTCACAGCTCAGGCAGGCCAGCGCCTTGCGGTTGATCATCAGGGCGCGGGCGCCAAACGTCTGGCCCAGGGCGACTCCCGCCCCCGCAAGGTCGGCGGCTACCCCCTCGAAGGCCTCGATGGCGGCATCGGAGGAATCTCTGTTCTTCATAGCTGCATCATCCACCAGGACACCCCCTACGACACATAGCGGGAATGACTTGCGGACCGTCCTGCCGTGGAATTGAGTGAGAGTGACCATCAAGGACCGATGGAAGGAACCTCCCCATGTCCCGGAACACCGATCACATCCGCGTCACCCACGCCGGCTCGTTGCCCCGCACGCCGGAGCTGATCGCCGCCAACGAGGCCAAGGAAACCGACGGCATCACGCCCGAATTCCTGGACCTGCTGGAAAGCTCGGTGGTGGACATCGTCCGGCGCCAGAAGGACCTCGGCATCGACATCCCCAACGACGGCGAGTACGGGCACACCATGTCCAGCTCCGTTGACTACGGGGCCTGGTGGAACTACTCCTTCTCCCGGCTCGGCGGCCTGGAACCGACCGACCTGGACCGCTGGGCCGACGCGGAGGTGCACCGCTCCACGCCGGGCAACATCGTCCTGACCTCCTTCCCGGACCGCCGGGACCGGCAGCAGTTCAACGAGGCCTACGACGATCCCTCCTCCGGGATCCTGGCCCACCGCAAGTCCGTCTCGCAGCCCAAGATCGCCGGGCCGCTGAGCTACACAGGTCAGGCGCTCGTGGGCTCGGACATTGCCAACCTGAAGACCGGCCTCACCGCGGCCGGCCTGGCCGAGGGCTTCGTGGCCTCCCTGTCCCCCGGCTCCTGCGCCCGGGTCGCCAATGAGTACTACAAAACGGATGAGGAGCTCCTCTACGCCTGCGCCGACGCGATGCGTGAGGAATACAAAGCCATCATCGACGCCGGCCTGACTGTCCAGCTCGATGACCCGTCCCTCGCCGAGAGCTGGGACCAGATCAACCCCGAGCCGAGCCTGGCGGACTATCTGAAGTTCATCCAGCTCCGGGTCGAAGCTACGAACTGGGCCCTCCGCGACCTGCCGCAGGAACTGATCCGGCTGCACGTCTGTTGGGGTTCCTGGCACGGCCCGCACACCACGGACATCCCCTTCGCGGACATCCTGGGTTCGGTCCTGCAGATCAACGCCGGCGGCTACTCGTTCGAGGCAGCCAACGTCCGCCACGAACACGAATGGCGGGTGTGGGAAGACGCCAAGCTCCCCGAGGGCAAGGTCATCATGCCCGGTGTGGTCTCGCACGCCACCAACGTCGTGGAGCATCCGGACCTGGTGGCGGACCGGATCGTGCGCTTCGCGGGGCTCGTGGGGCGTGAAAACGTGATTGCGTCCACAGATTGCGGCCTTGGCGGCAGGGTTCATCCGCAGATTGCCTTCGCCAAGCTGGCGGCCCTCGGGGAGGGCGCACGCCGCGCCAGCAAGCAGCTTTGGTAGCGGATTCCGGAGCGCCGGCGGCACCCTGGGCGGGGCCGGGCTGCCGGCCCTGCCCCGCATTTCGCAGGGCTTGATAGACTGGTAAAGATCGATCAGGACATCGGTCCACACCACATTTTCAAACCACACCGTCTTTGGTATGCCCTGTATTTGGCGTGCCCGCGCACGGTCTGGCAGCTTGACCAATCCCGCAGGAGACCCAGCAATATATGACAGCCCTGGCCACTGAAAATTTCCGCGAACAGCTCCTGAGCCGCCGCTACGAACCCAACGTCGCGGCCGTCAACGAACTCTGCGACACCCTGCAGGCCGCCAAAGCTGGCACCTACGTCCCCTATGTGGATCCGATGCACGACGTCGACGAGTGCAGGATCATCAGCCTGTACTCCAACATCGGCACCGAAGATGAGTCCGGCTTCATCACCGCCGGCGACCACGAGGCGGCCACCCGCATGCTCGGCGTCCAGTGGAAGCTGGGCCTGCGCCCTGAATTCGTCATGCCCTGGAACGTCCACCCGTGGCATGTGCCCGGTGAGCCCAACGGCAAGTTCACGCCGGACCAGATTTCCGCCGGCCTGAAGCCGCTGCTGAAGTTCCTGGCCGTCGTGCCCCGCGCCTCCGTGATCGTGGCCCACGGCACCGAGGCCAACCGCCTCGCCAACCTGCTGCTCAAGACCGAGGTCCCGCTGCTGTGGCGCCGCGGCCTGAAGACCTACAAGGTCCGCTCGCTCAGCGGCCGCGCCTTCGCCGGCACCCCAGCCCGCCAGGAGCAGTACCTTGAAGAAATGCACACCGCCTACGCGGATGCCATGGCCCGCACGGGCCTGGCCAAGGCCAGCTAGCATTTCCGCTGATTAGCAACAACGACGGCGGGCGCTCACCCAAAGGTGGGCGCCCGCCGTCGTACTGCCCTAAGCCAACGCGGGGTCGCATACAGCCCGTCCCACAGTGTGGAGTGGGCCGTAAGTGACCGCGCGTCGCTGTGTGGTGCTCCGGTTAGCTCCCGGCTTCGATGGCAGCCTTGGCGGTCGGATCGGAGTCCTTGAGGAACTTCTCGATCCGCTCCGGCTCCTCTGCCTCGCTGATCGCCGCGGAGGCGCGGCCCAGCGAGTACAGGGCGCGCAGGAAGCCGCGGTTGGGCTCGTGCTCCCACGGGATGGGTCCGACACCGCGCCAGCCGTTGCGGCGCAGCGAATCCAGGCCGCGGTGGTAGCCGACGCGGGAGTAGGCGTAGGAGTCGATGGTCCGGCCCTCTTTCCACGCCTCCTCGGCCAGGACGGCCCAGAGCAGCGAGGACGTCGGGTGGTTCTCCACCAGGTCCAGCGCTTCCTGGCCCGCGTCCAGCGCCGCGTAGACCTCGGTCTCGGCAGGCAGGAGCGTGGGCTCAGGACCCATCAGGTTCTTGCGGAACTCGTCGGACATGCTCAGAACGTCTTGCCGGTGGAGCCGAGCTGCTGGGCTGCCTCGACGACGCGTGCCGCGAGGCCGGCCTCGGCGGAGGCGCCCCAGACGCGGGGGTCGTAGAGCTTCTTGTTGCCGACCTCGCCGTCAACCTTCAGCACGCCGTCGTAGTGCTTGAACATGTGGTCCACCACGGGGCGCGTGTAGGCGTACTGGGTGTCGGTGTCGATGTTCATCTTGATGACACCGTAGGAGACGGCGTCGGCGATTTCCTTCTCGGAGGAGCCGGAGCCGCCGTGGAAGACGAGGTCGAACGGGCTGGTCTTGCCGATCTTGGCGCCGACCTGCTCCTGAATGTCCTTGAGGATCTCCGGGCGGAGCTTCACTCCGCCCGGCTTGTACACGCCGTGCACGTTGCCGAAGGTCAGAGCCGTGATGTAGCGGCCGTTTTCGCCGGAGCCGAGGGCCTCGATGGTGGCCAAGGCATCCTCGACGGTGGTGTAGAGCTTGTCGTTGATGGCGTTCTCGACGCCGTCTTCCTCGCCGCCGACCGTGCCGATCTCAACCTCGAGGATGATCTTGGCAGCCGCGGCGCGTTCCAGCAGTTCGCGGCCGATGCGCAGGTTCTCGGTGAGGGTTTCAGCGGAGCCGTCCCACATGTGCGAGTTGAAGATGGGGTCCTTGCCGGCCTTGACGGCTTCCTCGGAAGCGGCCAGCAGCGGCAGGACGAAGCCCTCGAGCTTGTCCTTGGGGCAGTGGTCCGTGTGCAGGGCGATGTTGACGCCGTAGTTCTTGGCAACTTCGCGGGCGAACGCGGCGAAGCCCAGCGAACCGGCCACCATGTCCTTGGTGGACGCGCCGGACCAGTACGCGGCGCCGCCGGTGGAGACCTGGACGATGCCGTCAGACTCGGCCTCGGCAAAGCCGCGGAGGGCGGCGTTGAGGGTCTGGGACGACGTGACGTTGACCGCCGGGAACGCGAAGCCGCCCGTTTTTGCGCGGTCGATCATCTCGGAGTAGATCTCTGGGGTTGCAATGGGCATGCTGACTCCTAAAGTGAATTTGGTCTGCGGGCTGTGTTGACCCTGGAGTGGACCTCGTCGGCTAGGAACCATCCTAGCCATTCCTGCGCCGGGGCAGTGTCTCCTGTCACTCGGGCCTGTAATACTCGCAGTCCCGTTGCTCCCCGCCCCGCCCGCCACCTCGCCAGATGGCACTTCGCGGCAGTGTCCGGGAAATCATTGCCGCGAAGCGCCATCTGGCGAGGAAGGGGTGCGGGGAGGGACGGGGCCGGGTGCGCCGCGGGACCTAGACCGGAAGCTGGCCGAACACGTGCCGGCGGATCCAGGCGTGCATCGCGATGGCCGCGGCCGAGGCGGCGTTGATGGAACGGGTGGAGCCGAACTGCTCGATCGACAGCGTCGCGAGCGCGGCTTCGTGGACCTCCGGTGTCAGGCCCGGACCCTCCTGGCCGAAGACCAGCACGCAGTCCTTGGGCAGCTCGTAGGTCTCCAGCGGGACGGAATCCGGGAAGATGTCGATGCCGATGATCGCCAGCCCCTCCCCCTGCGCCCAGGCCACGAAGTCCTCGACGGTGGGGTGGTGGCGGACGTGCTGGTAGCGGTCGGTGACCATGGCCCCGCGGCGGTTCCACCGGCGTCGGCCGATGATGTGGACTTCCTTGGCCAGGAACGCATTCGCGGTGCGGACCATGGTGCCGATATTGAGGTCGTGCTGCCAGTTTTCGATGGCGATGTGGAAGTTGTGGCGCCGGGTATCCAGGTCCGCGACGATCGCGTCGTGCTTCCAGTAGCGGTACTTGTCCACCACATTGCGGCGGTCACCGTCCGCCAGCAGATCCGGGTCCCAGTGCCCGCCCTGCGGCAGCTCGCCCTCCCAGGGACCGACGCCGATCTCCGCCTTGGGCTCCGCTTCGTCCTCTTCGACGGGACCCTTGGCGGGACGGGGTTCACTGGGGGTCTCGGGTTCAGTCACGACTCAACATTAGACTGGGACGCAGGAAGCGGCACATTATCGGCGGAGGACACCATGGCGGACCAGCGCGAAGACCAGAGGACAGATTCAGACGAAGTACGTTCATCGGCGTCGGTTTACCGCAGCGGCCAGGAAATCGAGTGCTGGCTGACGGACATGGACGGCGTCCTGGTCCACGAGAACCAGCCCATCCCGGGAGCGTCGGAACTGATCCAGCGCTGGGTGGACACGTCCAAACGGTTCCTGGTCCTGACCAACAATTCCATCTTCACCCCCCGGGACCTCGCTGCCCGGCTCAGCTCCTCCGGCCTGGAAATCCCGGAGGAGAACATCTGGACCTCGGCCCTGGCCACGGCCCAGTTCCTCAAGGACCAGGTCCGCGGCTCGGACTCCGGCAACCGCGCCTACACGATCGGGGAAGCAGGGCTCACGACGGCGCTGCACGAGGCGGGCTTCATCCTGACCGACCAGAACCCCGACTTTGTGGTGCTCGGCGAGACCCGCACGTACTCGTTCGAAGCCATCACCATGGCCATCCGCCTGATCCTCGCTGGCGCCCGTTTCATCGCCACCAACCCGGACGCCACCGGCCCGTCGAAGGACGGCCCCATGCCGGCCACCGGCGCCATCGCGGCGCTCATCACCAAGGCAACCGGCCGCGAGCCGTACATTGTGGGCAAACCGAACCCGATGATGTTCCGCTCGGCGATGAACCAGATCGATGCCCACTCGGAGACCACCGCCATGATCGGCGACCGCATGGACACCGACATCATTGCCGGCATGGAAGCCGGGCTGCACACGGTGCTGGTGCTCAGCGGCATCACGCACCGGGACGACATCGCCGCGTACCCGTTCCGGCCCAACCAGGTCCTGAACTCCGTGGCGGACCTGAAGAACCAGATCTGACAGGTCAGATTTAACGGGGGGAGCCGCCTGCTCAGTATGCGGTCTTCTTGCCGCCGCCGGAGGGTAGCGGCAGGATCTCGTCCTGCAGTTTCTCAATGATCGGACGGTAGACGAACGGGCTCCAGCCGGGGCTGGCATGCTCGGGCCGGGCCCCGTCGGTGCGCAGCTCAGCGGAGGCCATGTTGGCCTTGAAGGTCAAAGTCCAGGCGTCCCGGGCGGTCTCGTAGTCGACGGTCTTGTCCCGGGGATTGCCGATGAAGGCCATCCGTGTTGAGCCGAGCTTGCCCACGAACCGGCTCGCGTCAAAGTGGTAGATGTAGGCGGATTCGGACTGGATCAGCACGCTGGAGGGCGCGATCGGCGACAGCTGTTCGAGGGTCTGGTCCAGGATCTGGCCCCAGCTGCGCTCATCCTTGTGCAGCATCCGCTCGCCGAGCTCGTAGCCGCCACGCAGCACCGTGGGGAAACGGAACCCGCTCTCGTAGAGGAGCACCACGCCCTCGAACCAGCTCTGGTCCAGCACGTCATACCTGCTGGCGGGGCTGGAGTCGAGCAGGATAAACACCACCTCGACGCCGTGCAGCTCACGCAGACGGGCGGCCACCTGGGTTGCCACCATGCCGCCGAAGCTGTGGCCGTAGAAATAGAGCCTGGTCACCTGGTGGGCACGCACATGCTCGATCACGGCGATCACGATCTCGTCGATGTCCAGACCAAGGTTGGAATACCCGACGGCGGCAAGCTGGCCCCGCTTGTTCAGCGACCCGCGCAGGACGTTCAGGATCCATCGCGCTTCTTCCCAGCTCGTCTTGTAGCCGGGAAATAGGATCCAGCTGGAGTTGGGGAAATACCGTTCGGCGACGTCGTCCTGGACCGTGAGGATCTTGTTCACACGGCGCTCGGCCTGCACCCTCCGGGTGAAGAGCATGTCGGCCGACAGCAGCGAGGCGGACCCTGCGCCGATCAGGAAGCTCCGACGGGAAAACCTCTCGAGATCGACGGCGTGCCGAAGCACGCGGGCCTCGGCAGAACCGGGTCCGCGCACATCGTCTGCTTCCGTCTCACTCGGCACAGGTCTACCGTATCCACTGCCGGGCAACGATCAGAAACGCGGTCAGGAATCGGGTCGAAACCCGGCCGACTACAGACATGGGGACAGGTACGGAGAAAGGTACGGGGACTACCCGGGTTCCGGCTCGCGGCCGAGCTCACGGCGTGTGATCTCCAGGCCGATCTCCTCGTAGCTCGCCAGGAGTTCCGAGCGGGCCATGTCCTCGGGGTTGTCGAGCATGCCGAATACGGAGTCGCTCGCGGCCAGCAGTTCGTCGTCGGAGTAGCGGGTCAGCGGCCGCGTACCTGTTGCGTCGACGGACGCCAGGAAGTCACCGAAGAGATCGAGCGTCTGCAGCACGGCGCCGGAATCATCGCCGTACGGGTTCAAGTCCAGGGAGACACCCGCTCCGACCGCCGGGCCGCCGGCGGTATCGGCCTGCGCGGACCCGCCGTCGATCGCGTTGAGGTCATTGCGCAAACCGGCCAGGGCCGATGATTCCACGACCGCGGCACCGCCGAGGTCGACGCGGATGTGGGAGGTGATGCCCATGCGGCGGACGCGCTGGATGACTTGCATCAGGGAGGGTCTGGAGCTCTGCGTGAGGCTCCCCAGGACGTCGATCCGGACAACATCCGAGGCGATGTCGAGTTTTACGTGGGCTTGCAGTGACTGGTCCATAGGTACTCCAAAAGAGGGTGTCTATGGCCGACGGCTCAACCTCGTTCAGCGTAACGTCGGTACAGCATGTTCACAAGTCAGCTGCGCATAAGTCATAGTCCGCTTCCGGTCTAGCCAAGCGGTTCAGACTACCTCTTTCCGGACCGGCTCTTCGAAGTACGTCCGTGTCCCGGCACCGCCAACAGACTGCACAAGCGACGCGGCGATATCCCGCAGCTTCACGTTGCCGTTGCTGGACGCGTCAGTGAGGATCCGGACGGCGGTCTCCTGATTGCAGCGGTTCTGCGCCATGACGATCCCGATCGCCATGTCGATGATGGTGCGGGATTCGAGCGTGGCCCGCAGATTCGTGGCGCTGTCCGTGTGCAGCGAGAACCGGATGGCCAGCCGCAGCGCCTGGGAGATTTCGCGGGTGTAGCCCCGGGCCCGGACGGCGACGTCGCCGTCGAACTTATGCGGCACGTCGGAATAGAGGTTCAGGGCGGCCTGGGCTTCACCTTGGAGGTGGAACGGCACGGACAAGACCGAGCGAAGCCCGTGCGAAGCCACGGCGTTGGCATAGTCGGGGCCCCAGCGGTCTTCATCGAAGAGGTCCGGGACGTGGACTTCGCGTTCCTCCTTGGCGGCAGTCAGGCAGGGGCCCTGCGACAGCGAGTACTGGATCTCGTCGACTTCGCGCGCGGAATCGCTGCTCCAGCCGATCGTGACGGCCTTGCGGTCCCTCAACAGCGTGATCCCGCACAGTGCGTCGTCGCCGGTACCCGCCACCTGGTGCGCGGAGAACTGCGCGAGTTCGTTCAGGAACTCTTCGAAATCCGCGCTGTCCAGGATCAGGTTCTGGATCTGGTCGACAGTGCTCAGTGACGCTTCAGCGCTCAGGATGTCTTCTGCGCTCAGGGGCTGTTCGGACGGGAGCATGGCGCGTGTTCTCCAGGTGCAGGTTTTGATGGGTGTAGGACACAGGATAGGTCACCTGCCTACCCCCGTCCACACGCGGAAGATGCCTAGTTCAGGCCGAGTTCATCCTTGCCGAACGCGAAGAGGTACGGAACACCGGCTTCGGCTTCGATCTTTTCCTTGGCTCCCGTATCGCGGTCCACGATCACGGCGACGGCGACGACGTTGCCGCCGGCCTTGCGGACGCCCTCGACGGCGGTCAGCGCGGAACCTCCCGTGGTGGACGTGTCCTCCAGGACCAGGACGTTGCGGCCCTCGACCGCGGGGCCCTCCACCTGGCGGCCCATGCCGTAGGACTTCTGCGCCTTACGGACCACGAAGGCATCCACGGGGCGGCCGGCGTCCACGGCGGCATGCATGACGGCGGTGCCCACCGGGTCTGCCCCCATGGTGAGCCCGCCGGCGCACTCAAAGCCGATCCCGGCGTCGTCCATCATCGCGAGCATGACCTGGCCCACGAGCTTGGACGCCTCATGGTGCAGGGTGATGCGGCGCAGGTCGATGTAGTAGTCGGCCTCGGCGCCGCTGGAGAGGATGACCTTGCCGCGGACGACGGCCAGTTCCTTGATCAGTTCCAGGAGGCGGGCACGGGCAGGGGCGGTGTCAGAGGCGGAGTCAGAGGCAGAGTCAAGGGGGGCAGTCATGGGTCCCAGTTTAGTGGCTGGTCAGCATCGGATTCCTAGCAGGATCCGCAGATGTCGGCGCCATGAGCCTTTCTGCTCCTGGCGGTCTATGCGTGCGGCTGAGCGCGCGGCTCAGCGCGACGGGCAAACGCGGGGGCATGTTCGGGCCGCGGCCCGAACGCGATGAACCGCGGGACAATGCTGCGGACCGCCGGGACACGCCGCGCAACGTACAGCAGGGCTGCCGGAATTCCGGATCGCTTCCCGGTCATGATCGGCGCGAACAGCACGTGGTGCAGGACTCGCTGGACGGTCTGCACGACGACGGTGGGCATCCGCCGCCGTCGTTCAACTTTCGCCAGGTCCTCAACGCTCACCCGGCCGCGGAGGAGCGCGGGGGCGAGGCACTCCGCCGCGGCAACGGCGTCCTGGATGGCGAGGTTGATCCCGACTCCGCCGGCCGGGGACATGGCGTGGGCGGCGTCGCCGATGCAGAGCAGGCCGTTGATGTGCCAGGAACGCAGCCGGTCCATGCGGACGTCGAGCCAGTGCAGGTCATCGAGGGAGGCGATGGCATCCATGCGGTCGGCGAGGTCCGGACGGAGTGCCGCGATCCGCTGGCGGAACCGCTCGAGGCCCTCGGCCCGGATCCGCGCGTCCGTGCCCTTCGGCGCGAGGTAGCCCATTTGGTAATAGTCATTGCGGAACAGGGCCAGCAGGGCCTCGCCATGGCCGAACACCGGCACGACCCCCGCCACCTGGCCGTGCTCGGAGGGATAGCGAGGCAGCCGGAACCACCAGGCGTCGAACGGCACGGGATACTCCTTCGGAGCCAGCCCGGCCGCGCTGCGAAGCGTCGAGTGGCGCCCGTCCGTGGCGATCACCAGGTCCGCCAGGAGCTCGTCCTCGGTGCCGTCCGGGGTCCGCAAGCGGATTCCCCGGACCCGGCCGCCGTTGCGGACCAGCCCCGTGGCGGCGTGGCGCATCAACAGGGTGAAGGCGGATTCCTGGGCGGCGGCGTCGGCAAGGAAGTTCAGGAAGTCCCATTGCGGCATCATGGCGACGTAGTTGTACGGCGGACGCAGGGCGTCAAAGTCGCCCATGGTCACGGGCGGTCCGCCTGGCACCGGAAAGGCCACGTTGCTCAGGCGACTCTGCGGAAGCCGGCGGAATTCCTCCCCCAGACCGAGTTCGTCGATCAGGCGGATGGTGGAGGGATGGACGGTGTCGCCACGGAAGTCCCGCAGGAAGTCGGCGTGTTTCTCCAGCACTGTCACCTGCACGCCCGCCCGGGCCAGCAGCAGGCCGAGCATCATGCCGGCGGGGCCGCCGCCCACCACCGCGCATCCGGTCTTCTCCATGGGCCCACCGTACGCCTGCACGGGTGAGTGCGGGAGTGCTTTCCGCTGCGGAAAACGCCCGGCGACACGGAAACGGACCGGCGCTACGGGAATCCGCGCAGCGCCGGTCCGAAACAGGAGCGGCCGTTATTGAGCGGCCGGTTCAGAGCCTGGTGTCGAAGGAGTCGCAGAAGACGTTCTCATTGAACGTGCCCTGGGATTCGGACTTGCCCTGGATCTGTTCAATGGTGGCCCGGATGGCCTCCGGGGTCCCGGCGTGGGCGTGGATGGCGGTCTTCACCATCGGCACGTCAATCAAGTGGTTGGGCTGGTTGAGCGAGACGAACACGGTGGGGACCTCGGTGACGTACCAGGGAATCTCGGCCGCCATGGGTGTCGACCACTTGATCCGGATGGCCGCCTCCTGGGCGAAGCCCTTCACGTTGGCGAAGACAAACGCGGCGTCGTACTTGTCCGCGTAGTCCCCCGTCGCCTCCTCGGAGATGACGGACATGAAGTTCACGCCCGTTTCCCCTGCGGCCTCGCGCTGGTCCGCGGTCTTGAAGACGTGGACGTCGAAGCCGACCTTTTCAAGCTCGTCCTTGACGGTGTCCAAATAGGCCAGCGGGTCCGCGCGGGTGAAGTCCGAGCCGCCGGAGATGCCGTACAGCCGGATCCGCGGGTGCGTCGCCGGCGTGATGGGCAGGTTGTTTGCCGTGTCCTTGACCAGGGTGACCGTCTTGTCGGCGATCTCCGCCGCAATGGCCCGGTGCGCCTCGCTGCCGATCAGCGCCAGCGCCTCCACCGGGGCCACCAGGTCTTCGCGGGCCGTTGTGTGCAGCCCGAGGGACGCCTTCAGGGCCAGGATCCGGCGCAGCGCGTCGTGCAGGCGCTGCTCGGTGATGACCCCGGACTTGTAGCCGTCCACCATGTACTGGAAGTCCTCGGCCGGGTTCCGGAAGAAGAGGAACATGTCGCAGCCGGCCGCGATGGTTGCCGGGACGAGGTCCTTGCGCTTCATCGCCTGGTCAGGCCGATCATCTGGGATGCATCGGTGAGGATGAGACCGTTGAAGCCGAGCTCGCCGCGGAGCAGGTCCTGCAGGAGCTCCGGCGCCAGGATGGCGGGCAGGATGTCCTGGTCCGCCATGCCGGGACGGTAATGCCGCGACAGTTCCGGCGCCCCGATGTGGCCGATCATGATGGACTGCACGCCGTGGCCGATTATCTCCCGCTACACGTGGCCGTACGTCCGGTTCCACTCGTCGTAGCCCAGCGTGTTGTAGGAGGTGACCACGTGCTGGTCACGCTCGTCCATGCCGTCGCCCGGGAAGTGCTTCATGGCGCACGCGGTGGGCGACTCGCTGATGCCGTCGAAGTACTCCTTGGCCCGCTCCACCACGATCTCCGGGGTGTTGCCGAAGGCCCGGGTGGAGATGACGGTGTTGCGCCAGTTGTAGTGGATGTCCACGATCGGCGCGAAGGCCCAGTTGCAGCCAAGGGCCGCTGTCTCGACGCCGGCGACCTGCCCCATTTTCCGGGCGATGGACTTGTCCGGATGCGACCCCGCCTGCAGGTGCGTCGAGACGAAAGTCCCGTCGTCACAGCTTCCGGCGCCGCCCATTTCAGGGTTCGAGGCCACCAGCAGTGGCACCCTCGTCTTGGACTGTGCGTAACGGATGTGTTCCTGCACGGCGGCGGACGCTCCGGGCCGGTAGCGCATCCCGCCCACGTGATAGGTGTCCAGGAACTCGTCGAGATACTCCGGGGAGTAGTCGTTGTTGTGGTTTATGAACAGCTGGCCGATTTTCTCCTCGAGCGTCATGGCGTCAACGGTGGAATCCACCCACGCGATGGCGTCGTCGTCGAGGTTGAACGGCGCCGCCCGGAGGTCGACGTCGAACTGGCGCGCTGGCGTGCCCGCGGCACCGGCCAGGGCGGCGGCCACGGCACCGGCCAGGGCGGCAGCCACGACCTGGCCGACCGGGGCGGCGACGTCCACCACGACTCCGGCTTCGTCCGCTGCGAGCGGTTCGAGCGTGGCGAGCTGGGAATCAAGCAGCGTGGCCGGCATGAAGTGGCCCGAGCGGCCTTCCAGGCGGGCGCCCAGGACCTCCTTGCTGCCGTGCAGGTGCAGGAACACGGTGTCCGGCGCCTTGGAGCGGATGGCGTCGCGGTAGCCGCGCTTGAGCGCGGAGCAGGCCAGGACCAGGCCGTCCTGTCCGGCAGCGGCGAGTTCGGCGCCCACGGTGGCGAGCCACGGCCATCGGTCCTCGTCCGTCAGCGGGGTGCCTGACGCCATCTTGGCGACA
Organism: Pseudarthrobacter sp. S9; assembly: GCF_050156545.1. Classification (NCBI taxonomy): domain Bacteria; kingdom Bacillati; phylum Actinomycetota; class Actinomycetes; order Micrococcales; family Micrococcaceae; genus Pseudarthrobacter; species Pseudarthrobacter sp. S9. The sequence goes on from NZ_CP189576.1 coordinate 1,479,596, forward strand.
TTCTCCACCGGTGGAGGGAGTCGCCGTCGAGGAAGGGTACGCCTAGTCCGCGGGCCACGAGGTCCCCGATGGTGGTCTTGCCGCAACCGGAAACACCCATCACGATGATGCGCGGCCTGGGCTCCCGGGCAGAAGAGTCGTTGTTGTTCACCAGTCGTGGACCGTTCCGTCGACGAGGCGGTTGTAGGGCAGGTAGGCCTGCTGGTAGGGGAACGCGGCGGCGGCCTCGGCGTTGAATTCGACGCCGAGGCCGGGCGCCCCGCCCGGGTGCAGGTAGCCGTCCGTGAACGTCATGGACTGTGCGAAGACCTCGTTGGTCGCCTCCGAGTGCTGCATGTATTCCTGGACCCCGTAGTTGTGGATGGCCAGGCCCACGTGCAGCTGCGCGGCGAAGCCGACCGGGGAGATGTCGGTGGGCCCGTGGAAACCGGACTTGACCTGGTACTGCGCGGCGAAGTCCATCACCTTCTTCAGCGGCGAGATCCCGCCGAAGTGGGTGGACGCGGCCCGGACGTAGTCGATCAGCTGTTCCCTGATCAGGGTCTGGAAATCGAACAGGCCGGACGCGTGGTCGTGTCCATGCTGCTGGCCCAGCTCAACCCGGGGTGCGACCTGCAGCGGAACAGTGGTTGGCGCTAAGCCTCCGGAGTTGGCTTTAGGTTGGGCGGTGCTCGTCCGTGGCACTCTCGTGCGGGACTACTCAGTGTCGCCGGTGCGGGCGTGCTCCATGCGGGAGCGTTGATGGGTCACAATCCCCGGCAGTTGCTCGTAGATAGCCGCGATGAGGTCGCAGATTCGCTCCGCGATCGGCCGCCCGAGTGCGGTGAGGTCGTAGTCGACCCGCGGGGGAATCGTCGAATGCGGCATTCGTGACACCAGCCCGTCGGCCTCCAGCCGCTGAAGGGTCTGAGCGAGCATCCGGTCGGTCACGCCGCCTACGGCGCGGCGCACCTCGGCAAACCGCAACGGACCATCGACCAGAGCGGCGAGCGTGAGCGAACCCCAGCGGACCTCGGCGCCGAGCAATTCAGCCGCCACACCAACGCGGACACGAGGAAACGCAACCCCGTCCACCAGCTCGAAGCCCTCGGCTACACCGTAACCCTCGCACCCGCAGCCTGACCCCGCCCGTCTACAGCCACCCAGCCCGCCGGACCACCACGGGCACACCAGTGCGCACCGGCCACAGTCACGTCACCTCCATTTTCGGATTAGCTTTTCAGGGCCGCTGCCGCGACCCTCCGTGGAGGGGGAAAATATGCGCGTTCACGCCGATTTCGGGCCGGTACCTGCTTCTTCCCGCCGGTGGCTGCCGGGCCGATACTGGAAACGTGTTCCGGATGCGACCCTGGTTCTCCTATGGTGCCTGTGAGCCTGCGTATTAGCTTGGTGGCGGAGGGCCCTTGTCTGCGGGGACCGTGGACTTTTGCCTCGAGCACGAACGTTAGATTTTCTGGCTTTCTTTGCCCTCTCTTCCGGCACACGTCACATAATCCGATAACGGTTGGAGGATGAGGGCAATGGATGTCCTCTATGAGAGGTGCGCCGGGCTGGACGTGTCCAAACGTGATGCCAAGGCATGCGTGCGGGTGACCGGCCCCGGAGGGAAAGCGACGCAGACGATCACGACGTGGACCTCGATGACGAACCAGGTACACGAACTGGCAGCGTATTTACGCGCGGAACGTGTGGGACTGGTCGTCATCGAGGCCACCAGTGATTACTGGCGCCAGTTCTACTTCCTGCTTCAAGAGGCAGGGCTGAACGTTGAACTGGTCAACGCCAGGGATGCCAGGAACCTGCCCGGACGCAAAACCGACGTGTTAACCGAACTAGTCGGGCCCACCCCGGAGAACCGTAAGCGGCTCCGGCTTGCATCGGCTAGGTTCTGTTCTCATGGTCAACGAAGAGCACATTCCGCGGGTACTGTCCGAGCTGGTGGTGCCGCCATCGGGTGCGCTGAAGACCACCGGCAATCCCTTCGAACCGTATCGGCTGGTTGACGGCGCCGGAGAGACTGTAGGGCCGGCGGCGGCCTTCTTCGCCGAGCTGGTGGCCAGAGGGCGGCCGGCGACGACACTGCGGTCATATGGCATGGACTTGTTGCGCTGGTTTCGATTCCTTTCGGCCCTCGAAATGGTGTGGGATCAGGCAACCCAGGTCGAGGCGCGTGATTTCTGCCGCTGGCTCCAGGTGGCGCTCAAGCCGGTGCGACCACATTGGCGATACCCCGATGGCGGCGGCCCGGATTCCGACGTGACACCCGGAGCGGAAAGGGAGAATCCAGGGCGGGGCAAGGCCCCGGACGGCGACCGGTATGCCGCGGTAACCGTTGCTCATTGTGAGAGCGTGCTGCGTGGCTTCTACGACTTCCACTTGGAAGCAGGCACCGGACCGATGCTCAACCCGTTTCCCCTGGCCCGGGCCCGTGGAGGCACCCAGGCGCGGGCGCATCACAACCCGATGGAACCCTTTGCTGGGCAGCGCCGCGGCCGCTATCGGCCCAAAATTGTGACCCGGGCTCCACGGGCGATCCCCGATGACCAGTTCGATCAGTTGTTCGCCCGGCTGGGGTCGCATCGGGACCGGGCACTGGTCGCGTTCTGGGTCTCGACCGGTGCCCGGGCCTCGGAACTGCTGGGGGCCACGGTGGCCGATGTTGATCCCGGCCAGCAATTGATCACCGTGCTGCGCAAGGGCACCGGTGCGTTACAGCCGTTGCCTGCCGCGCCGGACGCGTTCCTCTGGTTGCGTCTCTATCAGGCACAAGTGTCGGGCTTGGTTCCCCCGGGCAGGGATGAACCGTTGTGGCGGACGTTGCGCCGCCCGTTCCGCGCCTTGAACTATGACGCGGCGCGGGCGATGTTCGATCGGGCGAATGCATCGCTGGGCACGGACTGGTCGCTGCATGACCTTCGCCACACGGCCGCTTACCGGATGGCCCAGGATCCGAAGATGCCGTTGACCGACGTGCAATGGGTCCTGGGTCATGCATTTTTGTCGACCACGCAGCGGTATTTTAAACCCGGTGACCGAGGACGTGATTGCCGGAGTGCTTGCCTTTCATGCCCGGCAGCTCCTGCGTGACCCGGTGCCCACACCTGCACCCGGTTACCGGCCCGAGAGCCTGCAGATCCTCTTCGGAGGGAACCAGCCGTGACGGGCAGCGGACAATTACTCGCCCCGTCGGTGGTCAGTGATGCCGCGGCGGCCCCTGCAGTAGGGCAAACCGGCGCGCAGCTGATGGCCGCGTTCCCCGCCCGCGGGGTTGACCCGTCGTGGCCTTCGACCTGTGATGATCGTTCTGCGGTGCTGGCCCGTGTGCTCGCGGCGCCGTTCAGCTTGGAGAATCCGAACAGCCAGCGGATTCGCCGGACTGGAGTTCTGGCAGTGCTGGGCTGGCTGGCGGACTTCCCCGGCGGGAACTGGCAGCAACGGTGGAACGCCAGTGGCGTGGAGGCTGCCGCCGACTGGCGGGACTTGTTTTTTGGCGAGGCCGCCGGGCGGGGGCGGACCGCTCCTGGTGCGCCGGCACCCCACCTGAGCATCGGCCTGATGGTGCTGATCTGCGCTGATGTGATCCGTCCCGGCCTTGACTGGCTGTTGCGTTTCACCCCGGCGCGTCGGAGTTTGGCCACCGAGATGGCCCGCACCCGGGACAGCAAGGCGTTCGCTGTCCTGAACCAGGCCTGCACCGAAGCGCACGTTGGATTGCAAACCAGCCAACAGGCCCTGACCCGGATCGCAGTCATCATGGCCGCCAAGGGAGGCCTGGTCTCGGCGGTGAGGGTCGGAGACTGCGTTGAGCTGCTCGCGACCGTCACCGGTATCGGCACCGGTACCCGGCTGCAGACAAATGCGCGCAGCCCGCTGTTCTATCAACTGCTGCGTCACCATGTCTGGGGCGAGGATGCGCCCGCCGTCATTGAAATGTTCTCCGGCAGCGGCCAACCGACGTGCGAGCAGCTGATCGACCGCTACAACATCAAGTGCCGGCCGGTCCGGGACGTGCTCGTCGACTATTTACGGGAACGCCAGATGGCGATGGATTTCTCCTCATTGCAACGCACCGCCTACCTGTTGGGCAAATTGTTCTGGGCCGATCTGGAAGCCCACCATCCAGGGATCGAATCACTGAAGCTATCCCGCGAGGTCGCAGCGTCATGGAAAAAGCGTGTCATGACCCGTGCCCGCATCAGCACCTCTGCCAACGGTGAGCAGATCCAAAGGACATCGGCACGGCTGGACGGGCGCAGCGTCTTTTCTGCCGTGCGCGCCTTCTACCTCGACCTGGCCGAATGGGCCGATGACGACCCTGCACGGTGGGGCCCGTGGGCGGTGCGTTGCCCGGTCAGCGCCACGGATGTCTCCCACAAAAAAGACCGGTTGGCCCGTAAATCACGCACGGACCAACGCACCCGCGAACGGCTGCCGGTGCTGCCGGCACTTATCTCGTGGGTGCAGGCCGAACGCGCACGCACGAGTGACCTGCTCGCCGCCGGCGAACGCACCACTGGCGGCGAAGTGTTTACCGCTGCAGGCCAAACGTTGCGCCGAACGGCCATGAAGACCGAAGCCACCGGCCGGGTCTGGGTCGAGGACCCGGAGGGCGGACCACGCCGCGATCTGACGTTCGGAGAGCATCGTGGTTTCTGGACCTGGGCCATGGTCGAGGTGCTGCGCCACACAGGCATCCGCATCGAAGAGCTCAGTGAACTCTCACACCACAGCCTGATCCAATACCGGCTACCCGACACAGGAGCACTGGTACCCCTGCTGCAGATCGCCCCTTCCAAGACCGATGCCGAGCGAATACTGGTCATCTCGCCCGAACTCGCTGACGTGCTCTCCCAGATCGTCTCCCGGATCCGCGCCGGGCAACCCCACGTCCCACCAGTAGTGTCCTACGACAAAAACGAACGCGTCTACAACCCGCCCCTGCCCCTGTTGTTCCAATGGCGTCGGCGTCTGGACAACCGGGCAGTCTCAGAAACCGCGCTACGCAGTTACCTCGACCACGCCCTGCAAGAACTCGGCATCAAGGACGGCGGCGGCAGCCCGATGCGCTACACCTTCCACGACTTCCGCCGGATCTTCATCACCGATGCAATCATGCACGGCATGCCACCCCACATAGCCCAGCTCGTCGCCGGACACCGCGACATCAACACCACCATGGGATACAAAGCCGTCTACCCCGAAGAAGTCATCAACGGCCACCGTGAATTCATCGCCCGCCGCCGCGCGCTACGTCCCAGCCAGGAATACCGCACCCCCACCGACGCGGAATGGGCCGAGTTCATCGGCCACTTCGAACACCGCAAGGTTTCCGTCGGTGACTGCGGCCGCTCCTACGACACGCCCTGCATCCACGAGCACAGCTGTCTGCGCTGCCCGCTGCTGCGGCCCGACCCCACAGCCAGACCCCGCCTGGCACACATCCGCGACAACCTCATCGAGCGCATCGCCGAAGCCGAGTCCCACCGCTGGCTCGGAGAAGCCGAAGGCCTCAAAGTCAGCCTCGCAGGGGCCCGGGCCAAACTTGCCGAAATGGACCAGATCACCGAACGCCGAAACACGACCCAACTCGGCATGCCCACCTTCACCCAAGCCGCCGGCCGCACCAACATCACTCCACCCGACCCCAGAAACGGCCCGTAATATGGGCGATTCCCCCGCAATTTCTTAGTTCGGAGAAGATGTCTCCGACGCGGCGTGGCTGGCCCAGCTTGGTGCGTACGGGCTGGTCCGGGGCTGCTTCGTCCCGCCGGCCGATATCCGCCGGATCCGCGATCTGACCCGGGCCCGGACAGCCATCACCGATGAACGCTCCCGGGAAATCCAGCGGCTGGAGAAGATGCTCGAGGATTCCGGCATCAAACTCTCCTCCGTCGCGACCGACATCACCGGGGTTTCCGGGCGCACCATGCTCGAAGCGCTCATCAGCGGCGAAGGGGACCCGCACGTGCTGGCCGAGCTCGCCAGGGCAAGGATGCGCCCCAAGATCCCCGCCCTGGTCCAGGCACTCACGGGCCGGTTCAACGACCATCACCGTTTCATGGCCCGGCTGTTTCTGGACCGGATCGATGCCCAGACCACCGACCTCGAACGGGTCGATGCGAGGCTGCCGGAGCTGATGGCCCCTTTCGGCCAGGCCCGGCAGCTGCTGGTGAGCATCCCGGGCATCAGTGACCGCATTGCCGACGTGATCATCGCCGAAACCGGGGCGGACATGAGTGTCTTCCCCACAGCCGGCCACCTGGCATCCTTGGCCGGGACCGCTCCCGGGGCCAACGAGTCCGCGGGCCGGGTCAAGTCAACGAAGACCCGGCCCGGGAACCGCTACCTCAAACGCGCCCTCGGCACCGCGGCCCTGTCGATCTCCCGATCCCAGACAACTTACCTGGGTGCAAAATACCGGCGCATCAAATCGCGGCGCGGACCCATGAAAGCACTCGTCGCCCTGGAACATTCGATCCTCACCGCCGTCCGGCACATGCTCACCAACGGTGACATGTATGCAGACCCCGGCCCTGACTACTTCCTACGGCGAAAGCCCACACGAACCCAGTCCCGCGCCATCCGACAGCTCGAAGCACTCGGATTCATCGTCACCCTCGAACCACAGACCCTGGCCGGATAGACCACCGCCACGACACTATATTTTCACGTTAGACGGGCTGGAGCGGACGCCTAGAATCCGCAGGAATCTCAATGATGTTGTCAACGGATGTTGGCGTGCCTTCCGGGTGCCCCCGGCAGGTTCATGGCCGGGGCACCCGTTCGCCATCAACACCTGAGCGCTGGCGAACAACGCCTGGGACCCGTATCCCTAAATTCTTTTGAACCTCTTGCTCTCCATGCTGGCCGGGCTCCAAGGCGCTATCCTGCTTATCGCCGCCAAGCGCAAGGACGCGGTCGCCGCGGCGATAGCGCAGCACGACTACGACACCAACGTGAAGCAAAAGAAGAGATCGAGCTTTTGATGGACCTCAACAACCAGCAACTGGAAATCCTGCACGAGCCAAGAAGGCTGGCGACCGCGGAAGGCCTTGACCTGGACCGCGGGCCGGGCGCCTGACACGCCTTAGCCTCCCAGTATCCGCGCACTTCACCGGGGACGGGGCACAACGCAGAGGTCGGTGGATCTCACCGCCGGTGTCTGGCACTGGATCAGCATCGGGGCCGACTGGCTATCACAGCCTCGCCATAGGGAATCGGTGCCCTGTTCCCATGTGGGGAGCCCATGATCAGGGTATGAGCGCATGGAGAAGAAAAATAGTTCCCGGGCTGGCAGCCGTCGCGGCGTTTCTCCTGGTCGCAGCCGGCGTGGCCGGAATCGATGAAATGGCCAACGCCAAAATACCGGGTCTGGCCACCGGAACCGCCCAGACAACGACCATGAACACCGAGCCGGGGTTGAGCATGTCCTTCTGGCTGGCCTGAACCAGGGCACACTTCCCGGTGGTTTCCCGAATGATGAACCCCGGGAAGAGAAGTACGACGAAAACTATCTTGAAACACTCCACTTCCAGCCACGTCCCCCGGCCTGAGAACACCGGACCACCAGGAGGCCATCGATACCGGAACGAAGAACGTCATGAGCCACTTCAAGAGCTACTGGTACTACAGCACCGCGCTGGCCATCACTTGGGCTATGGTCCTGACGCTGGTTCTCAGCCTCGGATGGGTTTCAACCACGATCGCGAGCTAAATCTATCCCCCTCCTGCGCGCTGGGCCCCTCCTAGGAATCCTGGCCAGGAATCCTCAGCTGCAGCGCTCCCGGAACGCTCCGTCACTGCTCGAATTCGCGGTCGCTTATCGGGCTGCTGAAGCCTGGCCAGTTGTGGCCAGGGCCGTTTGACGTTCCTGACCCACGCGGGAATGAGGCCCACTGCTGGTCCCCGATCAGACTGCGATACCAGGGCAAAGTGGGCTCGTGTCTGATTGACATTCTCAGAAGTCCCCGCTTCGCCCCCGCCGAGACGATTTGTAGACCGGTTCCGGGTGGTCCAGCACGTTGTGGACACTGAGTCCGTCGATGCCGATCGCGCGCGCTGATGGAGTTAGGGAGGGCCCGCCCGGATACCTGCGTAAACGCCGGAACAGTGATCAGTTTCCAGCTGGAGGAGCAGCAGTGGAGCCTCGCACTTGCAGTGTTGCGGGGACGAGGTGGATCCTCTGGAGCTGCACAGGGGCTTCCATCCGCTCAATGAGGTATTTCGCGGATTGCACGCCAATGGCGAAGTTTCCGTTGTCGACGGATGTCAAAGACAGGTGCCGGATGCGGGAGAGGTACGTGTTGTCGTAGCCGACGACGGAAAGATCGGCCGGAACACTCAGCCCCTGATCCGCGGCTGCCGAAAGAGTGCCGATCGCAGCAATGTCGTTGAAGGCGAAGACCGCTGTAGGCCTGCGTTCCTGTGTCAGGAGTCGGCGGGTGGCCGCGTACCCGCTCTCCTCGCTCATCCCGCCTGTCTCTGCGAATTCGTCCGGATCAAGCCCGGCATCCTGCATCGCCTCGCGGAATCCGGCGAGGCGAAGCTCGCCGATCCGGCCTGGCCCGCTCAGATGCGCGATGTGCCGGTGGCCCAGGTCGATGAGGTGCTGTGTTGCCGCGCGGGCACCGGCTTCATCGTCGTTGACTACGACGTCGACGCCGGGAAGGTTCGGGTCGCGGGTTCCGGCGAGAATTACCGGGATGGTTTCGGCAGCGGTCTGGATGGCATCGGATTCGGTTGTCGTACCGACCACCACGAGCCCGTCGATGCCCTGCCGGAGCATCGCGTCCACCGAGTCCCTGCCGATGCGCCGGTCCGTGTAGCTGTCAACCAGGACCGGCGACAGTCCCGCAGCATGCAGGGTGGCGGCCAGGCCCTCGAGCAGGTCCACGAACCAGGGATTGCGCAAATCGTTCAGGAGAACGCCGACGGTGTCGCTCTTAGTGCGCGAGAGTCCCCGGGCGTGGGCATTGGGCCGGTACCCGAGATCGGCGATTGCCTCGAGGACCACCCGCCGGCGTGTGTCGCTGACGTGCGGCGCGTCCCGAAGGACGAGCGAAACCAAGGATTTGGACACCTGCGCGCGTTCGGCGACGTCGCGGATCGTCGGCTGCCGCAGTGACCGTGCGTCATTGTCCGTTTCAGGCATTCGTTCTCCTCATGTCGAATCCAGTCTAGGGGTTGCGCCCGGGTTCCCCATGACTCAATATGGAACGGTCTACATTTGTCCAAACTGCGGTAAGGGAAGTAAGTAATGGTTGAACCAGGCAGGCTCCGCCTCAGGGCAGGAATGGTCGGTGGCGGCGTCGGTGCCGACATCGGCAAGACACACCGCTTCGGGATGAGGCTCGATGACCGTTACTCGCTGGACGCCGGCGTCTTCGGGCGCGATGCCGGGCAGGCGGCACGCGTCGCGAGCAACCTGGGTGTTTCACCGGAGCGCACGTACGCGGACTACGAGCAGATGGCTGAGGCGGAGTCAGCGCACCCGGAGGGAATCGACCTCGCCGTCGTCGCCACCCCGAATGACAGCCACTTCCCAATCGCGAAGGCGTTCCTGGAACAGGGAATCTCCGTCGTGTGTGAGAAGCCGCTCACCAGCGATTCGGCTACGGCCGCTGAGCTCGTGCGCATCGCGGCCGAGAACGACGTGATCCTCGCCGTGCCGCACTGCTACTCCGCCTACGCTATGGTCCGCCAGGCCGGCAGGATGGTCCGCGACGGTGCGCTCGGCCGCATCACCTTCGTCGACGTCGAGCACGCCTCCGGGTGGGCGGCGACACCGCTGGAACTCTCCGGGCACAAGCAGGCTTCCTGGCGCACCGACCCGGACGTTGCCGGATTCCCCAGCGTCGTGGCCGACCTCGGCACCCACGCCTATCACCTGGCCCGCTACATCACCGGCCTTGAAGCGGAAGAAATCTCCGGGCAGCTGCACACTCTCGTCCCCGGGCGCACGGTCTTCGACAACGCCACGGTGTCGCTCCGACTCAACAGCGGAGTTCCGGGGCGCGTCTGGGCCAGCATGGCCGCGACGGGACACAACCACGGCCTGCGCATCCGCATCTTCGGTGACGCCGGGAGCCTGGAATGGCAGCACGAGGATCCCCACCACCTGTCGGTGCAGGACCTCGACGGCACCACGACCATCCTGACCCATGGACTCAGCACTCTGTCCGATGATGCTGCCCGGCTCACCCGCGTCGGCCTCGGTCACCCCGAGGGCTTCCTCGAGGCATTCGCGAACTTCTACCGTGACCTCGCCGATGAACTCACGGCACGACGTGACCGCACGGCAAGCACAATCCGCGAGTTGTCCTTTCCGACCGGCATCGACGGGCTCATCGGCGTGCAGTTCGTCGAAGCTGTCGCCGCATCCCACGCGAACAACGGCGCCTGGACCGTCCCGGCCAGCGCAACCAGCCAGGAGGCCTGACCATGCAACGCTTCGCCCTCATCGGCGCCGGATTCATCGGCACCGTCCATGCAGCCAACCTCGCAACCAACCCGGACGTCGACTTCTGTTTTGTGTACGACCTCGACACCAACCGCGCGGATGCCCTCGCGCGCACATACGGGGCCGCCGTGGCCGGCAGCCTCGACGAGATCTTCGACGCCGGCGCGATTGATGCCGTATTCATAGCGTCTTCGACGGACACCCACGCCGGTCATCTTCGGCGCGCCGCGGATGCCGGGGTCGCCGTGCTGTGCGAAAAGCCGATCCATCTCGACCTCGCGGAGGCAACCGAGACTGTCGCCTACGCCAGGGAACGCAACACCCTCGCCATGGTCGACTTCAACCGCCGCTTCGACCGCGACTACGCCGAGCTGAAGCGCATCGTCGATTCCGGAGAGATGGGCGACGTTGAACTCATCCAGCTCTCCAGCAGAGGTCCCGCCATGCCTCCCCTCGAGTACATCGCCGTCTCCGGCGGGCAGATGCGCGACCAGGCAGTCCACTTCTTCGATCTCGCACGATGGATCTCCGGATTCGATCCCGTTGAAGTCTTTGCTACCGGGTCCACCCTGGCCGAACCTCGCCTGGCCGCCTACGGTGACGTCGATACCTCGGCCGTCACCCTCCGGCTGGCCTCCGGGGCACTCGTCCAGATCGACTGCACGCGTCGCATCGGATACGGCTACGACGAACGCATCGAGGTCCTCGGATCCACCGGCATGGCCGAGGCGCGCCGCCACCGCAACGGCAACGTATCGCGCTATACCGCCGGCAAGGTCACGGACGACGGGCTCCACCCCGGCTGGTTCGAGAGAGTCAAACCGACGTATGCCGCAGCCCTCGCCGCCTTCGTCAATGCTCTCGAGGACGGCACCCCCATCAGTCCCTCCCTTGAGGACGGGCTGAAAGCCCAAGCGATCGCCGAAGCAGCCACCCGGTCCCTGACGAGCGGCCGGGCCGAACCGATCTCATACTGATCCCCAAGTCGGCCGCGCCGGCCCGGCCCGCGACTCGGACCTGGCTTCCCAAATTCGTCGGTGCCGTCTTCCCGCACACTCAACAACATAGGCGTCCCAGCCCCGCGGACCGCAGGTTCAGCGAAGGCTCGATGCAAGCCATCGACGAATCGTCCCCCGCGAAGGTGTCCCTCACCTGTCAGGCAGCAAACCGAGCTGCCGGGACCGGCACCGGGGTATAAGTAGTGCCGTCGCGGAGCATGGCCCAAAGGACGTTGAGGCGGCGGCGGGCCAGGGAGAGCATGGCCTGGATGTGGGTTTTCCCCTCGCCGCGTTTTCGGTCGTAGTAGGTCCGGGAAGCGGGGCAGCTTTTCAGCGCCGAAAGCCCGGAGAGGTAGAAGACGCGCAGGAGCCTGCGGTCGTAACGCCGGGGCCGGTGGTGGTTGCCGGTGATCCGCCCGGAATCACGGGGTACGGGTGCGAGCCCAGCGACGCCGGCGAACCGGTCTGCGGTTTCAAAGACCGTGAGGTCGCCGCCGGTGGCTCCGAGGAACTCCGCGGCGAGGACGGGTCCGAAGCCTGGCATGCTGAGCAGGGTTTGCGTGTGCCGGTGTTCGGTGACCTTCTCGCTGATCAGCGCGTCCAGGTCGGCCAGTTCCTTGTTCAGGGTGATGATTTCCTGTGCGAGGGCTGTGACGATCAGTTCCCCGAGGTGCTGGGCCGGTACGGTGGTGTGCTGGGATTTCGCCGCGTCGGCGGCGGCCTGGGCGACCGCGGCGGACGAGCGGGTGCCGTGTTTCTTCAGCCAGGCATGGAGTCTGGCCTGCCCGGTGCGGCGGATCCCGTCCGGGGTGCGGTGTTTGGTCAGCAGCAGCAGCGCTCCTTTGGAGCGGCTGTAGTCGAAGGCCCGCTCCAGGGCGGGGAAGTATTCGAGCAGCTGGGCCTGCAGGCGGTTGATCGCCCGGACCCGGTCCGCGGATTTGTCCGCCCGGCGGGCGGTGAGGATCCGCAGCCCGGTGCTGATCTCATCCCCGGCCCGCAGCGGCTGCAGGTCCCGGCGCATCCTGGCCTGGTCGGCTATTACGGCGGCGTCTTTCGCGTCCGTTTTGCCCTCGCCGCGGTAGAGCTTGGAGGCGTGGTGGACGATCCGGCCCGGGATGTAGAGGATGTTCTGGCCATGGGCGACGAGGATGGCGATCAGCAGCGCCGGCCCGCCGTGGTTCAGGTCGGTTGCCCAGATGACTTCGTCGCCGTCTCCGAGTTTGAGGACGTTGGCGATGAGTTCGAGCAGGGCCGGTTCATCGTTGGGGATTTTCTGCGAGAGCAGCCGGTTTCCGTCGGCGTCGACCACGACGCAGTGATGATGGGCTTTGCCGGCGTCGATACCGGCCCATAGGTGCACCAAAACAGCCTCCAGTCTGTCGTACGGGTGGAACCCGGCAGATAACCGCGCCGTCGTGTCCTTATCCGGCGATCATGTCGCGTCTCTCAATCAGCGGTCGGGTCATCGCGGGGTGGCGGGCGGCCAATCCTTCGAAGCCGTCACGCACGAGTCGTCCGGCCACAGCAACCAAAGCCATACCCGCCTCCCCTGGGTAGCCACGACCCTACAACGGCCGCGAAACTTCACCCGGTAACAACATAAGGAACAGGCTCATACGGGGCCGAACTCGCCAGGACCCTGCGCGGGGAAGGGCTGTGTGTGCTGGAGGTGAACCGCCCGAACCGGGCCGCGCGCCCGCTAAAGGGCAAATCCGATCCATTGGACGCCTACCAGGCCGCTCAATCGGTACTCGCCGGCCGGAGCGGATAGACTCCGGGCGAAATACCGGGGGCTGGGAACCCCGGCGTTGATCACGGCCCTGCAGCGCACAAGGCCTTCGGGCCATATGGCTGACCCCGAGTACGTGTGCATGCTGACGTTGAAAGCCCTGGCCACCCGTTGCCAGTCCCTCGCAGCAGAAATCGCCGCCGCGGACGCCGCGCTGCAGGAAATCCTTGACACGTACGCGCCGATGCTCTGCGACCTGCCCGGGGTCGGGACCGAAGTGGCCAGCCAGATATTGGTCACCGTCGGGGACAACCCGGACCGTCTGGCGAACGAGGCCAAGTTCGCTTCCCTCGTCGGGGTCGCCCCCATACCGGCATCATCAGGCAAAACGACCCGACACCGGCTCAGTAGAGGCGGTGACCGTAACGCCAACCATGCCCTGCATCAGGTCGTCCTGGTCCGTATGGCATCGTGCCGGCGAACCAAGGAATACGTGCACAAACGCACCGCCGAGGGCAAAAGCAAACGGGAGATCATCCGGTGCCTCAAACGCTACGCAGCCCGGGAAATCTACCGCCAGATCACCAACCCCCACGCAGCGCCAAACAACGCCGACCTGCGTCAGAAGCGCAACGACCTCGGTCTCACCCTAGCCAGTGTCGCCGGCCATCTGGGCCAATGGCCCTCCGTCATCTCCCGCCTGCAACGAGGCGTTATCCGCAATGACGACCTCGCGACGTCCTACCGCCAATGGCTGACGGAGCGAACAGCCAAAATCCCGATCTGAGTATGCCAACTAGACCGCTGAGACGGCCTGATCTGTGAATGTTAGCTAGGAATGGCAGCTAGATCGCAGCGCTAGTGGTGTGTCTCAGTTTTGTTTGACGGCTTCGAGTGCGACGCGGCCGCGGGCGACCTTTGCAAGGATGCTGTCGGCGGTCGCGGTCCAGACCAGGGGCTTGGGCTCGTTGTTGTGGGAGGCGAGGTAGTCCTCGATCGCTGCGATCAGATCCGGTACGGAGTGGAAGGCGCCGCGCCGCAGGGCCTTGTCGGTCAGCTCGCGGAACCACCGCTCGACCAGGTTCAACCAGGACGAGGAGGTCGGGGTGAAATGCAGGTGAAACCGGGGATGTTTGTCCAGCCAGGCTCTGACGTTGGCGTGTTTGTGGGTGGCGTAGTTGTCCAGGATCAGGTGCACGTCCAGTTCTGCCGGCACGTTCTTCTCAACCGTTTTGAGGAACGCCAGGAACTCGCCGTGCCGGTGTTTGGGCAGGCAGGATCCGATCACCTTGCCGGTGGCAACGTCCAGGGCGGCGAACAGGGTCGTGGTGCCGTTGCGCTTGTAGTCGTGGGTCATCGTTTCCCCGCGGCCCTTCTTCATCGGCAGCGAGGGCTGGGTCCGGTCCAGCGCCTGGATGGAGGACTTCTCGTCCATGCACAACACGATCGCCTGCTCGGGCGGATTCAGATACAGGCCCACCACATCGATGAGTTTCTCCTCAAACCTCGGGTCCGTGGAGAGCTTGAACGCCTCAACCCGGTGCGGCTTCAGCCCCCGGGCCGCCCAGATCCGCTGCACCTGCGCCGGGGAAACCCCGGACCTGGGCCATGGTCCGCACCGACCAGTGCGTCTGCCCGTCCGGCTTCGAGTTCCGCGTCAGCTCGACGATCTCGTCGATCTTGGACTGCGGGATCACCGGCTTCCGGCCCCGTCCGGCACGGACCCTGCCCAGCTTCGCCAGCCCCTCCTCCTCGAACCGGGCCCGCCACGCGCGCACCGTCCCCGGGGTCACACCGGCAACCTTCGCGATCCACTCGTTCGCCAGCCCGTCCGCGGACATCAGCAGCACCTGGGCCCGCTGCACCTCGCGATGGGAGGCCGTCTGCGACTTCGACAACACCTCCAACGCGGCACGCTGACCATCTGAGACCGAAAGGGCGGGAGCAGGATTCGTCACGCCATCAGATTAACAGACCACCCATTATCTATTTTGGAGACACACCACTAGATGGCGGTTGAGTCGTTCCGTCGAGCAACTGATCGTGTCAAGTATTTCTGGCCCCGGAAGGACGGCGATTCCGGGTTCAGGTGGGCTCAAATCAGATTGACATTCTCAACCGCCGTTGCCCTGTCCCCTATCCACCAGGCCCGGACCATCAACCTCAAAAGCCGCCACCAAAAAACCCGCCTTAGGTGCCGATGACGGTACGGCGCGCCGGGGCTACAGCTTCGGCGGTGGCGGTGTCGGGCGGAAGTACGATCAGGAAATGATGATCGACGAGTGGGAACACCGAATAGCGGCTTTCTGGACTGCCTTCGAGTCATCACCTACCGGCGGAGACCCAATCATTGACGTGCTGGACGAGCTCGCTCTCGCCTCGCCCGCGACCGATGGCCGCGCGCACTTTGAACGCGCCTGTATCCGTGATTCCACCGGACGAACTGCCGAGGCCGTCTCCTTCTACGAGGCCGGGCTCGCCGCCGGACTCGACCCCGCCAGGCAGACACGCACCTATGTACAGATGGCCAGCTCCCTGCGAGCACTTGGACACAACGACGAAGCCTTGAAGGTCCTCTCCCACGCCGATCCGTATGCCTTGGGCGGCGCAGCCAGCGCCGTACGTGCGCTGGCCCTCCGGGACGCAGGGCGGCACGATGAAGCCCTCCGCGTCGCACTCGAAGCCCTTATCCCGCATCTACCCCGGTATCAGCGCTCGATAGCGAACTACGCAAGACTCTTGACAGAGAGCTAACACCGAAACGGACCCCAAGTGAACCAAGCCGGGGCACCGCCATCAAACTCGCACGACGCGCCTTCCCCCGCGGGTCCTCTGCGGCAGAATCCCGCACGCCTCGCCGAACCGCCAATGGCTGACCCAGCAAACAACAAGGTTTAGATTTGAATGCTCGGCAAAGAAATATTTCTGGGGTGCAGCATTTTGCTGCGGCGTGTTGGACGTCGCAAGCCCCACGGCCGACATGGAATGCTGAGGTGATGACCTCCAGTCCTTCCGCTGTGCCCGCTTTGATGACTGCCGCCGTCGGCTCTGAAACCTTGAGCCTCCGGCGCGCGATCAAAGCCGACCTGCCACTAATCCTGCAGTTACTCGCCGACGACCAGCTGGGATCGACCCGAGAAAGGGCCGACGATCCGGGCCCGTACGAGCTGGCTTTTGACGCAATCGACTCCGACCCGGCCCACCTTTTGGTAGTGGGAGAACTCGGCGGTGATGTGGTCGCCACGTTCCAGCTCAGCTTCATCCCCGGACTGTCCCGCAAGGGATCCTGGCGCGCACAGATTGAAGGGGTGCGAGTGGCCAAGAAGTTGCGGGGCCAAGGAACTGGTGCGCTCATGATGCAGTGGGCCATTAAGCATGCCCGTGAGAGCGGCTGCTCCATCGTCCAGCTGACCACCGACAAATCCCGCCCCCCGGCCCACCGATTTTACGAGCGCCTGGGCTTCGTCTCCAGCCACGAAGGCATGAAGCTCACCCTCTGACCGCTGTCAGGGCGCCAGAACTAGCGTTTCGCGGTAGCCCGCGCCACAGCCTCCGCCCTCTCTGAAGCCTCGATAGAGATGCCAGACGGGCAGACGGGCAGACGGCGGGAGGAACCCCCATTAAAGCAATAACCCGGGTCGATGTCTGATTTGACGCCTATAGGAGCATCGTCGTGGAAGCACCGTGGGCCGGCGCCCGGAGCGGATGTCCGGATGGGGACCCGCCGTCGGGGCTCTGCATCGGTCACAACTCCGCGGAACGAGTGTCGGGACCGTTACCGTGATTCGTCAGCGGCTGTTTTTGCGGCAGCCCACCCTTGCCGCCGTGAGGATGAGCGCCAGCACCCGCCCCGCACCGGCGAGCAGGAGAATTGCGGTGAAGACCGCCAAATGGCCAAGGAACATCAGGAAGGCCATGCCGAGGGTCATCAGAAAGGTCAGGTTGAGTGCGGTTGTTGTCGAATCGTCCATATACCCTCTGATGTCCGCCATGCATGTGGCGTGTTCTTTCCGGAATCATATCGCCGGACTGGGTTGGCTGCGGCGGCCGGCCTGGGTCGGGCCGTCGGCGTGTGCAGTTGCGTTCGGGGTGGGGGAACCCACGGCCCGGGCGCGGGAATCCGGACCGCTGCAGAGTCTGCGGGTCTGCTGACATCCGTTCGTTGATCCGGCGGGCCTTCGGCAGCATGGCCAGGCAGGTGATCATCTGGGCGGCCCGGGCGCCGCCTCGTTGCCACACAGGTGCCGTATCTCGTGTTCCGCGGCAATGATCCTGCGGGCGAAGATCACGCATTGGTCATCGCTGAGCCGGGCGGCACTGGCGGTTGCCTGACCCCGTTCCGCGTCATGCACGGTCGACAGCGCCGCCCGCAGATCGATCTGGAGGGCCTGGATCCCGGGTGGGAGGTCATGGCTGAGGTTTGTCTGGTCGCCGAAGCGACTGTAGTCGTAGGCGTCAGCCAGGCGCTGCTGGATGCGCTCGGTACCTGTGGCCAGGGTATGGACCATGTGTTCCAGCACGTGGCGCATGTTTTGTGCCGCTGCGTGTTCCTGGCTCATGCGGTTACTGTAGCCGGACCGCGGACCTGTGCAAGCCCCAGACGGTCCCGGGGGCCGGTCGGGGCCGGGGGGGCGAAGGTCCGGAAATTTCCGCCCGTGCCCGGGATTCTTCTGGCCCGGACCCGCGGTGGGGTTCCCATGAATACCGCCTCCTGGAACGAGCCGTCAGAGAACGGGCCGGTCGTTCATCCGTTGGGCGTTGCGGGCATCTGATCAGGTTGGCGTGGGCCGGCGTTCTGCCCCGGGTTCTGGTGTGTGCGGGCCGGGCGGGGTCGGCGTGATGGAGCAGATCTGCACGGCGATGCGGGTCGCGGATTCCGGATGCCCGGTCTGCAGCGCGGTCCGGATGGTGCGGGCTGCCCGGCGTGCGATGTACGGGGCGGGGGTGTCCAGGGCGACTCCGAGCCGGACCCGTACGGTCGTGTTCCCGTCGTCGGGCCGGACCTCGACGGGTGAGGTGTCCGCGGCTGCCGTCCCGCCGGTCAGGCGGGTTCCGGCCTGCCTGGCGGCGAGGCGCCAGGCCGGGTCGGCGGGGTAGACCGCGAGGACTCCGTCAATGCCCAGCAGCAGGTCGTGCAGGGTGTTGGCCGTGGTCATTTTCGGATCCTTTCCCGGGTGGCGCCGTCGGCGTCTTCGACGAGGTCGGTGACGGTGATGTCGACGGCGGTGATGTTCAGTTCGGTGTGCAGGGCCAGGGCTCCGGAGAGTGTGCTCCTGAGCGTGTTGGCCAGCGCCGGTACGGGGTGTCCCCAGAAAGCGGTGACGTTGACGTGGACGGTTACCGGGGCGCCGGCGGTGGTCAGGTCCCCGTGCAGCCGGCATTTGCCGATGGTGGCGCCGGGGAGGGTGTCTCCGACGGTGCGGATGAGGGCGATGACGGCGCCTTCGGTTTCTGAGAGGTCATCGTCCGGGTGCGCCCCGGCGAGGGGGATGGCCCGGCCGGCCCTGGTTTCGAGGCGGAGGTGGTCCAGGATGTTCTGCAGCCAGGGCTCGTCGCCGCTGCCGGCCTGCCGGATGTCCAGGGCGATGAGTTCGGCGGTCAGGTCATCGAGGCGGCGCAGCGCCGCCAGGACCGCCTGGCATTGCGGGCAGTTGCGCAGGTGTTCCGCGTCCGGGGAGGAGCCGGTGTGCAGGTAGTCGCTGAGTTCTTCCAGGGTCCGGCCGCAGTCTGCTCCGATGGTCTCGGGTGTCAACGCCAGGCCTCCATTTCCTTAATCAGGGTTGCCTGGGCCCGGGCCAGCCGGCCGCGGACGCTTTCGGTGCTGATCCCCAGTGTTCTGGCGATTTCCTCGCAGGACTGTCCGCCCATCTGCTGCCCGGTGTGAGTGTGTTGGCCAGGCTCGTCGCTGAGGTCAGGGGCGAAGCCGGCGACCGGTTGTATTCGGTGTTGGCGGGACGGGTGTCTGCAGAGCTTGGTCGTGGGCTTGATGGTTTGCTCGCGGTGCCGGCTGATTCTCGTTCGTCGGGGTTCGATAGGTTGCGTCGTGCTCCGACCCGGGCGTCGGGGCCGGAGATGGTCCGGGCACTGGAACGCGCTGCGGAGATCGCCGGGTTGGGCGCCGGCGGCGTTGATCTGAGCGAGATTCCGGCGGGGCGCGTGGAGGTGCTGGCTCGTCAGGGTCTGTCATCGGATGCGGCCATGCTGCGCCGCATGCCGGAGCATCGCCGTTGGGCGACGTTGGTTGCCACCGCCGGGGCTCTGCGGGTATCCGCGGTCGATGATGCGCTTGATTTGTTTTCGGTTCTGATGGCGACAAAGCTCATCGGGCCCGCGGTGCGTGCATCGGCCAAGGACCGGATGCGGTCCTTGCCTAGCTGAGGCGGGCGTCGGTGACGTTGGCTGCGGCTGCAAAGGTGATGCTGGAATGTGCCGAGGTCCAGAGCACTGGGCTGGGCCCGGCTGAGGCCTGGACCCGGTTGCAGGCGGCCATCTCGCGGGAGCGGCTCCTGGCCGCGGTGGCGACGGTTGAGGAGTTGGCCTCCGACAACGGGGAGGACGCGGACCCGGGCCAGGCGGAGCTGGTGAAGCGGTACGCCACGGTCCGGCCTTTTTTGGCGGTGATCGCTGACGTCCTCCCGTTAGCCGCAACGTCGGCGGGCACTGCGCTGTTGACCGCGGTCCGGGGTCTGGGGAGCCTGGTTGGACGCAAGCGGGTTACCCGGTCAGAGATCGTGGACGAGGTGGTGACCGGGACATGGCGGCGGCTGGTGTTTCCCGGCGCGGAATCGCCGGATGAGCCCGTGGATCACCGGGCGTACACGCTGTGCGTGCTCGAGTCGCTGCACCGGGCGTTTCGTCGCCGGGATGTCTACGCGGTGGGTTCTGCCCGGTGGGGCGATCCGCGGGGCCGCCTCCTCGATGGTGAGGCATGGGAGGGGCGGTCAGCGTTCCCGGCCGCCCTGGGTCAGGACTGCGCGGCTGGCCTCCAGCCCCGTCACAATTGCCGCCAGGCCCAGCTCGAAGGCCTGGTCCGCGGGGGAGGCGGCGCTGTCCGTCCGGTCCCGGGCCTGCAGCGCGGTGGCAAATACCGGAACCTCATCGGCAAAGTCTCCGGGCTCGAGCATGTCTGCGGGCGCCACGGCATCGAGGGCCGAGCCCAGGATGAAGTTTTCCAGCGCCACGACGTTGTTGATGACCAGCTCCTCTGGCCAGCCGCTGTCCACGAAGCCCCGGGCCACAACCTCGTACATCGCGAGCGTGCGGTGCGCGCCCGCGATGGGCAGTGTGGCCAGTAGTGCTATGGCATGTGGGTGGGCGGCGAACGCCGCGCGGTAGGAACGCGCCCAGACGGTGACGGCCTCGGGCCACGGCCGGACCCCAAACGCCGAAGTGTCAATGCGGTCCGAGATGTATTCGCGTATGCCGGCGAGGATGTCCCGCTTACCGCCGACGTGATGGTACAGCGCAGGGGACTTGACGCCCAGGTCCGCAGCCAGGGCGGCCATGGTGAAATCGTCCGGGCCGGTGCGTTTAAGGACCCTGAGGGCGGTAACCAGGATCAGCTCCCTGCTCAGGACACTCTTGTTCGGCCGGCCGACCCTGCGGTGCAGCGCATTCGACGCATTCGACATTTTTCCCATTCCCTCTTGTGTGTTGCCTACATCACATCATAGTGTTATCTCCAGCTAATTTAATCACATTAAATTTATTGGAGTTTTCATGGCATTGACCATCTTCCGTTCGGGTACCGTTGCTGACGCCCTTAGGGCCCCGGACGGGGCACTTCCGACAGCCCTCGCCGTGCGGGACGGTGTCATCACGGCCGTCGGCGACGCGGCCCTGGCGCTGCTGGGGGAGGCCACCGAGATTGTGGATCTGGCAGGGTGCCACCTCTCGCCGTCGTTCGCCGACGGCCATGCCCATCCACTCTTTGGCGGCCTGGAGGACCTGGGCCCGCAGATCCGCCCGTGCGGATCCGTGGAGGAAGTCGCCGCATCGGTCCGCGGCTGGGCCGATGCCAATCCCGACAGCGGCTGGATCGTCGGCGCCAGCTACAATGCCACGCTGGCCCCGGACGGGATATTCGACGCCGAGTGGCTGGACTCCGCGGTCGCTGACCGGCCTGTGCTGCTGAGGTCCTGGGACTATCACACGATCTGGGTCAATTCCGCAGCCCTGCGCGCGGCCGGAATCGATAGGAACACACCGGACCCCGCGCTCGGCCGGATCGTGCGTCGCCCGGACGGATCACCACTAGGCACGCTCATGGAGGCGGGGGCCATCGATCTGGTAGCGCGGGTGGTGCCGGAGTTCACGTTGGAGCAGCGGGTTGCCGCCCTTCAGGCAGCCACGGCTAAGTTCGCGGCTGCCGGCGTCACCTGGATCCAGGACGCCTGGGTGGAACTCAAAGACGTACCTGCCTATGAAGCCGCGGCGGTATCGGGGCGCCTCGATGCCCGCATCAATCTTGCCTTCAAGGCCGACCCCCGGGGCTGGAATATCCAGACGGAGGCCTTCGCCGGGGCGCGCGGACGGATCGAGAAGCTCGCCAGCCCCATGCTCACGGCCAACACGGTGAAGTTCTTCATCGACGGCATTATCGAAAGCCGCACCGCCTGCATGCTCGACCCCTACGCCGATGCTCCCGCGGAAACGGGGCTGCCGAACTGGCAGCGTGACCAGCTCCACGACGCCATGGCCGCCTTCGACGCCCTGGGGTTCCAGCTTCACCTCCACGCGATCGGCGACGCCGCCGTCCGGACCGCCCTGGACGGGCTCGAGGACGTCCAGAGACGCAATGGCCAGCGTGACCGGCGCCCGGTCATTGCCCATCTTCAGGTAGTGGATCCTACCGACGTCGGGCGCTTCGCGGACCTCGGGGCCGTGGCCAACTTCGAACCGCTTTGGGCCTGTGAAGACGAGGTCATGCGGTTGCTCACGATTCCCCGGTTGGGCGCCCACCGGGCTGGCTTGCAGTACCCGATCGCCTCGCTCGCGCGGGCCGGCGTCCATCTGTCCTTCGGCAGCGACTGGCCGGTCACCGGGCATCAGCCGGTCCCGGGGCTGGCCACGGCAGTGACACGGCAGGGTACCGACTATCTCGCCGGCGCAGGCTGGATCCCGAACGAAAGGATCGACGTCGACACCGCAATGGACGCCTACACCTCCGGAGTTGCCTATCAGGCCTTCGCGGAGCGGCAGTGGGGTGCGCTGCGTCCCGGTATGAGTGCTGACCTCGTCCTGCTCTCGGAAGACCCCAGACACGTCCCTGAAGACGGGCTCGCGGACGTCGAAGTCCTTGGCACATGGCTGGCAGGGCGCCCCACCTTCACCACCAACAATCCCAACGTCCGGCTCGAGCGCACGAGCGCACCATGACAGCCAGAAGGACAACGATGTCTTCATCCCAGGACATCACCACAACGCGCACTCAGACTATCCAGCCCCGGACGCAGGGGCCGTACGCTCACCAACGTGTCCGTCATTCGCACCTGGGCGGCAGGCCGACCAACGTTTACCCTTCCCTGATTTCCGGAGTTCTCCGGACCAGCGCCCACACAAACTCAATTGGAGGCAACAATGCCAAACGATTCATCCAGTCCTGAAACCACGCGGCCAGCCGAAGTCCGAGTAGCCGGATCCAGTCACAGCGCCCCGGGCACCAGGCTCAAACGGGTGCTCGGACTCCCCTCCCTGGTCTTTTTCGGCCTGGTCTACATGGTTCCCCTGACCGTCTTCACGACCTATGGAGTCGTGTCCGCAAACACAGGGGGTCGAACATCACTGGCCTACATCGTCACTCTCGCGGCGATGATCTTCACCGCCAAATCGTACGCCTCGATGGTGAAGGTGTGCCCGGTGGCGGGCTCGTCATACTCATATGCGAGCAAGTCTTTTGGACCCAATATCGGGTTCCTCGCCGGCTGGTCGCTGCTGCTCGACTACCTGTTGCTTCCCATGGTCAACTACCTGGTCATCGGCATCTACCTCAACATCCTCTTCCCCGCCATTCCCGCCTGGATCTTCGTCGTTGCCTGCATCGTCTTAGTCACCGTGCTTAATGTCGTCGGCATCAGCTCCGTCGCCACAGCCAGCAACCTCATCGTCCTCGTTCAGTTCGTGTTCATCGCGGTGTTCGTCGCAATTGCCATCGGCTTCGTAGCCACGGGAGGCAACAGCGTCAACCTCGCGGCACCCTTCACCGGGGACGGCGGGGCCAACGTCACGTTCCCCGCCCTCATGGCCGGCGCCGCAGTGCTGTGCCTGTCCTTCCTGGGCTTCGACGCCATTTCCACGATGGCCGAGGAAGCCAAAAACCCCAAGAAGGACATCCCCCGGGCAATCATCATTGTCACCGTGGGTGCCGGCCTCCTCTTCCTTGCCCTGGCTTACATCAGCCAGCTCGTCTTCCCCGGCACCGGATTCAACGACCCCGTGTCAGCCGCAAGCGAGGTCATGCTCAAGGCCGGCGGGGACTTCCTGAATATCTTCTTCATCGCCGCCTACGTTGCCGGGGCGACCGGATCGGCGATTGCCTCGCAGGCCTCGGTTTCACGCATCCTCTACAGCATGGGCCGTGACGGCATGTTGCCGCGTCGCATCTTCGGCACCCTTTCGGCGCGTTTCAAAACCCCTGTTATCTCGATCCTGATCGTTTCAGTCATTTCGGTTCTCGGAGTCAATGCCGACGTCGGCCTGCTGTTTTCGGTCGTGAGCTTCGGGGCTCTGGTCGCGTTCTCTGTTGTCAACCTTTCGGTCATCAAGCGCTACCTGTGGGATGAGAAGCGCCGGACCCGTGGAGATGTCTTCCTCTTCGGCATCCTTCCGGGAGTCGGGTTCCTGCTAACGGTGTGGGTCTGGACCAGCCTGGCACCTAACGCGCTCATTATCGGCGTCATCTGGCTGGCAGCCGGTTTCGTTTATCTCCTGTTCCTCACGAAGGGTTTCCGGAGGAAGACGCCACGGGTCGAGTTCTCAGAAACGCTCTGACCCGTTGACACGGGGCTACTCATCACGACGGCGACACTCGCCTGCATACCTGACCCACTACATCTTCTGACCATCACCCCTGGAGTCATCTCAGTCATCATCCAACTCAGACTGACGTACCTGTCGCCAGTCCGACGCCCCGTCACAGTGTCAGAATCGGCCGGTTCTGAGACGACCCCGGGGCCCAGCAACGCGCCGAGCCAAAACCGTCCACAAACCGTCTCACAACACGCCGAGCGAACAGCGATGTTGTGAGACGGTTGTGCGACAGTAGACGAATGGCGACCCAACATTTCGATCTCATCGGCTACACCCGCGTCTCCACCAACGGACAAGACGCCCAACTCCAGCGGGACGCCCTCAAAACGGCCGGCTGCGGCCGGATCTTCGAAGACAAAATCTCCAGCCGCGCCACCGCCCGCCCAGGGCTCGCCGAAGCCCTCGACCATCTCCGTCCGACAGACACCCTGTGCGTGTGGAAATTGGACCGCCTCGGCCGGTCAGTGAAAGAAGTCCTCACCATCGCCGATAGCCTCCACGACCAAGGAGTCGGCCTGCGGATTCTCACCGGCACCCTCACCGGGACCTACAACCCGACCGGAGAAGGGAAATTCTTCTTCGTCATGATGGCTGCGTTCGCCGAACTCGAGCGCGACATGATCCACGAACGAACCATGGCCGGCCTCGCAGCCGCCCGGGCCCAAGGCCGCACCGGCGGGCGCCCAACAGTCATGGATACCGACACCCTCGCTGCCGCCCGGGCCAGACAGGCCAAAGGCGAAAGTCCCACCCAGATCGCTAAGGCGCTCGGCGTCTCCCGCGCGTCCATCTACCGCCACCTCCCAACCAGCAACCCCCGAACCGTGCCACCGGGACAGAATCCTTAGCGCCAACCACTGTTCCGCTGCAGGTCAGACCCCAACCCCTTGGGGCGGCGGGGGCAGCCGCAGCCGCTCCGTCATGCCGACGCACCTGGCGGTGCGCAGTTCCACCGGGGCGGCACCGGCGTCGCCGTGAGCGGGCCGGTGGTTCCGCGGGCACGTGGTTCGGCGTGCAACAGTTGAGCACGGTTGACACTGCTGACTAGGCTTTGAGGCATGCGTGAACTCCAGGCGAAGATTATCGAGGAAATGGGCGTGCAGCCCCGGATCGACCCCGCCGGGGAGGTGCGCAAGCGCGTGACGTTCCTGAAGGAGTACCTGAAGGCCACCCACACGAAGGGGTTTGTCCTGGGCGTCTCGGGCGGGCTGGACTCCTCGCTCGCCGGGCGCCTGGCCCAGCTGGCGGTGGAGGAACTGGAAGCCGAAGGCACGGCGGCGAACTTCGTGGCGGTCAGGCTCCCGCACGGATTCCAGCACGACGAGGAGGACGCTCAGGCGGCACTCGACTTCATCGGCGCCGGAACCGAGTGGACTTTCAACATCGCCCCGGCTGTGGAGGCGTTCGAGGCCGAGTTCGAGAAAACGGCGGGCGCCTCCATCTCGGATTTCCACAAGGGAAACACAAAGGCCAGGGCCCGCATGACCGCGCAGTACGCGCTGGCCGGTGAGTACAACTGCCTGGTGATCGGCACTGACCACGGCGCCGAGTCAGTGACCGGCTTCTTCACCAAATACGGCGACGGCGGTGCCGACATCCTCCCGCTGTTCGGCCTGAACAAGCGCCAGAACCGGGCGCTGCTGGCCGAGCTGGGCGCGCCCGCCCGGGTCTGGGACAAGGTGCCCACCGCCGACCTCCTCGACGGCTCGCCGGGCCGGACGGACGAAGACGAGCTCGGCCTCAGCTATGACCAGATCGACGACTACCTCGAGGGCCGCGACGTCGCTGAAGGCGTGGCTGCGCTGATTGAGGAGAAATACCTGCGCACCCGCCACAAGCGCACCGTGCCGGTCACCCTCTTCGACACGTGGTGGAAGTAGCCGGCTCCGCCCGGGGGCACTTTGAGCCGGGTTTCTGCGATCCAGACGCCTTTTCCGGCGTGTCCGTGTCAAAGTGCCCCGGGACGGCGCGGGGTCTGACGTTCTGGAAGCGGGGCTAATGTGAACCACGACGTCGGGAGCCCGCACAGCGGATAGACGATCAGTCCCGGACTTCCACCGTGCCCTTCATGCCCATGAAGTCGTGGAGGGCACAGATGTAGTCGAATTCCCCGGCCTTGTTGAAGGTCACTTTGAACCAGGTGCCCGGCGTCATGAATCCGGAGTTGAGATCCCCACCGGTGAAGTTACTGGGGTCGCCAAGAGGTACAAAGGGATCGGCCGGCTCCGTGCCGAACGTGACAGTGTGCGGGGCACCCATGCCGTTGTTCACGAAGGTCACACTCTCACCGACGTGGACCACAGTCTTCCGGTGCACGAACCGCATCACCATGGCGGTTCCGTTGTCCGTTCCTTCGATGACGGTGTGGCTGTCCACGTGGTCGCGGGCCGCGTCCCATTGCCTCTGCCCGTCGCGCAGGATCTCCCGTTCCTGCTTGTTGGCCTTGTGGTCATACTGCGACTGCGTGAACGGGTAGTCAGTTCCGGCGTCCCGGACGTGGACCGTGCCCTTCATAGCCATGCCGTGCACCAGGCAGTAGTACGTGAACTCGCCCGTGTCCGGGAATTTCAGGGTGTACTCCTCGACTTCTTTGAAGCCGGTGTTGGACACATTCGACATGATGCCGGAGTTGTAATACGAATGTCCGTCATAGCTCTTTCCGCCCTGCCTGTGGCTGTTCTGCGGAAGCGAGGGGTCGAACGGCTGCGTGGACTCGAGCGACTGGCCTTCGGCCAGGAACGTCACCGTGTGGATCTCCGCCGAGTTCGCCTTCCAGGTGATCTTGTCGCCGGCGTTGATGTAGATGTGCTCGGGCAGGAAGGCCATCCCTTGGATCGCCTGGTCAGAGGATTCGGAACCGACCAGAACCGTCCAGGTCTTTGGCGATTTGCCGCCGTCCGCGACGGCGGCGCCGCTGACAGCCAGCGGCAGCACCAGCGCCGCAAAGGCCGCCAGCAGCAGACGCAAGAGGCGTGGCATTCGATGGATTGCAGGTTGAGGAGTCACTCGACTCACTCCTTTGAATCTGGGGTGAACGGCCGGAAGCCGGCCTCGTATTTATTCACGGCCGCCGTCAACCACGACGCCGGCCGGCACCGGGCGGGTGCGCGTCCGCCGGGCCTCTTCCGCCACGCCCGGACACCCCAGCATCAGGGCGTGGAGGAAGCCGCCGGAACGTGCCCGCCGACAGGGCACAGGCGTTGATTCGGTACAGATGCAATTCTCATGGTGCTCCGCGCCACCTGATTTGTCGAGGCTCTGGACAAACAACCGGGCGAACTTCCGACCGCCCTATCTCGCGCCCTGCAGCAGCGTCGAGATCCGGTGGGCCTCGTCCAAGAGCAGGCGCCCCAGCCGGGCCCTCCGGTCTTCCCGGAAGCGCGGCTCAATCCCCGTCAGGGACAGCGCCCAGGCGGGGCGGCCGCGCTGGTCGAAGACCGCAGCACCCATCCCCCAGCTTCCTTCGAGCACCAGCCCGGGGTTGACCGAATAGCCGGCCTGGCGCGTCGCAGCCAGATTCTCCCGGACCAGCGCCTCCGTGTGCGCCGCCGCAAAGCTGCCGGCGTGCGCCGGCCAGCCGGCCAGCAGTTCCTCCTGTTCCTCCGCCGCCAGGAACGCCATGATGGCGGTCCCGGCCGAGGCTACCCCCAGCGGGAACCGGACACCCTCGTGCAGCACGAAGGACCGCACCGGAAAGCTGCCTTCCTCCCGGAGCAGGCACACCGTCTCGTTCCCGCGGCGGATGGAGAAGAAGGCGCTTTCGCCGGTTTCCTCGGCCAACCGGCGGAGGCCGGGCCTCGCGATGTCCTCCAGCGGGAAACGCGCCGAGGCCACGGAACCCATCAGCAGGATTTCCGGGCCCAGCACCCAGTTACCGCTGTTCGGGTCCTGGTCCAGCAGGCCCTCGGCGGCCAGCGAGCTGAGCAGCCGGTGAACGGTGGGGCGGGTGAGGCCGGATTCCCGGACCAGCTCGACGAGCGGGGAGCCTTCGGGTTTCCGTCCCACCATCCTCAGCAGGGCCGCGACACGGCTGACCACCTGGGCCCCCTGGATCGGTACTGAATTCATCAATTTTTTCCTTCAAAGCTCCATATTGTGGACACATCAAAGACTACCGTCCACACTGTAAAAAACCACCAACTTTGACGAAAACAGTGCCTTGACAGCTCCTTTCGATGCCCCGTACGCTCCATTCCCAGAACAACAGTCCACAACGTGGATTGACCCGGCTGGCCGGGAAGCCGCCCGCTCAATGAGGAGATGCAATGTCAAAGCTGAAATCCGGCGCAGCCGCTGCGCTGCAGGACGTGCTGCGGGACGGCATGACGCTCGCCGTCGGCGGCTTTGGCCTCAGCGGCATCCCGGCAGGCCTGATCGAGGCCGTGCGGGATTCCCGTGTGAAGGACCTGACGGTGGTGTCCAACAACATGGGCGTGGATGGCAAGGGCCTCGGCGTGCTGATCGAAGCCGGCCAGGTCCGCAAGGTCATCGCCTCCTACGTCGGCGAGAACAAGCTCTTCGCCGAGCAGTACCTCGCCGGCCATCTCGAGGTGGAGTTCACCCCGCAGGGCACCCTCGCCGAACGCCTGCGCGCCGGCGGCGCCGGCATCCCCGCGTTCTACACCAAGACCGGTGTGGGCACCCTCGTCGCCAAGGGCAAGCCGCTGGCGGAATTCGACGGCGAGACTTTCGTCCTGGAGCGTGCCATCAAGGCCGACGTCGCCCTGGTCCACGCCCACACCGCCGACACCGACGGCAACCTGATCTACCGCTACACGGCCCGGAACTTCAACCCGGTGGTGGCCACGGCCGGTGCCGTGACCGTCGCGGAGGCCGAGGTCATCGTCGAACCCGGTGCCCTCGATCCCAACCACATCGTCACTCCCGGCGTGTACGTCCAGCGCCTCGTGCAGGCCGGTGGCCGGGTCAAGGACATCGAACAGCGGACCGTCCGCGAGCGCCCGGCAGCCGCCGTCGAAACGGCATCCGCCGCCGTCGTACCGGCCTGAACCGCCACCCACCATCCGAGGAGAAGAATCACCATGGCCTGGACCAGGAATGAAATGGCTGCCATCGCGGCCGAAGAACTCAACGACGGAGACTACGTCAACCTTGGCATCGGAATCCCCACGCTCGTCGCCAACAACCTGCCCGACGGAATCCGAGTTGTCCTGCAGAGCGAGAACGGCCTGCTCGGCATGGGCCCGTTTCCGTACGAGGGCGAGGAAGACGCGGACCTCATCAATGCCGGCAAGCAGACCGTGACGGTGCTGCCGGGCGGGAGCATCTTCGACTCCGCCACCTCCTTCGGCATGATCCGCGGCGGCCACGTCAAGGTCGCGATCCTGGGCGCCATGCAGGTCTCCGGAAGCGGCGACCTCGCCAACTGGACCATCCCCGGCAAGATGGTCAAGGGCATGGGCGGTGCCATGGACCTCGTCGCCGGCACGCCGCGCGTCGTGGTCCTCACCGAACACAACGCCAAGGACGGCACGGCCAAGATCGTCAAGGAATGCACGCTGCCGCTCACGGGACTCCGCGTGGTGGACCGGATCATCAGCGACCTCGCCGTGTTTGACCTTGATAAGTCTGACAAGCGCGACGGCGGCCGGCAGCTCACGCTCACCCGCCTCGCCCCGGGTATCACCGTGGAGGAGATCCGCGGCAAGACCGAGGCCGGGTTCACCGTCGCTCTTCGGGACGGCCCGCCGGAAGCGGCCCCAGCACCTGAAGGAACCCCTGCACTCGAAGGAACTCCCGCTTTGGAAGGAACACTGGCATGAGCCTGAAAGAACAGTTCGGCAAGGACGTCCTGCTCACCGGCTGGGGACACAGCCGCTTCGGCAAACTGACGGACGAGACCCTCGAGTCGCTGATCGTCCAGGTCGCCACCGAGGCGATCGGCAACGCCGGCATCGAGCCGGGCCAGATCGATGAGATCTACCTCGGCCAGTTCAACTCCGGGATGATGCCGCTGGCCTTTCCTTCGTCCCTGGCACTGCAGGTCTCGGAGCAGCTGGCCAACGTCCCGGCCACCCGGGTCGAGAACGCCTGCGCCTCCGGTTCGGCCGCCTTCCAGCAGGGCACCAAGTCGCTGCTGGCCGGCACCGCGAAGACTGTCCTGGTGATCGGCGCCGAAAAGATGACCCAGGCCGGCGCCGACGTTGTCGGTGCCGCCCTCCTCGGCGCTGACTACGACATGGCCGGAAAGGCCTCCACCACCGGCTTCACCGGGCTGTTCGCCGACGTCGCCAAGCACTACGAGAAGCGCTACGGCGCCGGCCTGGGGAATCTGGGCTCCGGGAAGCTGGGCGACGTCCTGGGCAGCATCGCCGCGAAGAACCACCGCAACGGCGTGGACAACCCCTACGCCCAGCTCCGCAAGGACCTCGGCGAGGAGTTCTGCCGCACCGTCTCGGACAAGAACCCGATGGTGGCCGATCCCCTGCGCCGCACCGACTGCTCCCCTGTGTCCGACGGCGCCGCCGCCGTCGTCCTGAGCACCTCCCCCACCGCCGGGGCAACCGCACCGGTCCGGCTCACCGGCTTCGGCCACGCGAACGACTTCTTCCCCGCCGAGCGCCGGGACCCGACCGCGTTCGCCGCGACCAGGGTGTCCTGGCAGCGCGCGCTGGCGATGGCCGGCGTCGGGCTCCAGGACCTGGACTTCGCCGAGGTGCACGACTGCTTCACGATCGCCGAACTGCTCATGTACGAGGCCATGGGGCTGACTGAGCCGGGCCAGGGTGCGCGGGCCATCGAGGAAGGCTGGGTGTTCAAGGACGGCAAGCTGCCCGTCAACGTCTCCGGCGGGCTCAAGGCCAAGGGCCACCCGGTGGGCGCCACCGGCGTGTCCCAGCACGTCATCGCGGCCATGCAGCTCACCGGCACGGCCGGCGCCATGCAGCTCGGCACCGCGCGCCGCGCCGCAGTGCAGAACATGGGCGGCGTCGGCATCGCGAACTACGTCAGCGTGCTCGAAGCCGTCTAAGCCAGCTGAACCAGCCCGGCTTTGACGCGTCCGCCCAGCCGGGCGGACGCGTCGGCGCGGGCGGCACAGCCAAAACTGGGCCAGTCCGGTGGATCCGTAGCGGGCCGTCAGCCCCGGGACCGGATGAGGGCCGCAATCCCGGCAAAGCCCAGCCGCTCGGCATTGGCCAGGGCCGTGCGCCCCTGGGGATCGCGGATGTCCGGGTCCGCGCCGGCCTCCAGGAGCCGCCGCACCACGTCCTGTTGTTTGGGGCCGCCGTTGTTCAGCAGAATGGCTTCCTGCATGGCGGTCCAGCCGAGGTTGTTGACGTGGTTCACCGGAACGCCGGCCGCAAGCAGGATCCGGACGGTGTCCACATGCCCGTGTTCGCTGGCCGGGATGAGCGCCGTGCCGCCGTAGCGGTTGGTGCTCTCCACGTCCGCCCCCGACGCCAGGGTGAGCTGCAGGATCTCATTGAAGCCCTCGGCGCCGGCATAGAGGAACGCTGAATCCTGGATGTCGTCCTTCGCGTTGACGTTGCCGCCGGCCCTGATGAGCTCCGTGACCAGCGGGACATCATTGGCCTTGGCGGCCTTGACGAGCCGTTGATCGAGTTCGGCCTGCGCCTCCGCGGACAGTGCCGCTCGCGTGGACGGTGACGGCTGCGCAGAGGTTGCTGTAGCCGCCGGCGACGCCGCGCCGTGTCCGGGAGTCACCTGGACCATTGGCGGCGATGACTCCAGGCGGAGGGGCTTTTCGATGTCCGGACTGCAAGCAGCCAGGCCCACCATCGCTGCGCTGATCGCCACAGCCTTCCAGACACCAGTCATGCTGGAAGACTACTTGGCTGTTCCGGCGATGGCCTCGGCGCCGGCCGTCGCGCAGGATTCGTCCAGCATGCCGTCCGGGGCGCCACCGACACCGATGCCGGCCACGGAAACGCCGTTGACCTTCAACGGCACGCCGCCGGGCAGGAACAGGGTGCCCGGGAGGTCGGCAATCGACGGTCCGTTGCCGTTGATGCGCTTGGCAAGTTCACTGGTGGGTGCACCGAAGGCCGCCGCGGTGTAGGCCTTCTGTTTGGCAGCCTCGATGGTGTGCTCAGCGGCGTTGTCGCCGCGGAGCAGTGCCTGGACGGTGCCGAAACGGTCCACGAGTGCCACGGTAACGAAAGGGAGCTTGTCAGCCTGACACTTGGCCAGGGCAGCGTTCACGGCCTGGCTTGAGGCGCCTACGGTAATCCGGTTCTGCGACACCACGGTCTCCGGCGCAGGCTGGACGTCGCCGGCGGTGCTTGGCTTGGCGGCCGTGACCGCAACGGGCGCAACGGCATTGGCGGCAACCGTGGCCGCGCCTGTCAGGAGCAACGCTCCGGCCGCGGCGGTGGCATAGATCTTGGTGGATTTCTTCATGGCGCTTCCTCCTGTGAGTCCGTCTGTGCGTACGATTCCATGCTGCCGGCCGCCGAGGAGAAGGACATCGGGTCAACGCCTCGCCGCCCGTCATCCGTTCCGCTCGGGGCATCAGCCAAAAGGCTGAGAGACCAGCAACGGCAGGGCGCCTAGCATTAGGGGAGCGCCGCACACCGGACAGGAACAACATGCCAGCAACGCCGAGCGGGACCGTGGGCAGCCCCGCCGCAGACCGGCCCGCCGCAGACCGGCCCGAGATGGGCCGGATCGACGCCGTCGTGCACTTGAGCTTCGGTGTGCTGATGGTGGCATCCGGTGTGCGGTACGTTCTGCGCCACAGTCCCGCGGACAATCTCTGGACCGTGGCCCTGGCCGGTGCCGTGTGCGTCCTCTACGGCGTGGTGGCGGTTCTGGCCAAGCGGCGCCAGCCCTGGCTGCTGTGGATGTTCGCGCTCGTGGCCGCGTTGGCCGCACTGGTCATCGCGGCACCGAGTTTCGCCTGGTGTTCGTTCGCCCTCTTTTTCCTGTCCCGCGCGGCCTTCCGCGGCTGAGCGGCCTATCTGGCGGGGGGCGTGACAGCCGTGGCCACCGCCGTCGGGGGTGCTGGCCGACTCGGTGCTGGAGTGCGTCGGGACCAAGGAATCCATGGAACAGGCGCTCAACAGCGTCCGCCCGGGAGGTGCCCTTGGTTTTGTCGGTGTCCCGACCGGCGGCGCCGAAGCCCCGCTGCGCTACCTGTTCGACACGAACATCTCCATTGCGGGCGGAATGGCCCCGGCCCGGACCTACATCCCGGAACTGCTGGCCGACGTCCTCGACGGAACCATCAATCCCGGCCGGGTATTTGACGTCGTGATGCCGCTGGAGGAAGCCGCCGAGGCCTACAAGGCCATGGACGAACGGCGCGCTATCAAGGTCCTGCTCACCCCCTAGCCGGACTTTCGATGGCGGCGGAGACTGGCTCTTGTGCAGGCCCTTGCACAGGCCCTTGCACCTCCAAGAACGGGGGTCTAGCGTGAAGCGCATCAGCATCCGCCGCCGTCGAGGAGCGCCGTCATGGCCAGGTTTGTGCAGATCATCGAATTCCAGACCTCCCGCATCGAGGAGATCGAGCAACTCGGCCGCCCGTCGAGGACCGAGGGAACCACCGCCCCGACCTTCCGCCGCATCATGGCCACCGAAGACCGCGACCGCCCCGGAACATATCTCACCATCGTGGAATTCGATTCCTATGACTCGGCCATGGAAAACTCCAACCGGCCCGAGACGTCCGACTTCGCCGCGAAGATGGCCGCCCTGTGCGACGGTCCGCCCGTTTTCCGCAATCTGGACGTCCAGTGGGAGGACACCGGCGAAACCGACGCCGCCGAGTGAGCCGGCACCCGGTCACGGACAAGATGCGCGGACAGGACGTAGGAGCAGGAAATGGGTTCCGCCGGCCGCAGGGCGCCGGACAATCTCGTTGTGGATCTCGGTGAGCTGGGCTCCGCTCCGCTGCCGCTGGTGGGCGGCAAGGCGCTGAACCTCGGCAAACTCACCGCGGCCGGGTTCCCTGTGCCGCACGGCTTCTGCCTGACCACCGTGGCGTATCGGAAGGCGGCCCCGCCGGAGCTGGAGGCGCTGGCGGCCCACCTCGACGGCCCGGGCTCCGGAGCCGCCGGCGACGGCAGCGCCATCGGCGGGGCGGCAGAGGGCGGGGCGGCAGGCAATGGACCTGCGCAGGACGAGCCGACGCTCGGTGAACTGGCGAGGCGCGCGCGAGAAATGATCGTGACCGCGCCGATCCCCGCCGATGTGGATGCCGCCGTCCGCACGGCCTATGCCGCGATGGGCGGCTCGGCCGCCGTCGCGGTCAGGTCATCGGCCACGGCCGAGGACCTGCCGTTCGCCAGCTTCGCCGGACAGCATGATTCCTTCCTCAACATCGTCGGCGCCGACGCCGTGGTCCAGTCCGTCCGCCGCTGCTGGGCCTCGCTCTGGACCGAACGGGCGGTTTCCTACCGCTCCGCCAACGGGATCAGCCATCGCGACGCCGGCCTCGCCGTCGTCGTGCAGGACCTAGTCCACGCCGCCGCCGCCGGCGTGCTGTTCACCGCGAATCCGGTCACCGGAACCCGGACCGAAACGGTCATCGACGCGAGTTCCGGGCCGGGACAGGCCGTTGTTTCCGGCCAGATGAACCCGGACCATTTCGTCGTGGACACGGTCACGGGCCGGATCCTGCTCCGCGCGCCGGGCGGGCATGAACCCGGACGGCGGCCGAGCCTGGCAGACACCCGGATCCGTGATCTCACCACGCTGGGAGACTCCGCCCAGCGGTTGTTCGGCGCACCCCAGGACGTGGAATGGGTGATCGACGCCGGGGGCAAGATCTGGCTGACCCAGTCACGGCCGATCACCACGCTCTATCCGCTGCCGGACCCGGCCGCCGCGGAGCCCCTGGGCCTGGAATCCGGGCCCGCCGCCGGAACCCGCGTATACCTGTGCGGCACCCTGCTCCAGGGGCTGACCCGTCCCATCACCCCGATGGGGCTTTCCGCGCTAAGCCTGATGAGGAACCGCAGTGGGCCGTGGCAGTACGTGAACCCGGGGCTGCGCATGTATGTGGACCTGACGGCCATGGTGCGCAACAAGCACGGGCGCCGTTATCTGTTGCGAATGCTCCCGCTGGCGGACGGAAGATCAGGAGCAGTGTTTCCGGCGCTGCTGGACGACCCGAGGTTTGGCATCCTCAAGCGCCCGGGTCGGCAAACGCACCGGCAAAGAGGCTTCAAGGCCGCGGCGACGCTCCCCGTGCGGAGCACGGACAGCGGGCGCACGGACAGACGGAGCGCGGGTGCATGGAGCACGGAGGCAACGGCAAGCGTGGCCCTGATTGTCCGGCTGATTCCGTCCTTGGCCCGGACCGCGCTGCGGCCGGCAGCGGAATTGCGGCGGACACGGGAGTATGGAACACGCCTTGAGGCGGAACTGGCCCTGCCCGAACCAGCCAGCGTCTTCAGCCGGCTCGATCACGCCCAGCGCATCCTGGACCGGACCGTCGACGGGCTGATCCTGGCCACCCTGGCGGGCCCTTCCATCGGCTACCTCATGCTGGCCGCGGCCCGCAGGCTTCTGCGCGGGATCGCTGAGCCGCGGGAACTGGAAGCAGTGCTGCGCGGGCTGCCCCACAACGTGACCACCGAGATGGATCTGGAGCTGTGGCAGCTGGCCGTTACGGTAGGCGCGAATTCCGCCTCCCGCGAAGTGTTCCTGGCGAAGCGCCCCGCGGAGCTGGCCGCCAGCTATGCTGCCGGCACGCTGCCCGCGGTGGCGCAGGCGGGCCTGCGCGGGTTCCTGGCCCGCTATGGCCACCGCGCCGTGGCGGAGATCGATCTCGGCATGCCGCGGTGGTCGGAGATGCCGGACCATATTCTCGGCATGATCTCGAACTACCTGCGCGTGTTGGACCCAGAGCAGGCCCCGGACCGGCAGTTCGCCCGCGCAGCGGAGCACGCGGAGGACAGAATCCGCAGCCTCGTGGACCGGACCCGGGCCAGGAGCCGCGTGCGGGCACGGCTGGTGGAGCTGTGCCTGCGCCGGGCACGGCAATTGTCGGGACTGCGCGAACTGCCGAAGTTCTACATCGTGCTCGCGCTCGCCGAGATGCGCCGGCAGCTCGCCGCGGTCGGAGCGGAGCTGGCGCGCTCCGGCTCCATCGCGGCCGCGGACGACGTCTTCTTCCTCGAAATGGACGAGGTCCGCGTGGGCCTGCGCGGCGCCGAACTCAAGCGCATCGTCACCAATCGCCGCCGGCTCTATGGCGTGGAGTTGCGCCGGCGCCGGATTCCGCGGCTCCTGCTCTCGGACGGCACGGACGTCGAGGCCGCGATGATGGCCGAGTCCCCGGCGTCGGGCGCCCTGGCCGGGACGCCGGCGTCGGCCGGGACCGCCACCGGAACGGTAAGAGTCATCCTGGACCCGGTGGGCGCCCACCTCGAGCCCGGCGAAATTCTGGTGGCGCCCTCCACCGATCCCGGCTGGACCCCGCTCTTCATGACCGCTGGCGCGCTGGTCATGGAGATGGGCGGCGTCATCTCGCACGGCGCCGTGGTGGCACGGGAGTACGGCATCCCTGCCGTGGTTGGCGTGCCGGACGCCACCACCCGGCTGCGCACGGGCCAGACTGTCACGGTGGACGGGGCGGCCGGAACGGTGCGGCAGTTGACGTTATGATCGCGTTCCCAGCCCCGGCGCGCCGGAGCTGTGCAAGGGAAAACCACCCAGGATGTCGGCACGGTGACCCGACTCTGGGCGCCGCCTGCGCCGAAATCCCCCCGTTGGCCTCTTGCACCGTGGCCCGCCGACCCGTACGTTGGGGGACAGCGGACGAATGTCTCCGCAGCCGTTGGCCTCATGGCCGCCGGAGATCAGCAGCATTTCAGAAGGATATGGCATGGCTACAGGCACAGTTAAATGGTTCAACGCCGAAAAGGGTTTTGGCTTCATTGCCCCGGATGACGGGTCAGCCGACGTTTTCGCCCACTACTCGGCAATCTCCAGCAGCGGCTACCGCTCGCTTGACGAGAACCAGAAGGTCGAGTTCGACGTCACGCAGGGGCCGAAGGGTCCGCAGGCTGAGAACATCCGCCCGCTCTAAGTACTCAGGAAAAGCCCCGGCCAGCCGGCCGGGACACTTTCCCCGAAGACCACAACGCCCCTCCGGAGGATTCCTCCGGAGGGGCGTTTGTGTTTCCGCTGTGTTTTTCCAGCCAGCGGCAGCGCTCAGCCGACGTGGACCCAGGGACGTCTGGTGACGTCGGGTTCGGCTTCGCGCAGCACTTCGCGGGTGACCGGCGCGATCTCGCCTTCGCCCAGGAACAGGAAGCGCAGCAGATTCACGACCGGGTTGCCTTCGGTCCAGCGGAAGTAGATGTGCGGCATCAGGCCGGTCACGTCGCGGATATGCAGCAGCACCGAGGCGATCGTGTTGGGAACCACGGGGCCGTGGACCTCCAGGATCTGGTACCCGTGCCGGATCACGCCGCGGACCTCCAGCTCCGTCTCAAAGTCCGAGGAATCGTCCACCACCACTTCGAGGAACAGCGCCCGGTAGTCTAGCGGCAGGTGGCTGACCTCGATGGCGGACGTCAGTTTCTGCCGGTAGGCCTCCGCGCTCATCCGGAGGGGCTCGTGGGCGATGATCGCAATGGGGCCGTCCAGCTCATCCGACATGAACTCCAGTGCCTGCCGGTCCATATGGACGTGGGTGGCATGCAGTTCGAAGGAGCGCCGGACCCGTGAGAGGAGCGAAATCACGATAATCCCCACGATGAAGATCGACGCGATCCGGATGCCTTCCGGCCGTTCGAAGATGTTGGCGACCGTCGTATAGATGAACACCACGGCGATGACGCCGAAGCCCACGGCGCGTTTGCGCTGCTGCCGGTGCCGGGCGGAGAGCGTCACGGCCACGGCGGCCGAGGTCATCAGCACCAGCACGCCGGTGGCGTACGCGCCGCCCTGGGCGTCGACGTCGGCGTTGAACAGCCAGGTGATCAGGAACCCGACCAGCATGAACACGAGCACCAGCGGACGGACGGCCCGGGCCCATCCGGGGGCCATGCCGTAGCGGGGCAGGTAGCGAGGCACGAGGTTGAGCAGCCCGGCCATGGCGGAGGCGCCGGCGAACCAGAGGATGGCGATGGTGCTGATGTCATAGACGGTGCCGAAGCCGACGCCGAGGTATTCGTGGGCCAGGAACGCCAGGGCGCGGCCGTTGGCCTGACCGCCGGGCTGGAATTCCTGCGCGGGAATGAGCACCACGGTGGTGAAGCTGGTGACGATCAGGAAGCTGCTCATGATGACGGCGGCGGTGGTCAGGAGCCTGCGGGTTCCCCGGATGCGGCCCGCCGGATTGGCCTCCGTGTCCGTGGCATCGCCGCGGATCTGAGGCATCACGGCCACCCCGGTTTCGAATCCGGACAGGCCCAGGGCGAGCTTCGGGAAGACCAGCAGCGCCAGGCCGACCACCATCAGGGGGTTGCCGTGGGATGTGGACAGGGCCTGCCACCAGTCCCCCACGGCCACCGGATGATTGACCACCTCGACGACCGAGGACGCGACCACCACGACGTTCAGCCCCAGGTACAGCGCCACCAGGGTGACCGCGACGCCGATGGCTTCCTTGAACCCGCGCAGGAAGACGGCGCCCAGGAGCGCCAGCAGGAAGAGTGTGACGGGCACATTCTGTCCCTGCAGCCAGCCTGGTGTTATCGGGTTCTGGACCAGGTGGGCGGTGGCGTCCGCGGCGGACAGCGTCATGGTGATCATGAAGTCCGTCGCGGCGAAGCCGAGCAGGACCAGGACGAAGAGCTTGCCGCCCCAGCGCGGCATCAGCCGCTCCAGCATGGCGATGGACCCCTCGCCGCGGTGGCTCTCGCCTGCCACCCTGCGGTACACGGGCAGTGCGCCGAGCAGCGTGACCACCACGAGGACGAGGGTCGCCAGCGGGGAGATCACCCCGGCGGCCAGCGCGGCGATCGCGGGCTGGTAGCCCAGGGTGGAGAAGTAGTCGACGCCGGTCAGGCACATCACCTGCCACCATGAGTGTTTCTTCTCATGGGCGGTGGGCACCCCGCCGGGGCCCTGGTGGGCGCCCTTGCTGTCCTGCAGCCCGAACAGCAGCCAGTTCCTCAGGGAACTTCTGCGTCGAGGCTGCGCCGCCGATGGATCGGCCGGCGGCCTGCTCAGCGTGGTCATGTCTTCCTGTCCTCACGACGCGACGCGCCGCACTGCTCTTTCTTGCGAACCTAACAGTGACAGGGAGGCTTGCCGCGCGCCCAGCCGGGATCTTGATGAATCCTTGACGCCGCCCGGCCCTCGTGAACAGTCGGCGGAATGGAAGAATGACAGCATGGCACGTGGAACGTTGCGTATCTTCCTGGGGTCAGCACCGGGCGTCGGCAAGACCTACGCCATGCTCCGGGAAGGACACCGCCTCGGCAGCACCGGCGAAGACGTGGTGGTCGCCTTCGCCCGTAACCGCGGCCGCCGCGACACCCGTGAGCTCATGACGGGACTCGAACTCATCCCGGCCCGGCGCGTGGCGCTCCGCGGCCTGCACGTTGAAGAGCTCGACCTGGACGCCGTGCTGCGCCGCTCCCCGGCCACGGCGCTCGTGGACGAGTACGCGCACTCCAATGTCCCGGGCAGCAGGAACCCCCACCGCTGGGAGGACATCGACGAGCTGCTGGACGCCGGGATCAACGTCCTGTCCACCGCGGACATCCAGAATCTCGCATCCCTCGGTGACGTCGTCGGCGCCATCACCCAGATCCGGCCGGCAGAGACCGTGCCTGACGAGATCGTCCGCCGGGCAGACGAGATCCAGCTGGTGGACATCTCGCCGGAACTCCTGCGCCAGCGGCTCGCGGACGGCAAAATTCTCCCGGCCGACCGGATCGACGCGGCGCTCTCGAACTACTTCCGCCCGGGCAATCTCGCCGCCCTGCGCGAGCTGGCCCTGCTGTGGCTCGCGGACCGGGTGGATGAAGGCCTGGCCAAGTACCGGGAGCGGAACGGGATCGAGGCCAGCTGGCCGGCCCGCGAGCGCATCGTTGTCGGTCTGACGGGCGGCCCGGAAGGAGAGGCCCTGATCCGCCGCGGCGCGAGGATCCTCAACCGGGTCAATGGCGGCGACCTGCTGGCGGTGCACGTGCGCGCGACCGACGGGGCGGCCGGTGAATCCCCGCAGGCCCTCGAAGCGCAGCGCCAGCTGGTCCAGGACCTCGGCGGGAGCTACCACATTGTGGCCGGCGAAGATCCGGCGGACGCCCTGCTGGACTTCGCCCGCAGCGTCAACGCCACCCAGATCGTCGTCGGGATCTCACGCCAGAACCGGTTTGCCGGTTTACTGAAGGGCCTCCGCGGCGGCAGCGTCGGCGCCCGGGTGGTCCGCGACTCCGGCGACATCGACGTCCACATGGTGTCCCATCCGCTCGACGGCAGAGGCACCGGCATGCCGCGGCAACGGGACCTGGGCCGGGTCCGGGTCACGGTCGGCTTCATCCTGGCAGGATTCCTTCCGGCGCTCCTCCAGCTGCTGCTCGCGGTGAATCCGGACAAAAACCTGGCCACGACCATGCTGGTCCAGCTCACCGGCTCGGTCGCGGTGGCCCTCGTCGGCGGCTTGTGGCCGGCGATCGCCGCGGCGCTGTGGAGCAGCCTGCTGGTCAACTACTTCTCCACCCCGCCGGTGGGCGACCTGGCCATCAGTGATTCGCAGAACGTGCTCGCCATCCTGGTCTTTGTAGGGGTATCCGCCGCCGTCGCGAGCGTCGTGGACCTTTCGGCCCGGCGCTCCAAGGAGGCCGCACGGGCCCGCGCCGAAGCCGCGACCCTGGCCGACCTCGCACGCGGCGCGGCCGGCTCGGAGGACACCGTCCTGGGCCTGCTTGAGCAGGCCCTGGACGTCTTCCAGGTGCGGAGCGCCGCACTGTACAGTCTTCCCGGCGACGACGGCGGCACGGGCTCCGGCGCGGAAGCCGGCCCTCCCGACGTCGGCCCTCTCAACGGCGGCAGTGGCTCCCGCGCCGGCTGGCGGCTCATCGCCGGCGTCGGCGAGATTCCCTCGGCCGACGCCGGTTCCCGCGACGACCCCGGCGCGGCGGGCAGCCCCGGCGAAAACGTGGAGCGGATCGATGCCACTACCTGCTTGGTCCTCTCCGGCCGCGTACTGCCGGCCAGCGACAGGAGGCTGCTCGGTGCCTTCGGCGTGCACCTGGTGGCCCAGCTGGAACGCCAGCAGCTGCTGGCCAGCCGCAACGAAGTCCTGCGGCTGGCTGAAAGCAACACCATGCGCACCTCGATCCTCCGCGCCGTCTCGCACGATCTCCGCACTCCCCTGGCCGGGATCAAACTCGCGGTGGGGGGCCTCCGGCAGGAGGGGGTCCGCTACACCCGTGAGGAGGAGCAGGAGCTGCTGGCGACCATCGAGGAGTGCTCCGACCGGCTGGATGTGCTCGTGGGGAACCTGCTGGACATGTCCCGGATCACGTCCGACTCCATCAAGCCGCTGCTGCGGCCCGTACGCTGGTACGAGGTCATTCCGCGCGGCCTGCTGGGGATCGCCCCGGACAGGGTGCGGGTGGAACTGCCAGCCAACATGCCCGAGGTTGATGCGGACCCGGGGATGCTGGAGCGCGTCATCGCGAACATCGTGGAGAACGCCGTCAAGTACGCCCCGGGGTCGGATATCGTCCTGGCCGGTTCCGCCGGCGGGCTGAACCGTGCAACCACGGCCGGGCGTCCGGCCGGCGAGCTGCGGATCATCGACCACGGCAAGGGCGTTCCGCCGGACCGGGTCCTCGAGATGTTCCGCCCCTTCCAGCGCCTCGACGACGCGGCCCAGGCCACCGGCGTCGGGCTTGGCCTGGCGGTGGCCAAGGGCTTCACGGAGGCGATGGGCGGCAGGCTGACGGCTGAGGCGACGCCGGGCGGCGGCCTGACCATGGTGATCAGCCTCCCGCTGTCCGCCGGTGTTCCCTTCGACGTGCAGCCGGACCAGGCCCCGCTGGAACCGCAATCGGTCATTGTCGGGCGCCATCACTTGCCGCCGCTCCTGGCCTCCGGGCCCCTCTCGTCCGGGCCCCTCTCCTCCGGGCAGGGCCCGACATGACCGCGGTCCTGGTGGTTGATGACGACCCCTACCTGCTGCGGGCCCTCCGGATCACGCTGCAGGCGCACGGGTACGACGTCGCCACTGCCGCGGACGGCCGGTCGGCACTGCTCAAGGCCTCGCAGGGCCCGCCGGCTCTCGTGGTCCTGGACCTCGGCCTCCCCGATCTGGACGGGACCACCGTCATCCGGGAGCTCCGCAGCTGGAGCCGGGTCCCCGTCCTGGTGCTGTCTGCCCGCCACGGCTCCGAGGACAAGGTCCAGGCCCTCGACGCCGGCGCCGATGACTACATCACGAAACCGTTCGGGCTGGACGAGCTCCTGGCCCGCCTGCGCGCCCTCCTGCGCCGCAGCATCGGCCCGGAGCAAGCACCGGTGATCACCACCGATGCCTTCACTGTGGATCTGGGCAAGCGCCGGGTCCTCCGCGACGGCCAGGATGTCCGGCTCACGCCCACCGAGTGGAACATGCTCGAAGTGCTGGTCCGGAACCCCGAAAAACTCATCACCCAGCAGCAGCTGCTCTCCGAGGTGTGGGGACCGGCATACGCCAAGGAAACCAATTACCTCCGCGTCTACATGGCCCAGCTCCGGCGCAAACTGGAGCCGGACACCGCCAACCCGCGCCACCTGCTCACCGAGCCGGGCATCGGCTACCGCTTCCTGCCCTGACCGTTTTCCATGCTGCGGCCAGCCATGGATACTTGGGCAATGACAACACGCAAGGCTCTCAACTCGGAGAATGCAGATTTGCTGCCGCTGCCGGAGATGCCGGCGCAAATGCGGGCTTTACTCAACGGGATCCCGGCCATGGTGGGTTATTGGGATACGGACCTCCGCAACCGTCTCGCCAACGATTCCTACTGCGAATGGTTCGGTGTCACACCGGAGAAATTGCAGTGCATGCACATTAAGGAGCTGCTCAGCGAAACGGACTTCGAGGCGAACCGGCCCTACATCGCCAAGGTGCTCACCGGGGAGCCGCAGCTGTTGGACCGCACTCTCGTTGACGCCTCCGGAAAGACGCGCTACACCGAGGTGTCCTACATGCCCGACGCACGGGACGGTGAAGTTCATGGATTCTTCGTGCTGGTCACCGACATCACGGACAGAGTGCTGTCCGATAAGCGCAGGCAACGCGACATGGACCGGTACCGGGCCCTGGCCCGCAGCGTCCCCGGCGTCTTTGTGCTCCTCTTCGATTCCCAGCTGCGATATCTGATTGCCGAGGGCCAAGAGCTGGAGACGTTCGGCTACCGCACGGAAGAGCTGGAGGGCCTGCTCATCCATGAGGTGTTGAAAGGCGGCCTGGCCAGCGAACTGGAGCCGCGCTACCGTGCCGCCCTGGCCGGCCGGGAGGTGTCCTGGAGCCGGCAGATCGGCCACCGCACCTACCGGCTGACGGCCGGCCCTGTCTTCTCGGATGACGAAGCCACTGCCGGCATGGTGGTGGCGGTGGACATTACCGAACGGCTCCAGCAGGAACAGACCTGGGCGGCACTGCATGAGATAGCAACGGCCGTCGCCCGCAACGCGGCCCCCGCGGACATCTCCGAACAGGTCGCCTTCATTGTGCGCTCGCTTTTCGGCGTCGATTCGGCGGCCGTGGTCCGTTTCACGGGCGCGTCCTCGGCGGAAATCGTGGCGATGGCGCCGGCGCTTCCGCCGACCCTGAGCCGCAAGCACATATTTTCTCCCACCGACGCGTCCGCCACAGTCCGCGTTGCTGTGACGGGCAAGCCTGCCCTGGTGGTCTACGGCCCGGAAGGCGGCCCGGCGGCCGAGCAGATGCTGGCCGGGGGCTTCCAGGCAGCAGCAGCGGCTCCCATCCGGGTGCACGGCAGCCTATGGGGAGTTGTGTCGTTGACGTCGAAGTCCAGGACGGGGGTCACGCCGGCCATGCTGGAGCGGTTGGCGCAGTTCGCGGAACTGGTGGAGATCGCGATCGGCAATGCCGAGGCCCGTTCCAGCCTGGAGCTTCAAGCCAGCACGGATTCCCTGAGCGGCCTGCCGAACCGGCGCGCCCTGGAGGCGCATCTCGCCCGGGAGACGTTACTGGCAGAGTCCCGCGGCACGAGCCTCAGCGCCGTGGTTCTCGACATCGACCACTTCAAGAAGGTCAACGACTCCTTCGGCCACCTGACCGGGGACATTGTGCTCGCTGAAGTTGCGGCCCGGCTGCGCCAGGCCGCCCGCCAGGGGGAGGTCATTGCCCGGTTCGGCGGCGAGGAGTTCGTCTGGCTCCTGCCGAGGACTGACAGTGCGGAGGCCCTCAAGGCAGCGGAACGGGCCCGTGCCGCCATCGCGTCGGCACCCTTTGGCGAAGTCGGCTCCATTACGGTCTCAGCCGGGGTCTGCGAGCTGCGCGAGGCTGGTTCGCACAACCTGCTGGCCTGCGCGGACCGTGCGCTGTATGCCGCCAAGCGGGGCGGCCGTAACCGCAGCTTGAGGTACGGAGTGTCCGCAGGGGAAACCGGCGGTCGCTCCGTCGCCCGGGAGGGCCGCAGCGCTTAGACGAACGCCGACTTCCCGGTCACGGCCCGGGCCACGATCAGCGAATTGATCTCGTAGCTGCCCTCGTAGGTGTACAGGATTTCGGCGTCGCCGAAGAGCTTGCCCATCTCGTAGTCGCTGCTGATCCCGTTGCCGCCCATCAGGGAGCGTCCCATCGCCACGGACGCACGGGCCAGCCGGGTGGTGGTGGATTTGGCCATCGCGGCCTGGA
Source organism: Pseudarthrobacter sp. S9 (assembly GCF_050156545.1). Lineage (NCBI taxonomy): Bacteria > Bacillati > Actinomycetota > Actinomycetes > Micrococcales > Micrococcaceae > Pseudarthrobacter > Pseudarthrobacter sp. S9. The sequence continues at coordinate 1,524,574 of NZ_CP189576.1, forward strand.
CCATTTCCAGCTTGCCCTCCTGCTGGATCCGGGCCAGCTGCGCCATGAGTGCCAGCGACGCGGTGGCGTTGCCCAGGATCTCGGCGAGCTGCTGCTGGATGAGCTGGAAGCGGGCCAGCTCCTTGCCGAACTGCTTGCGCTCCAGCGAGTAGGAACGCGCGACGTCGAACGCGGCCAGCTGGATCCCGGCACCTTGCCAGCCCACCCAGGCGCGCGAATCGCGCAGGAGGTCGTTGGCCTTGGAGAAGTCGGTGGCGCCGGGCAGCAGGTTGGACTCCGGGATGCGGACCTCGTCGAGCACGATGTCCGCGTTCTGCATGATCCGCAGCCCGATCTTGTTGGCGATCTTGGTGGCGGTGTAGCCGGGGCGGTCCGTTTCCACGATGAACCCCTTGATCTGCTGGTCGGCAACATCCCGGGCCCAGACCAGGGCGAAGTCCGCGATGGTGCCCGCGCCGATCCAGCGCTTGGCGCCGTTGATCACCCACTCGCCGTCCTCCAGCCGTGCCGAGGTGGCCAGGCCTCCGGCGATGTCCGAGCCGTGGTCCGGCTCCGTCAGGGCGAAGGCTCCCAGCTGGGTGAAGGCGGTGAGTCCGGGCAGCCACCGTGCCTTCTGCTCGTCCGAGCCGAGCTCGTCGATCATGCCGACGATCAGCTCGTTGTGGATGCCCACCAGCGCCGAGAGGGAAACGTCGGCACGTGCCACCTCGACGTACATGAGTCCCTTGAAGAGCTTGGAGGTGCCGTCCGTCTGCAGGCCGCCCAGGCCGTATTTCCCGAGCTCGGCGAGCAGGCCGAAGGGGAATTCCTCGCGGTTCCAGTAGTCGATCGAGGCTGCCCGGACGCGCGACTGGAGGAAGTCGCGGATCACCTGGTAGCGGGCCTGCTCGTCCGGGGGCAGCAGGTCCACGATGTACATCAGATCGGCATCCGGAAACGGCGGCGCCGCCACGGTATCCGGCTCGGTGTCCGTTCCTGTGGTCGCCGTAACGACCGTCTGTCCGCTAGCACGTCCTTCTGGCTGCACGGGCATGTATCCCTTCGTTGTGGGCCCCTCGTCGGGCTGCGCCGGCTCTTCCAAACCCTTGGATGTCCTAGTATATTGCAGAGTGATGGGGATCACTAGGCAGGGCACCGTCCCGGACCGGTGGATCATCACGCAATGGCGCCGGGCTTGGAACGGCTGCGCCAGAAGACTTCGAAAGGTGCACTATGACCGTCACTGAGGAATTCCGTGCCGCGCGGGACAGGCTGCTGGCCCTCCGCGAGGACTACAACGCAGCGCGCAGCGAATTCCGGTGGCCGCGGTTTGCCGAATTCAACTTCGCCCTGGATTGGTTCGACCAGATCGCCGCGGACCCGGCCAAGGCGGACAGGCCGGCACTGGTGATCGTCGAGCAGGACGGTTCCGCGACTCGGCGCAGCTTCGCCGACCTTTCGCAGCGCTCTGCCCAGGTGGCCAACTGGCTGCGGAGCCAGGGCATCCGGCGCGGGGACCGGATGATCATCATGCTCGGCAACCAGGTGGAGCTGTGGGAACTGATGCTGGCCGGCATCAAGCTGGGCATCGTCATGATCCCCACCACCACGCTGATGGGGCCGGCGGACCTGAGGGACCGGGTGGAGCGCGGCGAGGCGAACTGGGCCGCCGTCGGAAGTGCAAACATCGCCAAGTTCGCCGACGTCCCCGGGGACTACACACTGATCGAAATCGGCGACGGCGACGCCGTCAATCCAGCCGCCCTGCAGTATGCGGACTCCCCCGCCGCCCCGACGGACTTCACCGCGGACGCCCCGACCCTGGCCGACGAAACCCTGCTGCTGTACTTCACCTCGGGCACCACCTCCAAGGCCAAGCTGGTGGAACACACGCACACCTCCTACCCCGTGGGGCACCTGTCCACCATGTTCTGGATCGGGATGGAACCCGGCGACGTGCACCTCAACGTTGCCTCCCCGGGCTGGGCGAAGCATGCCTGGTCCAACGTCTTTACCCCGTGGATCGCGGAAGCCTGCGTGTTCATCTACAACTACGAGCGCTTCGACGCCAAGGCGCTCATGGAGCAGATGGACCGCGAAGCCGTGACGAGCTTCTGCGCCCCGCCCACCGTCTGGCGCATGCTCATCCAAGCCGATCTCACCCTGCTGAAGAACCCGCCCACCAAGGTGGTGTCCGCCGGTGAGCCGCTCAATGCCGAGGTGATCGACCAGGTCCACCGCGCCTGGGGCCAGACCATCCGCGACGGCTTCGGGCAGACCGAATCCACCGTCCAGATCGCGAACACCCCCGGCCAGCCGATCAAGATCGGCGCCATGGGCAGGCCGCTGCCGGGCTACGACGTCGTGCTGGTGGACCCCGCCACGGGTGAAAAAGGCGACGACGGCGAGCTCTGCCTGCGCCTGGATCCCCGCCCCGTCGGGCTGATGAAGGCGTACTACGGCGACCCCGACAAGACAGCGGAGGCTTTCCGCGACGGCTACTACCACACGGGAGACATGGCGAGCCGGGACGAGCGCGGCATCATCACCTATGTGGGCCGCGGCGACGACGTCTTCAAGTCCTCCGATTACCGGCTGTCCCCGTTCGAGCTCGAAAGCGTGCTGATCGAACACCCGGCGGTGGCGGAGGCCGCCGTCGTCCCGTCCCCCGATCCGCTCAAGCTCTCGGTGCCCAAGGCGTTTGTGGTCCTAGCCGCCGGGCACGAGGCCGGTCCGGAACTGGCGGAGGACATCCTGCGGTACTGCCGCGACCATCTGGCCCCCTTCAAGCGGATCCGCCGGCTGGAGTTTGCCGAGCTGCCCAAGACGATCTCCGGCAAGATCCGGCGGGTGGAGCTGCGGCACAGCGAGATACTGCGGCACGGCGGCGGGGCCGTTCCCGAAGGCCTCGGCACGGAGTACTCCGAGGCCGACTTCCCGGGCCTGAAGAACCAGGGGTGACCGTGGGAACTCCGCTGCCGCGTGATCCGATCGCCGATGCCCGACTGAACTGGGAGCGGCACGGCTGGGCCGACGTCGCCGCGCCGATGGCCGCCATCACGGCCATCATGCGGACCCAGCAGATCCTGCTGGCCCGGATCGAAGGCGCCCTCAAGCCGTTCGGGCTGACGTTTGCCCGCTACGAGCTGCTGGCGCTGCTGAGTTTTGCCCGCAGCGGCGCCCTGCCCATGAACAAGGCCAGCGCCCTGCTGCAGGTCCACCCCACCTCGGTGACGAACGCCGTCGACCGGCTGCAGGGCGCCGGGCTGGTGCTGCGCTCCCCGCATCCCACCGATGGGCGCACCACCCTGATTGAGCTCACCGCCGAGGGGCGCACCCTGGCCAAGCGGGCGACGGCGGTGCTCAACTCCGAGGTCTTCGGCCAGTCGGGCTTCGCGGAGCAGGACGTCGACCAGCTGATCCGCATCCTGGGCACCTTCCGCCGCAACGCCGGCGACTTCACCGGCTGAAAAGCCGGATCAGGCTCCGGCGTCGGCGAGGACGGGCCTGCGGTCGAGGTGGATTCCGGCGATCATGCACCGCACGGAGCCTCCGGCCAGTTCGATCGTGGGAACATCGACGGGCAGCAGGGTGCAGCTTCTTTCGATGATGGCCTTCTGTTCCGCCGTCAGGCTTCCCAGTGCCCGCCGGGACAGCGCCAGCACACGGCCCTCCGCACCCTGGAGCTCGATCGCGTTGCCTGCGAAATTGAGGATCTGGTCGTGGCTCAGCTCGATCACCGTCCGTCCCCCGCCGGAAAGCCGTTGCACCACCTCGCGCCGGCGCTCCGCCGACTGGATCAGGCCCAGCCCGACCATCGCGAAGTCCGTCGCCACGGACATCATCACATTCGTGTGGTAAACGGCGGTGCCGTCCGCGTCGGCCGCGTCGAACAGCATGGGCTCATAGCCGAAGTTCGTGCAGAACCGCTCCAGCGCGACGGGATCGGCCCGGCGGGAACGTGCGGCGTATGCCACACGGCCGCCGTGGTCCAGGACCATGGCTCCCGTTCCCTCCAGGAACACCTGGTCCATTTCCAGCCCGGAGTAGTCGATGACGTCCTGCACCCGGTAGTCGGTCTTGAGGAAGTCAAGGATGTCGCTCCGGCGTTCGTGGCGGCGGTTGGGGGCATACATCGGGAATATCCCAATGTGTCCGCCCGCATGGGTGGAGAGCCAGTTGTTGGGAAACACGCTGTCCGGGCGGGTTTCGTCATAGTCCTCGAACACGTGCACCGTGACGCCGGCAGTTTCCAGCGCCTCGGCCAGCCCTGTCACCTCGTCCCGGGCTACAGCGGCAAGCGTTTGCCGGTCCACGGAGTGAGCCGGCATCTGGAAGGCATTGTCCACTGCCGTCGCCGGGTTGGGCATGAAAGTGTGCGGCCGTACGAGGACGACGGCGGACGGGGCTTGAACGGACATCGGAGGCTCAGGAACCGACCGGGGAGAGAGCACCCACAAGACCGAACAGGTTCTTGGGGTCATCCGGGCTCGCCACGAGGTCGATCTCCACAAAGAAGTCGGTGCCGTCGACGGCGTCGCGCACGAACCGCAGGGCGGAGAAGTCCTCGATGGCAAAGCCGACCGAGTCGAAGATGGTGATCTGTGCGGCCGCGGTGCGCCCGGGCGCCCGGTCAGTCAGGACCTGCCAGAACTCCGTGACGCCAAAGTCGGCCGGCATGTGCTGGATCTCCCCTTCGATGCGGGTCTGGGGCGCGAACTCCACGAATACGTCACCGAGTCCGAGGATCGATTGTTCCAGCTCGGTCTTCCCCGGGCAGTCACCGCCGATGGCGTTGATGTGGACACCCGGTTCGATCAGGTCCCCCGTGAGGACGGTGGCGTTCGTCTTGTCCGCGGTGCATGTGGTGATGACATCGGCCCCGCGCACGGCATCCGCGGCAGACGTGGCAATCGTGATGTCGAAGCCCAGGGGCGCCATGTTGGCCACGAACTTCTCGAGTGCGGCGGGATCGGTGTCCCATACCCTGAGCGTGGAAATCCCCAGGGCGCTGCGGAACGCCAAGGCCTGGAACTCGGACTGGCTTCCGCTGCCGATCATCGCCATGACGCGAGAGTCGGCACGGGCAAGCTTTTTCGCCACCATTCCGGACGTCGCCGCGGTCCGCAGCGCAGTCAGCACCGTCATCTCGGTAAGGAAAGTGGGGTAGCCGTTGTGGACGTCGGCCAGGACACCAAACGCCGTCACGGTCTGGAAACCGCGCGCAGGGTTGGACGGGTGACCGTTGACGTACTTGAAACCATAGGTCTCGTGGTCGCTCGTGGGCATGAGCTCGATGACGCCGAACGGCGTGTGGCTGGCGACCCGGGGCGTCTTGTCGAACGATTCCCAGCGCCGGAAGTCATCCTCAAGGTATTGGATCATCCCGGAAATGATGTTCTCCGGCCCGCGGCCGGCAGCCCAGCGCACCATGTTGTGGACATCGACAAAGCGCGTCATTTGCGCCCCCTAATTCTCTAGTTAACCACTGATGGCATAACCCTACGTTCCGGCGATATGCAGGCTCAATTGCCGAATAGCAAGCTTTTTGTTGAGTTACTGAGCATAATGACGACCAGTTTTGTGCATTCTGTACGCTGGAGCCTCTGGATCCCCAGGTCCCCAGATCCCCGGATGCCTAGCGCAGCACCGAGCTGAGCAGGAGGCTCGTCTCGCTGTTGACAATGCCGTCGACCCCACGGATCCGCCCCAGGACCTGGTCGAAGCCGGTGAGGCTCTCGGTCCGGAGCTCGGCAACCAGGTCCCAGCCGCCGTTGGTGGTGTGCAGCGCCGTGATTTCCGGAAAGCCCCTGAGCTGGCGGATGACCCTGTCCGTTGTCCTGCCCTCCACAGCGATCAGGGCAATGGCGTGGATCGCCAGGGGATCGAGCTCGTCGCGCACCCGGACTGTGAAGCCGACGATGGTCCCGGACGCGACCAGCCGCTCCAGCCGGCTGTTGACGGTGGCCCGGGCGACATCGAGCCTGCGGGCCAAGCTGGCCACCGAGGCCCTGCCGTCCTCACGGAGGGCGGACAGCAGCCGGCGATCAAGGTCAGTGAGAGGGGTCATTTTCATAATGTATATCCGGCTTCACCGTTTTGTAAGTTTTTTCAATGAAAAGTTGGTTTTCTGGTCATTGAGGATGCACATCACCCAACCGTAGTGTTGTGGCAGCGGTGACGCAGGACACAAGAAACGCTGCCGCCACCCCCTCTCACCTAGTCCAAAGGGTAAAAAGATGCCGTCTTCCTCCATGCCGTCGCTGAGGCTCGCTGCCGTTGTCGCGGCCGCCGCGCTGGCCCTCACCGCTTGCACCAACGCCTCGCAGACCGCCGCAGTCTCCTCGTCGGGGCCTGACGGCTTCGACCCCTCGGCAATCCAGAAGGACGAAGCACTGGCCGCGTCGGTTTCCCCCGCGCTGAAGGCAAAAGGCGTCCTGACCGTCGGCTCCGACACGTCCTACGCCCCCGCCGAATTCCTGGGTGCCGATGGCCAGACGCCGCAGGGCTACGACGTCGACATCGCGAAAGCGGTGGGTGCCACCCTTGGCCTGAGCACCAAGGTTGAGACGGCGGAGTTCACCGGCATCCTGCCGGCACTGGGCCCCAAGTACGATCTCGGGATCTCCTCGTTCACCATCAACCCCGAGCGCGCCCAGACCGTGAATTTTGTCAGCTATTTCAATGCAGGCGTGCTGTGGGCGGTGGCCAAGGGCAACCCGAAGAACTTCGCTGTGGAGGATGTCTGCGGCAAGAAGGTGGGAGTCCAGACCGGCACCGTAGAGGAGGATCCTGATTTGTCCGGCCGCTCCCGGAAGTGCGTCGCCGAGGGCAAGCCCGCCATCGACATCGTCACGCTGAAGAACCAGACAGACGTCACCACGCGCCTGGTCAACGGCAGCATCGACGCCATGGCCGCAGACTCGCCGGTCATCGGTTACGCCCTGTCGCAGACCGGGGACAAACTCCAGACGCTGGGCGAAGTCTACGATGCCGCACCCCAGGGAATTGCCGTTGCGAAGTCGGACACTGCGTTGTCCGAACTAGTCGGCAAGGTCATGAACAAGCTCATCAGCGATGGCACCTACGGGAAAATCCTGGAGAAATGGAACAACTCCAAGGGCGCCGTGACCAAGTCTGAAGTAAACCCGGTGGTGGGCAGTTGAGCACCCTGACACAGGGCGAGACCACAACCGTCCAGCCCGGGCAACGACGCCGTGGACCGGAACTCATCAACGCCGTTCCGGTCCGCCACCCCGGCCGATGGGCCGCGGGCGCTATCATCCTGCTTTTCGCCGCCACCATGGCCCAGAGCGTGTTCACCAACGTCAACTTCCGCTGGGAGACGGTGGGGAAGTACCTCCTCGACGTCCTGGTGGTCCAAGGCATCGGCTGGACGCTGCTCCTCACGGTGCTCTCGATGGTAATCGCCATTGTGCTGGCCGTGCTGCTCGCCTTCATGCGCCAGTCGGACAACCCGCTCTTCCGCGGGGTGAGCTGGGCCTGGGTCTGGTTCTTTCGCGGTACGCCGGTCTACACCCAGCTCGTCTTCTGGGGCCTCATTTCGGTGCTCTATCCCAAGATCGCCGTGGGCGTTCCGTTCGGGCCCGAGCTTCTCACCTTCAGCACGCAGGATGTGATCACCGCCTTCGTGGCGGCGGTCCTGGGCCTGGGTTTGAACGAGTCCGCTTACCTCGCCGAGATCTTCAGGGCCGGCCTGAAATCGGTCGACCCGGGCCAGATGGAAGCCGCCGAGGCTTTGGGCATGCGCAAGTCCAAGATCATGTGGCGCATCATCCTGCCCCAGGCCATGCGCGTGATCGTTCCCCCGACCGGCAATGAAACCATCGGAATGCTCAAGACCACCTCGCTGGTCCTGGCAGTGCCTTTCACCCTGGATCTCACGTTCGCCACCAACGGAATCGCCAACAGGAGCTACCTGCCGATTCCCCTGCTGATCGTCGCGGCGGTCTGGTACCTCGTTATCACCAGCGTTCTCATGGTGGGTCAGTTCTACATCGAACGCCACTTCGGCAAGGGAGTGGACAACCTCGTTCCCGCGCCGGTCAAATCCGTTCAGGCCCCCATCAGCGCCCTCGCGGCCCCGTCAGCCCACACACCCCACGCGCCCAGGAAAGAGGATGAGGTTCTGTGACCATCACCAGTGAAGTCGTGACGAAGGAGGCCCTCGTCCGGATCGACAGGGTCCACAAGTACTTTGGCAGCCACCATGTGCTCCGCGGCATTGACATGACGGTCCGGCAGGGCGAGGTTTCAGTGCTGATCGGTCCGTCCGGGTCCGGGAAGTCCACGCTGCTGCGCTGCATCAACATGCTCGAGACCATCAGTGCCGGCCGGATCAGCGTCAACGATGACCTCATCGGCTACCGCGAAAGCCGCGGGCGCCTCCATGACCTCACCACCAAGGAGATAGCAGCGCAGCGGCGGGACATCGGAATGGTGTTCCAGAAGTTCAACCTCTTCGCCCACCGTACCGCGCTGCAGAACATCATCGAGGCACCCACCCAGGTGAAAGGACAGTCCAAGGTGAAGGCCCGGACGCGGGCCATGGAGCTGCTGGACAGGGTCGGCCTGGCAAACCACGCCAATCACTATCCCGCCCAGCTCTCGGGCGGCCAGCAGCAGCGTGTGGCCATTGCCCGTGCACTGGCCATGGACCCGGAACTGATGCTTTTCGACGAGCCCACCTCCGCCCTCGACCCCGAGCTGGTGGGTGAGGTCCTCAACGTGATGAAGGACCTGGCCAAGTCCGGCATGACCATGATCGTGGTGACCCACGAGATCGGCTTCGCCCGGGAGGTCGGTGACACGCTGACCTTCATGGACGGCGGCGTCGTTGTCGAAAGCGGCGACCCGCGCCAGTTGATCGCTGACCCCCGGCACGCCCGGACCCGGGAGTTCCTTTCAAAGGTCCTGTGAGATCCGGGAACGCGGCCCGGCCCCCTAGACTTCGGTGGAGCGGAGCGTTCGGATGGAACGGGCCCGGACCTAAGGAGAACACAGTGATTCCGGAAATCAACTTCTGGGCGGTACTGGTGGCCACGCTGTCCAGCATGGCCGTGGGCTCGGTCTGGTACACGCCCAAGGTGTTCGGCAACTACTGGATGCGCGTCGCCAAGGTCACCCCGAGCGGAAATTCACGGGACGCCGTCAAGCCCATTCTGGTAACCCTCGTGGTCAGCTTCGTCAGCGCCTGGGTCCTTGCCGGTTCCGCCGCCATCTCCCAGCACTTCTACGGCGGAAATTTCCTGGCCAACACCCTGATCACGGCCACCATTCTCTGGGCCGGGTTCACGGCGGCCCGCTTCATCACCCACGATGCCTTCGAGGGCCGCCCCGCACGCCTGACGCTCCTGAACTGCGCCCACGAACTGGCCACCTTCGAGGTCATGGCCCTGATCATCGGCCTGTTCGGGATCAGCGCGGCCTAGACAAACTGGTATAGGAGCGACATCATGCCGAAGCCACCACCGAGAGCACGGTTTCCAGCACTGTCCTCACAGCCATCGGTTGCTCCGTAACTGCCGTTTTGACCGCTCATAAGGGCAGTTACGGGGCAATCGATGCAGGTCAGCGGTGCTTGAATTCGGGCGGACGCTTCTCCGTGAATGCGGCCATGCCTTCCTTCTGGTCCTCGGTGGCGAACAGCGAGTGGAACACGCGGCGCTCGAACAGCACGCCCTGCGCGAGGCCGGTCTCGAAGGCTGCGTTGACGGCCTCCTTGGCCACCATGGCCACCGGCCTGGACTTGGAGGCGATGACCTCGGCGGCCTTCAGGGCTTCCTCGACCACGTCTGCGGCCGGCACCACCCGGGATACCAGGCCGGAGCGTTCGGCCTCCTCGGCGTCCATGAAGCGCCCGGTCAGGATCATGTCCATGGCCTTGGCCTTGCCCACCGCGCGGGTGAGGCGCTGCGAGCCGCCCATGCCCGGCAGCACTGCCAAATTGATTTCCGGCTGGCCGAACTTGGCGTTGTCCCCGGCGATGATGAAATCGCACATCATGGCGAGCTCACAGCCGCCGCCGAGGGCGAAGCCGGACACCGCCGCGACCACGGGTACGCGCAGCCGGGTGAAGTCCTCCCAGCCGCGGAACCAGTCGGCCGCATACATGTCCATGTAGCCCTTGGCCTGCATCTCCTTGATGTCGGCACCGGCCGCGAAGGCCTTGGCGGAGCCTGTCACCACCACCGCGCCCACTCCGGGGTCCGCGTCCATGGCCGTGACGGCTGCCACGAGTTCGTCCATGGTGGCCTTGTTCAGGGCGTTCAGCGCCTCCGGCCGGTTAAGCGTTACGAGGCCCACCCGCCCGCGACGCTCCACCAGGATGTTTGCGTACTGTTCCGTCATGCGTGTCCCCTTCGCTGGTTCTGCTATTCACACTGATGCGCCAGGCCGCTAATGCGCGGACTTGTCCCGGATATCGGTGATGATGCCGGAGAAGTCCCGGCCGGCGCCGCCTTCGGCGGCAAAGGCATCGTAGATTTCCGAGGCGAGCGGACCCAGCCGGGCGGCGACGCCGGTGCTTTCGAGCGCGTTCAGTGCCAGTTTGAGGTCTTTCGCCATGAGCGCGCCCGCGAAGCCGGGCTGGTAGTCCCGGTTGGCGGGGCTCGTCGGAACCGGCCCCGGCACGGGGCAGTTGGTGGTCAGCGCCCAGCACTGTCCCGAGGCCGCGGAGGCGACGTCGAACAGCGCCTGGTGGGTCAGCCCAAGCTTCTCGCCAAGCACGAAGGCCTCGCTGACCGCGATCATGGAGACGCCGAGGATCATGTTGTTACAGATCTTCGCCGCCTGTCCCGCGCCATGCTCCCCGCAATGGACAACGCGCTTGCCCATCACGTCCAGGATCGGCCTGACGGACTCGAAGTCCTCCGGCAGGGCCCCCACCATAAACGTCAGGGTGCCTGCCTCCGCCCCCACGACGCCGCCGGACACGGGCGCATCAACAGCGCGGTGGCCGGCTGCGACCGCGAGTTGGGCAGCTTCGCGGGCCTCGTCCACGTTGATCGTGGAGCAGTCCAGGAACATGGTGTCCGGCCCGGCAACCTCCAGCAGCCCGGGCTGTCCGACCGTGCCGCGGTACGCATCCAGAAGGTGCTTGCCGCTAGGCAGCATGGTCAGCACGACGGCGGCACCGGCCGCTGCCTCTGAGGCGCCGTCCGCTGTGGGGATGCCGTGGGCCCTGGCGGTTTCCAGCGCCGCGGGCACGACGTCGAACCCGGTCACGCTGTGGCCGGCCTTGACCAGGTTGATGGCCATCGGCCCGCCCATATGGCCCAGTCCCAGGAAGGCGATGTGGCCTGCGTTCGGTGTGGTCTCAGGCATTGTTCTTCTCCTTTGCGGAAAGCTTCAGTTCGCGGTCGCCCAGCGGCGCGAAGTAGGCCTCGACGTCGGCCGTGGTCACCTCAGACAGCATGGCCGGTTTCCAGCGCGGGTTGCGGTCCTTGTCCACCACCTGGGCCCGGATGCCTTCGCGGAAGTCGGGACCGGCCAGCAAGCGCAGGCCCACCCGGTATTCCTGCTCAAGGGCTTCCGCCAGGCTCAGGCCCCGGACCCGGCGCAAGGATTCCAGCGCCACTTTGACGGCGGTCGGGGACTTGGCTTCGATCGTCTCGGCAGCCTCGGCGGCCTCTCCGGCATCAGCTGCGCCCATGGCACGGAGCCGGCGCAGGATCTCGTCGGCGTCGTCGCCCGCATAGCAGGCGTCGATCCAGTCCCGCTGTTCCTCGAGCGCGGAGGGCGGGGCCTGCCCGGCAAAGCGTCCGACGGCGGCTCCCGCCGGTTCGCTTTCCATCGCCGCCGCCAGCTCCGCCAGGCGCCCGGACGGCACGAAGAAGTCCGCGAGCCCCAGGAACAGTGCGTCCGCACCGCTCAGGTGGGCGCCCGTCAGGGCCGCGTGCGTGCCGGACTCCCCCGGCGAGCGTGAGAGCAGCAGGGTTCCGCCGACGTCGGGCACGAAGCCGATGGTGGTCTCGGGCATTCCCATCCGGGTGCGTTCGGTGACGATCCGGACCGAGCCGTGCGCGGAGATTCCCACGCCGCCGCCGAGGACCAGCCCGTCCATGAACGCCACGTACGGCTTGGGATACGAGTCAATGAGGGCGTTCAGCCGGTATTCCTCGGCCCAGAAGTCCGCCGTGGCATCGCCCCCGGCCAGCATGTCCCGGTAGATGGCCACGATATCGCCGCCGGCGCACAGGCCCCGGTCGCCGGCGCCGCGGACCAGCACGGTTGCCACGGCGTCGTCGTCGGCCCACTGCACAAGCTGTTCCAGCATGGCGGACGCCATGCCCGCGGTAAGGGCGTTGACCGCCTTGGGCCGGTTCAGCGTGATGACGCCCAGGTGAGCCCGCCGCTCGAACAGGACCTCAGCGGCGGGCTCACCGCCCGCAACAGCACCCTGCTCCGCCATCAGCTGCCTTCCGGCATCACGAAGCTGGCGCCCTGGCGGATGCCCGAGGGCCAGCGCGTGGTGACCGTCTTGGTCTTGGTGTAGAAGCGGAAGGCGTCCGCGCCGTGCTGGTTGAGATCGCCGAAGCCGGAGGCCTTCCAGCCGCCGAAGGTGTAGTAGGCGATAGGTACCGGGATGGGGACGTTGATGCCCACCATGCCCACCTGGACGCGGCTGGCGAAGTCCCGGGCGGCGTCGCCGTCGCGGGTGAAGATGGCCACGCCGTTGCCGAACTCGTTCTCGCTGCACAGCCGGAGGGCCTCGTCGTAATCCTCCGCGCGGAGCACGCTCAGCACCGGGCCGAAGATCTCCTCCTTGTAGATCTTCATGTCCTTGGTGACGTTATCGAAGAGCGTGGGACCGACCCAGAAGCCGCCGCCGTAGCCCTCCACCTTCAGGCCGCGGCCGTCGGCCAGCAGGCTGGCGCCTTCCTCGACGCCGGAGGCGATGTAGCCTTCGATCCGTTCCTTGGCGGAGGGCGCCACGACGGGGCCGAAGTCCGAATCCTTGGCGAGGCTGTGGCCGACCTTGAGGTCCGCGATCCGCTCCTGCAGCCTGGCCACGAGCGCGTCGGCGGTTTTCTTCCCGACGGGCACGGCCACCGAGATCGCCATGCAGCGTTCGCCGGCGGAGCCGAAGCCGGCGCCGATCAGGGCGTCAGCGGCCATGTCCAGGTCCGCGTCCGGCATGATCACCATGTGGTTTTTGGCCCCGCCGAAGCACTGGGCGCGCTTGCCGTGCGCGGCGGCGGTGGCGTAGATGTACTGCGCGATGGGCGTGGAACCGACGAAGCCGATGGCCTTGACGCGCGGGTCCTCGAGCAGTGCGTCCACGGCTTCTTTGTCCCCGTTGACCACGTTGAACACGCCGTCCGGCAGGCCCGCCTCGGTGAACAGCTCGGCCAGCCGGAGCGGCACGGAGGGGTCGCGTTCGGAAGGTTTGAGGATGAAGGAGTTGCCGGCGGCGAGGGCGGGGCCGGACTTCCAGAGCGGGATCATGGCCGGGAAGTTGAACGGCGTGATGCCGGCTACGACGCCGAGCGGCTGGCGCAGCGAGTGGACGTCGATGCCGGTGCCGGCATTGTCAGAGAACTCACCCTTGAGCAGGTGCGGGGCGTTGGCGGCGAACTCCACGACTTCGATGCCGCGCTGGATGTCGCCCTTCGCATCGGGGAGGGTCTTGCCGTGCTCCGAGGAGAGGAGGGTGGCGAGCTCGTCCATGTTCTGGTTGACCAGGTCCACGAACTTGAGCAGGATCCGGCCGCGGCGCTGCGGGTTCATCGCGCCCCATTCCAGCTGGCCCTTTTCGGCGCTGGCGATCACGTTGCGGACCTCGTCGGCGCTGGCCAGCGGAACGCGGGACTGGACCTCGCCGGTGCAGGGATCGTACACATCGCTGAAACGCCCCGATGTGCCGTCCACCCGCTGACCGTCAATGTAATGGGATAGCTCACGAACCATGGTCGAATGCTCCTTTGCACCTGTGGTTGCCTGACGTATTGCCGGGCATCTTGCCGGCCTGTGTTGCCGGCCTTAGCTTGGGCTTGGCCTTGGATGACTGCGGGGAAGTGTGACCCAGATCATCCCTGATCCTGAATATACTCGGACTTCCTACTAATTTCCAGAGGGCCCGGGGGCGGCCGGCAGCTTCGCCCGGCAGCCAAGTTCGGTAAGTTAGGAACTGTGAAGATTGCTACCTGGAATGTGAACTCCCTCCGTGCCCGTGCCGACCGTGTTGAGGCGTGGCTTCAGCGCACCGACTGTGACGTCCTGGCTCTCCAGGAAACCAAGTGCAAGGACGAGAACTTCCCCTGGGAGTTGTTCGAGAGCAACGGCTACGAAGTGGCGCACTTTGGCCTGAGCCAGTGGAACGGGGTGGCCATCGCCTCCCGCGTGGGGCTCGGCGACGTCGAACGCACCTTCCTGGACCAGCCCGTCTTCGGCAAGAACGGCAAGGATGCGGTGCAGGAGGCCCGTGCGATCGGCGCCACCTGCGGCGGCATCCGGGTCTGGAGCCTCTATGTGCCCAACGGCCGCGCACTCGACGACGAACACATGCCGTACAAGCTCAACTGGCTGGACACGCTCAAGACCCATGCCGAGGGGTGGGTCCAGGCGGACCCTGAGGCGCAGATCGCGTTGATGGGCGACTGGAACATCGCCCCGCAGGACGACGACGTCTGGGACATCGACTACTTCCGTGCCGAAGGCCTGACCCACGTCAGCGAGCCCGAACGCGCGGCCTTCCGGGCCTTCGAGGATGCCGGATTCCAGGACGTTGTCCGCCCGCACACTCCGGGCCCCGGTGTCTACACCTACTGGGACTACACCCAGCTGCGGTTCCCGAAGAAGGAAGGCATGCGGATCGACTTCATCCTGGCCTCCCCCGCGCTGGCCGCCCGGGTTACCGGGGCCATGATCGACCGCGAGGAGCGCAAGGGCAAGGGCGCCTCGGACCATGCGCCGGTCATAGCGGAGTTGATCGACTGATGGGGACTGTCCAGGGAAGTGTCGTGATCCGATGACCGGGAACCTCTACCGGGGACAGGCAGGGCTGCCGTTCTCTTCCGCGCTTCGGATCTACGAGCCCCTGGAAGCGTTCCCGACGGACCGGCACGAAGCCTTGAGGACGGCGGCCGCCGGAAAAACGTCCCGCGCCGCCGTGGAGAATGCCGAACTTCTCGCCTCCCTGGGCCGCATCACCCGCCCGGGCGGGGACCCGTTTCCCACCGGACGGACCGATCTGGTTCGCGTTGTCGCGGCAACGGCGAAACAGGCGCCGGCCAAGAACAGCACACAGGACTCGGCCGCGGGGGCCGAGGCGGGCAACCCCGGGCCTGGAGCCGCCTCCGGAGGCGCAGCGCAGCCCGAGAGACTGCTGTACTGCCCCAGCCAACTGGTCCTCCGCGCCGGGCTGGCCGCAAATGCCCTGATGGAAGGGATCCACGGACCCCTGGCCCAGCTGCTGATCCCGGAGGAGCAGCGGGACAAGCACCAGGAACGCATCGACGAGGTGCGGGCCCACCAAGGCGTGAGCCGCGTCCACACCCGGGCGTCCACGTGGGGCATCCCGTTCAGCTGGTTCTGCCTTTTCCAGGAATCGGACCCCACGGACGTGGTGGAGTCCGAGGGCCACATCGTCACTGTCCGCATCCGGGCGACCATCAGCGAGGCGCTTGAGAGGGTGCGGTACGCGGTGGCGCACCTGGCCATCGCCGCACCTGACCTGGACATGCTCGAGGACCTGACCCAGCTCACTGAGTGGCTCGAGCTCTTCCACCCGGATTCAGTCGTGGAACTCGACTATGGTGCGGTGGCGGACAAGGTCTACCCGGACGACTCTCCCCTCGATGTGAGGCTGGGCATTGAGTGTCTGGCCGAGGGCGACATGACCGGGGCGGCCGCAGCCTACCGCCGGCTGGCGTCGCGCTGGATCCCGATCCGGCAGCTGGCACGCGCTTCCTAAGTAGCGGCGGCGGACGGCTGGCGGGGCGGCGCCGTCGTTCTCCTGACGATCAGCCGGTGCGGCGCCACCGTGGACCGCACGGCCCCGGCGATTCCGTCGAGCTCGTCCAGCAGCATCTTGGTGCCCAGCTCGGCCTGTTCGTCAGGGCGCTGGCCGACCGTGGTGAGTCCCACGGCCTCCGAGAAGTCGTGGTCGTCGATTCCGATCACCGACAGGTCCTCCGGAACCCGGACCCCGGCCTTGTTGGCCTCGAAGATGACGCCCATGGCCATCTCATCCGAGGCGCAGAAAATCGCGGTGGGCTTCTCCCCGGGCACACCCCAGAGGCGGTTGAAGGCTTCCTGACCGCTGTGCACGGTGAAGTCCCCCCATTGGTCCCACTCCGGCCGGACAGCCAGCCCGGCCTCCGCCATCACCTCCTGGAAGGCCCTGATGCGGACCCTGGGAACGTCGAAATTCAGGTCGGTCTCGTCGTCGCCGTGCAGCAGGGCGATGTCCGTGTGTCCGAGCCCGATGAGGTGGCGGACCGCGGTGGAGGCTGCGGCGTAGTCGTCGATGCCGATGTAGGGGCACTCCTCGACGTGGCCGCCCACGACGACGAGCGGGATGTCGATCTTCTGGAGGTGCTCGATTTCCTCATGGGTCAGTGCCATACACAGGACCAGCAGCGCATCGATCTGCTTGTAGACCATCGTTTTGCTGAAGAGCCGCTCACGGTTGCTGCCGTGGCCGCCCAGGTTGAAGAGCGAGAGGTTGTAGCGGCGGGCGTGCAGCTCCCTGTCTGCGCCCTCTATTGCCTTGGAGAAGAACCAGCGGCTGACGAAGGGTGCCAGCACGCCGATGGTCTTGGTGCGCCCGGTGGCCAGACCGGACGCCGAGGAAGAGGCCACGTAGCCCAGGGCTTCCGCAATGCCCAGGATTTTTTCCCGCGTGGCGGGGGACACCCTGGGCAGTCCACGGACGGCCCGGGACACGGTGGCCGTGGAAACCCCGGCGGCAGCGGCCACATCCTCGATGCTGACGCCGGTGTGGCCGCCCCGTTGCGCCCTGTCAGTTGTCCGTGCCACTGTGTCCCCTTGTCGACTGTCCGATCTGTCCGGTCTATCGGCTGTCCGATCCGTCGGCTGTCCGCAACGGTGCCCTACCGGGCCTCCCCCGCGGCAACCGAGCTATTGATGTGCCAGCCCTTAGCGGCGCCCCTAGCGGCGCCGGGTCATCGTTCTCCGCGGAAGACGCCGGCGGAGCCTGGTCATTCCATACAAAGCCAGCAGCATGGCCAGCAGTCCCAGGGCCCAGCCGAGGGCTGGCTGGGCCGTCACCTCCATCCAGACGGTGACCGCCAGCAGCACTACGGCCCAGAAGCCCAGGAACCCGATGATGATGTCGAAGTCCTCCGCGGAGCGCTCGCGGCGGTGCACCGCCCGAACCTCACCGGGTTTGTGCTGCCCCGGGACCTGGTTGCCCGGGGCAGCGGACGGTGTCACTTGACCGCACCGGCTGTCAGGCCGGCAACAATCTTGCGCTGGAAGACCAGCACCAGGATCACCAAGGGAACGGTGACGATGGTGCCCGCCGCCATGATGGCGGTGTACGGGATCTGGTTCGGCTGCGCCCCGGCGAAGCTCGCAATGGCCACCGTGACCGGCTGCGTCCTGTCGCTGGAGAGCTGGCTGGCGATCAGGAATTCATTCCAGGAGGAAATGAACGCCAGGATCGCCGTCGTGAAGATCGCCGGCGCCGCCAGCGGCATGATCACCTTGCGGAACGCCTGACCCTGGGTGCAGCCGTCGACACGGGCCGATTCCTCCAGTTCCCACGGCATTTCGCGGAAGAAGGAAGTCATTGTGTAGACGGTCAGCGGCAGCACGAAGGAGATGTTCGGGATAATCAGCGCCTGGTAGGTGCCGATCCAGCCGATGTTGGTGAACAGCTGGAACAGTGGCGTGATGAGTGCGACGCCGGGGAACATGGAAGCCCCCAGGATGAAGCCCAGCACCAGGTACTTGAACCGGAAGTTGAGCCGCGCCAAGGCGTAGGCGGCAAACACACCAATGAGCAGGGAAACCAATGTGACCACCAGGCCGATGAACACACTGTTGAGCAGTGCCTGGCCGAAATGGTTGCCGAAGGAAGTGTCGAACGCCGTGTTGAAGTTGTCCAGGGTCACGTGGGTCGGCAGCAAGGAGGTGTCGTATGTGAAGCCGACGTCCCTGAACGCAGTGACCACCATCCAGTAGGCCGGTGCCAGGCACCAGATGAGGATCACGCCGGCACTGACATAGGTGCGCCCCTGCGCCCATTTTTCCCTGTTCTGGGCGACTTTCCTGCCCCTGTCCTGCTCTGCCCGGAGTTCGGTCGCTGCGGTCACTTCTGCGGCGGTCATTTCTTCCCCTTACCGGTGGCTCCGCTTTGCTCCACGACATTGGCGCCCAGGAAACGGACAAAGATGAACGCGACAAGGAAGATGATGATGAACGTGATGGTGGACAATGCCGCCGCCGCGTTGAACCCTTGCCGGACTTGGTTGATTACCAGGATCGATAGCGTCGTGGTGTTGTTCGCGCCTCCGGTCAGGATGTACGGGAGGTCGAACATGCGCAGGGCATCCAGGGTGCGGAACAGGATCGCCACCATCAGCGCCGGCTTGACCAGCGGCAGCGTGATCATCCGGAACCGCTGCCAGGCGCTGGCGCCATCGACCTTGGCGGCCTCGTAGACCTCGGCGGGAATCATCTGGAGGCCCGCCAGGATCAGCAGCGCCATGAACGGCGTCGTCTTCCAGACGTCCGCGATGATGACCGCCCACTTGGCCGGCCATTCACTGCCAGTCCACAGGATGGTGGTGTTGAACAGCTTGTTGGCGATCCCCTCGAAAGCGAAGATGAAGAACCAGAGCTTGGCAGTCACGGCGGTGGGGATTGCCCACGGCACGAGTACGGCGGCGCGCACCGCACTGCGGCCCTTAAAGGTCCGCGCCATGATGACGGCCATCCAGAAACCAAGCACAGTCTCCAGCGTCACGGTCACGATCGTGAAAAAGAACGTGGTGGCGGTCGCTGACCAGAACTGGGCGCCCAGGGTGCCCGGGGGGCAGGCCAGGGTGCCCCCGCCCGGAGCGGCACACTGCTGCGCAATCCAGTTCACGTAGTTCTGGACGCCTGCCGAGCCGCCCGCGGTGAAGAGGCCAGTGACTGGGTCAAGGCCTGCGTCCTTCTGGAACGACATGACCATGGCGCTGATGATCGGGTAAACGATCACAGTCGCGAGGGCGATGATGGACGGAGCCAGCAGCCATGACGCCCACCGGCCCTGGCTCGCAATCCGGTTGTCTTCCCCCACGC
Organism: Pseudarthrobacter sp. S9; assembly: GCF_050156545.1. Classification (NCBI taxonomy): domain Bacteria; kingdom Bacillati; phylum Actinomycetota; class Actinomycetes; order Micrococcales; family Micrococcaceae; genus Pseudarthrobacter; species Pseudarthrobacter sp. S9. The sequence continues at coordinate 1,543,831 of NZ_CP189576.1, forward strand.
CCTTAGGTCCGTGGTGGATCGGGGTCCCGCCCGACGCCGGCGTCTTGACCGGCGTCGGGCCCAATTCGGTTGCCATGGCTAAGCTACGATCCCGCACCGGCGGATTCGATGGACTTCTGCATGTCAGACAGTGCAGCGTCTACCGACTTCTCGCCCTTGATCGCCGCGTAGGCGTTTTCCTGGATGGCCTTGGTCACCGCCGGGTAGAACGGGGTGACGGGTCGCGGCACGGCGTTCTCAATGGACGTCTTCAGAACCGGCAGGTACGGAAGCTTGGCGACCAGAGCAGGATCGTCGTACACCTTGCTCAGCACCGGCGCCAGCGAGCCCTGGGTGGCGAAGAACTTCTGGGACTCCTCGGTAGTCAGGAACTTCAGGAAGTCCAGGGCCGTGGCCTTGTTCTTGGAGTAGACGCTGACGGCGGCATTGTGGCCGCCGAGTGACGATGCGCCGGGGCCGGACTTGCCGGGCAACGCTGTCATGCCAAGCTTGTCCTTGACCGCTGAAGAGCCTTCAGTGGTGGCCAGGTTGTAGACGTAGGGCCAGTTGCGGAGGAAGAGGAGCTTGCCGTCCTGGAATGCCTGGCGGCTCAGTTCCTCCTGAAAGGTGATGCCTTCCTTGGGGATGTTGCCATCCGCATAGGCCGTCGCCAGGTTCCCCAGTCCCGCCTTGGCCTCGGCCGTGTTCAGGCTCGGCTTACCGTCCTTGTCCAGGACCGAGCCGCCGGCGGAGTTGATGGCCTCGGAGGCGTTGACCGTCAGGCCCTCATACTTGGTGAGCTGGCCCGCGTAGCAGCCGATGTTGTTGGCTTTGGCGATGGAGCACATGCTCATCATCTCGTCCCAGGTCTTGGGCGGGGTGGGAACCAGGTCCTTGCGGTAGTAGAGGATGCCGCCGTCGGAGGTCTGGGGCGCCGCGTAAAGGACTCCCTTGTAGGTGGCGCTGTCGACGGTCGGCTTCAGCATGGGACTGGTGTCAAGGGCCATCTTGTCCTTGAGCGGCTGCAGCCAGCCCTTGGCCGCGAATTCCGCCGTCCAGACAACGTCTACGTCCACGACGTCGTAGTTGGCGTTCTTGGCCTGGAAGTTCTGGACGAGGTCATCGTGCTGCTGGTCGGCCTGGTCGGTCTGTTCCTTGAAGGTGACCTTCTGGTCCGCGTGGGCGGCGTTCCATTTTTCGATCAGGGGGCGGACAACATTGCTGTTGTCCTTGCCCTGGATATACGTGATGGGCCCGCGGCCGTCCAGGTTGGCTGCGGCATCGCCGCCGCCTCCTCCGCCGCCGGTGGTGCCGCCCCCTCCTCCGCCACCACAGGCGGAGAGTGTGAGGGCTAGAACGCCTGCTGCGGCTATGGGAAGTAGGACCTTAGGGGTTTTCATACTGGAGGCTCCTCGCTGAGTACCGGATAAACGGCGGTGCAGTTCGTGTGTCGACCATCACAGTAGCCAACTCGTTGTGAGGAATGCAAGCGTTTACATGAAACCTTTATGCAAAGGAGACCCTCGGGCTACGGGGTGCTCCCGCCGCGGCCCTTGACTTTGCCGCCGCTACCCGCTGCCCGCGGGCCTTGGGGAATGTTGCGGAAAACTCCCGGCCCCGGCGTCAGCGGACCCGCTCGGCCCGGCCGAACCGCGAACGCGCGCCGGACCCGATGTGGATCAGCACCGGCGTGCGCTTGCCGATCACGGCGTCGAGCGCTTCCACCAGGGAAGACACCTCGGCGGCCAGGGTGTGGGGAGCTACGCCCTGGCGGGGCTGCACCCGGATCTTCAGCGCCGGCTCGCCCCGGATCTCGTAGGTGGCGACGGTGGCTCCGGCGAGGTCGGGCCGGCCGGCAAGGGCCGCACGGAGCGCCTGTTCCGCCACGCCGCCGCCGATCCGGACATTTCCCGGCACGTCGCCCGGGTCCTCTTCGCCCACGAGAAGGTTGGCCCTGCCCTTCCCCTGCTGGGCGGCCCACGCCACCATCACGCCGATAACCACCAGGAGCAGCACAGCAATGACCAACCACAGCCAGCTCTCCTGGCGGCCCGAGAAGCGCGTGCGCTCGAACAGCCCGCGCCAGATACTCCACACGCCGCCGGACCAGTCCCGCCACCAGATTCCGACGGCGGGCACGCTCGCCAGCAGGAATAGCAGGACGCCGATGGCGAGAAGTTTGAGTCCGAGGATGCCGATCAGGATGCGGTTGAGGAGCCTGGGAGTGTTGTTCATGCCCCGATGACCCCTGCTGTGGCCACGTTGATCCGGACTTCGGGCATCGGCGACGGCCCCATGTCCTCGAGCTCCCGGCGCACGGCCGCGAGGACGGCGTCGGCAATCAGGGGTACGCCGGAGGTCGGCCGGACATTGACGAGCACCTGACGCCTCGACACGATCACCATCACCTGCTGTTGGGTTACATTGGCGGCCAGGCGCGCCCGGCGCGCCAGGGCGGAGGCGATCACCTCGTCGTCCACCACGACGGCGGCACGGCGGTCCCGCAGCAAGCGGCGGGCCCTGCGCCCGGGCAGCACGGCATTGAGAAAGAAGAACAATCCGGCCATGGCCAGCACCGCGCCGGTGGCACCGAGCAATAGCGGCGGGACGCCGTCCGGGAGCGCGACGATCCGCTCCGCGGCCGTCTGCGGATCCACGAGCCACGGCGGCTGCCCGATGGCACGGACGGCGGTTTCAAGGAGGGCATAAACGCAGAACGCAATCACCAGGACCGCGGCGATCACGGAGGCAACCGCCCTCGATGAGCGCGTCTCGCGCTTCAGGATCCACTCCATGCCGGCAGAGCCCGAGCCGGCAGCGCCGGTGCCGGAAGCGGCGGTGCCGGAAGCGGCGGTGGCGGAACCGGAACCGGAACCGGAGTAATTGCTTTCGGTATCGTGGCTCACCGGACCCGCCCTCCCTCGCGCACGGTGGCGCCGCTGATGCGGATGTCCACCCGGCTCAGTTGCGCGCCGCTCAGTTCGGTCACTCGGCGCAGGATCTCGGCCTTGGCTGCCACGGCGCGGTCCCAGACGGAGCCGCCGAAACCCGCGACGCGCTCCGGGTCCCGGAGGACCGCGGTAAGCGACGGCACGGTGATGGGGGTGATGAGGGACAACGCCAGCAGGCCGTCGTCGTCGGACCATTCGGCACGCACGTCCTGCGGCGGGACGCCCAGGGCCTCCCCCGCGGCGGCCCGCGCCACGCTGGTCAAGGCCTGCGTGCTGATCCGGTTGTGACCAGCCATCGCGCGGCTCTGGACCGCCGCCCCAGCCATGCCGCTCATGAGGAGGAACGCCGGCCCGTGATGGCATCGAGCACGCTGCGCAGGTCCAGTTTCCCTTCCGCGGCGCGGCCAAGCAGTGCTCCGATGCCCATGAACAGCAACGCGCCGAGGAAACCCCAGGCGCCGAACTGGAAGGACATGAAGGCCACGAACGCGCCTACTGCGATCCCCACAACGGTCAGATTCACTGCACTGCCTCTCTCGCCGGCCGGGCCTCACCGGACGCGGCGGGTTTGGCCGGGCCGGGCACATAAACGTCATTGATCTCGATATTAACCTCGATGACCTGGAGTCCGACGAGCTCCTCCACCGCGGCGTAGACAGCGGCACGGATCTGGTCCGCGAGGGCGTGCAGTGGTGTGCCGTAGACAGCGACGAGGTCGATGTCCACGGCTACCTGCGTTTCGCCGACTTCGGCCCGGACCCCGGCAGCGTGGTCCGCGCTGCCGACGGCGTCACGGATGGCGCCCAGGGCCCGCGACGGGACGGATCCCAGGGAATAGACGCCGGGGACCGAACGGGCGGCGATGCCCGCGACCTTGGCGACGGCGGCTTCGGAAATGACGGTGCGGCCGCTGCCCGCCGGCGCAACGGTGCGCAGCCCGGCCTCGGGACCCGTAGCGGGTTGAGAATTCTGGTATTCCATGAGGCACTCCCCCTTCTCTTTGAGACAACCCTAGTCCCTGCCCCGGCCACGCCGCGCCTACGGTTCGAGCTGGTTCACGAGGCCGGCCAGCACGGGCTCCCGGCCCAGCTCGATATGTGAGTAGGCCAGGGAGTACGCCAGGTCCGGGCGGCCCTTGAGGATGGCGTCGCACAAGGCCGAGTGTTCGTCCCTTTGCAGTTCGTTGCTGCGGTTGTGCGCCAGACCGAAGATCCACCGCATCCGGCCAAACAGCGGCTTCACGGAGTCGATGAGCAGCCGGTTGCCCGAAAGCCTGACGATTTCCGCATGGATTTCCGTACTGAGACGGGCGACGTCGTCAGTCCGGCCTGCGTCGATGGCGGTGCGGGACTCGTCGAGCAGTTCCTGCAGCCGTCCGCCGGACTGGCCTTCCGCAACGCGGGTGGCTGCCATTCTGGCCGCGAACGCTTCCAGGCAGAGCCGCACGTCGAAGAGCTCGTTGACGTCGGTGAGCGTCAGTTGGCGGACAACGGCTCCCCGGCGCGGGAACGTGGCGACGAACCCGTCCTGCTCCAGGCGCTGGATCGCTTCACGGACCGGGATCCTTGAGACGTCGTACATCTCGGACAACTCCCGCTCGCGCAGCCGCATGCCCTGTCCGAATTCGCCGGTCACGATGCCCTCGAGCACCAGCTGGTAGACGTGCTCCGCGCGGGCCTCATCGTCGCGGCCCTTCAGGCTTTCCGGCATCGCGTCAGCTACCATTCCACTCCCCTTTGTGCCAGCGCCCGCTTCCTGGAGCGGACGGCGCCGGTCAGCGTTCCAACCGAGCATACACGGGAGGAAACAGCTCGTCGGACGTCCGGTTCCGGGCGTCCCGTACGCTGTAGGCCGCCCGCATTTTTTCGAAGAGTTCCTGTCCTTTTACTCGCCAGTAGCCGGGATCCACGCCGTCGATTTTTCCATCGACCATGATCGTGCGGCCGGCCACGACCGACAGTACGGCCTGCCGTGCAGTTCCGTTGAGCAGGAGCGTGCGGAAAGGGTCGTCATGGACGCCGTCGCGGACATCATCAAGGGCGAATGCCACGAGGTCCGCCTGCGCGCCGGCTTCCAGCCGTCCCAGGTCCGGGCGCCGCAGGGCCCGGGCGCCGCCGAGGGTGGCGGCGTCGAAGTAGCCGGCGACGTCGGCCGCGCCGGTGGTGCCGGCCAGGATCTTCGCAAGCTGCACTCCGGCGTCGATGCCGCGGATGAGATCCGGCGGGAAGGAATCCGTACCGAGCGCAATGTTGATGCCTGCCTCCTTGTATGCGTTGAAGGAGTCCAGGACGCTGCCGTACCGCATGGAGGTCAGCGGGCAGTGGATGATGCTCGCGCCGGACTCGGCGAGGCGCGTGAGGTCTCCCCGGTCCTCCCCGTGGACGGCCGGGTTGCGGTCCGTATAGGTGGCGTGCGGGATCAGGAGGCGCTCGTTGAGCAGGCCCGCCTGGTCCAGGAACTCCAAAGGTGTGATGCCGTGCCGGTCCAGGATGAGCTGGCGCTCCGCGAGGCCCTGCAGGGAGTGCAGGCGCACCAGGACGTCACGTTCCTCGGATGCCCGGGCGGTGGCCTTCAGCAGTTCCACGCCCAGGGTTTCGATCCGGCAGGGAAGCAGGACGCCGTGGACCAGCGGGTCGTCCAGCTCTTTCGCGTGGTCCAGGAAGCGCAGGGCGTCGGCAAAGCCTTCGGCACCGCGCTCGTCGTCGAACATCACCGACCGCTCCCCGATATCCAGCACAACGTTGACGCCGGAGCGGTAGGCAGGGCCGAGGTAGCCGCGCAGCCCCAGCCGCCGGCTTGTCTCGGCCATGCCCGCGAGCTCGTCAAAGGTCTCGGCCCAGGCGGAGTGGACCTCGGAGGCGATGGGCATGTAGGTGGTGATGCCGTGCAGCACAAGCTGGATGAGGGCGTATTCGCGGATCTCCTGGCGCTCCTCTGCCGTGAACACGTCGGCGCGGCGGTGGCTGAAGTAGTCCTCGGACCATTGGTAGCCCTTGGCGAGTTCGGGATCTGTCCAGCTGTCCAGGATCAGATGGTCGATGTCGGTCAAAGCGTCGAGGTCGATGAGCCCGGGCATGAGCAGGGCATCGCCCAGATCCCGTTCCTCATCAACCGGCCCTTCATATCCGCGGCCGACGAACTCGATGACGTCTCCCCGGTAGACCACACAGGCGTTATCCAGCAGCACATGCTGCCCTTTGTCGAAACCGAGTACATAGCGGGCCGATACCTTCGTGAGCACAGCGGGTCCTTTCGTTCGTCGCAATTAACACAGCTAACACAGCGAGCAGCACAGCAAGTAACGCAGCAAGTGTTTGGTATTCCAAATACTACATTATTTGTGATTTACATCGCATCAATCGTGCTTTACTCTATTTTGGTATACAAGAAAAGTTCCGGAGCCATCTCCCTGGATCATGAATCGAGCACAGCCGTTGACCCAGCTACAGTCCGCCGAACCCGGCACAGGCAGCCCGCCGGTTTCGCCGGCACCGGATGCCAGACCCGCCAGCGCTCCAGCCGAAGCCCGCTCATTGCTGGCGACAGCATGGCTGCGGATCCGCCGCAGCAAGATCGCGCTGCTGAGCCTGTGCGTGGTGGTGGCGATCATGCTGTTCGCCATCCTTGCCCCGTGGCTCAGCGCCCTGTCAGGCAATGACCCCTACACCTCGAACACCAGCCCGGAAGTCCTGGACGACTTCCAGACGCCGGGCCTGCCGCTCCCCGGCTTCATGTACCCCTCGGCCCAGCACTGGCTCGGCGTCGAACCGGGTCTTGGCCGGGACCTCTTCGCCCGGCTCGCCCACGGCGGTCAGGTCTCCCTCACCATCGCCCTGCTGTCCACCGCCGTTTCGGTGGTGCTGGGGACGGTCCTCGGTGCGGCCGCCGGCTACTTCGGAGGCAAGACCGATGCCATCATCAGCCGCATCATGGATCTCTTCCTCGCCTTCCCGCACCTCCTGCTGGTGCTCTCCCTGACGCCCATCCTGCAGTCCAGGCTTCGCGGCACGCCGTTGGGCGAAGGCAGCTTCCTGCCCATGGCCTCGCTCGTGATCATCCTCGGTTTCTTCGGCTGGGCCTACCTCGCCCGGATCGTCCGCGGCCAGGTACTGAGCCTGCGCGAACGCGAGTTCGTCGAGGCGGCACGCTCCTTCGGCGCCTCGCACCTGAGCGTGCTGTTCCGCCAGATCATCCCGAACGTCATGGGCGTCGTGCTCGTCTACGCCACCATGCTCATCCCCACCAACATCTCCGCCGAAGCCGCCCTGTCCTTCCTCGGCGTCGGCGTCAAGGATCCCACACCGTCGTGGGGCCAGATGCTCAACGCCGCGCAGTCCGGCAACTGGTACCTCAGCGATCCATGGTTCCTGGCCGTGCCCGGCATCATGCTCGTCGTCACCGTCCTGGCGTTCAACCTGCTCGGCGACGCCGTGCGGGACGCCCTGGACCCCAAGGCCTCCCGCCACTAGCCCACCGCACTTCTCCGTTCAATGACACCCCCACGAGGAGCAACATGAATACCCTCACCAGAGCCCTGGCACTCTCCGTGCTGATTGCGATGGCCGCCACCGGCTGCGCCGCCACTCAGAACCAGCCTGGCAACGCCAAACCCGCCGAGTCGGTCAGCGAACTCGCACCGAACGTGGTCAAATCCGGCTTCAGCGCCAAGGGCGGCAACATCAACGTCCTGATGTCCTCGGATTTCCAGACCCTGGACCCCGGCAACAGCAACTACGTCCAGACAGCCAACGTCGGCCAGCTGTACTACCGCACCCTGACCATGGCCAAGGAGACCGCCGGCCAGCCGCCCACAGTGGTCCCCGACCTCGCCACGGACACCGGCATGGTCTCCACGGACGGCCTGAGCTGGACCTACACGCTGAAGGACGGCGTGAAGTTCGAGGACGGCAGCCCCATCACCTCCGCGGACATCAAGTACGGCATCGAGCGGACCTTCGCCCAGGATGTCTACACCCAGGCCCCGCAGGAGCTCAACGCAGCGCTCGACGCCGCCGGGTACAAGGGGCCGTACAAGGACCCTTCCGCGGTGCTCCAGGCCGTCGATACCCCGGATGAGCGCACCGTGGTGTTCCACCTGAAGAAGCCGTTCGCCGAGTTCCCGGCGCTGGCATCGCGCTCCAACACCGCCCCGGTGCCGCAGGCCAAGGACAGCAAGCTGGACTACACCAACCACCCGGTATCCTCGGGCCCGTACATGGTGGAGTCCTACAACCGCGGCAAGTCCCTCAAGCTCGTCCGCAACCCGCACTGGGACGCCGCCACGGACCCCAACCGCTCCGCGCTGCCGGACACCTTCAGCTTCTCGCTCTCCACGTCCCAGGCCACCATCAGCCAGCAACTGCTGGCCAACTCGGACCCGGACTCCATCACCCTGGATTCGAACGGTGCGCTGCAGACCTCCGATTCGGCCAAGCTCGCCGACGCCGCCGTCAAGGACCGTGTGGCCTCAGGCCTGCTGGGCTGCAACGACGTCCTGAGCCTGAACACGGAGAAGATCACGGACCCGGACGTCCGCAAGGCCATCGCACTCGCCCTGGACCGCCAGTCCATCCTGGTGCAGTACGGCGGACGCCGCTTCGGCGAGATCACGCAGAGCCCGCTGAACTCCAAGATGCGCGGCTACGTGGCGCAGGAGCTGGAGCTTGACCCCAGCGGCAAGCCCAAGCTGGAGGAAGCCAAGAAGCTCCTCGAAGGCAAGAACTACCCCAAGACCCTGACGTACGGCTACGCCAACAACCGCGACGCCTACAAGAACACCGGCACCGTCGTGCAGCAGAACCTGAAGGCCCTGGGCATCGATGTTGAACTCGTGCCGATCCCGGCCCCGAACTACTACTCGATCATGGCCAGCGATCAGCTGCCGGACATCGGACGCTCGGGCTGGTGCGGCGGCGCCGACCCGGCCTCGATCCGCACCTCGGCGGACCCGATCCTGGGCCCGAACAACGACGGCACCAGCTACGGCTTCTCCAACACCTCGCGCTACTTCGACCCCCAGGTCTCCAAGGCCATGTTTGAACTGCGCAACACCGCCGGATCCTCCGAGGAGTTGGGCCAGAAGTGGTCCGAGGCATTCGGCGCGGCCCTGAAGACGTACCCGATCATCCCGCTCATCCGCTCCCACACCAACAGCGTGGTGGGCTCCAACGTCCGCAATGCCCAGGTGGGCTACTTCTTCGGCGGAATCGACCTCTCGATCGTCGGCGTCGAGCACTAGACAGGCTTCGTCCAGAAGGAGAAGCGGGCCGCCCGGCAACCGGGCGGCCCGCAACCACCACCATGATCACATTCATTCTTCGCCGAGCCGGCTCGCTGGTCCTGCTGCTCGCCGCGGTCAGCTTCATCACCTTCACGCTTTTCCAGCTCGGCCCCTCCGATCCGGCCGCGGCCGCCTGCGGCCAGGAGTGCACGCCGGAACGCGTGGCCGAGGCCCGCGTGGCACTGGGCATGGACCAGCCCTTCTTCATCCAGTACCTCGACTACATGCGCGGACTGTTTTCCCCGCGCATGATCGGCGCCCCGGGCGCCGAATCCGTCTGCCAGTGGCCGTGCCTCGGCAAGTCCTTCCAGACCAATGAGAACGTCGCGGACATCATCGTCCGCTCCCTGCCCTACACGCTGTCCATGGCCGTCGGCGCGCTCGTCCTGTGGACCGTTTCCGGCGTCGGGCTCGGGCTGCTCGCCGCCCTGCGCAAGGGCTCAGCTACCGACAAATTCATCGTAGGCGCCGCCTCCGTGGGCGTCTCGCTCCCCATCCCCGTCACGGGCCTGTTCCTGCTGCTGCTGTTCGTGAACCAGCTGCACCTGCTGCCGTTCACCACCAACCAGATCAACAGCCCCTTCGGGCCGCAGGGCCCGATGGCCTGGGTGGCCAACTACCTGCTGCCGTGGATCGCCCTGGCCGTGCTGTTCAGCGCCGCCTACATCAGGGTCACCCGCACCAACATGATCGAGACGTTCGGCGAGGACTTCATCCGCACCGCCCGGGCCAAGGGCCTCGCCCCGCGGACCGTCACCTTTAAGCACGGCGTCCGGGCCGGCATCACGCCCATCGTCACCATGCTCGGCATGGACATCGGCCTGCTGCTGGGCGGCGCCGTCCTCACCGAGCAGATCTTCTCCGTCCCCGGCCTGGGCTTCACCGCCGTCCACGCCGCCATCTCCGGCGACCTGCCCGTGACCATGGCCATCACCATGCTGGCCGCCTTCTTCGTCATCGTGGCCAATGTCGTCGTCGACTTTGCCTATGCCGCCATCGATCCCCGAGTGAGGCTCCAATGACCCAACTCCAACCCAGCCCGCACAGCGGCCCGGCGGCCGCCACGCGCGACGTCGGGCCGGCCACCGGCGCCTTCCTCGAGGTCCGCAACCTTTCCGTGAAGTTCCCCACCAACGACGGCGTCGTCTCCGCCGTGAACGGCATGGACTTCGCCCTGGAGCGCGGCCAGACCCTGGGCATCGTGGGCGAATCCGGCTCCGGGAAGTCCGTCACGAGCCAGGCACTGATGGGCCTGCTCAAGGGCACCTCGGCACAGGTCACGGGGCAGGCCCTCTTCCAGGGCAGGGACCTCGTCACGCTGCCCGAGGCCGGGATGCGCCGGCTGCGCGGCCGCAACATCGGCATGATCTTCCAGGACCCGCTCTCGGCCCTGCACCCGTTCTACACCGTGGGCCACCAGATCGCCGAGGCCTACCTCGTCCACAACAAGGCGAGCAAGAAGCAGGCCCGTGCTGCCGCCGTCGACATGCTCGGAAGGGTCGGCATTCCCAGCCCGGAGCAGCGCTTCGATGAATACCCGCACCACTTCTCCGGCGGCATGCGCCAGCGCGCCATGATCGCCATGGCGCTGATCTGCGAACCGGAGCTGCTGATCGCCGACGAGCCTACCACGGCCCTGGACGTCACCGTCCAGGCCCAGATCCTGGACCTCATGTCCGAACTCCAGCAGGAAACCAACTCGGCGCTCATCCTCATCACCCACGACCTCGGCGTGGTGGCCGAGGTCTGCGACTCCGTGCTGGTCATGTATGGCGGCCAATGCGTGGAATCCGGGCCCGTCGACGAGATCTTCTACGACACCCAGCACCCGTACACGCTGGGGCTGCTCAAGTCGATGCCCACCCTCAGCAGCCCCGCAAGCCGACTCAACCCCATCCCCGGCCAGCCGCCGTCGCTGCTCGACCTGCCCGCGGGCTGCATTTTCAGCGCCCGCTGCGAATACGCCGAACTCGCCGGCGACGGCGTCTGCCACAGCCGGCGGCCCGAACTGCTCGTCGAGGACGGCCACGGCAAGCGCTGCCACTTGAGTGGCCCGCAGATCATCACCATCCGGACGTCGAGTTAGGACCGCCATGGACAACCAGGCCATTCTCCAGGTGGAGAATCTCCAGAAACACTTCCCCATCAAGAGCGGGCTGTTCGCTTCCGGCAACCGTTCGGTCAAGGCCGTCGACGGCGTCTCGTTCAGTCTCGGCCGCGGCCAGACCCTGGGGCTCGTGGGCGAGTCGGGCTGCGGCAAGTCCACCACCGGCCGCATGGTGGCCCGCCTGATGGACCCCACCGGCGGCCGGATCGTCGTCGACGGCGCCGACATCAGCCAGCTGCGCGGCCGGGACCTGTATGACTTCAGGCGCAAGGTCCAACTGATCTTCCAGGATCCCTTCGCCTCGCTCAATCCGCGGCAGACCGTGGGCACCGCGATCGCCGCCCCGATGGTGGCACAGAAGATCACCCCGCCCGGCGGGCTGAAGAACCGGGTGAAGGAACTGCTGGACCAGGTAGGGCTCAAACCGGAGCACTACAACCGGTTCCCGCATGAATTCTCCGGCGGGCAGCGCCAGCGCGTGGGCATCGCCCGGGCCATTTCGCTCAACCCCTCAGTGATTGTTTGCGACGAACCGGTCTCCGCCCTGGACGTCTCCGTGCAGGCCCAGGTGGTCAACCTGCTGCAGGAAATCCAGCGCGACACCGGCGTGTCCTACATTTTCATCGCCCACGACCTCTCAGTGGTCCGGCACATCTCCCACGAGGTGGCCGTGATGTACCTGGGCAAGATCGTGGAGCAGGGCCCGCGCGACGAACTCTTCCGGAACCCCCTGCACCCCTACACCAAGGCGCTGCTCTCGGCCGTGCCGTTGCCCGATCCGCGGGCCGCCCGCGAACAAGTGAAGATCCGGCTCCGCGGCGACCTGCCCTCCCCCGCCAATCCGCCCAGCGGCTGCGTGTTCCGTACGCGCTGCCCGCTGATCGGCACCCTGCCCGAAGAACAGCGGCAGCGCTGCATCAGCCACATCCCGGCCCCCGCCGGCCCGGCCGTGCCGGCCTGCCACCACGCAGGACTGGCCGCCGCGGCGCTGGCCGGTGTGCAATAGATCCACTAGCAAAAGGAGCAACACATTGAACACCCTGATCCGAGCCGTCCGCCCGTGGGGGCAAACGCTGAGCGACGTCACCATCGCGGACGGCAAGATCACCGGGGTCGAGCCGCATGACCCGGCGCGCATAGCGCCCTCCGTCGACGCCGTCACCGGGGAAGACGTCACCGTCGTCGAAGGCCGCGGCCGTCTGCTGGTGCCGTCATTCTCCGATGTGCACGTCCATCTGGACTCCACCCGGATCGGCCTGCCCTTCCGGGAACACACCGGCGGCCCCGGCGTGTGGACCATGATGATGAACGACCGGCAGAACTGGCGCCACGCGGAGGTCCCGCTTCAGGAACGGGTCAACGACACGCTCGGCCGGATGATCGCACGGGGCACCACCCGCGTCCGGTCCTACGCCCAGGTGGACGTGGACTGCCGTCTGGAGCGCTTCGACTCATTACTTGCCGCCAAGGAGCAGTTCAAGGACCGGGCCGACGTCGAGATCATCGCCTTCCCGCAGGCCGGACTCCTGCTCGAGGAAGGCACCGTGCCGCTCATGGAGGAGGCCCTCAAGGCCGGCGCCAACGTCATGGGCGGCATCGACCCCTGCAGCCTGGACCGAGACCCGGCCCGGCACTTGGACATCGTCTTCGGCCTGGCCGAGAAGTACCAGGTCCCCATCGACATCCACCTGCACGAACCCGGCGAACTCGGCGTCTTCAGCACGGACCTGGTCCTGGAGCGCACCCGCGCCCTCGGCATGCAGGGCAAGGTCACCATGTCCCACGCCTACCAGCTGGGCAGCGTTTCCGAGGCCACCACGCGCCGGCTGATCGAGGAATTTGCCGAGCTGGACGTCTCGCTGGCGTCCGTGGCGCCGTCCGTCTCGGGTCAGTTGCCGATCCCGCTGCTCGCCGAGGCCTGTGTCCGGATGGGCCTGGGTGAGGACGGCCAGCGCGACTACTGGTCCCCCTACGGCAACACGGACATGCTGGACCGCACCTGGCAGCTCGCGTTCACGCACGGCTTCCGCAGGGACGAGCTCATCGAGCACTGCCTCGCGATCGCCACGGTGGGCGGCGCCAGCGTCCTGGACCCGTCCGCCACCCGGCTCAAGGGCACGGCCCACCGGCCCGGCGTCGAGGCCAGAGATCCCGCCGACCTGCTGCTGCTCGACGGCGAGACAGTTGCCTCCGCGGTGATGGACCGCGGCACCGACCGCACGGTGATTCACCGCGGGAAGGTGGTGGCAGACGGGCTTCAGCTCGTCTAGTTTTCACGCGTGCAAGAAGTGGCCGGTTCCTCCGCGGAGGGACCGGCCACTTCTGGTTGTGCCTTGTTTAGCGGGCGACGTTTAGTGGGCGACGTTCAGCGGGCGACGGCGGCGGGCCGGTTTCAGGGGCCGGCTCGGCGGGTGCCTCGGTCCCGTCAGCCTCCACGGACGCAAGCGGCCCGTTCACGGCGACGTATCCGGCGACGGCGAGGAGCACGGCTTCACCGGCGAGGGCCCAGAACGTGGCCTCCCAGCCGCCGGTCCACCCGTGCAGCAGGCCCGCACCGAGCGGCCCCAGGGAGGCCAGTGCGAAGCCGAGTCCCTGGCTCATCGCGGACAGCTTTCCCGCCGTCTGCGGTCCTGCGGAACGGATGACCACCAGGGCCATGGCGAGCCCGAACCCTGCGCTCTGGACAATCCCCAGAAGCCCCACCATGACGAACTGCAGCCCGGCCGGGGCCAGCAGGACGCCGAGCAGCCCGGCGGCCACCAGGATCCCCAGCCCGGGGGCCATGATCCGCAGCACGGCCGGGCGCCCGGCCAGCACGGGTGCCAGGAGGCTCGCGGGCAGGCCGGCCAGGCTGAACCAGGCCAGCAGCGCCGCGGCATCGCCCGCGGCCAGGCCCTTTGAGACGAGGTAGACGGCCAGCCACGAGGTGATGGCGAAGTACAGCATGGCCTGCAGCCCAAAGAACGCGGTCACGGCCCACGCCGTCGGCTGCTTCCACAGCGGCACTGCCGGTGCGGCATTCTGCCGAGCACCCGGCGTCGGGCGTTCCTCAGCGGCAGTGCCCGGGGCCGCGGCGCGGGCCGGCGGGTTCGCCAAGACCGCGCGTCCGCCGCCGGAGCGGTAGATCAGCGCAGCGCCCAGCAGGGCGGGCACCGCCCAAACGGCCAGTGCCCGGGGAAGGCTTCCGCCCAGGGCATGCTGGAGCGGCTGCACGAGCCCGGCCCCCAGCGCCGCGCCGAGCCCGAAGCCCATGGTGCACAGCCCTGTCCACCAGCCTGTGCCGCGGTTGGCCTTGACGATCTGCGGCACCAGCACGCTGGCCGTCATGATCGCCACCCCGGCAAGGAACGTCCCGGGCAGCAGGAACACGGGCATCAGGACGCGCACGGTGAGCGCGGCCGCCAGCACCAGCAGCGCCACCGCCACCGCGCGCCCGGCACCGAGCCGCCGGGCGAGCCACGGACCGCACGGCGCGGAGATGCCGAACGCCAGCACCGGAAGCGCCCCGAGGAGCGGAAGCAGCCGGGGATCCAGATCGAAGGCCGCCCGGAGCTGCCCCATGACGCCTGCCACCGTGGTGATCGCGGGCCGGAGATTGACCGAGACGAGCGTCAGGGCGATCAGCACCCCGGCTGTCTTCAGCCGGGGTGCCTTCAGCCGAGCTGTATTCAGTTGAGCACGGCCCGCGGGCAGCCTTGGGCTGGCCTGACGTGTTTCTCCCACGGTCGTCTCCTCAGAATTCCATTTGGTATACCAAAAAGACTATTGGATGACGTGGTGAAAGTAAACCACGGCAACAATGCGCGGAGAATCACCTCGTCCAGCAGAGGAAATTCTTCTTGGAATACCAAAGCGGCGGGTGAGTGCGCGCGATGGACTCCCAGGGCCCGGAACCGGGACGGTTGGACGCTTGGCGCCGGGATGTCCGCAACACTGTCCTCAACACTGGAACACTGGAGCGTCGGTGCGGCTCCGTCAGCAGCGGGACTGCAGCCAGCTGTCGATCGGGGCGATGGCCTTGTCGAAGTCTTCGCTGTCGAACTTGGAAAAATCCTGGCCGGCATCGTCTGTGATCGACTTCAGCTTGTCGATGGAATCCTTGAGCTCTGCCGGTACCTGGCCCTGCAACGTCGCCAGTGCAGCCCGGGCCTTCTCCACCTCGGCGGTTTCGTTGCCCGTCACCGCCGCCATGGGCAGGGCCAGCATGGACAGCGCGGTGGCGCTGACGGCGCCACAGGCCTCCTCGATGCTGCCGAAGCCGCCCAGCCCTCCGCTGCCGGCGTCTCCACCGGCTGCGGCGGCGCTGCCGGCACCCCCCGGCGTGGCCGAGGTGCCCGACGCGTCCGGGCTGGCGGAGGTCGTGCCGGATGGGCTGTTGCTAGCACTGCTGGCCCAAGGGTACCGCCGGGGGAACGCCGCTGAACACGGCCGGGCCTGTGGATTACTTGCAGTTCGTGGCGAGCCAGCTCGTCACGGGAGCCATGGCGGCCTGGAGTTTTCCGCTGGAGAAGACGGTCTGATCGGTCACTCCCGCGACTGCCACCTGGTTGAGTTTGGCGAAGTCGGCCTTGAGGCTGTCCGGGACGCTCTCCGCGGTCTTGCTCAGTTCCGCCTTGAACTGTTCCAGTTCCGCCGTCTTGCCCTGCGCTGCAGAGAGCGGCAGCAGCGTGGCGCCGGTGGCCTGCTCCGAGATCTTGGTGCAGGCCTCGGCGGCCGTGGCGAAGTCACCATACGGGCCCGAGGACTTGCTGGCGCTCGGTGTCGCGGAGGCGGGAGAGGAGCTGGCGGCCGCGGACGACGCCGTGCTCCCGGCTTCCGGCGCCGAGCAGGCGGTAAGGGCCAGGGTGGCGAAGAGGGCGGCTACGGTCAAGGGTCGTGCAATTTTGTTCAAAGTCACGTTTGCAGAATCACTTTTCTGGTTGAGATTGCGCCGCCGGCCCGGATCGGGCTGCCGGCGGCCTTGGCGTTCTTTCCCCAGCGTGCGAGTCTAGCCGGGATGACCGGGCGATGCCCAAGCGGGGCGGCCGGATGCGTCGATTGCTCCGTAACTGCCCTTATGGCGGCCCAAAACGGCGGATGCGGAGCAATCGATGGTCCCGCCGGGCGTTAAAGAAGAAAAGCACCAGTTCCGAAGAACTGATGCTTCCCAGTGGTGGCTCCGACCGGCGTCGATCCGGTGACCTTTCGATTTTCAGTCGAACGCTCTACCAACTGAGCTACAGAGCCTAGGTGACATGTCACCTTGACGGCCGGAATTTCTTCCGGCAATCAGAGCGACCCTGACGGGACTTGAACCCGCGACCTCCGCCGTGACAGGGCGGCGCGCTAACCAACTGCGCTACAGGGCCTTGATTGTTTCTTGCATGTCTGCAGTATCGCTACCGCAATTTTTCAAGGCCTTTAGCCTACCAGACTTTTACATCCGCTTTGACCAGTTCCTTGCGTACCCCCAACGGGATTCGAACCCGTGCCGCCGCCGTGAAAGGGCGGTGTCCTAGGCCGCTAGACGATGGGGGCCAGAACGCAGTTCGACTGAATAAGGGCAAAAATTAAGGGCCGAAGCCTTCCGTTTTTGTCCTTTCGGGTTCCTCCGAACTGGACCTATAAAACTATAGGGCCAACCTCCGGATTATCCAAAATGGGGTTCCGCGAACGCCGGGGCGGCTGCCGGCGGCCATCTCCGGGCGGCCGCTTGGAGCCGGCTATGGTGCCGTCACGTCGGGCCGCCAGGGAGTGAGCCGCGGCAGCCACCGCGGGACATTCTGCCGGTACACTTCATATTCGGCGCCGAATGTCCGCGCCAGCGTGGGCTCCTCATAGAGCCTGACGAAGGCCGTCACGGGGATGGCGCCCAAGGCCGCCGCCAGGAAAAGCTTCGGCTGTCCGAGCAGGAGCCCTTGTCCCGTAACCGCGGCCGCTATGGCCACATACATCGGGTTCCGCACGAAACGGTAAACGCCGCCGACAACCAGATGCTTCGGCGGCGCAACCGGGGCCGGGGTTCCAACGCCCTCCACTGCGAAGTGCACGAAGGAATTCGCGAGCACCGCCGCCCCTGAACCGACAAGCACGGCTCCTGCACATTGTGCCGGCAGTCCGCCCGTGACGGGACGCCGCACGGTCCAGCGCGTCAGCAGCCGCGGCACCAGAAAGGCAACCGACGCCGGGACGACGGCGAACGCCGCGGTGCCGATGACCGCCCGCCTTTCCTCATTCTTGGAATCTGCGGATGCCTCCATGGGGCCATTTTGCACCCCATAAGTTCAGGCGTACATGCTGCGGCGCAAGATTATCGTGGACGCGCCCGCTCGACGGCGGCGGCAGCGCCAGAATGGCCTCGGGCGTCAAGCCCGGCAACTACTCCATCGATGTCGGCACTGGGCCGGTTCTGGCTGAGCTTGAGTTTCGCCTCGACCCTCGTGATGAGGAGTTCGACGCCGACGATTGCGCGAAGCTGCCCCGCGATGTAACGCTCGGGGGCATCGTCAACGGACCAGGGCCGGTCCGAGCCGTATTCGTGCATGTCGGTCAAACGTCGCACAAGGCCGCCGAGCCACGCCGGGTCGTCGTGGATGACCAGCTTGCCGTACACGTGCGCGGTGGAATAGTTCCAGGTCGGAACGACGCGTCCGTGCTCGGCCTTCGATGCGTACCACGCCGGAGAAATGTACGCGTCCGGCCCCTGGACAATCACCAGGGATTCGCCCATGGCCTGTTCCGACCACTGGGAGTTATTGCGGGCCACATGCCCCAGCAGCGCCCCGTGATCCCCGATCGTCGGGTCATGAACGAAGGGCAGCAAGGTAGCCAGGAGCCCCTGAGCGGTATGGGTGACGAGGTTGGCGGCGCCTGGCCGGGCCAGGAAATCCTGAATCGCCTCGCGGTCGGCTTCGAAGTGGGCGGGGACGTACATGGGCACTTTCCTTTGATTCGACAGCGTCCTTTAGCCGAAAGTGTAGTGCGCTGGTCATCGGGCCAGCGGCTAAGTCAGCCGCGCACCAATGGCCCACTTTGGCGGTTTTTCGAGGAGAAGTGACCGATTTCCGCCAGCCGCCGGCGCACGTGAAAGGCTAGATTGGCAGCATGGCAACAACCGCCGAATCCGGCCCCTCCCAGTCTGCAGGCACCCATGAAGTGCCGCCGCACACTGCTGTCCCCGCCCCCGCTCCCACCCCCGTCCGTCCCAACCGCCCGGCCCAGCCCGGCCAGATCAGCAGGCTCGGCATCGCCGCCGTCGTCGTCACCGTGGTGCTCTGGGCCTCCGCCTTCGTGGGCATCCGGGCCGTGGGTCCCAGCTTCTCGCCCGGCTCCTTGACGCTGGGACGGCTGGCGATTGCCGCCGTCGTGCTGGGCCTCGTGGTGCTGCCGAAGCTGCGGGCGCTGCCCAAGGGCCGCGAGTGGTGGCCCATCCTGGCCTACGGCGTCATGTGGTTCGGCGGCTACAACGTCGCCCTGAACGCGGCCGAGCATCTCCTCGACGCCGGCACCAGCGCCCTGCTGATCAACGTCAACCCCATCCTCGTCGCTGCCATGGCCGGGATCATCCTCAAGGAGGGCTTCCCGCGCTGGCTGATCATTGGAAGCCTGGTGGCGTTCGGCGGGGTTGCGGTGATCGCGCTCGGTTCCGGCCAGCGCTCGACGGCGGATGTCGCCGGCGTGCTGCTCTGCCTGCTGGCCGCTGCCCTCGCCGCGGTGAGCGTGATTGTTCAGAAGCCGGTGCTGCGGAAGTTCCCCGCCGCCCAGGCTACGTGGTTCGGCATCATGGTGGGCGCCGTCTGCTGCCTGCCGTTCAGCGGCCAGTTGATCACCGAACTGCAGGCGGCCCCGCTGCCGGCCACGCTGGGGCTCGCCTACCTCGGCGTCTTCCCCACGGCAATTGCCTTCACCACCTGGGCGTATGCGCTCTCGCTGATCGACGCCGGCCGGCTCGCCGCGACGACCTATCTCGTGCCCGGCACCACGATCCTGATCTCCTGGCTGGTGCTGGGCGAGATTCCCACGATCTGGGGCCTGATCGGCGGCGCGATCTGCCTAGCGGGCGTTGGGCTGACCCGGCGCAGGTCCCGCTAGGATTTCTGCATGCCCTCTTCGCTGCCGCCCGGCCTACCGATCGTGCCGGACGGCAGCCGGGATGACGCCGGTTCGGTACCGTTCCCGATGTCCGAAGCCGACTTCGAGGCCGCCGTGAGCGACGCCCTGGCCCGGATCCCGCCGGACCTTGCCAAAACCATGGACAACGTGGCCATCTTCATCGAGGACGACTACACACCGCAGCCCGGAGATGATCCGGACACGGTGCTCCTGGGCCTGTACGAAGGGGTGCCACTGACCGAACGGGACTCCTGGTGGGGCGCCGGATCCCTCCCGGACCGCATCACCATCTTCCGCCTGCCCATCCTGGAGATCTGCGCATCCCGCGAGGAGGTGATCGAGGAAGTCACCGTCACGGTGGTGCATGAGATCGCCCACCACTTCGGCATCAGCGACGAACGCCTGCACGAGCTCGGCTGGGGCTAGCCTTGTAGGCATGGGACGCGACCACAGTCATTCGCACGGCATCACGGCCACCGGCACTGCGAAGCACCGGAAACGCCTGATCGCCGTCCTGGGCATTACCCTCGCCGTCGTGCTGGTCCAGATCCTTGGCGCCATGGTGTCCGGCTCCCTGGCGCTGCTCGCCGACGCCGGGCACATGCTCTCCGACGCCGCCGGCGTCTTCATCGCCCTGCTGGCCGCTTGGATCGCCGCCCGTCCGGCCAGCGACCTGCGCACGTACGGCTACCAGCGGGCCGAGGTCCTGGCGGCGCTGGCCAATGCGCTGGTCCTGATCGTGATTTCGGTGGTCATCTTCACGGAAGCCATCCGGCGGCTCGGCTCCGCCCCCGAGGTGGAGACCGGCGTCATGCTCTTCGCCGCCATCCTCGGCGCCGTGGCCAACCTGGTGTCGCTGCTGATCCTCCGGGGCGCCCAGAAGGAAAGCCTCAACGTGCGGGGCGCCTATCTCGAGGTCCTGGGCGATCTGCTCGGATCCTTTGCCGTCATCGCCGCGGCGGTGGTCATCATGGTCACGGGGTTCCAGGCGGCGGACACCGTCGCCTCCATCCTGATTGCCCTCATGATCCTGCCCAGGGCCTGGCACCTGCTCCGCGACGTGGTGGACGTCCTCCTCGAGGCAACTCCCAAGGGCGTGGACGTCCAGATGATCCGCGAACACATCCTCGCAGTGGAGGGCGTGGTGTCCGTCCACGATATCCACATCTGGACGATCACCTCCGGCGTGCCGGTCTTCTCCGCCCATGTGGTGGTGGAGGACGCGGCGCTGGGCGCCCGTGGCGCGGACATGGTCCTGGACAAGCTCGCCGGATGCCTCGGCTCGCATTTCGACACCGAGCACTGCACCTTCCAGCTGGAGCCCGCCACGCACTCGGAACACGAGGCCCGCCAGCACGCCTGATCGCGCCTGGTCGCTCCTGACCGCGCCTGGTCGCTCAGCCCTCCACGCTGCCCGACACGCCTCGCTCGAATGTGGCCAAATGACATTGTTGTTGTTTATGTTATTGATGTGACTCGTGTTGCCAAAGTGGTCTGTGGCACGTAGCCTCGTCCGTGCTGGGTGATCCGCAGAGGGGCCTTTCCACGCGCCAGAATCCAACCTCGCTCATTCCAGCCTGGCCGTTCAACGAGACGCCAGCGAGACTTCAGCGAGGTTTGCCCATGAGTTGGTCCGGATACGGCCGAAAGACCGCGGTGCTCTGCGCCGCCGTCGTACTCCTGGGAACGCTGGCACTGCCAGCGCAGGCCGCGGCCCCTCCAGTGTCCCCGGCGCGTGCACTGCAATCGGCTGTGTTCCAAGCGCCTGCGCTCCGTGTGCCGGCATCGCCCGAAATCCCCTCGCCGGACGAGATCGCCGGGGCAAAATCCAGTGAAAGCGCGACGGCGGAGCAGGTCACCAGGATCGACCGGCTCCTGGCCGATGCCTCGACGGCCCAGGAAGCCAGCCTCGCCGCATCCCTCCAGGCCAACAACGCCTACGGCGACGCCCTCGTGGAGCTTCAGATCCGGCGTGACGCGGCCGCGCTTGCTGCCGCAAAGGCTGCCGCGGCCGGGGCGGAACAGCAGAAGACCCGCAAGCAGATCGGCCAACTGGCCGGCAATCTGTACCGCAACGGCGGACTGAATCCGGCCCTCAGCAGCTTTGTCAGCGGCACAGCGCAGGCGCTTCAGGAGGCCGCGACCCTTGAGGCCGTGACGGCCGGCCGCACGAGGGCCTTCCAGTCCGCGGAGACCGCCGCCGTCGCGGCGGAGTCACTGACGGCTGCCGCGGCAGAGGCCAACAGCGCCGCGGACGAGGCGGCCCGGACGGCAGAATCCCGGAAGGTCGACGCCGAGCGCGCCAACGACGCCCAGCGGCAGGCCATGTCCGAAGCCAGGGCGCAACGGACAGTGCTGGTGGACCAGCTGGCAAGCCTCAAAAACACCACCGCCGCGCTGGAATCAGCGCGGGCGGACGCCCTGGACAGCCAGCGCCAGCAGGAGCGGCTCGCGGCCCTGACCGCTGCGCCGCCGGGCCCTGCGCCGCAACCGGCTCCGGGAAACCAGGCCGCCTGGCAACCTGCCGCACCGGCAGCCCAGCCGGCTCCCGCCGCCGCACCCGTCCAGGATCCCGGTGCCCCGGCCCAAGTGCCGCCGGCGCCGGACCCTGCTCCAGCGCCAGAACCCGAACCTGCGCCCGGTCCGGCTCCGTTACCCGTGCCCGTGCCGGAACCGGCGCCCGTTCCGGCGCCGTCGCCCGGCGGCTCCAACCAGACCGCCATGTCGGTGGCTCTCGGCAAGACCGGTGCGCCGTACTTCTACCAGTACGGCGGAAGCGGAGCCTATGGCTTTGACTGCTCCGGCCTGGTGCAGACCGCGTTCGCCGCGGCCGGAAAATACCTGCCCCGCACGGCCGCCCAGCAGTTCGCACAGGCGCCTGTGCACGTGCCCCTCTCCCAGGCCCAGCCCGGCGACCTGCTGGTCTGGGGCTCGGCACCGGGCTTCTACCATGTGGCCATCTATCTCGGCGGCAGCAGGGTGGTCCAGGCGCTGAACCCGGATGACGGCATTACCGTGACCGATCTTGCCTCCATGTCCGGGATGCAGCTGTACCCCTACGCTGCCCGGTACTGAGGCGACGTTGTCGCAGTGAGCCCGTAGGCAGTGAGTTGGGACGGCGTCGGGACGCAGGGAGCCCGGCGGCGTCGGGACGGGAAACTAGGAGAGTACGTCCTTCGTGATGAACCTGCCATAGGCGAGCGCCCCGAAGACGGCGAGGTACCCGCCCTGCAGCAGCGCGTTGCTGGCAAAGGAGTCCCAGGAAACCGGCTGGCGGAGAAGGTCGCCGAAGTCCAGCCAGTAGTGGCTGAACAGCCAGGGGTGCAGCCATTCCAGCTGCGGCAGCGCGTCCAGGACCTGCGAGACGACTGAGAGCACCACGGTGGCCGCCATGGCTCCCACCGGCACGTCCGTCAGCGTGGACGTAAAGAGGCCGATCGCCGAGAGCCCGAGCAGGGAGACAGCCAGATAGGCGGCGATCAGCAGCAGCCGCACCATGGCCTCACCCGTCCCGATCGAGTCGCCGGAGAGCAGCGTCACGGGCCCCACGGGGAAGAGCGCCGCACCGATTCCGGCCCCGACCAGCGCCACCACGAGCGGGGCGACGACGACGAATACGGCCGCGCCGGCATACTTCACGAGCAGCAGCCGGATCCGGCCCGCTGGGGCGACGAGCAGGTAACGCAGGGTCCCCAGCCCGGCCTCCCCGGCAATCGTGTCCCCCGCCACGACCCCCACGGTGAGCGGGAGGAACAGCGGAACGGACACCAGCATCGCCGTCACGCCGACGAACAATCCGTTCTGGGTGATCCGGTCCAGGAACGCCGGCCCGCGGCCCGCAGGCACGGCGGATGACACCCTCACGGCGACGGCGATCAGGACCGGGATGGCGGCCAGGGCACAAAGCATGGCCCAGGTCCTGCGGCGGCGGAAGAGCACTCCCAGCTCGGACGCAAGCAGGCCGCCGCCGCGTCGAGCCGACACGGGACGGCGCCGGGCGGAAGGCGGGGCGGACGGCGGGGCGGAAGAAGGCCGGGCGGAAGAAGGCGGGGTGGAAGACGGAGGCGCGGACGGCGGGGCGGATGCGCCGCCGTCCGCGGACGTATCACTGGACAACGTCGAACCCCTCCCCCGTCAGCGCCAGAAAGCGGTCCTCCAGGCTGACCTGCTCCGTCGCGAACCCGCGGACCCGGACACCGGCAGCGACGAGCGCCGCCACCACAGCTTCAGGCGCCACCCCGCCGTCGGAGGCGGCAGCGGACAGTGGCGCAAAGAGCACCTCGCCCGCGCCTGAGGAACTGCCGCCGTTTGGATTGCCGCTAGCTGAACTGCCGACGGCTGAACTGCTGCTGGCGTTCAGGCCCAGGCCGGCCAGCACCTGCACCGCGGCCCCGGGGTCGGGCGTGAGCACACGGATCCGGGCCTGGCCTGCCCGGCGCAGCTCCGCCAGGGTCCCCTGGGCCACCAGCCGCCCCGCGCTCATGATGGCCGCGTGCGTGCAGATCTGTTCAACCTCGGCGAGCAGGTGGCTGGACACAAACACGGTGGCGCCGTCGGCGGCGAGCGAGCGCACCAGGTTCCGCACCTCCCGCGTGCCTTGCGGGTCCAGGCCGTTGGTGGGCTCGTCCAGCACCAGGAGCTCCCGGGGAGCCAGCAGGGCGTTGGCAATGCCCAGGCGCTGCTTCATCCCAAGCGAGTACGCCCGCACCTTCTTGTCCGCGGCGTGCGTCAGGCCCACCCGCTCGAGCGCTGACTGGACCCGGGCCCGCCGGGTGTCGGCCGAACCAAGGGGGTCCGCAGCGTCCATGCGGTGCAGGTTGGCCGCGCCGGACAGGAATGGATAGAACGCTGGTCCTTCGACGAGGGCCCCCACCCGGGGCAGCACTTCGTGCAGCTGCCGGGGCATCTCCTCGCCCAGGACGCGTACGGAGCCGCCGGTGGCCGCGGCCAGGCCCAGCATGAGCCGGATGGTGGTGGTCTTGCCTGAGCCGTTGGGGCCCAGGAAACCGAAGACCGAGCCTCTCGGCACCGCCAGGTCGACTCCGTCAACGGCCAGCTGATGGCCGAACCGCTTGCTGAGGGCCGTGGTCTCAATGCTCAGTTCGGCAGCGGGCCCGACGGCGGTCACTGGGCGGTCACCGGACAGTCACCGGCAGTCATCCCTGTGCCGCGGACTGGAGCCGCTCCAGGGGCACGGAGCCAACGAAGATGCGGCCGTCGTCGAGGATCAACACATTCACGAGCGCGGTGGACAAGAGCCGGCCGCCGGGGACGGGGACAGTGGCCTGCTGGAGCAGCGAAGCCGCTCCCGACGTCGACCCGCCGGTCTGGTCCGGCGACGGCTGCTGGGGCGAGGCCTGGTCCGGCGCCCCAAGACCTGCCGGTGCTCCGGTTCCCGCGGGGAACCCGATGACGGACTCCCAGCCGGATCCGGTGACGGTGGGCCGGTGGGCGTCCTTCGAGGTCTTATCCGACGGCGTCCTGACGTCCTCCGACTTGTGCGCCGGGACCGGTATCTCCTTGACGGTGGCGCCCGGCGGCGGAGTGAAGTTGAAGACTGATGCGTCCGGGGCCTCGAGCTTTAAGCTGGTGAAAGCGATCCGGAAGGCGGGATCGGCCTGCCCGCGGGCCTTGATCTCAACGCCCAGCGGCAGCCCGCTCTGGCCGTCAACCGAGATCGCGATGGACGCGACCAGGGTGGTCGAAGACTTCGGGGTGAGCATGAGGTTGTACGCGGCCCGGCCGGCCACCTGGACATCGGGGCCGACAGCCACGTCCGTGCTTGCGTCGAGTTTGGCGAGCAGCGTGGCGGCGAGCCGATCGGGCGTGGGCATGGTGCCGTTGTGGTCCGCGTGGCGGTCGGCGGCGTCGGCCGGCAGCCGGACATGCGCTGCGGTGTTGTCCTTGGAGTTGTAGAACCACAGCTCGGTGCCGTGCCTGATGGCGTTCCGTTCAGCCATCCGGTCCATCACCTGGACACGGGCGTTGTCCGGCCCGTCGAGATAAACCCGCGCCGTGTGCGGACCCGTCAGCAGCTCGAGCCAGGCGGTATCGGAGGAGTCGGCGCCAGGCCCGACTTTAGGGAGTTCAGGAAGGCCGATCTCCGAGGCCTGCTCCAGGGTTCCGGAGAGCGCCTGGTCGCGGTGCTGGGCAATCAACTGCAGCACTTGCTCCGGCGTCTTGGCCGGCAGGGGATCCCCGGCGCTTGCCGGGGATCCGGCCAGCACACCGGCGGCGATGACAGCAGGAACGGCCACGGCGGGCAGCCAGCGCAGCCATTTGCGGGTCATTGTGACCGCGCTTCAAAAACCCGCGCTCCAAGAATCCGCGCTCCAACATTGCAGCTCATAGTTCAACACTACGCCTCACTCCGACTCGGCGGCGTGCTACTTGAGGACATTCACGGTCAGTTCGACTGCCCCCAGCAGGAGCGCGAGGACAGAGGTGCCGAGCCCGGCAACGAGCAGCAGCCCCGGATGGGCGAGCCCCACCGCTACCCGCCTGAGCCGCGGCCTGAAGCGCAGGAACTTCTTGGGCACGGCGCCCGGCCCCGGTTCCTGTTTCCAGCCCCTGAGCCTGCGGAGGAACCAGGCGCAGCGGATGATGAACGCCAGCCACAGCACGGATACCGCGAGGGGAATCGCGGCCAACAGGAGGTTGAATCCCACGGACGTGACCTCCCGCTCTGATGCGCCGACGAGCGACTGGATGGTCGTAGAGATGGAGGCGCTCATGACCACCGATACGCCCCACACGAGGAAGGCCGCAATGAGGGCGAGGAAGCGGACAAAGAAATGGCCCAGCACCGAGTCCCGCCGCGGCTTCAGGAATCTGCGGGGTGTCGCATGCAGCAGGGCGATAGTCGCCAGCAGTGTGGGCAGCGCGGCCATCCCGACCAGCACATACCAGGACCAGCCTGCGAGGTCGACAAATTCGTCGGCAATGATCAGGGCCGCCCAGAATCCGGTCCAGGCCCAGCCGGCAGTGAGCGGACGCCGCACCAGCCACCCCGGCAGCCAGGCATCCTCGTCCCGGGGCAGCGGACGTGGCGTAGGGCTGTCTGCTGCGCCCACCGACGGGGCCCCGGGGCCGTGCTGTTCACTCATGGCCCCACTGTAGCGAGGCATCGGCCCCGGCACCGTGGACTCCCCCGCCGGCCTGACGGCACAATCAGCGGCACAATCGGCGGCACAATTAGCCCTGCGCTACGGTGCCGGCGGCGCCGTCGACCGTGATGTTGTGTCCCGTGGAAATCCTGGCGGTGGCGTCCGGCACACCGACCACCGCCGGGATCCCGTATTCCCGGGCGACGACGGCCCCGTGGGAGTTGGGTCCGCCCATTTCCATCACGAGTCCTCCCGCCGTCAGGAACAGCGGCGTCCAGCCGGGGTCCGTGGACGGGGCGACCAGGATCTCGCCGGGCTCCAGGTGCGCCCCCTGCGGGTCCAGGATCACGCGGGCCCGGGCGGTAACGGTGCCGGCCGAGGCCGGCGTGCCGGACAGGAGCCCCGCCGCTGCCCCCGCCGCCGCGCCTGCCGCCGCGCCGGCCGGCCCGCCCGAGACGGTCTGCAGCGCTTCGGGCTCCGTACCGTCCGAGAGCAGCACCCGGGGAATGTGCCGCCGGCCGAGTTCAGCCACGTAGGCTTCGCGGCGCTGGGCCACGATCCCGTGCAACAGGGTCCCGCCCAGCCCCTCGTGCGCTTCGGCGAAGTCAAGGAAGAAGATGTCATCGGCTGCGTCGATGCGTCCGGCCGCGGCCAGCTCCGCCCCGACGGCCGTGAGCTGTTCCCGGACCGCGCCCAACGCCTCCACGAGGTGGTACTTCGGCAGTTCACGCAGGCCCGCGAACATCCGGGTCCGTTTCAGCGCGGCCCGCACCAGCCCGGCCCGCAGGCGGCTCCGCTCCCGCGCCGCGGCCACGAGCCGCTCCACCTGGGCCTCCGCCTCGCGCGCCGCCTTGCTGAACTTACGGTCCGGGGCTTGGGCGGGATCATCGAGCCGCAGATAGTTGGCCAGGACCCCCAGAATATGGGTCGGGTCATCGGACCAGCGTGGCATCCCGAGGTCTATTTCCGCCACCGCCCGGTGGCCGTAGCGGCCAAGGAAGCCTGACAGCCCGGACTGCACGACGGCGGGAAGCTCGCCGGAGCGGTAGCGGCGCGCCAGCTCCGATACCGCCGCATCGGAAGACACTGCTTCGGCGAACACCGCGGCAGATCCGGCGTCGGCCCGGATCGCAGAGGCGAGCCCCCACAGGTCCAGGCCCATTTCAGTGGTCACGTTGTTGGGGAGTCCCCTCAGGACCGACTGCAGCTCCCCCGGCTCCGCCCGGCCGCCCACCAGCTTCCCGGCCACGGCCAGCAGGGCGAAGCCCAGGGCCGGCAGCGGCAGGATGTTGGGAACCACCGGGAAGACTTCCCGTCCCAGGATGCGCTCAGCGTGGTCCAGCCGCTGCGCCGCAGTGGCGCCGGCGGGCACAACGAGCGAGGTCCTGAGCCTCTCGCCGATGCGTTCGACCCGGCGGAGTGCAGCCTCGGGACGGACAAGGGCGCGGACCACAGACTCCGGCACCCTGGCCCGGGCCGCCACGGGGGCGATGTGCCGAAGGAGCCGCCGCGGGGACGTGTTGGTGACGGACAGCCTGGCATCGGTGAAGAGCCGGCGTAGCACAGTGGCGGACCGCGCCTCCATGACGTCGAACACCCGGGGGACGATCGCCCGGCCCGTCTTGCTGCGGACCACGGCCGTGAGGTCGAAGAAGATACGCTGCCCGGCCTCTGCGTACGGCGACGGGCCGTTGCGCGGCTCCGGTACGTCAAAGTGCGCTGCCTTGGCCACGGATGAGGCGATGAGTCTGATGCCGGCCAGCCCCATCGGTGTCAGCGGGCGGGTCAGCCCCTGGGCCAGGCTGAAGCACAGGTAGACGCGCAGCCCCTCTCCCGCCGGGGGCTTCTGGGGAAGGGGGTAGAGGGTCGTGATGGGCCTGGACTGCGTCAGCCACAGGGCGCCGTCCCCGCCGATGGCCCATTCGAGGTCCTGCGGCGAGCCGAAGTGCACCGCTGCGCGGCGGCCCAAAAGTTCCAATGCGGCGAGCTGGGCGTCGTCCAGGCTGGCGGCGGACCCCGCACCCGGCTGTGGGACCCGCTCGGTTCCGCCGCCTGGCAGCGGACGGATGACAAGGCTTTTGTCCCCGATCCGTCGTTCCAGGATCTTTCCAGTGGCGCCGTCCAGCACGAAGTGGTCCGGGTTGACGGCCCCGGACACCACCGCCTCGCCGAGCCCGGTACTGGCGTCGATGACGGCCTCGTGCCGCCGCCCGGTCACCGGGTTTGCCGTGAACAGCACTCCTGCCACAGCTGCGTCCACCATGCGCTGGACCACCACCGCGAGCGATACGGTGGACGGGCCGATCCCTTGCGCGGCGCGGTACGTCACAGCCCGGTCCGTCCACAGCGAGGCCCAGCACTTCCGGACGGCGGCCAGCACGGCCTCCGCGCCGACCACATTCAAGAACGTGTCCTGCTGGCCGGCGAAGCTGGCAAACGGCAGGTCCTCGGCCGTGGCGGAGGACCTCACCGCGACGGCAGCGTCCGCGCCCAGCGCGGCGTAGGCGGCCCGCACGGCAGCGTCAATGTCGGCGGGGACGTCGGCACTGAGGACCAGTCCGCGGGCCTTCGCGGCGAGCGCGGCCAGCGCCGGCAGATCATCCGGGGCGGAAGCGGCGAGGGCGCTGTGGACCTCCGCAAGCCCGGCGGGCGCCGTGGCGCGCAGGTACGCCTGCGTGGTCAGGCAGAACCCGGCAGGAACCGGCAGCCCGGCCCGCGCCAGTTCGCCCAGGTTCGCCGCTTTGCCGCCGACCTCGGGCAGCATGTCCCTGCTGATGAGTCCGAGCGCGAGGACCAGATCGTGCCGGGACGTATCCTCGGCGCTGAGCTGCTCCATCGGCCGACCTTCCTTCCAGCGTCGAAAAAGAAATCCTGAACGCTAGGAGTCGCCAAGCATGGGGCCGAAGCTCGGCCTGTCCGCCAGCCTCGGGTCATCGCGGTCGGGGACCACCATGACAGGGCCCTTGGCGTGGTGGAGGACGCCGTCGGACGTGGATCCCAGCAGCATTCCGGCGAATCCGCCGCGCCCGCGGGTTCCGACGACCAGCAGTTCCACGTGCCGGCTGGCCTCGACGAGGATGTCGACGGGAGAGCCGTCCACGAGCTGCGTCTCCACGGTCAGGCGGGGGAAGTGGCTCTTCAGCCATGCCATTCCGGCGTCGAGCTGGACCTTGATATCGGCGAAGAGGGCTTCACAGTCCATCGGCGCGGGCACCCACGCCAGCGAACCGCTGTACTGGGGTACGGCGCACACCACCCGCAGCGGGGCCGAGAGGCGCTCGGCCTGCGCCGCCGCCTCCAGTACCGCCACGCGGGCCTGTTCGGAGCCGTCCACGCCCACCACCACGACGTTCTCGACGGGCTGGCGGCCGGACTTCGCCCGCTCGGCGAGGACGTGCTTGTCATCGGTGGTTTCACCCAGGCGGTCGGCGCAGATCAGGGGCACGGTGACGGTGGGGCACTTTGCGTGTGCCGGCAGTGCGCTGCTGACGGAGCCGAGCAACCGGCCAACGAAGCCGCCCCGGCCGCGGGTGCCGAACACCAGGAGTTCCGCGGTCTCGGTCATTTCCAGCAGCACCCCGGACGCGTCCCCGTTCTCAACGGAGGCGTCGACGTCGATGTTGTAGCCGGCGACCTTGGCCAGGGCCTGCTTGAGGATTGCCTCGGCGCCTTCACGGATCACGGAATCGTCCACCGTGGCGTAGCCGCCGTCGAGCCCTGAGGCGGCGAAGATCGGAACCGAATAGGCCGTCACGATGTGCAGCGGACGCTGCCGGCGTTCGGCCTCGCGGGCGGCCCACACCAAGGCGCAGTGGCTGTGGTCCGAGCCATCCACGCCGACCACGATCCCCCGAGGAGGCGCCGACTCGCCGCCGGTCTCCCCTGCCGGGTCCGGTTGCACCTGTTCACGGCCCATGGGGTCCGCCTCCTCGCGATTCTTGCATGATGTTGCGGCTATTCTGCCAGAAGTGTCAGCGTGCAGCGTCCACCGGCATCGCGCCCCGGAAACTGCACGCAAGAACCCCTGATTTTCCTCACTATTCTCGGTTATCTACCAACAAGCAAGCTGGCGCCAGGGAGGCCTCGGGCGGTCAGATGGCGAAGGTTTTACGCAGAGTTAACCGCCGAGTAACACGGCGTCCAGCGGCGCGGGACGCAGGGGTTTTCGGCTCTCCGCGGGCGCGGGAACACGGAGAATCCCCCGCCCAGCCAAATGCCTGGCGGGCTCTATCCACGGCACGGAATCTTGGGTAGTCTTCGAGGCATTGCTGAAACGGGACCCGTGTTTCAGACCGCAACCCTCTGAGGGAGCTAGCGTGAGGACCGGGCCACGGAACGCGTTCGGGGTGTTTACCCCGTAACCGGCACCATTCGAGGAGGTACCCTGCAGTGTCGAGCATGCCTGTGTACGGCGGGATTGAGCGGACCACCGCCGTAGTCATCGGCACGGGGCTCTCCGGGCTGGCCGTCGCCAGCGAACTGCAGCGCCGCGGGGTGTCCTCCATCATCGTGGACGGTCTCGACCTGCTGGGCGCCGGGCACCCGGCCAACACCTCCTCACTCCAACGCTGTGACGCCGCGGACGCCGCCAGCCTTAAGGAGCGCAACGAAATCCTGCGGCACCTGCGGAACTATGCCGCAAGCCACAAACTGGACATCCGCAACAACGTCCGGGCCCTGCAGCTGGACCACCTCGACGCCGGTGTTCCCGGTTCCCCCACGCAGCAGTGGGCCGTCCGCACCCCGGGCGGAGTCCTCCTGGCGGATCACCTCGTGCTGACCCGCTGCGCCCACAGCCAGCTGCGCCGCATGCTCTCCGAGCTGGGCGTGGCCGCGGGGCAGAATCTGATGGCGGCGATGCACGCCATCGGGATGTACCTCGTGGGCGTGGGCGAACTTATCACCCCCACGCCCAAGGAAGTCCTGCGGCAGGCGAAAGTGGTGGGTCACGCAATTTTCACCAAGGTCCACCCGGACGGTTTTCCTGCCGTCCTGGCCAGCGGCTTCGCCTTGGCTGCGCCCGCCTGAGCGGCCTTAATCTTCGCTTTCGCGCTCACTGCGCGTGGCTTCGGTCCCGGGCTGCTCGTCGCCAGCCGGGGTGAGGCGCCTCTGCGTCATCAGGCCCAGGGCCACCAGGATACCCACGGCCGTGCCGACGAAGATAACCAGGCTCCAGGGAAACGGTTCGGAGGCGTTCGGTGCCTTCTCCGGCGCGGCGGTGGTGCCCGGCTGGGCGGTGCCCAGCGTGGGGACAGCCGCCGCCGTCGAGCCCGCTACCCCTGCCCCTGCCCCTGCCCCTGCCGTGACGGTGAAGGTGAAGGTGCCCTCGATGGGGTGCCCATCGGAACTGGCGACGCGCCACGCGACGGTGTACAGCCCCGCCGGGGCTCCGGACCTAAGCTTCTGCGAAGCGACGTTGTCCACGATCTCCACCGCGCCGTCGGCCCAGTTGGTCCCCCCGGCGTCGGTCACCAGGATCTGCGAGCCGAGCGCCAGCGGATTCCTGCTGAACGTGACCGAGACCTTCTCCGGCGCTGCTGCGAGGGTGGCGCCGGAGGCCGGGCTGGTTGATTCAGCGGCATCGTGCGCGGACGCCGGCCCGACTCCGCCAAGCAGGACGGCGGCGAGGACCACGACCCCCAGCAGGGCGCTCAGAAGCTGTCGGATGAGGCGCATGGGGGAATACTCCTTGTGTTGGTTTCCTTACAGACTAGGCGAAAACGCCCGTCTGCCGGGGCAGCGCCCCATAGGATTCAAGCAACACCCACATCTCCCGGAGGACCAATGCTCAAGCAGGGCTCTGCACTCGACCGGTATTTCAAGATTTCCGAGCGGGGGTCGAACTTTTCGCGCGAGATCCGGGGCGGCTTCGCCACGTTCTTCGCCATGAGCTACATCGTGGTGCTGAACCCGCTGATCCTCTCCGGTCCCGATTCCTCCGGCGCCACGCTTGGTTTCCCTGCCGTTGCCGCCGTCACCGCCTTCGTGGCCGGCATCCTGACGATCCTCATGGGGGCCTGGGCCAAGCACCCGTTCGCGATGGCAACCGGGCTGGGCGTCAACGCCTTCGTCGCCGTCTCGGTGGCCACCAACCCCGGCCTGAACTGGCCGGACATGATGGGCCTCGTGGTCCTTTCCGGCGTCACCATGCTAATCCTGGTCCTCACCGGGTTCCGGACCGCCGTGTTCAAGGCCGTTCCGGACGGCCTGAAGACCGCGATCGTCGTCGGCATCGGCCTGTTCATTGCCCTGGTCGGGCTGGTCAACGCTGGCTTCGTGCGCCGCATCCCGGACGTCGCCGGCACCACCGTCCCGGTCGGCCTGGGCTCGGACGGCAAGCTCCTGGGCTGGCCCACCCTTGTGTTCGTCTTCGGCCTGATCCTGACCATCGCCCTCGTGGTCCGCAAGGTCAGGGGAGCCATCCTGATCGGGATCGTCAGCTCCACGATCCTGTCCGTGATCCTGGAATTCACGCTGCACATCGGCCCGAGCTTCGACGGCAAGAACCACAACCCGCAGGGCTGGTCCCTCGTGGCGCCCAAGTTCACCGAATGGGCGGCCCCGGACCTATCCCTGATCGGCAAGGCCAACCCGTTCGGCGGGTTTGAACACCTGGGCGTAGTCGCCGCGACCCTGCTGGCCTTCGTGATCCTGTTGAGTTTCTTCTTCGACGCCATGGGCACCATGGTGGGCCTGGCCACCGAGGCCGGCACGATCGACAAGGACGGCAACATCCCCAACGTTGACCGGGTGCTGCTGGTCGACGCCATGGGTGCCATCGTCGGCGGCGGCGCTTCGGTCTCCTCCAACCAGATCTACGTGGAATCGGGCGCCGGCATCGGCGAAGGCGCACGGACCGGCGTGGCCTCGATCGTTACGGGCCTGCTATTCCTCGTCGCCATGTTCTTCACACCGCTAATCAACCTGGTTCCGTTCGAGGCCGTCGCCCCGGCCCTCGTCGTCGTCGGCTTCATGATGGTGTCCCAGGTCGGCAAGATCGACTGGCAGGACTGGGGCATCGCGATCCCCGCCTTCCTGACCTTCACCCTGATGCCGTTCACGTACTCCATCGCCAACGGCCTGGGCGCCGGCTTCATTGCCTTCGTCCTGATCCGCACCTTCCAGGGCCGCGCCCGCGACGTCCACCCGCTCATGTGGGCGGTCGCGGCGGCGTTCCTGCTGTTCTTCGGAATCGGCACCATCGAGGCCGCCCTCGGGATCCGCTAGCCCCGGTCTTTCCTTCCGCCGAGGTGAGACTTGACGCCCATGTTTCTCGACAGCATGGGCGCGAAGTCTCACCTCGGCGGCGTTTCTCCCGTTTGAAGGGAGGAT
Organism: Pseudarthrobacter sp. S9; assembly: GCF_050156545.1. Classification (NCBI taxonomy): domain Bacteria; kingdom Bacillati; phylum Actinomycetota; class Actinomycetes; order Micrococcales; family Micrococcaceae; genus Pseudarthrobacter; species Pseudarthrobacter sp. S9. Next base: position 1,577,677 of record NZ_CP189576.1, read on the forward strand.
TCCGGGATTCCGGACAGTCCGACGGCGGCGCGGCTGGTTTTCGGGCGCCGGCTGCGGTGAGCTAGGACCATGGTTTCTCCTGCACCCTCCGTCGACGTCCCGCCGCAGCCCTGGACCGGGCGGTTCGACGGCGAGGGCGCCGAACACCGGCGCTGGTGGCAGTCCGTCACCTCCTACGTTCCGCATGCCGCCCCGAGGACGGTCCCGGCCCCGGCCACGTACCGCACGCGTCCCGCCGTCATCCTCGGCTTCGGCAGCGATGAGGGCGTGCGCCGCAACAAGGGCCGCACGGGTGCCGCGGCCGCCCCCGCCGCCATCCGCGCCGCGCTCGGGCCCCTCGCCTTCCACCTCGCCCGGGACGTGCACGACGCCGGCGACGTCACCGTCGCTGGGCAGTCCCTGGAGGCCGGCCAGGCGCGCGCGGGGCTGGCCATCACCAGGCTGCTCGACGCCGGCCAGCTGCCCGTGGTGCTCGGCGGCGGGCACGAGACCGCCTTCGCCAGCTATCTGGGTGTGGCCGGTTCGGCCGCGGTCCGCGAGGGCCTGCGTGTGGGTGTGCTGAACCTGGACGCCCACTTCGACCTCCGCGATGAACCCGTGCCCAGCTCCGGCACGCCGTTCCTGCAGATGGCCCGCGCGGAAGCCGCCGCCGGCCGCGAACTGCGGTACGCCGTCGTCGGAATATCCGAGCCGAACAACACCCGGGCGCTGTTCCGCACCGCCGAGGACCTGGGCGTGGACTACCTGCTGGACGAGGACTGCTCGGCGGAGGCCGCCCACGCGTTCGTGGCGGCGTTCCTGGCGCAGGTGGACGCGCTCTACCTGACCATCGACCTGGACGTGCTGCCGGCATCGGTGGCGCCCGGGGTGAGCGCGCCGGCCGGGTTCGGTGTCCCGCTGCCGGTCATCAGCGCCGTGTGCCGTCAGGTGGCCGCGAGCGGAAAGCTGCTGCACCTGGACGTGGCGGAGCTGAACCCGGAGTTCGACGTCGACGGCCGCACCGCGAAGGTGGCCGCGCGGCTGGTCAATACGCTGCTGGGGTAGCCGCGGGCGACTCATTCCCGTCACCCGGGGCAACCCGCCGTCACCTTCCGCAACCTTGGACAAGCTGGGGAAACTTTCTTGGAGACCCTCTGCGGGCGTGCCTAGTCTCGTTTCACGTGGTCTGCCCGAGGGGCCAGGGATCTGCCTGCAAATCAGCGCACGCGGGTTCGAATCCCGCCACCACGTCTCAGTTGCTGACCGCGCAACGCCTACGTGACGGCGCGCAGCCGCACCGCCATGAACTGCCTCCCGGGCAGCTCAAGGCTGAAGCGCCCTTCAACGGATTCCGGGTGCGTCTCCACCGTCATGTTCCACGTGTCGATCAAATCCACCTCGTAGCGCCTGCCGGCCGGCCGGCACCATGAAAAAGGTGGTCCTGTGACTCAGGCGGTATCCGATCATGGAATCACGGGACACTACAAGTCAACCGGTTGGCCAATACAAGAATGCCAGACAGCCGCCCACAAAATTACTGCGCGGCGTCGAATCCGTCCAGCAGCCGCCGGGACGCGGTCTCCATGTGCGAGCGCATGGTCAGTGTGACCGCCGAGGCGTCCCGCGCCGCGAGCGCCGCGAAGATCTCACTGTGCTCCTTGAAAGCGGCCGCGGCATGGCCTTCATCGGTGAGGGCGCGGTCCACCCAGATGCGGAGCAGGGAGCGGATGCTCTGGAGCAGCTCCTGCAGGACTTGGTTTCCGGAGCTCACGGCGATTTCGCGGTGGAATGCGGCGTCCGCCTCGACGAAGGCTGCCAGGTCCTCGAGGTTGTCGCCCATCGTGCTCAGGCTTGCCCGCATGCGGCCGAGGGCCTCGTCGGTGATCCGGCCGGCAGCAAGCTGTGCGGCTTGGACTTCCAGGCCGCTGCGCAGCTCCACCAGTTCCCGCGTCCTGGGTGCCCCAAGCATCAGGCCCCAGCTCAGGGTGCGCGGGAGGAGCTCGGAGATGCCGTCACGCAGGTAGGTCCCGGATCCGGGCCGGACAATCACGATGCCCAGGATCTCCAGTGCCGCCAGGGCCTCGCGCACAGCGGATCGTCCCACGCCGAGGGATGCAGCGAGCTGGCGCTCCGCGGGCAGCCGGGTTCCAACGGCAATGTCGCCGCTGGTGAAGTAGGCCAGAAGGCGTTCAGCGACTTCAGACACCACGGATCCCTGGCCCAGGGAGCCGAGTGCGGCGCTGATCTTGGCCGTCGACGCGGCGGAGTTCGTGGACACAGTCAAAGCCTAGCAACCGGCTGACCAATTGCGGGGCAGGAGCCCGAGCAGGTTCCCACCGCCGGGATCGCCGCCGTCGGACTCCTGCCGAGCGGAAATGTCAGACGTCAACCGGTTGACCAATTTGAAATTCAGTCCTATGGTTGAAATCACACGCTTTAGCCGTAGCCGGCCCCACTGGCAAAGGCACTGAGACAAACCCAGCGCCTCCAGTGCAGGAAGCCCGGGACACCAACATCTAGGAGTCAATGTGGACACCACACAATCGGTGGTCGAAAAATCTGCAATCAGGAAAGTGGCGATCCGGCTGGTGCCGTTCGTCGCCCTGATGTTCTTCATCAATTACCTGGACCGGACTGCCATCTCCTTCGCCGGTCCCAATGGCATGAACTCGGACCTTGGCCTGTCGGCAGCGCAGTTCGGTTTCGCGTCCGGCGTTTTCTTCATCGGCTACATCCTGCTCGAGGTTCCCAGCAACCTGGCGCTGCACAAGTTCGGCGCCCGCCGCTGGCTCGCCCGCATCATGGTCAGCTGGGGCATCGTCTCCCTGCTCTTCACCTGGGTGGGTGGAGTGGAACACCTCTACATCCTGCGCTTCATCCTCGGCGTGGCCGAGGCGGGCTTCTTCCCCGGCGCCATCCTCTTCCTGAGCCTCTGGGTCCCGTCCCGGCACCGCAGCAAGATCCTGGCCCTGTTCTACCTGGCCCAGCCGCTGACCACCGTCATCGGAGCCCCGCTCGCCGGCGCCCTCATCCAGCAGCACGGCTTGTTCTTCGGCCTTGAAGGCTGGCGCTTCATGTTCTTCGGCGTTGCCATCCCCGCCATCGTGATCGGTGTTGCCGCCTGGTTTTACCTGGCTGATTCCCCGGCGAAGGCCAAATGGCTGACAGCCGATGAGAAGACCTGGCTGACCGGCGCTCTGGAGAAGGAAAAGAAGGAAACCGCTGCCAGCAACAAGCACGTCAGCGTCCGCACCGTCTTCGGCAACGGCCGCGTCTGGATGCTGTCCGCTATCTACTTCGGCTTCATCTACGGCCTGTACGCGCTCGGCTTCTTCCTGCCCACCATCATCGCCGGCTTTGAAGGGCTCTACGGGACCAAGTTCGATGTCCTTCAGAAGGGCCTCATCACCGCGATCCCCTACCTGCCTGCAGCCTTTGCCTTGTACTTCTGGTCTAAGGACGCCACCAAGCGCGGCGTCAAGACATGGCACATCGCGCTTCCTGCCCTGACCGGCGCCGTCAGCATCCCGCTGGCACTCTTCGCCGGCTCACCGGCCGCCACCATCGCCGTCATCACCATCACGGCCATGTCCATATTCGCCGCGTTGCCCAACTTCTGGACCGTGCCCACCCAGTTCCTCACCGGTGCGGCAGCCGCAGCCGGCATCGCCCTGATCAACACCGTGGGCAACCTGGCCGGCTTCAGCGCCGGCTACGTCACGGGCTGGCTCAAGGACTGGACCGGCGGCTACACCGTACCGATGTTCGTCGTCGGCGGCTTTATGCTCCTCTCCGCCATCCTCATGATGTTGCTGAGCCGCTCCGGCAAGGTTAGCGAGGGAGTCCCCGCAGGGGCCCTGGACGAAGCAGGGGCCGGCCACCACAGCCAGGCCTGACAGACCAGGGGGGCGTCCTCCTCATCCGAGGACGCCCTCGCACCAACCCGCCCGCCGCCACCGACGCGGCGCCCCGCACACCCCGAATCACGACTTCCCTTTAGATAGGTCCAGGAGTTCCGCATGACCCGCCTGTTCAATGAACCTGCAGCCTTCGCTGACGAAATGATCGAGGGCTTTGTCGCCTCCCACGGCCGCTGGGTAAAGCGCGTCTCCGGCGGCGTGGTCCGCAACACGCAGAGCACCCCGGACACGGTGGCGCTCGTGATCGGCGGCGGCTCCGGCCACTACCCGGCCTTCGCGGGCCTGGTGGGCCAGGGCCTCGCCCACGGCGCCGCCATGGGCAACCTCTTCGCCTCCCCCTCGGCACAGCAGGTCTACAACGTGGCCAAGGCGGCCAACAACGGAGCCGGCGTCCTGCTGGGATACGGCAACTACGCCGGCGATGTCCTGCACTTCAGCCAGGCCCAGGAACGGCTCCGCGCCCAGGGAATCGACTGCCGCAGCATCGCGGTCACCGACGACGTCTCTTCCGCACCGCTGACCGAACGGGCCAAGCGCCGGGGCATCGCCGGGGACCTCACCGTCTTCAAGGTGGCCGCCGCGGCCGCCGAAGCCGGCTACTCCATGGATCAGACGGTGGAGATCGCTGAGCGCGCCAACGACCGCACCCGCTCGTTCGGCGTCGCCTTCACCGGCTGCACCCTCCCCGGCGCCGACCATCCGCTCTTCTCCGTCCCTCACGGCCGCATGGCTGTGGGCATGGGCATCCACGGCGAGCCCGGCATCGGCGAGACGGACATCCCGACGGCGGACCAGCTCGCCGGGCTCCTCGTCGCCAGGCTGCTCACCGAGATCCCGGAAGACCGCGACGGCGCTCCCTCCCCCGGTGCCGGGGACAGCACGCGCCGCCGCGTGGTCCCCATCCTCAACGGCCTGGGCAGCGTCAAGTACGAGGAACTCTTTGTGGTCTACCGCCGCGTGGCCCAGCTCCTCGCCGACGCCGGCCTCGAGGCCGTCGACCCGCAAGTGGGCGAGCTCGTCACCAGCTTCGACATGGCCGGCACCTCACTGACCCTGTTCTGGCTCGACGGCGAACTCGAATCCCTCTGGAAGGCCCCCGCCGACGCGCCGGCGTTCCGCCGCGGCGCCGTCACCGCGGCAGCCCTGGAGGCCGGCGACGGCAGCGAGCTCGCCGACGTCGAACTGTCCATCCCGGTCGCCACCGCGGAATCCCGCGCCGGTGCCGTCCGGGTCCTGGCCGCGCTCGGCGCCGCGAAGGCCGTAGTGGACGCCAACGCCGATGAACTCGGCCGGATCGATGCCATCGCCGGGGACGGCGACCACGGCATCGGCATGGAACGCGGCGTCCGTGCCGCCGTCGACGCCGCCACCGATGCCGTCGCCCGCGGCGCCGGAGCGGCCACCACCCTGCACATCGCCGGTGACGCCTGGGCCGACAAGGCCGGCGGAACCTCAGGTGCGCTGTGGGGCATGGCCCTCCGGGCTGTCGGGGACGCCCTGAGTGATTCCGGCGCCCCCGACGCGGGAGCCGTCGCCTCCGGGGTGGCCCAGGCCGCCGCGGCCATCATGGAATTCGGCAAGGCCAAGCCGGGCGACAAAACGCTGGTTGACGTCCTGGTCCCGTTCCGCGACGCCCTCGCGGCCGGCGTGGCGGACGGGCTGTCCCTCGATGGTGCCTGGGGAACGGCCGCCGGGGTGGCCGAGCAGGCTGCTGAAGACACCGCCCGGCTGCTGCCTCTCTTGGGCCGCGCACGCCCGCATGCCGAGAAGAGTCTGGGCACCCCTGATGCCGGAGCGGTGTCCATGGCCCTGATCGTCCGAGCAATTCACAACACCCTGGTTAAGGAGAAAGCATGAGCGCCAAACTGCGCCTCGTCATCGGAGCCGACGACGCCGGGTTCGAATATAAGGAAGCCCTCAAGGCTGACCTGGAGGCCAGCGAGCTGGTCGAATCCGTCCAGGACGTCGGAGTGGATGCCACCAGCCACACCCCCTACCCGTCCGTGGCCATCGCCGCCGCAGAGCTCATCGCCGCCGGCAACGCAGACCGCGCCCTGTTGGTCTGCGGAACCGGACTGGGAGTGGCCATCGCGGCCAACAAGGTTCCCGGCGTCCGCGCTGTCACCGCCCACGACAGCTTCTCCGTGGAACGCTCCGTCCTGAGCAACAACGCCCAGGTCCTCACCTTCGGCCAGCGCGTCGTCGGGCTGGAACTGGCCCGCCGGCTCGCCCGGGAATGGCTGACCTACACGTTCGACGAAGCGTCCGCCTCCGCCGAAAAAGTCACGCTGATTAAGGACTATGAGGGTGTCACTTCCTGTTAAGCCCGCCACCGGCAGGGCATCCAAGGCCATCATCGGCGTCAGCCTCAAGATGTACTTCGGCTACGGGCGCACGCTCGAATGGTGCCGGGAAGTGGCCACGATCGCGTCGGCACATCCGGCGGTCCGCAGCGGTGACATCGAGCTGTTCGCCCTGCCGGCCCACCCTGTGCTCGCCGAAGCGGCACAGATCCTGCGCCATGCAGGGGCAGCCGCCGGCGCCCAGGACATCTTCTGGGAGGACGAGGGCGCCCTTACCGGCGAAGTTGGCGGAAAGATCATCGCCGAGGTCGGCGGCCAGTACGCGGAAGTAGGCCATGCCGAGAGGCGCCGCATCTTCGGCGAGGACGACGACGTGATCGGGTTCAAGACCGCCGCCGCGTACCGCAACGGATTGACCCCTGTCCTGTGCGTCGGGGAACCCGTCCGCGGAACGGCCGCCGACGCCGTCAGGCACTGCATCCGCGAAATCGAAGCCGTCCTGAACCGGGCTGAAAGCCTCGGCCAGGCGGGACGGACCATCGTGGCCTACGAGCCGCAGTGGGCCATCGGCGCAGCAGCACCGGCCACGCCGGAATACATCAGCGCCGTCGTCACCGGACTGGACGCGCACCTGCGCACCCTGCCTGGGCAGGCGCACAGCAGGGTCATCTACGGCGGCAGCGCCGGACCCGGCCTGATCGGCCAGCTGGACTCCGCCGTCGCTGGCCTGTTCCTGGGCCGTTTCGCCCATGATCCGAACGCGCTCAAGACCATCCTGGACGAGACCGGCGCACGGATTGAGCTCCTGGCCGGAACCGGGGTGCACGCATGAGCAGGATCGGCCTGAGCAGCTACGCGTTCTTCTGGCAGCTTTCGGACAAGGTCGCCGAGCCGCTCAGCATCCACCAGACGCTGGAGCGGACCGCGGCTCTGGGCGTGAAGCTCTTCCAGATCTGCGACTACACCCCGCTGGAATCCATGACGGACCAGGAACTCGAAGCCGTCCACGCCACCGCTGATTCCCTGGGCGTAGCCCTGGAGCTGGGCACCAAGGGCATCCGTACGGAACACCTGCGGAAATTTCTACACATCGCCGGGGTCCTGGGGGCGCCGCTGCTGCGGACCATGTTCAACGTCCCGGGCCACACGCCCACCGCGGACGAAACGGTGGCGATTTTCACCGAGGTCCTGCCCGAGTTCGAGGCAGTCGGAGTGAAGATCGCGGTGGAAACCTACGAGCAGGTCCCCACTTCCCGGATCCTGGACGTCATCCGCCGCCTGGACAGCCCCTACCTGGGGATCTGCAGCGATCCTGCCAACACCGTGGCAGCGCTGGAGTTCCCGCGTGAGGTGATTGACGCCGTCGCGCCGTATGTCTTGAACATGCACATCAAGGACTTTGCGTTTAGCCGCAAGGAGGGGTGGGTCGGGTTCACATATTCCGGCGCGCCGCTCGGCGAAGGCCTTCTGGACTATGACTACATGGCCGGAAAGTTTCAGCCCAACGAAAGAAACATCAACCAGATCGTCGAACACTGGCTGCCGTGGCAGGACTCCGAGGCGGAGACCATCCGCCTCGAAAACCAGTGGACCCAACAAAGCCTCGATTTCCTAAGGAGCAAGTGAAATGTCAGCTGAACAATTGACCGTCGCCGTCATCGGGGCCGGAGGCAAAATGGGGATGCGCGTTTCCGCCAACCTCCAGAAGAGCAGCCACACGGTGTTCTACAGCGAGAACTCCCCCGCCGGGCAAGAGCGCGTCCGCGCCGAAGGCCGTGATATCGCCAGCACCGAGGACGCCATCAAGGACGCCGACGTCGTGATCCTCGCCATCCCGGACACCGTCCTGGGCATCGTGTCCGAAGGCGTCGTGCCGCGGATGAAGGCCGGCTCCATCCTGCTCACCCTGGACCCGGCCGCCGCCTACGCCGGGCTGCTGGCCAAGCGCGACGACGTCGTCCAGGCCGTTGCCCACCCGTGCCACCCCTCCGTGTTCCTGGAGCGAACCACCAAGCAAGAATGGGCCGACACCTTCGGCGGGCAGGGCGCCCCGCAGAACGTGGTTGCCGCCATCGACGAGGCCGCTTCCGAGGCCGCCCGCGCCGCAGCCGAAGCCACCATCCGCACCATTTACGCGCCAGTCATCGACGTCCACTGGGTCACGGTCAAGCAGCTCGCCATCCTGGAACCCACCCTCGTGGAGACCGTGGCCTGCATGATCGGCACCCTGCTCAACGAAGCCCTGCACGAGACCGTCCACACCGCCGGCGTCCCGGAGGAAGCCGCCAAGGCCATGCTGTTCGGGCATGTGCAGATCGCCCTGACCAACGCCCTGCGCGGGTCCAACCCGTTCTCCGAGGCCTGCGAAATCGCCATCCAGTACGGCAGGGACACCATCATCAAGGACGACTGGAAGAAGATCTTCGACGACTCCGAGCTAGACGGCGTGATCGCCAAGATGCTCAAGCTGGATGCCGTACGGCGCTAAACCGTTTCGGCGTGACACCGGCGGCACGCCGCCCACCTTGTGTGGGCAGCGGGCCGCCGGTTTTTGGTCTGAGCTTCCGGTCGAAGCCGGTTCAGCTGCCGTGCGCCGGGTTCAGGGCTTGAGCTGTGGCAGGCACATGCAGCGGATTTCAAAGAGCGGCAGCCCGGGCGGTTCCTCGCCGTGGCCGGTGGAGACCACGTACTCGTCCTCCAGCATGTAGGTGGGCAGCTGCGGGACTGATAGGCGTTATACCGGGACGGGTACACGCACTGACCGCTGATGTCGTACGCCGGCAGCGCATACGGATCACGAGGGCTGTGCACCGTCGGGAACAGGCCGTACGGTAGTGATGGTTCCGGTCCGTGGGAAACGGAATGCCCTGCATGGGTTCGTCTTCCGGCGCGTGTGGGTCGCTCAGCCCACTCGGCTGACTAAGGTAAGGATAACCTAACGCGCGCCGGCCTGTCAGTTCACCCGACACACTCCGACACCAGACGGGCGCCGCTAGGTGGCTGGTGTCGAACGGGCGTTGCGCGGGGCGGGGCTGAGAGGGATACCGGCTGCGGAATAGTTGAACGCCGGCTTCTGGGTCGCTGATTTCCGGCGAGGGATCCCCATCATGGGCTGAGCGGCGGCGTCCAGGGCCGTCACAGGCGCCTTGGCGACGTCCATGTGTCCCCGTGGTCTGCCCCTGGGCCTCAGGCCGGGGCGACTACCCATCCTGAATGGGTGGTTTTGCTCAATCCCAGGACGCCGAGGCGTGCGAGGTTGGTCGCGGCTGCCAGGATGGAGAAATCTGCTGCGACCTTGTCCCGGCCGCGGACTCTGGCTCTTCGTCCGCCGTGTTTACGGCGCATCAGGTGCCCGATTTTGCGTTCGACCTTGGGACGGGTTGCCCGGTATTCGTCACGCCAGGCCGGGTCTTTCTGCGTGGTCCGGGCCCTGGCCAGCTCGGCCTCGTACGGGCTGATCGTGATGGTGCGCCCGGTCCTGGCACTGGTGCAAGCAGACGCCAGCGGACAGGTGGCACACGCCGTGCCGAAGGCGGCGGTGCCCCCACCGGCCTTGGCCGGGCGGATGGGCACCGATACCTCCGCCGGACAGGTCACCGTACCGGCGCCGGTATCGATGACGAACCGGTCCTTCGCGAAGCGCCCGCCCGCGGCCGCCGGCGGCTGGACCTTGACCATCACCGCGGCCCCTGCCGTCTCCAGCTCCCGCAGCAACGCCCCCGCCCCGTAGGCGGCGTCACCATAAACAGCCAACGGCCCGGGCCCGGCACCGGCGTCCTGTGTCCCGTTCACGGCACTATCTGCCTCCCGATCGATTACGTCGGTGGCTGGTCCGTCGGGGCGCGCAATACTGTCGCCTTCCGCCTCCCCGGCTCCGGCCTCCCCAGGCTGGGCCTCCCCGGCTCCGGCGTTCGGGGGTGCGGGCATGTTCAGATCGGAGGCGAGCAGATCCGCCGCCGGTGCCGCATCGCCGGTGTTGCCGGCGGTGACCTTCGTCGCGGTGATGATCTCGGTGTCCGGGTCGATGGCCAGGTGCCCCTTGTAGCCGTCGAAGCCGCGAGCCGCTGTCTTGTGCCCGTGGCGGGCCTGCGGATCGACGGTCGAGATCACCCGGTCCTTTGCGACCCGCCGGGCGATATGGAACACCCCGTCCTCGTGGCAGTCCAGGTCCTGGCCCACCACGGTGGCCAGCAGGGATGCGGCCTCGAGGACCGCCGTCCCCGGCTCGCGGCCTTCCAGCAGTGCCAGGGCCGCCATCGCGTCCCTGGCCAAAGCGTCCACCAGTCCCTTCCGGGCGGCGGCATCGTCGTAGTCACAGACCGGTTTGCCGGCCTGGGCGTAGTCGTCATCGCGGGTCAGTACGGCGCGGAGTTCGGCTTCCAGCCCTGGCTCGGCGGCTTTGAGCAGGCCCCGGATGCCCGAGCGCACCAGCGTCACGGTGTCCATGGTGGCCACCGCATCATAAAGCGGCGTCGAATCCAGCACCCGCTTGCGCCCCACCAGACCGGCGGCTTTGGCCGCTTCCAGCGTCACATCGAAGATCCGGTCCGGGCGCGTCGAGGCGGCCAGCCGTGCCCGCATGTCCACCAGCACCGTGTGCACGAATCCCGGGTAATCAAAGGCCAGCCCGCCGGCAGCGTATTTCCATCGTGCATCGAAGCAAAACCGGTCTACTGCCTCCCGGTCCGAGCATCCCTCGATGCGCTGCAGCACCATCACGACCGCCACGATCATAGGTGGCACGCTGCGCCGGCCCACGTCGGTGAACAGGTCCCCGAACAGCCCGTCCGGGAACAGGTTGAAGCACTCCCGATGAAGAACGGCGTAAATCGAGTCCTGCCCGATTCGTCCCTCACAAAAGGACACTGTCGTGCGCAGCAGATCACCCTGTGTAGGCGCCAAACCTAAAGTCATTGACCGCTCCGGGACTTGATGGTTCACTCCACCACCATTTTCCCAAAGTGATCACCGCAACCCGGTCAGCGCCACGCGAAAAACACCAGCCACCTAGATCAGCCCCAGAGCGAGCATGGCGTCAGCCACCTTGACGAAGCCGCCGATGTTCGCGCCCAGCACGTAGTTGCCCGGGGCCCCGTATTCGTCCGCCGTGGCGGCGCAGCGATCGTGGATGCCCACCATGATCTCCGTGAGCCGCTGTTCGGTGTGCTCGAAGGACCAGGAGTCGCGGCTCGCGTTCTGCTGCATTTCCAGGGCCGACGTCGCAACACCTCCCGCGTTGGCGGCCTTTCCCGGGCCGAAGAGCACTCCGGCGTCCTGGAAAACCGCGACGGCGTCGCGCGTCGAGGGCATGTTGGCCCCCTCGCCGATGGCCACCAGGCCGTTGCGGACGAGCCGGGCGGCAGCATCGCCGTCGAGCTCGTTCTGGGTGGCGCAGGGAAGCGCGACGGTGGCGTCCACGTCCCAGACGGAGCCGCCCTCGACATAGCCGACGGCCGCGCGGCGGACCGCGTACTCCTTGAGCCGTCCGCGCTCCACTTCCTTGATCTCGCGGAGCAGTGCCACGTCAATCCCGGCTTCATCCACGATGTAGCCGGTGGAATCGGAGCACGCCACCACGGTGGCACCCAGGGACTGGGCCTTGGCGATGGCATTGATGGCCACATTTCCCGAACCGGAGACCACCACGCGCTACCCGTCGAACGAGCCGCCGCGGGTCTTGAGCATCTCCTGAGTGAAGATCACCGTGCCGTAACCGGTCGCTTCGGGCCGGACCAGCGATCCGCCCCAGGAGATCCCCTTGCCGGTGAGCACGCCAGATTCGTAGCGGTTGGTGATGCGCTTGTACTGGCCGAAGAGGTAGCCGATTTCCCGGCCGCCGGCGCCGATATCCCCGGCCGGGACATCGGTGTACTCTCCGATGTGGCGGTACAGCTCGGTCATGAACGACTGGCAGAACCGCATGACTTCGCCGTCCGAGCGTCCGCGGGGATCGAAGTCGGAGCCGCCCTTGCCGCCCCCGATAGGCATGCCGGTAAGGGCGTTCTTGAAGATCTGTTCGAAGCCGAGGAACTTGACGATGCCAAGGTACACGGAAGGGTGGAAGCGAAGGCCGCCTTTGTAGGGACCCAGCGCCGAGTTGAACTCCACCCGGAAGCCTCGGTTGATCTGCACCCGGCCGGAATCGTCGGTCCACGGCACCCGGAAAATGATCTGCCGTTCCGGTTCGCAGAGGCGCTCCAGGATGGCGGCTTCGAGGAATTCCGGGTGGCGGTCGTGGACCGGGCCCAGGCTTTCGAACACCTCCGTCACCGCCTGGTGGAACTCGCGTTCACCTGGATTCCGTGCCAGTACCGTGTTGCGGATCGTTTCGAGCCGTGCGTCCATTCAACTTCCTTGTCCTCGGGGCGCGCTTGCTGGCGCGTGGCAACCCATGAACAGTTATGGTGGCACCGGCGCGCTCCCCGGTTCCAACCGAACGGATTGCGACAGGTGCGGCCTGCGACCGGACTGGCTCAGCTGCCCGACGGCGGCCCGCCGGCCAGGGCCTGCTGCAGCAGAGCCTGGGCCGACCACCGCATAGACGCAACCGCCTGCTCCCGGGTGAGGCCGCCGATGTCGGTGAGCCAGACGAGGGCCTCGATGCCGATCGCGCTCCGAATGGCAAGCGCCAGGGACCGGACCTCGGCGTCGGTCAACCGCTTCCTGAGCGGAAGCAGCGCCTCCTCGATCCAGGCGATCGCCCGGCCCTGACGCAACGGCAGCGAGGCATCGACGGGCTCGCGCTCGAGGGAGAGTCTCAGCATGGTTCGCTGCTGGGCCTCGGTGCCAACGATCAGCCGCGCGAACTCCAGCACGACGGCGTCCAGCCGTGCCGCGGGCTCCTCGGGTGCGTCGGCCGGCAGAAGCGACTCCCGGGCAGTCTCCGGATGGGCCGCGGCCAGGAGCTCGCGCTGGCTTGGGAAGTAGCGGTACGCGGTGCTCCGGGCGACTCCGGCCGCGGCCGCCACGTGGTCAAGGGTGGGAGCCTCCCCGGCAGCTACGGCCTCGCGGGCTGCCGCCACCAGAGCCTCGAAGGTCCGGCGCTTCTGCCCGGTACGGCCGGCGTCCTGGTAAGGGGTTGACATGGACTTTATGGTACTCCAGTCTTGTTATGGGACAAGCGTCCCATAAGTTTCTCTTCGAAGAGGCGATCCCATGGCAACGGTCAGCATCCCGGCAGCGATCATCCGCACGGAAGGCCAGGGCGAGCGCCGCTGGTTCTTCGGTGGAGGAGTCCACATCTGGAAGGCCAGGGCCGCTGAGACCGGCGGGGCTTTCCTGTTGTTCGAGGACCGTATGGCAGGCGGCAAGATGACGCCGCTGCACACGCATCCCGATTCGGACGAGACCATGTACATCCTGGAAGGCGAAATCCTGATGCACATGAACGGGGAGGAGCACAGGATCGGCGCCGGCGGCCTGGCTGTAGCGCCCCGCGGCGTCCCGCACGCCTTCATGGTGGTTTCCGAGTCCGCCCGGATGCTATGTCTTCATACTCCGGGGTGCTGCGAGGCGTTCTACTGGGACGCGAGCGCTCCGCTCTCCCCCGGCGCCACCGGCGGTGACGGCGCCGGCCCCGTGGACTTGGGGCCGGTGGACTTCACCAAGGTCCAGGAATCGGCACGCAGGAACGGCGGCATCGTGCTGCTGGGCCCGCCCCCGTTTGCTCCTCGCTGATGGAGAGCCGGGCCCGGACCCACGCCGCGTCAGGCCCAGGCTGCAGAACTGGCCCAGTTTCCCGTACGAAGCAACGCCAGTTGCCCCGCGATTCGGGCGCCGCCCGCCCAAAACCGGGCCAGTCCAGTTGAGGCCGCCGCACGGAACAGCCCGGCACGCCCGGCCCCCGGGCGCAGAAAGTCCCCGCCCTCTGGACCTGCCCCGCTGGATGCGGAGACCGGCCCGGAAGACGGGGACTTTCGGGTGGGTGCGGCTAGCTGCGCCGAACCTGCACGCCGTCGGACTTCAGGAAGAGCTGCGTCTCGGACGGCCCAGCCGGGACCAGCCAGAGCACGTTGCCGCTCAGCGAGACTTCTTCCACCTCACCGGCTGCCAAAACCTGTGCGTGCTTGAGGATTTCGACCCGCTCGCCGGCCTTGAGGCTTCCCCAGTCGGAAACCGTGGCAGCGGATGCAAGGCGTCTGGACATGACCGTCCCGCGTGCTTTCATTGAACTTTTACCCCTTTGTATATGTTCGTTGCCACAACATCATTGGTGTGGACTTTCTTTTCTACTACACTTTCCGGGCCCCCGGTGGCCGTGTCGCCATGTATTTCGGGGGCGCCGGAAAATGTTCAGCTGTAGTGCATTTTGTTTCTTCTCAGGCGAGATTTCCGACGGCGGATTCGGCCGCCGCCCGGACCTCGCCCGACGCGACCAGAAGGTCAGCCGCCTCCAGCTCCGGCGACAGGAACCTGTCGGTGCCAGGACCCTCGACGACGGTGCGCAGCGCCGCGATAACGGCCGCGCCCGCCGGGCCCGGGGTTAGCTCGCCGGCGGAGAGCTGCGAGCGGATGTCCAGAGCCCGGGCGGAGGTCACCAGCTCGATCGCCAGGACGCGGCGCAGGTTCTCCACGGCGCGGCGCAGCTTGCGGGCGGCGTGCCAACCCATGGACACGTGGTCCTCCTGCATCGCCGAACTCGGGATCGAGTCCACCGATGCCGGAACGGCCAGCCGCTTATTGTCCGAGACCAGCCCGGCCTGCGTGTACTGCGCGATCATCAGCCCGGAGTCGACACCCGGGTCCGCGGCCAGGAAGGCCGGCAGCCCGTGCGAGCGGGCCGGGTCCAGCATCCGGTCCGTGCGGCGCTCGGCGATGGAGCTCAGGTCCGCGACAGCGATGGCCAGGAAGTCGAGCACGTAGGCCACCGGGGCGCCGTGGAAGTTGCCGTTGGAGCTGACGCGGCCGTCGGGCAGGACCACGGGGTTGTCGATCGCGGCGGCCAGTTCGCGCGAGGCCACGAGCGCGGCGTGGTCTACGGTGTCGCGGACGGCACCGGCCACCTGCGGGGCGCAGCGCAGCGAGTAGGCGTCCTGGACCTTGGTGTCATTGATCCGGTGCGAGGCCACGATCGGCGAATTCGACAGGACGCGGAGCATGTTGTCCGCGGACGCTGCCTGGCCCGGGTGCGGCCGGAGCGCGGCGTGCAGCTCGGGCAGGAAGACCTGGTCCGTGCCGAGCAGCGCCTCGACGCTGAGCGCGGCGGTGATGTCCGCCGTCGTGAGCAGCTGGCGGATGTCCGCGATGGCCATCAGCAGCATGCCCAGCATGCCCTCGGTGCCGTTGACGAGGGCCAGGCCCTCTTTCTCGGCCAGCGTGACGGGGGCGATCCCGTGTTCGGCGAGGAGTTCGGCGACGGGGCGGCCGCCCTTGGTTCCATACAGCGTGCCGTCCGGGCCCGTGGCTTCGCCCTCACCCATGAGGACCAGGGCGCAGTGGGACAGCGGCGCGAGGTCGCCGGAGCAGCCGAGCGAGCCGAATTCGCGGACCACGGGGGTGATGCCGGCGTTGAGCACGTCCACCATGGTCTGCAGCACCACGGGGCGGACCCCGGTGCGACCGGAAGCGAGGGTCTTGGCACGCAGGAACATGATGCCGCGGACCACCTCGCGTTCCACGGCCGGGCCCATGCCGGCGGCGTGGCTGCGGATCAGCGACTTCTGCAGCTGGGTGCGGAGTTCGTTGGGGATGTGCCGGTTGGCGAGGGCACCGAAGCCCGTGGAGATGCCGTAGGCCGGGACCTCGCTGTGGGCGAGGTCGTCAATGTGGGCGCGCACCTTGGCGACGGCGTCGAGGGCTTCCCGGGAAATGGTCACCTTGGCATCGTGGCGCGCGACGGCGACAATGTCCTCGGGGGTGACGCCGCTGGAGCCGAGCGTGACGGTGGGTGCGTGGGTGGTGATAGTCATGATTCCTACTTCTCGTTCATGGGGATGCGGACGCCGCGTTCGGTGGCGACTTCGAGGGCGCGGTCGTAGCCGGCGTCGGCGTGGCGGATGACGCCCATGCCGGGGTCGTTGGTGAGGAGGCGTTCGAGCTTTTCGGCGGCGAGGTCGGTGCCGTCGGCGACGGAGACCTGGCCGGCGTGGATGGAGCGGCCGATCCCGACGCCGCCGCCGTGGTGGATGGAGACCCAGGTGGCGCCGGAGGCGGTGTTGAGCAGGGCGTTGAGCAGCGGCCAGTCGGCGATCGCGTCGGAGCCGTCGGCCATGGCCTCGGTCTCGCGGTACGGGGAGGCGACGGAGCCGGAGTCCAGGTGGTCGCGGCCGATCACGATGGGCGCCTTGACCTTGCCTTCCTTGACGAGCTGGTTGAAGAGCAGGCCGGCCTTGGCGCGTTCGCCGTAGCCGAGCCAGCAGATGCGGGCCGGCAGGCCCTCGAACTCGACGCGTTCCTGTGCGGCGTCGATCCAGCGGTGCAGGTGCTTGTTCTCCGGGAAGAGTTCCTTGATCGCGGCGTCGGTGACGGCGATGTCCTCCGGGTCGCCGGAGAGCGCCACCCAGCGGAACGGGCCCAGGCCCTCGCAGAACAGCGGGCGGATGTAGGCCGGGACGAAGCCGGGGAACTCGAAGGCCCGGTCATAGCCGCCCTGGCGGGCCTCGTCGCGGATGGAGTTGCCGTAGTCGAAGACCTCGGCGCCGGCGTCCTGGAACTCGACCATGGCCTGGACGTGCTTGGCCATGGAGGCCTGGGCCTTCTTGGTGAAGCCTTCCGGATCGGCCGCGGCCTCGGCCTGCCATTCCGCCATGGTGATGCCTTCGGGCAGGTAGGACAGCGGGTCGTGGGCGGAGGTCTGGTCCGTGACGATGTCCACGGTGAGCTCGCCGGCGTTGTGCCGGCGCAGGATCTCCGGGAACACTTCGGCGGCGTTGCCGACGTAGCCCACGGACCAGCCGCGGCGCTCTTCCTTGGCGGCCAGGACCTTGGCGATGGCGGTGTCGAGGTCCGTTTCGACCTCGTCGAGGTAGCGCTTGCCGGCGCGGCGGCTCAGCCGGGTCTCGTCGACGTCGACAATCAGGCAGGCGCCCTCGTTCAGCGTGACGGCGAGCGGCTGGGCGCCGCCCATGCCGCCGCAGCCGCCGGTCAGGGTCAGCGTGCCGGCGAGGGTGCCGTCCTCGTCCCCGGTGAGCCTGCGGGCGATCGCCGCGAACGTCTCAAATGTGCCCTGCAGGATGCCCTGGGTGCCGATGTAGATCCAGGACCCGGCGGTCATCTGGCCGTACATCATCAGGCCCTCGGCCTCGAGCCGGCGGAACTCGGGCCAGTTCGCCCAGTCACCGACGAGGTTGGAGTTGGCCAGCAGCACGCGCGGCGCCCACTCGTTGGTGCGGAAGACGCCGACCGGCTTGCCGGACTGGACCAGCAGGGTCTCGTCCTTTTCCATGGTTTCCAGGGTGCGGGTGATCGCGTCGAACGCGGCCCAGGACCGGACGGCGCGGCCGGTGCCGCCGTAGACCACCAGGTCATCCGGGCGCTCGGCGACCTCGGGGTCCAGGTTGTTCATCAGCATCCGCAGCGGGGCTTCCGTCTGCCAGGACTTGGCGGTGAGCTTGGTGCCGCGGGCTGCCTTGACCGGGCGGGCACCGGTGGTGAAATCGGCGGGTGCCATGAGGGGCTCCTTAGTTTCTTGGATGGATCGGGGAATGAGGTTCTGTATCAACTAAAGCCTGTCCGCGGCGGCGGTGACAGGCCCTTCGGGCGGGTGCTGTCCGGGATTCCAGACACGCCCCTCCCCCGTTGCCCTATCACTTCCGGTCGTTCAACCCGGCGGATGGGGACCGTAAGTGATAGGGCAACGGGTCAGGCGGACGGGCGGCCGTGGATCCGGATGGAGAGTTCGTCCGCGACCTTCTGCACGCGCGCGGCCAGGGCGGGCCACTGCTCCGCGGGCAGTTTCTCCTCGAGGAAGGTCACGGCGACGGCGGCGGTCGGCCAACCGACGTGGTCCGTGACGGCGGCGGCGATCGAGCCGAAGCCGGGCGTCACCTCGCCGTGTTCTGTGGCGTAGCCGCGCTGCCGGACCTGGTCCAGGTGCGAGGACAGCGCGGAGTACTTCATGATGGCACCTTCCATATCGTGCCGGGCCGTGAACGCGGCGGCGTTCGGGTACAGCGCCCGGACCTGGGACTTCGGCAGCGCGGCCAGGATGGCGCGCCCGCTCGCGGTGAGGTGGCTGGGCAGCCGGACGCCGACGTCGGTCACCAGCGACGGGCGGTTCTTGGCCCGTTCCTCCACGATGTAGAGCACGTCGCGGCCGTGCAGCACGGCCAGGTGGGCGCTTTCGCCGATCACGTCCACGAGCGAGGCGAGCATGGGCCGGCCCAGCCGGGAAAGGGGTTCCTGGCGCGAATAGGCGGAGCTGAGTTCGAAGGCGCTGATCCCCAACCCGTAGCGCTGCTCCTCGTGCAGGTGCAGCACGAAGCCGTTCGCTTCCATCACGCCGAGAAGGTGGTAGACGCTGGAGCGGGGCAGTCCCAGCGCCGTGGCAATGTTCGACGCCGCCATCGGCCCGCGCTTGGAGGCCAGCAGTTTTAGGATGCGCAGGGTGTTCTCCGCCGCCGGCACCTTGGACGCCGCCTTGGAACCGGCGGCTTTGGGGGCAGGCTTGGAGCCGGCGGCTTCGGGAACAGGCTTGGCGGGGGCGTGGGCGACGGCGTTGGGCGGCGCGGCCGCGGTCGATGCCGCGGGCAGGGTGCTCAGGGTAGTGCTGGTGGCTGGCATGGGTCCTCTTCAAAATCGGGCGGTGTCCGGTATCCCGTACTTAAGCATGCGCCCCGTTGCCACCCACAGCCAGACCACATTGGTACTGCCTGTCTGGAATCCCGGACAATGCCCGTCGCCGATGCGATGCAGGCCCTTCTGCCCTAGTCCGCACCGTGGTGGCGGTGCTTCGATGAACGTGCGCGCGCGGACGCGAAGCATGGACTCCATGCGCCGGCTCGCGGGATTGTTCCTCACGGGAGAGGGCGTGGAAGGCATGGACCCAGCGCTGTCGGGCAAGGTCGCACTGGTTGCCGGCGCGACGCGCGGCGCCGGCCGCGGCACCGCCGTCGCCCTCGGGGAGGCAGGAGCGATTGTGTACTGCACCGGCCGCACGGCGGCCGGCCGGCGTTCCGACTACGACCGCCCGGAAACGATAGAAGAGACTGCCGGCCTTGTCACCGCCGCCGGCGGAGTGGGCATCGCCGCCGCCGTGGATCATCGTGGGGCGGACGAGGTGGAGGCCCTTGTGCAGCGGATCGACACTGAGCAAGGGCGGCTTGATGTCCTGGTCAATGACATCTGGCGTGGTGAAAACCTCATCGAATGGGACACCCCACTGTGGGCCCACGACCTGGACGCCGGGCTGCGGATGCTGCATCTTGCGGTGGACACGCATCTCATCACGAGTCATTTCGCACTGCCCCTGCTCACCCGGCGCCCCGGCGGCCTCGTCGTGGAGATGACTGACGGGACCCGTGAGTACAGCGCGGGGCATTTCCGGGTCTCGGTGTTCTATGACCTCGTCAAGAACACTGTGCTCCGGCTTGCCTTCAGCCAGGCGGAGGAACTCAAACCGTCCGGCTGCACGGCGCTGGCCCTGACGCCTGGCTGGATGCGATCCGAGATGATGCTCGAACACTTTGGCGTCACCGAGGCGAACTGGCGGGACGCCGCGGCCACCCAGCCGCACTTTGCCGCGATCTCGGAAAGCCCGCGGTTCGTCGGGCGCGCGGTCGCGTCCTCGCGGCAGACCCTGATCTGCACAGCCGCACGGGCGGCTCGTACTCCTCCGGCGGACTGGCACGCGAGTACGGCTTCACCGACGTTGACGGCTCGCAGCCCGACTGCTGGCGGTATCTGGTGGAAGTGCAGGAAGCGGGCCTCCGGGCCGATGCGGCCGGATACCGCTGAGTTGCCCGTGACAGCGTGTCCCGCCCGACGGCGCCGATCACCGTGCGCTAGAAATGCCCCATGACCAGCACCCTGACTCCCGAACTCGACGCCGCCATCCGGGAAGGCTTCAGGAACCGCGACCGCGACAACATGCAGCCGACCATCGACTACTTCCACAGGCTCCTCGATCAGCATCCCGGCAATCCCTTTGTCCTGTACGAGGTCGGCGGATCCTACGACACGGCCGGCGAGGAGGAACGCGCCCGCGGGTACTACGAGCAGGCGATGGACGCCCGCCTCGACGGCGACGCCCTGCGCCGGTGCCTGCTGCAGTACGGCAGCACCCTGCGGAATCTCGGACTCTATGACGAATCCCTGGCGGCCTTGCTGCGCGCCCGCGCCGAGTTCCCAGAATCCGACTCGGTCCGCCTTTTCCTGGCCCTTTCGCTGCACGCCGCCGGCCGCAGTGATGCCGCCGTGGCCGAGCTCCTGGAGCTGTCGGCGGACCGCATCCGCACCGATGAGGTGACCCGGTATGAGGCCGCCCTGCGCCGAAATGCCGCCCACCTGGCGGAGCTTGACGGCCAGGCCAACAGCCGCCCACGGGGCCTGCCCGGGTAGCAGCAATCCTGCCTGAGGCGGACGTCCGGAGGAAGGACTACGATCTGGATCATGAAGCAGACGTGGGAGCCATCCCGGGACGGCGTCCTGGTCCTTCCGTCCGGCCGGCGCATCCGCGGCCGCGGCCTGCGCCACCCGCTGCCAGCCGGGCCGCTCCCCGAATTCGGGGTTTACCTGCTGGGGGAGCAGCCGCCGCCGGTGGAGTGGGAATCGCGATGGGTGCACTGGCCGGATCTCCGGTTGCCGGCCGACGAAGCCGACACCCTGGACGCCCTGATGGAGGCGTGGCGCCGGGCCGAAGCCGAGCGGGTCGAGATCGCCTGCTGGCGCGGCCGGGGCAGGACCGGCACCGCGCTTGCCTGCATCGCCATCCTGGACGGAGTCCCACCCGAGCAGGCCGTGTCCTTCGTGCGCGAGCAGTACCGGCGTCGGACGGTCGAGACGCCGTGGCAGCGCCGGTACGTCAGCCGCTTCCAGGCACAGCAACAGTGACGGGCCGGCGCGCTCAGAGGGTAACGACGACCTTGCCGCGGGCCCGGCCGTCGTGCACGTACTGAATGGCCGCGGGGGCATCCATCAGCGCATAGCTCTTGTCGATGACCGGCGTCACTGTGCCGGCCTCCAGGAGCGGCGTCAGGAACCGGAGGTCATCAGGGCTTTCCACGGACATCACTCCCTTCAGCTTCTGCCCCACGAAGAGGGACAGCAACGCCGCCCCCAGCGAGCGTTCAAACCCGCCGGTCCACCGTCCGCCGCCTTCCCCACCGACGATGGCCAGGGTCCCTTTGGGAGCGAGCGCACGCCGGAGGTCTGACAGCGGACGGTTCCCTGCGGTGTCGAGGATGAGGTCGTAACGCTTACCGGCTTCCGCGAAGTCCTCCCGGGTGTAGTCAATGACATGGTCCGCACCGATCGACAGGACCAGGTCCACCTTCGCGGTGCTGCACACGCCGGTCACGTTCGCTCCGAACGCTTTGGCCAGCTGCACGGCGTAGGCGCCCACGCCTCCGGCCGCTCCGATGACCAGGACCTCCTGCCCGGGCTGAACCTGGCCGCTGTCACGGAGGCCCTGGAGGGCCGTGACGGCGGAGATGGGAACGGCGGCGGCCTGCTCGAAGCTGAGGTTCGCCGGCTTCAATGCGAGCCTGCCTTCCTTGGCGCACACGTACTCGGCAAAGGAACCGTCGCAGGTGCCGAACACTGCGTCCCCCGGACGGAAGCCGACGACGTTTCTTCCGACGGCCTCCACCTGGCCCGCCACGGCCCTGCCCCGGATGCCGGTCTTCGGCTTCTTCAGCCCGTAGCCGATGACGCGGGTCAGGTACGGAAGACCCGACATGAGGTGCCAGACGCCCTGATCGACGCCGGCGGCGCGGACGCGGATCAGCACGTCGTCATCGCCGGGCACGGGCTTCTCGACATCACGCAGCTCCAGCACATCCGCAGGGCCGTAAACGTCTTGGATGATCGCTTTCATTGTTCTTCTCCTTGGGCTTGCGGGTATTGGAATACGTCGTCGAGCGGCACCCTGAGCACATGGGCAATCTGGAATGCCATCTCCAGGGACGGTGAATAGCGGCCCTGTTCGATTGCGATGATGGTCTGGCGGGTCACGCCGATGCGTTCCGCGAGCTCCGCCTGCGTCAGCTCGCCGTGCTCGAACCGCAGGCGCCGGATCGAGTTCGTGACCCTGGTCGGCTTCACCATGGCTGGAAGCCCTTGCGGTAGGCGACGATCTTTGCCACGGAGCCCAGGATCGCCGAGAGGACAAAGGCCAGGTAGATGGCGTTGGCGATCCAGAAGTAGTCGAGTTCAGCCATCGCCATGATGAGCGCCGCCACTGCCCCGATGACCAGGAAGGACTGGCCGATGTACTCGCCGAAGCGGTAGATCTCCTTGTCGCGCTGGTCCTTCATGCCGGCATCCTTGGCCGAAGCGGTCCGGATCACGATGTGAAGCACGATCGACGCTGCGATGGACACGCCCACCGTCCACAGCAGCGGCGCCACGTACGGCACCTCCGTGAGCGGCATGGTGCCGGCCAGCCCGAAAACGACGGCGAGGTACACCGCGTAGGTTCCCACAGCCAGCACCCCCATGATCCAGGCGCTCTTCTCTTCGAATGACATATCGCTCCCGATCAACCAGCCCCATGTAAAACAAACCTGACATCTCGAAAGTAAAGAAAACCGGACATGATGTCAAGAGTTTTCGACTTCCTAACGGGGGTACAGTTCGACGGCGGGCACCCGCCCCGCCCGCGCTGCGGCCAGCCCCGCAGTCTGAAATCAAAGACACAAACTCCCCGTGAGTCTCATCACAGCCTTCCCGGACATGGTCTGCTTGATAGCGATCCCCCTCCCAATGACGAGAAGGTACTCGCATGCAACAAGCCCAAACAGCCACTAAACCGGCCCCTGCCGGAAAGTCCGACGGCGCCGCCGGCAAGACCAGCGCCGCCGGCAAGACCAGCGCCGCCGTCGACACCGTACTGAGCCGGGGACTCAACGTACGCCACATCCGCTTCATGGCCCTGGGGTCGGCAATCGGAACCGGGCTGTTCTACGGCTCCGCGTCCGCCATCCAGAAGGCCGGCCCGTCCGTGCTGTTCGCCTACATGATCGGCGGCGCCGCCGTGTTCATGGTGATGCGCGCCCTCGGCGAAATGGCCGTGCGGCATCCGGTGTCCGGCTCCTTCGGCCAGTACGCGAGCCGCTACCTCGGCCCGCTGGCCGGCTTCGTGACCGGCTGGACCTACGTCTTCGAGATGGCGATCGTGGCCATCGCGGACGTCACGGCCTTCAGTATCTACATGGGATTCTGGTTCCCCGACGTTGAGCGCTGGATCTGGGTGCTGGCCATCATCTTCTTCCTGGCGGCCCTGAACCTGCTGAGCGTGAAGGTCTTCGGCGAGCTGGAGTTCTGGTTCTCGCTGATCAAGGTGGCGGCCATCGTCGCCATGATCGCGGGCGGCGCCGCCATCATCGTCTTCGGCTTCCAGGCCGGCGGCGCCACCGTGGCGCCGGGACTGGGCAACCTCGTGGAGCACGGGGGCATGTTCCCCAACGGCTTCGAAGGGCTCCTGGCCTCCTTCGCTGTCGTGATGTTCGCGTTCGGCGGGATCGAGACCCTGGGCATCACCGCCGGCGAAGCGGCCGATCCCAAGACCGTCATCCCGAAGGCGGTCAACACCGTTCCCGTGCGGGTCCTGCTGTTCTACGTGCTGACCCTCGGCGTGCTGATGAGCCTGTTCCCGTGGGACGGGATCGGCACCAACGGCAGCCCGTTCGTACAGATCTTCAGCGGCCTGGGCATCCCGGCCGCCCCCCACATCCTCAATGCCGTGGTGATCACGGCCGCACTCTCGGCGATCAACAGCGACATCTTCGGCGCGGGCCGGATCCTCTTCGGCCTTGCCCGGCAGGGCCACGCGCCCGCGAGCTTCGGAAAGGTCTCCCGTCACGGCGTGCCGTGGATGACCGTGGTGATGATGACCGTCATCCTGCTGGTGGGCGTGGTCCTGAACGCGGTCATCCCCGAGGACGTCTTCCTGCTGATCGCCTCGATCGCCACCTTCGCGACCGTGTGGGTCTGGGCGATGATCCTGGCATCCCACGTCGCCATGAAACGCGAGATCGCCCGCAACGGGCTGCCGGCGTCGGAATTCCCCTCCCCGTGGTGGCCCGCCGCGTCGGTGTTGACCGTCGCATTCATGGCCCTCGTGATCGTGATCCTGGGTGCCTTCGAGGACACCCGCGTGGCGCTCTACGTGGGCGCCGTCTGGCTCGGCCTGCTGGTGGTGGCCTACCGGCTCTGGGTCCGCGGCCACGGACGGGCACGGGCCGAACTGGCGGACGAAACCTCGCAGCTTCCGCAGGTGCCCGCCGCGGGATAATCCCGCCGCGCCGGACCCCAAGGCGGAGCCTGCCGGGGCCGGCCCGCCGGGGCTAAGATCAGGCATGGTTCCCATCACCAACCTCCTGACCTTTGCCCTCGCCGCCCTCCTGCTCATCGCGGTCCCGGGGCCCAGCGTGCTGTTCGTGATCGGGCGGAGCCTGGCCCTGGGGCGCAAGGGCGGACTCCTGAGCGTGCTGGGGAACGCGATCGGCGAGCTGCTGCAGATCGCCGGAGTGGCCCTGGGCGTGGGGGTGGTGCTGGCCCAGTCCGTCGTGCTGTTCAGCGTGGTCAAGTTTGCCGGCGCCGCCTATCTCATCTACCTCGGGATCCAGGCGATCCGGCACCGCGGAGGTGGCCCGACGGTGGCGGATCCCTCGCCTCCGACGTCCACCGCCCGCGTCCTCCGGGAGGGATTCATTGTGGGCGCCACCAACCCCAAGTCGATTGTTTTCTTCGTCGCCGTACTCCCGCAGTTTGTGGACTACTCCGCCGGCGCGATTCCGCTGCAGCTGGGCACGCTCGGGGCGGTCTTCCTGCTGATCGCCCTGGTCTCGGACAGCGCCTGGGCCCTCGCGGCAGGCACGGCCCGGCGCTGGTTCGCCCGTTCGCCCAGGAGAATCGCCACCCTGGGCACCACCGGCGGCGTGATGATGATCGGTCTGGGCGGCACCCTGGCCCTAACAGGCAACAAGAGCTAGCGCCGAAGTGGCAGATAATGCCCATATTCGGGACTCAAAGTCAATCAGTCGTTGCAACGATGGGTGTCAGGCGCGGTGGCGATGAGTGGAGGCGGGCGGCGGCAACTACCGTGCGGACCAGCCGCCGTCCATGGTGTAGCTGGCGCCGGTGACCATGCCGGCGTCGTTCGACGCGAGCCACGCCACGAGGGACGCCACTTCCGCCGGCTCCACGAGCCGCTTCACGGCGGATTCGGTCAGCATGATCTTGGCCAGCACCTCGGATTCCGGGATGCCGTGGACCGTGGCCTGATCCGCAATCTGCGCCTCGACCAGCGGCGTCCGGACGTAGCCGGGGTTGATGCAGTTGGACGTGACACCGTGCTCCCCGCCCTCGAGCGCCGTCACCTTGCTCAGCCCCTCCAGGCCGTGCTTGGCGGATACATAGGCGCTCTTGAACGGCGAGGCCCGCAGACCGTGCACCGAGGACAGGTTGATGATCCGGCCGAAGCCGTTGGCGTACATGTGCGGCAGTGCGGCACGGATCAGCAGGAACGGGGCCTCGAGCATGAGCGTGATGATGCGGCGGAAGTCGGCCGGATCGAAGTCCTCGATGGGGCTGATGCGCTGGATCCCGGCGTTGTTGACCAGGATGTCGCAGTCAAGGCTGAGGGATTGGAGCGCGTCGACGTCGAGCAGGTCGACAGCCCAGGAGGTGCCGCCGACCTCGTCGGCGAGGGCTGCTGCGGCGGCTTCATCAACATCCGCAATCACCACCTTGGCACCCCGTGCGGCCAGGGCACGCACGCTGGCTGCGCCGATCCCGCCGGCGCCGCCCGTGACCAGGGCCTTGCGGCCGTTCAAAGTGTTCTCCATAACTCAGCCTTCCAATTCAAAAAATCTACGAGGCGGCCGGCTCCAGCGGAGCTGGAGCCGGCTCAAACTCAAGCTGCTCAGACTCAGGCAGCTCAGCGTGCGGCTGCGACGGCCAGGCCTTCGCGTTCGGCGTCGGCCCTGTCCACTTCCTCGAGTGCGATGCCCTTGGTTTCCTTCAGGCTGAGCACTGCAACGGTGGTGATGACGCAGGCCACGAGGAGGTAGACCGCGGTCGGCAGCCAGGAGCCGGTGTCCTTGAGCCACTGGGTGGCCAGCAGCGGCGCCAGCGAACCGGCGAAGATCGAGGTGACCTGCGAGCCGAGCGAGACGCCGGCGTAACGCATCCGGGTCGGGAAGAGCTCGGACATGAGGGCCGGCTGGCCGGCGTACATGAAGGCGTGCAGGCAGAGTCCGATCGTCACGGCCAGCACGATGACCACCGGGTTGCGGGTGTCGAACATCGGGAAGGCGAGGAACGGCCAGGCGGCGCCGGTGATGGCACCGACGAGGTAGACCGGCTTGCGGCCCCAGCTGTCCACCAGGCGCCCGACCTGCGGGATGACCAGGAAGTGGATGACGTGTGCGATCAGCAGGGCGAGCAGGAGCGAGGAGGTGTCGTACTTGTGCACCGTCTTGAGGTAGACGATCGCGAAGCTGACCACGAGGTAGTACATGATGTTTTCCGCGAACCGGAGACCCATGGCCTGCAGGATGCCCTTGGGGTACTTGCGGATGACTTCGCGGACGCCGTAGCTGACGGCCTGCTCCTTCTCCAGCTGGGCCTTGGCCTCCAGGAAAATGGGCGATTCGGAGACGTGGGTGCGGATGTAGTAGCCGACGAACACGATCACGGCGGAGAGCCAGAACGCCACGCGCCAGCCCCAGCTCAGGAAGTCGGCGCTGCTCAGCACGTTGGACATGATGTACAGGACCAGGGTTGCCAGCAGGTTGCCCACCGGCACGGCGGCCTGGGGCCAGCTGGACCAGAAGCCGCGGGACTTGTTGGGGCTGTGCTCGGCCACGAGCAGCACGGCGCCGCCCCATTCGCCGCCCAGGGCGAAGCCCTGGATGAAGCGCAGGAGGACCAGCAGGGCCGGTGCGAGGTAGCCGAGGGTGGCGAAGCCGGGGAGGCAGCCCATCAGGAAGGTCGACACACCGATGATGATGATGGTGAGCTGCAGGGTGGGCTTGCGGCCCAGCTTGTCGCCGATCTGGCCGAAGACGATGCCGCCCAGCGGGCGTGCCACGAAGCCTACGGCGTAGGTCAGGAAGGCCTGCATGATGCCGTCCAGCTCGTTGCCGGTGGCGGGGAAGAAGTACTTGCCGAACACCAGGGTGGCGGCGGTGGCGTAGAGGAAGAATTCGTACCACTCAACGACGGTACCGACCATCGATGCGGCGACGATTTTCTTGAGCCCGGAACCCTTGGATGCGGGTGCGGCGGGGTATGTTGCAGAGCGTTCGTTTACGCTCATCTGGTTCTCCTTAGTGTCCACGGTGACACGCGCTGTGATCCACAGCACTGAAATGGCTCCATTGAGTATTGCTGCACAAAGTCAGCGATTCAATGGCCAAAGCGGCACCCCTTATGTGCAGAATTGCAGATATGAATGCCAACCCCGATGACCTTCTGGTGCTGCTGGCGGTCTCCCGCTCAGCAAAATTCACGACGGCGGCCCAGGCCCTGGGCCTGAACCACACCACCGTTTCCCGGCGGATAGCGGCGCTGGAGAAAGCCCTGGGTGGCCGGTTGCTCTCCCGCGCCGCCGGCGGCTGGGAACTGACGGAGCTGGGCGCCGAAGCCGTGCGGGTGGCCGAACAGGTGGAAAGCGCCGTCCGCACGCTGGAACAGCTCGGCCACACCCCGGATCCCATCACCGGCGTCGTCCGGATGACCGCGACGGACGGCTTCAGCGCCTATATCGCTGCCCCCGCGGTGGCAGGACTGCGCCGCGACCATCCCGGGCTCAGCGTCGAGATCATCACCGTGACCCGGCGGGCGCTCCAGCAGCGCTCCGGGCTGGACATCGAAGTGGTGGTCGGGGAGCCGCAGGTGCACCGGGCCGAAGCGTTCAAACTGGGTGAGTACGTGCTGGGCATGTATGCCTCACGGGCGTACCTGGCGGAGAGCGGGACGCCGGGAACCGTGGAGGAACTCACGGAACATCCGCTTGTCTACTTTGTGGACTCGATGCTCCTGGTGGACGATCTGGACGCCCCGCGCAGGCTCGTCCCGGCCATGAAGGACGGGCTGAGCTCCACCAATGTGTTTGTTCATGTGGAGGCGACCCGGGCCGGGGCCGGGATCGGGTTCCTGCCGTGCTTCATGGCCGATCTGCATGAGGACCTGGTCCGGCTGCTGCCGGAAGAGTTCGCGGAGCGGCTCCCCTACTGGATGGTGCTCCGGCCCGATTCCATGCGCCGGCCCGCGGTGGCGGCAGTGGTGCGGGCGCTGCGGGACCAGACCGCGGCGCACCGCGAAGCCCTGCTGGGGCGGGGAAGGAACTCATCGATTGCTCCGTAACTGCCGTTTTGAGGCCTCAAAAGGACGGTTGCGGAGCAATCGACGGCGTAAGCGGGTCGCGGCGGACGGCGGCACCGGCCGCGAAGGCCCGGACCTTGGCGTCGTCCCAGATGTGCGCCGGCACCGCGCCGCCCAGCAGGCGCCGCGCGAGGCGGGGGTCGTCGTCGAACGGGAGGTCGCTGCCGGCCATGACCATGTTGCCGTAGCGCCGGCCTTTGAGCATGGCCGGATCCGCGATGATCACGGTGTGCTCGAAGGTGTCCGCAATGGTGGCGGCGTCGTCACGGGCGTTCTTGAGGTCCGGGGCGTCTCCGGAGTTGACCACGTAGATCCCGCCGGGGGCCAGGACCCGCTTGGCGTGCTCGTTGAATTCCTTGGTGGTGAGTGACCGGGGCGTCACTGATCCGGCGAAGACGTCGCGGATGATCAGGTCCCGGGTGTGCGCGGTGAGGCTTTCTGTGACTTCCCGGGCCTCCCCCACCCGCAGTCGCAGCAGGGGGGCCTTGGGCAGATCGAACCAGCCGCGGACGTATTCCGCGAGCTTGCCGTCCAGCTCCACCACCACCTGGCGTGCGTCCGGATAGGCGGCGTGGAAGTAGCGCGCCAGGGAGCATGCGCCGCCGCCGAGGTGCAGGGCGCGCAGTTTGGGCTTTGATTCGCGGGGCCAGCGTGATTCCACGAGGGCGGAGATCCAGCGCATGTATTCGAAGTCGAGGAACAGCGGGTCCGCGAGGTCGATGTGCGAACTCATCACGCCGTTGATGCGCAGGAGCCAGCCGTTGGAGTTGTCCTGGTCCGGGATCAGCTCGCAGTCGCCGGTGTCGATGTAGTAGATGCCCTCAACCGGGCCGTCCAGTCGGGAGCCCTTGGGCACGTCCACCACTCCCGGCGCCGTGGTTCCGGTGTTCCGGCCGGCAGCCCTGCCGCGCTTGGCCATCAGCCGTCCACCGCATTGTCCATGTTTCAACCCTAGTTCACCGGCAACCTGCGCCGGGCCGGCCTGGATCATCCGCCGGAGTGGCCGTGGCCCGCCGGACGTGCGCCGGAATGGCCCGGTTTTGGCTTCCTCAGCCAGCGGTTCACGGCAGCCTGCGCGCCGGCGCCGCGCAAAGCTGGGCCACTTCCGCAAGGACGCTGCGGCGCAGGCGGCGGCAACAGCAGAGCTACAAGCTTCAGGCCCGCGAGGAAGAGGCCGTCCGGCACGGTCGCGAACTGCGCGAGCAGCACGACGGCCCCGGGCGCAGCAGGACGGCGGATGCCAGCAGCCTTTCGCGGGACCAAAGCCCCTAGCCTTCCGGGGCCAGCCGCGCTCTACTGGGGGCAGTACCGCTTGGGGGCAGAGGTACGGCCGCCGAGCCGGGAGGAAGCATGTCGGCACCCGCAGGGCAGGAGCGCGCCACCGTGGTAGTCGGCTACGACGGGTCCGAGGCCGCGCAGTTGGCCGTCCGCTGGGCTGCCGAACACGCCGCCGCAGGCGGGTACAAACTCAGGGTGGCCCACGCCTGGGTGTGGCCCGTCTTCACCAAGAACCTGGGGCCCGTCAAAGGTGTGGCCGGCAGCGGGTTGCGGCACTCGGCCGAAGCAATCCTGGCGGAGGGCGTCGAACTGGCTCGCGGCGCCGCTCAAGCAGCGTCCGGCGTTTCCGGTGCCCCGGTCTCCGGCGGGCCAGCCTCCGGTGCGCCGGTTTCCGGTGCCCCGGTCTCCGGCGGGCCAGCCTCCGGTGGGATCGACGTCGGGGGCGTCATGGAGGCAGGGCTCCCCGCGCAGGTGCTGCGCGACGCTGCCCGGGACGCACGGATGTTGGTGGTCGGCAGCCGGGGAATCGGCGGGGTGCTGGGCCAACTGGCGGGCTCCGTCTGCCTGGAACTGGCCGGTTCCTCGCCCTGCCCGCTGATGGTCATCCGGCGTCCGCGCCGGCCCGGACACCCCGTAGTGGTGGGGGTCGACGCCTCGTCCCGGAGCCCTGTGGCCCTGGCCGGCGCCGTACGGCTGGCAAGTGCCCTGGGCACCTCGCTGCAGCTCATCCACGTCGACCCGACGCGTCCCGGGACCCGGGAGGAACACGGCCGCCACGCCCCGTTCCAGGGCCAGGAACTGCTGGACCACGCGGTCTACGAGGCCCGGAAGTCAGCCCCAGGGCTGGACGTTTCCGGCGTCTTGAAAGCGGACCATGCCGCCGCCAGGGAATTGCTCGCTGCGGCGGACGAGGCGGACGTCCTGGTTCTCGGAACCCACAACCCCGGGGCAGGGCCCGGCAACACGGTCTCCGCCGTGCTGCACAAGGCCCACTGCAACGTGTTGATAACCCGCTGACCGGGCCTTCCGGTTTCCCCCGAGCGGCCGGCCGGAAAGCAGGGAAGCCCGACAGCTAGTAAACCCGACAGCAAGTAAACCGGCATTGCAAGAACAGGAACTGCTAGAAACGGAGGCCGCCGTGCGAGCCTGGCGGGTTGGACATCCGGGACCCATGTCCAGCGGCCCCCTCGTGGCCGCCGAATGCCCGGATCCCCGGCCCGGGCGTGGCGAGGTGCTGCTTAGGGTCCGGGTCTGCGGCGTGTGTCGCACGGACCTGCACCTGGCCGAAGGGGACCTCAAACCGCGGCACCCCGGCATCATCCCGGGCCATGAAGTCGTCGGCGAAGTGCTCGAACGCGGTCCGGGGTCGGTGAGGTTCCGCCCGGGCGAACGCGTGGGGGTCGCCTGGCTGGGCCGCACGTGCGGTGCCTGCCGCTTCTGTCTGCGCGGTCAGGAAAACCTCTGCCTGTCCCCCACCTTCACCGGCTGGGACCGCGACGGCGGCTACGCCGAGCTGATCACGGTGGCCGAGAACTTCGCCTACCGGATTCCTGACGACTTCACGGATGAGGAGGCCGCGCCCCTGCTGTGTGCGGGCATCATCGGCTACCGCGCCCTGAGCCGGGCGGAGCTGCCCATCGGCGGGCGGCTGGGTATCTACGGCTTCGGCGGCTCAGCGCATCTGGCCGCCCAGATCGCCCTCTACCGGGGTGCGAGGGTGTACGTCATGACACGCTCCGAAGAAGCGCGCAGGCTCGCCCTGGAGCTCGGCGCCACCTTCGCCGGCGGGGCCGATGACCGGCCCCCGGACCCGCTGGATTCCGCCATCCTCTTCGCGCCCGCAGGCGGACTGGTACCCGTTGCGCTGCGTGCCCTGGACCGCGGCGGGACCCTTGCGGTGGCCGGCATCCACCTGAGCGACATCCCGCCGCTGCACTACGCCACCGAGCTTTTCCAGGAACGCCAGGTCCGCAGCGTCACGGCCAACACCAGGGCCGACGGCGAAGAGTTCTTCCGGATCGCCGCCGAAATTCCGATCCGTCCCACCACCGTGGCGTACCCCTTCTCGGCCGCGGACACGGCCCTGCGGGACCTCGCGGAAGATCGGATCACAGGCGTCGCCGTGCTGCGCATGGACTTGACCCCAAGTAGCTGGCACTAGTTGTCGTTTTGAGCGCTCAGGTTCCCAGGACGGCCCCGGCCCTCGCTGCCGCCTCACGATTCCCGCACCGCCTTCCAGCAGCCCCATGCGGGTGACGACCAGTGCAGGGACAAAGGGGCCCCGGCCGGGACCGCTTACTAACTGATGGGACTACCTAACAAAAGGAGCACCGGCATGCATGGGAATGCGACCCGCGTCTATTTCGCGTGTCCGAATTACGGTTTGAGCTGAGACCGATGCGGGAGTTGAAGGGGCCTGAGGACAGCGGGACCCCGTCTGGGACGGGGCCCCGCTGTCCTCAGCGCCGGGAACTACTTGGCCGCCTGGACGAATTCGTTCGTGAACGTTTTCGCCAGGTCAAGGGTTTTGCCCTTGACTTCGGGGTTGGCCTGAAGAACATTGTTGACGACTTGGGGACCGTCGGCCGGCATGAGCCCGGTCGGGCTGTAGATACCCTTTTCCGCCTCAAGTGCTGCGATGTAGGCGTCCTTGCCGACGCCGGCATAGTAGTCGGCGGGCACCTTATCGGTGATCTCGGCCGCCGTGTGGTCCTGGATGTACTTCAGCGTCTTGACATAAACGTTGACGAGCTTCTGGACGATGTCCTTGTGCGCGTCGGCGTACGCAGTGCTCATGTACAGAGAGCTGGCCGGGTATGCGCCGCCGAAGGTCTGCTGCGACCCGGCAAGGGTCCGCGAGTCGTAGAGGATGAAGGCCTTGTTCGTGTTGACCAACTGGGAGACGGTCGGTTCCGTGGTCATGGCGCAGTCGATGTTTTTGTGGTCCATCGCGGCAATCAGGGTTCCGCCTGATTGAACACCGATCCGGTGCGTTTCGGCCGGTGCGACGCCGTTTTTCTGCCCGATGTACTGGGTCAGGTAGTCGGTGGAGGAACCGAGATCGGTGATGCCGAGGTTGCGTCCCTTCCAGTCGGCGGCTGACTTGATCTGGTCTTTGAGGTCGGTCCGGCACAGCTCGACCTCTCCGGGGACCTGGAGCATGGTGACCACGGCCTCGGTGGACTTGCCCTTGGCCTGCAGGACCTGGTTGTGGTCATAGAAACCACCCACCCCGTCCACCTGGCCGGAGATCATGTTCGTCTCCGCGTCCACACCGGCGGGCTCATCGGAGAGCTGGACGTTCAGGCCCGCATCTTTGTAGTAGCCGAGCTGGTCGGCCAGTTTGAAGGGCAGGTATATCTGCTTGTTCAGGCCTCCCACCATGATCTTCACCTGCTGGCCGGCCGTATCGCCGACCTGCTGCGGGGCCTGGCCTCCGCCGCCGGCGTTGTTGGCGCAGCCGGTCATGGCCGCAATCAGGGCAATCGCCGTTCCTGCTCCGGCGATCCATTTTTTCGTAGACATTGTTCTCCTCTTTGAGATGGTTGGTGCCGCGGAACGGTCCAGGTTCCGTGACGGGTGGTGAAGGGTCCGGGTGATCAGGCTTCAACGCCGGCGCTGTGCTGGGGAGGGCGCCAGCGCAGCAGCCGGTTCTCCAGCCTGGTGATCAGCCATTCGGCCATCAGCGCGACGACGGCCATGATGAGCATGGCGGACCAGATGCCGTTCTGGTTCAGGTTTCCCTGAGCCTGGCGGATCAGGTTTCCCAGGCCTTCCTGGGAGCCCAGGAATTCCCCGACGATGGCCCCGATAAGGGCGAACCCGAACGCCACGTGGAGGCTGGCGATGATCCAGGAAAAGGCGGAGGGGATGACGACCTGGCGGGTGACCTGCCATTTGCTGGCTCCGAGGATCTCGGCGTTGGCGATGAAGTTCTTGTCCACTTCACGGGTGCCCTGGAAGGCGTTGAAGAACACGCCGAAGAACACCAGGACGATGACCAGCATGACCTTGGACATCAGGCCCAGTCCGAACATGACCACGAAGGAGGACCCGAGCACGATGCGCGGAACGGCGTTGATGACCTTAAGGAAGGGCCCGATGACCTGTGAGAGGAATTCGATCCGTCCCATTGCCACCCCGAAGATGATGCCCAGGACCGTGCCGATGGCAAAGCCGATGAGTGCCTCTTCCAGGGTCACCAGGATCTGCTGGCCCAGGGATCCGTTCGCCGTTCCCACTGTGATCCACGTGTAGAGCTGCTCCACCACCCGGCTGGGCTGGCCGTAGAGCAGCGCGTCGAGCACTCCATTGCGGACCAGCAGTTCCCAGCTGCCCAGCAGCACCACCACGATGGCCAGCTGGACGGAAAGCACTTTGAGCCGGCGTGCGGTGGCCGCTCGCTTCCCCGGCGCAGCGGAGGGTTCGGGGTGTGTGGCCTGCGGTTCGCGAGCCGTCCCTGTCTTCTCTGTGCTGGTCATGGTCATTCTTTGTCCCTTCCGTCCGGGCCTGCGGTCCGGGTCGTCTGGGCGTAGGCGACGTCCACTTCCTCGCGGAGCGCTTCCCAGATGTTGTGGTAAATTTCGATGAATTTGGCATCGAAGCGGATTTCCTGCACGACCCTCGGCCGGGGCAGGTCAATCCGAAAGGTCGCTTTGACCTGTCCGGCCGGGCCGGCCGTGAGGACCACAACCTTGTCGGCCAGGGCAATGGCCTCTTCCAGGTCATGGGTGACAAAGACGACAGCGGGTTTGGTCTGTTCCCACAGGCCCAGCAGCTCGGTGCTCATTTTCGCGCGCGTCTGCACATCCAGGGCGCTGAATGGCTCGTCCATCAGCAACAGCTGGGGCTCATTGATCAGGTTCTGAGCCAGGGCGACGCGTTTACGCATCCCGCCGGAGAGCTGGTGCGGGTAGTTGCTTTCGAAACCGGCCAGTCCCACCCTTCGGATCCAGTCCCGTGCATCCCGGTGAGCCGTGGACTTGTCCACGCCCCGGTACCGGGGACCGGCGGCGACGTTCTCCAGTACCGATTGCCACGGCAGGATGGCATCGGTCTGGAACATGAAACCGGCATTGGGGGTAATGCCGGAGACCTCCTGACCGAAAACCTTAACGCTTCCCTCCGACGCCCTTACCATCCCGGCGGCCAGGGTCAACGCCGTTGACTTCCCGCATCCGGTGGGCCCGACAATCGCGCAGAATTCCCCGCGCTCCACGCGCAGATCCATATTCCGCAGCGCCGTGTAGCTGGACCCGTCCGGGGTCTTAAACCGCTTGGTAGCCCCTCTCATTTCAATCGCCGGGGCCGCCGCAACTGCAGCGGCCAAGCCCTTCATAGTTGATTCCGACACCGTTGTCACTCGAATCCTCTCCTAGCGCCTCATTTAGTTCGCGTGAGTCCGATCACATAAACTAATGTCGAGCTTAGAAAGAGATCCTGAGTGCCAAAAGCCTTCTGTAAATTCCGAAACATACCCGCGTTAATGCACGTTTCGTGCATTTCGCTCAACACACCGGCCCCGGACCGGGGACGCCGGCTGTGAGCCGGGCGGACAGCCGGCGGCCCGGCCCGGGTGGTCGGCGTCCGCTCACCTTGACGGCACAGATCCTGATCTGGATGCTGTCCATCCTGGTGCTCTCCGTGACGCTGGGCGGATTCCTTTTCACCATGGTCAGCAACCAGACTCTGGACCGTCAGTACCAGCTGCGGGCCCTTGGCATCGCCGCCACCGTCTCGCAAACGCCGCAGATCAGGACCGCACTGGTGGCCGGGGACCCGCAACACTCCATCGCGCTGCTGGCCACCGGCATCGTTGACACCGGGCAGGCTGCCTACGTCGTCGTCTCGGACCGCAACGGAATCAGGTACTCCCACCCCAACCCGGCCCTAATCGGACAGAAACTCGA
The DNA here is from genome assembly GCF_050156545.1 of Pseudarthrobacter sp. S9. Classification (NCBI taxonomy): domain Bacteria; kingdom Bacillati; phylum Actinomycetota; class Actinomycetes; order Micrococcales; family Micrococcaceae; genus Pseudarthrobacter; species Pseudarthrobacter sp. S9. The sequence continues at coordinate 1,613,554 of NZ_CP189576.1, forward strand.
AGAGCCTGTTGCCGTCCTCGACGGGCAAACACATCTGGGCTTCGACGAGGGAAGCCTTGGCCGGTCCGCCAACGCCAAAGCTCCCATCCGGGGCGCCGACGGATCCGTCATCGGCCAGGTATCCGTGGGCATCCTGGAAACCACGGAGCACGACGAGCAGGTCCAGGAAATCTGGCTGATCATCGGGTTCTGCGCCGTCGTGCTGAGCCTGAGCGTGGCCGCGTCCCTGCTGCTCTCCCGCCGGATCAAACGTGTCACCTTCGCCCTGGAACCCGCAGAGATTGCCTCGCTGCTGCAGGAACGCGAGGCCCTGCTGCACGGCATCCGCGAGGCTGTCATCGGGCTCGACGACGACGGCAGAATCACGGTGATCAACGAAGAGGCCCGCCGGCTTCTCCAGGTGGAGGGTACAGCGTTGGAACGCCCGCTCACCGAATTCGTCCCCCCGGGCCGGCTCAGGGATCTGCTCACCGGGGCCCTTCCCGGTGTGGATCAGGTGGTGTTGACAGAGGAAGCTCTGCTGGTGATCAACCGGATGCCGGTGGCTCTCTCGGGCCGGAGCATCGGGTCCGTGGTGACCTTGCGGGACCGGACGGAGATCGAGGCGCTGGTCAGGGACCTGCGCTCCGTCCAGGGGCTGATGGAGGCGATGAGGGCCCTGGAACACGAATACGCGAACCGGCTGCACGTTGTGGACGGATTGCTGGAGCTGGGCGAAATCGGCCAGGCCAGAAGCTATGTCTCCCAAATCTCCGCCACGTCCCGCTCCCTCGGAGAGGGTCTAAGGGAGCGCATCGCGCCGCCTGAGCTGGCGGCCCTGCTGCTGGCAAAGATCACCGTCGCGGCTGAGCGGGATGTGCAGATCCATGTGACGGAGGATTCCCGCCTCGAGCCGGACCACGCAGACTATCAGGCGCTGCTGACGATTGTGGGCAACCTGCTCGATAACGCCGTCGACGCCCTGGCACAGAGCCCCCGCCCGCGGACCGTGACCATCCAGCTCGATGGCGCGGACGGCGTCTTCATATCGGTCCGGGACAACGGTCCGGGCGTTCCAGCCGATAAGATTGACCAGGTTCTGGTCGACGGGTACTCCACTAAAGAAGCCCGCCCGGGCATGCGGCGCGGCATCGGCCTGGCTCTCGTGAGCCGGATTGTCCGCCGGGCCGCCGGGACCCTGGATGTTTTTCCCGGCCCCGGCGGCCATTTCGAGGTATGGCTGCCCGCCGACGCCGGCCCCAACGACGAGGACACCCAATGATCAGAACACTGGTAGTCGATGACGACTTCAGAGTCGCCGGCATCCATGCTGCACGGCTCGCCAAGGTCGAGGGCTTCGAGTGCGTCGGCGAGGTCTACACCGCCGCAGCAGCACGCGAGGCCATCAACCGCCTGCACCCGGACCTGCTCCTGCTGGACGTTCACCTGCCGGACGAGAACGGCATCTCCCTGCTGCGTTCGCTGCACGCCACCGGGGCCCAGATCGACTGCATCATCATCACGGCCGCGCGCGATCTGGCCACCGTCAGATCCGCCATGAGCAGCGGAGCAGTGTACTACCTGGTCAAACCCTTCAGCTTCGACCAGCTCCGAGCCCAGCTGGAGGCCTACCGCCGCTGGCGTGAAGAACTGGAATCATCCTCCACCGCCGACCAGGCCACCGTGGACAGCCTCTACAACCTGCGCCGGCCCGCCACACAGCCCCCCGCCCGTGCACCCAGGCTCCAGCCCACCATGCAAAAGGTCTTCGACGCCGTCCGCGCCGCCCAACAACCCATCGGAGCCGCCGACATCGCCGATCAGCTCGGCGTCAGCCGCCCCACCGCCCAGCGCTACCTCGGCGCACTGGAACGCAAAAACCTGATCGCGCTCGAACTGAGCTACGGCTCCACCGGACGCCCGATCAACTCCTACACCATCAAATAGAACCCAGAGCATCTAATTCGCGGCGAGAATCCGGACTATTCCCAGGGGCTGTGGGTGCTCATCTGGGACTCCTTCATGCTCACGGACTCAGTCGATCACAGGAAGTTGTTGCTTTGCGGACGGAACCGGCCGCTTTCCCGCGGCAACCATGATCGCGACGAACGGCGAGACCTTCGTCGACCTCCCCGTATGCCGGTCCCCCATCGCCACACTTTCCATCCGCTCCCCGGCCGGACTCTCTTGTCAGCGGCGCAGGCTCCGCCGGCGGCATCACCCCAGCAGCGCGTCGATGGTCGTGAAGCCGTAGCCAGCCTGGCGGATCCGGTTGATGAGCTGGGGCAGGGCGTCGGCATCTAGGGTGGTCCCGTCGTCGGGATTGGAGCCGACGTGCATCAGGACGATCTCCCCCGGCTGGAGGCCTGCGAGGACCCGTTCCGCCACGACCTGCGCCGTCACCCCTCCACTGGTGCCTTTCCAGCCGAGCGTGTCCACGGTCCAGCGGACCGGAACGTAGCCGAGGTTGTTGACCGTGGCGATGGTCCCGGCGTCGCGGTCGCCGAAAGGAAAGCGGAAGAGCGGCCGGGGGTCAGCACCGGCGGCCTGGATGGCCTGCTGCGCCTCCGCGACCTGCTCCCCGATCGCCCCGGCGGCAAGCCCTGTGAAACCCGGATGCGTCATCGAATGGTTGCCCACCCGGTGGCCGCCGGCGACAATCGAGGCGACCCCCGCAGGGTTGACCGCGGCCCAACTGCCCGTGAGGAAGAACGTTCCGCGCACCCCGGCTGCGGCCAGCGTCTGCAGGATGCTGGGCAGCCCGGCCGCGTTGGCTCCGGCGTCGAAGGTCAGGGCCACCACGGCGCCAGCGCCCGGGATGACCTCGACGTCGCGGCCCGCGAGCGCGGCGGGGAACGGCGCCGCGGGCGGGACCGGGACACGTGCGGGAGGCTCCGCCGGCGGAGCGGGAACGGGCGGAACGGGGGCAGGTTCGGAAGGCACCGGCCGCGCCGGGACCGGCACCGTTGCGCTGGAAGTGGGCGCCGGCGATTCCGACGGCGTCATGCCGGAAGTTGGTGTGCCGGACGCCGAAACGGACGCCGACGGTGACGCTGTCGCGGCCGGGCCCGCTGCCGGCGGCCCCGGGGACAGGAGGACCGCCGCCCCGGCCACGGCTGCCAACAGCACCACCGTAGCCGCCGCAGCCACCAAGCGGCGCCGGTCTCCGGCGAAGATCGACCACATGCTTCAGCGTGGCACCACGGGCAACTCCAGGGCTAGGGCTGAAAGGCCCGGCGGGCGTCCACGGACAGGCGGGCGTCCACGGTCCGCCGGCGGGGGCCTCATGAGCGGGTCCCTCAACAGGGAAGCTGCGGTCCGGATGCAGGTCACGGCGCTCATGGAGGAATCGCACTACAGCCGGATCGTCGCCCTGGGCAAGGAAGCGTCCGAGAGCCACGCCCCATGAGGTCCGTAAGAGCTACCGTGCCTACCGCACGACCGCCAGGGCGAAGCCGTCCCAGCCTTTGGAGCCCACGGTCTGGATCACGGTTCCGTCCAATCGCGGGTCCTCGCCCATCATCTGCAACGCGCTGATGATGCCAGGGGCGTTCACCGTGTCCATTGAGGGGTCCAGCACGGCGCCTTCCCACACCACGTTGTCCATCACCACGGTTGTGCCGCGCCGTCCGAGCCGGATGGCCCAATCGAGGTAGTGCGGGTTGTTTTCCTTGTCCGCGTCGATGAAGACGAAATCGAAGGGGCCCGCGGCCTCTTGCTCGAGGGCGTGCAGTGTGTCCAGCGCGGCTCCGACACGGATCTCCACCTTTTGGCCCAGCCCGGCGTTGTCAACGTTCGCGCGGGCCACCTGGGCATGTTTGGGGAGGTACTCGCAGGTGACCAGCCGGCCGCCGTCGGGCAGCCCCTGGGCCATCCAGATGGTGCTGAAGCCGGCCAGCGTTCCGATCTCCAACACTCGGCGGGCGCCGGAGAGCTGGACCAGCAGCTTCAGGAGCTTGCCGGCGTTGGGGGCCACCTCGATGGGCGGCATGCCGGCCTCCAGCGCGGTGGTCACGGCACGCTTGAGTGCACGGTCCGGGTGGACCACGACGTCGGACAGGAAGTTCTCGACGGCGACCCAGCCGGGGGCGGCCTGATGCTCGATCATGCCCTCAGTCTCCCAGTTGCCCGGGCCCGGCGGTAGCTTGTCCCGGGTTTAGCCTTCGCCGGGATTCGGGGATTCGCCGATCGCCTTCTCCAGGCGGTCCACCTTGCCGGTGAGTTCCCCCGAGAAGCCGGGACGGATGTCCGCCTTGATGACCAGGGAGACGCGGCTGCCGTAGCGTCCAACCGCCTCCGTGGCGCGCTTGACCACCGCGAACACCTCATCCCATTCGCCCTCGATGGTGGTGAACATGGAATCCGTGTGGTTCGGCAGCCCGGACTCCCGGACGATGCGCACGGCCTCGGCGACGGCGTCGTGGACGGAGGCGTCGCCGGGCGCCCGGCGGTTGGCGGGGGCGCCGGAGGGAGCTACTGAAAATGCAACGAGCATGTGATTTTTTTCCCTTCACGCAGTCCGGACATCCGGACAGAAATTGCAGGCAGACCGGCTCCAGTCTTTCACGGGTGTCCCGGGCGGTCGCACGCAAAGCCTGGCCGCGGGAGACGGCGGGAATCGTCACATAACGGGCTACCGGGCAGTAACAGCTTTGCCCAACCTCCGCGTTGCTACCCTAGGCAAATGAACCGCGCAGTTGATCGCAGACCGCTCCGCGCGGATGCCGCGCGCAATGTGGACAAGATCATCACCGCGGCCCGCCAGTGCTTCCGCGAGCATGGCCCCGAAGTCCCACTGCAGACCATCGCCGTCACCGCCGGAGTTGGCCCGGCCACGCTGTTCAGGAACTTCGCGGACAAGGAAGAACTGGTGCTCGCGGCGCTGAACCGGCAGCTCCGGCTGCAGGTCGATCCGGCCCTCGGCGAGGCACTGGCCGGGCCTGATGCCGCCGACGGCCTGTTCCGGGTCATTGATGCCCTGATGGGGGTTGCCAGCGAGGACGCCAACCTTCTCGGAGCCGTGGCGGGCCGCCGCGGACTGCTGACCGGCATCACCGGGGGCCTGATCGAATCCGTAGCCGTGCTGCTGGGCCGGGGACAGGGCCAGGGAACCCTGCGCAGCGATATTTCGATGACGGACATGATCCGTCTCCTGGCCATGCTGATCGGCGTCGTGGACACGATGGAGCCCGGCTCCGATGCATGGCGCCGGCCCGTGGCGCTGGTCGAGGACGCCATCCGGACCGAACGGCCGCACCGGCCGCTGCCGCCCCAGGCCCCGCTTCCCGGCACCGCGTTCGACGCCGTGCTCGGCTAGCACCGTGCTCGGTTAGGCCGATGGGTTGGGAAGCGGCAGCCGGGGTTGTCGGCGGCGTGCTGCTGGTGTACGCCGTTCTCCTTCTGCTGCTGTGGGGCTACGCCCGGAGGCACCCGGACACGGTCACCATGAAGGACGCCCTGCGCCTGCTGCCGTCATCGGGTACGCGGACGACGTCATCATTGTGGCCCTGGTGATGCGCTCGGTGATTGCGCGGGCCGGTGAAGACGCCCTGCGGCGGCACTGGCCGGGGACGCCGGAGGGATTGGACGTCATCCTCAAGCTCGCAGGGCCCGGTGCCGCACGGTGATGACCCGCACCGCGGTAACCCGGCCGGCGATGCCACGGGCCGGAACCCCGGCGGCCGGAATCCGCTGACCGGCTACGTTTGGGCGCTGAAGTCCGTGGCGTACGGCCCGGTTTCGAACTTGCGCAGGATCTCCTCGGCCACGATCCGGAGCTTGACGTTGCGGTTGTTCGAGACCTTGCTGAGGAGGTTGAAGGCCTCCGCCTGGGAGCAGCGGCTCTGGGCCATGAGAATACCTGACGCCAGATTGATGATGGTCCGCGACTTCATGGCCTGCAGCAGATCCCGGTTCATGGTCTCGGCCGATCCGAGGCGCACGGCCAGCCGCATCGACTTGGCGGCCGTGGCGGCGAAGGCCTCGCAGGCTTCGGCAATTCCGCCGTCGAACGCATCCGGGGAAGCCGCGTAGAACGTGAGGGTGGCCGCTGCGTCCTGGTCCAGGGTCAGCGGAACGCCCAGGATGCTTCGGCTCCCGCGCTGCGCGGCGGACTTCTGGTAGCGTGCCAGCCGCGGTTCCGTGGGGGCGCCCCTCACCAGTGTGGCTTCGCCGGTCTTCAGGGACTCCAGCCCGGGGCCCGCAAAACGGTCCTGCAGCTGCTCCAGGGCCAGCGCCACGGGAGTGCTGCCGGCCAGGGCTGGCGGCAGCCGGTGCCGGATGAGGCGCACCGAACACAGGACCGGAGAGCCGGCAGCGGAGGCAGCAAACTCCGCGGAAACGCCGGACAGCACCTGAAGGAACTCGTCGATACCGGCATTTTCGAGTACCAGATCCTGCAGGCGCTCCGACAGCCGGGCGCCCGGCATCAGTTCTCCGCCGGTTTGTCGTTGGCCTCGAGAAGTTGGTGCTGCAGCTTCTCTTCGGCTTCCCGGCGGCGGCGGGGCATCTCACGCAATTCCCTGGTGGACTCGCCCGGCGGAACGAACGGCTCGTGGGGCTTGGGACGATGTGCCTTGCCTGGCTCCGTGGCCTCCGGGTCGTCTTTTTCACTCATGATCGAATGCTCCCACGCGATTCCTGCGGCAAGTAGGGACTAAAGACCATTACGCGATGTCCGACAGCGGCGGGCCGGCAGTCGTTCAGTTCCAGCCGGCCAGGCGCAGCGCGGCGGCTGCGGCGGCCCCGGCCAGCACCACCACGAGGAAGGGCGCCCGGAACCACAGCGCGATTCCGGCCGCGGCCAGCGCCCCCAGCCGGGCATCGAGCGCCAGCGATTGGCCGGAGGCGGCGGCGTTGACGATCGTCAAGGACGCCAGGAGCCCGATTGTCATGGTCCCGGCAATCCTGGACATCCGGGGGTTGCGGAGCAGACTGGCCGGCACCAGGTATCCCAGCAGCTTCCAGGCGTAGGCCAGCAGGCAGGCGAGCAGCAGCCACATCCAGAGGTTCATGCGTCGCCCCCGAAGGGCTGGGCGGGAGGATGGGACGGCTGGGCGGGAGGATGGGCGGGATGCGTGCGGGGACGGGCGGCGTGGTGCTCGGCGTAGGGGTCCACGTCGGGTTCCAGGCCTTCGTCGCTGCGGCCGTGGCTGAACCAGCCGATCGCGGCCGCGACGACGGCTGCGACGAGGATCGGCACCCCTGAGGGCACGAAGGGTACGGCCAGGACGGTGGCCAGTGCGCAGACGACGGCGATCGCCACGGGCTCCCGGCCCTTCAGCCGCGGCCAGAGCAGCCCCAGGAACGCCGCCACCGCGGCGCCGTCGAGACCCCATTGCTTGGGATCCCCCAGGGCGCCTCCGGCCAGCGCACCCACAGCGGTGAACAGGTTCCAGAGGACGAAGATCCCGATTCCGGCCGTCCAGAAGCCGCGCTTTTGCTCGCGCGGGTCGGTCTGCCCGGTGCCCGTAGCCGTCGACTCGTCGATTGTCAGCTGGGCGGCGGCAAACCGGAGCCAGCCGCGGGGCTGCAGCAGGGCGTTGATCTGCATCCCGTAGATCCCGTTGCGCATGCCCAGCAGGGTCGCGGCGCCCATGGCGGCGACGCCGGAACCGCCCCCCGCCACCACGCCGATGAAGGCGAACTGCGAACCGCCGCTGAACAGCAGCAGGCTCAAGGCCATGGTCTGCCAGAAATCGAGCCCGGAGGTGACGGACAGGGCCCCGAAGGACACTCCGTAGAGGCCGGTGGCGATACTGATGGAAAGCCCGACGCGCACGGCCGGGGACTGCAGGAGTTTCACGGCCGCAGCCTTGCGCCCGATGTCTGCGGGCTCCGCTTGGTCAGGCTCCAGCCCCAGAGGATCAGGGGTGCCTGGAATGGCAGGCGCAGGCTGTGTGCCCGGCGCTGCCGGGGCGTTCCGTCCGGGCTGTAGGCCCGGCGCAGGGCGTCAATGTGCCCGGTCAGGAACACGGTGAACATGGCCGTGACGCAGCCGGCGGCGGCGCGGCGCGTGGCCGGGACCAGGAGCCCGACGGCGGCGGCCGCTTCCAGCAGTCCGCTCACCGCCACCCATTCCTCGCGGGAGAGCACCGCGAGGGGTCCGTTGGGCCTGGCCCCGGAATCGTCGCGGCAGAGGAAGTCCGGAACCACCTGGTCAAAGAATTCTGGCTCGCGAAAGTGCTTTGCGGCGCTGGCCAGCAGCAGTGCGCTCATGGCTGCCGCGGACAGTGTCTGGGTGGTCCGGCCGGACCAGCTAAATGGCATGGAACCACTCAATCACAGCCGCCGGGCCCGCCGTAATCCGCCGGACAATCCGCATCGCACTCCGGCTGGCAGGCCAGCCGGTCACCTGAGCGGCTGGCTGCCGGCCGTGAGCTGGGCGCGGACCTGGGCGGGCCGGTTCGTGGTGATCTCGTGGATGCCCAAGCCCTGGCACAGGGCGACGTCGTTTTCCGAGTCCACGGTCCAAACCCGGAACCGCCGTCCGGAGTCGAGCCAGCGCTGGACCGTGCGGGCATGCTGGCGGACATAGTCGATGCCGGGGCCGGCCATGCCTACCTCGCAGTCGTCCAGGATCCGCTCCCCTTCCGTCTGGGCGGCCTTCATGACGTTGGCCAAGGCCCCGCCCGTGAGCGCCCCGAGGCCGAGCTCTCCGCGGATTTCCGCCACGTTGACGTCGTCCACGAGCTGGCAGATGACCTCCGCGGGAGCGGATTTGAGCAGGTGTCTCACCGAGTCCGGGCTGAAGCTCATGAAGGACACCTTGATGCCCTCCAGCATTGATGTGTCCGGGTTCCAGCCCGCGTCCGCGAGGATTTGGAGCACCCTGTCTTCGAGCTTGAGCTGGTACGGGCTGGGGTGCTTGAGCTCGATCGCCAGCCCGATCGCCCGGCCAGCCGAGCGCAGGATGTCCAGCAGCTCCGGCAGGGTCAGCAGCTGCTCGGATTTGCCGCCGTATTCGTCCGGGATCCTCGCGCCCTTCCAGGAGGAGAAGTCCAGCAGCCGGAGCTCCTCGAGGGTGCGGTCGGCGACCGGGCCGGTGCCGTCCGAGGTCCGGTCAACGTTGGCGTCGTGCAGCAACACCGCATGCTGGTCACGCGTGAGGTGGACGTCGCACTCCACGCCGTCGGCGCCGTCGGCGATCGCCTGCAGGTAGGCCGCGCGGGTGTGCTCGGCGAAGGCTCCGCTGGAGCCCCGGTGGGCGTAGACCAGCGGACGGGCGGCGGCGGACTCGTCAGGGGTCATGGTGACACGTTAGCGGACGACCCCTGCCCGTGCGGGGCTAGGCTGGGCACATGCAGGCGAACGCTGAGCCAAATACTCGTACCAGGCCCGACGGCACGGAGCGGGCACCCGACGTCCAGTCCGCCGGCGCGGCCGGCCGTCAGTCCGCGGCATCGAGCGACGCCGAGAAGGCGGCGGCGCTGCGCAAGATGAAGCTGCTGGCCCTGTCGCTGCTGATCGTGATGGCCATCATTTTCGTGGCGGCCTTCGCCCTGCAGAAGCAGTATCCGTGGCTCGAATACGTCCGGGCCGCGGCCGAGGGCGGCATGGTGGGCGCCCTCGCCGACTGGTTCGCCGTCACGGCCCTGTTCAAGTACCCGATGGGGATCAAAATCCCGCACACGGCCATCATCCCGCGCCGCAAGGACCAGATCGGCGCTTCACTGGGGGATTTCGTGGAAACCAACTTCCTCTCCGAACAGGTGGTCCAGGAGAAGCTGGCCTCCGTGGATATCGCCCGGAAAGCGGGCGCCTGGCTGTCCGGGCCGGGCGGCGCCGAGCGCGTGGCCAAGGAGGGTGCCGCCGTCATCCGCGGCGCTTTCAAGGTCCTGAACGACGACGACGTGCAGTCAGTGATCGAGGGTATGGTCCGCAAGCACTTGCTGGCTCCGCCGTGGGGACCTCCCGTGGGCCGGCTGGCCGAGCGGATCTTCGCCGACGGCCACCACCACACGCTCGTGGACCTGCTCGTGGACCGCACGGTGGACTGGGTGCGGGACAACCACGAGACCGTCAGCCGGCTGGTCTCGGACCGCTCCCCGCAATGGGTGCCGCAGTTCGTGGACGGACTCGTGGGCGACAAGGTCTATGTGGAAATCCTGAAGTTCACCCGGGCGGTGCAGTCCGATCCGCAGCATCAGGTCCGCCGGTCCATCGACAAATACCTCACCGAGCTGGCCCAGGACCTGCAGCATGATCCCGTGATGATCGCCCGCGCCGAAGGCATCAAGGCCCAGGTGCTCGGCGATCCCGAGGTCCGGGAACTGGCCTCCCGCACGTGGGGCACCATCAAGGCGGCCCTGCTCACCGCCGTCGACGATCCCCACAGCGAACTGACGCTCAAATTCAAGGCGGCCGTGCACGACTTCGGCACCCGGCTGGTGGTCGATCCCGAGCTGGCCGGGAAGGTCAATGCCTGGATCGGCGACGCCGCCGGCTACCTCGTGAAGACGTACCGCTCGGACATCGCCGGGGTCATCACCGAGACCGTGGCCCGCTGGGACGCCGAGGAAACCTCACAGAAGATCGAGCTCCAGGTCGGCAAGGACCTGCAGTTCATCCGGATCAACGGCACCGTGGTGGGAGCCCTGGCCGGGCTGGCCATCTTCGCCCTGGCGCACCTGGTCTTCGGCTAGCGCCGGCCTCGGCTAGTGGCGCGTTCGGTTGCCAAGACTTCGGCTAGGCAGCGGCGACCGCTGCCTTTGCCCGGCCCCGGACGGCGAAGACTGTGAAGGCCACCGCCACGAGCGCGGTGACCACGAGCAGCAGCAGCCCGATCGAGTAGCTGTGGGTCGCGGCGTCGTAGGTGGCGCCCATGACCAGCGGCGGGAAGTACCCGCCCAGGCCGCCGGCGGCGCTGACCACTCCGCTGATGCTGCCTACTTTGCCCTGCGGGGCCAGGACGCCCACCCAAGCGAACACGCCGCCCGTGCCCAGGCCGAGCGCCGCGGCCATGGCCACGAACGTCAGCCCGGCGGGGACTTCGCCGTCGGGCTGCAGGTTCACCACCCAGCCGAGCACCGCGACGCCGGCGAGGGACGTGATGACGACAGGCTTCGGGCCCACCCGGTCCGCGAGCACACCGCCTACCGGCCTGGCAAGCACCGCGGCGAGGGCGAACCCGGCCGTGCGGGCGCCGGCTCCAGCGGGCTCGAAGCCGTAGACATCCCGCAGGTAGGTGGGCAGGTAGGTGGCGAAGGAAACGAAGCCGCCGAACACGACGGCGTACAGGAAGCACATCTTCCAGGTCACCGGGGTGCGGGCCGCGTCGGCGAGCTTGGGCAGCACGGGTGCGTTGTTGCGGCTCCAGCCCGGCGACTCCTTCATCAGGAACCAGATGAGGGCAGCCATCACGGCCAGGAGCCCGGCGATCAGCAGGTGGGTCGGAAAGTAGCCGATCCCTGCGACGAGGCGGGGATTGAGGAAGGCGGCCAGCGCCGTCCCGCCCATGCCCGCTCCGAAGACGCCGGTGGCGAAGCCCCGCCGCGCGGCCTCGTACCAGGCGCTGACAAAGGGGATCCCGACGGCGAAGACCGTTCCGGCGACCCCCAGCAGCAGCCCGGCGCCCAGGACCACCGCGAAGGAGTTGATGGTGCCGCCGAGCGCCACGAGCAGGATCGGGAGGATGGTGGCCAGCAGGACGAAGGTGAACATGGCGCGGCCGCCGTACTTGTCGGTCAGGGTCCCGACGACGATCCGTCCCAGCGATCCCACGAATACGGGCATGGCCACGAGAACGCCGGTAGTGGCAGGGTTGAGGTGCAGGTTCTGGGTGTAGAAGGAGCCCAGTGTGGCCACGGAGTTCCAGGCCCAGAAGCACATCACCGAGGCTGAAGTGGCGAGCGCCAGGTTGAGGGTCCGGCCGGCGGGGGCGGCTTGGGACGGGGACGCTGCTCCGGCCACGGTGTTCTCCTATCTGCTCTGTAATCCCGGTTCGGCTCAGCGGTTCCGGGTGTCCCGGTCGCGGGTTCCCACGGCGGACCAGCCGCGGCGCGCGGCGGTCCCAGAGGTGCGCGCGGTGGGGGCGCCGGCGCGCCTCCCTTCCTGGTCCCGGGAGCGGTAGACGATGTACGGCCGGAAGAGGTAGTGGAACGGCGCCGTGAAGGCATGGACCAGCCGGGTGAACGGCCAGATCACAAAGAGTGCCATGCCCACGACGGTGTGCAGGTGAAAGGAGAACGGCGCCGCGGCCATGGCCGCGATGTCCGGCTGGAAGATGAACAGGGAGCGGAACCACGGCGCCACCGTTTCGCGGTAGTTGTGGCCGTGCTCGCCTTCGAAAACGCTCGCCAGCGTGGTCCACAGGCCGAACACGATCGCGGCGGTCAGCACCACGTACATGGTCTTGTCGTTCTTGGTGGTGGCCATGAACACCGGTCCGGTAGTGCGGCGGCGATAGATCAGCAGGAGGATCCCGCCCAGGGTCCCGACGCCGGCGACCCCGCCCACGAACAGGGCGTTGAAATGGTAGAACTCCTGGCTCATCCCCACGGCCTGGGTCCACGCCATCGGAATGACCAGGCCGAAGAAGTGGCCCGCGATCACGGCGAGCAGACCGAAGTGGAACAGCGGGGAGGCGATCCGCAGCAGCCGGGACTCGTAGAGTTGCGAGGACCGGGTGGTCCAGCCGAACTGGTCGTACTTGTAGCGCCACACCAGCCCGCCCACCAGGACCACCACCATGACGTACGGCAGGGCTCCCCAGAGCAGGATGTCCGTGGCGGAGATGTCCATGTCAGGCCCCCTTCACGGGCAGCAGGCGCGGATCGAAGGGGTCCAGGCCCACGGCCTCGGTGGGCGGCCCGTAGCCGGCCATCCGCATGACGGCCTGTTCGTCCGCCGGGGACTTTCCGGGCAAGGTGGAGCAGATTGCCTGAAGGATCCGTGCGTACGGAAGCCGGTCCCGCAGGAGGCCGAAGCGGAGCATTTCCAGGCTGGCCCGGTAGCGGGTCAGCAGTTCCCGGCCGGCCGCCATGTCCACCACGGCGGCGTATTCCAGGACCATCGGAAGGTAGTCGGGCAGTTCCCCGTGCGTATCCACGAGGATGTCGCTTTGCCGGTACGTCTTCTTGAAGTTGCCCAGCACCTCGCCGCGGCGCCGGGTGTCCCCGTCCGTCCAATAGGACAGGTGCAAGGCATGGCGCTTGCCGAGGTCGAACTCGCGCACATAGTGGGCCTGGATCTCCATGGGCGGCGTGGACTCCAGCCGGTCCAGGACCTCCGTGAAATCCGCCACGGCCCCGGGGAACTCGGCCAGCGCGGCGCGCATGAGCGGCACCCGGCCGATCAGTTCCTCATCCGGGTAGGACAGGCACCAGGCCCCGGCCAGATACAGGACCTGGTTGCGCCGCGTCACGGCTCCTCCCCCGCCTGCGGTGGAACGGAGGGGCCGGGCTTCGCCGGGAGCGGGGGTCGTTCCGGAAACAGTCCGGAGGGAGCCCCGGTGCCGTCCCAGTTCAGCAGGTTCACCCTGCCGCGCAGGCTCGTTTCGCCGGGCGCGGTGTCCGAGGTCTGCCGGTCCCTCAGGGCGTTGAAGGTCTCCAGTGCCACCGGGACGGGCTTGCCGCTGGCCTCTCCGAACGGGGAATCCTGCATGCCCGGACCGCCGTCGAAGTCCAGCGAACAGCCCATCTCCTCGAGGTCGTGGGCCTGTTCCACGTGCGCCTTCGGGATGACGTAGCGCTCGTCGTACTTGGCGATCGCCATCAGCCGGTACATCTCGTACATGGTCTGGCCGTCCATGCCCACGGCCTCGGGGATGGAGTCGTCCGGGTCGTTGCCGAGGCTGATGCCGCGCATGTAAGAGCGCATTGCCGCCAGCTTCCTCAGCACGGCGGTGACCCGGTACGCGTCCCCCGCGGTGAAAAGTTCCGCGAGGTATTCCACCGGGATGCGCAGGGCCTCAATCGCGCCGAAGAGGTTGCCGGCGTCTTCGCCGTCGTGGCCCTGGTCGCGCAGCAGGTCCACCACGGGCGAGAGCGGCGGGACGTACCAGACCATCGGCATGGTCCGGTATTCGGGGTGCAGGGGCAGTGCCACCTTGTAGACCTTGGCCAGCGCGTAGACCGGCGAGCGCCGGGCGGCGTCGATCCAGTCCTCCGGAATCCCCTGGGCACGCGCGTCGGCCTGGACGGTGGCGTCGTTCGGGTCCAGCAGCACGTCCATCTGGGCGTCGTAGAGGTCCCGGGGGTCCGTGACGGCGGCCGCCGCGGTGACGGCGTCGGCGTCGTACAGGAACAGCCCCAAATACCGCAGCCGCCCCACGCAGGTCTCCGAGCAGACCGTCGGCAGCCCCACTTCCACCCGCGGGTAGCAGAACGTGCACTTCTCGGCCTTGCCGGTCTTGTGGTTGAAGTAGATCTTCTTGTACGGGCAGCCGGTCACGCACTGGCGCCAGCCGCGGCATTTGTCCTGGTCCACCAGGACGATGCCGTCCTCCACCCGCTTGTAGATGGCGCCGGAGGGGCAGGATGCCATGCAGGACGGGTTCAGGCAGTGCTCGCAGATCCTTGGCAGGTAGAACATGAAGGTCTGTTCGTAGGCGAACTTGATCTTGTCCTCGGATTCCCGCCGGACTTTCTCCACGATCGGGTCCAGGTGGCCGTTTTCGCTGGAACCGCCGAGGTCATCGTCCCAGTTCGCGGACCACGTGATCTTGGTGTCCTCCCCGGTGATGAGGGACTTGGGCCGGGCCACCGGGAAGTCGTCACCCAGGGGCGCGTCCACGAGGGTCTTGTAGTCGTAGGTCCAGGGCTCGTAGTAGTCCTTGAGCTCGGGCTGGATGGGGCTGGCGAAGATCCCGAAGAGCTTCTTCACCCTGCCGCCGGCCTTGAGCACCAGCTTGCCGCGCTTGTTCAGCGCCCAGCCGCCGCGCCACTGCTCCTGGTCCTCGTAGCGGCGCGGATACCCCTGGCCGGGGCGGGTCTCGACGTTGTTGAACCAGACATACTCGGTGCCGGCACGGTTGGTCCAGGCCTGTTTGCAGGTCACGGAGCAGGTGTGGCAGCCGATGCACTTGTCCAGGTTCATGACCATGCCCATTTGAGCCATGACACGCATCAGTACTGCACCTCCTGTGAACGACGGCGGACGGTGGCCACCATGTCGCGCTGGTTTCCGGTGGGGCCGAGGTAGTTGAACGCGTAGGCCAGCTGCGCGTAGCCGCCGATCAGGTGCGAGGGCTTGACCAGGAGCCGGGTGACGGAGTTGTGGATGCCGCCGCGGCGCCCCGTGGCCTCGGACTTCGGCACATCGATCGTGCGTTCCTGCGCATGGTGCACATAGACCACCCCCGCGGGCATCCGGTGGCTGACGATAGCCCGGGCCACGAGGACGCCGTTGATGTTGAGGCATTCCACCCAGTCGTTGTCCTTGACCTGGATGGCCTCTGCGTCGGACGGGCTCATCCAGACCGTGGGGCCGCCCCGGGACAGGGAGAGCATGAGCAGGTTGTCCTGGTATTCGGAGTGGATTGACCACTTGGAGTGCGGGGTGAGGTAGCGGACCACCACTTCCATGGCCCCGTCCTGGCCGAGCTTGGGTTCGCCGAAGAGCCGGTGCATGTCCAGCGGCGGCCGGTAGATCGGCAGCGCCTCGCCGATGTCGATCATCCAGTCGTGGTCCAGGAAGAAGTGCATCCGGCCGGTCAGGGTGTGCCAGGGCTTGAGCCGCTCCACGTTGATGGTGAACGGGGCGTAGCGCCGGCCGCCGGTTTCGGAGCCGGACCATTCCGGCGAAGTGATCACCGGAACCGGGCCGGCCTGGGTCTGGGCGAAGGTGATGAACTTTTCCTCGGATCCCTCGGCCAGGTCCGACAGTTTCCGGCCGGTGCGGATTTCCAGATCCTTGAAGCCCTGCACGGACAGCGCGCCGTTGGTGGTTCCGGAGAATGCCAGGATGGCCTCGGCCATTTTCGCGTCGGTGTCGATCGCGGGACGGCCGTCCGCGGCGCCTCCCAGCATGACGCCGTTGGAGCGGCTGAGCCGGTCCAGCGGACCAGCGAGTTTGTAGGTGACGTTCTTGACGGTGAAGCCCAGCTTGTCGGCCAACGGCCCGACGGCGGCCAGCTTGTCCGCGATCGCGGTGAAGTCCCGCTCCACCACGGAAAAGATGGGCATGTTCTGCCCGGGGACCGCGGGGATGGAGGTGTCCCGCCAGTCCCGGACGATTCCGCCGGGCTGGGCGAGCTGGCCGGGGGTGTCGTGCTGCAGCGGCACGCTGACGAGGTCCCGGCGGACCCCGAGGTGCGTCTTGGCCAGCCGGGAGAACTCCTGCGCCAGCAGGTGGAAGGTGTCGAAGTCGGTCTTGGTCTCCCACGGCGGGTCGATCGCGGGGGTGAAGGCGTGCACGAAGGGGTGCATGTCGGTGGAGGACAGATCGTGCTTCTCGTACCAGGTGGCGGCCGGGAACACGACGTCGGAGAGCAGCGTGGTGGACGTCATCCGGAAGTCCGCGGAGACCAGCAGGTCCAGCTTCCCTTCCGGCGCCTGCTCATGCCACTTCACGTCCCTGGGCTTGAGTCCTTCGGCATGGTCCTTGCCGAGGACGTTGTTGTGGGTTCCGAGCAGGTTGCGCAGGAAGTACTCGTTGCCCTTGGCCGAGGAGCCGAACAGGTTGGAGCGCCACAGCACGAGGGTCCGCGGCCAGTTTTCCGGGGCATCCACGTCCTCGATCGCCGGGGTCAGGGTCCGGTTCTTGAGGGCGTCGGCAATGTAGGAAGGCGTGTCCTTCGCGGTGCCGGCGGCGACGGCGGCCTCCGCCTCGTCCGCGAGGTCCAGCGGGTTACGGTCGAACTGGGGATAGAACGGCATCCAGCCGAGCCTGGCCGACTGGGCCAGGGCGTCGGCGGTGTGCATGCCGTCGAGGCTTCCGGTGGAGAGCGGGGATTTGAGCGCGTCGGCGGAGTAGCCGTCCTGCCGCCACTGGTCCGTGTGCATGTACCAGTAGCCGGTGCCGATCATGGTCCGCGGCGGCCGGGACCAGTCCAGCGCGTTCGCCAGGGACACCCAGCCGGTGGCCGGGCGGGTCTTTTCCTGCCCCACGTAGTGCGCCCAGCCGCCACCGTTGCGGCCCATGCAGCCGGTCAGCATCACGAGGGCCAGCACGGCCCGGTATGTGGTGTCACCGTGGAACCACTGGCAGATCCCGGCGCCCATGATGATCATGGAGCGGCCCTTGGACTGCTCGGCGTTGCGGGCGAACTCCCGTGCCACCCGGATGCAGGCCTGCGCCGGGACGGAAGTGATCTCCTCTTGCCAGGCCGGGGTGTAGGGCGTCGCGGCGTCCTCGTAGCCGGCGGCCCACTCGCCGGGGAGCCCTTCGCGACCGACGCCGTACTGGGCCAGCATGAGGTCGAACACCGTGGTGACCAGCCGGCCTTCCACATCGAGCACGGGTACGCCGCGCCTCAGCACGCTGCCGGCCCCGCCCGCGTCTTCGAAGCACGGCATCAGGATCTCCGCGTTTTCACCGGACACCTCGCGCAGGGACAGCGCGGGTTCGATCCCCTCCAGGTCCAGGTTCCACTTGCCCTCACCGCTGCCCGAGTAGCGGAACCCCATGGAGCCGTTGGGCACGGCGGTCCGGCCGGTCTTCTTGTCGAAGAGTACGGTGCGGAAGGCCGCGTCCTCGGCGCCGGACTCGGCCGGGAGGTCCTGGGCGGTGAGGAACTTGGACGGCACAAGCGCGCCGTCGTCGCGCCGTTCGAGCCGGACAAGGAACGGCAGGTCGGTGTACTGGCGGACGTAGTCGGAGAAGAAGGGCACCTCACGCTCGACGAAGAATTCCTTGAGCATGACGTGTCCCATGGCCATGGCCAGTGCGGCGTCCGTGCCTGCCTGGGCGGGGAGCCACTCGTCGGCGAACTTCGTGTTGTCCGCATAGTCCGGGCTGACCGTCACCACCTTGGTGCCGCGGTACCGCACCTCGGCCATCCAGTGCGCGTCCGGGGTCCTCGTCACGGGGACGTTGGAGCCCCACATCATGAGGTAGCCCGCGTCCCACCAGTCGCCGGATTCCGGGACGTCGGTCTGATCGCCGAAGACCTGCGGGCTGGCCACGGGGAGGTCGGCGTACCAGTCGTAGAAGGACGTCATCACCCCGCCGATCAGCTGGATGAAGCGGGTTCCCACGGCGTGGGAGACCATGGACATCGCGGGGATCGGCGAGAAGCCGGCGCAGCGGTCCGGCCCGTACGCCTTGATGGTGTTGACATGGGCCGCGGCTGCGATTTCGATCGCCTCCTGCCAGGAGACGCGCACCAGCCCGCCCTTGCCGCGGGCCTGCTGGTAGCGGCGGCGGCGTTCCGGGTCGCCCACGACGTCGGCGAAGGCCAGCACCGGGTCGCCGAGCCTGGCCTTGGCCTCACGGTACATCTCCACGAGGACGCCGCGGGCGTAGGGAAAGCGCACCCGCGTGGGCGAATAGGTGTACCAGGAGAAGGCCGCCCCGCGCGGGCAGCCCCTCGGCTCGTATTCCGGGCTGTCCGGGCCCACGGAGGGGTAGTCCGTCTGCTGGGACTCCCACGTGATGATGCCGTCCTTGACGTATACCTTCCAGGAACAGGAGCCGGTGCAGTTCACCCCGTGCGTGGAGCGGACCACCTTGTCGTGGCTCCACCGGTCGCGGTAGAAGATGTCGCCCTTCCGGCCGCCCTCCCGGAAGACGGCCCTGCCGTCGTCGGTCTGGTCCCATTTCGTGAAGAACCGCGCGAGTTTCAACATTGCGTCTGATGCGGGTCCATCCAACCCCGCATGGGGTCCGGCAGCCATGCCTTCCAAGCTAGGGTGCGGGTACCGGCGGGGATAGGGCCGAAGGGCACTGGTTCAGCGCCGGCGCCGGCTAAGACGAAGGGCTCGCGCCGGCTTAGGCGAAAGGCTCCAGTTCCACGCCTGCTGCTTCCAGGGCCGCGCGCACCGCGGCCGCCGTGCTGACGGATCCGGGGGTGTCCCCGTGGAGGCAGAGCGAATCCGGCCTGACCCGGATCACGGAGCCGTCCACGGCCACCACTTCGCCCTTCAGGGCGAGGCGGACCGCCCGCTCGGCCACAATGCCGGCGTCGAGCAGCACGGCCCCTTCCTGCGAGCGCGGCACCAGGCTGCCGTCCGGGAGGTAGGCACGGTCGGCGAAGGCTTCAGCGAACACGGGGTGGCCGGCTTCCTTGGCGATGCCCAGCAGTGCGGATCCCGGAAAGCCCAGGACGGGAAGTCCCGGATCATAGGCCTGGATGGCGGCGACCACCGCGGAGGCCTGCTCGGCGTCGCGCACTGTGCGGTCGTACAACGCCCCGTGCATCTTGACGTAGTCCACCGAGGCGCCCACGGCGTGCGCGACGCCGTCGAGTGCGCCGAGCTGGTACAGCACGGCGCCGAAGAGATCGTCGAAGGTCATGTCCATCGAGCGGCGCCCGAAGCCGGCCAGGTCCGGGTAGCCGAGGTGGGCGCCGACGTTGACGTCGAGCTCGTAGGCCGCGCGGCAGGTGTCCAGCATCGTCACGGGGTCCCCCGCATGCAATCCGCAGGCCACGCTGGCGCTGGTGACGAGCCGGACCATGGCGGCGTCATCGCCCATGGTCCAGGTGCCGAAGGACTCGCCGAGGTCAGCGTTCAGATCCATGGGTGTCGCCTTCCAGCGCGGTGTCGTCCGGTGGGTTGCGCGCGGGGTTGTCGGCAGGGTTGTCCTGCGCGGGTGTCCCGGGAGCGGTGCGGTTGCCGAGGGCCAGCAGCTCCCCCGGGATCGTGTCCGGCAGGGGGCCGAAGGCTTCCTTGGCATTAGCGACGACGGCGCGCCCCATGACCCTGTTGCCCACCCCGCCGACGACAGCGCCGACGCCGAAGGGCAGTACCCGGCCCAGCAGGGCCGAGCCTTGGCGCTTGAGCAAGGACCGCAGGAAGGCGCGCTGGATCCGCTCACGCACCGGGCCGAAGCCGGCCAGCGGCACCCGGCGCGCGAAGGCCGAGCCCCAGGCCTGGGACGGTCCCTTTCCCCTGCCCGCGGCCTGGCCGCTCAGCGAGCTCAGCAGTTCGGTGCCTTCCTCGCCCAGCATGATGGCCATGACCAGGGTGCTTGCTTTTTCCGGGTCCACCATCCGCAATCCGTGGAGCTCGGCCAGGGACGTGGAGAAAAGCGCTGTGGCTTCGAGGAAGCCGACCGTGGCCACGGCCGAAAGGCCCAGTGCGGCCACGGTGCCGACGCCCGGGATCACGGCCGATCCGCCGACGAGGGCCCCGCCGCCGGTGACGGCCAGCAGGTAGTCGCGCTCCAGCTTGGCGGCGAGCTGCGCCGCCGTGGCCTGCGGGTGCTTGCGTTGGAGCCGCCGGATGTTGGCCAGCACCAGCGGCCGCTGGACTTCCACCGCGCGCAGGAGCATGTTGTGGACGCCCGGCTTCGGCCTGCCGTCGGCATCGAACATGGCATTGTGAGCGGTCTTCTGGGCAATCTTCATCGCCGGGTTGCTGCGCTTGGCCATCATCGCCTCTCGTGGGAACCGGTGCTTGCTTGACTTTCGTACGCTTATCTTCCGGACAGCCGGCGGCTGCCATCAAGCCTTAACACTAGGGCGTCAAACAGTAGGGCGTCTCTCCTAATCTCTGCGTAGCCGGT
The DNA here is from genome assembly GCF_050156545.1 of Pseudarthrobacter sp. S9. Taxonomy (NCBI): domain Bacteria; kingdom Bacillati; phylum Actinomycetota; class Actinomycetes; order Micrococcales; family Micrococcaceae; genus Pseudarthrobacter; species Pseudarthrobacter sp. S9. The sequence continues at coordinate 1,634,140 of NZ_CP189576.1, forward strand.
TTGGGACTGCTGAGGTGTCTCTCGGACTGCCGCTATGACTGATGCCCAGTGGGCTCGGAGCGAGCAGGGCCGGGCAAATACCCGAGCATCCCGCTTCCGCTCGCGTACCCGGCTCCCTAACCTCAGGTCCAAGTTTCCGGGATGTGGAAATTCATTATCCTATTGTGAAAATGTGTGATGTGGCTTACTGTGGATTACATCCTCGACGATGAGGACGAATTCCAAGAGATTGGTCTGGATTCATGTACATCTCACAACGTGCAGGGCTGAAAGCGAGTTCGGCCCTTGCCGGGAGGGACACGGCGCCTTTGCGCATCCTCCCGTTCAGCTCTGATCGCCCCGGCGGCGCATTCAGACACCGACCGCCGTGGGCAGATCCCCGCAGCTGACCGGTTTGTGTCATTTGGAGGCACCGCCTCCGCCATCGTGCTGAAACCCGCGCGATCAACGCTCATCCCGGGCTACCGGTTTTCGAGAGCCTGCCGCTTCCCCGACGCTCTGACCCGCCGGAAGCTCCGAGCCGCAGTCCCCAGTACGTGTATGGACTATTTCGCATACCCAAAATTCTTCATTCCCAGAGAGGCTTTTCCATGAATCCGGCGCCGGATACCACCCCACAGATCGACACCCCACCGATCGATGCGGCCAACGCCGCAGATCATGCGCATCACGTTCACCACGAACACCACGAACACCACGACCCGATCCTTCATGAGCCTCCGGTTGATACCCGGGCCCTAGGGCTGGCGCCGACCAGTGCCCGGCTTTACAACCAGGATCTCGCGCCAACGAAGATGGCGGGGCGGCGGTGGACCGCCTACAGCATCTTCACCCTCTGGGCCAACGATGTGCACAGCCTGGGCAATTACGGGTTCGCGATAGGACTTTTCGCGCTGGGTCTTGGCGCCTGGCAGATCCTGCTCGCACTCGGCGTCGGTGCGGTGCTGCTCTTCCTGCTCCTGACGTTCTCGGGCTTCATGGGCCACAAGACAGGTGTGCCGTTTCCTGTCATGAGCCGCATCGCCTTCGGCATCCACGGCGCGCAGATCCCGGCCCTCATCCGCGGCGGCGTCGCCATCGTCTGGTTCGGAATCCAGACCTACCTGGCCTCGCTGGTACTCCGCGTCCTCCTCATCGCCCTGGCTCCCGGTCTCGGTGACCTCGACAAGGACTCCATCCTCGGCCTCTCCACCCTCGGCTGGGCCTCGTTCCTCTTTCTCTGGATCGTGCAGGTCATCATCGTCCGCTACGGCATGGACATGATCCGCAAGTACGAGGCGTTCGCCGGGCCCATCATCCTGGTCACCATGTCAGCCCTCGCCATCTGGATGTTCATCCAGGCCGGCGGTTCCATTGCCCTCTCCACGCCCGATGCCCTGACCGGCGGTGCCATGTGGCTCGAGATTTTCGCCGGCGGCGCACTCTGGGTCTCCATCTACGCCACGTTCGTGCTGAACTTCTGCGATTTCACGCGCTCCTCGACGACCCGCAAGTCCATCATCAAGGGCAACTTCTGGGGCATCCCGGTGAACATGCTCTTCTTCGGCCTCATCGTCATCGTCATCACCGGTGCGCAGTTCAAAATCAACGGCGTCGTGATCGGCAGCCCGTCAGACATCGTCCAATCCATCCCCAACACCTTCCTCCTGGTGGCGGCCGCCCTCGCACTGCTCGTGCTGACCATCGCCGTGAATCTGATGGCGAACTTCGTGGCCCCGATCTACGCCCTGACAAACCTCATACCCACGCGGCTGGACTTCCGCCGCGCCAGCCTGGTCAGCGCCATCATCGGACTGGTCATCCTGCCCTGGAACCTCTACAACAACCCCGCAGTCATCGTCTACTTCCTCGGCGGCCTCGGCGCCCTGCTGGGCCCGCTGTTCGGCGTCATAATGGCCGACTACTGGCTCATCCGAAAGACCAGGATCAACGTCCCCGAGCTCTACACCGAGGCCAGCAACGGATCCTACTTCTACCGCAACGGCGTCAATTTGCGGGCGGTGGCGGCGTTCATCCCGGCCGCGATCATCTCGCTCCTCATCGCCTTCATCCCGGCCCTGGAACCGGTCGCCGCGTTCTCCTGGTTTATCGGCGCGGGCATCGGAGCCATCGCCTACTTCATCGCTGCGGACCGCAAGCGGACCTTCCATGACGTTTCCGGAGAACCGATCGCCGTCCCCAGCCTCCACTGAGACTCCCAGCCATCGGCCCGGCGGCCCTCCCGGACACGGAGGGCCGGCGGGCCCCCAAAGCAGCCAACCCGAAAGACACCATGCGTATCCTCGTCGCCAACGTCAACACCACAGCATCCATGACCGAATCAATTGCCACACAGGCCCGCGCGGCCGCTGCCGCCGGGACGGAAATCGTCGGCCTGACACCTCGGTTCGGAGCCGACTCTTGTGAGGGCAACTTTGAAAGCTATCTGGCGGCCATCGCAGTGATGGACGCAGTCATCGCCTATCCGGAACCCTACGACGCCGTCATCCAGGCCGGCTACGGTGAACACGGACGGGAGGGGCTGCAGGAGCTGCTGGACGTACCCGTCGTCGACATCACCGAGGCGGCTGCCAGCACGGCCATGTTCCTGGGCCACAAATATTCGGTCGTCACCACCCTGGACAGGACAGTACCGCTCATCGAGGACCGGCTGAAACTGGCCGGACTGGACGCCCGGTGCGCCTCCGTCCGCGCGAGCGGCCTGGGTGTTCTTGAGCTCGAAGAGTTCCCGGAACGGGCGATTGAAGCCATCCTCGACCAGGCCAAACGCGCTGTTGAAGACGACAAGGCAGAGGTGATCGTCCTCGGCTGCGGCGGGATGTCCGGCCTTGATGAACAAATCAGGACCCGCCTCGGCGTCCCCGTCGTCGACGGCGTCGCAGCCGCGGTCACGATCGCCGAATCGCTGGTGCGCCTTGGACTCTCCACCTCGAAAGTCCGTACCTACGCCCCGCCGCGCCCCAAAGTGGTGACCGGCTGGCCGTTCCCCGCAGTTCAAAGCACCGCCGTTCAGAGCACCGCCGTCACAGAAAAGGTGAGCACCAATGACTGACACAACAGAACACTATGACCTCGTGATCCGGGGCCGGCGGGTCCTGACCACGGCCGGGATCGCCGCCCGGGAGGTCGGCGTCCGCGACGGCAAGATCGTCGCCCTGGAACCGCTGGGCAACGGCCTCACCGGCACCGAAATCATCGACCTGGCCGAGGACGAGACCCTCATCCCCGGCCTGGTGGACACCCACGTCCACGTCAACGAGCCCGGCCGGACCGAGTGGGAGGGCTTCGCCTCCGCCACCCGGGCCGCCGCGGCCGGCGGCGTGACCACCATCATCGACATGCCGCTGAACAGCATCCCGCCCACCACCACCGTGGCGAACCTCAAACTCAAACGCGAGGTCGCGCAGGACCAGGCGTTCGTGGACGTCGGCTTCTGGGGCGGCGCCATCCCCGGCAACACCAAGGACCTCCGCCCGCTGCACGACGAGGGCGTCTTCGGCTTCAAATGCTTCCTGCTGCACTCCGGCGTGGACGAATTCCCGCACCTGGACGCCGAGGAGATGGAGGCCGACATGGCCGAGCTCGCCTCCTTCGACTCCCTCATGATCGTCCACGCCGAGGACTCCCGCGCGATCGACCACGCCCCGCACCCGGGCGGGGACCAGTACGCCACGTTCCTGGCCTCCCGCCCCCGCGGCGCCGAAAACAAGGCCATCGCCGAAGTCATCGAACGGGCCCGCTGGACCGGGGCCCGCGCGCACATCCTGCACCTGTCCTCCTCGGACGCGCTGCCGATGATCGCCACCGCCAAACGCGACGGCGTACACCTCACCGTGGAAACCTGCCCGCACTACCTCACGCTCATGGCCGAGGAAATCCCCAACGGCGCCACCGCGTACAAATGCTGCCCGCCGATCCGCGAGGCCGCCAACCGCGAACTGCTCTGGAAGGGCCTGCAGGAAGGCACCATCGACTGCATCGTCTCGGACCACTCTCCCTCCACCCTGGACCTGAAGGACCTGGACAACGGCGACTTCGCCGTGGCCTGGGGCGGGGTGTCCTCCCTGCAGCTGGGCCTGTCCCTGATCTGGACCGAGGCCCGGCACCGCGGCATCACCCTGGAACAGGTCGTGTCCTGGATGGCCGCCAAACCCGCCGAACTGGCACGCCTGAGCACCAAGGGCCGGCTCGCGCTCGGCTACGACGCCGACTTCTCCGTCTTCGCCCCGGACCAGGCCTACGTCGTGGACGTGACCAAACTCAAGCACAAAAACCCCATCACCCCCTACGACGGCCGCCCGCTCTCCGGCGTCATCCGCAAAACCTACCTCCGCGGCACCCTGATCGACGGCCGGACACCGACCGGCAAACTGATCCGCCGCGGCGGGATCGAAAAACGCCAGAACGAGGAGACCTCGGTCAGTTACGCCTGAAACAAAGAGCCGAAGAGCGAACGGCGGAGTCAGGCGGTCATTCAGCAAGAGTCCTTCCATGAGTTCGATCGGTTTTCTGAACTCTAGTCTTTGCGTGGACCGTCGGACGCTCCCAGGTTTGTCAACTGTCCGCGGGCGCAGGGGGCTCTGCGTCCGCGGACTCCATGACGCCGTGGAGGTGCCTGGCGAGGGTGTGCTTGAGGCAGCGGCGGATGTCGTGGTGGCTTTTGCCGCTGAGACAACGCAACGGCGAAGGTTTTCCACCTCCGCTCGTTCAACCAGCGCCCAATGGCGCACGAGGTCGCCCTCCTTAGGGTGTGTTTTTACCTCTTGCCTCTCCGGTAGTAGTAGGTTCTGGAGGCTGTGCAGTTCTTCAAACTGGACCGCGCAGCAAGAAAGCAGGCAGGCCATTGCAGGAATATACTCCGGCGGCTGCGCCCTTAACCGGTTGATGGCGCGGGTGCGGCGGCAGACCAGGCCAGTGCGTCTGGCTGCCCCTGAAGCCAACGTCGACGAAGGCCGACCGTGCCGCCCGTCTCCTCGTGGGCGACCTCGCCCACTGTGGTCATGATCCGGCGACAACCTGCGTCGAGGCCGCACCCGGCTCAGCTTCTACGGCGGTCGCGGCCGCGATCGATTCAGCCAGACTCGTGTCGTTGCGCGAGATGAAGTAATGCACCGCGGCCGCCACGATTGCTCCGATGAACCAGGAGAAGGCCGAGAGAGCGCCAAAGACGGGAGCGAGCGCGAAGATCACCGCCGGGACGGCCGAGACGAGGAACGAGATGACGGCCTTGTGGTTCCAGCCGCCCGAATACGTGTAGTACCCGTGTTCCCTAAACAGGTCTCGAACCAGCACGCGCTGCTTGCGGAGCACGTAGTAGTCGATCATGATGATCCCGAACAGCGGCCCGAGCAGCGCTCCGAGCCCCCCGAGAAAAAGGTTGATCACGACGGGGCTGTTGAACAAGTTCCAGGGCGTGATGACGAGCGCGATCATCGCGGCGATCAGGCCGCCCCGCTTGAAGTCGATCTTCGATGGCCAGACGTTCGCCAGGTCGTAGGCCGGCGAGACGAAGTTCGCCACGACATTGATTCCCAACGTTGCGACAGCGAAGGTGACGGCGCCGAGCAGAAGCGCCCAGATGCTGTCGATCCGCCCGACGATCTCGACCGGGTCGTAGATGTGCTCCCCGTAGACCTTGAATGTTCCCGCGGTGACGACGACGGAGACCACGGAGAAGGCAATGAAGTTTACCGGCAGCCCCCACAGGTTCGCCGTGCGCACTGCTTTGCGAGACGGCGCGAAGCGGGAGAAGTCGCAGAAGTTGAGCATCAGGGTGGAGAAGTACGTCACCGTCAGCGCTATGGCGGCAAAGAAGGCATGTGTGACGCCCCATTCCGCATTTCCCCCCGGCAAGTCGAGGGAAATGTTCCAGCCCGCGTTGATCAAGATGTAGACGACCAGCAGGCCCATGACCGCCCAGACGGCCGGGCCGGCCCAGTCCTGGAACCTCCTGATCGTCTCCATGCCGTTTCGAAGCAGAAGAAGCTGGAGCAACCACATCAACAGGAAGGCCAGCCAGCCGAGGGTGGATTCGCCGAGGAAGTTGTTCTCCGTCAGGCCCTTCAGATCGGGCCAGATCTTCAGGGCGATGATGATGACGGCGCGAGAGGCGAGCCAGGTCTGAATACCGTACCAAGCGATTGCCACGAGCGCACGAAGCAGTGCGGGCAGGTTGGCGCCGAACGTTCCGAAGGAAACCCGGGCAAGCACGGGGTAGGGAACGCCGGTCTTCTGGCCGGCGTAGCCGGAGAGGTTCATCAGGAAGAAGACGATGATGATCCCCACCACCAGTGCCAGGAACACCTGCCAGGCACCGAGGCCCAACGCAAAGAGGCCGGCGGCGAAGGTGTAGCCGCCGAGTGAATGAATGTCGGACATCCACATCGCGAACAGCGAATAGAAACCCCAAGTGCGGTGTTCGGACGGTGCGAGGTCTTCGTTGTAGAGACGCGGACTTGCGCCCGGTGGAATTGTTTGAGACACCGTAATCTCCATTCCCTAAAACTTCCACAATGTGAAATCAAGGTCTTGAATAGTGAAATAACTCTTTGATCTGGATCACACCGAGTCAAGGCTTTTCCGCGCGCTCGGCAGTGAGCACCAACAGGGCCTTGAGCTCGACTGGCCGCCCGATGCTCGCCGCCTCCGCCCCAGACTTATTTGCATGCATGTCTGCAACTATTCCTGTGCGTGACCGTCCTGTCGACCCCCGCGATGACCCATGAAAGATGCCCGCGTGGCTGCGGCCGAAGAACCATTTTCAACCCTGTTCTACCCTTTGCGGGAGTCTAGACTTGACCCATGCGCGCGCTGAGAGCCCTCCGACCGTTCGCGCACCGGGAATACCGGGTGCTGATCGCTGCGCTGGCCATTTCCATTTTCGGCTCCGGAATGTGGGCCGTGGCGATGGTTTACGAGGTGATCCACCTCGGCGGAGGCCCGCTGGAGCTCTCCTTGGTGGCCGCAGCGGGCAGTGTGGGCCTGGTGGCCTTTGTCCTGGCCGGCGGCATCGCGGCGGACCGTGTTCCGCAGCGGCTCCTGATCATCGCCGTCGAGGGCGCCAACCTTGCCGTCGTTGCGACGATCAGCGGACTGGCCATGCAGGGCTGGCTGCAGCTCTGGCATCTGGCGCTCGGGGCGTTCGTGCTGGGCGTCGGGGCCGCGTTCTTCTTTCCCGCCTACTCGGCCATCCTGCCTCGGATCCTGCCGCCGGAAGACCTGCTGGCCGCCAACGGCATGGAGGGGACCATCCGGCCAATCCTGCAGCAGGCCGCCGGCCCTGCTGTGGCAGGCATCCTGGTGGCAGCACTGTCCCCCTCGTCTGCGGTCACCGGGGTGGCGGCATGCCACCTGCTGGCCTTCGGAATCCTGAACGTCCTCGGCCGCCGCAGCCAGCAGGCGCCCCCGGGCGCCCGGCACGGCGAAGAACCGGCCATGACTTCGCTGCTGCAGGATCTCCGCGAAGGAATTGGCTACACGGTCCGGACGCCCTGGCTGTTGTGGACCCTGCTGTGGGCCTGCATCTCCGTGCTGTTCCTGATCGGACCCATTGAAGTCCTGCTCCCGTTCGTGGTCCGGGACCAGCTCGGCGGCGACGCCCGCATGTTCGGCTTCCTGCTCGCCATCATGGGCGTCGGAGGCGCCGCGGCGTCGTTGGCCACCGCCTCATTCCCGCTGCCGCGCCGCTACCTCACCATCATGATGGTCTGCTGGGGAGTCGGAAGCCTGCCGATTGCCGCGGTGGGAATCATGGATAGTTTCTGGGCTCTGGCCCTGGCTTTGTTCGTTTTCGGCGCCACCGACGGCGTCGGCATGGTCATCTGGGGGACCCTGCTGCAGCGCCGTGTGCCGCCGCATCTCCTGGGCCGGGTTTCCAGCCTGGATTTCTTCGTCTCGCTGGCCCTCATGCCGGTTTCCATGGCCCTGGCCGGGCCCGCCGCGGAGGTGTTGCCGGTGTGGCTCATCTTCCTGGTGGCCGGCGCCGTGTGCCCCGTCGTGGCCGTGGTGGCCATGATCGTGGCCAGGATGCGGGCCGATGAGCTGACCCATCCACTGGACCACCGCACAGACCAGGGAACGGACGAGGCAGTCAAGGGCGGTCGGGTGGGCAGTTAAGGGCGGATCGGCGCCGTCAATTCGCCCTGATCTGCACCCGCGATAGCGTCCCCGCCGGTCAACGCCGCCGCATCGTTCGGGCCACCCGCCCCGAGCCCTTCAAAGGAGTGCCGGCTCGGGCCACGAGCCAACTCAGGCGCGGGCGCGCACTACGGGGATCGACGCCGTCGGAAGCCCGCTGGGGAAGACCGTTGGCTCGGGGGCAGCCACGGGCGCAAGCAATACCTGCACCGGAACGCTGCCGACGGTGACGCGTTCACCGCGCACGTCGACCTCCAGCGGGGCGCCCTCCCGGATGCCCAGCCGGATCGATCCCGGGTCCAGTTCCACGTGCAGCAGCCGGCCCTGGAGCTTCAGGTGGAAGTCGAGTCCGTCCCATTCGGCGGGCAGGCGCGGGTCGAAGTACGGCACCGGGCCCTGGTCGCGAAGCCCGGCGAAGCCGCTGACCAGCGAGCTCCACACGCCGCCGGTGGAGGCGATGTGCACGCCGTCGATAGTGTTGCCGTGGGTGTCGTCTAGGTCGATGAACAGGGCGTGGGTGAAGTGGTCCAACGCGGCCTTCCCGTAGCCGACCTCGGCCGCCATGATGCCCTGGACACAGGCAGACAGCGTGGAGTCGCCGGTTGTGATGGGATCGTAGAAATCAAAGGCGCGGCGCTTTTCCTCGGCCGTGAAGTCCTGCCACTGCAGGAACATGGCCAGCACGGTGTCGGCCTGCTTCAGGACCTGGTGCCGGTAGATCACCAGCGGGTGGAAGTGGAGCAGAAGCGGGTATTCGGACCGCGGGGTGGTCCAGTCCCACGGCTCCAGGGTCATGAAGTCGTTGTCCTGCGAATGCACCTGCAGGTCCTCGTCATAGGGCAGCTGCATCCGGTTCGCGGCCTGCTGCCAGAGCTGGCGTTCGGCGTCGTCAATCCCCGGGTGGTCCAGCGCGGCCGCGGCGCGCAGGTTGAAGCGCGCCATGACGTTTGTGTAGAGGTTGTCATTGACGACGGCGGTGTACTCGTCCGGGCCCGTGACGCCGTGGATGTGGAACTGCCCGTCCTTGCCGAAGAAGCCCAGCGACACCCACATCCGCGCGGTTTCGATCAGCAGCTCGGAGCCCAGGGTTTCCTGGAACTCCTGGTCTCCGCTGGCCCAGATGTACCGGTTGGTGGCGAAGGCGATCGCGGCGGCGATGTGGAACTGTGCGGTGCCGGCCGCGTAGTAGGCGCTGGCCTCCAGGCCGTTGATGGTGCGCCAGGGGAACAGCGCGCCGTCCACGCTGAGCTCCTTGGCGCGGATCCTGGCCTCGGGCAGGAGATCATGGCGGAATTCCAGGACCTGGCGGGCGTTGGCGGGGTTGGTGTACGTCAGGTAGGGCAGCAGGTACACCTCCTGGTCCCAGAAGTAGTGGCCGTCGTAGCCGGAGCCGCTGACGCCCTTGGCCGGGATACCGGCCACATCGGCGCAGGCGGTCGCCTGGGCCAGCTGGAAGAGGTTCCAGCGGACGGCCTGCTGGAGCTCGGTCTGGCCGGCGAGCACGATGTCGCTGGTGGTCCAGTAGCCGCGGTAGTAGGCCTCGCTTTCGGCGAAGATCCCGCCGACCGGCTTGAGGCCGGCTTCCGCGGTGTCGGCCAGGTCATCGGCGGCCTGCCCCACGGCGTAGCTGACGCTCTTCTCCAGCACGAACGGCTCCTCCGCGCCGACGGCGAGCACGTAGCGGACGCTGCTGTCGTCCTGGTCCACCTGGGTGTCGAAGGGCTGGACCCCGGCCGAGGTCCAGTGGTCCACGGCCATGCCGAGCCGCTGCTTGGATTCCGCGGCCTCCCAGGACAGGCGGAGCGAGCCGTCGCCGCCGTCGAGGCGCACCGGCAGCAGCACGCGGCCGGCGTGACGTCCGGCGCGGCGCGGGTCATGGGCGGAGTGGTCATCCACCGGCTGGTCCTGGCGGTTGATGACGGAGGACGTGACGTCGGCGGAGATGTCCCGGTCGGCCGCCACCTCGAGGGAGATGCCGAGTGTTCCGCGGGACTCGTACCCGACGGCACGCCGCTCGGTGGTGGTCACGGTGGCGCCGGAGCGGCACTGCCAGGTGATCCGGCATTCGTAGACGCCCGTAGCGAAATCGACGGAGCGCCGGTAGTCCAGCACGGTGGATTCGTCGAGGCTGAGCGTCTCGCCGTCGATGATCACGGTGAAGTTGTTGGCGTCGGGGACGTAGAGGATCCGCTGGCCGGTCCGGGCGAAGCCGTACGCGTTCTCGGCGTGCTTGATGTCCCAGGTCTCGTGGAAGCCGTTGATGAAGCTGCCCGGAAGTTCGGCGTCGGCGGCCGCCCAGTGGGCGCCGCGGATGCCCAGGTGCCCGTTGCCGAGGCTGAAGAGGGTTTCCAGCGTGCCAGCGTTTCCGCGCAGGTGGACGGTCTCCACGAGCTGCCAGGGGTCGTTGGGGAACCGGGCGCGGTCCGAGGTGATGAGAGCCATGGTTTTGAGGGGTCCCTTCGGGCGGGTGTTGTGCGGCGGGTGACGTTGGGCGGGACGCGGGGTTAGAGCAGTTCGGCGAGGTCGTTGACCACCAGGGTGGCCCCGGCATCCAGCAGGGTCTGCCGGCCGGCTCCCCGGTCCACACCGATCACCGAATGGAAGCTCCCCGCGCTTCCGGCCTGGACGCCGGAGACGGCGTCCTCGACGACGACACACTCTTCGCTGGGCAGGCCCAGCAGCCGCGCGGCGTATTCGTAGGTGGCCGGGCTGGGCTTGCCGGGCAGCCCCTCCGCCACGGCGACGACGCCATCCACCACCACGGGGAAGTAATCGGACAGGCCCGCGGCCTTGAGGACGGCCGGGGCGTTGCGGGAGGAGGAGACGACGGCGAGCTTGAGTCCGCGGGCCAGCGCGGCCTCGATGAACCGCACGGATCCCTCATAGGGCTTCACGCCGCCGGCCTCGACGACGTCGTTGAAGACCTTGTTCTTGCGGTTGCCCAGCCCGTGGACGGTGTTGTGGGCGGGATCGTCATCAAGCGGGCCTTCCGGCAGCACGATGGTGCGTGAGGCGAGGAAGTCACGGACGCCGTCGAACCGGGGCTTGCCGTCGATATGGTCGAAGTAGTCGCTTTCGCGGTAGGGCGCGGCCTCGGGGACAGAGCGCAGGAAGCCGTCAAAGAGGTCCTGCCAGGCGCGCTCGTGCACGATCGCGGTGGGAGTCAGGACGCCGTCGAGGTCGAAAAGGATGGCGGAACCACCGGAGATCGCCGCGGCAAGGCCAGAGGTGGTGGGCAGTTCGGTCATGAATCGAAAGTCCTTTCAGACGGTGGCCAGGCAAGACGGCGGTTATCGACGGCGGCCGTCGGTGGCCGGGGCGGTGCGGGGTGATCCGGTGGCGGACGCCGTCCGGCTCAGCGCCGGCGGCGGGTGCTCTTGCGCTCTACAAGTTTGGTGTCCAGCACGTGGTTGGACGGGGGATTCGGAAGCCCCGGGCGGTGGAGTGATTCAATCAGCAGGTTGGCTGCGAACGCGCCTTGATCGGCTACTGGCTGGGAAATTGTGGTCAGTCCCAGGAACCAGCTCATCTGATGATCGTCTATTCCTATGATGGACACGTTTTTCGGTGCTGACAAACCGAGATCCCTCAGGGCCATGAGCGCATCGAAGGCTGTTTCGTCGCAGCCGGCAAAGATTGCGGACGGCATTCTGCGGTTTTCGACCAGCTCTGTCATGGCCAGGCGGCCGCCTTCGATGCTGGAGCCGGCGTCGATCACCAGGTCAGGATCGACCGTCAGATCGTGTTCCGTCAGGGCGCGCTCAAAGCCCCGCAGCCGCTCGCTGGCAGTGACCAAGGAGGGCTCGCCGGTTCGCACCCGGACAGGATGGCGAGGTCCCAGTGGCCCAATCCCAGCAGGTGGTTGGTGGCTGTCCGCGCCGCTTCCTCGTTGTCGATGCCGACGTTGTCCCAGGGGACGTCGTGCATGCCCACACTCGCCACGGACAGCCCGGAGCCGGCAAGGGCTGCCATTTCGGCTTCGCTCAGGGCGATATTGAGCAGCAGGACACCGTCCACACGCTGGGACAGCCCGGTCAGGTCGCCGAAGAGCTTCCGGTGAACCCTAGGCCGGTTCCGGAGGCTGATGAGGACGGTGTCATAGCCGCTGTCCGCAAACACTTCCTCGGCGGCTTCCACGGCCTGGGCGACGAACCAGGCCGTGGCGGTGGGGACGATGATGGCCACGGAGCCGGTGCTTCCGCCGGCCAGCCGGGAAGCCGCGGAGGAGGGTTTGTAGCCGAGCTTTGCCGCCGCATCGCTGACCTTGGCTTGGGCTATTTCCGAAACATTGGGCAGGTCCCGGAGGGCGCGGGAGACTGTGCAGATGGAGAGTCCGGAAAGCGCGGCGACATCCTGGATGGTCACGCGCGGGGTCCTAGCCTGCGGCACGGGCTCAGCCCTTTCTTCCCTCCGAAGTAGTAGGCCGGTGAACATGGCCGAAGTCGAGTGTAAACGCTTACAAAATTGGTATGCAAGTGGTCTGCCGAAGTAAAGCGATTGGCCATATTCAGGCTGCGCCCGCCCGGCTCAGTGGCCCCGCTCAGCGCAGCACATAGTGGCGCAGGAAGGCGCTGACATCGATGAGTTCCGCTTTGGAGATGGAGTGGCCCATGCCGGGGTAGGTCCGCGCTGTGAGCTGGGTGTGCTCGTGCAGCCACTCCTCGGTGTGCTCCGTGGCGGCATCGTTGATCACGACGTCGTCCTTGTCCCGGCCCCAGAAGAACGGCGGCCGGGCCTCGAAGGACTCGCTCATGGCCAGCAGTTCGTTGTCCAGGACAAAGCCGGACAGTCCGACGACGGCCCGGAACTGCTCCGGCCGGAGCCGAAGCAGGGTGCTGGCCATGGCCATCCCCTGCGAATATCCCAGCAGGCTGACACTGCTGTGCCGCGCCTTGACGGACTCGATCCACGCCAGGACGCCGTTCGTGCTGGAGATGATGTCCGCGAAGTCGTGCGTCAGGAAATAGTCCAGCAGGAACCAGCCGTGGTGGTCCCCGATCACCTTCGGGCCGCGAAGGGCGGCGCAGCTGAAGTCCGGCGGAAGGGAGTCGAACAGCTTCACCATCCGGGACTCGTCCGTGCCGTAGCCGTGCATCATGACCAGCAACGGCGTGCCGGCACGCTTATGTTCCGGCCTGGACCAGACGACTGTCTCCATGGGGCCAGCCTATCCAGCCCGGAAATCCGCAAGAAATCGGACGGCCGCCACGGGGATCCGCGGCGCGGGTGCCCGAAGAGTGCGCGGAACGTGCCGTGCGCCCAGAAAACTCCCGGCGGGGCGCAGGCCGTTTCGTTGAAACAACACCTACCGGGCTGTAGCGTGACGCTGGACAGCATGCTTAGCAATGCCTATTTGTCCCACAGGACACCAAGGAGCAAGCCATGAGAATCGGTTCCGCCATCTTCCTCATCGCGATCGGCGCCATCTTGGCCTGGGCCGTCACACCCGGCCTGATCCCCAACGTGGATCAGACCATGATCGGCTACATCCTCATGGTGGTCGGCGTCATCGGGCTGATCGCTTCACTCGTCCTTGCCTCCGCCGGTCGCAGCCGCACCCGCCGGGTCAGCGAGACCCGCTCGGTGGTCGACCCCAACACGGGCGAGACCATCACCCGCAACGAGAGCCGCGACGCGGGCCTCTAAACCACCGCCGCGCCTCATTGCGCCCAACGAACGACCCCGACGCCGGGCCGGACCCCAAGGGGTCCGGCCCGGCGTCTGTCATTGTGAGCCGCCCCGCCCAGCCCTCTGCGCATGCCCCACCTTTGAAGCCAACGGTGGACATGTCCCCCGGTCCGTGAATCCCCGGAGCCACATGCCCAGTTTTCGGAGCCAGAGGTGGACATAGTTCCAAAATGCTCACTCCACGGCGCGAAGACTGGACATGTCCCGCGGGAGCCGCCAAGTGATTTCTGCGTTCATGTTGTTTTTCATTGACAAAGCAACATGAAAAAAGATAAAGTCAAATAATTCCACTTCATGTGATGGGAGTCACTGAAGCGGTTGGAGAATCCGCAGGACAAACGCAATCAGTACGCAATGGAGGGTAAGTGTTCGCCGAGGAACGCCAACAGTTGATCGTGGGGCTCATCTCCGCCAGCGGCCGGGCCAGCGTCACGGACCTCGCCGAGCGTTTCAGCATCACCACCGAAACCATCCGCCGCGACCTCGCCGCCCTCGAATCCGCCGGCAGTGTGCGCCGGGTCCACGGCGGCGCCGTTTCCCCGGACCGCTTCAGCACCACCGAAGAAAGCATCCTGGAGCGGACGGTCCAGCGGCAGCCGGAAAAGACCCGCATTGCCGAGGCCGCCCTGGCACTTATCCCCCAGGACCGCTCAGGCAGCATCCTGATCGATGCCGGCTCCACCACCGAGGCCCTTGCGGAACTCCTGGCCGCCCGCACGGCAGCCAGCCGCCCTGCCGCGGGCTCCGACGACGAACTGGTGGTCATCACCCACGCGCTGCCCATCGCGTCCAGGCTGTCCGGGGAACCCGGCATCGCACTGCACCTGCTGGGCGGGAAGGTCCGCGGCATCACCCAGGCCGCGGTCGGCCAGTCCACGGTGGAGGCCGCGCGCCGGATCCGTCCGGACACCGCCTTCATCGGCACCAACGGCATCCATGCAGCCTTCGGGCTGAGCACACCCGATCCTGAAGAAGCCGCCGTCAAGGCTGCCTTCGTCCAATCAGCCCGCCGCATCGTGGTGCTGGCTGATTCCTCCAAGCTGGACGCGGAAACCCTGGTCCAGTTCGCCTCGTTGAAAGATCTGGACACCTTGATCACAGACAGGAAACCCAACCGGGAACTCGCCGACGCTCTTGCGGAAGCCGGAGTGGAGGTGGTGGTCGCATGATTGTCACCCTGACCGCCAACCCCAGCCTGGACCGCACGGTGGCCCTGCCCGGCCCCCTGCTCCGCGGTGAAGTCCAGCGGGCCGTCTCGGTCCGGCAGGAATCTGGCGGCAAGGGAGTGAACGTCTCCCGCGCCCTGGCGGCCTCCGGATTGAAGACCATTGCGGTGCTTCCCGGAGCGGAGGCCGATCCGGTGCTTGCCGGGCTGCGGGAGGGCGACGTGCCCTTCGCCGCCCTCCCGATCGGCGAGCCGCTGCGCAGCAACGTGGCACTCACCGAGCCCGGCGGCGTCACCACAAAAATCAACGAACCCGGTCCGATACTGAGTGGGGACCAGCAGGAAGCCCTGATCGGGCTGCTCCTGGACCACTCCCGCGGCGCCGCCTGGGTTGTCCTGGCTGGATCCCTCCCGCCAGGAGTTCCTGTCGACTTCTACGCCACCGTCACCCGGCGGCTGCGGTCCATGCATGACGGCGGCGATGCGCCCCGCATCGCCGTCGACTCCTCAGGCGGACCCCTCGCAGCAGCGATCTCCGGCGACGCCTCGGGAAAGCCGGACCTCCTGAAACCCAATGCCGAGGAACTGGCGGAACTGGCTGCCGCAGCCGGCTTCGCCACGCACAAATCCGCCGAAGAACTCGAAGCGGATCCGGAGGCTGCCGCAGCGGCCGCCGCCGCCGTCGTGCGTTCCGGAGTGGGTGCCGTGCTGGCAACCCTGGGCTCCAGGGGTGCGGTACTTGTAACGTCCGACGGCGCGTGGCTGGCCACGCATCCGCCGGTCAAGGCTGTCAGCACTGTCGGCGCCGGCGATTCCTCGCTGGCCGGCTACCTGCTCGCCTCCAGCCAGGGCGCCGCCCCGGCCGATTGCCTCCGTCAGGCGGTGGCCCATGGTGCCGCCGCCGCTTCCCTGCCGGGCTCCACTGTCCCGGCAGTAAACCAAACCACCCCTGATGCCGTAACCATCACGGCCCTCCGGAAGGATTGACAGTGACACAGCTCATTACTACCGAACTGGTCGAGCTCGACCAGAATCTGGGCAGCTCGCCCGAGGACGTGATCCGGCACCTGGCCGGCAGAGTCGCAGCCAACGGACGCGCCACCGAGGTCGAAGGCCTCTTCGCCGACGCGTTCGCGCGGGAGCAGAAGACCGCCACGGGTGTCCCCGGCGGCATCGCGATCCCGCACTGCCGCTCGACGGCGGTCACGGTACCCACACTGGCCATGGCACGGCTCTCGCAGCCGGTCGATTTCGGCGCCAAGGACGGACCCGCGGACCTCATCTTCTTCATCGCGGCTCCCGAAGGCGCGGACCAGGACCACCTCAAGCTCCTGTCCAAGCTCGCCCGCTCCCTGATCAAGAAGGACTTCACCGCGTCGCTGCGTGCCGCGTCCTCGCAGGCGGAAATCGTTGAGCTCGTCGAAGGCGCGCTGGCGGACAAGCCCGCCCACGCTGCGGCTGAAGCCGCGGCTGCTTCCACGGCCCCCGCCGCCGCCGGTGCCGCCGCCGGTGTTTCCAAGGCCGGCGGGCCCAAGCGCCTCGTGGCCGTCACGGCATGCCCCACCGGCATCGCCCACACCTACATGGCCGCAGATTCCCTCGTGGCCGCGGCCCGGGAAGTCGGCGTGGACCTGCAGGTCGAAACCCAGGGCTCGTCCGGCGCCAAGCCGCTGGATCCCGCGGTCATCGCCGCCGCGGACGCCGTGATCTTCGCCGTGGATGTGGACGTCCGCGGCAAGGAGCGCTTTGCCGGCAAGCCGGTCATCAACGCCCCCGTCAAGCGCGGCATCGACGAGCCGGACAAGATGGTCCAGGAGGCCTTGGCCGCAGCGGACAACCCGAACGCCCGCCGCGTGCCGCATTTCGGGGCCGAGGAGCAGGCTGAGACCGAAGCCATGGAAAAGGGCGAGCACATCGGCCAGAAGCTGAAGAAGGCGCTGCTCACCGGCGTCAGCTACATGATCCCGTTCGTGGCAGGCGGCGGTCTGCTGATCGCCCTCGGCTTCCTGATGGGCGGTTACCTGATCACGAAGTACGCGGATGCGATCGTCGTGGACAACAGCCTCTTCAACCTGCCGACGCAGTTCCCGGACAACGCCTGGGGCCCGCTCGGCGCCTACATCGGCGCCGTACTGTTCAAGATCGGCGCCCTGTCGCTTGGCTTCCTGGTACCCGCTTTGGCCGGCTACATCGCCTACGCCATCGCTGACCGGCCGGGCATCGCGCCAGGCTTTGTCGCAGGTGCGGTCGCCGGGTTCATGGGTGCCGGCTTCCTCGGCGGCATCGTTGGCGGCCTGCTCGCCGGCTACGTCGCACACTCGATCGGCCGGATCAATGTGGCCCGCTGGCTGCGCGGCCTGATGCCGGTGGTCATCATCCCGCTCCTGGCTTCCCTCGTCGCTTCGGGCCTGATGTTCCTGATCCTGGGTGGACCGATCGCGGCGATCAGCAAGGGCCTGAGCGGCTGGCTGTCCGGCCTCACCGGTGCCAGCGCCATCGCCCTCGGCGTGATCCTGGGCCTCATGATGTGCTTCGATCTCGGCGGACCCGTCAACAAGGTCGCTTACTCCTTCGCCGTCGCCGGACTGGGAGCAGCCAGCATCACCAACCAGGCGCCCTGGCAGATCATGGCCGCGGTCATGGCTTCGGGCATGGTTCCGCCGCTGGCCATGGCACTCGCCACGGTCCTGGACAAGCAGCGTTTCAGCCTGGCCGAGCGTGAAAACGGCAAGGCGGCCTGGTTGCTGGGCGCCTCGTTCATCTCCGAAGGCGCCATCCCGTTCGCTGCCGCCGATCCGCTCCGGGTCATCCCGGCCAGCATGCTCGGCGGTGCGGTCACCGGAGCCATCTCGATGGCTTCGGGGGTCGGATCGAAGGCCCCGCACGGCGGCATCTTCGTCTTCTTCGCCATCGACAACTTCGTGATGTTCGTTGTCGCGATCCTGGTCGGAACCGTCGTGACCGCGCTGTCCGTACTGGCGCTCAAGCGCTGGGCAGTCAGGAAGTCCGTTGATACGGTGGAAGCAGTTCCCGTTACCGTCTGAGCCGGTCCAGAACGACTTCCTAGCCGCTACTCAAAGCTGATATTCAAGGAGCAGAAATGACCGAACGTAACGCCACCATCGCCAGCCGCGTCGGGCTGCACGCCCGCCCGGCCGCCATCTTCGCCGAGGCAGCAGGCGAGCTCGATCTGGAAATCACCATTGCCCGCCTGGGCGAGCCGGAGGACGAGGCCATGGATGCCGCCAGCATCCTCTCGCTGATGAGCCTGGGCGCATCGCACGGCGAGGTTGTGGTGTTGAGGGCCGAGGGCGAAGGCGCGGACGCAGCACTCGACCGCCTCGTGCAGATCCTCGAGACGGACCACGACGCCGAATAGCACTGTCCGGCCGCACGCATGGCCCGGCCGCACCCGAACGGGGTGTTGCCGGGCCGTCGTCGTTCCCCCGGTTCCTAGCCCTCTCAACAAATTCATAAGTGACCTTAGTAAGGCTTGTCTTCGCCAATCCACGCCGATAGTTTGGAATTCGCGGCACCTTTTCACCGGGCCGCCGCTGGAATGGTTCCCGGCCGAAGGAGATGACCCCGTGGCAAGCGCACAGGCAAGCACTGAAGTCGGCGTTCCCGTGGCGTTCGACGACGACCTGCGGAAGCCGAGGTAGCCATGCCCAACAGGAAGAAGACCGGGGCTGAGAGTCCGAGCATCAAGGATCCGGAACTGTACGAGGAACTGCGGGACGACGGCGCGTCCAAGCAGAAGGCCGTCCGCATTTCCAATGCCGCCGCCAAGAGAGGCCGCTCTGCTGTGGGCCGCAAGGGCGGCGAGGCGGGCGACTACGAGGCCTGGACGGTCCCCCAGCTGAAGGAACGCGCCAAGGAAATCGGCCTCAAGGGCTATTCGGCGAAGAAAAAGAGTGAGCTCATCTCCGCGCTCAGGAACTCCTGATCCCGATGGCCACGGGCGCCGGACCCGCCGCTTCAGGCGCCTTGGCGTGCGCTTTTCGCCTCATCCTTGGGGGCAGCTTTCGGCGCGGGCTTGGCCGCAGTCTTGGCCACAGTCTTGGCCACAGTTTTCCGCGTGGCCGCGGTCGATTTCGCGGTGGCCTTCGCCGCGGGCTTCCCCTCCGCGGGAGCTTGGCCGCCTCCGCGCTTCCTTTCCAGACTCCGTTTGAGCGCTTCCATCAGGTCGATCACTTCGCCGCTGCCGGCCTCGGCGGCGGGCACACCGAAGGTTTCCTCGGTGTCCAGGGACTCCCCCTTTTCCAGTTTCGCCTCGATGAGCTGGCGCAACTGCAGCTGGTAGTCGTCCGTGAACTGTCCCGGCTCGAAGTCGGCGGCCATCGAATCGATCAGGGCAGCGGACATTTCGCGCTCCTGGGCGGAGATGCGGATGGAGGTTTCGAGGGCCGGGAAGCTGGCCTCCCGCACCTCGTCGGCCCAGAGCAGGGACTGCAGCATCAGCACGTCGTCGCGGATCCGCAGGGCCCCCAGCCGGGTCTTCTCCCGCAGCGCGAACTGGACAATGGCCACCCGGTCCGTGTCCTCGAGGGCCCGGCACAGCAGCACGTAGGCCTTGGGCGATTTGGAGTCCGGTTCGAGGTAGTAGCTCTTCTCGAACATGATGGGATCGAGCTGATCGGCCGGAACAAACTGCACCACGTCGATCTCGTGGCTGTTCTCCGCCGGGATGGCCTTGAGCTCCTCACGGCTGAGGACTACGGTGCGGCCCTCGTCCTCGTAGGCCTTGTCGATGTCCTCGTAGTCAATGATCTTGCTGCAGACTTCGCAGCGGCGCTGGTAGCGTATCCGCCCGCCGTCGGTGTTGTGGACCTGATGCAGGCTGACGTCGTGGTCCTCCGTGGCGCTGTAGACCTTGACGGGGACGTTGACCAGCCCAAACGCTATCGCGCCTTTCCAGATGGCTCTCATGGGACAAGTGAACACCAGTGCCGTACGGAGGTGAAGACCTTTGCCTGACAATGTAGGCCCGCCTGAGCGCAGCAGTCCGTCCAACGGTAAGCAGCGTGTCCGGGTGGATGGGCGCGAGCTCGTGGTGACCAACCTGGACAAGGTCATGTATCCGGAGACGGGCACCACCAAAGCCGATGTCCTGGCCTACTACGCCGCGGTGGCGCCGGTGCTGATCCCGGCCGCCGCCAACCGGCCCGCCACCCGGAAGCGCTGGGTCCACGGAGTGGGCACCCCCGAGGCCCCGGGGCAGGTGTTCTTCCAGAAGAACCTGGACGAATCCGCTCCCGGCTGGGTGCCCCGGGCCTCGATCAAGCACAAGGAGCACACCAACCAGTACCCGCTGGTCAATGATCCCGCCACCCTCGCCTGGCTCGCCCAGATTGCGGCCCTGGAAATCCACGTTCCCCAGTGGCGGGTGGATTCGCACGGGAACGCCATGCCGCCGGACCGCATGGTGCTGGACCTGGACCCCGGGGAGGGTGCCGGGCTGGCGGAGTGCGTGGAAGTTGCCAAACTGGCCCGCACCATCCTGCAGGACGTGGGCCTGGATCCCGTACCGGTGACCAGCGGCAGCAAGGGCATCCACCTCTACGCCGCCCTGGACGGGACCCGGAGCTCCGAGCAGATCTCGGACTTCGCGCATGAACTGGCCCGGGCGCTGGAGGCGGACCACCGGGAGCTGGCCGTCAGCGACATGAAGAAGGCGCTGCGCGCCGGCAAGGTCCTCGTGGACTGGAGCCAGAACAGCGCCGCGAAGACCACGATCGTGCCCTACTCGCTGCGCGGCCGGCCGCGGCCGACGGTGGCGGCGCCGCGGACCTGGCGCGAGCTCAGTTCCCCGTCCCTGCACCAGCTGGACTACCAGGAGGTCATGAAACGGGTGAAGTCCGGCAAGGATCCGTTCGCCGCGATCTCAGGGGGCAGGCGATCCGGCGGCCATCCGGCCGGCGCTCCCAAGGAGGCATCCGACGTCGAACCGGCCGGCGGCGGCGATACCGATCCCCGGCTGGAGCCATACCGCGCCAAGCGGGACTCGGCCTCCACGCCGGAGCCCTTCGCGGCGGAGCGGCACGGCAGCGGGACCGACGCCGGCACGCTGCGGGAGAAGTTCGTCATCCAGGAACACCACGCCAGCCGGCTGCACTACGACTTCCGGCTGGAGCGCGACGGCGTACTGGTGTCCTGGGCGCTGCCCAAGGGTGTCCCCACGACCGGCGCGAAGAACCACCTCGCGGTCCAGACCGAGGACCACCCGATGGACTACGCGGACTTCGAGGGCACCATCCCCAAGGGCCAGTACGGCGCCGGGACCGTCAGCATCTGGGACCGCGGATACTACGAATGCGATAAATGGATCGCGGGCAAGGAAGTCATCGCCACGCTGACCGGCGAGGAGGGCGGCGGCCTCGGCGGGACCCGCAGGTTCGCCCTGATCCACACCGGCCAGGACAACGACCAGTGGCTCATCCATCTGATGGAGGCCCACGGTTCGAAGAAGGGGCCCCCGGCAGCACCTGCGGACAGCCCGGACGTTGATGCCGGGCAGGCAGCGGTCCAGGCCCCGAACCGGGCCCCCGCACCCGGCCCGGACGTCCCGGACTTCAGCCCGATGCTGGCCAGCTCCGGGACTACCGCTGATCTGCCGGACAAGGACTGGCAGTTCGAACTCAAGTGGGACGGCGTGCGGGCCCTGATCGTCGCAGACGCCACGAAGATCCGGCTCATCAGCCGCAACGGCAACGACATGTCCGCGAGCTACCCGGAGCTGACGGACCGTTCGTGCTGGCCGGAACAGGACTTCACCGCCGACGGTGAGATCATCGCCGTCGGACGCTCCGGCCGCCCCGACTTCGGGCTGCTGCAGGGGCGCATGAAGCTCACCAAGCCCGCCGACGTCGCGAAAGCGCAGGCATCGACACCGGTGCGGTTGATGCTGTTCGATCTGCTGTCCGACGGCGGCGCGGATCTCCGCCGCCTGCCACTGCGGGAACGCCGCGCCCGCCTTGAGGAGTTTTTCCGCCCCTCCGGTTGCCCGGTGGAGCTTTCCGGGGTGATCGACGGCGACGCCACCCACATCCTGGAAAGCGTCCGGGAGCTGGGGCTGGAGGGCGTGATGGCGAAACGCACCGACGGCCGCTACGTCGGGCAGCGCAGCAGGTCATGGCTCAAGCTCAAGTTCGAGCGGACCCAGGAGGTGGTGGTCGGGGGCTGGCGTCCGGGAAAAGGCGAGCGCCAGAATTCCGTGGGCTCGCTGCTGCTGGGGATCCCCGAAGGCTCCAAGCTGCGGTACGTCGGACGCGTGGGCAGTGGCTTCAGCACCCGCGAGCTCAAGGAACTGAGGCGGCAACTGGACGCCCTGCCCCGGAAGACCTCCCCCTTCGAGGAGGTGCCCGAGGAGGATGCCTCGGATGCCCACTGGGTGAGCGCCAGGCTCGTCGGCGAGGTCACTTACGGGGAATGGACCGGCAGCGGCAAGCTCCGGCACCCGGTGTGGCGCGGCTGGCGGCTGGATAAGAAGCCGGCAGACGTTGTGGCCGAACACGGCTGAACCCCGGCTGAGGCAAGATCCCGGGACCCGACCCAGAACATGCAAACAGCCCGGAGACTTCCCCTTTGGGATGCCCCGGGCCGTGTGGCTCGTGGAACGGGAGCTGCGTCGGAGGCCGTTTTGCGGCGCCCTTATGCGCTCCTAGTCGTGGTGCGGGAGCTGCGGGCGGCTGGTCCGGTGGGTTGCGGCCTCAGCAGTCTCGTTACCCTGGCGCCCACGGACCGCGTCGCGATCCTTCGGATGGCGGTGCTTGCCCATGCCGTCCGGCCACTGCTGCCCCTGGGACGTGGCGGGCGGCGCGTGATGCACGGGTTCGGGGCCAGGAGCCTCATCGATGGACTCCGCCAAATGGCTGGCTACGTCAGGCTCGATCTCTTCTCCATGGTGATGATCCGCCATTGCTCTTCCTTTCCGCTGTGCATTACCGCTGTGAAATGAAGTGTTCATCCATGGTAGGTCGGCAGGGGTGAGATGTCTCTAGGGGGCTACCAGCGGACCTTCTTTTCTGCGGGGCCCTGTTTTCCGCTTGCATGGGTTGGCTTATGGCTGTGTCCGACGCTCTGTGAAGCGGCGCCACCACGCGACTTGCTGGCCAGCATTTCCTTCTGGGCATCGGTCAGGCGGGATTTGATGCCCTTCGCCGGCTCCTGCTGATTCGTTTCAGGCTTGTTCGTTTCAGGCTTGTTCGTTTCAGGCTTACTGTCGCCGTTTTTGCTCTCGCCGCTTTTTTCGGTGTCTTTGCCAGTCATGAACTGCTCTCCTAGTGTGGCTTTTTTATCAGCACTCCGCTGGATTCAACCCTAAGCGCTTTCCGGACACCTTGGGTACCCCTTTTCCACGTGCCAACGGGACCCGCAGCCGGTGATCCCGGGCCGCCCGGGAGGCGCATTCCCGGCCCAAAAACCGGCTCCGGGCGCCCGTGGAGGAAAAACTTTACGCAGGGCGCAGCTACCCGCGCCGATTCCCAACAATGGCGCGGTGAAACAGCGGAAAAGAATTCTCCGGATTCGGCCCGATTCGGAGCCGAAACACCGGATCATACGGCATCAAACTCGGAAACTCCATGAAAATCGCGTAAAATTGAAGGCCTGCCCGGAGCGGGGCAGCTACAAGTCGCAAGCAAATGACCTCCATAGGAGTTGCCCAAATGCCCAAAGACCGAAGCATGACCGACTCTTCAGCAGGCGTGATGAACGCCAGCGGAACTAACCAAGTCGCACCCAGGGGTGCGAAGAAACCTAAGCTACTTGCCCGCCGTCGACTCCGCGAGTCCGACGTCAACGTTGTCGACCAGCCGATGCTCAAGAAAGCACTCGGCGGCACCATCGTGGGAAACACCATGGAATGGTACGACGTCGGCGTGTTCGGCTACCTGATCACCACCATGGGACCTGTGTTCCTGCCCGAGGCGGACAAGTCCGTCCAGACACTGTTCCTTCTGGGGACATTCGCCGCAACCTTCATTGCCCGCCCTCTCGGCGGAGTCATCTTCGGCTGGTTCGGCGACAAGATAGGCCGACAGAAGGTTCTGGCCACCACGCTGATGCTGATGGCAGCAAGTACCTTCGCCATCGGCCTCCTGCCCGGCTACGCGCAGATCGGCATTTTGTCAGCTGCCCTGCTGGTGCTGCTCAAGATTGTCCAGGGCTTCTCAACTGGCGGCGAGTATGCCGGCGCCACGACCTTCGTCAGCGAGTACGCCCCGGACAAACGCCGCGGCTTCTTCGCCAGCTTCCTGGACATGGGCAGCTACCTCGGCTTCGCCATCGGTGCCGCCCTCGTCTCCGTGCTCCAGCTGACGCTGGGACAGGACACCATGGAGCAGTGGGGCTGGAGGATTCCGTTCCTCCTGGCCGGCCCGCTGGGCCTGATCGCGGTCTACTTCCGGAGCAAGATCGAGGAATCCCCGCAGTTCCAGGCGACCCTGGATGCCCAGGAAGACCTGGCCAAGGATGCAACTGCCGGAGACACCGCCGCTTCCAAGGGCCCGGTGGCCATTGTGAAGGCGTACTGGCGTTCAATCATCGTTGCGATGATCCTCGTCGCGGCCGCCAACACTGCAGGCTACGCCCTTACGTCTTACATGCCGACGTACCTTACGGAGTCCAAGGGCTACGACCCCGTCCACGGAACCCTGCTGACGATCCCCGTGCTCGTCATCATGAGCCTCTGCATTCCGCTGACCGGCAAGCTGTCTGACCGGATCGGCCGCCGCCCCGTGCTGTGGATCGGTGCCCTCAGCACAGTGATCCTGGCTGCCCCTGCGTTCCTGCTGATCGGCGTCGGAGAGATCTGGTCCACCATGCTTGGACTCGGCCTGGTCGCCTTCCCGGTGACGTTCTACGTGGCCAATCTAGCCTCGGCCCTGCCGGCGCAGTTCCCGACCTCCAGCCGTTACGGCGCCATGGGCATCACGTACAACTTCTCCGTGGCCATCTTCGGTGGAACCACCCCGTTCATTGTCGCTGCGCTCATCTCGGCTACCGGCGATGACATGATGCCGGCGTACTACCTGATGGCCACCTCGGCGATCGGTGCGGTTGCCATTTACTTCCTCAAGGAATCGGCCCAGCGGCCGCTGCCTGGTTCCATGCCCAGCGTGGACACCCAGGCCGAGGCCCGCGAGCTGGTCGCGACGCAGGACGAGAACCCGCTGATCGACCTTGACGACATGCCGTTCGCCGCGCCGGCCACGGATTCCGTTGTGGATTCCGAGCCTGCCAGGGTTCCCGTCCGGGCCTGAGCTTGAACCTCTAGTCCAGAGCCCCGCCTGAAGGCCTGTCATGTGTGCTTGTTCCCTTGGGAAAGTACGCAGGGCAGGCCTTAGGCTTGTCCACGGCATCTTTGAGACCCGGAGACGGAGGCTACCCTGCAGTCCCTTCTGCGCCACGTCCGCACCCTGCACAGCTTCGCCCCGGCGAACAAGGACCACGTCTCGGCGTGGCGTGTGGCGATCAGCGTGGCCGTGCCGTCCCTGGTGCTGCTGGCCTCGGGACGCCCGGACCTCATCACCTACGCCGTTTTCGGCGCCCTGACCGGGATGTACGGCCGCTCGGAGCCGCATCAGCTAAGACTGCGGCACCAAGGCCAGGCGGCCTTCCTCCTGCTCGCCGGGGTGGGGGTCGGTGTCTTCCTCTCGGTCAATCACATCCATACGTGGGCGCTCGTGATCACTGAGACTGTGCTTGCCGGTGCCGGATCACTGTTCGCTGACAAGGCGCGCCTGTTGCCCAATGGCCCCTTCTTCGGGATCCTGGCGCTGGGCGCCTGTGCGTCCATCCCCACGGCCGTTCCGTGGCATGCCGCCGTGCTCATCGCTGCCGCGTCGGCCGCTTTCTCGATGGTGGTCGGCTTCGGCGGATGGGTCCGGGGCCGCACCTGGCAACCCGGGTTGGGGCGGGGTGTCGCCCCCCTGCGCGGTGTGCGCCTCCGGGCGGCGTGGATCCATGCTGCCCGCTACGTGGCCGCGGTGGGGGCAGCCGGGTCCGTCGGTGTCCTCAGCGGCAGCGGCCACCCGCACTGGGCCATGGCCGCGGCTGCTGTGCCGCTTGCCGGAGCGGACATGCCCAGCAGCATCCACCGTGGCGTCCACCGCATCGTCGGCACCCTCGTGGGGCTCGTGGTGGTCGCAATCGTGCTGTTCCCCTGGGCGTGGTCCCCGCTGCAGTTCTTTCCGGGGCAGGAGGCCGCTGTCCTGGCCCTGTTGGTGATCGTCCTCCAATTCACCACGGAGCTGTTCATGACCCGGCACTACGGCCTCGCCATGGTGTCCTTTACGCCCGTGATCCTGTTGATGACGCAGCTCGCCGCGCCTGCCGACCCCGGTGTCCTGGTGACCGAGCGTGCCGTCGAGACGCTCGTGGGCGCCGGCGTCGGCATCCTCGTGGTGGTGCTGATCCGCAGCCGGCGCCGCTCCGCCCCGGGACTTTGATCCGGGTTTCGGTGCAGGGGGATCAGCCGGTGATCCCGGCTTACTTGGCGCGCCGCGGCGGCCCTGCCACCAGCCGCGCCGGCAGCACCCGGGCGGCCGCGGCCAAGACTTTGTAGCGCTTGCTCGGTATAGAGACCGCCTTGCCGTTTTCGTTGTCGGCCAAGCCCTCGCGGACCACGCGCTCGGCCTGCAGCCACATCCAGCGAGGCGTCACCGTTTTGTCCATGCCCATCCGGTCGTGGAACTCGGTGTGCGTGAATCCGGGGCACACCGCGGTCACGTTCACACCGTGCGGGGCGTAGGCCATATTGGCCCAGCGGGAGAAGCTGAGCAGCCACGCCTTCGCTGCCGAGTACGTTCCGCGGGGCAGGAAGGCCGCGACGCTGGCCACATTGATGATCCTGCCGGACTTCCGCTCCAGCATGCCCTGCAGCGCGGCGTGGGTGAGTTCCATGGCGGTCTCGACGTGCAGCTTGAGGTGCTTCTTTTCGTCCGCGATGTCGTTTTCCGCGAAGGAATGCAGCAGCCCGATCCCCGCGTTGTTGACGAGGATCCCGACCGGCTGTGCGGGGTCGGTGAGCCGGGCGACGACGGCGGCGACGCCGGCGTCGTCCGTCAGGTCCGCGGCAATCACTTCGGCCCGGGCACCGTACCGCTTTTCCAGCTCCGCCGCCGTCGCCATCAGCCGGACGGCGTCCCGGGCCACGAGCACCACGGGATGCCCCTGTTCGGCGAGCTGGCGGGCAAACTCAGCGCCGATGCCAGCGGTTGCTCCGGTGATCAGGGCGGTGGTGTCCGCCGCTTTCGCAGTGAGTGGGTTCATAGCGACAGCCTAACCTCAGCCCGTGGTCAGGCCGGCGGCTGCCCGGCGGGCAGTTCGTCTTCCGCCGGGCCGCTGCCGTCCGTCAGGTCGCGGTTCCGCAGCTCCTCGGCGGCCAGCTCGTACCAGGTGTGGGCGCCGAAGGACGGGTAGCTGCTATCAAGGTGGCGGTACAGGGCATCGGCCAGTTGGCACAGCGCGCTGTCCGAGAGCGCCCGGACCGTAGCCCCGGGATCCACAGTGCCCTCGAAGTTGTCGGAGAGCTCCAGCCCGCTGACAGTGTTCAGTTCCGCCGGGACCTGGCTGCAGGCCTCCCCCAGGCGGGCGTCAAGACCGGCGAGGACTTCGCCGTCGGCGCCGACGTGAAGCAGGCAGATAGGCAATTCTGCGGGTTCGTCGAGAGCGAGGCGGAACTGCCCGGTGCCGCCGGGAGCAGCAGTTTCGCCGGAGTCGCCGGCGTCCGGGCCATTCTGGATCCCGGCGTCCGCCATGCGCCGCAGGTCCAGCAGCACTTCCGGGTCCAGGTGGGCGGCGCCGTGCAGGTCGATGGTGACGTCAGTGCCTGCTCCGAGGCGGCCGGCCCGCCGCACGATCTGTAACAGGGCGGGTGATTCTGACCGGGTAACGCAGCCGGTGACTTCGAGATTCACACGTCCGGGGTCGACATCCACACGGACAAGCACGCGCAGTTTATGGTTCACGGGGGTTCTCCCAAAGGACACGTCCAAGAGCCAACTGCATAACTCAAATAAAACCATACGAGTTTGTGGTCCAGCTCACAACCCCGCTGGCGCCCCGGCAAACTTTCAGGCGGCAGACGCTCAGGCGCCTTCCGGCGGCTGCTCCGGCCAGTCGACGTACTGGTGGTAGGCCTCGTGTTTGCGCAGGTACCGGTACATGAAGGGGCAATGCGGGATGATCCTCTTGCCTGAAGCAACCACGTCGTCGAGGGCGAAGTGGGCCAGCACCTTGGCGAGCCCCTGGCCCTGGAATTGTTCCGCCGTGTCGGTGTGGATGAAGTCGATATGGCCGGGCCTGTCGATGAACCGGACCTGGACGGCGAGCTTGCCGCCGACGTGCAGCTCATAGCGGTGCAGGGCATCGTTCCGGGTCGTGGAGACGTCCGGGGTAAACGTGTCTTCAGTGGTTGCCGCGTTCTCCGTCATGGTTCGACATTGGCACTTAAAGGCGGGCGTGGCAATGCCGGTCCGGAACCGTCGGGCAGGGCATCTGCCGCTGTCCGCACCGGAACACGGCCCAGGAGCAGGGCGGCGAGGGCAAAACACGCCGCGCCCCCGCCGAGGAGCCCCAGCGTCAGTCCGTTGAGGGCCGCGTCGGACACCGGGATGAAGACGACGACGGCGGCCGTCACCACGGCGGCCGCCGGCCGGCTGCGCGCGTGCGCGGACGCCGTCGGCCGTTCTTCCAGCCTGCCGAACAGCGCCAGGACCGGCAGCAGCAGCGCGGTGACGGCCAGCAGGACCAGCGGCCGGCCCCACCACCAGGCGGCGCTCCCGCCGGCCGGCTGGGGAAATCCGGTCAGCAGGAGCAGCCCGGACATTGCCGCCAGCAAGGGCAGGTGCCACAGGTAGATGGTCATGGAGCGGCGGCCGGCCACCGCCACTAGCCGCCGCACCCACCCGGCGGAGGCGAGCCGGGAGAGCCCTGGACGGAAGAGCTTCAGGGCCGCGGCCTGCGAGATCCCGAGGAACAGCAGGCTCAGGTTGGGCGGATTGAGGTTCACCAGCATGTTTCCGGGGTACAGCCCCAGCAGCACCAGCACCCCCAAGCCCAGGTTGCCGCCGGCGATGATCCCCACCAGCGCGCTCCGCCGCAGAGGCAGCCGCAGATTGTCCGCGATGATGAATCCGAGCTGCTGCACGGCGCACCACAGGAAGATCATGTTGGCGTAGGCCAGGAGCGGCAGCACGCCCCGGAGGCAGTCCACGGCCACCACGAGCGAGGCGAGGCCGGTCAGCGTCAGCCAGGGCGCGCGGGAGTGCAGGGCGGCCAGGAGCGGGAGGTTCAGCTGGGCCGCCAGATAGGCGGCGAGGAACCACAGCGGCATGCCTGCCCCCGTCACCAGCAGCTGGACGACCTGCGGGTCCACTCCTGCCAGCCGCGCGGCCCACAGCCCCGTGTACATGCAGGCCAGCAGGACCGCCGCCGGGCGGATGAGGCGCAGCATCCGCGCCTGCATGAAATCGAACGCGTTGCCGCCGCGGGCGCGCAGCCGGCGCCAGGACTGCAGCCCGGTGATGCCTCCGGCCACGAAGAAAAGCGGCATCACCTGCAGGACCCAGATGACGGCCCCGAACCAGCGCTGGAGCCCCAGCGTGTTTTCCGTGGTCACGGTGCCGTCCGGGTGCAGCACCGGGCTCACCATCATGGTGTGTCCCACCACCACCAGCGCAAGGCAGAAAAACCTGGCAAGGTCGATCGCCAGGTCGCGTTCCGGCACGATTGCCGGTCCGCCGCCTTCCCGCTGCTGGCGAACACGCATTGCGCTCCCTAGAACCTGCACACGCGAAACCTGCGAACGCGGCCGCTTATGTGCCGCGTAGCCTCCATTGTCGGCCTTGGCCGGGCCAACAGCCAGCGTCAGCGCGAGCACCGGCTAGCCTCCCCCGTCCGGGCCCCGCCTCAGCGGGACAGCGTGCCCAAGGCTGCGGCGGCGAAGTTCCGAGCTGCGGCATCCCACTGGCCCAGCAGGCCCTGGAGGTTTTCGCCGTCGGCCCGGTGCGCGGCGGTCTGCTCCTCGAGCATGGCCAGCACGCCGGTGCGGAGCTCGGTGTTGAAGTTGACCTTGCCCACGTTCATGGCGGCGGCCTTGACCAGTTCCCGGGCCGGGATGCCCGAGGCGCCGTGCAGCACCAGCGGGATGCGGGTCCGCACGGCGATGTCCTGCAGCACATCCCACCGGAGCCGGGGCTCCCCGTTGTACTTCCCGTGGACGTTGCCCACCGCCACGGCCAGCAGTTGCGCTCCGGTCCGAACCACGAAGTCCTCCACCTGGGCGGAGTCGGTGAGGCCGGCAGTGCCTTGCGCAGGTGCGCTGCCCGCGGCGTCAGTCCCGAAGGCCCGGTCCTCGTCCCCGGCGAGGCCGCCGAGTTCCGCTTCGATCACGACGTCGGTGTGCCGCAGGGCGTCGAGGGCTGCGCGGACGCCGCGGACCAGGGCGATGTTCTCCTCATACGGCAGGGACGATCCGTCCACCAGCACGGAGTCCGCGCCCGCGGCGACGGCGTCGGCGATCATCGTCGGCTCGGCGGCGTGGTCCAGCTGCACGGCGATTGGAACGCTGGCGGCGTCGGCGAGTCCTCGGAGGGCGGTGATCAGCCGCAGCCCGTTGGGCGTGGCCGCAGTCTTCGGCGCCCCCAGCAGGATTGCCCCGCGGCCGGCCTCCTCCGCCGCGCCCACGACGGCGAGCGCGGTGGTGAAGTCGTAGCAGGTGAAGGCCGGCACGGCCGAGCCCTGCTGGAGGGCGGAGGCAACGAGGGTGTCGAGTCGGGCGCGCATCAGATGCTCAGGCCTCCCACCAGGATCCAGGCCACAAACGTCAGGGCGAAGCCTGCCAGGCCCAGCACGGTGGTGAGCACGGTCCACGTCCTGAGGCCGTCGGCGACAGTCAGGCCGTAGTACCGCACCACAACCCAGAAACCGGCGTCAGTCACGTGGGACAGGCCCAGCGACCCGAACCCGATGGCAATCACGATCACGGCGATCTGCGCGGGAGTGTAGCCGCCGCTGGCGACGGCCGCCGAGAGCAGGCCCGTGGTGGTGACGATGGCGACCGTGGCCGAGCCCTGGGCGGCGCGGAGGGCGAGCGAGATGATGAAGCCGAGCAGGAGCAGGGGCACGCCCAGCGTGTCCAGGGTCTTCGAGAGCGCCGCGCCGATGCCGGACACCTGCAGGACGCCGCCGAAGACGCCGCCGGCTGCAACCACCATGAGGATTGACGCGATGGGCGGAAGCGCGCCTTCGAAGATCTCGCCGGTTTCCTTCAATGACCAGTGCCCGCGGACGGCGAGGAGGAAGAAGGAGAGGGCCACCGCCACGAGGAGGGCGAAGAACGGGTTGCCGAAGAAGGAGGCGACGCCGTACCAGTAGTTCTGCTTGTCGATCACGAGTGTTCCGACGGTACCTAGCAGGATCTGGGTGATCGGGGCGGCGATGAGGAAGATGATCAGGCCCGGACGGGGCGGTGCGATGGCGTGGTGGCCGGGACCATCGTGGCCGGCGCGCACCAGGGAATGAGAGCCGAATTCGTCAACCTGCGCTTTGACGGCTGGAAGCAGCTCGTAGTCTTTGCGGTTCATGATGCTGGCCACCCAGTAGGACAGGAAGCCGAGCGGCACGCAGATCGCCAGCGAAATCAACGCAATCAAGCCGATGTCGGCGCCGAGCACTCCGGCTCCGGCCACGATGCCCGGGTGCGGCGGGACTGCTACGTGGATGGAGAGCATGATGCCCGCCATCGGCAGGCCGAACTTGATCGGGTGCAGATTGGCGATCTTGGAGAAGGCGTAGACGATCGGCACGAGCACGATGATGCCCACCTCAAAGAAGACGGGGATGGCCACGAGGAAGCCGACTGCGGTGAGCGCCACGGCCACGCGTTTGGCGCCCAGTTTCCGGGTGAAGTGGTTGGCGAGCGACTGCACGCCGCCGGACACCTCGATCATCCGGCCCAGCACGGCACCCAGGGCGATCAGGATTGCGACCTTGCCCAGGGTGCTGCCCACACCGTTGCACACCACGGTGAAGACGTCCTTGAGCGGGATCTGGGAGGCCACGGCCACCAGGATGCTGACGGTCAGCAGGGCCACGAAGGCCTGGATCTTGAAACGGATGATCATGAGGAGCAGCAGTGCCACACCGGCGGCCGCAATGGTCAGCAGCAGTGGAGTACCCAGCTCCACGGCCGGCTTGATGACGGGCGCGTCTGCGGCGCGCACCATCAAGGGATTGAACAGGGGTGTCATGAGGGGGCGTCTCCTTTGACAGGACAGTCTTCGAAAAGGCTAGCGGTTGTGAGGTGCGACGACGGGGGGAAGGGGGATCCGCTGTCGGGCTTGTTGGGGTGGGGGCTAAGCGGTGCGCTTGGCGGGGGCGAGAACCTTGATGACGGCGGAGTCGTCGGCCGCGGCGAGACCCTGGGCCTGGCCCAGGAGGTAGAGCTGCTCGGCGGCGGCCGCCACCGGGGCGGCCAGGCCGGCGGCGCGGGTGGCCTTGCCCACGATGCCCATGTCCTTGACGAAGATGTCCAGGCGGCTGAGGACCTCGGCGCCATCCTCCGTGTAGGCCTCGAGGATGCGGGGGCCGCGGTTGGAGAGCATGAAGGAGCCTGCGGCGCCGGCTTCGAGGGCGGCGAGGGTCTTGGCCTGGTCCAGGCCCAGGGCGTCGGCCAGGGCCATGGCCTCGGCGGCCGCGGCGATGTGGACGCCGCAGAGCAGCTGGTTGACGGTCTTGAGGGCCTGGCCGTCGCCGGGCTTGTCGCCGACCACGGTAAGCGTGGAGGCCAGCAGTTCCAGGACGGGGCGGGCGGTTTCGAGGGCGGCGGGCTCGGCGCCGACGACGATCAGCAGATCGCCCTCACCGGCGCGCTTGGGCCCGCCGGAGAGCGGCGCGTCAACCAGCGCGACGCCGATTTCGGCCAGCCGGGCGACGGTGGCCGGGATGGCCTCGGTGCCGACCGTGCTGGTCAGGATGACGACGGCGCCCGGCTTCAGCACGGAGGCGACGCCGTTCTCACCGAAGAGGACGTCGTTGAGCTGCTCGCCGTTGCGGACGGCGAGCAGCAGGGCGTCGGATTCTTCGGCTGCCGCACGGGCGGAGGCGAAGGTCCGGACGCCGGCGTCTTCAGCAAGCTTCAGGCGCGGCTCGACGATGTCGAAGCCGTGGACGGTCAGCTGGGTGGCCAGTCGGGTGGCCATGGGCAGGCCCATGGCGCCAAGGCCCAGGACGGTGACTTTGTATTCTGCGGTCATGGTTTTCTCCGTTGAAACGAGGGATTGAGGAGCGGGTGATTGAGCTTTGCGCCGGTGATTGAGCCCGTCGAAATCAAGGCCACCGGTTGCTGAGCTTGCGGGTGACCTGGGCCAGGGACTCGTCGTCGCCCACATTGCCGGCAAAGACGATGTACGGGATTCCCTTGGCGGGCCCGTCCACCGGCTCCCACAGGCTCACGATGCCCGGCAGCATGGGGCCGCGGACAATCGCGTGGCGGATCTGAAGGCCATGCGCGGCGACGTCGGAGGACGTGATGCCGCCCTTGGCGATCACGAAGCGCGGCGGGAAGGTCTTGAGCGTGCGGTTCACTACCGCGACGACGGCGGCGGACACCGTGCGGGCGATCCGCAGGCTTTCGGCGGCGTCGCCGGTTTTGATCAGCAGGCGGCTCGTGTGGACGATCACGTCGCCGCGGCGAAGGTCCGCCACCACGCTTTCGACCGTCTCGTCCAGGTAGCCCTCGGCGCTGTCGCAGAGGAGCGTGTCGACGTCGATCTCCACAACGCGCGCCGCGCCGTGCTGCGAGGTGAGGGCATTGAGCTGGCGCGTCGTGACGCCGACATGCGAGCCCACGACGATGAGGCCGCCGGCGTTAGACGGCGTGTTGCCGGCATAGGCTTCTTCGCCGCTGAGCTCGGTGCGGATTTCCTGGCCGATGCGGGCCCGGACGAACGGCGGCCCGACGCGGTAGAGCAGCTTCTTGCCGCGGCGCTCGGCTTCCTCCAGGCCCAGGGCAAGGGCGCGGAGATCATTTTCGGAGACGATGTCAGCCACGATCGGGGTGGAATCCGTGGCGGAGTCGATGGCGTCGGCGATGGCCTTCGCGGACACCTGCGGATCCACGGCAGAGCCGTCCGAAGAAGCGGCCGAAGACGAGGCGGCCCGGATGATGTTCAGGTCCAGGACGATCACCGAGTCCGCGGAGAAACGGCCGTGTGACTTCTCCTCGACATACTTGGCCATCTCCGAGTTCGCGAAGCCGAAGCTGGCATCCCGGGCGAATTCGGTCTCGGCCACCGGGGTGAGCCGGCCGGCGTCGGCACCGGTGCCGCGCATGTAGTGAACGCCGCCGATCGTGACGCGGCCGGCGTCGGGGAATGCGGGGACAATCACGACGCCGTCCGTCGCCTCACCGCTTACAGCGGTGACCGTGGCCGCAATGACGTCCGGTTCCAGCGGGTAGTGGCCGCGGAGGGTGGAATCGCTGCGGCTGACGAAGCTCAGGCGCAGCCCGGGCTCCCTGGCCGCTGCTGCAAGCGCATTCCGGACCACTTCTTCATTGCGGACTGCCGCCTCTGCCGGGTCAAGGCTCCGGGTGTTGGTCAGCACGTAGACGGCGCACTGTCGCTGGCCGTTGATTTCGTGGGCGAAGGCCCAGGCGAAGTCCGCGACCTCCCAGCGGGTGAGGACCGGCAGGTCCGAAACGGACTGGGTGCCGGTGGGGTCGTCGTCGAGAACCACCAGGACGCGGGGGAATGCCTCGGATGAGGCGGCCAGGCTATCTGCCACAAGGCGGGCGGGTATCTGTACCTCCGCGGGAAAAGCGGCCAGCACATCTGCTTCGAGGGGCACTTTGCACTCCATTGTGTGTATAGATCTGCGATACATCAGTATCCACAGGATAGGAATTTGTAAGATGTCTGACATCTGATTTCTGAGTGCTAGTGTGGCATATGGCACAAAGACGCGCAAGTAGGCCCCGCAAGTAGGCCCCGCAAGTAAACTTGGCCATCAAGCAGAACTGAGTCGCTGGACGGGGAAAATTGGCTAGGAAATCGTTGGTCGGCGTGGTGGCGGATGAACTGCTGGACCGGATCATAGCCGGTGAGTTTCCGCCCGGCGCGAGCGTCCCCGGGGAACTGGAGCTAAGCGCCCGTCACGAAGTCAGCCGCATGACCGTGCGCGAGGCGATGAAGACCCTTGAGGCCCAGAGAATCCTCAGCGTGGAGCGCGGCCGGGGCACGTTCGTGAACCCGCTGAACCGGTGGGCCTCCCTCGAGGCCGTGCTGCGGGCGGCGTCGGAAGGCAAGAACGACGCCGCGGCAGCCATTCAGCTGATTGAGCTCCGCCGGATGCTGGAAACCGGGGCCTGCGAGCTGGCCGCACGGCGGATCGCACACGCCGATATCCAGGTTCTCCGTGGATTCCTGGCAGCGATGCGGCTGGCGCACGGCCAGAACGACGTGGCTGCGTTCGTCGAGGCGGACCTGGCCTTCCATGACCTCATCCTGCAGGCTTCCGAAAACGTTTTTGTCGCAGTGTTGTTTGAGCCGCTGCACCGGGTCCTGGAAAAGCGCCGGACGGAGACGTCCAAAGTGCCGGAGATCCAGGAGCATGCCATCGGCCACCATCAGAGCATCGTGGATGCGCTCGCCTCACGCGATCCGCACCGCGCCCGCGACGCGATGGACGCCCACATGCAGCAGACACTCGATGACCTCAAGACCTACGTCCTGGCGGACCGTTCCGCCTGACCCGGCCTGACGCGGACGCTTCGAGTCGGCCGGACGCTTCTAGTTGGCCGGCCCGCTCAGGCGAGCGAGAGGAAGAGCTTTTCCAGTTCAGCCCGGTCCAGGCTGGGGTCCTCCTGCTGCATGCACTGCTGCAGGCCCGTGGCGATGATGGAGAATCCCGCCTTGTCCAGGGCGCTCGAGACAGCAGCCAACTGGGTAACGACACTCTTGCAGTCGCGGCCCTCTTCGATCATCCGCGTGACCGCCGCAAGCTGTCCCTGGGCACGGCGCAGGCGGTTGATGACTGACTTCATGTCGGCGGGATCGAGTTGCATTGGTTCCTCCGGGATCAACAAGCTCCCTCCATCGTATACCCCCCTCAGTATTTACCATACCCCCGGGAGTATGCTATGCCCTTATAGTGCTCCGGAGTCCGTGGCGCTAGGGGCATAAGTACCTAGCGCAGCATCTAATTTCGGCGTATTGCTGGACGTGTGAACGCCGCCAGGTTCCTCGAGCCGGGCGCCGGCCATACCGGCGCCAAAGGCCCCGCCACAGGGGCATTCAGCCCAGAGCCGCGGAGCGCAGGGGCATGGAGCCCGCGGCCATGGAGCCGGTACGTCGCCATGGGAGACTCTTTCACGGCAGGCCTCGGGGACCCGGAACCGCTGAGTCCTGGCGGCATCAGGGGCTGGGCGGACCGCATCGCCGAGGAGCTCAGCCAAGGGCGCGGCGATTTCAGGTACGCAAACCTCGCCATCAGCGGCCTCCTCCTGCGCCAGATCATCGACCAGCAGCTTGGCCCGGCCATCGATCTGAAGCCCGATCTCGTCACGCTCTCTGCCGGCGGGAACGATCTGGTGTTCCATCGCGGCGACCCAGACCGGATGGCCGCCACCCTCGACGCCGCCGTGACAGCGCTCAGCGCCACCGGGGCCACTGTGGTGCTGTTCACGGGCCCGGACTGGGGCGAGACCCCCTTACTCGGCCACACGCGGGGCAAGGTCGCCGTCTTCAACGAAAACATCCGCACCATTGCCGCCCGGCACAACGGCGTCATCGCCGACCTGTGGACGCTGCGGCAGCTGGCCGATCCGCGGATGTGGGATCGGGACCGTCTGCACTTTTCGCCGCTGGGGCACCACACCATAGCCACGATGGTCCTGGACACCCTCAATGTGCCCCACAGCCTGCGCCCCCTGGAACCCAAGCCCATGCCCGCCGGCAGCTGGCGGGAAACCCGGGCCGAAGACCTGGCCTGGGTGACGCACTACCTGTTCCCTTGGATGATGAGCCGGATCAGGCCGCGGGCCGACGATCCGCCCCTGACGGCCAAGCGGCCCGAGCCCGGTCCCGCCCTCGGATCCCCCGGCGCCGGCTCCGCACCCCTAGTCCGGCCGGGATCCGTCGGCTAGTCTGCAGGAACGGCCCACAGCCGGGTATCGATGGCGATCACGAGGAGCGAAGTTGTCTAATCACACCTACAGCATTTCTGAAATTGTCGGAACCTCGAATGAAGGCGTCGACGCTGCCGTACGGAACGGGGTTGCCGAGGCCGCGAAGACCCTGCGAAACCTTGACTGGTTCGAGGTCAAGGAAGTCCGCGGCCACCTCGAAAACGGCCAGGTTGCCGACTGGCAGGTGACCATCAAGCTCGGATTCCGCCTGGAGCGCTGACGTCCGACGCCGGGGTGCCGGCCCCCGCAAGGGGGGCCGTCCCCGGACAAACCACGCGCCGCCGTCGGGGACCGGGAGGAAAAGATCCATGCGGTACACGCACCTGGGCCGCTCCGGCCTGACGGTCTCCCGCCTCTGCCTGGGCACCATGAACTTCGGACCCCAGACCGGGGAGGCGGACGCCCATGCCATCATGGATTCGGCCCAGGAATCCGGCATCAATTTCTTCGACACGGCCAATGTCTACGGCGGCTCCAGCCACCGGGGCTGGACGGAAGAAATCCTGGGCCGCTGGTTCGCCCAGGGCGGCGAGCGCCGTGAACGCACGGTACTGGCCACCAAACTTTTTGGCACCATGACGGACCGGCCCAACGAGTCCAAGCTGTCGGCCCTGCACATCCGCCGGGCGCTCGACGCGAGCCTCAAACGGCTGCAGACGGACTACATCGATCTCTACCAGTTCCACCATGTCGACCGGAACACGCCGTGGGACGAGATCTGGCAGGCCATCGACGTCGCTGTCCAGCAGGGCAAAATCCTGTATTCGGGCAGCAGCAACTTCGCCGGCTGGCACATTGCCCAGGCCCAGGAAACTGCCGCGCGCCGCAACTACAACGGCCTGGTCAGTGAGCAGTCCATCTACAACCTGCTCACCCGCAACGTGGAGCTGGAAGTCATTCCGGCCGCGCAAAAGTACGGGCTGGGGCTCATTGCGTGGTCACCACTGCACGGCGGCCTGCTGGGCGGTGTCCTGAAGAAGGAGCGCGACGGTGTCCGCCGCACCACGGGCCGGGCCCTCGAATCGCTCAAGTCGCACCAGAAACAGATCCGGCGGTATGAGGACTTTGCCGATGAACTGGGTGAGGAACCGGGGGATGTGGCCCTCGCCTGGCTGCTGCACCAACCCGCCGTGACCGCCCCGATCATCGGTCCCCGCACCCGGGAGCAGCTCGACGCGGGCGTCAGGGCCCATAAATTGAATCTCGACGCCGATGCGCTCAAGCGCCTCGATGAGATCTTCCCGGGGCACAGGACCGCACCGGAGGATTACGCCTGGTGAAGCCCCCGGCCGCCGCTTGCTCGCGGCTTCGGCCCGGACTCGCAGTATCGAAACGTCGAGTCCGGACGAAGCCCGCGAGCCGGCAGAACCAGCGTGGATTTCCGGACCGAATTTCCCGGACCTCTGTGGAAGTCTGTGATTTTCCCAGCCCGGGTGGCTCTTTGATACTAAGCATGATTAGTATTGAGGCAGAAGGATGAAGCGCACCCGGCGATCCGGGTGTCTCCTCAATGAAAGAAGAAGGAACAATAAAATGGGTTTTCTCGGATTTCTGCTTCTGGGTCTTATCGCCGGAGCCATTGCTAAAGCAATCCTCCCCGGCCGTCAGGGTGGTGGCATCATCGTGACGCTGATCCTCGGCGTCGTTGGTGCCCTCCTCGGCGGCTTTATTGGCAGCGCACTTTTCGGTGTGGGTCTCAACGAGTTCTTCTCGCTGTCGACCTGGCTGCTGGCCATCGGCGGCGCGATCATCGTCCTGCTGATTTACGGCATGATCACCAGGCGCTCGGCCCGCTAAGGCGGAGCCTGACCGGAACCCGTTCCCGGGAATTTCCACGGGACCGGGTTTTTGGCACACGGCCAAGGAAACTGGCCAAGACCTAAGCCAGCCACGTCTTCAGGGGCGTCTACTTCAGAGCAGGGGTACAGCATGAAAGGCAAACTTCTCTTCGGTACCGGAATAGCCGCAGGCTACATTCTTGGATCGCGCTCAGGGCGGGCAGCCTATGAAAAGCTCAAGGCCCGGGCCGCAGCCCTCTGGGAAAGCAAACCGGTCCAGGACAGGGTGTCGGCAGCAACGGAGGCGGTCAAGGACAAAGCACCGGAGGTGTCCGAGCAGCTCACCGAAGCCGCCCACCGGGCAGGCACCGTCATCAGCTCCGCCGTTCACCGGGATGCCGCCATGAAAGGCACCACCAGCGGCGCCCGCCCCGAGACCGTCAGTCCGGTTACCCCGGATGTCCTTTCCGACCCCGCCCTCAATGACCAGGCCGGGCAAGACTGGTCCGACGAAGGCGGTGCCACACCCGCCGGCGCCGCCACCAACGTCGATCCCGACAAGGTGCCCTAACGGCCCGTTGTTGCGCCGCCCGGCGCGCGCGGCCCGGCGTCACGCATCACCGCTCCGACAACCACCGTGGCATCCAGCTCCTCGGAGCTGAGCACCCGGGCGGTGAGGCCGTTGCGGAGGAAGATCCCGACGGTCTGCGGCGCCTGCCGGCGGCTGGTCTCGATCAGCAGGTGACCGCCCGGTGCCAGCCATTGCCGCGCCGCGGCGGCGACCCGGCGCTGCACGTCCAGCCCGTCAGCACCGCCGTCGAGGGAGACCCGAGGCTCGTGCAGTCGGGCCTCCTGGGGCATTGTTTCGATCACAGCCGAGGGCACATAGGGCGCATTGACGGCCAGCACTCCGACCCTCCCCCGCAGCCGCGCCGGGAGCGCGTCATAGAGATCCCCTTCGTGGACCTCCCCGCCCAGTGCGAGGAGGTTCCGGCGCGCGCACACCACGGCGGAAGGCTCGACATCGGCGGCGTGCAGCTCGACCGGCCCCGCGAGGGCGGCGAGAGCTGCCCCTACCGCGCCGGAGCCGCAGCAGAGATCGACGACGACGGGCGCCGGGCGGCCGCCGTCGGACGGTTCCAGGAGCAGTGCGGCCTGGCGGACGAGTAACTCGGTGCGGCGGCGGGGCACGAAGACCCCCGTGTCGACGGCGATCCGAAGTCCGCAGAATTCCGCCCAGCCGAGGATGTGCTCCAGCGGCAGGCCGGAAACCCTCCGGTCGATCATTGCTTCGAGCTGCTCCGGCGTCGGGGCGGCCTCGATGAGCAGGCGGGCTTCTTCTTCGGCGAATACGCAGCCGGCTGCCCGGAGTCTCGAGACGATGGCGGGCTGTGGTTGGCTGGGTCTAGGTTGGACGGGTTTTGGTTGGAATACAGACATGGGAGCGCCTTTCGATCTGGTGTCAGGCGCTCCCGCGGTCATCTAGCCGCGGCTGGCGGTCCGGCAGCGGCCGGAGAGCACCCTTTCTGGACTTGCGTGAATGGGACTCACCTCCTTCTGCTGTTGCTGGATATTCCCCATGCTACCGAATGCCGGCTGCCACGTGCCGAATCATGCCGGATCATTGTGCCCCTGCTCAGCACTCCACGACGTTGACGGCGAGGCCTCCGCGGGAGGTTTCCTTGTATTTGCTTTTCATGTCGGCTCCTGTTTCGCGCATGGTTTTGATGGCTTTGTCGAGGGATACTTTGTGGCTGCCGTCGCCGTGCAGGGCAAGGCGGGCGGCGTTGATGGCTTTGACGGCGGCGATGGCGTTGCGTTCGATGCAGGGGATCTGCACGAGCCCGCCGACGGGGTCGCAGGTCAGGCCGAGGTTGTGTTCGATGCCGACTTCGGCGGCGTTTTCAACCTGTTCCGGGGTGCCGCCGAGGATTTCGCAGAGCCCGGCGGCGGCCATGGAGCAGGCCGAGCCGACCTCGCCCTGGCAGCCGACTTCGGCGCCGGAGATGGAGGCGTTGGTCTTGAACAGGATCCCGACGGCGGCCGCGGCCAGGAGGAAGCGGATGACGCCGTCGTCGCCGGCGCCGGGGACGAACCTGGTGTAGTAGTGCAGGACGGCCGGGACGATGCCGGCGGCGCCGTTGGTGGGGGCGGTGACGATCCGTCCGCCGGCGGCATTTTCCTCGTTGACGGCGAGTGCGAAAAGGTTCACCCATTCCATCGCGAGCAGCGGGTCGGCGGAGCCGGCGCCCCGCAGGCCGGCGTCTGTTGCGGTGAGGGTGCGGAACAGTGCCGGGGCGCGGCGCGGGACGTTCAGGCCGCCGGGCAGGATGCCCTCGGCGGCGCAGCCGTTGTCCACGCATTCGCGCATGACGGCCCAGATCGCCAGCAGCTTCTCCCGGAGGTCGGCTTCGCTGCGCCAGGTGAGTTCGTTGGCGAGCATGACGTCGGAGATGGACATTTGCTCCCGCCGGCAGATGGCCAGGAGTTCGTCGGCGGTGGCGAAGGGGTAGGGCAGCACGGTCTCATCCGCCACCACGCGGTCCTTGCCGTCAACGTCACCGTCGGTGTTTCCGTCGACGACGAATCCCCCGCCCACGGAGTAGTAGCTGCGTTCGCGCAGCACCTCGCCGCCGCGGTCCAGCGCCCGGAACGTCATGCCGTTCGGGTGCGCGGGCAGCGACGTGCGGCGGTGCAGAACCATGTCCTCGTCCCAGTTGAAGTCCACCCGGTGGTGCCCGCCGATCCTCAGTTCGGCGTCCAGGGCCGCGGCCGCCACCTGGTCCTCGGCGGTGGCGGTGTCCACGGTCTCGGGGACCTGGCCCTGCAGGCCCAGGACCACGGCCTTGTCCGAGCCGTGGCCGCGGCCGGTTGCGCCGAGGGAGCCGAACAGCTCGGCCCGGACCCGGGCGGTGGCGGTGAGCTGCCCGGACGCTGAGAGGCCGTCGGCGAACCGTTTGGCTGCCCGCATCGGGCCGACCGTGTGGGAGGAGGAGGGCCCGATGCCGACGGAAAACAGGTCCAGCACGCTCAGCGCCATCAGGGAACCTCGGGGGACGCATATTCCCGCATGGCATCGAGCAGCCAGCGGCCGAGGAACTCCGCGAAGGAGGCGCGCGGGAACACCCGGAACGTCTCCTCCCCCGTTTTCAGCAGCATGGCGGGGATATTGCCGATCTCCGTGGCCAGGGCCATGCCGGGCCTGAACACGCGCGGGTGCAGGTCCAGCGGGCAGCCCTTCTCCAGCACGTCCCGGGCCCGCGGGCCGCTGAGTTCGAAGGTGGTGCGGTTGGCGGAGAGGTCCACCACCTGGCCTTCGGCGCCGTCCAGGGCCTCGGTGAGGGCCCGGACCAGGTCTCCGCCCAGGGTGTCATGGGCGTCTTCCGGC
Organism: Pseudarthrobacter sp. S9; assembly: GCF_050156545.1. NCBI lineage: Bacteria > Bacillati > Actinomycetota > Actinomycetes > Micrococcales > Micrococcaceae > Pseudarthrobacter > Pseudarthrobacter sp. S9. Next base: position 1,676,487 of record NZ_CP189576.1, read on the forward strand.
GCCACGGCGAGGAACTCGCTGGGGCCCAGCCAGAGCACGGTGATTCCTTCACCGCCGCCGGGCTCACCGCCGCTGACGTCGCCGCAGCGGGACGGCAGGCCGCCGGTCACCGAGGCGATCCTGGCCCCTGCCGCGGAGCCCCGGTCGACCCGGATCCCCGCCATCGTCTGGAAGGGAATCTCTCCCAGTTCCACGGTGCCGTCCACGGAACCGGCCTCGAAGGCCGCCGCGAGGTGCGATGCCGGGCTTCGGCGGGCCGCCCGGAGTCCGTTGAGGTATGCGGGTGCTGCTGTTTCAGCCATCTTTGCGGGTCCCTTCAGGGTCAAAAAGTACGGTTTCTGCCACGACCACGTCGACCAGCTGGTTTCCGGCGGCGGCCACGAGGGTTTCCCCGATCCGGTTGCGGCCGTTCCTGATCAGGGCCAGGGCGAATGATCTGCCCAGGGCGGCGCTGTGGTAGCTGGAGGTCACGAAGCCCTCCATGGGGACCGGGCCGTAGGCGGGGTTCAGGCTGATGCCCTGCTCCACCAGCTGGGTGCCTTCCGGCAGCCGGATCGTGCCGTCCACGGGCAGGACGCTGACCAGGTGATTCCGGTCGGTCCGGGCGGCGTCCGTGCGGGCGTAGGAGCGTTTGCCGATGAAGTCCTTGGCCTTGGACACGACCCAGTCCATGCCGGCGTCCTGCGGGGTGACGGTCCCGTCGGTGTCCTGGCCGACGATCGGGTAGCCCTTCTCGGCCCGCAGCACATGCATGGTCTCGGTGCCGTACGGGGTGATGTTGAACCCGGACCCGGCGGCTGCCACCGCTTCCCAGGTGGCCAGCCCGTACCAGGCGGGCACGTTGATTTCGTAGGCCAGTTCGCCGGAGAACGAGATCCGGCAGATCCGCGCCCGCACGCCGGAGGCGAGGGTGGTTTCCCGGAAGGTCATGAACGGGAAAGCCTCAGCCTCCAGCCCGCCGTCCGCCGCCAGGTCCGGGGCAAGTTTGGCGATCACCGCCCGGGATTTGGGCCCGACGACGGCGATGGTGCTCCACTGTTCCGTCACGGAGGTGCAGTGCACGTCCAGTCCAGGCCATTCGGTCTGCAGCCATTCCTCCAGCCAGTCCAGGACCTTCGCGGCGCCACCGGTCGTGGTGGTCATGAAGAAGCGCTCGTCATCCAGGCGCAGGGTCACGCCGTCGTCGAAGATCATTCCGTCCGGCGTGCACATGACCCCGTAGCGGGCCGAACCCGGCGCCAGTTTCTTGAACGCGTTGGTGTAGATGCGGTTCAGGAATTCGCCGGCGTCTTTGCCGCGGATTTCGATCTTACCCAGCGTGGTGGCGTCCATGAACCCCACCGAATCCCGGACGGCGGCGCATTCACGCAGCACCGCGGCGTCCATGTCCTCCCCGGCGTGCGGGTAGTACCAGGGCCGCTTCCACTGCCCGACGTCCTCGAACAGGGCGCCCCGGGCCGCGTGCCAGGGGTGGATGGACGTCAGCCGTGCCGGGTCGAAGAGTTCGCCGCGCTGCCGCCCGGCCAGCGCCGCGAACGCGACCGGCGTGAACGGGGCCCGGTACGCGGTGGTGCCGATCTCCCCGATCCCGGCCGTTCCGCCGCCGCCGTGCTTGAGGGCCGCGGCGATCACGCCGATCGCGTTAACGCCGGAGGTCTTGCCCTGGTCGTTGGCGGTGCTGATCGAGGTGTAGCGCTTGATGTGCTCCACCGAGCGCATCCCGGCACCCGTGGAGCGCAGGACGTCCGCGACGGACTGGTCGCGCTGGAAGTCCACGAAGTGGTGGTGCCAGTCCTCCGGTCCGCCCTCCTGGCCCGGCACCAGCCAGAGCTGGCGGGTCGGAGCCGAGGCGCGCGGCGCCCCAGGCACTGAAGGTTCGACGTCTGCGCCGGAATTTTCAGGGCTGAAGCCGGCGGCGTTGGCGGCCGCAGCTCCGGCGGAAATCCCCTCCGCAAGGCAGTCGCCGGTTTCGAAACTGCCGCGGCCCGCGCCTGCCACCTGCTGGTTCGGAACCACCGTGCTCGGAATGAAGGCCGCCAGGTCATCGTCCCAGCGCAGCTTGCCCTGGCGTTGGGAGTGCAGGTGCACCACCGGTGACCAGCCGCCGGATACTGCGAGCAGGTCGCAGGCGATCTCTTCGATGCCGGAGGTGAGTCCGCCGTCGTCGTTGATGCTGCGGACGGTGACCCCGTCCAGCCGGCCACCGGTGCCGTTGCCGGTGGTGTCGGCCACGGCGCTGCCGATCAGCACCCGGACGCCGGCCTCCACTGCTGCGGCGGCCGTTTCGGTGAGTTTCGGGCGGGCGTCGACGACGGCGGCAACCTTGCCTCCGGCAGCCAGCAGGTCCGCGGCCAGAAGGTACGCGGAGTCGTTGGTGGTGCCGATGACCACGCGGGAACCGGCGGCGACGGCGTAGCGGTTGAGGTAGCTGCGGACCGCGGAGGCGAGCATGATGCCGGGGCGGTCATTGTTCTCGAAGACCAGGGGACGTTCGTGCGCACCGGGGGCCAGGACCACCTGGCCGGCGCGGATGTGCCAGATCCGCTGGCGGGACACCCCAGCCGCGGCCGGGGTGGTGAGGTGGTCGGTGCGGTTCTGGGCCGCGATGACGTAATTGGCATCCCAGGAGCCGAACGCGGTGGCGCGGTTCAGCACCGTGCACTCTTCCGCGGAGACGAGTTCGGCTTCAACGTCGGCCACCCAGTCCAGTGCCGGCCGGCCCTCGATCGTCTCACCACGTGCCGGATCGGTGGACCCGGAGAGCCCGGAACCTGACAGCAGGGAACCGCCGAGTTCGGGCTGGTCATCGATCAGGATCACCCGTGCGCCGGTGCGCACCGCCTCGCGTGCCGCGGCCAGCCCGGCGGGCCCGCCGCCGATGACAAGGACGTCGGTGTGGACGTACTTCTTGTCGTACTCGGCACGGTCCTCCTCCGGGTCCAGCCGGCCCAGGCCGTTGAGCAGTTCCGCTGCCAGCCCGTCGACCAGCGGCACGGTGGTGGCCGGCAGCATGGACTCGGCGACGTGCCCGGGGAACCGCGGGGCGATCCTGACCAGGGCGTTGGGTTCCTCCACGCCGGCGGCCATGATGCCGCGAGGCCTGTCCTCGTAGAGGGAGTTCCCTGCACTGATGTGGCCGTTGGCCAGGAGCGCGGAGGCGAGGGTGTCGCCGGGGTGGCCGGGGTATTCGCGGCCGTCCAGGGTGAACCGCCACGTGACGCTGCGGTCAATCCTGCCGCCGGCGCTCAGGCGTGCGGGCTGCTGCTGGGCGGTCATTTGAGGGCTCCTTCCGGGGATGCCGGGCTGGTGGCTGTGGTGATCGTTGCTGGGGCGGGGCGGGGTTCGCCCATCCGGTAGACGGCCTGGATGTCGTAGCTGACCGTGTCGCGGAGCATGTTGAACCATTGCCGGCAGCCGGTGCTGTGCAGCCAACGCTCGGCGAAGGCGCCCTTGGTGTTGTCACGGTAGAACAGGTACTCGGCCCATTCGCGGTCGTTCAGCTCAGCGGGGTTGTGGGGGTAGGCAACGTGGGCCTGGCCGCCGTAGGAGAATTCGGTCTCGTCCCGGGGACCGCAGTCGGGGCAGGGGATCAGGAGCATGTCCTTACCTTTCTAGTGGGCCACGGCGGCCGCGCCGTGTTCATCGATCAGGGCACCGGTTTCGAAGCGTTCCAGCGCGAAGGGCCTGTTGAGCGTGTGCGGGGTGCCGGTGGCGATCGTGTGCGCGAACGTCAGACCCGCGGCGGGGGTGCCCTTGAAGCCGCCGGTCCCCCAGCCGCAGTTCACGAACATGTTCTCCACCGGGCTCAGGCCGACAATCGGGGAGGCGTCCATCGTGGTGTCCACGATGCCGCCCCAGGTCCGCAGCACGTGGGCCCGGGCGAAAATCGGGAAGAGTTCGACGGCGGCGGCCATCTGGTGCTCGATCACGTGGAAGGAGCCGCGCTGGCCGTAGCCGTTGTAGGAATCCACGCCGGCGCCCATCACCAGTTCGCCCTTGTGCGCCTGGGAGACGTAGACGTGGACGTGGTTGGACATCACCACCGTCGGGTGCACGGGCTCGTGCAGTTCCGAGACCAGGGCCTGCAGCGGGTGGGACTGGATCGGCAGCCGGAACCCGGCCATCTCGGCCAGCACGGAGCTGTGGCCGGCCGCGCACAGGCCGACCTTTCCGGTGTGGATGGTGCCCAGGCTGGTCTTGACCCCGACCACCCGGTTGCCGTCCTTGAGGAAGCCGGTGACCTCGCAGTTCTGGATGATGTCCACGCCGAGTTCGTCGCATTTGCGCGCGAACGCCCAGGCCACGTGGTCGTGCTTGGCGATCCCGGCCCGCGGCTGGTACGTCGCACCCATGACGGGGTAGCGGATGTTGTCGTTGATGTTCAGGATGGGGCAGAGTTCCTTGACCTGGGCCGGGTCCAGCCATTCGGCGTCCACGCCGTTGAGCTTGTTCGCCCCGACCCGGCGGATGCTCTCGCGCACATCGCCCAGGGTGTGGGCCAGGTTCATCACGCCGCGCTGGCTGAACAGGAAATCGTACTCGAGCTCCTCGGGCAGGATCTCCCACAGCTTCAGCGCGGTCTCATAGATCGCGGCGCTCTCGTCCCAAAGGTAGTTGGAACGGATGATGGTGGTGTTCCGGGCCATGTTTCCGCCGGCCAGCCAGCCCTTCTCCAGGACCGCGATGTTGGTCATCCCGTGGTTCTTCGCCAAGTAGTAGGCGGTGGCCAGGCCGTGGCCGCCGCCGCCGACAATCACGGCATCGTAGGAGGTCTTCGGCTCCGGGTTGCGCCAGAGGAAGTCCGGGTGTTCCGGCAGCTGCTCCGTGCTCACTGTGCCGCTCCCATCATTTCCGCCTCAAGCGCCAGGTCTTCAGAGCCTGCGCCCGCCTCGCTGCCCGCATCCACGGCATTCAGCCGCGGGTAGAGCGGGAACCGTGCCGCCAGGGCGGCAACGCGGCCGCGGAGCCCGGCCTCGGTCGCCTCGTCGGGCAGGTCATCCACGGCGGGGGCGGTGAGCGCCGAGGCGATGATGTCCGCCACCTCGGTGAACTCCGCGGACCCGAAGCCGCGCGTGGCCAGCGCCGGGGTACCGACCCGCAGGCCGGAAGAGACCATCGGCGGGCGCGGGTCGAACGGAACCGCGTTGCGGTTCACCGTGATGCCGATCCGGTGCAGCCTGTCTTCGGCCTGCTGTCCGTCCAGCTCCGAGTTGCGGAGATCCACCAGGACCAGATGCACATCGGTGCCGCTGCTCACCACCGAAATGCCGGCGGCTCCGACGTCGTCCTTCAGCAGCCGGGAGGCCAGGATCCGGGCACCTTCCAGGGTGCGCTCCTGGCGTTCCCTGAATTCTTCGGAGGCGGCGATTTTGAAGGCAACGGCCTTGGCCGCGATCACGTGTTCCAGCGGACCGCCCTGCTGTCCGGGGAAGACCGCGCTGTTGATCTTGCGCGCGTACTGTTCCTTGCTGAGGATCACTCCGCCGCGCGGGCCGCCCAGGGTCTTGTGCGTGGTGGTGGTGACGACGTCCGCGTACGGGACCGGGTTCGGGTGAAGTCCCGCGGCCACGAGGCCGGCGAAGTGCGCCATGTCCACCATCAGGTAGGCGCCCACGAGGTCGGCGATCCGGCGGAAGCCGGCGAAGTCCAGCTGCCGGGAGTAGGCGGACCAGCCGGCCACAATCAGTTTGGGGCGGTGCTCCAGAGCCAGGGCCTCCACCTCTGCCATGTCCACCAGATGATCATCTTTGCTCACGTGGTAAGGGACGACGTTGTAGAGCCTGCCGGAGAAGTTGATGCGCATGCCGTGGGTGAGGTGGCCGCCATGGGCCAATGCCAGTCCCATAATCGTGTCGCCCGGATCCAGCAGGGCGAACATGGCCGCGGCGTTGGCCTGGGCGCCCGAGTGCGGCTGCACATTCGCGGCCTCCGCCCCGAACAGTGCCTTCACCCGGTCAATCGCCAGTTGTTCGATGACGTCCACGTGCTCACAGCCGCCGTAGTACCGCTTCCCGGGGTAACCCTCCGCGTACTTGTTGGTCAGCACCGAACCCTGCGCCTCCATGACCGAGGCAGGAGCGAAATTCTCCGACGCGATCATCTCCAGCGTGGACTGCTGGCGCACCAGTTCACGGTCGATCGCCCCCGCCACTTCGGCGTCCACATCCGCAAGCACCCGGGTCAACTGCTCTGCCATGGTCTCTCCCAATCGCTGAAATACTGCTGTTGTTACACTGATATATTAGAACTGATGCAATAGTATGTTTGAGATCACAGGGCGTCAATACCCGTCCCTGCACCGGTACTCCACCCTCGCCAACGGGAGCGAATAATGAGCATGGCCCTGGACAACGCCGCCGAAGCGCCTGCGGCCGGCGCATCCCTCGCTGAACAGGCCTACCTCCAGTTGCGGGACAAGCTGATAATGCTGGACATCCGCCCGGGCGCGCCCATCAATGATGCCCAGATCGCCGCCGAGCTGGGCATCGGCCGCACACCGGTCCGCGAAGCCATCAAACGGCTGGAAGGTGACCATCTGCTGGTCTCCTACCCGAGGCGCGGAACCTTCGCAACCGGCGTCGACATCACCGAACTCGCCGACGTATCCGAAATCCGGGAGCTGCTCGAGCCACTGGCCGCCCGGCGCGCCGCCTCCATGGCCAGCGAGGAGCTGCGGCAGGAGATCCGACGGACGGCGGCAGCCATCAGTGCCATGAAGGGGAACGAAGCTGACCACCGGACGCTGATGCGCTACGACATCACCGTGCATCGCCTCATCTACCGTGCCGCGGCGAATCCGCATCTGGAAGACGTGCTGATCCGTTACGACAACCTGGCCACGCGCATCTGGTGCCTGGTCCTGGACAAGATGCCGTCGTTGGGCGGCCACGTCGCCGAACATGCGGAGCTGCTCAACGCCATTGCCGACGGCGACGCCGAACACGCCGCCGAGCTCGCACTGCACCACGTCACCAGCTTCGAGCAGTCCGTCCGCAAGGTTTTGTAGTCCTTCCGTCCGGCGCGCGGGCAGCGGCGCGGAAGACGCGGACGCGACGCACGGCGCGCTGCCCGGGTGACCGGATCCCAGACGGCCTTGACGTCGTTTGAGACTATGGCTTCTATGATGGCCGACGACTTCTCCCCACTTGACCCCGAATCCGGTGCGCAGCATGGCGGCGTGCAGTCCGTGGACCGCGCCATCACGGTGCTTGAAATCCTGGCCCGCACCGGCGATGCCGGCGTCAGCGAGATCGCAGAAGAAATGGGTGTCCACAAATCCACGGCGTCGCGCCTTCTCAGCGCGTTGGACGCCCGCGGCATGGTGCAGCAGAACAGCGAACGTGGCAAATACCAGCTGGGTTTCAACATCCTGCGGCTGGCCAGCGCCATCCCCTCCCGGCTGAGCCTGGTCAAGGAAGCCAGGCCAGAGCTGGAGGATCTGGTGGGCAAGTTCGGCGAAACCGTCAACCTTGCCGTTCTGCGGTCCCACTACGCCGTCAATGTGGACCAGGCCATGGGTCCGTCCACGCTGGCCACGCAGGACTGGATCGGTGGACTGACGCCACTGCATGCGACTTCCAGCGGCAAGGTGCTGCTCGCCGCCGTGTCCGCGGAGGTCCGCAGCCGTATCCTTGCCGAGGCCGGTTTGGAACCCTACACTCAACGGACCATCACCTCCCGGGACGAACTGGAAAAGCAGCTGGCCGGCATCAATGAGGCCGGCTATGCCACGAGCTACGAGGAACTGGAACCCGGCCTGAACGCCGTCGCCGTGCCGGTGCGCAACCACCGCGGAGTGGTGATCGGCTCCGTGAGTATTTCGGGACCGGCTTTCCGTTTTGACCCCGAACGGATACCCGGCCTGATTGATGAACTCAAGCAGGCCGGGCACTCGATCAGCGCGAAGATGGGCTACATCGACGCTTAGGCGCTCTTGGGGGGCGCTGTGGCGCCCTTCCGCAGGAGGTCAGCAGGGAGATTAGCTAGTAGTCCCGACGTCGCTGATCTTTTCCGTCACCCAGCTGTGGAACGCTTCGATGTGGTGTTCGCTGGGCACCAGCACGCCGCCGTTCGCATAGATTTTTGATCCCATTGCCGGCTGGCAGCGTTCGCAGGCGTCGAAGTCCTGCTCATTGACGCGGTGAAACAGTTCCACCGAGGCGCTGACGTCCTTGCCGCTTTCCACCACGCTGGGCAGGTACAGCCAGTCACATTCAACAATGGTGCGGTCCGCCGCCATCGGGAACATGCGGTGGATGATCACGTGGTCCGGGACGAGGTTCACGAAGACGGTGGGCTTGATGGTGACGGCGTAGTAGCGGCGGTCCTGGTCCTCCCCCACCCCCGGGATCCGGTCCAGGCCCTCAGAGCCGTCAATGGTGAAGCCCTTGATGTCATCGCCGAATTCCGCGCCGTGGCCCACAAAGTACTGGGCCGCCAGTCCGTCGGCGAACTCCGGAAGCACTTCGGTCAGCTCCGGGTGGATGGTGGCGCAGTGGTAGCACTCCATGAAGTTCTCGATGATGAGTTTCCAGTTGGCCTTGACGTCGTACCGGATGCGCCGGCCCAGGCTCAGGTTGGCGATGTCGTAGTCGTCCACCGCGCGCAGGTCACCGAGCCGTTCCTCGATTGCGCCCATGACGTCGGCCTCGAAGGACGGCGGCTCATCGGCCAGGCAGACCCAGACGTAACCGAGGTACTCCCGGACGTGGACCTTCACCAGCCCGTACTCATTGCGGTCGATATCGGGCATTTTGGTCAGGTTCGGGGCCGCGATGAGCTTGCCCTCGAGGTCATACGTCCAGGCATGGTAAGGGCACTGGAACGAGCGGTTGGCCTCGCCGGATTCCTCCATGCAGAGCTTGACGCCGCGGTGCCGGCAGATGTTATAGAAGGCGCGGACCTCGCCCTTCCTGGTGCGGTTGATGAGCACACTCTCACGTCCCACCTGCACCGTCTTGAAGGATCCGGGCTTTTCGAGGTCGGCCGTGCGAACGGCGCAGAACCACATCTGTTCGAAGATGCGCTCCTGTTCTAAACGGAAGACCTCCTCGCTCACGTACGTGTGGCCCGGCAGTGTGGGGATCAGGCTCGGTGAGACTACTTCGGTGGTCATTTATGCTCCTCTGCGGTGACGGACGTCGGGGTGGTAATGCGTGTGGTAATGCGTGTGGCCGGGGCCGGCTTTCAGGGCGATGGGACAAGGTTGCCGGCAGCACCGGCCGCTACAGCATTCAGCTGACGCCGCCACCGGGTAAAGAGCCGTGGCTGGTTGGCGCCCAGCACAGCCACGGGATCGGCACCGCGGTAGTAAACAGCCAGGAAGCTGTGCTCCGCGGGATCGCCGGCCTCGATGGCCACGCGGTCAGCCTCCCGGGCATGGCCGGCGAACTGAAGCTTTACGTTGTATTGGTCCGACCAGAAATACGGCAGGCTTACGGGACGTTGCGGGGCAGCCGGGTCCAGGACAGCAGACACTGCCAGTGCCGGCCGCTCGGCAGCCGCGCTCCAATGCTCAACGCGGTGATGCCGCCCGGACCGCTCGTCCCACCATGCGGCGCAGTCGCCCACGGCAACCACGCCCGGGATGCTGGTGCGGCCCATCGCATCGCAGAGGACGCCGTCGCCCAGTTCGAGGCCTGAACCGGCCAGCCAAGCAATATTCGGTTCGGCTCCGATGGCCACGAGCACGACGTCGGCGGGCAGGTAGCGTCCGCCGTCCAGTCGGATTCCGGTGACGTTTCCCTCGCCGCTGTAATAGGAGTGGATACTCGCGTCACAAACCAACTCAACACCATTGAGCCCATGGAGCCGGGCCATGACTGCACCCATCTCAGCCCCCAGCGGCCCAGCCAAGGGCACAGACGAGGAACAGATCACCGTGACCTCCATTCCCAGCGCACGCGCCGTGGAGGCCACTTCCGCTCCGATGAACCCGGCTCCCACGATGACCAGGCGTCCGCCGGGGAGAAGTTCCGGCGCCAGGTCCTGCGCATCCTCCAGCGTCCGGAGCGTGAAGACATTGTCCAGTCCCGCCAGTTCCGGCAGTGTGCGCGCCGAGGCGCCGGTGGCGATCACGAGCCCGTCGGCCTGGACAGCCCGGCCATCACTGAGGGTGACAGTCCGGGAGGCCGCATCCAGCCGTACAGCCTTGGCGCCGAGGATCCATTCGGCCTGCAGCGGTTCGGCGTCCGGCCCGATCCCCGGAGCTTCCAGGAACAGGTGGTCGCCGTGCAGCTTGCCTGCCAGAAAATCCTTGGACAGCGGCGGCCTGTCATAGGGCCGGTGCGGCTCGTCGCCGATAATGAGGAGCCTCCCGCAAAATCCCTGCGCCCGGACTGCCCGGGCCGCGGATATTCCGGCGAGGGATGCCCCCACGATTGCCAAAGTCTGCATGGCCGCCTTCCCGTAACGTTAGATGCAACGAATTGCGTATGGCGCAACAATCGTCTTCATGCGAGACAGCGTGACTTACGACACAAGCCAGTGTCAATACCCCGAGCGTGTTCCGCTCAAGCCCTTGACAAGGGCGAGTGGTATAGATCACGCTGTTGCGTATTGTGATCGGCGTTGATGATGGTACAACGCGGTAAGCGGGCCCGGCCCGTTACCAGTGAAGTCACCAGTGAAGAAGAGGTTCATCAGATGCACAACGCATGCCCGCTCAGCGCACTGGCTCCCGGAGAGGCAGTCCGACTCGACACGTCCCCGCCCATCGCCGTCTTCCATACCGAAGACGGCGAACTCTTCGCACTTGACGACACCTGCACCCATCAGGACGCCTCGCTGGCGGACGGCTGGGTGGAAGGGTGCGAGGTCGAATGTCCCCTGCACGCCTCCAAATTCAATCTGCGGACCGGAGCGGTCGACGCACCGCCGGCCAAGCTAGCCGTCCGCGTCCACACAGTGATGGTGGTGGACGGCCAGATCATGGTCCAGGAATCCGAGGACGTTCCCAATCTTCCTCCCGGCCTAACCGTCGACGGACACGCCTAGGCCCTTCGCAGCACTCCAACCCAAGCACAGAGGTGAAGATCTTGACGCTACAACTGAGCAATGAGCTCCAGGAGTTCGCAGCCCCGCCGGCGCAGCTTCCGGCCGCGCAGACCGCGCCGGCACCCGGGCGGCAGGCGACGCCGTTCGTCCTGACAGTGGCTTGTCCCGAACGCCGCGGAATCGTCCACGCCGTCTCCAGCTTCCTGGCCATGCGTGGCTTCGATATCGCCGAACACCAGCAGTTTGACGACCATGTGAGCAACACGTTGTTCCTGCGCACCGCATTCACCGGAACGCTCGCCGCCGTTCCCTCCCCCGGATCACAGGACTGCGGCCAGACCAGCAGCGAAACCGACAGCACGGCGGCTTCCCTCGCCGTTGACTTCGCCGCCGTCGCCGACGAGTTCGGTATGACGTTCCGCTTCCACGACGACCGCCCGCAGCGGGTGCTGGTCATGGTCTCCAAATTCGGCCACTGCCTCAACGACCTGATCTTCCGCTGGCGGGCCGGCAGCCTCGGCGCCGACATCGTCGCCGTCGTATCCAACCATGAGGACCTTCGCCCCATGGCGGAAGCCGCAGGCCTGCCGTTCATTCACGTCCCCGTCACGGCGGCCACCAAGCCGGAGGCCGAGGCCCGGATGCTCAGCCTCGTGGACGAATACCAGGCCGACCTCGTGGTGCTGGCCCGCTACATGCAGGTGCTCTCCGACGAACTGTCCGGAGCCCTCCTCGGCCGGGCCATCAACATCCATCACTCCTTCCTCCCGGGGTTCAAGGGCGCCAAGCCCTATCACCAGGCCTACGAGCGTGGCGTCAAGCTGGTCGGCGCGACCGCGCACTACGTCACCGCCGAACTCGACGAGGGCCCCATCATCGAGCAGGAAGTTTTCCGCGTGGACCACACCGCGGACCCGGAATCACTGGTCACCACCGGCCGGGACGCCGAGGCCATGGCGCTCTCCCGGGCAGTGAAGTGGCACTGCCAGCACCGGGTGCTCCTCAACGGCTCCCGGACCGTTGTCTTCCGCTAGAAACCGCCACACTTGGCGCCCCCGACCCCCAAAAAAGGGCGCGCCGCCTGCAGCATGCCGTAAGTCAAGATTAGGAGCTTCCGTATGAGGGCTACACCCCGCGTCGTAATCATCGGCGCCGGCATTGTCGGTGCGAATCTGGCAGATGAACTGTCCACCCGTGGCTGGACCGAGGTGACGGTAGTGGAACAGGGTCCGCTGAACCTGGCCGGCGGCTCCACGTCGCACGCACCCGGCCTGGTGTTCCAGACCAACCCGTCCAAGACCATGGCGGAGTTTGCCACCTACACGGTCAACAAGCTCCTGGCCCTCAGTGACGAAGGCGTCTCCTGCTTCAACCAGGTGGGCGGTCTGGAGATCGCCACCACCCCCGAACGGCTGGAAGACCTCAAGCGCAAGCTGGGGTACGCCACCTCCTGGGGCATCGAGGGCCGCCTCATTGATCCCGACGAGTGCTCCAAGCACTATCCGCTGCTGGACCAGGGCATGGTGCTCGGCGGACTCTACGTGCCCTCCGACGGTCTGGCCTCCGCGGCCCGGGCAGTCCAGCTGCTCATCCGCAAGGCCACCGCCGCGGGGGTGACGTTCATCGGTTCGACGCCGGTGACCGGCGTCGAACAGTCCGGCGGCCGGGTCACCGGCGTGCAGACGCCCGACGGCGTGATCCCGGCCGACATCGTGGTGTCCTGTGCCGGGTTCTGGGGGCCGAAGATCGGCGCCATGGCCGGAATGGCCGTGCCGCTCCTGCCCCTGGCCCACCAATACGTGAAGACCACCGTGGTGCCCGAACTCACCGGCACCAACCTGGGCACCAATGCGCTGGACCTGGCCAACGGCGCCAGGCTGCCCATCCTCCGGCACCAGGACAAGGACCTGTACTTCCGCGAGCACGGGGACAGGATCGGCATCGGCTCCTACGCCCACCGCCCTATGCCCGTGGCGCTGGACACTCTCCCGGAAGTCGCGGCCGCGCAGATGTCCGAGCACCGCATGCCGTCCCGGCTGGAGTTCACGGAGGAAGACTTCCTGCCCTGCTGGGAGGACAGCAAGCAACTGCTGCCCGCCCTGCGCGGGGCCGGGATCGCCGACGGCTTCAACGGCATCTTCTCCTTCACCCCCGACGGCGGCCCGCTGATCGGCGAGTCCCCCGACGTCGAGGGTTTCTACGTGGCCGAGGCCGTCTGGGTGACCCACTCGGCCGGCGTGGCCCGCGCCGTGGCGGAGCTGCTCATCGAGGGTCAGTCCCGGACGCCGCTGCACGAATGCGAGGTCTCCCGGTTCGAGAAGGTGCAGACCTCCGAGAGCTATGTCAGCGAAACGTCCCAGCAGAACTTCGTGGAGATCTACGACGTCCTGCACCCGCTGCAGCCGCGGCAGTCACCGCGGGACCTGCGCGTCAGCCCGTTCAATTGCCGGCAGAGGGAGCTTGGCGCGTTCTTCCTGGAGGCCGGCGGCTGGGAACGTCCGCACTGGTTCGAAGCCAACCGCGCCCTCCTCGCCGAGCTGCCGCCCGAATGGCAGGCTCCCGAACGCGAGCCTTGGGCCAACATGTTCCACTCCCCCATTTCCGCAGCGGAGGCGTGGAAGACGCGTACCGGCGTCGCACTGTACGACATGACGGCGCTGAAGCGGCTGGAAGTTTCCGGCCCCGGCGCGCTGGCACTGCTCCAGCGCCTGAGCGCCGGTCAGATCGATAAGAAGCCGGGCGCCGTCACCTACTGCCTGCTGCTCGCCGGCGACGGCGGGGTACGCAGCGACATCACCATAGCGCGGCTGGATGAAACCACCTTCCAGGTGGGCGCCAACGGCAACATCGACGTCGACTACCTCACCAGGGAGGCCCGGAAGCAGACGTCCGAGAACGTCAGCCAGTGGGTCCAGGTCCGCGACATCACCGGGGCCACCTGCTGCATCGGGCTCTGGGGTCCGCTGGCCCGGGAAGTCGTCGCGAAGGTCAGCACCGACGACTTCAGCAATGACGGCCTGAAGTACTTCCGCACCAAGCAGGTCCGGATCGGCGGGATCCCCGTTACCGCCATGCGCCTGTCCTATGTGGGCGAACTCGGCTGGGAGCTCTACACCTCCGCCGACTACGGACTCAAGCTCTGGGACGTCCTTTTCGCTGCCGGCCAGGACCAGGGCATCATTGCCGCCGGCCGCGGAGCCTTCAACAGCCTGCGCCTGGAAAAGGGCTACCGCCTCTGGGGCACCGACATGACGCCCGAACACGAGCCGTACCAGGCCGGGCTTGGCTTCTCCATCGGCAAGAACAAGGAATCCTTCGTGGGCTCCGAGGCCCTTGTCGCACGCCGCGGGCAGCCGGCCACCAAGCAGCTCCGCTGCCTGACGGTGGACGACGGCACCTCAGTGGTGCTGGGCAAGGAACCCGTGTACTTCAACGGCGAACCCACCGGTTACGTCACGAGCGCCGCTTACGGTTACACGGTGGGCAAGCCGATCGCCTACGCCTGGTTGCCGGCGCACACCGCCGAAGGCGACACCGTCGAAATCGAGTATTTCGGGAAGCGCATCGCCGCCACCGTGACCGCCGAGCCCCTGGTGGATCCCGGAATGGAGCGCCTGCGCGGCTGAACGGTTCCACCCTGGCTCTACAACGAAATTCCGAGACCATGCCCAAGGAGACTTACCTGATGACGAACGAGAGCTACGACTACGTGATTGTAGGCGGAGGGAGCGCCGGATCAGTGCTGGCGGACAGGCTCAGCGCCGACGGAACACGCACTGTCCTGGTCTTGGAAGCCGGCCGCAGCGACTACCCGTGGGACCTGTTCATCCAGATGCCGGCGGCCCTGACCTTCCCCAGCGGCAACAGGTTCTATGACTGGCAGTACGAGTCCGATCCCGAACCCCATATGCATGCCCGGAAGATCGCCCACGCCCGGGGCAAGGTGCTTGGCGGTTCCAGCTCCATCAACGGCATGATCTTCCAGCGTGGCAACCCGCTTGACTACGAACGCTGGGGGGCGGACCCCGGGATGGAATCCTGGGACTTTGCGCACTGCCTGCCGTACTTCAAGCGAATGGAAACCGCGTTGGCGGCAGAACCGGACGATGAACTGCGCGGCCATGACGGTCCGCTGGTGCTGGAGCGCGGCCCGGCCCGCAATCCCCTGTTCCAGGCGTTCTTCCGTGCCTCCGAGGAGGCCGGCCACAAGCGGACCCACGATGTCAACGGGTACCGGCAGGAGGGTTTTGGCCCCTTTGACCGCAACGTGCACAAGGGCCAGCGGCTCTCGGCGTCACGGGCCTACCTGCGGCCCAGCCGCGGCCGGAAGAACCTGACGGTCCGGACCCGGGCGCTGGTGTCGAAAATCAACTTCACCGGGACTGTGGCCACCGGCGTCAGCTACCGCAGGAACGGCCGCCTCCGCACGGTCAGCGCCAAAGAGGTGGTCCTGTGCGGCGGTGCCATCAACACCCCGCAGCTCCTGCAGCTCTCCGGTGTGGGCGACCCGGCGCACCTGAAGTCGCTGGGAATTCAGCCGGTGGTTGACCTGCCCGGCGTCGGTGAGAACCTGCAGGACCACCTGGAAGTGTATGTCCAGCATTCCTGCACTCAGCCGGTCTCGATGCAGCCCAACCTGAGCCTGTGGCGTTACCCGCTGATCGGGCTCCAGTGGCTGCTCGGCCGCCGCGGGCCCGCCGCCACCAACCACTTCGAAGGAGGCGGGTTCGTCCGCTCCAATGACGACGTCGCCTACCCCAACTTGATGTTCCACTTCCTTCCGGTGGCCGTGCGTTACGACGGGCAGAAAGCTGATGCCAAGCACGGCTACCAGGTCCATGTCGGCCCCATGTATTCGGATGCCCGGGGAAGCCTGAAAATCACGTCCACCGACCCCGCAGCCCACCCGTCAATGCTGTTCAACTACCTGTCCACGGAACAGGACAAGCGCGAATGGGTGGAAGCCATCCGCGTCACGCGGGACATCCTCGGCCAGCCGGCCCTGGCTCCCTTCAGCGGCGGCGAGCTTTCCCCCGGCCCGTCCGTGCAGACAGACGCGGAGATCCTGGACTGGGTGGCGAGGGACGCCGAAACCGCACTGCACCCCTCCTGCACGGCCAAGATGGGACCGGCCTCGGACCCGATGGCCGTGGTTGACCCGCTCACCATGAAAGTGCACGGAACTTCGGGTCTGCGGGTTGCGGACGCCTCGGCCATGCCGTACGTGACCAACGGCAACATCTACGCACCGGTCATGATGCTGGCGGAAAAAGCCGCGGACCTGATCCTCGGCCGGCAGCCCCTGACGGCGGAGAACGCCGAGTTCTACCGGCACCGGGCCGTCACGCCGGGCGACGCCGTGGAGGTCCCGTCCGCCGAGCCGGCCACGGCCGCCGCGCCGGCTCCGAGCCTGGGCCGCGCATGAACAGCGTCCAGCTCTCCGGGACGGTGACCGAGACCTTGACCGGGACGCTCCGCGGTGCGTATCTCAACGGCCGGTGGACTGCGCCCGTAGCCGGAAACACCCGAATCATCACGTGCCCCGCGGACGGCAGGATTGTGGCGGAAGTGGCCGAATGCACTGCCGCGGATGCCGAGGCAGCTGTCGCCAGCGCCCGTAAGGCATTCGACGACGGCGTGTGGCCGGGAACCAGCGAAAAGGAACGCGGCCGGATCCTGCTCCGCACGGCGGAGCTGCTGGAACGGGACAAAGCCGCGTATGCGACGGCAGAAGCCCTGGACACCGGCAAACGCTACGTCGAAGCCGAATACGACATCGACGACGTCGCCGCCTGCTTCCGCTACTACGGCGGCATCGCCGGGACGGACGCCGGACGGGTCATCGACACCGGCGTCCCGGGGACCATCAGCCGGGTGGTCCACGCCCCTGTGGGCGTCTGCGGCCTCATCACCCCCTGGAACTACCCGCTCCTCCAGGCCTCGTGGAAGGTGGCGCCCGCCCTTCTGGCCGGCAACACCTTCGTCCTCAAACCCAGCGAGCTGACACCGTCCACCTCCATCCTCCTCATGGACACCCTCCGCGAGGCGGGCCTGCCCGACGGCGTCGCCAACCTCGTGACGGGCGCCGGCCCCGAAGTCGGCGCGGTGCTGAGCAATGACCCACTGGTTGACCTCGTGTCCTTCACGGGCGGACTCTCCACCGGCAAGCGCATCATGGCAGCGGCCGCTTCCACCGTGAAGCGCGTGGCGCTCGAACTCGGCGGAAAGAACCCCAACATCGTTTTTGCCGACGCGGACCGGGAAGCGGCCATCGATAACGCCCTGACGGCGGTATTCCTGCACTCAGGCCAGGTCTGCTCGGCAGGCACCCGGCTCCTCGTCGAAGAGTCGGTTCACGACGAGGTGGTTGCGGAGCTGGTCCGGCGGGCACGGACCATCAGGCTGGGGGGCCCTTTCGACGACCGGGCCGAAACAGGGCCGCTGATCTCCGCCGCGCACCGTGACAAAGTCCACGCCTACGTCCAGGCCGGCATCGCCGAAGGCGCCAGCCTGCTGTGCGGCGGCTTCATCCCGGACACCGGGCCCCTGGCCGAGGGCAGCTACTACCCGCCCACCATCCTGGATGCCTGCCGCAGCGGAATGCAGGTGGTGCAGGAGGAGTCCTTCGGACCCGTCCTCACTGTGGAAACCTTCACCACGGAGCAGGCAGCCGTCCGGCTCGCCAACGATACGGTGTACGGCCTCGCCGGTGCCGTGTGGACTTCCGACGCATCCCGCGCCCAGCGTGTTGCCGGCGGACTGCGGCACGGGACCGTCTGGATCAACGACTACCACCCCTACGTTCCGCAGGCTGAATGGGGCGGCTTCGGTCAGTCAGGCAACGGCCGCGAACTCGGTCTGCAGGGCCTGGCGGAGTACCGCGAAACCAAACACATCTGGCAGAACATCGACCCCAAGCCCAGCCACTGGTTCGAGCCTCCACAGGCAGGAGTACAGCAATGAACAGTCCCGACATATCAGTGCGCAACCTTTGGAAGGTCTTCGGACCCGGAGGTGAGAAGATACCCAACGATCCCGAGCTGTCGGCCCTGAACTCGGCGGAACTGCTGGAACGCACCGGTTGCGTGACCGCCGTCCGCGACCTGAGTTTCGACGTCGCCAAAGGCGAGGTTTTTGTGGTCATGGGCCTGTCCGGCTCCGGGAAGTCCACCTTGATCCGCTGCCTGACCCGGCTGATCGAACCGACCTCCGGGCAGGTCCTGGTGGACGGCAAGGACGTGCTGCAGGCAGGGACCGCGGAGCTGCGCGAATTGCGCCGGCGGAAGATGTCCATGGTGTTCCAGCACTTCGGCCTTCTCCCGCACCGCACCGTCCTGGACAACGTCTCCTACGGCCTGCAGATCCGAGGCGCCGCCAAGGACGAGCGCTATTCCCGCTCACGGGAAATCATCGAACTGGTGGGGCTCAAAGGGTATGAACAGCACTTCCCGGACCAGCTGTCCGGAGGCATGCAGCAGCGGGTCGGCCTGGGCCGCGCCCTCGCCGGCGACCCGGACACCATCTTGTTCGACGAACCGTTCTCCGCCCTCGATCCGCTGATCCGCCGGGACATGCAGGCTGAAATCATCCGTCTGCACAAGGACATGGGCAAGACCATGGTGTTTGTCACCCACGACCTCTCCGAGGCGCTGAAACTGGGGGACCGTATCCTGATCATGCGCAATGGCGAGACCGTCCAGTGCGGCACCGGCGACGACCTGGTGGGATCCCCGGCGGACAAGTACATCGAGGATTTCGTGTCCGAAGTCCCCCGCGCGGATGTCCTGACGCTGAAATGGATCACCCGGCCAGTGGGAATCGGCACCCCTTCCGATGCTCCCGTCCTCGGCTCAAACACCATCATCCGCGACGCCATTCCCACCGTGATGAACTCCTCCTGCCCTGTCCTGGTGGAAGACGCCGGGAAGATCACGGGCCAGATCGACCGCGACAGCATCCTCTCGGTGCTCCGCAGCCCGGAAGTAGCGGCCTGATGTCCACACTCGTCCGTGACAGAGCGCCGGTCCAGACCGGCGGCACCCCCGTGCGTGAACCCCGCCGCCGGCCCAGCCGGCGCACGGTGCTGCTGGCAGGTGCAGGCGTCCTCTGGCTTCTGGGCTTCCTGGTCCTGCACGGCACCGGTACCCTGAAGCTGCCGGCCTCGGAACTGACCGATCTGCACCGCACCCTCAACCAGTTCAACGCATGGGTTGCCGCAAACCGCAACGGCAACCCCGTCTTCCTGTTCGTACTCTCCCCTCTCCGGGCCGCCGTCGACGCCGTCGCAAACGTGTTCATCACAGTATTCGCGGCCAGCGCCACAGGCCTGCGCCTACCGGAAATCGGTTGGCTGGGGACGGTCGGGCTGCTGAGCTGGATCGCCTACGCCGTGGGCAACGCCCGGGTGGCGCTGCTTACGGCGGCCGTCTTCATCTTCTTCGGCCTGCAGGGACTGTTCGTCGAAGCGTCGTACACCTTCGCCCTGGTCATCACGGCGGTGCTGCTCACCCTGCTGATCGGCATTCCGGTGGGCGTGGCGGCAGGAGTCAACCGACACGTGGCAAAAGCGGTCACCCCGGTGCTCGACTTCATGCAGACGCTCCCCACGTTCGTGTATCTGGCTCCCCTGGCACTCATCTTCCTGATCGGCCCCGCATCCGCAGTCATCGCCACCGTGATCTACGCGGCACCTCCGGTGATCCGCCTGACGGCGCACGGGATCCGATGCATTCCGGCCGATACGCGGGAAGCGTCGGACTCGTTGGGAACCACTGGCCTGCAGCGTCTTTTGACGCTCCAGCTCCCGATGGCCCGGCGCACCATCGTGATGGGCATCAACCAGACCACCATGGCCGCCCTGTCAATGGTCACCATCGCGGCGCTCATCGCGGCTCCGGGGCTCGGCCAGGTGGTGGTCCGGGCGCTGCAGTCGCTCGACGTCGGCACCGCAGTCAACGCGGGACTGTCGATTGTCCTGCTGGCCATTGTCTTGGACCGCGTGACCACGGCCGCGAGCCAAAGGGCCGAACCAGGGGCGCGCCAGCGCAGCAAGTCATCCCGCCGCACCCGGCTCGTGCTTCTCGCCGTCACACTGGTGCTCGCGGCGGTGCTGGTGCAGCTGTCCCGGACCATGCTCTGGGCTGCAGCGTTCCCCAAGGACCTGAACATCGGACCCGCCATTGTCAGCGGAGTGACGACCGCCAGCGGGTGGCTGCAGACCCATCTGTCCCTGTTCACCGTGTCATTCAAGGAAGCGGTGACCACCGGCATCCTGAATCCGTTCCAGTCGCTGCTCACCGAAACCCCGTTCTTCATCCTTGTGGCCGTTATCGCACTGGCCGCCTACGCGATCGGAGGCTGGAAACTTGCCGCCCTGACCACGTTCTGCCTGGCCGTGATCATCGTCCTCGGGCTGTGGAGCGACGCCATGGTCACCTTGGCCGGAACGCTGGTTGCCACGGTGGTGGTGATGGTCCTGGGCGTGGTGTTCGGCGTGGCAATGGGCCGGTCCAACAGGATCGACCAGCTCATGCGGCCGATGCTTGACGCCGGCCAGACCATGCCTGCCTTTGTCTACCTGGTCCCGTTCCTGGGGCTTTTCGGAGCCACCCGGTTCACGGCGATCGTGGCCGGCATCATCTACGCGGCACCGGTGGCCATCAAGATCACGGCGGACGGCATTGCCGGGATCTCCCCCACCGTGGTGGAGGCCGCCGTGGCCAGCGGCTCAACCCCCTGGCAGGTCATCACCAAGGTGCAGCTGCCCATGGCCCGGCAGTCGCTAGCCCTCGCCGCCAACCAGGGCCTGATCTACGTACTCGCCATGGTGGTGGTAGGCGCCCTGGTAGGAGCCGGGGGCCTCGGCTACGACGTCGTCGCGGGATTCGTCCAGAGTTCGCTCTTCGGCAAGGGCCTCGCGGCCGGCCTGGCCATCGTTTTCCTGGGCATCCTGCTGGACCGCATGACGCAGGCCGCCGCCGCCACCCCCGTAAGGAAGATCCCGACCACCCAAACACCCACAACATCAGCGCCCGCAACATCAACGCCTTGAGCGGAAACGCGACAGGCCCAAGGAAACACACGCTCTCCAAAACCCGCCCCAGAACAAGGAGATGTACCCATGGCTAGAGCCGGACAGCTATTGAAACGAACTATGCCGACGGTCGCAGGTGCCCTCGCAGCCGGCTTGCTGCTTGCCGGTTGCGGCGGTGCGACAGTCAACCAGGCAGCGGCGGGCACAGGCGCGGCGGAGGCGCCCTGCGGAACCGTGAACGTGGCGCTAAACGCCTGGGTTGGATATACCGCGAACGCGGCTGTTTACAGCTACGTGGCCAAGAACAAGCTCGGCTGCACGGTGGTGCAGAAGGACCTTTCGGAACAGATTTCCTGGCAAGGCTTCAGCTCCGGCGAGGTGGATGTGGTGATCGAAAACTGGGGCCACGACGACCTGGTGAAGCAATACATCACGGACCAGGCTGTGGCCGTTGACGCCGGGCCCACGGGCAACGACGGAAAAATCGGCTGGTACGTGCCACCGTGGATGGCGGCAAAGTACCCGGACATCACCGACAGCAACAACCTGAACAAATACGCCTCGCTCCTGACCACGTCCGAATCAGGCGGCAAGGGCCAGGTCCTGGACGGCGATCCGGCCTTCGTCACGAATGATGAGGCCTTGGTCAAGAACCTCGGACTTGATTACAAGGTGGTCTTCTCCGGTTCGGAGGCGGCGCTGATCCAGTCCTTCCGCACCGCGGAGAAGGACAAGACGCCGCTGCTGGGGTATTTCTACGAACCGCAGTGGTTCCTCGCCGAAATTCCGCTGGTGAAGGTCAACCTGCCGAAATGGACCGAGGGTTGCGACGCAAATGCCGAGAAGGTGGCTTGTGACTATCCTGATTACAAGCTGAACAAGATCATCTCCAAGAAGTTCGCGGACAGCGGTTCGCCGGCAGCCAAGCTGGCAAAGGCCTTCAAGTGGACCAACGAGGACCAGAACTCGGTTGCCACGGACATCCAGGCTGGCACGAAACCGGAAGCCGCTGCCCAGAAGTGGGTGGAGGCCCATCCCCAGGTGGTGGAAGGCTGGCTTAAGTAGCAGGCAGCACAACAACAAATAGGCGGGCGTGTCCTCATCCGAGGACACGCCCGCCTTGTGCTCCGGGAGCGTGGCAGCCTCGACGTCCCGGTGTTGAGCAGCCGGTGTTGAGCAGCCGGTGTTGAGCAGCCGGTGTTGAGCAGCCGGTGTTGAGCAGCCGGTGTCGCAGCTTGGGCGACGGCGGACGTTCTGGGAGACTGGATCGGGCCGGAGCCTGCCCAGGCAGGGAACTACGCCGGCAGTCCGCGAATGGACCACCTCCGGCAGCTTGGAATATCTCGTTTATGGTGCTTCTCGACCGGTCAACGCTCATGGTGGTCTTCGCCGTGATGTCGCTGACCATGCTGGCCCTGTTCTACTTCGACACCTACCGAAAAAGCCGGGCACCCTTTGCCGGCTGGTGGTGCCGGGCCGTCGGCTCCTTCTTCTGCGCCGCGATCTTCTACTTCCTGCGCGAGTCCTCGTCCCAGGCCTGGGCCTCCAGCGTGGGGAACGGCGTGATGGTGCTCGGTTCCGGTTGCGTCTGGGCAGGCGCACGCTCGCTGGCAGGCCGCCGGGTCCGGCCGTGGCTCCTGGCCGTCCCCGGCGGCCTGGCCTCAGCAGTGGCATTCGCCCTCCGCTCGTCAAACGACACGGATGGCCAGCATCGCCTGCCTCGCCATGATGGGCGCCGCGATCGGCCTGGCGTCCGTTGAACTGTGGCGCGAGCGCGCGACGTCCTGGCACCTGGTGCGCTCCCTCGCCGTAGCCACGGCGGTCTGCGCTGTCTACTATCTCGGCCGGACCGCGGGACTGGCCCTGCTGGGACCCGAGAGCCCCACCTTCCAGCTGCTGTTCGGCGCCGGCGTCACCCTGCTGATGGCCATGGTGCTGCTGGTGGTGGTTTCCTCCAGCATCACGGCGCTGAACAACGCCCGCCGCACGGAGGACCTCAAGGAACTTGCCTCCCGCGACGCACTCACCGGCCTCTTGAACCGCGGCGGCTACCTGCAGCAGGCGCAGCAGCGGCTCCGTGCCAACCTTGACGCGGGCGTCGAAACGGCGATCGTCATGGCAGACCTGGACCGGTTCAAAGCCATCAACGACCGGTTCGGACACGATGCCGGGGACAGCGTCATCCGCGCCTTCAGCGACGCCTGCCGCTCTACCCTGCGGGCCGCGGACCTCGTCGGACGCTACGGCGGCGAAGAATTCGCCATGCTGCTGACCGGCGTCGACGCCGAGGAAGGTGTCCGGATAGCACAGCGGATCAATGCCGCCCTGGCCGAGCACAGCGGCCTGCCGGACGGTGCGGGGGCACCGACCGCGAGCTTCGGCATAGTTGACACCCGCAACAAGGCAGCCGGCCTCCAGCGACTCATGAGGGAAGCCGACAGAGCCCTGTACGAGGCAAAGGCCGCGGGGCGCAGCCGCGCCGTCGTCGGGTTGGCCATGGCCGGCAAAGAGGCCCGGCTGACTAGTTAAACAAACTAACTACCGGTCCTTAACGCTGCGGGGGCTCGGTAATCGCCTCGCTCATGCGCCGGAGAAATTTGATGACTATCCGCGCATCCTCGACGCTCAGTTCTTCTGCAACGGCCATCATCCTGCGGTGCAGGTCCCCGAGCGTCGCCCGGACTGCCGAGTCCGTTACCACGGTCGGCACGATGACGAGCGAGCGCCGGTCCGTGGGGTGGGGGTCCCGGCGGACATGGCCACTGGCCACCAGCCTGTCGATCAGGGAGGTCGTGGACGCGGTGGTGATGCCCAGGATGCGGCTCAGGTCCTTGGGGCCCACACGTTCGCCGCCGGCCTCGGCCCGCAGCAGATAGCGGAGGGCAAGGAGGTCCGTCTCGCCCATTCCCATGGAAGCCTGGGTGGAACGCCGCGTGGCGGCTTCCGAAATGCGGTAGTCACGCAGCGCCTGCAGAATGGCGCCGGGCGGATCCAGGCGGTCATCGGGGCCGTACCAATATCCCGAACCGGGCGAACTGTGCGAGCTCATTCGGCAATCCTAGCTGAACTGATAACTAGGCGGACTTGCAATTCTAACGTCCGAATTCCGGCAAGGAAAGGCACGATCTGCCATCCCCGCAAATCCTTACCATATTTATATGATGAAATGCCGACATTTACCTGTGAAAAGCCTCAGAATTCGTCTATGGCGCATTGACGCCGGTGTGCCCGGGGATCATTATTACTCTTGACGGCTGGGGGGCGCTAAGGCACTGAACCAAGGAGCCGCGCCGTGGATAGCAACTCAGCAGTTTGCTCAACAGCATTAGCATTTGGCCGACACTTCCCGGGAATCAATTCCGAGGCAGAACCGCGCCCAAGCATCCCCCCACCAACGATCAAACCCGACGGCCCGGGCTACCGACGACGCCGAAGCCGCCGCCATTGCGCCTCGGCCCAGGGCAAATCGGCCCAGGGCAAAGCTGTGAAGCCGGCGGGGTTCCGGCCATGATGAGCGCGATACTCCGTTGGGTCCTGCAGTTCCGGCTTCTGGTCCTGGCCATGGCGGCGGGAATCCTGGCTATCGGGTTCACGAGCCTGCCGAGCATGTCCGTGGATGCCTTCCCGGAATTCGCCCCGCCGCAGGTCGAGATCCAGACTGAAGCCCTGGGCCTTTCTGCGGCCGAGGTCGAACAGCTGATCACCTCCCCCATGGAGGCCGACCTCCTGAACGGGGTGGCTTGGGTGGAGGCGATCCGCTCCAAATCCGTCCCGGGCCTTTCCTCGATCCAGATGGTCTTCAAGCCGGGGACCGACCTCTTTCGCGCACGCCAGCTTGTCTCAGAGCGACTGACCCAGGCGCGCGCGCTGCCAAACGTATCGGCGGCGCCCGTTCTGATGCAGCCGCTCTCCTCGACCAGCCGCGTCATGATGATTCGGCTTACCTCCAACGACATGTCCGCCATCGACATGTCCGTCCTGGCCCGGTGGACCATGAAGCCCGGACTCCTGGCCGTACCCGGCGTCGCGAACGTGGCGATCTGGGGCCTGCGCGACCAGCAACTTCAGGTCCTGGTGGATCCCGCCCAGCTCCAAGCCAAGGGCGTAACGCTGGACCAGGTCATCAAGACCACCGGCAACTCCGTGTGGGTTTCGCCGTTGAGCTACCTGGAGGCATCCACACCGGGCACCGGCGGCTTCTTCGAGACGGGCCACCAGCGGATCGGTGTCCAGCACGTCCTGCCGATCACCACGCCAGAGGACCTGGGCCAGATTCCCATCGAGGGTCCGGCTGGCAAGTTGCTTCTCGGGGACGTGGCCAAGGTCCAGACAGACCATCAGCCGTTGATCGGCGATGCCCTGCTCAGCAAAGAGGCTGAACTGTTGCTGGTCATCGAGAAGTTCCCGGACACAAACACGATTGACGTGACCCGCGGCGTTGATGAGGCGCTCCGCGCACTCCAGCCCGGGTTGCCGGGCGTCACGATCGACACCTCCGTTTACCGGCAGGCATCATTTATCCAGGAAGAGGTCGGCACGCTTGGCATCGCCCTGCTGATCACCCTGCTGTTGATCGTGGCCATGTTTGGCCTGGTCTTCCGTTCGTGGCGCACAGCCCTGATCAGCCTCATCACGATTCCGGTGTCCCTGACAGCGGCGGCGCTGGTGCTCTACCTGCGCGGTGTCGGGATGAACACCTTGGTCCTGGCAGGCATGGTCCTGGCGCTGGCCGTCATGGTGGGTGATGTCGCCGAAGACCTCAACGGCGTCGCCCGGGCAGGCAACACCGCCGCCAGGACCCGCGACGGCGGGCCACAGGGCAAAGAGGCGCAGAACAACCAGCGCGACGCCCTGATCCCGGGGGCCCTGCGGGCAGTCCGTACGCCGATTCTCTACTCGATGTTGATCATGGCGCTGGCCGTCATGCCTGCACTCTTCATTGCCGGCCAGAACGGGGCCCTCTTCGGCCCCTTGGTGCTGAGCTACCTGCTCACCCTGGCTGTCTCGATGATCGTCGCACTGACGGTTACCGCCGCGCTCGCGTTCTTCCTTCCCGTGGGGTCCTCCGCGCCGCCGGAACGCCAGTCCCTGAAGCGTCTTGAAGGCGGTTACGGCCAGCTCGTGACACGCCCGACCGGGAAGACCCGGTGGGTATTCGCCGCCTCCGCGGTTGTGGCACTGGTCGGACTCGCACTCGTGCCCCAACTGGCCGCCAACCACCCCGTGGTGCCGGTGCTTGCGGACAAAACCCTCGTGGTGCACTGGAGCACCATCGCCGGCACAGCGGACCAGGAAATGAGCCGGATCACAGAGTCGGCCGCCGAAGAGCTGCGTACCCTGCCTGGCGTCGCGAACGTGGGAGGTCACGTTGGGCGCGCGATCACCTCGGATCAGGTCGGCGATGTCAGTTCGGGCGAACTGTGGGTGACCGTGGCCTCCGACGCGTCGTACAACGACACGGCCGCCGCCGTCGAGCAGGTGATTGCCGGCTATCCGGGCCTTACCAGCAAGGTATCCACCTATCCGCAGGAGCGCATCGACCAGATCCGCGAAGCAGCCGACACCGGATTCGCCGTCCGGGTCTTTGGCCTCGACACGACGATCCTGCGGCAGAAGGCGGCGGAGGTGCAACAGATTTTGGAGCACACGGCCGGCGTCGTTAACCCCCACATTGACGCCCCCGTCGAACAGCCCATCGCCGAGATCAAGGTGGACCTCGCCGCGGCCCAAAAGGCCGGCGTCGTACCCGGCGATGTCCGGCGCGCGGCTGCCGCCCTGCTCCAGGGCATCGAAGTGGGCAACCTCTACGAACAGCAGAAAGTCTTCTCCGTCATCGTGAAGGGCGCGGCGTCCACGCGGAACAGCCTGGACAGCGTCCGCGACCTGATCATCGACACCCCCAACGGCGGGCACGCCCGCCTAGGCGACGTCGCCCAAGTCACCATGGTCGGGAATGAGTCCGTGATCCTGCACGACGACACTTCGCGCCGCATCGATGTGAAGGCCGAGATCCAGGGCCGCCCGCTGAGCGACATCCAGCATGACATCAATGCGAGCCTCCAGCAGATGCAGTTCCCGATCTCCTACCATGCGGAGATCCTCACCCAATATGCCCAGCAGCAAAGCAATTTCCAGTGGCTCTGGCTGCTCGCGGCGATCGCCGCGGCGGGCATCGTGGTGCTGCTGCAGACCGCGACGGGGAGCTGGCGACTCGCCGCCCCGCTCTTCCTGGGCCTGATCCTGGCACTCTCCGGCGGCGTGCTGGCCGCGTTGGCCACGGGCGGCGTCAACGCCCTCGTCGCCCTGGTCGCGTTCGCCGTAGTCCTGGGGATCGCCGCCCGCGGCACCCTCCTGCTGATAGGCCATGTCCGGATCCTGCGTGCTGAGGACACTACGGCATCGTGGCCTGCGTTGGTGGTCCGCGCTGCGAAGGAGAGGCTGGGGCCAACCATGATGACGGCCGTGATGACGGCGCTGGCGCTGCTGCCCGTGGTACTTTTCGGCGGCGTCGTCGGGACGGAAATCATCCTGCCGCTCGCCGTGATCATCTGGGGCGGGCTGCTGACCTCGACCCTTTTCACCCTGTTTGTTGTGCCCGCCGTGCTGCTTCGGTTCGCTCCGGAGGAAGCACTGAGCCCCGTGACCAGCCATGGCACCCCCGCACGGACTGAAAGTCAGGATGCGTCATGAACTCCACATCTTCGCCCCGCGACACCAAGCTCGCGGCCCTCGTAATTGCGGCGTTCCTGGCGGTGTTCATGGCACTGGCGGTCGCCGGCTGCGGCCAGGCGCCGGCAGAGGCCCTCCCTGCCGGTGACGCCGCTGCGACCGTAGAAGAGGTCGCAGGAACGGACCTTCACCGCATCACCCTGACAGAGCACGCCGTCGAACGGCTCGGGCTCAAGACCGAGGCGACAGCCGTGGATCCGCAGACCCAGAAGCTGACCGTCGCCTACGGGGCGATACTCTACGACAGCGCGGGCAAGACCTGGGTCTACGCCAACCCCGAACCCCGGGTCTTCGTCCGCCAGTCCATCACGGTCGAGCGCATCAACGGCGACGTCGCGGTGCTGACCGACGGCCCGCCGGCCGGCACCGTCGTGGTCACGCTGGGGGCCGAGGAACTCTTCGGCGCCGAATTCGATACGGCCCACTGACATGCGCTGGCTCATCGGGATCAGCCTCAAGTTCAGGACCGTCGTCGTCGCCCTCGCGTGCGCCGTAATGCTGCTCGGTTCCCTGCAGCTGGGCGCGGCGTCCGTGGACGTCTTCCCCGAATTCGCCCCACCCCGTGTGGAAATTCAAACCGCCTGCCTGGGTTTGACCGCCCAGGAAGTCGAAGAGCTTGTCAGCGTGCCGATCGAGGCTGCCGTGGGCGGCATGCCCGGTCTGGACGAGCTGCGGTCGAAATCCGTGCCGCAGTTGTCCTCGATCGTGCTGGTCTTCCATCAGGGCACCGACCTGCTCAACGCCCGCCAGCAGGTCTCGGAGCGGATGGCCTCGGTGACCGCGGCGCTGCCCACCTGGGCGGCCCCGCCGGTGATGCTGCAGCCGCTGTCCGCGACGAGCCGGGTGATGAAGATCGGGATGACCTCGTCCGAGCACTCGCTCATTGAAATGTCCATGCTGTCCTACTGGACCATCCGGGCCCGGCTGCTTCGGGTTCCCGGGGTGGCCAATGTTGCCATTTGGGGCGAGCGGCTCCAGATGCTGCAGGTCCAGGTGGAACCTGACAAGCTCAAGGCCCAGAATGTCTCGCTCAACCAAGTCATGGAAGTCACCGCCGGCGCCCTCGATGCCGGCCTGCTGAAGTACTCGCCGGGACGTTTCATCGGCACAGGCGGCTTCATTGACAGTCCCACCCAGAGAATGGGGGTCCGGCACGTCCAGCCGATCCAGACTCCCGCGGATCTGGCCAAGGTGACCATTCGGGAAAAGGACGGTGTGGCGCTGCATCTGGGCGATGTGGCCCAGGTCGTGGAGGACCACCAGCCGCTCATTGGTGATGCCGTGATCAACAGCGGGCACGGGCTCATGCTGATCGTCGAGAAGCTGCCCTGGGGCAACACCCTGGACGTGACCAAGGGTGTTGAGGAGGCCCTCCGTGAGCTGCAGCCGGGCCTGAGCGGAATCAGCTTCGACACCACCATCTTCCGCCCGGCAAGCTTTGTCGAGGAGTCGATCTCCAACCTCAGCGTCGCCCTGCTGCTGGGCTGCCTGCTCGTCGTCATGATCCTCGTCGCCTTTCTCTTCCAATGGCGAACAGCCCTGATCAGCCTCATCGCGATTCCGTTGTCCCTGCTCACGGCCGCACTGGTGCTGTATTTCACGTCTAGTTCGATCAACACGATGGTCCTTGCGGGGCTGGTCATCGCGGTGGGCGTGGTGGTCGATGACGCGATCATCGACGTCGAAAACATCATGCGCCGGCTGCGGCAGCACCGCGCCCGGGGCAGCGACGAATCCGCCTCTTCGGTGGTTCTGAGAGCCTCGCTCGAGATGCGCAGCCCGATCGTGTACGCGACCCTGATCATTGTGGTCGCCGCCGTGCCCATCTTCTTCTTGGACGGACTGACCGGCGTCTTCTTCCGGCCGCTGGCCATCACCTACACCCTGGCAGTCCTCGCCTCCATGCTGGTGGCACTGACCGTCACGCCGGCCCTGGCCCTGATCCTGCTGGGCAACGCCAAACTGGAACAACGCGACGCTCCCCTGGTCCGCGTGCTCAAACGCGGCTACCACGCCGTCCTGACCAGGGTCATGAACCGGCCCCGCTACGGCTACGCAGGCTTCGGAGTCCTTGCGATGGTGGGCCTGGCAATCTTTCCCCTGCTGGGCCAGTCCCTGTTCCCCACCTTCAAGGAACGGGACTTCCTGATGCACTGGATCTCGCAGCCGGGGACCTCGGCGGAGGAGGAGTACCGGATCTCGCAGCGCGGCTGCGCGGAGTTCCTCCAGGTGCCCGGCGTCCTGAACTGCGGCACGCATATCGGCCAGGCGTTCGCCGCAGACGAGATCGTCGGTGTCAACGCCGGCGAACACTGGATCAGCATCGACCGGCATGCCGATTATGACAAGACACTGGCCGCCGTCCAGGAAGTTGTCGACGGCTACCCGGGCCTGCACCGCGACGTCCAGACCTATCTGAAGGAGCGGATCGAAGAGGTCCTGACGGGCGCCAGCGAACCTATCCTGGTCCGCGTCTACGGGGACGATCTCCACGTGCTCCGGGAACAGGCCCAACGGGTGAAGACCATTCTGGACGACATCAAGGGCACCGAGGACCCACATGTGTCCCTTGAGGTCGAGGTCCCACAGATTTCCGTCACGGTCAACCTTGCCGCGGCGCAGAAATACGGACTCAAACCCGGCGACGTAAGGCGGGCAGCCGCGACGCTCGTGGCCGGCGAAGAGGTCGGGGACGTCTTCCGGGACGGCCGGGCCTACGACGTCCAGGTCTGGAGCACCCCGGCGACCCGTGCCAGCGTCACCAGCATCGAGGACCTGCCGATCGATACGCCCAGCGGCCAGCGGGTCCGCCTCGCCGATGTCGCGGCTGTCAGCCTTCAGGCGGTGCCGAACCAGATCGACCGCACCAACGGATCCCGCCGCGTTGAAGTGGGATCGTTCCTCGCCAAGGGCGCAGATCTCGGAACGGTCGTCGGCGAGCTGCAGACGCGGCTGGACAGCCTGGAGCTGCCAGCCGGCTACAGCGTGCAGCTGCTCGGCGAGTACACCGAACGTGAGGCAGCCACGAACCGCCTCATGATCTTCGCCCTGGCGGCTCTTGCCCTGATCCTTCTGCTGCTGCAGACATCCTTCCGGAGCTGGCGGCTGGCCCTGCTGTCGCTGCTGACGCTGCCGATAGCCCTGGTGGGCGGGGTCATGGCGGCCTTCATCTCCGGCGGGGTCCTGTCCTTGGGATCGGTTGTTGGCTTCCTCACGGTGATGGGGATCGCGGCGCGCAACGGCATCCTACTCATCAACCACTGTCAGCATCTGGAAAGGAACGAGGGCGAGACGTTCGGCCGCGCTCTCGTGCTGCGCGGAGCGGCAGAGCGGCTTTCGCCGATCCTCATGACCACCCTGGCGACCGGGCTGGCCCTGGTGCCCCTGGTGGTCATGGGCAACGTCCCGGGCCATGAAATCGAACACCCCATGGCCGTCGTCATTCTCGGCGGGCTGGTCACGTCCACCCTGCTCAACCTGTTCATTGTGCCGTCGCTCTACCTCAGGTTCGCCAAGTCCAAAAAGGCACTGAACAGGGAACGGCCCGACGACGAGCCTGTGACCGCCTGACCCGGGGACCCAAGAGGTAACACCAAGCAAAGGAAAGTCCGATGTTTCGCAAGCACGTTGCTGTTTTCAGCTGCCTTGTCGCGCTGCCGATGTCATTCTTGACGGTCAGCGCGGCGGAGGCCGGTACAGGACGCCCAGCCAGCGCAGCCCAGGCCGCACCCTCGACCGGTTCCTCGACAGACTGCGGCCCGGGGTCGCTCCCCGACTTCAGTGCCGCAAAATTTCCGGACGAGCCGAAGGTGGACAACAAATGGCTCCCGATGGAACCCGGGACGCGCTCCGAGTTCAACGGCACCGTCACGGACCTCACCACGAGCCCACCGGAGGTCCACACCCACCGCGTGGTATCGATCGTGACAGGCCTGACCAAGGTGGTCGATGGGGTCCGGACCGTTGTCCTGTGGGACCGGGACTACTCCGACGGAACGCTGGAGGAATCCGAGCTGGCCTTCTTTGCGCAGACGGACAAGGGGGCCGTCTGGCTATTGGGCGAGTACCCGGAGGAGTTCGAATCAGGAAAGTTTGCCGGCGCCCCCAACACCTTCATCGCGGGGGTGGACGAGGCACGGGCAGGCATCGCCATGCTGGCCCACCCGGCGAAGGGACTCGGCCCCTATACGCAGGCATCAGCCCCCTCGATTGATTTCCTCGACTGTGGGCAAGTGGCCGGCAGGCACGGGAACGCGCTGAAAATCGACGAGTTCAACCCCCTCGACGGCGCCGCCGCCGGCCATCAGCAGAAGTACTACCGCGCCGGAGTCGGCAGCTACAAAGTCACAGCGTCCGGCGGGGACAGCCAGGAAGTCCTGAACCTCGACAAGACCACGAGGCTCGATGCAGCCGCATTGGACGCGGTCAACAAAAGTGCGCTGGCGCAGGACCGCCATGGATACAAGGTGAGCCCCGATGTCTATGGAACGACAGAACGGGCCCGCGCGCAGTCCTGACGGCCGGCCCTCGTTGAGTTCCGGTGGCCGTCGACAAAAAAATCCCGCAGACACCTCAGTGTCTGCGGGATTTTCCACTCTTCGCTAAAAGAGTGGGCCCTGTGGGGATCGAACCCACGACCCACGGATTAAAAGTCCGATGCTCTACCAACTGAGCTAAAGGCCCCGACTGATTGCTCCGAACCGCAGATAAATCCGCTGTTCCAGAGGGTATCAGCCCAGTCCATTTCTGGACGTTAATACTGTACCCCAGACCGGAGCGGACATTTTGCACAAGCGCCGGATACGCCGTCGTCCGTCCCTGCCACTGCCCCGCCGGCATGCTCGACCACCCGACGGCACTGGAGTAGCGTGGTGGGCATGAGCGAGCAAGCAGGATCCAGCACCCCCGGACCGCCCCGGCACCACAAGCCGAAGCCTTTCGCGCCCATCGACTTCGAACCCTTTGCCGGCGGGGCGGATCCCGCCCGGGTATCGGAGGCCGCCCATCTGGCCGCGCAGGCGCTGGTGCGCCGCGGACGGGACAGCGACGACCCCAAGGTCACCCGGCGGCTCGTCAAGCTCGCCGACGAGCAGGGTCTGGAAGCCATTGCCGAGATGTGGGCCGAGAGCCCGGCCCGGTCCCTCCCGGGCGCCCTCTGGCGCCTGTACGCCCTGCGGGCCGCCACCATCCAGGATCCCGAGCGGATTTCGGTCTATTTCAAGGCAGGCAAGGACACCGCGCAGGTTTCGCATGTGGTTGCCGGCGCGGCCGAGCCGCCTGGGGCTGACGAAATGAAGTCGATGGCGGACGCCATCCTCTCCGGCGCGTTCGACGGCGAGTTCGACGTCGCCCTGGAACGGTCCGCCGCGTTCTGCCGCGTGGTGGCGCTCGGCCAGGCAACCCTCGCCGACGGTGCGGAGCACAGCAACGAGAACCACGCGAGCAAGCTCACCCGCAATTCGCACCTGCTGGTCAAGACCGCCGAGGACCTCGAACACGCCGCCAACGCGTGGCGCTTGGGCGAACTGGACTGACCCGGCGGGCGGCATACCAGGGCGTCCGGGTACGCACGGCGGCGCCGGACTGTCAATGTTGACTTGCATCAATTCACGTAGAAAACTGAAATCGGTGCCGAACCGCGAAACCCCCGGGCTTCAACATTTAGCCGCCTAGAGCGGCCTACCGCCGAGAGGCGTATCCGGTTCGGCACCATTTTCATGCCCTCGTCCTTTCGCCTCGTCGACGCGCAGGCGTCATATTCCCGGGGCGCCTTGGGCTTGCCAGTCCCCCGCCAAGGCTGACGGTAAAGTAATCCTTATGCGCGGGTCATCGTCAAGTCACACGGCCGGCAGACCACACCCGACAACCTTGCTCCCGAAGACCGGTGACCCCACGTGAAGCTGCGCCTTTTCCCCCAGGAGCCTGCCGGGCTGAACCTGCTCTCCCAGATGGCCCGCCAGATCGTCCTCGCAACGGGCACCCTTTCGGAGATCCTCGGGGCGCCGGCGAGCGGACATGCCCGGCTCGTGGAGGACATGCACAACCTCGAGGCCAAATCGACGGAGCTGCACTTTGCCCTGCTGACGCATATGCGGACCAGCTTCGTGAATCCGCTCCCGCGCGAGGACATGTACGCCCTG
Organism: Pseudarthrobacter sp. S9; assembly: GCF_050156545.1. Taxonomy (NCBI): domain Bacteria; kingdom Bacillati; phylum Actinomycetota; class Actinomycetes; order Micrococcales; family Micrococcaceae; genus Pseudarthrobacter; species Pseudarthrobacter sp. S9. Next base: position 1,710,384 of record NZ_CP189576.1, read on the forward strand.
TCCCGCTACCTTAACGAGGCGATGGAAAAGCTCGACGCCGCCGCCGAGCTCGTGGCCCTCTACAAACTGGAGCGGCTGCCTAGGCGGGCCGCGGACCAGCTGGAGATCATCAGCCGGCAGGCTGAGCTCACCGTTGAGGCGATGCGGCAGTTGAACAACCTGGACGACCTCGAGGACTACTGGATCGAAATCCTCCGCCTGGCCAAGCGCGCGGAGCGGACCCACCGGGTCTGGGTGGCGGACATGCTCAATGACATGAAGTCGGCCCAGTACGCGCGCAACCGCGACATCGCCAACCAGCTGGTGGAAGTGACGAAGGACATGCGGCGGATCGCAACCCAGGTGGGCAGCATCATCGTCAAGGAATCCTGACGTGATGATCTTCTTCTTTGCCCTGGTGGTGGTCTGCGCCGGGGCGTTCGCCTTTCTCAACGGCTTCCGGGACGCCTCCGCCTCGGTGGCCCTGGCAGTCCGGACGCGCGCGCTGACTCCCACGGTCGCGGTGCTGCTGGCCGGGATGTTCAACTTCATCGGCGCCGGGCTCAGCGCCACGCTGGCGCTGGCGGTCAGCCGGTCCTGGGTTACGCTTCCGCATGGCGAAAACGGCCTCACGATCCTCCTAGCCGGGCTTCTTAGCGCCGTCGCCTGGGGCATCTACACGTGGTGGCGCGGCATCCCGTCCTCGTCCACTCATGCCCTGGTCGGCGGGCTGGCTGGCGCCGGTGTCGCGAGCATCGCCGTGGGCGGCAACGCCGTGACGGGCGTGGACGACTCCCTGCTGTTCCAGGTGGTGCTGCCGCTGCTGCTGTCGCCGGTGATCGCCTTCGCCGGCGCCTACCTGCTGGTCTGGCCCGCAACCTGGGCGGCCCGCTATACGCCGCCGAACGTCGTGAACAGCCGGTCCCGGCGGGCACAGTCCATCACCGCCGCCGCCGTCGCCTTCGGCCACGGGCTGCAGGACGGCCAGCGCACCAGCGCCGTCGTGATCCTTGCGCTGCTGGCCTCCGGGCTGTCCGACGGCGGCTCCCTGCCGCTCTGGGTGGCGCTCCTCACGGCTGCAATGCTGACCGCGGGGACCCTGGCTGGCGGCTGGCGGATTTCCTACACGATCGGCTACCGGCTGACCCGGATCGATCCCCTGCGCGGGTTCGTCGCACAGCTGTACAGTTCGGTGATCCTGCTCCTGGGCGCGATCGGGCTGCACTGGCCCATCTCAACGACGCACACCGTGACGGCGGCGGTCCTGGGGGCCGGGACCAACCAGGGGTTCCCGGCCACCAACCGCCGGGTGGTGATCCGGATCCTGGCGTTCTGGGTGCTGACGCCGGTTGTCACGGCTGCGGCGGCGTTCGTACTGCAACTGGCGCTCTCACCCCTCACGGGGCACTAGGCTCCAGGGACGCATCGGTTGCTCCACAAGTGCCCTTTTGAGGGGTCAAAACGGCGGTCATGGAACAACCGACGAGTGAGAGTGGTTATCCGAAGCGTCCGGAGACGTAGTCCTCGGTGGCCTTCTGGGTCGGGTTGCTGAAGATCGTGTGGGTGTCGCCGAATTCAATTAGCTTGCCCGGCTTGCCGGTGCCGGCAATGTTGAAGAAGGCCGTCCTGTCCGAGACGCGGGCGGCCTGCTGCATGTTGTGTGTCACGATCACCACGGTGTACTGGTCCTTGAGCTCGTTGATGAGGTCCTCAATGGCGAGCGTGGAGATCGGGTCAAGGGCCGAGCAGGGCTCGTCCATCAGGATCACCTGGGGTTCCACGGCGATCGCGCGGGCAATGCACAGGCGCTGCTGCTGGCCGCCGGACAGGCCCGAGCCGGGCTTGGCCAGGCGGTCCTTGACCTCGTTCCACAGATTGGCGCTGCTCAGTGAACGCTCCAGCAGGGCCTCGGCCTCGCCTCTGGAGATCTTCTGGTTGTTCAGCTTCACGCCGGCCAGCACGTTGTCCCGAATGGACATGGTGGGGAACGGGTTGGGGCGCTGGAACACCATGCCGATCTGCGAGCGCACCGTGACGGGGTCGACACCGGGGCCGTAGAGGTTGTCTCCGTCCAGCAGCACCTCACCTTCGACGCGGGCGCCGGGAATGACCTCGTGCATGCGGTTCAGGGTGCGCAGGAAGGTGGACTTGCCGCATCCGGAGGGGCCGATGAAGGCGGTGACGGACTTGGCGTCGATGTTGATGTTGACGTCCTCGACGGCCAGGAATTTGCCGTAGTAGACGTTCAAGTCCTTGACGTCGATGCGCTTAGACATGGTGTTCCTTCACTTGCTGGAGGTGGGGACGGCGGGCGCTGGCGTTGGCCTAGCGGCCGGCCTTGGGGGCGAAGATGCGGGCAACAAGGCGGGCAACCAGGTTGAGCAGCATCACCAGGATGATGAGGACCAGGGCCGCACCCCAGGCGCGCTGGGAGGACGGACCCGGGTTGGACGGCGAGGTGGGGTTGAGGATCTGCGTGTAGATGAAGGTGGGCAGCGAGGCCATCCACCCGCCGAACACATTGTTGTTGATCGAGGTGGCGAAGCCTGCCGTGACCAGGATCGGTGCCGTCTCACCAATCACGCGCGCGATCGCCAGGGTGACGCCGGAGGCGATGCCGGAGATCGCCGTCGGGATGACCACCTTCAGGATGGTCCGCCATTTCCGGACGCCCAGGGCGTAGGCCGCCTCGCGGAGTTCGTTGGGGACGATCTTGAGCATTTCCTCGCTCGAGCGGACCACCACCGGAATCATGAGCACGGACAGGGCGACGGCGGCGACGGCACCCGTCTTGGTTCCCGGTCCCACGACGACGAAGAAGAAGGCTGCTGCGAACAAGCCGGCCACGATCGAAGGGATGCCGGTCATGACATCGACGAAGAAGGTAATGGTCCGGGCCAGCGAGCGGTCTTCCCCGTACTCCACCAGATAAATGGCGGTCAACAGGCCGACGGGAACGGAGATGATCGTAGCCAGCAGCGTGATCTGGATGGTGCCCATGAGCGCGTGGTAGATGCCGCCCACCACGGGGGCACCTTCCTCGACAGCCTTGTTATCGAAGGCGCCGGTGACGCCGTTCATGGAGGTGGTGAGGAAGCCAGGGTCCAGCAGGCCAGGAAGTCCATTGACGAGGACCGTCCAGATCACGGAGATCAGCGGCAAGAGGGCTATCAGGAAGGCACCCACCACGAGGCACGTGGCCAGCTTGTCCTTGGCCTTACGAGAGCCTTCCACGATGGCGCTCGAGCCGACCAGGCCGACGGTGAAGAGGATGGCCGAGACGATTCCCCAGCCGAAGGCGTTGAAGCCGATCAGGGCCAGGAGTGCCGCACCGAGAACAAGGGCGAGAGCCAAGACGATGTAGGGCGCGGCCTTGGGCAACTGGCCTTTGGTGAGGGCCGAGCGCTTGCGGACCGGGGTCAGGGTGGAGGTCATTTAGTTGGCTCCCGAAAATTCTTTGTGCCGGGTGATGATCCACCGGGCGATCATGTTCACGCCGAGGGTGATGACGAACAGGACCAGGCCGGCGGCGATCAGCGTGCTGACCTTCAGGCCGCTCGCCTCGGGGAAGTTCAGGGCGATTTCCGCGGCGATGGTCTGGTTGCCGGATTGGATCAGGCTGGCGGTGAGGACGCCGGAGGAAAGGACCAGCGCGACGGCCATGGTCTCTCCCAGTGCGCGGCCCAGGCCCAGCATCACGGCGCTGACGATTCCGGGCCGGCCGAACGGCAGCACGGCCATGCGGATCATTTCCCAGCGGGTGGCGCCGAGCGCCAGCGCGGCCTCTTCGTGAAGCTTGGGGGTCTGCAGGAAGATTTCGCGGGTCAGCGACGTGATGATCGGCAGGACCATGACGGCGAGCACGATCCCGGCGGTGAGGATGGTTTTTCCGGTGGCCGAGGCCGGGCCTTGGAAGATCGGCAGCCAGCCCATGTTGTTGGCCAGCCAGTTGTAGGCCGGCGAGATTTCCCTGGCCAGGAACGCCGCGCCCCAGGCACCGTAGACAACCGAGGGGATGGCGGCCAGCAGGTCGATCACGTAGCCGAGACCGGAGGCGAGTCCGCGCGGCGCGAAATGCGAGATGAACAGCGCGACGCCGATCGCGACCGGAGTGGCGATCACGAGGGCGATGACCGCGGCGATCAGCGTGCCGATGACGATCGGCCAGATGTAGGCGAAGAAGCCCTGGCCGCCCTGGATTTTGTCCGGGGAAGCCGTGAGCGCAGGGATAGCCTGGATGACAAGGAAGAGCGCCACACCGAAGAGCACGGCAAGGATCAGGCACCCTGCGGCCAGGGTGGCTGCGGAAAAGACTCTGTCTCCGGCGCGGCCTGCGCCCCGGGACGAGGTCAGGGAGGTGGTGGTCACTTCACGGTCCTTCAGCTTCGATCGGTGAATCTTGGGTAGTTCGAATAAACACGTCGGTTCCCTGCCCCGGGCCGGCCGTCGGTGACAGCCGTATCGGAGCAGGGAACCACAGTCAGGCTGGTGTTTCCACTATGCCTCTACGCGCAGGGTATCCCTAGGCCTTGGCCTTGATGGATTCGATGGACTTCATGGCCTTGTCCTGGAGGGTCTTGGACAGCGGCGCGGACTTGGCGGCCTCGGCGGCTGCCTTCTGACCGGCGTCGGACACGACGTAGCTCTCGAACGCCTTCACGAGGTCGGCGGTCTCCTTCTTGTCGTAGGTGGTGCAGACGACATGGAAGGAGACGAGCACGATCGGGTAGGCGCCCTCGATGGTGGTCGTACGGTCCAGCTTGATGGAGAGGTCGTTGGCGCTACGGCCTTCAACCGGCTTGCCGGCGTCGACTGCCTTGGCTGCTGCATCGGCGGAGATCTTCGTGAAGGAAGAGCCGACCTTGATCTGGGCGGTGCCGAGCTTGCCGCTCACTGCGGAGTCGTCAGCGTAGGTGACTGCGCCGGGCGTGTCGGTGACGGTCTTGACGACGCCGGACGTGCCCTTGGCGTTCTCGCCCTGCAGCGATGCCGGCCAGATGCCTGCAGCCTTGTCGGTCCAGACCTCGGGCGCGGCGGCGGCGAGGTAGTCGGTGAAGTTGGAGGTAGTGCCGGAGTCGTCGGAGCGGTTGACCGGGGTGACCTTGAGGTCCGGCAGCTTGGCGTCCGGGTTCAGCGCGGCGATGGCCGGATCGTTCCAGTTCGCGATCTGGCCGCGGAAGATCTTGGCGACGGTCGGAGCATCGAGCTTCAGCTCCTTGATGTCCGGGAGGTTGAAGGCCACGGCGATCGGGGAGACGTAAACGGGGATGTTGATGGCGCCGTCGGGGCCGCAGACCGTCTTGGAGCCGGCCAGCTCATCGTCCTTGAGGTAGGCGTCCGAGCCGCCGAACTGGGCCGAACCGTCCAGGATCGCCTTGCGGCCGGCGCCGGAGCCGTCCGGGGAGTACTGCACGGTGGCGCCCTGGTTCGCGGAAGCGAAGCTGGTCTTCCAGGCGTCCATGGCTGCACCCTGCGCAGAGGAGCCGATGCCGGTCAGGGTGCCGGTGACCTTGACGCCCGCGGCGGACGGCGTGGCGGACTGGGCGGTGTTCGTTGCGTTGTCCGAACCACAAGCGGTGAGCGCGAGTGCGCCGGCTGCGATGACAGCGATAGCCGCGTGGCGGCCGAAGCGGAGTGCCTTCACTAGATGTACCCCTTCCAGGGATTTTCTGTGCGTGCCGGGCCGGAGAAGGCCGCGGGCAGGAATGCGTACGGTTTGTACCTCTATTGAAGTTAGGTTCCCCAGATGAAGAGAATTGGGGTCCAAAGTGAACGGCCGGTTAACGACGCCGGGACATTGGCTTACATCTGCCGCGTTCCCATTGCGTCCGGCGCGGCTCAGTCGTACTGGCCGCTGTAGGTGACCGGCGGGCGTGGCCAGCAAATAGACTGAACCCATGGCCGCCGCGACTGGACTCTCCGCAAGCAGACGATTCCTGCGCGGCCGGATCCGCACCGGGATGGTCCGGAGCCGGAACTCCCTGCTGCCGGCCATCCAGATGACCGCCTGCGCGGTCGGCGCCTACGCCTTCGCCGAATACGTCCTGGGCCACACCGGGCCGCTGTTTGCGGCCACATCGTCCCTCATTGCCCTGGGCTTCTCCCGCGATCCCCGGCTGCGCCGCGTCGTGGAAGTCGGCCTGGGCTGCACCATCGGGATCGTCGTGGGGGACCTGCTGCTGCACTGGCTCGGCGCGGGGATCTGGCAGGCCGCCGTCGTCCTGCTCTTTTCCATCCTGCTGGCACGTTTCCTGGACAGCGGCACGATCTTCACCACCCAGCTGGGGCTGCAGTCCCTGCTTGTGGTGCTGCTGCCCGCGCCGGCCGGCGGGCCGTTCACCCGCAGCATCGACGCCCTGGTGGGCGGGACCTTTGCGCTGCTGGTGACGATCCTGATTCCGAAGGATCCGCGCCGGGAACCCCGCAACGACGTCAAGAAGCTCCTGCACGAGCTCGCGGAGGTGCTGCGCGAATGCGCTTCCGCCCTGAGTTACAGCGATTCCACCCAGGCATGGCATGCGCTGATCCGGGGACGGAACTGCCAGCCCCTCGTCGATGCCATGCGCCAGTCCCTGCGCGCCTCCGGGGAAGTCGCAACGCTGGCACCCGCCTACCGGCGGCACCGGGAGGAGCTGGACAAGATGGAGCAGTCCCTCAACTTCATCGACCTGGCGCTGCGCAACAGCCGGGTCTTTGCCCGCCGGCTGACCAGCGCCATCAACCATGCGGCGCTCTCGGACGAGGCCACGCAGAACATCGCCGAGGTCCTGCGGGAAACCGCCGACGCCGTTGACGACCTCTCCGTGGGCCTGTCGGAAGTCCACGACGGCGTCCGGCGCGCCCACCTGCGGGCCGCGAAGACGGACCTCAGCGAGGTCGCCGGCCGGCTGCATCCCCGTCTGCTGGAGGTCCGGCTGCTGGAGGGCGAAACGGTGGTCATGCTTTTCCGCCCGCTGATGGTGGACCTGCTCGAAGCCGCTGGCGTGGATTCCAAGGAAGCCCGGGACATCCTGCCGCCGCTGTAAGCCGGGGCCGGCCCGTGCCGCCAGCCCGTGGATGTCGCCGTCCCCGGATAGTGTGGGGCAATGGCTACCAAGACTTCCCGGGCGTCCAAGGCACCGGGCTACAAATGCGCCGAGTGCGGCTGGACCACGGCCAAGTGGGTGGGCCGCTGCGGCGAGTGCCAGGCATGGGGCAGCGTTGAGGAGACCGGCGCCGCCGTGGCACGGACGACGGCGGCCACCACCGTGCTGGAACCGGCCCGCCGGATCGCCGACGTCGACGCCACCACCGCCGCGTTCCTGCCCACCGGCGTGGACGAGTTGGACCGCGTACTGGGCGGCGGGCTCGTGCCCGGCGCCGTCATCCTGCTCGCCGGCGAACCCGGCGTCGGCAAGTCCACGCTGCTGCTCGACGTCGCGGCCAAGTTTGCCCGCACCGCGCAGGATGTCCTCTACATCACTGGCGAGGAATCCGCGGCGCAGGTGAAGCTCCGCGCGGACCGGATCGACGCCGTCGCCGAATCGCTGTACCTCTCCGCCGAAACGGACCTCGGCCAGGCCCTGGGGCAGGTGGACCGGCTTGAACCCCGGCTGCTGGTGGTGGACTCGGTCCAGACCCTGAGCAGCGCCGATGTCGAGGGCAGCGCCGGAGGCGTGTCCCAGGTGCGCGAGGTTGCGGCGTCCCTGATCGCCGCGGCCAAGCGCCGCAATATGACCACGCTGTTAGTGGGGCACGTGACCAAGGACGGCTCCATCGCCGGACCCAGGCTTCTTGAGCACCTCGTAGACGTGGTGTGCCAGTTCGAGGGCGAGCGCCATTCGCGCCTGCGGCTTCTCCGCGCCGTCAAGAACCGCTACGGGCCCACCGACGACGTCGGGTGTTTTGACTTGAACGAGGACGGCATTGTGGGGCTGGCCGATCCCAGCGGGCTGTTTGTCTCGCGGACCAAGGAGCCGGTGTCCGGCACCTGCATCACTGTGACGCTGGAGGGTCGCCGCCCGCTGCTGGCCGAAGTGCAGTCGCTGCTGGCCGAGAGCTCCAGCTCCCAGCCGCGCCGGGCCACCAGCGGGCTGGACAGCTCACGCGTGGCGATGCTGCTGGCCGTGCTGCAGCAGCGGGCAGGCTGCCTGCTGCACAAGGATGATTCCTACGTGGCGACGGTCGGCGGCGTGAAGCTGAGTGAACCCGCCACGGATCTGGCCGTCGCGCTGGCCGTGGCCTCCGCGAAAGCCAAAAAACCCCTGCCGCAGCGGCTCATTGCCTTCGGCGAGGTGGGCCTGGCCGGCGAGGTCCGTCCCGTGCCGGGCATCAACCAGCGCATCCAGGAGGCCCACCGGCTGGGATTCACCCATGCGGTGGTTCCCGCGAGTCCGAACGGGCCCGGTCCCGTCCCCGCCGGGTTCTCGGTCCGGGAGGTCGGGCACCTGGCCGAGGCGCTGGGGCTGCTGATCAGCTGACGGCCGGCCGCGATGGCCCACCCTCAGCGTCAGGCATGGTGCCGCCGCTCCACAAGCGACTAAGGACCCTAGTCGCCGGCGGGCGGCGGGCGCACCATGGGATGAGAGGCGGCCACCGGCGAAGGGATCTGGCCATGATGTGGGGTTACGGAAACGGCATGGGCCTCGTCTGGCTCTGGGGGCTGCTGCTGCTGATCGGGATCGCGGTGCTTGTGCTGCTGGCGGTCCGCATCTTCACGGGTGGAGTCAGCCGCGGCGGTCCTGGACCAGGCGGGCCGGGACACTATGGCCCGGGCCCGTTCAACACTGGACAATTCAACACAGGACAATTCGGCGCGCCGGGCCCGGGCGCTCCCCCCGGCGGCCCCGGACCATCGGGCGGAAGGAGCCAGGCGCGCCTCATCCTTGATGAACGCTTTGCGCGAGGGGAGCTCACCGCGGAGCAATACCGCGAGAACCTGTTGGTGCTGGGCGAGGAGCCGTAGTGCAGCCCACCAGCCGCCGCAACGCCCTGCACCAGGTCGGGCTCGGCCCGGCCGGCGCCGTGCTGATGCCCGCTTCCACGATCGTCGTTGCCCTGGATGCCCAGCCGCTGCGGGGCCTGAAACTCAATCCCGCAGAGGTGCACTAGCGGGGAAAGAAAAAAGGTGCGCCTGCCGCGACGGCAGGCCCACCTTCTCAATCGTTCTTGGGCCCTAGGCCTTCTTGGAAGGCAGGGCCAGCTTAAAGACCTTGGCCCAGGTGGAACCGACCTGCTTCAGCAGCGGGCCCGTTGTGTAGGTCAGGCCATAGCGCTTGCAGATCTCCTGCACCTTGGGCGCCACCTCGGCGTAGCGGTTGGACGGCAGGTCCGGGAAGAGGTGATGCTCGATCTGGTGCGAGAGGTTGCCCGTCATCAGGTGCATGAACTTGGACCCGGAGATATTGGCCGAGCCGATCATCTGCCGGACATACCAGTCGCCGCGCGTCTCGCCCTCGACCATTTCTTCGGTGAACGTGTCAGTGCCCTCGGGGAAGTGACCACAGAAGATCACCGCGTGCGCCCACACGTTGCGGACGGCGTTGGCGGTCAGGGTGCCGTAGAGGGCCTGCTTGCCGGAGCCGGTCAGCATGGCGACGGCGGGCGTGGCGGCGTAGTCCTTGGTGAACTGCTTGAGCGCCTTCCGGCCGAGGGCCTTGAGGTCCTTGACGAGGGCGGCCTTGGTCTTCTTGCCCTCCTTGTAATCGTTCAGTTCGAGGTCGTAGATCGCAATGCCCCACTCGAAGATCGGTGCCAGCAGCGCGTTGTAGAGCGGATTGCCCAGGTTGAAGGGCTTCCATTCCTGCTGGGGGTCCATGCGCAGAAGGTTGTACCCGACGTCGTTGTCCTTGCCGATGACGTTGGTCCAGCGGTGGTGCAGATCGTTGTGCGTGTGCTGCCAGGCGCGCGCGGGGGTGACGAAGTCCCATTCCCACGTGGTGGAGTGGATGTCCGGGTCCCGCATCCAGTCCCACTGTCCATGCAGGATGTTGTGCCCGAGCTCCATGTTTTCCAGGATCTTCGCGAAGCTCAGCAGCGTCGTGCCGGCGATCCAGGCGGGCTTCTTGCGGCTAACCAGCAGCAGGGCACGGCCGGAAAGCTCCAGCCCGCGCTGGATCTTGATCATGCGGCGGATGTAGGCGGCGTCGGACGCTCCGCGCTTGGCGAGGACGTCGTCCCGGATGGCATCGAGTTCTCGGCCCAGCTCGGCAACCTGCTCGTCGGAGAGGTGCGCGGCGGAGGGCGGACGCAGCAACGGGCTTCCGGACTCGGCGAGCGCACCGGGCCGCGTCTTCACGGCCGTGGTCGCCTTTGCCGGGGGAACGCCGTCGTTGGAACCGCCCTCCCGGGCAGCGCCATCTTCGGAAATGTCCGGTCTGTTCGAAACAATCGTCATACGGTGGTACTCCTCAGAGGTCGAGGTTAACGGGTCCGGCGGCTGCCGACACGCACGTCTGGATTAGTTGGCCCGGCTCGCCATGGACTTCGCCGGTGCGGAGGTCACGGATCTGGCCGGCCCTGAGCGGGATGAGGCAGCTGTGGCAGATGCCCATGCGGCAGCCGCTGGGCATCAGGACCCCGGCGTCCTCGCCGACGTCGAGCAGGGGCGTGTCGCCGTCCGCTTCGACTTCGCGGTCGGAGGCCTCGAAGGTGACCAGTCCGCCGTCGTGCCCCTCGCCGCCGGCCAGGCTGGTGCTGAAGCGTTCGATGGTGAGCGTGGCGGCCTGCGCTGCCCCGGCAGGGGTGGATTCCGCGATCTCCGCTTCCCAGAGCGCCTCGGCGTCGTCGAGGAAGCCTTCCGGACCGCAGGCGTAGGCGGCGCGTTGGCGCCAGTCGGGGCAGAGCTGTTCCAGCTCAGCGGCGGAACTGAAGTCCAGCCGTCCGCGTTCCCCCGTGAACCAGTGGGTGACGCGGAAGTTGGGGAACTGGTCTGCGAGCTCGGCGAGTTCCTCACGGAAGATGGCGTCCGCCGCGGTGCGCGCGGTGTGGATGAGCACGACGTCGGAGTCTGGACGGTGCGGTACGAGTGTGCGGATCATCGACATGACAGGTGTGATTCCGCTGCCGGCGGTGAGCATGAGCAGCGGTCGCGGGTGCTCCGGCAGGACGAAGTCACCTTGCGGGGGCGCCAGGAAGAGGACGTCGCCGGGCTTGGTGGTGCGCACAAGGGTCCCGGAGACGGCACCCATGTCGGTGACAGTGATGGCCGGGTCCTTGCCGGCGGGAGCGCTGAGCGAGTAGGACCGCCAGTGGCGGACACCGTCGAGCTCGACGCCGATACGGGCCCACTGGCCGGCAAGGTGTGCTTGCCAGCCGCGGCCGGGGCGGAAGAAAATGGTGGCGGAATCGGCCGTTTCTGGAACCACCCGGGTGACCACGCCGCGCAACTGGCGGGCGGAAAATACGGGATTGAACAGCGACAGAATGTCTTCTGGAGCTAGGGGGGTGGTCAGTAGAGATGCGGCGCGCGCCAGCTTACGGAGCCGGATCATTCATCAAGCTTATGTCAGTTTGGGTCATAGTTCTTCACCCAAGGCATACGATCGACTCTAGGAAACTATCTCCACCGAACAACGTTTTGGATTGTTGATGAACGCAACACCTGCCCGCGAACCCGCCGCCCCCGCCTACGAGCCCCCGTGGCTGGCCCTGCCGCGGGAGGTCAGTGACATGCTGCGGCCCATGATGCCGGGCATCGTCGAGGCCATCATCGAGGCCGTCCCTCAGCTGGTGCCCGCCTATGCCAGGCCCATTGAAGGCCGCTTCGGCCGCGGCCTGCGACGGGGCGTGGCGGCCGCGCTGGACCGCTTCCTGCAGCTGCCGGGGACCAGGCTGCCGGCACTGTCCGAGGAGAGCCGGCAGCTGGTGGCCGGGCTGGGAAGCGGCGAATTCCGGCAGGGCCGGAGCATGGACGCGCTCCTGAGCGCCTACCGCATGGGCGCCCGCGTGACCTTCCGGGAGATGTCCCGGGTGTCCGTGGAACACCATCTGGGCCAGAGCGTGGTGGTGGACCTGGGTGAGTCGATTCTTGCCTACATCGACGAGCTGTCGGCCGTCAGCGCCGAGGCCTACGCCTTTGAGCAGTCCGAACGGGCAGGCGCGGTGGACCGGCGCCGCACCGAGCTGCTGGACTTGCTCCTGCTGGGCCAGGCCGATGAGGCGGCCCTTCGCCAGACGGCGGCCATGGCGGACTGGTCCCTGCCGCAGCGGATGGCGGTGGTGACGCTGCCGGTGGAACGGGCGGCCGGACTGCGCCTGCGGCTGGGGCCGGGAACGCTGGTGATCGAACGCGAGACCGACGCCGTCGCACTGGTCCCGGCGGGAAAGTCCAAGGCCGCCCGTGCCGACCTGGAAAAAGCCCTGCTGGGGCGCGGCGCCTCCGTGGGCCCCGCCGGCGGCTGGGAGAAAGTCCCGGATTCCTTGCGGCTGGCCGTGCTGGCGGCGTCCGTGGTGCCGCCCCGGGACGGGCCGGAGGAACCTCCCATCTGGGCGGATGAGCACCTGGCCCAGGTCATCCTCGGCGCGGAACCCTCGGCGATCGCCGAGCTGGCCAACCGCCGGCTGGCGCCCCTGGAGGGGCTGCGCCCGGCGCAGCGCGAACGGCTCGCGGAAACGCTGCTCTCCTGGCTCCGCCACTGGGGCCAGCGCGGTCCGGTGGCGGCCGAGCTCGGGATCCATCCTCAAACCGTGGGCTACCGGGCGGCGCAGCTGCGTGAGCTGTTCGGCGACGCGCTGGAGGACCCGAAGGCACGGTTCGAGCTGGAACTGGCGCTGCACGCCGGTCGGCGCTAGGCGACCCTTCTATGGGTGCTTGTCAAGCCATGAGGGTCCTGAGCTAGCGGTAGAGTTGCCGGGCGATGTAGCGCTTGAGGCTGCGGCGGATTTCCCGACGGGTTCTGCCCTCCTTGGTGCGGCGTTCGGTGTAGGCGCGGCTGTCGGGGTCGCTCGTCATGCGGGTGCGGGCGATGACATCAAGGGCGCGGTTCAGCTGTCGGTCGCCGTGCCGGTTCAGCCGGTGCCAGGTGGTGTTTCCCGAAGATGCCGGGATGGGGCTGGCGCGGCGAGGGCGGCGAAGGCGGCCTCGGAACGGAGCCTGCCCGTGTGGGAGTAAGCGGTGAGGATTATCGTTGCTGTGACCGGCCCGATGCCCTGAATGTCCTGGATGCCGTTGGCGAGTTCGTTCACGTGCTTGGAGAGCGCGCCGTGGTTGTCCTCGAGGGCACGGGTGAGGACCGCGGTCGCCAGCCGCCGCGCTTCCGCCCGGGCGACTGCCGCTGCGGGATCGTCGCCGGTCCGGCTCCGCCAGGCCTAGATTGTTGGACCTGGGTCTCGCTGAACGGTTTGCGGGCGTCGATACCCAAGTCTGCGCCGCGAACCAGGGCAGTCAGCGCGTTGCGGTCGGCCGTGCGTTGACCGTCCATTGATCGCCGGGCGGCCCAGCAGAACCCTCAGGGCCGAACGCAGGTCAGGGCCTGCGTGTCGGTGCCGAGACCTGCCAGGTGTTGCGGCGGCCGATCCACTCGATCGGGCGGGAGATTCCTGCCGCGGTCGTGGGGAACGTCGCCGTGTCGGTCACCGCACCGACCTCGACACCTGCCCCACGCCGCCGCGCAGCTCCGCCCCAGGCCGAGAAATAACCAGCCCCTCAGACCCACAGCTCAAGAACCTCTGGCTGCGGGTTTTGACGCCCTTTGATTTCGGTTACGGGTTCTGAATAAAAATCAAAGGGCTGCCTGCAAAGTCGGAGGACCTAGTTTTTCGTGTACCTCAGGGGCGGGAAATCGCTCGCCAAATCAGACGCCGGTGTGAGCATCCAGCCTTCTCGGTCTCTCTCGTAGCTGATCACCATGGATGGGTTGGCGTCACTTGCCGTATCTATGGCCAGCAACAACGCATCCTGCATCTGCCGTGCGTGGTCAAGCCTTTCGGTCTGGGTTCCCATGAGGTCGCTGTCGTCGATAAGGGTGAAGGCCTTACCTCCCGCGACGGCTTTCACCGCATATCCCGTCTCCTCGTGGACCGATCCACGAGAAGTTCCAATTTCAGTGACTTTGTCGGCCCGAATCAGGCCCTGGTTGGCGGTACGAATCCACACGTCACCCATTGAAACTCCCTTGGTCTCGATTTACGTAAGGATCTTGTCCTCCATGGAAACGGTAGTCCGCAAGGATCTGCTTGTGCAGCCCCGCAGTCGCCATTCCCACCTGTTATGAGCCTCGAAACCCTTCACGAGGTCACGCACAGGGTCAGTCAACGCACCACCCCGCAGACGGCCCTCTCGCGCAACGCGGCCGAGAGTGTTACCGATGATTTGCCCCTAATGCTGGGCGCAAGCCCCTGGCGACCGCCGAAGGACACCGATTGACTGCGGAAGGCCGCGCGCTGGTCATCAAAAAGGGTCGATATCCTTAGCTCCCCAGCTGTTGTCCGTTGTGTAGATCACGGGGTTTGAGAGTCTGGTTGCTTCGTTTTGGAAGGGCTAGGGTCTTTTCCGTCTACGAGGCAGCTGACGGTTCTCCCGCCGGGCGCCGGGCTGTTTCCCCTACTTGGCGGGGTTGTGGGTGCCGATCGGCAGCAGAGTCAGGTCCGGGTGGTTCTTTTCGATCCGGCGCAGCGCCCAGACGTCATTGAACAAGGCGAGGTATTCGCCGTCGGACCGCAGCAGCACCTCGGCGCCCGGCACGTTGGCCAGCGCCGGCATGGCGTCCGCCGTCGAAATCCGGGCAATGGAGTACGGCAGCCGTTCCAGCCTCATCGGGGCACTGAAATCGTGCGCCATGCGGTCCTCCACGACTTCGAACTGCATGGGGCCGACGGCGGCAAGCACCGGCGCCTGGTCGCCGCGGATGTCGGAGCGGAGCACCTGGATGACGCCCTCGTGCTCCAGCTGTTCGATGCCGCGGCGGAACTGCTTGAAGCGGCTGGGGTCCTTGGAGCGCGCCACCTGGAAGTGTTCCGGGGCGAACAGCGGGATGGCGGGGAACTCCACCGGCCGATCCAGGAACAGGCTGTCACCCACCCGCAGGGAGGACGCATTCACCAGGCCCACGACGTCTCCGGGGAACGCCTCGTCAATGACTTCGCGTTCGCGGCCGAATACCTGCTGGGCGTACTTGGTGGCGAACGACTTGCCGGTCCTGCCCTGGGTGACCACCATGCCGCGCTCGAAGATGCCGGAGCAGACGCGGATGAAGGCGACGTGGTCGCGGTGGGCCTTGTTCATGCCGGCCTGAACCTTGAAGACGAATCCGGCGAAGGGGGCATCGACGGGGCGCGGGTCCCCGTCGACGTCGGGCCGGGACGCGGCGTGCGGGGCGAAGTCCACGAGGGCGTCGAGGATTTCCTTCACGCCGAAGTTCAGGGCGGCCGAGCTGAATAGGATCGGTGTGGCCTTGCCGGCGTGGAAGGCCTCGACGTCGAACGCCAGGTTGGACTCGATGACCAGCCCGGCCTCGTCAACGGCGTTGGACCAGTCGTCGCCTTGGCTGGCGGCGGCCTCGTCCGGGGTGAAGTACTCGGTGAGGGCGATGTTGGCGCCGGCGTTGTTGCGTTTGAACTGCGCGAAGCGGTCATTGCGCAGGTCCCACACGCCGCGGAAGTCGCCGGAGATGCCCACGGCCCAGGTCAGCGGCATCGGCTGCAGCCCGGTGCGCTCGGTGATCTCGTCCATGAGCGCCAGCGCGTCCAGGCCAGGGCGGTCCCATTTGTTGATCACGGTGATGATGGGCAGGTTGCGCTGCTTGCAGACCTCGAATAGCTTCATGGTCTGGGTTTCCAGGCCCTTCGCGGCGTCCACGAGCATCACGGCGCAATCCACGGCTGCCAGCACACGGTAGGTGTCCTCGGAGAAGTCGGCGTGGCCGGGTGTGTCCAGGAGGTTGATTACGGTGTCCCGGTAGGCGAACTGCAGGGCCGCGGAGCTGATCGAGATGCCGCGGTCCTTTTCCATCTGCATCCAGTCGGAGACCGTCTCCTTGCGGTTGGCCTTGCCGCTGGAGGCGCCGGCGGTGCCGATCACCTTCGCGTGCAGCGCGAGCGCCTCGGTCAGGGTGGACTTGCCGGCGTCGGGGTGTGAGATGACAGCGAATGTCCGACGCCGGGCCGCCTGCTTGTGAATCTCCTGGACTCGGGCGGGGCTAAGGACTTCTTGAGACACGGTGCTACTTTCGCTGCGGGCTGGGAATGATCGCGATACGGGGGCCGCGGCGCCTGCACGCCGGCCATACACCCAAGACTCCCAGTTTATCGCAGGCCGCGGGGCCCCGGCACTGGGGCCCAAAGTGCCCTTGCCGGGCGTGGTCCCCGGGTCCGTTCCGGGGTCGTCTTGCGGCAGGTCCGGATGAGCCACTTTGAGGCTTGCCTGTGCGGTTAACGCCCTGTTTTACCTCTACTATGGACAGACCGGGCAACCGAGTATTTTTGATCATGCCGGAAACCTTGGAAACCGGCGTACCTGCGGGCTGGACCCTGCAACTTTGAAGGGGAAAATCTATGGCTCGGAGCCCTGAAGATTCACTCAAGGCGACTCTGGGCAGAGTGGCACCGGGCACCGCCCTCCGCGACGGACTGGAGCGCATTCTCCGCGGCCGGACCGGGGCCCTGATCGTGCTGGGCATCGACCGGACCATCGAATCCATCTGCTCCGGCGGCTTCGACATCGGCATCGACTTCTCGCCCACCCGCCTGCGGGAACTGGCCAAAATGGACGGCGCCATCATCTGCGACAAGGACGCCAGCAACATCCTGCGTGCGGCCGTCCAGCTGGTCCCGGACTCCAGCATCGAGACCCAGGAGTCCGGCACCCGGCACCGGACCGCGGAGCGTGTTGCCATCCAGACCGGAGTGCCCGTTATCTCGGTCAGCCAGTCGATGCAGATCATCGCCCTGTATGTGAACGGGCTGCGGCACGTCCTGGAAGGCTCGGAGAAGGTCCTGGCCCGCGCCAATCAGGCCCTGGCAACCCTGGAACGCTACCGCTCCCGCCTGGACCAGGTGACCAGCTCGCTTTCCGCCCTCGAAATCGAGGCCATGGTGACCGTCCGCGACGTTGCCGTGACGCTGCAGCGCCAGGAAATGGTGCGCCGGATCTCCGAGGAGATCTCGCAGTACGTCCTGGAACTCGGCGAAGACGGCCGCCTGCTGTCACTGCAGCTGGACGAACTGACAGTCGGCCGCGGCCCCGGCAGCGATGTGATCATCCGCGACTACTCGGGCCCGGATGCAACCGCGGAGGACATTGAGAAAGCAGTCAAAGCCCTCGTGAACCTGGGGCCCACCGAGCTGATTGATCTGGGCAAGATCGCCGGGATCGTCGGCTTCGCAGGCGGCGAGGCCAACCTCGACGCCGTCGTCCAGCCGCGCGGTTACCGCCTGCTCTCCGGCCTGAAAGCGGTGCCGAAGGCCGTCGCCGACCGCCTGGTGGACCACTTCGGCGGCCTGCAGTTCCTCATGGCGGCCACGATCGATGACCTCATGACCGTCGACGGGATCGGCGACCAGCGCGCCCGGACCGTCCGCGAGGGCCTGAGCCGCATGGCCGAGGCAAGCCTGCTGGACAGGTTCCTCTGACGCGGCCCCGCAACCCCCGTCGGTTGCTCCGCAACTGCCCTTTTGGCGGCCCGGAACGGCAGCTATGGAGCAATCGATGGTCAGTTGAGCTGGAACACGGCCTTGGGGCTGGTCTTGTTCGCCAGCCTGGCGGTGAAGACGTAATAGGCGCCGCCGGCTCCGGGCTTGGCCTCGATGGGCGTGCAGCCCTGCACCGTGCGGTTGCGCGGCCAGGGGAAGTTCGCGGTTTCGCTTTGGCCCGGCGCGATGGTCGTCACCAGCTCCGTGCTCTCCGCCTGGCAGTCCCTGGATGAGAAAATCCGGTCCGAGCCGCTGATGATCAGGTATTCCATCTGTGACGTCCCGATATTCACCTCGCACGGCACCTTGTTGCCGTTCGTGACTTTCAGGCTGAGCAGCGGATCCTCACCGGCGGCGTAGGCCGGCTTGTCGGTGGCAGCTGTGACGGTCACCAGGTTATGGTCGCAGCCGTCGATTGCCGTGGGGGTCGGCGCGGCCGCGGGGGCCGTGGACGCTGCCGGAGTCCCGCCGGCCGGACCCGCCGGCTGGTTCACTTGGGCGGACCCGCCGGAAGGCTGCCCGCCGGAACCCTGCCCTGAAGCCTTCCCGCCGCCGTTGATGGCGCCGGAGACTGCAACAAAGCCGCCGAAGGCAACGGCGATCACCAGCAGCAGGACTGAGCCGACGAACAGCCGGCGGCGACGGTAGACGGGGCTGAGCGGGGCCCGCCCGGGTTTCCGCACGGATTTCCGGCTGCCGGAAACACCGCCGGAAACGCTGCCGGAAACCTTCGGCCTTGAACCGTTCGTTCCTGAATCGCCTTGCCTGACCATCCTTCTAGCCTAGAGAACCGCGCAGGGTATGGCCTCCGACCACGCCGCGGGGCGGACCACGGCCGGCATCTATTACGCTGAATGGATCAAATCTCTAGCCGAATCCCCTCTTATCCCAGCTGCCACGCCTCGGGAACCCCTCTCCGGCGGGCTCCTCCCCGACGCCGAGGATCTCTCCGGACTCCATGCGGGGCTGGCTGCCTGGTTCGGGTCCAACGCCCGGGAGCTGCCGTGGCGGGCTGCGGAATGCACGCCCTGGGGCGTACTGGTCAGTGAGATCATGCTCCAGCAGACGCCAGTGGTCCGTGTCCTGCCGGTCTGGGAGGAGTGGCTGCGGCGCTGGCCAGAGCCGGCCGCTCTGGCCCGGGAACCCGCAGGCGAGGCCGTCCGGTCCTGGGGGCGACTCGGGTATCCCCGGCGGGCCCTGCGCCTGTACGCGGCCGCCGTCGCCATCCGGGACAACCATGGCGGGAAGGTTCCGGGCACGTATGCGGATCTGCTGGAGCTTCCGGGCGTGGGCAGCTACACGGCCGCGGCCGTTGCGGCCTTCGCCTTCGGCCGCCGCGAGACGGTGGTGGACACCAATATCCGCCGGGTCCACGCGCGCCTGTTCGCGGGCACTGCCCTGCCGTCGCGGGCCCTGACCGCGGCGGAAATGAGGCTGGCCGCGCAGGTGCTGCCGGACGACGTCGGCGCCTCCGTGCGCTGGAATGCCTCCGTCATGGAACTCGGGGCGCTGGTGTGCACGGCGCGGTCGCCGAAGTGCGGGGACTGCCCGGTCCGCGACTCGTGCGCGTGGCTCGCGGCCGGCGAACCGCCGCCGACGTACACGCCGAAGGGGCAGTCCTGGCACGGCACGGACCGGCAGGTGCGCGGTGCTGTGATGGCGGTCCTCCGCGTGGCGGAGGCGCCCGTGGAGCCGGAGCTGTTCCAGCGCGCCGCGGCGGACCTTGGCTTCGAGCCCGAGGGGATCGGCATCCCGCTCGCTGCCCTGCACCGGCTCAACTCGGCTCCGGAACAGCTGGAACGCGCGCTTGCCGGCCTGCTGAGTGACGGCCTCGCGGAGCTTCACCTGGGCGGCTTGCGCCTGCCTAGCTGAACACGGCCCCCGGCCCTAGGCTGGGGGTATGCGCAAGTTGGCCGTCATTGTGGCCCTCACGGCCACGGTTTTCCTGGCGTCCTCGTGCCGGGCCGAGACGGTCTGCCCGGCGATCGCCCAGGCTTCGGTGGTGGCATTGACCGTCGCTCCTGAGTACGTCAGCTCAGTGAAATCCATCCATCTCAAGGCATGCCAGGACGGCCGCTGCATGGGGGCCGACTTGGACCTGGTCCCCGGGAGCACCCCCATTGACCAGGGCTGCGAACCTGGGTCCTACGGCGGTGACGGCGTGTGTTCGGCTACCTCTTCCCCGGACGGCACCCTGACCGGCATGCTGATGCTTGAGTCGCTGACCGCGTCCCTCATCGAGGTGACAGTGACGGGGACCGGCGCGGCCGGGCAGCCGTTGCCGGTGCGGGCCCTGGCTTTCACGCCGCGGGTGGCGTACCCGTACGGGGAACAGTGCGGCAGCTTCATCACGGCCGGCGTGGTGCTGGACGCGAACGGCCTCCGGCAGGCGGCGTAGCCCCCGTCGAGAAAGGTGAACGTCAATGAACGCGCAGAACATCAGCCGGTGGATCCGTGCGGGGTTGTGGGCCCTGCCCGTCTACGGCCTGATCACCGCCTGGTCCACGCTGGAGCCGCAGCCGGACCAGGCGAAGGATCCGGACGCCTGGGCGCGGTTTGTCAGCTCAGGCTCCTACCAGATCAGCCACCTGGTCGGCAGCACTGGCGGCACCATCCTCGCGATCTTCGGCGTCCTCGCGCTGGGCTGCTGCCTGGCAAACAGCCGCGTGGGCCGCCTGGCGCTGGCAGCAACGGTCATCGCTGTCGCCGGTACCGCCTTGTTGCTGGTGCCCGCCGCGATCTCCACTTTCGCCATCCCCGCGATCGGAAAGGCATATCTGGGCGGAAACCAGGAAGTCATGCAACTGGAGTTTCCAGCCGCCATGACGGGTTCGTTCCTGCTTGGCCTCCTGCTCGCCCTCGTTGGCAACGTGCTCCTGGGGGTTGCCGTATGGCATTCCCGGACACTTCCGCGCTGGGCCGGCGCAATATGGGTGGCCGGCGCCGTACTCTTCTACGTCCTGGGCGTGGTGCTGGGGCAGGCGACCACGGGAAGCAGCCTGCCGACCCAGCCCATCGGAGCCCTGCTCACGGCGGCCGCCGGCGGATGGATGGCGTGGAGCCTGTCACGGCAGGACCAGGCAGAACCGGACCTGACCACAGCCGGCACGGGCTGAGGCTCCGGCCCTAGGGTTCCCCGAAGCCGGACTTCACCAGGCGGTCCAGATAGTCGATTGCCTTGGCCGCGTCCGGGCCGCTTGCCTCGACGTGCAACACCGTTCCCTTGCCGGCGGCGAGCATCATGAGTGCGGTCATCGATGCCCCGTCAACGCCGTTGACTGTCACGTCGGCGTCCAGGCCTGACAGACCGCCCGCAATCTTCGCCGCCGGCCGAGCATGCATGCCCGTCTGGTTGACGAGTTCGAAGTCGCCCATAGCGTCCGGCGGCTGCTGGTGCTCGTGCACGGGCGCTTCCCGCGCAACCGGCGGCCGGTAGACGGCCTCGGCGGCCTCCTTCACCGCCTCCGCGTCCGCCCCGGCCTGGGCTGCCACCGCGGCAGCCACAAGTCCCTCCACCAGGGGCGCATCGGCCAGCAGCACGGACCCGGGATCCGCCGAGAATTCCACCGCCGATTCCGCGGTCATCACCGCCGATCCGAGATCGGTCAGTACGACAATGCCGACGCCCCCGCTGGCGGCCTGTTCGAGGGCCGCCATCACCTTCTCCAGGCTCGTGCCGATCCGGCCGTCGTCGGTACCCCCGGCGGCAAGGATCACGACATCGGGCGCCATCTGCGCGGCAAGTTCAACTGCGCCGTCGGCGATTTTTTCACTGTGGGATACGACGACGAGCCGGACCGTCATTCGGCAGCTCCGGCCGCGGCGCGCAGGATCAGGGCGCTGGAAACGGCTCCCGGATCGCGGTGGCCGATGCTGCGCTCCCCCAGATAGCTGGCGCGGCCCTTGCGGGCGAGCATCGGATCAGTGGACACGGCCCCGGTCTCGGCCGCCTCCGCTGCGGCCAGCAACACCTTATGGACGTCGCCGTTTCCGGCGGAAACGGCGGCCGCAGCAGCAGCCTCGACGGCGGGAGTCCAGGCGTCCACCATCGTCTTGTCCCCCGACTCCGCCTTGCCGCGGGCGACAATGCCGTCGCGGGCGGCCTGCAGGGCCGCCGCCAGGGTGGCGGCGTCGACGTCGGCCGTCTCCCCGAGCGCCGTCGCAGCGCGCAGGAAGGCGGTGCCGTAGAGCGGCCCGGCAGCTCCCCCCACCTTCGACATCAGGGTCATGGCAGTCAGTTTCAGGGCCGCCGCCGGGGTTTCCGGAGGCGATTCGGCGAGTTTGTCCATCACGGCCTTGAAGCCGCGGTCCATGTTCTCGCCGTGATCGGAATCTCCGATCGGCCGGTCCAGCTCGATCAGCTCCACCCGGTGATCCGCCATGGCCTGGGCGGACAGGGTGAGCCACCGCACCGCCCAGTTGACGTCCAGTCCCACGGTCAGACGCCCCAACGGAGGGCCGCAGTGTGGACGGGAGCGTCCCAGAGGGCCGTCATTTCGTCGTCGAGGCGCAGGACCGTGATGGAGCAGCCCTGCATCTCGAGGGCGGTGATGTAGTTGCCCACCAGCGAGCGCGCCACGGTGACGCCCTTCCCGGCAAGCACCTGCGCGGCCCGTCGGTAGACGATGTACAGCTCGCTCAGCGGCGTGCCGCCCATGCCGTTGACGAACAGAAGCACCTTCTCCCCGGAGGCGAGCCCGAGGTCGCTGACGACGGGGTCCAGCAGGCGGTCCGTGATGCCGTCGGCGTTTTCCATCGGGATGCGGTGCCGGCCCGGCTCCCCGTGGATGCCGATCCCGATCTCGATCTCGTTTTCCTCAAGCTCGAAGCTGGGCACCCCAGCGTGCGGGACGGTGCAGGCGGACAACGCCACGCCCATGCTGCGGACGTTCTGGTTGACGCGGTCACCGACTGCGGCGACCGCGTCAAGGTTGTCTCCGCGCTCGGCGGCCGCGCCGGCGATCTTCTCCACGAGGACGGTGCCGCCCACGCCGCGCCGCCCGGCGGTGTACAGCGAGTCCTGCACGGCGACGTCGTCGTTGACCAGGACTGTCCGGATTTCCACGCCTTCGGCCTGGGCCAGTTCCGCTGCGGTCTCGAAGTTGAGCACGTCGCCGGTGTAGTTCTTCACGATATGCACGACGCCGGCACCTGAGTTCACGGCAAGCGTCGCGGGAAGGATCTGGTCGGGTGTGGGCGAGGTGAACACGGCACCCGGCACGGCGGCGTCGAGCATTCCCCTGCCCACATAGCCGCCATGAAGCGGCTCATGGCCGCTGCCTCCGCCGGAGACGAGACCCACTTTGCCCGCCACGGGGGCGTCCTTCCGGACGATGTACTTGGGGTCCGGGCTGACGGTCACGAGGTCGGCATGAGCAAGCCCGAACCCCTCCACTGACTCGTCGACCACGGCACGGGGATCGTTGATGAGCTTCTTCATGGCTGTGCTCCCTGGATGGTGTCCTGGCTGCTTGCTTAGACCCTACTACCGGGGCCCTGCCAGCGGTAGGCTCCCGGTTTCAAACGGCTGAGGCGGATCGCGCAGCCTGCACGAACCGCCTGATTCGCAGCAGCCGCGGAGCCGGCGCGGGTCAGGTTTGCTTGTCCGCCCACGCCGGGAAGTTCGGCCAGGCGTCGCCGCCCAGCCACGAAAACGGTGGCTGTCCGAGCCGGCCCTTGCCGACGTCTGGTCCGGGCAAATTTATTGATCGGAAGACCCCGAGCCGCAGCGCCTCTACAGCGCCTTGATCATCCTGGTGTTGCCCAGGGTGTTTGGCTTCACCCGCGCGAGGTCCAGGAACTCGGCGACACCCTCGTCATGCGAACGCAGCAGCTCCGAATAGACCACCGGGTCCACGGCACTCTGGTCCGCCATGACCTCGAACCCGTGTTTCTTGAAGAAGCCCACCTCGAACGTCAGGCAGAACACACGGGACACCCCCAAGGCCTTGGCATCCTCCAGGAGGCGCTCCACCAGCAGATGCCCCACGCCCTTGCCGCGCCAGTCGTCGGAGGCCGCGAGCGTGCGCACCTCGGCCAGGTCCTCCCACATGACGTGCAGCGCCCCGCAGCCGATCACCTCGCCGTCGGCGGATTCGGCGATCCGGAACTCCTGCAGGCTTTCGTAGTAGGCCACTGTCTCCTTCGCCATGAGGATCCGATGCTCGGCCAGCGGCGCCACCAGCGACTTGATGGCCGCCACATCACTGGTGCGGGCAGGGCGGATGCGGATCGTCTCAGTCACAGCCCAATCTTACGGCGACGCCGTACTGTGCTTGGTTCAGGCCGGGAGCGACCTACAACCCGAGCTCGGCAGGGACAGGGATGTCCTTGTCGAGCAGGTTTTTGGCGAGGAAGTGCTCGACCACTCCGTACCAGACCTTCGCGTGCTGCGGGTGCAGGATCCAGTGGTTCTCGTCCGGGAAGTACAGGAATCGGTGGTCGGTGTCGCCGTTCTCGTCGGCCGCCAGCTGCGATTTGGAGAGCAGTTCGTACCAGAGCCGCAGCCCCTCGCCGATCGGCACGCGGTAGTCCTTGTCGCCGTGGATGACCAGCATGGGGGTGCTGATGTTCTCCACGTGCAGGTGCGGGGAGTTCTCCAGCGCCATCTCGGCCGTCATTTCCTTGAGCCAGTACTGGGCGGCATCGGTGGTCGGGCCGAACTGGTCGAGGGCCCAGAGGCTGGCATGCGTCACGATCGCCTTGAAGCGGCCGGTGTGGCCGGCAACCCAGTTGGCCATGTAGCCGCCGAACGAGCCGCCCATGGCGGCCGTGCGCGTCTCGTCGATGTCCGGGCGCTGCACGACGGCGTCAGTGATGGCCATCAGGTCCGTATACGGGGCCTTGCCCCATTCACCCCAGCCGCGCTGGATGTGGTCCTGGCCGTAGCCGGTGGAGAGGGCCGGGTCCGGCAGCAGGACGGCGTAGCCGCGGGCCACGAGCAGCCACGGGTTCCAGCGCCACGTCCAGGCGTTCCAGGATCCGAGCGGGCCGCCGTGGATCCAGAGCAGCAGCGGGGCCGGGTTTCCGGCCGAGGCGCCTTCCGGCATGGCCAGGTACGCCGGTACCCGGGAGCCGTCTGCCGCCGTCGTCTCCACGCGTTCCAGCGAGCCGCGGTACTGCGGGCGCTCGGCGGGAGCCGGGAGGCGGACGACGCCGCCGCTGGCGAGGTCGATCCGCACGGCTTCCGCGGGGAACTCGTAGGAGCTGCGCAGCGCATAGGCGCTGCGCCCGTCCGGGGAGACCACGACGTCGGTGTAGGCCGCCGTGTCGGCGGTCACGCGGGTGGCCTGGCTGGCGTCGGCGGTCCCGCCGGGGACTCCGATCCGGAAAACCGGCGAGGAGCCGTCCTCGTCGGCAGTGACCAGCAGGCCGGATCCGTCCGGCAGCCACGCCGCGGGGCGGGGCCAGCGGTCCCAGTCACGGGCGAGCGGCGCCAGGCCTGCTTTGCCTGCGTCACCGGAAACTGCGGCGTCGCCGGAAACGTCGAGCAGGTGCAGCTTGACCTGCGGGGCTGCGAGAGGAGTCGTGTCGCTTTCGCTGCGTACCACGAGGGTCCGGTTGTCGGGGCTGACCGGCCCCGGGAAATAGCTCATACCCTCGACGTCGAGCAGGACGGTTCGGGTTCCGGTGGCCACGTCGATCGCGACCAGCACGGACCGCGTGTCCGCGTTCGCGAGCGGCTTGTTGAAGCTGCTGTA
This sequence comes from Pseudarthrobacter sp. S9, assembly GCF_050156545.1. Classification (NCBI taxonomy): domain Bacteria; kingdom Bacillati; phylum Actinomycetota; class Actinomycetes; order Micrococcales; family Micrococcaceae; genus Pseudarthrobacter; species Pseudarthrobacter sp. S9. The sequence continues at coordinate 1,735,670 of NZ_CP189576.1, forward strand.
GATGGTCTTCCCGTCCGGGCTGACGACCGAATCCGCTTCACGGAGCCCGTTTCCGACGTCCGGAGTCAGGTTGCGGAGCTTGAGGGGCGCGGTGGCGTCCACCGTGGCGGGCTTGCCCGGTTCCTTCTCCTCGCCGGGCTCGACGGCGAAAAGCCGCGGCTGCGCCGGCCCCAGATCGGCATCCCAGTAGCGCACGGGGTAGCCGCTGTGCAGGATGGCGGCCACCTTGTTGTCCTTGCGGGCCTTGCGGCGCTGCTCGTCATTGTCCTCGCCGGTGGAACCGGCCAGCACGGCGGCGCTCACGAACAGCCCGCCGGTCTCCTTGGCGGCCAGGACTCCACTGATCCCGCCGGCGCGCGAGAGCACGACGCGGGCCTCGCCGCCGTCGGACGGAAGCAGCCACAGTGCGCTGACGGGGTCCGCCTCGGGGCTGTCCGGATCGGGACGGGCGGAGGTGAAGTAGAGATCGCCGTTGGCCGCGAACACGGCGCCGGCCTCCCCCTTGGCGCTGCGCGTGATCCGGCGGGCCTGCCTCTGCCCTTCCGGATCGAGTTCCCACAGGGCGGTACAAAATTCGGTGCCCTTGGCGTTGAGCGTGGCCACGGTGGTGACCAGCCGCCCGCCATCGGGGCTCAGCGTCAGGCCGCTGACCCTGGGAATCGCAAGGTAGTGGTCCAGGTCATGGAACGGGGTTTCGGGTTTTTCGCTCAGGATCTCTGAATCGGTGGAAGCCATGCACCGATTCAACACCCCCTGTGGCCCGGATCACACCAAGTTCACTGAGAGTGAAACGGTACTTTCAGATCATCACTAGGCCGGCAGGCCCGAGGGCGGGGCAAAGCAAAGGCCCCACCCACTCCTTGCTGGAGCGGACGGGGCCTTTTGCGTGGGAACTTAGACGCTCGGAGCGATCTCCGGGATGCGCGGCTTGGCGTTGCCGGCGAAGGTGAACTTGGCGTCGTCGCCTTCGCCGTCCACATCCACCACCACGATGTCGCCACCGTGCAGCTCCCCGAAGAGGATCTTTTCCGAGAGCTGGTCCTCGATCTCGCGCTGGATGGTGCGGCGCAGCGGCCGGGCACCCATCGCGGGATCGTAGCCGCGGGTTGCCAGGAGCACCTTGGCCGCGGTCGTGAGCTCGATGCCCATGTCCTTGTCCTTGAGGCGCTTCTCCAGCCGGCCGATCATCATGTCCACGATCTCGATGATCTCGTCCTGGGTCAGCTGCGGGAAGACCACAACGTCGTCAACACGGTTCAGGAACTCGGGACGGAAGTGCTGCTTGAGCTCCTCCGTGACGCGGGCGCGCATCCGGTTGTAGCCGGTCTGCGTATCCGTGCCGGACTGGAAGCCGGTGGCCACGCTCTTGGAGATGTCGCGGGTGCCGAGGTTGGTGGTCATGATGATCACGGTGTTCTTGAAGTCCACCACGCGGCCCTGGGAGTCGGTCAGCCGGCCGTCTTCCAGGATCTGCAGCAGCGAGTTGAAGAGATCGGCGTGCGCCTTCTCCACTTCGTCGAACAGCACCACGGAGAACGGACGACGGCGGACCTTCTCGGTCAGCTGTCCGCCTTCCTCGTAGCCCACGTAGCCCGGAGGGGCACCGAAGAGACGCGATACCGTGTGCTTCTCCGAGTACTCGGACATGTCCAGGGTGATCAGTGCGTCTTCTTCGCCGAACAGGAACTCGGCGAGGGCCTTGGCGAGCTCCGTCTTGCCGACGCCCGTGGGGCCGGCGAAGATGAACGAACCGCCCGGACGCTTCGGGTCCTTGAGGCCCGCACGGGTGCGGCGGATGGCCTGGGACAGGGCGCGAATGGCCTCGTCCTGGCCAACGACGCGCTTGTGCAGCTCGTCCTCCATCTTCAGCAGGCGCGAGGACTCTTCCTCGGTGAGCTTGAAGACCGGAATGCCGGTGGAGTTCGCCAGCACCTCGGCGATGAGGTCCTCATCAACTTCGGAGATGTCGTCCATGCCGCCGGTCTTCCACAGGCGTTCCTTCTCGGCACGCTCGGCAATGAGCTTCTGCTCCTTGTCGCGCAGCGCCGCGGCGCCTTCGAAGTCCTGCGCGTCGATCGCGGATTCCTTCTCCAGCTTCATCGCCGCGATGCGCTCGTCCATGACCTTCAGCTCGGGCGGGGCCGTCATCCGGCGGATGCGCAGCCGTGCGCCGGCCTCGTCGATCAGGTCGATCGCCTTGTCCGGCAGGAAACGGTCCGAAACATAACGATCCGAGAGTTGCGCCGCCGAGGCGAGGGCGCCGTCGGTGATCGTGACCCGGTGGTGTGCCTCGTACCGATCGCGGAGTCCCTTGAGGATCTCGATCGCGTGCGCAACCGAAGGCTCCTTGACCTGGATCGGCTGGAAACGGCGTTCCAGGGCAGCATCCTTCTCGATGTGCTTGCGGTATTCATCCAGCGTGGTCGCACCGATGGTCTGGAGCTCGCCGCGGGCCAGCATGGGCTTCAGGATCGAGGCCGCATCGATGGCACCTTCGGCGGCTCCCGCACCCACAAGCGTGTGGATCTCGTCGATGAACAGGATGATGTCACCACGGGTGCGGATCTCCTTGAGCACCTTCTTGAGGCGCTCTTCGAAGTCACCGCGGTAGCGGGAGCCGGCCACGAGGGACCCGAGGTCCAGGGTGTACAGCTGCTTGTCCTTCAGCGTCTCGGGTACGTCGCCGCGGACAATCGCCTGGGCAAGGCCCTCGACGACGGCGGTCTTGCCGACGCCCGGCTCGCCGATCAGCACCGGGTTGTTCTTGGTACGGCGGGAAAGGACCTGCATGACGCGTTCCATTTCATGCTCGCGCCCGATCACGGGGTCAAGCTTGTTCTCGCGTGCAGCCTGGGTCAGGTTGCGGCCGAACTGGTCCAGGACGACGGAACCGGCGGGGGTGCCCTCGGCCTGGCCTGGGCCGACGCCTGCGCCCGTGGTTTCCTTGCCCTGGTAGCCGGACAGCAGTTGGATGACCTGTTGGCGGACCCGGTTCAGGTCAGCGCCGAGCTTGACCAGCACCTGGGCGGCAACGCCTTCACCCTCGCGGATGAGGCCGAGCAGGATGTGCTCGGTGCCGATGTAGTTGTGTCCCAGCTGCAGGGCCTCGCGCAGCGAGAGCTCCAGTACCTTCTTGGCGCGCGGCGTGAAGGGGATGTGGCCGGACGGGGCCTGCTGGCCCTGGCCGATGATCTCCTGCACCTGCTCGCGGACACCGTCGAGCGAAATACCCAAGGACTCAAGGGCTTTGGCGGCAACACCTTCACCCTCATGGATCAGACCCAAGAGGATGTGTTCGGTACCAATGTAATTGTGGTTCAGCATGCGTGCCTCTTCTTGGGCAAGCACAACTACGCGACGGGCACGGTCCGTAAATCGCTCAAACATTTCGCCACACTCCTAGCTACGACGTACTTTGATGCTACGTGGCCGGGTTCAAGAATTGGGGCTTGTTCGCCACAGGGGAAACCGGGGCGCGTCCGGGCCGCCAGCCGGGGCGTCCCGGCAGCGCACTTAAGCCGTCGAAGTGAGACTTCGCGCCCATGTCTTGGCCAGACATGGGCGCGAAGTCTCACCTCGTCGTGCAGGATGCAGCCGAGGCGCCGGCCCGGTGTCGCCGTCGGCGGTTGACCCTTGACGCGGTTGACCGGCCAAATGACTTTGCCCCCGCCAAACGGCGGGGGCAAAGTCATTTGATGTGGTGCCTGCAAGCAGGGCGTCCGGCTAGGAATTTGCCTTTTGGTAGGCTTCCTGAATTTCCGCCTGGATACGTCCGCGGCTGTTTACCGCATAGCCGTTGTCACGGGCCCACTGACGGATCTGGGCAGAGTCCTGATTCCGTCCGCTTGAAATTTTGGTGCGCGTGGCGCGGCCGCTTGATGTCTTGCGTGCGTGTGAAACAAACCGCTCCACTGCGGTGCGGAGTTCTGAGGCATTACTCGACGACAGGTCTATTTCATAGCTGACGCCGTCAAGGCCAAACCGGACAGTTTCGTCCGCGGATCCCCCATCCAGATCATCGACAAGGATGATTTTTACTTTCTGTGCCATAAAGACTCTCTTTCCAAAAGGACGAGCGTTTAGAAAAGCAGGATGTATCTGTAAAAAGTATCCTCCGGTTTACGGCAGGGAGTCAAAGCGGCAAACACTTTCCAAAGGAAAACCACAGTCCGCAATAGGGCGCTATTAGTTCTGTCCCGGGAATTGACCGTCCGCAGGGCCGGCATCCTGCCCTTGGCTACGTTCTTCTGCCTCCGCCTGGGCGCGCGCCTCGGCCTGCCGCTCGGATTTGTCGGCATTGAATATGGATTTCATGGCAAACCAGAAAATCAGGCCGACGACGACGGACGGCAGCAATACGGCAATGTAGTCCACGCTCAGTGTCCTTCGGGCTTCAGCAGGGGGAAAAGTATGGTCTCGCGGATGCCTGCACCGGTGAAGAGCATGACCAGCCGGTCGATGCCCAGGCCGATTCCGCCCATCGGCGGGGCGCCGTATTCCAGGGCACGGAGGAAGTCCTCGTCCAAATGCATGGCCTCGACATCGCCCGCGGCGGAGCGGCGGGACTGCTCGGTGAGGCGTTCGCGCTGGATGACGGGGTCGATCAGTTCGGAGAACGCGGTACCGCGCTCCATGCCGCCGATGATCAGGTCCCAGGCCTCGATCAGCCGGTCGTCCTTGCGGTGCTGGCGGGCCAGCGGCTGGGCGGACGGCGGATAGTCGTAGACGAAGGTGGGGTTGAGCAGGGTGGGTTCCACCAGCTCACCGAAGAGCTCGACGACGAGCTTCTCGGCCTCCCAGTTGGCGTCGACCTTGACCTCGTGCCTGGCGGCAAGCTCCAGCAGCTCGGAGGCCGGGGTGTCGGGGGTGACTTCCTGGCCCACGGCTTCGGAGAGCCCCGGGTAGACAGCCATCCAGGCCCAGTCGCCGTCGAGGTTGATCTCGCCGGCCTCGGTCTGCAGGACGCGGCCCACACCGGCGGCGTCGGCGGCGTCGAGGATGATTTCCTTGATCCGGTCCGCCATGACGAACTGGTCGGCCCAGGCCTCGTAGCTCTCCAGGGTGGTGAACTCGGGGCTGTGGGTGGAGTCCACGCCCTCGTTGCGGAAGACGCGGCCCATGTCATAGACGCGGTCGATGCCGCCGACCACCGTGCGCTTGAGGTACAGCTCGGTGGCGATGCGCAGCGTCATCTTCTGGTCGAACGCGTTCATGTGCGTCTCGAAGGGGCGCGCCGTGGCGCCGCCATGGACCAGCTGCAGCATCGGGGTTTCCACCTCGACGTAGCCCTGGCGGTGCAGGGTCTCCCGGATGGAACGGGTGACCGCGGCCCGGGTGTAGACCATCTCGCGTGCCTCGTCGCGGACCATGAGGTCCACGTAACGCTGGCGGACGCGGGTTTCCTCGTTGAGTTCGGCGTGCAGCACGGGCAGCGGGCGCAGTGCCTTGGATGCCATGGACCAGGAGTCGGCCATGACGGAGAGCTCGCCGCGCCGGGAAGAGATGACCTCGCCCTTGATGAAGACGTGGTCTCCGAGGTCCACGAGGGCCTTCCAGTCCGCGAGCGCCTCCTCACCGATGTTGGCCAGGCTCAGCATGGCCTGGAGCCGGACGGCCTTGCCGTCGACGCCGCCCTCCTGGAGGGTGGCGAAGCAGAGCTTGCCGGTGTTCCGGATGAAGACGATGCGGCCGGTCACGCCGACGACGTCGCCCGTGGTCTCGTCAGCCTGGAGGTGCGCGTACTTTTCGCGGATTTCACTCAGCGAATGCGTGCGCTCGACACCCACCGGATACGCCTCGACGCCGCGCTCGATCAGCTTGGCGCGCTTCTCCATGCGGATGCGCGTCTGCTCGCTGGCGTCGTGGGGCTCGGCGGCGGTGTTCGGGGCGGGGGTGTTTTGGGAAGTCACAATCCCCAAGTTTACCGGGAGTTCCGCCCGTGCAGTTCTGCCCGGCCGGCACCCGGGTGGGGGAGCGCTGCGGGAATAGACTCGGGGCTGTGGAGACGTGGATTATCGGGACGGACGACGGCGAGGGGCACCTCGAACTGCACACCTTCCGGCCGGTAACCGCGGACACCGCCACGGAGGCGGGCGCGGCAGCGGCGCCAGCCGGCACCGGAACGGTAACGCGGCCCGCCCCCGCAGGGGCAGCCGGCGTCGTCGTCGTGCACGGGACCCTGGTGACCGACGCGCTCTACCTGCCCTTTGCCCGGAAACTCAGCCGCCTGCTGGGGCGGCCGGTGCACTGTTACAACCGGCGCGGGCGCGCCGGATCCTCGCCCCAGCCCGCCGGGTACTCGGCAGCGACGGAAATCGCGGATCTGGCCGCCGTGCTGCGCGAGACCGGCGCAAGTGATGCCGTGGCGCACAGCTACGGCGGATTCGTGGCCCTCCAGACGGCGCAGACCGTGCCGATCCGCCGCATGGTGACCTATGACGCTGCGGTGAGCCTCTCCGGGGACCTCAACCGGCGCTGGCGGCCGGAACTGGAGCGTTCGGTGGCCGCCGGAAAGCTCGACGAGGCGTGGGCCCACCTGGTCCAGGGCCTGGAGACCGCGGGGCCGGTTTCCAAGCTGCCGCTGGGCGCGCTGCGCATGCTCAGCATCCTTTCCGCCCGGACCAGGCTGGGCGCCGAGATGCGGGAACTGCTGCCAACGGCCGTCGCCGAGCTGCGGGCCGTGCTGGCTGCCGACGCCGAGCTGGCGGACTTCGCCGCCGTGACCACCCCGACGCTGATGCTCAGCGGCGGCTGGAGTCCTGCGTACTTCGCCGAAACCGGGCGGCAGCTTGCCGCCGCCGTGCCCGCCATCAGCTTCGCGGTAGTCCCGGGGCAGCTGCACGAAGGCCCCATCCGGCCGGGAAACCGGCTCGCCCTCACCGTCGCGAAGTTCCTGCTCGGCGGATCCGGGGCCCTGCCGCCGCTCGGGGCGCGCAGACGGCGGCTCAGGCCTGGCCGCTGAAGCCCGCACCTTAGAATCGGTGGGCGACCCTTTCGAAAGGACCCCCTTGGCCAAGCTCTACTTCCGCTACGGCGCGATGAACTCCGGCAAATCGACGGGGCTCCTGCAGACGGCCTTCAACTACGAGGAACGCGGCCAGCGGGTCCTGCTCGCCAAGCCCGATGTGGACACCAAGGGCGACGCCGCCGTCGTCTCCCGCCTGGGCATGACCCGTTCTGTGGACTTCCTGATCCCGGCCGGGGCCTCCGCCCGCGGGCTGTTCGCCGCGCACGCCGCCGGGGACGATCCCGATGCACTGCTGGAGCACATGGACCAGCAGCCAGTGGCCTGCCTGCTGGTGGACGAGGCCCAGTTCCTCGAACCGGAACAGGTGGAGGACCTCTTCCGCATCGCCGTCCTGGACAACGTCCCGGTGCTCGCCTACGGCATCCGAACGGACTTCCGGACCCGCGCCTTCCCCGGCTCGCTCCGGCTCCTTGAGATTGCGCACACGCTCGAAGAGCTCAAGACCATCTGCCGCTGCGGCCGCAAGGCCATCTTCAACACCCGCCGGGCCGGCGAGCAGGTGGTGTTCGACGGCGACCAGGTCGCCATCGACGGCCAGGACGTCTGGTACGAGTCGCTCTGCGGCTCCTGCTACCTCGAGGTCTCCGGCGGCCGGCTGGGCAGCTAGCGGTACCCGGCCAGCCCGGGCACCCTACTGCGCTGCTTACTGCACTGCGGCGCGTGCTCGGCTAGGCTCGGAACATGACCCGCGAGAACATCAGAACCCCCGACGGCGGAACGATTGAGCTTTTGAGCACGGGCGCCGAGCTGACCTCGGCGGGCTCGGGCATCGTCGTCGTGCCTGCGTCCATGGTGACCGCCGCCGACTACACCCGGTTCGCGCAGAAACTCAGCGCTTCCCTCGGCAGGCCGGTCCACACCTTCAACAGGCGCGGCCGCGGCTCCTCCTCCGCGCAGCCGGAGGACTACACCCTTGACGTGGACATCTACGACCTCGACGCGGTGATGAAGCACACCTCCAGCACCGACGTCTTCGGACACAGCTTCGGCGGCGCGGTCGCGCTGCACGCGGCCCGCACCCTGCCGGTGGAACGCCTGGCCGTGTACGACCCCGCCGTGTCCGTGAACCACAGCGTCACCGCGGACTGGACCGCCGAATACCAGCGGGCGACGGCGGCCGGCGACGACGACCGCGCCCTCGCCGTGCTGGTCAGGGGCCTTGAGACCGGCAGCGCCCTGTCCCGGATGCCGCTGTCCATGCTGACCCTCGCGAACAAGCTCACGGCCGGCACCCCGATCGGCAAGCAGATGCGCGACCTCATGCAGACCGGCGTCCGCGAGATCAAGGCCATCATCGCCGCCGACATGCCGGCCGAACCGTTCCTGGCACTGCCCCTGGAGACACTGATCATTGTGGGCGAAAGGAGCCCGGCGTACTTCGGGGTGGCCTGCGCCCAGATCCACGACGTGCTCTCCGGCTCCAGCTACACCATCCTGCCCGGCATGGGCCACGACGGCGTCAACAAGGCGCCGGACAAGCTCATCTCCGAGCTCAGCGCGTTCTTCGCCGGCTAGGCACATCGTCACACTGCTGCTTCGAGAACCGCGGCCGGGACGGGCCATTCGTACCGCTCCTTGAAAACCTCAAGGTGTGTCCAGGACTCGATCTTGACCACGTCGTCAACATTCCTGAGCCGGTCGATGAGTTGGCGGAGGGTCGCCGCGGAGTCAGCGGACAGCGTGGCGACCAGATCGAACCGGCCGATTGTGCGGGCCAGGAACTCGATGCCGGGCAGGGCGGCCATGACATCAATCACCGATGCCCCATCACCCCGCAGGTTCACGCCAAGCCCCGTCGCGACGTTGCGGGTTCTGCCCCGCCGGTTGTGGGCGGCCCCAATGCGGATCACGTGATTGTCGAGCAGGTAGTTGACGCGGTTCCGCACCGCGCTGGGAGAAAGCCCCAGGAGCGGAGCCAGATCCTTGTAGCTCATGCGGCCGTCCTGCTCGAGCTGGCGCATGAGCCGCAGATCGACGTCGTCGACCTTGACGTTCTCCGGCAGCGCATGCCGCGGCATGAAGATGCCCTTGACCACATCAACATAGACCAGGGTGTTCACGGTCATGACCCCCGGCAGGGAACGGATCCGGCCGATCGTGGCATAGAGGTCCACCTGGTTGGGGAGCCGGATTTCGACCACGAGGTTGTGGATGCCGCCCACGCCCAACACCAGCACGACGGCCGGCCAGGAGGAAAGCGCCTCAATGACAGGGTCCGAGGGTCCGTCTGTCTGGATCGACACGTGCGAGATGGAGTGAAGGCCCAGGAAGTCGGGGTGGGTTGCCGAGACGACGCGAAGTGAGCCATCGGCCATGAGCGCATCGACCCGGGCAGTGATCGCGGCCCGCGATACCCCGATGTGGTGCGCCATGGCGGAGTAACTGGCACGCCCGTCGTCCTGCAGCAGGGAGAAGATCTGTTCGTCGATGTCGACCATGGCTACCCTCCGGACCCCGAGCGGAATAATCCCGAAAGAATCTTATCTCAGTCGAACTGACGAAAAGCGAGAAACTAACGATTGATTCAGGCCGAAGAGTGGCCCTTCTGTCGAGTCGCCGAACAAAAGAATCACCAAGTCCGCTATGTAACAATTCGATTGCTTGTCACGGACTCGACATGGGGCTACGGTCATCTCATCCACTGGCCGGTGTGAGCTACACCACTAACTAACTCGAAAGCGAGATGGCCTTGAAGAAGACTGCCAGCCTCCTCGGCACAGCAATCCTCGCGCTGTCACTCTCCGCCTGCGGAGGCGGATCCGGTCCCGCAAGCACCGCCTCAACGGCCGCCGCGGTAGAGGCCGCGCCGAGCGGGCTCATCAGCGGCGGCCAGCTGAAGATCTGCATCGACCCCGAATACGCCCCACTCGAGTACTTCAGCAACGGAACCACCGGAGACATCATCGGCTTTGACGCCGACGGTGCGCGCGCCCTCGCGTCCTACTGGGGCCTCACCCCGACCTTCCAGCAGGCCGCCTTCGACGGTCTCATGCCTGCCCTGCAGGCCAAGCGCTGCGACGTCATGTGGTCCGGCCTGTACACGAGCGAGGCCCGCCTGCAGGTGGCCGACGGCGCCAAGTACCTCAACACGGGCCCCGGCATCATCGTCAATGCCAAGAACAAGGACAACATCAAGGTCGCAGACGATCTGTGCGGCAAGACAGTGGCGGCTCAGAACGGCGGGGCCAACGCCGCCACCGTCCGGGCGCTGGGCGAGAAGTGCGTCCAGGGCGGCAAAGGAAACATCAACGTGGCCGAATATCCCAAGGTCGCCGAGACGGTCCTGGCCGTAACCAACGGCAAGGCCGACGCACTGGTGGAAACCGACGTCGCGATCGCGGACATCGTGTCCAAGAGCAACGGCGCACTGGTCCCCGTCGAGGGGATCTTCCCGACCGACACGACGTTCGGTGTGTTCACGGTCAAGGGCGGCCCGCTGAGCGAGCCCGTGGCCAAGGCCGTCAAGGCGCTCATCAGCAAGGGGACGCTTGCTGAGCTCGCCAAGAAGTACGGCCTAAGCCCCGACAAATTGGTCAAGGACTAGGATCCGAATGTCAGCGTTGAAGATGAGACGCCATGCAGTTTGATCCGGCGATCTTCTGGCAGCAACTCTTTTCCCTGGAGTACGTGCAGGGTGCCGGCATCGCCCTAGGGCTGGCCGCGCTCTCCCAGGTCCTGGCCATCCTGATCGGCTTCGCCCTCGCGGTGGGCCGCATCGGCAAGAAGAAGACAGCCCGCGCCATCGCCGGCTCCTATGTCTGGTTCTTCCGGGCAATTCCCACCCTGCTGGTGCTGCTGATCGTCTGGAATGCGGGCCCGCAGCTCATTCCGGCTCTGACGGAAAGCTGGTACACACCGTTCCTGGCCGCCCTGATCGCACTGTCCGTCGTCGAGGGCGCGTACATGGCGGAAATTCTGCGCTCGGCGCTGCTGAGCGTGGATGAGGGACAGCCCCTCGCCGCCCGGGCCCTGGGCATGACGCCGACCCAGGTCATGCTCAAGGTCATCATTCCCCAGGCCACCCGCATCGCGATCCCGCCCACGGGCAACGAGTTCATCGGCCTGGTCAAGTACACGTCCCTGGCCAGTGTCATCTCGCTGCGGGAACTGCTCACTACGGCGCAGGTGGGCGTCTCCGTGACGTTCCGGTACGCCGAATACTACGCGGCCGCCATCATTTACTACCTCGTCATCGTCTCCGTCCTGATGATCCTGCAGAGCTACGTCGAGCGGAAATTCCGCTGGACCACCAAGGCGGCAAAGGTCATCCGGACGCGCCCCGGGAAGGAAGAGGTCGCACTATGAGTGAATCGACAGATCAGCCGATCCTGCGGGTCAAGAACCTGCAGAAAAGCTACGGCTACAATCCCGTCCTCAAGGGCGTCGATTTCGAGATCCAGCGCGGTCAGGTCAAGGCGGTCCTGGGCCCCTCCGGCTCCGGCAAGTCCACGATGCTCCGCCTGATGGCACTCCTTGAGACCGCCGACGACGGCGAGATCTACCTGGAGTCCAAGCGCATCGGTGTGGCGGAACACAGGGGCCATTTTGTGCCGCTCTCCGAACGCGCCATGGCGCACCAACGCGCCGACATCGGCATGGTGTTCCAGAAGTTCAACCTGTTCCCGCACCTGAACGCGCTGCACAACGTCATGGTCGGCATGACCACCGTCCGCAAGATGCACAAGAAGGAAGCCGAAAGGACCGCGCACGAGATGTTGGGCCGCGTGGGCCTGGCCAGTCGGGCGCACGCCTTCCCCTCGGAACTCTCCGGCGGACAGCAGCAGCGCGTTGCGATTGCCCGGGCCCTGGTCATGAACCCGAAGGTCCTGCTCTTCGACGAGCCGACCTCGGCTCTGGACCCGGAGCTGGTCGGCGAGGTCCTGGAGGTCATGGAGAGCCTGGCCCGCGAGGGCATGACGATGGTCGTGGTGACGCACGAGGTCAAGTTTGCCCAGCGCGTGGCCTCCGAGGTGGTCATGTTCGACGGCGGCTACATCATCGAGCAGTCGGCCCCGGAACAGTTCTTCGGCAACCCGCAACACGAGCGGACCAAGAAGTTCCTCAGCCACGTCCACTAGCCATTCCGACGGCAGTCGGGGCGAAGGTCGGCCCGGGTTGAGGGGCTCCCCCGACGACACGCCGCAGGCCGAGGCAGCTTCGGCGCGCCCGAATGCTCCCCCAGCGGGAATCGGAAGCGCGGCCAAAGCTCTACCGATGCCGGCCTCAGCGCCGGGCATCTCCCGACCACCACTTTGACGCGGAGAAAGTGATATGAAATTCGGACAGGCAGCAGTCAAACTCCTTGAGCACTACGACGTCGACACGGTTTTCGGGATCCCCGGGGTCCACACGATCGAGCTGTACCGCGGACTCGGCGAGACCGGAATCCGCTCGATCCCCGCCCGGCACGAGCAGGGATCCGGTTTTATGGCGGACGGCTATGCCCGCGTTAGCGGCAAGCCCGGCGTCTGCCTGCTCATCTCCGGCCCCGGCGTGCTCAACGCGCTGACCCCCATGGCTCAGGCCTGGCACGATTCCGTGCCGATGCTGGTCCTCGCCTCCACGACCGAGACGGCGCTGCTGGGCCGGAACCGTGGCCCTCTGCATGACATTCCGGACCAGGCCGGGCTCGTGGGCAAGCTGACGTCCCCCTCCGTGACCGTGACCGACCCCGAGCAGTGTGCCCATGTGCTGGCCGAAATCTGGCAAGGCTTCCGGAGCGGTCGGCCGCGCCCGGCGCACATCGCGATCCCCATCGACATCCTGGCCAAGGAGGTCGGGACGATCACGCCCGTGTTCCTGCCCGCTCCGGCGCCGGGCTGGACCACTGCGCAGATCCGCGAGGCGGCCGAGCTGCTGCGCACTGCGTCGCGCGCCGTCGTCCTCGCCGGCGGCGGCTCCCTGTTGGCCTCGGACGCACTCATCCGTTTAGCCGAACACTTCGACGCCCCGGTCATCGCCACAACCAACGCCAAGGGCATCATCCCCGCAGACCACCCGCTGTCCGCATCCAACACGCTGCCCTTCTCCGGAACGCAGGCTGAACTCCGCGGTGCCGACGTCGTCGTCGCCATCGGCACCGAATTCTCAGAGACCGAAACCATCTACACGGGCAGTCCCGTCCGTGTCGGGGGCCGCATCATCCGCATCGACGTGGACCCCGCCCAGCTCAACGTCCCCTTCAACGCAGCAGTGGGCCTGGCCGGCCGCGCCGAGACCGTGCTGCCCGCGCTCCTCGACGCGACGGCGGATCTGCCGCCCGCCGCCCACGACGGCGCCGTGCGGGCCGCCGCCATGCGCTCGGCGATCGAATGGGTCGACGCCTCCCGGGTGCACATGCCATGGCTGGACGCCCTGGCCGAGGCGACACCGCAGGACACCATCACGGTGCTGGACTCGACCCAGCTGGCCTACACGGCCCAGCAGTACCTGCCGCATTCCACCCCCGGCACCTGGATCGCCGGCTACGGGCTGGGCACCCTGGGCGCGGCCCTCCCGATGGCCGTCGGTGCCCGGATCGCGGAACCTACGAGCCGCGTGCTGGCCATCGCCGGCGACGGCGGCTCCCTCTTCACGCTGACCGAACTGGCCAGCGCCGTGGACCGCAGGTCCCAGCTGACCGTGGTCCTGTGGGACAACGCCGGCTACGGCGAAATTCGGGACTCCTTCGACCGCGCCAACGCGACCCGCGTCGACACGGAGGTCACCGCCGTTGACCATGTCAAGATCGCCGAGGGCTTCGGCGCCCGCTCCTCTCGGGTCGAGGACCCCGACGCCTTCGGCGGGGCCCTGAAGGAAAGTTACGAGCACGACGGCGTCAGCGTCATCGTCGCCACCGCCCCCGACATGCCGGCCGGCATCCGCCGCTAGCCCCAGCCACCCCCTGCACAGCGAGGTCAACAACATGCGCAAGCTTCACCACCTGGAAGCGTCCCCCCTGGATGCCGTCACCACCATCTTCACCGGTGCCACGGTCCACACCGTGGACCCACGGCTGGGCAGCGCCGAGGCGTTCCTGGTCCACGGCTCGCACGTGGCAGCGGTCGGCACCGAGGCCGAATGTCGCGCCGAGGCCCGCCGGCTGGGCTCGACCGAACCCGCAGCAGTGACCCTGTCCGGCAAGGTGGTGGTTCCGGGCTTCATCGACCCGCACGCCCACCCGCTCATGTACGGGCAGATGATGAGCTGGGTGGACTGCGGCCCCGCGAAGGCGGCCAGCATCCCGGAGATCGTGGCTCTGCTGCGCGAGGCCGCTGAACGACTGCCCGACACCACGCCCGTGCGCGGCTACGGCTACGAGCACAAGAACCTGGCGGAGGGCCGGCACCCGCGCAAGGAGGAACTGGACCAGGTCGCCACCGACCGCGAGGTCTATCTCATGAATGCCAGCGGGCACGGCGGAGTCGTCAACAACTACACGCTCGCCCTGCATGGCGTGGACCGGGAGACCCCCAACCCCGCGGGCGGCGAGTTCTTCCGGGACCCCGACGGCGAGCTCACAGGTGAGCTCTCGGACGCGGCCTGCAACATTCTGACCGGCGTCGATGGCGTCAAGGTGGGCCATCACGGCCCCAACTTCCATCTGGAGGATGAGCCCGAGGAGCACCTGCGCCAGCTGCGCGCGGCCCAGGAGAAGTTCCTGCGGGGCGGCGTCACGAGCATCGGCGACTGCCAGGTGACCCGGCGCGAGCTGGACATGTACCTGCGCCTGTCCGCCCAGAACGAACTCAAGACCCGGGTGAGCATGTACCTGCTCTCACACCTGCTGGAGCAGGCCATCGAGATCGGCATCCAGGGCGCCTTCGGCAACTCCCACCTGGCCGTCGGCGGCATCAAGTTCTACGCCGACGGTACGCTTGGCGGCTGGACGGCGTACTTCCCTGACGGCTATGTGGGCGACCCGTGCCGCACAGGCCAGCTCTACCATGAGCCGAGCGAGTACACCGAACTCATCACCCGGGCCCATTCGGTGGGCCTTCAGACCGCCACGCACGCGCAGTCCCCCACCGCGATCGGCATGGTTCTGGATGCGATCGAGGCCGCGCAGGCGGCCTTCCCCGATTCGGACGCCCGGCACCGGATCGAGCACTGCGGCCTGCCCAGCCCCGAGCATATTGTGCGGATGAGGGAGCTGGGCGTCTACCCCGTTAACCAGCCGCAGCACTACTTCAACTGGGGCGAAGGCGTAACCGAGGCGATCGGCACGCCCGGCGAACGCTTCAATCCGCTGGGCGAGTTTGTGGCGGCCGGCGTGCCGGTCACGCTCAGCTCCGACGCGCCCGTGGCCGAACCCAAGCCGCTCGAGGCCATCCAGGCGGCGGTGACCCGGGTGACGCGGCGGGGCCACCGGCTGGGGGCGGACAATCTGCGGATCACGGCGGAACAGGCCTTGGCCGCCCACACGATCAACGGCGCCGTGGCCCTGGGCCGCGAGGACGACCTGGGCAGCATCTCCCCCGGCAAGCGCGCAGACTTTGTGGTGCTCAGCGCCGACCCGCTGACCGTGGCGGCGGGGGACATCTCCAAGATCTCGGTCCTGGAGACCTGGGTCGACGGCGCCCGCGCCTACACTGCGTAGTTCCGCCGACAGGGTCGCCCCTGTGGGATGAGCTCAATGGCTCAATGTCCCGGCGCCGCACCCGCCGTCTTGCGCATCATGGCCGACAGCACGACGGCCGCGAGGGCTATGACTGCAGCGGTCAGGAACGCCGCGTGCATGCCGGCGACGATGCCTGTCCCGGCGGAGACCGCAGCGTAAATCGAGACAAGGAGCGCCGTCCCGGCGGCGCCGGCCACCTGCTGCAGCGTGCTCATGGTGGCCGAGCCGTGCGAATAGAGGTGCGGCGGCAGCGGGTTCAGCCCTGTAGTGAAGGCCGGGGTGAACAGGAGCGCCAGCCCCAGGCTCAGGGCCACATGCAGCGCAACGATCCACGCCACCGGCGTGTCCGCGTCGAGCATGGAGAACTGCCACAGCGACACCACCATCATGGCCGAGCCCGTGACGGTCAGCGGGAGGGGGCCGACCTTGTCGAAAACACGGCCGATGAACGGCCCCAGCAGGCCCATGGCGAGTCCTCCGGGGAGCAGGGCCAGGCCCGTCTCCAGCGACTTCAGCCCGCGGATCTGCTGCAGGTACAACGGCAGCAGGATCACCGCGCCGAACAGGGCGATCATGGCCACGACGAGCAGCAGCACGGACACCGTGAACATCCGGAAGTTGAAGGCGCGCAGGTCCAGCAGGGGCGCGTCGGACTTCTGCAGTTTCAGCTGGCGGAGCACGAACGTCAGCAGGGCCACCACGCCAACGGCCAGCGCAACCACGGCGGGAGCGCTTGGTCCGCCTGGTCCGCCCTGGCCGCCGCCGATCTGGCTCAGGCCGTACACGAGCCCGCCGAAAGCGGGAACCGTCAGTACGACGGACAGCGCATCAAGCCGGGTCTTCTCGGTTTCGCCGATGTTGACTAGATACTTGGCGCCGAGGGCAAACGCGGCAAGGGCGATCGGCAGGACAAAGACGAACATGAATCGCCAGGAAAAGTGTTCCAGGATCAGGCCGGAAACCGTGGGGCCCATGGCCGGCGCCACCGAGATGGCGATGCTCACGTTGCCCATCACTGCGCCACGGCGTTCCACCGGCACCAGGGTGAGGATGGTGGTCATCAGGAGGGGCAGCATGATGGCCGTGCCGCCGGCCTGGACGATGCGGGCCAGAAGGAGGACTTCGAATCCCGGCGCCACCGCGGCGAGGAGCGTGCCGCCTGAAAACAGTCCCATGGCCAGCATGAACACGGCACGGGTGGAGAGCCGTTGCAGGATGAACCCCGTTGTGGGGATAACGACGGCCATGGTGAGCATGAAGCCCGTGGACAGCCACTGCACGGTGGGGGCGTCGATCCTGAGGTCCACCATCAGCCGCTGCAGGGCGACGTTCATGATGGTTTCGTTGAGGATCACGACAAACGTGGCCACCAGCAACGTGACGATGATGGTGACGGATTCGCGGGACATCTTCACCGGCGGCGACACGGCCGGCGGCGACACGGGAGCCGGCGCTGGACCACCGTGGGCGTTTGAAGAGACCTCTGTTGCCATAGTGGTTCCCTCGGGGAGTTCGAAGTGGGGTCCGGCGAGCGTCGGCGCTACTGCAGGTTCCAACAGTGTAGTCCCCGGGGTAATTCCCGTGCTGGATTCAGGAATCCAGCGGCACGTTGTCGATCAGGCGCACCGGGCCCACCCTGGCGGCAATGATCGCCAGGCCTTCGCCGCGGAACGGCGTGTCCTTGCAGTTCTCCGCGAGGGGCTCGAGGGTCCGCGGATCCACGACGTCGAAATAGTCCAGCTCCACGAGCGGCTGCGACTCGACCAGTGCCTGCGCGGATTCCAGATCCAGGGGCACATGGGCGTTGGCGCGCGCCTCGACCAGCAGCAGGGCACGGGAGAGCACCAGGGCCGCCTCCCGCTCCTCCGCCGACAGGAAACGGTTGCGGCTGGACAGCGCGAGGCCTTCCTCGGAGCGGACGATCGGCACGGGCACGATCTCCACCGGGAAGTTCAGGTCCTCCACCATGCGCTTGACCAGGGCCAACTGCTGCGCGTCCTTCTGGCCGAAATACGCCCGGTACGCCGGGAGCCCCCCGCCGCCGGACAGCCCTGTTCCCGGCATTCCGAAGTGGAGCAGCTTCGCCACCACGGTCAGGGCGCCGTCGAAGTGCCCGGGGCGGGAGGCGCCTTCCCACTTTCCGCCCAGGGGGCCCGCGGTGATCCGCACCACGGGCTCCCCGCCGGGATACACCTCGTCCGCGGACGGCGCGAACACCAGGTCCACGCCCTCGGCATCGAGGAGGGCCATGTCCGCCTCCAGCGTCCGGGGGTACCGTTCCAGATCCACGGCTTCGCCGAACTGCAAGGGGTTGACGAAGATGCTGGCCACCACGACGTCGTTCTGGCCGACGGCGGTCCGCGCCAGCCGGGCGTGCCCCTCGTGCAGGGCGCCCATGGTGGGCACGAGCCCTTGGGACGTACCGCCCTTCTGCGTCAGCAGCCGCGCGCTTTCGGCGCGGAGCTGGGCAGCCGTCGAAACGAGTTGGATTGCCATCTCATGGTCCTTCCTTAGGACTGCGCCGCGTCTTGGTCCGGGTAAGGGCCTGGGCCGTCGAGCGCCTGCCTGATGCCGTCGAGTTGTTCCGGCTTCAACAGTCCGCGGCTTCCTGCCCGGCGGGCCGTCGCCCGGGCCATGGCCAGGTACGCCTCCAGAATATCGCCGCCGGAGCCGCCGTCGTGTTCCCGGAGGGCGTCCGCATGCGCGGCCACCGTGCCCGCATCGCCGCGGGCCACGGGCCCGGTCAGGGCAGATTCGCCCGAGGCGAGCGCGTTTTCGAGAGTGGCGCGCAGCAGCGGGCCGAGCATCTGCTCCGGGGCGTCGACGCCGACTTCCCTGAGCAGTTGCGAGGCCTGTGCCACGAGGGTGACGAGGTGGTTTGAGCCATGGGCCAGGGCGGCGTGATACAGAACCCGGTCGGCCTCGGCGATGGCGACGGGCTCGGCGCCCATCTCCACCACGAGTGCCTGGGCGATCGGCAGCATGGCGGCGTCGGCCGTGACGCCGAAGGTGCAATCGAGCAGCCTCGTGAGGTCCAGGCTCATGCCCGTGAAGGTCATGGCCGGGTGCAGCGCCAGCGGCACGGCGCCGGCCGCGCGGACCGGATGCAGGATCCCTACGCCGAAGCGGCCGGAGGTATGGGCCACGAGCTGGCCGGGCTGCCAGGCGCGGAGCTTGGCGAGGCCCTCCACGAGAGGGCCCAGGGCATCATCCGGGACGGCGAGCAGCACCAGTTCGGCGCGCTCCACGATGTCCCGCACGTCCAGGACGGGCACGCCGGGCAGCAGGGTTTCAGCGCGTTCGCGGCTGGCGTCCGAGACGGCGGACACTCCGATGATGGCGTGCTCGGCTCCGCGAAGCGCTGCCCCCAGGACGGCACCCACCTTGCCGGCGCCGATGATTCCGACGCCGAGGCGTCCTGGCTTAGCCATGTTGCGTGCCCTCCTGCGTACTTTGTTCCCGGTGACCGGGCGTGTCCAGCTCCGGGGTTTTGACCGGCGCAACCACCGGGGGTTCGACCGGCGCAACCACCGGCGGTCCGTGCCGGACCTGGTCCAGCCAGTGTTCGCTGGTCTGGCGTTTCCGCGCGGCCCGGGCGCGCGCGGACTGGGCATCGAGCAGGGCCCGGCCTTCTTCCAGGCCCGCCTGGATGAGCCGCGGGGCGACCGGGCCGGCCGTGGTGTGCAGGACCAGGTCCGCCACCCGGAACCGCCGGGCCAGCGGCCCCTGCTGCAGCGCCATCGACTGCGTGCGCTGGTGCGGCACCAGCACAAGGTGCCGCCACCAGCGGCCCGACCGGAGCAGCAGGGCGGTCTCGGTCGCGGTGAAGCCGTTGCGCCGCCAGCCCAGCGGCGCCAGCAGCCGGGCGCGGCGCGGGGTGGTGACGAAGCCGCCGTCGGCGTCCCGGCCTGAAGTGGCTCCCGAAACGGCTCCTGACGCGCCTGAAGCATCCGCCAGGCCGGTGAGGCCTGCCGTGAAGATCCGCACCGGTTCCGGGGTCCCGGGATCGGGCAGCACCAGGGCGAGCATGGTCAGCACCTCGGCGAGGGTTCCCACTGGGAGGAGCGTGGTCCGGGCTGAGCCCTCACCGTTGCTTCCCGCAACGCCGTAGCCGGCCACGTTGACCTGCATCCGGTACCAGCCGAAGATCCGCCACAGCGGCGGCTGGCTGACCCGGAGCGCCTGGATCCGGCCCGGCGGCAGGGTCTGCGTCTGGGTGTCCAGCAGCCCGTAGCGCAGCCGGATGCCGTCCGGGGAAATGCCGGCCGTGAAGTTGTAGCCCTTGTTGAACGAGGACCAGTACGCCGCCACCAGGCCCAGCGCGGCAGGGATCAGGTAGAAGTAGAAGCTGCGGTTCTCGGTGACGGCGGACAGCACCACAGACACCACGCCGCCCACCACCACGAAAAAGCTCTGCTCGCTCAGGAGCAGCGAGCCGACCAGGCGCGGCGGCGGCACCGTCAGCACCGCTTGCACGGGCGCCTCCACGGCGACGGCCTCCGGGTGCCCCGGATCCGGCAGCACGCCGGCGGCGCGGGACAGGATGGTCGCCCGGAGCTGCCGGGCCTCGTCCGCACGGAGGTAGGACAGGCGCACGGCGGATTCTCCGGCGTCGGCAACTTCGAACCGGAGCTCGGCCAGTCCGAAGATCCGGGCCAGCAGTGGCTGCACGATATCGATCGCCTGCACCCGGTCCAGCCGGGCCTGCCGCTGCTGCTTGAAGAGGAAGCCGGTGTTGACCCGGACGTAGCCCTCCGCCACCTGGTAGCGCGTGAAGTACCAAGTCAGGATGTAGCCGAGCACGGTCAGCAGCAGCACGGTTCCGCCGCCGAGCAGCAGCCACGGCGCCCGGCCGGCGAACCGTTCGTCGATGAGGGGGCCGCCCTGGAGCAGCCGTTCAAAGGTGTCCCGGCCGAAAAAGAAGCCGATCGCGGCCAGCGCCACCCAGCCGCGGACGAAAGGGGACGCCGGGTGCACGCGCAGCCAGCCGCCGTCGGGCGATCCCGCCGCACCGGCACCGGCGACCGGCGGCGGGGCAATCCCGCCCTGTGTCACAGCAATCCCTTCACAGTTATCCCGTCACAGCCCGGCCAGTCGGGCTTCACCGCGGGCGGACAGCTGCTCGCGGAGCCGCGCCCCCTCGGCGGCGGGCAGGCCCGGAATCTCGGCGTTGGTCCCGGCGGAGGCGGTGTGGAGCTTCAGGGTGCACAGGCCCAGGGCCCGTTCCACCGGCCCCGCCCCGATGTCCACGTACTGCATGCGGCCGTAGGGGACCACGAGGGTGCGCTGGAAGAAGATGCCGCGGCGGATCAGGAGGTCGTCCTCGCGCTCGGCGTAGCCGATCGAACGCACTTGCCGCGGGATGAGCAGCAGCCGCCAGAGGGCCAGGAGCAGCATCACGGCCGGCACGGCAACGGCCAGCCAGAGCGGCGGCCACGTCCACCAGCCGGACTGGACAAACACGAGGGGAAGCGACAGTCCGGACACCACGATGAGGTTTCCAAGCGCCCACCCGGCGAGGCGCACCGTGACGTACTTCGGTGACACCCTCAGCCAGGCGATGCCAGGGGGGTCAATCGCCTCGGTACGCATATTCGCCTTCCGCTGTGGGCTTGCCGCGTTTTCCTTGCAGTCCCGGAGCAGTATCGGCGTCGCCGTCTTCCGGCGGGATCCGGCAGAACCGCTCGACGACGAGGCCCACGACGATCATTATCAGGCCTCCGCCGGCCAAAGCCAGAGCTTGCCAGGTGATGCCCTGGCTGCTCCGCAGGTTCCAGAGCCGCAACTGGTCCAGGAAGATCCCCGCGTGCCAGCCCAGCAGCACGGTGCCCGTGTAGGCGCAGGCCTGGGCAAGGACGAGGGTCCACGCCGCCAGGATGGGGTTGAGAATGTTCTTCCTCTTGCCGTTGCGCCACCGGAGCACGCGGATGCCCAGCACCAGGGTGAGGACCACGATTACGCCCATGGTCAGCAACCCGGTGAGCGGCAGCACCGGGGTCGCCACGCTGTAGCGGCCGGTCAGCACGCTGGCGAACCAGCCCGCGCCGGCCACGGCCACGCAGATGGCCAGCAGGAGCAGGGGGTTGGTCAGCTTCACGGCCGCTCCACCGCGCCGGCGGCGCCGTTGACGTGGGAGCCGTTGACGTCCTCGAAGCCGTCGAAGGGTACGAGGTCAGCGAAGTCCGCGGCCCTGGCGGCGAGGTCGCCGACGCGTTCGCCGGCGAGCTCCGCCGCGGGGTCGATCAGCGACCACGGATACAGCACGAAGGCCCGTTCCGCGGCCCGGGGATGGGGCAGCGTGAGTTCGGGGTCGGAACTGACGATGTCCCCGTAGGTGATGATGTCCACGTCCAGGGTCCGCGGCCCCCACCGGACGTCGCGCACCCGCAGGTGCTTCTGTTCCACCGCGTGGCAGTGCCGCAGCAGCTCCAGCGGCGGCAAGCTGGTTTCCACGGCGATCACCATGTTGAGGAAGTCCGGCTGGTCCGGCGGGCCGCCCACTGCCTTCGTCTGGACGATCGGCGAGATGGCCAGGAGGCGGACCTCCGGCGGGTCGACGAGGTCCGCGACGGCGGCGGACAGGGTGTCGTTGCGCTCCCCCAGGTTGCTGCCGAGCGCAATCACGGCCCGGGTATAGACGGGGCTCATGGCCGCTCCCTGTGCACGCTGACGGAGACGTCGCCGAATTCGACCTCGATCGGAGCCTTGGGCTTGTGCACGGTGATGTCCACCGCGGCCACCGGGAACTTCCGCAGGACGTCCTCGGCGATCCGTACGGCCAGGGCCTCGATCAGGTTCAGCGGATCCCCTGTGATCCAGCCCCGGATGCACTCGGCCACTTCGCCGTAGTGCGCCGTGTCCAGGACATCGTCGGTGGCTGCGGCCTTGCTGAAGTCCAGGTGCAGCACCGCATCTACAGTGAACGGCTGGCCGTTGCGGCGTTCGAACTCGAACACCCCGTGATGGCCGACGGCGGTGACGCCGCTCAGCGTGATCTGGTCCATGGCGGCGGCCGGATCAGCTGTTGCCGGAGGCGGGCGGCTTAGTTGCCGTAGGCGCGGAGGGCGCCATGCGGGCAGCGACCTTCACGGCGTCGAGGCTGGAGCCGACGTCGTGCACGCGCACCGCCCAGGCGCCGCGGAAGGCGCTGATGGCGGTCACGGCGGCGGTGGCGGCGTCGCGTTCCTGCGGCGGGGCGGATTTGCCGGCTACCGTCAGGAGGCTGCCGAGGAAGCGCTTGCGCGAGCCGGCCACGAGGACCTTGTGGCCCATCGCCTGCAGGACGTCCAGGTGCTGCAGCAGTTCCCAGTTCTGCACATCCGTCTTCGCGAAGCCCAGGCCCGGGTCCATGATGATCTGCTCCGGGGCGACGCCCGCGGCGTAGAGCTTGTCCCGGACACCGGCGAGTTCGGCGGCGACGTCTTCGGCGACGTTCCAATAGTCGGTCAGGGAGTCCATGGTGCTCGCGTCGCCGCGGCGGTGCGTGAGGATGTACGGCGTCCTGGCGCGGGCGGCCAGCTCCGCCATCTCCGGCTCCATGGTCAGGCCGGAGACGTCGTTGATGATCGCTGCCCCGGCGTCCAGGGCCGCGGCGGCGGTGGCGGCGTGGGTGGTGTCGATGCTGACGAGGGCGCCGGCCTTCACAAGTGCCGCGACCACCGGCAGTACACGCTGCTTTTCCTCTTCGACGCTGACTTCGACCGCGCCCGGGCGGGTGGATTCACCGCCGACGTCGATGATGTCGGCGCCGGCGTAGAACATCCGCAGGCCGGCCGCGATGGCGGTGTCCGATGTCGCGTGCACGCCGCCGTCGCTGAAGGAGTCCGGTGTGACGTTCAGGATTCCCATCACGAGGGTCCGGTCCGTGGGCAGGTCCTGGAACCTCGCGGCCGGGCGCGGTTTGCGCAGTATGGGCAGGGGCGAGGTTGCGGGTCCGGTCCCAGGGGCTGCAGCTAAGGAGTCCATAGTCTGTTTTCTTACCTTCCGAGTATGAGGCTCATGGCTTCGGCACGGGTGGCCGGGTCATGCAGTTGCCCGCGTACCGCACTGGTGACGGTCTTGGCGCCGGGCTTGCGGATGCCGCGCATGGACATGCAGAGGTGTTCGCATTCGATGACGACGATCGCGCCGCGCGGCTTGAGGTGGGTGACCAGGGCCTCGACGATCTGGGTGGTCAGCCGTTCCTGGACCTGGGGCCGCTTAGCGAACATGTCCACCACCCGCGCCAGCTTGCTCAGGCCGGTGACCTTGCCGTCGTGCGACGGGATGTATCCCACGTGCGCCACCCCGTGGAACGGCACCAAGTGGTGCTCGCAGGTGGAGTAGAACGGGATGTCCTTGACCAGCACCAGCTCCTCGTGGTCGAGGTCGAAGGTGGTGGCCAGGATCTCCGCTGGATCGTGGTGCAGGCCGGCAAACATCTCCGTGTAGGCCTTGGCTACCCGCTTGGGGGTGTCCAGCAGGCCGCCGCGGTCCGGGTCCTCGCCGATGGCCAGCAGGATCTCGCGCACTGCGGCCTCGATCCGTGGACGGTCCACCTTGGGGTGGTCCACCTTGGAGTGCGGGTGCTGGGCTGCCTCGTCCGCCGCCGAAGCGGCGGCGGTGGCGGTGGCGGGAACGTCGTCGTCGAAATTAGAAGTCACAGATGAAGCCTAGCCGGGATGGCCGTCAGGCCCGATTTCCGTAACACCGCCGTGGAAGGACTCCTGTCCGGGGACGCCCTGGGCGTGCGGAGGCCGGGCATCCAGCGGTTCTTCCAGTCGGGCCTCCTTGGCTTCTTCCTGCGCCTCGCGTTCGGCCTTCTCCCGGCGGGACTCCACCGGTCCAGCCGACTGGATCGGGCGGGTCTCCTTGGACAGCCAGATCTCGCGGAAATCGCGCTTGCGGATGTGGGTGAAGACCTGCGCGATTTCGGCCTGGTTGAGGGTTTCGCGTTCCAGCAGTTCAAGGGCCAGCTGGTCCAGGACGTCACGGTTCTCGGTAAGGATGGCGTAGGCCTCGTCATGCGCACCGTCGATCAGGCGTCGCACTTCCTCATCCACGATGTAGGCGATCTGGTCCGAGTAGTTGCGCTCGTGCCCGGCGTCGCGGCCCAGGAACGGCTCGCCGCCGCCCTGGCCGAGGCGGACGGAGCCGACGCGCTCACTCATGCCGAACTCGGTGACCATCTTGCGGGCGATCCCGGTGGCCTTCTCGATGTCGTTGGACGCGCCGGTGGACGGATCGTGGAAGACGAGTTCTTCCGCGACGCGGCCGCCCATGGCGTAGGCCATCTGGTCCAGCAGCTCGTTGCGGGTTATGGAGTACTTGTCGTTCTCCGGAACCACCATGGTGTAGCCGAGGGCGCGGCCGCGGGGCAGGATGGTGATCTTGGTGACCGGCGCCGAGTTCCGCAGCGCCGCAGCGACCAGGGCGTGCCCGCCCTCGTGGTAGGCGGTGACCTTGCGCTCGTGTTCCTTCATGACGCGGCTGCGCTTCTGCGGGCCGGCCATGACACGGTCAATGGCCTCGTCGAGGGCGCGGTCGTCGATCAGGTTGGCGTTGGACCGGGCGGTCAGCAGGGCGGCCTCGTTGAGCACGTTGGCCAGGTCCGCGCCCGTGTAGCCGGGGGTCTTCTTCGCCACGGCCCTGAGGTCGACGCCGGGAGCCATCGGCTTGCCCTTCGCATGGACCGTCAGGATCTGGTCGCGACCAATCAGATCGGGGGCCTCGACGGAAATCTGGCGGTCGAAGCGGCCCGGACGCAGCAGGGCCGGGTCGAGCACGTCGGGGCGGTTGGTGGCCGCGATCAGGATGACGTTGGTCTTGACGTCGAAGCCGTCCATTTCAACCAGGAGCTGGTTGAGGGTCTGCTCGCGTTCGTCGTTGCCGCCGCCGATGCCGGCGCCGCGGTGACGCCCGACGGCGTCGATCTCGTCCACGAAGATGATGGCCGGCGCGTTGGACTTGGCCTGCTCGAAGAGGTCGCGGACACGGGAGGCGCCGACACCGACGAACATTTCAACGAAGTCGGAGCCGGAGATGGAGAAGAAGGGCACGCCGGCCTCGCCGGCAACGGCGCGGGCCAGGAGGGTCTTGCCGGTGCCGGGAGGGCCGTAGAGCAGCACGCCCTTGGGGATCTTGGCGCCGACGGCCTGGAACTTTGCCGGCTCCTGGAGGAATTCCTTGATCTCTTCGAGTTCCTCGACGGCCTCGTCGGCGCCCGCGACGTCACTGAAGGTGACTTGGGGCATGTCCTTGTTCACGAGCTTCGCCTTGGACTTGCCGAACTGCATGACCTTGGAGCCGCCGCCCTGCATCCGGGAGAGCAGGAACCAGAAGAGCACGCCCAGCAGCAGCACGGGGACCAGGAGGGATACCAGACCGGAGAACCAGTTGTTTTCGAGAGGCTGGTCGGTGAAGCCGCTCGGCGGCTTGGAGTCCGTGACGGCCTTGACGACGTCCTGGGCGCGGGCGTTGACGAAGTAGAACTGGACGTTCTTGCCCTTGTCCTGCCCGTCGACCTGCAGGTTATCCTTCAGCACCAGGTCCACGCGGTTCTCGGCGTCGAAGATCTTGGCCTGTTCAACTTTGCCGCCCGAGGTCAGCAGCGCGAGGCCCTTGTCGGTGTCGACCCGGCTCGAGCCGCCCGGCGCCAGGGTGGCAAAGGCCAGCAGGAGCATGGCGACTACGACGACAATCCAGATGCCCGGGCCCTTGAAGAAACTCTTAGCTTTCATCTGTTCGGGGCTGGCCCCGTCCCTCCTGGTAGTGCTGCACGGCGACCGATCTGCGCGCGTGTGGTGCTGCATCAGGTTCTAGCTATACACCGTCGCAGTAACTCACGCACGGTGAAGTCCAAAAGTTCCCTGTAGGCGTAGCGGGCCGGACGTGCGGGGCGCAGGAAGGAGTCGTCTACTGGTGCTTCGTCTACTCGTAGACGTGCGGCGCCAGGGTGCCCACGAAGTCCAGGTTGCGGTACTTCTCGGCATAGTCCAGGCCGTAGCCCACGACGAACTCATTGGGGATGTCGTAGCCGACGTACTTGACATCGATCTTGACCTTGGCGGCCGTGGGCTTGCGGAAGGCGGTGCAGATTTCCACCGACGCCGTGCCGCGTGATTCCAGGTTTGTCTTGAGCCAGGACAGGGTGAGGCCTGAGTCGATGATGTCCTCGACGATCAGGACGTCCTTGCCCATGAGGTCGGTGTCGAGGTCCTTGAGGATGCGGACCACGCCGGAGGACTGCGTACCGGAGCCGTACGAGGAGACGGCCATCCAGTCCATGGAGACGTGGCTGTGCAGTGCGCGGGCCAGGTCTGCCATGACCATGACGGCGCCCTTGAGCACGCCGACGATCAGCAGATCGCGGCCTTCGTAGTCTTTGTCGATCTGCGCCGCGAGTTCGGTGATCCGTTCCTGGATCTGTTCCTTGGTGTAGAGAACGTGCTTGAGGTCTGCCTGGACGTCGTTTGAATCCACCGATGGCTCCTGTGTAGATGCGGGGTGCGACTATTTTCGGGGCGGTTTTTGAGGCCGGAATACAAGCTTCCCACAGCGGGCGCCTTCGGGGGGAACGCCGGAGGTGGCGGACTGCCCCCCGGCGAGCAGCTGCGCGAGCGAGAGACGGTAGACGCTGACTCCGCCGGGGAGCTCCACCGGGCCGGCCGATCCCTGCCGGCGCAGCAGTGCTTCCGCCGCGAGCAGGCGCTGGTAACTGGGCTGCTGACCGCCGACGGCGGCGGCGGCCTTGGCGATGACCCGGAACCTCACGGCCGGTGGAAGGTCCCGCAGGGCCGCCTCGGGGAGGCTGATTTCGGTCCCGGACTGCTCCCGGAGCCGGGCAAAGGTGTCGTTCGCCACGTCCGCCAGGTAGTCGGCGTCGAGCTGCAGGATCGCGGCGGTCCGGGCCAGTGATTCGGCGACGCCCGGGCCGAGCTTTTCCTCAAGCAGGGGCAGCACCTCGACGCGGGTCCGGGACCGCGCATAGGCGGGGTCGGCGTTGCTAGGGTCGTGCCAGGGATCCAGGCCCTCCACCTCGCAGATCTCCAGGGTGTCGCCCCGCCGCAGGCCGAGGAAGGGCCGCAGCAGGCGCCCGCGGGACGGCCGCATCCCGGCGAGGGACCGTGTGCCGGAGCCCCGCGCCAGCCCCAGCAGGACCTGTTCGGCCTGGTCATCGAGGGTGTGGCCCAGCAGGATCACGCCGGCGCCGGTTTCATCAGCCACGGCTTCGAGCGCGGCGTGGCGGGCGTCCCGGGCGGCCGCCTCGGGGCCCATGCCGGTGGAGGCGACGTCGACCTTCCTCACCTCGACGGGCGAGAGTCCGAGATCCCGGAGCACCCGGTCCGTGGCGGCGGCCACCCCGCCCGAGCCCGGCTGCAGCTGGTGGTCCACGACGACGGCGCCCACGGAGACGGGATGGCCGTCCACGTGCCCCCGGCGGGCGAAGTAGGCTGCGACGGCGGCGAGGGCCAGCGAGTCAGGGCCGCCGCTGCAGGCGACCAGCACCCGCTCGGGGTAGCCCGCCCCCGCCAGGGCGTCCCGGAGCATTTTCCGTGCCGTGCCGACGACGGGTACCAGGCGGCCGGGCCGGCGTCGTCCGCTGGAAACGGAAGGAGTATCGGCGGAGCGGGGATCAGCGCCGGCGGGATTGCTGCCGGGCACGGAAACTAGAGCCCCATCCGCTCGAGCCAAAGCTTCGAATCGTGGATCTCGGGTTCGGTGGGGAGCTGGCCGGCGGACTCCCAGACCTTGTTGAAGCCTTCCATGCCCGCCGCGGCCACCACTTCGCGGACGAACTTCGAGCCGTCGCTGTACTGGCGCATCTTGGCATCGAGGCCCAGCAGGCTGCGGATGAACTTCTCGATCACGCCGCGGTCGTTGCCGCGGGCGTTGAAACGCTGCCGGATGGTCTTCACCGAGGGAACGATGCCGGCGTCGACGGCGTCCATCACCACATTGGCGTGGCCTTCGAGCAGGCTCATCAGGGCCGTCAGACGGGAGAGGGCAGCCTTTTCCTCCGGGTTCTGCAGCAGGTCCAGGATGGCGCCGCGGCCGGGGCCCGCGCCGGACGCCGGCCGGTCCTTCAGCGACTTCGCGGCGGCGGCGGCCCGTTCCATGAGGGAATCGACGTTGCCCAGCAGCAGGCCACTGAGATTTTCGATCTCATCCAGCATGTGGTGCCGGAGCCAGGGCGCAGCGGCGAACTGCACCCGGTGGGTCTGTTCGTGGAGGCAGACCCAGAGCCTGAAATCCGCGGGCTCGACGTTGAGTTCGCGCTCCACGGTGATGATATTCGGCGCCACGAGCAGCAGGCGCCCGGCGGCGGGAGCCGTGGAGTTCTCGGCCAGCGCTGAGAAGGGATCGTACTGGCCGAGGACCTTGCTGGAGAGGAACGCCAGGATCGCGCCCAGCTGGCTGCCGGTGATGGCGCCGCTGACGCTGGCCGCACCTGGGCTGATGGTTCCGCGGCGGCCCTCGAGCATCTTTTCCATGGCGGGCTTGAGCATGACGGCGAAGCTCTGCGTGTTGGCCTTGGCCCAGGATGCCCGGTCCACCACGAGGACCGCGGAATCACGCAGGTCCCGGGCCGCGTCGAGGCCGGTGATGTCGTGGACGTGCGGCACGGAAATCTCCGCCATGAGGCGCAGGTTTTCCACAGCGGCGCCGATCTCGGCGGAACCCAGGGTTGGGCCGGCCGGAGTCAGTCGGGCGGCCGTGGACGCGGCAAGCTCCCAGTTGATGAGCGTGTGGGCTTGGGCTGATGTCTCGCTTGCAGAGGACTCCATAGGCTCCATCAGATCACAGGGGCCTGACGATCCGCCTTAAGTTTCGCCGACCGGGGAACCAGCCGGCCGGTCAGCGGCAGCCGCAGCGGGCCAGGACGGAGGCGGCGCGGTCCAGCGCCGCCTTGTTGGCGGCACCCGGGGTCAGGCCGTTGCCGATAAACGAAAAGACCAGCAGCCGGCCGTCGGCGTCGACGACGTAGCCGCTGAGGGCGATCACCGTGTTCAGCGTGCCCGTCTTGGCGCGCACCAGCCCCGCGCCGCCGGCCGTGGACGCGTCCGTGTACCGGTCGCCCAGTGTTCCGGTGAGTCCTGCCACCGGGAACCCGGCGAGGGCGGCGCGCAGACGCGTGTCCTTGCCGGAGGTCATGGCCCGGACTACGTCCGTGAGCTGCCGGGCGGAGACCTGGTTGGCCAGGGCCAGGCCGGAGACGTCCTCGGCGCGGAGCGTGTCCGTGGGGATGTCCATGTCTTTCAGCTGCTGCAGCACGGCGGCGATAGCGCCGTCGTTGCTGCCGGGCCGGCCGCCGGCCAGGGCAGTCATCCGGCCCATCACCTCGGCCAGATAGTTGTCCGAGGTCCGCAGCAGCAGGTCCACCTGCTGACCGACGGTGGCGGACTGGACCTCGGCCAGGACGCGCACGTCGCCCTTGCCCGGCCTTGACTTGTCCGGCCCCGACTTTTCCGGCCCCGATCCGGCCCCGGCGGGAGCCCGCACGACACCGGGCGCCACTGACAGCCCCGCGGCCGCGGCGGCCGCCGTCAGCTGGGCCGTGAACGCCTCGGCGGCCGCCATGGCGGCGTCCTGTGGGCGGGGTCCCGTGGTCTTGGCCGGGTCGAACCTGGCCGAGTTCGTTGCCAGGGGGTACAGCGGGGCCATCTCTCCGGCGGCCACATCATCAGGGCTCCAGGCCGGGTTGAGCGGGGGGCCGCTAAAGAGGGAGTCATCCAGCAGCACCGTCACGGTGCCGGAGACGCCGTCGTTCTGGAGGGCGCGGACGGTGGCCTGTGCGAGCGTGGCGAGTCCGGCATGGCCCACGACGGCGCCCGGGGCCGATTCTCCCGCGCCCAGGAGCACGTCTCCCCCGCCGGTCAGCACCACCGAGCCGGGCGCGGATCCCGCCACGACCTTCGTGCTGAAGCGGCGGTCCGGGCCCAGGACGCGCAGCGCCGCGCTGGCCGTGAAGAGTTTCATATTCGACGCCGGAACGCGCGCCTCATCCCCCGAGCGGTCGAAGAGCAACTGCCCGGTGGCCGCGTCCTGCACCGCGCCCGTGATCGTCCCGGCGCCGTCGGTCTTCAGGGAGTCGTTGAGCTGGGCCGCGAGCGGGCCGGCATCAGGAGCGGCCGCCGAAGCGCTGAGGGGTCCGATGCCGCCGGTGCCGCGGGGAGAGCTCAGGCGGGTGGGGGCCTGCTGCCAGGGTGGGGCGGGCTTTGCGGCGTCCGCGGAGCGGTCTGGACCGAGGAAGGCCGGTGCGATCGCGATGCCGGCCGGGACGGCGAGAGCCACGACGAGGAGGGTCAGGAGCAGCATCGGGATGATCCCCCGCAGCGGGGCGGGCACCGGGTCCGTGCCTGCGCGGCTCGTTCTGCGTTTCATGCTGCTGCTGGTCCTTTAGTCCTGAAATGTCCCCACTAGTTCCTGAAACCAGCGCCTCTCGCTATATCCTCAATAGTAGTCGGCGGCACCGGCAGCCTTTTTGTGTGCCGCGCACCCCTGAAATCGTCAAGGAGCATTCCATGAAGCATGACGTGACCATCGAGATCCCCAAGGGATCACGCGTCAAGTACGAAGTCGACCACGAGACCGGCCGTATCCGTCTGGACCGTGTCCTGTTCACCTCCATGCAGTACCCCACCCACTACGGTTTCTTCGAGAACACCCTGGGCGAGGACGGCGACCCGCTGGACGCGCTGGTGCTCCTGCAGGACTTCGACCTTCACCCCGGC
Organism: Pseudarthrobacter sp. S9; assembly: GCF_050156545.1. Lineage (NCBI taxonomy): Bacteria > Bacillati > Actinomycetota > Actinomycetes > Micrococcales > Micrococcaceae > Pseudarthrobacter > Pseudarthrobacter sp. S9. Next base: position 1,767,009 of record NZ_CP189576.1, read on the forward strand.
GTGATCGTGGAGTCCCGTCCCATCGGCGTGTTCAACATGACCGACGACGGCGGCGGAGACGCCAAGGTCCTGTGCGTCCCGGCCGACGCCCGCTTTGACCACATCAACGAGATCAGCGATGTCAGCGAGTTCCTGATCAAGGAGATCGAGCACTTCTTCACCCGCTACAAGGACCTGGAGCCGGGCAAGTGGGTCAAGGCCGAGGGCTGGGGCGACCGCGCCGCCGCCGAAGCCGAGCTCGAGGCTTCCATCAAGCGCTACGTACCGGCAGCGCACTAGTTCGTTTCCTCCAACGCGGGGTCACTTGCGGCCCATCCGGGTGACCGGGATGGGCCGTGGGTGGCCCCGCGTTGCTGTGTTCCGGGGCGGGCTGCTGAACCGGGCGGGCGGGGCGCAACCCCCGGGCGGTGAGGCCCGGAGGACGCTTGCCTACGAAGGACCACCGGGTAGTGTTTGATCCAGAATGTTCACGCTGACCATCAATCAAACCGACAGCCGGCGCGACGGCGACTGTGTGCCGCAGCTCCTGAAGGACCTGCGGCATATTCCGGCGCGCCTCGACTTCGACCGTTCCGTGGAGGACGAGGTCCAGGGCATTCTGGACTGTCCGCACCAGGCCGTCGAAGCGGCCATGATTGCCCTGCGCAGCGGCAGCTGGTACGTCGGAATCGGCGTCGGCCCGGTGAATGAACCCCTGCCCAACCAGATCAAGGACGCCTCCGGCCACGGACTGATCTATGCCCGGCGCGCCGTTGACAGGCTTCGCAACGGCAAGGACCGCGTTCCGGTGGCTGTGGAGGGGCCGCTGGCGGATCTGGCGGCGGAGTCAGAGGCCGTCCTGCGGCTGCTGGGCCATATTGTGCATGACCGGAGTCAGGCGGAATGGCGGGTGCTGGATCTGCTGACCCCTGGCGTGCGCGGGCAGCAGAAAGCCGTCGCGGAGGAACTCGGGATCACCACCCAGGCGGTGAGCAAGGCCGTGGCCCGGGCACAGTGGAATGAGGAGTACGCGGCGCGGCCCGCCGCGGCCCGTCTCCTGGGCCTCATCCTCGACGTCCGTTAGCCCACCGGGCACAGCCCCTAGCTCGGGCACAGCCCCTAAAGGAGGCTGCGCAGCACGTGCGCGGCGCCGTCGTCGTAGACCGACTTCGTGACCTCGTCCGCGGCGGCGATCACTTCCACCGGCGCCTGTCCCATAGCCACGCCGCGGCGCGCCCAGGTGAGCATCTCAATGTCATTGCGGCCGTCGCCGACGGCGATCGTGCGGTGGGCCTCGATGCTCAGCCGGTCCCGGAGGTGCTCCAGCGCGCTGGCCTTCGTGACCCCGGCGGCGGCAATATCCAGCCACGCCGTCCAGCCCACCGAATAGGTCACGCCAGCGAGGCCGATGTGACGGATCGCGGCGTTGAACTCTTCGGGGGTGTTCTCGGCGCTGAAGACCACCACGCGGACGGCGGTTGCCTCCAGCATCGTCTGGAAATCGACACCGACTGCCACGACGCCGAAGCTGGCATCCTGGAATCGTTCGGTGGAGAGGAAGTTGCCGGCCTCATCCTCGAGGGCGTACTTGGCCGTGGGCAGCCGCTTGCGCAGGGCCCGGAGAACAGGTCCGGGGTCAAACGTGGCCTTGTGCAGGACTTCGTAGCCATCAGGAAGTCCGGAGTCGAGGCGCAGGGTCACTCCGCCGTTGGAGCACACGGCGTAGCCGTTGTCGATGCCGATGTGCTCGATGATGGGCAGGGTGGCGTTGAGCGAGCGCCCCGTGGCGATCATGACGTGGTGGCCGGCGGCCACCACGGCCTGGGCGGCTTCGCGGACGGGAACCGACATGTGCCCGTCGTGGTCCACGAGGGTGCCGTCGACATCAAGGGCGATCATCATTTTTTCGCCGGTGGTGTTCTGGTTCGTGTTGTTCTGGTTTGTCTTGCGCTGGTCGTCGTTGCCAGCGACTGAGGTTTCAGTCAATGTAGTCATCTCACAAGTAGAGCAGACACCCCCGACAGCCGCTAGGATCCACGCCACAGCAGGGCATGAACTTGTGGTAAACACCCGCGGGTTATCCACGTTGTGGATTTTTACCGGGCAGGGTGTTTACCGGGCAGCCGTCGGGGAGGTCAGGCGCGAATCATCGGAAGGAAGCAGCGGAGGAATCAGAGGACCGGGAAGACTGTCATGCCGCCGAGGTACTTCTGCAGTGCGGCGGGGACGTTGACGGAGCCGTCCGGGTTCTGGTGGTGCTCCAGGATGGCCACGATCCAGCGGGTGGTGGCCAAGGTGCCGTTGAGGGTGGCCACGGCCCGGGTTCCCTTGGGGGCACCGTCCTCGTTGAGCACGCGTTCGCGGATGTTCAGCCGGCGCGCCTGGAACGTGGTGCAGTTGGACGTGGAGGTCAGCTCCCGGTAGGCGCCCTGGGTGGGGACCCAGGCCTCGCAGTCGAACTTGCGCGCCGCGGAATTGCCCAGATCGCCCGCGGCGGTGTCAATCACGCGGTAAGGCAGCTCGCACTTGGCGAGCATTTCCTCTTCCCAGGCGAGCAGGCGGGCGTGTTCGCCTGCTGCCTCCTCCAGCGTGGTGTAGATGAACATCTCGACCTTGTTGAACTGGTGCACACGGATGATGCCGCGGGTGTCCTTGCCGTGCGAGCCGGCCTCGCGCCGGTAGCACGAGCTCTGCCCCGCGTAGCGGATGGGGCCCGCGGAGAGGTCCAGGATCTCGTCGGCGTGGTAGCCGGCGAGTGCCACTTCCGAGGTGCCCACGAGGTAGAGGTCGTCTTCGGCGAGACGGTAGATCTCGGCGTCGTGCTTGACGTCAAAGCCGGTGCCCTGCATGGTTTCGGGGCGGACCAGGGTGGGCGTGATCATGGGCACGAACCCGGCGTCAATGGCCTGGTCCATGGCCATCTGCAGCAGTGCCATTTCCAGCCGGGCGCCGACCCCGCGCAGGAAGTAGAACCGTGATCCGGAGACCTTGGCGCCGCGTTCCATGTCGATGGCGCCGATCAGCTCGCCGATCTCCAGATGGTCCTTGGGCTCGAAGTGGGGGAAGTCGCGGGGCGTGCCGACGGTCTTGACCACGATGTAGTCGTCCTCGCCGCCCGCGGGGACGCCGTCCTCGATGAGGTTGGGGATCGCGCGGAGCAGTTCCTCCTGTGCGGCCTGGGCGACGTCGGCCTCGGCGGAGGCGGCCTTGACCGAGGCGGCGAGGACCTTGAGCTCTGCGAGCAGGGCCTGCTTTTCCTCGCCCTTGGCCTGCGCTACCTTCTTGCCGTACACATTCTGTTCGGCCCGCAGGTTCTCGAAGCGGATCAGCGCTGTGCGCCGGGCCGAATCCGCGGCGATGATCGCGTCCACCACGGAGTCATCGGCGCCGCGGGCGCGCTGGCTGGCACGGAACTTGTCCGGATTTTCGCTGAGGTCTTTTACGTCGATCACCAGACAAGAGTATCCAATCCGGTAACCATTCCTTGGCAATCCGGGCACGGGGCACCGGCGGGATACTGTTGGAACACAATGCGCGACTGGTTGCTCTACCTCGTCATCGCTGGAGTCCTGGCCTTTGCCGTCTCCAGCTGGTGGGGAGTGCGCCGGTTGAAAGCCAAGCACACCCGCAGCGCCGTCTGGGAGGAAACCCACAGTCCCGGACTGGGACAGCAAAGGGTTGCCGTGGTCATGAACCCGGTCAAGGCCAAATCGGCCGAGGCCCGGGTCCTCATTGAGGCTGCGTGCCTGGCGGCCGGCTGGGAGCCGCCGCGCTTCTTTGACACTACCGCCGAGGACCCCGGATTCTCGCAGGCGCGGGCAGCGGTGGAGCACGGGGCCGACGTCGTCCTGGCGTGCGGCGGGGACGGCACCGTGCGCGTGGTGGCCGAGATTCTTGCCGGCACGGACACCGCCATGGGCCTGATTCCGCTCGGCACCGGCAACCTCCTGGCCCGCAACGTCCACCTGGATGTGAGCGATCTGCCCGGCAACGTGCAGACGGCTCTGTTCGGACACCAGCGTTTCATCGATACGGCGCGCATGAGGGTGGAGAACTCCCGGACCGGGGCGTCCGCGGAACATACCTTCCTCGTGATCGCGGGCATCGGCATGGACGCGGAGGTGGTCGGCGACACCAATGACGGGCTGAAGAAGGCTGTCGGCTGGCTTGCCTACACGGAGGCCGGCGTCCGGCACCTTCCCGGGCGGCGCAAGAAGGTGTCGATCGCCCTGGACGACCAGGCTGAACAGAGCCGGAAGATCCGCAGTGTGCTGTTCGCGAACTGCGGCCTGATACCCGGCGGAATCGACTTCATCCCGCAGGCCATGATCGATGACGGCATGCTGGATGTGGTGGTGATGAGCCCGCGCAGCGCGATCGGCTGGCTGGCGATGTATACAAAAATCGTGCTGAAGCACAAGAGAAATCTGCCGGTGATGACGTATTATCGCTCCGGCAAGGTCACCATCCGGTGCCCGGAACCCCTGCCCACCCAGGTCGACGGCGATCCCTCGGGCGAGGCTACGAAGGTCACGGTGCAGGTGGCTCCGGGCTCACTGCTGGTCCGGGTGAAGGACGGCACCGAAGAAGACTAGGCGCTGGCTTCCTTCTTTGCGGCTTCCTTGTTCGCGTCGGCGGACTTCTTCGCGTCAGCGGCCGCTTTGGCGGCGCGGGCTTCGGACTGCTCACGGATCATGGCCTGCTCCTCCTCGAAGCGCAGGCGGTCCGCGCGGTCGGCGTCGTCGCCGTCCCAGTCCTGGTTGTCAGCAGTCGGTTTGGGATTCACGATCATTCCCTGGCCGTCATTTTCTGTGCTGGTGCCTGACATGACCCGCTCCCTCCGGTAGAGGATTTCCCCAATCTGGATCAGGCAAGCATACGCACAGTTGCTGAGGGGCGGAAGTGCCTGATGTGGCATTTGTCTACGCTCTGGGCGAAGCCTCCGGCGTATATTCCGGGACCACTGATGCCCCTGCAAGTATGTTTTTCACCCATGCATGTGCGGACCGGAATGCCTGATCCGAGGTGTGCGGGGCCACGTCCGTCCTGTGGCCGTCCGCACGGCTGTAGGAACCGAGGAAGCGGGTGGCCGGGCTGATCCGGTGCAGGCCCGCAAGCGCGTCGGCCACCCGCGCATCGGCAACGTGGCCATCGGCGTCGATGCTGAAGAAGTAGTGGCCCAGATACTGGCCGGTGGGCCTTGATTCGATGCGGCTCAGGTTCACGCCGCGCGTGGCGAACTGGTCCAGGATCTCCATCAGGGCGCCGGGTCGGTCCTCGGGCAGCGGCACCACGACGGTGGTCTTGTCGGCACCGGTGCGCTCGGGCAGTTCTCCGGGGCGGCCCACCAGCACGAAGCGGGTGACGGCGCCGGGGTTGTCGCCGATGTTTTCGGCCAGCACGGTCAGGCCCGGCTGCTCGGTGGCCACAATCGGGGCGCAGATCGCGGCGTCGTAGTGCGCGGCGTCGTCGTCCAGGAGGCCCATGGCGGCCGCGGCCGTGGAGGAACCGGGGATATATTCTACGTCCGGAATATGCGCATCCACCCAGAGCCTGCACTGGGCCCAGGCATGGCCGTGGGTGGAGATGCGGTGGATGTCCTCGATCCGGACTCCCGGCCTGGCCACCAGCACGAAGCTGATCGGCACGAGGGCTTCGCGGAGGATCCGCAGTTCCTGGCCCGTGGCAATGGCGTCGAGGGTCGCGGTGACGCCGCCTTCCACGGAGTTTTCGATCGGCACCATGGCCGCATCCGCCGAGCCGTCCCGCACCTTGTCCAGCGCCGTGTTCACATTCGACGACGGGATCCGGATGGCGTTCGCCGCGTCCGGAACCTGCATCAGGGCCGCCTCGGTAAAGGTGCCTTCGGGGCCGAGAAATGTGTAGGTGACGGTTGATGCGGGCATCGGCTCTTCCTTCTTCGGTTACAGAATGACGGGCTTGAGTCCGTTGTCGGACACCAGCGGCATTCCGGTTTCAAGCCATTGGTCCATGCCGCCGGCCACGTTCATTGCGGAATACCCCTGGCCCACGAGCCACTGCGTGGCGCGTAAGGATCGGCCGCCGGTGCGGCAGGTGACGTAGACGTCCTCGTCCGGATCCAGTTCCTCCAGCCTGGCCGGAAGCTGGTCCATGGGAATGTGCAGGGCGCGTTCGGCGTGGCCTGCGACCCATTCGTAGTCTTCGCGGACGTCCAGGATCTTGGCCCCTTCGGGGATGCCAGACACGGTGACGGTATGGAAGTCGCTCATGTTCGTCCTTTCCGCAGAATTCAAGGTCTGTCACCAGCGTATCGCCCGCCGCTGCCGGTGCACCGAAACAGGAGGCACGTTACGCTTCTGGAGAGCGTAGAGGAGACTCATGGCAGCCCAACGGCCCACGATTCCGGCAACCTCCGGTGATGCCAAGGCTGGACACACGGAGGGCACCCAGAGGGACATGTCCAGCGGCCAGCCCGGGACATGCCCTCCCCTGGCCGCGAGGACCGGGCATGATGCCACCATGTCCACCCGCCGATCCCAGGACTGGGCATGTCCCCCTGAGGCGCCGGCCGCAGCGCTCGGGGAACGGCCGGAGCCGCGTGTCCTTGGCTGACATCCACGAACTCTCCGCCGTCCAACTGCGCGACGCCCTGCGATCCGGCGAGCTCTCCTCCCGGGAGGCGGCCGGGCATTTCCTAGACCGCATCGGGGAAGAGAACCGGCATCTCGGGGCGTTTATCACCGTCACCGCGGAGCAGGCCCTGAAGGATGCGGCCGCAGCGGACGCCTTCCACTCCCGCCATGCCGGCAAGGACGACGGCGCCCTGCCGCCCCTGCACGGCATGCCGGTCGCCTTCAAGGACCTGACGGACGTTGCCGGCGTCATCACCACCCACGGCAGCGCCGCCCTTGAGCACAAACCTGCGCTGGCCGACGGCGCCCTGGCCGCCGCGCTCAAGGGTGCCGGGGCCATTTCGCTCGGCAAGACGCAGGTCCCGGAGTTCGGGCTGACGGCGTACAGCGAGAACAGGATCGCACCGCCGTCGCGCAACCCGCATGCGCTCAGCCGCAGCTCGGGCGGTTCCTCGGGCGGCAGCGCCGCGGCGGTCGCCGCGGCGCTGGTGCCTTTCGCCCCGGGGTCCGACGGCGGCGGCTCCGTCCGCATTCCGGCCGCGGCGTGCGGACTGGTGGGCCTGAAACCCGGCCGGGGGCTGGTGCCCGCCGGGGAAAGTTCCGGCGATCCCGCCGGGCTGGTGGTTGCCGGCCCGCTGGCACGCTCCGCCGCCGACGCCGCCCTGATGCTGGACGCGCTCGTGCCCGGGGCGGACGGTCCGGTCGCGGACGGGCCCGGTGCGGACCGGCCCGGCACCGCGAGCTACCTCGAGCTGGCGTCCCAGGAGCCACCCCGGTTGCGGATCGGCGTGAGCCTGGACAGCCCGTGGCAGACGATTTTCCCTTTCACCCCGGACCGCGAGGCGCTCGACGCCCTGGCCGAAGGCATCAGGCGGCTCGAGGCGGCCGGACACGAAACCACGGAAGCCGCGATCCGCTATGACAACCGCTATCCGGGCGCGTTCACCACGGCCTGGACCGCCGCCGTCGGAAGCGCCCGCATCGCACCCCAGCGCGAGGCGCTCCTGACCCCGCTCACCCGGACGTTCCGGCGGCGCGCCCAGCAGCGCAGCCCGGCCAAACTCAATGAATCACTCGGGTTCCTGCGGCAGTTCCAGCGGGATACGATCGCCCAGTACGCCGGCTGGGACCTCATGCTGATGCCGGCACTGGCGCAGACGCCGCGCCCGGTGGGCTGGTTCACCGGGGCGGGCCACGGCGACGGCTACTGGCCGGCGGCCGAGTGGGCGGGGGACGCCGACGGCGATTACCGCAGACAGTGCGAATTTGCGCCGTGGTCATCGATGGTGAACGTGTGCGGGCTGCCCGCCATCAGCGTCCCGGTGCACTGGACCGGCGGCGCACAGGGCGCAGGGCTGCCGATGGGCATCCAGCTGATCGGGCGAATGGGTTCCGAGGCACTGCTGCTGCAGGTGGCGACGCAGCTGGGCTGCTAGCCGTCAGGTCATCATGTTCGACGTCGAAGGCGACGACACGCCCCGGGAATGACTTGCCCCGGACCCGCGCGAATGTGACAATTCCGCGTCACAGTGTCAGCATTAAGTAAATGAGCACAACTCATTTATCCAGTCCCCCCGCTACAACGCCGGGCGATACCTCGTTTTTTGGCCACCCAAAGATGCTGGCCAGCCTCTTCTCCGTAGAGATGTGGGAGCGCTTCTCCTTCTACGGAATGCAGGGCATCCTTCTCTACTACATGTACTTCTCGGCCGCCAAGGGCGGCTTGGAGATTGAGCAGGGCTTGGCCGCCGGCCTCGTCGGCGCGTACGGCGGCGGCGTCTACCTCTCCACCATCCTCGGCGCCTGGCTCGCGGACCGGCTCTTCGGTTCGGAGCGGGTGCTGTTCGGCTCCGCCATCATGATCATGGCAGGCCACATCGCCCTGGCGCTCGTGCCCGGCATCCCCGGCCTGATCGCCGGCCTGGTGCTCGTGGGCGTCGGCTCCGGCGGCCTGAAGGCCAACGCCACCGCCCTCGTGGGCAGCCTGTACGGCGAGAAGGACGAACGCCGCGACGCCGGATTCTCCATCTTCTACATGGGCATCAACGCCGGCGCGCTGATCGGCCCGCTGGTCACCGGCTGGCTGCAGGAAAGCCAGGGGTTCCACTGGGGCTTCGGTGCTGCCGCCGTCGGCATGGCCCTGGGCCTGGTCATCTACTCGCTGGGCCGCAACAAGCTGCCCGAAGAGGCCCACCGGGTCCCGAACCCGCTTCCCGCCCCCGAGCGCACCAAGTACGGCCTGATCTTCGGCGGCATCGCCGTGATCATCGCGGCCCTGCTCATCACCGGCACCGTGAACGCCGGAAACCTGGCCATGTCCATGGCCTACGCGGCCATCGGCGCATCGGTGCTGTACTTCGGCCTGATCTTCAGCAGCAAGAAGGTCAACGCCACCGAGCGCGGACGGGTTGCCGCGTTCATCCCGCTGTACATCGCCTCGGCCGCGTTCTGGGCACTGTTCCAGCAGCAGTTCACCTTCATCGCCGTCTACTCGGAGGAGAAGCTGGACCGGAACCTGTTCGGCTGGGAAATGCCGGCCGCCTGGGTCCAGTCCATCAACCCGGTGTTCATCATCGTCTTCGCCGGCGTCATGGCCGCCCTGTGGACGCGGCTCGGCCGCAAGCAGCCGGGCTCGGCGCTGAAGTTTTCGATCGGCCTCTTCGTGATGGGCCTGGCGTTCCTGGCCTTCATCCCGCTGGCCGGCGGCGGCAAGACCCCGCTGCTGGCACTGGTCGGAATCCTGCTCCTGTTCACACTCGCGGAGCTGTTCCTGTCCCCCATCGGCCTGTCCGTGACCACCAAACTGGCGCCCAAGGCCTTCCACACCCAGATGGTGGCGCTGTTCTTCCTCTCCGTCTCCCTGGGCACCACACTGGCGGGCATCCTGTCCGGCCTGTACAACCCGAAGGACGAACTGCCGTATTTCATCGGCATCGGCGGAACCGCCATGCTGTTGGCCGTGGGCCTGACGGCCGCCTCGCCTGCGATCAGGAAGCTCATGGGCGGCGTACGCTGACCCGATGAACACCAGGCACCGCACGCCGGTTGAGTCGCGCGTCTACGGCCCCGCCCTCGGCGAGGCGTCCGACGTCGCGACTCATGCCGGCGGGCGATGTCCCCGACGGCGTGGTGCGGGTGGCGGGCGGCACTATCCGCCGCCCGCACCATCCGCCGCCCAGCCGCTGCGCCGGCTGCACGCCGGGCCGATCCTTGCTCTGCGCTGCTGGCTTGAACCTGTGGACCGCCCACCACAGCCCTGACAGGTGGAGACAGGTCAGCCCGTCGTGGCCATCCGGCGATGAATCGCATCAGGATCGGCGCCCAAAGGATGGCCGGCATGGCCTTCGACGAAAACCCGGTAGCCGAGATCATGGTCGTACCCGTGAACCTCACGGGTGTCCAGCGCTGCCATGAAGGCCAGCGTATTCTCGGTGATCACCTGCCCCGGCACCAGGATCGGGAAGCCCGGAGGATAGGGTGTCACGAACCCGGCAGATACCACTTCATGGCCCGCCGCTACTCTTCTGGCCAGCTCGTCCGGCTCAAGGTATTCCGTGGCGCCGTCCTTGTATGTCTCGAAGTACGCAGCCCTGAGGTTCCCGTCTGGAGTCATTCCGTCCTGCCGGAAGCGCTCCGCGAATCGGCTGAAATCAGGGAGCGCCGGCGGGGCACTGCACAGGGCGCTGACGCGCGCATCGCGAGCACGGAGTCCGCGGGGACCAAGGGTTCTCTGCTCCGTGTCGAAGACCTCGGCCAGCTTGACCAGGACTTCCACAAGATAGGCCACAGAGCTGCGCGAGGTGCCAATGTTCGTCATGAAGAGCACACTGTTGCGGGAGGTCTTGTTGACCTGAATCCCGTATTGATCCATCAGGTAGTCGTGCTTGAAGGTGTCGCCGTCGATCCCGGTGAGGCCGATATCCAGGGTCAGCCTGCTGGGATCCACCACAAATTCGTCCACCCGCCAGGCTTCCTCCAGCGCGGAAAGCCCTTGCCCCAGGGGCATGGAACCCCCGGTTTGCCGGTAGGCGGCCGGCACGAGTTCCCGGGCGCCAAGCACCCGGAAGTATTTTCTCAGCAGTGGATTGCGCGCCACGGCTTGAGCGATGCTGACGGCCAGGTCGGCCTGCTTCTGAACGAGCGCGAAGCCTTCCAGCTCCACTTGGCGCCGGCCGATGTCCAACGAGGCGAGGATCTGGTAGTTCGGAGAAGTCGAGGTGTGCGTCATGTAGGCTTCGCGGAATGCCTCCCCATTGAGGTGCTCGAAGTCCTGGTCGAACACATGGATCATGGAGCCCTGCCGGAGCGACGTCAGCGTTTTGTGCGTTGACTGGGTGGCATAGACGCGGAGGCGCGCTTTCGAGGGGTCCGGAATCAGCCGGGTCCGCAGCCAAATCTCGTCGTCCACGGGCTCGCCCGTCTCCGGGTCCCACAGCGTCTTAGCCTGTTCAGCATGACGAGCGGCATAGCCGGGGTCCCTGAACTCAGAATCCAGTTTCCTGGCGGCTGCCATTCCGGTCCGGCGCCGGAAGACGGGATGGAAGCTGGCGAAAGCGAACCAGGCCTCGTCCCAGAGGAACACCAGATCCGGCTTGATGGCCAGGCACTCCTCCATGACCCGTTCGACGTCGTACACCATTCCGTCAAAGGTGCAGTTGGTGAGCGTGATCATCTTGACGTCGTCCAGCCGCCCGGCGCGCCTGTAGTCCAAGAGCATCTTCTTGATGCTTGCCAGCGGCACCGCCCCGTAGAAGGAGTACTGGTTCAGCGGATAGGCGTCAAGATACGCCACCTGCGCACCGGACAGCATCAGCGCATAGTGATGGGATTTGTGGCAGTTTCGGTCAACAAGAACGACGTCGCCGGGGGCCACGATGGACTGGTGAACCACCTTGTTCGCCGTGGACGTTCCGTTGGTGACGAAGTATGTTTTGTCCGCGCCGAACGCCCGGGCGGCGAGCTCTTGGGCCTTCTTGATGGAGCCGTGCGGGTCCAGCAGGGAGTCGAGGCCGCCGGAGGTGGCCGACGTCTCCGCCAACAGCAGGTTCAGTCCGTAGAAATCCCCCATGTCCTTGATCCACGGGGAGTTGACCACCGAGCCTCCACGGGAGATCGGTAGCGCATGGAAGACACTCGCCGGCCGCCGGCTGTACTCCTGGAGGGCTGTGAAGAACGGGGTTTCGTAGCGGTCCGCGATCCCGGCCAGGAGTGACAAATGCAGATCGAGGCGATCCTCGCGACGGAAGATCCTCCTGAACCGGCGGGTCAACGATCCAGCCAGGCCTTCAATGGCTACGCCCGCCACCAGGTAGACATCCACCTCCGGCCGCAGTTCTGCCATCTTCTCGGCAAGGCGCAGTATCCGGTCAATGGGGCGCAGCTCGTCGAGGTCGTCGTCCAGGTACCGGGCAAGGAACCTCTTGAGGTCGCTGCCTACCAGGCGACCTGCGCGAGTGGTGAACCCCGGCCTGAGGATGCAGGCCTGAATGTCCGGGTTGATCAGCAACGCCACCAGAGCGTCTTCGAAGGAGGACACAACGTTGACTTCATAGCTGAAGGCGTCCGCCGGGCGACGCTGGCCGAGCATGTCGTTCTTCAGAGCCTCCGCTTCCTGTTCGGTGATGTCGTCCACTACCAGGACCTCAAACTTTGGCCGGTCTGCGGATACTTCGGACGGTTCCGGGAAACCGTCATTGTCGGCAGGCTCGTTGCGGTCATGACTGATTTGGGTCTGTTCCGTCGCTGGCGTTGCACCGCACAGACGGGTCTTCACGTTTTCCACCAGATCCAGGCCCTTGCCGTACTCACCCGCCCCGACGGTTGTTCGCAGCTGGGCAACCGCCGGCAACCCAGGAAACGCCCAGTAGAGCTCAATGGCGTCAAGCAATGCGAGTGACCGCCGGATCTGTTTTAGCAGTCCGTCATGGTTCCTGAGCGACGGACTGCCCGCAGCCAGTTGCTTCAGGGCGTATCCCAGGAAGTCCCAGGCGTCCGCGCGTGCCCGCCAGGCCCGGCTGGGCGTGCCAATCTCCGGCTCGCCTCCGTTGTTCGGGGATGCGAAGGTTTCTTTCATGTTTGTTTGTGCTCCGTGCTTTCTCATCATCTCGGTTTTGCCATCCCGAAACGAAAGGGGCTAGTTGACAAGTTCCTGTCGGGAAACCATCGCTGCGGCCGCTTCTTCCCTGCGCTTGCGCGACGCGCGCCATCCCAGGGCAAGAAGCGGGATGAGTGCCAGCGACGCCGCCAATACCCACCGGCCGGTGTCTGAGAAACCCATCGTCACCAGGACGAGGGCCAGGAAGCCCAGCGTGAGGTAGGAGGTGTAGGGCGCACCGAACAGCCGGAAGGCGGGCCGTTGCGCCCTGCCCTGTTTGACCCATTTTTGGAGTTTGATGTGGCAGAGGATGATGGTTCCCCAGCCACCGATGATGCCTACCGCTGATATCTCCAGCACGATCTCGAAGACCTGCGACGGTACCAAGGCGTTCAGTCCCACTCCTACCAGGGTGACGGCTGCGGTCAGAAGTATCCCTCCATAGGGCACTCCGCTGCGGCTCATCCTGGCAGTGAAGGCGGGAGCCGAGCCGTTGACCGCCATGGACCGCAGGATTCGCCCAGTGGAGTACAGCCCGGCGTTCAGGCTGGACAACGCCGCCGTCAGCACCACAAAGTTCATGACTGACGCCGAGACTGCCGCGGTTTCCCCCGAACCCACGTGGGAGAAGAACGTAACGAACGGTGACTCCCCGGCTTTGTACGCGGTGAAAGGCAGGAGCATGGATAGCAGCAGGACCGACCCTACATAGAAGATGGCAATCCGCGCCACCACCGTATTGACGGCCTTAGGCATCACCTTCTCCGGATTTGCTGTTTCACCGGCCGCGGTGCCTACCAGTTCAATGGCTGCGTAGGCGAACACAACGCCGCTGATTGCCAAAAGCGGAGCCACTGCACCCGTGGGGAACATGCCGCCGTGGTCCAGTATCACGCCGAACCCCGGGGTCCCGACGTCGGTCCTGCCGCCGAACACGATGAAACACACCCCGACAACCAGGAACACCACCAGCGCCGTCACTTTTGTCAGCGCGAACCAGAACTCCATCTCACCGAAAACCTTGACTGACACGAGGTTGAGTCCCAGCACCACAAGCAAAGCAAGCAACGCTATCAGCCACTGCGGAATATCGCGGATCGGCTCCCAGTACGGTGACCAGAACTTGACGTAAAGCGCCACTGCTGTCACGTCGACAATCGAAGTCATGGCCCAGTTCAAGAAGTAGAGCCACCCAGCGGTGTGGGCCATTTTTTCGCCGTAGAACTCACGGGCGTAGGAAACGAAAGACCCCGACGACGGGCGGTACAGGACCAGTTCCCCCAATGCGCGCAGAATCAGGAAGGCGAAGAATCCGCAAACGGCATAGACCAGAATCAGGGCTGGCCCCGAGCCGTTGAGCCGGCCGCCCGCCCCCATGAAGAGTCCGGTGCCGATGGCGCCTCCGATAGCGATCATCTGAATCTGCCGCGGCCGAAGGGTTTTGTGGTAGCCGGCTTCTTCACTGGAAAAGTCCTGGGCGGCCATCAACCTGTCGCCGAGCAACTCCCGATCATTTTCCAAAGCGTCTGCGGGGTCCAGCTGTGGTTCCGGACTATTGGTTTTCATGAGATTCCCAACATTGGTCGAAAGAAGGGCCCTGGGCACGCCGGCGGAACTCCGCGTGCGTGGAATGCGGCTGCACGGAATTGTCCTCGGCGGCCCGAACGTAGCGGGTCCCTTGCGGTGTGGTGGTCTCCGTCGAAGCTTGGCCTCGGGAGGTGGAGACGTTCAGCTGTGGCGGAACGCTGAACGTGCGTGCGGTACTAGGTCAGCTGAACAGCGGGCATGTACGGCAGGTGTTCACTGCGTCCCTTGCGGGCGCCAGCCGCACGGCGGCAGGCAACGAATGTGGTTCTCCGGCGATGCCGGGGTCAGCGAGCTTGTCACTACTGGGGTCTCCTTTGACTCCTGTACCGCGCTCAGCGGTTGAAAAATTGTGAAAGGTTCGTGCCGCTACCGTCGCAGCGATTCTGCGGGAGGGGCGGTATCCAACTCTAGATCCCGGGCGATAAATTTAACTTGGCAAGGCCGACAAATTCACAAATACGGAATTGTGCGGCATACCAAATTTGCAGACCGGCAGGGCGAGTAATGTACATGGCTGTGGCAACAGGCCATCAAGCACATCAAGCATCGGGAAGGGTCTGAACGCCGCGGTGAGACCTGACGAACTCGACGGCGACACCACGCGCGTCGCCCTCAGCGACATTCTCGAGGACATCGGCGTGGACAACGCCCAGTTGCTGCTGGCTCCCTCTGCCCAGAATGAGAACGTCGGGGAGACGCTCATCGTCGACTCCGAAGACCTGGATTCCGTCCGGACTGGAGCTTTGGTCCTTCTCGTGGGTGCACGAGGCAGGGCCGCACTGCCGAAGGTACGCGCGTTGCTCGCCGATCACCCAGTGGCAATCGCGGTCAAGGGCACGGCCTCCGACCTCGCGGCAGTACAGGAAGTCCTGCACGGAAGCGGAGTGGGCCTCATTGCGGTATCTCCGTCAGCGCGGTGGGACCGGATCGAGGGCGTTGTCCTAGACCGGATCCGTGAATCCCTGCCATCCGGGGACACCTCCACGTTCATGCAGCGCGATCTGTTCGGTATCGCACAGACCACGGCGACTCTTACACACGGTCACGTGGTCATAGAAGACTCAGCCAATAGGGTGCTGGCGTACTCCCCCGCCTCGAATGACGTTGATGAACTCCGCCGGCTGTCGATCCTCGCCAGGAGGGGGCCGGAGCGGTACCAGAAACTCCTCAAGGAATCAGGCGTATACAAGCGACTCCAAGCCGGTGAGGCGCCGATCCACATGCCGGCCAATCCCGAAGAGGGCCTTCGCGAACGGGTAGCGATCGCCATTCACGCGGGCCGGAGGGTTTTGGGTTACATCTGGCTGCAGGAGGGAACCGAAGGCCTCGCGGCCAACACTGACCGGATCATGGTGGGCTCTGCCCGCCACGCTGCCATCGAGCTGGTGCGGCACCGCAATGAACAATCGCAGTCCATGCGCAGGGACCGCGTCTCGAGCCTTCTGAGCGGCACCGCCCAGATCCATTCGCAGGCCCAGTCCGCGGGCCTTGACCCGTCGAAGCCTGCGGCCCTGGTGCTCATTTCTTCCGGTGACCTGAATCAGGCCGCCCCGGGGCTGCAGCTTCAACGGGGAGAACTGGCCAACCTGATCTCAATCCATGCGGCGGCGTACAGGCCCGGCGCTGTGGTGGGCGCGCTGGGGCTCGAGACGGCAATCATCCTGCCGGACCTGGACCCGGTGAAGTCTCCGGCGGCCATCAGCAGGCTGGTCAACGTCATCGTCAAGGACGCCGGTAGGCACCTCAATCTCCAGGTCCAGGCTGCCATCGGGCCAGTGGTTGACCGGTTGGATGGTCTGCACGCCTCACTGGAGCACGTGCGCGATGTCCTGAAAGTCCTCAGGAACACGCCAACTATGCGGGTGGCCTCCTTCAGCGATGTGGAGACGACCGTGCTGGTCAACGAACTGCTTGATTTGATCAGGTCCAGGGACCGCCTCCGCCACAAGGGCATCACCCTCCTCTGCGAGCGCTACCCTGAGTTCGCCGCGACCCTCTTGGCGTATCTGGAGTCTTTCGGTGACGTGAACCGGTGCGCAGAGCAGCTCATGATCCACCGGAATACCGTCCACTACCGGCTCCGCCGATCCTGCGAAGTCGCTGGCTTGGATCTGCAGGATCCGGGCCAGCGACTCCTGGCCCACCTTCAGATACGGCTGTGGACGGAATCTCCAAGAAGCTGAAGTCCGCTGCTTGGGCGGCGGCACAAGGCCGTCGCCGGACATTGGCTCGGCCGCACAATTTTCGGAAGACGGACAGGCCCTAGTCTGGGAGCAGGCCGAGACTAGCCCGGCAGATCATAATTACGGGTACCAGTGGTCAGCGTTGATCGCATGGTCATTCCTTGAACCAGAAGGTTGAGACATTCCCATGGATATCCAGAACCTCCTCGATGACATCGTCGGCACGATCAAGCCCCAGCTGGGGCAAGGGGAAACGGCTCGCTACATCCCCCAGCTGGGGGATGTAGCCGCCGATCAATTCGGGATATCTGTGGCAACAGGTGACGGCGAGGTGTACGCGTCAGGGGACTCGGAGGTGCCCTTTTCCATCCAGAGCATCTCCAAGGTGTTCGCGCTCGCGCTCGTGCTGGCCGGCGACGGAGATGGGATCTGGAAGCGCGTTTTCCGTGAGCCGTCCGGCAATCCTTTCAACTCCCTGGTCCAGCTGGAACACGAAGACGGAATTCCGCGCAACCCCTTCATTAACGCTGGGGCTCTCGTGGTCACCGACCGGCTCGTCAGCATCACCCAAGATGCCGCGGGTGCCGTTCTCGACCTTCTCCGGACGGAAAGTGGCAACAACTCGGTCCAGATCGACTCCGCGGTAGCCCAATCCGAGGCCCGCCACAGCCACCGGAACGCCTCTCTGGCCCATTTCCTCGCAAGCTGCGGAAACCTGGAGAATCCGGTCCAAGATGTGCTGGACGCCTACATAAATCAGTGTTCGCTGGCCATGAGCTGCACGGATCTGGCCTTGGCCAGCAGATTCCTGGCGAGCAACGGAATATGCGTGGACGGCACGCCGCTCCTTTCTTCACCGCAAACCAAGCGAATCAATGCAGTGATGCTGACCTGCGGCACCTACGACGCAGCAGGTGAGTTCGCGTACCGGGTCGGCCTTCCAGGGAAGAGTGGAGTGGGCGGCGGAATCATCGCGGTGGTGCCCAACAACTGCACAATCTCCGTCTGGAGTCCGGGCCTCGGAAGGTCCGGGAATTCCATTGCCGGGGTGGCAGCCCTGGACGAATTCACCACCCGAACCGGCCTCTCCATCTTCTGACCAGCGAGTCGGGCCGCGACGAGTTGCCGGTCATGCGCGCGGAGTTAGCAGCGAGCGAAGAACGGAAACCCACATACGCGGCGATGCCGGCTAGACACCGTACCCGCGGTAAGGTGCGCTGCCGAGGGCCAGCAAGACAATCAGGATCACGACTGCGGTCAGCGCGATTCCCACGTATCCCATCGCCAGGCCGGCAATCGCCATGCCCCGGCCGCTCGGTTCCCGCTTGAGGGCCAGGTGCCCGAGGATGACGGCGGCGACCTGCGGCAGGAGAAAGAACCCGAGCCCCACGAAGACTGCGATGCCGCAGCACATGCTGGCGATGCTCAGGCCATTGGGCTCGGCCGGCACGCCGTAGTACGCCGGCTGGCCGTAGGCGTTGTACGGGCTGCCCGGCTGAGGGTATTGCTGTCCGGGCGCACCATACTGTTGGCCCGGCGCTCCCGGCGCGGTCCCGTACGGGGTGGTGCCGTACGGGGCGCCATAAGTGCCCGCCGGCTGGCCGAAGTCCGGTGCGCCCTGGCCATATTGCTGACCCTGGTCATGCTTCTGACCGTACTGGCTGTAGTCCGGTTCCTGGACGTGCGGCGGTGCCTGCGGCACCGGAGGAGCAGGCGCCTCTGACCCGTGCGGCGGAACGTGCGACGGCGGCAGCTCGCCCTTCGGCTCCTCGTCGTTGCCCGGTGTCGGCTGATCAGTCATGGAGTTCCCCTCTAAAGTCCGTGCCTCAAGACTAACGCCGGCAGGATCCGCCGATCAGGACATTCTTGCGTCACAGGGGCCGGATTCGCGCCGAACCGTGTTGCGGTCCGCCGTCGTCTGGCATGCTGGTGCAATGGCTAGCCGCGCGGGCACAATTGCCCAACCCCAAGACCTTGTTGACCTCACTGCGCTCCTGGATGCGTACTACGACGTTTCGCCGGACCTTGGTGACCCAGGCCAGCGGGTAGCCTTCGGCACCTCCGGGCACCGTGGCTCGAGCCTGAAGGCCTCCTTCAATGAGCCCCACATCCTGGCCATCACCCAGGCGATCGTGGAATACCGAGCGGGCCAGGGCATCACCGGCCCCCTGTATCTCGCCAAGGACACCCATGGGCTGAGCGAACCGGCCCAGAATTCGGCCCTTGAGGTACTCGCCGCCAACGGCGTGAATGTGCTGATCGACGCCCGCCACGGCTACACCCCCACCCCGGCCCTGAGCCACGCCATCCTGACGCACAACCGGAACTCCCCGGCCGGCGCGCCCCAGGCCGACGGCATCGTGGTCACTCCCAGCCACAACCCGCCCGGTGACGGCGGCTTCAAGTACAACCCGCCGCACGGCGGCCCCGCGGACACGGACGCCACCGGCTGGATCGCCAACCGCGCCAACGAGTTCCTGGAAAACGGACTCCGCGGCGTCAAGCGCATCCCCGTGGCGGATGCCCTCGCCGCCGACACCACCGGGAAGTTCGACTTCCTCAGCAGCTACGTGGACGACCTCCCCTCGGTACTGGACCTGAACGCCATCCGCGAGGCCGGAGTCCGGATCGGCGCCGACCCCATGGGCGGGGCATCCGTGGACTACTGGGGCGAGATCGGCGAACGCCACCACCTCAACCTCACCGTGGTGAACCCCACCGTTGATCCGCAGTGGGCCTTCATGACCCTCGACTGGGACGAGAAGATCCGGATGGACTGCTCCTCGCCGTCGGCGATGGCATCGCTGATCAACCGGATGTCCGCCGCCGGTACCGGCAAAACGGCGTTCGATATCGCCACCGGCAACGACGCCGACGCGGACCGCCACGGAATCGTCACAGTCGGTCCAGAGGGACGGGGCCAGCTGATGAACCCGAACCACTACCTCGCCGTCGCGATCGACTACCTCTACCGCCACCGGACCGGCTGGAACCCGCAGTCCGTGATCGGCAAGACCCTGGTCTCCTCCTCGATCATCGACCGCGTGGCCGAAAGCCTGGGCCGCAAGCTCGTTGAGGTCCCGGTCGGCTTCAAGTGGTTCGTTCCCGGGCTGCTCTCCGGCGAAGGGGCCTTCGGCGGCGAGGAATCCGCCGGCGCCTCGTTCAATAAGATGGACGGCAGCGTCTGGACCACGGACAAGGACGGCATCCTGCTCGCGTTGCTGGCCTCGGAGATCACCGCCGTCACGGGCAAGTCTCCTTCGCAGCTCTACAAGGGCCTCACGGACCAGTTCGGGGACCCCGTCTACGCCCGGATCGACGCCGCAGCCACCCGGGAGCAAAAGGCCGCCCTCGGCAAGCTGTCGCCGTCGGATGTCACCGCCACGGAACTCGCCGGGGAAACCATCACGGCCAAGCTGACCGAAGCACCGGGCAACGGCGCGTCCATCGGCGGCCTCAAGGTGGTCACCGAGAACGCCTGGTTCGCGGCACGGCCCTCGGGCACCGAGGACGTCTACAAGATCTACGCCGAGTCCTTTAGGGGCGCTGGCCACCTGAAGCAGGTCCAGGCCGAGGCGAAGGCGCTCGTCGACGGAGTTATTTCCTAGGACAAGGCTGCGGAAGCGCCCCAGCAGGGGCGGGTCCGGCCGGCAAGGGCAGATCAAGGCGGATAGGGGCCCGGTATCCGCCCTGATCTGCCCCGACCTGATCTGCCCGGACCTGATCTGCCCGGAAGAGGGCGCGCTCAGGCAGTTTTTTCCTCGAGCGGGCTCGCGGCCAGCACCGAGCGGTCCCGGCCCAGCGTTTTTGCCCGGTAGAGGGCCGCGTCGGCCGAGGCGACCAGCGCCTCAAAATCCACGCGCCCGGCAGCGGCGGATGCGATGCCGTAGCTTACGGTGGGCAGGCGAGGGATCGCGCCCGGCTCCGCGGCCTGGAGTAAGCGGCTGATGTCCGCGGCGATTTCCTTGGCCAGTTCGGGCGTGACTCCCGGCAACAGGAGCATGAATTCCTCCCCGCCGTACCGGCCCACGAGGTCCGTGGAACGTACCGTGGACACGCAGGCATTCGCGAACGCCTGCAGCGCGGTGTCCCCGGCTGAGTGTCCGAACTCGTCGTTGATCGCCTTGAAATGATCGAGGTCGGCCAGGATCAGCGATGCGGTGGTCCTGGTCCGGCTCAGGCGGCGCAGTTCGTTCTCGGCCAGGTCCTTGAACGCAGTGCGGTTGAGCAGCCCTGTCAGCCCGTCCACCGAGGCGCGGGCCCGAAGATCCTGGATCTGCTGCTCGTAGCTCAGCTCGGCCATGGTGAAGGACGCAACCACCAGGATCACCGCTGAAAGGGCAGCCGTCGTCGCCGATCCGAAGACGGAGAGGAAGACCGGCCCCTCCCGCCCCTCGAAAACAAAGGCGGCCAAGCGGCCGAAATAGAACACGGCGAGGATCCCCGAGCCCACGGCGAGCGTGCGGTGCACGCGCGAAAAGTTGCGGTCAAGCAGAAACAGCTCCCGGCAGCCCAGTCCGATCAGCGCACTCATGAAAGCCAGGTACGCCGGCCCGCCCGCCCAGATGTTCGTGGCCGGCTGGTCTAGCACTGACGCCACGGCCGTGATGCCGGGACCTGCGGCGAGCTGCCACGCTGGGGGAACTGCGGTCCTCAGCGAACGGGCGCCTGCCCAGATGCTGACCGCGCCCGACACCAGCAACACGTTTCCCGAGGGGTTGGCCCACACCTGGTGGATCGTTCCGTCCAGCAGATACGCCGCATTGCCGGCCAGGAACAACAGCAACGCCAGGCACCACCAGCCGCTGTACGCGGAACGGGTCCGGCGGTAGGTGATGAAGTAGAAGAGCAGGAGCAGGGTCAGGTCGACCAGCGCCAAATCGACACGCAGGGTTGCGGTGTCAAGCATCATGTCGTGGCCCCCGGTCCGCATGTAATTGCCCGAAGTGCGTCGTTTCGGCGTCGCAGTTGACCCAGTATGGCACCCCGCAGCCGGAAATCATGGCGCGCATTCACCATGTGACTTTCGGGGCCAGCACCTGGGGCAGTTCCAGCACTCAGGCCGGAGCGTCAGTCCAGAGCCTGAGGATCCGCCGCGTGGCGTGGCCGCCGTCGGGCGCCATGTCCACCAGCGCGATCCGGTCCAGGACGACGACGTCGCCCGGGTTGAGCCGCCTCTCCCCGTGGTGGGACACGTGCGGGCGGTAGCCTTCCAGGGTATAGCCGGGCGTGGGGATCCGGCCCGGCAGTTCCGCCACCATCCGGACCAGGGCGTCGTGCAGGCCCTGCAGCCGTTCGCTGGGTTCAATCAGGCTGACCGGGATCGACCCGGCCCGGCCGAACCCCGCCTCGCCGCGCACGGCAACGCTGCTGCCCAGGGCCGCGGCGACCGGTGCCGCCATGAGCGCGGCAATTCTGTCGGCGAGGGGGTCGTCCGGGGCGGGTTCTGCGGCTTCCGGGGCGACGACATCGAACTTCACGAGGGTGATGTGCAGCGGCCAGTCATCCCGGGGGAACTCGAGGCCCTCGGTGACAGGCTCCACGAAGGCCACCGCAATCAGGTTCCGCATGGGGCAAGTCTGCCATGGGACCGGGGATGAGACCGAAGCATGAGACTGGCACGACGACGGCGCGAATCGCACTGTGGCGGCGGCCCCAATGCGGACTAAAATGGGAAGTGGCCCCGGATGCAGGCCGTGCGCTGAACCGCATAATTGTGTCCCGCGTGCCTCCGGCCTGTCCCCCATGGTGCCGGAGGCACCTCCGCGTGAAGACCGTGCCGCTAAGCCCGCAGCCGTCAGACCGTGCGGACGACGTCCTCGTATGCGAACTTCGGCTTGGCTTCGCCCCACGCGTCCACGCCGGGCAGGCCGATGTTGACCACCAGGAAGCTCTTCTGGCTTCCGTCGGGGAAGAACGCGGCATCAATGGCGGAGAAATCCGCGCCCGTCATGGGCCCGGCGGCGAATCCGAGGGACCGGACCGCGAGGATGAAGTAGCCGGCCTGCAGGTGGGCGTTGTTGTTGCCCGTGGTGGCCGCCAGGTCCGGCGCGGCGTCGTAAATGGCCTTGGGGGCGTTGTAGCCGGGGAGGAAGCTGTCCCACTGCTCCTGCCAGGACGTGTCGTAGCTGAGGATGGCGACGAGGGGTGCGGACGCCGTCTTGGCCCGGTTGCCGGCGGAGAGGGCGTCCACGAGCGTGGTCCGGGCTTCCTCGGAGCGCACATAGGTGACGCGAAGCGGCTGCGAATTGAAAGCGGTGGGGCCAAATTTCGTCAGCTCGTAGATGGCGCGTGCCTGATCCTCCGTGACCTCGCCGGTGAAGGCGTTGGCGGTGCGGGCGTCGGCAAAAATGGCGTCGACGGCCGCTGCATCGATTACTGCTTCGTCATGGGCGATTGTCATTCGCGTCCCTTTCGCTGTGCCTGCTCACCGTCCGGCGGCGGGCTTTTCTGCTGTCCATAGTTGCAACTTCAAGCGGCGCCGGCAGCTTCCCATGCCGCGGGTGACGTTTGACACAGTGGCGTGCGGCTGGGAAGGCGGGCTACGAAACCAGCCGGCAAACCCCGCGCGGTAAAGTTGCTCCGGAAGATTCCTTCCCCGCCCCGCCACACATTCTCTGAAAGGCTCCCGGCAATGAGCATGCTCGGTACCAAATGGAAGCTCCACGGCAACGGCAAGTCCATCCGCCCCGGTGAGGTCGTCAAGCCGGACGAGCGCCTCGCCTGGCCGCTGACCATCGGCGTCGGAATGCAGCACGTTGTCGCCATGTTCGGCGCCACCTTCCTCGTCCCGATCATCACGGGCATGCCGCCGGCCACCACGCTGTTCTTCTCGGGCATCGGCACCCTGCTGTTCCTGGTCATCACCCAGGGCCGCGTGCCCAGCTACCTCGGCTCCAGCTTCGCGTTCATCGCGCCGATCATGGCGTCGCAGCAGCAGTACGGGATCGCCGGTGCGCTCGGCGGCGTGGTGCTGGCCGGCGTCGGGCTGGCCCTAATCGGCGCCGTGGTGCAGAAGTTCGGTGCGGGCTGGATCAACCGGCTGATGCCGCCGATCGTCACCGGCGCCATCGTGGGACTCATCGGACTGAACCTGGCCCCGGCCGCGAAGAACAACTTCGACAAGGCCCCGGTCACCGCCCTCATCACCCTGGTTGTCATTATCCTGGTCAGCGTGCTCTTCCGCGGCATCCTGGGCCGCCTGAGCATCCTGGTCGGCGTCGTGGCCGGCTACATCGTGGCGATGATGCGCGGCGAGGTGAACTTCGAGAAGATGGACGGCGCCGCGTGGATCGGGCTGCCGCACTTCCAGACTCCGGAATTCCACCCCGGCGTGATCGGCCTGTTCGTTCCGGTTGTGCTGGTGCTGGTCGCCGAGAACATCGGCCACGTGAAGTCCGTGTCCGCCATGACCGGCCAGAACCTCGACGGCGTCTCCGGGCGGGCGCTGATGGCCGACGGTGCGGCGACCGTGCTTGCCGGCCTGGGCGGCGGCTCCGGCACCACCACCTACGCGGAAAACATCGGCGTCATGGCCGCCACCAAGGTCTATTCGACGGCGGCCTACTGGGTGGCCGGCGTCTTTGCCGTGGTCCTGAGCTTCTCGCCGAAGTTCGGTGAACTCATCGCCACCGTCCCGGCCGGCGTGCTGGGCGGTGCGGCCACCATGCTCTACGGCATGATCGGCGTCCTGGGCGTGAAGATCTGGGTCCAGAACAAGGTGAACTTCTCCAACCCCATCAACCTGACCACGGCCGCCGTCGCACTGATTGTGGGCATCGCGGACTACACCTGGACCCTCGGCGACTTGAAGTTCACGGGGATCGCGCTGGGCTCGGCCGCCGCCCTGGTGATTTACCACGGCATGAAGGCCATCGCCAAGGCGCGCGGCACGGTGGCGGAGCCGGAGACGGAATACGCAGCCCCCGTGGCAGCGGTGAAGGCAGCCGTCAATGCGGCCGCCAAGCGCGCCCCGAAGAAGCGGCGCTAGACGCTTACGGCGTCCAGCCGAAAGGCTGGCATCCCTGCTCCTGTTCGGGCGTGAATGTCAGCTCGACGACGCTGCGGCGCTCGTACGCATCCGTGCCGAGACCGACCGCACGCCGGCAGACATCGGCAGGCAGGTTTTAGCCGGCGTCGAACGGTTCCTCATCGTCGCTGCGGTCTTTCGGCGATTTACTGTCCGGCAGATCCGTGCCTGAGCCGTCGGGCAGTCCTGACGGCTCCTGACCGGGCTCCGATGAGAAGGGGCGCCCGGCGTCGGGCTTCTCCGTGTTGGACTCATCCATCTCGGCCTCCGCGGACGGCACCTCGGCGTCGAACCCGGGCTCTGCACTGGCTTGTTCCGAACTCATTTGTTCCTCCGTTCCTCCGAAGCGTCCTGCTCCGGGTTCTCCTGCGCTGTCTTGGTCTTCACTGCCGAAATGGCTCAGGTCAGGCGCCCCGGCGGGGAAAGTCTCGCCGTCCGGGCTGTCCTGGCTCAGGCCAGCGGCCCCGAACGCCTCTTCCTCCCGGGGCTGGGCGAACTTCTTCGTGTCCCCGCCGGGCGATTCCTGCTCGGCCGTCGGCGTTCCGTAGCCGCCGGCTTCCTCGACGGGATCCTGCTGCTTGTCTGAATCACTCATAGTCCACCTACCAATGTGTCGGTTTTCTAGGGGTTCTTTCCCGGGCGCCGGCGAGAACCGGCCCTTCGAAACTATCCCAGCGGCGTAAACAGTTCCACCCTACGCGGGAAATAGTCAGCACCCTTAGTACGGCCTTGAATTTAGCAAGTCTCAAGCCTAGGTTGAGTGTGTGCCGCACTCAGCGGCGCCTTCCGCGATGCCCAAGGAGCCCGATGCCAGTTCCAGACGAGTCCAGCGGCGACGGAAGGGATGAGACCGTCGAACAGCGGCTGGACCGCAACTGGATGGAGCTGTTACAGGAACTGCGCGTCCTTCAGACCGGGGTGCAGATTCTGGCGGGTTTCCTGCTGACGTTGCCGTTCCAGGCCAGGTTCGAGACGCTGGACGGCTTCTAGAGGGGCCTCTACCTCACCAACGTTTTCCTGGCCGCGCTCACCACCGCGACGATCCTCCTGCCGGTCAGCGTGCACCGCCGGCTGTTCCGGAAACGGCTGAAGGCCACCCTGGTTTCCAGCGCCGACATCATCGCTAAAGTGTCGCTGGCCGGCGTCGCCCTACTGAGCGTCGGGACCTCCTGCCTGGTCTTCGATGTCACCGCGGGCCGCACCGCCGGCCTGACCGCGGGCGGAGTGTTGCTGGCCGTGCTGTTGGTCATGCTGGTCTATGTTCCGGTACGGCTCAACCACGTAGCGGCCAAGGGCACGGGCCGCGAGGAGACAGCACTATGACCAGATTCACCATCCACCCTAGCCACAGAGAAACAGGTGCAACCATGCGTAAATGGGTCAAGGAACACGGGCTGCTGCTCGCCAATGCCGGGCTATTTCTCACGTTCTTCGGCGGGATGATCCTCAGCGGGGCCAGCAGCTACAGTGAGGATCAGGTGGCGCACGGCCAGCCCGCCGTGACCGTCCTGGAGTACCTTTCCACCGGCGATTTTGTCGAGGCCACTTTCGAGAACTGGGAATCCGAATTCCTGCAGATGGGCATGTACGTCATCCTGACGGTGTTCCTGTTCCAGAAGGGTTCCTCTGAGTCGAAGCCGATGGACCAGGCTTCCCCTCAGGACCAGGATCCGCGGGCCGCCAAGCCCAAGCCAGCCACCCCCTGGCCGGTGCGGCGCGGCGGGTGGGTGCTGAAACTCTATGAACACTCACTCTCGATCATGTTCCTCCTGCTCTTCCTGATGTCATTTGCCCTCCACGCCGCGGGCGGCAGCACGGCGTACAACGATGAGCAGCAGAGCCATGGCCAGCCAACGGTGACAGTGCTCGGCTACCTCGCGACGAGCCGCTTCTGGTTCGAGTCGTTCCAGAACTGGCAGAGCGAATTCCTGGCCGTGGCGGTCCTGGTGGGCGCCTCGGTCTACCTCCGGGAGAAAGGCTCCCCCGAGTCCAAACCCGTCGCCGAACCGCACTACGAGACGGGCACCTGAACCGCGGCCTCGGCCGACGCCGCCGCATCCGGCCCGGGCTCAGGCCCCTTCCAGGACCTGGCTCGTGGCCCAGGCGAGGTACTTGGCGGCGTTCGCGACGGCGTCGGCCGGGCTTCCGGCCAGGTCCAGCAGCTGCGCCGCGGCCACCACGCCATGCCGGGCAAGATCCTCCGGGGTGACCAGGATCCGGCCGGCCACCACGATCACCGGGATGCCGCGTGCCTGCGCGGCATCCGCTAGCGCAATCGGCGCCTTGCCCGTCAATGACTGCGAATCCAGCGACCCTTCCCCGGTGATGACAAGATCCGCCTCGGCGAGTTTTCCGGCGAGGCCGGTGAGTCCGGCCACCAGTTCGAAGCCGCCTTCCAGGGCGGCGTTGCTGAAGGCCAGGAACGACGCCGGGAAGCCGCCCGCCGCCCCGGCGCCGGGGACGTTGACGTCGCGGCCGGTGGACTCGCGCAGCACCGAGGCCCAGTTGCGCAGGCCGGCGTCGAGCAGCTCCACGGCGTCGTCGTCGGCGCCCTTCTGCGGGGCGAAGACATGGGCTGCGCCGTCGCTGCCGAAGAGAGGGTTCTGCACGTCCACGGCGATCCTGAACTTCACGGCGGACAGCCGCGGATCGAGTCCGCTGGTGTCCACGGACGCGACCTCCGCCAGTGACCCGCCGCCGAGGGGCACCACGTTGCCGGCGGCGTCCAGCGGCTTGAGGCCCAGGGCGCGGAGGGCGCCGCTGCCGCCGTCGCTCATGGCCGAGCCGCCCAGGCCGAGCACGATCTCGGTGGCGCCGGCGTCCAGTGCCGCGGCGATCAGCT
Organism: Pseudarthrobacter sp. S9; assembly: GCF_050156545.1. NCBI lineage: Bacteria > Bacillati > Actinomycetota > Actinomycetes > Micrococcales > Micrococcaceae > Pseudarthrobacter > Pseudarthrobacter sp. S9. Next base: position 1,794,337 of record NZ_CP189576.1, read on the forward strand.
GGCCGCAGCCGTAGCTGTGCGCGCGCAACGCGTTGGCCGGCGTCGGCTCCATGTGCGCCAGACCCGAGGCCTGCGCGGTTTCGATGACGGCGGTCGCCCCGCCGAACGCGTCCTTGCGGATGCCCCACGCGGCGCCGATCGGTGCCAGGATCGGGCCGACGACGGCGTTGAGCCGCTCCTCGTAGCCCGCCGCGACGGCCGCCTCCAGGGTTCCTTCGCCGCCGTCGGCCACCGGGAACTGGATGGCCTCGGCGTCCGGGTAGACGCGCAGGGCGCCTTCGGCGATGGCGGAGGCGGCTTCGGCGGCGGTGAGGGAGCCCTTGAACTTGTCCGGGGCGATGAGGATGCGCATGGCTCTATCCTGCCAGCCCGCCGGCTCAAACGGAGTGCGGGCGCCGGCGAAGTTAGTGCCAGGCCCCGCGCTCCCGCAGGACCTGCCTGAGCAGGTCCGCGCGGTCCGTGACGAGCCCGTCGACGCCGAGGTCCAGCAGCCGGTGCATTTCCGCGGGCTCGTTGACGGTCCAGACGTGCACCTGCAGGCCATGCCGGTGCGCGCGCCGCACGAAGCCCGGCGTCACCACGGTCAGGGCGCCGTAGCGGACCGGGACCTGCAGGGCGTGGACGCCGCGGAGCGCCCGGGCGGCCACAAGGCGCATGACCGGTGCCGGCAGCACCGGGCCGAGCAGGACGAACAAGGCATTGGACACCATGCCGGCGGAGCCTGCAGCGGGCCGGCTCAGTTGCTTGAGCACCGCACGGCGCCGGCGGTCCGAGAAACTGGCAATCAGAACGCGGTCATGCAGCCCGTAGCGTTCGATCGCCGTGGCCAGGGCATCCACCGAGTTCCAGTCCTTGACGTCCAGGTTGAGCCGGACATCCGGGAAGGCCGTGACGAGCTCCTCGAACAGCGGGATGGGTTCCGAGCCGCCGATCCTCGCCCGGGCTACGGTTTCCGCGGGAAGCTCCGAGATCCTGCCGCGCCCGTCCGTGACACGGTCCAGGGTTTCGTCGTGGAAGAGCAGCAGCACGCCGTCAGCGGTGGTGTGGACGTCCGTCTCCAGGTACCTGAACCCCAGTTCGACGGCGGCGCGGAACGCGGCCATGGAGTTCTCCAGCCCCTCCGGGGAGAAGCCGCGGTGGGCCATGGCCAGGGGCGGTGCGGCAGGCGCCCCGGCGGCCTCATCGGGGCCTCCGGCGGGGCCCCCGCCCTGGTCAAAGAAGGGGTCAAAGAAGGGGTGGGAGTTCGTCACTCCTGAAGCGTACCGGAGCACTGGAATGACCGGATCAGGACTAGATCAGAACAAGATCAGGACCCGTTCTCAGGAGTCGCGCGGGAGGATTTCCACGCCGTCGCTGCAGTGCAGCAGCGTGCGGCCGCGGCCGCCGTCGAGGTCCACCCAGACAGCGGTGTGGTCCGCCGTGACGGCGTCCACGAGGCCGCCCGTTTCATAGCCGGGCGACAGCCGGACGCTCACGCGGTCACCCGGGCGCAGGCTCCTCCAGTGCGGGCCCGGGTCCACCCGGTGCAGGGGCTGCTCGTCAGTGTTTTCAGTACGGTACCTGGCCATGATTTCCCCACAATCAATCAATCGATCCGTCGCGAATCTTCAGCGTAGGGAGCGAAGATGAACGCCAGTTGACTGCCGGCTGGTAATCCGGTGACCGGATCTGCCGCGCGGGGAAGCGGCCTCAGGAAGCCGCCTTAGGAAGCGGCCCCGGGAACCGTGGAACGGATACTCCTCAGGGAAGCCGCACGCCGTGCTCGGCGAGCTTGGCCTCGAGGATCTGGGCGACGCCGTCATCGTCGAAGTGCGGGGCCTGCTGGCCGGCGGCGCGGATGGCCTCCGGGTGGCCGCTGGCCATCGCATACCCGTCCCCCGCCCAGCGGAGCATCTCGATGTCGTTGGGCATGTCCCCGAAGGCCACCACGTCCGCGGCGTCGATGCCCAGGGAGGCGGCGTATTCGGCGAGGGTGACGGCCTTGTTGACGCCGGGCAGGGACAGTTCCAGGAGCGCGATGTTCGGCGCCGAGTGGGTGGCCGCGGCCAGATGCGCGACGGCGGGCGTCACCTCGGCCAGGAACTCATCGGCGGTGCCCTCCCGGACGATGGCCAGGAACTTCACCACGGAGTCCGCCGGGGTGAGCGTCGTGTGCAGCGGCGCGGGCGTGAACTCGGAGAGCAGCTCGCTCGAGCCATTCTCGATGAACCCCGGCTCCAGGTGGAACCCGGTGAGGGTTTCGGCGGCGAAAAGTGCGGAGGGACGCAGGCGCTTGATGATGCGGCGGGTTTCGAACACGGCGTCGAGGTCAAGGGCCCGTGCCGAGAGCATGCGGTCCGCCTCGAGGTCCCAGACGACGGCGCCGTTGGAGCAGATCACGGTTCCGGCGTGGCCCAGCTGGTCCCGCAGGGGGTGGAGCCAGCGCGGCGGGCGGCCGGTCACGAAGACCAGCTCGACGCCGGCGTCGCGGCACGCGTGGAAAGCGCGGACGGTCCGGTCACTGATTTTGCCGTCGTGGCCGAGGATCGTTCCGTCAATATCACTTGCTACCAGCCGCATAGTGCCAGTCTACGTTGGCGCGGCGGGGGGAGGTTCGGGCCAACCTCCGTCCATTTCGACGGTTCCCTGCCGGCTCGATGCATCGAAGCGTCGAGTGCGCAGGGAACCGTCGAATCGGCGGGACTCGGGAAGGCCGCGCTGGCGAGTTCGACGGGCTCAATCACCGGGCCTAGTCCGCCGACGCGCCTAGTGCCGTTCGTAGATCCCCGTGAGCGTTCCCCGGCCCAGGGTATGCCGCGACAGCTTCGACTCCAGACTGGCCGGGGACGTGCGCTCGTCCAGCCCTGACTGCGGCACATCGAGCGCGTGGACCGTGACGATGTAGCGGTGCGGGCCGTGGCCCGGCGGCGGCGCTGCACCAAGGTAGCCGTGGAAGCCGGCGTCGTTCTTCAGCTGCAGGGCGCCCGGGGGAAGGACCCGGCCGCCCTCGGCGCCCGCCCCGGCCGGCAGGGAGGTGACGTCCCCGGGGATGTCCAGCACGGCCCAGTGCCAGAAGCCGCCGTGGCCCGGAGCGTCGGGGTCGAAGACGGTGACGGCGAAGCTCCTGGTGCCGGCGGGAGCACCGGACCAGCTCAGCTGCGGGGATTCGTCCTGGCCGCCGGCCCGCATCCTGCCGCTGCGCTGGGCCGGCGGGAGGGTCTGGCCGTCGGTGAACGATTCGCTGCTGACGTGGAAGGACGGAACATCGTGGCGTGTCATGGCTGCCTTTCAGTTGCTGGTGAGGCCGGCTCGCCGAGCTCCATCCGGGTCAGCTCGGCGCGGGTGGGCGGGTTGGCTCCGGCGCGGGACACGGTGACGGCGGCCGCCAAGGCGGCGTGGGCCAGGAGATCCCGGAGGCTTCCGGCGGACAGTTCACGGAGGTCCTCGCGGTTCTGCGCCCCGTCCAGGCCCAGGTCCACGACGCCGGACAGCAGCGCGGCCATGAAGGAATCCCCGGCCCCGACCGTGTCCGCCACCGTCACCCCGGGCGCGGCAAAGTGCGCTACGCCTGCGGCGTTGACACCCCAGGGCCCTTCGGCGCCGCGGGTCACCACCACCATCGCCGGACCTTCCGAGCCGCCCAGCGACAGCCAGCGGCGCGCCGAGTCCAGCGGATCCTCGCCGGGGTACAGCCATTCGAGGTCCTCATCGGAGGCCTTGACGATGTCCGCGAGGGAGACGAACTTTTCGGCCTGCCGGCGCGCATAGTCCACGTCGGTGATGATGCTGGGGCGGCAGTTCGGATCGAAGCTGATCGTGGCCGAAGGATGGGCATGCTCGACGGCGGCCAGGACCTCGGCGGCGCCGGGCGCCAGCATGGTGGCGATCGAGCCGGTGTGCAGCAGGGTGGTGCCCTGCAGCATGAACGGCAACCGCTCCCCGAGGCCGGGCAGCTCCCAGGCGAGGTCGAACGTGTAGGTTGCGGCGCCGTCGTCGTCGATCTGGGCGGTGGCCACGCTCGTGGGCAGCGCGTCCGGTCCCTGCGGGAGGAGGACGGAGCTGGACTTCAAGTGCGCGGCCACCGATTCGCCGTAGGCGTCCCGGCCGTAGCGGCCGATGAACTGCACCGGATGGTCCAGCCGGGCCAGGCCCACCGCCACGTTGAGGGGGCTGCCGCCGACGTGGGCTTCGATTCCGGAGGAGCGCTGGACCACATCAACCAGACCCTCGCCAATAACTGTCAGCATGCTCATACTCTGCCAGAGAACGAGTGCGGGCGCGCCTGTGTTGCGGGGCCTGGTTGCTCGGCCTCGGCGTGTCTCCTACAGGAACGCCCAGGCGTCCTATGTTCCGGCTTGTGGAGGGTGGATACTCGGTGTGAGGCAGCTTGAGTGCTGGATTGTTGGTGAGTGGTGTGATGCGATTCGACCTGGCTTTGCTGGCCGCGGCCAGCCTCCTGCTGCTGTGCGCCTGCACCAACGCATCCGGGGTCAGCGTCCATTCGGGGCAGGTTACCGGCGACGTCCTGATGGCGCCGGTTTGTCCGGTAGAGCGTGTTGGGAAGGAGTGTCCGCCGCGCCCCGTAGCAGGCGCCGCGGTGGTCGCGTTGGACGGAGACGCCGTCCGGGGCTCAACGCTCACCGACACGGCAGGTGCCTTCAGCCTCACACTGCCCGACGGCCGTTACGTCATCAAGGCGACCAACGTCGGCGGCTACGCCTCGACGGCTACCGAGCGTGTGGTCGTCTCGGACAATCCTGTTCACATCACGCTGATTGTTGACAGCGGAATCCGTTGAGCCAGCGGCTCATCTCTAGACCCTGTCCGGCAGTTGCCCTATCGTTGGGGAACCGATCACAGTCGACCGGAAGCTCCGCAGCGGAGGTACATGATGGGAATCATCTCGTCCGGTTTTCATGGAAAACGGCAGACCGGCAATCCAGCGTTACCACCAGGCCAATACGAGACGGGAAGCTTTCCGGTGCTGACCGCCGGGCCTGCACCCCACATCCCCACGGAGGACTGGGAATTCTTCATCACCACTGAAGCCGGTCGACGCCATGTTTGGTCGTGGGATGCGTTCATGGACCTTCCGCAGGTTGATATCCCGACCGACATCCATTGCGTGACCAGCTGGTCCAAGCTGGGCACCTCGTGGCGGGGAGTATCCCTGGACACTTTGTTTGAGGATGTGGAAACGAGCTGCGAGTTCACGACGGCCCACTCCTATGGCGGCTACACGACCAACATCCCGCTGCCGGATCTCCTGGACGGCCGGTCGTGGGTGGCCTGGGAATTCGACGGTGAGCCATTGGAGCGCGCCCACGGCGGACCGGCCCGGCTACTCGTGCCGCACTTGTACTTTTGGAAGAGCGCAAAGTGGATCAACGGCCTTGAACTGACGCAGGACGATATCCCGGGCTTCTGGGAATCCAACGGTTACCACATCCACGGCGACCCGTGGCGTGAAGAGCGGTACTCATGAGGCAGGACCCATGAGCCGGCTGTGGCGCGTCGCCGAAGTCGTCAGCGGCGTCACCGAAACTGAAACGTCCAGAACGATCGGCCTCCGGGTTGACGGTTTGATGGGCAACCTCGCCGGACAGCACATCGATATCCGCCTCACGGCAGACGACGGTTATTCGGCCGTGCGCTCCTACTCCGTGGCGACGGCCGGCCTGGACGAAATCATAGAGATCACCGTTGACGAATTGGCCGACGGGGAGGTCTCCCCGTATCTGGTCAGGGATATTGCCATCGGCGACCAGCTGGAGATACGCGGCCCTGTAGGTGGCTGGTTCGTCTGGCGGCCGACCGACACGAACCCGGTGCAGCTGATCGCCGGCGGATCCGGCATCGTGCCGCTGATGTCCATGATCCGCGCGCATGAGGCATCGGAAAACCCGTCACAGTTCCGGCTGCTGTACTCGCTCAAGTCACCCGAGGCGGGGTTCTACCGCGAGGAGCTGCTCACCTTGAGCAGGGAATCCCCCAAGGTCACCGTCGACTACGTCTACACACGCAAAGCGCCATCGGGCTGGCAGACCGCTCCGAAACGGCTCACGCCGGAGGTCCTCCTGGCGAGTATCCTGCCGGCGGACCCTACACCCGACTCCTTCATCTGTGGTCAGACGGTATTTGTCGAAACGGTCGCAGAATGGCTGGTTCAGGCGGGCTATCCCGCCGCCTCGATCAAGACCGAACGCTTCGGCGGAACGGGAGGAACCCTGTGACTGGCAACAATGGCTCCGCTTCTCCGGGAGCTGAGGACCCGCGCCTCGAGGACCGGGACATCGCCGGAATCGCGGGCAATCCAATCCCCCATCTGGACGGAAACGCTGTGGCCGGACCGCTGTGGGAACTGTTCCGCATCGATATCATCGCAGCGATCGGACGGTGCAAGCACTGCGGCGCCGTCCGGGCCTTCGGGGAGGCAGCGGTCTATGCTGACGCCCCAGGAATCGTTGTGCGCTGCAGCTCCTGCGAGGGCGTCCTGCTGCGCCTGGTGGAGACTCCCACCCAGTTCTGGCTCGACGTAAGCGGACTCAGCTACCTGCAGATCGACCGCGAGGGCTAGGTGTACTGTCCGGGGACGTTGTTTGACCCCCCAGGCCCGTCTTCGTGGGCAGGGCTCAGTCGGGCGCCTTGCCCATGGGGATCCCGGCCGCCGCGGCGTCGCCGAACCTCGCGTCGATGTGGACCACGTCCCTGCCGGCCCGCTGGAGGAGGCTGGCGGCGATGCCGGACCGGTAGCCGGAGGCGCAGTGGACCCACAGCCTTCCGGCAGGCACGCCGTCCAGGCGCAGCAGCAGTTCATGCAGCGGGACGTTCACGGCGCCGGCCACCCGCGACGCGGCGTATTCGTCAGCGCGGCGCACGTCCAGGACGGTGTCGCCGCCGGCCCGGCCCGCCAGCACGCCGTCCCAGCCCACCCGGGGATAGGAGGCGACGGCGGCCTGCGGGGCCAGCGCGTGCGGGTCGGTTCCGACGGCGGCGTCCGGCGAGTCGATGCCGATCCGGGAGAGGTCGCGGATAGCGTTTTCGACGTCTCCGCGTGAGCCGACGAGGGTCAGCTGATCGCCCCACGGCAGCACCCAGCCCAGGTAGCTGGTGAAGCTGGAGCCGCGGCCGTACTCAAAACTGACGCTGCCCTTGAGATGGCTGCTCGCAAATGCCACGCGGCGCCGCACGTCCACCACCCACTCGCCGTCGTCCAGGCGCCGGGTAAGCTCCGCGGCGTCGAGCGATTCGGGCACGGCCAGGTCCGCGGGGCCCGGCCCCTGGATGTTGACAGGGCTCATGTGCGCGTAGTACGCCGGGTAGTCAGTGAGGTTGGCGACGAGCTGGCGGACGAAGTGGTCCTCGTCCGGGTCGGTCAGGGCATGGTTGGCGGCGAGCTGTTCGCCGATCGTGGAGGACGTGGCGCCGCTGGCAGGCCCGGAGGAGCAGAAGGAGCCGAAACCGTGGGTCGGGAACAGCGCGGCATCGCGCCCGGCTTCCGCGACGAGGCGCCGGACCGAGGCGTACTGGTCGTGGGTGAGGCCGATCGTGTCGGCCGCGGCGACGAGGTCGGTGCGGCCAACGGAGCCGTAGAGCAGGCTGCCGCCGGAGAAGACGGCTTGCTTGTCGCCGTCGTCCACGATGAAGGACAGGTGGGTGTGGGTGTGCCCGGGCGTGGCGACGGCCTTGACCGTCAGTGAACCCACCCGGACGGTCTGGCCGTCGGTGATGGGCGTGCGCTCGAACTTCACGGGATCGGCGGCGTTCACGAGGTAGCTGGCGCCGTGGGCCCGGGCCAGTACCAGTCCGCCCGTGATGTAGTCATTGTGCAGGTGGGTTTCCGCCACGTGCGTGATGGTGACCCCTGCCTCGCGGGCAGCCATTTCCACGCGGTCCGTGTCCCGCTGCGGATCGATCACCAGCGCCACCGAGCCGTCGTGGACCAGGTAGCTGCGGTCGCCCAATTGCGGGGTCTCGATAACGACGACGTCCATGGTTCGCTCCACGCGGGTCTGCTCAGCCCCGGTTGACGGGGTGGCCGTTGCGGTCCCACTCGATGATGCCGCCGGTGACGTTGACGGCGTCGTACCCCTGGTCCTCGAGGTAGACGGTGGCCTGGGCACTGCGGCCGCCGGCTGCGCACATCACGTAGACGGTGCCGCTGGCCGGAACCTCCGGCAGGGACTGCGCAAAGCGCGAGAGCGGGATGCTCCTGGCGCCGGGCACACGGATCTCGGCATATTCGTCATCCTCGCGGACATCGACGATTTCGGCGGTGTCGCCCAGTGCGGCGAGGTCCTGGACGGAAATGCTCTTCATGCTCGGGTCCTTTCGAGGGGTGCCGGGGATGTCCCGGGGGTCGCTTCTCCCATAATGATACCCCCTGGGGTATCAAATCAGGCCTTGCGGCGAACCCGGCTAGCCGCGATCCTGCTGGTATACGTCCGGGATCCCGTCGTGGTCCGAGTCGACCTTCTCGTCGTCCTCGGCCTGCCGGTACTGGCGGTTCCGGGTGCGGAGCACCGCGGCGGCCAGCAGTGCCGCGAGCAGGGACGCCGCAAGGATTCCCACCTTCGCGTGGTCATCGTGGACGCTGCCCTGGCCGAAGCTCAGTTCGGCCACGAGCAGCGACACGGTGAAGCCGATGCCGGCCAGGATCGAGACGCCGAAGACATCGATCCATTTGAACGAGCCGTCAAGCCGCGCCCGCGTCGCCTTGGTGATGAGCCAGGTGGTGCCCAGGATGCCGGCCGGCTTGCCGAGCACGAGGGCCAGGATGATACCCACGGCCACCGGATCGGTCAGCGCCGAGCCGAGTCCCTCCCAGCCGCCCACGGCCACTCCTGCGGAGAAGAAGGCGAACAGCGGGACGGCGATCCCGGCGGAAATCGGGCGGGAGCGGTGTTCGAAGATCTCGGCGAGGCCCGGTCCGGCGTCCGGGCCGCCGCTGGCCTTGGAGCGGAGCACGGGGATCGCGAAGCCGAGCAGGACTCCTGCCACCGTGGCGTGGATGCCCGAGGCGTGCACGAGGGCCCAGGTGGCGGCGCCGAGGGGAAGCAGGATCAGCCACGCGGCCACGGCGTGCCTGCCGAAGAACCGCCGGTACTTCTGCGCAAGGAAGGTGTAGAGGCCCAGCGGGAGCAGTGCCAGCAGCAGCGGCAGGGGCTGGAGTTCGCTGGTGTAGAACACCGCGATGATGCTGATGGCCAGCAGGTCATCCACCACAGCCAGGGTGAGCAGGAAGATGCGTAAGGCGCTCGGCAGATGCGAGCCGATGATCGCCAGCACCGCGACGGCGAAGGCGATGTCGGTGGCGGTGGGGATCGCCCAGCCCCGCAGCGTCTCGGTCCCGGCGAGGTTGACCGCGGCGTAGATGAGCGCGGGAACAGCCACGCCGCCCACGGCCGCGGCGACGGGAACAACGGACTTGCTCAGCTGCCGCAGGTCCCCCGCAACAAACTCGCGCTTGAGCTCGAGCCCCACCAGGAAGAAGAAAATGGCGAGCAGCCCGTCGGCCGCCCAGGCGCCGAGGCTCAGCTCAAGGTGCCAGGGCGCGTAGCCGAATTTGAAGTCCCTGAGTGCGAAGTAGCTTTCCGACGCCGGTGAGTTGGCCCAGATGAGGGCGATGACGGCTGCGGCGACCAGCAGGGCGCCGCCCACAGTTTCCTTGCGGAGGATTTCGCCGATCCGCAATGATTCCGCGTAGCTGCCGTGGCCAAAGACGCTGAGGCGCGGGGGGACGGGGGTAGGAGGCGTGGCGTTCATGGGGTCCTAAAAGTTGGGTCGACAGAACTATGCCGACCAGACTTCCCGGCGCACCTTGGTCCAGTCTACTGGCTCACAGCGTCTATTGGGTTTCGGCGCCTGTTGGCTTTCGGCCCGCTCAGCTCAGCAGTTGTTGCACCAGCTCGCGGCATTTCCGGTAGCCGGCGGCCTTCGGATCGATCAGGGCGAAGTGGTCGCCGGGGACCGTCAGGAGCTGGACGGGAGCCCCCGCCGCCTTGGCAGCCCCCGCATACGACTCGGACTGGCTCATCGGCACGGTATCGTCTTCGGTTCCGTGTACGGCAAACACCGGAACCTTCAGGGGCACTGCGCTCATCGGATCTGCATACTTATGCCGTTTGGGGTATTTTTCGGAGGAGCCGCCCAGCAGATTGCTCACCGCTCCGTTGCTGAGATTCAGCCGCTCGGCGGCGGCCAGGTTCAGCAGCCCTGACTGGCTGACGACGCCGGTGAGCTGCACCGCGCCGTCGGCGTCGTCCTTGCGCAGGAGCTGCCGGTCCGCGTCGGGGGCACCGAGCTGCCCGAGCCTGCTGCGGCCCGCCGCCCAGACGGCGAGGTGGCCGCCGGCGGAGTGCCCCAGGGCGACCACCCTGTTCAGGCCGAGTCCGTGCTCGCCGGAGATGTCGCCTAGCTTGTCGATTCCGGCCAGCACGTCGGCAAAGGTGTGGGGCCAGCCGCCGCCGTTGCCGGCACGCCGGTACTCCAGGTTCCAGGCCGCCATGCCGTGCGTGGCCAGGTCCCTGGCCAGCGGCTCGCCCAGTTCGGCACCGTACTGCGACCGCCAGTATCCGCCGTGGATGACCACCACCACGCCTTTGGATGCGGCAGCGTCCGGCAGGAAGAGCTCTCCCCACTGACTGGAGTCGTCGCCGTAGTGATACTTGTGCCGCTTCACTGTGTCCTCCTCGGGGCCCGGTGAACAGGCGGCGGAGACTGCCCCCAGTGTCACCGCCGCTGCGGCTGCGAACAGTGCCCGACGCCGCACATCAGCCATGTGTTGAGCCTACCTTGGGCGCCGCGCGGCTTGAGGCAGCGCGTTCGACGGCGACCGAGGGGGTGTCACCCCCGCGTCCGTCGTACGTGCGCCGTAAGCTGGACGCATGGCGAGCAACTGGGACCGGCTGGACGCCGGCCTGCGCGAATCCGTGCAGGAAAACGTGGAACTCTACGAGCGGGTCCGCCCTGCGCTGAAGCTGGTCACCCGGGAGGTCCTGCTCACCCTGCGGACCATGCTCAAGGGCACTGAGGTGACCCCGCTGTTCGTCACCGGCCGCACCAAGACCGTGGAGTCCTTCCGCGAGAAGATCTCCCGCACCGAGGAGCCCCTTGAACCCGGGGGCCCGCGGGTCCTGAAATTTCCGGACCCGTTCCGCACGCTCAATGACATGGTGGGCATCCGCGTCATCACGAAGCTGCCGGCGGAAAACGCCGTCGTGGCCAACATCATCAAGCGCCAGCGCCAGCTCTTCGACTGCCGCGGGGACCGCGAGAAGGACATCGGGTCCATTGAGTCCGGGACGTACGGCTATTCGAGCCGGCACCTGATCCTGCGGACCATCCAGAACGAGGCCGTCAAGGATTACCAGCACGCCTTCAACCCGGAGACCCAGCCCAACGGCAGCTACTTCTTCGAATGCCAGATCCGCACGGTGTTCGCGCACGCCTGGAGCGAGATCGAGCACGACATCCGCTTCAAGGCCGAGGACCCCCGCGCCTGGACCCCGCACTTCGACCGCCAGTTCACAGCAACGGCGGCCATGCTGGAGACCGTGGAAAGTGCGTTCTCGGACCTGCACGACCGCTACGAAGAGGTCCGCAGCTACTGGGACATGGACGGCGAAGGCGCCGCGCAGCTCACGCCCAACCGGATCCGCGACGTCTGGCGGACGCTGCTGCCGCACGTGGACCGCAAGGTCGACGACGACTGGGGCTGGGCCGCCGAGCTCATGGCCGCCCACGGCCTCAATCAGACAGTCCAGCTGGCCGGCCTGCTCAGCGCCAACCGGATCACCGAGGTCCGCAAGGCCCTGGACCACCGCTATTCCCCCGGACCGGACCGTCTGCTGGATGACCTGTTGCTCTGGCAGTACGGCACCGCCCACATCGACCTCACCGCGGAACCGGCCGACGCCGTCCCGCACCCCCGGCGGGACAGCCTCCTGCGCCGGCTCAAGCAGATCGAGCACTACCGGCTGACGCAGGTGTAGGAGGAGGGTCCGCGTGCGCGCTGATCCTCCCCCTTTGGAACCGCGACGCCGGAAATCCCCGGCGGTTCGGCCCGACACACCGGCAGCGGCGTCCAAAAGCGGGAAACTCCGACGCACGCTGATCGAGACAAAAATCTGACATATTTGTCCGACATACGGTCATGAAGTGGCCGCTTGTCGGATGGGGGTGCCACCATTATTGGATGCTTGAGGCAACCAAATCCCCAATATCCGGCCCGGACACGAGCACCGACGCGGACGTCCTGGTAAATCCCGCCCTCGCCGCCGAGGCAAAGATCGCCCGGATCGCGGTAACCATCTTCCCGATCCTCGTCGTCGTGGCCGGCGTCGCCGGATTCCTGCTGCCGGGCGCCTTCAGACCCCTCGCGCCGAGCGTGCCGTACCTGCTGGGCATCATCATGTTTTGCATGGGCCTGACGCTGACGCCGCCCGACTTCGCCTCGGTGGCCAAGCGGCCGTGGGCCGTGGTGCTCGGCATCGTGGCCCACTACGTCATCATGCCCGGCGCCGGCTGGCTGATCGCCGTGGCCCTCCACCTCGAGCCGGAGCTCGCTGTGGGCCTGATCCTCGTGGGCTGCGCGCCGTCCGGCACCGCCTCCAACGTGATGGCGTTCCTGGCCAAGGGCGATGTGGCCCTCTCCGTGGCCGTTGCCTCCGTTTCCACCCTGATTGCCCCGATCGTCGCGCCGCTGCTGGTGCTGTTCCTGGCCGGCTCCTTCCTGAACATCGACGCCGGGGGTATGGTCCTGGACATCGTCAAGACCGTCCTGCTGCCGGTGATCGCCGGGCTGGTTGCCCGGCTGTTCCTCAAGAAGCTCGTCGCGAAGGTGCTGCCGGCACTGCCGTGGGCGTCCGCTGTCGTGATTTCCCTGATCGTGGCGATCGTCGTGGCCGGAAGCGCCAGCAAGATCGTCGCGGCCGGCGGAATCGTGTTCCTCGCCGTGGTGCTGCACAACGGCTTCGGCCTGGGCCTGGGCTACCTGGCCGGCAAGCTGGGCGGCCTGGACGACAAGGCCCGCCGGGCGCTGGCGTTCGAGGTCGGCATGCAGAACTCGGGACTGGCCGCCACCCTCGCCACGGCGCACTTCACCTCGCTGGCCGCGCTGCCGTCCGCCGTGTTCTCGCTCTGGCACAACATTTCCGGCGCGATCGTCGCCGCCTGGCTCGCCCGGCGCCCGCTGAAGGACGCTTAGGGCCCGTTCCTAAACCCTTTGATGCCGGAGTTGGCCCATGGTGCGGCAGGGCGGCTCTTAACGGCTTGTCGCAGTTCTTGGAGAAATGCTTCCGCGGGATGGTGTTCATGCCGCCGTTCGGGCGGCACTTCTTAACAGGATAGGCGTCTTGTAGTTGCGGTCTTGGTGAACCCGCGGCCGGTCCGCTTGATGTTCTTTTTCGCGGTGTTGGCATCGACCTTGGCGGTTGTGGCCCCGTGCTCATCCATGGCTCGTAGCTTGTCCAGACCCTGGCGGCCGGGTCCTGGAAGAACCGCATCGACCGGTACGGGTGCGCGTCGATGCCCAGCTTCTGCGGCGATAGCAGGTCCACGTCCGGCAGTGGCAGGGAGGCGGTATCCAGGGACCGTTACACCAGCCGCCACGACACCCCGAACGCGCTTGCTGTCTCCGGGGCCGTCGGTGACGGTCAACGCGAGGCTGCGGGTACCAAGATCCATAGCACGACGGTTTCCTCGTCGGTGGTATTGGTCCAGCTGTGCGGTTCACGGCCGGGAAAGGACATCGCATCTCCCGCTGCCAGTTCGATCTGGCCGTCCGCGAGGATGAAGCTGAGCTGGCCCCGAACGATGTACAGCACCTCCACGTCACAGTCCACGACGTACAGCTCGGTCTCTCCGCTGCCGTGCGGTTTGATGACTGACTGGATGATCTGCAGGCGCCGTTCCGGACGGGCGGTCAGCAGTCGTTCCACGATGCCGTCCCCGCCCAGGGAAATCCGCGGCCCCTGACCGGACTTCGTCAGGTGGGTTTCCGGGAGAAGAAACAGGTCTCCTATGGAAACCGAAAGGACCTGGCATAGGGCCAGCAAGGACGCCACGCTCGGTGAGGTCAGGTCCCGCTCAACCCTGCTGAGGAATCCCTTCGTCAGTCGCGCAGCTTCTGCCACGTCGCCGATGGTCATCCGCTGCGCCTGACGTGCCGCACGGATCCTGGAACCGATGGCCAGGGGCATATTGCTTGGTTCTACGGGCAGTACCTTCATGGCGCCATCCTGTCTATGGTCACGCTGCCAAGCACCCTCGAACTGCCGTCTCTCGAGCCGAAAGTACCTGACGAAGGTTGAAGGGTTAGCGTGCTGCCCAGGCACGGGCAGACCACGCCGGTATTCCCAACTGCCAATGCCTGCGATCGGCCGCGAAGCAGATTTCAGTTCCGCGACGAGCCCACTGCCAGTTTGGTTGCGCCGAGGGCCAGGGCCAATCCTGGTTCACGTCAATATTTTGGGTAGAAATTTCCCCAGTGTGTTGCTTTCCGATCATCACATGTTGTTTACTAGACAACAGCGAGTGATGTAGATCACGTTACGCCGACGACGTCGGCGCATCAATACCTCGGGATGATCCGGCAGGTCCGGCGCCATTCCCCCTAACGCTGGAGAACCATGGGGACCACCCTCACTGAACAAGAAGTCACCGAAGCCGCAGGGCAGATTGTGCGGGCCTACGCCGCCATGGATGCGCAGGCCTATTTCGCCGCCTTTGATCCGAAGGCCACCTTCGTCTTCCACTCCAGTCCGTCCCGCCTGGACAGCAGGCAGGAATATGAAGAGCAGTGGCAATCCTGGGTATCCGGGGGGTGGAAAGTGGTCAGCTGCCACAGCAGCGACCCGCTCGTGCAGCTGCTCGGTACCGCCGCGGTCTTCTCCCACGCGGTGCGGACCGTCATCCAAGAGGGCGGGGCTCTGACCAGCACTGACGAACGCGAAACCATCGTCTTTTCCCGCACCGGTGACACCGGGATCACGGCCGTCCACGAACACCTTTCCCTTACTTTTGATGCAGGAGCCGAGCAATGACAACCACCGCAAAACCCGTGCCGACGCCAAAAAACGCTGCCCCGCTCATCGAGGTCCGCTCCATTGACTGGGTACCGGACAATGAACGGCACGGCAAACTCTGGCACCAGGCCCCGCTGTGGTTCCTGGGGAACTTCCAGTACTTCTCCATCCCCATCGGCTTCATCGGGCCTTCTATGGGTCTCTCGCTGGGCTGGACCATCGTGGCCAGCATCCTGGGCATCGGGGTCGGGACCATCTTCATGGCCTTCCACGCCTCCCAGGGCCCCACCATGGGCCTGCCGCAAATGATCCAGTCCAGGGCCCAATTCGGATACCGCGGCGTCGTGGTCCCGCTCATCGCAACACTGTTTACCTACCTGGCATTCAATGTGGCCGACACCGTCCTGCTCGGCGACGGGCTCATGAGCTCCTTCGGGTGGAATCCGACAGTCGTCGCGGTCGTCGCGGCGCTCGGTGCCGCAGCGCTGGCCATCTTCGGACACGACTGGGTGCACAAGGCCTTCCGCATCCTGCTGTACATTTCCTTTCCCCTGATGACGATCCTGACCATCGGCGTCCTCACCGGTAACGCCGGCGGCGGCGGCGACAGCACAATCCAGTACGGATTCAACTGGGGTGCCTTCATGGCCCAATTTGCTGCCTCGGCCGCCTACAACATCACCTACGCACCCTACGTCTCCGACTATTCGCGCTACCTGCCCTCCAAGACCAGGAGCCGCTCCGTGATCGCCGCGGTGTTCTTTGGGGCCTCTTCATCTGCCATCTGGCTGATCGCCTTGGGAGCATGGCTGGCGATCCGGCTGGGAGCCACCGACGGCCTGGCCGGCCTGCAACTGGCCGGAAACAACGTCTTCATCCACCTCGGTGACGCTGCCGCGCTCTTCTCCGCCCTCGCCCTCGCCGCCACCATGGGGATGAACGCCTACGGCGGGATGCTCACAGTGCTGACGACCGTCGACTCGATCCGGCCCATCAAACCAACCCGCAAAGCACGTGTCATCACCATCCTCGTCCTCACCGTCGTGTGGTATCTCGTCGCCAGCCTGATCAGCGCAGGGTCCGTTACCACAGTCTTCTCAGCACTGACGCTGATGCTGTACCTGCTGGTGCCATGGACCGCGACGAACCTGACCGACTACTTCTTCGTCCGCAAAGGGCACTACGCCATCACCGATCTCTTCACCACCAAAGGAATCTACGGAGCATGGTCCTGGCGCGGACTCTTGGCCTTCGCCATCGGCCTCGCAGCAGAAATACCATTCATGGTGCTGCCCCAAATCGGATCCTGGACCTACACCGGGCCCGTGGCAACCCTCCTCGGTGGAGTGGACATCGCCTGGCTGGTCGGACTGCTCGTCGCCTCCGCGGCCTACCTCCTGTTCAGCCGGTCGCTGGACATGAACATCGAACGCGACGCCCAGGCGCGAAGCGAGCACCAACTGGGCCACGACAGCGCCATCACACCCGCCCACCCCTAAAGCAGGACGACAGCGACCACGCGACATACGAAGTCGCATCACTTCCAGCAGTTCGCTAAACCCGGTGTCATCGGGCAGCCCAATCCGCGCCGTAACAAGGGCCCAGGCGCCACTGCCCAAGAGACGAAAGACACGACCATGACCATGATTGACGAAGGTATTCGTTCTGAAGCCGTCACGTTCCACCCGGAAAAAGGGCTGGCCCTCGAAACAATAACACTGGCCGCACCCGGCAAAGGCCAGGTGCGCGTAGACATCAAGGCCACCGGAGTCTGCCATTCGGATCTGCACATCCTCAACGGTGACTGGCCGGTGGACAGGCCCCTGGTCATGGGCCACGAAGCTTCAGGAACTGTCGCGGATATCGGCCCTGAGGTTCAAGGCGTCGCCGTGGGAGACCACGTCGTGCTGTCCTGGTTCGCTCCGTGCGGGCACTGCCGCAACTGCGCCGCAGGGCGGGGATGGCTCTGCACCGGAACCAAAGCCCTCGACAACACCCTGCCGGACGGAACCACCGCCTACTCCGACGCCGACGGGGCGCCCCTGTGGCCGTACCTGGGTCTGGGCACCTTCTCCAATAGCGTGATCGTCCCCGAAAGTGCTGTTGTCGTCGTTCCCAAGGAGCTGCCTTTCGACGTCGGCGCTCTTCTGGGCTGCTCCATCACCACCGGTATCGGGGCCGTCGTCAACACCGCCAAGGTACCCATGGGATCATCCACTCTCGTCGTTGGCTGCGGCGGCGTCGGCCTGTCCATCGTCATGGGACTCAAACTGATCGGGGCCAACCCGATCATCGCCGCCGACGTTTCCGAGGAAAAGCTGGCGAAGGCTGCTGAGCTGGGCGCAACGCACACGCTGCGGGCAGACACGACAGACGTCGTGTCCTGGGCGCAGGAGAACTACGGCGGGGTCGATTTTGCCTTCGAGGCCATCGGCCGGATCCAAAGCATTGAGAGCCTGCCGGGAACGCTCGCCCCGGGTGGCACTGCGGTCCTGGTGGGGATGACGGCACAGGGTCTCCGTGCTTCGATCGACCCCTTTGACCTGGCTGATCAAGGCAAGAGCATCCTGGGCTGCAACTACGGGTCCAGCGTTGCACGCGTAGATATACCCAAGCTTGCCGGGCTCTACCTTGCGGGCCAATTGCCGCTGGACCAGCTAATCGGCAGCGTCCGCCCACTGCATCAAGCGCAGGCAGCGCTTGATGATCTCCGCCGAGGAAAAGGCCTTCGGTCCGTCCTCAGACCGGCGACGGCAGCAGCAGACCTCTAACCAGAGGGTGCAACGAAGGCATCTGAATTTACCGGAAGCCCTAGCCCACTTGCGACGATGGTCTCGCCTCCGGCTGAACGGCAGTCCATGGTGAACGGGCAGGGAATTTCACCCTGCGGCGACCCGACCCCGAGGGGATCCTTCGTGATAATTTGCCGTACCCATGATGAAAGCGCCACTGAAGCCGCAGACCGGTGCTGCCGGTTCGCGTCCTTCCACTCGTCCCGGCCGCAACGTCAACGCCGGTACCCGACCGACACGACCGACGCCCAGTGGACCGTGATCGACCCAGTGGTGCCCGATCCAATGTTTCTGGCCGGCCGGGGCCGACGCCCCGAAGCGCACTGCCGCCGGGCCATTGTCGATGCGATCTTCTACGTGGTCGATAACGGCATCAAGTGGCGGGCGCCTCACCGTTCAGCCGTCCGAGCAGCACCGCGACCGCCCGCTCCGCCAGGGCCTCCGGGCTGTCCTTTCCTGGCGCCAGAACGTCGAAGCCTTCGGGCTGAAGGGTGTTCGAGATGACGAGCTGGGCCACGCCGCGCTGGACGAGCTCCGCCAGGGTCTCGACGTCGCCGCCGTCCTCTCCACGCGGCCCCAGGATCACGCCGTCGGCGCCGCCGGAGAGCATGAACTGCCGCCAGCCCTCGCCCAGCAGGATCACCGGCTGGTAGCCGTGCGGCGGCAGGAGCCGTGCCGCCGCGGTGGCCAGGGCACGGTCCCAGGGGTGTTCGAGGTCCCCAATGGCCACCGCCACCAGGTCAGTGCGGCCCCGCCGCATTCCGCGGGCCGCCCGGTTGGCGACGTAGCCGACTTCGCGGACGGCGGCGTGCACCCGGTCCTGGGTGGGCCGGCTGATCCGCGTGGTGCCGCCGGACCGGCCGGAGAGCACGTAGGAGACGGTGGTCAGGGACACCCCTGCAGTCTCCGCGACGTCGCGGATGGTGGGCTTGGATCCATGCCGCACGAATTGCTCCCAGGTACTTCTCCGCCGCGTAAGCACAACGGTCTTGAGACGATCTTCATTGAACTCTATCGCCGAACCGCCGGTAGCTCCTTGGTGAACGCCAGCGGGCCGACGGTTTCGGGATCGGCGGACAGGTCAAACTGCGCCTCGTAGCCCGTGTTCAGGTAGAGGTGTTTCGCTTCAGGCTGCCGCGGGCCGGTGGTCAGGTACACCTTCCGGTAGCCGCGCCGGGCAGCCAGCGACTCCAGCTCCGCCAGCACGAAGCGGGCCAGCCCACGGCGGCGGTGCGCGGAGTGTGTCCAGATCCGCTTGAACTCGGCGGTCTGCGGACCGTGCCGCCGGAAGGCGCCGCCAGCCACGGATTCGCCGTTCTCCTGCACGATCAGCAGGGCCCCGACCGGAGCCACAAATTCCTTGGCCGGGTAGCGGTTGAGCTCCGCCGCCGCGGCTCCCCGGCCGAAGAGGCTGCCGTACCGCGAGTCGTACTCCAGGGCCAGCTCGTCCAGCAATGGACGGACCCGGCGATCGCCCATGGGCAGGTTCAGCACCGTCAGCTCCGAAGGCCGTAGTGGCGCCGGGGCTGGAAGTGTTGGCTGAATCATGCTCGGTCCTTTCCCTGGACAATAGCTGGCAACGGCGAGGATCCCGCCGGAGGGTTGGTGCCCCGTGCCAGGGCACGAAGAATGCGCCGGGCGAGGGCGTCGTTTTCGCGGAAGGGCGCGGCGTTGGTGCCGGGCCGCGCGAAGGCGCCGGCACCCCAGCCCGAGGTCCCCGGCCCGACGCCGAACAGCCTGCGGTGCCGCTCCCCCAGCGGGCTGAGCAGCTCGTTGCGCCCGGACACCAGGAGGCGTCCCGTCGCGTGCAGGCCGTCCGCCGTCAGCAGCTGCTGCTCGGTGCCCAGCCCGGAGCTGTGCAGCTGGCGCAGCAGGGGGTTCGCGGAGCCGGCCACGGCCGGGGCCGGGAGCCTGGCCTCGATCAGGGCAGTCGCGGAGACGGTGATCCCGGACTGGGCCGAGCTGGCCACGAACCGGCCGGAGTAGTCGGCGGCGGTGATCTCCAGTCCAGGCCCGATGAACTGCAGCAGGCCGGCCCGGTGGATCGCGAGCATCTCGCGCAGCCTGCGCGGCGGAGGCCCGGAGTCCACAAAGCTGAAGAAGCCGTGCCACCAGCCGTGGACTGCGTGTTGCGAGCGGGCGTTCAACCGCTCCGGTGGCACCAGCCGGCCCAGGTCCATGTAGACCTTGAGCAGCGCGATGAAGAGGGCGAGGGTCTCGGAATGGTCCGGCCCGGTCCGCAGCCGGAGGTCGTTGTCGACGTAGGCCGCCACGGCCGTCTGGACATCCCCGTGACCGGCAAAGACGCGGCCCGCGAAGGGATGGTCCAGCTGTTCGAGGTCCAGGTGCAGGTCCGGGTCCGGGACGGATTCGGCGACGAGCCCGTGGCGTTCGGCGCTGTACCAGTCCGCGGCCGTGAAGCGGTCGGCGAACTCCTCCCAGCTAATGCGGACCCGCTCCGGGTACCCGGTGAACAGCTCGCGGTAGTAGGCATAGCCGGCGTCCTTGGCGATCAGCGGCCACAGCTGGGTGCGGAAATCCAGCTCGCCGTGGGCCTCCAGTAACGCGCCGACGGTGTCGACGGTGAAAAACCGGGGGTCCGCGGCGGGTTCGCCGCGGAGGGTGGAGGAGATCTTGGAATGGTAGGGGACCCCGCGCCGCGATCCCGCCCACAGCCGCGGCTCGGCGCCGGACGGCACATACCGCAGTCCGCCGTCGGGTTCCTCCTCGAAACGGCCCCCGCGGCCTTCCATCAGCAGGACCAGGAGATCCACGAAGGCCAGGCCCATGCCTGAGACGATCACGTCCTGGCCGGCGGCGATCGGCGAGTAGTCGACGTCGGTGGTGTAGCTGGGGGCCGCGTGGAACGCCCCGTGACGGGCGGCAAAGCCGGCCCAGGCTGCGGACTGCTCACCGGGCAGCGAGTCGGTGTGCCCCAGGGCGGACACCACGACGTCGGCGTGCAGCACAGCGCCGCCGGCAAGCCGCACGCGGTAGCTGGCCCCGCCCACCTCAGCACCGCCGTCGGCATCGGGCTCGGCATCGGGCTTATCCTCTGCTTCGATGGCGACGGCGGTGTCGCGGTGCACTGTGACAGTGACGTCCGGCCCGAGGGCGGCAACCGCGCGCCGGAAAAACCATTCCAGGTACTGGCTCTGAAGCTGCCGGGTGGGGAACGTGGCCCCGGTCAGGGACCCGATCTGCCGCCGCATATCCGGCGGCAGCTCGGGGACATCCGGAATGGACCCGTCCAGGACACCGGCGGCCCAGCCGGCCAGGCCGGGACCGTCGACGGCGGGACCATCGCACTGCACCGAGGAGTCTGTGAACATGGTGACGTCCGCCGCGGCCGAGTTCAGCATGAGGCCTGGGTGCTGCTCGTAGCGCCAGATCCGCCCGGGACCCGGAGTGTGCGGCTCGATGACGTGAACGGCCACGGGAAGCTCGAACAGTTCCGGCCGGTTGGCGGCCAGGCGCTCCAGGATCCCGGCCGTGCGGGGACCGCCGCCGATGAGGACCACGGATGGGGTGTTCGCTGGCATTGGGGTCTCCTGGTCAGGCGGCGGGCTTTAGGACGGCTCAGGGCCCTCATGCTAGGCAGCGGATCGGACGGTGGTCGAGGCGCCGTTCATGGCCGTTCACCCCGCGTAACTCCGCGTAAATCAGGGCAAGAATTCGTCTCATGACGCCGTGAGAAGCCGCGTGAACCCATGCAACCTGCCGCCTTGCCGGGCGATTCCGGCGCCCCTAGATTTGCAGCCATCCGAACCCCACACACCAACTGGAAGAAGCGAGGTGGCGCATGAGTTCAACAGCAACCACGGTGGCGCAGTCCACCCCCGAGCCGGCGTCCGCCGAACCGGAGACCGCACCCGAAACCACGCCCGACGCCGGCGGCTCAGCCCCCGCGGGCCGCCGGGCCGCGACCGACTACGCCGATTACCGCGTGGTTCCGGCCCGCCATCCGTGGCGCTGGGTCGGGACGGCCGTGGTGGCCCTCGGCGCCGCCGGGATCGCGTGGTCCCTGGCCACGAACCCGCGCTGGGAATGGGGCGTGGTGGCGCAGTGGTTCACCGCGCAGTCCATCGTGAACGGCCTGGCGGAGACACTCAAGCTGACCGCGATCTCCGGGGCACTGGGCTTTGTGCTGGGCTTCATCCTGGCGCTGATGCGGCTGTCCGCGTCCCCGCTCCTGCTCTCCGTGTCCTGGACATTC
Organism: Pseudarthrobacter sp. S9; assembly: GCF_050156545.1. Taxonomy (NCBI): domain Bacteria; kingdom Bacillati; phylum Actinomycetota; class Actinomycetes; order Micrococcales; family Micrococcaceae; genus Pseudarthrobacter; species Pseudarthrobacter sp. S9. Next base: position 1,816,350 of record NZ_CP189576.1, read on the forward strand.
TCCTGGATCTTCCGCTCCACCCCGCTGCTGGTGCAGATGCTGCTTTGGTACAACCTGGGCTACCTGTACGAGAAGATCAGCCTGGGCATCCCCTTCACGGACGTCCGCTTCTTCGAGGTGCAGACCACCACCCTGATCAGCCAGTTCGCGGCAGCTGTGCTGGGCCTGACCCTGAACCAGGCGGCGTACTCGGCCGAGATCATCCGCGGCGGCATCCTCTCCGTGGACCAGGGCCAACTGGAGGCCGCCGCGGCGCTCGGCATCCCGGCCTGGCGCCTCTCCACGAGAATCGTGCTGCCCCAGGCCATGCGGGCCATCCTGCCCACGGCCTTCAACGAGGTGATCGGCCTGGTCAAGGGCACATCGATTGTCTATGTGCTGGCCTACTCCGAGCTCTTCTACACCGTCCAGGTCATCTACAACCGCACCCAGCAGGTCCTTCCGCTGCTGCTCGTGGCCACACTCTGGTATGTCGTGATCACCTCCGTCCTGAGCGTGTTCCAGTACTACATCGAGCGCCACTACTCCAGGGGCGCGGTCCGCACACTGCCGCTCACCCCGTTGCAGAAGGCGCGGAAATTCCTGTCCACCCACGCCGCCGCCGGCGACCTCCGAGCGAAGGGAACCCGATGAGTTCCGTTGCCACCGCACCCGTACCCGCCACACCGGGATCTGCCGCCCCTGAGGCCACCCGCGGCCTCGTCGAGATCACCAAGGTCCGGAAGTCCTTCGGGGCCACGGAAGTCCTCAAGGGCATCACACTGACCGTGGAGCCCGGCGGGGTGGCCGTCATCGTGGGCCCCTCCGGCTCCGGCAAGTCCACCCTCCTGCGTACCATCAACCACCTGGAAAAGGTCGACGGCGGGTTCATCGCCATCGACGGCACGCTGGTGGGCTACGAGATCCGCGGACACAGGCTCCACGAGCTGCGCGAAAAGGACATCCTGAAGCAGCGCACCGAAATCGGCATGGTGTTCCAGAACTTCAACCTGTTCCCGCACCTGACCGCGCTGGAAAACGTGGCCGAGGCGCCCGTCGTCGCGCACTTTCCCGGAAAGGCGCGCCGCTCCAGGGCCGAAGCCCGCGAACGCGGCCTGGAGCTGCTGGACCGGGTGGGCCTGAAGGACCGGGCCGGGGCGTATCCCCGCCAGCTCTCCGGCGGCCAGCAGCAGCGCGTCGCGATCGCCCGGGCGCTGGCGCTGGACCCCAAGATCCTGCTCTTCGACGAGCCCACCTCGGCCCTGGACCTGGAGCTGGTCAACGAGGTCCTGGACGTCATCCGCGGGCTGGCCAAGTCCGGCACCACGCTGATCATCGTCACGCACGAGATGGGCTTCGCCCGCGACGTCGCGGACACCGTGGTCTTCATGGACCGGGGCCAGATTGTCGAACAAGGCACCCCCCAGGAAATTTTCACCAACCCGCAGGAAGAACGCACCCGGAGCTTCTTCTCCAAGGTGATCGAACCCGCTTTCAACATCTAAGGACTTCCCCATGGCATCCACCACCACCCGTCCCCGCACCGGCCGGCTCGGCAAACGCGCGGCACTGCCCGCCGTCGTACTGGTTGCCCTGCTGGGCGCGGGCACCGCAGTTCTGAGCGCCTGCTCAGATCCCGGCGCGGCGGCGGCCCAGCCGGCGACGACTGCGGCGCGCAACGGCGTCGTCTACAACACCTCACCGGACCAGCAGCGCATCCGGGCGGAAAAGGACGCCGCCGTAGCCGCGAAGGTCCCCGAGCTGATCAGCAAGGACGGCAAGCCCACCGTGGCCACCACGGCCGGGGCCATCCCGCTGTCCTTCCACGCCACGGACGACAAAACGCCCATCGGCACCGAGGTGGACATCGCCCAGCTGGTCGCGGACAAGCTGGGCCTGGAGCTGGACCTCCAGGTGACGTCGTGGGAGAACTGGCCGCTGAAGACCCAGTCCGGCGACTTCGAGGCCGTGTTCTCCAATGTGGGCATCAACGCCGCCCGCGTGAAGCTCTTCGACTTCGCCAGCTACCGGGCCGCCTACATGGGCTTCGAGGCGAAGAAGGGCTCCAGCTACAACATCAAGGGCTCGGATGACATCTCGGACCTGAAGATCTCGGTGGGTTCCGGCACCAACCAGGAGAAGATCCTGCTCGCGTGGAACAAGGAGCTGGAGGCCAAGGGCAAGGCCCCGGCGGTGCTGCAGTACTACTCGTCCGACGCCGACACCATCCTGGCGCTGTCGTCGGGCCGCACGGACCTGAACCTCGCCCCCTACCCGTCCGTCACCTACCGCGAGAACACCCGCGACGACCTCAAAGTGGTGGGCAAGGTCAACGCCGGCTGGCCGTCCGAGACCCTCGTCGCGGCCACCACGCTCAAGGGCAACGGGCTGGCCCCGGCCATCACCGACGCGCTGAACGCGGTCATTAAGGACGGCTCCTACGCCAAGGTGCTGGAGCGTTGGGGACTCTCCGAGGAAGCCCTCCCCGAAGCCAAGACCGTCACCGAGGCCAACTTCGGGACCGGCAAATGAGGTTCCAGATCCTCGACATCATCCCGCACCTGAAGAACCCGGTGACCGGGGAGATCGTCTCCACCGCGGACCGGCTCAACCAGGTGGTCGAGACGGCACGGCGCGCGGAGGAACTCGGTTACGACAGCTTCTCCGTCGGGGAACGCCACGCGGGCGAGTTCATCTCCTCCTCTCCCACCACCGTGCTGGCGGCCATCGCCGCGGTCACGTCCCGGATTCGGCTGCAGAGCGGCGTGACGGTACTCTCCGTACTGGATCCCGTACGGGTCGCGGAGGACTACGCCACGATCGCCCAGCTCAGCCGCGGCCGGCTGGAACTCGTGATCGGCAAGGGCAACGAGGTGTTGCAGTGCCCGCTCTTCGGCCTGGACGTGGCCGACCAGTGGGCGCTGCTGGCCGAAAAATACGGGCTGCTCCGGCGGCTCTGGACCGAGGAGAACGTCACCTGGTCCGGGACGTTCCGCCCCGCCCTTACCGAGCCCACCACCACGCCGCGGCCGTTCGCCGGCGCGCCGCGGGTCTGGCACGGTTCCGCCACGAGCCTGACCTCGGCGGCGCTGGCGGCCAAGTGGGGCGACCCGCTGTTCACGGCCAACGCCATCCAGCCGCGGGAAAACTACCAGGTACTGATCGAGCACTACCGCGACGAGTACGAACGCCACGGCCACGACCCCCGGCACGCCTACCTGGGCTCCGGCTCCGGGGCAGGCTGCGTGTTCATCGCGAACACCACGCAGGAGGCCAAACGCCAGTTCGGCCCGGTCTACGAGGCCCTCACCACGGGCCGCAACGTCCCCGGCAACAACTCACCCTTCCGGGACATCGACCACGCCGTCGCCGAAGGTCCCGCCCTGGTGGGCAGCCCGGAACAAGTGATCGACAAGATCCTCAGCTACCACGAGCTCTACTGCCATGACCTGCAGTCCATCGCCCTTCCCACCACCCTGCCGTTCGGGCAGCAGCTGGAGATCCTGGAGCGGTTCGCGCTCGAGGTCATCCCGGCAGTCCGCGCTGCAGCGCCCACCACCCTCTGGGGCGACGCCGATCCCTACGCCGGCCGCCCGGTAGTCCACGGCGCCACCGAACCCGACGCCGCAGCCAGCGTCACCGCCGACCACCACACCCACAGGAGTTCCCATGTCCACGCCCACTGAAACCGAAGGCCGGTCCTCGGGTCTCGACAGGCTCGACCACCGGAACAAACCCGACCGCCAGTTCGCCGCCGCCTGGGCGGACTGGCACGCCGCGCATGAACGCCACCGCGCCGACCCCCACGGCTTCCTGGCGGTCACCCACCTGCACTGGCTGGATACTCAGCCGGCCCGCCTCGACGGCATGCCGGGCACCTGGAGTGTGGAGGACGACGCCGTCCGCCTGGTTTTGCGGGCAGGCGAACGCGTTCTCCGCGACGGGCAGGAGCTGAACCATGACGGCACCGGGGCCACCGTGTCCCTCGGCCCGATTCCCGACCGGGAAGGGCTGAACCTGCGCGTTCACGATCCCGCGGCCGGGGACACGGTGATCGAAGTCGCCAAGCGCGGCGGGTCGTACGTCGTGCGGCCGCGTCACCCGCTGAACCCCCTGCTGACCGGCTACCGCGGCACGCCAGCCTACTCCCCGGACCCTAAGTATTCTGTTTCCGGTATATATGCCCCCTTCCCGGAACCGCGCGCCACGACGGTGGGCGCCGCCGTCGAAGGCATCCAGCATGTCTACGAAGCCCCCGGCGAGATCCGCTTCCGGCTGGCCGGCCAGGACTTGGTCCTCACGGCCTTCAACGGCCACGTTCCGGGCACCCTCTCCGTGCTGTTCACGGACCGGACCTCCGGCCGGACCACCTACTCGGCCAACCGCTCCCTCACCGTCGCAGCACCCGGTCCGGACGGCACGGTCGCGCTCGACTTCAACCGGGCCGTGAACCTGCCGTGCGCCTACACCGACGTGGCCACCTGCCCGCTGCCGCCGGCGGAGAACCGCCTGCCGGTGGCCATCGAGGCCGGCGAGCAGATTCCCTACGAACGTCAGGACGCATCATGAGTTCTCTTCCCACCAGTGACGCTGAGCAGGGGCGCGGAATCCTGCTGTTGGAGCTCGACGGCGCCGGCGGCCACCCGGCCGCGTGGCGGGTCTCGGGGACGGACCCCGCGGCCGTGCTGACCCCGGCCCGGCTCCGCGACGTGGTCCTCGCTGCCGAAACCGCGGGCTTCCACGCCGCGACGTTTTCCGACGGCGGGCTGCCGGACGAGGGTGACCCGGACACTACGGCACGGCTCAACGCCCTGCAGAGCGCCGCCTTCGCCGGTCCCCTCACAGCATCCATTGCCCTGATCCCGGAGGTGGACACCGTCTACACGGAGCCGTTCCACGTCTCCACCCAGCTCGCCAGCCTCGACTACGTTTCGGGAGGCCGGGCCGGCTGGCTGGTGGCCGCCTCGGGCAGTACGGCGGACGCCGCCGCCGTCGGACGTCACACGGTGCGCGGGGACGGGCGGGCGCGCGAAGCCGCCGATTCCATCGAGGTCAGCCGCCGGCTCTGGGACTCCTGGGAGGACGACGCGGTGATCCGCGACGTCCCCACCGGGCGCTACCTGGACGTCGACAAGCTGCGTTACGTCGATTTTGACAGTGGGGTGGATTTTGAAAGCGCGGTCACCGAGGGCGCCAGCTACTCCGTTAAGGGGCCGTCGATCATCCCCCGCCCGCTCCAGGGCCAGCTTCCCGTGCTGGCACCGGCCGGGCTTCTCACTCGGGAAGCCGTCGCCGCCGGGGCCGTGGATGCGCTCCTCGTCTCGGCGCCGACGCCGGAACTGCTCGCCGCCGAGCTCGCGGAGACGCGGGAAGCGTTCAGCGCAACGGGCAGTGCTCCGGCGCTGATTGCGGAGCTCGATGTCGTCCTGGATGCCCGCGGGCAGGGCGCCGCGGAGAGGCTGGCGGCACTGGAGGCCCACACGCCGTGGCCGAGCAACCGGGCGCGGTTCCTTGGGAGCGCCTCCCAGCTCGCCGGACTGCTGGCCGGACTGCTCATCGTCGCCGACGGAGTCCGGCTGCATCCGGCGGTGCTGGACGTCGACGTCGAGGAACTGGCGCGGCTGGTGCTGCCCGAACTGCGCCGCCGCGGAGTCCTGGCGCCGGTGGTGCGGGACGCAACGTTCAGGGAGCAGCTGGGCCTCGCGCGGCCCGCGAGCCGCTACGCTACCGACACCGCCTCACCCAGCGCAGGAAACTAAGGAGAGCATCGTGAGCCAGAATCCGAACCAGAATCCGCGCCAGGGCCAGGCAACGGAATTCACCCCGTCCGGCCAGCTCCAACTGGGCGTCTTCTTCCAGGGCGTCAACTCGGGAACCATCTGGAAGTCGGCCGACTCCGGCTCCCAGACGGATTTCGAGTCCTTCCGCCGCATCGCCCGGACAGCTGAGCGCGGGCTGTTCGCCGCGTTCTTCCTCGGCGAGGGCCTGCGGCTGCGCGAACACCTGGGCCGCCCGCACGCGCTCGACGTCGCCGGCCGGCCTGATGCGCAGACCATGCTTGCCGCCCTCGCGTCCGTGACCTCGGACATCGGACTGGTGGCCACCCAGAACACCACGTACAACGATCCCGCGGACCTCGCCCACCGCCTCTCCACGCTGGACCTGCTCTCCGGCGGCCGTGCCGCGTGGAATGTGGTGACCACGGACAACGCGTGGACCGGGGCCAACTTCCGCCGCGGCGGCTACCTGGACCATGCCGACCGGTATGTCCACGCCGAAGCCTTCGTGGAAACCGCCAAACGGATCTGGGACGCCTGGGACGACGGCGCCATCGCCGCCTCGCCCTCCGCCCCGCAGTGGGCCGCTCCCGGCGCCGTCCGCCGGGTGCACCACGCCGGCAAGCACTACACCGTGGACGTCACGCCGCGACTGCCGCGCAGCGCCCAGTACCGGCCCGTACTGTTCCAGGCCGGGGATTCCCCGGAAGGCCGGGACTTCGCCGCCCGCCAGGCCGACGTCATCTTCTCCGCCCACCCCAAGTTCGACGACGCGCTCGAGTTCCGCCGCGACATAGTCGAGCGGACGCTCAGGGCGGGCCGGGGAGCCAACGACGTCAAGATCATGCCCGCGAGCGAGTTCATCCTGGCGGCGACCGCGCAGGAAGCCCTGGCGAAGAAGGAGTGGGTGCGGAGCCTGCAGATCGGCCCGCAGCAGGCGATCGCCTATCTGGAGCAGTTCTGGGGGCGTGAGCTGCAGGAGTTCGATCCGGACGGCCCGCTGCCGTCGATCGACCCCGTAGTGGAGGAAACCTCCGAAACCCGCGGCAGCGGCTTCCACGGCGCCAGGGCCCGGCAGTTGGCGGACCAGTGGCGCGCCGAGGCCAAGGAAAAGGACCTGTCTATCCGCCAGTTTGTCTCCGCCAGGACCAGCCGTGTGGACGCCACATTCACGGGCTCCTACTCCGCGGTGGCGGACCGCCTCGTGGACTACGCCCGGACCGGCGCCGTGGACGGCTTCAACATCTCGCCGTGGCTGATCCCGAGCGGGCTGGATGACATTGTGAACCACCTGGTCCCGGCACTGCAGGAGCGCGGCGTCTACCCGACGGAGTACGCGGGAAGCACGCTGCGGGAGAACCTGGGCCTGGCCACGCCCGAACGCTCCGCGGCCGGCGCCGGCGTCGTTGCTGCTACGTCGCGGATCTAGACGATGAGCGATACAGAACCCGGCACCGCCGTGGGACACACCGGCACCGACAGCAACACGGACAGCGGCACCGCCGGCACCATCCGGCTGCAGCTGACGGTCTGGGAACAAATCCTCTAAACCTCCATCGATTGCTCCGTAACCGCCGTTTTCAGGGTTCACAAGGGCGGTTACGGAGCAATCGGCGCACCGCGAACACAACACACCTCGAACATGAAGAATCCCCGCCGGATGATGTCCGGCGGGGATTCTTTTGTCTGATCCCGTCGATTGCTCCGCAACTGCCGTTTTCAGGCCCCAAAAGGGCCGTTGCGGAGCACTCGACGCCCGGGACCTACTTCTTCGGCAGCCCGGCCGGGTTCAGCTCGGATTTCGTCACGGCCTCGGCGCTCAGTCCCCAGCGGTCCAGGATCTTGGCGTAGCTGCCGTCCTGGATCAGGTGGTTCAGCCCCGCCTGGGCCGCGGCGGCAAAGCCGTTGTCCTTCTTGGTGGTGGCCGCGATGTTCGCCTTCAGCGGCCAGCCGCCGTCGACCAGCCCCACGAGCTTGGTCTTGGCGTCGGTTGCCGCCTTGTAGGCCCCCGTGGCGTTCGGCCCGAAGGTCAGGTCCGCCCGGCCGGACTGGAGGGCGAGCTGGGAGGCGGAGTCGTCGTCGTAGTACTGGAAGTCCACCGGCTTCAGGCCGTTCTTCTTGTTCTCTGCGTCCCAGCGCAGAAGGATGGCTTCCTGATTGGTCCCGGATCCCACGATCACGCGCTTGCCGGCGACCTCCGGCGCGGATTCCACCTTGGCTGTCGCGCTGTCAGCCTTGGCGTAGAAGCCCAGCTTGTCGTCGCGGTAGCTGGCAAAGTCGAACTTGAGCTTGCGTTCCTCGGTCACCGTGACATTCGTTAGCACGGCCTCGTACTTGCCCGAATCGATGCCCAGCGGCCAGTCGGCCCACGCCGTGGGGACAATCTCCGCCTCCAGCCCCAGTGTCTGGGCGAGTGCGACGGCGATGTCCACCTCATTCCCCACCGGCGTCTTGTTGTCGGTGGCGTAGACGACCAGCGGTGCCGAGCCCGGGCTAACCCCCACTGTCAGTTTCCCGTCCTTCTTGATGGACTCCGGGACCAGCGCGGCTGCCGCGGTGTCCACCGTGGCCGGCACCCGGTCTTGCTGCGGGGAGAGGTTGAATTGCTTGACACCGGCGGCGGCGGCCGTCGACGGCGCTGCGGTGCCGCTGGCAGCGGCCGCGCCGGGATCGGAGCACGCTGAAAGTCCCAGTATGGTGGTGGCCGCCAGCGCCACGGTGAGGCCGGATTTGAACGAAAGACTGGACATGTTTTCCCCTTGGAGGTGTCTGATTTCCTGCTGGTGCCAGCAACTATCCGGCGCCACGGAACCGCGGTCAAAGCGCCGTGAAACCAAGGGATACAGGGGGTAACCGCGCTTAATCCGGCCGGCGCGGGCGTGACCTGCGGCGGCCCCGTGTTACCGCAGATTGCCCTGCGTGACGTGGCGGGACGGAATTGTTCACCGCGGGGCGCCACTGCCCTAGCCTGCATAGAAGACCGCACAACACAGGAGGGGTGGACTTGTCAGTGACCATGCACCGGACCACGCGCCGGACCACGCACCGGCTCAGCATCGATGCCCCCGAGGACCTCATCTTCAGCATGCTGCGGGATTCCTCGCACTGGCCCTATCTGGAGGGCCTCACCGTATACTCCGAGCGCGTCAGCGGCGACGATTCGGCTCATGAGCTGAGGACTTCAGTGGTGGCCAACGGCTCGTTGAGTTCAAGCCACTGCCGGCGCGTCTTCGATGCCGCCGGCCACCGGGCCGAATTCCATCAGCTGGACCTGGAGCCGCCGCTCCTGCTGCTCGGCGGCGACTGGGACATCCGCCGGGCGGAGGGCCTGTCCGTGGTGACACTGAACCACGAGTACGAGGTCGACGACAGCGAGGTCGACGGCGGCGCCGGGGAGCTCTCCGAGCGGATCGGCCGTAGTATCGACGACTACAGCCGGCGCGAACTTGAAGCACTGAGGCTCAGTTGTGAACGCTTGGCCCTGCTGCTGCAGCACCACTCCACGCAGAACCACACCACCGCGAAGGAGGCATGATTCCATGTCGGGCTCAACCTCAGAGGACAGATTCACCACGGAACGGGACAGCTTCGGGCGCCTCCTGGCGGACCGTGAGGTCTGGCGTCAGGCCACCACCATCCCGGCGGCCGGCGAGCTGACCGCACGGTGGCTGGAAGGCCGGAGCCAGTACCAGCCGGGAGCCTTCGCTGCCGGCTTTGATGACGAGACCACGGCCATTGCCGGCGAGCTCGCCGAGCTCAACCGCAGCGGGCTCTTCACCAAGGAGTCGCAGCCGGGCGTGCTCGGCGACGGACACGCGCAGCGTGCCTACGTCACCGCCTTCTGCAGCCCGGAGACGGCGTCGGCGCTGCTGCAGCTGTCCACCCGGACCGGCCTGGTGACCGTGGCGCATGCCCCCGGGGAAGCGAGCAGTGCCTCCATTCCCGTGACCGTGCAGGCTGATGCAGTGGTGACGGTTCTGGGCACCAGCGAAAGCCCTACGGGGGCCGAGGAGCTGAGGGATTGGTCCGCAGAGGCCAACGAGACGCTGGCCCTTGTCCTGGCCGACGCCTGGTTTGTGGAAATTTTCGATCCGGTCTGGGGAAGAAACGATCTGTTGCTGCCTGCCGTCCTTGAGGTGCTGACGGCAGGCTGACGGGTCCGGGTAACCCTTAAACCTCAGCCGATACTGGCTGCCTCGTCGAGGGTATGCGGCTCGAAGTGTTCGAGCATTTCACGGATGTCCTGCACGCCCTGCTGGTATCCCGCCGAAGCCCGCCACTGCTCGATCTGCTCGAGCGATTCCCACGGCCCGGTGCTGATGAACCTGTTCGGGACGTCCCGATCGTGCATCAGCACGCCGTGTGCGTTAGGGAAGTCTTCCTTGGTTTTCCTGGCCAGGTCCCGCCAGGCCTGCACAAAATCGTTCTCCCGGCCCGGGTGGACCAACCAGATTCCAAGCGTATAAACAGACACGCCGACCGCCTCCATTCTCTGTACGGGGTTGATACGCCGATTATGTTCCTGTCCCCCGGCGTGCGGTAGGGCCGATCTGCCCTGTGATCTGCCCGATCCCGGACTGGATCTCGGTGGTGTACGACAACATCGCACTATTCCTTGGTGACGTGGACAGTCTCGTCAATCCAAAGTCTTGTAACCCGCGGGTAGTGAGACGGGGTGGGCGTGGACAGAATCACTCGTGCTACCAATTGCAAGTCCCCTGCAAAGTGCGGGTTATTGCACGCGAACTTTCAGCACGGGACCGGCTAACTCATATAACTGACAGTCGGAAGGACTAATTCGAGGAAGCTCTCCCTCTGTGGGCCAGAGCCGAAAATAGTTCGAAAGCTACTATGGCCTCGGTCGGGCCGCTGAGATCCGGAGCATGTTGGCCGAAGTGCAGGGCACGCAGCTTCGCCTCGATAGCCCCGTTACCTTCTTAGTAGCCCCGACTCCTGTGTGCAGTTCAGCTCGCTAGGAACATCTGGACTTCACGGACGAACTCTCCGAGGTACTGGAACAGGAATGCGTGCCCGGCGTCGCTGTAAAGAACCAGCTTGGCGTTGGGTAGTTCCTGCACCGCCGCATAGGAGCTGTAGGCGTCAATCATGACGTCGTGGGCGCCGCCAGCGTAGAGCACTGGGGCGTCGATGGTGGCCAGATCCCGCGCCACGTCCTCCCAGGGAGCGGAGAGTGTTGCGGTGATGGCTTGGAGCTGGCCCATGGCTGCATCCTGCGTGACCTGCGGTGCGTCTGCGGGCATCTCCGCCTGGACGCGGCCAAAGTGGTCCAGGCCCTTGGCGCGGGCCTCCGGGGTCTCAGGGTAGAAGAGGTACAGCAGGTCCTCGAGGTCTGAATCCTGCTTGGTCATGATGGTGGCCACCCGGTCCGGCATGGCCACCATGCCGGGGGCCGTGCCTGAACCGCTGCCGGCGATGACCAGCTTGCGGACCAGATCCGGGCGCTTCAGTGCCACTTTCTGGACGACGACGCCGCCGAAGGACCAGCCCAAGAGATCCACCTGCTGCAGTCCCAGGGCTTCGGCCAGCGCGATGGCACCGTCCGCGAAGCCGTTCACGGTGGTCAGCGGGGCACCTTCGGTGTAGCCGATTCCGACGTTGTCGAAGAGGATGACGTCGCGTTCTGCCGCCAGGGACTCGATGAATCGCGGGTCCCACCAGTCAATGGTGGCACGGAACCGGTGCAGCAGAAGGAGGGGTACGCCGCCTGTCGGTCCCAATCGGCGGTACGCGAAGCTCGTTCCGCCTGACTCGATGTACTGCGTGGTTGCGGTTGCTGCTGAGTAAGTGGTGCTGCCCATGATTTTCTCCTGCTCTGGTGTGTGTTGTTTCTTGGGGAGTGGGGTGGTCATGCCTGGGCGTTGGCCTTGGCGACGTATTCGCCCATGTTGTATTCGAAATCGAGGCCGACCTCGGCAACGATTGCCTGGGTAGCTGCGGCCCGCACCTGGAATCCCGGAAGCGCCAGTGACTGTACGAACTCCGAGAACGCCGTGACAAGGTCGCCCACCGGCGGCAGGGTGGCGCGGTTGACGGCGGCCTTGGCAGCGGCGAGTGAGGCCTTGTCGAAGCTGGCCAGGCGGGCCACCATGGCATCGACGAAGGCATCGAGCTCGGCGTCGGGGAGGGCGCGCGTCACCCAGCCCCACCTCTCGGCCTGCGCGGCGTCGTAGTCGCCGCTGCCGAGGATGGCTTCCAGGGCGCGGTCCCGGCCCAGGAAGCGGGGCAGGCGCTCAGTGCCGCCACCGCCGGGCAGCAGCCCCGCACCCACCTCGGGCTGTCCGAAGAAGGCCTTCTCCAGGCTGGCGTAGCGCAGGTCCAGGGCCAGTGCCAGCTCGTTTCCGCCGCCGCGGGTGCGGCCCCGGATGGAACCAACGGTGATGAAGGGGGCATTCGTCAGGCGCACCACCAGGTCCGTCCAGATGGGCAGTTCGCCGGGGTTGGGCACCGGCAGCTCGTCGACGGCGGCAAGGTCGAAGTGGTTCAGGAAGAAGTCAGGCACGTCGCTCTTGAAGAGGACCACCTGGACATCCGCGTCGTTTTCGAGATCCTCGACGATTTCGTGCAGCCGGATGGCGGTCTCGGCGGCCACCACGTTGGCCGGCGGATTGTGGAAGCTGATAGTGGCGATCTTGGGGGTGGGGCGTTCCAGGATGACGGTGCTTGCAGTGTTCATGATGATGCTCCTAACGGGCGTGCTGGATTGATTGGTGGGGCCGGGTGGATCAGTGCTTGCTGCGGCGGATGGTGGCGCCCATGAAGTGCACGACGGCGCTTCGCGGGAGGAAGCGGGCGGCGATGGCCAGGGGACGCCCGTTGGTGATGACCGAGGGGCGGTGCCTGGGCTTGTCCACGGTGTCGATGGCCGCCTTCACCACGTCTTCAGGACGCGCGCGGCGGGTTCCGTAGTCCGCTGCCTGGCTGCCGGCGGCGTCGAAGAATTCCGTGGCCATGGCACCGGGTGAGATGGCGAGGACCCGGAGGCCCGTTCCGCGGGCCTCTTCCCAGAGGGATTCGGTGAAGCTGAGCACGAAGGCCTTGGAGGCGCCGTAGACGCTGAGGTAGGGCGTGGGCATGAAGCCGAGGAGGCTGGCGACGTTGATGAGGATGCTCATCTCCTGCTTTGCGAAGATGTCGAAGTAGGCGTGGCTGAGGTCCACCAGGGCGGCCATGTTCAGGGTGATGAGCTGCTGGAGGCGTTCCGGGTCTTCCTCGCCGAACGGGTTGTGCGTTCCGAAGCCTGCGTTGTTGACCAGGCCTGTTGCGAAGATCCCCCGGGACTCGAGTTCTGCGCGGAGTGTGCGGCCGGCGTCGGGCCTGTCCAGTTCGCGGGCAATGGTGGTGACCTTGACGCCGTGCTTGGCGGTCAGTTCCTTTGCGAGGGCAACCAGCCGGTCTTCGCGGCGGGCGATCAGGACGAGGCTGGAGCCGCGGGCGGCGAGCTGGCGGGCGAATTCCGCTCCGAGGCCGGAGCTGGCGCCGGTGACGATGACGGTCTGTGTGCTGTAGTCAATAGTCTTCATGGACACACTCTATGCAGGGTTCTGCATCAAGTGCAAGTTGTTTCTAAAACTGCACCGTTGTACTATCAGTGCATGCCTACAACGCCTTCTCCCCTCCGCCTGCAGACCCGGGCTGTCGTCCGATCGCTCCTTGCCCAGACCGCGATGGCATTGTTTGCCGAGAAGGGATACAACGAAACCACCGTCGATGAGGTCGCCGCGGCGGCGGGAGTGTCCCGGCGCACTCTGTTCAACTACTTCCGCACCAAAGAGGACCTCGCGCTCAGCGGCCTGTCGGAGCAGGGGGACGTCATTGCCGAAAGGCTCAGCGGTCGCCCTGCAGATGAAAACGCCTGGGTATCTCTGCGCTACGCATTCCAGGTTCTCGACGAGATAGAGGCGACCCCGCAGCATCGGCTTGAAATCATCTCGATGCTGTTCGACAACGAAGCGCTCCGGGCCGGTCATGCTGAGAAGCAGGCGCGGTGGACCGACCTGCTGGCCCCTCTGATTGAGCCGAAGATCCCTGACTCGGGCGACAGGACTTTCGAGGCGAGGGCGATCGTGGGCACCGCCATCACCTGCCTCCAAGCCGCCACGGAGGAGTGGCTTCGGCGCGAGGGCGCAACCCCGATGTTCGACCTGTACGACACCGCAATAGCAGCGGTGCGCACCCTATGACCCACTCCGCCGCTGCCATTTCGCCAGCCGCAAGGCCATCCGTAGCTGCACTCATCCAGACCCACCTCAAGAAGGCAGACCCGTCATGACACACACTCTCCCCGCCCCTGACTTCAAAAATCTCCAGGACGCATACCGCGCAGAAACGGCTGTGATGCTCGATTTCGTGGGCGGACTGACCGATGCCCAGTGGAACGCACCCAGCAAGGCGGCCGGCTGGAGCATCGCCGACATGGTGGCGCATATCGGCTCCACTGCCCACAACATGTACATCCCCGCCGGCGTCCTCTCCTCCCGCAAGCCCAGCCTCGAAGCAGCCAACGAGGGCCCGGTGGAGGTTCGCCGGACCCGGAGCAGGGAGCGGGTCATGGCCGAGTTCACCACCTCGACCCGGACGGCGGACCGCATGCTCAGCCTGGTCCGGCGCACGCCGCTGCGGAACGTCCCCATGCAGCTCAACGAGCTGGGCAAATACCCCATGGCGCTGCTGGTGGGCGGGGCGCTCGTGTTCGATCTCCACACGCACCTTCGCCACGACATGGCTCCGGCGCTGGGGCTGCCCACTCCACCCTCTGACAGCGAACGGATGAAGGCTGTGCTCACCTGGATGACAGCGGTCCTGAGCAACCAGACGGCCATGGCTCCTGTGCCGGGCCTCGATGCAGGTCTCACCCTGACGCTGACCGGCCCGGGCGGCGGCAGCTGGTGGATCGATTCCCACGGCCTCTCGGAGCCCGGAACCAGGACTCCTGCGGCCCGCATTACGGCTCCCGCCATCTCCCTCCCGGACTGGGGAACCCAGCGCTCATCCTGGCGCGATGCAGAGGTTTCGGTGGAGGGCGACGCCGGCCTGGCCGCCCTATACCTGGACACTGTCAACATCATCTGAGTGGTCGGCAGTGGGACCTCCGGAGTATATTTGACCTGTAGGTACAAAATAGGTAGGTTTGGGTAATGGGCAGAGCCAAGCAGTTTGATCCGGAGGTAGCCATCGTTCAGGCGATGGACGTCTTCTGGCGTCAGGGCTATGCCTCGACAACACCCCAGGGGCTCGCCGATGCGCTCGGCATCGGCAAGGGAAGCCTCTACAACGCCTTCGGTGGCAAGCGGCAACTCTACGACCTGGCACTGCAGCATTACCTCGAAGCCCAGAGTGCCGTTCTTGCCTCATGGCTGGAGGCCCCCGGGCCGGTCAAGGAACGCCTCCGCAGTGCGTTGACATTCCTGGTGGAGACCGACCTTGCCGACCCCCACCAGCGGGGCTGCCTCGCCACCAACAGTGCCGTGGAATTCGGCACTGCTGACAAAGAGGTTGCCAGCCGGGTGGGCAACCTGTTCGACTACACCGAGCAGGCCTTTGCCTCGGTCATCATCGAGGGCCAGGCCACCGGCGAACTGCGCTCCGACCTGGATGCCGGCGCCGTAGCCAGCATGCTGCTGAATACGGTCACGGGACTCCATGCCCTTGCCCGCGTCGATCATGGCGACGGGCGGTTGCAGCGGGTTGTTGGCGCGACGGTCGACCTGCTTTAAGGGACTCCGGGGCTGGTCCGCATTATTTTTTCAGCTTTTTCTGTACCTGTAAGTCAAATAAATCGACATAGGAGACACTGCAATGACTGCACCACTGACCCTCGCTATCTTCACCGCACCGGCCCAGCCCGTGAACATCCCCATGCCGGCACCCGAGGGCGGGTGGACCTGGCCGTCCACCTCAGTGACCCTCGTATCGGGTGAGCGCGAAGCGATCCTGGTGGACACTGTCCCCGGCGTTGCGGACAGCCAGCGGCTTGCCGACTGGATCGAAGCTTCCGGCAAGGAACTGACCTCCATCTACATCACGCACGGGCATTTCGACCACTTCCTCGGAGCCGCAGCACTGGTGCAGCGCTTCCCCAAGGCCCGGGTACTCGCCACCCGGCCCACTGTGGATCTCATTGCCGAGGAAGCCGAAACCCGCAAGGAACTGGCGAACTACACTCCAATGTTCGTCCAGGAGATCGGCTCCGAGATTGTTGTTCCCGAAGCTGTCGTTAATGGCCGGATCGAGCTTGAGGGCCACGAGATCCTTGCCGTTCCCACCGGACAGTCTGACGTCAGCGACTCCTCCTATGTCCACATCCCGGAGCTGAAGGCTGTCATCGTCGGCGACATTGCCTACGGCGATGTGCACCCAACCCTCGTCGACAGCACCCCCGAAACGCGCCGGAACTGGATCAAGACCCTCGAGGCCATCCAGCTCCTCAAGCCCGAGACCGTCGTGCCTGCCCACCGCAGCGCCGAATCCGCCCTCGGCGGCGAGGTCCTCGACGCCACCATCGCCTACGTCCGCGACGCCAACGAACTGCTCGCCACGAACCCGACCGCTGAAGAGTTCACCACTAAGATGCTCGCTGCCCACCCGGACAGGATCAACCTGAGCACACTGCTCTTCGGCACGGCTCTCCTGGGCCTCCGCCAGGCATAGGAGGGAAGTTAGGTCCGTACTACCGGCAGCAGGATGCCAACCGGACCGGCCTCGGTGACCGGCTTAAGCTGACACCGGGGCCGGCTACCTTTTGCATTCCATAGGTCACGGGAGGCGAAAGAGATCACCCGCAGTCCTCACCATGTGTAGCCCGCCCGATGAAAATGCCCGCAGAGTGCTCTTTGTGACTCACGGGTGGCGTCTCGAAATACAAAGCTTTCTAAGGCACGAAATCGGTGGCTGGATGAGTCTGCTTGGTTGCCGGCATCCCGGGTCTGTGAATTGCAGAGCTATTTGGCGTGTTTCTCGCAGTGCTAAATGGCCGGAGGGGTGCGCCGTTTGAGGCGGCTTGCGGTCGGAGTCGAGCTACTCCTCAGGAGCAGGTTCTCAGGAAGCTCGTGGCGCCGGGGCGTTCATGGAAGGTCACCGCGTGGCCGGTGTCGTCATGGAAGACGGCCTTGGAGCCTGCCACGGTGATGGTGCCCGGCTGGTAGGGGTTGGCCCAGCCTGCAGGGGGATTGCCGTGACCGTCGTCCAGCGGCTGGTCGGCAACAAAGAATGTGTGCAGCACCTGTGTCTCGTAGATGCCGCAGTGCGTGTAGAGAGAGAAGGGGATGCTCGAGGCGGCGGTCGTTGTCGGAGTTGCCGAGGGGTCGTTTGTCGACGCCGCCGGCGGGGCGCATCCGCTCAGCACCGCCAAGGCGTCTGCCGCGGCGGCGATGCTTCGAACTGTCATGCACCAAGGTTCTCTGGCGATAACTGCGCCGGTCAAGGACCTGCGCGGCGACTTGGGAATATGGCACCCGGTTCCCATCCGTTCCATGGACGACCGTTAGTGAGACATCGGCAACTGCTGTCTTGGAATACAACAGGTTTTCGAGACACCGACGCCGCCATTGCGGCAACCAAAGAAGACCCTGTCGTCGCGAAACATCTCGTCGACTCCGCACCGTACGGATGTCGGAGTGAACAATCCGCGCGCGGTCTCGGGGAAACCTTCGCCGAGCTTCAGATACCCCTCGACTTTCTGTCACATACGGAGGATCAGCCACCCTTTGCATGACTTAGAATAAATAACGGGTTAAGTGACACATTCCGGTTCCGTCCCGATAACTGGTTGAAGCGCAGCGGAAACTAGTGCGAGCCCTGCGAGCATGCGTCTTCTCTGGTCCCAGAGGATTCCGCCCGGCCGGCCACTGTCCGGGTCTTGCCGCCGGCACCAGGTGACCGGCACGGGCCCTCGCGCTAAACGGCGGTCCGCCGCCGGCAACCACCACCCTAAGCCAGCCACCCGCGGCGGACCGCCCCCCGCGTTGCGGCTTCCTGGCGCACAGAAAAGCACCCACCTACTCGTTGAGTAAGTGGGTGCCCTTGGTTGGCTTAGTTGATTGCCGCCCGGTGTTCCCCCGCGAACAGGACGGCCACCAGCTCGTTGTGCCAGTCCAGAGCACTGACCTGCGCCAAATGCGCACCACACTCGGTTGCACCATCACCGCCGCGCCCCGCGAGCTGGGCCAATGGCCCTCCAAAATATCCCGCCTGGCACGACGACTCCTCCGCGATGACACCCTGGCCACGAACTACCGCCAATGGCTGACCGAGGAAGCAGCCAAAATTCCGGTTTGAGGCAGATTGGACCGGGCGAGTGCGAGGAGTCCGGACAGCTGCTCGTCCCAGGAGGGTGGGCGGTAGATCTCCGAGCCACGGCTGCGTCGGGGACGTACCCGGGTGTTCTATCGGGCGCTGCGGCCTTGTGCTGCGGAGGTGATGAGGTCGCTCTTGGGCAGCGGCGCGCCAGTACGCAGTGCTGTGGTCCAGGTCTCGGTGTCGGTGACGGCGGCCCAGTTTGAGTGCAGCAGCGTCATGAGGGTCTCGTGGATCTGGCGTGCGGGCGCGGTGCCAGCGTCGTTGGTGAGGTCGATTGCTCCGGTCGCGTCTGAGAGGACTTCGACGGCGAAGCCGAGGGGCTCGGCGGCCGCGGCGGAGGCGATCACGCAGTTGTTCGTCATGTAGCCAACGAGCGTGATCGTGTCGATGCCTTCTTCACGCAACCAGGCTTCGAGGTCGGTGTCGGCGAAGATGCTGGAGAACTGCTTGCTGATGCGCTTGGCAGCTACATTCTCGTGGGCGGCTACTTCGGGGTGGTTCTGCCAGGTTACTGCCCCGGATGCGAACACCGGGGCTTCTGCCGGGAGTTCGTGCTGGACGAGCACGATCGAGGTTCCGGTCTGTTTTGCGGTGTCGATCGCGGTCTGGATGCGGGCGATGGATTCATCCCGGGCTGGGTACTGGATCGGGAGCACTCCGTCGAAGTATTCCTGTTGGGCGTCAATGACGATCAGGGCTCGGCGCCGTGTGGTCATGGGGTTCTCCTTCATTCAATGGTGGTGTTGTGTATCAGTGAAAGCTGACATGTGCACTACTGCGCGGCCCGCAGTAGCGGTGCTTACAGGTGCGGGAGGTCGTAGTGATCGGCGATCAGGGTCATCCCGTGCTGGTCCAGGGTGGCCGAGTGGCCGCCGACGACCAGCATCACCTCGTCGGCGCCGGTGCGCTTATGCAGGGCTTCGAGGCGGTCGGCGACAGTAGCGGCGGTGCCGTGGAAGCTGCGGCTGGTGTAGGAGTCGAGGATTTGCCGTTCCTGCGTCGTGGCCGGGTACGCCTCGACCTCATCCGGAGGTAGGAGCAGGTAGCCCTCGCTTTTGAACATGCGCAGCATCGCCATCGCCGACGTCGCCGCCTGCCGTTTCGCCTCGGCCGGGTCGTCGCTGATCGCTACGGGCACGCTGACAAGGGTATGGGGCTCGGCGAGCACATCCGAGGGCTGGAAGCTTTCTTTGTAAAGACGCATGGCCGTGTCGATGTCAGCGTCACCGAACTGCAACGCGAACGCATATGGTCGGCCGAGCTGCCCGGCCAGCTGCGCGGAGTACGGCGAGGAACCCAGCACCCACATCTCCGGGGCGGTCGAGGGTGCAGGCACCCGATTCTCCCTTGCCTGCCATGGGCCGGGCACCGCGTGGACGTGCCGGTACGGGTGTCCGGGAGGAAACTCGTCACCCAGGAATCCGAGCAACTCGAGCACCTGCTGTGGGAATCCGTCGTTGGCATCCGCGCCTCGACGCAGCGCGGAAGCGGTCGCCCCATCGGTGCCAGGGGCGCGCCCCAGCCCGAGATCGATCCGGCCCGGAGCCAGAGCCTCCAGCATTCCGAACTGTTCGGCGATCAGCAACGGTGCGTGGTTGGGCAGCATCACCCCGCCAGCACCCAGGCGGATGTTCGTCGTCTCCGCGACGAGCCGGGCGACCATCAACGGTGGTGAAGACACAGACGTTGCCCCCATCGCGTGATGCTCGGACATCCAGAACCGGTGATACCCGCGCCGGTCCGCCGTCCGTGCCAGCGAGATCATACCCGCGAGCCCCTCCTCAGCGGTCGTTCCGACACCGGTGCCGCCGGCGGAGAGCACGGACAGCGTGAACGGGGCCGTGCCGGATGGTCGTCCGAACTGCATACAAACTCCTCATGGAAAAACGTACTTTTTGACGTGATTGGAGCGTAACAGACACCTCACGTTTAATTGAAACTGATACCATGAGGAATATGTCGGACACACTGCTAGCTGCCGCACCAGGTGCCGAGGAGCATCCCTGCCTCGCGCTGGTCAACAGCGCGAGCGGACTGCCCGCAGGCAAACGCTACGACGAATTGAGCAGCCCTGAGGCTGCGGCGGCGTGGCTACTAGCACGCGATCTCATCGCACGGGAGTCCGTGCTGCACGAGCACTGCCGGGGCAGGCTCGCAGCGCTCCGCGCAGATCTGCGCGATCTCTTAACCGCGCACACCACCGGAGACCTCCCCACGATAGAGGCAGTGCAGGCTGTTAACCGTGCGCTGACCTGCGCCCCCGGCGCACTGCTGTTACGGTTCGACCCGACGGCGGGCTTCACCCGTAGCGCCGACCATCCCGTGACACAGGTCATCGAGCACGTCATGGCAGTCATCGCCGAAGATGCTGCCTCACTCCTGAGCGGCGACCAGGCATCACTGCTAGCGTCCTGCGAAGCGGACTCGTGCCAGCGATTCTTCCTCCGCACCCACGCGCGACGGCAATGGTGCTCAACCCGGTGCGGCGACCGAGTCCGTGCCGCACGAGCCTATGCACGCAAACGTGAGGTACACAGCGTGTGAATCCATATGCATGCCGCGGTAGTCATCATGTCGTGGGGCATGAGCCGGACACAATGGAGCACCCCAAACAAGCGCACCGCGGAGGGCAAGAGCAAACGGGAAACCATGCGCTGCCTTAAACGCTACGCAGCCCGGGAAATCTAACGCCAGATCACCAACCCCCAGCCAGCCCCCAACAACACTGACCTGCGCCAAATGCGCACCACACTCGGTTGCACCATCACCATCGCAGCCCGCGAACTTGGTCCGTGGCCCTCCAAGATTTCCCTCCTGGAACGAGGCCTCCTCCGCTATGAGACACGCCCTACCGCCAATGGTTGACCGAGCGAGCAGCTAAACCTGAATCCACCGGTTGGGTTTGGGCCGGTCCGGCGTTTTAAACCGGAAATGCCCTTCTGATCAGGGAAAATAGGACTTGTCTAGAGTTCCGTTTTCGCCTTGCAGAGGAGCATTCCGTAGATGCAACTTTTCCATACCCAGTCGGCTATTTCCAGCGCTTTTGATGATCCGAATCTCGTGTCGGCCGCGGGGCTGGTCCCGGTCATGGGTCTGGCCGGGAAAACCGGGCTCGGGGAACTGGTCGATGAGCATCTGAAACTGCCGGACTATTTCGGTGCCAACGCGGGGTTGAAGATCACGGCCCTGGTCGCCGGGATGGTTGCCGGCGCCGATTCCATCGATGACATGGGACTGCTGCGCCACGGTGGGATGGGGAAACTGTTCAAGGGCACCTACGCGCCTTCGACGCTGGGATCGTTTCTGCGGACGTTCACTTTCGGCCATGTCCGCCAGCTCGACGCGGTCGCCTCCCGCTGGCTGCCCGCATTGGCCAGGGCCGCCCCGGTCACGGCCGGGATCGACGCTCTGGCACTGGTCGATATCGACGACACGGTCAAGGCGACCTACGGCTATCAGAAACAGGGCACCGGTTACGGGTACAACGGCGTCAAGGGCCTGAACGCGCTGATCGGGACCGTCACCACCAACGAGGCCGCACCGGTCATCACCGGGGCGCGGCTGCGCAAAGGCGCCACCAGTTCGGCGCGCGGGGCCGGCAAATTCGTGGCCGACACCCTCGCCAACGTGAATCGGCTGCGCCCGTCGGACGCGGACGGCATGGTGCTGCTGCGCGCGGACAGCGCGTTCTACAACCACGCGGTCGTCACCGCCGCGGCACGGGCCGGCGCGAAAGTCTCGATCACGGCCCGGATGGACCCGCACGTGAAGAAAGCCATCGCGAAGATCCCGGACTCCGCGTGGGAGAAGATCAAATACACCAATGCGATCTTCGACGAGGAATCCAACACCTGGATCTCCGATGCCGAGGTCGCCGAAATCGGGTTCACCGCGTTCATTTCCAAGAAAAAGGAAGACCGCGTTACCGGCAGGCTGGTGGTCCGCAGGGTTCCGGAACTGAACCCCAAGGCCGTCACGGGTCAGGAAACCCTGTTCGACACCCACCGGTTTCACGCGTTCTTCACCACCGTCGCCGCAGACGTCCTGGACACCGTCAAGGCGGATAAGACCCACCGCGCCCACGCGGTGATCGAGCAGGTCCATTCCGATCTGCGCGCCGGTCCGCTGGCCCACCTACCCTCAGGAAAGTTCAACGCCAACGCCGCCTGGCTCGCCGCCGCGGCCATGGCGTTCAACCTCACCCGCGCCGCGGGCACCCTCGCCGGAGGGCATTTCGCCAAAGCCACCACCGTGACGATCCGGACCAAAATCATCAACGTCGCCGCCCGGACCGCATCTTCGGCCCGGCGTATCAGACTGCATCTGCCCGAAAACTGGCCGTGGCAGGACGGTTGGGAAAAGCTCTTCGACACGATCTTCCCGCCGCCCAAACCGGCCTGAACCCTGTCAATCCAGCCGATACGACGCAACCGAAAGAAACAGTGGAACACCACCGGACAGCGAGGTCCTGCCATCCACCCTGCCCCCGGCCCGAAAACAAGACTGAATCAGAATCCGGCCATCAGCGACAGCCGACCGGTGGATTCAGGCTAAAGACAGGAGGGTCAACACCAAATCGGGATTTGACGACTATAGGAGCATCGTCGTAGACAAGACAGGGCCAGGGTCTCCGGAGCTCTGCGACGGTGCGCACTGGACCCCGACCGCCGGCCGCGCCAGCGGACGCCCGACAACCGGTTGAAGCGCAGCGGAAACCAGAGCCTTGATACGGTGGATGTGTCGGCCATTCGCGGCGCATCTCGTTCCCAAATTTGCCCTCCTGGCGCGACGTTACTCTCTGGTGGAAGGGGCACCGGCATGGGTCTTAGGCATTTGTTCCAGAGAAGCGCTAAGCCGGTCCTTATGACGCCGGCCGTCGGCGGGCCGGAGGTCAATAGCCCCTTGACCGCGAATCAGGTGGCAGAGCTGCAAGAGGCATGGGTTGAACTTGCCCATGCCGCCCAAGGGTCCGGTGTGAGCAATCTTCATGCCTGCACCCGCAACGGCAAATCCTGGGAAGAAGATCCGGGCGCGGTCAGAGCCATGGCCGCCCTGCTCAGGGCCATCGCACGGACGACGCACCGGAGGGTGCCGATGAACGAGATCAGTAAAGCAAGCGTCCTGGCGATTCTCGAGACCGAGAACCTTGGCCACTACAACTGGTTTGAGGACCGCTACCCTCACGCGCACGAGGCCGGCGTCCAGGTGGTTGACTCTGGGTAGCGGGTCTATGGGATCGACGAACGGGCGGCTGCGCTCTTCGGCAAGGTGCACGCAGTCCAGGGAGATGCCCTCTCCAAATTTCTGGAGCTGGCAGGCATAACCATCGTCGCCATTGGGACGAAGCCTACAAACGCTACGAACAGCAACTTCTTAAGAATTTCTGGGACCAACAAGCGGAGCACAGAGGCAACCAAAGCACCTGAACGGGTTGTGCCCACTGGGGGTCAGGTGGAACACTCCGCACAGCTCAAAGCTGTCCCATTGGTGTACAACCTATCGGTAGTTTGCGGAGTAGCTTTTGAACGGATCCTCTGGTCCAGGAGAACCGCCAACAGGAGGCTAGCTTCTGGACCTGACAGGATCTTTGGCTCCACACCAATTGTCCAAAGCGCTCTGGACAATTGGGGGAGCCTGCAGTCCGGCCGGTCTGGCTAGCCCCCTGAATAGTCCAAAGTTCTTTGGCTCTCCTGACTCTTCCGTGGGTTAGTTCCGGCCTGGGAGCACCGGTTTGTGACCGCCGAGGCTGAGCATTGCCAGGGCGATGAGTGCTTCGGGTGATTTGAAGCCGAAGGCGATGCGGGTGATCAGTCTGATCTTCGTGTTCATCGATTCGACACGCCCGTTGGAGAGCCCATGCTCGATCGCGGCGAGGATCGCTGCGCGGTGGTTGACGATGCTGCGCTGGAGCTTCACGAACGCGGGGATCCGGCACCGGCGCGCCCAGGCAACCCATTTATCGAGGGCTTCGGCGGCTTCGTCGTGGGGCAGTTTGAAAATGACCCGGAGACCTTCCTTGAGGTAGTAGGCCAGGCCGAGGGCGGGGTCGGTCTGCACGATCCAGGCGAGCTTGACCTGCTGCTTCTCGGTCAGGTTCTCCGGGTTCTTCCAGAGCGCGTACCGGGAGTTCTTCACACCGGCTGCGCGGACACTGTCCGGGCGGGCCGGCGCGTCTTTCGCGGGCCGGCCGCGCCTGGCCTCGGTGGCCCGGGCTGCCTTTCGGGCGTCGTTCCACGCGGCCCGTCGCACCTCGTCGAGGGCTTCGGTGGCCCATTTTACGACGTGGAACGGGTCGGCGCAGCGGACCGCACCCGGGCAGCGCTGGGCCACGACAACGGCGATCCAGGCGGCCCCATCCGCGGAAACATGCGTGATCCGGGCGCAGCGTTCCACCCCGAGGGCGTCGAAGAACATACCCAGGGTGGCCTTGTCCTGCCCGGGGGCCGCCCAGACCAGCCGGCCGCAGTCGTGGTCGACGACGACCGTCAGATACTTGTGGCCGCGCTTGTAAGAGATCTCGTCAATACCGATCCGGACCAGTCCGGCGAACTGGTCATGGAGCTTCTCCGTGTCGGCCCAGACCCGGGTGATGATCGCCCCGACCGTGCGCCACGCGATCCGCATCAACACCGTGATCGCCGTCTTGGACGTTTGCGTGGCCAGCCAGGCAACCTGCGCGTCGAAATGGTGGGTGTGACCGGCCTGGTGCCGGGCCCACGGCACGGCGGCCACGGTCACACCGTGGACCCGGCAGGACACCCTCGGGGCGTAGGCTTCCAACTCGACCCGGATCGCCCCGGCGTCAAGAGCCCGCCAGCGCCGTCGCCCCTGGCCCTGGTCGTATTTCGGGCAACGGCGGAGGCAGATCCCGCACCGGTTGCGCATCGAGCCGGTCGGCCTGACCGAGGCGACCAGAATCCCCGTTTCGTCGTCCAGATCGATGACCTCGACGACCGCTTTCTCGACACCGAGCAGGGTTCGCCATAGTCTTGCATTTCGCACGTCGTTTTCCCGTCTGAAAGTTTCTGTTCCTTTGACAGTCAGAAACCTAGACAGGAAGCGGCGTGCGGTCGTTAAGGCGCTCCGGAAACACCCACGGTTACGTCAGGAGAGCCAGTTCTTTGGACTATTCACTCGAGGCTTGGGTTGCGTCCCCAGGAGTGGTGTAGTTCTCCGCAGTTGCGCGTTGCCCGGGCAACGTAGTGAGCCATCGTGCGATGGTCAGTGAGTACCGATCAAAGTCACTCACAGAAAGACACAAACACACGATGGCTCTAGACCAGTCTGCCCTGCTCGACCTGCTTGGCCAACTGAAACTCACCGATGTCTCGGACCGGATCCGCACCGCGACGGAAACGCTGTACCAGCAGTTCATCGACGCGGAGGCAACCGCGTTCATCGGCGCCGCCCCGTTCGAGCGGACCGGGGACCGTACGGCGCAACGGAACGGCAGCCGGCCAAGGACGTTGACGCCGGGGACCTGAACCTGAAGATCCCGAAGCTGCGGGCCGGGTCGTTTTTCCCGGCCCTGCTGGAGCGGCGCCGCCGCGTTGACCAGGCCCTCTACGCGGTCGTGATGGAGGCCTACCTGCACGGGGTCTCCACCCGCAAGGTCGATGACCTGGTCAAGGCGCTCGGTGCGGACACCGGGATCTCCAAGTCCGAAGTGTCCCGCATCTGCGAGGACCTGGACCACGAAGCCGGTGCATTCCGGGACCGGGACCTGTCGGCCATGGGCTACCCGTATGTGTTCCTCGACGCCACCTACTGCAAAGCCCGCGTCGGGCACCGGGTCGTGTCCCAGGCGGTCGTGGTCGCCTTCGGTGTCGCCGCCGACGGGCGCCGGGAAGTCCTTGGCTTCGACGTCGGCGACAGCGAGAACGAGGGGTTCTGGACCGCGTTCCTGCGGTCGCTGAAGACCCGCGGACTGGACGGCGTGCAGCTGGTCATCTCCGACGCCCACACCGGACTGAAGAAAACCATCGGAACGGTCTTCCAGGGCGCGGCCTGGCAGCGCTGCCGGGTGCACTTCATGCGCAACGTGCTCTCGACAGTGGCCAAGGGATCCCAGGACATGGTCGCCTCGATCATCCGCACCGTGTTCGCCCAGCCCGATGCCGGGCACGTGAACACCCAGTTCGAGGAGGTCGCACGGATGCTGCAGAAATCCCACCCGAAGGTCGCGGCGATGCTCGATGACGCACGGGCGGACGTGCTCGCGTTCGCCGGGTTCCCCGCGAAGCACTGGCGCCAGATCTGGTCAACGAACCCCATGGAGCGGGTGAATAAAGAGATCAAAAAGACGGCTCTCCTGACGTAACCGTGGGTGTTTCCGGAGCGCCTTAACGACCGCACGCCGCTTCCTGTCTAGGTTTCTGACTGTCAAAGGAACAGAAACTTTCAGACGGGAAAACGACGTGCGAAATGCAAGACTATGGCGAACCCTGCTCGGTGTCGAGAAAACGGTCGTCGAGGCCATCGATCTGGACGACGAAACGGGGATTCTGGTCGCCTCGGTCAGGCCGACCGGCTCGATGCGCAACCGGTGCGGGATCTGCCTCCGCCGTTGCCCGAAATACGACCAGGGCCAGGGGCGACGGCGCTGGCGGGCACTGGACGCCGGGACGATCCGGGTCGAGTTGGAAGCCTACGCCCCGAGGGTGTCCTGCCGGGTCCACGGTGTGACCGTCGCCGCCGTCCCCTGGGCCCGGCACCAGACCGGCCACACCCACCATTTCGACGCTCAGATCGCCTGGCTGGCCACGCAAACGTCCAAGACCGCCATCACGGAGCTGATGCGGATCGCGTGGCGCACGGTCGGGGCGATCATCACCCGGGTCTGGAACGACACGGAGAAGCTCCACGACCAGTTCGCCGGACTGGTCCGGATCGGTATTGACGAGATCTCTTACAAACGCGGCCACAAGTATCTGACGGTCGTCGTCGACCACGACAGCGGCCGGCTGGTCTGGGCGGCCCCCGGGCAGGACAAGGCCACCCTGGGCATGTTCTTCGACGCCCTCGGGATGGAACGCTGCGCCCGGATCACGCATGTTTCCGCGGATGGGGCCGCCTGGATCGCCGTTGTCGTGGCCCAGCGCTGCCCGGGTGCGGTCCGCTGCGCCGACCCGTTCCACGTCGTCAAATGGGCCACCGAAGCCCTCGACGAGGTGCGACGGGCCGCGTGGAACGACGCCCGAAAGGCAGCCCGGGCCACCGAGGCCAGGCGCGGCCGGCCCGCGAAAGACGCGCCGGCCCGCCCGGACAGTGCCCGCGCAGCCGGTGTGAAGAACTCCCGGTACGCGCTCTGGAAGAACCCGGAGAACCTGACCGAGAAGCAGCAGGTCAAGCTCGCCTGGATCGTGCAGACCGACCCCACCCTCGGCCGGGCCTACTACCTCAAGGAAGGTCTCCGGGTCATTTTCAAACTGCCCCACGACGAAGCCGCCGAAGCCCTCGATAAATGGGTTGCCTGGGCGCGCCGGTGCCGGATCCCCGCGTTCGTGAAGCTCCAACGCAGCATCGTCAACCACCGCGCCGCGATCCTCGCCGCCATCGAACACGGACTCTCCAACGGACGCGTCGAATCGATGAACACCAAGATCAGACTCATCACCCGCATCGCTTTCGGCTTCAAATCACCCGAAGCACTCATCGCCCTGGCAATGCTCAGCCTCGGAGGCCACAAACCAGTGCTCCCAGGCCGGAACTAACCCACGGAAGAGTCAGGAGAGCCAAAAGACGGACCGATGTCGTCGGGGTCTTCCCCAACCCGGAGCCCTCCTCCGGCTCGCCGGCGCGGTCCTCGTCGAGCAACACGACGAATGGGAATCCGGGGACCGCCGCTACCTCTCCGAGACCTCCATGGCCGAACTCGCAGCCATGGACACGACCGCCGCCGAACCGCTAGAGGAGGCGATTTTGCTCCCCGAACTCACTGCAGCATAATCAGATAACTGACCTGCACGGTGTCGAGAAACTCCACCACTCAGCGGGACGTAACCGAGGCTTGCATGAGCTGGGCCGGATCAACGTGTCGCGCAATGCGAGAGTTGCAACACGGATGGGTGAAACCCAACCTCTCTGGATGCTTCAAAACCGGTACTGCCCGTTTTGCTTGTCATCAAGCACTGTTGTGAGAGAAGGCCGCTCAGCCCCAGGCCCGGCCAAGGGAGCTTTCCATGGCTGACCTCCGGTGTCTTCGGCGGGTTAGGTGAACTGAACATTCAATCGCGCATTTTCCGCTGCCGGTCCCAGACGGATCAGAGGGGCGTTTGCCAGGATCCCGGGCCGTCATTATCGCGGGGAAACTCTTCAGGTCTGCGATCCGGCCCCCGGGCATGGGACGCTGGTCGGTCGCCTGGACGTGCGGCCTAAGACGCACGGAGTGCGTCCCGGGGAGCGATGGCGTGGTACCCAGGTACCGGTTGTGCCTGTTCGGGAGTGTCCCGTGGACCGATGTACGTGTAACGGGCAATCCGTAGCGTGAAGGAGCAATGCAGGGCCCAAAAAAGGTGATGGCCCCGCAACTCCATAAGGAATCGAGACCCGCTCATGGCTTCCCGCTCTAGACGCTTTGTTCACACTGCTCTGTCGGTGGGGTTATCCCTGCTCGTTGTGGCTGCGCTGGCTTTCGCAGGCGCTTGGGTGGCGGATGCGGAAAGTCACGTCCGCCCGCCCGCTCAAGAACTTAAGAACCTGCCCACGAATCGACCGTCCTCCTCGGGAACGATAGTTGTCGCCGTCGTCCTGGGGTCGTCAGGCACCGTGGGAAGTGACGTTCTGGCTCCCTACGAGGTGTTTGCCAGCTCACCTAATTTTTCCGTCTACACCATCGCAGCGCAGTCCGCCCCTGTCGCCGTTGACGGGGGTCCGGCGATAGTGCCCACGTACACGTTCGAGGACAACCGCTCGGGCTGTCGCTGCTTAGTGAAAACTGACCCCATAGTGCCGTTTGAATCTTGACCCCTCCGGGGTTGGATTGAGGATGATCATCATGGAAGATTGGGCAGAGATCCGGCGGCTGCACCGCAGCGAGCATCTGGGGATCAAGACCATCGCGCGTCGGCTGGGTTTGGCGAGGAACACGGTCCGGGCGGCGTTGGCGGCCGCTACGCCTCCACGCTATGAACGGCCGGGCAGGGGTTCCCTGACGGACGCGGCGGAACCGCGGATCAGGGCGTTGCTCAAGGACGTGCCGACGATGCCGGCGACGGTGATCGCTGAACGCATCGGATGGGAACATTCATCAGCGATTCTGCGCGCGAAGGTCGCGTTGCTTAGGCCGGAGTACCGTGGTGTCGATCCGACTGACCGGACCGAGTACGTGGCCGGGGAACGGGTGCAGTGTGATCTGTGGTTCCCGCCGGCAGTGATTCCCCTTGGTGCGGGGCAGACAGGAACGCCACCGGTACTGGTGATGGTGCTCGGGTTCTCCCGGATGCTCGCGGCGATGATGATCCCGTCCCGGCAGACCGTTGATCTGCTCTGCGGAATGTGGGCACTGTTGAGTGTTTTCGGCGGCGTGCCCAAGGAACTTGTATGGGACAGCGAGAGCGGTATCGGACGGAGGAACAAACTCACCGAACCGGCCCGGTCCTTCGCCGGGATCCTGGGGACCAGGATCTACCAGGTCGCCGTGCGGGAGCCCGAACATAAAGGCATCGTTGAGCGCGGCAACAACTTTTACGAGACCTCGTTCATGCCCGGGCGTGTCTTTGCCTCCCCGGCGGACTTCAACACCCAGCTCGGTGCCTGGCTACCCGGGGCCAATTCCCGGCTGGTGCGCCGGACAGGGGCCAGGCCCGTTGACCGGCTGCCCGCGGACCGGTTGGCCATGGCCGTCCTGCCTCCGGTGGCACCTCATCTGGGGTTTGCCGACCGCGTGCGGCTGCCGCGGGATTACTACGTCCGGGTCCACGCCAACGATTACTCCGTTGACCCGGTGGCGGTCGGACGGATGGTCGATGTCGCCGGGACGCTGGAGCGGATCCAGGTCCGCCTCGAGGGCCGGCTGGTGGCCGATCATCCGCGGTCCTGGGCGGTGCATCAGACCATCACGGACCCGGCCCATAAGGAATCGGCGGGCAGGCTGCGCACCGAGTACTGGAAGGCGAACCACGCCCGTCCTGCCCCGCCGCCCACCGATGTCAGCGCCCGGGCACTGCCGGACTACGACGCGCTCTACGGGATAGATTTCAGCCACCGCACCGGCGCCGCTTCGAGCGTTCCGGCGCTGTCATGACGACCGCTGCCGAACTGTCCGCCCCGGCGGCCGGACAGCCGGGCCCAGGAACTGCGGGAGCCGTCAAGCCATCGGCGCAGTTGGCGTACCTGGCCAGGGCGCTGCGGGCGCCGGTGGTCGCGGAGGTCTATGAACGTCTCGCCGAACGTGCCAGGGCGGAAGGCTGGGCCTACGAGGAGTACCTGGCCGCCGTGCTGGACCGCCAGGTCAGTGCCCGGGCGGCCAACGGCACCCAGCTGCGGATCAACGCCGCGCATTTCCCCGCACGGAAGTCCCTGGAGGAGTATGACTACACCCACAACGTTGGACTGGCCAGGCAGACGATAGCCCATCTGGGCACCACGTCCTTCATCGATGCGGCGGAGAACGTGATCTTGCTAGGGCCGCCGGGAACCGGGAAAACACACCTGGCCATCGGGCTCGGCATCAAGGCCGCCCACGCCGGGCACCGGGTGCTTTTCGATACGGCCGCAGGCTGGATCAGCCGACTGCAGCAGGCTCACGCCAAGGGTGAACTCCCGACCGAACTGGCCAGGCTCGCCCGCTACCCGCTACTCATAATCGACCTATGCCGAGCCCGCAACTATGCCGAGGCAATCCAGGGGCGGTTGGTAATTTGGGTGAGGGTGCTGGGTTTTCTCGTCGGGGCGGGCGTTCGCGTGTCGGCATAGTTCCCGGGGGTGGAGCCTGATCATGGGAGCAACCGTGCTTCCGTGAAGGAGGCGAAGTGCAGTGTCGGGAACGAGAAGGAAGGCCGGTCAGCTGGGGCCGCAGGTCGAGGGCTATCGGGCTTGGTTGGCGAAGCGGGGCTACACACCGGGCACGATCGTGAACATGCTGAAGGATTTGGGCCAGGTTGGTCTGTGGCTTTCTGCCGAACGGCTGAGGACAGAGGATCTGAACGAGGAACGGTTGGCAGCGTTCCAGTCTGCCCGGCGAAGGGGTGGCCGGAGCAGGAGCCCGGGTCCCCGTGCGTTGGTGCCGCTGTTGAGCTACCTGCGGGAGACGGGCATCGCCCCTGAGGCCACGCCGTTGGTGACGCCGCTGGGTGCGCTGCTGCTTCAGTATCGAAGGTGGATGATCCAGGAGCGGGGTCTTTCGCCGACCACCGTGCTCCGTTATGAGAACACCGCACGCCGCTTCCTCAAGGAGTCCTCGGCGGGCTGGGTGTTCGCTCCGGCGGATCTGACCGGGGCGGACATCAATGCGTTCCTGCTGCGGGAATTCGCTCGGGTGTCTGCCGGGTCGGCGAAGGGCCGGGTGGCCGAGCTGCGTTCGATCCTGCGCTTTCTTTACCTGCAAGGCATCACCGGATTGAGTCTGGGGGCGTCCGTTCCTGCGGTGGGTGGATGGCGTTTCGCGACCCTTCCGCCGCCGGGGATGTCTGCGGAGGATGTACAGCTTTTGCTCGACAGCTTCGATCGCAGCACGCCGGTCGGTGTGAGGGACTTCGCGATAGTCATGCTGGTGTCGCGGTTGGGGTTACGGTCCATCGAGGTCGCCAGGATGGAACTGCGTGACGTGGACTGGCGGTCCGGCGAACTTGTGGTCCGCGGAAAGGCGCGGCGACAAGACCGGTTGCCGTTGCCAGCCGAGGTCGGCGAAGCCCTGGCAGCCTATCTGTCCTGTGAACGGAACCCTGCTGCTGCCCGTCATGTGTTCCTGACCTGCCGGGCTCCCCGCGGACCGATCCGTGCCGATTTGGTCGGTGATGTTGTCGAGCGGGCCTGTAAACGTGCAGGCGTGCCCAAGGTTGGACCGCACGGGCTGAGGCACGCGCTGGCCGGTGAACTGCTCCGCAGGGGCGCCGGCCTGGTAGCGATCAGCCAGGTCTTGCGCCATCAGGATCTGGCCACCACGGCCCTCTATGCCAAGGTTGACCTGGTAGCGCTGCGCCGGGTGGCCCAGCCGTGGCCGGGGGCCGTGCGGTGAGTGCGCTGGAGCGGGATCTCGCGGATTACCTGCAGCTGCGTCGATCGCTCGGACACGAACTGGCCGAGGCCCGCTGGCTGCTCCCAGGCTTGGTGGCTTACCTCGACGCTCACGGATCGCCAACCGTGACGATCCAAGCGGCACTGACGTGGGCGCAGCAATCCCCGACAGGCCAGGTGACGACCGTGGGACCGCGACGGATGACGGCAGCCCGGGGCTTCGCCCGGTACTTGGCCGGCATTTACCCCGGCACGGAGATCCCGCCGTCGGGTCTGATGCCACACCGGCAACGATGGCGCCAACCATTCATCTACTCCACCGCCGACATCGAGGCACTGATGAACAAGGCCCGCCGCTTGGCCAGCTCACCGCTGCGGGCCGCGACCTACGAGACACTCATCGGGCTGCTTGCCTCGGGAGGTCTGCGGATCGGCGAGGCCATCAAGCTCGACCGCAGCGATGTCGACTGGTCCGGGAACGTGCTGCTGATCCGCGAGTCCAAGTTCGGAAAATCCCGCCTCGTTCCGCTTCACAGCACCGCCATACAGGCACTGAGCGCATACGCTGCACTGCGCGATGAGCTGGATCCGCGACCGAAGGAGCCAAGCTTCTTCATGTCCCTGACACACAAACGGCTCTGCTACACCGTCGTCAGCCAGACGTTCCGGAAGCTCGTCAACAACGCCGGTATCGGGACCGGGGCACCATCGGCACCGAGACTTCACGATCTGCGCCACACTTTCGCGGTCCGCACCCTGCTCAGCTGGTACCGCACCGAGGAGGACGTGCAGGCGAAGATTCCATCGCTGTCGACCTACCTCGGACACCGCGAACCCGCATCGACCTACTGGTACCTCTCGGCCGCACCGGAGCTGCTCGCCCTGGCCGCGGCACGCCAACACACCGGCTGGACGGCAGCGCGCTCATGACGCTGATCGCACCGACACTGCAGATGTTCTTCACCGACCGGCTCGCCCAACAGCGCCAAGCCAGCCCTCGGACCATCGCGGCCTACCGCGACGCCCTGAAGCTGCTCCTGGATTTCATCCACGGGCAGACCGGCAAGTTGCCTTCACAACTGGACTGGGACGACCTGGACGCGACCACAATCTCAGGATTCCTCACCCATCTGGAGAATGAACGGCACAACAGCGTCAGGACCCGCAACGTCCGCCTCACCGCGATCCGCTCCCTGTTCTCCTACGCCGCGCTGCGTCACCCCGAACATGCGCAGCTGATCCAGCGCGTGCTCGCCATCCCGCCGAAGCGGTTCGACAAGCGCGTCGTGACATTCCTGACGGCACCCGAGATCGACGCTCTCCTGGCCGCCCCGGACCAGTCCAGATGGGAAGGCCGGCGCGACAGGGCCCTGATGCTCCTGGCCATCCAGACCGGCCTGCGGGTTTCCGAACTCACGGGCCTGAACTGCGCCGACGTCATCCTGGGCACCGGCGCGAACGTCCGCTGCGAAGGCAAAGGACGCAAACAACGCGCTGTCCCTCTCACGAACCCCGTCGAGGCTTTACTGCGGGTCTGGCTGGCCGAACGAGCCGGACTCCCGGACGACCCATTGTTCCCGACCCGCACCGGACGACGGCTCAGCCGCGACGCTGTCGCGCTGCGGGTCAGCACGCACGCGAGAACTGCAGCGCAAAACTGTCCGTCACTCGCGGGCAGGCAAATCCACCCGCACGTGTTCCGCCACAGCTGCGCCATGTCCCTGCTCCAGGCCGGCGTCGACACCTCAGTGATCGCACTCTGGCTCGGCCACGCCGGTGTCCGGTCCACCGACGCCTACGTCCATGCCGACATCACCATCAAGGAGAAAGCCCTCGCTCTCACCACACCAGCATCCGCGAGCCCCGGCCGCTACCATCCACCGGACAAGGTCCTCGCGTTCCTCGAGAGCCTGTAACTATGCCGAGCCCGCGACTGGCCGACACCCCACATAGCAGACCAACATGGCAGCAGCCTCGGCATAGTTGCGGGCTCGGCATAGATCGATCTATGCGGATATCCGCATAGATCGACGAAGTAGGTTACATCCCGTTCGACGCCGATGCCGCGAATCTGTTCTTCCAGCTTGTCTCTTCCCGCTATGAGCATGCGTCCCTGATTCTGACCTCGAATATGACGTTTTCCCGGTGGGGAGAGGTTTTCAATGACGACATCATCGCCGCCGCGATGATTGACCGCCTTGTCCATCACGCCGAGGTCGTGCCCCTGAAAGGGGACTCCTACCGGACTAAGAACCGGCGCGATCAGCTCGCCAGTACAACCATCAAGGACTAACAAAACTACAGACCCTAGCCCCGTCAAGGGGTCAATTTTAGAACAGCAAAAAGGGGTCAATTTTAGCCAAGCATTGACACGGGCAGGGCCCGGCAGCCGGACGTGGTCGTTGTTCCGGCCGTCGGGGCCCCTGAGGGCACGGAGGAAGCCGCAATGCGGGAGTGGATCGTGGAGCAATCCCGTCGCGGCGCCCGTATCCTGGGCGTCTGCAGCGGATCGATGGTCCTGGCCGGGACCGGCCTGTTGAACGGGCACAAGGCGACAAGCCATTGGTCCCGGCTGAGTTCTCTCAAGCAGAGCCATCCCGAGGTCCAATGGATGGGAGGTCTTCGATTCGTCCAAGACGGCATGATCACCACCACAGCTGGCGTAACGTCCGGCATCCCGGGCGCCTTAAAAGTCATGGAGGACCTGGCGGGGGCCGCCGAAGCCGAACGAGTCGGCCGGCTGATGAACTACCCGGACTGGTCGGTCACGGCGACAGCCCAGATACCCGTCCAGTCCTTCGCCGCCTCAGACATTCCTATCGGCCTCAACGCCCTCATCCCGTGGCTCCGGCCGACGATCGGCGTCGGGCTCTTCAACGGGGTGGGCGAAATCGACGTGGCCAGCGCGTTTGAGGTCTACAACATGTCCTTCGCAGCCCGGACGGTGGCGGTCGGCGCCACGGACACAGTCACCACCAAGCACGGGCTGATTCTCCTGACCGTCCCGGAACACCAGGCACCTCCGGTGGACAGACTCATCGCACCCGGCGCGGCCGGGGACCAGGATATTGATCCGCAATTGAGTGACTGGGCCGCGTCCCGCAACATGCCCATCGATGCCATTGCTGGGGCCGGCGGGGTGCTCGGCTTCGACGGTGCCATCGAGTATCTGGCCCGGCATACCGACCGCACCACCGCTGAATCGGCGGCCAAGATGATCGACTATCCGACGGCGCATCTGAACCTTCCGGCCGGAGGAACCCCCGTCCGCGTTCCTGTCCTGCTCGCGCTCGGCCTGCTGCTCGCCATTTTGACCGGTTCCCTGCCGGCGATCATTCGAACAGCCATCCGCCGCCGGGCCGCGGGAAAGATGACATGACGCGGCACGTGCCAATTTGCCACCTTCGCTCAATCGGTTCCTTGGCTAGGGCCGATCATGCCAAGCAACCCTCTCGATACCTCTACGTTGCCAAGCACTTCGGCCCGATGGTCGGGGTGGCCCGGGTTGGCGGTCAAAGGGGAAGGGTTGTGGCGACGGCGTCCCTTCGATCTGCCGATGTGACTGCTAGATTTGGCGCGCGTAACGCGTCCCGCGGTGAACGAGTAGCGGCAGCCTGCTGGCCGTCCCTCGAGCGATTGGCCGGGACTGGATACAAGGAAGGTATTTGATGCCGTTAGATCAGGTTTTCGCACTCCTCGCCTGTGCACTTCTGGCTGGTCTAACCACCTTCCAGGGCGCGCTTATCGGTGGAGCCCCACTCGGGAGGATGGCGTGGGGCGGCCAACACCGTGTATTGCCTGCAAAACTCAGAATCGGAAGCGGGGTCTCCATCGCGGTGTATATCCTTTTCGCCTATGCGGCGCTGGCCAAGGCCGACCTTGTCCCGCCGTTGATCAGCGAAACGTTTACTTCAATCACCATGTGGGTGATGACGGCATACTTCGCGCTCGGCGTTCTCATGAACGGGATCTCCCGCAGTAAACCCGAACGCCTCATCATGACCCCCACCACGCTGGTCCTCGCTGGCCTGTACCTGGTCCTTTCACTCCACTGATCCCCATGCGTGAGC
Organism: Pseudarthrobacter sp. S9; assembly: GCF_050156545.1. Taxonomy (NCBI): domain Bacteria; kingdom Bacillati; phylum Actinomycetota; class Actinomycetes; order Micrococcales; family Micrococcaceae; genus Pseudarthrobacter; species Pseudarthrobacter sp. S9. The sequence goes on from NZ_CP189576.1 coordinate 1,852,666, forward strand.
CTCAGGACCAGAAGACGTGAGCTTCAGTCCCGGCGCCTACCGCCAACGCCATCACTTCACATCTTCCGTGAGGCCCGCAGCGGCGACGCGAATTCCTCATCTCGATGGCACACGACCTAAGGACCCTCATGAACTCCACGACCGGTAGAGTCCGGAGCATGACCGAGAAGGGGGACACTGCACGCCGGGCAGCGTTGCCGACAACGGCTTTAACGGTGCCGGTTTCGTCGTCCGAACCGCTGCGGCGAGACGGGCGCTTCCGCCCGAACGTCACAGATCTCTTGGTCGCCGCCGCCTACACAGGGCCGGCCCTGGCGTCAGCCATCATCTTCCACCTTGGCGAGACCGAAGGCTCGTGGTTCGTTCTTCCCCTGCTCGCGGTAGTGGTTTCCGGCGCGGCGCTGCTGTTCCGCCGCCGGACTCCGATGGTTTCGTTGGCTGCCACCGCCAGCATCATGCTCATCACTTTCTCGGCGCCGGCGAGCTTCGCAGCGGTGGCGACAGCCATGGCGCTGTACGCCGTCGCCGTCTACCGGTCAGCGCGCCACGCGGTCCCTGGCCTGCTCGGGACCAGCGGAATCCTCCTTCTGGCTGCGATCCTCCCGCCCCGGTCGATGGACCTTGCCCAAGCCGTCCAGGCGATTGCTGTATTTGTGATCGCCACGCTGACCGGCCTGAACGTAGGCACACGCCGCGCCTATGTGGCCGCCCTCGTCGAGCGTACCGACCGGCTGATGCGTGAACGGGAACATCTGGCCAGCATTGCAGCGGCCGCGGAGCGCAACGCGATCGCGCGGGAGATGCACGACATCGTCTCCCATGGATTGGCTGTGATGATTTCCTTGGCCCACGGTTCGGCCGAGATCGCCGCCACTGATCCTGCCCGCGCCGTCCAGGCCATGCGCCAGGTCGCCGAGACAGGCCGCGTTGCGGTATCGGACATGCGCCGGATGCTCGGGGTTCTGACCGAAGGCCGCAGCGGGCAGTTACCCGGCGCGGTGGCACCTTCTCCGGGGGTGGGGGACGTCCCTGCGCTGGTGGAGCTTTTCCGTTCCGCGGGCCTTCCGGTGGTCCTGCATTCGACCGGTGTTCCTCCTGGCGACGCCGGGATCGAACTGGTTATCTACCGGGTCATCCAGGAAGGGCTCACCAACGCGCTTAAGTACACGAAAGCAGCAACAGCGGTCACGGTTCACGCGCAGTTCAGCGCGCAGGAGATCATGGTCTCGGTGACCGACGATGGGCAACCGGACGTCGTCCCTGCCGACCACGCCGGGCGTGGCGTCGTGGGAATGCGTGAGCGCGTCGCTCTGTATGGCGGCACGCTGCGCGCGGGTTCTCTGACCAACGGCGGATGGTCCGTGACCGCCCGGTTCCCTACACAGAACGGAGCCCCATGGCAACTATAGCTGCCCCGCCCACGCGCCCGATTCGGGTGCTGCTCGTTGATGACCAGGCACTCGTCCGAATGGGATTCCGCATGGTGCTGGATGCCCAGGACGGGGTCGAAGTCGTTGGCGAAGCCGCTGACGGCGGGACTGGCATCGATATGTCTCGTACCCTGGCACCGGATGTGGTGCTGATGGATGTGCGCATGCCGGACACGGACGGCATCGCCGCGACCCGGCTCATTGTTCAGGAGTGCCCGCAGTCACGGGTCATCGTCCTCACCACGTTCGATCTCGACGAGTATGCCTTCGCGGCGCTCAGGGCCGGTGCCAGCGGCTTTCTGCTCAAGGACGTCGGACCAGCTGAGCTGCTGACGGCCATCAGAGCCGTCGCCGGGGGAGACGCCGCCATTTCCTCCAGGGTCAGCCGCCGGATGCTGGATCTCTTCAGCCAAAGGCTTCCCTCCGGTCCTCCCTCCGGCGACGGAGCCGTCGCGGCCCTGACACCCCGGGAAGCGGAAATCCTGTCGGCCATCGCCGGCGGACTTACCAATACCGAGATCGGGGAACAAATGTTTGTGGCGGAATCAACGGTGAAATCCCACGTTGGCCGCATCCTGATGAAACTCCGGCTGCGTGACCGCGTGCACGCCGTCATCTTCGCCTACGAACACGGCTTGACCGGCCATCACCGGCCGAACTGATAAAGCACGACTTGCTGCACGGCAGCGCCAAGTCCCCGGAGAACAGTTGAGCAGAACGTTTATGAAGGCACTGTCTGCGCAAACTCCCCGCTCCTGGCACGGGAGCGGTGCCGAGCATCAGCTGCGAAGCGGACCGTTAGTGCGGTCAACAGGCTACTTCGTCATCGAGCTCAAGACCGGGAAATTTCAGCCCGAATACGCCGGCAAACTCAACTTCTACGTCGCCCTGGTCGATGACAGGCTCCGCCGTGAAGCCCACGCCGACACCGTCGGGATCCTGATCTGCGGCAGCAAGAACGACCACACCGTCCGCTACAGCCTCGGCCGCGCCACCTCACCCATGGCCGTCGCCTCCTACACCTGCGACACCCTGCCCGCCGACGTCCGCCAGGACCTGCCCGACGCCGACCGGCTGACTGCCGCACTCGACTGGACCGAGGAAGCAGAGTCATGACCGGAGGACATTAGTTCCGCTTAGCGCGCGTTGGACGCCGTCCCTCGGCAGGGAACGACGTGTCCCCGGGGGGTAAAACGATCCCGGCCGTCAGCCTTCGCACTCGGTGCAGTAGGCGTGGCCGTTCTGCTCCCGGGCGACTTGGGAGCGGTGCCGGACCAGGAAGCAGGAGTAGCAGGTGAACTCGTCATCCTTTTGCGGGATCACCTGGACGATGAGTTCCTCGGCGACGAATTCGCCGCCGGGGACGTCGAGCCCGTCGAGGCCGTCGGCTTCGTCCAGCTCACGGACGACGCTGCGGGCGTCGGGGGCGTTGGCCGACTGCAGCGCTTCCAGAGAGTTGTTCTGGGATTCCTTAACGTCGGAGCGTAGTTCGTCGTAATCGGTTGCCACTTAGGTGGTTCTCTTTTCTCGTGTGTTGGCTGTCGGCAATGCAACGTACACCATGTCACCGCTATTCCACAGCCATGGGGCACAATGAATCGCATGTGCGGCCGATACGTGATGTCCAGGGCAACCGGTGACCTCCTGAGCTACTTCGATGCCAGGGAGGCGGAGGGCTCCGCCCCGCCGCCGAGCTGGAACGTGGCACCGACCGATGACGTCGCGATCATTGCCGAAAGGCCGACCCAGGATGGCCCGGAGCGCCGGCTGCTGATCGCCCGCTGGGGTCTCGTGCCGTCCTGGTCCAAGGACATCAAGATCGGCTCGAAGCTGATCAACGCCCGCAGCGAAACGATCCTGGGCAAGCCCGCGTTCCGGAAAGCAGCCGTCAAGCGCCGCGCCCTGGTCCCGGCGGAGGGGTACTACGAGTGGGAGAAGACCGAGGACGGAAAGAAGATCCCGCACTTCCTCTACTCGGAGACGGACGAACTGCTGGCCTTTGCCGGGCTGTATGAGTTCTGGCCCGACCCTTCCCTGCCTGAGGATGACCCGCACCGGTGGCTGCTCAGCTGCACCGTCCTGACCACCACCGCGCACGATTCCCTCGGCCACGTCCACGACCGTGCCCCTGTCATCGTCCCGCGGGAGATGTACGCTGACTGGCTGGACCCGGGAACCACAGCCAAAGAGGACGTGCAGAATCTGCTCGAGACCATCCCGGAACCCGTTCTGACACCCCGGGAGGTCACCGACCGGGTCAACTCGGTCCGCAACAACGGTCCAGAGCTCATCGAGCCGGCCTGATGGGCCGGGTGTTTGGGAGATCCGTGGCGTTCCCGGACGCCCTCATGTATCTGCGGTCCGAAAACGCCGCGGAGGTACCGGACATCGACGGGGTGGCTGACTTCTGGCGCACTGACAGCGTATTGCCCAGGCCGTGCTGCATGACTCCGAAGGTGAAGTGCGGCTCCGCGTCGGAACTACGGCCGACGGGGACCCGAACATGCTGTTGCTCTTTGAGGGCATCCTGCAGTCCAGCCGCGGATGGGTGGAGATCGGGAACGTTTACAACGAGCTAACCTTCGGTTTCAGAACAACCACCGACGAAGTCAGGATCTCCATCTGGGGTGATGATCCCCGCCAGTCGGAGAGGATCCTGGTGCAGTGCCCTGACATGGTCGATCTGACCGGCATTGAAAGCCGAAGAGAGGACGCTGAAGTGACAGACGTATCCGAGCCGAGGCGGGCCGCGCAACGCATGGAAGAGGCCGCCAGACAATTGGCGCATTCCGTCAGGGACCTGGACAGTCCTTCGGACAGCCACCCGATCCTGGGCAGCCTGCTGGACGCCCAGCGCTCCATCGAGCAGATACTGCGGCAGCTGGCCGACTGGCACCGCTCGACCTCAGCCGGCACGCACTTCTCCGAAGGCCACGATGAGAGCACGCTGGGCATCATGACTGCGGTGACCGAGCTGGACCTGGCGGTCCAGCAGGCGGACGGGCTCCAGGAGACCATCGCCAGGGCATACGGCGGCAACGGCGTCGTCAGGTGGTTCGACAACACTGACACTGAAGAGGACTAAGGGCGCGGCCATGAGAACCGCCAAGTCAAGGCGACGCAAGCTCACCCACGCGTATGCATTCGATGTCTTTGTCTCATTTGAACCGAAAGCAACCCCGGACTATCAAGGATGAGTGCCTACGGTCCGGTGCGACATGACACGAGCACAGCCATGTGGGTTGAGAGGATAGCTGTATTGAAGAGCCTGTGGCCAAGATTGTGGACGGATCGGAGTGGATCTTGAGGGTTCGCGTGCAGTTGGTCGACAGCGTGCCCGGCATATGGCGCCTGCTGGAGCTGGCGGGCTCCTTGTCGTTGGGACGGGTACACGAGATCCTTCAGACGGCCTTCGGATGGCAGGACGCGCATCTGCACCGTTCCACCGCCGGCGATCCCTTCGAACCGCTGCGGCCGATCGATGGTGAGATACCGGAGGCGCTGCAGTGGGTTCCCGCAGAGTTCCGTGAGGAACCGACGGACTTGTCCGAAGACGAATGCTCGCTCGATGAACTTCTCGCGACGGGAGCGGGGGCCGCGTTCTACGAGTACGACTTCGGCGACAGCTGGCTGCACCGGCTCGAGCTGGTCACCCGTCGGCGTGCTGAGGCAACCGAGCCGCCAGCACAGCTGCTCGACGGCGCCCGACGTGGCCCGCTAGAAGATTCCGGAGGCTTTCCGGGGTTCGAGGAGATGTTGGACGTGCTGGCTGACCCCATCTCACGACGATCACGTCGAGGTTTCGGCGTGGGTAGCCGGCGTGACCGGCACCGACGAGCCTTTCGATCCCGGGTTTCTGGACGTTGCGGCGACTTATCGCGCCCTCTCCAGCGGTTTCCAGGCTATCTGAGGTCCACATCAGGGTATTTGAACAGCATGGCCGGTAAACCGCCGTGGCCGCCTCAGAGCTCGGTGGAACCAGGCCTGTGAGGCCACGGCAAATCACCGTGAAGCGCAAGATAAACGGCGACGGATAACGACGTCAGCCGGGGCCCGTCGTTCCCGCTCCATTCAATGAAGTTTCTGACAGGCATGTCCACCGTCGGCGGCGGGTGCAGGGCGTTTGTTCCTAGTGCTGGTAGATATCCCGCCGGTGGCCGACGGCTACAACTAGCACAATCAGTCGGGCGTCCTGGATCTCGTAGATGATCCTGTAGTCGCCGGTTCGGACACGCCAGTCGCCGCTGCTGCCGGAGAGCTTCTTGGCACCCGGGGGGCGCGGCGTTTCGGCCAGCAGTTCGATAGCGGCCTGGATTCGTCGGCGCGGGTCAGGTGAGAGTTTGCGCAGCTGCCGTACCGCGGCGGGCGCGACCTGGACGGCATAGCTCACGCCAGGCCCAGCTCGGCCTTGACTTCCTCCCACGGCACCGGGCTTTCGCCGCTGTCGACCATCTCGGTCCGCGCGGCGTCCGCCGCCCGAAGGTCATCCAGATCCTCGGCGGCCTCAATCAGCCTGGCGAGATCCCGGGCGTCGATCAGCGCCGCAACGCGGCGGCCGCGACGCAGCAGGTACACCGGCTCATGGTTTACCCGCGCCGTATCGACCGCCTCGGACAGCCGGCTCCGCGCGTCAGTCACCGTCATCTCACTCATGGCCCAATTCTAGCCGGATAAGTACGAAATGTACATAAGCGCGTAAAGAGCGAAAACGCAGATAGTGCGTATCCGGTTAGCTCAGGTTGTGTCAGCGACACTCAAAAGAGAGCCCCAAACAGACCTGTTCGTCGCCGAACCCTTCCTGGTACTCCAAAATAGTCCGCGATTAGCTCAAGTCCGAGCGTGCACCCAGCCAACCTGAGCAGACCGGATACCCACTACGCAGATAATGATGATTATGACCAGTAGTAGTCTGCGTATCTCATCAGATGAATCACCTTCGGGTCGGCCTTCGCCTGTCCCCTGGGTCGCCGAGGCAGGCTCCTGACCAGCGGAGATGCCTGATCTTCGTGACGCCGGTCGGGCTTTGATCGCATCACCTGCGGCTGAGTATTCAGCAGGTCGTCGACGGCAACGTATGGCCTGACCTGCACCGTTGCCGAGATGATTCAACTGATGAATCATTGATTCAGATGGAGATACCGGTTTGAGGAGGCTCGCATGGCGGTTGACGAGGCCGGCCGGGTGCATCTCGTGGGTGCGGTGCCGCTCCTCCACCCGGAACAGCGCTGGCACGCTCCTCCTGCTCTACGCCCAACCCCTGGTGAAGGTCGCGGCGCTTCCCGCCTCGGCAGTGACGATCACGGAGCACGCCGTGACCATAACCCGCGGGAAGCACCCAGCGCCGGTGCCAGACCCATTCGCCGGACTCCTCCGCGAGCACGCCGCGCGACGCCCGAACCTGCGGACCGGCTCCGGCACCAGCCCATGGCTGTTCCCCAGCACACGCGCCGGCCAGCACCTGCATCCCAACACGATGATGATTCGGCTGCGCGAAACTCGGCGTGAACCTCCTCGGCGCGCGAAATCGGGCACTCTCTGACCTCGTGACCGAGGTCCCTCCCCCGGTGGTCGCCGATGCGCTCGGCTACAGCCACCAGGTCACCGTCAAGCACGCCGACGCTGCCGCTGGATCCTGGACCCGTTACGTCGGCCACCGGACATGACCACGATCCGTCATGCCGAGTTGGGTGCGGAACCTCGCGCGTTGATCAACAGAGAATTGGACGCGCCATGGCCCGCCGCGGCCTCTCTTGATCATCGACAGCTGGACTCATTTCGCAGCGTCCGACCATGCCGCCGTCGGCGCGCCCGACCAATGCCCTGTCGGTTCACCCGACCATGCCGTGTCGGCGCAGGTTATCGGGGTCGTCGATGTGGAGCGCCGGACAACTAGGTCGAACGCGGGCAGCTGGGTCCGCGCTCGAGGCGTGGACGGATCTTGGGCGTCTTGCGCGCCGCGATGTCGGGTCGGCGCAGCTAGTGGTGTGTCTCAGTTTTGTTTGACGGCTTCGAGTGCGACGCGGCCGCGGGCGACTTTTTCGAGGATTGAGTCCGCGGTCGCGGTCCAGACCAAGGGCTTGGGCTCGTTGTTGTGGGAGGCGAGGTAGTCCTCGATCGCTGCGATCAGATCCGGTACGGAGTGGAAGGCGCCGCGCCGCAGGGCCTTGTCGGTCAGCTCGCGGAACCACCGCTCGACCAGGTTCAACCAGGACGAGGAGGTCGGGGTGAAATGCAGGTGAAACCGGGGATGTTTGTCCAGCCAGGCTCTGACGTTGGCGTGTTTGTGGGTGGCGTAGTTGTCCAGGATCAGGTGCACGTCCAGTTCTGCCGGCACGTTCTTCTCAACCGTTTTGAGGAACGCCAGGAACTCGCCGTGCCGGTGTTTGGGCAGGCAGGATCCGATCACCTTGCCGGTGGCAACGTCCAGGGCGGCGAACAGGGTCGTGGTGCCGTTGCGCTTGTAGTCGTGGGTCATCGTTTCCCCGCGGCCCTTCTTCATCGGCAGCGAGGGCTGGGTCCGGTCCAGCGCCTGGATGGAGGACTTCTCGTCCATGCACAACACGATCGCCTGCTCGGGCGGATTCAGATACAGGCCCACCACATCGATGAGTTTCTCCTCAAACCTCGGGTCCGTGGAGAGCTTGAACGCCTCAACCCGGTGCGGCTTCAGCCCCCGGGCCGCCCAGATCCGCTGCACCTGCGCCGGGGAAACCCCGGACCTGGCGGCCATGGTCCGCACCGACCAGTGCGTCTGCCCGTCCGGCTTCGAGTTCCGCGTCAGCTCGACGATCTCGTCGATCTTGGACTGCGGGATCACCGGCTTCCGGCCCCGTCCGGCACGGACCCTGCCCAGCTTCGCCAGCCCCTCCTCCTCGAACCGGGCCCGCCACGCGCGCACCGTCCCCGGGGTCACACCGGCAACCTTCGCGATCCACTCGTTCGCCAGCCCGTCCGCGGACATCAGCAGCACCTGGGCCCGCTGCACCTCGCGATGGGAGGCCGTCTGCGACTTCGACAACACCTCCAACGCGGCACGCTGACCATCTGAGACCGAAAGGGCGGGAGCAGGATTCGTCATGCCATCAGATTAACAGACCACCCATTATCTATTTTGGAGACACACCACTAGAACACGTGTTCGGGGTCGACAGTGGACGTTGCGTACTCCGGACGCCCGAGAGGCCGATAAGTCTGGATGGTGATGCCCCGGGACGTGGTCCGCGAGTTGACCAGGTCGAGCGCGATGTCCGGACCGGAATCGGGGAACAGCCGTGTGCCCTGGCCAACGACGACGGGATAGATGACCAGGTCGAGCTGGTCGACCAGGTCGTTGGCGAGCAGCCATCGGACGAGGGCACCACTGCCCGGCACCAGCAGTTCGCCATCGTGATGCGCCTTCAGATCACCGACGGCCGTGGCGACGTCGCCGTGCAGGACAGTCGTGCCCGCCCACTGCGGGTCGGCGAGGCTGGTCGACGCCACGTACTTGGGCCGGCTGTTCAGCGCGGCGGCAATCGGGTTCGTGCTCGGATCGGCCATCGCTCCCCAGTAGCCGGCGAAGATCTCGTACGTCCGCCGGCCAAAGAGGAACGCGGCCGCGCCGCCGTAGACCTGGTTGAGATAGTCCCCGGCTTCGGTGTCGAGAAGCGGTATGGCCCATCCGCCGCGGTCGAAGCCGCCGCTGCGATCCTCGTCAGGTCCGCCCAACCCCTGCATCACGCCGTCCACCGAGACGTTGGTCGTGGTCGTCAACCTCATGTCGTGTCACCTCGTCGAACAACGGCCGCGGACCCCTTCTGGATCCGCGCTACTTGCTACAGACAAGCACACTTGCGGGAGCCACGCGAGGGCGAGATCGTCACCGACGCCTCGCTGGTGGGTTCCCTGCGCGTCGCCGGCCAAGGGGGCACGCCGCCGCGTCGCCGCCCGGTGACGTACAAGGTCAGGGTCGGCTCGGCCGTCGCGCACGCCATCGTCGCCCGCGGCGAGATCAGCGTCGCGGCCGGCCCGGACCCTACACCCGACCTGGTCGTGAACGCCGGACCCGGATTTCGCGACGTCCTCGCCGGCCTTCTCGACCCGGACGCGGCCCTCGCCACCGGCGCTGTCGAACTCATCGGCGACGAGTCCCTGTTCGCTGACTTCGTAGCCACGTTCACCGTTCCCTACAGCGCCGCTCTCGCGCCCTGAGCATCCGTCGCCCGGGTGACGCGTCCCGACTACGTCCGACCATGCCGCTGTCGGAGCGCTATTTCAAGCCACCAATACGCCGAGTCTTGATACGCAGCTCTGCCAGTAATCCTAGGAGATGCCCGAGTGCCTCAAAAAATGGTCATCGACTTCGTCTTGGGCAGCCAGCGATCCGTTCGGCATCTGCGCGCGCTGGAAGCCTTCCGCTGGCGCTAGCACTGGCTCTTGACCGCGCTGGTGGGGTGGGTAGCGTTGGCCCATGGGACTCATCTACGACAACCCGGACCTGGCAGCCCTGACGCTGACGCGGCTCGCCGCGGAAGAATCCGAAGGCCCCGGCGCACTCGAGGGGCGCATGCTCGACTATCTGGACGGCCTGGAACAACGCAACGGCATCGCCTACCTCGAGCTGGTGGCCATCACCCTCGCCCGGGTCCACTTCAAATCCCTTGACGACCTAGCCCGGGCCACCGGCGACGATTCGGCAGCATTGCTGGAAGCCGCCGAGGTAGAGGCGCTGGAAGGCCTCGATGGCGGTAGCTAGACCGCCGTCCGGGTCCGGACTGCCGGCGGGCCTTGTCCCGCCGCTGAAGGTGGCCGTCGGCTTCTTTCAGATTTTCGACCAGCCGCCGCGCGTATGCGGCGATGCTGTCGTCCGGGGACTCCCGGCGCCAAGGAGTTCAGCGGCCTGGTGGCCCCACGGCGTCCCCACGGTTATCCCCGCTGCGGTTCCGCGGCGCAGGCTAGGGCAAACGCTGCGGCGGGAGCGATGTACGACGTCGGCACCGGGCTTGCCACCGGCGCACTGGACATCTACGACCGTTACTTCCGCGAAGCGATTCATCCGCGCTGGCAAGGAAGGGAGCGACGCCGTCACCAACCGCCGCGCGTTGGCGTATGTCCCTTTCGGGCATCGTCGGACATTGCCATTTCGGCCCGCAGGCCTAGGAGTCGGATCGGACGGCCCGCTTCGATTCCGGCTGCGAGGTCCAAGACCCGCGCGAGGATTTCGTTCCGGTCGAATGTCTCGGGAATCTTCCTCGCGTGCGTCTTGGTGAAGAACGGCGCGTACCGAACCTTGAGGGTCAGCCCAACCACGGGCCGTCCTTCGGCCACAACATCCTCAAGGACACGCGCTGTCAGCTCCCTCACGGCGTCGTCCACCTGGGCGGGCTCGGTCAGGTTGCGCTGGAAGGTGGTCTCCCGGCTATGCCCGCGGGCAACCCACGGGGTGTTGTCCACAACGCTGGCGCCGTCCCCGCGTCCGAGCTCCGCGTACCAAGGACCCATCTTGGGGCCGAACTCCGGGACCAGGTCTTGGGGGTCGGACGCGGCGAGCTCGGCGACTGTGTTGATGCCGAGTTTGGCCAGCCGGCCCGACACTTTGGTTCCGACACCCCACAGGTCCTTGGTGGGCCGACTGCCCATGACTTCGAGCCAGTTCCCGGAAGTGAGACGGAAGACGCCGGCCGGCTTGCCGAAACCGGTGGCGACCTTGGCTCGGACCAGGGTGTCGCCGATGCCCACGCTGCAATGCAGCTGCGTTCGCTCCAGGACAGCGGCCTGCACCTGCCGGGCGTAGGCTTCCGGATTCTCTGTCTCAGTGCCTATAAAGGCTTCATCCCAACCCAGCACCTGCACGGTGGCGCCGGGCTGCGCGCGCAGGGTAGCCATCACCGTTTCAGACGCCGCGAGGTAAGCCTCCTGATCGACGGGCAGGATTACAGCGTCGGGCACTTTCCGGGCCGCAATGCGTAAGGGCATTCCGGAACCCACGCCGAACGCCCTGGCTTCGTAGGATGCGGTCGACACCACAGCTCGTTCCGTGGGGTCGCCCCGACCGCCGACAATGATCGGCTTGCCCGCAAGCTCCGGCCGCCGGAGCACTTCGACCGCCGCGATGAACTGGTCGAGATCGACGTGCAGCACCCACCGGATTCCGCTCACGCCACCAGTCTGCCCTAAACATCCCTGGCAAGCATCGGCTCTCCACCGAGCTGGGCCGCGGAGCCTGGGGCCTCCTGACCTTGCCGGGGCCAAAATCGTACCGCTCAGGGTTCCGCAAACGAGACGGCCAAACGCCAGTCCTATGTGAATCGCGGCGGTAATTGGCGTTGTTCTGTCAGCGCTATGTGGCGGTTCCAGCTCAGTGCTCAGTGCTTTTCCATGGCCGCGGCCATCGCCATCGCGGGTGTCCGGCAAGAGTGCCCCGCAGAAACGTAAATCGCGGGCCACGCGCCCATTCCAGCCGTCCGTGGCGTCGCCTTCGGTCCCCTTCAGACCAGTTCGTTGCTTTCCATGCTCAGGTAGCGGTACACGGTGGCGCGGCTGGCCACGATGATCTTCCCGATGTCGGCCGCCGTGAGCCCCTGGGCCTTCAGGTCGCGGGCGCGCTTGACCTTCGCATGGGCGGCGGTGACTTCCCGCCGTCCGGCCTTCCGCCCGTGTTCGGCGGCCGCGGCCATGCCTGCCCTGGTCCGCTCGGCCAGCTGGTCGCGCTCGAGCTGGGCGAACGCAGACATCACGGTGAGCATGGCCCTGCCCATCGGCCCCGTCGTGCTGATTCCTTCCGTGACGCTGCGGAAGTGCACGCCCCGGTGTTCCAGGTCATCGATGAGAGCCAGCAGATTGCGGGTGTTGCGCCCCAGCCGGTCCAGCTTCCAGACCACTACCTCGTCACCGTCCCGCAGGTGATCAAGCATCTTGTCCAGTTCCGGCCGGCTGGCCCTCGTTCCGCTCACACCGTGGTCGGTGAAGATCCGGTTGCAGCCCGCGGCACTCAACGCCGCATGCTGCAGGTCCGCGTTCTGGTCCACGGTGCTGACCCTGGCATATCCGATACTCCCCATGTCCACTTGTCATTTTCCGAAGTCGTCTGCACAAGCTGCCCCGAAAGTACGGGAGTTGTGCAGTCGGGTATGGACATCTGGTGTCCGAAGTCCCCTGCACAAAGCGTCACTTTGGTCGGGAGTCGCCTGCACGTAACGTCAGGGGACTGAGGCTCGCCTAGGCCTTGTCCGGGGTCCCGGCTGTCAGCGTCTCGGGAGGCCTTGAATGAGGGTGTCGGTGCAGGTCTTGGTAGTAGCGGCGCGAAATTGAGCGCCCATGCGGTGCCGAACCGATGTTCACGATGCGCCGGCTCGCTGGCGGGAGAAGGTCACGTGGCCGGCGCGGCGCGCTGGATGGCCCGGTAGACGGTGGAGCGGGCGACGCCGAAGAGTTCGGCGATCTCCGTTGTGGTGTGTGTGCCGTCCCGGTGGAGGCTCACGAGGTGTGCTTCCTGCTTTTTGGAGAGTTTGGGCTGTCGACCTCGAAGCTTGCCTTTGGACTTCGCCACCGCCATGCCTTCGCGGGTCCGGGCGCGGATGAGGTCGGATTCGAATTCGGCGACCATGCCCAGGACGTTGAACAGCAGCTTTCCAACCGGGTCATGGGGGTTGTAGATGCTGCCGCCGATGTTGAGGGTCACGCCCTTGCGTGTGAGCTCGTCGGCGATATCCCTCGCATCCGGCAGGGACCGTGCGAGCCGGTCAAGTTTGGTCACCATGAAGGTGTCGCCGCCGCGGCACGCGGCGAGGGCCTTTTCTAGCCCGGGTCGGTCGCGTTTGGTGCCGGTGAATCCGTGGTCGACGTGGACCATCTCGGCGTCGACGCCGAGGGCGTGGAGGGCATGGTGTGTGACCTTCGGCGGTAAATGGCGGTCTTTTTGCGGCGCTATTTGGCGCCGGATGCGGCCCGCAAGGGGATCCCTCACCGGACGCTGAGGAGGGGTCGCCGTAGTTCGCGACTGGCGGCAGTCTTCGACCTGCGCGGGTGGCCGCCATCGAGCACGGCCAGCTACGACCGCTCCAGGGGTCACCCGTCGAGCAGCTTCGCCTTCTGTTGCTCGAATTGGCTCTGCGTCAGCATCCCCTGATCACGGAGCTGGGCCAGGTGCGCGAGTTCGGCAGCGACCCCCTGCACACGTGCTGCTGGGACATCATGTGCGGTCGCGGGTATCACGGCGATCCGGCGGGCGCGATTCCACAGGACGAACCCGAGGCAGAACACCACGACGCCGAGAGCGATCACGGCCCACCACAGCACCGACCACTGCGCGGCGGACGCCTTGCACACGGACTCGTAGTCTGTCTCGGGGAGGATGCTGTAGGCCTGATGCAGGTCCACCTTCATCGCATTGCTGTAGGCCCGATCCAGGTCCACCTTCTTCGCAGAATGTTGGGTCTGCGAGAACGCGCTCTCGCAATATGCACCGACGGGTACGCTTAACCCGCATATGATCCCCGCGACCGCGATGAGGATACCGAGGATGAACGGCGACAACGGTCCCCGGAGCTTCTCTGGTGTTTCCATGGTGTGTCCCCCAATTTCTGCGTTCGCCAGTCTATTTGTGAGCAGCCGTTTCGGCGCGCGAAGCTGCGCGATGTGCGGCTCATCCTATAGCTGCATCTTAAAAGTTGAATTGGATCTTTCATCAAGTTTTGCTCAGGGTTCGACATGCCCGTTAGACGGTCCTCCACCGGTCGAGCCCGAAGACTATCTACGGGCGCTTCCAATGCCGGCGATCCTCTGTCTTCCTGATTCCCGTAAGACCCGCCCGCAAAACTGCCCGGTGAAGGTGCTCATAACGCACCACTCCAGATCGGTTCGAAACCCATGCGATTCGGGACACATGGGTTATGAGACACTGCGTCCTCAGTCGCAGCCAGCCCCGTTCGAGAACTTCGAGGGATCCTTGAGCACTTGGTTGAGGGTCTCAACCGGCACGGCAACGTACTGGCCGCCACCACCGGCGTAGGCCACGCCCACAAGCTTCCCCGATGAGTCGACCAGCGGGCTGCCCGAGCTGCCGTGCTCGATGGGCGCGCTGTTGTACATCATCTGCACCGGGGACGAAGCCAGGGGGTCGCGGCCGTACCGCAACACCTTCCCGCTCGTGGTTGTGAGTTCGCCGCCCAGCGGGTACCCGACCGCCGTCACCTCCGCGCCGGCGGGGGGGGGGTCGACAGCGCGAGCTGGAGCGTGGCCGGTAGTGATTCCTTAGTCCAGACCAGAGCCAGGTCGGCGACAATGACGGCGCCCACGGCGTTGACCGTGATGTCCCTGCCGTCGTATGTGCTCACTTGCAGGAGCGCCGCCCCGCCGACGACGTGGCGGTTCGTGACGAACACATGATCTGCAATGGCGAAACCGGACCCGCTCGAGACCCCGCCGCAGCCGATGTTACGCACCCGCAGCGCAGCCCGCTCATAGGCGCTGAACCCGGACAGGGTGATGATCGGTGCCGGAGCAGTCGGAGCCGCTATCGGCGACGCCGGGGCGTGTGTCTGTGCCGCGTTCGTTACGGGCGGCGGTGGCACAGGGGCGACTCCGCAGCCGGACAGCGCCAGCAGGCAGAGGACGCCTGCGAACGCGACGCGTAGGCGCCCGAAGATCACTTCAGCCCCTGAATCTTCTGCGTGAGGCTGTCGCTGTCTGCCCGTGCGGTGTTGCACTCCGAGTTGACGCCCTGCACGAACTTGATCAGCGTTGCCTGATCGTAGGCGGCGTAGTTCACCAGATAAGTCTGCATTTTCTGAAGGTCACGGATGCACGTAGACATCTCCGTGCTGACGTTCTGGGACTTGGTGACCAGCTCCGCCAGAAACGCAGTGTCATCCCCGAGCTGGGCCTTCTCGTTCGCTAGTGTTCCGTGTTAATGGTTTGTTTGCGTTTCATCTTGCCCAGGAGATAGTCCGCTGACTTGGTCCAGGTGAATGGTTTGGCGTCCTGGTTGTAGTTCGCGATGTAGCGTTCCATGGTTTCTTCCAGCTCTTTCACGGAGCTGAATGTCCCGCGTTTGAGGCACTGGCGGGTGATGATCCCGAAGAAGATCTCCACCATGTTCAGCCAGGAACAGCTGGTCGGAGTGAAATGCAGGCTCACGCGCGGGTTTTCGGCCAGCCAGTCCTTGACGTTCTGGTGCTTATGGGTCGCGTAGTTGTCGCAGATTACATGCAGCTCAACCCCGGGGTGGGCGACGGCGACTTGGCCGAGGAAATCGACGAATTCAGTGTTGGTGTGCTTTGGGTAGAAGGCGTTCGCGCTGAGTTTGCCGGTGAGGACCTCCAGGGCGGCGAACAAGGTGGTGGTGCCGTTGCGCTTGTAGTCGTGGGTCTGCTGCAGCGGGTGCGTCGGGGACAGCGGCTGGTCCGGGCCGGTGCGGGACAGGGCCTGGATCTGGGTTTTCTCATCGATGCTCACGACCACCGCGTTTTCCGGCGGGGACATGTACAGGCCCACCACGTCCCGGAGCTTGAACTCCAGGGCGGGGTCGGTGGAGAACTTGAACGTCTCGATCCGGTGCGGCTGGATTTTCCAACGGCGCCAGATCCGGGCCACAGAGGAGAATGAGATGCCGTGGCGTTCGGCCATGATGCGGGCGGACCAGTGCGAGATCCCCAGCTCGGCCGGCGGCTTCCCGTCGTTGGTCAAGGTGTCGGCGATCAGGGCGAGCTCGTCGATCTCCCGCTCCCGGCCGGGGCGGTGGACATCGGACAGGGCCTCGATCCCGCCCTCCGCGTAACGGTTGCGCCACTTCAAAACCGTGGGTGCCGAAAATCCGGTGATCTTCTCGATCCGGATATTCGGGATCCCTTCGGCAGCCAACAAGACCGTGCGCGCCCGCAGGGCGACCGCCGCGGTGGATGATCTCCCACGAGTCAGCGCCTCCAGAGCTCCCCGGTCCCCTTCACGCAATTCCAATGCCCTTGCCAGATACACCATGGATCAAGTCTGACAAACAACCAGACCCAAAGAAATCAACGACACGCTACACTATGGACGTCCTGACCATTGAAGATGCCCTCGTCCTGGCGGCCCAGGTCGCCCCGTACGTGGACATCCTCGAACTGGGCACTCCCCTGGTAAAAAATGCTGGCCTCTCGGCCGTGACCGCCATCAAGAAAGCGCACCCGGACAAGATTGTCTTCGCCGACTTGAAGACGATGGACGCCGGTGAGCTTGAAGCCGACATCGCCTTCAAGGCCGGCGCCGACCTGGTCACCGTACTGGGCTGCGCAGACGACTCAACGATTGCCGGCGCGGTCAAAGCCGCCAAGACCCACAACAAGGGCATCGTCGTCGACCTCATCGGCGTCGCGGACAAGGTGTCCCGCGCAAAGGAAGTGCGTGCTCTCGGCGCAAAATTCGTTGAGTTCCACGCGGGCCTGGATGAGCAGGCCCAGCCCGGATACGACCTCAGCGTATTGCTCACGGCCGGGGAACAGGCCAAAGTCCCCTTCTCCGTCGCGGGCGGCGTCAGCCTGGACACCGTGGCCAAAGTCCAACTGGCCGGCGCGGATGTGGCCGTGGCCGGCGGAGCAATCTACGGCGCAGAGGATCCTGCAGCGGCAGCCAGGGAACTGCGCGCGGCCATCATCTAGAGCGGCTGCTTCAGGGCGTTGTGCATGGAACGGATTCTGTCATGCACAACGCCCGCAGGGCCGATTCGGGCGGACCGGTTCCCGCAGCATTCCAGGCCGCCACCGCCAACAGGCGATCCCATTACCAAATCCTGAAAGTCCGACTAATGCTTCATACAACCCCCGGCCCGAACTTTCGCCCGGATGATCCCGGCGAAGGTCACAGCGCGCCCGACGTCGGCCCGTGTGCCCTCGTGCTTTTCGGTGTCACCGGGGATCTGGCCCGCAAGAAACTGATACCCGCTGTCTATGACCTGGCCAGTCAAGGACTGCTGCCGCCCACATTTTCCTTGGTGGGATACGGGCGGCGGGGCTGGGACCATGAAGTATTCGTCAAGGAAGTCAAGGAGTCCGTGCAGGACTATGCCCGGACTCCTTTCGTTGAATCCGTCTGGCAGGAGCTGGCCCGCGGTATCCGTTTTGTCTCCGGAGACTTCAGTGATCCTTCAGGGTTCCGCCGGCTGCGTGATGTCCTGCGGGAGCTGGACGAAAACCATGGGACGGCCGGAAGCTACCTTTTCTACCTGTCCGTGGCCCCCAAGGCCTTCGGCGTCATTTGCGAACAGCTGTCACAGCAGGGGCTTGCCCGTTCCGGACGGGCGGCATGGCCCAAGGTGATCATAGAAAAGCCGTTCGGCCACGACCTGGCATCCGCGCGGGAGCTCAACCGGACGATCGAAACCTTCTTCGATGCGGCGTCGGTCTTTCGGGTGGACCACTATCTGGGGAAAGAGGCCGTTCAAAACGTCCTGACGCTGCGTTTTGCCAATCGACTGTTTGATGCCCTCTGGAACGCCGAACACATCGACCATGTACAGATCACCATGGCCGAAGACATCGGTGTCGACGGGCGGGGCGGGTACTACGAAGGTGTCGGCGCGGGCCGTGATGTGATGCAAAATCACCTCCTCCAGTTACTGGCCCTGACCGCGATGGAACGGCCGCCGTCGTTCACTGCCGAGAACATCGCTGAAGAGAAGGCCCGGGTCCTCTCCGCCGTTCGGATCCCGGCAGACTTGTCACAGCATTCCGCCCGGGGCAGATACGGCGAAGGCCGGCTCGGCGGTCAGAAGATCACGGGCTTCCTGGCGGAGGCGGGAATTCCCGCGGATTCAACAACGGAGACTTACGCGGCGGTCCGACTTGCTGTCGACACGCAGCGCTGGAAGGGGGTTCCCTTCTACCTGAGAACAGGAAAGCGTCTTGAGCGCCGCGTTACTGAGATCGCCGTTGTCTTCAAAGCCTCGCAGCACGTGTCCCCTTCCGAACTGAACTCCGAAAACGCCCTCGTGATCCGGATCCAGCCGGAACAGGGGGCCACAGCGCACCTGAGCTCGAAGGTTCCGGGGCGGGGCATGGAAATTCGGGACGTCACCATGGACTTCAATTACAGCACCGCTTTTTCAGAAGAGAGCCTGGAGGCATACGAGCGCCTCATTCTGGATGCCCTGCTGAATGATCACCTGTTGTTTCCCCCGCACCGGGAAATCGAGTTGTCATGGCAGGTGATGGATCCGATTGAACGCTACTGGGCAGCGGCGCCGGGCGCTCCGGAACACTATCAACCGGGGAGCTGGGGCCCGGCGTCGGGCGACGCCCTGATGACCCGGGACGGGCGTTCCTGGCGGCGTCCATGACTGTCTGCGGCTCTGCCGTTCGGGACCAGCGCGTTCGGGACCAGCGCGTTCGGGACCAGCGGTCAGCCTAGAAGAAGGTCGTCGCGGACGAACTCTCGCCCGGCTCGACGCCCGCCCTTCCACATCACCCCGTTGCTCTATCACTTACGGCTCCCATATGCCGGTTAGTGGGTATCCGGTCTGCTCAGGTTGGCTGGGTGCACGCTCGGACTTGAGCTAATCGCGGACTATTTTGGAGTACCAGGAAGGGTTCGGCGACGAACAGGTCTGTTTGGGGCTCTCTTTTGAGTGTCGCTGACACAACCTGAGCTAACCGGATACGCACTTGCCGGTTTTAGGGACCAGGAGTGATAGGGCAACGGACAAAGGGGGTGGTCAGCGACGATGTGAAGTCAGAACAGACTAGCGTTTGCCCTTTTTGCGGGATCCCTTGCCGCGGCCCTTGTCCGGGTTTGGCGCGTAGCGCTGGGCCACCTTGGGCTTTTTGACTCCGGTCCCCCGCCGGTCCGGCTTCGGTTCCTTCTTGGGCTTCTCTTGCTGCGCTGAGGGCTGGCGGGAGCTCGCCGCGGTGCGGCCGCGGACAATCCCGATGAACTCCTCGACCACTTCATCCGTGGACTCGCTGGGCCAGGCCAGGGCGATCGCCGTGGTGGGTGCCCCCGTGAGCTTCCGCGCCACGGTGTCCTTGACGTTGAAATGCCGGGCCACGGACATCGGCAGGATCGCGAGTCCGGCGCCGGAGGCCACCACCTGCAGGGCCATGGCGGGGCCGCCGAGTTCCTGCACGTCGAGGAAGGTCTCCGCGGACAGGTCCGCCAGCGCGACTTCCTCGAACAACGAGATCTCATGCCCCTTCGGCGCCACCACCACCGGCTGTTCCTCGTACAGCGGGATGACGCTGAGGCCTTCGCGTTCCACCGGAAGGCGGACGAAGCTGAGGTCCGCGGCGCCGTCGCGCAGGACGGTGAGCTGGGCGCCGTCGTCGGACATAAAGGAGCGCAGCGGAACGTCGGGCATCCGCTCTTCCCAGCGCCGGATCCACTTACCGGGGGTCACGCCGGCGACGTACGCGAAGCGCAGCTCGCGCACTTCAGGGGCGGGGACGTCGTGGGCTTGGGGGGATTCATCGTCAGCGGACACACGTTCACAGTACCGCCCGCACCGGCCCATGGCGCCGACGGGTGGTGCGCTGTCGGGTGGTGCGCTGTCGGGTGCCTGGGTGGTGCGCTGTGGGGGGCTTGTGTGGTGCCCTGCGGGCCCCGCGCCGGATACCCTTGAAGTATGACCTCTGCAAACTCCCAGTCCATGAAGCCGGCCACCGTTGCCAAGAAGCTTGGCATCTACCTGCCCGCAACACCCCAGGAGTTCCAGGATTCGGTTATCACCCGCGCCGATTTCGCCGAGCTCCAGGCCAACCCGCCGGAGTGGCTGGCGGAGCTGCGCCGCAACGGCCCGCACCCCCGCCCCGTGGTGGCGCAGAAGCTGAACGTCTCCATCAGCGGCCTGGCCCGCGGCGGCATCGAGGAAGCCCTCACGACGGCGGAAATCACCGCGCTGCTGCAGGCTCCCCCGGCGTGGCTGGTGGCCGAACGCTCCACCCACGCCGCGGTCCGCGCCGAAGCCCAGCGGGTCAAGGACGAGGCCGCGAAGCAGGACGCCAAGAAGGCACGCGCGACGGCCGAGTAAACTCCGGGCCGTTGGCTAGCCCACAGCCGGAATGACTGCGAGCAACGCGATGGCTGCGTCGTGTGGCTTCTGCAGGTCAAGGCCGGTGTATCTTTCGAAGGCCCCAATCCGGTTGACCACCGTATTGCGGTGGCAGCGCAACCGCTCTGCGGTCCCTACCAGACTTCCTAGTTCCAGAAATACCGTGGCTGCTTCAAGGATCCGTTCGCGTTCCTGCTCCGTGCAGGAGCGAAGCAATGGGAAGACGAGCTTCCCGGGATCGCATCCGACCTGCGCCAGCCTGTGCACTGTGATGGACAATAGCCGGTCCCGCAGGGAGAAGACTCCCACGCTGCCCATCGGGAGGTCCTTCATGATCTCCCGGGCAGCGCTGACAGCCGTCCGCAGGCCCGCAATTCCCTCGGCGTGCGGCGCAATCCCCACGGCCATCTTGTCAAAAAGTGACGCCTCCTGGAAAGTCAGCGCCTCGCCCGCAGACTTGGCGCGCCGTCGGATGACAAGTGTGTGGTGCCCTTGGTCATAAGTGAAGATGGCGGCGTCCTTCGGTGGCCGCGCGCGGAGCCGGCGGCGGATCGTAAGGCTGTCGTTCCGGTCGATGGCGGCAACCAGGAACGCTGCGTCCGCCTACACCCGCAGGGCTCCCGCAATCCGCGTCAGATCTGCAGCCGATGGCTCCCCGGGGGCGAGAAGCTGCGTGAGGTATTGGTGCTGGAGGTCGGCATCCGCCCGCTGGATTTCCTCGAGTTCCGCCACATAGCGCTCCTGGACGCAGGAGGCGAAGAGATCCACGGTCGCCCAGACCAGCTCGGCCTTCTCCACGAGCAGAGTGGGATCGGCGCCGAAGGCCGGTGCGGACAGGGCGTCCCAGAGAACTGAGAAGTCCAGGCGGATCGCCCGCACCAGGCTCTCCAGCGGAACGCCCTGCCGTGCCCGGCGCGCCCCAAGATCCGCGGCGATGGATCCCAGCACCTCCATGTCCGAACTGCCACCACCCAATGCGGCCAACATGGCCGAAAAAGAACTCTGACTGCTCCTTCGCAGGTCATCAAGGGTCAGACCGGACTCCCCATAGGCCGGATCGAGGAGAATGCGGCCCAGGAAGTTCTCCACGAACTCGGGCAGCTGCCCCGCCACCGCACCAACCAGCTCTTGCCACCGGGCGTCGTCCGTCATCTCATCCTCGGTGCAGTGCCTGTTCCCATCATCGCGGACGCCACCTTCCACGTCCTTGTACTTTCGTACATTGATTGGCCGCTTTCTGAGGCTGCTCCGTCATGGGCAGCCCGCCCCGGGCTTGGGACGATCGAAGTCAGCCGCTTCGTGGCGGCAATCACACTTTCACCGGCCAGGAGTTTCCATGACCACCATTGACCCAGTCGAGGAGCGGACAACGGCCGTCCGCCCCGACGAACAGTCCGGATACAAGAAGGGCCTGTCCAACCGGCAGGTCCAAATGATCGGCATCGGCGGGGCCATCGGCACCGGCCTCTTCCTCGGGGCCGGCGGGCGGCTCGCCACCGCCGGCCCCGTGTTGCCTGTCATCTACGCCCTGTGCGGCCTCTTCGCGTTCTTTATCTTGCGTGCCTCGGCGAACTCGTCCTGCACCGTCCATCCTCCGGCTCCTTCGTCTCCTACGCTCGCGAGTTCTACGGGGAAAAGGCGGCCTACTTTTCCGGATGGGTCTACTCGCTGTCGTGGGCGCTCACGGCGATCGTGGACATCACCGCCGTCGCGGTCTATCTGAACTACTGGACAGCTTTCAGCAGCGTTCCCCAATGGATCCTCGCCCTGGCGGCACTGCTGGTGGTCACCGGCGTCAACCTCATTTCGGTAAAGCTGTTCGGCGAGCTGGAGTTCTGGTTCGCCATCATCAAGGTGGGCGCACTCGTAGCGTTCCTGCTGGTGGGCGGGATCTTCCTGGCCGGCAACTTTCCGGTGGCGGGCCACCAGCCCGGCTTTTCCCTGATCGCCGACCACGGCGGCATGCTCCCCAACGTGCTCCTCCCCGCCGTCGTGATTGTCCTGGGCATCGTGTTCGCCTACGCCGGCATCGACATGATCGGTGTTGCCGCCGGGGAAACCAAGGAGCCCCGAAAGATCATGCCCAAGGCCGTCAATGCCGTGATCTTCCGCATCGCAGTTTTCTATGTCGGTTCCACCGCGCTGCTGGCAGTCCTCCTTCCGTACACCGCGTACAAAGCCGGCGAGTCCCCCTTCGTGACGTTCTTCGCCAGCATCGGCGTGCCGGTGACGTGATGAACTTCGTGGTGCTCACCGCGGCCCTGTCGAGCCTGAACGCCTGGCTGTACTCCACCGGCCGGATCTACCGCTCCATGGCCCAGACCGGGGCGGCCCCGCGCTTCATGGCAAGAATCAGCCGCGGGGGCGTGCCGTATGGCGGCATATTGTTCACCGCCGCGTTCACGCTGCTGGGCGTGGCCCTGAACGCCATCGGTCCCAAAATGGCGTTCGAGATCACCATCAACGCCACGGCCCTTGCCATCCTGTGCACGTGGGGCACCATCGTCCTGTGCCAGCTCAAGCTCTACAGGTGGTCCAAGGCCGGGCTCATTGCACGCCCCACGTTCCGCCTCTTCGGGGCACCGTGGACCTCGTACCTGACCTTGGCGTTCCTGGCCGCCGTGCTGGTACTGATGCTCTTTGACTTCCCGGTCGGAACGTACACCGTGGGGTCCCTCGTCATCATCATTCCGGCCCTGATAGCCGGCTGGTACGCCGTCCGCGGCCGTGTCAATGAGCTCGCCCGGACCCGCCCCCCTGACCGGCGCCTTCGCGGTCTTGGAAACATCATCAACACCCAAATCATCAACTCCCAGCAACGAGGAGCCCACGTCATGACTGCCGCAGCAACCCGCCCCGCCCACGCAGATTCCACCGCCTCCCACGGTTCGGTCACCGAATCCGGCGCTGAGTCCTTCCTCCGCGACTTCCGCAGCCTCTCGGCCATCGGCGAAACCCCCGGGACCGGCCTGGACCGCCAGGCCGCGACAACGGCAGATGCCCAAGCGCGGGCCTGGTTCACCTCGCTGGCCGCCCAGTACGGGTTCCGCACCGAAACGGACGGGATCGGCAACCTCTTCGCCCTGATCGAATGGACCCGGGAGCGCCCTACGTCCTGGTCGGATCGCACCTGGACAGCCAGCCCACCGCCGGAAAGTATGACGGCGCCTACGGCGTGGCCGCCGTGCTGCACGCCGGACGCCGGCTCGCCGAGCGCGCCGAGGAAGCCGCCACCTCCGCTGGCGCAGCGAGGCCGAGGTATAACCTCGCCGTCGTCGACTAATTCAACGAGGAAGGCTGCCGGTTCGCACCGTCCATGATGGGCAGCTCGGTCTACACCGGAAAGCTGCCCGCCGACGTCGCCCTTGCCGTGACGGACGTCGAAGGCAGCAGCGTGAGCGATGCCCTGGCCGGGATCGGTCACCTGGGCAGCGGCAAGGGGCCGGAGGCCGCCGCCTATGCCGAAATCCACATCGAGCAGGGGCGCTCACTCGAGGAATCCGGAACCACCATCGGGCTGGTCCACTCCTGCTGGGCCGCGGTGAAATACTCCGCCACGATCCACGGCGAACAGGCCCACACCGGCTCAACCGTCATCGCCGACAGGAAAGACGCCCTGCTGGGGGCATCCCGGCTGGTGGTCCTGCTGCGGGAAATCGCAGACCACTTTCCCGGCGCCGTGCTGCACACCTCTGTGGGCCAGCTGACCGTGTACCCGAACTCACCCGTCGTAGTGCCGTCCAAGGTGGAACTGGTGATGGACATGCGCACCGCGGACGAGGACGTCCTGGCCTCTGCCACGACGCTGCTGCGGGCCGGGATCGCCCGCATCGAGGCAGAAGCGAACGTCACCATCGCCGTCGAGGAATCCCATGCGTGGGGCATCAACCCCTACCAACCGGCCGGAGTGGAACTGGCCGAGGAATGCGCCGCTGAACTCGGCCTCAGCCGCCGCCGGGTCTTCACCCTGGCCGGCCACGATTCCAGTGCCGACCGTGATGCTCTTCGTCCCCAGCGTGGACGGCATTTCCCACAACGAGCGTGAATACACCAACGACGACGACGCCTGCGCCGGCGTGGACATGCTCACCCGCGTAGTGGAACGGTTGTGCAACGGCGACTTGGACGGGGCACAATGACGGCCCCCCGTGGCGACGGGCTCGGCATCGAACCCGGGAGTGACGGCACCAGGAGTGACGGCACCGGCCGCCTCAAGGTGGCCGTCCTGCAGGCCACAGGCCTGGTCAATTCTCCCCAGCAAAATCTGCACGGCCTCGCCGGCCACGCACAGGAAGCGCACCAGCAGGGGGCCGACCTCCTGGTCACGCCCGAGCTCTTCACTGCCGGCTACGCACCCAGCCTGGTCCACAGCACAGACGGGGCCCCCCAGCGCAAACGGCTGGCGGAGATCGCCTCCTCCCTGGGCATGGCACTTGTGGCCTCCACCGTGGAGCATCATGAAGGCAGGCGCTACATTTCTGCCTCCTTCTTCGACCGGGACGGCACCGAACTCACCCGCTACCGGAAGCAGCACCTCTTCGGTCCGGCCGAAAACCAGGCCTTTGACGCCGGGCAGGAACCCCCCGCCGTCGTGCCGTTTGGAGGGATCAACGTGGCCCTGGGGATCTGCTTTGACATCGAGTTTCCGGAATTCGCGCGGGCAGCCGCCGTGGCGGGCGCGGAACTGCTGTGCATCCCCACGGCAGTCCCGCTCCGTTCAGGGGACCCCTCCCGAGAGGAAGATGGCGCCGGCGGCGATGGGGATGGCGGAGTTGCCGATCCGTTCGACACCCGGCTGATCCCCTCCATGGTGGTACCCACCCGGGCCTTGGAGAACCAACTGTTCATCGCCTACGCCAACCATTCCGGGCCGAATTTCGCGGGCCTGAGCACGATCGCCGACCCCTTCGGGCGGCGCCTGGCAGCCGCAGCCGACGACTCCCAGCTCATCCAGGCCGAGGTCGAGCTGGTCACGCTCCGCGAGGCCCGGCGCAGCACGGACTACCTCGCCCACCTCAGCATCGGAACCCCCGCCGCCCGCCCACATGCCGCAGCCCATTCCAGTAAAGGACCCCAGTGACCATTGCAGCCACCAGTACATCGACTGCCAGCCCCTTGAGCATGCTTATCCCCGATTTTCCTTTTCCGTACGACGAGTACCTCGGCCACGCCGCCGGAATAGGCTCAGTCCCTGAGGACATGTACGGCACGGAAGTGGCCGTCGTCGGCGCAGGACTCTCCGGCCTCGTGGCCGCTTACGAGCTGATGAAAATGGGCCTTAAGCCTGTGGTCTACGAATCCGCGCGCATCGGCGGACGGCTCCGCGCCGGAACACAGCCGGGCCAGTCCGGACCTGTGGCCGATCTCGGCTGCATGGGCTTCCCACGGTCCGGCATGTCCTTCTTCCACTACGCCGACCTCGTGGGCATCGAGACGAAGCCGTTCCCCAACCCGCTGACGCCGGCCGCCGGCCGCCGGCCGCCGGGAGCACCGTGATCGAACTGGGCGGCAAAGCCCACTACGCCGAGACCCCGGCGGACCTTCCCGCGTTCTTCGGCGCGGTGTCCCGGGCCTGGGACGACTGCCTCGAGGAGCGCGCCCACTTCAGCGCCATGCAGGAGGCCATCCGCAGCCGGGACCTGGCAACGATCAAGAAGCTGTGGAACGAACTCGTCGCCCGGTTCGACGACGTCTCCTTCTCCGGCTACCTCGCCACGTCCCGGGCCTTCTCCGCCCTGCCGTTTGAATACCGTGAAGCGTTCGGGCAGGTCGGCTTCGGAACCGGCGGCTGGGACACCAACTTCCCGCACTCCATCCTGGAAATCCTCCGGGTGGTCTACGTGGACGCCGACGCCGATCAGCACCGCATCATCGGGGGCGCCCAGCTCCTCCCGGAACGCCTTTGGAGCCACGCCCCGGACGGCCTGGCGCACTGGCCGGAGGGCACCAGCCTCACCTCCCTGCACAACGGACACCCGCGCCCCGGCGTGTCCGCCATCCGCCGGCTCCCTGCAACGGACGGCAGCACCCCCGCCGGGCCTGGCCCGATTGAAGTCACCGACAAATGGGGAAAAACCGCCCGCTACCAGGCTGTCATCGCTACCTGCCAAAGCTGGCTCCTCTCGGCCAGGATCGACGTCGACGAATCGCTCTTCAGCCACAAACTCTGGACGGCGGTCGAACGCAGCCACTACATGCAGTCCTCCAAGACCTTCGTCGTCGTGGACCGGCCCTTCTGGAAGGACATCGATCCGGAGACCGGCCGGCAAGTCATGAGCACCACCCTGACGGACCGGCTCACCCGTGGAACCTACCTGCTGGACAACGGCCCGGGCCAGCCGGCGCTCATCTGCCTGTCCTACACCTGGAATGACGACGCCCTCAAATGGCTGCCCCTGGAGGCCGACGGACGCGTGCGGCTGATGCTCCATTCCCTCAAGCAGATCTACCCCACTGTGGACATT
Organism: Pseudarthrobacter sp. S9; assembly: GCF_050156545.1. Lineage (NCBI taxonomy): Bacteria > Bacillati > Actinomycetota > Actinomycetes > Micrococcales > Micrococcaceae > Pseudarthrobacter > Pseudarthrobacter sp. S9. The sequence continues at coordinate 1,879,557 of NZ_CP189576.1, forward strand.
GCCTCACACATCGTTGGCGAACCCATCACGGTGTCCTGGGAGGACGACCCCAACTTCATGGGCGCCTTCAGCGACAATCTGCCGGGCCACTACCGCTACCAGGAACGGCTGTACACCCACTTCATGCAGGAGGGAACCGACCCCCGCCCACCGCGGCATCTATCTCGCCGGAGATGACGCTTCCCGGACGGGCGGCTGGGCCGACGGCGCAGTGACCACCGGCCTGAACGCCATGTGGGGTGTCATGACCCAGCTCGGCGGCAAGACGCACCCTGAGAACCCGGGTCCCGGTGACCGGTTCGACGAACTCAGGCCCGTCCGCCTCCCCTGACAACGACGGTTCTCTGCTGGATCGGCCACCTCCAAGGATGGCCGCTGTCAGCCCCCGCGGCGTCTCACGCAGCGGCCCTGTGCGGGTCGGCTGGTGTGGGGCGCCGCGCTGCGGTTCAGTCCTGGTGCAGCTGGACGAAGTTCCCGCAGCCGTCATCAAGCACCACGGAGGTTCCGCCAGGCCCCTCGGACGGTTCGCCCTGGAACATCACGCCCTTGGCCGTGAGCCGCTCGAATTCGGCCCGTACATCCGGCACGCCGAGGACAATCGCGGGCATCCCGGCGTCGTGGAGTCCGTTCATGTAGGCGGCCCCGATCGGGTTGTCGCTGGGCTCCAGCAGCAGGCCGACGGCGCCTGCGCCGGAGGCGGCCGGGTCCTTGACGATGAACAGGTTCTGCTCCGGCATTGCCATGAGGCTTTCAAAGCCCAGGGTCCCGGTGTAGAACTCATGGGCGGCGGCGGGATCCTTGACATGGATGCTGCACATTTTCAGTCGCATGGCCCCAAGGCTACGCCGGGACGGCCGGGGTGTGAACCGCAGGCTTGGCCGGGCCATTGACGGCCCGAACTCCAGGGATTCCAATGGAACTAGCGGAACCGCGTCCGCCCGGACTGGTTCCCTAGAAGCGTGTCCTAGACGCGCATCCTGGAGGTGTGTCGGAATGCCATCCGTATCAGAATCCGCCCCGCTTGGGATCTGGCCGTTGTTTGCCCTGGCCGCGGTGGTCGCGTGCGCTGTTGCCGTTTCCGTCTATCTGGCGCGGAAGCACATGAAGGCCGACGCCGGATTGCCGGATGCGGTGTTCTGGGACGGTTTCACAGGACTCGCCGTGGTCGCGCCCGCCGTGATTCTTCCCTCCCTGGCGTCGCCGTGGGCCGGCCTGCTGCTCGGACTCGTGGCGGCCGCCACCGCCGTCGCCGCCTACCGGTGGACGCCCCGTCTCCTGAGCCGGCAGGAATCCCTGCGGACATCCCGGGAAACGGTGGCTGCCAATGAGGCTGCGGAGGTCCGGCACCGGAGCGCCCTGGTCAGGTGGCAGCGCTACGAACTCGACCCCGCGTACTGCATCGACTTCCCCGCCATGAGCGATCCCAGGCAGCCGGAAACGGCCGCCCTCATCAGGGCGATGAAGGCGGCCGATCTCCTGGGCGGCCGCACGCAAACGGGGTACGGCCCGGCCGTGGCACGGCTGGAACAAGCCCTGGCCGACGCCGAACGCGCGGCCGGCGTCGGCCTCAACACCGGGCTGCCCGCCCCAAGACAAGTGCACGGCTGAACCTGCAATTCGCGCTCATTCCCGGAAGGAAGCACCATGACAGACATCACCATCATCGGCAGCGGCAACATGGCCAGGGCGATCGGCACCCGCGCCGTGGCAGCCGGTCGCGAGGTCCAGATACTGGACCGGACTCCGGACAATGCCGCCAAGCTCGCGGCCGAGCTCGGCGGCAACACCACGTCGGGAGGACTCGAGGAAGTTCCGGCCGGCGACATTGTGGTCGTGGCCCTCTACTTCGGCCCGGCCAAGGAAGTTGCCACCCATTTCGGCGACACCCTCAGCGGCAAGATTGTGATCGAGATCAGCAACCCGGTCAACACGGAAACCTTCGACTCGCTAGTCGTCGAGCCCGGCACGTCTGCCGCCGAACAGATCGCCGCGCTGCTTCCGGGCGCGCTTGTGGTGAAGGCTTTCAACACGACCTTTGCCGGACCGCTCACCGCGGGCTCCGCCGGCGGGCTGTCGTTGGATGTCTTCATCGCCTCCGATTCCGAGCAGGCCCGCAACGACGTCGCGGCCTTCGCGGCCGCTGCTGGCCTCCGGCCCCTGCAGGTCGGAGGACTGCACCACGCCCGTGAACTTGAGGGACTGGAACTGCTGATCATGGCGTTGCAGATCAACCCCGCCTATGAATCCTTCAATTGGGGCACGAGCCTCAAAATTATCGACTGAGGCAGCAACCGCTTAGTTTCCGCGGGGGATCAGATCCCCCGGGACAGGACCCGGCCCTTGAAGAACTCCGGCCGGATCCTGGACATGACCAGCATGAGCACCACGCCGAGCAAGATCACGCCCATGCCCAGGATGAACACGAGGCCCAATCCTCCGATGGATGAACCGGAGCCGTACTCGGGATCCATGGAGTCGTAGGCGGTCTTGACGAACATCACCAGCAGGATGACGCCGCCCAGCAGCGGTGCGAGGAACTTGAAGATGAACGAGTGTGCCCCGCTGAAGGCCTGGGCACGGAAGAACCAGACGCAGGCCAGGGCGGTGATGCCGTAGTAGAAGCAGATCATCATGCCCAGCGCCGTGATGGTGTCCCACAAGGCGTTCTCGGAGGTGGTCCGGGTGATGACGTAGAAGGCGGCGGCAGCCACGGCCGAGGCGATGGTTGCATAGCCCGGGGACTTGTGGCTCGGGCTGATCCGGCCGAACTTCTGCGGCAGCGCCTTGTAGTGGCCCATGGACAGGAGCGTACGCGCCGGGGAGACGAACGTGGACTGCAGCGACGCGGCCGAGCTGCTCAGGATGGCCAGGGACATCAGGATGGCGAAGGGGCCCATCACGGGGCCGGCGAGGACGGCGAAGATGCTGCCCTGGTTTTCCGGGTTTCCGGTTCCCGGCCCGGTGTCGCCGGTGCCGGCGAAGGACAGCGTGGCCAGGGCGACGGTCATGTAGATGATCACGATGACCAGCACCGTGACGGTGGCGGCGCGGCCAGGGGTCTTCTCCGGATTCTTGGTCTCCTCGTTCATGGTCAGCGTGACGTCCCAGCCCCAGTAGATGAAGATGGACAGCGAAACACCGGCGGCGAAGGCGGAGAAGGATTCGACGGCGAAAGGGTTGAACCAGTCCGGCGCGATGGCGGTAGCGTCAAAAGCCGTTCCGTTGGCGACATGGCTGAACGCGGCCACGGCGAACCAGCCGAGCACCAGCAGCTGGAATGCCACGAGCACGTACTGGACACTCTTGGTGGTCTCCATTCCGCGGTACGAGATCCAGCACGCCAGGGAAATGAACACGAGAGTCGTGGCGATGTTGAGCGGCAGGATCTTGCTCAGGTCGCCCAGCTCCGGATTGCCGAAGATCTGCGCCAGCATGAGGTAGAAGAAGTCGACCGCGACGGCGGCCAGGTTCGACAGCACGATGATGGTCGCCGCGATCAGGCCCCAGCCGCCCATCCAGCCGATCCACGGACCGAAGGCCCGCGAGGCCCATGTGAATGAGGTGCCGGCGTCGGGCATGGCGTTGTTCAGCTCGCGGTAACCCAGTGCCACCAGCAGCATCGGGATGAAGCCCACGAGGAAGATCGCCGGAAGGTGCACCCCGACCTCGGAGACTGTGGGGCCCAGCGCGGCCGTGAGCGTGTAGGCGGGCGCAATACAGGACACGCCGATGACGACGGCGCCGATCAGCCCCACCGACCCGGCCTTCAGTCTTTTGTCGCTCAGCCCGGTGTGTTGTTCGGTGTGCTGCTCGCGGTACTTTTCGGTGTGCTGTTCGGTCTGCGACGCCTTGGGCGTCGCGTGTTCGGTGCTCATTTTTGTGTCTTTCCGGAAGTTTCATTCGACATTGAATGGGTTGAGCCACCCGGCGCAGGGGTGGCCTCGTAGTTGCTGGGGACCACGATCATCGGCACCGGCAGGGCGCGCAGGATACGGTTGGCGGTGCTACCCAGGAAGATGGACCGGTACCGGGCCAGGCGGCTGGATCCGATCAATAGGACTTCGCCGTCTTGCCAGTCGAGGTGATCAACCGCTTCCTCAATGCTCCGGCCCTGGGCCACGACCACTTCCGGCCCGCTGGCGTCCTGGTCTGCGCTGCCGGGCCGGGCTGCGGCGATGATCTTCACCGCGTGCTCACGGGCGGCCTCGGCCGCCTTCAGCGAATCGCCGCCGTCGAGCGACAGGAGCGACACCACCCGCAGCGGCACCTTGCGTTCGGTTGCCATTCCCGCGGCGAACCCCAGCAGCTTACCGGCACCGGTCCGGCTGCCGAGGCCGCAGCTGAGCCGCGTCAAAGCCTCCGTGTGGTGGTAGCCATGCGGTGCGAGGGCCACCGGGACGGTGGCTGCGTGCAGCAGCGCACTGGCCACCGAACCGACGGTGAACCGCTTGAACAGCCCGCTGCTGGTTGCCCCGATGATCAGCATTTCCGCCTGCAGTTCCTCGCTCGCCTCGATCAGAGCCAGCGCCTCGGAATCACCGCTGCGGATATGGGCTTTGGCCGGGACGTCGTCCGGGACCAGCGCCAGGGCCTCGTCGATCCACTGGCGGGCCTGCTCGTTCAGCAAGTTCTCGAATCCCGCTTTGGGCGCATGTGCCGCGCCGAACTGCGAGACCTCGGGAACCACCAGCACGAGCTCCAGGACGGCGCCCCGGCCGCGGGCCAGAGAGACGGCAAGATTAACGGCGTCGTGTCCGCGGGCGTCGGCTGAATACCCCACTACACCGCATCCGGACGTCCTTTCTGAGCTGCTGTGCGGATACCTAGTGTCACGTGTTAATGGTTTGTTTTCGTTTGATCTTGCCCGGTAGGTAGTCGGCGTTTGACCCACCGGAACGGTTTGGCTCTCTCGTTGTAGCTGGCAATGTAGGTCTCGATGGTGTCTTCGAGGTCCTGGACCGAGTGGAAAGACCCGCGCCTGATCGCCTGGCGGGTGACAAGGCCGAAGAAGATCTCGACCATGTTCAGCCAGGAGCAGCTCGTCGGGGTGAGGTGCAGAGTCACCCGGGGGTTTTCTGCCAGCCAGTCCATGACATTCCGGTGGTTGTGGGTTGCGTAGTTGTCGCAGACGACGTGGAGCTCGACGTCCGGATGCGCGGTGGCGACCTGACCCAGGAAATCCACGAATTCCAGGCTGCTGTGCCGCTGGTAGAACGAGCTGGCACTGACCTTGCCGCTGAGCACATCCAGGGCAGCGAACAACGTGGTGGTCCCGTTGCGCCTGTAATCGTGGGTGTGCTGGGATGCATGGCCCGGGGACAGCGCCTGATCAGCATGGGTACGGTCCAGGGCCTGGATCTGCGTCTTCTCATCAATGCTGACCACGACCGCGTTCTCCGGCGGGGACATGTAGAGACCGACCACGTCCCGCAGTTTGGCCTCCAGCTGCGGGTCGGTGGAGAACTTGAACGTCTCGATCCGGTGCGGCTGGATCTTCCACTTGCGCCAGATCCGGGCCACCGAGGAAAAGGAAACCCCGAAGCGCTCAGCCATGATCCTGGCCGACCAATGCGAGATCCCCAGTTCCGCCGGCGGCTTCCCGTCGCTGGTCAGGGTTTCGGCAATCGGCGCCAACTCATCGATCACCGGTTCCCGGCCCGGTCGGGGCGAATCCTTCAGCCCCTCAACCCCGTCCCGGACGTAGCGGTTACGCCACTTCAAGACCGTGGGAGCTGTGAATCCGGTGGACTTCTCGATCCGGACATTCGGCAGCCCGTCGGCAGCCAGCAACACCGTCCGGGCCCGAAGAGCCAGCGTCGCCGAGACGGACTTCCCGCGCGTCAACGCCTCCAGCAACTCCCGGTCACCCTCACGCAATACCAGAGCCTCCGCCACATAAACCATCCTTCAAGTCTGACGGCCAACCAGACCTAAAGGAATCAACGACACGCTACACTAGGGTGTGACCGAGGCACGGTCCGCGGCGGACGCGACCCGTGCCGCCGTGCGACGGCCCATGCGCACGGCGCCGTCGACGTGCTGGTAGCCCTCGGCTGCCAGATCGGAGGAGGACCAGTAGATGGGTCCTACCGGTGCGTGCTGGTCCTTGCCGTAGCGGTGCAGGCCGCCGAGGTCGTAGCTGGAGGCGTAGGCGCCGCGGGTCCACTCCTCGGATCCCCAGTCGGACTCGTAGTAGACCTCGGGTTCGAGGGCCTTGTCGCCGAGGAAGCCGGCGATGGACTCGAGGATAGTGCGGCGTCGTTCCTCGGCGCTGAGCTCGAACATGGCGTCGGCCTTTTCGTCCGAGATGAAGCCCACCAGCGTGCCGCGGGGATCCTCGTGGTTCGTGTTGTCGTAGACCTCCTGCACCACGGCGCCGGCACCGAAGCAGGTTCCGGAGAGGCCGTCTTCGCGCCAGAACGGCGAGCTGTAGACGGCGTGCACCTTGATGACCAGGCCCAGAGACTGGTGCTGGTGCATCTGGTGCTGGCGGCGGGGCAGCGGCGGGTTGAAGGAGACCCGGGAATAGAGGTTCGGCGGCACGGCCATGATGACAAAGCGGGCGTTCACCGTGGCGCGTTCGGAAACGGCGGTCACCCGGTACCCGCCGCCGGCGGCTTCCTCCCAGTTGATCGTGCGGACCGGGCTGTCCAGGACGACGTCGTCGCCCAGTTCGGCCGCCTGCAGCAGGGACACCTGCTGCATCCCGCCGATCACCCGTTTGTCCAGGATGAAGTCCTCATCCGTCAGGTGGGTGAAGGATCCGGCGGACGCGGCCATGAGCACTGCCTGCAGCGCGGAGAAGGAGTGTGCCGGCTTGGTCAGCATGCCGCCCGCGATGAAGAGGCCGATGTTGTTGCAGGCTTCCTCGTCGGAGGAGTTCCGGCGCAGCCAATGGTGGAAAGAGATGGTGTCCAGCTCGCGGGCCTTGGGGTGTGCCCACGGCTCGGTGGGGCCGATTTCCGCTGCCAGCGAGTCGAGCAGGGCAGTGAGCTTGTCCATCTCCGCGGCGGTGGTTTCGCCGACCGGGAAGGTGTCCCCCGTGTACAGGGTGCGCCTGCCGTCGGCTCCGATGTAGACGGACTTGCCGTCGCGGTAGCGGGAATAGGTCTGCAGGCCGAGCTCGCCCAGGAGGGCCAGCAGTTCGGTCTGGTCCGGCGAGACCCACTGCCCGCCGATCTCGAGCATGGCACCGTCAATGGTGTCGGTCCAGGTGCGGCCGCCCACGCGGTCCCGCGCCTCCAGTACGGCCACGCTCAGCCCGGCCTTCTTCAGCTCCCGGGCTGCGGTCAGCCCGGCGGGGCCGGCTCCGACGATAACGACGTCGCGATCAAGTTCCAGCATGATGTCCTTTCCGTGGCCGCAAGTGATGCGAACCACCACTAAATGAATGCCGTTCATTTATGACGACTATAGCGGGTTCCGCCGCCATGGGGAAGACCCCCGCGTAAAGAAGTGCACAATGGAATAATCCTTGGGACATCGACCAGAAAGGCCAGGAATGCCGGCAGCCACCAGCGCCCCTGCAGATCCCCACCCCGCTGACGCCAAACCGCGGCGCCGGGCGGGCAGGCCGGCCGCTGCCGTGCTGGACCAGGACGGCATTACCTCGGCAGCCCTGCAGTTGGTCGGGAAGAGCGGCTACGAGGGCTTCACCATGGCCGCCCTCGCGAGGACCCTCAATGTGGCACCGTCGGCCCTTTACAACCATGTCTCGTCCAAGCGGGACGTGCTTGTCCTGGTCCAGGACCACCTGACCTCGTTTGTGGATGTGACCGCATTCGACGCCGAACCCTGGGACCAGGCCGTCCGGGACTGGGCCTGGAGCTACCGGGACGTCTTCTCCAAGCACACGCCGCTGATCCCGGTCATCGCCGTGCTGCCCGTGACCGACGCTCCGAAGACGCTGGCCATGTACGAAGCCGTGAGCGCCGGGTTCAGCCGGGCGGGCTTTCCGCAGGAGCGCATCGTCTCGGCCATCGTCGCGCTGGAGTCCTTCATCTTCGGCTCCGCCTACGACGCCACTGCGCCGGCGGACATCTTCGATGCGGGCAGCATGGCGGAGTCGACGCCGAACTTCACCTCTGCCGTCGACAGCCTCGCCCGGCAGGGATTCGAAAAGCCTGCCGATGTCGCGTTCAGCCTGGGCCTGGAAGCGCTCATTGCCGGGTTCGGGGCGTTGCGGCGGTAGGCGCGAGCCGTTCCCGGCTGAAGTGGCCCATCATTGGCCTCGACCGGCAGGCCGCGCCAGGCTCCCGCTACCGAAGGGTACCCAAAACCGGGCCAGTCCCGCAGCCCCAGGGGGTTTAAAACAAAAGAACCCCGGTCCGAAGACCGGGGTTCCCAATAATTGCGTGCGCGAGGGGGGATTTGAACCCCCACGCCCTTTCGGACACTGGCACCTGAAGCCAGCGCGTCTGCCGTTCCGCCACTCGCGCGCAACTTCTTCCACTCGGACAGGGCCCGATTTCCGGACCGCCAACCTCGTAAAAGCAGCGAGATCAAGCATAACGGACAACTGCGGGAAAACACCAATCGGGATCGCCAAGCACGGTTTTCCGGCGTTTTGCGGGAACCTGCCGCGACGCCGTCGGGACCCCGCAACCACGGCGGCGCCGCGGATGTCACCCCACGTCAGTGCCTGTTCGCCGCAGTTTTCCGCTACGGAGCGGCGGCGCCCATTAAGGCCATTCCCAGCCATGCCCAGTAGTATCTGATGTAGGAGTGCCCGGTGACAGCGGCTCCCGCAAAAGTTGGAAACCGAGTTCCGGAACGAACGCTGCCCTGCAGCCATCAGGAAAGGAGAAGGACCATGGGATTGCTGGACAAAGTCGAGCGCGGCATCGAAAAGGCCGTCCGCGGAGTCTTCTCCACCGGTTCTCGCGCCCAGGTTGAGCCCGTCGAGATCGCCAGCCGCCTCCGCAGCGAAGTAGACAACAAGGCCATCACCGTCGCCGCCGGACGCACCCTGGCCCCCAACGTTTTTGACGTCCTTCTCAGTGATGACGATTTCCAGCGGGCCCAGGAATGGGGCACCCCGCTCGCGGAAGAACTCTGCGACGTCGTCATCAACCACGTGCGCAGCCAGGGCTACACCCTCCAGGGACCGGTCCGCATCAGTTTCCGCCGGGTTGAAGAGCGCCGCGCCGGGGATTTCGAAATCACCTCCCGGACCGCGAAGACCTCCGCCCCTTCCGTCCCGGCACAGTCCGGAACGCACGCCAACCTGCCGGCGGCCCCGACACGCCAGCCGGCGCGGTTTCAGCCCGTGCTGGACATCGATGGCCAGCGCTACTCACTGAATGCGCCGTCCATCGTCCTCGGACGCTCCTCCGAGGCAGACATCCTCATTGACGACACCGGTGTTTCGCGCCGCCACCTGGAAATCCGGACAGGGCCGGGCACGGCCCAGGCCATCGACCTCGGTTCCACGAACGGCAGCTATGTCAACGGCCACAAGATCGTGGGCACTTCCGAACTCACCGATGGCTCCACCATCACGATGGGACGGACCAAGATCATCTTCCGCCTACTGTCCGCCAGCCCAGGCGGCCGCGCATGAGCGAACTGACCATCACGGCCCTGCGCTTCGGATTCCTCATCCTCCTGTGGGTGCTGATCTTCAGCATCGTCTCCGCCATGCGCCGCGATCTGATGATCGGACGCAAGGCAGCGGCCGGAGCTCCCACGGCGCGCCAGGTGCGCAAGAATCCCGCTCTGGCCGAACCGGTGCCCGCCCCCGTGAAGCATCAGGCGCGGCAGCTTGTCGTGACCGAGGGCCCGCTCAAGGGCACCACCATCGCCCTGGCAGCAAGCCCCATCCTGCTCGGCCGGGCGCAGGAAGCCACCCTGGTCCTCGAGGACGACTACGCCTCCGGGCGTCACGCGCGCCTGTTCCCCCAGGGCAGCCGCTGGTTCATCGAGGATCTCGGCTCCACTAACGGCACGTATCTGGCAGATCAGCAGCTGACCCGGGCCCTCCCGGTGGAGTTGGGTGTCCCCGTGAGAATCGGCAAGACGGTCATCGAATTGAGGCCGTAGCCGTGGCTGCACCGGACCTTCCCGCAGCCAAGGCGCCAGCCCCGAAGCGGCCGCTCATCATGCGCTACGCCGCGCGTTCCGACGTCGGCCGCGTCCGCGCCAAGAATGACGACTCCGCCTACGTAGGCCGGCACCTCGCCGTCGTCGCCGACGGCATGGGCGGCCATGCCGGCGGCGATGTTGCCTCCGCGGCCACCGTGCTGGACATGATCCACCTGGACCACGACAACTACGACGACGACGCCGGCACCGTCCTCGCCGACGAGATCCAGACCGCCAACTCCCTGTTGTCCGAGCTGGTCCACATCAATCCCAAGCTCGCCGGGATGGGCACCACGGTCACGGCCCTGCTGCTGGCGGAGGGCAAGCTGCATTTCGCCCACATCGGCGACTCCCGCGCCTACCGCCTGCGCAAGGGCGAGTTCGAACAGGTCAGTGTCGACCACACGTTCGTCCAGCGGCTCATTGACGAAGGCCGGCTGCGCCCGGAAGAGGCGGAAACGCATCCGCACAAGAACGTCCTGATGCGTGTCCTGGGCGACGTCGATGCGAGCCCCGAACTGGACCTCGACACCCTCGATGTCCACCCCGGTGAACGCTGGCTGCTCTGTTCGGACGGCCTCAACTACGTCGCCGGCCACGCCGTGGAGCGCACGGTCCGGGAGATAAAGAACCTGCGCGAGTGCGCCGAACACCTTGTTGAGCTCACCCTTGAGGCCGGCGCGCCGGATAACGTGACGGTCGTGCTGGTGGACATCGCCGAGCAGACGCCCGACGACGTCCGGACCGCCGCCGTCGACATCGTCCCCCTACCCGTGGCGGATCCCGCCCCTGCCGCGGTGCCGGAAACTGCCACAGCTGCGGTGCCGCCGACCGGGAGCACCTACGGTGCCGCGACGGCAACGGCCGAATCCCCTGAGTCAGCGGAGCCAGGGCAGAAGGCCGACGCCGGCAAGGCCGACGGGACGGAAACGGCACCCAAAGCCGGCACGGCAGCAACAGCGCCGGACCCGGACAGCGCATCAGACAGGGCATCAGGCAACACACCGGATAGGGCCGCGGACAGGAAGGAACCCGAGCCCACCACCGATCCGCACCTGGGCGAACACCTTTCTGCCGAGGTCCTGCGCGAAGAACTCTCCACCCGCCCCCACGAACTCGTGGGCGCCGCCGCCACCGCGGCGGAATCCGGCTCCATCCCGTCAATCGCCGGGCGCACCGTGGCGCGCAGGGCCGCCACCGTCCTGACCCACAAGTCGGACCAGGCACGGGAAGAGGCCGAGGAATACAAGCCGGCCGGCCGGCCCCGCCGCTGGCTGACTGTGTCCATCGCAGCCGCCATCGTGGCCCTCCTCGCGATCGGCCTTTGGCTCGGCTACGCGTGGACCCAGACGCGGTACTACATCGGCGAACACGATCAGCATGTGGCCATCTTCAACGGGGTCTCCCAGCGCCTGGGGCCCATCCAGCTTTCCACCCTCGAAGCGGTGACCAATATCCGGATGTCAGACCTGCCCGAATTTTCGCAGCAGCGCGTGCGCCAGACTGTGCCCGCCCGCGATCTCTATGACGCACAGCGGATCGTGAAAAACCTTGAGCGGACCGGCACCACCGCGCCCGCGGATGAATGCCTCACCCCCTCCCCCGCGGCCACCGCCTCCGGAACAACAGCCAGCCCAATACCCAGCCCCGGGGCGTCCGGAACGGCCCCGCCGTCGGCCTCCCCGACACAGACAGCTCCGAACTGTGAGGGGGGCAAGTGACACCGATCGACACCGTGCCCAAACCACGGCGGAACGTGGAGCTGGTCCTGCTGGTCCTGGCCCTCGCCGTCGGGATCGGCGCCAATGCCCTGGTGGGCGTGGACCGGGAGAAGGCCTTCGATACCGACTTCTGGTTCCAGTCCAGCCTGCTGGCCGCTGCAGCACTGGGCTTCCATGTTGTGCTCCGTATCCGCGCTAAATATGCCGATCCGGTAATACTTCCGATCGTGGTGGCCCTTAACGGTTTGGGCTTCGCCATGATCCACCGTCTGGACCGCGTCGGGGAGGACACCGGCAACAACCAGCTCCGCTGGACACTCGTTGCCATGGCAGTCGCAATCGTCGTGATCTGGTTCCTCAAGGACCACCGCATCCTGCGCCGCTTCACCTACATCTCTTTGGCGGTCAGCGCCGTACTGCTGGTCCTGCCGCTGGTTCCAGGCATCTCTGCCGGCGAGATCCTGGGTGCCAGCGTGTGGATCAAGATCGGTTCCATGACATTCCAGCCGGGTGAGATCGCCAAAATCACGCTGGCCATATTCTTTGCGGGTTATCTTTCCTCGAACCGTGACCTGATCCTGCTGGCGGGCCGCAAGGTCGGTCCCCTGCAGTTCCCGCGGTTCAAGGATCTGGGTCCTATGATCACGGCGTGGCTGGTGAGCATCGGCGTGCTCATCTTCCAGCGGGACCTTGGCACGTCGATCCTGTTCTTCGGTCTGTTCCTCGTCATGATCTACGTCGCGACGAGCCGCATCAGCTGGGTGCTCATCGGCGTGGCCCTCATGGTCGCCGGCAGCTTCGTGGCCGCGAAGGTGTTCTCCCACGTGGCGCTGCGGATCGACGGCTGGATCAACGCGTTTACGCCGGAAGTCTACGGCCGGGAATTCGGCGGCAGCCTCCAGATCGTGGAGGGCCTCTTCGGCATGGCCAACGGCGGACTTGTGGGCACGGGCCTAGGCCAGGGACGTCCGAACCTCGTCCCCTTCGCCAACAGCGACATGATCATCGCCTCGTTCGGCGAGGAACTCGGGCTGATCGGCCTCTTCGCAATCGTGCTGATGTACCTCCTGCTCTTCACCCGCGGCTTCCGCGCCGCGCTCGGCACACGGGACGCCTTCGGCAAGCTGCTGGCTTGTGGACTGTCCTTTGCGATCGCGCTTCAGTGCTTCGTCGTGATCGGCGGCGTCACCCGGCTCATCCCGCTCACTGGACTCACCACCCCGTTCCTGGCAGCCGGAGGTTCCTCCCTGCTGGCCAACTGGATCATCGTCGGGTTGCTGCTCATGATTTCGCACACGGCACGGAGCCCGGTGGACACCACACCGATGGCGCCCGGACAGGTCCCCGACGCCAGGAAGGGCACCCCCGCCATGCCTTCACGACCGGCAACAGCGTCCGGCGCCGGCCGGAACAGTCCGGACGCTGCCACCGAGGCGGTGAAACAACTGTGAACCAGGCCATCCGCAATGCATGGATTGCCGCGATCGCGCTGTTCGCGCTGATTTTCGGCGCCCTCAGCTACGTCCAGGTGGTGGGGGCCGACGAGCTCAAGGCCAACGCCTGGAACAAGCGAGCCATCCTGCAGACCTATTGCAACGACCGCGGCGCGATCATCGTCGGCGGCACCCCGGTGGCACAGTCGGTGGCCGCCACGGAGAGCTGCAAATTCCAGCGCACCTACACGCAGCCCCAGCTGTACGCGGGCATCACCGGTTACTTCTCGAAGAACTACGGCCTGACCGGTTTGGAGCTGGCCATGAACGACCAGCTCGCCGGCAGCTCGGACCAGCTCTTCCTGGACAGGGTCGGCCAGCTCTTCCTCGGCAACCAGCCCAAGGGCGCCTCCGTGGAGCTCACCCTGGATCCCAAGATCCAGAAACTCGCCTACGACCTCATCCCCGAAGGCCAGCGCGGGTCCATCGTGGTGACCAGCCCCAAGACCGGGGCCATCCTCGCGATGGTGTCCAAGCCGTCCTACGATCCGAACCTGGTCGCCACGCAGGATGCGGATGCCGAACAGGCCAACTACAACGAGCTGAACAAGATCCCCGGGATCAACCTGAACCAGAACGTCAGCGGACCGACCGGCGCCCTGCTGGCGCCTGGATCCGTGTTCAAGCTCGTTGACACGGCAGCAGCGCTCAGCTCGGGCAAGTACAACAAGGACAGCGTGCTGCCCAACCCGGCAGAGATGCCCTTCCCCGGCATCCAGTACAAGCTGCCCAACTACGCCGGCGGCAACTGCTACACCCGGGACACCGCTACTTTCGCCTTCGCGCTGCAGCAGTCCTGCAACACGCCGTTCGCCAGCATCGCCCTTGACCTGGGCGAGAAGGCCATCGCGGACCAGGCGGAGAAGTTCGGCTTCGGCCAGGAGTGGGGCGAGCAGCTGAAACTGGACTACGCCCGGAGCGTCTTCCCCAAGGACCTCGACCAGGCCGGGCTGGCGCAGTCCGCCATCGGCCAGCGCGATGTCCGGGCCACCCCGCTCCAGATCAACCTGATGACCGCGGCGATCGCCAACGGCGGCGTGCAGATGCAGCCGAACCTGATCAAGGCCTTGCGGTCCCCGGACCTGCGGGTGCTCAGCGAGCCCAAACCCCAGGCCCTCAGGACCTCCACCACGCCGGAAATCTCCCGCCAGATCACCGAGTGGATGACAAGCGTTGTCAGCGACGGCATCGCCGGCGGGGCGGCCGTGCGCGGGATCCAGGTGGCGGGCAAGACCGGCACCGCGGAGCTCGGTACCGGCCTGAACAACTCATGGTTTACCGGGTTCGCCCCGGCGAATGACCCGCAGGTGGCTGTCACCATCGTCATGCAAGGCGTGGACATCACCACCGGCGCAAAGCTAACCAGTCCGAACGCGAAGAAGATTTTTGAGGCGGTGTTGAATAAGTGAGGCCTTCATCAGGAATCACCCTCGGCGGCAGATTCCAGCTGACCACGCGCATTGCGATCGGCGGCATGGGAGAAGTCTGGAAAGCCAAAGACCTGATCCTTGGCCGCATTGTCGCCATCAAGGTGCTTAAGGAGGAGTACACGGGCGATCCCGGGTTCCTTCAGCGGTTCCGCGCCGAGGCACGCCACACCGCGCTCCTGAACCATGTGGGAATCGCCAATGTGTTCGACTACGGCGAGGAAGAGGGCTCCGCCTACCTCGTCATGGAACTGGTTCCGGGCCAGCCGCTGAGCAGCATCATCGAACACGAGCAGGTGCTCTCTCCGGACCGCACCCTCTCGATGATCGCGCAGACGGCGCGCGCCCTCGCGGTCGCCCACGCCCAGGGCCTCGTACACCGCGACATCAAACCGGGCAACCTGCTCATCATGCCGGACGGGCGCGTCAAGGTCACCGACTTCGGCATCGCCCGCCTGGCGGACCAGGTGCCGCTGACCCAGACCGGACAGGTGATGGGCACCGCCCAGTACCTGGCTCCGGAACAGGCCACGGGCCAGACGGCCACCGGAGCGTCGGATATTTACTCCCTTGGCGTGATCGGCTACGAGTGCCTCACCGGCCACCGCCCGTTCTCGGGCGAATCACAGATCGCCATCGCGCTGGCCCAGGTCAACGACGCCCCTCCGCCGCTGCCGGACACGCTGCCCAGGCCGGTCCGTGCCCTGCTGATGTCCATGCTGGCCAAGGACCCGAAGAACCGCCCCGCCAACGCCATCAAACTGTCCGAAGCAGCCGAGGCCATCCGCAACGGTGACATCGCCGCCGCCCACGCCGCCGTTCCCGGGATGCTCCTCTTCGAGGCGGCAACCGGGCCCATCACGGCCCCGGTTGACGTCCCCACGGCAGCCACCGGCATCATCGCGTCCAGCGCAGGCGAGGACCGGTCGACGTCGGCGACCTCCGCCCTGCCCGTGGTCGGCGCCGCCGGTGCGGGAGCCGCGGCCGGCCTCGCGGCCGGGGCGGCCGCTGCCAGCGGTTACGGGGCGCGCAACGCGCTCTCCCGCGCGGATGCCTTGGCCGCCGAGCGGAACTGGGTGCAGGAGGACGACGATTACGACGAGCCGGTTGATGAGCCCCAGCGGCGCGGCCGCAGCCCCTGGACCTGGCCGCTGATCGCCCTGATCCTGCTGGTGCTTTTCGCGCTGGTGGGCGTGGTCCTGAGCCAGGCCGGGATCCTCTTCCCCTCGCAGCCGCAGGCCAGCAGCAGTGCCGCGTCCAACAGTGCGAAGCCCAGCACCTCCAGCCCGTCGGCCTCGCCCACGTCAGCGAGTCCCAGCGCCACGAGCAGCTCTGCGACGCCCACCCAGTCCACCCCGGCGGCCATCAACCTGATTCCGGACGCCTACCGCGGCCGTCCCTACAACGATGTCCGCAACGAACTGATCGGGATGAAGCTACAAGTCACCGGTGTCGAAGTCTTCAACGACTCGACGCCGGGAACGGTCACCAACGTCGACCCCTCCGGTCCGGTCCACCCCGGGGATGTCATCACGGTGAGCTACTCCAAGGGCCCGGAAATGGTCTCGGTCCCTGCCATCCCGTCGGGCGCCAGCGAGGCCGCAACCCAGCAGGCCATCCAGAACGCCGGGCTCCGCTGGGTCAAGGGCGCCGACGTCGACCCCACCAACAAGAAAGAGGTTCCTGGCACGTTCGTCAGCTCGGACCCCGCACAGGGGGCAAAGGTCGCCGCCGGATCCGTGGTGACCTACCATCTGGCCAAGATTGTGGCCCCGAGCGCTACCAAGTCACCCTAGGAAACCGTGTCCAATACAGCCCGCACACCGTCACACAGAGAGGATCGCCGCCCCGTGAATACGCAGCGCGTCCTCAGTGGGCGTTATGAGCTGGGTGAGCTGATCGGCCGCGGCGGAATGGCGGATGTGTTCCGCGGGGTCGATACCCGGCTGGGACGCACCGTGGCCGTCAAACTGCTGCGCCCCGACCTGGCCAGGGATCCGCAGTTCCAGGCCCGGTTCAAGCGTGAGGCCCAGGCCGTGGCGGCGCTGAACCACCCGTCGATCGTGGCTATCTACGACACCGGGGACCACGCGGTCCCCGGTGACCACGACGACAGCGTCCGGGTGCCGTACATCGTGATGGAGTTTGTTTCCGGGAAGACCATCCGCGACCTCGTCAGGGCGAAGGAGGTCACCATCGATCGGGCGATCGACTTCACCCTGGGCGTTCTCTCCGCCCTTGACTACAGCCACAAGGCCGGGATCGTGCACCGCGACATCAAACCCGCCAACGTGATGTTCTGCCCGGACTCCAACAGCGTCAAGGTCATGGACTTCGGCATCGCCCGCGCCATGGCGGACTCGGCCGCGACCATGACGCAGACGCAGGCCGTCGTGGGCACGGCCCAGTACCTGTCTCCGGAACAGGCCCGCGGCGAAGCCGTCGACGCCCGCAGCGACCTGTACTCTGCCGGTTGCCTGTTGTACGAGATGCTGACCGGCCGCCCGCCGTTCATCGGGGACAGCCCCGTCTCCGTGGCCTACCAGCACGTCCGTGAGATCCCCGAGCTGGCCAGCAGCCTAAACCCCGATGTCTCCGAGGCGCTGGACAGCGTGCTGATGAAGGCCCTGGAGAAGAACCGCGCGGACCGTTTCCAGGATGCCGCCGCCTTCCGGCGCGCCCTGCGGGCAGCGCGGAGCGGCGTCGCAGTGGCCCCGCCGGCGGCCAGCGAGGCCCCCACCAACCCCACCAACACCGTTTCGCGGCACGACGGCGTTCCCCCCACCGCCGCCTTCTCGGTCACCGGGGCAAAGTTCCTGGATGACACACCCGGCGGCCGTCTCCGTCCCGCCGAGGACACGCCGGGAGACGACCACCTGTTGCCGGCCTACGGCATTGAACTGTATGGAAGTACGGACTCGGGCAGCCTTCCGCTGGCTCTGCCGGTCGAACGCGAACACACGCCAAGGCAGAAGTCGCGCCGCCGCACCTGGATCGCCACCCTGGTGGTCCTCACCATGCTGGTCCTGGCCGGAGGCGGCCTGTGGCTGTACAACATGATGAACCAGGCACCGCCGCCCGTGGCCAAGGTCCTGGTCCCGCCGGTGACGTCGCTGACGGAATCTGAGGCCCTGCAGAGGCTCTACAACGCGGGATTTAAGCCCCAGCTCAAACGGCTTCAGCACGAGACCATCCCCAAGGGCACCGCTATCGGCACGGTGCCGACGTCGGGCAGTTCCTTGGACGCCAACTCTGAGGTCACGCTCAACATTTCCGAAGGTCCGAGTGTCGTCGCCATACCGGCCGATCTACCGGGCCGCACTGAGGCGGCCGCGCGGGATGTCCTGCGGCAGAAGGGGCTGACCGGTGCGCCCACCACCTCCATGGCCAACAGCCCCACGGTTCCGGCGGGCATTGTCATCACCACCAAGCCCGCCCCGGGCCAGAACGTGGCCGTGGGCAGCGTCGTGGAAATCATCGTCTCGACCGGGAAGGTTACCGTGCCGCAGCTCATCGGGCTGCCGGTCGCTGAGGCTGAGACTGCACTCGAGGCCCTGGGACTGACGCTCAGCGCCACGGAAGTCGAGAATTCCCAGGTGGAACCGGGCAAAGTCACGGCACAGAGCGACGCCGCGGATTCACTGGTGGTGCAGGGCAAGACCATCGCCGTCACGGTGGCGAAGGCCCCGGCACCCCCGGCCACACCTGCACCGACCCCCACGCCGACGGCTACAAAGCAGGGCGCCAAGGAAAGCGCGGTCAACATCCTGGGCGGGTTCCCGTCGGGGCCGTTACACGCCGGTCAGCTCGGGGCCTAGGTCACGGACCGGGGTTCGCGGCGCGGCACAATCAGTGCTTGACACAGTCAGTGCGTGAGGCCGTCAGTGCTTGATGAGCGGGCTCAGTTCCGCTGCCCGTTCGGCGGCCCCCGCCATGCCCAGGGACTCCAGCCAGTTGCCGAGCATCTGGTAGCCGCCTTCAGTCAGCACCGATTCAGGGTGGAATTGGACCCCGCAGAGGGGGGCGGTGCGGTGCTGCAGCCCCATCACGACGCCTGTACTTGTCTCCGCGGTGATCTCGAGGACCTCGGGGATGCTCTCCCGGACAGCGGCCAGGGAGTGGTAGCGGGTCGCTGTAAGGGGAGAGGGAAGGCCGGCAAATACGCTGGTCCCGTGGTGCTCCACGAGGGACGTCTTGCCGTGCATGAGTTCCGGGGCGTGGGTCACGGTTCCCCCGTAGGCCTCTGCCAGCGCCTGGTGGCCCAGGCACACGCCGAGCATGGGCTTGCCGTGGCTGCCGCACCACTGGATCAGCTCGATGCAGACTCCGGCAGCGGCGGGGGTTCCCGGACCCGGAGAGATGAGCACGCCGTCGCGCGCGTCCGCCATCTCGACGGCCTCCGCGAGCGTGACATCGTCGTTTCGGACCACGGTGGTCTCCGCGCCGAGTTCCTGGAGGTAGCCCACCAGGGTGTAGACAAAGCTGTCGTAGTTGTCTACGACCAAGATCTTGGTTGTGCTCATGGGTGCCTTGCTGAACCAATCGTCGAGTCGGTGAACTGGGTGAACTGCGCCATCCAGGGAAAAAGGAACTGAACCATCAATACCAGTACGCCGGCAACCAGCACCAGCGCGGCAGCGATCCTGAGCCACAGGGGACCCGGAAGCTGGCGGAAGATCCAGCCGTACACGAGTCAGCCCTCCCCGAGCACGCGCGCTACCTGGCTCGCGATTTCTGCCGGCGGCCCCGCTGACGCCGGCTGCCACCACTCCAGCAGCGAGTAGGCGATGAAGCGTTCCTGCGAGCCGAAGCGCGGGTTGCAGCTGGTCATCGTGAGGTAGCCTTCCTTCGGCGTTGCGGCCGGCTGGGCCGGCACCGGCAGGAGTACGTCCGTCCTCGAGGGAAAAACGATCTGGCTGTTCCGGAACACGTAGACATAGTAGCCCGCGCGGATCTGGACGTAGATCCTGTCCCCGGGCACGAGGGAATCGATGCTGTCCAGGACCGCACCGTGGGTCTGCCGGTGGCCGGCCACGGCAAAATTCCCCACCGCACCGGGCATTGCGGTGCCCGGGTAATGGCCGATGCCCAGGGTATCCAGCACCGCCGGAGTGGTTCCCTGGACAAGGGGCCGCGTGAAATCGGCGCCGAACCTGGGGACATACATGATGCCCATCGTCACGCCGTCGGCCGGTTCGGGGCTGACAATGGCCGGGCCATAGCCGGAGGAAGAGCCAGCGGACGAGCCGTCGGAGGAGTCGTCGGCAGCTGCCGACGGCGGCGCGGACTCCAGGGGACCCGCCCCTGTCAGATCCTGTTTCAGGTCCTGCTTCAGGTCGTGGGCGAAATTCTTGACGACGCCGCGTTGCCGGGCATCGGACTCCACATTGGTCCACCACAGCTGCCACGCCACGAACAGCAGGACGATCACCCCTGCGGTCATGAGCAGCTCACCTGCCATCTGGAAGCTGCGGGAGAGGACGCCGGCGCCGCGCGCGGCCGCGGGAGCGGGAGCGGGAGCGGATCTCTCCTTTAACTGCAGCACCGTGTGTTCTCCTCCTGGGCGTTCTCGATTGACACCGGTGTGGCCTGAACTACAGCTAGAATTGGCTGCGAGTATGATTTCCACACTTGACCAAGAGCGCGTTGGCCGCCGGCCTTTCCTTCTCGCAGGATATCAAGCCCAGGTGCCGCTCCTGTTCCAGCCCGCCAAGGAGGACCCGTGCCCGAGTCAAAGCCGCGAAAAAGGACTGCCCCCGCAACGACGCAGACTTCTGCCGCGCAGGCCTACAAGCCCAACCCGGTCTGGTTCAAGCCGGTGATGTTCGGCCTGATGATCATTGGCCTGCTGTGGATCATCACGTTCTATATCAGCGAAGGCACGCTGCCTGTGCAGGCCTGGGCATCGTGGAACATCGTCGCAGGGTTCGGAATCGCCATCGTGGGCTTCCTGATGACCACGCGCTGGCGTTCCTGAGACTGGCGTTCCTGACTGCCGTTCCCGACTGCCGTTCCCGACTGCCGTTCCTGAACCAGGAACACGCTCCAGGAGCTACCCTGCCGGGCCGGTACACAGTGTGTGCCGGCCCCTGCCTTTAATGCATCATTGATGCCTGTCCGTAAGTGCCTCGACCACGCCGTCGTCCCCGGCGTGACCGATAATTCTGGAAGCGGCAAATTTCCAGCGAAGGATTCCAGATGACCCCGGCAGCAAACGGCTCCATTATCGGCGACGACGGACTGGCTCGGCCTGCGTGGGCGTCCGTGGACCCGATGCTGCGCGACTACTACGACAACGAGTGGGGCCTGCCCGTCCGGGACGAACGGGGACTGTACGAACGAATCAGCCTCGAGGCCTTCCAGGCAGGACTCTCGTGGGCTACGATCCTCCGCAAACGGCCGGCATTCCGGGCAGCGTTCAGCGACTTCCATCCCGAGACCGTGGCCGCCTTCACCGAGGCCGATGTGGAACGCCTCATGCTGGATGCCGGCATTGTCCGGAACCGGCTCAAGATCCAGGCGGCCATCACCAATGCCCGGGCTACTCTCGCGTTGAGGGACGACGGCGGGCTGGTCGACTTCGTCTGGCGGTTCCAGCCGACGAGCACGCCCGAGCCGGCATCGCTGGACCAGGTCCCGACGACCTCGGCGGAGTCGGTGGCACTCTCCAAGGCGCTGCGGAAAAAGGGGTTCGCATTCGTCGGGCCCACCACGATGTTCGCCCTCATGGAGGCCATCGGCATGGTGGACACCCATCTGCTGGACAGCCACCGGCGCGGCACCTCCGGCGTCTGGCCGCGCTGACGCCGCCGACACCGCCCTTTCCGCGGACTGGATCCGTCCTGGATCCGTCCTGGATCGGTCCGCAGTATCCACAGTTGTGCACAACTTTGGGGAAACTTATCCACAATGTTGATAACTTCCGCCAGGAAAACACCGTTTCAAGGCCGTCCCGGCGCCCCATGTAGCTCGCGGATGGCCGATTCCCGTCCGGGGACCGCATGAATTATAGCGCTGTAAGTTATTAACAGTGTGGATTGTCTGTGGATAAGTCAGACGTGCACCGCGGGCCTGCCCACAGCCCAGGGCGGGACGTCCGGAACAGCTCACCCGGCAGCGCCTTTGATGCAGGATCTGGACGCGATCCGGACGCGGGGAAAGTTATCCACTTAACAACAACCCAGTACCCACAAGTTATCCACAGCTGGGGATAACGACACTTTTCGGCCCCCCGCGCACCGCCTCGATGCCGGAACCCGGGAGTTCTTACGGGAGACACTCAGAGGATCAAGTTATTAACACTGTGAATAACCCTGTTGAAATCAGAGGAAATCAGACATCCAGGCCTGCACCGGGACGTGGCACCCGGCAGCCGGCGAAGGATTGCCGGCTCCTGGCCGGGGCACGCTGGCGAAGTTGTCCACTTAACCACAGGGCAACCCACAGCAGTTTTCCACAACTGTGGAGATCTGGAATGTTGCGTTGAAATAGTGCCCTAAATTCGCCAGCTGTGGCCATCAGATCGGGCAGGCCACTTTGAACTACAGCCATGTAAGTTATTAACAATGTGGATAACCCCTGTGGAAAACTTACAGCGGAATGGCTGGTTAGGGTGAAGTGTGCACAGGGGACCGGCACGCGACGAGCGGCCGGGCAGACCCGCCGTTCAGAGGGCAGGGACAGGGGGCTAGTGCAGGCGGGTCTAGGCGCTGACGCTCGCCATCCGGAAGACGGAGATGGCGATCAGCAGGGCCAGGACCAGCACGAGGCCGCCCGACTGCAGCAGGCCATGGCGACGGCCGCGTGGGGAGTAGGCGATGACGGCGGCGCACAGGGCACCGGTGACCAGGCCGCCAAGGTGGGCCTGCCACGCAATCTGGGGGACCATGAAGCCGATGACGCCGTTGATGGCGATCAGGACCACGAGCTGGCGGATGTCCCCGCCGCGGTGCCGTTGGACCACGAGCATGGCGCCGAAGAGGCCGAAGATCGCGCCGGAGGCTCCCACGACGCCCACGGGGCCGTTGGGCGGGTACACCGGCGTCAGCAGGAGGAAGCCGACCGAGCCGCCGATGGCGGACAGCAGGTAGACGGCGAGGAAGCGGACGCGGCCCAGCAGCGGCTCAAGGGCCTGGCCGAAGATCCAGAGGGTGTACATGTTCAGGACAATATGGAGCAGGAAGCCCTGGGAGTGCAGGAAAGCCGAGGTCAGCATCCGCCAGGGCTCGATGTCCGTGAAGGCGGGGGCGTAGGCCAGCTCCTGGTAGATCCCGTCGTTGGGGACCAGCCACTGCAGCACGTAGACGAGGGCACACAGCCCGATGATCAGGAAGGTGACGAGAGGCTTGCCGGCGGCCACGGCGCCGCCGTAGACCGTCTTGACGTCCGGCGTCGTGCGTTTTGTTTCGTTGACACAGTCAACACATTGGAATCCGACGGCGGCCGCCCGCTGGCAGTCGGGGCACGCAGGGCGCCCGCACCGCTGGCAGCGCACATAGGCGGGCCGGTCCGGGTGCCGGGGGCACACCGGGATCTGCGCGGACGGCTCTGCCGCCGGAATTCCGTAGCTCATGGGCTGGGCCTAGAGCTGTTCTACGTCAATGCTGTTGATGGTGACGTCCTCGACGGGGCGGTCACCCATTCCGGTGCGGACAGCCTCGATCGCGTCAACAACCTTCTTGGACTCCTCGTCGGCGACTTCGCCGAAGATGCTGTGCTTGCCCTGCAGCCAGCCGGTGGGGATGGTGGTAATGAAGAACTGGGAACCGTTGGTGCCCTTGCCCATCTGGACTCCGGCGTTCGCCATGGCCAGCTTGTAGGGCTCGTTGAAGGTGAGCTCCGGGTGGATTTCGTCGTCGAACTTGTAGCCCGGTCCGCCGACGCCGCGGCCCAGGGGGTCGCCTGCCTGGATCATGAAGTCCTTGATGATGCGGTGGAAGATCGTGCCGTTGTACAGCGGCGTGCCGGTCTTGTCCTCGCCCGTTTCGGGGTGGGTCCAGGCCTGCTCGCCGGTAGACAGCCCGACGAAGTTCTTGACGGTCTTGGGCGCGTGGTTGCCGAAGAGGTTGACGACGATGTCGCCGACGCTTGTGTGGATGGTTGCTTTTGCGGTTGCGATGGCAGTCATGGGCCCTATTCTTCCACGACGGGCCGCAGCGCACAGGGCCGCAGAGTCAGTTCCGCGCTGGGTGAAATCCACTGGAAATCGGCCTGAAGAATAGCCGGTGCGTTCCTAGACACGTAGGCTAACAGCAGAACCGTCACATTAATCGGGAGGTAGTTGTGAAGAAAACGGATCGTATTGCCCGTGAGCTGGAGCAGTCAGTCAGCACCGGAGTGGAAAGCGCCAAGGACTGGGCAACCCCGCGGGTTGAAGCGGCAGTGAATTGGGCCGTTCCCCGCCTGCAGCATGGACTGGATACCGCATCTCCCAAGATCCAGGAGGGGCTCAAATCGGCAGCCCACAACCTGGCCGACGGCGTCGCCACCGTTACCCCGCTCCTCCAGGACGGCCTGGCCCAGCTGGCTCCGAAGATCCACGACGCCGTCGAGGGCGCGACGCCGCGCCTGCACGAGGCCCTGGACAAGGCGACACCCGTAATCGCCCAGGCGCGGGACAGGGTGGTCGTCGAATATCTTCCCAGGCTTTCAGACCAGATCGGCCATGCCTCCGAGGCCGTTCACCGCACGCTGGAAAGCGCTCCCGCCCATGTGGACGCCGTTGCCCAGAAGCTCGTCGACTCCGGTGTTGTGCACAGCATCCAGGAGCAGGCACAGAGCGCCGGCCAGCAGTTCAAGGCTGTGGCCACCGAGGCAGGCAAGGCCGTCAGCGGGGAACTTTCCAAGCCGCAGAAGCCCAAGCACCGCGGCCTGCTGATCGTCGGCGTCATCGCCGCGGCGTTCGCGGCCGGGGTCGCAGCCTGGAAGGCCTCCAAGCCGGTCGAGGACCCGTGGAAGACCCCTTCTCCGGTAACGCCTGCCCCGGAGCCGGCGACGACCGCGAACGCCGTCAAGGATTCCGCCAAGGATTCCCTCAAGGACGCCGCAGATAGGGCCGGTACGGACACCGCCGCAAAGGCCGGCGCCGCCGCGGGCAGCGCGGCGGACGCGTCCGCAGAGGTTCCCGGTTCCGTCGCGGACGCAGCGGCCGATGTCTCGGACGCGGCCAAGGACCCGTCCGAGGACAGCAAGGAAGCCGGCAAGGAGGCCACCGCCGAGGTTGCCACGGATTCGAAGACCGCCGTGCGGAACATCGGGGCGAGCCCGAATGATGTTGCGGACAAGACCGGCAAGTAGCCGCAGCTAGCTAAGAACCGGCGGCCTGCGGGCAGCCGGGAAAGGGAGGGATTCCGCCAGGGGCGGGATCCCTCCCTTCAAATGACGGGCTAGATGCTAAATTTGTGGTGATGTCACCCAATAGATCCCCCGACGATGCCTTACTCGTTTCCGCGCTGCCGCCGGCTGTATCTATTGTCATCCCGGCATACAACGAGGAAAGTGTCATCCGGCAGTGCCTGATCGCCGCCGTGTACCAGTCCGTCCCCGCCCACGAGATCATCGTGGTGGACAACCTGTCCACGGACCGCACGGCCGATATCGTGCGGCAGATGCAGCTTGAGTACCCGGAGAGTCCCATCATCCTGCTCAGCCAGGACCGGGACCAGGGACTCATCCCCACCCGCAACTTCGGCCTGGACCACGCCACAGGCGATATCCTCGGCCGGATCGATGCCGACTCCGTGCTGGAGCCGGACTGGGTGGAACAGGTCCAGAAGGCGTTCGCGGATGAGTCGGTCCACGCCGCTACCGGCCCGGTGGTCTATTACGACATGCCGATGCGCCGCTTCGGCCTCAAAGCGGATGACAAAATGCGCCAACTGATGCTCAAGCTCGCCAAGCACCAGTATCATTTCCTCTTCGGCTCCAACATGGCGCTGCGCCGCTCCGCGTGGGAGATCATCCGGGCGGAGACCTGCCGGGATGAAAAGGACGAGATGCATGAAGACATCGACCTCTCCCTGCACCTGGCCGACCACGAGCTCCGGATCCAGTACTGGCCGCAGATGATCTCCGGCATGTCCGCGCGACGCCTCGAAGACTCGCCCCGGGACTACCGCTACTACGTGACGCGGTTCGACCGCACGTACAAGGCGCACAACGTCAAGAAGATGGCGCTGAAGGCGCCCATGGTCGTCTTCTTCTCCGTGTACTTCCCGGCGAAGCTGCTGCGCGCCATTCACACGGTCAATACGGCCCAGCCCGCCCGCCGCGGCGGCCAGTAGCCGCGCCCGCCGCGGCGCGGTGCCGTGCGCGTTTTTAGTCGGTGCCCAGTTCGGCCAGCCGGGCGGCGTTGAGCCTGACGGACCGCGAGCTCCGCTGCCCCAGGACGACGACGGCGAGCCCCACCAGGATCATCGCCAGCCCCCCGTACGTTCCGGCGGGCAATGTTTCGGCCAGGAACGCGGCGGCAAGCAGCGCGGCGCCGGGGATCTCCAGCAGGATGATCATGGACACCAGCAGCGGACTCATCGTCGCCAGCAGGTGGTTGAAGGCCGTGTGCCCCACCAGTTGTGCACACACGGTGATGGCCAGGATGCCCAGCCAGCCACCGGCGTCGAACCCGGCCAGCGGCTGCCGGGAGAACAGCGCCATTAGCGCCACTGAGGCCGCGCACATCCCATAGCAGAGCGTCGTGTACACACCAGTGCCCATGGTCTGGCGGGCCTTGCCGCCGGCCAGGGTGTAGATCCCCGCCAGGGCGCCTCCGGCCACGGCCAGGAGGTCCCCCAGGAGCGCATCCGGCGAGGTGCCCATGTCGAACCCGGTAATGGCCACGACGCCGCCGAAGGCGATACCCAGGCCGGCCAGGACCGGCCAGCGGTGCCTGACGCCCCGGAACAGCTGAAAGATCGCGATCCAGCCGGACTGCAGGCAGACCAGGGCCGTGGCGGCCGCGACGGAAGTCAGCTGCAGGGAAGTGATGAAGCAGGCGAAGTGCAGTGCCAGGGCGATTGCGGCGGCCAGGGACCAGCGGAACTCGGTCCCCGTGACCCGGGCGAATTGGAGGGGCTGCCGGACCAGCACGGGCCCCGCCATGACGGCAGCTCCGATCGCGTTGCGCCAGAAGGCGATGGCGAGGGCGCTGACCGAGGTGGCGCCCAGTGTGGCGGCGATGAGCGGTCCCGAGGAAGCCACGCCCAGCACTCCCACGGCGGCAAGAAGCAAGTTCACGGTCCAACAGTAGTAGGGCCAAGTTCCCCGGCGGGTGCGTCGGCAATTGCTGAAAGCGCGTTCTTGACCGCGTCATACCGTGGTGCCAGTCTTAAATCGCGGTCTCAAATCATCGAAGAAGGAGACCAAGATGTCTTCAATCATCCGCAAGAGCCTGGACAATCCGGAGGAGACACGTCCCGTGGCAGAAGGGATTGGTCAGGTTGACCTCGTCAATCTCGACGCCGGCGCCGTGGGACGCGCCACGTTCCTGCCTGGTTGGAAGTGGTCAGATCATGTGAAGCCGATCGCCAAAACGGATAGCTGCATGGCAAGCCACGTCGGGTACACGGTGTCGGGGCGCCTGAAGGTCGTCATGGACGACGGTGAAGAGAGCGAATTCGGTCCGGGTGACTTCGGAATCATTCCGCCCGGCCACGATGCCTGGGTGCTCGGCGACGAGCCCTACGTGTTCATCGACTGGCAGGGGATGGAGGACTACGCCAAACCCAAGGACTGAGCCGCGACGCCGGCACCGGCCGGGCTGCACGCACGGGACGCACGCACAGTCCGCAGGGACCGTCTGCAGATTCTGCACACGCAAAAGGCCCCGGACCGCGTTTCCGCTTTCCGGGGCCTTTCTTATGGTGGAGGCACGGGGACTCGAACCCCGAACCCCCTGCTTGCAAAGCAGGTGCGCTACCAATTGCGCCATGCCCCCATAAGAAGCAACCCGACAATCATACCCTAGTTCCGGAGGGCTGTTTCCAGCTCCCGGACCGGGAATCCAGGCTAATCAACCTTATCGGTTGAATCGCTCCAGACTGTTTTCCGGGCTTCGGATTCCTGCACTTTCTTGTAGAGCAGGACGCCTGCGATCGTGGCTGCAACAACCAGCAGCTTCTTCACATTCACCTCGTTCCGGTTCAGTAATGCCTGAACCTTCCCCTAACCTCTACCAGAACCTGCACAGGTTCCGTGGGCGTACCAGGACTTGAACCTGGGACCTCTTCGTTATCAGCGAAGCGCTCTAACCGCCTGAGCTATACGCCCCGATGCCTCATCGGGCCGAGATATGACTGTACAGCACATCCCGGCCCGATCTCAAATCGAGGCATTTCCCCGCAGGAATCCGGGGAAAAGTACGGCTTTAGTCGTCCGTGAGGGTGACGCCGATGCCGCCCACCAGCGTCGCGGCGATGTTGTACAGCACCGCCGAGAGCATGGACAGGGCCGTCAGCAGCACGACGTTGATCACGGCGATAATGGTGGCGAACGATGCCACCTGCCCCAGCGAGGCCACCTTCTTCAGTTCGAAGCCGCCGCCTTCGGAGCCGGCAAGGGTCCCGAGCAGGCTGTCCACCTGGTCAAAGATCCCCGTCAGGTCCAGTACGGTCCAGAGCACGATCGCCGCCACGACGGTCACAATGCCCAGGGCGACGGAGAGCAGGAAGGCCATCTTCAGCACGGACCACGGCTCCACCTTGCTGACCAGGAGACGGGCGCGGCGGACCTTGGCCTTGGGCGCAGGCTTGATCAGGCTGGCCGTGTTCTGCCCCCCGGCGTTCTGCCCGCCGGCCTGGCCGGGGCGCTGCCCCGGCGTCGCGGGCCGCGGGCCCTGCACAGGGCGCTGTCCGGGGGCCGGCGGCCGCTGTGCTGAACCGGCGGCTCCGCCAGGCACGCCGGGCCGCTGCTGCGGACGCGACGGCGCGCTCACGCGGGGGACGCCGCTGCTTGGCTTGGGATATGAGTCGGAATTACTCACTCGTTACCTCCGGTGTTGTCTTCGTCCAGCTCGGCATTGCCCGATGACTCATCTGACTCCGGGGCCGGTACTGATTCTGCCTGTGTTGATTGTGCCGCTGATTGTGCCGTTGATTCTGCGACTGCGGACCCATCGTGTGATCCGGCATCTCCAGCCAACGTTACGTCATCCGGCGCCGATGCCCGACTTCCGGATTCAGTGCCGGCTGCGTTGTCGGTGCCATTTTCCGCGCCGTCAACGGTCTCGGCGTCGTCGCCGTCGTCCGCCGTTTCATCGCTTTCCAGGCCGCGTTCGCTGTTGCGCGCGACCGCGATGATGCGGTCATTTTTGTCCGGCTTGGCAAAGATCACCCCCATGGTGTCGCGGCCCTTCGCGGGCACGCCGGTGACCGAGGAACGGACCACCTTGCCGCCTTCCATGACCACCAGGACCTCATCCTCCTCGTGGACAATCAGGGCACCGACCAGATGCCCGCGCTCCTCCTGGTACTTGCCGACCTTGATGCCGAGGCCGCCACGGCCTTGGAGCCGGTATTCCTCCACGGCGGTCCGCTTCGCGAAGCCGCCCTCGGTGACGATGAAGACAAACGAACCGTCCTTGACGACGTCGGCCGCGAGCAGTTCGTCATCCTCGCGGAACTTCATGCCCGTGACACCGGAGGTGGCCCGGCCCATGGGGCGCAGGGCTTCATCCGTGGCGGTGAAACGGATGGACTGCCCCTTTCGGGACACCAGCATGAGGTCGTCGGTTTCCGAGACCAGCTGAGCGGAGACGAGCTCGTCGCCGTCACGCAGGTTGATCGCGATGACGCCCGCGGAGCGGTTGGTGTCGTAGTCCTCCAGCCGCGTCTTCTTGACCAGGCCGCGCTTGGTGGCCAGCACCAGGTAGGGCGAGTGCTGGTAGTCCCGCAGGTCCAGCACCTGGGCGATGTGCTCATCGGGCTGGAAGGCGAGCAGGTTGGCCACGTGCTGGCCCTTGGCGTCACGTCCCGCTTCCGCGAGCTCGTAGGCCTTGGCCCGGTAGACGCGTCCCAGGTTCGTGAAGAACAGCAGCCAGTGGTGCGTCGTTGTAACGAAGAAGTGCTCGACGACGTCGTCGCCGCGCAGCTGCGCGCCCTTGATGCCCTTGCCGCCGCGCTGTTGCGAGCGGTAGTTGTCACTACGGGTGCGCTTGACGTAGCCGCCGCGGGTGATCGTGACCACCATTTCCTCTTCGGGGATCAGGTCTTCCATCGACATGTCCCCGTCAAAGCCCATCAGGACCTTGGTGCGGCGGTCGTCCCCGTGCTTGGCCACGATCTCGGCCAGCTCGGTGCTGATGATCTCGCGCTGCCGTTCCTCGGAGGCCAGGATCGAGTTGTACTCGGCGATCAGGGCTTCCAATTCGGCGTGCCGGTCCTGGATCTTCTGGCGTTCCAGGGCCGCGAGCCGGCGCAGCTGCATGTCCAGGATCGCCCGGGACTGGAGCTCGTCAATATCCAGGAGCTGCATCAGGCCGTCGCGGGCGGCTTCGGTAGTGTTGGACGCGCGGATGAGGGCGATGACCTCGTCGAGCATGTCCAGCGCCTTGAGCAGGGCACGCAGGATGTGTGCCTCTTCCTCGGCCTTGCGCAAGCGGTAGCGCGTCCGACGGGCAATGACGTCCATCTGATGGGTAACCCAGTGGCGGATGAACGCGTCGAGGCTCAGCGTGCGCGGTACGCCGTCAACGATCGCCAGCATGTTGGCCGCGAAGTTGTCCTGCAGCTGGGTGTGCTTGTACAGGTTGTTCAGCACCACCTTCGCCACGGCGTCGCGCTTGAGCACGATCACCAGGCGCTGGCCGGTGCGGCCGGAGGTTTCGTCGCGGAGGTCGGCGATCCCCGAGATCTTGCCGTCCTTGACGAGCTCGGCGATCTTGATCGCCAGGTTGTCGGGGTTGGCCTGGTACGGCAGCTCGGTGACCACGAGACACGTGCGGCCCTGGAGTTCCTCGACGTTGACGACGGCACGCATGGTGATGGAGCCGCGGCCCGTGCGGTAGGCGTCCTCGATGCCCTTGTGGCCCAGGATAGTGGCGCCGGTCGGGAAGTCGGGGCCCTTGATGCGCAGGATCAGCTCTTCGAGCAGCTCCTCCCGGCTGGCGCCCGGGTTGACCAGGTACCACTGCACACCGTCGGCAACTTCGCGGAGGTTATGCGGCGGGATGTTGGTGGCCATGCCGACGGCGATGCCCGAGGAGCCGTTGACCAGCAGGTTGGGGAACCGCGCCGGCAGGATCGTCGGTTCCTGGTTCTTGCCGTCGTAGTTGTCCTGGAAATCGACGGTTTCCTCATCGATGTCCCGGACCATTTCCATCGCCAGCGGCGCCATCTTGGTTTCGGTGTACCGCGGTGCGGCCGCGCCGTCGTTCCCAGGTGAGCCGAAGTTGCCCTGGCCGAGGGCCAGCGGGTAGCGCATGGTCCAGTCCTGGATCAGCCGGACCAGCGCATCGTAGATGGCGGTGTCGCCGTGCGGATGGTACTGGCCCATGACCTCGCCGACCACGCGGGCGCACTTATTGAAGGAGCGGTCCGGGCGGTAGCCGCCGTCGAACATCGCATACAGGACACGGCGGTGGACGGGCTTGAGGCCGTCGCGGACGTCCGGCAGGGCGCGTCCGACGATCACGGCCATGGCGTAGTCGAGGTAGGAGCGCTGCATTTCCGTCTGCAGGTCCACCTGTTCGACGCGGTCGGTCAGCACGGCCTCGTCCAAAACGGTGCCTTCAAGAACGGGCTCGGCACCGGCGGAGCCGGCCGGAACCTCGGGTGTTTCGTCACTCATAGTCTATATTTTCCGTTTCAGGTATATATCAGTCCGGGAATATTTGAGGCTGCGGTGAGCCGCTAGATATCGAGGAACCGAACGTCCTTGGCGTTCTGCTGAATGAAATTCCGGCGGGATTCGACGTCCTCGCCCATCAGTACGGAGAAGGTCTGGTCGGCGGCGAGAGCGTCATCCATGGTGACCTGCAGCAGCGTGCGGTGCTCCGGATCCATCGTGGTGTCCCAAAGTTCGGTGTAATCCATCTCACCGAGACCCTTGTAGCGCTGGATGCCGTTGTCCTTGGGGATGCGCCGGCCGGCGGCCTGGCCGGAGAGGAGCCGGGCGTCGCGTTCGCGGTCGCTGTACACGTAGTCGTGCGGGGCGTTGGACCACTTGATGCGGTACAGCGGCGGCTGGGCGAGGTACACGTAACCGTTTTCGATCAGCGGACGCATGTAGCGGAACAGCAGGGTCATCAGCAGGGTGGTGATGTGCTGGCCGTCGACGTCGGCATCGGCCATCAGCACGATCTTGTGGTACCGCAGCTTGCTCAGGTCGAAGTCCTCGCCGATGCCCGTGCCGAAGGCCGTGATCATGGACTGGACTTCATTGTTGCCCAGGGCCTTGTCCAGCCGGGCCCGCTCCACGTTCAGGATCTTGCCGCGCAGCGGCAGGATGGCCTGGGTTTCCGGGTTCCGGCCGCGCTTGGCGGAGCCGCCGGCGGAGTCACCCTCCACGATGTACACCTCGCACTTGGCCGGGTCCTTCGAGGAGCAGTCGGAAAGCTTGCCGGGCATGCCGAAGGATTCCAGCGGGCTCTTGCGGCGGGCATTGTCGCGGGCCTTGCGGGCGGCCATCCGGGCCTGGGCCGCGGAAATGGCCTTGCGGATCACGTCCCGGGCCGGGCCGGGGTTGCGTTCCAGCCAGTCGCCGAGACCGTCGGTGACCACGCGCTGGACAAAGCCTTTGACCTCGGAGTTGCCGAGCTTGGTCTTGGTCTGGCCCTCGAACTGCGGCTCGGCAAGCTTTACCGAGATGACAGCCGTCAGGCCTTCACGGATGTCGTCACCGGTGAGGTTGTCGTCCTTTTCCTTGATGATGCTCTTCTCCCGCGCGTAGCGGTTGATGAGCGAGGTCATCGCGGCTCGGAAACCCTCTTCGTGGGTGCCGCCCTCATGGGTGTTGATGGTGTTGGCGTAGGTGTGGACGCTCTCGGAGTACGCGTTGGTCCACTGCATCGCCATCTCCAGGGCGATGTGCCGTTCCTTGTCTTCGGTTTCGAAGGCGATGACGTCCTCGTGGACCACATCGACCTTCTTGCCGGAGTTCAGGTGCTTCACGTAGTCCAGCAGGCCGTCGTCGTACTGGTAGACCACGGTGTGGAACTCCGCGGGTACTTCGCCTTCGGTCGGAACGGTGTCCAGATCCAGGTCGCCGTCTTCGGACGGTTCCTCCGGGGCGCGGCGCTCATCGGTCAGTGTGATGCGCAGGCCCTTGTTCAGGAAGGCCATCTGCTGGAAACGGGCACGCAGCGTCTCGAATTCGAACTCAGTGCTCTCGAAGATGCTGGCATCCGGGTAGAACGTCTGGGTGGTCCCGGTCTCCGTGGCTTCCTCGCCCTTGACCAGACCGCCCTGGGGCTTGCCGCCGTCGGCGAAGGACATCCGCCAGACATGTCCCTGACGGCGGACCTCGGTATCGACCCGGCTGGAAAGCGCATTGACTACCGAAATGCCGACGCCGTGCAGGCCGCCGGACACGGCGTAGCCGCCGCCGCCGAATTTGCCGCCGGCGTGCAGGATGGTCATGACGACTTCCACCGTGGGCTTGTGCTCGGTCGGATGCATGTCCACCGGGATGCCGCGGCCGTCGTCGACCACCTTGACGCCGCCGTCGGCCTGCAGAACGATTTCGATGTGGGTGCAGTAGCCGGCCAGGGCCTCGTCAACCGAGTTGTCCACCACTTCATAGACCAGGTGGTGCAGGCCGCGCGGACCGGTGGATCCGATGTACATACCCGGACGTTTCCGGACAGCCTCCAGGCCCTCGAGGACCGTGATGTCGCTGGCGCCATACCCGTGCGGCGTCACGGCCTCCGGCGAAGCATCAACCGTCAGGGCTTCCTCCGCTACTGCTTCCACTGCCGGGATATCTGCATTGTCGTTAGCCACAGGCGCTTTCGACTCCTCTACGTTCGTTGAAGGCCGGCCGTTGCCTCTTCCGGGGGAAGGGCTTCTGCCAACAGGAGCGTCACTGATGGCCCCGGCTGGTCCGCTGACTCGAGGAACCGTCTGCCGCACGCTGGTATTGCGTCGGAAACGGACTCAGTCAACGTTTCACCGGCGCCCAGTTATCAACCACGATTCTACCGTGTTAGAGAGCGTAAACCCGCATTCCAGGGCCCCAAACGGCCGGGAAAGTGCCGCTGAGAGGCCGTTGGCTCCCCCTGCAAGGCTTTGGGGGTCCCGCCCTAGGGTGCAATACGGCTCCCGGGCGTTCGAGCGCCCTACACGCCGTTTCCGCATTTTTCAAGAGTTTTGCAAGGAGCGCAAGAGACCCGGCAGACCGCCGGCGCCGTGGGGACTATCCGTAGGTGTCGCGGGGGCCCCGGCCGTTGACCGTCCGGAGGCCCTTGCGCCAGCTCGGAGCCGCGGGTCCGAGCACCTGGATGCGGGTCACGACGCCGTCGCCGAGTTCGGTGCGGAACTTCTCCAGCAGGCTGATGCTCAGCAGGCGCAGCTGTGTGGCCCAGGCCGTGGAATCACAGCGCACATGCAGGGTGGTGTCGGTGAAACTCTCCGGGGTGCAGTGGGCGGAGATTTCCGGTCCCACCAGGGTGGCCCACTGTGCCATCACGGAACCGACGGCCACGGGAGAGCTCCAGCCGCGCTCGGCGACGAGGCGTCCCACGACCTTGCCCAGTCCGAGCGGGTCCCGGCCGGTGCCGTGGAACTGCCCGAAACCCCTGGTCCCTCCGGCGCTGCGACCGGGCTTCTGCGGCTTCGCACCGGGGCGCGGCGGGGCTTTCCGCCGGATTTCGCCGCGGGCCGCGGCGGCGTCGCGCATCCTGTTCAGCGCCGCCTGGGCAGCATCGATGTCATCGGGGTCGCGGCCAGGCTGCAGGCCGCCGTCGGTATCCTTATTCATCGATATTCCGGCTCATCGATTCCTCCCGGGATGACCTTCACCCGCCGTCCGGCCAGTTCCGCCGGGATATCGTCCTCGACGGCGGCAGTCACCAGCACCTGCTCGGCACCGGATACTATTGCCG
Source organism: Pseudarthrobacter sp. S9 (assembly GCF_050156545.1). NCBI lineage: Bacteria > Bacillati > Actinomycetota > Actinomycetes > Micrococcales > Micrococcaceae > Pseudarthrobacter > Pseudarthrobacter sp. S9. Next base: position 1,914,313 of record NZ_CP189576.1, read on the forward strand.
CCAGTTTACGCCGCCGCTGGACGTCCAGCTCAGCGAAAACATCATCCAGGATCAGGATCGGAGCGGAACCGCCGGTGCGGGCATCGTCCAGCATGACGTAGTACGAGGCCAGGCGCAGGGACAGGCACATGGACCACGTTTCCCCATGGGAGGCATAACCCTTGGCGGGCGCCATCCCCAGCACCAGTTCAAGCTCGTCGCGGTGCGGCCCCACCAAGGAGATCCCGCGTTCGAGTTCCTTGCGGCGTGAGGCCGCGAAGGCCTGAACATAGCGGGCCGTGAGCTCGTCGATGGAGAGCAGACGGAGATCCTCCGACGACGCGGCCGTTTCTCCTGCGGTCGTCCCGCCGTCCGCCGCGAAAGCAGGCTGCGGCGTGGCGCCGTCGTCGTCCATCACATCCTGCAGCGTGGAGCGGTAGACGGCGCCGGCTTCCTTGGAACCGTCGGTGAGCTGCGCATAGGCGTTTTTCAGGTGCGGCCGTAGCCGTTCCACCAGCTCCAGCCGCGCGTGCAGCAGCTCCGCCCCGGCCCGGGCCATGTGCTGGTCCCAGACATCCAGCGTCGCCTCGTGGCCGGAGGTGAATTTGCCGGCCCGGGCTGATTTGAGCAGCGCATTGCGCTGCTTCAGGACGCGGTCATAGTCGCTCCGGGTGGCGGCGTGCCGCGGAATGAGGCTGACCAGGAGCTCGTCAAGGAACCGGCGGCGGTTGGACGGATCCCCCTTGACCAATGCCAGGTCTTCCGGCGCAAAGAGCACGGTCTGGCAGATGCCGAGGATGTCGCGTGCCCTGACCGGGTTGCTCCGGTTGATGCGCGCGCGGTTGGGCCGGCCGGCGTTGATTTCCAGCTCGAGCACCGTGGACTGCCCGCCGCGGACCAGCCTGGCCCGGATCATTGCCCGGTCCGTGCCGAACCGCAAGAGCGGCGCATCCGTGCTGACCCGGTGCGAGCTCAGCGTGGCAAGGTAGCCGATCGCTTCCATCAGGTTCGTCTTACCGATGCCGTTGGATCCGACCAGGACGGTGACGCCGGGTTCCAGACTCAGCTCCACCTGGTCGTAACTGCGGAAATCTGTCAGCGAAAGCTGTTCTAGGTACACGCCGGGGTCAGGACTTCAGGGCAGGACTATTTTGCCGGGCGGGTCGCATGGCCGCCGAACTGGTGGCGCAGCGCGGAAACCATCTTCATGGCCGGCGAATTGTCCTCGCGGGAGGAGAAGCGGGCAAACAGCGCCGCCGTGATCGCCGGTGCGGGCACCGCGTTGGCGATCGCTTCCTCGACGGTCCACCGGCCTTCGCCGGAATCTTCGACGTAGTCGTCAATGGATTCCAGGCCGGGGTCTTCGTCGAGTGCCTTGACCATGAGGTCCAGCAGCCAGGAACGCACAACGGTGCCCTTCTGCCAGGCCCGGAATGTTCCAGGAAGATCGGTGACGATGTCTTTCGCGGCCAGGAGTTCATAGCCTTCGGCATACGCCTGCATCAGCCCGTATTCGATCCCGTTGTGGACCATTTTGGCGTAGTGCCCGGCACCGATGCCGCCCACATGGACGAAGCTGTCGGCGCGGTCGCCGTCGGGACGGAGGGCATCGAAGACGGGAAGGGCCCGTTCGATGTCCGCGGCGTCCCCGCCTGCCATCAGGCCGTAGCCGTTCTGGAGCCCCCAGACACCGCCGGAAACGCCGCAGTCGGCGAAGCGGATTCCCTTTTCGGCCAGCGCGGCACCGTGTTTCTGGTCCTCAGTGAACCGGGAGTTGCCGCCATCGATCACGAGGTCTCCGGCGTCGAGCTTGCTGCCGAGTTCCGTGATGACGGCGTCGGTGATGTCGCCGGAAGGAACCATGACCCAGATGAGTCGCGGCGCCGGGACGGCGGCAATGAGTTCGTCCACACTGGCCACATCCGTGACATCCGGATTGCGGTCAAAGCCGGTGACCTCGATTCCACCCTTGCGCATGCGTTCGCGCATGTTGAAACCCATTTTTCCAAGACCGATCAATCCGATGTGCACGGTATGAACTCTTTTCTGCGCTGGCAGTCTGCGCTGGCGGGTGTGGGTGGGTTCTAGAGCGGCGACAGCTCGCCGACCGGGTCGCAGTTGTTGTCGTTATGAGGGCTAATAGCGACACCAGGTGCCAGCTAGTTGGGCAGCCGGACCGGCATGACCAGGTAACGGTAGTCGCCCTGGTCTTCGCCCTCGGCGTCATGCTGGGCCGTGATCATGGCGGGCTTGGGGGCCGATGTGAAGGAGAAGCGCACGAATTTGGTTTCGATGACGGTCAAGCCTTCGACCAGGTAGTGCGGGTTGAAGGCGACCGTGATGTCGTCGCCGGTCAGCTGGGCCTCGAGCTCCTCCGAGGCCTGGGCATCTTCGCCGGTGCCGGCATCCAGGTGCAGCTGACCCTGGGTGAAGGCGAGCCGGACGGGGGTGTTGCGTTCGGCCACAAGCGACACACGGCGCACTGCTTCGACCAGTTCCTGGGTCTGGACGGTGGCGTGGATCGGAGTCGAGTCCGGGAAGAGCGATCGGATCTTGGGGTAGTCCCCGTCGACCAGGAGCGAAGTGGTGGTGCGGCCGCCGCTCTCAAAACCGATGAGCCGGCTGTCGTCGTCGGCAAGGGCGAGGTTGATGTCGCCGCTGGGGCCGAGGGTCTTCGCCACTTCGTTGAGGGTCTTGGCCTTGACCAGGGCGCTCGTGGAAATTCCCGGGGTGACGGGCTTCCAGGGGAGTTCGCGCATGGCCAGTCGGTAGCGGTCCGTTGCCAGCAGGGTGATGAGATCGTCCTCGATCTCCATCCGGACGCCGGTGAGGATCGGCAGGGTGTCGTCCTTGCTGGCCGCGATGATCACCTGGGACACGGCCTGGGCGAAGGAATCGCCCGCAACGGTGCCGCTGATCGGGGGCAGGGCCGGCAAGGGCGGGTATTCGGCTTCCGGCATCGTGGCCAGGTGGAAGCTGCTTCGGCGGCAGGTGAGCGTGACCTTGTTGCCGTCCGTTTCGACGTCGACGGGTGCGGAGGGCAGGCTGCGGCAGATGTCTGCGAGCAGGCGGCCCGAAACCAGGATGGTGCCTTCGGTGGTGATGTCAGCGGCGATTTCGAGCCTCGCGGAGGTCTCGTAGTCGAAGCTCGAGAGGCTGACGGTACCGGCCTCGGCCTTGAGGAGCAGGCCTGAAAGTACGGGTACTGGCGGCCGCGGAGACAACGACCGGGCGGTCCATGTCACGGCTTCTGCCAGGACGTCCCGTTCGACTCTGAACTTCACGGAAGGGTGCCGCCTTTCATTGCTGCTGTCATCGCTAAATACTCGTCGAACTGCTGCGGACTTCGGCAGGGCTGCCGAACACCGTCAACAAGGGAAGTGCCCGCCCTCCCCGGGTTCCATGGACCAGCTGGGACCTACAAAAGATGTCCGGGACGGAGGCACTGCAGACAGCTTAGCCCCAAGATGTGCGTTTCTCCCATCCCTGGGTTACATCTGTGTTGTTCGACGCCCCGGTCCCCGGCGCCGGTCCGGAACGGGCCTGGGCGCTGTTTGGGCGGTGGATCGAAACTGTTGTTTGAGGGAATTTCATTTTCTTGGGATTAGTAGTGTTAATAACTGCTGTGGAAACTGTGGATAACTCGGTTTCGCGGTGTGATTCCGGGGTTAAGCCCTGTTCATGGATTGTGGGCTGGGCAGGTTTTAAACAGGCTGTGGATGGGGATAACATTTTTGGCCGATTCGCCGATCCACAGATGCCTTAAGGGTTTTAAGCCCATTAAGCGCGGTTGTCCCCTTAACTATCCACAGGGTTGTCCACAGGTGCCTGTTAATAAGGTAGGGAGTACACGGCGGAGCGGCTCACGAATTGCGTTGCTGCTGCTTGATCCGGTTGGTCAGCTCGGTCACCTGGTTGTAGATGACCCGGCGCTCGGCCATCAGTTCGCGGATCTTGCGGTCCGCGTGGATCACCGTGGTGTGGTCGCGGCCGCCCAGCTCCTGCCCGATTTTGGGAAGGGACATGTCCGTGAGCTCCCGGCACAGGTACATCGCGATCTGACGGGCGGTCACCAGGGTCCTCGTCCGTGACTTGCTGCAGAGCTCTTCCATGCTGAGCTTGAAGTAGTCGGCGGTTTGGGTCAGGATCTGCCCGGACGTGATTTCCTGGGCGCCGTCGTCGGTGATGAGGTCCTTGAGCACCATCTCGGCCAGGGCCACATCCACTGGCTGCCGGTTCAGGCTCGCGAAGGCGGTGACGCGGATGAGTGCGCCTTCAAGTTCGCGGATGTTGCTGGAGATCTTGGATGCGATGTATTCCAGCGCGTCGTCCGGTGCGGAGAGACCCTCGCTGAGGGCCTTCTTCCTCAGGATCGCGATCCGGGTTTCCAGTTCGGGCGGCTGGATGTCGGTCAGCAGGCCCCACTCGAAGCGTGACTTCATCCGGTCTTCGAAACCGGCGAGCAGCTTCGGCGGCTGGTCGGACGTGATGACAACCTGCTTGTTGTTGTTGTGCAGGGCGTTGAACGTGTGGAAGAACTCCTCCAGCGTCCGGTCCTTGCCGGCCAGGAACTGGATGTCATCGATCAGCAGGACGTCGACGTTGCGGTACGTGGTCTTGAAGCTGGTGCCTTCATCGTCACGGATCGAGTTGATGAAGTCGTTGGTGAATTCCTCGGAGTTCACGTACCGGACCCGGATTCCGCTGTAGAGCCTGCGGGCGTAGTGGCCGATCGCGTGCAGCAGGTGCGTCTTGCCCAGTCCGGAGTCACCGTAGATGAACAGCGGGTTGTAGGCCTTCGCCGGAGCCTCGGCCACGGCCACGGCGGCTGCGTGGGCGAAGCGGTTGGAGGATCCGATCACGAAGGTGTCGAACACGTACTTCGGGTTGAGGCGGCCGAACTCATGCGAGGTGCTCGGCAGCATCGGCTGCGGCTTCAGCTCCACGGTCGGGTCGGCGGCAAGGGAAAGTTCGACGGCGGGTTCCGGCTCGGTGTGGAGCGGCACCAGATCGGTGTCGACGTCGATGGCACAGCGGATTTCGTCGGAGAATACATTCCGGAGCGCGTCGTCGAGGGCTTCCTTGACCTGGGTCTGCAGGACCTCGCGGGTGAGTTCGTTCGGCACGGCCACCAGGAGGGTGGAACCGATGAGACCCTGGGCCTGGGCCAGGATGACGAAGCCGCGCTGCCGGGGTGAGACACGGTGGTCGTTCTCCAGAAGGCTCACTACCCGCCGCCAGGAACTTCCGACAGTGTTGGCTTGGTTGGCTTCGTCTACTGTCATCAATCAGTTCCTCAAACTTGCTTGCCTGCATTACCTGCAGCGGCACGACCCGGACCAGCGCACTGGCCCGGCTTAATCCACAGGGTTATGCACAGTCCGTGGATAATGGGCTACTGAGCCACTGTAGGGGATGAAAACGCTAGAAGATAGCTGGGTTCAGTCCTGTGGATAATTACACCGTTGTGGTTCTCAAACAGGGCCTGTGACCCGGTTCATCCACAGGTTGGGAGGGGAGTTAGCCACAGCTGGGGAAAGTCTGCGCAGCGTCCCCCGGTTTGACTCTGGAGGCGAATTTGGCCTAACGTTGTGAAGTCCTTTGTGTCCGCTTTTGGCCCTCAGTTGAATCTCTCCCCGACGCCCCGCGTCTTGCGAGTCGAGGGTGGCGGCACATATAAAACTTAGCGTCGGCCAGTTCTTCCCCCTGATCGGGTGGGCGCACCTTTGATCCACTGGAGTAACTAACGTGAGCAAGCGGACTTTTCAGCCGAATAACCGCCGTCGAGCCAAGAAGCACGGCTTCCGCCTTCGTATGCGTACCCGTGCCGGCCGTGCCATCCTGGCAGCCCGTCGTGGCAAGGGCCGCACCGAACTGTCGGCCTAAATAACGGACTCGTCGGTCCACATCCCTGTGCGAGTTTAACGGTGCTAGCCACCCGGAACCGTCTGAGGACATCAACCGATTTTTCAACAACTGTACGTTCCGGTGTCCGCAATGGACGCCGGAACGTAGTGTTATATACGGCAGCTCTCGCTGCCGATGAACCAAGCCGGATCGGATTCATCGTTTCCAAGAGTGTCGGGAACGCTGTTGTCAGGAACCTCGTTAAGAGGAGACTGAGAGAAGCTGGCGCATTGTCGTTGCAGAAATACGGCAGCGGGTTTGCCATCGTGGTCCGGGCCCTGCCCGCCGCGGCGGCTGCCAGCTGGGACCAACTGCTCTCCGACTATGACGCCGCTTTGGAGACAACAATGAAACGGCTGGGCAACCGCCTTCCACAGGCTGCTTCATCAGTTTCTTACGAGACAACACAGGAAGGGACCCCGCGTGCGTAACTCAACTGCCGCCGTCGTCCCTGATCCGAAGCATGCTCCGAAGTCTGCTCTGAGTCGCCTGGGCGCTGCGGTCTGGAACCTGCCCCGCAATATCCTCATCGTGCTGCTGATCGCCTACCGCAAAGTGGTCTCGCCGCTGTACGGCCAGGTCTGCCGCTTCTTCCCCAGCTGTTCGGCCTACGCTCTCGAGGCGATCACCGTCCACGGTGCGGTCAAGGGAAGCTGGCTTGCTGCCAGGCGCCTCGGGCGCTGCCATCCATGGAACGCCGGTGGTGTGGACCACGTCCCCGCCGGCCACCGGGAATGGCCTGAAAACCAGACCCCCACAATTGTTGTGCTGAACAATCCGGACAAGTACCTGGCTGCTCAGGCTGATGGAGAAGGCCGCCTTGCGGCCTAACGAATAGGGATATCGTATGGACATCTTTGGAACAATCATGGCCCCGTTCAAGTGGCTGGTTTCAGTCATCATGGTCGGGTTCCATGACGGACTCAGCGTCATCGGCCTGCCGGCCGCGAACGGCTGGACCTGGACACTCTCCATCATCGGGCTGGTGCTGGTCATCCGCGCCGCCCTGATTCCCGTCTTCGTCAAGCAGATCAAGGCCCAGCGGGGCATGCAGCTCCTGCAGCCTGACCTGAAGAAGATGCAGGACAAGTACAAGGGCAAGTCCGACCAGCTGTCCCGCCAGGCCATGGCGCAGGAACAGATGGCCCTGTACAAGAAGCACGGCACCAACCCGTTCTCGGCGTGCCTGCCGATGCTGATCCAGATGCCCTTCTTCTTCGCACTGTTCCAGGTCCTCTCCGGTATCAGCACCGCCAAGGCGGGCGGCCAGGGCATCGGTGCCATGAGCGTCGAGCAGGTCAGGCAGTTCGATGAATCGAGCATCTTCGGCGCTCCCCTGTCGGCGTCGCTGCTTCACGGCAGCACCGCAGGCGGCGAGGTTGCTGTGTGGATCCTGTCGATCGTGATGATCCTCGCCATGACGGCGTCGCAGTTCATCACGCAGAAGCAGATCATGGCCAAGAACATGTCGGAAGAGGCCATGGCCAGCCCGTTCATGAAGCAGCAGAAGATGATGCTCTACATCCTGCCGCTCGTGTTCGGTGTGGGTGGCATCAACTTCCCCATCGGTGTCCTGATCTACTGGACCACCACTAACCTCTGGACCATGGGACAGCAGTTCTTCGTGATCCGCCGCATGCCGACGCCGGGATCCCCCGCAGCCAAGGCCCTGGCCGAACGCCGGGCCGCCCGGGGCCTGCCTGCCCTTCCCCTGATGGGCGCGAAGAAAGCCGACGCCGAGGCAGCCGAAGCTGCTGCCGCCGCGGCCGTAGATGCCAAGAGCCAGCGCGTCCAGCCACAACGTAAAAACAGGAAGAGGAAGTAATGTCCGCCGAGAGCACTGAACACGCTATTTCCGCCGAGTTCGACGAAGACCGTGAGGATGCTCAGGTCGCAGTCCAGGGCGCAGGCCAGGACTCGGACCAGGACTCTGCCGAGGACTCGGAGGACAGCCCGGCAAAAGGTGTTTCCGCAAGCCGGTTGGAGGAAGAAGGGGACGTCGCCGCGGACTACCTCGAGGAACTGCTGGACATAGCCGACATTGATGGCGACATTGACATCGAGGTCCGTAACGGGCGCACCTACATCTCCATCGTTGCCGAGGAAGAATCGGCCGGTCTCGAGAACCTCGTGGGCCGCGACGGAGAAGTCCTGGAAGCCCTGCAGGAACTGACGCGCTTGTCAGTCCTGTCCGCGACGGAGAACCGTTCCCGCCTGGTACTGGATATCAACGGTTACCGCGCGGAGCGGGCCGGCGACCTGCAGAAGATCGCAGAAGACGCCGTCGCCTCCGTCAAGGAGTCCGGCAAGGCGGTGGCTCTGGCACCGATGAGCGCCTACGAGCGGAAGATCGTGCACGACGCCGTCGCCGAGCTGGGGCTCGTCAGCGAGTCCGAGGGCGAAGGTGCCGACCGGCACATCGTTGTTTCCGCAGACTGAATCCGCTGATTAGTTTGATGGTTGAAATTACTGCTGCCGAACTGCAGGCAGCACAGTCGATCTTCGGTGACCGCTTGGATCTTGCCAGGCGCTACGTCGAGCATCTGGCCACCTCCGGCACCGAACGGGGACTGATCGGTCCGCGCGAAGTGCCGCGGCTATGGAGCAGACATGTGCTGAACTGTGCGGTCATTGAGAGCCAGATTGCCAAGGGCAGCCACGTTGCCGACGTCGGAAGCGGTGCCGGCCTGCCCGGCCTCTGCCTTGCGATTGCCCGGCCGGATCTGGAACTGACCCTGATTGAGCCGCTGGAACGCCGCGTCATTTGGCTCCAGGAAGTCGTGGACGACCTGGGCCTGGACAATGTCACGATCATGCGCACCCGCGCGGAACTGGCCGTGGGGATGGTGGACGCCGACGTCGTCACGGCGCGCGCCGTATCGGCGCTGTCCAATCTTGCCGGCCTGACCATTCCGCTGCTTGCCGGCAAAGGTGAAGTCGTGGCCATCAAGGGCCGCAGCGCCGGCGAGGAAATAGAGAAGGCGGCGAAGGTCATCCGGAAGCTGGGTGGCATTGAGACGTCCGTTGTCCTGGTGGGTGAGGAACTGCTGGAAGAACCCACTACCGTTGTCCGAATCGTAGTGAATAAGCCTCAAAAGATTGCCTAGCACCGGGCCCGGTGCCCTCGGAGTCTAAGGGGAAGAGGTTAGTCTAGTAACGGCAGTAGAAGCCGAATGAGAGTGAGTGTGTCACAGTGACCAGTAGCGAAGCCTCCACACAACGGATCCCCCCGTTTGTGTCCCTGGGGTCCGCACGGGCGTTTACCGTGCCCGCAGTCGCTCATGATTATTCCGGAAATCACACGGCATCAGTTGCAAAGAGCATGGGGATGGCGGGTGTTTCACGTGAAACGTCGATTGCACGCTCCGGGAATGTCTTGGACTCCATCGACGATTCCAGCCCCATCGCCCGGGAGCTGGCGCACGAGAACAGGCGCCGCGAGCGTCTGTTGGGCCGCGACCTGCCCAAGCCGGAGAAGACTCGGATCTTCACCGTGTCGAACCAGAAGGGTGGTGTCGGCAAGACCACGACGACGGTCAACATTGCCGCCGCCCTGGCTGCCGCCGGCCTAAACGTCCTGGTCATTGATATCGATCCCCAGGGCAATGCCTCGACGGCGCTGGGGATCGAACACCACGCCGATGTGGACAGCATCTACGACGTCCTGATCAACGATCTCCCACTAAAGGATGTCGTGGCCCCGTGCCCCGATATCGCCAATCTGATCTGCGCCCCGGCCACCATCCACCTCGCCGGCGCGGAAATCGAGCTGGTCAGCCTCGTTGCGCGGGAACAGCGTCTGCGACGGGCTATCGATGTGTATTCCAAGGAGCGCGCCAAGAACGGTGAGGAGCGCCTGGACTATATCTTCATTGACTGCCCTCCAAGCCTGGGCCTGCTGACCGTCAACGCTTTCTGCGCGGCGAACGAAGTACTGATCCCTATCCAGTGCGAGTACTACGCACTGGAGGGCTTGAGCCAGCTCCTGAAGAACATCGAGATGATCCAGAAGCATCTGAATGCGGATCTGGTTGTTTCCACGATTCTGCTGACCATGTACGACGGCCGCACGAACCTCGCTGCCCAAGTGGCGGCGGAGGTCCGCGAGCATTTCCCGGAGCAGGTACTGGGCGCCGTGGTTCCGCGCTCAGTGCGCATTTCCGAAGCGCCCAGCTACCAGCAGACCGTCATGACGTATGATCCTTCTTCCAGCGGTGCCCTGTCCTATCTGGAAGCCGCAGCGGAAATCGCTGAACGTTAGAATCTTTTCAAGAATTGCACTAGCCAGAGCCAGGTGATGCCCGGCTCTTCCACTGGAGGGATTTATCCATGAGCGATAAGCGACGCGGCCTCGGCCGTGGACTTGGCGCACTCATTCCAAGTTCCGCCTCGGCTAATGCCTCCGGAAACGGCTCGGTGCCGTCTCGGCCCGTGGATCTATTCTTTCCCGAAGCGCGGAAGAAGACTTCCGACGCCGACCCTCCCGAGACTCTTGTGGACGTACCCGAGCAGGATGCTGCAGTGTCGCAGACGTCTACTGCCAAGGCTGCCACTGGTGATTCTTCAGACGCAGCTGTTTCTTCCGCAGATGCGGATGCCGCTCGTGCTGCCAAGAAGTCGGCGGCCCCGAAGTCTTCCTCGCTGAAATCTGCTGCTCCGAAATTTGCGGCACCGGCAGCTGACGAGCCGGAGACGCCGGATCCTGTGCGCGAGTCCGCACCAGGCTCGGACGTGGAACTCGTCGAAGTCCCTGGTGTCTGGTTCGCCGAAATACCCGTCACGGACATTCATCCCAACCGCAAGCAGCCGCGTTCCGTCTTCGATGAGGACGACATGGCGGAGCTGGTCCACTCGGTGAGGGAAATTGGTGTGCTCCAGCCAATTGTGGTCCGTACTTCAACCGAAAAGGGTGGGGAACCCTACGAGCTCGTCATGGGCGAACGCCGCTGGCGTGCAGTGCAGGCCGCCGGTCTGGAAACCATCCCCGCAATTGTCCGTGACACCACGGATGATGATCTCCTGCGCGATGCCTTGCTCGAGAACCTGCACCGCAGCCAGCTGAACCCTCTTGAGGAGGCTGCCGCCTACCAGCAGTTACTGGAGGACTTCGGGACTACCCACGAGCAGTTGGCTGACCGCATCGGACGCTCGCGGCCCCAGGTGTCCAACACTCTCCGGCTGCTGAAGCTACCTCCGCTGGTGCAGCGCCGCGTGGCCGCAAGCGTCATTTCTGCCGGTCACGCTCGTGCACTGCTGGCCCTGCCCGACGCCGCGGCAATGGAGCGGCTGGCTCAGAAAATTGTTGCTGAGGGCATGTCCGTACGTGCCACCGAAGAAGCCGTGACCCTGTACCAAAGCCCCGCCTCGCCGGCTAAGAATAATATTCCCCGGCCGGGGGCGCGGCATGAGCGTCTCGACTACCTGGCGTCGTCGCTGTCTGATCGCCTGGATACGAACGTGAAGATCTCGCTGGGTGCTCGTAAGGGGCGGGTCAGCATTGAATTCGCCAGCGTTGAAGATCTGAACCGCATCATGGATGTCCTGACACCCGGAGCTTCCAGCTAGATCGGCGTTCAAACCGTACTTCCCACTGAGGGCCTGTTTCACGTGAAACAGGCCCTCCGTGCATCTGGCGAGCCGCCTGGTTCTGCGACGGGGCCCTGGTGGTCCACGGACGAAGGCCGCTCCCGGCTCGCCGCGTCCGACCGTGCAGTCGATGATGTGTCATGCGCGTCTAATTCCAGCCAAGCTGTCTCTCCTAAGCGGTGTTGGCGGCATGATGCGCCGCGGATTTTCGGGGTTGAGGCTACTCAGTGGTTGACAGTCTCTCCAAGAGCTGCCGGGACTCGCCCAGCAAGACGTGGGAGCGCCATTGAACTTCCACGTTTCGCGCCCGCTCGCCCTCACAGCTGTAGCGTGTCTCGGGCAACGGGATGCCGCAGGCATCTCGTTGGCCGAAGTGTTCCTGCCTATCTTCAACTCCTGCGCCATCCCTGCAGGAAAATATGTTAGCGAACACCGATGCGCCGACGAACCAATGGCAGTTGGCAACGAGCGCGGTTTTAGCGTTTCACGTGGAACACCGTGCCGGTCGGTCGCGTAGTTGCTGTGCTCTTTGAGGTGCTGCGGGACGAAATCCGCCTCACCAACGAGGGCTGCCACCCGCAATTGAATGATGGGAGCCGACAATTAGACGTGGTCATCTGGTTCAGTTAGTCGGCACCGACTCGGGCAGCAGGCAGATTTCCGAGATTTTCTCGCACCAAGTAGCGGAATCAAGCGGTGCCTCTGGACGATCCGGTGGCACTCGGTCCTAAGCACCAGACCGGCCGGTGCATATTTTCCTCTCCTCCGGAGCTGGCAGCGTGGTGTTTCACGTGAAACAGAGAATCGGGTTTCGCGGAGCGCAGCTTGGAAGGATCACTCTTCCGGGGACTCGTACCGGCTCCCATGGGCTGCGAGTGTGTCGTCCAATGATCCTGCTTGTCCGGGGATGTCACGGGTTCTGGGATCAGTCCAGGCGACCAGCAAGTCTCTGCCACTCCGCCAGAAGTAAGCCGCCGGGACGAATTCGCACGCTGACAGGCAGCGCCGGTGGGCCGGGAAGTGACTGGTCCGACGCCGGGGACGTCCATCAGCCCCGGCGCCAGGGCGTCCACGATTTCGGCCAACGACGTCCGGTTGCGCTCCAGTTCGCCGGTGCGGTGAACGATGGCCAGTGCGAGGCGCCGCGCTTCGGCTCGGGCGACCTTGGCGGCGCGGTCGTCCCGGGTCCGTCCACGGCAGGAGCGGACGGCGTGGATCTGGGTGTCCGTCAGCGCTTTGCGGGCGTCTGCGGGGTGGGCGCACGTCGCAGACAGCGGTGCGGGCGCCCCGAAGTGCACCGGTCAGCCCGGCACTGTACGAGCCTGCTCCTTCGACGGAGACCAGGACCTGTCCGCCGCCGGCACGCCCGTACATCCAGGTGATGGTCCGGCTGATGCCCGGCGGGCTGGCCGGAAACGTCGCCGTGCCGGCAATCTGTCCGGTCACCGACGCCACGATTGCGTAGGTGTGGGTCTTGGCATGCGTGTCCACCCCGACAACATGGGCATATTCTTCGGCCACGATGGTCATTTCCCTCTTTTCCTTCCCGGTGGGTCCCGTGCAGGCGCCGGTCCGGAAGGGTCACGCCGAGACAAATCTCTAACGAGTCACGGCTTGCCGGTTGCGGAAGGTCGGACAGCTTTCTATCAAGCCATCGGAGTGGGCCGGACTGGTGCCACTCACGCCTGCGGACGAGTCAGTCTCAAGGCACTGCCGCATGCCAGGTCAGATATTCGCTGAGTCAGGCACCGCCGGAGTGGAAGCCAGTCTGCCAGCCGGCCCCGGGCCAGCCACCACCCATTAGAGATATTCGCGGGTTGGCCACCGCAGGACGAAGTGTTCGGCTGGAGGTGCCGTTGGTCTAGCAATGTCGGGCGTGGCCGTTGCTGGCTGACCATGGGGGGATCGCGGGTTTACTCAACGCACTGCAAGGAACCGCTCCGCCCGGATATCCCCGGCAGACCGCGCCGGGGATATCCGGGCACGGAATCTAGGAGGTCATTGGACGGGTCTGAGTCGTGCCGGCGGCCAGGGACCAGCACCAGCCCGCGAGTTCCCGGGCGTTGGCGACGTTCGCGATCACGGCACGTTTGCGGCGTTCGAGGTCGCTGGTCCAGCGGCTGTGCAGCCGCCGGTTTCCGGCATGGCCCCGGGTCCTGGCCTCCGGGCTGGCCACCTCCCACCGGGCGCGCATTAGTCTCGACGGCTGGTCATGGGGTCTGCGGCAGTGCCAGGCGGCCTCGACGAGCAGCCGGCGGGCGTGGGTGTTGCCGCTTTTCGTGATCGGGCCCAGCGACCGGGACGCCCCCGAGGACTGCTCGGTCGGCACGAGAGCCAGATACGCGCCGATCGTGGAGCCGGTGCACCGGTCCCAGTCACCGATCTCCACGGCGAGACCGAACACGGCCAGGGTCGAGATCCCGCGCAGGCACTCCAGCGAGCGGACGACCGGGGTGTATTCGCTCTGATAGGCCATCGCCGTGATGGCCTCGTCGAGGCGGTCACGGCAGTCCGGGATCTCATGCATCGCCTCCAGGGAGGAGGCGTGGGTCAGCTGCCGGGCCGGGGCATCGAACTTCTGCCGGCCCAGCCAGAGTTCATGGGTGCCGGTCCAGGCCTTCCCGCCGGAATACACGATCCCCTGGCGCAGCAGGAGCTTGGAGATCCGGTGGCGGGAACGCATGAGATCCCCGCGGGCGTCCTCCCGGGCCCGGACCAGATCCCGGGCGGCTTCCCGGTCCGCCGAAGGGATCCTGACCGGGGTGATCTCGCCGAGTTTGAGCACCGGGCCAAATGCAGCGCATCCTTCGCATCGGCCTATGTCAGTCGTAAGCGAAAATCAACAGGGACCTACGCCCAGCTGCCTGATGCCGACGGTCCGGGGCGCCATGGAGCCTGACTGGACAAGTTGCTGCGTCCCGGCCGCTGTGGAACGTGGCGGCGGTTGCAACGCGGATTTTGTAAGCCACATTGACCCTCCGCCCGGACCCTAGGAAGTGGATGAGGCATTCCCATTGGTCGAAGGGGGGTCGGTCAGTGTCCGCTCCCCCCGCTGTCCCTTCCTCGTCTGCCAGCGGACGACAAAGCGCCCCGTTCCCCAGGCCATCGCAGTAATTAAACGGTCGAATCAGTTCGTGGTCTCTATCTCACTGAGTGTGACCAAAGTAGACAGAGGGTCACGGGGTAGTCCGCGCAAACCACTCCGGTGGCCGACAGCAGCAAGTTCACTTTGAGGTGCGAATGGTCGCCGGTCGGGAGCGGTCTCTCGTCGTGCGCCTGCGGAAACAGGGCTCGGCGTACCGTGCACTGGGTGCTGGATACTGTTTGGCTGGTCCGTCCAGGGCCTGGAGATTTCACCGGGGAGGTCTCCCGATAGGGGTACTCCTCGTAGCCCTCATCGTGGGGCTCATGCTGGGCATGCCTGCTCGCTGCTGCCGCCTTCCGGATCGCTACAGGCCATGGCCCGTCGAGACGCAACTGGAGGTACGGACTCGGAGCGCGCATTGCATGCTGCATGTGACTGTTGCCGGCCACTCCCAGGTCCCCCGGCTGTATTACGCTGCGTCGGAATCGTGTGGGCAGAACATAGAAACCCTGGGCAGGAGGACCAAGAACCATCGCTCCAGTTGTGGTCGAGGGGATCGCGCCCTGTTGTTCGCGCCTGAGCGCTATTGGCTCTGAGACCGGCAAGCCGCTGACAACACCGGGTAGCGGTTCTCAGGACTGCCTATGACTATCCGTCAACCGCCGGTTCCAGAGGGAAAAGGCGGTGGATATGCCGGTGGATATTGCTGTGGATAACTCTGTGGATTAGTGGAGACGATGCCCTGCTCACGCGTGTGGGCTGGGACTCCGCTCGTCGATGACTTGTGGCTGCCCAGTACCGGCCCACCTGCGGATGCTAGTCCGTTTCACGTGAAACATCGTAGGGGCCCTGAACGAGTGCTATGTGTCACGCTCGACTGTGCTTACTAAATCCCCGCCAGCTGGTTAATTTTTGGCCATCCGACGCTGGTTTCAGAGCGCCAGGTCTGTTCTGGCGGTGGACCGTGGTTGTGAGAACAGTCCGACGTGAAGCTAGCGACGTGTCTAGGGATAGAGGAGCAGTCCTCGAATCAGTAGGGCAATCTGCTCGGGGCAGACGAACTACGGTGTGAATAATATCTCAGGCCCTGTGGATAACTATGTGAATAAGTTCTGTGGAGAACTCTGTGTGGACTGTCAGTTGAGGAGGCACTTGTCTCGAGTCAAGGGGCATTGCCCTATCCTCGACTGGGCGGTCTGTTGATGTGTTGCCGGTCCCAAGGCGGCGAAATTTTTGGCCACAGTACACAGCGGCCCTAGTAGGGGCACCCCGGAAGGCAACACGCTGGGGCGTTGGGCCAGTCTGTCAGGGAGCGGCCGGTGGTCGGTTTGAGTGTCCTTGAAACAGGACAAGCGGTGTTCGCATCGTCAGGCCTAGCGTCCAGGCCACTAGCTTCGTCGGGTGTGCGGAGGACTATTCCATAAGGGCTCTACCTGGCTGACTCGAACCGGCAGGGCTGGCTCTCTGTGTCGGGGCGGAGGAATGTACTGGGATCCTCGCTTCCCCGCGCGTCTTCCCCTGATTGATGTCTTCGACGCAGGCCGAACAGCCGGGATGGACAGTTGTGCACGGTGTGCGGCGTTCGAAGACAGCAAGCAGTTCTCGGAGCCCCATACGCTTCCCGGCGCTTCGCGGCCGTTTCCTTGCGTCGTATCTGGGTTCTGGGTTCTGGACACTGAGGTGTCAATGATGGGCCGTTGACGCCGACGTCTCGGGACAGCTGATGTGGGGTGGTGACCAATTGCACCAGGGTTTGACTGGGTCGAAGGAGCGGCGACAAGGGTCCTTTGTGCATCTGAGCGCCGGCCGAGTGCCAGTGCCGGCTACGACTGGGGTGCCTCGGCCGCAGCCCCCCGCCGCTGCTGATTGATGCCATTAGACTCCCCGTGTCGAGACGGCTGTTGTGGACGGCCATCAAATCGCCAAGCCCGCCACTGAAGTCATGACTGGATGCCCGCCGCGGGTCAGTTCTTTCACGGTGTGACGCATAGTCAGCAGTAGCGGTGCTTCCCGAACGCGTTGAAGCGTCCAGCGCGGGTGTTGGGCGGTCCATGTATTCACGCGGTTGTCCGAGGTCAGAGACGCTGGGGTCAGAGGCGCCACCCGTCAGGCGCGCGGGATAGGAGTCATGCCGCAGTTGTCGGCATCTTGCCTCGTGTCGAGACAGTGCACGCGGTGCCGTGTCCAGGATGCGGAGAAGTACACCCGGCCCACGCTCCCCCGGTAAGGTGGACGACCGGTCTTGGCGGATGTTTCACGTGAAACGGCCTCTTCTGCCTTGGCCTTAGGGGTGCAGACATGGGGCGGGGTAGGCCCGGGGTGCATTGCCGTCGGTGGCGCGGCCTTCCGGCTTTAGCGGAGCAGGGGCCCCGAGATGTAGGCCGGGGGTCCTTCTGGAGCGGCTCCTGACAGGCGCAGCGGCTCAGCATGATGCAGGCCGAACTGGTTGTTATGGCGGTCGCGAGCTAGTATCAGCCCCGACCTGCGGACCGTAAGGACCGCCCAAACATGTATCTAATAGTGAAGTATCGATTAGTTTCATTGGACGAATGAATTGCGCTTCGATCCGCTGGCGCCAGCGGAAGCCCCGCCTGAGTCCCGAACCTACAGCACCTCGTGTTTCACGTGAAACACACCGTCTGCGGACGGTTCGTTTCACGTGAAACCAGCTGCTCAGACTGTGGCGCTGGACGCGGTAATGCGTGCGTGGTGCGCTTGGCATGTCCCTCTCCGGTGGCGACTGCAAGTGCGGTCTCCGGCACTTGACCGTTGCGAACGGATCCGTGTTGAAGGACAACACAGGACCTGTTCGCATCTGGTGTTTCACGTGAAACGTTGCGGCCGCCGAGCCACTGTTCCCAGAAGAGCACCCTGACGTAATGCACCCGCCTGATCCGCTCTACCAGTGGGTGTTCTGGGCCTTGAAGCCGCCGATGCAATTCGCAGTTGACCGTCCGCGTTAGCACGGCTGATGGACCCTGGACGGCACACCTCGGACTGCTGCACTGTGTGCGGCCTCGGAAGTCACGCGTTCAGACCCTGGAGCCTGTACACAACGAATAGGGTGCTGCACCATCCCGGACTGTGCAGTCCTTCGTCGCCAGTGCCTGCAGAAGGCCGCGGTCTCCCGTACCTGGGGCTGGCCCAGGCCGTCATCCCGTGCCGTGTCAGCATACCCACTGAGTGCCCGCCCAGGAGAGTGACTCGATGCCCCCGAAAAGGACTCCGCCGAACTGCGGTTCAGATGTTTCACGTGAAACACCACAGTTCGGACTAGAGCAACGGATGGAACCGCAACGTGACCCATCCGGCCGCATATGCAGAGGCAGCCAGTGTTTCACGTGAAACACGGCGGACCCGCCGGATGGCCGCCACCGCCCGTTATGGCCCACCATCGGCCGACGGCTGAGTCGACTCCGAGTCGACTACACCCTCCCCGGATAGACGACAACGCCAGCGCACGAACCAAGACTCCGTCTGCAATTCAGAGCCTATAAACAACCGTCAGGGACTGTCAGTCATCCATTTGCAGCAAATGCGTCGCGGATGGGCATCCCGGTGTAGGCCCCTCGAGCCCCGCCCCCAGGAGCGACAAAAAGTGACCCCCGCTTCCAAGAAGCGGGGGTCACTGTCAGCCAAGCCGTGAACTATGCATTGGATCTGTTGGAACTAGGACAGAACGTCCGCGAATTCCTTTTCGAAGAACTGCTTGGGCCTGGCACCGATCACGGTGCTCTTCACCTGGCCGTCCTGGAACAGGTAGACGGCCGGGATGGAGGTGATGCCGTACTCGGCGGCAATCGCCGGGTTGTCGTCCACATTGACCTTGACGACGTCAACCTTCTCGCCGTACTCGACGGAGATCTCGTCGAGGATCGGACCGAGCTTGCGGCACGGGCCGCACCATTCGGCCCAGAAGTCCACAATGACCGGCTTCTCCGATGCCAGCACATCGGTGCTGAAGCTGGCGTCTGTTACGTCTTTTGCGTTGCTCATAACCTTGTCTCTCTTCAGTTGGTTGCTGCGCGCCGTTTAGGCATGGAAGTCGGCGAGGTAGTGCTCGACGTCGAGAGCGGCCACACAGCCGGAGCCCGCAGCCGTGACCGCCTGACGGTAGCTCGGGTCAATGACGTCGCCCGCGGCGAAGACGCCCTTGAGGCTGGTCTTCGACGTGCGGCCCTCGACGGCGATGGTTCCCTCCGCGGTCAGGTCCAGCTTGTCCTTGACGAGGTCGGTGCGGGGGTCGTTGCCGATCGCCACGAAGACGCCGGTCACGGCGAGTTCCGACTCCGAGCCGTCCACCAGGTTCTTCAGCCGGAGGCCGGTGACCTTGTCCTGGCCGATGACGTCCTCTACCCCGGTGTTCCACACGAAGCTGATCTTCTCGTGGGCCAGCGCCCGGTCCGCCATGATCTTGGAGGCCCTGAGGGTGTCGCGGCGGTGTACCACGGTGACGGACTTGGCAAACTTGGTGAGGAACAGCGCCTCTTCCATGGCGGAGTCACCGCCGCCGATCACGGCAATGTCCTGGTCCTTGAAGAAGAAACCGTCGCAGGTTGCACACCAGCTCACGCCGTGGCCCGAGAGCCGCTTTTCATTCGGCAGGCCAAGCTCCCGGTAGGCCGATCCGGTGGAAAGAATGATGGAGCGGGCCTGGAAGGTCTCCCCTGTCCCGATGGTCACGGTCTTGATGTCGCCGTCGAGGTCCAGTTCGGTGACATCCTCAAACTGGATTTCAGTACCGAAGCGGGCAGCCTGCTTCTCGAAGTTCTCCATCAGGTCCGGTCCCATGATGCCGTCGGGAAAGCCCGGGTAATTCTCGACATCCGTCGTGTTCATCAGTTCGCCGCCGGCGGTAACCGATCCTGCCAGGAGCAGCGGCTTCAGGTTGGCGCGCGCCGTGTACACCGCGGCGGTGTAGCCCGCCGGGCCGGAGCCGACGATGATGACATCACGTACTTCGGACGCGGTGTTTTCTGCGTTGCTCACTGAACGGTGAACCTCTTCCTTTGTCGATGCGCCCGCCTGCGTGGCCGGCCACATGGCACAACTAATACTGGGGGCTGAATATTCCGGTCGAACTGGGCATCACAAGAAGACACCACCATTCAGGGTACCGGCTTGTCGGCGCAGACCGGTGCGAACCGTGTCTTGGTTACGGCCGCGCTACTGTACCTTGATCTCGGCCAGCCGGAGGCCGAAACCGTAGCGGGTCTTGGGTGCGGCAAGCTTTGGAAGCGTCTTGATGGACACGATCACATACTGCGCGGTGACCGGTTCCGGCAGCGGCATGGTCAGATCCGGAGAAGTGAAGCTGTTGCTGCCGACCTGCTTTGCCCCGTCCATGGACGGGCGGTCGTTGGTGAAGACGCTAATGCTTCCGCCGGAGGCTCCGAGCTGGCTCAGCGTGACGGATGAGACCTTGTAGGGGCTCTTCAGCTTGATGACGAGCGGTACCTCAGATGCGAGGCCGCCCCAGTTGTCCGTGGCGAACTCCATGTCCGACCAGTAGCTGGCACCGTTTCCGTCAAAGGTCTTGACCAGGTCGCCGTCGTATGTGCCGGCGAAATCGAAGTTGCCCAAGCGGGTCACGCCTTCGATCGCGGGCGCCCCGGACGCCGGCGCATTGCTGGCGCTCGGTGATGGCTTCGCGGATGACTGCCCTGGCTCGCTGGACGAGGAAGTTCCGGCGACGTGGGGCTGGGGGCTGCTCTTGAAGAGGCTGCCCAGGTTGGTGACGGCAAAGATGAGGCCAACAACCAGGACGGCGGCCAGGAGGCCGCCCACGAGCCAGCGCATGGACCGCGGCTCCCGCCGGGGCTCTTCGTCCTCGTCGTAGTACTCCTCATCCGCCGCGCCATTGCGGGCGGAGGCGGGGAAGTTGCCGGGTGCGCGGTCCACGGTGTCGAGGCCGGCGCCCGCTGCTGCGGCAGACGCAGCTGCGCGGCCCTGCCGGACCCCGTTCCCGTGCTGCTCGGCGCCGGCGTAGTCGTAGTCGTCGTCGGACCACAGGGACACCTTAGGCGCTTCGGTTGCTGCCGGAGCCGCCGGCTCGGCGGGACGGTGCGCAGCGCTGTTCTGGACCGGCTGGGGCGCCGTCGCATGCGGCGCGGCATCCTGAGGTGCGGTCCGGGGGGACGACGCTGCAGCGGCACCAGCAGCGAGTCCTGCTGCGCCGGTCGCCGCAGCAGCGCGGCCGGCACCGGCGGAGGGCGACGACGTCGGCCGCGACGGGACGCCGGCGGGCGGAACCGGCGGGGAAACCTGCTGCTGGCCCGCAGCCGGCTGGTCCTGCCCGTAGTTGATGTACCCGGCGTCGACTTCCTCGTCGTCGTAGAGTCCGTCGTAGGTTTCGGGCTCGTTGGAGCGGGCCTGCCCGAAGATCTCGCTGCCCAGAGTATCGGTGAAGAACGGCTCGACATAGGGAGGGTTGGAGGACACCACCAGGTCCAGCAGATCAGCCGCCGAAGTGTGGTTGGTGATCAGGTAGGTGGTGGAGTCACTGACGCCGAGATCAAGGATCTGCACGCTGCCGGGCCGCTCGCCCGTGGCCACTTCGCGCGCACTTTGTGCGACCTGATCGGCGTTTCCCGGGCCGGCGACAAGGATGCTCACGGGACGGTTCAGTACCTGGTCCACACCATCGAGCACCAGATCCTGGTCATGCGAGGCCAGTACCGTGGCAGTGACCTTGTAACGGCCACCGAGTACTGATCCGACATCGATCGGGTGGGACACGGGCTCCTCCTAGACTGTCCGGGAATTACCGACCCTGATCACTCCGTGAGTGACCGTCTGTCCCCCGGTAAGCCGGTTGACCGCTGGTCTGCAACTCCCCTTGTTAGTCTTCGATCCTAGCCGATGCACTGTCCGCGCCGCGTGAGCGCGGCTGTTCGAAACCGGCCCATCGTCATTTTTTCTTCTTGCGGCCGAACGGGAAATAGGGATTGTGTCCCGCCGGTCCCTGATAGGTCCTGCGTCCCGGCAGTGGAATGTCACCCCGGCCCAGGCCCCCTTGCGCGGTGCTGGGAAGGTCTTCCGCCGGCAGATAGCCGCCTTCCGGCCCTGCAGGTCGCCCGTAGGAGGTCTCGTCCTCTTCCCGGACCTCGGGACCGGCACGGAAGGATGCTGCGTCGAATTCACCGGAGATTCGCGGAATCAGTCCGGTGTCCACGGAGACGGTGGCCCGTTCCGGCCGCGTGCGTAGCGCTGCAGCCGGCGCTGCCGCCGGCCCGGCTGCCGGGCCACGCCGGAGCCGGCCCAGCAGCGGCTGCAGCAGATCCCGGAGTTCCGTGACATGGAAAACCTTGAGCAGGAACAGGTAGACGGCCAGCATGATGGGACCGACGACGACGAGCGTCACCAGCGCGGCGGGCCGGCTGCTCCAGGAGAACCCGTCCGGGTTGTAGCTGCCCAGCAGCCACAAGGCCAGGGCCCCGGCGATGGCGGATCCCAGGGCCGCGTAGCCCATCCGGATGTAGGAGTTGGCGATCCGGGGGCCGTCCAGGTGGCCGAGGAGCCGGCGGAGGAAGAACGCGCTGACCACCACCGAGAGGATGTTGCCGCCGGTGTAGAGGATGGCGATGGCGAAGATGATCTGGTCGAAGGGCAGGAACTGGATGCAGAAGGCAGACAGCACGTTGACCAGGGCCAGGACCAGCTGGATGTAGAACGGTGTGCGAGCGTCCTCGTTGGCGTAGAACACCCGGGACATCATGAAGTTTGCGCTCATGAACGGCGTGCTGAGGGCCAGGATGGTCAGTGTCTGGGCCAGCATGACGCCGTCCTGGACCCGCCCGCCCGAGAAGAACATGCCCAGTGGTCCGGCCAGGGCAAAAAGGGCCAGCGCCCCGAAGACCGTGGCCACGGCCATGGTCCTCAGTCCGTGCGAGAGGGCGTTCCGCAGTTCGGCCCGGTTTCCATCCTGCGAGGCCCGGGTCATCCGGTTGAACAGCACGGTGGCCAGCGAGAGCGCAATGATGGAGTGCGGCAGCAGATACAGCTGGCTGGCCACTTCCAGTACGGCGTTGCCCGGCAGGGTGGCCGCGGCGGGGTCGCCGGCGTGTTCCAGTCGCAGCCGTTCGGCGCCGGGGATTGTGGCGATGCGCATGACGTACAGGAACGCGAGCTGCCCGACGGCGGCGGTGGCCAGCGTCCAGACGCTCAGCCTCGCCGCCTGGCCCAGTCCCACGCCGCGCCAGCCGAAGCGTGGCCGGAGGCCCAGCCGGAGCCGGAACACCGGGATCAGCAGGATGGCAGTCTGGGCAATCACGCCGATGGTGGAGAACCCGGCCACCAGGAAAGTCTGGAAGGATCCCCAGTTATCGAGCGTGTGCGGGTTGGCGACGTTGGCGCCCATGATCCCGATGAACATGCCGAGCCCGGCGATCGCGACGATATTGTTCATGATCGGCGCCCACATGGCCGGACCGAAGGCGCCATTGGCGTTGAGGACCTGCGTCAGCAGGGCGTACAAGCCGTAGAAGAAGATCTGCGGAAGGCACCAGAACGCGAAGGACACCGCAAGGGACTTCTGCGGGGGGGAGTACCCCTGCGTGGTCAGTTCAATGACCGACGGTGCCAGCAGGGTCACCAGCAAGGTCAGCGTCAGCAGCACCACGATCGCCAGCGTCAGCAGCCTGCTGATGTAGTCCGCTCCCCTGTCAGGCGCCTTGCTGGCCTTGATGATCTGGGGGACCAGAACGGCGTTGAAGACACCGCCTGCCACGAGCAGGAAGATCAGGTTCGGCAGGTTGTTGGCGTTGATGAAGGTGTCGTTGACGGTGGAGCCAAGGCCAAGTGCGGCTCCCAGCATCCAGGTCTTGCCGAAGCCCAGGAAACGTGAAACCAGGGTTCCCGCGGCCATGATGGCGCTGGAACGGGCTTCACCGGGGTGGGCGGCTTTGGAATCGGCCG
The DNA here is from genome assembly GCF_050156545.1 of Pseudarthrobacter sp. S9. Classification (NCBI taxonomy): domain Bacteria; kingdom Bacillati; phylum Actinomycetota; class Actinomycetes; order Micrococcales; family Micrococcaceae; genus Pseudarthrobacter; species Pseudarthrobacter sp. S9. The sequence continues at coordinate 1,937,786 of NZ_CP189576.1, forward strand.
GGCCGGAGCGTGACGGGGTGGGTTTGGCGGATGACATCGTCTTCATCGTCTCACCCGGGCATGGCTTTGCGCGTCATCCCCGGCCGAGGACGGCGGCTTCCGTGCCCCCGGAATTCCTCTCAGCGGTCTTCCGGGAGGACTTCCTTGGCGAGATCCGCGATGCGGCGCTCGTTCGGGAAGGAGAGCCTGCGGGCGAGCTCCTGGATGGGGACCCACGCGACGTCCACGGCCTCTTTGTCGGGATCGTTCTCAATGGTGAGTTCCCCGCCCGTGGCCTGCAGCAGGTAGTGGTGAACGGTCTTGTGGACGCGGTGCCCGCTGACAGTGAACCAGTAGTCGATGCTTCCCAGCGGTGCCAGGATCTTGCCTTCGATGCCGGTTTCCTCCGCGATCTCACGCACGGCGGCTTCCTCGTTGCTTTCCTTGCCCTCCGGATGGCCCTTCGGCAGGCACCATTCCAGGCGTCCCCCGCGGTTGAGGCGGGCGATGATCGCAACCCGCAGTTCGGCGTCGGACGTGTCCACCACGACGCCGCCGGCGGAGATTTCCTCCACCGTGGGGAGTGAGGCCTGTCCCGTGTGCTGGACAGGCGCGACATTGGCACCGATTGCCGACGGCAACGGTGCGTTTGTCCTCCTGCCGGGAGCGCTCGGTACGGGATGGGCCATGAAGTCCACTCTAACGACTCTTGCCCGCTGTTGATGACCTCAACATGGCGGGAAAGTGGACGGCCGGGAAAGTGGATTGCCGCGGTTTCCTGGCTAGTTGGCGCTGTGTCCGTGACCAACCCCGGGATTCTGCGACGGTTTCGGTGTGCTGGCGAGGTTTTCTGACGGGCTTTAGAAACTATGCTTAAGAAACTATGGCGCACGCACATCACAAGATCGACTCCCACACCGTTGATTTCCAGGTGGACCCGGTGGTTCTGGAGCTTGGGCAGCGGTTCGTCGACGCCGGCCACGAGCTGTCCCTGGTGGGCGGCCCCGTCCGTGACCTCTTCCTCGGCCGTGTTTCCCCCGATCTGGACTTCACCACTGACGCGACCCCGGACCAGACGGTTGCGCTGATCAAGAAGTGGGCGGACAACTACTGGGAGATCGGGCGCGCCTTCGGCACCATCGGGATGCGCAAGGGCGGGTTCCAGATCGAGATCACCACCTACCGGGCCGACGCCTACGATCCCGAGTCCCGCAAACCGGTGGTGGCCTTTGGGAATTCCCTGACCGATGACCTCCTGCGCCGGGACTTCACGATCAACGCCATGGCCCTTCGCCTGCCGATGCTGGAGCTGGTGGATCCGTTCGGCGGCGTCCGCGACCTGCGCGCCTCCGTCCTTGCCACTCCGGGACCGCCGGAAACCTCCTTCTCGGACGATCCATTGCGGATGATGCGCGCCGCCCGTTTCGCGGCCCAGCTGGGTGTGACGCTGCACGAGGAGGTCCGCGAGGCCATGACCCGGATGGCTGAACGGATCACGATCATCTCGGCCGAACGTGTACGCGATGAACTGGTCAAGCTCATCTGCGCGTCCCATCCGCGGGCCGGCGTGGACCTCCTGGTCGATACGGGCCTCGCGGAGTTTGTCCTCCCCGAAGTCTCCGCCCTGCGCCTCGAGTCCGATGAGCACCACCGCCACAAGGACGTCTACCAGCATTCGCTCCAGGTCCTCGAGCAGGCCGCCGCCCTGGAAACGGAGGCGGACGGCGCCGTTCCCGGCCCCGACTTTGTGTTGCGGTTTGCGGCCCTGATGCACGACGTCGGCAAGCCGGCCACACGCCGCTTCGAACCCGGCGGCGCGGTGAGCTTCCGCCACCACGACATGGTGGGCTCCAAGCTGAGCGCCAAGCGGATGAAGACCCTCCGCTTCGACAACGACACCATCAAGGCGGTAGCCAGGCTCGTGGAGCTGCACATGCGGTTCTACGGCTACGGCGAGGCCGGGTGGAGCGATTCCGCCGTCCGCCGCTACGTCACTGACGCCGGACCCCTCATGGAGAGGCTGCACCGGCTCACCCGCTCGGACGTCACCACCCGGAACCAGCGCAAGGCGGAGCGTCTCTCGTTCGCCTATGACGACCTGGAAGCCCGGATTGCGGCGCTGCGCGAGCAGGAATCCCTCGAGGCTGTCCGACCGGACCTGGACGGCGGGCAGATCATGGCCCTGCTGGGGCTCAAGCCGGGCCCTGTCGTGGGCCGCGCCTACAAGTTCCTCCTGGAGGAACGGATGGAGCACGGCCCGCTCGATCCTGCGGTCGCCGAGTCCAGGCTGCGCGGGTGGTGGGCGGGGCAGCCTGAAGCCGCCCCGGCAGAAGGCACCTCAGACTTGAGCACTTCAGACGGCGCAGCCGCGGCTGCCGGCGTCGAACATCCCACAACCGAGGAGTCCTAAGTGATTGCACCTTCCAACAGCCCCCGGCCGCAGCTGTGGATCCTGCGGCACGGCGAAACCGAATGGTCCAAAAGCGGGCAGTACACCGGACTCACCGACCTGCCGCTCACCGTGGAGGGCGAGCAGCAGGCCGTCGAGGCACGCAAGGTGCTCGACGCCGTCGACTTCGACCTCGTGCTGACCTCCCCCCTGCGCCGGGCCCGCCGGACGGCGGAACTGGCGGGCTTCCCCGACGCCCAGCAGGAGCCCCTGGCGGTGGAATGGGACTACGGCGACTACGAGGGCATCAGCTCGGACCTCATCCGCAAGGACAACCCGGACTACCTGATCTGGACCCACGGTGTGCCCAACGGCGAATCGCTCGACGACGTCGCCGCCCGTGCGGACAAGATTGTGGCCCGCGTGCTGGAATCCGGCCTGGACAACGTTCTCATCGTCGCCCACGGGCATTTCTCCCGGATCCTGACCGCCCGGTGGCTTGGACTAGACCCCCACGAGGGCCGACACTTTGTGCTGGGTACCGCCAAAGTGTGCACGTTGGGGTGGGATAAAAAGACGCCGGCCATCGTCCGCTGGGGCCTATAAATACTGTTTATAAAGGAACTTCAAAAAACTTTATGAATTCGGTAGTCAAGTGCTGCATTCGTGGTGTACTTTTATTTCTGACCCCAGAGCGACTTGCCGGGGTCACGGCGCGCGTCGCCCGGCCAGTCAGCCGGAGCCACGGCAGAACAGAAAAGGAGGTTGGGAAAATGATTACTTTGACTAGCGGATGGAAGTACGCCATCACCGCAACCCCGGCCTCTGTCGCTGAACCGCGCCCGAATTTCGGACTGACCGTCTCCTGATCCCCCGCTCCCCTTCCAGGTCTCACCACCTGGAACCGTAGCGATAGTGAGGCTGGGACCTTCCTTCAGGGAAGTCCTCTGATATCAGCCTGAACAGGCGGAACCTCGCGGTTGCGCAACATCCCCATAGTTCGGAACCCAGCTTCTTGTTGGGGTTAGCGGCGCTATCGCGTCCAGGGGCCACTCCCCGCCGCGGCGAATAACTCTCAGCACCGGGCATTCACCGCCTAATTATCGCGCCTAATTGTCGTGCCCAAAAAGTTCCCGCCCCCGGCCGACATTCTTTCCTGAATGCATATGGCCTTATTTGCCATGCCCAATTAATTTCCACCTCGACGCATCATCGCCAGAAAGGACCACCGTGACTATCGAAAGCAGCACCCCGGCCCGCCCCAGTACAGCCCCAGTATCCCCGCTGTCGCACAGACCAAGCCACCGACGGGAGGTGACAACAATGATGAAAAAGCTCCACGACGGCCTGACCTTCGCCAGCCTGATCTTTGCCGGCCTGACCTTCACCAGGAAGCCGGCACGCAAAGAGGAGTCCCGGTTCAACGGACAGCTGCTCGACCAGAAGCGTGACGAGGTGTTCGTAGCCATGCGCCAGATCGGCCTGATCCGCTGAGTGCACATGACTTCCGCGGCCGTTCCATCCCGAACCGGAACGGTGCTTCAGGAGGACTGTGCTCATCGAAGGAGGAACCAATGGCTGACATCCGAACCGACACCCAGGGAGCCCACGCGGCCACGCGTGGGCTCCCCCGTTTAAGACTTCCTGGCGAGTCGACTGACCCGACGCGCGCCAGGGGACCCGCAGAGCACCGGCCGGAGCACGAGGGACGGCAGCGGCCCCGGTAAGCTCAAGGTCATGCAGGAGACAAAGCCGCCGGAGCACCGCAAACGGGCCCGACTGGTCATCCCGAGCCGCAGCGACCAGTTGCTACGGAACTTCACGGAACTGATCGGCGGCCCGATGGGCCACCGTTCGGCGCCCGGGATCGTCTCACCAGGATTCTTCACGGTGGAACGGGTGCTCGTCCTGCTCACGGTGCTGGCCGCCCTGACCGGGATCATGGTCAAGAACTATTGCCGCATCAACGGCTGGGAATCGCCCGGCCAGTTCTATGCCACGTGCTACTCGGACTTCCCGGAGCTGTTCCGGAACCGCGGACTCGGCGACGGCGCCTTCCCTTTCGTCACCCACGGAAGCTTCTTCGAATACCCCGTGCTGATGGGGTTCATCGCCGGCGCCACCGCCCTGCTGGTCCCCGGCGCCGGCACCGGCGGTTCCCGCGTCCTGGCCTACTTCGACGTCAATGCCACCCTGATCGCGGCAGTCTGGATCGTCACGGTCCTGGCCACGGCACGGATGACCCGGCGGCGGCCCTGGGACGCGGCGATGGTGGCCCTCGCCCCCGGCATTGTCCTGGCCGGCGTCATCAACTGGGACATGTGGGCCGTCGGCCTGCTGGCAGTCGGCATGTACTTCTTTTCCCGCAACAAGCTCGTGCTCGCCGGGATCTTCATCGGCCTGGGCACGGCAACGAAGCTCTACCCGCTACTGATCCTGGGCGCCATCCTGCTGCTGGCCCTGCGGACCGGACGCATCCGGGCGCTCCTCGTCACCGCAGGTGCCGCCGTCGCCGCCTGGTTGGCGGTCAACATGCCGGTGGCCGCCCTGAACCCGGACGGCTGGAAGTACTTCTACCAGTTCACGGAGGAACGGCCCGCGGGCTACAGCTCCGCATGGTTCGCCTACAACCTCGTGGCCGGCCGGATCGGCTGGGTCCCCCTGCACGCCGACGCCATCAACACCCTGGCCCTGAACCTCTTCGTCCTAGCCTGCGTCCTGATCGGTGTGCTGGCCCTCACGGCGCCCCGGCGGCCCAGGCTCGCCCAGTTGGCGTTCCTGATCGTCGCGGCGTTCATCCTCACCAACAAGGTGTACTCACCCCAGTTCGTCCTGTGGCTGATTCCGCTGATCGCCCTCGCCCGGCCCCGCTGGCGGGACTTCCTGATCTGGCAGGCCTTCGAGGGGCTGCACTGGGCCGCCGTCTGGATGTACCTGGGACAGGTGACAAGCGGCGGCGTCGCCCAGCACAACATCGACATGCCGTACTACGTTCTGGCGGTGGTCTTCCACATGCTCGCCACGGCGTACCTGATGGCGCGGGTGGTCTGGGACATCTGGGACCCCGCTTATGACGTCATCCGCCGCCATGACATGGACGATCCGCACGGCGGCCCCTTCGACGGCGCCCCGGACTGGCTGCGGCTGGATCCCCTGCGGCCGTCGGCTTCCCTGCTGCCCTGGAGGGCCACGGCCGATGCCTGACGTCGCCGTCGTCGGCTCCGGTCCCAACGGGCTGGCAGCAGCGGTGACGATGGCGCGGGCCGGGCTCAAGGTGCACGTGTACGAGGCGGCCGCCACGCCCGGCGGCGGCCTGCGCACCTCCGAACTGATGGAGCCCGGCCACTTCCACGACGTCTGCTCGGCGGTGCACCCGATGGCCCTCGCCTCGCCCTTCTTCCGGCAGTTCGACCTGTCCCGTCGAATCCGGCTGGAAGTGCCTGAGGTCTCCTACGGTTCTCCCCTCGACGGCGGCCGTGCCGGGCTGGCCTACCGTTCCCTTGACCGGACCGCTGCCGGGCTCGGGCGCGACGGCGGCGCGTACCGCCGCCTCATGGCGCCCCTGGTGCGCCGGGTCGAGGGCATCACGGAGCTGACCCTGAACCAGCTCCTGCGGGTGCCGAGGGAGCCGGTTGCGGCGGCCGTGTTCGGGCTGCGGACGCTGGAACAAGGCTCACCGCTGTGGGGTGCGAGGTTCCGGGAGGAACTGGCCCCCGCCCTGCTCAGCGGTGCCGCGGCGCACACCGTCGCACCGCTTCCGACGCTGGCAGCCGCAGGGGCCGGCCTGATGCTGGGCGCGCTGGCACACGCGGGCGGCTGGCCGATTCCGGCGGGCGGATCCGCCGCGATTGCCCGGGCCATGGTCGCGGACATTGAGGCCCACGGCGGCGTAATGGAGACGGGGGTGCGGATCGGGTCCCTGGCGGAACTTCCTCCGGTCGACGCCACCCTGCTGGACGTGGCGCCGCCGGGGCTTCTGCGGCTCGCGGACGGACGGTTCCCGGCACGCTATCGCCGCGCGCTGGAGTCCTTCCGGTTCGGGAACGCAGCCTGCAAGGTCGACTTCATCCTCTCCGGTCCGGTGCCCTGGGCGGCGCCCGGGCTGGCCGACGCCGGCACCGTCCACGTGGGCGGCACGAGGGCTGAGACGGCCGAGGCGGAAAGCCTCGTGGCCGCGGGCCGGCATCCCGCCCGCCCCTTTGTGCTGGTCTCGCAGCCGTCCCGCTTCGATGCCGGTCGCGCTCCGGCCGGCAGGCACATCCTCTGGAGCTACTGCCATGTTCCGGCCGGATCCACCGTGGACATGAGCGAAGCGGTCATGACGCAGCTGGAGCGCTTTGCCCCGGGATTCCGGGACCTCGTGGTCCGGTTCAAGGTGACGACGGCGGCCGGGCTGGCCGTGTACAACGAGAACTACGTGGGCGGGGATTTCAGTGCCGGCCTGATGGACCTCCGGGGCCTGCTGCGGCGCCCGGTACTGAGCCCCGTTCCCTGGCGAACGCCGCTGCTCGGCATCTACCTGTGCTCCTCCTCGACACCGCCGGGCCCAGGCGTCACCGGGATGCCCGGCTTCCACGCGGCAAGATATGCCCTCAAAGACATATTCGGTCTGCCTGTTCCCGGCCTCGGGTATTAGGCAGGCCTTCGCCGGGGCGGCGGGGTTCCAGGCGTCGGGGGCCCGACGTCGGTTGTCGGGCGTTGTCGGGCAGCGTCAGGGCAGGGACGGGCTCAGGGCCCGAACTGCCGCGAGTCGGCCGTCGCGCATGCTCGCCACCGCGTCCGTCAGCGGGACAAACTCCGTGTCGTGGGTGACCATGACGGTCGCCACCTTGAACTCATCGGTGACCTGCCGCAGCAGTCGAACGATCGCTTCGCTGCGGTCGTGGTCGAGGGCCGCGGTGGGCTCGTCCACCAGCAGCACAGCGGGGCTGCCCATGAGTGCCCGGGCAATGTTGACGCGTTGGCGCTGTCCGCCGGAGAGCTGATGCGGCCGCTTCGCCAGGGCCGGGCCGAGACCGAAGAGCTCCAGAAGTGCGGTCGCGCGCTCCACGGCCGCCCTGGCCGGCTTGCCGCGAACGTGGTCGCCGATCACGAGTTGCTCGACGGCGGTCAGCGAGGGCAGGAGGTTGGGCTGCTGGAAGATGATGCCGATGCTGTCCCGGCGCAGGGACGTGCGGGCGGCATCGGACAGCCCGCCGGCGTCCTGTCCGTCGATCACCACGAGACCCGCCGACGGCCTGACGAGAGTGGCGGCGACGGCCAGCAGGGAGGACTTGCCGGAACCGGAGGGGCCCACGAGGGACAGGAACTCGCCCGGCCGGACCTTGAGGCTGACATTGTCCAGGGCCTTGAGGGTGCCGTCTCCGTCCGGGTACTCGAGCGTGACGTTGACGAGGTTGAGTGCAGTCTTCACTATTCATGCCTTTCAAGGAATATTACGGAGGCCGGGCAGGCGTCCAGGTGCTGTATCAGGACCGCGAGGTCAGTTGCCGCCGAGGGCGATGAGCGGATCGACGCGCGTGATGCTGCGGACGGCCAGCGCAGCCCCGGCAAGGCCGAGGAGCACGACGCCGGCCACGGGCAGCAGCGTGGTCAGCGGCGTGACCAGGAAGGGTGCGGCCGGGGAAGCCAGGAAGCCGCCCACCACTCCTATTCCGCCGCCTCCCGCCGCGCCGGCAAGCAACACAATCGCGGCCTGCACCATGGCGTCCTTGAGGACGTACCCCGAGGATCCGCCGAGCGCTTTCAGCACGGCGATGTCCCGGGTGCGATGGACTGTCCAGACCGTCAGGAAGGCCACGATCACCAGCGCCGAGATCCCGTAGAGGAACGCCTGCATGAGCAGCAGCGAGCCGTTTTCGCTCTTGTAGGAGCCCAGGGCCTGGAAGGAGCCGTCCCGGGTTGCGCTGACGGTGCCGGCCGCCGTATTGGCGGCGTCGACGTCAACCTTGGCCCCGGCGTCGGACGTCACGGCGATGACCGTTGCGACGGCTTCGCTTCCTGTGATGTGCGCCAGTTTCCGCCAGTCGGCCAGCGCGGTCCAGACGACGCCGGTATGCGAGTACCACTGGTCCGGAACCACGGCGGACACGGTCAGCTCGGTTCCGCCCACGGTGGCACGGCTGCCGACGCTGAGGTCCAGTTCCTTCGCGAGGGTGGCGCCGACGGCGACGGTGCCCTCGGTGAGCGGGACGGGGGCCAGCGAAGAGTCGGCCTCGGTGCCGAAGAGCGCGACGTTGGCGGTCCCGGCCGGGACACTCCCGGCGCCCAACGCCTGGAAACGGCTCTGGCTGATCCCCAACGCCTCGGCCCGGGCGACGCCGTCGCGTGCGGCCCACCCGGCCTGTTGCGCGCGGGTGACCTCGGATTCCGTGAAGGATGTCTTGGGGCCGCTTCCGGCGGGGGCGCCGAAGACGATCTGATCTGCCGGGAGGGCGGCGATGGCCGACGTCGACTGGTTGCCGAGTCCGGCGGTGAGTCCGGAGAGCATGACGAGCAGGAGGGTGATGAGGGCGACGACCCCGCCCATGAGGGCGAAGCGTCCTTTGGCGAAGCGGATGTCGCGGATAGCGAGAAACATGGATGTCCCTTTCCAGGGGTTCGTGGCCTTGTCCAACTCTCCCGCTGCGGCGCGGTCCTGCCATCGGACGGCCGGTTGAACAGCCGGAGCCGCGTGGAGGATCCGCCGGTCAACCAAAAGGTTGATCGCCGCGCGGGTGCTTCGTTTTCGCCCCGAAGCGCCCCTGCCCGGCACTACGCTGGAGCCATGGACGGCAAAGCTGGGAGTGCGGACGGGGAGTCCAGCGGGGCGGCCGTGATCCTGCGGGTCCTGCGGGTGAGCCTCCACGTCGGCTTCGCCGTGCTGCTTCTCGTGGCGCTGGTCCGGCTGCTCAGCGCCGGATTCGAGCGGCCGGAGCGGCTCACGCTGGGCCTCCCGCTGGCTCTCGCACTGGCGCTGGCCGCCGTCTACCTGCTGGGGACGGTGCTGGAGAAGCGCCACTCCACGGACCCGTCCCGCTTCGATCCGAAACCTTTCTCCGTGTGGTGGCTGGGCCTCGTCAGCCTCCTCTGGCTGCTGCTGATCGGGACCAGCGCCGACTTCGTGTGGCTGGCCTTCCCGCTGTTCTTCCTGCAGTTGCACGTGCTGCCGCGGCAGCTGGCGATTCCGGCGATCGCCCTCAGCACGCTGCTGGTCATCCTGGCGCTGTGGTTCCACGGCCGCGGGTCTGCCGACGCCGCCCTTCAGGTGCCGATGGTGCTGGGACCGGTGTTCGGGGCAGCCTTCGCCGTGGTCACCGGGCTGGCGTACCGGGCGCTCTACCGGGAGGCGGAGAACCAGCGGCTCGCGGCCGAGGAGCTCCGCCGCACGCGCGCCGAACTCGCCCGCACCCAGCACGACGCCGGCACCCTCGCAGAGCGCGCACGCCTCGCCCGCGAAATCCATGACACCCTCGCCCAGGGCTTCTCCAGCATCGTGCTGATGGGCCGCTCGGCTGAGAAGGCCCTCGACGACGGGGACACTGCCAGGGCGCGGGACCGGCTCCGGACCGTGCAGGACACCGCCTCCGCCAACCTGGCCGAGGCACGCAACTTTGTCCGCGGGCTGCAGTCCCCCGCACTCGAGCAGAGCTCGATCGTGAACAGCCTGCGCCGGCTGTGCGAAAAGACCGAAACCGAAGCCGTCGCCCGCGGCGCCGGACTGCGCTGCCGCCTGGACGTTGAGGGTACGCCGGTGGAGCTCCCGAATCCTTACGAGACCACCCTCCTCCGGGCCGCGCAGGCGAGCCTGGCGAACATCTGGGTCCATGCCAGGGCCAGCACCGCCGTCGTTACGCTCTCCTTTCTGGGGACGGAGGTGGCGATGGACATCTACGACGACGGCACGGGTTTTGACCCCGAGGCGGCGGCCGGGCTTCCTGCCCGCCCGGACGGTTCCGGCTACGGGCTGAAGTCCCTGCGGGAACGGGTCGCCGCGCTGGCCGGCAACCTGGACATAGAATCCGCGCCGGGTGAGGGAACCGTGGTGGCCATCCGGCTGCCGCTCGAAGTCGGCGGGACGGCCGCCGCGACTGCAGACAAGGACGGGCAATGAAGGACATCCGGGTGCTCCCGGTGGATGACCACCCCGTGGTCCGGGCCGGGTTGAGGGCCATGCTGGGTGATTTCGAGGGAATCACGGTGGCCGCGGAAGCGTCCGACGGCGGTGCCGCGCTGGCTGCGCTGAAGAAACTCCATACCCTGGGCGAGGCCGTGGATGTGGTGCTCATGGATCTCCAGATGGGCGCGGGCATGGACGGCGTCACGGCGACCGGCAGGATCAAGGCGGGAGAGGCCGGGCAGCCGGCCCCTCCGGTACTCATCCTGACCACCTATGACTCCGACGCCGATATCCTCGCGGCCGTGGAAGCCGGGGCCAGCGGCTACATGCTCAAGGACGCGCCGCCCGAGCAGATCCGCCAGGCGGTGCTCTCCGCCGCCGCCGGCCAGACGGCGCTGGCTCCCGAGGTCGCCGCCCGGCTCATGGGCAGGATCCGGAATCCGGAGCCGGTCCTGTCCACGAGGGAGATCCAGCTGCTGGAACTGCTCGCCACCGGACTGGGCAACCGGGCCATCGCGAAGCAACTGTTCATCTCCGAGGCGACCGTCAAGACCCACCTGGTGCACATCTATGGCAAGCTCGGCGTGGACAACCGCACCGCCGCGATCTCCGTGGCCACTCACCGCCGGATCATCCGCCGCGCCTAGTTGGCCTGCCAGCCTGGAACGGGACGATCCCCCACGGAAGCTCATGAACCGAACCCTGGGAGCGGGCACATGTCCGGGCAAGCATTGTGTGACAAGGGTTTTGTCCGCGGCTCGGGGCATAATGGCGCGATGGGGAACTTATCGAAACTTTCACTTGCCCTTGCGGGGCTTATTCTTGGCGCCTCCCTGGTGGCCTGCGACGACGGCCGGGCCGGCGCTGAGGGTGCGGCGAAGCAGCTTGCCTCCTCTGTTGCAGCGCTCGACGTCGGCTCCGTCGCCTTCGACGGCAAGGACGCCGCGGCGGCCAACGAACAGCTCAAAGAGGTGTTCAAGGCATTGGAGCCGGACAAACCGTCGGTGGAGGCTGGAGAGCTGAAGCTGGACGCCGACACGGCGAAGTTTCCGCTCAACTACAGCTGGAAGGTGGGTCCCGATGAGTGGAAGTACAGCGTCTCGGCCCAGCTGAAAAAGTCGGGAGACAAATGGCTGACCGTCTGGAATCCGGGCATGTTGGTACCGGACCTGGCCGACGGGGAAGTCCTCAGCAGATCAACCCAGTCGCCGCCGCGGGCGGCCATTCTCGGCGCCGGGGACGTCCCGCTGGTCACGTACCGGCCGGTGGTCAACGTCGGCATCGACAAACCGCAGCTCGGCGGGGCCGACGCCGCGGACTCCGCGACGAAGCTCGCCCAGCTGGTCGGCGTGGACCCGGCCGCCTATGCCAGGCAGGTGGCGGCAGCCGGTGCCGAGGCGTTCATTCCGGCCATCACACTACGCGAAGACGGCAGCCGGACCATCACCGACGGGCAGATTTCAGCGATCCCCGGCGGGCGGGCCGTCAAGGACTCGCTGCCGCTGGCGCCCACCCGCACCTTCGCGCGGGCCCTGCTCGGCACCGCCGCCGCGGCCAGTGCGGAACAGATCGAAAAGTCCGACGGCGCGCTCAAGCCCGGGGACACCACGGGCACCGGCGGCCTCCAGCAGCAATACGATGCCCAGCTGCGCGGCTCTGACGGCATCGTGATCCGGGCACAGAAGGCCGGTCTCACGGCGGCGGAAATCCAGACGGCCTCCCCCGACCCGCGGCGGGTCGTATTCCAGGCCGCGATCACGGCCGGGACGCCGTTGAAGACCACCCTGGATCCGAAGCTGCAGCAGCTGGCGGAGGATGTCCTGGCAAAGGTTGGTCCGGCGTCGGCCATCGTGGCACTCCGGCCTTCCAGCGGTGCCGTGCTCGCGGCCGCTTCGGGGCCCGGCAGCAACGGCTACGACACGGCCATGCTGGGCCAGTACGCCCCGGGCTCGATTTTCAAGATGGTGGATTCCCTGGCCATGTTCCGCAATGGAATGACCCCGGATTCCAAGATCGACTGCCCGCCCACCCTCACCGTGGACGGCCGCACCTTCAAGAACGCCGAGGGCTACCCCGCGTCCTCACTGGGTTCAGTGACCCTCCGCGATGCCTTCGCCCACTCCTGCAACACGGCCTTCATCAATGCCCGGGACGGCGTCGGCCAGGCGCAGCTGGAATCCGCTGCCACGTCCCTGGGTGTCGCCGCCGAGGCGCCCGCGCTGGGGGCCGCGGCCTTCCTCGGTTCGGTCCCGGGCGCGGCCGAGGGCACCGAACATGCCGCCTCGATGATTGGCCAGGGCAAGGTGCTGTTGTCCCCGCTGGCCGCGGCCGTCATGGCAGGCTCGGTCGCCAAGGGGGCGCCCGTCTCGGCCCAGCTCGTGCAGAATCCCAACGAAGGCGTCGCCGCCCCGGTCGGCACCGCGCCCGCCACGTCGTCCCCGACGACGGCGGGTGCCACCCCGTCGTCGTCCGCCGCCGCCCCCGCCAAGACCTCCGGCACACCGGTGACCGCGGCGGAAGCGCGCTTCGCTGGCCGACATGATGCGCGCCGTCGTGACCTCCGGGCATGCCGGTTTCCTCGCCTCCGTCCCGGGCGCGCCCGTAGGCGCCAAGACCGGCACGGCCGAATTCGGCACGGGCAACCCGCCCAAAACCCACGCCTGGATCGTGGCAATACACGGAGACCTGGCGGTCGCCGTGTTCGTGGAGGACGGCGGACTCGGCGCGACCACTTCCGGGCCGCTGCTCAAGGAGTTCCTCACCGCCGCCGGCTGAGCACCCACCGGCCCGTGACGCAAGAACGGACGCTCCCTAACATCGTGTGAGGGAGCGTCCGTCCTTTTGGTGCGGAACGTGCCTGTTGCCGGAGGCGCCCCTTTAGGTGACCGTCCCGAGGCCTTGCGGCGACTTCATCGAGACGGCCGCCCGTGACAAACCACCGCATCCCGGGAAATCTTCCGTCGTGGTGTGAAAGACAGCTGCTGCGGCGGCCCCTGTCATGTGCAGTCGCTGGACGTAGCTCTCGCTTCACATTGCCAGTTCCGTCGATGCGAACGCGTCACGGAACGGGTCCCAGATGTCCGCGTAAGTCGCCTTCCTACGTGCTGATTCTTCGTGTGTCCGCCCGCGCTGGGTCCGCCGTCCGGGGCCGTTCCCGGCAACGGGTTACGTGCGGTTTCGTGCATGACCGCGGCACTTATGGCTCGGATTTATCTCTGCTCTGATGGTGGACACGAGCTGGCCGGCACGGTCCGCACCATCGAATCCAGAAGGAATCCGCTATGAAAACCCGTCTCTTACCTGCAGGACTTTTCTCCGCACTGGGCGTGGCTGCTGCCCTGTCAGTCTCGCTGGTGGTGTCCGGTTGCAGCGGCCCGGCGGCGGCCCAGTCCCCGGCTGGGAAAGGCCCCGGTACGCCCGAAGTGACCGAACTCCGTTACGAGGTTGGGCCAACAGCGTCACGCTGCCCGAGCTGGCCGAGGACCTCGGCTATTTGGGGAACGTGAAGCTGAACTGGGTGGGCAACACCATCAGTGGACCGGCGAGCATCCAGTCGGCCGCGACAGGAGCCACGGACTTCGGCGGCGCCTTCTCAGGGGCTGTCGTCAAGCTCATCGAAGCCGGTGCCCCGGTTACTGCGGTGATCAACTACTACGGGGAGGACGAGAAGACGTTCAACGGTTTCTACGTAAAGGAGGACAGCCCGATCCGGAATCCACGGGATCTGATTGGCAAGAAAATCGCGGTCAATACCCTGGGTGCCCACTCGGACGATGTTCACCCACTTTGGCTACCTGCTGGGCCCGGCCATGGAGGATGAGACCGAAGGGACAACGGAACTGCTGGCCGCCTATACCCGACGGTTCATGGAAGACGCCCGTCGGGCCGCCCGGGAAAGCCGGTTTCTCGACGGCATCCGGGCGGAGGCCGGCATCCAGGCGCAGCTGGCCGAGGCGATGGCTGGCTTCGATGCCCTGATCTGTCCGGCGTCGGCGGTTGCGGCGCTGGACGCTGACGGCATGTACCTGGACGGGATCGACGCCAACGGCGAGCGGCTCGAGCACTACTGGCAGGGGCATATGACTGCGCCCTTCAACATCACCAACCGCTGCCCCGTGCTCGCGGTGCCGAGCGGAATGGCCGATTGCGGCATCCCTACGGGCGTGCAGATCGTGGGACACCCCTTCGACGACGCCACGGTCTTCGCGGTTGGCGCCGCCGTCGAGGTCCTGCTGCCATGGGCCGGCCGCCGGCCGGGCATTCTCACGACGGCCTAGCCTCCGAGTACTAGAGTCGCGTTGAGGTTACCTGCTGAGGTCCAGCTTGGTTCCCACGCCCTTCTCGAGTGCCTTGTCGTAGAGGAGCCTGCCGATCGCCAGATCCTGGAGTCCGATGCCTACTGAATTGAACAGGGTGATTTCATCCTCGCCGGTTCGACCAGGATTGGCGCCGGTCGCAACATCGGAGCTCCCACAACCCAGGACAGTGATTCGAATGGCTCAAAATGCTCCGAAGGCGCAAGAAGCCGTCCCAACAAAGCAGCTGATCACCCGGAAACATTGGGTGACGGTGGTGGCGCTCTCTCTGTCATCATCTCCGTGGCAGCGGTCCTCATTGGCACGCACAAGTTTCAAATGGGCCCCGCCGCAGTGGTCCTTTTTCCCATTATTTGGGCTGTCGTCATCGGCGGGCTCGTAGGCACGCAGCGCATCCGCCCGCTTTCCGGATCCAGCCGTGCCGTAGCCACGCTTCTGCTCGAAATCGGGATCATCGTTTTCCTCGCCCGGCTTGGCACCCAGATCGGCCCCTCACTGGGAAAATTCGCGGAGATCGGCCCGGCAATCCTGCTGCAGGAAGTGGGCCACATCTTCGGAACCGTGATCATTGCCCTACCCGTCGCCGTGGAGCTGGGACTTGGCCGTGTAGCCATTGGCGCCAAGTGGTCCATCGACCGCGAATCCTTCCTCGCTTACGCCATCCAGAGGTTCGGGGTCCGTTCCGGTGAGTACAGGGGAGTCTTTTCCGTGTGGTTGCTCGGCAGCCTGTTCGGCGCAGTATTCATCTCGCTGCTCGCGGGGTTCCTCGGCGGCCTGAATATCTTCGATCCGCGGGCCCTCGCGCTTGGGCTGGGGCTTGGTTCTGCGTCCATGATGCTCGGTGGCGTAGGTGCGCTGTCCCTGCTATATCCCGAGCAGGCCGGTGAAATCATGGCACTGGCAGCACTCTCCAATCTGGTGACCAACATCGTGGGATTCTACGCAGGTGTTTTCCTCTCCCTGCCTATGTGCCGCGCCCTCTACAGGTTCTGGAACCGCGTACTGGGGAAGGATGACGATGGCCGGTCAACCCGCAAAGCGCAACCCAAGAACCGCCAGGCCAATCCGGCCCGTGCGGAAAAGCCGGTCCAGCTTGCCGTCGAAATCGATCCGCCGCTGAAGATCACGCCAAAGGTCACGATTCTCGCGTATGCAATCGTGGGGGTATCGGCCTTGCTAATGAACTTTGTGGGAACCACGAACTTTGCCGGATCGGACGTCCTCGGGATACTCGTCCTGCTGCTGCTCACAGGATTGTCTTTCCGGCTGTCCCGCCTGCTGCCATCGGTCCCTTCGAGCGTGTGGGTACTTGCCATCACCACGATTCTGACTGCACCGATCCTGCCGACGGCCGGTCTGATTGCCGGGCTCACCGGGAAACTTGACGTGATCCTGATCGGCCTGCCGGCCCTCACGCTGATCGGGCTGACAGTCGGCCGCGACATCGGTGCCCTGAAGTCGTTGAGCTGGAAGATCGTTGTCGTCGCTCTGCTGACGTATAGTGCCTCGTTCATTGCAGCCGCCGCCCTGGGGCAGTTGGTCCTGGGCATCTAGCACTTAACCGCCAAAGGGGCAGGCCCTGGACGCCGCCGCCAGCTGAGCCGGAGCCCTTCAGTGCCGCCAAAAAGTCCGCGGCGCCCGGCGTGGGAAGATTGAACGCGTGGCTCATATTGACATATCCGGCATCGACTACTTCCTCTCCGACGGCACCCAACTGCTCAACGGGGTGACCTTCAAGGTCCCGGACGGCACCAAAACAGCCCTGATCGGGCCGAACGGCACCGGCAAGACGACGCTGTTCCGGATCATCTCCGGCGACCTCGTCCCGGATGAAGGCGTTATCGGCCGCTCCGGCAACATGGGCATCATGCGTCAGTTCGTGGGCCAGGTCCGGGACGACTCCACCGTCCGCGACCTGTTGGTCTCCGCCGCCCCGCTCGCCCTGGCCGCCGCCGCGCGCGCCGTGGACGAGGCCGAACTTGCCATGATGGAGCACGACGACGAGCCCACGCAGATGACGTACGCCCAGGCGATCGTGGACTGGGGGGACGCCGGCGGCTACGACGTCGAGACCGTCTGGGACGAGGTCTGCATGGCCGCCCTGGGCCTGCCCTTCGACCGCGCCCAGCACCGCCCGGCGTCGAGCCTCTCGGGCGGCGAGCAGAAGCGCCTGGTCCTCGAGGCCCTGTTCGCCGGCCCCGACGAACTGCTGCTCCTCGACGAACCGGACAACTACCTCGACGTCCCGGGCAAGCGCTGGCTCGAGGCCAAACTCAACGAGTCGAAGAAGACCGTGTTCTTCATCAGCCACGACCGCGAACTGCTGAATAACGCCGCCGGCCGCATCGTCACTCTCGAACCGGGCATTAACGGCGCCGGCGCATGGGTCCACGGTGGCGGCTTCGGCTCCTACGTGGAGGCCCGCGCGGACCGCAACGCCCGATTCGAGGAACTGCGCAAGCGCTGGGACGAGGAGCACGTGAAGCTCAAGGAGCTCGTCAACATGTACAAGAACAAGGCCGCGTTCCGCTCGGACATGGCCAACCGGTATCAGGCGGCCCAGACGCGCCTGGCCAAGTTCCTCGAAGCCGGGCCGCCAGAGGCCCTGCCCATCGAGCAGAACGTGAGGATGCGGCTCAAGGGCGGCCGGACCGCCAAGCGCGCCGTCGTGGCGGAAAAGCTTGAACTCACCGGCCTCATGAAGCCCTTCTCCACCGAGATCTGGTTCGGCGACCGCGTGGGCGTACTGGGCTCCAACGGCTCCGGGAAGAGCCACTTCCTGCGGCTGCTCGCCACCGGCGGCACGGATCCGGAGCGCGAGCACCTGCCTGTCTCCGAGGTGGAGATCGCCGAGGTCCCGCACGAAGGCACCGTGAAACTCGGCGCCCGCATCCGGCCCGGATTCTTCGCCCAGACGCACGTGCGCCCGGATCTGCTGGGCAAGACCCTGCTGGAGATCCTGCACCGCGGCGACGAGCACCGCTCTGGGCTGGGCCGCGAGGCCGCGGCCGGCGCCCTGGACGGCTACGGTCTGGCCGCGCAGTCGGAGCAGAAGTACGAATCCCTCTCCGGGGGCCAGCAGGCACGCTTCCAGATCCTGCTGCTGCAACTCTCCGGCGCCACCCTCCTGCTGCTGGACGAGCCCACGGACAACCTGGACCTGCACTCGGCCGAGGCGCTGGAACGGGCGATCGACCACTTCGAAGGCACCGTCCTCGCCGTCACCCACGACCGCTGGTTCGCCCGGACCTTCGACCGGTTCATGGTCTTCGGCTCCGACGGCAAGGTGTACGAGTCCGCGGAACCCGTCTGGGACGAAAAACGCGTGGAGCGCGCCCGCTAGAACTGAGCTCCTGCAGGTTTGGTGCGGAAAGCGAGCCGGCGATCTCACCGCCGGGCCGTCGATAGAGTTGGGGCATGACGTCGATCCCCCAAACAGCCAGCGCGGCGCAGCTCAAGGCCGCGGCCGCGGCAACTTTCCTCGTTTTCGGGATCAACGGACTCGTGTTCGCCAGCTGGGCGGCACGGATCCCGGCGGTCACCGAGATCCTGCACATCACCTCCGGGCAGATGGGAACCCTGCTGCTGTGCGTGGCCATCGGCTCGCTGATCGCGCTGCCCACCGCCGGGTTAGTGGTGGGCAGGATCGGGACGGCCAACGCCGTGCGGGCGGCCGGGCTCGTGGCCGCGGCGGCCGGCGTGGGGGTGGCGCTGTCCCTGCTGGCAGCATCGGTTCCGGGGACCGCCATTGCGTTGTTCTTCTTTGGCATTGGCATCGGCTTGTGGGATGTTTCCCAGAACATTGAAGGTGCCGACGTCGAACACCGGCTTGGGCGCACCATCATGCCGCAGTTCCATGCGGCCTTCAGCGGCGGCGCCTTCGTAGGGGCCCTGATCGGCGCGGGCCTGTCAAACCTCGGTGTCGGGCTGCCGGCGCACCTGCTGGTCATCGCCGTGGTGGTGGCAGTGCTGACCACCGTGGCCCCGCGGTACTTCCTGCCGCACCACCCGACTCCCGCTCCGGCGGCCGGGGCCGCAACAGGGCCTAGGCAAGGCTCGGCCTGGCGGGACGGGCGCACGCTGCTGATCGGCGTCGTTGTCCTCGGCGCCACCCTGACCGAAGGCGCCGGGAACGACTGGATCGCGAAGGCCGCCGTGGACGGCCTAGGGGCCTCGCAATCCACGGGCGCCCTGCTGTTTGCGGCCTTCGTGCTGGCGATGACCGCCATGCGCCTTTTCGGGGGCCGGGCGATCGACGCCTACGGCCGGGTGGTGGTGCTCCGTGCCAGCATGGCCGCGGCCGCTGCGGGACTCGGGCTTTTTGTGCTCGCCGGTAACATCTGGCTGGCCACCGCCGGAGCCGTGCTCTGGGGGGTGGGGGCCGCCCTCGCGTTCCCGATGGGAATGTCGGCTGCAGCGGATGACCCCAAGCATGCCGCAGCCCGAGTGTCGGTCGTCTCCACGGTCGGTTATGTCGCATTCCTCGCCGGGCCGCCGCTGCTGGGATACCTTGGCGACGGCACCGGGATAAGGCTGGCGCTGCTCGTTATCGGGGTTCCGATCCTGGGCGCCTTGCTGCTCGCCGGTGCCGCGAAGCCCTTGCCCGCCAGGTAAGGAGCCGTCCGGCGTTTCCAGTCTCCTGACTCGGATGTCGCCTTCATGCAAAGCTGCGGTCGTCAAGTTCTTGAGACAGTTTCGTAGTTGAATCGGACTACGCGGCCAGGGGTTCCTGGTCGCGGGTTTGATGGGTGGCAAGGGCCGTTGCCGGGGGAATGCCGCCGGCCCGCCGGTTTGGGCGGCGGCGGTTGTACCAGCCCTCAATGTATTCCATGACGGCGGTCCTCGCGGCAAGCCTGCTGCCGAAGGTGTGATGGTGGTACATCTCGGTCTTCAAATGCGAGAAGAAATTTTCGGCGACCGAGTTGTCCCAGCACACCCCGACGGCTCCCATGGACTGGGTAACACGGTTCCCTGCGCACCATTTCTGAAATTCGTCGGAGGTGTATTGGGAGCCGCGATCGCTGTTAAGCCGAATTCGGCTTAATAGTGATTATGCCGGGGAAAACGTTAAGCCGAAGAAGGGCGGTGTGGCCCCGCGGTTCCGGGGAACGCCGGCTTGTTCCTCGGCTTATGATTTGGGTTTCGTTCGTCACTAGTGTGCCTCGTATCCATCTTCCTAGTGAAGGGAAAAGGTTATGGGCATGATGGTGAAGGAGATCGGTGTGGCGGTTGTCGCCGCATTGGAGGCTGCCGGCTACATGGGCTCGACGATTGGCCAGTATCGTAAGTCGATTCGGGTGTTGGAACGCCTGGCGCAGAAGCAGGGTGGTGTGTATACGCCCGGGTTGGGGGCTGAGTTCTCGGCGATGACGACGAGTCCGAGGACGGGCAAGTTCAGTGCGCAGCGTCGTTTTGATTACAGCAGATTGGTGAGCGTATTCGACTCCTACGTGTTCACCAGGACGGTGGTCCTTGTGGCCAGGAAACGTTCCGGGGGCGGGAATGGCCTGAAGTCGGGCGAGTTCATCACTCTGATGGCTGCCTGGTCCGATGAGATGGAGCAACGGGGCCTGGCCGTGGCCACCCGCGGCTCTTACGGTCGCATGGCCCGCGATTACCTGGTCTATTTGGAGGCGGCCGGCGTTACGTCCTTGGATGTGGCCGGCAGCGCCAGCGTGTATGGATTCCTTGACTCGCTGCTAGGCAGGTGGGCGCAGTCAGCGATGTGGTCGGTGGCATCGAACTTTCGTCCCTTTTTGAAGTTCACGCGGCGCCGTGACCTGCTTGATGCCCTGGCCATGGCCAATCCCAGGCGCCACCATGGCATGGCATCGTGCCGACCCTCAGCGACGCTGATGAGCAGTTCGTTGTTCGCGCCTGCACTGAAGGGAAGGTTTCTGCACGGGACGCGGCGATCACGCTGCTGGCGCTGGTGCCGGGCCTGCGCGCGTGCGACATCATCGCCCTGCACCTGGGCGACATCGATTGGCGGGGTTCCACGATCGGGATCGTGCAGGCCAAGACCGGCAACCCGCTGACACTGCCGCTACTTCCCATGATCGCCGGGAAGCTGGCCGACTACGTCCTGAACGAGCGGCCGGCCTCAGGGGATGCACATGTATTTTTACGCTCGGTGGCCCCGCATGTGGCACTGGCAGAGCACGCATCAATCTACGTGGTGACGACGAAAACCTTCAGGGCGGCCGGGGTGAAGGACGTGAAGGCCGGGACCAGGGCCCTTCGCCATAACGCCGCCTCCAGACTCCTGCGCGCGGGAACGCCACTTCCAACGATATCGGCCGTGCTTGGCCACGCGAGCCAGGATTCCACGACCGTGTATTTGAGCATGGATGCAGAACACCTGCGCGCGTGCGTGCTCCCACTGCCACAAGGGGCCGTGAGATGAACGGGCACGGATTCACCAGCGCGTTCGCCCACGACCTTGACCGATACCTCGCATTCAAGGAAAGCATGGGCTTTCACGGGCAGTCTCGCGTCTGGTACCTGAGGGATTTTGACAAGTATTGCTCCGACCGTGGGCTGGAGTGTTTTGACCGGCCCACCGTTGAGGGGTGGGTCATCGCCAAGCGGTCACACCAGACAATCCCGCATTGGTCATGGATGTCCTACATCAGGGATTTTGGCCGATGGATTCGCATCAACGGCAACGAGAACGCGTACGTGCTTTCAGAGCAGTGGAAAGCCGGATTCATTCGCACCCAGCCTTACCTGCTGACGAGGGAGGAGGTCACGCTGTTCTTCCAAGCCGGCGCGCAGCTTCAAGTCGCATCGCCGTGGAAGTGGCAGGCCGTCGCGTTCTTCGCCCTGATGCACTCCTGCGGGCTCCGGACCTGCGAGGCCCGCCAGCTCACGACCAACGACGTGGACCTGACCGGCGGTTTCATCGACGTGCAATGGTCTAAAACCAACCGCAGCAGGCGTCTGCCCATCACCGGGCAGATCAGCGCCATCCTCGCCGACTGCGACCAGGCATCGCGGAACGCGGTCGGCAAGGAACGAGCCGCGTTCTTCGTCTCCGGCGCCGGCACCCCGGTGACACCGGCAGCCGTGGGGGTTGCATTCAACAGGATCTGGGACCTGGCCGGGCTGTCACGGGCCACTGCGGGCAAACGCCCGCGGCCCTATGACTTCCGCCATCACTTCGCTTACACGAACATCGAACGATGGATGGCCGGCGGCATCGACGTGGACTCAATGCTGCCGTACCTGTCCCGTTACATGGGCCACGCCTCACTGGATAGCACCTACTACTACATCCACACCTCCCCGGACTTCATGAACGCCTACGCCGGGATGGCCCGTGAAGGCCAGTGCCTGCTGCCAGAGGTGGGATTTGAATGAAACGCGACAAGAACGCGCTCCCGAACTTCTTCGGATACGCCAGAAACTACCTGCACGACTACATGCCCAAGGTCAGGGCGATGTCCCCGAAAACCGTCGAAGCGTACAGGATCTCCCTGGAATGCTACGTCGGCTACCTCGTCGCCGAAAAGGGCATCCAACGCAAGGACATCAGCTTCGATCATTTCGAAAGGACGTTCCTCAAGGACTGGATCGTCTGGCTGCGCGAGACAAAGAAATACCAGCCCAGGACCGTGAACCTGCGCCTGACTGCCATCAAGGCATTCCTGGCCAACGTCTCGCAGGAAGACCTCGGACTGGCCGCGCTCCATGAAGCCGCCAAAACATTGAAGGCACCACGCCAACCGAGAAAGCCCATCGAGTACCTTGAGGAAAAGGAAACAAGAGCGATCCTTGCCGCTTTTGACGGTTCAAGCGTGAAAACCCGCCGGAACCGGATGCTGCTCATACTCCTCTATGACACCGGTGCCCGCGTCAGCGAGATCACCGCCCTCACGCTCGGGAACCTGGCCCTGACGAAGCCGGCCCACCTGACGCTGACCGGCAAAAGGGACAAAAGCCGCCTCGTCCCGTTAGGCGATAAAACCGTTGAACACCTCAAGGTCTACCTCAATGAGTTCCACCCCAACCACAGCAGGCTGCCCGCGACCCGTCCGCTGTTCAACAGCCTCCACCTCGGAGTAGCGACGCCGCTCTCCGTGGACACCGTCTCGGCAGTACTCAAGAAAGCCGGAGACACCGCCAGGGACGCCTGCCCCTCAATCCCCGCCAAGCTCAATTGCCACATGCTGCGCAAAACAAAGGCCATGGACCTCTACAAACAAGGCATCCCGCTGCCCATCATCATGCAACTGCTCGGTCACGAAAGCATGAGCACCACCTCAGCGTTCTACGCGTTCGCCACCCTCGAGATGATGAAACAAGCCATGAACGCCGCCACCCCCGCCATCAGCCGGTCAGACGGGGAATGGCTCAGCGAGGAGAAACTGCAAATGCTCTATACCCTCAGATATCCCGCGAAACGCTAAGCCGAGGAACAAGCCGGCGTTCCCCGGAACCGCGGGGCCACACCGCCCTTCTTCGGCTTAACGTTTTCCCCGGCATAATCCGAGTGAAAAACGACTGCTCCCTCCGCGAAGTACCCGTGGTCGCGGGCCATTCCCAGTGCGTCGGTACACAGCCTGGCGCGCATGTGATCGGCCATGGCCCAGCCGATGATCATGCCCGTGCACAGGTCTATCACGGTGGCCAGATAGAGCCACCCCTCGCCGGTGCGCAGATACGTGATGTCCCCGCAGAGCCGGGTCCCGGGCGCCGTGGACGTGAAGTCCCGCTTGCCGTCCTGATCGAGCATGTGGTTGCGGATATGCGCGGTCTTCGCCTGCGGGTCCTGCACGGTGGTCTGCTTCCACGCCCTGGTGCGCACGGCCCGCAGGCCCTGCTCGCGCATGATCGCGCCCACCGTCGGGGCGGAGACCTCCACCCCCTTGGCATTGAGCATCAGGGTCAGCTGGTCACGGCCGGCACGGCCTCGTTCCTTCTCGAACAACCCGGTAACCTCGGCGACCAACTGTTCGTGCCGCACAGCCCGCGGCGAGGGGCCGGCCGGGTTACGCCACCGGTAGAACGAGGCCCGGGAGACCTTCAAGGAGCGGCACAACCACGCGATCGGATGGTTCGCCTTCTCCGCTTCGATGAACTCGTAGAAATCCTCTACCGTTGCTTCGCTGCAAAGAAGGCGCTGACTTTTCCCAGGAACTCAACGTCCTGTTTCAGCTTGGAAATCTCAGCCAGAGCCTTCTGGTGCTCCTCCCAGGACACGGGCGTCTTCTCCTCGCCGGCGGCGAACCGTTCCGGATGATCCTCCCGGAACTTGCGCACCCAGTTCCCCAGCGTGCCCACGTTGACCCCGATATCGACGCACACCTGCGCGATCGGACGGCCAGAGGAAATCACCAGCTCAACGGCTTCATCCCTGAACTGCTGCGTATATTTCTTGCGGACGGTCATGCGAGAAAAGGCTCCTAACAAGCTGTCTCACAAAACCATACGGCCGCAGGTGTGGTCCCCGGCGTCGTAGAGCTGTTGGGCGTGGTAGGCCTGGTCGGGGGTGAGTTTGGGGCGTCTTCCTCCGGTTCGTCCGCGGGCGCGGGCGGCCGCGAGGCCGTCGCGGGTGTTGACGATGATGAGTTCCCGTTGGAGTTCGGCGAGGACGGAGAGCATCCGGGGTCTGGGTAGTAATGGAACGGGATCGTGCGCTAACTAAGGGTCCATCCGTTCCATTACCACCCAGACCCCTACTACGCCACAGGTGACTCCGGATACCAGGATGAAGACGGGTACCTCTTCGTGATGGGGCGGACCGATGACGTCATCAATGTCGCCGGCCACCGGATGTCCACCGGATCCATGGAGCAGGTCATCGGGCAGCACCCTGCAGTCGCAGAGTGTGTGGTCATTGGTGTGTTCGATCCGTTGAAAGGCCAACATCCCAGCGGATACGTGGTCCTGAAATCCGGCGTAGACATGGCCGAGCCGGTACTGGTCCAGGAGCTGATCGCACTCGTTAGGCGGGACATCGGCGCCGTGGCCGACTTCAAGAACGTCACCGTCGTGGACGCGCTGCCCAAGACCAGGTCAGGGAATATGCTCCGCAAGACCATGAGGCAGATCGCAGACGGCGAAGAGTACGTGATCCCCTCCACCATCGACGATGCAGGGGTCATTGACCAGCTGATCGGGAAGCTGCGGCCCGCCAGCGCCGGAAACCCTCGCGCGCGGGATTGAAGCGGGATCAGCCCCAAGTTGCGCCTGATGAAGGACCGTCCGGGCATCGTTGAGGACGCCGGGTTATGCCCAGTGTGGTCAGGCGGAGCCCCTGGACCCGCTCAGGGCTGTCCACACCGGGTGTAACCCGGCGCAAAGCCGCCCTCCGCCTCGCTTCAGGCACCCATGCGGGCGTCCGCTGCGCCGCCGGCTGCGGGGTCCGGTGCCGCGTGGCCAGCCCGTCCCAGCATTCGTACATCTTCGGTGCCCAGGCCACCCGGGCGCGGGAGGGCTTGAGGCCCACGACGCCGCAGCACGCCGATGACGCGTTCATTGTCATCACTGCGGCCAGCGCCCTGGGCCCGGGCGAGCAGGCGGCGGACGAGCTCTTTGCGGCCGGCATTCAGCAACACGGCCTGGGTGCCCTTGCCGGACACGGGCGGACCAATAATCAGCATTCTCGTCATCGTGGGACCCCTCGCATCGGCCGGTTTCCGGGCCGGCGCCTGAAACGACGGCTCAGCCCGTGGTGTCAGGTGCCGCGCCTTCGTCCAGATAACGGGCGTAGGCCGGGACTGTGAGGAAGGCGGGGAACTCCTCGCCCAGGGCGACCTCTTCGAAGACTTCCCGAGCATCCTCGAACCTGTCCCCGTCAAAGCGGTCCAGCCTGTTGAATTCCTCTTCGAGCATGGCCTGGACCGTGCCTGCCGTGACGATTTCGCCGCGGTCCGTGATGGCGTTGGCATAGACCCACTGCCAGATCTGCGAGCGGGAGATCTCGGCGGTCGCGGCGTCCTCCATCAGGTTGTTGATCGCGGCAGCCCCGTTGCCGCGCAGCCAGGATTCGATGTAGCGGATGCCGACCTCGATGTTGGTGCGGATGCCGGTTTCTGTGATGGTGCCGTGCAGGCCGGCGATGTTCAGTAGGGCCCTGTCATCCGGGATGACGTCCTCGCGGGTGCGGTCGAGCTGGTTGGGGCGGTCGCCGAGCACGGCGTCGAACACCGCGCGGCACACCGGCACCAGGTCCGGGTGTGCCACCCAGGAGCCGTCGAAGCCGTCGTTGGCTTCACGGGTCTTGTCTGCCCGGACCTTTTCGAAGGCGATGGCGTTGGCTTCCTCGTCCTTGCGGTTCGGGATGGCGGCGGCCATGCCGCCGATGGCCATGGCACCGCGGCGGTGGCAGGCGCGGACCAGTTGTTCGGTGTAGGCGCGCATGAACGGCGCGGTCATGGTGACCTGGTCACGGTCCGGCAGGACGAAACGGGGCCCGCGGGTGCGGAAGTTCTTGATAATGGAGAAGATATAGTCCCAGCGTCCGGCGTTCAGGCCTGAGGCGTGGTCCCGCAGCTCGAACAGGATCTCCTCCATTTCGAAGGCCGCGGTGATGGTCTCGATCAGGACGGTGGCGCGGATGGTGCCCTGGGGGATGCCCAGCAGGTCCTGGGCCAGGATGAAGACGTCGTTCCAGAGCCGGGCCTCGAGGTGGTTCTCGATCTTCGGCAGGTAGAAGTACGGGCCCTTGCCCTGGGCCAGGAGGCGGCGGGCGTTATGGAAGAAGTACAGGCCGAAGTCCACGATCCCGCCGGCAACCGGCTTGTTATCGATCAGCATGTGCTTCTCGGGCAGGTGCCAGCCCCGGGGCCGGACCACGATCGTGGGCAGTGTCCCGTCCGGGCCCAGTTTGTATTCCTTGCCCTCCGGGGAAGTGAAGTCGATGCTGCGATCCAGCGCGTCGATCAGGTTAAGCTGGCCCTGGATGACATTGCGCCAGGACGGAGTGGAGGAGTCTTCCATGTCCGCCAGCCACACCTTCGCCCCGGAGTTCAGCGCGTTGATGGTCATCTTCTTATCAACAGGCCCCGTGATTTCCACGCGGCGGTCCTCCAGCCCGGGGGCAGGCGGGGCAACCCGCCAGCTGCCGTCCTCGCGGATGTGCGCCGTCTCGGGCAGAAACTTAGGGTCCTCGCCGTTGGAAATCTGCACCCGCCGATGCAGCCGGGCCTGCAGGAGCTCCTGGCGGCGCTCCGCGGTCGCCTTGTGCAACGCTGTGATGAAATCGAGCGCCTCCGTCGTCAGAATCTCCTCCTGACGATGAATCGGCGCGGCGGTCAAGGTGATGCCATTGAGCGTGATGCCACTGGACCTTTGCATGCTGTTCATCGGAATCCCCCTGTATCTGCGGTAACGGGCGGTTGCGGAGGAACGTATCGGGACCGAAAGGCTTCGATACAATCCGCCCTGGCTCGTGCCCTGCTGCTTGACCGCCGGAGTTCTTTAGTGGAACTGATCTGCTTCGGTGGAACCGTCCAAGGCCAGTGTGGATGCGTTCGGGTTGAGCGCGGTAGCGATGTCGTCGAAGTAGCCGGTGCCGACTTCGCGCTGGTGCCTGGTCGCGGTGTAGCCGCGGGATTCGGAGGCGAATTCCTTCTCCTGCAGCTCGACGTACGCGCTCATGCCTTCACGGGCGTAACCGTGGGCGAGGTCGAACATCGAGTAGTTCAGGGCGTGGAAGCCGGCCAGGGTGATGAACTGGAACGTGAAGCCCATCGCGCCGAGTTCACGCTGGAACTTCGCGATCGTGGCGTCGTCCAGGTGCTTGCGCCAGTTGAACGACGGCGAGCAGTTGTACGAGAGCATCTGGTCCGGGAACTCGGCCTTTACGGACTCGGCGAACTTGCGGGCCAGCTCCAGGTCCGGCGTGCCCGTTTCCATCCAGATGAGGTCGGAATACGGGGCGAAGGCCTTGGCACGGGCAATGCAGGGTTCGATCCCGTTGCGGACCTTGTAGAAGCCTTCCGCCGTGCGAACCGGCGCTCCCCCTTCGCGGAGGATGAATTCCTGGTCGCGCTCGTCGACGTCGGAGGTGATCAGGGTTGCTGCCTCGGCGTCGGTACGGGCGATGACGACCGTCGGGGTGCCGGCGACGTCGGCCGCCAGGCGGGCCGCGTTCAGGGTCCGGACGTGCTGCTGGGTGGGGATGAGCACCTTGCCGCCGAGGTGACCGCACTTCTTCTCCGACGCGAGCTGGTCCTCCCAGTGCACCCCCGAAGCGCCGGCCTGGATCATGGACTTCATCAGCTCGTAGGCATTCAGCGGACCGCCGAAGCCGGCCTCGGCGTCGGCAATGATCGGCACCATCCAGTCCTCGACGGTCTGGACGCCCTCGGCGAACTCGATCTGGTCGGCGCGGAGCAGGGCGTTGTTGATGCGGCGGACAACGGTCGGAACCGAGTTGGCCGGGTACAGCGACTGGTCCGGGTAGGTGTGGCCCGAAAGGTTGGCGTCAGCGGCTACCTGCCAGCCGGAGAGGTAGATCGCACGGAGGCCGGCCTTGACCTGCTGCACGGCCTGGTTGCCGGTCAGTGCACCGAGGGCGTTGGTGTACTTGCCTTCCTTGTGCTCCTCGGTGAGCTGCTTCCACAGCTTCTCCGAGCCGCGGCGGGCCAGCGTGTGTTCCTCGGAGACGCGGCCGCGGAGGCGGACGACGTCGGAGGCTTTGTAGTCCCGGGTGACACCTTCCCAACGCGGGTTGGATGCCCACTCAAGCTCCAGGGCCTGAGCAGCCTGAGCTGCGGCGTAATGGCCGGTGTCTGCTGACTGCGTCATTGAATTGCCTTCCGGAGTATCTAGTCTTTTCGTGGTTATGGAGAGTGCCGTGGACATCCTGAGTTCCACGGTACGCGTTGGCAACGCCCCCGGCGAGAGTCTCCCGGGGCGGCGTTACCGGCCTGCGGGTTCGGGGCCTGCTCGGTACTTGATGACGACCCGGCCGTCGATCTTGCCGTGCTTCATCTCGTCCAGGACGGCATTGATCTCGCCCAGGTCCCTGGTCGAAACCGTGGGGTGGATCTGGCCGCGGACGTAGAAGTCCAGCGCTTCCTCCATGTCCTGCCGGGTGCCGACAATGGAGCCGCGAACGGTAAGTCCTTTCAGGACAATGTCGAAGATCGGTGCCGGGAAGTCACCCGGCGGCAGGCCGTTGAAGACGATGGTTCCGCCGCGGCGTGCCATCCCGATGGCCTGGCCGAAGGCCGAAGGGTGCACGGCTGTGACCAGGACGCCGTGGGCGCCGCCGGTTACCCGCTGGACCACCTCGACCGGGTCCTCGCGCAGGGCGTTGATGACCAGCTCGGCGCCGTGCTTCTTGGCCAGGGCGAGCTTGTCATCGGCAATGTCGACGGCGACCACACGAAGGCCCAAAGCCTTGGCATACTGCACCGCAATATGGCCCAGTCCGCCGATACCGGAAATCACCACCCACTGGCCAGGCTTCGCCTCGGTCATCTTCAATCCCTTGTAGACGGTCACACCCGCGCACAGTACGGGCGCGATCTCTACCGGGTCCGCCCCTTGGGGAAGGCGGGCGGCGAAGCGCGAATCGACCAGCATGTACTGGCCGAAGGAGCCGTCCACGCTGTAGCCGGCGTTCTGCTGCGATTCACAAAGTGTCTCCCAGCCGGTGCGGCAGTACTGGCAATCACCGCAGGCTGACCAGAGCCAGGCGTTGCCCACCAGTTCGCCGACCGTCAGGTTCGTCACGCCCTCGCCAACGGCGGTGACCCTGCCGACGCCTTCATGGCCCGGTATGAGCGGGAGGGTGGGCTTGACCGGCCAGTCGCCTTCGGCGGCGTGCAGATCGGTATGGCAAACGCCGCTGGCGACGAGCTTCACCAGCGCCTGGCCGGGGCCGGGCCGGGGCACCGGAACTTCCTCGATGCTGAGCTCCTTGCCGAATTCCTTGACTACAGCGGCTTGCATGGTCGTCATCTTTGATGTCCTTGGCTGATAGGGATTTAACTGCGGCAGAGGCCGCCGGGAGCGCCCGGACCCGGGGTCTGGTTCCTTAGAAGAAGCCGAGCTTGTTCTCGGAGTAGCTGACCAGCAGGTTCTTGGTCTGCTGGTAGTGATCGAGCATCATCAGGTGGTTCTCACGGCCGATGCCGGAGGATTTGTAGCCCCCGAAGGCCGCGTGCGCCGGGTAGGCATGGTAGTTGTTCACCCACACACGGCCGGCCTGGATGTCGCGGCCTGCCCGGTAGGCGGTGTTGCCGTTTCGCGACCACACGCCGGCACCGAGTCCGTAAAGGGTGTCGTTGGCGATGCTGATCGCGTCTTCGTAGTCGGTGAAGCGGGCCACCGAGACCACGGGTCCGAAGATCTCCTCCTGGAAAACGCGCATCTTGTTGTGACCCTCGAAGATCGTGGGCTGGACGTAGAAGCCGCCGGCCAGGTCCCCGCCGACTTCGGCCCGGGCCCCTCCGGCGAGGACGGTGGCGCCCTCCTGGACCCCGATGTCGATGTAGGAGAGGATCTTCTCCAGCTGGTCGTTGCTGGCCTGCGCCCCCAATTGGGTGTCCGTGTCCAGCGGGTTGCCCTGGATGATTTTCTGCGTCCGCGCCACGGCGTCGGCCATGAAGGAATCATAAAAGGAATCCTGGACCAGTGCCCGGGACGGGCTGGTGCAGACTTCGCCCTGGTTGAAGGCGTAGAGGGTGAACCCTTCCAGCGCCTTGTCATAGAAGCTGTCGTTCTCCTGCGCCACATCAGCAAAAAAGATGTTGGGGCTCTTGCCTCCCAGTTCCAGGGTCACCGGGATGAGGTTCTGGCTGGCGTACTGGCTGATCAGACGGCCCGTCGTCGTCTCGCCCGTGAAAGCGATCTTGCGGATCCTGGGCGAGGACGCCAACGGCTTCCCCGCTTCAACTCCGAAGCCGTTGACGATGTTCAGGACGCCCGGGGGCAGCAGATCCGCAATCAGTTCCGCGAGAACGAGAATGGAGGCTGGCGTCTGCTCGGCCGGTTTGAGGACGACGGCGTTGCCCGCCGCCAGCGCCGGGGCCAGCTTCCAGACAGCCATCAGGATGGGGAAGTTCCACGGGATGATCTGGCCCACGACGCCCAGCGGCTCGTGGAAATGGTACGCCGTGGTGTCCTCGTCGATCTGGGACAGCGAGCCTTCCTGGGCGCGGATAGCGCCGGCGAAGTAGCGGAAGTGATCCGCGGCCAGCGGAATGTCCGCGTTCAGTGTCTCGCGGATGGGTTTGCCGTTGCCCCAGGTTTCGGCAACGGCCAGCATCTCCAAATTCTCCATGATCCGGTCCGCGATGCTGTTCAGCACCAGCGCCCGATCCGCCGCCGACGTCTTGCCCCATCCCGGAGCGGCCTTATGCGCGGCATCCAGCGCCAGCTCAACGTCCGCCGCGGTGCCCCGGGCCACTTCGGTGAATTGTCTGCCGTTTACGGGAGAGCTATTCTCGATGTACCGGCCGGTGGTAGGGGCAACCCATTCCCCGCCGATCCAGTTCTCGTATCGGACCTTGAACTTGACTTTGGAACCTTCTTGACCGGGCTGCGCATAAACAGTCATCGTTAACTCCTTCAGGCAGAACAGGCGTCTTCGTCCTGATGCCACGTTAGAACTAGCGCGACCACGTTGCAACGTACTTAGCTAAGGGATCAGCGCATGCAGATCGACGCCGAAGAAGGCTACGAGCGGCCAGAGGAGGATGGCCGCAAGGCCATTCAGGATATTGCCGGGGATGTTCCAGGCCGCGAGGTATCCGTGGGTGGCGGCGACCACCAGACCGATGGCCAGGAAGCGGCGTGCGGTCGTTAAGGCGCTCCGGAAACACCCACGGTTACGTCAGGAGAGCCCAAAATCTAGCGGTTAGTAGCGGTCTGCGGCAGTTGCCAACACGGCGAACCACGCCGCTACGCGGAGGTTTTCTATGAGTCATCGCGTTCCCCGCTCTTGTTGGCATCTTCAAAAGCGCGCACACTTAAGGTTTCCATGGGTTCCCAGTAGCGGCGTCGGGCATCGTGGCCTCCCGCCAGCTTGAGCAGGGAGGCTGCGTTATGGGTCAGCGACTTCCAATAATCTACGTTCGCGGGTTTGCTGGCGGCCAGAATGCCATTGATGATGCAGTGGATGACCCGTTTTACGGATTCAACGAGGGCTCCACCCATATCCGGGTGGGTGCCGGAGGGCAGCCTCGCTTCTATCAATTCGAGGGGCCCCTGCTGCGGTTCCTGAAGGAACAGGATTACAAACTGTCGATCGCGGGGAGCCAGCAGCAGGCCCTGTTGACCGCAACGCCCGGGGAACTGGCCCCGGATTCCATCTGGATCTATAGGTTCTATGACGCGGACTCGGGTACATTCGGGCCCGCTCCGCAGCCTTACGACATAGGTCAGGCCGCTAAAGGCCTGGCCGCCTTCATCGCCTTGGTGCGATCAAAGACGCAGGACGGACCTCCCGTGTATTTGGTGGCCCATTCAATGGGCGGCCTCATCTGCCGGACGGTGCTGCAACGTGAATTGGACGACCCGAACGGGGCCGTGTCAAAGTTGTGCACCATCGGCACCCCTCATGGCGGCATCGATCCCCAGATGGGCGGCCCGGTCGGCGGGTGGATTATGGACAAATTTGGGCCCATGGGATCGCAGATCTTTACTCCTGATCATATGCAGCAGTACATGCTGCGGGATGATCACGAGCTGGCCGCAGGCATCAATCCGCGGACGGGGCAGTGGGATCCCCGGCGGATGGTCGGTGAATTCTCTCCGCACAGGGTGCTGAGCATCGTGGGTACCGACTCTACGGACTATGCCGTCGCTCAAGGGTTATCGTCGGCGGTGATGGGAGTCCAGAGTGATGGCCTGGTGGCCATCCGCAACGCCTATGTCTACGGCTCCGCGCGGGCCTATGTTCACCGCTCCCATTCTGGGCGGTACGGGCTGGTCAATTCAGAGGAGATGTACCAGAACCTGAGCCGGTTCATTCTCGGTGGACTGCGGGTAGAAGTCGGACTGCACGGACTCAACTTCGCCGAACAGGCTGACCGCATCTGGCAGGCGGAGGTGCGGGTGGCCATCCAAGGCATTCCGGTCCTGATGCATGAACAAACGGCAGAGCATTACTGTCCGGTCGATCTGAACGCTGAGTCCAAAGAAATCTCGACACCCGTTTCGCCGGTGCCCCTGGTGACAATTTTCCTGCAGCCGAAAACACAAAACACCTGCCGGTACGCACTGGACCTGAAGGTCATGTCGTTAAAGGAAGACGGCGGCATCCTGGGTTTCGGAGACCATCTGGAGCAAATCGGGGACTGGGAAGACACCCTGATAGTCGATGTCCAGCTCGGCGGGAACGGAACAGCCCAGAGGCTCACCTGGCAATGGAACAGTACCCTGATTGGCAGAATTGCTGACCAGAGTGAACTGACCAATCCGCTGACGTGGGAGCCCGACAACACTGGCGAGAGCGAATGGCACGTCGTCATTCAAGTCCCCGATGCAGCAAAGACCCTGCTTGGCGGAGATGCACGGTTGGAACTGCTAGCCAGTTCGTGGGATTAGAGGAACGATTCTCTTCGTCTGCTGTCAGGGCGTTGCCTTGATGGCGGCCAACAGGGCTGTGCCGTCGGGGCTGCCGAGTCCCGTGCAGGGGTCCCATCCGGGCGAGGCCTTGTAGGTCCCGTTGTTTCCGGTGATGATGTCGCGAAATCCTGTAGCTGAGGCCGACTTGTGGTTGTACAGGATGGGTTGAATAAGGCCGAAGTGGCGGTTGGTCGCCTGGGCAAAGCGCGCGATGAGTGCCGCCCAGAGCGGTGCGACGGCGCTGGTTCCGCCGATGACCATGTCCCTTCCGTCGACCCTGACCTTGTATCCGGTCTGGGGGTCGGCGACGCCACTGACGTCGGGAACGCCGCGGCCGGCTGATGCAGGCGTTGGTGTGGGGGCCGGCTTGTGGTGTCGCGCATGCGCGGCGAGGCCGCTTTGCCAGGTTGGGGCAGCGAATGCGTCGCTGTATCCGCCACCGGTAGCGGAGTGGGGTCCGTCATTCCAGACGGTCTCTGCGGTGACGGTTCCGGCGGCGGGGTCGGCTTCCAAACGGGTACCCCCGCAGGCCAGGACGTGAGGGCTTGAAGCCGGGAAGTCGGCGTGGTCCTTTCCGTCGGTGACCCCGTCGGTGCTGCCGTTGTCGCCTGCGGCGGCGGTGACTGTTACGCCCAGGACTGCGGCGTCGGCAAAGGCCTGGTCGAAGGCGGTCCGTGCCTGCGCTGTCCAGGCGTCCTCGCTTTGGCCCCAGCTGATGCTGATGGCCGCGGGAGCCGGGGCTGCGTGCGAGGCATTGATGATGGCGTCGAGGAACCCGGCGTCGGTGTTCGGGGCGAAGTAGACCAATATGTCCGCTTTCGGCGCGAGGGCACCGATGACCTCGACGTCGAGCAGCACTTCGCCGTCTGCGCCATTAGGGTCCTGGCCGGGCTTGTTGGCGCCATTGTCGACGCCGACGGCCGTGATGCTTGGGGAGGTGATGCCCAGGCCTTGGAAATAGGTGTCCAGGTCTGCCTGGTCGTAGCCGCCGCCGAGTTCGATGATGGCAATGGTTTGGCCGGTGCCGTCAGTTCCTTCCGGGAAGTTGTAGATCCTCCCCAATTCGGGCGGGGTGTAGCTGGCGCCGGCCGAGGCGAGGGGGATCGCATGGAATTGTGCGCGGGCCTGGGGCCGGTCATCAAGGCCCAGCACAGCCGTGATGATTCCGTCCAGGGCTACTGGGACCTTCAGGCCTCCGGTGCGGTGCCGGTGCGTGACGTCGTGGCCATGGGGTCCGCTGCTGGTCACCTCCTCCAGGGTGGTGCCGAAGATCCGGCTTAGCTGTTCGACGGTCCCTGCCAGGCGCAGCCTGCGCGAGGCTGCGTCAGTTTCGGTCACTTGGGCCCCGAGGCGGGTGAACGTGTCGGCGGCAAGTTCGAGATCTGCAGACGAGGCGCCGTGGCGGGATGCCAGGTCTTCCCGGGACAACGGGGAGGCGAAGGCCGAATCCGGGATGGGCGCCTGTCGGCGCAGGATCACGGTCACCTCGATCTTGCGAGACGGATCCACAGGCCCGAGGGTTGCCTGGATTCCTCGTGCGGCAGGACGCTCTGATCCGGGCAGCGGGACACCGCTGTCCGTCGAGGATGTGGCGCTGGCGGCGTTGTTCGGGTCAGTCATGGGATTCTCCGATCAATGATGCTGGAATATTTGTGTCCGGCCGGTTCCGTCCCGAGGATCAGGGCGTTCCTCTTTTGAGGGGTACATCGTTGGGCGGGGGTAGGCTACCGCCGCCTCGCAGGACCCGACGGGCGACGGGGCTGGACACACCTGTCGCGGGCGCCGGTAGCGGGGAATGCACTGCAGTGGTTTCAAGTAACGCACCGGTAAGTGCCAGGTAAGTGTAGAACGGCAGCATCGTCGTCGTGTCGAATTGGGTCTGGGTCGCCTTGTGCCGGCCGGTGAGCCAGTTGTAGTAGGCGTGCCGGTCGTGGGACTGGTCCGACGCCGGTGGGGTGGGCTGGAGTGGCCAGTCCGTGGCCACGTTCGCCCGGTAAGGGGCCAGACCCCGGAAATAATTGTCCGTCGTCTGGTTCTCCTGGACCATTACCACCACACGCTTGACCAGGCTGGTTGCCATGACATCACCTTTCCTCGGCCTGGATGGCTTTGGCGCTGATTGGCTATAAGGATGATTATGCCAAGGCCCCACGCGCAATGGTCGGATTTAGGCGACCTAAAATTCACCTACGTGGTCGATGTTCAGGCCCGGGGTGCCCGGCTGAGCCCGATGCTGCGGCGATTATCCAGGCCCATGGGGAACATCGGAACGAAAACCATCGGTAGCGCTGCCTGGGGGATTCTGTGGCTTGATCGAACGGCTTTGGGGACCCGACGATGAATGAGGGGTTGTGCAGTATTAGTACGGCCGTTGGCGCCAAGGCTTTTCTGCGCGCACCCAGGGGATATTCTGATCGCCATGGAAAGCTGGGCTGGCAACACTGTGGCTGAGAGCGACGAGGCAGAGAAACCATCGACCAAGAGGTGGGTTCGCTACACGATCCCGGTCATGGTCGAGGCTGACTGCGAGAAGGATGAAATCACGCGGATCGTGGCATTGCCCGACGAAGCGAGGGAAGACCGCGACGACAGCGGCCATTTTCTTTTTCTATGACGAACAGTTCGTCCGACAATCCGTTGACGGGCAGATCGAGGCACATGCCCTCTGGGTCGCCAATCCGCCGTCAGGGTCACTGCCAGGTCCGCCCACGAACTGGCCCGAAATGTACGACTGGGAATTCGGCTTCAGCTTCGAAGACGACAAGGACGACCTCTACGAGGAAATCAGTCCCTACGCAGACCGGGTTACAGGCGGGTTCTGATTCACCGCATTGCCCCTGAGGACACCTTCAGGAGCACGGGGCCTACAAACTTGGCGGCTCACGACACCTTCAGGAGAACTGGGCCCACGTAGCGCTACCGATGGTTTTCGTTCCGATGTTCCCCATGGGCCATCCACGCCGGCGAAGGTGCAGCCGGCATTGTATTCCAGGCTGAGCTGGCCATAGAGGGTGTCAAAGTCGGATTCGATCCATTGGCGTTTCCCGCTCTTCACCACATCAAGAGCCCCGTCCTCAGACGAGGCCGCTTTCAAAACTAGCTTGGTGAAGACAGCAATTCGAGTGACGCGGGCCGCCAAATTCGAAAATTTCCCGCTGGCGTTCCCCAAACGGACGGACGGTGGCCAGCTTGCATCTACAAGCTGAGAACCAGTGGTTACGTGCCTCCACGCGGCCTTAGAGTACGATTTTTTCCGTTTTCTGAAGCGGCCCCGAGTACACGGAAGCGGCCCGCCTTGCGCCGAGTGCGGGGGAGAGGTCGTTTCTGAACGGCCGACGCCGGGAGAGGAGGGAGCCGACTCAGCGGGCCGTGGGGTAACGGACGAGCTCAATCGACGCGAGGGCGCGAGCCGGGCCGCCCTGCAGTGCACTGATCCCGCGTTGCACCCGAGCAGGCAGCCGGGGGAAGACCCTCAACATCTGCGCCGCCAGCCAGACCTCGCCCGGTGCCCGCGGGATCACCCTTCTGAGTACTGCCGGCCCGATGGAACGGCTGCGCAGGATAGGCTCGCGCATCCGGCTCTCGTAGTTGCGGAAGCCGCGGGCTGGGTCGGCGCGCTCGGATGACAGCTCACCGGCCAACACGTAGGCGCCGACGACTGCGAAGGTCGTCCCACCGCCGACTGCTGCGCCGGGACTGTAGCCAGCGTCGCCGGTCAGAGTGACCCTGCCCTTGGACCAGCTGGACATCCGGATCTGGCTGATCGAGTCGAGGTAGAAGTCGCCGGACTGGTCCATCTCGTCGAGCAGCCGTGGGATCTCCCATCCTTCGTCGCCGAAGACGAGCCGGACCAGGTCCTTCTGCTGGTTCGTGTTTCCGTGGTCGTAGACGACCTCAACCGGCCGGCGGAACAGGAGCACCGCCCGCGCCTGCCCCGTTTGGTGCACCGGGTAGATTCCGACCACCTTGCCGGGCATCGTGTATATGCGCATTTGGCCCACTAGCCCGAGGTAGTTGGGCAGGCTGAACACGGAGAAGTAGCC
Source organism: Pseudarthrobacter sp. S9 (assembly GCF_050156545.1). Lineage (NCBI taxonomy): Bacteria > Bacillati > Actinomycetota > Actinomycetes > Micrococcales > Micrococcaceae > Pseudarthrobacter > Pseudarthrobacter sp. S9. The sequence goes on from NZ_CP189576.1 coordinate 1,975,142, forward strand.
GCCGAGATAGCGCCGGAACTGGGACTCCTCGCCGAAAGCAAGCCGCCTGACGTTCGAATGCAGGCCGTCGGCGCCGACCACGACGTCAAACCTCCGCGGTGCTCCATGCTCGAACTCGACGGTGACGCCGTCCCCCGAATCGCTGATCGCCGAGACCGAGTCGCCGAAGACATACTCGACTCCGCCCATGGTGACCCGGTACAGCATCGCCGCCAGCTCGCCACGCATGATCTCTACCGCGCGCTCCGAGATCCCCTTTGTGATCGTGGCGTAGTCCACATCGATCGGGGACCGGTTGGGACGCTCGAACGTCAGCACGTCGGTCCGGGTTCGAGCGTCGAGGATCTCGGGCAGGAGACCCATCCACTCGGCGATGTCCACGGCAGGACCAAACAGGTCCACGGCATGGCCCCCCAAGCTCGCACGAAGGCTCGGCGCCTGCTCGACGACCGTGACGTCACACCCGTAACGCTCCAGCCAGTACGCGGCCACTGGCCCCGCAATACTGGCGCCCGAGATCAGCACCGAAAACGGTCGAGGCATCTCGCACACCTAGCTATGCCGAGGGCGCGTTTTGATGGTCAGACAGAAGGCCTATCGACCCGTCTTCGATCCGAAGCAGATCGGCCACCAAGAAGAACGTCCACATCAGGCAGGACTCCGCTTCCACGAGGGAAACCTCATCGTGTACGCCCTTGCTGGATAGGGAGTTGAGCTTGTTCAGGCGATGGCCCAAGCCTTCGACAGCCTCTTCGACAAGTCTTACATGCGTGTTCCGGCCAAGGCGATCGATAGCGAATTGCATGAGTCGATTCAGGAACTGCTCGTTTCCCAGGTCGCGTTCTTTGCCGTCCAGGCCCTTGATCTTCTTGTTCGTCGCGGGGTACAACGAGTCTGCCAATGATTTGATCATTCGTCGGCAACTTGCCAAAGCCTGCGCGAATCCTTCCGATGTTCCTTCGGAAATGCGTTGTTCAGCGGCTCGGTACTTCTCTAGGGCGTTTGGAGAGATTGTCTTCAATCGCTCTACAACGTACGCCTCTCCTCGAGTGAAAAGCGTGGATTCAGTCTGACCAGTCAAAATTTCGGATTCCGCTGCTACCAGGTAGTCGTGGAGGCGTTGACGGACTCGGCTGATGATGTTTTCGAGTGAAAAGATCTCCGGCTGCAGCGCTGCGCCAGCCTTAGCGAGCTTTTCTAAGTAGAAGTAGGCATCGACTTGGGTCAGGTATTGCGCCGCTGCGGGGTCGCCGGCAGCGGTTCTAAGCTTGTCGATGAGCCGTTCCAAACTGTCAATGGAATTGGTGTTAATAACGTCCTTGCCGCCTCCCATGGAGCGGTTGTGCACGTAGCGCGCAGCGCACCCTTCGATGACAGTGTTGGCTTCTACGTCGCCAAGAAGGGTTCGCAGCTTCTCATCCATGGTGGTGTCGCGCTTTGCCTTGTGGGTAGCACCGCCATCGAATGTCTCTAGGTGGCAGGCAAGAACGACGGCGTAATCACGTCGCAGCGACGCGATGCGAGTGGTTTGCCGGACCAGCGAGCTGACTGAAGTTCCTGGCTGGTCCGCGGCGTCAAGCGCCCGCCTCACGAGGTCCAAAATGTAGCTCTGTTCTGACATGTCAACAGCCTTTCGTTCGTCCTGCAGCTCAGCGTACAGATTGCGCAAATTTCTCGTGGCATCGGTGGTGGGCAACGGTAGATTCCCGAGGGACTCCGAAAAGCCATATCAGTCAAAAACGACCCTATTTGGCTGCCTGGGGAGCGCACCCGAGGACGCCTCGAAAATGGCTCATTGACGCGGTCAGAACCCGACTCCGAAAACAAACTCGGTCGAAACTTGTTGAGCACCGTTTTTGACGCTTTACCATGAGTCCTTGGGAGGGCGCCGGATCGACGTCGAGTCCGTCAACGCCCAGTCGCTCGGCTCGATCTGCTTCCGACGGTTTGCGGAGGCCACCCGCGGGGTTAGTGAGTTCAATTACAACGGCGTCTGTGGATCGAGCGGGACGGGGCCCAAAAGATAGGCTCATATATGGGGGACGCAAGCATGAAGCGACCAAGGAACAGGACCCCAGGGCTCGAAAAGTACACGTCCAGCTGGTCGACGACATTTCCGGTGAAGAAGCCCAGGAGACAGTTACCTTCGCTCTCGATAGCGTGGACTACGAAATCGACCTCACCGATGTAAACGCAGCAGAGCTGCGGGAACAGCTCAAGGGATACATCGCCCACGCCCGGCGTCTCAGAGGTGCTTCAGTCCGCCGCGGTCCGAAGACTGCGTCCATCAGCCGTGAGGAAACTCGAAGAATAGGGGAATGGGCATAGGCCAACGGATACACGCCCAGCGCTAGGGGAAGAATTGGCCAGGACATCATGCAGGCCTACGCCGCGCGGCGCAAGGGTGACCGCGAAGTAATTCGACCGTCGCGTGGGAACGAGCCCTAACACTGCTGCACCGACCAGCCTGGAATTGCGTCTGTTCCCTGCAGTGCAAAAAATCTGCCCGGCAGATTTTCCGATTGAGGATCATCGGCTCGACGAGCCGTAACACCGGCAGCGACGACGCTGCGCCAACAGGTTTCCCTACGAAGAGGGAAAACCAGGCGGCACCGGCTCATAACGGTCGCGCCCACTTTTAAGCGGCTGGCTCCAATATAGAGAAGCGGGGACCGTGTCGGGCACTGGGCGCGTTCGCCATCTCCTTCACGGCCCGCTGACTGGCACCGAATCGTGCTAAGAGAAAACCGCCGGAAGCACCTTTGATGAAATAGCCCCGGGGGTGCCTAGGGCTCGACGAGCATCAGGATAGTTTCCGGGCGGACGCCGTCGAATTTCATCGCGTCGGCCCCGGCCTCGGACTCGAGCATTCGCTGGAACGTGTCCATGTCCGGGACTTCGACGATCAAGCCGACACGGTTGGTTTTCGCCGGGTCGACGAAGGTTCGAGCCGTGATGCCCAGGGGCCCGAAGAGTTCCTCCCGTCGTGGTGAGCTGAGCCAGTGGTCAACGTCGTCGACCTCGTGGAAGATCATTATTGTTGCCATCTTCGCCTTCGCTTTCTGAAGTTGCGCCAGGAGCCGGATCGGAGAAGAACCGCGTGGGAAGCTCCTGATCACGCTGAACGTACCACTGCCTCAATTGCGGCGATAGGGCGATAGGGCGATAGTAGGGAGGAGAAATCACGGTGCGGCCTCTCAGAGGGGAGACAGCCGGGAAGATGCGGAGATAGTGGAGCGGACGCTGATGACAACGGGAAAGCCGGCAATGCCAGTGGGCTTCACCTGGGCGCCGGGTCCATCAAAACCGAAAACAGGCCTACGACGCGGTGCAAGGCTGACCGCGAAGTTTCCGGCGGTGTTCCGCAGCGCGTCGACAAGGGCGGGCCCCCAGGCTGCCCACTGGCCGGCCGAGTGATCTTTTGCATGTCACAGACGACAATTACTGTGGATCGCTAGTGTTCCGTGTTAATGGTTTGTTTGCGTTTCATCTTGCCCAGGAGATAGTCCGCTGACTTGGTCCAGGTGAATGGTTTGGCGTCCTGGTTGTAGTTCGCGATGTAGCGTTCCATGGTTTCTTCCAGCTCTTTCACGGAGCTGAATGTCCCGCGTTTGAGGCACTGGCGGGTGATGATCCCGAAGAAGATCTCCACCATGTTCAGCCAGGAACAGCTGGTCGGAGTGAAATGCAGGCTCACGCGCGGGTTTTCGGCCAGCCAGTCCTTGACGTTCTGGTGCTTATGGGTCGCGTAGTTGTCGCAGATTACATGCAGCTCAACCCCGGGGTGGGCGACGGCGACTTGGCCGAGGAAATCGACGAATTCAGTGTTGGTGTGCTTTGGGTAGAAGGCGTTCGCGCTGAGTTTGCCGGTGAGGACCTCCAGGGCGGCGAACAAGGTGGTGGTGCCGTTGCGCTTGTAGTCGTGGGTCTGCTGCAGCGGGTGCGTCGGGGACAGCGGCTGGTCCGGGCCGGTGCGGGACAGGGCCTGGATCTGGGTTTTCTCATCGATGCTCACGACCACCGCGTTTTCCGGCGGGGACATGTACAGGCCCACCACGTCCCGGAGCTTGAACTCCAGGGCGGGGTCGGTGGAGAACTTGAACGTCTCGATCCGGTGCGGCTGGATTTTCCAACGGCGCCAGATCCGGGCCACAGAGGAGAATGAGATGCCGTGGCGTTCGGCCATGATGCGGGCGGACCAGTGCGAGATCCCCAGCTCGGCCGGCGGCTTCCCGTCGTTGGTCAAGGTGTCGGCGATCAGGGCGAGCTCGTCGATCTCCCGCTCCCGGCCGGGGCGGTGGACATCGGACAGGGCCTCGATCCCGCCCTCCGCGTAACGGTTGCGCCACTTCAAAACCGTGGGTGCCGAAAATCCGGTGATCTTCTCGATCCGGATATTCGGGATCCCTTCGGCAGCCAACAAGACCGTGCGCGCCCGCAGGGCGACCGCCGCGGTGGATGATCTCCCACGAGTCAGCGCCTCCAGAGCTCCCCGGTCCCCTTCACGCAATTCCAATGCCCTTGCCAGATACACCATGGATCAAGTCTGACAAACAACCAGACCCAAAGAAATCAACGACACGCTACAATAGCTACTTGCAGTTTCATGGTGTGCTTTCTTGTTGAGGGGTCTATTCGAGGTTTGCGTGGCGGGGCCACAGTTCTTCCGCAGGAGTGCCGCGGATGTCCCAGAGGATCTGGAACACGGCTTCGGTGACGAGCAACAGGGTCTGTTCGAACAGGCTCCCGGAATACTGCCGGGAGATGCCCGCGCCGTGGTCCGTTTTCCGGGCGGCTGCAATCACGAGCACGTGGTCGGAAAGGCCTGCCAGGGACGACGTCGGATCGGTTGTGTAGGAAACCACGCTGGCGCCCACTCCGGCCGCTGTACTTGCGGCCTTGACGACGGTCGACGTCGTTCCGGATCCCGAAGCCGCGATCAACAGATCTCCGGCCTCGATGGCCGGGGTGGTGGTTTCTCCTACTACATGCACGGCGAATCCGAGATGCATGAGCCGCATCGCGGCCATTTTCAGAACGAGGCCACTTCTGCCGGCCCCTACGAAGTAGATCCGGCGCGCGTGCCTTATCCGCTCCACCAAGGGGCTGGCGGCCGCTTCGTCGATCCCGTCAAGCACCTTTCCGATTTCCCCGGTGACGAGATCAAGGTACCCGGGCAGGCCCGGGCATTTATCCATCAGCAAAGTCTCCTGGGTCACTGCGTAGCTCCTTCGTCATCACGTTCGTCATCACGCGGACGCCATGTCCACCCCTCCATTTTTCTGGATCACAAGGGTGGGTAGTACAACCAAATATGACGGTTTGACCCACCCGTTTGGGTGGGTATAGCGGGCGGTGAACGGGTAGGCTACCCGGGTGACTATTACTGACCCGATGCGGCATCTTCAGGAGCTCGCGGGCGGGACGGCGGCGCTGCTTGACGCCGTCCACGACGTCATGTCTTCGCCGCTCGTCCACCTTGCAGACCGACTTCATGCCGCCCTCCGACGCTACGTTGGCCACCGGGCACTGGTAATTTTTACGGAAGACTGCACTGGGCGCCCGCAGAAAAAAGCCGGCGACGAAGCGATAATCTCCCGGGTCACAATCGGCGAACTCGACAATTTGCGAGCCATCTTGACGCCACCGAATCCGTGGAATCCGTGGCTCGGTGTTGCCAGCATCGCCGGGGAGGATCGGTCCGTACTCGCGATCACGGCATCGTCCGCTGCCCTGCTCGTCCTGGTGGGCCCGGAGCTTTCTCCGGATCCGGAAGTGTCAGAAGCCGCCCTGGTACTTGTTGCACTTCTGTGGCAACTGGCGGCGGCACGAATACAGGAAAAGATTTCCGAGGCACCGCCGGCGTATCTGGTTGAGTCGCGGGCTGCCTCCGCCGAACGGGCCCGCATTACGGCGGAGATGACAGATCACCACGCTACGGCCCTGGAGACGATACTGGCCGCGCTCAGGTCTGACTCCCTCGACGACCGGTCCGGCCGCAGGGCAGCAACTGAGTTGGCGTCTGCCGCACTCGTGAGGCTTCGAACGTCGAGCGACAGAACTATTTCCATGATTGACGAACCCGTCGCCACCGCATTTGCACGGCTCCGCGATGATCTGCGCCCGCTCGTCCGCTTCAACGGTTTTGACATTCAATTCGTGGAACCGCCCGCAGACGGCCGCGCGTTGCCGGGCGAGATCGCCCACGCTGCCCGGGCAGTCGTCAGGGGGCTGGTCCTCGCGATGGGCGAACAGCCTGAGGTGAAGCGCCTGCGCATCCAGTGGGACTGTGACGGCGAAAATCTCTTGATTGAGGTCCGCGATGATGGGCCGGGCCGGCTCTCTGCCGACTCGTCAAACATCGCCGGAATGACGCAGCGGGTCAGCGCCCTGAACGGCAGAATGTCCGTCAGCGCGATGCCCGGGTGGGGATCTGAAGTGTCGGTCGCGATGCCGCTGGATCCGCCCGCGCTGAACCGCACCGACACCTCCCAGTGGACCCTGGCTCCCCGGGAAATCGAGGTTCTGGATCTTCTGTGTGCCGGAAAGCCTAACAGGGCCATCTCACGGGAACTGAATATCAGTGAAAATACGGTGAAATTCCACGTCCGCAACATCTTCAGGAAACTCGGCGTCTCTTCGCGCTCCGAAGCCGCCGCCCTCGCCCGTGAAGGCAGGGTCTGAGACGGGCCCCGCAAGGGCCGCGAGGCGCCCCGCGCGGCTGCGAGGCGCGGACGGCAACCGCGGCCCATATCCGCGGGCGTGCCCGCCCACGTAGGCTCGGAGGCGTGGATATTGTCGAATTCTTGTCCGAACGGATCAGGGAAGACGAAGCGGCGGCGCGGAAGCTGCTGAGCGACAACTCGGTCTCCGAGTCCGGCAAGTGGTACGAATGGCGCCTGCTCCGCGAGTGCGAGTCAAAACGGCGGCTCATCGGCATCATCGAGTCCGCTCGGCAGGCCGTCCTGACCACGATGGTCAGCAATGAGTCCGGGGACACTCAATGGATTCCGGACGTGATCGAGTGGACCACCCTTTCCTTGAACGCGCTGGCCTTGCCCTACGCGGACCACCCCGACTTCCAGACCGGCTGGCAGCTGTCCTCATAGTGGGCGCCGGGCGCCGGGCGCGGGGACGTCGGCGGTCGCCGGGTCGGCATGTGGTGCCTTTCCTTGTCTGCGCGATCAGGGGTTCTGGACGCTGGAGGCCTGGCCGGAGCCGGCGACTACGGTGACCGGGCGCTCCTCGGCCGGTTGTGCCGGCTCGGTGGCGGGAGGCGTGGTCTTGACCTTGAACCGCTTTCCGAGGGTGCTTCCCCGCCGCTGCGGTTCTTGTTGAAGATGTCGAAACCGACGGCAAGAACACCAAGCCCTTGATGAGCTGCTGGTAGCCAGTACCCAGCCCGAGGATGGACATGCCGTTGTTGAGTACGCCCATGATGAGGCCGCCGATCATGGCACCCGCCACGGTTCCGATGCCGGCCGCGCCCCAGTCCTCTGGTCTTCCGGATCAGTGTTTTTTGAAGGCGTCTTTGACCTTTTCGCCGGCCTGCTTCAGGTCGGATTTGACTTGGTGGCGTTTGCCCTCGGCCTTCAGCCGGTCGTTGCCGGTGGCATCGCCCGCCGCTTCCTTGCCCTTGCCGTGGAGTTTCTCGGCAGCGTTGTGGATCTTGTCACCCAAACCCATGGTGCTTGCTCCTTACTTGGCCGCCCCGCCGACGTGAATGCCGTTGGAGCCGACAGTTTCATTGTAGGGACGAACTCGTCAAAAGGTCAGAATGGAATCCCAGTCCGCCAAGCGCGATGCTGACCTCCGGAAGGCATCGCTGCCTGGGTGGCTACGATGAATTTCGGCGCACGGAACGAAGAGAGGGAGGGCTGGTGGTGTTGCCCTGCTGCGGCGGCGGCGTACGTCACCGCTGCGTTTCAGGTCCGGATGATCGGGTCAGAATGAGGATCCCGCCGGCGGAGTGGGCGGTCGGTCTGGATCCGGTGGTGAGGGGAAGGCCGGCGCCGGCGCGGTGGCTTCGCTTGTGGTGTCTGTGGTCCCCAGGCCCGTGGCGCCGCCCCCGCCGGCCGTTGTGCCCGGTGCGTCGGTGCGGTTCACCGGAATTTTCCGGCCGGGAGTGGAGTCCTGTCCGGGTGAGGGCACGCGGACTTCGAGGACTCCGGCGTTGTAGGAGGCCTGGATGTCGTCCTCCTTGACGCCCGGGGGAAGCTGAAAACTGCGCGTGAACACCCCGTAGCGGAATTCGGACCGGTAGTTGTGCTTTCCTTTGTGTTCGGATTCCTCTTCACGACGGGCTTCGATGGTGAGCGTGTTTCCCGAGACGGTGATGTCGACGTCCGTCTCGGGATCGACGCCGGGCACCTCGGCCCTGACGACCATGGTGGATCCGTCGTGGTATTCCTCTACGCGCAGCCAGGAGCCGATGTCCCCTTGCAGGAAGCGGCGGACCGGTTCGGGTACATCGAAAGGCATGTGCCGCATCATGTCGCTCATGAATTCCTCCCTGTGATGAGCGCGCTGCCCCGGGCCGCAGTCGGTGCCCGTGGGAGTCAGCGCTGTGTTAACAGCAACCTACGCCGTCCGGGTGCTATCTGGAAGAGGATTTCAGGGCCGCATGGATGGGCCTTCGGCAGCCGGTGCAGATGTGTCCGACGCTCCGTGGACCATCCCCTCGATCGGGTCGGGGCTGTTCTCCTCGACAGCCCGATCGACAGCCCCGACATCTTGCATGGACGCTGCTGCACGGACCATGGACGGGCTGCTCATCGCGCGGTAGGCTCTCACTGCCGAAGAGCGACAGTCGTCAATCACAAAGGTAAGCCGATGACCGAGAAACCGAACGACGGAGAGGCCACCGCACCGCCTCCGCACGGTGCAGATGTGGGCGAAGCGATCGAGATCGCTGAGTCGGGTACCAAGGCGCAGGGGGAGCACGCGCATCCGGAACAGGCCAAGTCAGGCGAGGCGCCCGTCGAGCAGGTGCTCAACGACCCGGCCATGACCGAGGGGCGCATCGTAACTGGCTCCGCGAAGGCAGCAGGTGCCATACCGCCGGGACCTTCACCTGCTGAAGCCGGATCCGGTGGAGCCCAGTCCTCCACCGGGGCTCGAGAGTCGGACCGTCTCGCGGCTGGCGAACCGCCGACCGCGGGCAGTCCCTTCGACACGGACACGAAGGACACCGAACCCGACGCCGAGGGATAGCGCATTTTGAGTCTCAGCCCGACAGGGTCCCGTGAACTTTCGACCCTCCGTGAGCGAGGCCGCGCGACCGGCCAGGTGCGACCCTGGAGGCGGTGCCCTCCCCGGTGTGGACTCAGCGTTGCAGGAATCGCGCCGAGGCGAAGGCCTTCCTCGTTGCGGTTTCTTCTCGGCAGGCATTCAGCACTGACGTCATAGGCTGTCTGAGTTGAGCGCACTCCATGCCAGCCAGAGTTTCCTTGTCGGTTCCCGCCAGACAGAGCCTCCCCGGTGCCCGCCCGGTCCAGGCCTGTAAGAGCGTGGACGCCCCTGACAAAATGGGTGTGTTGCGCGCAACCTCGTTTGCATGTGCGCCTGCACTAAGGACCGGACATGAAGAAAGAGATGAAAGAGGCCGCGAACGCGGTCGAGGAGGCATCGAACTCCAGGGCTCTCGTGATCGCGGCCAGGGCAGGATTTGCCGTCAGCGGCCTGCTGCACCTTCTGATCGGGTTCGTCGCCATCCGGTTGGCCTTCGGCAAGGCCGGTCAGGCGGACCAGGGCGGTGCCGTTGCCCAGCTCGCCGGCCAGCCCGGGGGACTGCTGCTGCTGTGGACGGGATTCGCCGCCTGCGTGGCTCTGGCGCTCTGGCAAACCAGTAACGCCGTTTTCGACTACGGTCAGCTGGAAGCCAAGAAGAAGGTGGGGAAGAAACTTTCCGCAGGCGGCAAGGCGGTGGTGTTCGCCGTGATGGCGCTGACGTTCGCTGCCTCCGCGAGTGGAAACGCCAAGAACAGCGGACAGTCCACCAGCGATTTCACGGTTTCAATCATGAAAGCGCCCGGGGGTCCGTTCCTGCTGGTCGCCATCGGTGCCGCGGTCGCCGTCGTCGGCATTGTCTTCGTGGTCCACGGATTCAAGGCGTCGTTCAAGAAGGATCTGCGGCTGCCATCCTCGGGCACCGGCCGGTCCGTCGTGACGGGGCTGGGCGTGGCCGGCTATGTGGCCGAGGGCATCGCACTGCTTCTGGTGGGGTTGCTGTTCATCATTGCCACCGTCAGCGCCCGCCCTCAGGAGTCCACCGGCCTGGATGGCGGATTGAAGGCGCTGCGCGAGCAGCCGTACGGGGTCTATATGCTGGCCGCCGTCGGCGCCGGTCTGATCTGTTACGGCCTCTACCTGATGGTGAAGGCCAAACTCGCGCGCATGTAAGCTGCCCGCCGACGCGGCCGACTCCTGCTGCATTGAGTTGACGGCTTGAGTCAGGTCCATCGCGGGGCCCTTTTGGGTACTGGATGCCTGCTGCATGGTGAGTGTGCGGCGGAGCCCGTGTGTGTTGGGGATGACAGCCTCGCCGCGGCCGTCGGCTCAATCCGCTCGCGCACACGCAGGCGGCGTCCTTTTGCGAAGCGTGCCCCGGATACCCTTATGTTGGCCGGATCACACTCCGTGCCTCAACGGCCGGTCCGGCTGACCGAAGACGACGGAATAGTCGTGGCTGTCTCACCAAGGTTCACGACGATTGAGGGAGTCGTGGACGGCATCACGGCTGTGCGTGAAAACGCGGCAATGGGGCTCGTGGTGGACCGTTCTTCCTGCGGACCACTGATACCTTCCAGGATCGTGCCGTCCCTTACTCGTAAGGCGCTGACGGCCGCCTGATTTCGAGCTTTTCCCCGCGGCGGCCGAGACAAAACCTGCGCGACGCGTCAGGCGGCGGCACATGGTTGAGGAGCCTGCCCATGTGATTTCCGGACTAAGCGATCAGCGTGTGCAGATCGACGCCGAAGAACGCGACGAGCGGCCAGAGAATTATCGCCGCAAGGCCTTCGAGAATGTTTCCGGGAATGTTCCAGGCCACGAGGTATCCGTGCGTGGCGGCGACCAGCAGACCGATGGCCAGATAGACCACCCCGAAGAAACCAATTCCGCGTCCGCCCGTTCCGCGTCTGCCAAATCCGCGCATCATCGCTTCTTTCCCATTGTGGGGTGGGAGCTAAAGTATATTCCGCCCAGCCGTCTTTGGATATGGAACTTCCTGCTGGCCCTTTGACCCTGCCGCGGACGGTATTCCTTCGCGGCGACGGGATTCTGCAAAGTGGCCTTTTACGCTTGGAAGGTCCCTCCGCTGAAACGCCGCGACCGCCTCAGATTCATGGCCCTCGGCCGCCGAACTCTCCAGCAAAGACAAAACCGCTGCACAGACAGGCGGTCACGGTGATATCCGGGCTGCGAACGACGGCCGCTGCTTCCACGGCGGCCACATGTGCGAAGTGGTGGACGGCGCCGATGACCTGCTGCTGGCCGTTCGCCACCGGTTCCGCACCGGTGCCTCCGCGATCAAGCTCATGACCTCCGGCGGCGTCATTTCACCCGTGGATCCGCTGGGCGTGCCGCAGTACAGCGCGGCCGAAATCCGCGTCATGATGGAGGAGGCTTCCCTGCGGGGCAGCAACGCTACAGCGCACGCATATTCGCCCGAGGCAATCCGTCATTCGGTGCTCAACGGAGTGCGCTGCATCGAACACGGCAACCTGCCCGATGCCGAAACCGCCCGGCTGATGGCCGAAAATGAGGTCTCCCTGGTACCCACGGTGGTGACCTACGACGCGATGGACCGCCGCGGCGCGGAAATCGGTCTCACCGATGTGGGACCGGCCAAGAACCGGGAAGTATTGGAAGCCGGCAGGAACGCCGTCGGGCTGGCAGGCGATGCCGGAGTCCGGATTGGGTTTGGAACGGACTTCATGGGCGAGCTGGAGGATGAGCAGCTGGAGGGGCTCCGCCTGCAATGTGACGCGTTGGGCGTGTTCGAAGCTTGCGATCGGAAACGTCAGCCAGCTCTGCACCCGGCTGCGGGGCGGTTATCCTTGCCCTGGAACCCGTTTGTCTTCGCAGCCAGGGAACGGCACACTCTCCCGGTTCCTTCATTTTCCGGGTTGTCCCTGTCGGCCCCTGGGCATGAAGTCTGCACCTTGTCGTTGCTGCAAAAATTATTGCTAAATGGTCGGGATCGTTGACAAGGCAAGAAGGCGGCTGTTTAGCTTGCTGCTTGAACTCAGCCCCCGTGGAAGGAGGGCGCGGCGTGAGCACTGCAATGCGGCCGGAGCGCGATCTGCGCCCGCTTTCCGAGGCGGAGGCTGAAATGTATGTGGCCTCCGTGTGCTTCAAGACGGGGCCGCCGGGCGCCGCCGGTGTGGAGATCGAGCGGCTGGTCCACGAGGTCGCGGGGCCACGATGCCCCGTCCCGGTTGCACGGGTCCGCGACGCCGTCGAAGCTTCAACAAAACCGCTTCCGGGCGGGGGCGTCATTAGTTTTGAGCCCGGGGGTCAGCTGGAGGTGAGCTCAGCATGCGCGCCCGACCTTCCCACATTGGCGGCGGCGACCCGCGCCGATCTGGCAACTGTGGAGACCCTTCTCGCGGACGCGGGACTGCGGATCAGCCCGGTGGCTCTTGACCCTGACCGGCCCCCGGTGCGCTCGTTGGAGCATCCGCGTTATGCCGCCATGGAAGAGCATTTCGACCGCCTCGGTCCCGCCGGACGCACGATGATGTGCTCAACGGCGTCTCTGCAGATTTCACTGGACGCTGGATTCGACAACCCGGGGACCGCCGGCGCAGCCGAACGTTGGGCGCGGCTGCACACTCTGCTCCCTGTGTTTGTCGCTATGTTCGCAAATTCCCCCTTCTGCCACGGCATCCCCAGTGGATGGCGTAGCACCAGGCAGCGGGTCTGGCTGGGCACCGACCCTACCCGGACCGCCCCGGTCCCGGCATCGGTGGATCCCGGAGGGGCCTGGGCACGCTACGCCCTTGATGCGCTCGTGCTGTGTATCCCTTCGGGGCAGGGCAGCTGGAACGCTCCGCGCGGATTGACGATGCGGGGCTGGCTCCGCGGAGAAGGCCCGCGGCCTGCGACGCTCAGCGATGTGGATTACCACCTGACGACGCTGTTTCCTCCCGTGCGGCCCCGGGGATTCATGGAGCTCAGGGTGATCGATGCGCAGGCGGGCGGTGGCTGGGAACCTGTCACGGCCATGGTGATGGCACTCATGGACGATGAACACGCGGCCGACATCGCGGCCGAGGCCTGCGGCCCGGTATCCGCCCTTGCCGATCCGATCGGAACTGCGGCCCGGGACGCGCTGGCGGATCCTGTGCTCGCGGCCGCCGCGCTTGGTTGTGCGGAGGCCGCCCTGGAAGCGTTACCGCGGTTGGGGGCCGATGCCGGCACGTGCGCGATGACGGCAGCCTTCATCGACCGGCATACGTCCCGGGGACGGTGCCCGGCTGATGCCCGCCTGGACCTTTGGCGGCGTACCGGCAGCTATTTTGATCCGCCGGAGACAGGGGAGGTCTTCTGATGATGGGGTCCGAGCTGTCCGGTCCCGCCCCTGAAGCCCTCAAGGGTTTCATTGCTGCGGCGCTCGAGCGGGCCAGGGAGCGGACCCACGCGCTCACGGAGTGTGACGAGGAGGATCTCAGGAAGCAGCACTCGCCCCTGATGTCACCGCTGGTCTGGGATCTGGCGCATATCGGCAGCCAGGAGGAACTCTGGCTGGTTCGTGACGTCGGCAAGATGGAGCCAGTCCGGTGCGACATTGACCGGATCTACGACGCTTTCGAACACCCGCGCAGTACCAGGCCCTCTCTGCCGCTGCTCTCACCCGAGGAATCCCGGCGCTACCTGGCACAGGTCCGGACCAAGGCGCTGGACATCCTGGACCGCACCCCGCTGGAAGGATCCCCGCTGCTGGATCAGGGTTTTGCCTTCGGGATGATCATCCAGCATGAGCAGCAGCACGATGAGACGATGCTGGCCACCCACCAGCTTCGGGTCGGCGCGCCGGTTCTGCAGGCCCGGCCGCTACCGCCTGACGTGCTGCCCGGGGAGGCGGACACTCTGGCGAAGGAGGTTCTGATCCCGGCCGGGCCCTTCATGATGGGCACCTCGGTGGAACCGTGGGCGCTTGATAACGAACGCCCCGGCCACGAAGTGGATGTTCCCGCTTACTGGATCGACACGGTTCCGGTGACCAACGACGCGTACCGGTGTTTCATCGGCGACGGCGGCTACGAGAACCCCCGCTGGTGGGCCCCTGGGGGATGGGACCATCGCAAGGAAGCCGGGCTGGTGGCCCCGAAGTACTGGGAACGTGACGGGCAGGGATGGATGCGGACACGTTTCGGTGTGCGCGAGCAGGTGCCAGCGGGGGAACCGGTGCAGCATGTGTGCTGGTTTGAAGCGGACGCGTACGCCCGCTGGGCCGGCCGCCGGTTGCCCACGGAGGCTGAATGGGAGAAAGCGGCGCGCCATGACCCGGTGTCCGGGCGTTCCCGGCGCTACCCCTGGGGCGATGAAGATCCGACACCCCATCATGCGAACCTGGGCGGATCAGCACTGCGTCCGTCTCCGGCCGGCTCGTATCCTTTCGGTGCCTCACCGCTTGGGGTCCGCCAGCTCATCGGGGATGTCTGGGAATGGGTTTCCAGTGATTTCCACCCTTATCCGGGGTTCAACGCGTTCCCCTACCGGGAGTACAGCGAGGTATTTTTCGGGTCCGACTACAAAGTGCTGCGAGGGGGATCCTGGGCCGTGGACAGCTCCGCGTGCCGGGGAACCTTCCGGAACTGGGACTACCGGATCCGGCGGCAAATATTTTCCGGCTTCCGCACCGCCCGGGATGCCGCGCCGGACCAGGTGCGCTGATCGTGTGCCGCCACCTCGCCTATATCGGTCCGCCATTGTCGCTCGCGGATCTGCTCAGCAGCCCCGCACACGGGCTTTTCACGCAGTCATGGGCGCCGAGGCGCCAGCGCCACGGGACCGTCAACGCTGACGGCTTCGGCGTCGGCTGGTACGCAGAAGGTGATCCCGTGCCTGCCCGCTACCGCAGGGCCGTACCGATCTGGGCGGACCGGTCATTCGCCGACGTCGCGCGGGTGACCTCGAGCCGGGCCGTGCTCGCGGCCGTACGGTCGGCGACGTCAGGGATGACGCCGGAGGAGTCAGCGGCCGCCCCGTATGCGCACGGCCCCTGGTTGTTCAGCCACAACGGCCGCGTCGAGGGCTGGCCGGATGCACTGGAAATTCTGGCCGCTTCGCTTCCGCCCGCCCGTTTGCTGACACTCGAAGCCCAGGTGGACTCTGCCCTGCTCTGGGCCCTCGTTCTTGAACGGCTCACTGCGGGGGACTCCGCCGCGGATGCGCTGGCCCGCGTGGCCGCCGATGTGCGGGCCGTCAGCGGTGGCCGACTCAACTTTCTGCTCACCAACGGAACGAGCATCGCTGCCACGGCCGCCGGGGACACCCTGTGCTGGCGGACCGTCCCCGGGGGTGTCGTCGTGGCCAGTGAACCCTTCGACGACGGCCCCGGCTGGCACGATGTGCCCGACAATTCAGTCCTGACCGCCACACACGGCCACGTTGACATCCGTCCGATTCCCGTTCCCGGAAAGGAACAGACACCGTCATGACCTTCTCCACTGACCACCGCAGCGTCTTCCACCACCTCCCGCCGGACCATGTCGGACGCAGCCTGCGCGCCGACGTGCTGGCAGGACTGACAGCGTCGCCGAAAACACTGCCGCCCAAGTGGTTCTACGACGAGCGGGGCAGCGGGCTGTTTGAGCAAATCACCGAACTGCCGGAGTACTACCCGACCCGGGCCGAACGTGAAGTGCTCGAACTCTTCTCGGAGGAAATAGCCGCCGCGAGCCCGGCCGAGATACTGATCGAGCTTGGCTCGGGATCCTCCCGGAAAACCCCGCTGCTGCTCGATGCCCTGAACGAAGCGGGTCCTCTTCGTCGCTACGTCGCCGTCGATGTCAGCGAAAGCGCCTTGGTGGACGCGGGAAACGCCCTGGCCCCGGCCTTTCCCGACCTTGAACTGCACGCCGTGACAGCGGACTTCGAGACCCAGCTGCACCTGTTGCCTCGGCAGGGACACCGGATGGTCGCCTTCCTGGGCGGCACGATTGGCAATTTTGAACCCGCAGCCAGAGCCCGCTTCCTCTCCGACATACACGAGCTGCTTGGAAGCGGCGGTGGTTCGCTGCTTCTTGGCACGGATCTGGTGAAGTCCCCGCGGGTCCTTGTACCGGCCTACGCCGACGCGGACGGCGTCACAGCGGACTTTAACCGCAACGTGCTGCGTGTCCTCAACACCGAGCTGGGGGCGGATTTCGACGTCGAGGCGTTCGAACACGTGGCCGTCTGGAGGCCCCGGGAGGAATGGATCGAAATGCGGCTACGGGCCAGCCGGCCCATGCGCGTGCACCTACCGGGTGTGAATCTGGACATCCGGTTCCACGACGGGGAGGAGCTGCGTACAGAGATCTCCGCCAAATTCCGGGTCGAGGGCGTCGCCGAAGAGCTTCAGGGCGCGGGATTCTCCGTCCTCGGACAGTGGACAGACCGGCAGAACCGTTACGCGCTCACCCTGGCCGACGCCACTTAGCTGACCATGGACGGTGACCGAAAGCGGCCAGGGGCCGTTCACTGTAGGGCGTCAACCAGACGCTGGATCTCGTCCTCGGTGTTGTAATAGTGCGCCGAGGCCCGCACGACCATCTCCGGCGCCTGTGCCCACCGGAGGGCCGGGTCGGACGGGGCAGAGAGAGGGGCCACAGAGACATTGATCCGGAGTTGGGCCAGCCGCCCCCTGATGCCCTCGGCGTCGCGTCCCTGCGCTGAAAACGTGACGATGCCGCATCTGGTTAGCCCACGGTCGTGGACGGTGAGGCCCGGAAGCGCCCCGAGTCCGGCCCGCAACAGTTCCGCCAGCCCGGCCACACGCTCCCGGATCGCGTCCAGTCCCAGTTCGAGGGCATAATCGACTGCCCGTCCCAGGCCCAGCCTTCCGGCGGCGCTGGCCTCCCAGCTCTCGAAACGGCGGGCATCGCCGCGGACTTCATAGGACACCGTTCCGGACCCGACGGCGGAATGCCGGTCCAGCAGGACCGGCTCAAGCCGTTCCAGCACCGATCCACGCACGTAGAGGAATGCGGTGCCACGCGGGCCCCGCAGAAACTTCCGCCCCGTTCCCGTCAGCACATCGCAGCCCAAGGACTGCACGTCGAGCGGCAGTTGGCCCACCGATTGGCAGGCATCGAGGACAAACATCACCCCGGCAGCGCGGCAGCGCCGGCCCACCTCCGCCGCCGGATTTACCAGACCGTTAGCCATCGGCACATGGGTCAACGCGACCAACGCCACGTTTCCGCGCTCGAGCTCGTGCTGCAGGTGATCCACGTCCACCTGCCCATAGGAATCGTCCTCGAGCACCACGATCCGCAGATCATGGCGACGCGCCAGCTGCCGCAGCGCAATGACGTTGCCTACGTACTCCGAACGGCCAACCAGGACCCGCGCCCCGCGGACAAACGGGATACTGTACACCGCCATCGCCCAGGCGCGGCTCCCGTTCTCGGCCAGGGCGATCTCCTTCGGCTCCGCCCCGACCAGCCGCGCCACCGAGGAGTACACGTTCTCCAGCCGATCAGCAGCCTCCTCCGCCGCTTCATAGCCGCCGATCTCCTCCTCACGGCGCAAATGAGCCACCACCGTGTCCATCACGGGGCGCGGGACCAGCGCGCTGCCCGCGTTGTTCAGATGGACCACCCGCCGAACACCGCGGGTCTCACTGCGCACTGCTTCGACATCGATCGGCATACACAACATCCTGCCGCATCCGGGTCAAGCAGCGATCCCAATCCGGCATTTAGGAGGTCGGGACTGCTGAAGATTTGGTTGCTCCTAGTCTTGTCGAGCACTAATTTTTGGCTGCTCGTCCAGCCATCAGTTTCGGGACGAGCCGACGACAGGTCCCGCGAAGGAGACCGGAGGATGCGGACGTGAACGAAAGGCGTCTGACCGGGATGCGGGATTCGCGGCGATCGTCGGGATCGTGCTGATCGAGGCCGCCGGTGCGCCGTGAACGGCCAGGCCGACGTCTCCAACCGTGGAGGCCACCGTTTGGGGTAGGTGCCGTTGCGGAACCGGAACCCCTACACAATCCATCTGACACCCTCACCATGAATCGATCGGATTTTGCTACATTCATTCGGCAGCGCGGAGTGGCCGTCGTCGCAACTCGGGCCCCGGCGGCGAACCGCAGGCTGCCTTGGTCGGCATCGCCGCCACCGACCGGGGTGAGCCTGAACCGGTCAATGACGGCTGTCCCGGATCGATAAGGTCTCACACCTGCCCGTGAGCCGGAGCGCGGCAGGGCCGTCACCGGCCCGGCGCTGCCGCCCAAGAATAGTCACCGGGCTCGGCAATGCTGGGGTGCCGCGCCCGGTGACCAGACCCGAAGTGCGCGGACACCGTGCAACATCAGGACAGGGCAAGTCTGGTCGAAACTCCTTGTGAAAACCCCGAACGTGGACCCCGCCCGCGGGCAAGTCACGGACCCACTCCGGGGCCAAGAGGGTCGTCCGCTGCGCGGCGGGCTGTGGGTCCGACGCCGCGTCGCATGGCTCCGGGGCGCCGCACCCTTGTTCTTGTCGGCGACGCACTTTTGGCCGCAGTCCTTCATCCGGGATGCGCCCGGGGAAGTGGCCACCGGAAGGGCACCTCGCCCCGGGCATCAACATACGACCGCTATGTGGAGCCTCCTAGTGATGTCGTTGATGTAGTTCACAGGGGTTTGAGGCGCTGGTTGCGTCGTTGTGGATGCAGTAGCGCCTTCCGACCAAGAGGCAGCCGACGGGAGTCGCGCTGCGAGCACCAAATGGGAAGGCTCAGCGTGCTTCTCTTCGTCGGCCCAGCTCAACGTCAGTGCCAAAGAGGCTCGGCAGGAGGCATTTGGTAAAGGCTAAGGTGCCGAGTGCCGGAACCGTCGTTGCGGGAAGCGCCAGGAAATACAGAGGGACGGCGGAGGTGGAAAGTTCTAAAGGGTTTGTGGTCGGTCACCGATCAAAGCCCAAAAAGCGATGATCACCACAACTATGACGACCAGCAGTGCTGCTGCCATCAGGATTCCGCGAGGTTTCATGCCGGAAGTGTAGTCCGGGCCGCCGTGATGATCGCGGTTACCGGCGCAGGCGGCTAAGCGACCCTTCAGACCAGGACGAACGGATCGCAAAAGCCGAATGGCAAAATGTATCCCTCCGGCGTTCCCGCCCTTTCTGCAGCCCGAGCGCATCACGTCCGCTCCCGCGCGAGGAAAGCGGAGCGCCGCCCATGCCCGTATTGGACAATGTCCAGAACAGAACGCGCCCTTCCATCACGGCGTTAAACGAGCGGGACTAAAGATATCGTTCGTTTGTTGTTCACAGTGGCGTCGCTGCGTCTGCGATGGGTGCGGTACCGGTTCCAGGGACTGTGCAGCCTTCTGACCAGGGATGGACCGCCGTCCGCCGTTGAAGTTATCGCCGCCGAAGCCCGGCATCGGCTCGGTCACGAAGTTCGCATCCTGGATGAAATGCCGATCCGTACGGTGGCACAAGCTGCCCGACGACCGGTACCGGGGTTGAGGTGGTCACGTCCCGCTGAGTGGCAGCGTGCGGGCCAGTTGTATAGGCGGCGGCGAGTTCCGGGAATGTCACTACTTCTCTGATGGCCTCGACGGGAATATTCATCGTGGTCGCTCGAGCCTGGACGCCTCGGAGAAGTAGCGTCGGTCTGCCGCTTTCCACTCGTCGTGCCGCTCGATCAGGACGGCCCCGGCCAGGCGCAGGAGCGCTGCAGCATTGGAGAACACACCGACGACGTCCGTTCGACACATGCGTCGGTAGGCATGGTTCGTGTTTCGCTGTTTCCGCAGGCAGGGCAGGTCAGGGTGCTGACGGGGGGCATATCACTCACGCCGTGGGTGCGGCGGTGCCGGCGAGCCGGCTGATCAGTGTGAGTCCGGCCGGTGTGCCGGGCCAGTGCCGCTCCAAGGCCTCTATCCCGGCGCGGCGGATGCCGGAACGCAGGATCAGGGCCACGATGATGGCGTCATCGGCGTTCCCGATGACGGGCAGGAAATCCGGCACGAGATCGATGGGCGAGGCAAGATAGATCAGCAGCGCCAGCAACCGGACACGGATCCCGCGCGGCAGTGCCTGGTCAGCGGTGAGGCGGCGCAGCAGAGTGAGTAGGTCCGGAAGCAGCCGCAGGGCGTCCTTCATGCCCACGGTCTCCGCATGCCTGCGGGCATAAAGAGCCAGGAAAACCAGCAGTACCGCGTAGATCAGTACGATGCCGCCGACGACGGCGATGAGAGCGTCCCACCCGTTCCTGATGTGCCGCGGCCGAGGGCCAGGCTGACGGCATTGGGTTCGGGAGTGGAACCACAGCCCCCACAGCAGCCGGAAGCCTCGCCCCGCCCGGCGTTCTGCTCCGCTGCCACATGGGCGCCGGGATCAACCCGACGGCCGTCGTGGTCGCCGCCCCGGCCCGGATCAGGGGCGGCGCAGCAGTCTACCGGTTCGGCGTCGCGCGCCGCAGCGGGGTGCGGGACGGTGCAGCAGACGTCGCCGCGCCAGGCGCTGATGCCCTCGCGGACAGCGATGGCGGCGATGACCAGCGCCGCGCCGGCGTCTGCCCACCACCAGCCCAGCGTGCTGTTCAGCACCAGGCCAATCAGGAGGACGGCAGAGAGGTAGGTGCACAGCAGGGTCTGTTTGGAATCGGCCACCGCTGTCCGGGAACCGAGTTCCCTGCCTGCGCGGCGCTGCAGCCAGGACAGCACGGGCATGATGGCCAGGCTCAGGGCCGCGATCACGATGCCGGGGCTGGAGTGCCGTGCCTCGCCGCCGCCGGTGAGGGAACGGATGGAATCCGCGGTGACGAAGGCGGCCAGGGCGAAGAAGGAGACGGCGATGATCCGCAGGGTCAGGTGTTCGCGGCGTTCGGGAACCCTGGCGGAGAACTGCCAGGACAGGGCAACGGCGGATGCCACCTCGATCACCGAGTCCAGCCCGAAGCCGATCAGGGCGGACGAGTCGGCGACGCCGCCGGCCCAGAGGGCCGCGACGGCCTCGAGGACGTTGTACGTGATGGTCGCGGCGGCGAACAGCCGGATGCGGCGGCTCAGCACGGCGCGGCGGTCTGATGTGGGTGCGAGCTGGAGGGCCGTCATGCCAGGCACGTCCCGTCGGGTGCGCAGCAAGCCGGGTCCACGGCCAGCACGACGCCGATCAGGTCCCTGATCGCGTGGCCCAGCCGGGCATCGGCCAGCTCATACCGGCTCCGCCTGCCGTCCGGCACGGCCACCACGAGGCCGCAGCCGCGAAGGCACGTCAGATGGTTGGAGATGCTCTGGCGCGACACGCCGAGGGAATCGGCAAGGTCGGAGGGGTAGGCCGGTTCGTCGGCGAGGGCCAGCAGGATCCGCGCCCTGGTGGGATCCGAGACCGCGTAGCCGAACCGTGCCAGCACCGGGGCGTGCGTGAGGGTTTCCATAGGTCTAAAGTACATTCAATCGTGTATTCACGCCATCGTGTAGTAAGCCGGTGGTTCAGCCGGCGTCACGGGGTGCGAACATGATGACGGCCACCCCGAGCAGGCAGATCATCCGGACGGCCGGACAGGCGGCTGGCATGAATTGCCTGCCGCCGCTGCACTCTTGCACGCCGGGCCGGCAACCACGTCGCCGTCTACACGACCCACGACACGGTGATCTGTCCGCGCCACCAGCTCTGGCTGGGAGAAGGAACTTACGACCACCGGGACCAGATACCACTTCAGACGTGCCCGGAACTGCCGGCCGCTTTCCGTCATCATCGGAAACTCCTCGCCAGGTTCGGCCCACCTTGCGCAAAGCGTTCTCCACCGCCGACACCCTCAGCTGGCGATGGCATGACCAGGGCCGCCAACCGTCCAGCTTCACCGCCCGGTATCACGCGCTGGTCCCCGCCGGCGAACTGTCCTGGGCCCGGCGCCGGGTAACGGTGGCCGCCGCACTATATCCAGCCGTCGTGGACCTCACCGCGGCAATAGCTTCACCAGTCTGGGCTGCAATCGCCCACTCGTCCCGGCCGGGCGAATTCCTCGACAGAATCCGCCGCCAGGTCACCGGAGGCTGGATGCCCCAGGGCTCCGGCGACCCGCTCCGGCACTGAAACGAACTAATTGCTGCGCCACTTTAGGTGAGACGGGACAGTGGGTCCAGCGACCTCGGATCCTGGCCGTCAGCAACCCCGCCCCGCGTCCGGAAACGCTCACTCCCCGTGGACGGAACTCTGCTTCTCCTCGGACCGGTCCAGGTAGGCCAGCAGGAGATCGCCGGCGCGGTCCAGGTCGCCGGCCTCCAGCGCCTCGCAGATCTCCTCGTTGTCGCCCAGATATCCGCGGTAGAAGTGCGCATCCATTGTGGCTTTGTGGAAGAACAGGCGCATCTCGGCCAGGACCTGGGACATGATGGTGTCCAGCCGCCGGCTCCCGGCCAGGGCCACGATGGCGCCGTGGAAATGCTGGTTGGCGTTGCCCAGGCCTTCCTCATCATCCGCGGCCGCCGCGGCTTTGCCTTCCTCCACCGCGGCGCGGACCGCCGCCACGCGCTCGGGGGTGCCCCCGCCGCGGATCGCGCTGACTTCGATCGCCCGGCGCACCGTATAGACGTCGTGGATGTCGCCGGCCTCCAGGCTCGCGACGAACATCCCCCGGTTGGGGTGCCGCACGACGAGTCGTTCGGCCGCGAGTTCGGCGAACGCCTCACGGACGGTGTTGCGGGAGACGCCGAGTTCCTCGGCAATCGTCGACTCCGTCAGCCGGACTCCCGGCAGAAGTATGCCTTCCGCCAGTTGCAGGCGCAGTTCAGTTGCCACCCTGTCCGCCACCGACGGGACCGCGACGCGCAGCCGGGCTGCGGCGCCGAGGGCCGCCCCCGCCCCGGCGACGCGCAGCCGTGCCGCTCCGGGAAGTGGGGTGGCAGAGAGACTGCGGATTCCTGCTTCGGAGCTTGTCATACTCCAAAATTTACACGATCGTCACATCGTTGAATTGAAGGATTGTTGAATTGAAGGATTGTTGAACAATCTGAATTTTTGGTGCATCCTTGAAGAAGCACTTCAATGAGACGAGGATCACAATATGGCAAGCATCGACCTGAACAGCGACGTCGGGGAGTCCTTCGGACGCTGGACGCTCGGCGATGACACAGCGATGTTCCGTTCTGTCACCAGCGCCAACGTGGCTTGCGGTTTCCACGCCGGCGACCCCAGCGTGATCCGCCGGACCTGCCGCGAGGCCGTGGCGGCGGGCATCGTGATCGGCGCCCACGTCGGCTACCGCGACCTCGCCGGATTCGGCCGCCGTTTCCTCGACATCGATCCGCTCGAATTGGCGGACGACGTCGTCTACCAGATCGGCGCGCTGCAGGCGCTGGCCGCAGCCGAAGGCGGCCGCGTCAGGTACGTCAAACCGCACGGCGGCCTCTACAACGCGATCGTCTCGCACACCGCCCAGGCGCGGGCCGTCGTCGACGCCGTGAAGTCGGTTGATCCGAATCTTCCCATCCTCGGGCTGCCGGGCTCGGAAGTGCTGCGCCTGGCTGAGGCCGCGGGACTCCGCGCCGTCACCGAGGCCTTCGCGGACCGTGCCTACAACCCGGACGGCACCCTTGTTTCCCGTTCGCTCCCCGGAGCCGTCCTGGAGGATCCGGCGCTCGTGGCCGAGCACGTCCTCCGGATGGCCGCCGATTCCGCCATCCGCACGATCGACGGCTCCATCCTGAAGATCCGGGCGGAGAGCATCTGCGTCCACGGCGACTCTCCGGGAGCAGTCGCCATGGCTGCCGCGGTGAGGGAGGCGCTCACCGCCGCCGGCATCACCACCGCCGCCTTCGTAAATCCGCACTCCGCCCAACTCTTCAATCCACCAAGCAGCACAGGCAGCACCCCGCACACCTGGAGGAAAAAACCATGACAGCACAGCACCCGGCATCACCGGACAAAGCCACCAGGAAGCTGCCGCCCGGCGCCCTGAAGGCCTACATCGCCAGCCTCACCGGCACCTCGCTGGAGTACTACGACTTCGCGATCTATTCCGTGGCCTCGGCCCTCGTCTTCCCCAAGATCTTCTTCCCGGGCAACGACGAGTTCGTCGGGCTCTTGCTCTCCTTCTCCGCGTTCGCGGTGGGCTACCTGGCCCGCCCCATCGGCGGCATCATCTTCGGCCGGCTCGGCGACATAATCGGCCGCAAGCAGGTCCTCGTTATCACGCTGCTGCTGATAGGCGTAGCCACCGTACTGATCGGTGCCCTCCCCGGCTACTCCGTGATCGGCGTCGCGGCGCCCGCCATCCTGGTGCTCCTGCGCCTGGCGCAGGGAATCGGCGTCGGCGGTGAATGGGGCGGTGCGGTGCTGCTCTCCAGCGAATTCGGCGATGCTAAGAAGCGCGGATTCTGGTCCTCGGCCGCGCAGATCGGCCCGCCGGCCGGCAACCTGATGGCCAACGGCGTGCTGGTCCTGCTCGCAGCAACCCTCAGTAATGAAGCCTTCCTCTCCTGGGGCTGGCGCGTGGCCTTCCTCGCCTCCGCGTTGCTGGTGGTCTTCGGCCTGATCATCCGGCTCAAACTGGAGGAAACCCCGGTCTTCAAGGCGATCAAGGCACACGGCGAACAGCCCAAGGCCCCCATCAAAGAGGTGTTCACCAAGGAACCCCGCGCCCTTGTGGCCGCCGCCCTCTCACGCGTTTGCCCCGACGTCCTCTACTCCCTGTTCACCGTCTTCGTGGCCGTTTACGCCACTAAGGAACTGGGTATGACCACCGGCAACGTGCTCAGCGCCATCCTCATCGGCTCGGCCTTCCAGCTGGTCCTGATCCCCGCCGCCGGCGCCCTCACGGACCGCTTCAACCGGCGCCTGGTGTACGGCATCGCCGCCGTCGGCACCGCGGTCTACATCCCGCTGTTCTTCCTCATGGTCCAGGGCAAGTCGGTGCTGCTGCTTATCGTCGGCGTCGTGATCGGCCTGGCATTCCACGCATTCATGTACGGGCCCCAGGCCGCCTACATCACCGAGCAGTTCCCGGCCCGGCTGCGCTACGCCGGCAGCTCGCTGGCCTACACCCTCGCCGGCGTGATCGGCGGCGCCGTGGCACCCTTGGTCTTCACCGCGCTTTACGCTGCCTCCGGCAGCTGGCTCCTCATCGCGGCCTACCTCCTTGTGGCCTCCGTGGTGACTGTGATCGGCCTGGCCCTCGGCCGGGATCCGCACACCGACGAGGAAGAGCGTCTCCTGCAGGAATCCCACGCCTGAGCGGCGCGGACCCTGTTGATTTGGCACCGGCGATGATTGAGGCAGCTATGGAATCCCAGGCAGTACACAAGGTCCGCTCCGTGCGGGCCGTGGGAACACGCGCGGTACTCGCCGAGCTGTCCGGGACCCAGGACGTGCTCGCCCTGCAGGCACTGCTCCTCGAAAACCCCCTGCGGGGCCAGCAGGACGTCCTGGCCGCGGCCGAGACGGTCCTGGTCAAGGCCGACTCCCCGGTGTCGGCCCGGCGCATCGCCGATCTCCTGCTTCAGCTTGACCTCGCGGCGCCCACCCGCCGGGACGGCGGCCTGGTGGTCATTGACACCGTGTACGACGGCGAGGACCTCGCCGAGGTGGGCCAGCTGACCGGCCTCGGAACGGACGGCGTGATCGCAGCCCATTCCGGCCAGATCTGGACCGTGGCCTTCGCCGGCTTCGCCCCCGGATTCGGCTACATGGTGGGGGAGAACCAGGCCCTGGAAGTCCCCCGCCGGAGCTCCCCGCGGACCGCCGTCCCCGCGGGCTCGGTAGCGCTGGCCGGGAACTACTCGGCCGTGTATCCGCGCAGCTCCCCCGGCGGCTGGCAGCTGATCGGCCGCACCAGCGCCAAGATGTGGGACCTGGACCGGGAGCAGCCCGCGCTGGCCAGCCCCGGGCACCGCGTGCAGTTCCGCGCCGTCCGGGATGCGGTGGCCCTGGCTCCAGAGCCGGCCGTCAGCGCGTCCGCACCAGAACCGGACGCCGGACAGGAAATCGCCTCCGGGCTGCGGATCGTTTCGCCTGGCCTCCACAGCCTCATCCAGGACCTCGGCCGGCACGGCCACTCCGCCCTCGGCGTCTCGGCCGCCGGGGCGCTGGACCGGGCCTCGCTGCGCCGGGCCAACCGCCTCGTGGGCAACGCCTCCTCCGCGGCCGCCATTGAGACCGTCGCCGGCGGGCTCAAAGTCCAGGCCGTGGGCGACCAGGTCCTGGCCGTCGCGGGGGCGCCGTCGGAACTGACCGTCGAGTCGCCGTCGGACGCTGAAGCGCCGCACCGGCGCACGGTCCCGATGGCCACCCCGTTCGCCCTGCTGGACGGGGAAATCCTGAGCATCGGTGCGCCGGAGGCCGGCTTCCGCAGCTACGTAGCCGTCCGCGGCGGCGTGGACGCCGCCCCGGTGCTGGGCAGCCGTTCCACCGACACCATGTCCGGCATCGGCCCGGCACCCCTGGCCGCCGGCCAGCTCTTCGCCGCCGGCGGCGAGGCCGAATCCGGCGTCGTCGGCAACCCTGAGCTCCAGCCGGACTTCCCGGGCACCGGCGTGACCGTGCTCGACGTCGTCCCCGGCCCGCGTGCCGACTGGTTCGATGACGAGGCCCTCGTCTCCCTCTGCAGCCAGGACTGGGAGGTGACGCCGCAGTCGAACCGGGTGGGCATGCGCCTGCAGGGAACCCCGCTGCATCGCAGCCGCACCGGCGAACTGCCCAGCGAGGGCACCGTTGCCGGGGCCATCCAGATGCCCCCGGAGGGCCTGCCCGTGCTCTTCCTGGCCGACCACCCCATCACCGGCGGCTACCCGGTGATCGCTGTGGTGGTCGACCACCAGCTCGACACCGCAGCCCAGGTCCCGATCGGCGGCAAGATCCGCTTCCGCCGGGCCGGATCTTCCCAACAGCCGCCCTCCGAACAAGTCACCTCCGAACAAGTCACCCCCGAACAAGTCACCCCCGAACGAAAAGCGAGTAACTGATGCGCAAGGTCCTGATCGCCAACCGTGGAGAAATCGCGGTCCGGATAGCCCGGGCCTGCGACGACGCGCAGCTGGGTTCCGTCGCCGTCTACGCAGACATCGACGCCGACGCGCTGCACGTCTCCGCCGCGGACGAGGCCTACGGACTGGGCGGCAACTCGCCCGCGGACACCTACCTGAACATCCCGAAGCTGCTCGCCGTGGCGGCCGAGTCCGGGGCCGACGCCATCCACCCCGGCTACGGTTTCCTCTCGGAAAACGCCGACTTCGCCCAGGCAGTCCTCGACGCCGGCCTCGTGTGGATCGGACCCACGCCGGACGCCATCCGCCTGCTCGGCAACAAGATCACCGCCCGCGAGGCGGCCGTCCGGGCCGGTGCGCCGCTCGTTGCGGGCAGCGACGGCCCCGTCGAGTCCGCCGCGGAGGCCCGCGCCTTCGCCGAACAGCATGGGCTTCCGATCGCCATCAAGGCAGCCTTCGGCGGCGGCGGGCGGGGAATGAAGGTGGTCCGGGCGATCGACGAGGTCGAGGAAGCCTTCGACTCCGCCGTCCGCGAGGCCGTCACCGCCTTCGGCCGCGGCGAATGCTTCGTTGAGCGCTACCTGGACCGTCCGCGCCATGTCGAGGCGCAGGTGCTGGCGGACGCGCACGGCAATGTCGTCGTCGTCGGAACCCGTGACTGCTCGCTGCAGCGCCGGCACCAGAAACTCGTGGAGGAGGCCCCCGCGCCGTTCCTCAGCGAGGACCAGACCCAGCAGCTTTACGACGCCGCGAAGGCGGTCTGCCGGGAAGCCGGCTACTCCGGCGCCGGCACGGTGGAATTCCTCGTGGCGGCCGACGGCACCGTGGCGTTCCTGGAGGTGAACACCCGCCTGCAGGTGGAGCACCCCATCACCGAGGAGACCACCGGAATCGACCTCGTGCAGGAACAGTTCCGCATCGCCGCGGGGGAGCCGCTGCGCATCACGGAGGACCCGGCACCGCGCGGGCATTCTTTCGAGTTCCGGCTTAACGCCGAGGACGTGGGACGCGGCTTCCTGCCTTCGCCCGGCACCATCGGCGACTTCACCGGCCCCACCGGCCCGGGCATCCGCCTCGACACCGGGGTCCGCTCCGGCTCGTTCGTCCCGCCGCAATTCGACTCGCTGCTGGCGAAGCTGATCGTCACCGGCGCGGACCGCCAGCAGGCGCTGCGCCGGGCACGCCGGGCCCTCGCCGAGCTCAGCATCACCGGGGTGGCCACGGTGATCCCATTCCACCGGGCCGTGCTTGAATCGCCCGACTTCACGTCCGAGGCCGGCCTGGGCATCCACACCCGCTGGATCGAAACCGACTTCGCGGACCGCATCCCGGCCGACCCCGGGTTCAGCACCACCCCGCCCGACGGCGAACGGCGCACCATCACCGTCGAAGTGGACGGCCGCCGGCTCGCCGTCGGACTCCCGGCGGAGCTCCTGGACGGCTGGGCCCGGTCCGGTCAGGCACTTCCGGGCGGGGTTTCCTTCGGTTCGGAGTCCGACGGCGGTTCGGCCGCGGGTGGCTCGGCCGGCGGCGCCGCTGACCCCGGCGAGCTCCGGGCCGACATGGCCGGCACCGTGGTGAAATGGCTCGTCGAGCCCGGCACCGAGGTTTCTGCGGGGGATCCCGTCGTCGTCCTCGAGGCGATGAAGATGGAGACCCAGGTTTCCGCCCACCGGGCTGGCACCGTGACGGATGTCCGCGCGGAAGCCGGCGGGGTGGTCGCTGCTGGAGCGGTGCTGGCGCTGATCGGCTAGGCGCTGGTGGCTCCCGGCCACCGGACATGCCCACCTCCGGTGCCCAGGGATGGACATAACCCCACTATGTCCATCCCTGGGGCGCGGCGCAGGGCATGTCCGCACCGGGCTTCGGGACATGTCCACCGCTGGGCCCCAGCAGAGAGCATGTCCCAGCCGGGGTGCCGGAACCGCTAGGTGGCTGGTGTCGAACGGGCGTTGCGCGGGGCGGGGCTGAGAGGGATACCGGCTGCGGAATAGTTGAACGCCGGCTTCTGGGTCGCTGATTTCCGGCGAGGGATCCCCATCATGGGCTGAGCGGCGGCGTCCAGGGCCGTCACAGGCGCCTTGGCGACGTCCATGTGTCCCCGTGGTCTGCCCCTGGGCCTCAGGCCGGGGCGACTACCCATCCTGAATGGGTGGTTTTGCTCAATCCCAGGACGCCGAGGCGTGCGAGGTTGGTCGCGGCTGCCAGGATGGAGAAATCTGCTGCGACCTTGTCCCGGCCGCGGACTCTGGCTCTTCGTCCGCCGTGTTTACGGCGCATCAGGTGCCCGATTTTGCGTTCGACCTTGGGACGGGTTGCCCGGTATTCGTCACGCCAGGCCGGGTCTTTCTGCGTGGTCCGGGCCCTGGCCAGCTCGGCCTCGTACGGGCTGATCGTGATGGTGCGCCCGGTCCTGGCACTGGTGCAAGCAGACGCCAGCGGACAGGTGGCACACGCCGTGCCGAAGGCGGCGGTGCCCCCACCGGCCTTGGCCGGGCGGATGGGCACCGATACCTCCGCCGGACAGGTCACCGTACCGGCGCCGGTATCGATGACGAACCGGTCCTTCGCGAAGCGCCCGCCCGCGGCCGCCGGCGGCTGGACCTTGACCATCACCGCGGCCCCTGCCGTCTCCAGCTCCCGCAGCAACGCCCCCGCCCCGTAGGCGGCGTCACCATAAACAGCCAACGGCCCGGGCCCGGCACCGGCGTCCTGTGTCCCGTTCACGGCACTATCTGCCTCCCGATCGATTACGTCGGTGGCTGGTCCGTCGGGGCGCGCAATACTGTCGCCTTCCGCCTCCCCGGCTCCGGCCTCCCCAGGCTGGGCCTCCCCGGCTCCGGCGTTCGGGGGTGCGGGCATGTTCAGATCGGAGGCGAGCAGATCCGCCGCCGGTGCCGCATCGCCGGTGTTGCCGGCGGTGACCTTCGTCGCGGTGATGATCTCGGTGTCCGGGTCGATGGCCAGGTGCCCCTTGTAGCCGTCGAAGCCGCGAGCCGCTGTCTTGTGCCCGTGGCGGGCCTGCGGATCGACGGTCGAGATCACCCGGTCCTTTGCGACCCGCCGGGCGATATGGAACACCCCGTCCTCGTGGCAGTCCAGGTCCTGGCCCACCACGGTGGCCAGCAGGGATGCGGCCTCGAGGACCGCCGTCCCCGGCTCGCGGCCTTCCAGCAGTGCCAGGGCCGCCATCGCGTCCCTGGCCAAAGCGTCCACCAGTCCCTTCCGGGCGGCGGCATCGTCGTAGTCACAGACCGGTTTGCCGGCCTGGGCGTAGTCGTCATCGCGGGTCAGTACGGCGCGGAGTTCGGCTTCCAGCCCTGGCTCGGCGGCTTTGAGCAGGCCCCGGATGCCCGAGCGCACCAGCGTCACGGTGTCCATGGTGGCCACCGCATCATAAAGCGGCGTCGAATCCAGCACCCGCTTGCGCCCCACCAGACCGGCGGCTTTGGCCGCTTCCAGCGTCACATCGAAGATCCGGTCCGGGCGCGTCGAGGCGGCCAGCCGTGCCCGCATGTCCACCAGCACCGTGTGCACGAATCCCGGGTAATCAAAGGCCAGCCCGCCGGCAGCGTATTTCCATCGTGCATCGAAGCAAAACCGGTCTACTGCCTCCCGGTCCGAGCATCCCTCGATGCGCTGCAGCACCATCACGACCGCCACGATCATAGGTGGCACGCTGCGCCGGCCCACGTCGGTGAACAGGTCCCCGAACAGCCCGTCCGGGAACAGGTTGAAGCACTCCCGATGAAGAACGGCGTAAATCGAGTCCTGCCCGATTCGTCCCTCACAAAAGGACACTGTCGTGCGCAGCAGATCACCCTGTGTAGGCGCCAAACCTAAAGTCATTGACCGCTCCGGGACTTGATGGTTCACTCCACCACCATTTTCCCAAAGTGATCACCGCAACCCGGTCAGCGCCACGCGAAAAACACCAGCCACCTAGGGGCGGACGAGGACTTTCAGTGCCTCGCGGTCGGCCATGGCCTGATACCCCGCGGGGACGTCTTCGAGGCTGACGCTGCGGTCCAAGACCTTGCCGGGCTGGATCCTGCCGTCGAGGATGTCGGGCATGAGTTCCTCGATGTACGGGCGGGGGCGACGACGCCGGTGAGCGTGATGTTGCGCATGACGGTCCCGAAGCCCATGGGCACGTCGGTGTACTGGGCCGCGCCGACCCGGCCGATGGTGCCGCCGTCGCGCACGACGGCGATCGCGGTGTCTATGGCCGCCTGCGTCCCGACGCACTCGAGCACCGTGTGGGTGCCGTCGCCGCCGGTCAGCTCACGGACCCGTTCTATGCCCTCGTCGCCGCGCTCTGCAATCACGTCGGTGGCGCCGAACTCGCGTCCGAGGTCCGTCCGGTCCTTGTGCCGCCCCATGAGCAGGATCCGCTCGACGCCGAGCCGCTTGGCGGCGAGCACCGCGGAGAGCCCGACGGCGCCGTCGCCGATCACCGTGACGGTGGTGCGCGGGTTCACCCCGGCCGTGACGGCGGCATGGTGGCCGGTGCAGAACACATCGGACAGCGTCAGCAGGGAGGGCAGCAGGGCCGAGTCCTCGCTGACCGGAAGCCTCACGAGCGTGCCCTGGGCCTGCGGCACGCGCACGGCCTCGCCCTGGCCGCCGTCGAGGGCGTGCCCCCAGCCTCCGCCATGACGGCACAAGGTCTGCAGCCTCTCACGGCAGAAGTCGCACGTGTTGTCCGCCCAGACGAACGGCGCGACCACGAGATCGCCGTGCTTCAGTCCGGACACTTCCGCGCCGAGTTCCTCCATGACGCCGAGGAACTCGTGGCCCATCCGCCGGCCGTTCCCCGAGGCCGCCAGCGACCCGTAGGGCCAGAGGTCGCTGCCGCAGATGCAGGAGAGCACCACGCGCACGACGGCGTCGGTGGGTTCCTTGATCGCCGCGTCCGGCACGTCCTCCACGCGCACGTCTCCGGCTCCGCACATCACTGTTGCTCGCATGAGCTTCCTTCATTCTGTCGATGCGGCGGCCAGCCGTGCCGGCTGACGCCACGTACCGGCCGTGGTTCCTTCACGTCAGTTCGGTCCGCTGGCTGGCAACCGTGCGTACTCAACGGCTGCGGGTTTCACGCACGAACCATGCACTATCCAGAAAACCGCGGACTGTTATTCCGCGGAAGGTCCTGTCGTTACGGGTACCGTCAGGGCCTCCCACCGGCGCTGGAAGGCTTCTAGGGTTGAACGTATGGACAACCGGAATGAGATTCGCGAGTTCCTGGCGACGCGTCGCGGCAGGGTAAGCCCTGCCCAGGCCGGGCTGCCTGCCTTCGGCGGCAACCGGCGCGTGCCCGGCCTCCGCCGGGAAGAGGCAGCTCTTCTCAGCGGAGTGAGCATCGACTATTACATCCGCCGGGAGCGGGGCAACCTGAGCGGTGTCTCCGAGGTCGTCCTGGAGCCACTCGCCCGGGCGCTGCAACTGGACGATGCCGAGCGGGCTCACCTGTTCGACCTCGCAGGGGCTGCGGGCACGCCTGCTCGGCCGCGGCACCGCCCGCCGCAGCAGATCCGGCCAACGGTACAGAGGGTTATCGACGCCATGACCGATTTGCCGGCCTATGTGCGCAACGGCCGCCGCGACATCCTCGGCGCCAACCGGCTCGGCTACGCGCTTTACTCGGAGCTGTATGCCGATCCGGTCCGGCCGGTGAACGTCGCCCGGTTCGTGTTCCTCAGCCCGGGCGCTCGTGACTTCTTCCTTGACTGGGACCGTGCCGCGAGCGATCTCGTGGCCAATCTGCGCACCGAAGCCGGCAGGAATCCGTATGACCGGGCCTTGTCGGACCTCGTCGGCGAGCTCTCAATGCGCAGCGAGGAGTTCCGCACCCGCTGGGCGGCGCACAACGTCCGCTACCACCACACCGGACTCAAGGACATCCATCACCCCGTGGTCGGCGACCTTCATCTGGCGTTCGAATCCATGGATCTCCCGGCCGACCCCGGGCTCTCCCTCGTTGTGTACAGCGCCGAGCCCGGATCCGCCGCCGAGGAGGCGCTGAGTCTGCTCGCGAGCTGGACCGCCACCTCCGACGGCGAGGCAGCACCCTTGCCAGCGGAGACACTTCGCACGGCGACAAACACAGCGGACGGAGCGACGTCTTGAGCGGCTCCGTGCCCAGCCGCGTCCTGGTCATCGGCGCCACCGGGCAGACCGGGCGCCTCGTCGTTGCCGCCGCAACCCGGCACGGACTGCACGTGCGGGCACTGGCCCGCAACGTCGAGCGTGCACGCAAGGTCCTGCCCGGCGTCGACATCGTCCAGGGCGACCTGGAAGACCCTGCAACCCTGACAGCGGCCGTCAATGGCATCGACGCGATCGTCTTCACCCACGGCGAGAACAGCGCCGGCCGATCCAACGCTTACCGACGCGTCGACTACGGCGGTGTGGCCAACACACTGCGCGTCCTGGGCCGACGGCCGGTGCGGATCGCCCTGATGACCTCGATCAACGTCACCCGTGCCGACAACGGCGCCTACCAGGACCTGCTCGACTGGAAGCGGCGGTCCGAGCGGCTGGTGCGGCTCAGCGATAACCCTTACACGATCGTGCGCCCGGGGTGGTTCGACATGACCGGCCCGAGGGACAACCGCCTGGTGCTCGAGCAGGGCTGTTCAACGCCGCCGTTCCCGACGACGCGGGCGGGCTCGACGGTGTGAGGGACACCGACACTCTGCCGCTGAGCGGGGAGCCTGGGCGCGTCTTGGAAGACCTGCCCCGTTCCGGGGCTGAAACCTCATATCAGAAGGAGAAAGACATGGAGATCCAAGCCAAACAGCCCAGCAACAAGGGACCCGCGTAGATGTTCGCCGGCGACGTGTGGTGCGACGTCATAGCGAAGGGCGAAGACCCTTCGCGGCTGCGCGTGAACATGGTCCGCTTCGCGCCCGGCGCCCACACCGCATGGCACAGGCACGCGAACGGCCAGACCCTGCATGTCACGGAAGGCCGGGGCCTTGTCCAGTCCCGAGACGGCGAAGTCATCGAAATCCGCCCCGGCGACACCATCCACACGCCGCCCGGCGAATGGCACTGGCACGGCGCCGCCCCGGACCACTTCATGAGCCACCTGGCCATGTGGGAAGCCCTGGGCGAGGGCCAGGATGGACCGGAAACGCAGTGGGGCGAGCACGTCACGGATAGGGAATACCACATTCGGTAGAGGATCGCGGTGCCCTTGCGGACCCAAGAAACCCATAAGTTCCTCGCCGTTGCCGCGCCACAAACCGCCTGAGAGGTGCATCGTGCTTGGACTTGAACTGGTCGTGGTCCTGGGTGTGGCGGTGCTGGTGTGCAACGTCGTCGCGCGCCGCTTCGGTTGCCGCACCGGTGCTGCTGCTCGCCAGCGGTGCGCTGCTGGGGTTCATCCCGACGTTGCGCCAGGCGCACCTGCCGCCCGAGGTGGTGCTGCTGCTCTTCCTTCCGGCGTTGCTGTATTGGGAGAGCCTGACGACTTCCCTGCGGGAGATTTGGAACAACCTACGCGGCATCGTACTGATGAGCACCGCCCTGGTGATCGCCACCGCGGCAGCGGTGGCCCTCTCCTGTTCCGCCGGCAAGGAAGACCCCGTCAGGGCATCGCCGAAACTGGACGCGTTCAAACCCCTTATCGACGAACGGCAAGGGCCGCCGACGGGCCGAAAACGAACGCTCGACCCTGTTCCGCTCGCACTACGGGTTCGATGCGTCTACTGCCAGCCCGGCATTGCCGGCGCCCATGAAAAGGGCGGGGTCGAAGGCGACGTCGGCCCCTTCCGACGCAATCGGCTCTCACCGATGCTATTCACGAACTCGCGGCATAATCTCGTGTCCACAAAAGCGGGAACAGTCCAACCATAGTTAGTTTACGTACGAGCTTCCGGTGGGGTGAGTGGTTGGGTTCAGCCGGGGGTGGACGCTTTGCCGGTCTGCGCGCTCTTGCGGTCCGGGTTACGGTGCGTGTGTTTGTATCCAGTTGGGTATGTCGTGGGCGGGGAGCGGCACGCACCAGAGGTAGCCCTGGGCGTGGGGGACGCCGAGGCGGCCCAGTTCGTCCAGTTGTGCCGGCGTTTCGACGCCTTCGGCGATGACGTCAAGGTTCAGGACGCGGGCCATGCCGAGGACGAGCTGGATGATGGAGGCGCTGCTGGGGTCCTTATAGCCGAGTTCGGCGACGAAGGACCTGTCGATTTTCAGGGTGTGGGCGGACAACCATCGCAGGTAGCTCAGGGAGGAGTATCCGGTGCCGAAGTCGTCGATGGCCAGGCGGACACCGCAGGCGCGCAGGCCCTGGAGGGTGATGGTGGCCTGTTCGTCTTGGCTCATGAGAACGGATTCGGTGATTTCCAGGGTGACCGCGTCCGGGTTAATGGCGGTGGCCCGGAGGGCGTCCCTGACGGTGTGGATGAACCCCAGATCCTGGAGTTGGCAGACGGAGACGTTGACGGAGATGGTGAGATCCTCGGCGCCGGGCAGGGCATCGCGCCATTGCTGGGTCTGCAGAAGGGCCTGGTTGAGTACCCAGCGGCCGATGGGGACGATCATGCCGTTGTCTTCGGCGAGGCTGATGAAGTTGCTGGGTGCGAGGAGGCCGTGTTTGGGGTGTTCCCACCGCAGGAGTGCTTCGAAGCCGACCGGCGTGCCGGTTTTGAGGTCGATGACGGGTTGGTAGTGGAGTCTGAACTCGTTCCGGCCCAGGGCGAGCCGGAGGTCGGATTCGAGGTTGAGCCGGTCGGTGGCGGTGGCCTGGGTGCGGGCGTCGCGCACTGCGATGCGGTCGCCGCCGGCGTTTTTGGCCTGGTACATGGCCATGTCGGCTGCGTCGAGCACGGTCTCCGCTGTGTCCCCCGGGCTGGCGGGGGCGATGCCGATGCTGATGTTCAGGAAAATCCGGCGGCCGCCCAGGAGGAAGGCCTCTTTGACGGCCTCCCGGAGACGTTCGGCCACCGCCTGGGCTTCTCTTGCGCGAAGGTTTTTGCAGATCACCACGAATTCGTCGCCGCCGAACCGGCCGACGGTGTCGCCCGGCCGGATGGCGGGGCGGAGTCTGGCCGCGAGTTGAATGAGGATGGCGTCTCCGGCGGCGTGGCCGATGGCGTCGTTGACGGTTTTGAACCGGTCAACGTCGAGGAAGAACACCACAACCTTGGGTGCTTTGCGGCCCAGGAGGTCATGCAGGATGGCGTTGATAAGGATTCTGTTGGGCAGCCCGGTCAGGGCGTCATGAGAGGCCTGATGGGTCAGGACCGCTTCGGCGAGTTTGCGGGCCGTGATGTCCAGGGCCGTGATGAGCACCCTGGTGGGGACGCCGCCGGTGTCGGTGACTCTGACGTTGGCGTGAATCCAGCGGATGTCACCGGAGGGCTGAATGATCCGCACTTCTCGCTCGAGGTGCCCGGAGCCGGCCCGATCCAGGGTGTGCCAGTCTGTCCTGACGCCGTCGCGGTCCTGGGCGTGCGTTTTTGCCAGCAGCATGGCGCCTGAGATTTTTTCCCCGGTCGTGAGGTCCAGGAGGCGGCCGAATTCCTCCGAGTGCCACCACTGGCCGGAGGAGACGTCGTATTCGGCGCTTCCCACGTGGGCCATTTCCTGAGCCTCGATGAGCCGTTCGCGTTCCTTTCCGGCCTCGTCCTGCAGCTGCTCAACCGCCGTGATGTCCCGGGCGATGGTGGAACCGCCGATAAGCATTCCTTCGGCATCGAACACCGGTGAAAGCGTCAGTAGCACCTCGGCGAGCCGTCCGTCGTTGCGCCGCCAGCGGGTCCGGACTGCGGTGGCGGGTCTCCCGGCCCGGAGATGTGTGAGGATCTCCGGATGGAAGACAGATCCGTGCTTGGTTGTGAGCAGGTCATAGTTCCGGCCGATTGCTTCGGCAGGGGTGAAGCCGAACATTTCGGTGGCGCCGGCATTCCAGGCGGTGATCATGCCGCCCAGATCGCTGGTGATCTGGGCCTCGTGGACCGTCGGGTCAGGAGGGCGCATGGGCGGTACCTGTTTCAGGGTCTGGCTTCTTCAGGTCCGGGGCTTGACAGCGGCGGTTTGGCATGTCGGCCGGCGCCTGACGGGCCGGCGGACTTGGCCGTGCGGGTGAGGGCGATGGCCTGCGGGCACGCCGCAGGAACGGGTCACGGAAATCCCAGCTCGGGGCCACCGAGGCGGGCGAACGGCCCGAGGAAATCACCAAGGCGACGGCATCGGCCTTGAACTCATCGGAATAGGATTGGTCGAGCAGACAAGAGCACAATCCTTCAAAACTCGGTCTCACATCAGTAGTACAGCTCAGTCAGGGATTGGGAAACCAACGGTGGGAGGTGCCAGCTGGTCCAGTCCTGGGGCCGGGTGGTGGGCCGGCCCAGGAAGTAGCCCTGTCCGGCGGTCATGCCGAGACCGGTCACCGTGGCGAGTTCTGCACTGGTTTCGATGCCTTCGGCGACGAGTGCCGCGCCGATCTGTTCGGCGAGGCCGGCCATGGCTTCGCCGAGGGCGTGGCGGAGGGTGTCCGAGTCAATTCCGGAGATGACATTGCGGTCCAGTTTGATGATGTCGGGTCTGAGGTGGCTGATGTGGCGGATCGAGCCGAAATACGAGCCGGCATGGTCAATGGCCAGGCGGACCCCCTGCTGGCGTAAGGGCGCCAAGGCCCGCAGGAGCGCGTCGGGCTGGTCCAAGGTCAGGGCCTCGGTGAGTTCAAGCACCGTGCGGCCGGGGGACAGGGTCGAGCGCTCCAGAAGGCCGGGCAGAAGTGGATCCAGGCACGTGGCCGGGGACAGTTTCAGCGCGACATACACGTGTGCCGGGAGCTGCCGGGCTGCGGCGAGGGCCGACTCCAGAGCCGCGAATTCCAGATCGCTTCCCAAACTCGCTTGCCCTGCTGCGGCGAACCAGTAATCCGCGGTGTCGGCCCCGTCTGTGATGAACCGGGTCAACGCTTCGGCGCCGATGACGGCGCCGGTGGAAAGTCCGTGGATCGGCTGGAACGCGGTCAGCAGCATCCGTCCTGCGAGAACCGCCTCGATCCGCGACCGGACGCTCTCCGGTCCGGGGGCCGGCATTCCGACCGGCGGTTGCTCCTCAGACGCTGCCGCGGTCGGCAGGCCGGGGTCGGAGGCAGGAAATCTGTTCGGGGACCTGAGGGAGATCAGGTGTTCCAGCAGCGCCCTTTCCGGGTGCCCGGGATGGGCGGAAATGTGTTTTCGCAGGTTTTCCCGGGCCCCTGCCTGCCCTGGCGCAGGGTCGGAGAGGACCGCCTCGATGATGGCGGAAACCTGGCGGTGGAGCCCCAACGCATCACCGCCACGGGCTGTGCCGGACGACGGGTCTGCAGGATCGTGACCGTCGGTGCATCCTGGAAAGAACGATGGCTCCATCGACATGGACTATTCCTTTGCTTTCCGTGTTCCGGCTGAGTCCGGAACCGGTCCCCGTTCTCCTGCCTCGTGGCCTGGGGCGTCGCGGTGCAGGAGAGCAAAACACCGTGAAGGCACTGTACAACAGGACCGACCGGTCTGATTCGGGGCGCGTTGACTCATCAAAGATGCCCGCGTAGCCGTATTCGAAGAATCATTTGAGAATGCCCGCGTAGCGGCGTGTCCGCCGGGCCGGTGTCCGCCGCTTCGGCATTGTGAGCCATGGAGCTTTCGATGAGTGAACGCAGGGCTGTCACGAAGACCATCGCAACCCGCTACGTCCGTTCGGGCCGGGCGGCGAAGAAGCAGGTTCTGGATGAGCTGTGCGCGACGACGGGCTGGCACCGCGACCATGCCCGCAAGGCGCTGCGGATGGCACTGGTGCTGAAGGTTGCCCGGCCCAGGGCGCCCCGGCCGCCGCTCTACGGGGAGCAAGTGATCGAGGCTCTGCGGTTCTGCTGGGCGGTCCAGGGCACCCCGTGCGGGCGGCTGCTCGCGGCCGCGCTGCCGGATCTGGTGCCGCGCCTGCGACGGTTCAAGGAACTTCAGATTGATGCCGGCACGGCCGCACTGCTGCTGCGGATCGCGCCGGCGACGATTGACCGCCGGCTCCGGGCGGACCGGGTGAAACTGGATCCGCGGGGCCGGTCCCATACCAAGCCCGGTACGTTGCTGAAGGACTCCATCCAGATGCGGACCTGGGCTGAATGGGATGACGCGGTGCCCGGTTTCGTCGAGATTGATCTGGTCGGCCACGAGGGCGGGAACAGTGCCGGTGAGTTCTGTTTCACCCTTGATATCACTGACATCGCGACCGGCTGGACCGAAACCCGGTCCGTGAAGAACAAGGCGCAGAAATGGGTCTTCGAAGCCATCAGGGACGCCACCGCGGCGTTTCCCTTTCCGATCCTGGGCATCGACTCGGACAACGGCTCGGAGTTCATTAATTGGGAGCTGTTCCGGTGGTGCGAGCAGGAGAAACTGACGTTCACGCGGTCCCGGTCCGGGAACAAGAATGACGGGGGCGCACGTGGAGCAGAAGAACTGGCACATCGTGCGCCAGACGGTCGGCTACCACCGGTACGACACTGCCCGCGAGCTGGAGCTGCTGAACCGGATCTGGGACCTGCAGAGACTGCTCACCAACCATTTCGGACCCCAGCAGAAACTCGTCGCGAAGGTCCGCACCGGCGCGAAGATCAGCAAGAAATACGACCTTCCCGCGACCCCGTTCCAGCGCGTCCTGGCAGACACCGGCACCGTCGCCCGGGATGTGAAGGCCCGGTTGAAGCGGGAGAACAAACCCTTGAACCCGGCCGCGATCCAGCGTCAGGTCCAGGCCCTTTCCGCAGAGCTCCTGACCCTGACCACCGCCAAACAGGCCGCCAAACCCCGGCCGGCTACCCGGGCAAAATCAGATGATTCCACGAACCAGCCCAGGCGGGCATCTTGACATGATTCCTCGGGGGGGTCCCGCTTGTTCCCCCTGTCGGCTTCGGACCAAAGAAGGCCCCGTGGCGGACTCACCCGGATCACAGCGCCGGAAGGGCAATGACGAGGACCATTCCGGTAACTTCGCCCGTTTGTCAGGAATCGTTGGACTTTTTGGAAAGTGATCCGGCTGACGTCGTTGGTGAGCACCAGCCATTCATCCTTGTGGGAATATGACAAGGGGTCCTTAAGGAACATCCTCGTCCAGCTGCGGTATTCGGCTATTGGGCCGATACGGCCTTCAGCAGATTCGACGATCCCGGCGGGATCAGCGGTGATGACATCTGCGGAAATGGACGCAGGGACGTCGACAACGACGCATGGCATCCGAACGACCATGGTCATCGAACCGTTGAAGCGGCTAAAGCTCACTTGAAGAGGTGTGGACGTCTCCCAGGACAGGTCCTGGCCCAGGGCGCTGCCTGAAGTTGAGGCATGGGAGCGAACCGTGTCAACACTCTTAAACAATTGAGACCCGTGGCGGACTAATCAGGTGGCGTTCGCTCTTGTCCAGGATGATTTCGCTGTCGCAAGACCGCCCACAAAAACGTCCAGACCCTCGAACGTGACATCCGCGCCTGGGGCCAAGAACTGGGCCCCAAACCATTGATCTGGACCAAAACCGCCGACGACATCCTCGCCAGCATGGCCAGACTAATGACGCGAATTTCAGGCGCAGGACGCTAGCCTGCCGCGGCCGCGGGGCCGCCGGCCGTGCGACCAATACGTTGTTTCGCGGTGTTGCTCCCGGGACCGACGGGTACATGCCTCGTGGCCTTGGCCAGGCCGAAGAGAGGCATGCCGTTGTATACAACCTCAATCCCGCTGGCGGGCACCTCGTACGTCTCGTGCCAAACGCCCACGTCCCCGCGTCCTGCAAGCTCCTTCATGAAACGCCGCCAGGGCTCCAGATGGGGAGACTCCCTGTCGGCAGCGAATTTTCGAAGATGCTCAGGGCTCTCCCAGTAGCTAAGGAGGACGGTCGTGCGCCCGAACCACTGCTCGCAACCCAGCATCCCCGACGTCGGAGTATTGGCAAGATGCCGGAGCATCCTGGGCATCTCCGAAGCTACGCTGAAGACGGTCCCGACCTTCCACCATCGGTTGGCACGCATGCCGATCAGAAATACCGTCAATGATTCGCGCTCGGGATCGGCGGTAAAGCGTCCGGGGAAAACTTCCTGCGCCATGACAGCTCCTATTGGAAGATGATGTTTCATAACATTGTTACGAAACAAGGTTATGAAACAATGAAGCACATGGCAAGACCCATCGTGCATAACGAGTCACTGAGACAGGAACTATTGGCCGTAACCGCAGAGCTCGTTGACCGTGAAGGACCTGCGCGGGTC
Organism: Pseudarthrobacter sp. S9; assembly: GCF_050156545.1. Lineage (NCBI taxonomy): Bacteria > Bacillati > Actinomycetota > Actinomycetes > Micrococcales > Micrococcaceae > Pseudarthrobacter > Pseudarthrobacter sp. S9. Next base: position 2,016,523 of record NZ_CP189576.1, read on the forward strand.
ACCCTGAGGGATGTCGCAGCCGCTGCGCAAACTTCGACCACGGCCGTTTACTCGCTCTTCGGGGGAAAGTCACAGCTGCTTACCGCGGTCGTGGATGATGGGTTTCGCTCGTTTCACGACTCCCAACTGGCCGCGGCGGCCGGCGGGCTGCATGCATTGGGCGTGGCCTACAGGGCATGGGCAATGGAGCACCAGGCCCTCTATCGGCTGATGTTCGGCGGCGCCCTGGCGGCGTATGTGGAGTGCCGGCCGAGCCCTGACGCGGCGGCAGCGACCATGACCCCACTGATCGAGGCCGTGGCTTCAGCCCAAGCCGCAGGCGCCATGCGGGACGCCAGCGTGGACACGGTGGCCTCAGCCATCTGGGGCCAGGTCCACGGGCTCGTGAGCCTGGAACTGGCGCAGGTCGGTCCACCCGAAACCAACTGGGGATCCGTTTACTCCTCGGCGCTGGACGCTATTGCCCGCGGCTGGGCTGCCTGACATGTCCCCTGCCGCCATCGCCTGACGCGCAGGCTGCTGTGCCTTTCTGCCTTTCGAGAGACCGATCAGAACCAGGTGGGGGTGCGCGGCACGTAGGGCTCTTCCAGCGATTGAACTTCGTCGTCGGTGAGCTGGATGTCGAGCGCGGCCACGGCGTCGGCGAGGTGGTGACGTTTGGTTGCGCCGACGATCGGGGCGCTGACGACGGGGTGCTTGAGCACCCAGGCCATCGCGACCTGGGCCATGGAAACTCCCCCGCGCTTCACCAATCCGCTGCACGGCGTCGACAATCTGCTTGTCGCTATCGAGCCAGAGCGGACGGCCGAAGCTGTCGACGCCGGAATCCTGACCCGAACGGGCCGTGCCCTGCTCACCCCACGGGCGCGTGACCTTGCCACCGCAGAGGGGGCTCCACGGGATGCTCCCGACGCCCTGATCCTCGAGCAGGCCGAACATCTCACGTTCTTCCTCACGCTGAATCAGGCTGTACTGGTCCTGCATCGAGATGAACTTCGTCCACCCGTTGCGCTCGGCCACGAGCTGCATTTTCGCGAATCGCCAGGCCCACATCGATGAGGCACCGACGTAGCGGACCTTGCCGGCCTTGACGACGTCGTGCAGGGCCTCCATTGTCTCCTCCACCGGTGTCTGGGGGTCGAAGCGGTGGATCTGGAGCAGATCGATGTACTCGGTGTCGAGGCGGCGCAGGGACGCATCGACCTGTTCGAGGACCGATTTGCGGGAGAGGCCCGAGCCGCCGGAACCGCCGTGCATGGGCCAGAAGAGTTTCGTGGCCAGGGCGATGCGGCTGATCTTCAGCCCTGAGGTGCCGAGGCGTGTGTATTCCAAGGGGATGTCCTATCGAGGGTGTGTTGTCCGTGGTCTTACTTGACCGGGGCGGAGACGGCCGGCTTGTGGGCTCCGGTTCTCGCGGCGCGGCGGGTGGCGCGCTCGGTCGGGACGATCAGGACCAGCACGGCGACCAGAGCGGCGGCAAGCATGACGGATCCGCCGGTGTACGCGATCGCGACGCTGCCGGCTAGCGAGCCGGCACCGGCCGAGAGGGCGACGAGGACGCCGACTCCAACGGCACTGCCGAGCTGGTGCGAAGTGTTGACCAGTCCGGAGGCGGCTCCGGCGTCGTTTGCGGTGACGCCCGCGATCCCGGCGGCCCTGAGGGGCGCGAATCCGAGGCCCTGGCCGATGTCGATGAGGACCATGGGCAGCGCGACGCCGGTGACGTAGGGGGTATGGGCGGTTATCTGGCTGAGCCACGCCATGCCGGCGAGTGTCATAGCGAGCCCGGCGGCGAGCAGGGCTGCGTTGCCGAACCGGTGAGTCAGCCGCGGGACGGCCAGGGCGACAAAGAAGTTGACCACGGTCATCGGGAAGAACGCGACGCCGGCCTGCAGTGGGTTGTAGTGGTAGACGCCCTGAAGGAACTGGGTGGTGAAGAAGAAGAAGCCGATCATGGTGCCGGCAAAGAGGGGGCGGGCAAGGTAGGCGCCGGACCGCTCCCGGTTCGCGAAGAGGTGCAACGGCATGATGGGCTGCTTCACCCGCCATTCGTTGACCACGAGCAGGGCGAGCAGCACCGCGGCCGTGACCAGCGCGGCGATCGTTGCGGGCGCCGCCCAGCCGGCGTCGACGGAGTTGACGATGCCGAACACGAGGGCCCCCATGCCCAGGGTCGATGCCACGGCGCCGACGAGGTCGAACCGGCCTGAGGCGCGCGGGGATTCCGGGATGAACTTGACCGCGGCGCCATGGCGATACCGATCGGCACGTTGATGTAGAAGCCGGCGCGCCAGGTACCCATTCGGCCAGGCACCGCCGACCACCAGGCCCAGGCTGGCGCCGATGCCGGCGACCGCGCCATAGGACGCGACCGCCCGGGTGCGTTCCCGGCCTGCGGGGAAGGTCGCCGTCAGCAGGGACAGAGCGGAGGGCGCGACGACGGCGGCGCCGATTCCCTGGAGCGCCCGGGCCGCGATCAGCCACCATCCGGTCGGCGCCGCGCCGACCAGGAGAGAGGCGAGTGCGAAGACTGCGAGGCCGGCGATAAAAACCCGGCGCCGGCCGAGGATGTCACCCAGCCGTGCGCCCCGGAGCAGCAGTCCCCCGAACACCAGCGTGTTGGCGTTCTGCACCCAGGACAAGCCCGTGGCCGAAAGGTCCATCGCCGCCTGGATCCTGGGCAGGCCGGTGAAGATGATCGAGTTGTCCAGGATGATCATGAAGTAACTGACGAGGATGATCGCCAGGATCGCCGTCGTGTGGACCTGGTTGGCGGAAGTCGAAGTAGCGGTTGCCGCGCACGAGGTATCGCAAGGCAATTGGCCCGTCGCGGCGAACTGCCACTGAGCCCCAGTTTAAATATGCGCCGTTATTGGGGTTTGATCGAGGGCTTGAAACCCAGGCGATGCCTCACGCCGCAATGCCGGATCGCCGCGCAGACAACGCACGCATCCGTGCCCGGGCGAAGGAACAGGGCCTGAACGTCAGTAGCCTGCCGCTGCGGCGGCATGTTTGGAGATGTGTCACAAATTGTGACCTGCCTGGTGTGGTCGGGCGGACCTGTGGGGCCTGCTATTCAAACCCGTCATTCGTCTTCCTCTGTGAGGGCTTCCTCATTGAGTTCGGCTAGAACGTCGGCCGCATCACGGTTTCCGCCGGCCGCGAGGCGCCGAAGTTCATTCAAGTCACTCTTTTCACTGGCGAGTTCAACGAGCTGGTCCGCAGCATCCCTGCTACCCCTGTCAGCGAGACGACGCAGCTCATCGAAATCTTCTCGCTCCGCGGCAAGTTCGATGAGCTCCCCTATTGCGTCACGGTTACCGCGGGCTGCTTGTTCCCGTAGCGCTGAGAGATCAGAATCGGACATCGTGAGCACCCTTCAAGGTTGCAGCTCAAGCTTCAGTTGGTCGTCGAACCGCGGGCAGCCTGACGCAAGGGAGAAGGCCTCCGCAGCGGATAATGAAGCATACCGCCGTAATACGCTTTCTTCTACCAGCGTCAAAAACGCCCGTTTCTGACGCGAAGTAGTCGCAACGGTGGCCTACCTGAGATTCTAAGTGTCGAGGCTGTGTCCGTCTCCGGATTCTGGCGAACGGACCGGCTTTGTCAGTCGTTCCGGATGCTTAGGGTCTTTGCCTCGCTCCCGCCAGTACTCATCGCGCTGCCGGTAGGTCTTTCGTTGCGTTGACCGGTTGAGACTGTCGGAAGTGCGGAACTGCCCGTAAGGGGTGCGCTTCGCAATTGCTTGCCGAGCCCTGATCGGCGTTCTGGCCGCGACCCTGGCGTTCGTGCAAAACGACCGTTTCAGACCGCGCCATCCTCGACGGCGATGTCGGTGACTGCTAACCGCGATGACGGTCATTTGCAGCAAGTCTGGTGGGCGCCGGTCCCGGCCTAGTCGGCCAACACTTGGTACAACAAGCCGGGCGACCTACTTGTATGATCGAGAATCAGCCTTTAGCAGCTCCTCAAAATCCGGTTGTTGATGAAACCGGTTGTAGCGAGCAACAGGATCCGGAGTGTTCCGGGGAAGCCACACACCGTGGCCGGCCCGGAGATAATTCCCTCAGTTCCCCAACGAATTTGGAGGTTCATCGATGGTTCTTCAGGACAGGGCGAAAGCAACCCGTCGGGCCATTATCGCTGGAGCGGCCGCGGTATTTGAGGAGCAGGGCTACGGCAACGCAAGCCTGACTCAGATTGCGGAGGGCGCTCGTGTCACCAAAGGCGCCTTGTACTTTCATTTTCGGTCAAAGGAAGAGCTGGCCAAAGCGGTCATCGAGGAGCAACACAGAATCGTCCTCCAGGACGGTGATCGAATCATGTCGCAAGACCGGTCCGCGCTGGCGCGCATGATCCTTATGTGCCGCGCCTTCGGCCTCCAATTGGTCCAGGAACCGACGGTGAGGGCCGGGATTCGCCTGACATTCGAGGCCACGGCCTTCGGGGGGCCCGTCCGCAAGCCGTACGAGGACTGGATCGCCACCATGGAGCAACTGGTGCGGCAGGGACAGCATGAAGCGCAGATCCGGGCCTCTGTCGACCCGGAGGCTCTCGCCCGCTACGTCGTGGCCTCCTTCACCGGCGTGCAGATGGTCTCCGAGGTGCTCACAGGCAGGGTCGACGTCATGCAGCGCATCGAAGATATGTGGACTATTTTGCTGCCCGGGATCATCCGCGAAGACTTTCACGGCGATCCGCTGTCCCTCTCCGGATTGATGGCTTCTCCATAGGCCTATACACACCTTTAGGGAAGTCCAATAATTCCGAATAAACCGGCCAGCCGTATTGTTTTTGTCTGACCAGGATCTTATTGTGGTCCAGGGCGCCGGCGGCGTCTATTGGGGGAGCCGCCGGCGCGGGTGGGCTTGCCAGCTTTTCGGCGCGGGTTTACCCTGAATCCGGGAGCACAGCTTTAGCCTGAATCTGGGAGTACAGCTCAAACAGAAGGGGCCGATGCCTCCCACGGCTAGGAGCCTGTCAATGTCGACCATCTCCCACACCCGCAGACCCGGCGGTGCCCGTCAGCCGCACGGCCGGCGCCTCTGGTGCACCAAGTGCCGCACGGATCAGCACCTGATCATCGACTCCATCGAGGCCCTTCAACCGCCGGAGACCGGCATGGTCCAGGTGTCCTACACCTGTCTTGAATGCGATTTCTTCTACGCCCACGCCGCGGCCGTGCCGCAGGTCGCGGCCATCCTCAAGCGCCCCGGCACCGGCACCACCGCGGGGTTTCTGCAGCTCGGGAGCGAGTTCATCCACTGCGGGGAGCCGATGCACGTTGCGGGCTCCGAGCTGCAAAGCATTTACGCCCCGGTGACCACCGGGCAAGCCGGCGAAGGGGTCCTTGATGTTTATCTCAGGACCCGGGTCCTGCGGTGCGGGTGCGGTTTCCGGATGGAGATCCCGGTTTAAAGCCCGGGCTCCGGTCACACACAGCAGTTGCGGGTCCGAGGGGAGAACGATCGAGATGATGGCCGGCGCTCTGCTGGCAGGATGCGTCGCCCTGGGTGCGTTGAGCGTCGGCTACCAGGCGGTCGCCACCGGGCTGGACCGGCGTCGTTTCCCTCCGCCGGGCGCGCTGGTCGACATCGGCGGACGGCGTCTGCACCTGTGGCGCGCCGGCAGCGGCGCTCCGGCCGTGGTGGTGGTGACCGCGCTTTGCGCGGCCGCGCTCGAGTGGGCGCCGGTGCAGCGGGCCCTGGCCCGGGACACCACGGTCTGCCTCTACGACCGGCCCGGTCTCGGGTGGAGCCAGGCTCGACCCCGGCTGGAGACCGTGACCGGAATGGCTGAGGACCTGGACCGGGTCCTGCGGGCCGGGCGCGTGCCCCCGCCCTACATCGTCGTCGGGCACTCGCTCGGCGGTATGGTGGCCCGCGTCTACGCCGCACGACACCCGGACCGGATGGCTGGGCTGGTCCTGGTCGACACCCCTCATGATCGGCAGTTCGAGCGCGCCGGGCAGCTCCTCGACAGGAGATCCCGGACGCGGAGGCTGGCCAGCAGAGTGCTCTCCGGCGTCCGGCAGGCTGCGCCGCTTGGCCTCGTCCGCCTCGGGGCGGACCTCGGAATCGCCCGGAAACCCCGCGCCGAGGCACAGCAGCGGTACCCCGGCGCCCCGATCGGGCTCGGGCTGGCACTGCAACTGCGGACGCGGCACCGCTGCTCGCTCATCGGGGAGGTGCACGCCCTGCTGACCGCCGGGCCCGCCGTACGGGAACACGCCCCAGGCCTCGGCGACCTCCCGCTCACCGTGATTACCCGCGCGGCATACCAGCCCGATCCGGCAGCCTCCGGCCGGACCGGGGCCGGGACCGCCGCCGCGCTCAAGCTGTGGGCCGACCTCCAGGCCGACTTCGTCAGTCTGTCGACCCGTGGCACCCTCGTCATCGCCGAACACGCCGGCCACCACGTGCACCGCGACGAACCCGAACAGATCATCCGGGCAGTCCGGCAGATCATCGCGGGCTGAAGCCCAGACGTAATCGTTGCAGCCCTCACGGCGGCGCAGATCCTCCTGCCTGTCAGCTTCGATCGCCGCCTGTTCCGCAAGGATCGGAAAAGTCACCCTGGTTTCAAGCGCGGCCACTGAGCGCATCGACGCGTTCGAACCGGTCAGCGACTTCGGGATGGTCATCCACGACAACTCAGCGGGAGTGGTCCACGGGCTTCCAGCCTCCCGGTGGCCTCATCTGGGAGATTGCGCACTAACCGCCTGCGCTGAGGACCCGGTACCGAAGGTGTGCGACGTCGGGTGCCTGGAGTACTCGGATCAACTTGAGTGCGATGTGCTCAGGTCTGAGGTGGTCGAACAGACGTCGGCCCCTGCCGAGGAGCGTGGGGACGAGTTGGATCTCCATCTCGTCGAGCAGTCCTCGCCGGAGGGACTCCTGCGCGGTGGTGGCGCCGTGGAGCATCACGTCGCGGTCACCGGCGGCGGCCCTGGCCTGTGCGGTGCAGGATTCGATGCCGTCGGTGACGAACCGGACGTGACCCGGGGCAGCGCCGTCGGGCGCAGCGTGGGTGGGAACGAACACGGGCACGCCGTCGTGGTGGTCGCCGTTCCACCCGCGGGCGAGGTCAAAGGTTCGCCGGCCTGCGATCACCGCCCCGGTGGCCATCATTTCGTCGAACACCGTCGCGCTCGGCTCCAGGGAAGGACGGTGGGACTCCGGGTCGACGCCGCCGTCCCTGAGCCAGTGGTGCAGGCGTTGGCCATCGCGTCCCAACGGTTGGTCCAGGTCGTCGTCCGGGCCGCTGATGAAGCCGTCCAAGGACATGGACATGTACAGCACAATCCGAGCCATGACTGTTCCTCGCTTCAGTGAGATTCAAAGTTGTGGGATTGCTGTCGGGTGCGCCGGCGTCCGAGGCGTCCTCCGGGTTTGAACATGGCGAGCGTCGCGGCGAGCGTGAGGGCGGCGACATCGTAAGCCGAGCCGGCGATAAGGGTGGTGTCATCGAGTTGCGCGTTGGCGTCGAGGACGGGGCGCAGCACGGTTGCGCCGACCACGATCACCGAGATGATCAGTGTCAGCTTGGCGATCACCCAGGGGTAGCGGAAGAGGCCCCAGCCGATGGTGAGCGCGAGAGCGGTGCCGGTGAGCACCGCGGCCAGGCTGAGCGGGATGCCGAAGAAGAGCGCGAACATGCCGAGGAGCTCATGCGTGGATGCGACCAGCGCCGGGCTGTCGGAGACGGATCGGCGGATCGCGACGGCGAGGAAGCCCGCCGAGTCGCCGAGCAGTCCGATGGTCACGATGATGTGGACGGTCAGCAGGGCCAGGAACGGGCGCCGTCCCGGCCGTCGGCGGAGGACAGGGGCCTCCGGGCCTGCGGTGATGGAGCCGGCCGGCGGGCCGGTCACGACGCTCCCGGCGCGCCGGGGGCTCCCGGGGTGCCGGCGATGAAGCTGTAGTGGATACTCGCCAGTTGCCACTCGCCCCGGTCCTGCACCGAGGTCAGTGTCACCCCGGCCGCCTCGGGGATGGGCCGTCCCTGCGCGTTGCTTTTGGCGTTCCAGCGTGCGGTCGTCACCGCGCAGTTCCCGTGGAACCGGGTCGTGACCTCATCGAGGCTGAGCTCGTCGTAGTGGAGACCACGGCCTGTCTGTCGCTGCAGCCAGGCGGGTTTGGGGGGCTGGAAACCCAGCGGGCCAATCCCGATGAAATCGTCGGTGAGAAGCCGCCCGGTCGCGGCTGCGTCCCCGCTGCGTTCCGCGTCGGTCCAGGCGTCGAGAAAAGCGTCGAAATCGTTCATGTCATTGCTCCTCCGTTGCTCCCTTGCTGGTCCTCTTCGCTTATGCTGGGCTAACCATCAAACTTGGAGTGAATCAAAGTTTATGGCAGCACTAGGATTCATGGAAGAGCACAAGGGAAGAGCACGGACATTGGTCGACGACTCAACCACGTTCCCGGCACCCGGACGACGTGCGCGCAAGAAACAGCAGACGAAGGATCTCATCGCCGAGACCGCGCAACGGCTGTTCCTCGAGCGCGGCTTCGACGCCGTCACTGTGACGCAGGTCGCCGAGGCCGCCGACGTCTCGGAGCAGACGGTGTTCAATCACTTCCGGACCAAGGAGGATCTCGTGTACCGGCGGATGGAAGCGTTCGAGGACGAACTGCTCGACGCCATCGGTGAGCGCGAGCCGGGGGAGAGCGTGCTTGGTGCCTTTGGCCGGTTCTTGCGCAGCCGCCACGGTCTGCTGCATGGTCATGAGGCCGACGCGCGTGAGCAGCTGTCCGGATTCACCCGGATGATCGCTGCGAGTGCCGCGCTGCGCCGACGCGAGGAGTTCGTCTTCACGACCTATGCGGCCGCGCTGGCCGGCCTGATCGCTGACGAAACCGCGGCCGAGGAGGGCGACGTTCTACCCCGGGTCGCCGCCAACGCCATGATCGGGGTGCATCGCATGTTGGTCGACGTCAGCCGTCGGGGCATTCTCCAGGGCGTCGTTCCGCAAGAACTCGCCCGTGAGATCGACCGCCAGGCCGAACGCGCAATCGACCTGCTTGAGCACGGCCTGGGCGGATACGCACCCAAACCGGCGGCCGAGGCCCTGCCACAGCCCTAGGCGAGACCAAATCGTGCCATGATTTGTCCCGCTTTGGAATGGCCGCAGATTTTGCCCCCGGAATCGGCGTACCCATCCATGGTGGCCGCGGGCTCCTTGAGCGGTTGTTTGGCGGTAGTGTTCCCTTATGATCAGTGGCGGGAACGCGACGATTTACGTGAGCGACATGGACCGTTCGGTGCTGTTCTACACCGAGGTCCTCGGCCTGAGGCTGGCCTTGAGGGCCGGTAACCATTGGGCCAGCATCGATGCCGGCGACGGGATGGTGCTGGGCCTGCACCCCGCGGGCCCGCGCAGCCCGGTGCCGGGCACCACCGGCGCGGTGACCGTGGGCCTGGCTGTTGACGAGCCGATCGAAGGGGTGGTCTCGACGCTGGAGGGGCGCGGCGTGGTCTTCCACGGGTCCATGGCCGAGGAAGGAGGCCTGCGGCTGGCCTTCTTCACCGACCCGGACGGCAATGAGCTCTACCTGGCGGAGTCCGCGCGGTCCTAGGGTCAATACCGTTTACTTAGGGTGTTCGGGATGCGCTTGAGCGGCCAGTTCGACATCTTGCGTTTGATGACCCGGGGGTTGGTTCGGGGTCTTCGCGGGGGCAGCAGCTCGTGGAGGATTTCCATGGCGAACGCCACGAACGCTTCTTTGGCCCGGTGAGGGGAAAAGGCCGGGGGCCCGGCGATGGTCCGCCTGGCTGCCCGGAGGGTCCGTGTGAAGGATAGCCGTAGGGGGACTTCCTCGAAACTGGTGGGCGACGTCGGCGATCAGGGACCGCAGCGCGTAGTGGGCGCAGAGGTGGCCGTAGATTTCCTGGAGCACCCCGTCGGGGGTCTTGGCAGCACGATGGCGGGCCCGCGCTGGTGGGTCTTGAGCTCGTCGAAGCAGGATTCGATTTCCCAGCGTTTGGCGTAGAGGTCGGCCAGGTCCTCAACCGGTGCCTGAGGCGGCCGTAGGCCCTTGGCCGAAGTGTCGGCGACGTCCAGGGTCGTGCCGTCCACGCTGACCAGCCGCCAGGACTTGTAGACACCGGGCCCGCCGGGGGCCGCCAGCGGTGGTGTACGCGCCGGAGCACGGTGTCATCGCCTTCACCGTGCCCGGGATGGCGGGATTTATCACCCGGCAGCCCGGATCGTAGCCGGGGCAAGCACGGACCGGCTGCGTTCACCCGACGGCGGTCCGCCTCCGGTGCCCGCAGCCCTGCCCGGCACCGTAAGCAGCAGTCCTGCCGGGAATGAACGATGTACCCGGTGGCCGATGGAGTCTCAGGCAGGGATCCCCTCGGCCCCTTCCGGAGCGGGAAGTCCTTCCAGCCACTCCACGGCGACCACCGTGGAGGTAAAGAACGCCTGCGGGCACTTCCGCTTCCGTTGCAGAGCCGCGGCGACCACCCTGTCCACGACCGTGGCGCCGACCAGGGCGACGGCGGCGACGAACCGGGTTTCCAGGAAGATCCGCCGGGCACCGGCAGCCAGGTGCACGTCTGTGAGTGCGACCAGAAGAGGGCGCATTTCCTTGCCGCTGAGCCGCTGCACGGCAAGCACTGCCTCTGTCGCGCCATCCGCTTCGACGATCGAACCGGGCGTCCAGGTCAGGCGAAGAATCCCTTGGGGATCCGTGACAATCGTCCCCTTGCCGCCCCCGAGTATGAACTCTGTCAAAATTTCGTCCCGTCAGAGCTCACTTCCCGCACCCGGAAATCATGATCCACCTCACATAAGGATAGTGCGCGGCGACTGAAGCGTCGGCGTCGCCGGCGACAGGTCAAAACGAACGTACTTGAGCCGATGCTCGGATGCCGACACAAGGGACCGGGAGCCGGGACCGACCAAATATGGCGGAGCGTGCAGAGGTCTTCGGACAAATCCATGTCACAGTCCCTTGCACAAGAACCGTTCTGCCGCATGAACTGGTGCAGCCGACGCCGGAAAATGACAGGAGAAACTGGTGGCCGCGCGTCCCGCTTCCAAGACACTGAGACGCCCGGATCCGATACGTAGTCGGGGCTGACGCGGGTATGTCGGGGGTGGAGATGGACAATAGCTCCATGAGAATAGAACTGCTGCATATCGATGAGTGCCCCAACTCAGCCGAAGCAGGCCAGCGTGTGGAAGCGGCCCTGGCCGCCTTGGGGCACAACGACGTGGCGGTACACATGCGGCTGTTGGAGTCTTCAGCAGACACAACGGGCACTGCATTCGCCGGTTCGCCGACGATCACGGTAGACGGAGCCGATATTTTCCCCGACGGAGCCCCGGCCAGCGATCTCGCCTGTCGGATCTATCTGACCCCCGGCGGCTATGCGGGTCTGCCTACGGTCGATCAGTTGAAGGAAGCGCTCAAGAAGTATGGATTCTGACGGCGAATACATGTGCTCCTGTTGCGGCAGGACGATGCGGCGCGGAAAGCTGCATGCCCTCGGATACGAACATTCGTATATTTGCCGACGATGCGGCCTGTGGGTTGCGCTTCGGCTTCGGCCCGATCATGTACGACCCAGCTGACGTTGGGGAGAGTTCCCGCAGCCGGCCCGACCATGCCGGGCCGGGACGAAACGGCTGATCGAGAACATGCGGACGGTTCCCGCGGTCGTGCTCGGGAAGCGCACGGAGGTGCTGGCCTGGAACAGTGCAGGACACCGCCTGGTCGGATCACATCTGGATTTTGATTGCCCGGATGCGCGGTCCCGCCCGAACATGACCCGGATGCTGTTCCTCGATGAACCTACCCGCGGTCTTTATTCCTATTGGCGTTCCGAGGCAGGACGGCACGTCGCTTCGCCGCGGCTGCTGTCCGGACGGTTCGCCGACGACGCGGAGCTCGCGGCGCTGGTCGGCGAGCTGACGCTCAAGAGCCCGGGCTTCGCCGTGATTTGTTTCCAGGGCGATCTTTTCGATCCGCTTCCAGATGCACTGCTCTGCAACACGCCTTACGTGCCGACAGAAAAAATCGAGACGATGCCCCCCGAAGCGCGAGTGTACGAGCCACACGTAACCCTCGATGGAGGCGCGGACGGCCTTGACGTTCAGCGAAGGGTCGCCGCTGAGGCAGCCAATTGGCTGGCGCCAGGTGGTCACCTCCTTGTGGAGGCAAGCGAACGTCAGGCACCCCTCACGGCAGAGATCTTTGCCAGAAATGGTCTGACCCCGAGCATCCTTAGCTCTGAGGAACTGTACGCGACCATCATTATCGGACGAGACATACCTGACTACAGCCCAGCTCCCCAAGGGCTATTGCTTAGCCGCTATTCCATGTCCTCAAAGGCACCGGCTCAAGTGCTGGCGGGTACCTTGAAGCGAAATAGGCCAGGATCGCGCTCTTCCAGGCCCCGCAGGCTGCTGCCGAGTCCGGCCACCTGCGGTTGGGGGCACGACTGAAGGATGAGAGGACGTCGACCGCCAGCGTCTAGTTAAGCTCGGCCATCGAAGAAGCATGGTTCACTCGACCGCCTGCCTGCGTGGTTCGCTCCCGCCCAGACATTGCGGTCATCAAAGGTTCGTTTCCGAGAACCAGGGCTCAGGACATGAGCGCCGGGTCGCTGGGTACGTTCCTTGGTTTTCCGGTGTTTTCGTGGCTCCAGGCCTGTTAATCTCCCACCATTTGCGATAAAATACGTGAAAGAACATTTGTCGCTGTTGAAGGGTGGGATGATGGGCGTGATGACTGCCCAGCTGCCCCTTCCGGTCCCGATGATTGCCGGTGCAGCGCACGTGGGCCTCGCCGTTTCCCTGGTTGAAGACGGTGACGGCGGCCGGGTCTTCATTCACGGCGAACTCGCCTACGTCTGGGATGCCCCTGACACGGTGACGCGCCGGTTCACGGCCGTGAAACTGGCTGACATCAAGGCCGCTTCCGTGGCCGAGATCGCCGGGGCGTTCGGGGTTGAGCCGGTGACGCTGTGGCGGTGGCGCCAACTCCTGGCAGCCGAGGGCGTCGCGGGTTTGGCGCCGGAGAGAATGGGTCCGAAAGGGCCCAGCCGGCTGACCGGGACGGTCATGGCCGAGATCGTCGCATTGCGGGCCACGGGCCTGTCCCTGCGCGCTGTGGGTGCCGCCGTGGGTGTCTCCGAATTCAGCGTCCGCCGGGCCCTGGTACTGAAAGCCGGCGACGGAAACGAACCAGGGACACCGGAACCGACAAACACCGTGGGCACCACCTCCGCCACGGTGACCCAGCCGGTCCTGCCGGTCCTGCCGGCACCGGTGGACCGGTCCGGGGAGCGCGCCGCCGCCCGAGCCGGCCTGCTGGAGTGCGCGGCCCCGGCCTTTGCCCCGGCAGCCAGGGTGCCGTTGGCCGGGTTGTTCCTGGCCCTGCCGGCCCTGGAAGCCACCGGGTTGCTGGCCTGTTCACGGGCAACCTTCGGGGCGTTGCCGGACGGGTTCTACGGCCTGGACTCCCTTCTGCTGGATGCTGTTTTCCGGGCCCTGGCCGGTGAACCCCGGGCCGAGGGCGCCACCCGCTTCGACCCGGAAGCGCTGGGACGGGTGCTCGGGCTGGACCGGGCACCCGAAGTAAAAACGATCCGCCGCAAACTCACCCACCTGGCCGGGACCGGGAAAGCCGATGAGCTCATCACGGCCATGGCCATCAAACACCTCGGCACCGGCAGCGCCAACGGCGGCAGCGGTGAGGATGGTTTGGCGGCGGTGCTTTATGTTGACGGGCATGTGCGCGCCTACCAGGGCACGAAGAAGATCGGCAAGGTCCACTCAACGAGGTTGAAGTTCCCTGTCCCGGCCACGGAAGAGACCTGGGTCTCCGATGCGGCCGGCGCTCCCGTGTTCGTGGTCCTGGCGGAACCCGGTGCCGCCCTGACCGGGGAACTGCGCCGCCTCCTGCCGTCCCTGCGGACGATCATCGGGGATGAGCGGCGGGTGCTGGTGGGCTTTGACCGGGGAGGCTGGTCCCCGGCCCTCTTCAAACACATGTCCGAGGCCGGCTTTGACGTGCTGACCTGGCGCAAAGGCGCCACCACCGACATTGACCAACGCCTTTTCACCACGGCCGCCCACACGGACGGGCACGGGGAGGCACGGTCCTGGACCGCCGCCGACACGCACGTGGACCTGCCCCTGGGTGCGACCGGTGAGGTCTTCCGGATGCGGCAGATCAGCCGGATCGTGCCCACCCGCGGCGGAGGCACCCGCCAGATCCACATCCTCACCACCACCGAGGGCTTGCCGGCCGGGGAAGTCATTTACCGGATGGGGTCCCGGTGGCGGCAGGAGAACTACTTCCGGTACGCGCGCATGCATTTCGCCCTTGATTCCCACGACGCCTACGCCAGCACCGATGACGATGCGGAGAGGTCGGTGCCGAACCCGGCGAAGAAGAAGGCCTACCAGCAGGTGCTGGCCGCCCGGGCCCGCCATGGCCAGGCGAAGGCCGAGGCGGACGCGGCACTGCTGGCAGCCCGCACCCCCCTGCCAGGTTCCAACGAGGTGACGGTCACCAGTGCCGCCCACAACGCGGCCACCGCGCCGCTCTGGGACGCTGAAACAGCCTTGGAGGCGGCGGAAGCCGCGCACCAGGGGAGCCCTGCCCGGGTGCGGCTGGGCGATCTTGCCCCGGGCCAGCAGGTCCTGGACACCCAGGTCAAACTGCTCTCCCACGCGATACGGATGGCCGCGTTCAACACCGCCACCACCCTCGCCAGGGAAGTGCGGACAAACACCTGCTACGCCCGCGCCGCAGAGGAAGCCCACACCCTGGCCCGGCAGGCCCTCACCGGCAGCGGCGACATCGACACCACCCAGCCCGGCCACCTGACAATCCGCCTTGACCCGTTCCCAACCCAGCGGGCCACGACCGCGATCGCCGAGCTCTGCGAACACCTCACCAGCACGCAAACCCGCTACCCCGGCACCGACCTCGTCCTGCGCTACGAGATCAAAAACAAGAAACCATCACTCACCGATTAAATCGCCATGTCAGGAGCCCTGGAGAACGGCCGACAGGTCGCAGTCCACCTTGGGAATTTCCCAGGCCTGCCGCCAGGCAGCAGTCGCAGCGGCGCAGAGGTGTGACTGTAATAACTACATTTAGCGGTTTTTTCGCAGATTCGTTTGGCGGTTTAGCTGATGCCGATGACCCATCGACAAGAACATTGGCCAGGAATAGCCTTAATCCGTTCGAGAGTGACCCGACGAAGATGACGAAGAGGTGCCCGACACGGGAACCGAAGTGAATGCTGAACTCGTCCGGCGCGGATACGAGGCCTTCACTGCAGGGGATGTGGCGACACTCGGCGAATTATTCGCGGAGAACGCAGTCTGGCACGCTGCCGGAAACGGCGTCCTGTCGGTACAAAGCAAGGACGCGACGCTATCCTGGCGTACTTCGGAGAGCTGGGGACACGCTCCGACGGCAGCTTCAAGGTGACCGTCCAGCAGATCATCGGAGGGGAAGACCACACGGTGGCGCTGCAGCACGAGCATGCTGAGAGCAACGGCAAAACTCTGGACAGGGACGGCGCACTCGCGTTCCAGCTTCGGGAGGGACGGATTATCGAGGGCCGGGAGTTCTTCGCAGACACAGCACAGGGTGACGCATTCTGGGCATAGCCTCCAGCCAGGACGGCCACAGCATTCTTGTTCCACCCCTGTTACTGGGCGACCTCCGGGTAGCCGGTCCATCGAGTAGAAGCCGAGGAGGAGTATCTTCAAATCTTCCGGTTGTTCAAGACTCGGTCGACAGTCGTTGTAGGAAAACTAACCGTGGCTTGAGGCCACGCCGTCCCGAAATCGACCGGTTGTGAGACAACGGGCCAGTGGCGGAACGCTGCAGGCCCCCTGGCTCGCACGGGGCGGCGTCGGCCCGGACCGCGCCCCGGCAATACCGGGCCCGGATCCCCAGCGGCCCGCAAGCCTTGGTCTGCAGAGCGAGGAGAGTGTTGCCAACCGTTCCGTGCTGCACGCTCCGCTCCACGCGCTGGCCGGGAGTACCGAGGGAGCGAGTACCCGCTACTCGTGACAGAGAGACAACCGTGTCCTATGATGCAGGCGCCGGAAAGATCCGGCGCCTGGAGTGGTCGGTCTCGCCGCGCCCGGCTTCACAGCCCCAATAAACACCGGGGACTCAATTTCCGGGAGAGACCCATGAAAAAAACCCTGCTCGCGTTCGCCACAGCAATCGCACTGATGTTCGCCGCCCCGATGGCCGCAACAGCCACCACAGCGACCAACAACAACAGCAATAGCAACAGCAACAACAACAACAGCAACAACAACAGCAACAACAACAGCAAGAACAGCAACAGCAACAGCAACAAGAACAACAACAACAAGAACAACAAGAACAACAACAACAAGAAGGCCCCGGCCCCGGTCTGCCAGCGCGGCACGCCGCCACCTTCCAACCAGTACCCGGGTGTACCTGTGGTGGCAACCAGTTTCGAATCCGGAACGCTGGAGGGATTTATTGCCAGCACATCGGGGACCGGGACGGCCTCTGTCACCTCCGACCAGCACCATTCAGGGGGCTGCGCGGCCTTCGTGCACGTCACGGATGACTCAGGCTCGGTGGCAAACATGTCAGCAACCCTGCCGGCGGGCTCCTCGGGCGCCTACGCCGACGGCTGGTTCAACATCACGACGGCGGGCAACGTAGGAAACAACGTCCCGTATTTCCGGTTCTTCAATGGGGGCATCCGTGTGGCCGATGTTTTCCGGGACAACGGCAACGGCCAGCTGTGGCTGCGCGTAGCGTCCCCTTCGGGCACTTACGGGTACACCAACCTTGGACTGGCGGTACAGCTCGGCTCCTGGCACAAGGTGGTGATGCACGTGGTGGCCAACGGTGCCGCTTCCACGGTTGAGGTCTGGTTCGACGCCAGGCTCCTCTACTCCAGCAACCAGGTCAGCACAGGGTTCACGACGCTGACCCGGGTGCAGCTGGGAGCGGAGCACCCCCGGCAGGTGGGCGACAGCTATCTCGACGATGTCATTATCAAAGCTTCATAACGCCGCTGCCATACGCGGACTGGCTACCGGCGCATGTGGGTTGAGATCCCGCACGGAAGAAGCTCGAACCTGACCAGCTGGGAGGGACGTTCTGCAGCAGGGTGGAAGAATGGGAGGGACGCTCTGCAGCGGTAAATGGCCGCATGCCCGGATCCCGTAACGGGAACCCCCTGTGGGACTACCGCGTCATGGAGTCGCAAGGGTATCTGACGTCCGACGCGCCGGATGCTACCGTCGGATCATGACCCCGCAGGAGCTCGAGAACCTCGCTCACCTGCGACGTGCCCGGGATCTGATCGACCGTGAGTACGCGAAACCGCTCGACGTCCCGACAATGGCCCGCAGGGCGCTCATGTCGCCTGCGCACTTCTCGCGCCGGTTCCGCGCGGCGTATGGCGAGACGCCGTACAGCTACCTGATGACTCGCAGGATAGAGCGCGCGATGGCGTTGCTGCGGGCGGGCGTGAGCGTCACGGACGCATGCATGGCGGTCGGCTGCACCTCCCTCGGCTCGTTCAGCTCGCGGTTCGCCGAGATCGCCGGGGAAACCCCGCGCGACTACCGGAGCCGCGAGCACGACGCGGTCAAGGCCATGCCCGCCTGTGTGGCAAAGATGCAATCGCGCCCGGTCCGGAACGCATCGAGCAGTATCGGAGAAGCGGCCGGGGAGGCCGCCGTATAGAGTCACGGCTATGACAATCGCACTCCAGTACTGCAACATCACCGTCAACGACGTCGACGAGTCGATCGCCTTCTACCGCGACGCGCTCGGCCTCGAGGTGCGCAACGACGTGCCCTCGGGCGGATTCCGCTGGGTCACGCTCGGCAGCGACGCGCAGCCCGGACTCGAGATCGTGCTCTCCGTGCCTCATGCCAGCCGTTCGCAGGCCGATGGTGACGCGCTACAGGATCTCCTCACCAAGGGCGTCTTGCCGATGATGGTGTTCCGCTCCGACGACGTCGAGGCGACCTTCGAGACGGTGCGCGCATCCGGCGCCGAGGTCCTCCAGGAGCCCGTCGACCAGCCCTGGGGCCCGCGCGACTGCGCGTTCCGCGACCCGTCGGGAAACACCGTCCGGATCGCGCAGGCGCCCGCGGCCTAACTGCGCAGCCGCACCTCGAGTAACCCGCCCCAGATAGAAACACTCAGAATCCCGCTACCCCGGATTGATCTGTGCCGGCCACGATCGTACCCCGTCGTATCCGCGGTGTGCAGGCCACCAACAGCACGACATGCACACCTCACTGAAAGGACTTGCCATGACCTCTCTCGAATCCGTAACCCTCGAAGTACCTGATCCCACGGTCGCCAACGCCTTCTACACCGCCGCCTTCGGTTCGAGTACTCAAGTGGGCATACGCGCCTCGGAGGCACCGACGACCGGCTTCCGTGGATACACACTGTCGCTCATGGTGTCGCAACCAGCCACCGCCAGCGGTCTCATCGACGCCGCCATCGATGCCGGGGCCACGTCGCTGAAACCGGCCGCAAAGTCGTTCTGGGGCTATGGCGGCGTCGTACAAGCCCCGGACGGTACGATCTGGAAGGTTGCCACCGCGGCGAAGAAAGACACGGGCCCGGCCACTCGGCAGATCGACCAGATCGTGCTGCTGCTCGGGGCCGACGACGTTGCCGCGAGCAAACAGTTTTACGTTGACCGCGGCCTCGCCGTAGCGAAGAGCTTCGGCCGCAAGTATGTCGAGTTCGCCACGCCGTCGAGCCCCATCAAGTTTGCGCTTTACGGCCGTCGTGCCCTCGCTAAGGACGCCGGCGTCTCCGCGGATGGCACCGGATCGTCATCGGCAGCGATGCCGGGCCCTTCACCGACCCGGACGGGTTCGCGTGGGAGCCCGCATCAGTCTGAGGCGGGCGGCGGGCCGACCTCGACGGCGTCATCGCACAGGCGCAGGCCAGCGCCGCCGAGGGCATCCAGGGACCGACAGAGCAGCCCTGCGGTGCTCGCTACTGCGCCTTCCGCGATCCCGTGGGGAACGCCTCGGGGCCGAGTGCAATCACGTTCGACTGGGTGAGCTGCCACAACAATGACCGCGTCTACGGCCACCTCGGGAACATCCCACCCGGGCAATACGAGCACAACCACCACGCTAAAAAGTTCGGCGCATCCACCGGTGACTCCGCAAACCAGTGGCGAGTTTGTCGGCGATGACGGCCGGGTTCGACAGCGGCCTGCCGAACCTGGTGCCATTCTGCCGGGCTGCAGTGATGCCGGCGTTGACTCGTTCGACGATCAGCTCCCGTTCGTACTCGGCCAAGGTAGCGAGCATGTTGAGCATCAGCCTGCCCGTGGACGTCGCAGGGTCTATGCCATCTGAGATTGACCGGACGTGGACTCCGCGGTCGCGCAGGAGGTTCACCGTGTTCAGGACATCGACCAAGGAACGGCCGAGAGGCCAACGCGCCACACGACGACGGTGTCACCGGACTCGGCGTAGCCGAGCAGTTTCTTCATGCCGGGCCGCTCGATAGCGGTCCTCAGCAAAGACGTCGCGTTTCTGAACACCAACGGCAATCAAGGCGTCGAGCTGCAGCTGTGCATCCTGGCCCGACGTACTCACACGCGTATACCCGAGGTGTCTCACCCGGCCATTGTGCCTCAGAAACCCTCAGCCAGCACCGACCTGAGACGATTCACGGTGAGACATCTTTCTAAGACGCGGGGCGGCCCGGCACGACGTCGATTCATTCGCTAGTCCAAAACACGGGGTCCGTGTCTCGAAAACCTGTTGTATTTCGAGACGCCAACCATGTGTCACATAGGGCACGCCCCTGCGGGCATTTTCATCGGGCGGGCCAAACGCTACAGAGCGCGTTGGCGAGGCCTGGTGCCTGAC
Organism: Pseudarthrobacter sp. S9; assembly: GCF_050156545.1. Lineage (NCBI taxonomy): Bacteria > Bacillati > Actinomycetota > Actinomycetes > Micrococcales > Micrococcaceae > Pseudarthrobacter > Pseudarthrobacter sp. S9. The sequence continues at coordinate 2,036,411 of NZ_CP189576.1, forward strand.
GAGCCAGGCTCAGCAGCTATGACGTTTTTGAGCCATGAGCCGATTCGTCGAGGACGAGCGCCAGAAGTCCGGGGAAGCGTCGATCGATTTCTTCGCGGCGGAGCCAGTTGCGGTGCCTGTTTCCCTGCGCCTCTTGCTTGATGAGACCTGACTCGCGGAGAACGCGCCAGTGGCGCGTGAGGGCGGACTTGGAGACGCCGTAGTCCGTGTTGCTGCACGCCCGGCCCGGCTCCTCCGCGAGCTGCATGACGATGGCCCTGCGCACCGGGTCGGTGAGGGCTGACATCACCTCGAAGAGATTGAACTCTTCCTCGGCGGGGATGGTGAGCGGGTTTGCCAAGCGACTAGCCATGGTTTCTATCCTAATCCGCGTCGTTTTAATCATGTACCGCTTTGCGCGTACATGATCTATAGTAGATGTACGGTTAAGCGCGTACATCAATCATGCTGGTTGGTGCACGGAACAGCAAGCCCCCGTAATCACTTATCCAGAGCGCAACCCCCGGGGCTGTGCTCCACATGAACGAAAGAGGAACACCGATGAAGGTTTCTGTCATCGGCGCCGGTGCAATCGGCGGCAACATTGCACGTCGACTAAGTGAAGCCGGGCACGACGTGTTCATTGCGGATGTGCTCGGGCCGGAAAGTGTAAATGCTGAGGTGGCCGCGGCGGGTGCGCAGCCGGTTGAGCTTGCTGCCGCGACCAAGGACAGGGACGTTGTCATCCTGGCGATCCCGTTCGGTGTGCAGCCCAAGCTCAAGGACCTGGTCGCGGCCGTGCCGAAGAGCACGGTGGTCGTGGACACGTCGAACTACTACCCCGGCATGAATGGGCACATCGAGGCAGTCGTTGACGGGCAAGTCGAAAGCCTGTGGAGCCAGGAGCAGTTGGGACGCCCAGTCGTGAAGGCGTGGAACGCGGCTTTGGCCGAGACGCAGCGGACCATGGGAAAGCCGGCGGGTAGTCTCGACCGGATCGCGATCCCGGTCGCGTGTGACTCGGCGGAGGCTCGCGCAACCGTGATGCAGCTCGTGGACGACAGTGGCTTCGATGCGTACGACGCCGGGACCCTCGCGGAGTCGTGGCGCCAGCAGCCCGGGACCCCGGCCTATTGCACTGAGCTGAGCGTCGACGACCTCGGTCAGGCTCTCGCCGCGGCGGAGAGGGACAAGGCGCCTGGGACGCGCGACCGACTGATGGAGCACTTCGGCTCTCTGGACAAGATGCCCTCACGCGAGGAAACCGTAGCGATCAATCGCGCCGCCCACCACTGACCCGACCTGCCTACTCGCAGAAGGAAGAAGACAAACATGACGACCGGAAAACAGATGATCCTCGGAATGCACCTTGGGAACGGCTATGGATCGCAGAGCTCGGCCTGGCGGGCCCCGGGGGTCGACCCCGCGAACTACACCAGCTTCGACGCACAGGTGCGCTACGCCCAGGCCGCCGAGCGCGGGAAGTTCGCGTTCTTGTTCCTGCCTGACTTCCTGGGCGAGCAGACGGACCTGACTCGCGAATCGCTCATGATCACCCTTGAGCCCATGATGACCCTGGCGGCCATCGCCCGGGAGACCGAGCGGATTGGCCTCGTGGCCACCGGCTCCACGACGTTCAACGAGCCCTTCAACATCGCCCGCCAGTTCAAAGCTCTCGATGTGATGAGTCACGGTCGCGTCGGCTGGAACGCGGTGACCACCAGCGACCCAGCGGCTGCCGCGAACTACGGGCAGGCCATCGCGCCGCGACCGCAGCGTTACCAGCGCGCCCACGAGACCATCCAGATCGCTCAGGCTCTGTGGGGCAGTTGGCAGCAGGACGCCTGGGTGAAGGACACCGCGACTGGCCGGTTCGCCGATCCTGCGAAGATCCAGCCCATCAACCTGCAGGGCGAATACGTCGCCTCCCGCGGCCCACTGCCCATCCCCCCTTCCGAGCAAGGCCAGCCCGTCATCTTCTCCGCCGGCGGCGGAGTGAACGGGGCAGAACTCGCCGGCCGGTACGCCAGCGGGGTCATCGGCGCCGTGTTCACGATCGAGGACGCCCGCAACCAGCGCGAAGCGCTCCGCGAGGCGGCCCGCCGGGCAGGCCGCAATCCCGACGAAGTGAAGTTCTTCGCCGGCGTGATGCCAGCCATCGGCCCCACCAAGCGGGCGGCCCTGGACCGCCGCGTGGCCCTGGGCGAACTCACCGCCCCGGCACGCGTCCCTTACCTGGGATCGATGCTGAACCTGACCCTTGACGTCAATCAGCTCGATGAACCGCTCACGCCCGCTCAGCTGGCTGCTGCACGCCCCAGCCCCTTCGATCCGCGCTCCATGCGCGCCCTTGAAGTCGCCCGCGAGGGGTGGACGATCCGAGACATTCTCGCTCACGGCGTTATCGACTACCACCCCACCCACGTAGGCCCCGCCTCGGTCACCGCGGACCACATGCAGGAATGGTTCGAAGCGGGCGCCTGCGACGGGTTCTGGATTTCCATCGATATCAACGAAGACGGCATCGACACCTTCGTTGATGAGGTCGTCCCCCTGTTGCAGGAACGCGGGCTCTTCCACGACGACTACGAAGGCACCACCCTCCGGGATCACCTCGGTGCGCCCGCGCAGTACGGATCGACCCCCGGATCGCCGTGTCGGCACACTGACATGAGAGCTACAGGAATCCGTATGCAGCGAGAAGGATCACCCTCGACATGACGACAACCGACACTCGCAGCATCGATCCCGGGCTGTTCCGCAGCACCGTCGGTCAATACGCCTCCGGGATCACCGTCATCACCGGCCACGACGACTCGGGACCGATCGGCTTCACCTGCCAGTCGTTCTACAGCGTGTCCGTTGACCCCCCGCTCGTGTCGTTCAGCGTCATGAAGACCTCAACGACCTACCCGCGAATCCGCAACATGGGGAAGTTCGCGGTCAATGTTCTGTCCCGTGAACAGGAAGCCGTATCCAACCAATTCGCACGCAAAGGCACCGACAAATGGGCGAACGTCCAGTGGACGCCGTCAAAGGAAGGGAACCCTGTCCTTGACGGGACCCTCGCCTGGCTCGACTGCAGCACCTGGGCCGAGTACGACGCCGGCGACCACCTCATTGTCCTCGGACGAGTCCTCGAACTGGGAGCGAGCGAGAATCCCCTCCCCGATCCCCTTCTCTACTTCGAGGGGGAGTACCGAGCACTGCTCCGACCCTCGGCACACAACTAACACCCCCACGAAAGGACCACCCATGTCACGGTTGAACAGCAAAGTCGCCCTTATCACCGGAGCTGCCAGCGGAATCGGCCTGTCCACCCTCGAACTCTTCGCAGCAGAAGGGGCCAGGGTTGTCGCGACCGACATCTCCGAAGACGCCCTGAACCGCGCCGTCGAGAACATCAAAGCCCAGGCGGCGAGATCATCGCGCGCACCCTCGATGTCAGCTCCCCGGAATCCTGGCAGCGGGTCGTCGCGGACGTCGTGGCCGAGTGGGGAACGATCGACATTCTGGTCAACAACGCCGGCATCGCGATCCCGAAGGGCATCCTCGAAGCAGAGCTAGACGACTGGAACAAGTTGCTGGCGATCAACGCGACCGGCACGTGGCTCGGCTTGAAGAACGTCCTGCCCATCATGCAGAAGGCCGGCCACGGATCGATCGTGAACGTGTCATCGCTCGCAGCCATCATCTCGGGCCCCGCGGACGGCGGCGGCGCCGCATACTCGGCATCAAAAGGGCCCGTGCGATCCCTGACGAAACACGCAGCCCAGTGGTTCGCGAAAGACAGAATCCGAGTCAACTCCGTACACCCGGGCCCGATCTACACCAGCCTCATGTCCAACTACGGCATCACCGAGGAACAAGCGGCGGACCCGGTCAACGTGACGTTCCCTCCCCACATCGGAGAGTCGTCCGACATCGGCTACGGCATCCTTTACCTCGCCTCCGACGAGGCAAAATTCGTCACAGGCGAAGAACTCATCATCGACGGGGCTACGCCACCCACTAGGGCCAAAACAGAGCTGATCAGTCTGCGTCTTCGTGGGGAGGATTGGAGCTGGGATCCACGCGTGTCTTGTATCCGTCCTGGCTGTGAAACATCCTGCGGCCCACGCAGTCGTCCTGCAGGAGCCAGATGAGGGAACCGTCCAGCGAAATGGCGTCGACAGTGCCGGAGATCCGGGATTTTCCCTTGTCTGGGCTTAGGAGCACGACGTTATCGCTCGGGATGAGTTCACGCCAGTCGGCCACGATTGAACGCCGGTCTCCGTAACGGGTCGGGTGAGACCTGAGCGGCTGGGGTGTGTCCATTGGTAGGTTCCACCTGAATCCGGGAGGAAGTACAGGCAGGTCGATCACTTGCCTGCTTTCCATTACACCGGTCCCAAAGGAGGGCGTCCAAGACCTAGAAGCGATGCGTCTGATAGGCGTAGGCTATCTATGCTTCGGCGCAGCCGCTTCGTTCAGCTCGGGCGACTCTGAGCGTGCCGGAAGCTATGGGACCGGCCTCGGTAAAGGAGTCTGCTTGGATACCCGAAAGTTGAAGTATTTTCTTGCAGTTGTCGACCACGACGGCTTCAACCGTGCGGCGGAGCACCTGCTCATCGCCCAACCGTCGTTGTCCCAGACCATCGCTGGTCTGGAGAAGGAGCTTGGCGTTCCGCTATTCCACCGGATTGGCCGCCGGGCTGTCCTCAGTGAGGCGGGCAAGGAATTGGTCGGACCGGCGCGGGTGGTGATGCGCGACCTGGACGCGGCACAGTCAGCGGTGCAGGCACTCCGGGGTGTGCGCAGCGGCCGGCTGGACATCATCACCATGCCCTCGCCCGGGATCGAGCCACTAACCTCGATGATTGCAGGCTTCACGCGGCTGCATCCGTCGGTCCGGCTCAACGTCAGTGCCGCCTTCACGCCGGAAGAAGTCATCGAGTCCGTCCGCAGCGGCAGCACCGAGATCGGCCTGGCCGGATCCCCCACACCGATCCGGGTCCCGGGTGTCCAGGTTCTGGAGCTGGAGCGCCAGCCGCTGATCCTCATCGTCAACCCCCATGCCGACACCTTCAGCCCCGGGGAGGCCATCCGACGGGAGGACCTGGGCGGGCACCGGCTGATCGCGAGCCAGCGGGGATCGCTGATGCGCTGGCTGGTCGACGACGCACTGGCCCACGGCGTCAAGACCGAAATCGTCGTCGAGGTCGCGCACAGGACGTCGATCCTGCCTTTGGTGCTGGCCGGTGTCGGGCACGCAGTGATGCCGTCTTCCTGGGGGCCGTTGGCGCACAAGTCAGGGCTGCGGACTTTGCTGATCGAGCCGGTGTCCCACCTGGATGTGGCGATCCTGAGCCGGAAGGAGGACCTGACCCCTGCGGCCCGGGCATTCCTGAAGGTGGCGGAGCTGCACGTCGCCCCCGACCCGCAGACCGACACCACGCCGGTTCGTTCAATAGGCTGAGCCTATTGGCCGGATCGGATCTTGGTCTTGGACGCCCGCTGGGGGCAGGCCTTCTACTTGAAGAGGACAGGCAGTGTGACGCTGCTAACACACTCAACGAGGAGGTAGGCACATGAGCGCCACCCAGAAATTCAGCATCGCTTCCATCCCCGCCGACGGTGTCGGCAAGGAAGTCGTCTCCGCCGGCCGCCGCGTCATGGACGCCCTCGCACAGAATTCCGGCGGCAAGTTCGCTTTCGAGTGGACCGAATTCCCGTGGGGCTGCGGCTACTACGAGAAGACCGGCCAGATGATGGACCCCAAGGGCCTGGAGGCCCTGAAGAACTTTGACGCCATCTACTTCGGCGCCGTCGGCTGGGAAAACGTCCCGGACCACATCAGCCTCTGGGGCCTGCGCCTGAACATCACCCAGAACTTCGACCAGTGGGCCAACATCCGCCCGGTAAAGTTCCTCCCCGGTATCCAGTCCCCGCTGCGCAAGGCCGACAACACCGAACTCGACTGGGTCGTTGTCCGCGAAAACAGCGAAGGCGAATACGCCGGCCTCGGCGGACGGAACCTCAGCGGCCGCGGCCCCGGCAACGAGGTCGCCCTCCAGACCGCCCTGTTCACCGAAAAGGGCTGTGAACGCATCATGCGCTTCGCCTTCGACCTCGCCCGGACCCGCACCGTGAAGAAGGTCTCCTCCGTCACCAAGTCCAACGCCCAGCAGTACGGCATGGTCCTCTGGGACGAGACCTTCCAGCGCGTCGCCCTGGACTACCCGGACGTGACAACCGAAAGCGTGCTGGTCGACGCGATGAGCGCCAAGTTCATCCTGCACCCCGAAGACCTCTCCGTCGTCGTCGCCTCGAACCTGAACGCGGACATCCTTTCGGACCTCGGCTCGGCATTGGCCGGAAGCCTCGGCCTGGCAGCCAGCGCGAACCTGAACCCGGAACGCCGCTTCCCGTCCATGTTTGAACCGGTCCACGGCTCAGCCCCGGACATTGCCGGCAAGGGCATCAGCAACCCGATCGGTGCGATCGCCAGCGCCGCCCTGATGCTGGACCACTTCGGCCTGCACGAGGAAGCCCGCCAGGTCGAGGCCGCCATCGAACAGACCACCGGCGCCGGGCACCTGACCCGCGACGTCGGCGGTGAAGCCAACACCGATGACGTCACCGACGCCATCATCAAGGCCCTCACCCACACCCTGGCCGCCGTCTAACCAGAACGCGCGACCAGCCGAAAAACCGGCAGGTCAGTACAAGCCGGAGTGGGCGGCGGTGCAGCATACCGCCGCCGCCCACTCCGCCACTTTTCATTCTTCAAGCACCCCTCCAGCGACATTCCACAACGAGGTAGGAATCATGGATCACATCACCACCGCCGGCACGGCCACCCCAACCCCCAAGACACGCTGGTACAAGCAGCTGTACTTCTGGGTACTGACCGCCATCCTCATCGGCATCCTCGTCGGCTGGCTCGCCCCCACCGTCGGCATCGCCATGGAACCCATCGGCACCACCTTCGTCAACGCCATGCGGATGCTGATCGGACCGATCGTGTTCCTGACCATCGTTGGAGGCATCGCCAGCGTCGCGGACCTGAAAAAAGTCGGCATGACCGGGCTGAAGGCCCTGACCTACTTCCAAGTCGGGACGATCTTCGCGTTGCTCTTCGGCCTGGTCGCCATCAACATCTTCCGCCTCGGCGACGGCGTCAACGCGACTGCCAGCACCATCAAGACCTCCGACTCCGCGGCCAAGCTCATCGACGCCGGCGCCCACCAGGAATGGTGGCAGTTCCTGACAAATATCATCCCCACCAGCATCGTCGGGCCCTTTGTCGCGGGCGACATCCTGCAGATCATCTTCATCGCCGTGGTCTTCGGCATCGCCCTGAACGCCATGGGCAAGGTCGGCGCGCCCGTCCTGGACGGCGTGCAGCGCCTCACCGGGGTCATGTTCAAGATCCTGGGCTTCATCATGAAGGCCGCACCGATCGGCGCCTTCGGCGCGATGGCCTTCGCCGTCGGCAAATACGGCGTGTCCTCCCTGACGAGCATGGGCGGGCTCATCGCACTCTTCTACATCACCTCGATCCTCTTCGTCGTGGTGGTCCTCGGATCCGTCATGGCCTTCCTGAAGCTGAACATCTTCACGATGATCCGGCACCTTAAAGAGGAATACATGCTCATCCTGGGCACCTCGACCGCGGAACCGGCCCTGCCGGGCCTGATGCGTAAACTCGAGCACGCCGGTGTGAAGAAGGAAACCGTGGGACTCGTCGTCCCCACCGGGTATAGCTTCAACCTCGACGGCGCCGCCATCTACCTCTCCCTGGCCGCCGTCTACATCGCGCAGGCCACCAACACGAACCTGAGCATCGGCCAGCAGTTCGGCCTGATCGCCGTCATGCTGCTCACCTCCAAGGGTGCGGCCGGCGTCGCCGGCGGCGGTTTCATCGCCCTGACCGCGACGCTGGCCACCATCGGCACCATCCCGGCCGCCGGGATCATGCTCATCTTCGGCATCGACAAGTTCATGTCCGAATGCCGGGCACTGGTGAACTTCACCGGCAACGCCGTCGCCACCCTCTTCATCGCCTGGTGGGACCGCACCCTGGACGCAGACCGCGCCCGCCGCGTCTTCGCCGGCGAAACCCTCGAACCTATGCCCGCCGAGGACCCCATCCACCTCGACGACGTCACCGACATCGACGATGACCTGACCGAATACGGCCACCACACCCCCAAGAAAATCAGCCCCAAACACACGACACCCACCGACGACGCAACCCCCTCCAGTGACCGCAGCGCGGCCTACTCGAAAACCCTCTGACATGATCACGGAAACCGCTCCGAAGACCGTGCGGACCCTGATCGCACCCGACAAATTCAAAGGCAGCCTCACCGCCGGCGAAGTAGCGGACGCCCTGGCAGCAGGGCTCCGCTCCGCAACCGGAGCCGGGACCGGGACCGGGACGGTCCATTGCGAACTGCTTCCCCTCGCGGACGGCGGTGACGGCAGCGTCGACGCCGCCGTCGCCTCCGGCTTCACCCGGCGCAGCTACACCGTCGCCGGACCCACCGGCCAGCACGTTCAGGCCAGCATCGCGTTCGACGGCGTCACCGCCGTCGTCGAAGTCGCCAACACCTGCGGCCTCGGAGTCCTGCCGGACGGGAATCTGGAGCCGCTGAACGCCTCCAGCCGCGGCTTCGGAGAGGCCGTCCTGTTCGCGCTGAGCCTGAACCCTGCCAGGATCGTTCTGGCCCTGGGCGGCAGCGCCAGCACCGACGGCGGCATGGGAATGCTCACCGCCCTCGGCTACAGCTTCCGCGACGCCGACGGCCGCCAGCTCTATGGCAGCGGCAAGGCTCTGGCGCAAATCCACTCCGTCCACCGGACTACCCTCCCCGAACTGGCCGAGACGGAACTCATCGTCGCCAGCGACGTCCACAACCCCCTGCGCGGCACCAACGGCGCACCGACCGTCTTCGGACCCCAAAAAGGCGCAAATCCCGAAGACGTCAGAACCCTTGACCAGAGCTTGGAACATCTCGTGGCCAAAATGACCGAAGCCGGAGTCGAAGACGCGGCGGCCCTGGCAGAGCACGAAGGCGCGGGAAGCGCCGGGGGAATCGGCTACGCGTGCCTGCTGCTTGGCGCGAAGCAGGTCGCAGGAGCGGACTATTTCCTGGACCTGTTGGACTTCAACACCCGCAAGGACAGCTGCGACGTAGTCATCACCGGCGAAGGCAGCATCGACGAACAGACCCTCGCCGGGAAACTGCCGGCCGCCGTCGCGCGGCGGTCAGGTGCCCGGCTAATCATCGCCGTCGCCGGCCGTTCCCTCCTCCCCAAAGTACGCTGGCCGGAAATGGCACTGACCCGGGTCTACACCCTGGCCGAATACACAGACCAGGACTCATCCAAAGACCCCGAACTTTCCACCGCGCTGCTTCGCCGGATCGGCAAAGACATCGGAACAAGCCTCCTATAGCGGGGCAGGACCCGCTACAGGAAACAGAAGTGCCCGCCCAGGGGGTAGCCCGGGCGGGCACCTTTGGATTAAACCCCCGTTGCCATCACAGACCTCAAATACGATCCTTTGCTGCGAAGGCAATGGGCGAAGTGGCCGATGTTCGTCAGTTCCTAAATCGGGCACCGGACTACCGGCCGGGGATGCCCATCGGGCCGTCCCTCAACGGTAGCGGGGCGCAGAACCGCCATTTTAGGGCTCTCCTGACTCTTCCGTGGGTCAATTTCGGCCTGGGAGCACCGGTTTGTGACCGCCGAGGCTAAGCATCGCGAGGGCGATGAGTGCTTCGGGTGATTTGAAGCCGAAGGCGATGCGGGTGATCAGTCTGATCTTCGTGTTCATCGATTCGACACGCCCGTTGGAGAGCCCATGCTCGATCGCGGCGAGGATCGCTGCGCGGTGGTTGACGATGCTGCGCTGGAGCTTCACGAACGCGGGGATCCGGCACCGGCGCGCCCAGGCAACCCATTTATCGAGGGCTTCGGCGGCTTCGTCGTGGGGCAGTTTGAAGATGACTCGGAGGCCTTCCTTGAGGTAGTAGGCCAGGCCGAGGGTGGGGTCGGTCTGCACGATCCAGGCGAGCTTGACCTGCTGCTTCTCGGTCAGGTTCTCCGGGTTCTTCCAGAGCGCGTACCGGGAGTTCTTCACACCGGCTGCGCGGGCACTGTCCGGGCGGGCCGGCGCGTCTTTCGCGGGCCGGCCGCGGCCGCGCCTGGCCTCGGTGGCCCGGGCTGCCTTTCGGGCGTCGTTCCATGCGCCCCGTCGCACCTCGTCGAGGGCTTCGGTGGCCCATTTTACGACGTGGAACGGGTCGGCGCAGCGGACCGCACCCGGGCAGCGCTGGGCCACGACAACGGCGATCCAGGCGGCCCCATCGGCGGAAACATGCGTGATCCGGGCGCAGCGTTCTATCCCGAGGGCGTCGAAGAACGTGCCCAGGGTGGCCTTGTCCTGCCCAGGGGCCGCCCAGACCAGCCGGCCGCTGTCGTGGTCGACGGCGACCGTCAGATACTTGTGGCCGCGTTTGTAAGAGATCTCGTCAATACCGATCCGGACCAGTCCGGCGAACTGGTCGTGGAGCTTCTCCGTGTCGTTCCAGACCCGGGTGATGATCGCCCCGACCGTGCGCCACGCGATCCGCATCAGCTCCGTGATGGCGGTCTTGGACGTTTGCGTGGCCAGCCAGGCAACCTGCGCGTCGAAATGATGGGTGTGACCGGCCTGATGCCGGGCCCACGGCACGGCGGCGACGGTCACACCGTGGACCCGGCAGGACACCCTCGGGGCGTAGGCTTCCAACTCGACCCGGATCGCCCCGGCGTCCAGTGCCCGCCAGCGCCGTCGCCCCTGGCCCTGGTCGTATTTCGGGCAACGGCGGAGGCAGATCCCGCACTGGTTGCGCATCGAGCCGGTCGGCCTGACCGAGGCGACCAGAATCCCCGTTTTGTCGTCCAGATCGATGGCCTCGACGACCGTTTTCTCGACACCGAGCAGGGTTCGCCATAGTCTTGCATTTCGCACGTCGTTTTCCCGTCTGAAAGTTTCTGTTCCTTTGACAGTCAGAAACCTAGACAGGAAGCGGCGTGCGGTCGTTAAGGCGCTCCGGAAACACCCACGGTTACGTCAGGAGAGCCCATTTTAGGCTGCGATTTAACCGCCATTCTGAACGAACAGTCACAGAAAGGTGTTGAGAGACTCATGGCTCGATATGGATACGCACGCGTATCGACCCGGGAGCAGAACCCCGACCACCAAATCGATGCGCTCTTGGCTGCCGGTGTGTCCGGGGAGAACCTGTTCATCGAAAAGGTCTCCGGCAAGCTCTCTTCCCGGGTCCAGCTGGACGCGATGCTCGCAAAACTCGAACCCGGCGACCAGGTCGTTATCGCCCACCTCCGCCGGATCGGCAGGAGCCACCAGCATCTCCTGGACCTGGTCCGCGGATTCAACGACAAGGGCGTCGACTTCATCGTCCTCGAGCAAGGAATCGACACGACCACCCCCGGTGGAAGATTGGCCTTCCACGTTTTCGCGGCCTTGGCCGAATACGACCGGGAACTCATCGTCGAAGGAACCCTCGATGGCCTCGCCGCGGCACGAGCGCGCGGCCGTGTCGGCGGTCGCCCGCCTGCCCTCTCCCAACGCCAGCTCGACCAGGCCCAGACAATGTACGACTCAGGGAAGTACACCGTCGCAGAGATCGCCGAGACCCTAAACGTCGGACGCGCTCCACCCTCTACCGGCAACTGGGTACCTACAAGGACGGTGCCGACTGCGCCCTCGTTGTCTACCGCAACACCCGCACCCGCAAGGTCGACCCGGACACCAACCGCCGTTACGGAGAGACCCGCGCCGGTGAAAAAGCTCAGCGCGAAGCCGACCGGAAATGGTTCCCCATAGCCCCAGCCAGACGACCACGACTTAAAGCCGTCGTCTACGTCGCGGACGGCACCGTCACCCGGATCCGAGCCGTCAAGCCCGACCCAGCCCAATGGGACACCGACGACCGCGGATATGCCGATATCCCTGTCACCGCACCGCTAACCCCGCTCGAGATCACCAAACAACTTCCAACCATCGGCATCGGACTTGGGGCGCCTCGTCCCCACCAAAGAGGAAAGCTCCGCGAATACATAACCCTCTGACCAGACCAACAACGTGCTTAGCGCTATCCGCTGTTCAGTTCCTACTCGCCCCCCAATTCGGTCATTTCGCCCCGCACGAGGACCAGCTGGTCTGCGGTCCCGTCCGCCCCTCCAGAGCCGGGGCCCAGACGGGCACGATGTCGATGCTCGCAAAGCCCTTGCAGGTGACCAAAGGCATCGTCGACGCAGCCAAATCGATCCGGTAATTTCAATGAGAGAAGACATTTCCAGCGATGAGGTCTTCCTGGGACAGGGGTGGTTTTACGCCGCGTGGTGGTGAGTGGGCAAAGTCGCGCTCACCGCCGACGGATGCGCTAGACGGCTTCGGCGATTTCCGCGTTCGGCTGCGACTGGACAGCTTTGGTGCGTTTCCCGCCGACCGCCGAACGGAGCAACACCAAGCCGAAGCCTGCGGCCGCCCAGAGGGCGAGGACGAGAAGGGATGACCATGCGGCGGTCCCGTTGAAGTAGCCGTAGTCATTGACCGCTCGGAACGCTGCGCCGGGGGGAAGAACGGCTGAGATCGCTTGTCCCCACGAGGGCAGAATGTCGTAGCCGATTGTCGCCCCGCTCACGGCGTTGCCTACAGTGGTCAGCGAGAGCACTGCCAGAGCGATCCCTGCAGCTCCCAGCCAGGCACCGAGCGCCTTGGTCGTGAACGCGACCGACGCGGAGAGCAGCGTGAGAGTCAGCGCGAGCAGTAGCCACGGGGCGGTTAGAGCTCCGAGTATGGGACCGGCGATCGTTGCCGCGACAACGCCGATCAGTACAGCGAATCCGCCCATGGCATACAGGCGGTGGCGCAGCCTGATCTTGCCGGCGGCACCTGTGAGACCTTGCGCCAGGACGAATGACGACAGGGTGGCGCCAAATACGACGTAGAAGGCAGATAGCCCTCGGCTGTCGTACTGCACAAGCGGCACGAGGTCTTTCTCTTGCACGGTAAGCCCGGCGTGGTCCGCCACACCTTGAACGAGTGCGCGGGCCGCTCCGCTCTCGCTGAGGCCCTTCGCGCCGGCGTAGTCGAACTGCAATGTGGTCGGCGAGGTCAAGGCCACCATGGCAACCGCGTCGCCATTACGAACCATCTGGGTGCCTTCGTTGAGTGACTTGACCTCGGTCACCGTGACGGCATCGCCCAGACCCTTTTGAGTTGCCGTGGCGAGTTGTTCGCTCACTACGGCGAGCGGTAGGTGCAATGGCGCTGGGCTGCGCTGAATGCCGACGTAAACGGCGATGAAGGCGGCGCCAATGATGAGCCCGGTGAGGACTAGGGCTATCCACGCTTTGTGCTGCGTTCTGGGAGCTGCGTTCCCGCCCCACATTGGATCGGGAGATGACATGATCTGGACTTCCTCAACTAGAATGGTTTGAATGTCAAACTTCCACGATCTTACAGCTGACGGTTTGAAAAACAAACCAATGAAAGATTCGCTCGCCGTAGCGCTCGACGCGATCAACGACCGGTGGTCGCTCCACGTCGTTCGCGCGCTGGCTTTCGGCGCGTCGCGGTACACCGAAATATTGCGCGCCGTGGGAGCCCCAAGGGACATCCTTGCCTCACGCTTGAAGAAGCTAACGGAATCCGGTATCGTCCAAGCGCGGTCGACGGAAAACGGCGGGGGTGCCGGCTATGAACTCACCCAAAAAGGAAAGGATTTGGGCCAACTCATCCTGGTTCTGAAGCGCTGGGGCGACACATACCGGGACGAAGACGTTCCGTCGGTCGAGTTCGTCCATGATGCCTGCGGCCAAGTGTTTGTGGCTGAGGTGCGCTGTGAAGCTTGCGGAAGACCGGTCAAGCCAGGGGAGCTCTCGATACACCGCCCGGAGGAGACCTGCATGTGAACATCATTTCCAATATTGGCGGTTTCGGCCAGGGCATCGTCAAATCGGCTTGACCCGCGCATGGAACCAATGAACAGGCGGGGCCCTGTGTGGAGCGGGAGCGTCGCACCGTGCTGGTGGACGCGCAAGATCCTCGATCGACGCGACCCAGTCCATCTCGCCGGCGATGTCAGCCGGCGACAGGACATGCTCATGAGAAGGAATCAACATGATGCTCATTGCTCTGCTTGAGATGCCATTCAGTCGGCGACGGAAAACATAGACGAGGTCCTCCGCCACCTTCCCAACACCGCCGCGTTCCCCGGCAACGAGGGGACCGAAGTCCTCGCAACGAAACCGATCCGACAAAGCTCTTCCTCCTAACCCGCTGGACCTCCGACTTAACGACCTGGGACAGGGGTTCGGAGATGGCTAAGCACGCCGAAGTGACCGCAGGGCTTGGAACGCTTGTGTACTTCTGTGATCCGGCCAGCGCCTGGCAGCGGGCTTCGAACGAGAACGCCAACGGTTTGCTCCGCCAATACTTCCGGAAGGGAGCGGACCTCAGCGCGGTAGAACAAGCAGAAGTCCGTTTCGCCGCTGATGAGATCAACGGGCGGCCGCGTGCCGTCCTCGGGTGGGACAGTGCAACCGTTCGGTTTGCTTCCCTCCAAGCGGTGGCTGCGCTTCAGGACACGGCGGTTTCCGCTGCCCACAATTGGGGACAATCCTCATGAGTTATCCACCGCTGCGGCTGCCAGGGAGCTACCCCGATGGCTCCCAATTTCAGCCGTGGATAACCAGAATTGACCCCCAGCTGTGGACAGCTGGAGTGTTGGATGGGGAGTCCGTTTGGGGAACGCTGGGCGGGCGCTTTCTCGGGCGGGTCGAACGCTTCGATTCCGTGGGATCTCCCCTCAAGCTGGGCCGCGGGACGGCGGCCGCCGCAGTTTATGGATACTCATCTTCCGGCGCCATGTGTCGCTCGGCGGCTTTCGCGGCGGGATTCGTATACGGCATCGCGCGATGCGTTCTCGTTGAGATGGGTCTTGCTGGCCGCTTTAAGACGCTGGCTGCTGTTCCAGAAGATGGGTCCGGAGCTCCTCTAAGGTCGGCGGATTTGCCCCCGGGCGCCGCACGGTGATGGCGGCGGCCATGGAGGCGGTGCGTCCCAGCTGCTCCAGGACAGCGGGCGCGAGGCCATCGGTCCCGCGGGTGAGGAGTCCCAGGATGAGGGCTGCCATGTAGGCGTCGCCGGCTCCTATCGTGTCGGCGACCCCGGATGTCACTGATGGGATGTTCAGCCGTGTCGCGGCTGTGGCGAGCAGTGAACCCTGTGAGCCTTTGGTGATGACTGCCAGACCGGCGCCCAGCCCCAGGAGGTGCGCGGCGGTGGCATCCAAATCCTTCCGGGGGTAGAGCCACCGTGCGTCCTCATCGCTGAGTTTGACGACGTCCGTCAGGTGAACCAGATCTTCGAAGATGGACGTTGCCTCGGCGTGGCTGCCGAGCAATGCGGGCCTGATATTGGGGTCATAGGTGATCGTGCATTCGTGGCGGCATTGCTGCAGGAGTGATTTGACCGCGTCGGCGCCCGGCGCGAGAAAAGTGGCGATCGAACCGGTGTGAAGGATCTTCGGAACGTAGGCGGGAGCGACCGGGGCAAGGTCCCAGGAAATGTCGAAGTCGTAGCTGGCGGACCCGTCCGTGGCGAGCGTTGCTGTCGCCGACGCTGTTCTGCGAAGGGAGTATGAGCCGGGCAGGAGCGTCACGCCGGCGCTGAGCAGGTGCCTGTCGATGGCGGCGCCGCGTTCGTCGTCGCCAATTGCGGTTAACAGCCCGGTGTTGATGCCGAGCCGGCCAAGCCCATAAGCGACGTTGGCGGGTGAGCCGCCCGGGTGTTCACTCGTACCCGCAGGCGTGGTGACGATGTCGATGAGGGCTTCGCCGACAACGATGACGTCCGGGAACGGCCGGGCCGGTAGGGCGGCCTCGAGGTGGTGCATGTGCTGTCTTTCTTCAGGTGGTGTGCTGCCGGGCTCACGGGTCATGATGCGGCATTCAGGCTGTGGCGGCGGCGATGCTGGGGGATTTTGCTGTGGCCTTGAGAACCGTGAGGTCTGCGGGCGGCACCTGCCGCTTGCCCGCAACGACGGGACCGTTACGCGTATTGAGTGACATTCAGGTTTTTTATGGTTGCTGTGCCTCCCACGGCGTATAGCGAGACGTTGGTGCTGGTGGCGGCTGGGAAGATCAATTCGGTCAGGGTGACTTGGCCTCCCTGGGCGAAAACCTCGACGGAGCAGCGGTCCACATAAACGGTGAGCTCGTAGGAACCGTCTGTCGTCCGGATCGGGGCAGTGTCGATGGAGGCGAAGGATCCGTGGAAATCTGTTTGCCCGGACTCCCTGCGGTCAACGACGATGAGCCCTTCCGTGGGCCGGATCCCGATGCGGGTTCCCCGCGCTCCGTCGCCGCGGACAACAAGACCGAATTCCTTGGCTGTTCCAGGCGTGAGGGTGAGCTTGATGCGTTGGACGCTGCCGGCTGCACCGTCCAGGAGGTGCTGATCGTCGGATATTTCGACTGCCGCAAGACTGAATGACGGGGTCTGCCCAGCGTGTGAGGCCAGATCCCCCGCGGCCTGCTGGGCCAGCTGCCAGCTCCCATCCACGCTCTGCAGGGACACTTCACGGACCAGGGACATTGGACTGCGCCACGGGGAGGTGGGTATCTCGTTGGCGTACTGCCAGTTGTTCATCCACGCGATCATGAGCCGCCGGCCGTCGGGAACGTCGCTGAAGGAAACGGCGGCGTAGTAGTCCCGGCCCCAGTCGAGCCACTGGTACTCGCCGAGTCTGTCCGGGTCCTGCAGGCCTTCGGTGACCGTGGTGGTTGAGGTGAACGTGGTCCCGTCGAAGTCTCCCACGAAGTACTGCCCGGCCGACCCGCCGTTGGGACCCCCGGGATTGAGGTTTACTGTCAGGACCCATTTCAGATTTCCCGGGTCACCATCGACAGGCAGCGGGAAGAGGTCCGGGCACTCCCACACGCCGCCGGTCGCGTTCTCCGGGCCGAAGCTGCTCAACAGCTCCCAGTCCTTGAGGTCGTGGGACTTATAGAAGACGACTTCGAAATCCTGGGCTTCCACGGCCACCATCACCCAGTAGCTCCCGGCGTCTGACTCGTAGCGGAAGACCTTTGGATCGCGGAAGTCGGCTGACCCCCGGTTCAATACGGGATTGCCGTGGTGCTTGGTCCAGGTGTAGCCGCCGTCCAGGCTGTAGGCCAGGGACTGCGCCTGGATGCCGTGGTATGCGGAGGCCATCTTGTAGGCGCTGGTGTAGACAGCGACCAGCGGCGCCGCGGAATCCGTGCCGAACCCGCTGGTGTTGGCCACGCGGACCGCTGACAGCATCGGGAACCTGTTCGGAGTCGCCACGTACTGCGAGGGAGACGTGAGCTGCACGTTCTACCGGACCAAGGCCCGGCAGTGGGAAGCGATCACCGAACAGGCGTTCTTCTCGTGGAAGAACGGACAGGCCCACGGCCCGGACGACCTGCCGGAAGCCGCGGCCGAACTTCCGTCCCGCTACCGCCAGCCGTATACGGTCAACGTCGCCTAACTAGCGTCACAGCCGGTGCCCCGCCAAACAGCGGCCGGGGCACCGGCCCCCACCGCACCACTTGAGAGGACAACACCTGATGAGCACCTGCACGGCCCTGATCATCCCCGCCGACGGACACTAGCCGGCTCGGGTCGAAACCATCGACGCAGGGTTGGAGAATCTGCAAACCCTCGTGGCCGGAAACATCGAAGCCGTGAGCGGCGATGACTGGCACTTCTACCTGAACGAGGAAGGCAAAATCCTGAACCTTGCCCCTAATCGCCGTGCCGCGCTCCTGGTGTTTGAAGACACCGGAGTCCTGACCGATGTGTACTGCGGGAATGTGGTGTTCCTGGGCGAGTCGGACGAGGCCGACGTGCCCGAGGAATTGATCGACTTCGCACAGCAGTTGTTCGGACTGCACCAGCCGGTCAGCTGACACCTGAGGCGGTGGCCGGTCCCGGCGGGTCGGTCACCGCTGGCGGTCCGCCGTCGTGGCCGGCTGCCGCTTGTGGTTGCCGGCGGCGGACCGCCAACCGCCCAGGGTTTTGGGCGGGAACCCGGAGTGGCGCGGCCAGCCACGCGCTGGATAATAGTAGAGAGATCCGGGGTGCTGGTGAATGGTTCGCAGAGCTCACCCAAATACGGGCGTCCGCTGGCGCGGCCGGCTGTTGGGTCCAGGGTGCGCTCCGAAGCCGAAAACGAACGGACCAAGGCGGTAGCCGCACGCACCGATGAGTCCGTCGCCCGGGCAGCCGTCGCCGGGGCGAAGATGGACGACCGGGCAGCAAGCGCAGCACAAAGAGAACCGGCCTACGGCTCACCTGAAAGGCGCCAGCACCTCGCCGAGAGCTTCGAAGGCAAAGGCGACCGCGAAGCCGTCGGCGCCAGACTTCCCGTGGGCAAGGAGCAGGGCGATCAGCAGCGCCCGTCCCCCGTGGTCCAGGTCGGTCACCCACACCAAAATGTCCCCTCTAAAAGCGCGCCAAATACCTCTGCGATTCACAGCACTGGCACTTGTTCGGTGGGGTGGAGCCGGGTCAGCTTTCGAAGGCCGTGCGGAAGGCGGTGAGGGCGGTGTCCCCTGCCTCCGGACCCTGGCCGCCGGAAGCGCCGGCCTCGAGGCCGATGACGCCGGTGTAGCCGGCATCCCTCAGCGCCGTCGCAACGGCGCGGTAGTTGATCTCCCCGGTGCCGGGTTCGAACCGGCCGGGAACGTCGGCGACCTGGATCTCTCCGGTCCAGGGCAGGGCGGCCCTGACGAGTTCGATCAGGTTTCCTTCCCCGATTTGGGCATGGTAGAGATCCAGCATCATCTTCACGTGGGGGTGGTCAAGGACCGAGACCAGCGCCAGGGTGTCCTTGGCCCGGGCCAGCGGAATGCCCGGGTGGTCAAGAATTGTGTTGAGGTTCTCCAGGGCAAACGTCACGCCGTGCTTCTCGCCCAGGGCGGCAAGGCGTTCAAGCGTGCGAAGACCGGTCAGCCACATCTGGCCGGTGGACCGGTGGACCGGACGGACGGCCAGGCCGCCCTTCCCGAGCTCGGCGGGGTGGACCACCATCCGCTCGACGCCGAGTTCCAGTGCTGCGGGTATCAGCTTTTCCGCCGAGGCCAGGACCTCGGCGGCGCTGTCCGGGTCGATGAGGCTGCCGCCGAAGTAGCCAGTCATTGAGGAGAAGCGGGCGCCCGTGGCAGCGAGGGCGGAGATGTCCCGTTCCCGGGTGTCCCAGAGCTCCACGTCGAAGCCCTGCTCGTGGATCCGGTGCACGCGGTCGATCAGGGGCAGTTCGCCGTAGACCATCTCGGCGCACACGGCCAGGCGGAAGCTCATGCGCTCTCACCCGCCTGGTGGAGTTCGGGCTCGGCGGCCCGCAGTTCGGCGATGGACGCAATATCCACCGGGGCCCCGGTTTCGGCCGAGCGCATCGCCGCCAAAGCCACGGCCAGGGCATTCCGGGCATCCGTGCCACCGGGGGCCGGGGTGCCGGGGGCCTGGAGGCCGTCGCGGCGTGCTTTCACGGCGTCGACGAAGTGAGCCAGTTCCATCGTGTAGGCGTCATGGAAAAGATCCACATTCAGCCGCACGGTGGCGGCGCCGATGCCGGCCGCGGTGTAGCTCGTCGCGCTGGAGGCCTGAGGTCCGCCCGCGGTAACCATGCCCGCGGATCCGAACACCTCACCGCGCACGTCGTAGCCGTACAGGGCATTGAAGTTCGCTTCGGCCACCGCGATGGCGCCGTTGCTGTACGTGATGGTGACGACTGCTGTGTCAAGCAGTCCGCCGGCCTTTGCCTCCGGGGCGACCAGTGCGTCGGCGACCGCATGGACGCGGACGGGAACGGTGCCGGGGTTCAGCCAGTTCAAGGTGTCGAAATCGTGGATGAGGGTTTCCAGAAAGATCGTGCCCGGCGGAATCCGCTCCGGGTTGGCGATTCCTGCCTTGCTGCCCGGGTCGCGGGTCAGGGACCGCAACAGCTGCGGGGTTCCGACGGCACCCTCGTCGATGAGCTTCCGTGCTGCGGCGAAATCGGCCGCGTAGCGCCGATTGAACCCGAACTGGACAATCACCCCGGCAGCGTCAGCCGCGCCAAGGGCCTCGTCGAGTTCCTCCACGGTGCGGCCGCCCGGCTTCTCGCAGAACACGTCCTTGCCCGCCTGCGCCGCGGCCGCGATCAGCCCGGAGTGGAACCGTGCCGGTGCCGCGATGAGGACCGCATCGATGTCCGGATCGTTGATCACGTCGGCAGCGTCTGCGCTGATCCTGGTGACGCCCAACCGGCTTGCCAGGGCCTCCACAGCAGGCAGTGCCGGATCAGCGATGGCTTCAAGACAGGCGTGGGGAGTCCGGTGGGCCACGGACTCCGCGTGGAAACTTCCAATCCAACCCGCGCCGATCAAAGCGATACGGACTGGCCGGTCTTCGCTGACCGGATGCTGAAGGTAACTCATGATGACTCCTGAAATCGAGGGTCTAGATCGTTCTAGTAGCCTTATGTTTGCATGTGATGCACGTCATTGTCTAGATCGTTCTATAGACTTATGGCAACGAGGAGGGACATGACAGAACAGCAGCGCCGCCCGACCCTCATGGATGTGGCCGAGGCAGCCGGCGTCTCACGGGCCCTGGTCTCGATCGTGATGCGCGGCGCGCCGGGCGCCGCGGAACCCACCAGGCAGAAAGTCCTGGAAGCTGCCCGCGAACTCGGCTACAGGCCGGACTCCCGGGCGAGGCTGCTGCGCAGCAGCAGGACCAAGCTGCTTGGCCTGAGTTTCTCCAGCTCCCAGCCCTTCCACGCAGAAATAGTCGACGCTGCCTACGCCGCAGCCGCGGCCAGGGGATACGAAATAGCTCTGAGCGCCGTGGCCAACGGCCGGCCTGAGACGCGTGCTATTGAGTCCCTGTTGGATTTCGGATCCGAAGCGCTCATCCTGATCTCTCCGACCCTCAGCAACCAGGACCTGGCCGGATACGCGCGCCAGGTGCCCATAGTCAGCCTTCTCCGGGATGACGTCGATGCGCACGTGGATTCCGTAAGCAGTGACAACCACGCCGGGATCCGGATGGCCGTTGACCACCTCACCGGTCTGGGTCACCGCCGCATCGTCCATGTCGACGGCGGAACAGCCGTCGCCGCGAACGAGCGCAGGGCAGCCTTCCGAACCGAGATGCTCCGCCATGGCCTGGAGCCCGTCATTGTGCCCGGCGGCCCACATGAAGAAGACGGAGTGAGAGCCGGCCAATTCCTAAAGGCCGATATTCCCTCTGCTGTTATCGCTTTCAACGACAGGTCAGCCCTCGGCCTGATGGAGAGCCTTCGGGCGTCCGGGCTGCAGGTCCCTTCGGATGTATCCGTCCTCGGCTACGACGATAGCCAGTTCGCCCGGCTCAGCTACGTACAGCTGTCATCCATCAGCCAGGATGCCCCGCTCCTTGCCGCTGCTGCTGTTGAGCGCGCCGTGGACCGTATAGAAGGAACCCAATCGCCAACCCATGTCGTCAGAACACCGCACCTGGTAGTCCGCAGGACCACAGCCCCGCCCCGGTCCCGGGACGCTGCCGAAGTGCCCGCCAAGCCGCAAGCCGCAGCACCCGGTGAAGGCCCGGCATAGGCGACACCAAACCGCCAACTCATCCTGCGATTTAACCGCCAACTCTGGCTAACAATCCCAGCTTGACCTCCATCTGGGTTTACCCTTACTCGTCACCTGGGGACACGAATAGGAGCACCGGGCCTACCTGACACACACCGTCCGACGTTTCGGCGAGTACGTGCTCGATCTCGCTCCTCCCGCCCGAGCGCGTCGGCCTCGTCCAGCTCACGGACGACGCTGCGGGCATCCGGGGCGTTTGCAGACTGCAGCGCCCCCAGGGAGCGGTCCTGGGATTCCTTGACGTCGTAACGGACTTCGTCGTAATCGGTTGCCACTTCGGTGATTCTCATTTCTGACGTTCTTCTCTGACGGGACTGCAACATACACCAATGCGCCGGTATTCCCCTGTCAGGAGAACCCGGGGGTGGGGTTTGAAGGCCGGAGCTAGCCGACGGCCCTGACCGGGGATCCCGTCCAGTCGTGCAGACGCCTTCGGACAGTGCGTGCAGACGACTTCTGAAAGTGACAGCGTTCGCGGCTGTGAATGGTCGTTCAGAATGGCGGTTAAATCGCACCTTAGGTTGGCGGTTCTGCGGCTCCGTTCGAGGAACCATGGAGGGGGCCCGTTGGGCTTCCCCCGACCGCCCGTCCACTGCCATCTCAGCAAAAGATCCTTAGTGCGTATCCGGTTAGCTCAGGTTGTGTCAGCGACACTCAAAAGAGAGCCCCAAACAGACCTGTTCGTCGCCGAACCCTTCCTGGTACTCCAAAATAGTCCGCGATTAGCTCAAGTCCGAGCGTGCACCCAGCCAACCTGAGCAGACCGGATACCCACTAGATCCTTTATCAGGACGACACGGCCCAGTGCTCCTATTCGTGTCCTCAGGTGACAAGTAAGGGCGGACTCGGAGTCGCTACCGATGGTTTCCGTTCCAATGTTCCCCATGGGCCGGGATGTCCTCGAATCCGAGGCCGAGAGCGTCCGCGGTGCGAAGGTAGATTTCAGGGTCACAGCCGATGCGCGGGGTTCCGCCTCGTTGGAGCGTCACCGCTCCGGTGCTGCGCTGCTCAGCTGCGCACCGCCCGAAGGCCGAGCACGATGAGCCAAGCGAGCATGCTCAGGTTGAATGGTCCGGCCAGGAAGCTCAGGCCAGCGAAGATCCCGGACGATGCGGCAGCGAATCCGAGCACTCCGGTGAACACGCCCCAATAGCCGAACCATAGTGGTGCGCCCAAGTCGCGCAGGAACCCCATCCCTGCCGTAAGCGCGCCGAGCCCCAACACGCCGAAGGCGAGCACCGACGCGGATGAGGCCACGGCCCAAAGTGCATCGCCGGCGGCACTGTCCGACCCGCCCGAAGCGGCCATCGGCCGGATGATGCCGTCGTAGAGGCCGATCACGAGCAGGTTCTCCACGAGATGGATCGTGGCCGCCAGCGCCAGCTCCCCTGCGCCGACGGTGACCAGTGTCGAGCGGTGTCCATACCGAGCCATCAGCCACCAGGAGAATCCGGCGAGGATGACCATTGCAAGAATGAGGACCCAAGCTCCCGCGATGGCGCGATCGATGCTCACTACCCGTTCGGCCAGATCCGCCGCGGAGTGGTGGGCTTCGGGCATGTCCGCACCGGTGAACCAGAGAGCGAGGCCGACAACAGCCGCGGCAGCGAAGCCGATTGCGGTGAGGCCGCCCCAGCGCGCGAACCCGGCGGAGGTCATGGCCCCATGCTACGGCAGGCCCGCTGATATGAGTTGAGGTAGTCCTCTTCACAAACGTCTCCGGAGGTGTCAGAAGGGATCCATCAGGTTCCATTGAGGATCAGGCGTTGACGCGCCGGTCCTCCGGATCTGAGCAAAAACATCCACCCTCGACTCCATCACTGCCTTCCACCATCGGAAAAACACTCTGACGGAATCAACGGTGGGGTGGGCTCAGGTGAAACTGCGATTAATGCTCCGGCGAGTCGCGAGGTGGGCTCAAGTCAGACTGCCAAAGTGGTACCCACTCAAACTGCCATAATCACGCGATCGTGCTCGAATTCCTTCGGCATCCCCTTCTTGAAGTGGCGGCCGCCGAACGGCTCATCCTTCAGGTCCTCCGGGATGTACGTGACCAGCAGGTCCGCCCTCGGGACGGGTCTTCGACCACACACGCCCTCTGAAAGGAAGTAGCGTAGGCGGTTCACCTTCCCCCGCTAAACGGCCAGGCTGATTCGGCCACGCAGCCGTGGCCCAGTGGATGGCCCCGGGTGTGACCGTTCATTCAATATGGCGGCATGTCGCAGCCCAAATGGCGTTTCTGCGGGGCCGTTCGAGTGGCCATCGCGGTGGCGGCCCGTTGGGCTTTCCCGGCCGGTAGTCAGTTGCCGATTTAGGAACTGACGGACACTGGCCCCTTAGCTTGTTACAGCCTCATCAAAGGATCCTTTATCAAGATGGCACGGCCGGCACGGCGGGGGTTGGTCGAAGCCCTGCATTCCCGGCGGTTCCCGGGGTCCTGCCTTGTCTCAGTAATGTGTCTCACTTACGCTATTCTCAACAAAAGGGAACTTAGCCTTTGATGAGCTTAAGAGGGAGTGGCATGGGGAGTATCGGATATGCGAGGGTCAGCACTGTGGACCAGAACGCGGATCTGCAGCATGCGGCGCTGAGAGTCGCGGGCTGCAACCGGATCTTGCGCGTATTGGGGATCGCTGCCTCTCGGGAAACCTCCGGCGGCCGGATGCTTCCGGCCGGGTTTCGGGTAGGCCTGACGGATGGAGCTTTCGATGAGTGAGCGTAAGACGGTGACCAGGATGCTGGCCCTTGAATATTCGCGTGCCGCACGCAGGCGCGAGTCGCACATCCTGGACGAGCTCACTGCCGTGACAGGATGACACCGAGACTGTGCAAGGACGGCGTCACAGTGAAAAGAAGAACGCGAACCCAACCTACAAGAGGGGGTGCGGCTTCCACCCGCTGGCCGCGTTCATCGACCACGACGCCGACGGCACCGGGGAACCCCGGCGGGATCTGGCCCGCACGGTCGGGTTCGGCGTCACCCCGGCCATGGAGACGGTGCTGCCGCTGGTCCCGGCCAAGGGCCGGGACGGGCGTATAACAGTGACGGGTTTGAACGCCACGGGGCCTGGGTCGCGGACATTAGCGGCATGCTGGATCTCACGTCCTGGCCGGCAGGGTTGCGGGTGATCATCCGCAAGGAGATACCCCCACCCCGGGGCCCGGGGCGCAGCTGCGGATCACCGACATTGACGGGATGCGTTACACCGCGTTATGCGTTAAACCGCGTTCGCAACCAACCAGGCAGGCGGCCAGTGGGGCTCGATTGCTGATCCGCGCGCGGAGTCAGCCACCCCTTTGCTGTGGGCCGGGAGACCCTCCCAACCGTAGGAACGGGGCGGGTCTGCCACCGGTTCCGGATGAACCGATATCCGGCCGGCGTCGTCCTATATCTAAGGAGGCAGAAATGTCCGATCAGGAGGCCGAGTTACTGCGTTCGCTGCACGAGACCTACGGCCCCGCGTTGCGGCGATTCGTTACCAGACTTACCGGTGACCGCACGCTTGCGGAGGATGTCGTGCAGGAGACCTTGATCCGCGCATGGCAACATCCGGCGGTTCTGGAGCGCACGGAGGCGGCGGTGCGGGCGTGGCTCTACACGGTTGCCCGCAATCTGGTTATCGATGACCGGCGCAGCGCCCGGCGGCGCCATGAAACCGGAGCCGAGCGGCTACCGGAGATTCCAGCGGCGGATCGGATCGACAGGATCTTGGATGCGTGGCTGGTATCGGATGCTTTGGCCGGATTGTCCGCCGAGCACAGAGCCGTAATCGTCCACTCGTACTATCAACGAGAGACAACGGCCGAAATCGCGCAAAGCCTTCAGTTGGCGGAGGGAACGGTGAAGTCCCGGTTGCACTATGCGCTGAGGGCTCTGCGGCTGGCTCTGCAGGAAGGAGGAGTGACTCCATGAGCCAGAACGGAATGGATGAGTACCGCCGCTGGGATGCTGCATATGTGCTGGGATCCCTGCTTCCCTCTGAGCGCCATGAGTTCGAGGAGCACCTGTCCGGATGCGCCGGATGCAGGGCCGCCGTGACCGAACTTGCCGGGCTGCCGTCACTGCTGGCCGCTCTTTCACCCGAGGAGGCACAAGCCCTCGGGCGGAACGACGGCGTCACGTCCCCGCCCGGGCTGCTCCCCGGGCTGGCGGAAAAGGTCCGGCGGCGGCGGCGGCGGACGCGTCTGGCCGTTGCCGGACTTGTGCTGGGCGCCGCAGCGGCGTCCGGGGCGGTGACCGTGGCGGTCACGGCCCCCGCGCCGCCGGCCGTGCAGACGCAGGCCTCATCAGCAACGGCCCTGAACTTCACCCCTGTAGTTGCCAGCGCGCTGGCTGCGAAGGGATCCCTCACCGGGCAGCCGTGGGGAACGCGGATCGACTGGGAGTGCACGTACACGCTTTCCCCGACCGAGTACCCCTCACAGGCAGGACCCGGCGACACCCGCACCCCGGAGGAGTACAGTCTGATGGTTGTCGACTCCCAAGGCGTCACGACACAAGTGGCGAGCTGGACGGCGACCCCCGGGACGGTGGCCACGCCGACGGCGACCACCGGCATCCGGGCCGCCGACATCCGCCGCGTCGAAATCCGTGCCGTTGGCAGCGGAAGGACACTGCTCAGCGCCCGGCCATGACTGCCTGGCTGTAACGCGCGCTGCGCGAAGGCGCCCCCGACCGTCCCCCCAGGCCAGGGGCGCCACGGGGAGCCGAGGTGTCTACTCCTTCAGGGGCTCAGTACCCGGAGGGTGCCCCTGCAACCTTGTCACCGGCGGGGGTAACGGCCCACCAGACTCCGCCGACGCCCTGACCCTGGACATCGCCGGCCGCCGTGTCCTTGCCGTACGTGTACACCGGCAGACCGTTGACGGTCACCTGCAAGGAACCGTCATCGCGTGTGATGGTCCCGACCTTGCCCGTTACCCCGGCCGCCGCAGGCGTCGATGACGTGGCCTTGACCGCCGGCCACAACGCGGCGCAGCCGGCATTGCAGGTGCTCTTGCCCGTGTTCGCCGTGTCCTTATCGAAATGGTAGACACTCATGCCCCGGCCATCCACCACGATGGTCCCCAGTGAGGTGCTGCCGGTTTTCAGTACCGGCGCGGCGGCCGGGGCTGGCGTCGTCGAACCGGTGGTTGCCCCCGCGCCGGCGGACGAAGAAGCGGCCGGCGATGACGCCGCCGGCTGGGACGACCCGGTGGCCGGCGTCGAAGACGGCCCGCACCCCGTCAGGGCGGCCAGGCCCACGGCGCCGAACAGGACCACACAGCCGATGCCTTTTTTCATGATCGATTCCTAACTTCTCGTCCACGCGGTCGCATTTACCGGCCACACCAATCACACGATGCCGGAACCGGGACGGTTCACCGGTCCGGGAAATTACCTCCCGGACCCGCGACCGTCCCGCGCGGTGTCGTCCGAACCCGCGCGTCGAAGAACCCCATTGCCGGGCCAGGGCCAGGGTGTGCAGTTCGTTGACTATCCGCACGAGCGTTCCGGGACTCGCGCCGTCCAACGCTGGAAACCCCTGCAGAGCCCGATTTAACGGAAATTGGCCGGACGACATCACGGCGTTCCTGCTGTGCCGAACAGGCCGACTTCATGTCCAATCAATGGCGGGCTGCGTCTGCAGCCTCGATCTCGGCCATGAGCACCCGAACGCTTCCCATGTGGATTAAGGCTCGGCATGCTCACGGCGGTTCTGAAGCTGCTGAACCGGTCACCATGTTCTTTCACAGCGGGGGTTGGCGCTCAGCAGTAGTCTCACCCGGTCGTACTCATCCCGCTCTGGGTGTGGACTATCGCGGTGGGGGTGCTCTTGGTGCGCGCGGTCCGAAAACATGCCACGCACGCCGACGTGACGCACTCAGCCGGAGGCCGACACAGGAGGAGGACCCCGGTTCGGTAGCGATTGGTTCGGCCAAAGCCCTGAACGGCGGCCCGCTGGGCGGGGCTCAACGCCTGGATCGGTGCCCTGCGCTGCCCCAGCGGTATCGGCTGGTGAGAGGGACCCGATGTGGGCGCTGCCGGCGGTGGTGGCCGGCCCCGGGCGCCCCGGAATTCCCCGGACAGCAGGGAGCCTTTCGTCCTGGATGAGTGAGTCCTCCGTCAATTCTGAACAGCGAGGCAATCCACGATGAATCGATCGGATTTTGTTACGTTTACATTCGGCAGCGCGGAGTGGGCGTCATCGCAACTCGGGGCCCCGACGGCGAACCGCGGGCTGCCTAGTAGCAGATGTCGGGCAGCGACCCCCTCGAAGGCCAGAAATAGAAGGCGAACGACGGGCCGTGTTCACTGGGGTCGCCTACTCTGCCAGATATGAGTCCACTGCCTGCTCCAATAGGGAGCTGTAAAGGTCCCAGGATTCGGTGGGAGAGGCCACGACCAGAACACTGCCGCCACGGGTGCCTTCAACAAGGCAGGCTATTTCGTGGTACCGGTGCGCGCCGATACGGGTCACATAGCTATCGGCCACGCACGAACCTGTGCCCCCACGGAAAACCATTCCAGTTCGGCTGGACATCCGGGTCGCGGATGCGGCATTCTCGCCCGTTAGGTGGTCGAGGCGGAACTCGGGCCAATTGGCCAGCGACTCTTCGCCCTGCTGGGGTGTGGAGTTGAGGTAGATGTGGAGGTCACCGTTCGGCGCGGTGATGGCCGCGGATACGCTGCCGGGGTCGCCTTGCACCGGAGTCGCATCGGGTGGGATGGACAGCACCGCCGTTCCATCTGAAAGTTCCATGGTTTTCCACCCGGCTGGGGGGGGGGCGGCAGCTTGGAACCAAGCAAACGGTGTTGCTTCAGACGGAGCAGCAGGCGGCATCTGGTTCTGCCCCGGAGAACTGCAACCACTCGTGAGCACCACCGCGGTGGCCCCCAGCAGCCCGACGAACAGCTTTGCCCTTCGGCGATCCGGCGGACCTCCTGAAAACCTTGCCTTCGAGCTGACCAAGCGCTGACGCGACAAGCCGATGACCGGATCTTTGGAAATGTCAGTTCTGATGCCCGGACATTCCGGCTGGCCGTGCGGTTGGAGCGCCGCCTCCATGCTACTTGTTGCCGTCACCGTCGTCCGGGCCTCCGTTGTTGTCGGCATCATGGTCGTTGCCAAAAGGGGCCGGAGCGGGGAGCGGGACCACCGGTGGTGGGGCCGGAGCGGGGAGCGGGACCACCGGTGGTGGGGCCGGAGCGGGAGGAGGAACCACCGGTGGCGGAGTGGGTTCCGGGGTCGTCGTCGGGACCTTGGGCGATGGTGACGGGGTCCCCGTGGCGGGGACTGTTGTGACCGTGGATGGACCAGGTGCTGGAGTGGCGGGATGTCCGCCGAAGCAGGCTCCCAGCAATAGGGTGGTGCCCAGCGCCGCGGCGGCAAACACCGGGCGAGGATTCTTCATCGTGCCCTCCTCAGGGAAGGCCCGACATGGAACGTCGGGCTTGTACCTAAAGACGATCCCGGGAGCCTGCTGGTTCAACTCCGGGCTCGATCCCTGCCTGCCAGCGGATCCCCGGAATGAACCAGTGTTTTCAACGGGTGCGGGCCGGTGTTTACGAAGGTCGATGTGCGCCGTCCTGCTGGAACCCAGTTGGGTGAAGTATTCGTGCCTGTAGCCCAGGTTGGCCGGGCGGCGCAGTTCCTGCCCCGTCGGTCTTCGCGACTGAGCCCGGCGTGACCACCCGCTGGGCAAAATCGACCACGACCAGCTTTCCGGGTGGTGTGGGTTCCAGACGGATCCGCCCTTTCCGGTTCCGGCCGAGACTTTCGGCGGTTCCGATACGGGCGGTCTCGATGACCGCGATGGTGTGGCCGGCGCGCCCCAAGGCGGCGGTCAGACCGGCGATGACCGCCACATGGACCTCCACGCCCCCGCCCAGCGCGGGGAGTCGTTGGTTCCGGCGGTGGCGACGCAGAGGGAGACGGGTTCGCTTTCGAGCTGTTCACTGCTCGTTGGGGCAGCGACTGCGTCTCCTCCGGATCTTCCGGGGAATGTCCGGGCGTGTTCGGGCAGGATCAGGATCTGCCGACGCGGAGGGCTGTCAGTAATACCAGCACGACGGTGATGACAGCGGACAGGCCATGCCCATAGACGACCGGCTTACGGGCGGCCCTGGTACGCTGCATTCTCGCGCGAGGGAAGCCAGCCCCCTTGCCGCGTCATTTTGTTGCTCCGGCCTTCTTCCCCTTATCTTCGGGTTATGGAATTGAGCGAAGACACGTTGGCCCGGGCCGCAGACACGTTGCGCGCGTGGGCGCACGACGAGGGGTTGAAGGCACGAGTGCTCGCGAATCCCACCGGAGCACATCTCGCCGCGCGACTGGCAAAGCGGTACATAGCAGGCGAGGACGCCACCGCTGCCTTGGATTTGCTCCAGGTGAATACTGCTCGCGGACACCGCGGGAGCATAGAGCTCGTCGGTGAGTCTGTGCGTCAGGCAAACATCGCCGACGAGCAAACCGAGGAGTTCATCGAGTTGGCCCGCCGCATCGGCGCCGCTCCTGAGACTGCCACGATCTCCTTCGACCTCTCCCACGTCGGTTCTGTCGTCTCCGCTGATCTCGGCTTGCGCAATGGCTTGGCTATCGCGCAGGCCGCCCGGAAGGCAGGGACGTCGATCATGATCTCGGCAGAGGGCTCGGACCGGACGGACCTGGTGCTCTCGATCTACGAGCAGATGGCTAACGAATTCCCGGAGACCGGGATCACCCTCCAAGCCAGACTGCACCGCACACCCGCGGACCTGGACCGAGTGATCCAACGACCCGGCCCGATCCGCGTTGTAAAAGGCGCATTCCTGGAATCGGAGTCGGTCGCCTTCTCCCGTGATTCCGGACCCATGACAGCCGCATACATCGAAGCATCGGTGAAGCTGGTCCGGTCGGGGCACCGTGTGAATCTTGCCACCCACGATCCTCAACTAGTTTCACGTCTGCAAGATGAGTTGGGTGATGAGCTACGGGAAGAGCACGTGGAGTTCGAGATGCTCCAGGACCTCGGCACCGAACTGCTCGACTCGCTTCGACGGCAGGGCTTCGCGACACGCGAATACATCGTCTATGGTCCGGAATGGTGGCTCTACGTCATCAACCGCATCGCGGAGCACCCCGAACGTGTCCTCGAGGCGATTGCGGACATCGGTGTCGTTGAGTTCTGAAGATCGCGAGGCCCTGGTGGCCTAGAGAAGTCCTTCATGTGCCCGGTGAGGGATCCCTCACCGGGCAGACGGGTAGGTGCCCGGGCATGCCTGCTCATACGATCTTAGATATGAGTCGAGTCGTATTTATGTGCGGGCCAGCAGGAGCGGGCAAGTCCACTGTCGCTCGTCGGTTGGAGGGTGAAGGCATGGTCCGACTTTCTTTCGACGAAGCCGCATGGAACATGGGACTACGTACCATGCCCTTGGATGCGGAGACTCAGCGCTTGATCGAGGCAGCATTCAGGGACCGTACGGTCGCCCTCATCAAAGAAGACGCAGACGTTGTCCTCGACTTTTCCTTCTGGTCGCGAAGAATGCGTGAGAACTACCGCGATCTCCTAAGACCGCTAGGCGTTGAGCCGGAAACCATCTACTTGGCAACGCCTCGATCTGTAGCCCTCGCGCGTATTCGTGCCAGAACGATAGAGCACGCGGACGACTTCCACTTAAGCGAAGAACTGGCCGCCGAATACTTCGATCACTTCGAGGTCCCGACACGGGAGGAAGGACCGTTAACCGTCATCTCCGGCGCTTAGCGCCCATAGACTTCAGAACACGTTCTGAGTTAGTGTTGGTATATGAGCGCAGCAACAAAATCACGAAAGACCTTCCAGTCTTCCAAAACCCCAGTGACATCCCAGCCCTTCAAGACCCGGACGTCGTTCCAGTCTTCTGAACTGAGCCGCTCCTCCGCTGATGTCTTTGCAGCAGCGGCAGACCACCCTGTCCGGGTAACCCGCCGTGACGGCGAGTCCCTCGTGCTGATGTCCGAGAGCGCAGATGCGGCACGCATTTCACTGCTGGAACTGGCAGCCCAGCTCGTTGCAGTCTCAACAAGCACGGAGGGAACGCTTGCAGCCCGTATGAGCGACCGCTTCCCGTGGATGCTTGCCCTGAGCCCAGCTGACCAGGAGACTTGTGCCGATGATGTCCTGGCGGCAGCGAGGGCGTCCTTTGCCACCAATCAGCCCCATCTGGCCATTGCAGAACTGACCTCATGGCGTGAGACTGCCACGGCCATCGCAGCCGGCCTCGGCAAGGAACCTGTGGAGTGGCTCGACGACTCGGAAGCCGTCGAGCGTCCGTAGAGCATGGCGAAGAGTGAGAAGAGCGAAAAGGTTGAGCGGCCGACGAAGAAGAGTGAGTACGAACTTCGGTTTGCCTCTGTCCAGGCGCGGCGTGGCTGGACAGATCTGAAAGCCACGATCAGGAATCCCCTGGTCGATGCCTGGGATTTTCTGACGCACACCCCTGAGCAGATAACACACTTCAACTACCCTCTACGCGGTGAGCTGGGTCTTGTGAAGCGTGGCGGGGCCTCCCATGAGCGGTGGCAGCACAAGCCCACACTCAAGGGTGATGCCCGCATCTGGTTCTACGTCGTGGATCAAGTGGTCTTTCTTGAGCAGGTCCATACAAGCCATCCCAACGAGACCAAGAGTTGAGTGATCACGCATCCGTGAACAGCACGGCCAGCTCTGACCACGGGACGAGGCTGCCGACTCAATAACGGGCCCTTCACTATTAGTTTGTGAGGCTGGAAATCTTGTCGCCTGACACTCAGCATGGCGGCGGGCCCCGGGGTCAGGGAAGAACCGTCCGGGGCTGCACCGCTGGCGGCGTGGGGCGGATCACTTTTCGACACATACGGCATTGATTGTTGCGTGACCATCGCTGTCGGATGCCGCCACGGACGGCCCCTCGTCGTGCGACAGGATCGCCGGTCGTTTGAGCGGTCTGTTGTCATTCAAATCGCGGGGAAAGTGATTTCGCTCCAGAGGTTGCCGGGTCCGACGTGGACTCGGGCGTCGGCGACGGGTGTATCAGCCCTGACGATGTGGGTATTCAGTCCGGTCAAAGCGGTCAGTAGAGTCTCGTTGGGGATGTCGCCCCACTGCTCGACTTTCCCGTACGGGAGCATTGCGTAGGTTCCGTGATTGCCGATGGCGTTGGTGACGTAATCGCGTGGTGTGGCGTTGTGGGAGCCGTGGTGGCCGATCTTATAGAAGGCAGGCTCTGACACGAGGGCGCGGGCTGCGGGGTCTTGAAGGATGTGGTCCCAGGCGCCTTGTTGTGAGTCGCCCACGAAGACGAGTCTGGTGCCATCGACGTCGAGAACGAAGAAGATGCTGGTGTTGTTGACGGAGCGCTCGAGGATGGATGCTGCTGCCAGAAGTTCGCTGGTGTCATCGACGAGGGTCGGGAGGTTGAGGGTTGCCAGAGTGCTGACGAGTTCGATTCCGATGTCATGACTGACTTCGTCGGGAGTGACAGTGTAGATCTCGTCGAAGATGGGCTTGGCCGGCGTCTGGTCGCCAGCGGATTCGCTCGCGGGTTCGGCGTCTAAAGCCTGTTGCATGGCGAGCCAGCGGGCGGACGTGGGAGGGTTCATCCGTTTGAGCTGGTCAGGGTCACGTGAGGGTCCGAGGACATGCACGTTGACCTCTGGCAGTGATGTTCGGATGACGTTGGGCCGGGCGAACTTGTCCGGGAGGTAGCGGATCTTCGGGACGTTGAGGAAGTGTTTGTTGTTGCGTCCGAGCAGACGGTCCATGGCGTCCTCGTTGCCGAGCGAGTTCAGGGCCAGTGTGTGGGCGAGCCCGAGAGCGAGGGTTCGCGTTTCGTCGTTGAGCGCAGCGGGCGCACGACCGATCAGGGTGTTCAAGCTTTTTGCTGCGCGGGCGAGCCCGTTCTTAAGCGTTTTGGCGTCGTCGTCGGAATCGTCTTCGACGAACGACACCCAGACTTCACCGACGTGGACCTTGTCCCAGTCGTCGTAGGCGAATCCGGTGATGTGGTCGGCGTGGTGGTGTGTTGCCACGACCACGTCGAGGGTGGGTGGTGTTCCTGGTGCGGCCGCCTCGGTGAGGTCGGAGACGATCGCACGGACGACGTCGAGGAGCGGCCGCGCCTTGCCCTGGCTGTGGACGCCGCAGTCCACGAGCATCCGCCAGGCCTGATCGTCCTGCGTGACGGTAATCAGGAAGGCGTCGCCGAAGCCGACGTCATACATGCGGACGGTGACGGAGGATGCGGGCATGGTCAGGCTCCGTCCTGGTCGGCGTGCAGGCGGGCGAAGGAGAGTCGGAGTGTGGCGGGTTCGAGGGTCCATGCCGAGAGGGCGTCCCTGTCTTCGACGTCGCCCATCCAGTCGCGGATCGATGCCAACCGCTCGGTGCCGGCCTTGTCGAACCCGAGTGCGCACTCCTTGAGGTCCCCCGACAGGCCGTCGAGTTTTGTGCGGTCCGAGAGTGGCAACGGTTTGGTGACGAGGAATTCGACCCGGCCATCCACGCGGGCGATGACGGTTGTGCCGGCGCGGATCGCTGCGCGCTGACTTCGCCGGATCTGCGCGCCGGTGTCGTCGGTTCGCTGATCTTCCAGGTCGTCTCGACGTTGGGCGAATTGGATGGCGATGATCGGTCGGGGTTGCCCGTCGGAGGCCTGGAGGTAGGCGGCCCGGGCGCTGACCATTTCGATCTTCCCGGCGGCTTTGTCCAGGCCAAGTTCGTAGGCGTGTTCCTCGCCCCAGTCACGAATGCGTGCCAGATAGGGTTTGTTCTTCGATTGCGCATTCAACTGGGCATGCGCGGCCTGGCCAGGGGCCGCCGGGCCCGGGACTGCTTCCCCGGAGGGAGGAGTGGTGCCATGGTCGTCGGCGAAGGAGACGGTGCTGCCGGTGTCAAGGTCGAGGGTTGCTTCAAGGATCAGCGGTGCCAGGTCGACGGCATTGATTCCACCGCTCAGGTTCAGGTCCAGTGGCGGTTTGGACCAGACCAGGGCCTCGTCGGCGAGGGAGGTCACTCCTGCCGGGTAGATGCCGCGTCGACGCAGTGCCTCGACAAGAATTGCTCTGAGGTGTGCGACATCATCGGGGTAGAGTCCTTGGTCGGCGGTGACGATCGCCCGGACAACATCGCCGAAGGTCACGTCGACGACGGGGAGGTATTCGAACGCCCGGACCACCATTCCCAGGAACCGGTCGGCGTTCATCGCCGCCGCGGCGGTGACGCGTTTGACCAGGTCTGTCGGAAGCGCCCCCGGCGGGAGGACACCGGTGCCTGCACTGGCGATTCGTCGGAGATCGGCGATCTGGGACGTGTAGGTGTCAAGGAACGCGTCGAAGACGGCGGCGACGAAGCATGCACCGCGATCGTGTGGTTCAACCGCTTTCAGGAACGCGTCCGGGGTACGGGGGGATCCGATCGCGGACCTCAGTGCTGCGCCGCGGCCGGTGGACTCGCCGAACTCGGCTGCGAGATCCAGGAGTGCCGACCCCTTCTCGAGTGTCCCTTCTGATTTCTCTACGGCATCGGAGACGACTTCGGGGAAGCCGAAGTGGTTGAACAGCGCAACGAGGTCGGCGAATGCTTCATGCCATGCCAGCACGTCAGGGTGAGTAGGTTCGGAAAAGTACTTGCGCATACGGTGCACGATGGCGTGGGTGATTTCATGGGCGACCACATCAACGGACAGGCAAGTGAACTTCATCTGCCCCGGCAGGTTGGCACCAGGGTCCCTCGAATCGGCACGGAAGTAGCCGAGGAGGACGGCTCGCCGATCCTTGTCGAAGTAGGCGTTGCGTCCCTCGAACGCATGCGGGACGATGCGGAGTTTGTCGTCGCCACGCCAGCGGAAGCGGAAGCCGCCGAACCGCTCGACTCGTTCGATCACACTCATCGCCACGGCGTAGACGACTTGCTGGTGGGTTCTGGGGTCGCTTTCCGAGGGCTGCATACCCCGTTGAGCGAGGATTGCGGCGCCGTTCAGGTCAACCGGCAAATACCAGAGGCCACGAGCCGCGTCATAATCGACGACTTTCAAGAGCCGACCGGCCGGCCCGGGTCTAAGGTTCGTTTCGAAGGGGATGTCGATGGTGAGAAACCTGCCCGACAGACGGGTCGACATCGGATCGAACGCGTACGCACGAAGCAGCCGCCGGGCCGGCAAGGCGGGTTTGGGCCGGTCCCTCTTCGCGGCCGTCACTGCTCAGCTCCAGGCGAGGCCGGTACCGTTGGTTGCCCGACCCAGTCCGGATCGACCCAGACTACGTTGGCCGGTGCTTTAAACGTTGAATCGGCCAAAGCGCGGGTGTTCACGCTGGCGTGGACGAAGGCTCCGGCGGGGACCTTTCTGTTGCGCGTGCCGAGGAACACCCATGCCCAGCCGGGGCGGTGCAGCTCCGAGGTCGCGTCAGCAGGTGTGACCGCGCAGGCAGCCCCGACGGCACGGGATCGAACCAGCAAACCCTCGGCGATACCACCCTCGATGATCCACTTCAGGGCGATGGTCGACAGCCGGGGGGCAGGAGTCTTCTTCCCCGGACGGGTTACCTGGCCGGCGGGTGGTTTGTCGACGAAGGTTCCTCCGACGTCGCTGTGCACGCCGGCGAACCAAACCTCTTCCAAGGATCCGTCCGTGCGGGCGTCGACCAGGGACTCCTTGAAGGGGGCCCGCTTCTCATGGATCGACACCGCGTGGCGGATCCGCACGGCGTTGGGGAGTTCGCGGGTGAACGGCCAGCGGATCTCCCAGCGGAGGAACCCGGCGGCCTTGACCGTGTCCCATACGCCCAGATACTTCACCGGCACCGTCGAAGTGCCGTCGACGTGCCGCGCGAACACTTCTGACGTGAGGTGGACTTCCTTCTGGTCCATCTTGTCTTCTCCGCCCCGGCGGGCATAGGTGGCGACCACATACGGAACGAGGTTCTCGGAGCCCGGACGCATCACACCGATGGCACGAAGGATCCCCACGAGGGCGCGGGCCGTGTACGCGCCACGGCTGAACCCGAAGATGTATACCTGATCGCCGGGCGCCCAGTTCTGCATCAGCCACGTGTAGGCCTCCCCCAGGTTCTGCCGCAGACCCCACCCGAATGCGAGGCCGCCGAGCCTCGAGAGTGACCTGGCGAGAGGAGTCCACGCGCCGGCGGACGCGAACGTGCCGACCCCAGGGTCGTAGTAGGCGATCTGCTTGGTGGGATCGGAATGATCGAGCAGCTCGTACAGCAGGAGGACGTTGGTGTTCTCCTTGGCCCGTAGCTGCGCACCGGTCCCATCCAGACACACCACCAGATTCCGGGACATCTGACACCTCCCCGTCGGGCACCTGCCTCACCTGAAGCCGATCATCCCCCTGGTGGGCGGGCAAGGGAAGAGGAATCTACGAAACGGGGCCAGCACTGAACCTTGCCAAACGCGGCACCAACTACCGCAATGCCACCTGCGACAACACCCGCGCTCGAACAGCCGCAGAATCCACAAGAAACTGGTCGGGCAAACAAGTCCTAGCGCAACAGCCGAGCGGCGTAAGCGCGGAAATGACTCGTAGTGCGTAGACGGTTAGCTCAGGTAAATTGAGGCAATGGACCCACCCGGCTTTCCGCGGACGATTTTGGGAGTACCAGGAGGGGTTCGGCGACGAACAGGTCTGTTTGGGGCTCTCTTTTTGAGTGCCGCTGACACAACCTGAGCTAACCGGATACGCACTTGACTCGTTTTGGGGACTTGGATGTGCCGCCCGGCACGGATCCGGGGCGCTGAAACAGCGCACGGCGTTGCTCCGTGCCAGGGCCGGTAGAAGCGCAAGGCTCTCGGCATCTGCCTGGCATGAGGTCGTTTCACAGCAGGCTGGCCAGAGTCCCTTCGGCCCCGGCAGTGGCAGTCTCGGGGTTCACGGTGCTGATCGAACTCCGCTCTGGACTCCGGGCGAACCCTCAGTGCGGAAAAGCGCGTGGCATCTGCGGTTGCAGGCAGGGCGAGCCGGCACTTGGCTCCCATCGGGAAATGGCGCGAAGCGGTGGACGGAATACCTCTGCACAGCTAAGGAGCGGTCAGGGGATGGGGACGTCGTAGGCGTAGATGCTGGTCACATCAAGCAAGGCGCGCGGGGTGGTTGGCTCGGGGACGAACGGGGCCACCAACGGGTCGTCGATCCGGTGGCCGAGTAGAGTCGCCGGGGCGTTCATATCGGGCTGGTATTGTCGTCCGTTGACCGCCATCCAGCCTTCCCAGATGCGGTCGACATTGCAGTGATGCAAAAAGAAGACGGGGTCATTCGGGGACGAAGCCGGACCCATGTCACCGCCGACCCAGCGGTGAACTTGGTTATGTAGCCCCGGTCCCGTGAAGCCTTCGAGCCAGTTGCGGAATCCGGGCGAGCTTGCATTGAATGGCGGCAAATCGTACGTTGCCAATTGCGGTTCAAGAAGCGTGTTGAATGCCTGCAGAACGTCGACGACAGTTGGCAGTGTCGGAGACCCAAAGGGGTTGGGTAGTCCGAACCTTCGATTGAGTCCCCGCTCGGGAACGAGCTGTCGAAGCGCGCCGTTGCTGTCAGTTATGATCCGGACCCGGAAGCTTGTTGGATCATGAGGATCGAAGAAGAAGGCGCCGCCCGGGATCGGAGTTCCTTCACCCCCCAGGGCATCCGGGGTGTTCTCCCATAGGCGTGAGGCCGTCGGATTCGGTACGCCGCCCGGGAAGGGTGGCGATCCGTCGAGCGACCAGTCCCAATAGGGCAGGCCGAAGTCGGGTTTACCGAGGACCCGCTGGAGGTGAAACTCGAGCCACGCGAGCATTATCCTGTGCCAGGGCAGGAATACCGGGCCGCGGTGCGCGCCGTTGCGGATGTTCGGGTCCCCTCCCGGCGGAACTGGCGTGCTCATGGCAAAGACGTGCCAGATCACAAACAAGTCGTAGGTACGGACGGGGTTGGCAGGGCCAGGGATACCGAACTGGGCGGTGGTCAACGTCGTGTTCTCATGCTTGAGCAGCTTGATTCCGCGGACGTAGTCAGCCCTGGAATCAACGTCGTTGAGGACGTTACGCCGGACGACGGCCATTTCAGATGCCTCCGTTTTGGTTTTCGCCATGCTGGGAATGCCCGTCGTGGACAGTCTCCTGGCCGTGGCCGGCGTGGTGACCGGCAGGCGGGAAGTCATCGGGGAAGTAGTCGATCAGCGCTCGAACCATGTCAACGATCGAAGCGAACTAGTAAGCGGGCAGGGCGTGGCAGTGGGCGGAGCCATCGTTGGACAGCCCGATATGGACGCCGAGGGGTTGATCGTCGACTGTGATCTCGTACCGTGTCGTAATGACGATATGGTGTTCGCGGAAGTCATCTTCGCGGACAATCTGGGCCGGCCCATGGCGGACCATTTCAGGCTGGGGGAGGCTGGCAAGGTATTGGCCAAGGAGCGTAGGGTCAGCGTGCGCTGCCAATATTTTTGGATCCACTGTGATCTCCGATCTTTCGCGGCGGACGAATCATTTCCTCTTCAGGAGTTCGTTGCCATGTTTTGCAGTTCATTCGATGCGGCAGCTGATGTGCCGGCATCTTCGGAGCGGCCACAGACGACGCAGCCCGCTCCGCTGGCCTGGGATCGTTGCCGGCCCCGAACCCGGCGGCGAGGTTTCCCCCGGGCGAGACCCGGCCGGCTTAGGGCCAGCTGAGCGGGGACCAGACTCAGCGCCGGGCCTTCTTCGCCAGTTGCTCAATCTCCTTGAAAACCGCTCCAGTGACAACCGTCCGGGCCTGGTCACCCAGCGTCTCCTCGGCCTGGCTGACCATCGCCAGCCGGGCCAGCATGCCGATCACCGGGCTGCGCGGAGGAACCTTGATGACTTTTCCCCCGACGATAATGATGCCGCCACCGTCGACGGCGACGCCGCCAACGACATCCGTCGCCGGACCAGCCACGATCGGCTTCGCCACCTGGTGATGGACCCGGATACGGGCCTTGTTGCCGGGGATGTCGAAACTGAGGACCGAGATCCCCGAAGCGTTGCGGGGTTCGATGCCATGTGCCCGTCGGTGCTGGGTCATCTGACCGGCGCAGTCACCCCGCTGCAGTCTGTCGCGGACCGGCTGGCCAGCGCGCCGTGCGTCACGTACGAGGATCAGATGATGGCCTTGATGGGCATCCTGCTCGGCAGCGCAGCTGTTGTGCTCATCGCCGGGTTGGTCGCCGGGTCAAAGGCCCGGCGGCTCCGTCCGGTGCCTCCGCCGGCGACGGGCATAACACAAGCCGTCGCGGAGCCGACGCACTTTCCCCTGTCGACCGGTGACCAGGACGCCGTCGCCGCACCCCGGGGGCCACGGACCCCGGGGAACTGAGATGCGGGTTCTTCGGACCGCCGGCTGCGCGGCTGCGGCCCTGATACTCGCGGCCGCTTGGAGGCCTCGCCGGCCATGGCGGATGACTGCGGAGTTGTCCTGGTCGCACAGGTGGGCACCTGCCAGAGCCCTGCCGCCCAACCGTCACCGGGCCCCACGCATCACGCATCGCCCACCCCGGGGACGTCTCCGGCCGCCGCACCGCCGGTGGTTCCCGTTGCCCCGGCGGGCTCCCGGACAGCAGTGGCCGTTCCGGCCGGCAGCCCGCAGACAAGTACCCGCCCAGCTGCCGGCACCGTTCCCGTCGAGGTGACAACAGCGGCAGCAACCGCAGGCACGAGCCCCACCCCGGTTCCCACCGGAGAACGGCGCCTGACGCAAACGAGGCCAGCCCGCCCCCGGCCACCGCGAGCGGACCGGCTCTGGCCGGTGCCTGGCTGTTGGTCCTGGGCGGTCTGCTTGTTGCCGGTTTGGCGGTGCCCGGCCTCAAGCGACCTCAGCGGGCCCTTGGGCGGACCTGATGCGGGATCCAGGAAAGGCAGGAAGCTCTGCCGCGTCGCCGACGGCGGTATCCGCCTCGCCCCTCGAACCCGGGCCTTACGCGAGTTTGCCCGGCATGGAGTCGTACTGGCTCAACTGGCTCGTCGTAGACCTCGAGCTTCCGCCGCTGCAGCACCATGACGCCGGGGAAAACGCGTCTGCTACAGCCCACCTTTACGGTGCGCCTGTCCGAGCTGACCGGGATCTCCGATGTGCACGAGCTCTTCCCCGCCATGAGGTCGTCCCCGGGGAAGAAAGCGCGGTCAGCGTCCGCCTGGGTGTGGAAATCGCCGCTAGCCGATGCCCGGCTGCAGGATTAGAGGCCGGATTTGATCGCCGCCAGCAGGGCCGTCCCGTCGGGGCTGCCGAGCCCGGTGCACGGATCCCAACCGGTCGCCGCCTGGTACGTGCCGTTGTTTCCCGTGGTGACGTCGTGGAACCCGGCCGGCAGGTTGTAGAGCAGGGGCTGGATCTGGCCGAACCGCCGGCCGGTCGCCTGGGCGAATAAGGCGATCAGTGCTGCCCAGAGGGGTGCGACGGCGCTCGTGCCGCCGATGACCATGTCCTTGCCGTCAACCCTGACCTTGTACCCGGTTTGCGGGTCGGCGACGGCGCTGACGTCCGGAACGCCGCGGCCATGGCCCCCGGGTTTGGGCTTCGGAGCCGGCTTGTGGTGTCTGGCGTGGGCGGGCAGGCCGCTCTGCCAGGCCGGGGCAGGGAACGTGTCGCTGTAGCCGCCACCCGTGGCTGAGTTCGGTCCGTCATTCCAGACGGTTTCCGATCTGATCTTCCCGGTGGACGGGTCGGCGTCGAGACGGGTGCCCCCGCAGGCCAGTACGTGCGGGCTGGAGGCCGGAAAATCCGCGTGGTCTTTACCGTCCGTTGCACCGTCGGCGCTGCCGTTGTCCCCAGCCGCTGCCGTGACCGTCACACCCAGGGCCGTGGCGTCGGCCAGGGCCTGATCAAACGCGGTCCGTGCCTGAGCGGTCCACGCGTCCTCATTCTGACCCCAGCTGATGCTGATCGAGGCCGGTGCCGGGGAGGCATGGGAGGCGTTGATGATCGCGTCGAGGAACCCTGCGTCAGTGTTCGGAGCGAAGTAGACGAGAATGTCCGCCTTCGGTGCCAGAGCGCCAACCACTTCGATGTCGAGCAGCACTTCCCCATCCGCCCCTGTCGGGTCCTGCCCGGGCTGGTTGGCGGCGCCGTCAACCCCCACGGCGGTGACCGTTGGCCCGGTGATCCCCAGGCCTCCGAAATATGTGTCAAGGTCTGCCTGGCCGAAGCCGCCACCGAGTTCGATAATGGCCACGACCTGGCCGCTGCCGTCCGCTCCGGCCGGGAAGTTGTAGATCCTGGCCAGTTCCGGCGGGGTGTAGCTGGTGCCGGCTGCGGCCAGCGGGATCGCATGGAACTGCGCGCGTGCCTGGGGGCGGTCATCCAGGCCCAGGACGGCCGTGACGATTCCGTCCAGCTCTGCCGGTATCTGCAGGCCTCCGGTCCGGTGCCGGTGGGTGATGTCGTGACCGTGTGGCCCGCTGCTGGTCACTTCCTCCAGTCTGGTGCCGAAGATCCGACTCAGCTCTTCGACAGTTCCCGCCAGCCGCAACCGGCGCGAGGCCGGGTCCGCTTCGATGATGTCCGCTCCGAGCCGCGTGAACGTATCGGTGGCAAGGCGCAGGTCCCCGCTGGAGGCTCCGTGGCGTGCCGCGAGCTCGTCGCGGGAGATCGGTTCGGCGGGCGTCTCCGTCAGCGGTTCCTTTCGTCGCAGGATCACGGTCACCTCAATCCTGCGGGAAGGATCGACGGGCCCGTGCGTGGCCTGGATTCTTGCCGCCGCCGGGCGTTCCGAGCCGGCGAGCGGGACACTGCCGTCGGCGGGGTTCGGTGTGGTGTTCTGTTCAGACATGAAAGTGCTCCGTTCGTGGGACGGTCATCGTTCAGGGCTTCGTTGTTGTCAGGGGAACGTCGTTCGGCGGCGGAAGTGTGCCGCCGCCACGCAGGACCACCGGTGCGACCGGACTTGATGTCGGCGCGGGAGGTGCCGGCAACGGGTGGGGTTTGCCGGCCGGCTGCGGCGGAGCAGGGAGGGTGATTCGTGACCCGTAGACGGGCGGTGCAGGGTTGTGCAGGGCGGGATCAATCAGGTCGACCAGCCCGGGGTCGTTGTCGACGCGGTCCACACCCAGCTTGGGCAGCCCGAGGAGCTGCATCACGGTCTTCGGGATGCCGGCGTGGTTGGACCAGCGACTGTCGATGCCCGGATTGACCGGGCCGCCGAACATGATCAGCGGGACCCGCGGACCGTACGCGAGTTGCACCCCGTCCGGGGTGTGTTCGACGTTGGGGGTAGCGACGTGGTCATCCCACCCGCCCCAGTCGTCCCAGGTGAGCAGGAACACCGTCTCGTCCCAGCCGCCGGATCTGACCACGGCGTCCACGGATTCCCAGATCTTGTTCATCCCGATCGTAACGTCGGCGGTTGGGTGTTCGTCTTCGGGAGAATTGTGCCACAGGTAGGTCAGCGGCGGCAGTTTCCCGGCGGCGGCGTCCGCGACGAAGTGCGCGTTGGGAATCAGATTGGGGGAGCCGTTGAGTTGTTTGTAGAACCCGACCGGGTAGTTGCTGTT
Organism: Pseudarthrobacter sp. S9; assembly: GCF_050156545.1. Taxonomy (NCBI): domain Bacteria; kingdom Bacillati; phylum Actinomycetota; class Actinomycetes; order Micrococcales; family Micrococcaceae; genus Pseudarthrobacter; species Pseudarthrobacter sp. S9. The sequence continues at coordinate 2,079,590 of NZ_CP189576.1, forward strand.
GCCGGTGTAGCAGGCCCAGCCGATTCCCGCGTCGGCTGCCAGGCCCGGGACCGAGGGCATGTCCCACAGCGGCGGCGGCAGGGTCCGGGACGGGTTGCGTAACGTCGGTGACTGGCCGCCGACGATCAGCAGATGGTTCGGGGTGGAGTTGGTGCCCAAGCCGCTGCAATGGTTTTCAAGGAACGCCCCGGTCAGGGCCAGGTAGGCGTAGAACGGGATCGCCGTCGTGGTGTCGAACTGGGTGCGGGTGGCCTTGTGCTGACCGGTGAGCCAGCGGTAGTAAGCGTGCCGGTCGTGGGGCTGATCCGACGCGGGCGGGTTGGCCTGGATAGGCCAGTCCGGTGCGACGTTGGCACCGTACGGCGCCAGGGCCCTGAAGTAATTGTCGGTGGTGTGGTTTTCCTGGACCATCACCACAACGCGCTTAACTCGGCTGTTCGCCATGACATCCCCGCTTCCTCGGCCGGGTCACCCGGGCGCTTAATCGGACACCAACGACACTATGCCGAAAACTGCCCCTTGCGTCCTGACGGTGCCCGCCTTTTAAGAAAGTGTTCACGTCCGAGTGGTGCCGGAGCAGCAGCAGCCTGCACTAGCAGCCCCCGTCGACAGATCTATGGTGTGTGGAATCCGCGGGGCTTGAATGTAAAGAGACCGGCACTTCGGAATTTTTCAAGTCGGGCGGTACCAACGGGAGTTAGGCGGCTAGTTTTTCGGTGATTTCCTTGGGTTGATTGATCCATGCCGGCCCGGGTAGAGCCAATATTTTGGGGTCGGTTCGCCCGGACCGCCGTCGGCCGTTCCTTCTAACCATTAGATGCCCCTGATACCCGGCAGGTACCGAGTTTCATGGTGCGGTGAAGGTGATCTCGCTCCAGAGGTTGTCGGGTCCGACCTGAACCCGGGCGTCGGCGACCGGTGCGTCAGCCCTGACGATGTGGGTGTTCGTGGCGGTGAATGCGTCCAGCAGAGTCCTGTTGGGGATGTCGCCCCACTTCCAGACTTTTCCGTACGGGAGCATCGCGTAGGTTCCTTGCTTGCCGATGGCGTTGGTGACGTATTCGCGTGGTGTGGCGTTGTGGGAGCCGTGGTGGCCGATTTTATAGAAGGCAGGGTCTGACACGAGGGCCCGGGCTACAGGGTTTTGAAGGATATGGTCCCAGGCTCCTTGCTGTGAGTCACCCACGAAGACGAGCCTGGTGCCATCGACGTCCAACACGAAGAAGATGCTGGTGTTGTTGACGGAGCGCTCGAGGATGGATGCCGCTGCCAGGATCTCGCTCGCGTCGTCGAGGAGCGTCGGGAGTTTGAGGGGTTTCAGAGTTTTGGCGGGTTCGCTGATGTAGTCATTCACTTCGTCGGGCGTGACACTGTACATCTCGTCGAAGAGGGGTTCGGCTGGCGGCTGGCCTCCAGGAGTTTCGCCCGAAGATTCGGCATCCGCCGCCTGTTGTATCGCGAGCCATCGAGCCGACTTGGGAGGGTTCATCCGTTTAAGCTGATCGGGGTCACGCGACGGGCCGAGGACATGCACGGTGACGCCGGGTATTGATGTCCGGATGTCGTTGAGCAGGGCAAACTTGTCCGGGAGGTAGCGGACCTTCGGGACGTTGAGGAATTGTTTGCCGTGGCGCCCAAGCAGGCGGTCCATGGCGTCCTCGTTGCCGAGCGAGTTTAGGGCCAGTTCGTGGGCGAGCCTGAGAGCCACTTTTCGTGCAGGACCGGTTAGAGTTATCAAGCTTCTTGCTGCGCGGACGAGCCCGTTCTTGAGCATTCTCGCATCGTCGTCGTAATCGTCTTCGACGAACGACACCCAGACTTCGCCGACGTGGACTTTTTCCCAGTCCGCGTAGGAGAATCCGGCGATGTGGTCGGCGTGATGGTGGGTTGCCACGACCACATCGAGCGTCGGTCGTGTATCTGGTCCGGCCGCCACGGTGAGGTCGGTGATGATCGCGCCTACAACGTCGAGGAGGGGCCGTGCCTTGCCCTGGTTGTGGACGCCGCAGTCGACCAGCATCCGCCAGGCCCGATCGTCCTGTTTGACGGTTATTAAGAAGGCGTCGCCGAAGCCGACGTCATACATGCGGACTGTGACGGTGGGTGCAGGCATCGTCATGCTTCGTCCTGCTCGGCGTGCAAGCGGGCAAAGGAAAGGCGGTGCGTTGCGGGTTCAACGGTCCACGCCGAGAGGGGATCCAGGTCTTCAACGTCGCCCATCCAGTCACGGATCGAGGCCAATCGTTCGGTGCCAGCCTTGTGGAACTTGAGGGCACACTCCCGGAGTTCCTGCGGCAGGACGTCGAGTTTCTTGAGGTCCGAGAGTGGCAACGGTTTGGTGACGAGGAATTCGACCCGGCCGTCGACGCGGGCTATGACTGTTGTGCCGGCGCGGATCGCTGCGCGTTGATTTCGCGGGATCTGCTTGCCAGTCTTGTTGGCTCGCCGATCTTCCAGATCGTCGCGACGTTGGGCGAACTGGATGGAGACGATCGGCCGGGGCTGCCCGTCCGAGGCCCGGAGGTAGACGACCCGGGCGCTGGTGACCTCGATCTTCCCTACGGCTTTGTCCAAGCCAAGTTCGTAGGCGTGTGTCGCGGCCCAGCGTTGAATGTGTTGCAGATTGCGTTCGCCCTTCGACGGCGTCTTCATCTGGGCGCCCGGTACCTGTCCAAGGACCGGCCCTCCGGGGGCAGATTCCCCGGGAGGAGGAGCAGGGTCCGTGCTGCCGGTGTCAAGGTCGAGGGTTGCTTCCAGGATCAGGTATGACAAATCAAGGGCATTCGTCCCGCGGCACAAGTTCAATGCTATTGGCGGTTTGGGCCAGAAGAGGGCCACGTCAGCGAGGGAGGTTACTCCCGGCGGGTAGATGCCGCGCCGACGGAAGGCCTCGACAAGAATTGCCCTCAGGTTCGAGACATCATCAGGGTACAACCCCTGGTCAGCGGTGACGATCGCCCGGACGACATCACCGAAGGTCACGTCCACGACGGGGAGGTATTCGAACGCCCGGACCACCATTTCCAAAAACCGGTCGGCATTCATGGCCGCAGCGGTGGTGACGCGTTTGACCAGGTCTGGTGGGAGCGCCCCCGGCGGGAGGACGCCGGTTCCGGCACTGGCGATTCGGCGGAGATCAGCGATCTGGGACTTGTAGGTGTCAAGGAACGCGTCGAAGACGGCGGCGACGAAGCATGCACCGCGATCGTGCGGTTCCACCGCTTTCAGGAACGCGTCCGGGGTACGGGGGGATCCGATCGCGGACCTCAGCGCTGCGCCACGGCCGGTGGACTCGCCGAACTCGGCTGCGAGATCCAGGAGTGCCGACCCCTTCTCGAGTGTCCCTTCCGATTTCTCTACGGCATCGGAGACGACTTCGGGGAAGCCGAAGTGGTTGAACAGCGCAACGAGGTCAGCAATTGCCTCGTGCCATGCCAGCACGTCAGGGTGAGTAGGTTCGGAAAAGTACTTGCGCATACGGTGCACGATGGCGTGGGTTATTTCATGGGCGACCACGTCAACGGACAGGCAAGTGAACATCATTTGCCCGGGCAGATTTGCACCAGGGTCCCGCAAATCGGCACGGAAGTAGCCGAAGAGGACGGCTCCCCGATCCTTGTCAAAGTATGCGTTGCGTCCCTCGAACGCATGCGGGACGATGACTAGTTTGTCGGAACGCCAGCGGAAGCGGCGGCCGCGGAATCGTTCGAATCGTTCGATCACACTCATCGCCACGGCGTAGACGACTTGCTGGTGGGTTCTGGGGTCGCTTTCCGAGGGCTGCATACCCCGCTGCGCGAGGACTGCGGCGTCGTTCAGGTCAACCGGCAAATACCAGCAGTCACGAGCCACGTCATAATCGACGACCCGCACGAGCCGACCGTCTGGCCCGCGTTTAAGGTCTGTTTCGAACGGGACGTCGACAGTGAGAAACCTGCCCGACAGACGGGTCGACATCGGATCGAACGCATACGCACGAAGCAGCCGCCGGGCCGGTCGCGTGGGGTCTGGTCGGTCCCTCTTCGCGGAAGTCACGGGCCGGATCGTTCCTGCGCAGGTACCTGTGGGCGCCCGACCCAGCCTGGATCGACCCAGACTACGTTGTCCGGTGCCTTGAACGTTGGATCGGTCAAGGCCCGGGTCTTCACGCTTGTGTGGACAAAGGCGCCGGCGGGGATCTTTCTGTTGCGCCTACCGAGGAACACCCATGCCCAGCCGCGCCGGTGCAGCTGTGCGGTCGCATCAGCGGCGGTGACCGCGCAGGCAGCCCCGACGGCACGGGATCGGACCAGTAAGCCCTCGGCAATGCCACCTTCGATGATCCACTTCAAGGCGATGGTCGAAAGCCGGGGAGCAGGAGTCTTACTGCCCGGACGGGTCACCTGCCCGGCGGATGGCTTGTCAAGAAAGGTTCCGCCGACATCGCTGTGCACACCGGCGAACCAAACCTCTTCCAGGGATCCGTCGCGGCGGGCCTGGACCAGATACTCCTTGAAGGGGGCCCGTTGCTCATGGATCGACACTGCGTGGCGGATTCGCAAGGCGTTTGGGAGTTTGCGGGTATACGACCAGCGGATCTCCCAGCGGAGGAACCCTGCGGCCTTGACGGTATCCCATACGCCCAAGTACTTCACCGGCACCGTCGACGTGCCGTCGACGTGCTGCGCGAACACTTCTGACGTGAGGTGGATTTCCTTCTGGTCCATCTTGTCTTCTCCGCCCCGGCGGGCATAGGTGGCGACCACATAGGGAACGAGGTTCTCGGAGCCTGGACGCAACACCCCGATGGCGCGAAGGATGCCCACGAGGGCGCGGGCGGTGTAGGCGCCACGACTGAACCCGAAAATGAAAACCTGATCGCCTGCTGCCCAGTTCTGCATCAGCCAGGTGTAGGCCTCCCCCAAGTTCTGTCTCAGACCCCACCCGAAGGCGGCGCCGCCCAGCCGCGAGATTGATCTGGCGAGAGGAGTCCACGCGCCGGCAGAGGCGAACGTGCCGACCCCGGGATCATAGTAGGCGATCTGTTTAGCGGGATCGGAATGATCGAGGAGGCTGTACAGCAAGGCGACGTTAGTGTTGCCCTTGGCGCGCAACTGGCCGCCGGTCCCATCCAGACACACCACTAGATTCCGGGACATCTGACACCTCCCCCATCGGGCACCTGCAGCATCTGAAGCCGATCATCCCCCGAGAGAGCAGCCAAGGGAAGAGAAATCTACGAAATGAGGTCCAGCACTGAACTTCTCCACAGGCGGCACCGGCTACCCGAATGCGACCTGCGCTCGAACTAGAAGCGTCCACAGATAACTGACGGGGTGCCCTCGAAGACTTCGCAGCGAAGGGGATTGCCTCCCTGACGTTGTCCGCGTCGATCCGCATCAGGGCGTGAACCGCGCGCCTCCAGCCACGCTTCGTCATCGTCGAGCAGTCCGCGCAGCAGGTCGACCTCGGCTGGGCCGATCCCGTCGTATGTGCGCTCCGTGTCGCGCGTCACGTTGAGATCCAGAACCCCCGGCGATGGGCGTCAACTTAACGCAAAGCAACCGTAGCCTGACATGAGATCCGGCCCCTTCCTAACGTCAGTCTGGGGTATACCCGTGATTGACGTCAGGACCGTGGCGGGCAGCCATGTCAGATTAGGGTCGCTAGTTTCTTGACACTCGGGGGTAGGGGTTTAGGATCAATACCGTTCATTTAAGAGTCTGGATCCGGATGTGTGGGCTGTGCTCCGGTTGCGGCCATTCGCTGTGACGGGCGCGTTTGGCTGCCCATTTGAGGATTTTGCGTTTGACGACGCGGGGGTTGGAGCGTTTCCGGCGGGCCGGGTTCAGGCGCCGGAGGAGTTGGCGGACGGCATGCTGCCAGGCCGCGGCGGCGGTGTCAGGGTGCCGAGGGGGAAAAGGCGCCCTGCGCTGTGGAGCGGCGGGCGATGCGCAGGGCGGCGGTGAAGGAGATGCGGTCGGGGTCGTGCCCGCCGCGGGCGGCGGTGTCTGCCATGAGCGTGCGGATGGCGTAGTGGCAGCACAGGTGCCCCCAGATTTCCTGGTTGACCAGGTCCGGGGACTTGGAGCGCAGCACGGCCCGCGGTCCGCGCTGGTGGGTCTTGAGCTCGTCGAAAACGCTCTCGATCTCCCAGCGCTGGGCGTAGGCGGCCGCGAGATCTGCCGCGCCCGCTTCGGCCGGGTCCAGGATCGTGGTCAGCAGCCGGTATTCCTCGGGGTTTTCCCGCCCGTCCTCGATCGTGTAGTCGATCACGCGCACGGTCAGCGGCTCGGTCTTCGCCCGGTCCGTGCCGGAGGTCGGTCTGCTCGTGGCCAGCCAGGACCCGTCGGGCAGGGTTTCCAGATACCGGGGGCGCAGGTTCGTCTTCACGCGCCAGAGCAGGTCCGCGCCCGTGCCGGCGGCCTGGCCCCAGAGCCGGAAGCCGTAGAAGCCGCGGTCGGCCAGGACCAGCATGCCCGGTTTCAGCCGCCCCGCGAGTTCCCGGGCCAGCTCGATCTCGGAGACAGCGCAGGGCCCGGTTTCGGCATCGATGACCGCGTGGGTGCCGCACTCGGCCAGTGCCACCAGCCGGGCCTGGTGTTACCGGTCGCGTTATTTGACGATGGGGCCGTCACGGTCCGTGGCGGCGGACGGGCATGAAAGCGCCCCGCCGGATGGTGACCGGCGGGGCGTTGATCGCCGTGCTGACGCGGCGGTGGTCATTGGTGACGGCGTGTTTTACTCGCTGTTCTCCGTGATCGCGGACTGGGCCGCGGAGAGGTCCACGATGGCCTTGCCCGCCGCGTAGGTCGCGATCAGGGCGGACACTGCGAGGTTGTTCACTGCCCGGGGGTAGCCGCGCGAGCCCTGGTGGATCGCGGCGACCGCGTCATCGGAGAACAGGGTGTCGGATCTGCCCGCGTATTTGAGGTGGTGGCGGATGTAGGCTGCGGTCTCGGTCAGATCCATTCCGGTGATCGCGAACCGGGTGGAAACCCGCTGGTCCAGGGCGGCCAGGACCGCGAGTTTGAGCCGCCGGCGCAGCGTGGGCTGGCCGATGAGCAGCAGCGCGAAGTGGGAGCCGGTATCTAGTCCGCTGTTCGTGAGCATTCGCAGCGCTTCCAGGTCGGTGTTCGCCAGCAGGTGGGCCTCGTCGATCACGACCACGGGCAGGCGGGCGCGTTCGTCCAGTTCCCCGGCGAGCAGGGACGCGGTCTGATGCGCCAGCACCCCGGAATAAAAGGCGGGCTGTCCGCCCAGGGCGGTGACGATCTGGGACTGGATCCCGCGCATCCCGACCGTGGGGTCCGCAACGTAGATCACCTGGTGCCGGGACGCCTCAAGCTGGGCCAGGGCCGCGCGCACGGCCACGGTCTTGCCGGCGCCGACTTCCCCGGTGATCACCCCCGTCTGGCGCTGGTCCACGCACCACTGGATCCGGGCGACCGCCTCGCGGTGCCCGGGGTGCGGGTGCAGCGCCTGCACCGGTATGGAGCGGCCGAAGGGCATGGCCGTGAAACCATAGTGCGTTTGCAGGTTCTCGATCACAGGGTCCCTCCCGCGGCCATGGCCGGGGCGCCGGTGGCAGCCATTTTCTCGAAGCTGATCGGGGCGCCTGTCATCGCGGTTTTGTGGCGGGTTTCGACCAGGCGCAGGTAATCGATGCCCGAGGCCGCGTTCTTCGCGCCGGTGTCGGCGTCTTTGGTGGCGTTGACGGCCTTGGGGTGGACATGGCGGCGGATCTCGAGCAGGACCGCTTCCCCTGCCGGGACGCCGCCGGCGGCGGTCACGGCGACCGGGCCGGTGAGATCGAACGGGTCATAGACCAGCTCGATGCGGGCACCGGCCAGGGACGGGTCGACCTGGTAGGTGTTGCCCTGCAGGGACACCGTCGCGGTTTTGGTGACCTTGCGGGTCGCGGACCAGCGGAACGCTTCGGCGATCACGTCCGGGTCCCGGCGGTCCGGGCGCCGGTTTTCCCAGCCGGCGTCCCACCGGGCCAACGGCGTCTGACCGGTGGTGGAGTGCACGGCGCGGTGGTAGACCATCTGCACCCAGGAGGTGAACAAGGCGTTCAGCTCCTCCAGCGAGGTGACCGCGCTGCCGGCAGGATCTTCCCCGGTGCCCGGAACGGGCGTCTGGACCGGGGCGTCGATCACGGTGATCTCGGAGAGGAACTGGGAGGTCACCGTATTGAACAGGCGTTCGATCTTGCCCCTGCCCTGGGGCCGGTAGGGCCTGGAATGGATCAGTTTCATGCCCAGCCTCGCGCAGATCCTGGCCAGGGACGCGTCGACAAAAGCACTGCCATTGTCCACGTAGACCGCGTCGGGGATTCCGTGGGTCTGCAGGGCCGGCCGCAGCGCCGCCGAGAGCCTCACGGCGTCTTCGGCGAACGCCCAGCGGGCCGCGGTGACCAACCGGGAATGATCATCCAGGAACGCGAAGAGGTAGGTTTTCCGGCCGCAGATCCGGGGCCCGTGCAGCCCGTCACCCACCCAGATTTCATTCGGGGCCGTCGCTTCGAACCGGCCCGTGGCCTGCGCCTGCGTGCCGGTGGGGATATCCAGGGTGCGGAAATGGCGCAGCAGCGTCGACTCCGACGGGGCGTCCCCGAGGGTCTCTGCCATGATCCGGCGGACCTGGGCCGCGGTGCGGTGCGGACGCTCAAGCTTCAGCGTCGCGGCCAGGGACAGCACGGTCGCCGGGGTCACCGGGCCGGCGGCCCTTTCCCGCGGCTTGAGCCCGTCGAACCCCTCACGCTGCCAGGCACCGATCCACCGGTCCAGGGTTTCGCGCGAGTAGCGCACGGGCTGCCCGTCCGGGCCGGTATGCTCGGCGGCGGCCAGGGCCCGGACCATGGGCCCGCGCTGGCGGCAGGTCAGGGTTTTGTCCGCGGCGCCGCGGATCAGCTGGTAGCGGAACAGGGCGGTCTTCTCCGCCCGGTCCTTCCGGGCCAGGGGCCCGCGCTTCGGTTTGGCGTCTGTCATGGGGACGCTGTCCTTTCAAAAGGCTCAGAATGCGATGGCCCCGGCCAGGTCAGCCGGAGCTTCCTTCACCCTTGCCGTCCCCGGCGGCCGGGGTAAGGGCCAATTCGTGTTGCCACCGTCCGGTGCTGAAGAAGAACGGGCCGGACGCGGCGAGCCCGGTGCTCTGCCACGGCAGCGCGGCGACGGCGAACCGGTCCGCGAGCACCGACGCGTATGCGGTGACCGCGGCCAGCGCCGCCCCTGCCGGGGTCCGGGCCGGGGCGGGCCAGAGCCCGGCAGGATCGGCCCCGTCGCGGTGGGCCAGTGCGGTGAAGGCGCGCAGGATCGGGCCGGCGGAGGCCGCGAAAGAGCGCAGCCAGCCGCGCACCGTGGACGCGGGCCGGCCCAGCCGGGCCGCGATCCTCCGGTGCCCGTGGCCCGCGGCGGTTTTGGCCTCGACGGCGGCGGCGATCACCGCCGCCTCATCGGCCCTTCGGGCCGCCAGTTCCACGCCCAGGAGCACATGGGTGCCCGAGCACCCGGCGCAGCGTCCGCGGCGCGGACGGTGGTTTTGCAGGTCCTGACCCATGCCGGTGCCATGGCGGATCCGGCGCTCCCGCGCCCACCCCCACGGGCGCAGCACACCCCGGCATCCCGGGCAGGCCAGACGTCCGGTCAGAAGATCCGACCCCGAGGAATCATGTCAAGATGCCCGCCTGGGCTGGTTCGTGGAATCATCTGATTTTGCCCGGGTAGCCGGCCGGGGTTTGGCGGCCTGTTTGGCGGTGGTCAGGGTCAGGAGCTCTGCGGAAAGGGCCTGGACCTGACGCTGGATCGCGGCCGGGTTCAAGGGTTTGTTCTCCCGCTTCAACCGGGCCTTCACATCCCGGGCGACGGTGCCGGTGTCTGCCAGGACGCGCTGGAACGGGGTCGCGGGAAGGTCGTATTTCTTGCTGATCTTCGCGCCGGTGCGGACCTTCGCGACGAGTTTCTGCTGGGGTCCGAAATGGTTGGTGAGCAGTCTCTGCAGGTCCCAGATCCGGTTCAGCAGCTCCAGCTCGCGGGCAGTGTCGTACCGGTGGTAGCCGACCGTCTGGCGCACGATGTGCCAGTTCTTCTGCTCCACGTGCGCCCCCGTCATTCTTGTTCCCGGACCGGGACCGCGTGAACGTCAGTTTCTCCTGCTCGCACCACCGGAACAGCTCCCAATTAATGAACTCCGAGCCGTTGTCCGAGTCGATGCCCAGGATCGGAAAGGGAAACGCCGCGGTGGCGTCCCTGATGGCTTCGAAGACCCATTTCTGCGCCTTGTTCTTCACGGACCGGGTTTCGGTCCAGCCGGTCGCGATGTCAGTGATATCAAGGGTGAAACAGAACTCACCGGCACTGTTCCCGCCCTCGTGGCCGACCAGATCAATCTCGACGAAACCGGGCACCGCGTCATCCCATTCAGCCCAGGTCCGCATCTGGATGGAGTCCTTCAGCAACGTACCGGGCTTGGTATGGGACCGGCCCCGCGGATCCAGTTTCACCCGGTCCGCCCGGAGCCGGCGGTCAATCGTCGCCGGCGCGATCCGCAGCAGCAGTGCGGCCGTGCCGGCATCAATCTGAAGTTCCTTGAACCGTCGCAGGCGCGGCACCAGATCCGGCAGCGCGGCCGCGAGCAGCCGCCCGCACGGGGTGCCCTGGACCGCCCAGCAGAACCGCAGAGCCTCGATCACTTGCTCCCCGTAGAGCGGCGGCCGGGGCGCCCTGGGCCGGGCAACCTTCAGCACCAGTGCCATCCGCAGCGCCTTGCGGGCATGGTCGCGGTGCCAGCCCGTCGTCGCGCACAGCTCATCCAGAACCTGCTTCTTCGCCGCCCGGCCCGAACGGACGTAGCGGGTTGCGATGGTCTTCGTGACAGCCCTGCGTTCACTCATCGAAAGCTCCATGGCTCACAATGCCGAAGCGGCGGACACCGGCCCGGCGGACACGCCGCTACGCGGGCATTCTCAAATGATTCTTCGAATACGGCTACGCGGGCATCTTTGATGAGTCAACGCGCCGACTCGACAGAGAAAGCATCATGATTTACCGTGAGCATCAGCGCGCCCTTTACGCGTCAGAACGGCCCGGCGTGGACCTTCGAAACCTCACGCCGGGCCGTTCGTCCTATCCGGTCATCGTCAGCCTGACGCCGCCAACGGCACTAAATCAAGACACCCCGGGGAAAACCTGCATCGTCACCGGCAAAGACGCCCCCACCGCCAAACCCTGCGACGCATAACACTGGCACACGAAGAGTCGGTAGTCTCACCACCAGCTGGGCAATGTCGCCGTGTTTCGTCGGCGAGCCGCACTGTGGCCGAGGAACAACGCGGATTCCGGATTTAACTGCCGTTCCCCGTCCTCGAGAGACTGTTGCTATCCAAGGCAGGTGCAGGTGCATTATTCGGCCCCGCCTCTAAGTTCTCTCGAAGAGGGTCGGGGCGTTCCTGGGTTACGGGGATCGTCAGTCGCACGATAAGGCCGGAGTCGGCTGCGTTCTCGAGTGTGACGGTGCCGTTGACTGAGGCTGCGGCGGCGGCGACGATTGCTAAACCCAAACCGGAGCCGTTCGCGGTGCCGCGCACTTTGTCTTCTTGCGAGAATCGGTCGAATGCGTGGGGAAGGAACTCCGGATCCATGCCAGGCCCGTTGTCGGTGACGAAGGTGATGAGGTGGGGGGGATCCAGCCTTATGGTGGCGGTAATCTGTCCTTTCCCGTCGAGGGCGCGGACGGCGTTCGACAGCAGGTTGTCGAGCACCCGACCGTAGAGAAGTGCAGGCATCGCGATCGGGGCGGCGTGGTCGGCGTGGTCGGGCATGATCAGGTCAATCTCCACGTCATCGCTCATTGCGCGGAGCCGCGCTCGGTCGATTGCGTCGCCGGCCTCGTCGACGAGGGCGCCGACGGTGGTTGGTGTTGGCGGGCGTCCAGCATCTAGGCGGGATAGTTCGAGCAGACTCTCTACGAGTTCCGTGAGGCGGGTGGTTGCCCGTTCGGCGGCGAGGATGTCGGAGTCGATGCTGCTGCGGTCGCCGGTGCGGAGCAGCTCTAGTTGCGCCTGCAGAACGGCCAGTGGTGTGCGGAGTTCGTGGCTGGCGTCCGAGACCAACTGTCGTTCTCGGGAGGCCGAGGCTCGGAGGTCGTCGATGAGACGGTTGAGGGTCGTCGCGAGGTCGGTGATTTCATCTTTCGCTGGGCCCACGGGCAGCAGCTCTTCGGTGCCGGAGGCGACGATCGCTTCCGCGCTTCGGCGCAGCTGGGTGACTGGGCGGAGAGCGGCCCCTATCAGACGCCAAGAGACTGCGCCGAACAAAAGGGTGAGGGCGCCGAGGCCGAGGGTGAGGCCGGCCGTGAGGTCGGTGAGGACCAGAGCGGATTCATCCTGGTTGCGGGCAGAGATGATGGTCCAATTTCCGGCGCCGGTCTCGACGGTTTCGACGGCGACCAGGTAGGTGGCGCCACCCGCGACCAGCTGCTGCGGGCCGGTGCCGGCGAGGTCGATGAGGGCCATATTCGAGGTGATCGAGGCCGGCAGTGTCGAAGTCTGGGTGGCTCCGGCGGGATCGATGACAGCGACGAGCTGACCTTCGCCGGGATTATCGCCGGGTTCGTTCGGCTCCTGCTGGATGGCCGTCTCGAACGGGGTGGCGTCGTTTTGGAGCACTTCGAACGCTGCGTTCTGCATGATCATATCGACCTGCTGCCGCACGACGAGGGAGACGCCACCGAAGAAAACGGCGGCCAGCAACAGCGTGCCCATCGTGATCCGGGCGCGGATGGAGAGTCTGTTGAGGGCTTTCATCGGTCGCGCGCAAGCTCGAAGCCGACCCCTCGTAGGGTGCGCAGGCTCACCCCGGTCGGGAGGCGTTCGAGTTTGCGGCGGAGGTAGCTGATGTACTGGTCGACGATATTCGGATTGGTGTGCTGAACTGTCCCCCAGATCTCCAGCAGGATCGCCTCACGTTGCACCGTCTCGTCGACGTTTTGGGCCAGAAATCGCAGCAGCGCGAATTCCTTCGGGCTTAGCGGAACCACCTTCTCGCCCGCTCGCACTACATGGTCGTGACTGTCGATCATCAGCCCTCCAACCTCGATCCGAGGACTGATAGCCAGACTCTCCCGGCGACGGAGCGCCCGGAGTCGGGCGGCGAGTTCGCTGAACGCGAAAGGTTTGGTGAGATAGTCGTCGGCACCCGCGTCCAGGCCCCTCACGCGGTCGCTGACGTCGTCTCGGGCCGTGAGCATCAGGATGATGAGGGCACCGGAGGCATCGCGTAGCCGCCGGCAGAGTTCGAAGCCGGACATCCCCGGCAGCATCACATCGAGCACCGCGATGCCGTAGTTCTCTGCCTGCGCCGTGATCAGGGCCGTCGTGCCGTCTTCGATCCAGTCTGTTTCGTAGCCCTCGTTGGTGAGGCCGCGGGCGAGGAGAGGGCCGAGCTCGGTGTCGTTTTCGACGACCAGAACGCGGACGGGACGGTCGGATAGTGCAGCCATGGAGCAATTCTCGCCGTGGTGGCGCTTTCTGAACAAATCTTTATGGATCACGCCCCGGTTCGCAGTCCGTCGACGTGCGCGTTCAGTAGCGTCGAACCCCGGCGCTCAGGGGTGCCGAGAAACGGAGCTGCGCGAAGAGGAATCTGGCTGTCGAAGACGATCATCGGATCGTCGACAACCTCCGCCGTGCGTGGACCGAGTCAGGGTATCCTGCCGATGCACGGATGTCAGCCCCGGATGCCCTGTTCGCCTTAGACGGACATCTATGACCTGGCCATCCTCGATCTGATGCTCCCCGGCATGGTCTGCATCAGCACCGGCCTGGTGAGTGTCGCCCTCGTCGTCGCCATCGCTCTGCGTTGCGCTTCTCAGCCGCCGGCAACGGCCTCCACGCGCGTTCATGTGAGAATTCTCAGACCGAGCTGCTTCCTTTCGCAGTTCCGCTGAAGCGTCGACTGGAAACGTGCAGTTCATGAGCACACGAGAGATGACATCCCCGCCCTCAACCAAGCGGCTGCTGAGCAAAGTCCCCGAGATCACGATCTGGTTCTGGATCATCAAGATCCTCTGCACCACGGTCGGAGAGAGTTTCGCCGACTTCATTAACGTGGACCTCGGAGTCGGCCTCGTCACAACTGCAATCATCTTCACCGTCGTCACTGCCGTTGTGCTCGCCGTTCAGATGCGTCTCCGGCGCTATCTCCCGGGCGCGTACTGGCTCACCGTCGTCGTGATGAGTATCACCGGAACCCTTTACACCGACCTCCTCATCGACCAGGCCGGCGTACCCCTCTGGATCAGCGCCAGCGTGTTCTCGGCAGGGCTCGCCGCTGTCTTCACCATCTGGTTCATCAAAGAACGAACCCTCTCCATCCACAGCATTGTTACCGGGCCCCGCGAAGCCTTCTACTGGCTCGCCGTTCTGGTGACCTTCGCTCTCGGCACGGCCCTGGGTGACTGGACCCTCGAGCTCACCGGATGGGGACCTGGCATCTCGATCCTGCTGCCCCTGGTCCTCATCGGCGGCGTCACCGCCGTCTGGCGATTCGGCGCCAACCCCGTACTCGCCTTCTGGATCGCCTACATCCTCACCCGCCCCCTCGGCGCGAACATCGGCGACTGGCTCGGCCTCACAGCCGCCGAGGGCGGCCTGGGCCTTGGCACCCTTCTGACGAGCATCATCTTCCTCGCCGCGATCTTCTCCACCGTCGTGTATCTCTCGATCAGCAAAGCCGACGTCGTCGAACGCGCATCCGACAAGACAGCCCCAGCAGTGCCCACCGCACGCCGGCGAACCACGCTGGGCATCCTGGCCGCTGTCGCGGCCGCTACCATCGCGCTCCTCGCCTACACGAACAGCCTCCCGCACACGAGCGCTCTCGCCGCCGAAGGCCCCGCAGCGAGCTGCACTGCCGGCTCCGCCGCACTGACCCGGTCTGAGGCCCAAGCGGCAGCGCAAGCAAACTTCCCCGCCTCAAACATCGCCGAGTTCCGAACCATCACCTCCGACACCCTCGCACTCGTCAAAAAGGGCGACCAGCCCGCTGCGGCGGCCCGGGTCACCGACCTCGAGACCGCCTGGGACGAGAACCAACATGCGCTGAACGCTGCGGACTGCTCCGCGTGGACCTTCATCGATAAGCAGATCGATCCCGTCCTGACCGCTGTTCGCTCGCGCACTCCCAATCTGGCGACAGAACAGACAGTCTTGAAGCACCTCCTCACAACTCTCGGAGGTGCCTAACCAGCCCGCGCAATGACTTCACTTAGCGAGAACCAAACCTTGGTAAAGGGCCGAAAAATCGCTGCGCAGAGTCAGGCACGGATGGATGCGTTGCCTCCAGGTGATGACAGGTGCTTATTGCCTTGCAGCCGATTAGGTGGGGGATGCGGCCTGCGCAGGCCGATCAGGAAGACCGTCAACGACGGCCCGCACGGTGCGTTGTATTGCGAAAGGGACGGCGGGCGACGCCTGGATGATTCAAGCCTGTTGCGACGTGGAAGGTACCCGTTCCGACGGCGACCGGGCAGCTCCCGCGTAAGGAAGCCCGTTCTTCCCCGCCAGGGCGGCTTGCAGTGTCATGTTCAGGTAACGGTAGGGACTATGGGGCACAATCGCGGAATGACAGATTCCAGACAGCAGGACATTTTACGGAACGGCACCGCGTCAGCCGTCCTGGAGGTACGGGGACCGGCCCGGGGAGGGGCGTCCGCACGTTTGGACGGTACCAAGGTCCCGGAAATCACGGCCTGGTTCTGGGCGGCCAAGGTGCTCACGACCGGGATGGGCGAAACCACTTCTGACTTCATGGTCCATCAGATCGACCCGGCGGTGGCGCTGGGCCTCGGCGGGTGCGGGCTGGTTGCATCGCTTGTTCTGCAGTTCGGTGTGCGTCGTTACATTCCATGGGTTTACTGGCTGGCCGTGGTCATGGTCAGTATCTTCGGAACCATGGCTGCCGACGCGGTGCATGTCGTGCTCGGCGTCCCGTATCTGGTGTCCGGGGTGTTCTTCCTCGTCGCACTCTCAGTCGTTTTTCTCCTCTGGTACAGGTCTGAGAAGACGCTTTCGATCCATAGCGTAGACACGCGGCGTCGCGAGGCCTACTACTGGGCCGCCGTCCTGGCCACGTTCGCCCTTGGCACCGCGACCGGCGACATGACCGCGTACACCCTGGATTTTGGCTATCTTGCTTCGGGCGGCGTGTTCGCCGCGGTGATCTGCGTGGCTGCTCTTGGGTATTGGCGTGGCCGGCTAGGGGCGATATCGTCGTTTTGGTTCGCGTACATCCTCACCCGGCCGCTCGGGGCGTCCTTCGCCGACTGGACGGCTGTTTCCGTCGATCGCGGCGGTCTGGGTTGGGGGACCGGCCCTGTCAGTCTGGGCCTCGCCGTGTGCATCGCGGCACTGGTCACCTATCTGTCCATCGCGGGTAAGAGAAACGCTTCCGCTTAGGTGGCTCACGTTGTGGGCAGGCAGCCGTGATTTCATTCGCGGCGTACTTCGGGGCAAAGCGGAGCGAACCCGGCAGCCCCCGGTGTACCAGGGCAGGGTCCGGGCCAGCGCAGCCACTCCAAAGATGACCTGGCTGATTCTGATCGTACGGCTGGGACGGGCCGCGCCCCGCTATCGGCGCCGCGTGGCTGCTGAGCGTTGGGCTGCAGGTGGTGTCCCTGTCTCCGACGGGTGTGGGCCGTCCCTGGCACCGGGTTCCACCGCGCGGGTGTGAACGATCGGCTTCTGCATGCGGGACTTCTTGGCTCGCGTCAGCTTCGCTGTGCGATGCTTTAAGTGTTGGCCGCTATCCAACACACAGTAGAAAGGGAGCGTCCTGGTCCATACCGGGGCGCTCCCTTTGCTCTGGTTGGGGAAATAGGCCGTAGGCCGTGGTCCTATTTCGGTGCTGACCTGCTGTTCATGGTTGCGATTGAAGTGGGGCCTCCTTTGATGCCTGGCGCTCTCGGGCCGTCAATGGAGACGGCACCGGCTCCCCTTCAAAACCAGGTTTTTGAATGGCTATTCGGCAAGCTTGGCTACTGCCTGTGCCCAGAGGAAGAACTTGTTCGTGCCCAGATCCTTGACCGTCTTGATCCCGAGTGCGGACTGAAGCTTTTCGGCGTCCGTATCCGAGAGGCCCTGAAGGGCTCCGACGGGTGCCTTAGCCAGGTCTTCCACGCTCTTGCCCTCGTAGGCCTTATCGAACTTCTTATCCAAACCTGCCATGGTTGATCCTCCGTTTCACGGCGGCCGACAGCATGCCGGTGTTATGCGTCGCAGGGTTTGGCGGTGGGGGCGTCTTTGCCGGTGACGATGCAGGTTTTCCCCGGGGTGTCTTGATTTAGTGCCGTTGGCGGCGTCAGGCTGACGATGACCGGATAGGACGAACGGCCCGGCGTGAGGTTTCGAAGGTCCACGCCGGGCCGTTCTGACGCGTAAAGGGCGCGCTGATGCTCACGGTAAATCATGATGCTTTCTCTGTCGAGTCGGATCTTCTGACCGGACGTCTGGCCTGCCCGGGATGCCGGGGTGTGCTGCGCCCGTGGGGGTGGGCGCGGGAGCGCCGGATCCGCCATGGCACCGGCATGGGTCAGGACCTGCAAAACCACCGTCCGCGCCGCGGACGCTGCGCCGGGTGCTCGGGCACCCATGTGCTCCTGGGCGTGGAACTGGCGGCCCGAAGGGCCGATGAGGCGGCGGTGATCGCCGCCGCCGTCGAGGCCAAAACCGCCGCGGGCCACGGGCACCGGAGGATCGCGGCCCGGCTGGGCCGGCCCGCGTCCACGGTGCGCGGCTGGCTGCGCTCTTTCGCGGCCTCCGCCGGCCCGATCCTGCGCGCCTTCACCGCACTGGCCCACCGCGACGGGGCCGATCCTGCCGGGCTCTGGCCCGCCCCGGCCCGGACCCCGGCAGGGGCGGCGCTGGCCGCGGTCACCGCATACGCGTCGGTGCTCGCGGACCGGTTCGCCGTCGCCGCGCTGCCGTGGCAGAGCACCGGGCTCGCCGCGTCCGGCCCGTTCTTCTTCAGCACCGGACGGTGGCAACACGAATTGGCCCTTACCCCGGCCGCCGGGGACGGCAAGGGTGAAGGAAGCTCCGGCTGACCTGGCCGGGGCCATCGCATTCTGAGCCTTTTGAAAGGACAGCGTCCCCAGTGCCAGAGGGCACTGTTGCCCAGTCAATCACACCGCGTGGCACGCGATCAGAATGCCGGCCAGCGTCGGCTCCTTAACCCGCCGGCTGTTGATGAATTCAACGTCCTACGTGCGGCAGATGCTTCAGCCTGCTCCACCGCGGTGGGCCGCTATTTACCGAGCAGGGAGACGGCGTGGGCGATGACGAGTGCCAGCAGCACGAAGCCGCCGAAGGCCTCCATCCCCATAAGCGATTTCGCCCGGGCGGAAAGCGGCATGGTGTCCGTCGGGCTTAAGGCCATGGAATTGGACAAGGAGAAGTAGACGTAGTCGATGAACGCGGCCGGCTCTCGGATGGGTCGGACCCGCGAAAAGTACGTCGCCCACGCCCGGCGCCTCCGGGGCACGCCAGGCAACCGGGGCGCAAGGACCGCGTCCACGGGCCGGGACGAGACCCAAAGGATCCGGGACTGGGCCAAAGCCCACGGCTATAACCCCAGCGCCAGGGGACGAATCAGCCAGGACATCAAAAAGGCCTACGACGCAGCCCAGGCATAAAGCGACGACCGGTCAGTCGCCGCTTACCGCACCGGTCCTCGAATCCCCGGGCACGACGTATGCGCTGTTATCGGCGTTGGACTGCCGGCCCCTTACCTCCGGGGCAGCCGCAAGGTGTCGGCCTTGCTATGTGTGCCCCAGCGCTGGAGCGAGCTGGCCAAGGTAATAGTTCTTCGGCCAGTGCCTGAGCCGTTGCGGAAGCAGCGGATAAACCCTGGCCAAAAGATTTATCGTGCGTTCGAAACACAGACGGTGCCGCCGGTTCCACGGCAGCCGGAAGTCCTTCCGAAGCTGGCGCGGCAGGAGCCCTGCCGTGATCAGGCGCGCCAGGGGCATGACCAGGCGCATCACGGCCGGTCCGGCGGACGGATAAAGCAGGTCGCGTGCGACGCGCACCGCGACCTCGTCGGCTTCCAGTCCGGCCAGGGTGCGGTTCCAGTATTCGCGGAAGGCCGCCCTGTCAGCCGGCCACATCTTCTCCGGCAACTGCAGGGCAGTGCCGATCTTGGCGTACTCGCGGTAGACAACATCGGCCGAGGCGTCGTCGAGCGGACCGTGGATTTTCTCGTGGACCGTGACCATTGTGTCGTACAGGGTTGCAACTACCCAGAGCTGGGTTTCGGCATCGAAGGCGTTGTACCCCCTCGAGGTGGCGTCCGGCTGGCGGAGGACACGGGCATGGGCCCGGTTCACGACACGCCTGACGGCGGCCACCTGGCCCGAGGTGCCGTAGACCACGGCGTAGACATAGCTCATCGTGCTGCGGAGCCTGTCCAACGGGCGCTCGGAGAAGTTGCTGTGCTCAGCGATGGCATGACCGATGGCAGGATGGGCGATCTGCAGCAACACGGCGCGCCCCGCGCCGGCAAGCAAAACACCCTCCGCCCCGATGTCGGCAAGTCCACGAACCATTCAAACACTGTACCCGAGCGGTTTTCCGGGGCTGTGGCAGGTCCGGATGGCCCCGGCAGGACGTTCTCATTCCTAGCCCCGGCTCACTGCAAGGCCCGTACCCGGAGGGGCGCCGCTGGCACGGCCGGCTGCTGGGGTCAGGTGCGTCGATGCAGTGTGTGGACACCTTTTGTAGGGACTATCGGCCCCTGTCTCAGTAAACGATCCATTGCTGAGATGACCGGCGGGCGAAGTGGCCAGGATCCGCAAGTTCCCAAATCGGCAACTGACTGCCAGGTGGCCCGTGCCCGGTAGAGGGGAGGCGTTATCCGTGCTGCGGGTCCGCCGTGAGGTACCGGTTCCTTGTCTCGATGAGTTTCTGGAGGTAGCCGGCCAGCACCAGTTTCTCGACCACCCGCCCGACTGGACCGAACGGGGCCGCGAACTCGATCCGGTCCACCATCAGGGTCCCCTCGGAATCCTCCCCGAACTCATGGACGTGCCGGAAGCGCCGGAGCGGCCCCTGAAACATTTGGGCTGCTGCGGCGCGCATTGAGACCTTGAACTTCGAGTCCGACCGTGCCCACCATGCGCTGTTGGCCGCAGTCAAGGCCGCACAGGCCGAAGACATGCCGCTGGAGCTGATAGCCGCCGCCGCGGGGAAGTCAGTGGCCGGTGTCCTTAAGGTATTGAGCAGGTCCAGCGCCGAACTCGTCGGCTGAACACATACACGGACCGCTTCAATCCGGGAAAAGCGGACCCGTCCCGTTCACCGCGGCGGTGGCCCGTTCTCGGGGCACGGCCATTCCAATTGATCATTATCAGGTTGCGCCCCCCGCTGCCCCTGGAGGATACCGGTTCCGGCGCAGCGTCCGGGTTGACGGGCGCCCAGGGATTAGCCAAGGTGTAACAGTGCCCGCGAAATCTGAACAACCCGTGCCCGCCCGGCCGCTGCCGGGCAAACCGGGCACCGGCCATCAGATTGCGGCGCTGCTGGGTTTTCTTGCCCTGTCCCACGCGGTGTCGTTCCTGGGCTCGCTGGCGATCATCGCGAACGCCCACGGCTGGTACGCGGCAGCTAACAAGGCGCTCTGGACACCCCCGGACTGGGTCTTCGGGACCGTCTGGACGGTGCTCTACACGGCGATGGCCATAGCCGCCTGGCTCGTATGGCGCCAGCGGTCCGGCCGCCGCCGCGGCGCCCTATCGGCCTACGGGGTCCAGCTGGCCCTGAACCTGGCCTGGGCACCGGCCTTCTTCGGCATGTATCCCATGCTCGGAACCGCCGCCCTGTGGCTGGCTTTCCTCGTCATCACGGCCCTGACCCTTGCAGTAAGCCTTACCGTTCTCCGCTTCGGCCCCCTCAGCAGGACCGCCGGACTCCTGATGCTCCCCTACATTTCCTGGATCATCTTCTCCGCGAGCCTGAACCTCTACGCGGCAACCACCAACTGACCCCGATACCCCTGCGGGGAGCCACGAGTTGAACCACGCCCGACACGTCAGGCGGCCGGCGCGGGGCCGCGGATTCCCCGGCTGGACGGCCGGGAAACGTCGTGCTGCGTTTTGGGACCGGCGGTGGCACACACGCTGCGCGGGCGTACCCACTGATTCCTCGAATACCGCCACGCTGGGCATCTTTGATGAGTTATCGTTTCGTGACCGGCCGGCGCGGCCAGCGGGAAACTGGGGAGGTGAATATGGACGATGAATCGAAAGCCGTCGACAATGTGGTCGAACGCCTCGCCGAACGATTCCCGCATATTCCGCGCCCGAGCATTGAACAGGCTGTCCGGGAGGAACACCAGGCTTTGGACGGGGGCCGGATACGTGACTATGTACCCGTTCTCGTTGAGCACGCAGCCAAGGCCCGCTTGTCCCGCTGACCGCGCAGCCAAGGGCCCGCTCACTTGATCAATCGGTGCGGCATTGTGACAGGATGGGCGTCCACCGAAGGCGAGGGACCATGAGCGACACCGTTGAGTTCAACACCCCGGATGAGGCTGTGACGTTCGTGCGGGAAGGCCGGAAGGCACTTCATCTGACCCGTGCCCATCTGGCTGAGAGGGCAGGCGTTTCGCGCGAATTCGTCGTTGCCCTCGAACGCGGCCAGACGAACAACGAGCCCGACCAGACACTGCAGGTGCTGACAGCCGTCGGTTTCCGGATCCGCGCCTGACGCACCGCGGCCCCGTCCGCCTGGTCGATGATCTTCAAGGTCGGGACAGCTCGGAGCGACATGCGCAGGTTCGCTCCTAGCCTAGGAGCGCGCCAGCGCATAAAAGCCGGCCGGCCTTTTGGACGGACTGGATCTCTCGTCCGAGACGACCGGCGGCACGGAGGCCTGGCCTCCCGTGGCTAGTTCACCGTGCACTGTGTCAGCGGAGACAGTGACCGATCAGGGTTCCCCTTCCGGACACTCAGTGACGCGTTGCCTTGGCAAACAGCGAGTTTTCCTCTTCCATTTCTTGAGCTGACCGAGTAGATACCTGCCTCCGAACACCCCTTAGCGTACGAGGCGGCCCCTTATGCCAATAGTAGCCACGCCGGATAGCGCGACTGCCTGCCCGCATGGTGTGCGGGCAGGCAGTCTGTCCTGGCCGATGTACCGGTTCCTCTCAGCCCCTTCTATCAGGACCGGGATCGCCGGGGTCGTTCTCTGGGTCAGGGGCGGAAGAGCTCCTCGAAGGTGCCCGATGTGGTGGGCGAGCACGTGTTGGCCAGGCAGCCCAGGTGCCACAGGTGCTCGATGGTGGAGAGCAGGCTGTAGTGGTCCGAAAGCTGGGTTGTCGTCTTGTGCGGGCCTTCAGCAGAGTTGATCACGATCATCGGTGCGTGGCCGCCGCCGAGGACGGCCCCGTTCTGCCCGACCGGGCTGCCCGGGCCGCCAGAGGATCCGGAGTAGTCGTTCTCGTCCCATGCGAGGACGATGCTGGACTTGGTCGTCTTCCACGTCGGGGAGCTCATGATCTGCTGGACCGTCTGGTTGACATAGTTGTCCCCGAGCTGGATCGCGCCGTGATCGAGGCCGGAGTCGGGGTAGCCGCACTGGGGCAGGTTGATGAGGGCCGCCCCGGAGGGGGAGATTCCGTGCATGTCGTGGCACTGGTTCGGGCTGATCCAGACGAAGTTCGGCACGGTGCCGTTCGCTAGGTCGGTCTTTAGGTTGTTCTCGAGCGGCACGATGTTTTGCAGGCGCGGGCTGTCCGGGTAGTTGATGTCCGAGAAGTACATGAAGGGGTTGTGCTTTTGCGCGTACAGCTTCACTGTTGTCGAGCCGATCGTAGGCGCGTATTCGACCTGCGAGCCGGCGCTCGGGAGGTTCTCCATGTACGCCTTCCAGCTCAGCCCCTTGTTCTCGAGCTGGTCAACAATGGTCTGGCCCGAGAACATGTGCGGAGTGGATGAGGCGCTGGCGGCCTGCTCCGGGGTGAGGCTCCCGGTGACACCCGCCTCGCCGGAACCCGGGACAAACTCCTCGGGGGCGCACGTGACATTCGCGCCGGCCTTGCAGTCATCCCAGATGCCCTGGGGGCTTCCCGAAATGGTTGCAAGGTAGTTCGGCAGGCTCGGGTGGGTCACGCCGTGGTAATTCGCCGCAGTGTTGTAGCGCTGGGCGAGTGAATTGATGTACGGCGCGTCGGAGGTGTTGCCGATGACCTGGTCGTAGCCGTGGTTCTCCATCATGATGACGAAAACATGGTCAGGACCGTTCGCCCCCTGCCCGCTGGCATGGGCCACAGTGCCCGACGTCGTTTGCGCGTCCGCGGGCGCAGCCGCACCAACGGCTGCGAATCCAGTGAACGCGACGGTGGCAGCAAGCGCCGCTGCGCCTGCCCTCCGGCTTTTCAACATATTGGGCATTGAATAATCCTTTCGGGTTGCGCCCCGGGACGGAGCGCCTGTTTCTCGGGTAAAGCAGCAAGGTAAGGCCCAGTTGCCTGCGGAGGGAACGTCGGCTATCAGCCTTCGCTCCGATGCTCGTGCGGTCATCGGCCCAGTTGGGGGTCGCTTGTGAGCGCGTGGCTGTTCTCGAGCCGGCCGGCCAGGACGCGGATGAGCTTCGGGTCGCCGGCGGACGTGATCGTCAGGTCGTACCAGCCGCCTTGGGTCGGGATGACGACCGTCTTGCCCTGGCCCGGGTTGAGCGAGAGCGTCTGGGAGCCGGCGCCGTAGGCGTCCTTGAGGGTTAGGGCCATGCCCGTGGGGCCGGTGTTCTCGATTCGGAACTGTGCGTGCGGCGACGTGCCGTCAGCGGTGACTGCCACGCGGAGGTCCGCGGCCGCGGTCGTGCCGGCGAGGCGCCGGTACCAGCCGGCCGGGCCGTGCATGTGTACGTCATACTCGGCGCCGAGTGCCCAGGATGCGTCGAGCGAAGCCTTGGCTCCGATGGTGTATGAGTATGGAGCCTGCGGCAGGAGGTTGGAGCGGACCTGCACGTGCGCACCGAGCGGGCCGTGGTTGGACCAGTGGGCGGTGAGCGTGCCGCCTGCAATGGTGGCCTCGACGTCGAGGGCGTAGCCGAGCGGACGGGACGGGCGCGTGCCTTTCTCCTGGGACGGCATACTGTTCACGGCCGGCGGAGTCGGAACGTAGTTCGGGTGGCGGTTGTGGTCCGCCGGCTTGTATGTGGACGTGTCCGGCAGGGCCGGCGCCGCGCCGCCGGCGGCGGTGAAGTCGAACGCGCTGGTGAGGTCGCCGCTGACCGTGCGGCGCCACGGTGTGATGTTCGGCGAGGCGACGCCGAAGCGGGTCTCGAGGAACCGGATGATCGATGTGTGGTCGAACGTCTCCGAACAGACCCAGCCGCCCATGCTCCACGGGGAGGCCACGATCATCGGCACGCGCATACCCAGGCCGAAGTGTCCCGGGACGTCCTTGCTGCCGTAGAAGGTCGGGGTGCCGTCGTACCATTCACCTGCGGTCGAGACGGTGGACGCACCCGGGATCTGCGGGGTGTTCGGGTGCGGCGGGACGATGTGGTCGAAGAAGCCGTCGTTCTCGTCGTACATGAAGAGCACAGCCGTCTTGCTCCAGACGTCCGGGTTGGAGGTGAGGATATCCAGGATGTTCGCTGCGTACCAGGCGCCGAAGTTCGGCGGCCAGTTCGAGTGCTCCGTGTAGGCCTCGGGGGCCACGATGTAGGACACCTGAGGGAGCTTCCCCGAGGCGACATCCTCGCGGAAGATGCTGAAGAGGTCCTCTCCGGCCTTGGCGTTCGTGCCGGTGCGCGCCTTCTCGTACAACGGAGTTCCGGGCTTCGCGTCCTGGTACTGCTTAAAGTACAGGAGCGAGTTGTCGCCGTAGTTGCCGATGTACGCGTCGTTGGTCCAGCCCTCGTAGTGCGCCGGGTCGAGGCCCTCCCCGATGTCCTGGTAGACCTTCCACGACACGCCCGCCTTCTCGAGCTCCTCGGGATAGGTGCTCCACCAGTAGCCCTTCTCGTCGTTCCACAGGTCCGGGCCGCCGCCCTTGCGCTCCGGGTCGTCGCCGCCGGCGAACATGAAATAGCGGTTCGGGTCCGTGGGGCCGAGCACTGAGCAGTGGTACTGGTCACATACCGTGAACGCGTCCGCGAGGGCGAAATGGAATGGAATGTCCTGGCGCCCGTAAAAGGCCATGGTCGCGTCCGACTTCGCGGGCAGCCACCGGTCGTACTTGCCCGCGTTGAAGGCCTCGTGGGTCATCTTCCATGAGTGGTCGAGGTCCTCCATGAACTGCATGCCCAGGTTCGGCGCGTCCGGGTGGTACGGGAGGACATCACGCGTGCCGTTGTTCTGGTGGAAGGCGTCCTTGCCGCTGGGCAGGACCGCGGGGTGCGGGTCCGAGAACCCGCGCACACCCTTCAACGTGCCGAAGTAGTGATCGAATGCGCGGTTCTCCTGCATGAAGATCACCACATGCTCAACATCCTTGATCGAGCCGGTGGCCCTGTTGGCCGGGATCGAGGCAGCGCGTGCAACGCTTTGGCCGAGCATCTCGGCGATCGCGGTGCTCGCAGCACCCGCTCCCGCGAGCTGAAGAAAACGTCGACGATCGAGACCGGGCATGAACTTCTCCTCATACTTGATTACTGGCAAACCCCCGAGGCAGTGTTCCAGCACCAGGTAAAGCACAGGTTTCGACACGGCAAACTCTCGGCGGAGCCCACGGTGGGCGAGCACCAATAGCAACCACCGGCAATGAACCTCCACCCAACGAACGCTCATGACGCAAAGACGTTCCCGACCAACTGGTCCACCGCTAGAGGCACCAGTGACCTCACCAACCAAACATGGCATCAGTCTGCCGGGTTTTCCGGTATCAGTTGTGCCCTGACTCAAGTCTTTGGCTGGGTGGTCTGATGGGCGTCAAACAAGCCCGCGTTTCTCACTCCATTGTTCGGGCCCTATTTCTAATTTTTTTGGAACTAACGGATCCCGGCCACTCGTCCACTGCCGTCTCAGCAAAGGATCCTTTGCTGAGACGGCCGGGTGGACAGGATTTTCAGTGACAAGGCCTTGGCCACGACCGTCCAACATCCGGTCATCCGGTCATTCGGGCATCAGGCGAACTGACGAGTTCATGTACCTGTGGTGGGGTCAGCCGTCAAAGCGCAGGATGATTACCAGGCTGATCAGCGCGAGCACGCCGGCCAGGAGCATCGCCGACGCGGGGTTGCCGAAGTTGAGGGTCCATCCGAGACCGAACCGGCGCGGGACCATCAGCGTGGGGTCTTCGCGGTTGATGTAGAAGAGGCCGCCGCGCCAGTTCTTGTCGTCGTCGCGGTGGGTCAGGCCGGTGTCCCGCTCGCCGACGTCGCGCTCCCGGTTGTTCCTGGCCAGGACGACGAGGGTCACAACGACGGCGGCCAGGATCGGGAGCGCCACTACCAGCGGCGCCCACCGCGTAAGAGTGCCGGTCCACATCAGCAGCGATGATCCGAGCATTCCCAGGTCGATCATCGCAACCAGTCCGAGCAGTGCTTTGACGCCCAGTGACATGTACTGGCGGTACCAGCGCGAGGAGCCGACCGGGTGCGCCGGGTCGATGTCGGGGCGGCTGCGGTAGATGGCCGCCGCGATACCTACGAGCAGCGCGGTCATGCCGAGCTGCACGAACACCAAAGAGAAAGCGGTGCCGACCGACTTGGCGGCCACCCGGTCGGGCACGCCCTTCGCGCCGGAGTGCACCGCGAGTATCTCGGGCATCGACGGATAGCTGATCACGCCGATCACCACCGTAGTGATCGTGACGATCAGGGCCGGGGCCAGCCAGAGCCAGGGAAACCGCGGTGGATCGGTCCGCAGTCCCGTATCCACCGCAATGCCCTGGTGCACGCCCTCGAACCAGCCCCCGGCAGCCTTCGCGGCACGGATCTCGTTGTTGGCCAGGAAGAAGCAGCCATACCAGATACCGACGAGCACCAGCACAGACAACGGCAGCAGCAATGTTTCGCCGGTCACGCCGTAGATGACGGCGCCGGCCCCGGCCGCAACGATCCCTCCGGAGAGCACCCGCCGCCGGTAGATGCGGGTCTGCCTGAGCACCGCCGGGTCATACGCATGCCGGGCCGGTACCCGGACCCCGAACGGTACGGTCGGGCTGTTGATCGAGGGCAGCACCAGGGCGACGACGACCACGAGGGTCAACAACCCGGAGATCAGGACGATGGTAACGGTCATGGCGTGTCCTCTGGCTGCGTTGCATTAAATGAATCGAGTACGGACCGGCAGGTTGTGAGAACCTCGTCCGCCGGCACTCCCTGGGCGACGGCCTCGGCCAGCAGCGTCCGTGCCCTCGCGGTCCACTCCGCGCGGAACGGCGAGTCCGCTGAAGCAGCGATCACTACCGCTCCGGTCTTGCGGTTGAGCCGGATCAGGCCCTGCTGGCGCAGGAGGTCGTAGGCCTTGTTCACAGTATGGAAGTTGATCCCGAAGTCCGCAGCAAGAGCCCTGGTGGCCGGCAACGAACTGCCCTCGACCAGCACGCCCTCAGCGATCGCCTCCGTGATCCGGTCCCGAAGCTGCTGGTAGATCGGCACCCCACTGGCCAGATCGACGCTAAGGATCACCACTCCCACCTCCCGTCTTTACTCTATAAGTTGTAGAACAAAGAGCTACTGGTGGCAACGCCAAACCACCTGCCCAGACGTTGCGTCCACGGCGGAGTACGGGAGCCGGATCTGGGAACAAACACCACATCTGGGACGGTTTGATCGGCCGTCCGGGAATGGGAACTGTTCGCGAGACCACCGCTTGGGTCTATATTGACCGTGTCCGGTGAGTCGGACGTCGGACCGGTCGGCGGGTGGGAGTGCTCGACGCCGGGCTGACGGAACGACACGGACGGCGCAGCATCCGGCAGTTGTCTTTTGCCGGTGATGAGTGTCTGCCGTCGCGAACCGGCAGACACTGCGGGGCCGTGCCGTGCCGTGCCGGGCGGCCCCGCAGCCCTTCCATTCCACTCGGTGGGCGGCGGCCGCCGCGCGCCCGGAGCAGGACTTGACGTTCCCCCTCAACCGCCCCACCTCGGCGCCCATGCCCGCCGCCGTGCCCAGCACTGTTCCCACGCTGCCCAACGCCACAGTTCCCATCGCGCAATCGCCGTCCGGGTTCGATACCGCCCTGCCGGCCGCTGTAGTCATTGGCTTCGGCACACGCAATACTGCGATCATCGGGGGCGCGGCGTTTCACCTCCGCACGAAACATCGGAACCCCCCGACCGCACCGGTGAAGCGGGTACACCTGTTGGAGGGCACGGCTTGGGTACGGGGCGTACCCAAGGTAGCGTGGGCCGGGCAGACCGCGGCTCCGCCGCTGCGACTTCTAAGGAGCAACCATCAGCAGGTCACACCGGACATCGACCCATGAAGCCGACAGCGCAGTTGAGCTGAACCCCTTGTTTAGCCGGCCCGGGGAATCCACCATCTTCCCTCGTTTCACGATTCCCGAGGGAGAGTCGCTGCCCTCGACGGCCTATCAGGTTGTCCACGACGAGGCGATGCTGGACGGGAACTCCCGGCTGAATCTGGCGACCTTCGTGGGCACGTGGATGGAAGCGGAAGCTTCGAAACTTTACGCTGAGACCTTCGACAAGAACATGATCGACAAGGATGAATACCCGCAGACGGCCCAGATCGAGACGCGGTGCTGGCGGATGCTCGCGGACCTGTGGAATGCGCCCGATGCGGCCAAAACCGTCGGGGCTTCAACGATCGGTTCCTCCGAGGCCTGCATGCTCGGCGGCCTGGCCCTCAAACGCAGATGGCAGCATGCCAGACGCTCCGCTGGCCGTTCGGCGGACAAACCCAACCTCGTCCTGAGTTCCGCGGTGCAGGTGTGCTGGGAGAAGTTCTGCAATTACTGGGACGTGGAAGCCCGTTTTGTTCCTGTGTCGAAGGAGCACCAGATGCTCGACGGACACGATCTGGACCGGTACGTCGATGAGAACACTATCGGCGTCGTCGCCATCATGGGTGTGACCTACACCGGAGTATACGAACCTGTAGAAAAAATCTCGGCGGCGCTGGACGAAATCCAGGCACGCCGCGGCCTGGATATTCCCATCCATGTGGACGGGGCCTCCGGGGCCATGATCGCGCCGTTCCTGCAGCCAGACACCGTCTGGGACTTCCGCCTCCCGCGGGTCGCTTCGATCAACACCTCGGGCCACAAATACGGTTTGGTCTACCCGGGCCTTGGCTGGATCATCTGGCGGGACGAAGAGGCGCTCCCCGAAGACCTGATTTTCCACGTCAGTTATCTTGGCGGGGACATGCCTACCTTCGCACTGAACTTTTCCCGTCCCGGCGCCCAGGTGCTGCTGCAGTATTACCTCTTCCTCCGGCTCGGATTTGCCGGATACAAGTCCGTTCAGGCAACTTCGCGGGACGTGGCGCTCTTTCTGTCAGGCGAAATCGGAGCAATGGAGCCCTTTACTCTGTGGAGCGACGGATCTGACATTCCTGTCTTCGCGTGGCAGCTCGCTGACGGCCACACGGCAAACTGGGACCTTCACCACCTCTCCGAACGACTGCGGATGAACGGATGGCTCGTCCCGGCTTATCCCCTGCCCGAGGGACTGGGTGAGATCACTGTGCAAAGGATCGTGGTCCGTAACGGCTTCACCCGCGACCTCGCATCCAGTTTCCTGAGTGACCTGAAGAAGGAAGTCGCCTATCTGGACGCGCTCACCGCACCGATGCCCGACGGTGGGCAAACTCAGGCGTTCCACCACTAGGTGCGTGGGTCAGTAGTCGATTTTGCCGATTTTTTGTGTTGAGAATCAACAAGAAGTTGGGCTTATTCGGCGCAAAATGGCTTCGGATTTGTAGGATTCATCAACCAGTCTCCATTACTGACCCACGCTCCTAGCCCAGCGGGCCCCAACTAAGGATCCCCCTATGTGCCGACTATTCGGCCTGCACGCTGGCCCCCGGCGCGTCCGTGCCACATTCTGGCTGCTGGACGCCCCGGACAGCCTGTCCGACCAAAGCAGGCGCGAGCCGGACGGCGCCGGCATCGGCACCTACGACGCCGACCGCAGAGCCCATGTGGCTAAGCAACCGCTCGCCGCCTGGGAGGACCATGCATTTGCCCGCGAGGCCAGAGATCTGAAGAGCACCACATTCCTGGCCCACGTCCGGTATGCCAGCACCGGTGCACACACGATGGTCAACACGCACCCGTTTGAGCAGGATGGACGGCTGTTCGCCCACAACGGCGCCTTCGGTGGCCTCGAGCGTCTCGATCAGCGTCTGGCCCAGCTCGGGGTCGCCGGTCTCGTGCACGGACAGACCGACAGCGAACGGCTCTTTGCCCTCATCACCGCCGAGAGCCGGCGGGCCGGCGGCGACGTCGGAGAAGGCATCACCCGCGCAGTCACCTGGATCGCCAAGGAGTTGCCCGTGTTAAGCCTGAACCTCATAGTGACGACCGCGACGGATCTTTGGGCGCTCAGGTACCCCGCCACCCATGAGCTGCACGTCCTGGAACGGGACCCCGCCGGTGGCCCCGGCCAGGGAGCGCCGCTGGACGCACGGAGCCCGCGTATCCACGCCCGCAGTGAAGAGCTCGCCAACTCCTCGCATGTCCTCATTGCCACCGAACCGATGGATCAGAACCCCGGGTGGCGACCCTTGGCGGCCGGTGAACTGGTGCACGTCGGCCCGAACCTTGCACTCACAGCCAGCTTTCCCTTTCCGGATGCCCCGGCGCATCCGCTCAGCCTGTCCGATCTTGACCCGGCCGCCGCGGCATCTCAAAAACCCTGACCCCGGCCCCCTGCGCCGTAGGGGGCAACCGGGCCGCTGAGGCGCAGCCGGCCCGGTTGCCGCCCGCGTTACGGCGCAAGGGGTCCCGGTATCCGTCAGCGAATCCGTGGCTGTTGATGGGAAGCACCGGTTGAAGCCGGCCCGACGGGTATGACGGGCCAGCGGGCAACCAGTCAGTCTACGATCGAATCAATCCGTTGAAGCACATTCCAGGCCAGCTGGCCGTTGACTCCTGCGTTCACGAAGTGAACGCAGGAGGACTGGTAACCGCGCTGGAACATCGACATCCAGACCCGGCTGACGTCGCCCGGGGTGATGCTGTCGGCTCGAATGGCAGCGAACGCTGCCGCAGCTGTATGCCTACCTATATCTACGGCCCGGACCGCGGTATCGGGTGCTCGGCGAGGCCCGACAGAAGGCGTCCCGCGATCCCGCGACTCGCTTCACGACGCTTCCCAGAAGTACTTACAAACGCTCGACGTTTAGGGGCGTTAACCTCGGCCCGGTAGAGGGACCCTAGAGGTCCGTCCGGCCGGCTCGTTCGTCGTCTAGGCGCGGTGAGCGCTTGCCGGCCGGGGCTCCGGTGGAGCGCAGGCAGCATTGTGGTCCTTTGACGGCGGGCACGGAGAACCAGACGAAACACTGCATTTGTTCCACATCCCGATGCCCAGGACGGCGCCGTCCAGCGGCCTTTGGCTTCCATGAAGAGTCCTGTCGCCGGAACGGCGCCTCGTGCCAGCGTTAGACGGAGACGGCGACCAAATCCATGCTTGGGCTTGTCGTTTCTCCGTCCCCTTCGAGGAACGGTTCGCCGAGGCTGGAGTAGCCGGCGGGTTCCTGGTGAGTGAGGCCGGTGGCGTGGGCGACGACGTCGGCGAGTCTGCCGTGGCGGTCGAACGCTTGCCGCTGCCGGCCGGCCCCCGTGCCCTGATCAAGGATCCTTTGCAGTGACTGTGCGACGTAGGCGGCATCGCCGGTATCTTCCAGGGCCTCCCGGACATGGCCGTAGAGTGCGTCGAAGACATTTCTTGCGGTGTCTGGCCGGTGCGTTACCGGGTGGAGGAGCTCCCCGTCCGTGCCCCAACGGCTGGCGCGCCAGGCTCCCTGACGCAGGATTGTGGCGGGAACCATGTCCGGTGACTGTCCGGCCTCCCATTCCCGGGCGGCGGTCTCCACCAGCGCCCGCACCAACGCGGCGATCAGTGCGGCGTCGCGGGTATCAAGGCAAACATCGGCCACCCGGACCTCGACGGTCGGGTGCCGGATGGACAGGCGCGCGTCAAAATCCGGGCTGGTTACGACCCCTGTGCCCGACAGGTCCTCCACCAGCGAGTGGTAGGCCTGTGCCGAGCCGAAGACCTCTGTGGGCCCGGCTGTGGACCACCGGTTCCACGCCTGGGTTCGGAAACTGGAGTAGCCGGTGTCTGTGCCGTTCCAGAACGGGGAATTTGAGCTCAATGCTATGAGCGGCGGCAGCCAGGATCTGATCCGGTCCAGGACCGCGACGCCTTCCTCATCGGAGTCCACGGAGACATGGACGTGGTATCCGCAGGTCAGTTGCTCGCGGGCCGTAAGAGCGTACTTTTCCATCAAGGCGTCATAGCGGTCGTTGCGGGTGGCGTGCGGTATGGCCGGCAGCGGAGACGTGGCCAAGGCAGCGATCCTCGCGCCCGCCGTCCGGGCCAGCGAATCGGCATAGGCCCGACCCGCCCGTATCTCGGCCGAGAGTCCGCTCAGGCTGCCATGCGGGTGGGTGATGACTTCGAGCTGCTCCTGGTGAAGCTCGGCGGCCAGCATCTGGAGGGGTGCCAGGTGGTTCGCCGCTTGGCGACCGGGATCGTGCAGGCGAAGCACCTCTCCGGCCAGGGGCAGAGGGTACCCGCTGTCGGGATCCACGATCAGGAATTCTTCTTCAACACCAAAAGTACGCACGTGCTAAGTGTGACCGACGAAAATGACAGCGGACGACCACGAGTCAGCATCGGCGCGCAGGGGCTGTCGAACTCCCCCAAAGCGAACGCCAGCCTTGCCCTCAACACTATTTCACTTCCAACACCATCGAGACCGCAGACCAATCGTCAGGTACTGTCTGCGGGCTCGCCGGCGGCGAGTGTCAGCGTGGCCCCATAGATCCTCTCGGCAAGGTGTCGGGAAATGCCACATCAGACCCCAGTCTGTCGCGAGTGTGGACAATTGCCTGACGCCAGGTTGAGGTATACCCCAACCGGACGATGAAATGCCCCTTCTGGCCCGAACGCCCTCTTGTCGGATTGTGTATCGTGAACGAACCCCGACACACTCAGGCAGCCTTTGGCGCTACTTTTCTGCGCGTTGGTCCCCGATCCGTGATAAAGCAAGCACTACCAGCGGCTAGAGGCCGAGGTCCTTGAGCGCAGTGGTCCAGTTCCTGGCGATCGCGTTCTGCGCATCGGCGAGCTTCACTTTATGGTCGCAGACCGCCTTGTGCAGGGTGTTCTCCACGGCATCCTTCGGGTTCGTCGTCCCGGTGGCCCCCACATGGTTCATTTCCGGCCACAGGTTCGAGGCCGAGTTGGTGCCTCCCAATTCCAAGGAGACCAGGTGGTCCAGCTCGATGGTGGACTCGGTGGGCTCGCCGTACGCACGGAGGCTGATTGCCTTGAACTTGTCTGTATCCGAGGCCGGCGGGCGGACCGTGGAGCTGTAGCCGGACTTGCAGACCGTGGAGTCGATGTTGTCCTGGGTGACGGCCGGGTCGATAGCGCCGGGGGTGCAGGAAGGGTCCGGGAGGTAGTCGCCCTTGGCGGCGTCCAGGACCTGGGCCTTGCAGGAGGTCAGCTGCTCGTCCATGGCGACCACACCGGGCGAGTGGACCTGCTTGACGCCCGGCCATCCGGAGACGGCCGCGCCGGGGGCCGGGACGTTCGCGGTCTTCAGGGCGCTGTCGGTTGCCGTGGCAGCCGATGACGTCGCAGTCTCCGCCTTGTTCGCCGTTGAACACCCGGTGGCAGTAGCCAGCAGGAGCAAGACGGCGGCAGTGGTCAGGATGCGCTGTGTGGTCTTCATGATCCTCACATGTACGGCAGATTGAAAGTGTATGCCCGGCAGGAGTCCTGCTTACCGTGCGGGCCAGAGGACCTGCGGGGCACTGTATGCATACGGGCCGCCCCCGGGAGGCAGTCGGTCCGTGCTTGTCTTTTACTACTGTCCTGGCTGACGGGCGATGAATCCCGCCATCCCGGGCACGGTGAAGGCTATGACACCGTGCTCCGGAGCGTACACGAGACCCTTCCCGATCAGGCTCGCCCGGATCGGACCGAGGCTGGCCGCACTGCGGCCAAGCCGCGCGGCGATTTCTCCCGAGGAGCTGCCGTTGTCTCCGTCTTCGGCCATCGCCCGCAGGTACCCCTGTTCGGCCCGGGTCGCACGGTCCCACCGGGCCCGGAAAAATCCGCTGTCCAGTGCCGCCCTGCCGTTGGCCGCACCGACCCGGGCATCGTCATAGGTTATTCTCGGACCGGCGGCCGCGTTCCACGTATCCTGCCCGAACTGCTGCAGGAAGTACGGATACCCCGCGCTTTCGCCGACGATAAGCTCAACAGCCGACTCCTCCCAGCCGACACCGTCCTCGGCAGCCGGCTTTGTCAGCGCGTCTGAGGCGAGGGATCCGCGGAGCTCTTCGATCTTCTCGTAGTTGAACCGCTCCGCGTAGGACTTCGCTTCGGCCAGTACCCGGGGAAGACTTGGCAAACCGGCCAACGCAAAGAGCACCCGCCAGTCGTCCTGAGCCGCCGCATGCGCAATCGCGCAAATGGCCACCCGCTCCGATGGCTTCAGATCCTGAGCTTCATCGATCAGAATTGCCAGGCCCACCCCTTCCTCTTCGGCCGCGGCGGCCAGGTCGTGGATAAGCTTGCGGAGATCTGTTTCCAAGACGCCGGTGTCTGCCCCTCCGCCGGAGGCCCCGGACAGGTCGAGCCCGAAGTTCCAGGTCCCTGCCGGGTCGTAGGATGCTTTAAAGCTGAGCGCCGTCTTGAGGGCCTTAATTAGACGCCGCCCCGCCGACGGCCGCGCGAGATCGGCCAGCGAAGCGTGCAGTGCCTCACCCAACGCCTCCCGCAGCGATTTCCCCGCACCCGCTTCTACCTGTGCGACAAGCCATTCGCGATCGACCGCAGCCCGCCGGAAATCCGACAGCAGAACCGTCTTCCCGACGCCGCGCAGTCCGTAGAGCACGAACGGCTGGGCTGACCGGCCGATTTCCACCCGGTCCAGCGCGACCGTCCAATTTGACCGGGGATGGTCCCGCCCGACGAGAGCGGCCGGCTTACGGCCCGCCCCAGGAGAGTACGGGTTAAGTACCGGATCCATCACGCCTCATCTCTATCGAAATCTACAGAAGTATAGCAAATTGCTAGATTTGAATAGATTTTTGTAGAGTCTTCGTCAAAGCTGTCCGGCAGAGGCCTCCTCTGGCGGCACCGCAGAACCGCACCAAGGGGCGATTACCCCATCTCGCCCCGACTTCCCTGCGGCAATGCGTGCGTGCCAAGTGTCCAGCAAAAACTCCGTCACAGTCACGGTGCTATTCAGCGCAAGCCTCGCATGGCGAGGATGAAGGTTGCTCCGCGTCGTCCGTCCATGACCCAGTCCTAGCTGGTTGCGTAGCTCGCTAATTCCTTGAATCGTCGTCGTCATGGCCCGAAGGATCAATTGGCTGCTCTGGCTCCCGCGTGTGTCTCCATCCACAGCTTCGGCATTGAGCGAGAGCAAGACTGAGACC
Organism: Pseudarthrobacter sp. S9; assembly: GCF_050156545.1. Lineage (NCBI taxonomy): Bacteria > Bacillati > Actinomycetota > Actinomycetes > Micrococcales > Micrococcaceae > Pseudarthrobacter > Pseudarthrobacter sp. S9. Next base: position 2,115,166 of record NZ_CP189576.1, read on the forward strand.
TTCTTGTAGAGCGCGGGCAGGTCGTCGCTCTTCTTGTACTCGGTCTGGCTGTGGTCGAGGATGAGCTTGCACAGCGTCTCAATCAGCTCTTTGCATGATCCGATTGCAGCCGGCGGGTCAATCTCAACCCCACGTTCGATGCGGTCGAGAAGCGCGAGACAACGCGCTGCGAGCGTCTCGGCCCATCATGCTGGTAGTGGCCGTTATTCAAGTGGTCTGTGTTCGTCGGTGTTTTGATGTCCGGCCTGGGTTGGTTGGTCGTGGGTCCCTGGTGCGTAGCCGGCCCAGGGCGATCCGGCTTCGGCGGCGATCCTGATGGTGCTGGTGTGGTGGTAGCCCAGTGCCTGGGCGAGGACGGGGGCCGGGGCCTGGAGTACCAGGTGTCGTATTGCTGAGGTTCGTCCGCGTTGGGGCGGGATGCCGAGTTTTTGCAGGAAAGCCCGGAGGGTGGCCGGGTGAATTGGCTCTCCGGCGCGTTGTCCTGGGAATAGCCAGCGGGATCCGGGGTTGGTTGCCGTGTCCAGGTTGGGGCGGTTTTCCAGGTAGTTCTGCAGGAGCCGGGCCAGTGGGGCGGGTACCGGTGTTGGCGGATCGCCCAGGCGGATTGTGGTAGTGGTCCCGTCGTTGATGACGTCGCTGGTCGTGAGTCTGACGATGCGTGTTGCCGGTTGGGCGTAGAGCAGGATCAGCAGGCCGGCGATTCTGGAGTGAAGTGGGATGCTCTCCTCGGTGAGGAGGCGCTGGATGGTGCTGATTCTGTGGTGTTGGCTCATCGGAGCCTGGGTCGTTGTCTGGCGGGAATGGGTGGTTAGGACGGGCATGTTGCCGTTCTTCATGCACCAGGTCAGGAATGCGTGGGATGGCCGGCGCGTGGAGTATTTCTCGCTTTGCCAGGCGTCCAGATCGGCTTGCCGGGTGCGGTCGAGGGCAGTGCTGCGGCGGGTGAGCCAGGCCAGGAACGCCAGGGCCTGGGTCTGTTGTTCGCGGGCTTCCTTCGCCGGTGAACCGCCCAACGGGGCTTTGTTTGCTTTGGCCCGTAATTTGCGGAGCTGGTGCCATGTGGCAAAGCGGTGCAGGAGCCGGCCGTGTTCGGGGTCAGCCACGGCGGCCAGATGGACGGCCAGCCACCGTTCGAAGAGCAGGAGTTGCCGGTCCTTGAGGGGCAGGACGCCGCTTTGCATGAGCAGGTCGCGTAGATAGGCGGCGGTTCTCCAGTTGGGCAGTTGTTGGAACGCTTCGTGGGTCAGGGCGAGCCGTCCGGCGGCAAGATCCTCCAGCATGGTCCGGGGCTGGGCGCTCTGGATCCAGCCCAGCCCCAGGACTGGCCGTTGCATGGTCCTTATCTGGTCAAAGAGCGGGATCAGGGGTGGGTGGATGCGGCCGCTGCCATCATCGAGCAGCGTGCTCAGCAGGTCGGTGAGGGTGCATCGTTCGCACAGTCTGCCACCGAGCAATCGTCCTTCGAAGCGGCAACGGTTGCAGAAGAAATCGCGGGTAATTCCTGCACAGTCCCGGCAGGCGGGCGCGCCTGCACTGTCCCGGCCCGGCAGCAGACGCCCGGCACCACAGCCGGGGCAGGGACCGTAGGTGCGGGTGGCCTTGTCCAGGCAGGTCCGGCAGATTGGTCCATCCGACCAGTTCGCCGCCTTGGCGGCCTGTCGGCCGCAGCGGGCACAGGTGCGTATATGCCACCGCTCATATTTCTCGCGGGTGTTGTAGGCCGGGCTCACCGCTCGGGGGTGATCCTGGCACGCTTGGGCCGGATGGTGGAGGCAAGGTCCACGACCGCGGCGCCCGCGGCGGCCGTGCGGCGCGGGGCTACCGCTTCTGCCCGGGTGGCTATCAGCTCGGCGGGGGTCACTTCCAGGATGTCGCAGAGCGCGGCGAGGACCGGCAGCGAGAGTCGCTCGGGGATCTGGGTGACCAGCCGCCAGACCTGCACAGGGGACAGGGCAATACCGCGCTGGGCCAGCAGGGGGGACAGATCCGAGGCAGTGAAGATCCCGCGGGTGGCCATCACCTCGCGCAACCTCCACTGATAACTGACTTGGCGTTTCATTGCGGCTTCCTTTCAAGCTGCAGAGCAGCAGTAATCGTGGTGTCCAGGACCCGGCGGAGAGTCCTGGTGCGGAAATCGGAAGAGACGCAGGTGTAGATCGAGGTGGTGGACGCGTGCTCGTGGCCGACCTGTTCCTGGACGAACCGGGCGTCCCAGCCGTCCTCGATCAGGTGCGTGACGTAGGACCTTCGAAAGGAATGGAAATCCAGCCCCCTGTCCAGGCCAAGGCTGTCCCGGTAGGTGCCGAAGCGGGTGTTCATCTGGGTGAAGCCCACGCGTGCGGAGCGTTCCGAGGGCCATAGTGCTCCGGGCTTGGCCGTCGGGAACAACGGACGGACCTCTTCATTCCATTGCTGCAGGATCTCCGCTGACCAGTCGAAGACCGTCAGCACGCTGCGGCGCTTGGGCGGGGAGCCCTTCTTCGCCTTGCCGTGGCGGACGTAGAGGACGCCGTACTCCCCGAACTCCGGTCCCCGGGGGTTGCGGCCGAAGTCCACCACATCGAGCATCCGCGCCTCGTTGCGGCGCAGACCGAAGGCATAGGCGGTCTTGAAGAGCATCGCGTCACGGAAGGCCGGCAGCCAGCCCTTGCGTCCGAGCCCGCGCACCCGGCCGACCTGTTTATCCGCATGGTCGAAGAACGCCTGCAGCTCATCGCGGGTGAAGGCACGCTTGGCCGGGTCTGCCTCGGCCTCCTGGACATGCCACGGCGGCGTTCCACTCATGGACCACCTGCACCGGGTGGGTGCCGAACCGTTTCTGGCAGATGCCGGCCCAGCCGTAGGCGGGGTCGGTAAGGAAGGCACAGAAGGAGCGGATGGTCCCCTGGTAGTTCCGCAGCGTGGAGCGGCGCAGGTTCCGGACCGAGCGCAGATCACCCATCCACTCATCAACCATCTGCGGTGACCAGGCCCACGGGAAGGCATCGGCCTGGCGGGTAAACGCCCGCACCGCCTTCTCGCGGCCCTCGATCGTGGAGAACGCCAGGTTCCGGGCCAGCTGCTGGTTGCGCCAGCCGTCCAACATGGCCGTGAAGACCTGTTCCTCGGGCCGCAGCAACGGCAGACCGCCGACCAGATGCAGGCCCACCGCCCCCGGCGCAAAGCTGTTTCCAACCATCAAAAGCCACCCCTCCGCCGCTTGCATCAGATGAACACATCTTTCATCAGATGCAATCTGATTGCAAACGGGCAGGTCAGGGGCGTTTCCATGGCCGCGCGGGCCCGGGCCGGGAGGCGCACTTGATGGAAATCCCCGGCCCACAAAGAGGCCCTGACCTGCGCGAATGGTGACAGATCCCGGAATGTTCAAACCGAACGCAGTAGTACACCTGATGAAATTGCGGCCAGAACGAACAATGGAACAGGATCCGGCGCTAACGGCTCTGGCATCAACAGGGTCGTTACCGCGAAACCACTTTAGGGAGAATCAATGCGTGAGCCAATACAGCACCCAATCTCACAATTGGGTTTCTTCACCGAGTACACCGGTTCATGGCTTGTCGAAGTCAGCGAAGCCGCAGCATCGCTGGAAGAGGCCCGCAAGAAACCGCATGTCCTCACTGACAATGATGTGGCCCAGGTTCGCAGGGGCTACACCAAACAAGCCGATGACCTCGTCTTGTTCGAGGACACTGCGGCTCGGTGGGCAGCCCAAACAAACCTCACCGCTGAACAGCGCGCAGGGCTTGATGTCTTGGAGGGCAATCTTGCCCGGCTCAGGAAACTCAACACTTCCGCTCAAGAGTTGGTTGCCTATCTTGAACCACGCACGATCGACCGCGTCCTGGCAACCCCCGACATCGAGCTAGGCTTCAACACACTTCTGAAATACCTGGCAGACGAAAACCCAAAACCAACGCCCTGATCTATTTGACCTCATCGTTAACGGACGTTGAGGTTTGCCCGTGGCCCCTTTCCGCCGTATCTCGGCTGGACCCCTCCCACACCCGCACACAACCTCTCGCCCCACGAGAGCCCTCCACCCCCGCCAGGGCAACCAGGTCAACAAGTCCGAGTCCGCTAGCGCCGGATCCTGTTCCGTTGCTCGTGATGGGCCGAGTTCCTCCGGCCATCATCGGCCCTTGGCCAGGGCCACCGCCGAAGGTCCCCAATAATCCTGCGGGCGCCTTTCGGGCCGTATTCTGTTCTTGTTCACTGCTAGGGCGTGTCTCCTAATCGTGTGCTCCAGATGACGACGGCGTGCAGAACGGCCGCTGAGCGGTAGGTGAGGGCCACAGTCGTAGCGAGTGGCCAGGGAGCGCCATTGCTTGAGGGTGTTGAAACTGCGTTCGACGACATTGCGCCGCTTGTACGCGTCCTTGTCGTAGGTGACGGGCCGTCCTCCGGAGGAGCCCCTGCGTTTCCGGTTGGCTTTCTGGTCGTCCTTTTCGGGGATGACGCATTCAATGCCACGCCCGCGCAGGTAGCTCCTGATCGCTTTGGATGAGTAGGCTTTGTCAGCCATGGCCCGGTCCGGGCGGCTGCGGGGCCGGCCGGGACCTTCCCGTTCGACCTTCAGGGCATCCATGAGGTTTTCAAACATGGGCGAGTCCCCGCCCTGCCCGGGCCCCAGGAGCAGGACCAAGGGGCGCATGTTGCCGTCAACCAGGGCATGGATCTTCGTGGTCAGGCCGCCGCGGGAGCGTCCGACGGCATGATCATCCGGCTCATCAAGCAGATTCCTGTAATTCGAGAGGTCCCCCTGTGTGGCGGGGAAGGTTCGTGCCGTGCTGGTGGGCACGGTTGACCGTGGAGTCCACCGACACCTCCCAGTTGATCAGCCCTTGTGCGTCGGCACGGGTCAACAGCGCAGCCAGCACCCTGTCCCAGGTCCCGCTGGCGCTGTTGCGGCGGTGGTGCTTCCACACGGTCTTCCACGACCCGAAATGGGAAGGGAGATCCCGCCACGGGATACCTGCCCGGTAGCGGTAGATGATGCCCTCTGTCATCAACCGGTGGTCATTGAACGGCCGCCCCGGTTTCCCCGACGAATCAGGCATCAACGGGGCAATGAACTCCCACTGGGCATCGGACAACAAGGCATAACGCGAACTCACCACTCAATTTTGCCAAAAAGCCACCCCCAGCATTAGGAGACACGCCCTAGGAGGCTGCTGAAAAACGTGGTTGTGGGGCGGGCGGAACGCCACCAATGGCCGTCAAGCGGCGTGTTCTGGTCAGCACCCTTGGGTGCGACAACGGGGTCGTTCCGCCCGCTTGATTCATTGTGCCGCAGATGTGGGGCGTCATCCAGTGGTGGGATTGGACGGGTTCGAACGGATGGTTCATCCCAGCGTCCATGAGCCTTCGTTCACGGTCAGTCCGAGTGTGAGCAGGCGTCGCAGGTTTAGTCCCGCGATCCGCAGTTGCAGCCAGGCGTTGTTGCGGCTGGTGCCGCGGTGGGGAACGCGGCGGTTGCCGCGGGTGAGCCAGGCGATGGACCGTTCGACCATGGGCCGGTGGGTACGGTAGTTCTCCTGGAAGGCCGGGTCCGTGGCGCGTTGGCGGTGTTCGCGCTGCAACGCGTCGTGTTCGTGGAGGATAATCTTCCGTCCCCGTGGTGAGGTGGTGCACCGGGCCCGGAACGGGCAGCCGTTGCAGGCCGCTCCGAACGTGACCCGGCGTTTAGCGGTGATCCTGCGGGTGATCTTGTTCGGGCAGGTCATGGTCCCGGCTGCCTCATCGACGGCGAAGTCATCGAGGGTGAACCCGCCGTCGACGGCAGGGCGCAACGGCCAGGGTTTGATCACCGGGGTATGGGCGGTCAGGGCGAGGGCGGCGAGCATCTCCCCGGAACCGTAGGCCGAATCCGCCAGGACCTGCACGCTGGTACCGGTGATCGTGGGGTCCGCCGCGAGAAGCCGCGCACCAACGGTCCCGTCGCTGTTCTCCGGTCCGGAAGCCTTCGTCAGTTCCGCGGCGGTGATCAGCCCGGTATCGGGCTCGATCACGATGTGGGCCTTGAATCCGTCCTGCTGACGGGACTGGGTCTTATGCGCATGCCGGGTATCCGGGTCAACGGTGGAGATCATTCGGTCCGAGGCGACCCTGCGGGCGATCCGCCACCGCCCGTCGGTCCCGTCCGAGTCCTCGGCCGGTTCCACGTCCTGCCCGGCCACGAGGGCCAGCAGCGCGTACGCATCAGCGGCCTTGCCCTCGAGGGTGTCGGGATCGACCGCTCCCAGCAGGGCAAGCGCGTCGCTGACGAGCGCCGAGATCAACCGGTCTTTGGCGTCCTGGTCATCCCAGGCGATGTCCGGTTTGCCGGTGCGGGTGTAGTCGTACCCGGTAGCGTGGGTAGCCACCAGTTCCTGGCCGCCGGGGACTTCACGTCCGAAACGCCGGACACCGGCGATCAGCTGGGTGACCGTGTCCTGCCTCGCGACCGCGTCATCAAGGACCGTTGAATCCACTGCCCGCCGGCGCTTGCCCTTCAATACCCCGGTCCCTGCGACGACCTCGGCGATCGCCTCCATGATCCGGTGCGGGTTTCTCGATCCGGCCAGACGCCTCCGCCAATACGTCAGCGTGCTCGGGTGGAACGCCGTGTCGGTCAGCCCGTACCCGCACGCGGCCTTCCATCGCAGGTCAAAGGTCAACGCCTCCGCCGTTTCGCGGTCAGAGAGCCCCTGCAATGCCTGTAGCACCAGCACCGAACCAATCACCGGCGCCGGAACAGATGGCCGTCCTCGCCGCGACGGGAAGAGGTCCTCCATCATCGAATCCGGGAACAACCGCCCCCGATGTTTGGCCAGAAAAGCAAAGACGCTGCCCGGGGCCAACAACTCCCCGGCCAGCGCCTCAACATCCAAATACCCGCGTTGCGCGTCCTCACGTCCCTGCATAAGACCAGTCTTAACCACCAGCCCCACCAATCCAGCCGACGCGCCTTAACGCCCGCGACTTAATTCAGCAGCCTCCTAGTGGGTGGCGTAGCCTCCGTCGATGATGAGTTCTTCGCCTGTGACGAATTTTGCCTCGTCGGAGGCGAGGTAAAGGATGCCGTAGCCGATGTCGGACGACTCTCCGATGTGAGGAGGGAGCGTCACGTTGACCGGGTCCGCCGCTTGTTCCTCGGTGATGCCGTAGTTGGACATGAGGCTGGTGTAGATCGGGCCCGGGTGTACGGAGTTGACTCGGATTCTGTCTTTCGCGAACCACTGGGCTGCGTGTTTCGTCAGGGATCGCACGGGCCCTTTCGATGCCGAGTATGCGGCGCCGCCGCCGACCGCGGGGCCCGAGATGATGGCTGCGAGCGATGACACGTTCACGATCGACCCGTGGCCAGCCTTCTGCATGATGGGCAGGACGTTCTTCATGCCGAGCCACGTGCCGGTCGCGTTGATCGCCAGCACCGAGATTGTGGTTGAAGTGGCGCACCGGACCTCTATCCTGCCCTGGGTACTGGCAGGCGTAGGCCACGCGGTGATGCCTTCCTCGTGGGCGGCGGCCACCCATAAAGCCCGGTTGCGAACCCTGCTGATCGAGCCCGTCTCCATCTCGAAGTGGCATCCTCAGCCGGAAGGACGACCTGCCCCCTGCCCCCCGCGTTCCTCAAGGTAGCCCAACTGCATGCGGCAACGAAGGCCGGGCCCGAGACGCCTCCTAATCCATAAGCTCTGTCTATTTAGCGGATCGAATTTTGGTTTTGGACGTCACGTGACGGCAACCCGTCTACTTGAAGAGGAAAGAAACAGTGTGACCGCGCAGGCGGTGCGGTTCGCGGACAGGCTGGTGGTCGCGATCGATGGCACCCTCTAGCTCGCGCATGGAATAGATGTCGAGGCCGAGTTCGCCGGTGGCGAAGGCATGCGCGAGGACAGCGAGGAAGACAAGCGCCAGCGTGGGCGTTAGCTGGCGAATATTTGGCCGATTGACTCGCGCTTTTCAGCCTGGAAGCGCTCTTCGGCCCTGCCGTACGCCCAATAAGCCGAAAGGGACATCGAGCGCCGATCGAGTCCCCAACCGACTTGGAATGTTTCCCTTATGGATTTGATCGCCCCTTGTTCACCATGGGCAAAGACTTCAATGGTGCCCTCAACCGGGCAGCGGACGGGTACGACTGGATGGACACCCTCGAGGGCACCGCATGGTCGGTCCTGCCGAACTGAGCCATCCTGGGATGCCGAGCGGCACCGCCAACATCCGTTGACAACATCATTGAGATTCCTTATACAGCAGGGCACCCGCGGATTACGACCGGCCCCCGGAGCGACCTTCCCGGCGGATCCGGGCTCATAAGGGACCGGGATGCCGAACCTACCTACTCATGGTCGAGTTCTCCACCTACGATGAGGGCATGGAAAACTCGAACCGCCCCGAGACAGGAGAGTTCGCAGCATTCCTGGCCGGGATCTGCGACGGCCACCTCGCGTTCCGCAACCTCGACCTGCTCCGCGAAGAAGACCTGTAGGTCGGCGCCCGCGGGGAGGTCGCAATCCGGGTTCGGCCGCATCAAGCTGAAGAAATGTGAAGCTGCTGATCACCTCAATTATCTCAGGAAACAGGAGAAGTCAGATGACTTGGAACCCCTACGAGAACCTTCCCGCAGCGGCCTCGTTCTCACTGACCAGCAGCGACCTGCGGGAGGGCGAGAAGCTGGCGATGCCGCAAGTCAGCCGCATCTTCGGCGCCGGCGGCGAGGACGTTTCCCCGCAGCTCTCCTGGAGCGGGTTCCCGCCAGGGACGCAGAGCTTCGTGGTCACCATGTGCGACCCCGAAGCGCCCACGGTCACCGGTTTCTGGCACTGGGCCGTGGTGAACATTCCCGCCAACGTCACCGAGCTGCCCGCAGGCGCCGGCGACGAGTCGGGCTCGGGGCTCCCGCCGGGCGCCTTTCAGCTCCCGAACGACGCCAGGCTGAAGCGCTACGTCGGCGCCGGGCCTCCGGAGGGCACCGGGAAACACCGCTACATCTTTGCGGTCCTCGCCCTCCCCGCCGAGAAGATCGAGATTGACCCAGAGGCGACGCCCGCTCTGCTGATGTTCAACCTGTTCAACGGCACCCTTGGACGCGCCTTCCTCGAGGGCTGGTACGAGAGGTAGGCCTCCTTCGGCACCACTCAGAGGTGGCAGGACGGCGCCCGTCCGCGATCGCTCGTAGCGGGTGATCCCAGCCGGTTCGCCTCGTCGCATTGCCTACAGCGACACCTCCCGCATCAGTCAGCCCCCACTGGCGGATATCTTCCAGAACACGGTTGAGGAAACGCACGGAGCGTTGTTGCCCGCTGCGGCTGAGCAACGCGGCTTCGCGGAGTTGTCCCAGCCGGATCAGATGCGCCGTGGCCGGCAGAGCACCCTCGGTGATTGCGAACCGGTAAATCTCACGCACGGCGACGAGGATCCGGTTGGCCCGACCCGCCGTCCGGGGCGAGCCGGCATTCCGCCCGGATGTCAGGGGTTTTGTCGCGAGGTAGGCCGCGAACAGGTGAAGGTTTCGGGCTGCCTGCTCAAGGTCCCGTCCGCTCTAGCGTGCCCAAGTCAGGAATAAGGCGATGGAGCTGGCGTACTGCGCGCTGGTTGTTTCAGCTTGTGCCGTCCGAAGAAACGGACTTCAAGCCAGCGGGACGCGAGCTCGTGGGGCCGGTACTCCTCGTCGACCACGCCGTAGTGGGCCCCAAGGTTCGGGGTCAGGATGCGCAGACGTCGGTAGGCCACCGCCATGGCAACAGGATAGGAGCCTGTGTAAGCGGTACCGAGAACGTCCCCCGCGTGTCGCTTGAACGGGCATCCGGCCAGTGACGACCAGTGTTCAGCCGGTACCGAAACCAGGCCGTTGGACACAAGGGCAATGCTCGCAGGGGCTCGCACCCCTTCGGGCGTCCGCTGGCGCGGCCGGCTATTGGGTCCAGTGCCGTCCGTCGCAGAGCTCCGGACGCCCTGGCCCTGTGTGTTTACGACGATGCTCCTATAGGCGTCAAATCGTGTGGCGACGGCTTCTTTGGCCTGTTGGCGCAGTGAATTAGTGCAGTTTAAGCATTACCTCGTGACGTGGTCGATGAGGATCAAGACAGCGGGCAGGGTTGCCGCCGCGAGGACGGTTTGCGCGCCGGTGATGGAGGCCATTAGTCGGGTGTCCCCACCCATCTTGCTGGCCAGTACGTAGGCGGAAGGTGCCGTGGGGATGGCACAGATGAGTACGATGCTGGTTAGTGTCGCGCCGGTGGTGCCAAGGGGGATGGCGATCGCAGCGGCAGAGAGGGGCAACAATATGAGCTTGAGGATCACGGCAAGCCCGATGTCGACAGGGTCGCGTTTGCGGAAGCTGAAGTGAAGGGCGGCTCCTGCGATAAGGGTGCCGCAGGCCAGTGCCGGGGCTGCGAGCATGGTTAGGCTTGTCGCCAAGAAATCCGGCAGGGGAATGCCGGCAAGGCTCAGGGTAAATCCGATGGCGCAGCCCTGGAGGAGAGGGTTCTCCAGAAATTCGCGCCACACCGGGATATGGCGTGATGCGGCTGATTTGTCGCCGTAGACCGCCAGGGTGCTGACGCAGATGATGTTCACGAGGGGTACGACGACGGCGCTGGCGAGGGCGAAGGTGGCGACGCCTTCCTGGCCGTGCAGCGCGGTTGCGAAGATCAGGCCGATGTAGGTGTTGATCCGAACCGAGCCCTGCACGAGCGAAGTCAGCTGGGGACCGTTTGCGCGGAGGGGGCGGCGCAGGACGATTACCAGGCCGGCGGCCGAGACGATCGGAACGGTCAGGCTCAGCAGCAATGGGCCGGGCGAAACAGCGGTGAGGTCGGTGCCGGCGATGGAGGTGATGAACAGTGCCGGCGTGAAGACGCGGTAACTCATCCATTCCAGACCGCGCCAGAAAGCAGGTTCTGTGAGGAAGCGATGGCGCAGGAGGGCGCCTACGGCCAGGATGAGCACGACCGGGACGATCGCAGTGGTCACTAGAGTCATGAGTAGAACTGTGATGCAATGGGTTAGTGCAGTTCAACCATGATAACATGACTGGCCCGTTGCTCGCGGCCGACCTCGTTAATCTCGCCCGGGGCGGTGAGTGGACTCCCGGGGCCGCCAAGCAGATCCTAGACGGGCACCAGATCCGCAGGACGGCCCTGACCTCATCGTCCTCCGAACAGCTCAGGCAATGGTCGCTGCGGTTGCTGACCGCGTTCGAACCGACCAGTGTTGAGGCGCGCTGCGCGGCGATCAACGGGCTGCTCGAGAGGGGGACCTCCCGGGCCTATCTGACGACCCATGACCAGTTGCGGCCGCACCTGCATTTCGCGTCGGACGAGGATGACGTCGTCGCGCGCGTGAAGGCAGTCACAGCCGGAGGCCTTGCGATCTTCGCTGTTGGATCCGATGCATTAAGGCTCGGGGTCTGCCTCCGGGCCGGCTGTGGCATCGCCTTCGTGGACACTAGCCGAAACGGGCTTCGGTCCTACTGTTCGGCGCGGTGCGGGAACAACGACGCCGTCCAACGCCACCGAAAGGCGGCGTCAAAAGTCAACGTCTGACCTGAACTTTTCCCTGAAATGGTCAGGTATTGCAATTAACGTCAACTCACGCGCTGACAGTTGTCTGTTCGGTCAGCCATCGGCGGTAGGCCGCGGCGAGGGCATCGTTGCGGAGGAGGCCTCGTTCCAGGAGGGAAATTTTGGAGGGCCATTGGCCAAGTTCGCGGGCTGCGGTCGTGATGGTGACGCCGAGTGTGGTGCGCATTGGGCGCAGATCAGAGTTGTTTGGGGCTGCTTGGGGGTTGGTGATCTGGCGGTAAATTTCCCGGGCTGCGTAGCGTTTTAGGCAGCGCATGATTTCCCGTTTGCTCTTGCCCTCCGCGGTGCGTTTGGCCACGTAGTCCTTGGTCCGTTGGCACGAGGCCATGCGGACCAAGACGACCTGGTACAGGGCGTGGTTGGCGTTGCGGTCGCCGCCTCTGCTGAGCCGGTGACGGGTGGTTTTGCCTGAGGACGCGGGTATGGGTGCGACCCCGACGAGGGCGGCGAACTGGGCCTCATTTTCAAGGCGGTCCGGGTTGTCTCCGACGGTGACGAGGAGCTGGCTGGCTACTTCCGTTCCGACACCTGGAAGGTCACAGAGCATCGGTGCGTAGGTGTCGAGGATTTCCTGGACCGCGGCGTCAGCGGTGGCGATTTCTTCAGTAAGTGAGTGCCAGCGCGTTGCCAGGGCTTTCAGTGTCAGCAGGCACACGTACTCGGGGTCCGCCATATGGCCTGAAGGCCTGGTGCGCTGCAGTGCGGTGATTATCGCCGAGGTTCCGAGCCCTCTGTATTTCGCCCGGAGTTTGTCCGGAGCTGAAACGAGCAGGCCCCTGATCTGATTGATGGCTGCGGTGCGGGCCTTTAGGGCCGATGTGCGGCCGGCACGCAGGATTCGCAGGCATTCAACGGGACTGACTTTGGATTTCGGGACCGATTTGGTCCGGCCGTCGAGTACGGATTGGGCGGCTTGGTAGGCGTCCAGCGGATCGGATTTGCCCTTCAGCCGGCGCGCGGCCCGGTCTGGACGATTCACTTCCAGCACGCACAGTCCTTCACCGCGCAGGGTTCTGGCGATTTCGGCCCCGTAGGAGCCTGTTCCTTCGACCCCTACGGCGGTGACTGTGCCGTAGCTGGTGATGAAATCCACAATCTTCCGGTAGCCGGATCCCACGGCCAGGAATTCCCTGTCCGCGAGCGGCTTGCCGTGTTCGTTGATGACGGCCACGTGGTGTGTGTCGGCGTGGGTGTCGATACCGGCGATGACGCTGGTTGTTTCGGTTGCCAAGATGGAAGTTGCCCCCAGTCAGATTAATGGCTGATGAATGGGGTGCGGGCCAGGTGGGCAGACAAAACGGTAATGGGACTGGTCGAATCAGGCTCCTATGAAGTCATGTCCGCCTGGCGCAACACCCCCTTTGACGGACCTTGAGCCGGCAGACAAATCGTCGGTAAGACAGTGCGCAAAGCACGTCAGTTTTTTGCTGAGTCAAACCGGCTCAAGACCATTTCCAGTATTACCGTTTTTTGGCTGCTGTCCTGGCGGATTGTACGTGTCAGCTCCGGCCCGTCCAGCCCCTGTCGTTCCTCCGGGGCCTGCGGCCCGCACAATCGGCTCCGGCGCTCCTTCGTCGCTGATTTCCTTGAGCAGATTCCACGGTCAGGGTCCCCCTTACGGACCTGAGGGGCGACAGGGGCTGCTGTGTCCACCGTGAACTTCTTGGATCCGACAGATGATGACATGCCCTGTTGATCGGAGGTCTGGTACTCCAGCGTAAAGCTAAAGCCGCATGGAGGCATGGCGGAACAGGAATGGTTCTGTCCTCAACCGGGGCGGCGTTGGCTCTCATCGCAAGCGGTGGATGGAAAGACGGCGGTGAGTACCACCTGTCCCGGAACGCTTATCGGCTTCGCCCCGGCAAATGCCCGCATGACCGGAGTCGAGCTGGACCCTCTCACCGCATCCATCTCTCGCGGTCTGTACCCGGATGCGAACATCCGCAGCGAATCCTTCGCGGAGACCCGATCACGGCCATCTCCTTTACCTCGCTGTTGGAATGTCCCGTTCAGCAAGGGCGCCCTCTACGACAAGCCGCACAACCCGGACTCCGGCACTCCATGCACAACCACCTCATCCTGAAGAGCCTGGCCGCGGTTAATCCCGGCGGATACGTCGCCATGCTGACCTAAAGCTTCACCATGGACGCCGACTGCATATGTTCTGGTACAACAGCCACAGCCACAGCACCACCGGAGCTGGCCGTCGTCACGGCCACATGGCTCGAGGGAAACGATCCGGTCTCCGCCGTCAGGACTAAAGTGTTCGCCGGGTGGTCCCGGAGGAAGGCCGCCGTTGAGACCTCGGTAAGAACCAGGCCGGCGACACCGGCTGCCGCAGCGAAGATTTTCGTCTGCGGCCGGTTCCGGACCAGGAGCGCCAGCGCGAGCAACCCGTTGGCCACCAGGACGCCCCGGTAGCTGGCCAGATTCAGGAAGCGGTTGATGGCGCCCCGGAACGGTTGTGCAGGGTGCCCATGAACCGGCCCAGCCTTCGCCCAGGCCCTGGAACGGCGCCCGCGAAACGTTGGCCAGAAGGCCCGGCAGTAAGGTGGTCAGATGCGAAGCATGCTGAGGAAGGCGCCGGGCCGGCTGGAGAAGTTCGACCGGAAACTCGTGCGTGCAGTGTCGGCCCTGCCCGGCGGGAGCCATGACGAGTTCTTCCGGCTCTTGTCCGCGGCCGCGAACAACGGCAAGCTGTGGCTCGGGATGGCCGCCGTCATGGCGCTGGTGCCGGGCAAGACCCGGCGGGCTGCCCTGCACGGTGTCCTGGCACAGGGCGTGGCCTCCGGTGTGACCAGCCTGGTGTTCAAGACCCTCCTGCCCCGGGCGCGCCCCCTGCCCGAACATCTGCCGGCCTTCCGTTTCGTCCGCCCGCAACCCACGAGTTCCTCCATGCCCTCGGGCCACTCCGCCTCGGCTTTTGCCTTCGCGCTCGGCGTCGGAATGGTGCGCCCGGCCCTGGGTGCGGCGCTGGCGCCCGTCGCCGCGGGCGTGGCCTACTCCCGGGTCCACACCGGGGCCCACTGGCCCTCAGACGTGCTGTTCGGCTCGGCCATTGGAGCCGGAGCGGCCTTGGCGACAAGGAAATGGTGGCCTGTCCGGCCTCCGTTCCCGCAGACCCGCCGCACCCCTGTCCGGGCCGCGGAACTGCCGGACGGGCACGGGCTGGGCATCGCGGTGAACACCCTCGGCGGCTCCTACGCCGACGAAACCACGGACGCCCTCCAAAAAGTATTCCCCAAGGCGTATATTAAGGAAATCGCCCAGGACGAGGACGTCGCTGCCGAAATTGCCGGAGTCGCGGCCCGCCCCGGCATCGTGGCCCTCGGCGTCTGGGGCGGCGACGGGACGGTGGGCAGCGCGGCGGCCGCCGCCGTCGAACATTCCCTCCCGCTGCTGGTGCTCCCGGGCGGAACGCTCAACCACTTTGCCCGAGACGCCGGCACTCTGACCCTGGAAGCAGCCGTAGAAGCGGCCTCCCGCGGGGAGGCCGCACTGGCCGACGTGGGTAAGGTGGCCGTGGAGCGCGGACGCCCAGGCAGCCCGGGGCACCTCGAGCTGACCATGCTCAACACGGCCAGCGTCGGCCTCTACCCGAACCTGGTGCGCCGGCGGGAACAGCTCCAGCCGGCGCTGGGCAAACCCTTGGCCGGTGTGGTGGCCATGTTCAGGACCTTCGCCGCCGGCAAGCCCACCACGCTGATCGTGAACGGCGTGCGGCACAAACTCTGGATCCTTTACATCGGCCGGGGCCGCTACTACCCCCGGGACCACGCCCCGCTGGTGCGTCCGGTGCTGGACGACGGCGTCCTGGACCTGCGGATGATCACCGCCGACGAGTCCTTTGCGCGGCTGCGCCTGCTCTGGTCGGTGCTGACCGGCACGGTGGCGACCTCCAGGATCACGCACCTCAGCGAAACCAGCCGGATCATCGTGGAACGCACGGAATCGACCATGGTTCTGGCCGTGGACGGCGAGGTCGTGCCGGGCGTGCGGAGCGTCGACTTCACGGTCCGCCGTGGCGCGCTGACCTACTACTCGCCGACGCACGGACGGGCCTGAACCTTCTGGACCCCGACTCGTCATCCTCCCGGACTACCCTGATTCGCCCCTGAATCATCCCTGAGACCGGCGCAATCCGCGTGTCGCGTCGGTAGCGTGGTGTGTGCACACGGACCCGTGATTATGGCGGTCCCGAAATCCCCGCTACGCAAAGGAACGCTTCCATGATCGAAGCAAGAGGCCTGACCAAGGTTTACGGCGACAAGACCGCCGTCGCCGGCGTCAACTTCACTGTCGAAGCCGGCCGGGTCACCGGCTTCCTGGGCCCCAACGGAGCCGGCAAATCCACCACCATGCGCATGATCATGGGACTGGACCGACCGACGTCGGGCTCGGTGACCGTCAACGGTTCGCCGTTCGCCCGGCACGCCGCTCCGCTGCGCGACGTCGGCGCGTTGCTCGATGCCAAAGCCGTCCACACCAGCCGGTCCGCCCACAACCACCTCCTGGCGATGGCCGCCACGCACAGCATTCCCAAGAAGCGCGTGCACGAAGTCATCGAGATGACGGGCCTGGCCGAAGTGGCCAAGAAGAAGGTCAAGGGCTTCTCGCTCGGCATGGGGCAGCGGCTCGGCATCGCCGCCGCGCTGCTGGGCGACCCGCAGACCATCATCCTGGACGAGCCCGTCAACGGCCTCGACCCGGAGGGTGTGGTCTGGGTCCGGAACCTGGTCAGGTACCTGGCCTCCGAGGGGCGCACCGTTTTCCTCTCCAGCCACCTCATGAGTGAAATGGCCGTCACGGCCGACCACCTGATCGTGATCGGCCGCGGCCGGATCATCGCCGACGCCCCGATCCAGGAGATCATCACCGGCAAGGGCCAGGGCCGCACCCGCGTCCGCACCGATCAGCCGGACCAGCTGATGACACTGCTGGCCGGAACCGGAGTCTCGGTGGAGGTCCAGGACAACGAACTGCTCGAGGTCAAGGGCCTGGATCCGCGGCAGATTGCCCGCACCGCTCTCGACAGCCACGTCATGATCTACGAACTCACCCCGCTTCAGGCCAGCCTCGAGGAGGCCTACATGGAACTGACCAAGGATGAAGTCGAATACCACTCGCTGATCACCACGGGTGCCGCCGCCCCCGTCCAGTCCGGAGGCAACTAAGCCATGAGCTCCACCACCCTTGAACCCACGCCCTCCCGCCGAGGCGCACACTCCGCAAGCGACGTCAGCCATAAACGGTCCGGCAACAGCAACAGCACCAGTTCCGGCCCGGGCCCGGGCTTCCTGCGCGTGCTCAACTCCGAATTCATCAAGTTCCGCACCCTGCTGTCCACGCTGATCCTGCTCGGCTCGACCGTCCTGGTCATGGTGGGCTTCGGTGCCCTCTCCGCCTGGGGAACGGGACAGTTCTCGCAGGGAGCGGGCAGGGACCCGCAGGCGGCCGCCAGGATCGCAGCTCAGGGCGGCGACCTCGCCGTCGGCGTGCCCACTTCCGGCATCGCCTTCGCCCAGCTGATCCTCGGTTCGCTCGGTGTGCTGCTGATGAGCTCCGAGTTCACCACCGGTATGGCGCGGTCGACGTTCGCGGCAGTGCCGAAGCGGATCCCCGCGTTCGTCGCCAAGCTGCTCGTGGTCATGGCGACCGCATTCATCGTGACCGCCGTCTCCGTGTACCTCGCGGCCCTGGTGTCGCTGCCGATACTGGACAACTACAACCTCAAGCTGGATCTCGCCAGCTCCCAGTCGGTCAGGCTGCTGCTGGTCAACAGCCTCTACGTGGCAGCCGTCGCCGCCATCGGCATGTCGCTGGGCGCCCTGGTCCGCAACTCCGCGGGCGGCATTATGAGCCTGGTCGGCCTGTTCTTCGTGGCACCGATCGCCTTCCAGCTGATTCCGGGCGACTTCTTCGTCGAGGCCCGCAAGTACCTTCCCGGCAACACCGTGGAGCCGATGACGGCGGTGCAGCACGTCCCCGACACCCTGGAAGCCTGGCAGGCCGCCCTCGTCCTGGGCGCCTGGGTTGTCCTCCCGCTCCTCCTCGCCGGGATCCTGCTGAAGAAGCGGGACGTCTAGGCCTCGTCTAGGCCGGCCGCCGGTCCCGACCCTCTAGGCTCAGGACATGATCGATGCTGTACCTGTGAAGGACGCGCCAGCCGGGCAGGCTGACGCGTCCTTCGCCGAAATCACCGCCCGCCGGCGCGGCCGGCTCCGGCGCTATCTGTTCCAGCACCCGCGGGTCATGGATGGCCTGGTGGCGCTCTGCTACCTGCTCTTGGTCACTCCGACCGCGGTGGAAGCGGTGACCGACGGCGCCTGGCCGGCGGCGGCGCTGCTCGCGGGGGCCGCCGCGGCCCTGTTCTTCCGGCGCGATCGTCCGGTGCCGGTGGTGGCTGCCGTGGCGGCACTGGAAGTGGCCGTCACCCTGCTGCACCCCTGGGGATCCAACATCTCGGCCGGACTCTGGTTTTCGCTGTACGCCGTGGCCCTCGTCCGGACCAGGCGTTACGCCCTCGGCGCCCTGGCCCTGGCCACGGCGCCGCTGGCGCTCCTGTATTTCCTGATGGCGGTGGGACCGATGGACGGGCGGCTTCCGGACACGGCCGTCAGCACCCGGGAGAACTTCCAGCTCATCACTAGCATCGCGGCCGGGATCAGCATGACCCTCTCGAATGTGATCGCGACAGGAATCGGCATCTCGGTCCGGCAGCGGCGCGAGCACGAGCACGAGATCGCCGCCTGGGCAGCCCGGGCCGCGCGGCTGGGCTCGGTCAATGAACGCAACCGGATCGCCCGCGAAATGCACGATGTCGTGGCGCATTCACTGACCGTGATGATCAGCCTTTCGGACGGGGCCGCCGTCGTCGTCGGGAAAAATCCCCAGCGCGCCGCCGAAGTGCTCGGCGAACTCTCCCGCACGGGCCGCACGGCCATGGCGGACATGCGGCGCGTACGCGGGGTGCTGCGCGACGACTCGGCCGCGGGACATGCCCCCCGCGAGCCCCTCGTGGCGGGCGACAACCTGGCCAAGCTACTGGAGGGATTCCGCACTGCCGGCTTGCCGCTGCACTACACGCACACCGGCCCTTCGCTGCCCGGGGACGCCGCGTTCCAGCTGACCGTGTACCGGATCGTGCAGGAATCGCTGACCAACGTGCTGCGCTACGGCCGCTCGCTGGGCCGGGTGGATGTGAACATTGCCCGGGACGGCGATACTGTCACCATTGACGTGGTCGACGACGGCAAGGGGACCGTTGACTCCGGCGGGTCCGGTGCCGGTCCGCAGGGGCCGCCCGATTCCCTCGGCTCCCTGGGCTCCGGCCAGGGCCTGGCCGGGATGAGGGAACGGACCAGGATCTTTGCGGGTACCGTGGAGGCCGGGCGCACCATCGACGGCGGCTGGCGCGTGCACGCCGTCCTGAACTGCAACGGCGACAAGGGGGAATAGTGGACGAAATTGGACCCATACGCATTCTGCTGGTGGACGATCAGCCGCTCCTACGGATGGGCTTCCGCCTGATCCTGGAGGGCGAGGACGATGTGTGCATTGTGGGGGAGGCGTCCGACGGCGCCGAGGCGGTGCGCCGGGTCCGGGAACTCACTCCTGACGTGGTGCTGATGGATGTGCGGATGCTCGTGCTGGACGGAATCGAGGCCGCGCGGGCCATCACCGCCTCGGGATCGTCCAGGGTCATCATCCTGACCACATTCGACCTGGACGAGTACGCCTTTGCCGGGCTGCAGGCGGGCGCCTCGGCTTTCCTGCTCAAGGACGTGGCCCCCGCGGAACTGATCAGCGCCGTGCGGGTGGTGGCCAGCGGCGACGCCGTCGTGGCACCCCGCGTAACGCGGCGCCTCCTCGAGACCTACGTCCGCGGTGCCGTCCGGGCGGCCGGGGCAGCCGAGGGCCGGCCGCGCCCGGCCGCCGGGGAACGCCCCCTGCGGGACCCGCTGCTGGAGGACCTCACCCCGCGTGAGACCGAGATGCTGGAGGCCATGGCCGAGGCACTGTCCAACGCTGAGATCGCCCGCAAGTTCTTCCTCTCCGAGGCCACCGTCAAGACGCATGTGCGCCGCATCCTGACTAAACTCCACCTCCGCGACCGGGTCCAGGCTGTGGTGTACGCGTACGAGACCGGCCTGGTGGTCCCGAGCAACGCGGACTACTGACCGGTAGCCCTGAAGCAGTGGTTTCAGGCACATAACAGAATTGCCCTGAAGGCAACTTTCGTTGCCCTCTATGCTTTCTTGTTGGAGTGTCGCCCGGTTTCGTGCTGCGTCCTTTGTGGGGATGCACAGCCGGGGGCGCTCCCGTGCCGGTCTAGGGTGGGGACGACAGTGTGGCCCGCCACACAGCACATCACCGCGCGTCACCGCGCGTCACCACGCAAGCGGGACCAGACAATCCACGAAGAACGGCGCTTCCATGCACGCTGACCAGCAGCTCTCAAAATCCCTGAAACCCAGGCATCTGTCCATGATCGCTATTGCCGGCGTGATCGGCGCCGGACTCTTTGTCGGATCCGGTGCCGCCATCCAGCAGGCCGGACCCGGCATCCTGGTCGCCTACATGGCGGCGGGGCTGGTGGTCATCCTTGTCATGCGAATGCTGGGCGAAATGGCCGCAGCCAACCCGGAAACCGGCTCCTTCTCCACCTACGCGGACAAGGCGCTGGGCCGCTGGGCAGGGTTCAGCATCGGCTGGCTCTACGCCTGGTTCTGGATCATCGTCCTGGGCATCGAGGCCACGGCAGGAGCCGCGATCATGCACCGCTGGGTGCCGGGCATCGATCAATGGGTCTGGGCGCTGCTCCTGATGGTGCTGCTGACCCTCACCAACCTGGGTTCCGTGAAGTCCTTCGGCGAGTTTGAATTCTGGTTCGCTTCCATCAAGGTGGCCGCCATCTCGCTGTTCCTGCTCTTCGGCGTGGCGGCGATCCTCGGCCTCATTCCCGGCGTACCGGCCCCGGGACTGAGCAACTTGACCGAAAACGGCGGTTTCATGCCCAACGGCCCCGGCGCGGTCCTGGCCGGCATCCTCGTGGTTGTCTTCTCCTTCTTCGGCGCTGAAATCGCCACCATCGCCGCCGGCGAATCCGAGAACCCGGTCGACGCCGTCAAGAAGGCCGTGAAGTCCACCGTCTGGCGCATCCTCGTCTTCTATATCGGCTCCATCGCCGTTGTAGTCACCCTGCTGCCCTGGAACTCCGCCTCCGTGGCCAAGAGCCCCTACGTCGCCGTGATCGAGCTCTTCGGTATCCCGGGCGCCGGCACCATCATGGACATCGTAGTGCTGACCTCCGTGCTGTCCTGCCTGAACTCCGGCCTGTACACCGCCAGCCGGATGCTGTTCTCGCTGTCCCGGCGCGGAGACGCCCCCCGGGCGTGGATGCGGATCTCCAATCGCGGCGTTCCGGCCGCTGCGGTGCTGGCTTCCACCGTCGTCGGCTTCATCACCGTCGGCCTGAACTACATTGCCCCGGACTCGGTGTTCCTCTTCCTGGTCAACACCTCCGGTGCCATCGCCTTGTTCGTGTGGCTCGTGATCGCGGGTTCCCAGCTGATCCTGCGCCGCCGCATGGGTGCCGCAGCCAAGGACCTTGAGCTGAAAATGTGGCTTTTCCCGTACCTGACGTGGGTGGCCATCATCAGCATCGTCGCGCTGCTGATCGGGATGGTGATCCTGGAATCCACCCGCGAATCGCTGCTACTCTCACTGGCCCTCGCTGCGGTCGTGGTGGGCATCGGGCTCTGGCGCTACCGCAAGCACGGCGCGAAGGCCTCGGTTCCTGCCGCCGGCACGACCGCCGCCGAAGCGCCGGCCGAGGATGCCGCCGTCGGAGTCGGACCGGCGTCGTAATTGTCTCCCGGGCGCCGGAGCTGTTCCGGACCAAGGGACATGCCCAGCTCCGGCGCCAAAGGGTGGACATAGTGGCAATATGTCCAGTCCTGCACTGCTGGGGAGGGCATGTCCCCAACGGGCCGGAGGACATGTCCAGTCCTCCACCGCAAGGGAGGGCAGGTCCCGGGGCCGGGGCCGGGGCCACGGCCCAGCCGGCATACCGGGTGTGCATGTCCAAGCCACAGCGGCTTCACAGGAACGCCCTAGCCGCGGCATAGCCCTCCGGGGTTCCATGGAGCCATGAACACTTCAGCGCAGCCCCCGCACGAGCCGCACCCCAACCACGACCGCGGCCTGGAATTCGACCTCTCCACCCTGATCAGCCGCCGCTCGCTGGGCCTGGTCTTCGGGGCCGGCACGGCGGCCGCGCTTGCGGCCTGCACGCCGGGCGGTTCGGGCACCGCCACCGGATCAGGCGCCTCCACCGCCGCGCCGTCGGCCGGTTCGACGCCGGCAGCCTCCGGAAGTGTCGCAGCCAGCACGACGCCGTCCGCCTCCGGCTCTCCCACCCTCACGCGCGCGATTGCCGAGTGCGGCGTGCAAATCCCGCAGGAGACGGCAGGCCCGTACCCCGGCGACGGTTCGAACGGGCCCAATGCGCTGGAGGCCTCCGGCGTGGTCCGGCAGGACATCACCTCGAGCTTCGGGACCTCCACCACCGCCGCCGACGGCGTGCCGCTGACGGTCACGCTGACCCTGCTCGACGGTTCAACTAACAGCGGGTCAAACGGCTGTACACCCCTGGCCGGTGCCGCCGTCTATGCCTGGCACTGTGACCGGAGCGGCAGGTACTCCATGTACGATTCCGGACTCAAGAATGAGAACTACCTCCGCGGCGTCCAGGAGGCCGACGCGAACGGGCAGGTGACCTTCAAGACCATTTACCCGGGCGCCTACAGCGGACGCTGGCCGCACATCCACTTTGAAGTATTCGAGTCCATGAGCAACGCCACGGCGGCCGGCCAGGTCCTCACGGTCTCCCAGATCGCGCTGGCGGAGGCCGCCTGCAAGGATGTCTACGCCACCGCCGGCTACGAATCCAGCGCACAGAGCTTTCCCCGCACCACACTGAAATCCGACAACGTCTTCGGCAACGACGGCGGCATCTACCAGCTGGCCACCATGAGCGGCTCGGTGTCCGCAGGCTACGCGGCCGGGCTCAACGTCACGGTGTAGCCCGGCGCGGGACGCGGGCGGCACCGGACCGGCGCGGCGCTAGACTCGGAGCCATGCCAACACCGAGCACCGCCGCAGATCACATCCACGACCTCGGCGCGTATGTCAGCGCGTCGCCGTCGAGCTTCCATGCCGTCCACGAGGCCGCCCGCCGGCTGGACGAGGCGGGCTTCACGGGCCTGGACGAGCTGCAGCCGTGGAACGGTGTTTCAGACCCCGGCGCCGCACCCGCCGCCGCAACCTCCGCTGCCGCCGCAACCTCCGCAGCCGGCAAGTTCTATGTGATCCGCGACGGCGCCCTCATCGCGTGGGTGTTGCCGGACAGCGCCGGGCCCACCACGGGCTTCAATATCCTCGGTGCGCACACCGACTCGCCCTCGTTCAAACTCAAGCCGAAACCCACCACGGGCAGGTTCGGCTGGCTGCAGGCCGGCGTCGAGGTCTATGGCGGTCCCCTCCTGAACTCGTGGCTGGACCGCGAACTCCAGCTCGCCGGCCGCCTCGTGATGCTGGACGGCACGCAGCACCTCACCGCCACCGGCCCGCTGCTGCGCTTCCCCCAGCTGGCCATCCACCTGGACCGTGCGGTGAACGACGGCCTGGCCCTGGACAAGCAGCAGCACATGAATCCGGTCTTCGGGCTCGGCGATCCGGCCGGCGAGGACCTGCTGGGGCTGCTCGCGGGGCGGGTGCCGGGCTCGGAAGTGGATCCCGCGCAGATCGGCGGCTACGACGTCGTCATTGCCGACACCCAGGCGCCCGCGGTTTTCGGGGCGAAGGGTGAGTTCTTCGCCTCCGGCCGGCTGGACAACCTCTCGGCGACGCACGCCGGACTCACGGCGCTGATCGCCCACGCCTCGGCGCCGCTGCCGGACGGCGCGCCGATCGCCGTGCTGGCCGCCTTCGATCACGAGGAAATCGGTTCCGCGTCCCGCTCCGGCGCCTGCGGTCCCATCCTCGAGGACGTCCTAGTGCGCATCTCCGACGGGCTGGGAGCCTCGGCGAGCCAGCGGCGGCAGGCCTTCGCGGCGTCGTTCTGCGTCTCCGCCGACGCCGGCCACGCCGTGCACCCCAACTACGCCGAGCGGCACGACCCCGCCAACCGGCCTGCCCTGAACGGCGGCCCGCTGCTGAAGATCAACGCCAACCAGCGCTACGCGACGGACGCCGCCGGGGCCGCGCTCTGGGCGCGGCTGTGCACCGACGCCGGCATCCCGTACCAGGAATTCGTCTCCAACAACGTGATGCCGTGCGGCTCCACGATCGGCCCGCTGACAGCCACCCGCCTCGGCATCAGGACGGTCGACGTCGGCGTGCCGCTGCTGTCCATGCACTCGGCACGCGAGCTCTGCGGAGTCGAGGACCCCTACCGGCTGGCGAAGGTGACCGAGCTGTTCTTCCGGACGGCGTAGCCCGGATCAACGCTCAGGCGGCCAGCCCGATCACGAGGTTGATGGTGGT
This sequence comes from Pseudarthrobacter sp. S9, assembly GCF_050156545.1. Lineage (NCBI taxonomy): Bacteria > Bacillati > Actinomycetota > Actinomycetes > Micrococcales > Micrococcaceae > Pseudarthrobacter > Pseudarthrobacter sp. S9. Next base: position 2,139,285 of record NZ_CP189576.1, read on the forward strand.
AGCCAGGATGACGGTGCCGAACAGGTAGGACAGCAGGCTGTGCTTGAGGGCCTCGGTACGCATGCCGTGGTTCTCAAGGGCGGTATCGGAGACCTGGTAGGTCATGCCGAGGCTCGTGGCGAGGTAGGCGAAGTCGGTGTACTGCGGCGGCCCATCCTGGTTGAAGTTGATGCCCCCGACCGCCGCCCCGGCCTTCTGCCCTGTGCCGTAGTAGAGCTCGGCATAACGCAGCGTGAAGAGCGTCTGCACGAGCATCCAGGACAGCGCCACCGAGGCCAGTGCCAGCAGGCCGCCGCCAAGGCGGGACCCGCCGTCGTTGCTGTGCGAATCGACGACGACGGCGGCGACAGCCACGAGGCTGGCGACGTTGGCGGCCAGGATGAGCAGGTCCGTGACGCTGCGCGAGGGGTCCTCGGATGTGGCGTGGGCCCGGGTTTCGGCGGGATCCAGCCGTCCCACCACGAGCCAGACCCAGAGCACGTAGCTCGCTGCCGCGCTGCTCCAGCCGACCGCCGGGGCCTCCACCCAATGCCCTGACAGCCCTGACGCGGCCCCTGCGAGCAGTCCTGCCAGGAGCATGACGGCGAAACGGAGGCGGCTTCGCCGGATGGTGCGGGCGGTGCCGCGGGGCGGGAATCCGGGGTTCATTCCCCGATCATGGCACAGCGCGGGCGCCCGGCCGGTGCGACGCGGCGCCCGGCGTCCCGGCCCGGGCCCGGGCAGTGATCCGTCCCGGCGGTTATCCACATGGCCGTCCCAGCGGCTTCCCGCCGTCCGGTGGTTGCGCCTACCGTGGGCACTCAAGGAATCGCCGAAACCGGTCAGGATGCACTAAGATATTGAAGTCTGTGCTGCGCCCTGCCTCCGTTCCGGCGGCCGAGCACCGCATGGCACCGCAAATGAACCTCCTGTTACGGAAATGCCGTAACCGCTTAGCCCAAAGGAGGTGGGTTCACATATGCGTCCTTACGAATTGATGGTAATCATCGACCCCGAGGTCGAAGAGCGTACCGTTGAGCCGTCGCTTCAGAAGTTCCTGAACGTCATCACCAACGATGGTGGAACCATCGAAAAGGTTGACATCTGGGGCCGTCGTCGCCTGGCTTACGAAATCCAGAAGAAGTCCGAAGGTATCTACGCCGTGGTGAACTTCACCGCTGAGCCGGCTACCGCCAAGGAACTTGACCGCCAGCTGAGTCTCAACGAGACCATCATGCGCACCAAGATCACCCGCCCCGAAGAGCAGAAGGTTGTTGCTGAGTAATTCAGCTCCTCAACTTTCAATCTTTATCCCCGCAGGAACGAACAAGGAGGCAGTAGATGGCAGGCGAAACCACTATTACGGTCATCGGTAATCTCACCAATGACCCCGAACTGAGGTTCACACCGTCAGGTTCGGCAGTAGCGAACTTCACCATCGCTTCTACTCCCCGCACCTTCGACCGCCAGTCCAATGAGTGGAAGGACGGGGAAACCCTGTTCCTCCGCGCGTCGGTATGGCGCGAAGCAGCCGAAAACGTCGCCGAATCCCTGACCAAGGGCATGCGCGTGATCGTTTCCGGCCGCCTGAAGAGCCGTTCCTACGAAACCAAAGAAGGCGAGAAGCGCACCGTTATCGAGCTCGAGGTCGATGAAATCGGCCCGAGCCTGCGGTACGCCAATGCCAAGGTCAACCGCACCCAGCGCTCCGGCGGTCAGGGTGGCCAGGGCGGCTTCGGCGGCGGCAACAGCGGCGGCTTCGGTGGCAACTCTGGTGGAAACCAGGGCGGCAACACCGGCGGAACGTGGGGCGGCAACCAGCCCGCAGCGCAGGAAGACCCCTGGGCCACGCCCGGTGTCAGCAATGCAGGCGGCGGCTGGGGCAACGGCCCGGATTCCGAACCTCCCTTCTAAACAACATCTAAGGTCCGACGACGGAACCCGCCAGGACGCCGCAACGCGGCCGGGCGCAGACGGCGTCGGATCACCACCATCCCGTGGATCAATATCCACGGGCTCCATCGAATAGGAGCTCCACGATGGCTAAGGCTGAACTCCGTAAGCCCAAACCAAAGTCCAACCCCTTGAAGGCCGCTGACATCACTGTCATCGACTACAAGGACGTAGCATTGCTGCGCAAGTTCATCTCCGACCGCGGAAAGATCCGCGCCCGTCGCGTCACCGGCGTCACGGTGCAGGAACAGCGCAAGATCGCCCAGGCAATCAAGAACGCCCGCGAAGTTGCTCTGCTGCCTTACTCCGGCGCTGGCCGCGGCTAAGGAAGGGATTAACTAACATGGCAAAGCTCATTCTGACCCACGAAGTAACCGGTCTCGGTGCTGCCGGCGATGTTGTCGAGGTCAAGGACGGTTACGCACGTAACTACCTGCTGCCCCGCAACTTCGCCCTGACCTGGTCCAAGGGCGGCGAGAAGCAGGTTGAGTCCATCAAGGCTGCCCGCGTTGCCCGCGAGCACGCTTCCCTGGAAGACGCTCAGAAGCAGGCCGCTGCACTCTCCGCCAAGCCGGTCAAGCTCGTCGTCAAGGCTGGCGAGACCGGACGCCTGTTCGGCACCGTCAAGCAGGGCGACGTGGCCGACGCTGTTGAGGCCGCTGGCCTTGGCCGCATCGACAAGCGCAAGGTTGAACTGCCGGCACACATCAAGTCGGTCGGTTCCTACCAGGCCAACGTCCGTCTGCACGACGACGTCGCCGCTGTGATCGAACTCGACGTCGTCGCCAGCAAGTAGCGCAGGGTTCCCTGAAACCGAGCTAGCGAGGTTTTAGGGGGCGCTACGAGCGCGAGTAGTCTTTTCGACTACCGCCGCTTCGGCCAAGCAGTCCTGAACTGCTGGAAGGCCCCCGCCTTCGGATTCCTCTTAGGAACCGGCGCCGGGGGCCTTCTGCGTTTCAGGCAGTCCGGCGCGCCTTGATGCAGCACCGCGGCCACGTGCCTGTAGCCGGCCCTGATCAGTTCCGCCAGCACGGCCTCGTCGACGTCGTCAAGCTTGTTGAGATACAGGCAGCCCGCGCCCATCTTGTGCTTGCCCAGCCTGCCCGGCAGCTCGGCCGACTCCGGACCGTACGCCAGGCCGTAGAGCGAGAGGCTGGCCTTTCTGGGCGAGAAGCCCACGGCCGCAGAGTCGCCTTCGCGGCCGCTCCCGTACTTGTAGTCGTAGCGGCCGAACCCCACAATCGTCGGCCCCCACATTTCCGCCTTTTCGCCCGTCAGCTCGGACATGAGCGACAGCAGCCGGAATCCGTCCCGGCGGCGGACGGGATGCTCGACGGCGGCAAGGAAGTCCTCGACCGGCGCGCCGGTCGCCTGGGTCCTATTTTCAGCCATGAGGGCAGTGTGGCACAGCCGGCCCCCGTTGCCCTATCACTTGTAGTTGCCATGCCGCCTCCTTGACGACCGAAAGTGATAGCGCAACGGGTGAGGGAATAAATCCCGGTGCCCGCTCCTTGTGTAGGTAGATGCAAACGCATGTATTACTTGGAATTACCTGACACTAGGAGCACCCCGTGGAAACCCGCCGCATCACCGTCCTCTCCGCCGGACTCGGCGTCCCGTCGTCGAGCCGCCTGCTGGCGGACCAGCTGGCAGCCTCGGCTGAACGGCAGCTGGCTGCGTCGGGCTATGCCGCCACCGTCGAAGTCGTGGAGCTGCGGGACCTCGCGGTGGAGATCGCCAACAACTTCGTGACAGGCTACGCTGCTCCGCGCCTGGCTGAGGTATTAGCCGGCGTCGATGCCTCGGACGGCATCATCGCCGTCAGCCCCGTGTTCAGCGCCTCGTACAGCGGCCTGTTCAAATCGTTCATCGATGTCCTGGACCCTAAGTCCCTGGAGGGCAAGGCTGTCCTGCTTGGCGCGACAGCCGGCACGGACCGGCACCAGATGGTGCTGGACTTCGCGATGCGGCCCCTCTTCACCTACCTGCGCACCCGCGTCGCGTCCACTGCAGTCTTCGCCGGCCCGCAGGATTGGGGGAACACCGACGACGGCGGCTCGCCGCTCTCGTCGCGGATCGACCGGGCGGCGGGGGAGTTCGCCCGCCTGCTGCAGGGATCGGAGCCGCAGCAGAAGCCGGCGGTGCTCGAGTCCCTGCCGTTCGAACAGCTGCTCGCCGGAATCTCGGGCGGGCAGTAGCAGTCCGGTCCCGGTACGCCGGCGTGAACTTATCGGCGGACCCGGTCGTTGTGCGGTACATGAAGTGTCCTGTGGATTCTGTAGACCTGATCATGAGCGAACGCAGCGGAGTCGAGATCGACTACTGCCCCCAATGCCGTGGCGTGTGGCTGGACCGTGGGGAGCTCGACAAGATCATCGACCGCGCGGCGGACGCGATGGGCCCCACGGTTTCCGCCGTCCCCGCGGCACGGCCGGCGGTGCCGACCCCGCCCGGGCACATCCCGCCGCCGCTGTACAGCAACCAGGGCCCAATTCGGGGCGTAAGCCGTCCAGCAGTAAGCCGTCCGGCGGTCAGTCGTCGAGCAGTCAGTCGTCGAGCAGGGCGATGAATTCCCTGGCCTGCTTCATGGAGATATCCGAGTGGCGCGTCAGCGCTGTCGCGGCCGCCTCGGTGTCGCCACTCTTGGCCAGGGTGCGGATCCTGCCGTAGATCTCGTCGTTGAGCATGTTGCTGCTCACCTCGCGCGTGACATCGCCCTTGCTGGCGATCGCCCGGTAACGGTAGGGGAAGCGCTGCGGCGCGTCGTCGTCGTCGCTTGCGGCTTGCTGGGGAGCCTCCGGGGCGCGGAACGGCTGCGGGTGCGCTGCCAGGGCGCCGACGGCGTCACGGGAGGCGCGGAGGCCCTCTCCGGTGGCCTCGAAGTAAAGCTTGATGGCGGCCATGGCCTGTCCCTGCGCGATCAGGGCGTACAGCCGGCGGTGCTGCTCCTGGGTCAGCTTGGCTGCTGCCGCGCGCGCAAGCTCCACGGGATCCCGCCCCGGCTGCGGCATGGCCTCCGGCCGTGGCCGGGCCCCGCGGCGGCCCAAGGCCCGGTACGCCAGCAGTACGCCCGCGCCGGCGAGGACCAGGATCAGGATGGGAATGAGCAGGGATTCCATGTACTACAGCCGATCTACATAATTCTTGGCGGTCAAGAGATCTGAGCGGGTTGCCTGACGCAGCAGCCTGATGGCCTGGACTTTCTTGCCGGTCCGGGCCAGCGACTGAAGCTGCAGGGCGAACTGGGGGTTCAGCTGTCCGCCAGGCAAAACGGCGCCCTGGTAGCCGGGCTGCCCCATGGCAGGCGCGGAGCCCGCCTGGGCCTGCAGGGCCGCCCGGGCATGATCCGCTTGCTGTGACTGCTGTTGTTCGTTCTGGCTGGGCCGTGTGGTCGCATCCACCCGGGCGCGTGCAGCCGTGGCGGCCTGAACCTGCGCCGCATAGTGGGCCTGGGATCGGGCAGCCAGTTCCAGCTGGTAGCGCTCCGCGTCCGAGATGCCAAAATCCCGTGGCTTGAGTGCCGTGACCAACGCCCAGAGGACTGCCGCCAGAATGAGGGCAGGAAAGATGACCAGCAGTACATCGCCCATGACTAGAGCTTATGCCAGATAGCAGTTATCCACAGCATGTCCCGCGGATTGCATACAGCGCGCCCCGCCAGCCGTCAATTCGGCCTCCGCCCGTGAGGCCGATCACAAAATGCGCATATTTTCCGCAGTTTGTGGCCCTGATTCCTGCCGCTATCCCCAGCCTCAGGCTGCAGGCTGTGGATGAAGGTTGGCGAAAATAGTTTAGTGTCCACAAGGTTAACCCGGTGTTTCCGCAGGTCAACGCTCGATTTCGGGCCTAACTATTTTTCTATCCACAGGTGTTCCCACAGGCTGTGCACAAGCACCAAGCAGTAGTGCACAGCTTATCCACAGGGGAGCCCTCGGGTCGGGTTGGTCCCTGTGCGATCGGGGGATAACGTAGCTGGATATCGGGCTTCGGCTAGGGACATCCGCCGGTCGCTGCACGATGCGTCCAGACAGTCTGGACGGTTTCCACTCCGGAATGGAGCTGTGGATAACGAGGCCCGGTAAATCCGGTAACACGGCAAAACAGTCGGTGCCCGCTGATAGTACTTAAGCGGACGGTGCGCCGGGTTTGACGCCAATGGCCACCTAGGCACATGGCTTACGCGCCGCGGGCGAACGAATATCCGCAGCGGCACACAATGGAGGACGGCAGTTTTGTCAGTTACGCATCTGGACTCAATCGAGGGCGCCCGGGGATCCGAAGGCAGCCGCAAGCCGCCGCAGGACATCCCCGCCGAGCAGTCCGTGCTGGGCGGCATGATGCTGTCCAAGGACGCCATTGCCGACGTCGTCGAAATCCTGCGTGGCCAGGACTTCTACCGCCCGGCCCACGAGACCATCTACGAGGCCATCATCGACCTCTACGGCCGCGGAGAACCGGCCGACGCCGTGACCGTCTCGGACGAGCTGACCAAACGCGGTGAGATCAACAGGATCGGCGGACCCGCCTACCTGCACGAACTCATCCAGACCGTCCCCACCGCCGCCAACGCCGGCTACTACGCCGAGATCGTGGCCGAACGCGCGGTCCTGCGCCGCCTCGTCAATGCCGGCACCAAGATCGTCCAGCTGGGCTACGGCGCCGACGGCGAGGTCGAGGACCTGGTCAACCAGGCGCAGGCCGAGATCTACGCCGTCGCCGAGCGCCGCACCGCGGAGGACTACGTTGTCCTCAAGGACGTCATGGAATCCACCGTGGACGAGATCGAAGCCTCAGGCCACCGCGGCGAGGGGCTGACGGGCGTGCCCACCGGCTTCTATGAACTCGATGAGCTGACCCATGGCCTGCACCCGGGGCAGATGATCGTCATCGCGGCCCGCCCGGCCGTCGGTAAGTCCACGTTCGCGCTGGACTTCGCCCGCTCCGCCGCCATCAAGAACAACCTCGCGACTGTCATGTTCTCCTTGGAAATGGGCCGGAACGAGATCGCCATGCGCCTGCTGTCCGCAGAGGCCACCATCGGCCTTCAGGACCTCCGCAAGGGCACCATCAAGGACGAGCAATGGTCCAAGATCGCCACGACGATGGGCCGCATGAACGATGCCCCGCTGTTCATTGACGACAGCCCGAACATGTCGCTGATGGAAATCCGCGCCAAATGCCGCCGCCTGAAGCAGCAGCACGACCTCAAACTGGTGATCCTGGACTACCTGCAGCTCATGAGCTCGGGCAAGAAAGTGGAGTCACGCCAGCAGGAAGTCTCCGAGTTCTCCCGTGCGCTCAAGCTGCTGGCCAAGGAACTCCAGGTGCCGGTGATCGCCCTCTCGCAGCTCAACCGTGGCTCCGAGCAGCGCCAGGACAAGCGGCCAATGGTCTCTGACCTCCGCGAATCCGGTTCCATCGAGCAGGACGCCGACATGGTGATCCTTCTGCACCGTGAGGATGTCTACGACAAGGAATCGCCCCGCGCCGGCGAGGCGGACATCCTGATCGCCAAGCACCGTAACGGCCCGACGAAGGACATTGTGGTGGCGTTCCAGGGCCACTACTCGCGGTTTGCCAACATGGCGGCCGACGCCGGCGGCGGCTTCTAGCCGCCGGCTGCGAGCAGGTGGTTGGGGAGCCTGTTTCCCGGCGCCCTGCCACGGATTTCCAGCAGCTCGCGGGCATGGGCGTGCAGCCGCTTGTCCTCCTCGGACACCGGAACCCACTGCGGGATCGGGACCGAGTTTCCGCCCTCGTCGCGGGCAACCATCACGGTCAGGCAGTAGGTCGTGAGGTTCAGTTCGCGACCCTTGGGGTCGCCCGAGCGGACGTGGACGGCGATGTGCATGCCCTTGGTACCGGTGTAGACTAGCCGGGCCTCCACCTCCACCACGTGGCCGATCAGCAGCGGCCGGTAGAACCGGACGCCACCGGAAAACACGGCCACCGTGTCCTTCCCGCAGTAGCGCGAGGCGCACACGTAGGCGGCCTCGTCGATCCATTTCATGACGATCCCGCCGTGCACCTTCCCGCCCCAGTTCACATCCGTCGGGGCGGCCATGAACCGCAGGACCACGCGCTCGGCGGTACCGGCGTCGGTGTATTCCTGGGCGCTCATGGCCTTGACGATGTCCTCGCGGACCTTGATCCGCGCCAGCGCATGATCGCGCTGCTCGATCTCCTCGGGCGTGGAGGGCTCAAACTGCGGCACCGGAATGGGCTTGCCGTCCTCGCCCACCGCCACAAAGATCACCATGCACTGGCTGCGCATGGTGGCGGGCCCGCCCTTCGGATCGCCGGAGGAAACCACGGAGCGGATGTGCATCGAGGACCGGCCCGTATAGACGATCGTGGCCGTGACTTCGACCATGTCGCCGCTGTTGACCGGATCGGCGAAGTGGATGTTTCCCACGTACGCCGTGACGCAGTAGGACTTGGCCCAGCCGACGGCCGCGGCGTAGGCCGCCTTGTCCACCCATTCCAGCACCGTGCCGGCGTCCACGGACCCGCTGTGCCCGACGTCGGTGGGCGCCGCCAGGAAGCGCAGGGTCACGGCGTTGGCGTCGGTCTCAGTCATGCTGTGAGTTTACTGACACGCCGCGCAGCGCGCCGCCGGGGAAAGACACAAACCCCGTCCCGGGCCGCCATATGCGGGCCGGGACGGCGGCCATCAGGCCGTGGAGCCCCGTACCACCAACGAACTTTCCAGCGTCAGCTGGGGCTGCTCCAAGGCGCGGCATTCGATGAGGGCGCGCAGCTGTTCGCCGGCCTTGAGTCCCAGGGGTGTTGCGGGCAGGTGCACGCTGGTCAGGCTGGGGTTGCTGATGGCCGAGTACGGCAGATCGTCGAAGCCGGCCACGGCGAGTTGCTCCGGGATCCGCACCGCGGCGACGCGGGCCTCCTGCAGCACGCCGCAGGCGTGCCCTCAACGAAGGCTCCAAGCTGGTCAGCGCCTTCTCCGCAAGCACGCTGATCCTGGCCGTCGTCTTGATCGTCGTTGCCGCCGCCGCGTTCTTCGCGTTCTGGACGGTGGAGCAGCGCGCCAAGCAGCCCATGGTCGAAACCGCCCATCTGCGCCAGCGCTCCACCTGGGCGCCGCTGCTGACCACCATGCTGACCATGACCGGCATCTTCGCCGTCATCAACGGCATCGTCCCGGCCTATGTGCAGGCCGCGGCCCCCGGCTTCGCCGCCGGCCCCACCGAAATGTCCCTCATGATCCTCACGCCTTACGCCCTCTTGGTCTGGGTCTTCGGCCCGATCAGCGGCCGCCTCGCTCCCGTCCTGGGCTACACGAAGGTCCTTCGCATCGGCATGGCCGGCAGCCTGGTGGCCCTGGCCATCATCGCGTTCTTCGGCCTCAGCAGCCTGCCCATGATGATCACCGGAACGGCCTTGCTGGGCATCATGTACGCAGGTACGGTCAACATCATGCTGAACGGACTCGGAGTTGTGCCCTCGCCCCAGGGGAACCCGGGCTTCCTGCCGGGCATGAACGCCGGCGCCTTCAACCTCGGCGCGGGCCTGAGCTTCCTCGTACTTCCCGCGGTGCTCGTGGCGACCTCGGCACTTGGCGACGCCAAGGCCTCGTACCTGACGGTCGGGGTGGTTGGTCTGGCCATCACGGTGGCGGCCTTCGCCGCCTCGCTGCTGATCCCGAAGCCCGTCGAAGCGGAGGTGGCGAAGTGAGCCCCGCCGAGACAACCGCGGCAGGGTCCGACGGCGACGCGCAAGCCGGTCGGATTGTCGTCGTCGGGTCCCTTAACGCGGACCTGACCATCTACTGTGAGCGACTGCCCCTGCCGGGCGAAACCGCGCACGGCAGCGGCTTCGCCGTCAATCCCGGCGGCAAGAGCGCCAACCAGGCGGTGGCCGCGAGCAAGCTCGGCGGCCGCGTCAGCCTGGTCGGGGCAGTGGGCGAGGACGCCAACGGGGCCATGCTCCTGGCCTCTACCGCCGGTGCCGGCGTGGACGTATCCCGCGTGCGCCGCTCGCCCGATGCCGCCACCGGCGTCGCGGTCATCTCCGTGGACGCGCACGGCGAGAACAGCATCATCATCTCGGCCGGCGCCAACGGCACCCTGGCTCCCGCCGACGTCGTGGCATCCGCCGATGCGTTCGACGGCGCCGCCGTGGTCTGCCTCTGCCTCGAGGTCAGCCTGGAGACCGTCGAGGCGGCCGCCCGGTCAGGGCGCGACGGCGGCGCGATGGTCCTGCTGAACCTCTCGCCCTATGCGCAGATCCCGCAGAGCCTGGCCGAGCTAAGCGACGTCCTGCTGGTGAACGCCCACGAGGCTTCGCTCTTCCTGGGCGCCGCCGAGGTGCCCGGCGCCGACGCGGATGCCCTGGCCTGGGAACCGGTGCGGCTCAAGTTCGCCGAGCGCGGGCTGGACCGCGTCCTGGTCACCCTGGGTGCCCACGGCTCCGTGGTGTTGGACTCGCAGGCCGCCAAAGGCCACCGGATCACGCGGATTGCCCCCACCAGGGTCAAGGCGGTGGACACCACGGGAGCCGGCGATGCCTTCACGGGCGCCGTCGCGACCAGGCTTGCCGCGGGCGAGACGCTGGCCGACGCGGCCGCGTTTGCTTCTGTTGCGGCAGCACTCGCCGCCACCAGAAAGGGCACCCAGGCCGCGTACCCGGGCATCCAGGATGTGGAGCGCCTGCGCGCTTCCTAATACGAAGTTACGACGGCCTCTCGCCGTGGATCTTCGTGCTGAGCCCGCCGCTGGGCCGGCCGATCCCATGATCGGCCGGCCCAGTGCGCAGATTCAGGTAATTCGACGGGTCCCCCTGTGGTGCGCGGCAGGTTCGTCGCGTGCTGGTGCGCACGGAGCCCTCTAGACGAGGACCCTGAGCTTGGAGTTGCTGCGGCCGAAGAGCGCGCGGTCCGCGGAGAACCCTCCCGCGCCGACCAGGGCGACTGCCAGGGCGGCGGCCGCCAGCAGCAGCACGAGTTCGTACCCGCCTGTCGCGACAAAGACGCCGGCGGAGGCGTGGACCAGGAACAGGGCCCCCAGCATGTCCACGGCGAGGAGCACGGCGAACACGCGGGTGAGCACACCGAGGATCAGTGCGACGCCGCCGACCAGTTCGAGGGTGGCGACGACGGGTGCCGCCACTTGGGCCGCCGGAACGCCCATCTGGGCGAATGCGGCCTGGGTGCCGGCGATCGTGAATTCGTTGAATTTCTGCCAACCGTGGGCGGCGAAGAGGAATCCGGTGACGATGCGCAGGATGGTGCGGGCCGAGGTGGTGAGTGTGGGCTGGTTCATGTGATGTGCCGTTTCAGGAGTAGGGGTGCTGTCTTGGGCATCCTGGGACAGCCGGACAGTTGTAGCTTCAACTTCCAGTGTTCTGGCATTTGGTTGAAATGTCAACTAAACGTCGCCCGGTGGAGCGTCCTGCGTCCCGGTAGGGTTAATCCGTGCCCGCCTCTCCTGCCCTTCCCGAGACCCTGCCTGCCCCCGCCGGCCACAGGCGTGAAATCCTGCGCCTCGCAGTGCCGGCCTTCGGCGCGCTGATCGCCGAACCGCTGTTCCTGCTCGCTGATTCCGCGATTGTGGGCCACCTCGGCGTGGCTCAGCTTGCCGGCGTCGGACTGGCGTCCGCGGTGCTTCACACGGCGGTGGGACTCACGGTGTTCCTCGCCTATTCCACGACCCCGGCCGTCGCGCGGGCGATCGGCCACGGCCAGCTCCCGAAAGCCCTCGCGGCCGGGCGCGACGGCGTCTGGCTGGCACTCGTGCTGGGAACCGTCCTGGCCGGCGCCGGGTTGCTGGCCGCCGAGCCGCTCCTGGACCTGATGGGGGCGCGCGGCGCGGTGCGGGGGTTCGCCGTCGACTACCTGCGCTGGTCCATGCCGGGCCTCGTGGCGATGCTGCTCATCTTCGCAGGCACCGGCGTGCTGCGGGGGCTGCAGGACACCCGGACACCGCTGGCCGTCGCCGCGGCGGGCTTCACGCTGAACATCGTGCTGAACCTGATCCTGGTCTACGGGTGTCACTGGTCCGTGACCGGCTCCGCCGTGGGCACCAGCATCGCCCAATGGGCCATGGCGCTCGTGTACGTCGTGATAGTCCAGCGCAACGCCGGCCGCCACGACGTGTCCCTGCTGCCGGACTGGCGCGGCATCCGGGCCATGACCAAGGTGGGCTCGTGGCTGATGCTGCGCACGCTCAGCCTGCGGATCGCGATCCTCGCCACGGTCGTCGTCGTCACGGCCCAGGGGTCCGTCAACCTGGCCGCCCACCAGCTCGCCATGACGATCTTCACGTTCCTCGCGTTCGCCCTGGATGCCCTCGCCATTGCGGCCCAGGCCCTGATCGGCAAGGAGCTCGGCGCAGCCCACGCGGACAAGGCGCGCGGGCTGACGCGCACGATGACCCGCTGGGGCCTCGGCTTTGGCGTCCTGACCGGGGTCCTCCTGGCCGCGGCGGCGCCCTGGGCCGGCGCGCTGTTCACTTCCGACGCCGAGGTCGGGGCATCGCTCACGCTCGCGCTCTGGGTGCTCGCCGCCGGCCAGCCGATCGCCGGTTACGTCTTCGTCCTCGACGGCGTCCTGATCGGTGCGGGCGACGCGCGATACCTGGCCATCGCCGGCGTCGTCAATCTGGCCGTCTACTTGCCGCTGTTGCTGGCCGTCCGCCTCTCCGGGGCCGACGGCAGTGCGGGGCTGCTCTGGCTGTGGACGGCCTTCTCGCTCGGCTACATGCCGGCGCGGGCGATCACGCTCGGCCTCCGCGCCCGGACGGATCGGTGGATGGTGCTTGGCGCGCACTGAGCCGGGACCGTTCAGCGGGATCCCGGACGCCCGGCGCGCACCGGAGCGGCTTCGCACTAAACTGGACGGGTGACTCTCCCCGCTGCCCCCGACGCTTCCACTGCCATCCCCGCTGCCGCGGATGTTTGGAAGCCCGTGCTCGTCCGGGCCGCCGTTGCGCTCGTGTTCGGTGCGCTGACGGTGTTCTGGGCCGCGCCCTCCGAGGCGGGATTGGGCTGGGCCGGCGGGCTCTACCTGCTGGCCACCGGCGTCGTGCTGATCTGGAGCGTCAAGAAGGCCGGATTCCGGCCCGCGGAACGCGCCGGCAAGATCCTCTCCGCCGGCGGGGCCGTTCTGGCCGGGGCCGGTGCGGCGGTCGCCCTGATCCCCGGCGCACTTGTCTTCGGAACCATTGCGGCCGTGGGCGTGGGCCTAGCGGGGGCCGGGGAGCTGTATCTCGGCATCACCGGCCGGGGCCGCTCCGTGCTGGCACGCGACTGGATTGCCTCCGGCGTGATCGGACTCGGCACCGCGATCGCGCTGCCGTTCTTCATCGGCCTGGGCGCACACGCGCTCCTCGGCGTCGCCGGCGGCGGAGCCATCATCGGCGGCGTGCTGTGGATGCTCGCAGGCCTGAGCCTGCGGCACGATGCACAGGGCGATTCCGTGGAGGCCGTAAACTAGTACCGACAGGTTCTACCCTGCGTAGAACAATTGCGGTATCAAAACTGCCACGCCTGCCGGGCGTCGGCTGCAGGAGGAAAGCACCTTGGCACAGCAGAAATCCGGAGAACCGCGCAGCCTGCGGACCTCGGTCAAGGGACCGCTCATGTTCTCCGCGTTCTGGGCCGTACTGGTCTTTTTCGGCGTCCTGATCTTCGCTTCCGGCGGCAGCGCCCGCTCACCCCGGTTTGACCTGGCCTTCACCGGCGCGGGCATCGCCTTCATCGTGACACTCGTGCTGGCCGCCATGCTCTCGATGAGCCATAAGGACAATGCCGAGCACCTGGGCAAGGGGTCAGGCGTCAACCTGAGCTCCAAGAGGTCACCCGGCCACGGCGGCCACTCCGCAAAGCCGGGCCCCGGCGCTCCCGGGACCCCGGACGACACCCCCGGCGACGATCTTCGCTAGGGCGTCCTCCGCCGGCTGCGCTCGCTTGATGGCTTGACGTCCCGCCGTCAGGAGGCGGCTTTCCGCGCCCGGTAGGCCGCCACATGCGCGCGGTTGGCGCAGTTGCCGGTGTCGCAGTAGCGCTTCGAGCGGTTCCGGCTGAGATCCAGCACGACGGCGTCGCAGTCCTCGGCAGCGCACACCAGCATGCGGTCCATCTCCTTGGTGCGGATCACGTCAACGAGGGCCATGGCCGCTTCGGTGCTCATCCGGTCCTCCAGCGGGGCCTCCGGTGTGGTGGCATGCAGATGCCAGTCCCATTCATCATGCCGGACCAGCTGGGGGAGCGCCCGGGCGTCCCTGAGTAGCCGGTTCACGGTCTCCACGGCGGTGGCTTCATCTGCTAGCCAGAGCTCGGCGAGCTGGCCGCGGAGCCGGTGCACGCTGGCGAGCTCGGCCGCGTCGTGGGTCCTGGAGCCGGTGAATCCCTCGGTTTTGAGGAAGCGGTCCAGATCCGCCGTTGTGGCCAACAGCTCCTCACCGTTGGCCGAGGTGTTGACGAGATCCACCACCGAACGCAGGGCAATTTCCGTGTCAGGGGCAAAAACCATCTTGACTCCTTACCTCGTCTGGGCGTACTGTCATGACCATAACCCTACTTTACTCCTGACAGGAGGCAGCCCGTGTCTGCCGCACGCCACCCCGCCGATGCCCCGGTCAAAGACCTTTCCGGAAATCAAGGCGTCGGAAATCAAGGCGCCCGAAAGCGCGGGGCTGGAAACCCCGGCGCCGCTTCGGGCTTCATGGCCTCGGGCCTGGGTGTTGCCCTGTTCTCCTCTGCCGTGTTCGGCCTGTCCGGCTCCTTTGCCAAGGCATTGCTGGAGACGGGCTGGACGCCCGGCGCCGCGGTCACTGCACGCCTCACCGGCGCCGCGCTGATCCTGGCGGTTCCGGCCGTTCCCGCCCTGCGGGGACGCTGGCATCAGCTCAAGGACAACTGGCTCACTGTCCTGCTTTTCGGCGTCATCGGTGTCGCCGCCTGCCAGCTGTTCTACTTCAACGCGGTGTCACGGTTGTCGGTCGGCGTCGCCCTCCTGCTGGAGTATCTGGCTCCCGTCATCATCGTGCTATGGCTCTGGGCGGCGAGCCGGAAACGGCCCCGGCCGCTGACTATCGCCGGCACCCTCCTGTCCCTAGGCGGGCTGGTTCTGGTTCTGGACCTCACGGCGGCCGTGAAGATCGATCTGATCGGCGTCCTGTGGGGGATGGCGGCCGCCGTCTGCCTTGCCATCTATTTCTTCATCACGGCCAAGGAAAATGACACCCTCCCGCCGCTCGTCCTGGCCTCAGCAGGCCTGATGGTGGGGGCCGCGGTGATGTGGCTCGCCGCCGCTACAGGCCTGCTGCCGATGGCGTTCAGCACGGCAGACACCCGGCTGGGGCCGTGGGTCACTCCCTGGTGGGTGGCCCTCGGGGGCCTCGTTGTCCTGGCCACCGTCATTGCCTATGTCTCCGGCATCATGGCGGCGCGGGCCCTCGGATCGAAGGTGGCGTCCTTCGTCTCGCTCACCGAAGTGCTGTTCGCGGTCATCTGGGCGTGGCTGCTGCTCGGCGAACTGCCCGGCCCGATCCAGCTCGTGGGCGGGATCCTGATTGTCGGCGGCGTGGTGCTGGTCCGCGTGGATGAGCTCCGTGCGGCTCAGCTGGCGGCGCCGCTGCCGGCTCAGCTGGATCACGCGAACGACGTCGAACCCGTTCCGTAAGCCGTCTGCGGAACTTCCTCCCAACTAACTCCCAGCAGGGGTCGTTTGAGCGCTCAGAACGACCCCCGCTGCTAGCCAGTTGGGGCGTGGCGGGCTACTTGCCGAAGCTGCGCAGCCGCAGCGAGTTGGCCACCACCAGCACGGAGCTGGCGGCCATCGCGGCGCCGGCGATCATCGGGTTCAGCAGTCCCAGGGCCGCCACCGGAATGCCGACCGCGTTGTAGAAGAAGGCCCAGAAGAGGTTGGTCTTGATGGTGGCCAGGGTCCGGCGGGACAGTTGAATGGCCTGCGCCACCTGCCCCAGCTCGTTGCCCATGACCGTCAGGTCGGCGGCCTCGATGGCGACGTCGGTGCCCGAGCCCATGGCGATCCCCAGGTCCGCCTGTGCCAGCGCCGCGGCGTCGTTCACGCCGTCGCCGGCCATCGCCACGGTGGCGCCGCCCGCCTGCAGCTTCCGCACGGCCTCGACCTTGCCTTCCGGCAGCACGCCGGCGAACACATCCTCAGGGCCGATGCCGACAGCGGTAGCCACCTGCGCGGCCACCGCAGCGT
Source organism: Pseudarthrobacter sp. S9 (assembly GCF_050156545.1). Lineage (NCBI taxonomy): Bacteria > Bacillati > Actinomycetota > Actinomycetes > Micrococcales > Micrococcaceae > Pseudarthrobacter > Pseudarthrobacter sp. S9. The sequence goes on from NZ_CP189576.1 coordinate 2,155,408, forward strand.
TGTCCCCGGTCAGCAGGATCGGCCTGAGCCCGAGCTGCCTGAGCCTCGCGATCGCCGCCGCCGAGCCGGGCTTGAGCGTGTCCCGCAGGCTGATGATGCCCGCGGCTTCCCCGTCGACGGCCACCCAGATGGCAGTGGCGCCGGACTCCTCGGCGACGCGGAGGGCGGCCTGCTGCGCCGCCGTCGTGGCAATGCCGTTTTCCCGCAGCCAACCCGTGCGGCCCGCGGTAATGCGGCGTCCATCCACGGTCCCCTGGACACCGCCGCCGGGGGCGGAGCGGAAGCCATCGACGGCGGGGAGGCGGCCGGCGTCGTTGTTCGGGCCCGCTGCGGAGCGTGCCGCGGCAACGATGGCGTGGGCAATGGGGTGCTCGGACGCGGACTCCACGGCCCCGGCGAGGCGCAGGACCTCGGCCTCACCGAACGTGCCGAACGACTGGCTGCCGTCGACGGCCAGGTGGCCGGTGGTGACGGTGCCGGTCTTGTCCAGCAGGATGGTGTCCACGGTCCGGGTGTCTTCGAGGACCTGGGGGCCCTTGATCAGGATGCCTAGCTGGGCTCCGCGGCCTGTCCCGGTGAGGAGTCCCACGGGCGTGGCGAGCCCCAGGGCGCACGGGCAGGCAATGACCAGCACGGCGACGGCCGCAGTGAAGGCGGCGCGCAGCTCGGCGTCGCTTATGACCGGTCCGGCCGCGAGCAGCCAGGCGCCGAAGGTAGCGGCGGCGATACCCAGCACGACGGGCACGAACACGGCGCTGATGCGGTCCGCGAGGCGGGCGATCGGGGCCTTCCCAGTCTGCGCCTGGGAGACGAGCCGGCCCATTTGGGCGAGGGTGGTCTCGGCACCGACGCGCGTGGCGCGGACCAGGAGGCGGCCGGAGGTGTTGATGGTGGCACCGATGACGGGGCTGTCCGGGCCGACTTCCACGGGCACGGATTCGCCGGTCACGAGGGAGGCGTCGACGGCGGAGGATCCTTCGATGACGACGCCGTCGGTGGCGATCTTCTCGCCGGGGCGGACCACGATGACATCGCCCACGCCAAGCTGCCCGGCCGGGATCTTGTGCTCGCGGCCGTCCCTGAGGACCGTGGCATCCTTGGCGCCGAGGTTAAGCAGGGCCTTGAGGGCATCCCCGGCCTTCCGCTTGGCGTTGGCCTCAAGATAGCGGCCGAGCAGCAGGAACGTGGTGACAACCGACGCGACTTCGAAGTAGAGCCCGCCGGCGCCCATCTCCGTGCCTGCCATGCCCGGGTGGGCCGTCAGCGACGGGTCGGCAAGCAGCTGCCAGGCCGAGAAAACGTAGGCCGCGGATACGCCGAGCGACACCAGGGTGTCCATGGTGGAGGCGAAATGCCGGGCGTTGACGGCCGCGGCCCGGTGGAACGGCCATGCCGCCCAGCTGACCACGGGCAGGGCGAGCGTGGCCGCCACCCAGCCCCAGTTGGCGAACTGCAAGGCCGGGAACATCGAAATAAGGAACACGGGGATGGTGAGGATGGCGGCGAGTATCAGGCGTGGGCGCAGCTGGGCTGCAGCGCCGTGGGCCATGTGGTCGCCAGTCGCGACGCCACCGGCCACATGCTCCGCGTGCTCGGTCGTTCCTCCCCACCGGCCCCCTAGCCTCGCAAGCTCGGCCAGGGAACCCGGCCGGCGTGGGCCCAGCTTAGACGCGCGCTTCCGCATGCCCCCGGCCGCGCCGCTAGCGGGCACCTCGCCGGCGTCGACTCCGGTGGTTGAGCTTGTCGAAACCCCAGTCCCGCCTGCGATTTCGACAGCCTCAAGCTGCGGGCTCGCGTACCGGCTCGGGCGGATCGTGGCCTTGTAGCCGGCTGCCGCCACTGTGGCGGTGATCTGTTCGTCGGTGATGTCCGAGGAGACGGTGACGTGGGCGGACTCGAGGGGCAGGTTGACCGAGGCTTCCACGCCGTCGAGCCTTCCGAGCTTGCGTTCGACGCGGTTGACGCAGGACGCGCACGTCATGCCCTCGATATCGAGTTCAATCACCCGGCTCGCGGCCTGGTCCAGCAGTTGCTCTTTGCTTACGGTGCTGCTCACGGTGTTTCCTGTCCTGACGGCGGGCCGGCCTGGGGCTGGGGTCTTAGGCTTCGTTGGCGACTACCAGGTAGCCGGCTTCGGCGACGGCCTCGCCGATCTCGGATGATGACAGTGCATCGCTGGAGGTGATGGTGACGGTAGAGATGCCGCCGGTGTTGAGGTCGACGTCGACCTTCTCGACGCCGGCCAGCGACTCGAGCTCTTCGCTGACGGAGGACACGCAGTGGCCGCAGGTCATGCCGGAAACGCTTACGGTGGTGGAAACGGTGCTCATGGCTTGCTCCTTGTCGATGGGCTGGTTGTGGTTCATCAGCCCGGAGATGTGGTGGGTGGTGTTGCCGTTACCGCAGGAGGCGCCCGATGGCATCGGTGGCCTCCTTGACCTTGAAGTCGATGGCTTCCGCGCGCAGTCCTGGATCCGGCTCGGAGGCAGCACCGACGACGCAGTGGCCGATGTGTTCCTCCACCAGCCCCAGGCTGACGGCGTGCAGGGCCTTGGTGACGGCGGCGACCTGGGTGAGGATGTCGATGCAGTACTTGTCCTCGTCGACCATCCGGGCGATGCCGCGGACCTGGCCTTCGATCCGTTTGAGCCGCCGCAGGTAGGCCTCCTTGTTGGAGGAGTAGCCGTGCTGCTGATGCGTGTCAGCAGCACGGGGAACCAAGGGGGGAAGTTCGGACTCGTTCATTACCCCAACATATACCCCCTAGGGGTATGTTTCAAGTACCCGGAGGGGGTATCGCGCAGGGCTGAAACCGTCCCGGAAATTAAAGAGCTCCGGAGTGCGTTATTGGGGGATACGCACTCCGGAGCAGCCTTGGGGCAGGCGTTCGATCGCCCACACATTCAAGCTTAGTTGGCAGTAGCCAAGGAATGCCAGCACCCGGAATAACTACTTTCGCTTTATTTTCCGGCGCCCGTTTCCGGGCGGGAATGGAGGTCCAGTGACAGCTGGGCGGCATGGAAATCGAAGTGTTCGATGGGATACGCGTAGACGTCCGCCAAGGACATCGTTTCGTTGAAGAAGGGGTCCCAGCGGGTCGGAAAGAACATGCTCCGCCGCAGGCCAGCCTCGTTCTCCCGGCCGAGCCGGCGCTCAAGCGAAGCGGTGACCCGGCACAGCTTGGCTGCCATCCGCCGGCGGTTGTAGACCCGGGCTCCCGCCCTGGACCCCCAGTAATTGACGACGTCGAACGGCATCGTGCCGGCGTTCAGCAGCGCCGCGAAACCCTGGCTGAGCCGTGGCGGCAGCCGTCCGAAGCCCCGCACCAGCGGGAGCAGGGCCAGCACAACGAGGTATCCGAACACCATGTGGAACAGCAGTTCTTCATTGGTCCAGCGGGTACCCGCGCTGCCCTGCCGCAATTCGGCGGGCGATGCAGCGGCGAGGACGGCGCTCAGTTCTGAGCAGTTGCGCCGATAGCCGGCCAGGACGCCGTCGCGGTCAAGAGCCACGGGGCTAGGAGCCATGGGTCGGCCGATGGTGAGCCGGCACCGGCGCCGGAACGATCAGGATCGGATGGTCCTGATGGTGGCTCAGCCACGCGGCCACGGAGCCGTTCAGCGCTGCGGAAATACGGTGCCCGAGCCCGCGTTCCGGGGTCCCGACGATGATCATTCCCGCGTCGGAGTCAACAGCCAGCCTGCCGATCGCCCGGGCGGGATCCCCTGCCAGGGTGCGCAGCGTCCAGTCGATGCCCAGGCCCTGGCAGGCTGCCTCGATGGTGGACCGCAGTTCCTGGGTCACCTCCCGGATTTTGTCGTCGTCCGTGTCCGGGTGCACGGAGAGCCGGTGCGCGGACCGCGCCGGGTCCCACTCCACGAGGTAGCTTGCCTCGTCCACGTAAGCGCAGATCATGGGAACCGCGAGGCTTTTCGCAAGCGACGCCGCGGTCTGCAGCACTTCCGGATGCTGTCCAGGAAGCACGCCCACCACCAAGGGGGACGAACGGCTGACGCTCTCTGGAGACATACTCAATTGTTGCCCCCGGGCGCGGGCCTGAACAGGGACTTACTTCCCGATCTTCCGGCGAGTGACGCGGCCGCCGCCGTGGCGTACGTCATCGCCGTGTAGGAGTGGCGGTGGTGAGCTCCGCGTAGAGCGCGCTCACCCTGCCCTTGATGTCGTCCCGCACCAGCCGCATGCGTTCCATGCCGTCAATGCTGCGCAGCGACGGCTCGTCAGTCGCCCAGACCTCGAAGCGGGCGCTGCCGTGCGGAGCGAGTTTCGCCTCGGTGCCCAGGACAACGACGGCGTCCACGGCGTACAGCACCTCCTCCGTCACGGACTTGGGGTGCTCGTCCCGGATATCGATGCCGAGCTCGGCCAGGGAGGCGACCGCTTCGGCGTTCAGTGAGCTGCCGGGCAGGGTGCCGGCAGAGTGGACATCCACTGCCCCCGCCGCCAGCTGGTTCATCAGGGCCGCGGCCAGCTGGGATTTGCCGCCGTTCTTGCTGCAGACAAACAGGACGCTGGGCTTCCGCGCCGGGCTGCCGCCGTCTGCTGTCTCGCTGGGGTCAGTCATGTGCTTCATTCCTCCTTGTTTCGCGGGCTCCTCTCGCATGCAGGATTCAGTTGCCGCCGGTGGGCCGGGGGGATTTCCAGCCCGATGCCGCGCTCCAGCAGGTGTGCCGCCGCGGCGAGGCCGATGGGTCCCGCTCCGATCACAGCAACGGGAAGCTTGGCTTCTACATCCACGGGGTCCTCTTTCCGGAGCGGGTTGGTGGTTGTCAGCCAGCGGCCGGGCTCAGGGATGCGATCAGGTCCTCGATGCGGGCCTTGATTTCGTCGCGGATGGGGCGCACGGCCTCCACGCCCTGGCCGGCGGGGTCCTCGAGGACCCAGTCCTCGTAGCGCTTGCCCGGGAAGTACGGGCACTCGTCGCCGCAGCCCATGGTGATCACGACGTCGGATTCCTTCACGGCCTCGGCGGTGAGGATCTTGGGGATTTCGGCGGACATGTCGATGCCGAGTTCGGCCATGGCCTCGACGGCGGCCGGGTTGACCTTATCCGCGGGCTGCGAGCCGGCGGAGCGGACCTCGACGGCGTCCTTGCCGAGGGTGGTGAGGAAGGCGGCGGCCATCTGGGAGCGGCCGGCGTTGTGGATGCAGACGAACAGGACGGAGGGCTTCTTGGCGGTTTCGGCGCTCATCGGGGTCTCCTTACGATTGCGGGGGTTTGGGGGTTTGGGGGTTTGGGGGTTTAGGGGTTTGCCGGATGCGGGTTCGAAGAAGCGTTTGCGGGCCCACAGGGCCGCGTAGACCAGTGCAACAAGGGCGGGGACTTCGATCAGGGGACCCACGACGCCGGCGAGGGCCTGCCCGGAGGTGACGCCGAACGCGCCGATCGCCACGGCGATGGCGAGTTCGAAGTTGTTGCCGGCGGCCGTGAATGCCAGCGTGATGGTCTTGGCGTAGCCGAGATCCAGCCCGCGGCCGATCAGCATGCCGGCCACGAACACCACCACGAAGTACACCAGCAGTGGCAGCGCGATCCGTGCCACGTCCAGCGGTCGGGCGGTGATGGTCCCGCCCTGCAGAGCGAACAGCAGTGTGATCGTGAGGAGCAGGCCGTAGAGCGCCCACGGGCCGAGCTTCGGCAGGAGCGTGGATTCGTACCAGTCCCGGCCCCGGGCCTTTTCGCCGATGGTCCGGGTGAGGAAACCGGCGAGGAGCGGGAGCCCTAAGAAGACCAGGACGGAGGCCGTGATGGCCCAAAAGGAGAAGTCGGCGCTGGTGGCGGGCAGGCCGAGCCAGGCGGGGAGCAGCTGCAGGTAGAACCAGCCGAGGGCGCCGAACGCAAGAACCTGGAACACCGAGTTGATTGCCACCAGCACCGCCGCGGCCTCCCGGTCTCCGCAGGCGAGGTCGTTCCAGATCATCACCATGGCGATGCAGCGGGCCAGGCCCACGATGATAAGACCGGTGCGGTAGTCCGGCAGGTCCGGGAGGAAGATCCAAGCCAGGACGAACATGAACGCCGGCGCCAGGACCCAGTTTAGGACCAGGGAGGTGATCAGGAGCTTGCGGTCGCCGATGACGCGGTGGGCCTGGTCGTAGCGGACCTTGGCGAGCACCGGGTACATCATCACCAGCAGGCCCACGGCGATCGGCAGCGAAACCTCGCCGATCTTCACCGCTTCCAGGGCCGTGTGGAGGCCCGGCAGCAGATTGCCCAGAAGCAGCCCTGCCGCCATAGCCGCGATGATCCACACCGGCAGGAAGCGGTCCAGCACGGACAGCCGCGCGGAAACCGCCGGCTTCTCCGCAGGGTTCGCTGCGGCGCCCTGCGGCGGTGCTGGGACTGGCTGGATTTGGGTGCTCACGGTTCTCCCGGGATTGCCTGCTGCAGATTGATGACTGTCGATATAGGAAAGTATTCCCAGATATATCGACCCTTGTCAATATATGTGCATAATGGATGCATGACGGCACTCCAGATCACCGCAGTCCAGAGGAACGAGCCCAGGGCGGCGGATGCGTGCTGCACTTCGGCCGGCGCGCCCGTGCTGGGCTCGGAAGAGGCACAGGGCAAGGCCCATCTCTTTAAGGCCCTCGCCGACCCGAACCGCCTGCGCCTGCTATCCATCGTCAAGGCGAGCGACGGCGGCGAGGCGTGCGTCTGCGACCTCACCGAACCGCTGGGGCTGGGCCAGCCCACGGTCTCCCACCATTTGAAGATCCTGGTCGACGCCGGCCTGCTGCACCGCCAGAAGCGCGGCACCTGGGCCTACTACTCACTGGTGCCTGGCGCGCTGGAGCGGACCGCTGGAGTTCTGGCCACTCTGTGACCCTCCGGCGCCCGCCGTCGCCGGCCCGAAAAACAACCCCGGAATAACCCGGGAAGAACGCGTGAAGAAGCTGAACGGCAAGGCGCGCGGGACGGCTATTGAACAGCATCGTGGCGGGGCCTAACGTTGAAGAACAAAGGAAGAGGTGACCGCCGTGGAGATCTTCATGTGGTGGCTTGATACTGATCTGGCGTGCAAGGAATGGCTGCGCGAAAACTTGCGTGCCACCGAGCTGCCGCCGTCGGTGCTGCAAGGCATCGCAGAGGCCGGCGGCCCCCGCCCAGACGACGTGGCAGGGGTGTTGACCGACGCCGACTGGGACTTCATCGAGACGCAGTCGGAGTTCGTGGACTGACTCCCGCTCCGGGTTCGAAGAGCCGACGCTTGCTGGCAGACAACGCCGGCAGAAAACGCCGGCAGAAAACCATTGCGGCTATCCGGCCGGGGTGGTTGCATGGGGGGCATGGCTACCGCAGAAAGTTATGTCCTGGCGATCGGGACCAAGAAGGGACTCTGGTTTGCAACCAGCCAGGACCGCAAGGACTGGTCCCTTTCCGGGCCACATTTCCTGATGAGCGAAATCCCCAGCATCGGCATCGACACACGCGACGGACGGACCCGGATCCTGGTCGGAGTCCGTTCCGAGCACTGGGGCCCCACCGTTTTCCACTCGGATGATCTGGGCGAAACGTGGAACGAGCCCGAGCAGGGCGCCATCCGGTTCCCCGAAGACACCGACGCCGCGCTGGAGCGGATCTGGCAGATCCACCCCGACGCCGAATCCCGCCCGGGTGTAGTGTGGGCCGGCTGCGAGCCGATCTCCGTCTGGAAATCAACCGACGGCGGCGAGCACTTCGAACTCAACCGGGGTCTTTGGGACCATCCGCACCGCAGCGAATGGGGTGCCGGCTACGGCGGCGCGGCGGCCCACTCGATCGTCGTCGGCCCGACAGGGGAGAAGGTGCACGTCGCCATGAGTACGGGCGGGGTATACCGCTCGCTCGACGGCGGGGCCTCCTGGGAGCCCCGCAATAAGGGCATCTCGGCCTACTTCATGCCCGACCCCAACCCCGAATTCGGCCAGTGCGTCCACAAGATTGCCGCCGACGCGGTCGTCGACGGCCGGCTGTACGCCCAGAACCATCACGGCGTCTACCGCAGCGACGATGACGCCGAGACCTGGGAATCGATTGCCGAAGGGCTGCCGGCGGACTTCGGCTTCGTGATGCTGACGCATCCGCGCCGGGCGGGCACCGCGTGGGTTGTTCCGTTGAAGGCCGACAGCGAAAGAATCCCGCCGGACGGCAAGCTCGCAGTCCACCGGACCGATGACGCCGGCGGAAGCTGGAAACGGCTCGACACAGGGCTGCCGGAACCAGAGTACAACGCCGTGCTGCGCGATGCCGCGTGCGTCGACTCGGGCGAGCCGGCCGGAGTGTACTTCGGAACGCGCGGCGGCAGCGTCTACGCCAGCGCCGATGAAGGCGAACACTTCACCGAGGTGGCCTCGCACCTGCCGGACGTGCTGTGCGTGCGGGTAGCCGCCGTCTCCGCAGCCCTGTTCCCGGGATTTCCGTGACCGCATGAGCATCTCCCCGGAGCCAGGGATCAGCGTTCTACTGCCGAGCGTCCTCCAGCCGCTCGCCGGCGGGCAGTCCATCCTGACTGCGCCCGCGCAGGGGGCGGTGACGGTGGAGTGGTTGCTGGATTCGGTGACCCGGGAATACCCGGCGCTCTCGAGGAGGCTGCGGGACGAGACCGGCACGATCCGCCGTTACGTGAATATATACGTCAACGGGAATGAGATCCGGCGCTTGCAGGGCCTCGTGACGGCGGTGGCACCGGGCCAGGATGTCCTGATCATCCAGTCGGTTGCGGGAGGCTGACGCCTCAGGCGACCCGCCAGACAGTGCATTCGTCCGCGTTGATGGCCTTGCGCATGCCGGACTGGCGGTCCATGATCCAGACGACGCCGATTCCCGGGGCTGTTTCCTGGACGTTGCCGCGGCGGATCACGACGTCGTCGTAGTTCGGACCCACTCGCAGGCGGGCTTCAATCTCGTCGCCGCGGTGCAGCTGGTCCAGGGCGCGGATACGGGTCACATGGGCTTTGGCTTCCTTCAACATGGCGGGGCCTCCCGAACTGGAGCTGGTGCCTGCTATTGCCGGCACTTCCAGTGTCCTGCGCCAATGTTGCCGCCGCGTTTCGGCAGGGTAAGGGATGGGTTAGCTTTGGGCGCCGGTGCTGTAAATCCCTGCCGGCTCCAGCCGGGGGAAGCCCGGCACGGGCAGAGGGCTGGCGGGAAGCGGACCGTCGGGCAAGAATGGGCCCCATGCGACTGCCGCTGATGCCCCCGATTGCGCCGATGCTTGCCAAGGCCGTGAGTGCCCTGCCCGACGGTTTGATGAGTTTTGAACCGAAGTGGGATGGCTTCCGCTCCATCGTCTTTCGTGACGGTGACGAGGTCGAGATCGGCAGCCGCAATGGGAAGCCGATGACCCGGTACTTCCCGGAACTCGTCCAGCCTCTGAAGGCGAACCTGCCGTTGCGGTGCGTGATCGACGGCGAGATCATCCTGGTGGGTGCTTCCGGTGACCGGCTCGACTTCGATGCGCTCCAGCAGCGGATCCATCCTGCTGCCAGCAGGGTCAGGCTGCTGGCCGAGCAGACTCCGGCGAGGTTCGTCGCCTTCGATCTACTGGCCCTCGGCGACGAGGACTTCACCGCACGGCCGTTCGCCGAGCGGCGCAGCGCGCTGGAACGGGCGCTTGCCCATAGTGCCGCGCCAGTCCATCTGACGGCCGCGACCCGGGACAAGCGGACCGCCGAGCAGTGGTTCCGCCAGTTTGAAGGGGCAGGCCTTGACGGGATCGTCGCCAAACCGCTCGGCGGCGGGTACCAGCCGGACAAACGGTCGATGTTCAAGATCAAGCATGAACGCACCGCGGATTGCGTCGTCGCCGGTTACCGGGTGCACACGAGCGGACAGGGCCGGATCGGCTCGCTGCTGCTGGGTCTTTATGACGACGACGGCGGACTCGCCAATGTGGGGGTTGTGGGCGCCTTTCCAATGCAGCGCCGAAAAGAACTGTTCGAGGAACTCCAGCCGCTTGTGGCGGGCTTCGACGAGCATCCCTGGTCGTGGGCGAGGCAGGAGGAAGGTACCCGTACACCGCGCAACGCCGAGGGCAGCCGGTGGAGCGGGGGCAAGGACCTGTCTTTTACGCCGCTTCGCCCTGAACGCGTTCTGGAAGTGAAATACGACCATATGGAGGGCCAACGGTTCAGGCACACGGCGCAGTTCGTGCGCTGGCGGCCGGACCGGGATCCGCGGTCCTGCACTTATGAACAGCTGGAGGAGCCGGTTAAATATGATCTCTCCTCTGTCTTGGCATCGGGCAGGAGTTAACGACGACGGCGGCCCGCCCCCTGACGGGGAGGGCCGCCGTCGTGGTCTTGCGTCCTTAGCGCAGGCCGAGTTCCCTGGTGGGGACCTTGAAGGTTTCCTTGGCGGTCAGTGCCGAGACGGCGGCGATCACGCAGATGATGGCGGTGAAGATGCTGATCTGGACCCAGCCGCCGGGCTTGATGCCCCCCATGGCTGCCACGATCGCCGGTGCGAACCCGGCCATGAGGAAGCCGAGCTGGGTGCCGATCGCGAGGCCGGAGAAGCGGACCTTGGTGCTGAACATCTCGGCGTAGAAGGAGGGCCAGACCGCGTTGGAGGCCGCGTAGCCGAAGGAGAAGAAACCGATGGCGGCGAGGAACATCAGCGGTACGCTGCCGGACTCCAGGCTGAGCAGGAACACGGGCGTCAGGACCGCGCTGGACAGCGCGCCGTAGATGAAGACCGGCTTGCGGCCGATCCTGTCCGCGAGCTTGCCGAAGAGCGGCTGCGTGCCGAGGGCGACGAGGTTGGCCCCGACGACGAGCCACAGCGTGGTGGTGCCGTCCACGCCGGCGACGTTCTTGGCGTAGCTGATGGCGAGGGTGCCGAACACGGTGGAGACGGCGGCGATGAAGGCGCACGCGATCACGCGGAGGACATCGCGCCAGTGGTCCTTGAGGAGGTCGGCAACGGGGAGCTTGGCGATCTGGGCGGACTTCTGGGCTTCCTCGAAGGCCGGCGGCTCGTGCAGGGTGCGGCGGATGAAGAACGCCACCATCACCACGACAGCACTGAGCCAGAACGGGATGCGCCAGCCGATGCCGTACTTGACCTCGTCGGGCAGGGCCAGGACCGGGATGAAGACGAGGGCGGCGAGGATCTGGCCGCCCTGGGTGCCGGTCAGGGTCCAGGAGGTAAAGAAGGAGCGGCGGTTGTCCGGGGCGTGCTCGAGCGTCATGGAGGACGCGCCGGCCTGTTCACCCGCTGCGGAGAGGCCCTGGCAGAGGCGCGCCAGCACCAGCAGCACGGGGGCCCACCAGCCGACGGTCTTGAAGTCCGGGAGGCAGCCGATAACGAAGGTGGAGGCGCCCATCAGCAGCAGTGTGAACATGAGGACCTTCCGGCGACCCACCCGGTCACCGAAGTGGCCCAGGATGACGGCGCCGACCGGTCGGGCCACATAGGCGAAGCCGAAGGTCGCGAAGGACATGATCGCCGCGTTGGCGTCAGCGTCCGGGAAGAAGACCTTGGGGAAGATCAGGGCGGCTGCGGAACCGAAAATGAAAAAGTCGTAGTACTCGACGGCGCTGCCCAGGAAGCTGGCGAGGGCTGCCTTCTTCGGCGTCCCGGCCGGCGTGGCGGTCCCCGGCGTCGTGGACGGGAGTGTCTGGCTCATGGTGTTCCTTTGGTGTGACGACGTTGTCGCGGATGGATCAGGAAGCTAACGACTGCCACTGGCTTAAGTTTGGGGCAGCCGGAGGTCCGTGGAAAGACCCGGACTAGTAGCCACATGGTGGAAGCTACTTGTGCGATGTAGCAATCATGACTGTGAGCGCAGTCACTTGTCAAGAAAAATAATCACCATCTAGAAATAGCTCTCACCATGTGAGAACATCGAAGTATGAGTGTGAATCGAGACACAGAGGCGGCCGAGCCTGCCGAGTACCCCGCGGAAGCCGGTCCCAAGGCATCAAAGCCGTCAAAGTCGTCAAAGGCAGCCAGGGAGGACTCCCGGACAGACATGGTGGGAAAGGCCCTTGGCCTGTTGGTCCTCCTGGGGGACGAGCCGCGCGGCGCCAGCGCCGCCGAGCTGTCCCGTCGGGCTGAGCTTCCCTTCAGTACCACCTACCGCCTGCTTGGCTCCCTGACGCGGGACGGCTTCGTGGACTACGAGCCGGACGGCCGCCGCTACCACCTGGGCCTGCGCGTCTTCCAGCTTGGCCAGCGCGTCTCCAACCATCACGGCTTCGCCGGCACGGCACTGCCGATCCTGCGGCGCGTCACTGAGGAGACAGGGGAGGCCACCATCCTGTCCGTGCGCGACGGCAACCACCATCTGACAGTGAACAAGGTGGACGGGCCGCAGACGTTCCGGGTCACCAGCGATCCCGGACATCTGGGGGCACTGCATGCGACGTCCGTGGGCAAAGTGCTCGTGGCGTTTGCCGATGACGCCACCCGCACCCAGCTTGTGGAAGCGCTGGACCTGGAGCCGCTAACGGAGTTTTCCATCACCGACCGCGACGCTTTCCGGACCGAGATCGAGCTGATCCGTCGCCGCGGCTACGCCACGATGGATGAGGAGAACGAGCTCGGCATGCGTGCTGTCGCGGTTCCGGTATTCAACTCGCAGGGCCACGCCTTCGCGTCCCTCGCCACTGCCGTCCCGGTCTTCCGCCTGAGCCTGGAGGCCTTGGTGGCACTCGTTCCCCTGCTGCAGGCGGCCGCCGCCGAGCTGTCCGCCCGGCTGCCCCAGCAATGAGGGCCCCAGCGATGAGCCCCCAGCAATGAGGGTCCCGGAACTGGGTGGCGGAGGCCGCCGTCGTAATAACCTGTTCGCCATAAGAACTTCGGTGCAATATGTGAACAAATCCTGTAGTGTAGTCCCTGTCACCCGGCCCGCCGCCGACGCCGTCCCCGCCCGCCGAGTGCCGTTGTCAAAGGAGCTGAACGGATGAGCAATCGAGCAGAGTCCTATCTCGTGGGCCTCGTGGGAGACGGTGTCATGCCGTCCCTCACGCCCTACATGCACGAACGCGAAGGTGACATGCAGGGCCTCCGGTACCTCTACCGCCCCATCGACCTCAACGAACTGGGCCTGCCCGGCCAGGCCGTGGGGGAGCTCCTGGCCGGAGCCCGGCTGCTTGGCTTCAACGGACTGAACATCACCCACCCCTGCAAGCAGTTGGTCCTCGAATACCTGGATGAGGTCTCCGCCGACGCCCGGCGCCTCGGCGCAGTCAACACCGTCGTGATCCGGGACGGCCGCTTCGTCGGCCATAACACCGACTTTTCCGGCTTCGCGGCGGCCCTGGTCTCCGGACTCCCCGGCGCGAAACTGGGCCGCGTGGTGCAGCTGGGTGCGGGCGGCGCCGGGTCCGCCGTCGCCTACGCCCTGCTCAGCGCGGGTGTCCGCGAACTGGAACTCGTGGACATGGACGCGGCCCGTTGCGCGGCCCGCGCCGCCGAGCTGGCCGGATTCTTCCCGGACAGTAAAGTCACGGCCCGCACGACGGCGGAGCTGCCGCAGCTGATGCCGCAGGCCGACGGCCTGGTGCACTGCACCCCGGTGGGCATGGCCGCCCATCCCGGCGTCCCGCTGGACATGTCCCTCGTGGAGTCCCGGCACTGGGTCGCGGACATCGTGTACCGGCCGATCGAAACCGAGCTCGTCCGCGAGGCCCGTGCCAAGGGCTGCGAGGTGCTCGACGGCGGCCGCATGGCCGTGGGACAGGCGGCGGACGCCTTCCGGATCTTCACCGGACTCGAGGCCGATGCGGACCGCATGCGCGCCCACTTCCTGGAACTCGTGGCCGCGGAAGAGGTGGCCGCCTGATGCGCACCGGAATTGCGACCGTCTGCCTCTCCGGCACCTTGAGGGAAAAGATGCAGGCCTGCGCCATCGCCGGCTTCGACGGAATCGAAATCTTCGAGCAGGACCTGGTCACGTCGCCGCTGAGCCCGGAGGACGTCCGCAAGCTGGCCGCCGACCTCGGCCTCACCCTGGATCTCTACCAGCCGTTCCGCGACTTCGACAGCGTTCCCGAGGAGCTGCTCGCCGCCAACCTGCGTCGGGCCGAAGCCAAGGTCCGGCTGATGTCCCGGCTGGGCATGGACACCATCCTGGTCTGCTCCAACGTGGGCACCGCCTCCATAGACGATGACGAGCTCCGGGCCGGCCAGCTCTCCCGGCTCGCGGCCCTCGCCGGGGAGCACGGCGTCAAGGTCGCCTACGAGGCCCTCGCCTGGGGCAAGTACGTCAACGACTATGAGCACGCCCACCGCCTCGTGGAAATGGTGGACCACCCCAACCTTGGCACGTGCCTGGACTCGTTCCACATCCTCTCCCGCGACTGGGACACCGCGCCGATCGAGACCTTCAATCCGGACAAGATCTTCTTCGTTCAGGTGGCCGACGCCCCCAAGCTCTCCCTGGACGTGCTGTCCTGGAGCCGGCACTACCGGGTGTTCCCGGGCGAGGGGCAGTTCGAACTCGCCAAGTTCATGGGCCACGTGGTCCGCGCCGGCTACACCGGGCCGGTGTCGCTGGAGGTCTTCAACGACGTCTTCCGCCAGTCCGACGTCGAACGGACCGCCGTCGACGCCATGCGGTCGCTGATCTGGCTCGAAGAGCAGAGCGCCAAATGGCTCGAGGCGAACCCGGCGCCCGGTGCGGGTGCCGGGGCACGTCCCGCCGGCCGCCGTCGCTACCCGATGGAACTGGCCACCCTGCCGCAGGTGGCGGAACCGGCAGGCTTCAACTTCGCCGAAGTCAGGGCCGCGGACACCGCCGGCCTGGAAACCCTGCTCGGCCAGCTGGGGTTCGCATTCAACGGGCGCCACCGCACCAAGAACGTGCAATTGTGGACCATGGGCCACGCGCGCGTGATCATCAACGAACAGCCCCTTGCCGTGGACGGCACCATCGGAGCCGCCACGTCCGGGACGGCCACCGCCGGCGCCGGAAGCCAGCGGACCGCCATCGCGCCTGCCATTACTGCCGTGGGCGTTGACGTCGATTCCCCCGTGATTGCCGCCGCCCGCGCCCGGCAGCTCAAGGCCCCGGCCGTGGCGCGCACGAGCCAGGCCGACGAGGAAATCTTCCAGGGCTTCGCCGCCCCGGACTCCACCGAGATCTTCCTCTGCCAGGGCAGTCCGGACGGCACGGCCGCTTGGACCCGGGAATTCGGGGAAGGGCTGGAAGTTCCAGCCGCCGGCCGGGCAGGCGAAGCAAGTGCCGTGATCGACCACGTGAACCTCGCCCAGCCCTGGCAGCACTTCGACGAGGCCGTGCTGTTCTACACGAGCGCCCTGGCGCTGGAACCTCAGCCGTATGCCGAAGTCGCAAGCCCCACCGGCCTGGTCCGTTCCCAGGTGATGCTCACCAAGGACCGAGGCGTCCGCCTCGTGCTGAACCTGGCACCGCTCATCCAGCAGGAGGGCTCCGCCGACACGTCCGGAACCGGCCAGCGCCGGACCTACCAGGAGCATGTTGCCTTCGCGGTGGATGACCTCGTGGCCACGGCCCGCGCCGCAAGGGGCCGCGGCCTGGACTTCCTGCGGATCCCGGCGAACTACTACGAGGACCTCGACGCTCGGTTCGCGCTGGACCCGGCCTTCCTGGCCACGCTGCGGGATCTCAACCTGCTCTACGACCGGGACGCCGACGGCGAGTTCCTGCACTTCTACACCGCCACCATAGGCAGCGTGTTCTTCGAAATGGTGGAACGCCGCGGCGCCTACGACGGCTACGGGGCCCCCAACGCCCCGGTGCGGCACGCGGTCCAGTACGACCACCTGCACCAGCTCAAAGTCACCACCTGACCCCCACCCGACCCAACACGCCCTATCCAACTCCCAACGAAAGGAGGCTGCTGTGCCGGAAGAAATCAGCCTCGAAATATTCAACGCTGACCCGATCACCGAAGACGTGTCGGACGACGTCACGGAGGCCGCACCAAAGACGTACGCGAGTGCTGTCGCTGCCGGGGATGCCGCCGCAGAGTCGCAGGCGGACCTCAGTGCCGAGATGAAGGCCATCGGCGAGGCCTACGCGCAGGCGCTCAAGAACGGTGCCCCGGCGGAAACCCAGCCCCGGCTCGACTACGCCCCGTACCGCAGCAGCGTCCTGCGCCACCCCACCAAGAGCCTGCACCACGCGGACCCGGAAACCATCGAGCTGTACTCCCCGGCCTTCGGGCACATGGACGTGCACGCCCTCGAATCCGATCTCACGATTCAGCACAACGGTGAACCCCAGGGTGAGCGCATCATCGTCGCGGGCAAGGTCCTGGACGGCGACGGCCGCCCTGTGGCGGGCCAGCTCGTCGAGATCTGGCAGGCCAACGCCTCCGGCCGCTACATCCACAAGCGCGACCAGCACCCTGCCCCGATCGATCCCCATTTCACCGGCGTCGGCCGCTGCATCACCGGCGCGGACGGCTCGTACAGCTTCACCACCATCAAGCCCGGCGCCTACCCGTGGAAGAACCACCTCAACGCCTGGCGCCCGGCCCACATCCACTTCTCCCTGTTCGGCTCGGAATTCACCCAGCGGATCATCACCCAGATGTACTTCCCCGGCGACCAGCTCTTCCCGCTGGACCCGATCTACCAGTCGATCGTCGACCAGGACGCCCGCGACCGGCTCGTGGCCAGCTACAACCACGATCAGACCAAACCCGAATGGGCCCTGGCGTACAACTGGGACATCGTGCTGACCGGCTCGAAGCGGACCTGGACCGAAAACGAGGCTCTGGGAGCAGACGGAGACGACCATGAGTAAGCTGACCCCCGCCAAACTGACTCCAACACCGGGCCAGACCGTCGGACCCTTCTACGGCTACGCGCTGCCTTATGCCAAGGACCGCGACCTGCTGCCCCCCTGTTCCCCGGGCTCCATCCGGCTCCAGGGCACCGTGTACGACGGCGCCGGGCACCCGACCCCGGACGCGATCCTGGAAATCTGGCAGGCGGACGCGGACGGAAAGGTCCCGCACCACACCGGCTCCCTGGTCCGGGACGGGTACACCTTCACCGGCTTCGGCCGCAGCGCGGTGGGAAACACCGGCACCTTCACCTTCACCACGGTGAACCCGGGCCCCACCGATGCGGGGGCCGCGCCGTTCATCTCGGTGGCAGTGTTTGCCCGCGGCCTCATGAACCGGCTGTTCACGCGGGTCTACCTTCCGGAAGATGAGGAAGCCCTGGCCAAGGACCGGCTGCTCAGCTCGCTGGAACCCGAACGCCGCCGGACGCTGATCGCGCGCCGGGACGCCGACGGCGGACTCACCTGGGACATCCGGCTCCAGGGCGAGGACGAGACCGTGTTCCTCGATTTCGAAGCCAGCGACTCCGAGGGCATTGATTCCCTGGACTCCTCGAAGTGACCTCCTTCGAAAGCGACAGCGACATCGGCCTGCAAGGCGATTTCAACCTACTCAGTCCTGTGTCGGCGTCGCCCCTCGTGGCGGCGCTGACGGGGGACCGGGCGGTGCTGGCTGCCATCCTCCGGGTCGAGGCCGCCTGGGCCGCGGTCCTGGAAGAGGCTGGCCTCGCGCCGGCCGGTTCTGCCGCCGTGGTGGCAGCGGCCGCCGAGGTGCACCGTTACGACGTCGCGGGCATCGCCGTGCGCGCGCAGGGCGGGGCCAACCCTGTCATCCCGCTGCTCGCGGACCTCCGCGAGCAGGTCAGGGCCCTCGACACCGGCGGGACCGGCGCCGCGGGCGTTGGTGCAGTGCAGGCCGTGCACACCTCATTGACCAGCCAGGACGTGCTCGACTCGGCCCTCATGCTGCTGGCCCGCGGCGCCGTCCGCGAACTGCTCGCCGAGCTCAGGGCAACGACGGCGGCGCTGGCGGCCCTTGCGGAACAGCACGCGCAGACGCTGTGCGTGGGCCGCAGCCTGACCCAGCACTCCCTGCCGTTCAGCTTCGGGCTCAAGGCGGCGCAATGGTTCTCCGGGCTGGCTGCCGCCGCACGCCGGCTCGAAGCCCTCGAACTGCCGGTCCAGTCCGGCGGAGCGGCCGGAACCCTGGCCGCCGGGACCGTGCTGACCGCAGGCTCCCGGCTCTCGCCGTTTGATCTTTCGGACCGACTGGCCGCCGAGCTGGGCCTCGCCCCCGTTCCGGCGCCGTGGCACACCAACCGCCTCGCCGTGACCGCACTTGGCGACGCGCTGGCTGCCGTCACGGACGCGGCGGGCAAGATCGCGTCCGACGTCCTGTTCCTGAGCCGGCCGGAAGTGGCCGAGCTAGCCGAACCGCGCGCCGCCGGACGCGGCGTCTCCTCGGCCATGCCGCAGAAACAGAACCCCGTGCTGTCAGTGCTGGTCCGCAGCGCCGCCCTGCAGTCGCCGAACCTGGCCGCGCAGCTGCACTTGGCCGCCGCCAATTTCAACGACGAACGCCCTGACGGCGCGTGGCACAGCGAATGGCCGGCCCTGCGCCAGCTGCTCCGGCTGGCCCTCGGCGCCGCCGGGCAGCTCCGCGAGCTGGCCGGGGGACTACAGCTCTTCCCGGATGCCATGCGCCGCAACCTGGACCTCTCCGGCCCGCTGCTGCTGTCCGAGGCCGTGACCGCCGCCGTCGCGCCTTTGCTGGGTACCGACAATTCCGGACGTACCGGCCAGCAGCGCCTGCAGGCCGTCGTGGACCAGACGCTCCAGGCCCCGGCCGCGGAGCAGGCCGCCGCCTACCGTCGGCTGCTCCGTGCGGCCGTCCCGGCGGAGCTGCTCCCCGACGCCCGGCTCGAGGAGCTGCTGGATCCGGCCAACTACCTCGGCCAGGCCGCCGAAATCTCCCGCCGCATCCTCGCGGCGTATCCCGAGTACGCCCCTGGCAGGGACGCCGGCGCGGCCAGCCCACCGACCCTCGACCTGAACGGAGCCTCCCGTGGCTAGACCAACAGTCAAGGCAGTACTGCTTTCGCCCCAGCGCGCGCTCGGCGACAAGCCCCTCCTCATCGTGGGGCCGTCGCTGGGGACATCCTCCCTGCTCTGGACCCAGGCCGGCGCCCTGCTGGGGGACGACGTCGACGTCGTCGCCTGGGACCTGCCCGGCCACGGCATCTCGCCGGCCGCGAGGGAAGCGTTCGACGTCGCCGAACTGGCTGACGCCGTCGTCGAACTGGTCGACTCGATCGCCCCGGGCACGCGGTTCCACTACGCCGGGGTTTCCCTCGGCGGCGCCACCGGCCTGCAGCTGGGCATCAAGCACGGCGACCGGCTCAAGAGCCTCTCCGTGCAGTGCACCGGAGCGAAACTCGGCACCCCCGAAGGCTGGCTGGAACGCGCCGAAACCGTGCGGACCCAGGGCACGCCGGTGATGATCCAGGGCTCGGCACAGCGCTGGTTCGGCCCCGGCTTCATGGAACGCCAGCCGGAGCTCAGCAGCCGGCTCCTGCACAGCCTGCGCGACGCCGACCGCTTCAGCTACGCCTTCTGCTGTGAAGCCCTCGCCGGATTCGACGTCCGCGCCCAGCTCGGCAGCATCCGCGTCCCCACGCTGGCAGTAGCCGGCATGGAGGACACCGTCGCCCCGCCGTCGTTCGCGGACGAAATGGTCGAGGGCATCACCGCCGGCGGCGGCACCGCCACGGCCGTCGCGCTGGCAGGCGTCGCCCACCTGGCACCCTTCGAGGCACCCGCCAAGGTCGCCGACCTGCTGCGGAACTTTATCGCCGGCGTCGAAAAAGCCGGAGTCGAACAAGCAGGAGTCGAACGAGCAGGAGTCGAACAAGCAGGCGTCGAACAATGAGCGGCCCCGAAAGAAACGGGGTCGTCCAGCCGGACGCCACGAGCCAGGAGATCCACGACGGCGGCATGGCCGTCCGCCGCGAGGTCCTGGGCGCCGCGCACGTGGACCGCGCCAACACCAACAAGGACTCCTTCACCGAGGATTTCCAGGACATGATCACCCGCATCGCCTGGGGCGGGATCTGGACCCGCCCGGGCCTGCCGCGGCAGATGCGCTCCGCCGTCACCATCACCGCCATGGTGGCCCACGGGCACTGGGAAGAACTGGCCATGCATATCCGCGCGGCCATCACCAACGGCCTGAGCAGGGACGAAATCAAGGAAATCCTGCTGCAGACCGCCATCTATTGCGGGGTCCCCTCCGCCAACACCGCCTTCAAGACCGCCCAGCAGGTCTTTAAAGAAATGGATACAGAAGAAATGGGCGATAAATAATGAACCAGGCCTACATTTACGACGCCGTGCGGACGCCCTTCGGCAAGTTCGGCTCCGGCCTCGCCGCCGTCCGCCCGGACGACCTCGCCGCCCACGTGATCCGCGAATCCGTCAAGCGCGCGCCGAAGCTCGACGTCGAGCGGATAGACGAAGTGGTGTTCGGCAACGCCAACGGCGCCGGCGAGGAAAACCGCAATATCGCCCGGATGGGCACCCTGCTGGCCGGACTGCCGGTGTCGATCCCCGGCACCACGGTCAACCGGCTCTGCGGTTCCTCCCTGGACGCCGCCATCATCGCCTCCCGCCAGATCAACACCGGCGACGCCGAGCTCATGCTGATCGGCGGCGCCGAATCCATGAGCCGCGCCCCCTGGGTCCTGCCCAAGACCGAGAAGCCCTACCCGGCCGGCGACCTCAACCTCGCCTCCACCACGCTGGGCTGGCGCCTGGTGAACAAGGCCATGCCGAAGGAGTGGACCATCTCCCTGGGCGAGGCCACCGAACGGCTGCGCGAGAAGTACGGCGTGACCCGCGAACAGCAGGACGAATTCTCCGCCAACTCGCATAACCTCGCCGCCGCGGCCTGGGACGAGGGGTTCTACGACAATCTCGTGACCGTCGTCCCCGGCACCGAGCTCACCCGGGACGAAGGCATCCGCGCCGGGTCCTCGGCCGAAAAGCTCGCCGGGCTCAAGACCGTGTTCCGCACCGAGAACGGCACCGTCACCGCCGGCAACGCCTCCCCGCTCTCCGACGGTGCCTCCGCGGCCTGGCTCGGCAGCGAAAACGCCGCCGGGCTGCTCGGCCTGGAACCGCTGGCCCGCATCGCCGGCCGCGGCGCGCACGCCAACGATCCCCAGTTCTTCGGCTACGCCCCCGTGGAGGCCGCCAACAAGGCCCTCGCCAAGGCGGGCATCGGCTGGGACCAGGTGGGCGCCGTCGAACTCAACGAGGCCTTCGCCGCGCAGTCACTGGCGTGCATCAACGCCTGGGGCATCGACCCCGGAATCGTGAACCGGCACGGCGGCGCCATCGCCATGGGCCACCCGCTGGGCGCCTCCGGCGGCCGCCTCCTCGGCACCCTGGCCCGCAGCCTGCAGGCCTCCGGTGAGCGCTGGGGCGTCGCCGCGATCTGCATCGGCGTCGGGCAGGGCCTGGCCGTGGTGCTCGAAAACGTCACCGCTTCCTCCGGCACCAGCACAGTAAAGGGCTAGGACATGCTGAACTTCGTAGACACCGTCGGCGAGGCCGTCGCCGGCATCAAGGACGGCTCCACCGTCATGATCGGCGGCTTCGGCAACGCCGGCCAGCCGTTCGAACTCATCGACGCCCTGATGGACTGTGGCGCCACGGACCTGACCGTGGTCAACAACAACGCCGGCCAGGGCGACCAGGGACTCGCGCTGCTGATCAAGGAGGGCCGGGTGAAGAAGATGATCTGTTCCTTCCCCCGCCAGTCCGACTCGTGGCACTTCGACGCAAAGTACCGCCTCGGGCAGATCGAACTGGAACTCGTGCCGCAGGGCAACCTCGCCGAGCGGATCCGTGCCGCGGGCGCCGGGATCGGCGGATTCTTCACCCCCACGGGCTACGGCACCATGCTCGCCGAAGGCAAGGAAACGCGTATCCTCGACGGCCGCGGCCAGGTCTTCGAGACCCCCATCCACGCCGACGTTGCACTCATCAAGGCGCTCAAGGCGGACGGCAAGGGCAACCTCGTCTACCGCAAGACCGCCCGCAACTTCGGCCCCATCATGGCCGCCGCAGCCAAGCACACCGTGGTCCAGGTGTCCGAGATCGTCCCCACGGGCGGCCTCGACCCGGAGATCATCGTGACCCCCGGAATCTACGTCAACAGCGTTGTCCTCGTTAGCAACACAGGGAAGGTGGCCTGAGATGAGCGTGCAGTCCAGTGACCAGACCAGCAGCCACGCCGGCGTCCAGGCCGGCACACAGACGTCCATCCAGACCTCCGACAAGCCGCTGGGCCGGGACGACCTCGCGCGCCTCGTGGCCCGCGACATCAAGCCCGGCTCCTTCGTGAACCTCGGCATCGGCCAGCCCACCCTGGTCTCCAACTACCTCGAACCGGAGCAGAACATCACGCTCCACACCGAGAACGGCATGCTGGGCATGGGCCCGGAAGCCACCGGGAACCAGATTGACGGCGACCTCATCAACGCCGGCAAGATCCCGGTGACCGAACTGCCCGGGGCGTCCTACTTCCACCACGCGGATTCCTTCGCGATCATGCGCGGCGAGCACCTGGATATCTGCGTGCTGGGCGCCTTCCAGGTCTCGGCCACGGGCGACCTCGCCAACTGGCACACCGGTGCCCCTGACGCGATCCCCGCCGTCGGCGGGGCCATGGACCTCGCCACCGGCGCCAAGGACGTCTTCGTGATGATGACGCTCCTGACCCGCGAGGGCGTGTCCAAGGTCGTCGAGGCCTGCACCTACCCGCTCACCGGGATCGGCTGCGTGACCCGCGTCTACACCGACAAGGCCGTCTTCCTGACCGGCCCCGACGGCGTCGAGGTGCGCGAGACCTTCGGCTGCAGCCTCGAGGAGCTCCAGGCGATGGTCCCGGTACCGCTCAAGGCCGCCTCCGCCGTCGGAAGCTGACAACTCGTCCCGCGCGTATAAAGTGATGCGGGAACATGAGGTGGGAAATGATTGAGGCAGCCAAGAGCGCCAGGGCGGACGGTGCCCCCGCCGCCAGCGACCAGTACGTGCAGTCGCTGGCACGGGGACTCGCCGTGATCCGCGCCTTCGACACGGACCATCCGAAGATGACGCTGACCGAAGTGGCGGCCCGGACAGAGCTGACCCGGGCGACCGCCCGCCGGTTCCTGCACACCCTGGTGGAGCTGGGCTACGTCCGCACCGACGGCAAGATCTTCGCACTGACCGCCAAGGTGCTGCAGCTCGGCTACGCCTACCTGTCCGGGCTGTCCCTGCCGCAGCTCGCCCAGCCGCACCTGGAGGAACTCTCGCTCGAGCTGGGGGAGTCGACGTCGGCCGCGGTGCTTGAGGGCACCGACATCGCCTACATCGCCCGCGTTTCGACCCGGCGGATCATGACCGTCGGCATCACCGTGGGCACGCGTTTCCCGGCCTACGCCACGTCCATGGGCCGGGTGCTGCTCGCGGCCCTGCCGCCCGCCAAGCTGGAGGAATACCTCGCGGCCGCCGAGATCCGGCCCCTCACCCCGCTGGCCATCGGGACGCGGGCGGCGCTACTGGCGGAGCTGGACACCGTCCGCGCACAGGGCTGGTGCCTGCTGAACCAGGAACTGGAAGTCGGGCTGATGTCCGTCGCGGCGCCGGTCCATGACGGGCCGAAGGTCGTGGCGGCCATCAACGTCTCAATGCAGGCCCAGGCCGTGGCCGCGCGGCCGGACCCGGAAGCCTTCCTGGACTCGGTGCGCGAGGCGACAGTGGCCACCGCCGAGCTCATCTCCGAAGACCTGTCCTCAGGACGGTGACTCCGGGCTCAGCCTTCCGGGACGGGGCTCAGCCTTCGGGACCGGAGATGGGCCCTGTTGAAACCCTGATGGTGACTCCGGCAGGGTCGTCACTGATCTTGAGGTGCAGGTCCCTGCCCACCAGGGAGGCGTGAATGTCGTCGCTGCCCTCAGGCGCCAGCTGCTCGGCGAGCCGTGTGACCGCCAGCGCCATTGCCCGGCCCCAGTCATGGGGATCCATGCTGGATGCCTCAGCCGCGGCTGTGTACTTCTCTGCTTCAGTCATGTGTCCCCTTTCATAAGCATGCCCAGTCTAGTGACCCCGCGGATCGAACGTCCATGATTTGTGCCCGCGCTGCGGAAGTTACGCGGCGACTCCGGCTAGGATTTCATCTCGGGACACCTCCCGCCCACTTGCCCTCGAAGGACGCCATGCCAGAGAACAACCCTGCGCCTGATAGCAATACACAGGCCAAGCGCGCCGCCGTGATCATCAACCCCATGAAATCCCCGGGCGAAGCCTTCCGGGCGGCGTTCTACCGGCTGTGCGAGAACGAAGGCTGGGCCGAGCCGCTCTGGCTGGAAACCACGGCAGAGGACACCGGGCTGGGCCAGGCCCGCCAGGCCCAGGAGGCAGGGGTCGACGTCGTCGTTGCCGCCGGCGGCGACGGCACCGTCCGCTGCGTGGCAGAGGTCCTCGCGGGCACCGGCACCCCGATGGGAATCGTCCCGCTGGGCACCGGAAACCTGCTGGCCCGCAACCTCGGCATCGACATAACCGATCCCGTGGCCGCCAGCCACGACGTACTCACGGGCACGGACACTAAGGTGGATGTCGTGAAGGCCAGCCTTGACCACGCCGAGGTGCAACAGCTCTTCCTGGTCATGGCAGGCCTTGGCTATGACGCCGCCATCATGGCCAACACCGTGGACGAACTCAAGGACCGGGTGGGCTGGCTCGCGTACGTCGATGCCGGCATCCGTCGCCTGCCGGGCAGGCCCGTAAAAGCGAGTATCAGCATTGACGGACAGCACCCGGTGCGCCGCCGGATCCGCAGCGTGATGATCGGAAACTGCGGCAAGATCATGGGCGGCGTGGAGATCTTCCCCGACGCCAAAGTGGACGACGGAATCCTCGACGTCGTCATCCTGGCCCCGGTCGGGCGGCTCGGCTGGCTGAACGTGCTGGCCGGGGTCTTCGGCCGGAAGAACAGCAAGAACCAGTCAGTCGAGTACTTCGCGGGCAAATCCGCCGAAATCGACCTGGACCACGAGCAGGAATTCCAGCTCGACGGCGACCACCTCGGCAAGGCGAAACACCTCAAGGTCACGGCGGAACATGAGGCCCTCACCCTCAGGATGACTGCCGCGAAGGCGGCCTGAGTTAAGGTTCGACGGCGGCCCGCTCCCAGTGGGCGGGCCGCCGTCGGTACTTGCCTGGACTGCCTGGCTAGTTGTTAGGACATCTAGTCGGTCAGCAGCCGGCCCCACCTTGGTGCGAGCAAGGGGGACCCGGCAAGTTTGAGGCAGTGCCACAGGGTGACGGCGACGGAGTCCAGCACCGGCACCCCGGTCCTCTCCTCCACCTCCGCCGTGATGTTGGCACCGTACAGGTTTGTGCACAGGTAGATGAGCGCGTCCGGCCGGGAGGCCGCGAGTTCCAGCGCACCCGGCAGCATCTCCTGGTCCGTGACCCGGGCGAAGGACTCGTTGTCGCTCAGGTCCAGGTGCCGGTGGTCGATTGTCTTGATCCCCTCACGCGCATAGGACCCGACGACGGCCTCGTTCACATCCGCCGTGTACGGGGTGAGCATGCCGATCCGATCGGTGCCGAACGACTTGAACGCCTCCAGGTAGGCGAGCGTCGACGTCGTGGCAGGGATGCCGGTCGCCTCGGTGATCCCGCGGACGAGTGCCCGGTCGTGGTCCGCTCCGAGCCAGGAGCCGGAGGTGCCGTTCCAGGCGATGACGTCCACGTCCGACGTCGCCAGCAGTTCTGCGGCGGCCCGCATCCCGGCGGCGTCGAACTGAGTGTCAGAGGACTCGTCGAGCGCGATGCGCGTGACGTTGATGCGCGTGAAGTGCAGGGTGACGTCGCGGCGCTCGCCCAGGATGCGGTAGCTCTGCGGCTCCAGGCACGTGTTGGACGACGGCACGATCATGCCGATGCGGGTGGGGCGGGTGGCGGAAGGCATGGGGGCTCCTAACGGGCAGCGAGAATGGAGGGGCCGGCGGGGGACGGCTGCGGGGACAGCGCGCCGCGGTGTTCGATGAAGCCGTTCCGGGCTACGAAGCGGCCCACGGGGCCCGGATCGTGGAAGCCGTCGGCGTCCACCACCACCCGCCCGGCGGAAATCACAACGGCGGGCCAGCCGGTGAGCGTCCGGCCGTCGAACGGCGAGAAGTCCGTGCCCATATGCAGTGCCCCGCCGTCAACGGTGCGTTCCTCGGCGGGATCGAAGACGACGAGGTCGGCATCGTAGCCTGCCGCGATGGTCCCCTTGCCCGGCACGGCATTGATCCGAGCCGGCCCGGCCGAGAACACCTCCACGAAGTCCTCCACCCGTCTCGTGCCGGCGTCGCCGGAGCGCCCCATCATGGCCGTGAACGTCACGGGCATCCGGGTTTCCACGCCCGGCAGGCCGTGCGGCATGAATCGTATGTCATCGGTGCGTTCCCTCTTCTGTGAGAGGTCGTAGCAGGAGTGGTCCGAGGCGATCGTGTGGATGGCGCCGGTGGCAAGCCGGTCCTTGAGCGCGGCGACGGTTTCGGCGCTGCGCATGGGCGGGCAGCAGGCGTACCACTCCGGAAACGTGGAGCCGTAGACCGAGTCGTCCAGGGTGAGGTAGTGCGGGCATGTTTCCGAGAACGCTTCCTGGCCGCGGCTGCGGGCCTCCGTGACCAGGTCAACAGCACCGGGCGTGGACTGGTGCACAAAGTACACGGGCGCCGTGGTGTACTCGGCCATGGCCAGCGTTTCCTTGACCGAAATCTCCTCCGCCAGCTCCGGTCGGGTCCGGTGCAGGTGCCCGATGCCGATCCTGCCGTCGTCCGCGTGCTGCTGGGTGCAGTCCGCGATGATGGGATCGTGCTCCGCGTGGATGTAGGTGAGCCCGTCCAGCCGCACCATCTCGCGCATGACCTTCAGGATGGTGTCCCCGTCCGCCATGGTGGTGCCGCGGTTGGTGGTGTACATCTTGACGGACCGGACGCCCTCGGCGGCCAGTTGCTCCAGCTGCCACGGCACGGTTTCGTCCCAGCTGACCACCGAGCCGTGGAGGGCGACGTCGCAGCGGGAGTCCTGTGCCAGCTCCTTCTTGTGGAGGACCGCCGCCAGCGGGGTTTCCTGGGCGTCGCGGGGGATGCCGAAGTCGATGATGGTGGTGGTGCCGCCCCACAGCGCGGCGGTGGACGTGGTCCGGTAGTCGTCCAGGGTGCGGAAGCGCCCGGTCACCTGGGCCACGTGGCAGTGGCCGTCCACGCCGCCGGGAATCACGAGGCGGCCGGTGGCGTCGACGGTGCGGGCGGCTGCGGGGGCCGGTTCCGAGGCATCCAGCAGTCGGTCGATCCTGCCGTTCCGCACCACGATGTGCGCGTGCTGGCGGCCGAAACTGTTGACGACGGTCCCGTTGGCAATGACGAGGTCTGGGGTGTTGGACATCGGTGTCCTCCTAAGGCGATGAAGCTAGTGGGATGCGGCGGATTGGGCGGCGCTCAGGGCGGCGTCGAGGTTTTCAGAGAGCCCCTTGCGTTTCTTGACCGGCGGCGGAGCGAAGGCGCCGGCCCGGTGCGGGCCGGACCGGAGACCGACGACGGCTTCGGCCATGCTGATGCCGGCGGAGATGCCGTCAACAACGGGCACGGGGATCTGGCCGTTGAGTTCGCGGGCCAGTCCGGCGAGGGGCGCGCCGGCGAGGATCACGACGTCGGCCCCGTCCTCGGTGACGGCCCGTCGGCTGAGCGCCAGCAGGGTTTCCTTGAAGTCCTGCTGCACCGAGCCGATGCCGTTGAGGCTTTCGTTGATGGAGCGGATGGAGGCCAGCCGGCCGCCGAGGCCGAAGCGCTCCACGCAGTCCAGGTACCACGGCCGGATCCGGTCCGAGATGGCGATGATGGAGAAGCGGTGGCCCTGCAGCACCGCGGCGCAGAGGGCAGCCTCGGTGATGCCGATGACGGGGACGTCGGTGAGCTCCTTCAGGGCGGGCATGCCGGGGTCGCCAAAGGCCGCCACGACAATGCCGTCGACTTTATCGCCGTCGGCCTGGCTGGAGGCCGGGCCACCGCTGTAGCCGGCGATGATTTCGGCGACAGCGCTGGCGGCGATCAGCGACTCGAAGCGGGTTTCGATGTATTCCACACCATGGGCGGCGGTGCGGACCACCAGTTCGGTGCCCGGTGCGGCGGAGCGGAGGGCCTCCGCTCCAATGAGCGCGGTGACGTCTTCGCTGATATTGGGATTGATAACAAGAAGTTTCATTTGTTCTTCCGATGAAGCGCGGGTTCTGTCCGGAGGAAATCCTCTGGGAACTGCTCGCGGTACTTGCCGATGTGCGACGCCGACTGGGTTGCGGCGCGCTCGGGGTCGCCGCCGGCAATGGCGGCGTAGAGCTCCCGGTGTTCCTGGATCAGTTCCGGCAGGTCGCTTACATGGCGGAACAGCCAATGCATGCGGCCCTGCAGGGGTTCCAGTGCGGACTTGAGGAAGCCGTTGTCAGCGATCCGTGTGATTGCGTCGTGGAACTCGCTGTTGGCGCGGTGCGCCTCCATGACGGCGCCCTTGGTGAGGCATCGCTGGGCCTCTTCGAGGAGGCCTTCGAGGTATTCGAGGTCCTGTGGCGTGGCGCGGACCGCGGCGAGCCGGCAGGCCAGCACCTCGAGCGACTGCCGGACATCGAACAGGTCCTCGACGTCCTTGGGGCTGAGGGTGCTGACCTCCGTCCCCCGGGAGGCGCGGTCGCTGATGAGGCCTTCCTGGCGCAGCATCCGCAGCGCCTCCCGGATGGGAAGCCGCGACACGCTGAACTCGGCGGCGAGGTCCCGTTCCACCAGCCGGGTGCCGGGAGCGTAATGACCTTCAAAAATCCGGGTGCGGAGCGTGTCCCGGACGGCCTCGCGGAGGGGGCGTTCTTTGTCCTGGGTTTCTTCTGCGGCAAGCATGGTGCTCCATTCGGGTTTCTTGTGTGGCATTGCGCCCCCGGCGCCGGCCCGAGGAAGCGCGGGAGGAAGGTAATGCGGCGCCTAGCCTAGGACTGTTAGCTTAGACAGCAAGCCGCTTGTTGTAATCCAGCGTCAGTACGGACACTCCCATGATGATTGCGGATCCGACGAAGTAGAGCAGCGCCCAGGTGTAGGAGCCGGTGGCGCCCACGATCAGGCCCACCACAATGGGTGTGACGAACCCGGAGATGTTGCCGCTGAAGTTCATGGCGCCGCCGAGTACGCCCGCATTGGTCCGGCCGCCCAGGATGGAGGGGATACTCCAGAACAGGCCCACCCAGCGCAGGAAGAACATCACCACGGAGAGCAGGACTACGGCCGTCGTCGGGTCCGCCACGACGGTGACGCCTACGAGGCCTCCGATCACAACAACGCTGGAGAATCCCAGCAGGGTGCGCATGACGCGGTTGGCTGACGCGCCGGCAGCCCGCCACTTGTCGGCGATGGTGCCGCCCAGGATCTCGCCCACGAAGCCGGCGCCGAAGATCACGAACGTGGACCAGCCGATGGTCTTGAGGTCGAAGCCCTTGGCCTGGGCCAGGTAGAGGGGGCCCCACGTGAGGAGGCCGTAGAAGACGCCGTTGAAGCCCAGCCAGCCGAAGCACATGGCCCAGAAGGAACGGAACTTCAGGTAGGGCAACAGTGCGCGCTTGCCCTTGACACCGTCCAGCTCTGCGGCGGCGTCCTCTTCGGCATGCGAAGACTCGATGTATTCGGCTTCGGCGTCGTTGACTCCGCGGTGCTGGCGCGGATTGTCCCGGACGTACCACCACACGGCCAGTCCCATCAGCACCGTGGCGGCGCCGGCGATGATAAAGGAGCTCCGCCAGCTGCCGGTGGATGCGATCAGGCCGGCGATGAGGATGCCGCCGAGCCCCGCCCCCAGAGGGGCGCCGGCGTCGAGGATGGTTGCGCCGCGGCCGCGCTCTGCCTTGTGCATCCAGATGGCGTTGAGCTTTCCGCCGGCCGGCATGACGCCGGCTTCGGTGACGCCGATGCCCAGGCGGGCGATGAACATGCTCAGGAAGCCGCCGGCCAGGCCGGATGCCGCAGTGGCAGCGCCCCAGCCGAGGCAGGAGGCTGTCATCACCTTCCGGGGGCCGAACTTATCAATCAGAAGGCCCACCGGGATCTGCATCAGCGCGTAGGTCCAGAAAAAGGCCGAAAGAAGCAGGCCCACCAGCTCCGGGGCGAGGTTGAATTCCTTCTGGATGATGGGGAGCGCCACCGAGATGGAGCCCCTGTCGATGTAGTTGACCGCTACGAGCACCAGCAGGAGCAGGAACATTTTCCAGCGGACGTTGGTGCGCCGTCGCACGCCGTCCTTGCCGGTTTTGCGTTCCGTCTTGCTGTCAATGTTGCTAGTAGGTGCAGATGTTTCAGTTTCGGTATTTTGAAGAGACACAGCTTCTCCTTCACGGGGAAGATTGCGGGCAGGGGAAAGACTCAGGTGCGGTGGCGGGCCGGCGGCCGGATTGGGCTGCGGCCGTCCCGTCACCGGTGGGATTCGAAGGCGCGCTGGGCGGCGTCGGTCCGGGACCGCGGCACTTTGGGATCCCGGTTTGGGATCCCAAAATTAAAGATAGAAGTGACCTGTGCCACTGTCAAGGATTTTTTATGTTGATGCCCGACCGCGGCCGTTTTTACCGATTGTGACTGCCCTGGATGAGTCGGCCCGAAGGGACTCCCGAGGCGGTTCGCGGTCACGAAGGGAATGACAGCCCGCTCGCGTCCTGGTCTGCCGGGACGGCCGGGCGGTGGGCCAGGATCTCGGCAAGCTCCGCGAGCCGGTGCGCGCGCGCGGATTCCGCCGGCGTGAACGGTTCGCCGGGCCGGGAGAACGTGATGGGCCCGTGCCAGGCGGTCGGGATCCTGAGGACGGTCCCGTCCGTCGCCGGGGGAATTCTTGCTTCGGCGGTGCCGGAGGCCTGTCGGGCCTCTATCCGCGCCCGGAGGAGCTCCGCCACGGCCAGCGGCAGCTCATCCGGGTTGGCGGCGATCCGGGCGGCCAGGCTCAGGGCGCCGGTCTGCCCGTCCGCCATGGCCAGGGCCGTGGTGGGCCAGACGTGCGGATCAGCCCCGCCGCCCACCCGCAGCGCCCTGAGCAGTTCGCCTTCGCGGAGTTCCCCCGGCGCGGAAAGCACGAACTCGTCCAGTACTCCGCCGGCCACCGGGTGGACGTGGATGCTCAGGATGTTGGTGTCCAGCCCGGCCAGGGCCTGCGTCATCTTCTGCAATGACCCCGGTCTGTCCTTCAGCACGGTCCGGGCCCGCCACAGGGCAGGCGCCGTCCCGAGCCTTTTGCGGTGGCGCAGGGCCGGGGCATGCAGCCAGCGCCTCAGCATCCGCGCCGCCGAGGGCTCCGCCACCCAGATCACGAGGCTGGTCGCGGTCATCGTGAGGACCAGGACCTTGGCGACATACGGCAGGTGCGTTTCCACTACCGCTGCATGCACGAGCAGTTCGATGGGGAGCATGACGGCGATGTTGGCCAGGGTGAGCCGCGCCTTGGTCGGCTCGGGCATCTGGCCGCACACTTCGCAGCTCAACTCGGCGGTGGCCGGCGACGGTGTTCTGCCATTGGCTTTGGGCTTCATGCTCCCATCATGGTGTCCCGCTGTTTCAGGCGGGTTGCCGCCGGGTGAAGGTTTCGGACCCACCGCACAAGGCCCGGACGTGCGGCCGCGCCACCACTTTGTGCGTTTTCCTGCCGGGTTCCGATCAACGGGGCTCGATGCCGTGAGCGCGCCGCACCGGCGTAGAATCCAGCGTGGATGCCAATGCCGCCGTCGTAACATTCCGGCCGTAAGGAAAGGCGCCTGACCCATGAAGATGTGCCCGTGAAGATGCTCGCCGAGATGTTCACCATGGCACCCGGCAACAAGGACCACCGCGTCGCGCTCCGCTGCGGCGTCGGCGTCTTCGTTCCCCTGATCACCCTGGTGCTGCTGGACCGCCTGGATCTCGCCATCTTCGCCTCCTTCGGTGCCTTCACCGGGATCTACGGCCGGAATGAGCCGCACGGCAGACGTTTCACGACCCAACTGCGGGCCGGAGCGCTGATGCTGCTGGTGGTCCTCCTGGCCGCCCTCACGGCCCGCGCGGGCGAGGCCTTCGCGCTCTCCCCGGCCAGCACCACCTGGATCCAGGTCCTGGCCACCACGCTCGTGGCGGGCGGCGGCTCCCTGATCGTCGCCTGGTGGCGACTCCGCCCGGCAGGCTCGCTATTCCACATCTTCGCCTTCGCGGCCATCGCGTCCATCCCCAGCCAGCCGCCGCTGTGGCAGGGCATGCTGGCGGCGGCGCTCACGGTCGCCTTCTGCCTGCTGGTGGGAATGTCCTCCCGCCTGGCCAGGAGCCGCCGGACGCCGTGGGAGAGGCCGAAACCCGCGCGGCTCACGCCGGGCGAGAAGCGGGCCGCGTGGCTCGAAGGCGTGGGCTACCTCGTGGCGGCCGGGCTGGCCGGAACCCTGGGGACCGTGGCCGGCGAATGGCTGGGCTTCGGCCACAACTACTGGGCTATGGTGGCCGCCGTGGTCCCGCTCGTGGGGCACAGCACCCGCCACCGCGTGAGCCGGGGCGTGCAGCGCATCATCGGCACGGCTCTGGGCCTGGTGCTGCTGGCAGGGATCCTGCTGCTGCAGCCTGCGCCATGGCAGACCGTGCTGGTGATCGCGGCGTGCCAGTTCGGCGCCGAGATGTTCATCGCGCGCCAGTATGTGCTGGCCCAGGTGTTCGTCACGCCGCTGGCCCTGATCTCGACGCTCCTGGTGGCGCCCACGGCGCCGGGAATCCTGCTGCGCGACAGGATCCTGGAGACCGTCATCGGCGCCGCCGTCGGCATCGCAGTTGTGCTGCCGCCGGGTGCCTGGCGCCGCCTCCGTGCCGGGCAGTCAGCGCGGCGGGCCACCGCCTGAGCCGGCCGGAAGCCCGGCGTCCGGCCCCGCCCTGAGGGTTCGCCTGGGAAGGTCCGGCTGGGACGGCCCGGCTAAGGGCGTCCGACGGCGGTCGGAGTGCCGGACATTGCGGTGACGGTCTGCGGCACCAGCACGAGGGCCGCGACTGCCAGGACCGCGGCTGCGGCGAAAACGTAGAAGCCCCACGGGTACGCGATCCCGGCGGCCACGAGGGCGCCGGTTACGGCCGGCCCCAGGATGGCGCCGAGGCGCCCCACGCCCGCGGCGAAGCCCAGCGCAGTCCCGCGCAGGCGGACCGGGAAGAGCTGGCTAACCCAGGCATAGACCAGGACCTGGGAGCTGAAGACGAACACGCCGGTGACAAACACCGCGGCGTTGAGCAGGAGTTCGTTCTGGATCTTGACGCTGAGTACCGCGAGGAACACGGCGGAGAGGCCGAACCAGAGGAGCACGATCCTCTTGGTCCCGTGCCGGTCCGCCAGGATGCCGGCAATCACGAGGCCCACTACGGCGCCCACATTGAGCACCAGCAGGAGTGAAAGCCCGGCGTTGAGCGTGTAGCCGGCGGATGACATGAGCTGCGGCAGCCACGTGTTCAGTCCGTAGACCAGGAGCAGCCCCATGAACGACGCCACGGCCACGCCCGCGGCCACCAGCGGGTAGGGCTTGCGGCCGAGGTGCCGGAAGCTGGCGCGTTCTTCCGTGGGCGCGGCCTCCGGCTGGGCTTCGCGCCGGACCGCGGGGGCAGCGGCGGGGGCAGCGGCCGAGGTGGTGGCTGCGGTGCCCGCCGCCGGAACGCGGCGGACGGCGGCCTGGGGCACCTGGTACACCGCCGGGAGGGTTTCCGGAAGCTTGAACCAGAGGAACGGGACCAGGGCAAAGCCGGCGAGGCCGCCCACTACGAACATGGTCCGCCAGCTAGGAATGACCATGATGGCAAGGAACGCCGTGGCCACGGCACCGGCGTGGTAGCCGGTCATGGTCCGCGTGGTGGACTTCCCGGCCGAACCCGCGGGGGCGTAGTCGTTCATATATGCCAGCGCAGCGGGAAGGCAGGCCCCCAGGCCGAGTCCGGCGAGCAGCCGGAAGGTGCTGAACAGTGCCACGTTGGGCGCGAAGACAACGGCGATCGTGAAGATGGAGAACCATGTCACGCAGGCCACCAGGAGGTTGCGCCGGCCGAGCCGGTCCGAGAGCGGGGCGATGAACAGGGCGCCGAGCCCGACGCCCACGAGGGAGATGGTGGCCGCGAACGTGGCCCCCACGGCGTCGAATCCGAGGTCGTGCGATTTGATCAGGGTCGGGATGACCGTGCCGAGGACCACCAGGTCAAAGCCGTCCAGCACCATGGCCAGCCAGCAGAGCCACACGGGCCACCGTGATTTGTCTTCCAATGACGACATTGACATTGCTACCTCAGCGCTATTCTGTACGGGTCTGTACGGGCGTTATTTTGTACGTGCGGCCGCTTTCGGCCGGACCTTCCCTATGCTGAGAGTTCTATCACTCCAAGGTGTTGTGTGGGACACTGCAAACCATTCAACGGAAGGGGAGAAGCGTGGCCAACTCGGGCTCCGGCGATTCCGTGGTGGACCGCGTGGTGCGCGTGATCGCCGCATTTCCGGAGGGCGTCACCGTCCTGCAGCTCTCGGAACTGGCCGCCCGGACCGGGCTGCCCCTGACGACTGCCCACCGGCTGGTCCGGCAGCTGGCCGGGCACGGCCTGCTTGACGTCGGCACGGGCGGGTCGGTGCGGCTGGGGCTGCGCTTGTGGGAAATCGTCAACCGGAATTCCCCCACATTGGAACTCCGCCAGGCGGCCATGCCTTTCATGGAGGACATCCAGCAGGTGCTCAACCAGAACGTGAACCTCGCCGTACTGGACGGCTGGGAGGCGTTGTTCGTTGAGCGGCTGTCCCGGCGCGGCTCGGCGGCCAACCGTGCGCAGGTGGCCGGCCGGATGCCCGTGCACCTGTCCTCCGCCGGGCTCGTGCTGATGGCCAACCAGCCCATGCCGGTCCAGGCCGAGTACCTTGAAAGATTCACCGACCCCACCGGCAGGCTGGCTCTCGAGGACCTCCGCATCCTCCTGGGCGAAGCCGCCCACCAGGGCTACGCGCAGCTGGCCGGCGTGGTGGACCCGGACACATGGGGCATAGCCGTCCCCGTGCTGGACCGCAAGAAGCGCATCGTGGCCGCCCTCGGCGTCGTGGTTCCCCTGCGCGAGGTGCGCCTGCAGGCGCTCGTGCCCGCCCTCCAGACCGCAGCCCGGGGCATCGGGCGCCGGCTGGGGGAGTCGCAAAGCGGAGCTGAATTCCGTTCAATGGAATAGCTGTAACGCGTATCACGCCTCCGGCAGCAGACTGGTAGCCAGACGATCCAGCGGGCCCAGGGCATCCAGCCACCGAGGCCCCCGCAATGAAGCGAGGAACACATGGCAAACCGTAAAGTCATCGCCACCCAGGTCGCCATCATGGGCGCCGGCCCCGCAGGGCTCATGCTCTCCCACCTGCTGGCCAAGGCGGGAATCGAGTCCACCGTCGTCGAGGTCCGCAGCCACCAGGAAATCTCGGAAACCGTCCGCGCAGGCATCCTTGAACACGGCTCGGTCAAGCTCCTCGTGGACAGCGGTGTTTCCGACGGCGTGCTCAGCGATGGCGACCGTCACGACGGGATCGAACTGCGCTTCAACGGCGAAAGCCACCGGATCGATTTCCAGGACCTTGTCGGGGAGTCCGTCTGGCTTTACCCGCAGACGGACGTCTTCATCGACCTCGCCGCGCGGCGCCGGGCCGACGGCGGCGACGTCCGGTACAGCGTCACGGACACCACCATCCACGACATCGAAGGCAGGCCGAAAGTCTGGTTCACGGACGCCGACGGCGTGGAATACGAACTCCAGGCCGACTTCATCACGGGCGCAGACGGCTCCCGCAGCCACTGCCGCTTCCAGATCCCCGAGGCACAGAGGAAGTGGTACTTCCACGAATACCCCTTCGCCTGGTTCGGCATCCTGGCCGAGGCCCCGCGCAGCTCCGACGAGCTGATATACGCCAACTCCGAGAACGGCTTCGCCCTGATCAGCCAGCGGACCGAGAAGGTCCAGCGGATGTACTTCCAGTGCAATCCCAACGAGGACGTCAACAACTGGAGCGAGGACCGCATCTGGGAGGCCTTCCGCAGCCGCGTCAACGGCAACGGCTTCGTGCTGAAGGAAGGGCCGGTCATCGACAAGACGGTCCTGAAGTTCCGCAGCTTTGTACACGCCCCGATGCGGCACGGAAACCTCTTCCTGGCCGGGGACGCCGCACACACCGTCCCGCCCACCGGCGCCAAGGGCCTGAACCTAGCACTCAACGACGTCAAGGTGCTCTTCGAAGGACTCGACAGCTTCTATTCGACCGGTTCCACCGTGCTCCTGGACACCTACAGCGGCCGCGCCCTGGACCGCGTCTGGAAGGCCCAGCAGTTCTCCTACTGGATGACGTCCATGCTGCACGCCCCGGCCGACGCCGATGACTTCGCCCGCGCCCGCCAGCTCGGCGAGCTCAACTCGGTGGTGTCATCCCGCCACGGCCGCGCATACCTCGCGGAGGCCTACACGGGCTGGCCGGGCGCGCGCTAGGCGTATCAATTTTCCATCGACAGGCACCTGCGTCAGGAATAGCCTTAAGCCGTCCCAGCATGACCCGACAAGGATGACGGAGAGGTAACCGACATGGGAACCACAGAAAATGCTGAACTGGTCCGGCGGGGGTACGAGGCCTTCATTGCAGGGGATATGGCGACACTCAGCGAGATATTCGCGGAGGACGCAGTCTGGCACGCTGCCGGAAGCGGCGTGCTATCCGGGACCAAGCAGGGGCGTGACGCTATCCTGGCGTACTTCGGCGAGCTGGGCACGCGCTCCGAGGGAACCTTGGAAGTTACCGTCCAGGACATCGTCGGCGGGGAAAAACATACCGTGGCGCTGCAGCACAACCACGCCGAAACCAATGGCAAGATCATGGACCTGGACGGCGCCCTCGCGTTCGAAGTCCGCGACGGAAGGATTACCGCCGGCCGGGAGTTCTTCGAGGACACGGCCAAGGGGGATGAGTTCTGGGCCTAATTGAGCAGCCGCTAGTCCTGGTCCAGGGTTTCGGTCAGGTGGTGCGTCGGAATCCGGTCCCGGTCATAGGTGATCTCGTTGTAGCCGTGCGGTTCCGGTTTGCCGGAATGGTTCAGGTTCACGAAGACGATTTCCTCGATCGTGAGGATGCTCTGGCGCGTGATCATGTTACGGACTTCGGCGCGCATGGTCAGGGAGGTGCGGCCGAAGCGGGTCGCGGTCAGGCCCATTTCGATCAGGTCGCCCTGGACTGCGGAGCTGACGAAGTTGATTTCGGAAATGTACTTCGTGACAGCCCGGCCGTTGCCCAGCTGCAGGATGGCGTAGATGGCCGCTTCCTCGTCGATCCATTTCAGCAGGCTTCCGCCGAACAGGGTGCCGTTGGCGTTGAGGTCTTCGGGCCGCACCCATTTGCGGGTGCGGAAGGTGATATCGGCCGGTTCCATAGTGCGAGGTTAGCCGACGTCGGCGCGTCGGGAAGAGTATGGCGGGTTGCGCAGTGCCAGGTCCGGGCCGCTGCGCACGGTGTCAGGCCATGGCGGTGTGGGCGGCAGTGTGCGAATCGATGGCCTTGGCATAGCAGTAGGAGTGCTCCACACCCGCGTAGGGTCCGAAGTTGGGCACGGCCTCGAAGCCCGAGCTCTCGTAGAAATTCCTGCCGTCGGGCTGCGCCGAGCCTGCCTCCGCGGTGATCGAGGTGATGCCGAGGGCGTGGGCGTGGGCTTCGAGCGCGGCCAGGATCGAGCTCGCGATGCCGGAGCCGCGCGTGTAAGGCAGCACGTACAGCCGCTTGATCTCGGCAGTGTGCCCGTCCAGGATCCGCAGTCCGCCGCAGCCCACGGGCTGGCCTGAGGCCTTGTCGTGCGCGACGAGGAAGACGGCGGTGTCGGCTTCCGACGGCGGCGGTCCGGGTTCGTGGTCGCTCGTGCCGAAGCGGGCGTCCAGTTCCGCCTGCTGTGCGGCGCGGAGATCGGCGCCGACGGGGTTGGCCCAGGTGACCTGCCGGATGTTGAGCCGTGGATTGGTCTGCATGGCTGCCTCGTTTCGCCGAAGGGTTATGCACATCAAGCCTAGGAGCCAGCGGTTACCGTGGTGTTTCCTGCGCGTAAGCGTCCAGAGAACTGTGGGTTCAGCTTCGGACCAGCGTTCTGAGCAGCTTGAGTGCCACGGAGATGGAGGCGATGTCCACTTGCCCCGGTTTGGTCACCTCCGCGAAAGTGTCCTTGATGCGACCCAGCTGCTCCTGGTGTCCGCGCTCCCACGCCACGATGCGTTCCAGACTGTCGGCGCCCGCGAAGTCACCGCCTTGGGTGGTCTGCATGACGTACAACGTCATGTCCGCCACGGCGGAGTAGACGTCATCACGCAGAGCCGCCCGGGCCAGAGCCTCCCAGCGGCTGTGCCGGGGCAGGTCGGTGATGCGCAGCAGCAGACCCACCGCACCGATCCGCTGAAGAACCGCCCAATAGAGATCGGCGATCGTGGTGAGTGGTTCGTCAACCAGTTCCGAAACCCCGGAGATGTCCAGAAGCGCGAAACTTTCGAGCAGGTCTGAGGCGCGTCTTCCCAAATCCCGCGGCAGGCCGACGTCGTCCCAATGCGCCAGCCGACTATGGACGAGGTCGCGATCGGCGCCGCGCAGAAAGTCCACGGTCCTGGTCCGCAGCAGGTCCAAAGTGGGCATGACCCGGCCCAGGGCCTCGGCGACGGACTGGTCCCGGTGGTCATGCGTCACGTACCACCGGGTCGCCCGGTCCAGGAGCCTGCGCATGTGCAGGGCCACCTGGGCGGCGTGTTCGCTGGGAAATCCGGGGGGAAGCCCGGCAATCCGGTCCACTATCCATGGCAGGTCGTATGCATCCCGCACCACAACAAAGGCCCTGGCGACCGCCGCAGCAGTTGCTGTGGTTTCTTCGATGGCACGGAAGGCGAAGGTGATTCCTCCCAGGTTGATCATGTCGTTGGCCACCACCGTGCACACGATCTGGCGGCGCAGGGGGTGGGCGTCCAGCTCGGCGTCGAAGCGCTCGGACAGCTGGCGGGGGAAGTAGCCGCGGAGTACCCGCTTGAACCAGGGGTCATCGGCAAGATCGCTGGCGCTGAGCTCCCTGGCCAGTTCGATCTTCGCGTAGGCGGCGAGCACGGCGAGTTCGGGAGCGGTGAGTCCATGCCCGGACCGCAGCCGGTCCTGCAGCTCCTCCGTGCTCGGCAGACCCTCCAGGCTGCGGTCCAGGTCGGTGGCATTTTCCAGCCAGTCCATGGTCCGCTCGAACCCGGGGCTCCACTCCCGCACCAAGTGACGGTCGTTGAGCAGGAGGACGTTCTGGTCCGCGTTGTTTGCCAGGACAAGGCGGGCCACCTCATCGGTGAGGGAGTGCAGGAAACCGGTGCGTTCCGAGGCGGGCATCTTCCCGGCCGCGATCATCCGGTCAATGAAAATCTTGATGTTGACCTCATGGTCCGAACAATCCACGCCGGCCGAGTTGTCGATCGCATCCGTGTTGAGCAGGACGCCGTTCAGGGCCGCTTCGATCCGTCCGCGCTGGGTGATGCCAAGGTTGCCGCCCTCGGCAACGATCCTGGCCCTCAGTTCATTGCCGTTGACCCGGATGGCGTCGTTCGCCTTGTCGCCCACCTCTGTGTGGTTCTCCGTGGAGGCCTTGACGTAGGTTCCGATGCCGCCGTTGTAGACCAGATCCACGGGTGCCCGGAGGATGGCCTGAAGGAGGGCATGAGGCGGTAGTGTTGCCGTTCCCGGTTCCAGGCCGAGGGACATCCGGACCCGCTCCGTGATCGCGATGGTCTTGGCCCTGCGGGAATGGACGCCGCCGCCCTGGCTGATCAGCGAGGGATCGTAGTCGGCCCACGACGAGCGGGGGAGACCGAAGAGACGCTTGCGTTCCTCGAAGGATGCCGTGGCATCCGGGGCCGGGTCGAGGAAGATGTGCCGATGGTCAAACGCCGCCACCAGCCGAATGTGGGGCGAGAGCAGCATCCCGTTCCCGAAGACGTCGCCGCTCATGTCGCCGATGCCCACCACCGTGAAGTCTTCGCTCTGCGGATCCATGCCAAGCTCGCGGAAAAGGTGCTTCACGGATTCCCACGCCCCGCGGGCCGTGATTCCCATCTGCTTGTGGTCATATCCGACGGACCCGCCGGAAGCGAACGCGTCCCCGAGCCAGAACCCGTACTCCTGGGCCACGGCGTTGGCAGCATCCGAAAATGATGCCGTTCCCTTGTCTGCCGCAACCACCAGGTAGTAGTCGTCGCCGTCGTGGCGTACCACCCGTTCCGGCGGGATCACAGATTCGCCGCTTGCGGAGGTGACCAGATTGTCCGTGAGGTCCAGCAACCCGCTGATGAAAATCCGGTAGCACTCCAGTCCTTCGGCCAGCCATGCCCCCCGGTCCGCGGCCGGGTCCGGCAGTTGCTTGGGATAGAAGCCTCCCTTGGCCCCCGTAGGCACAATGACGGAGTTCTTCACGTTTTGTGCTTTGACCAGCCCCAGGACCTCGGTGCGGAAATCCTCGCTCCGCTCGGACCAGCGCAGCCCGCCGCGGGCCAGTTCTCCGAAACGGAGGTGGACGCCTTCAACTCGCGGGGAGTAGACCCAGATCTCGCACTTCGGACGGGGAAACGGGGCACTGGGGATGGCGGCCGGCTTCAGTTTGAAACTCAGGTGGGGCTTGTCCTGGAAGAAGTTGGTACGGAGCGTGGCTTCCACCAGATTCATGAAGGTGCGCAGCAGCCGATCGGCGTCGAGGACGGGAATCTCGTCGATCGCGGCCAGCAGTTCCTTCCGGGCAGCGGCGGTGATCTGAAACCGGCCGGGCCCGTCCAGCCCGGGATCGAACTTCGCGTCGAATAGGGCGAGGAGTGCGTGCGTTGCCCGGACACTGGCCATCAGCGTATCCGCTATGAAGCCGTACGAGTTGGTTGTCCCCAGTTGCTGGAGATACTTCGCATAGCTTCGCAGGATTGCCGCCTGACGCCAGCCCACACCCTCCCGGATGACCAGTGCGTCGATCCGGTCGGATTCGGCGTCTCCCCGCATGGCAGCGCAGAAAGCATCCTCCAGAAGTGCGCTGGTTGCCTCCGGGTCCACGCCGATGGGGTACTTCACGCCGAGGTCGTAAAGGAACACGTCCTGGCCCGTCCCGCGCCGGATGTCGAAGGGGCGCTGGTCCAGCACTTCGAGCCCGAGGTTGTGCAGGAACGGCAGGATCTGGGTGAGGCTCCGGGGCTTCGTCAGGTACAGGCGGATCCGGGCGTCTTCGGCCAGGGTGGGGAAGGCCCCCTGCCGTACGTACACCGTAAGCAGCGGATCCCCGTGGGGGCGGCCGCCTGTGCCGTCCAGGTCGAAGGTTTCGAAATTGATGATGTCCCTGATCGCGGCTTCCGCCTCGTAGTCCGCGCGATAACTCGGGGGAAACGAGTCCGACCACAGCCTGGAGAGCCGTGCAGCCTCTTCCGCGGGGAAGTGTTCACGGATCAATTCGTCGAGCCCCTCCGCCCATGAACGGGTGGCTGATATCAGGCGCCGCTCCAGCTGGGAGGGGTCGACGTCGGAGGGGTTGGCGTACGCCCCGGGGGCGCCGGACGCCGGAGCATCCGACGGGGCATCGGCCATGCGGATCCGGAAGAACACACGGGCCATGGGGGATTCGGTCAGCCGGACCTCGAACTCAATGGATTTGGCTTTGAAAGCCTGCCGCAGTTCCTGCTCCATCAGCAGGCGGACGGCTGTGCTGTAGCGGTGGCGGGGGAAGAAGACCAACGCGGACATGAACCGGCCGAAGCTGTCAGGCCGGAGGAACAGGCGCGTCCGGCGGAGTTGCTCCGCGCGGAGAATTTCGCCCGCCAGCCGGGTGAGGTCATTCACCTCAATGTGAAAGAGTTCATCGCGCGGAAACGACTCCAGAACAGCCAGCAGGTCCTTGCCGTCGTGGGATCGTGGAGTGAAGCCAAGGCGTTCGCTGACAGCCTGGACCTTTTCGCGAATCACTGGAATCCGGCGAACGGACTGATGCGCGGCACCCGGGGTGAACAACCCCACGAACCGTCTTTCCCCGGTGACTGCACCTGCCTGGTCGAACACCGGCAGGCGCAATTCGTCCAGGTACGACCGTCTGAGTACGGTGGACCGGATATCCGAAGTGGCGAGGGTGAGTACCCGGGGCCCCAGGATCCTCGCCTGCCCGTGGTCCAGCCGCCGAGCAGCGTCCCCCCGTGGCCGCCTCAGCAGGCCCAGCGCGGACCCGGGGCGCTCAGTGAGCAGCTCCTGGTCACCCGCCGTTGTGAGGTCATAGTCGCAATACCCGAGGAATACGAAGTTGCCGTCGTGCAGCCAGAGGAGCAGGTCACGAAGCTGTCCCGCTGGCGGAACAGCGGCCTGGGGGAATCCGTCCACAGAGGCGACGGCTTCGAACATCTTCCCGTGGATGGCGGCGGCGTCCTCGGCGGCAACCCGGACGTCGTCCAGCACCCTGTGCAGGTTTTCTGTGAGTTCCCGGGCGGCCGCGTCGTCAGCCAGCCTGCCGATTTCCACGGCCACCCACGTCTCCGTGGTTCCGCCGGTCTCCGGTGCGGGCTCGTCGGAAAGGCCCTCCGCGGAGGGACTCGGCCGGACGTCTAGCAAGGCGTGGGAGGTTGGATCCCGGAGCACCTCAAACGTCGGATGCACCAACAACCCGATCGCGGCGTCTTCGCGCGTCAGTTCGGCCGTGACGGAGTGAACCAGGTAAGGCATGTCCTCCACGACCACCGCAATGACGCTGGCGTCCATTTCGTGCAGGATCCCGACGGCGTTCTGGCCGGGCAGTCGCGACGACGCCACTTTCAGGTGGTGCACCGCCCGTGCTCGAAGTGTCCCTGGGCTGTAGCTCCGGAGATCCTCCGCGGCTACGTGCTCGTAATAGTCCCTCAGGAATGGCTCGCCGGGCCCGAGGGAACCGGCAGCCGGAGCGTGCTCCACGGACACCGATTTGCGTGACATGCCACTGCGCCTCCACGGCGCGGGGTGCTACCGCAACCGCGGCTGACCATCCTGT
Source organism: Pseudarthrobacter sp. S9 (assembly GCF_050156545.1). Taxonomy (NCBI): domain Bacteria; kingdom Bacillati; phylum Actinomycetota; class Actinomycetes; order Micrococcales; family Micrococcaceae; genus Pseudarthrobacter; species Pseudarthrobacter sp. S9. The sequence continues at coordinate 2,198,317 of NZ_CP189576.1, forward strand.
CCCCACGCCTTCTTTCATCATGGCTGGCTTCAGGGGAGTCGTCCAGTGCGCGCGTTGACTCATCAAAGATGCCCGCGTAGCCGTATTCGAAGAATCATTTGAGAATGCCCGCGTAGCGGCGTGTCCGCCGGGCCGGTGTCCGCCGCTTCGGCATTGTGAGCCATGGAGCTTTCGATGAGTGAACGCAGGGCTGTCACGAAGACCATCGCAACCCGCTACGTCCGTTCGGGCCGGGCGGCGAAGAAGCAGGTTCTGGATGAGCTGTGCGCGACGACGGGCTGGCACCGCGACCATGCCCGCAAGGCGCTGCGGATGGCACTGGTGCTGAAGGTTGCCCGGCCCAGGGCGCCCCGTGCGGGCGGCTGCTCGCGGCCGCGCTGCCGGATCTGGTGCCGCGCCTGCGACGGTTCAAGGAACTTCAGATTGATGCCGGCACGGCCGCACTGCTGCTGCGGATCGCGCCGGCGACGATTGACCGCCGGCTCCGGGCGGACCGGGTGAAACTGGATCCGCGGGGCCGGTCCCATACCAAGCCCGGTACGTTGCTGAAGGACTCCATCCAGATGCGGACCTGGGCTGAATGGGATGACGCGGTGCCCGGTTTCGTCGAGATTGATCTGGTCGGCCACGAGGGCGGGAACAGTGCCGGTGAGTTCTGTTTCACCCTTGATATCACTGACATCGCGACCGGCTGGACCGAAACCCGGTCCGTGAAGAACAAGGCGCAGAAATGGGTCTTCGAAGCCATCAGGGACGCCACCGCGGCGTTTCCCTTTCCGATCCTGGGCATCGACTCGGACAACGGCTCGGAGTTCATTAATTGGGAGCTGTTCCGGTGGTGCGAGCAGGAGAAACTGACGTTCACGCGGTCCCGGTCCGGGAACAAGAATGACGGGGCGCACGTGGAGCAGAAGAACTGGCACATCGTGCGCCAGACGGTCGGCTACCACCGGTACGACACTGCCCGCGAGCTGGAGCTGCTGAACCGGATCTGGGACCTGCAGAGACTGCTCACCAACCATTTCGGACCCCAGCAGAAACTCGTCGCGAAGGTCCGCACCGGCGCGAAGATCAGCAAGAAATACGACCTTCCCGCGACCCCGTTCCAGCGCGTCCTGGCAGACACCGGCACCGTCGCCCGGGATGTGAAGGCCCGGTTGAAGCGGGAGAACAAACCCTTGAACCCGGCCGCGATCCAGCGTCAGGTCCAGGCCCTTTCCGCAGAGCTCCTGACCCTGACCACCGCCAAACAGGCCGCCAAACCCCGGCCGGCTACCCGGGCAAAATCAGATGATTCCACGAACCAGCCCAGGCGGGCATCTTGACATGATTCCTCGGGGTGCGGGCCGCAACCGGCACGGCGGAACTACGCGGGTACGGCTGAACTACACCGGGCGGCCGGTGGGGTCTTCCGCCGTCGGATCCGCGAGGGCCAGGCCGCCCAGCGGGCTGTCATCCCAGTGGATGAGCTTCCAGCCGGCGTCGGGGTCGCCTTCCAGTGCCACGATGCCGGTGTTGGCGAGCACGTGGCGGGCCGCGAAGCCGGGTTCGACGTTGGACGCCCGCAGGCCGGCCCAGACCCGGATCGCCGCGCCGTGGCTGATCACGGCCGCCGCGCCCGGATCAGCGGACGCCGCAGCCGCGGCGGCAATCCGGGCGATCGAGTCGTCGAAGCGTTCAAAGAAGTCGAGGCCGTTGGGTCCGGCGGGCATCCTGCGGTCCAGTTCGCCGGCGCTCCAGGCAAAGACGGTCCCGAGATAGCGCAGGTGCGATTCCCGGTCGGTGAGCTTCTCGAGCGACCCTGCTTCGATCTCCCCCAGCCCTTCCAGCACCTCGACGTCCAGTCCCCGCATGGTTGCCAGTGGCTGGGCCGTGATCTGGGTGCGGATAAGCGTGGACGCGTAGAGAAGGCCGATCTGCTCATTCGCCAGGGACCGCGCCAGAGCGGCAGCCTGCCGCTCGCCGAGCTCGGTCAGTCCGGGGCCCGGGCGGGCGGTATCCAGCTGGCCGAGAACGTTCCCGGGTGTCTGCCCGTGGCGGATGAGCAGGAGCTTCATTTGAGGTGGTCCACCAGCTCGTCCGCGATGCCGGTGTATTTGCCGGGGGTGAGCGCCAGCAGGCGCGCTTCGGCGTCCCCGGACAAGCCAAGGCTCTGGACGAATTCCTGCATCCGGGCAGCATCGACGCGCTGACCGCGGGTCAGGTCCTTGAGCCGCTCGTACGGGTTCTCCATGCCTTCGACGCCGGCGATGGCCTCGGCGCGCATGACCATCTGGATGGCCTCGCCCAGGACTTCCCAGTTCGTGTCCAGATCCGCGGCCAGCACCTCCTCCGCGACATTGAGCCGGTCCAGGCCCTTGGCCACATTGGAAATGGCCAGCAGCGAGTGGCCGAAGGCGACGCCGATATTGCGCTGGGAGGAGGAGTCGGTAAGGTCGCGCTGCCAGCGGGAGGTGACCAGGGTGGAGCCCAGCACGTCCAGCAGGCCGGAAGAGATCTCCAGGTTGGCCTCGGCGTTCTCGAAGCGGATCGGGTTGACCTTGTGCGGCATGGTTGAGGATCCCGTGGCGCCCGCAACGGGAATCTGCACGAAGTAGCCGATGGAGATGTAGCTCCAGATGTCGGTGCAGACGTTGTGCAGGATGCGGTTGAAACGCGCGACGTCTGCGTAGAGCTCTGCCTGCCAGTCGTGGCTTTCGATCTGGGTGGTCAGCGGGTTCCAGGTCAGGCCGAGGCCTTCGACGAAAGTCTTCGAGACGTGCTGCCAGTCGGCGCCCGGGACGGAGGCCACATGGGCGGCGTAGGTGCCGGTGGCCCCGTTGATCTTGCCGAGGTATTCGGTCCGGGCAATCCGGTCCAGCTGCCGGGTGAGCCGGTGCGCGATGACGGCCAGTTCCTTGCCGAGGGTGGTGGGGGTGGCCGGCTGGCCGTGCGTGCGGGAGAGCATTGGCACGGCGCGGTTGCCCTGGGCCATGCTGCTGATCTGCGCGACGAGGGCGCGGGCGGCGGGCAGCCACACGTCCTCCACAGCACCCTTGACGCCGAGGGCGTAGGAGAGGTTGTTGATGTCCTCCGAGGTGCAGCCGAAGTGCACCATGGCCGTGAGCCGCTCGATTCCGATGCCGGGCAGGCGGCGGCCGATGTAGTACTCGACGGCCTTGACGTCGTGCACCGTGACGGCCTCGATGTCGGCCAGTTCCGTGACGGAATCGGCGTCGAATTCGGTGACGATGCCGCGCAGTTGCGTCTGCTGATCCGCGGTCAGCGGTCCGGCGCCGGGCAGGACGTTGTGGCTGGTCAGGTGGATCAGCCATTCAACTTCCACGGCCACGCGGTCGCGGTTGAGGGCGGCTTCGGAGAGGTAGTCGACCAGCGGCGCGACGGCGGACTGGTAGCGGCCATCCAGCGGGCCGAGCGCGATCTGGCGTGATGACGCGGCGAGGGCCAGGCGTCCGGAAGGCGTGCGGGTAGCGGCTGTGGCGGCAGTTTCAGGCATGCTCCGATTCTTTCACGAAGTCCTGCCGGGCCTTAAGCGCGCCCGTCCGTATGACTTCCACCGCGGCGTCCCGTTGTCCACATAGCCGTGCCGGGCGCTTCAGGACCGTGACCGCGCTGCCTAGCGTGGGAGCCATCCGAGAAGGAAAGGAACAACGGCATGACGAGCGCAGTGACAGGTGAAGTGTCCACCACAGCGACCGGCACCGTGTCAGCGGCCGATGCCGCCGCGTGCGCCTCTCGCGGCGAAGAAGTTCGGCAGCTGGCCGTGCGCGTGGCGGTCTGCGCCGACCATGCGGACGCGGTGATCGCCCACCTGGCCCGGCTGGAGCTGCAGACCTGGGAGTCGCCGGCCGGGCGTGCCTACCGGACCGCGCTGTCCCTGCAGGCCGCTTCGCTGCGCAGGAGCCGGAACGCGCTGCAGGACGCCGCCGCCGTAGTGCGCCGGCACGCCCAGAACGTAGTGCTTTCCTCCGGTCGGCCCGGTTACTGATGTCGGACGCGACACCCGCTGGTTCGGGAGGGGCGCCACGCCCGTCCGCGCCTCCCGCCGACGGCATGCTCCAGATCCGCGGCGGGGTGGGTGGACTCAGCGTCCAGTTCGAGGAGTTGCTGGCAGGAGCCGCGGCGCTGGACGGCGTCGCGAAGCAACTGGCATCCGTGGAAGCGGAGGCAGACGCGGTGCGGCGAGCCCTGTTCCCGTACCAGTCCGATTCCTACACCAGCGGCAGCAACGCGATCATCGCCGTCGGGGATGGCGCCCAGGCGCTGGGCCGTGTCCGGACGGAGCTGGAGCGCCTCTGCCGCGAGGTCCGGGCAAGCCACCGGGAGTACGAGTACGCCGAGGCCCGGAACACCCTCCTCCTGAGGATCGGCAAGACGGGGGCGGGCTTTGGGCCGTTGTGGGGGCTGTTCGGCTTGCCGCCGATGACCGCGCGCGACGTCGTAGAGGATGAGATGTCGCTGGCCCCCGGGCGGTTAGCGCTACTGCTGGGGCTGCCCGCCGTGTGGGCAGGGGCGGCTGGTGCAGTTAACGGCGCGGACGGCGTCGGCGGCGTCGTCCGGGGATTAGCGTCGGCGCCCGGGAGGGACCTGCTGAAACCCCGTCCGGTCCGCATCGTGGGCAGGGAAACAAGGTTGGAGCACGTCGATGTCTCGCCGGCCGGGCTGCTGCTGCGGGCCGAGGCTGTAGGCGGCACCAGCGGAGAGATCGAGGTCCTGCAGCTCGGGGAGGGAAGTCAGCGCGCGTGGGTGGTGATCATCCCGGGAACGCAGGACGAACTGCCGGCGGGCACGAACCCCTTTGACGCTACCGGCATTGCCGAGGGTCTGGGCTACGGCTCGGCAGAGACGGCGGCGGGCATCCGTGAGGCCCTCCGGGAGGCCGGGGCCCAGACGGGCGAACAGATTGCCGCGGTGGGTTACAGCCAGGGCGGCATCCATGCCATGAACCTCAGCCAGGACAAGGCGTTCCTCGCCGACTACGACCTCAAATTCGTGCTGACCGCTGGCTCCCCGGTCGGCGGCATCGAGCCGGCCCCGGGGATCAGTAGCCTTCACCTCGAGCATCAGCAGGACTGGGTGCCCGGGGCGGACGGACTGCCCAACGCAGACACGAAGGACCGCGTGACCGTGACGCTGACCAACCCGCTGGAGATTCCCGCCCCGAAGGATTTCGGCCTGGGCCCGGGACACCGCCTGGGGAACTACGCAGACGGGGCCGAAGCCGTCTCCGCCAGCAGGGATCCGTCCCTCCAGGCCTCCACTGCGGCGCTGGCAGCGGTGGTTGGCGCGGGAGGCGCGGCGACCGTCACCCGGTTCTCCCTGAGGCGGGAAGCGATGCCGGCTCGGCGGGGAGTGCCCACAGCGCCGGGGCCGGGCCGGAACGCCGACGCGCCGCAGGGTCCGGCGGCCTAGCGCCGACGGGCCCCCGGCAGCCAGCTTGCCACGAGGGAAATGATGGAGATGATGATGGCCGCCAGAACCGCTGTCCAGAAGAAAGAGTCGATGGTGAAGTGGACGGGTGTGAAGCTGCCGAGCCACGACGTCAGATAGAGCATCGCCGCATTGATGACGATCGTGAACAGGCCCAGCGTCAGGATGGTAATCGGCAGGGACAGCAGGCTGACCAGCGGGCGCACGAACGCGTTGACCATGCCGAAAATCAGCCCGATGAACAGATACGCCAGGATGATCCCGATGGTGTCCGTACCCCGCGTCACGCCGCTGTTGGCCACGGCGGCGGTGGTGGCGGACGTGGAGATGTCCAGTCCGGGGAGGATCCAGCTCGCGACCCAGAGGGCCAGCCCGTTGATGATTACCCGCACAAAGAAAGAGCCCATGGCCTCATGCTGTCATATCCCCTCGCATTGTGGCAGGGACGGCGAAGTAGGCTAGTGGGCATGACTTCATCAGAGAACACGGCCGGGGGAATCCGGCCGCGCCCGGTGGTAGACCTTCTCCCCCGCTACGCGGCCGGCAAGCCGCCGGTCCCCGTCGAGGGCCTTGTCAGCTACAAGCTTTCCTCCAACGAGAACCCCTTGCCCCCGATCCCTGCAGTGCAGCAGGCGATCGCGGCACAGACCGACTTCAACCGATACCCGGACCCGCTTAGCAGCAAATTGCGCGCCGTGCTAGCCCGGTTCCTGGACGTTCCCGCTGAGGACATCGTCACGGGCGCCGGAAGCCTGGGAGCCTTGAACCAGCTCCTGGCCACCTTCGCTGGCCAGAACGACGACGGCAAGACCGACGAAGTCATCTACGCTTGGCGGTCGTTCGAGGCATACCCCATCTGCGTCGGGCTCGCGGGTGCGGAGAGCGTCAGGGTCCCGCTGACTGGCGACGGCCGCCACGACCTCGATGCCATGGCGGCGGCCGTCTCGGCGCGCACCAAGATGATCCTGCTGTGCACGCCCAACAACCCGACCGGGCCCATCCTCACCACAGAGGAAGCCGAGCGCTTCATCAAGGCTGTGCCCTCCGACGTCGTGGTGGTCATCGATGAGGCCTATCAGGAGTTCGTCCGCGACGAGAACGCCGTTGACGGCATCGAGATGTACCGGAAATATCCGAACGTAGTCGTGCTGCGGACCTTCTCGAAGGCGCACGGACTGGCCGGGCTGCGCGTGGGTTACAGCGTGTCCCGCCCCGAACTGACCCAGCACCTGCGCGTCGCCGCCACGCCGTTCTCGGTGTCCCAGATCGCCGAAACGGCGGCCGTCACCTCACTGGAGCATTTCAGCGAGGTTGTAGAAAGGGTACAAAGCCTGGTGGACGAACGGGACCGGGTCACTGCCGGACTGCGGGCGCTCGGCTGGTTCGTGCCGGAGGCCCAAGGGAACTTCGTGTGGCTCAATCTGGGCACGGACAGCGGGGAATTTGCCGCACTGGCGGGGGAACGGGCGCTTTCCGTGCGGGCCTTCGGGGACGAGGGAGTGCGGGTCAGCATCGGCGAGACCGAGGCCAACACCCGCTTCCTGGAGCTCTGTGCGATCTATACAAAACAGCCACGGCGTTCCTAGCGCTTAACATGACGCCCGCAGGCAGCCCCCTGCGGATAAAGTAAGGACGAGTAAGCCAAAATATATGCCGGGTCGGGAATACATTCCCGATCCGGCATATATCCCAGCGATTGCGGCGCATTCGGATGCGGCAAGCAAGGAGACGGTATGGGCGCCACACATCTGCCCTCTACCGAGTTCGACGGAACCGATATGGACGACCAGCTCGAGGCTGCAGCAGAAGCCCGGCTCGGCAACCCTGCCACGCCTATGGTCCAGTTGCTGGGCCCCGACGGCGTGCTGGGCACCGACCCTGTCTTCTCGGAGTACGCCCAACGGCTGGACGCGGAGAAACTGCGCGGTTTCTACGCCGACATGGCTGCCATCCGGCGGTTCGACCAGGAGGCCACCGCCCTGCAGAGGCAGGGCCAGCTGGCGCTGTGGGTCCCGCTGACCGGACAGGAAGCGGCGCAGATCGGCTCCGGCCGGGCCAGCCAGCCGCAGGACTACATCTTTCCCACCTACCGCGAACACGGCGTGGCGCTGACCCGAAACGTTGATCTGGCCGAATTGCTGCGCCAGTTCCGCGGCATCTCCAACGGCGGCTGGAACCCCAAGGACACCAACTTCCACCTCTACACGCTGGTCCTCGCGGCCCAGACCCCGCACGCAGTCGGCTACGCCATGGGCATCCAGCGGGACCAGAAGCTCGCGGCAGCCACCGCGGCCGCGGGCGATGCAGGGGGCCAGGCGCCGGAGCCGAAGGCCGCCGTCGTGGTCTACTTCGGTGACGGGGCCAGTTCCGAGGGGGACGTCCACGAATCCATGGTGTTCGCCTCGTCCTACAACGCCCCCGTAGTGTTCTTCTGCCAGAACAACCACTGGGCCATCTCCGTCCCCAGCTCCGTGCAAACCCGGATCCCGCTGTCCAACCGCGCCAAGGGCTACGGCTTCCCCGGCATCCGGGTGGACGGCAATGACGTGATCGCCGTCCACGCCGTCACTGAATGGGCGCTGGAGCATGCCCGCGAGGGCAAGGGCCCGGTGCTGATCGAGGCCTTCACGTACCGCGTCGGCGCCCACACCACCGCCGACGATCCCACGAAGTACCGCGAATCCGCCGAAGAGGCCCTGTGGCGGGCCAAGGATCCGCTGGAGCGCCTGGAAAAGTACCTCCGCACCGAGGGCCTGGCCGATGAGGCCTTCTTCGCGCAGGTCAAGGCCGACGGCGACGAGCTGGCCGCCTATGTCCGCAAGACCACCTACGACCTCGAAACCCCGGACATCCGGACAGCCTTCGCCAACACCTACGTGGAAGCACACCCCCTGGTGGCCGAAGAGCTGGCCTGGTTCGAGGAATACAGTGCAGGTTTCGCCGACGAGGCGACAGCCGATCGGGCAGACACAGGGGCGGCCCACTCATGACCACCATGACCATTGCAAAGGCCATCAACGAAGGCCTGCGCGCGACACTCAGCAACAACCCGCGGTCCCTGCTCATGGGCGAAGACATCGGACCCCTGGGCGGGGTCTACCGGGTCACGGACGGCCTCATCGCCGAGTTCGGCGCGGACCGCGTGGTGGACACCCCTCTCGCCGAGTCCGGCATCATCGGCACCGCGATCGGCCTTGCCCTGCGCGGCTACCAGCCCGTCTGCGAGATCCAGTTCGACGGCTTCGTCTTCCCGGGCTTCAACCAGATCACCACGCAGCTGGCCAAGATGCACTCGCGCAGCAACGGCAACCTCACCGTGCCGGTCGTCATCCGGATCCCCTACGGCGGCGGCATCGGCTCGATCGAACACCACTCGGAATCGCCGGAAGCGCTGTTCGCCCACACGGCCGGACTGCGCATCATCACGCCGTCCAACCCGCACGACGCCTACTGGATGATCCAGCAGGCCGTCGACTGCCAGGACCCCGTGATCGTCTTCGAACCCAAGCGCCGCTACTGGCTCAAGGGCGAGGTCGACACGGAATCACCCGGCATCGCCGCGGACCCGTTCCGGGCCCATGTGCTGCGGAATGGAACGGACGCCACCGTCGTGGTCTACGGGCCGCTCGTGCCCGTGGCCCTGGCCGCGGCCAACGCCGCCGCCGAGGACGGCCACAGCGTCGAAGTGATCGACCTGCGTTCCATCTCCCCGATCGACTTTGACACCGTCACGGAGTCCGTCAAGAAGACGGGCCGGCTCATCGTGGCCCACGAGGCCCCCACCTTTGGCGGCATCGGCGGCGAAATCGCGGCCCGGATCGGCGAGCGGGCGTTCCACTCGCTCGAGGCTCCCGTGATCCGCGTCGGCGGTTTCCACATGCCGTACCCAGTGGCCAAGGTTGAAGAAGACTACCTGCCGGACATCGACCGCATCCTTGAGGCTCTGGACCGTGCCCTGTCCTACTGACGGCCAGCGTACTGACGGCCAACGTACTGATGACGACGTTCGAAACCGAGGACCCCATGACGCTTAACAAGTTCAACCTCCCCGATGTCGGCGAAGGGCTGACCGAGGCCGAGATCGTCTCCTGGAAGGTCAAGGCCGGCGACACCGTGGCCATCAACGACGTCCTGTGCGAGATCGAGACCGCCAAGTCCCTGGTCGAGCTGCCCTCGCCGTTCGCCGGCACCGTCACGGAACTGCTGGTTCCCGAGGGAGTCACGATCGACGTCGGCACCCCGATCATCAGTGTGACCGACGCGGCGGCCGGGACGCCCACGGCGGCTCCACCTGCTGCCGCTGTGCTGCACGAAACGACCACCGTTGCGGCACCCATGTACGGCACGCTGACGACGGAGACGTCCGACGCCGGAGAGTCGGCCGGGCGTCCGGCCGGCGGTCCGCTCGTGGGGTCCGGCCCCAAGGCCGACGCCGTCAAGCGGCGACGGCGCGTCTCCGCCACGCCGGTGGCCGAGCCTGCCCCGGCGGTTCCGCTCCCCACCCGCTCCCTAACCTCGCCAGCTCGGCCAGGGAACCCGGCGGGCGTGGCCCCAGGCTCAACCACCGCGGCTGTCCCGGTTGAGCCTGTCGCCAGCCCCGAACGCGCCGCCCCTGCCGGCGACCCCGAGCGCCCCACCCTGGGCGGGGCCATCAGCGGCCTCGTCAACAAGGTGCTGGCCAAGCCGCCGGTGCGCAAGATCGCGCGTGACCTCGGCATCGACCTGGCCGACGTCGTCCCCACCGGGGCCCGGGGCGAAGTGACCCGCGAGGACCTGGTGAGCTACCAGGCCCAGCGCGACGCCGAGGTGGACAAGGCGGACACGTTCTGGGGGAAGTCCGGCCGTCCGCAGGAACAGCGGATCGAGCGCATCCCGGTCAAGGGCGTCCGCAAGGCCACGGCGAAGGCCATGGTCGAGTCGGCCTTCGCGGCTCCGCACGTCAGCATCTTCGTGGACGTCGACGCCAGCCGCACCATGGAATTCGTCAAGCGGCTCAAGGTGTCCCGCGACTTCGAAGGCATCAAGGTTTCCCCGCTGCTGATCCTCGCCAAGGCCGTCATCTGGGCCGCGGCGCGCAATCCCAGCGTCAATGCCACCTGGGTGGACAGCCCGGACGGCAGCGATTCCGCCGAAATACACGTCAAGCACTTCATGAACCTGGGCATCGCGGCCGCCACACCCCGCGGCCTGATGGTGCCGAACATCAAGAACGCCCAGGACCTTTCGCTCAAGGAACTGGCCCTGGCCCTGAACGAGCTGGCCACCACCGCCCGTGCGGGCAAGACCCAGCCCGCCCAGATGCAGGGCGGCACCCTCACCGTCACCAACATCGGCGCCCTCGGCATCGACACCGGCACGCCGATCATCAACCCCGGCGAGGTGGCGATCGTGGCCTTCGGCACCATCAAGCAGAAGCCCTGGGTCCTCGACGGCGAAGTCATCCCGCGCTGGATCACCACCCTCGGCGGTTCCTTCGACCACCGCGTGGTGGACGGGGACCTCTCGGCCCGCTTCATGGCCGACGTCGCCGCCATCCTCGAAGAGCCCGCGCTGCTCCTCGACTGACTGCTCTTCGATTGACGCACGGCATTAGAACCTGAAGCGTCCTAATGGCTCCGAAATAGGTATTTCCCCTTACTAATCGGGGATCTTAAGCTGGTCACAGCACGGCACTCAGCCTTGCTCCGATCCGCCCGGGAGCGTCAATGGAGACACGACATCTGAAGTACTTCATTGCCGTGGCCGAGGAGCGGCATTTCGGCCGTGCCGCCCAGCGGCTGCACATGGCCCAGCCGCCGCTGTCGCAGCAGATCCGGCAGCTCGAGGAACAGCTGGGTACAGCGCTTCTGATCCGCACCACGCGCAAGGTGGAACTGACCCCTGCCGGGCAGGTCCTGCTGGACCGGGGTCGGGTGCTGCTGCACGAGCTCGACGCGCTGGAGGAGGATGTCCAACAGGTGGGCGCCGGCGCCACCGGCGTCATCCGGGTGGGTTTCACCGGAACCGCCACCTACCGGCTGATGCCCAGCATTGTCCAGGCGGCACGTCGCACCCTGCCGGGGCTCCGCATCACCGTCCAGGGCGAGATGCTGACGCCGCAGATGGAGTCGGCACTTGAGGATGGCCGGCTCGACGCCGCCGTCCTCCGCCCGCCGGTCCGGTCCGGAACGGTGACCCTCAAGCTGCTCGAACAGGACCGGCTGGTCGCTGCCCTTCCGGCGGATTCCCCGCTGGCGGAGAAGGGCACCGTGGACCTCGCGGATCTGGCAGGCCAGGACTTCATCGGCTACCCCAGCTACTCTGCCGTCAGCAGCATCTTTGTCGATGCCTGCCGCAAAGCCGGGTTTCAGCCGCGCCTGGTCCAGGAGGCCAAAGAGACCTCCACGCTACTCTCGCTCGTGGCGGCGGGTATGGGGATCGCCCTGGTTCCCATGACGTCCCGGATGTTTTCCTTCCCGGGCGTGGTGTTCCGGCCCCTGCGCAATCCGCCGCCGGTTGACCTCGCCGTCGCCTGGAACCGCAACAACGAGACGCCGCTGCTGCGCCGCTTCCTGGACCTGTTCGACTCCCTGCACACTTCGCTGCCCGGCGGTCAGCCGGCTCCGCAGCCCACCTCGCCGCCCTCTTCGCAGCCGTCAGGGCAACCCGACGCCGCAAAGGAAATCTCCCCGTGAAAATCGAACGCATCGAGGCCATCCCCTATGCCATCCCCTACGCGCGGCCCCTGAAATTCGCCAGCGGCGAGGTGACCACCGCCGAGCATGTCCTCGTCCGGATCCATACGGACACCGGCATCTGCGGTGTAGCCGACACCCCTCCGCGCCCGTACACCTACGGCGAGACGCAGGACTCCATCGTCTCGGTGATGACCAAGGTCTTCGCGCCGCAGCTGATCGGACTGGACCCGCTGGACCGCTCCAAGGTCCAGCAGCTGCTCCGCCGCACGGTCAACAACCCCACGGCCAAGGGCGCCCTGGACATCGCCCTGTGGGATGTCATCGGCATCTCCCTCGGCACACCGGTGCACAAGCTGCTGGGCGGCTTCACCGACAGCATGCGTGTCTCGCATATGCTCGGCTTCAAACCCGCCGCCGAACTCCTCCAGGAAGCCCTGCGGTTCCGTGAGACCTACGGCATCAACACCTTCAAACTCAAGACCGGGCGGCGACCGCTGTCCCTCGACATCGAAGCCTGCCATGTGCTGCGGGACGGCCTGGGCGAGGACACCGAGATTTACCTCGACGCCAACCGCGGCTGGACCGCCAACGAGGCCATGGAGGTGCTGCGCCGGACCGAAGGCCTGGGCCTGTCAATGCTGGAAGAGCCCTGCGACGCCGGGGAGGTCCTGGGCCGGCGCCGGCTCGTGCAGCATTCACGGATCCCGATCGTGGGCGATGAAAGCGTCCCCACGCTCGGGGACGTCTCCCGCGAGCTGCTGTCCGGGGGCAGCAATGCCATCTGCATCAAGACAGCGCGCAGCGGCTTCACGGAGGCCCAGCAGATCCTGGGCCTGTGCGAGGGGCTGGGCGCCGACGTCACCATGGGCAACCAGATCGACACCCAGGTGGGAAGCCTGGCCACCGTGACGTTCGGTGCGGCGTTCGAGGCCAGTTCCCGGCGGGCGGGGGAACTCTCCAACTTCCTGGACATGACCGACGACCTCCTGGCGGAACCGCTCGAGATCACGGCCGGCGTCATCCGGGTCCGCGAGGTGCCCGGCGTCGGCGCGGAAATCGATGCCGACAAACTGGAAAAATACCGGCAGGACTGACCCTGCACTGCCCACTGCCCCCAACCTCTAGGAGAAACCCATGCTGTACCTCGTTCGAATGGACGTCAACATCCCGCTGGACATGCCCCACCAGAGGGCCGAAGCCATCAAGGCGCAGGAACGGGACTACTCCCAGCAGCTGCAGCGCGACGGCCGCTGGGCACATTTGTGGCGGGTTGTGGGGGAGTACTCCAACTACTCGGTGTTCGACGTGGCGGATCATGACGAACTGCACACCCTGCTCTCCGGCCTGCCGCTGTTTCCGTACATGGACATCAAGGTGACGCCGCTGGCCACGCACCCGTCCGCCGTCGAGTAGCCAGCGCCTGGTCAGCGGCTGTGCCGCGGCATTCATATGCAAAAGCTTTCGATAAGCCGGAAATAGGTATTTCCCATCGATCAATTCGAGTCCTACCGTTGAATCAACACCGGATGTGACAGAGCCCACAACCCTCCGGAACCCACCCACCATGCATCGACACACGTTTTTGACAAAGGAGTCACTATGACGACGGAAACCCAGGCCACCGCCGCCGCTTCAGGCGCAGGGGCAACCGCCCGCTTCAGGGGAAACAAGCACCTTGCTGCCGCCACCAGCCAGGAACGCGTCAGCGCGATCGCCGGCCGGGTCATCAAGGCGATTAACGACACCGTCATCGACGAAAAAGTCACCTACGACGAATACAACGCCTTCAAGGCCTGGCTCATCAAAGTCGGAGAAGACGGGGAATGGCCGCTGTTCCTGGACGTCTGGGTCGAGCACTGCGTCGAAGAGGTTGCCAACGCCAACCGGCACGGCTCCAAGGGAACCATCGAGGGCCCCTACTACATCCCGGACGCCCCCTCCCAGAACAGCCCGGCCACGGTGCCCATGCGCGACGACGAGCCGGGCACCCCGCTGCTGTTCCAAGGCCAGGTCAGGAGCGTCGCCGGTGAATCCCTTCCGGGCGCGCTGATCGAACTGTGGCACGCCGACGACCTCGGCTTCTACTCCCAGTTCGCGCCGGGCCTGCCGGAATGGAACCTCCGCGGCTCCATCATCGCCGACGGCCAGGGCAACTTCCAGATCAACACCATACAGCCCGCGCCCTACCAGATCCCCACCGACGGCGCCTGCGGAGCACTCATCGCCGCCGCCGGCTGGCATGCCTGGCGGCCGGCCCACCTGCACCTGAAGGTCTCGGCACCAGGGCACCAGCTCATCACCACCCAGCTGTACTTCCAGGGTGACGAGCACGTCGCCGACGACATCGCCTCGGCCGTGAAGCCCGAACTCATCCTCACACCCACCGAGCGCGCGGACGGTAACGGCCGTGAAGTCACCTACGACTTCATCCTCGATCCCCAGGACTAACGCAGGACGGACCTCCTGGACTGAGCCGGCCCGCCCGGGCGCAGCCCCCGACGCCGACGGGTGGCGGTAATTCCGCCGCCCGTCATCCAACCCGCACGGCCCGCCCTGATGCCGCCTTGCCAAAATCAGGTCCTAGCTAAGGAGGCGTCAGTGACTCAGGAAGCAGTCATGACCCCTATCGACACCCGCGAACTGCGCCACGCGTTCGGGACGTTCGCCACAGGGGTCACAGTAGTAACGTGCCGGTCGGAGGACGGCGTCCCTCACGGCGCCACGGTGAATGCCTTCACCGCTGTCTCCCTTGATCCGCCGCTGGCCCAGGTGACGCTGACCCGCACCTCGCGGGCTGCCCGCTACCTCGAAGGTGCCCCCTTCGCCATCAACATCCTCTCCCTGGAACAAATGGACGTGGCCCTTCATTTCGCCGGGAAAGTCCTGGACGAGGAGCCCGAATGGACCCTGGACGGCAACGTTCCGGTGCTGCTGAAGAACGCAGCCACGCTGGAATGCCGGCCCTGGAACATCTACGACGGCGGTGACCACATCATCGTGGTCGGTGAAGTCACTTCCATTGAGATCACCAACCGCGAACCGCTCCTGTTCTTCGGCGGAAAATTCCGCCAGATAGGACGGTTCGTCGAGGGGGCTCCGTGGGACCACTCCGGGGACGCGCCCGAATCCGGCTGGTTCGCCGGCGCCAAATCCTTCAAGACCCTTCACAGCCTCTAGCCCTGGCCAGACCAGACCCGCTAACAGCTCTTAATTCCTCCCCAGAAAGGGACGATCATGACCGAAATTCTTGACCAATCAGCGCCCGCTTCCGATCCCGCTTCATCTCCCTCTGCGGTTCCGTCGATGGGGGAGAGGACGACGCCTGCGAATCCGTTGATGCCGATGACGGGGGATGAGTACATCAGGTCGCTCCAGGATGACCGTGAGGTCTGGATCTATGGTGAGCGGGTCAAGGACGTCACGACCCACCCGGCGTTCCGGAACTCGATCCGGATGGCGGCGAGGCTTTACGACGCGATGCACAAGCCCGAGCTGCAGGACAAGCTCATGGTGCCCACCGACACCGGCTCCGGCGGCAAGACGATGTCCTTCTTCCGCACCCCGCACAGCGTCGAGGACCTCAAGCAGGACCGCGTCGCGATCGAGACCTGGGCGCGGATGAGCTACGGCTGGCTGGGACGTTCGCCGGACTACAAGGCGGCCTTCCTGGGCACCCTGGGCGGCATGCCGGACTTCTACGAGCCGTTCCAGGAGAACGCCAAGCGCTGGTACAAGGAGTCCCAGGAAAAGGTCCTGTACTGGAACCACGCGATCATCAACCCGCCGGTGGACCGCCACCTGCCGCCGGACCAGGTCGGCGACGTATTCATGAAGGTCGAGAAGGAAACCGGCTCCGGACTCATTGTCTCCGGCGCCAAGGTGGTGGCCACCGGATCCGCGATCACCAACTACAACTTCATCGCACACTACGGGCTGCCGATCAAGCGCAAGGAATTCGCGCTGATCTGTACCGTCCCGATGGACGCGCCGGGCGTGAAGCTGATCAGCCGGGCCTCCTACAGCCACCAGGCCGCGGTGATGGGCACTCCGTTCGACTACCCGCTCTCGAGCCGGATGGACGAGAACGATTCCGTGTTCGTCTTCGACAAGGTCCTGATCCCGTGGGAGAACGTCTTCGCCTACGGCGACGTGGAGAAGATCAACAACTTCTTCCCGCAGACCGGGTTCATCAACCGCTTCACCTTCCAGGGCGTGATCCGGCTGGCGACCAAGCTGGACTTCATCGCAGGGCTGCTGATGAAGGCCCTGGAGATCGCCGGCACGCAGGACTTCCGCGGCGTCCAGACCCGGGTCGGGGAGGTCCTGGGCTGGCGCAACATGTTCTACGCCCTGATCGACGGCATGACGCTGAACCCCGACGCCGGCCCCAACGGCACCGTGCTGCCCAAGCTCGACTACGGCCTGTCCTACCGGATGTTCATGTCCATCGGCTACCCGCGGATCAAGGAGATCATCGAACAGGACGTCGCCTCGGGCCTGATCTACCTGAACTCCTCCGCACTGGACTTCAAGACCCCGGAGATCCGGCCGTACCTGGACAAGTACGTCCGCGGCTCCGACGGCGTCGAGGCCGTGGACCGGGTGAAGCTGATGAAGCTGCTCTGGGATTCCATCGGCACCGAATTCGGCGGCCGGCACGAGCTCTACGAGCGGAACTACTCCGGCAACCACGAGAACGTGAAGGCCGAAATCCTCTTCGCCGCTCAGGCACAGGGCACCACCGACTACATGAAGGGCTTCGCGGACCAGTGCCTGGCCGAGTACGACCTCGACGGCTGGACCGTGCCGGACCTCATCAGCAACGACGACGTCAGCCTCTTCCTCAAACGCAACTAACCAGCAAAAATGGTGCCCGGGCTGCCCAACGGCGGCCAGCCCGGGTATCTGCGAAGGAGGCATCATGCCGACATCCGGCGTCAATGACGAGACCGCCCACCAGCACTCAGAACTGCCTTCCGTTGGCTCCGAGCACCAACAAGCGGTGGTGCTGGTCCATACGGCATGGGCCGGATGGCAATACGAAACTGATTCTGTCAATCACAAATGAGCAGGTGAACGCGAGAGAAGAACGCACAGTTGAAGAGGCAGTGAGAGCGTCCAGAACTTCGCAGTCGGCCCGCGAAAGACCAGGCTCCGAGGACGAGATGCACGTGCTGGTCGTCAAAGGGCGGAAGATGGTGCGGTCCCGGACAGGCATGTCGGCTGGCCCTGAGAGCAGCAGCCCGCGGATCCGGAAGCGGCCCGGCACGATTCCGGACGGCCCAGCGCACGAAGGTCCAGGTGGTGCTGCGCAGATGCTGCCAGGTGGCGAATTGTTTGATGAGGGCGCGGTGATCCGAAATCGGTGAGCTCTCCCGGGATCCCCTCCATCCAGGTTTCGAAGAGCAGCAGGTTCCGATCGATGGGCGCCCAACGCAGGAGCCCCGCCGCTGGGAATCCCAGCGGCGGGGTTCCTGTGCCCGGCGGACGGCACTAGAGTGGCACCAGCCGCCGCCAGCACGGCGGACGCGGATCAAAGGAGATGTTGCGTGTTCTCGAGCCCCTTCCCCGACGTCGATGTTCCCGATCTCAGCATTTACGATTACCTCTTTGGCGGCCTGCGGGAGGAGGACCTGGACCGGGTCGCCGTCGTTGACGGCACAAGCGGCGTGGAGACCAGCTACCGCGAACTGCTCGGACAGATCGATGCCCTCGCCGGCGCCGTGGCCGCCCAGGGGCTGGGCGTCGACAGCGTTGCCGCGATCCTGTGCCCCAACATCCCCGCGTTCGCCGTGGTCTTCCACGGCCTGTTGCGGTCCGGCGCCACCGTAACCACCGTCAACTCGCTGTACACGGCGGATGAGATCGCCCGCCAGCTCACCGACGCCGGAGCCGGCTGGCTGTTCACCATCTCGGCGCTGCTGCCCGCCGCCCGCGAGGCCGCCGCCCGGACCGGGATCCCGGCCGGACGGCTGGTGGTGCTCGACGGCGCCGACGGCCACCCTTCGCTGCGTGACCTCCTCACCGCGGGCGCGCCGGCCCCGCAGGTCTCTTTTGATCCGGCCACGCACGTGGCGGTGTTGCCGTATTCCTCCGGAACCACCGGCCGGCCCAAGGGGGTCATGCTCAGCCACAGGAACCTCGTGGCGAACGTGGAGCAGTCCCGCGGCCTGCTCGATGTCGGCCCCGAAGACCGGCTGCTGGCGCTGCTGCCGTTCTTCCATATCTATGGACTGACGGTGCTGCTGAACCTGGCCCTGCGCCAGCGGGCCCGCCTGGTCACGATGCCCAAGTTCGAGCTCGCCGAGTTCCTGCGCATCATCCAGGACCAAAAGTGCAGCTACCTGTTCATCGCCCCGCCGGTGGCCGTGGCGCTGTCCAAGCACCCGCTTGTTGCCGAGTACGATCTCAGCTCCGTGCACACCACGCTGTCCGGCGCGGCACCTCTGGACGGGGAACTCGGGGCCAGGGTGGCGGAACGGCTCGGCTGCCGGGTGCTGCAGGGCTACGGCATGACCGAGATGAGCCCAGTGTCCCACGTCATCCCACGCGATGGCCCGGACGTGCCTGTCAGTTCGGTCGGTTACACGGTGCCGAACATGGACTGCAGGCTGGTGGACCCGGCCACCGGGGAGGACATCGAGGTCCCCGCCGAGGGCACGAGCGCCCCGGGCCACCTGCTGTGCCGCGGACCCAACGTGATGCTCGGCTACCTCAACCGGCCCGAGGAAACCGCGGACACCCTCGATGCCGAGGGCTTCCTGCACACCGGCGACATCGCCACGGTGCGCGCCGACGGCGTCGTGACCATCGTGGACCGGCTCAAGGAACTCATTAAGTACAAGGGCTACCAGATCGCCCCGGCGGAGCTTGAGGCGCTGCTCCTAAGGCACCCCGGCATCGCTGATGTCGCGGTGATAGGGACGCCCGACGCCGACGGCCAGGAAGTGCCGATGGCTTTCGTCGTGCGCCAGTCCGGGCCCGAGGGGGACACCCTGAATGAGGCCGCCGTGATGGACTTCGTGGCAGCCAAGGTGGCCGCGTTCAAGAAGATCCGCCGCGTGGAGTTCATCGACGCCGTGCCGAAGTCCTCCTCGGGCAAGATCCTGCGGCGGATGCTGAAGCCGGCCGAGCCGGCGGTGCAGCCCTAGGCTTCTTTTCCTAGGGCTGCACCGCCTAGCGCTTCTCTTCCTAGCGCTTCTCTGCCTAATCGGCGGAGTCGGTCTTGGCGATGTAGACGTCGCAGGGAGCGTTGTGGGCCACACTGTTCGCAACGCTCCCGAGGACCCGGCCGATCCCGCGCATGCGCCGGTTGCCGACCACGATCATCTGGGCGCCGGTACGCTCGGCTTCCTTGATGAGGGCCTCCGCGGGCTTCCCGCGTGCGGCGGCATAGGTGACGTTAGTGCCGGCCGAGCGCAGGCCCTCCGCGATGCTCTTCGCAACCTTCTCTGCATTGTCGGCGTCCGACACGATCCACTTGTCGCCGCCGCTGCTGAAGACCTCGGTCCTGTCACTGTCGAAGGCGCTGACCACGTGGAGTGCGGCCCCAAGAGATGCGGCCAGGTCCCGCGCGGTGTGCGCCGCCCGCAGGGCAGTCTCACTTCCGTCGACACCGACAACGATTATTCCGGTCATGAACTGCCCCTCTGGGTTAGGAATCTCTGTCAACAAACGTCTTCGGTCATGTCTTCGGTCAGGGACCAACGACGCTTCAGGCTACAGTGCGGCGATGGCTTCCCGCAGGACCGGCGCCAGCCGGCGGACCCCTTCTTGGATGGATTCCGGCGGCACGGCGCTGAATGCCAGGCGGATCTTGTTGGACGGTTCGTCCGAATGGGTGAATGCCGCTCCCGGAATGAACACGACCCCGGCGTCGATGGCCTTCTTCAGCAAGGGGTAGGTGTCCACGCCGTCGGGCAGCGTGACCCAGACAAAGAAGCCGCCCTCGGGGTGCGTCCAGCTCAGGCCCTCGGGCATGAATTCGTCCAGGGCGGCGAGCATGGCATCGCAGCGCTCCTTGTACAGCCCCCGGTACGTCTCGATCTGGCCGCGCCAGTCGTAGTCGCGCAGGTACGCGGACACTAGCATCTGGTTGAGCGTCGGCGGGCACAGGGTCACGGCCTCCGAGGCCAGATAGTAGCGGCGCTGCAGGTGCGCCGGGACGAGGGCCCAGCCGATCCTGAGGCCCGGCGCGAAGATCTTGGAGAAGGAGCCCATGTAGATGACGTCGTCCGGGTTGGCGGCCCGCAAGGGGGTCAGGGGCTTGCCGTCGAAGCGGAGCAGGCCGTAGGGATTGTCCTCCAGTACCAATATATTCGCATGGCGGCATATATCGACGACCTGCTGGCGGCGCTCCCCGGACAAGGTGATGCCGGACGGGTTGTTGAAGCTGGGGATCGTGTAGAGGAACTTGATGTTCTTGCCCGCGGCCTGGAGGGCCGCGATCCTGGCCTCGAGAAGATCCGGAATGATGCCGTCCCCGTCCATCGGCACCGTCTCGACCTCCACCTGGTACGCCTCGAAAGTGTTGAGGGCGCCCACATAGGTGGGATCCTCCACGAGGACGACGTCTCCCGGGTTGCAGAAGACCTTGGTGGCAACATCCTGGGCGGACTGGGAGCCTGCGGTGATCACGACGTTCGCGGGGTCGGCAGTGAGGATCCCCTCCGCGGCCATTACCTCGCAGACCTGGGTACGGAGTTCCTCCGTGCCCTGGCCGCCGCCGTACTGCAGGGCGGTCATTCCCTGGTCGGCGATGATCCTGGCGGCTGTCTGGCCGAGCCGTTCCAGCGGGAGGGACTGGAGGTACGGGCTGCCGCCGGCGAGCGAAACGAGGCCGGGGCGCATCGAGATGTCGAAGACGTCGCGGACTGCTGACTGCTTGATATTGGCTGCGCGCTCCGAGAAAAGGATCTCGTGGCGGTGGGCGGACGTAGCCGCACGTTCGATTGCATCAATTGCCTCGGCCGGAAGGACATCTGCGGCGGCATCAAGTGTTTCGTGAGTCACATTCCTAAGAATACAACGCATGTTGCCCCAGGGGAAACGTTTGTTCACAAAATCCCGAAGAAGAAGGCCCGGGGCGGGAACGGTCAACCGGAACGCACGACGCCCCCGGCAGCGGGGTGCTGCCGGGGGCGTCGCGGGGTGAACCCGGAAATGCGGGGGAGCTAGGCTGCTTCGGCGACCCGTGCCGTTGCGAGGGCATCGAAGACGCCCTTGATCTGCTCGACAACCTCGGCGTCGTCCTTCGGGTGGACCTCGGCGAAGCGGACCATGGAGCCGGGGACGGCCAGCTTGACGTCCTCGAGGACCCGGGCGCCGGCGATGCCGACGGCCTTGCGGGCCTCATCCTGTGCCCAGACCCCGCCGAACTGTCCGAAGGCGGTTCCGACGACGGCGGTCGGCTTGCCGTTGAGGGCACCCGCGCCGAACGGGCGTGACAGCCAGTCGATGGCGTTCTTGAGCGAGGCAGGGACGGTGCCGTTGTGCTCCGGGGTGACGAGGAGGATGGTGTCGGCGTCGTTCGCTGCGGCGCGCAGTGCTGCTGCCGCGGCGGGAACCTGGCCCTCGACGTCGATGTCCTCGTTGTAGAACGGGATGTTGCCGAGGCTGTCATGGATGACAACGTCAACCTGCTCCGGCGCGTTCAGCTGGATGGCCTCGGCGAGCTTCTGGTTAGTGGAGCCGGCGCGCAGGCTGCCGACCAGGGTGAGAACGGTGATCTTGGACATATGAACTCCTATTCATCGCGCCGCGGAGGTTCCGGCGGCTGGCTGATCTTCGAGGCTTTGGGGCCTTCACTGGAGCTAAACGGACTGCGGTCCGGTTAATATTCCCCGGGGCTAGAATAAGCGATGTGAGCCTCATCCCAATCCGCTCCCACGCGCCCGGTGCGGACACCGAACGCCGCGATGCCGCGAGGAACCGCGAACTCCTGCTCTGTGCCGCCAGGGAGATCATCGAGGAATCCGGCGCTGACGGTCTCACAATGGACCGGGTGGCCCGGCGCGCCGGCGTCGGCAAGGGCACGGTGTTCCGGCGGTTCGGCAGCCGCGCCGGGCTGATGATGACGCTGCTCAGCGATGCCGAGGCGGAATTCCAGGGCCGGTTCATGTTCGGGCCGCCGCCGGTGGGCCCCGGGGCTCCGCCGCTGGAGCGGCTGATCGCCGTCGGCACGGAACGCATCACCTGGATCCTGGAATTCGGGGAGCTGGCCCGGGCCGCCGATGAGTCCGCCCACAACAGGTTCGATGTGCCGGCGGCCGTGCTGTGGCACCGGCACCTTGAGATGCTGCTGCGCGAAGCCGGTGTCACGGCGGATCAGTGGCTCCTGGCATCGGCCCTGGGCGCGGCGCTGGAGCCGGAGCTCCTGCTGCACGCCGTCGGCGTGCACGGGATAGCGCCGGATCGGCTCGCGGAGACGTGGCGAGAGCTTGTCACGCGGATAGTGCGCGGAGCGTAGGCTGGCACTGACTGCAGGCCAAAGATCCCGGAGCAGCGGCTGAATCCCCTGCAGGCCGGGGGCGACGGAAGGACCGAAGTTGTGAATAATGTAATCATCCCGGCGTGCAGTCAGGCCCTTCCAGCCGGACCCGCGATGCCCGGAACCGCACAGACAACGGCCATTCAGAACTAATCGACTCATGCTCCGATATCTCGCAAAACGCGCCATCACGTATGTCTTTATGATCTTCCTGACCACCAGTGCCGGGTATCTTCTGGCTGTGAGCACCCTGCAGCCGGCGCTGCTCGAGCAGGAGCGGATTCCGCGGCCCACCCCCGAACAAGTGGTCAATTCCTTTCGGCTGAAGGGCCTCGACCCGACCCTCAGCCCGTGGGAGCGCTACGTTAACTGGGTCACCGGGATCGTCACCCGATGGGACTGGGGACGGAGCCCCAACGGGGCCTTCATCAATGCCGAGTTCGGCGACCGCGTGCTGATCTCAACGCGCCTGTTCCTTGCCGCGATCATCCTGACCCTGGTCATCGGCGTCGCCCTGGGCGTGTACACCGCCGCGCGGCAGTACAAGGCCTCGGACAGGGTGATCACCTCCTACAGCTACCTGATGTACATCGTTCCTGCGCCGATCGCCTACTTCCTGGTGCAACTCGGTGCCATCAGCATCAACGAGGCCGTGGGCGACCGCATCCTGTTCGTCACCGGCGTCTCCACCCCGGGCCTGGATGGGGACGGCTGGGCCCTGTTCGTCGACCTGCTGGCCCACTATGCGGTGCCGACCTTCGCCATCACGATCGTGGGCTGGGGCGCGTACCAGATCGCCCAGCGTCAGTACCTGCTGGACAATGTCAACGCGGACTTCGTCCGGACGGCGCGGGCCAAGGGGCTGACCCGCAACCAGGCCATCACCCGCCACGCCCTGCGCGTGTCCTTCATCCCCGTGGCGCAGAGCATTGCGTTCACCATCCCGGCCATCTTTGCCGGCGGCTTCTTTGCGGAGAAGATCTTCGCCTGGCACGGCATCGGTGCCTGGTCCATCGACTCGATCGCCCTGCAGGACGTCAACGCGGCGACGGCGACCCTCGCGTACGGCTCCCTGATCTTCGCGATCGGGGCCATTCTCGCGGACTTCGCCACCACGCTGGTCGACCCCAGGGTAAGGGTGCAGTAGCCATGACCAACCTGAACTCCATCGACCCGGCCGCCGTCGCCGCCGAGGCCAAGATCGAGAACGACGACGTCGTCATCGCCAAGTCGCGGATCATCCTACGGCGCTTCCTGCGTAACAAGACCGCCGTCGCCGGCCTGGCCATCTTCCTGGCCCTGACCGTCCTTTCCTTTGTCGGCGGCGCTTTCAGCAGTTGGAACAAGGAGACCATCGACCCCTTCAACATCGGCATGGGACCGTCCGGGGAGCACCTGCTGGGCACCTCCCAGGCCGGGATCGACCTCTGCGCCCTGACCGTGGAAGGCACCCGGGTCTCGATCCTCATCGGCCTGGTGGTGGGCCTCGTATCGGTCCTGATCGCCGCCGTCTACGGCTGCACCATGGCCTATTTCGGCGGGAAGGTGGACAAGGTCATGCTGTTCATCCTCGAGGCCCTGATCATGATGCCGGCCCTGCTGGTGGTGGCCGTGGCCACGAGCGGCGGCGGCAACGGCCTGAAGAACACCCTCCCCAGCTGGCTGCTGCTGATCATCGTCCTGCTGGTCTTCAGCTGGATGGGCACCGCCCGCCTCATCCGGTCCCTCTCGATGTCCCTCATGCAGCGCGACTTCGTCAAGGCGGCCCAATACATGGGGATCCCGGCGCGCCGGATCGTGTGGCGGCACCTCATCCCCAACATCGGCTCGTTGCTGGTCCTGGACATTACCCGCGGCGTCACCGGCGCCATCCTCGCCGAAGTCGCCTTCTCCTTCATCGGCATCGGCATCAAGGTCCCGGATGTGAGCCTGGGCGTGCTGATCGGCCAGGCGACGTCCCAGGTCTCCACCTTCCCGTGGATGTTCTGGGTGCCGCTGGTGGTCATGTTCCTGCTGACCGGTTCGCTGGCCATGATGAACGACGGCCTGCGTGACGCGTTCGACCCCAACTCCAGCTCCATTGGCAGCGCCAATAGGAGCAACGCAAAGAAGACCGTGAAAAAGAAAAGCAAATGAGCAGCGAAGTCACCGCCCAGTCCGCCGAATCCGACAAGTCAACCGGCAAGTCGACAGTCGAGCGCCTGCACGTGGCCGGACGTCACGCCCCCACGGATGCCGTCCTTTCCGTCCGGGACCTCAACGTCCGCTTCAATACGGAGAACGGGGTGGTGCACGCCGTCCGCGGCGTCGACTTCGACCTCCTGCCGGGCAAGACGCTGGGCATCGTGGGCGAATCCGGTTCCGGCAAGTCCGTCACGTCCATGGCCATCATGGGCCTGCTGCCCTCCACCGCGGAGATCGGCGGCTCCGTCCGTCTGCTCGGAAAGGAACTGCTGGGCCTGAGTGACAAGGCCATGTGCCAGTACCGCGGCAACGATATCTCCATGGTGTTCCAGGACCCGCTGTCCTCGCTGACCCCGGTCTTCACGGTCGGCAACCAGATCATCGAGGCCCTGACGGTCCACAACCCGACCATGAGCAAGCAGGCCAAGGCGGCGCGCGCCGTCGAACTGCTGGGCATGGTGGGCATCCCCAGCCCGAAGGACCGGTTCAAGGCCTTCCCGCACGAGTTCTCGGGCGGCATGCGCCAGCGCGTCATGATCGCCATCGCGATCGCCAACAACCCCCGGGTGCTCATCGCCGATGAGCCGACGACGGCGCTGGACGTCACCATCCAGGCGCAGGTGCTCGAGGTGCTGCACACCGCGCAGGAGGAAACCGGCGCCGCCGTCGTCATGATCACGCACGACCTCGGCGTGGTCGCCGGCATGGCCGACGACATCGTGGTGATGTATGCCGGCAGGCCGGTGGAGACCGGCACGGTGGAGGACATCTACTACAACCCCCGCATGCCGTACACGATGGGGCTGCTCGGCGCCGTGCCGCGCGTGGACGCGGCGGGGAAGACCTCCCTGATCCCCATCGAGGGCATCCCGCCGAAGCTGATCGACGCCCCCACGGGCTGCTCCTTCGCGCCGCGCTGCCCCCTGGCCGGCGACGCCTGCCTGGCCGGCGAACCTGCCCTCTCGGGAGTCCCAGACAGCCCCGGCCACAAGGCCGCCTGCATCAAGTCCGATTCGCTCGCGGCCGGCGTTGACGTGCACGAGATCTTCTCCGCCCCGGCCGTCCCGGTCTCCCGCTTTGACGCCATTCCCCGGGAACAGCGGAAGGCCGTGCTCGAGCTCAGGGACGTCAGGAAGCACTTCCCGCTCCTGAAGGGCTCGCTGATCAAGCGCCGGATCGGCGCGGTCAAGGCGGTGGACGGGCTGAGCTTCGACATCCGCGAGGGCGAGTGCTTCTCGATCGTGGGCGAGTCCGGCTGCGGAAAGACCACGACGCTGCTGGAAATCATGGAATTCCGAAAGGACCAGGACGGCGAGGTGGTCATCGGCGGGCTGAGCAACAAGGCGGCTGCAGACGGCAGGACCAAGGCCGCCATGCGCAAGGAACTCCAGATGGTGTTCCAGGACCCCACCGGCGCACTGGATCCACGTTTCACCGTGTACGAGGTCCTCTCCGAGCCGCTGGAAAACTCCGGGATGGCCAAGCCGGCCATCCGGAAGCGGATCATGGAACTTATGGAGCTCGTGGGCCTCCAGCCGGACCACGTCAACCGCTTCCCCAACCAGTTCTCCGGCGGCCAGCGCCAGCGCATCGGCATCGCCCGCGCCCTGGCTGTGAACCCCAAGCTGGTGGTTCTCGACGAGCCGGTGTCCGCCCTGGATGTCTCCGTCCAGGCCGGCGTCATCAACCTCCTGGACAAGCTCCGCGCCGAACTCGGCCTGAGCTACCTCATGGTGGCCCATGACCTGTCCGTGGTGCGCCACATCTCCAATCGGGTGGCCGTGATGTACCTGGGCAAAATCGTGGAGATCGGGGACGTCGACAGCGTCTTCGACAACCCCCGCCACCCGTACACCCGGGCGCTGCTGTCCGCGATTCCAGTCCCGGACCCGCAGCTGGAACGCACCCGCGAACGCATCATCCTGAAAGGGGACCTGCCCTCGCCGCTGGATGCCCCCAAGGGCTGCAACTTCGCCTCCCGCTGCCCGGTATTCGCCGCACTTCCCCCGGCAAAGCAGGAGAAGTGCCTGACGCTGGAGCCCCCGCTGGAATCGGATACCGCGGACCCGGACGCCGGTGCCCCGGCGCAGCACCCGGACCAGCAGTTCGCGTGTTTCTACCCCGACGGCGAACTGGACGCGGACCTGCTGGTGGTCCACGAAACCAACTGAGCTTACTGATCCGAACTTGCACGACAACTCGTACCAAAGGGGAACTATGAAGAATCTGACAAAGATCGGCGGCGTGACCGCCCTCGTGGCGGCGCTTGCGCTGACCGGCTGCGGCAACGGCGGCAAGGCCTCCGGTCCCGAAGCCGGCAAGGGCCAGGACGCGGGAGGCGATCTTGCCAAGCTCGTCAGCATCAACGCGAAGGACGCCAAGGACCTCGAGCCGGGCGGTACCGTGACGTTGCCGCTGGGCAACATCGGACCGGACTTCAACGGATTCTCCAACAACGGCAACAGCGGAGACAACACCGCGCTGCACGCCCCAATGGACCAGGCCGGCTGCTGGAACTACGACTTCGACGGCACGGCCACGCCGGACAAGGATTTTTGCGAAGACGTCAAGAGCGAAATCAAGGACGGCAAGCAGACCATCACCATCAAGGTGAACGAGAAGGCCACGTACAACGACGGAACGCCGATCGACGTCAAGACCTTCCAGAACACCTGGCAGATGCTCAAGGGCGAAAACAAGGACATCGACATCGTCACCTCCGGCGCCTACGCGTTCGTTGATTCCGTGAAGGCCGGCGCAAACGACAAGGAAGTCATTGTCACCACCACCCAGCCCGTCTACCCGCTGGACTCCCTTTTCGCCGGTTTCGTCCATCCGAAGGTCAACACCCCGGCAATCTTCAATGACGGATTCAACGGTGAAATGCACCCGGAGTGGATGGCCGGCCCGTTCAGGCTGGACCAGTACGACAGTGCCGCCAAGACTGTCACCCTGGTCCCGAACGACAAATGGTGGGGCAACAAGCCGGTCCTGAACAAGGTCGTGTTCCGCCAGCTGGAGAGCAGCGCCGCGATCGCCGCGTTCAAGAACGGTGAAATCGACGCCGTCTCCGCCAACGCGATCACCCCGTACAAGCAGCTGGAGGGCACCAAGAACTCCGAGGTCCGGCGTGGCCAGCGCCTGTTCGCCGGTGGCCTGAACATCAACGCCCAGAAGGCACCGCTGACCGACGTCGCAATCCGCAAGGCGATCTTCACCGCCGTGGACCGCGAAGCACTGCGTAAGGTCCGCTTCAACGGCCTGAACTGGGACGAGGTCAGTTCCGGATCGATGATGCTGCTGCCGTTCTCGAAGTACTACCAGGACAACTACCCCGTCAAGGAAACCGGCGCGGACGCCGCCAAGAAGGTCCTGAGTGACGCGGGTTACCAGGCCAACGCCGCCGGCATCATGGAGAAGGACGGCGTCCGCGCCGCATTCACCATCACCAACTTCGGTGACGATCCCACTATCCTGGCCTTCACGCAGACGCTTCAGAAGCAGCTCCAGGCCGGCGGGATGGACGTCGGAATCGACCAGCGAGGTTCCGCCGACTTCGGCAAGGTCATGGGCAGCCGCGACTTCTTCCTGGCCGTCTCCGGCTACACCGTCGGCCCCGACGCCACCGAGACCGTCAAGCAGTTCTACGATTCCACGACAAACCAGAACCAGCTCGGCGACGCCGAGCTGGACGCCGACATCAAGAAGCTGCCCAGCATTGCCGACAACGCGGAACGCAACAAGGCGGCCATGGAGGTTGAAAAGAGGTACATGGCGAAGTACTTCTCCTTGGGTCCCGTGTTGAACGGCCCGCAGATCTCATTCGTGCGCACGGGTCTGGCCAACTTCGGCCCGTCACTGTTCAAGAGCTTCTCCCAGGTTCCGGACTGGACTACCCTCGGCTGGGAAAAGAAGAAGTAGCGTAGGAGCCATGACCTCTGATCCCGCCGTGCCTTTCCGTGCTGCCGTGGCCGGCTTCGGCCTTTCCGGCAGCGTCTTCCATGCGCCGCTGATCGCGGCAAATCCCGCATTTTCCCTCGACGTGATCTCCACGTCCGACGCCGGCAGGAAGTCCGCGGCGGCCGCCCGCTACCCGGGGGCCAGGATCGTGGACACCCCGGCGGAGATCCTGGAGCTTGCCGGCGACGTGGACCTGCTGGTGCTGGGGACGCCGCCCGCCACCCACTACCCGCTCGCGAAGGCCGCGCTGGAAGCCGGACTCGACGTCGTCGTCGACAAGCCGTTTACGGTGCGCAGCGCCGAGGGTCAGGAGTTGACCGAACTCGCCGCGCGGCTGGGGCGGGTGCTGACAGTGTTCCAGAACCGGCGCTGGGACGGTGACTTCCTGACGGTCAAGGCCCTGCTGGGGAGCGGCGTCCTCGGCACCGTCACGCGCTTTGAATCGCGCTTCGAGCGCTGGTCGCCGGCGGTCGCCAAGGCCTGGAAGGCGGCCGCGACGGCGGACGACGGCGGCGGCGTCCTGTTCGACCTCGGCACCCACCTGCTGGACCAGGCCGTGCAGCTCTTCGGTCCGGCCACGGTCACCCACGCAGAGCTGCAGGCCCGCCGGCCGGGGGAGAAGGTGGATGACGACGTGTTCCTGGCCCTGCGGCACGACTCCGGGGTGAGCAGCCATCTGTGGATGAACATGCTCTGCGCCCAGCAGGGGCCGCGCTACCGTCTGCTGGGCAGCGAGGGAGGGTTCACCAAGCATGGCGTCGACCCGCAGGAGCCGTACATCGTGGCCGGCGGAAGCCCGCTGGATGCCGAATACGGCGTCGAGGACCGGGACTGGGCCGGAATGCTCGGCAGGGACGGGCACCTGGACCGGCTGCCCACCGAACGCGGGGCCTACCCGGAGTTCTACCGGATCCTGGCGGACAAGATCGCCGACGGCGGTGCTGCCTCGGCGCTGCCCGTCCCGGTGGATCCGGCCGGACCGGTCGAAGTGCTGCGGCTGATCGAACAGGCCCGTTCACTGGGTTAAACAGCAATCGACTGCTCCGCAACTGCCGTTCTGGGGGTCCAAAAGGGCAGTTACGGAGCAGCCGATCGGGGAAACTAAGCGGAGACCAGCTCGTGCCAGTCGGTCACGAGGGGAAGGTTGTGCGCCTCGGAGACCGAGCGGTGCGCGACCTTGCCGGCGGCGATGTTGAGGCCGGCGGCCAGGGCGGCGTCGCGCTCAAAGGCAGCGGAGACGCCCAGGTTGGCCAGGGCCACCCCGTAGCGCAGGGTGACGTTGGTCAGCGCGTAGGTGGACGTGTTCGGGACGGCGCCGGGCATGTTGGCGACGCAGTAGAAGATCGTGTTGTGGACCTTGTACGTCGGTTCCTGGTGCGTGGTGGGGTGCGTGTCCTCGAAGCAGCCGCCCTGGTCTACCGCGATGTCCACCAGCACGGAGCCTGGCTTCATGCGGGACACGAGTTCGTTCGTGACCAGCTTCGGTGCCTTGGCGCCGGGGATCAGCACGGAACCGATCACGAGGTCGGCGTCGACAACCGACTTCTCGATCTCGTAGGCGTTGGAGGCCACGGTCTTCAGGCGGCCCTGGTACTGGGCGTCCAGTTCGCGGAGGCGGTTGATGTTGATGTCCAGGATGGTGACGTCGGCGCCGAGGCCCAGCGCCATGGCTGCGGCGTTGGTTCCGGCAACACCGGCGCCGAGGACAACGACCTTGGCCGGGCGGACGCCCGGTACGCCGCCGAGCAGCACACCCTTGCCGCCGGCCGGAGCCATCAGCGACGTCGCGCCGACCTGCACGGACAGGCGGCCGGCAACCTCGGACATCGGGGCCAGCAGCGGCAGTGAGCGGCCCTCCTGGACGGTCTCGTACGCGATGGCGGTGACGCCGGAGTTGATGAGCTCCTGGGTCAGTTCCGGCTCGGCGGCCAGGTGCAGGTAGGTGAAGAGGATCAGGCCCTTGTGGAAGCGGTGGTATTCGGCCTTGACAGGCTCCTTGACCTTCATGACCATGTCAGCGCGGGACCAGACGTCATCGGCTTCGGCAACTATCTCCGCGCCGGCAATGGCGTATTCCTCGTCCGTGATGCCGGAACCCAGGCCTGCGCCGCGCTCCACCAGGACGATGTGGCCGTGGGTGCGGAATTCGTGAACGCCCGCGGCCGTGATGGCGACGCGGAATTCGTTGTTCTTGATCTCTTTGGGGACACCGATGATCATTTTTGGGCTCCAGTGGTGGCGGCTTTGCGGGCCTGGGTGTTCGGGGGATTCGTATTTCCAGAATAGATCCAGCTGTGAGGCACACGACAGGCGCCGGTCCCGGGCAGGCGCCGCCGCCCCCGTCTTTCCGGGGTTTTCGAAATCGTGAGGTAGACATTTGTCGAGAGCGCAAGCGTCAGGTGTCGGCTGCTGTCCGTTCGCTGTGGCATTCGCGGGACGGCGGGCCGGGGCAGTAGTCTGGCAGCATGCAGCAGCAGGACGTGGAGCAGCTCGTGGAACGGGTGGCACTCAGGCTGGGCCGCGGGCTCTCACTCGAGGATCTCGACGGACTGCTCCTCGCCTACAGCTCCAATCAATCGCACGCGGACCGGGTCCGGGTGAACTTCCTGCTCAGCAAGAGGGTACCGGTGGATGTCAGCGCCTGGCAGCTCTCCCACGGGATCGCGACGGCGGTGCGCCCCGTCGTCGTGCCGGCGAACGAGGAGCTCGGGATGCTGGGGCGGGTCTGCGTGCCGCTGTTGGTGCGCGGCTTCCGGGTGGGATACCTGTGGGTCCAGCTGGACCCCGAGGAGCCCAGTGCGACGTCGGTCCTCGCCCAGCTGCCGGACGTGGCACGCGAGCTGGAGCACCTGTCCGCCCTGCTGCTGGACTCCAACACCGCCGAGTCCGAGTTCCGCCGGCGCCGCGAGCAGGAATTCCTCGCCGCCTGCGCCGGCGAGGCGAACGCGGTGGCCGCTGTGGCCGGCTGGAAGGAAGTGCAGGGCCGCGGTCCCTGGCAGCTTGTGACCGTGCTGGATGCCGACGGCTGGGCTGAAGGCTCGGACCCCATCGCCGCCACGCTGATCCACCGCTCCGCGGCGCTGCAGGCCACCATCGGGGTGGACGCGGCCCTGTTCAGCGCCGGCACGGAAACCCACGCCGTCGTGCTCTTCAAGGAGTCCACCGGGCGCGCGGACCACGCCCAGGTGTTGGTCCACTACCAGCTGGAACTGGCCAAACGCTCGGGACGGACTGTCAGGAGGATCATCCTGGGCACCAGCGAGGGCTTCGCCAGGCCCCGTGAGATGGCCGAGGCCTACCGGGAGTCGAGGCAGGCGGCCCAGGCCGCGGCGGTGGACGCCCAACTGGGCGAACTCGTCGACTGCCGGGCCACCGGCGTCTACCAGCTCCTGGCCTCAGCCGGCGGCGGTGCGGGGGCCTGGGCGGACTCGGGATCCGTGTATTTCCGCCTCCTCGAGGACCACGACCGCAACGACGAACTGCTGCCCGTGCTGGAACTGTTCTATGACAACGACGGTTCCGTCCAGGAGGTCGCGACCAAGCTGCACCTGCACCGGAGCAGCATCTACAACCGGCTGGGCAGGATTCGCCAGGTGTTGGGCGTGGACCCGCTCAAGGGGATGGTGCGGCTGGAGCTCCACGCGGCACTCAAGGCGCGGCGCTGGGCCGGCAGGCCGCGGATCTAGGGACTCCGGAGCTAGGAGCTGCGGCCGTCGCGCTTAGGAGTATCCGGATCAAGGGCCGGGTCCACGTCCTCGCCGGGCTGGCGGGCGGTGTTCCGAGCTGTCTCCCGCGCCGTCTCCCGCCTGTGGCGGGTGATCCGGCTGTCCATCCACATGGAGACGGCCACGAACGCGACGCAACTGGACATGAAGGCGGCTGTGTTGTTCAGTCCCATGGCTGTTCCGAGGATGCCGGTCAGCACCATGGCGGCGATGCCTGCCACAATGTGCCACCCTCTGAACTTACCCACAATTCAAGCGTAACCCCCGGCTCATCCGCGTTTCCGCGCCGGACCGGGATCGTTGCTTGATCCTTATCACTGCTTCACGAAGCATCCGTACCGCCGTCATCCTGGCGGGCCGGCGCACCGTCCGCAGTATTGTTCTTCTTCTGCGTTTCGAGCCAAGCCATGATGTCCGCGAGCCGGATCCGCCGGTGCGTGCCCCGGTATTCCACCGGGATCTCGCCGCGGTCGGTCATGTTCCGGAGATAGGTATGCGAGATCCCCGCCAGCTGCGCGGCCTGGGAGGTGGTCAGCATGTCCTCGACGCTGCTCACCGTCACCGCCTCGCCCCTGCTGAACCGGCTCAGCAGATCGACGACGGCGTCCCTCGCCTGGGGCGGCAGCCGGTGCACGGTGCCGTCGACGAACACGGTGACGTCGTGGCTGCCGCCGAGGGCGTACTGGAGTTTCTGCGCGTCGTTGGCCGGGAGTCCGGCCGTCACCCGGGGAGCTATCAGTGCCATGCGTGCATCCTAGCTGAGGCCGCCCTCGGTCCCGCCGCTACAGGCCGAGCTCCTCGAGTACCGGCAGCTTCGCCCTGACCCAGGCGCGAGCCTCGGTGGCGCTCGGCGCCGACAGCGCCAGCTTGGCCAGTTCCCGCGCCTCGGCCAGGGTGACGGTCTTCAACACGGCGGCAACGGCGGCGAGGGAGCGCGCCGTCATGGACAGCGTGGAAACGCCCAGTCCGGTGAGGACGACGGCGAGGGCCGGGTCCGCCGCGGCCTCGCCGCAGACGCCCACCGGCTTGTTGTGGCCTTCTGTCGCCGATCCTTCGACCGTCAGGCCCACGAGCCGGAGCACGGCAGGCTGCCAGGGGGTGTTGAGGGCGGCGAGCGGGCCGAGCTGGCGGTCCGCGGCCATGGCGTACTGGGTGAGGTCGTTTGTGCCCAGGCTTGCAAAGGCGACTTCCCGGAGGATGGCCTCGGCCGTGAGGGCAGCCGACGGCACTTCCACCATGACGCCGGGCGTCCTGATGCCGGCCTCGGCACACAGCGAGGCGAAGCGCGCTGCCTCCTCCGCAGTGGAAATCATCGGCGCCATGACCCAGACGTCGGCCTCGGATTCCTTGTCGGCCAGGGCGATCGCCTGCAGCTGGCGTTCCAGGACGCCCGGGGAGGTGAAGTCTGTCCGGTAGCCGCGGACGCCGAGAGCCGGGTTGGGTTCCGTGGCGTCGGTCAGGAAGGGCAACGGCTTGTCCGCGCCGGCGTCGAGCGTCCGGAGCACCACCTTCTTGCCCGGGAAGGCATCGAACACGCCCTTGTAGGCGGCGGCCTGTTCTTCCACGGTGGGTTCGGTGTCCCGCTCCAGGAAGCAGAACTCGGTCCGGAACAGCCCGACGCCCTGGGCGTTCAGGCCCGCGGCGGCCGCGGCGTCCTTGGCACCGCCGACGTTGGCGAGGAGCGGGACGAGGTGGCCGTCCGCCGTCGAACCTGTGCCGTCAAACGCGGACAGCAGCGACGCTGTGGCGCCCCAGTGGGCTGCGGCGGCGCGCTGGGACTCGTCGGGGTCCGCGGTGACGGTGCCGGCGGCCCCGTCCACGTAGACCTCGGTGCCGTCAGCGAGCTGGTCAACGCCGGTCGCGGCCACCACGGCGGGCAGGCCGAGGGAGCGGGCGATGATGGCGGTGTGGGACTGCGGGCCGCCACCGGCCGTGACGAGGGCCAGGATCTTCTCCGGATCCAGTGTGGCGGTGTCCGCAGGGGCCAGGTCCTCGGCAATGAGGATGAACGGGGTGGCGGAGGCGGGAATGCCCGGGGCGGGAACGCCACGCAGTTCGGCCACGATCCGGGCCCGGACGTCCAGGACGTCGGTGGCGCGTTCTGCCATGTAGCCGCCCAGGTTGTGCAGCATTTCCGAGACGGAGGCGCCGGCCTCCCAGATGGCCCGCTGGCCGGACGTGCCGCGGCCGATCAGCTTGGCGGCGGACTTCAGCAGCATGGTGTCGGTGGCCATAAGCGCCGTCGCTTCCAGGACGGCCTTGCCGTCGCCGCTGACGGTCTGGGACCGGGCCTTGAGCTCGTCATGGACCGCCCTCGCAGCCGCCTTCAGTGCCGCGGTGCCTTCGTCCGCGGTGACGCCGGCCGGCAGTTGCTCCCCGGCAGGGGGCTCGCTGATGGGTTTGGGCATCTGGCGGATGGTGCCGATGATGCGGCCGGGGCTGACGCCTACTCCTGGGAAGTTCTGCACTGAAGGTCCTCATTCTCTGCTGTAAGCCAGTAAGCCAGTAGGCCGGCAAGCCAGTAAGTCAGGTACCGCGGCTGATCCGGCTGATCCTGCTGATCCTGCTGGACGAACTGACGGCCACGTCAGCGGGCGGATCGCGGTACTTGAAAATTGTATGTGATGCAGTTCATATAGCGTTGCTATAGGTGATAGGGTAGCGGTTATGAGTTTCGATGGCCAGCTGCCGCCCAAAGTGCGGCTGTTGCGTGCGGCCGCCGAGTTGCTGGCCAACTCCGGGGGATCGGCGGTTTCCACCCGCCAAATCACCCAGCTGGCGGGTGTCACGGCGCCGACTCTGTATCACCACTTCGGTGACAAGGAAGGACTGTTCGACGCCGTCGTCGCTGCAGGTTTTGACGAATATGTAGCGGGCGAACGCGACTTCGCGCCGTCCGGCCAGCCGCTGGAGGACATCCGGCGGATGTGGGACAACCACGTGCAGTTCGGACTGAACCAGCCGGAACTGTACCTGGTCATGTTTGGCAATATCCGCCCGGAGAGCCGGCCTGTCATCGTCGCTGATGCCGAGGCGCTCATGGAGGAGATGCTCAACAAGGCCGCGGTCGCCGGCCAACTCAACGTCCCGCCCAGGGAGGCGGCCAGGAGCATCCTGGCGGCCAACGTCGGCGTGACGCTCATGCTGATCACTGAAAAGGTGCCCGAGCGCAATCTCGAGCTCTCGGCCATGACCCGCGACGCCATGATCTTTGCGGTGTCCACGGAGCAGGCCCGGGACAACGGGACTGAAGACACCGGGAAATCGTCAGTGGTCGTGGCTGCAATCGCCCTGAATGCGGCGCTCCAGGCTTCGCACTCGGACCAGCTCTCCAGCTCGGAACTCAAGCTGTTCCTCGAATGGCTCCACCGCATCTCCACCAGCTCCACCAGCTAGCTCGTCGACATTATCGGATCATCCTGCGGTGCCGCAGGAATGACGGTTAGGAAATCACATGGCAACAGAGACAGTTGCGAAACCCCGTACCAGCGTGCGGGTTAGCGTCCAGAAATTCGGGACGTTCCTGTCAGGAATGATCATGCCCAACATCGGGGCGTTCATCGCCTGGGGCATCATCACGGCGCTGTTCATCCCCGCGGGGTTTCTTCCCAATGCGGAGCTTGCCAAGCTCGTAGGGCCGATGATCACGTTCCTGCTCCCGCTCCTGATCGGTTACACCGGCGGCCGGATGGTCTACGGCGTGCGCGGCGGCGTGGTGGGCGCGGTGGCCACCATGGGAGTCATCATCGGAACGGACATTCCGATGTTCATCGGCGCCATGCTCTTGGGCCCGCTCACGTCCTGGCTCATGATGAAGCTGGACAAGGTCTGGGAAGGACGGGTCAAGCCCGGCTTCGAAATGTTGATCGATAATTTCTCGGCCGGCATCCTTTCCGCCGCCATGGCCATCGTCGGCATGCTGGTGATCGGCCCGGTGGTGAAGGCGTTCAGCAACGGAGCCAGCGCCGTCGTCGAATTCCTGGTCCACAACGGGCTGCTGCCCCTCACGAGCATCTTCATCGAGCCCGCGAAGGTCCTGTTCCTGAACAACGCGGTCAACCACGGCATCCTGACACCCCTGGGAACCGAACAAGCGCTCGCCAACGGCAAGTCCATCCTGTTCCTGCTCGAGGCCAACCCCGGCCCCGGTGTGGGGATCCTGCTCGCCTACATGATCTTCGGCAAGGGCCTCGCCAAGGCGTCCGCGCCGGGCGCCGCGCTGATCCAGTTCGTCGGCGGCATCCACGAGATCTACTTCCCGTACGTGCTCATGAAGCCCATCATCATCCTCGCCGCGATCGGCGGCGGCATGACGGGTATCTTCACCCTGGTGGTTACCGGCGCCGGCCTGCGCTCGCCTGCCGCTCCTGGCAGCATCATCGCTGTCTTCGCCGCGACGGCGAAGGACAGCTACTTCGGCGTGGCGCTGTCCGTACTCCTGGCCGCCACGGTGTCCTTCCTCATCGCCTCCGTCATCCTCAAGTCGAGCAAGACTCCCGCGGAAGACGACCTCGGCGAGGCGACCTCCCGGATGGAAGCCATGAAGGGCAAGAAGAGTTCGGTGTCCTCCGCCCTCACCGGCGCCGGTGCCGGTGCCGGCAGTGTTGCGGTGCTCGCCGGCCCAGTCCGGAACATCGTTTTTGCGTGCGACGCCGGCATGGGCTCCAGCGCCATGGGCGCCTCGGTGCTGCGGAACAAGATCAAGGCCGCCGGTTTCCCGGACGTCAAGGTCGCCAACTCCGCCATCGCCAACCTGAGCGACACCTACGACGTCGTCATCACCCACCAGGACCTGACCGAGCGGGCCAAGCCGGTGACGTCCAGCGCCGTGCACGTGTCCGTGGACAACTTCATGAACAGCCCGCGCTATGACGAGATCGTGGAGCTGGTCAGAACCAGCAACACCGCGACCGCGCCGCAGGGCGGGGCGGTTGCCGGCGGGGCGGTTGCCGGCGCGGCTCTTGCCGGCGCGGCAGGCTCCGCGCCCGCCGCCGTCGAAACGCCCGAGCCGGAAGCCGAAGCCGGCCCCGCCGGCATCCTGGTGGCCGAAAGCGTGGTCCTCAACGGCACCGCAACCACCCGGGACGCCGCGATCGACGAAGCCGGGCGGCTCCTGCTGGACCGCGGCGCCGTCGACACCGGCTACCTGGACGCCATGCACGAACGCGAGGAATCCGTGTCCACGTACATGGGCAGCTTCCTCGCCATCCCGCACGGCACCAACGCGGCCAAGGACCACATCATGAAGTCGGCGGTTTCCGTGGTCCGCTACCCGGACGGCATCGACTGGAACGGCAAGGAGGTCAAGTTCGTCGTCGGTGTCGCCGGCATCAACAACGAGCACCTGCACATCTTGTCCTCGATCGCTAAGGTCTTCACGAACAAGGCGCAGGTCGCGCAGCTTGAGGCGGCCACCACGGTCGAAGAAGTGCTGGACCTGTTCGGGAAGGTCAATTCCTAGTGAAGGCCGTTCATTTCGGAGCCGGAAACATCGGGCGCGGATTCGTGGGCCTGCTGCTGCACGAGGCGGGGTATGAGGTGGTGTTCGCGGATGTCGCGGAGGCCCTCATCACCCAGCTGGCCGCCGCGGACAGCTACCAGGTCCACGAGGTGGGGGAGCGCCCCACCGTCCGCACCGTGGACAACTTCCGCGCGCTGAACTCCAGCACCCAGGAAGCGGCCGTCATCGCGGAAATCGCGACGGCGGACATCGTCACCACCGCGGTGGGGCCGCACATCCTCAAGTTCGTGGCCCCCGTGATCGCCAAGGGAATCGCCGCCCGGGCCGCCGGATTGGCCCCGCTGCAGGTGATGGCGTGCGAAAACGCCATCAACGCGACGGACATCCTGAAGTCCGAAGTCGCCCAGCAGTGGGATCCGGCCGCCGGGTCGCTGGATGCTGCAGCCGTCTTCGCGAACACGGCGGTGGACCGGATCGTGCCGAACCAGGAGGCCGGACAGGGCCTGGATGTCACGGTGGAGACGTTCTACGAGTGGGTCATCGACCGCACCCCGTTTGCGGGGAAGGAACCGGTCATTCCGGGGGCGACCTTCGTGGACGAGCTCGAGCCGTACATCGAGCGGAAACTGTTCACGGTGAACACGGGCCATGCCGCGGCAGCGTACTTCGGGTTCGAGGCCGGGCTCGGGAAGATTTCCGAGGCCATGGCCGATCAGGACGTCGCCGCCGATGTGCGCGCAGTCCTCGACGAAACCAAAGAGCTCCTGGTGGCCAAGCACGGCTTCAACCGTGACGCGCAGGAGGCCTACGTCCAGAAGATCCTGGGCCGCTTCTCCAACCCCCACCTGCCGGACACCGTGAACCGCGTCGGCCGGGCACCGCTGCGCAAGCTCAGCCGGCACGAACGCTTCATCGGCCCGGCCGCGGAGCTGGCCGAACGCGGGATTGTCCCGGAGGCGCTGCTCGGTGCGATCGCCGCCGCCCTGCGCTTCAACGATCCGGCCGACGCCGAGGCCATGGAGCTCGCGAAGATCCTTGCCGCCTCCCCCGCGGAGGAAGCCACCGAGCAGATCACCGGACTGGCAGCAGGGCACCCGCTGTTCCCGGCCGTCTGCGCCCTGGTGGAAGAGGCCAAGGCCGTCGTTTAGGCCGTCCCATAACGCCGAGCCCTAAACCCCGACGCCGGAACTCAAGCGAGTTCCGGCGTCGGCGTCTGCGTTGCCCCCGCCCCCGTTGCGCTATCACTTACGGCTCCTATTCGCCGGTGTTAGCGACCATGAGTGATAGGGCAATGTCCACGCCGTCGGGGTGGCTGCCGCGTGCGACCCGCGGAAATCTTGACTCTTAGGTGGCCTAACTGTTAGGCTACCTAACTATGAACTCCAGTGAACCGGCCGACGCCGGGCTTGTCGCCCTCGCGCAGGACTTCCGTGAGGCCCTCCGCCACAGCATCTACCTGGTGCGCCGCCTGGACGCCGACGGCGAACTCACCGCCGCGCAGCTCAGCACGCTCAAGATGCTGCTGGACGACGGCGTGCGCGTGGGTGAAATCGCCCGCAACCTCGGCGTCAGGGTCCCGAGCGCCACCGAACAGATCATCAAGCTCGAACGCGCAGGGCTCGCCAGGCGGGAACCGGACCCGGACGACTCACGGGGCGTCCGGGTGACCATCACCGAGGAAGGCCGCGCCGCCGTCGAGTCGGCCAACGCGCGCCGCAATGCCGTCATGGCCGGAATCCTCGCGTCCCTCTCGGCCAGCGACCGGGCCGCCCTCGCGGCCGCGCTGCCGGTGATCGGAAAGATCAACGCGACGCTTCAGGCCTGACACTTGCCCGGCTCGCAGCAGCGCACGGCGTCAACCCTTCAACCGCAATTCCAACACTTAGGAGTGCCCTCCATGGACGGCCAGCTCGCCGACACACTGCCGGCAGTAGAAGAAACCCTCGAGGCCGAAAAAGCCTCGTTGCTCAATCAGCCCAAGGCGGTGTGGGCGACGGCCCTGGCGGCGGTGTTCGCTTTCATGGGCATCGGCCTCGTGGACCCCATCCTGCCCGCAATCGCGAAGAACCTGGACGCCTCGCCGAGCCAGGTGTCGCTGCTCTTCACCAGCTACTTCCTGGTCACTGCCGTCGCGATGCTGGTCACCGGCTACGTCTCGTCCCGGATCGGAGGCAAAAGGACGCTGCTGATCGGCCTCGCCATCATCGTCGTCTTCGCCTCCCTGTCCGGCACGTCCGTGAGCGTGGCTGAACTGATCGGCTTCCGGGCCGGCTGGGGCCTGGGCAACGCCCTATTCGTCGCCACGGCCCTGGCCGTCATCGTCGGCGTGGCCAGCGGCGGCGCCGGCACCGCCATCATCCTGTACGAGGCCGCACTGGGCCTGGGCATTTCCCTCGGCCCGCTCCTCGGCGCCCTGCTGGGCGGCTGGCAGTGGCGCGCGCCGTTCTTCGGCACCGCCGTGCTGATGGCGTCCGCGTTCGTCGCCCTCATTACCCTGCTGCCCAAGACCCCGCTTCCCGAGCGGAAAGTCCTGCTCCGGGACCCGCTGCTCGCCCTGGGCCACAAGGGACTGCGGACGACGGCGGCCAGCGGGCTGTTCTACAACTACGGCTTCTTCACCGTCCTCGCCTTCACGCCGTTCATCCTGGGCATGGATGCCTACGGGATCGGCGGGGTGTTCTTCGGCTGGGGCGTCGCCGTCGCCGTCTCCTCGGTGTTCGTGGCCCCCGTGCTGCAGAACCGCTTCGGCGCCGTCCGGGTCCTCGGCGGCACCTTGGCCCTGCTGATGCTGGACCTCGTGGGACTGGGCCTGGCCGCCGGGCACTCGGTGCCCGCCGTCGTCGTCCTCGTGGTGATCTCCGGGGCACTGCTGGGCGTCAACAACACGATCTACACCGAACTCGCCATGGGCGTTTCCGACTCGCCGCGGCCGGTCGCCTCCGCCGGATACAACTTTGTGCGCTGGATGGGCGGCGCCCTGGCACCGTTCGCCGCCGCACAGCTGGGTGAGCACTTCGGCCCGCAGGTGCCGTTCTTCGCCGCGGCGGTGGCCATGGTGGTCGCGATCGCCGTGGTCTACGGCGGACGCCGCTACCTGGCCGCTCACGAGCCGCACGTGGTCTAGGGCTTTCAACCCCCTCCCACCCGCCGAGGTGAGACTTGGCGCACATGTTTGACCGCGGCACATGGGCGCGAAGTCTCACCTCGACGGAAATGG
Organism: Pseudarthrobacter sp. S9; assembly: GCF_050156545.1. NCBI lineage: Bacteria > Bacillati > Actinomycetota > Actinomycetes > Micrococcales > Micrococcaceae > Pseudarthrobacter > Pseudarthrobacter sp. S9. Next base: position 2,239,460 of record NZ_CP189576.1, read on the forward strand.
CGGGCGGGGCGGCCTGGCTGTGTGGAGCGAGGCAGTCCGCGGAGTGTGGATAACTTAAGCGGCCTCTCCGGATCTCAGCATGATGAGGGGACGCGCAGACTTGAGCTCCCGGCGACACTGACAGACGGCTCGTTCTCCGTCCTGGCTTCGGACGCGGCCGGGATTCCGCGGAAACGGACCCGCGCCCAGGACCTGATCATGGTGTCCCGAGGCATCCGCATCCCCTCCCGGAGCACCGCCGGCGGCACGGCGGCGGCACCGCCGCACTCAGGGCCTACTGCCAGCTCGACGAGTGCTCGGTGCTCTGCCACTTCACTGCGGCACGGATCTGGCGCGCGGGCCTGCCTCCATGGGCGGATAGCGACTGGCGGGTCCACCTCGCCCGACCATCGGGCGGGAGTATCCCGAAGCGGGCGAACGTCGTCGGGCACCGTCTTGCGCTGCGGCCGGGGGAGGTGGTGATGCTCGACGGCGTCAGGGTCACCTCGCCGGAACGGACCTGGCTGGATCTGGCCGCGGCGCTGGCGCTGGATGATCTCGTGGCTGCCGGCGATGCCCTCGTTTCCGAGCACGGGCCGGAGGTCCCGGCTCCCAGGGAGGCAACGTCCAGCATCTGCGCGCTGAACCGGATCGTTCCGGATCATGGCGGTGCCCGAAACATCCGGCGGGCCCGGGAAGCGCTTGGGCTGATCCGTGTGGGCGCCGATTCGCCGCCGGAGACGCACCTTCGCCTCGCCCTCGTCCGGCCGGGCTCCCGGAACCACTGCTGAACCATGTGGTCTGGGGTAGGTGGGGAGCGCCGGAGCTTTGGCCGGACGCGGCCTATCCCGAGTATGCGATCTCGCTGCAGTACGACGGCGCCCACCACGGTGAACCGGGACAGCATCTGCGGGACATCCGACGGGCGGGCACCACGGACCGGCTCGGCTGGCTCGAGGTGCGGGTTTCCAAGGAGGACCTGCTGGGTGACCGTCCCGCCGCCGTCGGCAAGGTCCGGCGCGCGCTTTTGTCCCGCGGCTGGGCGCCGAGGTGAGACTTCACGCCGATGTTCGCGGAAACCATGGGCGCGAAGTCTCACTCCGGCTGAACGAGGGGACCGCAGCGGACCGGCGGGCCTAGTGGGCCGCCACCGACTCGGCGCCGGCCTTCGCGGTTGCCTTCGGGTCCGTGAGCTTCCTGTTCGGCAGGGCGAAGCTGATCAGGAACGCGATGCCCGTGAGGACGGCGGCGGTGAGCATGACGGCGTCGATCGACTGGGCGAACCCCTCGGTGATCGGCCGCGTCAGTACCGGGTTGGCCGCGTGCAGCCAGCTCGTGTCGTTGAGGGAGTCGTTGGTGGCGCCGTTCTTGAAGAACCCGTAGAGCTGGGCGTTGGCGGGATCGGCGGCCACCGCGGGATCCTTCAGGACCTTGAGGAAGTCCGCGTTCTGCATGGCGTCCTTCATGCCGGCGGCAACCTTGTCCGCGGCCAGGCTGAACAGCATGGAGATGAACACGGCCGTACCCACGGCGCCGCCCATGGACCGGAAGAACGCGGCGGAGGACGTCCCTACGCCCATGTCCTTCGCCGGCACGGAGACCTGCATGGCCAGGGTGAGCGGCTGCATGCAGAAGCCCAGGCCCAGGCCGAAGAACACGGCAATGGTGCCGGGGACCCACAGCGGGGTGTCCACCCCGAGGGAGAGGCCCATGACGACGGCGGCCGCGGTCAGGACGGCGGTGCCCAGGATCGGGAAGATCCGGTACGTGCCCGACGCCGAGATGGTCCGGCCGGCCGTGATGGAACCGGTGAGGATGCCCACGGTGAAGGTGATCATCATCAGGCCGGCCTCGGTGGGGGTGAGGCCCTTGACGAGCTGCAGGTACATCGGGAGCATCGCGATCGCCCCGAACATGCCGATGCCGATGATGAAGTTCAGCAGCGAGGACAGGCCGAAGGTGATGTTCTGGAAGAGGCGGAGCGGGATCAGGGCGTAGTCGGCGGCGCGTTTTTCGGCCAGCAGGAACGCCACGATGCCCACGATGCCCAGGCCGATGCAGAGGAAGGAATTCACCGAGGCCCAGCCCCAGCTGCGGCCCTGTTCGGCTACCAGCAGCAGCGGCACGATCGCCAGTGTGATTGCAGCGGCGCCCCAGTAGTCGATCTTCTGCTTCACGTGCTTGGCGGGCAGGTGCAGGTAGAGGAACACCACGGCCAGGGCGGCGAGGCCGATCGGCAGGTTGATGAAGAACACCCAGCGCCAGCCGTCGAAGCCCAGGATGTTGGCGGAACCGGCGAAGGCGCCGCCGATCACCGGGCCCAGGACTGAGGAGATGCCGAAGACCGACATGAAGTAGCCCTGGTACTTGGCGCGGTCCTTCAGCGCCACGATGTCGCCGATAATGGTCAGGGCGAGGGCCAGCAGGCCGCCGGCGCCCATGCCCTGGATGCCGCGGGCAATGGCCAGTTCGGTCATCGAATGGACCGAGCCGGCGTAGAGCGAACCGGCGAGGAAGATCAGGATCGCGGCGAGGTACAGCGGGCGCCGGCCGAAGATGTCGCTGAGCTTGCCGTAGAGCGGGGTGCTCACCGTGGAGGTGATGAGGTACGCCGTGGTGGCCCAGGCCTGCAGGGAGAGCCCGTCGAGGTCATTGGCGATGGTGTAGATCGAAGTGGACACGATCGTCTGGTCCAGCGAGGACAGGAACATGCCGAGCATGAGTCCCACCATGACTGTGATGGTCTGACGGTGGGTCAGGACCTCTCCTGCCGCGCGCACGGAAGTGGTTTTGGACATGACTGCTCCAGGGGGAAGTTTCGGGATCAAGCTGATAGTTGCTTTCAGTAACTATGTTAGTGGCTCGTTTGTTCCCGCCGCCACATATTTCCCGAGCGGCAGCGTCAGCGCTCGACCAGAATCCCGTCCGGGTCGCACCAGATCCATGCGCCGGTCCGAAATGTCACGCCGTCGATCTCCAGATCCATACCGATCTCCCCGGCGCCGTCTTTGGCGCTCTTGCGCGGGTTGCTGCCCAGCGCCTTCACGCCGAGCGGCAGTTCCGCGATGGCGAGCCGGTCACGGATGGCGCCGTTGATGACGACGCCGGCCCAGCCGTTCGCCACGGCGCTCGCCGCGATCATGTCGCCCATGAGGGCCGTGCGCAGGGAGCCGCCGCCGTCCACCACCAGGACCGAGCCGTCGCCGGGCGCGGCCAGCGTGGACTTGACCAGCGCGTTGTCCTCGAAGCACCTGATGGTCCGGACTGGTCCGCTGAAGTGGGCTTGTCCGCCCAGCGACTGGAACTGCAGGGCCACGGAGTCGAGCTCCTCGCCGCGTTCATCGTAGAGATCGGCGGTATTGACGGGGGAGGCGGTCATTGGTTCTCCTCGGCGCTGGGAATGGGGGCGGATCTTGATCCCCACGATAGTCTGGCTCCACACTGATTCATCAGCCATCGCCGTCAGTTCTGGGGGAACCATGAGCCTGTCCGATACAACAGCGGTGGCGCTCGCCGAACCCGAACGCCGCGTCCGTCCTGTCTGGACCGCGGGGGTCGTGCTGGTCAACGTCGGCATCAACGCGGCGTTCTTCGGCCCGATCCAGGTGCTCCTCGGCCAGCAGGCGGCGGCCTTCGGCGAAGCGGATAAGGAGGCCATTCTTGCCCTCGTGACCGGCGCGGGCGCCGCGGTCTCACTCGTGGCCAACCCCCTGTTCGGCGCCTTCAGCGACCGCACCACCTCGCGCCTGGGCCGCAGGGTGCCTTGGGTGCTCGCCGGGGCCGTCCTCGGCGCGGCGGCCCTCATCGCGCTGGCGGGGGCCCCGAACGTCGCCGTCATGACGCTGCTCTGGTGTCTGGTGCAGGTCGGCTGCAACGGCGCCTACGCGGCCATCACGGCCGCCATCCCGGACCGGGTGCCGGTGCCGCAGCGCGGCACGGTGGGCGGATTGGCGGCCATGGGCCAGACGGTCGGGATCCTGGCCGGTGCGGTAATCGCCGCAGCCGTCACGGGAAACTTCGCCGCCGGCTATCTGGTCTGCGCCGCGGCGCTGCTCGCCGGCGTCGTGCTCTATTTCTTCAAGAACGACGACGTGCGGCTGCCTGCGCAGGCGCGTCCGCCGTTCAGCCTGGCCGGCTTCGTGAAAGGCTTTTGGATTTCCCCGGCGCGCCACCCCGACTTCGCCTGGGCCTGGCTGACCCGGCTGCTGGTGAACATCGGCAACCACATGGTCACGCTCTACCTGCTGTTCTTCCTCAAGGACGCCGTTCATGTCCGCGAGACCCAGGGCATCGAGCCGGAGTTCGGCGTGCTGATCCTCACCGGCCTCTATGCGGTCATGGTGATCGTCACCAGCGTGATCGGCGGCCCTCTGAGTGACCGGATGGGCAGACGGAAGCCGCTCGTCATCCTCTCCTCCGCCATCATCGCCGCGGCCTCGCTCATCCTCGCCTTCGCCCCGACCTGGACCGGCGCCATGATCGGCGCGGGGGTGCTGGGCATCGGCTTCGGCTGCTATCTGGCGGTGGACTTTGCCCTCATCACCCAGGTGCTGCCCACTGCCCTGAACCGCGGCAAGGATCTCGGCGTCATCAACATCGCCAACTCGCTGCCCCAGGTGCTCGCCCCGCTCATCGCCTTTCCGTTCGTGACCCTATGGGGCGGCTATGTCTCCCTGTACGTGGCGGCAGCGGTGATCGGGCTCCTTGGTGCCGTCTTCGTGGTCAAGATCAAGGGCGTGGACTAGGCCGCTGGCGTACTGTCCGGGCGCCATCCGGAGGCGCTGTCCCGGGGCCGTCGGGAGCGCCGTTTGACTGGCTGACCGTCCAGTGTCGTGGCGTATAGTGGACGGGAATTGCCGCGGCAGCGCTGTGGGGGATCCCTCCCGGCTGCCGAGAAAAACGACCCCCGGAACGCTGCTGATGCCTGAATTTCACTCAGATCTTCCACCGATGGCCCCTCCGCCCACCCTGCCCCGGCAACGGCTCCGTTACGTGCGGATCCTTGATGTTGCCGCCGGGTTTGCCCGCAAGGGCCTCGAATCGGTGGTGCTCTCCGAGGTGGCGGCCAAGGCCGACGTTCCGCTGGGGACCCTGTACCGTTACTTCCCCTCCGCCACCCAGCTGGTGCTGGCGCTGTACCGCAAACAGCTGGGTGAACTGCACGCGGGCAGCTCCCCGGCCGCGGGAAAGGTTCCGGCCCACGCGCTCGTGGGGGTCGTGATGGAGATCTTCCATATGCGACTCATGCAGCCCGCCGTCGAGCAGTGCCTGAACCGGGCCGTCTACGTCAAGGACACGGACACCACGCGGCTTCTCCGCGAGATCGACTCCATCGCGGAGAAAGCCGTGACTGCGGTGAGCGGCGACGCCGCCATCTCCCGGGTCCTGCTGCTGACGGTCACCGGTCTGGTCCAGGCGGTCCGCTGCCGCCGGCTGTCGCTGTTTGAGGCCGAAGAGGACCTGAAGAAGGCCTGCTCACTGCTGCAGCGCACGCCCCAGCCCGCGTAACTGGTCTAGACCAACACCCCCGAAAAACCGAGCTGTTTCAGTGATCTGGGTCACTTAGATGCTTGGGGAAACGTTTCACCAGGTCAGGTACGGGTCCCGCCGGGAGTTAAGGCGGGCGGCGTTGTTTACCATTGCAGAACCGGAGCTGGCCGCAGCCAGCACTTCCGGGAGCCTCACCGCCGGCCCTCCACCCATCGGACCGGCACCGACGTTCCCGCCAGACCATCTTGAGCATCCCTGTGCTTGAGCTTCCATGAGCCGTGTGCCCACGGTGAGCCCCAGGAGACAACGACGTGTCCACTGAAACGATCATTCCCGCCGACACCACTTCCCCCGCCGAGCCCGTAGCCGTGCTCAGCGACGAGGAAATCTTCGCATCCCACCAGGGCGGCAAGCTTTCGATTTCCAGCACCGTCCCGCTCGCCAGCAAGCGTGATCTTTCCATCGCCTACACGCCCGGCGTCGCCCAGGTCAGCCGCGCGATCCACGCCAACCCGGAGTTGGCCAAGACCCTCACCTGGGCGCAGCGCCTCGTGGTCGTGGTCAGCGACGGCACAGCCGTCCTGGGCCTCGGGAACATCGGCGCCAGCGCCTCGCTGCCCGTGATGGAGGGCAAGTCAGCCCTGTTCAAGGCCTTCGGCGAGCTCGACTCCATCCCGCTGGTGCTCGACACCACCGACGTCGACGAAATCGTCGAGACCCTTGTCCGGCTGCGCCCCAGCTTCGGCGCCGTCAACCTCGAGGACGTCTCGGCGCCGCGCTGCTTCGAGCTGGAGGAAAAGCTCATCGAGGCCCTGGACTGCCCCGTCATGCATGACGACCAGCACGGCACCGCCGTCGTGGTCCTCGCCGCCCTGACCGGCGCCGCCAAGGTGACCGGACGGACGCTGGAAAGCCTGCGCGTGGTGATCTCCGGTGCCGGAGCGGCCGGAATCGCCGTCGCCGAAATCCTGCTCACCGCCGGCATCGGCGACGTCGTGCTGCTGGACTCCCGCGGCGTCATCAACCGGGACCGCGCAGACATCGCCGCCGACCCCGCCAGCAAGAAGGCCCAGCTGGCCCAGCGCAGCAACCCGCGCGGCGTCACCGGCGGCCCGGCCGAGGCACTGCTCGGCGCCGACGTTTTCATCGGTGTCTCCTCCTCCAAGCTGGACGAGGAGCACCTCAAGCTCATGAACCAGAGCTCGATCGTCTTCGCCCTGTCCAACCCGGACCCGGAAGTCCTGCCGGAGGTTGCGAGCAAGTACGCGGCCGTCGTCGCCACCGGGCGCAGCGACTTCCCGAACCAGATCAACAACGTCCTGGCATTCCCCGGCATCTTCCGCGGAGCCCTCGACGCAGGTGCCCGCCGGATCACCCCGGCCATGAAGCTGGCGGCCGCCCGGGCCATCGCTGCGCTGGCGGAGGACGAACTCTCCGCGGACTACATCGTGCCCAGCCCGCTGGACCCCCGCGTGGCCCCGGCCGTCTCTGCCGCCGTCGCCGCGGCGGTCGAAGCGGAGTAGTTGAAGCCAGCGGCGTAGTTTCCGCAGCAGCCCATCGCACGACGACGGCGGCGCTTCCTCGGGGGACGCGTTGCCGTCGGCGTCCGGGGGCAACCCTAGACTGGGGCCATGAATCCCGAAACCGTCGTGACGGTGCTTTGCGGCCTGGCCATCCTGGTGGGCGTGGCCGGAACCATTATCCCGATCCTGCCGGGAAGCATCCTGATCGGGCTGAGCCTGCTCGCCTGGGCCATCTGGGGCGGCGCCGGAACCACCGGCTGGGTGGTGTTCGGCATCGGCCTGGTCTTTGTCCTGGCCGGGATGGCGGCCGGCGCCGTGCTGACGGGCCGGAAGCTCAAGCAGCACAGCATCCCCGGCCGCTCGGTCGTTGCCGGCCTGATCCTGGGCGTGGTGGGGATGTTCATCATCCCCGTGGCGGGACTCTTCGTCGGCTTCGCCGCCGGGCTCCTGCTCAGCGAGTTCCAGCGCACCCGCGTCCTGCGCACCGCCGTGGCCTCCAGCTGGGCCGCGCTGAAAGCCACCGGGCTGGGCATGATCGCCGAGTTCGGGCTCGCCTGCCTTGCCGCCAGCACCTGGGTCATCGGCCTCTGGGTGGCCGCGGCCCACTAGCATAGGTGCATGAGCGCCGGACCCCCAGAATCCGCACCCCTTTCTCCAAAAAACCTGCCTCCAAAAAACCAGACTCCCCCAAACCAGTACCCGTACAGGCTCTACCACGACACCCGTGACCTGACCCCCTTCCGCAAGGTGGTGGTGCGGACGCCCGTGCGCGGTGTCGCGGAGGGCGTGGGAGGGCTTGTTTCCGGACTCCTGGCCGCACGGATCCGCGGCACGCTCGCCGTGGAGGGCGGAGCGCCCCGGCTCGGTAAAGTGGCCGGCCGGATGCCCGGCAAGGCGGCCAAAGCCGTGCACGGCGCGATCTTCGGCAGCACCGATCCGGACCGGCTCATCACCCTGGCCCGGTCCTTCCCCGGCTGGGCGGGACTCTGCTACCTCATGGCCGGGCTGCTGGCATACTCGCACGGGGGCCATCTGCGCGCCTCCGAGCTGCTGCAGCGCGGCCTGTCCGTCCGGAACGACGACGACGCCAACCGTTACGCCGCCGACTACCTTCCCGGGGTGGTCATCCGGGTGGAGGTGGCCGAACGGATCGAGGTTCCCGTGCTGTTCAGCGAGGAGGCCGTGTTCCTGGCCCTGTCCCACTCGCTGCGGGAGACCGGCCAGGCGGAGGCCGCGCTGGCGGCGCTGGCCGGCCTGCCGCCGTCGTTGCCCCTGGCCCTGGCGCGCTGTTCCCTGGCGGCCGCGCTGGGACGGGACGCGGACGTGGTGGCGGACACCGAGGGTCTGCTCAACGCGGACGACCTCTCGGCGGCGCTGCTGCTGGTGCGGGCCCGTTCGCTACGGAAGCTCGGGGACTACGGCCCGGCCCGGGCCGCGCTGCAGGAAGTCCTGCGGCGCCGGAAAACGAGCCTTTCACTGCGCAACGATGCCCGGACAGACCGTGCGCTGCTCCTGCTGGACGCCGGGCGGAAAACCCTGAATCCCAGGGAATGGCAGCGCCGGAAACCGGCGGAACTGGAGACGGTGAAGGCCATCCGGAAGGACGCGGAAATGCACGAGCTGTGGGACCGCGAGTACGGCCGCGCCGAAGACGGCTGACGTCCGGCTGGCACCCGCGCGACGCCCGGCAGCCGGCGCCCGCGGCGGCCGCTGAGCCACTTGCGGGCCCCCGCGGCGGGGAGTACAAACAAGGCATGAGAGATGCAGCGGCCCGCTGGATGCAGCACTACATCACGGCGTGGAGGTCGAACGAACCGCAGGACATTCAGGCGCTGTTCACCGAGGACGCCGTCTACGCCACGAGTCCGCAGGAACCCGAACCTTGGCGCGGGCGGGAGCAGATCGTAGAGCACTGGCTTGCCGTGCGCGATGACCCCGAAGACTGGACGTTCGAGTGGAAGCTGCTGGGGATCGACGGCGGCCGTGCGTTCGTGCAGGGCCTCACCACCTACCGGGGAATCAGCCGCAGCTACGACAACCTGTGGGTTGTCCAGCTGACGGCGGATGGCCGCGCCTCGTCCTTCACCGAGTGGTACATGCAGCGCAAGTAGGTCCGGCTCCTGCCGCAGGCGGATCACGGCCTCGGATCCCGGCCTCAGCTGCGGGTGATGGCCGCGCTCACCCAGGGTATGAGCTGCTCGGAGAGCAGTACCGCGCCGAGGAGCAGCATGATGATCCCGCTGGCAAGGGTCACCCGGCGGGCCGCTCCGGGCCGGGAGTGCAGCAGTTTCCGGGCCAGGAGTGCCACGCAGCTGTAGACGACCGCCACCAGGACGACAAAAGTCAGACCCAGCAGACCGGACTGGACCGGAACGGGGAGCGTTGCCTCGGGGCTGACGAACTGCGGCACCAGGGCCACGAAGAACAGCAGGCCCTTCGGGTTGATCCCGCTGATTCCCATGCCCTGGCAGAAGATCCGGAATTGGCTGTCCGGTGCCGGCGCCGGGGTTTCTTCGGGGCCGGCGTTGAAGCTGGCCCCGCGCCACGACCGGACGGTGCTGAAGCCGAGCCAGAGCAGGTAGGCGGCACCCGCAGCAGTCAGCCAGCCGAGCACGCCGGGCATCCCGGTGAGCAAGGCAGCCAGTCCGAGCGCCATGAGTGCCGTATGGATGACGTAGCCGCCGCAGAGCCCGGCGACGGCCGGGACGAAGCTGCGCTGCCTCAGCCCGGCCGCGATCGAGTAGGCCCAGTCGACCCCGGGAGTGCAGGCCAGGGCGACTGCAACAACCATGAAGGCGAGAAAAAGCTGCGGGTTCACGGCGGGCTCCTGAGGTGCGGTACATCCTGGCGGGTACAAGAGAAACTCTAGGCAATTCAGCCCCATAAGTGTTCCCTGATTTACTGAAGAATTGCGGGAGTTCGGTAAGGTTATTGCGTGATCGACCACATTGACAGAAGTATTTTGCGCCACCTGAAAATGGACGGGCGGATGACCGCTACTGCCCTGGCGGCGAAGGTCGGGCTGACGGTGGCGCCCTGTCATCGCAGGCTGCGAGATCTGGAGGCCTCCGGGGTAATCCGGGGATACCGGGCAGACATCGATCCGGCCGCCGTCGGGCTGGGGTTTGAGGCGATCGTGTTTGTCACGCTGCGGCAGGTGGATCGCGCCACCATGGAGATTTTCGAGAACCGTGTGGCGGACAATCCGAATATCGTGGAGGCCCAGCGGCTCTTTGGCTCGCCGGACTACCTGCTGAAAGTCATCGCCGAGGATCTCCCGGCCTACCAGCGCTTCTACGACAGCGAACTGACCTCGCTGCCCGGCGTGGAGCGGCTGACATCGACGCTGGTGATGAAGAACCTGAAAGCCAACGTCGGGCCGCCGGTCTAAGGCGGCTCAGGCGCCCAGCAGGCCGGTGGTCCGGTAGGGGATGACCTCGCGCAGGAACATGCTGGTGGATGTCCGCACGATCCCCGGGCACAGCCGGATTTCCTCGGACACGCGGTAGAGATCGTCCGGGCTCCGGGCCACCACGCGGATCAGCAGGTCCGTGTCGCCGGCCGGGGCGTGGCATTCGAGCACTTCCGGGATGTTCCGCAGGGCCGCGATCGCGTCATTGAGGTGGCTCTGGTCCAGTTCGGCGCTCACCGCGGCCGCCACGCCCCGGCCCAGGGCGGACGGCAGCACCCTGCTGCTGTTCGGGCGGAGGGCGCCCGACGCCGACATCCGCTCCAGGCGCGACTGCACGGTGCCGCGGGCCAGGCCCAGCTTCTGGGCCAGCACCATGACCGGCACCCGCGGGTCCTCATCCAGCGCGGCGAGGATCCGCCGGTCCGTCGCGTCGAGTTCCTGCAAAATGACCACTTCCTGTTCATAGCCGCGGCCATCGGTGGTCAGATTGACCACTACAAGCGGAGTCCGTTGCACCAACTGTAGGTCTTCTGCTCAAATAGTGACAACAAAGGACAGAGGCTACCGCCGGATCCCGAAGGCTACAGGCACCCCGGCACACCACCCGGACCCTGGATGAGGCTCCCCGCAAGGAACCCGCCGCTGATTGACACTTGTTCACGCATCGTCTGTCCGCAAACCGCAAGAAAATACGGCAAGAGCCCCTGAGCCACCGACGTCGGATTGCCCGAAGTCATCGGTAGCTGAGGGGCTCTTGTGTTGCTGCTGTGTTGCTCCCATAGGGTTGGTCCCATGACGTCTGCCGGCCGCTTCGCCCCCAGCCCCTCCGGCGAGCTGCATGTGGGCAACCTCCGGACGGCCATCCTGGCGTGGCTCTTTGCCCGGTCCAGCGGCCGGCGGTTCCTGATGCGGGTGGAGGACCTGGACCGGGCCCGGGCCGGCGCCGAGGCGGAGCAGCTCCGCGATCTGGCGGCGATCGGCGTGACCTGGGACGGCGGCGTCGTCCGCCAGACGGACCGCCAGCCCCTGTATGCGGAGGCGATCGGACGGTTGACCGCGGCGGGCCTGACCTACGAATGCTTCTGCACGCGCCGCGAAATCCAGGAGGCCCCGTCCGCACCGCATGCGCCGCAGGGCGCGTACCCGGGGACGTGCCGGGGGCTGTCCGCGGCGGAACTCGAGCTCAAACGGGCCGCCCGGCCGGCGGCGGTCCGGCTCCGCGCCTCCGTGGCTGAGGGGACGGTGCGGGACGTGCTGCATGGCAGCTACACCGGCATGGTGGATGACTTCGTGCTCCGGCGCAACGACGGGGTCACCGCCTACAACCTGGCCGTGGTGGTGGACGACGCCGCGCAAGGCATCGACCAGGTGGTCCGCGGCGATGACCTGCTTCCCTCCACACCGCGGCAGGCCTATCTGGCATCCCTCCTGAATATGCCGGTTCCGGAATATGCCCATGTGCCGCTGGTGCTGAACGCCGACGGCGCCCGGCTGGCCAAGCGCGACGGCGCCGTCACGCTCGCGGACCTGGCGCGCGCCGGCGTTCCGGTGGACGCGGTGCGGGACGCACTGCTGGCATCGCTCGCGCTGCCGGAAGGAGCACTGGAGCAGGCACTCGCCGTCTTTGACCCCGCAGCGCTGCCGCGGGAGCCTTGGGTGTGGCCCGGGGTGCGGCACGGGACTGGCAGGCGCGGCACTGGCAGGCGCGGCGCGTAGGCTGGAATCATGTCAGAACGAGCACTCCCTCAGCCCCGATTCAGTGTCGAGACAGCCAAGATCCTGGCCGAAGTGGCCCACAACCGCCAGAAGGACAAGCTCAAGCGCCCCTACCGGGAGCACGTCCTCGCCGTCGGGGATGCCCTGGCGGATTTCGACGACGACATCCGGATCGCCGGCTACCTGCACGACATCGCCGAGGACACTCCGATGACCAGGCAGGCGCTGCTGGACATGGGCGTCTCGGAGCGGGCCGCGGACATCATCGAGCGCGTCACGAAGCGCCTGCACGAAAACCCGGACGACTATCAGGCGGGCATCCGCTACATCGCCGAAGACCATGACGCCACCCTGGTCAAGATCGCCGACAACGCGCACAATTCGCTGCCCGAGCGGGTCCGGGCGCTGGCCGAGAAGTGGCCGGACAAGCCGCCGGTCACCCGCTACGACGAGGCCCGCCCGGTACTATACGCCGCCGTCCCCGTGGAAGAGACCCGGAAGATCCTGGCGCGGGTGAACCCGTGGCTGCTCGAGGAACTGGACGACATGCTCGACGAGGCGGACGACACCGACTACGAGAACCTCTCCTACGAGCCGGCTCCGGTGGTCGAGCGAGTCGAGACCCCAGGGACCTCCGGGACCTCCGAGACTCCCAGGGGCTGACCGTGCGCGCCTACGTCCTCACCCGCTATGGCGGGGCGGCGGCCATGGAGTTCCGGGACGTCCCCGAGCCGCAGCCCGGCCCCGGTGAGGTCCGCATAAAAGTCGCCGCGGCAGGCCTGAACCCGGTGGACTACAAGATCCGCGAGGGCGCGCTGCGCCCCATCAACCGGCTCCGCCTGCCCGTCATCGCCGGCTGTGAATGCGCCGGGACGGTGGACGCAGTCGGCCCGGGGGAGGGCCGCTTCGCCGTCGGGGACCGCGTCTTTGCACAGGTGGACAGGATCCGGCTCGGCGCCTTTGCCGAGTTCGCGTGCGTGCGGCAGGAACTGGTGGCCGCCATGCCGGCGTCGCTCGGCTTCGCTGAAGCGGCGGGCCTGCCATTGGCCGGGCTCACCGCCCTGCAGGCCCTTCGCGATGAACTTGCCGTCCGCCCCGGCACCCGGCTGTTTATCTCCGGCGGCGCCGGCGGCGTGGGCACGCTGGCCATCCAGCTCGCCAAGCACCTCGGGGTGGAGGTGACCACGACGGCGTCGCCCCGAGGCGAGGCCCTGGTGCGGAGGCTGGGCGCGGACCGCGTGGTCGACTACACACGGGAAGACTTCGCCGAGGTCCTGAAGGACTTCGACGCCGTGCTGGACCTGATCGGCGGCGCGACGCTCAAGGAATCCTTCCGCATCCTCAGGCCAGGCGGCAGGGTGGTCTCCATTGCCGGGGTGCCGGAACCGCTGTCCGCGAAGAAGGACCTCGGCTCGCCCCGCTGGGTTGCGGCCGTGTTCTGGGCGATGAGCCTGGGCATCCGGCGCCGGGCCCGGAAGGCGGAAGCCACCTACCGGTACCTGTTCATGAACCCCAGCGGGGATGACCTCCGGGTTCTGGCCTCGCTCGTCGACGGCGGCCAGCTGGAGCCGATCCTGGACAGCACCTTCCCGTTCGAGCGGATCGCGGAAGCGTTCGCCGCGCTCGAACGGGGCCGCGCCAAGGGCAAGATCGTCGTCACGCTCTAGAGGCAACGACGTTCGAGCCGCTCCAGACCCTCACCTGGCCGCTGTCGAGGCGAGCGAACCCGGCTTTGAGCGTGCCCACCACAGAAGGCCGATGTAGGCCAGATCGAAGACGCTGCAGAGCGCGCCGACGCCCAGGATGAGCGTTGAGTTCCCGAACCAGCCGAAGACGATCGTGGGCGCAAGCGTCCCGATCCACTTGGCGACGCCGATCAGCACGGACTGCCCCCGCATTCCGTCGCGGGCTGCGAACATGGCGATGAACAGCCCGGACATCAGGAGGTTCTGCAGGAAGGCCGCATACCGGGCAGCATCCTCCCAGCCGAACTCCACGACGAACAGCAGCTGCACGGCGAAGGACGTGACACCCAGCAGGAGCGCCCAGCCGACGAAGAGTCTCCGCGTCACCCAGGGCGGCAGCTCGGATCTGCCGAACTTGAGGAAGGTGTACACAATCACGACATCGGCCAGACCCCACGCGATGTTGAAGATGCCCTGGACGGATATTCCTGTGGCGACCGAACGTGAGGCGTAGACGGCCTCCCAAGCGAAGTTCAGCCCGAGCGCGGCGGCGGGGATTGCGTAGCTCTTGTCCCTGAATCCAATCCGGATGGCGTCAACGTACACCACCGTCCAGGCGAGGCCGCTCACAATCGTCAGGAACAGGATCACGGTTTCCTCCTCGTCCTTCGAGACTCACAGCCAGTTCGCGGGAATCGTTCGTAGTCGCCGTAACCATACGGCGAAGTCGCACGATTCCCGCGAGTTCGGCCTGCGAACGCGCCGAACCGAGGAGTTACACCCGGCCCAGGGCGTCGATGTCCTCGAGGAATTCCTGGTGGACTTCCTCGCTCACTGTGGTCCGGGTGTCCCGGATCGTGCCGAGATAGTCCTCGGTCGCGGGGCCCTTCCGGACCGCCGCCCGGGACGCGGTGTCGCCACCGGAGGCCGCGCCGCCGTCGTCGTACACCGCCTTTTCCAGCGCCCGCTGGGAGGCGCTGCGGGCCGCGTACTCGATGTCCGCGGGGGAGAATCCCTCGGTGCGGTCCACCAGCTGCTCCACATCCACGTCGTCCACCACGGCGGCGGGGATGAAGCGCTGCCACATGGCCTCGCGGGCCTGGCGGTCCGGCAGCCCGATGGGGATGACGTAATCGAACCGGCCGTGCCGCAGGAACGCGGTGTCCAGGGCACGGATGAAGTTGGTGGCGCAGACCAGCAGGCGGCCGGGCTGTTCGCGGAACGCGGGGATGATCTTGAGGAGCTCGTTCGTGACGCCCTGCAGCGGCGACGGCGGCTCGCCGGAACGCTGGGAGGCGATCTCCTCCACCTCGTCGATGAACACGACGGCGTGCTCCAGCTCGGCGATCTCCAGGAACGTCTCGCGCAACGCCCCGGCCAGGCCCTTGGGATCGGAGGCCAGCCGGGAGGGGAACACCTCCACAAACGGCCATTCCAGGCGGGACGCGATCGCCTTCGCGAAGGTCGTTTTGCCGGTGCCGGGAGGGCCGAAGAGTACGACGGCGCGCGGCGGCACCACACCGTATTCGTCGGCGAGATCGGCTTCGGCCAGCGGCAGCACCAGGCGGCGTTCCAGCAGTTCCTTCTCATTGCGCATGCCGGCCACGTTTTCCCAGAGGTCACGGGCGAGGATGCGGCCGCCAAGCTGGCTCAGCGGCTCGAGCTCGGCCCGCTGGACCGGGATTTTGCGTTCGAAGTAGCGCAGGTTCTTCTTGAGCACGAAGCCGCGGCTCAGGAACGCTTCCACCCGGGTTTCGGATTCCGGCATGAGGGCCGAGAGCTTGTTCAGCCCGTGCGGGGCCATCCGGTTTTCGACGGCGGCCAGCAGCGACGTGCCGATCCCGCGGCCCCGGTACTCCGGAAGGGTCGCCAGGAAGACGATCCAGCCCTGGTCATGGGCGGCGCGTCCGACGGCGGCGCCCACCACCATGTCGCCCTGCACCGCCACCACCGCGTGGTCTTTCTCGCACGAGGCCAGGACCTCGGAGAGGGCATAGACGGGCTCAACGTTGGTGGCCTTGAGCGTTTCCCACAGGTGCAGGATCCCGTCCAGGTCCGCCGAGTGGAAATCCCTGATCCGCCAGTTGGTCATGCCGTGTCTCCCGGGTGGTTCGTCGTTGAGCCAGTGTGAGCTTGTCTGCTGAGCATATGCGACCCGTCCGGCCGGGAGGTTGCGACGGCGTTGCGTTACGCGGGGACGGCCCAACTGGCTGGCATTAGTTGTCGTTCTGAGGGCTCAAAACGACCACGAATGCGAGCCAGTTGGGGGGCGGGGTGTTTAGTCGCGGTCTTCCCTGGCGCCCTGCATGGGCCGGTTGGCCACCAGCGGGTAGGGGCCGGTGAAGCCGTCGCGGACCGCTGCGAGCTCCAGGATGCGGTGCCGGCAGAGGCGCCAGCCCAGCATCAGCGCGGGAATCACCACCACCAGTGACGCGATGGTCCAGGTGCCCACGGGGGAATCGAACGCCATCAGCACCAGCACCGCGGCCAGGAACGCGAGCGTGACCCAACCGGTAACCGGGGAACCGGGCATCCGGAAGGCTGGGCGCAGCAGTTCGCCGCGTTTGGAGAGCTTGACCAGTTGCATCTGACACAGGACGATCATGCCCCATGTGCTGATAATGCCCAGCGAAGCAATGTTCAGGACGATCTCGAACGCCTCCGCGGGAACCACCGCGTTCAGCACCACACCCAGGCAGGCCACGGCCGCGGTCAGCGCAACGCCGCCGTAGGGGACACCGGCCTTGTTCATCCGGCTGGCGAACTTCGGGGCCGAGCCGGTGACGGACATGGAGCGCATGATGCGGCCCGTGGAATAGAGCCCGGCATTCAGCGAGGAAAGGGCCGCCGTGAGGACCACCAGGTTCATGATGGCATCCACACCCTCAACACCGATGGAACCGAAGAACGTGACGAACGGGCTTTCGCCGGCCTTGTACGAGGTGTACGGGAGCAGCAGCGAGAGCAGGATCAGGGAACCGACGTAGAAGACCGCGATACGGACTATGACCGTGTTGATGGCCTTGGGCATGATCTTCTCGGGGTTTTCCGTTTCGCCGGCCGCGGTACCGATCAGCTCGATCGACGCGTAGGCGAACACAACACCCTGCATCACCACGATGGCGGGCAACAGGCCGTTGGGGAAGAGGCCGCCGTTGTCAGCGATGAGGGTGAATCCGACTTCCTGGCCGGCCACCGGGGTGCCGAAGATGACGAAGTAGACGCCGACGACCAGGAAGGTCAGCAGGGCCACGACCTTGATCAGCGCGAACCAGAACTCCAGTTCTCCAAACACCTTGACGGAGATCAGGTTCAGGCCGAGGACCAGGATGAGCGCCGCCAGCGCCCACATCCACTGCGGAACATCGGCAATGGGGGCCCAGTATTTCTTGAAGAAGTTCATGTAAAGCGCGACGGCGGTGATGTCCACGATCGCCGTCATGGCCCAGTTCAGCCAGTAGAGCCATCCGGTGACGAACGCGGCCTTCTCACCGAAGAACTCGCGGGCATAGGAGACGAATGAGCCTGAGGACGGGCGGTGCATGACCAGTTCGCCGAGGGCACGGAGGATCATGAAGGCGAAGAAGCCGCAGACTGCGTAGCTGATGATCAGGGCTGGGCCTGCCGTGGCGAGTCGGCCGCCGGCGCCCATGAACAGGCCGGTGCCGATCGCGCCGCCGATCGCGATCATCTGGACCTGGCGGGGCTTTAGGCCCTTGTGGTAACCCTCGTCCTCCCGGTGCAGGGTGGCTTCGGAGGCGTGGGCGTGCGCTGGAATGGTGTGGTCGGAGATGGCCTGCTTTTGGGCAGTGTCCTGCTGTGGCTGTGTCATGGGAGTCCTTTGGTTTCCTGTTGGGGAGGAGCCGGAGGTGCTTCGGTGGTTGTTGGTGTCTACTTGCTGAGGTTTGCGAGTCTTTCGGGGCTGAGGAGTTCCTGCAGCTGTTCGGCGGTGAGCAGGCCGTGTTCCAGGACCAGTTCGGCGACACCCTTGCCGGTGGCGAGGGCTTCCTGGGCGATGGCGGTGGCGGTGGCGTAGCCGAGGTGGGGGTTCAGGGCGGTGACCAGGCCGATTGACTGTTCCACCGTGAGCCGGAGGTGTTCGGTGTTGGCGGTGATGCCCCGGACGCAGCGGGCCGTGAGGGTGCGGCAGGCTGCTTCCAGGTGGGAGATGCTCTTGTGGAGGCTGTGGACGATGATCGGTTCGAAGGCGTTGAGCTGGAGCTGGCCGGCTTCGGCGGCCATGGTGATGGTGACGTCGTTGCCGATGACCTCGTAGGCCACCTGGCTGACCACTTCGGGGATTACCGGGTTGATTTTGCCGGGCATGATGGAGGAGCCGGACTGCACGGCGGGCAGGTTGATTTCGCCGAAGCCGGCACGCGGGCCGGAGGAGAGCAGCCGGAGGTCGTTGCAGATCTTGGAGAGCTTCACGGCGACGCGCTTGAGCACGCCGGAGAGGTGCACGAAGGCGCCCACGTCCTGGGTGGCTTCGATGAGGTCCACGGCGGTGACCAGGGGCAGGCCGGTGATTTCGGCCAGGTGCCGGCAGGCCGCTTCGGCGTAGCCGGCCGGGGCGTTCAGCCCGGTGCCGATCGCGGTGGCGCCGAGGTTGATTTCGTGGATCAGCAGGTCCGCTTCGGCCAGCCGGAGGCGGTCTTCGCCGATGGTCACGGCGTAGCTGCCGAATTCCTGGCCCAGGGTCATGGGGACGGCATCCTGGAGTTGGGTCCGGCCCATTTTGACCACCGTGCGGAATTCGGCGGCTTTGGCCGCGAACGCGTCCTCAAGTTCAGCCAGGGCCGCGAGCAGTTCCCGGACGGCGAAGATGGTGCCCAGCTTCACGGCCGTGGGGTAGACGTCGTTGGTGGACTGGCTGAGGTTCACGTGGTCGTTGGGGTGCAGGCGCGCGTAGTCCCCCTTGGGGTGGCCCAGGATTTCCAGGGCGCGGTTGGCGATGACCTCGTTGGCGTTCATGTTCGACGACGTTCCGGCTCCGCCCTGGATGACGTCCACTACGAACTGCTCGCTGAGCTTTCCGTTCATGACGTCGGCGCAGGCTTGCTCGATGGCCCGGGTGCGCCCGGCGTCCAGGAGGCCCAGCTCGTGGTTGGTGCGCGCGGCTGCGAGTTTCACGGCGGCCAGGCCGCGGACCAGGTGCATGTTGGAGGCGAGCGGCTGTCCGGTGATGGGGAAATTTTCAACGGCGCGGAGCGTGTGGACGCCCCAGTAGGCGTGGGCGGGAACGTCCCGGTCGCCCAGGAGATCGTGTTCGGAACGGAAGACGGTGTGTCCGTCAGTGGCTGTCATGAGTGTCCTTACGGGGCTTCGGGGGCGGGGAGGAAATCGGTGGCCTGCAACAAGCCCAGGGGGCGGCCGCCGCCCAGTACGGAGGCGGCGGCGATGCGGGCCAGCGGTGCGGTGTCGACGCCGAGCGCTTCCAGCACCCGCACGGTGACGGGCATGCGTGCGCGGTCCCCGCCGTCGGAAATCTTCACCGCGACGGCGCGGCCGTCCGGCAGTCCCACCAGTTGGACGCCTTCGAAGCCGTCCTTGGCCAGCAGCCCGGGAGCCAGGCGCATCAGTGCGGTGACGTCCCGGCCTTCGCCGGCCACCATGGCGGGGTGCTGGCGCATGGCGTGCGCGACGGCGGCTTCCGGATTATCGGCGGGGGCGGCGCCGTCGGGCAGCTCCGCCGAGGCGAGCCGGCCGAAGGCGCGGGCCATGCCGCGCAGCGTGAGCGCGAAGAGCGGGGTGCCGCAGCCATCGGTGGTGGTGCGCTCCGGTGTCTCGCCGGTCAGGTCCGTCACGGTCCCGGCGATGAGTTGCTGCAGCGGGTGCCCCGGATCCAGGTAGCCCCGGACCGGCCAGCCGTTGATCACACAGGTGGCCGCCATCGAGGCATGCTTGCCGGAGCAGTTCTGGGCAAGTTGGGCGGGCTGCCCGCCCTCGCGGAGCCATTCCTCGCGCTCCGCGGCTCCGTAGGGAAGGTCGGTGCTGTTCTCCAAGGCCGCAGGGGTCAGCCCGTGCAGGTCCAGGATGCGTTCGGCACCGTCTCGGTGCCGGGCCGCTCCGGAATGGCTGGCGGCCGTGAGGGCCAGGAGGTCCGCGGGAAGATCCAGTCCGGCGCGAACCATGGCGACGGCCTGCAGGGGTTTGAGGGCGGAGCGCGGGTAGAAATGGGCGAGGGGATCGCCGGCAGCCAGGAGCGTCCTGCCGTCCGGTGCCGTGGCGATCATCGAGCCGTAGTGCACACTCTCCACGAGTCCGTCGCGGGTCTGGGCCACCAGGGGTGCGTGCTGCGGAAGCCGGTCGTGAGCGAGGGCGTTGGGTGTATCGGCAAGGGCGGGGGAGTACATGGGGTCCTTATGCTTAGTTGTCTCTGGTGGTGACTGGGAGTCGTATGCCGGGCTGTTGCGCCACATGTCAGGGGTTGAGGATCGAGTCGACCGCGACGCCGACGGCGTGAAGGTGTTCGCTCATGGCGGCGCAGGCCTCAGCGGCGGAGCCCGATTCGATGGCCTGCAGGATGCGCTGGTGCTCCTTGTCCGAGGCGTGCTGCCGGTCCGCCACGACGTTCAGGGTTTCGGACTGGTGCGCCAGTGCCTCGCGGATGTCCGCCACCACGTTTTCGAACACTTTGTTGCGGCTTGCACGTGCGATGGCCGCATGGAAGCTTGAATCGAGCCCCACCCATGCTTCGGGATCGTCCTCGGCGGCCATCGCTGCCACGATGTCCCGCATTGCCGCGAGCTCTTCGGGGGTGCGGCGTTCGGCGGCGAGTCCGGCGGCAGGCACCTCGATGTGGGGGCGTGCCTCGGTCAGCTCCAGCGCGGAGTAGTGGCCGAGGACGAGGTCCTTCGCCACGCGGTCGGCGACTACGAACGTGCCGCGGCCTGTCTTGGTGACGGTGAGGCCCAGGGCGGTGCAGGAGCGCAACGCCTCGCGGATGACGGAGCGGCTCACCCCGTACTCCTGGGCGAGCGTGGCTTCGGAGCTGAGCTTGGCGCCGACCTCGAGCCTGCCGGATTCGATTGCGGAGCGGAGTTCGTTGAAGACGGCTTCGGCCGCGCTGAGGCGGGCAAGCGGCTGTCCTGCTGTCCGGCTGTCTGACAGGTTCACGTCCATAAATATGGCATGGATCACACCTGGGTGTCAATTGTGACGGCGACCCCTGGCGTTTCAGGGGCCGCCGCCACGGCGCCGGGTGCCTGCCGCCTACAGCGCGGCGAGCAGTTCCTTCATTTCCTTGATCTCGGCTTCCTGGGCGGCCACGATGTCCTTGCCCAACTGGACGGCGTCGGCGTTCCTGCCGTCGGCGGTTTCTGCCTTCGCCATTTCGACGGCGCCTTGGTGGTGGACGATCATCTGGGTGAGGAAGAGCTTCGCCGCCTCGGTGCCCTGTGCGGCGTCGAGCGTCTTGAGGTCGTCGTCGCCCATCATGCCGGCCATGGAGTGGCCGGCGGCCATCTGCATGGGCTCATTCCAGCCTTTGAGCCATCCGGTCATCTTCTCGATTTCGGGTCCTTGGGCGGCCTTGATCTTCGTGGCGAGCGCGGTGATCATGGCGTCCATGCCCTGCTTCCTGAGCATCATTTCGCTCATCTCCACGGCCTGGCTGTGGTGGGGGATCATCCCCTGGGTGAACATGGTGTCCGCCGCATTGTGCTCCGATGTGGAGCCGGCCGTGGCCGGGGCGGAGCTGGAACCCATGGTGCTGTGGTCCATGCCGGGCGTGGTACTTCCGCCGGAGCTGGCTCCGGTGGAGCAGCCGGCGAGGGCGATGACAGCGGCGAGGGCAGTGGCGGAAATTGTCAGGGTTTTCGTCATGGAAAGTCGTGTCCTTTGCGGATCCGGCGTTGCCGGCGTCTGGGGGCGCGCGGGATGACCTTGGGTCAGAAGGACCGTAGATCCGGCTGGCCTGTCAGTGGTCCGCGCCGTGGGGAACGTGGTGCGCCGGGGTGTTCACGGCACATGCTCCTTTTTACGTGCGGCTGATGGACAGATCGCTGGGCGTGGGCGTCCCGGGCAGGTAGGAGTAGCTGCTCCCCTGCTCCGTCAGGACGGCTGTCCTGGCCCGCGTCTGCAGCGGGGCGGTTCCGGGCGGGGGTGCGCTGAGCGATGCGCCCGCGGGCGCCGGAATGCAGCCCAGGTGCATGGCCGGCTTGTCGGTGCAGTCCCCCGGGCAGAGGCACGACGGCGGCACTGGAGTGCCGCTGGAAGTTGCGGTGCCGTGGTGGCCCGGGGTCGTAGAGCCTAGAGCCGAGTGGCCTGCGGCGGTGCTGGCCGGCGAGGCGTGGCTGCCGGCCGCGATCGTGCTGCTGCCGCCGTGGCCGTCGTGCATGGAGTGGGAACCCGAGAGGATGTGCATGCCCAGGAACCCCGCGATGACGGCGAGTATGCCGACCAACAGTGCCGCACGCCGGAGGGTGAAGGACACTGCGCGGGCAGCGGGCATGACGCTCCTCCTTGTCCGTGCTGATCTGGCCAGGTTTCCAGCGTACCCGTTCCGGTCGGCCCGGCCTGCGGCCGTGCGCTGCGCTGCGCCGACGGGAAATCCGGGCCGGCGGGGTGGCCGGCCCGGACAATCTGTGAAAGTATCTGCATATGAATGCAGATATGCAGATCGATGTGGACAGTCCGTATGTAGAGCTGGCCGTTGAGGTGTTTTCGATGTTGGCCGATGCCACGCGCGTCAGGCTGATCCTTGCGTTGGGGAACGGCGAAATGCCCGTCAATGCCTTGGCCGAGACGGTCGGGAAGCCGGCCGCGGCGGTCTCGCAGCACCTGGCAAAGATGCGTCTAGGCGGCATGGTCACCACCCGCCAGGAGGGCACCAAGGTGTACTACCGTCTGCAGAACGACCACGCCCGCGAACTGGTGATGGACGCGATCCATCAGGCCGAGCACGCGCTCGGCACGGCACCTGGCCACATCGTATGAGCCGCCCATCGAACGCCGTGGGCCACCACGGCCATGGCGATGATCACGGTCACGGCCACGGTCATGACCACGGCCACGCCCACGGTCATGACCACGCCCACGCCACGGGGCTGAAGGGCTGGCTGCGCGAGATCTTCGTACCGCACTCGCACGACTCGGTCGTCTCCTTTGACCAAGCCCTCGAATCCAGTGCCCAAGGTATCCGTGCCGTCAAGGTGTCCCTGGCGGGCCTCGGCGCCACCTCGCTCTTCCAGTTGGTGATCGTGCTGATCAGCGGTTCCGTGGCGCTGCTGGCCGACACGGTCCACAACTTCTCGGATGCCCTGACCGCGGTGCCGCTGTGGATCGCGTTCCTCCTGGGCCGCCGCAGGCCGACGCGGACGTACACCTACGGCTTCGGGCGTGCCGAAGACCTGGCCGGGCTCTTCATCGTGGCCATGATTGCCCTCTCCGCGATTGTTGCCGCCGTCGAATCCGTTCTTCGGTTCTTTGCGCCGCAGCCCGTCCAGAACCTGGGCTGGGTCCTTGCCGCCGGGCTGGTGGGCTTCGCCGGAAACGAGCTGGTCGCCATCTACCGGATCCGCGTCGGACGGCGGATCGGTTCGGCCGCCCTGATCGCAGACGGCGTCCATGCCCGCACCGACGGCTTCACATCGCTGGCGGTGGTGGCGGGCGTCATAGGCGTCTGGCTCGGGTTTCCGCTGGCGGACCCGGTCGTAGGCCTGCTGATCTCGGTGGCAATCATGGTGCTGCTCTGGGGAACCATGCGCGACGTCGGGCGCCGCCTCATGGACGGCGTCGATCCCGGACTTTCGGACGCACTGGCCGCCGCCGTCCGGGACCACTCTCCGGAGGGAACCTCGCGGCTCCGCTGGTCCGGCCACCGGCTCCACGCCGAGATCAGCGTACCGGTCCGGCTGGATGCCCCCATGGTTGAGCAGGCCGCCATGACGGCCAGGCTGGAGCAGGCAGCCAGGAAAGCACTGCCCCACGTCGGATCCGTGACGGTGGTGCCCCGGCTGGGGTAGGCCGCGTCACAGGTCTTGGAGCGGCCAGGCGCCGAAGCGACCTACGGCCACGAAGAGCGCCAGCACGGCCAGCACGATGTTGATGCCGATCATCTGCCTCTCGCCACGCTTTGCGTGGGTAACGGCGGCGCCGATCATCACGACGGCGAGCCCGGTGGCCGCGAGGGGCACCAGGGCGGGCGCGATGCCGGTAACGGCCGGCAGCACTAGCCCGAGCGCGCCGAGGACTTGCACGGCACCGATGGCCTTGACCGAGCCCGCGTTGAAGTCGCCGGCCCAGGCCATGCCGGCGGCGGCCAGTTTTTGCTGGGGCTGGGCCATCTTCATGAGGCCGGCCGCCAGGAAGGCGAGGGCCAGTACCCCGGCGATGATCCACAAAACGATGTTCATGACGGTTGTTTCCTTTTGCTTGGTGCTTGAGTCCCCGGTGGCTCGATGCGCACGAGCGCGACGCCTGGCTGTCGCTGGCGGCAATAATGTTCACGCTTCCCGCCGCGCTGGATTCGCAGCTGCAGCGCGACGAGGACCTGACCCTCGCCGGTTACATGGTGCTGGCCATGTTGTCTGAATCAGCGGAGAAGCAGATGCGGATGACCGATCTGGCGGCGGCAGCCAGCACGTCCCCAGTCCCGGCTCTCGCGGATCGTGTCCCGCCTTGAAAAGCAGGGATTAGTCACGCGGTCGATGTCGCCGGAAGACCGTCGTGCCGTGCTGGCCCACCTTACGGACGCGGGGATGGCGAAAGATTGTCGCCGCCGCACCAGGGCACGTGCAGGCGGTCGGTCGCTCGTGTTCGACCGGCTGGACGCGGATCAGGTCACCCAGATGGCCGCCCTTGGCAAGGCCGTGCTCGGTGACTCCTGCGGGCAACTCGGGCAGGTCGCTGCCCCCGCGCTGCCGTCACTCAGCCAAGGGCTCGGCTAGGAGACGGACGCCTCAGATCCCGACGACGTCGGCAGCCGGTACGAACGTGCCGAAATTGCCCTATTCAGCGTCGTTCCGGCGGGCTATGCTGGGAATTCAGGGAAAACGGTACGTTCGTGCCTATCCGGAGGGGGCGCAGTGGCAGAATTCCCCGCCCGGCTGGCTGCCGAGGTCCGCGCGCGCCGCGGGGCGCTGGGGCTGAGCCAGCGGGACCTGGCCGAGCTCGCCGGCGTGTCCGAACGCTTTGTCCGGTTCGTCGAGCAGGGCAAGCGCAGCGTGCAGCTGGACTCGCTGCTGGCACTCCTGGGCACGCTGGGGCTCGAATTGCGGCTGGGAACGCGGACCAGCTCCGCCGCCCGGGCCCTTGCCGGCGAACCCGCCGGCGAACCTACCAACGAACCCGAAGATGTACCGGAGCCTCGGCCATGAGGCACCGCGTCGCGGATGTCTACAAGGCGGGCGTGCTGGCCGCGCGGCTGGAACGGTTCGGCGGCGGCACCCGGTTCAGCTACCTGCCGGCCTATCTGGCGGCCGGGGGCGCCGCGGTCGCGAGTTCCCTGCCGCTGACCGCGGAGCCCGTGCTGTCCGCGGCGGGGGCCGCTCCGCCGTATTTCACCGGGCTGCTGCCGGAGGGCCGGCGGCTGAACGCGCTGCGCCGGTCCGTGAAGACCAGCGTGGACGATGAACTCTCGCTGCTCATCGCGGCCGGCGCCAATCCCGTGGGCGATGTGCAGATCGTGGGCCACGGCGAGACCCTGGACCCGGACGAGCACGCCGTGCAGCTCGATCCGAAGACACCCGTGGACTTCGATGCGTTGCTGGGGGACTCGGGGCTGATCGATCCGGTGGCGCTCGCCGGGGTGCAGGACAAGATGTCCGCCGGGATGATCTCCATGCCGGTGGCGAGTGCGGGCCGGCGGTTCATCCTCAAGCTCAACGCGCCCGAGTTTCCCCATGTGGTGGAGAACGAGTTCGCGATGTTCCGCTATGCGGCCCGGCTGCGGATTCCCTTGAGCCGGGTGCGGCTGATCCGCGACGTCGCGGGGCGGCCGGGGCTGCTGGTGGAGCGCTTCGACCGTATTCCCGCCGCGGAATATAAGCGGGGCGGCACGCCCGATGCGGTGCAGCGACTCGCCGTCGAGGACGGGGCGCAGGTGCTGGGGCTGTACCCGGCGGACAAGTACAACGTGGGGTACGGGCAGGTGTGCCATGCGCTGGCGGCGTACTGCGCGGCGCCGCTGCCGGCGCTCCGGAACCTGGCGATCCAGGCGGCGTTCGCCTGGCTGAGCGGCAACGGGGACCTGCACGCCAAGAACGTGTCCATGGTGCAGCAGCCGTCGGGGGAGTGGTCCGTCGCCCCGGTGTATGACATCCCCTCTACCGTGGTTTACGGGGACAAGACGCTTGCCCTCACGCTGGACGGCAAGCGGACGGGGATCTCACGGAAGCATTTCCTGGGCTGGGCCGCCGGGCTGGGACTGACCGACCGCGCCGCGGTCCAGGTGCTGGAGCTCGGGCTGAAGGCGTCCGGGCCGCTCCTGGCGGATCTGGAGGCGGGCACGGCTTTCAGTTCCACGAACGACGGCAGCGCCTCGCCGTTCCCGGGGATGGTCACCAGGAACTGGGTCAAGGAGCTCAAGCACCGGCGGAGGCTGCTGGAGGGGTAAAGCCTCAGAGGTGCTGGATGCCGGCCCGCTGCATGGCGTCCTTGTAGACCTCGACGTTCTTGGCGAGGAGTTCTTCCTGTTTGGCCGCGGAGACTGCGAAGGCGCGGCCGCCGAGGGCTGTGGCCTTGTAGATCTTGACGCCGTGGTTTTTCAGCGAGGAATGGTAGGTCTTCTCGAAGAGTGTCAGGAAGGCATGGGCATCGGCGCCGTGGGCGATCACGGCGGAGACGCGCTTGTTGATCTTCAGGAACTGGCGGAAGGGCCGGAGGCCGTCCGTCTTCTCCTGGACGTTCAGGGCTGAGGGCAGCTCGGGGTCGCGGACCCAGGGGTAGGCGTTCCACGGCATCACGTAGCGGGGATCAAGCTCGGCGGCCTCGTAGATGGAGGTGGCGCGGCGGGCTGCTTCGTCGTCGTTGAAATGGGAGACGAAGCCGGACTCGGTGCCCTTGCCGGGGCTGATCTGGAGGCTGACGATCCGGCACTCGTCCTCGTCATGGACGGGGTCGATGTAGGGGACCACGGACCCCGGCTTCTTCTCCATGAGTTCGTCACAAAGCTGCGTTACCGCCGCGATGTTCGGTTCCTGCAGCAGAGTCTTCTTTTCGTCCCAGTCAATCGTCACGATTTCTCCCTCAGCACACGGCGTCCAGAAACAGGCGTCTTCTTCCACTCTACGCGTTTGGCGGAGGGGGTGCTTTGGGATGACGATCGCTGACCGCGTTGGCGGCTCCCGCCGGTTCAGTCCTCTAGGAAGGCCGGCGTGAACTGCAGGGTCAGGCCCTCCGCGATCGTCGGGTGGGTGATGATGGCGTCGCGCACGGCCATGTACTCAAATCCGGCCAGCATCGCCATCTGCACCACGGCGATCGCTTCGCTCGCATCGGTTCCCAGCAGGGCGGCGCCGAGGATGCGGTTGGTGTCCCGGTCGACGACGGCTTTCCACAGCCCGTCGAGGTGGCCGGCGGTCCTGGCACGGGGGATAGCGGAGACCGGCATTGTGGCGATGCGGACGCTGTGACCGGAGTCCCGGGCCTCCCGTTCGCTCAGGCCCGCCCGGCCGAGTTCCGGGGTGGTGAACACCGCGTACGGGATCAGCCGGCCGGCGGTGCTGCGGGGCGTGCCTTCGCTGCGCTGGGCGGCGAGGTTCGTCTTCAGCACGCGGTAGTCGTCGTAGGACGCGTGGGTGAATTGCGGGGAGCCGGCGGCGTCCCCGGCTGCCCAGACGCCGTTGGCCGTGGTGTGCAGATACTCGTCCACCTTGATGAAGCCGCGGTCCGTGAGTTCCACGCCCACATTCCCCAGGTTCAGCCCGTCCGTCACGGGCCTGCGGCCGACGGCGACGAGGATGTCGGCGCTCGCCGCCCTGGATGATGGTGACGCGTACGCCGACGGTGTTGAGCAGATCCGCGAATTCGCAGCCCACGTAGCCGCCGTTCAGGATGACAATGCTCTCCGGGAGCGATTCGAGCCGCAGCAAAGTATTGCTGGTCTGGACGTAGGACGCGGCGAGACCCTCGATGGGCGGCAGCAACGGTTCTGTGCCCAGGTTGATGACGACGTCGGCGCCCCGCAGGGTGCGTGTGCCGCCGTCGTTCAGCGCCACACGGACTGTGCGGTCGCCTACGAAGGCGGCCTTGCCCAGGATGAAGTCCATGCCGGAGGCAGTGAAGGAGGAGAGCTGGCCATTGACCATGGTGGAGACGACGTCTTCCTTGCGGTGGAGCAGGAGCGCGAGGTCCATCCGGGGCTCCTCGGCGCCGGTGACCCCGAATTCGGCTGCGCGCCGGACGGTTTGCAGCACGCGTCCGCTGTTGATGAGGGTCTTGGTGGGGATGCAGGCCACATTGATGCACGTGCCGCCGATCATGGCACGCTCGATCATGGCGACTTTCTGGCCGCTCTTGGCCGCGTCCATGGCCAGGGTCTTGCCGGCCTTTCCACCTCCGACCACCAGAAGGTCCACGTTTTCAACGTCGGCGTCCGCAACGTCAACGTCCTCAGCGTCGCTGTTCCGGGCGTTCATGGCTGCGTTCATGGCTGCGTTCATGGCTGCGTCCTTTGCGGTGGCCGGCCACGGCGCCGTGGCCAGGGGTGTTGTTGGGATGAGACTACGCTTGTCCGCGGAGCGGGCGGCGCCGGACACATCGGATCCCTAGTCAGGGAGTGGTGCCCGGAGTATCGTTTGAAATGCCTGCAGGTAACCAACAGATGACGCCGGGTTGTTCAGGACATGCAAATGTCCGAGCCGTCTCTTAGCGAGATCGCGAAGGTACCTGCAGGTCTTGCGCGGATGGCGCCGCCCGGGGTTGCAGGGCGTTTTTTCTTTGCGGCAACGCAGGGCTGCAGTCCGCCGGGGGAGTCACCCAGGAGTCCGTCTACCGGCTGGCCGATGACCCGGATGCCGTGCCGGTGCTCCACCACTTCGGTTCCGTCGACGCAGCCCGGGCGTTCTTCGCCAACCCGGAACTCCGCGACGCCATGCAGCGAGGCGGCGTCCAGGGCGAGCCGCGGATCGAGTTCTTCGAGTAGGGCGGGGCGCCGCTATTCAGTTTCCGTAGTGATATCGGCAGGCGGCAATCAGGATTTCGACGTCGTCATCCGCCTCGACAAACCTGTAGACCAGTCGATGCTCGTCGGTGATCAGGGCCGGCAAGCTGCACGACCAATTCATTATCGACGTCGTCCAGGGCGGCGCCGGCACCTCCACCAATATGAACGCGAACGAGGTGATCGCCAACCTGGCGCTGGAACTTATGGGTGCCAGACGCGGGCAGTACGAGCTGCTGCACCCGCTGGACCATGTGAACCTCGGCCAAAGCACCAATGATGTCTATCCAACGGCCCTGCGGGTGGGCTGCACCGCGCCGCAGAGGATCTGCTGGCCGCGATGGCGGGACTGCGCGAATCCTTCGCGGCCAAGGCCGAGGAATTCACCGGCTGCCTGAAGATGGGGCGCACCCAGCTCCAGGACGCGGTGCCAATGACGCTGGGCCAGGGATTCCGGACGTTCGCGGTGATGATGGCCGAGGACGAGCAGCGGCTCCGCGAAGCCATGGACCTGATCCGCGAAATCAACCTTGGCGGCACAGCCATCGGCACGGTACTGAACTCGCACGTCGACTATGCCGGGCTGGCCTGCGAGCAGCTGGCCGCAATCAGCGGTGTGCCTGTAGTACTTGCCGGAGATTTGATCGAGGCGACGCAGGACGTGGGCGGGCTGGTGCAGTTGCACAGCGTACTCAAGCGCCTTGCCTTGAAGCTGTCCAAGGTGGCTAATGACCTACGCCTGCTCTCGTCCGGCCCGCGGGCCGGACTCCGGGAGATCCGATTGCCGTCCGTTCAGGCCGGATCCTCCATCATGCCAGGCAAGGTAAACCCCGTGATCCCCGAGGTAGTCAACCAGGTGGCCTATTCGGTCGTCGGCAATGACGTCACGATTTCCATGGCAGCCGAATCCGGCCAGCTGCAGCTGAATCCGTTCGAGCCGGTCATTGCCCGGGCGCTGTT
Source organism: Pseudarthrobacter sp. S9 (assembly GCF_050156545.1). NCBI lineage: Bacteria > Bacillati > Actinomycetota > Actinomycetes > Micrococcales > Micrococcaceae > Pseudarthrobacter > Pseudarthrobacter sp. S9. The sequence goes on from NZ_CP189576.1 coordinate 2,269,331, forward strand.
CTCTTCGATAGGGGAGCTGCAGTCGGCCTGCACTGTGTTAGCCGAACGCTGCATAGACGGCATCACCGCGGATCCGCAGGCGCTGCTGGCGAGCGTCGAACAGTCAATTGGCCTAGTTACTGCGCTGGTTCCATACTTGGGCTATCTGCGCCCAACACAGGTGGCGCAGCAGGCCATGGCCACCGGTGCCAGTGTCGTGGACTTGGTCCGCGGGCTCGGGCTGATGATCGAGGTCGAGCTTGACGGGCGTGCTGGGCGCCCCACAACTGCTTACCGTACCTGGATTGCGGGCCAACGCGTCCTGAGCCAAGTCTGTATGCAGTGGGTGCCGATAGCCTCTCCCGCCCCCACGGGCACTGTTTCAAGATGGGCACTGTTTCAAACGGCGGCCAAGGGCCATCATGGTGGTGGGGGGTCCGCCCGACGTCCCGCCGGTGACGCTAGGCGGTGCCGCCAGGCAGTGACGTCAGGTGGGAAAATGTTGTTGGTGAACCTGAGGGGATCTTCGTGACCAGGATCAGCTCCGTGTCCTCTGACCGCCGTTCGCTGCTGAAGGCCGCGGGCGTCGGGGCTGCCGGAATCGCTGGAATTCCGCTGCTGGCCGCCTGTACTTCTCAAAGCAGCGGCCCTGGTTCCGGCCCCGTCGGTTCCGCTTCTGACACGGGCACGCCGACGGCGTCGCTCCTCCCCGCGCCGGAACCGCAGGTCAAACCCCTGCTGGACCAGCAGACGGTTAACGACGCCTTGGCCAAGCTGGACGGGATGGTCCAGGGCGCAATGGAGAGCACCGGAGTTCCCGGGATCGCCGTGGCAGTGGTCTACCGGGACCAGACGGTGTACGCCAAGGGCTTCGGCGTGCGGGAGTCCGGCAGGCCCGAGACGGTCGACGCCGCTACGGTCTTCCAGCTGGCGTCGGTGTCCAAGCCCCTGGCATCCACGGTGGCCGCCGGAGCCGTGGGCCATAACGCCCTCAAATGGACCGACCCGGTGATCAGCCACACCCCAAGCTTTTCGTTGAAGGACCCGTTCGTCACCCGGAATGCCACGGTGACGGATCTGTTGTCACATCAGGGCGGACTGCGAACGGGTGCCGGCGATCTGCTGGAGGATCTCGGATTCGACCAGTCCTATATTCTCAGCCACCTCAACCAGGAGCCGCTTGACTCGTTCCGGTCCAGCTACAACTACAGCAACTTCGGCTATACCGCGGGCGCCCAGGCAGTCGCCGATGCCATGAAAATGTCATGGGCGGACCTGGCCGACGAGATGCTGTTCAAGCCCCTCAACATGACCGACACCAGCTATCGCCACGCGGACTACCAAAAGGCGTCGAACAAGGCGCTCATCCACGTGCCCGCCGGGAACCGGACCTGGCTGGCCAAATACAGCCGCGACGCCGATGCGGAAGCGCCCGCCGGTGGAGCCAGCTCCTCAGTACGTGACCTTGCCCGCTGGATCCGTCTGCAGCTCGCCAACGGCAGCTATGACGGCAAGCAGATCATCGACCCTGAGGCGCTAGGGGTCACTCATGTTCCGCACGCCGTCTCGGGGCTGCCCGCCACCCCCGGCGCCCGTACCCGTTTCTACGGTCTGGGCTGGAATGTCTCCTATGACGATCATGCCCGGCTCCAGCTCGGGCACTCCGGAGCCTTCAACCTTGGTGCCGCGACCGCCGTGTCCATGCTTCCGGGCGAACAACTGGGCATCGTGGTCCTGACAAACGGCCGGCCGCAGGGGATTCCCGAAGCCATCGGCGCAGGCTTCCTGGACGTTGCCCAGAACGGAGCGCCCACGGTCGACTGGCTCGGCTTCACCGCTGGCGTCTTCCAGAAGATCGATGAGTCGGAGAAGCCAAAAGTGGATTACTCCAAGACTCCGGACCGGGCCGCACCCGCGCAGACCAACACTTTCTACACAGGCAGCTACGCCAACTCCTACTACGGCCCGCTGATCGTGGCCGAAGGGAACGGCGGGCTTACCCTCGAGCTGGGACCGGCCGGCAGGTCCACCACGTTGCGCCTAAGCCACTTCGACGCCGACACCTTCAGCTTTGAATCCATCGGAGAGAACGGCAACGGAGTGGCCGGGGCTATCTTTACCCCGGGTGCCGGCGGCACGGCATCGAGTGTCAGGCTCGACTTCTACGACGAGACCGGGCTGGGCACCTTCACCCGCGCCTGAGCGATGGGGCGCACGTCCGTAAACTTTAAGGGAGCCAAACCACCCTGCCCCGATCCAAGGAACCCATGCCGATCAACAAACAGACGCTCAAAGACGCCGGGTTCGCCGGGTTCAGGACTCTCGCGGCCCTCGAGATCAACCGGATCCCGCAGCGTACGGGGATCTTCGCCGTGCTGCGGCCGGAAGGCTTTGAGCCGCGGTTCCTGGCCAAAAGCACGGCAGGGATTTTCAAGAAGAAGGATCCCTCCCTGCCGGAGGCGGCGCTCGCCGCGGAATGGGTCGACGGCGCGGAGGTCCTGTACGTCGGGAAAGCCGGCGCCGGCAGCAAGGGCAACCGCGGGCTTCGCCGGCAAATCCAGGAATTCATCGACTTCGGGAAGGGAAAGCCCCCGGGCCATTGGGACGGGCGGCTGATCTGGCAGCTCGCTGACGCCGGGTCCCTGATAATCGCCTGGAAGGAGCTGCCCCCAGACGAATTGAACACGGCGGAGGCCAACTATCATACCGACTTCCGTCAGCTTCATGGCAGGCTGCCGTTCGCCAACCTCGTCCAGGCCCGCGTCAAGGGCAACTAAACGCCGTCGTGCGTGAATCTCCACGCCACGAGGGTGGCTGCCACCGGCATCGCTGCGAACGCCGCGTCTGACACGGCGAGCGGGTCGCCGCCGAGCACAGCAAGGTCCGCCGGGTCCCCGACCCGGATCCTGGCACGGCCGCGGGCCGACGACGCCAGCGCTTCCTGCCGCGTGAGGGCCTGCTCGGGGTGCCAGGGTCCGCGTCCGTCCCGCCGCGCCCGGGTGGTGGCCGCCGACATCGCGGTCCAGGGATCCAGCGGTGCCACCGGAGCGTCGGAACCCAGGGCGAGAGCAGCCCCGGAAGCCAGCAAGGAACGCAGCGGGAAGGCCCGGTTCGTGCGGCCGGCCCAGTTCGAATCGGCGGCGTCGCGGTCGTCGAGGGCGTGCGCGGGCTGGACGCTGGCGGTCAGGCCGAACTGACCGAAGCGGGCGAAATCCTCCCTCCGGACAAACTGGGCATGCTCAATACGCCCGGGGATGCCGGCGGCGGAGAAGGCGTTCAACGCCACCTCGTTGGCCGCGTCGCCGATCGCATCCACCGCGGGAACGAAACCAGCCTCCCGGGCCCGGACCAGCAGGGAGAGAAGCTCGTCTTTGCTGACAGTGAGCAGACCGTGCCCGCCGTGCGGGTACGGCTCGACGCAATAGGCCGTGCGGGTGTTCAGCGAGCCGTCGATCAGCACCTTCAGCGGACCAACAGTCAGCAGCCTGCCCCGTCCGCCGGCCACCTCCTGCCCCGTCCGCAGGCCCGCGGCGATAGCCCGGTCCAGATCCTGCGGATAGACCCCCGCTTCCACCCGGAAAGCGTCAAAGCCCCCGGCCATCCGCCGCAGCCATACGTCGCGGTTCCAGGTCATCTCGAAATCGACAACACCCACGATCCCGCGCCCGGCAGCCGCGCGGCCTGCCTCCAGCACCCAGGCATCAACCACGACGTCGTGCAGCTTGCCCAGCTCGCGGGTCAGGGCGAACGCCGGCTCCTCCCGGAGCAGACCGCTGGCGTCCACCGGCACGCCGTACCGTCCAGCCGTCGCGCTGTTCAGCCAGACACAATGAAGATCGTGGCTGATCAGCGCCGTCGGCAGTCCCTGCGTCACGCCGTCGAGCAGGTCCAGGCTAGGCACGTCCGGCCAGACGGCGTCCCGGAACCCGACCCCCACCAGCGTCAGCGTCCGGTCCGCGCCGGAAAAGTGCGAGCTGGAAGCGATCCCGCCGGCAGCGCGGGCGTCCGCACCATGCGAGCGGACGACGTCGGCCGCCTCCCGGGCAGACGCGGCGCCGGACAGGTCCATTCGGTTGATGGACAGAGCCCACTGGGTCATATGGACATGCTCATCCCACAGATCCGGAATGACGCAGCGTCCCTGGAGGTCGGCCACCAGGGAGCCAGCGGGAGCAGTCCCGGCGGGACTGATCCGCGAGACCACGCCGTCGGCGATGTGGATGTCACAAAGCGCGGCGTCGCCCGGTTGCCTCACGGAGGAGAGAACAAGGTCAGGCACAGCGGAGAGGTCAAGGGTTGAAGGCACAGGAAACAGGCTATGGGCGAAACGCCCAGGCAACAATGACTTCGGTGCCGGATCGCAGGCCTGAGTATGGCCTTTGACGGCTTCCGGCCCGTTACGGCATGACTTTGTATAGATCGATAACCGTCTCTTCGGGCTGTGATGCGAACCCGCCCTCGATACCCTGTTGCATCCGAGGAAGGAGGATGTTGTCGCGGAATTTCTCCCAGCTCTCTGTCGAGTCATGGACGGCCATGATGGTCCAACCACCGGCGGAAGGACCTCCGGCGTGGAAGATCTGGCCCTCGGGCAAGAGCCCTTCCCCCGGGTGAACCGCGGCCATTGAGGCCTCGTACTGCTCCTGTGTGCCTCCTGGGAAAAAGTGAACAACACCGTAGGCCGTGGTCGCCATTTTCTGCTCCTTGGATGGTGGGAGGTACTTTGATATGCCAAGTCATAGACCCGGGTATTTGGCGTGTCAACGAGTTTTTTTCTAGGTGCCATGGGGTGGAAGGCCGAAGCACCCAAAACCCAGACAAGGGACTTTCGCCCCTTACCGCCGTGACACGCACCCGCCAAGCTGTAATCGGGGCGGTTCCTGCACGGCCATCTGGGGATGAACCGGGATGCATTGGGGGACGAACCGCTTTGAGGAACGCAACATCGGTCTCGCCAGTCATTGGGGAGGGAAATGGCATTTTGCACTTTCCAGCTTCAGCAGGAAAAGGCAGGAGACCACGGCCGCATGAGCAAATTCAGCGCAGTTCCGGGGATGCGCGAAGATCCGGAAACCGTCAGGGAGCTCTGACGGTTCAATGCACCACCATGCTGGGGATCCCCGACTCAAAGTTCTTATCCATATCGATGCCGACACGGAATCGACACGCATCGAGGTGCACGGCGTGGTCACGGCAGCCAACGTCCGGGCGCTCTACGTGGTCGCGCGGAGGGTGAGCGTCAAGTTGCCCGGGTACGAAATCGTGATCGACCTGGCCCACGCCCGGGTATCAGCCGCCGCCATCGAGGAGCTCCGCGAACGTGCCCGCCTCTCGTTGCTGTATTCAGGAATTGACGCCTCGGAGACCCCGTGCCGCCTGCGCCTCGTGGACCCACTGGTCATCGTCAAAACGAAAGAGAACGCATGAAAGCCCTCGTCTACGGCGGTCCCGGGGAAAAGTCCTGGAGGGACGTCCCCGATCCCAAGATCCAGAATCCTTCCGACGTGATCGTCAAGGTCGACACCACCACCATCTGCGGCACGGACCTCCACATCCTCAAGGGCGACGTCCCCGCGGTGACAAAAGGCAGGATCCTAGGCCATGAAGGCGTCGGAACCATCACGGAAATCGGTTCGTCCGTGACCAGCCTCAAAGTCGGGGACCGCGTCATCATCTCCTGCATCAAGTCCTGCGGGCACTGCGCGAACTGCAAGACCGGCCTCTACTCCCATTGCCTGGGGAAGGAAGGCAAATCCGGCATCGGCTGGGTCTTCGGACACCTGATCGACGGAACCCAGGCGGAATACGTCCGCGTCCCCTACGCCGAGAACTCCCTCCACCTGCTGCCCGAAGGCGTCAGCGACGACCAGGCCGTCATGCTCTCCGACATCCTCCCCACCGGCTTCGAGATCGGTGTCCAGTACGGCCGGGTCAAGCCCGGTGACACGGTCGCCGTCGTCGGTGCCGGCCCCGTCGGCCTCGCCGCGATCGCCACCGCCGGCCTTTACGGCGCCGCCACGATCATCGCGATCGACCTCGACGCGAACCGGCTGGAGAAATCCCGCGAATTCGGCGCCACCGACGTCGTCCTCTCCAGCGACGCCGACTGGAAGGAGCAGGTGCTGGCCCTGACCGACGGACAGGGCGTGGACGTGGCCATCGAGGCGGTCGGCATCCCGGCTACCTTCGGCATGTGCACGGAGATCGTCCGGCCCGGCGGCAACGTGGCCAACGTCGGCGTACACGGCAAATCCGTGGAACTGCACGTGGAAAACCTCTGGATCCAGAACATCAACATCAGCATGGGCCTGGTCAACGCCAACACCACCCCCATGCTGCTCAAGCTTGTGGCCCAGCAGAAGGTGCCGGCGGAGAAATTCGCCACCCACCACTTCACGTTCGACGAGTTCATGGAGGCCTATGACACCTTCGCCCGTGCGGCGGAGACGAAAGCGCTCAAGGTGGTGATCACCGCATGAAAGCCTTCCTCGTCGTCGGCAGTCCCATTAACGGTTGGCGTCCGACGCCGAGGGTCACCGAGCTGCTCTCCGCCCTCGGCGACGGCCACCTCAAGGGAGTCAAAGCCGCGGCGTTCGACACCCGCGTCAGGCTGTTCATCCACGGTGACGCGGCCAAGAAGATGATCGAAATGCTCCGGGCAGGCGGAGCCGACATCATTTCCGAACCCATGCCGTTTTACTTCAGGGGCAAGGAAGGGCCGCTGCGCAACGGCGAAATCGAGAAAGCCGGGAGTTGGGCGAAAGCCCTCCTGACATCGCTGAGGCGGTAAGCGGATCATCTGAAAGGACGGCGGTCATGAGGCCAGGCCGGATTGTCATGCTGGTGCTGGGCACGGTGGGTGCCCTTCTGGGCCTGGGGCTGCTGGCCGGCGCCGGCGCGGCGGGGTGGGCCAACTACCAGCAGCGCGACGGCGGGTACTTCACGTCGCCGTTGGAGCGTTTCTCAGGCGGTTCCTACGCCCTGGCGTCCCCGCGCCTCGACGTCATGACCGGACGCGGCGTGCCCGACGGCGCCTCCGTGGACCTTGCGGGCAGCGTGCTGCTCCGTGGCTCCGCGGCCGATCCCGCGAAGGAAATCTTCATCGGGATCGCACCCCGGGCCGACGTGGCGGCGTATCTGGCTAATGTCAAACACACCGAAATCATCGATGTCAGGTTCGATCCCTTCCGCGCGCAATACCGCGATGTCGCGGGCACCAAGGCTCCGGCACGGCCGGCACAACAGGGTTTCTGGGCCGCGTCCGCCACGGGGCCGGGGGAGCAGGAGCTCAAGTGGGACCTGCGCTCCGGGACCTGGGCCGTGGTCATCATGAATGCCGACGCCAGCAGTCCCGTCGCCGTTGACCTGCAGGCAGGTGCCCGCTCCGATCTGCTCTGGCCAATCTTTATCGGCCTGCTGATCGGCGGCATTGTGCTGCTGGTGGTAGGCGTGCCGCTGATCGTGCTGGGCGCCGCGGGACTGGGCCGCGGCGGACCGCCTGCCTACCCGCCGCGCTACCCCGGGCAGCCGTACCAACCGCAGCCCGGCCCGCCGCAGCCTTTTGCCGCGGTGCCGAATGCTGCGGCGCCTTATGCTGCGGCGCCATTTGCTGCGGCGCCTTATGCCGCGGGCGGCCGTCCCTATTCGGCGCGGCTCAGCGGCTATCTGGACCCCAACCTGTCCCGCTGGATGTGGCTCGTGAAATGGTTCCTTGCCATCCCGCACTACATCATCCTGTTCTTCCTGTGGTTCGCCTTCGTGGTCACCACAATCGTGTCCTGGTTCGCGATCTTGTTCACCGGCCGCTATCCGCGCTCGCTGTTCAACTTCAACGTCGGGGTGATCCGCTGGAACTGGCGGGTGGCTTTCTACTCCTACGGGGCGCTCGGCACGGACCTCTACCCGCCCTTCACCCTGGCCCGCACCGACTACCCGGCGGACTTCGACGTCGACTATCCGGAGAGGCTGTCCCGCGGCCTGGTGCTGGTGAAGTCCTGGCTGCTGGCATTTCCGCATCTGCTCATCATCGGTGTGCTGACCGGGACGGCGCGGACCTGGGTCGCACGCGACGGCCGCTGGGTGCAGGAGGGCATGGGCATTTCCCTGATTGGGCTGCTGGTCTGCATTGCCGGGGTCATTTTGCTGTTCACCGGCCAGTACTGGAAGGGCCTGTTCGACCTCCTGCTCGGCCTGAACCGCTGGGTCTACCGCGTGATCTCCTACGTCGCCCTCATGCGGGACGAGTACCCGCCGTTCCATCTGGACATGGGGCCCGCCGATCCGGGGGATGTCCCGGCGGTGGCTTACGGCGGCCCTCCCGCTGAGTTCCCGCCCGACGGCGCGCCCGGCGCTCTCCGTGGCCCGGGTGGTCCAGCCAGCTTCTACGGCGCCGGTGGCCCAGGATTCTCTGGGGGCCCCGAGGAGCCTGGAGGGCCCGCCGGCCCCGGCGTTCCCTCCGGCCCGGACGACCCCCGCGGTCCCGCCGGACCGGCCGCTCCTCCAACGGTTCCTCCGGAAGGCTAGAACCAGGCCCGCTCTTGCCACCGGCCCTCTGCAAGAACATAGTTGAGGGAATTCACCACTCCGCGGCAGGAGGCAGGCGGCCATGCTGAATAACGGGAATCCGGAAAGCGGCTTGCTGCACGGCAAGACCGCCCTGATCTACGGCGGCGGCGGGGCGATCGGCGGGGCCGTGGCGAGGGCGTTCGCGGCCGAAGGCGCAGTCGTGCACCTCGCGGGGCGCACCGAGTCGCGGCTGGAGAAAGTAGCCCGGGACATCCAGGAGTCGGGCGGCAGGGCCGAGACCGCCGTCGTCGACGCCCTGGACGAAGAACAGGTCGACGCCTTCGTGGACCGGGTGGCCAAGAAGAGCCGGCGGATCGACATCTCCTTCAATGTGATCTCCTTCGGCGACGTCCAGCAGTCGCTGATGGAAATCGACGTGGATGACTTCACCCAGCCCATTGCCCTGGCCACGCGCACCCACTTCCTCACTACCCGCGCGGCGGCCACGCACATGATCAAACAGCGCTCCGGCGTCGTGCTGATGTTCGGCGGCTCCGGGCCGCAGACCCTGCCCGGGCTCGGCGGGTTCAAGGTGGCCCTGGACGCGATGGAGGGGCTGCGCCGGCAGTGGGCGCTTGAGCTGGGCAAACACGGCATCCGGGTGGTCACCATGGTGACCGGCGGCATCATCGAGACCATTCCCTGGCAGGCCGAGGGGCGCGATGAGATCGTGGGGGAGATCGCCAAGGCCGCCCACCTGAACCGCACCGCCACCCTGGCCGACGTCGGGAACGTGGCGTCCTTCATGGTCTCGGACAAGGCGGCGGCCATCACTGACGCCACGGTCAACATTTCCAGCGGCGCGATCGTGGACTACTGATACATGGACTATCAGCCGGGCGCATCCCCGTCAGTGCGGTCATTGCCGTCCGGGGCCGGATCCCGCGCGCCGTCCCGCGCGCCGTCCCGCGCGCCGTCCCGCGCGCCGGCAAGCTGCCGCAGCTCGCGGAGGATTTCCAGCTGCTGGTTGTTGATGGTGGTGAGCCGGTCGATCTCCGCCTTGGACTGCAGATCGGTGTCGTAGTCGTGCTGGGCCATGGCGGCGGCAATGGCATCCTGCCGCTTCGCGGCGATGAGCAGGATGGCGCCCTGCAGGCCGGCAAGCATGGACAGGAACAGGTTCAGCAGGATATAGGGGTACGGGTCCCAGGCGTGCGCGGCCAGCACCGCGGAGTTCAGCAGGGCCCAGACGATCATGAAGCCGATGAAGGATCCCACGAACGGCCAGCTGCCCATCCCGTTCCGCATGATGTCTGCTGCCCGCTGGCCCCTGCTGAGTCCGGCCTTATGCGCGGCGTGCCACGTCTTTCTTTGCTCGCTCATGTGCCAAGCGTAAGGGCCCCGCGGCCGTCTTGAGACCGGGCGGCTACTCGACGGTGACCTTTACCCGCTGCACCACGTTGTTGCCCATGCCCTGGTAGTTCCACGCCTGCTCCAGCGGCTGCACGGCCCCGCTAGCATCCGTGGCACGGCACGCCAGCACGTGTTCGCCGGGGTCGGCCACCCACGGCATCGACCAGGCGCACCAGGCAAAGGGTGCCGCCGGATGCTCCAGATGGGCCGGCGCCCACTTGCCGTCGATCCCCACATCGACGCGCTGAACTGCCCCCTCGCCGGACCAGGCCCGGCCCGTCAGCATCACGGGCCCGGGAGGCAGGATCCGCCGCCGGGTGAAGAAGTCCGGGACTCCCGGCGGGACCATCAGCGAACGGACCTTCATCCACGTGACCGGGGTGCCGGCGTCGTCCGCGTCCTGCTGGTAGCGGTACGCGACCGACTGCTGGAACCCGGCAAAGGGCTTGGTCACCACGTTGATCGAGGCCAGCCACTTGACGCTCGCCATGCCGTACCAGCCCGGGACAACCAGCCGAAGCGGGTAGCCGTGCTGCGGCGGCAGCTCAGCGCCGTTCATCCGGTAGGCCAGCACGACGTCGGGCCGCAGCGCCTCGGCGATCGGCAGGCTCCGTGCAAACTGCTGCCGGACGCCGCCCTGGACCCCGGTGTCGGCGCCGGTGAACACGACCTCGGCGGCGTCGTCATCCACCCCGGCGCGGGCCAGGAGGTAGGCCAGCGGGACGCCGGTCCACGTCGCCGTGCCGACAGCCTCCAGCATCCAGGGCTGGCTCAGCGGGCGGGGCCGCAGCAGGGAGCGTCCGTTGCCCGCGCATTCCAGGGTGACGGGGGCGCTGATGCTCGGTGCCCGGAGCAGGGCCCGGAGGCTCAGTTCCACGGACCGCTGCACGGCGCCGCCGATCCGCAGATGCCAGTGCTCGGCGTCGATGAACGGGATGTCGAAGTGGTTGAGCACATAGTGCAAACCGGGCGGCGTCGTGTCAATCCGCAGGGCTTCCAGCGGCATCGAGTGGTTCCGCACGGCGAGCTGGAGTTCCTCGGCCGTGAGCGGGCCGTGGCTCGGCTCGCCGGAATGTGCACTGAGCCGCTGCGTCTGACGGCGCACGCCGCCTGGGGTCTGTTTTGACATTTGCTTTGGCATGGCGCTGCCATTCTGCTCCGGACCAGCCCGGTTTTGGCCGGTCTCCCTGCCTTCAGGTCTACGCCGCAGCTCGGAGACGGTCAATACTGGGCTAGTCCCGCAGGCGGCGCTCCTGCGGGGTGCGCCCGCGGCGCGCCTACAGCCTGTGCGCCTCGGCCAGGAACTGGGCCAGGCCCAGGGGTTCGCGGCCGGTGAGCTCATGCACAGCCGAGGTCGGTCCGGCCATCTCGCCGGCTGCGATGGCCGTGTAGGTGCTCACCCACGCGTCCACCTGCCACGGCGGCGCACCATAGGACGCCCGTGAGGCGTAGGCCTCCTCCAGCGTTTCGTTGTGGAAGCTGATGGTCCGGCCGGTTCCGGCGGTGAGGATTTCGGCGGCCCGGGCCAGCGAGATGTCCTCCGGCCCCGTGAGATTGTAGCTCCGGCGCACGTGCAGGTCCGGCTCCCGCAGTACTGTGACTGCGGAGCGGGCAATGTCCGCGCGGGCGACGGCGGCCATGACACCGTCCCCGGCTGGCCCGCGGATGACGCCGTCCTCCCCGGCCAGCAGCGGCAGGAAGTCCATGTAGAAGTTGTCCCGCAGGAATGTGTAGTCCATGCCGGAGGACTTGATCCGCTGCTCCGTGGCGAAGTGGTCCCGCGCCAGGGTGAACGTGGCATCAGGGGCCGCCCCGAAGAACGAGGTGTACACAATGTGCCGCACCCCGGCCGCGGCCGCCGCATCAACGAAGGTGTAGTGCTGCTGCAGCCGGTCTTCGGCCTCGGCGGCGGAGACCATGAACAGGGTCTTCACCCCGTCCAGCGATTCCCGCGCCAGCTCCGGGTCCGAATACGTGAAGACCACGGGAGCCGCGTCCGGGAGCGCCGGTGCCCGGCCGGCGTCGCGCACCAGAAGCCGCTGCGGGCTGCCCGCCTGGGCCAGGAGTCTGGCCACCATGGCACCCAGTTGTCCGGTGGAACCGGTGACGGCGAGCTCGGGCCCGGCAGTCATTGGCCTATGCCTCCCGGGCGGCGGGCGACTTGGTCTGCGCGGGGTCGCGCTCGGCCAGGGCGCCGATGGCGGCGTCGATCTTGTCCATGATGACCTCATCCAGCTTCACGCCGGCAGCCGCCACGTTGCCGGCGATCTGCTCCGGGCGGGACGCGCCCATGATCGCCGAGGCCACGTTCTTGTTCTGCAGCACCCAGGCGATGCTCAGCTGGGCCATGGTGAGCCCGGCCTCCTCCGCGATCGGCTTGAGCTGCTGCACCCCGGTAAGGACCTCGGAGGACATCCAACGCTCGATCATCTTCGAGCCGCCCTTGGCATCCGTGGCGCGGCTGCCCTCGGGGGCAGGCTTCCCGGGGTGGTATTTTCCGCTCAGGACGCCCTGCGCCATGGGGGACCAGACGATCTGGGAGAGGCCCAGCTCCTCCGACGCCGGAACCACCTCGGCCTCGATGACCCGCCACAGCATGGAGTACTGCGGCTGGTTTGAAATCAGCTGGAAGCCCAGTTCCTTGGCGAGGGCGTGGCCGTCGCGGATCTGGCTGGCCGTCCACTCGCTGACGCCGATGTACAGCGCCTTGCCTTGCCGCACGATGTCGGCGAAAGCCTGCATGGTCTCTTCCAGCGGGGTCTCGAAGTCGTAGCGGTGGGCCTGGTACAGATCCACGTAGTCCGTCTGCAGCCTGGTCAGGGAGCCGTCGATGGATTCCATGATGTGTTTGCGGGACAGGCCCAGATCGTTGTGGCCCTTGGGCCCGGTGGGGCCGAACACCTTGGTGAAGATCTCCAGCGACTGCCGGCGCTCGCCCTTCAGGGCTTCGCCGAGGACCGTCTCCGCCGCCGTGTTGGCATAGACGTCCGCCGTGTCAAAGGTGCTGATACCGGCGTCGAGCGCTGCCCGGACACACTGGGTGGCGACGTCGTTCTCCACCTGCGAGCCATGCGTCAGCCAGTTGCCGAACGTGATTCTGAAATCTTGAAGCCGCTGTGCCCGAGGTATCTGAATTCCATGGGTTTCACCGTAGCGGACTTGCCTGTCCGGGGTAAGGGCTCAGCCGGCTTTGCGCTGGTGGGCCTGCTGCTTGTCCTTCACGAGCGGCAGCCCGCCCGGCAGCCCGCCCGGGAGCCCGCCTGGGAGCCGGCCCGGCAGCGACACGAGCGAGCCGGTGTCCAGCAGGGACTTCGCCGCGGGCATGGGAGGTTTCTTGAAGGTGCGCGGGACGGCGTCGAGCTTGCCGTTCCGGTCCGTGGCCGACTCCACGAGGGGGGAGACTTCCATGATGTCCCGCACCGGAACCCTTGGGTCGGGGAGGTCGCGGACGGAGACCCTGACGGCCGGGGCAGCTTCGGCTTTGGCCCTCGCCGTGGCGCGCGCATCCGCCCGGGCCACGGCGGCGGCCCATTCCGGTGATAGCGCGGGTTGCTTTTTGGCTTCCTTCTTGGCCGGGCGGACCGGCATTGCGGCGCTGGCCGGCTTTTCCTGCTGCCGGTCCGGGCCCTGCTGCTGCTCCGGGTCCTTGCCCAGGATCCCGGTGATGGCCATGACCGTGACACCTACGAGCCGGCCGACTCCGGCGATCACCAGCGTGGCGACAAAAACGATGAAGAGACCGAGGAACATGACGAGCGCCACTCCAAGGGTCCCGAAAAAGGTCAGGTTCAGCGCGATGGTTGTCGGATCTTCCACTTCACCTCTCCTATCCAGCCTGCAGCGGGTCCCTGCCGCAACTATCCCGGCAGGCAAGGGCCCCTCTTAACAATACGGACTTTTCGCTGCGGACACGCAGGCATCGGCGGCCTCGGCGGAGATGTGTCAAAGCTGTTATCCCGCAGCATGCGTCGGCGCCGCGGGCCATGCGTCTATAGTCGGAAGCAGCCCCGCCGGCGTCGTCCGGCCCGCCGGAAGGACACCTTGTGACGCACGCCGCAGCAGCCGATTCCGAGCCGGACAGCAGCCCGTCCAGGACTCCGTATGAGGGGAACTGCCCGTGCCTCTCCGGCGAGCAGTACGCTGATTGCTGCGGCCGGTTCCACCGCGGTGACGCGGAGGCGCCGGCCGCGGAGCAGCTCATGCGTTCCCGGTACAGCGCCTTCGTGGTGCTGGACGCCGACTACCTGCTGCGGACCTGGCATCCGGACACCCTGCCGTCCGGGCTGGACCTGGATCCCGCCATGGAGTGGCGGCGCCTGGATATCCTCTCCACCGGCCGCGGCGGCCCGCTGGACAGCGAGGGCACCGTCGAGTTCGCGGCGCATTTCCGGTACGACGGCGAACGCGGAGTCCACCACGAAACAAGCCGTTTCGTGCGGCAGGATCGCCGCTGGTTCTACCTCGACGCCGTCTTGCTGGCTTAGCGTTCCTCGACGGTCTCCGCCGGAGTGAACCCGGCACGGTCCACCTTGCGGTGGAAGCGCATGCCCGCGAGGCCGCCGAGCACGGCGCCGATTAGGGCAACCACGGCCACCACGACGGCGGCGATGATGCTCATGGTGTTCAACTGGCCCTCATTGACCGGGATGCGCGGAAAGCTGTTTAGGTTGGCGAGGATGTTGTAGCGCTGCCCGGCGACCAGGCCGAGCACGGCGACGACGACGGCGGCGATGATGGCCCACACCCAGACCATGAGGCCCTGCCGGGCGCCGTTGAACCGTGCCATCCGCCCGGCCACGTAGCCGCCGCAGTAGTAGGCAACGAGCAGGATCACCAGCAGCACGATGATGCCGACGAGCCCCACTGTCTGGTTGTTGGAGGCCTGGTCCACGGCCTCGTTGACGTCGGTGTTGGTGGCGAGGCCGACGGCGGTGCCCGCGGCGGCGACCAGGGCGGTCAGCAGCACGGCGGTGCCGGTGGCGGCGAGCCAGCCGAAGAAGGCTGAGCCGATCTTGATGCCGCCGAACTGCTCCTTCTCCCGGGCCACCACGGTTTCGCGGGTGGGAACCTCTTCCCAGACCTGTTCCTCCCCGACTTCGTCATAGCCGGCGTCATAGCCTGCGTCGGCGCGGGCGCCGGGAGTGTCCTCCTCGGGGCGGGCGCGCCGGGGCGTTCGATCTTCGGGGCCTGCTGTGCTGCTCATGGCCGCTGCTCACTTTCACTGATTGACCCGGCTCATTGTTCGAACCGGTCACCGCAAAACTGAGACCGGGGTGGAGGTCTCATCTCCACTTAACCACTGTCGGAACTCAGTTAGCAAGGGTGCTTACCATTCAGGTGCTTACTATCCAGTTGCAGCAGGAGTGAGACCAGCCGCTAGTCAGCGGTATTTCCGGTGCAGGTTCTCCTTCGCTGAGGCGCGCGGGCTGGCGTCTGCAATCCATGGACCGGTTCCTTCGGACTGGTCCAGCACGCCGGCTTCGAGCCATTCGTAGTCGCCGGCGAGGACCTTGCGGGCGAGCACATGGTCGGCGTCGTCCGTGTTCCTCCACAGCCGGTCAAAGTATTCATCCACGCGCACACGGGCCTGTTCGCAGTAGGCCTCGGCGAGCTCGTACGCGGAGGCGCCGCGTTCCGGCGAGGTGCGCAGCAGCATCTCCGCCCGCGAACAGCACGCCGCCATCGCGAACAGCTCGGCCCCGATGTCAACGATCCGTCCCAGGAACGCCTGCTTGTGCTCGAGCTTCGCCTGCCAGCGGCCCATCCCGTAGAAGGTCTGCCGGGCCAGCCGCCGCGAGGACCGCTCGACGAAGCGCAGCTGCTTCGCCAGCCGGCCGAAGTCGCTGTAGGACCGTGGGTCCATGCCGGCGCCGGCGACGAGCTTGGGCAGCCACTTCGCGTAGAAGCCGGACGCGCCGAGGGCGGCCTTCGCCTTGTCCGACAGGCTGGCATCCTCGGAAGCGAGATCGCCGGCGACCGCCAGATGGGCGTCCACGGCTTCGCGGGCGATCAGGAGCTTCATGATTTCAGAGGAGCCCTCGAAGATCCGGTTGATCCGCAGATCGCGGAGCTGCTGTTCGGCAGGCACTGCGCGCTCGCCGCGGGCCTCGAGCGAGTCCGCCGTTTCGAAGCCGCGGCCGCCGCGGATCTGCACCAGCTCGTCCGCAATCAGGCAGCTGATCTCCGTGGACCACAGCTTGGCGAGGGCTGCCTCGATCCGGACGTCCTTCTGCCCGGCGTCGGCCATTTCAGCGGAAAGCTCGAACACGGCGTCCAGGGCGAAGGCGCTGGCCGCGATGAAGGCAATCTTTTTTCCCACGGCCTCGTGCTGGCCGACAGGCCGGCCCCACTGGGTGCGGGCATTGGACCATTCGCGGGCGATCTTCAGGCTCCAGCGTCCGGACGCGACACAGAGCGCGGGAATCGAGAGCCGGCCGGTGTTGAGCGTGGTGAGGGCAATCTTCAGGCCCTGGCCTTCGCGTCCCAGCCGGTTGGCCGCCGGAACCCTGACCTGGTGGAAGCGGGTGACACCGTTTTCGATGCCGCGGAGGCCCATGAAGGCATTGCGGTTTTCCACCGTGATGCCGGGGGAGTCCATTTCCACCACGAACGCGCTGATGCCGCCGTTGTGGACTATCCCGTCCGCGCCGGTGTGGGCCGGAACCAGCGCCATGACGACGACTAGTTCGGCGATCACCCCGTTGGTGGTCCACAGCTTCACGCCATCCAGGACATACGATTCGCCGTCGTCCGCGAGGACCGCGGTGCTGCCCATCCGGGCAGGGTCGCTGCCGACGTCGGGCTCGGTCAGCAGGAAAGCGGTGATGGCTCCGGCGGCGCAGCGCGGCAGGTACTCCTGCTTCTGTGCCGGCGTGCCGAAGACTTTGACCGGCTCCGGAACGCCGATGGACTGGTGAGCAGAGAGCAGGGCGCCCAGGGTCGGATGGACCGAGCCCAGGAGCGCCAGCGCGCGGCCGTAGTACACGAGCGTGAGGCCCAGGCCGCCGTATTCGCGCGGAATCTTCATGCCGAACGCGCCCAGCTCCGCCAGTCCTTTGAGGTATTCGTCCGGGACGCGGGCGTCGCGCTCGATGGTGCGCCCGGACATGGTGCGGCAGAAGTCGGTCAGACGGGCCATGAACGCCTCGCCGCGTTCGACATCGTCCGCGGGGGCCTCCGGCCACGGGTGGATCAGGTTCAGCTCAAAGCTGCCAAGGTAAAGCCGCTTGGCGAAGCTGGGCCGCTCCCAGCTGGTCTCGCGGGCGGCCTCGGCGATGGCCCGCGCATCGGCGGCGGTGGCGTCGGGACCGATGTGCTCCGGCGCGACAGGATCTTCTGCGGCGGGGATGTCGGTGGCTGGATCTTCAATGGCGGAGCTCATCGGGCATCTCCTCTAACCGGGTAACCGGCTCGAGCCCTGGGTCCGCCGTGGGTGGAGGGCCCTTCAGCTGTCCCGCAATACTACCCGCGGGTAGGTGCCCGTACTAGGGGAGGACTGCCCTGGAAAATCAGCGCCGAAATCAACCCGGAAGTCAACCTGGAAATCACCGGGCAGGTCCACGGTGGACGCGTGGTGCACCAGCTTGTCCCAGGCGTGGTTGATGCCGCGGACCAGACCCAGCAGGGTCCCTGCCACGATGAGCCACGCGAGCCGTCCGACGCCTACCAGCACCATCGCCGCGAAGGCCGCCGTCATCATGAAGAGGGTGATCACCAGGGCAAACACAAGGGTTCCCATGAACACCATGGTGCCCGTTTCCACTGCGCTTAGGTCGAACTGCATTCTTCCCCCTGCACCATTGCTTCGGCTGAACCGGTAGCCTGAGCGTAGGGTGCCGGAGGTGCGCTCAACCAGAGTCCCCTGGGCGTTCCGGGGCTCTTGATATGGGATCGAAATGCTACCGGAGCGTAGGTCACGGAGAGGTTGCGGAAACCTCATCAGTCACATGCGTCACAGGACCGCGTTAGTCGTCGTCGTGCTCCGGTGCGCTCTGGTGCTCCGGTGCGCTCTGGTTCAGGACCTGGAAGTCCGCTGCGAGCTCGACGTCGACCTCGGACCCGTCGTCAAGACGCACCGCCACCTCAAAGGCAGAACCCGCGTCATCGTCCCGTTCCACTTCGGTCGCTTTGCCCTGACCGACCTTGGACAGCGCGGCGCTCGTGGCCTTGTCGCGGTCGGCGTCACTGAGCGCCTGCGCCGAGCCGGCCGCATCGTCGAGCTCCAGATCGCCGACCCTGACCACGAGGGAGCTCGCATCCCAGGGACGAAAATCCCTGGACTGCTGGATGACCGCCACCGCCACGGACGCGCCGCCCAGAACCACTGCGGCTGACGCCGCCCCGGTGATCCACATCCTCTGCTTCCGCATGACAGTCTCCTCTCAAGTGGTCTCTACAGTGTGCTCCGGCTGCGGACGGCATACAACGATTAATGCGGACGGGAAATACGGACTGGGGCCTGCGTTAACCTTGTAGTTGGCAGTTTTTCGAATCCGCTGCCCGACAACATCGCCAGGCAGCTGAAGGAGAGTGCGTGTCCCGCTCCGCCGTGTCCCCGGCCGACGCCATCGGCGCCCGTCTCCGGGACCTCGAACTCCTCACGAAGGGACCGGCCTGGGCGCTCACCCGGTCCGCACCATGGGTGATCGCCGTGCTGCAGGCCTCCTTCACGCGCACCCGGGCGCAGCTGCCGCTGGAACAGTTCCACGCCGACGTCGACGCCTTCCTTGAGCAGCTCCGCCGCCAGGCTCCCGGTTCGGGAGAGCAACACACGGGAGAGAGCGGTGCTGTGAACGGAGCGCTTTCCGGAAAAAAGTATGCGGACGAATGGACCCGCAAGAACTTCCTGACCCGCCGCAACCAGTCGGGCCAGATCGTCTACGAAGTCACCGAGCCCGCAGCCCGCGTTCTAGCGTTCCTGGACAGCCTCTCCAGCGAACGCTCCACCCTCAACGGCTCCCGGCTCGGCACACTGCTGGGCGACGTCGAGAAGCTCGCCAACGAAACGAACCCGGACCAGAGCGCACGGCTCGAATCCCTCGAAGAGGAGATCGGCGAACGGCGCCAGCTGATCGAGGACATCGGTTCCGGTGACTTTGACGGCCTGCTCGACGACGACGAGGCCGTGGAAGCCGCCGGCAACATCCTGGACCTCGCCGCGAGCCTGCCCGCGGACTACAAGAAGATGCGTGACCGCATCGAGGAGCTCGTGGGGGAGCTCCGCAACCAGATCATCGAGGAATCCCTCAGCAAGGGCGCCACCATGGCCCAGGTGCTCGAGGCGGACAAGCGGCTCCGGCAGAGCCCCGAGGGCAGGACGTTCCGCTCCTTCACCGCGTTCCTGGATGACCCGCAACAGCAGCTGAGGTTCCGGTCAGCGATCGGCGAGGTGCTCAGCCGGCAGTTCGCGGACGAGCTCAGCCATGACGAACGCGAGACCCTCAAGAACCTCGTGGCCGAACTCCGCACGCAGCACAGCCAGATCCAGCGGATCTACGGCAAGCTCAGCGAAAGCCTCAACACCTACGTCCAAAGCGACGACTTCCGGCAGTCGGTCCGGCTCCGTAAGGTCCTGCGCGAGGCCGAGCAGGCGATCCGGTCCCTGCCGTACGAGCGCGAACGTCCCGGCCTGGTCCGCGGCCCGGTGCTCTTCAACGCCTGCTTCGAATCCCTGGCCATGGTCAAGCTGTTCGACCCGGACGAGTTCGCGGCCCCGCCCAAGCTCGCCGACCCGATCGCCTTCAGCGACTCGGACCGCACCCGCTCGCCGCGGACCGGCAAGGCCAAGCCGGAGGCTATCCGCGCCGCACTAGCGGGTGCCTCGTCCCTGGCCGAGGCCTGGGGGCAGCTCCCCGCCGAAGAGCGCCACATCAATTCCATCCGCACCCTGCTCGCCCAGGCCCTCCACGACGGGGCCGGCTTCGACCGCGAGGCCTGGGGACCCATTGACTTCGAACAGATCGACGGCACCACCCGCACGGCCTACCTGCCAGTGGTCACGCTCAAGAAGGATTGAAGATGACTGAAACTACCCAAGACACCCACGGTGAGCTGGGCACTGGTGCGGAGCCCGAACACATCCACGCCAATCCCTTCACGGTCACTCCGCGTGACACCTTCGTCGACGGTGCCGCCTTGTTCCCCGGGGACACCGGGGTGCTGCCGATGAAGGTCCGCCAGGCGCTCGTGAAATTGCTCAAGGGCCCGTACATCGACGGCGGGCGTGACGAAAAACTGTGGACCACGTTGCTGGACAACCAGCTCATCCTGCGCAGCCGCCTCTCCGAGCTGTTCCTGACGCTGCAGTTGGATCACGAACGCAAGGTTGCCGTGCTGCGGCCGGTGGATCCCGAGGCGATCGGCGGCAGCGCCCGCTCGAGCATCTTGCGACAACAGCGCGCGCTGAGCCGGGTCGAAACCATCGTGCTCCTCCGCCTGCGGCTGCTCCTGGACCGCCACGTCACCGCCCAGACCGACCCCACCATCACGCGCGAGGAAATCGCCGAACTAGTGGCCCACTACCAGCCGGCCGGCCAGCAGGACGCCCTGAGGGATTCCGACGTCGTCAACCGCGCCATCACCAAACTCCTGGCCCGCCAGCTCCTCCTCACTACAGGCCTGGACGATGTCTACACGATCTCCAACGTCCTCCCGCTGGCCCTCCCGTTCGAGAACATCGGCGACATCCCCGCCCAAATCGAGGCGCTCGTGGCGGCCAGCACCGACCCCGCGGGAACAGAACCGCTGATAGAGCTCGACGGCGCCACGGCCCCATCTGATGACGCCGACGATTCCGAGGACGATGGGGAAGGTGAGGCACCCAACGACGACGACGGCGATGCCGCCCCGGGAGTGGCATCGGGCCTGTCGGAGCCGGCAGCATCGTCCGCAGGACGATTGCTGTCCGGCGAAGGGGCGGGGGCGGCATCGCCGTCGGCGTCACCTGACCACACCGGGGCCCAGTCAAAGGCAACCACGACTGACGCAACTGCTGAAGCGGAGGCCAACAAGTGAGCATCGCAACCATGCTGCCGATGGGCGAGCTCACCAACCCGGGCCAGATGCGCCTGGCCCTCGTCCAGGTGGTCAACTGGGGCACCTTCCATGGCGCCCACACCATGCACGTGGACCGCAACGGCACCCTGCTGACCGGCAACTCCGGCGTCGGCAAGTCCACGCTGTTCGACGCGATGCTGCGGGTCTTCGATGCCCGGCCGCGCTCCAACGAGGCAGCCGCCCAGCGTGCCGGCGGCGCCGTGGAGGACAAGCGGACCACCTTCACGTACATGCGCGGCAAGGTGGGGGACAAGGCCGTCGGCGTGGGCTCGGCCAGTGCGTTCCAGCGTCCCGGCGCCACGTGGTCCGCCGTCGCCCTGACCTTCGACAACGCCGCGGGCACCAAGGTGACCGTGTCGGCACTTTTCGACCTGCCCAAGAACGGCACGGAGTCCAGCGTCGGCCGATATTACCTGGTCGACAACAAGCCGCTGGATCTCGCGGCCATCGAAGGCATCGCGGAGAAGCGGTTCACGAAGGCGGCCCTGGACGCGATCTTCCCGGACGCCCAGGTCTTCGACGTACACAAGGCCTTTGCCGAACGATTCCGGCGCCTCCTCGGCATCAACTCGGACCAGGCCCTGCCGCTGCTGCGCGTGATCCAGGCAGGCAAGGGCCTGGGCGGCAGCGTCAACACGTTCTTCCGGGACCAGGTCCTGGACGCCCCCGCCACGCTGGCCGCCGCAGACGACGTCGTCGAGGAATTCAGCAACCTCATGTCCATCCGGCAGCGGCTTGAGGACGTCCGGCAGCAGCGCGACCAGCTGGCTCCGGTGCCCGGGCTGAACAAGGAGTATGCCCAGTCGCTGCTGGACGCGAACCGTTTGCGGGACCTCGCGGGCCAGGAATTCGAGGCGTACCAGCAACAGCTTGCCGTCACCGTCCACGAGAAGACTCTGGCCCGGTTCAAAGAGCTCGCGCAGGCGAAGGCCAAGGATTTGGGCACCGAACGAAGCATCCGTGACGGCCTCGCCAAGGAGCTGCGCCAGCTGGAGGCGGATTACAACAACCAGGGCGGCAACGCGATTTCCGCGATCGAGCAGGCGCTGGAGAACGCCCGGGTGGGGCTCAAGCTCGGTCAGCAGGTGGAGGAATCGGCCCGCCAGGCGCTGTCCGCCGCCGGCCTGGAACTTCAGTGGACGGCCGCCGGCTGGGAGCAGGCCCACACGCACGCTGCCGCACGCTCGTCCGAGCTCAAGGACGATTCGGAGGCGCTCCAGGAGCTGCGCTTCGAGGCATTCGACGGCCACGCCACGAAGAAGCGGGAGCTCGCCGCGGCCCAGCAGGAGCTCGTCTCGCTGAAGACCCGCAAGTCCCTGCTGCCGCCGTCGAGCATTGAAAACCGGGCCTCGATCGCCGCGGCGACCGGGATCCCCGAGGAGCACATGCCCTACGGCGGCGAGCTGATCGACCTCGCCGAGGGGCAGGAGCAGTGGCGGCCGGCCGCCGAGCGCGCGCTGCGGAGCCTGGCCACCACGCTGCTGGTGCCGGGCGAGCATTTCGCCGCCGTCACCCGCTACCTCAATGATCATTCCGTCCGCGGAGCCCTCCGCGCCGTGGACGTGTCCAAGCCGCTGTCCAGCGGCGCCCTGGCCGTGGAGGACGTGGCCGACGGCGATCTGCTGACCAAGCTGAGCTTGCTGACCGACGCCGCTCCCCGCCCGGAGGCGCTTGCGGAGGCCAGCGCCTGGCTCCGCGAACGGATTGCCGTCGACTTCGCCTACCCGTGCGTGGAAGACCCGGACGAGCTGGCCAGGCTGGACAAGGGTCTCAGCCTGGGCGGCGTGGTCAAGCGCAACCGCCACACGGTGGAGAAGGACGACCGCTTCGCGAGCCGCCAGGACTACGTGCTCGGCTTCGACAACGCCGCCAAGCTCGACCTCGTGGCGGCGCAGGTCGCGGACCTGCAGCAGGAACTGGCCAAGGCCGCCGAACTCGCGCAGAGCCGCGAAGAGTCGCACCAGGGCATGACCCGGCAGCTCGAGGCCCTGCGCCGCGTGGCCGATGACCACCGGCCCTGGGAACAGGTCTCGGCCGCTGTGGCCGCGGACGAGCTCGCCAGGATCGAGCAGCGGCTCAAGGACGCCCTCGCCGCGCAGGCGGACCTGGAACCCCTGCGCGCCAAGATCGAGGCCGCCCGGCACAAACACCAGTCCAGCACCGAGGCCGCGGCAGTGCTGCAGAGCGAATACAAGGCCCTTGACTCGCAGCTGACGGCCGCCGATTCGCTGCTGGACGCCGCGCGGGCGCGCCTGGCCCAGTCGCCGCCGTCGGACTCCACCGTCGCCGCGCTGGAACCGTACTTCGCCGGGTTCGGCGACGTCCTGGAGATGCACGAGCTGGACAACCTCGCCAACCAGGTGCGCACCCGGCTCCTCGCCGAACTGCACGCCTCCGAATCCCGCGGACAGGCCACCTCCGAGCGGCTCACGCGTATCTTCGAGGGCTTCGTCCGCGAATGGGGCACGGCGATCTCCGCGGACCACGGCACTTCGATCGGCGCCGCCGGCGAGTTCGAATCCCGGTACCACGCGATCGTCAGCGACGGACTGCCCGCCCAGGAGGCCGAATTCCGGCAGTTCTTCAACCAGCGCACGCACGAATCCTTCAGCACGCTGCTGCACCTGCTGGACGAGGAGCGCCGCTCCATCTCGAGCCGCATCCTGCCGCTCAACGGCATCCTGTCCGAGGTCAACTTCCACGAAGGCAGCTTCCTGGAACTGGACATCAAGCAGACGCTGCCGGCCACGGCCAAGCAGTTCAAGGACGCCATCCAGAACGCCCTCAGGGTCCGGCACACCCGGCCAACCCGCACCGTTTCGGGGCCTGAGACGGACGACGACGCCGAGCTCACCAACCGCTACAAGTCGCTCGAAACGCTCGTGAAGCGGCTCGGCTCGCAGACCCCGGAGGATCGGCGCTGGCGTGCCGAGGTCCTGGACGTCCGCGGGCACCTGTTCATCCAGTGCAAGGAGCACCGGGAGGTGGCGGGCTCGCGCGTTTCGAAAGACGGACGGCAGAAGACCGAAGTGTTCATGCACGCGGACACCGGCGCCATGTCCGGCGGCGAACGGCAGCGCTTCACCGCCTTCATCATGGCCGCTGCGCTGAGCTACCAGCTGGGCATCGCCGAACAGGGCTTCACCACCTACGGCACCGTCATGATGGACGAGGCCTTCGTGCTCGCCTCGGAGGAGTTCGCCGGCGCCGGCATCAAGGCGCTGCACGATTTTGGCTTCCAGCTGCTCCTGGCCGCGCCGGAGAACGTGATCGACCTGTCCCGGCACCTCGGCTCCGTCACCGAGATCCTTCGGGACAAGCGCACCAACCGCTCGGGTGTCCTGACGGCTCCCGTGATCGGTCCGCGTCCCGGGTCCGTGGGCATCTGGCGCTCCGAGGCGAATCCGGTGGACATTATTCTCCGGTAGTTACCTGTCCCTCTCGGCCTTCGGTTGCCTGCGGTTCATCTCCTCTTTCCCTGCCGGCTCTTTGGGTTCGGTAGCTTGGCACCGTGGCCGGAAAACTTCTGAACGCCGGGCCTGAGGGACGACGTCGGTACGTCGCCTTGGGGGATTCCTTCACCGAGGGAGTGGGGGACCGGAGCAAACGCCTGCCGAACGGCGTGCGGGGCTGGGCGGACCGGGTCGCGGAGCACCTGGCCAAGGCGGAGCCCGGGTGGGAGTACGCCAACCTGGCTATCCGCAGCAAACGGCTGCGCCACATCATCGACGAACAGCTCCCGGCGGCGCTCGCCATGGAGCCGACCCTGATCACGGTCTACGCCGGCGGAAACGACATCCTCGATTTCGGCACGGACATCGGGTCCCTCATGAGGGACTACGAAAGCCTCGTGGCCGCGCTCGCCGGCACCGGAGCCACGGTGGTGCTCTTTACCGGGTTCGACGTCAAGGTCTCGGCGCTCCTGGAACCACTGAAGAAAAGGAACGCTTTCTACAACCAGCGCGTCCGTGAAATCGCCGCGAAGTACGGTGCCGTGCTCGTGGACTATTGGTGCTTCGACGCGTTCCACGACCCGCGGATGTGGGATTCGGACCGCCTGCATATGTCCAAGGCAGGCCACAAGTACCTCGCCGGGCAGGTCCTGGACCACATCCGGGTGCCCCATAAGATCAGGCCCAAGGACTGGGAACCGCCGGTAAAGCCGGGCCTGCGCGAGTGGGAGCGCCGGCAGCGCCGCTGGGTGCACGACTGGGTGCTGCCCCTCTTCGGGCGCAAGCTCCGCGGCATCACGTTGGGGGATCAGCTCAGCGCGCGCTGGCCCGAACCGGTAAGGGTCCCGCGCAAGGGCGGCCTCAAGAAGCTGCTTCGGGACTGAAGCCGCCCGGGCCGAAGCCGGGGCTTAGCTGTCCAGCAGGTTTTCGTAGCCCGGGGCCACCCTGTTGGCATGGAACTCCATGACTTCGAATTCGGCCACCCCGTTGACGTAGAACGGGTCCTTGGCCAGGGCTGCGTCCAGGCTGGCCCGGTCGGCGTTGGAGAGAAGCAGCCCGCCCGTGCGCGGGATCTTGCGCCCCGCTACCATGAAGACACCGTCATCGAACGCGTCCTGCAGCCACGTCACGTGCGCCGGGAGGTGGAACTCGACGATCTCTTCGGGGACCTTGTATGTCAGGGAGACTACGTACATACGGTCAGCCTACCGGTAGCCCGCGGCGGGAAGGCAGGAAGTTTTCCGGAATCAACGCGCGAGGTTGAACCGTCAAGCTTCAAGTCTCCTAGAATGTAGCCATGACCGAACCGCGCTGGCTCAACGCCGACGAACGCCGTGCCTGGCTGGCCCAGCTGAGCATCAACACCCTGCTGCCGGCGGCCCTGGACACACAGCTGCACGCCTCGGGCAAGGTCTCCCTGTTCGACTACAACGTGCTGGCAATGCTCTCCGAGGCCGACGGCCGGTTCCTGCCCATGAGCGAACTCGCCGCGCGCACCAGCGCCTCCCTGTCCCGGCTCTCCCACGTGGTCACCAAGCTGCAGAACCGCGGCTGGGTCGAACGCCGGCCCCACCCCGGCGACGCCCGCGTCACGACGGCCCACCTCACCGACGCCGGAATGGCCACCATCGAGGAGCTCGCCCCCGGCCACGTCGAGGCGGTCCGGTCGCTGTTCCTCGACGCCCTGAGCCCGGACGACGTCGCGGACCTGGCCCGTATCGGCGAGAAAATCGTGGCCCGCCTCGACGACGACCACTGGATCCTGCGCGAAAGCTGAGTCCGCCCCGGCACCGGGCACACCCGTCTTTGTTGCTCGCGGCAACTGCTGGCAGACTTGGGGCATGGATTTCACGTCCCGGTATGTAGCCCTTGGAGATTCCTTCACGGAAGGCGTTGGCGACGACGACACGGGCCGCCCCAACGGTGTCCGGGGCTGGACCGACCGGGTGGCCGAACAGCTCGGCGCCGCGGATCCGTCCTTCGGCTACGCCAACCTCGCCATCCGCGGCCGGAAGCTCCACCAGATCATGGCCGAGCAGGTGGATGCCGCCGTCGCACTCAATCCCACACTGGTGACCATCTACGCCGGTGCCAATGACATCCTCCGGCCCAAGGTCGATATCGATGACCTGCTGGTGGAATACGACGCCGGCATCCGCAAGTTGAGCGCCACCGGCGCCACGGTGCTGATGTTCACGGGCTTCGATTCGCGCGGCTCGAAGGTTTTCGGCACCATGCGCGGCCGTACCGCCATCTACAACGAGCTGGTGCGCGGGATCGCCGGGGACCACGGCGCCCTGCTGGTGGATTACTGGCGCTTCAGCGAGTACTACGACTGGGGAATGTGGGCCACGGACCGGATGCACATGTCCGCCGCCGGGCACGCGAACATGGCCAAGCGCGTTCTCACGGTCCTGGAACACGAGCACTCGATCGACGTCCCGCCCATGACACCGGTGCCGGAGCTGAGCCGGGTGGACGCCATCCGCGCGAACGCCCGCTGGGTCCGCGAATTCGCCGGACCGTGGGTTGTCCGGCGCGTCACCGGCAAGTCATCGGGCGACGGCCTCCAGCCGCGGTACGGCCAGCTCACGCACCTCTAGGCCCGGAATCCCGGCGTCGCGAGCAGTTCGCCGCTGCGGCGGACGGCGAGCACGTCGATGTCCCACCCGTCCGTAGCCCGGTTCAGCATTGCGGTCCCGCCGGCGACGATCGCCGTCGCGAGCACATCCGCGGTGACAATATCCGCCGCTGCCACTGACACCTGGCTGAACTCGGCGCTTTCGGTGCCGGCCGTCCAGATGTGGTCACCCCGCTCCGCGGAGCCGGACGTGGCCAGGGCCCGCTTCGCGCCGGGGCCGCCCAAAGCGTGGCCGGCAAGCAGCACGGCACGGTCCTGCGGGTCCGCAATCCCGGCCTGCCATGGTGCCGCGCCTCCCGGACCGGGCGAGCCGCTGACCAGCACATCGCCCCCGGCGTTCAGGCACCAGTCGTCGATCCCGAGCGCCAGCAGCGCGTCCCCGGCCTGCTGGATCGCGTATCCCTTGATGATCCCGGAAAGGTCCAGCACGCCGTCGGGCCGCTCCGGCGAGAAGGCGCCTCCGGTCAGGATTCGCCAGCTGATGGCATCCGCGTAGCGGTTCCGCATCTCTGCCGAAGCTTGCCGAAGCGTGACTTCGCCGCGCGCCAGCCGGCTGGCCTCGGAATCGGGGCGGTACACGCTGAACGTTTCATCCCACGCGGCAAACAGCCGTTCGACGGCGGCCGTGGCCGCATCGAGAACCTCCGCGGCCCCGCGCGTCCCCGGAACAGGCACTCCCGGAACAGGCCCGGCCGGAACGGCCCCTGCCGGAACGGCCAGGCTGATGACGGTGCCCATGCAGCCGAAGGTCCTGGCCGTCAGGGCAGGAGACCCAAGCTCAGAGGTTCGCTGCATCGAGGGCCGCCTGGAGTGAGTTCAAATAGGCGTCGCTTGTCACCGTGGCTCCGCTGATGGTCTGCACGTTGGCCGACTGGGCCTTGAGCACCTCGGCCCGCAACAGCGGGGCGGCCCGGTTGCTGATCTGCACGGACTTGCGCTCCGCATCGGTCAGCTGGAGCGCCGTGACATCGGTGATCGTGCCGGCCTTCACCGTGATCTGCACCTGGACGGCGCCGAACCGGGTCTGGACGACGGCGCCAGCGTAGGTTCCAGCCGCCTTGGCCGCGGCCCCGGTGGAACCGGAAGTCCCGGTGGGCCCGGAGGTGCCGGAGGATCCGCTGGCGCTTGGCGTTTCGGTCCCCGTTGCGCCGCCGGACCCGGCCGACGTGCTGGCGGCGGTGCTTCCGGTATCGGCGACGTGGACGCCCGACTGCCAGCCCGCCAGGAGGATGCCGGCGGAAGCTAGTGCTGCTGAAACCGCTGCGCGTTTTCTCACCAGTCGAACCTTTCGTAATGGAGTTGGTCTTCCCGGACGCCGGCCGTGCGGGCGTCTTGAAGCACGCTCCTGGCCCAGGCTGCTGGTCCACAGACGTAGACGTCGGCATCGGCGATGTTCGGCGCGTAGGTGGCCAGCCGGTGCCCCGAGCGGGCTGCGTTCTCAGGCAACCAGGTCCAGACGCCAGTCGGGCGTGACCCGGTCAGGTGGAAGAGGATGCCGCCCCGTCGGCGGCAGAGGTCGAGGATTTCCTCGCCCAGGTAGAGCTCGGCTTCGCTGTGCCCGCGGAGGATGACGGTGGCATTTCCTGGCTGAAAGGGCGTACTTTCCAGCAGCGCCCGGATCGGGGTTATGCCGATGCCCGCACCGATCATGACCACATGATTGCGGCTCCGTGCCGCCGTGCTGAACAGCCCGTACGGGCCTTCCACGGCCACCTTCGTCCCGGGCTTCAGCGCCGCAAGCTGCGCCGAACCCCTGCCGAGGTTGCGGACCGTAATCCTCAGCGTCCCCTGGCCGGCGGCGTCGAACTGTACGGGTTCGGCGGAAAGGCTGAACGGATGCGGGTGCCACCATACGCCGGGTGCGAGGAACCGCCAGATGAAGAATCGGCCGCCGCTTCCCGTCAGCTGCTCAAGGTGGAGTCCGGACATTTCAAT
Source organism: Pseudarthrobacter sp. S9 (assembly GCF_050156545.1). Classification (NCBI taxonomy): domain Bacteria; kingdom Bacillati; phylum Actinomycetota; class Actinomycetes; order Micrococcales; family Micrococcaceae; genus Pseudarthrobacter; species Pseudarthrobacter sp. S9. Next base: position 2,298,311 of record NZ_CP189576.1, read on the forward strand.
GCTTACGACGCCGGGGGCCACCGGAACCACCCGGCTGACTTTGAGCTGGTGCCTGAAGGTGGCTATGAGGGGCTGCGCCACCCGGAAGTACAGGAGGGCGGCGCCCGTAGCGATGCACAGTGCCAGCCAGTACCAGCGCTGCCAGGTGCCCTCGGCAAAGAGGCCTCCGAGGCTGAACTGGTGCGGCAGTGCGGTCAGGACCGCGGCGTACGTCAGCAGATGGACGGCGTACCAGAATTCGTAGGGAAAACGGCGCCTGACGGCCACCAGGGAGGTGACCACGACGGCGATGAAGAGGGCGATGGACAGGTAGGCCAGCCACATGTCCGGAACGAGGACCCATAGCGCTACTGCCTCGCTAACCGGGTCCAGCCCCTCCGCCATGCCATAGCCGATCGCGATCAGGACCCCGTGCGCGAGGAGGAGATAGAGGGCCGGCTTGCCGAGTTTGCGGTGGAACTCAAGGGCACGGTCGTGGCCCACGGTCCGGTCGATCATGGGGATGCGGGCCGCCAGGAGCAACATGAGGAGCACCAGGTCCATGCCGGCGAGACCGGCCACAATCCCCAGCGCGGTGAATGAACCGGCGAGGGTCGAGAACCCCGCTGCGCCGCCGTCGGCCAGCCACAATGCGACGGCGCCCGCCAGGGACGTCCAGAAGAGGACTGTCAGAAGGTCCGCCGTCAGCAACCGCCGTCGATGCTGCCCCCTGAAAGGGTTCGCGACGCCGGAGGAGCGGCGGGGAGCCGCTGGACGGGCCGTCAGGAGTTGTGTATTCATGACTCCAGAATCCGTCGGCTGCCTATCATTTGGCTGTGAAAATGCTTCGGCGGGGGTATGACGTGCCAGCGGCGCCGTTCCGGGCATCCAGCCGCTGCCTGCAGCACAGGATTGGTCTTTAATTCCCCCAGCTCGTAGACTTGGTAGGCGCTAGGTGGCGCGGAGCGTGTGCAATTGCTCCGGTTGGCAGGATCTGTCTGAGAAATCGACGGTCCCGACGGCCGGTAGTTAGGGGCTCAAGTTGCGCGCATTCCTGTATTCGCCCAGTATCCCGGTACTTCGCGGTGGCTTTCCGAAAGATTGCCACCGCCCGGTGCCCGTGGCCCACAATCTTCGCCGCAGTGAGGAAAACAGCCGGTTTCTGCCGTCTGTCTGAAACCTGCGGAACTACGGGACGTGGGCGGGAGCCGGATGCGGACGCTGCCTATCGCACGGTTCGCGGGAACTCCGCCAAACCGTTTCATTTATTTTTGAGGAGAGTCGACATGGCAGCACACTGCCAGGTGACCGGAGCCGAGCCGGGCTTTGGACACAGCATTTCGCACTCGCACCGCCGCAACAAGCGCCGGTTCGACCCGAACATCCAGAAGAAGCGCTACTGGGTTCCGTCCCTGCGCCGTAACGTCACGCTGCAGGTTTCTGCACGTGGCATCAAAACCATCGACGTGCGTGGCATCGACGTAGTCGTAGCCGCCATCCTGGCACGAGGAGTGAAGCTCTAGTGGCAAAGGACAAGGACGTACGTCCGATCATCAAGCTCAAGTCGACCGCGGGCACGGGTTACACCTACGTGACGCGCAAGAACCGTCGTAACGATCCGGACCGTTTGGTTCTGAAGAAGTACGACCCCAAAATCCGCCAGCACGTCGAATTCCGAGAGGAGCGCTAAACACATGGCTAAGAAGTCAATGATCGCTAAGAACGAACAGCGTAAAGTCATCGTCGAGCGTTACGCTGCAAAGCGCCTCGAGCTGAAGAAGGCCCTGGTTGACCCCAACTCAACCGACGAAGCACGCGAAGCAGCACGCCTCGGCCTGCAGAAGCTGCCCCGCAACGCGTCGCCCGTCCGTCTGCGTAACCGCGACATCATCGACGGCCGTCCCCGCGGTACGTTCCAGAAGTTCGGTATCTCCCGTGTTCGCTTCCGCGACATGGCTCACCGCGGTGAGCTCCCGGGCATCACGAAGTCTTCCTGGTAAATCAGTACTCCTGAAGCCAGTGGCTTGAGAAGGGCCGGCAACCGTTTGGTTGCCGGCCCTTCCTGCGTCTAAGCGGTTCCGACAGGCAGCTCACGGCCGGGTGATGCACCACACAGAACCAATTACGACGCCGGCACTCCGGTTTTGCGCGCGGTGACCCCGTTTTGGCCCGGGTTGCCGCGGATCTTGGTGCCTTCGGGGGTGGATTTGCGCCGGGTGTTCCGGGCGTGTAGAGTCATTCGAGTCGCCGCCGCTGATGCGGAAAGATTGCGACCGACCCCCTGATGAACAGCCTGGAAAATGGTACGCAAATTTGCGCGCTAAATACGGGCGGGGACCCACCTCGTGGAAATGGAAATCACGGAAACGCTGATTTGCAAAGCTCCACGGGACCGGGTAACTTTGGAAAGTTGCTCCGGAGCGATCCTGGACCGTTTGGGTCTTAGGTGGTGCCGGGTGTGTCTGTTGTTTGAGAACTCAATAGTGTGCCAAGTTTGTTGATACCAATTTATTTATATGGATTGGTTGAATTTGCCGGATCCCGCCACCCCGTGGTGTGGTCTGGTGTTTTTGGCTGGTTTCAAATTTTGTGCAGCCTTCTTCTCCCGTTTTCCCGGGGGTGTTGGTTGTGTCTGTTTTTGTTTTACTTCAACGGAGAGTTTGATCCTGGCTCAGGATGAACGCTGGCGGCGTGCTTAACACATGCAAGTCGAACGATGATCCGGTGCTTGCACCGGGGATTAGTGGCGAACGGGTGAGTAACACGTGAGTAACCTGCCCTTGACTCTGGGATAAGCCTGGGAAACCGGGTCTAATACCGGATATGACTTCCTGCCGCATGGCGGGGGGTGGAAAGCTTTACGGCGGTTTTGGATGGACTCGCGGCCTATCAGCTTGTTGGTGAGGTAATGGCTCACCAAGGCGACGACGGGTAGCCGGCCTGAGAGGGTGACCGGCCACACTGGGACTGAGACACGGCCCAGACTCCTACGGGAGGCAGCAGTGGGGAATATTGCACAATGGGCGCAAGCCTGATGCAGCGACGCCGCGTGAGGGATGACGGCCTTCGGGTTGTAAACCTCTTTCAGTAGGGAAGAAGCGAAAGTGACGGTACCTGCAGAAGAAGCGCCGGCTAACTACGTGCCAGCAGCCGCGGTAATACGTAGGGCGCAAGCGTTATCCGGAATTATTGGGCGTAAAGAGCTCGTAGGCGGTTTGTCGCGTCTGCCGTGAAAGTCCGGGGCTCAACTCCGGATCTGCGGTGGGTACGGGCAGACTAGAGTGATGTAGGGGAGACTGGAATTCCTGGTGTAGCGGTGAAATGCGCAGATATCAGGAGGAACACCGATGGCGAAGGCAGGTCTCTGGGCATTAACTGACGCTGAGGAGCGAAAGCATGGGGAGCGAACAGGATTAGATACCCTGGTAGTCCATGCCGTAAACGTTGGGCACTAGGTGTGGGGGACATTCCACGTTTTCCGCGCCGTAGCTAACGCATTAAGTGCCCCGCCTGGGGAGTACGGCCGCAAGGCTAAAACTCAAAGGAATTGACGGGGGCCCGCACAAGCGGCGGAGCATGCGGATTAATTCGATGCAACGCGAAGAACCTTACCAAGGCTTGACATGGACCGGAAACACCTGGAAACAGGTGCCCCGCTTGCGGCCGGTTCACAGGTGGTGCATGGTTGTCGTCAGCTCGTGTCGTGAGATGTTGGGTTAAGTCCCGCAACGAGCGCAACCCTCGTTCCATGTTGCCAGCGCGTAGTGGCGGGGACTCATGGGAGACTGCCGGGGTCAACTCGGAGGAAGGTGGGGACGACGTCAAATCATCATGCCCCTTATGTCTTGGGCTTCACGCATGCTACAATGGCCGGTACAAAGGGTTGCGATACTGTGAGGTGGAGCTAATCCCAAAAAGCCGGTCTCAGTTCGGATTGGGGTCTGCAACTCGACCCCATGAAGTCGGAGTCGCTAGTAATCGCAGATCAGCAACGCTGCGGTGAATACGTTCCCGGGCCTTGTACACACCGCCCGTCAAGTCACGAAAGTTGGTAACACCCGAAGCCGGTGGCCTAACCCCTTGTGGGAGGGAGCTGTCGAAGGTGGGACTGGCGATTGGGACTAAGTCGTAACAAGGTAGCCGTACCGGAAGGTGCGGCTGGATCACCTCCTTTCTAAGGAGCACCTACAGGCTGTCTGTCCCGTGTATGCGGGATGCGAGAGTCTGTCAGGAGTATATGCCCGCTGCGCAGACGATTGTTCTGCGGCGGGTGCTCACGGGTGGAATATCAACGAATAGGTGCCTGGCGGCACGGGCCGGTAACAAGTACGGACACTCCTTTCGGGGAGGGTCCTGGAACGTCACCGGATTGATGCTGCCGGGTAGTGTTTGGCACACTGTTGGGTCCTGAGGCAACAGGACCGCGGCGCATGCCTGTTCCCGTTTTGTCGGTGGCGGGTGTGCGGTGCGGGACGTTTGTTTCTGGTTTCCTGGCCGCGCCGATCATGCACGGAGCCCCTTGGGGGTGTGTGTGGGGTGTGGGGTACGGGGTTGTTGTTTGAGAACTACATAGTGGACGCGAGCATCTTTTATAAGAAGCAATTTCCAAGAATATGAACCTGGATCTGTGCCGTGGACTTGGTTGTGCCTTCGGGTGTGGCTGGTTGCGGTGTGGTTTCCGTGGTTCTCTCGTGAAGTAGTTTTTGATCTTTTGTGGTCAAGTTTTTAAGAGCACACGGTGGATGCCTTGGCATTAGGAGCCGAAGAAGGACGTAGGAATCTGCGATAAGCCTGGGGGAGTCGATAACCGGACTGTGATCCCAGGGTGTCCGAATGGGGAAACCCCGCCACGCGTCGCAAGGCGACGTGGTGACCCGCATCTGAACACATAGGGTGCGTGGAGGGAACGCGGGGAAGTGAAACATCTCAGTACCCGCAGGAAGAGAAAACAATAGTGATTCCGTCAGTAGTGGCGAGCGAACGCGGATCAGGCTAAACCGTTCCATGTGTGATAGCCGGCGGGCGTTGCATGGTCGGGGTTGTGGGACTTTCCATACCAGCTCTGCCGGGCTGGGAAGGTGAGAGTGTGGACATAGGTGAACGGTCTTGAAAGGCCGGCCGTAGAGGGTGTGAGCCCCGTAACCGAAATGTTGTGCACCGCCTGGGAGGTATCCCAAGTAGCACGGGGCCCGAGAAATCCCGTGTGAATCTGTCAGGACCACCTGATAAGCCTAAATACTCCCTAATGACCGATAGCGGACCAGTACCGTGAGGGAAAGGTGAAAAGTACCCCGGGAGGGGAGTGAAACAGTACCTGAAACCGTGTGCTTACAATCCGTCGGAGCAGCCGTGAGTAATCACAAGTAGCTGTGACGGCGTGCCTTTTGAAGAATGAGCCTGCGAGTTAGTGTTACGTCGCGAGGTTAACCCGTGTGGGGAAGCCGTAGCGAAAGCGAGTCTGAACAGGGCGTTGCAGTGGCGTGATCTAGACCCGAAGCGAAGTGATCTACCCATGGCCAGGTTGAAGCGACGGTAAGACGTCGTGGAGGACCGAACCCACTTCAGTTGAAAATGGAGGGGATGAGCTGTGGGTAGGGGTGAAAGGCCAATCAAACTTCGTGATAGCTGGTTCTCCCCGAAATGCATTTAGGTGCAGCGTTGCGTGTTTCTTGCCGGAGGTAGAGCTACTGGATGGCTAATGGGCCCTACAAGGTTACTGACGTCAGCCAAACTCCGAATGCCGGTAAGTGAGAGCGCAGCAGTGAGACTGTGGGGGATAAGCTTCATAGTCGAGAGGGAAACAGCCCAGACCACCAACTAAGGCCCCTAAGCGTGTGCTAAGTGGGAAAGGATGTGGAGTTGCGAAGACAACCAGGAGGTTGGCTTAGAAGCAGCCATCCTTAAAAGAGTGCGTAATAGCTCACTGGTCAAGTGATTCCGCGCCGACAATGTAGCGGGGCTCAAGTACACCGCCGAAGTTGTGGATTTCGGACAACAGCCAAGCCGCCCCTTGTGGGTTGGTTCAGGCGTCCGGAGTGGTAGGGGAGCGTCGTGTGGGCAGTGAAGTCGCGGTGTAAACCAGCGGTGGAGCCCACACGAGTGAGAATGCAGGCATGAGTAGCGAAAGACGGGTGAGAAACCCGTCCGCCGAATGATCAAGGGTTCCAGGGTCAAGCTAATCTGCCCTGGGTAAGTCGGGACCTAAGGCGAGGCCGACAGGCGTAGTCGATGGACAACGGGTTGATATTCCCGTACCGGTGAAAAACCGTCCATGCCGAACGGGGGACACTAACCGCCCGAAACCTGCCCGATCGTCCTTCGGGATGTGCGGGTTTTGGTGGAGCGCGGGACCTGATCCCGGGAGGCAAGCGTATTAACAGGTGTGACGCAGGAAGGTAGCCGAGCCGGGCGATGGTTGTCCCGGTCTAAGGATGTAGGGCGAACGGTAGGCAAATCCGCCGTTCATGATGCCTGAGATCTGACGGGACCCCCGTGAGGGGGGATTCGGTGATCCTATGCTGCCGAGAAAAGCATCGACGCGAGGTTTCAGCCGCCCGTACCCCAAACCGACACAGGTGATCAGGTAGAGAATACTAAGGCGATCGAGAGAATTATGGTTAAGGAACTCGGCAAAATGCCCCCGTAACTTCGGGAGAAGGGGGGCCCCCAGCGTGATGGACACTTTGCTGTCCGGAGCGTGCAGGGGCCGCAGAGACCAGGGGGAAGCGACTGTTTACTAAAAACACAGGTCCGTGCGAAGTCGCAAGACGATGTATACGGACTGACTCCTGCCCGGTGCTGGAAGGTTAAGAGGACCGGTTAGCCGCAAGGCGAAGCTGAGAATTCAAGCCCCAGTAAACGGCGGTGGTAACTATAACCATCCTAAGGTAGCGAAATTCCTTGTCGGGTAAGTTCCGACCTGCACGAATGGAGTAACGACTTCCCCGCTGTCTCAACCATAAACTCGGCGAAATTGCAGTACGAGTAAAGATGCTCGTTACGCGCAGCAGGACGGAAAGACCCCGAGACCTTTACTATAGTTTGGTATTGGTGTTCGGAGTGGCTTGTGTAGGATAGGTGGGAGACGTGGAAGCCCGGACGCCAGTCCGGGTGGAGTCATCGTTGAAATACCACTCTGGTCACTTTGGACATCTAACTTCGGCCCGTAATCCGGGTCAGGGACAGTGCCTGATGGGTAGTTTAACTGGGGCGGTTGCCTCCTAAAAAGTAACGGAGGCGCCCAAAGGTTCCCTCAGCCTGGTTGGCAATCAGGTGTCGAGTGTAAGTGCACAAGGGAGCTTGACTGTGAGAGAGACATCTCGAGCAGGGACGAAAGTCGGGACTAGTGATCCGGCGGTACATTGTGGAATGGCCGTCGCTCAACGGATAAAAGGTACCTCGGGGATAACAGGCTGATCTTGCCCAAGAGTCCATATCGACGGCATGGTTTGGCACCTCGATGTCGGCTCGTCGCATCCTGGGGCTGGAGTAGGTCCCAAGGGTTGGGCTGTTCGCCCATTAAAGCGGTACGCGAGCTGGGTTTAGAACGTCGTGAGACAGTTCGGTCCCTATCCGCTGCGCGCGCAGGAAATTTGAGAAGGGCTGTCCTTAGTACGAGAGGACCGGGACGGACGAACCTCTGGTGTGTCAGTTGTACTGCCAAGTGCACCGCTGATTAGCTACGTTCGGATGGGATAACCGCTGAAAGCATCTAAGCGGGAAGCTCGCTTCGAGATGAGATTTCCATACACCTTGTGTGTGAGAGGCCCCCAGCCAGACCACTGGGTTGATAGGCCGGATGTGGAAGCGAGGACCAACGACTCGTGAAGCTGACCGGTACTAATAGGCCGATAACTTACACCACACACCACCGGTGAACGGCGTCAAAAGACGTTCACACCAACGGCGGTAAAAAAGAAAACAAGACTGCTTGCGTCCACTATGTGGTTCCCAGACAACAAAACCGTTGTCACAGGAACAAAAACACCACAACTGAATAACAACACCACAGCTGCGGCATCCGCAGCGGCCATGTTGTCACCACAGACTTCCCACCCCCGGCACACCCGGCGGGACGGGACGAAGGGTTACGGCGGTCATAGCGTGGGGGAAACGCCCGGTCCCATCCCGAACCCGGAAGCTAAGACCCACAGCGCCGATGGTACTGCACCCGGGAGGGTGTGGGAGAGTAGGTCACCGCCGGACAACCATTAAACGGTCGAGAGCCCCCAACCACAGGTCGGGGGCTCTCCCGCATTTAACACCCAACACCCAACCCACCAAGCCAGAACCCGCTGCCAGCACGCCAGGCAGCGGGTTCAGCTCTCGTAGCGGTACCAGCCTTCGCCGGACTTCCGACCGAGTTTCCCGGCGTCGACCAGCGCCGCAACTGCTTCGGACGGCCTGTCCAGGGGTCGTTGCTCTCCTGGCACGTGGCTTGTGTCGCTTGCCACTGGCTTCGGCCACCTTGGAGGAGCCCGGCGTTGAGGAGTTCGCGGTTAGGATAGAGCTCACTCTGCCGGTACGGATAAGGGGCTCTTGGTGGTTCGTGGGGAAATGGATTCCCGGATGAGTGTCATGCCGCCGTCCGGACGGCACTTCTCATGAGGATAACCGATTTGTAGTTGGCGGCGTTGTGAGGCATGCAGCGTGTCTCGGAGTATTCCAGCGTTGGCTTTGAGCCGCCGCTGCCTCGCCGCAAGCAGCAAATGCACCAGCACCAGTCGCTGGGCCAGGTCATCAAGGTCCACGCGGTGTATGAAACGCCCTTCTGGCGCGAGGAAGGCCTCTCGGGCACCTGCTTCAGCCCGGATCTGGTGGTGCAGGAAATCTACGACAACAGCAACCACGGCGATCCCCGCGGCACCCTGGTGTCCCTTGTGCCGGATAAGAAGGCCGATGCGGTGTTTGCGCTGGATGCTGAGGAACGGCGCCGGGTGATCCTGGAGTCCATGGCGAAGTCCCTGGGTCTGCGGACGCTGGAGCCGGTGGTCTACTACGAGTCCGACTGGGGCTCGGAGGAATGGACCCGCGGCGCGTACGCGGCCAGCTACGACCTCAGGGCTCCTGACATGGGGATTCGGGGGCTGGCCGGGTTTCCCGGATTGGCGGGGATTTTGCGGGTCCGGGGTCTTTTAATCCTGCCCGCAGTGTCATATAATTAGGGGGAGATTTTATTGGGTTCCGGGAGGTGGGAAGATGGGCTGGATGACCGAGCAGCCGCCCCTTCCCCTGTGTCCGCCCGAGGCGGTGGAGCTCGGGGCCGCCGCCGTCCTGGAAGACGAAACCGGCGGCCGGGTCTACCTCTTCGGGGTACTGTCCTTCCAGTGGGACGCCGGGGACGAGACGGGCCGGCGGCTGGCCGCGGTACAGCTGCTCAAGCTCAAGGCCGCCCCGGTGGCGCAGGTCGCCGCGGCGTTTGGCACGGCCCCGGGCACCGCGTGGCGGTGGCGGAAGGACTACCAGTCCGGCGGGACCGCGGCCCTGGTCCCGGAGAAACCCGGCCCGAGGGGCCCCTCCCGGCTCACGGACACCGTGGTCGCCGAGATCCTCCGGCGCCGGGCGGACGGGCAGTCCCTGCGCGCGATCGGCGCCGCGACCGGGCTGTCCACGACCACCGTGATGCGCGCCCTCGAACCCGCGGAAACCGCCGCCGGGCAGGCCGTACCGGAGGCAGAACAGCCGCAAGACGCCGCGCACGGTGGGCAGCTTCCGGGGCAGGAGGCACTGGATCTACCGGTGCTCCCGGCACCGGCGGACCGCACGGGTGAGCGCGCCGCAGCCCGGACCGGACTTATGTCCCATGCGGAGCCGGTTTTCGCCCCGGCCGCCCGGGTCCCGCTGGCCGGACTGTTCCTGGCCCTGCCGGCCCTGGCGTCGACTGGGCTGCTCGCCTGCGCGAACGAGGTTTACAGGCAGTTGGCCCCGGGGTTCTACGGGCTGGAGACGGTGCTGCTGGATGCGGTGTTCCGCGCCCTGGCCGGCGAACCCCGCGCCGAGGGCGCGACCCGGTTCGACCCGCACGCCCTGGGCCGGATCCTGGGGATGGACCGCGCCCCGGAGGTCAAAACCATCCGCCGCAAATTCGCTGCCCTCGCCGAAACGGGGAAAGCCGCTGAGCTGATCACGGCGATGGCCTCCCGCCACCTCTCCGGCAGCGGCCCGGACGGGGAGGACCTGGCGGCTTTGCTGTAGTGGACGGGCACGTGCGCGCCTACCATGGCACCCGGAAGATCGCGAAGCAGCATTCCACCCGGTTGAAGTTCCCGGCCCCGGCCACCCTGGAGACCTGGGTCAGTGACGCCGCCGGGGACCCGGTCATGGTCGTCCTGGCCGAACCCGGGGCCTCCCTGGCGATGGAGCTGCGCCGGCTGCTGCCCACCCTGCGGGACATCGTCGGCAATGACAGGCGGGTCCTCGTCGGGTTCGACCGCGGCGGCTGGTCCCCGGCCCTCTTCAAACACATGGCCGCCAAAGGCTTCGACACCCTGACCTGGCGCAAGGGAACCGCCGAGGACCTCGGCGCAGAGCTTTTCGGCACTGTGACTTTCACCGATCCGGAGACCGGGCTGGCCCACGCATGGGAGGCCGCCGACGCCCTGGTGGACCTGCCCGTCGGGGAGAAGAAGGACGCTGAAGTCTTCGGCATGCGCCAGATCACCCGGCTGATCGACAACGGCAAGGGTGCCGTGCGCCAGATCCACCTGCTCACCACCCGCACCGACCTCACACCCGGGGAACTGCTGTTCCGGATGGGCTCGCGCTGGCGGCAGGAAAACCACTTCCGCTACGCGCGCATGCACTTCGACCTGGACTCCCAGGACGCCTACGCCGTCAGCGACGATGACGCCGAACGCATGGTGCCGAACCCGGCGAAGAAGATTGCCCACGCCACAGTGGTGTCCGCGACGGCCCGCCATGCCGCGGCGAAGGCCGCCACCGACGCGGCCCTGCTCACCGCCCGCACCCCCGCTAACGGCCACGGGTCCGTGCTCATCACGAACGAGGCCTACAACCTGCTCACCGCACCACTGCGTCAGGCGGAACAGGACCTGGACAACGCGCAGGCCGCCCACCGGGCCGTGCCGGCCCGGCTTCGGCTCGGGGACATCGCCCCCGCACAGAAGATCCTGGACACCGAAACCAAGCTGCTCACCCACGCGGTGAAGATCGCCGCGTTCAACACCGTCACCGCTCGCTCGCCCGCGACGTCCGGATGAACACCGGCTACGCCCGTGCGTCCGACGAGGCCCACGCCCTCATCCGGCAGATGCTTGTCCGGCCCGGCGATATCCGGCCCGCCGGCGGCCACCTCGAGATCACCCTGGACCCGCTGCCAACCGCCCGCGCCACGAAGGCCGCCGCCGAACTCTGCGACCATCTCACCGCCACCGAAACCGTCTATCCCGGCACCAGCCTGGTGCTGCAGTTCGGCATCAAAAACCGCCACTGACATCACACCGAATATGTGACCATGTCAGGAGCCCTGGACCTGGGCGGGCCGCCCCGTTACGGGGCCGAGCAGCTGGCCCCGGTGGGCCCCATCTACTGGGCCTCCTGCGACCTCGCCGCCGAGGGCTACCAGCACGTGGACGGTGCCGTGCGCATGGGGCGGGCCACCGCGGCGAAGATCCTGGCACGGCACTCAGCATCCGAAAGCACCGCCGCCTGAGGAGACAGCAAGGGGAGGACGACGCCGGAACCCGTGTTCCGCCGGCGTCCTCCCTTTTGCTTGCTTGGGGCTACGCCCGCAGCGCCGTGCGCCTGCCGCTCGCGGTCGGTTGGCGGGGTTTCGGAGTAGTGCGGAAGTGGGTTTGCGGTTGGGGCGGAACGGGTGTATAGTTTTTTAAGTCGCCACGAGGGAGACCAGCGGAAATGCTGGGAACCGGAGGCGGCCAAACCCCTAAAATTTTCAAAACCAGGATCTGGTTGGCGCCTCTTGTGCGCTGCTGGGTGTTGGTGGGGCGGCTTGTCTGCCGGTGTGGGTCTTGGAAACGGGATTTGCGCCGGGGGTCGGGACCGGGTAAGTTTGGAAAGTTGCTCCGGAGCGATCCTCGACCGATAGATGGTTGTGGTGGTGCCGGGTGTGTCTGTTGTTTGAGAACTCAATAGTGTGCCAAGTTTGTTGATACCAATTTATTTATATGGATTGGTTGAATTTGCCGGACCGTGCCACCCCGTGGTGTGGTCTGGTGTTTTTGGCTGGTTTCAAATTTTGTGCAGCCTTCTTCTCCCGTTTTCCCGGGGGTGTTGGTTGTGTCTGTTTTTGTTTTACTTCAACGGAGAGTTTGATCCTGGCTCAGGATGAACGCTGGCGGCGTGCTTAACACATGCAAGTCGAACGATGATCCGGTGCTTGCACCGGGGATTAGTGGCGAACGGGTGAGTAACACGTGAGTAACCTGCCCTTGACTCTGGGATAAGCCTGGGAAACCGGGTCTAATACCGGATATGACTTCCTGCCGCATGGCGGGGGGTGGAAAGCTTTACGGCGGTTTTGGATGGACTCGCGGCCTATCAGCTTGTTGGTGAGGTAATGGCTCACCAAGGCGACGACGGGTAGCCGGCCTGAGAGGGTGACCGGCCACACTGGGACTGAGACACGGCCCAGACTCCTACGGGAGGCAGCAGTGGGGAATATTGCACAATGGGCGCAAGCCTGATGCAGCGACGCCGCGTGAGGGATGACGGCCTTCGGGTTGTAAACCTCTTTCAGTAGGGAAGAAGCGAAAGTGACGGTACCTGCAGAAGAAGCGCCGGCTAACTACGTGCCAGCAGCCGCGGTAATACGTAGGGCGCAAGCGTTATCCGGAATTATTGGGCGTAAAGAGCTCGTAGGCGGTTTGTCGCGTCTGCCGTGAAAGTCCGGGGCTCAACTCCGGATCTGCGGTGGGTACGGGCAGACTAGAGTGATGTAGGGGAGACTGGAATTCCTGGTGTAGCGGTGAAATGCGCAGATATCAGGAGGAACACCGATGGCGAAGGCAGGTCTCTGGGCATTAACTGACGCTGAGGAGCGAAAGCATGGGGAGCGAACAGGATTAGATACCCTGGTAGTCCATGCCGTAAACGTTGGGCACTAGGTGTGGGGGACATTCCACGTTTTCCGCGCCGTAGCTAACGCATTAAGTGCCCCGCCTGGGGAGTACGGCCGCAAGGCTAAAACTCAAAGGAATTGACGGGGGCCCGCACAAGCGGCGGAGCATGCGGATTAATTCGATGCAACGCGAAGAACCTTACCAAGGCTTGACATGGACCGGAAACACCTGGAAACAGGTGCCCCGCTTGCGGCCGGTTCACAGGTGGTGCATGGTTGTCGTCAGCTCGTGTCGTGAGATGTTGGGTTAAGTCCCGCAACGAGCGCAACCCTCGTTCCATGTTGCCAGCGCGTAGTGGCGGGGACTCATGGGAGACTGCCGGGGTCAACTCGGAGGAAGGTGGGGACGACGTCAAATCATCATGCCCCTTATGTCTTGGGCTTCACGCATGCTACAATGGCCGGTACAAAGGGTTGCGATACTGTGAGGTGGAGCTAATCCCAAAAAGCCGGTCTCAGTTCGGATTGGGGTCTGCAACTCGACCCCATGAAGTCGGAGTCGCTAGTAATCGCAGATCAGCAACGCTGCGGTGAATACGTTCCCGGGCCTTGTACACACCGCCCGTCAAGTCACGAAAGTTGGTAACACCCGAAGCCGGTGGCCTAACCCCTTGTGGGAGGGAGCTGTCGAAGGTGGGACTGGCGATTGGGACTAAGTCGTAACAAGGTAGCCGTACCGGAAGGTGCGGCTGGATCACCTCCTTTCTAAGGAGCACCTACAGGCTGTCTGTCCCGTGTATGCGGGGTGCGAGAGTCTGTCAGGAGTATATGCCCGCTGCGCAGACGATTGTTCTGCGGCGGGTGCTCACGGGTGGAATATCAACGAATAGGTGCCTGGCGGCACGGGCCGGTAACAAGTACGGACACTCCTTTCGGGGAGGGTCCTGGAACGTCACCGGATTGATGCTGCCGGGTAGTGTTTGGCACACTGTTGGGTCCTGAGGCAACAGGACCGCGGCGCATGCCTGTTCCCGTTTTGTCGGTGGCGGGTGTGCGGTGCGGGACGTTTGTTTCTGGTTTCCTGGCCGCGCCGATCATGCACGGAGCCCCTTGGGGGTGTGTGTGGGGTGTGGGGTACGGGGTTGTTGTTTGAGAACTACATAGTGGACGCGAGCATCTTTTATAAGAAGCAATTTCCAAGAATATGAACCTGGATCTGTGCCGTGGACTTGGTTGTGCCTTCGGGTGTGGCTGGTTGCGGTGTGGTTTCCGTGGTTCTCTCGTGAAGTAGTTTTTGATCTTTTGTGGTCAAGTTTTTAAGAGCACACGGTGGATGCCTTGGCATTAGGAGCCGAAGAAGGACGTAGGAATCTGCGATAAGCCTGGGGGAGTCGATAACCGGACTGTGATCCCAGGGTGTCCGAATGGGGAAACCCCGCCACGCGTCGCAAGGCGACGTGGTGACCCGCATCTGAACACATAGGGTGCGTGGAGGGAACGCGGGGAAGTGAAACATCTCAGTACCCGCAGGAAGAGAAAACAATAGTGATTCCGTCAGTAGTGGCGAGCGAACGCGGATCAGGCTAAACCGTTCCATGTGTGATAGCCGGCGGGCGTTGCATGGTCGGGGTTGTGGGACTTTCCATACCAGCTCTGCCGGGCTGGGAAGGTGAGAGTGTGGACATAGGTGAACGGTCTTGAAAGGCCGGCCGTAGAGGGTGTGAGCCCCGTAACCGAAATGTTGTGCACCGCCTGGGAGGTATCCCAAGTAGCACGGGGCCCGAGAAATCCCGTGTGAATCTGTCAGGACCACCTGATAAGCCTAAATACTCCCTAATGACCGATAGCGGACCAGTACCGTGAGGGAAAGGTGAAAAGTACCCCGGGAGGGGAGTGAAACAGTACCTGAAACCGTGTGCTTACAATCCGTCGGAGCAGCCGTGAGTAATCACAAGTAGCTGTGACGGCGTGCCTTTTGAAGAATGAGCCTGCGAGTTAGTGTTACGTCGCGAGGTTAACCCGTGTGGGGAAGCCGTAGCGAAAGCGAGTCTGAACAGGGCGTTGCAGTGGCGTGATCTAGACCCGAAGCGAAGTGATCTACCCATGGCCAGGTTGAAGCGACGGTAAGACGTCGTGGAGGACCGAACCCACTTCAGTTGAAAATGGAGGGGATGAGCTGTGGGTAGGGGTGAAAGGCCAATCAAACTTCGTGATAGCTGGTTCTCCCCGAAATGCATTTAGGTGCAGCGTTGCGTGTTTCTTGCCGGAGGTAGAGCTACTGGATGGCTAATGGGCCCTACAAGGTTACTGACGTCAGCCAAACTCCGAATGCCGGTAAGTGAGAGCGCAGCAGTGAGACTGTGGGGGATAAGCTTCATAGTCGAGAGGGAAACAGCCCAGACCACCAACTAAGGCCCCTAAGCGTGTGCTAAGTGGGAAAGGATGTGGAGTTGCGAAGACAACCAGGAGGTTGGCTTAGAAGCAGCCATCCTTAAAAGAGTGCGTAATAGCTCACTGGTCAAGTGATTCCGCGCCGACAATGTAGCGGGGCTCAAGTACACCGCCGAAGTTGTGGATTTCGGACAACAGCCAAGCCGCCCCTTGTGGGTTGGTTCAGGCGTCCGGAGTGGTAGGGGAGCGTCGTGTGGGCAGTGAAGTCGCGGTGTAAACCAGCGGTGGAGCCCACACGAGTGAGAATGCAGGCATGAGTAGCGAAAGACGGGTGAGAAACCCGTCCGCCGAATGATCAAGGGTTCCAGGGTCAAGCTAATCTGCCCTGGGTAAGTCGGGACCTAAGGCGAGGCCGACAGGCGTAGTCGATGGACAACGGGTTGATATTCCCGTACCGGTGAAAAACCGTCCATGCCGAACGGGGGACACTAACCGCCCGAAACCTGCCCGATCGTCCTTCGGGATGTGCGGGTTTTGGTGGAGCGCGGGACCTGATCCCGGGAGGCAAGCGTATTAACAGGTGTGACGCAGGAAGGTAGCCGAGCCGGGCGATGGTTGTCCCGGTCTAAGGATGTAGGGCGAACGGTAGGCAAATCCGCCGTTCATGATGCCTGAGATCTGACGGGACCCCCGTGAGGGGGGATTCGGTGATCCTATGCTGCCGAGAAAAGCATCGACGCGAGGTTTCAGCCGCCCGTACCCCAAACCGACACAGGTGATCAGGTAGAGAATACTAAGGCGATCGAGAGAATTATGGTTAAGGAACTCGGCAAAATGCCCCCGTAACTTCGGGAGAAGGGGGCCCCCAGCGTGATGGACACTTTGCTGTCCGGAGCGTGCAGGGGCCGCAGAGACCAGGGGGAAGCGACTGTTTACTAAAAACACAGGTCCGTGCGAAGTCGCAAGACGATGTATACGGACTGACTCCTGCCCGGTGCTGGAAGGTTAAGAGGACCGGTTAGCCGCAAGGCGAAGCTGAGAATTCAAGCCCCAGTAAACGGCGGTGGTAACTATAACCATCCTAAGGTAGCGAAATTCCTTGTCGGGTAAGTTCCGACCTGCACGAATGGAGTAACGACTTCCCCGCTGTCTCAACCATAAACTCGGCGAAATTGCAGTACGAGTAAAGATGCTCGTTACGCGCAGCAGGACGGAAAGACCCCGAGACCTTTACTATAGTTTGGTATTGGTGTTCGGAGTGGCTTGTGTAGGATAGGTGGGAGACGTGGAAGCCCGGACGCCAGTCCGGGTGGAGTCATCGTTGAAATACCACTCTGGTCACTTTGGACATCTAACTTCGGCCCGTAATCCGGGTCAGGGACAGTGCCTGATGGGTAGTTTAACTGGGGCGGTTGCCTCCTAAAAAGTAACGGAGGCGCCCAAAGGTTCCCTCAGCCTGGTTGGCAATCAGGTGTCGAGTGTAAGTGCACAAGGGAGCTTGACTGTGAGAGAGACATCTCGAGCAGGGACGAAAGTCGGGACTAGTGATCCGGCGGTACATTGTGGAATGGCCGTCGCTCAACGGATAAAAGGTACCTCGGGGATAACAGGCTGATCTTGCCCAAGAGTCCATATCGACGGCATGGTTTGGCACCTCGATGTCGGCTCGTCGCATCCTGGGGCTGGAGTAGGTCCCAAGGGTTGGGCTGTTCGCCCATTAAAGCGGTACGCGAGCTGGGTTTAGAACGTCGTGAGACAGTTCGGTCCCTCGCTGCGCGCGCAGGAAATTTGAGAAGGGCTGTCCTTAGTACGAGAGGACCGGGACGGACGAACCTCTGGTGTGTCAGTTGTACTGCCAAGTGCACCGCTGATTAGCTACGTTCGGATGGGATAACCGCTGAAAGCATCTAAGCGGGAAGCTCGCTTCGAGATGAGATTTCCATACACCTTGTGTGTGAGAGGCCCCCAGCCAGACCACTGGGTTGATAGGCCGGATGTGGAAGCGAGGACCAACGACTCGTGAAGCTGACCGGTACTAATAGGCCGATAACTTACACCACACACCACCGGTGAACGGCGTCAAAAGACGTTCACACCAACGGCGGTAAAAAAGAAAACAAGACTGCTTGCGTCCACTATGTGGTTCCCAGACAACAAAACCGTTGTCACAGGAACAAAAACACCACAACTGAATAACAACACCACAGCTGCGGCATCCGCAGCGGCCATGTTGTCACCACAGACTTCCCACCCCCGGCACACCCGGCGGGACGGGACGAAGGGTTACGGCGGTCATAGCGTGGGGGAAACGCCCGGTCCCATCCCGAACCCGGAAGCTAAGACCCACAGCGCCGATGGTACTGCACCCGGGAGGGTGTGGGAGAGTAGGTCACCGCCGGACAACCATTAAACGGTCGAGAGCCCCCAACCACAGGTCGGGGGCTCTCCCGCATTTAACACCCAACACAGCCCGCTGCCCGGCCCTTCACCCGGCCTGCCATGCGGCCCGTCACCCGGCCCGGGGCACCGGCGCCACGGCAGGGTCCCCACCGGCGTCGAAGGTGCGGGACCGCTCGCCTCCTGGCCGATGCTTGTGGCCGGTCACGCTGCCCAGACCTAGGACGGTAGCGGGCCGTCCGCTGTTGGCGAAATTTGACCTCCAAAGCCGCCGATTCCCGTGATTTTCCCCAAAAAAGGCCGAAAACACGCGGAATTTGCCACCTCGACGGCGGCAAGCTGGTAAGTTTTCGAACAGTGGCTTGTGCGCATGCCGTGTGCAGGCTCCAGAAATCATGACCGTCCAGGAGGACATAAATGGCTAAGAACCGTAGTGAACTTGTTGCAGAGGTAGCTGGCAAGGCCGGCACCAGCCAGGCATCAGTCAACTCCGTGCTCGATGCACTGTTCGAGGTTTTCGAGACCTCTGTCGCCGCGGGCGAAAAGATCACCATCCCGGGCTGGCTCGCAGTCGAGCGCACCGACCGTGCAGCTCGCACCGGCCGCAACCCGCAGACCGGCGAGACCATCCAGATCGCCGCTGGCCACAGCGTCAAGCTGACCGCCGGCTCCAAGCTGAAGGCTGCAGTCGCCAAGAAGAAGTAGTCCTCTTCGAAGGCTTGAAAGGAGCGGCAACCCTAGGGTTGCCGCTCCTTTTGCTTTAAGCGGGTCCGCGCCTTCCGTCCAGCCCCTTCCCACCGATTCGCTGAGCACGCAGGCGTAGCGGACAATGGAGGTGTGCCTTCCGCCGCAAAGCCCACTCCCACAGCCGCAGCTCCCGTCCCCACCGGGGGAGTTCGCGGCCCTGTTCCCGGTCCGGGCGGAATTTCCCGGCCTTGGCTGTTCGCAGGCCTGGCCGCGTTGTTCGTGGGCCTTGCCGCGGCGCTTCTCTTTTCCGGCGCGGCCACCGCCCGTGAAGTCTCCGACCCGGGTGCACTGGTCCGCTGGGGCCTGCCGGTGAGCAAGGCGCTCCACAATGTCTCCCTGGCCACCGTGATCGGCGGCCTGATCTTCGCCGTCGGCATCCTCCCCCGGAGCCAGAACGACTCCCGGTCCAAGGAACACGGCGCCCCGGAGCATCCGGCTTTCACCCGCGCGCTGGCCGTGGCCGCGGCCGCAGGAGCTGTCTGGACCCTTTCCGCGATCGCCGTGCTGGTCCTCGGCTATGCGGACATCGCGGGGCAGGGGATCTCCGGGGACCAGGAGTTCACCAGGTCCTTGGTCTACTTCATGACGGATATCGAAACGGGCCGGGCCTGGCTGACAGTCGTCATCATCGCGGCTGTGGTCACCACGGCACTGTTCGGTGTCCGCTCCCGCGGCGGGCTGGCAGCCACGCTGGTGGTCTCCCTGGCGGGGCTGGTGCCGGCGGCGCTGATCGGCCACTCATCCAGCTCGAATGACCACGAAGGCGCCATCAACTCCCTCGGCCTGCACCTGGTGGGCGTATCGGCCTGGGTGGGCGGCATCATCATGCTGGCCCTCCTCTCGGGCGTGCTGGGCGGGGCTGGCGCCGCAGGCAGGAGCCCGGGCGGAACTGCAGGCACCGGGGATATCACCGAGCCGACGCTCCGCCGCTTCTCCGCCCTGGCAGGCTTCGCCTTCGCGCTGGTCTTCGCCTCCGGCGTGATCAACGCCAGCATCCGCGTCAACAACTGGGCCGACCTGTTCGGATCCGCCTACGGGCAGCTGATCCTGGCCAAGACCGCGGCGGCCCTCGTGCTGGGCGGCATCGGACTGATGCACCGCCGCTGGGTCATCCCGCAGCTGGGAAACCGGGCCGTCGGCAGGTCCGCGCGCCGGGTGCTGTGGCAGCTGGTGCTTGTGGAGCTGCTCATCATGGGAGCAACGTCGGGAATCGCCGTCGCGCTGGGCCGCTCCGCCCCGCCGCAGTCCGCCACATTCGCCACCGACGCATCACCGGCCTTCATCCTGTCCGGCTACGAACTGCCGCCCGAACTCACGCCGGAGCGCTGGCTCACGGAATGGCGGCTCGACTGGCTCTGGATCGCCGTCGCAGTCTTTGGCCTGGTGGCCTACGTCCTCGGCGTCAGGAGGGTGCTGCAACGTGGCGACCCGTGGCCCTGGTTCCGGTCCGTCAACTGGGTGATCGGGCTGGCCGTCCTGACATACGTCACCTCCGGCCCGCCGTCGGTCTATGGACGCGTGCTCTTCTCGGCGCACATGGTGGACCATATGGCCCTGACCATGGTGGCCCCCATCTTCCTGGTCCTTGGCGCCCCCGTGACACTCGCGCTCCGGGCGCTGACGCCGCGGCGGGACAGCTCCCGCGGGCCGCGTGAATGGCTGCTGATCTTTGTGCACTCGAAGTTCTCGCAGCTGGTGACTCACCCGCTGTTCGCGGCCGCCAACTTCGCCGGCTCGATCGTGCTCTTCTACTATTCGGACGCGTTCGGTTACGCCATGCGCGACCACGTCGGCCACGAGCTGATGAACCTGCACTTCGCGCTGACCGGCTACATTTTCGTGCTGACCATGATCGGCACCGATCCGCTGCCGCGCCGGGCGCCGTACCCCATGCGGCTGCTGCTGCTGCTGGCGACCATGGGCTTCCACGCCTTCTTCGGTGTGGCCATCATGGGCGGCACGGGTCTGCTGGCTGCGGACTACTTCGGCAACCTGGGCCGGACCTGGGGTGCCCCGGCCCTGCTGGATCAGCAGATGGGCGGCGCAGTGGCCTGGGGCATCGGCGAAGTGCCGACGCTTCTGGTGGCGATCGGCGTCGCCGTCATGTGGTCACGTTCCGACGACCGGGAGTCCAAGCGCACGGACCGGGCGGCGGATAGGAATAACGACGCCGATCTCAGTGCTTACAACGATATGTTTGCCAAGCTGGCCGAGCGCGATGCCAAGCTGGCCGAACGCAACTCCAAGCTGGAAGGACGCTGATGAGCGAAACCGTACGCACCCACCTCCGGGTCCGGGCCTCCGAACTGGTGGGCCGCGGCTGGCTGAACACCGGCGGCAAGTCCCTGGACCTCGAATCCCTGCGCGGCAAGATCGTGCTGCTGGACTTCTGGACCTTCTGCTGCATCAACTGCCTGCACGTCCTCGACGAACTCCGTCCCCTCGAGCAGCAGTACTCCGACATCCTCGTGACTGTCGGCGTGCACTCGCCCAAGTTCGAGCACGAGGCTGATCCCGTGGCGCTGGCCGCCGCCGTCGAACGCTACGAGATCCGGCACCCGGTGCTGGACGATCCCGAGCTGGACACCTGGAAGGCCTACACGGCCCGGGCCTGGCCCACCCTGGTGGTCATCGACCCCGAGGGCTACATCGTGGCCCACCTCTCGGGCGAAGGCCACTCGGACGGCCTCGCCGTGCTCATTCCCGAGCTGATCGCCGAGCACGAGGCCAAGGGGACCCTGCACCGCGGCGACGGCCCCTACGTGGCGCCGGAACCGACGTCGGGCACGCTGCGCTTCCCCGGCAAGGCACTGTACCTCCCCGCCGGACGCGGCATCGGAACCGCGCCGGATACGGGTTCCTGGCTGGTCACAGACACTGGCCACCACCGCTTGGTGGAGCTGTCCACCGACTTCCAGACAGTTCTGGGGGTCTATGGCTCCGGCGAAAAGGGGCACGCCGACGGAAACGCCGCCGCGGCCCGGTTCAACGAACCGCAGGGCCTTGTCCTGCTCCCTGAAGACGTTGCGGCGGGGGTTGGCTACGACGTCGTCATCGCTGACTCGGTGAACCACCGGCTCCGCGGGCTCTCCCTCACGGACGGAACCGCCAGCACGCTCGCAGGCAACGGCGTCCAGCGCCTGCTCGAGACCGGCCCGGCCCGCGTGGATGAAGAGGGCGCCGCCTACGGCGCACGGCTGGAGGCGGATCCGCTCTCGGTTTCCCTCAGCTCCCCTTGGGACGTCGTGTGGTCCACCAAGCTCAACGCCGTTGTGGTGGCGATGGCCGGCGTGCATCAGATCTTCAGTTTTAATCCTGTTTCCGGCGCCGTGTCCATCATCGCCGGCAACGGGCTCGAAGGACTCCTGGACGGCCCGGCCGCGGAAGCCTGGTTCGCCCAGCCCTCCGGCCTCGCCGAGGACGCTGACGGCAACATCTGGGTGGCGGACTCCGAAACTTCGGCGCTGCGCAAACTGGTGATCGGCGACGGCGGGTCGGTCAAGGTCGAATCCGCCGTGGGCAAGGGCCTGTTCGACTTCGGCTTCCGTGACGGCAACGCGACCGAAGCCCGGTTGCAGCATCCGCTCGGCGTCACCGTGCTGCCGGACGGTTCCGTGGCGATCGCGGACACCTACAACGGTGCCGTCCGCCGCTACGACCCCGCCTCGGGCACCGTCTCCACCCTCGCCCGGGGACTGTCGGAACCCTCCGACGTCATTGTGGACCACACGCACGTTGCCGGTGCGGAGCCGCTGCTGGTGGTTGTCGAGGCCAACAAGCACCAGCTGGTCTACGTGCCCATCCCGAAGGAAGCCCAGCAGGTGGACGAGGGCGCGGCGCAGACGCACCGGCCCAAGAGCCCCGTGGCCCCCGGGCTGCTGGAGCTGACAGTCCGCTTCACCGCACCGACGGGACAGAAGCTGGACGGCCGCTGGGGTGATCCTACCCAGCTGAAGATCTCCTCCACCCCGCCGGAGCTGCTGCTGGCCGGCGGCGGAACCTCCGTGGGCCTGCTCCGGACGCTGGAGCTCTCCTCCGATGTCCTGGAGGGCGTGCTGCACATTACCGCCCGCGCCGCGGCCTGCGACGGCCCGGAAACCGAGGACGGCGAGATCCCGGATCACGCGGCCTGCCACCTGTACCAGCAGGACTGGGGTATCCCGGTGCTGCTGCAGGCAGACGGCGACACCGAGCTGGTGCTCGACCTGCGCGGCATGGATTGAGGACAGCCGCTGCTGGACTGGCCCAGTTTTGGGGGCCAGTCCCTTCAGCTGTGGCCCTGGTTGCGGCCGGGCGCGGCCATTGATGGGCCAGTCCCGCAGCGCTGGGTTGTCCACATAGGGCCCGGGCCGGCTGTTGAGCCTTGCATGGGGCCTGCACATTGGGGTCATGGATCCTGTGCAGATACTCAGCTCCGTGGGCGGGGTGGCGTTGTCCCGGGCTGTTGTGGCCGGAGGCGCCAACGAATCGGCCATCCGGAGCGCCGTCCGTGACGGTTCAGTGGTGCGGCTGGAGCGTGGTGTGCTCGCGCTTCCGGGCGCGGACCCTGAGCTGATCGCGGCAAAGCGATCCAGGGCGTTGCTCACGTGTGTTTCCGCCGCTCCGCGATTTGGTCTCTGGCTGTTGAACCCCGCCGCCAAGCCGCACTACTGGCACAGCAACGGCAAAAGGCCGCAGTCCTGCGTCAGCCACCGCATGCCCTTGACCCAGCCCAGAGCCTCGGGAGCCGTGGCGGCTCTGCCGGACGTCCTGCTTCACGCCTTGCTCTGTCTGCCCGCGCTCGAGTCCCTTGTCATGGTGGAAAGCGCCTACACCCGGGGAGACATCGACTTAGGATTCCTGCTGCGCCACCTAGCGGGAAACCGGTGCGGCAAGGCACGGAACGTGGTGGAGAGGGTTGAGCGCGGTGCGGATTCACTGCTGGAGACGCTGGCCCGGATCCTCTTCAGGGACGCCGGGATTTCCACCGAGACCCAGGTCTGGATCGACGGCATTGGCAGGGTCGATTTTCTGCTGGAAGGCTTCCTCATAGTCGAGATTGACGGGCTTGCCTTCCACCTTGAATCGCGGCAGTTCAAGAAGGACCGGCGCCGCGACAACTCGGCGGTCGTGCAGGGCCTGCCGGTGCTGAGATTCTTCTACGACGATGTCGTCTATGCTCCGGACGCGGTCCTGGCGCAGGTCCGGGAGGTGCTGGCACGGGGGTCGCTGCGCTGGCCGCAGCCGAACCGGCCCGGTTTTGAGGCGTTTGGGCCCGGGAACTGGCGTTAGGACGGCAGGACCGTGCTCAAAACCGGGCCAGTCCCGCAGCCGGGCGCGGGCGTGGCCGGGTCATAACTCAGTAGTTCAAGAGCGGGGTGAGCTTGACGGTGTCGGCGTCGATATCCAGACGGGTGGTGAAGCTGAAATCGTGGACCGCGTTGATGTCCGTGACAACGCCCGTGAACAGATCCACCTGGCGGGCCTTGATGCGTGCCTTGCCGTCCAACGGTGCCACGACCCAGCGGCCGCCAAAGGGTTCGATGCTGACGGCGGGGTACTCGGTGATGCTCCAGTCGATGGTCCCGTCAATCACGCGGTTGTTGGTGGCGTGGTAGAACGGGCAGTCGGGCTGGAGCTTCTGCTGCTTGTCGGCCTCGTCCGCGCAGGAATCCAGGAACTCCTTGACCTTGCCGCCCACGGCGTTCTTCAGTTGATCCGTGGCCTGGGTCAGCAGGTTCAGCGGCGCCGGGGGCACGTCCCTGCCGGACAGGGTGGCCCGGGTCGGCGGGGCGGAGAAGAACTGTCCGTTCAGGGAGGCCTCGTACTCGCCCGGGTAGAAGACAGCGAAGGAGTTGCGGCCGCTGGGCATGTTCACCGGCACACCGTTGAGCGTGGCCTCATTGGAATTCACCACGGTGACGTCGAGCAGGGGAAGCGCAGCCGGGACGAAGGACCACTTGTGGAAGAACAGCCACTCCGTACCGGACCGCTCCAGCAGGAATTCGGTGCGCAACTGGCTGCCGTCGATGCTGTAGTCAATGGGCACCATGACCTGGTTCCCGCCGCGGTCCTCAGCGTCGCCGAACGTGACGCCCGAGATGCGTGCGGCCGCGGTCTGCAGCGCAGTTCCGTCCAGCATCGCGGCGTTGCTGTGCGGCACGGAGGCGTGCAGCAAGCCGAGGGCTTTTTCGCCCTCGCCCTTCTGTAGTGCGGCCAGATACTCGCGGACAGGCTGCTGGGGGCCCGCGATGGAGTCGTTCACCAGGTTGATCGAAACGATGGCCCCGGCCACGGCAAGCATCAGGCCCAGCAGCCACACTGCTGCGATCC
Organism: Pseudarthrobacter sp. S9; assembly: GCF_050156545.1. NCBI lineage: Bacteria > Bacillati > Actinomycetota > Actinomycetes > Micrococcales > Micrococcaceae > Pseudarthrobacter > Pseudarthrobacter sp. S9. The sequence continues at coordinate 2,323,173 of NZ_CP189576.1, forward strand.
TGACCAACGCCTGACTCATTTGCACGTACCTTACGTTACCTGTAGGTCACCGGAAACCACGTGTCACAGGCGCCCCTTGTGACGCGGGGCATCGCTCCCGGAGAAGTTCGATGGCGCAACTCACCTCAGCGGTCAGGGCGCACTTTCAGGGATCAGGACACGGCCTGTACGCGGCTGCCGCAGCCAGGAATCCTTAGCTGCGGCGGCGCTTCGAGGAGGTGCCGAAGACCCCGCGGAGCAGCTCCCTGCCCAGCTGGGTCCCCAGCGAACGGGCCATGCTCTTGAGACCTCCGCCCAGCGCTCCGCCCAAGGCCCCGGCGAGGTCGCCGACCATGCCGCCGCCGGCCTCCTGCGGGGCCTGCCGCCCGGGAACCCTGTCATACCCGGGCGCCTCCTGCCCGGGCACCGGCGCGGGCCGGCTGCTCGGGCGGCCCAGGATCTCTTCCTCGATCCGCCGGGCGTCGGCGTCGACGGCGTTCCGGTCCATGGCGCCCCCGCCGCCCGGAACGCCGCCCACAGCGGACGGGCCCGCGGCGGCCCCGGTGGTGGCTGCCGCCTTGCCCGTGATCTTTTCGTAGGCGGAGACGTTGTCCACGGCCGTGCCGTACTTGGCGAGCAGTGCGGAGCCGGCGACGGTGCTGGAGATCAGGGCATCGGCGCTAGGGCGTGTCTCCTAATCGTGTGCTCCAGATGACGACGGCGTGCAGAACGGCCGCTGAGCGGTAGGTGAGGGCCAATTTGTCGTAGCGAGTGGCCAGGGAGCGCCATTGCTTGAGGGTGTTGAAACTGCGTTCGACGACATTGCGCCGCTTGTACGCGTCCTTGTCGTAGGTGACGGGCCGTCCTCCGGAGGAGCCCCTGCGTTTCCGGTTGGCTTTCTGGTCGTCCTTTTCGGGGATGACGCATTCAATGCCACGCCCGCGCAGGTAGCTCCTGATCGCTTTGGATGAGTAGGCTTTGTCAGCCATGGCCCGGTCCGGGCGGCTGCGGGGCCGGCCGGGACCTTCCCGTTCGACCTTCAGGGCATCCATGAGGTTTTCAAACATGGGCGAGTCCCCGCCCTGCCCGGGCCCCAGGAGCAGGACCAAGGGGCGCATGTTGCCGTCAACCAGGGCATGGATCTTCGTGGTCAGGCCGCCGCGGGAGCGTCCGACGGCATGATCATCCGGCTCATCAAGCAGATTCCTGTAATTCGAGAGGTCCCCCTGTGTGGCGGGGAAGGTTCGTGCCGTGCTGGTGGGCACGGTTGACCGTGGAGTCCACCGACACCTCCCAGTTGATCAGCCCTTGTGCGTCGGCACGGGTCAACAGCGCAGCCAGCACCCTGTCCCAGGTCCCGCTGGCGCTGTTGCGGCGGTGGTGCTTCCACACGGTCTTCCACGACCCGAAATGGGAAGGGAGATCCCGCCACGGGATACCTGCCCGGTAGCGGTAGATGATGCCCTCTGTCATCAACCGGTGGTCATTGAACGGCCGCCCCGGTTTCCCCGACGAATCAGGCATCAACGGGGCAATGAACTCCCACTGGGCATCGGACAACAAGGCATAACGCGAACTCACCACTCAATTTTGCCAAAAAGCCACCCCCAGCATTAGGAGACACGCCCTAGTACTACAGTCGCGTTTATTTTGGGCGGTCTCGGCGGTTTAATCGGACTTTCCGGTCGTGGCCTGTTAATCGTTGGTGGTGAGTGATGATATTTGTGTGGCGGAGGTAGAAGAGTGGGCCGAAGGTCTGGAGGAAATCGGCGATCTTATTGGGCCCCGGTTTGTCCGGTCCGAACCGCGGCGGAATGCTGTCGGATATGTGCGCGGGCTGCTTTCGGATGAGGAACGGAAAAACTCCTGGACCCTGTCTGAACGCGCCGGGCACGGGACCCCGGATGGCATGCAGCGCCTGCTCTCGACCACCGACTGGGACCCGGATGCTGTGCGGGATGATTTGTTCACCTACGTCAACCGCCACCTGGGCGATCCCGACGGGATCCTGATCATCGACGAGACCGGATTCCTCAAGAAGGGCACCGCATCGGCCGGGGTCGCACGCCAGTATTCAGGCACTGCCGGGCGGGTGGAGAACTGCCAGATCGGGGTGTTCCTGACCTACTCCGCCCCGGCCGGGCGCACCCTGCTGGACCGGGAACTTTACCTGCCCAAAACCTGGACGAATGACCGGGAAAGATGCACCCGGGCCGGGATCCCCAAAACCAGGGAATTCGCAACGAAACCGGTACTGGCCGCGGACATGATCGACCGCGCCCTGGATGCCGGGATCCCTGCCCGCTGGGCCACCGGTGACGCGGTCTACGGACAGCACACGGGGCTGCGCCGCCGTCTGGAAGCCAAAGGATTGCACTACGTGCTGGCGGTTCCCATGAACCAAAACATCATCGCCCCCACCGCCTGGCCGGGTGAACAGTGGCGCGCGGATAAACTCATCGCTTCCCTGCGCGGCAATGTCTGGCGGACCCGCACCGCCGGGGCAGGAACCAAGGGCGACCGTCGATACTCCTGGGCACGGACCCGCATCAACGGACCCGCCGAAACCGGAGAACATTGGCTGCTGGCCCGCCGGTCCCTGAAGGACCCCACCGACCTGGCCTACTACATCTGCCACGGCCCCAACCGGGTCTCCCTTGCCGAACTGGTGCGGATCGCCGGCGCCCGCTGGGCGATCGAGGAAACCTTCCAAACCTCCAAAGGCGAAACAGGGCTGGACCACTACCAGGTCCGCCAATACACCGGCTGGTACCGGCACATCACCCTCTCCATGTTCGCCCAGGCCTTCCTGACCGTGATCCGCTCCAAAAAAGGGGCCCTTCCGCCGCCGACGGCGAACTGATCCGGCTCTCACTGCCTGAAATCAGGCGGTTGCTCGTCCGACTCGTCTGGCACCGCACCACCAGCCCGAAACACGTCCTGAAACACTCAACCTGGCGAAGAAAACACCAGCACCGCGCCCGGCACTGTCACTACAAGGCCCGCGGACACACCCCATAAACGCGACTGTAGTACTAGGGCCCATGACGGATTCCGGGGCACGGAGGCGGGTCAGGGCCACCGGAGTCGGCGCGCCCTTCTCATTCATGACCGTGATGACGGCCTCGCCGATCCCGGCCGACGTGAGGGTCTCCTCAAGGTCGTAGTCGCTGATCGGGAAAGTGGACACCGTCGCCTTGAGGGCCTTGGCGTCCTCGGGGGTGTAGGCGCGGAGGGCGTGCTGCACGCGGTTGGCCAGCTGCCCCAGCACATCGGCCGGGACATCCTTGGGGGTCTGGGTCACGAAGAAGATGCCGACGCCCTTGGACCGGATCAGCCGCACGGTGGTGGTGATCGCGTCCAGGAACGCCTTCGAGGCGCCGTGGAACAGCAGGTGCGCCTCATCCAAGAAGAACACGAGCTTGGGCTTGTCGAGGTCGCCGGCCTCCGGTAAGTCCTCGAACAGGTCCGCCAGCAGCCACATCAGGAACGTGGAGAACAGCATAGGCTTGGTCTGCAGCGTGGGCAGCTCCAGGCAGCTCACGACGCCGCGGCCGTCCGGGGCGGTGCGCAGCAGTTCCGCGGTGCTGAACTCGGGTTCGCCGAAGAACTTCTCCATGCCCTGCGCCTCGAGGGTGATCAGTTCACGGAGGACGACGCCGGCGGTTGCCTTCGAGAGGCCGCCGAGTTCCGCGAGTTCGTCCTTGCCCTCTTCCGAGGTCAGGAACTGGATGACGGCCCGCAAATCCTTGAGGTCGATCAGTTCAAGGTTGTTCTTGTCAGCGAAATGGAAGACCAGCTGCAGGCTGGATTCCTGGGTCTCATTCAGTTCCATCACGCGGGAGAGCAGGATGGGGCCGAAAGACGTGATGGTGGCACGGACAGGGATGCCGTTTCCGTCGCCGCCGAGGGCCAGGAATTCCACCGGGAATGTCTTGCCGGACCATGCCTGGCCGATGCTCTCCGTGCGCCCGAGGAGCTTTTCGCTGCCCGTCGCGGCCGTGGCCAGTCCGGAGAGGTCGCCCTTGATATCCGCCAGGAACACGGGTACCCCCGCGGTGGAAAGCTGCTCGGCCATCATGTGCAGCGTGACGGTCTTGCCGGTGCCCGTTGCGCCGGCCACCAGGCCGTGCCGGTTCATCATTGCGAGCGGCAAGCGGACGGGGGCATCCTTGTGGAGTTCGCCGTCGATGATCGCGGCCCCCAGCTCGATCGTGGGACCTTCGAGGGCGTACCCCTTCTGGATGGTGGCGACTTTATCTGCAGTGGATTTGATGGCCATGCGGATAGCATAGCCGGGTCCGGCACGCCCGGACCCGGCTCAACGGTACAATCCCGCCCCCTGCTAGTCGGCGAGGACCTTGAGGACCTCCTTGGCCACGTTCTCGCTGGACTGCGGCTTCTGTCCGAGTTCCGCCATGCTCACCTGCGACAGTGCCAGGGCTTTGACCTTGCCCTCTTCCAGTAGATCGCAGAGCACGGCGGCATGTCCTCCGGGCCGATGCCGGGGGACATGCCGCCGGCCGGGTTCCAGGGCTGACGCGGATTTTGACCTTAGACTTCAGCATGGCCCCATCGATATTGAAAATGGTTCTTTTCGTCGCCGCTGCACTCGGCCTGGCGCTGATGGGCGGGTCACCGGCCTTGGCGGCCCCGGCGCTCTCATCAGAACCGGTGGGTATCGATGTGTCCTGGCCGCAGTGCGGCAAAACACTTCCGAAGCAGCCGGCCTTCGCGATCGTCGGCGTCAACAACGGCCTCGCCAACACCACGAACCCCTGCCTGGCGGCCGAGCTGGCGTGGGCCGAGACGGCAAAAACGCCCGCCGCGACGTCGCAGCCGAGGGTCGCGCTCTACGTCAACACGGCCAATCCCGGGCTGAAAGGGTCCTGGTGGCCCACCTCTAACGCCTACCAGGGCAAGCGCGTGGCCAACCCCTACGGGAACTGCGCCACGCGGGCCTTCAAGGCATGCTCCTACATGTACGGCTACGCGAAAGCGTACGACGACGCCGTACTCCGCGGGGTGAGGAATCCGGCGTCGTATCTCTGGTGGTTGGATGTGGAGACGGAAAACACGTGGCAGGCCGACAAGTCAGCCAATGTCGCCGTCCTCGAGGGCATGACCGCCTACTTCACGAGCATCGGCGCACGCGTCGGCATCTATTCAACCGGCAGCCAGTGGCGACAGATTGCCGGTTCGGTGTCGTCCGCCAGCCCGCTGGCCGGGTTGCCGAGCTGGCTGGCGGGTGCGGGGTCGTTGGCCGGTGCCAAGACCAACTGCTCGCTTCCCGGGCTCACCCCGCGCAGCCGCGTGTCGATGACGCAATACGTCTCAGGCGGGCTCGACTACAACTTCTCGTGCCGCTGATCCGCTAATCCTAGATCTGACGTGCCGGACCGGTGCTGCCTTGACGGCATCCGGCGGCCGCAGAAATATCCCGGCGGCCGGCAGAAATATCACGGGGGCCGGCAGAAATATCACGGGGCCCGCCGTCGTTGACCCCAGTGTGCCCGTGCCGGAGTCCGGTGTGGCGCCGGACCATGGTCCTGAACACTGTTCCGCTACGAAAGGCCGGCTTTTTCCGTGACTGTTCCGCTTTCCATCCTTGACCTGGCAACCATCGGCAAGGGCCAGACGGCGGCAGAGAGCTTCGCCGGAAGCGTTGCCATAGCGCAGCTCGCCGAGGAGCGGGGCTACCGGCGGATCTGGTACGCCGAGCACCACAACATGTCCTCGATCGCCTCCTCCGCCACGAGCGTGCTGATCGCGCACGTCGCGGCCCACACCTCCAGCATCCGCCTCGGCGCCGGCGGCGTCATGCTGCCCAACCACTCGCCGCTAACCATCGCGGAACAGTTCGGCACGCTCGAAACGCTGCACCCGGGCCGGATCGACCTCGGCCTGGGCCGCGCGCCCGGCAGCGACCAGAACACCATGCGCGCCCTCCGCCGTGACCCGATGTCCGCGGACAGCTTCCCGCAGGACGTGCTGGAACTCCAGGGCTACCTGACCGGCCCCACCCGCATCCCCGGCGTGGAAGCGACCCCGGGCAAGGGCACGAATGTGCCGCTGTACATCCTGGGCTCCTCGCTGTTCGGGGCCAGGCTGGCCGCCCAGCTGGGCCTGCCGTACGCCTTCGCCTCACACTTCGCGCCCAACGCCCTGCAGGACGCCGTCACCACCTACCGCCGCGAATTCAGGCCGTCCGCGCAGCTCGACGCCCCGCACGTGATCGCCGGCGTCAACGTCATTGCCGCGGACTCGGCCGCCGAGGCCCAGGCGATCTTCCAAGCCACCAAGCGGGCCCGGGTCTCGCTGTTCTTCGGCAACGGCCGGGTGTTCAGCGACGACGAGGCGGACATGATCCTGGACTCGCCGCAGGGCCAGCACATGGCACAGATGATGAAGTACTCCGCCGTCGGCACCCCGGACACCGTCCTGGAGTACCTGGACGAGTTCACTGCCCACGCCGACGCCGACGAGCTGATCGTTGCGCACCAGAGCACCGGCACCGTGGCGCGGCTGCGCTCCGTGGAGCTCCTGGCCGAGGCCGCCGGGCTCGTGCGGGTCTAGCGGCCTGTCGGCGCCCGGCCGGTCGCGGCGCCCGCTTACTGTTCCCGGCGGGCTCCGGCCGAGGCACTGACGGGGAAGACATGCGGGGCAGTGAACCCGGCCCGGCTGAAATCCCGGGCAATTCCCTCCGCGACCCTGCTGGCGTCGCCGTTCCGGACCAGGGCGATAGCGGCCCCGCCGAAGCCGCCGCCGGTCATGCGCGCGCCGAGTGCACCCAGTTCCTGTGCACTGGACACCGCCAGGTCCAGTTCCGGGGTGGAGATTTCAAAGTCGTCGCGCATTGACACGTGCGATTCGTTGAGGAAAGGTCCGATGGCGGTGGGGCCGGCAGTCCGCAGCGCAGCAACAGTGTCCAGCACCCGCTGGTTCTCCGTGATGACATGGCGGACCCGGCGGAAGGTCTGCCCGTCCAGCAGCGTGGCCGCGCGGGGCAGGTCCTCGGTGCCGAGTGCCCGAAGGCTGCCGACCCCCATGGTCCGGGCGCCGTCCTCGCAGGACCGGCGGCGGCTGGCGTAGCCGCCGTCGGCGTGGGAGTGGCTGGTCCGGGTGTCAATGACGAGCAGCCCCACCCCCGCGGCGGCGAAGCCGAGCGCGACGCTCTCCGTCTTCAGGCTCTGGCAGTCCAGCAGGATGCCGTGATCCGGTTCGCCCAGGAGCGAGGCCGACTGGTCCATGATGCCGGTGGGGGCGCCGACGACCCTGTTCTCGGCCAGCTGGCCGATCCGGGCCAGCTCCTGCCGGCTGAGGCCGAGCTGCCACAAATCGTTCAGGGCCAGGGCCACCGCGCACTCGACGGCGGCCGAGGAGGAGAGCCCGGCGCCTGCCGGGACATCTGAGCTCAGGGCCAGATCCACACCGGTGAGGGCGCCGGCGGGAGCGGTCCTGGACATGGCCCAGGCCACGCCCAGGGGGTAGGCGGCCCAGCCGTTCAGGGAGTCGGGGTCCAGTCCGTCCAGGCTCGTCTCCACCACGCCAGGGAATGCGCTGCTGGCAACCCGGAGCATGCGGTCTTCGCGGGCGCGGGCCGCTACGGTGGTGCGCTTGTCGATGGCGATGGGAAAGGCGAAGCCGTCGTTGTAGTCCGTGTGCTCGCCGATGACGTTCACGCGTCCGGGCGCGGACCACAAGCCGTCCGGTGCGACGCCGAACTCCCCGGTGAAGTATTCGGTTCCCTGGCGTAGAAGTTCGGTCATGGCTGAATGGCTTCCTGCTCTGTTGCTTCCTGCTTCATGGCTTCCTGGAGCCGGGCGGCTGCGGTTTCCGGCGGGATGTCGGCGATGAACGCGCCCATCGCCGCCTCCGAACCGGCAAGGTACTTCAGCTTGGTTTCCTCCCGCCGGGGCGACGTCAGCTGAAGCATCAGCCGGATGTCGTCCCGGTGGGCATGGACGGGCGCCTGATGCCAGGCGGAGATATACGGGGTAGGCGTCTCGTACAGGGCGTCCACGCCCCGTAGGAGCCGGCGGTACAGGCCGGAGAACTCGTCGCGTTCCTCGGCGGTGGTGGCGGCCAGGTCGGGAACGTGCCGGTGCGGCAGGATATGGACCTCCAGCGGCCATCGCGCCGCGAAGGGAACGAACGCGGTCCAATGCTCGCCCTGGAGCACCACGCGCTCGGACTTCTGCTCGAACCGGAGGACGTCCTCGAACAGCGAGCCCCCGTAGTTCTGGACCGAGCGGATGAGCTGGGCCGTGCGGGGCGTGATGAAGGGGTAGGCGTAGATCTGCCCATGCGGATGGTGCAGCGTCACCCCGATGGCCTCCCCGCGGTTCTCAAAGGGGAAGACCTGCTGGACGCCGGGCAGCGCGGACAGGGCGGCCGTCCGGTCCGCCCAGGCTTCCACGACCGTCCGCATCCGGGACTCCGATACCCCGGCCAGCGATCCGGTGGGTTCGGGGGAGAAGCACACGACTTCGCACCGGCCCACGGACTGCCGGCTGCGTCCCAGCCCCACCCTGGCGAGGTCGTCAAGCCCCTCCGGTGAACCGGGGCCGGTCAGGCCGGGCCCGAATGAGGGGGATTTGTTTTCGAAGACGGCCACATCGTAGAGGCTGGGAATCTCCGAGGGGTTCCCGGCCGAGGCGGGGGCCAGGGGGTCCAGGTGCGAGGGCGGCAGGACAACCCGGTTCTGGCGGGCGGAGGCGACCGAAATCCATTCGCCGGTCAACACGTCCTGCCGCATGGTCGCGGTCGGCGGACGTGCAGCCGGTTCGCGCAGATCGGGGGAACGCTCCGGGGAGAGCGCCGTGTCCGCGTCATCGAAGTAGATGATGTCCCGCCCGTCGGCGAGCAGATAAGACCGTTTCGTGATCTGGCCCATGTTAGACGCCTCTTCCGGTGTCGTCGGTGATGGCGCGGACGCTGAGGAGCAGCCCGTGTTCCGGGTTCAGGACTGGCATGGGCAGGCCCGACTCCGCCAGGAACCGGCCGCTTGCCTCAACTCCGGAGGAAAGCCACGCAGGGGGCAATACCTGCGTGAACGCATGGCCGATGCCGGGGGCCGGGTAGACCAGCTCCACCCGGTAGCTCCCGTCGGGCCGCAGCCCGGGGAGCGGGATCCGTCCGGGGACTTCGGAGAACGACGTCGCCACGGATACCAGGGCGTACAGCGCTTCGGTGCCGTCGTGGGAGACGACGCCGTGGAGCATCAGCGAGGGATCCGCCTCATCGGCGCGCACCATGCGTCCGCTGTGGATCAGCGCCCGGTAGTCCTTGAACAGCGCGATCGCAGCCGCGAGCTCGCTCCGTTCGGAGTCCTGGAGCTGGCGCACATCCCATTCCAGGCCGAAGTGGCCGAATATGGCGGTGATGGCGCGGAAGGACAGCGCATGGGTCCGCGCCGTGGTGTGCGAGCTTGTGGGGCCGATGTGCGCCCCGACGAGCTCGGGGGGCACCACCACCCCGGTCCACCGCTGGATGGTCTGGCGTTCCAGGGCGTCGTTGCAGTCGGAGGCCCAGACCCGGTCCGTGCGTTCCAGGATGCCGAGATCCACGCGGGCGCCCCCGGAGGAGCAGCTCTCGATCTCGACGTCGGGGTGGGCCTTGCGCAGTTCGTCCAGGAGCCGGTACACGGCCAGCGTCTGGGCATGCACCGAGGGGCTGCCCTCGTGGCCCATCTCGGTCAGGTCCCTGTTCTGGTCCCATTTGAGGTAGCTGATCCGGTACTGGCCCAGGAGGGCGTGCAGCCGGTCGAAGATGTACTGCCAGGCATCCGGGTTTGCCAGGTCCAGGACCTGCTGGTGCCGCCACCGCTCGGGCCGCGGGCCAGGTGAGGCGTGTCCGGCGGCGGGCCGGGCCGGTCCCGCGATCCAGTCCGGGTGGGCGCGGGCCAGGTCCGAGTCCTCGTTGACCATTTCCGGCTCGACCCACAGGCCGAATTCCATGCCGTGGCCGGTGACCGCGTCGATCAGCGGGGTCAGCCCGTCGGGCCAGAGCTGTTCGTCCACGTACCAGTCGCCGAGGCCTGCGGTGTCGTTTCTCCGGCCGCGGAACCAGCCGTCGTCGAGGACATAACGCTCGACGCCGAGCCCGGCGGCGGACTCGGCCAGCTCCAGCAGGGCGGGAAGCCTGTGGTCGAAGTAGACCGCCTCCCAGACGTTCAGCACCACCGGGCGGGGTTTGCCGGAGCGAGCCCCGGGATGGTGCGGGCGTCCGCGGAACCAGGCGTAGAAGGCGTCGCTGATGCCGTCCAGGCCGGAATCGGAGTAGGCGGCAAACAGCCACGGCGTCTCGTAGCTGGCACCCGCTGCGAGGGTGATTTCGGCTGATCCGAGCAGTTCCGAGGCGCCGATGACGGAACGGCCGTCCCCGATCGTCTCGACAAAGCTCTCGTGGTTGCCGCTCCAGCCCAGGTGCACGGCCCAGACCTGTCCGTGGCGGTTGCCGAATCCCACGGTTCCCGCAGCAAACAGCAGTGAGGAATCGTGGCCGGTGCGTCCGTGCCGGCCCGAGCGGACCCAGGTACCCTGCCGGATCGGGAGGCGCTGGGGGTGGGCTTCGCGGCACCAGCGGCCGGTGAGGTCCAGGATTTCCGTCGCGGCACGCCCCACGGGCAGCACGGTGGCAAGCTCCTCGAGGCAGTAGTTGTCTGGGCCGTCATTGTCCAGCGTGTGCCGGAGCTGCAGCAGGCCGCCGTCGTTGATCCGGATCTCGGTGCTCACCGTGACACCGGCGTCGGGAGCTGACTGGGTGATGACGGCGGAACGGCCGGCGCCGTCCGGCGTTTCCACGGACACCGCGCGGAGCCGGGCCGAGAACGCCTGGCCGTTCCGGTGGCCGCGGAGGCCGGGGCGTCCGCGCCAGCCGGAGGACGCCTGCGGGATCAGGCCCAGGGTCACGGGGATGTCCAGGGACGAGGGCGCAACAGGATCGCCGAGCAGCGACAGGTCCGGAAGGCCGGGGCCAAGGTCGGCGCCGAAGTGCAGCATGGCCGGCTCGCCGGTGCTGAAGTCGATGAGCAGGGCCTTGCCCGAGCACCGCAGGTACAGCGGGTCCAGGGGCGGTGCCTCCTCGGAGGCAAAGGTGGGTTGGGGGTGGTTCACGGCAGCTCCAGGCGTTGTCATTGGGGTTCGGGGGTGCTGATCCGGTCAGCCAGCGGCCGCGGCGTCGGTGGTGGAGGCCAGGCGCAGCCGGCCGACGCGTTCGCCGAGGATCCGCCGCGCTTCGCCCGCCAGCCGGTCGTCGCTTATGAGCTCGTCGGCGTCCTCGAGGCTGGCGATGGTGCTGATGCCGAGGGTCCCCCACTTCGTGTGGTCGGCCAGCACCACCACCCTGCGGGCCGCTGCAACGAACGCCCGGTCCGTTTCGGCTTCCAGCACGTTCGGGGTGGTGAACCCGGCATCAGGATCGATGCCGTGGACGCCGAGGAACAGCACATCCAGGTGCAGCTGCTTCAGGGCGGAGGTGGCCAGCGGTCCCACGAGCGCATCGGAGGGCGTCCGCTCGCCGCCGGTCAGGATCACGGTGGACGGGGAGGACCCCTGATGGAAAACATCTGCGATCCGCACCGAGTTGGTGACCACGGTGATCCGCGGCCCGGCGGACAGCAGCTGGGCCAGCGCCCACGTGGTGGTGCCGGCGCTGAGCCCCACGGCCATGCCCTCGCGCACCTGGGCGGCTGCCTCCTGGGCGATAGCCATCTTCTCGTCCTTGAGCTGCGTCACTTTCAGCTCGAAGCCGGGTTCGTGGGTGCCGGCGCCGCCGGGAAGCTTGGCCCCGCCGTGGATTTTTTCCAGGGCGCCCGCCGCATCGAGGGTTTCGATGTCCCGCCGGACGGTCATGAGGGACACGCCCAGCATCTTGGCGAGGTCCGCAACGCGGACGATCCGTTCACGCTGGACCTCTGCGAGGATGGCGGAGTGGCGGGCTGCGGCTAGCATTTTTGTCCTTAGTGGCTTGAGTGGATTGAGTGGTTTGTTGACGGGCTTGCTGGCTCGCCCATCAACGGGGAGTTCCGGGAACGGACGACGGCGACTGCGCCGGCCGCCAGGCTGAGCCCGCCGTTGAGGTCCGCACCGCTGAGAAGTTCAACGCCTGTAAGTCCAGCACCGGGAAGAGGCAGCCGGACGTCGTCCGTTCCGTGGTTGATGCAGAACGTCCAGTCCGTGCCGTCCTTGCTGCGCCGGCCGATTTCCACGTTGGCCGGGAGCTCCGGAATGAGGGGCAGTACGGCGGCATCGGCACAGAAGACGGTCAGCAGTTCGCTCAGGCCTTCCGGCGCCAGCGTGGTGGCGACATAGTAGGCTCGGCCGCTGCCGGCGTGGTTGCGGGTCACGGCGGGGGAGCCGGCCGCCGGTCCCTCGTCCACGACGGCGAGGACCTCGGCGGTGGTAGCCTTCCCGAGCTCGTTCCAGCAGGTGCCAGGGCCGAAGCCGCTGAGCCGGACGGCTTCGCCGGCGCGCAGCGGAAGGAACTCCTCCATCTGCACGCCCAGCAACCCGCTGAACGCGCCCGGGTAGCTGCCAAGCCTGATGTGGTCATTTTCGTCCACGATACCGGAGAAATACGTGATCACGAGGTGGCCGCCGGCCCGCACATAACCGTCCAGATTCGCCGCGCCGGAATCGCTCAGCAGGTATTGCATCGGGGCCACCACGAGCCGGTAGCCGGAGAGATCGTCAGTGCTTTGGCGGAAGTCGGTCGGGATGCCCGCACGGTAAAAGGCATCGTGCCAACGGCGTGTTTCCGCGATGTTTGAGGCGTCCACGCTCGGGTGTGAATCAAGTTCCGAGGCCCAACGGGCGTCGGTGTCATGGATGATGGTGACGTCGACCCGGCCGGACGCGCCGGTGACCACCGAGCCGCTGACTTCGGCGAGGCTGCGCAACGCCTGCCCCAGCTGGACCACTTCCCGCCACACCTTGGTGTCCGTGCCCGTGTGGGGCAGCAGCCCGGAGTGGAACTTCTCGGCCCCGGCGCGGGATGCCCGCCACTGGAAGAAGAGCGCGCCGTCGGCACCGCGGGCAACATGCTGCATTGAATTGCGCAGCAGCTCGCCGGGGGCTTTGGCGATGTTGCGGGGCTGCCAGTTGACGGCGGACGTGGAGTGCTCCATGAGCAGCCACGGCTTTCCCTTGGCCCAGCCGCGGGTGAGGTCTGCCGTTGCCGCCAGCTCCTGGAAGTTGCGCCGGTCCTCCGCGATCAGGTAGTGGTCATTGGAGACCACGTCCATCTGCTCTGCCCACCGCCAGTAGTCCACCGGCTGGTGCAGGCCCATGTTGAAGCCCATGAAGTTGGTGGTGACCGGATGCGGGGAGTGGGAGCGGATGATCGCGGCCTCGGCCTTGTAGCATTCCAGCAGTTCATCGGAGGAGTAGCGGGCGAAATCCAGCTGCTGGGTCGGGTTGACCCAGGTTCCGGACGTCCGCGGAGGCAGGATCTCCGCCCAGGCCGAGTAGCGCTGGGACCAGAACGCGGTGCCCCAAGCGGTGTTGAGGCCGTCGAGGCTGCCGTAGCGGCGTTCCAGCCAGGACCGGAAGCCGGCCGCCGCACCGTCCGAGAAGTCCGGCTGGTTGTGGCAGCCGTATTCGTTGTGCACATGCCACATAACCACGGCGGGATGGTCCGAGTACCTGCCTGCGATCTGCTCGGTCAGGGCGGCGGCAGCCCGCCGGTACTCGGGGCTCGAGGCAGCAAAGGCCTGCCGGGAACCGTAACTGTGCCGGACGCCGTCGGCCGTGATCGGAAGGGACTGGGGGTACTTGTGGCTGAACCACGGCGGCGGGGAGGCGGTGGCGTTGGCCAGGTCCACCCGGATGCCGTTGGCATGCAGCAGGTCCAGCACCCGGTCCAGCCAGCCGAATTCGTAGGCTCCCTCGGACGGCTCCAGCAGCGACCAGCTGAAGATGCCGACGCTGACCAGGTTGACGCCGGCCTCGCGCATCAGCCGGACGTCCTCGGTCCAGGTCTCCTCGGGCCACTGCTCCGGATTGTAGTCCCCGCCGAACGCCAGCGCCGGCGCTTCCGGGGAGCCCAGCCGGGCGGTGATGTAGTCCATGGCGGCGGTGTTGTTGCTGTCCACATTTATCCTTTGCTTGAGCCGAGGGTGAGCCCGGCGACGAAGTGGCGCTGCAGGAGGATGTACACAACCAGGGTCGGGATCACGGTGATGATGGCACCGGCGGCCAGCAGGTTGTAGTTGGACAGGAACACCCCCTGCAGGTTGTTGATGGCGGTGGTCACCGGGAGCCGGTCTCCGCTCTGGATGAAGATTAGCGGCCAGAAATAGTCGTTGTAGATGAAGATGACTTCCAGCGTGGCCATGGCTGCCAGGGCCGGCCGGCACAGCGGCAGAATGATGGACCAGTACTGGCGCCAGATGCCCGCCCCGTCCACCAGCGCCGCCTCCGTGAGGTCGTGGGACAGGGCCTTCATGTAGTTGGAGAGCACAAATGTGCAGAAGCCGATCTGGAACGCGGTGTTCGCGAGGATCACCGAGATGTAGGTGTTCAGCAGATTGCCGGAATCGCTGAACCAGTAGGGGAGTTGGAGCAGCTTGAACATCTCAAAAAGCGGTGTCGCCAGAACCTGGGGAGGCAGCAGGTTTCCGGCGGTGAACATGATCAGCAGGGTGATGTTGAACTTCCAGCTGACCCGGCTGACCGCGAAGGCCATCATGGAGGAGAACAGCAGGACCAGGATGATGGTGGGGATGCTGATGATCAGCGAGTTCGCAAAATACCGGGGGAAGCCGCCCTGGTTCCAGGCCGTGACAAAGTTGTCGAAGCTGAAGGCGCCGCCCAGGCTGAAGTAGCCGTACTTGTCCGTGTCGGCCTTGAGCCGCAGGGCGGTGAAGATAGCCCAGCCCAGCGGAATCATCCACATCACCGCCATCACGGTCAGGAAGATGTGGGTGCCGTAGTGGCGCTTGGCCTTGCTCCCGCCACCACGTATGGCGCCGGAGGACCCGGGCAGGGACGACTTGACGGCGGATGCTGTGCTGCTCATGATTTGCTTTCCTTCCCGAAGGTGCGGGACAGGTAGATGGTGATCGGCACCAGGGAAATCACCAGAAGAATGACGGCGAACGCGGAACCGATGCCGATCGACTGCCCCTCGCCCACCAGGAACGTGATGACCAGGGCGCTGATCAGCTCCAGCCCGTTGGTGCCCTTGTTAATGACCCAGACCACGTCAAAGGCACGCAGCGATTCGATGATGGTGATGACAATGATGACGATGTTCACCGGACGCATGGCCGGGAACACAATCCGGAAGAACGTCTGCGTGGCGTTGGCGCCATCGAGGGACGCCGCCTCCCGCAGGGAGGCGTCCACGCCCTTGAGCCCGGCTAAATACAAGATCATGACGTAGCCGGCGTGCCGCCAGGTGGCGGCCACGAGGGCGGCCCAGATGTTCACATGGGGGTCCCCAAACCAGTCCACCGCCTGCGGCGTGCCGGCGGTGCCCAGCAGGAAGTTCAGCAGGCCGTTGTCCTTTTGGTAGAACAGCTGCCAGATGATGCCGATCAGAGCCAGCGAGAGCATCACGGGTACAAAGAAGACGCTTTGGTAGATGTTGCTGCCGCGGATGTTCTGGTCCAGCAACACCGCCAGCAGCAGGCCGATGGGCGTGGCAATGAAGGCAAGGAAGACCAGCCAGAGAATATTGTGCTGCACGGCAGGCCAGAAGGCGGGGCTGTCGTTGACGACGTATTGGTAGTTCGCCAGCCCGGCCGCCCGGATCCCGTCCAGGCCCAGCCCGTTCCACCGTGTGAACGACAGCAGGACGGACAGCAGAGTAGGGATCCACACCAGAATCAGCTGGATCAGGGTGGGAACCCCAACCATGATGCTCAGGACAATCTTGTCCCGGTGGGAGAGGCGCCGGACGCGGCGGTTCTTGCGGATTCCGCGCCGGCCCGTGGGGGCCATTGCTGCCGTGGCGTTGCCCGCCGACGGCACATCGGTGGTGGAGCTCATGGGGGAGTTCTCCTAGGGTCGTTCCATGGCCGGAAGCCGGGGCCCGGGCAGTGCGCCCGGCCCCGGCTCCGTGGTGTGGGCTTATTGGGCGGCGTAGAGCGCCTTGGCCTGTGCTTCCAGGTTCTTGACGTCGATGGTTCCGTCCTTGACGAAACCCTGCAGTGCCGGGATCATCACGTTCGTAGCCATGGCGGGGAGTGCATCCCGGTCGAAGAACTGGCTGATGCTCGTGGCATTGGCGATCACGTCCGCGCACTTCTTATTCAGTGGCGAGAACTTGGAAGTGTCGGCACCCTTGACTGTGGCAATGTTGGATGGATCCACGGCTGCGTAGGCGTTCTGCCCCTCGGGGGAACCCATGAATGCCATGAAGTCGCGGGCGGCCTGGTTATTGCCACCCTTCTTCGACAGCAGCAGGCCATCGATCGGTGCTTCCACCGCCTCCTGGCCTTCGACGGCGATCTCCGGGAAGGGGAAGAAGTCAATGTCGGAGAGGACGGTCGGATCGGTGAACTGCTGCGTGACGAAGGAACCCAGCAGGTACATGCCGGACTTCTTTTGGCCCAGCGAAATGGCCGCGTCCTGCCACGTCATGCCCAGAGCGGCGGGGTTCTGGAACGGCAGCAGTTCCTTCCAGGTGTCAAAGACCTTGCTGACCTTGTCCTGGTCCCAGGATTCCTTGTGGGCCGTGAGGTCCATGTGGAACTGGTAGCCGTTGAGGCGCATGTTGATGTAGTCGAAGGTGCCCATGGCCGGCCAGCCGTCCTTGTCGGCAAACTCGATTGGGATCACGCCGTCGGACTTCATCTTCGCGCACAACGCAGTGAGGGCGTCAAAGGTCTTCGGAACCTCGTAGCCCTTCTCGGCCCAGAAGCTCTTCCGGTAGAAGAAGCCCCACGGGTAGTTGTAGTTCGGGACAAAGTACATCTTGCCGTCCGGGCCGGTGGAGGCCTTCTTCATGGCGTCGGAGTAATTGGCGCCGACTTTTTCCCAGACGTCGTCGATCGGTGCCAGCTGTCCTTGCGCCGCGTAGTACTGCATTCGGTAGCCGGCAAACCAGGTGAATGTGTCGTCCGGGCTGCCCTGCAGGTAGGCAGCAATCTTGTTCTGGAAATCGTTGTGCGGAACCACATTGGTGGCCACGGTGATGCCGGACTTCTTGGTGAAGGCGTCGGTAACCGCCTTGTAGGCCGCCTTGGGCACGTCATCCGATGACCCGGAACCGAAACTGACAGTCTTGGAGCCGCCCCCGCCGGAGGGTGCGCTGCCGCCCGTGCAGGCCGCCAGCAGTGGAACGCCTGCCATGGCCACGGCGCCCACCCCCAGCGTCTTCAGCAGTGTCCGGCGGTCCCATCCGCCTTGGCTGGAAGCCCTGCGCAGGGCGTCTTCATGCATGGTCATGATTTCTCCTTTGAAAAACACGGATGGTGTGCAGCGGCTCACATAATTATCTATCATAATCGAACAATAAGGAACGTCAAGAGGCAAAAAGGAACATTTGAGTTCACGAGGGGCCGGATGAAATGGCGGACCGCACCCGCCCCGTTGACTTGGCTGTGGGCCACCCCTACCGTTAAGGCTTTCAGGGTGTCGACTTGGTCCGCCGGCAGGTGGCAGCACCCGTAGTCCCGGATACACGGCAAAAATCCAGGTGCAACAATGAAGATCAAGTCCACAGCCGCCGCCACGCTGATAACCCTGGTGTTCATGGCCGGATTGCTCGGAGGCGGATCCGCACCGGCGTCGGCCGCCGGAACCATGTACTACGTGAGTGCGGCCGGCAGCGACACCAATGTGGGGACGTCACCCGATTCCCCGTGGCGGTCGCTCGAGAAAGTCAACGGCGCGGCCCTGCAGCCCGGCGATATCGTCAGTTTTCGCCGGGGGGACAAGTGGAACGGCGGTCTTGTGGTTAACCAAAGCGGAGCAGTCGGACTGGTGATCACGCTGAACAGCTATGGAAGCGGGGATCTTCCGACGATCGTCGGGGGGCAGACGGCAAATTGTGTCAGGCTGAACGGCAGCTTCATAGCGGTGGACGGCTTGCGCGCAGCGGCATGCGGCTACGCGGGATTCAGCGTCTACGGCGACAACAGCTCGGTCCGGAATTCCATCGCCGTAAACAATGCGGCAGGCATCAAGGTGGGCGACGGCTCGGACTTCGGCAGCTACACAAACAACACCCTGGCCGACAACAACATCATGAACGTCAATACTCCGGGGACAGGCTGCGGAACCGCGCGGGCCGTCAGGTGCAGCGATGATTCGGGCGCCTTCGGCGTGCTCATCAACGGCAACGACAACGAGTTCTCCGGCAACACCGTCACCGGCTCCACGGCGGCGTCCTACGACTTCACCCGCGACGGCAGTGCGTTCGAAATCTTCAACGGCAGCCGAAACAGGATCCACCACAACGTGGCAGCGGACAATAATGTCTTCTCCGAAATAGGGCGTTCAACCGGAACCGCCGACGGCAACACCTACAGCTACAACCTGATCCGGTCCACCTGCGGAGCCAATTGCTCCAAGGCTGCGGGCCTGATCGCGCGCGGCTCCGCCAGTTCCTTTGGTCCGACTAATCGCACCACCTTTGAATACAACACCGTCTGGCTGGACGGGCCCGATTCCCAGGCTGTTGTCTGCCACGCCTCGTGCCCCGCATCGACAGTCATCAGGGGAAACATCCTGGTGGGTGTCCGCAACTCATTGTGGATGGACAGCTCCGGCTGGACGGAACAACAGAACGTCCTCAACGGTCCAACAAATATTGCCCCGAGCGCCACGTCCACCACTGCGTCCGCGGGCTTTGTGAACGCGCCCGCCGATCTCCATCTGACAGACGCGAGCCCGGGGATCGACCGGGCCGATTCCAGTCCTTTCGGCACGGATCTTGATGGCAGGCCGGTGGCCCAGAACGGCGACTGCACGGGAACCAGCGCGGCCGATTCCGGAACCTTCGAGTACAAATCGCCCAACTGCTGATTGAGCTGAAGTTACACCGCCGCAACCGCCGGGACACCCGTGCGAAATGGGCCCGGGAGGATACTAGAGATATGTCCATTTTGGACGATTCTCATGCAGGCATTGGGGACTATCTGAAGGGCGGCGCCCATGCCCACTCCTCTCAACAAGTCACTGGCTGACTCCGCTCTTCTGACAAAATCCCTTCCGCTGGGGCTGCTTCGTGCCTTTGTGCAGACCGACGCCGCCGATGACGGCCTGACGCCCCAGCTGCTGGCCGCACTCAAGATCCTGGCACGCACGCCCGGGCTGCTGGTGGCGTGCAACTACGGCGGAACCCTCTGCACCGCGGAAGGCATTTCGACCGAGACGCTGCCGTTGGCCAGCGCGGCGATCGCCCTCCGCGCGCTCGCCGCCCTGCCCAACACCCACGCGGCCGTCATCTCCGGCCGATCCCTGCGCGACCTCGCCGCCGTCTCCCGCCTGCCGGCGGAGGTACATCTGGTGGGCTCGCACGGCACCGAGTTCGACATGGGTTATGCCCACGGACTCTCCCTCGCCACCGAGTCCGTGCTCCAGCGGGCCAGCCAGGCGCTCGCCGAAACCGTGGGGGCCTACCGGGGCATCAGCATCGAACGGAAACCCGTCGCCGTGTCTGTGCACACGAGGCCCGCGGCGCCGGACGTCGTGGCCCTGGCAACGCAGCAGACGGAGGGAATCGCCCGGGCACACGGGTTGTTCTTCATTGTGGACGGCTCCGTCCTGGACCTGTCCGTCGTCGAACCGTCCAAGGCAGCCGCCCTAGAGCACCTCCGCTCCATGCTCGGAGTGAGCGCCGCCCTCTACGCCGGGGACGCGTCCAGCGATGAGCTTGCCATGGCCACCCTCCGCGGACCGGACATGGCGCTGCGGGTGGGGGAGGGCCCCACCCTCGCCGCCCACCGGCTCCGGGACCCGGAGTCCTTCGCCCGGGTCCTGGCCATCCTCTTTGAACTGCGGCGGGCGTGGCTTTTCGGCGAGGACGCCGTGGGCCTGGAGCGGCACTCCATGATCGGCAACGGCTCCTCCACGGCCCTCATCACCCCGGACGCCAAGATCTGCTGGATGAGCCACCCGCTGCCGGACTCGGGGTCCCTGTTCGCCCATCTCCTCGGCGGGGACGCGGCCGGTCACTTTTCCGTGGAACCGGTGAAGCCCTCGCAGGTCCTGGGGCAGCGCTATGTGGACAGCACCATGATCGTGGAAACCCGCTGGGCGGACGTGACCGTGACCGACTACCTGGAACCGGCCCCGGAAGGCATCACCAGCCTGGTCCGCGTGCTCTCCGGCACCGGTACGGCCAGGATCGTTTTTGCGCCCCGGCCGGACTATGCCAATGCGCCCTTCAGCATGGAGGCGCGCGGCGCGGAACTGCATGTCGTGGGCACCGCGGATCCCATCGTCCTGCTGGCGCCCCGTGTCAGTTTCGCCATCACCTCGGACGGCCGCCACGCGACCGCCACGGCGGACGTCGAGCTGCGGCACGGCCCCGTCGTGCTGAACCTGCGCTGCGGCGACACGGAACCCCGGCCCGCGGAGCCCGACGACGAGACCGGGCGGCGGTCCGCCGTCGCGCATCATTCCCGCCGCTGGGTCGAGGGCCTGGTGCTGCCCGGCGTGAAGCCGTCCCTTGTGCGCCGCTCGGCGCTGGTGCTGCGTGCCCTCGTTCACGAACCCACCGGTGCCGTGCTCGCCGCGCCCACCACCTCGCTGCCGGAAGGAATCGGGGGCACCCGGAACTGGGACTACCGGTACTGCTGGCTGCGGGACGGGTCCATGACGGTCAACGCGCTCGTGGACCTGGGCTCCACAGTGGAGGCTGAAGGCTTCCTGGCCTGGCTCGGCAGGATCCTGACCCACGCTCCGGGGCCGGAGTGGCTCCATCCGCTGTACTCGGTGACCGGGGCCCCGCTGTCCACCGAGGCCATCATCGAGAGCCTGCCGGGCTATGCGGGATCGCGGCCGGTCCGGATCGGCAACGCCGCCGACCACCAGGTGCAGCTGGACGTGTTCGGCCCGATTGCCGAGCTGATCGACGCCCTGAGCGCGCGCCAGGGCTTCCTGTCCGATCCCCATTGGGAACTGCTGGTCCAGATGGCCTCGGCGGTCCTGGCCCGCTGGCGTGAAGCCGACCACGGGATCTGGGAGGCCCGACGGGCACCCCGGCACCATATCTACACGAAGGTGATGTGCTGGGTGGCGCTGGACCGGGCGCTGCGCACGGCGGCCCGCCACGGCCGGGAGCCTGTGCCGGACTGGGCGCCCACGGCCGCCACCATCCGCGAGGAAGTCCTGCGCGAGGGCTGGGACGAGACCGCCTCCTCCTACACCGTGGCGTACGACAGCCCGGACCTGGACGCCGCGGTGCTGCACATCGGACTCTCGGGCCTGCTGGACGTCAACGACCAGCGTTTCCTGGACACCGTCACGGCGGTGGAGCGTGAACTGCGTGTGGGTCCCACCGTCTTCCGCTACCGGTACGACGACGGCCTGCCGGGTCTGGAGGGCGGCTTCCACATCTGCACCACGTGGCTGATCGAGGCCTATGTGGCAGTGGGCCGGATCGAGGAGGCCTGGGATCTGTTCGACCAGCTGGTGAACCTGTTCGGGCCGACCGGGCTGCTGCCGGAGGAATACGATCCCGGAACGGAAACCCATCTAGGCAACCACCCCCAGGCCTATTCGCACCTGGGCTTCATCCGCTGCGCCCGGCTGCTCGACCGGCACCAGAAATATTAGCAGCGGGACCGCGGAGACGGCACCCTACTCGCAGCCGACGCCGTCCCCGTCACGGTCCAGCTTGCTGCTGTAGCCCGGCTGGCCCACATGGATGGGCGCCGCGCCCGCGGCGCGGACCGCGGCGCAGTTCGCGTAGTAGGCCGGTGCCTGTGCCGGGGCCACGGGTGCGGGCGCCATCTGGACCTGCGCAGGGGCGGGTGCCGGCGCGGCCTGCTGCACCGGTGGTGCCTCCTGTGCGGGTGGTTCCCCCTGGTCCGTCGGCGCCAGGGCGTCCGGGCAGTCCGCCAGGACCCGCGCCATGGCATCGTGCTCGGCCTGGGTGACCCAGAGCCCGTAGCTGGACTTGACCGAGATCTGGCGGGCGACGTAGTCGCAGCGGTAGGACTTGTTCGGCGGCAGCCAGGTGGCGGCGTCGCCGTCGCTCTTCCTGATGTTGGTGGGGCCGTCCACCGCCAGCAGGTTCAGGGGATCGTTGGCGAAGGACAGGCGCTGGGCGGGGCTGAGCTGTTGCGCGCCCTTCTGCCAGGCATCGCTGAGGGCGACGACGTGGTCAATCTGGACCGCTGTGCTGGTGCTGTTGCCGCGGAGGAAGTTGATGGCCGTTGCCGTGTAGGGGTCGTTCAGGACGCCGGAGAGCACCACGCAGTCGCGGGTCCCGAGCTTCAGGGCGAGGGCCGTGAGGTCCCGGCGGAGCATGTCATTGCGGGTGTCGCAGCCGTTGCGGTCGACGTCGGCCCAGGCCTGGCCGAACTGCTCGCGCGAGTAGCCAGTCTTCGGCGCCCTACCCTTGACGGGCAGCGTGGCCAGCACGTCCAGGGCCTTGCTGGCAAAGGCGGGCTGCTGGTGCGGGGCGCCGACGCCGACGCCGGTGAGGGTGACGCCGGGGGTTGTCTCGGGATCCAGCGGGGCGCCGTCGGTGCCGGGCATCGGCGTGGCGGTGGCAGTCGGGGCCGGCACGGTGGGGCTCGCGACGGCGGTCCTGGCGGCGGCAGGCGCGGTCCCGGGGCTCGCGCACGCCGACGTGGAAACGAGCAGCAGCCCGGCCAGGCCGCACGCAATCCAGTCGACCGCCCCCATCCTGCGGTGGCGTCGCGCCGTGCGTGATGGGGCGCTGGGCGAATCTACGCTGTTCAATTGTCTCCCCAATACGTGCTGTGTGCGGGTCGAATCCCGACCCGTCACAGCCTACCGGCGGCGGTCCAGGCAAGGCGCACGGCCACGCCGACCGGCCCATTGCGACGCTCCCTCAGCTCCTGCGGGAAAGAATCGCGTCAGGCGAGGATCAGGGCCACACCGATCATGGCCGGCACGGCCACCACCGTCGTGATCAGCACGGTGTCCTTCGCCACCGTGAGCCCGGCCCCGTAGCGGCTGGCGATGACAAACACGTTCTGCGCGGTGGGCAGGGCGGACGTGACCACGACGGCGAAGATTGTCTGCCCCTCCATGCCCAGCGCAAAGCGGGCGAAGACATAGGCCAGCAGCGGATGGACGATGAGTTTGAAACCGCTCGCCAGCAGGGTGTCGAGCCGGCGTCCGGCGGCGGCCTGCAGCGGCCTCGAACCGTTCAGGCTCATGCCGAAAGCGAGCAGCATGGCCGGGATCGCGGCACCGCCGATCAGATGGACGGGCTGCATCACCAGCTCGGGCACGTTCCAGCCGGTCCCGGCCACCACGAGTCCCAGGCCGGAGCCCACGATCATCGGGTTGCGCAGGATCATCAGCACGAAACCCAAAGGCGTGGTGCGGTGCTTGCTGGTGGTGGCATCCAAGGCCACCAGGAACAGCGGCGTGAAGAAGGCCAGCTGGAAGATCAGCAGCGGGGCGACATAGCTGGCATCACCCAGGACATATACGGCGATAGGAATGCCCAGGTTGGCCGAGTTGGCCAGCGAAGAGCTCATGGCGGACATGAGGGATTCGGGGAGGGGGCGTTTGAGCAGAAAGCGGACTGTGCCAAAGAACAGCGCCGCCGTCGCAAGGGCTCCCACTGCTGTCACCAGCAGCGGGGCGGCAAAGACGTCATGGAGTTTGGCCTTGCTGAGCGTCTCGAACAGCAGGGCGGGGCTGGCGACGAAGAAGGTCAGTGCGCTGAGCACGGAGCGGGCGTTCTCGCCCAGGATGTTCCGCCGGCCGACAAACATGCCGACCAAAATGATGAACCAGACGACGAAGAAGCCGGCGAGGACTCCTAGCACGCGACTCTCCGCAAGGTCGCGGGCGGGGGGTGGAAGGCTGTCACCACCCCAGACTAATCAGCTTTATTGAGCAGATGGCCTTATTACGCCGGAAAGCAGCGCGTCGGGTGGGGTGGCAGGCAGCAGTCCGGGGATCAGTTAAGCGAGGCGTTGTTCAGCGCGTGCGGCGGGCGCATGAGCCCGGGGGCAAGGCCCTCGGCGGGGTCGTTGCCGATCTGGACAATCTTGTTGTCCTTGTCCACGTGGACCACTTTCGGATTGTAGGCCTTCGCCTCTTCTGAGGTCATCTGGGCATAGGTGATCAGGATGACGACGTCGTTCTCGTGCATCAGGTGGGCGGCCGCGCCGTTGATCCCGATAACGCCGGAACCGCGCTCGCCGGCGATGGTGTACGTCTCCAGCCGGGCACCATTGGTGACGTCGACAATCGCCACGAGCTCGCCGGGGAGGATATCGGCCGCCTCCAGCAGATCCAGGTCCACGGTGACGGAACCGACATAGTGAAGGTCCGCGTGCGTGACCGTGGCGCGGTGGATCTTGGATTTGAATATTGTGCGATTCATAACGTCACCAGTCTAACGCGGGGCCGGCGTCCGCGCTGTGGCTCAGGGCACACGGCGGCCGGCCTGCCGTCGCAGTCAGGGGGCCGCGGTCAGGGGGCCGCGGTCAAGGCGGCGGTCAAGCGGGCCGCCCGCCCGTCGTCGGAGCGATGGAAGCCGCCGTCGCGGCCAGGATTTCACGGGCCGCAAGGATGGCAGGCCGCTTCGCGCTGGAGCGCCGCACCGAGGTGAAGACCGTCCGGTGCGGATCCCCGGGCAAGTCCAGCAGCCGAGCGGTGGTTCCCCGGCCGGTCCAGACCAGGTCCGGCATTAGGGCCACCGCATTGCCGGACTCGATCAGCCGGATCTGCGCCTGCAGGTCCGCCGTTTCGAAGCGGACGTCCGGCTCGAAGCCCGCGCTCCGGCAGGCCTGTTCGGCCCAGTGCCGTGACGCCGCGCCGCGGGGCTCCATGACCCAGGGCATCCCGGCCGTGTCCGCCAGCGTGGCGATGGCGGCCCGCTCCGGCGAAGCCGGCGGAACGGCGAGCCGGATGGCATCACTGGTCAGGGGGACGCGGTCCAGCTCGGCGTAGCGGGGCGCGGCGTGGCCGGGGTATTGCTCGGCGATCACCAGGTCGAAGTCCCGTGCCCACGTTTCATGAAGAGCGGTTTCGGGTTCCCGCTGCGTCATTTCGACCCGGACCTCGGGATAGCTGGAGGACATCCGGGTCAGGGAGTCGGGCATGAGCGCCAGGGCGGCCGACTGGAAGACGGCGATCCGTACCGTGCCGGTGACTGTGGTCAGGGAGGCCGCCAGGTCCGCCTCCGCCTGTTCCAGGGTCTCCAGGAGCTGGGCCGTGTGGGCCACGAGGACTTCGGCCTGGGGTGTCAGCTGTACCCGCCGTCCGGTCTTCCTGAGCAGCTCGACCCCGGCCTCCTTTTCGAGCAGGGCCAGCTGCTGCGAGACCGACGACGGGCTGTACTGCAGTGCCTCGGCGACCTCAGCCAGGGTGCCCCGGATTTTCAGTTCACGCAGCAGGCGTAACCGCCGGACGTCGAGCATCGCTATTCCTTTGTGTTTCTAATGGTTATTGATTAGGAGAATTCACTTTATCTAATGCAATCGGGCTTGCATACTGTTGTGACTCAGTAATCCCCATCACAGGGTGGATTGATGGGCACCATACCTAAGCAGGAGAACCCTGATGAACACAAAAGACCCGACCCAGTCGATCATGAGGCGCAAGCCCATCGACGACATCGAAGTAGAGAACAAACACAGCGGATTGTTAAAGAGCCTGGGGCTCTGGCAGTTGACGGCCATCGGCGTCGGCGGCATTATCGGCGTCGGCATCTTCTCGCTGGCGGGCCTTGTGGCCCACGGCAGCGAGAGCTCCCCGGGAGTGGGTCCGGCCGTGCTGTTCTCGTTCCTCATTGCGGGCCTGGCGTCTGCCGCCGCGGCACTGTCCTATGCGGAGTTCGCCGGCATGATCCCGCGCGCCGGTTCGGCGTACACATACGGTTATGTGGCCCTCGGTGAGGTGATCGGCTGGTTCATCGGCTGGGACCTGCTGCTTGAATACATTGCCATCGTGGCGGTGGTGGCGATCGGCATCTCCGGCTACTTCGACGCGTTCCTCTCCGGAATCGGCGTTCATATGCCGACCTGGATGACGTCGACGTTTGACGAGGGCAAGGGCGGAATCGTCAATATTCCGGCCATCCTCGTCTGCCTGCTCGTCACCTGGATCCTGAGCCGCGGCACCAAGGCCTTCGGCCGGTTTGAACTGGCGGCAGTGGCTATCAAGGTGGTCCTCATCCTGTTCATCATCGGCCTGGGCATGTTCTACATCAAGGCGGACAACTACAACCCGTTCATGCCGAGCGGGTTCGGTCCCGTCCTGGCCGGCTCGGCCACCGTCTTCTTCGCGGTATTCGGCTACGACGCCATGAGCACCGCGGCGGAAGAGGCCAAGGACGGCAAAAAGCACATGCCGAAGGCCATCATCCTCTCGCTGATCATCGCCATGCTGCTCTACGTGGCCGCCACCCTGGTGCTCACAGGCATGCAGAACTTCAAGGACATCGACCCCAAGGCCGGATTCGCCTCCGCGTTCAACGGCGTCGGGCTGCCGGTCGTGGCCACGATCATCTCGGTGTTCGCCGTCCTGTCCATCCTCACCGTGATGTTGACCTTCCTGCTCGGCGTCACCCGCGTATGGTTCTCCATGAGCCGCGACGGCCTGCTGCCGGGCTGGTTCGCCAAGACCGACCGCCACGGCACGCCCCAGCGCGTGACGTGGATCGCCGGCGTCGCCTCGGCGCTGCTGGCCGGCGTGTTCCCGATCAAGGCCGTTGCGGACCTGACCAACATCGGCATCCTCGCGGCATTCGTGGTGGTGTGCCTGTCCGTGATCATCTTCCGGTACAAGAGGCCGGACGCGCCGCGGACGTTCCGGCTGCCGTTCATGCCGGTGGTTCCGGCCTTCGGCGTGCTGGCCTCGGGCCTGCTGATGCTCCAGCTGCCGTGGGAAACCTGGGTCCGCTTCGTTGTCTGGCTCATCATCGGCCTGGCGATCTACTTCAGCTATGGCCGCAAGCACTCGCTGATGAACCCGGACAGCCCGCGGCATGAAGAAGCCGTGGAGATGCACCGCCCCGTCGGGTAACCGACGGCGGCGTAGTCGATTCGGTTTCGACAGGCTCAACCACTTCACCCGCGTTGCCCTATCACTTACAGCTCCCATCCGCCGGTTTTGGGGACCGGAAGTGATAGCGCAACCGGGGAAGATGGTTGGGCCTGCCGTTTTCCTCTCCCGGGAACCGTTGATTTTCCTAATCTGTATTGCTCGGAAAAGATCGCTTTATCTTATGAAAATCCGGTCGCATACTGATTCATAAGAGGTCCACATTTTGAGAAAGAACGAGTACCAGCCATGACCAACATCTCAACGGAATCCGGCACGAACACCGGCAATGCGGCCGCGCACGCAGCTGTCTCGGAAGGCTCTCCGGTTCTTGAAGCCGCAGCCCTCGCTGAGGACACCATCGGGCTGGTACGCCACTGGCTCACCGAAGCCGCGAAAGTCCCCGTTGACGTCTCGGCCGAGCAGCTCGCCGGCGTCCTGAAAGACCCGAACGGCCTCGACTTCACAGTCGGGTTCGTCGACGGCGTCGTCCGTCCCGAAGACCTCCAGGTCGCCGCCCGCAACCTCGCAGCCCTTGCGCCCAAGGTCCCGGCGTTCCTGCCGTGGTACATGCGCAGCGCCGTCCGCCTCGGCGGCACCATGGCACCGGTCCTGCCGCAGGTGGTCATCCCGGTCGCCCGCCGCGTGCTCCGCGAAATGGTCGGCCACCTCATTGTCGACGCCACCGATGCCAAGCTGGGCACGGCCATTGCGAAGATCCGCAAGGACGGCATCAAGCTGAACGTCAACCTCCTCGGCGAGGCCGTGCTCGGCGAGCACGAGGCCTCCCGCCGGCTCGAGGGCACGCACACCCTGCTGTCGCGCCCGGACGTCGACTACGTCTCCATCAAGGTCTCCTCAACGGTCGCCCCGCACTCCGCCTGGGCCTTCGACGAGGCCGTGGAGCACGTCGTCGAGAAGCTCACCCCGCTCTTCACCCGCGCCTCCTCCTTCCCCAAGGCCAAGTTCATCAACCTGGACATGGAGGAGTACAAGGATCTGGACATGACCATCGCGGTCTTCACCCGGATCCTGGACAAGCCCGAATTCAAGAACCTCGAGGCCGGCATCGTGCTTCAGGCCTACCTCCCGGACGCTCTGTCCGCCATGATCCGCCTGCAGGACTGGGCCGCCGCCCGCCGCGCCAAGGGCGGCGCCGCAATCAAGGTCCGTGTCGTCAAGGGCGCCAACCTGCCGATGGAGCAGGTCGAGGCCTCCCTGCATGACTGGCCGCTCGCCACCTGGGGCACCAAGCAGGACTCGGACACCAACTACAAGCGAGTCATCAACTACGCTCTGCACCCGGAGCGGATCAGCAACATCCGGATCGGCGTCGCCGGCCACAACCTCTTCGACATCGCCTTCGCCTGGCTGCTGGCCAAGCAGCGCGGCGTGCAGTCCGGCATCGAATTCGAGATGCTGCTCGGCATGGCCCAGGGCCAGGCGGAAGCCGTCAAGAAGGACGTCGGCTCGCTGCTGCTTTACACCCCCGTGGTCCACCCGGCGGAGTTCGACGTCGCGATCGCCTACCTGATCCGCCGCCTCGAGGAGGGCGCCAGCCAGGACAACTTCATGTCCGCCGTCTTCGAACTCAGCGAGAACGAAACATTGTTTGAGCGCGAGAAGCAGCGCTTCCTCGCCTCCCTCGCCAAGCTCGACGACGAGGTCCCGCCGCCGAACCGCCAGCAGGACCGCAGCCTCCCGGCCGAACCGATGCCGCACGATTCGTTCGGGAACACCGCGGACACCGATCCCTCGCTGCCGGCCAACCAGGCCTGGGGCCGCGCCATCCTGAGCCGTGTGCCCTTCTCGACCCTGGGCAACGCCGCGGTGGAGGCGGCCACCATCAACGACGCCGCAACCCTCAACTCCGTGATCGACGCCGCGGCGGAGCAGGGCAAGGCCTGGGGCGCCCTCTCGGGTGCCGAGCGGGCCGAGATCCTGCACCGCGCCGGCGACGTCCTCGAAGCCCGCCGCGCCGACCTCCTTGAGGTCATGGCCAGCGAGACCGGCAAGACCATCGACCAGGGCGATCCCGAGGTCAGCGAGGCCGTGGACTTCGCGCACTACTACGCCGAGTCAGCCCGCAAGCTCGACAACGTCGACGGCGCCACCTTCGTTCCGGCGAAGCTCACCGTCGTGACCCCGCCGTGGAACTTCCCGGTGGCCATCCCGGCGGGCTCCACCCTCGCGGCCCTCGCCGCCGGCTCCGCCGTCGTCATCAAGCCCGCCAAGCAGGCACGGCGCAGCGGTGCCTTGATGATCGAAGCCCTCTGGGAAGCAGGCGTGCCCCGCGATGTCCTCACCATGGTCCAGCTGGGCGAGCGCGAGCTCGGCCAGCAGCTGATCTCGCACCCGGCCGTGGACCGAGTGATCCTGACCGGCGGCTACGAAACCGCCGAGCTGTTCCGCTCCTTCCGCAAGGACCTGCCGCTCCTGGCCGAAACCAGCGGCAAGAACGCCATCATCATCACCCCAAGCGCGGACCTCGACCTTGCGGCGAAGGACGTGGCGTACTCCGCCTTCGGCCACGCCGGGCAGAAGTGCTCCGCCGCCTCGCTCGTGATCCTGGTCGGGTCCGTGGCGAAATCCAAGCGTTTCCACAACCAGCTGATCGACGCCGTGACCTCGCTGAAGGTCGGCTACCCCGAGGACCCCGCCAGCCAGATGGGCCCGATCATCGAACCCGCGAACGGCAAGCTCCTCAACGCGCTCACCACACTGGGCGAAGGCGAGAACTGGGCCGTCGAGCCGCGGAAACTGGATGAGACCGGCAGGCTCTGGAGCCCGGGCGTCCGCTACGGCGTCCGGCGCGGATCCCACTTCCACCTCACCGAGTTCTTCGGACCGGTCCTCGGCGTGATGACCGCGGACACCCTGGAAGAGGCCATCGCCATCCAGAACCAGATCGAATACGGCCTCACCGCGGGCCTGCACTCCCTTAACACCGAGGAACTCGGGCTCTGGCTGGACACCATCCAGGCCGGCAACCTCTACGTCAACCGTGGCATCACCGGTGCGATCGTCCAGCGCCAGCCCTTCGGCGGCTGGAAGAAATCCGCCGTCGGCGCCGGCACCAAGGCCGGCGGTCCCAACTACCTCGTCGGCCTCGGCGAGTGGACCAGCAAAGCCAGCACAGCCAGCAACGCGGGGGACAACGCGGCAGTTCCCGCGCACTCCGGCGTCCGCCGGATCGACGAGGCGGCCAACGGCTTCCTGACCGCTGACGAACTGGCACCGCTGCAGCGCTCGCTGGCTTCCGACGCCCTCGCCTGGGCCGGAGAGTTCGGCACGGCCAAGGACGTCTCGGGCCTGAGCGCCGAACGCAACATATTCCGCTACCGGGCCCTGCCCGTCACGGTGCGACTCTCCGAAGGCGAGCCGCTCGCGGACCTGGTCCGGACCGTTGCGGCCGGCGTCCTGGCCGGCTCCGCCCTGACCGTCTCCACCGCCGTCGAACTGCCCGCCCAGCTGCGTGCCGTATTGTCCGGCCTGGGCATCGCCGTCTCCATGGAGAACGACGCCGAGTGGCTGGCCACGGCCGGCACGCTCGCCGCGGCAGGCAAGCTGTCCGGCGCCCGGATCCGGCTCATCGGCGGCGACGCGAAGGCGCTGGCCGAGGCTACAGGCGGACGCCCGGACCTGGCCGTCTACTTCCACCCGGTCACGGAAGCCGGGCGCGTGGAACTGCTGCCGTTCCTGCACGAGCAGGCCATCAGCATCACGGCGCACCGCTTCGGTACGCCCAACCACATCTCGGACGGCCTGATCTAGGTCCCTAAACGGCGATCGCCGCCGTGCCCGCACCCCAGGGTGCAGGCACGGCGGCGATCGCGTTTAAGACTGCGGCCTCAGCCGAAGTACCAGCCCGGCGGCACCCAGGAGGCGGGAACCGCATGGGCGGAGAAGTCGTCGCAGCCGGAGCAGAAGTAGGTGACCTCGCCCAGCTTGCTCACGGAGCCGTCCCGCCGCTGCGTGGCCGGGACAAAGGTCTCCAGGTAAATGAACTCGTCAGTGCCGCAGCGTTCGCAATACGGGCTGGCGACATAGTCGGTGCCCCCCAGTGTGGCGTGGTGGGTATCGCGGCGGCCACGGCCGGGGTGCTGCGACGCCGCGCCGTGATGGACGGCGGGCGACACCGGGCGCGCCGACTTCAGCGCATGGACTGCCGTCGATGAGGGAAGATGGGGACTGTTTGTGGCTGGCAACATTGTCGGCCTATCCCGAACGCTCCCGTGCACTAGCCCCAGGGGCATCAGCAACGGGCAGCGTTCGTTGTCGAATCCTTGTCGTGGGCCTCTGCTTGACCTCAGACGCTTGACCTTAAGTACTGTCAGGATAGAGGAAGTCCAAGCGGCGTTCAATGGCTCGCGTTGACTCATCAAAGATGCCCGCGTAGCCGTATTCGAAGAATCATTTGAGAATGCCCGCGTAGCGGCGTGTCCGCCGGGCCGGTGTCCGCCGCTTCGGCATTGTGAGCCATGGAGCTTTCGATGAGTGAACGCAGGGCTGTCACGAAGACCATCGCAACCCGCTACGTCCGTTCGGGCCGGGCGGCGAAGAAGCAGGTTCTGGATGAGCTGTGCGCGACGACGGGCTGGCACCGCGACCATGCCCGCAAGGCGCTGCGGATGGCACTGGTGCTGAAGGTTGCCCGGCCCAGGGCGCCCCGGCCGCCGCTCTACGGGGAGCAAGTGATCGAGGCTCTGCGGTTCTGCTGGGCGGTCCAGGGCACCCCGTGCGGGCGGCTGCTCGCGGCCGCGCTGCCGGATCTGGTGCCGCGCCTGCGACGGTTCAAGGAACTTCAGATTGATGCCGGCACGGCCGCACTGCTGCTGCGGATCGCGCCGGCGACGATTGACCGCCGGCTCCGGGCGGACCGGGTGAAACTGGATCCGCGGGGCCGGTCCCATACCAAGCCCGGTACGTTGCTGAAGGACTCCATCCAGATGCGGACCTGGGCTGAATGGGATGACGCGGTGCCCGGTTTCGTCGAGATTGATCTGGTCGGCCACGAGGGCGGGAACAGTGCCGGTGAGTTCTGTTTCACCCTTGATATCACTGACATCGCGACCGGCTGGACCGAAACCCGGTCCGTGAAGAACAAGGCGCAGAAATGGGTCTTCGAAGCCATCAGGGACGCCACCGCGGCGTTTCCCTTTCCGATCCTGGGCATCGACTCGGACAACGGCTCGGAGTTCATTAATTGGGAGCTGTTCCGGTGGTGCGAGCAGGAGAAACTGACGTTCACGCGGTCCCGGTCCGGGAACAAGAATGACGGGGCGCACGTGGAGCAGAAGAACTGGCACATCGTGCGCCAGACGGTCGGCTACCACCGGTACGACACTGCCCGCGAGCTGGAGCTGCTGAACCGGATCTGGGACCTGCAGAGACTGCTCACCAACCATTTCGGACCCCAGCAGAAACTCGTCGCGAAGGTCCGCACCGGCGCGAAGATCAGCAAGAAATACGACCTTCCCGCGACCCCGTTCCAGCGCGTCCTGGCAGACACCGGCACCGTCGCCCGGGATGTGAAGGCCCGGTTGAAGCGGGAGAACAAACCCTTGAACCCGGCCGCGATCCAGCGTCAGGTCCAGGCCCTTTCCGCAGAGCTCCTGACCCTGACCACCGCCAAACAGGCCGCCAAACCCCGGCCGGCTACCCGGGCAAAATCAGATGATTCCACGAACCAGCCCAGGCGGGCATCTTGACATGATTCCTCGGGTGGCTGAGTAGGTACGCCGTCCGCGTAGGGAGCCCGCCGCGTAAGTACTCAGTGCCGGAGTTGGCACCTCCGCAGGACCCCTGCCGCGCACTCAGGCGGAGCGCTTCAGGGTCCGGCCCACGATCGCCTGGGTGAGGGCATCGATCACCTCGGTATTGGCCAGCGGGTTGCGGATCAGGGTGAAGTCGACGTCGCCCACGGGCGGGAGATCGAAGCGCCGCGTGATGATCTTCAGGTCGTCCGGGACCAGCGAGGAGGGCATCACGGCCACCCCGATGCCTGCCCGGACGGCGGCCAGCACGCCGCTGATCTGCCGCGTGGTGCAGGTGATCCGCCAGGTCCGGCCCTTGGACTCGAGCGCATCGATCGCAAGTTTCCGGCTGAGGCTGGGGGAGGGGTAGGCGATCAGCGGCACCGGGTCCGCCGGTTCCAGCGCGGTCTGCTCCAGGCCCACCCAGGCGAAGGAGTCCTGCTGGACCACCGTGCCGTCCTTGGCACCGGCCACCCACTTGACGAACACGAGATCCAGCTGGCCGGCGTTGAGCCGTTTGTAGAGCTGGTCGCTCTGACCCACAGTCAGTTCCAGGTTGATCTGCGGGTAGATTTGGCGGAACTCCCGGAGGATGCGGGGGAGGCCGGTGATAGCGAGGTCGTCGGCAGTGCCGAAGCGGAGTCGTCCGCGCATGGCGGATCCGGAGAAGTAGCGTGATGCGGCGTCGTGCGCGGAGAGGATGCTCCGGGCGAAGCCGGCCATGGCGTCGCCGTTGTCCGTCAGGCGCACGTCGCGGGTGTCGCGGGCGATCAGCATCCGCTTGGCGGCGGCCTCAAGCTTGCGGACGTGCTGGCTGACCGTGGGCTGCGCGAGGCCGAGGCGCTCGGCGGCCTTGGTGAAGCTCAGGGTCTCGGCCACGGCCAGGAAGGAGCGGAGCTGGGCGGGTTCAAACATGCGTACCTCCTGACCGGGGGTGCGGACGGCGCACTCTTCGTGACATTGCGTTTTGTAATGCTAGTTATGTTCAGAATAGTCTTCCACAATCGATTCCGGTCAGCATAGCGTTGAGGCATCCCCGCTCACCCGCTCCCTTGAGGACTTTTCGTGGCACCCCCTCCGCCGTTTCAGGCTTCCGTCGCCCAGTTTCCCGAGACCGTCACCCAGCCGATCGCCGTCGTCAACGAGCGCCTGCCATGGCGCCACACCTTTATTTCCCTGAAGGTCCGCAACTTCCGTATCTTTGCCATCGGCCATTTCGTGGCCGTCGTCGCGCTGTGGATGCAGAGGATCGCCCAGGACTGGCTGGTGCTGCAGCTCTCCGGGTCGGTCACTGCCGTCGGGATCACCGTGGCGCTGCAGTTCATGCCCTCGCTGTTCCTCGGACCGTGGGCCGGGATGATGGCGGACCGCTTCGCGAAGCGGAAAATCCTGATGCTATGCCAGTCGGTGGCCGCGGTGCTGGCGGCAATCCTCGCAATGCTGGCCCTGACGCAGCGGATCGAGGTCTGGCACGTCTATGCGATTGCCCTGGCGCTGGGCCTGGTCACGGTATTGGACCAGCCGGCCCGGCAGGTCTTCGTCAACGAACTGGTGGGACCGGCCTACCTGCGGAACGCCATCAGCGTGAACTCCACGATCTTCCAGCTGGGCGGGCTGATCGGCCCGGCGCTCGCCGGACTGCTGCTCACCGCCGTGGGCGCCGGCTGGGCCTTTGCCGCCAACGCCGTGGCCTGCTGCTCCACCGTGGCAATGCTCCTGAGCCTGCGCAAGGACCAGCTGCACATCAGCGCACCGGCCCCCAAGCGCAAGGGCATGCTGAAGGAGGGGCTGAACTACGCGCTCAGCAAGCCCACGATCTACTGGCCGTGGCTCATGGCCGGCTTCATCGCCGTGTTCGCGATGAGCCTGCCGGTGCTGCTGGCGGCCTTCGCCGACCACGTGTACGACGCCGGTGCCGGCGGCTACGGCCTGCTGAACGCCCTCGTGGCACTGGGCGCGCTGGCCGGCGCCATCACCTCCGCGCGGCGCCGCCAGCTGCGGCTCCGCTCGGTGGTCCTGGGCGCCGGGATGTACGGGCTCATGCTGTGCCTTGCCGCCTTCGCTCCGTCCATGGTGTGGTTCGGCGCGGCCATGGTCCTGTCCGGCTTCTGGTGCCTGATGTTCCTGACCGCCGCCAACCAGCTGGTCCAGATCAGCTCCAACCTGGCCATCCGCGGACGCACCATGAGCCTGTACATCATGGTCCTGATCGGCGGGCAGGCGATCGGCGGGCCGCTGATCGGATGGCTGGCCGAGCACGCGGACCCGCACACCGCGGTCCTGGTCTCCGGCGGGGTGCCGGTGCTGGCCGCCGTGACGGTCGCCGTCGTGCTGGCCCGTCGCGGGCAGCTGATGCTGCGCGTGGACCTGAAGGACCGGCGCCGCCTGCTGCGGATTGTCCGGAACCCGGGCGGGCGGCCGTCCGCCGCCACATCCTAGGTCCCGGCGGCTACCCGCCCAGCGGGGAGTGCGGGTACTCCGGCTTCCGCTGCTGGAACTGCAGCACGTCCTCGTTGAGGATCACGCCGTCGCGGATTTCTATCGCGCGGCTGATGGTCTCGTTTTCTGCCCAGGCCTCGGGGCCGGAGATCACGGTTTCGAGGAAGGGCAGCAGCGCCTCGCTGATTTCCCAGCTGGAGGAATTCCAGAGGTAGGACGGGCTGTGGTCCACGGCGTAGTAGTCGATGTGGTCCCCCACCTTGAGCATGGGCTCGGCGAAGGTGGTGTTTTTCGCCCAGCTGAAGCCCATGCCCTCATCGCAGGAGACGTCCACGATCAGGCTGCCGGACCGGAAGGCGTCCAGGTCCTCGGTACGCAGGTAGGTCAGCGGCGCGTTGGGGTCCTGCAGCGTGCAGTTGACCACGATGTCGCTCTCGGCGAGGAACGGTGCCAGCGGCACTCGGCCGCGGTCGGTGATGACCTGGCTAAGGAACGGGGCCTTGTCGTCGTGGTCGAACTGCACGATCCGCACCGAATGAATGGGCGAACCAACCGCAGCAACACCGCGGTTGGTCAGGACCTGGACGTCGTGGATGCCGTGGGCGTTTAGTGCAGTGACTGCGCCGCGGGCAGTGGCTCCGAAGCCGATGACGACGGCGCTCAGTCGGCGGCCGTAATCGCCGGTGGAGCCCGTCAGTGCCAGGGCATGCAGCACGGAGCAGTAACCGGCCAGCTCATTGTTCTTGTGGAATACGTGCAGGCCGAAGCCGCCGTCGCTGGCCCAGTGGTTCATCGCCTCGAAGGCGATCAGGGTGAGCTTCTTATCAATCGCCAGCTGCGTGATGGCCCGGTCCTGGACGCAGTGCGGCCACCCCCAGAGGACCTGCCCGTCACGGAGCTCGGCCAGGTCTTCGGGCTGCGGCTTGGGCAGGAGAACGACGTCGGCGTCCGCCAGCAGTTGCGCGCGCGGGACGATTCGCCCCACGAGCGGCGCCAGGTGGGCGTCCGAAACGCCGAAACGCTCGCCGTAACCCTCTTCCAGGACCAGCTGCTGCCGGAGTTCCGGTGCGATGCGGTCCAGGTGAAGGGGGTGGATCGGGAGGCGCCGCTCGTCAGGTTTTCGCGTGCTGGCCAGGACTCCCAGGGTGAGGCGGCTCAAGGCGGCGCTCACTTCTTTTTGGGACTCGCCGGCTTGGTGCTGGTGGCCTTGTCCATGGAGCTGGGCGGCGCTGCCGCGGACCTCTTATCGGCCCGCTTTTCCTTGATGGATTTGCCGGATTTCTTGGATGCTGCTTGACGGGGGGATTTGTCAGCCATGATCGCTCCTGTAGCGGAACCGAAGAGGTTCCTGACTTCTGACGATACAGGTAGCGACCTAACGGCCGTCCGGGGATTTCCGCCGGGGCGGCGGTGGGGAATTGGAGCGGCTGACGGGAATCGAACCCGCGTATCAAGCTTGGGAAGCTAGCGCTCTACCATTGAGCTACAGCCGCAGCGGGACTGTCCAAAAAATTGGTCAAGAGTCCCTGTTGCGTCAACCGGATTTACTTTACCTCAGCCGCGAGCCGTCCTCGAACAGCGACATCAGGCTTGTCGCCGCAGTCTGCGTGCGGTTCAAGGACACTGTCCGGCTTTGATTCAGGATCTCGTTCTCCTGCTCCAGAAGCCGGATCCGCTTCCTGGCATTCCGTAGTTCGGCGGCTTCCATTTCCGTAATGCCCGGTGTGATGCCGTCTTCGATCGCGGCTTTTGTGAGCGAGTTGTGCAGGGTTGCTTCACCATTCTAAATGGGCATGAAGGGGGAACAACGAAGGACACACCAGAATTTAGTGGCTACAAATGCTGGTGCAAAAGTAGGGCCACGGCCCGGAAACTCAACGATCCCCCGGGC
Organism: Pseudarthrobacter sp. S9; assembly: GCF_050156545.1. Taxonomy (NCBI): domain Bacteria; kingdom Bacillati; phylum Actinomycetota; class Actinomycetes; order Micrococcales; family Micrococcaceae; genus Pseudarthrobacter; species Pseudarthrobacter sp. S9. Next base: position 2,360,396 of record NZ_CP189576.1, read on the forward strand.
CGTGGCCCCACCTAACTCTTCGACGGTAAACTCCGTCCCATGTCCTAGTAGTACTTTGTTAGGTTTTTGAGTGTTGCTCTTTTAATCTTCGGTCGGGTCTGTTAATTTCGGTTTATGAGGGACGACGAGATCGCGGCCGTGCGCCTTGAGCTGGAGGACTACGTTGCGGAGGTCTTCGGATCGCTGCCGCGCAAGGACCAGCGGGCCAAGGGCAGCCTGTATCTGCGGGGGCTGATGCTTGATGGCCGGCGTAAGTCGATGCAGCCGATGGGTGAGCGTCTGGGCGTGGACTACCAGCAGCTGCAGCAGTTCGTCTCCTCGTCGTCGTGGGCGGTGGAGCCGGTGCGGCGGCGGCTGGCGAACCTGGCGGTGGAGACGGTCGGGCCCGAGGCCTGGGTTATTGATGACACCGGGTTCAAGAAGGACGGGCCGGCCTCCCCGTGCGAAGCTCGTCAGGATACTTTTTTGGTGCTGGCATGGTGCTCATCCTTTCAAGGACTCAACACCCTCCATTAAACCCGGGGCGATTCAGACTGCCGCACCATTGATATGCTCCATTCCCCGATCCTACCGTTCAGTCATTCATTAGATGTCTAAGAAAAGTACGGTTTCATGGATCCGGCATCAAGAGGAGCAGGCCACTCCTGCTGACCTTGACCCGGCGGGGCCGTAACCGCGTGTTCAGCCAAAGTGAGGGTTCCCCGCCGGGAACCCACGGGTCTGTTCCCCTCAGGATCAGGGTTGGACCCGTGGGTTCGGCTCAACCCGAGGTGTTGCGCTCGAGCCGGTCAGGCGTTATCGGCGGTGGCCGCATACGCCCGGGTCCTGGGCCAGCGTTTCAGCGCGCTCGTCACGGTGGCGTGGGTCCACGCCGGGATCGCAGCCTGCAACGGGTGGCTGTTCTGCTGGCCCTGGTGGGAGAAACAGGCCCAACACCAACCCGCCCTTATGCCCGATGCGGCCGGCCCGGCACTCTGTGGGGTACACCTGCCCTGACCCGGGGCACGTGTAACGACTGCCCAGCTGAACCGCGCTGGGTTGCTGGAGGCTCTGCCCTGGACAGCGGTCCGCAGTTGCGGACGATAGGGAGGCCTGTGCTGTGGCGGATATCCATAACTCTTCGGTAAAGGCCCGCCGCGCATCTGCGCGTGGCGGGCCTTGCTGATTATCCTGAAGGTGTTAGCTGCAGTCTCTGGGGAAGCGGGCTACGCCCATCAGCCGTCCGCCGAGCAAGGATTCCCCGTGGCATTCGCAGAATACGACGTCGTCATCCAGCGTGATGCCATGAGCGTCTACAACTTCTTGCTGGATGCCAGGAATCTCCCGAGTTGGCGCGAAGGGATCCGGAGCGTCGAGCTCCAATCCGGCGCCGGCGGTGCCAAGGGCGCAGTGTACCGGCAGACCCTCACCGGGCCGGGCGGCCGTCCCGTTGCCGCGGATTTTGAGATCATCGAAGCGCGCCCGGGAGCGGAGATCCAGTACCAGGTCATCGTCGGCCCGGCCCGCCCGCACGGGGGCTACTACCTGAGCACGGAAGGAACGAGCACGCGCGTCCGCTTCGCCCTGGAATACGAGGCCAAGGGATTCCTGGTCCGGGTGAAGAATCCGTTCCGCAGGCGCATGAACGCCGAAGTCTGCCAGCTGGAGCGGCTCAAGGCGGTGCTGGAAGAGATGCCCGCGGCGGAATAGGCCGCGGGCTGGGGTGGCCCCGGCGCCATCACTCCGGGTCGCCCCGGGCAGTAACACTGGCAGTAACACTCGGCGGCGGCACCGACCCGCGCGGCCCGGGCATGGGCCAGTACGGTATTTTTGATCCTGTGCTGATCTCAGACCGCGACATTCGTACCGAAATCGACTCCCGACGGATTGTTCTGGAGCCGTTCGACCCTGCCATGGTTCAGCCCTCATCGGTGGACGTCAGGATCGACAAGTTCTTCCGGCTGTTCGACAACCACAAGTACGCCCACATCGATCCGGCGGAGGAACAACCCGAGCTGACCCGCCTTGTCGAGGTCGACGCCGGCGAACCGTTCATCCTGCACCCGGGGGAGTTCGTCCTCGGCTCCACCTATGAGACCGTCACGCTTCCGGATGACATCGCCGCCCGACTGGAAGGCAAGTCCTCACTGGGCCGGCTGGGACTCCTGACGCACTCGACGGCGGGCTTCATCGACCCCGGTTTTTCGGGCCACGTCACCCTCGAGCTCTCCAACATGGCCACCCTGCCCATCAAGCTGTGGCCGGGCATGAAGATCGGCCAGTTATGCTTCTTCCGGCTCTCCTCGGCTGCGGAGCACCCCTACGGCTCCGGCGAGTACGGCAACCGCTACCAGGGCCAGCGCGGTCCCACGGCCAGCCGCAGCCACCTGAACTTCCACCGCACCGACCTCTAGGCAGGTTCAGGCACAGCCGGGCAGGTCCGGGCCGGCCTAGGCCTGGCCGGCTGCCCGGGCCGCCGGCCGTTTCACGGGACGACGCAGCATCTGCACGAGCGGTTCCACGAAGCGCGCCGCCAGCGGACCCATGATGGCCATGATCAGCACGTAGGCGGTGGCCAGGGCCGCCAGCTCCTGGGGCACCACGCCGGAGGCGACCGCCAGTCCGGCGATGACAATCGAGAACTCGCCGCGGGCTATCAGGGCTGCCCCGGCACGGAAACGGCCCGGCACGCCGATCCCTGCCCGCTTGGCCGCCCAGACGCCGGTGATCACTTTTGTGGCTGCCGTCAGCACGGCCAGCAGCAGGGCCCAGCCGAGGACCGGCGGGATGGATCTGGGGTCCGTGTTGAGTCCAAAGACCACGAAGAAGATCGCCGCGAAGAGGTCCCGGAGCGGCTCGAGGATGCGGGTGGCGCTGTGGGCCGTGGCTCCGGAAATCGCGATGCCGAGCATGAAGGCGCCCACGGCCGCGGAGACCTGCATGGCGGCGGCCAGCCCTGCCACGAGCAGGGCGGCGCCCAGCAGGTTGAGCAGGAATACCTCGGAGTTCTCGCTGTGCACCGCTTTGGACACATGGTGGCCGTGGCGCAGGGCCACCACCAGGACGAGGGTGACGACGGCGAGGGAGATTCCCACGGTCTGGAGGCCCACGAGGAAGCTGACGCCGGCCAGCGTGGCCGTCAGGATCGGCAGGTAGACGGCCATGGCCAGGTCTTCGAAGACCAGGATGGACAGGATCACCGGGGTTTCCCGGTTGCCGATCCGGCCCAGGTCAGTAATGACCTTGGCCGCGATCCCGGAGGACGAAATGTAGGTGACGCCGCCCATCACCATGGCGCCCACCAGGCCCCAGCCCAGCATCGCAGCCAGCCCGGCGCCGGGCAGGAAATTGAGCAGTAAGTCCAGGACCCCGGCCTGCCATGACCGCTTCAGGCCTGTCACGAGCTCGGCCGCCGTATATTCCAATCCGAGCATAAGCAGCAGCAGGATCACGCCGATCTCGCTGGAAAGATGTGCGAACTCGTGCATGCCTTCGAGTTTGACCAGGCCTCCGGCCCCGAAAAACAGCCCGCCCACCAGATAGAGAGGGATGGGGGACATACCGATCCGCCCGGCCAGCCTCGCCAGCAGGCCGAGGCAGAACACGAGGGCCCCCAGCTCGATCAGGGTCAGGGCGAGCGGATCCATGCCGCTTAGCCGTTGCGCAGGATGCTGGCCGCTGTGTCCAGGCCTTCTTGCGTTCCGACCGCCACGAGAAGATCACCGGGGTGCAGGACGACGTCGGGTCCCGGTGAGGGCACGACCTCGCCCTCGCGCATGATGGCCACGATCGAGACGCCGCTGCGGGTGCGGATGCAGGCCTTGCCCATCGGCTGGTCGTGGAACGGGGATTCTGCGCCGATCGAGAACTGACGCGTGACGATTCCGGGGATTTCCCGGTGGGCTTCCGAGAGTTGCATGGCGAGGCGCTGGCCGCCCAGGAGGTTTCCCAGGGCGGCGGCCTCGTCGGCGGTCAGCGGGATGGACGCCTGGCAGGTGTCCGGATCGTCCCAGGTCGAGACGATCAGTTCCGTCTGACCTTCGCGGTATTCAACGACGCCGATCCGGCGTCCCGAGGCGGTCATGAAGTCCTTGCGCCGGCCCAGGCCGGGGAGGTCGGTCTCATCCACGTTCATATGTTCAGCCTAGTGCGCGAACGGGATTTTCGGAGGGCTCAGGCTGCCGGGACGACGGCGATTTCCGTCTTGCCCGGCGGCTTGACCGGCAACAGGGCAAGCAGGCCCGCCAGCAGCACCAACATGATGCCGAGGATGCCCCAGCGCTGGGCCTCGCCGGCAGCCACGAGCGGGGTGGCGACGGTGATGCACAGGGTGAAGAGGGTCGGGGCGAGGAAGCTCACGGCCCGGCCGGTGGTGGCGTAGAGCCCGAACAGCTCCCCGGATTCGCCGTGCGGGGCGAGCCGTGCGAGGTAGGCGCGCGAGGACGACTGTGCCGGCCCGACGAAGAGGCACAGGAACAGGCCGAAGATCCAGAACGTGGTGCTGCCGGCCCAGTCCATGCCGAAGAAGACATAACTCCCGTTACCGAGCACCAGGATGACGGTGCCCGCGACCAGGAGGCCGGCCAGGGACCCGATGATGACCGATTTCGGCCCGATCCGGTCATCCAGGAAGCCGCCGAGCATGGCCCCGACCGCCGCCACGACGTTGCCGAAGATCGCGAAGAAGATGACTTCCTTCAGCTCGAAGCCGAAGGTGCCGGCCGCGATGATGCCGCCGAACGTGAACACCGCGGCCAGGCCGTCCCGGAAGATGGCGCTCGCGAGCAGGAAGAAGATGGTGTGCGGACTCGTCGCGTAGATCGCCCTGATGCGCCGCACCAGCAGGCCATAGGATGCCAGGAACCCCAGGCCGGCACTCCGTTTGCCCGCGCTCCGTTTGGGTTTGGGGAGTTCCGGCACGGCGAACAATACCGGCAGGGCAAAGATGAAGAACCAGAGGGCGGAGAACACGGCAACCAGCCGGATGTTCAGGCTGTCCTCGGTAGATGCGCCGAACCAGTCAAAGCTGGGCTGGATGAACAGGCGGAGCACAACCAGCAGCGCCACGATGCCGCCGAGGTACCCCATGCCCCAGCCGAAGCCGCTGACCTTGCCGATATTCCGTGGGGTGGAAATCTGCGCCAGCATGGCGTTGTAGTTCACCCCGGCGAATTCGAAGAAAACATTGCCCAGCGCAATCAGGGTCACACCAAGGAGCAGGAACTCCGGCCGCGGGAAAACAAAGAAACACAGGCCAGTCAGGAGCGCGACGGCGGCCGTGTTGACGCCCAGCCACAGCTTGCGCCGCCCCCCGGCGTCCGAGCGCTGCCCGGTGACCGGGGCCAGCAAGGCGATCGCCGCACCGGCGATTGCCAGCGCGCCGCCGAGGACTGCCGAGGCCTGGTCCTCGCCGCCGAAGGCCTTGGACGTCAGGTACACGGTGAAGACAAACGTCGTCATGACGGCGTTGAAGGCCGCGGAGCCCCAGTCCCACGCGGCCCATGCCAGGATCCGGCCCTTATTGGCGACAGGGCTCCCGGATTCCAGTTCCGAGGACGGTCGCATGGCCTCGGGGGCGGCGGCTGAGTTCATAGCCTGAATGGTAGCCGTCGTGAGCGCGGCGCCGGACGCTCCCTGCCAAAAGAATTTGTGCACGCTTGGTAAACTGTCGGCACTGAACCTAACGAATACCCGCCTGCTCCAACTTGTTGACAATCGAAAACCTGACGTTGCGGAGATACCAGTGATCACAGTTCTTGCCGTGCACTTTGCGGTGGCTGCTGTGGCGCCGCTTCTCTTCCGGAAGTTCGGCAGGAACTCGTTCTACGCCCTGGCGGCGGTTCCCGCCGCCTCGTTCATCTGGCTGGTCTTGCAGCACGGTGTCATCTATTCGAACGCCGGGGCCACCGGCTCCGCGGCCGAAGTGCTCCCATGGATCCCCGCACTCAAACTGGAGCTCGCCTTCCGGATGGACGCACTGGCCTGGGTCATGTCGCTGCTGGTCCTCGGGGTGGGTGCCCTGGTGCTGATTTATTGCGCCCGGTACTTCAAGGACAAGGACGACGATCTGGGGGGCTTCGGCGCCCAGTTGCTTGCCTTCGCCGGGGCGATGTTCGGACTGGTCACGGCCGACGACCTGCTCCTGATGTTCATCTTCTGGGAACTGACCACAGTGCTGTCCTACCTGCTGATCGGATACGCCCGCACACGGCTGTCCGCCCGGCGCTCGGCGCTCCAAGCACTCGTCGTTACCACCGCCGGCGGGCTGGCCATGCTCGTGGGCCTGATCATCCTCGGCTCCGCCGCCGGAACCTACCGGATCCAGACCATCCTGGAGCAGGCGCCCGCGCTGGTCACGGGCCCCATGGGGGAAGCCGTGGGCGCCGCCGTCGTCCTGATCCTGATCGGCGCGATCACCAAGTCCGCCCTGGTCCCGTTCCATTTCTGGCTCCCCGGCGCCATGGCGGCACCCACGCCCGTGAGCGCCTACCTGCACGCCGCCGCGATGGTCAAGGCCGGGATATACCTCGTGGCGCGGCTCGCCCCGGCGTTCTCCGAGACGGCGTTCTGGCCGCCCGTGGTGCTGGGCCTGGGCCTGGCCACCATGCTGGTGGGCGGCTACCGGGCCCTCCGGCAGACGGACATCAAGCTCATCCTCGCCTACGGCACCGTCAGCCAGCTCGGCTTCCTGACCATGGTGGTGGGCCTCGGCACGCCCGACGCGGCGCTCGCCGGACTCGCCCTGCTCCTGGCGCACGGGCTCTTCAAGGCCACCCTCTTCCTCGTCGTGGGCATCATCGACCACCAGGCCGGAACGCGCGACATCCGCAAGCTCTCCGGCGTCTACGGCTCCGCCCGGGCGCTGGCAATCGTGGCGGGGATCGGCGCGGCCTCCATGGCAGGCTTCCTGCCGCTGGCCGGATTCGTGGCGAAGGAATCGGTCTTCGAGGCGTTTGTCCACTACGGCGCCGGATCCGTGCCCGGCCTGGTGATCTTGCTCGGCCTGGTCCTGGGCTCCATCCTGACCTTCGCCTACAGCGCCCGGTTCATGTGGGGTGCCTTCGCGGTGAAGCCCGGCGTCGAGACTACGCCGTTCAAGCCGATCAAGCCGGCGTTCCTGGCCGCCCCCGCCGTCCTGAGTGTCCTGACGATCCTCTACGGCCTGTGGCCGGATCCGGTGGACGGCTGGATTCAGCCCTATGCGGCGCTTTTTGTTGACGGCGCCGCGCACGACGGCGGACCGGCGGCCGGCGCTGCCGGGCACCTGGCGCTGTGGCACGGGTTCACGCCGGCGCTGGGGCTGACCGCCGCCACCTTCGCGCTCGGCCTCGCCATGTTCTACGGCCGCAACACCGTGTCCAGGCTGCAGGATCTGGTGCCCGGCTGGATCGACGGTGACCGTGCCTACCAGCTGACCATCGGCGCCCTCGACGACAGCGCGGTCTGGGTCACCGGCCGGACCCAGCGTGGCTCGCTGTTCTTCTACCTGTCCGTCATCCTGACCGTCGCGCTCGTCCTGCCGCTCACCGCGCTGCTCCTGGCCCGCAAGCCGCTGCCCGGCAGCCTCTACTTCATCGACCCCAACTCCCCGCTGCAGCTCGTGGCCGGCGCCGGCATCGTGATCGGGGCGCTCGCCGCCGTGCGGGCCAACAAACGTTTCCTGGCCGTGCTGATGGTCTCCGTCACCGGCTACGGCATCGCGCTGATGTTCGCCCTGCAGGGCGCTCCGGACCTTGCGCTGACCCAGATGCTGGTGGAAACCATCATCCTGGTGGCGTTCGTCCTGGCCATGCGCAGCCTCCCTGCGGAGCTGCGGGACCGTACCGGCGGAAAGTACCGGGTCATCCGGGTGATCATCGGTGTTGCCTTCGGAGCCACGATGATCTTCGTCGCCATCTACGCCCTCGGCGCCCGCGTGGCGCCGCCGGTCTCGCTGGAGTTTCCGCGGCTGGCCTATGAGGGCGGCGGCGGGCTGAACGTCGTCAACGTCACCCTCGTGGATATCCGCGTCTGGGACACCTTCGGCGAGATTTCCGTGCTGGCCCTGGCCGCCACCGGTGTTGCCAGCCTCATCTTTGTCCGGGGCCGCGGCGACAGGATCCGGACCGCGTCGACCGTGGCGGAAGGGACCGTGGGCCGGCGGAACGGTGCCGGGGGCAACAGCCGCGATGATGCCGCGCTGGCCCTGAGCCGCCGCTTCGCCGCGGCCACGCGCGACGCCTGGCTGGTGGCGGGCCGGACCCTTGCTCCGGAACGCCGCTCGATCATCTTCGAGGTGGTCACCCGGCTCATCTTCCACTCCGTGATCGTGTTCTCCATCTACCTGCTGCTGGCCGGGCACAACCTGCCCGGCGGGGGCTTCGCCGGCGGGCTCACCGCCGGCCTGGGCCTGACGCTCCGCTACCTCGCCGGCGGCCGCTTCGAACTGCGGGAAGCCACGCCCGTCGGCGCCGGCACCCTGCTGGGAATCGGGCTCGCCACGGCGGCGGCCGCAGGCATGACGCCGCTGCTGCTGGGCGGCCAGGTGTTCCAGAGCGCCATCGTCGGGCTGTGGCTGCCCATCTTCGGCGACATCAAGTTCGTCACCTCCACCATCTTCGACATCGGTGTCTACGTCGTCGTCGTCGGCCTCGTCCTGGACGTACTGCGGAGCCTGGGGGCCGAAATCGACGAGCATTTCGAAGATCATCCCGCGGAGCCCTCCGAACAGCAGGAAGCCGGCGGGATCCCGGCCGAAACCACCGCCAAGGGGAAAGCATGAGCGTCAATCTGACCCTGCTGACGGTCATGGGAGCCTTGTATGCCTGCGGCATCTACCTGATCCTGGAACGCAGCCTCACCCGGGTCCTGCTGGGACTCATGCTGCTGGCAAACGCCACCAACCTGCTGATTCTCACCACCGGCGGCTACGCCGGGCTCGCGCCGATGTTCAGCAAGGACACCGACCCGCGGGACTACAACGACCCCCTGCCGCAGGCACTGATCCTCACTTCGATCGTGATCTCCTTCGCCGTCACGGCGTTCATGCTGGGCATCATCTACCGCACCTGGGTCCTGGCCCGCCAGGACGAAATCCAGGACGACGCCGAGGACCGCCGCGTCGCGGAGACGCCCAGCTTCGACGCCGAGGACGACTCCGTGATCCCGGCGGAGACCTCGGAATTCCCGCTGGCCATGATCGGCTCCGACGGAGCCGGGATCTCGGACACCGCCGGACACACCGCCGCCGGAACCAACACAGCTACCGTCATGGCGGGCGACCGCCCGGTCATGGCCGAGGACGCCGCCGCGGAAGAACAGCCAGGCTCCCGGAACGTGGCGCCAAGACCGGAAGGAGGCGGACAGTGAACGTCGCCAGTTTTGCCCCGCTCGCCGTCGTACTTCCCATCCTGGGCGCCGCCCTGACCTTCCTGCTGATCCGGCACCCCCGGGCCCAGCGGGCCGTCAGCATCGCCGTGCTGTCCCTGACCCTGCTGCTCGAATGCTGGCTGCTCGCCTCTGTGTGGGAGGGCGGGACGGCCGCGGTGAACATCGGCGGCTGGCTTCCGCCCTGGGGCATCGTGATGGTGGTGGACCAGTTCTCCTCGCTGATGCTGGTGGTGTCCTCCGCCGTGAGCCTCGCCGTGCTGATCTACGCGACCGGGCAGGGCATGGCCGACGGCGACCGGGACGCGCCGCTCTCGATCTTCCACCCCACCTACCTGATCCTGGTGGCCGGGGTGTCCAACGCCTTCCTGTCCGGGGACCTGTTCAACCTCTATGTGGGCTTCGAGATCCTCCTGACCGCCAGCTACGTGCTGATCACGCTGGGCGGGACGGGCCCGCGCATCCGCGCCGGCGTGACCTATGTGGTGGTCTCGGTGGTCTCCTCAGTGCTCTTCCTGATCGCGATCGCCATGATCTACGGCGCCACCGGAACCATCAACATGGCGGATCTCGCCATCAAACTCGCGGATCTGGACCAGGGCACCCGGACCCTGCTGCACGTCATGCTGCTGGTTGCCTTCGGCATCAAGGCCGCGGTGTTCCCGCTGTCTTTCTGGCTTCCGGACTCTTACCCCACCGCGCCCGCTCCCGTCACGGCGGTGTTTGCCGGCCTCCTGACCAAGGTGGGCGTCTACGCGATGGTCCGCACGGAGACGCTGCTCTTCCCCGGGGACGCGCTCAACGCGCCGCTGATGGTCGCAGCGTTGTTGACCATGGTGGTGGGAATCCTCGGCGCCCTGGCCCAGAGCGACATCAAGCGGCTCCTGTCCTTCACCCTGGTCAGCCACATCGGCTACATGGTGTTCGGCCTGGCCCTGTCCACGGTGGCCGGGCTGGGCGCCGCGGTCTTCTACGTGGTCCACCACATCACCATCCAGACCAGCCTGTTCCTGGTCGCGGGCCTGATTGAACGCCGGGGCGGCAGCTCCTCCGTGGACCGGGTGGCCGGCCTGGCCAAGCTGTCCCCGCTGCTGGCGGTGCTGTTCTTCGTGCCCGCCATGAACCTGGCCGGCATTCCGCCGTTCTCGGGATTCCTGGGCAAGATCGGGCTCCTGCAGGCGGGCATTCAGCTCGGCACGCCGCTGGCCTACGCGCTGGTGATCGGGGGAGTGCTGACCAGCCTGCTGACGCTGCTCGCCGTCGCCAGGGTCTGGAACCGCGCATTCTGGCGCAAACCCGAGGACGCGGAACATCCCGATCCGGTGCTGCTCGCGGCTCCGCAAGATTCGGCCACCGGGGACCGGGGCGGCAAGACAAATGTCACCTTGCTCCCGCGGACCATGGTGGGCTCCACCCTGGGCCTGGTGATCTTCGGCGTGGCGCTGACCGTCTTTGCCGGGCCGCTGTTCAAGGTGGCGGACCAGTCCGCCCAGGAGATGCTGGACAGGTCCTCCTACATCCAGGCGGTGCTCGGCGAAGACGCGCCGGTCCCGGTGATCGCCCAGTCCGGGCAGGGTCAGCAGACTGGCGGCCGGAAATGAGCCGGAAGCGGATCTCGCTGCGACAGGAACTGCCGCTGCTGGTGTGGCTCGTGATTGTCTGGGGCGCCCTCTGGCAGAACTTCAGCCCGGGCAACCTGCTCTTCGGCGCACTCATCGCGGTGGTGGTGGCGCGCGTGTTCTACCTGCCCCCGGTGGAGCTCGGCGGCCGCTTCAATGTGCTCCGCGCCATCCCCTTCGCCGTCATCTTCCTCGCGAAGGTGGCGGCAGCGAGCTTCCAGGTCCTGTTCCTGGCCGCCGCCCGCGGACCGCGGGTGATCAGCGCCGTCGTCGCCGTCCCCCTGCGGAGCCACTCCGACCTCCTGGTGACCGCCACCGGGCACGTGATCTCGCTGATCCCGGGCTCGCTCGTGGTGGAGGTGGACAGGTCCACGTCCACGCTGTACATCCACGGCATCAATGTCCGCAACGCCGAGGACGCGACCCGGCTCCGCAAGGAAGTCCGGGACACCGAGGCCGGGCTGATCCGCATCATGGGGAGCCGAGACGAACTGTCCGCACTCAAGCAGGAGGCGCGCGCATGATGCAGCTTGTCCTGACGGTGACCGCCGTCGTACTGTCCCTGGCCGCCGCCGGAGCGATCATCCGGATCGCGAGGGGCCCCTCGCTGCTGGACCGGGTGCTCGCCGCCGACGTGCTGCTGGCCATCGTCGGGGCCGCGCTCTGCATCGACATGGCCGTCAACCGGCACCTCAACAACCTGATGCTTCTGGTGGCGCTGTCCATCATCGGTTTCGTCGGCTCCGTCACCGTGGCGCGGTTCGTGGCGGACAGGCGGGAGAACGTCCGTGAATCCTGACGCGTCCCTGGCCGACTTCATGATCGACGCCGTCTCCGCCGTCTTCATGGTGGTCGGCGCGCTGATGTCCCTCGCCGCCGCCGTCGGGCTGCTGCGGTTCCCCGACCTCATGAGCAGGATGCACGCCGCCACCAAGCCCCAGGTGCTCGGACTGTTCCTGCTGCTGTTCGCCCTGGGGCTCCAGATGCGCATCTGGTGGGTGTGGCCCGCGCTGGCGGTCGCCTGGCTGTTCCAGCTGCTCACCGTGCCCGTGTCCGCCCACATGGTGGGCCGGGCCGGCTACCGCACCAAGCACCTGCACCCGGAGCTGCTGAGCACCGACGAGCTCGAGGCCGTGGTCCAGCAGTCGGCCGCCAAGCGCGGTGCCGACGACGACCAGGGTGGCTGAGCCCGGTAGTCCAGGCCCAATCACCGGGGAGCCCGGTTAGACGATGTCCTGGGTCTTGGCGAAGCGGGTGATCGCGCGCTGGGTGCCGCGGTTGGCAAGCACCTGGATGATGGCGCTGACCGAGGCGGAGATCAGGGCGAAGATCAGGGCCGAGCGTAGCGTGGTGGGGATGTCGTCGTCGTGGCCCTTAGGCGGCTTGTTGCCGGTGGACTTCTCCCAGACGGTGTCGACGAGCTTGGTACCGACAAACCCGGCGAGGAGGCTGATGCCGGTGCCGAGCAATTTGATGACGATGTTCATTCCGGGACTCCTTGTGGGAGGAAGCAGGGTGGGAGGAAACCGAGTGGGAGGAAGCAGGGTGGCAGGAAACAGGGCTGCCCCTAGCCTAGCGTCCCTGCTGGGGGGATTCCCGCCGGGATAGCGGGGGAATTGTGACAGCCGGCGCGGGATTTGGCGGGCCTGCGGGTGTAAACTGAACAACGCCCACAAGGGCGATTTTAATACGACAGGGGAGCGCCGCCGTCGGGCATCACTGGAGGAATCCAGGGGAACCAATGGTGGGCGCTGAGAGTGCGGACAGCCGCAGACCCTCGAACCTGATCCGGCTAGTACCGGCGCAAGGGAGTCGAGATCTCAGAGTGCCCGGAGCGGCGGCGGAAGCGGCGGCCAGCCGGGGGACTCTCCCCTCCTGTTCCTCAGGAGGACGACATGACTGATACATCTGCAAAGCATGGTTCTGCCAAGCCGATGCTTGGACAACGCAACTACAACTGGCGTGTGGTGGACATCGTGGTGGCCGCCTTGATCGCCGTCGCCGGCGGCGTGATTTTCTGGGCCTGGTCCCAGGGCGCCAACGTGATTTCCGCACCCGTCAACGCGTTCTACCCGCCCCTGACAGGTCTCTATGCCGGCGGCTGGATGATCCCGGCCGTGCTGGGCATGCTCATCATCCGCAAGCCGGGCGCCGCCCTGTTCTGCGAAACAGTGGCTGCCACCGGCGAGCTGATCATGGGCTCGCAGTACGGCACCACGGTGCTGATTTCCGGCGTCCTCCAGGGCCTCGGCGCGGAGCTGGTGTTCGCCGCGATCCTGTACAGGAAGTTCAACCTGCCGGTGTCCCTGCTGGCCGGAGCCGGCGCGGGCCTGTTCGGCGGCCTCAACGACTCCTTCCTGCCGTGGGGCTGGAACATCGCCTACGCCGCCGGTGACAAGCTCGCCTACATCGTCTTCATGGCAATCTCCGCTGCCGTCATTGCCGGCGCCCTGTCCTGGCTCGCCACCCGCGGCCTGGCCAAGACCGGGGTACTGAGCTCCTTGGCCTCCCGCAAGGCCGCCACGGAGCCTGTCTTCTCCTGACATCCGCCGACGACTCATGACATCTTCCAATACAGTCCGCCCGTCGGCGATCACGGCCCGCGGCTGGGGCTGGCGGCACGCGGGCAGGCCCCGGCCCGCGGTCAGCGGGCTGGACCTGGACATCCGGCCGGGGGAACGGGTGCTGTTGCTGGGCCCTTCCGGCGCCGGCAAGTCGACGCTGCTCCACGCCCTGGCGGGCGTGCTCGGCGACAGCTCCGCCGGCGCCGGTGCCGCGGGCGGAGCTTCGGGCGACGCCGAGGACTCCGACGAGGCCGGAAGCCTCCTGATCGACGGCGCCCCGCCGCGGGCGCAGCGCGGCCGGGCCGGACTCATGCAGCAGGACCCGGAAACCCAGGTGGTGCTCTCGCGCCTCGGCGACGACGTCGCGTTCGGGGCGGAGAACCTTTCCGTGCCCCCGGCGGAGATCTGGGCGCGTGTGCAGGAAGCGCTCGACGACGTCGGGCTGGCCCGGCTGCCGCTGGACCACCCGACGTCGGCCCTCTCCGGCGGACAGAAGCAGCGCCTGGCGCTCGCCGGCATCCTCGCGATGCGCCCCGGGCTGCTCCTGCTCGACGAACCCACCGCCAACCTGGACCCGGCCGGCGTCCTGGAAGTCCGCGACGCCGTGGGCCGCTGCCTGGACAAGACCGGGGCCACCCTGGTGGTCGTGGAGCACCGGGTGGCCGTGTGGAAAGACCTCGTGGACCGGATCGTGGTGCTGCGGCCGGGTTCCGCCACGGAGTCCGCGGTGCTGATCGACGGCACCCCGGACCAGGTCCTGGAACAGGCACGGGACATGCTCATTGCTGCGGGCGTCTGGGTGCCGGGCCATGTGCCGCAGGCCCGGGCACGCACGGCGGCCGGGGCTGCCGGACAGCTGCTGCTCGCCGCGGAACAGCTCGCGGTTTCCCGGGAGCGGCCACGCCGCGCCGGTCTGCGCGGCGGCTTCCGCACCATCGCACCGCACCCGGTGCAGTCCGGCATCACGGCCCGGGTCCGCGCCGGGGAGGCCCTGACCATCACCGGCCCCAACGGTTCGGGGAAATCGACCTTCGCCCTGACCCTGGCCGGTCTCCTGCAGCCAGTCGCGGGGGCGGTCTCTGCCACGCTGGAGCTCAGCGCCGGCGCCGGCATCGATCCGTACCAGTGGAAGGCCCAGCAGCTGATCGCCAGGATCGGGACCGTCTTCCAGGAACCCGAGCACCAGTTCGTCACCGGCCGCGTGCTCGATGAGCTCATGTTCGGCCCCCGCCACCTCGGCTACGGTGAAGAGCGCGTGGACGAGCTGCTGGAGCGACTGCGGCTGAGGGACTTGGTGGACGCCAACCCCTACACGCTCTCCGGCGGCGAAAAGCGGCGCCTCTCGGTGGCGACGGTGCTCGCCGCCCACCCGCAGGTGCTGGTGCTGGACGAGCCCACCTTCGGCCAGGACGCGAACACCTGGGCTGAACTCGCCTCCTTCCTCTCCGAACTCCTCGACGCCGGCACCGCCGTCGTCTCCGTCACGCACGATCAGGAATTCAGCGCCGTCCTCGGCGGCACCGAACTCAGGCTGGCCACGCCGGGCCTTGACGTCGCGGACCTCGGGCTGCCCGAGGCGGCGTCGCCATGAGGGAAGTCCTGAACCTGCGCGGCAACCATGCCCTGCTGACCCGCGCCAATCCGCTGGCCAAGTTCACCGCCGTCGTCATGATCACCCTGGTGCTGGCGTTGTCGATCGACTGGGTCTCGGCGTCGGTGGCGCTGGCCTTCGAACTGATGCTTTTCCCGCTGGCCGGGCTGACCGTTGCCCTGCTGTGGCAGCGCGGCTGGCCGTTGATCCTCGCGGCGACGCTGGGCGGCTGGAGCACCGCCATCCTGGCGCCGGACACCGGGTCCATACTGTTCGACGCCGGCATCTGGTCCATCAGCGCGGGCTCCCTGCAGCTGGGGCTCGGCTTCATGCTCCGCGGCCTCGCCATCGCACTGCCCGCGGTGCTGCTGATGAGCTGCACGGACCCCACGGACCTGGCCGACGCCCTGGCGCAGAACGCGAAGCTGCCGCACCGCTTCGTCCTCGGCACCCTGGCGGCGATGCGGCTGGTGGGGCTCATGGCCGAGGAATGGCAGACCATCGGCATGGCCCGGCGTGCCCGCGGCGTGGGCTCGCGCGGCAACCCGTACCAGCGGCTCCGGGCCACCCTAGGACAGAGTTTCGGGCTGCTGGTGCAGGCCATCCGCCGCGCCTCCCGGCTAGCGGTCACGATGGAGGCGCGCGGCTTCGGCGGCGCGCAGCGGACCTGGGCGAGGCCGTCGACATTCAGCGGCCTCGACATCTGGGTCCTGCTGGGCGGGCTGGGCATCGCCGCGGCCGCCGTCGCCGCGGCCCTCGGGGCCGGCACCTGGAACCTCGTCTTCCTCACACGGCAGTAGACGCGGGAGTGTCCGCGGTAGACGCCGGAGCACCGGAGGACGCCGGAGCGCCGCGGCGCCGGAGGGCGGCCGGTCATGGCGCGGTTATCGCAGGTTATCGCACAGCGCGGGTATCCATGTGACATTGACGCCATTTCGGAGGCGATTCCGCGGCCGGATAGCTTATCCGTGATATTTTTCTGAAATGACTCAACAGACTGCTGAATACGTAGGCGTCCTGCTCCGCGATGCCCGCGGGGAGAAGGGCTGGACCCAGGCACAGCTCGCCGCCGAGCTGGGCACCAGCCAGAGCGCCATCGCCCGGATGGAACAGGGAAAGCAGAACCTGAGCCTGAAAATGATCCAGCGGCTGGAGACCATCGTCGGCCGCACCATCGTCAAAGTAGGCCGGCCGCAGATGACCCACCTCCGGGTGGACGGCGGCCGCACCCTCTCAGGCGCCGTGGACGTCAACAGCAGCAAGAACGCCGGCGTGGCCCTGCTGTGCGCCAGCCTCATCAACCGCGGCACCACGACGCTGCGCCGCCTGGCGCGCATCGAAGAGGTCAACCGGATCGTCGAGGTGCTGACCAGCATCGGCGTCGAATGCACCTGGCTCAACGCCAACGATCTCCAGATCCGCCGCCCGGCAGTCCTGGACCTCGGGTCGATGGACGTGGAGGCTGCCCGCCGGACCCGCAGCGTCATCATGCTGCTGGGCCCGCTCCTGGACGAATCCGGCGAATACCGGCTGCCCTACGTCGGCGGCTGCGACCTCGGCACCCGCACCGTGCAGCCGCACATGCAGGCGCTGCGCCAGCTCGGCCTCAGCGTGGAAGCGAAGTCCGGGTTCTACGCGGTGCAGGCGCCGCCGTCGGACGGCCGCGACCGTTCCTTCGTGCTCAGCGAACGCGGTGACACCGTCACCGAAAACGCCATCATGGCCGCCGCGCACCGCCGCGGCACCACCATTATCCGCAACGCCAGCTCCAACTACATGGTGCAGGACCTCTGCTTCTACCTGCAGATGCTCGGCGTGGAGATCGACGGCGTGAGCACCACGACGCTGAAGATCACCGGCCGCCCGTCGATCGACGTCGACGTCGAATACTTCCCGTCCGAGGACCCGATCGAGGCGATGAGCCTCATCACGGCCGGCATCGTGACGAACTCGGAAGTCACCATCCGCCGCGTCCCGATCGAGTTCATGGAAATCGAGCTCGCGACGCTGGAGCAGATGGGCCAGCGGCTCGAGGTGTCCGGCGAATACCTTGCCCGCAACGGCCGCACCCGGCTGGTGGACGTCACCACCCAGCCCTCGGAGCTGCGCGCCCCGGAGGACAAGATCCACCCCATGCCGTTCCCCGGCCTGAACATCGACAACCTGCCGTTCTTCGCGGTCATCGCCGCCAACGCCCAGGGCCAGACCATGATCCACGACTGGGTCTACGACAACCGAGCCATGTACCTGACCGAGCTGAACAAGCTGGGCGCCCAGGTGCAGCTGCTCGATCCCCACCGTATCTACGTCAACGGGCCCACCAAGTGGCGTGCGGCGGAAGTGGGCTGCCCGCCGGCGTTGCGCCCGGCCGCCTGCCTGCTGCTGGCCATGCTCGCCGCCCGCGGCGTCTCGGAACTGCGCAACATCTACGTCATAGAGCGCGGCTACGAGGACCTGGCCGAGCGGCTCAACACCATCGGCGCGAAGATCGAGTATTTCCAAGACTGACCCCCGCTGACCCCCGCTGACCCGCGTTGCTGGGACGCACCTGTCCTACGGGCCGGAGTCCGTGCAGAATAGAAGCATGCGCACTTTCGGCGTTGAGGAAGAACTCCTGATTGTCGACCCGGCTACCGGTTTCCCGCTGGCCCTGGCCGAGGCCCTCATGGCGCGCCTGAACCCGGGCGACGTCGTAGGCCACGCCGACGCCGGATTCAGTTACGAGCTCAAGCTTGAACAGGTCGAAACCCAGACCGTGCCGTGCCTTGATCATGCGGGGCTGCTCCGGGAAATCAGGCGGGGCCGGGCCCTGGCGGACCAGGCGGCACGGGCGCACGGCGCCCGTGTGGCGGCCCTGGCCACGTCCCCCTTCGCCCCCGCGACGCACACCACGCCCAAACCGCGGTATGCCACCATGGAGGAACGCTACGGCGTCACCGTCCGGGACCAGCTCACCTGCGGCCTCCACGTCCATACCCACGTGGAGTCCCCGGAGGAGGGAGTGGCGGTCATGGACCGGGTCCGCGACAAGCTGGCCGTGCTGATAGCGCTCAGCGCGAACTCGCCCTTCTGGAACGGCGCGGAGACGGGGTTCGAGAGCTACCGCACGCAGGCATGGAACCGCTGGCCGGCGGCAGGCCCCTCGATGATCTTCGGCAGCCTGCCGGTCTACCGGAGGGTGGTGCGCCGGCTGCTGGAAAGCGGCGTGCTGTTCGACGAGGGGATGGTCTACTTCGACGCCCGGCTGTGCCGGAACCATCCCACCGTGGAGATCAGGGTGGCCGACGTCTGCCTCCGGGCCG
The DNA here is from genome assembly GCF_050156545.1 of Pseudarthrobacter sp. S9. Classification (NCBI taxonomy): domain Bacteria; kingdom Bacillati; phylum Actinomycetota; class Actinomycetes; order Micrococcales; family Micrococcaceae; genus Pseudarthrobacter; species Pseudarthrobacter sp. S9. Next base: position 2,378,817 of record NZ_CP189576.1, read on the forward strand.
AAGACACGGCGCTGATCGCGGTGCTGGTGCGCGCACTCGTGGAATCGGCAAGCCGGGAATGGAACGACGGCGTGGAGCCCGCGCCAGTGCCGACCGTGCTGTTGAGGATGGCCGCCTGGCAGGCGAGCAACTGCGGGGTGACAGGGCAGCTGCTGGATTTCGGCAGCTTCCGGCCCGCTCCCGCCCGGGACGTCGTGGAAGCACTGGTGGACTATGTGGCCCCCGTGCTGGACGAGCAGGGTGAACTGGAGCTCGCTCGCAGCGGCGTCGAGCGGATCCTCGAGCAGGGCACCGGTTCGCAGCAGCAGCGCCGCCCGTTCAGCGACGCGGGACTGGCCGGCGTCGTGGACCATGCGGTCCGGGTGACGGCCGCCGCGGGACCCGAGATGGCAGTTCGCAGCAATGTCCCGCCGGCAGAATCATACGGTCGTTGCAACATCTGAATTCTTGGAGGTTGCAATGCCGGGTGGTTACCGGGCTTCTGATGCCCTGAAGGACGAGTTCTTTTCCCTGCTGCGGCAGGGGGTGTCGGTCAAGGAGGCGTCTGCCCGGATCGGCATGTGGCGCGGCACTACCCTGCGGTGGCTGGGTAAGACTGGTCGCATGCAGATGCGGATGGGTGTTGAGGGCGGCGTCGTAGGCGGGCCTGTGCCCCGGGGCCGGCCTGGGTCGAACAGGCTTGGTCTGATTGACCGGGCGGTGATCATGACGCGGCTGCGGGGCGGGGACAGCCGCGGCGATTGCGCGGGATATCGGCCGGGACAGGTCCGTCGTGTGGCGGGAAATCCGACGCAACCGGGGCGCTGACGGGGAATAGCAGGCCGACCTGGCCCAGATCCGCACCCATCAGCGGGGCCGGCGCCCCAAAGCGTTCCAGCTGCAGAGCCCCCGGCTGGCCCAATACGTGGAGGACGCCATGGACGATGGCTGGTCCCCGAAGCTGGTCTCCTTGGTCTTGAAGCTTGTCTTCCCCGACGATAGGAGCATGCAGATCAGCCACGAAACGATCTATCAAAGCCTTTACGTCCAGGGCCGGGGCGAGCTGCGCAAGGACCTGTACCGGTGCCTGAGCACCGGGAGGAACAAACGCACGGCCCGCGGCGACAGACCGCGCGGCGCGGCGGGCCGGCCCTACAAGGACGCCCCGAAGATCTCCGAACGTCCCGCCGAGGCCAATGACCGTGCAGTTCCAGGTCATTGGGAGGGCGATCTGGTGCGCCACGAGGCGCTGTTTTACCGAGCGGAGGTGGAAGACCTTCGCCTTTGTGCTGTCGCAGCAGCATGAAGAAGCTGGGGGCAGTCTGACCCGAGGAAACACCGGGAAGGGCGGAAAGCGGCCCCGACAACGCCGGGACGGACCAGCACTACCGAATGGGTCGGGTCCGGCAAGCAAGGCAGGAAGGTGTACGAGAGAAACCAGTGCTAAAAGCTTCTCAAGTCTCCCGCCAGCTCAAATTCGGTGGATATGGGCTGGCCTGCGGTGCGCACCACCCTCTCATTACGGGGTGGGAACTTGGATGTCGGTTAAGGTCGTTGGCATTCGAGGCCATGGTGAAGGCCTGCGGCGTAGCCGTGGCGATACCGCAGGGGCATAGCTGGGCGCCTAACCTGCCCATCGGTAAACAGTGAACGTGGGAACCATCGTGCGTCTCCCGTGACCGTGGGCCCATCCAGGGTCACGGTCACGGGTGGCGTGTTGTCCGTCGATCGGCGTGCGATGGGGCGGAGGGGTCGTAGTAGTCCGAGCGGGGGAAAGCCCCGTACATGGCGAAGGGCCCCAGCGGATATGACGCAGTAGCTACTGCAGGGAACGGAGACATTGGTGAATACCGGTGAACCGCGATGGGCTGACCTCGATGAGGCAACCGTGCGGGTACGTGCGATGCAGACGAAACTGCACCACTGGGCGGTCAGCGATCCTGACCGCCTTTTCGAGGATGTGTTCAACCTCGTCTATGACCGGGATTTCCTCACCGTTGCGTGGGGCCGGGTCAAAAGCAACAAGGGCGCCAGAACGGCCGGTGTTGACCGGCGCATTCCGGCCCTGATCGGTGGCGGTGCCGAAACCGTGGAGTTTTTGGGCGAGGTCAGGGAGCTGTTGAAGTCCCGCGCCTTCGCCCCGTTGCCGGTGAGGGAACGATTGATCCCCAAACCTGGCAGCAGCAAACTCCGACGGCTGGGTATTCCCACCGCGAGGGACAGGGTGGTTCAGGCATCCCTGGCCTTGGTGCTCGAACCGATATTTGAGGCGGACTTCAAGCCGGTAAGTTACGGCTTCCGTCCCAATCGTCGGGCTCAGGACGCGGTCGCCGAAATCCACGCAATGGGCACCCGGAGATATCACTGGGTGTTCGAAGCGGACATTGAGGCATGCTTTGACGAACTCAAGCACTCGGCTGTCATTGCCGAGGTGCGCAAGCGAGTCACCGACAAACGCGTGCTGGCCCTGATCGGCAAGTTCCTCAAGGCGGGCATTATGTCCGCCGAGGGGAAGATCAGAGCCTCGGGCACCGGAACACCGCAGGGAGGTATTATTTCGCCGCTTCTGGCGAATATCGCCTTGACGGTCTTGGATAAGCATTTCTGCGACAAATGGGATGCCCACGGCACCCCGTATCGCAGGGAAGCCCACCGGAAACGCGGCGGGGCCACCTATCGCATCGTGCGCTACGCGGACGACTTCGTGATCATGGTGGCAGGCACCAAGGACCATGCGGAGGCACTCTGGGACGAGGTTGCGGAGGTGATCGCCCCGCTGGGATTGAAAGTCTCCGTGCCCAAATCCCGGGTTTGCCATATTGACGAGGGCTTCGACTTTCTTGGTTTCCGCATCCAGCGGAGACTGAAGAAAGGAACCCAGAAGATGAGTGTCTACACCTACCCGTCGAAGAAGTCCTTGCTGACGATTCTCGGAAAGGTACGGGCACTGACACGCCGAGCGGAACACCCCTCACTCGACGTCCTGCTCCGCCAGCTCAACCCGGTGGTGCGCGGCTGGTGCAACTATTTCCGCCATGGGGTTTCCAAGGCGACCTTCGGCTATCTCGATGCGTTCATTTGGCACCGGGTTACCCAATGGATTCGCAAGCGGCACCCCGGCATTACATGGAAGGAACTCTACCGGCGCTTCCTGACAGGGAGGCCCGGAAACCAGCCGCAAGCCGAGGGAATTACGTTGTTCGACACCGCCTCAATAGCAGTAACGAGGTATCGGTGGCGGGCGCACAATATCCCAACGCCATGGGCGTCCAGCATGGCCTGAGTGGCTATCCGTGGAGCGCCGGATGCGATGAGAGTCGCACGTCCGGTGCGGAGGGCGGGTCGGAGAAACGAGCCGGGAGCAATCCCGGTGTCGCGCTCCGGCCCGACCCTACATCATCGGCAAGGACGGCCGCAGCGCCATCGGCACCCTGGTCGAACGCACCCCCCGGTACACCGTCCTGCTCCACCTGCCAGGGCAGCACACCGCCCAGGCCGTGGCCGATGCCATGATCGAGCAGATGCGCCGGCTCCCGGGACGGCTGGTCAATACCGTGACCTGGGACCGCGGCACCGAAATGGTCCAGTATCCGCGTGTCAGCATGGCCCTGGACGCGGGTGTCTATTTCTGCGATCCGCATTCACCCTGGCAGCGCGGCACGAATGAAAACACCAACCGGCTGCTGCGGCACTGGTTCGAAAAAGGCACAGACCTCTCCGGATTCACCGCCGGGGACCTGGACGTCATCGCCGACAAACTCAACAACCGGCCCCGCCCCACCCTGAACCTGGACACCCCGAAACAACGCATGCGCCAACTCATCGCCACCGCGCCTGACACCCATCGTTGCAACGACTGATTGACTTTGAGGCCGAAACATGCTCGCGAAGTGACATCCCGCGGCTAGTGGTGTGTCTCCAAAATAGATAATGGGTGGTCTGTTAATCTGATGGCGTGACGAATCCTGCTCCCGCCCTTTCGGTCTCAGATGGTCAGCGTGCCGCGTTGGAGGTGTTGTCGAAGTCGCAGACGGCCTCCCATCGCGAGGTGCAGCGGGCCCAGGTGCTGCTGATGTCCGCGGACGGGCTGGCGAACGAGTGGATCGCGAAGGTTGCCGGTGTGACCCCGGGGACGGTGCGCGCGTGGCGGGCCCGGTTCGAGGAGGAGGGGCTGGCGAAGCTGGGCAGGGTCCGTGCCGGACGGGGCCGGAAGCCGGTGATCCCGCAGTCCAAGATCGACGAGATCGTCGAGCTGACGCGGAACTCGAAGCCGGACGGGCAGACGCACTGGTCGGTGCGGACCATGGCCGCCAGGTCCGGGGTTTCCCCGGCGCAGGTGCAGCGGATCTGGGCGGCCCGGGGGCTGAAGCCGCACCGGGTTGAGGCGTTCAAGCTCTCCACGGACCCGAGGTTTGAGGAGAAACTCATCGATGTGGTGGGCCTGTATCTGAATCCGCCCGAGCAGGCGATCGTGTTGTGCATGGACGAGAAGTCCTCCATCCAGGCGCTGGACCGGACCCAGCCCTCGCTGCCGATGAAGAAGGGCCGCGGGGAAACGATGACCCACGACTACAAGCGCAACGGCACCACGACCCTGTTCGCCGCCCTGGACGTTGCCACCGGCAAGGTGATCGGATCCTGCCTGCCCAAACACCGGCACGGCGAGTTCCTGGCGTTCCTCAAAACGGTTGAGAAGAACGTGCCGGCAGAACTGGACGTGCACCTGATCCTGGACAACTACGCCACCCACAAACACGCCAACGTCAGAGCCTGGCTGGACAAACATCCCCGGTTTCACCTGCATTTCACCCCGACCTCCTCGTCCTGGTTGAACCTGGTCGAGCGGTGGTTCCGCGAGCTGACCGACAAGGCCCTGCGGCGCGGCGCCTTCCACTCCGTACCGGATCTGATCGCAGCGATCGAGGACTACCTCGCCTCCCACAACAACGAGCCCAAGCCCCTGGTCTGGACCGCGACCGCCGACAGCATCCTTGCAAAGGTCGCCCGCGGCCGCGTCGCACTCGAAGCCGTCAAACAAAACTGAGACACACCACTAGATCTGTTTGAGCGCCTGCCCGAGGTCGCGGATCAGGTCCTCGACGTCTTCCAGGCCCACGGAAAGCCGGACGACGCCGTCGCTGAGCCCGATCGCCGCGCGGGCTTCCGGACCCATGGCCCGGTGCGTCGTCGTGGCCGGGTGCGTGATGAGGGACTTCGAATCCCCCAGGTTGTTGGAGATGTCGATGATCCGCAACCCGTCCAGCAGCGCGAAGGCGGCCTCTTTCGCGGAGCGCCCCGGTGACGGGGAAAGCTCCAGCGTGAGCACGGTGCCGCCGGCCCTCATCTGCTTCGCCGCGAGCTCGTACTGCGGGTGTGATTTCAGCAGCGGGTACAACACCGAGCTGACCGCGGGCTGCTCCTCGAGCCATTCGGCCAGGCGCAGGGCCGAGGCCGAGGAGTGCTTGACGCGCAGCGCCATGGTCTCCAAGCCCTTGGTCAGGACCCAGGCGTTGAAGGCCGACAGCGCCGGGCCGGTGTGGCGCATGAGCTGTTTGACGGGTCCGTCAATGAACTCCTTGGTGCCCAGGATCGCCCCGCCGAGCACGCGGCCCTGCCCGTCGATGTGCTTGGTCCCGGAGTAGACGATCACGTCCGCGCCGAGGTCCCCGCAGCGCTGCAGGAGGGGGGTGGCGAAGACGTTGTCGACCACAACCGTGGCGCCGGCGGCGTGCGCCAGTTCGCTCACGGCGGCGATGTCCACGATTTCCTGCATCGGGTTCGACGGCGACTCGAAGAACACGGCCGTCGTGGGTCCCGCCAAGGCCGCGCGCCACTGATCCAGGTCCGGGCCGTCCACGAAGACCGTCTCGACGCCCCAGCGCGGCAGGATCTCGTTGAGGATCACAAAGCAGGAACCGAAGAGCGAACGGGCGGCGACGACGCGGTCCCCTGCCCCCAGCAGCGCGCCGAGGGCGGTGAAGACGGCGGACATGCCGGACGCCGTCGCAAAGCATGCCTCGGTGCCCTCGAGCAGCCGCAGCCGTTCCTGGAAGGTCGCGACCGAGGGGTTGCCGTAGCGGGAGTAGACGAAACGCTCGTCCTCGCCCGTGAACGCACGCTCGGCGGCGGCCGCGGACTCGTAGACGAAGCCTGAATTGAGGAAGATGGCCTCGGACGTTTCCTGGAAATTGGAGCGGTCAAGGCCGCCGCGGACTGCCTGGGTTTCGGGGCTCCAGCCGGCGGCGTCGGGATTGAAAGTCACTTAATTCTTTCCAAGGTTGGTGGGCAGGCCGCGGTTTTTCCAGCCGTTGACGGTCCGATCGCCGAAACGGTCGGTCTCGCCTTCGAAGCCCTCGAGGACGTTGTATGAGGTGTAGCCGGCCTCAGTGGCGGCGATCGCGGCGGCGATGGACCGGGCGCCGGAACGGCACAGGAACACGAGCTCGACGGCGGTGTCCTCCGGCGCCTGCTGCTTGAGCTGCTCCACGAACTGCGGATTGGGGATACCGCCGGCAAAGGTCCACTGGATGAACAACGGATCGTTTCGGCGTTCCGTCGCAGACGTGGTGTCCGGCATGCCGATGTGCGCCCATTCCCCTTCGGTGCGGACGTCCACCAGGATGGCGCCGGCCTCGAGCTTGGCCCAGGCCTCCTGCGGGCTGAGGTCTCCGGCGTAGCTCATGCGTGGCCCTCGAATGCCTCAGCAGAGCCGAAGTCGTCGCCGTCCAGGTCCTCGACGGCGTTGGCGACGGCGGCGTCCGCGCTGGCGATCGCGGCCGGAAGCACGACGGCCTGCGCCACGATGACGGAGCTGCCGTTGAAGGTGGCGGAGGGGTTTCCATGGAGGACGTAGCCCTCGGCCAGGGCCGCCGAGACGCGCTCACAAAAGGCGCGGTCGTCGGGGCCGGTGAACAGGCGGTAGGCCAGCTTCTCCTCAGCGGATGCCGGGCCGGGGGAGACGGGGGCGGGTGCTGCGCCAGGGGCAGCGGGTGCGGACGCGTCAGGCACGACGGATCTCCTTCTTTCACGCTTGCAGCTCGAATGGTCGATATGCCGAGTATTCACCTGAGGCACCCCGCCGCGAAAGGGAGGGTTGCCGACCGGCCAGTCAGGGCTTGGCGCCGGTTCTCATTACTCCCCAAAAACGTAACACTTCCGACGCCGGCCCGCACCGCCACCGTCGTCATGTTCCGTAACCGGGCCACCTGCCCCGCCGGATCAAACGCGGGATCAAACGCAAGTCACATCGGGCCCGGTCGAGGCGCCGGAACGGACGAAAGATGACCCGCGTTGCTGATCACAGAAAGTTATTCCGGGTAGTTGACAGGGAAATGTGAGTACTACTTGTTTGGGACCCTAATTCGGGGCCGCGTAGTTCGAGTAGTGCCTACTCGGGTGCTTCATGAGAGCGATCGCATTTACTGGGAGTGCTGATCCATTTAGGTCTCCAGAAGGTCTCAGAATGCAAAACAACACGCTGGGGGGCTATTGCATTGCGCTGAAAATGCGCCGTTCAATGCCCGGAAAGTGCAGGCAGCGCCCGTCACGGGTGCGCCCGGTCCCGTCATGCAGGCTGTGGACGATCGTCCGGGCCGACCCGGGAAATAACTCAACTCTGTCCCCAAGACCTGGCCCATTTATGCGGCCGGATCTGATCTCCAACAATTTCGTCCGGTTCAGCGCTGAGGGCTGCCGGAAATTCAACTAAGGAATTGGATATCCCATGGTCTCAGGACTCTGGATATCAGGGCTAGTGTGTAGACGGTTAGCTCAGGTCGTGGTTTGGCCCCGGGCCCTGTTCTGCTATTTGGCGATAGGTGGTGGGTGCCTGCTGGGTGCCGAGGCCGAGCAGGGCCTGGAAAGCTGCCATGGGTGTGCCACGCCGGTTGTACCGAAAGGTGAACTCGTCCATGTACACCTGCAGGTGTTCGTTGCTCACTGAGCGGTGGGTTCCTCGGAGCCAGGACTTGAAGTTGCTGATCGCGCGATGCACGCGGGGAAGGACCGGGTCGGTATCACCGACCTTCTTGGCGGCCCGCTGGGAGCGCGGGCGGTAGTCGTAGTCCTCCTTCTTGGCCAACGGTGCGTATCCCATCCAGCCGTCCGTGTGCACTATGGCGCCCGGAGCGACGGTTTCGGCGATGAAACCACACAGCGTCTCGCCGGAGGCGTCGGGGATCACCTTCATCCGTACCCGCCCGGAGCCCATGCCGCGCACTTCCACCGCGACGACCACCAGTGCGGCTTTGGCTGCGAGGTTCCTGCCGCCGCGCCGACCGGTCTCACGGCCGCCTACTTGGCATTCGTCGACCTCGACATCACCTGTCAGCAGGGTTCGTTCGGGGTTCACCATGGCCCGGCGCAGCTTGTGCAACATGGTCCAGGCCGTCTGATATCTGGTGAGTCCGAGCTGACGCTGCAACTGCCTGGCGGAGATCCCCGGGGTACCCGTCGTCATCAGGTAGGCCGCCCAGAACCACAGATGCAGGGCGGTGTGGGTCTTGTGCAGTACCGTGCCGGCGGTCAGCGAGACCTGGTAGTGACACCCGGCGCATTCCCACAGTCCGCGCGCGGCCACAGGCCAGACGACCCGCCCCTGACAGCGGGGGCAAACGTAGCCCTCAGGCCAGCGGCATTCAAACAGGTAGTCCAGACAAGCCTGCTCGTCGCCGAACCTCGCCTGGAAGTCCAGGACCGTCCGCGGAAAATCCGGTCTCGGCATTCACCCAGCCTACCTGAACTAACCGTCTACCCACTTCAGGGCTAATGCAAAGTCGCTGGTGATGGCCTGATTCGTGCGAGTCTGAGGGCCCGGTGGGCGTTTCTGGCGGTGTGTCTGGTGGCCTTGGCGATGTTGGTCGTTTTGGCCATCCGGTAGAGGCTGATGGCGAGGTTCCGCAGCGAGGCCATGAGCCGCGGCGCGTTGCCCGTGCGCACCTGGGAACCATCCTCGGCGAACGTGACGTCCCGGGTCCAATGCAGCCGGTTCTCGATCGTCCAGTGCCCGCGGACCCAGGCGTTGAGCTGCGCGGGGCTGGCTTTCCGGGCCGGCAGGGACGTGATCATGTAGACCGTTTCAACACTCCATTTCCGGCTGGTGAGCGGACGGGACCGGCGGGTGATTTGGGCGGCCTGGGCCGCGTGGGGGAAGAGGATGCCGGCCTCGATGGTGACGACCTTGATGACCCGGGAACCGGTGCGGCCGTGGCTGCGGTACCGCTGGCGGTCCCCGACGGGTACGTCCTTCCAGGGCAGCGCTTTCAGCTGCCGCTGCAGGCTCCTTTGGTTTCCCTTGACGCAAAGGACATAGTGCGCGCCGCGGCCGTGCAGGTAGGTGGCGTGGGAGCGTTGGGTGTGCATCGCATCGGCGGTGACCACCATGCCGTCAAGGTCCGTGAACTTGTCCAAAAGAGTCGTGAACAAGGTGATCTCGTTGGTCTTCACGCCCACGTCGACCTGCCCCAGGACGGTGCCGGTGGCGTGGTCCACGGCGGCCATCAGATGCACCCGGGAGCCGCCGCCGTTCTTCGCGCCGCGGACTTCCTTGCCGTCCACGGCGATGACGGCCGGCTTCACCTGCGCGGTGACCCATGCCCCGATGGCGGTATCGAACGCATCTCCATCGATCCTGGCCAAGACACGCTGGATCGTGGTCACGTGCGGGACGCCAATTCCCGCTTTGGCCAGGGGGTTGCGGCCCGTGTCGGCCGCCCATTCGGCGATCTCGGCGAAGGACTTCGCCCCGGAGAGGACGGCGCAGATTGCCAGCGCCAGGATTCCCGTCAGCCCGTACCGGATGCCCCGGCGTTTCCTGGGATCCGGGACGGAATCCAGGACGTCCCGCATCGTGCCGGGCGTCACGGCCGGCTTCGCCTGTGCCGGCATGTCCTCCAAGTGGCGTGCGAGGGCCTGGATGGGGGAAGATGGCATGAAGGAACTCCTGCTAAGCGGCGATCTAGACAATCACCTGTTTAACAGGAGTTCCCCTTCTTTAAAAGCACCCATCCAGCGCGTGTCAGCGCCTACTCGCCGGGCATGCTCAACGACTTTGCATCAGCCCTGCTCTGGATATGGTGAGATTTCGGGTGTGGGGTTTTAGGGGTTTTTCTTCATTCTGTAATGCAGGATGAGGTCGGTTCCTGGGTAGCGGGTTTTGGTTTGGGTGAGGTGTTCGCAGAGCTCGGCGAGGGCTTTGGTCTTGGCCTTGGTGGGCATCGGGTCCAGGGTGACCGTCAGGAAGCCGGGGACGGTCGGGTCAATGTCGCCGCTTGATGCCAGTGCGGTCCTCAGTAGGGCGTGGGCCTCGTCGGCGGCGCGTTTGTAGCCGGTGTTCGTGCGGATTTCCCGGGCGAGGGTCATCATCGTGTTGAACGCGGCCATCCGGATGCCGTGGTGAATGAGTCTCGTCTCCGTGTCCAAAACCTGCTGGCCCGGGGCCAGGTCTCCGAGGCGGATCCTGGCAGGGAGCCCCTGGTAGGCGGCTTCCGCGGCGTCAAGTGCCGTTTCGGCATCCCAGAGCGGGGCCTTGATGGCGTTGATCATGGCATTGGTGACGGTGATGTCGGTCGTTCCTGCCGGCGGGGTTCGCAGGGCGAGCAGTGCCGCGTCGGTGTCGGCGGCACTGTCGGTGAAGTGTTTCTTCGCGGCAACGACTCGTTGGTAGGCCGTGGCTTTGGCGGGGTTGGGGACCATCCTGTCAGCGTCGTCGTCGCTGGAGGTGTAGCTGTCGTGGGAGTCGAGGTCGAAGTGCATGCGGGCGTAGCGGAACTGGTTTTCCTGCCGCCACCGCGAACCCATCCGATACACAGCCTCCCCGGCGCCAAGGTCGCGGTCGGTGGTGAGGATGTGGATCTGCCGCCTCCCGCCACCGGAACCGGCGACCGTGCGGGTGATCTGGCGCATCTGGAACACTTCCCCGCTTGTCTTGGTCGCTGTCAAGGGCAGGTCAACGAGAGTGTCGGCCACGGCCCAGGTGCGGGTTTCGCCGTGGTCCTCACGATGGGACACCTCAGTAAAGAGCGCTTCGTCGATGTCTTCTGTTTTGCCCTTGCGCCAGGTCAGCGGGTCAAAGCCGGCCTCTGCCATGTGTTGGAAGAGTGCCGGTGACCAGCCGCCGCGGTCGAAGCCGGCAAGCACCCGCCGGTCATCACCCACAGCCTTACGCAGTTGGGGAAGGAGGCGGCGCAGTGCGGCAGCGAGGGAGGCTCCGGGTTCGGCCATGACCAGGAACACCGGGGAGCCGTTGGCGTCACTGACCCAGGTTTCCTCGGTTGCCGGGACGGGGAATTTCAACCGGGTCGAGTACAGTTTCCCGATTTTTTTCGTGCCCTGGTAGGCGCGCACATGCCCGTCCACATACAGGACCGCAGCGAGGTTCTCCCCGCCCGGGCCGGCTGGGTTGAGGTGGTGGGTGGCCAGGGCCGCAATCAACTCCGGTGCCTTGCCGGTTTCGGCGAGTTGGGCGATGCGCCGGCGGATCGTTTTCACTTCCGGGGCGCGGTCCAGTCCCAGGATCCGGCCCAGGTCCTCCGGGTTGAACCTGGTTGCGCCCTCGGCACGGGATTCCCCGGCCAACGCCCGCAGCACCGCATCCACCAGCATGGTTTCCATACCGTAGAAGCCGTTCGGCAGTGAACCATAGGTGGCCTTTGCACACTTGAGGAGGCCGGAGCGTTCCAGGGCGGGGAAGGCCAGGAACAACCCGGCATGCGGGACGCGGGCGGCCGGGGCAAACACCGGGGCCGCGCACTCCAAAACCCCGGCGGCGGCACGCTCCGCGGAACGGGCCACCGGCGCCGGCAGGATGGGAAGCTCCGGCTGCGCCACGGGTGGCGGTGCTTCGCCGACGCTGTCGGTGGGTGCGCCGTCTTGGGCGTCGGCCATGGCCATGGCGCGCCGGACGGTGTCGGTGGAGACCCCGGCGGCGGCGGCCGTGGCCCGCAGGCTTGCCCCGGTGGCACGGTAGGCCCGAATCTCCTCAGCTTTCGCCTCCGTCAATATGGACGGGCGTTTGGGGCCTTTCTTTTCCGGCACCAGGGCCGCCAGGCCCTCGGCGGTGAGCATCTTGCGCCAGCGGCGCAAGGACTCCGTCGTCACCCCGAACCCGGCGGCAACCTCACTGACCGGGGCCGCACCGATTTCCACCAGCTGGGCGGCTGCCATCCGCCGCAGGTCTTCCCGGCCGGCGGGCCACTGGAAGGACTTGAACCCGTTAATGAAAACGCTCCCGCCAGCCGCCTTGCCATCGAAGAACGCAACGACGTCTCCCATGAGCGTCGCGCCAATTTCTTCCAGGACGGGCAGGGCAGGTTGAATCGTCATCGAAACCATTGTTCCACCCACCCAAACGCGAAAATCAGCACAAATCTATTTTCTCACAGAGCGGAGCAGATTAACAGCCCTCCAGATATCAAAAACACCGGAAACTCAACGAACCTGAAAACCCATCACCCCACCATGACCGGAGCCCTGGGTCTCGATTCATGTTTTGCTGATTGTTTTCCTGATAACTTTCCTGGTGGCCGCTGCTGTGGGGCAGTCCTGGTTCCACCGCCGCCTGCGCCGGCCCGAGCTGCTCCGCAGGCTTTCCCTGATCGCGGGCAGCACGCTGCTGGTCGCGAACCTGTGCTGCTTCGTCACCGACGCTCCCGAGTTCTGGCGGACCGCCGATCTGACCGCGACCCTAGGGGGCATGGCGGCGCTGGGTGTTGCCATGACTGCCCTGCATACCGGCGGAGTTCCGGCCCGCCAGCCGCGGAGGGTCCTGGCCATCGGCGCCCATCCCGACGATCTGGAACTCGCCTGCGGCGGAACCCTGGCCAAGTTCGTCGACTCCGGGCACGAAGTGCAGGGACTCGTGATGAGTGACGGCAAGCGAGGCGGAGACGCCCTGGAACGCTCGCTTGACGCGCGGCGCGGCGCGGCGTTCATGGGGCTCAGCGGCATGAGCCACCACAACTTCACAGACACGGAGCTGTCCCGTCACAGCCAGGAGATGGTCGCCGTCATCGAAGGCGCCATTGCACGGTTCAACCCGGACATCATCCTCACCCACTCCAACCATGACCAGCACCAGGATCACCAAGCCGTGCACCAGGCCACGCTGCGGGCCGCCCGCCAGCATCACTCGATCCTCTGCTACGAGAGCCCGTCGGCAACCCGCGACTTCAGCCCGAGCGTATTCGTTGACATCGATGACTACATGGATGCGAAAGTCCAGGCCGTCAGGATGCACAGCGACCAGCTCGGCAAGCCGTATATGACCCCGGAACGGGTCCGCGGCATCGCATCGTTCCGCGGGGGACAGGCCCGGCGCAGGGTCGCCGAAGCCTACGAGCCCGTCCGGCTGCTCAGCACGGAACTGGAAAAGCTGTGAAGCCCCGCATCCTGGTCACCGGCATCGGCGGACCCGCAGGCCGCGCGATCGCGGCCCAGCTCAGGGCCCGCGGCATTCCTGTCCTGGGCACCGACATCCGCGAGCTTCCCGCCGAGGCCGGCGTCACCGTCGTCGCGGTCCCTCCGGCCACTGATCCGGAAATGGCGTCAGCGCTCCGCCGGCTCATTGCCCGCGAGGGGATCAACCTGGTGATTCCGACGGTCAGCGAGGAGCTTCCGCACATTGCGGCGGCCCGCGCCGGCTTAGGGGCGGACGTGCGTGTCATCATCGGTGACCCCGGGGCGGTGGCCCTGGCTAATGACAAGCTCTTCACCGCGTGGCAGCTCCGGCAGGCGGGCGTCCCCGTCCCACGCTTTGGCGTCCCCGGTGATTTCGCCGACGCCGGCGCCGCGATGGCCGCGCTGGGCGGACCCGTCGTCGTCAAGCCCCGGGTCTCCCGCGGCGGGCGCGGCGTGATCGTCGTCGACGGCACTGTAGGCATGGACTGGGCCAGCCTGCCGGAAGGGCAGATTGTCCAGGAGTTCATCCCGGGCACCGAGTACGGGCCCATGGTCTTCGGCACCCCCGCGCACAACAGCGCCGCGCCGTTCGCTGTCGTCGTCGAGAAGACGGAGCTGGCCCACGGCAACGTGGGCAACGCCGTCTCCACCCGTCGCGTCGAAACGGGCGAAGCCACGGATGTGGGCAACGTGGCGATGGCTGCCGTCCGGGCGCTGGGACTGACCGGACCGGTCGACGTCGACGTCCGCCGCCGCGCGGACGGCACCCCGGTGGTGCTTGAGGTCAACGCCCGTTTCGGTGCCAACAGCGAAGCGGCACCCGAACTGCTCGACGCCGTCCTGGCGTCCTTCACCCTCCAGTCCTTCAACCCTGCATCCTTCCGGCAGAGCACGGGAGCGTACGCCAATGTCTTGGTTTGAGGCGGCCTTTGAATCAACGGCAGAATCAGCCGCCCCATCAGCCGTCCCGGGGGCACTGTTCCTGCTGCTCCTCCTCGGCCTGCCGATCCTCGCGTTGGGGCTCGTGAAGCTCCTGGTGCTGCCGTTGTCCGTCTGGTTCGAAGTCCGGGCCGCCGGCCGGCGGCGCCGCGGCGCGCCCACCCTGCTGGATGAGTGGCCGAGCGTGTCGATCATTGTCCCGGCCTTCAATGAGGCAACCGTCATCGAGAACTGCGTCCGGTCCATCCAGCTCACCAGGTATGACAGGTACGACGTCATCCTCGTGGACGACGGCTCCACCGACAACACGGCCGGGCTGATGGCAGGCCTCGCCGCGGCCGATCCCCGGATCACGGTCCTGACGCAGGCAAACGCCGGCAAGGGGGCCGCCCTGAACCTGGGTATCCGCAACGCCACCGGCGACGTCCTCATGTTCGTGGATGCGGACGGGATCTTCTCCGCACGCACAGTCCGGCGGATGCTTCAAGGCTTCGAGGACCAGCGCACGGGCGCTGTCTGCGGTGACGACAGGCCGGTGAAACCTGAACCGCGTCCAGACCCGGATGCTGGCGTTCATCAGCCATATCGGCACCGGCATGGTTCGGCGCGCCCTGACCCTGATCGGCTGCCTGCCGATTGTCTCCGGCAATATCGGCGCGTTCCGCCGCACGGTGCTGGACGAAATCGGGCCGTTCCGCGAGGACACGGTGGGGGAGGACCTGGAGCTGACGTGGCGGGTGCACAAGGCCGGATATCGGGTGGTCTTCGCCCCACGGGCCCTCGTTTATGCGGAGTCGCCGTCGACCATCGGCGCCCTCTGGCGGCAACGGGTCCGCTGGGCCCGCGGCCTGCTGCAGACTATGGGGATCCACCGGGGCATGATCGGGAACCCCAGGCGCGGCCGGTTCGGGGCGTACCTGCTGTTCAATGCCGTCACCATGGTGGTCCTCCCGGTGGCCCAGCTGCTGGTTCTCCTGGATCTGGTGTTCCTGCTCGCCCTGGGCAGCAGCCCGCTGGGCGCCGATGCCTGGGGCTTCCGCGGCTGGCTCGGGCTCCTCGTCACGCTGGTCTTCTCGATCATTGCGCTGGCCATGAACAGGGCGTGGAGAGACCTGCGGCACGTGTGGGCGCTGCCGCTCGTCCCGTTCTACTCGGTGTTCACGAGCCTGACCATGGTGGCTGCCCTCGCCCAGGAGGTCCGCGGTAAGGAAGCGCGCTGGAACAAGCTCACGCGCACCGGAGTGGTCAGCGTCCGGGCGCCGGGCTCACGCGCGGAACTGCGCGTTTGAGCCGCGCCCTGGCCCTGTTGCTCGTTCCGGTGCTTGTTCCGGTGCTCGCGGTGGGCGCCTGCTCCGGGCCGCCGGCGGCATCTGCGTCCGCCGCGGAGCGCACGGTCGGCGTCGGCTATGAAACCGTGGTCGACGCCGCAGCGACGCTGCCGGATCTTGCCAGCCGGCTCGATGAGGTGAAGGCGAACAGCGTCACCATCAGCGTCGGGCGGCTGGACTGGACGGCGTTCCCCTGGGACAGCCACCCGGACGTCGAGGCCGCCCCGGGCCGGGACCATGTCGCTGATGCGATCAAGGCCCTGGGGACAGACGGCTCCGGCAAGCCGCGACGGATCACCCTCACCATCGACCTGCTGGTTCCGGCCTGGATCCGCGCCGCCCCTGGCATCGCCGGCATCAACTTCGACGGCACCCGGTCCAAGGACTTTGCCAGCGTCACCGCCCTGACCACGGGACCTGTCGGCGAGCGGCTCGTGGAGTTCGTGACGGACCTGACCAGGCGTTACCACCCGGACGCCGTCGCCCTGACGGAGCTGATGTTCGAGAACAACACGTACGGAGGCGATGACCGGGACTCGTACCGGCGGACCACCGGCGCGGCGGACTGGCCGCGCCTGGCGAACGGCGATATCGACGTCGCGCATCCAACCATCGGCTCCTGGCGGTCCCAGGCGCTGGCGTCGCTGGTGGCCCGGGCGTCGGCCGCGGCCCACGCCAACGGGGCAACGCTGGACATGGACGTCCGGGCGCCATGGGCTGACCCCGCCGGCGACCGGCCCGAGAGCGGCCATGACTACGGGCTGCTGGCCGCGGCCGCGGACCGTCTGGTCGTGTGGAACTATTTCGGGCTCAACAACGCGCCGGCGTCGTACTCCGCTGAGCTGGCCGAGGCGATGGCAGGGCGCCGCGGGAAGTTCGTCATGTCCGTCGGCATGTGGGCGACGGAGGGAAGGATTTCCGCCGCGGACCTTGCCGCCGGACTGGAGGCGTCGGTTGCCGGCGGGGCGACGGCGGTCGCGGTCACCCCGGCCAGCATGCTCGACGGCGACGCGTGGCGTGCGCTCAGGAAAGCCTGGGCCGGCTGAACGCCTGTTGCCCTGGGGTCGATGGCGGGGGGCGCTACTCGACGGTGGCGAAGAGTGCGTTGAGCTCGGCCGTGAGCTGCCTGCGCAGTTCCGGGTTGCCGATTTCCTGGCCGTCGATGTGGTTGACGGGCGCCAGGAGCCGGATGCTGGAGATCAGCCACACGGCGTCGGCGTCCAGCAGGTCCTTCGGCTCCAGCGGACCGTAGCCCAGTTCCCAGCCGGCCGCCTTGGCAGCGGTGAACAGGGCGCCCTGCGAGGTGCCTGGCAGGATCCCGCTGTCCAGCTGGGGCGTGATGAGCCGCCGGACCGTGCGGACGCCGCCGGCGCCGTCGTCGGACGTCTCCAGGTGCGCCAGCAGCACGGTCGACGTCGGGCCCTCCAGGACCCGGCCGTCGGCGGAAGTGAAGATGACGTCGTCCGCTCCGTGCTCGTGGGCGTACCGCAGCGCCGCCATGTTCACGGCGTAGGAAAGCGTCTTGGCCCCGAGCAGGAGCCAGGGCGCGCGCTCGCCGACGTCGCTGTCGTACCCGCGGTCCAGCAGGATGACGTCGACTCCGGTCTCGCGCTGGCGGCGGCCGGCGGCGGCGGGCGGGGATGCCTGGACCCAGCAGGTGGGGGTGGAAGCGCCCTCGGCCCCGCGGGTCACGAGCAGCTTCACCACAACCTCGTCCGTGCCGCCGGCTTCGGCCGCGGCAGGGTCCTGGCTCCGGTACTCGCCGATCGCGGTGCCAATCGCGCGCCGCCAGGCATCCTCGGCGGGGATGTCCAGCTCCAGCAGGCGGGCCGAGCCGGCCAGGCGGTTCAGATGGGCCTGGAGCTTGCGGGGCCGGCCGCCCACGGCCAACAGCGACTCGAACACGCCGTCACCGCGGGTGGCGCCCTGGTCTGTGGCCATCAGTTGCGGCCTGGACGCGTCGGCCACGCGGCCGTCGCGGAACTCGGGATCCAGGAACACCAGCACTGTCGCGGGAGGAGCGGGAGCAGGAGCCGAGGCAGGAGAAGTCATGGCTCCAGCTTAGTGCGGGTGGTGCCGGGATAGGATTTGCTGGTTGCCCGTTCCGGAACCGTTCCGCGGGTCTGTAGCTTGAGGGGTTCGCCTGTGCTGTGGCCATTTCCGCTGGCGGAGACACTCCCGTCCTGGGTGATCCTGATCCTTACCCTGATCGACCTCCTCATCCGCGTGCTGGCCCTCGGCATCATCCCCGGAAACCGCCGCCCCACCACGGCGATGGCCTGGCTGCTGGGCATCTTCTTCGTCCCGGCCGTGGGCCTGGTGCTGTTCCTGCTCTTCGGCAACTTCCGGCTCTCCCGCCGCCGCCGGGCGCAGCAGAACGCGGTCAACATGCGGATCCGGGCCGGCACGTCCGAGCTTGCCAGCCTCGAA
Organism: Pseudarthrobacter sp. S9; assembly: GCF_050156545.1. Classification (NCBI taxonomy): domain Bacteria; kingdom Bacillati; phylum Actinomycetota; class Actinomycetes; order Micrococcales; family Micrococcaceae; genus Pseudarthrobacter; species Pseudarthrobacter sp. S9. Next base: position 2,396,888 of record NZ_CP189576.1, read on the forward strand.
AGCGTCTATGACGGGCCGGAATGGGTGGCGTCGGCCGCGGAACTGAACAAAACCCTGGGCTCGCTGCCGATGGTGGACGGCAACAGCGTGGAGCTGCTGCCCGGCTACCCGGACTCCATCCGGGCGATGGCCGAGGCCGTCCGCAACGCCAAATGGTTCGTCAACGCCGAGTTCTACATCATGAGCACGGACCACGTGACGGACGAGCTGTTCACAGCGCTGGAGGAGGCGGCCGAGCGCGGCGTCGAGGTCCGCGTCCTGTTCGACCACCTCGGCACGCTGCGCATCAAGGGCTACCGCAATTTGATCGCCCGTCTCAAGGCCAGCAAGATCCGCTGGCGGCCCATGCTGCCGCTGCGGCCCGTGCACGGGCAGTGGCGCCGGCCCGATCTGCGCAACCACCGCAAGATCATGGTGATCGACGGCGAGGTCGCCTTCACCGGCTCGCAGAACCTGATCGAGCCGTCCTACAACAACCCGCGGCACCGCAAGGTGGGCCGTGAATGGGTGGAGCTGATGGCCTGCCTGCGGGGGCCGATCGTCACCACGCTCAACGTGGTCTTCGCGACCGACTGGCTCAGCGAAACCGACGAATCGATTGAGGACCAGCTGGCGCACCGGCCGGAGTCCCACCCCGGCAACATCACGGCCCAGGTTGTGCCCAGCGGTCCCGGCTTCATCACCGAGAACAATTTGCGGCTCTTCAACACGCTCATCTACTCGGCGCAGCACAAGATCTCGATCTGCAGCCCCTATTTCGTCCCGGACGATTCCCTGCTCTACGCGGTGACGACGGCGGCGCAGCGGGGCGTCGACGTCGAACTCTTCGTCTCGGAGAAGGGGGACCAGTTCCTGGTCCACCACGCCCAGCAGTCCTATTACGAGGCCCTGCTGGAGGCCGGGGTGCGGATCTACCTGTACAAGGCGCCGTTCGTGCTGCACGCCAAGCACTTCACGATCGACGACGAGGTTGCCGTGCTGGGCTCCAGCAACATGGACATGCGCTCCTTCTCGCTGAACCTGGAGGTCTCGGTGATGCTCCTGGGCGAGGACATCGTGCAGAGAATCCGGGCCGTGGAGGACACTTACCGGGACATCTCGCACGAACTCCTGCTTGACGACTGGATGAAACGGCCGATGCGGATCAAGTATGTGGACAATGTCGCGAGGCTCACGGCCACGCTGCAATAGGGCTGCAGCCGGGCGGGGCCGGGCTTCAGCCTTCGGGGAAGTCCGCGCCGAGCGCCGAGAGGACGCCGAACGCCTTGGTCCGGATTTCCTCGTACTCCTCCTGCGGGGATGAGTCCGCCGTGATGGCGCCGCCGACGCCGAGACTCAGTGCCGTTGAGCCCTCACCATCTGCGCTGATCACCAGGGTCCTGATGGCCACGGCGAGATCGGTGGCGCCGCTGAGCGAGAAGTAGCCGATCGCCCCGGAGTACACGCCCCGCGGCGCGGCTTCGAGCCGGTCGAGGATGGCCATGGTGCTGACCTTGGGGGCGCCCGTCATGGAACCGGCGGGGAAGCAGGCCGCGACGGCCTCGGCCCGAGGCAGGCCGGGCCGCAGCCGGGCATCGATGGTGCTCACCATCTGGTGGACGGTGGCGTAGCTTTCGATTTCACACAGCCGGAGGACCGAGACGGAGCCCGGCACGGCGAAGTGGCTGAGGTCGTTGCGCAGCAGGTCCACGATCATGATGTTCTCGGCCCGGTCCTTGGGCGAGGATTCGAGCTCCTGCCGCAGGGCCGCGTCCCGCCCGGGCTCGGCGTCGCGGCGCCGGGTTCCCTTGATCGGCTCGGCCCGCATCGCGCCGTCGGCCGCGATCCGCAGGAAGCGCTCCGGCGAGGTGCTGGCCACGGTGAGTTCGCCGAACCGCAGGTAGCTGGCGAACGGGGCGGGGTTCCGGCGGCGCAGCGCCAGGTAGGTCCGCCACGGGTCCAGCCCGTCCGGAGCGAGGGTTGAGACCACGGCTGTCGTGGCCGTTAGGGCGGTGGTGAGGCAGACCTCGTAGCTGTTCCCCTCGGTGATTTCATGCTGGGCCTCGGTGATCTTGGACTTGTAGGAGACTTCCGAGTCCCTTGCGGTGAAGTCCGGTCCGGCGGTGCCAAGCTCGGGCAGCACGACGGCACCGCTGCTGCCGCTGCCGTCACCGCCGGCGTCCGTTGAGCCGGCGTCCGCCGCCGCGACGGCCAAGCGGGCCGTCTCGAGCCATTCGGCGGCGTCCGGCGTGTCCAAGGCCAGGAGCCATGCCGAGCGTTCCACGTGGTCCAGGACCACGGCGCGTCCGGCGAAGATCAGGCAGGCATCCGGGGTTCCGGCCGCGACGTCGCTGCCGCCCGTCTCACGTTTCAGCTCATAGCCGAGGTATCCCAGCCAGCCCAGGGTGAACTCGCAGGGGTAGCCCTCGGGGGCGCGGAGGGCCCGGCGGCCCCAGACGCCGTCCAGCCAGCGGAAGAACGGGCCATCCGTTGTCGCGGTGGCCTGTCCTGCCCGCACCCGGGTCAGCCCGGAACTGTGCCGGGCTGCCTGGCCGAAGCGGCCGCCGTCGTCCGCCAGGATGCTGAAGCGGCTGCGTTCCGCTCCTTCCCGGGCCAGGCCGGCCGGGTTCAGGGAGGAGTCGAGCCACACGGCGTTGGGCGAATGGCGGTAGAGCGCCTCGAACAGCCTGGCAGCATCCGGTGCGGCCCCGATCCGCTCGGCCCGCAACTGGAGTCCGCGCCGGGCCTCGAGCTCGGGCAGCAGCACGGGAGCCAGGGCGGGGAGGTACTGGAGGGCCTGCAGAACGTCGTCGGGGGCGGTGCCGTCGGCGAGGTTGAGCACGTGCACGTCGGCGTGCGCCGGGACGTAGTCGGCCGCCAGCCAGTCCTGTTCCTGGGCCGCCCACTGGTCCCAGAAGGGTTCGTAGGTGTCGCCGTCCCGCGCCAGCGCCCGGGTGCGGCGGTCCTGGTCGGAGGAATCCGCCCAGATCACGGCGTCAAGCAGGGGGCGGGCGGCTTCGGCGCCGGCGCCGACGCCTTCCACCAGGACGATTTCGGCCGGCCGCGTCACGCGGGCTACGCCGTCGTAGTGCCTATCCCAGTCCCAGCTGACCCACTCGGCCGGTTCGCCGCGGCGCAGCGGGGAAAGGACCGTGGTGACGTAGCGCTCGATGCCCGCGGCGAGTCCGTTCCAGCCGGGGTAGATGTCTTCGAGGTGGAAGAGGGAGACCTTGTGGTGTTCCCGGAGCCGCGCCGCCAGTTCGATGGCCAGGGTGGTCTTGCCTGAGCCGGACCGCCCGTCGATGGCGATGATGACGGGTGTGGGGCTCATGAAATAGAGCGTACCCGCTGCTCCGGCCGGTCCGGACGCTGCAACTGGGTGCGGACATGCTCCACGATCCCGGGAATCGAGGACCTGATGAGGGCCCAGGCGGTGTCGAAGTCCGCATGTCCGCCGTACCAGGGGTCCTCTATCCCCTGGTCCAAGGGATCCTTGCCGGCGACGGCGGGGTCGAAGCTGCGCAGCATCCGGATCTTGGACAGGGAATCGCGGTCCGGCGCCGCCTGCCGCAACCAGCCGTAGTGGTCCACGTCCAGCGCCAGGATCAGCTCGCGGCTCAGGAACCATTCCGGACGCCACTCGCGCGCCGCGTGGCGGTCCGAAGGAATGTTGTGGGCCGTGAGTTTGCGGGCGGCCCGCGGATCGATCGGACGGCCTGCCTCGTAGGCGGTGGTGCCGGCCGAATCCACCACCGCTCCGGTGAGGCGCTCGGCCCGGAATGCCTCAGCCAGCATCAGTTCGGCCATCGGAGACCGGCAGATGTTCCCGGTGCAGACCGCGATGATCCGGTACTGGCTCGACATTGAGGTCATAGCTAAGCATGAACGATGCGGGCGCCTCTTGGCTAGCCGCGGGGCATTCGGTGTTACGGATTTTGTCATGCCGCATTGTCGAGCTGTCACAGGATGGGAGTCGGATCGCAATCGACCTGGGAGTCCGCCAGTATTCAGCCTGGAAGTCAGGCGCCCGGACCCCACAGTGCCTTGCGGAGCAGGTCCTTCAGGCCATCGACCTCGGCGGCGCTGAGGGCCGCCAGAGCCGCGGACTCGGCCCGGCGCGCGGCGGCCTCGGCCAGCCTGAAGGCGGCGGCGCCCTCATCCGTCGCCGAGACCGTCTTGGCGCGCCTGTCCTGCCGCCCCGGCGCCCGAATCACCAGCCCGCGCTTCTCCAGCTCGTCAATCAGGGCCACGATCTGGCTGGGATCCAAGCTGAGGAATTCGGCCATCTCGCGCTGGGTCGGCTCCAGACCGCTGTTGGCGAGGGCGAGCACCGAGTAGGAGCGCTCCTTCAGGCCGAACTCGGCCAGTGCGCGGTTGTTGAGCACGGAGCCGAAGGCGTGCAGTTTGGCCAGCAGGAAGCCCGCGTCCTGGCTGATTGACGCCGCAAAGAGCTTGTCCGCCGGTTCGGTGCGCAACTCATCCTGTGTCTCGGTCGCCATGCCCAACTCCAATAGTCCTAAAAATAAATCATTGACTTTTTCAACTATCCATATTCTCATGGATACAGAACAGCATCCCACGCCACGGGGCAGGATGCACAAGGTCAGCTAGCAAAGGAGCAGCGATGAGCCTCTCAGGCAAAGTAGCGATCGTCACGGGAAGCGGACGGGGGCTTGGACTCGCCTACGCGAGGGAGCTGGCCCGCCAGGGCGCCGCCGTAGTCATTAACGACGTGGACGCGGAAGTGGCCGGCGAAGCGGTCCGAACCATCGAGGCCGACGGCGGCCGGGCCGTCGCCGTTGTCGCCCCGGTGGGCAGCACGGAAGTTGCGAAGCAACTGGTGCAGGCCGCGGTTGACGCGTTCGGACGCCTGGACATCCTCGTCACGAACGCCGGCATTCTGCGGGACAAGAGCCTGCTGAAGATGACGGATGAGGACTTCGACCTGGTGATCAACGTTCATCTGCGCGGCACCTTCACCTGCGTCCGGGAGGCGTTCGGTTATTTCAAGGAGCACGGCATCGCGGGCCGGATCATCACCATCGGCTCCCCGACGGGCCAGCGCGGCAACTTCGGCCAGACCAACTACGCTGCGGCGAAGGCCGGGATCGTGGGCATGGTCCGGACCTGGGCGCTGGAAATGAAGAAGGCCGGCGTTACCGCCAACGCCGTCATTCCGGTGGCCGCGACGGCCATGACCAAGACCGTCCCGTACTTCCAGAAGGCCGTCGAGGCAGACGAAGACGGCGAGGCCATGCCGGCCTTCTTCCGCCACGATCTCGGTTTCGGCACGGCCGACGACGTCGCCGGGCTTGTCGCCTTCCTCGCCTCCGACGCAGCGGCAGGCATCACCGGCCAGGCCATCGGCGCCGGCGGTGACAGGCTGCAGCTCTGGACCCATCCCGAGGCCGCTGCCACCGAGTACCGAGAGGGCGGCTGGGGCTACCAGGACCTCGTGGAGAACTTCGGCGCAGTCTTCGGTGACAAGCTGCAGGGCGTCGGCGAGGAATTCCTGCCACTGCCGGACGATCTGAAGCCCGAACCCGAAGAGGTCCGCTGACATGGCCACAAGCTCGACATCACAGCGCTATGAACTCGGCATCGACGCCGCCAGGCTCGATGCGATCGACATGCACGTCCACCTCGAAGTGGACGGCCACGGCCACGAATCCCTGCCGCCGGCCCTGACCGAAGCCTCCGCGAAGTACTTCAAGGCCGAGGACCGCACCCCCACGCTGGACCGCATCGCCGAGGTGTACCGCGGACTGAACATGGCCGCCGTCGTCTTCACCGTCGACGCCCGCACCCAGCTCAAGCACGAGCCCAACAGCATTCCCGAGCTCATTGCCGGTGCCGCACGGAACAACGATGTGCTGATCCCCTTCGGCAGCGTCGATCCCCGCACGGGCGCCGAAGCCATCCAGGGCGCCAAGCACCAGGCCATCGACCTGGGCGCCCGGGGCTTCAAGTTCCACCCGAGCCTGCAAGGCTTCGACCCCTCGAACGAGCAGTTCTACCCGCTGTGGGAGACCCTCCAGGAACTGGGGCTTCCGGCGATCTTCCACACCGGCCAGAATGGCATGGGGGCCGGTCTTCCCGGCGGCTACGGGATCAAGCTGGCGTACTCCAACCCGCTCCTGCTGGACGCGGTGGCCGCGGACTTCCCGGAACTGCAGATCATCATGGCCCACCCCTCGGTGCCGTGGCAGGACGAGGCCAACTCGATTGCCACGCACAAGGCGAACGTCTTCATCGACCTATCCGGCTGGTCGCCGAAGTACTTCCCGGAGTCCCTGGTGCGCATGTCCAACTCGGTGCTCCAAGATAAGGTGCTCTTCGGCACCGACTTCCCCCTGATCACGCCGCAGAAGTGGCTGGGCGCCTTCGCGGACCTGCCGCTCAAGGACGAAATCCGGCCCAAGATCCTCAAAGACAACGCGGTCCGGCTGCTCGGGCTCAGTGGCTGAGATGAGCCTGGACACCAGCACGGCAGCAGGCCGGCCGGCCGCAGCGCAGGAGCGCCTCTACGGCGTCTGCGACTACTACGACGCCGAGTCCCTCCTCACGGAGGGGGAGCGGCGGGTTCTTGGGCGGCTGCGCAGCTTCCTCGACGAAAAGGCCAGGCCGCTCCTGGCCGACTACTGGGAACGCGGCGAGTTCCCGGACCAGCTGGCCCGGCCGCTGGTTGACCTGGACCTGATGGAACCGGCCGAGCTGACCGCGGACGGCCCCACCCGCGGGATCTACCAGGGCTTCCGGATCTTCGAACTCGCCCGTACGGACGCCTCCCTGGCCACGTTCTACACGGCCCAGGCAGGGCTGTTCCGCACCGCAATCCGGGTGGGTGCCTCACCCGAGCAGCAGGCCGAGTGGATGCCCAAAGTCATCGACTTCTCCCTCAAGGGCGTCTTCTCGCTCACCGAACCGGAGTCCGGCTCGGACATCGCCGGGGGACTGTCGACGACGGCTCGGCTCGATTCCGATGGGGGCTGGGTCCTCGACGGCGCAAAGCGCTGGATCGGCGGCGCCGCCACGGCCGACGTCCTGGCGGTCTTCGCACGCGACGTTGCCGACGGCCAGGTAAAGGCCTTCTTGGTGGACCGCGAGGCCCCCGGGGTGACGCTGGAAAAGATCCACGGCAAGACCGCCCTGCGGATTATGCAGAACGCCCATATCACCCTCGACGGCGTCCGGGTTCCCGACTCCATGCGGCTGCACAATGTGAACTCCTTCCGGGACGTCGCCGCCATGCTGCGGGCCATGCGCTCGGACGTCGCCTGGATCGCCACCGGCATCCAGGCCGGCGCGTTCGAGGCCGCCCTGCGCTACGTCACGGAGCGGCAGCAGTTCGGCCGCCCGCTGGGCTCCTTCCAACTGGTGCAGGAGAAGCTCGCCCGGATGCTCGGCAACGTCACCTCAGCGCTGTCCCTCGTGGTCCGGCTGACCGAACAGCAGGCCAGGGGCATCTACCGCGACCAGGACTCCGCCCTGGCCAAGATGCAGACCAGCCTGCTGATGCGGGAAACGGTGGCGCTGGCCCGCGAGGTGGTGGGCGGCAACGGGATCACGCTTGAGTCGGACGTCGCGCGGTTCCACGCTGACGCCGAAGCCGTCTACTCCTACGAAGGCACCCACGAAATCAACGCCCTGATCGTCGGCCGCGCGCTCACCGGCGAAAGCGCCTTCACCCGCTGAGGCGAACTGACCAACCCAAGTTCGGCACCGCCGTCGCACTTCAATAATCCAAACCACAACAGGAGGCAAAGATGCCCAATCTCGTCGTCGACTTCGACAAACTGCTCACCCTCGCCGGCACCGACCTCGGCGTCACCGACTACCGCGAAATTACCCAGGAACAGATCAACAAATTCGCTGATGCCACCGGCGACGACCAGTGGATCCACGTTGACCCCGAACGCGCCAAGGACGGCCCGTTCGGCGCCCCGATCGCCCACGGCTTCCTCACCCTCTCGCTAATCATCCCGTTCTGGGGCGAACTGTTCGACGTCGACGGCGTCACCACCAAGGTGAACTACGGCCTGGATAAGGTCCGCTTCACCTCCCCGGTCAAGGTGGGCTCGCGCATCCGCATGCAGGCCACCATCACCGAGGTCACCGAGGTCAAGGGCGGCGCCCAGATCAAGGTGTCCAGCACCATCGAGATCGAGGGCCAGGAGCGGCCGGCCGTCGTGGCCGAGTTCCTCGCCCGTTTCTACAAGTAACCCGCTCCGCCGAGCCAATTTCCCGCTCGCACTATCCCCCCAATCCCTTTCCCTCTGTTCAAAGGAACAACCATGTCCGGACTCACCCAGCTCCAGGCCATGGGCACGGCCGAGCGGCGCAAGGAAGCGCGCACGGTCATTGCCTCCAGCTACCTGGGCAGCACCATCGAGTACTACGACTTCCTCCTCTACGCCACAGCTTCCGCCGTGGTCTTCCCGAAGGTCTTCTTCTCCGGCATGGACGACTGGGTGGGCGTCGTGGCCGCCTACGGGACGTTCGCGGCCGGTTACGTGGCACGGCCCCTCGGCGGCATCATCTTCGGCCACTTCGGCGATAAGGTGGGCCGCAAGGGCATGCTGATCGTGTCCATGCTGGTCATGGGCATCGCCTCCACCCTGATCGGCCTGGTGCCGGACGCTTCGGTGGCCGGCCCCTGGGGTGCCGTGATGCTGGTGATCCTCCGCGTCTTCCAAGGCATCGCGGTGGGCGGCGAGTGGGGCGGCGCGGCGCTGATGGCGCTGGAGCACTCCGAATCCGGGAAACGCGGCTTTGCGGCGTCATTCGTCAACGCCGGCGCCCCCACCGGCGCCGTGCTGGGCACCCTCGTCATGGGCGCCTTCTCCGCCCTGCCCAACGCGCAGTTCCTGGCCTGGGGCTGGCGGGTGCCGTTCCTGCTGTCCTTCGTCCTGCTGGGCGTGGGCATGTTCGTCCGGCTCAAGGTCTCGGAAAGCCCCATCTTCAAGGCCGCCCTTGAACAGGAGAAGGCCGAACAAGAGAAGGCCGAACAGGAGAGGAGCGCAGAAGTGACGCCGCGCCGCGAGATTCCGCTCCTGCAGGTCCTCCGCCGGCCCAAGACCCTGATCTTCACCATGCTCGCCGGCGCCGCCGGCTTCGCCCTCCAGGTAGTCCTGGCCACGTTCTCCGTGACCTACGCGGTGTCCAAGGGTGCCGACCGCCAAGGCGTGCTCTATGCGTTCGCGGCAGCGTCGCTGGTGTCCATCGCCTTTGTGATCATGGGCGGCAGGCTCTCCGACAAGCTGGGCAGGCGGCCGGTGATGGTCGGCGGACTGGTGCTCTTCATCGTCTACCTCGTGCCGATGTTCCAGCTGCTGTCCTCCAACAACATCGCGCTGATCTTCGTGGCCTTCGCCGTGGGCCTCATGATCCACTCCACGCTCTTCGGGCCGCTGGCAGCCTTCGTCTCGGAGCAATTCGGCACCACCTCGCGGTACACCGGGGCCTCGCTGGGATACCAGCTGGCAACCCTCCTGGGGGCGGGCTTCACGCCGGGCATCGTGGCGCAGATCTTCAAGGACTCCGGCCAGAACACGGCCTCCGTGGTCTGGTACCTCGCCATCATGTCCGTCGTGTCGATCGTGTTCATCCTGCTGACGCGTGAACCGAAGAACAACGATCTTCAGGCCGTCCGCTCCTAACCCGGCCCGCAGGCACTACCGTCTAACTAGAAAGGATTCGCCGTGGAAAATTTTGGCATCGGCTCGTGGCTGCAACGGCGCCGCCCGAAGTCGGGCACCAAGACAGCCGTCATCAACGGAGCCCGGGAGCTGAGCTACGAGCAGCTCGCGGAGCGCTCCACCAGGCTCGCCAACGCCCTGCGGGACCGCGGCGTGGCCAAGGGGGACCGGGTGGCCTACCTGGGCGAGAACGATCCCTCGTTCCTGGAAACCCTCTTTGCCGCAGGACTCGTGGGGGCCGTCTTCGTTCCGCTCAACACCCGGCTGGCGCCGCCCGAAATCCAGTTCCAGCTCCGGGACTGCGGGGCCGCCGTTCTGGTCCACTCAGCGAGCCTCGTCGACCTCGCGGAGCGCGGCGCCGCCGACACCGCGGTGGGGCGGCGGATCGTCGTCGACGACTCCCCGTCCGATTCCCCGGCGTCCGACGGCGGCGCTTCCGCCCCTGCCCGGGAGCCTGTGGCGGATGACTTCGAGGACGTTGTCGCGTCCGGCGCGGCGCTGCCCCTGGACGAACCGGTGGGGCTGGACGACGGCGCCATGATCCTCTACACCTCGGGAACAACCGGCAACCCGAAGGGCGCCCTGCTGACCCACGGAAACATCACCTGGAACTGCATCAACGTGCTGGTCGATTTCGACTTCGCCTCCACGGACGTCGCGCTGATGATCTCCCCGATGTTCCACGTGGCCTCCCTGGACATGGGCGTCCTCCCCACGCTCCTCAAAGGCGGGACCGTTGTCCTGGAATCCAAGTTCGATCCCCGACGGACCCTGGAGCTGATCGAACAGCACCGGGCAACTACCGTCAGCGGGGTTCCGACCACCTATCAGATGCTGTGCGAACACCCGGCCTGGGACACCACGGACCTCAGCTCGCTGAACAAGCTGACGTGCGGCGGATCCGCGGTGCCCATGCGGGTCCTGGAGGCGTATGAGCGGCGCGGGCTGCGCTTCTCCAACGGCTACGGCATGACCGAGACGGCCCCGGGGGCCACCACCCTGCCGGCCGCCCGGTCCCGCGACAAGGCCGGATCATCGGGGCTTCCGCATTTCTTCACGGATGTCCGGGTGGCCGACCCCGCGGACCCTGCGGCCGGTCCGGCGGCGCCAGGGACCGTGGGGGAGATCCAGATCAAGGGTCCCAATGTCATCCACGAATACTGGAACCGGCCCGAGACAAACGCCGATTCCTACACGGATGGCGGATGGTTCAAATCAGGGGACATGGGCTACAAGGATGAGGACGGATTCGTGTTCATCTCCGACCGGCTCAAGGACATGATCATTTCCGGCGGCGAGAACATCTACCCGGCCGAGGTGGAGCAGGCCATCACCGAACTTGACGCCGTCGGCAGCGTCGCCGTGATCGGGGTACCCGATGAAAAGTGGGGCGAAGTGCCGCGGGCCGTGGTGCTCCTGCGGGAGGGGGCGCAGCTGACCGAAGAACAACTGCGGGCACACCTGGACGGCAGGCTGGCGCGCTACAAGATCCCGAAGACAGTGGTGTTCGTGGACGAGATGCCCCGGACGGCCAGCGGCAAGATCCGCAAAGCGGACCTGCGGAAGCTGATCCCCGGCCACATGTGACGGCGGTGGCCGGAGGTCGGCGGTGACGCGGCCTCCGGCGCCGGCACCTGTCGCCGGCTTCTCCTGCGTCGGCTTTCTGGCACCGGCTTCAGTCGACGGTGAAGATGCTGATGACCACGCGGCCCGGGTGCCGGACACCGGTCCCCGCGGTGAGGCGGGTGTTCAGCCAGTCCAGGCCCGGGGAGGCGGTGGCGAGCCGGGGCCAGCACCGGAAATAGATCCTGGAGGGCCCGGCGCGGGCGCTCTCGGTGAAATCCGCCAGCTGACCCGGGCCGGAGGGCCGACCCGGGGACGCGCCCTTCGGCGACGGTCCGCGGTGGCCTGCGCCGGGACTTAGTGGATCAGCGCCAGCAGGACGCCGACGGCGCCGAACAGCACGCCAAACGTCCGGTTTAGGATCAGTTGTCCCCGGGCGTCGTGGGTGAAGCGCTGGAAGGACGTGGCCGCCGCCGCGAAGAAGAACCACATCACCAGGATGTCGATCACGATCACCGTGGCGGACAGGACGAGGTACTGCGGCAGCAGCGGCTGCTCCGTACGAATGAACTGGGGCATGAACGCCAGGAAGAAGACCACGGCCTTGGGATTGAGCAGGTTGACCCACAGGCCGCGGCGGAACATGGAGAGCGCCGGCTCATTCCGCAGCGCGGCGGCCTTCTCCCGGTCCAGATCGGGCTTGTGCAAGAACTGGCGGATGCCCAGGTAGACCAGGTATGCTGCGCCGGCGTAGCGGATGACGTTGAAGGCCACCGGGGAGCTGGCCACGAGCACCCCGACCCCCAGCGCCACGATCAGGATGTGGACAATCAGTGCGGCCTGCTGGCCCAGGATGCCCCAGATGGAACGGCGGAACCCCGAGTTCAGGGAATTGCTCATGGTGTTGATGGCGCCTGCGCCGGGGGTGAAGCTGATCAGGACGCCGGCGCCGGCCAGGGCCAGCCAAAGGGAGGGTTGCACCAGCCAAGTTTACGCGGGAGGCGCGCCGATTTACCGCGCTTCAGCCGCTAGCCGGTCCGGAGGCCGTAGGTGAGAACCATGTTTCCTTTGCTGGTCTGCTGCGATTCCTGGAGTTCCAGCCTTGTCAGAGGGTCGCCGTCTTCAAAGAGCCGCCGGCCCTTTCCCGCAATCACGGGATGGACCATCAGCGTCAAGGAGTCGAGGAGGCCCGCGAACAGAAGCTGGCGGACCGGGGAGATGCTGCCGAACACGCCGATCTCGCCGCCGTCGCTGTTCTTGAGCGCGGCCACGAAGTCCTCCAGGGGGCCCTCGATAAGGCGGGAATTCTGCCACCCGAGCTCGCCGGACAGGGTCCTGGAGGCGACATACTTCCGCAGGGGATTGATGAAGTCTCCGAAAGGATCTCCGCTTGCGGCACTGGGCCAGTACCCTGCCCACTCCTGGTACCCGACGCGGCCGAGGATGGCGGTGTCCACCCGGCCAATCATCTGGCCCATCCCGGCGCCGAGCTCATCATCAAAGCTGTCGAACTGCCAGAGATTGGGGGCTTCGACCACACCGTCCACGGAGTAGAAAAGGCCGGCCGTCAATTTGCGCATTGGTGTTCTCCTCAGAGGGTGAGTCCTTCCTGCACCCTATCGGCAGATCGGAAGGCAGGGAATGATCCGCGGGGGAAAACCTTCCGGGGCTGCCCCGGACGACGGCGCGGTGCCGCCGGCCGGGGCAGCGTCCGGCTGGCCGGGCCAGCCGCGCGGATCAGCCGTTGGAGCTGGAGCCGTCCGTGGCGGGGGCGCTGGAGTCTGCGGGACCCCTGCCGCCGCCGGGGCGGCCCTGGCCCTGCTCCTGCGTTCCGGTGACGGTGAAGTTCTCATCGAGCAGGACGGTGGCCTGGGTGCCGTCGGCCTTCGTGATGTGGGCTTCGTAGGTGGCGCCGTCGGCGTCGGTCTCCATCCGCTCGATTGTCGCATCAGGTTGGGCTGCCTTCACGGCCGCCTCGACCTTGGCGGCGTTGTCCCCGGTGAGGATCTCCTCCGTCTTGCCGTTCGCCTGGTGCTGCCCACGCGGGCCGGCGGTGCCGCCGTCGGGCATTCCGTATCCGTTGCCGTAACCGCTTGCGGCGGTGGCGGGGCTCGACGACGAGGTGCCGGTGGCGTCGTCGGCCATCGCGGGGAGGGCTGCCGCCCCGATGGCGCCGCCGCTGATGACCGCGGCGAGCATGATGCCCGCGGTGGTCTTGTTGATCTTTGCCATGTGAAACTCCTTTGCTGGGGCCCGGATCCCGGGCCGGCCGAGGTTTCGGCCTGGGACCAGCTTCAGCTGTGGAGTTATCGCCGCGCTTTCCGGTGGCTGTGCCCGTGCTGTGAGTGCCTGTGGGGTCTGCCCGGAGTTGGGGTCTGACCCCACATCGATTGCTCCGCAACGGCCCTTTTGGGGGCTCAGAAGGGCCGTTGCGGAGCAGTCGATGGGTAGGACGACGACGTCCATGATGACGCGCCCCTTGATCTTCTCCGCCACGCCGCGCTAGACGCGGTTGCTCCCCGTGACACTGGCGGTCACCCCGGGCTTCGCTGTCTCAGCGTTCATTCGAGATTCCCTGGTTAGCGCCGACGTGGACAAGGGCTTCGGCTTGCTGGCTATGGAGCCCGGGCAGGATGTCCAGGCTGTTAAAGCTGTAAAGATGGACTCCGGCCACGAAGTTGCGCATCAGAGCCAGTTCGGAGATCAGGCTTTCTGGCGAGTATCTGTTACCCACCAGGAGGCGGCGGGACAGCGGGCCCTGACGGCTGAGGAACTTCAGTGATGTGCCGACTCCGATCTTCCTTGCCAGTGGAATGAGTTCGCTCCGTGCGATGGGACCGGCTACGCCCGCCCAGACCGGCAGCTGAAACCCTTCTCGTCTCAGAAGCTGCACGTAGCCGCTGATCTTGGGTGCTGCAAAGCACATTTGCGTCACCACGTGGGAGGCCAGATGCTGTTTGTCGAGCAGCGAATCAAGCAGACGCAGTTGACTGACCTGCGGATGGCCTTCGGGGTACCCGGCCACTCCAATTGACATGCTGCCTCCCGATATGTCTGCGATGTCCTCCATGAGTGAAATGCTCGACTCATAAGGGCCGGCATAGTGGGGGGCATCACCGGCAATCGCGAATACCTCAGTTATTCCGGCGACTTCGCAGTCCCTCAGTATGCCTGCGAGCTGTGAACGGTCGCTCAGGCTCCGTGCGGCCAAATGCGGAACTACTCGGTATCCGTGGGAAGCCAACTGAAGCGCAGTGCGCATTGTCCGTCCGACTCCGTGATGCGGCAGGCATGTCACAGTGACCGTCGCGGAAGTGGGAAGCAGTGCATTGATCCTGGTGACTATTTCGTCCCCAGGGATTATTTCCATGCGGGTGGGAAGAACGGTGTCGATGTCGGCCTGGCGACGCGCGTCGAGATGCCGATCGGCAAAGTTTGATGAAAGTGATGGAACCGTCATGAGGAACTCCAGGGTATGGCCGGCGCTATATGCGCCGGAGCGGACCGGGTTCCTCCCCGCTCTGTATTGGACCTGAGAGATTCCGCGCAGCCATGATTTCGCAGGGGCTCCGCTTGCACCGTCGGTGAGTCCGGGCTTTCGCCTGACTGCTTTCCAGAGTTGCCTCGCCGTGGCGGTACATGGGCCTGAGAGATTCCTGGGGAGGATTTGCTCCTACGGCGCCTGCCCGGTTGATGACTGGGAGGACTCTCCCGCCACGGTTCGAAAGGCATATTCAGTTGTGTCAAGGTCGGACCCGCAGATCCGTGGCACCGGCAGCCACGCGTCTCTTGACGCGAAGCCGCCGGCGCCCAGAGAGCCCACGAACACCCGCTGGCCGTACCATTCCAGTACGGAATAGACTGGGGCCCGCAGGAAATCGAGGGAGCGGGAGGAGTCAGGTATCTTCTGGTTCTGGAAGCGGAGTCAGCGAAGGACGACTGTCCGGTTCCCTGACAAAATGATTCTTCCCTCAGAGTGCCAACGTACTGCGTTTGTGAGTGCTTTACATTCGGCGTCCCTGCCGACCGTCACGAGGTCTGAGGGGCTGAAGGTGTGGTCGACCTCGATCACCTGCTGGGCAATGATGGGTCCCTCATCCAGCTCCGAATTTACGTAGTGCGCCGTTGCGCCGACTGTTTTGACTCCCCGTTCGTAGGCCTGGTGATAGGGCTTGGCGCCCTTGAAGCTGGGCAGGAAGGAGTGGTGGATGTTGATGGCCTTGCCGGCGAGCCGGGCCGTAAGGTTGTCGCTGAGAACCTGCATGTAGCGGGCCAGGACGACCAGCTCAACATTGTATGTGTCTACTAGTTCGAGCAGCTCGGATTCCGCTTCTTGCTTTGTTTCCTGGCTCACGGGGATGTGGTGGAACGGGATTCCGTGCCAGGTGACAAGATCCTCATGGTCTTGGTGGTTGGATACAACCGCGACGATCTCGACTGGCAGTTCGCCGCTGCGGGCGCGGAAGAGCAGATCGTTAAGGCAGTGGCCATACTTGGAGACCATGACCAGGATTCGTTGCTTTCGGTCATGGGGCTCCAGTCGCCAATTCATTTCCCATTTTGCAGCCACCGGAGCGAAATCCTGTCGGAGTTCTTCGCGGGTTGAGACGCTGCCAGTTGAGATGAAGTGCACCCTCATGAAGAAGTGCCCTTCTTTTTGGTCGCCGAACTGTTTGATGTCGATGATGTAGCAGCTGTGGTCCAGGAGAAATTCGGCAACTGAGTGAACAATCCCGGGCGATTCGGCGCAGTCGAGTGTGAGCACATACTCCGCGGTCACCGCCTCCGAGCGATCGAGTGCCGGGCTGTTGGACTGTGCTGTCGTTTCTGTCCTCATTGTCCGTCAACCGTGACTTTGCCAAGGAGCTCCGGGGCAGCATTTTGCTCCGACCGGAGCTCGTCCTGGAACGTCGCGTAGCGGGCCAGATGGGCGGGACGGCGGCGCAGGACGGACCAGGCGATGCCGAGCACGATAAACCAGACCGGCGTGACCAGCAGTGCGGTGAGCGTGTCTGCCTGGGTGGTCAGCGTCCAGAGCACGAAAGCGAAGAACGCGAAGACCACCCACACCATCGGGATGCCGCCGGGCATCTTGAACTTGGACTCGGCATGCAGCTGCGGGCGGCGCTTGCGGAAGGCGAGGTAGCTGGCCAGGATGATCGACCAGACAAAGACGAAGCAGACCGCGGACACGGTGGTGACCATGTCAAACGCCTTGCCGATGTCCTGTCCGGCATACATCAGCACGACGCCGGAGAGCAGCAGAACACAGGACAGGAACAGGGCGTTGCGGGGAACCTTGCGGCGGGAAAGGCCACCGAAAAGGGCCGGCGCGTCACCCTCCTGGGCCAGGCCATAGACCATGCGGGACGTGGAGTAGATGCCGGAGTTGGCCGAGGACATAGCCGAGCTGAGCACCACCAGGTTGACCACCGTGGCGGCGGCGCCCAGGCCGGCCAGCGAGAACATGGCAATGAACGGGCTGTGCCCGGCGGCGAACTGGGTCCAGGGCGTGACGGACATCAGGATGATCAGGGCGCCCACGTAGAAGAGCAGCACACGCACCGGGATGGAGTTGATGGCCTTGGGCAGGTTCTTCTCCGGGTCCTTGGCCTCTGCGGCCGTGGTGCCCACCAGCTCAATGCCTACAAACGCGAAGACGGCAATCTGGAAGCCGGCCACGAAGCCCATGAACTCGTTCGGGAAGAAGCCGCCATGGCTCCACAGGTTGGTGAAGCTGGCCGGTCCGGCGTCGGACTGGAACCCGCTGAAGATCATGAACAGACCCACCACGATCAGCGCCGCAATGGCGATGATCTTGATGAGGGCGAACCAGAACTCGGTCTCACCGAAAGCCTTCACGGTGGTCAGGTTCAGCAGCAGCAGGATGGCGATGGTGGCCAGGCCCGGGATCCACAGCGGGAGCCCCGGCCAGAGTTCCGGTGAGTACCCGGCGATGGCTATGACATCCGCGATTCCGGTGATCACCCAGCAGAACCAATAAGTCCACCCTGTGAAGAAGCCGGCCCAGGGGCCCAGCAGGTCCGCGGCAAAATCGCTGAAGGATTTGTAGTGCAGGTTGCTCAGGAGCAGCTCGCCCATCGCCCGCATGACGAAGAACAGCATGAAGCCGATGATCATGTACACGAAGATGACCGAGGGCCCGGCCGCCGAGATGGTCTTGCCCGAGCCCATGAACAGGCCGGTGCCGATGGCCCCGCCGATGGCAATCAGCTGGATGTGGCGGTTGCTGAGCTGCCGCTCAAGATGGGGGGTTTCGGCAAGCGCGGAAGGGGGATGATGAATCGTCAAGAGGAACTCCATCGTTCAAGTGGCACCAGGGCCACGATGATTCGGGTTCCTCCCCGCTCTGTATTGGACCTGAGAGTTTCCGCGTCCCTGCTGTCGCAGGTGCCGCTTGCACCGTCGGTGAGCCCGTTTGCCCGGACTACTTTCCAGAGTTGCCTCGCCGCGGCGGTACATGGGCCTGAGAGATTCCTGGGGAGGATTTGCTCCTACGGCGCCTGCTGAATGTACCGGCAGGACTCTCCCGCCGCAGATCATAAGCGTTTTCACTTTTGAGTGATGCGGATCACACACTAGCGTGGAGGGCAACTCCACGCAACCAGGCAGGGACTAAATCATCCTCATGGAAGTTGCTGCCAGTGCGTGATTTTCATGGCCAGAGCCTCGCAAGGGCGGCCACTGGTCCAGTGTGGGATGGCTCACGAAGAAAAGTCAAACCTCAGTTTTGCGTCATAGTCTTGCGGCTGGATGCGTAGTGCCTCAGCTATTTCTGCTCGCGAAATGCCGGCGGTGATGGCATTGGTTTTGTCTTTGGCCAAGGCGATGAGTTTGTGTTGGATGGCGGTGATGGCGCGCGTCAGTTCGGCGGGGTTGGTGTCGTTGAAGAGCCGGGCGAACTCGCTGGCGCGCTCCGGTGTCAGGACAGCTGAGTCCATGACGCGCTGGTACGGGGTGCGTGGCCTGTCATAGATCCGGGTCTTCCTTCCGTTCCTGTTCGAACGCCAGCCGATGGCCTTCGTGGTCGCAGTGAACATGTTCAGCCGCACCCTCACGAGCGGATAGAGCTCATTGAGCAGCCTCAGCTCACCGGCAGTGTCGTAGCGGTAGTGGAAGGCGTGACGGCGGACCACATCGCCGTTCTTCTGTTCAACGTGGGCGTTGTCGTTGGATTTATAGGGCCTGGCCCGGGTGAAGAACAAGTCCCGCTCACCGGCCCATTTGATCAGGGCGTGGTTGATGAATTCACCACCGTTATCGGTATCCAGGCCCACGAGCGGGAACGGCAGCCTGGCCTCGATGCCTGTCATAGCCTCGAGGACCCACCGGTGGGCGCCGTTCTTAATCGCAATGTTCTCTGTCCAGCCGGTGAATACATCGGTGACCGTGAGGGAGCGGATGAACTCCCCGGCCAGGGTCGGGCCGCAGTGCAGCACCAGATCCGCCTCGACGAACCCCGGCGCCTGTTCGTGCTCATCCCCGGCCTTGCGGACCTGGATCGAGTTGCGCAGCAGCGGCCCGGGTTTCGTCCCGGACAGGCCCAGTATCCGCGCACCGTCCTTGGTCGGCTTCAGCATCCTGTCGATCGTTGCCCCGGAAACGGCGAGCAGCTGCGCCCGCGTCTGCTCGTTCAGACGTCTCTGGTCCAGCTCGTGAAACCTCTCCAGCTTGGGCAGCCAGATGGCCATCGTCGCGGCCAGATACTTCCCGGACGGACGCCCGGCAAGGTTCCACACCTGAACCAGCAGCTTCAGCGTGTCATACCCGTACGAACGGGACCGCGGTACGCGTTTGACCGCTTTCACCGGGCCCTTCCGCTGCAGCGCCGTCCGTAACGCCCGTCTCGTATTCGCCCTGGACCAGCCCGTCGTCGCGACCAGCTGATCCAGCATCACCCCCTTGGCCTTCTTCGACGCGCGCCCATACTCGGCCGCATGCTTCTTCGTGATCTCCCGACGCGCACCCATCGACAACTGACCCATCCGCCAAGCACACCGCAGCACTCGGGCGGTCACCGGCATTTCGCGAGCATTAATCAAATGAGGCACGCACCCCATTTCGCGAGCACTATACGTGAGTCTTGTCGGGATGTTGCCCGGCGCCGAAATTTCGTATACCGTGTGGTGCGAATCACCCACATCTGAATATGCCTTTCGAACCGTGGCGGGAGAGTCCTCCCAGCCATCAACCGGGCAGGCGCCGTAGGAGCAAATCCTCCCCAGGAATCTCTCAGGCCCATGTACCGCCGCGGCGAGGCAACTCTGGAAAGCAGCCAAGCAACGTCCTGGCTCACCGACGGTGCAAGCGGAGCCCCTGCGAAAGCACGGCTCCGCGGAATCTCTCAGGTCCAATACAGAGCGGGGAGGAACCCGGTCCGCTCCGGCGCGTTGCGTCGGCCATTCCTTGGAGTTCCTCATGACGGTTCAATCTCTTTCATCCAACTTTGCCGATCGGCATATTGGCGCCCGCCGCCAGGCCGACATCGATACCATGCTCAAGGCTGTCGGCTACGACAGCGTTGATGGCCTGGTGGACACCGCTGTTCCCGATTCCATCCGCCAGGAGAAGCCGCTCCAGCTCACGGACGCCCTTAGCGAGGTCGAGGTTCTGACCGAGCTGCGCAGGCTTGCCTCCAAGAACAAGACCGCCGTGCAGATGATCGGCCAGGGCTACTACGACACCGTGACCCCGCCGGTGATCCGCCGCAACATCCTCGAGGCCCCCGCCTGGTACACCGCCTACACCCCCTACCAGCCCGAAATCTCCCAGGGCCGCCTCGAGGCACTGCTGAACTTCCAGACCATGGTCCAGGACCTCACCGCGCTCCCGGTCGCCAACGCGTCCCTCCTCGACGAGGCCACCGCCGTCGCTGAGGCCGTGCTGCTCATGCGCCGCGCCAACAAGAACAAGACCGCTGCCGGGGCCAAGACCGTCCTCGACGCCGACTGTCTCCCGCAGACCATTGCCATCGTCAAGGGCCGCGCCGAAGCCCTCGGTTTCGAGGTGGAGGTCGCCGACCTCTCGAAGGGATTGCCCGACGGCGACATCAACGGCATCGTCCTCCAGCAGCCCGGCGTCTCCGGCCGGGTGTGGGACCAGTCCGGCGTGATCGCCGAGGCTAAAGACCGGGGCGCGCTGGTCACCGTGGCAGCGGACCTCCTGGCCCTCACCCTGATCACCCCTCCGGGCGAGCAGGGTGCGGACATCGCCGTCGGCTCCACCCAGCGCCTGGGAGTGCCGCTGTTCTTCGGCGGCCCGCACGCGGCCTACATGGCCGTGCGTGACGGCATGGAACGCAC
Organism: Pseudarthrobacter sp. S9; assembly: GCF_050156545.1. NCBI lineage: Bacteria > Bacillati > Actinomycetota > Actinomycetes > Micrococcales > Micrococcaceae > Pseudarthrobacter > Pseudarthrobacter sp. S9. The sequence goes on from NZ_CP189576.1 coordinate 2,417,451, forward strand.
GCTCCCCGGCCGCATCGTCGGCGTCTCCAAGGACAACGCCGGCGTCCCGGCCTACCGGCTGGCGCTGCAGACCCGCGAGCAGCACATCCGCCGCGAGAAGGCCACGTCCAACATCTGCACCGCGCAGGCACTGCTGGCGATCGTGTCCTCGTTCTACGCCGTCTACCACGGCCCCGACGGCCTGAAGGCCATCGCCGAGACCGTCCACAACAACGCCCGCGCCCTCGCCGCCACGCTGAAGATCGTGGGCCGGGAACTGGTAAGCGACTCCTTTTTCGACACAGTTACGGTCCGCGTGCCCGGCAAGGCCTCCAAGGTCATCGCCGCCGAGGCCCGGGGCATCAACCTGCGCCTCATCGATGCGGACACAATTGGCGTGTCAGTCGATGAGACGACGACGCCGGAGGTCCTCTCCGCAGTGGTCGTCGCCTTTGGTGCCGGTCCGGTGGTGGAGGCCAAGGGCTTCGAGCTACCCGAAACGGTGCTGCGCACCTCCGAATTCCTGCAGCATCCTGTCTTCAACACGCACCGCTCCGAGACCCAGTTGCTGCGCTACATCCGCAAGCTCTCGGACCGGGACCTCGCGCTGGACCGCACCATGATCCCGCTGGGCTCCTGCACCATGAAGCTGAACGCCACCGCAGAAATGGAAGCGATCTCCTGGCCGGAGTTCGCCTCCATCCACCCGTTTGCGCCGGACTCCCAGACCGAGGGCTGGCGCGAACTCATCCGCGGCCTCGAGGCTGACCTCGCCGAAATTACGGGCTACGACCAGGTCTCGATCCAGCCGAACGCCGGCTCGCAGGGCGAGCTCGCCGGCCTGCTGGCGATCCGCGGCTACCATCTTTCCCGCGGGGACGCCCAGCGCAACATCTGCCTGATCCCGGCCTCCGCCCACGGCACCAACGCGGCCTCGGCCGTGCTCGCCGGCATGAAGGTGGTTGTGGTGGCCACCGCCTCCGACGGCACGATTGACCACGCGGACCTCACCGCCAAGATCGAGCTGCACAAGGACGTGCTGTCCGCGATCATGATCACCTACCCGTCCACACACGGTGTGTATGACGCCGATGTCCGGGAGGTCTGCGACGCGATCCACTCGGCCGGCGGCCAGGTTTACGTCGACGGCGCCAACCTCAACGCCCTCGTGGGCCTGGCGCAGCCGGGCAAGTTCGGCGGCGACGTCTCGCACCTGAACCTGCACAAGACCTTCTGCATCCCGCACGGCGGCGGCGGTCCCGGCGTCGGGCCCGTTGCGGCGAAGGCCCACCTGGCGCCGTTCATGCCGGGGGACGCGAACAAGGCGGCGCACGAAGCCGGCGCTATCGAACCAGGAACTGGTGCTGCAATCTCGGCCTCCCGCTACGGCTCGGCCGGCGTCCTGCCGATCTCCTGGGCTTACGTGAAGCTGATGGGCGGCCAGGGCCTGACCGAGGCCACCAAGTCGGCCCTGCTCGCGGCGAACTACATTGCCGCAAGATTGGATGAGCACTTTCCGGTTCTCTACACGGGGGAGAGCGGGCTGGTGGCCCACGAGTGCATCCTGGATTTGCGTGAACTCACCGCCAGGACAGGCGTGACCGCCGAGGACGTGGCCAAGCGCCTCATCGACTTCGGCTTCCACGCACCCACGCTGTCCTTCCCCGTGGCGGGCACCCTCATGGTGGAGCCCACCGAGTCCGAGGACCTTGCGGAGATCGACCGCTTCATCGAGGCGATGATCACCATCCGCCAGGAGATCGACCAGGTCGCCAACGGCGATTTCACGGTGGAGAACTCCCCGCTGCGCAACGCACCCCACACGGCCGCCGCCGTCGTATCTTCCGACTGGGAGCGGGCGTACCCGCGTGAGCAGGCCGCCTTCCCCGTCCACACACTCCGGCAGGACAAGTATTTCCCCCCGGTCGGGCGCATCGACGGCGCCGCCGGAGACCGGAACCTGGTCTGCTCCTGCCCACCCCTCGAAGCCTTCGAGGACAACACTGAGGCCTTCGAAGACTAAGGATTTCCCCGATGACTGAGAACTACACCGCGCTCTATGAAGAGCACAAAAAAGCCGGCGCGTCCTTCACCGATTTCGGCGGCTGGCAGATGCCCCTGAAGTACTCCTCCGAGCTGTCCGAGCACCACGCCGTCCGCGCGTCCGCCGGCCTGTTCGACCTCTCCCATATGGGCGAAGTCTGGGTCACCGGCCCGGACGCCGCAGCGTTCCTGGACTACGCACTGGCCGGCAAGCTGTCAGCTGTCGCCGTGGGCAAGGCCAAGTACTCGCTGATCTGCCAGGAAGACGGCGGCATCATCGACGACCTGATCTCCTACCGCCGTGGCGATGAAAAGTACCTGGTGGTTCCGAATGCGGGCAACGCCAAGGTTGTGGCTGCGGCACTGCTTGAACGTGCTGCCGGCTTTGATGCCGCCGTGGAGGACGTTTCCGCCGAGACATCGCTGATCGCCGTCCAGGGACCGAACGCGGAGGCCATTCTGCTGGCGCTGGTGCCGGCCGAGCAGCACTCGCTGGTCACAGATCTGAAGTACTACGCCGCCATCGAGGTAGGGATCACCGTCAAGGGCACTGTCCAGGACCTGCTGCTGGCCCGCACCGGCTACACCGGCGAGGACGGCTTCGAGATCTACGCGCCCAACAGCGACGCCGCGGATCTCTGGGAGGCACTGCTGGAAGCCGGCGCCGGCCACGGGCTGATCCCCGCCGGCCTGGCCTGCCGCGACTCCCTGCGTCTGGAAGCCGGCATGCCGCTCTACGGCAACGAACTCTCCCGCGAAGGCAACCCCTACGCGGCAGGCCTGGGCCCGGTGGTCTCGCTCGCCAAGGAGTCCGACTTCGTGGGCCGTACGGCACTGGAAGCACTCAAGGCAGCCGGCGCAGGCTCCACCACCGGCCGCAAACTCGTGGGCCTCAAGGGCCTGGGCCGCCGTGCCGGCCGCAGCCACTACCCGGTCCTCAAGGACGGCAACATCGTCGGCGAAGTGACCTCCGGGCAGCCAAGCCCCACCCTGGGGTACCCCGTCGCCATGGCCTACGTCGACGTCGAACACGCCGCACCGGGCACGGCCCTGGACATTGACCTCCGCGGCAAGGCGGAGCCGTTCGAAGTCGTGGCACTGCCGTTCTACAAGCGCGGAAAATAGCGCGGCCCCGGTGCTTGAGCCTGTCGAAACCAAATACGAACTTAAGGATTGAGAAATATGAGCAAAGTTGTTGCTGAATTGAAGTACTCCGCTGAACACGAGTGGGTTGCTGCTGACGGATCGGGCCCGGCGGGGATTGGTATTTCGGCCGTGGCTGCCGACGCGCTCGGCGACATCGTGTACGTTGACCTGCCTGAGGTCGGCGCCACGGTGACCGCGGGGGAGACCTGCGGCGAGGTGGAGTCCACCAAGTCCGTCTCGGACCTGTACGCCCCCGTCACGGGTGAGGTCACGGAGATCAACCCGGACGTCGTGTCCGATCCCGCGCTGATCAACAGCGATCCCTACGGCGCCGGCTGGCTCTTCAAAGTGGCCGTGACCGAAGAAGGCCCGCTGATGTCGGCTGAAGAGTACGCAGCCAAGAACGGCGGCGAACTGTGAGCGGCGCAACGACCGCAGGTACCGTCGCGTTTGAGCAGGTCGTTTCTGCGAGCCTGGACGCGGACCTCTCCGCCCTGGATCCGGAGATCGCCGTTCAGATTGACGCGGAGCTGACCCGCCAGCGCGACGGCCTGGAGATGATCGCCTCGGAAAACCACACCGCCGTGGCCGTCATGCAGGCGCAGGGCTCGGTGCTGACCAACAAGTACGCCGAGGGTTACCCGGGCAAGCGTTACTACGGCGGCTGCGAGCACGTGGACGTCATCGAGCAGCTCGCCATCGACCGGGTCAAGGCGCTGTTCGGCGCGGAGTACGCGAACGTGCAGCCGCACTCCGGCGCGCAGGCCAACGCCTCGGTGATGCACGCCCTGATCCGTCCGGGCGACACCATCATGGGCCTGAACCTGGCCCACGGCGGGCACCTGACGCACGGCATGAAGATCAACTTCTCCGGCCGGCTCTACAACGTCATCCCGTACCAGGTCCGTGAAGAGGACCACCGGATCGACATGGCCGAGGTGGAGGCCCTGGCACTGGAGCACAGGCCGGCCCTGATCGTGGCCGGCTGGTCCGCGTACGCCCGGCAGCTGGACTTCGCCGAGTTCCGCCGGATCGCCGACGCCGTGGGCGCCTACCTGATGGTGGACATGGCGCACTTCGCCGGCCTCGTCGCCGCGGGCCTGCACCCGTCCCCGGTCCCGCACGCGCACGTGACCACCTCCACGACGCACAAGACCCTCGCCGGTCCGCGCGGCGGCATCATCCTGAGCAACGACGCCGGCATCGCCAAGAAGATCAACTCCGCCGTGTTCCCCGGCCAGCAGGGCGGCCCGCTGGAGCACGTGATCGCCGGCAAGGCCGTGGCCTTCAAGATCGCCGCGTCGGAAGAGTTCAGGGAACGCCAGGAACGCGTGCTGGCCGGTGCCCGGATCCTCGCCGATCGCCTGGTCCGGGACGACGTCACGGCCAGAGGGATCTCGGTGATCTCCGGCGGCACGGATGTGCACCTGGTCCTGGTGGACCTGCGGAACTGCGAACTGGACGGGCAGCAGGCCGAGGACCGGCTCGCCGCGATCGACATCACCGTCAACCGCAACGCCGTGCCGTTCGATCCGCGCCCGCCGATGGTCACCTCGGGGCTGCGGATCGGCACCCCGGCGCTGGCCACCCGCGGCTTCGGCGAGGCAGCCTTCGCCGAGGTCGCGGACATCATCGCCGAGGCCCTGACCGCCGACGCCGGCGCGGACCTGTCCGGCCTGCGCTCCCGGGTGGAGGCCCTCGCCGCCGCCCACCCGCTCTACCCCTCGGCATAGCCCGTCCTGGTGGTTGAGCCTGTCGAATCATTGGGGGTTCGACGGGCTCAAACCACCGACATTTTGAAGCATGACCAAAGTTAGGAACCGACAATGGCTGTTGGAGTCTTTGACCTCTTCTCCATAGGAATAGGCCCGTCCAGTTCGCACACGGTGGGACCGATGCGGGCCGCCGCGGTGTTCGCCGAAGAGCTCAAGTCCCTTGGCAAGCTGGCGGAAGCGGCGTCGTTGCGGGTGGACCTCTACGGCTCGCTTGCCGCCACCGGGCACGGGCACGGCACCATGACCGCGATCCTGCTGGGGCTCGAAGGGTTCCACCCGGAGCTGATCCTGCCCGAGGAAGTGGAGGAGCGGCTCGCCGCCATCGCCGAGACAGGGACCCTGCAGCTCGCCGGTTCCGTCCCGTTGCCCTACGGCGTCCAGGACATGGTCCTGCGCCCGCTCACCATCCTGCCCCGGCACACCAACGGGATGACCTTCACCGTCTCCGGCGCCGACGGCGAAGTCCTCCACAAGGCGACGTTCTTCTCCGTCGGCGGCGGCTTCATCGTCCGCGAAGGCGAGGAGGACGCCGCACTCAAGGAACTCGACGAGTCCAAGAAGGAGCTTCCCCTGCCGTTCCGCACCGCCGCGGAGCTGCTGGAACACTGCCAGTCCAGGGGCCTGTCGATCGGCGAGATCATGTTCGTCAACGAGCGGGCCTCCCGGACCGAGGAGGAGATCCGCGAGGGCCTGCTGCACATCTACTCCGTGATGGAGGCCTGCGTCGAAATCAGCATCAGGCGCGAGGGCCTGCTGCCGGGCGGACTCAAGGTCCGCCGCCGCGCTCCCGACTGGCACGAGCGGCTGCTGAAGGAGGACAAGGACCGGGACCCGAAGTACTGGCAGGAGTGGGTGAACCTGATCGCCCTGGCCGTGAATGAGGAAAACGCCTCCGGCGGCCGGGTGGTCACCGCCCCCACCAACGGTGCCGCGGGCATCATCCCCGCCGTGCTCTACTACGCGCTGCACTTCGCGCCCGGCATGGACAAGGCAACCCAGGCCGACCGCGACGACGTAGTGGTCAAGTTCCTGCTCACCGCGGCCGCCGTCGGGGTGCTGTACAAGGAGCAGGCCTCGATCTCGGGCGCGGAGGTCGGCTGCCAGGGCGAGGTGGGCTCGGCGTCGTCGATGGCCGCTGCCGGCCTGGCAGAAGTCATGGGCGGCACCCCGCAGCAGGTCGAAAACGCCGCGGAAATCGCGATGGAACACAACCTCGGCCTGACCTGCGACCCGATCGGCGGGCTCGTGCAGATCCCCTGCATCGAGCGCAACGCGATTGCCGCGGCCAAGGCCATCAACGCCGCCAAGATGGCGCTGTGGGGCGACGGCTCGCACCGGGTGTCCCTCGACGAGGTCATTGTCACCATGCGCGAAACCGGCAAGGACATGAGCTCCAAGTACAAGGAAACCGCGATGGGCGGACTCGCCGTCAACGTCGTCGAATGCTAGGTCCAAGAACCAATAACAGGGAACGCCGTGGTTTCCAGGAAGTGCCATGGTGAAGACCAAACCTGGGCAGCCTGGAGCCAAGCGATTGTCTGTCGCTGACTGGATTGTCCTGGTCAGTGCGAGCCTGATCATGGGCGTGATCATCTGGGCTTGCATCGCCTACCTACCCCCAACGCTGAACAAGTAACCTGACCAACCCGCAAAACCGCAATTACCACAACTGTGGTGACCGGTTCCCTTATACAAGGAACGTCATGACTCTGGAATTTTCCGAAATTGGCTTCGCCCCGGACTTTGTTGACTACTCGGACGCCTGGCAACGGCACAAGCAGCTGCCTGCGGACGTGGTGGTCCGCAAACACGAGGATGCCCTCGTTGCAACCCGCGAAGGAGCTCTACTGTGACACTGGCACCAGAAGGCCGGAAGATGCTGCGCATTGAGCAGCGCAATGCGGCCACACCGGTGGAACGGAAGCCGGAATGGATCAAGGCCAAGGTCCAGATGGGCCCGGAGTTTGTCCAGCTCAAGAAGCTGGTGAAGAAGGAAGGCCTGCACACCGTGTGTGAGGAGGCCGGCTGCCCCAACATCTTCGAGTGCTGGGAAGACAAGGAAGCGACGTTCCTGATCGGCGGCTCCGAATGCACCCGGCGCTGCGATTTCTGCCAGATCGATACCGGCAAGCCCTCCCCCGTGGACGTGTTCGAGCCCACCAAGGTGGCCCGCTCGGTCCAGGCCATGCAGCTGCGCTACGCCACGGTCACGGGCGTGGCCCGCGACGACCTCGCCGATGAGGGCGTGTGGCTCTACGCCGAGACGGTCCGCAAGATCCACGAGCTGAACCCGGGCACCGGCGTCGAGCTGCTGATCCCGGACTTCTCCGGCAAGCCCGAACACATCGCGGCGATCTGCGATTCCAGGCCCGAGGTGTTCGCGCACAACGTCGAGACCGTGCCGCGGATCTTCAAGCGCATCCGCCCGGCGTTCCGCTACGACCGCTCCCTGGACGTCATCACGCAGGGCCGCAGGCTGGGCATGGTGACGAAGTCCAACCTGATCCTGGGCATGGGCGAGACCCGGGAGGAGATCTCCGGGGCGCTCCGGGACCTGCACGACGCCGGCTGCGACCTGATCACGATCACGCAGTACCTGCGCCCGAGCGAGCGGCACCTGCCGGTGGACCGCTGGGTCAAGCCGCAGGAGTTCGTGGACCTGCAGCAGGAAGCGGACGAGATCGGCTTCCTGGGCGTCATGAGCGGACCGCTGGTGCGTTCCTCGTACCGCGCCGGCCGGCTCTGGGCCACCGCGATGCGCAAGAAGGGCCGGGCAATCCCGGCCGGGCTCGCCCATATCGAAAGCTCAGGCAGCACCCGCCAGGAAGCCAGCTCGCTGCTGGCCGTGCTGAAGACGGATTAATACAACAGCCCTTGGTCTGCCCGGCCGAAGCTGAAGTGCTTTTCGATCCCTGAGCGGCGTCCCGCGGCCGCAACGGTGAGGGTCAGAACCCGCGTCGCCGGGTGCCACCGCGCGGGCCGGACGGCCCCTGCCAGCGCCTCCGCGATCCGGTGCGGCTCGGGATACCAGTGGCGTTCAAGTTCGCCGTCCACCAGAAAGCTCACGGTCCCCGTGGTGAGATCGACGCCGGGAATCACCCGAAACGAGTGCGGCGGGGCCGTGGGCTGGTGAAGGGTTTCCCTGGTGTGGGCGCCGGTGAAGCCGGCGGCGCTGGAATATTCCTGGTACGGCAATTGCCTGCTCCTTGTGGAGTTGCTCTTGCCCGCCCGGTTGTCTTTGGTCCGGGTGGGGCCGCTTCCTCATCCGAACCACCCGCGAACATGGGGTTGGTGCGTGGCAAGTCGGAGCTTGGCGCCACATCTCTTGAAGCTGGCATCAACTGTACCAACACGTCCCCTGGAACAGCGCGACGGCGGACTGAGCCGGGCGACGACGACTGACGAGCCAACCTATGCGATGGCCGGGGCTCGTGCTGTCACCCTGCAAAACTGGCACAGCCTTTTTGTAGGCACCCGACAAAAACGGTCCATGACGGCAGAACTAGCGTCGGTTGTGACCTATTCACGGAATTTCGAACCATGTGCAGAGGACAATCAATGACGATTCAGGCAGACCTTCAGGCAACCCGCTACGAAATTCTGGAAACCGCGCGTCGGCAGGTGCTGGAGAATGGCGTCGGGCTCACGGAGCCGCAGCTCTTGGAGATCCTGCGCCTCCCCGACCATGCCCTCCCGGCCGCTCTTCAGCTCGCCCACGAAGTCCGTCTGAAACACTGCGGCGAAGACGTGGAGGTGGAGGGCATCATCTCCATCAAGACCGGGGGTTGCCCCGAGGACTGCCACTTCTGCAGCCAGTCCGGGCTCTTCGACAGCCCGGTCCGCGGCGTGTGGCTGGACATCCCGGAACTGGTCAAGGCCGCGAAGGAAACCGCAGCCACCGGCGCCACGGAATTCTGCATCGTCGCGGCTGTCCGCGGACCGGACATCAAGCTGATGAACCAGATCAAGTTTGCGATCGACCGCATCAATGAAGCGGTGGACATCAACATTGCCTGCTCACTGGGCATGCTCACCCAGCGCCAAGTGGATCAGCTCGCCGAGTGGGGCGTGCACCGGTACAACCACAATCTCGAAACGGCCCGCAGCTACTTCCCGGAAGTGGTCACCACACACAGCTACGAGGAGCGCCTCGAAACGTGCAGCATGGTCAAGGCCGCCGGCATGGAGCTGTGCTGCGGAGCCCTGATCGGGATGGGTGAATCGCTGGAGCAACGAGCCGAACTCGCGGCCCAGCTCGCCGCGCTGGAACCGCACGAGGTCCCGCTCAACTTCCTCAATCCCCGGCCCGGGACCCCGCTGGAAAACCAGGGGATCATGGACGGAAAGGACGCATTGCGCGCGATTGCCGCCTTCCGGCTTGCCATGCCCCGGACCGTGCTCCGCTACGCCGGCGGCCGCGAACTGACGCTCGGCGACCTGGGAACACGCGAGGGGCTGCTCGGCGGAATCAACGCGGTGATCGTGGGCAACTACCTCACCACCCTCGGCCGCCCGGCCGATGCGGACCTGAATCTCCTGGTGGAGCTCAACATGCCCATCAAGGAATTCCAGAAGTCACTGTGAACTTCGTCATCGCGGAAACCTACTGCGGGCATTGCGGCGAGCAGGCGGCGCAAGGTGAGAGCCCGACGTCGGACTCTCACCGCCGTTGCGGGGAACTGTTGCGGCTGGAACCGCCGCGCTACTGCGGGCTGTGCCGGCGCCGGATGAAGGTCCAGGTCACGCCGACGGGCTGGACCGCGGAGTGTTCGCGCCACGGGGTGCTTGTTCAATGAACCTGATCCAGAGGGACCGGGCGCGTCTTTGGCACCCCTATGCGCCCGCCAGTTCCAGCCTTCCGCTGTGGGAAGTGGAAGCGGCCGACGGCATGCGGCTGCGGCTCCGGGACGAAGAGGGCACCGTCCATGTCGTACTGGATGCCATGTCGTCGTGGTGGTCTGTGATCCACGGCTACCGCCACCCTGTGTTGGACGCCGCCGCCAAGCGGCAATTGGACGATTTCAGCCATGTCATGTTCGGTGGCCTGACCCATGCCCCGGCTGTGGAACTGGCCGAGCGGCTCGTGGACATGGCACCGTCAGCTCCCGGCCGGGCGCGCTTGGAACGAGTGTTCCTGGCGGACTCGGGTTCGGTTTCCGTGGAGGTGGCGCTCAAGCTGGCGGTCCAGTTCCAGACCGCATCCGGGAGACCACGGCGGCAGCGTTTCCTGAGCCTTCGCGGCGGCTATCACGGCGACACCTTCGCGGCGATGGGAGTCTGCGATCCCGTGGACGGCATGCATGCGGCCTTCCCCGGTCTGCTGGCCCGCAACGTGTTTGCGCCCCGTCCGCCTGCCGGAACAACCGCCACTGCTGAAACCGTTCAGTTGTGGGCTTCTGAGCTCGAAAGGGTGGCCGAAACCAATGCCGGGGAGCTGGCGGCGATCATCGTGGAACCGATACTCCAGGGCGCCGGCGGCATGTTCGCCTATCCGGCCGAGTGCCTGCGGGTGCTTCGCCGGGTGGCGGACCGGCACGGGCTGCTGCTGATCTTCGACGAGATCGCCACCGGCTTCGGCCGCACCGGTGAGTTGTTTGCGGCCGACCGCGCAGGGGTCGTCCCGGACATCATGTGCGTGGGTAAAGCACTTACGGGCGGCTATCTGACGCTGGCCGCAATGCTGTGCACCGGCGAGGTAGCTGGGGCCGTTTCCGCCGGCCCGGCCGGGGCGCTGCTGCACGGGCCGACCTTCATGGCCAACCCGCTGGCATGTGCGGTGGCCAACGCCAGTCTCGGAATGATTGACGGCGGCGCCTGGCGCCAGGACATCGCCAGGATCAGTGCCGGCCTGGTTTCGGGACTCGCTTTTGCCCGGGGACTGGAGGGTGTCCGGGAAGTCCGCACTATCGGCGCCGTCGGGGTCATCGAACTGCACGACGACGTCGACGTCCCCGCGGTGACCCGGGCGGCGATCCGGCACGGGGTCTGGGTACGCCCCTTCCGGAACCTTATTTACACCATGCCGCCGTACATCAGCACGGCGGCGGATATTGAAAAGATCACCGCGGGCATGGTCGCGGCAGTGGCCGAGGTCCACGAACAGGGGACAGCCCGGAGCGGAGACGCGGCATGAGTGCCTCGATGGCGCGGTGGCTGGAGCAGCAGGCCACGGTCCGTGAGCGCCGTGGGCTGGTCCGCCGGCCGTTCGCCCGGGGCGCGGGCGACCGCTTCGTGGACCTTGCCAGCAACGACTACCTTGGCCTGTCCTCCGATCCCCGCCTGGCGGACGCCGCGGCGGCCGCCGGCTCACTCTGGGGTACCGGGGCCACCTCCTCGCGTCTGGTGGCCGGGACAACGGAACTGCACCTGGAGCTGGAGCAGGAACTTGCCCGGCTGACAGGGATGGAGGCGGCGCTGGTCTTCTCATCCGGCTATCTGGCGAATCTGGGAGTGATCACGGCGCTGGGCGGGCCGGGAACCCTGATCGTGGCGGATGAGCATTGCCATGCGTCCATGATCGACGGTTTCCGGCTGAGCCGCTCGCGGACGGAATCGTTCGGGCACAACCGGCCGGATGAAGCCCACCGGCTGCTCGCCGGGCGGACCGAACCGCGGGCGCTGATCGCCGTCGAGTCCGTGTACAGCGTGCTGGGCGACGAGGCGCCCCTGGCCCGACTGGTGGCTCTGGCCGAGGAGCACGACGCCGTGCTGCTGGTGGACGAGGCGCACAGCCTGGGCGTGGCGGGCGCCGGTGCCCATCAGGGACACGGCTCGGTGGCCGGGACGGTCCTCGCCGGCCATCCGAACGTCGTCGTTACCGCCACGCTGTCCAAAGCCCTGGGCAGCCAGGGCGGCGCGGTCCTCGGTCCGCCGCTGCTGCGCGAACACCTCATCAACCGCTCCCGCAGCTTCATTTTCGACACCGGGCTGGCTCCGGCGTCCACCGCGGCCGCCCTGGCCGCGGTGCGGATCATCCGCGAAGAACCGTGGCGTGCCGGGGCTGTCCGGAGCAATGCCGGTGCCCTCGCCCGGGGCTTGGTGTCTGTTCTGCGGGCGGGCGAATCAGCGCTTGAGCAGGCAGCCGGCGCCGTCCAGTCCATCGCGATGCCGTCCGCTGCCTCGGCCGTGGCGGCGACTGACGCCGCCCGGTCAGCGGGCGTGCGGATCGGATGCTTCCGGCCGCCGTCGGTCCCGGATGGAGCATCCCGGCTTCGACTCACGGCGCGCGCCACACTGACGACGCACGAGATTGAACACAGCTGCGCGGTGTTGCGCAGCATATTGGAGGAATTGCCATGAGCCTGCCGGACATCATCCTGGTCACCGGAACGGACACCGGCGTCGGGAAGACGGTGACGACCGCGGCCCTCGCCGCCGTCTTGCGGCGGCGCGGGCGCACTGTGGCCGTCTACAAGCCGTGCCAGTCAGGGAACGCCGACGGTGATTCGGACATCGCTGAAATCGTGCGCCTGGCGGGCGCCATGACGGCCGAAGCGGGCGTGGTGCTGCAGCAGCCGCTGGCTCCGGTGGCCGCTGCCGCAGTCGACGGCGCGGAACTCCCGCCGCTTGCGGCGCACGCGGACAGGATCCTCGAACTCGCCCAATCCCACGATCATGTTCTGGCTGAGGGCGCGGGAGGCCTGCTGGTGCACCTGGATTCCGACGGCGGCACGCTGGCCGGTCTCGGAGCCCTGCTGGCGCCTGCTGCGGCATTCCTGCTGGTGACACGGCCCGCCCTTGGCACCTTGAACCACACGACATTGACGCTCGAAGCCCTGGAACACCGCGGGCTGGCGGTGCTTGGTGTGGTGCTCGGCAGCTGGCCGGCCAGCCCGGGGACCGCCGAACATGGCAACCGGCAGGTGCTCGAATCGTTGCCGGTTCCGCTGATCGGCGCCGTCCGGGCATCGGCCTCTGAGCTGTCTCCCGCGGATTTCAGGGATCAGGCCGCCGCCTGGTTGAACGGGCTGCCCGAATGAACACGGCACCGGTGAACACCGGACTCAAAGATCTCCGGACAGAGAAATCCCCGGAGGGACAGTGCCCGTACCTGGTGCTGCGGGATCCGGAGACCGTCAGGGAGGTGCTGCACAGACCGGCCGACTTCAGCCCTGCCAACGCCCTGGTCGCGGCGACGCCGCTGTCCGGCCAGGCACTGCGCGTGCTGCAACGTGCACGCTTCGCCCTGCCTCCGGTCCTGGCCAGCAACGATACAGGCTCGCACGCGGGGATCCGCAAAGTCGTTGCGGGTTACTTCACCCCGGCCACCGTCGCCGCGATTGAGCCACGCATCCGGCAGCTGGCACGGGAATCGGCTGCGCAGGCCGTGGAACAACTCAACAGTTCCGGTCGGGTTGATCTGGTGCAGGCCGTGGCGGCGTTCCCTCCCGCGGTCATCATGCTGGAGCTGCTGGGACTTCCGGTGCGGGATCTGGTCCGGCTCAAGTGCTGGAGCATTGACTCCCTGGAGCTGTTCTGGGGCTGTCCGGACGAGGCACGGCAACTCGAGCTGGCCCACAGTGCAGCGGATTTCTACCGTTGGTTGCGGGAACTCGTCCTGGAATCGGTGGACGCCCCCGGGCGGAATCTGTTCAAATCGCTCGCCGGCCACGGCTTGTCCACGCCGGAAATCTGTTCCATGGGCTACTTCCTGCTGATCGCGGGGCAGGAAACGACCACACAGCTGATCAGTACATCACTGTTCCGGCTCGTTCAGGGATCCGGGATTGTGACCTGGGACGAGGCGGCGGCAGAGGCGGGCGCCCGGGCCGCGGTCCGGCACGTGCTTGCCACCGAATCGTCCGTGCCCACATGGCGGCGGGTCGCGGTGCAGGACACCCTCCTCGGTGGTGAGCTGGTTCCGGCCGGCGCCGAAATCCTCCTCGAACTCACCGGCAACCACGGCAGCTCCGCTGGGCGGATTCCGCGGGACTCCGGGCAGCCGTCCGGAGCTCCGGGCCAAGGGTCAAGCGCATACACCCTGGCCTTCGGCTCGGGCATTCACCGGTGCCTGGGTGCAAAACTGGCGGAGCTGGAGGCCGCCGTCGTCGTCCAGGAAACGGCGGCCGCGCTGCCCGGAATCCGGCTGCAGGACCAGACACCCGGATGGATCCGGCTGTTGTCCTTCCAGGCACCACGGACGGTGACCATCAGTCACCGGGGGAGGTAATCCCAGCCCGGCGATGACGCGGACGATGCGGAGCGGCGTAAGCTCTTCGAGCTCGCGGCGCAACCGTCGTCGAAGACCAGTTACAGCACCTGCTGGGCGACGGCGGCACTCACGCCCGGGCGATCACCTCGCCGTTGGGGATCAGGAACCAGCCGTCGTCCGTGGATCCCCAGCGGTGCCAGCCCGCGGAAATCCGGGCCAGGTCCGCCTCGCTGGCAAAGCCGTATTCGAGCGCCTGATCGGCAAAGGCCGAATGCAGCACCCGTTCACCCCACACCCGCGCCTGCCACCGCCGCTGCTGCCCGGTGGCGTAGAGCCAGTTGCTGCTCGACGGCGCTACATCGGTGAATCCGGCGGCCTGCGCCCAGGATACGAGGCGACGGCCGGCGTCGGGTTCGGCCCCGTTGCGGCGGGCAATCCGCTGGTACAGCTCCATCCACTCATCGAGCTCCGGGACGGCCGGGAACCAGCTCATGCCGTGGAAATCGGCGTCGCGCACCGCCACGATCCCGCCGGCCTTGGACACCCGGCGCATCTCCCGCAAGGCGGCCACCGGGTCCGTCAGGTGCTGCAGGACCTGGTGCGCATGGACGACGTCGAACGACTCGTCCTCGAAGCCGAGGTCGTAGATGTTGCCCGCGACGAATTCGACATTCGTCATACCGCGCTCGGCAGCCAGGGCGGTCGCCTGGGCGATCACCTCGGGGGAGCGGTCCAGCCCGGTGACCCGGCCGGGGGCGACGATGTCCGCGAAATCGCACGTGATGCTGCCGGGTCCGCAGCCGACGTCGAGGACCGACACCCCGGGGGTGAGGTGCGGGATGACAAATGCCGCGGAATTCTCCGCGGTCCGGGAGGCATGGGCGCGGACCACGGATTCGTGGTGGCCGTGGGTGTAAACATCGTCGGGCTGCTGCGCACTCATAGTGGAACGCTACCCTTCCGCGACTGCAAAAGGGCCGGCCCACCCAAGTAGGCCCACCCAAGTAGCTAGGAGTAGTTGCCGTTTCGACGCCCGAAAACGACAACAACTGCCGGTCAGTTGGGCTGCCGGTCCCGGCGGAAGCAGGCAGTTTTTTCGCAGCTGTCCGTCAGTTTTGCGGCTTCCGCCGGAGGTGGTTCTGCGGATGATTAGGGGAGTGGAAATCAATAACAGCAACAAGCGCACCGGCGGCAAGGGGCTCGGCTTGTTCCGGGCCACGGGCATCTACGTCGGGGCCATCCTAGGCTCGGGCGTCCTGGTGCTTCCCGCCATCGCTGCCAAGGAGGCCGGGCCGGCGTCGCTGCTGGCGTGGGCGCTGCTCCTGGTGTTCTGCATTCCCGTGGCCTTCAGCTTCGCCGAAATGAGCCGCCAGCAGCCCGACGCCGGAGGAATCGCGCACTTCGTCAGGCGCGCACTTCGTCAGGCGCGCCTCGGTGGTGGCCGGCTACCTCTTCTACTTCTCGATCCCCTTTGGCGCCCCAGCCACGGCCGTGATCGGCGGCAACTACATCGCCCACGCCGTCGGCGGCGGCCGGGAAACCGCAGTCATGGCGGCGTCCGTGATCCTGCTGGCCGCCTTCGTCAGCAACGCCGTCGGCATCCGGGTGTCCAGCCGCATCCAGCTGGTGCTCATGGTCCTGCTGGTGGGGCTGCTCGCGCTCGCCGTCGTCCTCGCGGCACCCCACGCAAGGGCGGAAAATTTCCAGCCGTTCGCCCCGGACGGCTACTGAGCCGTCGGAGGCGCCGCCAGCCTGTTGTTTTTCTGCTTCGCCGGCTGGGAGGCCGTCTCCCACCTGGCTGGGGAGTTCCGCAATCCGGAGCGCGACCTCAAATGGGCCACCTGGCTGACCCTGTTCGTGGTGGGGGTGGTCTACATCGGCGTCGTCGCGGCCTCGGTGGCCGTGCTCGGCCCGCAGCTGCCCGGAAGCGCCGTCCCCATCGCGGAGCTGCTCGAGAAGGGGCTGGGCGGACTGGCCGCCCCGCTCACCGCCGTTGCGGCCGCGGTCCTGACCTTCGGCCCGATCAACACCTTTGTGGCGGGCGCCAGCCGGCTCGGGGCTACGCTGGCGTCCGACGGCGTGCTGCCGCGGGCCCTCGCGCGGGGCGCCGGGCCGGGACAGCTCCCCGCCCGGAGCCTGGCCACTCTGGCCGTCCTGACACTGCTGTCCTTCGCGGCGGCCATCGCCGGGCTCACCGACATGCAGTTCCAGATCGGGGCGGCGTCGGCGTGCTTCACCGCCGTGACCGCGTTCGGCCTGGCCGCCGGCATCCGCCTGCTGAGCCCGCGGACCGCGGCCTGGTACGGCGTCATCGTGGCCGCGGCCGTGATGCTGGCCGTTCTGCTGTTCAGCGGCTGGGCGCACGTGGTGCCGCTGCCGCTGCCGCTGCCGCTGGCGCTGGCGCTGGCGACTGCCGCGGTCTGGGCCGGCAAACGGTTTGGGGGCAACCCGCTGCCCGAACCGGTGCCGGATCGGCTGCCGGAACCGGTGCCAGTGGCACGCCACGGGCCGCCTGCCGCCGCGAATTCCGAAACCCAGGGTGCCGGAGTCGGGTAGGGGCCCGCCAGTAGCTGTTCAAAAAGCAGGATCCCACCGTCACCGTTCCTGGTCCCGCCACCAGGTGACTGTGGCGGTGGCTGCCTCCTGCAGTGGCGTCGGTTGCAGGCCCATGGCCGCCTCGCTGGCGTGCGAATCCATCACGAACGGGTGCTCGAACTGGTAGAGCGTCTCGGCCAGCTCCCTCATCCCGGGGGCGAACAGCCCCATCATCCGCAGTGCCCAGCCCGGCACCGCCGTGACGCGCGGAACCCGGACGCCGGCCGCGGCGGCGAACGCCCCCGCGATGTCCCGCTGCGTGACGGCGGGCCCGGTGGGGGCATGCCACACCCGGTTCCACAGCGACGGAGTCCGGGCCGCGGTGATCATGGCGGCCGCAAGGTCCGGCACATAGGTGAAGGAGTGCGGCTGGTCGGCGCTGCCGATCACCTGCAGCGGCTTGCCCGCCAGGACCGGCCGGACCATGCGCTCGCCGGCATGCGCGCCACGGACCCTCGGCCCGAAGAAATCGCTGGCCACCACGCTCACGGTATCCGTGGCTGATGCCGCCCGGGCCATGAGGAGCTCGGTGCGGACGCCACGTTTGCCGCCTTGGGCCGCCCTTGGGCTGTCCTCGCGCATAGTCGCCTCAGGCGAGCTGTAGGAATACAGGCTTTCCGGGAAGACGACGACGGCTCCGGCCTCGCCTGCCGCCGCCAGCACCGTCTGATCGGCTGCGGGCAGTTCGTTTTCCCAGACTTTGGCGTTGTACTGCGAGCCGTGAATGCAGTGGAAGACGGCTGCCGCGCCGTGGAATGCGCCGCCGAGTTGGGCGGGGTCCGACACGTCCACGGTCAACTTGTCGATCAAGGGGTGGGCGGGGCCGCTTCCTGACCGCGTGAGGACCCGCACCCGGTGGCCGGACGCGGCGAGCTGCTTCGCGACGGTCCAGCCGACAGGGCCGGCTCCGTTGACGACATACAGCTCAGATGATTGATGCTGGGACATTCTGATCTCCTAACGGTTTGGAGAGCAGTGCTCTCTGAATCAAGAATGGGACCGCCGTAGTGGAGAGTCAAGAGCAGTGCTCACATTTGTTGACACTGCTCTTCTTTGTGGAATGCTGGAGCCATGCCACAATCTGTCCTCGGGCCCGCCCCGAAGCCGTCAACGCCCCGCGAGCGGGCCCGTGCCCGGACCGTGGCGGACATCATCCGGCTGGGGCGGGAGCACCTGGCGCTGCACGGGGCCGCCGCGCTGTCCCTCCGGGCCGTGGCCCGGGATCTCGGCGTCGTGTCCTCGGCGGTCTACCGGTACGTGGAGAACCGCGAAGAGCTGCTGACCCTGCTGCTGATCGACGCGTACAACGAGCTCGGAGACGACGTGGATGCCGCCCTCGGGGCCGTGCCGGAAGGGGACTTCGGCTGGCGGTTCATGGCGCTGGGACTGGCGGTCCGGGACTGGGCGCTGCGCGAGCCCGCCCGCTACGCCCTCCTGTTCGGCAGTCCGGTGCCGGGGTATCAGGCGCCGGCAGAGCGGACCACCGGTCCAGGCACCAGGGTGATCTATGCTCTCATGGCGATCCTCGACGGCGCCTACCGGGCCGGCCGGCTGACCGCGGACGGCGGCCACGCCGCCGTCGTGCCTCCTCCGCTGGCCATGGACCTGGCGAAGATCCGCACGGAGCTCGGGCTCACAGTGCCCGACGGGCTGCTGGCGAGCGGCGCGCTGGTGTGGACTTCGCTTTTCGGCGCCATCAGCTTCGAGGTCTTCGGCCAGTACGGGGCGGACACTTTCGCCGCGCGTGACGAGCTCTTCGCCCACCATCTCGCCGTGCTGGCCGGCGTGGCGGGGCTGCGCGCGGTTCGCGCCGAGGGCGCGTTCGACTGATCCCCTGTTGCCTCACCGCCGCGCTCGATAGACTGCCCCTGCGCCCGCCCGGGCGTGCCCGATGCTTCCAGGAAGGGTCCGTCCATGTCTGAAAACAGTGAGTTTGATCGAACGGCAGCAGAAAAGCGCGACGGCAGCACGCCGAGTCCTGCGGCCGAAGGCGACGCGGCAGTCGAAGGTGACGTTGCCGAAGGCCAGTATGTCGAGGGCGACTACGGCACGGCGGGTACCGCCGGTGAGAATCCGCCCACGGCCGGAGAAGGCGAATATCCCACAGGCGACTACGGCACTGCGGGCGCTGTCGGTGAAACGGCCGCCGCCGTCGAAGAGGGGGAGTATCCAGAGGGCGACTACGGCGCCGCGGGCACTGTCGGTGAAACGGCCGCCGCCGCCGTCGAAGAGGGGGAGTATCCCGAAGGCGACTACGGCGCCGCGGGGCCTGCCGCAACTGCCGGCACGGCCGGAACTGTCGGCACCCAACGGACCGGGCGCGGCGATGCCGACAATGCTTCCGCTGAAGACACGGAGCGCGGCGAGGCTGCACGCGGGGACAGTTAGACCCCGCACCTGATCAGCGCACCTGATCGGGCCGTTTCGCGCCATCGGTTCGCGCAGGGCGAAACCTGGCCTCCAGTGGCGCCGGGACCGCTGGAAATCCGGCGGCTGGGAATCATCACGGACTGTCATAAATCCAAAGTTGAGTCGACTTGGCTCAACTTTGGATTGACTTAAATCCGGGTCTGGGTAAAGTTGAGTGTAGATCGCTCAATAACCAGGCGAGCCTCAATCTCGACAGGCTCGATCACCAGAGCCAGCAAGATTCCCAGGAAAGTAAGGAAGCAACACATGTCACGTGCAGTAGGAATTGACCTCGGAACAACCAACTCCGTCGTCTCCGTTCTCGAAGGTGGCGAGCCCACCGTCATTGCCAATGCCGAGGGTGGCCGCACCACGCCGTCGGTCGTTGCATTCTCCAAGTCCGGCGAAGTCCTGGTCGGCGAGATCGCCAAGCGCCAGGCCGTCAACAACATCGACCGCACCATCGCCTCCGTCAAGCGCCACATGGGCACTGACTGGAGTGTCGCCATTGACGACAAGAAGTACACGGCGCAGGAAATCTCCGCCCGCATCCTGATGAAGCTGAAGAACGACGCCGAGTCGTACCTGGGCGAAAAGGTCACCGACGCCGTTGTTACCGTTCCGGCATACTTCAACGACGCCCAACGCCAGGCCACCAAGGAAGCCGGAGAAATCGCCGGCCTGAACGTCCTCCGCATTGTCAACGAGCCCACCGCGGCCGCGCTGGCCTACGGCCTGGACAAGGGCAAGGAAGACGAACTCATCCTCGTCTTCGACCTCGGCGGCGGAACCTTCGACGTCTCCCTCCTCGAGGTGGGCAAGGACGAAGACAACTTCTCCACCATCCAGGTCCGCTCCACCGCCGGTGACAACCACCTCGGCGGCGACGACTGGGACCAGCGCGTCGTTGACTACCTGCTGAACCAGCTCAAGGTCAAGGGCATCGACCTCTCTAAGGACAAGATCGCCCTGCAGCGCCTGCGCGAAGCGTCGGAGCAGGCCAAGAAGGAGCTCTCCTCCTCCTCCAGCACCAACGTCTCCCTCCAGTACCTCTCCGTCACCCCCGACGGCCCGGTCCACCTGGACGAGCAGCTGACCCGCGCCAAGTTCCAGGACCTCACCAAGGACCTGCTGGACCGCACCAAGAAGCCGTTCCAGGACGTTATCAAGGAAGCCGGCATCAAGCTCTCCGAGATCGACCACATTGTGCTCGTCGGCGGTTCCACCCGCATGCCGGCGGTGTACGACCTCGTCAAGGAACTGGCGGGCGGCAAGGAGCCCAACAAGGGCGTCAACCCGGATGAGGTTGTGGCCGTCGGCGCCGCACTGCAGGCCGGTGTCCTGAAGGGTGAGCGCAAAGACGTTCTCCTGATCGACGTCACCCCGCTGTCCCTGGGCATCGAAACCAAGGGCGGCATCATGACGCACCTGATCGAGCGCAACACGGCCATCCCCACGAAGCGGTCCGAGACCTTCACCACGGCGGACGACAACCAGCCGTCCGTGGCCATCCAGGTCTTCCAGGGCGAGCGGGAGTTCACCCGCGACAACAAGCCGCTGGGCACCTTCGAACTGACCGGCATCGCTCCGGCTCCGCGTGGCGTCCCGCAGGTCGAGGTCACTTTCGACATCGACGCCAACGGCATCGTGCACGTCTCCGCGAAGGACAAGGGCACGGGCAAGGAACAGTCCATGACCATCACCGGCGGGACCGCGCTCTCCAAGGAAGACATCGACCGCATGGTCCGTGACGCCGAGGAGCACGCTGCGGACGACAAGGCACGCCGCGAGGCAACCGACACCCGCAACACTGCCGAGCAGCTCGCGTACTCCGTGGACAAGCTGATCGCCGACAACGCCGACAAGCTGCCGGAAGAGGTCAAGACCGAGGTCAAGGCCGACGTCGACGCCCTCAAGAAGGCCCTCGAAGGCACCGATGACGCCGCCGTGAAGACCGCGTTTGAGAAGCTGCAGGCGTCCCAGTCCAAGCTCGGCGAAGCCATCTACGCGCAGGCCGGTTCGCCGGACGGCGCCACGGGCGCCCAGGGTGCCCCCGCCGGTGAGCAGCACGCCGCGGCATCCGACGAGGACATCGTCGACGCCGAGATCGTTGACGAAGACGAGAAGAAGTAGTCATGCCCCATCACGGCAACGAAGAAGAGCACGGTTCTTCGGAGAACCGGCGCGACGCCAACGGCTCCGACAGCCAGGCGAATGAGCCGCAGAAGCCCGTCATCCACGACAACCGCAAGGTTGATCCGAAGACCGGCCAGGCACGCCACCCTGACCAGGAGCACCACGCCGATTCCGGGGACGCACTGTCCCAGGCGGAGGATATCCTCAACAGCGTTGAGGTTCCTGCCGCGGAATCGGTGGCCCAGGGAGTTGACACGGCCGAGGCGGAGGAGCTGAAGAACGATCTTCGCCGCCTGCAGGCTGAGTATGTCAACTACCGCAAGCGCGTGGAGCGCGACCGTGCCGTGGCAGGGGAGATGGCCGTCATCGGCGTCCTGAATGCCCTGCTCCCGGTGCTGGACGACGTCGACGCGGCCCGCCAGCACGGCGACCTCGCGGACGGCCCGTTCGCCGCGATTGCCGCCAAGCTGGAGAACGCGCTCAAGACGTACGGCTTGGTGCGCATCGATGAGACCGGAGTGGAGTTCGATCCCACGATCCACGAGGCCCTCATCCAGCAGCCGGCCCCGGATGTCGAGGTCGACACCGTCAGCCAGGTACTGCGCTCGGGCTACAAGTCCGGCGACCGCGTGCTGCGCGCGGCACAGGTGATTGTGGCTGTTCCCGCGTAACAATCGCCTTCGCGGATGAGGGGGCCCCGCCCCTACGCCGGGTGGCCAAGGATCTGCGATCCTCGGCCACCCGGCTCCGGTAGGCCCGATGCCACTCCCAGGCCCCGTCATCCGCTTCGGCGTTCAGCGGTAATCTCGCCTTAACGCTTTGTACATTTGAAAGGAAACGCCATTGGCTAGCCAGGACTGGGTGGACAAGGACTTTTACAAGATCCTTGGTGTCGCCAAGGACGCTTCCGACGCCGACATTAAGAAGGCCTACCGGAAGCTCGCGCGGCAGCACCACCCGGACACCAACGCGGGGGATACCGCTTCGGAGAAGAAGTTCAAGGACATCTCCGAGGCCTACTCCGTGTTGTCCGATGCCGATGAGCGCCAGCAGTATGACGCTATCCGGGCCATGGGCGGCGCACGCTTCGCCCCTGGCGGCGGGGGCGGCGGGGCTGGCGGCGGCGCCGGCTTCGAAGATCTCTTCGGCGGGCTGTTCACCGGTAACGCCGGCCGTCATTCCGGCGGGTTCAGCACGGCCGGCGGCATTCCGCCCGAGTTCGCCGACCTGTTCGGCGGCGGCGGCGGTTTCGGTGGCGGGGGCCAGACGTTCCAGCGCGCCCCGCAGAAGGGCGCGGACCGTACCGCATCCACCTCGATCTCCTTCGCCGGCTCCATCCGCGGCACCACGATCGGCCTGCGCGAACCGGACGGCGAGGTCATTGACGTCCGCGTGCCGGCCGGCATCAAGGACGGCCAGAAGGTCCGCGTCCGCGGCAAGGGCCAGTACGGCCCCGCCGGCAACGGCGACCTCATGGTCACGGTGTCGGTGAAGCCGCACGATTTCTACGTCCGCGACGGCGACAACCTCCGGATCCACGTCCCGGTCTCCTTCCCGGAGGCCGCCCTGGGGGCGGACATCGAGGTCCCCACCATCGACGGCGACAAGGTCAAGGTCCGCGTCCCGGCCGGCACGCCCTCCGGGCGCACGCTCCGCGTCAAGGGCCGCGGCGTCAAGCACGCCAAGGCCACCGGGGACCTGCTGGTGACCATCGACGTCGCCGTCCCCCGGCGGCTGAGCAAGGAAGCGGAGGACGCCGTGAAGGCCTTCGCCGCGGCCACCGTCGATGAGGACGTCCGCGCAGGCCTGGCAGCCAAGGCCCGGCTCTAAGAACGGGGTCCTGCCATGGCCATCGACTTCGATCAGCCGATCTTCGTCATCTCCGTCGCTGCGGAGCTGGCGGACATGCATCCGCAGACGCTGCGCCAGTATGACCGGCTGGGCATCGTCTCGCCCAGCCGGGCCCCCGGCAAGTCCCGGCGGTACTCCCAGCGGGACGTGAACATGCTCCGCGAGGTCCAGCGGCTTTCCCAAGAGGGAGTCTCCCTGGAGGGCATCAAGAGGATCCTCCAGTTGGAGAACCAGGTGGCCGCCCTGCAGCGCCGTGTCAGCGAGCTGACCGAGGAGCTGGGACGGCGCCGTGAACCGCTGGACTCCCGCATTTTCGCGGCCGGAACCGCCGGCGACGTTGTCAGTCTGGCCCGCGGCAAGCGGCCCCGCGCGCGGTCGCAGGCGCTGGTGGTGTGGCGGCCCCGCGGCCCGGGCGAGTAGTCGCGCAGGCGTTCTGGCGTTTCGGCGTTGATCTGCCAGGGCCCGGAACCCGAGGCTGATGACGGGTCTCCACGGTTCGCGGGTGGGGCGTATTCAGTTGAGTTCGTTGACGCGCAGACTGAGCCAAAGGGCCAGGGTGTCGTCCGGATTGCCCAGGTCGAGGTCAAATAGGTCGCCCGCACGGCGTAGCCGATAGCGGAGGGTGTTCTGATGCAGGGATAATTTGGCTGACGCCGCCGCGGAGTCCCTCGCGCAATCTAGGTATGTGAGCAGGGTCTTTCCATACTCGGTGTTCGAACGCCTGTCGAACTCCAGTATGTTGAGGGCATGGTGCGACATAAGCCGCGGAGTATTGTGGAACACCTGCGCAAGTTCCAGCAGCGTTATCCGGCTTCGAAAGTCGTGCGCGCTGGCCACCGGCGTGGGTGTCGGACGGTTGCCGAGCATCAGCAGCACCAGATCGGCATCGTGCCTGGAGTGGCTTATGTGTCGGATTGCCGTGACCGCGGAACCAATGGAAGCGTGCACGGCGACGCCTAGAGCCGATGCGGCGCGGGTAACCAGCCGGCGGGCCAAAGCTTTCGCGGCACCCAGCTCGCAACCCGCCGTCCCGGTGAACAGCGCGTACACCGTGTTGCCGATGACTCCGCATTCAGCCCCGTAGTGGTGGGCTTCGCAGTGGGTGGCAATGAGATCAGTGAGACGCGCCATTCTCAACTCGTCACCGGTTGTTTCGAGTGAAGGTTGGAACGCCAGCACAATGAACGGACCCGCGGAGTCCAGCCCCAATTCGCCGGCCACAAGCAGCGCGTCATCACTGCCTTCGAGCACGCGCCGCAGCAGCTGTGAGCGCTGCTGCCTCGCCAGGTCGGCGGCGCTACGTGCGCGGAGCATATGCAGCGCGGCAATATCGGCAGAGCGCTCCAGGGCGCGTTCTGCATCCCCGTCGAGGTCGTCGGCTGCGTCGACAACCCAGATGGAGCCCAGCGGTTGCGTGCCGGCCCGGACCGCGACCGCCAACCGGGCCAGCTCCGGCGCCACACCGGGCACCCGGACCACCCCTGCTGCCTTGAAGACGGAGGCATACTGCTCCGCGTTCTCCGGAAAGTCCGGGACCCGGCGGCCAAGTATGCCCTTCCTCCGCTCCTCGTCGATCGGCTGCCCGGGGAGGGTGGAGTAGGCGAGCACATGCTGTTGCATATCCTCGATGGCGGTGGCTCCCCCGACCATCGCGGCGATCGCGTTTGCCAGTGCGAACAGGTCGCCTACTGCCAGGACGGACAGGGAGCTGTTTGCTTCAGTTGCTGTCGTCAGGGCGGAGTTGATGAGCGCATCCAGCTGCCTCCATTCAATGTCGTCGTCTACGACGAGCAGGGCGATGCCTTCGGAATCCGCGACGGCCGCGAGGGTCTCGATGCTCAGCGTCAATGACTTGACCACGACCGCGCCGAACCCACGGCGTGCTGCTTCGCGGACAACATCCGCCGAGCCGGGATCAGCCGGGTGAAGGCCGATGGCGAGGAGGATGCCGCTGCGCGGACCCGACGGCGGCGTCCATGGATCGAACAAGGTGGGGCTGGTCAGCGGCAGCCGTAGCTGGGTCGCACCAGAAGCGAGGCGTAAACCGGAACCATCGAGGATATGCAGCAGTTCAGCCACTGCAATGCCGTGAGGCTTGGCAATCGGTCCCTTCATGCTGGCCACAGTATCCGCTCATTGTGCTTCACGACAACATAATCCCTCCATCTTGTTGCTCAAGGCTGATGATCTGCGACTCAGCGTTGGTCATGATTGACCTATGTTGCTCAATGTTGAAGCCAAGCCGCTTGTCCGCCAAGCGAAAAGCGCCGCCATCCGTGCGGCGAACCAGGCCCGCGTTCAGATTGTCGACGAGCACGAAATAGGCCGTCTCCGGGACATGGCGGAGCTGTTCATCGAGGTATGGGGCACCTCGCAGCGCGAGGCACCCATGCCCTCTGACCTGCTGCGCAGCCTGAGCCACGCGGGCTGCAACGTCACGGCCGCATATGATGCCACCGGCACCCTCAGCGGCGCGGCCGTGGCCGTAGTCTCACCCGGAAGCACCTCGATGTATTCCATGATTGCCGGGGTAGCCCCCGGTGCCGCGGATTCCGGTATCGGGTTCGCCCTCAAGCAGCATCAGCGCGCATGGGGACTGGCCCGGGACCTGGACACCATGACCTGGACTTTCGACCCGCTGGTCAGCCGGAACGCCCGGTTCAATCTGACGAAGCTTGGCGCCCACGCTACCGACTATCTGCGCAACTTCTATGGCGTCATGGACGACGAAATCAATGCCAACGACGAGAGCGACCGGCTGGTAGCGGTGTGGCCTTTGGCCACAGACCGCGCCGTCGCCTGCAGCGAAGGTTTCGTAGCCCCGGTCGAATTGCCGCACTTCACGCCGGACGATATTCGGGCGACGGGCGCGGACGGGCAGCCGATGCTGATCGAAGCGGCGGGATCGCTGTGGTGCCGGGTTCCGGAGGACATCGTTGCCCTGCGGCGCCGGGATCCGGATGAGGGCGCCGCCTGGCGCAGCCGCATCCGCGAAGTTCTTACTACGGCCTTTGCCTCCGGTCATACGGCAAACAGTGTCACACGCGCGGGCTGGTACCGCCTCGAAAAAGAAAGTCAGAAATGAAAATCGAAAATATCGAACTCCACCGGGTCTGCATGCCATTGGTTAGCCCGTTCCGGACATCTTTCGGAACGGCCACGGAGCGTGAGACAACCCTGGTGCGCGTGGTCACGGCGGAGGCCGAGGGCTGGGCGGAGTGCGCCGCGGAACCCGATCCGCTCTACAGCTCCGAGTTTCTGGATGGCTGCGACCTGGTCATGCGCGACCATTTGATCCCGCGGCTGAAGATGCTCGGCGACCGTCTGACGGCGGAACACGTTGCTACGGCGCTGGCGCCCGTGAAGGGGCATCCGATGGCGAAGGCCGTTCTCGAAACGGCAATTCTTGATGCTCAGCTCAAGGAATCCGGTGTGTCCTTCGGCGGGTACTTGGGTGCAGTCCACGAGCAGGTGCCGGCAGGCGTGTCTGTGGGCATCATGGACTCGATCGACGAAATGCTTGACGCCGTGGCCGGCTACCTGGCGGAGGGGTATCTGCGGATCAAACTCAAGATCGAACCAGGCTGGGACATTGCCCCGGTGCGTGCAGTGCGCGAACGCTTCGGCGACGAGGTCCTGCTTCAGGTTGACGCAAACACTGCGTACACGTTGGCGGACGCCCGTCATTTGGCCAGACTCGACCCGTTCGACCTGCTCCTGGTGGAACAACCTCTGGCGGAGGATGACATCCTTGGCCACGCCCAACTCGCCAAACTCATCAAAACGCCGATCTGTCTCGATGAGTCAATCGAATCGGCGCGCGATGCCGCCGCCGCCATCACCCTCGGCGCCTGCAGCGTTATAAACGTCAAGCCAGCGCGCGTGGGTGGCTACCTGGAAGCACGCCGTATCCACGACGTCGCAGCAGCCCACGGGGTGCCGGTCTGGTGCGGCGGCATGCTGGAGACCGGAGTCGGGCGAGCCGCAAATGTGGCGCTGGCCGGACTGCCGAACTTCGTGCTCCCGGGAGACACCTCCGCATCCAGCCGCTACTACAGCCAGGACCTGACGGAACCGTTCGTCCTTGAAGAGGGGCACCTTCGGGTTCCGAGGGGGCCGGGGATCGGTGTCGACATCCTTCCCGACGTGCTGGCCGAGCTCACGTCGTCCACCACCAGCGTCAGATTCTAGCCAAGACAACAGCCACAAACTCAGCGCGACGGCCTTGCAACAAAGATGTTCAGCGGCCTCGCTCCACTAGTCGGGAGAGCAAGAATGAACACCAAGAAAGACAGCGGGAGATCGTGGGCAACCGTGGGTTCGATCGGTCTCGCGGTGACTCTGGCACTATCGGCATGTTCCGGCGCAGGTGCACAGGCAATTGCCGGTGGTGCACAGACCCCGGGCGGAGCAGCGGCTGCCAGCGGCGTCGACACGGCGGCCGCAGCGGCGCTGCCGGCCAAGTACAAGGATGCCGGCCAGATCAAGGTCGCCTCCGATATCCCGTTCCCTCCCATGGAGATGTTCGATGAGAATCAGAACCTGACAGGTTTCGACTATGACCTGGCACAGGTCCTTGGCGCGAAGCTCGGCGTGCGGATGGAACTGCAGAAGCAGGCATTCGACAGCGTCATCCCCTCCCTGCAGTCCGGCAAGCACGACGTCATCATGTCCGGCATGAACGACACGCCCGAACGTCAGAAGACCATCGACTTTGTCGACTACTTCCACGCAGGATTCTCCATCCTTGTCACAGCCGGGAATCCGCAGAAGATCAGTACCGCACTGGATCTGTGCGGCAAGGAGGTGGCCGTCCAGAAGGCCACCGTACAGGCCGAGATCCTGCACGGTTATGACGAGCAGTGCACGGCAAAGGGGCCGGGTCCGATGAGGATCGCCGAATTGCCGCTCGAAACGGATGTGC
This sequence comes from Pseudarthrobacter sp. S9, assembly GCF_050156545.1. Taxonomy (NCBI): domain Bacteria; kingdom Bacillati; phylum Actinomycetota; class Actinomycetes; order Micrococcales; family Micrococcaceae; genus Pseudarthrobacter; species Pseudarthrobacter sp. S9. The sequence continues at coordinate 2,445,460 of NZ_CP189576.1, forward strand.
AGACGGCCGTCCGTTCCGGCAAGGCGATAGCTGACGTTGTCGATTCTGCAGTCGCCGCCTATTCTGCGAAGACAGCCGGGAACGGCACGATGTTCGAGGTCGTCCGGGATTCGGCCAACCCTGCGGGGTACAGCCCGGTCTACACGGGAATCGGCGTGCTGCAAAAGGATTCCGAACTGAGCAAGGCGCTGCAGCTGGCACTTCAATCCGCCATCGACGATGGCACATACAACAAGATCCTGCAGAAGTACGCGCTGACCGATTATGCCGTCGATAAGGCCGGGATCAACCTCGGCACCGCCGGCTCATGAGGCGCAGTACAGTGACATCCCTGGCCGCCCCGGCTGTTCCGGACGGGCCGCCGACCGCCCTGTTCAAGGGCGCGGCTGCGGACGACGACATCGTCGCGGTCCCGCTCAGGCATCCGTGGCGGTGGGTGGTTGCCGCCGTCCTCCTGGCGGGGCTCGTGAGCCTGGTTTCCTCGCTGTGGTCGAATAAGAACATCGACCACTCGACGATCACCGAATTCATTTTCAACCCGCGGATCCTCAGCGGCGTGATGCTCAGTCTGGTTCTCACGATCCTCGCCATGATCGTTTCCACGGTGCTGGGCGTACTTCTGGCCGTCATGCGGCTGTCCAACAACCCGGTGATGAACGTGCTGGCCTGGCTTTACGTGTGGATCTTCCGCGGAACTCCGCTACTGATCCAGATCGTCTTCTGGGGCTACCTCGGCCTGCTGTATTCGCAGATTTCCATGGGCATCCCGTTCACCGAATTCACCGTTTTTTCGGTCGACACCAACAGCTTGATTCCGGCGTTCACGGCCGGTCTGCTCGCCATGACCCTCAACCAGGCCGCGTATTCGGCTGAAATCGTGCGGGCGGGGATACTCTCCGTTGACGTTGGCCAGCACGAGGCCGCCTACTCGGTCGGGATGTCCCCGGCGTTCACCTTGTTCAAAGTGGTGCTGCCGCAGGCCATGCGGGTGATCATCCCGCCGATGGGCAATGAAACGATCTCGATGCTCAAGAACACTTCGCTGCTGTCGGTGATCGCCGTTCTTGAGCTGTACACGGTTGCCACGCAGATCTCCTCGCAGAATCTTCGCCAGGTGGAACTGCTGGTCGTGGTCAGTTGCTGGTACTTGTTCCTGACCTCGGTGCTCTCCGTTCCGCAGTACTACCTGGAACGGCATTATGGCCGCGGCATCGCCAGGAGCCAACCGCCCACCCTTATGGAACGCATCTGGACGGCGTTCCGCCGGACCCGGAAGACCAACAGCGTTGTCGAAAGGTGGGATGCCTCGTGACGGACTCCTTGAACATCAGGCAGGCGCCCGCCGGCGAAGCTTTGCTGAGCGCACGCAGCGTACGCAAACATTACGGCGGTGTCGAAGTCCTGAAAGGGATCTCGCTCAATGTCAACCCGGGACAGGTGATGTGCCTGCTCGGTCCGTCCGGTTCGGGCAAATCAACTTTCCTGCGCTGCATCAATCATCTGGAAAAGATCGACGGCGGCCGCATCTCGGTTAACGGCGAACTCATCGGATACTCTCAGCGCACTGACCGGATCGTCGAAATGAATCCGCGCGAGGTAGCCCGCCAACGACGAGGCATCGGCATGGTCTTCCAACGGTTCAACTTGTTTCCGCACATGACCGCACTGGAAAACATTACAGCGGCCCCTATCGGCGTGCGGAAAATCGCCAAAACCAACGCCGTCCGGCGGGGTCGCGAGCTCCTGGACCGGGTCGGTCTGGCCAACCTGGCAGGGGCCTACCCGGCGCAAATGTCCGGCGGCCAGCAGCAACGCGTTGCGATAGCGAGGGCCCTGGCAATGGATCCGAAGTTATTGCTGTTCGATGAGCCAACCAGCGCGTTGGACCCGGAACTCGTGGGAGACGTTCTCGATGTGATGCGAACGCTGGCGGCCGACGGGATGACGATGGTCGTAGTCACGCATGAAATCGGGTTTGCCCGGGAAGTAGCGGACCAGGTGGTCTTCATGGACGGCGGGGTAGTCGTGGAATCGGGACTGCCGGCAAGCGTGTTGACCAATCCGCAGAGTCCCCGTACCAAGGCATTTCTCGACGGCGTGATCCCCGCAACGGCCGGCCCCAACGAAAAGATCACGCTATGAACCCTACGGAAACACCGCATGAAGGGGAGTGCCTGGACCTCGCACAAGAGGTTTCCGGGCTTGCCCTGGATCTCATCAACATGGAAAGTGTCTCCGGCAACGAACATGCCATCGCCGGTGCCATCGAACGCGCGCTACGACGGCTGGGGCACCTGGAGGTTGTGCGGGACGGTGATGCCGTCATGGCCCGAACGAACCTGCACCGGACCGAACGGGTGATCCTTGCGGGTCATCTGGACACCGTGCCGTTGCCCACGGTTGCCGGGTCGAAGGGAACTGTGCCTGCCGCGAGGGACGGGGAGGTGATCTACGGGCGCGGCGCAACTGACATGAAGGGCGGGGTGGCCGTCCAGCTGGGCTTGGCGGCATCCCTTACGGAGCCGATGCGTGACGTCACCTACGTTTTTTACGACAACGAAGAAGTTGAATCAGCCAGGAACGGACTGGGCAGACTGGTGTCGAATTATCCGGATTGGTTCAAGGCCGACTTCGCGGTCATCCTCGAACCCTCCAACTCCGTCGTCGAAGGGGGCTGCAACGGGTTCCTCCAGGCCGTAGCGACAACTCATGGCGTCTCAGCCCATTCCGCAAGGTCGTGGATGGGGACCAACGCGATCCACGGATTGGCGGACATATTGGTGCGATTACGTGATCACGTCCCGGCCGAAGTTGAGGTTGACGGACTCGTCTACAAGGAAAGCCTCAGCGCAGTAGGAATCAGCGGCGGAATCGCAGGCAATGTCATTCCCGACAAAGGTGAAGTCGAAATAAACTACCGGTTCGCCCCCGATAGAAGCACCGAACAAGCCGCGGAGTATGTCAGGACCGTCCTGGCCGGATTCGACGTACATATTACCGACGGCATGAGCGGCGCCCGGCCCGGACTGAACCATCCGGTAGCCAAAGACTTCATCGCCGCCGTCGGCGGCAGCGCGAATCCTAAGTACGGCTGGACCGATGTCGCACGCCTCTCCGAGCTTGGAATACCAGCCGTCAACTACGGCCCAGGAAACGCAATGCTCGCACACACAGACAACGAACACGTCAGGACAGAAGATGTCCAAACCTGTCTGAATGCTCTGGCGGCATGGCTCTCCTAAGCTTGTGCCCGGAAAGCGCATCGCCAATTTCAGAATACGGCGCGTGGTGGTGCGGCAGCCGCGTGGGAATGAGTGACGTTCCCTTGTGCGCCCCCCGGCCGGCGGCCAGACTTGAAGTACCTGCCCTCATGGGTTCCCGAGCACCGTCCTAGGAGCAGCCATGGACAACCGAGATGAACTGCGGCACGCCTATGGACGCCTTATCGAGGCTGCCGCAGCCAACGACGCGGACGCCCTGGCCGCGATCGTAGATCCGGACATCGTGGATCACAACCCGGTACCTGGTCAGCGGCCTGGTCTGGAGGGCATCACGTTCTGGATGCAGGGAATGCATGCCGCCCTGGCCGACCTCACCGGCGTCGTGGAGGACACCGTGGTGGAGGGCGACAAAGTCGCCGGCCGCGTCACCTGGCGGGGAACCCATGAAGGGACCTTGTTCGGGCTGCCGGCGACAGGCAAGCAGACTGTGGTTTCGGCGATGCATATTGTCCGTTTCAGCAACGGACTGGCCGCCGAATGGTGGGGTGTCCCCGATCTCTACGGTGCCCTGACGAGCCTGGGCGCCCGGCTCGAGCTGCCGGAAGTCTGACAGCCCGTGCCCTCGTGCGCCCGCCCTAGTGCGCCCGCCCGACGGCCGGCCGACACCGGTCGGCACCGGCGCGGGGCAGGCGCAGGGCCGCAGGGCCTGGGCAAGTGGTGGGGCGCCGCGAACTGAGTACTTCCGGGAAGATTCAGGTAGCCGGCCATTCGATAGTCGGGTACCTGACTTGCGTGACTTTCGGCCCGCGGCGCGCGTTGAATAGGGGTGGAAGATAAGTCTGGCTTATCGCGGACGCGGCTCCTCCGGGAAGCGGCAGTGCAATTGGCCAGCGGAACAGCGCAAGATGCCGGGGGGTACCGCATGTTTGATTCATGGAAGCTGATCAGGTCCTGGCTGAGTCCCGCAGCGTTCGCGAGCATCTCATGAGCTCCGGACTGGCCACGGCGGTCTCGTTCGCCGGCTCTCTGCCGGGCTCGATCGTGATGTCCCTGGGGCAGATGCTTGTCCTCGCGTGCGTCTGTTTCGATATGGTCCGTGTGGTCTCTGTGCCGCGGTCCCACCGCCGGTACGTGGCCAACACCGTGTTCCGGACGCTGGCGCTGCCTTCGATCCTGGTCATGGCGCTCAGCGTGCTGATCGACGCGGCCTCCGGTTCTTGGTATGACGTCTCCGCCGGGGTCTTCGTCATGGTTGCCGTGATCTTCCGGTGGCACCATGACACGGATGAGGACAACTGGTGGAAGGGCAAGGGCGAGGCCCTGGGCCGCTGGGTCCGGAACCGGACGGCCCCACGGTCCCTGACAGCACCGTCGGCTGCCTGAGAGGGCTTCGTGCCGGTGCACTGCCGCTGGCATGCCCCGGGGAGACCGGGGACTTGCTGTCCGGCCGCCTCAGGGTGTCAAATCCTTAACAGAAGGCCCTGACAAGGCACGAACGCGGATGATGGATACGACGCCAGGAGGTTCTCATGCCGTCGAAAGGCGCCAAGGTACCGGCAAGGAGTCCTGGCCGGGGAACGTCTGATCTCCGGCGGGCGGACGCTTCCGACGCCGTCCCACCGGACCGGCCGGAACAGATCCGGAACGTCGCGCTGGTCGGTCATTCAGGATCGGGAAAAACGATGCTGACAGAGGCGCTGCTCGCCGCCACGGGTGCCATTTCACGCAAGGGCTCGATCGCCGACGGCACCACGGTGAGCGACTCGGATCCGTCCGCAATTCACCAGCAGCGTTCCGTCGCGCTCTCGGTGGTACCGGTGGTGGTCGGCGACGTTAAAGTGAACCTGCTCGACACCCCGGGCTACCCGGATTTCATCGGCGAGCTGCGCGCCGGGCTGCGCGCGGCGGACGCGGCGTTGTTCGTCGTGTCGGCCGTTGACGATATCGACGCGGCGACCACCGCACTCTGGGGCGAGTGCGAACGGGTCGGAATGCCGCGGGCCGTCGTGATCAGCCGTCTCGACCATCCGCGGGCGGATTTCGACGCCGCCCTCGCCAGATGCCGGCTCGCGTTCGGCGACTCGGTGCTGCCGCTCTACCTGCCCGTCCGTGCAGCCGGGACGGTCACCGGCTTGTTCGGGCTGCTGTCGGGGACCGTTTCGGAACATGATCCGGAAGATCCGGTGCCCGCCCGCCGGAACGCAACCGACGTCGAACTTGCCGCGTCGGAGTCCGCGCGGAGCGTGCTCATCGAAGGGATCATTGCTGAGAGCGAGGACGAGACGCTGATGGACCGCTACCTCGGAGGCGAAGAAATCGCTCCCGAGGTCCTGATCGGCGATTTGGAGACAGCGGTCGCGCGCGGGTCGTTCTATCCGGTGCTGGCCACCTCGGCAGAAACCGGCGTCGGACTGGCGGAACTGCTGGAGGTGCTGACCCGGGCGTTCCCGTCCCCGGCCGAGCGTGATCTTCCCGCGGTGACTGGCCTGGACGGTGCGCCGGCCGGGCGGCTGCCCTGTGATCCGGCGGGGCCGCTGGTCGGCGAGGTCGTGCGGACCACCATCGACCCCTTCCTCGGCCGCGTCTGCCTGGTGCGCGTGTTCTCCGGCACGGTGCGGGAGGACTCCGCCGTGCATGTGGGCGGGCGGGGGTTGTCGGATCGAGGGCATGAGGACCATGACAGCGATGAGCGGATCGCGCACCTCTATTCGCCGCTGGGATCGGGACTGCGGCCGGTGCCCTTCTGCGTGGCCGGAGACATCTGCGCGCTCACCAAACTGGGCATCGCGGAGACGGGCGATGCCATTTCCGCCAAAGAGAGGCCGCTCCTCGTCGCGCCCTGGGACATGCCCGAACCGCTGATGCCCGTTGCGGTCGAAGCGGCCTCGCACGGCGATGAGGACGCCCTGGCCAGGAGCCTGGGCAAGGTCACGGCCGGTGACCCGACGCTGCGGGTGGAACGCAACTCCGAAACCCATCAGCTCATCTTGTGGTGCATGGGCGAGGCGCACGCCGAGGTGGTTCTGGGCAGGCTGCGCGAGCAGGGAGTGAATTTGCAGACTGTCGGGGTGGTGACGCCGCTGCGGGAGACGTTCGCCGCGTCGGCGGTCGGCCATGGACGGTATGTCAAACAATCCGGAGGCCACGGCCAATATGCCGTCTGCGACATCGAAGTCGAACCACTCGGACGCGGCGCCGGGTTCGAGTTCATCGACAAAACCGTGGGCGGCGTGATTCCCGGGCCGTTCATCGCGTCCGTGGAGAAGGGCGTGCGGGCGCAGATGCACAAGGGCGTGTCCGCAGGGTTCCCGGTCGTGGACATCCGGGTCACGCTGATCGGCGGCAAGACGCACAGCGTCGACTCCTCGGACGCGGCCTTCCAGGCCGCCGGGGCGCTGGCCCTGCGGGAGGCCGCGGCCGCGGCCCGCATTCAACTGCTCGAACCCGTCTCTGCCGTGACAATCAGCGTTTCGGACGACTACGTGGGCGCGGTGATGAGCGATCTGTCCTCTCGCCGTGGGCGCCTGACCGGAACCACCTCCGCAGGGGGAGACGGCACCGAAATCAGCGCCGAAGTCCCGGATCAGGAACTGCTGCAGTACGCGATCGAGTTAAGGGCGCTGACCGCTGGCAGCGGCCGCTTCCGCCGGAGCTACCTGCGGCACGAACCGGTGCCGTCGACCTCGACCCCGGCCGTCATGAAGGGGTGACGGCCGGTCCGGGCGGCCCCGAGCCGGTTGCCCGTCCGCGATTCAGCGCCTCAGCCGTTCAGCGCCTTAGTCGTTGAACAGTCCGGCCAGGTCCTCCGCCGTCAACGCGCCGCCGGAGAGCGCATCGCCTTCCATGACGTCCGCGAACAACTGGGACTTCTTGGCCTTGAGCGCCATGACCTTTTCCTCGATCGTGTCCTTGGCGACGAGCCGGTAGACCATCACGTTCCGCGCCTGGCCGATCCGGTGGGTGCGGTCCACGGCCTGCGCCTCCGACGCCGGGTTCCACCACGGATCCAGCAGGAACACATAGTCCGCCTCTGTCAGGTTCAGGCCGAAGCCGCCGGCCTTGAGGCTGATCAGGAACACCGGCGCCGCACCGTTCTTGAACTCGTTGACGACGTCGGTACGGTTGCGGGTGCCGCCGTCCAGGTAGCAGAACTCGATGTTCTCCTCGACCAGCCGCTCGCGGACCTTGCCCAGAAAACCGGTGAACTGGCTGAAGATCAGGGCCCGGTGGCCCTCCGCCACGAGGTCCGCCAGTTGCTCGAACAGCACATCGAGTTTGCTGGAGCGCACCCCGGAGAGTGCGGGATCGATCAGCGAGGGGTCCAGGCTGAGCTGCCGCAGCAGGGTCAGCGACTGGAAGATGGTGAAGCGGTTCTTGTTGACGTCGTCGATCAGGCCCAGGATCTTCTGGCGCTCCCGCTGCAGGTGCGTCTGGTAGACCTTCTGGTGGCGCGGATTCAGCACCACCTCGAGGATCTGCTCCTGCTTGGGCGGCAGATCGTGGATGACCTGCTCTTTGGTGCGGCGCAGCATGAGCGGACGGACCCGACGGCGGAGCTTGTCCAGCTGCCCCTTGTCACCGTTCTTCTCCACCGGCTTCTGGTAGTACTCCGCGAACCGCTTGGGGCTGGAAAAGAGCCCCGGTGCCACGATCGAGGTGAGGGCCCAGAACTCCATCAAGTTGTTCTCCAACGGGGTGCCGGTGATGGCCAGCTTGAAGGCAGCGGGCAGCTTGCGGGCGCACTGGTAGGCCTTGGACTGGTGGTTCTTGACGAACTGGGCTTCATCCAGGACCAGGCCGGCCCACTCCTGCGAGGCGTAGGCGTCGTAGTCGATCCGGAACAGCGCATAGGAGGTGATGATGATGTCCGCGCCGGCCATCGCGTCGGCCGGATCCGAGCCGCTCTTGGCGAAGGTCTCGCTGATCGCCCGCACCGTCAGGCCGGGCGCGAATCGTGCGGTCTCCGCCTCCCAGTTGCCCACGACACTCGTGGGGGCGACGACGAGGAACGGGCCGGCTCCGTCCGCCGGTTCCACCCGGGCGGCTTCCTTGGCGGCGCAGATCAGCGCCAGCGCCTGCACGGTCTTGCCGAGGCCCATGTCATCGGCCAGCACGCCGCCGAGTCCGTGCCGGTAGAGGAAGCTCAGCCAGTTGAAGCCTTCCAGCTGGTAGGGGCGCAGTTCGGCGTCCAGCGTCGCGGGCAGCGGCAACCCCTTCACACCGCCCTCAAGGAGACCGCCGACGGCCTCACGCCAGGCGGCCGCCTGCTCATCCACGATGCCGAGCTGCGCGAGCTCGTCCCAGAGGCCGGCCTGGAAGCGGCTGATCTGCAGCGGCGCATCCTTGTCGCCTTGGTTGTCCTGAAGTGAACGGGCTTCATCAATCAGTGCCCGCAGCTGGTGCAGCTCGGGCAGATCAAGGGAGAAGTACGCGCCACTGGGCAGCAGCATGCGGGTCTGGCCGGCCGCGAGGGCGGAGAACAGTGCCGCGAAGGAGACCGGCTGGCCCTCCAGGGTGATGACGATACCGAGATCGAACCAGTCGCGGCTGTCCGTCGCCTTGGTGGAAATCGCCACGACAGGCGCCTCTTCGGCTTCGCGGTAGTCCGCCATCTCGCCCGAAGTATCGACCGCGACGCCCGGGAGGTCGCGGAGCCGGGGGAGCACCTCCTCGGTGAAGGTGAGCGTGTCCAGGCCTGTGAGTTCTGCCGTGGCCGCGAGGCGCGGTGTTCCCCAGCCGCCGGTGGCGGATTCGCCCAGGGGCGGCACCACGTCCCAGGGCTGTCCGACTCCCTCAAGAATACCGGCTTCGGCGGGGTCGTCGCGGTAGCCGTGATCGCCCGGATGGCGCCACAGGGGCTGGGCAGTGACAAGGTTCCCGGACTTGTAATGCCATTCCCAGTGCAGCCGGACCCGGTGGTCCGCGCCGTAGTTTGCGAGCAGGGACAGGGTTGGGACGGCCAGCGTGGGCAGCTCCACGGATTTGTCGGACGCCGTCACCCGGGCGGCCTGCTTGAGCTTGGGGTAGAAGCCGGTCAGGAAGCGGCTTTCGTCCCGGGCCGGAATGTGCAGGGTGGTCCCGGCGGTGACGAAGGTCAGGAGTTCCTCGCTGAGCCCGCTTTCCAGCGGGGCGAGGGTGATCACGGAGTCCGTCGGGGCGGTGCCGGGCAGCGCGTCCCCGGCGGAAGTCAGGAAGATCCCGTGGGCAGGGCGGCCGATGGTCCCGACGGACGCCGGATCAACCACAACCCCCTCGACGGTGATGGTCGGCGCGAGCGCCAGCCCGCCGTCGTCCCCGGCAGCAGGCACGACGGCGGCCGCCCCGGCGCCGTTCTCAGGGCCCGCCGCAGCGCCGAAGCGGGCCAGATTCAGCCCGACGGCGGCCGGCTCTTCCACGAACCGCACCGGCTCCGTGCCGCGGCTGTGGACCAAGGCGACGCCGATCTTCTGCGCCTGGGCGAGCAGGCTCCACAGGTTCTTGCCGGCGTAGGTGTTCAGCCCCAGCCAGGGCGCAGTGCCGGTGTGCTGGCGGTTGGCCAGAGCGGTGTGAGAGGCGAGGAATTCCTGCATCCACTCGACATGGTTCTCGTTGCATTCGCGCCGGTAATTCAGGTAGCTCAGGGTGTTCCAGGAGACGTCGCCGCGGATCCATTTGCCCTTGGCGCCCATGATCACGGGCCTCGCCTTGAGCTGGCGGACGCTGCGGAGCGGATCGCGGCGTCCCGTGTAGGAGAAGTGCGGGGCGGGTTCCTCGATGTCGAACTGGAGAGCCAGCGGGATGCCGTTGGTGGACGGGGTGATTCCGGGACGGGAAATTAGCGGGCTGAGGGCCTGCTCCCAGTCGGCTACCTCCACCGGCGCTCTCTGGTGGGACAGCCGGGTGAGGTCGGCAGGAGCGAGCAACTGGAGCCGGGTCGCCGGGTTGTCTTCGGCAGCGAACAGGAGGGCGGCCACATGCTTGCAGTCCTTGCGGACCGGGCAGCTGCAGACGCCCACGGTGCAACTCCAGCCGCCCGCCTTCCGGACCAGCTTGGCCGTCGTCGAGTAGGGCACGTCCGGGCCACCCCGCACCTTGCCCAGCAGCAGCCCGGTGGCTGCGTCGAAGGAGATCCCGGAAACGCGGCTCCCCATGGCGTAGGCAAGTCCGGCCGCAAGGGAGCGGTCGTTGATCGCGGGAGTTTGTATTGCCAGTGCCGCACTCTCGTCCGGTTGGGATGGCATGTGCGCGCTACTTTCAGCAGGTGGTCATCTGATCCATCTTAGCGAGCCTGCAGGGGCCCTGATACTTCGCCCGGGCTGAGGCTCCCTGCCCCGAGGCTAGCGTTGCCCCGGAGCGGGGCCGAGGCCGCACCTCCGCTATGTGGAAAACCCGGCCGCGTCGAACGGCCCTTGAAACTTCGCCTTACGTTCAACTTGGGCTCGGCTGCCGGAGGCAGAGGCGGCATACCGTGGAGGAGCCCGGAGTATCAGCCGATTTCAGCAGTAAGGATCCCGCATGACCAACGGTGAGCCCACCAGCCAGCCCGCCCACAGCTACCCCACCGTGCTGCGCACGGAAAGCCTGAACGTCGGAAATGAGGAAGTTGTCGACGCAAACGTGAACGTGGTCAACGCCATGTTCGCGGAACTGCTCGACGCCGAGGAAATCTCCCCGAACGCGCTGCGCAGCTACTACGTGGACTTCTACGTGACACAGTCACTGGGCGGCGGCTTCGCCCAATACGTTTTCACCGCGCAGGAACGCGAAGATATCGATCCGTACGTCAGGGGCGGACTGGAGGGCATGGGCGCAACCGCACACCTGGACCTCTTCAACCGCACGGTGGCCGCGTTCGGTGCCCTGTCCGATACCGACGTCGACACCTACCTGGACGGCGGGACCGGCTGGGATGCTGCCGGTGATGCTGAGGACGGAACCTCCGATGCCGTGAGGCGCCTTGAAGAGCTTGACGGCGAATTCGAGTCGCTCCTGGAAACCGAGGACATCATCGCGCTGAACGCCGCGTGGCTCCGTAGCCAGCAGGGTCTGCTGGTCCTGTCCGACGACGAACTTGATGCGCACATCGCCGGACGCGTGGCACGGATCCCCAACCTGGCGGAGCGCCAGGCGGCGGCTGCCGAGGAAGCGCTCCTGGACGCGCCGGAGTTCGAGCAGATTATCCGCGAACTGTGCGACATCGCCGGCCACACCCTGCTGCGGATCTCCATGGGCGATCCCAACTACCGGCACAACGGCGAGTCCACCCTGGCCTGGCATTTCACCACCGAACAGGGGGAATTCCTCATGCTGGAGGATGACGACGAAGCGTTCATGCTCAACCCGCAAACGAAGGAGATTCTCGCCGCCGTGGAGTTCGAAGAAGTCGACGCCTAGCAGGGAACCGCCAGGCAGGGCATACGCGCCCGAGGCCGCGGGGCGGCACGGACGACGGCGCCGCGATGCGCCGCCGTCGTCCGTTCCCCGCGGTCTGGTGGCCGGGGATGCCGCGCGTGCCGTTAGGAGCCGGCCGGTGCGGTGATCATCTCCCCGGACGGAGCCACGAGGTACCAGACGCCGCCTACGCCCTGGCCCAGGATGTCTCCGGCCGCCTTGTCCTTTTCAAAGTAGTAAACGGGCATCCCGCCAATGGTCAGCTGCTTCTTGCCGTCGGGCGTGGCGATAGTCCCCACCTTGCCGGTGACGCCATCGACCTTCGGTGTCTCGGACGTGGTAAAGACGGGAGGCCACGCAGTGAGGCACCCGCCGGTGCAGGCACTGGTCCCGGAGTCCTTCGTGTCCTTCGTGAAGAAGTAGACGCTCATTCCCTTGCCGTCCACCACAACCTGCCCGGCCTTGGACGGGGTCACCATGAGCTCGGCGCCTGCTGACGCCGGAGCTGAACTGGACGCAGCGCTGGATTCCGTGGGTGCCGACGTGGCCGCGGCGGACGTGGCAGGCGCCGCCGACGCTGATGTTGTTGATGTTGTGGTGCCGCTGCTTCCCCCACAGCCCGAGAGTAATGCGGCGAGGGCGACGGCGGACAGGCCAATGCTGAAGTGCTTCTTCATTGCAGCTCCTTGACTCGTGCCAGCCCAATTCAGAGGCCGGCGCTAACCGATAAGACGCCGTGGAGCGAAGAATGGTTCACGGCGGGACATTGAAAAATTCCCTGAACTGCGGCGCTGAACTATTGTGGCGGCCTGTACGTCATACATGGGCAGAGGGACATATGCCAGGGAGGTGGGGAATGCCGCTGGACGAAGACGTGGTGGCTGCGATTTACCGCGACCACGGGACGGCCCTGAAACGCTTCGTCCTCGGCGCGTCCCGGGATCCGCAGCTAGCCGATGACGTCGTGCAGGAGACCGTCCTGCGCGTCTGGCAGCAGGCGCCGCAGATCACGGGCAGCCTGCGCAGCTACCTGTTCAGGACGGCCCGCAACATCATGATTGACAACTACCGCAAAGCTCAGCGCCGCCCTCGGGAGGCGACGGAACGCGATGTCGCCGACCCCGTAGTTGCCGCCGAACGCGTCGACGATCTGCTCAATAAGGTGCTGATCGAGGAGGCCCTGCTCCGGCTCAGCGCGGAGCACCGGGACGTCCTCGTCGCCCTGCACTACCTTGGCTACACAGTCAAGGAGGCGTCCGCCCACTTGCAAGTCCCCAGCGGCACAGTGAAGTCCCGGGCGTTTTATGCCGTGCGGGCCCTGCGGACGATCCTTGACGAAATGGGGGTGCAGCAGTGAACGACACCGAGGTGCACCAGCTGCTCGGCGCCTATCTGCTGGGCGGCCTGGAGCCGGCCGAGGCGGCAGCTTTTGAGCAGCATCTGAGTTCCTGTGCCGAGTGCCGTCAGGAGCTGGACGAACTGGCCAGCCTCCCCGCGCTGCTTGACGCGCTGCCGGTGCCCGACGCTGTCGCGCTCACCGCCGCGGTGGCGGCGGCCCGTGAACGGGCGCTTGCCGTGCCCGAACCGGTTCCCGTACCGCGGCGGCTGCTCGACGAACTTGCCGCCCGCCGTCGGAAAGTGCGACGCCGGTGGTTTGCGGCGGTGGGCGCTGTGGCTGCCGCGTGCCTGGTCCTCGGGTTCCTGGCCGGACCGCTGCTCAACCAGCCCGCCAAACCGGACGCCAGTTACTCCGTCCAGGCCAGCAACGGACTGCAGGTCACCGTTGGGCTCGTCAAGAAGACCTGGGGCACCGAGCTCGCTGTCGACGGCCGGAGCCTGCCCATCGACGGGACGTTCTCGCTTTGGGTGAAGGACCGCGACGGCGGCGAAGACCGTGCGTGCGCCTGGACGGCCACCCCCAGCGGCAAGGTCAAAATCACCGGGGCGACGCCGGTGCAGCTGGCCAGCATCGCCAGCGTCGAGATGCGCAACGGGCAACAGCAGACCTTGGCCGTCATCGCCGTACCTGACGGCTAGCCCGTTCATGTCCTGCCCCGTCGGGCTTTACATCTTGGCGAGTTTGGCCCGCCCTACCATGAAGATGCCGTAGCAGATCAGGCCGGCGCCCACGGCTGCCAGCAGGTACACGCCGAACGGCTGTTCGCGCAGGGCCTTCAGTCCGCCGTCGAGCCCGGTCGATTCCTCAGGGTGCGCCGTCACGGTGGCGATGATGATCAGCAGCCCCACCAGCAGCAGGGCGATGCCCTTGGCGGCGTAGCCCAGGACGCCGACGGCGGTCACCGCGGTTCGGGCCTGATCCTGGGAAGGCATGCGGAGGTACTTGAGGAAGGATTTCCTGAAGCCCCGGATGGCATAGACGATTCCTGTAATGGCGACGGCGGCGCCGATGACGAGCAGTAGCACGATGCCCCCGGGCGCCTTCATGAGGTGTACGGTCAGGTCGCTCGTGGACTGGCGGTGGTTGGAGCCGGCGCCGATGGCGAAGGACGCCAGTGTGATGGAAAATCCGGCATACACCAGGGCCTGCAGGGCGGCCTTGACCTTCTTCGCGGCCTTCTTCTTGCCGGGCAGGTGCTCGAAGTCGAAGACGGCGTCGCTTGTCTGCCAGAGAGCCAGCGCGGCACACGCGGCGAAGGAGCTCCAGAGCAGCAGGGGACCGGCCGGCTGGCTGGCGAGTTCCTGCACGGCCCCGCTGACGTCAGCCTGGCCCTGCCCGCCCATGGCGAGCCGGATGGCGACGTATCCGATGAGGAAATGCAGGATGCCGCTCACGGCAAACCCGGCCCGCGCCGCCACTTCGAGCGCCTTCGAATTGGTGACGTCCTCGGCGACTTCTGCAGCGTCCTTCAGTTCTTTTTTGATGATCGATCCCTCGCGCGGTCCGTTCCGGAGCCGCTTACCCGCCCCGGGTCTTCAACTCCCTTCATCGTGCCACGCGAAGCTGTTCAGGAACAGTGCCCGCGTTGACTCATCAAAGATGCCCGCGTAGCCGTATTCGAAGAATCATTTGAGAATGCCCGCGTAGCGGCGTGTCCGCCGGGCCGGTGTCCGCCGCTTCGGCATTGTGAGCCATGGAGCTTTCGATGAGTGAACGCAGGGCTGTCACGAAGACCATCGCAACCCGCTACGTCCGTTCGGGCCGGGCGGCGAAGAAGCAGGTTCTGGATGAGCTGTGCGCGACGACGGGCTGGCACCGCGACCATGCCCGCAAGGCGCTGCGGATGGCACTGGTGCTGAAGGTTGCCCGGCCCAGGGCGCCCCGGCCGCCGCTCTACGGGGAGCAAGTGATCGAGGCTCTGCGGTTCTGCTGGGCGGTCCAGGGCACCCCGTGCGGGCGGCTGCTCGCGGCCGCGCTGCCGGATCTGGTGCCGCGCCTGCGACGGTTCAAGGAACTTCAGATTGATGCCGGCACGGCCGCACTGCTGCTGCGGATCGCGCCGGCGACGATTGACCGCCGGCTCCGGGCGGACCGGGTGAAACTGGATCCGCGGGGCCGGTCCCATACCAAGCCCGGTACGTTGCTGAAGGACTCCATCCAGATGCGGACCTGGGCTGAATGGGATGACGCGGTGCCCGGTTTCGTCGAGATTGATCTGGTCGGCCACGAGGGCGGGAACAGTGCCGGTGAGTTCTGTTTCACCCTTGATATCACTGACATCGCGACCGGCTGGACCGAAACCCGGTCCGTGAAGAACAAGGCGCAGAAATGGGTCTTCGAAGCCATCAGGGACGCCACCGCGGCGTTTCCCTTTCCGATCCTGGGCATCGACTCGGACAACGGCTCGGAGTTCATTAATTGGGAGCTGTTCCGGTGGTGCGAGCAGGAGAAACTGACGTTCACGCGGTCCCGGTCCGGGAACAAGAATGACGGGGCGCACGTGGAGCAGAAGAACTGGCACATCGTGCGCCAGACGGTCGGCTACCACCGGTACGACACTGCCCGCGAGCTGGAGCTGCTGAACCGGATCTGGGACCTGCAGAGACTGCTCACCAACCATTTCGGACCCCAGCAGAAACTCGTCGCGAAGGTCCGCACCGGCGCGAAGATCAGCAAGAAATACGACCTTCCCGCGACCCCGTTCCAGCGCGTCCTGGCAGACACCGGCACCGTCGCCCGGGATGTGAAGGCCCGGTTGAAGCGGGAGAACAAACCCTTGAACCCGGCCGCGATCCAGCGTCAGGTCCAGGCCCTTTCCGCAGAGCTCCTGACCCTGACCACCGCCAAACAGGCCGCCAAACCCCGGCCGGCTACCCGGGCAAAATCAGATGATTCCACGAACCAGCCCAGGCGGGCATCTTGACATGATTCCTCGGGTGGCCGTTGGGCAACGCTTGTGGCCTAGCCTTGTGGCCTAACGGCGCCGGTAGCCGAGGTCGAAGATGAGGCGGCCGGCCTCGTGCGCCTTGTTTTCGAAGCTTGTCAGGATCCGGCCCTCGAACCTCGGGGCCCAGCCGCCGGTCTCGTCAATGCCTTCGTTGGGCCCGGTGTGTTCGGTGCTCACCGGGGCGCGGCCCTCCTTGACCGGTGCTCCGCCCACGAGGGACTCGACGCCGGATTCCCACACGCGGGTGAGGGGGCTCTCGTCGCCGCGGCGCTCGCCCTCGTGCAGGTTCTCGAACTCGGCGGAGCCAGCCAGGACGTCGCGCACATGGACGGCGTAGTTGGACCAGTCCGTTGCGATCCGCCAGATGCCGCCGGGCTTGAGGGCCCGGGCTGCGAGCTCGGCGAAGGCCGGCTGGATGAGGCGGCGCTTGTGGTGGCGGGACTTGTGCCACGGGTCCGGGAAGAAGACCCACAGCTCCGTGACGGAGCCGGCCGGGAGCATGGTGGCGAGCACCTCCGGGGCGTTCGCCTCCACCACGCGGACGTTGCTCAGCTGGCGGCTGTTGATCTTGATCAGGGTGTTGGCCAGGCCCGGGGTGTAGACCTCCACGGCCAGGAAATCCTTGTCCGGATTCGCCTCGGCTGCATGACAGACGGCATCGCCGAGGCCGGAGCCGATCTCCACGATCAGCGGGGCCGTGCGGCCGAATTCGGCTTCCGCGTCGAACACGTAGCCCGGGTGTACTGAGGTGTTGGCGATGTGGCGGGGGACGTCGATGGCCCAGCGGTCCGAGTGCTCTTCCCATGCTGCCTGCCGGCGGCCCTGCAGGCGTGTCCCGCGGCGCACAAAGCTGACGGGCCGGCCGCCGTAGGTGCCGAAGGAGGCCTGACTGCCGGGGGTCACCAGGCGCGCGGGCGGCGGCGGCTCAGGCGTCTGGGGGGATTCTGGGGATTCACTCATCCCTTCCAGAATAGTGGAGTTTGTGGGGGTGGTAGGCGTCGGGGAAAGCCGCAGGGGCGGGCGGTCCAGGGAGAACCGGGACACCGGTGGCGTTCAAAAATCATCAGAAACCCTCCGCCGTTGGCCGCCAGAAGCAGAATGCCGACAATCTGGACCGCCAGAATGGACAGCCCCAGGACGCCGGTGACCCGGGCATTCGTCCCGCCGTCTGATCGAACGACGGCAACGATGCCCAGGATCACGCAGGCCGGGCCGAGGGGAGCCGGCAGACTCCAAAAGACCGCGGGCGCAACCCAGTCCCGCGGGCCGCGGTCCTCGTCCGCCCGCGTAAACAGCGCGGCCAGGCGACTGGCCGGCACAGCCACAGTCAAGCTGAGGGCCACCAGAACGCCGCACACGAGACTTGCCACGCCGGCGCCGGGGCTCCGCGCAGGAGGTGGAACGGGCGGCGGCGCTGGCGGGTGCTGCTGGAGACTCATGGTTCCCCTGCGTTTACGGAGCAGTGTGAGTAACTGTGCTTGTTCGGTCAGCGTATTTGCGGACCGGGACATACCTCTACGCGCCTCCGCCGTATGTGGATGAATCCCATGTGCCGCCGCCGTGCTCGGGGCGCCTGCCAGAATGGGTCAGTGACCGTACCGAAGAGCGCCCCGGACTCCGCTGCCAGCAGTCCCGCCGCCGCGGGCGTGCCGCAAGGACGCCGCAGCCCGCTGGTGGACGCCGAGATCGGCGACGTCCCCGGGGCCGAGCCAACGCACGTCACCGGGCGCCGCGGGCTGATCCACCTCGGCGTGTGCCTGGTCCTGGTCGGGCTGAACCTCCGCACCGTGTTCTCCAGCTTCTCCGCGGTGCTTCCGGAAGTGACGGCCGACGCCGGGCTGCCGGGCTGGGCAGTGGTGGTCCTCACCACGGTGCCCGTGACGCTGCTGGGCGTGTTCGCCCCGCTCGCCCCCGTGCTGGCGCACCGATTCGGCGCGGAGCGCGTGCTGCTCGGCGCCATGGTGGTGCTCACGGCCGGGCTGCTGCTGCGGCCGGCTGAACTGCCCGGGGCCGGGCATCTTCCTTCGCTGCTGGCGGGAACGGCGGCGTGCGGCGCCGCGATTTCGCTGTGCAATGTGCTGCTGCCGGGACTCGTGAAACGCGACTTCCCGCACCGCCTCGGCCTGATGGGAGGCCTCTACACCACGGCAATCTGCGCCTCGGCGGCCCTCGGCGCCGGCTTCACCTTCCCCGTGTTCAGGGCGACCGGAGAGTGGACTGCGGCGCTGTGGTTCTGGGCGCTGCCCGCCGTCGTCGTCCTTCTTTTATTCCTGCCGCTGGCCATCCGCCAGCGGCACGGCCGGCAACACCAGGGGGCCGGCGGCGTCAACGTGTGGCGCTCGGCCGTCGCCTGGCAGGTGACAGTGTTCATGGTCCTGCAGGCGATGATGTCGTTCAGCGTGTTTGCGTGGCTGGCGCCGATCCTGCGCGAGCGCGGTGTGGACGGCGGCACGGCGGGGCTGATCGTCTCGGCTTCGATCGTGTTGCAGATGCTCGGGTCCCTGTTCGCTCCGGCCCTGGCCACGAGGTTCCGGGACCAGCGCGCCATCAACACAGTGCTGGCGCTCATGACCGGCGGAGGGTTCGCACTGAGCATCTTCGGTCCGCTGCAGCTGATCTGGCTGTGGACCGGGCTGCTCGGCCTGGGCCAGGGCAGCCTGACGGCGGCGGCACTGACCATGATCATGGTCCGCACGCGCGACGGCCACACGGCGGCCCACCTGTCCGGGATGATGCAGGGCGTGGGCTACGGGCTGGGCTCCACCGGCACCCTCATGGTCGGCCAGCTGTATCAGTCCACGGGGTCCTTCGCCGCGGCGGGCGTGCTCTTCCTGGCGGTCGGTTCGCTCGCCGCCGTGTTCGGCTACCGGGCCGGACGGAACCGTTTCGTCGGCGGCTGACCGAACTGGCTGACCCAACTGACTCGCAGCAGGGGTCGTTCTGAGTGCTCAGACCGACCCTGCTGCGAGTTACTTGGGGGAGGTGAAGCGCTCAGCCGCGCAGGTCCTTGCCCTTGGTCTCCGGAATGGTGAAGATGAACAGGACGCTGATGGCCAGCAGGGCAACGGCGTAAAGGTTGAAGGCCTGGGCCATGTTGATGTTCTTGAGCCATTGCTGCAGGTACGGCGCGGTTCCCCCGAACACCGCCACACAGATCGAGTACGGGACGCCGACGCCGACCGTCCGGATGCTGGTGGGGAACAGTTCCGCGTACACGGCCGGGACAATGGCGGCGCTCGCGGCGATGAAGACCAGCATGACGGACATGCTCACGGCCAGTTGCCAGGCCGAGTCCTTGAGCAGCCAGGTCATGGGGAAATGCATGACAGCCGAGCCGATCGCGCCTGCCCACAGGACCTTTTTGCGGCCGATGCGGTCGGACAGCTTGCCCCAGAACGGCAGCGCCGCGATGAAGACGATATTGCCGATCACGCCGGCCCAGAGTGCCTCGCCGCGGTCGATCTTCAGGGCGGTGGTGGCGTAGCTCGGGGCCACAACACCCCAGATGTAGTAGATGACGGTGAGACCGACGGTCAGGCCGATCACCTGCAGCGCCTGCTTGCGGTGGCGGACAATCTGCGGCCAGATCGGTGCGCGCTTCTCGGTGGCGGTCTCGCCCTCGAAGACGTCGGTTTCGTGCAGCCGTGCGCGCATGATCAGGGCGTAGAGTCCCAAGGCGGCGCCGATCAGGAACGGGACACGCCAGCCCCAGGCATTCATGGCCTCTGCGTTGAGCGTCATGTTCAGCACGGCACCGAGCAGCGTGCCGAAGAGGATGCCGACAGTGCCCGAGGTATAGATCAGGGTGGCCCAGAAGCCGCGCTTTTCCTTCGGCGCCATTTCGGACAGGTACGTCTGCGACGACGGCAGCTCGCCGCCGTGCGCCAGGCCCTGGATCAGGCGGGCCAGCAACAGAACCAGCGAGGCCCCGACCCCAACGGCGGTGAAGGTCGGCGCGATGCCGATCAGCAGGCTCCCCACGGATGCCAATCCCACAGCCATCGTCATGGAGGCTTTGCGGCCGATCCGGTCGCCGATCCAGCCGAACGCGAAACCACCCAGCGGTCGGGCTACGAAGCCGACGGCGAAAATCGCCAGTGTGGACAGCACCGCCGAGGCGGGGTCTGCCTTGCTGAACAGCTGGCTGGCAATGAACGGCGTGAATGTTGCGTAGATCGCCCAGTCGTACCATTCGACGGCGTTGCCGATGCCTGTGCCGACAATGGTCTTCCGCATCGACGGTTTGGCCGCCCGCTGGGGGTTGAAAGTGGTGGTCATGGTATTTCTCCGGGTGATGAGGGGGCTAGTTGGCTGAGCCAGTGAGGGCCGGGACAGGGGCCGTAGAAGCGAGACCTGGGGAACCGGAAGCCAGCGTGGCGATCCGGGAAACTGCCAGTTCGGCGTAGAGCGCAGCGCCGTCGGACAGCACGCCGTCGTCGAAGTTGGCGTACGGGGAATGGTTGAACGCGGTAGCGGTGTGGTCCGCGCCGGGGGCGACGGCACTGAGCCCGATGAACGTGCCGGGCACCTCCGCCATGACACGGGAGAAATCCTCGGAGCCGCTCAGCGGGGTGGCCCACCGGGTCAGCCGGGAATCTCCGAACAGGCTCTCGATGGTCTTCTCGGCCGTCCGGGTTTCGTCTTCGTCCGTGATGCTGAGCGGGTACTCGCCGCGGTAGTCGACGTCCACCTCCAGGCCGTGGGCTGACGCGATGCCCTTGAGCAGAACCGGAATGGCGGTCATCATGCGTTCCCGGGATTCGTCTGAGAAGGTGCGGATGGTCGCTTCGAAACGCGCGGACTCGGGGATGACGTTGCGCTTGGTGCCGGCCTGCAGGACGCCGACGGTCAGGACTACGGGGTCGAACATGTTGAACTGGCGGGTGATCATGACCTGCAGTGCCGTCACCATTTCGGCCGCCGCCGTGACAGGGTCCTTCGCGGCGTGCGGGGCCGAACCGTGGCCGCCGGCGCCCAGGATGGTGACAAAGAGGCCGTCCGAGGCGCTCATCATGACACCCGGCTTGGTGCAGAACTGGCCGTACGGCTCCAGGGCGGAGAACACGTGCATGCCATAGGCGGCGTCGACCCGGCGGCCTGCCGCGTCCAGGACGCCTTCGCGGATCATGTGGCCCGCGCCGTCGAAGCCTTCTTCGCCGGGCTGGAACATCAGGACGACGTCGCCGGCCAGCTGTTCGCGGCGCTCCGCCAGGAGGGTGGCGGCGCCGGCCAGCATGGAGGTGTGCAGGTCATGGCCGCAGGCGTGCATCGCGCCGTCGATCTTCGAGGAGAACTCGACGCCGGTGCGCTCCTGGACGGGCAGCCCGTCCATGTCGGCGCGCAGCAGGACTGCCGGCTTCTCGGTCGAGGCATGCGGTGCGCCGCCGCGCAGAACCGCGGTGACCGACGTCGTGCTCTCACCGAGGGTGATTTCGAACGGCAGGCCCTCAAGGGCCTTGAGTACCTTTTCCTGCGTGCGGGGAAGGTCCAGTCCGATCTCGGGCTCCTGATGCAGCTCGTGGCGCAACCGGACAATTTCGTCCTGCAGTTCCTTGGCATCCGTGGCGATCGACATCTGTTCTCCTAATTCCTGAACGATTGGTAAGTCCCAGCTCCCATTGTGGAGTGACTTGATTCACAGCGAGTGAAATGGCTGGAAAAAATCAAAAGTATGATGGTTCTTGCAGGATTCACGCATGGGATTGAAGGGACTGTCTGGTGGAGCTCACCGAGGAAGACCTCGAACTGATCAATGCGCTGCAGATTGCGCCGCGGATCAGCTGGTCAGACGCGGCAGACATCCTCGGCGTCCACGCGACAACCCTGGCCGCTCGCTGGGAACGCCTGTTGGCGTCCGGCGCGGCCTGGACCACGGCCCATCTGATGGGCGATCCCAAGCAAATGTGTCTGGCGCTGGTGGACGTCGACTGCGAGATGCAGCACCGTGCCGACGTCACCGCTGCGCTCGCCGCCATCCCGGAAGTAGTCACCATCGAGGAAGCAGCAAGCAACCGCGACCTGATGCTGACGGTCATCACGCCCACCCTCGGCCATTTCAGCGACACCGTGGTGCCGAAGTTCAAGGAGATCACCGGCCTGCTCAAATACCGGACGTCCCTGTGCACGAGGCTGCACGCGGGCGGCTATGCCTGGCGTCTCAATGTTCTGAACCGGGCGCAGCAGAGCGCGCTCAAGGCCCTCGCCGGGCCCGAGGCATCCGGCTCAGCGCCGCCCCAAAGCCAGGGCGCCCCGTTGCCGCAGAGCCACCACGATCTGATTCCCTTCCTCGCCCATGACGGGCGGGCGACCGCGGCGGAGATCGCCCGCAGCCTGGGTCGCAGCCCGGCCACCGTCCAACGGCAGCTGAACCGCGTGCTCTCCAGTCATTTGCTCTCCTTCCGCTGCGAGATCGCGCAGAAGTACTCGGGCTACCCGGTCACGTGCCAATGGCTCGCCAACGTTCCGCCTGGCCAGCACGAGGCCGCGGCAGCCGAGCTGCGCAGCTTCCGCAACATCCGGCTCAGCGCCTCCACCACGGGCCGCACCAACTTTGTCATCCTCATGTGGCTGCATTCACTCGCCGAGGTGATGAACGCCGAGCTCGCCCTCCAGCAGCGGATCCCCGGCATCGAGCTGGCGGAAAGCGTGGTCATGCTCAGCACCGTCAAGCGTGTGGGCTGGATGCTGAACCCGGACTCGACCGCCACCGGCGCCGTCGTCGTCTCCGCGCATGGGCTCGATGTGGCCGGCTGATGCCCAAGTAGCTGCCACCAGGTGTCGTTCTGGGCGCTCAGAACGGCTCAGAACGGCACCTGCTGCGAGCCAGTTGGGGCGGCCTCGGGCGAAGGACCCGCCGTCGGTTCCCACCGCTGCGGTCCCGTGCCCCCGCCGCCCAGCTGGTCCTCGGGATTCTGCAGCCGGCACGCCTTGAGGCTGAGGGAGCCGCAGCCGATGCAGCCGTCGAGGTCGTTGCGCAGGTGTTCGAGTGCGGCGATGCGGGCATCCAGCTCGGACCGCCACAGCCGGGAGAGCCTGGCCCAGTCCCGCTTTGTCGGGGTGCGGCCCTCGGGCAGGGACTCCAGGGCGGACCGGGTGTCCTTCAGGCGCTGGGACACGCGGATGAACGCCACCCGGCGCAGCACGTCCCGCCGGTACCGCCGCTGGTTGCCGGCGTTCCGCGTCGAGGAAATGAGCCCGTTGCGTTCGTAAAAATGCAAGGCCGACGGCGCCACCCCGCTGCGCTCGGACACCTCGCCGATACTCAAGGGGTGGTGCGCCCCGCCCGCCAGCTGTGGCATGCTTCCCCTCTAGCCTTCAACCAAGTCGTTCAACCCAGTGCCTTCAACCAAGTCGTTCAACCCAGTGCCTTCAACCAGGCCCTTCAACCAGGCCCCGCCAAACCCGCCTCCGGACCGGCCTTGACCTCAACATTGGTTGAGGTTTTACGGTTGCGTCCATGACTATCGATCAGGTCCCGCCCGTGCCCCGTACCGCCCCGCCCCTGGTTCCGGAAACAGCCGGCATCTTCCACCGCAGCTACCTGCTGGTGACCCTCGGCGCCTGCGCCCTGGTGTTCCTGGCTGCCTTCGAATCCCTCGCGGTGACCACCATCATGCCGCTGGTGAGCCGCGAACTGAACGGGGCCGACCTTTATGCACTGGCCTTTGCCGGGCCGTTGGCCACCGGCGTGATCGGGATGGTGGCCGCCGGCAACTGGTCCGACCGCAGGGGCCCCGTGGCTCCGCTTTACGCCTCGGTGGCCTTGTTCGTGCTCGGCCTGCTGATCGCCGGAACGGCCGGGAGCATGCCGGTCCTGGTGTCCGGGCGGCTGGTGCAGGGACTGGGCGGCGGGGCCATCACCGTAGCGCTGTATGTGGTGGTGGCCCGGGTCTATCCGCCGGTGCTGCACCCGAAGATCTTCGCCGCGTTCGCCGCGGCCTGGGTGATCCCGTCCCTGGTGGGCCCGTTCGCCGCCGGAGTCGTCGCCCAGCTGGCCAGCTGGCACTGGGTGTTCCTCGGCGTGGTGGGGCTTGTGGTTCCGGCCCTGCTCATGATCGTTCCGGCCCTGCGCGGCCTGCAGGGCACCGCCGAAGGCGCCGTGGAAGGCGCACCGAAGGGCGCACCGCAGGGCGCACCGCAGGGCGCTCCCGAAGGCACGCAGAAAGGCTGGGACTACGGCCGGCTGGCCTGGGCGGCGCTTGCGGCCCTCGCCGTGCTGGGCCTGAATCTGTCCGCGGAGGTTCCGGTGGCCGGCGGCGTGCTCGCGGCGGCCGCCGTCGCGGTCGCGCTCCTGGCCGTCCGTCCCCTCATGCCGCGCGGAACCCTCATCGCCCGCCGCGGTCTGCCGAGCGTCATCCTCACCCGGGGACTCGCGTCCGCCGCCTTTTTCGGCGCCGAGGTGTACTTGCCCTACCTGCTGGTGGAGCGCTATGTCTTCTCGCCCACGTTCGCCGGCCTCACCCTTACCGGCGGCGCCCTCGCCTGGGCGTCGGCGTCCGCCATCCAGGGCAGGCTGGGGCCCCGCCTCGACCACCGGCGGGCGGTACGGATCGGCTCGGCATTGGTTCTCGGCGCGGTCGTCCTGGTCCTCGTGACCACGGTGCTTGGCTGGCCCGCCGCCGTCGCGATCACCGGCTGGGTGTTCGCCGGCGGCGGGATGGGGCTGATGTATCCGCGCCTGAGCGTCATGACCCTGGCCCTGTCCACCAAGGACACCGAGGGCTTCAACAGTTCTGCGATGTCCATCTCCGATTCGCTCGGCGGGGCGCTGGCCCTCGCCGCCACGGGGATCGTCTTCGCCGCGTTCACGACCACGACGGCGTCCTTTGCGGGGGTGTTCGCACTGACGGCGGTGATCGGGGCCGCCGCCGTCGCCGTCGCCCCGCGCGTCGCCGTGCGGCGGCAGCCTTAAGCGCGTCGCCGCACCGGAACGCAAACGAGCCCCGGCCGGAAACAGCCGGCCGGGGCTCCTTGATTGCGCGGGATGCGGTGGTCAGACCGCCACGGGGGCTTCCTCGGCCGAGCGTACGGCCTTCCATTCCTCAATCCGGGCCTGCTGCAGCGGGGTCTGGCGGTTGAAGTACCAGGCTGCGCCGAGCAACAGGAACCAGACCGGGGCTACCACCAGCGCGAGCCGGGTGTCATCGGCCTGCGCCAGCGCCACCAGCATGAAGACGAAAAACGCCAGCACCACATAGGGCATGAAGGCGGAACCGGGCATCTTGAATGTCGAGGCGGCGTGCAGGGCAGGCCGGCGCCGGCGGAATGCGAGGTAGCTGATGAGGATCATGGACCAGACGAACATGGTCAGCACCGAAGCCACCGAGGTGACGATGGTGAAGGCTCCGATGACGGAATCGCCGGCGTAGAGCAGGACCAGTCCGGCCAGCAGGAAGATGCAGGAGAACAGCAGCGCGTTCTGCGGGACCTTGCGGATGCTCAGCTTCCCGAACGCCTTGGGCGCGTTGCCGTCCTGGGCGAGGCCATAGATCATGCGGGAGGTGGAATAGATTCCGGAGTTGGCGCTGGATGCGGCGGAGGTCAGCACCACGAGGTTGATGACCACGGCGGCGATGCCCAGCCCGGCCAGGGTGAACATCCCGATGAACGGGCTGCTGGCCGGATCGATGCTGCGCCACGGGTTGACTGCCATGATGACTACCAGGGCGCCTACGTAGAACAGCAGGACCCTGACGGGGATGGAATTGATGGCCCGCGGCAGGTTCTTTTCAGGGTTCTTGGTTTCCGCGGCTGCGGTGCCCACCAGTTCGATGCCGGCGAAGGCGAAAATGGCGATCTGGAAGCCGAGGATGAAGCCGAACATACCGTGCGGGAACATGCCGCCGTCGTTCCAGATGTTGGCCAGATTGGCGACGGCGCCGCCGGGCGAGGTGAAGTGGGAGGCAATCATCACCACACCGGTGGCGATGAGCGCGAGGATCGCCACCACTTTGATAATGGCGAACCAGAACTCCGCTTCGCCAAACGCCTTGACACTGGGCAGATTCAGCAGGATCAGCACCACGGGGGTGATCAGGGCCGGGATCCACAGGGGAGTGCCGGGCGCGAGCTTGTCCACGTATCCGGCGATGGCCACGATGTCGGCCACTCCGGTGACCACCCAGAAGAACCAGTACGACCAGCCGGTGAAAAAGCCTGCCCAGGGTCCGAGGAGGTCGCCGGCGAAGTCGCTGAAGGATTTGTAGTTCAGGTTGGAGAGCAGGATCTCGCCCATGGCCCGCATGACGAAGAACAGCATGAAGCCGATGATCATGTAGACGAGGATGACGGACGGGCCGGCCAGGGAGATGGTCTTGCCGGAGCCCATGAACAGGCCGGTGCCGATTGCGCCGCCGATGGCGAGCAGTTGGATGTGGCGGTTGCCAAGGGCGCGGGCGAGGTTCGGTTCCTGGCCGTGGCCCCCGGTAGCGGATTCTGATGCAGTGGTCGGGGTGGCCGTGGTGGTGCGTTCAGACATTGGGCTTCTTCCTTGTCACAGGCGGGGCGATGCGGAAAGGGGATCCGGCATCGCGGCCCGCACGGATCCGTCATTGGTGTGACGGAGGTAACAGTTTTGGCGTGTGAATTAAGAGTAGGCCCGGGATTCAGGCACCCCCCGGCGTCACGGCGGTTCGTCCGGCCGGCAGTGCCGGGCGCTCGCGGAGGGCGGCGCGGCCGGAGGGGCGGCTTTCCCGGGGGCTCCGGCGCGTCAATCAGTCCTGCCAGGGTTCGACAACTGTCGATCATCGTAGCCTCGGTTGTCGTCCTGTGTCCCACGTCATATTTAGCTTCCGGCAGGCTCTTTCCGGGTCGTGGTTCCGGGTGCTGTGGTCCCGGGCTGCGGGTCAGCGGGCCGCCAGGCGGGTGGCCCGCAGTACGGCGTCCGTCAGGGAAGCCGCCTCGCCGTCCGGTCCGACGGCGCTGCGGTGGCGGCTGTCCAGGACGTCGAGCCGCCACTCGGGGCCCTCGATCTGGAGTTCGCGGGCAAGGTCCTCGGCGGTGAAGTACTTCTCCGGTGTGTTGTGCGTTCCCCACGGCGGCAGGCTGTCAGGGTGGTGGCCGACGACGAGCAAGGTGCCGCCCGTCCGAACCGCGGCCGCGGCGAGCTGCAGCGCCTGTTGCCACGGCATCTGGGTGGAATGCAGGAATTGTGCCGTGACCAGGTCGAACGGCTGATCCGGCACCCAGCCGGCGAGATCCTGCCGCACCCACTCGATGTTGGCGCCCTGCCCCGCCTCTTGCGCATGGGCAGCCGCCCGTTCAAGGGCGACGGCGGAGACGTCCAGCGCCGTCACGGCCCAGCCGCGGCCGGCCAGCCAGATGGCGTCGGCTCCCTCGCCGCAGCCCAGATCCAAGGCAGTGCCCGGCGGTAGCTCCGAAGCCTCTGCGATCAGCTGCGGATTGGGCCGGCCGCTCCACACCCTGGGACGGCGGCGGTACCTTTCGTCCCACAGCTGGGCGGCCGTGCCGTGGTTGCCGGGGTGATCCCCGCCGTCGTTCCCGTGTCTGTGCTCGTGCTCCGTCATGGTTCTCCTCCGGGTCGCTCATCACATCATTGCAGGGTGGGTGCGCCGGGGAAACGGCAGCGCGCGGGGATGCGGAGCCGGGGACACACGGAAATCACCGAGTGGAAACGCGGCCGAAACCTTCCTGGTGAATGCTGGGGCCACGACGTTGGAACGCTGGGGAAGGCAATGATCATGAACGTAGAGGAAGCGCGCCAAGTCCACACCTGCACCGAGCTGGCAGTGGGGGACGAGATCGAGGCATGGCATAACGGCAGGCTCTTCCACCGCGGCACGGTGAGCCGCACGGTGGCGTCCACGGATCTGTTCTGGATCCGGGACTCGAGAACGGGGGCGCGACGCCTGATCGACTTTGAGGCGTTGGTCATCCTCCGCGCCCCGGCTCCCGGCGCTACGGCGGCCGGCGGGGCCGCCGCCGGGTCCGGGAAGGTCGCGTCCGCGAAGGCAGCGTCCGCAGCGGGTGGGCACGCGTCGTCGCACGTCCCGCTGTTCCAGGCGCCCAGCATGGCGCCGTAAGCCCCCGGCCCTGCCGGATGATAGACTGAACGAACTTGATGTGCAGTGATGCCCACTATGGTCTTGATTGATCGGTTCCGGTTCATCAACCGGTTCCCCGGCAGGATTCCTCACGGAATTCGTCCGCCGGGAGTGGGTTTTTTTCATGTGAGAGGCACATCCTGCGTCGATGAACGCGTTCTATTTGGTCCCGGCCGCCACTGCCGCAAGGTTAGTAGCAGCCCGGTTGATCACCTGACTTTTCTTCGGCGAACCCCTGGACCAACCGGCACCGGGGGCCGATATCCTCACGGATACCGCCTGAAAGACCTTTGAAACACATGACTACTTTCGCTGCCCTTGGCACGCCCAAGGCCCTTGCCGAC
This sequence comes from Pseudarthrobacter sp. S9, assembly GCF_050156545.1. Lineage (NCBI taxonomy): Bacteria > Bacillati > Actinomycetota > Actinomycetes > Micrococcales > Micrococcaceae > Pseudarthrobacter > Pseudarthrobacter sp. S9. The sequence continues at coordinate 2,473,803 of NZ_CP189576.1, forward strand.
CTGCTGACCGCTCAGGGGATCGAATCCCCGTTCCCGATCCAGGTCAAGACCCTCCCGGACACCCTGGCCGGACGTGACGTCCTGGGCCGCGGCCGCACCGGCTCCGGCAAGACCATCGCCTTCGCCATCCCGCTTGTAGCCCGACTCGCTGAGCGGGAGGCCAAGCACTTCCGTAAGCCGGGCCGCCCCATGGGCCTGGTCCTGGCACCCACCCGTGAACTGGCCACCCAGATCAACGCCACGATCGAGCCGATGGCCAAGGCCATGGGCCTGACCACCACCGTGATCTACGGCGGCATCTCCCAGGCACGCCAGGAAAAGGCCCTGCGCGCTGGCGTCGACATCGTCATCGCCTGCCCGGGCCGCCTGGAGGACCTGATCCGCCAGCGCATCCTGACCCTCGAGGCCGTCGAAATCACCGTCCTGGACGAGGCCGACCACATGGCCGACCTCGGCTTCCTCCCGGTGGTCAAGAAGCTCATGGACATGACCCCCAGCCAGGGCCAGCGCCTGCTCTTCTCCGCCACCCTGGACAACGGCGTGGACAAGATCGTCCAGCGTTACCTGTCCAACCCGCTGACCCACTCCGTGGACGATCCGCAGGCCGCGGTGACCACCATGGAACACCACGTGCTCGTCGTCAACGACCAGACCGTCAAGAAGCAGCTGATCGTCGAGCTCGCCTCGGGCGCTGGCCGCCGGGTGCTCTTCATGCGCACCAAGCACCACGCCCGCAAGCTGGCCAAGACGCTGACCGACGCCGGCATCCCGGCCGTCGACCTCCACGGCAACCTTTCGCAGAACGCCCGTGACCGCAACCTGGCCGAGTTCTCCTCCGGTGACGTCCGCGTCCTGGTGGCCACCGACGTCGCGGCCCGCGGCGTCCACGTCGACGACGTCGAACTGGTCATCCACGTGGATCCGCCCACCGAGCACAAGGCTTACCTGCACCGCTCAGGCCGCACGGCTCGCGCCGGTTCCGACGGCACCGTGGTCACGCTGACCCTGCCCGAGCAGCAGTCCGACGTCAAGAAGCTCATGAAGGCTGCCGGCGTCGAGGTCAACTTCGAGCGCGTCACCGCCAACTCCCCGCTGGTTGCCCAGCTGGTGGGCGAAATGGCCGACAAGATCGATCCGCGCACCCGTGCAGCACTGCTCGCAGCCAAGGCCGCGCAGCACGGCGGCGGCAGCTCCACCGGTGCCAACGCCGAGCGCAAGCGCGCCCGCCGCACCACCCAGGCTGCACCCACTGCGGGTGGCCGTGGCGGACGTGGCGGACGCGGACGCGTCGGAGCTGAGGCTCCCCGCACAGATCTTCCCCGTGCCGAGCGCCGTGCCGTGGCCTACGAGGGCCAGGCTGCGGCTCGCAACGCTGCAGAGCGTGTCGCGGAAAAGAACGAGGACCGGGCGGATGCCGAGCGCGCCGCACGCCGCACCGCCCGCGGACGCTCCACTGCCTACGCACACCACAACGATGTGCCGGCCGCCGGCGGCCGCGCATCGGCCGGCCGCGGTTCGGACGGACGCGCCTCTGAAGGACGCGGCGACGCCCGGGGCGCCTCGGCACCCCGCAGCGGCGCTCCCCGCACGGGCGGCGCACCGCGCACCGGTGCCTCGGCCGGCGGCCAGCGCGGCGGGCGTCCGGCAACCGGCCAGCGCGCAGCTGCCGGCGCCAGCGGCGCAACCAGCAAGTCCGGCGGAAACTCGGCTGTCTGGTCTTCAAACACCGGCGGCACTTCGGGCGGATCCTACGCGGGTGGCGGCAACGGCCGTTCCGGCGAAGGCCGCCCGGCACGCAGCGGCCCCCGCCGCGCGTCCGCACCGGCGTCGAACGAACGCCGCAGCCGCTAAGTCCCGAATGCCATCATCGAGTGCTCCGTAAGCGCCGTTTAGCAGGTTCAGAACGGCACTTGTGGAGCACTCGGTGGCATTAGGAACGCCTTACCATCCTCGGGTGCGCCACTCCTTTAGGTGCGGGCGTTCCGCGCCCAGGGTGGTGGGTTTGCCGTGGCCCGGGTGCACCACGGTGTCATCCGGGTACACATCGAACAGCCGCTCGCTCACATCGGTGATCAGCTGGTGGAACCGCTCAGGATCCTGCTGGGTGTTGCCCACGCCGCCGGGGAACAGCGAGTCGCCGGAGAAGATGTGCGCGGGGCCTGCCGGGTCCTGGTAGACCAGGGCGATCGAGCCCGGAGTATGCCCGCGCAGGTGCACCGCGGTCACGTCGAAGCCGTCGAAGTTGCCGACGTCCCCGTGATGCAGCAGCACATCCACCGGCACCGGCAGCTCAGGGGCGTCCTCCGTCCCGGCCGCCGTTTTCACGCCGGTGGCCGCCACCAGGCCCGGCAGTGCACGGACATGGTCCCAATGCTGATGGGTGGTGGCGATCAGCGCCAGCTTGGGCGTCGCGGACGTGTCCGCCGAGGCTTCCGCGAGCAGCTCCTGGATGGCGGCCAGATCATCGGCCGCATCGATCAGCAGCTGCGTGCCGGATGCCTTGCTGGTGAGCAGGTACACGTTGTTGTCCATCTCGCTGACCGAAATCCGGCGGATGGTGATGTCACGTAGTGAGTGAATGAGCGAGTCCATGGGCATCAGTCTACGGACGCGCTATTCGCGGCCCTCGGACACCCATCGGGGGTCCGCGGAACGGGAGCCGACGACGGCGTCCGCGGCGGCGTCGAGCTTCTCCAGCTGCGCGGCTGTGAAGGTGAGCGCCAGGGCGCCCAGGTTCTCGTCGATCCGGTGCGCCTTGCGCGTACCGGGGATGGGAACCACGGGGAGTCCCAGCTTCCTGCCCTGCGCCAGCAGCCAGGCCAGAGCGACCTGGGCCGGAGTCGCGCCGTGCCCCGCGACCTCCAGCTCGGCGGCGACGGCCTGGACCGCGGCCACCACACCCCGGTTGGCCTCAGCGGCGTCTTCGGCGAAGCGGGGGACGTTGCGGCGGAAGTCGTTGCTGCCCAGCGTCGAGGCGTCCACGGTGCCGGTGAGGAATCCCCGGCCCAGCGGCGAATAGGGCACAAAACCCACCCCGAGCACGGCGGCTGCGGGAACTACGTTGCGTTCCACGTCGCGGCTCCAGATGGACCATTCGCTCTGGACGGCGGCGATCGGGTGGATGCTGCTGGCTTCGCGCAGCTCCTCGGCCGTCACCTCGGACAGGCCAAGATGCCGTACCTTGCCCTGCTGCACAAGCTCCGCCATGGCCCCCACGGTTTCCACAATCGGAACGCGGAGGTCACGGCGGTGCATGTAGTACAGGTCAATGGTGTCGGTGCCCAGCCGTTGCAGGCTGCGGTCCACGGACTGCTTCACGTAGGCGGCGTCGCCCCGGATATCGGTGTAGCCGTCCGCCGGGCTGCCCACAAGGCCGAACTTGGTGGCCAGCTGGACTTCGCCCCGGCGCTCCTTGAGCAGCCGGGCGATCAGCTCCTCATTGCTGCCCCCGCCGTAGATGTCCGCCGTGTCGATGAACGTGACTCCGGAGTCCACGGCGTGGTGCAGGGTCCGCAGTGCCTCGGACTGGTCCACCTCCCCGTAGACCGCGGTCAGGGCCATGCCGCCGAAGCCCAGAGGGCTGACCGTGAGGCCGTCGCCGAGCTGGAGTGATGCTGCCGCTGCTTGATTCATGGAACTCTCCGTTTCTTGGATTGCACATGGGGACGTGGCTGCCCGCCGGGCTTGCAGTCCTTGCCAAGAACCTTCGGGGAAGCGCCAGTGTTCCGCCCTTAGTCCTCGGCCGCGGAACCGCCGGACGGCAGCAGCTTCAGTCCCGCCGCGCAGCCGACAATCCCGGCGATGAACAGCAGCTTGAGCGGACTGGCCGGTTCGACGCCGGTCGCCATCGCCCAGCCGACCGTCAGCGCCGCGCCGATCCCCACCCAGACGGCGTACGCCGTCCCGAGCGCTATCTGCTTCACCGCCAGCTCCAGGCCCGCCATGCTCAGTGCGGCGGCGACGGCAAACACGAGGGTGGGCAGCGGCCGGGCGAAACCGTCGGACAGGCCCATGGCCGTGGCCTACACGGACTCCAGCACAGCCGACGCCAGCAGGATGATCCAGGCCGACGCCGGTTTTGGGCCGGCCAGTTTCGGGCCCACGTTCACGCCGCCACCTTCAGCCCGGCAACGCACGCAGCGATCCCGGCGAGCAGCAGGATCCGCCCCGCCGTCGCACGTTCGACCTTGGCGATCATCGCGTAGGCGGAGGTCAGGACGACGCCGACGCCCACCCACACCGCGTAGGCGGTGCCGACGGGAATGGTCTGCATGGCCACCGCCAGGCCGGCGGTGCTGGCCAGGACGGAGACTAGGAAAACGGCGGCAGGGACCAGTCTGCGGCTGCCCGCGGCCCGCGAGGCCCGGTGCAGGGCTGCTGCCCAGACTGCCTCCAGCGCACCGGAGAGGATGAGCATTGCCCACGGCATGACGGCTCCCTTGGCCAGTCTTGTCGCGTACCGGGTACTGAACCGTCGTCCGGAGGTCCCGGAGGAGGAACCTTGGTTTCCAGCCTATCAACGTCCGACGGTGCGCGGGTGAAGGCTGCCCGGACAGTACAGACAGCTATGCTGTGCCAGGCCCGTCCTAACCGCCGTCAGATACGGGGTCGATGGACACGACGGCCAGGAAGCCGCGGCCAAGGATTTCCGGCGTGGCCGTGTCTGAACCGACGACGGCGTCGTAGCGGTTCAGCTCGACGCGTCCCGCCTCCGGCGGCTCGCCGCCCCCCGCCTCACCAGGGACGGGCGCGCCGGCGTCCGCGGTGCCGGGGCTGACCGCGGCCTGGCCCTGGAGCAGGATTCCGAGCTGGCCTTCGAACACGGGATGGGCGCGCTTCTTGGAGAGTTCGATGATGGAGGTGTAGCCCTTGAAGGCGCCCCTGCGGGTGATGAGGTTCAGGTCGCGGATGTCGCCGGTGGGCAGAGCCCCGGCCGAGTCCGCGTCGCCGGAGAACCGAAACGGGCGGTATTTCTCAAGCGGGTGCTCGGCGCCGTCGACGCTCAGCAGCATCAGCTCGCCGTCAATGACGGTGATCACGCGGTCCATACCGGGGAAGGAGGAGAAGTCGCCGGCCTTGGACACCTCGGCGATGCTCACCCGCCAGTCCCAGGCGCCGTCCTGCCCTGTGGCAGCCCGGGGGTGGCGTGCCAATTCGCGGGTCACCCCGCCGCCGTTGCGCCAGGGTTGGGCTTTGAGCTCGGCATAGCGGATGATCTCCATGGGCCCAGCCTATCCGCCGGCTCCGGCGCCGCCGCCGCCCCATGCGGGATGTGACTCGGGCCGTGACACTTGACGCCGGCACCGAAACCTCGGCAGCGGCTGCGCGGTCTTGCTAACGTCAGAGGCAAGAAGCGTTGCAGAAGGAGCCGGAATGTTCGTCAAAGTGTGCGGTCTCAGCACCCCCGAGTCAGTCCGCACCGCGGTCGAGTCCGGGGCGGACGCCGTCGGCTTCGTCCTGACCCGAAGCCCCCGTGAAGTCACGCCGGCACAGGCTCGGAACCTCCTGGCCTGTGTCCCCGCCGGGCTCCCCGCGGTGGGGGTCTTCCGGCATGAGACGGCCGCGGACGCCGTCGCTGTGGCTCGCGAGGCGGACCTGGCTTGGGTGCAACTGCACGGCGACCGCTCCCCGGCGGACGTCCGGACGGTGCACGACGCCGGCATGAAGGTCATCCGGGCCGTCACCATGTCGGCCGCCCCGGAAGCGTTCGAAGATTGGGGCGAGGAGCTGCTTTTGATCGACGCCGCCGTGCCCGGCTCCGGCGAGGCCTGGGACTACAGCTCGGTCCGGGCACTGGGGCTCGAGGGCCGGCGCTGGCTGCTGGCCGGCGGCCTGGATCCCGCCAACGTCGCCCGGGCGGCAGCGGAGGCCGGCGCGTGGGGCATGGACGTGTCCTCCGGCGTCGAATCATCCCGCGGCGTCAAGGACCTGGCCAAGATCAGGGAGTTCGTGAAGGCCGCGAAATCGTCGGACTGAGATTTCCAGGGCCTGACAGGCCTCTGAGCTCACGCAGGCGAACGGCAGCCGGGGCGATTTCCTGGCTGCCGCTCTCCTGATGCTCTTTCGTCAGGCGTTCCTCGCGCCTGCGGGACGCAGGGTGGTTCCGCCCAGCTAGGAGCGCTTAATCACGACGTCGTCGATGTACTCATCGCCCTTCTGGCGGGTGTGCTCGGCACCGAGCTGAACCTTGCTCAGGCTGCTCCCGAGCATGCTGACGGTACTGCTGTTGTATTTCTGCACTCCGTCGAACCACACCTGGATGTTTGATTTACTGCCGTTGGCTGTCACCCGCATGGTGACGTGATGCCAGGCGCTCAGGGAAATGCTTCCGGCGATCAGCTTCGTGTAGACAAAGGAGCCGCTCGGCGCAGTCACCCGCAGCCAGAGCTGTCCGTTGCTGTTGTAGCGGTAGATGTCCGCAACCCGGGTTGTGCCGGAGAAGAACCGGAAGTACGGGACATCGTTGCCGGCGACTCCCGCGGTGGTGATGTCGAACCAGCCGTCCGCGTAGACAGTTTTGGTGCCCGAGGGGAAGGAGGGGGTGGAGAGGTTTGCAAGCGAACCGGAATCAGTCGTCACGTGCAGTTTGGCTGAACAAGACCCGGTGTGCGCTGTCGGGCTCAAAACACCTGCGGTGCCTGTTCCCGCCACCTTGGGAATGAGGGGGGAAAGGCTCCCGGACTCAAAGTTTGAGGCAACCACCGTGGTTCCGGGGTAAGAGTTGGTTGGTACGGGAGTGCCCGTCTTGCACGTGGCCGCCGAACTTGCCTGCGCGGAACCGAAAACAAGGGTACCGGCTACTAGCAGTCCGAGCGTCCCCACTGTGCTAAGTGCTTTTAGTTTTCTCATTGATTTTACTTTCAGTGATTGGTTCGACTTGTTCATTTGATCTCGCGCCGTGGCAACGAGCATGCTGGGTCCGTTCACGCCAGCTGCACCAGCTGCACTACCGCCGAGATGCCAACTACAGACAGGAGGGCCGCGGTGACGATCACCACTGCCCGCGGCAGTGCTCGATCAGGCTTTAGTACACGCAGCACGTCGCAGCTCACGAGTGCCGTTACGGTGGCGAGGCCCGTCAGGAAGACGATCATTTCGCACGCACCAAGGAGCGCTTGGACCTCTTGAGCTCGAATCCCAGGAGGCCGAGCGTGGCGATGGCCAAGAGACAGACGCCTGCCGGAGGGGACCAGAGACGTGCATAGATCATCGCCGTCGCCACGAGCGTGGACATCGCAAGGCTGAAGGCGATTGCGATGGCGATGCTAAGGGGAAGCGCCCCGGTCGCTTGCACGGAGCGTGGAGGATCAATCCGGAGGAGCAGGACCAACGCTGTTCCGGGGCCTGCCAGCATCAACAGGCCGATCACCGCCATCCGCAGGCCACCGGGGCCGAAGAACGAGAGTGGTATGGCGGCTAAGGCCACGACGGCCGTCGCATAGCTCACATAGCTGCGTTCAGTTGCCATTGCTAACTCCTTCGATGTGGAAAATCACGCCGCCGGCATTTTCAAAAACCTTTGTCCAGCCAGGATTGGTGCCGCATGTGGCGATGAAACGCTGAAGGTCGCCTGGGGGAGTCGAGCCGCGAAGATCGGCCGCCTCCTGCTGGCTTTCCGTGATGATCAGATACGCCCCCGATTTGTGGGCGATCTGGTTGGCCGCGTCACAGGTGAGCGGGGCCGTAGCGTGGCTTGGCTCGGCAGCAACGAGAGCTCGATAGTCATAATCCGCGTAGTGCTGGAATCTCCACGGCGTATTGCGCACCGCCTCGATGAGGACTGCTCCGGTAGGGGCAGTCGAGTAGAGGCGGTTCACGACGGCGATTTCATCGTTGCTGAAACTCTCCATACCGTCGTTTCCATAGCGGGAAACGACCGTGGCCGTGGCGAGTACCGAGCCCAGCAGCAACAAGCCCAGAGCGCGCCGCAAGCTCAGCCCGGCACTCCTGTCGGACATCAGTGGCAGCACCGCCAGGCAAACGGCGAACGGCAGGCTGAAGAGGTACAGGCGGAGCAGCAGTTCACCCCCGTACGGCTGGGCCGGGATCAGGACCAGGGGCGCCAGCGCACAAGCCGCGGCCGCGAGCCACGGCGCTTTCCGCCTGTAGCCCGCTATGGCTCCAACGACGGCAAGGATCCATACCAGCGCCACCTCGGCCATTCGCGTATAAACGACAAACATGTGCGCATCGCTGCCGGAGACCCTTGTGTTCAGCGCGCCGACCGTGTTCGCACCGATGTCGCCGAACGAGCCGAAGAGCTGGCCATAGTGTCCCTGCAGATATGTTGATGCGGCAAAGAGCAGCCAGCCCACCGGCAGCACCACAGCGAGTACCGGCAGAAAGCGCAGCCGGAGTCGGCCGGTCAGCAGCAAGACGGCCATGATCGGGATTACCGCGAAGGGACTGAGTTGGTGTGATGCTGTCATCGCGAGGAGGATCAGCGAACAGACCACGACGAGCACGGCTGCGTCCGCTTTGGAAGGCTCCACTAGGCCTTGCCGCGGGACCGCGCCGTCCAACCTGCTGACAATTCGGGCAAGCCACGTGGAGAACCGGTTGCGGTCCGTAGGCCATGCCCATCCGCTGAAGGCGCTGAGAAGGCAGGCAATCAGAGTGAGCATGAGCACGAAGGAATAGGCCTGCGGTGACAGATAGTCCTGTCCCACCCAGCTGGTCAGATAGAAGATCCACACGGCCGCCCAGGCTTGGCGGGGATTTGCGGTCAATCGTTTTGCCAGCGCCAAGAGCGGCGCCAGCAGGAGGATGTTGATCCCAACGGGAGCCCACGTCGCGATGCCCATCAGGTCCTTTACCCCGGTTGCGCCTGACAGCATTCCCAACAGGTCGAAGAAGCCCGGCCAGTTGAAATACGCGTCCAGCCCGGGATCCAGCTGGCCTGACTGGGCGATGTTGTCGGCAATTCCCAGATGCCGGAAGCTCGCCTCCAGACGCGGCAAGCCATGGATGATCGGGTCGGCACCGTCCAGGACGATCACCGTGACCAGAACTTGCCACGTCAGAAGGGCCGGGACGAACCGGCGAAGACTCAGGGAGGCCACGAAACCGGCCAAGCTGAGAGCGAGCGCGATGAAGTAGGCAGGAGGCAGCGCTCGGATGAGTCCGGCGCCCCCAATCTGCAGGGGATCGACCCGGGTCAAGCTCCAGACGCCGAGCACCAGGGCCGCCGCGGCTACGGCGGCCAGGGCGTTGACGTGCCAGGAGGGCGTCAGTCCAAGGTTACGGTCGGTGGGCGGTTTTGCACCGCCGTCTCGCACACGTTGGGCGGTTCGCACGGAGAGACTTGCTGCCGTTTCGCGTGTCATGATTTCTCGATTCGAGTCGGCTGGTGGCGCGCCGCCGCAGGAACCTCGCCTGGTACGGCGGGGGCCTTCATTCGGGTCAGCGTGATCAGGCGCAGTATGGCGATCAGAGCAACCGTCGCCTGAGCGACGGACCAGAGCAGGGATACTCCGGTAAGGCCATATTGCTGGGCCACGGCCGCGGCGGGCGCCACGACCAGGATGGCGGCCAGGACGGCCACAACTGTGGATTCAAACAGACGCCCTTGGGCTCGGCACAGCCCGTAGTAGACCTGGGTCACACAGCTCAGGAGCAGTGCCGGAACTAGTACGGGAAGCAGAATCCAAGCGGAAGCGTACTGCGGCCCGAGAAAGCGGAGGAGTAGTGGCCCGGCAAGCATCAGGATCAGCCCGGCCGCGAGAGTCAGCAGAAGGCTGGCCCGGAGTGCGGAGGCGACGAGACCGGGTCTTGAACGCGTGCCGGCCAGGGCCGTCTGGAGGGTGAGCCCGGCGGACTGCGGCACGAAGAAGACCGCTGAGGCCATCATCCACACTATGTACCACGCGGCAGTCGCCGCAGGGCCCACCGTGGCGGCAACGATGAGGGGAAGCAGGTAACCAGGTGCGCGGTCTGCGAGCATGAGCGCGTGGTTCGGAAGCCCGGGTTTCAAGAGTTTCAAGGCCGGGCGTGGCCGCAGTCCGTGTCTCCAGTCAGGGGAGACTTTGGCGCGGCTGAGCTGGTGCAGGCCCACGACAACACTTACCAGCGCTCCGGCCCCAACAGCGCCAACGATGACCCACAGTTCGCGGATTCCGACGGCGAACGCGGCGGCCAGGAAGGCAAGCTGCACCAGACTTTGCACGATGCTTCGGACAAGTGTGCGGTCAGCGCGCTGCTGGGCAACGCCGACATGGTCGAGCTGATAGGCGCTGGCGGCGAAGAGGGCCGTGGCCAGGAATATGACTGTTACGAGGGGATCGTTCCAGGCCTCTCCCACCCCCGAACCGAGGGAGTGCGTAATGCCGGCCAGTACTCCTGCCACGACGAGGGAAAACGTCCCCACGGTGAGCAGACTGGTGGCTATGAGGCGGCGGCCTCCGTCTGTTTCGGCGGGGAGAAGAGTCAGCGTCGCGGGCCCGACGCCGAGCATTCCCAGCTGGACGGTCAGAAGAGCCGCGGACACCACCGCCGAGCCCAGACCTATCTGCGCCTGAGGAAGCACGAGGGCAGCGAGCGCCCAGAACAGGAAACCGGTCAGCATGGGGGCTACCCTCGCCGCGGCCAGCCAGGCTGCATTTCCTCCCACCGAGAGGGTCTGGTTTGCGGGTCGCAGGATCTCACCGAACATGGCGCGGTAGTTGTAGAGAAAAAAGCCCATCCAGTAGGGCAGGAAGCGGGGGGCTTGTACCAGGGACAAGCCGACGCCGCGGACTGATGCCAGCAGGGGAAGGACCACTAACCAGCTGGCGCGGGACGGATGTTTGCGTATGGTCCGGGCCATCCCGGCGCCGTCCTGGAGCCACTGGTCGCGGGCATAGTCAAAGGTGTCGGCGAACCGGTGTCTGACCACTGTGGAGCTGGAGACGCCGAGCCGGTAGCCGGCTTGCTCCATCCGGATCCGCAACTCGACATCTTCCCCGGAGCGGAAGTCGTCGTCGAAGCCGACCGAAAGCAGCACGTCACGGCGCATGAGGGTGGCGCAGACTCCAAACCAGGTGCGCACGCGGCTGTGGTTGTGGTGCCAGGCCAGAGCCGCACCCCAGTACCCCGGACCGTCGGCCTCGCTGGCCAGCCCGAATTGCAGCCCGTCATAGCCGCCCGACTCGAATTCGTCCAGGAGCCGTCCCAAAGTGCCCGGCGGAAGGACGACGTCGGCGTCTATGAGGGCGACCACGTCGCTACTGGCGCTCCGAGCACCCAGCATCCGCGCGGCCGGCAAGCCGCGGCCCTCGTCGGAGATGACGATCGCCCCGAAGGAACGGGCAATGTTGGCCGTGTCATCCGTCGAGCATCCATCGATCACGATCATTTCGTGCGGGTGTTGGCGGCCGATTGACTCCAGGCATTCGCCCAACCAAGCTGCGGCATTGCGCGCCGGAACAACAACCGACACCTTGAGATCGCTCACGTGGCCTCACCTCACTCGTCGAGCTTTGAACGGACCAGGTTCGCGATGAAGTCGGAGGCCTGATCCGCGGACCAGGAGGCAGGCAGCCGAAGCAACCAGCACGGCACATCCTCCAGGGCCCGCCGCACAACGGCAGCCTTCTGGCCGAAATGCTCTTCCAACGGGACCAGGCTGGTAGCACCGAGGGCCTCGACGAGCCGCCGCGACACCATGGGCAGTTCGGAATGGAAGTTCCCGACGATCCGGGACGTCATCCACTCTGTGCTTCGTGCTTCCAGCCGGGCGTCCGACCCGTCATAGCGTTCGAGGAAGATGGCCAGCTGGGCCGGGGCCGCCGAAGAGATCCGGTTTGATCCGAAGACATGATCCGGCTGCACCATCCGGTGCTCGGGGGACCAGCGCCTGGTGAACGCGGCAGTTTTCGGATAGCGGACAATCACCGGATGGACGGCCGTGGCCAGATGGGCGACAGGGGTTGTGAGCCATCCCGGCGCCAGCGGTTTGCGGGTTCCACGAAACATGTCCGGGTAGATGGCCCTGTGGTGGGGCTTAATGAACATCGGCTTGGCATAGCCCATGAGCATTCCGCCGGCGCCCATGAAGGCCCAGTCGTCAGCCATGAATCGTACGTCCCGCATGGCAACCAACTTCGCCACTGTGCTGGTCTTCCCGACGCCTCCCCACGCTGGCAGGAGTACCCCGGAGCCACGGAAGTCCACCACCGCGGCGTGGATCATCGCGGTCTCCTCCCGGACGCACAGGCGGTCCAGCAAAGGGATCACTGAGGTCAACAGCTCGCCGGCCCCTTCGATCCGATATCCGTCCGGGGTTTCAATGACCTGAACCCGGTCCGCGGGGATGTACAGCGAGTCCCCAGTGAATCGGTAGGCGTCCTCGGCGTGCGACTGACCGGAAACGGGTGAGACTTTTCCGCCGATGGTTATCCGCCTGGGCGCGGTGGACTTCCCGAGGAACGGGGCGAGCATGTCACGCAGCTGCGACTCGCCCGGCGTCCCCGGCTCCACGTCGATGCCCACGATGCCATGGACATCGAAACTGGCTCCAACCGATGCACCGATCGGCTGCTTCACGTCGCGTTCAGACTGGCTCATGATCCAAGCTTTCTGGGTTCGGGGCTGCCTCCGGGGCAACGTGCGGGGTATGCCGATGACTGGTTCGTTTCACTGGACTTCCCTCCAGAGCTCGTCCGGCGACACCTGGCTGGCTTTGACTGGTGCGGGCGCGAGAGGCAGGCGACGGCCGCGCACGTAGCCGATGGCGGTGGCCGCGAGGACAGCGATAATAGTCGCCGCACGGCCGAGTCCGGCTGGCTCCTCGCCACGGATCCAGCCGCGGACTCCGGCAAACACCGCCCGCGGCAGAATCTGCCGGACATACCGCCGTTCAGGGCCCAGTGCCCGCTTGTGGCCAACCACCCTGCTCACCTGTGCTTTGGAAATCCCCTCGGACCAGGAGCGTGAGAGCATGTAGCGCAGGGTGCCCCGCTCCGCAGGGACGTGGTGGTGCACCAGGGCAGCCGGTTCGTAGACGACACGGGAACCGGGGGCACCGAGTACGGCCCGGATGCAGAGTTCTGTCTCTTCACAGCCCAGCGGAATGGCGTCCTGGCGACCTAGCGAAGTGTTGAAACCGCCGACACGGTTGAGGACGTCAGCGCGGAATGACATGTTCGCCCCGATGACGTTGCGCACCTCGGCGGCGACTTTGGGCACGCCCCGATACGTGCAGCCGACAATCCAGTCCAGCTCTTCGGCGAAGTGACCCGGACGCCCAGCTGCCCATAGCGGCTCGACCCGACCACCCACCGCCAGGACGTCCTGGTCGTCGTAGAGCGCCGCAAGCCGCTCCAGCCACGCCGGCTCCGCCTCGGCGTCGTCGTCGAGGAAAGCCACGATCTCGGCGTTTGCCACGCCGGCTCCGGTGTTGCGGGCGCCGGAGAGGCCCTTGGGGCCTGTGTTTTCGACGATCACCGCGTCCGGGACCGTGAAGATGAGCCTCTTGTAGAGTTCCATGTTGTAGTCGACGACGACGATCGTCTGTTTGGGCGTCAGCGTTTGGGCGCGAACGGATTCCAGCGCGCCCATCAACATCTCCCACCGCTCCTCGGAGTAGGAGCAGATGACCACAGAAACTGCCGGCAATCCGGAAAACTGGGACATCTTATTCACCCGCCCGCAGGCCCAGGACACTCTGGGGATCCGTAGGGATATGGGGGAAAACGGTGCTGGGATACTTGTACTTCACCCGTCGCAGGGCCTCGGGACGAGCTCCGGCGGTGGGTGCCTCCCAACTCACGCGTTCCCGCGCGAGGGTCCTCAGTACGCGCCACCCGTCCCGGAATGTGTGGAGATTTGACTGCCCGGAGATGCGGGAAAGCTCGTGGCTGGGCACTTCGGCAATCCGAAGACCCGCCCTGGAGGCCCGCACGATCAGTTCGGTCTCGATCTCGAAACCGTCCGACTTCAGTTCCAGAATGTCAACGCATTCCCGGCGGAGCGCTATGTAGCCGTAGCACAGGTCCGAGTAATCGCTGTGAAGGACAGCGTTCGCGAGCGCAGTCAGCATCCTGTTACCGCTGCTGCGCAGCCAGGTGATGTCGTCTGAGCCGCCGCCCGTCACGTAGCGCGAGCCTTTGACGAAGTCGTATTCGTGCTGGAGCGGCGTGACCAACCAGCCGATCTCCTGGGGGTCCATGCTCCCGTCCCCGTCCAGCATGACGATGATGTCACCGGAGGCCGCGGCAAAGCCGGCGCGCACGGCGTTGCCTTTGCCGGGACGTGGCTCGGCAACCACTACGACGTCCAGACGCAGGGCCCGGGCAACATCGACGGTGCCGTCGAGGGAGCGGCCGTCGACTATCACTACTTCGTCCACGTAGGAGGGCATTCGTCGAAGAACCCAGGGCAGGTTCATTGCCTCATTCAAGGTGGGGATGACCACACTGACGGACGGGCTTGCCGGAGGGGGCGTCGTTTGGGGGCGCACATTCGGTTTGAGATTTGGGATAGACACTGGCCTCACCACTCAATGACGTAGTCTGCTCGCCTCAACCACCGCGCTTTCCCTGTCCCTCCAAAAGGGGAAGTAGACCCGTGCTGTTCGCTGATCAGTTGTAGGCAACTTAGTGAAATACCCCAGACCTAAATATTGGTCGCGTCACCTTGCATTAACCTTGGGTTAAGTTGAAACTTCAACTGAACTGTTCGTCAAGTGGATGTTGCTGAAAAGCATCAGCCGCTTTGGCACAAAAAGCAGTTGATCGCCTGGTTCCGTCCGTGCGACACTGACCGCATGCGGACACCCGTTAAGGGGGGCGCCGCCAGAATAAACGCCCGGCGCCTCCGTAGCTTCAGGATCATGCTCGCTCCCGCCGTCGTGCTGGTGCTCGTCGGCTGCGGTGCCGACCCGGCTGCCACGGGCCAGCGGCCAATGTTCACCTCGGGGTCCGCTTCACCCAGCGGTTCAACATCCGAGTCACCCGCGGGATCAGCAGCCGCTTCACCCAGCGGTTCAACATCCGAGTCACCTACCGGGTCAGCACCCGCTGGCGCCGCCCCGGGCTCGGCCACTGGCTCGGCCCCGGAGTCGACCCCCGAGCCGGCCCCTTCTCCGACCCGGACCACGGATCTGACTATGAGCGGCGATCTGCCCGGGTGGAAACAGGTCTTCGCGGAGGATTTTTCCGCTGGCGACGTCCCGGTGGGCGCCTTCCCGGGCGAGCTCTACAAGGCGCGGTGGACCGCGGGATATAAGGATGGGACGCCGGACACGGCCGGGCAAGTCAGCGGAGGAAAATCGGGCTACTACCCGTCGAAAGTGCTCAGCGTCCGGAACGGCGCCCTGGACTGGTACCTGCACTCGGAAAACGGCATTTCCATGGGTGCCGCGCCCATGCCGAAAATCCCGAACGCCAGCGCCAATCCGGCACGTGCCAACAGCTTCCTGTACGGGCGATACTCGGTTCGCTACCGGGCTGATTCGCTGGCAGGTTTCAAGACGGCGTGGCTTCTGTGGCCGGATAGCGGCGTCTGGCCGAGGGATGGCGAGATCGACTTTCCTGAGGGCGATCTCGCCCGGATTATTTACGCTGCAATGCATTTCCCCAGGTCCGGCGCTGACGCTTTTGAAAAGTTTGATTCGGACAAATTCGCCACGTCGTGGCACGTGGCGACCCTGGAGTGGAGTCCGGGGCGTGTTGAATTCTTTCTCGACGGCGCATCCCTGGGTGCGAGCACGACCTCTACCCCCACGACCCCGATGCATTTCATTCTGCAGACCGAGTCCTGCCTGACGGGATGTCCCGCTCCCGAAACCCAGGGGCACGTGTACCTCGACTGGGTCAGCCTCTGGACGCGAGACTGAGAGACCGGCGAGAATGTAGGGCCTCGCTGGGTTTGCAGCCATTCGCTACGCCGCCATTCACCAAACAGTCACCGGGCTACCTTCGCTGGAGGGTGAAGGAGTCGGAGAAGGTGTATCCCTCTGCGGGAACGAACCGTGCGGCCAATTCGGCGGCCGTGGCGGTGACGTGCAGTGTCCCCAGAGCCGGATTTCGGTTCTTTCCGGACGAGCTGGCGAAATAGCCGGCTTCCGGGTCGTCGGCATTGACGTTGTAAAGTCCGACACCACCGACCCCGATAGTGGCGAAAACAGTCCCTGAGCCCTGCGCCATGGTGCTGTCGGTATCGGTCAGGCACCCGGCAGAAAAGCTTGCCGGAACGAGCTCCGGGCATTGCCCGCCCACGCCCAGCTGGTGCGTCCGCTGATAGACGTGGTCATGGCCGGACAACACGAGGTCGACCTTCTTTTCGATCAGCATGTTCGTGAACTCGTGGCCGGCCGGGCAGCCGTAGTTGCCGATGCTCAAGCAAGGGACATGCATGCCCACCACGGTCCACGGGATCTTCTGCGATTTTGCCTCGTCAATGGCGTCCGCGGTCCAACGCCAGCGTTCGCTGTCCTTCGAGTAATCCAGTGGCTGCCCGTCCCGGAAATCGATGCCGGGAGAGACCATGATGAAGCGAACAACCGGATTCTGTTCGGGAGCATCCGCCTGCCACTGCGTGCCGTAGACGCCCTGGACGCCGGGCAGCTTGTTGGGAAGGCACTGGACAAATTTCTCGATATCCCCGTCATGGCCGTCGCTCTCGTGGTTTCCAGTCAACAATTGATAGGGGAAGTCCGCGCCGAGGCTGCCGGTGACCATGTCGCAGAACTTCTGTTCGATCCCGGCCTTGTAGGTGAAGTCGCCGAGGGTGAGGTTCAGGTGGGGTTTGAGCCCCGCAACGACGTCGAGCACTTTCCGGGCCCCCGTGCTGACGCCGATGTCTCCTTGGGCGGTGAAGTGCACGGGGGCGCCAGGCGCCGTTGCGGGGCTGGATATCGGTGCCGGCGTTGGGTCCGGCGGACCATGCTGGCAGGCGGACAGTATCAGGCCCAGGCTCAGCAGGCCGGCTCCGATGCCAGCCTTGCCCAGTTTGCCCAGATTGCCCCGCGATCCGGCCACGATTCCTCACATCATTGGGTTGATCAGTATTCTGCGAAAATTCGGTGTTGCTCGGTATTACTCGCTATTTGTACGCCAGACTAACTCGGCAATGGGGGCGAAGACCGGATCCGGGTTTCCCTGCGGCGGTGTCCCGTCGTGTCCTGCGCTGTTGCCGGAGGCGCCGGCGCCCGTGGGCCGTCCAGAGCCGCGCCCTAGCCCGGGGCAGTCTTCCTCGTTAGCATGCTTTGTGGGGGAGTACCCCGATGACCCGGCGGGATCGGCCCGCCACCCGCTCGAAGGAGACCGTTGTGACTCTGCCCGAAGGTTTGACCCCCGGCGTCTGGACGCTGGACATGTCCCACAGCGAAGTTGGCTTCAGCGTCCGCCATGCCGGCATCAGCAAGGTCCGCGGCCGCTTCAACGAGGCCTCCGCGGAGGCCCGGGTGCGGGACTCCCTGGCGGATGCCAGCCTGCATGCCACGGTCAAAACCGCCAGCTTCGATTCCGGTGACGCCAACCGGGATGCCCACGTCCGCGGTGCCGACTTCTTCGACGTCGAGAAGTACCCGGAGATGACGTTCCGCGCCACCGGGATAAGGGGCGACGGCGAGGACTATGTGCTGACCGGCGATCTCACGATCCGCGACGTCACCAAGCCCGTGGAGCTCGAAGTCGAGTTCACCGGCATCGCGGTGGATCCGTTTGGTGCAACCCGGGCAGGCTTCAGCGCCGAGACGGACATCAGCCGCAAGGCGTTCGGCCTGACCTGGAACGCCGCCCTCGAAGCGGGCGGCCTGCTGGTCAGCGACAAGGTCAAGATCAACGTCGAGGCGGCCTTGGTGAAACAGGCCGCGTCCTAGGACGGATCGCGCTGCCAGCCGGGCTGCGGCCGGCCTGGCACCGTGCCGCTTCGTGGCGGACTCCTCCGCGGTGCCGGCCGTCAGCACCACCCTCAGGGAGGCCAAGGGCCGAATCGGCACCGGGCGGGAGACAATGGAGCCATGAAGACACTCCTGAACATCATCTGGCTGCTCTTTGGCGGGCTGTGGCTGGCGCTCGGATACTTCCTGGCCGGCATTGTCTGCTGCCTGCTCGTCGTCACCATCC
Source organism: Pseudarthrobacter sp. S9 (assembly GCF_050156545.1). Classification (NCBI taxonomy): domain Bacteria; kingdom Bacillati; phylum Actinomycetota; class Actinomycetes; order Micrococcales; family Micrococcaceae; genus Pseudarthrobacter; species Pseudarthrobacter sp. S9. The sequence goes on from NZ_CP189576.1 coordinate 2,491,850, forward strand.
CGTGGGGGCTCGCCTCGTTCCGCATCGCCTCCTACGCGCTCTGGCCCTTCGGCCGCACCGTCGTGGACAAGCCCGGCGGCACCGGCGTGTTCGCCCTGCTGGGAAATGTCATCTGGCTGCTCGTGGCCGGCATCTGGATTGCGGTCGGGCACGTGATCACAGCCTTCGCCATGGCCATCACGATTGTCGGCATCCCGCTGGCGATCGCCAACCTCAAGCTCATCCCGGTGTCCCTGATGCCGCTGGGCAAGCAGATCGTCCCCAGCAATACGCCTTTTGTGACGGCTTACGGGAAGGGCCGGCGCTAGGGCTCCTGCGGCAGCTTCGACGGGGTGCCGACCCCCGCCTCCGGCGAATCCTCCAGCCAATCCTCCAGAGAATTCAGTCCAAGGAAACCGAGGAAGACCAAGATGACTGAGAAGGCACCCACGAGCGAAGACCTCATGCTGGTCATCGTCCGCGAGTTCAAGGCCCCGATCGCTGTGGTGTGGTCCGCGCTGACGGACCCGGACCAGGCCCCGGAGTGGTGGGGTCCGCACGGCTTCCATGTCCCGCGTGAGAGCATCGACGCGGACCTGGAGATCGGCGGCCTGTACCGGGCCTGCATGATCCAGGAAAGCACCGGGCAGGAACACTGGTGGAGCGGCGTCCACACCGACATCGAGCCGCCGAGCCTCCTCGTGTTCACCCACGCCTGGGACAAACCGGACGGCACCCGGGGCTTCGAGACCGAGGTGACGATCCAGTTGGAGGAGATCGACGACGGCACGCAGATGACCTTCACCCAGGGACCGTTCGAGTCGGCGGCAAGCCGCGACAGCCACGGGGACGGCTGGCGTGAGTCGTTCGACCGGCTGGCGAATCACGTGAGAGTCACCGCCTGACAGCGCCCGGCCCCGGTGACTAAGTCCAGTCTGGCGGCCACGCACCGCGTGGCAGCTAAGTCCTGCAGAAAGCACCGTCCGAAAGCAGTGCGACGGCGGTACTGGCGTTGAGTTCGGCGGCGATCTCCACGTCTTCGGCGTAGCCTCCGAAGATCAGCTCCCGGCCGCTGGAACACTCCCGAAGTGTCTCCGCGAGCCGCGGTTCCGCAGCGGCAAAGGCGTGCGCGGCCCACATGGCCTCTGGAGAAAATCCGGTCCGGCGGTGTCCAGGAAGAGCGGCGAGGAATGCTCCCGCCCCCAACTGGTCCTCAAGGGCCGGCCGTAGCGCCCCGCCGGGCCACTGTTCCCCCGCGGCGACCACGGCAATCACCGCCCCAGGCGGCAAATGCTCCGCAGCCCACTCGGCCGTGGCCCGGGCGTTCCGCAGCGATACTGCAGCCACTCTCGGCGCCAGTCCTGCCAGCGCGTGGGAGATGGTGGAGCCGTTGGGGGAGGGCAGCACCACCCGGCCCAGCTGGGGCGCCTTCCGCAGGCTCGCGGGCGAAAGGCTGGGCCCCGGGCCTCCGCGCCTGCCGGCGAGCTGGGCTCTGCGGCCCCGGGCGAAGTCTTCGGCGGACCCGTCTTTCCATCGGTAGGGGAAGACCTCGACCCCCCGCTCCACCGCGACACTGACGCATGTGGTGAAACTCAGGACGTCCACCACCACCGCGAGCTCGGCGCCGGGCGCAATGGCCATGGCGCCGTCGAGCCCCCACTCACAACGGACGGTGAACGGCAGCTGGCGGTGCGCCGGCAGGGCCTCGCTCATCCGAGTTCGCCGCGCAGGTTCCGGCGGGCCGCCGCTTGCCAGAGTTCGCGGCCCCGGCTGGTGTGGAAGAGCGGCTCGAGCTGCAGGAGCTGGCGGACGACGGCGGCGCGCCCGGCGGCGAAGTCGGCGTCGCCGATGTGCGCGAAGTCTTCCCTGACGGCGGCCAGGTAGCGGCCGTAGGCTTCGGGTTCCCCGCCCAGAACGGAAAGGTCGGCGTCGCTGAGCAGGGCGCCGGCGTCGTCCCCGGGCGCCGGCCGGTGGCCGGCCGTGAGCCGGACCAGGCGCGCCACCTCGTCCACCTCGGCGGCCGGGAGTCCGGCATGCCGGAGCCGGTCCTCGGCCAGCCTGGCGGACTCTTCCTCGTCCTGATCCGCGACGCCGCGGTAGACGGCGTCATGAAACCAGGCCGCCAGCAGTACCGTGCGGGGCGGCGCGGCGGGGTCGGCCAGGAGGTCAAGGGCCTCCAGGACGGCCAGCAGATGGGTGCGGCCGTGGTACTTCCGGTGCCCCTCGCCCCAGCGGTCCAGCAGGTCCAGGAAGAGGGCGTCGTGGCCCGGCAGCACCTCGCTCCAGCGGTTCAGGAGCGGGACCTTCAGGGCTTTCCCGCGCTGGCGGGCAGGGATCCGCAGCCCGCTGGCGATCAGCTTCCGCACCAGGATCCGCCCCTCCACCGGGACAGCGCCGGCCGCCACGAGCGCCCTGTACCGGGCCTCGACGACGTCGTAGTGGTCGCCGTCGAACGCCCGCTCCGGGATGCCGGCCGCCGCCGCGAAGGCGTGCAGCTCTTCGATCGAGGTGTCCGAGATCAGGTGGGAGAAGTGGGTGCCGTGGGCAGGCCAGAGCGGCGGATCAACGTAGACGGCCATGCAGGCAGTCTAATGCGGCCCGCGCCGGGTGGACCCGTATGCGGCAGCAGTCCGAAGCCTTCATCGCCGACGAAATTCAGCCAGACGCCGCCCGTGGCATAGGGGGCGATGTTTTCGCGGAACCGTTTCACCCACGCCTTCGCCTGCTGGCCGCAGGGGCGCGCCGGCGGCGGCCGGGCCTGCGACGGCTCCGCCCCAGCGGGCGACCAGCTGCTGGGAACGGGGACCGGGCAGGTTCCGCGTCGCGTCAACGATCAGGATGGTCCGGCTTAACCCATGTCATGGCAGTGCTCCTTGGTGACCATGGCTCCGCCCCACTCAAAAATCGTACGGCGGGGTCCTGCCGGAGGCTATGGGTAATAACTTGGACGATGCTTGCTGTAGATTATGCTTTTGCGGACAGAAGATCATCGTAACTCCGCAGATGAGGAACTAGGATCGCACTATGCCTAATATTCGCGTCTCCGAGGCGGCACGGTTTCTCGGTGTCAGTGACGACACCGTCCGGCGCTGGATCGAGAACGGAAGCCTGACTCCGGTCAAGGACGACGCCGGCCGGCTGGCGGTGGACGGACTGGAGCTCGCGCAGCTTGCCCGGGAGCAGGCCCAGCTCCCGGACGACCCCGCCAAGGTGGGCAGCTCGGCCCGGAACCGCTTCGTGGGACTGGTCACCGCCATCACCGCGGACACCGTGATGGCGCAGGTGGAGCTGCAGTGCGGGCCGTTCCGGGTGGTGTCGCTGATGAGTAGCGAGGCCGTGCGCGATCTGGGGCTGGAGCTCGGGTCCGTCGCCACCGCCGTCGTCAAGGCCACCACAGTGATTATCGAAACACCCAAGGGAAAGAGCCTCATATGAGACTCGTGCCAAAGTACTCCGCTCTGCTCGTCGCCGCCATACTCGTGGTGGGCGTTGCAGGCTGCGCGTCGGGAACGCCCGGCGGCGCAGCCGGCACCACCGGTTCGGGGGCGAGCGCCAGCGGGCCGCAGACGCTATCCGGAACCATCACGGTCTTCGCGGCAGCCTCCCTGAAGGGCACGTTCACCAAGCTGGCCAGCCAGTTCGAGGCGACGAACCCCGGCACCAAGGTGGTGCTGAGCTTCGCCGGCTCCTCGGACCTCGTCACCCAGATCTCCCAAGGCGCCCCTGCCGATGTGTTCGCCTCGGCGGACACCAAGAATATGGTCAAGCTTTCCGACGCCAAACTGCTGGAGGGGACCGCGACGAACTTCGCCACCAATGTCCTCGAGATCGCCGTCCCTCCTGCCAACCCGGCGTCGATCACGTCCTTCGCCGATCTGGCCAGGCCCGGCGTCCGCGTGGTTGTCTGCGCACCCCAGGTCCCCTGCGGAGCCGCCGCCGATACGGTCGAAAAGGCCACCGGCGCCACGCTGAAGCCGGTCAGCGAGGAATCGTCCGTGACAGACGTGCTGGGCAAGGTCACTTCGGGCGAGGCCGACGCCGGCCTGGTGTACGTCACGGACGTCAAGACCGCCGGAGACAAAGTCAAGGGCATTCCCTTCGCCGAATCGGACCAGGCCGTCAACACCTACCCGATCGCCACAGTAGGCTCGAGCAAGAACAAGGAGCTGGCGGCGGCGTTTATTGCGCTGGTCACCGGCAGCGAAGGCAAGAAAGTCCTCGGCGACGCCGGGTTCGGCACACCGTAAGGAACGCATGACGCACGGCAGGGGCAGCGGGTATCACGGCATCCCGCGCTGGATCTACCTCTTTGCCGCGGCGGGCGCCCTGTTCGTCCTGCTGCCCCTCGCCGCGATGGTCGCCAAAGTCAACTGGCGGCAGTTCATCCCCCTGGTTACCTCGGAATCGTCGCTTACCGCCCTCGGACTGAGCCTGCGCACCTCGGCGGCCAGCACCGTCCTCTGCGTTCTGCTGGGCGTTCCGCTGGCCCTCGTCCTGGCCCGCGGACAGTTCCCCGGGCAGCGGCTCCTGCGCTCCTTCGTCCTGCTGCCGCTGGTTCTGCCGCCCGTCGTCGGCGGCATCGCGCTGCTCTACACCTTCGGCCGGCAGGGCCTGCTCGGACGTTCAATGGAAATCGCGGGGATCCAGATTGCGTTTTCCACGACGGCGGTGATCCTCGCCCAGACCTTCGTGGCCCTGCCGTTCCTTGTGGTCAGCCTCGAGGGTGCCCTGCGCTCGGCCGGGAGCCGGTACGAGGCCATCGCCGCGACCCTCGGTGCCCGCCCCACAACGGTGCTGCGCAGGGTCACGGTCCCGCTGGTCCTGCCCGGGCTCGCCTCCGGTGCCGTGCTCTCCTTCGCTAGGAGCCTCGGCGAATTCGGCGCCACGCTGACCTTCGCGGGCAGCCTGCAGGGCGTCACCCGCACCCTGCCGCTGGAAATCTATCTGCAGCGAGAGACCGACGCCGATGCCGCCGTCGCGCTGTCACTGCTGCTCGTGGCCGTTGCGGTGATCGTAGTCGGCCTGTCGTATCGGCGTCCGGCGGTTGCCGGCGCCCGCAGCGGCACCCGGCGGGAGCTGTCGGGGCCATGACCGTCCGGATTGAGGCTGCCGTCGCCGACCGAGGCTTCGACGTGTCACTGAGCCTGGCGCCTGCCGAGACGATCGCCGTGCTTGGCCCGAACGGGGCCGGCAAGTCCACGTTGCTGTCGGTGATCGCGGGCCTGCTCCGCCCGGACACGGGCCGGGGCGAGGTGGATGGCAGGGTCCTGTTCGACCTGAGCCCCGGGGTGAACACCTGGACTGCGCCGCACCGCCGCGGCACCGCTCTCCTGGCCCAGGAACCCCTGCTGTTCCCGCACCTGAGTGCGCTCGAAAACGTCGCCTTCGGGCCGCGGAGTGCGGGGGCGGCCAAAGCCGCCGCACGCGAGACCGCCTTGCGCTGGCTGGCCGAAGTCGACGCCGAATCCCTCGCCTCCCGGCGACCGGGGCAGCTGTCCGGCGGCCAGGCCCAGCGCGTGGCCGTGGCGCGGGCGCTGGCGGCCAACCCCGACGTGCTGCTGCTGGACGAGCCGATGGCCGCCCTCGACATCCACGCCGCACCGCTGCTGCGCCGGCTGCTCAAGCGGGTCCTTGCCGGCCGCCGGGCCATCATCGTCACCCACGATGTCCTGGACGCCTATATGCTCGCCGACCGGGTGATCGTGCTGGAGGACGGCAAGATCACGGAGGAAGGCCCCGTCCGGGACGTTCTCCAGCGCCCGCGCAGCCGCTTTGCCGCCGGACTTGCCGGGATGAACCTGGTCGCGGGAACCGTCACCGCCACCGGCATCCGCTCGGCGGAAGGACTGGAATTCGCCGGGCAGCATGACGACCCGCTCCTCCCCGGGCAGGCGGGCGTGGCCGCGTTCCCGCCGTCGGCCGTGTCCGTCTTCCTCAGCGAGGCCCACGGCAGCCCGCGGAACTCTTTCCGGGTGACCATCACGGACCTGGAGCCGCACGGGGACCAGATCCGGGTCCGGGCCGGCGAGATGTCAGCGGACATCACGCCCGCCGCGTCCGCGGACCTCGGCCTGGCCCCCGGCATGGGCGCCTACTTCGTGGTCAAGGCGGCGGCGGTGTCGATCTACCCGGCGTAGGTGCCGGCTGTCCCCGGGCTGCTGCTACCGCCGGCTCGTGCCGGCAGTTCCGGCTTGCTACTCGCGGGTGCGGCGGACGGGGTGCTGGCTGACGATTGAGACGCGGTTGAAGGCGTTCATCGTGATCACCAGCCAGCTGACGGCGGAGAATTCCTCGGCCGTGAGATGCTTCCTGGCCCGGGCGCCTTCACGCTCGCGGGCATGGGCGTCGGAGATGTTCGTGACGGCCTCGGCCAGAGTCAGGGCCGCTCGCTCCTTCTCGGTGAAGAGATTCGTGTCGCGCCAGGCGGGGAGTACGGCAAGGCGCTGGGCGGACTCGCCGTTCTTCACGGCGTCGCCCACGTGCAGGTCCAGGCAGAAGGCACAGCCGTTGATCTGCGAAATGCGGACGTTCAGCAGCTCGATCAACGTCCCGTCCAGCCCCGCTTCCGCGGCGGCTTCCTTGGCTTTCAGGCCCAGACCGTTGAGGGCGCGCCACGCCGCGGGATGTTCCTTGTCCAGAAAAACACGCTGCTGTTCGGGTATTTCCGCTGCCGCCGCCTCGTCCATGGACCCAGAATACCTACGCACTTCGGTGCAGCCCCGAGCATCGTGTGACAATCTTGTCAAACCTGTGACAAGATTCAGACGCGGAGGGTATTTTGATTCGGTGGACGGCTCCTTGGGGGAGCCGGCCACCGAATCGCCCTCCGGGGCGGATCATCCCCGTGGGACATGTCCATTCCTTGGCCCTGGCAGTGGGCATAACGGGAATGTGTCCGGCGGTCCGGTTTAGAGGGGGACATGTCCAGTGGTCCGGTCTGAGCGCGGGGGGACATGTCCATTCCTTGGCCCTGGCAGTGGGCATAACGGGAATATGTCCGGCGGTCCGGCTTCGCGGGGGACATGTTCGGTGGTCCGGTCTGAGCGCCGTGGGACATGTCCATTCCTTGGCCCTGGCAGTGGGCATAACGGGAATATGTCCGGCGGTCCGGCTTCGCGGGGGACATGTTCGGTGGTCCGGTCTAAGCGCCGGGGGACATGTCCATTCCTTGGCCCTGGCAGTGGGCATAACGGGAATATGTCCGGCGGTCCGGCTTCGCGGGGGACATGTCCGGTGGTCCGGTCTGAGCGCGGGGGGACATGTCCATTGGTGCGGACCAGCGAGGCACATGTCCAGGGCGGGGCCAGCCAGGAGGACATGTCCGGTCATCGGCGCGACCCACGGGAGGACTCGGCCAGTCAGCATAACGGCTTCATGTCCATTGGTGCGGACCAGCGAGGCGCATGTCCAGTCAGCGTCCGGCCGGCGCCGTTGCACGCACCAATTCAGCGCCCGAGGCCGCCATGGCGCCCGGATCGCCGGCAACGATGATGCCGGCAAAGCTGTCCGCGAAATCTCCCGGGTCCGGGTCCACGGAGCCGACGACGGCGTACACCGGCGTCGTTCCCGCGCGGGCGAGGATGGCGGCGATGATCTTCCCCTGGCTGGTCTGGGAATCCAGGCACCCTTCGCCGACCACCACCGCGCTGCTCGCGGCCAGTTGCGAGTCGAAGCCCAGCAGGTCGAGCACATAGTCCGCACCGGACACCAGGTCGGCCCCGTAGCGGGCCCACATGCCGGCGGAGAAGCCGCCGGCCGCACGCGTCCGGTCCACCGGGCGCGGATCGCGGCCGTACTCAGAAGCGAACGAATCCGCCAGCAGCTCAAGCCGGCGGGTGAGCACCTCAACCGTGGCCCGGTCGGCGCCCTTCTGTGGCCCGAACACGCGGGCGGCGTCGTTGAACCGCGTGGTGACGTCGCTGAGGATCACGATGTCTGCGCCGCGGAGGCCGCCGCGCTCCTCAATCGCGGTGATGGCACCGGCCCCGCCATCGGTGGTGGCTGAGCCGCCCGCCGCCACCAGAATGCGGCGTGCACCGTGCCGTACGGCCTCCGCAATCAGCACGCCGGTGCCGTAGGTGCTGGCGGCCACCGGGTTCCGGTCGCCGGCGGAGGGCAGGTTCAGGCCGCTCGCGAACGCCAGTTCGACGACGGCGGTCCCGTCTGCTGCCAGCCCGATCGCCGCCTCGACGGGGTCTCCCCACGGGCCGAGGGTGCTGACCCGGGCAGGGCGGGCATCCAGCCCGCGGACCAGCATCTCAAAGGTTCCCTCGCCGCCGTCGGCCACGGGCAATTCCACGGCCGTGCCGCCGGCCGCCCGGATTCCGGCGGCAATGTGTCCGGCCACTTCGCCCGCGGTGAAGGTCCCCTTGAAGCTGTCCGGGGCCACCAGGATGCTCATCGGCTCAGAAACCCACGTTGCCGCGGCCCTTGAGCTGCAGCATCTGCCGTGCCTCGTCCGGGGTGGCGACCTCGAAGTTGAGGGCTTCCAAGATGGTCCGGATCAGGGTGACCTGTTCGGCGTTGGAGGTGGCCAGCTGTCCAGGCCCGATCCACAGGGAATCCTCCAACCCGACGCGGACGTGGGAGCCCATGGCGGCACCGATCGTGGCAAGCGGCATCTGGTTCTTGCCGGCGCCCAGGATGGACCATTCGTAGTCCTCTCCCAGCAGCCGGTCGGCCGTGCGGCGCATGTGCATGAGGTCCTCGGGGTGGGCGCCGATGCCGCCGAGCAGCCCGAAGACCGACTGGACAAACAGCGGACCCCTGGCCAGTCCGCGGGCGTGGAAGTGGGCGAGGTTGTTCAGGTGCGAGATGTCGTAGCACTCGAACTCGAAGCGCGTGCCGTTCTCGTTGCCGATGCCCAGGATGGTCTCGATGTCCTGGAAAGTGTTCTTGAAGACGAGGTCGCGGCTCTTTTCGAGACCCTCGCGCTCCCAGTCGTGGCCGAACTCCGTAAAGCGGTCCAGCATCGGGTACAGCCCGAAGTTCATCGAGCCCATGTTGAGCGAGGCGAGCTCGGGCTTGAAGATGGCCGCGGGCTGCATGCGCTCCTCGACGGTCATGTGCGGCGAGCCGCCCGTGGTGATGTTGATGACGGCGTCGGTGTTGCGCTTGAGCTTGTCCAGGATCGGGGCGAAGTGCTCCGGGTGCTGCGAGGGGCGGCCGTCCCTGGGGTCGCGGGCGTGCATGTGCACAATCGCGGCGCCCGCCTCGGCGGCGCCGATCGCGGCGTCGGCGATCTCCTCGGGCGAGATCGGCAGGTACCGGGACATGGACGGGGTGTGGATGGCGCCGGTGACGGCGCTGGTGATGATGACCTTGCGGGCAGCAGCCATGGAAATGTCTCCTTGGTGAGTCGGATCGTGGGACGGAGGATCGCAGGCGGACCGGATCCCGGTGCGTCAGGTCAGTAGAGTTTTTCCGTGTTGCCGTCGACGGCGAGAGCCTGGCCGTTGACGTTGCGGGCCATGTCGCTGGCGGCGAAGACGGCCATGTTGGCGATGTCCTCGGCCTCGATCAGCCGGCCCAGCGAGGACTGGTTATGGTACAGCGCCGACACCTCGTCCTCCGGCAGGTCCAGCATCCGGGCCCTGGCGGCGATGACGGCGTCGATGCGCGGGCCGTTGACGGCGCCGGGGCAGATGGCGTTGACGCGGATGCCGTCCGGACCGAGTTCGATCGCGAGGGTCTTGGTCAGCCCGACGACGGCCCACTTCGACGCCGAATAGGCGCTGCGGCCGGCCATGCCCAGCCGTCCGGCGGCCGAGGAGAGGTTCACGATCGAGGCGTTGCGTCCCTGGCGCAGCAGGGGCAGGGCGTGCTTGATGCAGAAGAACTGGCCGTGGATGTTGACGTCGAACGTCGTTTTCCACGCCGCGGCGTCCAGCGTCTCGAGGGGCCCGGTGGGTCCGGCGATTCCGGCGTTGTTGACCAGGATGTCCAGGCCGCCCAGCTCCTCCTGGACCGTGGCCATGAGCCCGAGGACCTGCTCCTCGTCCGAGACATCGCTGACGGCCGCGAAGAGGCCGTCGACGCGTGCCTGCCCGACGGCGTCGGGGTCAATGTCGGTGACGAAGACGGTGGCGCCGAGTTCCCGGAATTTGTTGGCGATGGCCAGGCCGATGCCGTTGGCTCCGGCAGTTACGAGGACCCTTTGTGAGCTGAAATCCATGAGTAATCCTTGGGTTGGGGTGGCCGCGTGGGAGGCCATTGGTTGCGTCAGCGGGCTGCGTCAGTGGGCAGCAGGGATGCCTTGGGGCTTCTCCGTGCCGCGCTTGAGCAGCAGGGAGAGCAGCGCGCCGAGGGCGCACATGGCCACGATGAACCACAGTCCGGAGAGTTTGGAGCCGGTGGCGTCCTGCATGAAGCCCATGACATATGGGCCCAGGAAGCCGCCGCAGAGGCCGATGGTGTTGACGAACGCGATGCCGCCGGCAAGGGCCGCGCCGCTGAGGCGCGTGGCCGGGTAGGTGAAGAGGATCGGCTGCAGGGCGAAGAAGTTGAAGGCTGCGAGGCAGAAGCCGATCATGCCGATCACGGGACCGCCGACGGCGCCGAGGGCGAAGCCCGCCACGATGCCGATCATCGTTCCGGTGACCAGCATCCGGGAGCGGCGGCCGTCGGTGGCGAAGCGGGGGACCAGCAGGGCGCCGGCGGCCGAGAAGATCCACGGCACAGCGGTCAGCAGGCCGATCTGCAGCGGGTTGAGCTTTCCGTAGGTGCCGATGATGGAGGGCAGGAAGTAGGACAGGGCATAGACGGCGATCTGGTGCGTGAAGTAGACGCCGACGACGAGGAGGATCTGCTTGTCCTTCAGGACGTCGCGGAGCCGGTGGTTGCCGGAGGCCTCGGCGCCGGCGGTTTCTTCGGCGGCGATGCGGGCCTCGAGGTCGGCGGCCTCGTCGGCGGTGAGGAACTTCGCCTGGCTGGGACGGTCCGGGAGCTTTTTCCAGACCACGTAGGCCAGCACGCAGGCGGGCAGGCCTTCGACGAGGAACATCCACTGCCAGCCGTGCAGCCCGCCGAGGCCGTCCAGGGTCAGCAGCAGGCCGCCCAGCGGGGCGCCGACGATGTTGGCGATGGAGACGCCCAGCAGGAACATGCCGTTGGCCTTGGCCCGGTCCTTGACCACGAACCACTGCGTCAGGAAGTACATGACGCCCGGGAAGAGGCCGGCCTCGGCCACGCCCAGCAGCATCCGCATGATGTAGAAGGACCATTCGCCCTGGACGAAGGCCATGCAGGCGGAGATGATGCCCCAGGTGATCATGATCCGCATAATCCAGAAGCGGGCGCCGACCTTGTGCATGATCAGGTTGGACGGGATCTCGGACAGGGCGTAGGTCAGGAAGAACAGTCCGGCGCCGACCCCGTAGGCGGTGGCCGAGAGGCCGAGGTCGATCTCCAGCTGGTCCTTGGCCATGCCGATGTTGGTGCGGTCCAGGAAGGCCATGATGTAGGCGCCGATCAGCAACGGCATCACGCGGCGGAGAATCATGCCGTTTATTTCCTGCGGTGTGCGCATCTTCTTTGGTGCGGATACAACTGACATGGGTCTTCGTCCTCGAATAGGTGGTCGGAATAGGTGGTCAGGATGGGTTGGACGGCATGTTGAAGGCGGACGGCATTCCGGCAGCCCCGTTGAAGCAGGGTGGCTGGCCGCGTTGGGAAGTACTTCAGGGAGCGGGCCTCAGGGGGCGGGCGGAGTGCAGCCGCACGTCCGTCCGATGTGCAGGCGGTGCCGGCACACCTTCGAGGTGTAGCTGCTGGACGGGGAATCGATGCGTTTGAGCAGCATGGCAAAGGCCTCGTGGGCCATTTCCTGCTGCGGCTGGACAATGCTGGTCAAGTTGATCAGCCCTGAGCGGCTGTGGGGCAGTCCGTCGCAGCCGGCGACGGCGACGTCTTCCGGGATACGCAGGCCTTGGGACAGGGCGTACTCCATGACGCCGATGCCCAGTTCATCGCTGCCGCACACGACGGCCTGAGGCGGAGTCCCGGCGGAGAACAGCCGTTCTGCCGCCAGCCTGCCGCCCTCATTGTTGACCCTCGTGCTGATTTTCCGGTCTCCGCTGATGGTGACCCCGGCCGCTGCGGCGGTGCGGACAAAGGCCTGTTCGCGGGCCAACGATGCGGTGGAGAAGCGGGGGCCGATCACCGTGGCGATTTCCGTGAAGCCGTGGCTGAGCATGTGCTGCATCAGCGTGGTCGCCGCGGCGTCGTCGTCGATCCCCACGAAGTCCGAGTCGAGGAAGTCGGCCCGGCGCGAGAGGCACACATAGGGGATCCGGGCCGCCCTCAGGGTACGGAAGGCGGTGGCGTCATCCCGGAGCGAGGCGGCAAGGATGATGCCGTCCACGTTGCGGTGGGCGAGCGTCGAAGTGACCTGGGCGAGCACCTCCGGATCGTCCTGCGTGGTGGCCACGAACACTTCGTAGCCGGACTCCGCGGCGGCGGTGATGATGCCCTGCGCCCAGCGCGGGAACATCGGGTTGATGATGTTCGGCAGGATCAGGCCGATCACCCGGGTCCGCTGCGGGTCCGTTGACTGTGAGGGCCTACGGGGCCTGAAGCCGAGCTCGTTCGCCACCTGGATGATGTGGCGGCGGGTCTCCGGCGATACGCCGCCCTTCCCGTTGAGGACATAGGACACCGCGGCCGGGGAAACCCCGGCGGCCCGGGCCACCGCTGCGGCTGATACCGGCGCCGCGGGGCCATCCGTGGGGACGCTTGTGGTGTGTTCCTGCATGTCCGGCCCTCCTTCGCGTCGCTTGGTGTCTTGGTTCTTGCCCGAGTTCTTGCCCGTGTTCTTGCGTGGGTTCATGCGCTGTGACCTCAGTTACATTAGGTAGCCCGCGGAGCGTTAAGCAACGTTAAGTACGGCTTCCCTCCACTCTCGCGGGGCATTCCGGCCCTAGACAGCCGTTTCGCTGTCGGCAAACATGGACCCAAAGGGGCCACGCGCAAAGTTGAGCGATATAGACTCAACTTTGACAGTAGGATCATTCCGGAAGGAGCTCTCTTTGGACCCGAAATTCACCACCAAGAGCCAGGAGGCTCTTTCGGCAGCAGCCATGAACGCCTCGACGGCAGGAAATCCGCAGCTCGAACCTGCCCACCTGCTCAAGGCGCTCATGGACCAGCGGGAGGGCGTCGCCGTCGCGCTTCTCCGCGCTACCGGTACGGATCCGGATGCTGTCAGCGTCCAGGCGAGCACTGCCATCAAAGCCCTGCCGGCCACCTCCGGCGGTTCGGTGCAGCAGGCCCAGCTGTCCCGGACCGCCATGCAGGCCATCAAGAACGCCCAGAACGAAGCCGAGAGGCTAGGGGACACCTTCGTCTCCACCGAGCACCTGCTGCTCGGGCTCTCGGCCGGGAGCGACGGCGTCGGCAAGCTGTTGCGCGACGCCGGCGCGTCCCACGAGGCGCTCCTCGCCGCCCTGCCAGGCGTCCGCGGCGACCGCAAGGTCAACAGCGCGGATCCCGAAAACACGTTCCAGGCACTCGAAAAGTTCGGCACCGACCTCACCGCTATGGCCCGCGCCGGCAAGCTGGACCCCGTGATCGGGCGGGACGCCGAAATCCGCCGCATCATCCAGGTCCTGAGCCGGCGCACCAAGAACAACCCAGTGATCATCGGCGAGCCCGGCGTCGGCAAGACCGCCGTCGTCGAAGGCCTCGCCCAGCGGATCGTGGCCGGCGACGTGCCCGAAAGCCTCCGCGGCAAGACCCTGATCGCCCTCGACCTCGCGTCCATGGTGGCCGGCGCCAAGTACCGCGGCGAATTCGAGGAACGGCTCAAGGCCGTCCTGGAGGAAATCAAGAACTCCGAGGGACAGATCGTCACGTTCATCGACGAGATCCACACCGTGGTCGGCGCCGGTGCCACCGGGGACAGCTCCATGGACGCCGGCAACATGCTCAAGCCCATGCTGGCCCGCGGCGAACTCCGCCTCATCGGCGCCACCACGCTGGACGAGTACCGCGAAAACATCGAAAAGGATCCCGCCCTGGAACGCCGCTTCCAGCAGGTGTACGTCGGCGAGCCGAGTGTGGAGGACACCATCGGCATCCTGCGCGGTCTCAAGGAACGCTACGAGGCGCACCACAAGGTGGCGATTTCGGACTCCGCCCTCGTCGCCGCGGCCACGCTCTCCAACCGCTACATCTCCGGCCGGCAGCTTCCGGACAAGGCGATCGACCTCGTGGATGAGGCAGCCTCCCGGCTGCGGATGGAGATCGACTCTGCGCCGGAGGAGATCGACCAGCTGCGCCGCGCAGTGGACCGGCTCACCATGGAGGAGCTGGCCTTGGCCCATGAAAAGGATCCCGCCTCCCTGGAACGCCTCGCCGCGCTGCGTGCGGACATGGCGGACAAGAAGGAGGAACTGGCTGCGCTCAACGTCCGCTGGGAGGCGGAGAAGGCCGGTCTGAACCGGGTGGGTGACCTCAAAGCCAAACTGGACGAACTTCGCTCGAAGGCGGACAAGGCCCAGCGTGAGGGCGACCTGGAGACCGCGTCCCGCGTGCTGTATGGCGAAATCCCCGCCCTTGAACGCGAGCTCAACGCCGCTGCTGCAGCCGAGGCGGCCGTGACGGACAAGTCCTCGCAGATGGTGGCTGAGCAAGTCACAGCGGATGACATCGCGGAGGTCATCTCGGCCTGGACCGGCATCCCGGCGGGACGCATGCTCCAGGGCGAAAGCCAGAAGCTGCTGCATATGGAAGAGGAACTCGGAAAGCGGCTGATCGGCCAGTCCAAGGCGGTTGCCGCGGTGTCCGATGCCGTGCGCCGTGCCCGCGCGGGCATCAGCGATCCCAACCGGCCGACAGGCTCGTTCCTGTTCCTCGGCCCCACCGGAGTGGGCAAAACCGAGCTCGCCAAGGCCTTGGCGGACTTCCTCTTCGACGACGAACGCGCCATGGTGCGGATCGATATGTCCGAGTACGGCGAGAAGCACTCCGTGGCCCGGCTCGTCGGAGCGCCACCGGGCTACGTTGGCTACGAGGAAGGCGGCCAGCTGACCGAGGCTGTCCGCCGCCGGCCGTACTCCGTGCTGCTGCTGGACGAGGTGGAGAAGGCCCACCCCGAGGTCTTCGACATCCTCCTGCAGGTCCTTGACGACGGCCGTCTCACCGACGGCCAGGGCCGCACCGTGGACTTCCGCAATGTGATCCTGGTGCTCACGTCCAACCTAGGCAGCCAGTTCCTGGTGGACCCGACCCTGGACGCGCACGCCAAGCGGAACGCGGTGATGGCCACTGTGAATGCGACCTTCAAACCGGAGTTCCTGAACCGGCTCGATGAGATCGTGCTGTTCGATGCCCTGACCGTGGATGAACTGGCCCGCATTGTGGAGCTGCAGGTTGCCGAGCTTTCCGGCCGCCTCCACGGCCGCCGGCTGTCCCTGGACGTGAGCGACGGCGCCCGCGCCTGGCTGGCGATGTCCGGTTTCGACCCCGCCTACGGGGCCAGGCCGCTTCGCCGGCTGGTGCAGCGCGAAATTGGCGACCGCCTGGCGAAGGCCATTCTGGCGGGGGAGATCGCTGACGGCGACACCGTGCTGGTGGACACCGCGGCCGACGTCGACGAACTCACGATTGAGGGGCTGGAGGCCGTTGTCGGGCCCGACGGCGGCGGCGCGACCGGCAGCGGGCTCTCCGTCCGCCGCAAGGAGTAGGCGACAGGGCAGCCGGCGGTTTCGGCCGGGAGCCGGGCTGGGTCAGCGGAGCAGGGACTCCATGATGACGTTGCCGGTGTCTGCCACCACGTAGCAGTCCACCCGCCGGTCGCCCTTGTCCCAGCTGGTGGAACTCGGGTAGGCGAGCTTGTAGCTGAGCACATAGTCGCCTGACTTCTCCGTGAGGGGCGCCGCTTTGCAGGCGTCCAGCGCCTTCTGCTTGAGCGGGTCCCGGCCGGGGTAGGAATCCGCGGCCGCGTACGCCTCGATCGCGACCAGTTGGGCCGAGTGGCCGGTCCCGCAGGCCACCACGGTGGACTGCGGGGCCTCGGGGTCGAAGTCCTTGAAGCAGTCGCCGAGCCGGAAGTCCAGGGCATTGACGCCTTCCAGCGGCAGTGCGCCGCGGCTGGCGGGGGCCGACGACGAGGCCGTGGGGGCCGGGGTGTTCTCGCCGGCCGAGGGCGTGGTGCCGCCGCCGAGCGAGGATGCCGCCCACCAGATCGCGAGCCCCAGCACGACGAGCACCGCCACGGCAGCACCGACCCGCTTCGGTCCCTGGCGCCGCACCCAGCCGGCCAGGAGCGCACCTTGCCGGGCGAGCACCGTGCCGGCGCCTGACCGGTTGCTACGATCCGAGGGCGTCAGGAACGGTGAAGGCGTAGTTGGCATCGTGGAGGGTGCCTCGGAAGGCGTGACTATCGGCAGTGCGGACGTCGGCGGCCTGGAAGGCTGCGGCGGGACGGCGCCGGAGCCGGGAGCTGATGCCGGCGGTTGGGACGGAAGGGCGGGGACCGACGGCGGCCCGGGCTCACCGGCAGGCGGAACCTCAGGCAGCCCGGTGTCGTGCCTTGCGTTCTCTTCAGTCACTGAGAAATTCACCACTTCCGTGCGTCTTCGCCGTGGCTGGAGGCCCGGCGCGGTGGCCCTTTTCGGGGAGCCCACCACGAAACTGTACCGAAGAAGCGCGCGTGGCCGCATGCTCCGGCGGCCGCGCCCATGGCCGCCGGAGACGCCACACTGTCCACAGGGGGTGGGCTGGCAAGCAGCCGGGGCCGAAAGCATGTAATCTAGGTGTACGACAAATTGACCAAACATTCCGGGGCCTCACCGATCGCCAAAGGTGACCACCTCCGGTCCAAGTACAAAAGGGGGTCACGCCATGGGGCGCGGCCGTCAAAAGGCAAAAGCTACCAAGCAGGCTCGGGATATCAAGTACTACTCCCCGAACACTGACTATTCGGCCCTTCAGCGCGAGCTCACGGGCCCGGGAAGTCGTGCCACGAGCCACTTCGCGGATGACCCGGTCGAGCCGGATTATTCGGCCTACGTGGATAAGTACGCGGACGATTTGGAAGAAGACGACGACGAGGTAGATTCTCGTCGAATAGGTTAGTCGTCGCCCGCTGAAACTGCGGTAATGCTGTCAGCGACGTACCGCCGTCGTACGTCTTTTGAGTACGCAAGTTCGGCTCTTCTTTTCCAGCACCCTAGGTGCTGACCTCAGTTATCAGGCCCGTTGGGTACGCCGGTCGGCGTGCCCAACGGGCCTTTCTGCGTTACGCGCTGCCAGTCTGCAAGCGCCGGATGGGAAGCAGCGTCTGGGGCGGCCCGGCCGCGGCCAGGAATTTGAGGATGAGGCCGGTGACCACGACCGGTTGTTCGAGGGGAAGCGCATGGGATGCTCCGGGAACGACGGCGAGCTGACCTTGTGGCAGGGCTTCGTACAGCGAGACCGTATGCGGCAACGTGACGAAGTCGTCGTCACCGACCAGGACGAGCACCGGGTGGGTGATTTGCGCGATGTCGGCGGCGGTAAGTGTCGGTTCCGAACTGAACATCCTGAGACTCTTGTCGAAGGTGACTTCCAGGTGCTTGGCACCGTCGGGTGATCGTTCGATGTAGGCCTTGCCGAGTTCCTGCAGGATGGGCGACTCCGGATCGAATTCAACCGGCATGACGCCGTCGTAGCGATAGTTCGCACCAATGACTACAAGCTTGTGCACTAGATCGGGCCGCCTGAGCGCCACGAGGAGCGCAACAATACCGCCGTCGCTCCAGCCCACAAGATGGGCGGGGCTGCCGACGACGTCCTCGAGCACACGGACGGTCTCGGTGGCCATGTCCTCATAGTGGAAATCGGCGTCGGTGTCCGCGGTGTAGCCGTGGCCGCGGCGATCGAAGGCGACCACGCGGAACTGCTCCGACAGGCCCGGTCCAATGCTGTCGAGGAGTTGGTCGCTGTTGCTCAGGCCGCCATGCAGCAGCAGGAGCGGCGCCCCGGCACCGCCCCGGTCCTCCACCCACGTGGGGTGCCCGTCAATATCCACGCGGCTGGCCATTGTCCACTCCGTTCTGGGGGCTGATCCTTGCTGGCGGTGCACGCCCTGCGGTTATTCTCCTCCTACGCCCCGTGTCACTACAACGGCCGCATGCGGGGCCGCTGGTCCTCGATCGGGACCTGGATCTGTTCAGTGTAAGGGCCCGGTACTAGGTTGATTGTGGACGGATTGATCGTGCGCGGGTTCATCGGCGGGTCGAAGGGAATTGATTCATATGCCAGAGGTTGAGAGCTACAAGCAGGGGACGCCGTGTTGGGCCGACCTGTCTGCCAGCGACATCGAGGCGGCCAAAACGTTCTACTCGGAGCTGTTCGGCTGGGAGCTGGACGCCATGCCTGCCGGGCAGGACATGACGTACTACATGGCCAGGCTACAGGGCCGCTACGTGGGCGGGATGATGCAGCAAATGCCGGACATGGCAGCCGCCGGCATGCCGTCCTACTGGGCCAGCTACATCGCCGTCGATGACGCCGACGACGCCGCGGCCAAGGCCACCGAGGCGGGTGGAACCCTGCTGTTCCCGGTGGATGAGGTACCGAACGGCAGCGGGCGCATGTTCTTCGCCTCGGATCCCACCGGCGCCCAGATCGGCTTCTGGCAGGCCGGTACCCACATCGGTGCGGGGCTGGCTGACGAACCCGGCGCCATGATCTGGAGCGAGCTGCAAACGGACGACACCGCCCGCGCAGTCCCGTTCTACGAGGCTGTCACTGGCTGTACCTCGGAGCCGGGTCCCGCGGGTGACCTCGCTGAGTACACGAATTTCATTGTGGACGGCAAGCCCGTTGCGGGGGCAATGAGGCAGCCCATGGAGGGCGTGCCGCCGTTCTGGATGACCTACTTCAAGGTTGCGGATGTGGATCGCCCGGCGGTACGGGCACACGAACTCGGCGGCCAGGTCCATGCCCCGGCTTTCGACGTCCCCGGAGTGGGCAGGCTTGCCGTGCTGGCGGATTCCAACGGTGCGGTGTTCAGCGTTATGGCCGCCGAAAGCGCGGAATCGCGGTGACCCGACGCACGGGATTCACCACAGGCGAGGTCTGCTGGACGGACCTCCAGACCGGGGACGTTGAAGCGGCGAAGACTTTCTATGCGGCGCTCTTCGGCTGGCGCTACGAGGACCTGCCGACGCCGGACGGCCGCAGCTACGCGCAGGCCTTCCTGGGCGATGGACTTGTATCCGTGATCGCCCCGCAGAACCCGCAGCAGGAAACCGCCGGGGCCCCGGGCCAGTGGAACGTGTATTTCGCCGCCGATGACGCCCGGGAACTTGCCGCGGAGCTGGCGCACTCCGGCGGAAGCCTCGACTTCGGCCCGGAAGCGGTGAATGACACCGGCGTCATGATCTTCTTTGCCCCGCCGGGCGGCGGTACGACGGGGGCTTGGCAGGCAGGAAGCCACTTCGGCACAGCCCGGAGCCAGGAGCCGGGCGCGCTGGCATGGGCCGAGCTGCTCACGCCCGAGCCGCAAGCCGCCGTCGGCTTCTTCCAGCAGCTGTTCGGGCACGAGGTGACCGAGTACCCCCAGGACGACGGCGGCACCTACACCACGCTCATGGTCAACGGCACGGAGGTGGCCGGAATCGCCCCGCTTCCGGCTGATGCCGACGTTCCGCTCAAGGCCGGGTGGCAGGTGTACTTCGGCGTCGCCAACGTCGCGGATGCGGTGGACGCCGCCGTGGCCGCGGGCGCCGTTGTCCTCGTGGAACCGGAGGAGCTCGAGGAAGCCGGCACAGTCGCCACGCTCCAGGATCCGCAGGGCGGCGTGTTCAGCCTTTTGGAGCTTTAAACGCATCGAGTGCTCCATAACCGCCGTTTTGAACCCTCAATACGGCGGTTATGGAGCACTCGATGGCGCTATTGCAGGAGCTTAGGCGTAGGCGTTGACCAGGCGGACCGCGCCGCCGTCGACGCCCTTGGCGCCCTGCACGTAGTCCGGGCCGGCCTTGAGGATAGCGTCCGAGTTTTCCTCGACGGTGCCCATGATCCAGGACGGCAGGCCGCGGTCGTTGAGCCGGTTCACCGCGGCGTCGGCGGCGTCGGCGGAGACGATCGCCACCATGCCCACGCCCAGGTTCAGGGTGCGCTCCAGATCAGGCAACGGGACGTTGCCCAGCTCGGAGACCAGCTTGAAGATGGCCGGCAATTCCCAGGTAGCCCGGTCCACGGTGGCCAGCAGGCCCTGCGGGAGGACACGGGCCAGGTTGGCGGCGAGGCCGCCGCCGGTGACATGGCTGAAGCCGTGCACGGCCCGGCCGGCCGCTGAGCCGTTGACCGGGAAGGTCCGGGCCAGGTCCAGACAGTCCGCGGCGTAGACGCGGGTGGGTTCCAGCAGCTCTTCGCCCAGGGTGCGGCCGAGTTCGGAGACCTGGCGGTCCAGGGCCCAGCCGGCGTGGTTGATCACGCGGCGGACCAGGGAGTAGCCGTTGGAGTGCAGGCCGGAGGAGGCCATGCCGATCACGACGTCGCCGGCGCGGACGCGGTCGGGGCCCAACAGATCGGCGGCCTCGACAACGCCGGTGGCGGCACCGGCGACGTCGTATTCGTGCTCACCGAGCAGGCCGGGGTGTTCGGCGGTCTCGCCACCCACGAGGGCGGTGCCGGCGACCGAGCAGGCGGCCGCGATGCCGCGGACGATGTCAGCGATGCGCTCCGGGACAACCTTTCCGCAGGCGATGTAGTCGGTCATGTACAGCGGTTCGGCGCCCACCACGACGATGTCGTCCACCACCATGCCCACAAGGTCGAAGCCGATGGTGTCGTGGATGTCCATGGCCTGCGCGATGGCCACCTTGGTGCCGACGCCGTCGGTGGAGGTGGCCAGCAGCGGGCGCTTGTAGGTGAGCAGCCTGGAGACGTCGTAGAGGCCCGCGAAGCCGCCGACGCCGCCGATCACCGAGGAGTTGTGCGTCGCCTTGACGGCGTCCTTCATGAGTTCGACGGCGCGGTCGCCTGCTTCGACGTCGACGCCGGCAGAGGCGTAGGTGATGCCTGCGGCGTTTTGGGCGGCGTTCATGTCAGCGGCCGGGGAGGCGGAAGTCATACGGGCTCTTTCTTGTCGGCTGCAAACGTGTCAGCGCCAACTTGCGCGGCGGTGGCACGATCGGCGGTGGTGACGCGGTCGGCATCGGTGAGCAGTTCTTCGAATTCGGAGTCCGGTCCCGGATCGCAGCCGGTGGCGCCGGGCTTCTCGGCCGGGTCCTCGTCCATGGAGGTGCCGGGCTCGGCGTCGAAAATGCCGGGGATTGTGGCGGCGCCGGCGGCGGGAAGTCCGCCGAGGTCGGTGCGCTCCAGCAGGTTCTTGCCCAGCTTGTCGGCACCCGGAAGTGCGATCGGGTAGTTGCCGGTGAAGCAGGCGGTGCAGAGGCGTTCGCGCGGCTGACGCGTGGCCTCGATCATGCCGTCTTCGGAGATGTAGGCCAGCGAATCGGCGCCGATGGCCTGGGAAATTTCCTCGATGGTGGCGCCGTTGGCGATCAGCTCCGCGCGGGAGGCGAAGTCGATGCCGTAGAAACAGGGCCACTGCACCGGCGGCGAGGAGATCTTCACGTGCACGGAAGCGGCGCCGGCTTCGCGGAGCATCCGGACGATGGCGCGCTGGGTATTGCCGCGGACGATCGAGTCATCCACCACCACCACGCGCTTGCCGTGGATCACGGATTCCAGGGCGTTGAGCTTGAGCCGGATGCCGAGCTGCCGCAGGGTCTGCGACGGCTGGATGAAGGTGCGGCCCACGTAGGCGTTCTTGACGAAGCCGTGCGCAAACGGGATGCCGGATTCCTCCGCGTAGCCCACGGCCGCGGGGGTACCGGATTCCGGGACCGGAATGACGATGTCCGCTTCCTGGGTATTTTCGCGAGCCAGCTGGCGGCCCATCTCCACGCGGGACTCGTACACCGAGCGGCCCGCAATGGAGGCGTCCGGGCGGGCGAGGTAGACGTACTCGAAGACACAGCCGGCCGGCGTCGCCTCCGCGAAGCGCTGGGAGCGGACGCCGTCCTCGTCGATCGCGATGAATTCGCCGGGTTCGATCTCGCGGATGAAGCTCGCACCGACGGTGGCCAGGGCGGACTGTTCGGAGGCGACAACCCAGCCGCGTTCCAGCCGGCCCAGACAGAGCGGGCGGATGCCGTAGGTGTCGCGGGCGGCGTAAAGGGTGCCCTCGTCCATGAAGACAAAGCAGAAGCCGCCCTTGATCTTGGGCAGCAGTTCCAGGGCGGTCTGTTCGAGGGACTTGCCCTCTTCGCCCTCCAGGAGCGCGGTGACCAGGGCGGTGTCCGAGGTGTTGCCCTGCTTCATCTCGCCGCTGAGCTGGCCGTCGTTGCGGTCCATGATCATGGCCTTGAGCTCGGCCGTGTTGGTCAGGTTGCCGTTGTGGGCCAGGGCCACGGTCCCCGTGGCGGTCGCGCCCAGGGTGGGCTGGGCGTTGGCCCAGTGACTGGCACCGGTAGTGGAATAGCGGCAGTGGCCGACGGCCAGATGCCCGGTCAGGGTGTTCAGCGTGGTCTCGTCGAAGACCTGGGATACGAGCCCCATGTCCTTATAGACGTTGATCCGCTTGCCGTCACTGGTTGCTATGCCAGCCGACTCCTGACCACGGTGCTGCAGTGCATACAGCCCGTAATAGGTGAGTTTTGCTACCTCTTCGCCGGGTGCCCAGACCCCGAAGACGCCGCAAGCGTCCTGAGGGCCTTTTTCGCCAGGGAGAAGATCATGAGAAAGTTTTCCATCGCCGCGTGCCACTGGTCGATTATCTCACGATGTGCGCTAAGACTTTTCCGGCCGCCGTTTTATGACCTGCCGCCGGCTCAGTCGAGGTCCTCGCCGTCGGCCTCGGGGACTGACTCGACGACGGCGTGCCCGGCGCGGCGGACGCTCAGCCGGTCCAGCAGCAGCGCCGCGACGGCGCCCAGAATGACGCCGCCGGCGGCGCAGAGGACCATGAAGAAGCCGAAGACCGAGCCGCGGTCGTAGGCGGCATCCCCCGGGACGCCGTAGGCGATGACGGCGGCGACAGCGACGCCCACCAGCCCGCCCAGGATCAGGAACGGAACATACTTCGGTGCCCGGCGCACGGTGATCTCGCGCCGTTCGGCCGCCGCCGGGGGCTTCGGGCCCTCGGGGCCCTCCGCCGGGGTGTGCTCAGAGGCCGCCGCCGGGGTGCTGTCCGGGGCTGTTTCCCGGGTTGTATCCGGCTGGGAGTTGTTGCCTGCGGTACCGGGGTTTTCGTGGGAAGACATGCCGTTAAGCCTACTGCCCCCGGTGCCCGCAACCGGCCCGCAACCGACCTGCCACCGGCTCGGAACGGGCCTGCCGGCGGCCTGCCACCGGCTTTCTGGCCGCAGGCCGGCGGCGGCCGGGGCCTCCCGCGGCGCGCCAAACGAACTCATTGCCCGGGCCCCGCTCCCGGGGGCAGACTATGGGTGGGGGAGGTCTAGGACGAGCTAAGGAATCGCCATGTCAGCCGCAGCCGACCATATCCGGGACCAGCAACGAAGCATTTGGGATCAGTTCTCGGCCGGCTGGAGGAAATGGGACGCTGTATTGCTCGACTGGCATGCACCGTTCGGGGACGCCATGATCCGGGAGGCACGGCTCCGCCCGGACTCCGCGGTGCTCGACGTCGCCGCCGGCACCGGCGAGCCGGGGCTCACGGCGGCAGCCCTTGTACCGCCGGGTAGCGTGGTCCTGACAGACATTTCGGAGGGCATGCTCAGGGTGGCGGCGGAGAAGGCCGCGGCCAGGGGACTGGGTAACGTGCGTACCGCAGTCAGTGACGTCGCCGCCCTGCCGTTCGAGGACGCCGCCTTCGACGCGGTCTTCTGCCGCTTCGGCTTCATGTTCTTTCCGGACATGTCCGCCGCCCTGGCGGAGATGGTCCGCGTGGCCAGGCCGGGCGCGCGGATCAGCGCCGCCGTCTGGAGCCGGGCGGCGGAAAACCCATGGGCGAGCCTCATCCTAGGGACAATCGCCCGGCACACCGAGCTGCCGGTACCGCCGTCGGGCGCCCCCGGACTCTTCCGCTGCGCCGCGCAGGGCCTCATGAGCAGGGTTTTCAACGACGCAGGACTCCTCGACGTGGCCGAGCGGAAGGTCAGCACGGACTTGGTGCTCGAATCCCCGGAGGTCTACTGGGAGTTCATGACCGACATCGCAGTTTCCGTGGTCACCGGCCTCGCCAAGGCGGACAAGGAGTCACGGGAGCTGATCCGCTCCGACGTCTTCCAGATGCTGGGCCGCTACGAGTACGACGGCGCCATCCGGCTCCGGTCCACCGCCACGGTCGTGGCGGGGACGCGGGCATAGCCGGGCGGAATCGCCGGCCCGGCGCGACCGCGCTGATCCTCCACTTGCGCGGGCTGCGGGGGTGCGCGGGCTGCGGGGGTGCCGTCCGGGGCGCCTTTGGACGGCGCGGCATGGAAAAGGGCGACGCCGGCCCGGCGTTTCGCGTCAAAGTGCCCCGGGAAGGCCGGGGCGGCCAGGCCAATCGGCCAGCGGCGCGCGACTTCCAGACGCTCTTGCATCAGGTGCCGGAGCGTCTGGCGGCGCTAGACGCCCAGTTCTTGTTTGAGTGCCGCCACGTGTCCTTGCGCCTTGACCTGGTACTGCGCCAGCGTCACCCTGCCTTCGGGGTCCACCACCACGGTGGACCGGACAAGCCCCTCGGTGATTTCGCCGTTGACCAGCTTTTCGCCCCAGGCGCCGTAGGCGAGGGCTACTGCGTGGTCCTCATCGGACAGCAGGGGGAAGCTCAGTCCAAAGTCGCCGGTGAAGTCGGCCAAGGCATCGGGTGCGTCGGGGGAGATGCCCAGAACCTCATAGCCGGAGCCCTTCAGGGAGCCGAGGTTGTCGCGGAAATCGCAGGCCTCGGTAGTGCAACCGGGCGTTGCGGCCTGCGGATAGAAGTAGACAATGACGTTCTTGCCGAGGTAGTCAGACAGCGATACCGGCTTGCCGTCCGCATCCTGAAGGCTGAATGCAGGGGCCTGTGCGCCGGGCTGGAGCTTGACAGTGTGACTGGTGTTCATGGGAGTCCTTCGGTTGGGGGTGAATCGAGCCTGCTGAAGTGAACAACGGCCGGGTCAGATGCTGTATTCCGCCGGGCCCCGCACGGTGGCGTGCGGTCCCGGAACGAACCGGTAGCCGCCGCTGCGTACCGTGATGATCGCGTGCCGGGCGCCGCCGAGTTTCCGGCGCACACGGCCCACATAGACGTCGATGGACCGGGCGGCCGCCCCGGGGGTGTCGAACGACTCAAGGCGACATTGCAGTTCCTGACGGCTGATAGTCCGCGAACAGTTCTCCACCAGATGCCTCAGGAGGGCGAATTCGAGGCCGCTCAGCGGGGCCGGCTCCCCGTCCACCAGGGCCTCTCCGGCGGCGAGATCAACGGCGAGCCGGCTGGTGGCGGTGGCTTCGGGAGCTGGTGCGTTCACGGCCGGCCGCGATGCCCCGCCGTCGGACGTTCCCTCCGTTGCGGTTCCCTCCGTTGCTGTTTCCTCCCCGGGGGGCCGTCCGACGGCGGACGTGGTGGCTCCGGCGGCGGGCCTGAAGTGGACTTCCGCCTCCGGAGCAGATTTCAGGGCGCGGGCAAGCACGAGCTCGGCTGCGCGGGCCAGGACTGCCTCGTCGATGGCTGCGCCATCCTCCGCAGTAACCCAGACGGCCAGACCCCTGGCCGCCAGGCCGGGCGGCTGGCGGCTAGCGAGACCACGCGCCGTTTGGAGACCGGATGCCACGGCCGGCTGGCTCATACGCCGCCGCGGCGGATCAGTTTGCCGGTCGGTGTCCGGCCGTCGATCAGGGTGCCGCGGAGGTAGGTCTGCCGGATGGCGCCGGAGAGCGGGCGGCCGTCGTAGGGGGTGATGGGGTTTTTGTGCTTGAGTTTGGTCACGTCCACGACGTAGGCCTGGTCCGGGGCGAAGACGGAGAAGTCGGCGTCGTAGCCGAGCGCGAGCCGGCCCTTGGTGCTCAGGCGTGCCAGTTCGGCGGGTTTGGCGGCCATCCAGGACACGACCTGTTCCAGGGTGATGCCGCGGTGCCGGGCCTCGGTCCAGATCAGGGAAAGGCCCAGCTGCAGCGAGGACACCCCGCCCCAGGCCACGGCGAAGTCGCCGTTGTCCAGGTCCTTCAGGTCCAGGGTGGAGGGAGAGTGGTCCGAGACGATGCAGTCGATGGTGCCTTCCTGCAGGCCCTTCCAGAGCAGTTCGCGGTTGGCGGCCTCGCGGATCGGCGGGCAGCATTTGTATGCGGTGGCGCCGTTGGGGATTTCCTCGGCCATGAGCGTGAGGTAGTGCGGGCAGGTTTCCACGGTGAGGTGTACGCCGTCGCGTTTGGCGGTGGCGATCATCGGCAGCGCGTCCGAGGAGGACAGGTGCAGGATGTGCGCGCGGGCCCCGGTCCAGCGGGCCCGTTCGATGACTTCGGCGATGGCCTTGTTTTCGGCGCCGCGGGGGCGGGAGGCCAGGAACGTGGCGTACTGGTCCCCGCCCGGGTGCGGGGCGTGGTCGATCGCGCGGGAGTCCTCGGCGTGGACGATCATGAGGGAGTCGAAGGAGGCGAGCTCGGCCATGTCGGCCTCCATCTCCTCGGCGTCCAGGTGCGGGAATTCGTCCACGCCGGAGTGCAGCAGGAAGCATTTGAAGCCGAAGACGCCCTCGTCGTGCAGCGGGCGGAGGTCCTTGGTGTTGCCGGGGATGGCGCCGCCCCAGAAGCCGACGTCCACGAACGCCTGGTCCTGCGCGACCTCGCGTTTGAGTTTGAGGTTCGCCACGGTGGTGGTGGGCGGGATGCTGTTCAGCGGCATGTCGATGATGGTGGTCACGCCGCCGGCCGCGGCGGCCCGGGTGGCGGAGGCGAAGCCCTCCCACTCGGTCCGGCCGGGCTCGTTGACGTGGACGTGGGTGTCCACCAGGCCGGGGATGAGGGTCTCGTCCTCGGCCAGGTCGATGATTTCGGTGCCGGTGAGGCCGTTGCCCAGCGGTTCCAGGGCGACGATCTTGCCGTCGCGGACGCCGACCTCCCGGGCGGCGATCCCGGCCGTGGTCAGGACCCGCCGGCCCCGGATCACGAGGTCATAGTGTTCATCAGACATGGAGGGTCTCCTTCGAATCGGCGCCTCGGTTCGCGGCCGCTGCTGCGGGCGTCCCGGCCGAGAGCTGCGAGCCGATCCGCCTCCCCAGCTGTTCCAGGAGCGGTCCGGCTTCCGCTATACATGTGTCTACATTGCTTTCCAGCTCTGTCAAGGTGTGAACCGAACTGAAGCCTGCTTCGCGAAGCCGCTCGGGGGCCAGGGTGGTCCGTCCGCAGACGGCCACCACCGGGACGCCCGCCAGCGCGGCCGCCCGGGCAACGCCGATCGGGGTCTTGCCGAGCAGGCTCTGCTCGTCCAGGCTTCCTTCGCCGGTGATCACCAGGGCCGCGCCGGCCAGCCGTTCGTTCAGCCCGGTGAACTCCAGCACGACGTCGATGCCCGGCCTGCGCCTGGCCGCCAGTACCGCGATCGCGGCGTAGCCCACGCCGCCGGCTGCCCCGGCGCCGGGAGCCTCCGCGGCCAGCAGCGCGCGCGGTCCGATTTCCGCGGCCAGCACCCGGACGAAGTTGCCCAGGGCCGCGTCGAGAATGGCGACGTCCGCCGCGGTGGCGCCCTTCTGGGGGCCGAAGATGGCGGGGGCGCCTTCGGGGCCCAAAAGCGGGTTGTCCACATCGCTGGCCAGGACGAAGCGTGCCTCGTCCAGCCTGGCATCGAAGCCGGTGAGGTCTATCCGGGCCAGCCGGGCCAGGGCGGCGCCGCCGGGCGGGAGTTCCCGGCCGTCGGCGTCGAGGAGTTTGGCGCCGAGTCCCTGGAGGACCCCGGCGCCGCCGTCGGTGTTGGCGCTCCCGCCGACGCCCAGAATGATCTGCCGGCACCCGGCGTCGAGCGCCGCGCGGATCAGTTCGCCGGTGCCCAGGCTGGTGGCGCCGGTGGCACTGGCAGAGTCCGGGGCGCCGCTGTTTTGGCCGAGGCCAGGCAGGACGGCGAGCCCGGACGCGGCGGCCATTTCAATCACGGCTTCGCGTCCGCGGACCGCGAACTCGGCCCGGAGCGGCTGCCTGGTAGGGCCGCTGACCACGGCACTCCGGCGGGTGAAGCCGGAGCCGACGGCGGCATCGAGGGTGCCCTCGCCGCCGTCGGCCACGGGGATGCGGATGATCTCCAGATTCCCGCCAGTGGCCGCCTGGAGCCCGGTTTCCAGGTGACGGGTCACCTCCGGGGCGGACAGAGAGCCCTTGAACTTGTCCGGGGCAATGATGACGCGCATTGTTAGGCCAGCGAAGACAGGATGGCGGTCGGGGCGTCGGCGCGGGTCTCGGCCAGCTCCTCGAACTCGTTCACGGCGTTGATTTCCACGCCCATGGAGATGTTGGTGATCTTTTCCAGGATCACTTCCACCACCACCGGAACCTGGAACTCGCCCATCAGGGCCTTGGCCTTGTCGAACGCGGCCGCCAGATCGTTGGGGTCTTCAACCCGGATGGCCTTGCAGCCCAGGCCCTCGGCCACCTTGATGTGGTCCACGCCGTAGCCGTTGGTCTCGGGAGAGTTGATGTTGTCGAACGCCAGCGACACGTTCTGTTCCATGTTGAAGCCGCGCTGGGACTGGCGGATCAGGCCCAGGTAGGAGTTGTTCACCACCACGTGGATGTACGGCAGGTTGAACTGCGCGCCCACGGCCAGTTCCTCGATCATGAACTGGAAATCGTAGTCACCGGACAAGGCAACCACCGTCTCGTCGGGCTTCCCGCGCACCACGCCGAGGGCAGCCGGGGCGGTCCAGCCCAGGGGGCCGGCCTGGCCGGCGTTGATCCACTTGCGCGGGCCGAAAACGTGCAGCATCTGCGCGCCGGCGATCTGGGACAGGCCGATCGTGGACACGTAGGTGGTGTCCTTGCCGAAGGACTTGTTCATCTCCTCGTACACGCGTTGCGGCTTGATCGGGATGTTCTCGAAGTGCGTCTTGCGGTGCATGGTGGCCTTGCGATCGGTGCATTCGGCGACCCAGCCGGAGTAGTCCGGCAGGGACCCGGCTGCCTTGCGCTCGCGGGCGAGTTCCACCAGCCCGGTCAGCGCCGCGCCGGCGTCGGAGGCGATGCCCAGGTCCGGGGAGAAGACGCGTCCGATCTGCGTCGGTTCGATGTCGATGTGCACGAACGTGCGGCCGGTCGTGTAGGTTTCCAGGCCACCGGTGTGGCGGTTGGCCCAGCGGTTTCCGATGCCGATCACGAAGTCGGAAGCCAGCATGGTCTCGTTGCCGTAGCGGTGCGAGGTCTGCAGGCCCACCATGCCGGCCATCAGGGGGTGCTCGTCGGAGATGGCGCCCCAGCCCATCAGGGTGGGGATGACCGGAACGTTGAGCAGTTCGGCCAGTTCAACCAGCTGCGCGGAGGCGCCGGCGTTGATGATGCCGCCGCCGGCCACGATCAGCGGGTGCGTGGCTGCGGTCAGCATGTCCAGGGCCTTTTCCAGCTGCTTGCGGCTGGCCTTGGGCTTCTCGACGGCCAGGGGCTCGTAGGTGTCGATGTCGAATTCGATTTCGGCCATCTGCACGTCGATGGGCAGGTCCAGCAGCACCGGGCCGGGACGGCCGGAGCGCATCAGCTGGAAGGCCTTCTGGAAGGCGCCCGGAACCTGGCCCGGTTCCAGGATGGTCATGGCCATCTTGGTGACGGGCTTCGCGATGGACTCGATGTCCACGGCCTGGAAGTCCTCCTTGTGCAGCTTGGCCACGGGGGCCTGGCCGGTGATGCAGAGCATGGGGATGGAATCCGCCCAGGCTGCGTACAGCCCGGTGATCATGTCGGTGCCGGCGGGGCCGGAGGTGCCGATACAGATGCCGATGTTGCCGTCCTTGGCCCGGCTGTAGCCGTCCGCCATGTGGCTGGCGCCTTCGACGTGGCGGGCGAGCGTGTGGCGGATGCCGCCGTGTGCCCTCATGGCCGAGTAGAACGGGTTGATGGCCGCGCCTGGCAGGCCGAACGCCTCGGTGGCGCCCTCCTTCTCCAGGATGGCGACGGCAGCGTCTACGGTGCGCATCTTCGTCATTGTGTGCTCCTTGAAAGTCTGTTATTGGTGCCCCGTGGGGCTGAATTTGAATGTGTTGGGGAGAGCCGGCGTCGGAAAGTACGACGCCGGCTCTCCCTTTTGAGTTCTGGTGCCCCTTGTGGGGACGGGCGGCTGGCTTAGCTGTCGCTGGCTACTTGCGGCCCGAAAGCTGGAGGACCTGCTTGAAGAGGCCTGAGTGGTCCAGTCCGCCGTCGCCCTGGTTGACAGTGGCGGCGACGAGCTGGGCGACGACGGCGCCGAGCGGGACGGCGACGTTGGCCTCGCGGGCCGCGGAGGTGACGATGCCCAGGTCCTTGTGGTGCAGGGCCAGGCGGAAGCCGGGCTCGAAGTTGCGGTCCAGCATCTTCTGGCCCTTCTGGTCCAGGACTTTGGAGCCGGCCAGGCCGCCGCCGAGGACCTTGAGGGCGGCGTCCGTGTCGACGCCGTAGGCCTCGAGGAAGGCGATGGCCTCGCCGAGGACCTCGATGTTGACGGCGACGATCAGCTGGTTGGCTGCCTTGACGGTCTGGCCGGAGCCGGCAGGTCCGACGTGGACGATGGTTTTTCCGACGGCGTTGAGAACGTCCTGTGCTGCGTCGAAGTCGGCTGCCTCGCCGCCCACCATGATCGACAGGGCCGCGTCGATCGCGCCCTGTTCGCCGCCGGAGACCGGGGCGTCGAGGGCGCGGATGCCGGCTGCCTTGGCGTCGTCGGCGAGGCGCTTGGCGACGTCCGGGCGGATGCTGCTGGCGTCGATCCAGAGGGTGCCCTGCTTGGCGTTGGCGAAAAGTCCGTCCGGGCCGCTGACGACGCCTTCGACGTCGGGGGAGTCAGGCACCATGGTGATGACGACGTCGGCGTCCTTGACGGCGTCCGCGATGCTGGTGGCGCCCTTGCCGCCCTCGGAGACAAGTTTGTCGATCTTGTCCTGGCTGCGGTTGAAGCCGGTGACGGTGTGGCCGGCCTTGACCAGGTTGATGGCCATGGGCAGGCCCATGATTCCGAGTCCGATAACTGCAACGTTGCTCATTGTGGTTCCTTTACTGAAAGTCTGTGGGTTGTAGTGCGACTGGGCTAGAAGGGTTCCTAGCGGGCCACGCGCTGGCGGATGGCCCAGGCGAAGGCTGTTTCCGCCGGTTCCTTGTATTCGAGGCCGATGTAGCCGCTGTAGCCGAGTTCGCGGCTGCGGGCGATCCATTCGCCGAGGGGAAGCTCGCCGGTTCCGGGAGCCCCGCGGCCGGGGTTGTCGGCAATCTGGATGTGGCCGAAGTCTTTGGCGTGGTTTTCGATGACGGCGGCGACGTCGTCCCCGTTGACGGCGAGGTGGTAGAAGTCCGCGAGGAGTTTGACGTTGTCTGCGCCGGATTCTTTCTTGACCCGGGCGATCACCGTGAGGGCGTCGGCAGCTGTGAGGAGCGGGTATTTCGGGGCGCCGCTGACGGGTTCCAGGAGGACGGTTCCGCCGATGCGGGCCACTCCGGCAGCCGCAGTCGCGAGGTTTTCGGCGCCGATTGCGTCCTGCTTCTGGGGCGATTCGCCGTCGATGCGGTTGCCGTAGAGGGCGTTGAAGGCTTTGCAGCCGAGGCGCTCGCCGATTCCTGCGACAACGGCGATGTTGTCCAGGAATTCAGCGGAGCGGGCGGGCCAGGAGACCAGACCCCGGTCCCCGCCGGGCATATTGCCGGCGTTGAAGTTCAGTCCGGTGAGCTGGACGCCGGCGTCGGTGATGGCGCGCTCGAACGCGGTGGTCTGGGCGTCGGTGGGGACGGAGGTCTCGAAGGGCCACCAGAATTCGACGGCGTCAAAGCCGGCTGCCTTCGCGGCGGCGGGACGTTCCAAGAGCGGCAGTTCCGTCAGCAGGATGGAGCAGTTCACGGTGTACGTCATTGTGGGTTCCTTCGGGCTCTGCACCGGATCGGCTCCGGTGATTCCTGGCTTCTTGCTTATTTCGTGTTGCTTATTTCATATTGTGGAAACTATATCTTGCTCTGTGAAAAGTTTAGGTTGCCGTGGGGGGAGCAGTCAACCCCCGGAGGCTTAAACAGCCGTTAAGTTAAACAGCCGTTAAGTTAAACAGCTGCGCCCCGGCCGGGGGCCGGGGCGCAGCTGAGGCAACGACGGGCTCAGGTGAGGCGGATCTGCCGGTTGACGTCTTTGTAGAGCAGGTAGCGGAAGTTTCCGGGGCCGCCGGCGTAGCAGGCCTGCGGGCAGAAGGCGCGGAGCCACATGAAGTCGCCGGCTTCGACCTCGACCCAGTCGTCATTGAGTCGGTAGACTGCTTTGCCCTCCAGGACGAAGAGACCGTGTTCCATCACGTGGGTTTCCGCGAACGGGATGGACGCGCCGGGCTGGAAGGTGACGATGTTGACGTGCATGTCGTGGGCCAGGTCGTCAGGGTCCACAAAGCGGGTGGTGGCCCAAGCGCCGTTGGTGCCCGGCATCGGCCGGGGTTCCACGTCCTGGTCACGGGTCACGAACGACTTCGCGGTAAAGCCCTCCAACGGCTCATAGGCCTTGCGGATCCACTGGAAGGAGGCGACCTCGCCCCCGGCGCCGCCGGTGGACTCGGCGTCGTTCTTCACCTTCCAGTCCGAGCCGGCGGCGAGGTAGGCATAGCCGCCGGACTCGAGGCGGTGGATCTCGCCGTCGAGGGTCAGCGTCAGCGAGCCTTTGGTGAGGAAGATGACGCCTTCGACGCCGGCCTCAGCCTCGGGTTTGTCACTGCCCCCGCCGGGGGCCACTTCAACGATCAGCTGCGAGAAAGTGGTGGCGAACCCCGCAATGGGGCGGGCGATGATCCAGGCGCGGGTGTTGGTCCAGCCGGGAAGGTTGCTCGTGACGATGTCGCGCAGCACTCCCTTGGGGATGACGGTGTAGGCCTCCTTGACGACGGCGCGGTCGGTGAGGAGCTGGGTCTGCGGCGGCAGGCCGCCTTCGGGGGAAAAGTAGTTGCTCATGGCGTGACTCCTGTGGTGAATGTTGGTCAGGGGGCTGTCGGGGCGGGCTGTGCCAGCCGGGGGTGGGCCAGGGCGGTCAGTTCGGGAAGCCCGACGCGGGCCAGCTCACGGACTTCTTCCGCTCCGACGGCACCGCACTGGACGCCGCGCAGCACGAAGGCCGCGAGGGCCCTGGCGGTGGCCGGTTCGTCCATCACGCCGCCCTCGGTGCGCTCCACATAGTTGCGGAGCCGTGCGGCTGCGGCGGGCAGGCCCTGCCGGTAGAAGGCGTAGGTGGCGGCGAAGCGGCTCGGCAGTTGGGCCGGGTGCAGGTCCCAGCCCTGGTAGAAGCCGCGTTCCAGCGAGCGGCGGACCAGCCGGCCGTGCAGCCGCCAGGCATCCTCGACAGCATCGCCGACGGGGATGATGTTCGTGGAGCCGTCCGAGAGCCGGATCCCGGTACCGGCCGCGGCGAGCTGCATGACCTCCTTGGCGAAGTCCGCCACGGGGTGCTCCATGGACTGGTATTCCGCGGAGATCTGCAGGGACGCCGAGTAGTCGTAGGTGCCGTAGTGCAGGCCGCTGATCCGGCCGGGAACAGCGTGCGGCAGCTGCGCCACGGGAGAGGTGCCGTCCGGGCCGAGGATGAGCTGCGGTGTCTCCACCTGCACCTCGAACCGGAGCCGGCCGGTCGGCAGCGAATGGACTTCTTCGAGCCGGGACACGGCGTAGTCCATGGCCTGCACCTGGGCCACCGTGGTGACCTTGGGCAGGGTCAGGATCAGCCCGTTCGGAAGCTCGCCGGCGGAAGCCAGCCCGGACACAAACAGGTCCAGGGTGCGCAGCCCGCGGGCCCGGGTCGGCGCCTCGAAGCACTTGAAACGGATACCGATGAAGGGCGGTGCGGTACCGGCAGCGACAGCGGTGGCCACGGCGGAAGCCGCGGCAACAGCGGCGGCGTCCTCGGCGTCGTCGCCCCGGTCCCCGTAGCCGTCCTCGAAGTCCAGCCGGAGATCCTCGATAGGCTCGCTGCCCAGCTTCGCTTCCACACGGGATGCGACCGCGGAAGCCAGCTCGGCGTCCTGGCCCAGCAGCTCGCCCAGACGGGCCAGTCCGCCGTGGGCCGCCGCCGTCGTGAGCGCCTGGGCGCCCCAGTCGGCGGCGAACGTGGGCGTGAACCGGTCCGCCGGGACGTAGACGGTGTGGACGGGCTGGCGGGAGCCGTCGTCGCCCGGGTAGTTCTTCTCCAGCAGCCGGTCCGTGGCGGCGAGCTGCGCGTCGATGTGGGCAGCGTCGGCGCCGGACAGCGACGGCGTCAGTGACCGCCGGGGCGATGAATGGGTGGGGGATAGCACCATGCCTCAGCCCACCAGTTCGTAGGCCGGGGTGGTGAGGAAATCGGTGTAGTCCTCTGAGAGGCAGATCTCGCCGATGAGCTTGCTGGCCGGCTCGTAGTAGCGGCGGAAGGCTTCGTCGCCGAACTCGGTCCGCAGGCGCTCGGTTTCCTCGCCCAAGATGCGTTCCACCAGCTCGCGGGTCACGGTATTGCCCGAGTCTGCGAGCACCGACTTGTTTCGGATCTGCTGCCACACCTGGGAGCGGGAGATCTCGGCCGTGGCGGCGTCCTCCATGAGGTTGTGGATGGCCACCGCGCCGGTGCCGGACAGCCACACCGCGGTGTAGGCGACGGCGACGTACAGGTTCAGGCGCAGTCCGCCTTCGGTGACCTGGCCCTTGGCCGAGGCGATGTCCAGCAGCTGCTCCGCGGTCACGGAGACCTCGGGGCGCTGCTTGTCCAGCTGGTTCGGGCGCTCGCCGAGGACGGCGTCGAACGCTTCCCGGCACGTGGGGACAAGATCCGGGTGGGCGACCCAGGAGCCGTCGAAGCCGTCGTTGGCCTCGCGGGTCTTGTCGGCGCGGACCTTCTCGAAGGCCGCCTGGGTGACCTCGGGGTGGCGCCGGTTTGGTATCACCGCAGCCATGCCGCCCATGGCAAAAGCGCCGCGGCGGTGGCAGGTCTTGACGAGCAGCTCCGTGTAGGCACGCATGAACGGTGCCGTCATGGCCACCGTGGCACGGTCCGGCAGCACAAATTCCTGCCCGGCGTCGCGGAAGTATTTGATAATGCTGAACAGGTAGTCCCAGCGGCCTGCGTTCAGGCCGGCCGCATGGTCGCGCAGCTCGTAGAGGATCTCGTCCATCTCAAAAGCGGCCGGGATGGTCTCGATCAGCACCGTGGCGCGGACCGTACCCTGCCTGAGGCCCAGGAAATCCTGCGCGAACACAAACACGTCGTTCCAGAGACGCGCTTCAAGGTGGCTCTCCAGCTTGGGCAGGTAATAATACGGGCCCTGGCCATTCATGACCAGCTGCTTGGCGGTGTGGAAGAAGTGCAGGCCGAAGTCCACCAGCGCCCCAACGGTGGGTTCGCCGTCGATCAGCAGATGGGTTTCCGGCATGTGCCAGCCGCGGGGCCGGGCCACCACGACGGCCAGGGGAGCATCTGTGCGGAGCGTGTACTCCTTGCCTTCGGGTGAGGTGTAACTGAGCCGGCCGGTCGCGGCGTCACGCAGGTTCAGGAGGGCGTCGATGACGTTGGCCCACGTGGGGGTGCTGGCATCCTCCAGGTCGGCGAGCCAGACCTTGGCGCCGGAGTTCAGCGCGTTGATGGCCATCTTGGCCGGAGTGGCGGGGCCGGTCATTTCGACGCGGCGGTCCTGCAATGCTGACGGCGCCGGCGCAACTTTCCAGTCGCCGTTGCGCACGTCCTGCGTTTCCGGCAGGAAATCAAGCCTGCCGGTATCGGCGGCCTGCTGGCGCTTGACGCCGCGGGCGGCCAGCAGCTCCATGCGGGTGCCGGCGAAACGTTTGTGGAGCTCCTCCACAAACGCCAGTGCCTTGGGGGTAAGAATCTCCTCCGCACGTTCGATCGGCCGGGGGTCTGTGACGGTGATAGCCATTTGGGTTGGGTCCTTTCGTGGGCTGCGAATCAGGCGTGGGCTGGCACGGAAGCCGTTGCCGCGTGGGCTGCGGCGGCTGCTGCGTTTGCCACAGCAGCTGCGACGTCAGCGGCCACGTGCGGATCGAAGACACTGGGGATAATGTAACTGGCATTGAGCTCGTCGTCAGCTACCCGGTTGGCAATTGCCTCGGCAGCGGCCACCAGCATCTCGGGTGTTATGTCGGATGCACCGGCGTCCAGGAGCCCGCGGAAGAAGCCCGGGAACGCCAGCACATTGTTGATCTGGTTGGGGAAATCGCTGCGGCCGGTGGCCACCACCGCGGCGTGCTTTGACGCGATGGACGGATCGATTTCCGGCGTGGGGTTGGCCATGGCGAACACAATCGCCTTGTCAGCCATGGAGGCAACCTGCTCCTCGCCGATCACATTCGGGGCACTCACGCCGATAAACACATCTGCGCCCTTGAGCGCCTCGTGCAGGGTTCCGGAGAAACCCTCTTCATTGGTGTTCGCGGCGATCCAGCTGCGGTGCTCATCGCTGTATTCCTCGCCGGAGTGGATGGCTCCGGAGCGGCCGGCGGCCACGATGTGCCGCGCGCCCTGGGCCTTGAGCAGCTGGATGATGGCGGATCCTGCCGCACCCACGCCGGAGACCACAATGCGGACCTCGGAGAGCTTCTTGTCCACCACCCGGAGGGCGTTCGCAAGCGCCGCGAGGGTGACGATCGCCGTGCCGTGCTGGTCATCGTGGAACACCGGGATGTCGAGTTCCGCACGGAGCCGGTTCTCGATTTCGAAGCAGCGCGGGGCCGCGATGTCCTCGAGGTTCACGCCGCC
The DNA here is from genome assembly GCF_050156545.1 of Pseudarthrobacter sp. S9. Classification (NCBI taxonomy): domain Bacteria; kingdom Bacillati; phylum Actinomycetota; class Actinomycetes; order Micrococcales; family Micrococcaceae; genus Pseudarthrobacter; species Pseudarthrobacter sp. S9. The sequence goes on from NZ_CP189576.1 coordinate 2,528,667, forward strand.
ATAGACGGGGGCTAGCGCCTTGACGATCATGATGATTTCCTCGGTGTCCTGCGTATCCAGGCAGACCGGCCAGGCGTCGACGTTGGCGAACTGCTTGAACAGGGCAGCCTTGCCCTCCATCACAGGAAGCGCAGCTGCGGGGCCGATATTGCCCAGGCCCAGGACGGCCGAGCCGTCGGTGACCACAGCGATGGTGTTCCGCTTGACGGTCAGGTTCCGGGCGGCTGCCGGGTCCTCGGCGATGGCCATACACACACGGGCGACGCCGGGAGTGTAGGCGCGGGAGAGATCGTCACGGTTGCGCAGGGCCACTTTGGGGACGACCTCGAGCTTGCCGCCAAGGTGCATCAGGAAGGTGCGGTCCGAAACGTGCTGGACCTTGACGCCGTCGAGCGCGTTGAGCGCGTCCTTGACGCGGTTGGCATGGGCGTCGTCGGTGGTGTTGCAGGTGACGTCAACAACCAGGGTCTCGTGGTGGGACTCGGTGACGTCCAGCGCGGTGATCGCAGCGCCGGCAGCTCCGACGGCAGCGGCAAGCTCGCTGGTGGCGGAGAAGCTGGACGGTGCTTCCACGCGCAAGGTGATCGAATTTCCGGGGCTCGGGTTCGCCATTGAATGTCCTCCTGGTAAGGGCCCTGTCTCCGGGCCAGCTACGAAGCTAGATGTTTTCGTATTATGGATATTATTATCTACTTTGTGGAAATACAACCCTTGATGTCGCATCGACGGCGTGCCGTCAGTGCTGTATCTTGGGTTTTCCAAGCACTTTTTTCACGATGTGGATAAGAGTTGTCGCTACCGATCCCGCAGGAGACCACGGTTATGGCTGAAAAAGCCACAGGAGGCGTGCAGTCCGTTGAGCGCGTTTTCGAACTTCTGGAACTGATTACCGACGCAGGCGGAGATGTCACGCTCAGTGAACTCTCATCCTCCACCGATCTTCCGCTGCCCACCATCCACCGGCTGCTGCGCACGCTCGTCACCCTGGGGTACATCCGCCAGCTGCCGAACCGCCGGTATGCGCTGGGTCCGCGGCTCATCCGCCTGGGTGAATCCGCCAACAAGCAGCTGGGCGCCTTGGCGCGGCCCCAGCTGAAGTCCCTTGTGGACAGGCTGGGGGAGACCGCCAACATGGCGGTCCTGGACTCGGACATGGTCATCTACGTGGCCCAGGTTCCCTCCCTTCACTCGATGCGCATGTTCACCGAGGTCGGCCGGCGCGGGTACATGCATGCCACCGGGATGGGTAAAGCCATCCTCGCCCAGCTGGACGATGAGGCGGTCCGCGGCATCGTCAGCCGCAAGGGCATGCCCACCCCCACCCCCAAGAGCATCGGCGACGTCGATACGCTGCTGGCGGATCTGAAGCTGATCCGCGAGCGGGGGTACTCCATCGACGAGGAAGAGCAGGAGATCGGCGTAAGGTGCTTCGCGATGGCGATCCCCAATGCGCCGACGCCGGCGGCCATTTCTGTCTCCGGCCCCGTGTCCCGGGTGGACCAGTCCTTCGCGGACCGGGCCGTGCCGCTGCTGCGGGAGGCAGCCCAGGCGATCTCCGAGGAGCTCAACCAGAACTGAATGGCTGATGCCGGCCTTCTGGCCGGAAACGAGGCAACCGCTGAGGCCCATGATCCGTCAGGACATGGGCCTCAGCGGTGATCCCGGTCGGGGCCTGGGGACTGGAGTCCTAGTGTTCAGGAGCCAGCTTGGGTGACTCGACAGGGACTTCCTTGCCGTCGCAGTCGATCAGCTTCCCGTTCTCGTACCGGTCACCCTCGGCCAGGCACGCAATATCCTCCTCGCGGATCACACGCCCGGTGCCGGCCACAAAGACGGACTGGTTCTCCGAGTTGCCCGCCTTGAGATGGTTGAAGAGCAGGTTCAGCAGGATGGCCATGACGGCGGCGGAGCTGATGCCGGAGTGGAAAATCGTGCCGAACCAGGACGGGAACTGGTCGTAGAACTTCGGGGCAGCGATCGGGATCATGCCGAAGCCGATGGACGCCGCCACGATGATCAGGTTCATATTGTTGCGGTATTCCACCTTGGACAGCGTCCGGATGCCGCTGGCGGCCACCGTTCCGAAGAGTACGACGCCAGCGCCGCCCAGGACGGGGGTCGGAACCGCTGCGACGACGCGGCCAAGGACGGGGAGCAGGCCGAGGACCACCAGGATGAGCCCGCCGGCGCTGACCACGAAGCGGCTCTTGATGCCGGTGATGGCCACGAGCCCCACGTTCTGGGCGAATGCGCTCTGGGTGAAGGAGTTGAACAGCGGAGAGATGGCGCTGGAGAGCATGTCCGCCCGCAGGCCGTCGCCGATCCGCTTTGAGTCCACCTTGGTGCCCACGATTTCGCCGACGGCGATGATGTCAGCCGAGGTCTCGGTGAGCGTCACCAGGATGACGATCAGCATGGAGACGATGGCTGCGATCTCGAACGTGGGCGGGCCGAATGCGAACGGGGTCGGGAAGGCCACGATGTCGCCCTGGCCGATCTTGGAGAAGTCCGCCATTCCGGTCACAAAGGCGATGACGGTGCCGATCACCATGGCCAGCAGGATGGAAAGGCGCGAGATGGCGGCGTTGCCGATCTTGCTCAGCAGCAGGACCACGCCCATGGTGGCGGCGGCGAGGCCGATGTTGGCCATGCTTCCGTAGTTGGGAGCTTTGCTGTTGCCGCCCATGGCCCAGTTGGCGGCCACTGGCATGAGGGTCAGGCCGATGGTGGTGATGACCGTGCCCGTGACCACGGGCGGGAAGAACTTGATGATCTTGGAGAAGAGCGGGGTGATGGCCAGGCCGATCAGGGATGCAACGATGACCGAGCCGAAGACCGCCTGGATCCCGCCTCCGCCGTTCACAATGGCCACCATGGTGGAGACGCCGGCGAAGGAGACACCCTGGACCAAAGGCAGCTGCGATCCGAAGAACGGGATGCCGATGGTCTGCAGGATGGTCGCGAGTCCGCCGACGAACAGGCAGGCCGCGATCAGGAGGCCGATGTCCTGCGACGACATGCCTGCGGCCGCGCCGATGATGAGCGGAGGCGCGATGATGCCGCCGTACATGGTCAATACGTGCTGGAATCCGTAGGCGAACGTGCTGCCGATCGAGAGTCGCTTGTCTTCGGGGCGGGTGGACGGCTGGCGGCTGGTCTTGGCGCCCGCAGTGGGGGATTTCTTCTTAATGTTCATGGCAGACTTTCTTGGTTCATGGCAGACGCCTTCGTCTGGCTAACAGTGTCTGGCTAACAGATCGGGCTTACAGGTGTTGTCAACAGGGTGGAGCGGGTGTGCCGGCCCGGGGCTCGTGCCATCAGTGCGGAAGCTCCGGGCCGGCAGTGAACAGCGCTTTGAGGCCTAGCAGAAGCCTGCGATCCCGGACCAGGCGATGTCCGCCGGGGTGGCGTCATCACGCTGGACGGTGGCCTCGATCAGGCCATAGGGGCGGTCCGCGGCGAAGAAGACCTCGTTGGGGTTGTCGAGGCCGAACGGCGACAGGTCCACCAGGAAGTGGTGCTTGTTGGGCATGGAGAACTTGATTTCATCGATCTCGGTGTGCGCTTCGAGGACCTTGGTGCCCATATCGAACAGGGTCTGCTGCAAGGCGTGGGAGTAGTTCTCCGTGAAGCCTTCGAGCAGGAGGCTCCTGACGTCTTCGTAGCTCTTGTTGAAGTCCAGCGAGCTGAAGTCAGTGCCGGCGTTGAAGCGCCAGCGCGCCGTGACGTCGGTGGCCAGGATGCGGTCCGTGGTCTCCGGGAGGGTGGTGTATTTGTCCTTCGGGTAGCCCACGAAGCCGGACTGGGTGGACTTCAGGACAGTAAGGTCGGTGAGCCCGGAGATGACGTGGGTGGCTGCGCCGTCCCGGACCACCACGGCGGTGCGGACTTCCTGGCCGTTGCGGACGAACGAGTGATTGTGCGCGCTGCCGTGGGCCTGGATGCGGTCCCAGCTATAGGATTCGGCTTCCCAGCGGCCGCCGGTCACCCAGTCAAAGCTGGACGTGAAGTGCTCGCCGAGGCGCAGCAGGAAGGCTTCGGGAGACCCGATTCCTTCGCGGGCGAAGGCGTAGACGGTGTTCTTCTGGGTGTCCGTGGCCACCACGTGGGCGTTGTCGCCTTCGAGGTGGGCGGCGGCGAAATCCCCGCGCAGCTGCGAGGTGACGTTGAGGTCTTCGATCTCGTGGCGGTCGGTGTCCCTCGTGATTTTGACGACGCGGACTTCGGCTTTGCCGTACTGGTTGTTGCCGAGGATGATCTTGTTGCTCATGGTAGGTTCCCAACTTCCGGTATGTGGAATAAAACTCCCACATAGAAATGTCGTACGCGTTTCGCGTGCGTTTCTTTTACCGTCGACCCAACAAAAAATGAGCCGACGTCGATTGACGCCAGCTCATTACGACCCTGCCTGCTGCTCCCAGGTTACGTGACCTGCGCCACGAGTTGAGTTAAAGCGTAGCGCGGGAATCCCGTGGTGTACATCACAATCTGAAAAATCCGATTGTGACCGACGCGGAACCTGCCCCGGCGGCCACTCCTGAACCAGCCCTTGACGACGTCACCGCGGCGATCTATCATTTCCACATAACAATATTTATTTTCCGCACTGTGAAAATTTGTATTGCGAAAATGTGTACTGCAAAAATTTGAAGTACCCGCGAAAGTCCAGATGAGGAGGATCAGATGAACCCGCAGGAGAAGGAATTTGTCACGCCGGCGCAAGCCGCCGCACCAGCCCAGGAGTTTTACCTCCCCACCGGCGGCGGGACGGACCCGGACTTCTTCATGCCGGCCGACCGTGGGCATGGCCCCGGCCCGTTCTCGCGCTGGATGCACCGCCTCCCGCTGGTGGGCCGGCTGCGTTCCTAGGACCCACCCCTTCCTGGAGCGACGCGGGGTCACTGAGGGCCCATCCCGATGCCTGGGATGGGCTCACAGTGACCTGCGTCGTTTTAGTTACCCGGAGATCAGTTTCCTTGCAGCGGCCGAGTGTTCCGCGATCAATCCGGCAACGTCGAGACCCGGGATCTGGCCGTCCACGACGCGCCACGCCCCGCCCACCATGACACGGTCGGCACGGTCGGCAGCGCACAGGAGCAGCGCAGCAATGGGATCGTGACTTCCGGAGAACCGCAAGTCATCGAGCTTGAACATGGCCAGATCCGCCTGCATCCCCGGTGCCAGCTGGCCAAGATCGGGCCGGCCCAGCACGGCAGCCGAGCCGCGTGTTGCCCAGCCCAGCGCCCGCTCCACCGGGACCTGCGCCCCGTAGCGCAGCCGCTGCAGGTACAGCGCCTGCCGTGCCTCGAGGATCATGTTGGAGGCATCGTTCGACGCCGATCCGTCCACTCCCAGCCCCACCGGCACGCCTGCATCCTCCAGTTCCAGGATCCGCGCGGTGCCGGATGCCAGCCGCATGTTTGAGGTGGGGCAATGTGCGACGGCGGTGCCGGCGGCTCCCAGCCGGGCGATCTCGTCATCGCTGAAATGAATGCCGTGGCCCAGCCAGGTCCGGTCCGTCAGCCAGCCGACGCTTTCCAGATAGTCCACGGTGCGCAGCCCGAACATTTCCCGACAGAAGTCTTCCTCGTCCAGGGTCTCGGCGAGGTGGGTGTGCAGCCTGACGTCCAAACGTCCTGCCATCAAGGCGCTCTCGGCCATGATCTCCTTGGTCACGGAAAAAGGCGAGCACGGGGCCAGTGCAATCTGGATCGTGGCCCCCTCGCCGCGCTCGTGATACTGGCCGATCAGCCTCTCGCTGTCCGCCAGAATCACCTCAGGCGCCTGAACCGTGGACTGTGGCGGCAGGCCGCCGTCGTCCTCTCCCAAAGTCATGGAACCGCGGGTGAGGGTCGCCCGCATTCCCAGCCTGCGGACCGCCTCGACTTCGATGTCGATGGCGTTTTCCATGCCGTCGGGGAAGAGATAGTGGTGATCCGCCGCGGTGGTGCAGCCGGACAACAGAAGTTCGGCCAGGGCCACTGTGGTGGCCAGTTCAAGATCGCGTGGCGTGAGCCTGGCCCACACCGGGTACAGGTTCTGCAGCCACGGGAAGAGCGGCGCGTTGGCCACCGGCCCCCAGGCCCGGGTGAGCGTCTGGTAAAAGTGGTGGTGAGTGTTGATCAGGCCGGGCAGCAGGACGTGATTGCCGGCGTCGAACGTCTCGTCACAGGGTGCGAAGGGCTGCTGTCCGGCGGCCAGGACCTCCGCTATCGTGCCGCCGCTGACCACGATGCCGCCCGAGGCGTCGAGGCCGTTCGCGGTGAAGGCCGCCTGTGGATTTTTGATCCAGAGCCGGGTTGCGGAGGGATGCGGATGAGTGAGGGCCATGTCTGGTTCCTTGTCTGATGGTTCCGGGTGTGCTCGTCCCGGTGGCGAAGGTTCCAGCTCAGTGAGGCCCTGTCTGCTGATCCAGGTTGGCCGGCGCTGCGAACAGCGGCGGCCCGGGATCAGCCTAAGGTAGCCAGCAAATGCCCGTCAACGCCCGCGGAATGTGACTCTGCAGAAAATCAGATTTCACATTGCGGAATTAAAATTCCAGAAAACTATGGCGCACACCACATCCCGGTGCTAGTCTCGATCTTGCCAAAGGCGGGCACCCGGACTCCGGGGAAGCTATCTACCAGGCGCAACTTAACCTTCAAAAGCACATGCTGAAGCCTGGTAACCGTCGCATCTGGCCCTTCCGTCTCATCTCGGTATACCGGCTTCCAAGCAAAGGGAGTCGCATCATGAGCAGCACCGTCACGGCCGAGCAGTTACTGGCCAGATCCATCCAGTTGGCCACGGCCAACGTCCTGAACAGCGGCGGGCCGTTCGGCGCCGTGATCGTCACGGCGGACGGTCAAGCGTTCGACGGCGTCAACCGCGTCACCGCCACAAACGATCCCACCGCCCATGCCGAGGTCACGGCCATCCGGCGTGCCTGCACCGAACTCGGCACGTTCGACCTCCGCGGGTCCACGCTCTACAGCAGCTGCGAGCCATGCCCCATGTGCCTTGCTTCCGCGCTCTGGGCCCGCATCGACCGCGTGGATTTCGCCGCGGACCGGCACGACGCCGCTTCAGTGGGCTTCGACGACGCCGTCTTCTACGAGTACTTCGAGAACGAGAACCGGCATGCCGTCATGCCGGTGTCCAAGGTGGAACTGGGTGATCCCCAGGCTCCCGGAGTACTGGAGCCGTTCAACACCTGGAACACGCTCGACTCCAGGATTGACTACTAGGGCCGGTGGCTGACATGACAATCCTCGATCAGTCCCACGAAGGACCGCAACCGGCAACGACGCCGGCCCCCAACGCCGCACTCCACGCCAAGCGACCGGCCCGCAACACCCGGCCGCCGGCGTCGAACGCTTTCCTGGATCGCTTCTTCCAGATCACCGAGCGCGGTTCAACTCTTGCCCGCGAATTCCGCGGCGGCCTGGTCACGTTCTTCACCATGGCGTACATTGTGATCCTGAATCCGTTGATCCTGGGCGGTTTCAGCGCGGACAACGCCCCCACCGATGTCGCCGGCGGCTGGCTGTCGGCCGCTCAGATCGGGGCAGTCACCGGACTCACCGCCGGTGTGATGACCATCCTTTTCGGGCTGGTGGCCAATCTGCCGTTCGGTCTGGCAGCGGGGCTGGGCATCAACTCCTTCCTCGCGGTCTCCGTGATCCACGAGGTCACGTGGCCCGAGGCCATGGGCCTGGTGGTCATCAACGGCATCCTGATCGTCCTGTTCGGCATCACCGGAGCTCGGACCGCGATTTTCCGGGCCGTCCCCAAGGAACTGAAGGCTGCCATCACCGTGGGCATCGGCCTGTTTATCGCCTTTATCGGCTTTGTGGATTCCGGCTTCGTCCGTGCCACCAAGGGCGGCCCGCCGGTGCAGCTCGGCAATGATGGCTCCATTACGTCGATCCCGACTCTCGTCTTCATTGTGGGCCTGCTGGCCATGGGCATCCTCGTGGCACGCAAGGTCCAGGGCGGTCTGCTGATCGGCATCGTGGCCACCACTGTGCTGGCAGCTGTTGTGGAAGCCATCCTGCACATCGGTCCTTCGAGCGCCACCAACCCCGGCGGCTGGCACCTGAACACTCCCGTACTGTCGGGCCAACTGGTCTCCGCACCGGATCTGGGCCTCGTGGGTCAGTTCGACATGTTCGGCGCCTTCGGCCGGATCGGCGGACTCGCGGCAACCATGCTGGTGTTCACACTGGTGTTCACGAACTTCTTCGACGCCATGGGCACCATGACCGGCCTCGCCAAGAGCGCCGGCGTAGCGCACAAGGACGGCACCTTCCCGCGGCTGAAATCGGCCTTCATCGTTGAAGGCTTCGGTGCAATTGCCGGCGGCGCCACCTCGGGATCCTCGAACACCGTATACATCGATTCCGCGGCGGGCATCGGCGAAGGCGCCCGCACCGGGCTGGCCTCCGTGGTCACCGGTGTCCTGTTCCTTGGCTCCATGTTCCTTACCCCGCTCACCAGCGTGGTTCCGCTGGAGGTGGCCGCCGCCGCCCTGGTGGTGGTGGGCGCCATGATGATGGCACAGATCCGCGAGATCAAGTTCACCAAGTTCGCTGTGGCCCTGCCGGCATTCCTGACCATCGTCACCATGCCGCTGAGCTACTCGATCGCCAACGGCATCGGCGTCGGGTTTGTCTCCTGGGCCATCATCGGGGCAGCGTCGGGCAAGGCCAAGAAGATCCATCCGCTGATGTGGGTGGTGAGCGTCGGCTTCCTCGTGTACTTCGCGCGCGGACCGATCAACCTGCTGCTCGGCGGATAGTCCGCCCGCCAAGACGGCGGGCGGCGGCCAGCGACCGGATCCGCTCAGGACGCGGGCAGGTGAAGCCTGCCCGCGTCCATCGCGCTGAAACGAAATTGACAGGGAAACGAAATTGACGCGGGCGCCACCCCCGCTTACGCTTCCCACTGCTCACGATAGGAACGAGAATATGGGCACGATCGCACTCGGCCTGGGCCTGGAAATCCGGCTGAAGAGTCAGATGGACTGCCTCCCTGAAAACGGAGACAGTACGCCGTGGGAAAGGGCTGTGCCGCCATGCTGGACCTGATGCCTTCACTGAACGAATGGCGCCCCGCGGTTTCCGGGCAGCAGTGCGCCGTGGCCACCATCGTTTCGGCGAGCGGGTCCGTGCCGCGGCCGCTGGGCACATCCATGGTGGTGTCCGAAACCGGCGAGGTGCTGGGCAGCCTGTCCGGCGGCTGTGTTGAAGGCGCCGTGGTGGGGGCGGCGCTGGAAGCCATGCGCGACGGCGGTTCGCGCCTTGAATCTTTCGGCTACAGCGCCGAGGACGCATTCGCCGTCGGACTCACCTGCGGGGGAGAACTGGAAGTGCACATCCAGCCACTCGGCTCCCGTTCCGGCGCCCTGCAGCAGGAGGCGCTCCGCGGCTTCCCGGCCAACACCGCAGGGACGCTGGCGCTGATCCGGAGGGTGGATGCGCACGGCGCAGGCGCCATCGTAGTTCCTGATCCGGCCGCCTTTTCCGCGGCACACTCCACCGAACTCGCGGCGCTGCTCGGACTCAGCGTTCGCCACGACGCTTCCGCAATGTTGGCTGCAGCGGCTCAGCTGGAACCCCTCCTGCGGGGAGGCCGCACGGGCCTGGTGCGGCTGGCGCCTGCGGATGGTTGCGCCAGCTGGGTATTTGGCATGGGTGTGCCGGATGCCGTGGCCCCGGTGTCCGCCCTGCCGCACACGGAGCCCGTCACATTACTGGTGGAAAGCCGTCTGCCGCCTGCCCGCATGCTGGTTTTCGGTGCCAACGACTTCGGCGCCGCGTTGCTTCCCGCTGCGAAGCTGCTGGACTACCGCGTGACCCTGTGTGACGCCCGGCCGGCCTTCGCGGCGCAGCAGCGGTTCAGCGTTGCAGACGAAGTGGTCACCGACTGGCCGAACCGCTACCTGGCCGCCGAAGCCGCGGCCGGCCGGGTGGACGGCAGATCCGTAGTTTGCGTCCTCACGCACGACCCCAAGTTCGACCTCCCCTTGCTCCGGACCGCCCTCGGCCTGGAGCTGGCATACGTGGGGGCCATGGGATCCCGGCGGAGCCACCGCCAGCGGGTTGAGTCCCTGCTCGAGGCGGGGGTTGCGCCGGAGCAGCTGGCACGGCTCCATTCGCCGATCGGCCTGGATCTCGGAGCGGTCACCCCCGCTGAAGTCGCCGTCTCCATCACGGCCGAGCTGATAGCCGCCCGCAACCAGAGGGCTGGCGGTTCACCTGCCGCCGCCTGCGCTCCGCTGAAAGACGGGAGCGGCCCCATCCACCGCTCCGCAGGGCGCAGTAGCGATGCCAAGCACAAAGAAGCCAAGTTCAAAGAAGCCGGGCACAAAGAAGCCGGGCACAAAGAAGCAGCACATCAGGAGATCGCATGGACATGAACACCATTGAGGCCGTTGTCCCCACCACGGACCCGGCCGAATGGCGCGCCGGCGATGCCTGGCTCGCCGGCGGAACGGTCCTTTTCTCCTACGGCAGCTACGCATTCGGCCAGCAACCGCTGAAGCGCCTGCTGGACCTCGGCTCCACCGGATGGCCCGCCCTCACGGTCACCGAGGAGGGCATTGAGCTCGCGGCAACATGCACCATCGCGGAACTTTATGCACTCCCGGACTCGATTCCGCCTAGCGGAGCCGGCTTGGAGCGGGCAGACAACTGGCCCGGCCTGGATCTCATCCGCCCGTGCTGCGACTCCTTTGTGGCGTCCTTCAAGGTCTGGAACATGTCCACCGTCGGCGGCAACCTCTGCACCTCACTGCCCGCCGGACCCATGATTTCACTGTGCGCCGCGCTCGAGGGCCAGGCCACCGTCCTGGGCCCGGGCGGGGCCAGCCGCACTGTTCCGGTGGCGGATTTCGTGACGGGGGACGGGCGGAACGCCCTCGCTCCCGGCGAGCTGCTGCGCAGCGTGCACCTCTCGGCGTCGGCCCTGGCCTCGCGTGCGGCGTTCCGCCGCCTGTCCCTCAGCAACCTGGGGAGGTCCGGGGCGCTGCTGATCGGAAGGCTCGACGCCGACGGGAAGCTGACCCTCACCGTCACCGCAGCGACCAAGCGGCCGATTCAACTGCGCTTCGACGCGCTTCCGGACGCCGCCGCATTGGCTGCTGCCCTCGGCACCGCCATCCCGGAGGCGCTCTACCACGACGACATCCACGGGCTCCCTGCCTGGCGGAGGGACATGACGTACCGGCTGGCGGAAGAAATCCGCGCCGAACTTTCAGCCCCGGCAGGCGACACGCCCTTGCACGTTTCCGGCGACTTCTGGCCTCCGCAGGCATCAATCCCTCGGGCGCCGGCCCTGAATCAGTCCGTGAATCCGACCCCGAATGCCTCCCCGGCTGCATCACTGAAGGAAGGGGCCTGAGCATGGCCATCGAAATCAACGGCGCCCCGGCGCAGGCCGAACCCCGCCCGGGCCAATGTCTGCGCACGTTCCTGCGGGAGCAGGGCAACTTCGGCGTCAAAAAGGGCTGCGACGGCGGCGACTGCGGGGCGTGCACCGTCCACGTGGACGGCACCCCCGTACACAGCTGCATCTATCCGGCCGTCCGTGCGGAAGGCCACGCCGTCACCACCGTGGAGGGACTGTCCGACGGCGATTCGCTCCACCCGATGCAGCAGCAGTTCCTGGACCGTCAGGGGTTCCAATGCGGTTTCTGTACCGCCGGAATGCTGATGACCGCCGCCACCTTCGACGATTCGCAGAAGGAGAACCTGCCCCGCAACCTCAAAGGCAATCTGTGCCGCTGCACGGGATACGGGGCCATCGAAGACGCGGTGTGCGGGCACGCAGCGCACGGTGAATCCAGCCACCCTGCCCCGGCCGGACCGGGTGCCGGAATCACCGGCGAAGGGCAGCCCCCTCCGCAGCCGGGCCAGATGGGGGACGACGTCCCCGCACCGGCCGGCCGGGCGATTGTCACGGGTCAGGCGCGCTACACCCTGGATGTTCCGGCGGACGAGCTCCCGGGACTGCTGCACCTGAAGCTCCTGCGCTCGCCGCACGCCCACGCCCGGGTGGTCTCCATCGACGCAACGGCCGCCCTGCAGATTCCCGGAGTGGAAGCCGTATTCACCCACGAGGATGCCCCGGCACAACTGTTCTCCACGGCCCAGCACGAGCTGTACACGGACGATCCGGACGACACCCGCGTGCTGGATAACGTGGTGCGGTTCATCGGACAGCGGGTTGCCGCCGTCGTCGCGGATTCCGTAGGCGCAGCGGAAGCCGGCGTCCGTGCGCTGGCCGTTGAGTACGAGCTGCTGGACGCCGTTTTCACACCGGAAGAGGCCCTGCGGCCTGGAGCCCCGGCCATTCACGGGGACAAGGACGCGGCGACGGCGCGCATCGGACGGCCGGAGCGGAATGTCGTGGCGGAGCTGCATTCCGAGCTCGGCGATGTGGCCGCCGGCTTTGCCGAGTCGGATTTCGTCCACGAGCAGACGTACCGCACCCAGCGCGTGCAGCATGTGGCGCTCGAGACGCACGCGTCCATCGCGTCGATCGACGACGACGGCCGGCTGCGGGTCCGTACGTCCAGCCAGGTGCCTTTCCTGGTCCGCCGGACGCTGTGCAGGGTCTTTGGGCTGCCCGAGAATCAGGTGCACGTGGTGGCTGGCAGGGTTGGCGGCGGCTTCGGCGGCAAACAGGAGGTGCTCACCGAGGACATTGTGGCGCTCGCCGCGCTGAAACTGCGCCGTCCCGTGCAGCTGGAGTTCACCCGGACCGAGCAGTTCACGGCGGCCACCACGCGGCATCCGTTCACCATCCGGCTCAAGGCGGGAGCCAGCCGGGACGGCCGGCTCACTGCCCTGCAGCTGGACGTGCTGACCAACACCGGCGCCTACGGCAACCACGCTGTGGGGGTGATGTTCCACGGCTGCGGCGAATCCCTGGGTGTGTACAAATGCGCCAACAAAAAGGTGGATGCCCAGGCCGTCTACACCAACACGGTGCCGTCCGGAGCCTTCCGTGGCTACGGGCTCAGTCAGATGATCTTTGCCGTCGAGTCAGCCATCGATGAGCTCGCCACCGGAATCGGCGTGGACCCGCTGGAGTTCCGGCGCCGCAACATGGTCCGCGAAGGCGATGACATGCTGTCCACGCACCCGGAACCCGAGGAGGACGTGCACTACGGCAGTTACGGGCTGGACCAGTGCACGCGCCTCGTCGCGGATGCCCTGGACCGGGGCCGCGAACGCTACCGCGCGGCAGGTCTGGATTACCTTGGCCCGGACTGGGTCACCGGCGAGGGCTCGGCGCTGTCCATGATCGACACCGTCCCTCCCCGCGGACACTTCGCCCATTCGAAGGTCCGGCTCCTGCCGGACGGCACGTATGCGGCCGACGTCGGCACGGCCGAATTCGGCAACGGCACCACCACGGTGCACGCCCAGCTCGCGGCGACGGCGCTGTCCACAACCGCCGGCCGGATCCGTGTCCGGCAGTCGGACACGGATCTGATCGAGCACGATACCGGCGCCTTCGGCTCCGCCGGTACGGTGGTGGCGGGTAAGGCGACCCTCGCTGCCGCCGAGGAACTTGCGGTGCGGATCCGGGCGTTCGCCGCCGGCGTCCGCCAGATCCAGGCCTCCGGCTGCACGCTGGACGGCGACGCCGTGGTCTGCGACGGAACTCGGGTGGCGCTGACCGAAATATACGACGCCGCCAGCCAGGCCGGCGTCGAACTGGCTGCCGAGGGGCGCTGGGGCGGGACTCCGCGCTCGGTGGCCTTCAACGTCCACGGCTTCCGTGTCGCCGTCAATACCGGGACGGGTGAGCTGCGGATCCTGCAGAGCGTGCAGGCCGCCGACGCCGGCGTCGTGGTCAACCCGCGGCAGTGCCGCGGCCAGATCGAAGGCGGGATTGCGCAGGCGCTGGGCGCCGCGCTGTATGAGGAGGTCAGGGTCGACGACGCCGGCCGGGTCACCACGGACATCCTGCGGCAGTACCACATCCCCTCTTTCGCGGATGTGCCGCGCAGCGAGGTGTATTTTGCCGACACCAGCGACAAGCTGGGACCGCTGGGCGCCAAGTCCATGAGTGAGAGCCCGTTCAACCCCGTGGCGCCGGCACTGGCCAACGCCATCCGGAACGCCACCGGGGTGAGATTCGCAGAGCTTCCGATTGCCCGGGACAAGATCTATCTGGGGCTGAAGGCGGCCGGGCTCAGCACGTAGGCGATATCTGCGCGAAATGGCAGTTGACGGCAATGTTCCTGGAGAACACTGCCGTCAACTGCCATCTGGATTGCCTATTTCGATGTATGGGCTATGAATCCCCGCCGGCGCCGCCCGTCGTGCCGGCGTTGACGTCGAGGAGCTTGTAACGGTCGATTGCGTAGGCCGGAATGCTGCCGTCCACTTCGCCCCGCGAGGCAAGCAGCTGCAGCGTCTTCACCACGATCGAGTGGGTGTCGTTCTTGAAGAAGCGGCGCGCGGCGGCGCGGGTGTCCGAGAAGCCGAAGCCGTCCGCGCCGAGCGAGGCGAACTGGTGCGGGAGGAACTGCCGGATCTGGTCCGGGACGGCCTTCATGTAGTCGGTGACCGCCACGATCGGCCCGGTGGCGCCGGCGAGCTGCTGGGCCACGAACGGAACGCGGGCGGGCTGGCCCGGGTTCAGGAAGGCCTCCTCCTCGGCGGCGAGGCCGTCGCGGCGCAGCTCGTTCCAGGACGTCACGGACCAGACGTCAGCGGAGACGCCCCAGTCCTCGGCGAGGATCCGCTGGGCTTCCAGGGCCCAGGGGACGGACACGCCGGAGGCGAGGATCTGGCTCTTGGGGCCGTCAATGCCCGACGCCGACACCCGGTAGATGCCCTTCAGGACACCGTTGACGTCCAGGTTCTCCGGTTCGGCGGGCTGCAGGATCGGCTCGTTGTAGACCGTGATGTAGTACATCAGGTTCCGGTCCGTGGACTCCGTGCCGTACATGCGCTCCAGTCCGTCGCGCATGATGTGGCCCATTTCGTAGCCGTACGCGGGGTCGTAGGTGACGACGGCGGGGTTGGTGGCGGCCAGGATCGGTGAGTGCCCGTCGGCGTGCTGCAGGCCCTCGCCGGTCAGTGTGGTGCGGCCCGCGGTGGCGCCGATGATGAAGCCGCGGGTCATCTGGTCCGCCGCGGCCCAGAAGGAGTCCCCGGTGCGCTGGAACCCGAACATCGAGTAGAAGACGTAAATGGGGATCAGCGGTTCGCCGTGGGTGGCGTAGGAGGTGCCCGCGGCGGTGAAGGCCGCGACGGAACCGGCCTCGTTGATGCCCGGGTGGATCAGCTGACCCTGCGCCGACTCCTTGTAGGCGAGCACCAGTTCCCGGTCCACGGAGAGGTAGTTCTGCCCGTCCGGGTTGTAGATCTTCGCGGTCGGGAAGAACGCGTCCATGCCGAAGGTGCGGGACTCATCCGGGATGATCGGCACGATCCGCTTGCCGAAGTTCTTGTCCCGGAGCAGGTCCTTGAGCAGGCGGACAAAAGCCATGGTGGTGGCTGCCATCTGCTTGCCGGAACCCCGTTTGGCAACCTCATACGATGCGGGATCGGGAAGGTCCACGGGGGCATGGTCTCGCCGGCGCTCCGGGACGAAGCCGCCGAGTTCCTTCCTTCGCTCCAGGAGATAGGCGATCTCGGGGGCGTCCATGCCGGGGTGGTAGTACGGGGGCCGGTAGAGGTCGGCCTCGAGCTGCTCGTCCGTGACCGGGATGCGCAGGTGGTCGCGGAAGGCCTTCAGGTCCGCGAGGGTGAGCTTCTTCATCTGGTGCGTGGCGTTGCGGCCCTCGAAGTGGGTGCCCAGGCCGTAGCCCTTGACGGTGTGCGCCAGGATGACGGTCGGCTTGCCCTTGAACTCGGTGGCGGCCTTGTACGCGGCGTAGACCTTGTTGTAGTCGTGGCCGCCGCGCTTGAGGTTCCAGATCTGGTCGTCGGACAGGTCCTGGACCATTTCCTTGGTCTGCGGGGTCTGGCCGAAGAAGTGCTCGCGGACGAACGCGCCGGATTCGGCCTTGTACGTCTGGTAGTCGCCGTCGACGGTCTCGTTCATGATCTTCACCAGCGAGCCGTCGTGGTCCTTATCCAGGAGGTCGTCCCACTCGCGGCCCCAGACGACCTTGATGACGTTCCAGCCGGCGCCGCGGAAGAAGGCCTCGAGTTCCTGCATGATCTTGCCGTTGCCGCGGACCGGCCCGTCGAGGCGCTGGAGGTTGCAGTTGATGACGAAGTTGAGGTTGTCGAGCTTGTCGTTCGCGGCGAGCTGGAGCAGGCCGCGGGATTCGGGCTCGTCCATTTCGCCGTCACCCAGGAACGCCCAGACCTGCTGGTCGCTGGTGTCCTTGAGGCCGCGGTTTTCCAGGTACCGGTTGGACTGCGCCTGGTAGATGGCGTTCATCGGCCCGATCCCCATCGACACCGTCGGGAATTCCCAGAACTCCGGCATCAGCCGCGGGTGCGGGTAGGAGGACAGGGCGTGGCCTTCCTTGGACTTCTCCTGCCGGAAGCCGTCCAGGTCCTCCTCGCTCAGCCGGCCCTCCATGAACGCGCGGGCGTACATGCCGGGGGAGGCGTGGCCCTGGAAGAAGACCTGGTCGCCGCCGCCGGGGTGGTCCTTGCCGCGGAAGAAATGGTTGAAGCCGACCTCGTACAGGGTCGCGGCACCGGCGTAGGTGGAGATGTGCCCGCCGACGCCGATATCCGCCCGCTGCGCCCGGTGCACCATCACCGCGGCGTTCCAGCGCAGCCAGGCCCGGTACTTCCGCTCGATCTCCTCATCGCCCGGGAACGGCGCCTCCTGGTCCACCGGGATCGTGTTGACGTAATCCGTGGTGGTCACCATCGGAACACCCACGCTCTGCGCGCCGGCCCGCTGGAGCAGACTGCGCATGATGTACCGGGCACGTTCGGTGCCCTGTTCCTGAATCAGGGTATCCAGGGACTCGATCCATTCGGCGGTCTCTTCCGGATCACGATCAGGCAGCTGGTTTGTCAACCCGCTGAGGATATGGGAGGTATCTTCTCCTGCAGCCACGTCTAGCCTCGCTTCATCGTTGAATATTGGCTCAAGTTTTCATTATGTGAGAAAACTTTCTTGCCCTTCGAGATTATCGACGGCCCTTGGTGTCGTCAAGGCGAGGCCGCCCGAACTGCGGCAGGCCCGGCCCCCGGCGGGCCTATTCACGGATTGTGACCGGGGCGGGGCGATGGTCCGTGCGGCCCTCAGCTGCCCCGGTAGGTCGAGAAGGCGAACGGGCTCAGCAGGAGGGGGACGTGGTAGTGCGCCTGCTCCTCGGTAACCCCGAATGTGAGAGTCACCTCGGGGAAGAAAGTCTCGGTGCCGGCGGCGGCATAGTAGGCCCCGGTGTCGAATCCCAGGCGGTAGGTGCCGGACGGGACCCTGTCCGGTCCGAGCTCTTTGATCCGCCCGTCGGCATCCGTGGATCCTGTGGCGATCTGGACCCACCGCTCGCCGTCGAGTTTGTGCAATGTGACCGCAACGCCGGCGGCCGGCTTGCCCGAACCCGTGTCCAGGACGTGGGTGGTGATGTGGGAGACGCTCATTTGCTCATCAGTCCTTCGAGTCGGAGCACTGCGATCTCGCGCAGCTGCTGGCCGATGATTGGTTGTTCCTGCTCGGGGGTGTGGGCGAGCCTGGCATTGAGGGCGGCCAGGATCTCCTCCCGGCTGCGGCCGGCTGCGCGGATCAGGAACACTTGGCCGAACTTCTCTTCGTAGGCACGGTTGCCGGCTGCCAGGGCCTCCGCCACCGCGGCGTCCGCCACGCCAAGGGATGCCTGCTCCGACTGGGACAGCCGGGCCTCGGTGCTGTCGCCGGGGGCCCGTTCCCCGATTCGCGGGTGGTGGGCCAGGGCTGCGGCCACCTCCGAGGCGGTGAACGGATCCGCCGCGCGGCGGGCTGCGGCGAGGAGGGAGGCCGGATCGGAATAGGGCCGCGCGTCAGCGAGCTCATCAATCCAGCGCTGGATGTCCAGGCAGGGGCGGAGCGCTGCAACGGCCTCCGAACGGCCCGCGGTATTGAACTGTTCAAACAACATGTGCCAGGTCCTAGGGGGTCGATGCTGGCATCCACGGCGCGGGCTATACGGTTAACTATTCCGTATCGTGGAACTGTTATTTCAGCATATGTAAAAGTCAATCCTACGGCCCGGCCGGTGTCAACTCCCCGTCGTCCCGTCCGGGGGCACTTTACGGCCACGGGCAGCGGCAAGTACGACGACGGCCCGGCGTTTCGTGTCGAAATGCCCCCGCTCGGCGCAGGCGGCCGCCGATGCCAGGTCCTACTTCGCCAGGAACCGCAACAGAATGTCGTTGACTTCGGCGGCGTGGGTCCAGAGCATGCCGTGCGGGGCGCCGTCGATCTCCACGTACTCGGCGCCCGGCAGGGCCTTGGCGAACTGGCGTCCCGTGATATCGATCGGCAGGATGTTGTCCGCCGTGCCGTGGACAATCAGCGCCGGGACGTCGATCTTGGGGATGTCGGCGCGGAAGTCGGTCAGCCAGGTCGGCTGCGCGGCGGCCGAGGCGGCAGTGCCGCCCCGGGTGGCGAGGTTCCAGCCGGCGTTCATGACCTCCTGGCTGAGGCGCGGGGTACCGAGGAAAGTCCCGCTGTTGTAAAAATTCTTGAAGAAATCGGTGAAGAAGGCGTAGCGGTCCGCGGTCACGGCCTCCATCAGGCCGTCGAACACGGACTGCGGGACGCCGCCGGGGTTGTCCTCTGCCTGCAACAGGTAGGGTTCGAGCGAGCCGAGGAACACGGCCTTCGCCACCCGGCCCGAGCCGTAGCTCGCCAGGTAGCGGCCCACTTCGCCGGTCCCCATCGAGAAGCCCACCAGCACGGCGTCGTAGAGGTCAATCGTGGTCAGGAGGGTGTCCAGGTCCGCCGCGAAGGTGTCATAGTCGTAGCCTTCGGTGGGCTTGCTGGACTGCCCGAAGCCGCGGCGGTCGTACGTGATGACGCGGTAGCCGGCGTCGAGGAGGGCAGCCGCCTGCCTCTCCCAGGAGGAGCCGTCCAGCGGGTAACCGTGGATCAGGACCACGGCCTGGCCGGACCCGTGGTCCTCGTAGTAGAGCTCGACGTCGGTGCTGTTCTCGGTTCCAACCTTGATGTAAGCCATGCCAGCGGTCCTCCCAATAGTGTTCAAGTACGGTTCGGTGTGCTTTGCGTTGGTGCGGTGTGGTGCGCAGGAGCGTGCCCTTGCCTGGGTACCACTGTAGGGAACCAACGATGCCGCCGGACAGGGTGTTCCCTGCGAATCCATCTGAGCGAATTCCATCCGGCATACCCCTGGGGTGGCATTTCGCGGTGTAGGCAGCCGTCACACTTTGGTCATTGAAGTGTCGGCAGACAGGGTCTGTTCCTCTTCCGGGCTGAGGAAATCCTCGGCCAGGGTGGCCCACTGGGGTCGGAAGGAATAGAGGCAGCCCAGCCGCAGGCGGGTCGCGTTGGCATAGGCATCGAAGCGCGCAGGTGTGACCCGCAGTTCCTCGGCAGCAGCGATGACCTGGAGGCGGGCGGTGCGGTACCGCTCGGGTGTCAGGCGCCTTTGACGCAGGCGCAGCTGAAGGTGCATGGCAAGGTTTGCGAGGTCGGCGGCAGCTTCGGCCCGGCCGGCCTCGTCGAAGTCCAGCAGCCCCAAGGCTGCGTCGGAGTCCTGGGCGAATATCTGCTTGTCGTGAAGGTCCCCGTGGGACCACACCAAGGGATCGGGTTGAGTCCGGAGCAACTGTTGTGCGATCTGCCCGGCGGCCGCACGCACGGCCAGCCGCTGGGCTTGGGCCGCCGGAATGCCGTGGGCATGCAACAGCCACAAGTCCACTATGCGTTGCAGGTTCTCCAGTTCGACGGCGGCCGTGCGGGGCGCGAGCGCCTCGAGAGTCGTACGGTGCGCGGGAGCCGTGGCCAGGGATTGTTGCCGGACCCAGCCCCGGGACCATTTTTCCCAGGCCTTTTCGAACACGGCGTCGCTGACCTCCGGGTCCTGCCCCAGCTCGAACAGGGAGCGTCCGGGGATACCGGTAAGGGTGAGGCAGCCCGGGGTGCAGGAAACCACTTCAGGGGTGCGGAAGTCCTCGGCGCCCAGGAGCTTTGACATCCGGGCGTGGCGGGCGGCGGCTTCGGCGGAGTAGTTGAGCCGGAAGACCTTAAAGTACAGTTCGCCGGACCTGACCACGGCGCGCATACGGGCTCGGTGCACAATCACCTCACCGAGCGGTGCAACTTGCACCAGTGCGGGCAGGAGCCGGTCCTTCGGAAGCACTTCCACCTGCCCGGACCGCAGATAGGCTGCTCGGACGCCCGGCCGTTCCGGGGTGAAAACCTCCATGGTGTAGTCGCCTGCGGTTTTTTCGGGCCAGGCCCGAATGACCTGCCATAGAGTTTCCTGGGCGTCCGGGACCACGGCCGGCACGGGCGGGTGCCAGCTCACGTCATCCCTCCCATGAGAGGGTCGGCACGGCCAACGGCCTGCTCGCTTTGGGCGGGAACGCCCACGGCTGCAGTTGGTTGCGGAGCGGGTCTCCGTTCAACAACGCCGCTTGAAGTGATAGCCGTTGGTACGAAGTCGGAGAATCGACGATCATGCCTGGTGCGTTCGACGAGAACGGCCAAAGCCAAGGCCGAGCGCACGGGCAGCGGGGAACAAGCCAGACGCAGCCAGGCGCCATCGGAATAGGCCCGGAAACGGTCCGGACTGACGTGGAGTGCTTCAGCGGTGGCCATTACTTGCGCGTGGGCGGCCAGGAATCGTGCCGGCGTCATACGCTTCCGGCGCGTGTGAAGTTCTAAATGGACGTCCAGATTAGCCAGATCCAGGGCGGCCTCGGCCTGAGCGGTATCGTCGAAGTCCAGCAACCCGAGTGGCGATTGCTCGTCGACGGCGAGGATTTGCTTGTCGTGGAGGTCCCCGTGCGCCCAGACCAGCGGATCGGGCGGGGTCCGGAGTAAGTTGTGCGTCACGTGCAGTGCCAAGGCACACAGGGCATCGCCTTGCAGTGAAGCTTCCGGGACGTCGCCATAGTGACGCAGCCACCGGTTCACCCAGCGCCACAAATCAGCGGCTTCCACCTCCGGCGAATGGACGGGCAGTGCCGCCAGAGCGCTGCGTCCCACGGAGCTGCCCACTTGGGCGGCCCAGGCGTCCGACCATTTCTCCCACAAACCGGCGAACGATTCATCGCTGATCGTCAGGTGATCTTCACCCAAGGCACCCAAGGTCCGTCCGGGGACGGCACTGAAAACGATGACGTCCGTGGAACTCCTAAGGACCGTGGGAGACGAAAAACTTCCGGCGTCCAGGAGGAGCTCCGTTTGTGCGCAGCGTTCGGCGGGGAGGAGCGCGTCGCCTGGTTTGAAGATCTTGATGAAGCAGCCCTCCGCCCGGATGACGGCGCGAGTACCGGGCCGGTGAGAAACTATTTCGCCGTGCCGGGCCTCGGTCCGCAGGGCCGGGAGGCCCGGATCGTCCTCGAGCAACAGCTCAAACCGTCCGTCACGCAGGCGTGCTCCCTGGACCCCCGGCCGTCCCGGCTTCAGGACCTCCAGAATGTAGTCTCCGGGAGTGAAATCCGGCCACGCCCGGTGGACCTCCCACGTTTGGCCGGAAGCGTCGATCGCGGACATGGGCACGGGCGGTAGCCAGTTCATGGGATCAGCTCGGAGGCCCGGTCGATGTGCCGGCACATGTCGGCGGCCCAGTCAGGGGACCTGTTCCTGAACGGATCGACGGCGCCGGTGAACATTCGGAAGGCCATCCAGGTGTCCACGGCAGCTTGCGTGATCCCGCCGCCGGCCTGGGCATAGCCGTCGAGGAGGTGGTTCGTATGAGAACCGCGCGGCGCGTCCGCGGGTTCCCGCCACAGGCTCATTTCTTCAACGGCCGCGAAAGAACCCAGATCGGCTTCCGGGGCTCCCAGATGGGAGCGGTCGAAGTCGATCAGGCGGACTTCCGATCCGCCGACCAGCACCTGATCTGCGGAGAAGTCGCCGTGGACCACTACGGCAGTCCCGTGACCCGCACGCCCTTCCAACCGGCGGTAGATCCGGAGCGCCACCTTTGCGGCAGGCTCCGCGAGCGAGGGCAGGAGTGCCGTGATCATATCGCGGTTGGCCGTCAACTGCTCGAGAAGATCCTGTGCGGCCTCGGCGCGGTCCGGCTGGGCCTCGACCGGGATGCCGTGCAGTATGGCGAGGGCTTTCCCTGCCCGGCGGGCCCCTTCCGGGTCCTCGCGCATGGACAGGTCATGGGCGCCCCAGACCGGGCTGGCGCTGATCCCGTGACGCGAGCAGTCGGCATCGCCGAGCCGGCGAAGCACCGGGACCCCGTGCAGCTCCAGCCGTCGCAGGAGCATACGCTCGTCGTCGGGGACCGGCTGTGCCGCCGTCCTGATCACGATTGGCCCGCCCGGCGTTTGCTCCACGAACACCAGCCGACACTCGGGTATGTAGCGCAACACCCGGGCGGTGCCGGTGAGGAGCGGTTGTCCGGGCTGCTGCACGGCGCCGAGGCGATCCAGACCTAAGTCCCGGAGCCAGTCCAGGTTTTTCCTCAAAGTCCAATCGTCCTCGAAACCGCCTATGGCGACTACAGAGTCCCACCGACGCGGGTCCGGGCGGACCAGCCGGATGCCCCCGCCGTCGCTCGCGGAGCGCTGGGCGCGCCCGTTCAGCTTGGAGTAGCCGGATGTGGTGCTGGTCAGGGCCCAACCGTAGTTTTCCGTGCCGTCGCCGGTGCAGCAAAAAGCAACAAGCACGGACGTGTGGGGCTTGTACCGGACACGGGTTATGCGGATATTTTCACCCACAAGCTCGGACAGGCGATCGTCGTCGAGCACGGCTGCCAGGTACGGAAGGGCGTCGTCGCGCCCGGCGAGTGAAAGGTCCGCGTCACTCAACCGCGTGGGCATCGCGTTCACGTCGGCACCTGCAATTCGTGCCCGGATAAATCCTGCTCCGGCCGCGGGGTGGGCGTTTCTCCCATCCACTTGCTGAAGCGGCTTTCGGGGTCCTCCAGCAGCTTCAGCGGACGCCCCTCTTCGGTGATGCGGCCGTCCTCAAGCCACACGATCCGGTCGCACAGGCGCGCTGCGAAGGCATCATGAGTGATCGTGATGGAAGTCCGCCCCCGGGTCAGAACCTCCATGGCGTCCAGGATCGATTCGCGTGAAGCCGGGTCCAATCCCGCCGTTGCCTCGTCCAGGATGACGATGGGTGCCTGCCGGAGGATGGCGCGGGCGATCGAGAGCCGCTGACGTTGACCGCCGGAGAGATCCTTGGCAGCTTCCCCGAGGACCGTGTCATAACCGTCGGGAAGAGCCCGGATGAAGGTGTCGGCCTGTGCCAGCGAGGCGGCGTGTTCGATGTCCTCGTCGGAGGCGTCGAGGCGGCCGAACCTGATGTTCTCCCGGACCGTGGTTCCGAACAGGACGGAGTCCTGGAGCAGGATGGAGACGTGCGAGCGCACTGACGCGATCTGGAGCTCTTTCAGGTCCTCGCCTCCTACCCGGACGACGCCTGACGTGGGGTCGATCATGCGCAGGATGAGGCTCGCCAGGGTCGATTTTCCCGCGCCGGACGGACCGAGGATGGCCAGATGCTCCCCGGCCGGAATGCGGAGGTTGATCCCATGCAGCACTGTGGTCCCCTCGCCGTGGCCGGCGAAGACGTCCTCGAACGCGATGTCCGGGCGGTGGCCGTTCAGGGCCCGCGCGTTGGGGGCTTCGGGCAAATCGGTCTGGGCCTCGAGCAGGTCCGCCACGCGCTCGCCGGAGGCTGTGGCCCGGGCGATCCGGCTGGTCTGCTTGGCAAGATCCTTCAGCGGTTTCATCCCGGTTTTCAAGTAGGTAAGGAACACTATGAGGTCGCCTGGCGTGATCGAGTGGCTCAGCACGCGCCAGCCGCCGCCGGCCAGCACGACGGCGGTGGCGACGCCGATCAACACGTCGGTGCGGCGCTCGAGGCTGGCAGCCAGCCGCAGGGCGACAACTCCTGTTCCCAAGGCTGCCTTGTTGCTATTGCGGAAGTTGGAGCTGATGGTTTCCTCGAGCCCGTAGGCCTGCACTTCACGCATGGCGCTCAGGGTCTGGGAGGCGGTGGTGGCCAGAGCGCTTTCACCCTTGCGTGACCTGCCGGCTGCCTCCGTGATCGGTCCGGAACTCCGGCGGGACAGAAGGGCGAAGATCGCGGTGGCCAGAAAGACGACCAGGGCCAGGAATGGATCCAGCCAGAGCATGATGATGGTCATGGCTACGAGCGTCACCGCATTGCCCAGCATGGGCAGGCCGGCCGTGACGGCGACTTCCTGCAGGCGGGATACATCAGCCACCAGACGTTGGACAGTGTCTCCGGAAGAGGCTCGAGTGTGGTGCCTCATGGACAGGCCTTGCACATGGCGGAAGGTGCGGGCCCGAAGGTCAGCGGCGACCTTAGTTCCGATGAGTGCGAAGGAGATCGCGGACCAATAGTTGGCAATGGCACGCAGGATGCTGATGACCACGATCGCGCCGCCGCACAAGAGCAGCGTTTCCAGACTGGCATCCATCGTGGGCCCGGGTCGTCTAATCGTCGCGCCCAGCGACCGTGAAACCGCATCGATGACTATTTTGACCGGCCACGGCTCCAGCAGGCGGAACAGGATATCGGCTGCGAGCCCCACGAATCCGGCGACCATCAGGAGCCGGTGTCCGCGCAGGTGCGGGCGCACGCACTGCAAGGTCCGGCGGAGCCCGGACTCAGGTTTGTTGCTGCGGTCTGGGCGCGGCCGCCGCCACGGTCCGTGTTTGGGCTGAGATGGTTTGGGCGGGGAAGATTCGGACCGAGGAGGCAGGTGCCTTGGCGTGGCCGTCATGGCACGGCGACCCTGCGCGCTGGCGGCAAGGCCGCCGTGATGCGAGACAGCACCCCGTTCCAGGTGAACCGCATCACCGCTTCATCGCGGGCCTGGCCCCCGAGCCGTTCGCGGAGGGCCGGATCCTCCGCGAGCCGGGTGAGGGCGGCGGCGAGGGACACGGGTTCCCCGGGCGGCACGAGTATTCCGGTGCGCCCGTCCTCCACAATGGACGGGATCTGGCCTGCGGCGCTCGCGATGATGGGCATCGCGGCCGCCATGTACTCATAGACCTTCAGCGGTGAAAAATAGTCGTCCTGACCGGTGGCATCAGGGGGATAAGGGGCGGCGGCGGCGTCGCATTCATCCAGGAGACCTGGTACAGCCGCAGGCGGGACGGCACCGGCGAAGTCTGTTTCCACGCCCAGGGATGCGGCGAGGCGTTCGAGGTCCTCCCGGACCGGGCCGTCGCCGATGATCCTCACCTTCCACCGGCGATCCGGTTCAGCCGCCTGCTCGTTGGCGAGGGCAACGGCATGCAGGAGGCCAGGGACTCCATGCCAAGGCTTCAACGTTCCCACGAAGGCCACAGTGAGGTGATCGGGGTTCCTGCGCCCGGGGCGGCGTGCCGTGATCCGGTCGACGTTCACACCATTCGGTGTCAGCACCGTCCTGGCCGTGGGCACCCGGTCCCGCACCCACCGGACCACAGGCTCAGAGACGCACGCCACGACGTCGGCCGTTGCGGCGTTGCGGCGGAAGACAGCCTCGGCTTTCTTCACATCGAGCAGTTGGCGGTACCGCTGCTGCTCTTCGATGAGCGGGGCGTTGACTTCGAGTACCGACGGGACGTCGAGTACCTTGGCCACCACCGAGAGGGCCGGGCTGAACAGCGAATAGCGCTCGTAGACCAAGCCGCAGCCGTTGCGCAGGACCTCGTCAACGAGCGCCAGTGCCGCGTCTTGGACGGCCCGTTCCCGCGCCGGTCCGGGGACGGATTCCGGTCGGACTTCGACGACGTCGAGGTCGGCCAGGTCGGCGGGCCTGTCGGTTCCCAGACGGGTGCAGTAGACCGTGACGGCGGCCCCGGTTCCGCGCCAGGCGCGGACGATTTCCTGGACATGCACCGAGGAGCCCTTGGTGCCGAAAACGGGCACCCCGGGGTCGGCGCAGAGATAGGCCACGCGCATCATGCGACCTTCCTTTCCGCACGGGAGAGGGATCTCAGGAGTTCGGACTGGCGGTGGACGTCGAAGTCCTCCTCGATCAGGGCACGGGCATTGCGGGCCATGGCCACGATGTCGGTGACGGGGGAGCCGAGCGTGTGGATGGCCCGGGCCAGGGCGTGGGGATTTCCCGGCCGGGCCAGGATTCCGGTGGAGCCGTTCCGGACCACTTCCGGAATCCCGGTGACCGCGGTGCTGACGCAGGGGACTCCGGTGGCCATGGCCTCGAGCAGGACCGTGGGCATGCCGTCCGCGTTTCCGTCGGCGCCGATCACGCAGGGGGCAACGAAGATATCGGAGGAATGGAGCAGCTCGTGGACCTGGTCCTGGGTCTGGGGCCCGAGCAGCCGGACGTGCTCGCCCAGCCCGAGCTGGTCGATGCCGGCCGCCAGATCCTCGGCCAGCACGCCGGTCCCGGCGATGCGCAGGTCCAGGCTGAAGCCCTGATCCAGGAGTTCGGCGGCCGCGGGCAGCAAATGCTGGAACCCCTTCTTCTCCACCAGGCGCCCGACGGCGGCGATGCGCACCGTGGCTCCGAGCGGGCGCGGATCCCGGTACGGGAAGCTCTCCAGTTCCAGCCCGTTGCGCACCAGATGGAGCCGGGACGTGGAGGACGGGAAGCGGCGGCGCAGGTAGCGCATGTTGTAGCGGCTGATCGTCACGGCGTGGTGGGCCTGTTCGAGCTTGATCCGGAGGTCGTCATCGCGGACAGACTCATGGAAGATGTCGACGGCGTGGGCGGTGAAGGAGAACGGGATGCCGGTAATGGCCGAGGCCAGCCGCGCTACGCTGGTGGCGCCTGACGCAAAGTGGACGTGCATGTGCCGGATATTCCGGTTCTGCAGGACAGTCGCCAGGTTGATGGCCTGGACAGCGTCGTCCGCTGTGGCGGCGGAGAGTTCGGCAAAATTCCGGCCCAGGGCGCCCGTGAGCCCGGCCACCCCGGCCATTTGGAGGCTGTCCCACAGAGCTACAGTCTTAATTGGCCGGTCAATATAGGTCACCGGTGCCTGGACCCGGGCGAGTGCGGGATGGAACCGGGGATCGGTGGTCGGCCGGAGGGAGAAGATCTCGATCCGGTCGCCCGCCGCTTCGCGGGCCAGGATCTCCGAAACGATGAACGTTTCGGAGAAACGCGGGTACATCTTGAGGACGTACGCAATCCCCGGTTCAGACGGCGACACGACCCGCGCTTCCCTTCGCATGGGCTGCCGCATCCCTTTCGTTCGCACGGAAGAGCGGCTGCAACAGCTCGGCCGCCAGTTGCGGAACGCGGATCAGCCCATCCAGGACCGCACGGCGGCGGTCCACTGTGGTGCCGAGCCTGGACGCCAGCCAGCCGGCCAGGATCTCGGGGGTCAGAGTGCCGATTTCGTGTTGTTCCAGATAACCGGCATTGGCCAGGGACGCGGCGCGGATGCGCTGCTCGGCGCGAGCCTGGGTGCGGGGCACGATCAGCGCTGGGACATTGGTGCTCATGATCTCGCACACTGTGTTGTAGCCGCCCATGGAGACAACGGCGGCCGCGTGGCGGATGTGGAAAACGATGTCGTCCACGGCGGGGACCACCTTCACTCCGGGTCCGGCCTGACGCTGGAGATCCTTGAGCTGCTCGGCGGGCATCTGCGGGCCTGCCACGATCAGGTGTCCCAGCCCGGCAGGCACGTGCGCGGCGACCGCCACGCTGGCCAGGGCATGGCCGTCCGAGCCGCCTCCGACCGTGGTCATAAAGTACGGGCCGGGCATGGAGCTCGTGCCGGACACCGAAGGGCGCCCGGCGGCGAGGTAGCCGGTATAGCGGATGAGTTTCCGCAGGGAGAACGGTATCTCGCCCGCCGCCACGGGGTCGTGAACGGCGGGGTCGCCGTACACCCAGATCGCGTCGAACAAGGCCTTGACCATGCGGGGTCCGCCAACGCGGGCCCATTCGGTGAAGGCCGCGTCGGGGGAGTCCAGGACTTCGCGGAGCCCGAGCACCACGCGTACGGGACCGGCGGAGCGGGCCCGCCGCAGGGCGGTTTCGAGTTCGCCGTGGACGCCGGTAGCATGGCGGTCCACCACCACCAGATGGGGGCCGAAGCCGGCGATGACGGCCTGTAGCAGCCTGGCGCGCAAGGACACGAGATCGTGCATCGGCAGCGCCAGGTTCCGGGCCCGGTAGCCTTCGGGGCTTTTCTCTATCCCTGGAAGCAGGACCCAGTCCCACCCCTCCGGAGCTTGAAACGCGGGCGCCAGCGCAGTGCCGGTGATGAGGATGCCGGTGACGGGACGTCCGGTGAGCCCCGGAAGCTGATTGCTCAGCGCGTGGGCCAAGGCCAGATTGCGGCGCACATGCCCCAGGCCCACTGAATCGTGTGAGTAAAGCGCTATTCGCATGGGCTCCACGGCAATCCTCCCAAGCCTGTGGTCCTCCGGCGCAGCCGTTTTCGCAGCTGTCTTTAGTTGCCGGCGGTCTCTGATGTTACTAATCAGCGTGCGCGGGAAGAGTGAGGAGGGGATGAGGGGAGGATTAAGGATTTCTCATGGAGCGGCCGGCATCAGCGGCTAGCGGTTCAGAGGCGGACGCCAACTGCCTGCAACGGGATCCGGATCAGGAAAGAGGATCCGTGGCCGTATTCGGATTCGACTGTGGCAATGCCGCCGTGCGCTTCGGCGATCGCGGAGACGATGGCGAGGCCGAGCCCCGACCCCTCATCCCCGCGGCCCGGGTGTGCCCGGCCGAACCGCTCGAAGATGCGTTGCTGGTCCTCCGTCGCGATGCCGCTACCGTCGTCGCGCACCCACAGCAGCAGCGTGTCCGAGGCAGGCAACGGCTTGCCGTCGGGCGCTGTCGGGCCCTCGATCCGGCATCCCAGAGCGATCGTGGAGGAGCGCTCGGTGTACCTGACGGCGTTGGCGGCGAGCTGGACGAGGGCCTGTGTGAGGCGCTGCGGGTCGGCTTCCACGACGTAGTCGGCGGTTTCATCGATCTGCCAGCGGCGGTCCGCGAGGACGTGGATCTTCTCCATCACCTGCTGGAGGAACTCGGGGATAGGGATGGGCTCCTTCCTGATGAAGTCAGGGTGGCCGGAGTTGGCGAGCAGGAGCAGGTCATCCACCAGGCGCTGCATGCGGTCCACTTCGTCGAGCAGCACCTCCCTCGTGGCCACGACATCGGCGGGATCGTCGACGGTCACGAGCTCGAGGTGTCCGCGGAGAATGGTGAGGGGTGTCCGTAGCTCGTGGCCGGCGTCGTCCAGGAACTGTTGCTGCTGCTGGGCGCCCTCATCCAGTCTTTCGAGCATGGTGTTGAAGGTCTTCGTGAGGAGTGTCACGTCGTCCTCACCGTCGCGCACTTCCACCCGCCGGGTGAGGTCCTCGTGACTGACCACCCGCGTGGCTTCGCGCAGACGGCGGAGGGGATCCAGCAACCGGCCGGCGACCAGGCCGCCAATCAGCGCAGCGCCGAGCAGCGTGCCGGCGGCCACCAAGGAGTAAGTGCGGATCGAGGAGACGTTGTGCTCCCTTTGGTCGCCGGCGTCCCGGCCAACCAACAAGAACGTCCCCGTGGTGACGGCGGCACCCTTCACCGGCAGGACGACGGTCCTGAACGGACGTCCGGCAGCAGTGAGTTCGCCGAAGGCGGCGCCCGCGGCATCCCTGAGCCGGGCGGCGGAAGGGTACAGGCCCGCATCCAGGAGACCATGGTCGGGGTTTCCTTCGACGGTCCACGCCACGCGACCGGCAACGATTCCGGCCATGACCTCGTTGCTGCGGGGCTGGATGTCTTCCGCGGCTTCGTGGAGCGCGCTGATGTCAGACCTGTTGGCGTAGTCCCCGGACGTCTTGCGGTTGGTCTGCACCAGCTTGACCACCTCGTTGGCCTTGTCCAGAATCGCCTGGTCCACCCTGGCGTCGGAGTCCTGGAACTGGACGATGAAGGTGACCAGTCCCGCGGTCACCAGCCCCGCGAGCATCATGCCCAACATGGCTGCCACCACCCGGAAGCGCACCGAATGGATCTTCGCGCCCCAGCCGGAGGGGTCCAGATCCTCGGCTGGGCGAGCAACAGCCGGCGTCCCGGGCACAGCGTGGCCATTTTCGCGGAGCCGGTGTTGCGTGGAGGTCACGATATTCCCTTCCCGATGGCGGCGGCCGGTCCCCGGCGCTCGGGGCCGCGCCGCGCACCTTCGTTTCTAGCCAAGGCGGTATCCAGCGCCGCGGGTTGTGATGATGTGGTCCGCGCCGATCTTCAGCCGCAACTGGCGCACATAGACATCGACGACGTTGGAGGTGCCGTCAAAGTCGTAGCCCCACACGTGGCTGAGGAGTTGCTGCCTGCTCAGGACCTGCCCCGGATGGAGCAGGAACATTTCCACCAGCGCGAACTCACGGGCCGAGAGCTCGACGATCCTGCCGTCGACGCTCACTGTGCGGGTGTGCAGGTTCAGTTCCAGCGGGCCGTAGCGGATGATGTAGCCCGCGGGTGATTCGCCGTTGTCCCCGTTGCGCAGCCTGGCCCTGATGCGGGCCACAAGCTCCTCGAAGCGGAAGGGCTTGACCATGTAGTCGTCGGCGCCGCCCTCCAGCGCGGCTACGGTGTCCGCGGCGGAGTCCCGGGCAGTGAGGAAGATGACCGGGATGCCCACCTGGTTGTGGCGGAGCGCGGTCAGGACGGTGAAGCCGTCCAGACGGGGGAGCCCGATATCGAGGAGGAGGAGATCGAACTCGCCGCTGGATGCGTAATCCACAGCCGTGACGCCATCGGCGACGACCGTGGGGGCATAGCCCGCCGCCCGCAAACCCTTCTCGATGAACCGGGAGATGCGCTCTTCGTCTTCGGCAATGAGTATGCGGATCACGGTGACCCCCAGGAAGGCCCGGATCCGGAAAAGGTCCGGTGGAGCGCATGATCGCGCTGCCGGCATTATTCGCGGGACTTCAGGCCTGCTCCAAAACTGCGGCGTCTCCTGCACGTGAGCTGGGAGGAATTCCGAGGCCCCAGCAGCCTCGATCTGCCCGGGGTGCGGGCGCGGTGCGGACCCCACAGCGTGAGGACCGGCGGTTCGACTGTTCCCTTGCTCCCCGGGCGGGTCCAATGTCTGCTCAGTGGATCCAGCCCGTCAAGGCGGCGGGGCGGGCCGGCCCGGCCCGGCGATCCTGGCATCCGAGGGTCGGGATGTTCTTAGTGATTGAGTGATGGACATGTATTGCTCCTCCGCGAGGATGCCCGGCCATACTTACGGGCTTTCCATCGGGTGTCTGCACCGGGTTTTATACCCGGTTCCCCTATCCTGCTCCTGCATCGGCGCCCGCGCCACCCTTGGACGCAAGCTTTACGGACAATTGCCGCAGATGAACAGCGATTTCGGCTTCACCGCCCGAACAGGGCGGCGGTGATCTGGTGCGTCAGGTCGTGGATGAGGTCGAGGCGGGCCTCGCCGTCGGCGTCGTCCGGGCCCCAGGTGTAGATAACCACCGCGTAGGAGTGCCCTCCGGAACTCAGGATGGCGGCGTCGTGGACGTAGCCCTCCACCACGCCGTACTTGTGGTGGACGGTGATGTCCGGGGCGACGGCGGCCGGGATGAGGTCCTCGTCGTTGGTCTGCTGCATGTAGCCCAGCAGCTCCTCCGTATGTTCGGCATTGAGGAGCTTGCCCGTGGAGAGCTCCTGCAGTAACCGCGCCATGTCCGGCGGCGTCAGGAGGTTCTGTTCGGGGTCGTAGGTGATCCCGAGGGAGGCGGCGTATTCGACGAGCCGGGGGTAGCCGATGTCCTGCATCAGCAGGAGCCAGGAATCGTCGCTGCTGGTATTGACCATGGCCTCGAGCTGGAATGCGGTATCGAATGCGCCCAAGGGCGTGTCCAGCGACTTTTCGCCGGTTTCCACCAGATGGTAGTAGGCGGCCGCCGTGAGGATCTTCGCGGTGCTTGCCGCGACATACTCAGAGACGTCGCCGTAGCTCTGCAGATTCCCGTCACGGGTGTCCGCCACTGCGACGCCGATCCTGTGACTGCCGTTTTCGCTGAGGATCCGTTGGATCCCGGCGGCGAGGTCGACGGCGGGGCCGGGTTGGGCTTTCGACGCCGGTGCGGCACCGGGCTGCTTCTGCGGCTGCCACGGGGTTACGGCCAGGAAGTCCGTGTGCGGTGCCGGTACCGTGCGGACTGTGGCCAGGACGATGAGAGCGGCCAGGACCAGGAGGGTGGCGGCCCACACCAGGAACATGTTTCTCCGGTGGTTTCCGGTGGCCGCGGCTGGGGCGTGCGGTCCTGTGGTGTCCATGTGCCAGGACCTTCCAATTCAAGCGGGCGGGGGTCCATTGAACGTATGCCCCGGGGGAGGCGATGTCCACGGAACGCGCGGGACACCCCGGAGCTGTGGCAAAACTCCCACCCGCACCGCAGAATCCGGACGTAGACTGACGTTCGAATCAATGTGAGTGAAGTGCCCGGATAGAAATGCGCACCTGAGTTGGAGACCGGATGCTCTGGAAACTGCTCGTTGAGTACCTGCGGCCGCAGCGGCGGCTGATGCTCGCCGTCGTCGTCTTCCAGCTGGCGCAGTCCATCGCCTCCCTGTACCTGCCCACCCTGAACGCGGACATCATCGATGAGGGCGTGGCCAAGGGGGACACCGGCTACATCCTGCGGCTCGGTAGCGTCATGCTGCTCATCACCTTGCTGCAGATCGCTTGCGCCGTCACCGCCGTGTACTTCGGCGCGAAGGCGGCGATGGGCCTGGGCCGGGACGTGCGCGGGGCGATCTTCACCCGGGTGGCCGAGTTTTCCGAGCAGGAAGTCACCCGCTTCGGCGCCCCGAGCCTCATCACCCGCTCCACCAATGACGTCCAGCAGGTCCAGCAGCTCGTGTTGATGTCCGCCACGCTGATGGTGGCCGCGCCCATGCTCAGCATTGGCGGCGTGATCATGGCCATCCGGCAGGACGTGCAGCTCTCCTGGCTGATAGCCGTGAGCGTGCCCGTGCTGCTGATGGCGGTCGGGCTGATCGTCACCCGCATGGTCCCGCTGTTCCGGCTGATGCAGACCCGGATCGACACCGTGAACCGCGTGCTGCGCGAGCAGCTGACCGGCATCCGCGTGGTCCGCGCGTTCGTGCGTGAGGACATCGAGACCGCCCGGTTCGGGGAGGCGAACGCCGATGTCACGGACACGGCCCTGCGCGCCGGCCGGCTGATGGCCCTCGCGTTCCCCTCGGTCATGCTGGTGCTGAACGTCTCCAGCGTGGCCGTGATCTGGTTCGGCTCGTTCCGGATCGCGGACGGCTCCATGCAGGTGGGCACGCTCATCGCCTTCCTCAGCTACCTCATGCAGATCCTAATGTCCGTCATGATGGCGACGTTCATGGCCGTGATGATCCCGCGGGCCGCGGTCTCGGCGGACCGGATCGGCCAGGTGCTGGGCACCGAATCCAGCGTCCGGCCCCCGGCGCACCCGGTCACCCTGACGGCGGGGCGGGGCGAACTGGAGATGCGCGGCGTCGGCTTCGCCTACCCGGGTGCCGAGCAGCCCGTGCTCAGCGGCATCAGCTTCACCGCCCGCTCCGGGCAGACGACGGCGATCATCGGCAGCACCGGCTCCGGCAAGACCACCCTGGTGAACCTCATGCCGCGGCTCTTCGACGCCACGAGCGGTTCGGTGCGGGTTGACGGCGTGGATGTGAAAGAACTGCACCCGGATCTGCTCTGGGGGCACATCGGTCTGGTCCCGCAAAAGCCCTACCTGTTCTCCGGCACGGTCCGCAGCAACCTGCTCTACGGCAAACCGGATGCCACGGAGGAGGAACTCTGGCGGGCCCTGGCCATCGCGCAGGCGCAGGACTTCGTCCAGGACATGGAGGGCGGCCTCGACGCGCCGATCTCGCAGGGAGGGACCAACGTCTCCGGCGGGCAACGGCAACGGATCGCGATCGCCCGGGCGCTCGTGAAACGGCCCGAGCTATACATCTTTGACGACTCGTTCTCCTCGCTGGACACCGCCACGGACGCCCTCCTCCGGCAGGCGCTCAAGCACAACACCGCCGGGGCGACGCTCGTGATCATCGCGCAGCGGGTCTCCAGCATCCTGGACGCGGACCAGATCCTGGTGCTCGACGACGGCAGGATCGTCGGCCACGGCACGCACGAGGAGCTGCTGGAGACCTCGGAGACGTACCGCGAGATTGTCTCCTCGCAGCTCGCGGCGGAGGAGGCGGCATGAGCACTGTCCGTAACAACCGGCCCGCGCCCGCCGCGCCTGCCGCCGGGGGACCCGCCGGGGCGCCCGCCGTCGAACGGATTCCCCGGCCGGCCGGCGGACCGGGCCGCGGCGGTCCCTTTGCCGGGATGAATATCCCGGCGGAAAAGGCGATGAACTTCTGGCCGTCCGCGAAGCGGCTGCTGGGCGAGCTCCGTCCCGAGCGGCTGTGGCTGATGCTGGTGCTGGCGCTCGCCGTCGTCAGCGTGACGTTCTCGGTGATCGGCCCGCGGCTGCTGGGGCAGGGCACCAACCTGATCTTCTCCGGCGTCGTGTCCAAGCAACTCCCGCCCGGGGTGAGCAAGGTCCAGCTGATCGCCCGGCTGCGCGCCGCGGGGGAGAACCAGAAGGCGGACATGCTCAGCGCCATGACGCTGACCCCCGGCGCCGGGATCGACTTCGGCGCGCTGTCCACCGTGCTGCTGTGGGCGCTGGCGCTGTATGTGCTGGCCTCGGCGTTCAGCTGGGTGCAGGCCTACGTGCTCAACGGCGTCGTGCAGCGCACGGTGTTCCGGCTGCGCGAGCGGATCGAGGCGAAGATTAACCGCTTGCCGCTGCACTACTTCGACTCCGTGCAGCGCGGTGAGCTGCTCAGCCGGGTGACCAACGACGTCGACAACATCTCCCAGAGCCTCCAGCAGTCCATCAGCCAGGCGGTGACCTCCCTGCTGACGGTGGCCGGGGTGCTGCTGATGATGGTCCTGCTCTCGCCGACCCTCGCCGTGATTGCCCTGGTCACGATTCCGCTGACGCTGGTGACCACCGCGGTGATCGCCAAGCGCTCGCAGAAGCTGTTCGTGGCGCAGTGGAAGCACACCGGCGAGCTGAACGGCCAGATCGAGGAGACCTACACCGGGCATGCGCTGGTGAAGGTGTTCGGCCGGCAGCGCGAGGTGGAGGAGCGGTTCCGGCAGAAGAACGTGGAGCTGTTCGATGCCGGCTTCGGCGCCCAGTTCATCAGCGGCCTGATCATGCCGGCCATGACGTTCATCGGCAACCTGGTCTATGTGGGGATCGCCGTGGTGGGCGGGCTGCAGGTGGCCTCTGGTGCCATGCAGCTGGGCGATGTGCAGGCGTTCATCCAGTACTCGCGGCAGTTCACCCAGCCGCTGGCCCAGCTGGGCTCCATGGCCAATTTGCTGCAGTCCGGGGTGGCCTCCGCCGAGCGCGTGTTCGAGCTGCTGGACACCGAGGAGCAGAGCCCTGAGCCTCATGTGCCGCTGGAGCCGGAGGCGACGCGGGGACGGCTGGTGTTTGAGAACGTGTCGTTTTCTTATTCGGCTGACAAGCCGCTGATTGCTGATTTGAGCCTGGTGGCGGAGCCGGGGCAGACGGTGGCGATTGTGGGTCCCACCGGGGCGGGCAAGACCACCCTGGTGAACCTGATGATGCGCTTCTACGAGCTGGAGGCGGGTCGGATCACGCTCGACGGCGTGGACGTCGCCGCCATGTCCCGGCACGAGCTGCGCTCGCGGATGGGCATGGTGCTGCAGGACACCTGGCTGTTCGGCGGGACCATCCGGGACAACATCGCCTACGGCCGGCCCTCGGCGTCCGAGGCGGAGATCCTGGAGGCCGCGACGGCCACCTACGTGGACCGGTTCGTGCACTCGCTGCCGGAGGGCTATGACACCGTGCTCGACGACGAGGGCGGCAACGTGAGTGCCGGCGAGAAGCAGCTGCTGACCATCGCCAGGGCGTTCCTGGCCCGCCCCAGCGTGCTGATCCTGGACGAGGCCACGAGCTCGGTTGACACCCGCACCGAGGTGCTGGTGCAGAAGGCGATGAGCGCGCTGCGGTCCGACCGGACGAGCTTCGTGATCGCGCACCGGCTGTCCACGATCCGCGACGCCGACCTCATCCTGGTGATGGAGGCCGGGCAGATCGTGGAGCAGGGGACGCATGCCGAGCTGCTGGCAGCGGGCGGAGCGTATGCCGCGCTGTATGCGGCGCAGTTTGCGGCTCCGGTGGCGGAGGTTTGAGGGTCTCCGATCCGGGGAGACGGTGGGAGGCCGTGCCTCCCGCCGTCGTCCTTGGCGTTTCTACTCGCTAGCTGCCTCGAAGGTGGCGCCTTTTATGCGCTGTGGCTCAGGCTGACAGTAAAGGTGTTGGGCCCGCTGCAGGTGACTGCGATGCTGTGCTTGGCAGCTCGGCGAGCTCACCGGTTTGGCCTCATTGCGTCCACCATGATGGGTAATACTTTTGCTTCTAATCCACTGCGTCCGCTTCGCGCAGGAATGAACGTCAGGGCTGCTTCGGCTGGGAAGTCGCGTTCCCGACTGTCAATGGCCAATAGTTTGTGCCCACGGGCGGCCAGCAGAAATGCCCGCTGGTGGCCATGAAAACTGCCCGCTCATGGCCATTAGATCTGCCCACCGGGTAGTCGGCGGCGTTGGCCATGTTCGGGACTTGTGGCCGGTGTCCTTAAAGTATTGAGCAGGTCCAGCGCCGAACTCGTCGGCTGAGCCCACACCCGGACGGCCTCAACCAGGGTACAGCGGGGGCCCGTCCCGTTCACCGGGGCGGTGGCCCGTTTTCGGTGCACAGCCATCCCGGTTGATTATTATCGGGTTGCGGCACCCGCTGCCCCTGGAGGTTACCGGTTCCGGCGCAGCGTCCGGTTTGACGGGCGCCCAGGGATTGGCCAAGGTGTATCAGTGCCCGCAAAATCTGAACAACCCGTCCCTGCCCGGCCGATACCGGGCATCGGCCATCAGATCGCGGCACTGCTGGGCTTTCTTGCCCTTTCCCACGCGGTGTCATTCCTGGGCTCGCTGGCCATCATCGCGAACGCCCACCCCAGAAAACCGCTCGGGTACAGTGTTTGAATGGTTCGTGGACTTGCCGACATCGGGGCGGAGGGTGTTTTGCTTGCCGGCGCGGGGCGCGCCGTCTTGCTGCAGATCGCCCATCCTGCCATCGGTCATGCCATCGCTGAGCACAGCAACTTCTCCGAGCGCCCGTTGGACAGGCTCCGCAGCACGATGAGCTATGTCTACGCCGTGGTCTACGGCACCTCGGGCCAGGTGGCCGCCGTCAGGCGTGTCGTGAACCGGGCCCATGCCCGTGTCCTCCGCCAGCCGGACGCCACCTCGAGGGGGTACAACGCCTTCGACGCCGAAACCCAGCTCTGGGTAGTTGCAACCCTGTACGACACAATGGTCACGGTCCACGAGAAAATCCACGGTCCGCTCGACGACGCCTCGGCCGATGTTGTCTACCGCGAGTACGCCAAGATCGGCACTGCCCTGCAGTTGCCGGAGAAGATGTGGCCGGCTGACAGGGCGGCCTTCCGCGAATACTGGAACCGCACCCTGGCCGGACTGCAAGCCGACGAGGTCGCGGTGCGCGTCGCACGTGACCTGCTTTATCCGTCAGCCGGACCGGCCGTAATGCGCCTGGTCATGCCCCTGGCGCGCCTGATCACGGCCGGGCTCCTGCCGCACCAGCTTCGGAAGGACTTCCGGCTGCCGTGGAACCGGCGGCACCGTCTGTGTTTCGAACGCACGATAAATCTTTTGGCCAGGGTTTATCCGCTGCTTCCGCAACGGCTCAGGCACTGGCCGAAGAACTATTACCTTGGCCAGCTCGCTCCAGCGTTGGGGCACACATAGCAAGGCCGACACCTTGCGGCTGCCCCGGAGGTAAGGGGCCGGCAGTCCAACGCCGATAACAGCGCATACGTCTCCCGGCCGTAACCAGGTGCAGCGCCCCGGCTACAGCAGGACGCGCCCGTTGGCCCGGTCCTGCACGGCGACAAGCTCCCGCCGGGTGGCTACGGGCCCATCCTGGAAGTAACGCGCGTACCCGGCGTCGGGGTCCTCCGCGCTCAGCGTCCATCCGCTGATGACCTGGTCGTAGGCGTCCAGGATCCTCGGGTGCCTCGGCCGGGGATCCGGACTCGTCGGCCAGTGCCTGCAGCAGATCCTCACGCGCCCAGCTGACCACTTCGTCGGGGTAGTGCGGCATCGCTGAACCTCCGGTCCTGGACACGGCAGGCGCTGCGACTCACATCGTAACGGCCGGATCAGCTACGGCAAGCCCGCGGCCGCGGGTGGCGCAGCCCTCGGCTTCCAGGGCGTCGAAACAGCCCAGGAAGATCATCTGTTGCCCCGGCCATCACGTACCGGCCGCGCTTGCGGCCGTCCCCGTGGGTGGTCCGGAACGGGCCACGGGGTGCCCTTCCGGACCGCCTCTAATGGAACTATTAGAGGTGTTGGTGGTCGGTCGTCCATCATGTGGGCGGGTGGAGCCATGCGGAAGCTCAGGCCGTCCACATGTGGGCGAGGGATCATCTGGTGCGTTTGCGGCGGTTAGGGGGTCGCTTCAGAAAACGGAAAAATCGTACGCTAAGGGCGTTCGAAGGCAGGTATCTACCGGGTCAGCTCAAGAAGCGGAAAGACAACGCGCGCCGGGTGTTGGCGATGACGCCCTCTCAGATGCCGCTTGGCACGGACACAGTCAGTTTCAACCGGCAGTTTGTCCAAGGAAACTAGTCAGTGTGCGTCCGTAAGGGGAACGGTCGGTGCAGCAGATTCGGCGTCGACCGTGGCGCCCCGATCGATGTGGCAGCTCGCCGCCCAACGGGATCCTTGAACGCAACACCAAGAATTCACAAGCACGCGGCGAGCGAAGTGCATGGCTCGAGGGCAGGATGGAGAACATGGAAGTCCTTGGGAGCCGCATCCTGCTTCATCCGTCCGAACCTGAGCGGAGCCACCGGTTTTATCGGGACACGTTGGGCTTGGCGATCTACCGAGAGTTCGGGAGTCGTGATGCGCCGGGCCTGGTGTTCTTCCTGGGAAACGGTTTTCTCGAGGTCGGCGGACGGTCGACTGATCCGCAGGGGGGTGCCCTGGCGATCTGGATTCAGGTCCGCGACGTGCAGCTCGAGTACGATCGGCTGCGGGCGGCCGGGGTACCGGTGATCCGCAAGCCGCAGCAGGAGCCGTGGGGGCTGGTGGAGATGTGGATCGCGGACCCCGACGGGGTGCGCATCGTGCTCGTTGAGGTTCCGAAGGATCACCCGCTGCGACGCGACCAGCGGTGATCATTTCTTCTCTCGCGGCCGCCGTCCCGACGGCATCCTTTGCGGCGGAACGGATGTTCGAAGGGCAGGGTCTTAGCATTGGTCGTATGAAGGTTGGTGAGGTCCACGGACGCTCAGGGCGGAAACTGCAATGACCGGTGACAGGGATCGGGATGCTTCAAGGCGCCCGCGGCAGGCCCGGCCACGTGACGCTCTTGGGCGGCCGCTGCCGTACGGAAGCGCTGGCGTCGAGCCGGTCTCGGAGGAGCCGCTGCCGCCGGCGCAGACGTTGGTCTCGGCCCGGAGTCTGGTGGAAGCTGGCCGGCCCTTCGCCGCCCATGAGGTACTCGAGTCCCGCTGGAAAGCTGGGCCGGCCGAAGAACGCAACCTTTGGCAAGGTCTCGCCCAGATCTGCGTCGGGCTCACCCACGCCGCCCGGGGCAACAGCGTTGGCGCGCTCCGGCTCTTCGAGCGCGGTGCGGCCCGACTCGAGGAGTACGGTTCCGGCGAAGGGCCGACCTACGGGCTCGACTTGTCCGCCGTTGTGAGTTGCGCACGTGATCGGATGCGCACCGGCCGCTGAGCTGGCGACCAGCATCCTCGCGGCAGGCGGCGGAGGCACTATTTCCGGGGGACTACTGAGAGTTTGCTTGACCAATAACTTGTCCCGTTAGCGGAACCCTCTGCCAGCCAGGAATGACTTCCGCCGCGTTGTGACAGTTAAGTCAGACACGGGCCTTCCGGCCGCGTGACGTCACATGGTGCGGCGGTCCCGTCTGACGAACCTGGTTGTTGAGTTCCGTCGCGTCAATTATTCGCCGGGCCCAGGTCAGGGGCGTGGACCGGTTCGGGCATGGGGAGGTAGTACGCGGAGGTGTAGCGCGATGCGTCGCCGGTCAGAGCCCAGACGGAGCCGCGCCGCCGGCCGGCGCGGGGCTCCAGGGTGGTCCGGTCGCGGTCGGCCAGGCGGGCCAGGACCCCGGAGACGACATCCTCATGTGTGCACAGCACGGTGCCGGTACCGCGGGCGTCGTCGACAAGCCGCATCGCATGTTCGATGCGGCCGTCGGAGAGATCGTGGGTGACTTCCACCGTCAGTGATTCGCGGTGCGCCAGCGGAACCACGGTTTCCATGCACCGGGCGGCCGGGGCGGAGAGGATCCGGTCAATTTCAAAGAATGAGCCCAGATCCTGCAGGGACCGGCCCATGGGGAACATTGGAACGGAAACCATCGGTAGCGACTCCGAGTCCGCCCTTACTTGTCACATGAGGACACGAATAGGAGCACCGGGCCCTGGGGGAATGGTTCAGCAACTGCGCCCGGGAAATCGGGAGCGAGCGCGGCGCCGAAGCCGGGAACTGGCTCCGGTACGCCATGCGGGACGGTGCCCTGGCGTAGCCTCCGGAAACGGTGAGATTTGCGTTAAGGAATCGTTACGCCCTGCGCGCCGGGCCGAAACAACCGCGGAGCAGGATGGGGGGAGTCTGTGATTCCCACGCTCATGTAGCACTCGTGCGGCTCGACTGCGGGGGTGTACTCAGCCGGCCGAAAGGATCTGTCCCGTGATCACCAAGAACCTTTTCCTGCAGGGCGTCTTCCGCTTTGAGGGAGCCGGACTTCAAAAGCCGGTTCCCATCCACCGGGAGCTCGCGCACTTCGTTCCGGACGGGGTCATCAACCAGACCCTCTATTTTCGCGGCGGCAACTCCTGTTCCGAGCTGATCACGATCGTCCTGATGCGCGACGGCGTGCCCATGCGGTATTTCCCCATCGGCGCCAAGAGCGACGTGCACGTGCCCCTCAGGGTGGTGGAGGACATCGAAGGCGGGTCGGTGATCGAGTTGTTCCTCCTGGCAGCGGACGGCGTCGAGGGATCCGTGGTCATAGACCTGGGCATGGTGGAACACTGATGACCACCATCTTGTATAAGGGCAAGCCCAAGCCCCAGGCGCTGCAGGGGAAGCGCGCCGCACGCCGCCGGCTTGTGGTGATCGGCAACGGGATGGCGGGGGCCCGTGCCGTGGAGGAAATCCTGGCCCGCGGCGGTGCGGAGCAGTTCACCATCACGATGTTCGGTGATGAGCCCTACGGCAACTACAACCGGATCATGCTCAGCCATGTCCTGTCCGGCGAGGAGAGCGACTCCGGAATCTTCCTGAACTCCCTGCCCTGGTACCGGGAAAACAACATCACGTTGCACGCCGGCGTCCGGGTTGAACGGATCGACAGGTTCACCAAGTACGTCTTCGCCAACAACGGCCACGTCATTCCTTACGACGTGTTGATCATCGCCACGGGCAGCCGGTCCTTCATGCCTCCGATGGACGGTCTGTACACACCCGGCGGATCGCTCAAGCCCGGCGTGTTCACCTTCCGCACCATCGATGACACCCGCAACATGGTGCAGCACGCGCAGCATGATCACCACCACCGGGCAGTGGTGATCGGCGGCGGGCTGCTGGGCCTGGAAGCTGCCCGCGGGCTGCAGAGCCATGGCGTCGGTGTTGACGTGGTGCACTCCGGCGCGCACCTGATGAATGCCCAGATGGGACCCGACGGCGGGGCCATCCTTCGCCGGAGCGTGGAAGCCCTCGGCATCAGGGTGCACACCGGGAGCCGCACCATCGCTGTCCTCGGCGCGGATAAGGTGACCGGGGTCCGGCTGCGGGACCAGCCGGACGTTGAGTGCGACATGGTGGTGGTGGCCGCGGGCATCCGCCCCAATGTCGATCTTGCCGTCCTCAGCGGCCTGCCCGTTGAACGTGCCATTGTGGTGGATGACCAGCTGCGCGTCCTGGACGAGGATGACATCTACGCGGTGGGTGAGTGCGTCCAGCACCGGGGG
This sequence comes from Pseudarthrobacter sp. S9, assembly GCF_050156545.1. Taxonomy (NCBI): domain Bacteria; kingdom Bacillati; phylum Actinomycetota; class Actinomycetes; order Micrococcales; family Micrococcaceae; genus Pseudarthrobacter; species Pseudarthrobacter sp. S9. The sequence goes on from NZ_CP189576.1 coordinate 2,570,845, forward strand.
GAGGTGTACGGACTCGTGGCGCCGCTGTGGGAGCAGGCCGTTGTCCTGGCAGACCACATCACGGGTGCGGATACCTCCGCGGCGTACCTTGGCTCGCGGATCGCCACCAAGCTCAAGGTGGCTGGCGTCGAGGTGGCGTCGATGGGCCTGCACGGCCCGGAGCGCGACACGGACGAGCACATCGTTTTCTCCGAACCGAGCCGGGGCGTGTTCAAGTCGATCGTCATCCGGGACAACAAAATGGTGGGTGCGACCCTGCTGGGCGACAGCCGCAAGGTGGCCTATCTCACCCAGGCTTTCGACAGGGGGTTGCCGCTGCCGGAGGAGCGGATCTCGCTGATGTTTGATCTGGGCGGCCCGGCCGAGGAGCAGGGCGTGGCTGAACTGGACGACGACGCCCAGGTCTGCAACTGCAACGGCGTGAGCAAGAAATCGCTGGTGGACACTGTCAAGGGCGGCTGCAATACCGTCGCGGGCGCAATGGATGCCACGCGGGCAGGCAAGGGCTGCGGTTCCTGCAAGCTCCTGGTCAAGCAGGTGGTGGAATGGGCGGCCGACGGTGACGTGGAGGAGGATCCGGCAGCCAGCTACTACGTACCGGGCATTCCGCTGGACAAGCCCTCGCTGATGGCAGCCATCCGGAAGCAGGGGCTCCGCTCGGTGTCAGCGGTGTTTGCCGCCCTGGCGCCGGACAGCGCAGAAGACGCGAAGTCGAAAATGGGCCTCGCCTCGCTGATGAAAATGATGCTGGCAGACCAGTACATTGACGAGCGCGATGCCCGGTTTATCAACGACCGCGTGCACGCAAACATCCAGCGCGACGGCACGTTCTCCGTGGTTCCGCAGATGAAGGGCGGCGTGACCTCCGTGCAGCAGCTGCGCCGGATTGCCGACGTCGCCGAAAAACACAACATCCCCATGATCAAACTGACGGGCGGGCAGCGCATCGACCTTTTGGGCGTTCCCAAAGAGGACCTGCCACACGTCTGGGCCGACTTGGACATGCCCTCCGGGTATGCGTACGGGAAGAGCTTCCGCACGGTCAAGACGTGCGTTGGGAAGGACTTTTGCCGCTTCGGCACCGGCGATTCCACGAGGCTGGGCATCGAGATCGAGTCGAGGTTCCAGGGCATCGAGTCGCCGGCGAAACTGAAACTGGCCGTGTCCGGCTGCCCGCGCAACTGCGCCGAGTCGCTGGTCAAGGACGTGGGCGTGGTGGCGGTGGAAGGCGGCCGCTGGGAGGTCTACGTCGGGGGAGCGGCGGGAGCCCACATCCGCAAGGGCGACTTGCTGGCCACCGTGGATGATCCGGAGGACGTTAAGCTGCTGACCGGCCGCTTCATGCAGTATTACCGGCAGAACGCCAACTGGCTGGAACGGACGTATGCCTTTGTGCCACGGGTGGGCATTGAGCACATCCGTGCCGTGGTGGTTGATGACGCGGACGGCATCGCCGCCGAACTGGACGCCGCCATGCAAGCCTCCGTGGACAGCTACGTGGATCCGTGGAGTGAGCGCGAAGATCCGCTCACGCCGGGCCAGTTCCGCACCTCCCTGCCGCTCACGGTCCTGCCGCAGGTGCCGGTCCGATGAGTACGCGTCCGATGAGTGCCGGCCTTCGCAACCTCGGCCCCGTCGATCAGATCCCTTTCGGGGAGGGACGGGCTTTTGGAGTCGACGGCGAACAGGTGGCGGTCTTCCGGCTCCGCGACGGAACCCTGCGCGCGCTGTCCGCCGTCTGCCCCCACCGGGGCGGGCCGATCGCTGACGGCACCATCGACCAGCGGGTGGTGATGTGCCCGCTGCACCAGAATGCCTTCGAGCTGGACACCGGGTGCTCCACTACCGGGGCTGAGCCGCTGCGCAGCTACGAGGTTCGTACCGACGGTGAACAGAACATCGTTCTGAAAACTGGCCGGAGTGGCGTCATTAATTAGGGATGGCGCCGGTTTGGTGTTGCCCGCGTCACGGACAGCCGCCCGGGTCTTGTAAGCTGGGCAGGCCGCGCGAACCTTCGACGCGTTGTGAGTTTTTGTCCAGATAATTTCCCCAAACGCGGGATAACCCGAATTATGTGTCCCTGAACTCCGCGTTTCGGTCCCGGCCATACCCCGACGGGTTACAGGCGGGTTCTGATTCACCGCATTGCCCCTGAGGACACCTCCAGGAGCACAGGGCCTACAAACTTGGCGGCTCACGACACCTTCAGGAGAACTGGGCCCTCTACGAAGGCCGGCCCCGTGGCGGCACAGACCTGCGTCAAGCGGAGAACCTGTCGTCGGTCATGGCGGCAGCCGCGCCCATGACATCCTTGGCGCGCATGTCCCGGATTGCTTCGATCGGGGAGACCTCGCCCAGCCAGGGGTTCGCGCCGACAAACCACAGCCGGGCCACGTGTTCACCCTCCACACCCGCCACCTCGCGTCTTTCGTCCTCTGCTTTCTCGTTGGAGCGCTGAAGGGTCCGGAATGGTTGCTGCTGCTGATTGTCTCCGTCATTGGACTCTCAATCTTTCTTTTTGGCCTCTGCATCTTCAGGGACGTCAACGGCGCCGCAACTGGCTGGTCCCGCATGTACAAAGAGAGCAAAGGAATACCGCCGGAAGGCTTCACCTTCGCCGATGTTCCGACGATAAAGTTCATGGGCTTCATGTACATGTGCATGGGAGTCCTGGCCTTTGTCGGCATGGCACTCGAGGCTTTCAGGTAGCCAAATATCCCCGGCACACGGGATGCGATCTAAAGGACGCTTGTCTATGGGGACATCTCAGCAAAGGATTGTTTTTCAAGACACTGGGTTGTTGAATTAAGAGCTGCGTCGGCGTCCGTTTGTCGCACCTTCACCGGGCAGTTTCTCGGGCGGGTCATACGGGAATCATCCAGAGCCGCAATGACAAGGGTTTCCTGAAGCAGCGGTTGGGCCGCCGGCCCGGCCGGAAGGGGACCGGCTTACGGGCGCGTGAGGGCAACGATCTTAGAGAAGTGAAAGATCCCAAGCCGGGAGCGTGTGTTGTTTAGGCAGGCGCCTTGGATTGTTCTGGGACACTTCAAGCATGACCAATCGCCAGTTCCCATTCAGCCCAAGAACCAGCGGAGATTTGGAGCCGGGAGACATCATTGCTGTTCCTTGTGAGGGAGGGCGTTGGGCCTGCCTCCAAGTCGTTGAGCTTAAACGCGAAGGAGCCGGCTCCCGCTCCACCTTCGTGGTTGGAGCGCTACCTTGGAGCGGGGCAGAGCCACCCACGGACCGAGATGTGAAGGGTCTGGCCGTCACAGAGCAAGGACTTACGCGGATTGAGCTTTTTACTGAGGGAGGTCTGCAAGTCGTCGCGAATAGCCCTTTTGTGCCGACCGCCTTCGCCTCGAACTACCGACACTTTGAGGTGGGCACTCAGCACCTTGTTTGGGGATGGAGGGCGGCAATCCGCAAGGCGACGACAGCGGCAGATGCCACCTGATCGAATGGCCCGGTGAGGGATGGGCTTACGGAAGCGCCGGCGTGTAGCTGACCAGACCCGTTGGCGGCGCTTCTTTGCGAGCGGCGAACCTGGCCCCCGTAGAGTGAGGCACCAGCCCGTAGCAGACACTCACCTAAAGGAGACCCATGCCAGACAGAACCCGCGTCGAACGACTCGAAGTATGGGTCGGTGGGCTTTCCCGGCGCCAGCTGATGATCTGCCTGAGCGCGCGTGGCATCCTTGTTAACAGTCACGCGGAAACCCTGCTCGAGGACCTCGTCTTCGACGACCGGGACTCTCGTCCCGTGGTGGTCACAGAGCGTACGGTCGCCGAACTCGGGCTTCCCAGTGGGGCGACGCTTACTCAGATCTTCGAGGTTGCTCAGCAACAGGGTTTGTTGCTGTGCCCGGTGGATACTGGGCCCTATTTGCGCATGGCTCTGAACGGGCAGATGGAGTCTCGCGACTCGGTGATGTCTTCGGGGCGGGCACCCGATGGCGGCCTCACAGTGGCCGCCGAAGCTCTTAGCCAGGACGACGAGTATCCGAAGGGCTTCTATCTTCGAGTCGTAGACGGTCAAGCGTGGCTGCGTGGCTACCGATGCGACGACGAGCACATTTGGTCCCCCGATGACCGCTTCATCTTTCAACTTCCGCCGCCGCCCGCTTGAACTCAGCCGGGGAGGGAAGGCCCGTAGAATAGTGAGGAATTGGCCGGGGGGACCACATGAATTCACGCGGGATTTGCCTTGTCATCGAAGATGACCTCGACATCCGGGAACTGCTCGTACTGATCCTCTCCGGCATGGACTTTGAAGTACGGGCCGCATCCACCGGGGCGGCAGGGATTCGCGCGGCCAGGGCACTGGACCCGACCCTGATTACGTAGGATCTCGGCTTACCGGACATAAGCGGCCACGATGTTGCCCGCGGCCTCAGGGAATATTCAAATGCGCCGATCATCATGATCACCGGACGGCCAGGGACGGTGACGAACTCGACGGCATGGCAGCCGGTGCTACCGCCTACCTGACCAAACCCTTCCGGCCTGTACAGCTCAGGGCACTGGTGCAGGAACTGTGCCCGCTGCCGTCGCCTGTCACCGCACCAGCGCATGATGGGTTCAGTGGTGAGGACTGATGCCTGACCCGTCCACCCTTGCCTTTGGCCTGACGTACACGGGCACCCTCGTGGTGGCCCTGCTGATGTTCCTCTCCCAGGTCGCCGCATTCACAGCCCTGGTGGCCCTGGCCGGGACCGTCAGACTGCTGGTCGTGTCGGTGCGGGCACTACTGCGCCCACGTTCCGACTGACGCTGTACTCGCCAGTAGCGGCCACGGAAACACGGTTGGAGCAGCGCATGTAAATGGCCCCGGCAGATTCCGGGGCCCTTCTGAGTATGTCAACCTGATTCAGGGCCGGTGTGACGGCCTGATCCAGGACCACCCACGACCCTGCTGACCAGCGCCAGCGAATGCACGCAGTCAGCGGACGCTGGCAACGGTCGGGCTCGGCGCATGCAAGAGCCATCCCATTTGGGAACCCACATACAGGACGGTCGAGCGGGAATGCAGACTAGCGTGAGCTCACCGCCGGGACTCCGAGGATGCTGTCCAGCAGCCCGTTGCGGAATTTTCCCTCCGGATCGTGCGCCGATGCAAGCGAGCGGAAGTCCGCTAAGCGGGGGTAGAGGGACTCCCAGTCGTGACCGTCGGGCGTGAAAAGCTTGCCCCAGTGCGGCCTGGCCCCGAACGGCCGAAGCAGGTCTTCGAGCTGCGGAAGAAAGGCTTCCACCTGCGGCTGCAGCGGCTTCCAGGTGAAGTGCAGTGCAACGCTCTGCTGCCGGTAGAAGGGGCTGAGCCAGAATTCGTCCCCGGCGCCGGTCCTGATTTCGGAGACAAATAGCAGGGGCGCAAGTTTGTCCGCCAAGCTCCGCACTGCCTGGATCGCAGCAGGTGCCTGCTCCAGCGGCAGGATGAATTCGCTTTGCAGTTCCTCACCCTTGCTGGGCGTGAACTCGTGGCGGAAGTGCGGTAGCCGGTTCAGCCATTGCCCGGGCTCATCCATCTGGACTGTGCAGTTCTCGGCCGACATCCCCGGCAACGGGTGCCGCGGGCGGATGGCTGCCGTGGCCCCGAACAATTCACCGATGGAGGGCTCCGAGTCCAGCGCCTTGAGCCAGACCTGGCCGATGCAATCGCCCACGTAATCGGTGAAAAGACTCACGCTGTAGGCGCTGGACACAAGCTGCGTGAAGTCCGCCAGCGCCCGTTCCCACGGCAGGTTTTCCAAAACACGCTGTCGCATGCTGAAGCTCGGCCGGACGGCAAGCTGGAGGCCGGTGACGATGCCAAGAGCGCCCAGGCCAACCACGCTGCCCAGGAATTCCTCTCCGTCCGCGCGGGACAGTGACACCTGCTCGCCGGAGGGCCGGAGCAGATCAATGCCCTCCACCGCTCCGGCCAGGGAGGGGTTGCTCACGCCGGATCCATGGGTGCCCGTCTGGATTGCCCCTGCCACGGAAATGTGGGGCAGTGACGCCAGATTGTGGATGGCCACGCCGGACTGTTGCAGCGTACGGCACAGCGCACCGTAGCTCACTCCGCCGCTGACGCGGACCCTCTGCTGTTCCGAGTCCAGTTCGATTTGCTGCGGCAGTGCATCCAGCAGCACGTGCACGCCGTCTGTGTCCCCTATGCGGTTGAAGGAGTGCCGCGATCCCAGGGCCTTGACCCTACTGGAGCGCGCCACCACCTGGGCGAGCTCAGCCACCGACTCCGGGCGCTTGACGTCCGCTGATGAGTAATTGAGATTTCCTGCCCAGTTCTTCATTTGCTCGGCTTTCGGGTGAAGGCTAACTTTCGCTCCAACAACTGTGAGCGCTAACAATTTCCCTGTCAAGCCGCTTCCGCCGCCTCTCGTCGAGGCGCGGGAGGTATCATCGTCAGCAGGTCATCCGCAGCGGCAGCCACTGCTGCGGGCTTTGGCCCAGAAGGCTTTGAAAGGGGAGTAGTGCGCGCAACAGTCAAGGATGTCGCGCGTCGCGCCGGCGTTTCACCCAAGACTGTCTCGAACGTCATGAATGGAATCGTTCCGGTTAGTGGAGCCACCAGGTTCAAAGTGGAGCAGGCCATTCTCGAACTGGATTATGTGCCCAACCTCTCCGCCCGCGGGCTGCGCAATGGGAGGTCCGGTGTGATTGCGCTGGCCTTGCCTGATCTTGGCACGCCGTACTCGGCAGAAATTGCCCACCACATTGTGGAGGTGGCGCACGAGCAGGGCTGGATCGTGCAGATCGAGGAAACCGGCTCCGATCCCCAGCGTGAGCACGAACTCATGGTGCGCGCCCGCTCCAACCTGATCGACGGACTGATCCTTAACCCTGTGGTGCTGGACGAGAGTGCCGTCCAGGTGGGCGTTGCCCTTCCGCCCGTGGTCCTGCTCGGGGAGGTCACGCAAAGGCTTGCCGACCGCGTCTTTGTGGATAGCGTCGCTGCCGCCCGCGACATGACTCTCGCCCTGGCGCAGACCGGGCGCCGACGGATCGCCGTCTTGGGAACTACCCAAGGCAGGGGATCGGCTGCGGCGATACAGAGAACTCAGGGCTATGAAGAGGCGTTGAAGATCCTTGGCATCGAACGGGACGAGTCACTGCTGATTCCCTGCGAAAAGTGGACGCCACAGACTGCTGCCGATGCGCTCACTGCCTACCTGGACTCCCATCCGCTTCCCGAGGCACTGTTCTGCTTCACGGATTCCATGGCCATCGGCGCCCTGAGTGTGCTCTGGAAGAGGGGCCTGCGGATCCCGGAGGACATTGTGGTGGCGGGCTTTGATGACATCGCCGACGGCCGCTACGCGGTTCCGTCGTTGACCACAGTCTCCTTCGATAAGCGTGCTATTGCCAGCGAAGCCCTGCGCCTGCTCACGGAGCGGATGGCCGACAGGGGCCACGAGCAGCGCGTGGTTTCCATGGACTACACCATCGTGGAGCGGGACAGCAGCCGCATCTGAAACGAGAGCAGCCCACCAAATTGTGTGCGCTAACAATTTTCTCTTGCCCTGTCCATTACATCGATGTAATGTGAGGCGTGCGTCACCCCCCGCAGGCAACGGCCCGGGAACGGGGGACGCGCCGGAACCGGAGTTTTGAGCAACAAGAAGTGACCTTGCAGCGGGCCCATCCAAAGGAGTGTCGGGTGAAGCAGTTTGAATTTTTCGGGAAGCAGTTGTCCCGAAGGCAGTTACTGACAGGATCGGCAGCCTTAGGCAGTGTCCTGGTAGCAGGCGGCCTGACGGGCTGCGGCGGAAACGCCCAGGCCTCTGACATGCGGGACATTGGTTTCTGGCATCTCCTGTCCGGTGGTGACGGCATCAAGATGCAGGCGATGATCAGCAGCGCGAACCAGGCCAACCCCGGCTTCAAGGTGCAACCCACGGTCCTGGCCTGGGGCCCGCCGTACTACACCAAACTGGCCATGGCATCGGCCGGCGGGCGGCCACCGGAAGTAGCGATCATGCATGCCAGCAGGGTTCCCGGATACGCCCCGGGCGGGCTCATTGACCCTTGGGACCTTGACCTGCTGGCCGAGCACGGCGTTACCGGGGAAGACTTTGCGCCACGAATCTGGGAGAAGAGCCAGCAGAACGGCAAAGTGTTCTCCATCGCCCTGGATTCGCACCCGTTCGTCATGTTCTACAACACGGACATCGCCCGCAAAGCCGGCGTCCTCGGCGGCAACGGACAACTGCAGGAAGTAACTTCTCCGCAGGAGTTCATGGCCATGGCCAGGGAAATGCAGAAGGTCACCCAGGCCCATGGTTTGTCCTTCGGTTACCTCGGCAGTGGCTCCCAGATGTGGCGGCTCTTCTACACGCTCTACAAGCAGCACGGCGCGGACATGGAACTGATCCAGGGCCAGCCGATGAAAGTGGACCGCGACGCTGCCATTGAGTCCTTGGAATTCATGGCGTCGCTCTTTGATGACACCATCGCTGCCAAGAGCGGCGACATCGGCACGGGCATCGCGGAGTTCGCCCGTGGTGGCTCGGGAATGCTGTTCAGCGGAGTGTGGGAATTGCCCACGCTCAAGAAAGCCGGACTTCCGGTGGACGCTGCCACTATTCCCACGCTGTACGGAACGCCGGCAGCCTACGCAGACTCGCACTCGTTCGTCCTGCCGCGGCAGCTGAATGTGGATGAAGCGAAACGGCGGGACGTCTACAAGTTCGTGAGCGATGTCCTCAAAGGATCACTCTCCTGGGCAGAAGCCGGGCATATTCCGGCCTACCAGCCCGTGGTCCAGTCACAGGCATACCGCGACCTCACGCCGCAGATTCACTACGCCAACGCAGCGGATATCATCGCCTACGATCCCGAAGCCTGGTTCAGCGGCTCGGGCTCGGACTGGCAGACCTACTTTGCGGAGAACGTCCAGAACGTGCTCCTGGGTCGCGATAAGGCGGCCGCAGGTTGGGACGCCTTTGAGCGCCGCACTAACACCCTTCTTTCCCGGCCCAACCCGGTCTAACGGCACCGAGCGACAAAGGAGTCCTTCATGAGTTCTTCAATAGCGTCCCGGCACAGCACCGGTCAGCCGGACATCGCCACAGGGAGCCAACCCCAACAAACGCGCCGCCCATCACAGAGCCGTAGCAGGAGCAACCTGAGCGGCTGGGGATTCGCCACCCCGTTCCTGGTCTTCTTCCTTGTCTTCCTGGTGTGGCCCATTCTCTATGGCGTCTACATGAGCCTCACGGGCAAGTCCCTGACCGGCGCCAACGACAGCCTGATCGGCTTCGCGAACTACGCCGAGGCACTGGCCGACGCTGACATGTGGCACTCCCTGGGAAACACGCTCTACTTCACCGTCATCAGCACCGTCCCCCTGGTCCTCGTGGCCCTGGTGATGGCGGCCCTGCTGAACGTCGGGCTGCCTGCCCAGTGGCTGTGGCGGCTCTCCTACTTTGCCCCGTATCTGCTGGCCTCCACCGTGGTCTCGCTGTTCTTCACCTGGATGTACAACCCGCAGCTTGGCCTGATCAATGACTTCCTCGCCAAGATCGGCCTCCCCAAAGTCGCCTGGCTCAACGATCCCAACGTGGCCATGTGGGCGATCGTCATCGCCACGCTGTGGTGGACCGTGGGGTTCAATTTCCTGCTGTACCTGGCCGCGATGCAGAACATCCCTGCACAGCACTACGAAGCAGCGTCCCTGGACGGCGCCGGAGCCTGGCGGCAGTTCTTCTCGATCACCCTGCCGCAACTGACCCCCACCACGGTGATGATCGTGCTCCTCCAGATCCTCGCGTCCCTGAAGATCTTCGATCAGGTGTACCAAATGACCGCCGGCGGGCCCGGAGGATCAACCCGCCCAGTGGTGCAGTACATCTTTGAAACCGGCTTCACCGGCTACCGGCTGGGGTACTCCGCAGCCATCTCCTACATCTTCTTCGGACTGATCGTGCTCATTTCGGCCATGCAGTTCGCCATCACCCGCCGCAGGAGTGCATAACAATGGCAACCCCTACCCTCACCCGTCCCACCCCACGCACAAGCACCAGCGAAGGGATCCGCCGCCCGCGCAAGAAGATGACCGCAGGCAAGATCGCCGCGATCGTTGTTGCGGCCTTCATCGCAGTGCTGTGGCTGATTCCGTTTGCCTGGGCCACGGCCACCGCTTTCAAGACCGAGACGGATGCCGCCGCTCCGAAGGTCAGCTGGATACCGCCGTCGGGCTTTACCGCTGAAGCGTTCGTCAAGGTGTTCCAGGACGGCAACATCCCGCTCTGGACCTGGAACTCGTTCTACACCTCGGCGGCCATCACGGCGATCACGCTGGTGATCTCGGCGCTGGTGGCCTACGCCCTGTCCCGGATCGACTTCAAGGGCAAAAAGGTGCTGATGACGGTGATCATTGCCTCGATCATCGTCCCGCCGCCGGTCCTCATCATCCCGCTCTTCTACCAAATGCTGGCGCTGCACCTGATCGATACCTCGTGGGCCATCATCCTGCCGCAGGTCATCCACCCGGCCATGGTGTTCGTGCTCAAGAAGTTCTTCGACCAGATTCCCCGCGAACTTGAAGAAGCCGCTGTGATGGACGGTGCCAGCCGCGTGCGGATCTTCACCCAGATCATCCTGCCGTTGTCCCGGCCCATCCTGGCCGCCGTCGCGATCTTCGTGTTCATCGGCGCCTGGAACAACTTCCTGTGGCCCTTCATTGCCACGAACGACGGCGCGCTCCTCACCCTTCCGGTGGGCCTGCAAACCATCAAGAGCGCGTACGGCATCCAGTACGCGCAGAACATGGCCTCCGCGCTCCTCGCGGCACTGCCCCTGATCCTCGTCTTCCTGTTCTTCCAGCGCCAGATCATCAAGGGCGTCGCGACGACAGGCCTGGCCGGTACCTGAACCGGCACCTAACGCTTGCCAAACACCTACCAACAGTCCTGTTCCACAACCAAGGAGATACTGCACATGTCCCGCGCACGGATCACCCTCGACCGCGACTTCACCATCGGCGAAGTACCCCGCCGCCTGTTCGGCTCCTTCGTGGAGCACATGGGCCGCTGCGTCTACACCGGCATCTACGAGCCGGGCCACCCGGAGGCCGATGAGAACGGCTTTCGCCAGGACGTGCTCAAGCTCGTCAAGGAGCTCGGTGCCACCGTCATCCGGTACCCCGGCGGCAACTTCGTCTCCGGCTACAACTGGGAAGACGGCATCGGCCCGCGGGAGAACCGGCCCCGCCGGCTGGACGGCGCCTGGCACACCGTGGAGACCAACACGTTCGGCCTGCACGAATTCGTGGACTGGTCCCGCCAGGCCGGCACGGAAATCATGGAAGCCATCAACCTGGGCACCAGGGGAGTCGACGCAGCCCGCGAGATCGTGGAATACGCCAACCACCCCGGCGGCACCTACTGGTCAGACCTGCGCGCCAAGAACGGCCACAAGGACCCGTTCGGCATCAAGCTCTGGTGCCTGGGCAACGAGATGGACGGGCCGTGGCAGATCGGCCACAAGACCGCTGAGGAATACGGCCGACTGGCTCAGGAAGCCGCCAAGGCCATGCGCTTCGTGGACCCGGACATCGAACTGGTTGCCTGCGGAAGTTCCAGCTCCGGCATGCCGACGTTCGGCGACTGGGAGCAGACGGTCCTGACGCACACCTACGACGAGGTGGACTACGTCTCCCTCCACGCCTACTACCAGGAAAACGAGGGCGACGTCGGCAGCTTCCTCGCCAGCGCAGTGGACACTGACTACTTCATCGAATCGGTGATCGCCACCGCCGATGCCGTGCGTGCCAAGGGCAAACACAAGAAGCACATCAACCTGTCCTTCGACGAGTGGAACGTCTGGTACCAGCGCGGCCTGGACACCGAGGACCAGCCGCACAACGTCGCCAAGGCGGGCTGGCGCGAGCACCCTCGGGTCATCGAGGACAAGTACAACGTGACGGACGCCGTGGTGGTGGGAACCCTGCTGAACTCTCTGCTCCGCCACGGCGACCGCGTCAAGATCGCCAACCAGGCACAGCTGGTCAACGTGATCGCGCCGATCCTTAGCGAGGAAAATGGTCCGGCCTGGCGCCAGACCATCTTCCACCCGTTCGCACGGATGGCCGAGCTGGCCAAGGGCCAGATCTTGCGCCTGTCTGTTGACTCGGACAAGTACGAAAGTGCCCGCTTCGGCGGCACCGACCTGGTGGACGTCAGCGCAACGTGGAACGAGGAAACGGGGCGCGTGGCACTGTTCTTCGCGAACCGGGGCCTGGAGGAAGCTGCCGACGTCGAGGTCGCCCTGCGCGGGTTCGACGCCCGCCAGGTAGTCCGCGCCGAGGTCCTGGAAATTCCGGAAGGCGGGAACCGTTTCACGGCCAATACGCAAAGCCGTCCGGACCAGGTGGGGCTCAAACCTCTGGAAGGGGCGAAGGCGAGCGGCTCCGAACTCCGGGCAACGCTGCCGGCGCTGTCCTGGGCTGTGATTGAGCTGGACGTCGTCAAAAACTGACTCCATTGCCGCACCAGCTCTGAGCGGACGACGGCGGGAGGTCCCGCCGTCGTCCGCTCCGCCAGGTTCTGGCCCCTGAGGACGCCGAGCCCTCTCCACAGTCACATCGTGCTCCGGATCCAACAAAGCCAAAGGCTCCTCGCGTATACGGATCACCTTGTATCCGGCGCTGCGAAGACGATCTGTCTTCGATCGATCCCTTCGTTCGTGGGCCTCTCCACGGTGGGAGTAGGACCCGTCGAACTCAATCACGATTCCGTGGGATTTGATGAGAACGTCCACGGTATGGGGCCTGTTGTGGCCAAGGTCAAGGCGCTCCTGCTCCCGGGGATCTACATCACATGGGAAGACAGCCGCGAATTCGCAGGCCAGCGCCACGTCTACTCTGGATCGAATGGCAGGAGCACACCACTTGCAGCCGTCACCGTCCAGGGCCCGCGCACGCACCGGAGCCAACCAAACATGCTCGGGCTCCCTGGGACAGATCCACCAGACCCGTCTGCTGCTACCTGTGGTCAGGTTGGCCGGGGTCAGTTCTCCGTTTTTTGTGGGATGCCATTCTCTTGCCAGCTCGGGACGGTTGATGTCGAGTCGGTTGTGCTCCATTGGCCGCTTGCCGGCGCAGAACGGGCAGCCGGCCCCGCTTGACGGACGGGAGCTGACAACGGCCTCCCACCGGTGCGCGGGGTCCCTGCGGCATATCCAGGACGCCACATAGTCGCTTCCCCTTGCGACGTCCTCGGCGCTCCGCGAACTGGCTGGGTCCCATTCGCCGGCCAGAACAGCGCTCGTTCCGGCAACACTGTTGGAGGCGTTTACCTTCTTGCCCGCGCAGAAGGGGCATCCTCCACCGCGGAAACGGGATTCCGGGGAAGCCTGATAGTCATGGGTCGGGTCTTTCGAACACGTCCACCAGACGTCCTTGTTGGACTGAGGAAGAACCTCGGTCGGGATGGGACCAAACAGGTTTAGCTCTTGGTGCCATGTGGGCAACAAGTCCGGCCGGATGACGGCGAGATTGTTTTCCGTCGTGGCTTTCATGCCCTTACATGCGGCACACCCGTGCCCCTTCGTGCGTGTATTAGGGAGCCGCAGACCATGAGTGTCCATTTTCGCATAACCACCATATGGGTCGGTTGCTTCCTGGCCTGACCTGGGACGGAAGCAGAGTGTTCTTATCGGGATCCCGTTGGGCTGTAACGTCGGGAAACAAGTGTGCCAAGGATCGAATTCCCTCATCATGTACCGGCTGCCGCCGCCTTCCGCACGGGCCAGCAGCGACGGCGGGTTCCTCGAACGTCATAGAGTCACTCCGTGCGCTGACGACTCCCGCATATTGGCGATATTGGCGGCCCTGCTTTTCATCGGTGCATAAGGCTCTGCAGAGCCACTCCGGCGAGCATAGGGACGACGTTGGCCAGGACAATGACCAAGACGACAACGAGGGCAAGGGCCCATGCAGCCCGACGCCGCCGGGCCCGGCCCACGAGTTTGCGAAGATTCTCAAATCCCTGTTGAAGGGTAGTAATGTCCCCGTCGGGCGCCGGGTTCCGGTGCCACGTTGTCGGGAGAATGGCAGCCGCCGTTATGCCCGCAATCTGCTCTGGGGTGAGAACGCGCCTGCGACGGTTCAGCCAGCGCAGCAGCTGCCGGTCGGTAACAACCACAACATCAGCCGGCTTCTCCCTGACCGGTAGGCTCTTGGCGTCGACGATAACGAGGACGCCGGTGACTGGCACGACCTCACCCGCTGCGGTGGTGAGGAATTTTGCGGCCCGGACCGCTTCGTGGACCGAGTTGGCGATGTGGCGCTGCTTCTTGCCCGCCACCATGAGAGTGCGCCCGGCAACCCAGACAGACTGGCCTGAATGGTTCTTGGTGTTGAGGGTAAAAACCCCGCCCGGGCCTATCAGGACGTGATCAATGTCGGAGGCGCCGGCGCCGACGGGGACGGCATGCAGGACCGTCCATTCCGGTCCCAGCCGCGCGAGAATTCTACCCACAGCTATTTCACCCAAAGCACCTTTGTACCAAGGGCGGCTGTCCACGCTCAGCGGGTCAGCCCCGAAGAAACGGCCCAGCGGAGATCGTGGCACGTCGCGTTCCCTGCAGGCCATCAGTTCACCGATGACGGCTTGGGCCGGAATGCGACCGCTCAAATGACCGGAGTGTTCTTGAACTTCCGGATTCTGCCCAGAAGCCGTGGCCGGTGGCCCCGGAAAATCTACGGATGCAGGATCAGATCCCATGGATCACCGTTCGGTCGTCGGACATGTGACCGATCATAAGCCAAGCAGTGCGTAGACGGTTAGCTCAGGTAAATTGAGGCAATGGACCCACCCGGCTTTCCGCGGACGATTTTGGGAGTACCAGGAGGGGTTCGGCGACGAACAGGTCTGTTTGGGGCTCTCTTTTTGAGTGCCGCTGACACAACCTGAGCTAACCGGATACGCACTAGCCAAGCAATATGAATCAAGCATCGAATCGCCAGGACGCTTCGGGCATGAGGGCTGGCTGATACCCTCGTCACCTTGGCGCTGCAGCAGGATTCGCTCGCCAATGATTCTAGAACTGACACGCTGACTGCATGCCAGCCGGTGCTCAACGCCGGACAGTGTTGGCTAGGGCCAGTATCAAAACGACCAACGCGAAGACCCGCGCCCCCAGTCCACGGTCAGCGACCAAAGTCCTGGCGGGTCGGCGGTCTGCCCTTGGCTGGAGTTGTTTCGCGTGTCGCTGACGATGCGCAGACTGCGGCCAAGGTGTCGCCGTCTACCAGCGGCCCGTTCTGACTGGGCCGGCCCTTCTTGGATTCCAGCTCGGGGCCGGAATCCTTATCCGCGACACGGTACACGACGTACTCACTGACGCATCCATAGTCGGCTGCGACGGCAGCCGCGTTCGCCGCGCACCTGGACTCTTTATCTTCCGGCGTGGCGAACAACGAGGCCGGGAAGGACTGCGGAACCCAGCGCCCGCCCAGCTCGGCATCAAGGCCGGCAGCCGTGCCGTTCTCGGCATCAAGGTAGCCGCGTTCCCAGCGCCCCATAGTGCGGGCCATCGCTGAGCACAGCAACTTCTCCGAGCGCCCGTTGGACAGGCTCCGCAGCACGATGAGCTATGTCTACGCCGTGGTCTACGGCACCTCGGGCCAGGTGGCCGCCGTCAGGCGTGTCGTGAACCGGGCCCATGCCCGTGTCCTCCGCCAGCCGGACGCCACCTCGAGGGGGTACAACGCCTTCGACGCCGAAACCCAGCTCTGGGTAGTTGCAACCCTGTACGACACAATGGTCACGGTCCACCAGAAAATCCATGGTCCGCTCGACGACGCCTCGGCCGATGTTGTCTACCGCGAGTACGCCAAGATCGGCACTGCCCTGCAGTTGCCGGAGAAGATGTGGCCCGCTGACAGGGCGGCCTTCCGCGAATACTGGAACCGCACCCTGGCCGGACTGGAAGCCGACGAGGTCGCGGTGCGCGTCGCACGTGACCTGCTTTATCCGTCAGCCGGACCGGCCGTAATGCGCCTGGTCATGCCCCTGGCGCGCCTGATCACGGCAGGGCTCCTGCCGCGCCGGCTTCGGAAGGACTTCCGGCTGCCGTGGAACCGGCGGCACCGTCTGTGTTTCGAACGCACGATAAATCTTTTGGCCAGGGTTTATCCGCTGCTTCCGCAACGGCTCAGGCACTGGCCCAAGAACTATTACCTTGGCCAGCTCGCCCCAGCGTTGGGGCACACATAGCAAGGCCGACACCTTGCGGCTGCCCCGGAGATAAGGGGCCGGCAGCCCAACGCCGATAACAGCGCATACGTAAGCACGCCAGCGGATTGCATTTTCTGAACATATTCAGAATAATGGACTCATGAGTACCGTCATGATCAGCCGCACCGCCAGCTCCTCGGACCTGTCCAGGAATCCCGCACAGGTCTTCCGCGCTGCAGACGAGGGTCCTGTAACCATCACCCGTCGTGACGGTGAGCCCCTTATGCTCCTTCGGTCCAAGACAGTTGAGCGGGAACACGAGGCACTCCAGCTGGCCGCGAGCCTGGTCGCCGCATCGCTCGCCCCGGGAGAATCGAGCTTCGCCGACAGGCTCCTGATCCCATTCCCCTGGCTTGGCTTTCTGCCGGCACAGCAGCGCGAGCAGTTCGCATCCGAAATAGTCGACGTCTCCCGGGCCTGTGCGTCCATTTCAAGTTTCGACAGGTTGTTCGTCGTTCTATCCGAGTGGAAGGCAACCGCGGAGGCCGTCGCCTCCGGCTACACCCCGGACACCGAGCTCGACTGGCTGGACGAGTCCGAGGCCGTTGACGACCCCCGAGCAGAGAAGTGAGCCCTAAGAAGGAGACGGTTCCCCGGCCTCTGCGCCCAGCGAGTACGAAATCGTTTTTGGAACGTCCAATGCCCGCAAAGGGTGGATTGATGTCCTCGCCGTACAGCGCAACACGGTGGTCGCGGCATGGGAACGCCTCACCACCAGCCCTCTCGCGGACGACACCACCTGCCATGGCATGAAGGGTGACCTCGAATTCGTCACCCACAAAGGCCCGGTACTCCTAGAGCTGTCCCTAGGTGACAAGTGGCGGATCGGATGTCCAAAGAAGGTCGTTTCCTCTTCGTAAGAGATGACCCTTGAGTTCCTAGGTTCGCGGCCGGGGTCTCTAAGGGATATCTCTGAATGAGGACGGCGCGGACCCTCCTCCCGCAAACGCCCGATTTTGAGAAAGCGTCGACGATGCGGCCCTGCTGAGCGGCGAAGGCCGGAGTTCTTCTCAGAACCCGTTCTCACTCAAGAAGGCGCGGGCCGACTTCTAAGAAATGTTTGTGAGAGAATTTCGGGATGAGGAGCGAAACCGGAGCCAGCGCCCCCTCCGACGCCGATGAGGTCGAGCGGCACCGGTGCCCCCGCTGCGAGGTCCAGCCCGGCTCGCCGTGCCGTTCCCGCTCCGGAGCGGTCGCCTCGACCTATCACACGGGCCGGTTCACCAAAGTCCCCCGCTTGGCGAAGGAACTGCGTGTGCCGACCCCGGGCGACCGGGGTCCCGGCCAGCCGTGGCGGCCGGGCACGCCGCCGCCGGCACCAATCCCCGCAGACACGCCGAGTGCGGATATCCGCGTCGGCTATGCCCGCTGCTCTCACCTGACCCAGGAACTCCAGTCCCAGCTGGATGCGCTGGCCGCGCACGGCATCCCGCGCGAAAAGATCTTCGCCGAGAAAATCTCCACCCGCGTGCGGGTCCGCCCGAAGTTCGAGGCCGCGCTGGAAGCAGCCCGGCAGATCAAGGCCCACGCCCCGCACTGCCGGGTCATCTTCACCGTCTACGAGATGAAACGCCTCGGGCGCGATTCCGCCGAGCTCACCGCACTGGCCGATCACCTCACCGCACACGGCATCGCACTGGAAATGCTCGCCGGGCCGCTCACCGGGATCTACGACCCGACCGGCACCGGGCGGGTGCTGTTCGCGTTCTTCGCCGCGATGGCCGAAACCGAACGCGAGAACATCCGCGAAGCCACCCTCGAAGGCCTCAACGCCGCCGCCCGCAAGGGAAACCACGGCGGACGCCCACCGGTCATCACCGACGACATGCTGTACACCGTGCTGCGCCGCCGCAAGAACGGCGAGTCCCTCAATGACATCCGCCCTGACCTGATCATCCCCACCGGCAAACGCAAGGGCCGCAACCCCAGCCTGGCCAGCATCTACCGGGCGCTCACCGAACACGACAAACGTCAGGCCTACCCCGAAGCCATTGACCAAGCCCACGCCGACTTCGCCACGCTCAAGCCGAGCACCCGACACGACTGAACTGCCGGGTTACCACCCAGCCATATCCGCCCGATTTGTTCTCGATACTACGGCGACCCCAACTCATGGACTGAACTACCGGCGCTCACGCTGCGAGGGACTGACCACCAAATCAGGGCCGTCTCCGGAAACGAACAAGTCCGGAGGCGGCCCTCATCCAGGCCCCCGATCCAACGCAAGAGAAGGACGAAACCTTGGGCAGCCACTTCCTGGGGCGGTAACCTCATCGGCATGCGCACCAGCACGGGCGCCACCACCGACGCGCTCGGCTCCGCCCATCCTGCTCACCGACAGCGCTCCCAGGCCGCCGCAGCCAGCTACGGCTGCGACTCCTGAGAAAACACCACCGGCAGTACAGGGGCGCAGGCCTCGGTGAAACCCTGCGATGACTTCCGCTGCCGGGCCCACCGAGCCAACGTCTGGCTCTCGTCGTCCGATGGTTCCAACCCGGCCTTCGGGCCGCCCCGCATTCGCCATACCCCATTTACAATAAGGAAACGAATTTCAGGCGCGGGTCACTAGACGGCAGCTACCGCTGAGCGCACGGCCTGGGCCAACGTGGTGGCCGGGCGCCCGATCAGCTTCTGCAGGTCGCCGCTGCTCACGAGCAGGTCCCCGCGGGCGATACCTAGGTCTGAATCGGCAAGAATGTCGGCAAATGCCTCGGGGACACCCACCCCGGCCAGCATGCCGGCGTAGTCGGCCGCGGGCATGTCCTGGTAGGTGACGGGTTTGCCGGCGGCAGCGCTGATCTCGGCAGCGAGTTCGGCCATGGTGAATGCTTGGTCCCCGCCCAGTTCGTAGACCTTGCCGGCCTGGCCGTCGGCAGTCAGCACCGCGGCGGCGGCCTGCGCATAGTCTGCCCGGAAGGCGGCACTGACCCTGCCGTCACCGGCACTTCCGGCAACGGCGCCCTGCGCCAGCGTGCCGGGAAGCTGCTCGGTGTAGTTCTCCAGGTACCAGCCGTTGCGCAGGAGCGCGAAGGGGACGCCTGATTCCTGGAGCAGGGCTTCGGTGGCCTGGTGCTCGGCGGCGA
The DNA here is from genome assembly GCF_050156545.1 of Pseudarthrobacter sp. S9. Classification (NCBI taxonomy): domain Bacteria; kingdom Bacillati; phylum Actinomycetota; class Actinomycetes; order Micrococcales; family Micrococcaceae; genus Pseudarthrobacter; species Pseudarthrobacter sp. S9. Next base: position 2,590,168 of record NZ_CP189576.1, read on the forward strand.
GCTTCATGCCGGTGGTGTCAGCGTTCGCGATGCTGGTGTAGGCCACCAGCTCCACGCCTTCAGCCTTCGCAGCCTCGATCACGTTGCGGTGCTGCTCCACGCGCTGCCCCACCTCGCTGCCGGAGATCAGCAAGACCTTGCGGGCTCCCTGGAGGGCAGCCGCCACAGAGGCAGGGTCGGTGTAATCCATGGCCCTGACCTGGACGCCGCGGGCGGCAAAATCGGCAAGCTTCCCGACGGAGCGGCCGGTGGCCACGATGTCCGATGCGGGGACGTTGCGCTCCAGCAGTGCTTCTACAACGTGCTGGCCCAACTGGCCGCTTGCGCCTGTGATGACGATGCTCATGGGGTGGTTCCTTTCACCGTTTGTACTTGGTCACCGTAGATAACCAGAGGACAGGCAAGATGCTTCCCAATGGAGAGTACGCACTTTCAGGTAAGGTACTGGAATGAAGGTAAGTATCCTGCCGGCGTCCCTGCCGCTCGCGTTTTCCGACGGCGTGTTCCCGGCCGGCTGCCCCAGCCGGACTGTGCTGGACCACATCACCAGCAAGTGGGGCGTCCTGATCCTGGTGTCGCTGTCAGAAGGCGGGCAGCGATGGAGTGAGCTGCGACGGCGGGCAGAAGGCATCAGCGAGAAGATGCTTGCCCAAACGCTGAAGACGCTCGAACGGGACGGCCTGGTCAACAGGAATGCCCAGACGGCCATTCCACCCCGGGTCGACTACAGCCTGACCGAGCGTGGATATGAGCTGAGCACCCTCCTGGTCCCCCTGGTGACCTGGGCGTTCAACAACGCAGACGACATCGTCAACGGCCAGCGCTGACGGCGCCCCAGCTCACCACGTACCTCCAAGGACCACTCCCCGCCGGACCCGAGGTTCTGTTACTGGTGTGACTGATGTGAACGTTTCCTGGTGCCCAGCGCCCGAAATCCGTTGCCTTACTGGAAATGGGGAAACGACACCACCCGGGACACAACCGGTGCAAGCAAGGCCCACATGAGCGCCACCGCCACGGGCAGCACCACCGCCCGACTTACCCCAAGGTCAGTACCGTAGTGCCTCAAGTCAAGATGCTCGCGAAATAGGTTCCGGTGCCTCAGCTATTTCTGCTCGCGAAATGCCGGCGGTGATGGCATTGGTTTTGTCTTTGGCCAAGGCGATGAGTTTGTGTTGGATGGCGGTGATGGCGCGCGTCAGTTCGGCGGGGTTGGTGTCGTTGAAGAGCCGGGCGAACTCGCTGGCGCGCTCCGGTGTCAGGACAGCTGAGTCCATGACGCGCTGGTACGGGGTGCGTGGCCTGTCATAGATCCGGGTCTTCCTTCCGTTCCTGTTCGAACGCCAGCCGATGGCCTTCGTGGTCGCAGTGAACATGTTCAGCCGCACCCTCACGAGCGGATAGAGCTCATTGAGCAGCCTCAGCTCACCGGCAGTGTCGTAGCGGTAGTGGAAGGCGTGACGGCGGACCACATCGCCGTTCTTCTGTTCAACGTGGGCGTTGTCGTTGGATTTATAGGGCCTGGCCCGGGTGAAGAACAAGTCCCGCTCACCGGCCCATTTGATCAGGGCGTGGTTGATGAATTCACCACCGTTATCGGTATCCAGGCCCACGAGCGGGAACGGCAGCCTGGCCTCGATGCCTGTCATAGCCTCGAGGACCCACCGGTGGGCGCCGTTCTTAATCGCAATGTTCTCTGTCCAGCCGGTGAATACATCGGTGACCGTGAGGGAGCGGATGAACTCCCCGGCCAGGGTCGGGCCGCAGTGCAGCACCAGATCCGCCTCGACGAACCCCGGCGCCTGTTCGTGCTCATCCCCGGCCTTGCGGACCTGGATCGAGTTGCGCAGCAGCGGCCCGGGTTTCGTCCCGGACAGGCCCAGTATCCGCGCACCGTCCTTGGTCGGCTTCAGCATCCTGTCGATCGTTGCCCCGGAAACGGCGAGCAGCTGCGCCCGCGTCTGCTCGTTCAGACGTCTCTGGTCCAGCTCGTGAAACCTCTCCAGCTTGGGCAGCCAGATGGCCATCGTCGCGGCCAGATACTTCCCGGACGGACGCCCGGCAAGGTTCCACACCTGAACCAGCAGCTTCAGCGTGTCATACCCGTACGAACGGGACCGCGGTACGCGTTTGACCGCTTTCACCGGGCCCTTCCGCTGCAGCGCCGTCCGTAACGCCCGTCTCGTATTCGCCCTGGACCAGCCCGTCGTCGCGACCAGCTGATCCAGCATCACCCCCTTGGCCTTCTTCGACGCGCGCCCATACTCGGCCGCATGCTTCTTCGTGATCTCCCGACGCGCACCCATCGACAACTGACCCATCCGCCAAGCACACCGCAGCACTCGGGCGGTCACCGGCATTTCGCGAGCATTAATCAAATGAGGCACGCACCCCATTTCGCGAGCACTATACGTGAGTCTTGTCGAGTACTGTCGCTCTCGGCCAACCCCGTCCTACAATGGCCGGAGTTCGTACAGACCCCCGATTCACCTGAGAGGACTCCCGTGGCCGACCTGGAACGCAACAAGAAAGTGGTCGTCGACTACTACCAAACGGCCTTCGGAGGTGATCCCCAAAGAGCCGTAAGCGAGCACTTCGGTGATCGCTACGTTCAGCACAACCCGGACGCTGAAGACGGACCGGCTGCCTTTGTGAGCTTCGTCAATTGGTTGCGCGGCACTTACCCTCAACTCCAATTAGAGATCAAGCGGGTGATCGCCGAGGGCGATCTAGTCGCGACCCACTCCCACTTAATATTGAATCCGGGGGAACCAGGAAGGGCGCTAGCGGACTTCTTTCGCCTAGAAAATGGGAAAGTAGTCGAACACTGGGACGTCATCCAAGACATCCCTGAGAAAGCCGCAAATTCGAACGGCATGTTTTAGCCTCGATCCACCGATGGGGTTGAGAATCTCGCGGCGCGTTAATGGCGCGTATCCCTTTAGTACCCCCTGTTGAGATGGGGTGGTCGTCGTTGACAGTCCTTGGGGCCGGGGTGGTGCCGGCGGCCCGTGAAAGAGATCGTTACCCCCGGTTCGTCTTCCCAGCAGACCCGATTGAGGGAAATTGGTGGACGGAGGAGAACGGTGCGCAGCACCGGGTCTTCCTCCGGGCAACACCGGATAACTCACAGACGCGGGAGCCGTACGCTCAGGCACCTGCAGCAGTTTCTCCAGCTCAAGGGCATGCTCGCCGGTCACCGCCCGCCAGGGCGGCGTACAGCCTGGTCTCCGCCTTCTTACGGACGCTGGCCACCTCGTCCCGCAACGTCGTGACCCCCGGCAGCAGCGCTCTCCGCGCCTGTGACCATCCCACCGCGGCGTAGAACAGCGGCTTCGGCTGGTCACCGGTCGTCCACGCCTGTCCGTCCAACCAGCCGATCAACTCCGCCTCCGCCGAGGCGTAGGAGACATAACCGTATACCTCGGCGATCTCCCCGCCTGATGCTCAAACCGCGTCGGCCGCCGCTCCAAGTACCCCTTCACGAACGACGGATCCGCCACACCGACTTGTCCGGCCACATAATCCACCACCCTGGTCGGTACGCCGAGGGGTCCTCCAGAAACGTGCCCAGGTGCCGGACGGTCACAAGCTGGAGGCTGATGCTTATCTGAAGCTCCCACGGACCCGTATCGCTGGAACGGCACTGGCCCGTGGCAGCTTTCAGGCGTACTTGGGTCCCACCCCCTGCACATGGCCACCGTCGTCAGAACGGTCCATGACCCCGCTACCCGCGCCTACGCCGAACGCAGGAAGGCCGAGGGCAAGACATCACGCGAGATCCGGCGGTGCCTCAAGCGATACCTCGCCCGCCACCTCTACCGCGCCCTCAACGCACTCCACGCCTCCGATGAAACCATCCCGAGCGCAGCTTGACAGATATAGAAGATTCCGATTTTCGGCGAGTACTACGGCTTACTAGGAAGACCCGCCCAGCGGCGTGCGGTGACCTGTTGGATCGCTGTGGTCATGAGCCAAAGTTTCCCAGCCGATTCGGGAAAGCGTGTCATCGCGTGAGGTCATAGAGAATGTCGGCGAGCTCATCCAGGCGCTCTCGCGCCGATTCGGACGAATACGCCGACCCGGGCTCGGGAACCAGCGAAAGGTCCATGAGACCACCCATTCCAAGCACCACACCATGGAGCTCATTCGTTGCGTACTCACGGGCATCGGCTACTGCATCGCGGGCCTCTAGCACCGCCACTCGCTCCTGCAGCCATGCGGCTTTGTCAGCGCGACCGCATTGCTTCAGGAGATTGATGATCTCGGAGACAACGCCCAGCAGGTTATGCCCCGTCACGGCAGCGGCTCCTGCGCAAGCTGTTGGAAGAGCGGCGGTGAGGATGATAGCGGTTGATCCCATTGGGTCTGCATTCCCGAATTTTTCCAATTGCCTAGATTGAGGTGGGTGTTCATGTCGAGGGTGAAGCGTCCGTAGGGGTTGATGTGGGTCCAGAACAACGGGGTAAGACCGCGCCAGTCTTCCGGCGTGAGTAGGTCATGAAAGGCCGGGTCTTCGAGTACTTCCTGCAGCATCAACGTGTTGACCAGCACGAGGGAAGATTGGAGCAGGTGGAGGGCGAGCATGGACACTTCGGTCGTCTCACGATCTGGCCCGGTCAGGTCCCGGTTTTTGCCGTAGAAGACGACGTCGTTGCCACTGTTCCAGTTCTCCACCACCTGCAATCCGGAATTTATCTCGCGCCGGAGGTCTTCGTTGGCGAGGTAGTCGGCGGCGAAGATCGTCCGTACGGCGCGGCCGAGTTCCTCCAGAGCCTGGTATGTGGGATGTTTCGGCCCGCCACGGGTGAAGCGGCGCAGAATCGTCTCTGATTCGGCGGTGCCGAGCTTGAGGGCGGTAGCGTATTTGATCATCTGATCGTATTGCTGGCCGATGATCTCCCAATTAATCGGGCGGGACGGTACCGGGCTGATCTCCCCGTAGGCTTCATCGTTGCTGGCACGGTAGAGGCGGATCGATCCGATGTTCTTCAGCCGTGGCAACAGCTTGAAGCCCAGGAGCTCGGTGAAGGCGAACCCGACAATCGAGGCACCGTGGGTATCGACGTAGTTCGCCTCGATCTCGGCAGTGGTGTCGTGGCGCAGGACGCCTTCGATCATTGCCGCAACCTCCGAGGAGGAACAGTTCTTCAACTGGGAGTAGATGCACGTCGATTTCTCTTCGACGTGCCAATAGATCATGACCCCTGGACCGCCGTAGCGGTTGTGCCATTCGGTCATCAGGTTCGATTCCCAGGAGCCGAACTTCTTCGAATCCGACGCACACGCGTTCCCAGTGCCCCACCATGCCGGATTCCGGGCCTCAAAGGTGGCATTGACGACTTCCACGATCGCCTGGCGGAGGCTGTCTTTCGTGATGAACGTCCGGCGCACATGCCGCAGCTCGCGCTCGGTCTCGGTATGTCCGCCGGCGTTGGCAATCGCTTTGATCCCCATGTTCGTACCCAACCCGAACAAACACATGAGCAGCCGCCGCCGGAGCGTGTCCGGATCGAGGTTTTGCCGTGAAGAGATGGAGGTGAACTCTTCCGTGCATCCGGTCAGGAAGTCAGCTTCCTTGAAGACTTCCAGCAAATCCAGTGTTCCCCGCCGTCGGATGAGCTCTTCTTTGAGTTTGCCCAGGTTCGCCGGTTCAACGAGTTTTCCAGTTTCGGTACCGCAATCCACGGGGCACCTCGGCGTTTGGTGATCTTTACCCCGCCTGCCGTGTCACCAAGAAGCGCGTTATCCAGGCTCTCCAGCGACCGGCTCATCCTGGATTGCAGATCGTTGATGAACACGGTCGGGTCCATCGGCTGCCGAAGCGACTCGTAATGCTGCTCACGGGTTACATCGAAGTCTTTCGGAAGATCATCTTCCGGATCACGCCATTTCCTGGCCCCGGCAACGAAAATCTCCCTGCGGCGCAAAGCGTCCCGCAAAGACACCAGCAGACATAGCTCGTACGGGATCCGCTCAATCCTGCCTCGCTCATCTACAAGAGCGCCGGCCCAGGACCTCGGCACCACACCAACGATCTGGACATTGTCCTCGGTGCTGAAGTACTGGGCCTTGCTCCCTGCCTCGGCATACTCTTTCAGCAGTGCAATGGCATCCATGATCGGCCGGAACGCGGTGTTATGGCAGCGGAACTGCAGCACGGACAACAACGCCGGCAGCATCCGGCGGTAGTGGTTCGAATACGAACTTCGCAACACGATGCGGACCTTGCCCTGGAACACTGCCTCGTTGGCCATGGCTTCCTTCACGAGTTGCTGCAAAGTCTTCTCGCTCACCACCGGGAACACCGCATCCCGGACTGTCTCATCCGGGTGTTCCACCGCTGTTTCTGCCAGTTTGAACAGCAGCTCCGTCTTGCCCCGCACCCGCTGGAGGTCCTGAGTGAGTTCCTTCTCGACTTTCTTCACCGCGCTGGTATTGATCTTCAACACCAAAACCAGGAGCAGATCGACTAGGCTGTCCGTGATCTCCGCGCTCCGTTGATGACACAACGCCGCCAGCAACGTCAGCCGCACAGGTTTAGGCGCGTCCCAGAAATCCGACGGATACATCCGGGAAGCCCGCGCCCTCCAAACTCCTACGATCTTCTCAGAGACCCCCGCAAACAAGTCAGCAGGAACCTCCAAAGACTGTGCCGCTGAAAGCTTCTCGACCTCAGCCAGCAAGGATTCCAACCCTGCCGGCCCAGGATCCGCCTTCAACACCGCAAGCAACGAACCTGCTGATCCGTCCGCGATCAAGGTCTCCAGCCTGGCAGCACCAGCAGAAGAAAGCCGTTCCACCACGCCAGCGCAAAACTCCTGTTCAAACGCTTTCCGCGCCGCACCGATCAGCCGCTGAAGACGTCCCGGCGGCTCAATCTTCTCCTGCCTGCAACGGCCCAACAAAGCCTCGGTCAGCGCAGGCTCACGTACCTCAAAGGGGCATACCTCCCCTACCAGCCACGCCGTCAACCGGGATTCATCGACCCGAGTGAACTCTCGGAATCCAAAAGCCTCACGGATCTGCACGCGGTGACGCTTTGCCGTCCGCTCCGAAAAATCGTAAGCACCGAGCACAGCCCCGGCCACACCAACTTGCTCGGCAACATAAGACACGGCCTCGGCCGGAAATTCAGCGGCATTACGGGCAAAACGCGCTTCCAGCTCGAAGAATTTCAACATCATCGCGAATCCCAAACGTGTGGCACCGGACTTGTTTCCCAACAGGGCCCAATCCTCGCCGACAAGAGTCCAGCCCAACAACAATTCGTCCTGTGGACGCGACGTCGAAACCATCACCTCATGCTACTTGTCACCTCAGGACAGCTCTAGGAGTACCGGGCCACGGGGAGCCGCTTAGCAGGCTTCGTAGGTCAGGATCCCTGGATCCTCACGTCCGGGAACCACCCGGCCGGCGCCTTCTTTGGCTCCAGGTGGGCGGGGTCGCGGTGCCCGGCTTTGTCGCAGTTGTAGAAGGGGCCTTGAGGGTCCAGGAGGACGCGCATGTGATAGTCGGCGTGGTCGCGCCACCACACGCTGATCCCTGTGGCGCCGTCGAGGCGCAGGTGCTCCCACGCCCGCCACAGGGCTTCTACACGGGATACGGCCTCGGGGTGGAAGTACCATTCCATGCACCATTTGGCGCTCCTGTCATCGACGTCGCGGACGTAGGTGGGCAGGAGCTGTTCGTGCAGGAACTCTTCGGCCGAGCCGAACACCAGCTGCGGTGCCTCCGCCGGCTCAGCGGCAGGGGCTTCGTGGGTGTGGCCACCGTTAGTGCCGGGGTCTGCGAACAGACCGATTTCCTCTGCCATGTTCTCTCCTACTTGGTGACCCAGGGATTGACCGCCGAAGGTTCGCCGGTGAGTACCGGTACGGCGTCGTCGTCTCGGCGGGGGCTGTTGGCCTTGATGGATGCTTCCACGGCTTCCTTGTGGGGCCCGGTGTACCAGGGCAGGGTGCGGACGAGGGTGGCGGGCGCTCCGGAGGCGAGGACGACGGCGCGGCCGCGGTCCAGTTCCGCGAGGTTGGAGACGTCGAAGATGCGCTCCTTGCCCTCCTGGCGGGAGCGGCTGCGCCCGGACTTGCCGGAGGAGATGGAGACGTTGGTGTAGCTGTAGTCCCAGATCAGGTCCGAGAGTGCGCGGAGGAAGCCGTCTTCGGCGACGCCGCCGCCGTAGACCTTGATGTTCGCGGCCGACCAGATTTTGCGCATGTTCGCCTCGCCCCACAGTTCCACGCCCTGGGACCAGGACTGCAGGATGGCCATGACGATCAGGCCCTTGGAGCCGTAGTGGCTGAACTGGTCCGGCAGGGAAGCCCAGCGGACCACGTTGGCCAGCTCGTCCAGGGCGAACAGTGCAGGCAGGTCCAGGCGGCCGCCCTGGCGCTCGGCCCGTTCCTCCATGGCCTCGGCAATGGCCACGGTGAGGGCGGTGGTCAGCGGCGCGGCCGAACCGGCGCCCTCCTTGGACAGGATGTAGATCGTCTCCCGGGACCGGGCGAAGTCTTTGGGGTTGAACTGCCGGCGGGAATCCGTGGTGACGGTTGCCCCGGCCTCGGGCGCGACCCAACGCAGGGTGTTCCTGCTTTTGAGGCACTGGACCATCTTTTCGGCGGTGCCGAAAATACCATCCCGCTGTTTATCGGCCAGCTTCAGCGTCGATTCCAGGCCCTTGCACTGCAGCTCGTAGCCGTGCTCTTTCAGGATTTCGATGGGACTGCGGCTGACCTGCTCCGTCACCCACAGATACACCTGCGTGATGGGAAGTTCCCCCAGGGCGGCGGCGAGGAAGTAGGAGGAGAGAATGTCCTCGGCCTTGGGGTCGAAGTACGCGTCCGGTTTGGACCCGGGGGTCCGCGAGCCGACGGCGAAGTGCTGGGTGAGCTTGTATGCCTTCTCTTCATCGGTGACGTAGGGCAGGGGGTTCCACCACCAGGTGGGTTCCTCCTGGGCGATCTTTTGAGGATCAAACACCCACACGGGGGCTGTTTCGGCCCGGACGCTGCGGGTGCCGTCCACGACGTCGCGTTTGTTCGAGGTGGAGACCACGGCGCCGGGGGCGTCCAGGATGGCCGGCATGACGCGGGAGGTGGATTTACCGGTTCGGGGTCCCCAGATGTCGATGCTGAGGTCTTCCCATGGCTGGATGAACTTCTGCCCGGTGGAGACCACCCGGCCGACCGTGATCCCGGGGGTGTCTTTGACGCCCAGCCGTTCGGCGGTGGCCGTCGCACCCTTTTCGGAAAATGCGGCCAGTGACTTTCCTCGGCCGAGGTAGCGTGCGGCTTTGTCCACCCGGGCCCGTTTGCCCGCGCCCTTGGCCCGGACGACGAGGATCAGGACGATGCCGATAACCAGCAGTGTCGCCAGTGCGCCGGCAACGACAGTGGACTGGACCGGCCACGGCACGCGGCCCTTCACGAGACCGGCGATCAGATCAATCGGGTGGGCCGGGGGCGCGGCAATGCCGGCCATCCACGATCCGAGATGGGCTGCGACCCAGCTGCCGCCCCCGATGACGACAGCTGCGCCGATGGCCAGCCAGATTTCCAGCCCGTCGCCGAGGCCGGTGCCTTTGCGGTTCGGGGCGCTCATGCCGCACCTTCCTCCCTGTGGGTCGGAGCTGCCGCTTCCGGCAAGGTTTCTGCCAGTATCTCTATTCGCTCAGGTTCGTTGGCCTGATCTGCGGTCGGGGTTCGCGTTTGAGTAGGTGACGTCGGTTCGGTGCCCCCGTGGGCTCGAACCGATGAACCGTCGACGAGAGTGACGGTTTGGGCGTAATGTCGACGCATGGTCGCTCCTTCTGAAGTTGGTGGCTGATGGTGCTGGTGGCGTTGCCGGGTGGCGGCGCCACGGATCCGGCGTTCTGGAGTGCGCAGGCATTCGAGGACTTCGAGCAGGAGATCGTCGATCAGTACGCGTTGGCGATGGCAGCAGCTGGTTTGAGCGACTCGCATATCCGCAATACCCGGGCGACGATTATCGAGTTCGCCCGGTCGGTGACCGGCCCGCTGTGGGCGGCGACCTGTCAGGACGCCGACCGGTTCCTGGCCGAGCAGAGGCGGCTGGGTTGCAGTGTGAGCACCAGGGCCGGCAAGGCAGGGACACTGGCGCTGTTTTACGAGTTCATGATCAGCCGCTACCAGGGCCGGGTCCATCGGGCGACCGGGGTGCTGGTCGAGCAGCCCATCGACGAGTTCAACCGCCAGTCCGGTGCGGCGTTGGGCAAGGTCCGGGTGCCGCCTTCGGATGCCGAGATCGACACGTTCTTCACCTGTTGGCGGCACTCGATCCCCGAGGCCCGCAAGTACCTCCCCGCCGCGCGGGACTACTTCGCTGCCTCGCTGTGGCGCCGGCTGGGGTTGCGGATCAACGAGACGGTGATGCTCGACATCCGTGACTGGCGCCCGGACCTGGGCGGCTTCGGCAAACTCCACGTCCGGTTCGGCAAGGGAACACAGGGCCGTGGCCCCAAGCCGCGTCTGGTCCCGGCGATCAACGGCGCGGCCGAGCTGATCGACTGGTGGCTGGGCGAGGTCCGGCACCAGTACGGCGAGGACTGGGCCGACCCCGACGCGCCTCTGCTCCCCTCGGAGCGGTTCGACCGCGAGCTGGGACGATGCGGCCGGGTCGGTGGCAACGCGCTGCGGCGCACCCTGGGCCTGCAGGTCGAGCAGTGGCTGCCGGCATGGTCGGGACGGATGACTCCCCACGTTCTGCGGCATTACTGTGCCTCCTCGCTCTACGGGGCTGGAATGGACATCAAGGCCCTCCAGGAGCTGCTTGGGCATCAGTGGCTTGCCACTACATCGGGCTACATCCACGTGCGCAGCGAGCACGTCGAGCTGGCCTGGAAGAACGCCAACGAGCGGGTCGAGTCCCGCCTCGCGACGACACAGAAGGAAGGATGAGGCCGTGCAGTGGAACCTGCGGATGAGAGCCGCCGAACGCGGGGTCTGGAAGTCAGCGCAGATGCGCCGGATGCTCGCCGAGGCCGGGCTGGAGATCAGTGCCGGGAAGATGTCGTCGTGGTGGGCCGGGACACCGCCGACGATGAGACTCGAAGAGCTCGACGTGCTCTGCTCGGTGCTGGAGTGCACGCCCTCGGACCTGATGAGCCCCGAACCGGACAAGGTCGCGGCGCGTCGTCCGCGCGCAACCGAGACCGTCAACGGCGATGACCGGGGCCACGGCGCCGGCGACGGCGGGGTATCGCCGGTCGTGGCGCCGAGATTCGGCAAGCCGCGGTCCGAGCCGCCCCTATAGGTCAGGCTGTCGTGAGTCCCGCCCCGGGGCCGGCGGCGCCGCTGCGGCCACCATCGATGTGCACCCGCTGCCAGGTCAACCGGGTAGCGTGGGCCTACCCGCGGGTGGACTACTGCTACGACTGCATTCCAGGAGGGCCGTTCATCACGCCGCCATGCTCCAAATGCGGCACCGGCACCGACTACTTCAGCCAGGGCATGTGCGCCGCCTGCCATCCCGGCAGCCCGCAATACCCGGACTCGTGCAGGGGCTGCCTGGCATGGGGTGTCTACCGCCGCTACAACTGGACTTGCTGGCCGTGTCGTTGGTGGCGCTCCCACCACCCGGAAGGAGTCTGCGACTTCTGCGGCCGCACCACCCGTATCGGAGAGCAGAGAGCCTGCCGACTGTGCCTGGAACAGGCCCGAATGCTCCAGGAGCCCGGACGCGCCCCCGACTTGGCCGGAGCGAACAAGGATGGCCAACAGCTCTTCTTCGCCAACATGAGCTTCCAACGCCGTGGAGCACCACGGTTGACCCCGGACCAACGCGCGCCATGGAAGCGGCGGGACAAGAACAACCTTCCCTTCCAGCCCGGCACCGGGTTCGCCGCGGAGGTCGGGGTGCGGTCGACGTTGTTCGACATGGCGCCCGATCCGGAGGTCATCGCAGCGCGTGTCCTGGTCGAAGACAGCGACCTGACCCGCTACTGCGCCGCCGTCGTCCGCGAGCACGCCGAGAGGGCCGGTTGGAGCAAGCGGCAACGCAACGACGTGATCCGCTCGTTGCGGCTGCTGCAGATCCTGCGGCCCACCCCAACCGCGAAGATCCGCGCCACCGACGTCCTCCAGCTGCGCCAATACTCCGGCAACGTCATCTCCACAATCGACGTACTGGCCGCGGCCGGCCTGCTCATCGAGGACCGGCCGACCAGGCTCGAACGCTACTTCGCTGCCAAGACCAGCACCCTGCCACCGCTCATGAAGGACCAGCTCGAGGTGTGGCTGCAAGTCCTGACCGAGGGCGCCCGCCAGGCGCCCCGGCAGATCCCGCGCGACCCCCAGACCATCAGGGTGCACATCCTGGGCATCGAGCCCATCATCCACGGCTGGGCCGAGGCTGGCTTCCAGTCCTTCTCCGAGGTCACCAGCGCCGACATCACAGCCGCGCTGGGCGAAACAGGAGCCCGCCGCCACATCGCCGGGAACGCGCTCAAGTCGCTCTTCACGACCATCAAAGCCCGCCGGCTCATCTTCGCCAACCCCACCCGCGGGATGAAGGCGTCCCCGAAGGCCACCACCATCCCGCTCGCCCTGGACGCCGCCGTGATCCGTCAGGAGCTGAACTGCCCGGACCCGGTGGTCGCACTCGCGGTTGCCTTGGTCGCCTTCCACGCCCTGACCGGTAAACAGCTCCGACACCTGCAACTCACCGACATCAGCGACGGGCATCTGGTACTCGGCAACCGGGACATCCCGCTGGCCGCGCCCGTGCGCACCCGCCTGGCAGCCTGGCTCGACCACCGCAACCGGACCTGGCCAGGCACTGCCAACCCGCACCTGCTCATCAACCGGCGTACCGCACCCAGGCTCGTCCCCGTCGGCCCTCAGTTCCCCTGGGTCGGCCTCACGCTGCGGCCCCAAGCGCTGCGCGAGGACCGCATCCTGCACGAGATCCACGCCACCGGCGGCGACATCCGCCGCATCTGCGACCTGTTCGGGCTCAGCGTCGACGGCGCCACCCGCTACCTCAACACCGTCGAGCACCCCGACCTCACCATAGAGGGCGAACGGGTTCCCCGAACCTGAGCACCCAGACAGGCGGCAGCCCCCGAGCGTGCTCAAGTTCAGGCCAAAAGCGTCAAAATTCAGGCTCTCCTGACTCTTCCGTGGGTCAATTTCGGCCTGGGAGCACCGGTTTGTGACCGCCGAGGCTGAGCATCGCGAGGGCGATGAGTGCTTCGGGTGATTTGAAGCCGAAGGCGATGCGGGTGATCAGTCTGATCTTCGTGTTCATCGATTCGACACGCCCGTTGGAGAGCCCATGCTCGATCGCGGCGAGGATCGCTGCGCGGTGGTTGACGATGCTGCGTTGGAGCTTCACGAACGCGGGGATCCGGCACCGGCGTGCCCAGGCAACCCATTTATCGAGGGCTTCGGCGGCTTCGTCGTGGGGCAGTTTGAAAATGACCCGGAGACCTTCCTTGAGGTAGTAGGCCCGGCCGAGGGCGGGGTCGGTCTGCACGATCCAGGCGAGCTTGACCTGCTGCTTCTCGGTCAGGTTCTCCGGGTTCTTCCAGAGCGCGTACCGGGAGTTCTTCACACCGGCTGCGCGGACACTGTCCGGGCGGGCCGGCGCGTCTTTCGCGGGCCGGCCGCGGCCGCGCCTGGCCTCGGTGGCCCGGGCTGCCTTTCGGGCGTCGTTCCACGCGGCCCGTCGCACCTCGTCGAGGGCTTCGGTGGCCCATTTGACGACGTGGAACGGGTCGGCGCAGCGCACCGCGGCCGGGCAGCGCTGGGCCACGACAACGGCGATCCAGGCGGCCCCATCGGCGGAAACATGCGTGATCCGGGCGCAGCGTTCTATCCCGAGGGCGTCGAAGAACGTGCCCAGGGTGGCCTTGTCCTGCCCAGGGGCCGCCCAGACCAGCCGGCCGCTGTCGTGGTCGACGACGACCGTCAGATACTTGTGGCCGCGTTTGTAAGAGATCTCGTCAATACCGATCCGGACCAGTCCGGCGAACTGGTCGTGGAGCTTCTCCGTGTCGTTCCAGACCCGGGTGATGATCGCCCCGACCGTGCGCCACGCGATCCGCATCAGCTCCGTGATCGCCGTCTTGGATGTTTGCGTGGCCAGCCAGGCGATCTGAGCATCGAAATGGTGGTGTTGCCGGTCTGCTGCCGGGCCCAGGGGACGGCGGCGACGGTCACACCGTGGACCCGGCAGGACACCCTCGGGGCGTAGGCTTCCAACTCGACCCGGATCGCCCCGGCGTCCAGTGCCCGCCAGCGCCGTCGCCCCTGGCCCTGGTCGTATTTCGGGCAACGGCGGAGGCAGATCCCGCACCGGTTGCGCATCGAGCCGGTCGGCCTGACCGAGGCGACCAGAATCCCCGTTTCGTCGTCCAGATCGATGACCTCGACGACCGCTTTCTCGACACCGAGCAGGGTTCGCCATAGTCTTGCATTTCGCACGTCGTTTTCCCGTCTGAAAGTTTCTGTTCCTTTGACAGTCAGAAACCTAGACAGGAAGCGGCGTGCGGTCGTTAAGGCGCTCCGGAAACACCCACGGTTACGTCAGGAGAGCCCAATTTTTCCTGATTTATCGCACTACAGTTGACCCAAATCGTAGAATCTTGCTGCGTCAGCTGGCAGGGGGTGGTCATACCGGTGCCCTAGAATTGCGGATATGGACAATGGGACTACGGTGTTGCGATTGACGGCCTTTGCTTCCGAACCGTCCGGGGGAAACCCCGCCGGCGTAGTGCTTGACGCGAGTGCCCTGTCCACCTCGGAGATGCAGCAGATCGCCACGGACATCGGCTATGCCGAGACTGCATTCATCACTCGGCCGCCCACGTCGTTCGTGCCATCCCGCGTTGGAATCCGTTACTTCTCGCCAACGGCCGAAGTGCCGTTTTGTGGCCATGCCACGATAGCAACCGCCGTCGCGCTGGCTAACCGTGGCGAAGCCGAAACTTTCCTCTTCGAGACGCCGATCGGTGAGGTTAAGATCGAGACTCAGCGAACTGCTGCCGGCACCATTGCTTCCTTTACCAGCGTCGAGCCGTGCGTCGAGTCGATGGAGGAGTCAGTGCTTCAGCGCCTGATGACACTCTTGGGTATCAATGCCGCAGATTTGCATCCGTCTTACCCGCCGCGGCTCTCGTTCGCCGGCAACATTCACCCCGTGATCGTCTTCGCAGAGCGTTCTGCCTTCGACAGTTTCACGTTCGACCCAGATGCAATGCGTGCCCTGATGGACGAACGGGGATGGGCGGGCACAGTGACCACGCTGTATGCAATCAGCCCTTTGGAATTCGAGGCGCGCAATCTCTTCCCTGTTGGAACGATGAGCGAGGACCCTGCCACCGGATCCGCAGCGGCGTCCGTTGGTGGATACCTTCGTGCGCTCCGTCTGGTCGATGTGCCAGTCCGAATCACTATTCACCAGGGTCGACATGTCGGGCGGCCAAGCATCCTTGCTGTCGATATCCCCG
This sequence comes from Pseudarthrobacter sp. S9, assembly GCF_050156545.1. Taxonomy (NCBI): domain Bacteria; kingdom Bacillati; phylum Actinomycetota; class Actinomycetes; order Micrococcales; family Micrococcaceae; genus Pseudarthrobacter; species Pseudarthrobacter sp. S9. Next base: position 2,605,637 of record NZ_CP189576.1, read on the forward strand.
CGACAGGCGGAATAGTCGTGTCTGGGACCGCTTCCGTCATTCAATAGCAATAACGAGGGGCGGAACGTGTGTCCGTAAGCCGGTCCTTCACCGGACACACCCGTCCCTGACTCGCATCGTTGAAGGTACTGGCTGGCGGCCGTCCCCATATCACCCGTCCGGTGATTTGTCCGGTGGGGAGGCCTCCCAGAACTGCAGGGTCGTGCCATAAGGAATGTCCGGGCTCAAGGGCAACGGTGTATCGGCCAACTTCTGGCCGGGTCACCTTGATTCCCGTTCGTCGTGTTCGGGCTGCGGGCTTGAAAACCTCCACGGCTCTGTCTAGGGCGGTGCTGATTACGCCCAGCGCCAAGGGTAGAATCCGCCGGGACACCTCGATGGCCCACCGGGCGCGTCGGCGCGGAACTCCACGCCGAGGGCGCCGTTTTTTGCGATGACGTGCTGGTTCATCGGCACCGCGAGCACGTGGAGTGTTTCGTGCAGCTTGGCATGCTGGCAGTAGACCGCGTCCCCGGTCACCCACTGCGCGGGCACGCCCGCGTCCAGGCTGCGGGTATTCATCGCGATGGCCAGATCGGGCTTAGTCGCGAAGGAACGCTCGTCGGGGACTCCAGCGCCGGCGCAACGGTCGGGATCATCGGTCCAGGCCTTGGGCAGGTAGAGCTCCCGGTCCAGGAAGGTGCGCCCCGCCGGTGTGGCGTAGGTCAGAAACACCCCGATTTGGCAGTTGTCGACCCGGCCGGCCGTCCCGGCATACTGCCGGGCGACACCGCCGAGAGAGTGCCCTTTTTCAGGAATCCGGTCTCGTCGACGATCAGCATGCCGTCATCGGAACCGAGGTGCCGGAGAACGTAGGAGCGCAGGTCATCACGCTGCCCGGCCAGGTCCCAGTCCGCGGTCGAGAGCAGCCGCTGCATCCGGTCCGGGATCGCCTGCCCGGCCCGCTCCCGACGGGCTGTCTCGTTCGATTCGCTTCACGGCGGGCCACTCTGCGCTGATCCGCTCCTGGCCGAGGAGGCGTCGTGCAGACGACTTCGGACATTCCGTGCAGACGACTTCGAAAAGTGACATGGACAGCGGGCCGCCGACAGGACGTCCCGTTTCCAAGGACGTGGGACGTTGTGGGGTGTCAATAAATGAGCGATCTTCGCGTGCAGGACAATCTGCGGCGGGTAAGGCGCATGAACGTTATCGAGTTACTCGAAGGGCGCGTCGCCGAAGGCGAACCCGCCTCGCACAAAGGGATGGCCCCGCGCGAGCCGGACGACGCAGGCGCCGCGACATCCGCATCTGGAACGCATTTAGGTTCGGCCGAGGGGACCTTGGTAAAACGCCACCCTCGGCCCGAACTCACAGCTCGGACCGTTTCAGCGGTCCGCTGCGGCCGGTGTCCGGCGACGGGACGGTGTCCCGGCAATGAGCAGGGCCGCAATGGCCACGGCCGCGCTCAGGATCAGGCCTGGGCGGTACTGCTCCAGCATTGCCGCCGCATGCACGCCGGTGCCTGCGGCGGCGTCGTCGGAGGGCTTGCCGTGACCGCTGACCATCGCCGTGGTGACCGCCAGCACCAGGGCGGCCCCCACCTGTGTGCTGGTCTGGATCAGGCCGGCAGCCAGGCCCTGTTCCGAATTCCGGATGCCCGCGGTGGCCTGGACGTTGATGGACGGGAAGGCCAGTGCGAAGCCGACGCCCAGCAGCAGGACCGACGGCAGAATATCGGTCACATAGTTCGGTGTGGTGCCCACGCGCAGGAACAGCACGTAGCCGAGCGCCAACGCCGCCAGGCCGGTCAGAATCAGCCGCGGGGCGCCGAACTTTTCAATGAGCCGGTCCGCGAAAGGTGCGCTCGAGGCCACCAGCAGGCCTGTGGGAAGAAGCGCCAGAGCCATGCCCAGCGGGCTCCACCCCAGCACGGACTGCAGGTAGAGCGTCAGGATGAACTGAAAACTCAGATACGAGCCGAACAGCCCCACCGCGCTGAGGTTGGCCCGGGCAACCCAGCCTTCCCTGAGGATGCTGAACCGGATCAGGGGGTGCCTGACGCGGTTTTCGATCACGGCGAACGCTGCCAGCACCGCTGCAGAGACCACGAATCCGGCGATAGTTGCCACAGATCCCCAGCCGTTCCCGGGTGCCGAAACCAGCGTGTACACAAGCCCCAGCATGCCGGCGGCTAGGGTGACCGCGCCCCAGACGTCATGCCCGCTGTCCAGGTCCTTGCCGGCGCCATTGTCCCGCGGGATGTACTTCAGGCCCAGAATCACGACGGCGACTGCCACCGGAACTGAGACCAGGAAGGTCCAGCGCCAGCTCATCGCAGTCATGAGGCCTCCGACGACCAGGCCGAGTGAGAAGCCACTAGCGCCGAAGGTGGTGAAGATGGACACGGCGCGGTTTCGTTCGCGACCCTCCGGGAAGTTGGTGGTGATGATGGAGAAACCGGCAGGAGCGGTGAACGCCGCGGCCAGTCCCTTGACGAAACGGGTGGCGATCAGCAGGGCAGGGTCATCCACGAGGCCGCCGAGCAGGGAGGCTGCGGCGAAGACGCTAAGGGCAATGAGGAAGATGCGGCGCCGGCCGAGGAGATCGGCCATCCGGCCCCCCAGCAGGAGCAGACTTCCGTAGCCGAGCACGTACGCGGAGACGATCCATTGGAGGGATTCGGTTCCAAGGTGGAGTTCGGTGCCAATCGAGGGCAGGGCCACACCGACCATGGAGACGTCCAGCGCATCGAGCGCCAGAACGGTGCACAGGACCAGGAGCAGCATCCATTGTGCACGGGTCCATCGGACGGGTGTCAGCCGTTCTCCGGCAGATCTTTCAAGGATGGAAGATGAAGTCATGGCATCAACTTATATGACACGTCATTGAATGACAAGGAATATTATGACGTGGACTTTTAATTCGTCATGAACTAGAATCGCAGCATGGCAACACCGCAGGACCACCAGCTGGTGGAGCAATGGCGCAGCATCCAGAGCACCTACTTCCGCACGGCGGCGGCGATCGACCGCGCCCTGGAATCGCGGTTCAGCATCGGACTGACTGAGTTTGAAATCCTGGATCTGGTGGCCGAAAGTGCAGACTCGGCGTGCAGGATGAAGCAGCTCGGCGAGCGCACACCCATGACCCAGAGTGCAATGTCCAAGGTCGTGGACAGGCTCGAGAAAGCCGGACTCATCTCGCGCCATTCCTGCGAAGATGACCGGCGCTCACTGTTTCTGGAACTCACCGACGCCGGCCGCGCCCTGCACGGGGAGGCCGCCGTCGAACACCGCGCCCTGCTGAAGGAAAACCTGGCCTGACACCGCCGTCAGGCTTCCGTACGAACGTCAAGTTCGAACGGAATGCAGGCTCGAGGGCGCCGAAATGCCGATAGGTGGATCGAGACGATCCGGGGTTGGGCGGTAAGCGCATTGACGTCCTTCGCGGAGAGACCCTCAAACCCATTGACACGACCCCACCACCCAGCTATCCTACAACCAAATGGTTGTATATCAGATGAGCGATGCCGAAGTTGACCGCCTGTTCCAGGCGTTCGCCGATGCGACCCGCCGGGATATCGTCTCGCGGGTCACGACGGCTGAGTATTCGGTATCCGGGCTCGCGGCCCTGTACGCCATGAGTTTCGCCGCTGTACAGAAGCACGTGGCGGTGTTGGAACGCGCCTCCCTCGTCGCAAAGGAGAAGCGTGGAAGGGAGCAGATCGTGCGGGCAAATCATGACGGCCTGCAGAATGCCCGGCGGCTGCTCGATGAGTACGAGGTGATCTGGCGGCAGCGGGCCGATCGGATCGCAGACATTCTCGCTGAAACAGACAAGACGGAAACAGACAAGACAGAAACAAAGAACGCAGAAGGATAGGAAGGGTCAGGGCTGATGCAAAGTCGTTGAGCATGCCCGGCGAGTAGGCGCTGACACGCGCTGGATGGGTGCTTTTAAAGAAGGGGAACTCCTGTTAAACAGGTGATTGTCTAGATCGCCGCTTAGCAGGAGTTCCTTCATGCCATCTTCCCCCATCCAGGCCCTCGCACGCCACTTGGAGGACATGCCGGCACAGGCGAAGCCGGCCGTGACGCCCGGCACGATGCGGGACGTCCTGGATTCCGTCCCGGATCCCAGGAAACGCCGGGGCATCCGGTACGGGCTGACGGGAATCCTGGCGCTGGCAATCTGCGCCGTCCTCTCCGGGGCGAAGTCCTTCGCCGAGATCGCCGAATGGGCGGCCGACACGGGCCGCAACCCCCTGGCCAAAGCGGGAATTGGCGTCCCGCACGTGACCACGATCCAGCGTGTCTTGGCCAGGATCGATGGAGATGCGTTCGATACCGCCATCGGGGCATGGGTCACCGCGCAGGTGAAGCCGGCCGTCATCGCCGTGGACGGCAAGGAAGTCCGCGGCGCGAAGAACGGCGGCGGCTCCCGGGTGCATCTGATGGCCGCCGTGGACCACGCCACCGGCACCGTCCTGGGGCAGGTCGACGTGGGCGTGAAGACCAACGAGATCACCTTGTTCACGACTCTTTTGGACAAGTTCACGGACCTTGACGGCATGGTGGTCACCGCCGATGCGATGCACACCCAACGCTCCCACGCCACCTACCTGCACGGCCGCGGCGCGCACTATGTCCTTTGCGTCAAGGGAAACCAAAGGAGCCTGCAGCGGCAGCTGAAAGCGCTGCCCTGGAAGGACGTACCCGTCGGGGACCGCCAGCGGTACCGCAGCCACGGCCGCACCGGTTCCCGGGTCATCAAGGTCGTCACCATCGAGGCCGGCATCCTCTTCCCCCACGCGGCCCAGGCCGCCCAAATCACCCGCCGGTCCCGTCCGCTCACCAGCCGGAAATGGAGTGTTGAAACGGTCTACATGATCACGTCCCTGCCGGCCCGGAAAGCCAGCCCCGCGCAGCTCAACGCCTGGGTCCGCGGGCACTGGACGATCGAGAACCGGCTGCATTGGACCCGGGACGTCACGTTCGCCGAGGATGGTTCCCAGGTGCGCACGGGCAACGCGCCGCGGCTCATGGCCTCGCTGCGGAACCTCGCCATCAGCCTCTACCGGATGGCCAAAACGACCAACATCGCCAAGGCCACCAGACACACCGCCAGAAACGCCCACCGGGCCCTCAGACTCGCACGAATCAGGCCATCACCAGCGACTTTGCATTAGCCCTGTAGGAAGGGTTCGTCATGACGGTTACCAGTTCGGTCAAGAATCTTGAGGCACTGAGCCTCACCTTCGTCGCCGAGTTCGACGCCAGCGTTGAGCGCGTCTGGCAAATCTGGGAGGACCCGCGCCAGCTCGAGCGCTGGTGGGGACCGCCTACCTGGCCGGCGACCTTCGCAAAGCACGACTTCGTCCCCGGCGGGGAGTCCAGCTACTACATGACGGGGCCCGAGGGCGAGAAGAGCCGGGGCTGGTGGCGTATCACCGACATCAAAGCCCCACACCACCTTGCGTTCGACGACGGCTTTGCGGACGAGAACGGCGCCCCCGTGGCCGACATGGGCACCATGCACGGAGTTGTGACACTCGAGGCAATCGGCGACCGCACCCGGATGACCGTCATGACCGAGTTCGAAGCGGAAGAGCAGATGGAGCAGATCCTCGCCATGGGCATGGAAGAGGGCATGCAGCAGGCGATGGGCCAGATCGACGCCATCGTCGCCGAACACGCCAACGCCTGACCCCGCGAGCACGCGGCACCGGGCAACAGCACAACGCAAGAGAACGACGGCGGGAGCCTCCCGCCGTCGTCCTCTTGTGACTTTTAGCGCGCAACTTCCTCGAAGGTGGCGCCCTGGGGGGCGTTGCACTTCACGCTGACCGTAAAGGTGTTGGGCCCGCTACAGGTGACCGCGATGCCGCCTTTGGAGGTGTTGGTCCGTGCCGAGAGGTCCTGTACGACTGTCTCCAGAGTGTGGTCCATTGTTGACCGGTCCCAGATCTTCAGCGTTACGGAGTGGGTGGTTTCGAACGTCATTATTCGGTGCCTTCATTCGTAAATTCGGTCACGGGCTTTCGCGACAGTGCGGAGCCCGGAAGGAGTCAATCCACGAACGCTCAGAGACCTAGTGCAGCTCGGCGAGCTCACTGGTTTGGCCTCGTTGCGTCCACCAGGTTGGGTTTATCTTTGCCTCTATGCCACTGCATCCGCTACGCGAAAGAATGAACGTTAGGGCTACTGCGGCTGGGAAATCGTGTTCCCAACCGCCCTTTCCATGATGCACGGCGCGGCACTAACGTCTCAAGCGCGGGGCCGATCATTGCGCGTGAGTCTCATCACAATGCCCAAGCGGACGACGGCGCCACCTCGCGCCGTCGTCCTCTAGCCTTTTGTTGACGGAGAGTTTCGAGCTAGGTCCCGGCCTGGCCGTGGTCCTGCTTCGCGTGCTTCGAGGTCCAGTTCTGCTGGTGAAGCCGCTCAAATCCGTCCAGGAGCAGATCGAGGGCGAACTCGAACTCAAACTGGTCGTCGCAGCCTTGGCCCACCACTGAGTCGTCGTCATGTGCGGACACTGTGGCGACCTTGAAAATATTCGGATACCGCTCTGCCATCTCCTGGAACATGGCCGCCTGCGCCTCCGGTGGCAGAGCGGCCGGGCCCTCCGCATTCTGGCTGGCGGAGTCGTCAAACAGCTCCTGCGTGAATCCCCACATCCGACTGCCCAGGGCATGCATGACGTGGTGGGTCAGGTCGACGGAGAAACCTCCGGCCAGGAACATTCCGATGAACGAGTCCATGTACTCAAGTACCGCCGGCGTCCTGTTGGTTCGGGATTCAAGCACCTGACGGGCCCAGGGGTGCCTCAGGAGCGCTCGTCTTGCCGAGAGCACTCTGAGCCGGACCGTGTTCTTCCAGTCGGCGTCGCGGGCAGGAGGATCGATCTCTCTGACGAGGGCGTCCACCATGCCGTCGAGGAGTTCCTCCTTGTTGGCGACGTGCTTGTAGAGGGCCATTGGCACCACGCCGAGCTCCTGGGCGAGCCTGCGCATGCTGAGTGACTCGATGCCCACCTCGTCGGCCAGCGCGACGGCGGCGACCAGCACGCGGTCGCGACTCAAGGGGGTCCGGCGCGCAGGCTCCATCTGCTGGTTCATCCGAACACCTTTCCCTAGCGCAGTTCTATTGACAAGTGTACGACGTACACCTACATTTAGGCGCATAAGGTGTACGTCGTACACCACGGGCTTTACGTCACATCAGCCAAGGACCAAGCCGTGACAATAAAAACCAGCAGGGCTCCCTCGCCCCGCACCGCCCGCCGAGCCCAGTGGCCCGTGCCCGCCGCCTTGATCCTGCTCAGCCTCATTCCGGTGATCGCCGGGGCGGCGCGCCTGACGGAACTGACGGGCGGTGCCGCCATCACACCGCAGAACGCGCGGTTCTTCGCCTCGCCGGTTCCCGTTGTGACGCACATTGTCAGCGTTACCACCTACTGCCTTCTCGGGGCGTTCCAGTTCGTCCCCGCACTTCGAGGCCGGCGCGACTGGCACCGCGTCGCCGGACGGATCCTGGTACCCGCCGGCCTGCTGGCCGCGCTGTCCGGCCTGTGGATGTCGGCCTTCTATCCCCTACCGCCCGGCGATGGCCCGGTTCTTTTCGTCCTTCGGCTGGTCTTTGGCTCGGCGATGGTGGCGAGCATCGTCCTGGGAGTCGTAGCGATTCTGCGCCGGGACTTCGCGGGGCACGGCGCGTGGATGACGCGCGGCTATGCAATCGGCGTCGCCGCGGGAACCCAAGCCCTTGTGAGCCTGCCTTGGATGCTCCTTGTCGGCCCGCCCGACGAGCTGACGCGGGCAGTGCTCCTTGGGTCGGCATGGGTGATCAACGTTGCGGTGGCCGAGTACGTCATCTATCGGCGCTCCCAGCTGTCCGCGAGGGCGTCCCGTCCCGCCGTGCGAACCGTCGCGCAGGGGCCCCTTACGCCTTCTGCTCGAGGATGAACTTGACGGTCTCCTCCGGCTGGTCCAGTGCGGGCAATGGCCGCAGTTCTCGAACCAGTGCAGGGTCGCATCAGGGTGCAGTGCAGTGCGGTGGCGGCCGCGGCCTCGCTGGCCGGTGTGACCCTGTCCTGCCGTCCCCAGCCGATGGCCAGCCTGCCCTTGAGCGATCCGCGTGGAGCGCCGGGCTGCCTGGGCCCATGGGCCAGCGCCTTCCGTGCCTCGTCCAGGCTGGCGAATTCTTGAAGCCGCGAAGCTCCGTCAGTACCTGCGCAGGGTCGAGTTTCCACGGCTTGGCGGAGAGCTGGGCCAGCAGGGCCGACCGACCTGCGGCGTGCCTGGCAAGGAACGGCAATGCGGGCTGGATGCGCCGCACCAGTGCGACGGACGCGGTCCAAGCAGAGGGAGGTTCGGCGTCGCCCCCTCCCGGTCGGACCGGACAGCCTTCAGAGATTGATTTGCGCGGCATTCCCCACGAGATGGCACTTCGCGGCCATGTTGGCCCGGAGAACACTGGTGTGAAGTGCCATCCCAGGGAGGCTCGGGTCGCTACGCCGTCGTCGTCGGAACAAGTCGTCGTGGCATCGATGGGTCCGCTTGCCTATGCAGCGCGGTAACGTGCGTCTAGCCTGAAGCGGTGATGCCCGAAATGAAGCCGGTGCGATTCCGCAGGCGCGGTCGCCTGTACGCTACTGGTTGCCGTCGCCATCGGGCTGATGGTCGTGGGCGTGGAGCGCACCTTGATGTTCGTGTACTCGCCGGAGCCGTTGCTCGTGGAGCGGCTTCGCGCAGGCAATTTGTTCGTGCCGGCCGGGTCAATCGCATCGCTGGCGGCAGCCGTTTGGTCCGACAGGCGGCATCACCCGCGGTGGGTCTCAATCTACGTGGCCGCGCCGGCTCTGATGGTCGGCGGAATCGCGTTAATGATGCCTGACAGCCTGATTCCGCAACTAGTCGGTCTTTTCGCCTTGCCCGCCGCCTTTGCACGGCTCCTTGGAGGCGTTTTGTCAGGCCCGGGCCAAAGCTACCGGGCCCGGCCGGAACCCGGCGCTAGTGGTGTGTCTCAGTTTTGTTTGACGGCTTCGAGTGCGACGCGGCCGCGGGCGACCTTTGCAAGGATGCTGTCGGCGGTCGCGGTCCAGACCAGGGGCTTGGGCTCGTTGTTGTGGGAGGCGAGGTAGTCCTCGATCGCTGCGATCAGATCCGGTACGGAGTGGAAGGCGCCGCGCCGCAGGGCCTTGTCGGTCAGCTCGCGGAACCACCGCTCGACCAGGTTCAACCAGGACGAGGAGGTCGGGGTGAAATGCAGGTGAAACCGGGGATGTTTGTCCAGCCAGGCTCTGACGTTGGCGTGTTTGTGGGTGGCGTAGTTGTCCAGGATCAGGTGCACGTCCAGTTCTGCCGGCACGTTCTTCTCAACCGTTTTGAGGAACGCCAGGAACTCGCCGTGCCGGTGTTTGGGCAGGCAGGATCCGATCACCTTGCCGGTGGCAACGTCCAGGGCGGCGAACAGGGTCGTGGTGCCGTTGCGCTTGTAGTCGTGGGTCATCGTTTCCCCGCGGCCCTTCTTCATCGGCAGCGAGGGCTGGGTCCGGTCCAGCGCCTGGATGGAGGACTTCTCGTCCATGCACAACACGATCGCCTGCTCGGGCGGATTCAGATACAGGCCCACCACATCGATGAGTTTCTCCTCAAACCTCGGGTCCGTGGAGAGCTTGAACGCCTCAACCCGGTGCGGCTTCAGCCCCCGGGCCGCCCAGATCCGCTGCACCTGCGCCGGGGAAACCCCGGACCTGGCGGCCATGGTCCGCACCGACCAGTGCGTCTTCCCGTCCGGCTTCGAGTTCCGCGTCAGCTCGACGATCTCGTCGATCTTGGACTGCGGGATCACCGGCTTCCGGCCCCGTCCGGCACGGACCCTGCCCAGCTTCGCCAGCCCCTCCTCCTCGAACCGGGCCCGCCACGCGCGCACCGTCCCCGGGGTCACACCGGCAACCTTCGCGATCCACTCGTTCGCCAGCCCGTCCGCGGACATCAGCAGCACCTGGGCCCGCTGCACCTCGCGATGGGAGGCCGTCTGCGACTTCGACAACACCTCCAACGCGGCACGCTGACCATCTGAGACCGAAAGGGCGGGAGCAGGATTCGTCATGCCATCAGATTAACAGACCACCCATTATCTATTTTGGAGACACACCACTAGTGCACGGCCACTCCCTGCGCGTCTTCGGGCTCGACGAAAGCGCAGGAGCCGGAATGGCGTTCCGGCAGCGTGCAGGTGCGTCCGGTGGGAAGGTGGACATTGGCGCAGCGACCTGCCATGGCGACGTCCTCGCGGACGTGGGTGACATGGGTGCTGCTCAGATCCGGCCGGTCTTCGCCGTGCTCGTGCGGATGGGGGCTTACGGGTGCGCTGTCCTCTGGGCTGTTCACGTCTGCAACTCCTCGAAGGTCTGCTGTGCAGGAGGGATGGGCCGTGCCGGGTTGATTCCGAAGCACCATCCTCGCACACACAGGTTAACAGCGGGTTGCCGGGATGTCAGATCGCGGATCGGCGGCCTTCGAGATAAGCCTTTGCCACCGGAAGACAGATCCGCATACTGGAAGACAGATCAGCGATTCGGCCAGGCGAGGACGGTGGTGGCTCATGGGCGGCGGGGCAGGCGGGACCTTCAGGCGAAGGGTGGAGCGCGCCGCCGAGCTCCGGGCCGTCAGGACCAGCGGCCTGACAGCCAGGGAGGACGCCGAGCCGACCGCCGCCGAGGAGGAACTCCGGCGGAAACGCGCGAACATCGACGACGCCGCCAAGGCCGAATACCTGATCCGCGACGCCATGGCGCAGGGGAAGTTCGACAACCTGAAATACGCCGGCAAGCCGATACCGGGGCTGGGGGACGCGTACGACCCCGACTGGTGGGTCAAGGGCCTGATCCAGCGCGAGAACATCACCGGCATGGGCCCGAAAGCCATTCTGCTCCGCACCGAAGATGACGGACTGGATGCGCGGCTCGACGCCCAGTACACCGAGAAGCAGGTGCGTGAGATCCTGGAGGACTTCAACGCACGCGTGATTGAGGCCCGGCGCCAGCTCCAAGGCGGACCGCCGGTGATCACGAAAACCCGCGACGTCGGCGTCGAACTGGAACGCTGGCACGAGCGCCGGGCGGCAGTGGCCGCCGCGGCCCCGCCGGAGCCGCTAAGCAAGCGGCCCTGGTGGCGGCGGATCTGGAGCGGATCCTGATAGAGCGGTGACGGGATGCCGGACGGGGATTTCAGGGGTGCAAGGGGCGTTCCCCCGCTACACAGGAAGACGGCAACTTGCATGGAAAGTATCAAAGCAGAAGACGGAAATACCCGGAGTCCCGCAGCGCTGGCGGGACCGGGTTCTCCCACTGGGGAAGGAAATGCGCTGCGTCTGGGCGCGACCCGGCTGTTCACCGGCGTCGTGGTGTCGCTGGTGGCCGGGCTGTTTCATGCCGACTCAGCCAGCGCGAACGACCACCCGGCCACATTCGCCGAATACGCCCGCAGCAGCATCTGGACGGGCGTCCATCTGTGCCAGTTCGCCGGCATGGCGCTGCTCATCGCGGGACTGCTGGTCCTGCTGTTCGCCCTTTACGGGCAGACACGGGCCACCGCCTGGACCGCCAGGTTTGGCGGACTCGCTGCGGTTGCGGCGCTTGCCCTCTACTGCGAGCTCCAGGCCGTGGACGGGTGGCGCTCAAGCACGCCGTGGATGCGTGGGCGGGTAATCGGTTACCTCATGGCCTTGTCCGGGGTGGCGTACATCGTCCAGGGCTGGGTGATCGGTACCCAGGGTTTCTCGGCTGCTAATACGATCGACGCCTTCGTCTGGGAGTCCAACCGAGGCGACCACGTGTGGTTCCTCGTCGACGCCCAGGAACTCGAATCAAAACTCGCGGCCCGGCGGGTAAAACAGGCTAGCATGAATCACCCTCGCCGCAGCGCCAGGCTCCGGGAACGCGTCAGATGGTGCGCGGTGCCTTGGCCAGGTTCTCGCTGAGCTTGGCGGCGTTCTGCCGCACGACGTAGGCCGGGCGGTCCCGTTCCACCCGCCAGCTCTCGGACAGCGGGCCGATGTTGACGGTGTCGAAGCCGAACTCGTCGTAGAGCCTGGTCACGAGCTCGGCCGCCGCGGGGTAGTCGCTGGCGGTGGCCAGGGCCCGGCGGTTGGGCGTGCCGGCCGGGGTGCCGTCGGTGGTGATCTGGCTGGACATGATGTGGTTGAAGCCCTTGGCCACCTTGGAGTCGGGCAGGTGTTCCTGCAGGAGCCCTGAGCTGGTGGCCTCGCCGGTGTCGAGGGCCGGGAAATGGCCGTCGCGTTCCCAGTAGTAGTTGTTGGTGTCGATCACGATCTTGCCAGCCAGCGGCTCCACGGGGATGTCCGCGATGCTCTTCAGTGGGACGGTGACGACGGCGAAATCGCCGGCCGCTGCGGCCTCGGCAGGCGTGGCGGCCCGGGCCTTCGGCCCCAGTTCCGACACTAGCCCCGCCAGGGTTTCCGGGCCCCGGGAGTTGCTGATCACGACGTCGTAGCCGAGCTGCACCGCCTTGCGCGCGAGCTGGCTGCCAATGTGTCCTGCACCGATGATTCCGATTGTTGTCATGTCCGGGCCAACACCATCACGCCCGCAGATATTTCACCCGGTGATGAGGTTGCCGATGAGGTTCAGTACGGTGCCCGGCCGCCGGGCCGGCCGGAATCCCGTTTGGGTTCCTTGCGGACGCGCAGGGCGTAGTCGCGGGACCGTTCGCTCGAGAGCGCAAGGATCAGCAGGATGTCGAGGGTCAGCCCGGGGAGGTTGGACTGCAGCGTGATGCCGGGGCCGCCGCTGAGGACGTCAAGGGCCTGGAGACAGATGGCCGATGTGCTCAGCGCCATCGTGAGGGTGCGCGCACGATTCCGCCCCAGGAACACGAACCAGGCGAGCAGCATTTCCGCCAGCGCGAATAGGGTCACCACCGCCAGCGCGACGACGAGAACGAGGTCCGCCTGGGCGGGGGCGACGCCGGAGCCGCCGCCGGGCTGGAGCAGCGGCCCCAGATGCTCTTCCCGGAAGAGGAAGATCGAGAGCGCCAGGAGGCCAGCGGCCACTGCCCGGGCCCCGACAAGGACTGCGCCGACGATCGTGGCGGCGGGACGCTTGTTCCGGCTGTCGCTCGGGGGCTCTGCGGCGGCTGCCCGCGGGGCGACGGTCTTCCGGAGATCGACGACGGGGAGATCGCCGTCGGTGATGATGGAGTCGCCCCCGCCGTTGCGCGTGTGATACCCGGTTGAGAAGTCGCGGATCACCCTGAGCCCCACCGCGGGATCGGCCCGGGTGATGCTCCCGACGATGTGATCGCGTTCGGCATCGGTGTGCTCGTCGATCTTGTGCGTGATCTGCAGGGTGAACAGCGACAGCCCGACGCTGCGGTCGTAAGTGCCGGCTGCCAGCCATTCGGACGCCAGCCCTCCGGGGAGCAGCCAGCCGGGCGGGCAGCGCCAGAAGCGGACGTGGTGGCGTTTCCCCGGGGCGCCGTCGACTTCCTGCTGGTAGGCAAAATCCTGCTGGCGGCCGAACAGGAACAGCGGACTGACCGGGGCTTCAAGATAGCTGCGGCGCAGCAGGGTGGAGGAGACGATTCTCCGGCTGCTGGCCAGGGTCACATCATCGGCCAGCGTCCAGTCGCCGGCCCGCATCACGCCGTGCACCTGAGGCTCGGATCCGAGCAAGGCGACGTTGACCGGATCGCCCAGCAGCCCGTCGCTGGTTCGGGCCCGGCCGATGAAGTAGTCGGGGACGTACACGCGGGTCAGGATGCGGTGGAGCCGGGGGAGGACCAGATAGGCGAGGAGGGCCCAGAAAATGAACAGGAACCAGAGCTGCGCCCAGCCCCACTGAAAGCTCTCCTGCAGCAGCAGAGACGTCAGCCACACAGCCGAGACGCCGCCCACCACGAAAAACACTTTGTCTAGCACCGAGTACGGAACCGCGCCGCTGAGGGCGGGGGCCTGTTCCTCTTTCAGTGTTGATCCTTCAGGACTAATCTTTCAGGGCCAATCTTTCAGAACCTGGCGACCTCGGTTAGGTACCCGTAGTAGTGCGCAGCAATCGGATGGACGGGATCGCCGGTGAAGCCGAAGTCGTGGTGCTGCTTGGTGTACGACGCAGTCAGGTCCAGGAACTGCTCCATCACATCCTCGCCTGAGCCCTTGCAGGCTTTCCGGCTGATGCACAGGGCCACCGATCCTGCCACGGCAGGGCTGGCGAAGCTGGTCCCGTTGTTGACGGCATAGCCTCCCGGCTCCGTGGACGTGGACAGCATGCAGACGCCGGGGCCGGCGACAGTGTGGGCCTTGTCCTCGGGCAGAGTGGCGAAGTTGGAGAAGAACGCCGGCTGGTCGTCCTTTTGACCCAAGCGAGTCCAGTCCTGCGCGCCGCAGACCGGGGCTGCCCGGCCGCCCGGCTTTCCGTCGAAGTCCCCGATGGCCGTTGCGGTCAGCACCTGGTCATAGGTGGCCGGTACTGTTCCGGCGAAATCCTCGCTGGCGTTGCCGGCCGCGACGGCATAGACCACGCCGGCCCTGACCGAGCGGCAGATGGCGTAGTGCATCGGGTCCGTGCCCTTGCCACAGTTCGCGGTGTCGGCACCGGATCCGCCGATGCTGATGTTCGCCACCGCGATGTCGTTGTTCCGGTCCTTGTCCTTGCGGGTCGAGGTCACCCAGTCGATGGCGCAGATCAGGCTTTCCTCGGAGATTCCGCCGGCGTCGTCAACAACGCGGACGGACCACAGCGGGGTTCCCGGCGCCGTCCCCACGACGCCGAAGCGGTTGTTCCGGGCGCCGATTACGCCCGCCACGAACGTCCCGTGGCCAAGAACGTCAACGGGGGTCACCGCCACGGGCGAGCCGGACTTGCAGTCAACGCCGCCCCGCACGTTGAGGTCCGGATGGGTGCCGTCGATTCCGCTGTCAATGACCGCGACGTTGACGTCGATGGGGTCCCGGCCGCCGTCCCGGACAATCCGGACGTCGTCCCCGGTGCCGGCGATGCGCTGCCGCCACAACGGCGTCATCTGCGTGCCCGGCGGCTGCGGATCCCGCGGCTTATGGAACTTTCGTCCCACGGTGACGAAGTCGACGCTGGGATCAGCCTGGACGTGCTGCGCCTGGGACGCCGTCATCGTGGCCGCGTAGCCACTCACCGCGTCGCGGTAGACCTTGGACGCCGCGAATCCGTAGGCGCTCTCATGCGCTGCCGCGGTGGCACCCGCGTCCACCACCGTGTCCTTCAGCACCACAATGTAGCTTTGCTCCGCCTCGGCCCCTGCGGAGGGGGCAGCGGCGGCGATCCCGCCGCCTGCGGCCAGGGCAACCGCCGCAAGAGTGGCGAGGACCCGTCGCACCCAGGGTCTGCCCGTTGAAAGATAGGCGGCACCGCGTGGCCGGTGCCTGCGCGGACCCGCGGACACAGATGTTAGCTGCGATTTTGATGCCTGACGGCGGACTTGGCTGAACATCGTGGCCTCCCATTAAGCGTCTTCGCTATTCGAGTGCCCCCCGCCCATATCTTAAGCCTGCAGCCCTGCCTTATACCCGGAACCTTGGGAAAAACTTGGGGCTGGGTTTCGGCTGCCGCAGCGCAACGGCAGGCGCAACGGCAGAGGACGACGGCGGGATGTCCCGCCGTCGTCCTCTCCGCGAGTCAGGCGAAGCTGTCTTCCTTCTCACGCTGCCCCTGCACCTCTGCCGGCACCTGGGCGTGGTGGGCTTGCGTATGGGAGGCCTGGACGTGGTGGCCGAAGGGGTTGAACCGGCTGAGGCCGAGCTCGGCGAAGGCATAGGCGGTCTCGGCGTGTTCGGAGCGGTCGACGCCGGCGATCTCGTCCTCGTGGCTGACGCGGAATCCGAGGGTCTTGTGGATGGCGAGGCTGATCACCGCGGTCCCGAGCCCGGACAGTGCGAGCGTGATGAGTACCGCGACCGTCTGCGCGATGAGCTGGTGGAGGCCGCCGCCGTAGAAGAGGCCCCCGCCGTCGCCGCTGACCGGCAGGGCGATGAAGCCCAATGCCAGGGTGCCGACGAGCCCGCCGCCCAGGTGGACGCCCACGACGTCGAGCGAGTCATCGAAGCCGAACTTGTGTTTCAGGTCCACGAACACGGCACAGGCTGCGCCGGCCAGCAGGCCCAGGCCCAGTGCGGCGAGGGGGCTGATACTGGCGCAGGACGGGGTGATCGCGACGAGGCCGGCGACGGCGCCGGACGCCGCACCGAGGGAGGTGGGGTGGCCGTGGCGGATCTTTTCGGTTACGAGCCAGCTGATCATGGCCGCGGCGGGGGCCGCCAGGGTGTTGACCCAGATCAGTCCGGCCTGCTCCGCCGTGGTGGCAGCGCCGGCGTTGAAGCCGAACCAGCCGAACCACAGGATGCCGGCGCCGAGCATGATGAAGGGGATGTTGTGGGGGCGGTGGGCCGGGTCCTTGCCGAAGCCGTGCCGGTTGCCCAGGATCAGGACCAGGACCAGTGCTGCGGTGCCGGAACTGATCTCAACGACCGTACCGCCGGCGAAGTCGATCACGTGGCCGAAGACGGAACTCACGGCCCCGCCCGCGCTCATCAGGCCGCCGCCCCAGACCATGAAAGCGAGCGGGCAGTAGACGAGGGTGATCCAGACGGGGACGAAGATCGCCCACGAGGTGAACTTGGTCCGGTCCGCGATGGCGCCGCTGATCAGGGCCACGGTAATGATGGCGAAGGTCGCGCTGTAGACGGCCTTGATCAGGTCCGGCGAACCGATGATGCTGCTCAGGCCGAAACTGGCGAACGGGTCACCGAAGACGCCGAGGACGCCGTTGCCGGTGCTCATCGAGTAGCCCCACAGGACCCAGACGACGCCGACGATGCCGACCGAGATGAAGCTCATCATCATCATGTTGAGCGAGGCCTTGGCCCGCGTCATGCCGCCATAAAAGAGGCCCAGCGCCGGGGTCATGAGCAGCACGAGCGCCGCCGATACCATCATCCAGACGTTTCCCGCGGTGAGTTGCACCTTCGTGTCCCTTCTCGTCAGTCTTCCGTACCGGGACGCGCCGCGGCCGGCCCCCCGATCCGGATTCAATCCTCGCGGAGCCGTGTTTCCGGCAATGGGGCGAAAAGTTGCGTGCAGGTTTCAGGAATTGCCGCGACGTGAAGATCACGTGACCGCCGTGTTTCAGGGATGTTAACGGGGGCTCTTTGTCTGCGGGCCCCGCCACACTTCGAAGGCGCTGGATCCCTTGAATGGCGGGGTCTGTGAGGTAATCCTGCGAAAACGGGCCGTTAGGGTCAAAAACCGAACTAGGCCAACCGCGGAAGCGCCTGGGGAGCTATAGGACAGCGGGTCGAGAAGAAGTATTCTGGAACCACCTCGAAAGGCTGCTCTATCCAAGGAGCCCCACGTGCCAACGGCGATTGACCCCCGCGATGTGCCAACCCGTGGGCCGGCGAGACCGGCGCCCTATGTTGTCAGCGGGATCCTGCTGGCACTGGGAATTGTTGTTCCGCTGATCGTGCCGATGTATGCCAGCATCGAGCCGCGTTTGGGCGGCATGCCTTTCTTCTACTGGTACCAGATGCTGTTGGTGCCGATCGAGGCCGCAGCCATCGGCATCTGCTATCTGCTTTTGACACGGGAAGACCAGCGCCGCAGGGACGTCCTCAAGCGGGACGTGTCCGGCCACGGACCGTCGGCAACGAGCCATGGCGGAGGTGACGGGCGATGAGCATGGTTCAGGGACCCGCTGTCGTGTCCTCGGCCGTGATGGCAGAGGGCCCGACCAGAAGCATTGACGGAGTGGCACTGGCAGTCGTCGTGGTACTTTTTGTGCTGGTGGGCGTCCTGGGATTCTATGCCGCCCGGTGGCGCGGCGGCGGCAAGGAGGGCCTGCACACGCTGGACGAGTGGGGCCTGGGCGGCCGCAAGTTCGGTTCCTGGGTCACCTGGTTCCTGCTGGGCGGTGATATCTACACGGCATACACGTTTGTGGCAGTGCCCGCGGCAATGTGGGCCACCGGTGCGGTGAGCGGCTTCTTCGCAGTGCCCTACACGATCGTGCTCTATCCGATTGTGTTTCTGCTGATGAGCCGGCTCTGGTCCGTCTCGCACCGGCACGGCTTTGTCACGACGGCGGACTTCGTCGGCGGCCGGTACGGCAGCAAACCACTGTCCATTGCCATCGCGCTCACTGGCATGGTGGCCACTATGCCTTATATCGCCCTGCAGCTTGTGGGCATCAAGGCCGTGCTGACTGTGTTGGGTGTGGGCAGCCCGGAGAACCCGCTGCTCAACGACCTGCCGCTGATCATCGCCTTCGTGGTTCTGGCCGCCTACACCTACACCTCCGGGTTGCGAGCACCGGCCATGATCGCCGTCGTCAAGGATGTCCTGATCTATCTGGCCGTGATCGTGGCCATCATTTATCTGCCGGCCAAGTTCGGAGGCTGGGGCCATATTTTTGATGCGGCGCAGACCAAGCTAACGGCGCTCAGCCCGGCCACGGGCAAGCCCGTTGGCGCCATCATCCCCGGCGCGGCCAGCTACTCGGCGTACTGGACGCTGGCGCTGGGATCGGCCATGGCCCTGTTCATGTATCCCCATTCGGTCACGGGTGTGTTGGCGACCAAGAGCCGGAACACCATCCGCAAGAACGCAGCACTGCTCCCGCTCTACTCGCTGGTGCTCGGTTTCCTGGCGCTGCTGGGCTACGTGGCGATTGCCGCCGGCACCAAACCGACCGAACTGGACGGCACGACGATCAATCCGCAGCTGGTGGTTCCGCAGCTGTTCCTGGACAATTTTCCGTCCTGGTTCGCCGGTATCGCGCTGGCTGCGATCGCCGTCGGAGCCCTGGTGCCAGCCGCCATCATGTCCATAGCGGCCGCAAACCTGTTCACCCGCAACATCTACCGGGACGTTTTCCGGCCCAACGTCACCCCCAGGACGGAGGCTAAAGTCTCCAAGATAGTGTCCTTGGTGGTGAAGTTCGGGGCCCTGATCTTTGTTATTGCTATGGACCAGTCAACCGCGATTAACCTGCAGCTGCTGGGGGGCATCTGGATCCTGCAGACCTTCCCGGCCATTGTGGCCGGCCTGTACACGCGCTGGTTCCACCGGTGGGCGCTCCTTGGCGGCTGGGCCGCGGGCATTATTTACGGAACCGTGGCCGCGTACAACGTGGTCAACCCGGCGACGAAACAGCATTTCGGCGGTTCGATTGCTTCGATCCCCGGCACGGATGTACAGGTGTATATCGCGGTGGTTGCCTTCGCACTCAACCTGATTGTGGCCCTGCTGCTGACCTTGATCTTCCATGCCATGAAGCTGGCGGACGGCGAAGACATCACTCGGAGCTCGGACTACGGCGCCAATGAGCTAAATCCGAAGGTCATCGAAATGTCCATCAAATTGCCGCGGACGCCGATAGCCTGAACCTTCAGCGGGAAGGACCCGGCGTCGGGCTTGGCGGCTTTGTCATGGACTCGGGCGGCGGGGGAAAAGCGGCGACCGGATACAGCGCGGCCACCTGCATCATGTAGTTGGCCCACTGCGGGCCGGCGAGCATATAACCGTCAATGGCCTTGTAGAACTTGCCGTTGATGGTGACGTTCTGGCCGGCTCGGTTCTGACCTTCCAGGGTGTCTCCGAAGAAGGAAGCGGTGGCAACGCCGGAGGTGTAGCCCACTACCCAGGTGGCGCCGTTGGTGTTGGACGTGCCCGTCTTGGCGGCCACCGGGAACTGGCTCTGGACCTTGGGGTCGATGTAGATGCCCGAACCCCGTTTCAGCACGTCCTGGAGCACGGAGTTCACGCCGCGGGCAACCTCGGGCTTGACCGTGTTGCGGCAGTTGCTGGTCTCGGCCGGAAGCTTCCGTCCCGCCGCATCGGTCACGTCCGTGATGGCGATCGGCGCGCAGTACGTGCCGTCGTTGTCGAACGTGGCAAACGCATTGGCCAGGTGGAGCGGCGCCACGCCGATGGCACCCAACAGGTTGCCCAGCTGGTGCATGTTCACCGGGGCGTTGTCCAGGCCGCTGTGGAGCCCCACGGCGTCCACCATTTTCTGGATGCCGCAGAAGTCCAGTTCGGCGGCCTCAGCGAAGGTTGCCGTGTTGATGGAGTTGTAGAGCCCGTAGTTGACGGGCATGGGGCGGTAGTACCCCTCATCGTTGTTCCGGAGATCGTCCGCGGCGCCCAGGCCGGCATTCTTCTGTTCCGTGCTGTAAGCACCGAGCACCTTTCCGCAGCTGGACTTCCACGGAAAATCCAGCGGATACGACCGCCGGGAGGCGTCCACCGGGGTAGTGATGGATTTGCCTTCATTGAGCCATTCGGCGAACGTGAAGGGTTTCATCGTGGACCCGGGCTGGAACCCGCCGGCACCGTTCAGGTCATTGCCGTGGGCGTCCTTGGAATCGACGTTGAAGTTCAGCTGGGTATCGAACTTCCCGGGTTCGGGAACGAACACGGTGTTCTGCGCCATTGAGAGGATCTTGCCTGTGCCGGGCTGTATGGAGACCAAGGACGCACCCCATTTGTCCGGGTTGGCCCCGGCCGTGGCGTCAACCTGCGCCTGCGCGGCGGCCTGCAGCCGGCTGTCCAGCGTGGTGGTGATGGTCAGGCCGCCGCGGAACAGCTTCTTCTCGCGGTCGGTAAGGTCGACCCCGTAAGCCGGGTTGTTGAGGATGAGGTGGGAAACGTAGTCGCAGAAATACGGTGCGATTTCCGCGGCGGCGCAGCCCTGCCTCCCGGCCGTGATTTTCAGGTCCACCCCGGTGGCGACGGCGGCGTCGTGCTCTGCTTGCGTGATCTTGCCTTGGCGGAGCATGTTGTCCAGCACCTGGTTGCGCCGCTGAATGGAGTTCTCCGGGTGAAGAGCGGGATCATAGAAGCTGGGGCTGTTCACCAGCCCGGCGAGCAGGGCAGCCTGCGGCAGGGTGAGGTCCTTCGCGGAGGTGCTGAAGAAGTGCCGCGCTGCGGCTTCGATGCCGTAGGCGTCCCGGTTGAAGAACACGATGTTGAGATAGCCCTCCAGGATCTGCTCCTTGGTGTACTTCTTCTCCAGCTCAATGGCGAGCTTCATCTCCCGCAGCTTGTCGCCTATGCTCTTCTGTCCGCTGAGGATCACGAGATCGCCCCTGTCCGCCGACAACAGCGACTCGTTGACCACGTTGGTGACATACTGCTGGGTCAGCGTCGACGCGCCCTGCCTGCCGCCACGGGTCAGGTTGTTCGCCAGCGCCCGGAAGATTCCCTGGGGATCCACCCCGGCATGCTCATAGAACCGGCTGTCCTCGATGGCGACGATCGCGGCCTTGATGTACGGGGACATCTCGTCCAACTTGACCTTCACGCGGTTCTCAGCGTAGAAGGTGGCGATCGGCTTTCCGTCCGAGCTCAGGACCTTGGTGGACTGCGACGGTGTCTCAACCGTCAGCTCAGCCGGGAGGTTGTTGAAGAAAGTGATCGACCTGCTGACCGTGACGCCGGCTAAAGCCACGCTGGGGACCACCAGGCTGGCGGCCAGAACGCCGCAAATGGCGCTCACTGTGAAGAATCCGACGAGCCTCCAAAGGGCCGCGGCCAGACGGGATACTATTCGGTTCTTGCGCGCCATTTTCTGTCCAGCTATCAAGCTCACACCGTGTGTCCAGAATACGCCTGCAGGCCACCCGCCAGCCAGAGGTCGACGAGCAGATGGCAGACCCAATCGGCTGATCATTGAGCGCCTACAGCCCGCGCACCGCACCGCCGTCGGGCATGGACGGCTGCGCCACGAACAGCTGCCCCGCCGGCGTACCCAGCGGGGCCACCGGCGCACCCAATGCGGCGGAGAAATCCATCGCCACCTTCGCAGCGAGTGCCCCGGCCTTCTCCAGGTGCCGGCCAAAGCGCTGCTTCGGGGCGCTCACGTTGAACGCGGCCACGATTCTCTGCTTGAAGTCGTACACGGGAGCAGAAACGCCCACTACGCCGAGCTCGAATTCCTCGTCCACCACCGCATAGCCGCGCCGCCGGATCAGGGCGATCTCAGCGCAGAGGTCCTCAAAGGTCTGGATTTTGGACGGCCGGTGGCCGGACATCTGGCCCTGACCGGATTCAAGCGCTAGTGGTGAGAGATCCTGCTGGGCCGATCCCTGGTGTTCCGCCGCTTTGGCCGCGTTGGTGTCGGGCAGATGTTCTAGGGCTGCTCGCCGGGAGCGGCCCTAAGGCGTAGCCCGTCCAAGTCCGTAAGGCAGCTACGGCTTTTGACCTGTGCCAGGAATGAATTCCAATACTTGAATGTTCAATGAATATGGACTTTGGCATCTTCACCTTTGGCGAGCTTTCCCGCAACATCAGCACCGGCAGCACGCTGTCCCCGCAGCAGCGCCTGAAAGAGATCATCGAACTGGCAAAGCTGGCCGAGCAGGCGGGGCTCGGTTTCCTGGGGCTGGGGGAGCACCACCGGCGCGACTTTGCCCTCTCGGCCCCGGAAATCGTCCTGGCCGCGATCGCCCGGGAAACCACGAATCTCCGGCTCAGCACCGCCGTCACTGTGCTCTCGACGCAGGACCCCGTGCGGCTGTTCCAGCAGTTCGCCACCCTGGACCTGATCTCCGACGGGCGGGCCGAGATCGTCGCCGGCCGGGGCGCCTTCGTGGACTCCTACCCGCTGTTCGGCCACCGGCTGGAGGACTACGACGCCCTTTTCGACGAGAAGCTTCGCCTGCTGCTGGAACTGCGGGACAACGCCGTCGTGAACTGGCAGGGGGACCTGACGCAGGGCATCCCCGGCATGGATATCGCGCCCCGCCCGGTGCAGGACAAGCTGCCGGTCTGGGTGGGGGTGGGCGGTACGCCGGCGAGCTTCACCCGGGCCGGACGGCTGGGGCTGCCGCTGTTCATAGCCCTGCTGTCCGGGCCGGCCCGCTTCCGCCGCCTCGTGGAGCTCTACCGCCAGAGCGCCGCCGAGGCCGGCCACGCCGCCGCCGGCTTGCAGATCGGGGCGGGCGGTCACTTCTATGTGGCGCCCACCTCGCAGCAGGCGCGTGACACGTTCTACCCCTATTACCGGGCCTATTTCGAGCAGAACATGCCGCGCCCGGTGGACCATTTCCCGCGCTCGACCTTCGATGAATGGACCGAGCCCGGCGGCGGACTGCTGGTCGGCAGTCCCCAGCAGGTGATCGAAAAGCTGCTGGAAATCCGCCAGGCCCTAGGCAACAGCCGGTACATGGCCCAGATCGGGCTGGGCGGCCTGCCGTTTGCGGAGACGGCGCGGTCCATCGAGCTGCTTGCCACCGAGATCATGCCCGCCGTGAACCGCGAGATCGGCACGTCCGGAAGCGGCGCTCCGGAGATCCGCGCGACCCCCTGACGGCACGCGATTACTCTCCCCGTTCCTGATCCACCCGGATCTCAAGGAAGCCGCCGGTCTCTCTCCAGGTGCTGAGGGTTCCGAGATGCTTGCTCAGCCGTTGCATCCGGCCGGCAATGTCGCGCGAGCTTCCACCCGCAAGGCGGGCCTGGAAATCTTCGATAACGGTCGGATACAGCCGGAGCGTGCGGGGTTCGTTGCCGTCCGTTTCCAGCATGAAGATGAACGACTGGTCATTGCGTTCAACGGGGTCCACGGCGTAATCGTCCACGAAGTCCCCGGCGCTGTAGATGATCGGCCGGTTCCGGTGGAGCCCGACGCCGCGGAAGATATGCGCCGAGTGTCCGAACACGACGTCGGCCCCGGCATCTATCAGCACCCGCGCCAGGTCCCGGTGCCCGGACGGGACCCCGGAGCCCCAATTGGGGCCCCAATGCGCGGAAACGATCAGCAGCTGGACGCGGGCCCTGGTTCCCCGGACAAGGTCCAGGAGTTCAGCCACCCGGCGGTCGGCGTCCGCCACGGGGACGTAGTAGATCCCGGGCGAGGTGTCGGTGGCCTCCCAGTCGGGCTGGTTGTCTGTGAAGGCAATGAAGCCGACGGCGGCTGTGCCCACCCGCCGCACCGCGGGCTGGCGGGCTGCGTCCCTGTCCGGGCCGGCCCCGGCGTGCAGGATGCCGTTGTCGTCGAGCGCCGGCAGCATTTCCCGGAATGCGTCCTCGCCGAAGTCCAGCACGTGGTTGTTGGCCAGGGAGACTACGTCGATTCCCGCGGCAAGAAGGCTTCCCACGTTGTTGAGGTCCGAGCGGAAGTGAAACACCTTGCCGGGTTCCGGCTCTCCGCCGGCCGCCAGAACGCATTCGAGGTTGGCGAACCGGACGTCGGCCTGCCGGAGGACGGCAAGGGTGTCTCCCCACGGATAGCCCGGACCGGTTGTTTTCAGGTGCTGGTTCACCAGCCGGCCCAGCATGACGTCTCCCAGCATTGCGATCTGCATGGTGCCGGCCGCACGTTGCCCGGCAGGGGCGCCGAAGCTAGCTTTGGTAGCCTTCGACCTCGCTGACCGGCCTCACTTCCGCTTCGTTGGGGTCTTCGCCATAATCCCGCTTCGCCCGCCGCTGGCGGAGCAGGTCCCAGCACTGGTCCAGCTGTTCCTCCAGCTGCTGAAGCCTGAGCACATCCGGCGCCTCCGCGGCCTTGGCCTCACCGGGCTGTGCCGCGCCTTCGCGGAGGCCGTGCTCTTCCTCCACGAGCGCCTTGATGCGCTCCAGGATGTCTCGGTTGTCCACTGTGCCCTCTTCTCCTCCGACGGCGGTCCCTTCCCAGGTCCCTTCCCAGCCTACGGAGCGGAACCGACCGTGAACAGAGCGTCCTCAGCCCAGCAGCTCGTCAGCGTAGCACCAGCGCCAGTCTTCGCCGGGTTCGATGCTCCGCATGACCGGGTGGCCGCTGGCGTGGAAGTGCTTCACAGCATGGGTTGCCGGCGAGGAGTCGCAACAGGCCACGTTTCCGCACGCCACGCACATGCGCAGGTGCACCGTCGTCGTGCCTTCCCGTGCGCAAGCGGCGCAGAAGGGATCCGGCGGAATCGCGGGGTCCGGAGCCGACTCAAGGTGCTCGCAGACGCCGCCCGGCCGGGCGATCCCCTCGCCGCCGCCACCGCCGGACATGTCCAGTTCATCGAGCGAGGCGTCGAGCATGGACTCCTCGACGTCCAGTCTGTCGAGCACCTCGCTCAGGACCTCGTGGGCGTACTCGCCGCCGCGCCGCAGTTCCAGGACTTTCGCGCGCTCCGCCTCCAGCATGGCCAGCCGCAGCTGGGCATAGCGCTGGCTGGGCGTGGCAGTTTCCGACGACGGCCGGCCGAGCCGCTCCCACGCCGCCAGCCCACGTTCCTGCGTGCGCCGTTTCAGCATCGCCACGACTTCCGGGGGATCGTTCTCCGAGCGCAGCTCCTGCAGGCGCTGCACCCCGGCGGCGGTGGCCAGCTGCATGAGCGAGGCCTGGTTCAGGGCGTCCTCGCGCTGGTCCGGACCCTTAACCCGCAACAGTCGGACCAGGGCCGGAAGCGTGAAGCCCTGCAGGGTGAGAGTGCCGCCCACCACCACCAGCGCGGCAAGGATCAGGACGGAGCGGTGTTCCAGATCGGCCGGCAGGACCAACACGGCGGCGAGCGTCACCACGCCGCGCATGCCGGCCCAGGAAACGATCGCCGGAAACTGCCAGGGCGGCGCCGGGTCCTTCCTGCGCACGGCCGGGATCAGCCGGGGCACGTAGGTCGCGGGAAACACCCAGACCGGGCGCAGCACCAGTACGGCCAGCAACACCACCGCGCAGCCGGTCCAGATCCTGGCCGGCCCCAGCGAGTCATCCTGGACGCCCTCGATGATGGTGCGGACCTGCAGCCCGATCAGGAGGAATACGGAATTTTCCAGCAGGAACTGGACAGTGTTCCAGTTGCTTCGCTGGCTGAGCCGCGCGGCCCCGTTGGGCATGGACGGCGCCTTGGTCCCCATGATGAGGCCCGTCACGACGACGGCCAGGACACCTGAGGCGTGGATGGCCTCGGCCGGCAGATAGGCGACGAGGGGTGCCATCAGGGAGGTGGAGGTGTTGATGGCCACGTTGCGGATCCGTTTGCGGAGCTCGGTGAGAACGAAGGCTGCTGCGATCCCGACCACCAGGCCACCGCCGGCCGCGAGGACGAACCCGCCGCCGATTTCCGCGGCCGAGACTGTGCCGGAAATGGCGGCGATGGCGGCGCGGAGGCAGACCAGCGCCGTGGCGTCGTTGACCAGCGATTCACCTTCCAGGATGCTGACGATCCTGCGCGGCATGCCCACCCTCCGCGCGATGGCGGTCGCAGCTACAGCATCCGGCGGCGCGATGACGGCGCCGAGGGCCATGGCGGCCGCCAGCGGAATCTCCGGAAACAGCCACCAGGCCACGAACCCGACGGCGACGGTACCGAAGATGACGTAGCCGACGGAGAGCAGGCCGATGGCGCGGCGGTTCGAACCGAAATCGAAAAGCGAGGTCTGCAGCGCGGCGGCGTACAGCAGGGGAGGCAGGAGCCCGACGAGGACCAGCTCGGGATTCAGCTCGATCCTGGGGGCGAACGGCAGGAAGGAACACACGACACCGGCCAGCACCAGCAGCAGCGGGACGGAGACGTTGATCTTCCTGCCCAATGCACTGCCGGCGCACACGATGGCCACGAGGGCCAGCAGCCCCAGAGCTACTTCCATCTGGCCATTGTCTCAGTTCCTCGGCCCGGTGCGGCCGTCCGTCCAGAGCACGGCCGCCCTGTTCATCATCAGCTTGCTTGTTATTTTGGCGCTTTCTAGAGTTGTAGTTGTCAGGCATCACAGTCTCCGCGCGGGCACCACGATGGGCTGAACGCCTTGCGGCCCCGCGCCCCGGCACGAGGAGGACACATGTCCGAGCACAACACCCGGCACAACAGCGGGCACAATATCTCAGGTAAGAAGGTCGCGTTCCTGCTGACCGACGGCGTGGAGCAGATGGAGCTGACCAGCCCGTGGAACGCCGTGATGGAAGCCGGCGGAGTGCCCACCCTTGTGGCGCCCAGGAGCGGGAAGCTGCAGGGTTACAACGGCACCGAGAAAGGCGACACTTTCGCCGTCGACCTCACAGCGGCCGAGGCCAACGCGGCCGACTTCCACGCCCTGGTGATCCCCGGTGGCGTGGTGAATGCCGACCACCTCCGTGCGGACACGGACGCCCAGGCCTTCACCCGCGCGTTCTTTGAGCAGCACAAACCGGTGGCCTCCATCTGCCACGGACCCTGGCTGCTCATCGACGCCGGGGTGGCCAGCGGCCGGAACCTGACCTCGTACCACACGCTCAAGACCGACCTGAAGAACGCGGGAGCCAACTGGACCGACGAGGAAGTGGTGGTGGACCGGGGCCTCGTCACGAGCCGGAACCCGCATGACCTTCCGGCATTCAACGACAAGCTGCTGGAAGAAATTGCAGAGGGCGAGCACGCGGGCCAGACGGCGTAGCCGCAGCCAGCTCCAAGGCCAGGGCCGACGGCGGCGCGTGCCGCCGCCGGCCCCTGCCCTCCCCGGAACACCTACCACGGCGGACCGTTTTGGGGCAGGATATGCGGTGTAAACATGCGCCGCTGCCGCAGGACACCGGGGCGGCGCCCAAGCTGCAAGGAGCCCCGCACATGACCACACTCAATCCCTACCTTGGCTTCCGCGACAACGCGAAGGAAGCCATGGGCTTCTACCAAACGGTGTTCGGCGGAGAACTGAACATGAGTACCTTCGCCGAGTACCATGCCAGCGAAGACCCTGCGGAGCAGGACAAGATCATGCATGCCATGCTGACCACCGAACTGGGCCTCGTGCTGATGGGCGCGGACACGCCCAACAGTATGGACTACACGCCCGGTAACAACTTCTCCGTGTCCCTCAGCGGCTCCGACGAGCCCGAGCTCCGGGGCTACTTCGAGAAGCTTGCCGACGGCGGCACGGTGGCCATGCCGCTGGAGAAGGCGCCTTGGGGCGACACCTTCGGAATGTGCAAGGACAAGTTCGGGGTGGACTGGCTGGTCAACATCGCCCCCGCCGCGACGTAGCGCGGGACGGCCAGAGAGGCATGCCATGACCGAGAAGCTGCACCTCACCCCCGAAGACGACTTTCCCGAGGACCTGAGCAAGGTCGAGGACAAAGAACTGCAGGTCCTCGACAGCCAGGTCCAGCGCCAGCTTGATTACGAGTACGTGGCCGAGGGCGAGCCCAACCCGGAGACCGAGTTCAGGCACTACGATCTCGACGAGGAGTTCGACGAACGGGACAAACGCCACGAGTAGTCCGCGCGGACGGAAATTATCACCATGCGAGTGCCACGCCGCGAAAGCAACCGGTCATCGCCCTGAAGTCGCGCGCGCCGTGAACACGCCCATCCGCTTCGACGTTGAGGCAGGCGGCCATCTGGGTTACGTGTTCGCCTCACGGCGGCCGGCCGGCGATGGTTCCGGCGCATCCGAATCCGGCGAAGGAAACCAGTCCGGCGGTCCTGCCAAAGCCGCACGCGCCGTCGTCCTCATCCACGGGATCGGCGCTTCGCACCGCTACCTGCGCAGGCTCCACGGGCTGCTGGCGGAGTCGGCCGACACCTACTCGATCGACCTGCCCGGTTTCGGCGCCACGCCACGGCCGGAGCATGCACTGACGGTTGCCGACCACGCCACGTACATCGCGGGCGCCATGGAGCAGCTCGGCGTGCTGGAGTTCGTGATCGTGGGGCACTCGATGGGTGCCCAGTTCGCCATAGAGGCCGCGCTCCGGCAGCCGGGACGGATCCCGCACGTGGTGCTGATGGGGCCGGTAGTGGATTCCAAGCGCCGCACCGTGACGCGGCAGGCCCTGGCGCTCGGCCTGGATTCCCTGTGCTTCGAGACTCCCTCCTCGAACTTCCTCGTCTTTACCGACTACTTCCGCTGTGGTCCGGCCTGGTACCTCGAGACCCTGCGGGTCATGATGGACTACCCCACGGCGGAACGCATCACCGGCGTGACGGCGCCGGTCCTGGTGCTGCGCGGCGCCCGCGATCCGGTCGCCACCTCGGACTGGTGCCGCCGGCTGGCCGGACGGGCCACGACGGGACGGCTCCTGGAGATCCGGGGGACCGGGCACGTGGTGCAGCACAACCGCGCCGTTGAGGTGGCCGGGGCCATCACGTCCTTCGCCGGACTTCCCGGTGCCAAGGAGGCACCCAAGGAATTCAGGGCGTGAGCAAGGTGCTGCGGGCCCAGCCCCGGCCGGCCAGGTTCAACCGGCTCTTCGACCGCGACACCGGGCATCCTGGTCGTGGACGACTGGCCGTGGGTGACTGGTCCGTGGACGATGGAGGACAACGGCAATGGTTCGCCGGGTCCGTGGCCTTTGGCCGTGAAGGCTTTGACGGTCCGAGATGAGGGACTGAATCCTATGAATGCTACGCAGACGTTTGCCGGAGCTGCCATGTCGGCGGTGCTGGCGGTGGTCTTGGTCTGGTTGGTGTTACGTGAGAGGCGTCCGATTCCCCTTGTGACAGTGGCTGCCGCCGCTTTTGTCATGCCGGCCTTCTGGAATTCCATCCTGAACTGGACGGGAGCGATCGGTCTGTTCTCCCACGACCTGCCTTTTGTGCTATTCCCCATCAGTTGGCAGGACACCGGGTCCGGGATGTTCACCCTTGCCGGGGTGTCCGCAGCGCTGCTGGTCGGGGCCGGGAGGCGGGACCTTGGGGCGCGCGTCGGCTATGTGGCCCTGTTGACGGCCGCCGCTGCCCTCGTCGCGGATGTGTTCCTCTATTGATCACCCGAAAACGTTTCCGACGGCGGTCCGGCGCTGGGGCAGTCTTTTTCATCGGCGCTGTTGGAAAGGTTTACTTCGGCAGAACCGGCAGTGTTTTGGCCGCCGGCAACACGGCTTAGTGCTGTGGTGACGCTGGTCTTCCGGCCGCGCCTGCTCGTGAATGATTCAGCGTGAGGACGTACGCTGAGCCGTAAGTGAACCTTTCCGAATGGATGCCGCATGTCAGAGCTCGACGTCCACGAGTCTTACTCCAGCCCGCTCGCCATCTCCGAGGCCGCCCGGACGCCGGCGGGTTCGGTGCTGGAGCAGCTGGGTTCCGGCCCGACGGGACTCTCCCGCGCGGAAGCGGACAAACGCCTCGCCGAGCTGGGGCCGAACGCGGTACGGACCCACCAGGCCAGCGGCTGGTCGGTGCTGGGCCGGCAGCTCGGCAGCCCCATCCTGATCCTGTTGCTCATCACCGCGGGGCTCTCGCTGTTCCTCGGGGATGCCACAAACTCGATCGTGATCGGCGTGATCCTGCTGGTCAGCGTCGGGCTGGGATTCAGCAACGAATTCCGGGCCGAACGCGCCGCCGAGGCCCTGCATTCGCGCGTCACGCACCGCGCCGTCGTCGTCCGCGACGGGACTGCCCGGGAAGTCGACGTCACCGCACTGGTGCCTGGCGACGTCGTTCATCTGGGGATCGGTGCGATCATCCCCGCTGACATGCGGGTGCTGACCGCGAAGGACCTATTGTGCGATGAAAGCATCCTGACCGGGGAATCGCTGCCGGTCCCCAAGGACCCGGCGCCGGTGCCCGGCGGCGCCGCGCTGGCGGACCTGTCCTGCTGCCTGTTTATGGGGACCGTGATCCAGTCCGGCAATTGCGCCGGGGTGGTGGTCGCCACCGGCGGGCGGGCCGAGTTCGGCCGGATCGCCCTCGGCCTGGGCGAGCGGCAGCCCCAGACCGAGTTCCAGCTGGGACTCAAACGCTTTTCCTTCCTGCTGCTGCAGGTGGCCATCGGCCTCACCTCGCTCATTTTCATCGCGAACCTGCTGCTGCACCGGCCGGTGATCGATTCGCTGCTGTTCTCGCTGGCGATCGCCGTCGGGATCACCCCGCAGCTGCTGCCCGCCGTCGTCAGCACCAGCCTGGCCACGGGAACCCGGCAGCTGGCCAAGCGGAAGGTCCTGGTCAAACGCCTGGTCTGCATCGAGGACCTCGGCGACATGGACATCCTGGTCACTGACAAGACCGGGACGCTGACGGAGGGCCGGATCAGCTTCACCGCTGCGCTGCCCGCCCGCGCCAGCGCCCCTCCCGGCGAGCTGCTCACACTCGGGCTGCTCGCCACCGAGGCCGACTACGCCGAAGCGAAGGTGTCCACGGTGGGCCTGAATCCGCTGGATGCCGCGCTATGGGCGTCAGCCGACGCCGCGGCCTTCCAGCCGGCACGCTACGAGCGCCTGGACGTCATTGACTTCGATCATCAGCGCCGCAGGACCAGCGTGCTGGTCCGGGAAGACGGCGCCCCCGCCCGCGTCATCACCAAAGGCTCACCGGAAGACGTCCTGGCCCTCTGCAGGGACACGCCGGCGAGCGTGCAGGCGATCCTCGACGAACAGTTCGACGCCGGATCCCGTGTGGTGGCCGTCGCGAGCCGCCCGGCTGACGGGCTGGTGGACCTGACGCCGGCTGACGAGAAGGACCTGGTCCTGGCCGGATTCCTCGTCTTCCTGGACCGGCCCAAAGCCAACGTCCGGGCCTCCCTGGACCAGCTGGAGGCGCTCGGCATCACGGTCAAGATCGCCACGGGGGACAACGCCAAGGTCGCCGAAAAGGTCTGCGACGACCTCGGCGTCCTCTCGGGCGGAACGCTCAGCGGCGCCGCAGTGGAGGCCATGTCGGACGAAGAGCTGAGCGCCGCGGCACGGGAGGCGAGCATCTTCGCCCGCGTCTCGCCCGAGCAGAAGGCCAGGATCATCCGGCTGCTGCGGCAGAGCGGCGGCGCCGTGGGGTTCATGGGCGACGGCGTCAACGACGCCCTGGCGCTGCACGCCGCGGACATCGGCATCTCCGTGGACAGCGCCACCGACGTCGCCAAGGACGCCGCCGACGTCGTGCTGATGGACAAGGACCTGGGAGTCCTGGCCGAGGGGGTGATGGAGGGGCGGCGGATCTTCGCCAACACCATCAAGTACGTCCTGATGGGCACCTCCAGCAACTTCGGTAACATGTTCAGCGCCGCCACGGCCTCCGTTGTGTTGAGCTTCCTGCCCATGCTGCCGGGGCAGATCCTGCTGAACAACCTGCTCTACGACACGGGCCAGCTGGCCATCCCTGGCGACCGCGTGGACAAGGAGCAGCTGCTGGCCCCCTCGCACTGGAACATCGCCTTTATCCGGCGCTTCATGTTCCTCTTCGGACCCATCAGCTCGGTCTTCGACTTCGCCACCTTCGCCCTGATGCTGTACGCGTTCGACGCCGTCCCCGGGGAATTCCGGGCGGGCTGGTTCATCGAGTCCATTGCGACGCAGACGCTGATCATTTTCGCCATCAGGACCCGGCGCGTCCCGTTCTTCCGCAGCAGGCCGTCCGCGGGCCTGCTCGTCGCCTCCCTTGGGGTGGTGGCGCTCGGCGTGTTCCTCCCGCTCTCTCCGCTGGCCGGGGTGCTTGGCTTCGATCCGTTGCCGGTCCCGTTCTTCTTGGCGCTGCTGGGGATGACCGTGGTGTATCTGGTCCTGGTTGAAACCGCCAAGCAGTGGTTCTTCTCCCGTGCGGCGCAGCAGCCTGCCGTTCCCAAGCCGGTTGGTGTGGGGCGCCGCGGCAGCACCCATCACATCGCCCGCCGGGCCGCCCGCTTCAGCATCCCCGTGGCCGCGCCGCTGCTCGTGAACCGCGGCCCGGGCCGGCGTCGCAGGCGCAAAACCGGGCACAAAGGCCCTCGCCCCTCCGCGGCGGCTGACGGATAGTTGGAGGGAGCGGCCACCTGGTCCGCCCCCGGCTTGCGGAGCGCAGAAGTTGCAGTATTCAAGGGAACGCAGCACTCAAGGAACGCAGCGCTGATGAGGCCGACGGCCGACGGTTCGACTGGAAAGCCAATGTGATGACCATCTTTAAAGACAGGGTCGACGCCGGTCGGCAGCTGGGCCGGCGTCTGGCGGAACTGCGCGGCCAGGACATCGTGGTTCTTGGACTTCCGCGCGGCGGCGTCCCCGTCGCCTTCGAGGTCGCCGCGGCCCTGGACGCACCCCTGGACGTGATCGTGGTGCGGAAACTCGGACTTCCTTACCAGCCCGAGCTCGCCATGGGAGCGATCGGAGAGGGCGGGGCCCGGGTCCTGGATGACCAGGTGATGACGCACGCGCGGGTGAGGGACGACGAACTCCAGGCCGTCGAGGACCATGAGCGCGCCGTGCTGGAAAGCAGGGTGATCCGGTTCCGGAAGGGCCGGACCCGCCAGGACCTCACCGGGCGCATTGCGGTGATCGTCGACGACGGGATCGCCACAGGCTCCACGGCCCGGGTGGCCTGCCGGATAGCCCGCAAACTGGGGGCCGCACGGGTGATCCTGGCCGTGCCAGTGGCCCCGGCCGAGACCCTCGCAAGCCTGACGGAACCGGACGAAGTGGTCTGCCTGGCAACGCCCCGCCAGTTCACCGCCGTCGGCTACCACTACCGTGACTTCTCGCCGACCGAGGATGACGAGGTGGTACAGCTGCTCGACCTCGCTGCAAAACGCCTGCAGGATTCGCCGCCGGCCTCCCGGAACGCAGGAGCAGCCCAGGCCTACAACGCCGGCGACGTCGACGAGGAAGTGGAGATCCCGTCCCGCGGCGTGCGGCTCCAGGGTCAGCTGCACCTTCCGGTTCCGGCCCGGGGAGTGGCGTTGTTCGCCCACGGCAGCGGCAGCAGCCGGCACAGCCCGCGGAACCGGTACGTGGCCGGCGTGCTCCAGCAGGCCGGGCTCGGTACCTTGCTGCTGGACCTGCTGACCCCCGTGGAGGAGCGCAACCGGGCCAACGTCTTCGACATCGAGCTCCTGGCCCGCCGGCTGACCTCGGCCACGGACTGGCTAGCAACCCGGGCCGACACCGCATCGTGCAAGGTCGGCTACTTCGGCGCGAGCACCGGCGCCGCGGCTGCGCTGCGGGCGGCGTCCGAACCTTCCGCCCGGATCGCCGCCGTCGTATCCCGCGGCGGCCGCCCGGACCTTGCGGGGCCCCGGCTTTCAGCAGTGACCGCGCCGACCCTCCTGATCGTGGGCAGCTTCGACCACGACGTCTTGGAGCTCAACCGCAGGGCGAAGGCGATGATGCGCTGTCCCAACCAGCTAGCCGTGGTCCAGGGCGCCACCCATCTGTTCGAAGAGCCCGGCACTTTGGCGGCGGCTGCCATCCTCGCGCGGGACTGGTTTGTCACGTACCTGCTGGCTACGGGCGAAACAAGTGGCCATCAGTAATCCATGAGCTACACCTCCCGCCCCACGGAGACACGAGCCGGGGGGCTGGGTGTTCCTAAGACTCGGAGGGCCAGCCACAGGGGCTGCGCAGGACCGGTTGCCGCGTCTAGGGTGGAATGACGTCGAGCAGAGGAGAACCTGATGAGAGTCGCTGTTACCGGAGGAAGCGGAAAACTGGGCCGCAGCGTCGTCCGCCGGCTGAGCGAGGACGGCCATGAGGTCACCAACCTGGACCGCACCGGCGAGCGGGGACGCGGCTTCACCGAAGTGGACCTGCGCAACTACGGCCAGGTGGTGGACGTGTTCCTCGGCCTGGAGGACCGGCACACCGGCTTCGATGCCGTGGTGCACCTGGCCGCCATCCCGGCCCCGGGCCATGCCCCCGACGCCGCCACGTTCGAGAACAACATGCAGGCCACCTACAACGTGTTCCAGGCGGCCCGCCGGGCCGGGATCAAGAAGATCGTGTACGCCTCCAGCGAGACTGTGCTGGGGCTGCCGTTCGACGTCGACCCTCCCTACATCCCCGTTGACGAGGAATATCCCGCCCGGCCCGAGAGCACTTACTCGCTGGTCAAGCACCTCGAGGAACAGATGGCCATCCAACTCACCCGCTGGGATCCGGAGCTGAGCATCGTGGGCCTGCGGTTCTCCAACGTGATGGATCCGGCGGACTATGAGGATTTCCCCTCCTTCGATGCCGATCCGACGCTGCGCAAGTGGAACCTCTGGGGCTACATCGACGGCCGTGACGGCGCACAGGCCGTGGCCCGTGCCCTGGAGAACGGCAAGCCCGGCTTCGACGCCTTCATCATCGCCAACGAGGACACCGTGATGAGCCGCTCAAGCGCCAGCCTGGCCGCGGAGGTGTTCCCCAACGTCGAGGTGGTCAAGGACCTCGGCGAGCACGAGACCATGCTGTCGATCGACAAGGCCAAGCGCCTCCTGGGCTACACCCCCGAACACAGCTGGCGGAACTACCACTCGAACCGCACCACGCCGACCGAAGACTGAACCGAAGACTGACCCCGAATCTGACCCCGAAGACTGAGGAGTCCCATGCAATACCGCACCCTGGGCAATAGCGGCGCCGTCGTCTCCAACTACGCGCTGGGCACCATGACCTTCGGCGCCGAAGCCACCGAGGAACAGTCCCGCGCCATCCTGGATGACTACGTCGCAGCCGGCGGCAACTTCATCGACACCGCCGACGTCTACAGCGCCGGCGTCTCGGAGGACATCATCGGGCGCTGGCTGGCCGAGCGGCCGGACGCCCGGGACCGCATGGTCCTCGCCACGAAGGGCCGCTTCCCGACGGGGAAGGCGCCCAACGACGTTGGCACCTCCCGCCGGCACCTGAGCCGGGCGCTGGATGACTCGCTGCGCCGGCTGGGGCGGAACAGATCGATCTGTACCAGCTGCATGCCTGGGATCCGGTCACCCCGCTGGAGGAGACCCTGGGGTTCCTGCGCGACGCCGTCAGCAGCGGCAAGATCGCCTACTACGGCTTCTCCAACTTCCTGGGCTGGCAGCTGACCAAGGCCGTCCATCTGGCGAAGACCCATGGCTGGAGCGCTCCCGTGCGGCTGGCTCTCCGGCAAGTACAAGCGCGACCAGGAGCCCACCGGCGCCACCCGGCTGGGCGAGAATCCCGAACGCGGTATGGAGGCGTGGAAGGCGCGGAACGCCGATCCCCGTACCTGGGAGGGTGTCGAGGAAGTGGAGGAAATTGCGGGGCGCCATGGCGTGAGCCCTTCGCAGGTGGCGCTGGCCTGGCTGGCGGACCGCCCGGCCGTCACCTCGGTGATCCTGAGCGCCCGGACCACCGCCCAGCTCGCCGACAACCTCGCGGCGGCGGACCTCCGGCTCACGGCCGGGGAGACGGGGCGGCTGACCGAGGTCAGCCGGCCGCGCGTCGGCATCTATCCGTACGGGCCGATGGCCCAGCAGCAGCGCAGCCGGAAGCTCGACGGCGGCCGCTGACTACGCGTTGTGCTTGCGGCCGGGCCTGCAGCCTACGCCGGTGCGGCCTCGACCGGGGCGGCCGGCGCCGCCTCTGCACCGGCCGGTGCGTCGGCCGGGCCGGCGTCGTGGCTGCTGGACCAGATGTCGCCCATTTCTTCGGTGGACTGCTCCACGATCCTGCTCATCGCTGCGTGGGCGGCATTGGCCTCGCCGCGCTGGATCGCGTTGGCCACATCGGCGTGCAGCTGCAGGGCCTCGTGGTGGGGCAGGTGCGGCATCAGGCCGTGCTCCGTGCGCCCCGTCAGGACCTCGGTGACGAGGTTGTGCAGCTGGGAGAACATGGGGTTCCCGGAGGCGCGGAGCACCGCCGCGTGGAATTCGATGTCCAGCCGGAGGAATTCATCCTGGTTTCCGCGCTGTCCCGCCGCCCACAGCCGCGCGGCCTGGGAGACGAGGTCGCTGCCGGTGTCCCACGACGCCCGCTCCGCCGCGAGGCGGGCCGCCTGGGGTTCGATCGCGCCGCGGAGTTCGTTCAGGGCCCGCAGCTGCTCCAGCCGCCTGGAGGAGGCGAGTCGCCAGCGGATGACCTGGGGGTCGTAGGCGTTCCAGGATTCTTCCGGCTGCACCACGGTGCCCAGCCGGCGCCGGGATTCCAGCATGCCCTTGGAGGACAGCACCCGCGTGGCCTCCCGCACCACGGAGCGTGACACGCCGTGCTGGGCCTCCAGCTCATCCAGGCGCAGGATCGAGTGCGGCGCCAGGGTCCCCTCGGCGATCGCGAGCCCCAGGTTCTGGACCAGCACTGAATGCAGGTCAGAGGACTCCGCCTTTGGGGTTTTCATAAATAAATCATACGGGAGGGCCGCAAGGGCTTGTTTAAGTATGCTTTATTTCCCTAAGATCGCTTCCAGAGCAGATGTAACGATGCATTTGCAGGCGGCTGGACGTTTCTCTCCAGCCCTAAGAAGCAAGGGAGTCGTAATGAAGCGGCATTCGATTGTGAAGTACGCGGCCGTTGCCGCCGCCCTTTCGCTGGGGCTCACTGCCTGCGGCGGCGGCAGCAGTGACGCGAAGTCGGGCGGGACCGTGCGGGTCACCCTCGCCAACCATGTGTGGACCGAAGGCATCAAGGCCGCGATTCCGGAATTTGAGAAGTCCACAGGCCTCAAGGTCGAACTCACCCAGCTCGGCGAAGACCAGCTCTCGGACCAGTACAACGTCAAGCTCAACGCCGGCAGCGACGAGATCGACGTCATGATGTACCGCCCGTTGCAGGAGGGCAAGGCCTTCGCCAAGAACGGCTACCTCGCCGACCTGACCAGCAAGGTTTCCCAGGACACCAGCTGGGACTGGAAGGACTACCAGGACGGCCCGGTCAAGGCCAGCACCGCTGACGGCAAGGTCGTGGGCGTCCCCATCATCACCGAACGCGAAGTGCTCTACTACCGCAAGGACCTGCTGAAGTCGGCCGGCCTCGAGGTCCCCAAGACCATGGATGAGCTCCAGGCGGCCGCCAAAACCATCGCTGCCGCTTCCCCCGACACCGCGGGCTTCGTGGCCCGCACCGGCAAGTCCGCTGCGGTCACCCAGTTCTCCAGCTTCCTGTACAGCTTCGGCGGCGACTTCACCGACGCCGGCGGCAAGTCCGCCGTCGGCAGCGACGCCGCCAAGAAGGCCTATGCGTACTACGGCGGCCTGATCAAGGACTACGGGCCGAAGAACGTCAGCACCGACATGAGCTGGCCCGAGGCGATGGCAATCTTCACCCAGGGCAAGGCCGCCTTCTACACCGAGGCCGACTCGCTCTACAAGAACGCCACGGACCCGGCCAAGTCCAAGGTAGCCGACACCGTCGGCTTCGCCGCAATGCCCGCCGGCCCGGCAGGTTCCAAGCCGTACAACATCCCGTCCTGGGGCCTCGCCGTCAACCAGTCCTCGGGCAACCAGGACAACGCCTGGAAGTTCATCCAATGGGCGACGAGCAAGGACCGCACCCTGGCGGCACAGAAGGCCGGCGTCCCGGGACCCCGCGCCTCGGTCTGGGCCGACCCCTCCGGCACCTCCACCTACCCCAAGGACCTGGCCGAGGCCATCGCCGCCAGCGCCAAGACCGGCGTGGGCCACGACCGGCCCGAGGTCGTCACGGTGGGCAAGGCCCGCGAAATCGTCGGCGGCCCGATCGTGTCCACCATCACCGGAGCCGACGCCTCGGCGGCGGCTGACACGGCCAACGACGCCTTCCAGAAGTTCCTGGACAGCGAAAAGAAGTAGCACCCGCACCCCGTGACGGCCGCAAGCGCGGCCGTCACGGGGTGGCCGCCTTACCTCTTCACCCCCAACTCCTTAGGTGAACCATGTCTGTACTGACTCCTCCCCGCAGCGCGCACTCCCGCCGCGCCGGCAGCACTCCCGGTGCGCGTGAGAACTTCTCCGCCTGGGCCAACCGGCACCGCAAATGGCTCTTCGCGGCCCCTGCCATGATCTTCGTGGGCGTCCTGATCGTTTTCCCCCTCGCCTGGACCCTGTACCTGAGCCTCACCGACTCGCAGGGATCCGTCCGGGCCGCGTCCGAGTTCGTCGGCCTGCAGAACTACCTCACGGTCCTGTCCGACGCCGAGCGTTTCTGGCCCGCCGTCGGACGCACGCTGTCCTTCACCGGCGTCGCCCTGGTCTGCGAAGTCGCCCTCGGCATGGGCATCGCCCTGCTGCTGTGGCGCCCCTTCCGCGGCGAAAAGTGGGTCCGCGTGGCCATCCTGATGCCGCTCGTCGCCACTCCGGTGGCGGTCGGCATGATGTGGCGGCTGATCTTCGACCCCAACATCGGCTTCGTCAACCAGCTGCTCGGCCTGGTGGGCATCCCCGCCCAGCCGTGGCTCTCCGGCCAGGACACGGCGCTGGGCACCACGATCTTCATGGACGTGTGGCAGTGGACCCCGATGGTGGTGCTGATCCTGCTCGCAGGCCTCACCTCCCTGTCCGAGGAGCCGGACGAGGCCGCCCGGATGGATGGCGCCAACGCCGTCCAGCGCTTCTTCTTCATCACGCTTCCCCTCATGATGCCGACCGTGATCGTCGCCATCCTCCTCCGGGGCATCGACGCCCTGAAGACCTTCGACATCCTCTACGCCACCAAGGGCAAGGGCGGCGGATCCTTCCACGAGGTGGAGACGCTCAACGTCTACGCCTACGGGCTGAGCTTCGACTACAACCAGTACGGCCTGTCCTCCGCGGTGCTGATCCTGTTCTTCATGATCATCATCGGCTCCATGTGGCTGCTGACCATGCGCAAGAAAGCGGCAAGCAAATGACCGTCCTGACCCAACCCAAGAAAACCGCTGCCTCCCCTCGCGAGCTCAAGCCGGCCCCGCGCCGCCGGAAGCCCGTGCGTACCCGCGCCTACAAGGTGTTCCGCGTCGTCGCCCTTGTCTCCGTGGTGCTGTTCCTGATCGCCCCGCTGTCCTGGATGCTGCTCGCGTCGCTCAAGACCAACGTGGACATCTACGACACCGGCAAGTCGTTCCTCTTCACGCCCACGGTTGAGAACTACGCGAACGTGCTGCAGCGCAACAACTACTTCGTCTTCATCTTCAACAGCTTCTGGGTGGCCTTCGTCTCCACCGCCCTCTCGCTGGTCCTCGGCGTCCCGGCCGCCTACGCGATGAGCCGCTTCACGATGCACCGCTCGGCCCTCGTGGTCCTGATGGCCCGCGTCATCCCCGGCGTCTCGCTGCTGGTGCCCTGGTACTACGTCTTCTCCAACCTGAAAATGGTGGGCGGCTTCGAGGTGCTGATCCTGAGCCACATGTTCGTCTCGCTGCCGCTGATCGTCTACATCATGATGAGCTACTTCGATTCCCTCCCGCTGGAACTCGAGGAATCGGCACAGGTGGACGGGCTCACCCCGATCGGCGCCTTCCAGCGCATCACGCTGCCGCTGTCGGTTGCGGGCATGGCGACGGCGGGAATCCTGTCCTTCATCTTCTCGTGGAACAACTTCATGTTCGCCCTGGTGCTGTCCGGATCTAAGACCAAGACCCTTCCGGTGGCGATCTTCGACTTCGTCTCCTACGCCAGCATCGACTGGGGCGGACTGATGGCTGCCGCCACGGTGGTCACCATCCCGATCATGATCATTGCGCTGTTCACGCAGAAATACATCGTGTCCGGCATGACTGCCGGCGCGACCAAGGGCTAGGAACGCCGCAATGACGCTCATCAGCAGGATTGAAACCTTCCTCGTCGCGCCGCGCTGGCTCTTCGTCCGGATCGAGACCGACAGCGGGATCGTCGGCTGGGGCGAGGCAAGTTGCGAGGGGCGCAGCGAAACGGTCCGCACCGCCGTTGGCCAGCTCTCGGAGCTGCTCCTCGGCAACGATGCGCTCCGGATCGAGGACCACTGGCAGGTGATGACCAAGGGCTCCTTCTACCGCGGCGGCCCGATCCTGGCCAGCGCCGTTTCCGGCCTGGACCAGGCACTGTGGGACATCGCCGGCAAGCACTTCAACACCCCCATCCACCAACTCCTCGGCGGCCACGTCCGCGACCGGATCAGGATGTACGGCTGGGTGGGCGGGGACGAGCCCAACGAGGTGGCCGATCAGATCAGCGCCCAGCTGGAGGTCGGGCTGACCGCGGTCAAGATGAACGCCAGCGGCCGGATGAGCCCCATCGCCTCCGTGGCGGAGCTCGACGGCGTCGTCCGCCGCGTCGCCGCCGCCCGCGAGGTCCTCGGCGAGCACCGCGACGTCGCCGTCGACTTCCACGGCCGCTTCAGCCTCGCAAACGCCCGGCGGGTGGCGCCGCTGCTGGAACCGTACCGGCCCTTCTTCCTCGAAGAGCCCGTGGTGCCGGAGAACACCCACCTGCTGGGAGAGTTCACCTCCTCCACCACGACGCCGGTCTCCACCGGCGAGCGGCTCTATAGCCGGCAGGAATTCCTGCCCGCGCTGCAGGCCGGCATCGCCGTGGCCCAGCCGGATCTCTCCCACGCCGGCGGCATCACCGAGGTCCGCAAGATCGCCTCGCTCGCCGAAGTCTACGAGGTCCAACTGGCCCCGCACTGCCCGCTGGGCCCGCTGGCGCTGGCCGCCTGTCTGCAGCTCGGCTTCGCCACGCCCAACTTCCTGATCCAGGAACAGAGCATCGGGATCCACTACAACCAGGGCGCCGAAGTCCTGGACTACGTGGTGGACAAGTCCCCGCTGAAGTTCGTGGACGGGCACATCGAACGCCTGACCGGGCCGGGCCTCGGGATCGAAATCGATGAGGCGGTGGTCCGCGCCGCCGACAAGCGCGGGCACGCCTGGCGCAGTCCCGTGTGGCGGCACCCCGACGGCTCCTACGCAGAATGGTGAACAACATGTCCCCTGAGATGACCAGGCCGATGACCCCGGACCAGTTCCTGGCGGGGCTCACCGAGTCCCGGCTCGTTGCTATCGTCCGCGGCACCGACGGGCCCGCCGCGGCCCGCGCCGCGCTCGCCGTCATGGCGGAGGGCTTCCGCTACGTGGAAGTCGCGCTGACGACGCCGGACGCGCTCGCCGCCATCCGCCAGATCCGCGACGCCGCCCCGGCGGGCTGCCTGGTCGGCGCCGGCACCGTGTTGACGGAACAGGACGTCCACGACGTCGTCGGCGCCGGCGGGCAGTTCATCGTCACGCCGGCGCTGGCAGAGTCGATCGACATCGGCGCCGGCCTCGGGCTGCCCGTGCTCGCCGGCGCGCTGACCCCCACCGAGGCGCATCAGGCCATGACCCGCGGCGCCACCGCGGTCAAGCTCTTTCCGGCCTCCGTCGGCGGGCCGTCGTACCTCAAGGCCCTGCGCGATCCTTTCCCGCAGATCCCCTTCATCGCCGTCGGCGGCGTGGGCCTGTCCGAAGCCCCGGCGTTTTGGACGGCGGGCGCCATCGCCGTCGGCCCGGGCGGCCCGCTGATCGGCGACGCGGCCTCGGGCGGGAACCTCGCCGCGCTCCGGGACCGCGCGCGGGCCTTTGTGGCCCTCGCGGCCGAAAACGGTCGCC
Organism: Pseudarthrobacter sp. S9; assembly: GCF_050156545.1. NCBI lineage: Bacteria > Bacillati > Actinomycetota > Actinomycetes > Micrococcales > Micrococcaceae > Pseudarthrobacter > Pseudarthrobacter sp. S9. The sequence continues at coordinate 2,647,750 of NZ_CP189576.1, forward strand.
GGATGGCAGCGGAGAGCCTGCGGTGACGGCCGCGGTCGAGCTGTTGACCTTCGGCGAATCCATGGTGTCGCTGCGGTCCGCCGGCCCGCTCTCCGTCGGCGGGAGCCTGCGGATGCACGTGGCCGGGGCGGAATCGAACGTGGCGGTCGGCGTCGCACGGCTGGGCCACAGGGTTGCCTGGGCCGGGGTGGTGGGCGCCGATCCGCACGGCCAGTTCATTCTCCGGCAGTTGCGTTCCGAGGGCATCCGGCTGCATCACCGGGAGGACGCCGGACGCAGCACCGGGGTGATGTTCCTGGAACAGCGCACGGCGGATGTCAGCCGGGCCTTCTACTACCGTGCGGGATCCGCGGGCTCCAGCCTCAGCCGGGAGGACCTGGACCTCGCCTTCGAAGCCGGCGCCCGGGTCCTGCACCTGACCGGCATCACTGCCGCACTCAGCCTCGAGTCGCGCCGGGCCGTGGAATACGCGGCGGCACGCGCCGCCGGCGAGGGCATGGTGGTCTCCCTCGACGTGAACTACCGCGGCAAGCTGTGGTCCCGGGACGAGGCACGCGCCGTCCTCACCCCGCTGGCCCGCCACGCCAGCATCCTGATCGCCTCCGACGACGAACTCGGGCTGGTCGCCTCCGCCCCGGACCCCGGCTCCGATATCGACGACTCCGACGCCGCAGGTGCGGGGGATGCCGACGCCGCCGAGTCGGCCATGGCGGCAGAGCTCCTGGACCGCGGGGTCCAGGAAGTCGTGGTCAAGCGCGGCGCCAAAGGCGCCGGCGTCCACACCACCGGCGGCCGCTGGGAAGTGCCTGCCGTCCCCGTGACCAGCCTCGATACCGTGGGGGCCGGGGACGCCTTCACCGCGGGCTACCTTTCCGCGCTGCTCGACGGCGAGGACGTGGCCCGACGCCTGCAGCGCGGCGCCCTCGCGGGGGCCTTCGCCGTCAGCACCGCCGGCGACTGGGAAGGCCTGCCCCGCACGGACGAGCTCGCGCTGCTCGCAACCACGCCGGGCGGAACCACCCAGCGCTGAGCCGGACCAATCCCGCCTCCCGCCTCAACCCGAACCGACCGTATTCAGACCTACATCGAAAGCCTGGACCAGCTGTGAAAATCATTGCCGCGGAAGTCTTCGTGACCAGCCCTTCCCGCAACTTCGTCACTCTCCGCATCACCACCGATGAGGGGGTGACCGGGATCGGGGATGCGACCCTGAACGGGCGTGAGCTGGCCGTCGCCGCGTATCTGAGGGAGCACGTCGCGCAGCTGCTGATCGGCAAGGACCCGCACCGGATCGAGGACACCTGGCAGTTCCTGTACCGGTCCTCGTACTGGCGGCGGGGTCCCGTGACGATGGCGGCGATCGCCGCGGTGGACATGGCGCTGTGGGACATCAAGGGCAAGGTCGCCGGGATGCCGGTCTACCAGCTGCTGGGCGGGGCGTCCAGGAACGGGCTGCGCGCCTACGGCCACGCCTCCGGGGCGGATCTTCCCTCGCTGTTTGATTCGGTCCGCGAGCACCTGGAGCTGGGCTACAAGTCGATCCGGATCCAGACCGCGGTCCCGGGGATCAAGGCCGTCTACGGGGTCGCCGCGCAGGCCCAGGCCTCCGGGGAACGCTATGACTACGAGCCCGCCGGGCGCGGCGCGTTCCCGGTGGAGGAGGACTGGGACACCCGGGCCTACCTGCGGCACCTGCCCGCCGTGTTCGAGGCGGTCCGGAACGAGTTCGGCCCGGAGCTGCCTTTGCTGCATGACGGGCACCACCGGATGACCCCGATCCAGGCCGCGAAGCTGGGCAAGGCGCTGGAACCGTATGACCTGTTCTGGCTGGAGGACTGCACCCCGGCCGAGAACCAGGAGGCGCTGCGCCTGGTCCGCCAGCACACCACCACGCCGCTGGCGATCGGGGAGATCTTCAACACCGTGTTCGATTTCCAGACCCTGATCAAGGAGCAGCTGATCGACTACGTCCGGGCCGCGTCCACCCACTTCGGCGGGATCTCGCCGCTGAAGAAGGTGATGGACTTCGCCGCGCAGTACCAGGTCAAGTCCGGTCTCCACGGGCCCACCGATATCTCCCCGGTCGGCTTCGCCGCGCAGCTGCACGTGGGCCTGGCCATCCACAACTACGGGATCCAGGAATACATGCAGCACTCGGAGGCGACCAACGAGGTCTTCGAACAGTCCATGACGTTCACGGACGGCTACCTGCACCCGGGCGAGGCGCCCGGCCTCGGCGTCGAGTTCTACGCCGAAGCCGCCGCCGCGTTCCCCTACCAGCAGGCCTACCTGCCCTACAACCGCCTCGTCGACGGAACGGTCCACGACTGGTGACGCAGAAGGTCCCGGGCGGAGAGCCTACGCTCTACTGTCCGGGACCTCCTCGTTAAATTTTCGAAACTGCGCCACGTCCGGCTCAGTGAATGAGCTCCCGGGTGATGCCGAATGGCACCTGGTCCGAAAGCGCCGCCGTGTAGCGAGCCGGGGTGTGCCTGGTGAGCAGGATGCCGTGCGTTCCCGTGACCATCGCGAGCTGCTGCAGCCCCCGCACGGCGTCGTTCAGACGTTCGTCCAGGATCTGCCGGCTGTCGACGTGGATCTCAATGCACTCGGTAACTGTGGTCATGGCACGATCTTTCCTGGCGTTCTTCCTGTCGGCCCCAATGGTTCAGGAACAATAACGTCATATTTATAGGGCGGTCAAATCCCCGCCAGGTGTCCTCGCGGACCAAAAACTCCGCCGGGATGCGGCGCGGCCCGTTGACCTGCGGATCCATTGAGTCCGGTGAAACCGGTCACTTCGGGCCTACAGCTCCGCAGGGGAGGATGAAAGATGCTCGTGGACGCTGAGTCCACCACCCTCCAGCCTGACTGGCCCCAGCTGTCCCACAACGCCCAGTAGGCGGCCCGCGATTGAAGGCGGGTGCCCGGCTCTCACAGCGAGGTCGGCGCCCATGCCGGCTGCTTCGAGTGCCTTCCGGCAGCGAACCGCGGTAATCTTCAGCGGGGGAAGTCCACATACGGTACAGAGGGGGGCGCGGAACATGGCAGAGGATCAAACGGGGAAGCCGCAGGGCTGGTGGCGCGCCTTCCACGAGAAGTTCGTGGTGGAGGAACGGTTCATGAGCGAGCCGGCGCGGAGGAATCTCTACCGCATCGCCGTCGGCCTCATGGTCCTGGGCGCCGTGCTGTTCTTCGTCATCCTCGCCGGTGTCCTCCAGCAGGGAGGCATCTCGGCCAGTGACGAGCCTGTGCGGACTTGGCTCCTGACCCTGCGCTCCGAACCCACTACGACCATCATGATCATCCTCGCGATCGTCTTCGGCCCGATCGGCCTGCCGATCATCGTCCTGGTGGTCACCGTGGCCTGGGGGTTCCTGGCGAAGCACGCCTGGCGGCCGATCCTGTTGGCGGGTGCCATGCTGACCGGCGTAATCCTCGCGGAGATCATTGGCCATGCTGTGGAACGCCACCGGCCTCCGGTGGACCTGATGCTCTTCGGGGCAGACTCCACCTTCTCGTTCCCCTCCGGGCACGTCCTCGGTGCCTGCGACTTCCTGCTCGTCACGACGTTCCTTATCTTCTCGCGCCGGAGCAACTCCAAGTCCGCCGTCGTGGGGTTCATCGTGGCTGGCGTCGGCGTGTTCTTCGCCGCGGTCAGCAGGCTCTACCTCGGCTATCACTGGATGACCGACGCCCTGGCTTCCATCTCCATTTCGCTCGTGGTGTTGGGGGCCGCGATGGCGCTCGACACCTGGCGGACCGCCAGGATCCGGGGGGAACAGGTCACCGGGACACTCTCGGCGGCCGATTCCGGCCAGGACTGAGCCGGCGCCCGCGGGTCCGTTTCAGCCGTTGCGCGGCACCGGCGGGTCATGGCGCCGGGCCCGGCGGAGGCCTAAAATCAGTCAACCACCAGCGCAACTGCATAGGGGATCCCGCCATGACCGCTTCCGCCAAAGACCTGGCCGCACTGATTCCGTCCGGCTTCACCCTCGGCGTGGCTACGTCCGCTTTCCAGATCGAAGGCGCACTGAATGAGGACGGCCGCGGCCCCTCCGGGTGGGACGCCTTCGCCGCGAAACCGGGCTCGATCGTGGAGGACCAAAGCCCGGCAACCTCCTGCGACCACTACCACCGGATGCCCGAAGACGTGGCGCTGATGAAGGAACTGGGGATCGATTCCTACAGGTTCTCGCTGTCCTGGTCCCGGATCCAGCCCGGCGGCAGCGGCCCGGTCAATCCTGCGGGGCTGGATTTCTATGACCGGCTGATCGACCTGCTGCTCGCCAACGGGATTTCCCCGATGGCCGCGCTGTACCACTGGGACACGCCGCTGCCCCTGGATGAGGCCGGCGGCTGGATGAACCGGGATACCGCCTACCGGCTGGGGGAGTTTGCCGCCATCGCCGCGGCCGCCTACGGGGACCGGGTGGTGCGGTGGGTGACCGTCAACGAGCCGGCCACCGTCACCACCAACGGCTACGCCCTAGGCTTGCATGCGCCCGGGGAAGCACTCATGGTCAAGGCCCTGCCGAGCGTCCACCACCAGCTGCTGGGCCACGGCCTGGCGATGCAGGCCCTGCGGGCGGCGAAGGTGCCCGGCGAGATCGGCATCACGAACGTCTACTCGCCGATGGTCCCGGCCTCCGCCAATCCGCTGGACAAACTGAGCTCCGGGCTGATGGATGTGTTCCAGAACCGTCTGTTTGCTGATCCTGTGCTGCTCGGAAAGTACCCCGACGTCATCCGGGCTGCCACGTTCTTCTCCTCGTTCAGCCCCTCCGCCGAGGATATGGAGCTGATCTCCCAGCCTCTGGATTTCTACGGTCTGAACTACTACATGCCCACACGCGTGGGTGCCGGTCCCGGGGACGGGACCGTGCCCGAAGGCATGGCCGAGGCGATGGGGGACGACCTCAGCGATTCAACCCCGGGTGCGCCGTTCCACATTGCCTCCTTCCCCGATACCGAGATCACCGCCTACGGCTGGCCCGTCAAGCCGGACTACATGTCCGTCGCCCTGGCCGAGATGGCCGAACGGTACCCGGACCTGCCGCCCGTCTACATTACCGAGGGCGGAGCGAGCTTTGAGGACGTGGTGGTCAGGGATGCGGGCGCTGACCGGCTCATCATTCCGGACGAACGGCGCCTGCGGTACCTTGCGGACCACATTGGACGCGCTATCGAAGCCACGGCGCCCGGCGGTGCGGCCGATTCCATCGACCTTCGCGGCTACTACGTGTGGTCGCTGATGGATAACTTCGAGTGGTCCGGCGGCTACAAGCAGCCCTTCGGCCTGGTGCACGTCGACTTCGATACGCAGGTCCGCACGCCGAAGGCGTCCTACTACTGGCTCCAGGAACTGCTGGCGGCCCGGAACGGCGCAGCCGCTGCGGGCCCCGACGTCGAACGGCCTGCGGAAACCGCCGACGTCGAACGGCCCCGTCCGGTGGGCTGATGCCCTTCAGCCCCGCTCAGGGCCGGAGTCAGAGGAGGTCCAGGTCCCGCAGGCCTTTCGCCATCCCGGCGCCGTCGGGCGAATAGATCCACGGGACGGCGGAACCGGTGTGGTCCCCGGTGTCGGAATGGCCCCCGGCCAGGACGGCTTCGCTGGCCGAGAGCTGCCGAATGCCGATCGCGGCCACCCGGTCCGGATGCTGCTGCGCGAAGTGCGAGTAAATCACTTCATCGTGCTGGCCGTTGTCCCCGAAGAGCACCCAGCGCATGCTGGGGAACTCCTTTGCGAGCAGTTCCAGGTTCCGGTGTTTGTGTTCCTGGCCGCTGCGGAACCAGCGGTCTTGGGTCAGGCCCCAGTCCGTGAGCAGCAGGGCGCCCGAGGGGTACATATTCCGGGTGATGAAACGCGCCAGCGTGGGGGCGGCGTTCCACGGCCCGGTGGACAGATAGATCACGGGGGATTCCGGGTGTTCCACCATCAGCCGGTCCATCAGCACCGCCATACCGGGCGTCGCCATCCGGGCCCGCTCGTTCAGGACGAAGGTGTTCCACAGTGCGAGGAAAGGCCGGGGGAGCGCCGTGACCATGATCGTGTCGTCAACGTCGGCGACGATCCCCAGCCTGGCTTCTGGGGAGATGACGAAAATGCTGGCCTTTGCGGGCTCAGTCCCTTCGGCCCGAAGGACGGCGGTGTGCCAGCCTGGGGTTAGCGAGACAGGTACGACAGTGTCCACGATGCCGCCGCGGTCCGCCTGCACTTGGGTGGTCACCCCGCCGATCTCGATATCAACCCTGGTGAACTGGATCGGCACGCTGGTGAAGGCGCGCCAGCCGCGGAAGTTCTGGTTGCCGTTCCGTGCCGCCAGCTCCGCCTTGCTGCCGGGAACGGGCCTGCTGGTGAGCACCACCCGGCCGAGCACCCGGACCCATTCCGTGGAGCCGTAGCCCTGGTAAGCGATGGTCTGCGGGATGAAGTGCCAGCGCCGGGCCGCCTTGAGGCGCAGCCGGTTGACCGTGTTCGAGACCCGGTGGGCCAGGTGGAACACCTTGTTTCCGGACACCGGTTGCTGCTGCGGTTGTTGCTGCGACGCCAATTCCATGCCTCCACTCTCCCACAGCGGCACGCCGCCATAATGTTGAGCCCAAGGCCGGACCCCGAGCGGCGCCCCGGGCACCGTATCCGCGGTGCTGCGCACGTAGTCCTTGCCGATGATTCCGAAGTCGGCGGCGGCCTGTCACCCCCGAATGCTGACAGGCCGCCGCCGGCAGTTTCGCCGTAGCGCGCTATTTCGATGCAGTGACACCCAGAGCGGCTGCGTTGGCTCCGGCGGCCCGGCGGATCTCCTTGACCTTTTCGATCTGCGGGGCCAGTTCCTGCATCCGGGTCGTCAGATATTTGTCCAGGACTTTGTCCAGCACGGCTTGGAACCCGGTCTTGTCCCGGCAAACAGCGTCGGTTACGGCGATTTTGAACTCTTCCTGGCCGCCTGTAGCTCTTCCCGCATCAGCGGCCTGCTGAGGGCTTGCATAGGAGGAGTAAGGGGTTTCTTTCATGCATGCGGCCCAGTCCTTGATGGCTTTGGCTATTCCTGAATCGCCGGAAGCGGACAGGCTGGCGGGGAAGAACGAGTTGTACGCGATGCCGGTGGCGAGCATATAGTTTTCAGCGCCGCCGTAGATCCTTGTCATGGCTTCGCCGCGGCACCCGCCCGAGGATGTTCCCTTACCTGCCACCGTGGTCATTGACGCCGTGTCGCTGGGCCCGGTGAGTGCATCGTTGAAAGCTGGATCGGCAAGGAGTTTGCCTTCCGCGGACTCTGGCGCGGGCTCCCGGGGCCCTTGCGGCCTGGTGCCGGCGTAGCCGCTGGCTTTGGCGGCGTCGACCGTGAGGCGTTTGAATCCGATGGCATCGTTGAGGTCCAGCGTCGGGTTCCAGTCGGGCGGGATGTAGTCGAAGCCGGCCTTGGCCATGCAGAGCCGTGTGGCTTCCCGCATGCCCTGTTCGGCGGTCGGATCGGCTTCGGCATAGGCCTCTGCCTGGCGGATGATTCCTAAGACAGGCTCCGGGGACGCGGTGATCGGCGCGGCCGGAATGGCCGCAGCGGCCAGCGCAGCCCCGGTGCCGAGGATCAGGACGGCAGCGCCGAAGATATTCTTCTTCATGTTGGCTCCTTCGGTTGTTTGGGTGATGCGGTGGCCAGCCTTCCCTGTGAGTGAAGACCTCGGTGGTTCGAGCGGGTGTTCGGGGGCTAGTTCAGTACGTTGTTTTCGTAGGCGAAGACAACGAGCTGGATCCGGTTCTTGAGCTTGAGTTTCGCCAGGATGCTGCCCACGTGTGACTTCACGGTGGCCTCGCTGAGCACCAGTGACGCGGCGATCTCGGCGTTTCCCAGCCCTTTGGCGCTGAGCAGAAACACGTCGCGTTCCCGCCCGGAAAGGTCCACAAGCGCGGCGTCGTTCCCGGTTGAGGGCGTGGTGTAGTCGCGCAGGAGCTCGTTCGTGATGGCCGGGGCGATGACCGAGTGGCCCGCGTGAACCGTTCGGATGGCGGCCAGCAGAAAGTCCGGTGTGGTGTCTTTGGTCAGGAAGCCGGCTGCACCGGCCTGGATTGCACGGACGACGGCTTCGTCGTGCTGGATGGTCGTCAGAACAATGATCTTGGTGGCGGCCCCGGTGGGCGTTTCCAGGATCTTCCTCGTGGCTGTGATGCCGTCCATGATGGGCATTCGAATGTCCATCAAGAGCACATCAGGACGCGTCTCCCGAACGAGTTTGACGGCCGACTCTCCGTTGACGGCGTCGCCGACCAACTCAATGTCCGCCTGGCTGCGCAGGATCATCTTCAGCCCGGCACTGAACAGCGGCTGGTCATCGGCCAGGACAATCCGGATCGGCGCGGCCGTCATGGCGTTGCTCCTTCCAAGGCTCGGGTGTGGGAATCCTTCGGAGCAACGCCAGCGGGCTTGCCGTTACCGGTCGATGGGAGGAACGCCAGCACTTCGAAGGTCTCTTCGCCCCGGATCGTTTCGACCCAGCCTCCCGCTGCGGCGGCGCGGGCCGTCATCCCTGCAATTCCGCGCCCCGCCAAAGGGGTCCCGGTCTGGGTCGCTCCGACGCCGCCGCCGATCAGTGAAGATCGGACGCGGAGTTCAACGGAGGTTGCATCCCACGCGAGGTACAGACGTGCACCCTTGGCCCGGTCCGCGTGTTTGAAGGCATTCGTCAGGCTCTCCTGCGCCAGCCGGTAGATCGTCAGATGCTGTGCGGCGGTCATCTCCCATGGCGAGCCCGTCGTTTCAATCTCGACCGGCATGCCGCTGGAGGCTAGACGTTTGGCCAGAGCGACCACGTCCTCGGCCCTTTGCAGCGGATGATCTGTGAACTCGGTGGAAAAGCCTTCGATCAGCCGGCGGGTTTCCACCAGCGCCGACCTGGCCGATTCCGCGATGACTTTGGACGCTTCGTCAACGGACTCCGGCTCGCTGCGGTGGATGAAGCGGATGCCGTCGGCCTGGGCCACGATGATTGTCAGCGAATGTGCCAGGACATCGTGCAGCTCCCTGGCGATCCTGTTGCGTTCCTGTTCAAGGGCCAGTTCAGTTGCAGTTTCCCGCAGGCGGGACTCCGCCGCGAGCTGAGCCCGCCGACTCCTCGAGACGTTGTTTACTGCCATGCCGACGGCCCAGGCGGCGAGGTTCAAAGCGGCGAACGCACCGAAGATCAGAAAAGCGTAGGTAAGAGTTCGCAGTAGCCCCCTGCCGTAAAGCTGGTTGCCGAAGATGTAATTGATCCAGGTCTGGTCGGTAAACCAGTTGATCGTAGTGATTCCGGCGAACACTCCAGCCGCAACCGGTGGAACCCACCGGTGCCGGGTCTTCCAACCAATCGCAGCGAAGAAAATCGCAAGCGGAACGGCCGCGTAGCTCGGGACACCCGACAGAAGCACCAGCGGGAACACCTTGAATGTCTGCAGGACAAGAGCGGCGAAAACACAGCCCAGGGCCGCCCCCGGCAGAATCTCGGCCACAGCGACACCGGTTGGGAGCGCCAACAGCAGGGCGCTGTTGCGATCGAAATGGCGCTCCTCCAGGATCAGAAGTGTCCCCAGAAGCAGCATGGCCATGGCCGGTGCCGCGAGGGGCCTCAGATGCGTGATCGTCTTGAACATGCCTTCCCCCTAAGCGGGCTTTCACACCACTGAAGCGCATTTCGAGTGAGTTCCAACTGGAGGATGAAGAAGTTCACCCGGAGTGATGATCGATCAGCCTGAGTTGACCAGCCAGCGGCTCTTCGCGCCCAAAGCCGAGGGCCGATACCTGCGGGTCCGATGATCCGAAGTTCCGTTTCAACATGGATGGACACTAGCCCAGGGAGGCGGGCCGGCCCCAATCCCGGCCATGCCCGAAACCTCGTACGCAGCGGTGCCGTGTGGCACTGTAAGTGTCATGGCACGCATCGAGGATTATGCAATGGTCGGCGATCTGCACACTGCGGCCCTCATCAGCACCGAGGGCTCCATCGACTGGCTGTGCCTGCCCCGCTTCGACTCGCCCGCCTGCTTCAATGCGCTGCTGGACACCCCGAAGGCCGGCCGCTGGCTCCTGGCTCCGGAGGGCGGCGGCGAATGCACGCGGCGGCATTACCGTCGGGGGACGCTTATCCTGGAAACCGAATGGGAGACGCCCGGCGGTAAGGTCAGGGTCATCGACTTCATGCCGCCCCGCGACGAGGTGGCGGACATTGTGCGGATCGTCGTGGGCGTCCGCGGCACGGTCAGGATGCGCGGCGAGCTGGCCCTGCGGTTCGACTACGGCCACATCGTGCCCTGGGTCCGCCATGATGACGACGGGATCCATGCGATCGCGGGACCGGACGCCGTGTACCTGGTGACGCAGGCTCCGCTGCGGGGCGAGCGGATGCGTACGATCAGCGACTTCACGGTGACGGCGGGGGAGCGCGTGCCCTTCGTGCTGACCTGGAGCCCCAGCCACCTGTCCCGCCCTCGGACGGTGGATCCGGAAGAGGTCCTGGTGTCCACCGAGGCGTTCTGGCAGAGCTGGTCCGCGAAGTGCAAGATCACCGGACCCTACCGTGACGCGGTCCAGCGGTCGCTCATCACCCTAAAAGCCCTGACCTTTGCCCCCACAGGCGGCATCGTGGCCGCGGTGACCACGTCCCTGCCGGAGGAGATCGGCGGCACCCGGAACTGGGACTACCGCTTCTGCTGGCTCCGCGACGCCACACTCACCCTCCAGGCGCTGCTTGCAGCAGGCTACACCGATGAGGCCGGGGCGTGGCGCGATTGGCTGCTCCGGGCCGTCGCCGGAGACCCCGCGGACCTGCAGATCATGTACGGGCTCCACGGCGAACGCCGGATGCCGGAGATCGAACTTCCCTGGCTGCGGGGCTACGAGAATTCCGCTCCAGTGCGGACCGGGAACGGCGCAGCGGATCAGCTTCAGCTGGACGTCTGGGGCGAGGTGCTGGATTGCCTGTCCCTGACGCGGAATTCACTCCTGAAGCACACCGACGACGCCTGGGACGTCCAGGTGGCCCTGATGGAACACCTTGAGACCGCATGGCGCCGCCCGGACAACGGGCTGTGGGAAATGCGCGGCCCGCGGCGGCATTTTACCCATTCCAAGGTGATGGCGTGGGTGGCGGCGGACCGCATGGTCAAGGGCGTTAGGGACTTCGGCCTGACGGGGCCGGCGGACCGATGGGAGGACCTGCGCGACACCATCCACGCCGAGGTCATGGCCAAGGGCTTCGACGCCGAACGCAACACCTTCGTGCAGTCCTACGGGCGGCCGGAGCTGGACGCGAGCCTGCTGCTCATCCCGCGGGTGGGGTTCCTGCCGCCGGATGATCCGCGCATCATCGGAACCATCGACGCCGTCCAGCGCGAACTGACGCACGACGGCTTCCTGCGCCGCTACCGGCCGGCGGAAAGCGACGACGGGCTGCCCGGCGACGAAGGCGTGTTCCTGGCGTGCTCGTTCTGGCTGGTGCAGGCCCTGATCGGCGCGGGCCGGCGCCACGAGGCCAAGGAACTCTTCGAGCGCCTGCTGGCCCTGCGCAACGACGTCGGGCTCCTCAGCGAGGAATGGGGCGTCGAAGCCGGCCGGCAGCTGGGCAACACGCCGCAGGCGTTCAGCCATTTCGCGCTCGTGATGAGCGCCCTCGAACTGCATGGGGACGGCGTGCACCGCAGCGACACCCCGCTGCCGGGAAGCCCGGTACCGAATCACCCGGAGGCGGCAGCCAACCCGGCACGCGGCGCTTCCTGAGGGCCGGCCCCGCGATCGGAAGGCTCGCGGCGGAGTGCAGGGCCGGTAGCGGGAGTCATTCGCGGCCGCGGCAGCAGCATCGAGTTCCTCACCAATCCGTGCGGCGTCCGGCCCCAGAACCAGGTCCTCGGGTTCCGTGGCGAGCAGCTCCCTGAGCCGGGCCTAGACGACGCCGGGATCCCGGGCCGCGCCACTCCCGCGCCGTGATCCACCCGCGTTGGCCTGCCGGCCGGGTCCCGGGTCACTCCAGCAGATGCAGCCGGTCCGGGGTGTCGAGGTCCTCGCCTGACGACAGGGCGCTGCAGTCCACCAGATCAATCAGCTCCGGGTGGGCCTGGAGGAAAAGCCGGGCACCGGCGTCGCCCGTGGCCGCCGTGGCCGCCCCGGCGCGCAGGTCGGCGTCCAGCAGCAGGGGGTGCCCGCGCCTGAGCCGGCCTGATCCGTCCGGGTAGGCGGCGGCCGTGACGCGCCCGGGCCGGTGGGCCGCCAGCAGCGTGGAAACGGCGGCGGGCGTGAGTCCCGGCTGGTCCACGAGCGCCACGAGCACATGGTCGCCGGGCGGGGCCGCCTCCACGCCGAGCCGGAACGAGCCGCCCATGCCGGTCTGCCACGCCGGGTTCAGCAACACCGTGTGCCGGTCCAGGTCACACTGGCTCAATACCCGGTCCGCCTCTGCGCCGAGCACCACCACCACCCCGCTGCAGCCGCCGTCGCGCAAAACGTCCGCGAGCACCTCCACCAGGGTCCGGCCGCGGAACGGCAACAACGCCTTGGGCCCGAGCCCCAGCCGCGTTCCCGCGCCGGCGGCCAGCAGCACGGCCGTGGTGCCCGGCCCGGGGAACTCGCTCATGGCCACACCCTATCTCTTCGCGGCAGCCCCGTCGCGAGATGGCACTTCGCGGCAGTCCCGGCGCGCAACACTGCCGCGAAGTGCCATCTCGACGTACGCTTACCGGGCAGCCCGCAACCGCAAAGGAGCACCGCATGACACCACACCACGCGCCCGGAAGAGTCGCCGTCGTCACCGGGGCCGGCTCGGGCATCGGCCAGGCCGTTGCCCGCCTCATGCTCGCCGAAGGCTACCGGGTGGTGCTCGCGGGGCGCCGGGAAGCGCCGCTGCTCGAGACCGCGGCCGGCCATGCGCAGGCGCTCGCGGTTCCGTGCGATGTGACCGTGCCCGACGACGTCGAGCGGCTCTTCGCCGCGGCGCTGCAGCCCTGGGGGCGGGTCGATGTGCTGTTCAACAACGCCGGCGTATTCGGCCCCGCCGCCTCGGTGGACGAGATCAGTGTGGCGGACTGGGACGCGACCGTGGCCGTGAACCTGACCGGCTCCATGCTGTGCGCCGCTGCCGCGGTCCGGGCCATGAAAGCCCAGTCGCCGCAGGGCGGCCGCATCATCAACAACGGCTCGATCGCCGCGCATTCGCCCCGGCCCCGGACCGTGGCGTACACGGTCACCAAGCACGCGATGACCGGGCTGACCAAGAGCATCGAGCTCGACGGGCGCGGTTTCGGCATCACCTGCGGACAGATCGATATCGGCAACACGGCCACGGACCTCATGGAGACGATCGGCGTCGGCTCCGGGGCGGTCCAGGCGGACGGCACCCGCAAGGTCGAGCCGACGTTTCCGGTGCAGGACGCCGCCCGCGCCGTGCTGCTGATGGCCGGGATGCCGGCGTCGGCCAGCGTGGGATCCATAGTGATCACCGCCGCGGGCATGCCGTTCATCGGGCGCGGCTAGGCACGTCCAGCCTGCGGCCGCGGCGCGGCCCCAGCGCTGCGCCGCCGCCGTTTCGTGCCGCCCAAACAGCGACCTAAAATAAAACGTCCCGTCATGTTATTCCGCATTGTGAAAATTCAATTTCCCCTTGTGAAAAGTGTGAGCGGGGTTACTTTGGAAACAGACCCCGATCTCCGGGGCTGTTCCCGATTGATAGGTACAGATCAATGAAGATCCCAGATTCCTCGGCACTGAAGGCGAGTTCGGTGCCGTCGAAGAAGAAGCCCCTGTATAGGTCGCTCTTCTTCCAAATTCTGATCGCCGTCGTGGCAGGTGTCCTCATCGGACATTTCTGGCCGGACCTTGGTTCCCAACTGAGGCCTCTCGGTGATGGATTTATCCAGCTCATCAAGATGATCATCGCGCCGCTGATTTTCCTGGTGATTGTCACAGGCATCTCGGCCGTAGGCGACGTCAAGGCGGTCGGAAGGGTAGGAGTCAAGGCCCTTTTGTACTTCACCGCGGCCACGCTGTTCGCGCTGGTCTTCGGCCTGATCGTAGGCAACATCGTGCAGCCCGGTGCCGGTCTACACATCGATCCCAGCACGCTCTCCCAGGAGGCGTTGAACCAAAAGACCGGCACCGCGCCCCCCAAGGATGCGGCGCACTTCATCCTGGACATTATCCCGACGTCGGTCATCGGCGCGTTCGCCAGCAACAGCCTCCTTCAGGTCCTCTTCTTCTCTGTCTTCTTCGGCGCAGCAATTGTCGTGATCGGCCGTGAGCGCTGCATGCCCGTGATCAGCCTCATGGAAACGGTCCTTGAACTGATCTTCAAGATCATGTCCTGGATCATGAAGGTCGCGCCGATCGGTGCCTTCGGGGCGATGGCGTTCATCATCGGCCAATACGGCCTGGACACGCTAAGTACCTACGCACTGCTGATCACAGCCTGCTATGCGGCAGCAATCGTGTTTATCGGGCTGCTGTTCCTGGTGGCGTGGGGGTTCGCCCGCGTTCCGCTGTGGCAGTTCCTGAAGTACACCCGCGAGGAATTCCTCCTGGCCCTGGGCACCGCCTCCACCGAAGCCGTGATGCCGCGCATCATGACCAAGTTGACCAACGCGGGCTGCTCCCGTGCCACCACCGGCCTGGTGGTCCCCACCGGCTACTCCTTCAACCTCGACGGCGCCGCGATCTACCTCTCCATCTCGTTGCTGTTCCTGGCCCAGGCATTCGGACACCACCTGGACCTCGGGCAGCAGCTGGCCGCGCTGGGCGTCCTGCTGCTCACGTCCAAGGGCATGGCCGGCGTTCCCGGTTCCTCGTTCCTGGCGCTGTCGGCAACGGCCGCCGCCCTGGGCATCTTCCCCGTTGCCGGTGTGGCCCTTTTGCTGGGAGCAGACCGCCTGATGGATTCGATGCGGGTTGTGGTGAACCTGCTGGGCAACTGCGTGGCGACGTTCGTGGTTTCCAAATGGGAGGGCCAGTTCGACCGCAGTGTCATGGTCCGCGCCTTCCGGGGTGAAATCACCAACCATGATTCCGCGATCATGCTCGGCGTGGAAGAAGTCTTCGAGGATCAGGAGCTCGAACGGATCACTGAAGGGCGGCAGCCGTCACCGAAGTTCCGCGGCGGACCGAACCCGGACGACATCCCCGAGTTCCAGATGAGCAGGCGCTCACCCGCCGGTGCCGGGCATGCCGGACCGCCGCAAGAGCGAAGCTCGGCCGCCATCAACCACGAATAGCCGCAGCCCACACGCAGAACCCCGTCCCCGTCCCGCCGGGGCGGGGTTTTGTGTGCGGTTCTGGGCGGTGCCCTAGCGGATGTCGTTGCTGGTCAGGGTTCCGAGGTGCTCCGGCAGGGAGTGGAAGCTGTAGGCAGGGTGTCCGTCGCCGGCCAGCAACATTGCCCCGGATGTTCCTTGCCGGCGGGTAGTTCGCCTAGGATCGGGGCATGACGGCCAATCGGGGACTCGCGCTCTTCCGCTTTTTCTTCGCAGCAATGTGCCTGGCCGCCGTGGTGGGCCAGTTCGCGTACAACGTCCAGAGTATCCCCAACTACCGGCCGCTGAATTTCTTCAGCTTCTTCACCGTCGAGTCGAATTTCATCGCCACGGCCGCGTTAGGGATTGCCGGCTGGTTCGCGTGGAAAGGCGAAAGCCCGCGCTGGCTCGAACTGCTGCGCGGCGCCGCCACCATGTATATGACCGTCACGGGAATCACTTACAGCCTGCTGCTCAGCAACATCGAGGTGGACACCGCGGTGCCGTGGATCAATGTGGTGCTGCACTACACCATGCCCACGGTGCTGGTGATCGACTGGCTCGTGGATCTGCCCAAGGCCCGGGTCTCCCTGCGGGAATCGCTGACCTGGCTGGCCTTTCCACTGCTCTATCTGGTCTACAGCCTGATCCGCGGGCCCTTCGCGGACTGGTATCCGTACCCCTTCTTGGATCCGAGAGCCGAGGGCTACGGCAACGTGGCCATAATGTCCGTGCTGATCGCGGTGGTGGCCTTTGTGCTGGCCGTGGTCATCGCGCTGTCCACCAGGCTGCAGAACGCCGGCCCGCATCCGGCCTCGGCGCCTCCCCCAAGGCTGAACCTGCCGCTCTAGAGCGGCAGCAGTCCGGACAGGTCGGCGCGGAGCCCCGAGGCGGCCACCCGGCCGGCGGCGACGGCGTCTGCCCAGCTCAGCTGGCCGCCGACCATCGCCAGCCAGGTGGCGGCGTCGCACTCGATGACGTTCGGGGGAGTGCCGCGCGTGTGCCGCGGTCCCTCCACGCATTGCGTCACGCCGAACGGCGGGACGCGGACCTCCACCGAGTTGCCGGGCGCCCGGGCGGTGACTTCCTCCAGCGAGTAGCGGACCGCCGTCGCGATCGTGTTGCGGGAAATGGTGGCGGATCCGGCGGAGTCCGACGCCGGGGTGCCGGCTGCCAGCCAGGCGGCGAGAGCAGCGCGGCCATCGTCCACGCCTATTCGACGCCGCGGTACGGCCACGCCTAGTCCAGCAACGCCGAGACGGCGCGGCCGAGGCGGATCTTGCCCACCGGACGGCCGCCGCCCTGTACGGGCTCCACGACCTTTTCCAGCACGCTGGACACTTCCGGGATTTCGACGGCGCCGGAGGCGGCGAGCAGGGTCAGCCCGATCAGCGTCGTGGCCCGGATATTGCCGTCGAGGATCTTAATCGCGACGGACACGCCCTGGGGGGTGGCCATCGCCAGCACGCCCTCGGCGCCGATTTTGGCCAGGATGCCCAGCTCGTCCATGACGATCGTGTTCGCCTGGCCGCGTCCCTGCACGGCCCACGGGTAGTCCAGCATGGACGTGGCGATCGTGGCGGCGCGCGCGTTGGAGTTCTTGTCCCCCGGGGCCTTGGCCAGCTTCGAAAAGGCCCGGGCCAGGCCCGTCAGCGAGACGGCGGCGACGGGGGCACCGCAGCCGTCGATGCCGAGGTGGGCGATGCGTTCGCCGCAGTACTCCTCGATCGCGGAGCGGACGCGCTGCTGCAACGGGTGGTTGGGCTCGAGGTAGCTTTGCGTGTCCCAGCCGTTCTCGGTGCAGGCCCAGAGGAACGCGGCGTGCTTGCCGGAGCAGTTGGAGGCAAGCCTGGACTTGCCCCGCTCTGTCTGCACGAGCCAGTTCCGCGCGATCTCATCCTGGGGCCAGTCCGCCGGGCACTGCAGCTGATCTTCCTTGACCCCGGCCGCCTTGAGCATCCCCTCGACGACGTCCATGTGGTCCAGCGAGCCGACGTGGCTGCCGCAGGCGATCGCCACCTGGGCTCCGCGCAGCGGGACGCCGGACTGCATGGCGGCGAGGGCCTGCAACGGCTTGAGGGTCGACCGGGCAAAGATCGGGGTGGTGATGTCGCCCAGTTCGATCACCACGGTCCCGTCAGCGGCCATCACGACAGCCGAGCCGATATGCCGGGATTCGACGAAGCCGCTGCGTTCAACGACTGCCAGTTCGACGGCGGACTCAGCGGTGAAGGTCGCATGCGTGTTCAGGGGCATGCAGCAAGTCTATGGTGCCCGGTCCGTATACCCCGGCTATTCCACGGTCACCATCACGGACTGCCAGCCGGAGGCTCCGTCCGGGACGGGATCGGCCCGCTTGTCCGTCTGCAGTTCGCCGGTGCCGTCGGTGGCGCGGGCCTTGATGTAGTGCGGGCCGGGGGTGGCGTCCCAGTCCAGGGACCACTGCCGCCAGGTAATGACGGAGGCCTCGTCGGAGAGGGCCGCCTCCGTCCAAGGGCCGCTGTCGATCTGCACCTCGACCTTGGTGATGCCGCGGGTCTGGGCCCAGGCCGTGCCGCCGATCGCCACCCGCCCGGCGGGAACCCTGGCGAAGGACTTAGGGACTTCCACCCGGGCCATGGTCTTAATGGGGCCGCGCTCGGACCAGCCGCGCTGCGTCCAGTAGGCCTTGTTGTCGGCGAAGCGGGTGACTTCCAGGTCCACCACCCATTTGGTGGCGGAGACGAAGCCGTAGAGCCCGGGCACCACCATGCGCACCGGGTAGCCGTGTTCCAGAGGGAGCGCCTCGCCGTTCATGCCGATGGCCAGCATCGCGTCGCGGTCATCCTGCAGGACCTCCAGCGGGGTGGAAGCGCTGAAGCCGTCGACGGAGGTGGACAGCACCATGTCCGCGCCCTCCTTGGGACGGGCCATCTTGAGCACGTCGCGGATGGGCATGCCCAGCCATTTGGCGTTGCCGGCCAGGTTTCCGCCGACGGGGTTGGAGACGCACGTCAGGGACACATGGGATTCGATCAGCCGGGCGTCCAGCAGGTGCTGGAAGCTGAGCCGAACTTCCTGCTCGACGAGGCCGTGGACGCGCACTTCCCAGTCCTTGGCGTTGATCTCCGGAACGCTGAGGGCGGTGTCAACGCGGTAGAAATCCTTGTTCGGGGTGAGCCACGGCGTGACCCCGGGCGCCTTGGACTGGACGCCGGCCGTCACAGCCGGGGCAGCCTTCGCGGGTGCAGGCAGTTTCAGGGACTCACGGGCCTGGGCCACGTTGCTGCGGGCCGCGCTGAGCAGCCGGCCGCCCGTGGCGGCAATGGCCGATGCGGCGGCGGTCATTGCCGTGGCCGCGAAGAAGGCACGGCGGGTGGTGGCCGGGCGTTCAGGGTCCTTGGCGGCGACGTTAGCGGCCGCGTCCGGCCATTCCTGCATCCGCCACAGCCGCTTGATCAGGAACCGCAGCACGATGAGCCCCGCCACGGTGCCAATCAGCGACGGAATCGCATCCAGCGGCTTGACGCTGGCCCGCGTCACCACGCTGGCGGCGATCACGGCGCCCATCAGGAGCACCCCGGCCACGCCGAGGGCCCACTTCCGGTAAGCCACCACGCCCAGCACGCATGCGAGGACGAGGATGGTCACCGCCATGCCCACGAACAGCGCCGCCTTGTCATTGGTGCCGAAGGTGGCAATCGCAAAATCCTTCATCCACGGCGGCGTGAAGTCGATGAAGGTCGAACCAAGCGCGATCAGCGGCGTCGCCCGCGCAGTGAAGAAAGCCCCGATCAGTTCCGCGACGGACAGTACGACGGCGGCAGCGGCCACGCCGGCCACCGAGGCCAAGGCGGTGGCGCCCCTGAACCTCTTAGTGGTGTTCTTGCTGGGCTTCTTCATACAGGCTGTTCGTAGCCGCACGCCCCGTGGATTGTCCCGCGGATTGTCCGGCCTTCTCCGCGGGACATGACCTCCCTTGGCGCCCGGGGATGGACATGGTGGCATCATGTCCAGTGGCCGCGGCCAGGACTGGGCATGTCCCGTGGGGGCGGCGCGCGGTTCGGGTCCAGGACCGGGCATGTCCAGTGGCAGACACAGCTTAGGAGCCTGCGGGGTGCACCACGTACCCTTGGAGACTGTGAAGGTACTTGTCATCGGCCCCGGCGGCCGCGAACACGCCATTGTCCGATCCTTGCTTGCAGACCCCAACGTTTCCGAGGTCCACGCGGCACCGGGCAACGCCGGCATCAGCAAGCTGGTCCCCACACACGCGGTCGACGCGAACGACCCCGACGCCGTCGCCGCCCTTGCCACCAGGCTCACCGTCGACCTCGTGGTGGTCGGTCCCGAGGCACCCCTCGCCGCCGGAGTGTCCGACGCCGTCCGCGCCGCCGGCATCCCGGTCTTCGGGCCCAGCAAGGACGCCGCCCAGCTGGAAGCCTCCAAGGCCTTCGCCAAGGAGGTCATGGCCGAGGCGGGCGTGCCCACCGCGATGGCCCGGGTGGCCGGCAACGCCGAGGAAGCCGCCGACGCCCTCGACACCTTCGGCGCCCCGTACGTGGTGAAGGATGACGGCCTTGCCGCGGGCAAGGGCGTCGTGGTCACCAACAACCGGGACGAGGCCCTCGGGCACGCGCAGAGCTGCTTTGACGCCGGCGGCACCGTGGTGATCGAGGAATTCCTGGACGGCCCCGAGGTCTCCGTGTTCGTCCTCTGCGACGGACGCAACACCGTGGCACTCTCCCCGGCCCAGGACTTCAAGCGCATCTTCGACAACGACGAGGGCCCCAACACCGGCGGCATGGGCGCCTACACGCCGCTCGAATGGGCCCCCGAAGGCCTCGTCCAGGAAGTCATCGACCGCGTGGCCCAGCCCACGGTCAACCAGATGGCCCACCGCGGCACGCCGTTCGTGGGCGTGCTGTTCGTCGGCCTGGCCCTGACATCCCGCGGCACGCGCGTCATCGAATTCAACGTCCGCTTCGGCGACCCGGAAACCCAGGCCGTCCTGGCCCGGCTCAAGACGCCACTCGGCGGGCTGCTGATGGCAGCCGCCAGGGGCGAACTGGACAAGGTGCAGCCGCTGCGCTGGTCCAAGGACACGGCCGTCGCCGTCGTGGTCGCAGCCGAAAACTACCCCGGCACCCCGCGCATGGGGGACCGCATCCGCGGGCTTAAGAAGATTGAAGCGATCGAGGGCGTCCACGTCATCCACGCCGGCACCACACTCGACGCCGAGGGCAAGGTTGTCTCCGCCGGCGGGCGCGTCCTCGCCGTGGTGGCGCTGGGAACCGATCTCGTCGAGGCCCGGGAACGGGCGTACGACGGCATCGAGCTGGTCCAGCTGGAGGGCTCCCAGTTCCGCACCGACATCGGAGGCAAGGCGGCCCGCGGGGAGATCAAGGTCAAGACGCCCGGCGCCCCGGCCGCGTCGAAAGCGAAGGCATGACCATGACTGAGCCCACATCCCCGACGCCGGAGGCCGCCCACGCGGACGCCGCAAAGCTCCAGGGCGGACTGGACACCGAGACGCTCGACCTGCCGGGCTGGAAGCACGTCTACTCCGGCAAGGTCCGCGACCTCTATGTTCCCGTGGACGAGTCCATCACGGAGCGCTTCGGCCAGGAGTGCGTCCTGGTGGTGGCCAGCGACCGCATCAGCGCCTACGACCATGTGCTGGCCAGCGAGATCCCGGACAAGGGACGCATCCTGACCCAGCTGAGCCTGTGGTGGTTCGAGCAGCTCGGCGTCGAGCACCATGTGCTCGCCTCCACCGTCGACGGCGGTGTTCCCGCCGCCGTCGAGGGCCGGGCGATGATCTGCAAGAAACTGGACATGTTCCCGGTGGAATGCATCGCCCGCGGCTACCTCACCGGGTCCGGGCTGGTGGAATACAAGCAGTCCCGCACAGTGTGCAGCATCCCGCTGCCGGAAGGCCTCGTGGACGGATCCCGCCTCGCCGAGGCCATCTTCACGCCGTCGGCGAAGGCCGAGGTGGGCGAGCACGACGAAAACATCACCTACGGCGCCGTCGTGGACCTGCTGGGCGAGGACATCGCCGCGAGGCTGCGCGAGCTCACCCTGCAGATCTACACCAAGGCCGAGGACATCGCCCGCGGCCGGGGCATCATCCTGGCCGACACCAAGGTGGAGTTCGGCTTCGACGCCGCCACCGGCGTCATCACGCTGGGCGACGAGGTGCTGACCCCGGACTCCTCACGCTTCTGGGACGCCGCCACATACGAGCCCGGCAAGGCCCAGCCGTCCTATGACAAGCAGTACGTCCGTGACTGGCTGACCTCGCCCGCGTCCGGCTGGGACAAGGCCTCCGACGTGCCGCCGCCGGCGCTGCCGGCCGACGTCGTGAAGCGCACCCGCAGCCGCTACGTGGAGGCCTACGAGAAGCTCACCGGCCGGACGTTCGCCTAGTCTTCCGGCTTCCCGCTTCCCGCGGAGGCGGCCTAGGCTTCCGCGGAGGCGGCGGCCTCGGCGCGTCGCTGGGCCAGTCGGATCTCAAGCACCGCGTCCATGGCCTGCTGGACCCGGTCCGAGGCCCCCGCCGCGCTGAATTCCTTCTGGGCTTCTTCGAGGTATACGAGGGCCTCGGCGGAATCCCCGGCGGCCTTGAGGGCCTTCCCGAGCAGCAGCGAGACCTCGCCGGCGGTGTGCCGGGCAAGTGACTGCCGCTCGGCGTGGATCTCGCGCAGCTTCTGGACGGCGGTCACGATGTCCCCGGTGAGGTAGAGCCACCGGGCCCTGATGAAGGCCACTTCCAGCTCATCCGTCTTATTGCCGCCCACGATCGAGAGGGCCAGTTCGGCGCGTTCGATCGAGGACAGGGTCTCGGGTTCCACGATCCCCGAGGAGAGCCGGACGGCGGCGGAGGCCTTGTTGAACCTCGCCCAGAGGTCGATGTCGTTCGCCGGAGAGAGCAGCCGGGCGGCACGCTCGTGGTGCTTGATTCCCTCGGGGTAGTCGTGGCGCATGAAGGCCACGTTGCCGATCACCCAGGCGACCTCGCCGGCGAGCTGGGACATGGAGTGGTCATCCATCTGCTCGTTCATGGCCTGGCAGTACTCCCAGGCTTCGTCCAGCCGGCCGCTCTCGGCCAGGGCGCCGATCAGGGCCCGCAGCGCGCCGATGATCATGGTGGAGCCCTTGGGCAGCTCGGCGCAGAGCCGCACGGCTTCCTGGGCATGCTCGACGGCGGCGGTCAGCTGGCCCTGTCCCTGGGACGCGGCCGCGAGCATCTGCCGGGCCCGCACGCCCAGGCCGGCCGATTCGGCGGCCATGGGGTGGTCCAGCAGGTGCTGGACGACGTCCTTGCACTCCTGCCAGAGCCCCTGCTTGATCAGGCATTCGGCCTGCATGTAGGTCATGTTCCACCATGCGCTGGTGTTCTTGGCTTCCAAGGCGATCTTGGCGGCGGCCGCGGCGTGGGCGGCGGCCACCGGATAGTCCCGGAGGTCCCAGGCCTGGCGGGCGTACAGTCCCGCGAGCACGTATTCGGCGTCGCTGACGGACACTGGCTGGCTCCAGGCCTCGAGCGCCTTGGGTGCCAGTTCGAGCCGGCGGGCCAGCTCCTCGATGACATCGGCAGTGGGCTCGCGGCGTCCGGTTTCCAGCAGCGAGATGTAGCTGGGGGAGTACAGGTCGCGGCCCAGTTCCGCTTGCGTCAGGCCCCGTTCGAGCCGTTCCGCGCGGAGCTTCTCCCCAAATCCGTTCCCCACGGACACCTCCTAATTCCGGACATTCTTTGTACTAAATGCTTGACAGTCTCTGTGGAAAACATTTTACAATGTATGTCAACAAGGGTAATGCTGACTTGGTTAAGGACTCCGACCCAAATTGAGGAACTCTATGTTGAAGAAGATTGCAGCCGGCGCCGTTCTTGCGGCCGCACTGGCATTCTCCGCCGCGGCTCCGGCCGTCCTGTCCGCTGCTTCCATCACTGATAACTCAGGCTTGACCGCCGTCGGCAACTGGCCGGATCCCATGCGTGCCCCCCAGGCGGTCGGAAACTGGCCCGATCCCATGGCCTTCTTCCTCAACGTCGGTAACTGGCCGGACCCGATGTAACACCCACCAAGCTGCTGCTGCACAGCCCCGGGATACGTGGTCCCGGGGCTGTTTTGTGCCACGGCTGTTGCTGGTTTGGGCTGCCGGGGTGCCCCGGCACCGGACGGGTGTGCCCCGGGGGTGACTAGGGGCACAAAAAGAGGGCCCTCCACGTGGAAGACCCTCTTTTTCTCTGGTCGGGATGACAGGATTTGAACCTGCGACCTCGTCGTCCCGAACGACGCGCGCTACCAAGCTGCGCCACATCCCGATCCGTTGCAAAAGCAACTTCACAAGACTATCCGATGAGGGCCCCGGATGTGAAATCGGGGCCCGGCGGCACTGACGGGCGGACGTGCCGCGCAGTGCTTCCTGGCGCGCCGGACCGGCTCAGACCAGGGAGTCTTTCCAGGCACCGTGGAGCCGCGCGAAACGCCCGCCGTCGCCGATCAGCTGCGCCGGCGTGCCGTCTTCCACGATGCGTCCGTCGTGGACCACCAGGACGCGGTCCGCCGTCTCCACGGTGGAGAGCCGGTGCGCAATGATGAGCGCGGTCCGCCCGGCGTCGGGGCCGCTGCCGTCGGAGCCGCTGCCGGTCTCCCGGACGCCGCGCAGGAGTCCTGCGAGCCCGTTCTGGACCAGGCGCTCCGAGGGGATGTCCAGTGAGGACGTCGCCTCGTCCAGGATCAGGACGGCCGGCCGGGCGAGAAAGGCCCGCGCGAAGCTGATCAGCTGGCGCTGGCCGGCCGAGACGCGGCCGCCGCGCTTGTGGACGTCGGTGTCGTAGCCGTCCGGAAGTTCCATGATGAACCCGTGGGCACCCACGGCCCGGGCAGCGTCCTCGATTTCCTCCCTGGCGGCCTCCGGGCGGCCCAGGGCGATGTTGTCCGCCACGGAGCCGCTGAACAGGAAGGCCTCCTGGGTTACCATGACGACGTTCCGGCGCAAGTCTTCCGTCGTGAGCTGGCGCAGGTCCACGCCGTCGAGTGTGAGCGATCCGGAGGAGACATCGTAGAAACGAGCGATCAGCTTCGCCAGCGTGGACTTGCCGGCCCCGGTCTGGCCGACCAGGGCCACGGTCTGGCCGGCGGGGATGTGGAGGTCCAGTCTCGGGATGATGACCGGGCCGTCGCCGTAGCGGAACTCGACGCCGTCGAAATCGATGGTGCCCTTTGCTTCGTTCAGGGCCGCCGGGTCCTTCGGCGGCCGGACGGTGGGCACCTCCTCCAGCAGGCCGGAGACCTTCTCGAGGGCCGCCTGGGCGCTCTGGAAGGAGTTGTAGAACATTGCCATCTGGTCCACCGGCTGGAAGAAACGCTTGGTGGACAGAATCAGGGCCAGCAGCACGCCAACCTCGAGTTCGCCGCCGAGGACCCG
Source organism: Pseudarthrobacter sp. S9 (assembly GCF_050156545.1). Taxonomy (NCBI): domain Bacteria; kingdom Bacillati; phylum Actinomycetota; class Actinomycetes; order Micrococcales; family Micrococcaceae; genus Pseudarthrobacter; species Pseudarthrobacter sp. S9. The sequence continues at coordinate 2,672,411 of NZ_CP189576.1, forward strand.
GAAGCCGCCGAGGAGAAGGACAACGGCGACGCAGACGTTGCCGATCAGCACCAGGCCGGGCTGGAAGATGCCGTTGAGGTTGATGGAGCGGACGGTCGCTGTGCGGTAGTCCTCGGAGAGCTCGGCGAAGAGGGCGGTGTTCTGGCGCTCCTTCCGGAACGCCTTCACCGCGCGGATGCCCGTCATGGTCTCGACGAAGTGCACGATCAGGCGGGCCGAGACCACGCGGGATTCCCGGAAGGCGATGCGCGAGTGTTTCTGGTACCAGCGGGCCAGGAGGTACATCGGGACGCCCGCGGCCAGCACCAGGAGCCCGCTGCGCCAGTCCAAGGCGAACACGGTGATGGCCGTGAACGCCATGAACAGCATCCCCGAGGCCAGCGAGCTCACGCCGGAGTCGAGGAGTTCGCGCAGGGCCTCGAGGTCCGAGGTCTGCCGGGCGATGATCCGCCCGGCAGTGTATTTCTCGTGGAATTCCAGGCTCAGCCGCTGGGTATGCCGGAAGACCCGGACGCGCAGGTCCAGCAGCATCGCCTGGCTGAGCTTCGCCGTCGACGTCACGTACAGGGCGGTCAGGCCTGCCGTGGCGACCGCCGCCGTGAGATAGGCGACGCCGGCGAGCACCAGCGGGAGGTTGTCGCCGGCGCGCAGGGCGGGCAGCGCCCGGTCGATCCCGAAGGCGATCAGCGCCGGCCCGGCCACGCGCGCTGCCTGGGAGAGCACGACGGCGGCGATCGTCAGCCAGAAGCGCCCCCGGACGGGGCGGATCAGGGAGCCCAGGAGGGCCAGGGAGCGGAGCTGGACGGCCTTGCTCTCGCTCCGGCTGAGGTGGGCGTTGTCCTCATTGGCGGTTCCGAACGTTGTGCTGCTCATCGGGAAATCTCCTCGGACCGGTCCTCGAGGGCTGATAGTTCTGAATCCAGGTCCCGCGGTTCCGGGTCCAAGCTGGCGATCACGTAGCGGTAGTGGCTGTTCTCCGCGAGCAGCCGAGTGTGGGTTCCGACGGCGCTGATCCGGCCGTCCTCCAGCAGCGCCACCCGGTCGGCCAGGGCCACGGTGGAGGGCCGGTGGGCCACGATCAGCGTGGTTGTGTCCGCGAGGACCTCGCGCAGCCGGGCCTCGACGCGTTCCTCCGTGTTGACGTCCAGCGCCGAAAGCGGGTCGTCCAGGACCAGCACTTTGGGTCTGGCGGCGATGGCGCGGGCCAGGGCAATGCGCTGCCGCTGGCCGCCGGAGAGGCTCAGGCCTTCCTCTCCGATCAGGGTGTCCAGGCCCTCCGGGAGGGAGTAGGCGAAGTGCGCCTGGGCGACGTCGAGGGCTTCTTCCAGGGCCTCGTCGCTGCGCTCCGCTGAACTTTTACTTGGGGCGCCGAGCAGGACGTTGTCCCGCACCGAGCTGGAGAACAGGGTGGTGTCCTCGAAGGCCACGGCGACCACGGTGCGGAGCTCCTCCACGCTGAATTCGCGCAGGTCCACGCCGTCGATGGTGATGGAGCCTTGGCTGACCTCGTAGAGCCGGGGGACCAGCTGGAGCAGGGCGCTCTTGCCGCTGCCCGTGATGCCCACCAGGGCCATGGTTTCGCCCGGCCGGATGTCCAGGGAGATGTCCTTGAGGATGGGCTTCTCCGGGGCGTCCTCGAAGGCGAAGCTGGCGTTGCGGAAGCTGAGGGCGCCCTTGAGTTCGGCGGGGACGCGCGGCTGCTCCGGGCTGGTGATCGCGTTCACCGAGTCCATGACCTCGAAGTGCCGGTCCACCGCGGATTTGGCGGTAAGGGCCATGGCCAGAAGCATGCCGCAGAACTCGACGGGGGCGGCGATCACGGCCGCGGTGGCGAAGAACGCCACGAGGGATCCGATGCTGAGCTCGCTGCGGGAGGCGAGCAGGACACCGACGACCAGCCCGGCGCCGAGGGCCAGCTCGGGTAGGAGAGTGACCACGAGGCTGAAGGTGGCCAGGTGCTTGGCCTTGGCGATCTCGGTCTGCCGGAGTTCCTCGGCCTGTTCGTTGAAGTTCTCCAGGGCCTCGCGGCTCCGGCCGAAGGCCTTCAGGACGCGGATGCCGTGGACGGACTCCTCGACCGTGGTGGCGAGATCCCCGGTCTGGTCCTGGCTGCGGCGGGCCACCTTGCTGAAACGGGTCCGGAATCGGAAGCCGTAAATCATGATCGGTACGGCGGCGGCGAGGAAGATCAGGGCCAGCTGCCAGCTCATCGAGAACATCACGACGACGCCGATCACCACCGTGAGGGTGGTGACCACGAGCATGATCGCGCCGAAGGCCATCCAGCGCCGGAGGAAATTCAGGTCCGTCATGGCGCGGGAGAGCAGCTGCCCGGAGCCCCAGCGGTCGTGGAAGGAGACCGTGAGGTCCTGGAGGTGGCCGTAGAGCGACACCCGCATCCGGGTTTCCACGGTAGTGGCGGGGTTGATGACGAACTGGCGGCGCAGGGCCACGAGGCCGGCTTCGGCGATGCCCAGGCCGAGGATCAGGAGCGAGGCGATCCAGACGGCGTCGGTGCTTCCGCCCGGCCGGAGAGACTCGTTGATGAGCACGCGCAGCACCTGGGGGATGGTCAGGGCCACCACGCTCGCCAGCAGCGCAGAGAGCAGGCCCATGAAAAGCCGCGGCACGATCGGCCTGACGTGGGGGTAGAGACGGCTGATGGAGGTGAAGAATGGGGTCTGCTTGGCCATGCCTGCTTCTTAAGACGCACGTGCGAACTGTAGAACTGCTAAATGTAGTTTCCTGTCGCAACTACCCTAGGCCATGAAGTGACCCGTTTCACACGATATCGGACGCCCTCAGGATCTCGCCCAGCAATTACCTTCCGCAATGGCTTCCCGCGCGCCTCCCCGGGGGACATGTCCAGTCCTGGCCGCGAGGATTGGGCATGAAGCCAATATGTCCATTGCTCCGGGTGAGGGGAGGGCATGTCCCGTGCGGGGTCGGGCAGGGGAGGGCATGTCCACCGGTGGTGCCGGGGCGGGGCAGGCTCAGGTGCGGGAGGTGAGCGTGAGCAGCACGGCCTCGGGCCTGCAGGCGATGCGGACCGGCGCGAAACGGGAGGTGCCGATACCGCCGGAGACGTTCACCGGCGTCGTTCGTCCGTTGCTGTCCCAGTTGTTGAGGCCCTTGGCCCGCCAGGTGGGGAGGTCGCAGTTGGCGACGAGGGCGCCGTAGCCCGGGAGGCAGATCTGGCCGCCGTGGGTGTGGCCGGCGAGCAGGAGGTCGGCACCGTCCTCGGTGAAGTGGTCGAGCACGCGCTGGTACGGGGCATGCGCGACGGCGACCCGCAGATGCGGATCGTTGTCCCGGCCTCTGGTGCCGCGGGGCCAGCCGGCATACCGCTCGAGGCCCAAGTGCGGATCATCAACGCCGGAGAAGTCGAAACGCAGACCCTTGAGCACAAGGGACTGGCAACGGTTGGTCAGGTCCACCCAGCCGGCCATGCCGAAGCCTGAACGCAGCCTCGGCCAGTCCAGTTTCTGCTGGTCTTTCCGCTGCGAGGACGGCCCCAGGAAATATGAGGCCGGGTTCTTGAAGCGCGGCCCGAAGTAGTCGTTGGAGCCGGGAACGAAGACTCCGGGGAACTCCATCAGGGGACGCAGCGCCGCCAGCAGGGGGTCCACGGCGCTGGCGTGGCTGAGGTTGTCCCCGGTGTTCACCACGAGGTCCGGCTTCAGCTCCGCCAATGACGCAAGCCATTCGGCTTTCCGGCGCTGGCTGGGCACGAAGTGGATGTCGGACACATGCAGTACCCGGAACGGACCGAACCCGGCCGGCAGGATGGGCAGGGTTTCCTCCCGCAGGACGAACTGGTTCTTTTCCCAGAGCCCGTAGACGGTGGCGGCGGCCCCCGCTGCGGTTCCGACGGCCGCGGTTACGGCAAAGCCGCGCCCGATGCGCCGGACGCGGCCTGCCAGGGAGTTTCCCCCACTCATCGGCTACTTGCCGGGGGAGGGAGTGGGCACCGGTGCCGGCACCGGTGAGTTGCCGGGTGCCGCCGGTGCCGTTGCCGGTGCGGTCGCCGGCGCTGAGTTCTGCGTCGACGGGGTCGTCTGGCGCGGAGGTGCTACCGGTGCGTTGAGCATGTTCGACGGCGGTGCCGGGAACGGGTTCGTGCCGTAAGCCGGTGCCACCTGCGCCATGTAGTTGGAGAACTGCGGTCCCGCGATCATGTACCCGTCAATGCCCTTGTAGAACTTGCCGTTGATGGTGAGGTTCTGGCCCGCCCGCCCCTGGTTGCCTAAGGGGTCGCCGAACCAGGTGGCGGTCGCTAGGCCGCTGGTGTAGCCCACCACCCAGGTGGAGCCGTTGGTGTCATTGGTTCCGGTCTTGGCGGCGATCGGGAAAGTGGTCCTGGTGGAGATCCGGGGCTGGATGAGCGAGCCGGAGCCGCGGTTGAGCACTTCCTGCATGGCATAGGCGACGCCCCGGGCGACCTCGGGCTTGACCGCATCCCGGCAGCTGCTGGTCTGGGCCGGCAACTGGGCGCCGGTCTGGTCCGTCACCGAGTCAATGGCGATCGGCTCGCAGTACTTGCCGTCGTTGGCGAAGGTGGCGAACGCGCTGGCCATGGTCAGGGGCGCCGTCTGGGTGGACCCGATCAGGTTGCCGAGCGTTGTCATCGGCACCTTGGGGTTGGGATCGTCAGCCGTCGGCAGGCCGCCGTGGATGCCGACGGAATCCACGACCTTCTGGATGCCGCACAGGTCCACCTGGGCCGCCGAGGCGAACGTCATGGTGTTGATGGAGTTCGCCAGGCCGTCAAGGACGGACATGTACTTGTAGTAGCCCTCCTCGGCGTTCTGCAGGTCATGGGTGCCGTTGGTCGCGTCATACCAGCCGACGGTCGGCGCCGGACAGGTGTTCCTCCAGGGGAAGTTCTGCGGATACCGCCGCACGGCGCCATTGAGCTGGGTGTTCATGGACTTGCCCTCGTTGAGCCATTCCGTGAACGTGAAGGGCTTCATCGTGGAGCCCGGCTGGAAACCGCCAAGGCCGTTGAGGTCGTTGCCCTTGGCGTCCTGGCTGTCCACGTTGAAGTTCTGGGTCTGGTCAAACTTTCCGTCGGCGGGGAACCAGACGGTGTTCTGGGCCATGGACACGATCTTGCCCGATCCCGGCTGCACGGAGACCAGCGATGCGCCCCATTTGTCCGGGTTCGCGCCGGCGGAACCGTCAACCTGGGCCTGGGCGACGGCCTGGGCCTTCGGATCCAGCGTGGTCTTGATGGTCAGGCCGCCGCGGAAGATCTTCCGCTCGCGCTCGGCGGCGTCGGCGCCGTAGGCCGGGTCGTTCAGGAGCAGGTGCAGCACGTAGTCGCAGAAGTACGGCGCGGTGGCCGAATACGCACAGCCTTGGCGGGCCGGGGTGACCTTGGTTTCCACGGGCGTCGCGACCGCCGTGTCGTAGTCGGCCTGCTTGATCTTGCCCTGGCTCAACATGGAATGGAGCACCAGGTCGCGGCGGACCTTGGCGTTGTCCGGGTTGGTGATGGGGTCATAGAAGGACGGGCTGTTCACGACACCGGCCAGCAGTGCGGCCTGCGGCAGGGTTAGATCCTTGGCGGTGGTGCTGAAGAAGAATTTGGAGGCGGCTTCGATGCCGTACGCGTCCCGGTTGAAGAACACAATGTTCAGATAGCCTTCAAGGATCTGCTCCTTGGTGAACTTCTTCTCGAGGGCGATGGCAAGTTTCATCTCGCGGAGTTTGTCCCCGACGCCCTTGTTGACCCCGTTGAGGAGCACCTGGTCACCCTTGCCCTCGGCCTCGAGGGAGGAGTTGATGACGTTGTTGACGTACTGCTGCGTGATGGTCGACGCGCCCTGTTTGTTGCCGCGGGCGGTGCTGACGAGGGCGCGCAGGATGCCGGTGGTATCCACGCCGCCGTGCTCGTAGAAGCGGCTGTCCTCGATGGCGATGATCGCGTCCTTGATGTACGGGGACATCTGGTCCAGCGACACGCGCGTGCGGTTTTCGGCGTAGAGATTGGCGATCACGCTGCCGTCCGCCGCCAGGATGGTGGTCGACTGGCTGGGCGGGTCGACCTTCAGCTCGGCAGGAAGGGTGTCAAAAAATTGGATCGACCCGCTTGCTGCGCTGCCGGAAACAGCGGCAGCTGGGACCAGGAGCCCCGCCACCAGGACGCCACAAATGGCGCTCACGCCCAGGAAAAGAAGGATCTTTCCGAGGGTGGTGGCCGTGTCGAATAAAGGGTTCTTACCAGTCGCCATGTTTTCCACTTTACCGGCAACGACTAGGCTTTAGATCATGACCAAATGGGAGTACGCCACGATTCCGCTCATCATCCACGCCACAAAGCAGATCCTGGACCAGTGGGGCGAGGACGGCTGGGAGCTTGTCCAGGTTGTTCCGGGACCCGATGGAAACGGCCTGGTTGCCTACCTGAAGCGGGAGAAGCAGTAGCCATGAGCACCCCTGAAGCGGCCACGCCGGCAACACCGTCCAGCCCCGAAAACACCGCCGCCAACACGGCGGACGGCACTGGCGCGTCGTCCGCCGTCGAACAGCGACTGACCGAACTCGGCCTGACACTGCCCGACGTTGCAGCCCCGGTGGCTGCCTACGTGCCCGCAGTGATCTCCGGCAACCATGTTTATACCTCCGGGCAGTTGCCGTTCATCAACGGCAAGCTCGAGGCCACCGGCAAGGTGTCCGCCGGCACGGAGGGTGCCTCGGACGAGCCCACGGTTTCCCCGGAAGCCGCGAAAAACTACGCGGCCGTCTGCGCCGTCAACGCCCTGGCGGCCGTCAAGAGTGTCATCGGTGACCTCGACCGCATCACGAGGATCGTCAAGGTAGTCGGCTTCGTCTCCTCGGATCCTTCATTTACCGGCCAGCCCGGTGTCATCAACGGCGCCTCCGAGCTCCTGGGCAAGGTTCTCGGCGACGCCGGTCAGCACGCACGTTCCGCCGTCGGCGTATCAGTCCTGCCGCTCGACTCACCCGTTGAAGTCGAACTGATCGCCGAATTCGCCTAGAGGGTCGGTCACTTCACTTGCCTCAGTTAGCCCGACGCCTGTTTGTCCTGCCCCCGGATCTTGAGGGGGCAGCCCGCAGCTGGATTGAACACGGCGAACGGACGCCCCGTGCGGCCCGTTTCGCGTCCTCCGTCGTCCTCCTGCGGGACTCGCCGACGGGTCTGGAGACCTGGCTGGGCTACCGGCCCGGGACTTCGCCGCTGGGCGTCCTCGCCTTTCCGGGAGGGTCGCTGGAGGCGTCCGACGACGACGCCGTCGGCTGGCTCGGCCCCTCGGCCCAGCATTGGGCCGAACAAATGGGGACGGCCGACGTCGGGCTGGCGCGCCGCCACATAATAGGCGCCATCCGCGAGCTGTTCGAGGAGACCGGCATCCTGCTGGCCGGCCCGGACCTGTCCACCACGGTGGAGGGGACCTCGAGCTCCGAGTGGATGCGTGCCCGTGAAGCCGTGGCCGACCAGGAGAAGTCCTTCATCGACGTGCTCGCCAAGCGCGGGCTCTCGGTGCGGACGGATCTGCTCAAGCCGCTGGTCAACTGGCTCAGCCCTGATTTCGCGCACCGTCGGTTCAACACCCGCTACTTTGCCGCCACCCTGCCCGTGAACCAGCAGCCCTCACTGCTGGCCAGCAAGGGGATCTGGGGCCGCTGGGTGTGCGTCCGCAATGTAATCAAAGAGCGCGACACCGCCGTTCTGGGCGATGAGGTGGGCCAGGAGAACACCGTCGGCCTGCCGTTGGGCCAGTTGTTGGTGCCAGGCTCGGAGATCATGCTGGAGAAGATGGCCGCGGCCAACGGCTGCATCGCCTACCTCAGCTACAAGCGCAAGGCCCACGTCTACCAGCCCAAGCTTGTCGAGGAAGGCGGAAGGCTCATGCTGGAAGTCGAGGCGGCCAAGACAGTCGCCGGCGAACCCCAGCGGGAACGCTGACGCCACCTTCGCCGGTGATCGTGTCCGCGCCCTCGGACATGTCCCCTCCTGCGCACCACCACTGGACATGCCCTCCTGTTCCCCGAACCGCCGCTGGACATGCCCTCCGCTGCCCAGGGCCGATGGACATAGTGGGCTTATGCTCAGTCGGCGCCGCCAAGAATGGGCATGTCCCGCGCATGATGAAGCGGACAACGGGCATGTCCCGCACATGATCAAGCGGACAATGGGCATGTCCCGCGGAACGTGCCGGCGCCGGAGCCGATGCGGGAAACCTGGGACTCCGGCACCGCAATCGACGAAGGCCGGCTCCGTTTCCACGGGCCGGCCTTCGTCGTTTTGTTGAAAATGCCTTAGCGGGAGCGCTGGCGCAGGCGTTGCATGTCGAGGATGACGACGGCGCGGGCTTCCAGGCGCAGCCAGCCGCGCTGGACGAACTCGGCGAGGGCCTTGTTGACGGTTTCGCGGGAAGCGCCGACCAGCTGGGCGAGCTCCTCCTGGGTGAGCTCGTGGGCGACCAGGACGCCGTCGGTCGCCGGGCGGCCGAAGCGGTCGGCCAGGTCCAGCAGAGCCTTGGCCACGCGGCCCGGCACGTCGGAGAAGACGAGGTCTGAGAGGGAATCGTTGGTCCGGCGCAGACGGCGTGCCAGAGCCTGCAGCAGCTGGGCGGACACCTCCGGGCGGGTGCGCAGCAGGGCGTTGAGGCTCTCGTTCTTCAGGCCGGCCAGGCGGGTCTCGGAGACGGCGGTTGCCGTGGCCGTGCGCGGGCTCGGATCGAAGAGTGCCATTTCGCCGAAGAGTTCGCCAGGGCCCAGGATGGCGAGCAGCGATTCGCGGCCATCCGGTGACGTGCGGCCGAGCTTCACCTTGCCGGAGACGATGAAGTAGAGCTGGTCACCCTGGTCGCCTTCCCGGAATACCGAGGCTCCGCGTGAGAGGTCCACCTCGGTGAGTTCATCCGTCAGCAGACGGAATGCCTCGTCGTCGAGCGTGGCGAAAAGGGGTGCGCGGCGCAATACCTCGATGTCCATGAAATCTCCTGACTAACTGTGTCGGCTGGGGCGCTTCAGCCATTGTTTCAGAATTTTGGCGCGTCTGTGACGTAGTTGGCACCGAAACGCGTGAAGGGCCCCACAAAGGGCGGAGCTCAGGGGGAGTTCGGGGAGAGCCAGGCAGCCCTCCGGAGCCCTCCAGTGCCGTTGGCGTCCGCGGACGGTCGGCAAACTGTCAGCCTTCGCCGGTAGAATCGGGGCTTAACTGTCTGTGAGGAGCCCCGGTGTTCGGCTTGACCATTTTGGACCTGGCGTTGGTCGTGACGCTCTTGTCCTACCTGATCCATGGCCTGCGCAACGGCTTCCTGGTGACGCTCGGCGGCATCGCAGGGTTCGCGGCGGGGGCAGTGGCCGCGTTCGTTTCCGTCCCCGTTGTCAGCGGCCTCGTGCAGGACAGCGGCTGGCGGCTGACGGCGATTGTGGCCACCGCTGTCCTGCTGATGGTTCTCGGGCACGGACTCGGCACCATGATCGGGCGGCAGATCCGCAGCGTGGTGCGGATCAGCCCGCTGCGGGCGGCGGACCGCCTGGTGGGCGGAGGCGTCAATGTGGTGGTGTCCGCCCTCGTCATGTCCATGCTGGCGTTCAGCATCGGCGCCCTGGGCGTCCCCTTCGTGTCGCAGCAGATCGCCGAGTCCAAGGTGATCCGGTTCATCGACGGCGTGACCCCGACGCCGGTCAAGACGTCCATGGCCCAGTTGCGGTCTGCGGTGATCGGCGAAGGCATACCGACCCTCCTTGACGGCTTCGGCCAGGCCCAGCCCGTCGCCGTGCCGGACACCAGCACGGATACCCCCGCGCTGAACAAGGCTGAAGCCTCCGTGCTGAAGATCGCCGGAACGGCCTACCAGTGCGGCCAGAACCAGACCGGAACCGGCTTTGTGGTGTCACCCGGCCGCGTAGTGACCAACGCCCATGTGGTCGCCGGCGTGGCGGAGCCGGTGGTGGAGACGCCCGGCGGGGGCGCCCTGCCCGGGCGTGTCGTGTACTTCGACACCCAGCACGACCTCGCCGTCCTGGCCGTCGACGGCCTGCGCACCGCGCCGCTTCAGCTCAGCTCCGACCTTCCGTCCGGCAGTCCGGCGGCGTTCGCCGGCTATCCGCACGGCGGTCCCTTCCAGTCCAAACCGGCCACGGTGCAGGACATTGCCAGCGTGCTGGTCCCGGACATCTACGGCAACAACCCGGCGCCCGAAGACGTGTACCGTCTCGCCGGTGACGTGCAGCCGGGCAACTCCGGCGGCCCTCTGCTGACCACCGGCGGGCAGGTGGCCGGCGTGATCTTTGCCAAGGCCACCACCGAGTCCTCACTCGGGTTCGCCATCACCATGACGGATCTTGGCCCCGTCGCCGCCGAGGCGCCGGGCCTGGGCAATCCCGTCTCCTCCGGGCAGTGCATCAAGAAATAGTGCAACAAGAAATAGCGCAACAAGAAATAGCGCTGCTAGAGCCACTCCAGGCTCTGGCCGTGCGGGCCGGTGATAGCCACGGGCTGTCCGTTGTGCAGCAGCAGGAACCGGCCGCGGAGCCTGGCGTCATCCATTTCCGGGACCACATTGGAGCCGTCCGCCTGGGCGATCACCATGTGGCCCTCGTTGGATAGCCAGTGGCAGCCGCGCTTGGCCGCGAGTCCGGCGATGCTGCTGCGGAAGCGTTCCCGGCTTTCGGCGTCGAGGTAGGCCATGACCGCGCTGTGGAACACCACCAGGGCGGCGTCGGCCGGAGCCTGACCGGCTAGTGACACGAGCTGTTCGTTGAGGTCTCCGGCCACCAGCAGCGGCGGTTGCGCCTGGGCGATGGCGATCGCCTGGCGCAGGCGCTCGCGCCGGAAGTCCTGCTCTGGCCAGATGAGGGCCTCCAGCCAGGCGACGTCGTCGGGGTTGCGGACATCCAGGGGGTTGAGGTCGATCCCGGCACGCCACACCACCGGGGGAAGTTCCGCCGGGAGCGGTACCGGGCCCGAGATCGCGCAGCGAAGGACGGGGAAGCTTCCTGACGGCGCCCCGGTTGGAACCAGTCGCGTCGGCACTCCGACGCCGTCCCCTGCCCCGCCGTCGGTGCCGGCGCCGTCGAACTCATAGCCGTAGCGGTCCGGAAACAGCGCGAGCCCTGCCGAGGCGCCCACCTCGATGAGGGCCAGCGGCCTGCCTTCGGCGGCGGCGATCTGGGCGAGGGAGGGCAGCAGAGTGGCGCAGCGCCCGGCCTCGTTGGTCTGGGTGGCCCGCGAGAGCACGACCCGCGAGACGTCCGCCCAATGCGCGTCCAGGAAGCTCCGGAATTCCGGGTAGGGGCTGACCTGCGCGCCGAGGAACCGGGCCGCGGCGAGCATCAGCAGCGGCTGGCGTTTGTTGTGCGGCCACTCGTCGATCCGCCGGATGAGCTCGGGGTCCTCCGCGATGCTCGTGGACCACTCGGCGTAGCACGCGGAGGAACCGGGCGCATCGACCGTGCCGAAGTGCCGGTACCATTCCCCGGTGGCCGATGCCCCGGACGATGCCCCGGCCGATGCCCCGGACGATGCCCCGGACGATTCCCCGGACGGTGCCGCGGGTTCCGCGGACTCCGCGGGGGACATGCTCAGTCCTTGCCTGCGTGCAGTGCGGCGAGGTACTCGACGGCGAAGCGGTAGCCCATGATCCCGGCACCGGCGATCACGGCGTTGCTGATGTCCGACAGGTAGGAGTGGTGCCGGAACGGCTCGCGGGCGTGGACGTTGGTGATGTGGACCTCGACGGCGGGCAGTTGCACAGCAGAGATCGCGTCGCGGATGGCCACGGACGTGTGCGTGTAGGCCCCGGCGTTGAGCACGATCCCGATCGCCTTCCCTCGGGCGGCGTGGATGGCGTCCACGAGGGCACCCTCGTGGTTGGACTGGAAGCACTCGACGTCCAGCCCGTGCGCCGCGCCGGCGTCCTTCGCGAGCTGTTCGACGTCGGCCAGCGTCGAGGTGCCGTACTTCTCGGGTTCGCGGGTGCCGAGCAGGTTCAGGTTGGGTCCGTTGAGGACCAGGATGGTGCCGCGGCCGCGGCCGGCGTCGGTGGCGGGGATGGCGTCAGTCATGTCTGCAAATCTATCGCGGACCGCGGCCGTCTGACCCCTTCTTTACGGGGCGTTCGAGTCTGGCCAGTGCACAGGTGGCTGCCTAGACTTTAAGCACCATCGTGCGGAGCTCCCGTACCGGTCAGCTCGCGCGGACAGCCCGATCTGGAGAGAGCGTCAACATGCGCCGCAAATTTTTTGATTCAGGAAAAGCAATTCGCCGTGCAGCGCTGGGCATCGTGGCCCTCGCGGCACTCATTGTCCCGGGACCGGTCGCCTTCGCCGGATCACCGTCAACGGACCACCGGTCCTCGGTGATTGAGCTACCGGGTGCGAGCTCAGCCGAGGGGATAGCGGCAGGGAAAGGGACCACCTTCTTCGCCGGCGACCTCGCGAAAGGGGACATCTTCCGCGGAGACATCCATAAAGGAAAGGCCAGGCTGTTCATCGACGTGCCTGACGGCAGGGCGGCGGTGGGTATGAAGGCGGACGTTCGCCACGACCTGCTCTTCGTCGCCGGCGGCGCCACCGGGCAGGCCTATGTTTACGACACCGGCTCCCGGAAGACCGTGGCGACGTACCAGCTGACCGAGGTCTCGGCGCAACACCCTGCTTTCATCAACGACGTCACCCTGACCCGCGACGGTGCCTGGTTCACCAACTCCCGGAAGGGTGAGCTGTACTTCATCCCAGTGAACCATGACGGCCACCCGGGCGACGTCGAGACCCTCACCCTGACCGGACCGGCAGCGGCCACGCCTGGCGACTTCAACCTCAACGGCATTGCGGCAGCCGACGGCGGACGGACCCTGATCGTCGCCCACTCGGCTGACGGCGCCCTCTACACGGTGGACCCGGAAACCGGTGCCAGTGCCGCCATCACCGGCGTCAGCGTCCCCTTCGTGGACGGGATCCTGGTGAAAGGGAACACCTTGTGGGCAGTACAGAACCAGCTCAACCAGATCAGCCGCGTCCGGCTGGACCCGGGGCTGGATTCCGGCGACGTCAAGGACGTCATCACCAGCCCCGAGTTCCAGGTTCCGACGACGGCGGCCCTGTTCGATGACACCCTCGCCGCCGTGAACGCAAAGTTCGGCGTTCCCGGAGCCAACAAGTTCGAGGTGGTCCTGGTCGACGCCCGTTAGCGGGCGCTGACCAGGAGTGCGCTTGCCTCAGGGCGCTGACCAGGAGTGCGCTTACCGCAGGGCGCTGAACAGGAGTGCCCTGAACTACAGTGCCGTGAACCTGAGCAGCACCGCGTGCTCCGGGTTGAGGACGGGCATCGGCAGCCCCACCTCGGCGAGGAACCGGCCACCGGCGGTGGCGCCGGCGGCCAGCCACGCCGGCGGCTGGACCTGGGTATAGGTGTGCGCGTAGTCAGCGTCGCCCGGGGCCGGGAAAATCGCCTCGACGAGGTATGTCCGGTCCGCGTCGAGCCCGGGAAAACGCACGCGTCCGGGCTGTTCGGCGAAGGCAGTCCGAGTGCTGACCAGCGCAAACAGTGCCGCCGTCGAACCCGCCGAAAGCTGTGCGGTGCCGCCGGTGCCGGCCGCCCCGGCCACGACGCCGTGCAGCATGAGCGCATCATCGGGGACGTCGGCCCGGATCATCCGGCCCGAGTGGATCAGGCCGCGGTGCTCCTTGTAGAGGCCGATGAAGCGCTTGAGCTCCTCGCGTTCCGCGCCCTGGACCTGCCGCACGTCCCACTCCATCCCGAAATGCCCGAACAAGGCCGTGATGGCGCGGAACGAAAGATCGTGGGTCCGGGCCGTGGTGTGGCTGGTGGTGGGCCCGATGTGTCCGCCCACGAGCTCGGGCGGGACCACCAGCCCGGTCCAGCGCTGGATGGTCTGCCGTTCCAGGGCGTCGTTGCAGTCCGAGCCCCAGATCCTGTCCGTCCGCTCCAGGATGCCAAGATCCACGCGTGCGCCGCCGGAGGAACAGCTTTCGATCTCGACGCCGGGGTGGGCCTTGCGCAGCTCGTCAAAGAGCCGGTACGCGGCGTGGGTCTGTTCGTGGACCGAGGACCGGCCGGCGCGGCCGTGTTCGGTCTGGTCCCGGTTCTGGTCCCACTTGAGGTAGCCGATGTTGTTCTCGCGCAGCAGCGCGTCGATCCGGTCGAAGATGTACTGCCAGGCGTCCGGGTTGGCGAGGTCGATGATGTGCTGGTGCCGCCACTCAAGGGGCAGGCGGCCGCCGTCCTTGTGGGTCTGGGCGGAAGGCCCGACGATCCAGTCCGGGTGCTCCCGGGCAACATCGGAGTCCAGGTTGACCATTTCCGGTTCCACCCAGAGCCCGAACTCCATGCCGCGGGACGTCACGGCGTCGACCAGCGGCGTGAGTCCGTCCGGCCACAGGGTCTCGTCAACGTACCAGTCGCCCAGGCCGGCGTGATCGTCGCGGCGCCCGCGGAACCAGCCGTCGTCGAGCACGAAGCGCTCCACGCCGAGCTCGGCCGCCGAGTCCGCCAGTTCGATCAGGGTCTCGAGCCGGTGGTCGAAGTAGACAGCCTCCCAGGTGTTCAGCACCACCGGGCGCGGTTTGCCGTTCCCGGCGTTGGCCGATGGGGCGGGGAGGACATGGTGCGGCCGGTTCCGGAACCAGCTGTAGAAGGCCTCGCTGATGCCGTCCAGTCCGCGGTCCGAGTAGGCGGCGAACAGTGCGGGGGTGGTGTAGCTGCCGCCGGGTTGCAGGATGACCTCGGCCGGGCCCAGCAGCTCTGATCCGCCGATCATGGTCCGCCCGTCCGCGATGCTGTCGGCGAACTGTTCGTGGTTGCCGCTCCAGGCCAGGTGGGTGGCCCACACCTTGCCGTGGCGGTTGCCGAAACCGGCGGTGCCCGCGGCCAGCAGCAGGGAGGAATCGTGTCCGGTGCGGCCGTGGCGGCCGGTCCGGACCCAGGTGCCCTGCTGGATCCCGCGGCGCTGCGGGTGGCGTTCCCGGCACCAGCGGCCGGTCAGGTCCAGGAGCTCTGCGGCATCCGGCGCCACCGGGAGCACCGTGGCCAGTTCGTCCAGCTGGAAGGGCGAGTTTCCGGTGTTGGTGAGGGTGTGGCGCAGTTCCAGCAGACCGCCGTCGTGCAGTCTGAGGGCGGACTCCACAGTGATGCCGGCATCGGCGTCCGACTGGGTAATGACGGCGCTGGTTCCGGCGGCGGAGTTTCCGACGGCGCTGGTTCCGGCGGCGGAGTTTCCGACGGCGGTGGTTACGTCCGCTTTCACCTCCGCCATCTGGAGGAGGACGGAGAAGTCGTAGCCAGGGACGCCGTCGGCTATCCGGTGTCCGCGGAGGGCCGGACGCCCGCGCCAGCTGGATGAAGCCTGCGGAAGGAGCCCGGCGGGGACGGTGGCGTCGATGGCGGAGTGCGGGATCGGTTCGCCGAGGATGGCCAGATCGGGGAGTGAGTCGCCCAGATCGGCGCCCCAATGGATGACCTCGGCCTCCCCGCTGTCGAAGCTGATCACCAGGCTGGTGTTGGCGGAGCGGAGGTGCAGGGGATCCATGGTGGTCTCTTTCGGTGGTGATGGTGCGCGTCCGGTGACGCAGGCTCTTGGTGTGGAGGAGGGAAAGCTCCGGGTGCCGCCGTCACGAGGAGGAAGCGGCGGCACCCGGAGCGGGTGACTGCGGCCACATCCGCAGTCACGGCAGACGCCCTACTTGAAGAGGGCGTTGACCTGGTTGTTGGCTTCCGTGAGGGAGCTGGCAGGCTTCTTGCCCGAAAGGACAGCGTCCATGGCCGGCTTCATGATGCCGTCCACCTTGGCCGCCTTGTCCGCGATGGGGAAGAGGAACGTAGTGCTGTCCTTGACGTGCGTGGTGAAGGCGGACACGTCGGTGCCCTTGGCAGCGAAGGCCTTGGCTGCGAGCTCGGAGGAGCTGGTGATGGCGGGGAAAACGACTGCCTTCTTGGCTACAACGTCCTGGCATGCGGTGGAACCGAGGTATTCGACCCACTTGATGGAGGCAGCCGGGTTCTTGGTGCCCGCCCAGATGGAGTCTGCCAGTCCATTGAACATGCTGGCGCGCTTGCCTTCGGCTCCCTTGGGGGTGGGGGCGAAAGCGGCCTCCACACCCTTGTAGCTCTGGTACTGGCCGATCAGCCAGTCGCCGGTGGTGTTGATGGCGGCCTTGCCCGCACCGAAGTTGTCCGCCAGGCTGGCGCCCACGGTGGTCTCAAGCTTGGGCATGTAGCCCTTGTCAATCAGGCCGGCCCACCAGGCGATGGCCTCCTGGAAACGGGGGTCGTCGTAGTTGAACTTGGCGCCCCAGGGGTTCTTGTCCGTGGCGGTCCAGCCGGTGGTGGCGGTCAGGAAGCTCCACTCGGTCTGGCCCTGGCCCGAGCCGCTGCCGGCCAGTCCGAGTCCGTAGACGGCCACGTTGTTCTTGTCGAAGCCGGCCTCGTCGCCGCGCTTGCCGTCCTTGTCCACGGTCAGGTGCGCGATGGCCTTCTCGTAGCTGCCGCCGTCCTTGGGGTTCCAGTCCAGGTTCGCCATCTGCTCGGCGGTGAGGCCTGCGGAGTCCGTCATGGCCTTGTTGTAGAAGAGGCCGACCGTGTCCCAGTCCTTGGGCAGGCCGTAGCGCTTGCCGTCCTGGCCGACCCAGAGCTCGGGGAGGCCCTTGGTGTAGCTGTCCAGCTTGATGCCGTCCTTGGCGACGGCGTCATCGAGGGTGAGTAGCTGCTTCTTCGCGGCCAGCTCCGGGTACTTGGCGAGGTGGTCGGTGAAGACGTCCGGGGCGGTCCCGGCGACAAAGCCGTTGGTCAGGGTGGTCCAGTAGTCGTCCCAGCCCCGCTGGGTGATCTTGACCTTGATGTCCGGGCTGGCCTTGGTGAAATCGTCAGCGCACTGCTGGTAGGCCGGGAGCTGGTTGGCGTCCCACAGCCAGTAGTTGATCTCGCCCTTGGCTTCCGAGGACGCCGGGGCGGAGCCGCCGCAGGCGGAGAGGGAGAGGGCGATGGCTGCGGCGGCAGCTGCGACGCCGATGGTTTTCTTCATGGTGGGCCTTTCGAGGGGTTTGCGGTGATTCAGGAGGATTGGAGGGATCACTTAATGCCGGAGAAGCCGATGGAGTTGACAACCCGTTTGCCGAAGGCGATGAAGAGCAGGAGCACGGGCACCGCGGCCACCAGCGTGGCGGCCATCAGGCCGGACCAGTCGGGGGCACCCTGCGGGGACTGGGACTTGAAGACGCCCAAGCCCACGGTGAGCACGCGGACGCTCTCGTCCTGGCCGACCAGGAGAGGCCAGAAGTATTCATTCCACTGGCCGATGAAGGTCAGGAGGGCCAGGGTGGCCAGCGGTGCTACGGCGTTTGGCAGCACGATCTGGAAGAAGATCCGAAAATGCTTGGCGCCGTCGAGCATGGCGGCTTCTTCCACTTCGCGGGACATGCTGAGGAAGAACTGGCGCAGGAAGAAGATGGCGAACGGCGTCATGAACAGGAAGGGCAGCGTCATGCCGGCGAAGGTGTTGAGCAGGCCCAGGTTCTTGATCATGAGGAAGTTGGGCAGGGCCGTGAAGATTGGAGGAACCATCATCGTGGCCAGGAACAGGGCGAACACCTTGTTCCGGCCGGGCCAGCGGAGCCGGGCGAAGGCGTATGCGGCCATTGCGCTGAAGAACACCTGCCCGGCGGTGGTAGCGGTGGCGAAGACCACCGAGTTCCGCAGGTAGAGCCAGAAGTTGATGGCTGCGCCGGAGCCGCCTTCGGCGATTGCCTCTTCGGGACTCTGCAGCCCCAGGACCCGTTTGAAGGCGCCCCAGCTGAAGTCGGCGGGCAGCAGGTTGCCGGCGTTGGAGGCGAGCGAGTGGTTGCTGGACAGCGCGGTCCGGAGCATCCACAGGAACGGTGTCACCGTTACGGCGATTGCGACGACGACGAGGGCCCAGGCGCCGACGCGCCGCCAGTCGATGGGCTTCTTGCGGGACAGTGTGGAGGTACTCATGGCTGGGGTTCCTTAGTCCAGATCCGATTCGTTGCCCTTGAGGAACTTCATTTGCACGAAGGCCACGAGAGCGAGAATGACGAAGAAAATGACGGACAAGGCCGAGGCGTAGCCGAAGTCGGATTCGCCGAAGGCCTTCTGGTAGATGTACATCTGGATGACACGGGAGGCATTGATGGGGCCGCCGCCGGTGGTCACTGCCACGGTGTCGAACACCTGGAAGGATCCGATCACCGTGACCACCAGGACCAGCACCAGCACGGGGCGCAGGAGCGGCATGGTGATGCTCCAGAAGGTCCTCGTAGGGGAGGCGCCGTCGAGGGAGGCGACCTCGTACACATGGTTGGGAATGGACTGCAGGCCGGCGAAGATCAGCAGGGCGGTGTAGCCCATGTGGCGCCAGACATTCACGAAGGCGATGGTGGGAATGGCCCACTGCTCGCTGCCGAAGAAGGCGATTCGGGGCAGGCCCAGCCAGTTGATGATCTCGTTGACGATGCCCATCTGGTAGTCGAGCATCCAGAACCACAGCAGGGCAACGATCACGTTGGCGACCAGGAAGGGCAGCAACAGGGCGCCGCGGATAAACGTGGACTTGGCCACCCGGTGCATGAGGAGTGCCAGCCCGAGGGCGATGACCGTCTGGAAGCCGATGTTCAGGGCGACGTACTGGAGGGTCACGCCCATTGCGTTCCAGAACAGCTCGTCACTGAAGATTGCTGTGTAGTTCTTGATGCCGATCCAGGTGGGATCGCCGAGGATGCTGTACTCGGTGAAGCTGAGGTAGATGCCGCGAACCGTGGGAACCAGAAAGAACGCTACGAAGCCGATCATTGCCGGAAGGATGAACAGCAGGGCGATCCGGAGGTCGCCGAGGCGGCGGCCACGGCCGGGCCTGGCGGCATTGCCGCGTTGTGAGTTCCTCGCTCCGCCGGCCACTGGATCCGGAAGTTTGGTGATGGTGGTCATCTTTGACCCTTCCTGATGGTGTGATGTGGGTAACAGCTGGAAATTGAATCTACACGAGTAGAAAACGACTGGCAAGACGTTTCCCCTTATTTAACAAGGCCGAGTCCGACATCATGGTGTGCACTTGTTGACTCGTGTAGATCACCGTGGGAGACTGTCCGGAACGGCACCCGCAGCACAGGGCGCTGCCGCTAGATCAGGCTTTGAGTGAGGTAATTTGTGGAAACGCGCCCGAGCATCCCGCTCGACGATCAATGGTCGGCGGATGTTGCCCCGGTACTGCGGAACGCCTTCCCGACGGCCCGGTAGCTAGCATGGACTCCATGACGACCCCGATAGCGACCGCCCCCCGCAGCCAGGTGACCCGCAAGGATGTTGCCCGCTACGCGGGGGTGAGCACCGCCGTCGTCAGCTATGTGGTGAACGGCGGGCCCAAGAAGGTGGCGCCGGCAACTGAAGCGAAGGTCCAAGACGCCATCCGTATTCTGGGCTACCGGCCCAATGCGGCCGCGCGGGCGCTGAAATTGGGCTCCAGCGAAACCCTGGGCCTCGTGATCCCGGACAACAGCAACCCGTTCTTCGCGCTGCTGGCCCACGCGGTCGAGGACGCGGCGGCGGCGCGGGGCTATGCGCTCCTGCTGACGAACTCCGACGGCAATCTGGCCAAGGAGCGCCAGCATGTGCGCAACCTGGCAGCGCGCCAGGTTGACGGCGTGGTCCTGGCCAGTGTCCTCTTCGAACCCGACCTGGCGGACCTTGAAGCAGCGGAAATACCGTCGGTGCTCCTGAACCACAGCGGCGAGGCTCCCGGCTTCAACAGCGTGGGCGTGGACCTCGCCGCCGGCGCCAGGATGGCGGTCGAACACCTGATCGGGCACGGCCACCAGAACATCGCCCTCGCGATGGGAACCAACACTGCCAACGCGTTCGATCTCCGCGAACAGGGCTGGCTGCAAGCCCTCACGGACGCCGGGCTGCCCGAGGGCCCCGTTGTCCGCGGGGAATTCACCCGTGCGGGCGGCTACGCCGCCGGCCGGAGGCTTCTCGCCTCAGCGAACCGGCCCACCGCCATCTTCGCCAGTTCCGACATGCAGGCGATCGGCATCCTCCGGGCCATCCACGAGGCTGGGCTCTCGGTGCCGGGCGACATCACGCTGGCGTCCTTTGACGGTTCAGCCGAGGCGGAATACAGCTGGCCTGCCCTGACCACCGTCGAGCAGCCGGTCCGGGACATGGCGGAAGCGGCCGTCAGTGCACTCGTGGGGTCAACCCGGGGTCAGCAGCCCGAACACCGGATCTTTCCGACCACGTTGCGCATCAGGCAGTCCTGCGGCTGCCCCTGACCGCGACTGGCTGCCCCTGACCAAGCTGGCTGCCCCTGACGGGGGCCTCCAGCCGGGCAGGGGCGGCCTGGCTTATTTGTTCAGCGAGTGCGCGATCTGGGCCATGACGGTGTTGTCGGCCAGCGTGGTGGAATCGCCCACCTCGCGTCCTTCGGCGACGTCCTTGAGCAGGCGGCGCATGATCTTGCCGGACCGGGTTTTGGGCAGTTCCGGCACCACCAGGATGGTCTTGGGTTTGGCGATCGGCCCGATTTCCTTGCCGACGTGGTTGCGCAGTTCCTGGACGATCGCGTCTCCGGTGTCCACGGCGTCCCCGCGCAGGATCACGAACGCGACGATGGCCTGGCCGGTGGTCGCATCCGCGGCGCCCACGACGGCGGCCTCGGCGACGGCGTGGTGGGAGACCAGGGCGGATTCGATTTCCGCGGTGGAGAGCCGGTGGCCGGAGATGTTCATGACGTCGTCCACCCGGCCCAGCAGCCAGATGTCGCCGTCGTCGTCTTTCTTGGCGCCGTCGCCGGCGAAGTACATCGTTTCGAACCGGGACCAGTAGGTTTCCTTGAACCGTTCCGGGTCGCCCCAGATGCCGCGCAGCATGGCCGGCCACGGTTCGCGGATGACCAGGAAGCCGCCGTGACCGTCCGGAACGGATTCGCCGGCCTCGTCCACGACGTCCGCGGCGATGCCGGGCAGCGGGACCTGGGCGGAGCCGGGCTTGGTGGCCGTCACGCCGGGCAGCGGGGCGATCATCTGCGCTCCGGTTTCGGTCTGCCACCAGGTGTCCACGATCGGGGCCGGATGGTCCTTTTTCTCGCCGTTCTTGCCGGCGTTGGCGCCGATGACCTCGCGGTACCACATCCAGGCTTCCGGGTTGATGGGTTCGCCCACGGAGCCCAGGACCCGGATCGAGGAGAGGTCGTACCTGGCCGGGATCTCCTTGCCCCATTTCATGAAGGTGCGGATGGCGGTCGGGGCGGTGTACAGGATGGAGACCTTGTACTTCTCCACGATCTCCCACCAGCGGCCCTGGTGCGGGGAATCGGGGGTGCCCTCATACATGACCTGGGTGGCGCCGTTGATCAGCGGGGCGTAGGCGACATAGGAGTGGCCGGTGATCCAGCCGACGTCGGCCGTGCACCAGTAGACGTCGGTCTCCGGGTGCAGGTCGAAGACCGCCTTGTGCGTGTACGCGTTTTGGGCCAGGTACCCGCCGGTGGTGTGCAGGATGCCCTTGGGCCTGCCCGTGGTGCCGGAGGTGTAGAGGATGAACAGCGGGTGCTCCGCGTCGTGCCCGACGGCGGTGTGCTCGGGCGATGCGGCGCCGACCGTGTCCGCCCACCAGTGGTCCCGGCCCTCGTGCCAGTCCACGTCCTGGCCGTTGCGCCTGACCACCACGACGTTCCGGACCGTGTGGTCGTCGGCGGCCAGGGCCTCGTCGACGGCGGCCTTCAGGGCGCTGGGCTTGCCGCGGCGGTAGGTGCCGTCGGCCGTGACGACGAGCCTGGCCTCGGCGTCCTCGATCCGGGAGCGCAACGCGTCGGCGGAGAAGCCGCCGAACACCACGGAGTGGATGGCGCCGATCCGGGCGCAGGCCAGCAAGGTGATGACGGCCTCGGGGATCATGGGCAGGTAGACGGCCACACGGTCGCCCTTGGCGACGCCGAGGGACTCGAAGGCGTTGGCGGCTTTCTTGACCTCTTCGGTGAGCTGTGCGTAGGTGTAGGTGCGGGTGTCGCCCGGTTCGCCCTCGAAGTAGATCGCGACGCGGTCCCCGTTGCCGGCCTCGACGTGGCGGTCCAGGGCGTTGTATGCGGCGTTGATTTCGCCGCCGACGAACCACTTCGCGAACGGCGGGTTGGACCAGTCCAGCGCCTGGGTGAAGTCCTTGCTCCAGCTCAGCAGCTCGCGGGCCTGCCTGGCCCAGAAGGCGGGGCGGTCGGCGTCGGCCTCGGCGTAATCGGCGGCGGTGACCACGGCATTCGCCACGAACTCGGCGGAGGGCGCGAACCTGCGGTTCTCCTGGGACAGGTTTTCGAAGGCGTCGCCCTGCCGGGACGGCGTGGCGGAAGACGTCACGCCGGGAGCCGGCGTGGTCATGGAGCCGGGTGTCTGCTGGGACATGGTGAACCTCATCATTCATCGATCCGTGCTGCGGGCCGCCGGATCCCCGCCGCCGCGGGCCGCAGGCGCGGCATCGGGCAACGGCTAATCACGGCGGTACCGCAAAGAGCTGTTCCGCAATAAACACTAATACCTGGGCCGCGCTGATCGTGTGCCCCGTCACAAAGGTCGCAGTGAGCGGTGTTTGTTAAGCGCCGAGTGGCGCCGGGGGTTGCTTGCCGTCCGTCACCCGGCGCACGTGGCGTTGCACGAGGAGCGCCCAAACGCTGAGGAGGAGGGCGACAATGCCCAGGTCGCGGGCGGCGGCGGGCGTCCTCGGTAGGAGAATTCCCGTCACCACCCCTGCCACGGCGAAGAAACCGACGGCCCTCCACAAAAAGACCGGTGTCCCGTTCAGAAGCTCCATGCCCACACCCTACTCCCGGTCCTGATCTTGCAGCGCCCGTCCACGGCTTGTCAGCTAGTGATCGGCCAAGCACTTGGCTAGGCTGAGATGAAGTTGTGACATCCGATGGAGGCGACAGGACCGCGTGCCGTCCGGTCTTTGCCTGCCGTTAGGCGGCACCGTCCAGGGTGGCGCCATGCTAAGGAGAACAGAATGAACGAGCAAGCTAACGGGCGGCTCCAGGCGCCTTCCCAGAACGAGGGCAACAGCGGCCCGGCCAAGCCGGCGGGCTACGGGGAACCGCCCCGCTTCACGGTGGACAAGAAGGCCGGAAAGAAGAACGAGGCAGTCCTCGGGCCGTTCACGATCCGGGATCTCACCGTGTTCGGATCCACGCTGCTGCTCTTTGTCGCCTCTCTGATTCCGATGTTCGACTTCAGCTATAACCTGTGGAACCTCGGCAGCCTGTTCTTCCTGGGCCTGGGGATCGTGTTGCCGCTGATCGTGTCCGCCTTGTTTGTGGCCCGCCGCGTGAGCCCTGAAACGAGGATCCGGATCGGGTCCCTGTCGATGGACCAGTTCGCGTCCGTGGTGGCGTCCTTCGCGGTCGCCTTTTTCTTCCTTGCCGTCGCCGGCGCGTTCGTGCCGAGCATGCTGGTGGCGCTCGTGGGCGCGCTGGGACTCTTCGCGGCCACCGTACTGGCGCGGTTGATCCCGTACTTCGCCGGTGACTTCCTGGGCCGTGAGGAGGCACCCGCCCATGTGGTGGCCCGCGAGGCTGCCGCGCCGGTCCGCATGCCCCGGGCCCCCAAAGCGCCGAAGGCCCTCAAGACAGCAAAAGAAGCCGGGCCCGCCAAGGAAACCGGGCCCGCGAAGGCAGCCGGGGTCGCCGGCTGGGCCAGGCGCATGACCCCTGGCGTCCACTCGGCTGCTCCGGAATCGACCCCGCGCGGGTATGAGTCCTTCGGTGCAGCGTCAGGCGGCGCCGTCCCGGGGGTCGCAGTTCCGGGCGCCGAGGGAGCTGTCCCCGCCGCGGCATCCGCGGAGTCAGCCCCGTCCGCGGCGGCAACTGCGGTTGCGCCGTCACACGGCACAGGTCCCGCTCCGGCCCCCAGCGCCCCGGAAACGCAGGTATCCGGCATTGTGCCGGCGGCCGCGCCGCCTGCCGCTTCGGCCCCGTCAGCTGCTTCCGCTGCGGAACAGACCCAGGCTGCCGGCGTCGTGGCGCCTGCCGCTTCCGCCGCCTCTGCCTCTTCCGCCGCGTCCGCCCCCGCGGCCCCGGCCGAGGAAACCCGGGCCGCCGACGTTCCGGTTGCCGCCGGCGGCAGCGCCCCCACCACGGTCAACCCGCAGGTCCGCCCGCAGGAGCCGATCGGCGCCACCGTCGATCCCGCCAGCCGGCCCGTGGAGGACGATGTCCAGCCCGTGCACGAGGCCTTCTGGTTCGCCGTCGCCCAGCCCCGCAGCGCCGTGGACGAGCACACCGGCGCGCCGGCGTTCGTCATTGAACCCGGCGGCTGGGTGCTTGCCCTGGAGGACCGCGGCCACGAATTCCTGGTCCAGCACACCGACGGCCGCGTGGGTCTGCTGCGCGACCTCAGCAACATCGAACGCGGTTAGCCCGACCCCCGTGGCCACCGAACCCGGCAGCCCCAAGCCCGGCAGCCCGCGGGCGTCAGGGGAATCCGTGCTGGCGCTCAAACGCCGTGCCCGCAGGATCAACCGGGCCCTGGCGGAGCAGTATCCGTATGCTCACGCGGAGCTGGATTTCCGCAGTCCGTTCGAGCTGGTGGTGGCCACGGTGCTCTCTGCCCAGACCACGGACGTGCTG
Source organism: Pseudarthrobacter sp. S9 (assembly GCF_050156545.1). Lineage (NCBI taxonomy): Bacteria > Bacillati > Actinomycetota > Actinomycetes > Micrococcales > Micrococcaceae > Pseudarthrobacter > Pseudarthrobacter sp. S9. The sequence continues at coordinate 2,697,028 of NZ_CP189576.1, forward strand.
GTCAACCAGATCACGCCCCTGCTCTTCGCGCGCTATCCGGACGCGCGGAGCATGGCTGAGGCGGATCCGGCCGAACTGGAAGCCATCATCAAGCCCACCGGGTTCTTCCGCGCCAAGGCCAGGAACCTGATGGCGCTGTGCAACCGACTCGTCGACGAGTACGACGGCGAGGTGCCGGGGAGACTAGAAGACCTGGTGACGCTGCCCGGCGTCGGACGGAAGACCGCGAATGTTGTGCTGGGCAACGCCTTTGGCATCCCGGGAATCACTGTGGACACCCATTTCGGCCGCCTGGCCAGACGGTTCGGCTGGACGGATTCGGATGATCCGGTACGGATCGAGTCCGACGTCGCCGAATTGTTCGAGCCGAAGGACTGGACCATGCTGTCGCACCGCGTCGTGTTCCACGGCCGGCGGGTCTGCCATTCGCGCAAGCCGGCCTGCGGCGCCTGCGCCGTGGCCAACTGGTGCCCCAGCTACGGAGCGGGCGAGACGGATCCGCAGAAGGCAAAAAAGCTGCTGAAGTACGAGCTGGCTCCGGGACAGGAAGAGCTCCTGGCGAAGCTTCTGGCGGAGACCGACAGGGCCGCCGAAATCCGGATGGAATCGCAGAGGAAGCAACGATGACCGCCCGCCAGGACCTCACGGACCTCGTTGCCGCCGTGGACGCGGGCACGGCGCCCGCGCCGGATCCGCGCTGGCGCGAGCTCGTCGTCGAGCCTGGTGAACGCATCCGCAGGGCCGCCGTCCTGATGCTCTTCGGGGCGCTCGATACCGTTCCGGCGGCCTCCGTCAAGCTGCTGGCTCCCGCCGATCTTGACGTCCTCCTGCTGCAGCGGGCACAGACCCTGGATGACCACCCCGGGCAGGTCGCGTTTCCCGGCGGCGGCATTGACCCCGGCGAATCCGTGGTCGACGCGGCCCTGCGCGAGGCCGAAGAGGAGACGGGGCTGGACCCTGCGGGCGTGGACGTCCTCGGCGTCATGCCGGAACTGGCCCTGCCCCGCGGGAACTTCCTGGTCACGCCCGTCCTGGGCTGGTGGGCTGCCCAGTCGCCCGTGCGTGTGGTGGACTACGGCGAATCCGCCCAGGTGTTCCGCGTCCCGGTCCGGGATCTGCTGGACCCGGACAACCGGGTCATGGCCACCGTCAGCCGTGCGGGTCAGACGTTCCAGAGCCCTGCCTTCACCGTCAACGGAGTGGTGGTGTGGGGCTTTACCGGGATGATCCTGAACCAACTCTTTGAGCAGCTGGGCTGGGCAGTTCCTTGGGACCGCACGCGGCTGTTCGGGATCGATATCTGAGTCGAGCGTGGAGCTGAGCTGCTAGCCGGTCGCCAGCCGGCTGGTGGCCAGGGGAACAGGCATCCGTGGTGCCGGCTTGTTGGTGGAGAGTTTCTTGCCGGCGCCGGAATGGTCAACGACCAAGCCTGTCGCGGCGTTCTCGCGCACAGCAGTAATGCCCGCGGCCGCGCCCTTGATGGTGTTGAACAGCGGCGAAACAGCAACTACCGTTCCATCCGCCGCCGTGAGCCTGAAGAAGTAACCTTTGTCTCCCGCTACAGCGATCTCAAAAATGCCAGCCAAACCGTTGCCTCCCCAATTCCTTGCGTCGTTGCAATGGCCGGCGGAAACGATGGTTTTGCCAGCCATTTCGAGCCTATCCGGGGAGACGGACAGTGCACAACTCTACCGGCGGGTACGTTACCTTGTGTGGTCACGGTCGCCTATTTGGCCTTGTCGTAGGAGTCCACCACGGCCACGCCGACCGGGAATTCCACCGGAATCGGGCCGAACAGCAGTTCCTTGGCCGCAGTCGCGGCGTCCTCGATGGCGCGGATGCAGTCCTCCACGGCGCCGTCGGGGCAGTGGACCATCACTTCATCGTGCAGGAAGAACACCAGTTCGCCCGCGTTGGTGCCGTCCGCGCGCATGGCGCGCAGCCGCCGTCGCAGTTCCGCCAGCCAGCAGGCCGCCCAGTCGGCTGCGGAGCCCTGGACGACGAAGTTCCGGGTGAACCTGCCGCGCGAGCGGGCAAGGGAGTCGGCCCGGCGCTGTTCCTCGGCCGTGGCGGACTGCTGGCTTTGCAGCCAGCGGTCCGACGGCGGCGGGCTGCTGCGGCCCAGGCGTGAGGTGACGGTTTTCCCGGCTTCGCCCTCGCGGGCAGCCTGTTCGACGTATCCCACCGCGCGCGGGTAGGTGCGCGCCAGCTGGGGCATCAGCCGCCCGGACTCGCCCGTGGTCGCGCCGTAGATCGCCCCGAGGAGGGCCACCTTGGCCTTGGCCCGGTCGCCGCCGAAACCCTGTGCTGCAATGCCGGCGTAGAGGTCTTTGTCCCTGGCGGCCTCGGCCATCTTGGAATCCCGGGCCAGCGCCACCAGCACCCGTGGCTCCAGCTGCGAGGCGTCCGCGACGATCAGCTTGTGGCCCGGGTCGGCATGGACGGCGCCGCGGATCTGGCGCGGGATCTGCAGGGCCCCGCCACCGCGGGACGCCCAGCGTCCCGAGACCACGCCGCCCACCACATACTCGGGCTGGAACCGGCCATTCTGGACCCAGGCATCCAGCCACGTCCAGCCGTTGGCCGCGTGGAGCCTGGCGAGTTTCTTGTAGGCCAGGAGCGGCTCGATCGCCGGGTGGGTGGATTCCTTCAGCTCCCACTGCCGGGTGGTTTTCACCTCGATGCCGTTCCGGTGCAGGGCGCGCATGAGCTCCTGCGGGGAGTCGGGGTTCAGCGAGGGGGAATTCAGCAGCTGCCGCAGCTCCGTGGTGAGTGCCTCGAGTTTGGCCGGCCGGTGGCCGAGGGGCGGGCGCGGGCCGAGGTAGTCCGCCAGGATCTGTTCGTGCAGTTCCTCCCGCCACGGGACGCCGGTGTGCTGCATTTCGGCGGCGATCATGGCGCCGGCCGACTCCGCTGCCAGGAGCAGCTGGAGGCGCTGCCGCCGGTTGGCGTCGGTGCCCGTGGCCATTCCGGCCTGCCGGAGTGCCTCCTGCTGGGCGGCGTACTCGGCACGAAGATCCCCGGGCGAGTGCCGGGGTGCCGGGCCGAGGGCCGGGGCATCGAACAGTACTCCCTGCTCGGCCGGCGGGGGAGGCGGCTGAAGGGCGCGCGGAGGCTGTGGCAGCTCGTCGTCCTGCGTCAGCTTCTCGGCGCTCAGGGCATATGCGGTGTGGGCGGTGAACTCCGAATGCGCCAGGATGGCGCCGCAAAGCGTGAGGTCGTAACTGCGTTCGAGCTCCACCCCGGCGCCCAGCAGCGCGGGATACCAGTCTTGGGTGCGGTGCCAGATCCAGCGCGGGCGCCACTTTTCGAGCCCGCGGACGACGCCGGCCAGCTCGCCGGCGCTGACCACGCGCGGTTCCGGGTTGGCCGGGTCGGGAGCACCGTCCGCCGTGAGTTCCTGAAGGGCTGCGCCGTCAGCGTGGGCGGCAAGCAGCAGGTACATAGGGTCAATTCTGCCTTGCGCCGGGGTGTGGTCGGTGCCGGGGCGTTGCGGCTTGTCCACATAGCGCGGGGCAGCAGTTACGCCGCGCTCCCGGCTGGGGCACAGTGGCACCATGAGCAGGCACGAGCTACGGAGTTCCGGGTCCAGGCCACCGCGGGATGCGGGGCCGTGGATTCCTGACGAATCCGCGGAGACGCTGCTGGTCACCGGGTTCGAAGTCCTGCGCAGCGAGGTGGAGCGCATCGTCGCTGCGGCCGGGGGTCACTTGCGGACCGTGCAGGATGTCGTGGAGGCCGCGCCGTTCTGGGACACCGCCGCGGCGGTGCTCGTGGGAAGCGACATCCGCGAGCTGCCGCCACGGAGACGGGCGCCGGCTGTGCTCGTCGGCCTGAACGGGGACGGGGACAGCCTGTGGCACCTGGCTGCCGCCATCGGAGCCGAACGGTCGCCGTGCTGCCCGATGCCTCGTCCTGGCTGGCGGAATACCTGAGCCGGTCCCGCGCGCCCGAAGCCGGCGGACTCGTCCTCGGCATCACCGGCGGCTGCGGCGGCGCGGGAGCCACGACGGCGGCCATCTGGATTGCCCAGGCCGCCGCCAGGCTCGGCGCACGGGTCCTACTGGTCGACGGGGATCCTTCGGGCGGCGGCCTGGAACTGGCCGTGGCCGCCGAAGAGTCGCCCGGTCTCCGCTGGCCGGACCTCGCCGAGGTGAGCGGGAGCATCGATCCTGTCCAGCTGTCCGAGTCCCTGCCGGTGGCCGGCGGATTCTCCTTCCTCTCCTGGCCGGGCAGCCGGGACCGGCCCGCAGGCATGGATACGGCCACTGTGGCCGGTGTTCTCGACGCCGCCCGGCGCGGCTGCGAGCTGGTGGTGCTGGACATCGGGCGCGGACGCGAGGCCTTGCGGACCTTCGCGTGGGAGTGCGACCGGATCGTCGTCGTGACACCCTCCCAGTTGCGCGCGGCCGTGGCATCGGCCCGGCTGTTGCACGAGCTTCCCCCAGTGGAAACCGCACTGGTGATCAGGGCGAAGCCAGGAGCCGCCTTGGACGCGCCCCTGATCGCGGCATCCGTGGGGCTTCCCTTGCTCGGAATCATGCCGGAAATCAGGGGTGTCACCGCCGCCACGGAACTCGGGCGACTCCTGGAAACCGGCCAGCAGCGCAACGTCCGGCGGTTCGCCGCCGGTGTCCTTGACCTGAGCGGAGGAGATCTTTGATGAGCGCGCATTCGGCCCTGGGACCTCCGGATCCGGACCGGGACACCGCACAATCCCCGGGCTACCGGCAGCACGGTTTCTTGGACGAGAGGCTGCTGGAGTCCGTACGCGAGTCCGTCATGGCCGACGCCGGGCCAGTGACTCCCTCACGGGTGGCCGCCGCGGTCCAAGCGAGCGGAAGGCTCCTCGGCACCGCCGGTGCCCTGGCCGCCGTCGAGAGCATCAGCGCGGAGCTGAACGGTCTGGGCCCCCTGCAGGCGCTCACGCGGGATCCCGCGGTGACGGACATCTTCGTCAATGGTCCGGCGTCGGTCTGGCTGGACCGTGGCAACGGCCTGGAAAAGGCGCCGGTGGCTTTTTCCGGGGAGCCGCAGATCCGCGCCCTCGCAGCGCGGCTGGTGGCGGCTGGCGGGCGCCGACTGGATGACGGGTCTCCGTGCGCCGATGTCAGGCTCGACGGCGGCTACCGGGTGCACGCGGTGCTCCCGCCGATTTCCACGGCCGGAACTCTCCTCAGCATAAGAATCCGGCGGGCAACGGTCTTCTGCATGGATGAACTGCGACGGGACGGCATGTTCGGGCCCCTGGTCCAGGCCGTGCTGGAACGCATGGTGGAGCGCCGGCTGAGCTTCCTGATCAGCGGGGCCACAGGCTCGGGCAAGACCACACTGCTGGCCACGCTGCTGAGTCTGTGCCACCCGCGGGAACGGCTCGTCCTGATCGAGGACGCCGCGGAACTGAACCCCGTCCATCCGCACGTCGTCTCGCTGGAATCCCGGCACGGAAACCTCGAGGGCGGGGGCGCCGTGGATCTGGGCGAACTGGTCCGCCAGGCCTTGAGGATGCGGCCGGACCGGCTTGTCGTGGGTGAATGCCGGGGAGCGGAAGTCCGGGAACTGCTGACGGCCATGAACACCGGCCACACCGGAGGTGGGGGAACGATCCACGCCAACACGGCGGCCGCCGTACCCGCCCGGCTGACGGCCCTGGGCGCGCTCGCCGGGATGGGGCAGGACGCAGTGCGCCTGCAGGTGGCCAGCGCCCTCGACGCCGTCGTCCACGTGGCGCGGGGCAAACGCGGGCGGCAGGTGGCGGGCATCGGCGTCATGGAAGAAAACGAAACAGGCCTGGCCGTCACCGTTGCACTGGATGTCCTTGAGGGTGAAGTCCGGACAGGGCCGGCCTGGCCGCGGTTGGCGGCACGGCTCGGCCTCGATTCCTCGCGCGCGTCCGGACCGTCCCCCGCTGCAGCAACGTCGCAAGCCTCGGAATCCTCATCTCCTTCCGTAACGGGTCCTTCCGTAGCGGTCGGTTCCGGCCCGGCCAGGATTCCGGGGTGACTGCCGTCCTGGTCGTCGTGCTGGCCCTCGCTTTGTGGCTGGCGTCCCCGCCGTCAGGCGCCTCGGGCCGCCGGGTCCGCACGGCGTTGCCCGGCCCTGACATGCGGAGCTCCCCGGTCCCGGCCGAGACGCGAGCGGTTCCGAGAGTGCTCGGGCGAACACGACCCGGACAGACCCGGAGGCCGGTGCCCGTCCCGATGACCGTCGTGGTCCAGCAACTGGCTGCGCTGCTGAAGGGAGGGCGAACTCCTGCCCGGCTGTGGGACGAACTCTGGGTGCTGTACGCCGGGGAATCGCCGCAGGGCCGGCCCGCGGACAACGGCGCGGGACGGGCGCTCGGCCGGGATTCCGTGGCCGTGCTGGCAGCTGCCCGCGCGGCAGCCCTGCGCGGATCTTCGGTGGCCGGGGCTATCCGCGGCGCGGTTTCGGGGGCGCCCGCCGACAGGCCCGCCGGCAACGGCGTCGGCAAGGACGCAGGTGCGGTCAGCCGCGGGCGGAGAGTTTGGGGCGAACTCGCCGCGTGTTTCGACATCGCCGAGGCCAGCGGCTGCCCGCTGGCCGACGTGCTGATGCGCTTCGCTGCGCAGCTTGAGGCCGAGGACGACGCCGAGGCCGCCCGGCAGACCGCTCTGGCCGGGCCCAAGGCAACGGTCCGCCTGCTGACATGGCTGCCGCTGTTCGGGCTGGGGCTGGGACTGCTGCTGGGCGTTGATCCGGTGACGACGCTTCTGGGGAACCCTCTCGGCATGGCGGCGCTCGCGGCGGGTAGTGTCCTGACCGCCGCCGGGCGTTTCTGGTCCTCCCGGCTGGTCCGGGCTGCGGCAGAAGGGCCGCAGTGAGCCCGGAACTGGCCGGAGCGGCGGTGGCAGCCAGCCTGGCCGGTGCCGCCTTTCTGGCACTCGCCGATCACGGCCGGGTCCGCCAAAGACTCGGTCGCCGGGTCCTTGCCCGGATGGAAATGGCGGGGCTCCGCACGGCAGAGGAGGGTTCTGCACGGCAGGGCCTGCCCGGCTTCGCCGGCCTCCGGGACACCGCCATGATGCTGGAACTGATCGGCGCGATGCTTGATGCGGGAGCCGGGCTCGGCCGGTCCCTGGAGCTGGTCGCCACCCTGGCGTCCCCGGAGATCGGCCGCCTGCTCCGACCTGTCGTATCAGCTCTCGCCATCGGCGCGGACTGGGACACGGCGTGGCGGAGTTCCGAAGTCCGGTCGCCGCAGCTCCTCGCCCTCCGGGATGCCCTCTGCTTCGCAGCGCTCACGGGCGCGCCGTCCTCTGCCATCCTGTACGCCCAGGCAGCCAGGCTCCGTCGCGAACAGTACAGGACCGCCGAGAAACAGGCAGCGGCATTGGGTGTGAAGCTCGTTGTGCCGCTGGGCCTGTGTTCCCTGCCGGCGTTCGTATGTTTCGGCGTCGTGCCCGTCCTGCTGGCCATGCTGCCGGCCTGATCCGCAGGGCCGTGTCGCCCCGGGTCCCGGACGAGGGGACGGCGGTCCCAAGGTTTACTCAAGTTGGTGGGGGATATCTTTGGGATAGGCACCGACGGAGTATGAGCGGCCTCGTGCGTCGGTCACTCACAGCGCTTCTAGGGGCGCCAGAGTCCCAGTACTTCTGGGACTTCTAACCGAGAGTTGAACCAAGGCAGGGGGGCAGATCAATGATTCGACTGCAACGGGCGGGAGTGATCGCGGCGCTAAACCTATTGGTGTTAGCCGGCCTGGGCATCGGCGCCAGTCCTGCTTCCGCCGCCGTGACCTGTCAGGCCGCCACACCGCAACCGTCCAACCAGTATCCGGGCACCACAGTGGTGGCGACTAACTTCGAATCCGGAAGCATCACCGGGTCCGGCTTCAGTACCCCCTCCACCTCGGGAACCGGCACCGCGGACGTCTCTTCGGCCAAAGCGCATTCAGGACGCTGCGCAGCCCACATTCACGTAACGACAGCCGCCGGTTCCGTCGCCAATTTCGCTGCTCCCCTGCCCGCCGGCAGCAACGACGTTCACGCGGACGGCTGGTTCAACATCACCAAGGCCGGGGTCGTCGGCAACAACGTGCCATATTTCCGGTTCTTCAACGGCGGTACAAGGATCGTGGATGTTTTCCGGGACAACGGCAACGGTAATCTGGTGCTTCGTGTGACATCGCCGACCGGGACATTCACCTTCACGACCCTGGCCCGGGGCGTGCCGCTCAGCACGTGGCATCACCTCGTGATGCACGTCGTCGCCAACGGTCCTGCGACGACCGTGGAGGTGTTGTTTGACGACAAGACCGTCTTTTCGAACCAGGTCGCCACCGGCTTCACGACACTGACCGCCGTACAATTGGGGGCGGAGCATCGACGGCAGGCGGGCGACAGCTACATCGATGACGTCGTCATCAAGGCTGGAAAAGCGGGCCCTCGACTTCCCGGAACGTTCACTCCTGTCGCGCCGACGCGGCTGCTGGACACCAGGACCACCTCGGCCGTCGCCGCGGATTCTCCGGTGTCCTTCAAAGTCGCCGGGGTTAACGGGATCCCTGCCAAGGTGGCAGCGGTGGTGTTCAACCTCACTGTGACCCAGTCAAGATCCTTCGGGTTCATCACTGCCTATGCCTCAGGCGCCACGCGTCCCAATGCGTCCAACCTGAACTTCGCCGCCGGCCAGACCGTGCCGAACCTGGTCACGGTCCCTGTCGGGGCGGACGGAAAGGTCACCCTGTTCAACAGATCCTCGGGCACGTCCCAGCTGATCGCCGACGTCACCGGCTATTACATCACCGGAACACCAAGCACCCCAGGGGCCTTCCAGAATCTCGCGCCATCCCGGCTTCTGGACACCCGGACCTCATCCCCCGTGGCGGCAGATTCCCCGGTGTCGTTCCAGGTCGCCGGCGTCAATGGAATCCCGGCATCCGTGGCATCGGTGGTATTCAACCTCACCGTGACCGAGGCAAGATCCTTCGGATTCGTCACCGCCTATGCTTCGGGCGCCGGACGTCCCAATGCGTCCAACCTGAACTTCGCCACCGGCCAGACTGTGCCGAACCTGGTCACTGTCCCTGTGGGGGCCGACGGAAAGGTCACCCTGTTCAACCGTTCTGCCGGGACCGCCCAGCTCATCGCCGACGTCGCCGGTTACTACCTCCCCGGCACGCCGACCGCAACGGGCGCTTTCAAGGCCGTCGGTCCCACCCGGATCCTCGACACCCGGAACACATCTCCCGTGGCCGCGGATTCGACGGTGTCCTTCCAGGTCGCAGGGGCTAACGGCATACCAGCCGGCGCATTGGCAGCCGTCTTCAACCTGACGGTCACATCGCCCCAGTCCTTCGGCTTCGTCACCGCCTATGCCTCCGGCTCCCCGCGTCCCAACGCGTCCAACCTCAACTTCGCCACCGGGCAGACCGTGCCGAACCTGGTCTCGGTCGCTCTCGGCTCCGACGGCAAGGTCACCCTGTTCAACCGGTCCTCCGGGAAGAGCCAGCTCATCGCCGACGTCGCGGGTTACTACCTCCCTTAGAGGCCCTGCCCTGGGCCTTCGGCTCCGCAGACGTTCAAGCCCACTGGGACTGCTATCGCTTTCTGATAGCAGTCCCAGTGGGCTTCAAACGTCTGCGGCGGATGCGATGCCGGGTTCTCAGGGTGGTGACCGCCCTCGAGTGCTCCTCCACAACCCCGCGAGTCAGCAGGTTTTCCACTTGGTCGGCGTCGGGACTTTCGGGCCTGCTTCCCAGCCGGGAGAGTCGAATCAGCCGGCGATTCTGCCGGAGTCCCGTGGAAGGAATGCACATGTCAATCAATCAAGACACTCCCGCTGCAACCCGCATGGACAGGCGTGAGCCTGGAACCGCGGAAGTGTTTGAAATCTATCCGGGCGCCAGTGCGGTTGTCCCGGTCCAGCCGCGCGGCCCCAAGAGGCCACGTGCTGCCGAGGCAGGAATGGCCACGGCCGAGTACGCAGACACTTGGTGAAGTTACCCGCCTCAAAACGAGTAATGCCCCGGCAGGCTACCAACCTCCGGGGCGCGACAATCAATCTTCACTTGATTGTTAGCCCAGCATACCGGCTGGCCCTGACATTTCATATGGCTGTTGAGCGTCGTAAGCGCGTTCCAGCCCTCCCCGCGCATAACCAGAGGGGCGCGGTCACATCTCCACCGAACGCCTAGAACCGCCTAGGCGAGACGCCCGTTAGCTGCGGTCATCCAGGTTCACAGCTAGACACGTCCCAAAACGGGCCGGGTCTACTCGTTGTGGCCAAAATCGGCTGAGGGGATGACGGGGGCCGAGGGTGTTTGGGGAGGGGATACTCACCAAGAAATCCCTCTCCCCTGGGAGTCCTATATCAGTGAAGGGAACCATCATGGACCTGCAAGAGATGAAAGCCCGGTACGCCGGCCAGCGCGTGAAGTTCACGGGCATGTTCGGCAACGCTGACGGTCCCACCGGTAAAGTCTGGCGCGTTACCAACGGCGGCGTGTGGGTTACGCTCCCGGATGGTTCCCGCCAGCAGTGGCACCCGGAAGACATCACCGTTGTGCCAAGGAATGCCGGCACCAAGCACTAGATTCAACACCAACAACTAAATCCGATGATCCCATGGGGGGAAATCAGCATGAATACGAAGATTGAGCGCCGCGCAACAGAGCCATGGTACAACGCAGGATCCATCGGTCCTGCAAAGTGCCAGCCGTGGTGCTCTCACAAGGAATTCGAGACGTACACACGGACAGTCGAAGACCACTATTGCAGCTCTGAGCGAACCATCCTGTCGCTGTCGTTGGAGGAACCGGCCATGGACCTAGATGGCGTTAGTCGGCCAGCGCTATGGGTCTACGTGCACAAGAATGACGGGGAAGATGTGAAGGTCACGTTCGTGTCCAACGAGGCCATGAGTGAAGGCCAGGGAGCCGACATCGGGTTCTCTATGACGCCGGCTGAAATCCGTGGGCTGAGGTCCACGCTTGACCGTGCCCTTGCAATCATTGACGCCACCCTGAACTAGGACCCGCACACTATGATCCTCTACCACTTCACCAGCACCACGCACCTTCCAAGGATCCTGGAATCTGGCTATTTGAAAACTGTTGAATCGAATGTGTCACTCAAACGTGAACATGCCGGGCCTGATGTCGTCTGGCTGACCACAAAGACTTCCGCAGATGGTGGCCACGGCCTACAAGGAAGCGCCGTAGACAAGACCGCTATCCGTTTCACCGTTGACTTGGACAAGCGGGCAGTACACAAGTGGAAGGAATGGGCCAAGCGGCAGGGCAGCAATGAACAGGTAATGGACACTCTATCCAGGGCGGGCGGTTCGGCATCATGGCGGCTCACAACATCACAGGTACCACTCGAACAATGGGTGGAAGTTCGCAACATGGCCACAGGTGAAGTCCTCCTAGACCGTGAAGCCATAAAGCGAGCAATCGCCTGAACCAAAGTAAAAGGCCCCGGCCAGTCTCAGGACTGATTGGGGCCTTTACTATTTCGCGCTGGTCCTACGCAAGGGGGGATGCGGAGGAACCATGCAACTCTACACGCGGCCCAAAACGGTGATGGTCCGCCGCACCGAACGTGCACTTGGCTTGGCGATCCGCGAAGGACAGGAACGCGGCGAAGTAGCTACGGCCAGGACCGCGGCAAAAGAAAGGGAGTCGAAGAGGCACGGTCTTCGTATCGAAGCTGGTGCCACTCCTAGGGCCACGGACTTTGCTACAGGAGCCGAACTGTTTGGGAATGGAGGGGCCGGCATCTACCAGATAACTGATGGCGTTGATGACGCAGAGTTCGAGGACGCCCTAACAGAGGCGAAGGAAGAGGGCAACGTGTCCCGCGCCAATGTCGTCCGCAAGATCAAGGGCGAACCCGGCCCAAGACAGCCGCATCCAGGAACTCGTAGTCCGGTTCTAGCTCCTCATACGGGGAACGCCGGATAGGCTCGCTGAGGAGTTCGTCCAGCAAACGGCCAACAGCTTCGACGTCTATCTTTACCATGGCCCAAAACCTAGCGCGGAGGTCTGACAGCAAATACACTCCGATGCATGGGGATACTAATTGGGATAGTCGTGGTGTTCATAGTGGGTCTCATAGTCCTATACGGGCTGGGGGGAATGCTCGCTTTCGGCATGGTGTTTGCCGGAGACAAGAGTAAGAAAAAGGCTGAGGCGAATGCTCCCGCGATCTTGGACAAGGCGTTCGTCGGTGAAGACGTGGTATTCAAGATCAACATGGAGTCACCGAAGTACGAGACTGTAGTCCTGGGAGCTAAGGCCAGGGGCTACCGGCTGATGAACGAAACGAACAATACAGCTAGCGGAGATGTAAAGACGCTGATCTTCGAGAAAGCCACTTAGGGCCACCACCACAAGGAAGCCCCGCCAGCGGTTGGCTGACGGGGCTGCCTGTAACCCTGCAAGTCGCAAGCGGGCAGGGGCAATTGTCGCTACTAGATGCAGCAGTCGCCGTCTGCGACAGCGGCCTTTTGCCGATTCAAGACGGTATCCACCCTGTTAGCACTCAGAATGAAGTCCCGAATAGCAGGATCCATGTAGCCGGCCACTTTTGCTATCAAGTCCATTGTGAGAGCAGTGTTCCCTCTAAAAATGGGTTCATGGTGCGCCACGCGATTCCGGAAGATGCGGATCTTGTTTAGTTCGCCGTGCAACTGCTTCCGCTTCACGCCGGCCAGATGTGAAAAGGCGTGCTTGAGCCTCGGCTCCCAAAGCGCTGTGGGGTAGTCCAATTGCGGGTGGCGGGCCAACCCAATATCCAGCAGACCGACCCAAAGGCCAAAACTCGAGGCCCCTACAATGTCGTCCGCTGACGGGCTCGCGTTACCGGCTTTCATGAGTTTCCGGATTGTGCCGTCGAGGGCGCCACCTTCACGGTCCATGAGGTTCACGCTTTGAGCGTTCCACCAGTCCTCTTGCCGGCCCTTGGACAACTGCGCATGCATGCTGTTGCGGAGGAGTACTTCCAGTATGGCGAGAGGGCCCCAGAATGCGGCGCTTAGTTCAATGTTCCAAGCGTAGAGCCGGAGAGCGTGATCTTGGCTTCCCCGATAGTGGTCCAAGTACGTCGAGAAGCGGGGCTGCGAAATCATTGCTGGGAGCGTCGTTACTCCGCTTGGATCCACTTGTGTTCCCCCAAAAAGACTAATGCCCTGGGAGTCCGGACGAATCCGGCGAGTCCCAGGGCTTCACCTGTTCAGGTTAACACACTTCTAGCAGTGTGTTGCAGTCAAACGCAGTGAGTTGCAGTTAGTGACTTCTCGTGCCAAAGTCCTGCGGCCTGAAGCTGCCGTCCAGGACAGAAGCCCAACCCCCGCCATAGGCGGGCTGCTAGGTTCTTGCTATTCAGTTATTCGCTTGGGATCTAAACCCCAATGTGTCCGGCTGCGGTCCAAAAGTCCCGCAAACCGTGGATCCTGGGCGTGATAGGACATGTCGATCTGCCGCGATTCACACCAAGCCCTCAAAGCCGCCGAATACTCCTGCTGCTCTCGCATGTGGAGCGCAGCCTGAGCCACGTCGAAAGCCAACCTGCCGCCGGCAACCCTCACGGTGAAATCATCAAAAAGGCCCACGCTGCTGACCTCCAGCCCCAACAGCGTCAAATCAAACGGCAACACGTCCTCAGACCCAATCTCAGGGCCCCGCTGACGCCGCTTAGCCATGTAGCGCCCAACCCCGTTCGAACGCCTCACGCGCACGTCTCCGCGCATCGTCCACAAGCGCCCGATACCGGGGATCATGCGCCCCGTATGCGGTATTGATCCCCCGACTAGAGCACCATTCCTCCCAAAACGCCTGACACGATGTGCCGTCAGCCCTCAGCCGTGCAGACCTGGCCTTATCCAAGGCCCACCCGTTCGCCGTGGGTATTGAGAACAAGCCCCTGAACTTGCCGGCGGGGCGGAACTGGTGCGGAACCATCGAAACCGGGTACACGTCGCCGGCGCTGACGGCGATGTGCCTACGCCGTGCCACGAGACTTACCCCTGCCACTCCACCGAACCTGAGCAGCCATACGCGCATCCTCAGAAATACGACGCTCAGCCGCCGAACCCTGCCCCTCATCCTCAGACGGCAACGCCAGCGCCTTCACCATCCGCTCAAAAGCAGCCCGCGCCTGGCGGACCTCCAACAACGCCGGATTCACCACCAACTGACCCGTCGATCCCTTCACCATCGGGCCGTGCTCATCAGCCGACGCCTTCAACGCATCAATCTCATCCAAGGTGCGCGCGGCTTCCTTCAATACCTCAAGTTCGGCTGAATCCAGCTCGAAACCATCAGTAATCAGTACCCAAAACGCCTTACCACGGGCATTTAGCCCGCTCGGTGCCCTAACTTTTCCCACAAAAACCTCCTAGAAATCAACGAAAACAAGCCCAAAACGGGCAAAAATGGACGACCATGCGTGCGTCACGAAAGAGCGCTCTCCCCGCCGGTCCAGAGGGCCGGGGCGACCCTGGGACCTCCGGTGGGGGTGGTCAGTCCCGTCTGTTCCATCCGCCCGGACTCCGGGCGGAGGTGGTCTTGCCATGGCAACTAGCACAAAGTCCGCGCCCGTTGGCTGGGTCGTCTGGGTCTAGGCCGAGGTCCACTAGGTCTTGGCGTTCTTTCGGGTAGTGGTCCGCGACGGTTGATGCCCTGACGTTACAGATCACGCAGATACTGTCACGGTCTAGGACGCCGGGTCTGAACCGTTGCGTGTGCCCTGCTGTCTTGTACTGTGTGCGGCCCTTGTCTCTGCGTACCCTTGCTTGCTTGGTGTGTGCGGGGCAGCGTGAGTCGGTGGTGCTGTCGTGGATGGTTGGGCATCCAGGTGTTGAGCAGATGCGTGTTGGCATGTGGCGTCCTCTCTCGTGTGGTGGTCAGTAGTAGGAGTAGTAGCATTCCTACTCCTACTACTGACGCCTGCCGGTCTGTGTGGTCAGGCTGGTGTGTCCTGATCTGTTGGTGTGTCAGCGTCGGCGGCTGGCTCGGTGGTGAGCTTGGCGTTCTCTGCATGGATGGATGCCATGAGTACTTGCGCGGGGGTGGTCACGAGGTGGATGACGGTGTGCTGCTCGGGTGCGTTGACCGTCCGTCCGTTGCCGTCGATCTGCGGCATGCCGGCGTTGATGCGGGCGATGGTGGCGAGGATGTCGCCGGGGGTGTGCCTGATGGTCTGGGTGTCAGATGTCTGTGTCATTGAACAACTCCTGCTTGAGGTTGGTCACGAGGTCCGTCACGTCAACGCGGATCAGGTGGGGGCGGTCACCGTTGCGGGATGCGGTGACCAACTCAGTGAGAACGAATCCGGAGATGGGCTGGTACTGGTGCCGGTGATACCACGCCCGGATTGTGTCGTGGGCGTCGTAAGCCTGGTACGCGGCCTGGAAAGCGTCGAGGGTGGCCCGGACTGCCTTGGCTAGTTCGCGGGCCTTCTGTGCGGCTGCGGGGTCCGCGTCGGCTTCGTCCCTGAGTGTCCAGAATTCGGCGTATGCCTGCGTGATGGCGGCGTTGAGTCCGTCGAGTTCGTGCCGTGCGGTGGTAATGTCCTGGGCGAGCTGGCGCTGTGCGTCCTGAACGATGACGCCTTTCTTGCCGGCTCTGACCTGCTTGCCGTATTCGATGAGGTCGGCGGCTTTGGCTGCTTCGGCCCGTTCGACGGTTTCGAGGTCGTTGACCTTGTTGTGTGCGTCGCGCTGGCGTCCGGTGAGTCCGCGAATTTCGGTGATGATCTTTGCCAGTGCGGGGGGCAGGAGTTCGAGCGGCGGTACGTCGTGGATGGCCGCGTAGGCAATATCAGAGGGTGCGCTGTTGGGGCGGGTGCGAGTCATGGTTAGTTTTCTTCCTGTTCGATTTGCTCTGCTGCGTCCACGAGTTGGTCCGCGAGTGCGAGTGCTTCTGACTGTGTGAGGTGCTGGACTAGGTAGAGGTCGGAGAACACGCCTATGCCTGGCGTGTGGGTGCCGGCTTTCTTGAATACGCGGGGTGCTGCCCGAAGTGTGAATCGGGGTTCTTTGGCGAAGACGGGGACCTTCATGCGGCGGTTTCCTTGGTTTCGGCCTGCCGCTTCCAGTAGGCGGCGCGGGTGGCTTCGTGCTGGGCTTTCAATTTCCAGTACGTCGCTTGTGCCAGGCTCGGCCAGTACGTCTCTAGGTTGGCTTCGTTGTATTCGTAGGCCATGGTCATTTCCTTTTCTGTCGGTCTGCGCGGGCGGCGGCGAGGTTCCCCACGGGGTCACGGGTGTCGTACCGATCCCGGTGGGTTTCCGGGGTGTTGCGTGTTGCCATGAGCTGCTGGTGTAGCCGTTGGCTTAGACCCTTGTAGTGGCGGGCGACGTTCTCCAGGTACTCGATGCGTTCCGCCATTTGCGCCGGTGTCACTGGTGGGCCTCTAAGGCGTCCATGAGGCGCACAAGCTCCCGGTGGAGGCGCTGCAAGCGCTGTAACATCTCCGCCTCGCTCATGACCGCTCCCTGGCGTCGTACATGGACAGCCGCGCTTCCGCCGCCGTCAGCTTGGCTTCCAGCGCGGCGTTTTTCGCGTCCAGTTTGTCAATCAGAAATTGCCGGATCTTGGCGAGCTTGCGCCAGTTCTCAATGGTGTTCCGGGGATCCGTCATGCTGCGGTCCTAACTGAGTCGCAAGTGAAGCAAACATTCGGTTTCGGGACGGAGTGCAGCGGGCAAACCTGCCCGGCGTTCTCTGGCTGGTTACTGTGGTTACCGTGGTTACCGACTTCAGCAGGAACGGGAGTGGCCAGATATCGCTCGAAAGCGTCTGCCAAGTGATGCGCCTGGTAACCCTTCACAGCGCGTCCGTCGATTTTCACCGTGTTATTTGTCGGTATGTCGTACTTTGACAAGACCTTTGCCAGGAAACGCGAGTCGATCGGTTCGCCCTTGATGTTCGCCCAAGGTGCCGTTTCCATCGCGTGCAAACCGTCCAGGAGGTCATTGGTGCTGATGCGGTCTGAACCATTCATGACTTTTCTGATGTCTGCCAGCAGCTTGATTCCGAGCGTTGCGGGCTTTTCCTTGGCTTTGGCAACCATGACCATGGCGGCGTCACGGGCTGTTACAGGCCAATGACCGCCGGCAGCGTCCGCGATGGCAAGAATGGGTTCCCAGATATCCGCGTCCCTATCCTCGATCCCTTCCGGAAGATCGGGCCACGCATCGGATACCTGAGTCCAAACACTTGCTGCGAAGTCCGCTATGCGTTCAGTCAGTGCGATGGCTTCGGGCTGGTTGACTCGGCGGCGGTACGGTTCGACCTTTTGTCCCTGCCTACGGCGCTTCATGTTCACCACGATTGAGCGGGTCATGAGTGTGTCCGGTAGCTGATTCAGTCCAGCCAGGGCAACGGCGCAGAATGACGGCCATTCCTCGGTGACGATCTCTTTTCCCCGGATAGCTGCGCGGCCAGCAGTTGCACCCTTCCGGTAGCCGGAGTTCAGCAGCCCTCTAAGGTCTTCGTTACCGTCGCCCTTGCCGCTACTGAACACTGCGTCTATCTCATCCATGAGCAGTGTTGGTAGTCCGGCCTCGTCGCTGATTTTTCGGAAGACGTAAGCAACAGAACTGTTGACCGAGAGGACGGGGCGCGGGGTGAGCGCTTCCGTAAGCTCCATGCACCGGCTTTTGCCGCTGCCTGGCTCCGGGGATAGGAAAGCGAGTCGCGGGCTGTTCTCAAAGGCTTCTATGAGGTGAGCGTGTGCGATCCATAGCGCGTGGGCTGTGGCGGCTTCCGGTTCAGGGTAGGCAATGAAGCGCTCTAGAAACGTCTGCACGTCGTCAAGCAGTGCGGCGGGATCTACCCCCGCTTCTAACTGAAAGTCGGTAACCACGGTAACTTCGGTAACCACGAGTCCGGCGTCACGCATCTCCGAATCGGACAGCGGTTCAAACCCGTTCATGCGGCGGCTACGGGTACGTATGCGGAGCCGGGTGCACTGCGGGCCTTTTCAACGTCAATCCAACTGCCGGCTGCTTTAGCCATACGGCGGTTACTGTCGGCCTCTAATTCGAGTGCAAGCTGGATCCGGGCGGCGTTCTCGGCGAGCTGCTGAGAGGTGCCCTGGCCTTCAAGATGACCTCGAAGAAAGAATTCCATGCAGTTGGGGCAGGGGATCACTGGGCGGCCCCGGACAGGAGCAGGGAGACTACGCGCTTGGCTTGTGCTGGCGTGATGCCGGGCCAGTCTTCGACGTTGGACGCGTGGCGTGTCGTGACTTGTGCTGTCCGTACAGCATCCGATACTGTATAGACAGTAGATCGGAATGAGCGCTGGTCTATGGAATGGGTCAAGGGTCCTCCTACTAGAGGGTCGTTGGCTTGCGAATATAAAAAAGCTGTTTTAAAGCCGGACGCGCTAACGTCCGGCTACAGCTGTTTAAGGCTGGTGTCTTAAGTCTATCGTGGATGTGTGCGTTTTTCGGGATCCTGGCGGCGTGTCACTTGTGTTTTGCCTGTGGATAGTGTTGGATAACAGCGCACAAACTGTGGACAGCCTGTGGATAACGTTTCAGGGCCTCTGAATGCACCCGCGGAATCTAGGCATTTAGCCTGACCAGTGCGTCACAGCTCCCCGCCGGGTGCAGTCTGGAAAATATTTCCAAACAAATTACATCCGTGTCATTCAGAACTAGCCCTTTGGCCTCATTTTCACGCTGGACTCGTCAAACACCCCCCGGTAAGGGCCAGTCCGCTGCAACTCAATGGTGAACAAGGTACGCAGGATCTCCCGCTGCACTTCGACGTCGGCACCCAGGAACGCTGCCCCGGGGTTCTCTGACAGGACAGCAGCCGCAACGCCGCGACTCCCGCCGTTCGCCACGGCCTGATCTTCAAGCCGCGCCAGCTTGGATTCAACTTCTTTGCTGCCCTCTACCAGCTGAGATTCCGTGATGGATCCCTGGGCAAACAGTCGGGCCAGTGAGTGCTTACGGTCGATCAGATCCGATATGTCTTCGCTGTTCACCGGCTGCACTGCGTCTTGTGCGTCGAACATTTCCCGCAGACCCGCTTTTACGTCGTCACGGTTCAGCCACGCCGCGGCCTTGGCCTTCACAAAGTCATCGAGAGGCTGCATGGCCCTGTGAGCGTGCCCCGGAACGAATCGCCCGCCCTCTTGATGAACCTTGCACCGGTAGGCCCGTTTCGCGGCGACTCCAAACCCGGTCATCGTGCGCCCGCAATAACACTGCGCAACACCGGACAGCAGATACTTGAACTTCGATTCGGACTGTTTGGGCCGGCTGTCATCGGTCAGGATCGCCTCACACTTCCGAAACTGATCCAGCGGAACAATTGCCGGCCACTTATCCGAGACAACCTCACCGTGAAAAGTCATTAGCCCTGCGTTGCGCGTGCGTAGGAGCGTCCGTCTGACCTCTGTTGTGTTCCTGCGCGTTCCGGCGCTATTGACTGCCCCAGCGTCCGCCCATGCCCTCGTGACAGTTGCCAGTGACCGGCCCGCGATTATCGCGGCGGTGCCCTCCCGGATCAGTGCAGCCGCCGGTTCATCAATGACGACAATTCCCCCGCGCATTCTGCCGTGCGTGTCCTCTTTGGCGTCCTCTTTCTTCCAACCAAACGGAACGCGCCCGCCTAAGTACTTGCCCTGCTGCGCCGCATGGGCTTTCTGTGCCGCTATTCGTTCGCCCTTGTGGTCGGATTCGTGCTGATTCCATGCGGCCACCGTCTTAGCCACTGCCAGCCCGGTAGCGGTTGAGAGATCCAGGAGTCCCGCCGTGACTTGATGGGTCACCACGTTACGTGGCCGGCAGACGTCGATGTACCGTTCAAGTTCTTTTGTGCGCCTCATGAGCCGGTCGGAGTGGTAGCAGAGCACCATGTCGATTTGCCCTTGCTGAATATCCGCGAGCATCTGCTCATAGCGCGGACGGGTACGGCCTGAGTAGGCGCTGATGTCGTTATCCTCGTACACTCCGACAACATCGGCGGCCAGTTTTTCCGCTAGTGCCCTGCACAGTGCCTCTTGGCGCTCGACGCCCAACCCTTCGCCCTTTTGGTCGCGGCTGATGCGAGCGTAAATAGCTGCGCGTGGTGCCCTGGCATTCGTCATACAGCTATCCTACGACGCAAGTAACTTGACAGATAGTGCGTATATGCCATCGCCACGCTGGCCGCCGTGGGGTTCGCGGGTGTCCTCGTGTTCATCATGCGCAGCGACGAGGTCCGCGGGTTCCTGCTGAACCTTATCCGCACGGCGCTCGCCCTGCCATGAACTGCGCCTGGCCGGCTTGGGGAAGCGCCCGGCACTCGGCATTCCAGCCCGGAGCGGACTGCCGCGGATGCGGCCCGGTCCCCGACGCTTGTGTCCGGGGCCGGGGCAGGACCTGCGCCCGCGGTCCCCGGCGACGGGCTTCCCCTGGAGCGTCATCGCCACCTGTTACGGACCGGGTGCCGGGCTGGATCTGCTCCGGCGGGGAACCACGCCGCGAATCAAGCGGCGAACCATGCCGCGGTGCCGTCACTGCCGAGTTTGCCGTGGCGCTGCCCGCCGTCGTGCTGTTGCTGGCCATGCTGCTGGCCGGCTCCGCCGCCGGGGTGACACAGCTCCGCTTCGAGGAAGCCGCCCGGGGCGGCGCGAGGGCCCTGGCGAGGGGCGCGGATGCTGCCGAGGTCGGCGGGATTGTCCGCCGGCTCGCCGGCGAGTCGGCGAGGTCGGCGTTGGCCTCCGACGGCGAATGGCTCAGCGTCACGATCTCCGGCGGCGTCCCTGGACCCGTTGGTTCGCTTGTTCCGTGGACGCTCACCGCCCGGGCCTGGGCCCGCGGCGAGGCCGCCTCAGCGGCGGCCGCCGCCCCGATGCCCGAAGCGCCCAGCCACCGGCCCTTGCGGCGGAGCGCGTGAACGTGTCGTGGCGTGCCGGTTCGGACCGGTCGTGGCATCGGCACGGAGAGCGGGGCTCGGGGACTGTCCTGGCCTTGGGGCTGGGACTCGTCGTCATCATGGCAACGGCCTTGATGCTGCTTCTGGCTCAGTCAGCCGTGGCGGCGACCAGGGCGGCAGCTGCTGCTGATCTCGCGGCACTGGCAGCGGCGGATGCCGCCCGGGGAATCACCGGGGGCGAGCCGTGCGCCGTCGCCCGGGAGATCGCACTCCGGAACGACGCCCGAGTCCTCAGCTGTTCGAAAGGCCCCGGCGAAACGGTCCAGGTCCGCACCGAGCTCAGCGCGGGGACGATTCTGGGAGCGGCCAGCGGACTGGCCAGGGCAGGCCCGCCGCCGGAGCGGGAAAACGGCCCTGCGCCGTGAGTGCCGTCCCGCGAGACCGCCAACAGCGCCAACGCGTCATCAGTGCCGACGCGCCGGGTTCGCCGGCCCAGGCCCGGACGCCGGCGTCGGCGTCGGCGCCGGGCCCGGGGTCGGCTCAGGCCTGGAGCGGCGCGGCGGAGTGATCTGCTTGGGGCACCTGGGCAGCCGTCGTTGCTGCCTGGTGCGCCGTCGTTGCCGCCTGGTGCGGCTGCCCGGCGTCCATCCGTTCGGTGGCGTCCTTCAGCAGCACATCGATCAGCGTCACCGCGGCGTCCTTGTCCAGGGGGTTGTTCTTGTTGCCGCACTTGGGTGACTGAACGCAGGACGGGCAGCCTGACTCGCATTCGCAGGCCTTGATGGCGTCCCGGGTGGCGGCCAGCCACACCCTGGCTTTGTCGTAGCCGCGCTCGGCGAAGCCGGCCCCGCCGGGATGGCCGTCATAGACGAAGATAGTGGGCACTCCGGTGTCGGCGTGGATGGCGGTGGACACCCCGCCGATGTCCCAGCGGTCGCTGGAGGCCACCAGCGGCAGGAGACCGATGGCTGCGTGTTCGGCGGCGTGCAGGGCCCCCGGGAACTGCGCTTCGATCAGACCGGCGCCGGTCAGGGAGCGGTTGTCCATGACAAACCAGACGGCCTTGGTAAACAGATCCCTGGCGCCCAGTTCCAGGGGTTCTTCACCCAGGATCTCATTCGAAATCAGGGCCTTGCGCTGGAAGGAGATCACCTGGGTTGTCACTTTCACATCGCCGAAATGCACGGCCACGTCACCCCACTGGGTGGTGCGCTGGGTTTCGAGCACCTCGATCTGGGTCACGTCCCGGGCGGTGGTGTAGTAGTCCGGGTTGGCCCGGCGCACCACCACACAGTGATCGTCCTCGTTCAGGTCCTCCACCACATAGCTCTCGCCCTGATGGACGTAGATGGCGCCTGTGTGGGCCTGGTAGTGCGTCTGTGGCGAATCCATGGTGCCGAGCAGGGAGCCGGTGTCGGCATCCACGATGCTCACCGGACCGCCGCCGTCCGCCCGGAGGTTCACCATGGCCGCGGCACTCTGCGCGTGGGTCCAGAACCACCCGGCGGGCCGCTTGCGCAGATAGCCCTGCGCCACCAGCCGGTCCAGCAGCTTCTCGGCCGTGCCGCCGAACAGGGGCAGCTCGGCGTACGCCAACGGCAGTTCGGCGGCGGCAGCGCACAGGTGCGGCCCCAGGACGTAGGGATTGGAGGGATCGAAGACAGTGGCTTCCACCGAGACGTCGAATATCGCCTCGGGGTGGTTCACCAGGTAGGTGTCCAGAGGGTCGTCGCTCGCCACGAAGGCGGCGATGGCGTCCTGACCGGCGCGGCCCGCCCGGCCGATCTGCTGGAACAACGACGCGCGGGTGCCCGGCCAGCCGGCGACCAGCACGGCGTCGAGCCCGGAAATGTCGATGCCGAGCTCCAGGGCGGACGTGCTGGAAACACCCAGCAGCTCACCCGAGCGCAGCGACTTTTCCAGGGCCCGCCGCTCCTCCGGCAGGTAGCCCGAGCGGTAGGCCGCCACACGCTGCGGCAGGCTGGGGTCCACCTCATCGAGGAGACGCTTCGCGATGGAAGCGATCGTCTCCGCCCCGCGCCTGGACTTGATGAAGGCAATGGTCCGGATCCGCGAGGACACCAGGTTGGCCAGCAGGTCGGCGGTCTCGGCTACGGCGGTCCGGCGTTCCTTGGCGCCGTTCTCGCCCCGGAGCTCTGTCAGCGCAGGCTCCCAAAACGCGACCGTGGTGGAGCCGTGTGGGGAGGAATCTTCGGACACGGCCTGGACCGGCGCGCCGATGAGCCGGCCGAAGGACGCCCCGGGGTCGGATGCCGTCGCGGACGCGGCGATGAAGACGGGCCCCGGATGGGAGCCGCCGGGGCTGTAGTAGGCGCAGATGCGGCGCAGCCGGCGCATGAGGTTCGCCACGTGGGATCCGAACACACCGCGGTAGCTGTGGGCCTCGTCCACGATCACATAGCGCAGCCGGCGGAAGAACCGCGCCCACCAGGCATGGTTGGGGAGGATCCCGAAGTGCAGCATGTCCGGGTTGGCGAGGATGAAGTTCGCATGGTCCCGGATCCAGCGCCTGGACGCGGGGTCGGTGTCCCCGTCGTAGGTTTCGGCCCGGACGGTGGGGAGCTTGAGCGACCGGATGGCGGCCAGCTGGTCTGCAGCCAAGGCCTTGGTGGGGGACAGGTACAGGGTCACGGCGCCGTCGTCGTGGATCTTGCCCGGATCGGCAAGGACCCGGAGTTCGGAGCGGTGGATGGCATCCAGTGCAGGCAGCTGGTAGGCGAGTGACTTGCCGGAGGCGGTGCCGGTGGCGATGACGACGTGCTCTCCGGCGTGGGCCAGCTCGGCGGCCTGGATCTGGTGGCGGTAGGGCTCGTGGATTCCCAGGGACCCGTAGGCGTTCACCAGGTCCGGGTGGGCCCATTCCGGCCACGGCGCATGGACGGCCTGGCGGGCGGGGATGGTGCGCACATGACGCAGCTGTTCCGGGTCCGGGCCGCGGCCCAGCAACGGAATCAGGGATTCATGCGGGTTCACTCATACATTGTTTCACCCGGCCTCAAATCGCAGGGGCAGGGGTGGAGCAACGAGCCGCCGGCCCCTCAGCCGACCGACAGGTCCGAGCCTTCGTCCGAGGCCGATAGCATCAGCACGTGGCAAACCGTGCGCCAGCCCAGGTGCGAGTAGAGCTGCTGGCCATCAAGCGAGGCCAGCAGCAGCCCGGAGTCGACGTCGTGCTCGAACGCCTGGGCAGCCAGCGCCTTCATGATGAAGCTGCCCAGCCCGCGTCGCTGGTAGCCGGGCTCCGTCACAATCTTGTCGAAGATAGCGGTGTGCCCCACCACAAAGACCCGCCCGCTCACGGCCACCTCCGCGCCCGCATGGACCACTGCGTGGTGGACACCATTGGCCTTGGACGTCTCCAGCTTGAGATCGTCGTCGGAAAGCCAGGGATCCTCCGCGTCCTGGGTTTCCATGTCCACGATCATCATGGTCTGGGAAGCCGAGGTGACATTGAGCCCGTGCTTCTGCGCCAGGAAGGTGTACCGGGCCACATCATTGGTCAGGATGGTGAGGATTCTGGCCGGTACTTCAGCCGTCTTGGCCGCCAGCTCAGCGAACTCGGGATCGGAAGGGTCATGGGCAAAATATTCCCATTCGCGCGTCGTGTCCGCGCGCAGTGCCGCCGGGAAGCGTCCCTCCCTGCGGGTCTCATAACCCCGGCAGCCGGCCCATCCGGCAACCCAGATTTCCAGCAGGTGAGTGGTGTCTTCAACCATGGCGTCAAGACTCATGTGATGAGCGTATTCCAGCCGTGCCACAAGCAACAGGGGCCGGGTCCGGGAACGGCGCCTGCTTACCCAATTGTGACCGTCTCCAGGGGACTCCGCCGGACTCCCCTGGCGCCCCGGCGCCCCAGCCCCAGAGGCCGGGCCGGGTCCCGGGCGAACGCCGCAGCAAGGCTGCTGGTCCGCGGCTTTTGGCCCACCAAGTACCCTTAAATACGTGGCTTTGAACAGGATCGTGCTCTTTTACGGCTTTACCCCGCTTACTGACCCCGAGGCCGTCCGGCTCTGGCAGCGTGCCCTGTGTGAAAAACTCGGGCTGACCGGCCGCATCATCATCTCCAAGGACGGCATCAATGCGACCGTCGGCGGAGAGCTGAAAGCCGTCAAGCAGTACGTCAAGACCACGCGTGAATACAAGGCCTTCCACGGCATTGACGTGAAGTGGTCCGACGGCGGTGCCGAGGACTTCCCCCGGCTGAGCGTCAAGGCGCGGGACGAAATCGTGTCCTTCGGCGCCCCGGGCGAGCTCACGGTCGACGGCAACGGCGTTGTCGGCGGCGGCACGCACGTCTCGCCCGAGGAGCTCCACCGGCTCGTGGAGATCAAGAAGCAGGCGGGCGACGACGTCGTGTTCTTCGACGGCCGCAACGGCTTCGAGGCCCGGATCGGCAAGTTCAAGGACGCAATCGTCCCCGACGTCGCCACGACGCATGACTTCATCAAGGAGCTCGACTCCGGCAAGTACGATTCCCTCAAGGACAAGCCGGTCGTCACGTACTGCACCGGCGGCGTCCGCTGCGAGGTGCTCTCCAGCCTGATGGTGAACCGCGGGTTCAAGGAGGTCTACCAGCTCGACGGCGGCATCGTCCGCTACGGCGAGGCCTTCAAGGACCAGGGCCTGTGGGAGGGCTCGCTGTACGTGTTCGACAAGCGCATGCACCTCGAGTTCAGCGACGATGCCAAGACCATCGGCGAGTGTGTCCGTTGCGCGGCACCCACGAGCAAGTTCGAAAACTGTTCCAACCCGAGCTGCCGCACCCTCACGCTCTACTGTGCCGAGTGCGCCGCGAGCCCGGAGACCCTGCGCTGCCCCGACGGCTGCCCCGCCTGAGGCCTCCCCGGCCGGCGTCGGGCCCCGGCTCAGGTCACGCCCTCAGGTTGCCGCCTCAGGTCGACCGCGACTTTCGTCGCGCCAGGCTACCGTTCCTCCTCAGATCCGGGTCACGCGGTACGCGAAGTTCGCCGCCGCCCGGCCGGCCACCTGGATGGTGAGCACCGCATCCGCCGGCAGATGGACCACGTTCACCCTCGACGTCCCGCACCGCAGGCTCAGGTCCACGAGCGGCTCCTCCCCGTTGCGGACGGTGAAGGACACCCGGCCCGTGCTCCGGCAGGCCAACGTCAGGGCGTAGGTGCCGCTGGGTAACTGGGTTGTGGTCTCATTCCGGGTCACGCCGGCGTCCACCGAGCCGTAGCCCGTGTGGAACACCTGGCCCGCGGCGTCGGGTAGCACGTCGTCGACCCAGTCGTCCAGTTCCTTCCCCGACACCGGCTCGTTCAGATGGGGGTCCTGCGGCAGGGCCGCATCCGTGAACGGGGGTGCCGACGCGGAGGGCGTGTCATCGTCCCAGTGGTCGTCGCTGTAGTCATACTCGCAGCCGGTCAGGACCGTGCCGAGAAGCAGCGCAATCGAAAGCACGACGGCGGCAGCCGCGGTGCGCTGTCGCAGCGCCCTCGTTGCCGGCACGGTGGGCATACCCTGACTTTAGGCCCGCCCCCGATGAAAGGCCATAGGTCCAAAGTCCGCTGTGGCGGTCCGGGCCTGCGTGCTAGGGCCGGGGGCTGTCCGGGACGATCCGGATGCCCGCCACGGCCCCGGTGCCGGGGCCTGAGCCGCCGCCGTTGAACCTCATGACGGTGGCAGTGACGGGTCCGGCTTCGAGTTCCACGGTCTCCTGGGCGACGGCCGCGCAGTCGAAAGCAAGCTCGAGGCGGTCGCCGCCGCTGCGGGGATCCTGCTGCAGGAACAGCCGCGCGTCCGGTGCGCCGACGCACGCGACGGTGACGGTGTAAGTGCCCGCGTCCGCGGCCCGTGCCGAACTGCTGAATCCTCCGGAGCCGGCGGCTCCGCCAATGCTGCCCGAACCGCCGATCAGCAGCGTCGAGGGCGCCCGGGCCGAGGATCCGGTCAAGTTCCGCAGTGTTCTTCGCCTCGGCGGCGTCGAGTGCGGGATCCCGGGTGGGGAGCGGGGTCCCGGCCGGGGCGGCGCGGGTGGACTGGCCCGCCGCGCCGGCAGGGGGCGTATCGACGTCGTCCTCATACTCACACCCGGCCAGACCAACAGCCGCGGAGGCCGCAGCCAGCACTAGCGCCCCGCGGGGAATCCAGTGCATACCCACAATAGCTGACATGCCCCGAGCCTACCGGCACGCTACTCGGACGGAACTAGCTGGTAGGCGTAGATGAGCGGGGCGTCCACGCTGGAGGTGCTGAGCTGTACCCTGCCCGCCGCGGGCACCTTGATTCGTGCCGTTTCGCGGCTGCCGTTGCAGGCCGCGCCCGCCTCGGTCAGCTGTTTGCCGTCGAGGGTCACGGCGAAGAACGCCTTGCCGCCGCCGTCGCAGCTCATCGTCAGGGTGTAGCTGCCGGCCGGCACGCCGGACGCGTCCTTGACGATCGGATCCCGGTTGAGGATCTTGCCCGCATCTTCCAGGACGATCCGGCTGGCCGAGGGCATGGCTGTGGCTTTCCACGCCGGGACATCGGCGGATTCAATGGAACCGGCGGGAGAACACGCCGTTGCGGCCAGCACGACGGCGGCCGCGGCAGCCGAGCCGGCGAGCGTCCGCCGGAGCATCCGGGATTCTGGAGTGCGAGGGGAACGGAAAACCATGCCTCCAACTTACCGTGTTGGAGCAGAGTCTCCGGCCGGGGCTGGGGCGCCCCGCGACTTGGCAGGCGGCCTGCCGGAGGCCCGGCCGGGCGGCCCCTTGACCTTGACGCAGCGTCAATGTTTAGAGTCGAAGTGTCGGGCGCGCCATGGCCCGCAGCGGCACCTACCGACACCAACGGAAAGAGGCATTGTGGACTGGTCCGTACAGCAGATAGCGAAAATCGCGGGCACCACGAGCCGGACCTTGCGCCACTACGACGACATCGGACTGCTCAAGCCCAGCCGGACCGGAGACAACGGCTACCGCTACTACGGCCAGGATTCGCTGGTGCGGCTGCAGCGGATCCTGCTTCTGCGCGAGCTGGGGCTCGGACTGCCGGCGATCGCCGAGGTGATCGGCCGTGAATCGGATGCCGCGACGGCGCTGGGCCGCCACCTCGAGTGGCTGGAGCAGGAACAGGACAGGCTGGCCCGGCAGATCGCCTCGGTCCGGCGAACCATTGAAGCAGTAAAAGAAAGAGGAGAGATCATGGCGGAGAAGATGTTTGACGGCTTCGACCACACCCGGTACCAGGACGAGGTGGAGGAGCGGTGGGGCAAGGACGCCTACGCGAGCGGCGACGCCTGGTGGCGCGGAATGGTAGCCAGCGAGAAAGAGGCCTGGAAGCGGCACTCCCAGCAGCTGGGCAGTGACTGGATCGCCGCAGCGCAATCGGGCGTCGGGCCGGACAGCGCCGAGGCGCAGGAGCTGGCGCGGCGCCAGGTCGAGTGGCTCACCGGCATCCCCGGCACCCCCGCGGCATCGCATGGGCCGTCGGGCGGGAACAGGGACGTCAAGGGGTACGTGACCGGCCTCGGCGAGATGTACGTGGCCGATCCCCGGTTCGCCGCGAACTATGGAGGTGCGGCCGGGGCGGCTTTCGTCCGGGATGCCCTCCGGATCTACGCGGAGAAACACCTTTAGGCCACGGGACTAAACTTGTCCGGTGACTCCCTCAGCACAGCCTTCCTCAGCGCAGACTCCCTCAACGCAGTTCACGGCCGGCATCACGCCCGATGCTCCCCGGAGCGACCTGCCGGGCCGGCTTGCGGCGCTGGCCACGGACCTTCAGGCCGTCGGCTACACGGTTGACGGCGTCGCGGCCCTGCTCGGCGGGGCCGCGCACACCGCCCTTGGCCGGGACCAGCTCATCCCGGCGCTGATCGTCACGGAGGCTGCCGCCCAGGGCGAGCCGACGACGGCGGCGCTCGCCGCCGTCGTGCGCCTGTGGCTGCTGGCCGAGCCGCAGAGTTCGAAGACGCTGGACGCCGCGCTGCCCGGCATCCGCACGGAGGGCCTGCTGGAGCTGGGCCTCGTGGAGGCGTCAGCGGAGGGCTTGGTCCAGGCCAAGGCGGACCTGCGCCCTTACGGCTGGGACGGCGAAGGCGCAGGGGACGCCGCCGCAGGGGAAGAAACCGGCAGCGGCGGAGCGGACCTCTGGGTGGCCAGCGACCTTGCGGCCCACCAGCGTCCCGGTATCCTCCGGCACGACCACGTGCTGGGCATCGGGCAGGCCTCCACTACCCTGGTGCAGGTCACCGCCCGCCGGCATGTTGCCCGGGCCCTGGATCTTGGCACCGGCTGCGGCATCCAGACCTTCCACCTCCTGCACCACGCTGACCACGTGACGGCCACCGACATTTCCGAACGCGCCCTGGCCTTCACTCGCTTCAACCTGCTGCTCAACGCCGCGGAGCTGCACGTGGACCCGGCCGATCTGGAAAACCGCGTGAGCCTCCGGCTGGGATCCCTGCTGGAACCGGTGGCAGGGGAGGAATTCGAGCTCGTGGTCTCCAATCCGCCGTTCGTCATCACGCCCAGGAGCCTTGATGAAGCCGTCACGGACCAGTTCACCTACCGCGACGGCGGCCTCGCCGGGGATGACATCGTCGCCTCGCTGGTCCGGGCCCTGCCCTCGGTCCTCGCCCCGGGCGGAACAGCCCAGCTTCTAGGCAATTGGGAGATCGCGGCCGGGACCTCATGGGCCGAACGGCCGCAAAGCTGGGCCAGTCCGGACACGGATGCGTGGTTCATCCAGCGCGAGCAGGTAGGGCCGGAGCAGTACGCCGAGACCTGGCTGCAGGACGCCTCGGAAAACCGTGACCGGCGGCTCTACCAGGTCTCCTACGCGGCATACCTGGACGATTTCGCCTCCCGCAACGTTGAGGGTATCGGCTTCGGCATGATCTGGCTGCGCCGGCCCGCGGCGGGCACAGGACCGGTGCTCTCCCGCTTCGAGGAGATCACCTATCCGATCGAACAGCCCGTCGGACCGAACCTGGGCGCCGCCGTCGAGCGGGCCGACTGGCTGGCCGCCAACGACCTGGAAGCCGCCCACCTCCTCGTGGCCGAGGACGTCACCGAAGAGCGGCACCAGCGTCCCGGTGCCGAACACCCCGGCGTCATCCTGCTACGCCAGGGCGCCGGGCTGCGACGCACCAACCTGCTGAGCACCGAGCTGGCCGGTTTCGTCTCAGCGTGCGACGGCGACCTCTCCGCCGGGCAGATCATCGGCGCCCTCGAAGCGCTTCTCGGCGGCTATGAAGGGTTCGACGCCGGGGCCTTCCGCAGCGGGCTCCTGGCCGAAGTGGGGAACCTGGTCCGCGACGGCTTCCTGCTGCCCGCCTGATACTTCGGCGGCCGCGGCCGTGGCCGTGGGGGCCCCGGCCGGGGCCGCACCCTCGTTGCCGAAGCGTGGCAGGACATATGCCGCGACGGCCAGGGCCACTAGGACTCCGCCCGCGCCGGTGACCAGGAAGCTCAGGCGCACCGGCAGCAGCGCGCCCAGCAGACCGCCCAGGGCCAGTGCGGCAATGGACACGGCCCGCGTCAGTCCGCCGATGATCGCCATCGCCTGGCCGCGGCCGCTGTCCGGAATCCGCAAGATGGCGATCGCGCCGAAGCACGCAGTCAGTACGCCGCAGGCGGTCCCCATCGCGGTGTAGGCCACGAACAAAAGCTCCACCGTCGGCACCAGGGCCATGATTCCCAGGAAGGCCGAGGCCAGGGCCATCGACAGCAGGAGCACCCGCAGCCGGGCAGGCGGCGTCCGGATCCGGCCCGCCAGTGCCGCTCCGGCCGCCATACCAAGGCCAAACGCCGCCGCCAGCAGGCCGTACTGCGTTTCGGTGGCGCCCAGCTCGCCGGGGGCCAGGAACACCTCCGGGACATTGGTCGCCTCGCCGACGGTGATGAAGAACAGCGCGCCGAGGACCAGGGCCCAGACC
This sequence comes from Pseudarthrobacter sp. S9, assembly GCF_050156545.1. Taxonomy (NCBI): domain Bacteria; kingdom Bacillati; phylum Actinomycetota; class Actinomycetes; order Micrococcales; family Micrococcaceae; genus Pseudarthrobacter; species Pseudarthrobacter sp. S9. The sequence continues at coordinate 2,727,777 of NZ_CP189576.1, forward strand.
AGGCTGTCCCGCCGGATCAGGCGCAACCCGTTCAGCAGGGCGGGTTTCTCCGCACCGGCCCGTTCAGCAGCAGTGCCGCGGCGCGTCCCGATCAGCAGGGCGCCCACACCCATGGCCAGGTAGCAGCCGCTGGCAACGGTGAACACCAGGGCGGATCCACCCCAGCCACTGAGCAGTCCGCCGGCGGCCGGTCCGGCCATGCCGGCGATCATGATGTTCGCCTGCATGGTGCCCATCGCCCGCGGAGCGCGCTCCTCGCCCACGATCCGCGGCAGCAGCGCCTGCCAGGTCGGCCCGGCCACCGCCTGCGCCGCGTCCAGCAGGAACGTCATCGCAAAGAGCACCGGAACGTAGTTGTCCAGGTACTGCGTGCCCAGGCCCATCGCGGCGACGGCGGCGGCGCTTACAACGGAAGATGCCGTGGCCAGCGTGCGGGAGTCCCGGGTGTCCGCCAGCCGGCCCGCCCAGGGGGCCAGCAGTACCAGCGGCAGGGCCGAGCAGAGCAGGTAGGCCGCCACCAGCCAGGGCCCGGCAACCGGAGTCTGGCCGGCGGCGGCAAAGTTTTGCAGGTGCAGCATGACGCTGACGACGACGGCGCCCATGCCGGCGGTGGCGGCGAAGCGGGCGCTGCTCGCGAGGAGGAAGTCGCGGTTGCGCCAGAGCGGCTGGGCAGTCCGGGCATCCGCCGGCAACTTATGAAGTACCTGTTTCATAAATTGCAAACTACCCGCTTGCGAATTAAGATGTCAAGCATTTCTTTCATAGTTTGGCGGTGCTCGATAGACTGGCTTCGTGAATGCAGAAACCCCAATGGCGGAGTCGCCGGTTCCGCCGGCCGCCAAACGCCGGCAGCGCCCGGAAAAGAAAGTGGAAATCACTGATCCGAAGGCGATCCGGGCGCTCGCACATGCCGCCCGGCTGGAAGTCATTTCCGAGCTGTATTCCACCCAGGTGAGCCGGACTGCCACCGAACTCGCCGCGCAGACCGGCCTCACCCCGAGTGCCATGAGCTACCACCTGCGCGCCCTGCAAAAGTGGGGCATTGTGGTTCCGGCGGCCACCGCAGGCGATGCCCGGGAACGCCGCTGGAAAGCCGCGGGCACAGACTTCACCATCAAGTCCGGCGGGGGAGTGGCGAGCCCGGAGTTCGCGGTGCTGGACCTCGAGCTGGACGCCTACCGCCGCCGCGTCACCGCCTACGCCAAGACCCGGGACGAGCGGCGCCAGCGCGGCGAACCGGCCGACTCGTCCGTGGTGCTGGCCAGCAACCTGCTGTACCTGACGCCGGCCCAGCGGACCGAACTGACGGAGCGGCTCTTCGACCTCCTGCGCGACTACGAGCTGGAAGACCCCGACAGCGTGCCCGAGGGCGCGGAACGCATGGCGACCATGTGGTCCATGATCCCGGATGACCGCGGCAGGGCTCCGGCCGACAGCGCACCCGGGTCCGGCACCTGACACGCCCGGAATGAGGCCCCTCGGCTGGCCCCTCGGGTGGCCGCCCGGCCGCCACGGACGGGCGCCTCGTTACGTCCGGAAGTCACGGCGGGAAGCCCCCGATTTCCACACGGATGCGCGGGATCCCGCAAAATATGGTGAACTAGGCGGGTATGGGCGCATCTGCCCGAGCAACCTTTTTCTGTAGGAGCACCGTGCCAAGCAAGGCCAAAACCGGCAAGAAACTCGTGATCGTAGAGTCTCCCGCCAAGAGCAAGACCATCGCCAAGTACCTGGGCGAGGGCTTCATCGTCGAGGCCTCCATCGGTCACATCCGCGACCTTCCGCAGCCCTCCGAGCTCCCCGCGGAACTGAAGAAGACCCCGCTGGGCAAGTTCGCCGTCGACATTGAAAACGACTTCAAGCCCTACTATGTGGTGTCCCCGGACAAGAAGAAAAAGGTCGCCGAACTCAAGGCGCAGCTCAAAGATGCCGACGCTCTCTATCTCGCAACCGATGGGGACCGCGAGGGCGAGGCCATCGCGTGGCACCTGCTGGAAGTACTCAAGCCCAAGGTCCCGGTGTACCGGATGACCTTCGGCGAAATCACCAAGGAAGCCATCCACCGCGCCATGGATAACTTGCGCGACGTGGACCAGGACCTCGTTGACGCCCAGGAGACCCGGCGTGTGCTGGACCGCCTCTACGGCTACGAGATCTCCCCGGTGCTGTGGCGCAAGGTGGCGCGCGGGCTGTCCGCCGGCCGGGTGCAGTCCGTGGTGACCCGCATGGTGGTGGACCGTGAACGTGAGCGCATGGCGTTCAAGGCTGCCTCCTACTGGGACCTGACAGGGCAGTTCGGCGCCGGTTCAGGATCCTTCAAGGCGAAACTGGCGGCCGTTGACGGCGCCAAGGTGGCCAGCGGCCGTGACTTCAACGACGACGGCGTCCTCACCTCGCGCAACTCGGTGCACCTGAACGAGGAACTCGCCACCTCCCTGGCAGCCGGGCTGCAGGATGCCGACTTCCGCGTCCGCTCCGTCGACACCAAGCCCTACACCCGCCGCCCTGCCGCGCCCTTCACCACCTCCACCCTGCAGCAGGAAGCCGGCCGCAAGCTGCGCTTCTCCTCCAAGAGCACCATGCAGGTCGCCCAGCGCCTCTACGAAAACGGCTACATCACCTATATGCGTACGGACTCCTCCGCGCTGAGCGACGAGGCGGTCACGGCCGCCCGGCGCCAGGCGTCCGAGCTGTACGGCCCGGAATACGTGCCCCAGTCCCCGAGGGTATACACCAGCAAGGCGGCCAACGCGCAGGAAGCCCACGAGGCCATCCGCCCCGCCGGTGACTCCTTCCGCACCCCGGCCCAGGTGGCCAAGCAGCTCCGCGGTGACGAATTCCGGCTCTATGAGCTCATCTGGAAGCGCACCGTCGCCTCGCAGATGGGCGATGCCAAGGGTTCCACCGCCACCATCCGCCTCGGCGCCGTGACTGTAGGTGGCGCGGCCGATGGACGCGACGCCGAGTTCTCCGCTTCCGGCACCGTCATCACCTTCCCCGGCTTCCTGGCCGCCTATGAAGAGGGCAAGGACGAAAGCCGCGGGGATGACGAGTCCGAGGAAGCCCGCCGGCTCCCCAACGTGGCCAAGGACGATTCCCTGACCGCCTCGGAGGTCGTCGCCGTCGGCCACGAGACCTCCCCGCCGCCGCGCTTCACGGAAGCCTCGCTCACCGCGGAACTGGAAAAGAAGGGCATTGGCCGCCCGTCGACCTACGCCTCCACGATCTCCACCATCCAGGACCGGGGCTACGTCCGGAAGCAGGGTTCCGCGCTGGTCCCGAGCTGGATCGCGTTCTCCGTGATCCGGCTCCTGGAACAGCACTTTCATGACTACGTCGACTACGAGTTCACCGCCGACATGGAAGCCGACCTGGACAAAATCGCCAACGGCCAGGCAGCCGGCTCCACTTGGCTCAAGCACTTCTACTTCGGTGAGGACTCCGATCCCGGCCTGCTGAGCATCGTGAACAACCTCGGCGAGATCGACGCCCGCGAGATCAACTCCATTCCCATCACGGAGGGCATCACCCTGCGTGTCGGCAAGTTCGGCCCGTACCTGGAAAGCTCCATCGCCACGGTGGATCCGGAGACCGGAGAGGTGGTGGAATCGGCCCGCGCCAACGTCCCCGAGGACCTCGCCCCGGATGAGCTCACGGCCGCCAAGGCGATTGAACTCATGGAGACCGCGGCCCCGGAGGAGCGCGTGCTCGGCGCGGATCCGCACACCGGGCACACCGTGGTGGCCAAGAACGGCCGCTACGGCGCCTACGTCACGGAGATCATCCCGGAAATGACTGAGGAACAGCTCGCCAACCAGCCGGTGGAGTACTACAAGAACGGCAAGCCCAAGCCGCCGAAGAAGCCCGTCAAGGCCAAGCCGCGCACTGGGTCCCTGTTCGCGTCAATGGGCGTGGACACCGTCACCCTGGACGAGGCCCTGCAGCTCATGAGCCTGCCCCGGGTACTCGGCCAGGACGCCGAAGGCAACCCGATCACGGTGCAGAACGGCCGGTTCGGCCCGTACCTGAAGAAGGGCACGGATTCACGGTCCATCGGCTCGGAAGAGGAAATCTTCACCATCACGCTGGAGCAGGCGCTGGAGATCTACTCGCAGCCCAAGCAGCGCGGTGCCCGTGCCGCCGTGCCGCCACTGGCGGAATTCGGTCCGGATCCGGTCTCGGAGAAGAACATCGTGGTGAAGGAAGGCCGCTTCGGGCCGTACATCACCGACGGCATCACCAACATCACCGTGCCGCGTGACACCGCGCTGGAGGAACTGACCCGGGAACGCGCCGTCGAACTCCTCGCGGAGAAGCGCGCCAAGGGCCCGGTCAAGCGCACCAGCACCACGCGCAAGGCTCCGGCCCGCAAGGCCACCGCCAAGAAATAGCTCCAACCCTGGCCTGGCTCGCGGGCTCCGTCCCTGCTCGACGTGTGGAGACGTCGACGGCGGACGGACCCCGCGAGCCGTTGTGCACATAGCCCTTTTCCCGGCTGGTCGGCGCCCTCCGCCTACGGGAGGCTGGCACTATGAAACGCGCCGACGCCGACGCCGAGGATCCGCTGGCCGCTGTTTGGGCCGAATCCGCCGGACCGCGCCTCCCGGCCGGAACCAGCGCTCCCTCCGCCGCAGTAGTCCTTTCGCCGGCTTCCCTGCCCGCCATCCTGCCCGCTTCGGGCAATATCTGGCGGACCGAGGAGCTGCTGGATCGCGGCATCTCAGCCCGGCAGATCCGGCGGCTGTCCGACGCCGGCACCCTTTTGAAGCTCCGGCGCGGCTGCTACGTCCGGACTATTTTCTGGGCCTCGCTGGACAAGGACAGCAGTTCCCGGACCAGAATTGACGCCTACGCCCACCGGACGCTCATCTCCTCCAACGGATCGTACGTCTTCAGCCACACCTCGGCGGCCAGGCTGCATGGCCTGTACCTCTGGCAGGTGGATGACAGGATCCACCTCACGGTGCCCTTCCTGCCCTCGTCCGGCGGGCATGCCGGCGACGTCGTTGCCCACACTCGCGCGCTTCCTGCCCTGGATGTCGTCCAACTGCAGGGCTACCGGGTTACGTCCCTGGAGCGCACGGCGGTGGACTGCTGTCTCGTCCTGAACTACCGCCAAGGGCTGATCCTCATGGACCATGCCCTTCGTCTGGGTGCCGGCCGGGAGGAGCTGGAAAGGCAATGCGCCCAACTCCGGGGCGCATCCGGCGTCGGAAACCTCCGGAAGGTGCTGACTCACAGCGACGCGCGGTCCGAGTCACCGGGCGAAACCCTCACGAGGGACCTGATCCGGCGGCTGCAGCTGCCTACGCCGGAGCTACAGTTCGAAGTCCGGACCAGGCTGGGGCTCTTCCGCCTGGATTGCGCGTGGCCGGAACGACTGGTGGCCCTGGAGTTTGATGGCCGGCGCAAATACTTTGAGTATGCCCCCACCGCCGAGGCAGTATTCCAGGAGCGGCGCAGGGAAAAGGCCCTGGTCGAGCTCGGCTGGCGGGTCGTGCGGATCGAGTGGCGGGACCTGTTCAGGGAGCGGGAGTTCAAGACCAGGCTGCTTGAGGTCTTGAAACCATGAGCGGCTCGCGGGTTCCGTCCCGGCTCGGCGGGTGCACACGTCTAATACGAAAGTAGGGTTGGTCAGGCTGCGGTGGCCGGGGTGATGGTGACGTTGAAGCCGAGGCTGTTGAGCTTCTTGATGGCGTTGCTCGGCTGGCGGGTCGTGCGGATCGAGTGGCGGGACCTGTTCAGGGAGCGGGAGTTCAAGACCAGGCTGCTTGAGGTCTTGAAACCATGAGCGGCTCGCGGGTTCCGTCCCGGCTCAGCGGGTGCACACGTCTAATACGAAAGTAGGGTTGGTCAGGCTGCGGTGGCCGGGGTGATGGTGACGTTGAAGCCGAGGCTGTTGAGCTTCTTGATGGCGTTGTTTTTTGCTTTGACCGGGTCCAGGCGGGTGAAGTGGTCCGCGCCGGGGTCGGCGTAGCATTCGCCGTCGGCAAGCATGTGCCAGACCGCGCTGAGGATGGAGTGCTCCACCGCGACGATGGCTTTCATTGGTCCGCGGCGGGCGGCGATGCGCCGGTATTTGGCGGCCAGGTAGGTGTTCTTGGACCGGGACGCGGACAGGGCCGCGATGCCCAGGGCTGCCTTGAGGTATTTGTTGCCGGGCAGGATGTGGGCGGATTTGATCCGGCCGGCCGATTCGTTGGAACCGGGACAGACGCCGGTCCAGGACGCGAGCCGGCCCGGGGATTCGAAGACGGACATGTCCGCCCCGGTTTCGGCGATGATCACGTCGGCGACTTTGAGTGAGACTCCGGGGATGGTGGCCAGGAATTCCCTGGCGGCACGAAAGGGTTCCATCGCCTCCTCGATCCGCCCGGTGAGCGCGTCGATGATGCTGGACTGGGCATCGACCTGGTCCAGATGTAGCCGGGCCATGAACGCGTGATGTGCCTTGAAACGGCCCGTCAGCGCATCCACGAGCTCGGGGATTTTGGACCGGAGGGTGCCTTTGGCGAGGCCGGCGAGGACCTCGGGATCCCGTTCACCCTGATGAGGGCCTCGAGCATCGCCCGGGAGGAGACCCCGGTGAGGTCCGCGACCACGGAGGAGAGCTTGATGCCTGAGCCTTCCAGGAACTTCTCCAGGCGCTGGATTTCACGGGTCCGGTCACGGGTGGCAATCGCCCGGGCCCGGGTCAGGTCCCGCAGTTCACGGATCGGTTCCGGCGGGACAAAGGAACCGCGCAGGAGGCCGTGCGCGCCCAGCTGGGCCAGCCATGCCGCGTCGGAGACATCGGTTTTGCGGCCCGGGATGTTCCGTGCCGCTTTCTCGTTGACCAGCATCACCGGCAGGGTGTCCTCCAAAAGATAAAAGAAGGGCTTCCAGTAATCACTGGTGGCCTCCATGACGACCGTGGTGACATGCTCGCGTTCCAGGAAGTCCCGCAGCGCAAGAATCTGCGCCGTGGTCGCGCCCCAGGTAGTGACCGTGGAAGTGTAGGTCCCGGCCCGCTGCCCGGGCAGCCGGAGACAGACCTTCGCGTCGCGTTTGGAAATGTCCAAACCGGCAGCCCGCTCGTGCACGATATCCATGACTGTTCCTCCCGACACCTCGATTTCACCATGGTGGTGACTGCCGCGGGGAGGACAGGGAAAACAGAGGAATCTAACACTCGTGCTCCAAAGGCAACAATCCACGGTTCCCGTGGAAGCCCTCCGCGCCACGCTAGCCCACAGGCTCAACCACAGCACCATAGACGAACCGGCGTCCACCGTGGCAGACACCTCCATGATCTGCCCAAACCCACATCCGCGGCCAGAGCCCGAGGCGAGGCAACCGCGAACTTTCTCCCACCACGGCGCGGCAGCGACGCTGGACCGCTAGCCCGCAGGGAACCCGCGAGCGGGCCGCAGAATTGCACAGGGCTCCGGGACATGATCGAGTAGGAACATGACTGAACAGCCCGCGCCCCTGGACATGCAGCCGCTGAACGACCTCGAAGAGAAGCTCGCCCGGGGTGAGCAGCCGGACGCCAACCCGGTGGACGTCATCCTGGCCTTCCTCAACAGCGAGGTCTACGTGGTCAGCTCCGACGCCCTCGAAGGGCCCGACGCCCATGTCGAGCCGCTCGTGCTCGCGAACTCCTCTGGCCAGCCGGTCCTGGCCGTGTTCTCGCATCCGAGCCGCGTTGCCGCGCAGTACCTGACGGCCGCTCCCAACGTGCTGGGAACGCAGGGCGCCGCGATCATCGGCAACCTCGGGGACGAACTCGGCATGGTCATCAACCCGGGCGCTGCCTTCGGCTTCGAAATCGACCCGGAAGGCGTGGCCAACATCCGCCGCGACTTCAAGCCCGCCGACGAGCCGGCCGACACCCCCGACGAAGAGCCGGCCGACGTCCACGCGCAGGACGGCGACCAAGCCTGACGCCACGTGGCGGTTAGGTCAGCCGCTGCACCGGGGGAATAATGGCAGCATGCGTCTAGGCGTCCTCGACATCGGCTCCAATACTGTCCACCTCCTGCTGGTCGACGCCCACCCCGGCGCCCGCCCGGTCCCCTTCGCCTCGCACAAACGCCCCCTCTCCCTCGTGCAGTTTCTCGACGGGGACGGCAACATCAACGACGCCGGCCAGCATGAACTGATCGAATTCGTCCTCGAAGCGTGGGAATTCGCCGCCAAACACAAGGCCGACGACCTCCTCGCCTTCTGCACATCGGCCATCCGTGAAGCCACCAACGGCCCGGAAGTTCTGGCCCGGGTGAAGCATGAAACCACCGTCACGCTCCAGGAGCTGACAGGCAGCGAAGAAGCGTCCATGACGTTCTTCGCCGTCCGGCGCTGGTACGGCTGGGGCGCAGGACCCATCCTGAACCTGGACATCGGCGGCGGCTCCTTCGAAATGGCCTTCGGACAGGACGAGCTCCCGGAGCTTGCGATGTCCGTCCCGCTCGGAGCAAGCCGGCTGACCCGCGACTGGCTGCCCGAGGACCCGCCCTCGGCCAAAAGCGTGAAGGAGTTGCGCCGCTACATCCGCGCCACGCTCAAGCCCGCCGTGCGCAGCTTCGAGAAGCAGGGCCGGGCCAACCTCGTGGCGGGCACGTCCAAGACCTTCCGGTCCTTGGCCAGGATCGCCGGGGCAGCCCCCAGCGCCGCCGGCCCCTATGTCAAGCGGGAGCTGCTCGCCACGGACCTGGGGCTGTGGGCACAACGCATCTCGGCCATGGAGATCGAGGACAGGCTCCACCTTCCCGGAGTGTCCGAGGCCCGGGCGCCCCAGCTGCTGGCCGGCGCCCTGGTGGCCGAAGCGGCCTTGGAACTGTTCGAGTTCCCGGGTCTGGAAATCTGCCCGTGGGCGCTCCGCGAGGGGCTGATTCTGCGCCGCCTGGACCAGCTGGTCTTCGACGGCCCGCTCGATCCCGCACCCCATGTGACCCAGACGCCCCCGCCCGAACTGCAGTCGCCGGGGACCCGCGGGGCGGGATCCAGCGCGGTGGTTGCCCGGACTGCCTGACTTATCGCCGACCCGCCGACCGCGGAGAATGGCCGCGTGGACGGGAAGGTGTCGATCCGGAAGGATTCCGTTCGTGTAGTAGCTGAGAGGCCGGTACCGTGCCGGCTGAACCGACAAGGAGGCACCCAAAATGTCGCAGTACCTACTCAGCATTTACCAGCCGGACGGACCAGCACCGGCGCCGGAGATCTTTGAACCGATCATGCGTGACCTGGAGGCCCTCAACCGCGAGCTGAAGGCTGCCGGGGCCTGGGTCTTCGCCGCCGGGCTCCATCCGGCGGAATCCGCCACCGTGCTGCGGCCGCAGGGCGGCGAGGTCCTCATCACGGACGGGCCCTTCACGGAAGGAAAAGAGCACCTCGGCGGCTTCACGGTCATCGAAGCCGAAGACCTGGACGCGGCCCTCGGCTGGGCGCGCAAGCTGGCCAGTGCCACCACCCTTCCCGTCGAAGTGCGCCCCTTCCAGCACTAGCCGCCGGGCGGAGCCACTCCTGTGAACGACCCGGCCGTGAACGCCGATGCCTTCAACGCCCCTGGCGGCGGACCAGGCCCTGGACGGATCCCCGAGCCCGCCGCCGAGGCGCACGTCGCCCGCGTGTTCCGGCAGGAATACGGCCGTGCAGTGGCGGTCCTGACCCGGATCTTCGGCAACATCGACATCGCCGAAGACGCCGTCCAGGACGCGTTCACGGCCGCGGTCCAACGCTGGCCCTCGGCCGGCATCCCGCCCAGCCCGGCGGGCTGGATCATCACAACGGCACGCCACCGGGCCATCGACCGGCTGCGGAGGGAGGCTGCGCGCAAGGACAAGCACGCACAGGCGGCCCTGCTGCAGGCGTCCCTATCCGGCGGCGAAGCCGCGCCCGCCGCGGAGGAGTTGTTCCTGGATGAGCTGGCAGGAAATGACGAAGTGAAGGACGACACGATGAGGCTGATTTTCACGTGCTGCCACCCGGCATTGGCCACGGGCGCCCAAGTGGCCCTGACGCTGCGTCTTCTGGGCGGATTGACGACGGTGGAGATCGCCCGCGCTTTCCTGGTGCCGGAGACCACCATGGCCCAGCGTCTGGTCCGGGCTAAAGCGAAAATCCGGGATGCCAAGATCCCCTACCGGGTGCCGCAGGGCGCCGAGCTGCCGGAGCGGCTGCAATCGGTGCTGGCCGTCATCTACCTGATTTTCAACGAAGGCTACAGCCCGAGCTCCGGGGACAGCCCGGCCCGTGAGGACCTTTGCACGGAAGCCATCAGGCTTGGCCGGCTGCTGTCTACGCTGATGCCTGACGAACCGGAAGTGACGGGTCTCCTGGCCTTGATGCTGTTGATTGAGTCCCGGCGCACCGTGCGTTTCACGCCCGACGGCGGCCTGGTGCTGCTGGGTTCCCAGGACCGGACGCGCTGGGACAGCGCGATGGTCGCCGAAGGCCAGGAGCTGGTGCGTCAATGCCTGCGCCGGAACCGGCCCGGCCCCTACCAGCTTCAGGCAGCCATCAACGCCGTGCACAGCGACGCTGCGACTGCCGCGGCAACGGACTGGGGGCAGATCCTCCGGTTGTACGATCAGCTCCTGGCCGTCTCGCCCGGACCGGTGGTTGCGCTCAACCGCGCTGTTGTCCTGGGTGAGGTGGCGGGGCCGGAAGCCGCACTGGACGCGATCGAGGGCCTGGGACTGGAAAACTATTACGTCTTCCACGCCGTCCGCGCCGACTTCCTGGTGCGCCTGCGCCGCTATGCGGCGGGCGCCGCGGCCTACCGAACCGCCGTCGCCCTTGCCGGCAGTGCCGCTGAACGCCGGTTCCTGCAGGAGAGACTGCTGCAGCTGGAATCTGGAGACCGTGGCCAGGAACGGCCTTAAGCGAGAAATGCCGGGCGGTTGCAGAAGGACTTGGGGGAAGTCTGCTGCAGCCGCCCGGCGCACCGCCGGTCCCGGAGGGGCCGACTATCATCACTCGCACCTGTTGAGGCATTTCCAAAGCTATAGGCCGTTCATGGGCGCACCGGGGGATTTGCCTGTGCATTGGCTGGCAATGCGGGACGCTACCGCCGCGTCGGCCGCAGGGACGCCGTTTAACGGCGAAGGCACCGGCGCTCCGCTACGGGATAATGGGGGAATCCCGCTGCAGACCACCGGTGCCGGGCAGACATCCGCATGTCTGCCGCATCACTCGCACCCTCAATGAGGTGCCTTCCACGCTAGCGGCCGAGTTTGTGAACAGACTGCACTGAACATGTGAACTGGCTGGGAATCGCGCCGGACTGCAATGATGGGGGCATGAGCAACCGAATCGCATTCCTGGGCTGTGGGTCAATGAACGAGGCAATTCTGGGCGGCCTGATCGGGGGCGGCCACGATCCCGCGGATATAGTCGCCACCGTCCGCCGTGCCGAGCGCGCCGCCGAGCTGGCCGCACGGCATCACGGCATTACTGCCATTGCGGGCGAAGAAGAGCCGGACAACAACAGGCAGGCGGTGACGGGCTCCGACGTCGTGATCCTGGGCGTCAAGCCCGTGGGCGTCGCGGACCTGGCACGGGAGATCAGCGGTTCGCTCTCGCCGGACACGATTGTCATCAGCGTGGCCGCGGCGGTGTCGCTCCAGCAGCTGGAGGCGGCCCTTCCGGCCGGCCAGCCGGTCATCCGCACCATGCCCAACACCCCGGCGAGACTGGGCCGCGGCGTCGTCTCCCTGTCGCCGGGCACCAGCTGCTCCGCCGAACAGCTCCGGAAGGCCAAGGACATCCTGTCCGCCGTCGGCACGGTCGTCGAGGTCCCCGAAGAACAGGTGAATGCACTCTCCGCGATCAGCGGCTCGGGCCCGGCGTACGCGTTCTACCTGGCCGAGGCGATGGCGGCGGCCGGCGTCGAACTGGGCCTTGACCCGGAGCTGTCGCTGCTACTGGCGCGTGAAACCGTCGCGGGCGCAGGCTTCATGCTCGCCGAGCCCGGCGCGGATCCGACGGCGCTGCGCAAGGCGGTCACGAGCCCGAACGGAACCACCGAACGCGCCATCGTCACGTTCGACGAGCGCGGTCTGCCGGGGATCATCGCCGACGGCGCCCGCGCCGCCGCCGCACGCTCAGCGGAGATCACCAAGCAGCTCGCCTGAGGAACGTGCCCGGAAGCCCCCGGAAGTCCCCGCCGGCCCGGGGGTGCTACGGCCGCGCGGCGAACCGCTCCAGCAGGTCCACGTGGCCCGAAACAATGAGCATGTCCCGTGAGGACACCTTCGTCTCAGGCCGGGCATACGTGAAGTCCTCGCCCGGGGATTTCACGCCCACAATCGTGACGCCGTACTTGGAGCGGACCTTGGACTCGTCCAGGGTGAAGCCCACGGTCTCCCTCGGCGGGTACATCTTGACGATCGCGAAGTCGTCGTCGAACTCGATGAAGTCCAGCATCCGGCCGGACACCAGGTGCGCTGCCCGGACGCCGGCGTCCGCTTCCGGGTAGATTACGTGGTTGGCGCCGATCCGGGTCAGGATCTTGCCGTGCGAGGGCGTGATGGCCTTGACCCAGAGGTGCTCGATCCCGAGGTCCACGAGGTTGACCGTGATCAGCACGGAGGATTCGATCGAGGTCCCCACACCCACGACGGCGGAGCTGAACTCCTGCGCGCCGAGCTGGCGAAGGGCGTCGATATTGGTGGCGTCGGCTTCCACGACGTGTGTCAGGACGCTGGCCCACTTCTGGACGAGACTGCGGTCGCGTTCAATGGCGAGCACTTCGCGGCCCTGCTTGACCAGCTGCTCTGCGGTGGATGCGCCAAAACGGCCCAGCCCGATCACCAGCACGGGGGCATTGTGGGCGGGGCGGTTGACGGCGCCTGAGGAACTAGCCAATGATCGGTCTCTCTTCCGGGTAGTGGTACAGCTGACGGCGCTGGCGCAGGGCCAGAGCGGCGGCAAGGGTGACGGTCCCGACGCGCCCGGCGAACATGAGGGCGGCGAGGACGTACACCCCCGACGGCGGCAGTTCGGCACTGAGGTTGGTGCTCAGGCCCACCGTGGCGAAGGCGGAAATGGTTTCAAACAGGACCCGGTCCAGCGACGCGCCGCTGATCTGCAGGAGCAGGAAGGCCGAGACGGAGACGAGCGTGGCGCCGGCAACGATGACCGAGATGGCCACGCGCATGGTCCCCTCGGGGATGGTGCGCCCGTAGATCTTCACGTCGGTGTCGCCGCGGGCCTCGGCCGCGATCGCCAGAAACATCACGGCGATGGTGGTCACCTTGATGCCGCCGGCCGTGGAGGCCGAGCCGCCGCCGGCGAACATGAGGGCATCGGAGAGCAGCATGGTGGTGGAATCCATGTGGTTCTGGTCCACGAGGTTGAAGCCGCCGGAACGCATCATGACGGACGCGAACAGCGAATGCGTGATCTTGTCGCCCGCGTCCATGCCGCCGATGGTCCGCAGGTTGTCCCACTCCATGAGCCCCCAGAGCACGGTGCCGGCCGCCAGCAGGATGAGGGACACCTGGATGGTCAGCTTGGTGTGCAGGTTCCATTTCTTCCACCTCAGCCCGTTCTGCCGAAGCACCATGACCACAGGGAAGCCCAGGCTGCCGAGGAAGACGCCGACCATGAGCGGGATGAGGATCCACAGATCGGTCTCATAGGGGACGATCCCGTCAGAATGGGGCGTGAAACCGGCGTTGTTGAAGGCCGAAATCGCGTAGAACATCCCGTGCCAGACGGCCTCGCCGAAGCTCTCTCCGAGGGCCAGGAACCGCGGCACGAGCGCGAGCGACAGGGCGCCCTCGATCGCGACGGAGGTGACGATGACGATCCGCAGCAGGGTGCCGACCTCGCCGAGCCGGCCGGCGCTGTTCATGGCCTCTTGGGCGATCAGCTTGCCGCGGACACCGAGCTTCTTGCTGACCATGAGCGCCAGCAGGGACGCCAGTGTCAGGGTGCCGAGGCCTCCGACGAAGATGCCGACCAGGATGATGAGCTGGCCGAAGAAGGACCAGTGCACGGCGGTGGACACCACCGTCAGGCCAGTCACGCAGACGGCGGACACCGCGGTGAAGAGAGCCTGGTGCAGGGGGGTGACTTCACCCGTGGCGGAGGCAATCGGCAGGGAGAGCAGGGCCGTGAAGACCACGATCACCACACCGAACGTCGTCAGTGTCAGGCGTGCCGGGGAACTGTTGGCGATGTGGTCGATGAAGTCGCGCAGGCGTGTGAAGATCCACAGGCCGTCCCGCTCCGGCGTGCCGGGGTGCCAGCTGGCCGGGCTCGTGGACCTCGACTGGCTTTGCGTCATGGGGTGGCTTTTCCTCGGTTGAAACTTCTTCCTCCAGTAGTAAACCACTAAACCCCGCGCAATGACGGGGGAGCGCCCACCACGCTCGGGTAGCCTGTGATTGATGACATTCCTGCCCGGGCTCGCTCAGACCTCGCTGCCGACGACGGTGGTGTGGGATCCCGCCATGACCGCCTACAACTTCGGTCACGGGCACCCGATGGCACCCGAACGCATGGAACTCACGGCGCGGCTGGCCGGCAGCCTGGGGCTGCTGGATCTGGAGCACGTCACGGTGTCGGCTCCGGACGTGGCCAGTGACGAGGAACTGTGCGCGGTCCACAGCGCCGAGTTCGTGGCGGCCGTCCGGCGCGTCAGCGAGGATCCCGACACCCCCGACCTGGCCCGGGGGCTGGGCACCGAGGACGACCCCGCCTTTGCGGGCATGCACGAGGCCAGCGCCCGGTTGGCCGGCGGTTCGCTGCTGGCGGCCGCCGCGATCCTGGATGGCACCGCGGTCCGTGCCGTGAACTTCGGCGGGGGCATGCACCACGCCGCCCGCGACCGCGCCAGCGGCTTTTGCATTTACAACGACGCCGCCCTTGCGATCCAGCGGCTGCTCGACGGCGGGGTCCGGCGCGTGGCGTATGTCGACGTCGACGCCCACCACGGCGACGGCACGCAGAGCATCTTCTGGGACGATGCGCGGGTGCTGACCATTTCGCTGCACGAGACCGGGCTGACGCTCTTCCCGGGCACCGGGTTCGCCAACGAGATCGGCGGCCCGGATGCGCAGGGCAGCGCCGTGAACGTGGCGCTCCCGGCCGGCACCGGGGACGCCGGCTGGCTGCGGGCCTTCCACGCCGTCGTGCCCCAGCTCATCGGCGCCTTCGGACCGGAGGTCATTGTCAGCCAGCACGGCTGCGACTCCCACCGGCTGGATCCGCTGACCCACCTCAATATCAGTGTGGACGGGCAGCGCGAGGCCGCCATCGCCGTCGGCAACCTCGCCGCCCGCTATTGCGAGAACCGGTGGATTTCCACGGGCGGCGGCGGCTATAACGTCGTCAGCGTGGTCCCGCGGTCCTGGAGCCACCTAATCGCGATCGCGGCCGGCCGGCCCGTCCCGCCGCGCACCCCTGTCCCGGAAGACTGGCGGAGCTACGTGAAGGACAAGTACGGGGCCAAGTTCGGGGTGGAGCCCCCCGAACTCATGGGGGACGACGTCGACCTGTGGTGGCGGTCCTGGGAAGTGGGCTTCGACCCCAACGACGAGGTGGACCGCACCGTCATGGCCACCCGCAGGGAAGTGTTCCCGCTGTACGGGCTGGACCCCTGGTTCGACTAGCGAGCACCCCGCAGCACTGCGCCCGGCGCCGGGGCAATGCCCGCCCCGTGCAGCGAACAGGGGCCGGAGAATAGGGCCAGCAAATAGTGGATGCCATCCGGCGTATATGTCGCTAGTGTGGAGGACATGGTGACAGACGACGTATTTGCCGTCATTGCTGAGGCAACCCGGCGTGACATTCTGGTGTCCCTTCGCAAGGGGGATAAAGCAGTGGGGGAGCTGGTCCAGGAGCTTGAGGCAAGCCAGCCCACCATTTCCAAACATCTCAAAGTCCTACGGGAAGCGGACCTGGTGAGCATGCGCGCCCAGGGCCAGAAGCGCTACTACGCGCTGAACCCGAAGCCCCTCGCCGGGATCGCCAGCTGGCTGCAGTCGTTCGACGTCGGCCCGGCACCAGCGGAGGCGGCACCCGTACGCGTGGCCGACGCCAGGGTTCAGGCCGCGCCGGACAGCCTTGCCGCAGTGGCCGCGGCCACCCCGCAGCCGGCCACCCCGCAGCCGGCAGCCGCGGCGCTTGCCAGCCGCCCCGCGGGCAGCCCGCTGAGTCCCGCCGTCGTCATCCCCGTGGGAACGGCAGGTGAGGACAAGATGCCGCAGCAGATCGGGCGCACGGTGGGCCGTGCCGCCACTAAGGCCGCCGACCTCCTGGCGAACCTGCCGAAATTCGGCCGTAAGAAGCCGTAGGAAGTAGCCCAACTGACTCGTAGTTGGTGTCGTTTTGAGGCCTCAGAACGACAACAACTACGAGTCACTTCGGAGGGGAAGCCGGCCTCACCGGGGAAGCAGCCGCACGTGGTCCGGGGTCAGCTCGGAGATCCTGCTGACGCCCAGCAGGGCCATGGTGCGGAGCATGTCCGTCTCCAGGATCTGGAGCGCCCGGTCCACGCCGGCCCGCCCGCCGGCCATGAGTCCGTAGAGGTAGGCGCGCCCGATCAGGGTGAAGTCCGCGCCCAGGGCAAGGGCCGCGACGATGTCCGCACCGCTCATGATCCCGGTATCCAGGATGATCGCCGCGTCGGTCTGGTCAGCCTTCAGCGCCGCGGAAACCTCGGGGAGCAGGTGGAAGGGGATGGGGGCGCGGTCCAGCTGGCGCCCGCCGTGGTTGGAGAGGACCACGCCGTCCGCGCCGTGGTCCACGACCTTGCGGGCGTCGTCGACGGTCTGGATGCCCTTGACCACCAGCTTGCCTTTCCAGGTTGCCCGCAGCCAGTCGAGGTCGTCGAACGTCAGCGTCGGATCAAACATGGAGTTGATGAGGTCCGCGACCGTGCCCGTGTAGCGGGAGAGCGAGGCGAAGGTCAGGGGCTCATGCGTGAGGAAGTTGAACCACCAGGCCGGGCGGTAGGACGCATCCAGCACGGTCTTGATAGTCAGCGCGGGCGGGATGGTCATGCCGTTGCGGACATCGCGGAGGCGGGCCCCGGCGACGGCGGTGTCCACCGTTACCATGAGGGTGTCGTTGCCTGCCTTGGCGGCGCGCTCGATGAGTTCCAGCGAGCGGTCGCGGTCCGTCCACAGGTACAGCTGGAACCAGTTCCGGCCCCCGGGCGCGGCGGCGGCCACGTCCTCGATGGACGCCGTGCCCATGGTGGAGAGTGTGTACGGGACGCCGGCGGCCTCGGCGGCCCGGGAGCCCGCGTACTCGCCTTCGGACTGCATCATGCGGGTGAAGCCCGTGGGTGCGATCCCCACCGGCAGCCTGGACGGCTTGCCCAGGATGTCGGTGCTGAGGTCGACGCTGGAGACATCGCGCAGGACTCCGGGCCGGAACTCGATGTCCAGGAACGCCTGGCGGGCCCGGTGCAGCGTGATTTCGGCCTCGGCGGCGCCGTCAGTGTAGTCGAACGGCGCTTGGGGCGTGCGGCGCTTGGCCATGTCGCGGAGGTCCCAGATGGTGCTGGCACGGCGGAGCCTGGCGGCCTTGCTGAACTCCGGCTTCTTGAACTGCATCAGCGGGGCGAGGTCCGAGTACTTGGGCATGCGCCGCCTCAGCGCGGCGGGAACAGCGCGGGCAGCGGATGGCGCGCCGGCAGTCGCCTCCGTCGCGGAAGTAACGTCGGAATTGCTGGGCTGGACGATGCGGGTCAAGGTGGCCTCCGGAACGGATCAGGCGGATGATTTGCGGCAGACTTGTCGTCTGTGGTCTAACCACACTGTAGGGTATGTGGTCCGACCACATCAAGTATCATTGGGGCATGCGTACGCACCAGCTTGTCCTGCAGTGGATCGAGAACCAGCTCTCCAGCGGCCGGCTCGCGCTGGGCGGACGACTCCCTTCGGAGCGGACGCTGGCCGAACAGCTGCAGGTGTCGCGCACCTCCGTCCGTGAAGCCATCCGGATACTGGAGGCCCTGGGGGTTGTCCGCGCCGGCGTGGGTTCCGGCCCGGACGCCGGCACGCTGGTGATAGCGGACCCGACGTCCGCCCTCGGCTCGGCGCTGCGCTTCCATGTGGCCACCTCGCATCTGCCCGTGGCGGACATTGTGCAGACTCGTGTGCTCCTCGAATCCTGGGCCGTGGCCCGGGCGCAGCCCGGTTCGCCTGCACTCGTCGAGGCTGCCCGGCTCCTGGACCAGATGGACACCGCCCCGGGTGCAGACGAGTTCCTGGCGCTCGACGTCCGTTTTCACCTGGCTCTGGCCGAGGCGGCGGGCAATGCCGTCGTCAGCGCCATGATGGGCTCCCTGCGCGAAGCCATCCAGAATTACGCCGGCCAACTCACGGCCAAGCTGCCGGACTGGGAAGCTACCGAAGCCAGCCTCCGCGCCGAGCACCGGGACATCCTGGCCGCCATCAACAACCACGACGGCGCCCGCGCGGCCGAGCTCGTGGCCCGCCACATAGAGGGCTACTACGCGCAGGCCGGGCCGGGCTCCGGCGCGTGATCTGCGTCGACATGACACTTCACACCAGTGTTCTCCGGGCAGAATCATACGGTCGTTGCAACATCTGAATTCTTGGAGGTTGCAATGCCGGGTGGTTACCGGGCTTCTGATGCCCTGAAGGACGAGTTCTTTTCCCTGCTGCGGCAGGGGGTGTCGGTCAAGGAGGCGTCTGCCCGGATCGGCATGTGGCGCGGCACTACCCTGCGGTGGCTGGGTAAGACTGGTCGCATGCAGATGCGGATGGGTGTTGAGGGCGGCGTCGTAGGCGGGCCTGTGCCCCGGGGCCGGCCTGGGTCGAACAGGCTTGGTCTGATTGACCGGGCGGTGATCATGACGCGGCTGCGGGGCGGGGCGACAGCCGCGGCGATTGCGCGGGATATCGGCCGGGACAGGTCCGTCGTGTGGCGGGAAATCCGACGCAACCGGGGCGCTGACGGGGAATAGCAGGCCGACGTGGCCCAGATCCGCACCCATCAGCGGGGCCGGCGCCCCAAAGCGTTCCAGCTGCAGAGCCCCCGGCTGACCGTGCAGTTCCAGGTCATTGGGAGGTCTGATCATCGGCAAGGACGGCCGCAGCGCCATCGGCACCCTGGTCGAACGCACCACCCGGTACACCGTCCTGCTCCACCTGCCAGGGCAGCACACCGCCCAGGCCGTGGCCGATGCCATGATCGAGCAGATGCGCCGGCTCCCGGGACGGCTGGTCAAGACCGTGACCTGGGACCGCGGCACCGAAATGGTCCAGTATCCGCGTGTCAGCATGGCCCTGGACGCGGGTGTCTATTTCTGCGATCCGCATTCACCCTGGCAGCGCGGCACGAATGAAAACACCAACCGGCTGCTGCGGCACTGGTTCGAAAAAGGCACAGACCTCTCCGGATTCACCGCCGGGGACCTGGACGTCATCGCCGACAAACTCAACAACCGGCCCCGCCCCACCCTGAACCTGGACACCCCGAAACAACGCATGCGCCAACTCATCGCCACCGCGCCTGACACCCATCGTTGCAACGACTGATTGACTTTGAGGCCGAAACTTGGGCGCGAACTGTCATGTCGGCTAAACGCCCTCGCCACCGGCAGGCGGCAAGGCGCCGCGAGTAGTTGTGTTACGCGGACTGGCCGGCCGTGGTTTGCCGCCGCCGCAGCCCCGGGACTATGCTCAACGCTATGACTAACCGTTGGTATGCGTATTTTTCGTTGGCTCTGGAGGGGCCCGCGTCTAACTGACACGCATCCAACTTTCCTTCAGAGCCAACAGGGCAGAGATCATTCTCTGCCCTTCGCCATTTCTCCGGCGGGTTCTGAACAGGGCCCGCTCCGCATCCGGAACAGGACCCGAACATTGAGCATCGAAGCAGCCCCCGCAACCCAGCAGTCCACCTCGAATTTGCGCGTCAGCGAGTTCACTCCGCTGCCCACACCCCAGGACATGATGGCGGAACTCCCGCTGGACCCCCGCATGGCCGAGGTCGTCGCGCGCGGCCGGGACGAGGTCCGGGCGATCATGGACGGCGTCGACGACCGGCTTCTCGTGATCGTGGGCCCCTGCTCCATCCATGACCCCAAAGCCGGCCTGGAATACGCCCGCCGGCTGGTCAGCCAGGCCGAGAAGCACCGCGAAGACCTGCTGATCGTCATGCGGACGTACTTCGAGAAGCCGCGCACGACGGTGGGCTGGAAGGGCCTCATCAACGACCCCCGGCTCGACGGCAGCCACGACATCGCCGCGGGCCTGCGCGCCGCACGCCGGTTCCTGCGGCAGGTCACTGCGCTCGGCCTGCCCGCCGCCACCGAGTTCCTCGAACCCATCAGCCCCCAGTACATGGCCGACCTCGTCTCCTGGGGCGCCATCGGGGCCCGCACCACCGAAAGCCAGATCCACCGCCAGCTGGCGTCCGGGCTCTCCATGCCGATCGGCTTCAAGAACGGGACCGACGGCGACCTTCAGGTGGCGCTCGACGCGTGCAGCGCCGCCGCGGCGGCCCAGGCGTTCCTGGGGATCGACGGCGAGGGCAGGGCGGCGCTCGTGGCCACCGCCGGCAACCCGGACACCCACGTCATCCTCCGCGGGGGACGCAAGGGTCCCAACTACTCCGCAGCCGACGTCGAGGCTACCGCGGCGAAGCTGGCCGCGAGGCAGCTGAACCCGAGGCTGATCGTGGACGCCAGCCACGCCAACAGCGGCAAGGACCACCACCGCCAGGCCGAAGTCGCCCTCGAAATCGGCTCCCAGCTGGAGAACGCCGGGTCCTCGGCCGGGGCCATTGCCGGCGTCATGCTGGAGAGCTTCCTGGTGGGCGGGGCTCAGAACCTGGACGTCGCCGATCACGCCGCCGGCCTGGATGAACTCGCGTACGGCCAGAGCGTCACGGATGCCTGCATGGACTGGGACGTGACGGCGTCGGTGCTCGGCCAGTTGGCGGCCTCGGCCCGCACCCGCCGGACCCGCGGCTGAGGCTGTGGCGGTAGCGGCGGCGTGGCCGGACAATTTCTGGATTCCTGCGGAAAGTGCGTAGGGATTCCTGAGGAAGTCTTTCACATTGGCACCACGAGCCACTAGAGTTACTACCACATGGTTGTTGGATGGCTCAGCATCGGCACACCGCCATGTCACCAGATGGGGTTGCCGTTCGCTTGAGCAAAGGAATAAAAGGAAATGTCTACGGAGGCCAACTTCTCCAAGGCCCGCTTCTTGACCGTGGCTGAAGTCGCGGAACTCATGCGGGTGTCAAAGATGACCGTGTACCGTCTAGTGCATTCCGGAGAGATGCCGGCCGTCCGTTTCGGCCGCTCCTACCGGGTGCCGGAAAACGCCGTCGAACAGTATGTCAAGGGTGCTGTCGTCGACGGGCATACGGAGACAGGCTGAGTCTTCCGCGGCGTCGACTGCGGACCGAATCAGCGGCTGCGGGCAATCGATAGGGCCTGCGGTCATGGGGCGCCCCGGATAAGCGGTACCCTGTTAAGGAACGTTTTACGTCATTGTAAGAACCTGTCAGTTGTTCAGTCTGTTGCTCAATCCGCGGACGACTTCCAGCAGACAGGTACTGCATCTAGTTTGTGAGGGACTTTCGTGGGTTCAGTTATTAAGAAGCGTCGCAAGCGTATGGCCAAGAAGAAGCACCGCAAGTTGCTTCGTAAGACGCGCCACCAGCGCCGCAATAAGAAGTAGCAATACTTCGCACTGCGTGAATGCCCGTTGCCTTCCCGGCGGCGGGCATTTCTTTGTCTTTTTCGGCCCGGATCCGCGTGCGCACGGCGCAGCGCAGGACCGATTCCGCCGCGGAACGCGGGGAGTTCCTACCGCGTGGGTCCGCGGAAGCGGGAGAACCCGCGCCAGAGGCCGTAGATGGCCCCTCCCACCGTGGCGGCCTTGAGCCCCAGGGTGGCGGCGCGCCGTCCGGACCTGAAATCGTAGACCGGCCAGTTGTTTTCGCGCGCATGGCGGCGCAGCTTGGAGTCCGGGTTGATGGCCACCGGATGCCCCACCATGCTCAACAACGGGATGTCGTTGTGCGAATCGCTGTAGGCCCAGCACCGGTTGAGGTCCAGCCCCTCGGCCTCGGCAATCCCGCGGACGGCCACCGCCTTGGCCGGGCCGTGCAGGATCTCGCCAACCAGCCGGCCGGTGTAGGACCCGTCCAGGATCTCGCCCACGGTGCCGAGCGCTCCGGTGAGGCCCAGCCGCGTCGCAATCACGGTGGCCACCTCGATCGGGGTCGCCGTCACGAGCCAGACCCTGCGTCCCACCCGGAGGTGCTGCTCGGCCAGGGCCTTGGCCCCCGGCCAGATCCGGGATTCAATCATTTCGTCGTAGACCTCTTCGCCCAGGGCCTCGATGTCCGCAACCGTGATTCCGGAGGCCAGGGTCAGGGCGGAGTCGCGGACGGCGTGGACGTCATCCATGTTTTCGCCGCGGAGTACGAACATGAGCTGCTTCCAGGCGAAACCGGCGGCCTCGCGAATGGTGAACGCCCCGCGCTGGTGCATCTTGCGGGCCACATGGAACAGGCTGGCGCCCTTCATGAGGGTGTTGTCGACGTCGAAAAAGGCGGCTTCGCCGTGCTGCGATGACGCAACAGGCTGTCCGGCCACAGCGACATACTTCTCCTCGGGCATGCCACGAGTCTAGTCAATGACCGGCGCGGCCCCGTCGCCAGGCCGTGGACGCCGCCGCGGCCTTCCCTGCGGCCGCGGCGCGGGGGCAACACGCGTCGACGCCGGACCTGCCGCCGGGCTACCGTGTAACCATGGCCAAGCCCGTGCCCCTCCCCGATGTCGTTCTGATCACCAAAGCTGACTGTCACCTCTGCGCCGCCGCGCGCGCCGCCGTCGGCCGTGTCACGGCGGCTCTGGGGATTGACTGGACGGAACAGTCCGTGGACGACGACGCCGCGTTGCGCGAACGCTTCGCGGAGGAGATCCCCGTGGTGCTGGTGAACGGCGTCCAGCGGGACTTCTGGAAAATCGACGAAGTCCGCCTGGCGCGGACCTTGCGGCGGGCACTGGACCAGCAGCCCTGACGGCTGGCTGCTTTGTTGCGTGAAGGGCGGTGGCTCTAGAGTGGGAAGCACAACGCGACGCAATGGAGCAGATAGTGACTTCGCTGGATTCATCTCCCGAGGCTGTGCCCGGGGGAGCCGGGGCTGCCGCCAAGCAGATTCCGCCCGCGGCCGTGGCCCGGCTGACGATCTATCTGCGCGCCCTCACCACGTTGCTGGCCGAAGGCGTGGACCGGGTCTCCTCCGAATCACTGGCAGAGGCGTCGGGGGTCAGTTCCTCGACGCTCCGCAAGGACCTCTCCTATGTTGGCTCCTATGGAACGCGCGGAGTGGGCTACGAGGTGCAGTACCTCAACAGGAATATCGCCGCCGCCTTGGGCCTGACGCACGACTGGAAGGTCGCGATTGTCGGCGCGGGCAACCTTGGCAAGGCCCTGGCCCGCTACGGCGGGTTCGAATCCCGTGGTTTTGACATCGTGGCGATTTTCGACGCCGACCAGATGGTAGTGGGCAGCGAAGTGGGCTGGTTGCGGGTCAGCGACGCCGCCGACCTCGAGCCCGTCCTGCAGCGGACCGGCGCCAACATGGTGGTCCTTGCCTTGCCCGCCGCGGTGGCACAGAGCGTCTGCGACCGGGTGATTGCCGCCGGCGTGCGGAGCATCCTCAGTTTCGCCCCGGTGATGCTGCAGGTACCGCCGGGGGTCAACCTCCGCAAGGTGGACATGGCAACCGAACTGCAGATCCTGGCGTACCACGCACAAAGGGCGCAGGACCCGGAGGATGCTGACTAGTTCCGGTCAGCCCGTCCGGCTCCCACGCCCTGCATGCAGATTCCCGGGGGTCTAGCTCCTGAAGGGGTTCCCCGGCCGCCCGTACGGATTGGCGAAAGGCTGCCGCTTCTGGAAGTAGGGCGACGTCGCCGGCAGGTACAGCATCACGATTGCGGCGATGCCGGCCAGGGCGGCGATGCTTCCGAGGCTCGGCGGGAAGATGCCGAGGATTGACAGTGCGGCGAAGACGGTGCCCAGGATGCGGGCCCAGTTCTTGCCCTTGCGGACGTTGAACGCGACGAGGGCGTAGAGCACGGCGCCGATCACGGCGAACACCACAATGGTCCCTACAAGGAAGCCCTTGATGGAATTGAAGTCAACTTTGGTGCCGCTCGCGGCCATCTGCTCTTCGAACATGTTCCGGACGGCGGGAGTGTCCAGGGTGCCGAGGGACAGCAGCAGGGAGAGCACCCACACGAGGCCTGAGCCGACGATCAGCCAGAACGCAATGTTGACGAGCCTGGGCATGCCGCCCGGCCCCTGGGGCTGTTCGGAGGGGTACTGGGCGTAGGGGGACTGCCCGAATTCGGGTTTCCCGTACGTGGGAGCCTGCTGGCCATACTGCGGAAGCTGCGGGGCGTTCTGCCCGTACTGCGGAGGCTGCGGAGCGTTCTGGCCGTACTGCGGTGCGGAGGGGGCCTGCCCGTACTGCGGTGACTGGGGCGCCTGCTGCCCGTACTGCGGGGCGGACGGGGGCAGCTGACCGTTTTGCGGTGCGTCCTGGCCATGGCCCGGCGTCGGCTGCTCGCCCGGCTCGGGGCCGTCCGGAGGTGAAGGCTGGACTGGAGGGTTGCTCATGAAGCGGTCCTTTGCGTGTCGATCTCTGAATCGGCTACCGGGACCAGCGATCCTGCCCTGCCCCAGCATGGTTCAGATCCACCGTACCGCGGGCGGTCCGCCGTGCGGATCATTCCGGTGAGGTATTCTCAGCCCTTTCGCCGGACGCCGCGCGGCCGCGGCGGGACGCGCTCCCTGCTGCGGCCTCACGGCGGAATGCCGGCGCCGGGGCAGGCTAGGTGCGGCCCCGGTGGCCTGCAAACCACGCCTGCGAGTTGGGCAGCCACATGAGCACGGTCGCCGCAAGGCTGATGACGAAACTCGGCAGGTTTCCGCCACCCCTGCCCTCGGCAGCGCTCGCGCCGATGATCGCCAGAACCAGGGAGATGCCGGCCACGATCGTGAGGGCGAAGCGGGCCCACTCCCGGCCTTCCTTCATCTTCATGGCCAGGATGATCTGGGCGGCCGCCAGGACGAGTGCCACCAGTACGAGCAGCAGGACCACGAGGCCCAGGGCCGGCGCGAAAGCGAAGAGGACAAAAGATCCGAAGAGGCCGATGATTCCGCCGAGAAGGCCCAGGAGGCCGCCGATGAGCCAGATCCAATAGGAAACCTTCAGCTCGGTCGGCATCGCGGTGACGCTGAACATGCCCGAGAAACCGCCCTGGGGCATTGCATCACTGAAGTTCCTGGGGCGGTCCGTCGGCATTTCGAAGCGGATCCCACCGGCCGGGGCCGGCTGGCCCTGCGGGCCCGGGGCTTGATAGCCCCGCGGGCCCGGTGGCTGGTAGCCCTGCGGGCCCGGCGGTTGGTAGCCCTGCGGCGGTGGCTGGTACCCCTGCGGACCCGGAGCCTGATAGCCGGGCGGTGGCGCCTGATACCCCGGGGGGACCTGCGGGTTTACCTGGGGCGGCTCGGAACCGGCGGGCGGAACATTGCTGGCCGGCGGGGACTCGGCACCCGGCTGCTGCTGCGGCGGTACATCATTGGGGTTGCTCATGGCTCTCACTGTAGACCGCGATTCCCCCGTTATCTAGGGAATTTGCGGCCTGTCGCGGGGCTGGCCGGGCGCCGTCACCGCGGGTTTGGATCCTCCCGCGGAAACCTGCACGGGAAAAAGACAGCACCCCGCTTCATCACACGGATGAAGCGGGGTGCTGAGGACGGCTGCCGGGCATCGACCGGGCGGGTCCAAGGCCTAACGGCCTGGGCTAAGGCCTAGCGGCCAAGCTACTGACTACGCTGCGGGAGCGATAAAGGCCAGTTCCAGGTTGATGACAACCTTGTCGCTGACGAGGACGCCGCCGGCTTCGAGAACTGCGTTCCAGGTCAGGCCGAAGTCCTTGCGGCTGATGGTGGTTGCAGCCGTGAGGCCGGCGCGGGTGTTGCCGAACGGATCGACGGCCACCCCGTTGAACTCGGTTTCGAGGGCCACCGGGCGGGTAACGCCCTTGATGGTGAGGTCGCCTTGGAGTTCGTAGCCGTCGCCCTTGGGAACGATGGTGCTGGAAACGAAGGCGATTTCCGGGAACTTCTCGACGTCGAAGAAGTCTTCGCCGCGGACGTGGCCGTCGCGGTTGACGTCGCCGGAGTCGAAGCTGGCGGTCTTGATGCTGGCGTTGACCTTGGAATCGGCGACGTTCTCGGCCAGGGCCAGGGTGGCGTCGGCGTCCTTGAACTGACCGCGGACCTTGCTGATGCCTGCGTGGCGGACGGTGAAGGCGATCTCGCTGTGCGAGTTGTCGAGCGTCCAGATACCGGTGGTGACGTTGGCGGGAAGTGCCATGGTGGTTCTCCTTGTGTCGGGTGGGTCGTGCGGATGTTCGTCTGATCGTTAGTTGAAGCATCATTGGTTGAACTCTCAACTAACCGCTTCACCCAGTATAAACATGCATTTGCATCTTTTATTCCACCCGGGCGGAACTTTTCTCAATACTTTTCAGTTCTACCACTTGTAGAAGATTTCGAATCGACCGACATCTTTGAGAAACTGGTAGACATGCCCCAAGCCACTGTTCATTTGCTCCGCCACGGCGAGGTCCACAATCCCGATCGCGTCCTGTACGGCAGGCTGCCGGAATTCCACCTCTCCGAGCTCGGCCAGCAGATGGCCCGGGTGCTCGCGGACCACTTCAGCGAGCGCGCCGCACAAGGGGCGAAGATCGTCCACCTCGCCGCCTCCCCGCTGACCCGTGCACAGGAGACCGCCCTTCCGATCTCCCAGGCCCTCAACCTCGAGATCGTCACCGAGGCCCGGATCATCGAGGCCGAAAATTACTTCGAGGGGCTTCACGTCTCCCCGGCGGAACTCCTCAGGCCGAAGCACTGGCCCATGCTCCGCAACCCGCTCCGTCCCTCCTGGGGCGAGCCGTACAAGGATCAGGCTGCCCGGGTGATCGCCGCGGTCCAGGATGCACGCCTGCGGGCCATCGAACTGGGCGGCGACGGCGCCGAAGCCATCCTCGTCAGCCATCAGCTTCCCATCTGGGCCACCCGGCTCAGCGCCGAAGGCAAGCCGCTGTGGCACGATCCGCGGAAACGCGAATGCACGCTCACCTCCCTCACTTCCTTGGTATTCGACGACGCCGGCACCCTCGTGCGGGTCGACTACAGCGAGCCTGCTGCCGCACTCCTGCCCGGTGCCGCCAGCACGCCGGGGGCTTGAGCATGACAGGCAGCAATCCAGGAGCAACGCCGTCCCGCCGCAGCGTCCTGACGGCCGGCGGCGCGGCCCTGGCCCTAGTGCTGGGGCTGTCCGCCTGTGCCCAGGAGGATGCGCTCGCAAAGCAGGCCAGGGCCGGGGACAACAAGAACTACGTGGCCGGGGACGGATCGGTGACGGAGTTCGCCGTCGCGGACCGCAAGACCCCGGTCGCCATCAAGGGGACCCTGTTTGACGGCACCGCCGTAACGGCCGCGGACTTCCAGGGTAAAGTCACCGTGCTCAACTTCTGGTTCGCCGGCTGCGCGCCCTGCCGGGTGGAGGCGCCCTCGCTGGAGGCCCTGCACCAGGAATTCAAGAGCCAGGGTGTGCAGTTCCTCGGCGTGAACCTCCGCGACGAGAAAGCCACCGCCGACGCGTTCGACAAGACGTTCAACCTGACGTACCCGAGCTTCAACGACAAGGACGGCGCGGTGCTGCTGGCCGTCTCCGGCCTGGTGCCGCCGGGCGCCGTCCCCACCACGCTGGTGCTGGACAAGCAGGGCCGCGTCGCCTCCCGCGTCCTCGGTGAAATCCAGAAGGGCACCCTCAAGTCCCTCATCGCCGCCGCCGTGGCCGAGTAGCGGCGGCCCGCACCGTGAACAGCCCCTTCGCCGAAGCCATCCTGAACGGTTCGCTGCTGCTTGCCATCCCCGTGGCCCTGCTGGCCGGATTCGTCTCCTTCCTTTCGCCCTGTGTGCTGCCCCTCGTGCCGGGGTACCTTGGCTACGTCACGGGACTGACCGGCGTCGACCTCCAGAAGCAGAAGCGCGGCCGAATGCTGGCCGGCATCGGGCTCTTCGTCCTGGGTTTCTCTGTGATCTTCGTCCTGCTCGGCGGGGCGTTCGGCCAGCTGGGGACCCTGATCACCGGCACTCAGAGCAAATGGATCACCCAGCTGCTGGGCATCCTGGTGGTCATCATGGGGGTCGTTTTCATGGGCGGCTTCGGCTGGCTCCAGCGCGACGCGAAGATCCACGCCAAGCCGCCGGCGGGGCTGTGGGGCGCGCCGCTCCTGGGCATCACGTTCGGGCTGGGCTGGGCGCCGTGCATCGGGCCCACCTATTCCGCGGTCCAGCTGTTGAGCCTCTCCGGCGGATCCTCGGCGGCCAAAGGTGCGTTTCTGGCCTTCGTGTATAGCCTTGGGCTGGGGATTCCGTTCCTGCTGATCGCCCTGGCCGTGCGCCGCGGCATCGGCGTGATGTCCTTCTTCCGCAAGCACCGGCTCGCCATCCAGCGCACCGGCGGCGGCATCCTGATTGTGCTGGGCCTGCTGATGGCCAGCGGCGTGTGGGGAGCCTGGGTCTCCGGGTTGCAGTACTGGTTCCAAACTGATGTGAAATTGCCGATCTGATGAGCGAGCGAGTGAACGTAAAGAAGAAGTCCCCGGCCCCCGGCACCAAGCCCGACGCCGCCACCCCCGTCGCGGACGCTGTGGCCGCCGCAAAGGCCCAGGCCGTCCTGCCGTCGCTTGGCCCGTTGGGCATGCTCCGCTGGGCCTGGTCGCAGCTGACCAGCATGCGCACGGCGCTGTTCCTGCTCCTGATGCTTGCTGTCGCCGCGGTTCCCGGATCATTGTTCCCGCAGCGGCCCGCCAACCCCTCGATCGTCACGCAGTACATCAAGGACCACCCGGACTACGGCAAGATCCTGGAATCGCTGCAACTCTACGATGTCTACTCCTCGGCCTGGTTCTCCGCCATCTACATCCTGTTGTTCCTCTCGCTGATCGGCTGCGTGATACCCCGCGCCATCGTGCACTACAAGGCGATGCGCTCCCAGCCCCCGCGCACGCCCGCACGGCTCTCCCGGCTGCCCGAATACGGCACGCTCGTGATCCCCGCCGACGCCGGGATCCCGGCGTCGGCCGCCGTCACCGGGGCCGCCGGGCTGCTGAAGAAGCGCGGGTACCGTGTCGATATCCGGGACCACGACGGCGCGCGGCCGTCGCTGGGCGCGGAACGCGGCTTCCTGCGGGAAGTCGGCAACCTGGTGTTCCACACGGCGCTGATCGGGGTGCTGGTCTCGGTAGCGATCGGCGGTCTGTTCGGCTACAGCGGGCAGCGGATCCTGGTCGAGGGCGACACCTTTGTGAACACGCTCGTCGGCTACGACCAGTTCACCCCGGGCACCAACTTCCAGAGCAGCCAGCTCCAGCCGTACTCCGTCCAGCTGGACAAGTTCGACATCACCTTCGACCGCGAATCGAAGGGCAAGTTCGGCCAGCCCATCGACTTCAAGGCCGATGTGACCACCAAGGAAACCCCGGACGCGCCCGCCAAGAAGGACGTGCTTAAGGTCAATGATCCGCTCAGCCTCGGCGGCACCAGCGTCTACCTCACAGGCAACGGCTACGCCCCCGTCATCACGATCCGCGACGGCGCCGGAAACGTCGCGATGCAGGGCCCCGTGGTGGCCAAGCTGCAGGGCCAAAACTACTACTCCTCCGTGGTCATCAAGGTCCCCGACGCCAAGCCGGAGCAGCTCGCCTTTGCCGGCTTCTTCCTGCCCACCGCCTTCGTCACCGATCAGGGCGTGACCTTCAGCGCTGATCCCGAGCTGATCAACCCGCAGCTGACCCTGAACTCCTACTACGGCGACCTCGGCCTGGGCAGCGGCGCCCCGCAAAACGTGTTTGAACTCGATGTGCAGAAGCTGACCCCGCTCAACGCCCGCAACCTGCCCACCAAGGGCATCGTCCTGACCCCCGGTGCCAGCTACACGCTGCCGGACGGCAAGGGCTCCATCAGCTTCGACGGTGTCAAGCGGTACGTCGGCGTGGACATCCACCACAACCCGGGCCAGCTCTACGCGCTGATCTTCGCGCTCCTGGCCGTTGCCGGCCTGGTCACCTCGCTGTACGTGAACCGCCGCCGCGTCTGGGTCCGCACCGGAACACACGCGGACGGCCGCACCATGGTGGAGTACGGTCTCCTGGCCCGCGGCGAGGACCACCGGCTGGCCGGCGAAGCCGCCGCCCTCCGCACCCTGCTGGCCGCCGAATGGCGGCTCGGCGAGCAAGGCTCCTCCGCAGCGGCTACCGGCGGAGACTCCCAGTCAGCTCCCAGCGGAACAGCGGACAATGACCGGGCGGATACTGACGCGCCCGGCGCCGGTGCACACCACGCATCCCCGGAACATCCCGAAGCAGACTTCATCCAGTCAACAGCAGGCTCACACGAGCCAAAGAAGGACCAGTAATGCCGTTCCCCATCAACGAAACCATGGGCCAGTACAGCGAGCTCTTCATGCTGCTGGCTGCCGGCACCTACACGGTGGCGTTCATCGCCTTCGCCTGGGACCTGGCCAAGAGCAGCAAGATGCTGCGCGCGGTGGACCTCAAGGCCGCGGAACTCGCCGGGGCAGCCGCCGGTGCTGACACTGCAAGGATTCCCGTGGGAGCTGGCATGGGAACGGGCAGCGTTGGATCGGGCGCAGCCCGGGTCGTCGACCGCGCCGACTCGGACGTCAGCGGACCCGTGGGCCGCGCCGAGCGTCCGTCGTCGCGCACCGCGCAGGCGGGCGCCACCGGCGTCGGCCAGACCGCCGACGGCGGCATGCGCTACGGCGCCGAGCGGCGCGTACCGGCGCGGATCGCCGTCGCCTTGACCGTCCTGGGCGCCGCGATCCACGCTGCCGGCGTCATCACGCGGGCCATCGGCGCGGGCCGGGTGCCGTGGGGCAACATGTACGAATTCCTCACCACCGGCGCGTTCATGGCCGTGGCTGTCTTCCTGCTGGTGCTGATCCGCCGCGACCTGCGCTTCCTGGGAACGTTCGTGATCGGCCTGGCCATAATCATGCTCGTTGCGGCTTCCATCGCCTTCTGGACGCCGGTCGGCCACCTCGTGCCCGCACTGCAGAGCTACTGGCTGATCATCCACGTCTCCATCGCCGTGATGTCCTCCGCGCTGTTCACCCTGACTTTTGCCATGTCCGCGCTGCAGCTCGTGCAGTCGCACCGGCAGAGGACCGTCGCTGCCGGCGGCGGCGACAAGCTCGGCTTCATGCGCCTCGTGCCGACCGCGCTGAGCCTCGAGAACCTGTCCTACCGGATCAACGCGATCGCTTTCGTCGGCTGGACCTTCACGCTCATGTTCGGTGCCATCTGGGCCGAGAAGGCCTGGGGCCGGTTCTGGGGCTGGGACACCAAGGAAGTCTGGACCTTCGTGATCTGGGTGGTCTACGCCGGCTACCTGCATGCCCGCGCCACCCGCGGCTGGACCGGAACCCGCGCGGCCTGGCTGTCGATTGTGGGCTACCTGTGCGTGGTCTTCAACTTCACCATCGTGAACCAGTTCTTCAACGGACTGCACTCCTACTCTGGGCTGTAGCCTCCCGGTAGCGGTTCCGGACCCGCGCCGGACCCTCCGGACCCGCGCCGGACCCTCGGATCCCCGCTCCGGACCCTCCGACCCCGCGATTTGCCACGAACGGCCGCTAAGCCACCACGCTTAGCGGCCGTTCGCGTCAAATGGGGGTTACTTGGGCGTCAAACGAGGGTCAGTTGTGCGGTTGGCGCGGAGGGGAGGAGCCCGGGCGGTTATCCACAGCGCCAGCCGGGTGTGGGGGAGCAGCGGGCGCTGGGCGGGCGTCAATCGACCACGGTGCCGTCCCGCGATTTGCCGGAGACGGCCGCTATGAGGTTCGCTTTCAGGCCGTTTCCGGCAAATGGGCGAAACGCGGACCTGCCTGGCCTACGTGACCTCGTCCCTACTTGACCTCGTCGGTGCCCTGCGTACCGGCGTCGCCGGATTCGTGGGCGTCACCGGAGCTGCCGCTGCCTCGTGCCTCGCCGCTGCCGCCGTCGAGCTTGCGCTCCTTGGCGTCGAGCTCGTCCTTGAGCTTCTTGAGCCGATCGGCTTCGGCCTGGTTGCGGCGGCGGATTTCGAGGTTGCGCAGGAATTCGGGGTCGTCATCCGGTGCGACGGGGTGGCTGTACGTGACCGGGGCGGCCTCCGTGTTACGCGGGCGGCCAACGATGAACCACAGGACGGCGCCGATCAGCGGAAGGACGATCTGCACCACGATCCATGCCGGCTTTGAAATGCCCTTGGTCAGGCGCGGGTCTGTCCGGATCAGGTCGACCAGTCCGTAGACAAATACGACGAGTACGACGATTGGGACCACAACACGGAGCATACATTCAGTCTATCCTTCGGAGGAGTCTCCGGCGTCGGTCCCGGGTTCCAGACGGACGCCCGGCAGCCGCGGAGCCGGCGCTGGAACGCGCAACGAGTCCGGCCGGCCGCCGGGCGGCTAAACTTGGAGTGTGGCTTTCCTCAAATACACCCTGATCCGGCTGGCGCTCTTTGCGCCATTGTTCGCCCTGTTCGCCTACCTGCAGCTGGGATGGCTGCTGGCTGTCCTGTGCGCCGGAATGATGTCATTCGCCATCAGCTTCCTCTTCTTCCAGAAGCAGCGCGACGCGGCCACCGCGACACTCCACCAGCGCTTCGCCGGCAAGGCCAAGCCGCTGCGCAGCGCCGGGGAAGTGGCGGACGCCGACGCCGAAGACCGCCTGGTGGACGCAAACCCGGACATTGCCGTCCGCAAGGACAGCCGCCCCAAGGACTCCTAGAACCCTGCGCCCGGCGGCCTGGGTTACGAGCCCCCTGCCTGGCTCGGAACCCCTGCCTCAGAACCCGTGGCTCAGGACCAGGCCCAGCGAGAACAATGCGGCGTAGCCGAGGTTGATCAGTCCGGTCTGCTTGAGCACCGGAATCAGGCTCTTGCGGCGCCGCCCGGCAATCATCAGCCAGGACGGCATCAGGCTGGCCGGGATCAGCAGCAGCACCATCAGCATCCACGGCCGTCCCGGCGCGAGCACGATGACCAGCAGGATCGCGACGGCAAGCATCAGCACGTAGCTTTCGCGGGCGTGCTTGTCCCCGAGCCGCACGGCCAGGGTCTTCTTCCCGGCCTTCCGGTCGGTCGGAATGTCCCGGACGTTGTTGGCCATGAGCAAGGCGCAGGCGATGAGTCCCGTGCCGATGGCCCCGATGATGGCGGCGAGGCTGAGCTGGCCGGCCTGGGTGTAGGTTGTGCCCAGCGTGGCCACGAGCCCGAAGAAGACAAACACGAACACGTCGCCCAGGCCGAGGTAGCCGTACGGGTTCTTGCCGCCCGTGTAGCCCCAGGCGGCCAGGACACAGCCGATGCCGACCAGGATCAGCCACCACGTCTGCGTGATCACGACGAGGGACAGGCCGAAGAGCATCGCGAGCCCGAACGCGCCGAAAGCAGCCCACTTGACGTGTTCCGGGCGGGCCGCGCCGGAGCCGACCAGCCGGAGCGGCCCCACCCGGTCCTCGTCCGTGCCGCGGATGCCGTCCGAGTAGTCGTTGGCGTAGTTCACGCCGATCTGCAGCAGCAGGGCAACCAGCGCGGCCAGCACGGCGTTGAGGGGACGGAACGCATCCATCTCGTAGGCGGCTGCGGTACCGATCAGAACCGGCGCAATCGCGGCCGGCAGGGTGCGCAGTCGGGCGCCTTGGATCCATTGTGCGGCTGTGGCCACGGTCAGTACCTCGTGTTGGTTGGGTGTCGGTTCGGAAAGGCCGGGTACGGCTTGTCTATTTTCCCTGATGCAGTGAGTCCAGCAGAACAGTCATGCCCAGCCGGTCCGGCTTTCCGTTCGGCAGCATGAGAAGTCCGGCGGCAGGCAGGACGGTTTTCGGGGCCAGCTGCCCCAGCGCCGGACCCCAGGACTCGTGCCAGCGGGCCGTGAAAGCCTCGATTCCCTCCGGTGAGCTGTCGGCCAACGCGATGTACGCGGCCAGGGCCTGGCCCCACTCGGACGAGGGGACACCGGCCACGAAGGCGGCCAGCACGCCGTCGAGCTTCTCCAGCTCTGCCTGCACGTGCGCGGCGGAGACCTTGAGGCCGCCGGTGATGACGACGTCGTCCGCCCGGCCCAGCACGGTGAGCCTGCCGTCGGCGTCCAGAGCGCCGAGGTCAGTGGTGCGGTACCAGCGGACGCCGTCTTCCTCGACGAAAGTGTCCTCCGTTAGTTCGGGGGAGTCCAGGTAGCCGGCGGCAATGATCGCCCCGCCCAACAGGATGCGGCCGTCCCCACCCAGTTTCACCTCGACGCCGTCGAGCGGGACGCCGTCGTAGACGCAGCCGCCGCAGGTCTCGGCGGAGCCGTAGGTGGTGACCACCCGCACGCCGGCCCCGCGCGCCGCGGCGAGCAGTTCAGCGGACGCGGGTGCCCCGCCCAGCAGGATGGCGTTGAAGCGCCGGAGCACCGCGAGGGTGTCCGCCGACGGCGAATCCAGCAGCCGCCGCAGCTGGGTCGGGACGAGCGAGGTGAAGCGGATCTTGTCCGTGAGTTCGAGGGCCGCGGCGGTGAAGGCCTCGGGGGTGAAGCCGCCGCTGAGGTCCATGGCCCAGGGCCGGGTCCCCGCGAACAGGGAGCGGACCAGCACCTGGACGCCGGCCACATACTGCAGGGGCAGGGCCAGCAGCCACTGCCCTTCGCCCCGGAGCGCCTGCGCGGTGGCCATGGAGGAGGCGGCCAGCGCGTCGAGGGTGAGGACCGTGGCCTTCGGCGTGCCGGTGGAGCCGGAGGTCCGCACCACGACGGCGGCGTCCTCGAAGCCCGGCGTTTCGACAAGCCCTACGGCCAGGCCGCCGTCGCGGGCGGCGCAAAGTTCGACGGCGGGTCCTTCACCGCGCAGGGCTGCGGCCAGTGCCGTCAGCGCGGGTTCGATATTCACAGCTCCGGAAGTCACGGTTTCCGCCTTAGAAGTAGTAAGGGAACTTGGACCAGTCGGGGTCGCGCTTTTCGAGGAAGGCGTCCTTGCCTTCCACGGCCTCGTCCGTCATGTACGCCAGGCGGGTGGCTTCGCCGGCGAAGACCTGCTGGCCGGCCAACCCGTCGTCGGCCAGGTTGAACGCGAACTTGAGCATGCGGAGGGCCTGCGGGGACTGCCGGGCGATGTCCGCGGCGTATTCCAGGGCCACGTCTTCAAGGCGCGCGTGGTCCACGGCCTCGTTGACGGCGCCCATCCGGACCATGTCATCGGCGGTGTATTCGCGGGCCAGGAAGAAGATCTCGCGGGCCGCCTTCTGGCCGATCTGGCGGGCCAGCAGTGCGGAGCCGTAACCGGCATCGAAGCTGCCCACGGTCGCGTCCGTCTGCTTGAACTTGCCGTGCTGGCGGGAGGCGATGGTGAGGTCCGAGACCACGTGCAGGGAGTGCCCTCCGCCGGCCGCCCAGCCGTTCACGACGGCGATGACCACCTTGGGCATGGTGCGCATGAGCCGCTGGACTTCCAGGATGTGGAGCCGGCCGGCGCGGGCGGGGTCGATGGTCTCCTGGGTCTCGCCGTCCGCATAACGGTACCCGTCCCTGCCGCGGATCCGCTGGTCCCCGCCGGAGCAGAACGAGTGCCCGCCGTCCTTGGGGGAGGGGCCGTTGCCCGTGAGCAGGACCGCGGCGACGTCGGGGGTCATCCGGGCGTGGTCCATGGCGCGGTAGAGCTCGTCCACGGTGCCGGGGCGGAAGGCGTTGCGGACCTCGGGCCGGTTGAACGCGATGCGGACCGTGGGCAGGTCCCTGACGTGCGAGCCATCCGCGGAGCGTTCCACCTGCCGGTGGTATGTCATGTCCTGGAAGTCGTCGAAACCGGACACGGTGCGCCACCGGGTGGGGTCAAAGACGTCGGATACCTTGGCGGGGATTTCGTTGCTCACAGTCCGAGTGTAGTAATCGGCTCAGCTGATGCAGAACTCGTTGCCCTCCGGGTCCGCCATGGTGTGCCAGGAATGCGGCCCCTGGCTGGCGGTCCAGAGGAAGGTGGCGCCGCGCGCTTCGAGCGCGGCCCGCACGGCGTCCTTGTCCGCGCCGGCGAGGTTCACGTCCCAATGGATCCGGTTCTTGATGGTTTTTTGCTCCGGCACCGTCTGGAAGAGTATGCGGCGGGTGGGTGGTTTGGCGTCGAGGTCTTCGGGCGGGCGGATGGCTGCCCCGGCACCCCACACGAGTTTGCCGTTGTGCCGGAGCGTGTCGGCCTCGGTGGCGAAGCCCTGTTCGATCATGGAGCGGATGAAGTTCTCGTCCTGCGGCTCCACGGCCCAGTCCAGGGTTTCGGCCCACCAGTCGGCAAGCTCGTGCGGGTTGGTGCAGTCGACGGCGATCTGGATGTTGAGTGTCATGGAAAGAAACTACGACGTCGGCGCCCGCGCCGGTAGGGCCCCCACGCCGCGAGATGGCATTTCGCGGCAGTGTTTGGCCGCGCACTGCCGTGATCTGCCACCTCGGCGGCGGCGTCGCGGGACAACGCGGTTAGCCCTGGATCTGCTGCAGCTGCTCCAGGATCTCCGGCGGGATCGCGTAGATGAAGACGACGGCCAGGAGGTTCTTGGCCGCGTGGACGAAGTAGGAGAACATCACGTTCTTCCCGGTCCAGACGTAGACGAACACCAGGACGGCGCCCAGGGCGAGATAGGGCATCAGCACCTGCAGGGTCAGTTGCTCCTGGCCGACGATGTGCAGGGCCGCGAACAGCCCGACGGACAGGGCGCAGCAGACCCAGAGGTTGACCCGCCCGCTCAGCTTGCCGATCAGCAGGTGGCGGAAGATGTACTCCTCCACAAACGGGCCCACGATCACCAGCAGGGGCACCATCAGCCAGGCCGGCACCTGCTGCATGAGGGCCTGGAGACCGGCCTGGTTGGCGGACGTCTGCACGGGTCCGCTGAGCGCCACCAGGACCGCGGTGAGGATGAGCATCGCCACGACCGCCAGCGGGACCATGAGCAGCGTGAACCACGGCCTGGTGGCCAGGACGCGGAGGTCGCGGGCGGCAACGTGCCGGGCGGCGGCCAGGGCCAGGATGCCGATGGTCCCGTAAAAGATCAGGTTCACGGAGTAGGACGCCACTGCCGGGTTCGGCGACAGCTGGAGCAGCAGCGGCGCGAGCAGATCGCCGGCCAGGGCAAAGAACGCGGCCACGGCCAAATAGAGTCCCACGGTGGTGAGATCCAGCCTCGAGAACCGGTAAAGCTCCGGCCTCGGCGCTGGTGGAGTACGGAGAGCTGTGCCCATGCCACCAGCCTAATGCCGGCTCGGATGTTGCCCGCGTCACTGTGCGGCCCGGAAAGCTAGTACGATGGATGAGCCGCGCGAAGCTTCGACCCTTTGTGAGATTCGGTACACATTGTTGCCCCTTTGGGGATTTACTCCGAATTACGTGTGCCCGAATCCACGGTCCAGTCCCGGCCATACCCCGACCACAAGGAATTGTTGTGCCACAAAGTACTTCCACCGAACTCAAGAGCGCGCCGGCGCAATCCGCCGTCGTCGACTCGACTCTCAGCGCCGAGGGTTACAAGAAGACCCTGAGCGGCCGCCACGTGACCATGATCTCCATGGGCGGCGCCATCGGCGTCGGCCTCTTCATGGGTGCCGGCGGGCGCCTGGCCTCGACCGGGCCGGCGCTGATCTTCTCCTACGCCATTGCCGGCGTCATCGCCTACCTGCTGATGCGGGCCCTCGGCGAGCTCATCATGTACCGCCAGACCTCCGGCTCCTTCGTCAGCTATGCCGGCGAAATGTTCGGCAAGAAGGGCGCCTTCCTGTCCGGTTGGATGTACTTCATCAACTGGGGCATGACCGGAATCGCGGAACTCATCGCGATCGGACTGTACTTCCAGTTCTTCTTCCCCAACGTGCCGGTCGAGGCGTCCGCCATTGCGGCGTTGGCCCTGCTCGTGGCCGTGAACCTGCTCAGCGTCAAGGCGTTCGGCGAATTTGAATTCTGGGCGTCCTGCCTCAAGGTCGGCGCGATTCTGATCTTCCTGGCCGTCGGCACCTTCATGGTGGTCACCAACGCCAAGGTGGGCGTCGGCCACGCCTCCGTGGCGAACCTCTTTGACGGCGACGGCGGCATGTTCCCCAAGGGCGCCCTCGTGATGGTGCTCGTCCTGAACGCCGTCATCTTCGCCTACAACGGCATCGAACTCGTCGGCATCACTGCCGGTGAGATGCAGAATCCCAAGCGCGAGGTGCCCAAGGCGATCCGCGCCGTCGTGCTCCGTATCGTGGTCTTCTACGTCGGTTCCGTCCTGCTCCTGGCCATGCTGCTGCCCTCCGACCAGTACAAGGCCGGCGTCT
Organism: Pseudarthrobacter sp. S9; assembly: GCF_050156545.1. Classification (NCBI taxonomy): domain Bacteria; kingdom Bacillati; phylum Actinomycetota; class Actinomycetes; order Micrococcales; family Micrococcaceae; genus Pseudarthrobacter; species Pseudarthrobacter sp. S9. Next base: position 2,766,199 of record NZ_CP189576.1, read on the forward strand.
CGCCGTTCGTCACCGTGTTCGGCCAGATGGGCCTTGGCTGGGTGGGTGACGTCATGAACATGATCGTCATTACCGCCGCGCTGTCGTCGTGCAACTCGGGCCTGTATTCGATCGGCCGCGTCTTCCGCACCATGGCCAACAACGGCCATGCCCCGCAGTGGCTCACCAAGATGTCATCTCGCCATGTGCCGTACGCGGCCATCCTCGCCATCGCCGCGTTCTACCTCGTGGGCATCCTGCTCAACATCTGGCTCGGCGGCTCGCACGCCTTCGACCTCGCACTCAACACCGCATCCATCGGAGTCATCTTCACCTGGGGTGCCATCTTCGCCAGCCAGATCGCACTGCGCCAGCAGAAGGGCCGGGTCTCCGGCCTGCCGATGCCGGGTTCGCCGTGGACCAGCTGGGCGGGACTCGTAGCGCTGCTGGCCATCACGGTGCTGATCGGCTTCGACACAATGACGAACAAGGCCACCGGCGAGGTGTTCCAGCTGGGCCTATGGACCCTGGCCACCGTCCCGTTCTTCGCCCTCGTGCTGTGGCTTGGCTGGCAGAAGGTCAAGAACAACGAGCCCAAGAGCGAGCTCTTCAGCTAGTAATCACCGGCTAGGAATCGCGACGACGGCGGCGGTCACCCTCAGGAGGTGGCCGCCGCCGCTCACGTCCCCGCTCATCTCCCCGTCGGTTGCTGCGTAGGTGCCCTTATCAGGCCCCACAGGGGCACTTACGGAGCAGTCGATGAGGGTTTAGCCCAACAGGTGCTTGGCGAAGTGGTCCTCGATCCGTTGCCACGCCTCCGGTGCCGACTGCGGATCCGGCCCGATGCCCAGGACGCGGATCAGCGGCCGCAATAGCCTAGGCCCCTCCTCCGCATCATTGAGGAAGGCGTGCCCGGCAGTGGGGAACTCCTTGATGTCGTGGTCCACCCCTAACTGGTCGAGCACGGACGCCAGTTTTGCCGCCTCGCCGGGCAGGGTGCGGTCCTTGCCGCCGAAGTTGGCCACGATGGGGCAGGCGCCTGACAGGGCCGCCTCAGGGTCTTTGGGCCGCCTGCCGTAGTTGACGGCCGCCGCATCGAAGCCGTCGTTGGCCAGGAGCAGGGCAAAGCCGCCGCCCATGCAGAAACCGATGACGCCGATCTTGCCCGTGGTGCGCCCGGATTCCAGCAGCCAGGCCCGCGCCGTGGCCAGATCCGTGAAAGCGCGCCCCTTGGCCGCCGCGAGCGCGCGCATCGTGGAGACGAGGCAACGGCGGGCCCCGCCGTCGCTGAACAGGTCTACGGCCAGCGTCAGATAGCCCGCGGCTGCCATCCGGTCCGCGTGGCGGACCGTGATGTCGTTGAGGCCGAAGGCTTCGTGGATCATCAGGACCGCTGGAAAGGGCCCGTCCCCCTCCGGCGCCGCCAGGTAGCCGCGGAGCACCGGTGAACCGCCGGCGGCTATGCTGGCCCGGCTGAGATCGACGTTGCTGGGATCGCCGTTGCCGGGATCGTCGCGGCCCGCATTGGTCCTTGGCATGGAAGTCCTCCCGTTTGCGTTGTCCGGCCATTCTTACAAGAACTTTCGGGCGTGCGGCAGCACTGGGACGTATTGGGCATCCATGGGCACAAATGGGCACAAAAAAGCGGCGCCGGACATCCCCCAAAGGAAAGTCCGACGCCGCCTCTATTGTATGAAGTGGCGCTGGAAGGACTAGTCCCTCTTGACGGCGTCCTTGACGTTTTCGCCGACCTTCTTGGCGTCGGCTACGACCTGGTCCTTCTGGCCTTCGGCACGCAACTGGTCGTTGTCCGTAGCGTTTCCAGCAGCTTCCTTGGCCTTGCCGCCAAGGTGCTTTGCTTCGTTCTGAATCTTGTCTCCGATACCCATGGTGTGAAGCACCTTTCGTTTCCGGTTGAAATTCAACGTTCTTTCACCATAACACAAAGCATGCTTACTAATTCAAGGGGCCGCGTTGACTCATCAAAGATGCCCGCGTAGCCGTATTCGAAGAATCATTTGAGAATGCCCGCGTAGCGGCGTGTCCGCCGGGCCGGTGTCCGCCGCTTCGGCATTGTGAGCCATGGAGCTTTCGATGAGTGAACGCAGGGCTGTCACGAAGACCATCGCAACCCGCTACGTCCGTTCGGGCCGGGCGGCGAAGAAGCAGGTTCTGGATGAGCTGTGCGCGACGACGGGCTGGCACCGCGACCATGCCCGCAAGGCGCTGCGGATGGCACTGGTGCTGAAGGTTGCCCGGCCCAGGGCGCCCCGGCCGCCGCTCTACGGGGAGCAAGTGATCGAGGCTCTGCGGTTCTGCTGGGCGGTCCAGGGCACCCCGTGCGGGCGGCTGCTCGCGGCCGCGCTGCCGGATCTGGTGCCGCGCCTGCGACGGTTCAAGGAACTTCAGATTGATGCCGGCACGGCCGCACTGCTGCTGCGGATCGCGCCGGCGACGATTGACCGCCGGCTCCGGGCGGACCGGGTGAAACTGGATCCGCGGGGCCGGTCCCATACCAAGCCCGGTACGTTGCTGAAGGACTCCATCCAGATGCGGACCTGGGCTGAATGGGATGACGCGGTGCCCGGTTTCGTCGAGATTGATCTGGTCGGCCACGAGGGCGGGAACAGTGCCGGTGAGTTCTGTTTCACCCTTGATATCACTGACATCGCGACCGGCTGGACCGAAACCCGGTCCGTGAAGAACAAGGCGCAGAAATGGGTCTTCGAAGCCATCAGGGACGCCACCGCGGCGTTTCCCTTTCCGATCCTGGGCATCGACTCGGACAACGGCTCGGAGTTCATTAATTGGGAGCTGTTCCGGTGGTGCGAGCAGGAGAAACTGACGTTCACGCGGTCCCGGTCCGGGAACAAGAATGACGGGGCGCACGTGGAGCAGAAGAACTGGCACATCGTGCGCCAGACGGTCGGCTACCACCGGTACGACACTGCCCGCGAGCTGGAGCTGCTGAACCGGATCTGGGACCTGCAGAGACTGCTCACCAACCATTTCGGACCCCAGCAGAAACTCGTCGCGAAGGTCCGCACCGGCGCGAAGATCAGCAAGAAATACGACCTTCCCGCGACCCCGTTCCAGCGCGTCCTGGCAGACACCGGCACCGTCGCCCGGGATGTGAAGGCCCGGTTGAAGCGGGAGAACAAACCCTTGAACCCGGCCGCGATCCAGCGTCAGGTCCAGGCCCTTTCCGCAGAGCTCCTGACCCTGACCACCGCCAAACAGGCCGCCAAACCCCGGCCGGCTACCCGGGCAAAATCAGATGATTCCACGAACCAGCCCAGGCGGGCATCTTGACATGATTCCTCGGGGGGGCGGAGTCCCGCGGGTTGACGGTGCGGGGTTGTTGCCGCCGGCCACGGCGGTATGGATCCCGGCGGGGTGAAATTTTCCCGTACCGCGGGCTAGGCTCGACGTCATGGACCACAAGACCAGCCTCACGCAACACATCAACGCTCCGGCGGACAAGGTGTGGGCAGTCGTTTCGGACATTCCGGGATCGGCCGCAATGCTGTCCGGCATCGACTCGATCGAGATGCTCACCGAAGGCCCCTACGGCGAGGGCACCCGCTGGAAGGAAACCCGCAACATGATGGGGCGCTCCGAAACAGTGGAGATGTGGGTCTCGGACTGCGAGCCGCCCTCGCCCGGCCGCGGCGGCAGCGCCACAGTGAAGGCACTCCAGGGCGGCGCCGACTACACCTCCCGGTTCGCGCTGGCGGAGCGCGACGGCGGGACGGACCTCACGCTGACGTTCGGCGCCGAGGTGGTCAAACCCACCCGGCTCAGCAAAATCATGATGGCCGTGTTCGGCCCGCTCGGAATGCGCATCACCCGCAATGCCTTGGCCAAGGACCTGGCGGAAATCGCGGCAAAAGCCGAGTCCCTGTGATGGTGCGGCGCACGCCTGCCGCCAAAGCGTCCAAAGTCGCTCCTCCGCGCCTCACGCCCGTCCAGCCGGGGGAGTTGCGGGATGATCTTTCGCCGGATTTCCAACGAGGTGAGCGGTACGACGGCGTCCGGTACAGCCGCGCGTCAGCCGACGGTCTGGAGCTCAGCGGCACGGATTTCGCCGAGTGTGAATTCGCTGGGGTCTCCTTCAATGAAACCCAGCTGCGCGGCGCCACCCTCCGTGACTGCATCCTGACGGAGGTGTACGCCCCGGTTTTCATGGCGGCCCGGACGAGCCTGCGGGACGTGGAGATCGGCAATCCGCGCTGGGGTTCCGCCGAGTTGTATGAGAGCGCCTGGCAGTCGGTGCGGATCGACGGCGGCAAGCTGGACTACGTGAACCTGCGCGGCTCCAAACTGACCGACGTGCAGATCAGCGATTGCATCATCAACGAACTCGATCTCGGATCGTGCACCGCCACGCGGGTCGCGTTGAAGAACTGCACCATCGGCACCCTGGATTTCAGCGGCGCGAAGCTCAAGGACTTCGACCTCCGGGGCACGGACTTCCGCGTGATCAGCGGGCTGGGCAGCCTGTCAGGTCTCGTGATCGACGACTACCAGCTCACGCTGCTGGCTCCGCTGCTGGCCGGCCACCTCGGCGTCGTCGTCCCGTAATCCCGCGGGATCCGGTTGACCCACTTGCCCCGCCGTGTAATCTTTATAGAACGAACGGTCGGTAAATTAGCTGAGTCGAAGTCAGTTGCCGCCGCCGATTTCTTCGGATGACAGAGACGTTCCGATGACAGAGACGTTTATCGCGTGAAGGGTGTACCCATGGCATCAGCAGTTGCAGGACCACAGGCATTTCTCGTGGGCGGTGCCCGCACTGCAGTCGGCCGCTACGGCGGTGCCCTCTCCGCCGTCCGCCCCGATGACCTGGCTGCCCTGGTGGTCCGCGAAGCCGTGGTCCGCGCCGGCCTGGATCCGGACAGCATCGACGAGGTCATCCTCGGCAACGCCAACGGCGCCGGCGAGGAGAACCGCAACGTGGCCCGGATGGCCATCCTCCTGGCCGGACTTCCCCTGCACATCCCCGGCATCACCGTGAACCGGCTCTGCTCCTCCGGCCTGAGCGCCATCATCATGGCCAGCCAGATGATCAAGTCCGGCGCCGCGGACATCGTGGTCGCGGGCGGCGTCGAATCCATGAGCCGGGCCCCTTGGGTGCAGGAGAAGCCCCGGACGGCCTTCGCGAAGCCGGGCGAAATCTTCGACACCTCCATCGGCTGGCGCTTCGTCAACCCGCTGTTCAAGAAGGGCGGGTTCTCCCGCGACGGCAAAATGACGTATTCCATGCCGGAAACTGCCGAGGAAGTCGGCCGTGTCGACGGCATCTCCCGCGAGGACGCCGACGCGTTCGCCGTCCGCTCGCACGAGCGCTCCCTTGCCGCCATCGCCGCCGGCCGCTTCGCCGCGGAGATCGTCCCCGTGACCGTCAAGTCCCGCAAGGGCGAGACCATCGTGGACACTGACGAGGGCCCCCGCGCCGGCACCACTATGGACGTGCTCGCCGGGCTCCGCCCCGTTGTCGCCGGAGGCTCGATTGTGACCGCAGGCAACTCCTCCACGCTCAACGACGGCGCGTCGGCCATCATCGTGGCCTCCGAGGCCGCGATCAAGAAGTTCGGCCTCACGCCGCGCGCCCGCATCCTCGACGGAGCCTCCGCCGGCTGCGAGCCCGAGATCATGGGCATCGGCCCCGTCCCGGCCACCCAGAAGGTGCTGGCCCGGACCGGGCTCAGCATCGGTGACCTCGGCGCCGTCGAACTCAACGAGGCGTTTGCCACCCAGTCGCTCGCCAGCATGCGCCGGCTCGGCCTGGATCCGGAGATTGTGAACCGCGACGGCGGCGCGATCTCCCTGGGGCACCCGCTGGGTTCGTCCGGCTCACGGATCGCTATCACGCTCCTGGGCCGGATGGAACGTGAAGACGCGAAGATCGGCCTCGCCACCATGTGCATCGGCGTCGGCCAGGGCACGGCCATGCTGCTGGAGCGGGTCTAGTGGCGGCCCCGCAGACGGCCCTCAGCCCGGCCGATTTCAGCACGCTCCTGATCGAGGAGCGTGAGGACCGGCTGGTGGTGCTGCTCAACCGCCCCGAGGTCCGCAACGCCATCGACCAGCAGATGGTGGACGAGCTCCACCTGGTCTGCGCCGCCCTGGAGCGGAATCCCAAGGTGCTCATCATCGCCGGTGTGGACGGGGTCTTTGCCTCCGGGGCTGACATCGCCCAGCTGCGTGAACGCCGCCGCGACGACGCCCTGCAGGGCATCAACTCCACCATCTTTGTCCGGATCGCCAAGCTGCCCATGCCCGTCATTGCGGCGCTGGACGGCTTTTGCCTGGGCGGCGGCGCCGAGCTGGCGTACGCGGCCGACTTCCGGATCGGCACGCCCGGCGTGCGGATCGGCAACCCGGAGACGGGGCTCGGCATCCTCGCCGCCGCCGGTGCCAGCTGGCGCCTCAAGGAGCTCGTGGGGGAGCCGGTGGCCAAGGAAATCCTGCTCGCCGGCGTCGTGCTTCGAGCCGAGCGGGCCCTGGCCGTCAACCTCATCACGGAGATCCACGAGGCCCCCGAGCTGATGGCTGCGGCCCACAAACTGGCCGACCGGATCGCCACGCAGGATCCCCTGGCTGTGCGGATCACCAAATCCGTGTTCCACGCCCCGGCCGAGGCGCATCCCCTGATCGACCAGCTGGCACAGGGCATCCTCTTTGAATCCCAGGCCAAGTTCGACCGCATGCAGGCGTTCCTTGATAAAAAGTCAGCCAAATCCGACAAGAAGTCAGACAAGAAGTCAGACGCGACGTCAGACCGGAAGAAGTAGAAATGAGTAACTCCGCACTCCCCGCAAACCTTCCCGCCGCCGTCGGCGTCCTCGGCGGCGGCCGCATGGGTGCCGGTATCGCCCACGCCTTCCTGATCAACGGAGCCAACGTCCTCGTGGTCGAGCGCGACGAGGCCTCGGCCGAGGCCGCCCGCGAGCGGGTCGAGTCCGCCGCCGCCAAGAGCATCGAACGCGGCGCCACGGACGGTAACCTCGACGAAATGGTCTCCCGGCTCTCGGTGACGGTGGACTACGACGACTTCAAGGACCGCCAGCTGGTCATCGAGGCCGTTCCGGAGGACTGGGACCTGAAGGTCACCGCCCTCCGGGGGATCGAGGAGAGGCTCGCCGCCGATGCCTACCTCGCGTCCAATACCTCGTCGCTGTCCGTCAACGGCCTGGCCCGCGAGCTGAAACGCCCCGAGAACTTCCTGGGACTGCACTTCTTCAACCCGGTGCCGGCGTCGACCCTCATAGAGGTGGTGCTCGGCGAGCAAACCTCCGGGCCTCTCGCCCAGGCAGCCCGCGGCTGGGTCGAAGCGCTCGGCAAGACCGCCGTCGTCGTCAATGACGCCCCCGGCTTTGCCTCCTCGCGGCTGGGCGTGGTGATCGCCCTCGAGGCGATGCGCATGGTGGAGGAGGGCGTGGCCTCCGCCGAGGACATCGACAACGCCATGGTCCTCGGCTACAAGCACCCCACCGGCCCGCTGCGGACCACGGATATCGTGGGCCTGGACGTCCGCCTCGGCATCGCCGAATACCTGCAGTCCACGCTGGGCGAGCGCTTTGCCCCGCCGCAGATCCTCCGGGACAAGGTGGCGCGCGGGGAACTGGGCCGCAAGAGTGGCAAGGGCTTCTTCGACTGGACCGACTGAGACGTCGGACTGAGACGTCGGACTGCGACGTCTGCCTGCGACGTCTGCCTGGGACGCCGCCCCGGGACGCCGGCCCGGGACGTAGGACTGAGACGCCGGCGAACGCTCATTGGGGCGTCCGCGCGCGCGCCTGCCTCTAGGATGGTGCCGTGACTTCCACTGAACCCGCTCCGATCAAGCCGATCACCCTCACCGGCAAGTACGTCGTCCTGGAGCCCTTGAACCACGACCACCACGACGGCCTGGTGGAGGCGGTCCGCGACGGCGAACTGTGGAAGCTCTGGTACACCGGGGTGCCCGCCCCGGAGCAGATGGCTGCCGAGATCGACCGGCGCCTGGAGCTTCAGGACCGCGGCTCGATGCTGCCGTTCACTGCCCGGCTGATCGACCCCGCCACCGGCGGACCCGGCACGGTGATCGGCATGACCACGTACATGAACATCGACGCCGCCACGCCCCGGGTGGAGATCGGCTCCACCTGGAATGCCGCGTCCTCGCACGGCAGCGGCAGCAACCCCGACTCCAAGCTGCTGCTGTTGCGGCACGCGTTCGAGACGCTCGGCTGCCCCGCCGTCGAATTCCGGACCCACTGGCTCAACCACCAGTCCCGCGAGGCGATCGCCCGGCTGGGAGCCAAGCAGGACGGCGTGTTGCGCAGCCACACCCGCACCAGCGACGGCGCGCTCCGGGACACAGTGGTGTTTTCCATCCTCGAGCACGAGTGGCCGATGGTCCGGGCGGGCCTGGAGGCCAGGCTGGCAAAACTTCGTTAGGGCCCCGTCAGGGCGTGGAGTAGGCGCCTGCCGTCAGCAGCGCTGAGTAGTATCCCTGGTAGCCGGCAGCGTTCGGATGGAAGTTGGCAGGGTCCAGCGGAGCAGCCGGGTTGTAGTTGATCCAGGGGTCGACGGAGTTGGCAGCGTGCCCGGCGAAAGCGCCCGTCACGTCCACGTACAGCGCGCCGGTGGCCTGCGCTGCTGTGAAGATCACCCCGTTGAGGCCCAAGGTCACCGCGTTGGCTTTAGCGGTGAACTCGTCAACCGGCGCGAACAGGTACGGGTAGCCGGTGAGAACAATTTTCGCGTTGGGAGCGGATGAGCGGACGGCCTGCACCAGCGCAACCAGGCGGCCGCCCACGGTCCCGATCATGCTCGAGGCGAACGCCACGGCAGCGGCGCAGTCCGGACTGCCGGGGTTTGGTGCGCAGGCGGCCAGGACGGCAGTTGTGTTGAGGTCATTGCCACCGGCCGTGATCGTCACAACGTCGGTGCTCTTTTCCAGTTTCTTCAGCTGCGTCGCCGCGACGTCCAGCGTGGTTGCTCCACTGCATCCCGCATTCGTCACCAGGCGGACGGACTTCTTGACGTCGGCATCGGCCGGGTAGCTACTCGCAGACCGGAGACACACAGGATCCAAATACGGGCCCGCTCCCTGCCCAGCGGCGTAGGAATCGCCCAGCGCCACGTAGGCGATGGGCGACGCAGCCCCGGCCGGTACCGCCGTGAATCCCAAGGCAAGCGCCATGGCAGCCAACCCGCCCGCAAAAGCCGTGCGCCGCCGTCGTAATATCCGTTCACCCATCAGTTTCCCCTTAGCTGTGAATTGTGTATCGAATTGACTGGCCTGGCCACTGGCCACTGGCTGACGCCAGTGCAGCAATCTTAGGGCAACGGTACGCACGCGCCGCAGTCCCGGACACGGTGCGCCCTACTCGTTAATTTGGAAGGACCTTCGGTTGGCCTACCTTGATCACGGCTGTCGGCTACCCGGACCTTGTGGTTAGCTGACGTAGTGGAAGAGTCTCGGAAGCGCGTGGGCTGGGACGGGGCCGTCAACGCCTGGCAGGTCGCCGGCGGCGTTTACCGCATGGGACGCCGGGAATGGCTCACCGAGGCCGGCTGGCAGCAGGCGTACGACGGCGGCATCCGGACCGTCATAGACCTCCGCAATCCGGAGGAGAGACAGCGCCGGGAGACCGATCCGCCGGTGGGCCAGGAGGCGATGGCAGCGTTCGACGTCGTCCTGGCCCCCACCGAAGATCCCGGCAACAGCGAGTTCCGCGAGATCTGCGGGCCGTACCTGAACAATCCCGTGTCCTATGCCGACAACGCGAGGCTCTTCCCGGAGAAGCTGGCCGGTGTGTTCAAGGCAGTGGCTGCCGCGCCGGGCGGCGTCGTCATCCATTGCTCGGCCGGCCGGGACCGTAGCGGAATGATCGCGGCGATGCTCCAGGACCTCGCCGGGGACAGCGACGAAGCCATTGTGATGGGCTATCAGCGCGCTATGAGGGGCATCAATGAGCACCGCCGGCAGTCGGCAACCCCACATCCGCATGAACGGTACCTGCAGGAGGAGGTCCTGGTGCCCCTGCTGGAAATTCGCGGCGGAAGCCTGCTGAAGTTCGTTCGCTCCTTGAAGACCGGGGAATACCTTCGCCGACATGGGGTGACCGCGCCGGAGCTCACTGCCGTTCTGGCCAAGCTGGGCAGATAAGGTATCGGAGTGAAGACTCCGAAGTTTCAGCTGGTGAAGTTTCAGCCCGTGGTGCGGGCTGCCGCGGCTGTCGCGATTGCGGTTGCCGGTTCGTTCTGGGCAGTTCCGGCGCTGGCCGAAGCCGGGGTAGCAGAACCGGCGCCGGCCGAAGCCTGGGTAGCAGAACGGGCGCCGGCGACGACGGTGCTGGCGGCGCCGCCGGCGACGCCGACCCCCTCGACCTCTGTGGCTGAAGCCTCTTCGCCTGCAACAGCGGCGGCGCCTTCGCCGGCAACAGCGGCGGCTCCGGCCGTCAGCGACGCCGGACTCGCTCCGGCCGTCAACGACGCCGGACTCGCGGAAGCCATTCGGCGGGACCTCGGCATGACGCTCGAGGGATTCAACGCCGCGGGCGAGCAAGCCAAGCGCGCTGCCGACGCCGTGCCCTTCTTGCGGGGACTCCCCGGCTATGTGGGGATCAGCCTAAAGGACGGGAAGATTACCGTCGAAGGCAGCGGAACGCAGCTGCAGGCACGGGTGGATGAACTGAACCAGGCGGGACCGGCGGATTTTGTGCTGGCGGCCCCCTCAGCTGCCGCGCCTGCCGGCCCCTCAGCTGCCGCGCCTGCCGGCCCTGCAGCTGCCGCTGCCGGCCCTGCAGCTGCCGCTGCCGTGCCCGCGGCACCCTCGGCCGCGGAGCTGGTGGCTTCCAGTACGGACCAGCTGTTCGAGGCCTACGTCCGCGAAGTCGGCCCCGCCGGGCTGCAGGCCGTTGCCTATGCCGACGGCCACTTCGTCGTCCGCACCGGCGGATTCAATACGCCTGAAGCCGGTCTTCCCCTCGCCCTCGACAAGCAGCTTCCCACGGGGTCGTCCGCGACGCCGGCGGCTGCGATCCCGGCGGCTGCGCCGGGCAAGATCTCACCGGCAGACTTCGTGGCCCGCTACGCCAACGTCCAGCTGGAAAAAGGTGCGCCGATAAAGACGGAAGAGGACTTCTTCGGCGGCCAGGGCTACGTTATCGACAAATCCGCCATCTGCTCAGCGGGGTTCGGCGCGTACAGTCCTGACGGACTGCCCGTGGTGCTGACGGCGGGACACTGCGCCGGAGACGGAGCGGCCAAGGCCGCAGAAATTGAGTCCCCGAGCTCGGCTCCGGCAGGCGGATCGACGACGCCGCTGACGCGCCCGCTCGCTTCCCTTGGCAGTTTCGGCTTCAGCCAGTTCGGCGGCCCGAGCAACTCATGGATCACCGGCACCGAGACCAGCCCCGGCAACGTGGGCACCGACATTGCCGTCATCGAGTCCCTCCGGACCGGAGTCAACGTCCAGCCTGCTGCGACGCGCTGGTCCCTCAGTGCAGCTGACGACCCCGCCAACCCGGGTCCGACTGCCGTGAAGATCATCGGCATGCTCTCCCCGTTCCAGGGCCAAGACGTATGCCGCTCCGGACGGACGTCGGGTTGGTCCTGCGGCACAGTGAAGGAGCTAGGGACCTACGTTGTGGGGGGTGGTACCAGCATCACCAACCCCGCCGATCTTCGGGCTTTCCGCGGCTTCCTTTCCACGGACGTCCAGTCCAGCGGTGGAGACTCCGGCGGGCCCTGGATCAGCGGCAACTACGCGGTCGGCACCCACTCCGCCGGGGACGCTCCCCCCGCACCCGGTCAACCTGTAGAAAACTTTGCCATCGCTACGGCGCTTGAGGACTCCATCACCCAGATCCCGGGCGGCGTGCAGCTTCAGCTCTTCCTGAACAAGCCCGAGTTGGTAGCACCCGCGAACGGCGCGACTTTCACGGCCGGGACGCTCATCACGGGGCGCGTCCCGGCGGCTCCGGCGTCCGCCGTCGCCGCCAATTCGAAGGTGCGCATTACCGTCGCGGGCCAGCAGCCCGACCAGCAACCGCTGGAGGTGCCGGTCGACGCCGCGGGAAACTGGTCCTTCGCCGCGCCGTCGTCCACTGGGCGGTTCCAATTCTCTGCGGAGACTGTGAACGGATTCAGCCGATCAGGCGCGGCATCCCTGTCGATCACTGTCTCGGACCTTGTGGCACCAGTAATCACCACTCCCGCAGAGGGGGTGGCACTGCATGCCGTTGACCGCATTGACGGCACAGGAACGCCCGGGCTGACGGTGCTGCTTTCGGGCGACGTCACAGGTTCGGATACGGTTTCGGCGGACGGCCACTGGAGCATCAACGTAGCCGGCCCGCCGGCCTTCGGCGAACTCTCGGTCGGCGCCGTGCAGAGGTCCCCAGGACATGTGGACAGTCCCTCGACAACCCGGAGCTTTACGGTGACGCCGCCTGCGCCCGCTGTATCGACCGTTCAGGACGGTCTGCACTTTCCCCACGATGCAGTTCCGCAGCGGATCTCCGGTACGGGGCTGGCCGGCGCCGTGGTGGCCGTAAGGATCGATGGTGCAGATGCGGGCCAGACTGCTTCGAACGGGAGCTGGAGCGTGCCGTTCCCTGCGGGGCTTGCGGCAGGGTCGCACACCCTGTCTGTCAGCCAGTCAGTCGACGGCGTCACCTCGGCTCAGGCTGAAATCACCTTCGTCATTGACCCGGTTCCGGTTGTGGCGCCGGCTGCGGCCGTCGCGCCGGCAGCGGGTTCCGGCCAGCTTGCGGCCACGGGAGCCGGCACCCTGCTCCCTGCCGGCGCGATCGGTGCCGGTGTGCTGCTCCTGGGCGGGGTGGCGTTGGTAGTGGCCAGGCCCCGGTCCCGCCGGTAGCTGTCGCGCTACTGGAAATCCGCCAGCCAGAGGTCCGGGCCAAACACTTCATATTGGATGTCTTTAGCCGGTACGCCACGTGCAACGAGGGCGCTCCGGACTGCCTGCAGAAACGGCAGAGGCCCGCACAGGTAGTACTCGGCGTCGTCGGGTAGCTCCACGGCGTCGACGTCCATGAAACCCGAGAACTCGTTGTCGGCAGCCGTCCCGCCCTCCGACGGTTCCAGGAACCACGTGTGCAACGACCCGTCCGTCAGCTGCGCGAGATCCTGGCTGACCTGCTCCCGCAGCGGGAACGAGGCCGCGCTGTCATCGGCATGCAGCAGCATGACCCGTCGCTGTGAGCCGGACTTCACCAGATGGGAAAGCATTCCCGCCATCGGCGTGATGCCGATGCCCGCACTGGCCAGGACCACAGGCCTGTCCGTGTACTCCAGCACCACGTCACCGAAAGGTACGGAGAGCACCACTTCGTCGCCCACCTGGACTTCGTCGTGGAGCAGGCTGGACATCTCGCCGTCAGGAGTGGCCAGCCCATGAACCCTCTTGACCGCGAACTGCCGGTGCAGCCCGTCGTCGGCCCTCGTCAGGCTGTACTGCCGTGGCTGCTGCACGCCGTCGTGCATGGCCATCTTGATGGTCACGTACTGTCCGGGCAGGGATGGCTTGACTTCGCGTTCGTCGGTCCGTTCAACGATGAACGTGACCACGTCGTCAGTCTCCTGGATCCGCTGGGCCACCCGCCAGGTCCGCCACACGGTGTCGGGCGAAAGGCGCACGGCGTTGTAGAGCCCACGTTCTTTGTTGATGAGGGTGTTGGCCATTAGCCAATACACCTCGTCCCACGCAGCGGCAACGTCGGCGGTGACAGCGTCCCCGAGGACGTCCACGATGGCCCACATCAAATGGTCGTGGACAATCTGGTACTGGTCCGGGCCCAGTCCGAGCGAGACGTGTTTGTGGGCTATCCGCGAGAGCAGATGGTCCGGCAGCTGATCAGGTTTGTCCACCAGGAAACCGGCGAACGCAGCGATGGATCCCGCCAGCGCCTGCTGCTGGCGCCCATCCGCCTGGTTCCCCCGGTTGAAGAGGCCATCCAGAAGGTCCGGCCGCGCTTCGAACATGTGTTTGTAGAACCGTGTGGCAATCTCCTCAATGTGCTCGCCCACAACAGGCAGCGTTGCCTTGATGACAGGAACAGAGGTGTCTGAGAGCATGGTGAATCCCTTCCGGTGTGACCGGTTATTCCAGGCGGTTTTGGCTGACTCAGCTCTGCCAATCTAACAGTCCGGGCCGGTGCCGTTCCGGGTCAATTGGCCCTTCAACACGGCGGGATTTGGGTGTATCAGGGGTTCAGCTTCCGCGGCCGACGCTGCCCGCGGCCGGGCGATGCTGCCCGCGGCCGGGCGATGCTGCCCGCGGCGCCTCAGGCGTCCGGTTCGACAACACCGATGGCCGCGCCAGCAAGGACTCCCTCAATGACACCAGCTGGCTGCACGCGGCAAACCCGATACTGGCGCGGCCCATCACTGGGGGTTTCGCCCAGTCGATCCACGCCGTGATGCTCACCGCCGCCGTGCTCACAGGCATCGCGTTCCTGGTCAGCTTCGCCGTGCCGAACAGGAAACTCACCGACCCGAAGGCTTCTGCGGTGCCGACGGCGGCTGACGCCGGGTCCGCGGTCGCCCACTAGAGCGCCACGGCGGCTCCAGGGCGCTGACCCGTCACGGCAGGCAGTGTTTTGGAACTGCCTGCCGGTTCGTTTCCCGCCTATTGCAGGGGACGGGGACCCGGCGGGCGTTGAAAGTCTGCCTGGCGTGACGCACGGAGTGACAAGCGGGGGCCGGACGGCGGGGCGTGGGCCGTCATCTCGCTTCCCGGAGGAAGCCCGCCGTTCCGTCAGCCCGCGCGTCCGAGTTTGATGATCTGCCCGGCCGCGACTCAGGCGTCCGGATCGACAACACCGATGGCCACTGCCAGGTCCTGCCAGGACATGCCGACGCCCTTGAAAACATTCGGCCGGTCATCCCGGCGAACGACGGCGCCGGTGACCACAGAGCGGATCGGCACCAACGCGTCCTCACGCAAGGTTGCTTCGGAAATGGCCATCACCACGTCGCCGGCTTCGCGCAGCGCGGTGGCGGTGTCTTCAACCGTCACCAAGGACCGTCCCAGCAGTGCGGCGTCCAGTTCACGCCGGTCTGTTTCATGCGAGCCCATCGCGACGACGCAGGCGCCGTCCTTCACCAGTCCGCCGTCGAACAGCGGCTCGGCGGCGGAGGTGGCGCAGACAATAATGTCCGCAGTGCCGGCGTCGGCCGCGCTGCCGACCTCAGCCGGCAGACCCCAGTCCTGCGCCTGTTTGACTGCCGCGCGGACCCGCTCCGGGTTCCGCCCCACCACGGAGATCCGCGTCAGGGGGCGGATTTCCGCGAAGGCGCGGATGTGGGCCACCGCCTGCGGGCCGGTGCCGAAGACCATCAGGTGGGCCGCGTCCGGCGCCGACAGATGATCGGCAGCGACGGCGGACATCGCCGGCGTCCGCAGCTCGGTCAGCACCGAGCCGTCCAGCAGCGCCTGTGTGGTCAGGGTCGCGGTGTCCATCAGAACATACGTTGCCTGGATCCGCGGCAGGCCGGCTGCAGAGTTGTCCGGCGAGACGGATGCCACTTTGGTTCCGGTCCAGTCACCGAGAACCGACGGCATCAAAAGCAGGTGCCCGGTGCCGGCCGGTATATTGATCCGGTCCGGGTCCGAAGCCGGGTCAAAGCCGCCCGAGAGCGCCTTTTCCAGCAGCAGGCGGGCCCGCGCAGGGCTGACGCTGGCATGCACGTCAGCGGCACTGTGCCACTGCGGCCCTGCCCCGCTTCGTCGTTCCACCGGTCTCAGGCCTTCCGGTCCAGCAGCAGGTTGGTGATCCGCATCGTGCACAGCCGCTGGCCGGCGTCGTTGGTGATCACAACCTCGTGGGTAGTCAGCGTCCCGCCAAGATGGATGGGAGTGGCCGTGATCGTGATGATCCCCTCCCTGGCCGACCTGTGGTGGGTGGCCGAGACGTCCACGCCCACGGCCGTCTTGCCCAGGGTGCTGGCATGGATGACGGCGGCCCAGGACCCCACGGCCTCGCCCACAGCCAGCGAAGCCCCGCCGTGCAAGAGCCCGAACGACTGCCGGTTGCCTTCCACCGGCATGGTCGCTACGACGCGTTCCACGGATTCCTCGACGATTTTCACGCCCATCTTCTCGTCAAGCTCGCCGAGGGTGATTTTCCACGGCTCGGTACTGCCGGGCTCGGGCGTCATGGCGTCTCCTTTGTGGCCTGGCGGCCAATGGCTCAGACCGATCAGTGCTGCCGCCGCTAGTGTGCGTCAGGCCTCATTCATGTACTGTAGATATATTACCGAACGGACGGTCAGTAATGTTCTGGCCGTGTTGATCTTGCCCCGCGTTGGAAGGACCCGTCAACGATGACCACCACTGCCCTACCCACAGTAAACACTGTAGAGATCGTGCCGAGCTTCATCCGGGATTCCTGGTGGACCCCCGGCGCAGCCTCCGCAGCCGGCGCAGCCCCCGTCCTCGACGCCAGCACCGGCGAACTCCTCGCCAAGGTGAGCACCGAAGGACTCGACCTCGCCGCCGTCGTGGACTACGGACGCACCACCGGGCAGGCGGAACTCGGGAAGCTGACCTTCCACCAGCGCGCACTCAAGCTCAAGGAATTGGCGCAGTACCTCAACGGGCGCCGTGACGAGTTCTACGCCCTCTCGGCGCAGACCGGTGCCACCAAAATCGACTCGATGATCGACATCGACGGCGGCATCGGCGTGCTGTTCACCTTCGGATCCAAGGGCCGCCGCGAACTTCCCAACTCCCAGGTGGTGGTGGACGGCCCCATGGAGGTGCTGTCCAAGGACGGTTCCTTCGCCGGCGAGCACATCTTCACCCGCATCCCGGGCGTGGCCGTGCAGATCAACGCTTTCAACTTCCCGGTGTGGGGCATGCTCGAGAAGCTCGCCCCCGCCTTCATCGCCGGGGTCCCCACCATCGTCAAGCCCGCCACCCCCACCGGCTACGTGGCCGCGGCCGTGGTGAAGGCGATCGACGAATCCGGCATCCTCCCCAAGGGTTCGCTGCAGCTGATTTCCGGCTCCGTGCGCACCCTGCTGGACCACCTCGACTACCGCGACCTCGTGGCCTTCACCGGCTCCGCCTCCACCGCCAACACACTGAAGTCCCACCCGAACGTGGCCAAGGGCGGGGTCCGCTTCACCTCGGAAACCGACTCCCTCAACGCCGCGATCCTGGGCCCGGATGCCGTCAAGGGCACGCCGGAATTCGACGCCTTCATCAAGTCCCTGGTCACCGAGATGACCGCCAAGGCCGGCCAGAAGTGCACCTCGATCCGCCGCGCCATCGTCCCCGAGGGGCTGGTGTCCGACGTCGTGGCCGCCGTGGGGGACCGGATCCAGGAGCGCGTGGTGTTGGGTGACCCCCGCGCCGAGGGTGTCACCATGGGCGCCCTGGCTTCCCGTGAGCAGCTCGCCGATGTGCGCGCCGCCGTCCAGGCCATGCTCGACGCCGGCGGAGAGCTCGCGTACGGCACCCTGGATTCGCCCAGGGTGACCAGCGCCGACGGGAGCGTCGGCGTCGTCGGCGACGGTGCCTTCATGTCCCCTGTGCTGCTCAGCTGGGCTGATCCGGAGGCTGAGGAGGTCCACTCGCTCGAAGCGTTCGGCCCGGTTTCGTCGGTGATCGGCTATACGGACCTGGCCGACGCCGTCCGCCTCGCCGCCCGGGGCGGCGGCTCGCTCGTCGCCTCGGTCTGCACCAACGATCCTTCCGTGGCGCGGGAGCTGGTCACCGGCATCGCGGCGCACCACGGCCGGGTGCTCATGCTCAACCGCGAAGACGCCCGCAGCTCCACCGGCCACGGCTCACCGGTTCCGCACCTGGTCCACGGCGGCCCCGGCCGCGCAGGCGGCGGCGAGGAACTGGGCGGCATCCGTTCCGTCATGCACCACATGCAGCGCACAGCCATCCAGGGCTCACCCAACATGCTGACTGCCGTCACGGGCATCTGGCATACCGGGGCTAACCGCAACTTCACCCTCGAAACCGAATCCCAGCACCCGTTCCGGAAGCACCTGAGCACGCTGCACATCGGCGACGCGATCCGCTCAGAACTGCGCCAGGTTTCGCTGGAAGACATCACGGCGTTCGCCAACTCCACCGGCGACACGTTCTACGCCCACACCAACGCCGAAGCCGCGGCGGCCAACCCGTTCTTCCCCGGCATCGTGGCGCACGGCTACCTGCTGCTGGCCTGGGGCGCGGGGCTGTTCGTGGAGCCAGCTCCGGGCCCCGTGCTGGCCAACTACGGCCTGGAAAACCTGCGCTTCATCACCCCCGTGGCTGCCGGCGATTCCATCCGGGTCACGCTGACGGCCAAGAAGATCACCCCGCGTGAGACCGACGAGTACGGCGAGGTGGCCTGGGACGCCGTGCTGACCAACCAGAAGGACGAAATCGTCGCAACCTATGACGTCCTGACCCTCGTGGAAAAGTAGGCAGTTCGGGATCTCGCCGAGGTGAGACTTCGCGCCCATGTTTTTGAAAGCATTGGCGCGAAGTCTCACCTCGCCGAGTCAATTCGCGGGCTCTTTCTGCCCCGCTCCGGCGTAAAATTTTGAACGTAGGAGGTGGCGAAATGACCCTAGTATTGAACAAAGCCACAACGGTCCTGCCAGTCGATGATGTAGCGCGCGCCCGCAGTTTCTACGCGGACACGCTGGGGCTCCCACACCGTGGAGTGGCAGACGACGGAAGTGAACTATTCGGCACAGACGGCGGCCCGATGCTGCAGCTGATGCCCGTCAGGGACGGAAAGCATTCCGAGCACACGTCCCTGAGTTTTGAGGTCAGCGGGATCGAGCGGACCGTCCAGGAGATGGAGTCCAAGGGCATCAAGTTCGAGGACTATGACCTTCCGGATCTCAAGACAGAGAACCATATCTGTACAACGGATTCGGAGAAGTGCGCCTGGTTCATGGACTCGGAGCACAACATCCTCTGCGTTCACGAGAGCATCACCTCGGTGGCTGACTACCAGCTCTGATCGGCTCCCAAGTCTGATCGGCGGACAGATATCAAGGCTCTGATCGGCGGACAGATATCAAGGCGTCCCGGCTGGCCGGGGCGCCTTCCCGCTGTCCGGGTCAAAGCCGTCCCGACGGTCCTGCGGCCGGGACCACGGCGTGACGGGCCTGGGCTGGAGCACGCCGCCAACCGTCACATCCATCCGTTCGTTGAAGAAGCTCACCAGGCCGTGGATCTGGGCTGCGTCGCGGAAGCGCCTGTCGTAGCTCCAGGCGACGTTCCGGCCACTCTCGGAGCCCGGGTACGTCCAGTAGCTGGCTTCGCCCTTGTAGGGGCAGACGGTCCTCTTGGGGCTTTCCTCCATCAGGTCCATCCGCACGTCCGCGGGCGGGATGTAGTAGCGGACCGGGAGTAAGGTCTCGTACAGCAGTTGTGCGCCGTTCGTGCTGGCGAGCGTGACGCCGTCGAGCGCTATCTGCACGTCCACGGAGGAAGCCCGGATGTCCACGCGGTGGAACGGGTCGCGGGGGTGGCCGATGATTTCTTCGTCGTCCTCCAGCCACTCGAAGGCGCCGAAATCCAGCACGACATACCCGGACAAGTCCGGGTCGTCCGGGCGGAAGGCGGCCCCGGGCGCCGTCGTCGTTCCCGTGACGACGTCGAGTTGTTCGCCGGGGGTGGTGTGCCTGCCGAAGCCCGTCCTCGGGTCCAACGACGGAGGGGCATCCGCGGACAGTTTGACCCCGAACTCGGGGACATCGGCTCCCAAGCTGCCCGGAATCGCGAGACGCGCCAGCAGTTCCTCCTCCGGCACTGCAAAGATCGGGGTGATGCGCCGCGGTTCCCAGACGAGGTAGGCATGCAAAGTGTCGACGACGGCGTCCCCGCCAAGGCTCGCGCGGATCCTTTTGGCGGTCGGTTCATAGCGCAACTGGGGAAATGTCCCCAGGATCACTCCGGATAGTTTCGTGGCCATGGTCCAAGGGTGGGCGCAGTGCCATGTGCCGTCAATGGGCATCGCCGGACGCGACAGCGCATCCGGCAAGCGGGGAAACTAGCGGGGCGCGTGGAGGCCGTGGAACGCCATGGTGATGACGTCGTCGGCCAGCTTCTCCGGGGACAGCGAGCCGCCCGGCTTGTACCACTCAACGATCGAGTTGATCGTGCCGAACAGCAGGCGCGTGACGGTGCGGGGATCGATGTCCTGGCGGAGCGAACCTTCATCGCGGGCCGCAGAGATCAGGGCCGCCACCTTGTGGTCGAAGGTGCGCCGGCGCTCCATCGCGTTCCGTTCAATCTCCGTGTTGCCGCGCAGGCGCAGCAGCAGCGTGACGAACGGCAGCCGTTCCACCAGGACCGAAATGGTCCGGCGGAGCACAAACTCCAGCCGGGCCTCGGCCGAGCCGCGCTGTGCGTCGGGCTGGTCCAAGATGGCCTCCAGCCCGCCCAGGGCGTGGTCCAGGGCGAGCTTCAGGAGATCGCCCTTGGACGGCACATGGTGGTAGATCGCGGACTTTGAGATGCCCAGGTTCTCGGCGAGGATGCCCATGGATGTGGCGTCGTAGCCGTGGCGGTTGAAGACGTCGACGGCGATCAACAGCACCGACTGCTGGTCATAGCCGGGACGGCCGCGCTTGGTGGTGGTTGCTGTGGTGGGCATACTCGCTAGTTTCTCATGAACGGTCGGTCGGCCCGGCCAGGGTGGCCGGGCCGACACGAGGACTGGTTCAGGCCTTGGGGCGCATGTCGTAGATCCGGCGCAGCTTGCCGTTGGACCGCTCAAGAGTGCCCGGCTCGACGACGTCGACCGTGCAGGAGGATCCCACATGGATCTTGATCTGCTGCTGCAGGACCTTGGCCGCCGTCGCGCTCTGCTCGACCGAAACGGATTCACGGCGCTCAATCTTGACGGTCAGCCGGTCCATGCGCTGGCCCTCGGGGCGGGTGAGTTCCAGCTGGAAGTGCGGGCTCAGCTCCGGGATGCGCAGGGCGATTTCCTCGATCTGCGAGGGGAAAAGGTTCACGCCGCGCAGGATGATCATGTCGTCGCTGCGGCCGGTGATCCGCCCCATGCGGCGGTGCGCCGGGCGGGCGGTGCCGGGCAGCAGCCGGGTGAGGTCCTTGGTGCGGTACCGGATGATCGGCAGCGCCTCCTTGGTCAGCGAGGTGAAGACCAGTTCGCCGTGTTCGCCGTCGCCCAGGACTGAGTCCACGCCGATGGCGGGACTGAACGCATCGACGATTTCGGGGCGGAAGTGGTCCTCCCAGATGTGGCTGCCGTCCTGTGTTTCCACACATTCGCCCGCCACGCCCGGGCCCATGACCTCGGAGAGGCCGTAGATGTCGCAGGCCTTGAGGTTCATGGTCACTTCGAGTTCGTGGCGCATCTCCTCAGTCCACGGCTCGGCGCCCAAGACGGCGTACTTGAGCGAGGTGGAGGCCGGGTCGATACCCTGCTTGATCATGGCGTCGGCGATGGTCAGCAGGTAGGTGGGGGTGGACAGGATGGCGTCGGGCTTGAAGTCCTGGATGAGCGTGATCTGGCGTTCGGTCTGGCCGCCGGAAATGGGGATGACCGTGCAGCCCAGGGCTTCGGCGCCGGCGTGGGCGCCCAGGCCGCCGGTGAACAGGCCGTAGCCGTAGGCGTTGTGGACCTTCATGCCCGGTCGGACACCGGATGCGCGCAGCGAGCGTGCCACGAGTTTGGCCCAGTCGGCGAGGTCCTTCTTGGTGTAGCCCACCACGGTGGCGCGGCCGGTGGTGCCGGAGCTGGCGTGGATGCGGGCCACCTCGTGCTGCGGCACGGCGAACATGCCGAAGGGGTACTCCAGGCGGAGGTCTTCCTTGGTGGTGAAGGGGAACTTGCCGAGGTCGGAGAGCTCGCGGAGGTCCGTGGGGTGGACGCCGGCCTCGTCGAACTTGCGCTTGTAGAGCGGAACGCGGTCGTAGGCGTAGGCCAGGGTGTGCTGCAGGCGGCTGAGCTGGAGCGCCTCGAGTTCGTCGCGGGAGATGGTTTCCTCGCGGTCCAGGACGGCGCCAGTAGTGGCGGCGACGGTTTCTTGGGTCATCTGTGTTCCCTGTTTCTATTTCTTGGAGATGGTGCGGCTGCGGCCGCGGAACTCGGCGATGAGCTCCCCCGGAGGGGTATCGGCAGCGGCAGCTGCGGGGGTATCTGCAGCGGCGGCTGCTGGAGCCGCGCCGGCAGGGGGCGTTGCCGGGGCTGGTGGGGCCGGATCGGCGGCGTAGATCTGGACGTCGTACAGGCCGCTGCGCCCGGTGCTGGCGCGTCGGTTGGCGACGGCCGTCAGGACCTGGCCGCGGAACGCCGGCTTGAGGAAGTTGATGTCGACGCCGGCGGCAACCGTGATGGTGCCTGTGTCACCGACTGCGTCAGTCCCGGCTGTGTCAGTCCCGGCTGCGCCAGGGTCCGGGGTCGCCGGGTTGCAGGCGAGGGCGAATGCGGTGTCGCCGAAGGCGAAAACCATTCCGCCGTGGGCCATGCCGAAGCCGTTGAGCATTTCCTGCCGGAGCGTCATGCGGATCGTCGCATGTCCGTCGCCCAGTGACAGCACTTCGATGCCCATCCATTCGGAGGCATAGTCGTCTTTCAGGATGGGGTGGGTGTCACCGGAAATCGTCAGTTCAGCCATGCGTCGTTGCCTCCAGCTTTATTTACCGAATGTTCATTAGGTAATCCCATTTGGGTGCCTGCTGTCAAGAGGTGAAAGTATGTGGGGACACACCACCGGCAGCAAAGGGCGGGCCATGGCTAAAGGAATCTACGTCAGTGCGACCACTCCGGGCTCCGGCAAATCGCTCATAGCCCTGGGTCTGGCGGACACGTTGCACCGGCATGCGGACCGGATCGGCTTCTTCAAGCCGGTGGTCAACGGTCATGATGCCGCCTCGGACCCGATGGTTGCCGTGATGAAGGCCCGCTTCGACCTCGACGACGATCGCTGCCGCGGCGGGTTGACGTTCGCCGAGGTCCGCGGGCTGCTTGCCGAAGGAAAGCGCGAGGAAATCGACTCCCGCTGCGTGGAGATCTTCGCCGAGATGGCCCGGCACTGCGACGTCGTGATCGTGGAGGGGACGGACCTCACCGGCCAGGACGCCGCCGTCGAGTTCGATCTCAACGCCCGGCTGGCGAACAACCTGGCGGTTCCGGTCGTCGCCGTCGTCGGGGCGAGGGGCCGCACCGTGGCGGAGGCCGCGGACGCCGTCGCGGTGGCCCGCAAGGAGCTCCTTGCCGAGCGGTGCACGCTCCTGGCCATCATGGTCAACCGTGCCGATCCCGAACAGCTGGACGCGATCGCCGCGGCGGTCCGCCCGGGCGCCTCCGGCCGGCCCGTTTACGTCTTACCGGAACTGGACGACATCGCCAGGCCCACCACGGGCGAGGTGGCCTCCGCCCTGGGCCTCGGCCAGGTGGCCGGGCTGCCGGACCTGGAACGCGATGTGCGCTCCATCAAGGTGGCGGCCATGAGCGTGGCCAATTTCCTGCACGAGCTCGACGACGGCGCGCTCGTCATCGTGCCCGGTGACCGTGCGGACGTGCAGGTTGCCTGCCTGGCCTCGTCTTTCTCGCCGGAGTTCCCGGTTCCCTCCGCGCTGATCCTCACCGGTGGCCTGGCCCCCGATGCCAACATCTACTCACTGCTGGCCCAGGCCCCGTTTCCGGTCTTTGCCGCGTCCGACGACACCTACGTCACGGCCAAGCGCGTCTCCGAGGTGCGGAGCGAGATCTGGTCCGGGCACCGCCGCAAGGTGGCCTCGGCCCTGGGACTCTGGTCCCGGCGGGTGGACGAGGCCGAGCTCGTGGAACGGCTGCACCTGCCGCGGCCGGAACGGATGACGCCGCTGCGCTTCTTGCACGAGCTCATTGAACGGGCCCGGTCCCAGCGCCGGCACATCGTCCTGCCGGAGGGCAAGGACGTCCGGATCCTGCGGGCCGCCGAAATCCTGCACCGCCGGGACGTCTGCGAGCTCACCGTTCTGGGCCGCGAGGCCGATGTCCGCGAGGCCGCGTCGACCCAAGGCATCGACCTCTCCGGCATCAATATCGTGGACCCGGCCACCTCGGAGCTGCGCCAGGAGTTCGCGCAGAAGTACGCGCAGCTTCGGGCGCACAAGGGGGTGGACCTGGCGAAGGCCCTCGAAGTGATGCAGGACGAGAGCTACTTCGGCACCATGATGGTCCAGCTGGGCGTCGTGGACGGCATGGTTTCCGGCGCCGCCCACACCACGGCCCACACCATCCGGCCGGCGCTGGAGTTCGTGAAGACCCGCGACGGCGTTAAGATCGTCTCCTCCGTGTTCCTCATGCTGATGCCGGACCGGGTGCTGGTCTACGGCGACTGCGCCGTCAACCCCGAGCCCAATGTAGAACAGCTCGCGGACATCGCCGTGGCCTCGGCGGAAACGGCGGCCCAGTTCGGCGTCGAGCCGCGAATCGCGATGCTCTCCTACTCGACGGGCGGCTCCGGCGCCGGCGATGCCGTGGACGCGGTCCGCCAGGCGA
Organism: Pseudarthrobacter sp. S9; assembly: GCF_050156545.1. Classification (NCBI taxonomy): domain Bacteria; kingdom Bacillati; phylum Actinomycetota; class Actinomycetes; order Micrococcales; family Micrococcaceae; genus Pseudarthrobacter; species Pseudarthrobacter sp. S9. Next base: position 2,790,675 of record NZ_CP189576.1, read on the forward strand.
CCGAACTGGTGCGGCAGCGGCGCCCCGACCTCGCGGTGGAGGGCCCCATCCAGTACGACGCCGCGGTGGACGCCGCCATCGCCGAGTCCAAGATGCCGGGCTCGTCCGTCGCGGGGCAGGCGACCGTGTTCATCTTCCCCGACCTGAACACCGGCAACAACACCTACAAGGCGGTGCAGCAGTCCTCCGGCGCGGTCGCCGTCGGGCCCGTGCTGCAGGGGCTGCGCAAGCCAGTCAACGACCTCTCCCGCGGCTGCACAGTGGAAGACATCGTGAACACGGTGGCCATCACCGCCATCCAGGCCCAGTCAGTAGAGGCCCAGTCAGTGGAACCCGCGTCGGTGGAACCCGCCTCAGTGGAACCCGCAACTTCAGAAGCCAAGGCTTAGGAGTCCCCATGCTCGTGCTCGTCATCAACTCAGGATCGTCCTCGCTCAAGTACCAGGTGCGCGACGTCGAAGCCGGCAGCGTGCTCGCGGAAGGACTCGTCGAGAAGATCGGAATGGGCAACGGCGGGGACGGCGACGGCGCGCTCGAGGGTCCGCGGGACCACGCAGAGGCCCTGGAGCTGGTGGACGCGGCCATCCACGCCGCTCTCGGCGACCGCGCACTCGACGCCGTGGGCCACAGAGTGGTGCACGGCGGGGAGCGCTTCGCCGAGCCGGTGCTGGTCAACAACGAGATCACGCGCGCCATCGAGCGGCTGAACCCGCTGGCGCCGCTGCACAACCCGGCCAATGTGCTCGGCATCCGTGCGATCGCCAAAAAGTGGCCGGAACTGCCGCAGGTGGCCGTCTTCGACACCGCCTTCCACCGCACCCTGCCCGAGCACGCCTGGCGCTATGCGGTTCCGGACGAGCTCTACACCAACCACGGGATCCGCCGCTACGGCTTCCACGGCACTTCACACGAGTACGTCGCGCACCGGGCGGCGGCCCTGCTGGACGTCCCGGTGGAGGAGTTCGACGCCGTCATCGCCCATCTCGGCAACGGCGCCTCCGTCACGGCGATCCGCGGCGGCAAGTCCGTGGACACCTCCATGGGGTTCACCCCGCTGGAGGGCCTCGTCATGGGCACCCGCTCCGGCGACCTGGATCCTTCCATCCTGGTCTTCCTGGGCCGGGCCGGCTGGTCCCCTGAGGACCTCGATTCCATGCTGAACCGCCAGTCCGGGCTCAAGGGACTCGCCGGGAACAACGACATGCGCACGGTGGTTGAGGCCGCCGATGCCGGCGATGCCAGGGCGGCCATGGCCCTCGCCGTGGCCTCCTACCGTCTGGCGAAGTACATCGGCGGCTACCACGTGGCCGTCGGCGGGGCCAAGGCCCTTGTGTTCACGGCCGGAATCGGCGAGAACTCGCACCAGTTCCGGTCCCTCGTGGCGGAGCGGCTGGGTGCCCTCGGGGTGCAGCTCGACGCCGGCCTGAACCGTGAACGGTCCAAGGAGCCCTGCGTCATTTCCACGCCCGCCTCGGCCCTGCCGGTGCTGGTGGTGCCCACCAACGAGGAACACGCCATCGCCGAGGCGACGGCCGCCGTCGTCCACCATTCATCGACTGCTCCGCAACGGCCCTTTTGACGCCTCAGAACGGCGGTTGCGGAGCAATCGATGGAGGAGTGGGTCTTAGGCTTGGATGATGACAAAACTTGAGCTGCCAATCCACACGGACCGGCTGGTCCTGCGCCGTTTCGAAGCCGGGGACCTGGACGCTTACCATGCCTACCATTCGCTGCCGGAGACCGCACGGTTCCTGCCGCGTGAGGCCAAGAGCTACACGCAGTCCATGGAGATGGTGGGCCGCTATGCGAATTTCGAATTCGAGAAGGAAGGCGACTGGGTCTGCCTGGCCATCGAGGCCGCGGACTCGCCGGGGCTGCTCGGAGAAGTCGTACTGAAGTGGATGCCCGGTTGCGGGCAGGCCGAGGTCGGCTGGAGTCTGGCCCCGGAGGCACGCGGCAGGGGCATCGGCAGGGAGGCTGCAGGGGCACTGTTGAAACTCGGCTTCGAGGAACTCGGCTTCCACCGGATCGACGCCAAGCTGGATGCCCTGAACACCGCGTCCGCCGCGCTGTGCGACCGCCTCGGGATGCGGCTGGAATCCACCCAGATGGACAAGTGGCACTACAAGGGACAGTGGGCGACGGAAGTCGTCTACGCCATCCTTGCGGAGGAATGGAGTGCCAGGAACGCCGGCGCTTGACGCCTAAGCCCGCCCGACGTCAAGACTACTTGAGTCCAGCTACCGCCCCGCCGCGCATGACCCGCTGCCTGACTCTACGCGCCAGGCTCATACGTCCCGTACTTCGGAAGCCCTGCCGACTCATAGACAAGAATCGCGAGTCCGCCCGGCGTCGTCTCGCTGCGGACCAGACGCAGGCCCGCCGCGGCGCCTCCCACAGGAAACAGCCGCCGTCCGTTGCCTAGCACCACCGGGGCGATCACCAGCCTCAGCTCGTCGATCAGTCCTGCGCTCAGAAGCGACTGGGCCAGCCGGGCACTCCCGTGGATCTGTAACTCCCGGCCGGGCCGCCGCTTCAACTCAGCGACCTGTGCGGGGACATCCCCGGACAGGATCGTCGTCGGTGCCCAAGCAGCCTGCGCCAGGCTGCGGGAGGCCACGTACTTCGGTAAACCATTCATCTTTTCGGAGAATGGATCATCAGGGTCCGTGATCTTCGGCCAGTCCCTCGCAAAGTTGTTGTAGGTGCGACGGCCGAACAGTAACGCATCCGCCTCGCTGAGCCAGTCCGCGGCCTGTTGCACGAAATCCTCGTCCAGATGGGGGACGAACCAACCTCCCTGTGAGAAGCCGTCGCTGGTGTCCTCCTCGGGGGACCCAGGACCCTGCGCCACGCCGTCCAACGTCAGGAACTCCGTCAGCGTAAGTCTCATCGCGTTACCTCTCCGTGTTGGTTTCAGAAGACGACCGCACAACTGAAAGTGTCCCGCGGCGGCGCTCAGCAGTCCATGCTCCATGGAGTAGCCTCAGCTCAACCTTGAGGACCGAGGAGGACCGAGCCAAACCCGCATCGATTGCTCCGTATGTGCCGTTATGAGCGTCCAAAAGGGCAGTTGGGGAGCAATCGACGGGGAAGATGGGGAGGAGGGCTGGTTCAGCCCGTCCAGGCCGCGGCGATTTGACGAATATGGCCGGAATGAAGCCCTCATAGCGGCCATATTCGTCAAACGGGTGCGCGTCCGTGGCTCGTTCCAGGCCCATAGCGGCCACAATCGTCAAACGGGTGCTCGGGCGGTCCGGGTGCTCGGGTGCTCGGGTGCTTGTCCCGGGCCCGACCAGCCACCCAGCTACGTGAGGCCGGCTCCCGGCAGCAGCTGCGTGGCGCCCAGCGAGTCGGCGACAAACGCGTAATCCCAGGCCCGTTCGCGCCACTGCACGTAACGGCCCGACGCGCCGCCGTGGCCGCCCTCCATCTCGATCTTCATGACAATCGGCTCGCTGCCGGTGTTGACCTCGCGCAGCCGCTGCACCCATTTGGCCGGCTCCACATAGAGCACCCGGGTGTCATTGAAGCTCGTAACCGCGGCGATTTTGGGGTAGGCCACCGCGCGGACATTTTCGTACGGCGTGTACGACTTCATGTACATGTACACGGCCGGATCCGTGATGGGGTTTCCCCATTCCTCCCATTCCAGCGCGGAGAGCGGCAGTTCCGGGTCCAGGATGGTGGTCAGCGCGTCCACGAACGGGACCGCGGCAACAATCGCCGCGTACTTTTCCGGGGCGAGGTTGGCGGCGGCGCCCATGAGCAGGCCACCGGCGGAGCCGCCCATCGCCGCGACCCTGGCCGGGTCCACCCAGCCGGACTGCGCCAGCCAGTCCGTGGCCGCGATGAAGTCCGTGAACGTGTTCTTCTTGTGCAGCTTCTTGCCCTCGTCGTACCAGCGCCGGCCGAGCTCCCCGCCGCCGCGGATGTGGGCGATCACGAACACGATGCCGCGGTCCAGCAGGGAGAGCCGGGGGATGCCGAAGCCCGGATCCATGCTCAGCTCGTAAGACCCGTAGCCGTACACGAGACCGGCCGCCGTCGAATCCTGCCGCACCGAGGCGTGGCGCAGTACCGAGAGCGGGATCCGGGTCCCGTCGTCGGCGGTGGCCCACTCCCGGGTGGCGACATAGTCGGAAGGCGAGTAGCCGCCCAGCACCGGGCTTTCCTTGCGCAGCAAGAGCTCGCCGGCCGGCTGCTCCGCGGTGGGCAGCACGAAGTCGTAGACCCTTGACGGGGTGAAGTAGGAGGTGTAGCCCATGCGGATGACGGGGGCCTCGTAGTCGGAGCCCGCAACCCCGGCCGTGTAGAGCTCCTCGTCGAAGGCCGGCTCCACCGGCGCGCCCTGCTCCGGGGTTCCGAGCCCCGCCAGCGGCAGGACCTGCACGCGCTCGATGGTGTCCTTGCGGACGGAGACGACGAGGTGCGTCGAGGTGACCCCGGCGCCGTTGACGCGCACCTCATCCGAATGGGCGACGACGGTGGTCCAGTGCTGCTCGGCCAGCGGCTTGGCGAGCTCGGCCGGGTCCACGAGGGACACCATGGAGTTGATGGCGTCCTTGTTGTGGGTCAGCAGGATCTGTTCCTGCGGCCGGCCGGAGGCGTCCGCCAGGACGAACGGCTCGGCCTCGTACAGGATGTGCTCGTCGCGGGAAATCACGGTGCTGAGCCCGGCGTCGGGCGCGTCAAAGCGCAGCAGCCGGGTTTCGCTGAATTCGGAACAGCCGATGCTCAGCACGAGGTGGCGCCTGTCGGCGGAGAGCTCGAAGCCCAGCCACATGGCGACGTCGTCCTCCTGGTAGATGACCTCGTCCTCGCTGACGGGCGTGCCCAGCACGTGGGACTTCACTTGGTAGGGCCGCCAGGAATCGTCCACCACTGTGTAGAAGATCCGGGTGCCGTCGGGGGAGAAGGAAATGCCGTAGAAGACGTTCTCGATCACGTCCGGGAGAAGTTCCGCGCTGCGGAGGTCCTTGATGCGCAGGGTGAAGCGCTCGTCGCCGGCGTTGTCCACGGCGTAGGCGTAGAGGTTCCCGTCAATGGTCGTGGCGGCCCCGCCCACGGCGAAGAACGGCTTGCCCTCCGCCTCGACGTTGCCGTCCAGCAGGACTTCCTCGCCGGGGATATCGACGCCGACCTCAACGGCCGGAGGAGTCCAGTCCGCGACGCGGTCGCCGGTGTCCTGTGCCTGGACGCGGCACTGGATGCCGTATTCCTGGCCCTCTACCGAGCGCGTGTAGTACCACCAGCCGTCCTTGCGGTTGGGGACGGAGAGGTCGGTCTCCTGGATGCGCCCCTTGATTTCCTGGAAGATGGCCTCGCGCAGCGGCTCCTGGTGTGCGGTCACCGCCTCCTGGTAGGCGTTTTCTGCCTTGAGTAGTTCCACGACCTCCGCGGATTCCTTGTCCCGCAGCCACTCGTAGTTGTCCTCGAATGAGTCGCCGTGGTGGGTGCGCACCGTGGGAGCCTTCCTGGCGACGGGAGGTTGCGGGGTCGGCTGCACGGGAGTCTGGGTCATGGACCCAATATATAAAGCTATTCCGGCGCGGGCAGCCCGCGTTCGCTACCGGGGTATCGCATTGGCGTGCCCTTTCGGCCGCCACGGCAGCCCTTACAGCAGCTTGGTACCGGTATTCAACAGTTCAGGCCGTTCATAACGTGTGGTTGTTCGGATATGAAGCAAAGTGTTGCCTGCGTCACATTATCTCTTTAGGCTGGGTGCGGTCGCAGCGTCGCGGCCATGCAGCAAATGCAAGAACAGGGGAAGCATTTGAACGACAAACTCAGGGTTCTTGTCCGGCTTGACCTCGATTGCGGTGAGGCAGAAGTAGCGGCCCAGGGCCATGTGACGGCGGAGAGCCTCCAGGCTCTTTATGTGGTCGTAAAACGAGCCAACCACTTAAAGGAAGGACTCCGCCTGGTGGTGGATGTCAGCCACGCCTGGGTGGAGCCGGCCGCCATGGAGCAGTTGCGGGCGTGTTCGGCATCCCACCACCTGCCCGCCTCCATTGATCCGATGCAGTCCGAGTGCCAGCTCAGCATCCTGGCACCCGCCGATACCGGGGTCGGCGCCCGGGCGAAGGCACTGCGGATGGCGGCGTAGGCCGCGTCAGTTCCCGCCTTCAAGACGGTTCGCGGCCACATACTCCGCCAGCTTGCCCCCGGCCAGCGCGGCGGCCACGGCCGCGATCGCGGCGTTGTCCGGGAGCACTATCGACTGCCCGTCCGGGCTGGTGCCCGTCCCTGCCGTCGGGAGCGTGAAGAAGACACCGTTGCCGGGGGCCGTGTCGCGGAGGCTGAAGGCGAGGCGTTCCAGTGTCTCCAGCGTGAACCCGGCGTCCACCGTGATGTGCGGAAGTACGGTCGCGACCAGCTTCCGGACGGTGTCGCGGTCGGCCAGGCCGCCTTCGTTCGCTATTTTGGCCAGCACAGCCTTCAGGAAAGTCTGCTGGTTGCGGACCCTCTGGTAGTCGCCGTCGGGGAAGGCATGGCGCTCCCGGACAAACGCCAGCGCCTGCGCCCCGTTGAGCCTGTTCACCCCCGCCGGAAAGTGCTCTATGTCATCCACCGTGGTGGTGAACGGCTGCTTCACATCGACGTCGACGCCGCCGAGGGCATCGGTCATCGCAGCAAACCCCTGGAAGTCCAGCATGACCGTGTGGTCGATGTGCTGGTTGAGCAGTGCCTCGACGGTCTGCGTCATGAGGGGCAGGCCGCCGAGTTCGAGCCCGGCGTTGACCTTCGCTGTGCCGTGTCCGGGGATGTCCACCCACAGATCGCGCATGATGGAGATGCCGTAGACGCTCTGGCGGTCCGCCGGGAGGTGGACGAACACAAGGGCGTCCGCGCGCTGGTCAGACCTGTTGCCAGCGGCTGCCTCGGCCCGCGCGTTCACGCGGCTGTCGCTGCCCACCAACAGGATGTTAAGGGCGACGGCGGGTGGATCCGGCGTCGGGGTCGGCGTGGCAGTGGGTGTCTCTGCCGGCGTAGTGGCTGGCGCGGGGGCGGAGGTCTCGGCGGGAGCTGCGGTCTCGGCCCGTGGGCGGCTCAGGACGTACGCTGCGGCTGCAATTGCCAGGACCAACAGGCCGGCCACCAACGCTGTCAGCAGGGTCCGACGGCGGCGCTTGTCCCCGGGCGCGGGCGTTGGCTGCGCAGCTTCTTCAGCCGGATCCGGCGGTTCTCCCATGGGCGCACCGTACCACCGCCGGCCCGTGCGGCACATAGGTACAAGGGCCCCGGCCTCAGCTGCGGCGGCGGGCGAAGCGCAGGATGGTGAGGATAGCCGGCGCGAGCTCATCCTCCATCTGCTGATACCTTTCCGGGCCGCGGCCGTATGGATCCACCACGTCGTTGTCGGACGCGTCCTCGGCCATTGCCAGGTGCCGGACGGAGGCCGCCCGGGCGGGCAGCTCCCGCCACATTGCAGCCATGTCGGCGGCCGGTGCGGGGCTGTCGTCCCGTTTTTCGAGGACTTCCAACATACGGGCGAACTCCCGGATGGTGAAGGTCCGCCTCAGCAGCGACGCATCCATTTGCATCACTTCACCGCGGTGCATCGACGTCATGGTCAGGACAACGTCCGCCTCGCGCAGGATCTTTGGGGTCAGCTGGCGGGCGGCAAATCCCCCGGCGGTGCCACCGTAGAGATGGACGATATCCGCGGACAGGGGCTGGATGGGATCGCCCACCATGGCCCGGGTGCCGGCGCTCCGGACCTGGAAGGCTCCCGGCAGCACCTGGTCCAGCCCGGCTTGAAGCAACCGTTCAGCCACGGGGGAGCGGCAGATGTTGCCCGTACAGACGGTGAGGATCCGGATGGGTGTAGGCGATTCCACGGTGAGGCTCTTTCCGGGGTGGCTGGCAGATCGGGGTGATCCCTAATCGTTCAACTTAACACGCAGGGGCCAACGGGCCGGGGTGAACCGCCCTTGGCGGATCAGGCCGGTGGATTTCGGTGCGCTCCACGCGGCGCGGCGCTTGACGGGTCTCCCGCCTTCCGCATATCCTGAACGAACGGTCGGTAATTATTTATCGGAAATGCATAGGAGCAACCATGGCATCGCAGACCCTGCGGTCAGTGCCCGCAGAGCCAACGCCGGCACGGCAAGAACAGAGCCTCGAAGATGCGGCCCGGCGTGACGCTGAAGGCCAGGCATACTTTGACAAAGTCATGGCGGACGACTCGCGGATCGAGCCGCGCGACTGGATGCCCCCGGCATACCGCAAGACCCTGCTGCGCCAGATCTCACAGCACGCGCACTCGGAGATCATCGGCATGCAGCCGGAAGCCAACTGGATCTCCCGCGCCCCCAGCCTCAAGCGCAAGGCCATCCTCATGGCCAAGGTCCAGGACGAGGCCGGCCACGGCCTGTACCTGTATTCCGCGGCCGAAACCCTCGGCCAGCCGCGGGATGCGATGATGCAGGACCTGATGGACGGCAAGGCCAAGTACTCCTCCATCTTCAACTACCCCGCACGGACCTGGGCGGACATGGGCGCCATCGGCTGGATGGTCGACGGCGCCGCCATCGCCAACCAGGTGCCGCTCTGCCGCGCCTCCTTCGGCCCCTACGGCCGGGCCATGGTCCGGGTGTGCAAGGAAGAATCCTTCCACCAGCGCCAGGGCTTCGAGATCCTGCTGGAACTCTCCAACGGCACGCCCGAACAGAAGCAGATGGCCCAGGAAGCGGTCAACCGCTGGTACGCCCCTGCCCTGATGATGTTCGGCCCGCCGGACGATGATTCGCCCAACTCCAAGCAGTCCATGGCCTGGAACATCAAGCGGTTCAGCAACGACGAACTGCGCAACCGCTTCGTCGGCATGATGATGGAACAGGTCAAGGTCCTGGGGCTCACGCTGCCGGACAAGGACATCCGTTTCAACGAGGAAACCAAGAAATGGGAGCACGGCCCGCTGGACTGGGATGAATTCCATGAGGTCCTCGCCGGCCGCGGCCCCTGCAACGCCCAGCGCCTGGAGCGCCGCCGCGAAGCACACCAGAACGGCGCCTGGGTGCGCGAAGCAGCAGCCGCGTACGCCCGCAAGCAAGCAGAGAAGGAATCCGCAGCATGATCCCCAACGCTCCCGAATCCCCGGCAGGAAACGTCTGGCCTATCTGGGAGGTCTTCGTCCGCTCCAGCCGCGGCCTGTCCCACGTCCACGCCGGATCCCTGCACGCGCCAGACGCGGCCATGGCGCTGCGCAACGCCCGTGACCTCTACACTCGCCGCAACGAGGGTGTGTCCATCTGGGTTGTCCCGGCGGACGCCATCGCCGCGAGCGATCCGGACTCCAAGGGCTCGTTCTTCGAGTCGCCCCAGGGCAAGGACTACCGCCACGCCACGTATTACACCAAGAGCGAGGGCGTGAAGCACCTGTGAGCACTCCCGAAACAACTACCGAGGACAACGTGCACGCCGACGGCCACGGCGACATCTCCGTTGGCGTGTCCGGGGCCGGCGCGAGCGGCGACGGCGCGGCCAGCGCCACCCGCATCACGCCCGGCAACGCCCTCCGCCCGGAGGACATCGCCCTGGCCGTCAGCCGCGGCACCGCCAGGCCGAGCGAAGACGCCGCAGAGTTCGCCCTGCGCCTGGGCGATGACGCCCTGATCCTGGCGCAGCGCCTGGGCCACTGGATCTCCCGCGCACCCGAGCTCGAAGAGGACGTCGCCCTGGGCAACATCGCCCTGGACCAGCTGGGGCATGCCCGTTCCTTCCTCAGCTACGCCGGCGGACTCAACGGAAAAAGCGAGGACGACCTCGCCTACTTCCGCCGCGAGCCGGAGTTCCGCTCGGTGGAGCTCTTCGAGCAGCCCAACGGGGACTTCGCCGTCACCATCGCCCGGCAGTTCGTGGTGAGCTACTACCAGTTCGAGCTGTACCGCCGGCTCACCGCCTCCACCGACGCCACCCTGGCCGGCATCGCTGCTAAGGCCGTCAAGGAGGTGGACTACCACCGCGACCACAGCGCCCAGTGGGTCCTGCGCCTGGCCCTCGGCACGGACAAGTCCCGGCAGAAGATGATCCACGCCTTCAAGGTCATCTGGCCGTACGTGGACGAGCTGTTCCGGGACGACGAGCTCACCGCCCGCCTCAGCGAGTCCGGTGCCGCCGTCGAGCCTTCCAGCCTGAGGGCGGACTTTGACCGCCTCACCGGCGAGATCCTGGCCGAAGCCGAACTCGACGTCCCGCAGGTGCAGCCCGCGCACGGAGGCGGCCGCCGCGGCCTGCACTCCGAACACCTCGGCTACATCCTCGCCGAGATGCAGGCGCTCGCCCGCGAGTACCCCGGGGCAAGCTGGTGACCATGGTGGATACCGACCTCGGCCAGAAGACGGCCGAGCAAAAAGCCTGGGACATCGCGGCCACGGTCTGCGACCCGGAAATCCCCGTCCTCACGGTCGCGGACCTGGGGATCCTCCGCGATGTCCGGCTGTTGCCGGCTCAAGCCGACGACGACGGCGGGATCACCCCCGCGGTCCAGGTCACCATCACGCCCACTTACTCGGGCTGCCCGGCGATGGACGCCATCCGCGATGACCTCCAGGCGGCCTTCAAACGCGAAGGCTACCCGAGCGTCAACGTTGAGCTCGTCCTCTCCCCGGCATGGACCACGGACTGGATGACGGAGGCCGGCAAGGCCAAGTTGCAGGAGTACGGCATCGCCCCACCGTCCGGCAGATCCGCGGCCGGCGGCCACTCCGGGCCCGTCCGGCTATCCCTCGCCGTCAAATGCCCCCAGTGTTCATCCCTGAACACCAAGGAACTCACACGGTTCGGTTCCACTTCCTGCAAGGCGCTGTACGTGTGCCAGGACTGCAAGGAACCGTTCGACTACTTCAAAGTTTTGTAAGGAACAGGTGCTCCTATGACTGTTGTCCGCCAGACCGCCGCCGAATCGGCCGCAGCAGCCGGCCGCCGTCGTGCGTCCTTCCACTCCCTGACCGTGGACGAAGTCCGCCGGCTCACGGACGATGCCATCGAGGTAACGTTCGGGGTTCCGGCCGGGCTGGCCGGCCAGTACGACTACCTGCCGGGCCAGTACGTGGCGCTGCGCACCACCCTTCCGGATGAAGCCGGCGAGCCGCACGAGATCCGCCGCAGCTACTCCATCTGCGCCGAGCCTCGGAGCTTCGCGGACGGCAGCAGCGAGATCCGGGTGGCCATCAAGAAGGACCTCGGCGGGCTGTTCTCCACCTGGGCCAACGCCGAGCTCAAGGCAGGCGACATCCTGGACGTCATGAGCCCCATGGGCGCGTTCGTCTCCAAGCACGGCAGGGACGGCAAGGCCGTGGAGCAGAACGTCATGAACTCCATGAACCACCCGGAGGACTTGGCGGGGGAGCCGGGTTCGTTCGTGGCCATCGCCGCCGGTTCCGGCATCACGCCGGTGATTGCCATCGCCCGCACGCTGCTCGCGGCGCACCCGGAAACCCGCTTCGACCTGGTCTACGCCAACAAGGCCGCCATGGACGTCATGTTCCTCGAAGAGCTCGCCGACCTCAAGGACAAGTACCCGGCCCGGCTGGCCCTGCACCATGTGCTGTCCCGCGAACAGCGGATCGCGCCGCTGCTGAGCGGAAGGATCGACGCCGAGAAGCTGCAGGCGCTGCTGGGGACCGCCATCCACGCTGACGACGTCGACGAATGGTTCCTCTGCGGGCCGTTCGAGCTCGTCCAGCTGTGCCGCGACACCCTGGCCGAGCGCGGCGTCAAGCCGGAGCACATCCGCTTTGAACTGTTCACCTCCGGTAAACCAGACCGCCCCGAGGGCAACATCGGTCGCCCCGTGATTGCGGACGAATCCAAGGACACCTACAAGATCACCTTCAAGCTCGACGGCCTCCAGGGCGAGGTGGCCAGCCCCACCCACGCCCGGGAATCCATCCTCAACGCCGCCCTGCGGGTGCGCCCCGATGTGCCCTTCGCCTGCGCCGGCGGCGTCTGCGGAACGTGCCGCGCCAAGCTGATCACCGGCAAGGTCACGATGGACGAGAACTACGCGCTGGAGCAGGATGAACTGGACAAGGGCTACGTCCTGACCTGCCAGTCGCACCCCACCACTCCGGAAGTCACCGTCGACTTCGACGTCTAAGCTTTTCGAATCCTAGGAGCCCCATGATTTCCCTCTCCATCGCCGACGGCATCGCCGAGGTTGTGCTCGGTGCCCCGCACAAGCTGAACTCGCTGGACGAGCAGGCGCTGGCTGATCTGGCCCAGGCGTACGACGACGCCGCTGACGCCGCCTCGCGCGGCGAGGTGCGGGCGCTGCTTCTCCGCGGCGAGGGGCGCGCCTTCTGTGCAGGCCGGGACATCGCGGGAGTGACGCCGGAGACCGACGACGCGCAGGCCTACCTGGGCGGGCTCGTCCAGCCGCTGCTCAAGAAGATGAGCGCCTTTCCTGCACCGACCTTCGCGGCGGCCCAGGGCGCCTGCCTCGGCGTGGGGCTCGGGCTCCTGCTGGCCACGGACGTGGTGTACGTGGCGGAGAACGCGAAGTTCGGCTCGCCGTTCGCCAAGCTCGGCGCCACCCTGGATTCCGGCGGGCACTGGTACTTCACCGAGCGGCTCGGCATGCACCGGACGCTGGACCTGATCTACACGGCCGAGCTCATGAGCGGCGCCGACGCCGTGGCGCAGGGGCTGTTCAGCAGGGCCATGCCCGCGGCGGAACTGCTGGACAACACCCGGGCGATCGTCGCCAGCGTGGCCACCGGCGCGACCGGTGCGTTCAACGCCAGCAAGGAGCTCGTGGCGCACATCCGGGACCAGCGGCTGGGCCTGTGGGAAGCCATGGAAGAGGAGAACGCGGAGCAGGCGCGGCTGTGCAAGAGCGAGGACTATGCCGAGGGTTTCCGTGCCTTCCAAGAGAAGCGCAGCCCGGTCTTCAAGGGATAGCCACCGGTCAAGGCCATTCTTTTTTGGGAGAGGCGCTTGTAAGGTTCGGTTATGACTCTGGGGAAATCAGTGAGCAAAGCTGTCATACCCGCCGCCGGACTCGGAACACGCTTCCTGCCGGCCACCAAGGCCATGCCCAAGGAAATGCTGCCGGTGGTGGATCAGCCGGCCATCCAGTATGTCGTGGAGGAAGCCGTCCGGGCGGGGCTGACCGATCTGCTGATGGTTACCGGGCGCCAGAAGCGCGCGCTGGAGGACCACTTCGACCGTGAGCCCGCGCTGGAGCGTGCCCTCGAGCTCAAAGGCGATCTGGACCACCTCGAAGCGGTCCGGCACGCCTCCAGCCTGGGGCCGCTCTACTACGTCCGGCAGGGCGATCCGAAGGGCCTGGGGCACGCCGTCCTGTGCGCCCGCCAGCACGTGGGCGACGAACCGTTCGCCGTCCTGCTGGGCGATGACCTGATCGACGAGCGCGACGAACTGCTGAGCACCATGATCGAGGTCCAGGCCAGGACCGGAGGCTCCGTCATCGCGCTGATCGAAGTGGACCCGGCCGAGATCAGTGCCTACGGCTGTGCCGACGTATCGGCGATTCCGGGCGAGGACCACATGCGGGTCAATCGCCTCGTGGAAAAGCCGGCCGTCGCGGAGGCACCCTCAAACCTGGCCGTCATCGGCCGCTACGTCCTCCATCCGGAGGTGTTCGATGTCCTGGAAGAAACCCCTCCAGGCCGCGGCGGAGAAATCCAGCTCACCGATGCGCTGCACACCCTTGCCACCTCCGACTGCGAGGGCGGCGGCGTGTATGGCGTGGTCTTCAAGGGCCGCCGCTACGACACCGGCGACAAACTGAGTTACCTCAAGGCGGTGATCTCGATCGCCTCGGAGCGCGTGGAGTTCGGCGAAGAGCTGCGGGCGTGGTTGAAGGATTTCGTCAACGAGTAGGCCGCTTCATGCCCACAGACCGTGCCACTAAGGCTCCGATGACAGAGCCCGCGGTATTCGTTACAAGATCAACAGGGCTTGAAAATCGGTTGTGAAGAAAAAGCTGCTGGCCGAGCTCCATGCAGCCGGACACCATCAATCCGAAGGCTGCGACTTGCCACCACCTTTTCTTGGGGAAGGCCAGCGAGGCCACAATTCCCAGAGGCACAAAGAGCGCCACGTTGGCGGCTCTCTCCAAAAACGCGTAGTTGACCCACCCCGGAATTCCGTGGGTGTGGAGAAAAAACAGGACACCGGCAATTTCGCCCTGGACGGGCTGGTCCACGGGATCCGGCCCAAAGCCCACTATCCCGAGAAGGGCTAGGAATGCCACTAGGTGGCTGGTGTCGAACGGGCGTTGCGCGGGGCGGGGCTGAGAGGGATACCGGCTGCGGAATAGTTGAACGCCGGCTTCTGGGTCGCTGATTTCCGGCGAGGGATCCCCATCATGGGCTGAGCGGCGGCGTCCAGGGCCGTCACAGGCGCCTTGGCGACGTCCATGTGTCCCCGTGGTCTGCCCCTGGGCCTCAGGCCGGGGCGACTACCCATCCTGAATGGGTGGTTTTGCTCAATCCCAGGACGCCGAGGCGTGCGAGGTTGGTCGCGGCTGCCAGGATGGAGAAATCTGCTGCGACCTTGTCCCGGCCGCGGACTCTGGCTCTTCGTCCGCCGTGTTTACGGCGCATCAGGTGCCCGATTTTGCGTTCGACCTTGGGACGGGTTGCCCGGTATTCGTCACGCCAGGCCGGGTCTTTCTGCGTGGTCCGGGCCCTGGCCAGCTCGGCCTCGTACGGGCTGATCGTGATGGTGCGCCCGGTCCTGGCACTGGTGCAAGCAGACGCCAGCGGACAGGTGGCACACGCCGTGCCGAAGGCGGCGGTGCCCCCACCGGCCTTGGCCGGGCGGATGGGCACCGATACCTCCGCCGGACAGGTCACCGTACCGGCGCCGGTATCGATGACGAACCGGTCCTTCGCGAAGCGCCCGCCCGCGGCCGCCGGCGGCTGGACCTTGACCATCACCGCGGCCCCTGCCGTCTCCAGCTCCCGCAGCAACGCCCCCGCCCCGTAGGCGGCGTCACCATAAACAGCCAACGGCCCGGGCCCGGCACCGGCGTCCTGTGTCCCGTTCACGGCACTATCTGCCTCCCGATCGATTACGTCGGTGGCTGGTCCGTCGGGGCGCGCAATACTGTCGCCTTCCGCCTCCCCGGCTCCGGCCTCCCCAGGCTGGGCCTCCCCGGCTCCGGCGTTCGGGGGTGCGGGCATGTTCAGATCGGAGGCGAGCAGATCCGCCGCCGGTGCCGCATCGCCGGTGTTGCCGGCGGTGACCTTCGTCGCGGTGATGATCTCGGTGTCCGGGTCGATGGCCAGGTGCCCCTTGTAGCCGTCGAAGCCGCGAGCCGCTGTCTTGTGCCCGTGGCGGGCCTGCGGATCGACGGTCGAGATCACCCGGTCCTTTGCGACCCGCCGGGCGATATGGAACACCCCGTCCTCGTGGCAGTCCAGGTCCTGGCCCACCACGGTGGCCAGCAGGGATGCGGCCTCGAGGACCGCCGTCCCCGGCTCGCGGCCTTCCAGCAGTGCCAGGGCCGCCATCGCGTCCCTGGCCAAAGCGTCCACCAGTCCCTTCCGGGCGGCGGCATCGTCGTAGTCACAGACCGGTTTGCCGGCCTGGGCGTAGTCGTCATCGCGGGTCAGTACGGCGCGGAGTTCGGCTTCCAGCCCTGGCTCGGCGGCTTTGAGCAGGCCCCGGATGCCCGAGCGCACCAGCGTCACGGTGTCCATGGTGGCCACCGCATCATAAAGCGGCGTCGAATCCAGCACCCGCTTGCGCCCCACCAGACCGGCGGCTTTGGCCGCTTCCAGCGTCACATCGAAGATCCGGTCCGGGCGCGTCGAGGCGGCCAGCCGTGCCCGCATGTCCACCAGCACCGTGTGCACGAATCCCGGGTAATCAAAGGCCAGCCCGCCGGCAGCGTATTTCCATCGTGCATCGAAGCAAAACCGGTCTACTGCCTCCCGGTCCGAGCATCCCTCGATGCGCTGCAGCACCATCACGACCGCCACGATCATAGGTGGCACGCTGCGCCGGCCCACGTCGGTGAACAGGTCCCCGAACAGCCCGTCCGGGAACAGGTTGAAGCACTCCCGATGAAGAACGGCGTAAATCGAGTCCTGCCCGATTCGTCCCTCACAAAAGGACACTGTCGTGCGCAGCAGATCACCCTGTGTAGGCGCCAAACCTAAAGTCATTGACCGCTCCGGGACTTGATGGTTCACTCCACCACCATTTTCCCAAAGTGATCACCGCAACCCGGTCAGCGCCACGCGAAAAACACCAGCCACCTAGGACTCCATGCCACGACCGTGGCTTTTCTAGAACTTTCAAGCAGTCCTCAGGACGGGTATCCGGGATTGATAGGAAGAAAAACAAAGGTGGGTGGTTCTCCGGTTACCGGAGAGCCGCCCACCTTCTTTGGTGCTTGGTGGTTTTGCCCTTACGCGGCGGCCTCTGCCTTGGCGCGGCGGCGAACCACAACCACCGAGGTCATTCCGGCTGCAAGTGCGCCTGCGCCCACCAGGGACCACAGGAGCAGGCTTGCATCCGCACCGGTGTTGGCGAGGGCTGCGGCGTCGCTGGTGCTCGTGCTGGTGCTAGCAAGTGCGGCGCCCTCTACGGTGACAGTTGCGGTGGCGGTGACGCCGGACGTCAGGCCGGTGGCGGTCAGCGTGTAAGTTCCCGTTTCGCTGAGGCTGAGCGGGAAAGCGAATGCACCGCTATCGTCGGCGCTGGAGGCGAAGTTCTGCGGTGCCAGCGGCAAAGTGATCTTGCCAGAAACGGTCTTGCTGCCATGGGAAATGCTTGCACCGGATGCGGCAGGCCTGCCACCGGGTGTGACGCTGATGCTGAGTCCTTCGCCGGCTTTGAAGCCCTTGCCGCGGAAGACGAACTGATCGCCTGGGCCCACGGTACCGTCAGAAACGGCAGCGTTCGCCGGCGGCGCCGGGTACTTATCAGCGGCCATGGCCGGCACTGCGCCGATGAGTGCGATGGAACCTGCAAGTGCGATTGCTGTGAGTGATTTCTTCATGTGTCCCCCTGAGACCGTAAATTGCAATGTCATGCTGCCGAGATTTCCGATCCTCGAGTAACCGCAGGTTGAAATCTGATGTGTGCCCACGCAAACGGTAACACCCTGCAACGCGTGTTACCAAAGTGAATCAAGTCGCTTTACATACAATTAATGCGGCGTCTACTTCGACGCAACACACTCCGCAGGCTCCGTATTGAGAACCACGTCTTTGACAGCCTGGACAGTCGGCGTAACAACCACGTTAGGTTCTGTTTGCTGGACAATCTTGCTGAAGGTCAACTCAACAGTGCTGCTCTGGCCGGGTGCCAAAGTGACCGTCACAGAGCCCACGGGGCGCCCGCTATGACGGTGGGCGGCGAAGTCAGTCTTCTGCCCATCAACCATCGCGGTTTCCACGTTGCCCTGGACCGGACCGTACGCAATCACATTGGTCTGGACCATCCCGGCCGGAACGCCGAAGGAGCCGCCGCCGGTGACGTACTCCGGCAAGGACGTTGCCGCATCAGCGGGCGCCGTGTTGGTGCTGGTGACCCGCACCTTGACCTGCCCGTAGCCATTCGTCGCGCATTCCTCGACCAGCTGCACCGTCCGCTTGACGTAGTAGTCCATTTTCGCGCCGGTTCCGTCATTGAAGTAGACACCGAATTGTGCGGGCGGGACGCTTGAGCCGGCGATTGAGCCGCTCAGAGGATATTGCGCGATGACCGCCTGCTCATCGGCGGCGCCGGACCATACGAGGACCCTTCCCTCCGCCGTTCCGCGGGTGATGCCCTCGATCAGACCCTTGGCATTGCCCTTGCCTGACGACAGCGCCCCGAAGATTTCCTTCGCGACTCCAGCGAAGTATGCGTCCTGAAGATGAGGCTGCGCGATCTTCGCGTAAACATCGGAGAGAAGTGTCTGTACGAGATTCTTGCCGCTCAGTTCGGTCGGTAATCCGCCTCCGGCGATGGCGACTAGCTCGGGGCTGGTGATCTTCACTGGGCCGGTCGCGTCCAGGACATAGCCCAGCGCCACGGGGTCCATGGAAATGACACCGTCCACGTGCTGTCCGGTCTTCTTCTCCCACATGGTCTGCGCCGTGCTGGCTGCGGTGGGAAAGTCCGGAGTGAGGTTGACGTCCTGCATATACGTGCCCAGGCGTGACGAGTAGATCTGCTGCTGTTCCGGGTCCACGGGAAGCGCCGGCGACCTTATGCCGACGTCGCCGGCGTTGCTTTGCGCGCCCAGCGTCAGTTTGCCCTTATCGAGGGTGAGCACCGCAAGCGCACCTGGGATGCCACCCGACGCGCGGGCTTCAGCGTTGTTCTGGATCATGAGGAGGTAGTTGCGCGGGCCGTCGGCCCCCAACATGCCAGGGGCAAGCTGGGAGGCGTTAGCGGAAGCGTCCAAGGCGCCGGTCACTGCCCGCAGCTGTTCGCGAGCTCGCGTCAATGGTTCAGCAACCTGCGGGAAAAGACCGCCCGCGTCAATACTCTCAAGTCGTTCGGCGGAAACTCTCACTGCGTGGGCTGCCGAGGCAACACTGGGCGCGGCCTCTTGGATTGGCTGAAGGCTTGACCCCACGCTGCTTGGAAGCAGGCTGTCCCAATTGAGCGAATCGAATACCTTCACCAAGGGGGCCAGGCCCAGCGTGGCCACGTCGTCGGCCGAACGCGCAACCTCGGACACGGCGCTGAAGTTCGCGCCGAGGACGGGGATAGCGGAGGCCAAGGTCCAGAGGGGGTCTCCGGAGGCCTCTTTGGCGGCCGCTGTGTGGGCCCTAATTTGGTCGACCGTCTTAACTGCATCTTGTGGATTGTCGCTGGCGATATCTTGCTTGAGCAATGGGATCAGTTGAGCAGTGGCTTCAAGTTCAT
The DNA here is from genome assembly GCF_050156545.1 of Pseudarthrobacter sp. S9. Classification (NCBI taxonomy): domain Bacteria; kingdom Bacillati; phylum Actinomycetota; class Actinomycetes; order Micrococcales; family Micrococcaceae; genus Pseudarthrobacter; species Pseudarthrobacter sp. S9. Next base: position 2,809,524 of record NZ_CP189576.1, read on the forward strand.
CCTTGATGTTGGAGGCCTTCATCCCCAGCCAGGCCGCTGCAGCCACGGCGATTACGGCTAGGGCGGCTAGCCACGCCACACTGACTAAAATCCGACGGCGGCGGCGATCCCTCACACGTGCAGGGGTACGCATTTTTGATCCAAGCGGGCTGGACGCGGGTGTCTCGTGCAGGTCGATCATCCTTACGGGCGTCCGAGGCCGCGGTACGTCCAGCCGGCTGCACGCCACTTGGCGGCATCCAGCACGTTGCGGCCGTCCAGGATGCGGGAAGAGGCAACTACGCCAGCGAGTGCGTAGGGGTCGAGGTCGCGATACTGCTGCCATTCAGTAAGAAGAAGCACAGCATCTGCTTTCGCAACTGACTTGTCTAGATCCGATTCGTAATGAAGTTCAGGGAATCGCCTCGCAGCGTTTGCCAGTGCCTTCGGGTCCGTCACAGTTACCACGGCGCCCTGCAGCTGGAGCTGGGCGGCGATGCTAAGCGCGGGGGAGTCGCGGACGTCGTCACTCTCTGGCTTGAAGGCGGCGCCCAGGACGGTGATCCGCTTGCCGAGCAGCATGCCGCCGCAGAGCTCTCGGGTGAGTTCAACTACGCGTGAGCGGCGCCGCATGTTGATGGCATCCACCTCTCGGAGGAACGTCAAAGCTTGGTCCGCGCCTAGTTCTCCCGCGCGGGCCATGAAGGCGCGGATGTCCTTCGGCAGGCATCCTCCTCCAAATCCGATTCCGGCATTCAGGAATTTGCGTCCGATGCGGTCGTCCATACCGATCGCGTCGGCTAAGCGTGTGACGTCCGCGCCTGCGGCCTCGCAGACTTCTGCCATGGCGTTGATGAAGGAAATCTTGGTTGCGAGGAAAGAGTTTGCGGCCGCTTTGACAAGTTCGGCGGTCGGGTGATCCATCACCAGGCGAGGAACGCCATCGGCGAGCGGAACGGCGTAAACCTCATCCAGCACGCCCACGGCCGCATGATGCTCGGATCCGTCCGGCACACCATAGACAAATCGGTCAGGCTGCAGCGTGTCGGCGACCGCGTGGCCTTCGCGGAGGAACTCGGGGTTCCAGACCAGATGCGCGTCCGGTTCCTGGTTCCGGACAAGGCTGGACAGGCGACCCGCCGTGCCTACCGGGACGGTCGATTTCCCCACCACCAGATCACCGGGTGAGAGGTGGGGGAGCAGGCCGTTTGTTGCGGCATCCACGTAGCTCATGTCAGCGCCGTTCTCGCCCTTCTTCTGCGGAGTACCAACGCAAATGAAGTGGACGTTGCTGCCGGCGGCAGCAGACATGTCAGTGGTGAAGGTCAACCTGCCGGTCTCCTGGACTTCCTTCAGTAGCTCGTCGAGCCCCGGCTCGAAGAACGGAGCCCGCGCCGCTGACAGCTCCGCGATTTTCCGCTCGTCCACGTCGATGCCGACCACTTCATGGCCCAGTTTCGCCATGCAGGCAGCATGAACTGCCCCGAGGTATCCGCAGCCGATGACTGATATGCGCATTTTGTACCTTCCCCAAAGCCAGGATAGGCGGCATTGAGCCGCAGAAGTTTGACCGGACCCTGGTTAGACCGCGCCGGTACTTGCGAATACTGCTTTGAAAGTCTTGAACAGGATGACCACATCACCCATGAGTGACCAGTTTTCCACATAGTAGAGGTCCAGTCGGATGCTCTCCTCCCAACTAAGGTTGGAGCGTCCGCTGACCTGCCATAGACCGCTCATTCCTGGACTGACGTACAACCGACGCTTGGCGGCGTCGTCATACAATGCCACCTCACCTTCGCGCTGGGGCCTGGGCCCAACCAGACTCATGCTGCCATTCAGGACGTTCAGGAGCTGTGGCAGCTCATCCAGAGAGTACTTTCGCAAGAAACGGCCCATTGGGGTAATACGGGGATCATTTTCAACTTTGAACAGAGGTGTGTCACCGGAGCCTTGGGCATCCAGGAGTGCCTTGAGCCCGGCATCCGCGTTAACCTTCATTGACCTGAATTTGAGCATGTGGAAGGTAGTCCCGCGTAGACCGATTCTTTCCTGCCGATAGAACACGGGACCGGGATCCGTAAATCGAACCAGGAGCGCAAGTGCTAGGAAAATGGGCGAGAGGCACACAACTAGCACTCCAGAAATCGCTAGATCAAAGGCTCTCTTGGCCACCTTCCTGCCGCCGGTCAGCTTGGGGGTCGACACATGAATGAGGGGCAACCCCGCAACGGGTTGCGTGTGGATCCGTGGACCGGCGATGTCTGTCAGGGCTGGCGCCAAGATCATGCCGATGTCGCGCGCGGCGAGCTCCCAGCCAAGTCGTCGTAGGGCCTGCGGATGCATATTTACTCCGGCTGAGATTGCCACCGCGTCGACCTGGGCTTTAATGATGGTCGCTAGTATCGAATCGAAGTCGGACTCCGTCCCGGTGACCGGCACCGTCAAACTGACAAAATCACGAGATGCTGCCCCGGGCAAGTGGACGGCGATCGGACGGTACCCTGCCTCAGGTGCGCTTCTCAGCGAACGGACTAGGTGGGCGGCTGAGAACGGGCCGCCGATGATGAGGACTCGCGAACCGCTCTTTCCTTGCTTTCTCTCCAGGCTCAGGTGCTGCCGAACGAGCCAGCGGGCTATAAGAAGACCGAGAGCCCCGGCGGGGAACGCCAGGCCCACAAACCCACGGGCTGTGTCAATCCTCAGGGCGTAGGAAACAATTGCTACGAAACCAAATAGCCAGGCAGAACTTGCCAGCACTCTCCTGTACTCTTCCGAGCCTGAACCGAGCACCATCGGGTCTCTAGATCCCCAAAATCCCAACATCAGCCACCATGCAACCACAAGGGTCCCGGAGAGGAGGATATAGTCTACGTCCCGTGAAGTGCCGCCACTAATGTCGGAGAATCCGAATCTGATTCCAAATGCCCCGGCGACGGCCCACGCCACTACTCCCGCGTCCAAGAGCAGAAGGCGTGTCGAATACCGGCGCTTCCACAAACTCTGAATCTTGGGTGGCCCCACGCCGATCCCCATGGTCTTCACATCTCCCCCTTGCCCCAAACGCGTGGCGTCGATCTGAATGATACGCTGCGGACGAAGACGCCAGCGAATCCCGCAAGGTGATGTGCACGTGAAGTTATCTGCACATTTGGTGGGTCTCCGCGAGGCAGGCATGACGGGATGGCCGTAGGCGAAGTGGCGGGTCAGCCTGTGGTATCTATTGTCGCAGTGATTCCGGCGCATCCCATCCGTCACACCACGGGGGTCTAGCCGTCAAGCTGCGTCGTTGAAGACCATTCGCAAATGCAGCCAACTGGAGGATATTTTGGAAAACCGTGCGGAGCACTCTGGCCTTCATGTTTCTGTGTGTTTGAGACGCATAGCCTTTGGGGATGGTGTCGGTGGCATGGAACGTGCAGCTTCTGACCACATCAAGCAGCTGTTGCGGCAGGGAGTCCGCGTTACTGTTTATACGCCCGTTCGGTTCCAATCCGGTAGCGCTCCGGAAAACGTCACCGTCGTAGACGTTCCATGGCCGAGATGGAACGCCGGAACAGGTGTGCCTTCGTTCGGGCTGGCCTACGCGGTGTGGATCCACGCCCTCAGAAGGCGATTGGAGAAGGACTTACACAACGGTTCCCTTCTCCATCTGCACGGGGCGGCGGCAGGCGTTCTCGCGACACTGTTTCGCCCCCGTCTCCGTCACTTAATTAGTGTTGTAAACCCGCATGGCATGGAAGAATTCGGGAAACTCTCGGTCTTGCGTGCACCAAACCGCATCATTTTGCGCAGCCTGGTGAGGCGCTCGAGGCATGCACATGCCGTTATCGCAACCGACAAAGGATTGATACGACAAGTGCAGCGGAACTTGGGCGCGCCGGAGGAAAAGATCCATTGCATTCCGAATGCCGTCGACATCGAGAGGCTTCAAAGCTTCGATGCAGTTGAGAGGGAATCGTCGTTCACAATCGTGTCCGTTGGGCGGCTAGTGCAGAACAAAGGTTACGATCTGCTGCTCGAAGCACTTCGCCAGAGCAACGTCCGGCGGCACCTCCCCATCGATTACCAATGGGTTCACTTTGGTTCGGGTCCCGACGCGAAAAAACTCATTCGGGATGCGGCGTTCGAGCCGTGCGTTCCGTTGACGATTCTCCCGGGAAGATCCGACGCCCATGTCCAGGGTTCGGTAGGAGGGTGCGATCTATTCGTGCAACCCTCCCGGTACGAAGGAAGTAGCTTGACGACCTTGGAAGCAATGGCGCACGGGTCGAGAATTGTTGCGACGCCCGTCGGAGGCATCCCCGACAAGATTGATAACGGAACGACCGGCTTCCTTGCTTCGGCTGTATCGGCTTCGGCTCTCGGCGCGGCGATAATCGAAGCCGTCACCGGCACCTTCGATGTCGGTCGAGCGGCCCGGCTTTTCGTCGAGGAGAATTTCAGTCTCGACGCTTGCGGCAAGCAGTATGGAGACCTATACGCACGACTTGTCGGCCACGCCTATGTAGCCAGTCACCCACCGAAAGATAATCGCGGTGGGGTTGCGATGCATCCGTGACCAAGTCGGCACGGCTTCGGTTATGTTTGCCGTAATCCGCGTCTGCGCTTGTTAATACCATCGAAGAATTGTTTTAGGCTGACTACCCTCGGCCGAAAAAGCGGGTTTGTCAGAATGATCGCTAGCCTCCACAACGCATCCAGCGCTGCTTCTAGCCCGGTGTAGTGTTTTCCAATGAATTGGACGTGAGCGACAGCCCGCTCGACATTGCTCCAGCGCTTTGTAACACCGATTGAGCTGGCGCCCCCTGGCGTTCGGACCTTTACGCGGTTGCTCACGCCAACGCGCCCGCCGGCCTCGGACAGGCGCTTGTGTAGGTCTATTTCCTCGCAAAACATGAAGAATGCTTCGTCAAAGCCACCCAGCTTCTCGAACCAAGACCTCTCAATGACCATGCAACATCCGCTCACGGAAGCGGCTTGGAAAACCTCCCCTCCCCGCTCGATTGGGCCATTTCTCTTCCTCCAAGGCGGCGCTGCCAGGTCGTGCCATGTGACTTGTAGCTCGCCGTCAGCATTTAGGACATTTGGGCCGATGCACTGAAGACCGTGTTGCATGGCGTCGGAAGCGAGATTCTCAAGGTCTGAGAGAGTGGTGTCTACGTCCGGGTTCACCAGAGCGATCCATGACGAACGAGAATAACGAGCGCCAAGATTAGACCCGGAGCCATAACCGATATTGTCCGCACTACGGATGAACTGGACACCGCGTGTTTGAGCGTTCTTTTCAGTTGTGGCAGCATCTGATGATCCAGAATCAACCACAACGATCCGGTGGGCTTCGTCGGACCGTCCCTCAAGAAGTCTGGCAAGGAAGTTATCGACTAGGTGTGATGAATTGTATGTCACAGTAACCACCACTAGGTCGTTCACTTCATGCCCCCCAACGCCACACGCGCAACGTTTGCCCAGTCGGTGGCTCGGATGTTGACGCGATTCCATCTTCCGGCAGTCGCTCTAAAGCTGTCTTCGTGAAGAAGCATTTCAATGGAGCGAGCGATGTCTGTCGTCGAGTGAGGGTCGAAGACTTGGCTGGTGGGTGCATCCTTGTAAACGAGTCCGAGATTTCCGCTGCTACTTACCGCCGATGGAGCTCCAGCTGCGGCCAAATCAAGTGCAGGTATGCAGAGCCCTTCGTACAGAGACGGTTGAATGTATCCCCAGCAGCCGTTTAGTAACTTGAGGTATTGAGCATCAGTCAGCCCGGAAGTGACCGTAACGGACTGAGCTTTGCTGGATGCCTCAATTGCAGAAAGCAGAGGTTCACTGCCATCTCCGGGTCTACCGCAGATGATCAACTTGAAGTCCTCGGTCTCTGCCTGGGACCACGCCTGGACCAACCGCACAAGGTTCTTGTGCGGTTCCTGGACTGCGATGCAAAGCAGGTATTTCTCAATCGGGTTCGGGTCCCAAGCAAGTTTATGAATCGCCTGAATCGGAAGTGCCTGAACTCTATCCGAAACGCCCGCCTTGGACATTTCGTCTGCCGTAAACTGAGAAACGGCCAATGCATGGCGCGCGGTTGCGGCCATTCTTGTTGTGAGGCCGATACGTGTTGTTTTTGAGTAGACGTCTGCTGCCCGGAAGAAGCCGATGTCATGAAACAAGGGGACCGCGGGGACCGGACTCAGCACAGGTTTCGTCTGTCTTGGGATGAAGATTCGGTCGGCGCCTAGACGCCTGGCGGCCAATGGGATTCCGGCGTGCATAAAGAATCGATCGGGAATAACGTGATCAAAGAATGATTGGCGTCCAGCATCGCTGCCGATAATCATGAAATCCAGCAGGCCCCTGCTGTCCAATTCTTGGAACCCTTCCACCATGCCGATAGCAATGTCGCGAACACCTGAGGGCTTCGCGGCGAGAACGCGACCATCCATTAGAACTCTCATGCTAAATGCCCCTTGCCGCGTGATAGATATCAGCAGCTCCGTCGGTAACATCTGCCAGGGTTGCCGCCAAGAGACCAGGCGTTCCGAGCCACTTTCGAGCATATTTTCTTCGGCTAATTCGACTTTGACGCCGAAGGAAGGAAGATGTCTTGACTCCATGTCCTTGATCGTGAACAGCAACTGAAGCGCCATCAATCGCGACGGTCCAACCGGCGTCTAATGCGCGGCGACATATGTCGATGTCCTCGAAATACAGGAAGAACTCTTCTGAAAAGCCTCCGAGCTGTTCAAAGGCGTCTCGCCGCCAAAGCATGGAGGCGCCACAGATCCAGTCAACCCGGGTTAAAACGCCGTTGGGGTTGGCGTCCACGTTGTATCGCCGAGCAATGCTGTGCGGAGTAGGAAAACTCCGAGCCGACGATACGGGTGTGCCCGTGGATCTTCGGAGAACCGGGCCTACAGTGCCGAGGCCGGCATCTCTATGAAGATGACTGCTCAGTGCCTCAAGCGTGTGCTCAGCGATATCAACATCGGGATTAAGGATCAAGATTTGGCTATGTGGATCTTCTTGCTGGAATACGCCGACATTCATAGAGGAACCAAATCCTGGATTGGAACCGCGAAGAATGATGGTCGCGTCACGCCCCCAATCCTCTTGTTTCGCCACGGCAATTGTTTCGTCTGCTGAACCGTTGTCAACTATTGTTACAGTAGAAATAACTGACGAATTCCGAAGACATTTGGCTAGTCGGGGCAGATAGGCGGCAGAGTTGAAGCTAACCACGACAACATCTATTCCCATTTGAAATTCGCGGATCATTGAGAACCTTTCATGATCAGGGCTAAATGCCTTGGTCTGATGAACAAGTAACGCCAAGGGGGCCTTCGACTAACGTATCTCTGCGAGAGGAAGATTAACGTGCAAAAGCTAATTACGTTTCCGGATAGATTCGCCCACGCTGCGGCTGTTATTCCGAATTGAGGGACGAGAATCACTACTATCGATGCCGTTGTTACGAGAGCAAATATTTCACCGTAGAAAGGCAGGCTCGGTTTTCCGACCCCGATAAGTGATTGTGTCATGATCACAATGCCTGCCATGGGGACCTGGGCCGCAAGAAGGATGATCATGACCGGCATAGCTGGGAGGAAACTAGGACCAAGTACAAAGTTAACGAGTGCTGGCAATACGAGGATCACGGCCCCAGCCACTATGAGAGTTGCGGCCATTGTTGCCGCGGTGATGGGAGGGACCACTTCTTGCTCCCCCCGAGAGACACGATTCCTCGTCGGCATGGCTACCGAATTAGATACTGCCGTCAACACTGCCGCTAGAGTCGTCGCGACTGCGTAGTATCCGAGCTGTTCTTTGGAGGCCAAGGCTGTCAGTATGAGCAGGTCGATTCGCTGGTTCATCAAGGCAAAGGCACCAGCTGGCCATCCCCTAAGTCCGAAGGACAGAGCAGTACGTAAATCTGACCTGGTCAATTGCCCCATCGGCCATATGGCCCTGCGCGTCAGGGGAAGCAGTAGACCTACCACGCTGGTGGCGATCAGTAGGGCACCGACGGTTCCTGGCGAAGCTCCTGGCACAGACAAAGCTGCTAGTCCGAGAACAGCGAGGCACTGAGGCGCGAGTTTTGCAATCGCTACAGTCTTCCACCACCCGGCTCCAACGGCGAGTGAAACGATGCAGTAGCCAAACGTCGTTACTGGCGTAAGTGCTGCGTACGTAACCAACAAGTACCAGGCTGGCGTTCCCGCTGGCACCAGAAGTTGTGCCGCCCAGATGTATGGCACAACTACGACTGCTCCCACTGATAAGCCCAACGCTGCCGCAGCCAAGGCTAACGGGCGCAGGGCTTGTCCTTTGGCGGCTTGCCGTGCGAAATAGTCTGGAAGGCCAAGACAAAGAAGCATTCCGGCAATGCCTGCTGGAACCATGGCAGTAGCCAGCTCGCCTCGGCCTTCGGGTCCTAGAAGGCGGGCTTGGAGCGCCGCCGAAATCAAGCCAAGGCCCAGGCTGCCAAAGTTGGCCATTATGAGAATTGAGGCGGGTCGCTTGAGCTGTATCATCAGCCGCTCTGTCATTGATTGACCCGATGCTTCACAGTGCTGGTGCCGACCAGATGCCAAACAGCAAGAGTGGCAAGGGCGAGCAAGCCCGCCAAACCGGACACGGTGGATGCGAAGGGAACCGTCAAGCTCAACACCGCAATGGCCACCAGTGAACCCGCGAGCGATCTTTGGAGAGCATCTGATCGTCGCAGCAGACGAGACATGAGAACGAGGAAGCCGCCCGCGAACATAAGCAATCCGAGTACGCCCGTCTTGAGAATTACATTGTTGTAAACGTTGTGAGTAAGGTCTTTGATTTCGTGTAGCGCACCTTCATTGAAGGTCACGAGTGATCCCGGTCCAGTCCCGATCATGAAAACGAGAGGTTCGTCTTCATAGATCCGGGCCACTGTTTCGGCCTCGGTTACACGGTACTGAGCCGATGTCTGGCCGATTCTCTCTGCGAGATTAAACCTTGATGATATGTCCGCATCCGCTCCAGTTGACGTTCCAGTTCCGCTGAGTGCCATGAATCCGCCGCCAAACAATATGACGCAGATGAGCATGCGACTCGCCAAAGAAGTTTGTCGCCAGTTCGTAAAGAGTGCAAGGCAGATGCCAACAGCCGACGCAATTGCAATACTCAAGGTCTGACTTACAAGGATCTCACCAAATACGATGCCTAAGGAGGCTATTCGGCTGTTGAAGAGAAGCGGAGCTTGCCTAAAAACCAGCAGAACGGCGAGTATCGGAATCAGTACCTCGCCCCCCGGCCGCACATCTTGAGCGGCGCCCAAAGCCAAGTTAGCCAGTGGGTAGCTCCCGCGTGGAACAACATGCATCTGCGCGAGCGCCCAAGCAATTATTGCAATACCGCAAGCAGCATAGGCCGAGTAGCAGATAATGCCTAGGAGTGCAGGCCCCCCTCGGCGTGACGCGATGGTCCAGAGTGGAACGATTAACAGGAACGCCGAGAGAATCCTCAGGTCCACGAGGGGGGACCCGAATCCGACATCTCCAACCGAAGGCATGATCGACCGGGCTAGCATCCAGCTCGGCCACGCGAGTATTGGCCACCAGTCACTAAGTCGAGAATGAACCTGAAGTATGCCTTGCTTTCTGCTGATTCGGCTGCATGCAATCAAAGCTAGCAATACTAACGCATCGATCTCGGTCACATTGAAGCCGGCAAAGGTGCCTTGAATGAGCCGGGTATTCGGCCTGACGAGCAGAACCCACGCGACGCTGGCCACGGTTGCCGGCATTGGAAAGAGGAACGCGAGTAGGAGGCCGAGACTAGTCACCGACACAAACATCAATAATCCGGAATATGCAGCGACGCAGATCGTGATAATGGTCGCTGCGAGAGCGATAACCCAAATGCGGTTAACGAGAACGGGTCGGGCTCCTTGCCATTCCCTCAGCGGCAGCATCCTTCCCCCCATGTCACGAAATTGAAACAGCTTGAGGCCGGCGTGATGTATCCCCGGTGCCGGTCACTGGAACAGTGCTCGTTTCGCTGTCTGAAGCGTGTAACCGACGCGGGGACGATCCTTTACTGACCTCGCTGGAACGCCGAATGCGATCGTCCAAGGCGCTATGTCCTTTGAAACGACAGCGCCTGCGCCGATAACGGCGCCTTCGCCAATAGTCACGCCAGGAAGTATTGTCACCCGACTTCCAATGAACGCATGACTCCCGATCGTGACTGCTCCGCCAATTTGGGCGAAATCATCCGAAAAAACGTCGTGTTCCGCTGTCCAAATCCGAACCTCAGACGCAATGTTCACACTGTTTCCAATGTTCACTCCATTGCGACAATCCAAGAACGCGTGATCTCCAATGATGGAATTCTCACCAATGATCAGTCCGTTCAGACCAAAAAAGCGGGCCCCCCAGTAAATGATTGAGGACTTGGGCAGTTCGACGCCGAGCCCGTGGCGATAAAATGCATTGCGAATCGCATGGCTAGGGCACTTGCCCAGCAGTGTTGCCAGCCACAGCAGGCCCCAGTACTTGAAATGACTAAGTTTTTCTCTCATCACGCTGGCTTTCAGGAGGGATAACGGGGGATGAACCTTGAAGACACGACTAGGATGTGGTGGTCGGCGCCCGCACCAACATGGAAGAGAGCAATTCACGGGCTTCCTCGCCCCGGCCAGCCCAACTGTGTTGCTTGGCTAGTAGAGCACGTTCCTGCAGCGAGTTGCCATCGCCCGGGCCAATGCCGCTCACTACGGCGAGCACGAAGCCCTGGTTCGAGGCTGCAACACTTACATGTCCTTCGATTGCCTCGACGCTTGGAATGGGGGTGGATACTACTCGTAGCCCGGCAGCTAGGTACTCGTAGACTTTCAAAGGACTGACTCCGCGGGTGTATGCATTGAGTTCGTATGGGATTAATCCAACACTGTTGCTAGCCATAAGCTGGGCCAACGACTCAAGCGGCAACATGCCGTGATATTTTGCGCCCAAGGATACTAGTTCTTCAAGGTACTCTTGGGAGTCCCCGCCGCCCTGAGAGACAGGACCGGCCAGATCTAAATTTACGCCCGCTTCCAATAGCTCGCGAAGAAGCAGAAAGTTAACTTTCTTTGTTGTGAAGTTTCCGGCAAACACTGCGGACGGGGCTCGCTGAGCCGTGGAAGTGACCGAACTTTCAATTATTGTCTCTGCATCTGCCACGTTGGGCCAGAAGACGGGATCTCGAAAACCTTGATTCCTCAGGTGTTCCAAAACGACCTCGCTGCTGGCTGCGGCAAGTACACCCGCCTCAGCCAGACGTCGTTCGTTATGGTCCACTAGGTTGCGGTCGATTCCCGGAAACTCGCCAAGCAAATCGACGCAGTGGTAAATGGCAACATCAGCAAACTCTTCAAGTCCATAGGTGACGGGGGAATACGTCCAAAAAACTCTGGCCGAGTCGCTTTGTGCCCATTCCTTGATCCCACCCCTCAAAAGTAATTTCCTGTTGACTCCTTGAAACGGACGACTGTGCATCGGAATAACGACGGGTGAGACGACTCGGGTCGACGGGGGTAGCGGGCGACGTTGCGTAGCTGGAGTCGACTGATTGGATGACACACGTTTCAGTATCCGCCGGAAATCGTTCATCCTCAGCTCGGGTCGTCGCAGGCCCAATGATTCAACGAACGTCGCGTCGTACGCTTTGGCCAATTCGCGAGTCATATAGTGTTGATTCGTTGCGATTGGTTGATTCCAATCGGCAGTTCCCAGGATCAAAATCTCAGGCCTAGTCACGGTGCGCTTCTCTCGCCAACGTTCATAGATGCATGTCCTGCTTTCCACTTTAGGATGTTTGTTATGAACGCGGATTCAGACAATAAATCGGCATTTCGGACTGCATGCGACATGTCTTTCCCCAGCGCCGTCGCGACGGCTTCCTGCAGATCAGATGGAGAACCGTTGGGCAGAACTTCCCCTCCGCCCAGGAGGTGGACGCTTTCGACGGCGCCACCAATTGGATTGACGAGCACCGGCGTACCCAGCGCCATTGCTTCAACGGGCATGATTCCGAAGTCTTCAATTGGTGGGAATACGAACAGCATTGCACGTTGATACAACGCGTAAAGCAACTCGTCCGACGGGCTGTGAACAAAAAAAACCGGGATCGGAGATTCAGAGGCTCTTTCCCGCAGGAAGGACTCTTCAGGTCCACTCCCAGCTAGGACCACGGGAGTCTGGCAAGCATTGCCAACCTCGATGACTCGCTCCAGCTTTTTGTACGCAACGAACCGGGATGCTCCGAGAATAAATTCCCTGGGGAGCCCTTCGAGAATTGCTGCATCTTTTTCCGATAACACAGTTGACCAGTCCGTTACGGAGCGCAGCTTCTCTATTCGTACTGGCGGATGAATAACTTCGGACGTTTGCTCCCACGCGTCCTCAATGCGACGACGAACGAAGTGGCTGTTGGCGGCGAACCGCGGTCCCTCGCTGGCAGCTCTCTTGTCCAGAATTCTAAACATAGGCGCCATTGCCCGGGCGAGGGGATGGAGCCCTCTTGCGTCTAGGTCGGCAGCCCAGATGTATCGTGCGGGGGTATGAACGTAGACATGGATAGGAATTACGGCCCTCAACTTACGCAGTCCGACGTGGTGCGCGAACGCATGCGAACTTACTACGACTGAATCGTAAGAGCTGAGGTCAACAGCTCGCCAGGTTGCAGCCATGAAAGGAAGCGCTGCTGCCTTTGCTCGCCGAAGCGGAGATCTGGATAACCAAGACTCCCGGATGGTTCGTCCCGGAAATCGGTCAGATGCATCACTCCAGAGACAGAAAATTTCATCGTCAGGCAGTGCCTTGGCCATTATTTCGAGTACGTTTTCTGAACCACCATGACGGGAGATCCATTCATGAACGATCAAGCCGGACATGCGGTCACCGACTCCCCGAAGTGCGTGGCGGGCATCGAATGCCGACCAAGTGCACGCGGACTAGCCGCCACTCGATTTCCCGAATTAGTCATGTTTCTTCCATCCCCCAGTCTTGCCGTATCGCAATCTATTTGTAGCAGCCGGCGAAGTCTCTCGATCCCGGCATTCTGCTGATTCTGCTGGAACTCAAACGAAATCGGCATGGTCCGGCTAGCCGCATCGTGACTGAGTCGTCTTGTGGTGCGAAGTAGTCCCAGACGCTTAGTTGCTGCGAGAAGACAGTCAACTAGAGATCGAGGCGTTGCCGTGGAAAGACGTTGGGCTTTCGCGGTTCCGGGTGTCTGGAGTAGCTCTCGACTCCGCTCCTTCTGGGGTGAGCATCATCAGATGAGCTCACTAGTTCAGCTAGATCGATATCCCTGCTAGCGCGGGTTCTAGAAGTCGGTTGCTCGTTGTAGCTGTAATAGGTGTAAGAATACGCGTCGGCGCCTTTCATGGGCAAAAGGTTGAGTACGACGCCCAGTACTTTCGCGCCAACTAAATTGAGTGCACTGAGGGATTTTTCGAGGTCTTGTTGTTTAATTCTCTGGGAGCCTACGATGACGACCACGCCCCCTACATGTTGCGCCAAAACGGCCGCATCGGTAACCGGGAGAAGGGGCGGGGCATCAATAATCACCGTGTCGAACACGTCCTCGAGACGCGTAATGAGTCGCTTCATTTCTTGGGATCCCAAAAGTTCACTGGGATTTGGTGGTATTTGTCCAGATGTCAGGACATAGAGAGTATCCTCACCCCAGGGCTGCAACAGGTGGTCGACGTCAGCCGCTCCCAGAAGGGCGGTAGTGAGGCCTACTGACCGGTCAAGCCCGAGATATTCGCCAACCATCGGGCGCCTCAAGTCAGCGTCTACGAGGCAAACAGTCTGGCCAGCTTGAGCCAGAGCGATTGCCAAGTTTGTTGCAGTCGTGCTCTTACCTTCACCTGGAAGGGAGGACGTTATCAGTACTGATTTGGCTTCCCCCGTGACGTTGGCGAACTGGAGGTTCGTGCGGAGCTGACGGAATGATTCCGCTCGCGGACTTTGCTGATGTGCCTGAGTCAGAAGTGGCTTCTTTGCCGAGTCAGGGTCGAAGGCAATTCCTCCAAGCACGGGCGAATCTGTGGCACGCCGCACGTCGGCTTCACCCCGAATGCGATTATCGAGCGCCGTTCGGAGCAAGGCGGCTCCGATCCCGAATGCTAGCCCCAACACGAGGCCGAGGATAAGATTGAGATTAGGATTTGGGGCTGATGGCGAAGTGGGAGCCTGAGCTGGTGTGATGATCGAAAGACTGACAGGCGACGTTCCGCCAGTCTTTGGCTTTTCAAGACTGTCTACTGCCTTAATTAGGCTGTTGGCGACAGCCTGCGCCGTTGCCGCAGCTTGAACTGGCGATGCGTCAGCAACCGAAATATTTATGAGAACTGTATTCAAATCGGTGGTAGCCGACACGCGCTTAGAAAGCTGTTCTGAGGTCGTGCCGAGCCCCAGGGCGTCAATAGCCGGCTGAAGGACCACTGGTGTCGAAACCGTCTTGACGTATGACTGAACTCTGGCTTGGCTGAAGTTATTGCCCTGCTGCAGCTCGGTAACCGATCCTGAACTCTGGATAGCGACAAAAAGCTGAGTCTCGGCAGTGTATGTGGGCTTGACGAGTATCGATGCTGCCCCGCCTCCGAGAATTCCGACCATGGTTACGGCTAGCACAAGGGCCCAATTGCGGCGTAAGACTCGCAGATAGTCGTGTAAATCCAAAGCCACGGTCCCCCTGTGTTGATCGCTGGGGGCAGCCTATTGGCAAGCCACCAGCACGGTAATAGTCGTGCGGTCGAACCGATTCTACCCATCATTGGTTTCAACGACGTTCCACGAGTGAGAAGTTGACACTCGTCGTGGGCGGGGCGTCATGGCTTGTGAGCCGGGGTGGAAGTCGTAGACCTCGGCACCTCCGTCATCATGCCAGCCATGTTTCCAGGTCCCGCATCGGACTAGTCCGAAGTTACGTTCGTGAGAGCGTGCGAAATCCCGCCCGTGGCGGGGATTTCGCTGTTTTCGGGGGCTGTGGTTCCGTCTACTTGATGTGAATGGGCTGGCCGATGAGGTCGAAAGCTTGGCGTTGGATGGGGGTGGGTATCGCGAGGGTTGGGATGGTTGGAAGGTCCTGGGCGGTGCCGTAGCGGATGTCGTTGCGGGTCAGGGTGGCGAGGTGGTCCAGCAGGGACCGGAAGCTGTAGGCGGGTTCCCCGTCGGTGGTGGTGCCGATGGAGGCTTGGCCGCGGCCGCCGTGGAGCGTTTCGCGGCGGCGACGGGGTCGGCCGGGGCCGGCCGGTGTTCGTCGGTGAAGGTCAGCGGGGCCCAGGCGCGGCGGAGGTGCCAGACGAGGTAGGCGGCGAGCATGCAGATGAACACGTGGGCGCGGACCCGGGTGTCGGTCCAGTGGCGGATCGGGCGCAGGTCCAGGTCGATGGCTTTGATGGAGCGGAAGTCCCGTTCGACGCCGGCGAGGGACTTGTAGGTCGCCACGACCCGTGCCGCGTCCATCGCGGCGGCGGCCACGGAAGTGCGGATGATGTAGATCCCGTCCAGGGCGGCCTCGGCCGCGATCTGCTGCCCGTTGCGGGCGTAGCCGAAGGAGGTGTCCTCGATGGTGAGGGTGTGGTGCTTTTCCATGTTGTATTTGCCGATGATTTTTCCCGGCCCTGACCCCGATCTTCCCGGCACCGCGGATCCGGCCGGCGTCCGCGGCGGCGGCGATCTTGGCCAGTCCGGTCCCGGTCGCGGCGAGCAGATCGCCGCGTTTGCGGGTCCGTTCGGCGGCCAGGGCCTTGATTGCCGGGGCGCGCAGCGCCGTGACCGCGCTTATCGCGTATCCACATCCTCAAAGACGAGGAACGTCTGGGTGTCCAGCACCCCGGGCATGGACTGCAGCTGGTCGAAGATCACCCGGCGAAGGTCGATGTTGTCCACGGCGCGCACCAGCAGGATCACGTCGAAGTCCCCGCCCACCAGCGCGATGTGGTGCACCTCGGGGATGGCGCGCAGCAGTTCCCGCAGTTCGCGCCAGGAATGCTGGCGCACTTTCAGCGTGACGTAGGCCGAGGACTTGAGCCCGGCCTTGATGGGGTCAACAAGGGCAGTGAACTTGGTCAGGACGCCCTCACCGGTCAGCCGGGCAATCCTTGTATAGGCGTGGGCGCGCGAAATATGGACGTTCTCCGCCACCTGCGTCACAGACATCCGGCCGTCCCGGGTCAGCTCCGCAATGATGTTCCGGTCCACAGCGTCCAGCGGCACCGCCACCTGTTCCGCCTCGATCTCTGCCATTCGTCTACAACCCCCGCCGGTAATCCAGCTCACACTTGCAATTTGTCTTCCAGATTAGGTGAATATTCTGGACTTCTCCACGATTTTGTGCAGAGGTGGATACGAAACATCGTCCGGCACCATACTGGGAAAGATTAGTGGCTACAGAAGGACGGACCAATGACGATCTCCGCAGACCACACTGCGCAGCAAGACGCCGCCAGCGAGGCCGTGCGTAAGTTCGGCATCAGCGTTGAGGACTACATGCTGCCCGCCCGGCACCAGATCCAGATGGTCGGCCCGGACGGCACCCTGAACCCCCACACCGAGCAGGGCACCCAGCCCGGCCACGAGTACAGCCTCCCCGGCGAGGCGGAACTGCTCGCCGCGTACGAGCAGCTCGTCGTCGGACGCCGCGTCAATGACCAGAACTCCGCCCTGGTCCGGCAGGGCCGGATGGCCGTCTATCCCTCCAGCCACGGCCAGGAGGCCTGCCAGGTCGCCGCGGCGCTGTGCCTTGCCGAGGGCGACTGGATGTTCCCCACCTACCGTGACTCCGTCGCCGTCATGGCCCGCGGCGTCGATCCCGTCCAGACCATGACGCTGTTCCGGGGCGACTGGCACTCCGGCTACAACCCGGCCGAGCACAAGGTCGGCATCCAGTGCACGCCGCTGACCACCCAGCTGCTCCACGGCGTCGGCGTGGCCCACGCCGCCAAGCTGCGCGGTGAGGACACCGTGGTCCTGGCCATGTGCGGCGACGGCGCCACGAGCGAGGGCGACTTCCACGAGGCCCTGAACTTCGCCGCCGTGTTCCACCTCCCGGTGGTCTTCTTCGTCCAGAACAACCAGTACGCCATCTCCGTCCCGCTGGCGCACCAGTCCGTCGCGCCGTCCCTGGCCCACAAGGCCGTCGGCTACGGCATGGCCGGCGAACGCGTGGACGGCAATGACGTCGTCGCCCTCCTCGCCGTGCTGGGCCGGGCCGTCAAGCTCGCCCGCGAAGGCTCCGGCCCGCTGCTCGTGGAGGCCCACACCTACCGCATGCAGGCCCACACCAACGCCGACGACGCCACCCGCTACCGCCAGGACAGCGAGGTCGCCCAGTGGGTCGCCAAGGATCCGCTGAGCCGGATGAAGACCTACCTGACGGACCGCGGACTGCTCGACGACGCCGCCGCCGCCCGGATCGCGGAAAAGGCGGAAGCCGTCGCCACGCAACTGCGCGAAGGCTTGGGCGAGGACGTCCCGGTAGACCCGCAGGACCTCTTCAAGTACGTCTTCTCCGCCCCCACCCCGCAGCTAAAGGAACAGTCCGCCATGCTCGCCGACGAACTCGCCCGCGACGCCGCATCGTCCAAGACAGGGGAGGCCGCGAAATGAGCCCCACCGTCTCCACCTCCTCCGAGGCGAACGGCAACGTCAGCGCCGCGACCGCGCAGGCAGCGGCAACGGCGGCCGCGAAGGCCGCGGCCGCGGCAGAAATGGCCGGGCCGCAGACCATCACCCTGGCCAAGGCCCTGAACACCGCCATGGCCGACGCCATGCGCGCGGACCCATCGGTCCTGGTGTTCGGCGAGGACGTCGGTCTGCTCGGCGGCGTCTTTCGCATCACGGACGGACTCACCAAGACGTTCGGGCAGAGCCGCTGCTTCGACACCCCGCTGGCAGAGTCCGGCATCGTGGGCATGGCCGTCGGCATGGCGATGAACGGCATGCGCCCGGTTATCGAGATGCAGTTTGACGCCTTCGCCTACCCGGCGTTCGAGCAGATCGTCAGCCACGTGGCCAAGATGCACAACCGCACCAAGGGTGCCGTGAAGCTGCCCATGGTCATCCGTGTCCCCTACGCCGGCGGCATCGGGGGAGTGGAGCACCACTGCGACTCCTCCGAGGCCTACTACGCCCACACGGCCGGCCTGAAGGTCTTCACCCCGGCCACCGTCGCGGACGGCTACCGCATGCTCCGCGAGGCCATCGACTCCGACGACCCCGTGATGTTCATGGAGCCCAAGAAGCTCTACTGGTCCAAGGACCAGGTGGACCTGGACGCGCTGCGCGCCGAGCACGCCGCGAACACCGAACGCGGGACCTCCTCGGAGGGCCGGGCCGCCGTCGCCCGCCCCGGCACGGACGCCACCCTGATCGCCTACGGACCCTCTGTCCCGACGGCGCTCGCCGCCGCGGCCGCGGCCGCCGAGGAAGGCCGCTCGCTGGAAGTGATCGACGTCCGCTCGATCGTGCCGTTCGACGATGAGACGGTCTGCGCCTCCGTCCGCAAGACCGGCCGCGCCGTGGTCATCGCCGAAGCCCACGGCTTCGCCTCCGTGTCCTCCGAGATCGTGGCCCGGGTCCAGGAACGCTGCTTCCAGTACCTGGCAGCGCCGATCCGCCGCGTCACGGGCTTCGACGTGCCGTACCCGGCGCCGAAGCTCGAGCACTACTACCTGCCCGGCGTGGACCGAATCCTCGACGCCGTTGACGACCTCCAGTGGGAAGACTGACCATGAGCGAACCGAAAGTATTCCTCCTGCCGGACCTCGGCGAAGGCCTCACTGAGGCCGAACTCGTGCACTGGCTCGTGGCCGTGGGCGACGAGATCCGCGTGGACCAGCCGATCGCCGAAGTCGAGACGGCCAAGTCCATGGTGGAGGTGCCCTCCCCGTACGCCGGCACCGTCGCCGTGCTGCACGGCGAACCCGGCCAGACGCTCGACGTCGGCAAGCCCCTGATTTCGGTGACGCCGATCGGTGCCGCCGCTCCCGCCCCCGGTGGCGCCGCCCGTGGGGCCGGCACAGATGATGCCGCCCCCGCCCCTTCGCCGGACGGCATTGCTGCAAGCAGCATGCCGTCCGGCTCCGGAAGCGGCCCCGGACTACCCAATGCTCGCAAGCTCGCATCGGGACCCTCGTCCGGTTCCTTAGATGCCACTCCCGGGGCGGCATCATCTGCGCCGGCTGAGATCGCGGGTTCCTCGCCGGCCGCTGTTGCCGCTGAGGTGTACCGCGAGGAGGAGAAGGCCGGGTCCGGGAATGTCCTGATTGGGTATGGGACTCCGGGCGGGCATGGGGTTGCCCGGCGGACCCGGGCTCCCAAGCGGGTCGCGGTGGCTGAGTCTGTCAGTCAGGTGTCGGAGGCCGAGAAGGCTGCCGATGACCTGGTGCTGCTGCGGACCCGGGTGCCGGGGAAGCTGGGTGCGGTTATTTCTCCGCTGGTCCGCCGGATGGCGCGCGATCATGGGGTCGATTTGGGGGAACTCCAGGGGTCGGGGGCCAGCGGGCTCATCATGCGGCGCGACGTCGAGGCCGTGATCAAGCCCCCGGTGGTTGGGCGCCCGGTGGTTAAGCCTGTCGAAACCCCGGCGGTCTCGACCACCGACGCCCGTACCGGGCTGGGCATCACCGGGCGCACCGCCGTCCGCGGCGTGCGGAAGGCCGTGGCTGCCAACATGACGCGCAGCCGGTCCGAGATCCCCGAAGCCACGGTTTGGGTGGACGTGGACGCCACCGCGCTGGTGGAGATGCGTGCGGCGCTGAAGAAGTCGGACCCGCACAACACTCCGGGGCTGCTGGCCTTCATCGCCCGGTTTGTCACCGCCGGGCTGAAGAAGTTCCCGGAGCTCAACACCCGGATCGTCACCACCGAGGATACGGCCGGTGGGGCCATGCAGGAGATTGTGGCCTTCGACGGCGTCAACCTCGGCTTCGCGGCGCAGACGGACCGCGGGCTCATGGTTCCCTCGGTACGCAACGCGGACAAGCTCAGCGCCCGCGAACTGGATGCCGAGATCCGCAGGCTCACCGCCGTCGTCCGCGAGGGTAAGGCGACCCCGGCGGAACTGGGCAGCGGCACCTTCACCCTGAACAACTACGGCGTGTTCGGGGTGGACGGCTCGGCCGCGATCATCAACCACCCCGAGGTGGGCATCCTCGGCGTCGGGCGGATCATCGACAAGGCCTGGGTGGTCAACGGGGAACTCGCCGTCCGCAAGGTCACCGAGCTGACGCTCACCTTCGACCACCGCGTCTGCGACGGCGGAACGGCCGGCGGGTTCCTGCGCTACGTGGCCGACGCGATCGAGAACCCGGGATCGGCGCTCGCGGACATGTGAACTGCGCCGGCAGCCTCCGGCGGGTACGTGGGGGGACCGCACGGTCAGCCCTGTGCGGTCCCCGCGCGCTTCTACTTAGTGGCGGAAAACCGGCGAGTCAGCCATGACACCGGCAGGAGCAGCAGCCACAGGAACGGCGTAAAGGCGTTGAAGGCAAAGGCCGCAGGAATCGAGAGCAGGAAGACCAGCGCCCCGGCCACCCGGGCGTTGAATACCTGCTGGTGAGCGTGGGCGGCCATTTCCCGGTCCATCAGGCCGGCGCGCTTGGCATAGCCCCAGATGGCCGCCATCGTCAGGTAGACCGCGGCGATGTTGGTGGCGTACAGAACACTCGGCCAGGGTATGGGGTCGTCCCCGTAGTCGCTGAGCACGGACGTGGGGCCGGGCAGCATGGCGATGAAGAATAAGAGGGCCAGATTCAGCCGGGCCAGGTTCACATTGAAACGGTGGATCCGCAGGAAATCGGAGTGGTGGGACATCCATGTCCTGGCGACGATCACAAATGACAGCGCATACGCGAGCAGCTGCGGGAGGGCCGCGATCAAGGCGTCGTCCACCTGATCCGCGGGAATGCCCTCAGGCAGCTTCAAGTCCAGTGCCAGGAGGGTCAGGGCGATGGCAAATACGGCATCGCTGAAAAACACCATCCGCTCCAGTGAGGTGCCGGAATTCAACAGGAACCACCTCCAATCTTTCGGCGGAGCAACTGGCGGAGCAATGGAAGTTGCCCACAGGCTACACCGTCGCGTGGCCCACGGCGATGGCTCCGGGCGGACCCGGGGCGGGCATGCCCTCCGGGAATTGTCAGCCAGGCATGGGTAGAATCAAGGCCTGAACATCGCAACGCCTACGCCGGAATACGGAGATTTAATGTCACGATGGCTCGAGGTCGGTCCGGACAACTACGTACTGACAACCAAAGGTTCCCTGCTCAACACGGGCCTGGTGGTCGGCTCCGAGCGCGCCATGGTGATCGACACCGGCGGCGGGCCCCGGCAGGGACGCGAGATCCTGGACGCCGTGCGTGAGAAGACCCAGTTGCCGCTCGTCGTCGTCAACACGCACGCCCACTACGACCACTTCTTCGGCAACGCCGTCTTCGCCGACGACGGCGTCACGGAGTTCTGGGCGCACCAGAACTGCGCCGTGGAGATCGAGGAAAACGGTGACGAGCAGCGCAACCTCGTGGAAGCGCTTGAGCCCGAGATGGCCGCGGGTGAAGGCAGGAACGTCGAACTGGTGGTTCCGAACGCGATCGTGAAGGACCAGCCTGTCCTCGTGGACCTCGGCGGCCAGACCGCCACACTGTTCTACCTGGGCCGCGGGCACACCGACGGCGATCTGCTGGTGGGCACTGCCACCACGCTGTACGCCGGCGATCTGGTGGAGCAGGGCTCCCACCCGTCGTTCGAGGACTCCTACCCCGAAGAATGGGCCGACGCCCTCCGCCACCTTTCCGCGCTACGGCACCGGTACGAATTCCTGATTCCAGGGCACGGCGAGCCCTGTGGTGACCAGTTCGTCAAGACCATGGCCAACACCATGACGACGGCGGTGCGGCAGGCGATCCAGGCCACGCGGGAAACTCCGAGCGACGCCACCAAGGCTGTTCCGATCCTGCCGTACGGCCCGGAACAGTCCCGCTGGTTCATCAAGCGGCTGCAGGAGACGCGGGCCCACCACTGAGGTCCGATCTGTGAGTTGGACAACACCGGGGGACTCAGTATCCTCTGAACGGGCCCTACCATCGGACCGAAATTCACCTGCATTTGGCTCGTCCGCGGAATGGGGATTCAGGGACGCGCTGCAACGATGATGCAACTCTCAGAAGGTCTCATCTGTGGCTCTGTTCGACTTTGCCCTTGGTCTGTGCGCGCTCTTTGCAACCCTGGCGGTTCCCTCCCTCGCCTTCTACTTGGTGCTTCGGCGGAAGCGCCGCGGGAACGCATCAAGCACACACAGTCCGGAGCTCTAAGGCATGCCCTACATCGACATCAACCCCACCGTGCACGGCCTAGGTGGCGGGCCTACATGGGGTTGGGAATCCTCCCGGTGGTCACTGTTTGCATTGTTTTCCTGGCACTCGCACGCTGAAAACGTGGGTCCCTGGCCCGGCACGCATCGCGAGGCCGCCGTCGTCGCCTGCCCGAAATGGTTTTCGAATTAATCGCTTGACTTGCCCTATTTGAAACATTGTGCATGTACTATCGCCCGCATGGGGACAAACATGGGCGGGTACCACTCAAGGGATGCGAAGCGGGAGTTCCGGAGGAGGCGGCTCAAGGTGCTAGCCTACGTGGGGCTGGCGGCGCTGGCGGCCGCAACGGCCGTCGTCGTCGTGCTCGCACTGAAGGGGTGAATCGGTAACCGGATCCGGCCATGGTGCACATGGTGGTCGGATAATGAACGTGCCTGCGCCTAGACTTGCTGTTTGGACCAATTCAAACGACCACCGCAGCGGCCTGCGCTGTGAGTCCTGGGGGAACAAACATGCCCGAACCGGTGGACAACAAAACAGCCAGCGCTGCCGCGGAAGCAGAAGCAGAACCGGCAGCAGAGCAACCCGAACTCCGGCGCCGGCGTGACCGCCGCAGCGGCGATGACTCCGACACCCGGACAGGAACCATGCCCATTATCGCCGCCAACGAGGCTGAATCGCGTCCCCCGATCCCAAGCAGTTCCTGGGCGGAGGCCGCCGCAGCGGCGGACACGCCCGCCACGGCGTCACCCGCCAAACCGTCCAAGGATCCTGTCCAGATGCCCGCCGCGCCCGAGACTGCGCCGGCCGTGCCCGCCAAGCCGGCCCGTGCCGCCCGCTCCGCCAGCCGGGCAGCGGCCCAGGCAGCACCGGTTCCGGACTTCATCAGCTCCCCCGGGTCCTTCGTCCGCGAGCAGAAGCCCCGGCCCGTCGGCGGCTTCCGCGGCGCCCTGT
The DNA here is from genome assembly GCF_050156545.1 of Pseudarthrobacter sp. S9. NCBI lineage: Bacteria > Bacillati > Actinomycetota > Actinomycetes > Micrococcales > Micrococcaceae > Pseudarthrobacter > Pseudarthrobacter sp. S9. The sequence continues at coordinate 2,832,799 of NZ_CP189576.1, forward strand.
ACGCGATGACCGGCGGCGGGATAAACTTCGGCCCGGGCGCCCGGCAGCGCGAAGAAGACGAGCTGGCGCGGCGCATCTCCCGCCAGCTCCAGGGCAGCTACAACACCGCCGTCCTGAGCCTCAAGGGCGGCATCGGGAAGACCTCCACCACCGTCGGCGTCGGGCTGACCCTGGCGGAATACCGCGGGGATCCGCCCTGCGCGATCGACGCGAACCCCGACTCCGGCGACCTCGTGGAGCGTGCCCTCGGCGAGGGCATCTACCAGCAGCAGAGCCCGCGCACCATCACGGACCTGCTGAAGAACATCGACTCCGTCGATACCCTCACGGACCTGGCGCGGTACATGCACCATGCCGGCAGGTTCCACCTGATTGCCGGTGAACAGGATCCCGAGGTCTCGGACTCGCTGACGGCCGAGGAATACCTGCGGATCCGCAGGCTCATCTCCGGCTACTACTCGGTGGCGCTGACCGACTGCGGGACCGGCGTCACGCACAATGCCATGAGCGGGATCCTGCAGTCGGCGGACAACCTGATCATCGCGGCAGGCTACGCCGTCAGCGGTGCCAAGCGCGCCCGCAGCACCCTGCACTGGCTGGCCGACCACGGCTACGAGGAGCTGGCCCGCAACGCGATCGTGGTCATCACGGACAAGGACGAGGTCTCCTCCCGGGTGGACAAGGACGCGATCGAGGACCACCTGTCCGGCATCTGCCGCCAGCTGATCGCCGTGCCCCATGACCGCGGAGTGGCCGACGGCGACCTCGTCACCCTGGACGTGCTCCGCCCGGAAACACGGCGCGCCTACAAGGAGATCGCCGCCGCGATCGTGGACGGCTACGTCTAGGCCCTTCCAGCTGGCGGCGCGGGGTTTGACGTTGTGCGGCGCCGGGGTCCGACTTACATTTAGGCATGACCAACAACGACGCCGGGGATGAAGCCGTCCTGCAGCTTCAGGACCTCCTTATGGGCACCGAGAACGTCGAGGACTTCCTCGGCCGGCTCTCGGAGTTCTCGGCGGCCACGCTCAGCCACTCCGTCGGCGCTGAGATCGAATGCGGCGTGACGCTCCAGCGCCGGAAGCGGACCATGACAGTGGCGGGGAGCAGCCCCAGGGCCGTCACCCTGGACCGCATCGAGCAGAGCCTCGGCAACGGTCCGTGCATCGAGGCGCTGCGGACCAAATCCTTGATCCTGCTGGCGGATGTGGACACCGATCCCCGTTGGCCCGACTACCAGCTGCAGCTCGCGGCCAACGGCTGTCGGAGCACCCTCGGGGTGCCTCTGGAAATCGGCGAGGACGCGGCCGCCGCCCTGAATTTCTTTGGCGCGGATACCGGACTGTTCACCGAGGAAATCATCGCCGAAGCCGCCGGTTTCGCCGATCTCGCGGGCCGTGTCCTGCGCCTGGCAGTCCGGATCGGAACCGCCCAGTCCCGCGCCGAGGACCTGCAAGCGGCCATGGAACACCGCACGTCCATCGATCTTGCCTGCGGCGTCATCATGGCCCAGAACCGCTGTTCCCAGGACGAGGCCATGGCGATCCTCACCCGGGTCTCCAGCAACCGGAACCAGAAGCTGCGGGTCGTCGCCGCGGAGGTGCTCCGGAACGTCACCGGTGAAGTAGTCCGCACCCACTTCGAAGCCTAGCCATGCCCAACTGGCCGCGCGGCACCTTGGTGAAGGCGGGGAGCCGTCCGTCCTAGGATGAAGGGGATGACCACTACACGCCAAGCCTCCTTCAGCCTCCGCAGCATCGCCGTCCCCGCCTTCGGCCCGGCTCTGCTGTTCAGCATCGGCGAAGGGGCGATCCTGCCGGTGGTGGCATTGTCCGCCCGGGATCTTGGCGCCTCCGTGGCGGTCGCCGCCCTGATCGTCACGCTGATCGGCCTCGGCTCCTGGTTCTTCAACCTGCCGGCGTCACTCATCACCCTGAAATTCGGCGAACGCTGGGCGATCGTGGGCGCCGCCGTCGCCAGCGCCTTCGCACTCGCGGCCGCTGCCGTGTCCCCGCTCGTCCCCGCGGGGCTCTGGCTGCTGGCGGCGGCAATGATCGTCGTCGGCATGGCCGCCAGCGTCTTCAGCCTCGCGCGGCAGAAATACCTGACCGAGGCGGTGCCGGTGATCCTCAGGGCCCGGGCCCTGTCCACGCTCGGCGGCGTCACCAGGATCGGCATCTTCATCGGCCCCTTCATCGGCGCCGCGGTGATGCAGTTTTCCGGCATCACCGGCGCCTACTGGGCCGGCGTCGTGGCCATGGCCGCCGCTGCGGGCCTGTCCGTGACCATTCCCGACCTCGTGGATAAGACCGAGCCCGCGGCCGGGGCTCCCGCGCAACAGCCCACGCTCCGCAGCGTCGCGGTGTCCCATGCCGGGGTGTTCCTGACCGTGGGGGCGGGCGTGCTGCTGCTGAGCGCACTGCGGGCGTCCCGCCAGGTGGTGATCCCGCTGTGGGCCGAGCACCTTGGCATGGACGCGACCCAGGCCTCCCTCATCTACGGAATCTCCGGCGCCATCGACATGCTGGTCTTCTACCCGGCAGGAAAGCTGATGGACCGTAAGGGCCGGCAATGGGTGGCGGTGCCGTCCACCTTGATCATGGGGATGGCCATGATGCTGATTCCGCTCAGCACCGGCTTCGTGGGCCTGATGCTGGCGGCGCTCCTGATCGGCTTCGGCAACGGGATCAGCTCCGGCCTGAACATGACTCTCGGGGCCGATTTCTCACCCGATAACGGTCGCGGCCAGTTCCTCGGCATCTGGCGGTTTATGGCCGACGCCGGCGCCACCGGCGGTCCCGTGCTGCTCTCAGGCGTGACCGCCGTGGCCTCGCTCGGGGCCGGCGTGACCGCCACCGGCGTGCTCGGCTTCGCTGCCGCGACGGTCTTCGCGGTCACCATTCCCCGCCTCAAGCACCGCCGGAACTACTGACCAACGCTGACCCAACTTGCTCGCAGTTGTTGCCGTTCTGGGCTCGCCGTTCTGGGCACCGCGGAATCAAGGGGTGCGTGCAACGTCGGGTTGTTGCTCAGCAAACGGCCCTAATTCAGCGCACTCCCGGGGGCAGCCGGCAGCACGGCTCCGTGCGGGGGCACTTTGAGGGGTTTTCGACGGCGACACCGGGATTCACCGGCGGGTCCGTGTCAAAGTGCCCCCGCTCGGCGCGGCGGGGTCAGCTTTGGCGTAGCCCCCGGCAGCGGCGCCCGCAACGCGCTCGCGCCGTCAGCGCTGCGGCGACAGCAACGCCGTCAGCGCAGCGGCGCGCTCCGCGGGGGTGCCGCGTCCCGCCGTCGTGCCGCATGGCCGAACAGCCACACGCCGGCAACCGTGGCGAGGCAGCCGGCGATGACTATCAGCGAGGTTCCGGCCCAGAAGTAGCTGGTGGTGCTGCCTTCCTGCCCCGCGCCCGTCGCGGTCTTTAGCAGCGAATAGGCGGCCAGTCCTGCCGCGGCGAGACCCGTCAGCACCGGCAGCGCGACCCAGAGCCTGGCGGCGGCCCAGTGTTCCCCGTAGCCGTCCCAGACGTTCCAGCGCGGTCCCGTGCGGATGATCAGCCAGCCGGCCGGGACCATGAACGCCCCCACCACCAGGAACGCGGCGACCACGTCAGCGGGCCGGTGCCACTGGTTGATCAGGGTGGACACGCCGGTGGCGACGGCGAAGCTGCCGCCCAGGAAGCCGACCAGCGGCCGCCAGCGCGGCGACACCATCAGGAACACCGCGGCCGCAGCCGACGCCGCCATGGTGGTGTGGCCGGAGGGCAGGGAGTTGAGCTCCAGCGTCTCGATGCCGCGGTAGGGCCGGACCGGTACCAGGTCCTTCAGGATCTGGGTGGCCACGTTGGCGCCCACGCAGGCCGCCACCGCGATGCCAGCTGCGGCCCAGCGCCGCCGCAGGACGGTGACGAAGAGGACCACGATGGTGGCGATCAGCACGGACAGGGCGGGCAGCCAGTCCAGGAGCTTGTTGGCGGCCCTGCCGGCGGTGCCGTTGAGTCCCACCGCTTCCACCAGCGCCGATTCGTCAATGAACTGGCCCGTGGTGGTGCGCACGAAGAAGAAGTAGGTGCCGGCGAGCGCGGCGAGGCAGGCGAGGGTGGCCAGCAGGAACAGGATCCCGGCGCCCGTGCCGGGGCCCCGTTCGGGGCGCACGCTTGCGCGCGTCATGGGGTGCGTCATGGGGCGCACGCTTGCGCGCGTCGAAGCCTGCGGGTACTCCGCAGACGGGTCCGTACGGGTGCGTTCCTGCCGAAAAGTCATCGCTAACAGGTTCCCACAGAACCCTGCGAGCTCCCTGATCGCCCGCCCCTCCGCGAGATGGCACTTCGCGGCAAAGATTCTCGGGCAACATTGCCGTGAAGTGCCATCTCGCGCGGGTAGTGTGTGGCCATGGACAACGCCGTGAACCATCCGGACGCTGCCTTTCCCCGGTTCCATCCGCGGCCCGCGAGGGGCTGGATCAATGATCCCTGCGGCGTCAGCTACATCGACGGCCGCTACCACGTGTTCTTCCAGTTCAACCCGGAATCGGCGCGTCATCGCAAGATCTGCTGGGGCCATCTGAGCTCACGGGATCTTGTCCGCTGGGAAGAAGAACCTATCGCGCTCAGGCCACAGCCCGGCGGCCCTGATGAGCTGGGCTGCTGGACGGGCGTCGTGACGGACGACGGCGGCGTCCCCACCGCCGCGTACTCCGGCGTAGTCAGCGAGGGCCGACAGTCGCAGGTGGTGCTGGCGAGCGCCCTCGGGGACCTCACCAGCTGGCGGCAGGACGGGCACGTGGCCGCGGCGATGCCCCCGGATCCACAACTCACCGGCGTGCGGGATCCCTACATCTTCCGTTTCCAAGGCCGCCGCTTCGCGATCCAGGGGGCAGGCCTGGCATCCGGCCACGCGGCTGTCCTGCTCTACAGCGTCGACGATATCCGGGCCTGGAAGTACGAAGGCATCTGGTTCACGACCGAGGACGAACTGGCCGCCAGGCACCTCCCCGCGGAGATCTGGGAATGCCCGCAGCTGGTCCGGGTGCCGGATTCCTCCGGTGCGGAGACCTGGCTGCTGATGGCCTCCCTGTGGCTCTCCTCAGACTCCCACAGGCACCCCAACGGGGTCGGCTACCTGCTCGGGTCCCTCGCCGCGGACGCTCTCACGGGCCTGCCGTTTTTTACCCCCTCGACCGGAGGGAAGGCCGATCTCGGGCCCGATTTCTATGCCCCGCAGATCCTTTCCCTGCCGGAGGGTGCCCTGCTCTGGGGTTGGTCCAATGAGGTGGGCGCCGGTGAGGAGCGGGCCGGACGCAGCCAACAGGAGACCGACGACGCCGGTTGGTCGGGTGTGCTGACGTTTCCCCGCCGGCTCTCGGTGCACGGCGGGGCGCTTGCCGTCGAGCCGGCGCCGGAAATCACCGCCTACCGGGGGCGGCGACGGCTAAGGAGCGCCGCCGGTACCCTGCCTCTGCCGCCGCACGCCGAGGCCGTGGTCACCGGCGGCGAGGGCGGAGTTCGGCTGGTCCTTGCCTCGGCGACGCAGCGCCGTACGGTCTTTGCCGATTCCGTCGCCGGCGGTGATGGGCTCCGGATCTTCGTCGATTCCTCAGTCGTGGAGGTCTACCGCCACGGATCCGTGGCCGCCACCGTGCGCGCCTACCCCGCGGCCGGGGAGGAATGGCAGCTCGAGCTGCCCCACGGCGCGGCGGCCGACGTCTGGGAGCTGCGGCACCCGGGCCAGGGATAGATCCCACGGGTAGCTCCCCGCAAGACACCCAAAAAACACCCAAAAAAACAAGTAGTCGCTACTCGTGCCAGGCCGGCCGGCGGTTCATAGAGTCGTGTGTACCGGTGTGGTTCTTCACCGGCAATATGCTCCTTGAGCGGGGCCGGCGGAGACGAGTTTCCTGGACCAGGGCTCACCCCCAGTCGACGCCGGCCCATCAAGGCGCCGGTAGAGTGAAATCATGCCCACCGCTGCCGCCGCCACCCATGCCGACCCCTTGGGGATTCACGCCGGACACCTTCCTGACCTGGACGAACTCCTCGCCGGCGCCCATGTGGTGAGCCTGCCGATGCGCGTGAAATTCCGCGGAATCCTGCAGCGCGAGGCCCTGCTGCTCCGCGGCCCGCTGGGCTGGGGCGAATTCTGTCCCTTTCCCGAGTACGCCGACGCCGAAGCGTCCCGCTGGCTCGCGTCCGCGCTCGAGGCCGGCTGGCAGGGGTTCCCCGCGCCGTTGCGGGACAGCATCCCGGTGAACGCCACTGTGCCCGCCGTGCCGGCGGGCCGTGTGCCGGAAATCCTTGCTCGCTTTGGCCGAGTGGACGCCGTCAAGGTCAAGGTGGCCGAGCGCGGGCAGATCCTCGATGACGACGCCGCCCGGGTGTCAGCAGTCCGCGACGCGCTGCCGGACGCCGCGATCCGGGTGGACGCGAACGGCGGCTGGGACGTCGCGGAGGCCGTCGAGGCGCTGACCCGGCTCGCCGGCGTCGGACTGGAATACGCCGAACAGCCTGTGGCGGACATCGCCGGCCTCGCCGAGGTCCGGCGCCGGCTGCGGGCCGCCGGAGTCCCCGTGCTGATCGCCGCGGACGAGAGCGTACGCAAGGAGGACGACCCCCTCAAGGTGGCCCGCGCCGGCGCCGCGGACCTGATCGTCGTCAAGGTGGCCCCGCTCGGGGGCGTGCGGCGTGCCCTCGACATCGTGGCGCAGGCCGGGCTCCCCGCCGTCGTCAGTTCGGCACTGGACACCTCGGTGGGGATCCGGGCAGGCCTGGCCCTCGCCGCGGCACTCCCCGAACTGCCCTACGCCTGCGGGCTCGGAACGGTGTCCCTGCTCGGCGCCGATGTCACCCGGGACTCCCTGCTTCCCGACGACGGCGCCATCCGCCTCCGCGACGTCCACGCCGACGCCGAGCTGCTGGCCGCGCATGCCGCCGCGCCGGAGCGCCGGGACTGGTGGCTGGACCGGCTCCGCCGGGTGCACGCCGTGCTGGCCCAGGGTGCGGCAGCGGACGTTCCGCATGGCAAGATGTTGAAATGACTCCCCACGCCCCTGCACAGTTCCGCGCGCGTGCCGGCCGCTGGGTCGCTGGCTTGTTCTGGGTGGTTTTGCCGTTGATGATGGGCGCCGCCGCGTGTTCGGCCCACCCTGATCCGGCGTTGCCCGGCAGCACGGGCGCAGCGCCCGGGCCACCAGCGGCGGCATCGCCATCGAGCACCTCGCCAGCAAGGGCCGAGGAAACTCCTGCGGGTTCCGCAACGGCTGTGGCGCCTGACGCTCGTCAAAAGGTGCAGGCGGCCCTGGAAGCCGTGGCACGCTCCTCTCCGCAACCGAGCCGAGAGCAGGTGCAGGCGGCCCTTTCCGCCGCTGGCTTTGACGCGGCTACTGTGGAGGTGTCCGCTTCGCGGACACCGACGGGGTTGAGCGTGGAGGCCGTGGAGGCCGGAGTACTGAGTGGCGGCCAATGCGTGATGGCGCAGATCCGCTCTGGAAATCTTGAATTGTCCCTGTTGCCGGTTCTTTCGAACGAGCGGTGCTTCATTGGCAATATCGACAGGTAGCCATCTGGCCGGCTTGCTACTTCGCAGGGCGAAGTGCTGCCTTACGGCCATTTCCACCCCGGCGATGACTCGGCAAGAGGAGGGGTATGTCTGATGTGCTGGGCGGCGGCCGCAGGGTTGCCGACAAGACGGAACCTGCGCGCAGGGGCCGCCGGCTATTCATTGCACAGGTAGCGGGCGAACTGCTGATGACCGTTGGAGTGATAGCCCTCCTCTTTGTCGCCTGGGCATTGTGGTGGACCAACGTTCAAGCCGACGCCGTTCAAGGTGCCGCCGTGAAGCAGTTCGTGCAGGAGCACCCGGCTCCCGCCACAACAGCAGCTCCCGCGGCGCCAGCGACTGGCGGCGGAACGGCGGCCTCGGCCGTACCGGTGGGCACCGCGCCGGGCCACGGCCAGGCGATCGGAGTCATCTACATTCCCCGGCTCGGTGCCGACTACAGCAGGCCGATCATTCAAGGAACGAGCCAGGGCGTCCTGGACACCCTCGGCCTGGGCCACTACGAGGCCACCGCAATGCCCGGGGAACTGGGCAACTTTGTGGTGGCAGGGCACCGCCAGACGCACGGAGCCGTTCTCGATAACATCCACACGCTTGTGCCGGGCGACAAGATCTATGTCCAGACCGCCGATGCGTTCTACACGTACGTCTATCGGAACCAGGAAATAGTCCTGCCGAATCGGACGGACGTGTTGTTGCCGGTGCCCGGTGAGCCCGATGCCAAGCCCGGGCAAAGGATCTTGACCCTGACAAGCTGCAATCCGCGCTTCGGGTCCCAAGAGCGCATCATCGCCTATGCCGTCTTCGATTCATGGCAGCCGCTCAGTGCCGGACCGCCGGCCGCCATAGCGGAACAGCTTGCTGACCTGCAAGGAAAGGGCTAAACAATGTACGCATGGTTTTTCCGAAATCTCCCCGGGCCCCTGTGGGTGCGGACTGCCATTTCCTTGGCGATATTCGCGGCAGTCTTGGTTGTGCTATTCCAGGTTGTTTTTCCTTGGTTTGCCCACGTGACAAACCTCAATGAAAATACTGTCGGGTAGTGCCAAGCGGGCTGCTGACCCCGTCTGAGACGCTTCCTCACCTTTCATCGTTCCGGCGGTGAGTTCACCGGATCTTCACCCCGGGGACCGGTCCGCGTAGCTCGCGGCTGGAAGGGTGGGCGGGACCGCACCCCGCACCCTTGGAAGGTTCCCATGCCTGAAGCCACCCGCAAGTTCAGCCTGCTCCCCATGCTCGGCCACACGAAAGGCAAGCGCAGCCCCGTCACCTGCGCGCTGAAGTGCGACAACGCCTGCTCGGGCGAGGTCTGCAACACCAGCACCAACAGCTACTTCCGGGACATCGCCTCCGCCACGATGTCCCGCCGCGCCGCCCTGGGCTTCGGCGCGGCAGGCGCGCTCGCCGTCGTCTTCGGCAACGTCGTGACGTCCGCCGGGACGGCAGTGGCCGACGGCGGCCCGGGGCTTGCCTCCGCCGCCAGGGAAGGATTCGGGAAGTCCAAGCTCACGTTCACCGCCATCACCCCCGTTGACGCCGCCGTCGATGCGTTGACCGTTCCGGACGGCTTCAGCTGGCAGCCGGTCATCCGCTGGGGAGATCCGCTCTTCAACGATGCCCCGGACTTCGATCTCAACCAGCAGACGGCCGCAGCCCAGGCGCGGCAGTTCGGCTACAACAACGACTACACGGACATCCTCGAGATCCCGGACAGCAAGGGCCGCCGCGCGGTGCTCTTCAGCAACCACGAATACACCAACGAGGCCATCATGTTCCCGGCGTCGATGCCCGCCGCCGAGGTGCGGGCCATCGGTGCAGCAGCGCACGGACTCACCGTCGTCGAGCTGGCGCGCCAGAACCGGAACCAGCCGTGGAGCTACGTCCAGGGCGCCGGACTGAACCGGCGCTTCCTGACCGACACCACTTACGAGCTCGACGGTCCGGCCGCCGGCTCCGCCCTGGTCACGACGGCCGCCGATCCCACGGGACGGGCCATCAAAGGCACGCTGGGCAACTGCTCCGGCGGCACCACCCCGTGGGGCACCATCCTGTCCGGCGAGGAAAACTTCAACGGCTATTTCGCGGCGCCGGGAACCTCCGACGCCGACAAGCGCTACGGTCTGACCAGCAAGCTCACCGCGCGTCAGTGGGAACTCGACGACCCCCGCTTCGACACCCGCAACCCGGGGTACGAGAACGAGGCCAACCGCTTCGGCTGGATCGTGGAAGTGGACCCGTTCGACCCTGCCTCCACGCCGCGGAAGCACTCCGCGATGGGCCGCTTCAAGCATGAGGGAGCCAACGTGATCGTCGCCGAGTCCGGTCACGTGGTGGCCTACATGGGCGACGACGAGCGCTTTGACTACCTGTACAAGTTCGTTTCCAAGGACAAATACCGGCCCGGTACAGCACCTGACGACCGTAAGCACAACATGACCCTCCTCGCAGAGGGCGACCTGTATGTTGCGAAGTTCACCGGCGACTCCCCGGCGGCCGAGTTCGACGGCTCGAGCAGGCTCCCCGCCGACGGCGCCTTCGACGGCAGCGGCGAATGGCTGCCCTTGGTAGTGGGCGGCAGTTCGGCCGTGGCCGGGATGTCCGTCGAGGAAGTCCTGGTCTACACCCGGCTGGCCGCCGACAAAGTGGGCCCCACCAAGATGGACCGCTGCGAAGACGTCCAGCCGAGCCTGCTCACCGGCAAGGTCTACGTCGTCTGCACCAACAACGCGGACCGCGGCAAGCCTGGCAAGGAAGGCGCCACGGAGGTTGCTCCGCGGAACCTGAACCGCGACGGCCACGTCGTGGAAATCACCGAGACGGGCGGCCAGGCCTCCACGACGTTCGCCTGGAACCTGCTGATGGTCTGCGGTGATCCGGCCAAGAATGCCTCGACCTATTTCAGCGGCTTCGCGGCGGACCAGGTCTCGCCGATCTCCTGCCCGGACAACGTAGCGTTCGACTCCGTGGGCAACCTGTGGATCTCCACCGACGGCGCGCCATCGAGCATCGGCTACGCGGACGGGCTCTTCAAGGTGACACTGGACGGCGCGGAACGCGGAAGGGTGGAGCAGTTCCTCGCGGTGCCCCGCGAAGCCGAAACCTGCGGGCCGGTGATTCACGACGACGACCGCACAGTGTTCGTTGCCGTCCAGCACCCGGGTGAAGAGGGCTCCTTCGCGGACCAGCACTCCTACTTCCCGGACTACGTCGCTGCCGGTTCGACGCCGCAACCCGGCCAGGTGCGGGCTCCGCGCCCGTCCGTCGTGCAGGTGTTCCGAAACGACTCCTAGCCAATGACGCTCCCACACCTTCCGCCGTTCCGACGGCAGGAGGTGGGGGATCGTCTGGCCGGGAACCGAGCGATGGCTGAACTGATAATTTGGGACTGTGAATAATCCGGCCGAATTGGTTGTCCCCAGAGTCCAGGCTGCTATTGCCAGCGCGTTCGGCGAAGAGTTCCGCGAGACGGACCCCGTGATCAGGCCCTCCCAGTTCGCGGACATCCAGATCAACGCCGCCATGGCGCTCGCCAAGAAAGTCGGCCTGCCGCCGCGGGAGGCCGCCGGGAAGATCGTGGACGCCCTGGACCTTGACGGCATCTGCGCCGCGGTGGAAATCTCCGGGCCGGGCTTCATCAACCTCACCTTCGACGGCACCTGGATCGAGGAGTTGCTCAACGCGGAGTCGTTAGCCACCGCGTCCACGGCTGCCTCCTCCGCTGCGGGGGCCGCACCGCCGGCGGAAGCCCGGCGCGTCGTCGTCGACTATTCCTCCCCGAACGTCGCCAAGGAAATGCACGTCGGCCACCTGCGCACCACGGTGGTGGGGGACAGCCTCGTGAAGGTCCTCGAGGCGCTGGGGGACACCGTCATACGGCAGAACCACATCGGCGACTGGGGCACGCCGTTCGGCATGCTGATTGAGCACTGGCTGGAGATCGGCGAGGACTCCCCGGCTGCGGCACTGCTGGTGGATGATCCCAGCGCGTTCTACCAGGCGGCCCGGGCCAAGTTCGACGCCTCCGCCGGAGACGAGGAAGGCTTCGCCACCAGGGCGCGGCTGCGCGTGGTGGCGCTCCAGGGCGGCGACGAGGAGACCTTCGCCGTCTGGCAGAGGCTCGTGGCCCAGTCGAAGCGCTACTTCAACGCCATCTACGCCATGCTGGGGATCAGCCTCACGGACGACCACATCGCCGGCGAAAGCTCCTACGACGCCCATTTGGCACAGCTGTGCCAGGAGCTTGAGGAGCGCGGCATCGCCCGGATCAGCGACGGCGCCCTCTGCACCTTCCCCGCCGGGTTCACCGGCCGGGACGGCCAGCCTCAGCCGCTCATCATCCGCAAGTCCGACGGCGGTTACGGCTACGGCACCACGGACCTGGCCACTATCCGCTACCGGGTCCGGGAACTGCAGGCCGACCGCATCCTCTACGTGGTTGGCGCCCCGCAGAACGTCCACCTGCGGATGGTCATGGCCACGGCCCGCGACGCCGGCTGGCTGCCGGACACCGTGGAAGCCACACATGTGCAGATCGGCAACGTGCTGGGCGAGGACGGGAAGATCCTGAAGTCCCGTGCCGGCACGCCCGTGAAACTGATGGCCCTGCTCGAGGAGGCCGTGGACCGTGCCCGCGCTGTCATTGACGCCGGCCGCCCCGAACTCACCGCCGAGGAACGCGCCGTCACGGCCCGCCAGGTGGGCATCGGCGCCGTCAAGTACGCCGACTTGTCCACGGGGCACGACACCGAATACGTCTTTGATTTCGACCGCATGCTGGCCCTGACCGGCAACACCGGACCCTACGTGCAGTACGCGGCCGCGAGGATCCGCTCCATCCTGCGCAAGGCGGGCGTGCTGGAGCAGTACGCCGGCGCCGGGACTGCCGGCAACGGCGGCGCCGGGACCGAAGCGCCCGCGACGGCGATCGCCGTCGTCGAACCGGCCGAACGCGCACTCGCCCTTCACCTCCTGGAATACGGCGCCACGCTGGGCAAGGTGCGGGAACTGCTCGAGCCGCACCGGCTCTGCGGTTACCTCTTCGAGCTCGCGCAACTTTTCACCTCCTTCTACGACCAGTGCCCGGTGCTGAAGGCCGAGGAATCGGTCCGGGAATCACGGCTGGCCCTGTGCGCCCTGGTTCTTCGCCGGCTGTCCGGCGGCCTGGAACTGCTGGGCATCGAGACGCCGGAGAACATGTGAGTCCGGCGGATTCCCTGGGCTCGGATTCCCGGAGCGCCGGCGGCCTGGGCTCCGTGGCCGCCGCGCGCCTCGCCGTGGCCGCGTTGCTGGACGCCGGCGTGCGCCATGTGGTCGTGGCGCCCGGCTCGCGCTCCGCTCCGATGGCCTACGCCTTGGCCGAGGCCGACGCCGCCGGCCGGGTGGAGCTGCTGGTCCGGGTCGACGAACGCTCCGCCGGGTTCACGGCCCTGGGCCTGGCCCTGGCAACAGGCGCGCCCGCGGCCGTGCTGACGACCTCCGGAACCGCGGTCGGGAACCTCCTGCCGGCGGTCATGGAAGCGAATCACGCCGCCGTGCCGCTCGTTGTCATCTCCGCGGACCGTCCCGAGGAGCTCCGCGGGACCGGCGCCAACCAGACCACCATCCAGCTGGACCTGTTCGGCGAGCATGTCCGCTTCGCCGTAGACGTGCCCGCGGGCAGTGACCCGCGGCGGGCCGTGGAAACCGCACTGAGCGCCGCCAGCGGGGCGTTCGAGGACACCCCGCCCGGACCGGTGCAGCTCAACCTGGCCTTCCGCGACCCCCTCGTGCCGGCGCCCGGCGAGGGCCTTCCCGACGCCGCCGGCCGCCGCGTGTACCGGGCCGCCCGGACCCCCTTGACCCTCGATTTCCCGGCCGCTTCCGCGGGCCTGCCGGAGCGGCGCACCGTGGTCCTGGCCGGGCACGACGCCGGTCCGGTGGCCGAGGCGTTTGCCCGCGCACACGGCCTGCCCCTGCTGGCAGAGCCTTCCTCCAACGCCCGGTTCGGGCCGAATGCCGTAGGACCCTACCGGCTGCTGCTGGAGCGGTTCGGGGCGGATTCCCCCCAGCCGATCGTGCGTGTGGTCCTGTTCGGCCGGCCCACGCTCTCCCGGCCGGTGAGTGAACTGCTGTCGCGGGCCGATGTCCCGTCCGCCCTCTACCAGCCGGTTCCCGTGGCCTGGTACGAACCCGGCCGCCGCACCGAGCTGCCGCTGGAGAACCTGGCGCAGCTGGGCGACTTTGCCGGCCGCGGCCCCTCGGCCTGGCTGGATTCCTGGCTCCTGGCCGGGGCCGCCGCGCAGCATGCCGTGGACCGGGTGCTCGCCGGTTCCGATGCGGCCACCGGCCCGTCCGTGGGCGCGCTCGTCTGGGAGCATGCCCGCGGGCAGCTCGTGCTCGGCTCCTCCAACGGCATCCGCGACGTCGACCTCGCCGGCAGCCCCACGCCCGGACCGCACGCCACTGTGTTCGCGAACCGGGGCCTCGCGGGGATCGACGGCACCATCTCGACGGCCACGGGAATCGCGGTCGGCGGCCGCCAGCAGACCACCGTGCTGCTGGGTGACGTCACCTTCCTGCACGACGCCGGCGGGCTCCTGCTCGGGGCCGGGGAGGCCGATCCCGAGCTCCGGATCGTGGTGCTCAACGACGCCGGCGGAGCCATCTTCGGGCTCCTGGAGCACGGCGCCGTCGAGGCGGCGGGCCGGTACGGGAACGCCGTCGAACGCCTCTTCGGCACCCCGCACACCGTGAACATCGCGGCACTCGCGGCCGCGTACGGCGTCGCGCACCGCTCGGTCAGCACGACGGCGGAACTCGCCGAGGCGCTGTCGGCGCCCGTCGCGGGCCGCAGCATCATAGAGGTGCACACGGACCGGCACGGGCTGAGGGAACTGCATGGCCGCATCAGGGCCGCCGTGGGCGCAGCCGTGGCCGGGGTTCCGCAGACCTAGTCCGCAGGACGCGCATCCGGTCCAAGGACACGCATCCGCTCCGAGGACACGTAGATATGCGCGTCCCGTTGCCGGATGCGCGTCAGCCGGCCGGATCTGAGTCCCCGGCGCCCTACTGGCTTTGTCCACATAGCCGTCGTTGCCGAGAGCTGGTTACCCCCGGCCAGGGCAGGATGGGTCCATGGCGGAGCTTCCTCGACTGGTGCTGGCAAAGGACCTGACAATAATCGGCGCCAGCCCCCGGCCCCTTTCTGCCGCTGCGAAGTCCGGACGACTCGTGAGGGTCCGTCACGGCGTTTACGTTGACCGGGCTCAATGGACGAACCTTAATTCCTGGCAGCAGTACCGGCTGAAGGTTGAAGCCGCCGCCGAATCCTTCCATGCGCCCACGATCTTCTCGCACCACTCCGGAGCGTCGGTGTGGGGGATGCCCACCATCCTGAAATCGCAACCGGTGCACGCGCTGACCACATTCCGCGGCGGGGGAAGGTCCCGCGCCGGAGTGCGGAGGCATCTCGTGGAGCCCCTCAGAATTGAAGCCCAGGAAGTCGAAGGGCTCCTCGTCACCTCCCGGATCACCACCGTCCTCGATCTCGCGGCCTTTGTCCCTTTCGCCGAGGCCGTCGTTCCCCTGGACCATGTGCTCAAGCCCGACCCCATCCGGGACCTGGCGGCCCTCAGTAAAGCGGAGCTCCTGGATGCGCTGCCGGGACGCTACCCGGCGGCCGTGGAGAAACGGGTGCGTGCGGTTGTGGAATTTGCTGACCCCGCGTCCGGCTCTCCCGGGGAGTCCTACAGCCGCGGACTGATCCAGGTGTCCGGCTTTGCCCCGCCAGCGCTGCAATACGAGATACGTGATTCACGCGGCAGGGTGGGGAACTCGGACTTCTATTGGGAAGGCAGCCGCACCGTTGGCGAATTCGACGGCGCTGCCAAGTACCAGCGCGACGAGTTCCTGCGTGGACGGACTCCCGGACAGGTTGTGGTTGACGAAAAGGTTCGCGAGGACCGGATCCGGGGGACCGGGCGGGGCGTGGTGCGCTGGATGTGGGCCGACCTATGGGCGAACGGGGCTCTGGAACAGTTGCTTGCCGGGGCAGGCGTGCCGCGCCGCCGTCGGCCTTCCTCATGACGCTTCCATGGCGCCGGGAAACGCAAATGGTTCGGGGACACCCAAATATGAGTGTCCCCGAACCATTTGCGCGTCATCAGGCAGCTTGCGCGTCGTCAGGCGGGGCCTAAAGAACCCGGCTCAGGAACTCCTTGGTGCGGGCATGCTGCGGGTTGGCGAGGACCTCACGGGGATCGCCGGACTCCACCACCACGCCGCCGTCCATGAACGTCAGGCGGTCGCCCACTTCCCGGGCGAAGCCGATCTCGTGGGTCACCACGATCATGGTCATGCCGGACTTGGCGAGGTCCTTCATGACGTTCAGGACGTCGCCCACCAGTTCCGGGTCCAGCGCGGAGGTGGGCTCATCGAAGAGCATGAGTTCCGGGTCCATGGCCAGGGCCCGGGCGATCGCAACACGCTGCTGCTGCCCGCCGGAAAGCTGGGACGGGTAATGGCCGGCACGGTCTGCCAGTCCCACGCGGTCCAGCAGCTCAAGGGCCCTCTTCCGTGCGGCATCCCGGGACTGGCCCTTGACCTGCACCGGTGCTTCCATGACGTTGTAGAGGGCGGTCTTGTGCGGGAACAGGTTGAACCGCTGGAACACCATGCCGATCTCGCGGCGCTGGGCGGCAATCTCCTTGGTTTTGAGGTCGTGGAGCCTGCCCTTGACCTCCCGGTAGCCGATCAGCTGGTCGCCCACGGAAATCCGTCCGGCACTGATGGTCTCCAGCAGGTTCACGCAGCGCAGCATGGTGGACTTGCCCGAACCGGACGGGCCGATCACAACGGACACCTCGCCCTGGTTGACGGTCAGGTCGATGCCGCGCAGCACATGGTGCTGGCCGTAGTACTTGTGAAGGCCTTCGATCCGCACCAGCGGCTTCTCAGCGGTGATCGTCACTTTGCCTCCTCCTCGGGAAAGTCCATCTTCAGGGCCGGTTCCGCGTCGGCGCTCGGCGCCACGGCGGCGGATGCCTTGGCGGCGGCCGGGTTGATCGCGGCAGGGGCAAGATTGTCCACACCCTTGCCGTAGTAGGCCTCAATGAAGTGCTGGCCCACCATCAGCAGGCTGGTGATGACGAGGTACCAAATGGCTGCCACAATCAGCAGCGGCACGGGCAGATACGTCCGGTTTGCCAGGGTGTTGGTGGCAAACGTCAGATCCAGGGTGAACGGCACAGCAAGGACCAGGGACGTGGTCTTCAGCATGCCGATGGTCTCGTTGCCGGTCGGCGGCACGATCACCCGCATGGCCTGCGGCAGGATGATCCGCCACATGATCTTGGTCTTGCCCATGCCCAGGGCCTCGGCGGCTTCCATCTGGCCGCGGTCGACCGACTTGAGGCCGGCACGGAAGATTTCCGCCAGGTAGGCGGACTCATTCAGGCCCAGGCCCAGGATGGCCCCAGCCAAGGCCGTGATGACCACGCTGGTGTCCACGCTGAAAAATTCGGGACCGAACGGCACGCCGGCGCTGATCTTGGGGTACAGGACCGAGATCAGACCCCAGAAAATCAGCTGGGTGTACACGGGGGTGCCGCGGAAGAACCAGACCCAGACCCAGCTGGACCAGCGGAACACCGGGTTATCCGACTGGCGCATGAACGCAAGAAGGATGGCCAGGACGATGGCCAGGACCATCGAGGCAACAGTCAGGAGCAGGGTCCAGCCGACGCCCTGGACCACCTTGGTGTCAAGGATGTAGGTCCCCACGATGTCCCAGCGGAAGTTGAGGTTCGTGACCAGGCTCTGCATGAAGAGGGCTAGTGCGCCGAGAATGATGAGGGCGCTGATCCAGCGGCCCGGATGCCGCACCGGCACTGCTTCATTCAGTACCGGTGTTGCATGGTTTTGCTGATGGCTTTCCATCTTTGCACCTGATGTGTGGTCGGTTGCGGGAAGACTCAAGATCCGGCCGCCGGGTTGATCTCGGACTTGGTGATGGCGCCTTCAGCGTTGCCCCAGCCCTGCAGGATCTTCTTGTAGGAACCGTTTTCCATGAGCTTGGTGAGAGTCTTCTGGATGACGTCGGCCAAGGCGGTGTCAGCCTTGGCCACGGCGATGCCCTCGGGGGCCGCGTCGTAGACGTCGCCCAGCTTTTCGAGCTGGCCGTTGGTCTGGGCCAGGGCGTAGCCGATGATCGGGGAGTCGGATGCCATGGCGTCGATGCTGCCGTTGACCAGGCGGGTGGTGACATCCGTCTGGGTCTTGAGCGTCACGATGTTGATGGGCTGCTTGCCGTCCGCGGCGCACTTCTTGTTGCGTCCGGCCACATCGGGATCTTCCTGGACGGTACCGGTCTGAACGCCGACGGACTTGCCGCACATGTCATCCAGGGAGAACTTCTTCGGGTTGCCCTTCTGCACGGCCCAAGCGGTGCCGGCGTTGAAGTAGCTGACCATGTTCACGGCGCCGAGACGCTCGGGGTTGATGGTGAAGGAGGAGATGCCGAGATCGTACTTCGGTCCCAGGGCGGGAAGAATGCCGGTGAACTCAGAGGTCTGCACCTGGACCTTCAGGCCGAGGGTGGCACCGATCGCCTTGGCGAGGTCGACGTCGTAGCCCACGGGGGTCTGGCCATCGGGGCCGAGGAACTCTGCCGGGGCGTAGGAGGTGTCCGAACCCACGGTCAGGGTGCCCTTGGACTTGATGGCCGCGGGAACCAGGGCTGCGAGGGCATCGTCCTTCTGGACGGTGGAAGGGTCAAAGCTGGCATTGGCGCTGCCGGACGGCGAGGCCGCGCCGGACGGGCCTTTCTCGGAGGCGTTGGTGCAGGCCGAGAGAGCCAGCGCGCCAATGGCGAGCACGGTGGCGGCCTTGAGCTTGGGGCTGCTCAGGAGCGAACGGGAAATCTGCATTTTCTTACCTTTTGTTGCAGTAGGGATGCGTAACTAAGTCGGTTCATAGTGTATCGCCGACTAAGAGATGTACGTCACAGAAAACTAAGTTTCACTATTGGATAACTATTTGCGGCGGAATGCAAGAGTTCTCCGCGGGGGAGTGTCTGAAATCCCGGACTTTAGCTGCTGATGCCGAGCGATTCCAGCATCGGCCGGAACTTCGCCCAGGTCTCCGCGAGCTCGGCCTCGGGCACCGAACCCTCCACGACGCCGCAGCCCGCGTACAGCCGGACCGTCTGCGGCGATTCGATGACCGCGCCGCGCAGGGCGATGCCCCATTCGCCGTTGCCTGCCGCGTCGAGCCAGCCGACCGGGCCCGCGTAGGGGCCACGGTCCAGGTGCTCGAGTTTCCGGATGAGGGCGCCGGCCACGGTCGTGGGGGTACCGCAGACGGCCGCGGTCGGGTGGAGGGCGTTGATCAGGGCGAGGCACGTGGGCACGTGGCCTTCGACCTCGGTTAGCTCCGCCTTCACATCCGAGGCCAGGTGCCACACGTTGGGAAGCTCCAGGATGAAAGGCTCGCTGTGCGCGTTCATCGCCTCGGAGAACGGGGCCAGCTGCGTGGTGAGTGACTGGATCGCGATGTCGTGTTCGTGCCGCTGCTTCTCGGATCCGGCCAGCACGCGCTCGGCGAACTCCAGCGGTGAGCCCGCCATCCCGTCGGCGTCGCGGCGGTCCAGGGTGCCGGCCAGGACGCGGGCCTGCGCCGTGCGGCCTTCCACCTGGATCAGCATCTCGGGCGTGGAACCGACCAGGCCGTCCACGCCGTAGGTCCAGCATTCGCGGTAGCGCACGGCCAGCTGCCGCAGGATCTCCGCGGCGTTCACGCCGTCCGGCACCGTGGCGACGATGTCGCGGGCCAGCACCAGCTTCTCCAGCGCTCCCGTGCGGATCTCCGCGACCCCCGCGGCCACGGCCGCCATCCAGTCCGCCTCACTCAGCGAACCGGTACTCAGCGAACCGGTGTTCAGCGAGGCCGTGTTCAGCGTCGCTTCCCGTGCCAGGAGTTCGACGCCGGATCCCGCCTCCGCGGCGCCGCCAACGGCGGCGTCCAACTGGCGGCCCGCCAGCCAGCGCCCTTCCATCCTGCGCTTCAGGGCGGCGCGGGCACCCGCCTCGGTGAGGTCGCCGTCGTCGAACGTCAACTGGGTGAGCCAGGCCTTGCCGTCACGGAGCCCCACGACGATTTCCGGGACGATCAGCCGGGACTCATGATCGGAAACCTTGGAAAAGGCGAAGGAGCCGAAGGCCACGGGGCCGGTGCCGGGGCATTCCACGGCGTCCTCGATCTCTGCCTCGAGGACCAGATGGCGCCACCAGATGTCCGCTTCGAGGAAGCGTTCGGGGCCGGTGGCGGC
The DNA here is from genome assembly GCF_050156545.1 of Pseudarthrobacter sp. S9. NCBI lineage: Bacteria > Bacillati > Actinomycetota > Actinomycetes > Micrococcales > Micrococcaceae > Pseudarthrobacter > Pseudarthrobacter sp. S9. Next base: position 2,852,654 of record NZ_CP189576.1, read on the forward strand.
GAAGCGCGCGATCTCGCCGAAGCCCACCAGGCCGGCTTCGCGGCGTGTCCAGCAGAGGACATCGTCACGGACCAGAAACGACGGCAGCCCCCCGGGGAATGATTCTGCATCAAGGGGGACTGTCAAGGTACGGAACGCGCTCGTCATGATGAGACAACACTACTCCCGCGCGGCATGACTTCCTTTGCGGGGGAATTGACCACTGCTTTGGAATACCTGGCGGATGGCCTGGACGTGGAACCTCTGCTCACTCATGCCTTCGACGCGGGGACGTTGCGGAGGCATTCGCGGCGGCGGCCGACCGCACCACGGGCTCATCGAAAGTGCTTCTCAAATTTGTCTGAGACAATGTCATGGTGAACCGAGCATCCTTGGAAAAGCGTCCGGACGAAGTAGCCACCATGTTTGACGACGTGGCCCCGAAATATGACGTCGTGAACGATGTCCTGTCCATGGGACAGACGCGCCGCTGGCGCCGGATCGTGGTCGAGGCCATGGACGTGAAGGCGGGCCAGCGCGTGTTGGACCTCGCCGCCGGCACCGGAACCTCCAGCGAGCCGTATGCCGATGCCGGCATCGATGTCATCGCCTGCGATTTCTCCCTCGGCATGCTCAAGGTCGGCAAGCGCCGCCGCCCGGACATCGATTTCATTGCCGGGGACGCCACCCGCCTGCCCTTCGCCGACAACACCTTTGACGCCAGCACGATCTCCTTCGGCCTGCGCAACGTCAACGAGCCCAAGAAGGCCCTCGCCGAGATGCTGCGGGTCACCAAGCCCGGCGGCAAGCTGGTCATCGCCGAGTTCTCCCAGCCCGTGGTGCCGCTGTGGCGCACCATGTACACCGAGTACCTCATGCGGGCCCTGCCGGCCATGGCCGTCAAAGTCTCCTCCAACCCGGACGCGTATGTCTATCTCGCCGAGTCCATCCGCGCATGGCCGGACCAGGACCACCTGGCCGCCTGGCTGCAGGAAGCCGGCTGGGAGAGCGTCACCTACCGGAACCTCAGCGGCGGCATCGTCGCTGTGCACCGCGCCCAGAAGCCGCAGGCGGGCCCCGCCGCGGGCACCGCAGCACTGGCCGCGCACTCCGGACCCGTGGCCAAGCTGCGGCGCAACATCACCCGGCCCGCGCGTTAGCCGAAGGTTGCCGTGAACGTACTTATCGTCGGCGCAGGCCCCGCAGGGTCCACCGCCGCCTACTATCTCGCCAAGGCCGGCATCGATGTCACGGTGCTGGAGAAGACCGGCTTCCCGCGCGAGAAGGTCTGTGGGGACGGGCTCACCCCGCGCGCAGTCCGCGAGATCCAGAAGCTCGGCCTCCCGCATTCCGAGGAAGACGGGTATCGGCGCAACAAGGGCCTGCGCTTGATTGCCCGCGGACGCACCATTGAACTTCCCTGGCCCGAGATGGCGGACTATCCGCAGTATGGCTTGGTCCGCACGCGGCTGGGCTTCGACGAGGAACTCGCCCGCCATGCCGAGTCCGCGGGCGCCGTCCTGCTGGAACGTCACAGCGTCACCGAAGCGCTGCGCTCCGAAGACGGACGCGTGACCGGGGTCCGGGCCGCACTGCTGGACGAGTCCGGCCGCAAGACGGGGCAGACGCGCGACTTCACCGCCGACGTCGTCCTCGCCGCGGACGGAAACTCAAGCCGGACCGCCGTCTCGCTGGGCATCCAGAAACGGGACGACCGGCCGCTGGGTGTGGCCGTGCGAACGTATTTCACGTCGCCCCGGCACGACGACGACTGGCTGGAAGGCTGGCTGGAACTGCCCGGCAGGGACGGCAATCTGCTGCCCGGCTACGGCTGGGTGTTCGGCGTCGGCGACGGCACTTCCAACGTGGGCCTGGGCGTCCTGAACTCCTCGAAGGAATTCGGCAAGCTCGACTACAAGCACGTCCTCCGGGACTGGACCGCCGGCATGCCGCCCGAATGGGGCTTCACGCCCGAAAACCAGGTGGGAGAGATCCGCGGCGCCGCCCTGCCGATGGGCTTCAACCGCACCCCGCACTACTCCCCTGGCCTGCTGCTTATGGGCGACGCCGGCGGGATGGTGTCCCCGTTCAACGGCGAGGGCATCTCCTACGCCATGGAGTCCGCCCGCTATGCGGCCGAGTTCATCATCGACGGCGACGCCCGGGAGCGCGCCGGTGCCTGGCGTCTAGCGGCCGACGCCGACGCCCACTTCTCCCGGTACGCGGACTACGTACGCGGGCAGTGGGGGAGCCACTTCACCCTCGGCCGCGCCTTTGTCTCGGCGATCGGCAGGCCTTCCGTGATGAAGCTCGCGGTCCGGACCGGCATGCCGTTCCCTGCACTGATGCGTTTTGTGGTCCGGCTGATGGCCAACGCCACGGATGCCTCCGCGATGGGTTTCGAGGACAGGGTGATCCGGATCCTGGAGGCGCTGGTGCCTGCCACGTCCAACACTTCCGTGCCCCCTTCCAGCTACAAGTCCGCGGTTTCCGCAACAAAAGTTAGGGTTAACCCGTGACCAACTCTGCAGACCAAAGCTGGACGCACGCCGGACACGGCCTGCCGAGCTCTGAACCCGACCTCAATACCACCGCCATCGCCACCGGACTCCAGCTGCCGGCTGGCTTCGCGGCCATTGCGGGGGACCCCGATCTCGGCCCCGCGATCACCACCAACCTGGCGCGCGTCGAGAAGAAGCTGCGCGAAGCCATCGCCAACTCCGATCCGCTGGCGGACGCAACGTCGCGTCACCTCGTGGAAGCCGGCGGCAAACGCATCCGGCCGCTGCTGACGCTGCTCTGCGCCCACCTCGGCGACGCCTCGCTGCCCGCCGTGGTGCAGGCCGCCGTCGTCGTTGAATTGACACACCTCGCGACGCTGTACCACGACGACGTCATGGACTCCGCTCCGTTCCGCCGCGGCGCCCCGACGGCCCACGAGGTCTGGGGCAACTCCGTGGCTGTCCTCACCGGCGATCTGATCTTCGCCAGGGCTTCGATCCTGGTCTCGGAGCTCGGGTCCCGCGCGCTCGGCATCCAGGCCCGCACTTTCGAGCGGCTGTGCCTGGGTCAGCTGCACGAGACCGTGGGCCCGCGGCCGGACGAGGATCCGGTGGAGCACTACCTCTCTGTCATCGCGGACAAGACCGGCTCGCTCGTGGCGGCCTCCGGCCAGCTCGGCGCGATCTTCTCCGGCGCCGACGAGGCGTACGAAGCCCTCCTGGTCGAGTACGGCGAGAAGGTGGGTGTGGCCTTCCAGCTGGCCGACGACGTCATCGATGTCACCGGGATCAAGGTCAAGTCCGGCAAGTCCCCGGGCACTGACCTGCGTGAGGGTGTGCCGACCCTGCCGGTGCTGCTGCTGCGCAACGCCGCCCGCGATGGCGACCAGTCCGCCGTCGAACTCCTGAAGCTGATCGACGGCGACCTCAGCTCGGACGAGGCCCTGGCGGCCGCCGTGGCCGGCTTGCGGGAACATCCCGTCACCGCTCAGTCCTGGGTTGTGGCACGTGCCTGGGCCGACGAGGCCATCGCCGCCCTGGTCCCGCTGCCCGAGGGCGTGGTGAAGTCCTCGCTGACCAGCTTTGCGCGGGCCGTGGTGGATCGCAGCAGCTAGCTAGGTTCCCGCCTGCTTGCCGCCCCGGTTTGCACATTGTTTAGCTCATTGCTAAACGGAATGGCCCCGGTTCCTCACAACGTGTCGAGTCATCCGTTGTGCCGAACCGGGGCCATTTCTCCGTTCGCATCAGGTCCACAGGAGTCATTTGGTGAGCCCAAAAATGAGCTTATGACAGCAACGTCACAGTGTCTAGCGTTTTTGTAAATTGGTTGTCACAGGATTTCTTGTGACGAGGGGCGCCCGTCCGGGGCGGCTTTGGGCCTGATCTGAGTCTTCCAATGGGTCTGCGACGGCGTGTCCGTGTCAAAGTGCCCCGGGAGGGCGCGGCTTGTTGTCCACGATTGCCCAAAGATGTCCACATGGCACGGATACGGTCCACTCACTGCGCGGTGCACAGGGCAGCTTGGGGGAATGAAACTAACCGCTTTCCTGTCCGCTCGGGGCGGATCAGCCGGCACCGCGGGAATTATAGGTGCCGGATTCAGCCGCCGCGACATCGACGTTGCCCTCGCCGCATGCACGATCATCAGGATCCGGCGCGGGCATCATTCGCTGGCCAAGGAAGCGACGGACTATCGCGCCGCACTTGAGCTGCGGGGCCTGCTGACATGCCTGTCGGCGGCGCCCACCTACGGTTTGTGGACACTAGTTCCCGGGCAAGACCTGCACCTTTGCGTCGGGCATCGATCCGCTCCGGCGGGTGCGGTGTCCCACGGCCGCTGTCGTCACCCCGGCCAGCCCTGGCTGCCGGTGGCGGGGCTGGCCGATGTGCTGGTCCATGCCGTGCATTGCCTGCCGGAACTGCAGGCCCTGGTGATGATCCAGTGCGCTGTCGGCCGGGGCGACATCAGCCTCGAATTCGTGCGCAGCCAGCTGGGCGGCAACCGGAACGGCCGGGCCAGGTCCGTGTTGGAGCTGGTCATCCCGCGTGCCGATTCCCTGCTGGAAGTCCTGGCCAATGTTGCATTCCAGCGGGCCGGTCTCTCGCTACGCCGGCATGTCGAGATTCCCGGCGTGGGGGAGGTGGACTTCCTGATTGAAGAGTGCCTCGTCGTGGAGACTGATGGCGGGTCGCATCTGGAACCGCATCAGGTCAAGAAGGACCGGCGCCGCAACAACGCCTCCGTGGCCGGGGGCTACCTGGTGCTCAGGTTCGGCTATGACGACGTCGTCCACCACCCCGAGCGGATGGTGGCGGAAGTCCTGGCGGTGCTGGAGCAGCGGCATAAGGGAGCGTTCCATCCCTGAGCAGCTTGGCGGCCGCCGTCCGGGGCTACTCTGAAGGCCTAGCGCTGCAAGCCCCGGGCAAAGCACGGCGTGTCCGAGTCAAAGTGCCCCCGCTGGGAGCGGCTCCGCTCACGAGGACGGCAGTTAGTCCTCGTCTTCGTCGTTGAAGGCCCACTCGAACATGTCGAAGACGAACTCGGAGAAAGTCCCTTCTTCGCTCTTCCACTGGCCACGGGCGTTGTTGCGGCGCCATACGATGGGATCCGGCACCCCCAGATCGCCGACGCGGAAGCCCCAGGTGAACTGTTCTTCCTCGTCCTCGAGAAACATCAGGAAGCCTTCGTCATCCACTTCGAGCTCTTCGGGGTCCCAGAAGTAGTGGTAGGCCTCCATGAGGTCTTCGCAGCCGCCGAGGGCCAAATAGAACTCCTTCAGGACCAGCGGCACCTGGAACTGGTGCTCGGTGAGGGCCGCATCGAGCTCGTCGGCCGCGAGTCCGTCCTCATCCTGCCATTCGTCTTCGAGATACTTCGGGACAAGCGCGCGGAATTTCTCGAGGAACATGTCAGTCATGCTCTTATCCTAGCTAATCCCGGGTGCCGGTTTCCGCCGTGTCCAGGCCGAGGCGGTGCCAGCCGCGGACCGCCAGCGGAACATGCCAGTGACGCCGCCAGGCCGTGACGCGGAAGGCGAAAACCACGGCGGACACGGCACTCGCGGTCAGCGCGGTGAAGCTGCCCGAGAGCGACAGGACCGCCGTCAGGGCCGCCCCGGCGAACGCAGGGAGGGCATAGAGATCCCTGGGGTCGAACAGCTGGGGCACCTCATTGGCGGTGATGTCCCGCAACAGGCCGCCGCCCACCGCCGTCGTGACCCCCAGCAGGACGGCCGCAACGGGGTTCATCCCCGCGGACAGTGCCTTGAGCGTGCCGGTGATGCAGAACAGGGCCAGGCCGCCGGCGTCGAACAGGACCAGGAGCGAGGTGAAGCGCTGGACGCTGGAGAACAGGAAATACACGAGCACCGCGGCGAGGAGCGGCGGGGCAAGGTAGGCCGGATTGGTGAAGGCCGCGGGCGGCCCGGCACTGATGATGATGTCCCTGATGACGCCGCCGCCCAGGCTGACCACAGAGGCCAGGAGCAGCGAGCCGATGATGTCGAACTGCTTCCGCGCCGCGAGCAGCGAACCGGAGACGGCGAAGAAGAAGACGCCGGCCAGGTCCAGCCAGACCAGGACAAGGCTAAAGGAGAAGGTCATGGGGCGTCCCGGTCGAGATCAAGGGGGCGGATGGGGCGGCTCCAACGTTACGCTAGCCCCTATGAATAGCCCCATCCTGATCGCCTGCGCCCACGGCACGTCCAGCTCGCTCGGCGCCGCGGAGGTGAACGCGCTCCGGGACGGCATCGCCGCCCTGCGGCCCGGACTGGACGTCCGCGAGGCCTATGTCGACGTGCAGGATCCCGAGCTGCCGGCCGTCGTGACGGGCCTTCCGGCGGGGGAGTCCGCCGTCGTGGTGCCTTTGCTGCTGAGCGTCGGGTACCACGTCAAGGTGGACATCGCCCGGGCCGTCAAGAGCCGGCCGGACACTTTCGCGGCCGCCCCGCTGGGTCCGGACCCGCGGCTCGCGTCCCTGCTGGACCGGCGTCTCCGGGAAGCCGGCGTGACGGAGGACGACGCCGTGGTGCTCGCCGCCGCCGGTTCCTCCGACCCCAACGCGTCACGGAACGTCGAGGCGCTCGCCGACCAGCTGCGGGCGCTGCGGCCCAACCGGATCGTGCCCGGCTACGGTGCCTCGGCCAAGCCCTCGGTCCCCGACGCCGTGGCGGCGCTGCGAGAGGAGGGGGCTCTGGTCGCTGCGGGGCCGCAAGGGAAGGTGGTCATCGCCTCCTACTTGCTGGCACCGGGCTTCTTCCACGACCAGCTGGCCAAGGCCGGCGCTGACCTGGTCACGGCGCCGCTGTTGCCCTCGCCGGTGCTCGCCGAGATCGCCCTGGAACGCTACGACGCGGCCCTCGCGGTTCGGGCCTGACGGACGGGCCTGAGCGGCCGGGCCGAGCGGCCTCGCCGATGCACAGCAGCCCTGCTTCTTCAAGGCTTTCCGGCGGTTCGTGACGAAATGTTTCCCTAGGTGACCTCCCGTTTCTGAGCCTTTGTGACGGCATTACGGCCACCCCTACAGTCGATGCATGACTGATACAGCTCTAGCCGGAGCGTCCACGGACCAGGCTGCCGCCGGCCGCACCAAACGCCCCGCGTCCCGTCCCGCGGCCAAGCCGCACGGGCAATGGAAGGTGGACGGCACTGCGCCGCTGAACGCCAACGAGACCTGGAAACAGGAAGACAACGGCCTGAACGTCCGCGAGCGTATCGAGTCCGTCTACTCCAAGCACGGCTTCGATTCCATTGACGGCACTGACCTGCACGGCCGCTTCCGCTGGTGGGGCCTCTACACCCAGCGCAAGCCCGGGATCGACGGCGGCAAGACCGCCACGCTCGAGCCGCACGAGCTTGAGGACAAGTACTTCATGCTGCGCGTCAGGATCGACGGCGGTGCCCTCACCACCGAACAGCTGCGCGTGATCGGCCAGATCTCCGTGGACTTCGCCCGCGATTCGGCCGACCTCACGGACCGCCAGAACATCCAGCTGCACTGGATCCGCGTGGAGGACGTGCCGGAGATCTGGCGCCGCCTCGAAGCTGTCGGCCTGTCCACCACGGAAGCCTGCGGCGATGTTCCCCGCGTCATCCTCGGTTCCCCGGTGGCAGGCATCGCCAAGGACGAGATCATCGACCCCACGCCGCTGATCCAGGAACTTGCCGAGCGCTTCATCGGCGACCCTGAGCTGGCCAACCTGCCCCGCAAGTACAAAACCGCCATCACCGGCCACCCCAGCCAGGACGTGGTCCACGAGATCAACGACTTCGGCCTGGTGGGCATGGTCCACCCCGAACTCGGCGTCGGCTACGACCTCTGGGTCGGCGGCGCGCTCTCCACCAACCCCATGCTGGCCAAGCGGCTCGGCGCCTTCGTCAAGCCCGAGGAGGCCGCCGAAGTCTGGCTCGGCGTGACCAGCATCTTCCGCGACTACGGCTACCGGCGCATGCGCACCAAGGCGCGCCTGAAGTTCCTGCTGGCCGACTGGGGGCCGGAAAAATTCCGGCGGATCCTCGAGGACGAGTACCTCGGCTACAAACTGTCCGACGGCCCGGCCGCGCCCAAGCCCTCCACCCCGGGTGACCACATCGGCGTGCACGAACAGAAGGACGGCAAGTTCTTCATCGGCGCCACCCCGCTGGCCGGCCGCCTGTCCGGCAGCCAGCTGGTGAAGCTGGCTTCCACGCTGGAAGCCCGCGGCTCGCAGCGCCTGCGCACCACTCCGCACCAGAAGCTGGTCGTCCTCGACGTGCCGAAGGAGCAGGTGGAACCGCTCGTGGCCGAGCTCGACGCCCTGGGCCTCTCCGCCCGTCCGTCAGTGTTCCGCCGCGGCACCATCGCCTGCACCGGTATCGAGTACTGCAAACTGGCCATCGTCGAAACCAAGGTCACGGCGGCCACCGCCGTCGCCGAGCTCGAACGCCGCCTGGCGGACCTCGCGGACAGCGGCCAGCTGCCGCAGGCACTCTCGCTGCACATCAACGGCTGCCCCAACTCCTGCGCCCGGATCCAGACGGCGGACATCGGCCTCAAGGGCATGATGCTGCCGACGCCCGACGGCGACCCCACCCCCGGTTTCCAGGTCCACCTCGGCGGCGGGCTGGCTTCCTCCAGCCGCGAAGAGGCAGGCCTCGGACGGACCGTCCGCGGTCTCAAGGTGTACGTTGCAGACCTGCCCGACTACGTCGAGCGCGTGGTCCGGAAGTTCGTGGCGGACCGCTCCGAAGGCCAGAGCTTCGCCGAGTGGGCGTTCGCCGCGGACGAGGGGGACCTGCAATGAGCATCGAAAAGCCGGTGATTGAGTCTGTCGAAATCGAGCCCACCGGGGTAGCGACCACCGTCCTGCGTTCCCACGAGGAGCTCAAGGCTTTGGCCGAGTCCGGCGCCGCCGAGCTCGGCTGGGACGCCCCGGCCCGCGACGTGATCGCCTGGGTGGCGCGCAACTTCGAGCTGCCCGCCGTCGCCGCCGCATGCTCCATGGCCGACGCCGTCCTGCCGGCCCTCGTCGCTGACCAGCTGCCCGGCGTCGACGTGCTGTTCCTGGAGACCGGCTACCACTTCCCGGAAACCTACGCGACACGCGACGAGGTGGCCGCGAACCTGCGCGTCAACGTCGTCGACGTGCTGCCGGAGAACACCGTGGAGCAGCAGGACCGTCTCCTGGGCAAGGACCTGTTCGCCCGGGACGCCGCCCAGTGCTGCGCCCTGCGCAAGGTGGCTCCGCTCCGGCGCACCCTCGCCGGCTACGAACTCTGGTTCACCGGAGTCCGCCGCGACGAAGCCCCCACCCGCACCAACACGCCGCTGATCAGCTGGGACGAGACCAACGGCCTGGTCAAGGTCAACCCCGTTGCGGCCTGGAGCTTCGACCAGCTGGTGCAGTACTCCGATGACAACCTCCTTCCCGTCAACCCGCTGCTTTCGCAGGGCTACCCGTCCATTGGCTGCCAGCCCTGCACCCGCAAGGTGGCGCCCGGCGATGATCCCCGCGCCGGACGCTGGGCAGGAACCGACAAGACAGAATGCGGACTACACGTATGAGCACTTTCCTAACTGAGGAGCCCACTCAGGTGACTGACGCTGCCGTTTCCACGCGCCTCTCCAGCCTGGACACCCTCGAGTCCGAGGCCATCCACATCATCCGCGAGGTCGTAGCCGAGTTCGAGAAGCCTGCGCTGCTGTTCTCCGGCGGCAAGGACTCCGTGGTCATGCTGCACCTCGCCACCAAGGCCTTCTGGCCCGGCAAGGTGCCGTTCCCCGTGCTCCACGTGGACACCGGCCACAACTTCCCCGAGGTCATCGAGTTCCGCGACCGCACCGTTGAACGCCTGGGCCTGAAGCTCGTCGTCGGCAGCGTGCAGGAATTCATTGACAGCGGCGAGCTGGCCGAGCGCGCCGACGGCACCCGCAACCCCCTACAGACCGTGCCGCTGCTGGACGCGATCCAGCGCAACAAGTTCGACGCCGTGTTCGGCGGCGGCCGCCGGGACGAGGACAAGGCCCGTGCCAAGGAGCGGATCCTGAGCCTGCGCGACGAGTTCGGCCAGTGGGATCCGCGCAACCAGCGCCCCGAGCTGTGGAACCTGTACAACGGCCGCCACACCGTGGGCCAGCACGTCCGGGCCTTCCCGATCAGCAACTGGACCGAACTGGACGTCTGGCGGTACATCGAACGCGAAAACATCGACCTCCCCGGGCTGTACTACGCCCATGACCGTGAGGTCTTTGCCCGCGACGGCATGTGGCGTGCGGTCGGCGAGGTTTCCCAGCCGCGCGACACCGAGGAAGTCATCACCAAGACCGTCCGCTACCGGACCGTCGGCGACATGTCCTGCACCGGCGCCGTGGAATCGGCCGCCGCCACCGTGCGCGACGTCGTCATTGAAGTTGCCGCGTCCACCATCACCGAACGTGGCGCCACCCGGGCAGATGACCGCATCTCCGAGGCCGCCATGGAAGACCGCAAGAAGGACGGCTATTTCTAATGAGCACCCATATTGATACAGCCCGCGCCGCGGCACTCCTTGACGCCCCGCTCAAGGACGCGACCCTCTTCCGCTTCGCCACCGCCGGATCGGTCGACGACGGCAAGTCCACCCTGGTGGGCCGCCTCCTGCACGACTCCAAGGCGATCCTCGCCGACCAGCTCGACGCCGTCGCCCGCACCTCCGCGGACCGCGGCTTCGGCGGCGCCGGCGCCACCGGTACCCAGGCGATCGACCTCGCACTGCTGACCGACGGCCTCCGCGCCGAGCGCGAGCAGGGCATCACCATCGACGTCGCCTACCGCTACTTCGCGACGGACCGGCGCAGCTTCATCCTCGCCGACTGCCCCGGTCACGTGCAGTACACCAAGAACACCGTGACCGGTGCGTCCACTGCGGACGCCGTCGTCGTGCTCATCGACGCCCGCAAGGGTGTCCTGGAGCAGACCCGCCGGCACCTGTCCGTGTTGCAGCTGCTGCGCGTGGCGCATGTGATCGTGGCCGTGAACAAGATCGACCTCGTGGACTTCAGCGAGGCCGTGTTCCGCGAGATCGAGGCCGACGTGCAAAAGGTGGGCCGCGAGCTTGGGCTCGGAGCCGACGGCATCACCGATCTCCTCGTGGTTCCCGTGTCGGCGCTCGACGGCGACAACGTCGTGGACCGCTCGGACCGTACGCCCTGGTACGACGGACCGGCCCTGCTGGAAGTCCTGGAGACCCTGCCGGCCGCGGACGAACTCGAGAGCGAACTGGAGAGCTTCCGCTTCCCCGTGCAGCTCGTCATCCGGCCGCAGGGCGCCCTGGCTCCCGATGCGATCGCCGGCGGGCTCGATGCCGAGGCGTACCGGGACTACCGGGCCTACGCCGGCCAGATCACCGAAGGCTCGGTGAAGCTGGGCGACCAGGTCAGCGTCCTGACCCCCGGACAGGCCCCTCGCGCGACCACCGTGACCGGCATCGACTTCGCCGGTGCGGAGCTCACCGAAGCCGTGGCCCCGCAGTCCGTGGCGTTGCGTCTGGCGGACGAATTCGATGTTGCCCGCGGTGACACGATCGCGGCGGCCGGTACAATCCGGGAAGCCTCGGCGGATCTGTACGCGGCCCTGTGCTGGCTGTCCCCGAAGCCGCTCCGCGAGGGCGCCAAGGTGCTCGTCAAGCACGGCACCCGCACGGTCCAGGCCTTGGTCCGAAACGTAACCGGCAAGCTGGACCTCGCCAGCTTCCAGCTCGAGCCCACCACCACGCTGGAGCTCAACGACATCGGCCACGCGCAGCTGCGGCTCGCGGCTCCGCTGCCGCTGGAGAACTACCTGCACCACCGCCGAACGGGAGCGTTCCTCGTGATAGACCCGCTGGACGGGAACACCCTCGCCGCAGGCCTGGTCAACGACCACCCTGGCGACCACGAAGACGAGCGCTACTCGATCTGAGGGCACCCATCACCTAGGCGCAGCCTGTTTCCTGATCCGCTGCATTTGCCGCGGGCCAGAAAACAGGCTGCTGTCTTTTTGGCCCGAATGTGACGTTCCATGAACCCGCGTGACCCCGGGTTTCCGTGCCATTGAACCTCGTTTATGACACTCCCTATGGTGAATCCATGACAACTACGGAACGGTTCCACGGCCGCCCCCGCCGGGAAATCCGGAGGCGATGTCGCCGGCGCTAGACATCCGCCCGGCCCATCCGCACAGCCCAGAACAGGACTTCACGCATGTCATCCACCCCCGAAAACCCCGCCTCCGGAACCCAGCCCGGAACCCAGCCCGGCACCACCCGGATCGTCGCCGGTGAGTCCGGCAAGCCGAAGCGCAAGCGCACCTTGGAGATCGGCCTCGCCATTGGCCTGGTCCTGCTGATCGGCGCCGGTGCGGCCGTGGCGTCCGCCGTTTCCCGGGGCTCCGAACCCGCGCCGGCAGCCGCCGCGGCCGACGCCAATCCGGCCGCCGAACTCAAGCTTGGCTACTTCGGCAACATCACCCATGCCCCGGCCCTGGTCGGGGTCAGCAAGGGACTCATCGCCAAGAACCTCGGCGGGACGAAGCTCAGCACCCAGGTCTTCAACGCCGGCCCCGCCGCCATCGAAGCCCTCAACGCGGGCGCGATCGACGCCACCTACATCGGCCCCAACCCGGCCATCAACTCCTACGTCAAGAGCAAGGGCGAATCGATCAGCATCATCGCCGGCGCCGCGGCCGGCGGGGCGCAACTGGTGGTCAAGCCCGGGATCAACTCCGCGACGGACCTCAAGGGCAAGACCCTCGCGTCCCCGCAGCTCGGCGGCACCCAGGATGTGGCCCTGCGGGCCTGGCTGGCCAAGCAGGGGTATAAGACCTCCACCGACGGCAGCGGCGACGTCGCCATCAACCCGACCGAGAACGCCCAGACCCTGAAGCTGTTCCAGGACGGAAAGCTCGACGGCGCGTGGCTGCCGGAGCCCTGGGCCTCCCGCCTGGTGCTCCAGGCCGGGGCGAAGGTCCTCGTCGACGAGAAGGACCTGTGGGAGAAGGGCGAGTTCATCACCACGGTCCTGATCGTCAACAAGAAGTTCGCGGCCGAGCACCCCGCCACGGTGAGCGCATTGCTGAAGGGCCACGTCGAATCCGTGGACTGGCTCAATGCGGCACCGGCCGCGGAGAAAGCCGGCGTCCTCAACGACGCCCTCAAGGCAGCCGCAGGGTCCGCGCTCCCGGCCGATGTCATCGACCGGTCGCTGAAGAACATTGTCTTCACGGTTGACCCGCTCGCCGGGACGTACAGGAAGCTGCTCCAGGACGGCGTCGACGCCGGCACCACCAGGCAGGCCGACATCAACGGCATCTTCGACCTCACCGCCCTGAACGGCGTCACCGGCAAGAAGACCTCCGCGGAAGGGCTGGGCAAGGACTAGTTCCCCCGGTTCCACGCACCAGCCAGTCCCACAAAGTAAAGGACGTGACCATGCCAGTCGTACTGGAAAACCTGGGCAAGCGCTTCGGCGACGGCGCCCCGGTGCTGGACGACGTCAATGCCACCATCGGGCAGGGCGAGTTCGTCGCCCTGCTCGGTGCGTCCGGCTGCGGCAAGTCCACCCTGCTGAACATCATGGCGGGACTGGAGCTCCCGACGTCGGGCGCCCTGGAAGTGCCCAGCGACGGCGCCGCCTTCATGTTCCAGGACGCGGCCCTCTTTCCCTGGCTGACCGCGCGGGAAAACGTGGAGCTGGCCCTGAAGCTGCGCGGCGTGGGGAAGGCCGAACGCCGGCGGAAGGCGGACGAGCTGCTGGATCTCGTGCACCTGGGCGGCGCAGGGGACAAGCGCCCGCACGAACTCTCCGGTGGAATGCGCCAGCGTGTGGCCCTGGCCCGCTCCCTGGCCCAGGACCGGCAGCTGCTCCTCATGGACGAGCCCTTCGCGGCCCTGGACGCCATCACCCGGGACCTGCTCCATGACGAACTGGAACGGATCTGGAAGGAAACCGGCCGCACCATCGTGTTTGTCACCCACAACGTCCGCGAAGCCGTCCGGCTGGGCCAGCGCGTGCTCCTGCTCTCCTCCCGGCCCGGCCGCGTGGTGCAGGAGTGGAACGTTTCCGAGGAACACCGCACCGACGCAGGCCTGGCCGGACAGCTGACCGGCGTCATCACCGCCCGGCTACGCGAGGAGATCCGCCGCCATGCCAAATAAGTACCCTTCCGACACCGTCCCGGTGGTTGAGCCTGCCCCGGTGGTTGAGGCTGGCGAGACCCGCCACATCACCGCGGCCCTGACCCGGTCCTCCACCGGCACCGAGGACCTGCGCGAGCTCGAGTCCGGACTGGATTCCCTGCAGTCCGACGCCGTCCGCACCGCCCGCATCGACTGGAGCCGGATCCTGCTGCCGGTCGCCGCCCTGGCCGTCCTGCTGGTCGCCTGGCAGCTGTACGTGTCCCTGGGGATCAAACGGCGCGACCTCGTCCCCGGCCCGCTGGACGTCCTCGGCCAGATGGGAACACTGTGGGGCGAGGGGAAGGCCCAGGAGGCCATCTGGACATCGCTGCAGCGCGGAGTTGTGGGCTTCCTGATCAGCGTGGTGATTGCGACTCCGGTGGGACTGTTGCTGGCACAGGTGGCGCCGCTGCGGCGGGCGTTCGGGCCGCTGATCTCCGGGCTGCAGGTGCTGCCGTCCGTGGCGTGGGTGCCGGCCGCCATCATCTGGTTCGGCCTGACCGACGGCACGGTGTACTTCGTCGTGTTCATGGGCGCGATTCCCTCCATCATCAACGGGCTGATTTCCGGCGTGGACCAGATCCCGCCGCAGTACCGCAGCGTCGGCAAGGTCCTGGGCGCGTCCCGGCTGCAGCTCGCGTTGCAGATCATCCTGCCGGCCGCCCTGCCCGGCTATCTCAGCGGCCTCAAACAGGGCTGGGCCTTCTCCTGGCGCTCGCTCATGGCCGCGGAGATCATCGCTGTCGGCGGGTCCATCGGCTTCGGCCTCGGCTCGCTGCTGGACCAGGGCCGGGTCCTGTCGGACATGACCACCGTGATGACCGCCATCCTGCTGATCCTCGCCGTCGGCATCCTGATCGAGCTCCTCGTCTTCGCGCCGGTTGAAAAGCGCCTGCTCCGGCGCCGCGGCCTCCTGGCCGGCAGCACGCGTTAGGCACCCTCTCTTCTACAGCAACGCGGGGTCACTTACCGCCCATATTCCTCGGGTTTATGGGCGGTAGGTGGCCCCGCGTTGTTGTCCGGGCACCGGCCCCGGCCTACACTCACGCCTATAGGCCGGGTTACGGCCATTCCGAGCTAAATCTGAGGAGATAGCCGTGGCACCAAAATTTGGACTGCTGGCCCTTGTCGAAGCCAAACCGGGGAAGGAACAGGAGGTCTGGGACTTCCTCAACGGCGGCCGTGAGATCGTAGTGAACGAGCCCGGCACCCGGACCTGGTATGCCTTCCGCGTCAACGAGAACACTTTCGGCATTTTCGACACCTTCGACACCGAGGAGGACCGCCAGGCACACCTCAACGGTGCCATTCCCGCCGCCTTGGCCGAACACGGGCCGGCCATGCTCGCCAAGGATCCGGACATCAGGCCGATCGACCTCATTGCCGTGAAGTAGGCGCCGTCTCTCCGTGCCCAACGGGGGCACTTTGACACGGACACGCCGGGCTGTGCGCCCGACTCGGCCCGGGATCGCCGCCAAAGTGCCCCCGCACGGATGGCTTGACAGGCGCAGAGCCTGCACCCGCCACAATGTGACGCGGCGTTACCTTGCGTGAACTGGTGTTTCCGCGCCGTTGTTCCGCCATGTGACGCGGCCCTATCGTCGATGCATGGCAATTCAGGACATTTACCCCACGGCGCTGCGCCTGCTCGGCCGCCCCGTGCTGGTGGTCGGCGGCGGCCCGGTCGCCGCACGGCGCGCCAAAGGACTGCTCGACGCCGGTGCCCGAGTCACCGTCGTGGCGCCGCTGGCCTCCCCGGCCCTGAGTGAACTTGCCGACGCCGGCCTCCTCACCTGGGAGCCGCGCCCCTACCGCACCTCCGACGTCGACGGCGCCTGGTTCGTCCAGACCGCCACCGGCGATTCCGCCGTGGACGCCCGGGTCTCGGCCGACGCCGAGGCACAGCGCATCTGGTGCGTCAACGCCTCGGACCACGAAGCCTCCGCCGCCTGGACCCCCGCCGTCGCCGTCGTGGACGACGTGAAGATCGCCGTGAACGCCGGGGGAGACCCGCGGCGCGCCATGGCACTGCGCGATGCCGTTGCCACCGCCCTGGAAACCGGGGACCTGCCGCTGCGCCGGCACCGTGCCGTGCACAGTGCCTCCGGCGGATCCGTGGCGTTGGTTGGCGGCGGCCCCGGCGACGCCGGACTCATCACGGTCCGCGGCCGGCGGCTCCTCGGCCAGGCCGACGTCGTGGTGTCCGACCGCCTCGGCCCGCGCGAACTCCTTAGCGAACTCGCCCCGGATGTCCGCGTGATCGAGGTCGGCAAGACTCCCGGCCACCACCCCGTACCGCAGTCCGAGATCAACAGCATCCTCGTCGCGGAAGCGCAGCAGGGCCACCGCGTGGTCCGGCTCAAAGGCGGGGACCCGTACGTCCTGGGCCGCGGCGGCGAGGAAGCCGAATTCTGCCGCCAGCATGGCGTCGAGGTCGAAGTGGTGTCCGGCGTGACGTCCGCGATCTCCGTCCCCGCCGCCGCCGGCATCCCGGTCACCCACCGCGGTCTGGCCAAGGGCTTCAGCGTGGTCACCGGCCACGAGGAACTCTCCGAAGTCCCCGCGCGCGCCGACCACACGATCGTCCTGCTCATGGGCGTGGGCCAACTCCGGGATTCCGCCGCTTCACTGGCACGCGCCGGTTTGCCAGCGGACACGCCGGTTGGCATCGTAGAGAATGGCTACCTGCCGAACCAGCGGGTGACCATCGGAAGGCTCGGGACCATCGCGGACCAGGCGGAGGCCGCCGGCGTCGCGAATCCCGCCGTGATCGTGATCGGTGACGTGGTCCGCGTCAGCCCGTTCGCGCCGCCGCACTTCAAGACCGCCGACTACAGCACCACCACCCCGAACAGCCCCCGCACCACCAAGACCCGCATCCTGACCCCCTAAAACCCCGTCGATTGCTCCGCAACTGCCCTTATGAAGCCTCAAAAGGGCCGCTACGGAGCAATCGATGCAGAAAAAAGGAACACAGCCGTGTCAACAAGCACCCCCGTAGGAACCGCTGCCCGCCCGCTGCGCGTCGCCGTCGTCGGCTCCGGCCCCGCAGGCGTCTACGCCGCGGACATCCTGACCAAGAGCGAGGCCGTCAAGAGCGGCGAGCTCACCGTCAGCATCGACCTCTTCGACCGCTACCCGGCACCCTACGGGCTGATCCGCTACGGCGTGGCCCCCGACCACCCGCGCATCAAGGGGATCGTCAACGCCCTGCACAAGGTCCTCGACCGCGGCGACATCCGCTTCTTCGGCAACGTCGACTACGGCACTGACCTCTCCATCGAGGACCTCCGCTCCCACTACGACGCCGTCATCTTCGCGACCGGCGCCATCAAGGACGCGGACCTGAACATCCCGGGCATCGAACTCGAGGGCTCCTACGGCGGCGCGGACTTCGTCTCCTGGTACGACGGCCACCCGGACGTGTCCCGCGAATGGCCGCTCGAGGCCAAGGAAGTCGCCGTGATCGGCAACGGCAACGTGGCCTTGGATGTGGCCCGCATGCTCTCCAAGCACGCGGATGACCTGCTGGTTTCCGAGATCCCGGACAACGTCTACGCCGGGCTGAAGTCCTCGCCGGTCACCGACGTGCACGTCTTCGGCCGCCGCGGCCCGGCGCAGGTCAAGTTCACCCCGCTCGAACTGCGCGAACTGTCCCACTCGAAGGACGTGGACATCATCCTCTACGCCGAGGATTTCGAGTTCGACGCCGAATCGGACCGCCAGATCCAGAGCAGCAACCAGACCAAGACCATGGTGGGCACCCTCACCAACTGGATTGCCGAGCAGCCCGAGGACGTCTCCGAGCTGACGGCCTCCCGCCGGCTGCACCTGCACTTCCTGCACAGCCCGGTCGAGGTGTACGACGACGCCGAGGCCCCCGGCCGCGTCGCCGGCATCAAGTTTGAGCGCACCGAGCTGGACGGCACGGGTAACGCCCGCGGCACCGGCGAGTTTGTCGACTACCCGGTGCAGGCCGTCTACCGCGCGATCGGCTACTTCGGTTCGGCGCTGCCCGAGGTCGAGTTCGACCACAGCAAGGGAGTTGTCCCGAACGACGGCGGCCGCGTCCTGGACGCCAGCGGCACCCACGTGCCCGGCATCTACGCCACCGGCTGGATCAAGCGCGGACCCGTCGGCCTCATCGGCCACACCAAGGGCGACGCCCTGGAAACCGTGACCTACCTGCTCGAGGACCGCGACAACCTGCCGCTGGCAGCGGCACCCGCGCCGGAGGCCGTCGTCGAACTCCTTGCGAGCCGCGGCGTGGAGTACACCAGCTGGGAAGGCTGGCTCGCGCTGGACGCGCACGAGCGTGGCCTCGGCGAGAAGTCGACCGCCGACGCCGGTGCGGACGGCGTGCAGCGCGAGCGCATCAAGGTTGTCCCACGCGAAGACATGGTGGCGATCTCCCGCGGGGCGGCCGTCGAAGTTTCCTAGCGTCACCTGCCGCAACCGGGGCTGTAGTCAGTAGGCTTACCGCCATGGAACAGCAACGCCGGGGCGGGGCCCGCCGATGAGGCTCCGTCACAGCAATGCGTCAGGCCGCGGCTACCGCCGGGTCCCCGCCGGGACTGGCTTCAGTTATCAGGACCTGGACGGGTCCACGCTACCCGCCGGGCCGGCCCGCGAACGGCTGGACGGCATCGGCATTCCGCCGGCCTGGACGGACGTCTGGATCGCGCCGTACGACAACGGGCACATCCAGGCGACCGGACTCGACGCCGTGGGCCGCCGCCTTCCGGATGCTGGACAGCGGCTCGCTGCGGGTCGGTTCCGAGCGCTACACCAACGAGAACGGCAGTCATGGCCTGGCCACCCTGCTCTGCGCGCACGTGGCGGTCAGGAAGGACGAGCTCAGGCTCAGCTTCCCCGCCAAGAGCGGGAAAACCTGGGATTCGCGGATCGCCGACGCCGACCTCGCCGCCGTCGTCCGGCTGCTCAAACGGCGCGGCGGTAATGTCCGGCTGCTGGCCTACAAGGACGGCAGGAGCTGGCACCCGGTATCCAGCGCGGACATCAACGCGTACGTGAAGGAACGGACCGGCGACGACTTCACGGCCAAGGATTTCCGCACCCTGCGGGGGACGGTCGCCGCGGCGACCAGCCTGGCGCAGAGCGGCCCGCAAACGAAGGTCTCTGCCCGGAAGAGGGCCGTGAGCCGTGCCATGCAGGACGCGGCGGCGGTCCTGGGGAACACGCCCTCGATCGCCCGGAAAAGCTATGTGGATCCCCGGCTCCTGGACCACTTTGCGGCGGGCGAGACGATAGACCCCAAGCGGCTGGTCTCTGCCGAATCAGATGTTCGGGCCCTTCTTTACCGCGAAGGGGAAGTGGTCTCGCTGCGCTGAACGGCGCCCGGGCGCAAGCCCCTAATCCGGGAGCCACTCCGCGCAGGAGTTCAGGTTCCGGTTCACGCTGTCGACCGCGGCGGCGTCGTCGCGTGCCTCGATGGCATCTGCCAGCTCGCCGTGGCCCTCGTGCGGGATGCCGTTGAAGCCGCCGCGGCGCTGCTGGCGGAGAAGATCATTGTGGAAGACGACGCCGAAGCTTACGTACAGCTCATGAAGCAGCGGATTTCCCGACGCCTGCGCCACCAGTACATGGAAGTCCCAGTCGGCAACGGCCCACGCGGCGTAGTCCTCGGCCAGCCACGCGGCGCGGCGTGCAGCCAGCAGTCCGCGCATGGCGGCGACGTCCTCGGCTGTGGCATGGCGGGCCGCGAGCCGGGCGGCCTGGGTGTCCAGCCCCACCCGGACTTCCAGAATGTGCTCCTGTGTATGGTCCCGGTACATGCGCTGGGCGGCGCCGGAGATCTCGCTGGTGGCACGGACGTAGGTCCCGTCTCCGCGGCGGACGTCCAGCATCCCGCTGTGCGCCAGCGCCTTGATGGCCTCGCGCAGGGTTCCGCGGGAGACACCGAGCGCGGCCGTCAGCTCGGGTTCGGCCGGGATCCGCTCCTGCAGCGGCCATTCGCCGGACTGGATCATGCCGCGCAGTTTGGCGGTGATTTCCTCGGCCAGGGCCGGGCGGTGCGAGGGTGTGAGGCTCATGCGGCGGTCCTCGGCCCAGTCCTGGTGGCCGTGCGTTTGCTGGTGAGCAGATGGCAGGACACCATCAGGGCCAGGGCCACCACGAACAACAGGCTCAGCGGCAGGCTCCAGCCCCCGGTGGCGCTGTGGAGCAGGCCCATGCCGAACGGACCGAGGGCCGCTATGAAGTAGCCCAGCGACTGGGCGACGGTTGACAGGGCGGTGGTTTCCGCCGTCGTGCGCCCGCTGCGGCTGATGATCACCAGAATCAGCGGGAAGATTCCCAGACCGAATCCGAACAGCACCGCGGGAACGGCGGCGAAAGAGATGGGCAGCCACAGCATGGCCGGGACGGCGGCAAGGGTGGCGCCGCTCGCTGTGTACAGCGCCGGACGCAGCATCCCCGGGCGTGAACCGATCGCCAGCAGGATCATGCCGGCGGCCACGGACACCAGCTGCATCAGGCCGAACTGCAGCCCGCTCTCGGCCGCGCTGAGGCCTTCGGCCGTGAGGATGTAGGCGAACCAGCTCATCACCGCGTACGCGAGGAACGCCTGGAACGTGAAGATCGCCGTGATCAGCAGGCCCAGGCGCGTGCGCAGCAGCGGCCACATGGGCACCGGAGCCTGCCCGGTCCGGCGGGAACGCCGGTGGGTGTGCAGGACCATCGGCACGAAGCCCAGCAGCGCGGCGACGCCCAGGATCCCCCAGGCGGCCAGGCCCAGCGACGGCGAGCCGAGCTGCAGTGCCAGCGGCACGCTGACAGCAGCGGCAAAGGTGGCGCCGGCGGACATCGTGAAGGTGTACAGGCCCGTCATCATGGAGGTTTTGGCGGCGTAGTGCTCCCGGATGAAGGAGGGCATGGCCACGTTGCAGACGGCGAGCCCGGACATCGCCAGGACCGTGCCGCCCAGCAGGGCGCCGGTGGCGGGAATACCGCGGACCAGCAGGCCGCCGGCCAGCAGGGCCAGCGCGACGAGAATGGCCTTCTCGACGCCGATCCGGCGGATCAGCCAGGACGTTGCCAGGCCCGCGAAGGCGAAGCACAGCAGCGGGATCGACGGCAGGACGGAGGCCACCAGGGCGTCATAGCCGAGCACCACCTGGAGCTCGTGGAACAGGGCCGCCGCGCTGGTGATTCCGGCGCGGAGGTTCAGTCCGATCAGAACGACGGCGAGGATCCCGACGACGGCGGCCAGCCGCCGCTTGGGTGCCTCAGCGGCGGGTGCAGCGCCGGAGGCCGGGGACTGAGGCGCCTGGCTTGTGTGTGCTGTTCCGGGGGGTGTGGGGATGCTGGTGGCCATCCATAAAGGTTAGACGTTTGACGTTTGAATGCCATGGTTTAGTGACAGATGTCTCGCTGAGGTCCCCGCGTTGCTTCTGGAGGGCCTTCAGCCCGGGTGGCGGGCGCCCAGGCGCTGCACGGCCAGCGCGAGCCAGAGCTGGACCCGGTCCGGCGTCTGGGCGGGGTCGTAGCCGGTGAGTTCGGTGATCTGCGCCAGCCGGTAGCGGACCGTGTTGCGGTGCAGGGTGAGGTCCTCGGCGACGGCGGCCACCGAGCCGTTGTTGCTGAGGTAGCTTTCCAGGGTGGTCATCAGCTCGGCCCCGTGGGCGGCGTCGAAGGTCCGGAGCGGATTCAGCGACTCGTTCGCCATGTCCGCCAGCGGCACATCCTCGCTCGCCAGCAGCAGCGAGGTCAGGCTCAGCCGTTCGGGTTCGTTGACGGGCAGGCCGCGGCTGGCGGCGTCGCGGGCCTCGAAATAGCTCCAGCGCAGGCCGTTCGGCTTCGTGTAGGCCCCGCCGATGCCAATCGTGGCGTGGATCCCGGCCTCGGCCAGGTGGTCGCTGAGGCTCCGGGCGAGGGCGCTGGCGCCGCTGCCGTCGTCGGGAACCACCGCTATCAGGTCCGTCCCGACGACGGCGCTCACCGCCTTGGCCAGCGGCTGCGGCAGCGAGGAACTCCCCAGCTGCTTGTGGTGCGCGGCGGATTCGGCCAGCAGGACGACATTCTTCCGGGTGCTGTTGATGCCGACGCCCGCGAGCCGCCGGGTCGCTTCGCTGGGCTCCAGCGTCCCGTGGATCACGTCCTCCAGGACCTGGCCGGCCAGGGCGCGCTGGGCCTGGCGCTGCTTGACCATGTTGTTGAGTTCGACGCTGATCAGGTTCTGGGCGTAGCCCACGATTCCCGAGTCCTCAAACGGCTGCTTCACCCAGAGCGTGCACGCATCGCGGCGGCCGGTGGGGATGGGGTAGGAAGCCCAGCCCTCGGCCCTGGGCGCGGGATGGCCGGCCACGCTGTTGTAGAGCTGTGCAGTGAACTGGGTCAGGACGATCTCGGTGCGCAGCATGGAGCCCAGGTGCTTCAGGAGTTCGGAGAGGCCGCCGCCGGTCAGCAGGGCGCGGGCCAGGATCTGGTGCCCGGCGATGAGCCGTTCAAGTTTGGCGAAGTGGTCCGCCGACTGGGCGTCGGCCACGAGCTTGCCGATGGCGATGAACGGCGTCTCATAGGGCACGGCGACCACCGGCAGCCCCCAGCGGTTGGCCTCGGCAATCAGGGCCGGCGGCACGGCGTCGTGCGTCAGGCCGATGCCGAAGCCGATCCCCACGGCGCCGGCCCGCTGGACCTGGCGCACGAAGCGGCGTTGCTCCGGGGCGCTCTTGAGCCGCATGCCGGTGGTCAGAACCAGTTCGCCGCCGTTAAGGAACCGCTGCGGATCCTCCTGTTCCGTGACGGCAACCCAGAGAATGTCCTGGTGCCAGGTGGTCTCGGCGAGGCCGGCCTTGGCGAGTTTGAGGGACGAGACCCCCAGCAGTGCGGCGAGTGAAATGGCCATGCATTCAGGATAGCCGGGTGCTGGTCAAGCGCACTAAAGCATTGCGGGGATGGTGTGCAGGTGACTATTCCCTGGCTTGACCTGCTGGCATAGGCTCGTGAGCAGTCGCACATCCGTCATTTGCACTCGAAAGAGGTTGTACACCGTGGTTCAAACCTTGCAGAACTTCATCAACGGCGAGTTCGTCACCCCCGCCGGCACCGGATTGCTGGACATCGTCAATCCCACCAACGGTGAAGTCGTGGCGAAATCGCCCATCTCCGTGCTGGCCGACGTCGACGCCGCTATGACGGCCGCCAAAGACGCCTTCAAGAGCTGGAAGCACACGACGCCGGGGCAGCGCCAGCTCATGCTGCTCAAGCTGGCCGACGCCGTCGAGGCGCACAGCGACGAGCTCGTCGAGTCCCAGCACCGCAACACCGGCCAGGTCCGCTCCCTGATCGCCTCCGAGGAAGTCGCCGCCGGCGCGGACCAGCTGCGCTTCTTCGCCGGCGCCGCCCGCCTCCTTGAGGGCAAGTCCGCCGGGGAATACTTCGAAGGCCACACCTCCTACGTCCGGCGCGAACCGATCGGCGTCGTCGCCCAGGTGGCGCCGTGGAACTACCCCTTCCTCATGGCCATCTGGAAGATCGGGCCCGCCCTGGCCGCCGGAAACACCGTGGTGCTCAAGCCCTCGGACACCACCCCGGAATCCACCCTGGTCCTGGCCCGGATCGCCGGGGACATCTTTCCCGCCGGCGTGCTGAACGTCGTGCTCGGCACCGGCGAAACCGGCGCCATGATGGTGGAGCACAAGGTTCCCGGGCTCGTCTCCATCACCGGCTCGGTCCGGGCCGGCATCGCCGTCGCCTCGGGCGCCGCCAAGGGGCTCAAGCGCGCCCACCTGGAGCTCGGCGGCAAGGCTCCGGCCATCGTCTTCGCCGACGCCGACATCAAGAAGAGCGCGGCGGCCATCGCCGAGTTCGCCTTCTTCAACGCAGGCCAGGACTGCACCGCCATCACCCGCGTCCTGGTCCAGGATTCGGTGCACGACGACGTCGTGGCGGCCATGGTGGAACACACCAAGACCCTGCACACTGGCTCGCAGAACGATGAGGACAACTACTTCGGTCCGCTGAACAACGTGAACCACTTCAACGCCGTCAGCGCCGTCGTGGAGTCCCTGCCGGAAAACTGCCGGATCGAGACCGGCGGCCACCGGGCCGGCGACAAGGGCTTCTTCTTCGAGCCGACCATCGTCACCGGCGCCAAGCAGAGCGATGACATCGTACAGAAGGAAACGTTCGGCCCCGTCATCACGGTGCAGAAGTTCAGCACCGAGGATGAGGCCGTGGAGCTGGCCAACGACGTCGACTACGCCCTCGCCTCGAGCGTCTGGACGTCCAACCACGGCACCGCGATGCGCCTGAGCCGCGACCTCGATTTCGGGGCCGTCTGGATCAACACCCACATCCTTCTCACCGCCGAAATGCCGCACGGAGGCTTCAAGCAGTCCGGCTACGGCAAGGACCTGTCCATGTACGGCGTCGAGGACTACACCCGCATCAAGCACGTCATGTCCGCACTGGACGCATAACCCCCTTCACTAAGCGGTTCCGCCTGTCGGGACCCTGGCCCAAGACCCAGAAAGGCTTTCCTTTGACCACCACCGCAAATGACATCACCTACCGGCTCGAGCAGAAGCGCCGCGTCCAGGCCGACTTCCCGGGCCCCAAGTCCCTCGCCCTGACCGAGCGCCGCAAGGCCGTGGTCGCAGCCGGCGTGGCGTCCAGCGTTCCCGTGTTCGTCGCCGACGCCGACGGCGGCATCATCCACGACGTCGACGGCAACTCCTTCATCGACCTCGGCTCAGGCATCGCCGTGACGAGCGTCGGCGCCTCGGACCCGGCCGTCGTCGGCGCGGTCAAGGAAGCCGTGGAGCACTTCACCCACACCTGCTTCATGGTCACGCCCTACGAGGGCTACGTCGCCGTCGCCGAGCAGCTCAACCGCCTCACCCCGGGCGACCACGAGAAGCGCACGGTGCTCTTCAACTCCGGTGCCGAGGCCGTGGAGAACGCCGTCAAGGTGGCCCGCCTGGCCACCGGCCGTGACGCCGTCGTCGCCTTTGACCACGCCTACCACGGCCGCACCAACCTGACCATGGCCCTGACCGCCAAGGCGATGCCGTACAAAACCAACTTCGGCCCGTTCGCGCCCGAGGTCTACCGCATGCCGATGAGCTACCCGTTCCGCGAGGAAAACCCGGAGATCACCGGTGCCGAGGCCGCCAAGCGCGCCATCACCATGATCGAGAAACAGATCGGCGGCGACCAGGTTGCCGCGATCATCATCGAGCCCATCCAGGGCGAGGGCGGCTTCATCGTCCCGGCCGAGGGCTTCCTTCCGGCCCTCGCGGCCTGGGCCAAGGAAAAGGGCATCGTCTTCATTGCCGACGAGGTCCAGTCCGGCTTCTGCCGCACCGGCGAATGGTTCGCCGTGAACCACGAAGGCGTCATCCCGGACATCCTCACCATGGCCAAGGGGATCGCCGGTGGTATGCCGCTGTCCGCCATCACCGGCCGCGCCGAACTGCTCGACGCCGTCCACCCGGGCGGCCTCGGCGGCACCTACGGCGGCAACCCGGTGGCCTGCGCCGCGGCGCTGGCCTCCATCGGATCGATGGAGCAGTACGACCTCAACGCCCGCGCCCGGCACATCGAGGAGATTGCCCTCGGCAAGCTGCGCGAACTCGCCGCCGATTTCCCGGTGGTCGGTGACGTCCGCGGCCGCGGTGCCATGCTGGCGATCGAGCTGGTCCAGGCCGGCTCGAAGGAACCGAACCCGGAGCTGACCAAGGCCGTCGCAGCCGCCTGCCTCAAGGAAGGCGTCATCATCCTCACGTGCGGCACCTACGGCAACGTGATCCGGCTGCTGCCGCCGCTTGTCATCAGCGACGAGCTCCTGCTGGACGGCCTCGAGGTCCTGGCCGCGGCCATCAAGGCCAACGCCTAACAATCCACCGGGAAGGCAATCCCTCCCCGGGATACCGGTAAAGCCGGAAAAACGGAAGAGCCGCGGATCAATCGTCCGCGGCTCTTCTGCGTGCTGCTGCCCTTTCCTGCTGCCTTATTCTGCTGCAGGAGTGCCGACGTCATTTCCAGACTGCTACTGCCAGGCCGTGGCTTCGAGCTGGATCGCGACGACGTACAGGTGCTGCCCCTGCTCGATCTTCTCGACCTCATACACCCGGACCTTCGTCTCCGGGACGGTGCCCATCGGGCGGCCGACGCCGATCCCGTAACTGACAACGCCCTCGAAGTCCCCGGCCGGGGCGTAGCTCGTGAGGGCCTTAGACCCGATCGACGGCGCCGGCGCGCTCTTGACGCTGCTCGCCGTGCCGTCTGCCGCGTGTGCCTGGGCGCCGCGGAACGTCACCTCAAGGATGCTGCCGGTGCCGGGCATCGGAATGGGCAGCCCGCTGGCATCGGCGACGAGTTCTGGGACCACTTCGACGTCGTAGCTGGGGAAGCCACCGGTGAACCGGAAGCTCAGCTGGTCGTACGGCGGGGTATCGGAGGGGTGCTGGCCCGCACCGATGGCGTACAGCGTGGGCAGGGGAGCGGCCGGCGGGGGCGCGATCGGCACGGGGTTCTGGTGGGCCGTCTGGAACGGAGCTGACGGCCCCGGCCAGGACCAGTCATGGGTGATCGTCGACGAAATCACCTTGTCGCCGGGCTGCGGCGGGGCCGTCTCATCCGAATCGGCGGGCACTGCGACCGACGCCGACGGACTCGCCGACACGGTGACCGTGGCGGTGGCCGTGGCCGTGGCCTGACTGCTCGCCCCCGGCTGCGGTGCGGACGGTGTGCATGCGGAGAGGACCAGCAGGAGCGCCAGCGTTCCCAGTCCGGCATTCCTCGACCCGATCTTGCGGCTGCTGATTGCATTCATGATTGGCTCCCCTCGATTGGTCCAGCCTAGGCCCGGAAGATTGTGCTGGTCAGGGCCATAAGTCACCATCTATTCAGGACCGGCTGGGCTAGAGTCGTTCCTACCACTGCAGGAACGCAGACCGGCCGACGTCGCCCGGACCCCCGGAGCGAAGCTGGCCTCTGCCCCAGACCCATAAGGGGTTCACACATGCGATACGTAGTCGGCTATACACCCAACGAACGCGGCGCCGACGCCGTTGCCCTGGCCTCGGCGATGGCCCGGGCCCAGGAGGCGCACCTCGATCTGGTCTATGTGGTGGACCGGAGCACTCCCTCCGTGGCAATGAGTCCGGAGGGAAGCCGCGTCAGCGCCGCCGAGCAGGAGGTTCTCGCCGCGGAACGCCAGGGTCTGGCCCTGGTTCCCGAGGGCCTGGATGCCCTGTTCCATGTCCGCCAGGCGGACTCGTTCGCGGCAGGCCTCATCGATGCGGCCGTGGAGTACAGGGCCGGCTTGATCGTAGTCGGCGCCGCGAGCAATGGCCTGTTCAAGCGGCACACCGTGGGCAGCGTGGCCAATGCTTTGCTTCATGCCGCGCCGGTTCCGCTGGCCCTGGCCCCCCGTGGCTACCGCCGCACGGAAGCCATCACACGCCTGACCCTCGCCGTGGGCCAGCGCGTCGGAGCGGAGGCCGCAATCGACGTCGCGATCGAATCCGCCGAGCGACGCGGCGTGCCGCTGCGGCTCGTGTCCCTTGTCGAGCTGGACGTGGAAGGGGACGGCGGGGAGAACATCAATGCCGCCCACATCCACGCCAATACCGTCCTGGCCGCTGCCGCCCGCCGGCTGCCGGAAGGACACCACGTCAGCGTGGAGGTAGCGCATGGTCGCACGATCGAGGAAACCATCGATGACCTTGAATGGGAGGACGGGGAAGTCATGATCGTGGGCTCCTCCCGCCTGGCGGAAAAGTACAAGCTGTTCATCGGCAGCACCGCCAACAAGGTGCTGCGGGCGCTCCCGGTTCCGATGGTGGTGGTCCCGCGCGACTACCAGCGGGTGGATACCCTTCCGGAGGTCTAGGCCCGCGGGGCCAGGACCGCCCAGTACGCCGGAATGCTGCCGGGCGGTCCACCGGCCTCCATCGGCACCGTTTTCAGGACGGCGGGACCCTCGGCAATGAGTGTCCAGTGCCGCGCGGGGAACGCGCGCGAGCGTTGTCCGGCGCCGAAATGGCCCGGTTTCGGAAGGGCGGAAATCGCCTGCCGGAGCGGTCCCGGGATCCGGTTCCCCGTGGCGCCCAGGCCCCGCAGATAGCTCAGCGCGCCGCCCTGGACATTTGTCTCCACCAGATAGATCCGTCCGGTGGCGCCGAGGAGCGCTTTGATCGAGTTTGCGAGGCGTGCCTGACGTCGCCGGCCCAGGACGTGGAAGACGCCGCGGACAAAGACGTTGACGTCGCCGAGTTCGCGCGCGAGCCCGGCCGCGGCGGCCGGCTGCGTGGCATCCAGGCTGCGGAAGCTGAGGCCCGGGATATGCCGGTGGGTGGACTGCGCTGCGGCTACGGCCGCGGGTGCGACGTCGACGCCGAGCACGGAGGGGAAGATCTCGGTGAGCCGCCGTGAGATAGCGCCGTTTCCGCAGCCGAGATCGACCACGGGAAGGCTGGTGTCCATAAGGCCCGCCATTGCCTGCAGGTGGTGCCGGACCTCTTCGTTCCCGGCGCCGGGGGCATCCCAGATGATCGGTTCCCCGAGGGATCCTTCCGATACTCCGCGCCAGAAGTCATCCCAGCGCCGGTCCGGACGCCGGGGCCGGTGAAGGGACAGTGCCGCGACCCGGGCCACCAGCCGGAGGGTGTCCGCGGCCCTGCGTAGGCCGGCCCTGCGTAGGCCGGCCCTGCCTGTTGCCGCGCCACGCGTGGCCGCCGGCACGGGTTCGCTCATGCGGCGGCACCGTCCCTGCGCGCCAGCAGGTCCGTCATGTCCGCAACGGACAGCGGCCGGCTGAAGAAGTACCCTTGGCCGAATTCGCAGTTCAGCTGCCGCAGTCTGTCCGCTTGTTCCCTGTCCTCGATGCCCTCGGCGACGGCGCCCAGACCGGCCGAATGGATCAGCTGCAGGATGGCGGCGACGAATGACTCCTGCTGCCGGTCCGTGGTCAGCCCGTCCAGCAGGGACTTGTCGATCTTCGCCTGCGCGGCAGGAAGGGTGCGCAGGTAGCTGATGGACGAATAGCCCGTGCCGAAGTCGTCGATCTCGATCCTGACGCCGAGGTCGTTGAGCGACTGCATGGTGGCTGCCACTTCCGGGCCGCCGCGCATGATCGCGGTTTCGGTGATTTCGATCGAGATATGGCACGGTTCGACGCCGTGCCGGGCCAGCAGGCCTTCGACGTAGGGAGCCAGATCGATGTGGTGCAGGTCCGCCGGCGCCAGATTGATGTGAGTGCTGAAGTCCGCCGGAAGCCCGGGAACAGACTTCCAACGGCCGGTTTGCGCGATGGCGTTCCGGAGCACCCAGTGGCCGATTTCCACGGTGAGCCCGGCTTCGTCGGCGGCGTCGAGGAAGGTATCCGGCGCCAGCAGGCCCAAGTCGGGGTGGCGCCAGCGGATCAAGGCCTCGGCGCCGGCAATCGTTCCGGTGCTCAGATCCATGATGGGCTGGTATTCGAGTTCGAGCTCGTCCGTGGCCAGGGCCGTCCTGAGCTCAGCCACCAGATGGACCTGCTGCTTGGCGGCCTCGTGCATGGCCGCGGAAAACACCAGGAGGGTGTCCCGGCCGCGTTTCTTGGCCTCGTGCATGGCGATGTTGGCGTCGCGGATGAGCTCCTCGCTGCGCAGCCCGGGTTCCCCCAGCCGGACACCGGTTCCCGCCGTGAGGGCGACCGCGACGCCGCCGGCAACAATCCTGTCCTTCAGCGATTCGCCGAGCCGGGACGCGATCTGCAGCACGGCGTCCGGTTCCTGGTCCACTACGAGCACAGCGAACTCATCACCGCTGAGGCGTGCGATCACGTGGCCGGCCCCGGCCCCGGCCGCTGCGCCCAGCCGCAGGGCCGCCTCCCGCAGGACGGCGTCCCCCGCGGCATGGCCAAGGCTGTCATTGATGAGCCGGAAGGAATCGAGGTCCAGCAGGATAAGCGCGGGCTGGCGGCCCCCGTCGGCCGCGGCGACGGCTTCGGCCACCTTTTCCTGCAGCAGCGAGCGGCTGGCCAGCCCGGTCAGCTCGTCGGTGTTGATGACGCGCCGGAGTTCCGCTTTGGCCGCTTCCAGAAGCGCGGTCCGCTCGGCGACGCGGACTTCCAGGTCCTCGTACATGCTTTGGAGCTCTTCGGCGAGCAGGTTGATGCCGGTCGTGACGGCGTCAATGCCGTCCCGTGCCGGTGAGACCTGCAGGCGGTTGGAGAGATCGCCCGAGGACAGTACGACGATGCCGTCTACGAGTTCCTCGAGGCGGCGGTCATCATCACGCCCCGTCATAGCCCTGTGAGGTCAGCCAGCGGACTGCCTCATCGCCGTTGGTGAAGAAGCGTGTGGGAACCGGCGCCGAATTGACGCCCAGGAAGAAGTTGGCGAGAACCCGGTCAACGGCGGACGAGCCGAGCAGTGCGATTGCAGAGGCGTCGCAGCGCTTGGCGAACACGGCCCGCGCGGCCCGGCTGACGGACTGGGTGGTGGCCATGTCGATCAGGAGCGGCGTTGGCCGGCCGCCGCACATCTCGTTAACCCGATCCATGGCCAATTGGGCGTTGGGGGCGTCAATTACGACGCCCCGGGCCCACTCGAGGCGCAAGATGCCGCTGCCGTCGAAGCCCAGGGACGAGATATCCCGGCCGCCCGGAGTGTCACGATCGTTTTCTGGCACCAGCAATCCTCATTTCCGCCCCAATGTGTCCATTCATGATGACACTAACGCACGGCGGCCCTGGTGCGCAGACGACTAACCCGCCGATCCAGCGGTCCAGGGTCGTGGATTCCTAGAACGCCACGATCGCCACAATGAACTGCTGGACGGGCGCGAAATACTGCAGCGGGTCGATTGTGGTCATCGGAAGCCGGCGGACGGAGGCCCCGAAGAACAGCCGCGGCACGGCGGTGATGACACTCGACGCCGCCAGCAGCCAGAAATACCAGGCATCGTTGGAGGCCAGCGCGGCCGCTCCGCTGACCCCGAGGACGATCATGGTGACCGCCGCCAAGGCAGGCACCACCAGCACCCGGCAGGACTGCGTGACGGCGATCAGCAGGAAGCAGGACAGCCGGGACCAGACCACCCGGTTGGCGACGATTTCGACCGCACTGGCCGGGTGGAGCACGAGGAAGCACAGGGGCAGCGGGCCAGTCCAATACGGCATCCCAATCTACAGTGCGACGGCCGGCACACCCGCCTATGCGGTAAAGTGCACCGGCCCCTCGTCGTGGGGAACCTGCCCATTGGAAGCCAAACGACTGCCAATTCCTTCCGGTGCGGCCCCGAACACGGGCAGCGACGGAGTGCTTACGGTGATGGACTTCGCCACCAATACTGTCAGCGAGTACTGGCAGGCCTCCAAGCCGTCTTCTGGTGCGTGGACCGCCACATGGGGGGCCGTTAACTCGATGTCCGGATCAGGATGGGGCGGCAGCAGCACTGGAGCGGGAGCATCACGGATCGGCGGCGTTATTCGAGTAGCTGAGATCCAGGCTGGGGTCATCAACCATGCGGGGGCTGGCGGGCTTTGACATAGCTGATCGGCGCACGGCTGGCCTGATCAGGGTCAAAGGTCCTTTGCCTGGGCCGCACTGGGCCTGAGTCGTGGCTACCACAGCAGGAATCCGGACCGGCGGACGTCGCCCGGAGTCCCAGAAATCGTCTGACCGGATCAACGTCCCGATTGAATCCTCTGCACGCCCCCGGCGTGCAGCTCCGACTGGTGTCCCGTGTTGAGCTCGGTGCCGCATAGCCGCACAATCGACGAGCCAATCGATGGGATGCGGCGACGCCGAGATTCTGATCGTAGGCCCTCCCGCCTGGCGGAAAAGAACACGCTCTTCATAGGCAGCGAAGAGAACAAAATGCTCTGGGCACTGTCCGTCCCGATGGTGGTGGTCCCGCGCAACCACGAACGGGTGGACACCGTCCCGGTGGATTGACGCGGGTCCGGGAGTGTTGTGCGGCCCGACGCAGCGACCCCCCGCGACGTGCCGCACCGCTGAGGGAGGCCGGCGATGGGCTCAGGCGCCGGCGCGGGCCAGTTTCCGGGTCACGGAGGCTTTCCGGGCAGTCAGCAGCATGTCCACGGTCAGCACCAGGAGTGCCAGCCACACCACGCCGAAGCCGATCCAGCGGTCCGTCGTCATGGCTTCCCTGAACACGGTCAGCGCCACGATGAACTGCAGCACGGGGGCGAAGTACTGCAGCAGGCCGATCGTCGTCATCGGCAGCCGGCGGGCGGAAGCGCCGAAGAACAGCAGAGGGACGGCGGTGATGATGCCGGATGCGGCCAGCAGCCAGAAATGCCCGGCGCCGTTGGAGCCCAGCGTGGCTGTTCCGCTGACCGCGAGGAGGATCATGGTGGCGGCGGCCAGCGGCGCGAGCACGATCGTTTCCACGGTGAGGCTGGTGATCGCGTCCGCCCGCGGGCCCACGCGCTTCTTGACGAAGCCGTACAGTCCGAAGCTCAGCGCCAGCGTCAGGGCGATCCAGGGTAGTTTGCCGTAGGAGGCCGTCAGCACGCCCACGGCAATGAAGCCGATTCCGACGGCGGCCCACTGCAGCGGCCGGAGCCTCTCCTTCAGGACAAAGACGCCCAGCAAGACGGAGACCAGCGGGTTGATGAAGTAGCCCAGGGAGGCCTCCACGGCCTGGCCGGTGGTCACGCCGTAGGTGTAGGTCAGCCAGTTCACTGCTATCAGGGCGGCGGCGATGGCGAGCGGGCCGATCACCGTGCGGTTCCGGAATGCGGCTCCCAGCACCCGCCAGGACCGGGTGATGGTGATCAGCAGGACGCAGAACAGCAGGGACCAGACCACCCGGTTGGCTACGATCTCGACGGCGCCGGCCGGTGCCAGCACAAAGAAGTACAGGGGCAGCAGCCCCCACAGTCCGTAGGCTCCGATGCCGAACAGGATCCCCGCCGTCGTCTCCTTGTCCACTGCCTTGAGGGCCGGGGGCCCCGTGGCGGTCAGCGGGGCTGGGGAGAAGGATCCGACGGGTTTAGGCACAAGATCAATAACACCATCTGTGGTGCCCCTATTCCTGCGTTTGGGCCGGTGCCGGTACGCGGATCCCTGCGATCTCGGTCACGGCGGGCCCCACGCGATCCGGCGGACATTTAGAATAGGGGACTGTGCGCTGCATGTGCTGGCGCAGTCTCTAAGACTCAGAAGGGCTCCCGGTGTCCAACTCGGCCGAATCCACCTCCAAACGTCCCCTCCGTGTTGCGATTGTCGGCGCCGGACCGGCCGGCGTCTACGCCGCGGACATCCTGACGAAGTCCAATGAGGTCAAGGACGGCGATTTCGAGGTCAGCATCGACCTCTTCGAGGCGTACCCCGCGCCGTACGGACTGATCCGCTACGGCGTGGCCCCGGACCACCCGCGGATCAAGGGGATTGTTAACGCGCTGCATAAGGTCCTGGACCGCGGCGATATCCGGTTCCTCGGAAACGTCACCTACGGCCGCGACTTGAGCCTGCATGATTTCCGCGCCTTCTACGACGCCGTCATTTTCTCCACGGGTGCTATCAAGGACGCGGAGCTGGACATCCCGGGGATCGGACTCGAGGGCTCCTTCGGCGGGGCGGACTTCGTCTCCTGGTACGACGGCCACCCGGACGTGTCCCGGGAGTGGCCGCTGGAGGCCAAGGAGATAGCGGTGATCGGCAACGGCAATGTGGCCCTGGACGTGGCCCGCATGCTGGTCAAGCACGCGGACGAACTGCTGGTCACGGAGATCCCGGAAAACGTCTACCGGGCGCTCAAGAATTCCCCTGTCACCGACGTGCACGTGTTCGGTCGGCGCGGCCCGGCGCAGGTGAAGTTCACCCCGCTGGAGCTGCGCGAACTCAGCCATGCCAAGGACGTGGATATCATCCTGTACCCGGAGGACTTCGAATTCGACGACGCTTCGGACGAGGCCATCCGCAGCAACAACCAGATCAGGACCATGGTCAACACCCTCACCAACTGGCTGGTGGAGGAACACGCCGAGGCCGAGGTCCCGTCGTCCAGGCGGCTGCACCTGCACTTCCTGCACAGCCCCGTCGAAATTTATGCGGATGACTCCGCGGAGGGCGACACCTCCGGTACAGGCAAAGTAGGCAAGGTCGCCGGGATCAAGTTCGAGCGCATGCAGCTGGACGGCGCGGGCAACGTCCAAGGCACGGGGGAGTTCCTCGACTACCCGGTCCAGGCCGTTTACCGCGCCATCGGCTACCACGGTTCACCGCTGGACGAGCTGGAATACGACGCCCGCCGCGGCGTCGTCCCCAATGAAGGCGGCCGGGTGCTCGACGCCGAGGGAAATCCCGTCCCCGGGATCTATGCCACGGGCTGGATCAAGCGCGGGCCCGTGGGGCTGATCGGCCACACCAAGGGCGACGCGCTGGAAACCATCGGCTTCCTGCTGGAAGACCGGTTGACCCTCCCGCCGGCCAAGAACCCGGATCCGCAAGCCATCATCGAGCTGCTGGAAAAGCGCGGGATCGAATACACCAACTGGGAAGGCTGGATCAAGCTCGATGCCCATGAGCTCGCCCTCGGTGCCGAGTGGTCGGCGTCCGAGGAAGCCGGCGTCGAGCGGGAGCGCATCAAAGTGGTGCCCCGCGAAGACATGGTCGAGATCTCCCGGGGCTCGTCCAAAGGCTAGCCCGAGGCGTCCGGGCCGAGGGCCTGGGGCCGCCGCGGGAATCCCGTCGCCGGTGAACTCGTCCCGGCGGGACCGGTGTGACAGCAGGTCCCGTCCCGGGGTTCCGTTCCCAAACTCCCCGGACGGAACTAGACTGGACCAGACGAGGCGTGCCTCCGGCACGCCGTCGCGCCCGTCCGGTGGGAGTTCAATGAGGAATCTGATCCATCCGGCAGCTCCCAATGGTTACCCCAATGGTTACACCGCGGAACTGCGCCAGAAGTATGCCAGTGCGGCCCATGAGCAGCTGGATGCCCGCGGGCTGGTGTTCCCCGAAGCGCAGCAGCTGCCCGGGCTCAGCCGCCTGATCCAGGAGTCATGGCGGCGCTCCGCCCGGCTGCACGCCAATCCGGACAACCCGGAGGCCCCGCTGGCCATGGACCGCGAGGAACTCGAAGAATACCGGCGGCAGCATCCGCTGGCCGCGATCATGCCGGTGATCCACAAGCTCCTGGTCCTGCCGAGCCATGACAGCGGGATGCTGGTTGCTGTCGGCGACGAGCTGGGCCGCCTGCTCTGGGTGGAAGGCGACGCCGCCATGCGGCGCCGCGCCGAAGGCATGATGTTTGTTCCGGGGGCCGACTGGTCCGAGGCCACCGTGGGTACGAGTGCGCCGGGCACCGCCCTGGCCCTGGGCCGCGGGATCCAGATCTCGGGCGCCGAACACTACAAGCGCTCCGTCCACTCGTGGAGCTGCACGGCGGTGCCGTTCCATGACCCCGATTCCGGCGCCTTGCTCGGCGTCGTGGACATCACCGGTACGGAGTCCGCGGTGGCGCCGCACACACTCTCCCTTGTGGAAGCCACCGTAGCCGCGGCCCAGGCGCATCTGCGGGTGGAGCGGCTCCAGCTGGCCGCCGCCCAGCAGCCGGCGTCCTTGCGGCGCCGGAACACGGCATCCGCTGCAAGGACGGGCCAAGGCGGCGCAACGGCAGGCAGGGACGCCGCCAGCCTGTACCGCAACAGCCTTCAGTTGCTGGGCCGTGACCAGGCCCTGCTCAGCATCGACGGCCGCACCGTGGCCCTGTCGGCCCGGCACAGCGAGATCCTGGCCCTGCTCACCACCCATCCTGAAGGGCTGAACGCCGAGGAACTCTGCGCCGTGCTCTACCCGGGGGACGCCTCCACCATGACGCTGCGGGCCGAGATGGTGCGGCTGCGCAAGGTCCTTCAGCAGCTCAACCCCGGCGCGGTCCCGGAGTCGCGCCCCTACCGGCTGCCGCTGGACCTCGTTCCGGACTCCGGCCAGGTGCTCAAGTGTCTGCAGCGCGGCGCCCACCGGATCGCCCTGGAAATCTACCGCGGCGCAGTGCTGCCCCGTTCGGAGGCTCCCGGCATCGTGGAGCTCCGGAGCAGGGTCTCCTCCCTGATGCGCGAGGCCCTGCTGACGGACGGCAGCGCCGAGTCGCTCCTGAAGTACGCTGAGCTGCCCGAGGCCAGGGACGACGTCGGGGTCCGGACTGCGGCGCTGAAGCTGCTGGCGCCCCGCTCGCCCAAGCGGGCCGCTGTCGTCGCCGACCTGGAACGGCTGGAAACCGAACTCAGCGCCTGATACCGGCCGCGGTTTAGTGATCCGGCTCACACTCGTGCAACCTGACTGCAACCTTGCGACTCCTACGCTGGTGGGAACGGAGACAGCAAACATCTTGCCGCCGCCATCTTGCACAGCAAAGGAGCTAGCAATGACTGTTTACGCCCAGCCCGGTACCGAGGGCTCGAAGGTCACCTTCAAGGACCGCTACGAGAACTGGATCGGCGGAGAGTGGGTTGCCCCGGTCAAGGGCCAGTACTTCGAGAACATCACCCCCGTCACCGGAAAGGCCTTCTGCGAGGTCGCCCGCGGCACCGCCGAGGACATTGAGCTGGCACTGGACGCCGCCCACAAGATCGCCCCCTCCTGGGGCAAGACCTCCGTCGCCGAACGCGCCGCCATCCTGAACAAGATCGCCGACCGGATCGACGAGAACACCGAGATGCTCGCCGTCGCCGAATCATGGGACAACGGCAAGCCGATCCGCGAAACCCTCAACGCCGACATTCCGCTGGCCGCCGACCACTTCCGCTACTTCGCGTCCGCCGTCCGCGCCCAGGAAGGCCGGCTGTCGCAGCTCGACGACGACACCACCGCCTACCACTATCACGAGCCGCTCGGCGTCGTCGGCCAGATCATCCCCTGGAACTTCCCGATCCTGATGGCCGTCTGGAAGCTCGCCCCGGCCCTCGCCGCCGGCAACGCCGTCGTGCTGAAGCCGGCTGAGCAGACGCCGACCTCGATCCTCGTGCTGATGGAACTCATCGGCGATCTGCTGCCCGCCGGCGTTCTCAACGTGGTCAACGGATTCGGTGTGGAGGCAGGCAAGCCGCTGGCATCGAGCCCTCGGATCCGCAAGATCGCCTTTACCGGCGAGACCACCACGGGCCGGCTGATCAGTCAGTACGCCAGCCAGAACCTGATCCCGGTCACCCTGGAGCTCGGAGGCAAGAGCCCCAACATCTTCTTCAACGACGTCGCCGACTCCAACGACGCCTTCTACGACAAGGCACAGGAAGGCTTCGCGCTCTTCGCCTTCAACCAGGGCGAGGTCTGCACCTGCCCGTCCCGCGCCCTGGTGCAGGACGACATCTACGATTCCTTCATGGCCGACGCAGTGGCCCGAGTGGAAAAGATCATCCAGGGCAACCCGCTGGACACCGAGACCCAGCTCGGCGCCCAGGCCTCCAACGACCAGCTGGAGAAGATCCTCTCCTACATCGACATCGGCAAGCAGGAGGGCGCCAAGCTGCTCACCGGCGGTGCCCGCGCCGAGCTGCCCGGGGATCTGGCCGGCGGCTACTACGTCCAGCCCACCATCTTCGAAGGCCACAACAAGATGCGGATCTTCCAGGAGGAGATCTTCGGCCCGGTGGTGTCCGTGACGCGCTTCAGCGACTACGACGACGCCATGGGCATCGCCAACGACACCCTCTACGGCCTCGGCGCCGGCGTCTGGTCCCGCAACGGCAACGTCGCCTACCGTGCCGGCCGCGAGATCCAGGCCGGCCGCGTGTGGGTCAACAACTACCACGCCTACCCGGCGGGGGCCGCGTTCGGCGGCTACAAGTCCTCCGGCATCGGCCGTGAAAACCACTCCATGATGCTGGACCACTACCAGCAGACCAAGAACCTCCTGGTCAGCTACAACGAAAACAAGCTCGGCTTCTTCTAAGCCGAACTGAACCCGGGCGGGGGCGGATCAAGACTGGTCTGCCCCCGCCCCTACCACTTGTGCGCCTACTCGGAAGAAACCGGCTCCCTGCACACGCCTGAACGACACCCACGCTTGACTACGTAAGGATTTAGCCAATGACGACGACAATGACGACGACGACAATGCAGGCCGCAGTAGTAACCGAATTCGGCAAGGACCTGCAGATCCAGACCCTCCCCGTTCCCGTACCGGGCCGGGGGGAGGCGCTGGTCAAGGTACTGACGACCGGTGTCTGCCACACGGACCTCCACGCGGCCGAGGGGGACTGGCCG
Organism: Pseudarthrobacter sp. S9; assembly: GCF_050156545.1. Lineage (NCBI taxonomy): Bacteria > Bacillati > Actinomycetota > Actinomycetes > Micrococcales > Micrococcaceae > Pseudarthrobacter > Pseudarthrobacter sp. S9. Next base: position 2,890,992 of record NZ_CP189576.1, read on the forward strand.
GTGAAGCCGACCCCGCCGTTTGTGCCCGGCCACGAAGGCGTGGGTGAGGTCGTTGCCCTCGGCGAGGGTGTCACGGACCTGGCCGTCGGAGACCTCGTCGGCAACGCGTGGCTCTGGTCCGCCTGCGGCGACTGCCAGTACTGCCGCACCGGCTGGGAGACCCTGTGCGAGGCGCAGCAGAACGCCGGCTACAGCGTCGACGGATCCTTTGGCGAGTACATGCTGGTGGACAGCCGGTTCGCGGCCCGGATTCCGGCCGGCTCGGACCCCGTCGAGGTGGCCCCGGTGCTCTGTGCCGGAGTGACCGTCTACAAGGGACTGAAGATGACCGAGGCCCGGCCGGGCCAGTGGGTCACCATCTCCGGGATCGGCGGACTCGGCCACATCGCCGTCCAGTACGCGGTTGCCATGGGCCTTCGTGTCGCCGCGGTGGACATCGCCGACGACAAGCTCGCCCTGGCCAAGAAGCACGGTGCGGAGCTGACGGTCAATGCGCTGCGCGAGGATCCCGCCGAAGTCATCCAGCGCGAAACCGGAGGTTGCCATGGGGTCCTGGTCACGGCGGTGCACCCGTCAGCGTTCGGCCAGGCGATCGGGATGGCCCGCCGCGGCGGAACGATCGTGTTCAACGGCCTGCCGCCGGGCGACTTCCCGGCGCCGATCTTTGAGATTGTGCTCAAGGGCCTGACCGTCCGCGGATCCATTGTCGGAACGCGGCAGGACCTGGAGGAGGCCCTGGAATTCTATGCCCAGGGCAAGATCCACCCCACGGTCTCCACGAGGGAGCTCTCCGAAGTCAATGCCGTCCTTGACGAAATGAAGCACGCCAAGATCGACGGCCGCGTGGTCATTAAGTTCTGATGAAGGGAAGGCTCTGATGCCAGGGACAAAGCTCGACGCCGCCGTGACGCGACCCGGGGAGGACTTCTCCCGGGTGGCGCTCACCCCGGAGGCGGTTGAACTGCTGCGCAAGCTGTCGATCCAGCATGGACCGCTGATGTTTCATCAGTCCGGCGGCTGCTGCGACGGTTCCTCGCCGATGTGTTATCCCGCCGGGGAGTTCATCACTGGGGACTCGGACGTGCTGCTGGGCCTGTTCGACATTTCGGACGGGCTGCGGCCCCAGCCGGTGGAGTTCTGGATGTCCAAGGAGCAGTTCAACTACTGGAGCCACACACACCTGACCGTGGATGTAGTCCCGGGCAGGGGCAGCGGCTTCTCGGTGGAAGCGCCCGAGGGCAAACGGTTCCTGATCCGGTCCACCCTGATGGACTGGCCGGTCTAAGCCGGAGCGAACCAAGACGGAGCGGGCTGTGCAGGCGGGATCTGCACAGCCCGCTGGCGTCTCACCATGTGGGACAAAAATGGCCGTCCAATGGATGGACACTAATATGGATAGGTCTGTTTCCAACGAGCTATCGAAATTGTGGACTTTCCTATGAACCTTTTCCGGACCAAATCCATCGAGCAGTCCATGTCGGACGCCGATGAACCCGGACGCAAGCTGAAGCGCTCGCTGAGCACCTGGGACCTGATGATCATGGGTGTCGCCGTCGCTGTCGGCGCAGGCATCTTCTCCGTCGGCGCCAAGGCTGCCGCGAATTTCTCCGGACCCGCAGTGACCATCTCCTTCGCCATCGCCGCCGTCACCTGTGCCCTCGCCATCATGTGCTACGCCGAGTTTGCCACGGCGATCCCCGTGGCCGGCTCCGCCTACGTCTTCACCTACGCGACCATGGGGGAAATCCTCGCGTGGATCGTCGGCTGGAACCTGATCCTCGAACTCTTCACGGCAGGCGCCGTGATCGCGAAGTACTGGGGCATCTACCTCAGCAAGGTCTTCGCGCTCATGGGAGTGGACATTCCGCCGTCGATCCCCCTCGGCGGCGTGGACCTCTACTGGGGCGCCTTCCTCATCGTTGCCATCTTCACCGTGCTGCTGGTGCTCGGCACAAAGCTGTCCGCCCGCGTCGGCAACGTCTTCACGCTGATCAAGATCGGCGTCGTGCTCTTCGTCATTGTGGTCGGCTTCAGCTACGTGAAGTTCGAGAACTACGCGCCGTTCGTGCCGGCATCCCAGCCCACCGGAGGCACCGGGACCGCTGACGTCCTCAAGCAGTCCTTCTTCGGCTTCCTGACCGGTGCGGCCCCGGCCCAGTACGGAACGCTCGGCATCTTCGCCGGCGCCGCGCTCGTCTTCTTCGCCTTCATCGGTTTCGATGTGGTGGCCACCTCGGCCGAAGAGGTCAAGAACCCGCAGAAGACGCTGCCGCGCGGCATCTTCGGCGGCCTGGCGATCGTCACGGTGCTTTACATCCTGGTGTCCCTGGCCCTGACCGGCATGGTGTCCTATACCCAGCTGGCGGAGGCGAAGAACCCGACGCTCACCACCGCCTTCGAGGCCGTGGGCAACACTGATGCCGCTAAGGTCATCGCGTTCGGCTCGCTCGTGGGCCTCACCACGGTGATCATGGTGCTCCTCATGGGGCTCTCCCGTGTGGTTCTGGCCATGAGCCGCGACGGCCTGCTGCCGCGCTCCCTGTCCAAGACCGGCACCGTCCGTGCGACGCCGGCCCGCCTGCAGATCATCTGCGGCGCTGGCGTTGCCGTCGTCGCCGGCCTGACCAACGTGGACCTGCTGGAGGAAATGATCAACATCGGCACGCTGTCCGCCTTCGTGATGGTCAGCCTGGGCATCATGGTGCTGCGGAAGAAGCGCCCGGACCTGAAGCCGTCCTTCCGCGTCCCGTTCGGCAAGGTGCTGCCAATCGTTTCTGCCGTGCTGTGCCTCTACCTGATGACCAACCTCGCGGTGGAGACGTGGATCTTCTTCGCGATCTGGCTTGTCATCGGCGTCATCATCTACTTCTCTTACGGCCAGCGCCACTCCCGGCTGAATGAGAAGTTCGCGGAGGCCAGGGCGGCCGTCAACGGCGCCGCCGACAAGGCCGATGAAAACGGAACGCACTCGGACGAGGACGTGCTCACCCGCGCCTGACCTGTACAGGCCACGTCCGAGCGAGAGTAGCCGGCGCACTCCAAGATGGAGTCATGGCCCGCCCACTGGCTGATAATCCAGGGGATCCTAGCGGACTTCGCGGACACCGACACCCGGCTGTTCACCGCGGCGTTCTACGGGCTGCAGTTCGACTTTGTGGTGAATAACCAACCCGAGGAAGCCAGCAAGGCCTTTGACCTGATGATGCTGGTCTTCTTCAACAACCTGGACCGGCGCCTGGCCACCGGGGGCCAGCACATCTGAGCCCGTCCCGCCTCACGGCGGGGCGTAGCGGCCGATCCACTCCACAAGGGGCCGCAGTTCTTCCCAGCGCCGGGCCACTTCATCCGCTGCGCCGGGCGTGGCGAGCCAGTCGGGCCGGCCCACGTTGACACCGGCCGTGAGTGATTTGCGCTTCAGCAGTGCCGCCCGCGGATGGTCTTTGTCGAAGCCCCGCGGAACGGTTTTCAGGCTCTCGCCCTCCACTGCGAAGCCCGCTGTTTCAACCCCTTGCACAATCCCCTGCAGTGCCTCGCCGCTGTCCTGGGCATCGACGGCGCTGCGGAAGCGTGCCAGCTGGGCCGGCGAATGCGTATGGCAGCCCCCGCCGATGAGCAGGCCGTCGGCGCTGAGCTGGAGGTAGAAGCCCACGCCTTCCGCAGCCGATGCGAAGGCGCCCTGCGCGGTCTTATACGGAGACTTGTCCGGCGAAAACCGGATGTCCCGGTTCGGCCGGAAGAGCCTCGACTCACCGAAGTGCGGCTCCAATTCGGCAAGCAGCAGGGTCAGCGGTTCCTTCACAGCGGCGTCATAGACGGCCTTGTGTTCCAGCCACCAGCCGCGGTTGTTGTTGTCTTCAAGATCGGAATAGAACCGGAAGGCGGCATCCGGAATGCCTGCGAATGAGGTCATGCCTGAATCCTAGGGACGAGGCGTGCGTCCTGGCGAGGGGTTGCGGAGCGGATGTGGATAAAGGCAAAACACCCCGCCACGGAAATCCGTAGCGGGGTGTTTTAGCGGCCGGACTCAGCCGCCGCCCGGGGCGGCAAACTCAGCGGCCGGCCTCGGCGGCAACAGGGCGATCAGACCTTGTTGGCGGCCTCGGCGTCGGACTCAGTCTGGCCGGCGCCCAGGTTGGCGCGCAGCTTGGCGCCGAAATCGGCGTCGACGTTGGTCCAGTACTGGATAGCGCGTTCCTTGATGTCGGCGCTCTTGACGCCGCTGACGGCACCGGTGACGGTCTCCAGCAGGCGGGCTTTCTCGCCGTCGTTGTACACGTCGCGGTAAAGCGCGCCGGCCTGGCCGAAGTCGCTGTCCGCGGCGTGCAGGGAGTGCGCGGAGAGCGTCAGCTCGCCGTCGTTCTCCCAGCCGCCAACCGGGTTCTGCGGCTCCAGGGCAGCCGGTCCGCCGAGGGAGTTCGGTGCGTACACGGGAACCGAAGGGGCATTGAAATGGTAGCGCCCCGCGCCGTCCTGGCTGTAGTTGTTGACCTGGCTCTTGGGCAGGTTCACCGGGAGCTGGGCGTGGTTGGTGCCGACGCGGTAGCGGTGTGCGTCCGCGTAGGAGAAGATGCGGGCCTGCAGCATCTTGTCCGGGGAGGCGGCGATGCCCGGCACGAAGTTCGACGGCGCGAAGGTGGCCTGCTCGATCTGCGCGAAGTAGTTCTCCGGGTTGCGGTTCAGCTCCATGGTGCCGACCTTGATCAGCGGGTAGTCCGCGTGCGGCCAGACCTTGGTGAGGTCGAACGGGTTGAAGCGGTAGCTCTTGGCGTCCTCGTAGGGCATGACCTGGACGTGCAGGTCCCAGGACGGGAAGTTGCCGGCGGCAATGCTTTCCTGCAGGTCGCGGATGTAGAAGTCCCCGTCCGAGCCGGCCAGTACCTCGGCCTCGTCGCCCGTGATGGACTTGACACCCTGGTTGGACTTGAAGTGGTACTTGACCCAGAAGCGCTCGCCCTCGGCGTTGATCCACTGGTAGGTGTGCGAGCCGTAGCCCTGCATTTCGCGCCAGGAGGCCGGCAGGCCGCGGTCACCCATGAGCCAGGTGACCTGGTGCGCGGACTCGGGGGAGAGGGTCCAGAAGTCCCACTGCATGTCCGCATCGCGAAGGTGGGTGCCCGGGAGGCGCTTCTGCGAGTGGATGAAGTCCGGGAACTTGATGCCGTCGCGGATGAAGAACACCGGGGTGTTGTTGCCGACGAGGTCGTAGTTGCCCTCGGTGGTGTAGAACTTCACGGCGAAACCGCGGGGGTCGCGCCAGGTGTCGGGCGAGCCTGCTTCGCCGGCAACGGAGGAGAAGCGGATGAGCATCTCCGTCTCGGTGCCCGGCTGGAACAGCGCGGCCTTGGTGTACTTCGAGACGTCCTCGGAGGTCGTGAACGTACCGAAGGCGCCGCCGCCCTTGGCGTGCACAACGCGCTCCGGGACGCGCTCGCGGTTGAACTGGGCGAGCTTCTCGATGAGGTAGTGATCGGTCAGGATGATCGCGCCGTCGGCGCCGACAGCCTGCGAGTGGGCGTCGGAAGTGACGGGGGCACCGGACTGTGTGGTGGACACGGCGGGCGCAGAGATGTTCTCAGTCATCTTTCTCCTTCTGGTTGGGTTTCTTAGTTTCGTTCGGAGGGAAGTTGTTGGGTGCGCTGGCAGTCCTGGCAGATGCCCTGATACAGGACGTCAGCGATCTGGATGGTCATCGGCTTGGCGTCCGCATCCCAGTGCGGAGTGAGGCAGGGCGCGTGGCCCACGGCGCATTCGACGTCCTCGACCCGGCCGCAGCTGATGCAGACGGCGTGGTGGTGGTTGTCTCCCACCCGCGTTTCGTACAGGGCGGGGGAGTGCGGGGGCTCGAAGCGGCGCAGCATCTGCAGTTCGGTGAGGTCGCCCAGGACCACATAAACGGACTGTGCGGTCAGCTCGGGCAGTTCCTTCCGTGCGGCGGCCAGGATTGCTTCTGCAGGGGAGTGCGGGTGGTGCTCGACGGCGGCCAGCACGGCCAGGCGCTGCTTGGTCACCCGGCGGCCGCGGGCATGCAGGGCGGCGGCCCATGCTTCGTGGGTGCCCGAGGAATCCGTCATGCCCCCATTCAAGCACTTATTGTGATTTCCTAACAATAAGGCAAGGCTTACTACGTCTGCCCACGTCACAGGACAGCCCGCCCTCGCCGCTAGAGTTGCCCGGTGGGGAAATTTCTGGCGGACATCACGCCTTTGCGCGAGAGTCCGGCCTTCCGCCGTCTATGGCTGGGGTCCGCCGTCTCGGCCCTGGGCAGCCAGCTGACCCTCGTAGCCGTCAGCCTGGAAGTGTACAGCCTGACGCAGGACAGTCTCTACGTTGGCCTGCTCAGCATCTTCGCCCTCGTCCCGCTGGTGTTCGGTGGCCTGCTGGGCGGATCGATCGCGGACGCCCATGACCGCCGCAAGGTGGCACTGTTGGCCTCCTCCGTACTATGGCTGACCACCGCCTGCCTGGCCCTCCAGGCGTGGCTGCAGTTCGGCAACGTCTGGCTGTTGTACGTGCTTGTGGCGGTGCAGAGCGGGGCGCAGGCCATCAACCAGCCGGCCCGCAGCGCCATCATCCCGGTATTGGTCCGCAAGGAGCTGCTGCCGGCGGCCAACGCCTTGAGCCTGATGAGCTTCGGCCTGACCATGACCGCCGGGCCGCTGCTGGCCGGGGTGCTCGTGGCGTGGATCGGCTTCGGCTGGACCTACACGATCGACGTCTTCAGTTTCGCCTTCGCCTTCTGGGCCCTGCTGAAGCTGCCGCCCATGCCGCCGGGACAGCATGCCCGCCCCGCGGGGTTGCGCTCCGTCGTCGAGGGCTTCCGGTTCCTGGGCACCCGGCCCAACCTGCGCATGACCTTCATCATCGACCTCGTGGCCATGATCTTCGCCCAGCCCCGGGCGCTGCTGCCGGCGATCGGCGTGTTGGTGATCGGCGGCGGGGAGGCCACCGTGGGCATCCTGCTGGCTTCCACGGCCGTGGGCGCGTTCCTGGCCGGCCTCTTCTCCGGCCCGCTGGGCGCCGTCCGCCGGCAGGGCACCGCCGTCGTGTGGTCCGTCATGGGCTGGGGCGCCTCGATCGCGGGCTTCGGCCTGGTGGTGGTGCTCGCCGGCCGTTCCGGTGGCGACGGCGCGACGTTGTGGCTGCTGCCCGCCGCCCTGTGCTGCGCGCTGGCCGGCATCGCGGATTCCGTCAGCGCCGTCTTCCGCACCACCATCCTGCAGGCCTCCGCCCCGGACCATCTGCGCGGACGGCTGCAGGGCGTGTTCGTCGTCGTGGTGGCAGGCGGCCCCCGGATCGGGGACATGCTCGCCGGCGGCGCGACTAAACTTCTGAGTGAAGGCTGGGTCCTGCTGCTGGGCGGGCTGCTGTGCATCGCCGTGGCGCGGACGGTGGCGCATCTGCAGTCGGGGTTCCTGAGGTACGACGCACGGAACCCGGTCCCGTAGCGGTTCGTTTCCTAAGAGAGATCCCGGACAACCACAGCCGGGAGCACGGCGTGGGAGGAACAGTGCATCAGCATCACAACGGACTGAAGACCGCGGCCCTTTTCGGAGTGCTGTGGGCGGTGCTGCTTGCCCTGGGCGCGCTGATCGGATCGAGCCTGCGCAGCGCAGCCCCCATCTGGATCATGGCCCTGGTCGGGGTCGGGACCACGGCGTACGGCTACTGGAACAGCGACAAGATCGCCATCCGGTCCATGCAGGCGTACCCCGTGACGGAGGCCGAGGCGCCACAGCTCTACGAGATCGTCCGGGAGCTGTCCGTCCGGGCCAACCAGCCGATGCCGCGGATCTACCTCTCGCCCACCATGGCGCCGAACGCCTTCGCCACTGGCCGTAACCCGCAGAACGCGGCCGTGTGCTGCACCGAGGGCATCCTCCGGCTGCTCGATGCCCGCGAGCTCCGTGGCGTCCTGGGGCATGAACTCATGCACGTCTACAACCGGGACATCCTGACGTCCTCGGTGGCCGCCGCCGTCGCCGGTGTGATCACCTCGGTGGGCCAGATGCTGCTGTTCTTCGGCGGCGGCGAGCGGCGCAACGGGAACCCGCTGGCCATGATCGCCATGGCGCTGCTGGCCCCGTTCGCGGCCTCGCTGATCCAGATGGCCATCTCCCGCACGCGGGAGTTCGACGCCGACGAGGACGGTTCGTCGCTCACAGGAGACCCGCTGGCGCTCGCCTCCGCCCTGCGCAAGATCGAGCAGGGCGTGCAGCTGGCGCCGCTGCCGCAGGACCAGCGGCTTGTGAACACCTCGCATCTGATGATCGCCAACCCGTTCCGGGGCGGCGGCATGGTGAAGCTGTTTGCGACGCATCCGCCGATGAGCGAGAGGATCGGCCGCCTGGAGCGGATGGCCGGCCGGCCGCTGGGCTAGTTATCCAGCAGGCGCGGCGCCGCCATCGGCTAGCTGCGGAAGTTCACGAACTGCAGATCGGCCTCGTCGAAGCCTTTCAGCAGATTCATGGTCTCCTGCAGGTCATCGCGGGACTTGGACGTCACGCGCAGCTCGTCGCCCTGGATCTGCGACTTGACGGACTTGGGGGCCTCGTCCCGGATGAGCTTGTTGATCTTCTTGGCGAGGTCCTGGGCAATGCCTTCCTTGATGGTGGCTTCCAGCCGGAATTCCTTGCCGGAGGCGTACGGCTCGCCCGTGTCCAGGGACTTCAGCGAGATGCCGCGGCGGATGAGCTTTGACTGCAGCACGTCCAGAACGGCGAGCACCCGCTCCTCGGAGTTGGCTTTCATGAGGATCGTCTCGCCGCTGAAGTCAACCTCGGCGCCGACGCCTTTGAAGTCGTAGCGCTGGACCAGTTCCTTCTGTGCCTGGTGCAGCGCGTTGGCGACTTCCTGTTTGTCTACCTTACTGACGACGTCGAATGTGGATTCGCCTGCCATGACTGTCCTCCTAGTGATTGCCCAAATGATTGCCGGGGTGCCTGTTGAAAGGCTGTGATGTCTGCATTCCAGCCTAGTACGGATGCCCCCGATGTGAAGTCCGGCCGGCGATCGCCGCGGTTCACAGTCCTCCCATTTCACAGCCCACTCAAAGCTGGGACAGGGCGGGAACGAAGCTTCGCTGTCCAGAGTTGCAAGGGTTGGAAGAACTGCTCGAAAGGCAATAAACATGCACCGCAAGGCTGTCCGGTATGTCACCCGCTCCGCTGCCGCCGCTGCCGGCACCATAGCCACGGCGGCGACGTCGGTGGCCGCCGCCGCACTGGCTGCCTCCATCATCCTGAGTCCGGCCGCCGACGCATCCGCCCGGATGGACGGTGTCCATGCGGATCTGGCCCGCGCGGTCCAGCTGAACCAGGTCACGGAAGAGCAGGCGGCCAGATTCGAGGCGAAACTGGCGGGGCGCATCCTCGGAGATGCCTGATATTCCGGGCTTTTTGGACCGGCGGGGCGCCGATTCGATTCTTCGGCGGAAGTTCTGTAAAGTTGTCTTGCCCGCGGTTGCTGGAAGCGGAACGGACTGGAAACAGGCGTTCTGACCATGGAAGCCACGAGTGATCTTCTTTTGAAGTTCGGCAGATTACCCGAGCGGCCAAAGGGGGCTGACTGTAAATCAGCTGGCAACGCCTACGGGGGTTCGAATCCCTCATCTGCCACCCTCGGAAAAGCCTCCGGAACCATCAGGTTCCGGAGGCTTTTTCTTTGCCCTTTCCCTCCGGTTCCCGGGCCGCGGTGGCGCGCCCTTCCGCGCGGGCCGGGGAACCGCTTTACTGCGAGGTGATGCAGCACAGGCAGGGGGAACCATGAAGCCCAAGGGAACATGGCAGATCGCAGTGGGCAGCCTTGCCCTGGCTGCCACCCTGTTCGTCCTGCCGTCGCCGCTGTTCAAGTGGCATCCGGCATTGCCGGCCCGGGCGCAGTAGCCCTGTTCGTTATCGGAGTGGCCTTGCTTGCCGGCGGACTCGGTGTTTTGGCGCTTGGGCTGCGGAAGCGATCCCGCGACCTGCATACCGCCCGCAGCTACGCGACCAGGGAGCTGTCCGCGTCGGACGAGGACCGTCCGGTGAACCCCTATGCGTTGCCGAACTCCTACGGGGCGGTTTGGCCGATTATTCCACACGTTTGATTAAGCAAGTGGCCCATTCCGGCGGGCGGCTTCCCGGGGGTTCGGTATAGTGCCCGTCATGGATGATAAGGCGATTCTGCACCGCTACCTGCGCACCCGGCGTGCCGACCTCCTCGCCAAGCTCGACGGGCTCGGCGAGTACGATGCCCGCAGGCCGCTGACGCCGACCGGAACCAGCCTTCTGGGCCTGGTTAAGCATGTGGCGAGCGTCGAAGTCGGATACTTCGGCGACGTGTTCGGGCGGCCCGGCAACCTGGACCTGCCCTGGCTGGCCGACGGCGCCGAACCGGACGCCGATATGTGGGCGACACCGGAGGAATCCCGGGAGCAGATCATCGAGCTGCACCGGCGGTCGGCCGCGCATAGCGATGCCACCATCGATGAACTGCCGCTCGATGCGCCCGGTGAGGTTCCGTGGTGGCCGGAAGAGCGGCGGCACGTGACCCTCCACCAGATCCTGGTGCACATGTGCGTCGAGACCGCCCAGCACCTCGGGCACGCCGACATTCTCCGGGAGCTGATCGACGGCACGGCAGGGCAGCGCCCGGGCGATCCCAACCAGCCCCAGCGCAGCCCGGAGGAGTGGGCCAGGCACCGGGGCAGGATCGAAGCTGCGGCGCGCGACGCGGCGGCATCGGGCGGCCGGCGCTAGGAAGCCGGCGACGGCGACGACGAGTGTGGCCACGGCGGCGGCAGCGTTCGCCGAAAACCCGGCGCTGCAGTCCGTGGTGCTGCTCGGGATCATCTGCGGCCCGTTTCGGTGCTTGAGGCGGGCATGGCGGCGCTGGGCATCGTCTGCCCGGGGATGCGCGTGAACCGGGACACGCTGCTCACCGAAGCGCTGGCCCGGTCCATGACGCGGGTGCAGGCCAGCCGCTTCGAGCCGCTGCTGGTGACGGACAACGCCGGCCGGTTCGCCGGCGTCGCACGCATGGAACGCATGACCACGGCGCTGACAGCGGCGGGCGAGTAGCTGACGCCGTCAAAGGTTTCCGAGGAGCTGTTCCGTGGCGGGATCGGGCAGACCGCCGAAGTAGTGGTCCAAGACGCCTTGGAACAGTGGTTCATCCGGGGCCGCCCGCAGGAACAACGTCATGGACGAGTGCAGCTTCCGCGCATCGATGCTGCCGAGAATCTGGCCGGCTGTCAGCCCTTGGAGGGCCGCCACGGCCCGGGCGCTGTCGATCAGGCGCGGACCGAGTACCTGATGCCGCAGGTAGGCCCGCGCCTCATCCAATGAAGAGATCGCATACTTGCGGGAGGTCTCGCTGCGCCCAAGGCCGGCAATTTGGGGGAAAATGAACCACATCCAGTGGCTTCTCTTGGTCCCCGAGCGAAGTTCCGTGATGGCTTGCCGGTACGTTCCGTCGGCGTCCTGGGCGGTCACGAACCGTTCAAGATCATAGGGATCATCCAATGTCGCCCTCCGCATCGGTGTCATGTTGCCTTGTTCCAACCTCAATCCGGCCGCCGTCGGCATATCACCGTGCACCGGTTAGCCGGTTCCTGGCGTGGTGGCTGCGGGGCCAGACCGAAACCACTACGGGGGTCCCCCGGGCTCGGCGCAGTTCCGGAGGGCCCCGCGCTCTGGGCCGTCGTGGAGATCCTGGGATTCAAAACCCTCGAGTCATCCAGGCCTCGATGATATCTCCATCATCGAGATATTTTGCGCTCACGCGTCGCGCTCACGCGTCGCGCTCACGCGTCGTGATCACGCGTCGTGATCCGGCGGCCGCGGTCAGGGCGGAAGGCCTGAAGTAGTGGTTTCTTCGGGGTTCCCGGTTCGGGTCCAGGTGCGGCGGCGGGATGAACCACGGGATCCCGGTCCGGATCTGGATGCTCCATTGTTCCTTGTGGATGAGGTGATGGTGGTGGCTGCATAAGAGGGTGCCGTTATCCGTGCCCGTGGTCCCGCCGCGGGACCAGTAGCTGATGTGGTGGGCCTCGCACCACGGTGCGGGGAGGGTGCAGCCGGGGAAGGCGCAGCCCTGGTCGCGTGCCGTGAGGGCTTTGCGGATATGCGGCGGGAAAATCCGGGAGGTCCGGCCGATGTCCAGGATCTGGCCTTCGCCGCCGAGGAGGACCGGGATGATGTCCGCGTCGCAGGCGATCTTCCGGACCGTGGAGGCTGTGACGGGCCCCGTGAACAGCAGCGTTCCGGTGTGCTCCGTTGGCCGGCCCGCGGCGGCAGTGTCGCCTGCCGCCGTTGCGTCTGTGTCCCAGCCGGGCGAGCAGGTCCCGGTAGTCGATGGTCACCATGACCTGGGGACGGAGTCCTCCCGCGGCGGGCAGCGAGCCGGCCGCGAGGGCGGCCTTGCAGGCGCCGACAAGGCCGTCGAGGAGTCGCTGCTGCCGGGAGCGGAGGTCCAGGCCGGCCGCTCCGGGCACATTCTCCGGGCCGTCCTGGACGTTGCTGCGGGGGTTCGTGGCGGTGTTCATGACCGTGATGAGGTGTTCGAACTGGTCCGTGGTGGTGTAGATCTCCAGGTGGTGGAGGCCGTGGCGGGTCCGGCGGATGAAGGCGCCCTGCAGCCGGCGCAGCAGTTCTTCGGAGGGTTCGGCGCCGTCCTGGTCCAAGGCGTCGGTCCACCGCCGGGCGACCCGGACGAGGAAGTCGGGATCGTTCTCCGCGGCGGTGCGCGTCAGGGCGTGTTCCATCCGGGCCGCGGCCTCGGCGTCGCACGTGTGCCGGACGCGGTCCAGCGCCAGGGCGATGATGGTCGCGGCCCGGGAAGCCACCGCACCGGAGCTGACGGCGGCGCTCAGTTCCGCGCGCGCGGCCGGCAGCAGCTTCCCGGCGATGCCGTGGCGCGGCAGGAGGCTTTCGGCCAGGGACAGCCGGCGCCGGGCCTCCGTGGCGCTGATCCGCAGCCGCGCCCGCAGGAACTCCGTGGAGTTCCTGTAGCCGTCATCGACTCCCGCGCCGTCAGCGACTCCGGAGGCATCCGAGCCTCCGGAGGTGTCCCGATTCCCGGTGCTGCCGGCCGGACTGGTGGTCGAATCGGCGCGCCAGCCGGTGGTCCAGCCCTTGCTGCCCGCCGCGGCGGAAGCTGCGGCCCGGTTCCGGGTCCGCTCCACGGCGCCGGCCGCCACGATCTGCAGATACTCTACGGTCCGGGAGAGTTCCTCCAGCCGGTCGGCGAAGTCCGAGGCAGCGCGGAATCCCCGGAGCGCTGCGTCCTCCACCGCCGTCGGGCTCACAGATTGGAGCAAGGAGAGTGCACGATCCAGGCAAGCGGCGTCCAAGCCAGGCTGCGCGGTCTGGCCGGCTTCCCGGGCCGTGTCCTGGAAGGGTGCGAACTCCCTCATGGCTTCCATAACTAAACTCTGCCAGAGGGGTACGACGGTTTTTAGCGCCCGCTTCCGGCCGCCGTCACGGCTTGCCCTGCATGCGGTCATCCGGACGGCACCGGACGGGGTCGACTTCCCCACGGCCCAGGAGTTCCTGCGGGACGCCTAGCCTGGGTCTGAGCCGGACATTGCACGGAGTCCGTGCCTGGCTTCAGGGTCTCGGATGACGCAGTCTCAGATGACGCACCCGGCGTATCGTATCCCTTATGGCGAGCGTCCTGGAGATGGTCGGGGTAGTAAAGCGTTTCGGGCCGGTGACGGCCCTGAACGGGCTGGACTTTTCGGTCGAGGCGGGCGAGGTGCACGGCTTCCTCGGCCCCAACGGCTCAGGAAAGTCGACGACGATCCGCCTAGTGTTGGGCATGTTGCGGCCCAACGCCGGCTCGATCCGGGTGCTGGGACTGGACCCCTGGCACGACGTCGCCACCCTGCACCGCCGCCTGGCGTATGTTCCCGGGGATGTGGCGCTGTGGCCGAACCTGACGGGCGGTGAGGTGATCGACCTGCTCGGACGGCTCCAGGGCAGGCAGGACTCGGCCCGGCGCGACCAACTGATGGAAATGTTCGACCTGGACCCGACCAAGAAATCCCGCGCCTACTCCAAGGGCAACCGTCAGAAAGTGGCCCTCATCGCCGCGCTGGCCACCGATGCCGAGCTGTTCCTGCTGGATGAGCCCACCAGCGGGCTGGACCCCCTGATGGAGGACGTGTTCCGCGGCTGCGTCCGGGAACTGCGGAACCAGGGCCGCACCGTGCTGCTCAGCAGCCACATCCTCAGCGAGGCCGAGGCGCTCTCCGACCGCGTGAGCATCATCCGCGAAGGCAGGGTGGTGGATACCGGCAGGCTTGAGCAGCTGCGGCACCTGACCCGGACGTCGGTCTCCGCCGACGTCGCGGCCGTGCCGGAGGGCCTGGACGCGCTGCCCGGGGTCCACGACGTCGTCGTGACGGACCACCGGGTCAGTGCCCAGGTGGAACCCTCCGGCCTGGCCCCGCTGATGCGGGCGCTGACCGACGTCGGCCTCCTGACGCTGACCAGTCAGCCGCCGACACTCGAGGACCTTTTCCTGCGCCACTATGGCACTGCGGGCCAAGCCGTACCCACCGCCGCGGCGGCTTGGCGGGGAGAGCTGTCCCGCGATGCGTGAAACACTGGCCGGTACCGGGATCCTGATCCGGCTCGGCTTGCGGCGGGACCGCTGGCTGCTGCCGGCGTGGATCGCCGGGTTCGCCGTTTTGACCTACTCCACGGCTTTGGCCGGAGTGAACCTCTACCCCGACGTCGCCAGCCGTATAGAGGCTGCCACCGCCCTGAACGCCACGGCATCCATGGTGGCGCTGTTCGGACGCGTCTACGATCCCGCCTCCCTCGGCGCTATTTCCCTCTTCAAGTACACCGCGTTCATGGCTGCCATCCTCGCGGTCCTGATGGTCATCATCACCATCCGGCACACCCGCAGCGACGAAGAATCCGGACGGCTCGAACTGCTCGGCGGCGGGAGACTGGGGCGCGACGCCCCGCTCGCCGCCGGTCTGGTGATCAGCTTCGGCGCCAGCCTCGTGCTCGGGCTGGTCACCGCCGCAGCCCTGGCAGCGGGAGGGCTTCCTGCCGCGGGGTCGCTCGCGTTCGGGCTGGGCTGGGCGGCCACCGGGATGGCCTTCAGCGCGGTGGCCGGAGTGACCGCGCAGCTGTCAGCCAGCGCCCGTGCCGCCACCGGCCTCAGCGTCGGCGTCGTCGCCGTGACCTACGCGCTGCGGGCGGTGGGCGACCTCGCCGAACCGGGGCCTTCCGCCCTGTCCTGGCTATCACCGATCGGCTGGAACCAGCAGATCCGTGCCTTCGCCGGGGACCAGTGGTGGGTGCTGGCCCTGCCTCTGGCCCTCTGCACGGCGCTCGTGCCAGTGGCTCTCGCCCTCCGGGCGCGCCGGGACCTGGGCTCCGGCCTGCGCGAGGAGCATCCCGGCCCGGCGCGCGGCACGCTCAACGGTGTCTGGGACCTAGCCGTGCGGCTGCAGCTCCGTGTGTTGATGGCCTGGTGCGTGGCGTTCGTGGTATTCGGCGTGGTGATCGGCTCGCTTGCCAGCAACGTCGCGGATTTGCTGAGTTCCCCGAACGCCCAGGAATTGATCAAGAGGCTGGGCGGAACCCAGGCGATAACCGACGCATTCCTGGCCGCAGAAGTCGGCGCCATGGGGCTCCTTGCCTCCGCCTACGGACTTGCCGCGGCCCGCCGCCTGCGCGACGAGGAGACAGAAGGTCACGTGGAGGCGCTGCTGGGCACAGCGACCACCCGATCACGGTGGGCCACGAGCCACTTTGCGGTGGCCCTGGCCGGCGTCGCCGTGCTCATGCTGCTTGCCGGATTGTCAGTCGGTGCCGGCGCCGCGTTCGCCGTGGCGGACGGCAGCCAGCTCGGGCGGGTCACGCTGGCCGCCGTCGCCCAGATCCCTGCAGCGTGGGTCATCGCGAGTGCCGTGCTGGCCGTGTTTGGCTGGGCGCCACGGCTAACCGGGGCGGTCTGGGGACTGTTGCTCGTCTTTGTCGCCCTGGGTGAGTTCGGGGTGTTGTGGAACGCGCCGGAGTGGTTGATGGACCTCTCCCCGTTCCGGCACTCGCCGCTGCTCCCCGTGGATTCCGGCGCCGCCGGCCCGTTGCTGGCGCTCACGATTACGGCCGCGGCGCTCGCCGTCCTGGGCTATTCCGGCTGGCGCCGCCGGGATGTGGCAGCATGAGCGCGGCGGCATGAGCGGGGCGGGAAGCCCCGGCCGTGATCCCCGGGTTGATGCGTTCATCGCGGCGCTGCCGGCCTGGCAGCAGGCCATCTGCCGCGAGGTGCGTGAACTCGTGCATGCTGCCGATCCGGAGGTCGCCGAGACGATCAAACGCACCACGCAGCCCTACTTCGTGCTGGACGGCAACATCTGCGCCCTACTGGCGGCCAAGGACCACGTCAACGTGTTCCTGTACGACGGCGGGATCGTTCCGGATCCGGAGGGGATCATCACTGCCGGGCACGGCAACAAGACCGCCCGCACCGTGGCCTTCCGCCAGGACGAAGCCATCAACGCGCCGGCCCTGACGGAGATATTCAGGCGGATCATTGCAAACAACCGCGCCGGCGGCTGGCGCAAGCTCAAGGACGACGGCCTGCAAAGATGACCGGATGGGAATCACCGAAGAACCATGGACGTCCGCGGCCGCAGGCCTCGAACTCGTGCAACTGCCGCCGGCGGTCCTGGATGCACTCGCCGACGGCGATCTGGACGCGGCGCGTGCCGTGACCACCCTTGAGCTCACGCCGTACCTGGCCGGCGCCGAATGCGTCGGCGTCTGGCGCAGGAGGCGGGACCAGATTGCCCGGAGCCCCGCCGACGCGGCCTGGGTGACACGGCTCGTGATCGAGAGGGGGTCCCGGCGGGTGGTCGGCCGGGCCGGGTATCACGGACCCCCGGACGACGTCGGCGTGGTCGAGATCGGCTATTCGATCGACCCCGCCCGCCGCCGCCGGGGCCATGCCCGCGGCGCCCTCGTCATCCTGCTTGAGACGGCGAAGTACCATCCGGCAGTCGCCGTCGTCCGGGCCACGGTGCGCCCGGACAACGTCCCCTCCCGCCGGCTGCTGGATCAGTATGGATTTCAGGCGGTGGGGGAGCAGTGGGACGAGGAGGACGGTCTGGAAACCATCCTCGAAGCGCCGTGCCCGGGTTCCTGAACGGCCGAACGCGGACTGGGCTGATCCTGGGTTGCCTAGCCGTATGACTCGAGAACCCCGCGCAGCTTCGCGAAGCTCTCGCTCCAGCCGTCCCGGTGCAGGGCGAGCCGTTCGTTGGTCGCGAACAGGCCCTGGGAGAGTGAAACCCGGGTGCCGTCCTTCTGGGCGTCGAGGGTGAGCTCGACGATTGTTTCCCGGTCGCCGGGCGCGGGCTCCTCCCAGTTGAAGGTGTAGACAAGCCGCGCCGGCGGGTCTATCTCAAGGAAACAGCCCGAGAGGTGGAAGGGATCGCCGTCGGGAGGTTTCATGGTGAAGCGGTAGCGGCCGCTCACCGTGAGGTCGAGCTCGGCGCCGGGAAGGGCGAAGCCGTGCGGCCCCCACCACTTCGCCAGCTCCCCCGGCTCGGTGAGCATGGCGAAGATCCGCTCCGGCGGTGCGTTGAAGGAGGATTCCAGCTCCAACAGGAGACCTCCGGCTTGCTCGTTCATGATCCGACTCTGGCACCAGGCGGCTGCCAGAGGAAGCCCTCGCCGGGTCGGCGCCCGCCCGCCTGAAGGCGCGGTACGTTAAGAGGCTCCGTTGAAGCCGGTCCTGCTGCCCGCTAGAGTCTGCGGATGACCGAGAACAGCACGGCATTGATGGGCACTGTCCAGATTCGGGTGCTGCGCAGGTCCGACGCCGGGCGCCTGGCGGCGGCGTATCAGCGGAACCGGGAGCACCTGGCACCGTGGGAACCGGTGCGGGCCGACGAGTTCTTCACAGCCGCCGGACAGGCCGCCAGTATCGAGTCCAAACTCGCCTTGTTCCTCGCCGGTTCCGACGTCCCGTGGGTCCTTTTGGACGGTGACCGGACCGTCGGGGTGATGAACCTGAGCGGCATTGTGCGCGGGCCGTTCCTCAGCGCCCACCTCGGATACTGGGTGGACAAGGTATCCAACGGCCGCGGGATCGGCTCGGCCGCCATCGGGTTCGCCATCGAAGCCGCAAGGAACGAGCTGGGGCTGCACCGCCTCCAGGCCTCGACGCTTCCGCACAACGCCGCATCCCAGAAGATCCTGAAGCGGGCCGGATTCGAGGAAATCGGGCTGGCCCCTGCCTACCTCCAGATCGCTGGCTCCTGGCAGGACCACATCCTTTACCAACGGATCCTGTACTAAGACTGATCCTGCTGACCGGGAGCTGCGCCCGGAGCTGCGCCGGCCCGGCGCCAGGCATGCAAGACTCGCAGGGTGACTGCTGATTCCTTCGGTGCCTTGCACCACGTCGCGGGACCACGTGGACGCCATGGCGTCGGCGGGCGCCGGTCACGGCTGGGTTGAGCTGTTCCCGGAGAAGTGCCCGCACGCGGGCGGCCCCGACCACTTCGCCGCCTATCTCGTCAATTCGGACGGCTTCGAAGCCGAGCTGATTGCCACGGAATGACCCGGCCGGAGTCCCAGCCCGGGCTACCGGACCATGCGCATGATGCGCACCGGAACCCCGGCGAGCTCCGTCGTCGTGCGTTCCCCGTCCGGGGCGAATCCGTTCCGCCGGTAGAAGGCGAACGCCCGGGGATGTCCTCCGCGATCCACAAGTACGCACCGCTCCGGCCCACAGTTGAATCCAGGAGCAACTGCCCCGCCCCCGAACCATAGTGGCTGGCGAGCACATAGATCCCATAGAGCTCCAGCGGGCGTGGACCGTCGTCGTCGCGCCCGGCGCTGGCGGAGGCCCAGCCGACGACGTCAGTGCCGTCACAGGCAACCCACACGTCCGGCGCCGCTGCAGCGATCAGATCCCGCCACCTGGCCTCCCGCGGGCCCTGTTTGAGCCCCGCCAGAGTCGCCGCCCGCCTATGTACAGCCGCTGGAAGCCCGGGGCGCCTGCGAAGTGACCGCCGTGCTGCTGCACCCCGGCGAGCAAGCGGATCCCGCGGTGTTCGGCGACGTCGACGCGATCGTCGTCGGAGGCGGCCCCACCCCCGTCTATCTCGAAGGCCTGCGGAACGCCGCCGAGGCCCTGCGGCTGGCTGTCGCGGGTGGCGCGCCCTACCTGGGTTTCTCCGCGGGAGCGATGATCGCGCCACGGCGGGCAATAATCGGCGGCTACAGGGTGCACGGGACCGAGGTCTGTTCGGAGGAATGTTCCGAAGGGCTCGATGAGCTGGACGTCCGCGACGGCCTGGGCCTGGTGTCCTTCGCCGTCGACGTCCATGCGGCCCAGGCCGGCACGCTCAGCCGTGCAGTCGCCGCGGTGGTGGGCGGCCTCGTGGAGAAAGCCGTGGCGGTGGACGAGAACACGGCGCTGGTCCTGCCCCATGCCGATCCCGAGGAGCAGACAGCCATCGGGACGGGAAACTGCTGGATAATCCGCGGTTCCGGGCACAAAGCCACAGTCTTGGTCATGTCGGCCGGCTGACTCCCCGGCGCCATCCCGGCGGCGGTTCTTGGCGCCGTCCGGACACAATCCGGGCGGCGGCCCTTGGCGGCGTTGTTACTGGCGGGTAACATAATGCACATGCATCTGCTGCTGCGCACCCTGATCCTGCTGTTCACGTCCTCCCGGCGCCCGCCGCTGAGCATCTGGGACCCCTCTTCCCTGCCGCTCCGGGTCCTGCCGACCGACATCGATATCGCCATGCACGTCAACAACGGCATGTACTTCTCGCTGATGGACCTGGGCCGGTTCGACCTGATGGCCCGCAGCGGAACGTGGAAGACGATGCGCCGCCGCGGCTGGAGCCCGGTGGCCGCGGGGGAGACCATCGCCTTCCGCCGCTCCCTGCAGCTGTGGCAGCAGTACACGATTGAGTCCAGGATCATCGGCCTGGACGAGAAGGCCATCTACTTCGAGCAGCGCATTGTGGTGGACGGCGAAATCTACGCCCGCGCCCACATCGCCACCCGGCTCGTAAGCAAGGGCAAGCCGGTCAGCCAGGAGGAGATCCTGCGCGAATTCGGCCAGCCGCCCGCGGAGCTGGAGCTGCCTGAGTGGATCCACGAATGGCGCGAAACCAACGCACTGCCCGGCGCCCGCCGGCCCGCCCCGCACCTCTGGGGCTAAGCCGTCCGGTGCTCCGGCTGTGCTCCCGTGGTGGTCCTGGCGGGATGTGCCATCAGCGAAACGTAGGGGACATCCCGAGGCTGCTCGCGTACCGTGGACTCATGGCAACCGTAGACATTACAGGTGAACAGTTCGCATCGACCGTCGAGGACAACGACATCGTCCTTGTCGATTTCTGGGCCGAATGGTGCGGCCCGTGCAAGCAGTTCGGACCCACATACTCAGCCGTCTCCGAGAAGCACCCGGACGTCGTCTTCTCCAAGGTGGACACCGAAGCCGAGCAGCAGCTCGCCGCCGAGGCCGGCATCACGTCCATCCCCACGCTGATGGCCTTCCGCGAAAAGGTGCTGGTGTTCTCCCAGCCCGGCGCCCTGAACGCCCAGCAGCTGGAGCAGGTCGTCGACGCCGTCAAGGCCCTGGACATGGAAGAGGTCCACGCCCACGTGGCCCGTTCACAGGCTGAGGCTGCCACAGCGGCAAGCCGGCAGGACGGAACCCAGATCCCGGAGGCCTAAACCCCCGCGTTGGTTGGGTGCCTGGTAGTTTGCTAGAGCCTTTCGAGCCTGACCGGCTCGGCCAGCAGGGCGCTCAGGGATTCGTTCAGGTCCTGGACGGCCGTGCCCTTGGAGTGCTTGTCCAGATCCTCCTCGGAAGCCCACAGTTCGGTCAGCACGAGGCGGTCCTCAGCGGCCTCGGTGAGCTCGTAGCGGATGCATCCGGGTTCGTTGACCACGTCGTCGATCGCGATTTCCAGGGCGAGCTTCACGCGGAAGAATTCGCCCTCGTTGGGGATGAAGATGGCCTGGAGGTCAATGGGTGCGCTCATGGTTTTCACAATACCGGGCGGCCGCCCCGGCGTAGGAAGAGTACCGGAAGATTTCGTAGGACTTCCTACCTTCGCTCTTCTTTTGCCGCCGGACTGTTGGTAGCGTCACACCATGCTTGCTTACACAGCCGGGGACACTGACGTTCCGCTGCTCGAGGAAACCATCGGCGACAACTTCGAACGGATCGTGGCCCGGTTCCCGTACCATGACGCCCTGATCGAGGCGGCGGCGGTGCCCGGCGAAGAGGCCCGGCGGTGGAGCTACACCAAGCTGAACGACGACGTCGACCGCGTGGCCCGTGCGCTGCTCGCCCTGGGCGTCGCCAAGGGTCAACGGATCGGCATCTGGAGCCCCAACTGCGCGGAGTGGACCATCCTGCAGTACGCGACGGCGAAGATCGGCGCGATTCTGGTCAACGTGAATCCCGCCTACCGCAGCCACGAGCTGGAGTTCGTGGTCAAGCAGAACGGTATGCGGATGCTGGTCTCCGCACCGTCGGATGGCAACAGTGACTACACCGGGATGGCGCGCCAGGCACTGGCAGAGTGCCCCGAGCTGCGTGATCTGGTCTTCCTCCCGGACGCCGGCGTGGCCGGGCTCACCGCCGGCATCCCTGAAACGGAGGCCGAGCGGACCTTCGCCGAGCTGCTCAAGCGGGCGGACGACGTCGGGCATTCCGCGTTGCAGGCGCGCATGGCCGAACTGGACCCGCACGATGCCATCAACCTGCAGTACACCTCCGGCACCACGGGCTTCCCCAAGGGCGCCACGCTGACGCACGACAACATCCTGAACAACGGCTACTCGATCGGCGAGCAGCTGGGCTACACCGAGCATGACCGGGTGGTGATCCCGGTGCCGTTCTACCACTGCTTCGGCATGGTGATCGGCAACCTCAACGCGCTCAGTCACGGCGCCGCCACCATCATTCCGGGCCGTGGCTTCTCGCCGGCGTCGGCGCTGGAAGCCGTGCAGGACTTCGGCGGGACCTCCCTCTACGGGGTGCCCACCATGTTCATTGCCGAACTCGCACTGCCGGACTTTGCCTCCTATGACCTGTCCACGCTGCGCACCGGCGTCATGGCCGGCTCGCTGTGCCCCATCGAGGTGATGAACCGGGTCATTTCGGAAATGAATATGAAGGACGTGGCCATCTGCTACGGCATGACGGAGACCTCCCCGGTGTCCACGATGACCCGCAGCCTGGACACCATGGCCCAGCGCACCGAGACCGTGGGCCGGACCATGCCGCAGCTGGAGAGCCGGATCGTGGACCCGGTCACCGGCGACGTGCTGCAGCGCGGCGAGATCGGCGAACTCTGCACCCGCGGCTACGCCGTCATGAAGGGCTACTGGAACCAGCCGGACAAGACCGCAGAAGCGATCGACGCCGAGGGCTGGATGCACACGGGGGACCTCGCCCGCATGGACGAGGACGGGTACATGGTGATCGAGGGCCGGATCAAGGACATGGTGATCCGCGGCGGCGAGAACGTCTACCCGCGGGAAATCGAGGAGTTCCTCTACACCCACCCGGACATCCAGGACGTGCAGGTGATCGGGGTTCCTGACCAGAAGTACGGCGAGGAGCTCATGGCCTGCGTGATCCTCAAGCCCGGCGCCGGCCCCTTGGACGCCGAGAGCCTGGCGGAGTTCTGCCGGGGCAAGCTGGCGCACTACAAGGTCCCGCGCTACGTGGACGTGCGGCAGAGCTTTCCGATGACCGTCTCCGGCAAGATCCGCAAAGTGGAGATGCGCCAGGAAGCGGTGGCCCGGCTGGGCCTGTAACTGACCTTCGCCAAGCAACGCGGGGTCACATCGCGCCCAAGTTTCGGCGACCGATGGGCGCGAAGTGACCCCGCGTTGTCCTTTGCAGGAGCGGCCTGTGGATAACTCCTGCACGGCTTCCGGTGCGGGGACACAATGGTGCACTTGGTCCGCATCACGCCGCTCCCGGAAGGCCTCAGCAAAGCGCCGTTCACCGTCTATGAGTCCCGCGCGCTGGGCGTCTCGCCTAAGCGCCTGCGGGCAAAGGACCTGTCCGACGGCGGCCGCCTCATCTACCTGCCCGCCGGCCGGCACCTCGAGATCGTCGAACGGGCGCGAGTCCTGGCGGCTGCCACACCCGGCGCCTGGGCATCCCACGAAACCGCCGTCGTCCTGACCCGGCTGGGGCTGCCGCCGTGGCTCCGCGGCTGCTCCACCATCCATCTCAGTAAACCGCACGAGCTGCCGAGGGAGCGTCGCACCGGGGTCACGGGCCACCGCGTGCGGTTGATCCCCGGTGAGCTGACGTCCATCGACGGCATCCCCGTTACCGCCCCGCCACGGACCTGGCCGGATCTTGCCATGGTGCTGCCACTCAACTACCTCATAGCCCTGGGCGACTAGCTGATCCGGATGCCCCGGCCAGGACTTGAACTAAGGTCTGACCCGTATGCGTACAAGGAGGGCCTGCGGCTGCTCATCCGCCAGCACCCCAACATGAAGGGGGTGGAAAAGGCCCGGCTTGCCCTGGACGAGATGCGCGTGGGCTCGGATTCCTTCCCCGAGACCTTCCTTCGGCTGGCCTTGCTGGACGCGCGCCTTCCTGAGCCTGAGCTGCAACTCCGGCTCGATCCGTACGATGAGCGCTCGCCGGCCGCGGATCTGGGGTACCGGCGGTTCCGGATCGCCATCCAGTACGACGGCGCCCATCACCTCACACGGGAACAGCAGTCGCGGGACAACCGGCGGGACGAGGCCTTCCGCGGTGCTGGCTGGGCGTATTTCGAAGCCAACGCCGACGATCTTGCTGACGGCTTCGAAGATGTTATTTCCAGGATCAAGAGGGCCCGATTCCGCGCCGTCTAGTCCGACGCGGGGCAATCCAACGAGGGGTCACATCGCGCCCAAATAGCGGACCCGGAATGGGCCGGAAGTGACCCCGCGTTGCTGTGGCGGACGCGTTGCTTTAGCCGGCGTGGATCAGTGGCGGCGGTGGTCCTGGATGGTCATGCGCGGGCCGAAGGTCGGCTTGCGGAAACCGCTGAGTCCGAGCATGCGCACCACCCTTTGCCGGTGCCCGGCCCAGGGTGCCAGCAGCCGCAGCATGCCGGCGTCGTCCGTCCGCCGTCCGGTCAGCGCCGCCCCCACATCTGCCGCCAGATGGTAGTCGCCCACCGCAACCGAGTCCGGGCAGCCGTGGGTGCGCTGCACCACCTCCGCCGCGGTCCAGGCGCCGATCCCCGGAATAGTCTGCAGCTTCGCGGACGCGTCCGCGGCGGGCAGGGCGGCGAGCCGTTCAAGCGCGACGGCGGAGCGCAGCGCCCGCATGACGGTCGCCGAGCGCTGGGGTCCCACGCCGGCCTTGTGCCACTCCCAGGAGGGGATGCGCAGCCACTGCCCGGGCGTGGGCTGGACCATCAGGTTGGCGGGAGCCACCGTGCCCGCGCCGGGCGCCGCCGTCCCGAAGCGGTACATCAGGTAGCGGTAGCCGCGGCGGGCCTCGATGACCGTGACCTTCTGCTCCAAAATCGTCGGCACGAGCGAGTCGACCATGCGGCCCGTCGCGGGGAGGCGGATGGCGAGGTTCCGGCGCCGGGCTTCGGTCACCATGCGGGGGAGCGTGGCGTGGAAGGCCGGCTCGTCGAACCCTGACCAGTCGTCGTCGCGCCCGAGCAGCCGGGGGACGCAGTCTACGGCGTCGGCGGCCCCCGGGCCCCACGCCTGCGCATCGACGGCGGGATCCGCGCGTGCGCCCGCGCCGGCGAGCAGCAGCGTGGCCGGACCGGCCGGCGTCGTGAACGCCATCCAGACCCCGCCCGGGACGGCCCGGAAGGAGGGATCGCCCTGGCCTCGCATGAGGGTCCCGAGCGTCTGCAGGAGGTCGAACGGCCCGCCCGGGCGCCACCGCAAGGAGGCGTCCGAGGCGGCCAAGCCGGCGGGGACGTCTACGATGGTCATTCGAATATGTTCGCACGTCCGGCCGGGACGCAGTTGCCGGAGGCCCCCTTACCGCCACTGCGCCGCAGGGCTAGAATCCAGTTGTGGCGCGGGGCGTCCGCGACCTTCCAACTCATGAAGTAGGAGCGCGCAATGGCCGGAATAGTGCATTTCGAAATCCCTGCGGACGATCAGGGCCGAGCCACCGAGTTCTACAAGGCGGCCTTCGACTGGAAGATCAACGCAATGCCCGAGATGGACTACAACATCGTGATCACCACGCCAAGCGACGAAAAAACCGGGATGCCAAAGGATCCCGGGGCCATCAACGGCGGCCTCATGGCCAGGGCAGGCGAATTGACGACGCCCATCATCACCGTGGATGTGGAAGACATCGACGCAACGCTCGCGCAGGTTGAGCAGCTCGGCGGCTCCGTGGTCACGGCAAAGGCCGCCATCCCCGGCATGGGCTTCTACGCCTACTTCAAGGACACCGAGGGCAACATCATGGGACTGTGGCAAAACGCCGTGCCCGAGACCGGCGGCACCGAAACGATCGCAGAGACCGCGGCGAACGACATCGGCGCCTGAGCCGGGGGATGCCGGCGCCGCTCGGCCACCCGGGCGCCGGCGAGGGAGGCCCACGGCGTCACCAGCGGGCCCAGGTTCACCCCGATCAGCAGGGCTGCCAGACGGGCCGGGGAGCCGCCCACCGGCTCCAGCGCCAGATACGCCGGCTGGTTGCGCGGCGACCCCCGCCAGGAGCATGCCGGCGGGCAGCGCGTAGCTCCTGAGCTTCTTCGGCCAACCCGTGCTCGTCACCGCATCACCGTCGCACCTTCGGGCGCCGGGATCTCAAGGCGACGTGCCGGCGACATGCCTCCGGACGGGGAGACGGTAACTTTGTACCTATGAAGTACGCCCAGTCCGTTCTGGACCTCATCGGTGACACGCCGCTCGTCAAACTCAACCACGTGACCGACGGCATCGCGGCCACGGTCCTGGTGAAGCTGGAATACCTGAACCCCGGCGGGTCCATCAAGGACCGCATCGCGGCGAAGATGATCGAGGAGGCCGAACGCACCGGCAAGCTCCTGCCCGGCGGCACCATCGTGGAACCCACCTCCGGCAACACCGGAGTGGGCCTGGCCCTCGTGGCCCAGCAGAAGGGCTACCGGTGCATCTTCGTCGTCCCGGACAAGGTCGGCGAGGACAAGCGGGCGGTGCTTCAGGCCTACGGCGCCGAAGTGGTCGTCACCCCCACCGCCGTCCCCCCGGACAGCCCGCAAAGCTACTACGGCGTCTCCGACCGGCTCGTCACGGAAATCCCCGGCGCGTACAAGCCGGACCAGTTCTCCAACCCCGCCGCCCCGGCCAGCCACTATGAAACCACCGGCCCGGAGATCTGGCGCGACACGGACGGCAAAGTCACCCACTGCGTGATCGGCGCCGGCACCGGCGGCACCATCACCGGCACCGGCCGGTACCTGAAGGAGGTCTCCGCCGGGCGCCCCGCAGCCGAGGGCGGCGTGGTCAAGATCATCGGCGCGGACCCCGAAGGCTCGGTCTACTCCGGCGGCACGGGCCGCCCGTACTTTGTCGAAGGCGTCGGCGAGGACATGTGGCCCGCCAACTATGACAAGTCCGTTCCCGACGACGTCATCGCCGTCAGCGACGCCGACTCCTTCGCGATGACGCGCCGGCTGGCCCGCGAAGAAGGCCTGCTGGTGGGCGGATCCTCCGGCATGGCGGTCATCGCAGCAATGCAGATCGCCAAGGACCTGCCCGCGGACGCCGTCGTGGTGGTCATCCTGCCCGATTCCGGACGCGGCTACCTGGCGAAGATCTTCAACGACCAGTGGATGCGCTCCTATGGGTTCCTGGCCAGCGGGGACGAAGCCTCGGTGGGCGAGGTGCTCAAGGCCAAGACCGGCGAACTGCCGGCCCTGGTCCACATCCACCCCAACGAGAGCGTCCGCGACGTCATCAACATCATGAACGAGTACGGCGTCTCGCACATCCCCGTGCTCTCCCAGGAGCCGCCCGTGGTCATGGGCGAGGTGCTGGGCGCCGTGGACGAACGAACCCTCACGGCCAAGCTTTTCCGCGGCGAGGCAAAGTTGTCGGACAAGATCTCCGAACACATGGAGGCCCGGCTGCCCGTGATCGGCTCGCTCGAATCGATCTCGACGGCCCGTGAACTCCTCTCCGACGCCGACACCCTCATGGTGACGTTCGTCGGCGCTCCGGTGGGGATCCTGACCCGCCACGACCTCCTCGCCTACCTCAGCAACTGACCCGGTGGGGGCTCCTGCCGACCCGGCGCGCCCCACTCACCGGCCGAAAGGATTCCACATGTCTTTGCCAGAAAGCTCTTCCCCTAAAAACTCCGGATTCAACACCCGCGCCGTGCACGCCGGCCAGGCCTTCGAGCCGCGCACCGGCGCTGTGGTGCCGCCCGTGCACTTCTCCTCCACCTATGCCCAGGACGGGATCGGCGGGCTGCGGGCGGGCTACGAGTACGGCCGCGGCACCAACCCCACCCGTGACTCGCTCCAGGAGCAGCTGGCCGCGCTGGAAGGCGGAACCGCCGCGTTCTCCTTCAGCTCCGGCCTGGCCGCCGAGGACTCCATGATCCGCGCCCTGACCCGACCCGGCGACCACATCGTGCTCGGCAACGACGCCTACGGCGGCACGTACCGGCTGATCAGCCGCGTGCTGGGGGAGTGGGGCATCGGCAACACCCCGGTGGACATGTCCGATCTCGACGCCGTGGCGAAGGCCGTTTCCGCCGGCGGAACCAATGCCGGCGGCGACGGCGGCAAGACCCGCCTCGTGTGGGTCGAGACGCCGTCGAACCCGATGATGAAGATCACCGACATCGAGGCCCTCGCCGGGCTCGCGCACGACGCCGGCGCCCTCCTCGTGGTGGACAACACCTTCGCCTCGCCGTACCTGCAGAACCCGCTCGCCCTCGGCGCCGACATCGTGGTCCACTCCACTACCAAGTACATCGGCGGGCACTCCGACGTCGTCGGCGGCGCGATCATCGTCAACGACCCGGAGCTGGCCGGGAAGATCGGCTTCGTGCAGTTCGCCGTCGGCGCCGTGTCCGGGCCGATGGACGCCTTCCTCACCACCCGCGGCCTGAAGACCCTCGGCGTCCGCATGGACCGCCACAGCGACAACGCCCAGGCCGTGGCCGAATGGCTGCTGCAGCGCCCCGAGGTGGAGGCCGTGCTGTACCCGGGACTGCCCTCGCACCCCGGCCATGAGCTGGCCAAGAAGCAGATGAAGAAATTCGGCGGCATGATCTCCGTGCAGTTCAAGGGCGGCGAGGCCGCGGCGCGAAAGGTTGCCGAATCGACCTCCGTGTTCACCCTTGCCGAGTCGCTGGGAGGCATCGAGTCGCTGATGAACTACCCCTCGGAAATGACCCATGCCTCGGTCAAGGGCACCGAACTGGCCGTACCGGTCAACCTGATCCGGCTCTCCTGCGGCATCGAGGATGTCGAGGACCTCATCGCCGACCTCGAGCGCGCCCTCTCCACCCTTTCCTCCCTCGAGACAGGCAACTAGCACCCCGTGACGACCACCACCAGGGCACCGTCCTCCACCACGCGCGGCTGGCTCGCGACGGCGGCCGGCGCGCTCGCCGTCGTCCTCGCCCTGGTGGTGCTGTACACCGCCTACATCCCGCTGATGAACGACTTCGAGGTCTACTTCTACGGCGGCAGCCGGGTGCTGCAGACCGGGGAGGCCGGCGTCAACGAGCTGTATGCGCCGCGGGACGGGCTGCCCTTCACCTATCCGCCGTTCGCGGCGCTGCTGTTCGCGGCGCTCGCCTCGCTCGGCCAGGGCGCGGGCAGCCTGGTGTTCATCACGACGGCGCTGCTGGGCGCCGTGATCGTCTCGGCATGGCTGGCACGGCACTACTTCGGCCTGGGCGGCTGGCGGGCCGCGTTTGCGGACTGGCGGTTCCGGGCCGTGGCGCTGGCCGGAACCGCGGCGATCCTGCTGCTGGGGCCCTGGCGGGACACCTTCGACTTCGGCCAGATCAACATCATCCTGATGGGCCTGATCCTGGCCGACTTCGCGCTCTACGGGAAGTCCAGGGCCGGCGAGATCCGCTGGCCGGCGGGTCTGCTGATCGGGATCGCGGCCGGCATCAAACTGACCCCGCTCGCGTTCGGGCTGTACTTCCTGGTCCGCCGCGACTTCAAGGCCCTCGGCTGGATGGCTACCGGGTTCCTGGGCTCCATCGCCCTGGCCTGGGCTCTGCTGCCCACGGCCTCGGTGACGTTCTGGACCAAGATCCTGCCGGACACCGGACGGATCGGCGGCCCCGCGTATATGGACAACCTCTCCGTCAAGGGACTGCTTCTGCACCTGGGCCTGCCGGATTCCGGCCTGACCAGTGTGGTGTGGCTGGTGATCTCCGTGGCCCTGGCCGCCGTGGCCGCGCTGGTCATCAAGTGGGCCGTGGCGGCGGATGAGAACTTCGTGGCCGTCTCCGCCACCGCGGTCCTGATGCTGCTGATCAGCCCCGTTTCCTGGTCCCACCACTGGGTGTGGATGGCCGTGGCACTGCCGTGCATGGGGTTCGCGATCCACCGGGTGCCGTCCCGGGACGGCAAGATGCGCCTGGCCGGCTGGATCATTGTGGCCTTCTCGGCCCTGGCCTTCTACCTGACGCCTAAGTATCTCGCGGTCATGGCCGGCGCGCAGGAGTGGGGCAAGGATCCGCAGACCCAGTGGCAGCTCATCGCCGCCAGCCTCGGCGTCGTGTGCGGCATGGCCATGCTGGTTTACTGGGCGCTGGCCTACCGGCCGTCCCGCGCCGCGCTGCGCGAGAGGGCTTAGCTCCTCCCTCGCTCCACCCTCCCTTCTTCCTTCAGCCCTCCCCGCGCTCCACCCTCCCGTCCTCCTCCCTCCCCGCGAGATGGCACTTCGCTGCAGTGTTGCGCCGCCGAAACATTGCCGCGAAATGCCATCTCGGCGAGAAATGTGTAGCTTTCTTGAAGATAGTCAGCTAGTCTCTTCCGCATGGCACTTCGATCTGACTGGTCCCAGCGGAACTGCAGCATGGCCCGCGGCTTGGACGTCCTCGGCGACCCGTGGAGCATGCTCGTTCTTCGCGAGGTGTTTTTCGGCAACGGCCGCTTCGAGGCCATGAAGAACCGTCTAAGCGTGGCGGATTCCGTGCTCACCAAACGGCTCGCGGGGCTCGTGGACGCCGGGCTGCTTACCCGCCAGCCGTACGACGACGGCGGCCGCACCCGCCAGGAGTATGTCCTCACCGCCAAAGGCGAGGACGCCCTGCCGGTGCTCAACGCCGTCGTGCTCTGGGCCGAAAAGCACCTCGCGGCACCGTCCGATCAGGCCCACATGTTCGTCATCCACAGCGGCTGCGGCCAGCGCACCTCCTCCGCGGACAGCTGCACGGCCTGCGGGGAACGGCTCACGGCCGAAAACACCAGCTGGCACAGCCTCACCCGGACCGCGGACCCTGTGCCCCTGGCCACGGCCCGCGCCGCCCCACAGACCGCCACAAAACAGAACGCCGCCGAACAGAACGGAACCGCCGCATGAGCGCCCCCGACACCACCCGGATCCCCGCGCCGGGCCGCCGCAGGATCCACCCGGCCTGGATCGTGGCCGCCGTGGCCTTCCTCGCGCTGGTCGGCGCCGCAGGGTTCCGTGCCGCTCCCGGCGTGCTGATGGTGCCGCTGCAGAACGAGTTCGGCTGGTCCACCACCGTCCTCTCGGCCGCCGTCAGCATCAACCTGGTGCTCTTCGGCCTCACGGCCCCGTTCGCGGCGGCCCTTATGGAGCGTTTCGGCATCCGCACCGTCACCTCCGTGGCCCTCGTGCTGATCGGCGCCGGCAGTGCGCTGACGGTGCTGGTGACCCAGTCCTGGCAGATTCTGCTGACCTGGGGACTGCTGATCGGACTGGGGACTGGCTCCATGGCACTGGTCTTTGCCGCCACCATCGCCAACACCTGGTTCGCCAAGAGCCGCGGCCTGGTGATCGGCATCCTCACGGCAGGCAGCGCGGCGGGGCAGCTGGTCTTCCTGCCCTTCATGGCCGCCCTGGCCCAGAATCCGGGCTGGCGGCAGGCCTCGCTGCTGATTGCCGCAGGCGCGCTGGCCGTGGTGCCGCTCGTGCTGAAGTTCCTGAAGAACTCACCCGCCGACGTCGGCGTGCTGGCGTACGGGGCGGAGGCCCAGGCTGAGCGGGACGGCGAGCCGGAGCCTGTCTCGGAACCCGCGGAACCCCGGAGGAATGCCGCCGTCCGGGCCCTGCAGGTCCTCAAGCGGGCCAGCAAGGTGCGGACCTTCTGGGCCCTCGTGGCTGGCTTCGCCATCTGCGGGGCCACCACCAACGGACTGATCGGCACCCACTTCATCCCCTCCGCCCACGATCACGGCATGACCGAAACCACCGCCGCCGGGCTGCTCGCCGTCGTCGGCATCTTCGACATCGTGGGTACCATCGCCTCCGGCTGGCTCACGGACCGTTTCAACCCGCGGATCCTGCTCGCCGTGTACTACCAGTTCCGCGGGATAGGCCTGCTGGTGCTGCCGCTGCTGCTCAGCGCCACGGTCCAGCCCAGCATGATCGTGTTCGTGGTCATCTACGGCCTGGACTGGGTGGCCACCGTGCCGCCGACGGCCGCGATCTGCCGCCAGGTGTTCGGCGCCGACGGCAGCGTGGTGTTCGGCTGGGTCTTCGCGGCCCACCAGCTCGGCGCAGCCGCCGCGGCGCTGGCCGCCGGCGCCATCCGGGACGCCACCGGCCAGTACACCTACGCCTGGTTCGCTGCCGCGGCCATGTGCACGATCGCCGCCGTCATCAGCGCTACCATCCGCAAGGACGCCGGCAAACGGGAGGCGGTTCCGGTCCCGGCATAAGGGTTTGAGGTTTCTCGGCCCGCCGAGATGGCACTTGACGGCAGTGTGAGCTCGCCCGATACTGCCGCGAAGTGCCATCTCGCGCGGGAAGTGAGCGGGCCCGCGGGTGGAATTAGCGGAACGCGGGCAGCCCGGTGATGTGCTGGCCCAGGACCAGGGTGTGGACCTCGTCCGTGCCCTCGTAAGTGCGGACCGATTCCAGGTTGGCGGCGTGCCGCAGCGGCGAATAGTCCAGCGTGATCCCGTTGCCGCCCAGGATGGTGCGGGCCTCGCGGGCAATCCCGATCGCCTCGCGCACGTTGTTCAGCTTGCCCAGCGAGATCTGCTCCGGCCGCAGCTTCCCGGCATCCTTGAGCCGGCCCAGCTGCAGCGCCACGAGCGTGCCCTTCTGGATCTCCAGCAGCATATTCACGAGCTTCTCCTGCGTGAGCTGGTACCCGGCGAGCGGCTTGCCGAACTGCAGCCGCTCCTGCGAGTACTTCAACGCCGCCTCGTAGGAGTCCCGGGCGGCGCCCATCGCGCCCCACGCGATCCCGTACCGCGCCTCGTTAAGGCAGCTGAACGGGCCGCGCAGCCCGCGGGCCGCCGGCAGCAAGGCCTCCGGGCCCAGCCGGACGCCGTCGAACGTGATGTCGCACTGGATCGAGGCGCGCATCGAGAGCTTCTGCCCGATCGGCGTCGCCGTGACCCCGGGGGTGCCGGCGGGGACGAGGAAGCCGTGGACGCCGTCGTCGGTCATGGCCCACACCACCAGCACATCCGCCACCGAGGCGAGACCGATCCAGCGTTTGGCGCCGTCCAGGATCCAGCCGGCGCCGTCGCCCGTGCCGTCGCGCCGCGCGTAGGTCTTCATGGAGGCCGGGTCGGAACCGGCGGTGGGTTCGGTCAGGGCGAAGCTGCCGATCAGCTCGCCGGCGGCCATCCGGGGGAGCCACTCCTGCTTCTGCTCCTCGGAACCCCACTTGTGGATGGCGGTCATGGCGAGGGAGCCCTGCACGGAGACGAAGGTGCGGATGCCGGAATCGCCCGCCTCGAGTTCCATCGTTGCCAGGCCGTATTCGACGGCGGAGCGGCCGGGGCAGCCGTAGCCCTCCAGATGCATGCCGAGCACGCCGAGTTCGCCCAGTTCCGGGGCCAGCTCAAGCGGGAAAACGCCGTCGTCATACCAACCCGCGATGCCCGGGCGGATCCGCTGGTCCGTGAAATCGCGGACCCTTTCGCGGACGGCCAGCTCGTCGGCGCTCAGTAAGGAATCGATCGCCAGGACATCGGAAACATCTGAAGCATCGGAAACACCTGAAATTTCGGAAGCACGGCTCATTCCAGCATCCTACGGGCTGGATGCGCACGGATCACCGAAAAAGCCGTCCCGCGGCGCCAAGCCCATGGTGGCGCCGGGCCTACACTGGTGCCATGGATACCGCATCTGTGCTTGCCGTCTGCCGGGTTCACCAGCTGCTCGAGGATTCCGGCAGCGTCGGGGTGACCGCGATCGACAAACGTGCCGTCGACGGGCCCGTGAGGGTGCACAAGCTGGGCCTGCACGGTGACATCCAGGCGAGCAGGATCCATCACGGCGGTGAAGACCAGGCGCTGTACGCCTATTCCCAGGACGACGCCGACTATTGGACCGGTGAACTCCAGCGCGCACTGCCGGCGGGCGTCTTCGGCGAAAACCTGCGGATCGCCGGCATCAGCGCCTCCAACGCCATCATCGGGGAGCGCTGGAAGATCGGGCTGGACGTCGAGGTGGAAGTGACCTCGCCCCGCGTTCCCTGCGCCACGTTCCAGCGGCGGATGGGCGAGCCGCACTGGGTCAAGAGATTCGGGGATGCCGGTAGGGTGGGCGCCTACCTCCGGGTTGTCCGGACCGGCACCATCCAGGCGGGGGACCACATCCACCGGATCTTCGTCCCCACCCACGGCGTGACCATCGCCAAATGGTTCACCGATCCCACCCTTGAGGACATGGAGGCCCTCCGGGACGCCGACGCCGACGGCGAGATCCGTCTCCAGCCCGAGTACCACGAGGAATTCGAGAAGCTGCAGCGCCGGCTCGGCGTCTAGCGGACTGAGTCTCACCCGGCCCAACCGGGAGGCCTGTGTGCGCAAGCTCACCGCCGTCGTCGGTCCCCTGAGTTACCCGTGCGCTGATCCATGCCTTACACTTGAAATATCCCCCACTCCGGAAATCCCTTATTCCTGCCCAATTCTTGAGGCAGGACTGGCAAGTGTTGGGGCCCGCAACTGTGATGCGGGCATTTTCATAGGGAGAGCCGGCTAAAGAAAACGCTGTACAGACTGCTGTGATAGCAGCCAAGAGATGCAGCGCGAAGTCCTGCCACGGGATTGCGAAAGCGCCGGACTTCTATGTGACCGGCCGGTCAAAGTATGCCCGGCAACTTGTGTCACGCGTACTGCGGCTCCGCTCACCTCGGGTTGTGCCGCTTGGCCCCTATGGATGAGGAAAATTCACCTATGCCCGAAAACCAGAACAACTCCGTCGACACCGAAATCACCCAGGCCGACGTCGAGACTTCTGAAACGGTTGCCCCCGCAGCCGAATCCGCCCCGGTAACCACCGAGGCTCCCGCCGCCGCACCGGCCGCGAACGAAGACGCCGAAGAAGAAGGCGTCAAGTTCGTTGACCTCGGCATCGACGGCCGCGTCCTCGCTGCCCTGCAGGATGTCGGCTACGAGAAGCCGTCCCCGATCCAGGCGGCAACCATCCCGCTGCTGCTCGAAGGCCGCGACGTCGTGGGCCTGGCCCAGACCGGTACCGGTAAGACTGCAGCATTCGCAGTACCGGCGCTGTCCCGTCTGGCCGAACTCCACGACCTCAACGGCCCGTCCCGCAAGACCCAGGCCCTGGTGCTCGCTCCGACCCGCGAGCTGGCGCTCCAGGTTGCCGAGGCCTTCACGTCCTACGCCAAGCACATCGACGACTTCACCGTCCTCCCGGTGTACGGCGGTTCCGCCTACGGCCCGCAGCTGGCCGGCCTGCGCCGCGGCGCCCAGGTTGTTGTCGGTACCCCCGGCCGCGTAATCGACCACATCGCCAAGGGTTCCCTGGACCTGTCCGAACTCCAGTACCTCGTGCTGGACGAGGCTGACGAGATGCTGCGCATGGGCTTCGCCGAAGACGTGGAGCAGATCTTCCAGCAGACCCCCGAGGGCCGCCAGGTTGCCCTGTTCTCCGCCACGATGCCGAGCCAGATCCGCCGCCTGTCCAAGCAGTACCTGAACAACCCGGCCGAGGTCCAGGTCAAGTCCAAGACCACCACCGGCGCCAACACCCGCCAGCGCTATCTGCAGGTCATGGGCCCGCACAAGCTCGACGCGCTGACCCGCATCCTCGAGGTCGAAGAGTTCGAGGGCGTCATCGCCTTCGTGCGGACCAAGATGGCTACCGAGGACCTCGCCGACAAGCTGCGGTCACGCGGCTTCCAGGCTGCCGCCATCAACGGCGACATCCCGCAGCAGCAGCGTGAGCGCACGGTCGAGGCCCTGCGTGACGGCAAGATCGACATCCTGGTCGCCACCGACGTCGCCGCCCGCGGCCTCGACGTCGAGCGCGTCAGCCACGTGGTCAACTACGACATCCCGCACGACACCGAGTCCTACGTGCACCGCATCGGCCGCACCGGCCGCGCAGGCCGTTCCGGCGACGCGATCCTATTCATGACGCCGCGGGAGAAGTACCTGCTGCGTTCCATCGAGAAGGCCACCCGCCAGCCGGTGGAGCAGATGCACCTGCCCACGGCCGAGACCGTCAACACGCTGCGCCTGGGCAAGTTCGCCGAGCGCATCACCGAGACGCTCGAGTCCGAAGACGTTGCGGCATTCCGCGACCTCATCTCCTCCTACGAGGAAGAGCACAACGTGCCGGCGTCGGAGATCGCCGCCGCACTGGCCGTCATGGCCCAGGGCGGACAGCCGCTGCTGGTCAAGGAACTGCCCGCCGCCCCCGAGTTCCAGAAGCGCGAGCGCGCCAAGGACGGCTTCGGCTCACGCGGCCCGACCCGCACGCTCACCGAGGGCAACGCCACCTACCGGATCGCCGTCGGACGCCGTCAGCGCGTCATGCCGGGTTCCATCGTTGGCGCCATTGCCAACGAAGGCGGCATCTCCTCGGCCCAGATCGGCGGCATCGACATCCGCTCGGACCACTCCCTCGTGGAGCTCCCCGCGGACCTGAGCCCCGAGCAGCTGCGCGCCCTGTCCCGCACCCGGATCGGCGGCGAGCTGATCCACCTCGAGCTGGACAACGGCCGCAAGCCCTCCGGTGGCGGCGAGCGTGGCAGCTACCAGGGCAGCCGCGGGGGTGACCGCGGCGGCTTCGCCGGTGGTAGCGACCGTGGCGGCAACTTCAAGGGCAACGGCGGCTTCAAGCGCGAATTCCGCAAGAACGACGGCGAGCGGTCCTCCGCTGACCGTGGCGGACGTTCCTTCAGCGAGCGCGGCGTATCCTCCGACGCGGCCCGCAAGCCCCGCACTAAGTGGTAACCACTAGCTTCATCTGAGAACGGGCCGGCTACTCAGCCGGCCCGCTCTTGTTTAAGGCCGCGTCGGCGCATGAGTTCGCTTCGTCACATCCGGCGCCGTCGCGGCGGGCAGACACCCCGCCGCGGTGTCCTGGACGCCGTTTCGGCCCGGATTTCCAGCGGTTTCGCCGCGGTGGGGACGGCCCGGCCGCCGA
Source organism: Pseudarthrobacter sp. S9 (assembly GCF_050156545.1). Classification (NCBI taxonomy): domain Bacteria; kingdom Bacillati; phylum Actinomycetota; class Actinomycetes; order Micrococcales; family Micrococcaceae; genus Pseudarthrobacter; species Pseudarthrobacter sp. S9. The sequence continues at coordinate 2,927,549 of NZ_CP189576.1, forward strand.
TTTGTTGGTGGGCGAATCTTCCGGTAGAGTATTTACTCGTTGCCCCCCTAGCTCAGTGGTAGAGCGCGTTCTTGGTAAGAACGAGGTCACCGGATCGATTCCGGTGGGGGGCTCTGGATGAGGGCCTGTGTCAAGGCGGTTTTTGACCGGCTTAGCGCAGGTTTTCCTCATTTATGGCGGTGTAGCTCAGTTGGTTAGAGCGCACGACTCATAATCGTGAGGTCGGGAGATCGAGCCTCCCCACCGCTACAGGCAAGACCCCGCAGGCTGAGCCTGCGGGGTCTTTTTTGTTTAACCCCGGTTGAGCTATCACTTGGAGTCTCTCTGAGGGCCTCAGAGCTGCGATAAGTGATAGCTCAACGGGTGAGGCCGGGGCGAAGGGGGCAGCTCGCGCAGATATCGATCTGGGAGCCGCTGAATTATCTGGGGATGCTGATGCCAAGGCCGTGACAGCTGTTGCGGCGGCTCCTGCAATTACCAGCCCGGTAGTAGCGATTTTGCGTCCAAGGTGCATTTCTTCGACCCTTCAAGCCCACCGCTGGGTTGAGAGTAGCCGCGTAATAGCCCATCGACAAGGGACGAGCAGTCTCAGACTGCTCCCTCGCGAGCTACCTTCCCGGCACTCCGCGCATTCCACGTCTGTCGCCCAAGCTTTTCCCATGCTGCCCTCCCTAGTCTCTGTCTTGTCACGGGGGACTAGGGGCCGCAGGGGAGGCGCAGATGGATCGTTGGATGACACACCGAGTCTCTTCCCTGATCCGGCACCCGGGCAGGAAGGTGCGTCATGGGCGGCCGCCTGCCGGCCGGCTGCCGGAGCCGGCGATGGCGGCGGTGATGAGAGCCGGGATTCGGCGCGTGGCGGCAGTTCTGGTCGGATGCCTGCTGATCACGGGGTACGTGGCGGTGGCTCCGTACGGCTCCTCGGGCGCGACCGGATCACACGTTCACAACTCGGTGCTGCCGGCCGCCGCGATGGCGGCGGCTCCGGCTGCTGTCCCGGACTGGGTGGACGGCTTCGGCCAGCGATGAAGAAGTCACCCGCATAAACGGCCGCGCCGGGAATGTCCTCGACGGCAGTGCGGCCACGATGTGGCACAGCAGGTGGTCCCCGGCACCGGCCGCACCGCTGCCGCACACCATCACAATCGACACCAAGGCCACGCGCAGCATCTCAGGTTTCCGCTACCTCCCGCGTTCTGAGGGAACGAACGGGCGGGTCGGCAAGTACTCGATCGGAGTCAGTTCCAACGGGATCACCTGGAGCGTGGTCGCCAGCGGCACCTGGCCGGACAGCAGCGCGGAGAAGACCGTGAACTTCACGGCGGTCAGCGCCCGGTACGTCCGGCTGACCGCGACCACTGAGGCCGGCAACCGCGGTCCGTGGAGCAGCGCCGCGGAGATCAATCTCCTCGGCCCGTCGCTGGGGTCCTGGGGTCCGACGATCAGCTTCCCGATCGTCCCGGTCGCGGCGGCGCTGTTGCCTGGCAACCGGCTGCTGACCTGGTCCGCCTATTCTGCCACCGCTTTCGGTGGCAGCAGGGGCTATACCCAGACGTCCATCCTGGACCTCACCACCGGCGCGGTGAGCCAGACCCAGGAGGTGGCCAACACCGGTCACGACATGTTCTGCCCCGGGACCTCGCTGCTACCGGACGGCAAGATCCTGATCAGCGGCGGCAGCAACAGCGCCAAAACCACCCTGTACAACCCTGCGACGAACGCCTGGACCGCAGGGCCGGACATGAAGATCGCCCGCGGCTACCAGTCCAACGTGACCACCTCCACCGGTGAGGTGTTCACCCTCGGCGGGTCGTGGTCGGGCGGGATCGGCAACAAGAACGGCGAGGTGTGGTCCGCCGCCGGCGGCTGGCGAACGCTGCCTAACGTGCTGGCCGACAACATCCTGACCGACGATCCCCGTGGCGGGTACCGTTCCGACAATCACCCCTGGTTGTTTGCCGCCCCCGGTGGCCGGGTGTTCCACGCGGGCCCGAGCCGCCAGATGAACTGGATCTCCACCACCGGCAATGGCAGCATCACTTCGGCCGGTCTGCGCTCAGATAGCCCGGACGCGATGAACGGCGACGCCGTGATGTACGACGTCGGGAAGATTCTGACTGTGGGCGGCTCGACCGCCTACGACAACACCCCAGCTACGGCGCGGGCATACACGATCGATATCAATAACGGGGTGAAGGTGGCCCGGACCGCGGACATGGGAGTCACCCGGTCGTTCGCGAACGGGGTCGCGCTGCCCGACGGGCAGGTGTTCGTGGTCGGAGGGCAGGCCACACCAGTTGTGTTCACCGACACCGGCGCCAGGATGGCTCCGGAAATCTGGAACCCGGCTACCGGAAAATGGACCACGCTGGCTCCGATGGCCATCCCCCGGACGTATCACAGCGTCGCCCTGCTGCTCCCCGACGGACGGGTCTTCGTCGGCGGTGGCGGGCTGTGCAACACCTGCACGACCAATCATCTGGACGGAGAAATTTTCACGCCGCCCTACCTGCTGAACGCCGACGGCAGTGCGCGCACCCGGCCGACGATTGCGACCGCACCGGCCACCGCCGCGGCCGGCAGCACGATTGCGGTGACCACCGGAGCGCCGGTCACCAAGTTCTCCCTGATGCGGATGAGCTCGGTGACCCACAGTGTGAACACCGACCAGCGGCGGATCCCGGTGACCGCAACTGCGGTGTCGGGCAACACAGCGTCGCTGAAGTTGCCGGCGGATCGCGGCGTGCTGGTACCGGGCAGCTATCTGCTCTTCGCATTGGACGGCAACGGGGTTCCCAGCGTCGCCTCGACGATCAAGATCACTTGAAAGCGCGTCTGCGTCCGTTCTTGCCCTAGTTTAACCCCGGTTGAGCTATCACTTGGAGTCTCTCTGAGGGCCTCAGAGCAGCGATAAGTGATAGCTCAACGGGTGAAGCCGGCGGGGAGTGGGGCAGAATTGGTCCATGACGCGAATCGCAATCATCGGCGGCCACGGCAAAGTGGCTTTGGAGCTTTCCAAGATCCTCGCAACGGACGGGCACGACGTCACCTCCTTCATCCGCAACCCCGACCACCAGGCCGACGTCGCCGCCACCGGCGCCACGCCGTCCCTCCTGGACGTTGAATACTCGACGACGGCGGAAATTGCCGCCGCCCTGCGGAACCACGACGCCGTGGTCTGGTCCGCCGGGGCCGGGGGAGGGAGCCCCGAGCGCACCTACGCCGTGGACCGGGACGCCGCGATCCGCTCGATCGACGCGGCGGCGGAGGCCGGCGTCGGACGCTACATCATGGTGTCCTACCTCGGTGCGGGACCGGACCACGGGGTGCCCGCGGATAACGGCTTCTTCGCCTACGCCGAGGCCAAGGCCGCCGCGGACGCCTACCTGCGCGGCACGAGCCTTGGCTGGACCATCCTGGGTCCCGGCGCGCTGACGGACGGGCCCGGCAACGGGATGATCGACGTCGACCCCGCCGACGCGTCGGACGGCACCGGCACCGCGCGCGCCAACGTGGCCCTCGTGGCCGCTGCAGTGCTCGGGATGCCGTCAACCATCGGACGCACCATCGAGTTCCGGGACGGCACACTGCCGCTCGCGGCCGCTCTGGACGACCCTTCAGCGACCTGACAGGCCACTCCCGCGTGCGTGGGCTGGCGTCAGGCGCTGGCGACCACCAGATTGTCCAGCGGCTTTTCGTAGCGTTCCTGGACGATGCGCAGATGCAGCCAGGAATCGGCCTCCACCACCGAGTCCAGCCGCCGCAGGTCGTCAAGGATCGACGTGACTTCATCCAGCGATGACACTCCCACCGTTGCCAGCATGTCGTGGCGGCCAAAGGTGGTGGCGATGAATTCGATGCCGGGCAGGTTGGAGAAGTAGTCCACCACCTCGTCCGTTTCAGCGACCGTGGAGACGCCGAAGCCGTAGGTCATGAAGCGGTCGCTCCCGGAGCGGCGGCGGATGGCGCCGATCTGCATCACGCCGTTGTCGATCAGGCGCAGCATGCGGGTCCTGGTGGCGCTGGGGGACAGGTCCACGTGCTCGCCGAGCGCCTCAAAGCTCATCCGCCCGTCGATCTGCAGCTCGGCCATGATCCGCAGGTCCACCTGGTCCAGCACCAGCCCCGCCCGCGGCGTCTCCTTGCCCAGGAAGAGGCTGCGCACCAGCTCCTTGTACATGTGCACGTCCACGCCCGAGACGCCCGGCGCCCTGCGGATGACGTCGATCTGCGCGAAGAGCTCCGGCACGCTGGGCAGCCGAAGCTCGGCAATGATGCCGTACGGGCCGGTGGTCAGGGAGGCGAAGACGGCGCCGTCCAGATGCGCCAGCCGGTCAAGAACCTCCCGGGCCGGCCCGCTGAGTCGGATGGAGACGTGGGCCAGGGCGTTCAGGCCCAACACCCGGGGGTGGAGGGCCGCAACGATCCGTACCTCTCCGGATGCCGTGAGCTCGTTGACCTTGGCGGTGATGGCGGCGCGGGTGGCGCCGAGCTGTTTGGCGAGGTCGCTGAAGGACGCCCTGCCATCGGCTTGAAGCAGACGGACCAGTCCGTCGTCGAGATCATGCATGGTCTTCACAATAATCGCCTGCCATTGGCGCGCTCCGGATCCGGGCCCCCACCGCCGGACGCGCCTTGGTCGGATGGATGGAGTATCAGTACCTCCATCATAGGACGCTGAAACAGCAACTCTGAGCTAAGATTCTGTGCTAAATCAGCAAATTACGTGTTTTGGCGGCATTTGACAGAAAAATTGCTTTCCTTCTGATCAAGACTTGGTTAGCATCGTGACTGGCGCCACACCGGCGAGCTCCACTCCCATCGCAACCCTGCGAACCGTTCACCATTGGAGATTTGCTCTCGCTGGCAGCCACCGGCACCCCCGACACTCCGCTTTTTGTCCTGGAACCGGCCGGCTGAGCGCCGGCACCTCGAACCCCTTCTCCTTTCTACTTGCAAAGGTCATCTCCATGACAACCCTGACTTCCCACGAAACCTCCGTCGTCGCAGCCGCGGCCACCTTGTTCTTCGGCGGCACCATCCGCACGGTTGACGCCGCCAACTCGGTGGCCGAGGCCATCCTGGTGATCGGAAACCGGATTGCCGCCGTCGGCTCCCAGGCACACTGCCGTGCCGAGGCCGCCCGGCTGAGCACCGCCCGGGTAACGGACGTGGACCTGCAGGGCCGCACGATGGTCCCCGGCTTCACCGACCCGCACGCCCACCCGCTCATGTACGGGCAGCTGCTGTCCTGGGTTGACTGCGGGCCCGAGGCCGCACCGGACATCCCCACCATGCTCTCCCGGCTGGCCGCCGCCGCGGCGCAGCTGCCCGAGGGCACGCCCGTGCGCGGCTACGGCTACGAGCACCGCAACCTGGCCGAACAGCGCCACCCCAGCCGGCAGGAACTGGACACGGTCTCCACCAGCCGCGAGGTCTACGTCATGAACGCCAGCGGCCACGGCGGCGTCGTGAACAGCTTCACGCTGGAGGCCAACGGCATCACCGACACGACGCCCAACCCGGCAGGCGGCACGTTCTTCCGCGACGCCGAGGGTTCGCTGACCGGTGAGCTCTCCGACGCCGCCTGCGACATCCTCACCGGGGCCGACGGCGTCAAGCTGGGCCACCACGGCCCCAACTTCCACCTAGGCGACAGCAAGGAGCAGCACCGCGCCCAACTGCTGCACGCGCAGCGCAACTTCCTTGCCAACGGTGTCACCACCATCGGCGATGCCCAGGTGACCCGGCGCGAGTTCTCCGCCTACCTGGACCTGGTGGAGCGCGGCGAACTGGTGACCCGGATCAACGCCTACTTCCTCTCCAGCCTGCTCGACGAGGTGCTGGAGCTGGGCCTGGTGGACAAGTTCGGCGACTCCCTGCTCTCCTTCGCCGGCATCAAGCTCTACGCCGACGGCACCCTGGGCGGCTGGACGGCGTACTTCCCCGAGGGCTACCGCGACGATCCCTGCCGCACCGGTTCGCTCTACCACGAGCCTGCCGAGTACCGCTCGCTGATCCTGCGGGCGCACAGCGCCGGGCTGCAGACGGCCACGCATGCCCAGTCACCCACGGCCATCCAGCTGGTGATTGATGCGGTCAAGGAAGCCGTGGTGGCCACGCCGCGCGCGGACCACCGGCACCGGATCGAGCACTGCGGGCTGCCGACGCCGGCCCAGATCACCGACATGGCCGAGCTGGGCATCCTGCCGGTGAACCAGCCGCAGCACTACTACAACTGGGGCCCCGGCGTCCTGGACGCCATCGGGTCCCCGGGCGAGCGCTTCAACCCGCTGGGCGAGTTTGTGGCGGCCTCCGTGCCCGTCACCATGAGCTCCGACGCCCCCGTGGCCGAGCCCCGCCCGCTGGAGGCCATCCAGACGTCCGTGACCCGCAAGACCCGCTCCGGCGTCCAGCTGGGCGGCGACGACCTGCGCATCGACGCCGTGCAGGCGCTGCGCGCCCACACCATCAACGGCGCCCGGGCCATGGGCCGCGAGCAGGAGCTGGGCTCGCTGGAGACTGAGAAGCTGGCCGACTTCGTCATCCTGGCCCAGGACCCGCTCGAGGCGCCGGCCGGCGAGATCAGCTCCATCGAGGTGCTCCAGACCTGGGTCAACGGCATCCGGGCCTACTAGACCCGGCTGCCCTTCCACTCCGGGCGGCACAAGGGCGGTCCGACCTCTTCCCTTCGCGAGCAAAGGATTTCCCCATGAACACCCCCATCCCCCCAAACAATGTCGGCCTCGCCGTGATGACCACGCTGCGGAACTACGGGATCGACACCATCTTCGGCATCCCCGGAACCCACAACCTGGAGTTCTACCGCCACCTGGCACCGCTGGGCATCCACCCCGTGACCAGCCGGCACGAACAGGGCGCCGGCTACGGCGCGGACGGCTGGAGCCAGATGACGGGCCTGCCCGGCGTCGTCATCACCACCTCGGGCCCCGGCCTCCTCAACGCCATGTCCGCCGCGGCCACCGCCTACTGCGAGTCCCGCCCGCTGATCATCCTCTCGCCCGGGGCTCCGCGCGGGAGCGAATTCTCCGACATCGGCTCGCTGCACGAAACCCGGGACCCCACCGGCGCCGTGCGGGCGCTGATCGGCCGCAGCACGCGGGTCTCCACCGGCGCCGAGGCCGTGGAAGTGATCCACGAGGCCTTTGCCCTGTTCGCCCACGGACGCCCGCGCCCGGTGCACATCGAGATCCCGCTGGACCTGCTGGAATCGGCCAACGACGTGGATCCCCAGCTGTGCGCCGCCCGGGACCTGGGACCGGCCCGGAACGCCGCCGCCGACGCTCTGGCCGCCGCCGTGGCCGTGCTGGCACAGGCCGCCAATCCGGTGATCCTGGCCGGCGGCGGATCCCTGCGCGCCGGCTCGGCCCTGCTGGAGTTGGCCGAAACTCTGCAGGCCCCGGTGGTCACCACCCTCAACGGCAAGGGCGCCATCCCGGAGTCCCACCCGCTCTCGCTCGGCTCGGACATCCGCCTCTCCGCCGCCCAGGACCTCTGCAATAGTGCAGATGCCCTGCTGGTCATCGGCTCCAAGGTGGGCGAAATCGGAGCTCTGGGGCGGCAAGATCGTCCCGCAGGGCACCTGCATCCGGATCGACATCGATCCCGGCCAGCTGGCGGTCAACCTGTCCGCGGACATCGAACTGGCCGGCAACTCGGCCGCCGTCGTGCCGGCACTGCTGGCGGCCTTGGCCAGCCGTAGGCGGACCTGCTGGCCGAGGCCCGCGCCATGTCCCCGGTGCTGGCCCGCATCAACGACATCCTGGCCGAGGCGCTGCCGGCCGACACCGTCATCGGCGGGGACTCCTCCCAGGTGACGTACTTCGGCACGGCGTCCTTCTTCCCGATGGAGACGGCACACCAGCTGCTGTACACGCCGTGCTATGCCACCCTGGGCTACGGATTGCCGGCGTCCATCGGGGCCAAGGTGGCGGCCCCGGAGCGTCCGGTGGTCTGCCTGCTCGGCGACGGCGCCCTGATGTTCGCGGTGCAGGAATTCATCACCGCCGTGGAACAGGGCGTCAACCTGCCCATCATCTGCGTAACAACGGCGGCTACGGCGAGATCAAGGCGAACATGGCCGAGCGCAGCATTGCACCCGTGGGCGTGGACCTGGCCCAGCCCGATTGGGTCAAGCTGGCCGAGGGCTTCGGCCTGACGGCGTTTGCCGTGGACAGCCTGGACGAACTGGGCGCGACGGTGGCCAAGGCCCTGGACATCACCGGGCCCAGCCTCATCCACGTGGCCATCTAATGGCGGCCGGAACGGAATCCGCCTCGGCTGCGTTTCCCAAGGCCACCGCCGTCGAGGTGGATGCCGCCGTCGCCGCGGCGCAGCGGGGCTTCGAGGCCTGGTCCGCCACAGCCGTGGGGGAGCGCGCCGCCGTGTTGCGCCGCGCGGCACAGTTGATGCTTGACCGCAAGGACGCAGACGGCACGCCGTTCCCGGCCCGGAGCGAGCTGCTGGTGATTGCCTGCGCGGTCCTTCTGGCCACCCTGGTCCTGCCGGGGCTCACGCTGCCCTGGCTGATGCGGTTCCTGAAGGCGTCCGAGGACGGCTCGGAAGAGCGCGACGCCGCGCGTCTGCTGGCCCGCCGTGCGCAGCAGGCGGCGATCGCGGCGCTGAAGGACAACGAGCTGATGAAGGAGCTGCCGCCGGAGAAGGTGGCGCTGGTCAAGGAGAAGATGACCCGGCTGCACGCCGAGCTGCTGGACTGCAGCCTCCGGAACGAACCCGTGGGGGAGAAGCGCAAGCGCGGCCGTGAACTCGCGATTGCCGTCCAGACGATCGCCCTCGATGCGGCCCGCCAGGAAGTCGTGGCGGCCCGGAACGAACCGGGCATGGATCCCGAAGTCGCGGACCGGGTGCTGCGGCAGCTGGACCTGCGCACCATGATCATGCCTGAGTGATCATGCCGGAGCGGGGAGCTCCAGCTCCAGGGCGTTCGCCTCGACGAAGTCCAGGGCGTGGCGGATCGCGCCGACAGTGACTATCGCGTCGCCCAGCGGCGAGACGCTCACGCGTGGGGGAGTCGCGGTGAAGCCGGGGAGCAGGGCGGTGATTCCGGGCAGCAGGGCGCTGGCGGATTCGGCGACGGCGCCGCCGATCACCACCTGCTCGGGGTTGATGAAGCTGGCCACCGTGGCGATGACCCGCGCCATCCGCTCCGAAATCCGGTCCAGGATCTCCAATGCGGCAGGGTCCCCGGCGGCGGCGTCCTCGAACACCCGCCGCGCGCTGGCCGTTCCGCTGGCTGACGGCCCGTCGCCTGCCGCGGACCACTGCCGGGCCAGGGCTGCGATGCCGTCGCTGGATCCCACGCCCTCGACCATGTCCAGGTACCCCATTTCGCCGGCAGCGCCGCCACGGCCGTGGAGCAGCCGGCCGGACTCCATCACCCCGGCGCCCAGGCGTTCGCCGGCGAGGAGCACCACGAGGTCGTCCACCCCGGCGCCGGAGCCGCGCCAGCGTTCACCGAGCGCGGCAAGGTTGGCGTCATTCTCCAGGAGCACCGTCCAGCCGTGCAGCTCCTTCAGCGCGAAGCGGAGCCCGACGTCGAACAGGCTCCAGAAGTGCTGGGACGCGAGCACGTTGCCGTCGCGGTCCACCGGCGCGGCGATTCCGGCCCCGGCCGCCAGCACCTTTCCGGGGTCCGTGCCCGCGGCCTCCAGCGCCCGGCGGCAGGCCCGGTCCACGACGCCGATGCGTTCCTCCGCGGGGATGTCCGTGGCGCGGAAGCTCCCGCTGGCGCGCCCGACGACGGTGCCGCGGAGGTCCGCGACGGCCGCGGTGGTGGTGGCGGCGCCGATGTCGATGCCGAGGACGAAGCCCGCCTCACGGTTGAGCTCGAAGCGCCGGGCCGGGCGTCCTTTCCGCGGGCTTCCGGGAGCCCCTTGATCCCCTCGCGGGGTGTCCAGTTCGCGGATCCAGCCGCGCCGGATCAGATCCTCACAGACGGCGATGACCGAGGCCCGCGTGAGCCCGGTCCGGTCCATCAGCTCGGTCCCGGTCGCCACATCCGTGCTGCGGATGAAGGCCAGGACGGCCTGGGCATTGACCCGGCGCAGAAGCTGCGGCGTGGCGGCTGCGTGCGGCTTCAAATCTTGACCTCTTCTGTCTCCGGATCCATACTGGTTCAGGCAATATATTTAGCTTGTATCTAAAATACCAGAGCCGTTCCGAGCCCCGAAGGATCATCCCTTGTCCAACACCGCCACGCTGGCAACCCTGTCCGGTTCCAACCTCGCAGCCGACCCCAACTGGTGGCGCCAGGCGTCCGTGTACCAGATCTATCCGCGCAGCTTTTCCGACTCCAACGGGGACGGCCTCGGCGACATCAAGGGCATCACGGCCAAGGTCCCGTACCTGTTGGAACTCGGGATCGACGCCGTCTGGCTGAGCCCGTTCTACCCTTCCGCCCTCGCCGACGGCGGGTACGACGTCGACGACTATCGCGACGTGGATCCCAAGCTCGGCACCCTCGAGGACTTTGACGAGATGTCCGCCGCGCTGCACGCCGCCGGCATCAAGCTCATCGCGGACATCGTCCCGAACCACTCCTCCAACCGCCACATCTGGTTCCAGGAAGCCCTCGCGTCCCCCCGGGGCTCCGCGGCACGGGAGCGCTACATCTTCCGTGACGGGCTCGGCAAAAACGGCGAGATCCCGCCGTCGGACTGGGAGTCCGTCTTCGGCGGACCAGCCTGGGAACGCATCACCGAGCCGGACGGCAGCCCCGGCCAGTGGTACATGCACATATTCGCCAAGGAGCAGCCGGACCTGAACTGGTCCAACCGCGAAATCCGCGACGACTTCCTCAAGACGCTGCGCTTCTGGTCCGACCGTGGCGTGGACGGCTTCCGCGTCGACGTGGCCCACGCCCTGGCCAAGGACCTCACCGAGCCGCTGCTGTCCAGGCTCGAACTGGGCGCCGATTCCGGCGCCGACGGCTTCGACGACGGCTCGCACCCGTTCTGGGACCGCGACGAAGTCCACGAGGTCTACGCCGAGTGGCGCGAAGTCTTCAACGAATACCACCCGCCGCGCACCGCCGTCGCCGAGGCCTGGGTGCACGCCAGCCGCCGCGCCCGCTACGCCAGCCCGCAGGGCCTGGGCCAGGCGTTCAACTTCGACCTCCTGCAGGCCGATTTCGACGCCGACGACTTCCGCGAGATCATCACCCGGAACCTCGCGGAGGCCACGGAATCCGGCGCGTCGTCCACGTGGGTCTTCTCCAACCACGACGTCGTCCGCCACGCCACCCGCTACGGCCTGCCCAAGGGCGGCGGCCGCCATGCCAAGGGCCAGGACGGCAAGGGTTGGCTGCTGGCCGGCGCCCCCGCCGAGGAGCTGGACGTCGAACTGGGCCTGCGCCGCGCCCGCGCGGCCACCCTGCTGATGCTGGCCCTGCCGGGCTCCGCGTACCTGTACCAGGGCGAGGAACTGGGGCTGCAGGAAGTCGCGGAAATTGCCGACGCCGAGCGCCAGGACCCCACCTTCTTCCGCAACAAGGGCGTCGAGATCGGCCGTGACGGCTGCCGCGTGCCCCTGCCATGGTCCGCGGAAGGCGGCTCCTTCGGCTTCGGCGACGGCGGCGCCCACCTGCCGCAGCCGGCCTGGTTCAGCCGCTACGCCGTCGCCGCCGAGGACGGCGTCGAGGGTTCCACCCTGGAGTTGTACCGCAGGGCCCTGAAGCTGCGCCGCGAGCTGCAAAGCTCGGAGGAACTTCAATGGCACCCCGCCGCCAGCCCTGAGGCGCTGCACTTCAGCCGCCCGGGCGGCTGGCAGTCGGTCACCAACTTCGGTGCGGAACCGGTGGAGCTCCCCGCCGGCACCGTGCTCGTCAGCAGCGGACCGCTGGATGGCAGCTTCCTGCCGGCCAACACCACAGTCTGGCTGCGGTGAGCCCCTCGCAGGAACACCGGCCTGCCCAGTAGCTGATCTACGGCTGCATGGGGTTGGGCGGCAGCTGGACGGCGGAGCCGTACTCGTCCGCGCACGTGGACGAGGCGGCCGCCGCCGTCGACGCCGCCCTCGAGGCGGGCATCACCTTGTTCGACCACGCCGACATCTACCGCAGCGGCAAGGCGGAGGCGGTGTTCGGCGAGGTGCTGGCGCAGACCCCGGGCCTGCGGGAGAGGATCCGACTGCAGTCCAAGTGCGGCATCCGGCTCAATGAGCAGGGACTTCAGACGCACTACGACCTGAGCCGGGACGCCATCCTGGAGCGCGTCAACGAAAGCCTCGCGCGGCTCCGCACGGACCACGTGGAAGTGCTGATGCTGCACCGCCCCGATCCGCTGCTGGACCCCGCGGAGGTGGCCGCCGCCGTCGGGCAGCTCATGGCCGAAGGCAAAGTGCGGGCCCTGGGCGTGTCCAACATGTCCGGACCGCAGATCGAGGCACTTCAGGACCGGCTGGAGACCCCCGTGATCGCCAACCAGCTGGAAATGAGCCTGCTGAAACGGGCCTGGCTGGAAAGCACCGTGCTGGTCAACCATGCCGACGGCACGGACTACAGCTTCCCGCACGGCACTGTGGAGCACTGCGTGCGGCAGGGAATCACCGTGCAGGCTTACGGCGCCCTGGCCCGCGGACTCTACACGGGCGCGCCGGCCGCCGATCCGACCGTGGCGGAAACCGCGACGGCGGACCTCGTGGCCGCGATGGCCGCCGAGAAGAACACCACGGGGGAGGCCATCCTGCTGGGGTGGCTGATGAAGCACCCGGCCGGGATCGCTCCCGTGATCAGCACCGCCAACCCGGACCGCATCCTGGCCTGCGCCGGTGCCGCGGATGTAGCGGCGGCTATGACCCGGGCGGAGTGGTACCGGCTCTGGGTCACGGCGCGGGGCAGCAACATCCCGTAGCCGGCACCTGAACACCTTCCAATTGGGGGTCCACCGCCCCGGCTCCTGTGATTTTGGTCGTATTGGTAGCCCCGGAGGACCGGAATACTTGGCTGGAGGGCCCCCTGTGCCGATAGCGTAGATGCATGACGTCTACCACCACCGCCGGATCCGTCCGGCCCCAGCGCAACATCCCGGCCGAAATCGCCCGCTCGTGGCTGCTGGTCAACGCAATGAAGACTGAGCTCTTCGATCAGTCCGCCGTCTCCCGCGCGGACGCGATCGTCCTCGACATCGAAGACGCGGTGGACCCTTCCCAGAAGGACGCCGCCCGCGCGAACGTCGTGAACTGGCTGACCGCCGGCGGCACCGCCTGGGTCCGGATCAACGACGCGACCAGCCCCTTTTGGGCCGACGACCTCGCCGGACTCCGCGGCACGCCCGGCCTGCTCGGCGTCATGCTGGCCAAGACCGAGTCCGCGGACCAGGTCACCGAAAGCTTCCACCGCATGGACGGCAAGACGCCGGTCATCGCGCTCGTGGAGTCGGCCGTCGGCATCGAGGAAGCCAACAACATCGCCAAGGCCCAGGGCGCGTTCCGGCTGGCGTTCGGCTCGGGCGACTTCCGCCGCGACACAGGCATGGCGGCCACCCCGGAAGCCATGGCCTACCCGCGCGCCAAACTGGTCGTGGCCAGCCGCGTCGGCAAGCTGCCGGGCCCTATCGACGGACCTACGGTGGGCACCAACCACCCCATACTGCGCGAACAGACCGGTATCACCGTGATGATGGGCATGACTGGCAAGCTCTGCCTCGCCATCGACCAGACCCCCGTCATCAACGAGGTCATCAGTCCCACGCCGTCCGACGTCGCCTGGGCCACGGACTTCATGGCCGACTTCGAGGCCAGCGGCCGCGTGATCCGTGACGGCTCGGACCTGCCGCGCCTGGGCCGCGCCGAGAAGATTATGAAGCTCGCGGTAGCCTTTGGGGTGCAGCCGGCGCTGTAGCCGCGGCCCTTTACCAAACCGAGGAGACCCCGTGACCGATACCCGCTATCTGGTCCACGGGGTCTTTTGGGATGGTCCGCCGCCCGCTCCCGGAGACCGCGACGGCGGCGCTCCGGTGCTGCGGCTTCAGCACCTTACCGGGGACCCCGCCACCGGCGGATTCACGGAACTAGCGCTCGACGCCGGGACACGCCTCGGGTTCCGGCTCGCCGCCGGGGGAAAGTCCTGTCTCGGGCACCACAAGGTGCACGGCCCTGCGGCCCGGGACCACGTACTGTGCCCCGCCCGGGCCCCCGCTGCCAAGGGCAGCCAGTGCGAGCGCTGCTTCGTCGTCGACGATTCGCGGCTCATCCATGACTTCCACCGCGGCGGACGCGTCCCCGCGGGGCTGCGGGCCTACCTGATGCAGCCGCACTGGCTGTACGTCGCCACCTTCGCCAGCGGCGCCAGCAAGGTAGGCACCGCGTCGAACCTCCGGAAATGGAACAGGCTGGCCGAGCAGGGCGCCGTGGTGGCCCGCTACGTCGCCCGGGCCGAGGACGGACGTGTTGTCAGGGTGCTCGAGGACATGGCCACCCGCGAAGCCGGGCTGCCCCAGCAGGTTCGCTCGGCCGCCAAGGCTGCGGCGCTCACGGATCCGGCGCCCGCCGTCGACCTGGACGCCCTGAACCGACGGTTGGCCGACGAGGTCCGCCTGCTGCTTGCGGGCGCTGCCGTCGACGGCTTTGAGTCTGTGGAAGAGCAGTGGGTCCGGCCTGCGCAGGCCGATGCCGCCTGCGCGCCCGCCGCACGGCACGCCTACCCGCATGAGCTCGGCGCGGGGGCCCACGGGTTCCGGATTGTTTCCCTGACCGGAAGCCTTGCCCTGGCCGGGCTGGACGGGACCGACCTGGAATTCATCGTGAACCTCGGGCTGCTGAAGGCTCGGACGATCGGGCTCGGTGACCATGGCTCGGAAGTTCCCGCGGTGCAGGAGTCCCTGTTCTGACGGCGCCCGAAACGGTCCCCGGGCTCAGTCCGGATAAACTGGCACGATGCTGACTGAATTCTGGGCCTCCGCGTCAACCACTTACAAGGCGCTCGTCTTCAGCGCCATGGGCCTGATCGCCGTCGGCATCATCCTGAACGTCGTGGGCAACAGCTCGCAGAACCAGGGCCTCGCCGTGGCATCCCTGCCGGTGATCGGGCTCGGCCTCATTCTGCACCTTGTCGGGATCGTGGTCCGCGGCCAGCAGATCCGGAAGAGCTACAGGAAGTAGGCGGCGTTCCGCCGGACATGGCTCCGCGCGTGTTCCACGGCCTCGGGCAGGCTCGCAAACAGGTGCTTGTGGTGCCGCAGTGAGCGGATCACGCCGACATTGGTCACGAGCTCCAGGTGTTCCGGCCGGACGCCTTTCAGCAGCGCCGTGACGCCGCGCAGCTCCAGTGCCGCGATGACCTCCACCAGCGTGTGGGCTCCCGTGGCATCAAGCATCCGGACCTGGGACAGCCGGATGATGGCCACCTGGATGTCCTTGACCTGGCTGATTTCCTGCAGGACCCGTTCCGCGGCGCCGAAGAACATGGCCCCGTCCAGCCGGAAGACGGCAATATGCTCGTCCCCGGGAACCGGCACCCCGGGAATGTCCTCGCGCCGCACGCCGCTCAGCGAGGCGAACTTCCGCAGCGTGAAGACCGCGGCCGCCGCGAGGCCGATCTGGATGGCCACGATGAGGTCGAAGGCCACGGTGATGAGTGCCGTCAGGACGAACACCGCGGCGTCGGCGCGGGTGGAGCGCAGAATTGCCGTCACCGTGTGCCTTGAGACCATGCGCGTTGCCGTGACCATGAGAATGCCGCCCAGGACCGCCAGCGGGATCCTGCCCACCAGGCCGGCCGCAAGGTAGATGATGGCCAGCAGTACCAGGGCATGCACGATTGCGGACAGCCTGGTCCGGGCGCCGGAACGGACGTTGACGGCGGTCCGGGCGATGGCGCCCGTGGCGGGCATGCCGCCGAAGAGCCCCGCGGCGATGGAGGCCAGACCCTGGCCGGTGAGTTCCCGGTCCGGACTGTAGGCCCCGCTCGGCCTGCCGTCCGGCCCGACCATTCCGGCGGCCACGCGGGCGGCGAGCAGCGATTCGATGGCTGCCAGCGTGGCGATGGACACCGCGGGCATGAGCAGACCGCCGAGCGAGGCCGGATCTAGGGAAGGCAAGGAGGGCGCACGCAGGGAATGCGGCAGGGTGCCGATCCGGGGGATCTCCAGCCGGAGGAGCTCGGCCGCCACGGTGGCCAGCAGGACAGCGATGAGGCTCGCCGGCAGGGCCTTGTGCAGTTTCGGGAGCAGGAGCATCACGGCAGCCACGCCCGCCACGACGGCGAGGGTCTGCAGCACGGCCGGCGAAGTGGCGCGGGAGGCGCTCTCGACGGCCGCCAGCACGGTGTTGTGGCCCGGCGTCCCCTCAGTTCCAGTGGCCATGGGCACCTGCTGGAGGAAAATGATGGCGGCGATGCCGAGCGTGAAGCCTTCCACCACAGGCCAGGGGATGAAGGCCACGGCCCGGCCCAGCCCGCTGATGCCCAGGATGATCACCAGCGTCCCGGCCATCAGCGAGACCAGGGCGATGCTGCTGGCGCCGTGACTCGCGACCACGGGGGCCAGGACCACCACCATGGCTCCTGTGGGGCCGGAGACCTGGACATGGGAGCCGCCCATGACGGCGGCAACCAGGCCGGCCACCACCGCCGTGATGAGCCCGGCCTCGGCGCCCACACCCGAGCTGACGCCGAAGGCGAGTGCAAGCGGCAGGGCCACGATTCCCACCGTGATCCCCGCGAGCACGTCCGTCTTCCAGGACGAAGGCAGCCCGCTGTAGTCACGGCGGGACGGCAGGAACCGGCCGAGGAGCGACTGAGCGCCCCTCACGATGCGGATCCCGGGAGGTGCCCGCCCGGCAGCTCCCGCGCCAGCCGCAGCTGCTCGTTGGAATCGGCCAGGCGGTCCAGGAGGAAGATCCGGGCAATGGACAGCAGCTCCGAAATCTTCGGATGGGCCAGCCGGTAGGTCACCGCATTCGCCGACCGGGCCGAGGTCACTACCCCGTGCCGGCGGAGGGTGGCCAGGTGCTGGGAAAGGTGCGAGGCTTCCAGGCCCGTCTCGGCCAGGAGATAGCTGACCGGTGCCGAGGAGTCCGGGGCCGCGGCCAGGAGCTCAAGCACCCGGATGCGGGCCGGGTGGGCGAGGGCCTTGAAGAGGTTCGCCTTGATTTCGTACAAGGGGGTCTGCTCCGCTGAAATCAAGACTGGCCTGCGCTTTCTCGCGTCACGGCCCGGAAGGCCACGTGACTTGATGGAATAATGTTTTCATCATACCGCACCGGTTAAACGCGGCGGTCAAGCGCACGGGTCAAGCGCACGGGTCAAGCGCTCAGGCCAAGCGCCCCGGTCAAGCAGGTGTCATGAAGGATGGCGGCCCGGGGCGTGGCGATAGGCTGGAACCATGACTATCAATCCGGATCTGCAGGGGCGCAGCTACCCTGCCGCAGAGGTGTATGACGTCGGCCGCGAGAAGATCCGCGAGTTCGCCCGCGCGGTCAAAGCCACCCACCCCGCCCACTTTGACGTGGACGCGGCCAACGCCCTGGGCCACAACGACCTCGTGGCCCCGCCGACGTTCGCGATCATCGTCGCCCAGCGCGCCGACGCGCAGCTGATCGAGGATCCGGAATCCGGCATCGATTTCTCGCGCGTGGTCCACGCCGACCAGCGCTTCACCCACCACCGTCCGATCGTCGCCGGCGACCGGCTGGTGGCCGAACTGCACGTCGACGGCGTCCGCGCCATGGGCGGCGGGGCCATGATCACCACCCGCTCGGAAATCTTCGCCCTGGCGGCGGACGAATCCCGCGAGGCCGTCGCCACCACCACCTCGTCCATCCTGGTCCGCGGAGAGGGACAGTGACCATGAAAAAGCCAGCCATGACATCTGACACGACATCCCGGAGCCCCGTATTCGCCGACCTCACGGTCGGCCAGGACGTCGGCAGCCGCAGCATCGCCGTGACCCGCACGGACCTCGTCAAGTACGCCGGCGCCTCGGGTGACTTCAATCCGATCCACTGGAACGAGGCCTTCGCCACCGGCGTCGGGCTGCCGGGGGTGATCGCGCACGGCATGTTCACCATGGGTGCCGCCGTCCAGCTGGTGACCGACTGGGCGGGCGACCCCGCCGCCGTCGTCGATTTCCAGACCCGCTTCACCAAGCCGGTCCCGGTGGCCGACACCACGGGAACGCCGGATGCCGGCGCCGTGATCGAGATCAGCGGCGCCATCGGGGCGCTCGACGCCGATGCGGGCACCGCCCGCGTGGACCTCACCGTCGTCTCGGCCGGGCAGAAGGTACTCGTGAAGGCCCAGGCCGTCGTCAGGCTGGCCTAGCGGATGGGTCGGCCGTGAGCGCGCGTACCGCCCCGGCTCAGGAGGTCACGCTGTGGCGCAACGCGGTGGTCGCCGCGTACGCCTTCAGCGGCGTTGCGTTCTCCAGCTGGGTGTCCCGGCTGCCGGCCATCCGCGACGGGCTCGACCTGACCCCTGGCACGGTCGGGCTGCTGCTGCTGTGCATGACGTTGGGATCCTTCGTCTCGGTGTCCGCCTCCGGCCTGATCGTGCTGCGCTTCGGATCGAAGCGGACCATCAGGATCGGCAGCGTCATGGTCGGCTGCGGACTGGTCCTGGCCGGCTTCGGCACCTCGGTCCTGGTGAACCCGCCGGCGGTCGCCGGCGGCCTGGCAATCATCGGCCTGGGCACCGCCAGCTGGAACACGGCCTCCAACGTTGAGGGCGCCGCCGTGGAACGGGCGGTGCGCCGGCACATCATGCCGCGGCTGCACGGTGCGTTCAGCCTCGGCACCGTCGCCGGAGCCGGGCTGGGGGCCTGGGCCGCCGGCGTCGGGATCCCGGTCTTCTGGCATCTCGCCGCGGTGGGCCTGCTGGTGGCAGGCACGGTGACCACCGCGGCGGCATGGTTCCGCGCGGACATCACACCGCTGCAGGAGGAGCAGAGTTTCAAGCCGGCCACGCCGGACACCTTCGAGGACCCGTCCACGGGGCCCATCCCCATCATCAGACCAGGCGCCGACCCGGCGGCGGCGCCGCTGGACAATAAGCGCCAGATCGCCCAGGCCTGGCGCGACCGGCGCACCCTGCTGCTCGGCGTCCTGGTGCTGGGGCTCGCCCTGGCCGAAGGTGCGGCGGGTGACTGGGTGGCGCTGGCGCTCGCGGACGGCCACGGCCAGTCCGACGCCGCGGGAGCCGCGGGTTACGGCCTCTTTGTCACCTTCATGACCGTGGGCCGCTTCGCCGGAACACTGGTGCTGGACCGCTACGGCCGCGTGCCCGTGATGCGCTGGTGCGCCGCGACGGCCGTGCTGGGCCTGGGCCTGTTCGTCTTCGCGCCGGTGCCGTGGCTGGCCTACGTGGCCCTGGCCATATGGGGCCTGGGTGCCTCGCTGGGGTTCCCGGTGGGTATGTCCGCTGCCGCCGACGACCCCCTCAGGGCGGCCGCGCGCGTCTCCGTGGTCTCCACGATCGGCTACGGTGCGTTCCTCTGCGGGCCTCCGCTGCTGGGCCTGCTGGCGGAGCATATCGGCATCCTCCACTCACTGCTGGCCGTCATGGTGATGCTGGTGGTCAGCTTCCTGCTCTCCCCGGTGGCGCGGAAGCTGAAGGATCCGGCGCCGGCCGCTCAGGACAGTGCGTGAACCGGGCTAGGCTGGTCAGGTGACCCAGATTCTGCTTTCCGCCCTGACCACGGCCGCCGTCGGCGGCCCCGCCGGCACCTACCTCGAAGCCCGCACCGAGGCCGAAATCATCGACGCCGTCCGCTCGGCCGACGCCGCACGTGAGCAGCTGCTGATCATCGGCGGCGGCTCCAACCTGCTGGTGTCCGACGACGGGTTCCCCGGCACCGTGCTGAAGATCGCCTCGGAGGGGTTCACGGTCACCGCCGAGGACTCGTGCGGCGGAGTGGCCGTGGTGGTGCAGGCCGGCCACAACTGGGACGGCCTCGTAGAACACGCTGTCCGGCACGCCTGGTCCGGCATCGAGGCGCTGTCCGGCATCCCGGGCGCCACCGGAGCCACCCCGGTGCAGAACGTAGGAGCCTACGGGGCCGACGTCTCCCAGACCATTGCCGCGGTGCGCACGTGGGACCGGGAACGCAACGCCGTGAAGACCTTCACCAGCTCCGAGCTGAAGTTCGGCTACCGCGATTCCGTCCTGAAACAAACCACCGACAACGGCTCGCCGCGCTATGTGGTGCTCACCGTGGAGTTCCAGCTCCCGTCGGGCCGGATGAGCGCCCCGGTCCGCTACGCCGAGCTCGCCCGGGCGCTGGGCATCGAGCAGGGACAGCGGGCGTATTCCAACGATGTTCGGCGCGAAGTGCTCCGCCTCCGGGCCTCCAAGGGCATGGTCCGGGACCCGGCCGACCGGGACACCTACTCCACCGGCTCCTTCTTTACGAACCCGATGGTGCCCGCTGGTGTTGCGGCCGGGCTGCCCGAAGACGCCCCGCGGTACCCGGGCGGGGCGGACGGCCTGACCAAGCTCTCGGCGGCGTGGCTGATCGACCAGGCGGGCTTCGGCAAGGGTTTCGGGCTGGAGCCGGACAGCGTTTCCGGCGGGCGGGCGTCGCTGTCCACCAAGCACACGCTCGCCATCACCAACCGGGGCACCGCGAGCACCGCGGACATGCTGGCGATCGGCCGCGCGGTCCGCGGCGGCGTCGTCAAACGCTTCGGAATCGAGCTGCACCCGGAGCCGCTGCTGATCGGCGTCGAGCTCTAGCTCAGCTTCTCCCGCTGGGCCGGGCGACCTTCCTGAAGAGCATGAACGTGAACCCGGACGCTGCGGCCCCCAGCAGGAAGACCTGGCAGAACGCCACGGACTGGGCGCTGGGACCGCTGTGGAGCACCAGTCCGGCGCACGCGAAGGCGACGGCCCCGGCGAGCAACGCCACTGAGCCAAGCAGGAAACTATGCACCGTGGCCGGGAATTCGCTGCCGGACTCGTGGTGGATATCCCTCCCACGGGGTTCGCTGCGCGGTTCACCGCGCAGCGCCAGGGAACGCGGCTGCAGTGCGGCGGCCGTGATGAAGCTGCCCACCGACACCGCCATGCACACCCCTGCGACCAGTTGCATGGTGCTCATCATGGGGGAGAGGCGGGTGCCGCTGGCGATCGCGACGGCGAGCCCGGCAGCCATGCCGGCGGCGCTGGAGGCCCAGCCCAGCAGGGCCAGCTTCCTGCACAGGGGCCGCAGCTGCGGCCACATCTCACTCATGG
The DNA here is from genome assembly GCF_050156545.1 of Pseudarthrobacter sp. S9. NCBI lineage: Bacteria > Bacillati > Actinomycetota > Actinomycetes > Micrococcales > Micrococcaceae > Pseudarthrobacter > Pseudarthrobacter sp. S9. The sequence continues at coordinate 2,948,754 of NZ_CP189576.1, forward strand.
TCATGCATCAAGGGTAGTGAGGTCCGCTGGACAGTGGCTGGGAACAGCCGGTGCAACAGCCGCGCAGGGAGTGCAGGCGTCCTACGATGGGTGCATGGCAGCAGTGGTGCGCACCCGACTTAGCCGCGGAATCATGGGCAGGCTCCGTCTGGCCTCGCAGGGTCTGCTGGGGCCGGGCTTCCGGACGGCCCCGGACGCCGTGCGGTGGATGACGGCGATGCAGGCCCAGGACCTGCAGGCCGCCCTCTGGGCCGTCGGCCAACGGGTCCCGGGCTCCGGCGTCGAGGACGTCCGCTCGGCGCTGGACCGGGGCGAGATCGTCCGCTCCTGGCCGATGCGCGGCACCCTGCATCTGTTGGCGCCCGAGGACCTCAAGTGGGTGCTCGCCATAACCTCGGACCGTCTGATCCGCGGGATGGCCGGACGGCACCGGGAGCTGGAGATCGCTGACGAGGACGTCCAGGCGGCCCGGAAAGCGGCGCTGCAGCTGGTCTCCGGCGGGGAAGCAGCCACGAGGGGCCGGCTGTTCCGGGCTTTTGAAGAGGCAGGCCGGCCGACAGCAGGCCAGCGCGGCATCCACCTGCTGGGGATCCTGTGCCAGCGGGGCTGGCTTGTCCAGGGGCCGCTCTCCGGCAACCAGCAGCAGGTGGTCGCACTGGACGAATGGATCAGGGAGTCGCGCACACTGGACCGGGCGGAAGGCATCGCCGAATTGCTGCTGCGCTACATGCGCAGCCACGGGCCCGCCACCGAACGTGACTTCTCCTGGTGGTCGGGCATTCCGCTGACCGAGGTCCGGGCGGCCCTCGCCGAAGTGCGGGACCAGCTCGTGGAGCTGGTCTTCGAGGACACCGGCTACTGGCTCTCGCCGGGCACCGCGGCACTGCTCGACGACGGCGTGCCCGGCCAGCGCTCCGTGCTGGCCCTTCCCGGGTTTGATGAGTTCCTGCTGGGTTACACGGACAGGTCCCTCGTGTTGCCGCCCCAACACGCTGACAAGATCGTTCCCGGCGGCAACGGCATGTTCAAGAAGACGATCGTGGCCGGCGGCGCAGTGATCGGCACCTGGGCGAGGTCCGGGAACGGCCGGGGCGCCGCCGTCGTACCTGAGCCCTTTGACGCCGTTAACGGACTGCGGCCTGCCGCCCAGAAGTCCTTTGAGCTGCAGGCCGCGAAGTACCGGAGATTCGTCGGTTCCTGACCGGTCCTAGAGGGTTCCGGTGGCGATGTTGAGCATCCGCCGCAGCGGTTCGGCGGCGCCCCACAGGAGCTGGTCGCCCACCGTGAACGCGCTGATGTACTGCGGGCCCATCTCGAGCTTGCGGATGCGGCCGACAGGGATGTCCAGGGTGCCGGACGCCGCCACGGGAGTCAGTTCCGCCATCGAGGCGTCCTTGGTGTTGGGCACCACCCTGGCCCACTCGTTGTCCTCGGCCAGGAGCTTCTCGATCTCGGCGACGGACAGGTCCTCGCGGAGCTTGAGCGTGAGCGCCTGCGAGTGCGAGCGCATGGCGCCGATCCGGATGCACAGCCCGTCCATGATGATGTGGTCCTCGCCGGAGGTGCCGAGGATCTTATTGGTCTCCACCCCGGCCTTCCACTCTTCCTTGGACTGGCCGTTGCCGAGGTCCGCATCGATCCACGGGATCAGCGAGCCGGCCAGCGGAACGCCGAACTGACTGGCGTCGATGTCGGTGCGCTGGTGGGCCAGGACCTTGCGGTCGATCTCCAGGATGGCCGACGCCGGGTCGTCCAGTTCCGTGCTGACCTCGGCGTTGAGCGTGCCGAACTGGCTCAGGAGCTCGCGCATATGGCGGGCCCCGCCACCGGAGGCCGCCTGGTAGGTCATGGACGTGCCCCACTCGACGAGTCCGTTCTTGAACAGGCCGCCGAGGCCCATCAGCATGCAGGAAACGGTGCAGTTGCCCCCGATGTAGTCCTTGACGCCGCCGGAGAGCCCGGCGTCGACGACGTCGCGGTTGATCGGGTCCAGGACGATGATGGAGTCGTCGTTCATCCGCAGGGTGGAGGCGGCGTCGATCCAGAGGCCGTCCCAGCCGCGGCTGCGCAGCTCGCCGTGGACCTGCTTGGTGTAGTCGCCGCCCTGGGCGGTGACGATAATCGGCAGCTTCGCCAGGGTCTCGACGTCGAACGCGTCCTCGAGCTTGCCGGCCCCTTCTGCAAACGAAGGCGCGGCACCTCCCGCGTTCGAGGTGGAGAAAAATACCGGGTTGATGTTGGCGAAGTCGCCCTCGTCCTGCATGCGCTGCATCAGGACGGAACCGACCATGCCACGCCAACCGACCAGTCCAACGGACGGAGTAGCTGCTGTAGTCATTGGGCCAGTTTAGACTTTGGAGCGCCGAGCGCGCAGTCGGTTACGTCACCGGTGCTGCTCAACCCGCCGCGGGAGGCCTATTCGCCGCCGGTCTCGGCGAGAAGGGCCGATTTCCGCCTGCGGAGCGCAAAGACCGCGCCGAACGTGAACACCTGTGTCACGACAACCAGCACGATCGCACCGACGATCTTGTTGCCGCCCAGGATCATGGTCAGTCCCACAACCGCGGAGAGCAGCGCCAGCAGGGGCAGGAGCATGTAGCCGAGAACGAAGAGGGTCTCGGGTTTCTTCAGCATTCCTAGCCCTTGGTCCGGCGCCACTGGGTGATGCGGTAGCGGGTGCCGTTGGCGGCGGTCAGCCAGCCGTCGGACGGCAGGCTGGCTCCCGCGGTCCAGTCGTAGCCGAGTTCCGGGGCGAAGGTGTCGCCCTCCGCCGCCGTATCGATCGTGGTGACCACGGCGACGTCGGCGAGGTCCATGGACTGCGCGAAGATGTCGCCGCCGCCGATGATCCAGACCATGTCATGGCCGGGCGCGAACTGGGATTCCAGCAGGGCTTCGTCCAGGGACTTGACCGCGGTGGCGCCCTGGGCTCCGGGCGTTCCGCCCCAGCTTTCCTGGCGGGTGATGACGATGTTTGTCCGGCCGGGCAGCGGACGGTACTTGTCCGGGAAGGACTCCCAGGTCTTGCGGCCCATGATGACCGGGTGGCCCGTGGTGAGCCGGCTGAAGTGCAACATGTCCTCGGGCAGGTGCCACGGCATTCCGCCGTCCTTGCCGATGACACCGGTGTTGGTCTGGGCCCACAGTACGCCGAGGCCGGTCAGGGCGGCGGTCAGATCCTCGGTGAAGGGTGTGGGGAGCGGATTCTGCTGCTGGCTGTCGTCGTTGCTCATACGGCTATCGGGGCCTTAATCGTCGGGTGGTGCTGGTATCCGACCACCTCGAAGTCATCGAGGGTGTAGTCGAAGATGGAGTCCGGTTTGCGGGTGATGGACAGCTGCGGGTAGTCGTAGGGTTCTCGGGCAAGCTGCTTGAGGACCTGGTCCATGTGGTTGTCGTAGATGTGGACGTCCCCGCCGGTCCAGACGAATTCGCCCGGTTCCAGGCCGGTCTGCTGGGCCAGCATGCAGGTCAGCAAAGCGTAGGAGGCGATGTTGAACGGCACGCCCAGGAAGGAGTCGGCCGAGCGCTGGTACAGCTGGCAGGAGAGTCTGCCGTCGGCGACATAGAACTGGAAGAACGCGTGGCAGGGCGGCAGCGCCATGTCCTTGAGCTCGGCGACGTTCCAGGCCGAGACGATGTGGCGGCGTGAGTCAGGGTTGGACTTCAGGTTCGCCACCAGTTCGGCAATCTGGTCGACGTGGCCGCCGCCGGGGGTGGGCCAGGAGCGCCACTGGACGCCGTAGACGGGGCCGAGTTCGCCGTCGGCGTCGGCCCATTCGTTCCAGATCGTGACGCCCTGGTCCTGCATCCACTTCACGTTGCTGTCCCCGCGCAGGAACCACAGCAGCTCCACGGCCACGGACTTGAAGTGCACGCGTTTGGTGGTGATCAGGGGGAAGCTCTTGCTCAGGTCAAAGCGCAGCTGGCGGCCGAACACGCTGAGGGTGCCCGTCCCGGTGCGGTCCGATTTGTGCGTGCCGTGTTCCAGGACATCGCGCAGCAGGTCTTCATAGGGCGTTGGAATGCTCACGGTCCCAGTCTACTGAAATCCGTTCAGCACCCCTCATTCGTGTTGCCGGCCGACGTCTTGCACGCGAGGGGCCTCAGTCGTCGAAAGGCCTGAACCGCTCGACCGCCACCACCTTGTTCTTGCTGCCGTGCGCCACATGGCACACGATGATCTCGCCCGGGGCCATGAAAGGGTCCGAGGACGGTAGCAGGGCCCGCAGCCGGGAGTTCATGTGCTTGCCGAGCTGCGCGAAGACGGTCGGCAGGGCGGGGCGGTGCGTGCATAGGGCCACCGGCCGCTGTTTGTCGAAGAGGGACTCGACGACGGCGGCCGTTTTGTGCGGGCTCCGGGCGTGCCGGTGCTCGGTGAGTGAATCATGCAGCTTCACCTTGGCGTCGGTGGCCTTGGCATACGGTGCGATGGTGGCCACGCACCTCAGCCACGGGCTGGAGACAACGCGCGCGGGTTTCCAGGTCCGCAGGAGCCTGCCGACGGCCTGGGCCTGCCGCGTCCCGGTGGCCGCGAGCGGGCGGTCCCCTTCGGCCTTGGTCCAGGAGGAACGCGGCTTGGCCTTGGCGTGGCGCACGATCAGCAGCGGCCAGGTTTTCAGCTCCCCGCGCTCATGCGCGGCCACGAGGTGTTCCAGCGGGTCGACGTCGCTGGGGTTGCTCAGCAGGTTGGCGGCCTTCGCCGGTGAACACCACATGACGCTGTCCACTTCCTTGCCGTCCGGCAGCAGCGCGGCGCCGTCGACGTCGACCGCCCAGTAGTGGACCACCTTCAGCCCGGCGGGCACGTGGTAGTGGATGGGCGGCAGCGGGATGCCCAGCGGAGCCTGGAGCCCGATTTCCTCCTCCACCTCGCGGATGGCGCACTCGGGGATGGTCTCGCCGGGATCGATCTTGCCCTTGGGCCAGGACCAGTCGTCATAACGAGGGCGGTGGATCAGCAGGACCTCGAGCTCCTCCTTGTTGATCCGCCACGGCACGGCGCCGGCCGCCGTAACGGCTATGGCTTCGCCGGGATGGTCTGTCTGGTCCGCAACCGGTGAATCGCTACTCAATTCACTCCTCAATGCCAGAGCCACTACCGCAGGCTCGTCGAGCGTTGCCGGGAACGGGAAGCGAGCAGCCACGACTGGATGTCTTCGAGGTTCCGGCCGTCTTCCGCGAGGTGGTGGCGGGTCCAGTCGCCGCTGCTGTCCAGGTGCCAGCTGGCCGTGCCGGGGTCCATGTAGCGGCGCAGCATGTCCAGGACATACGTGGTGTCATCGCCGCTGGTGAGCTGCACGAGGGCCTCCACACGGCGGTCCAGGTTGCGGTGCATCATGTCGGCCGAGCCGATATAGACCACCGGCTGCCCGCCATTGGCAAAGGCGAACACCCGCGAGTGCTCCAGGAACCGGCCCAGGACGGAGCGGACCGTGATGTTCTCGCTGAGGCCGGGGACCCCCGGGCGCAGGGAACAGATGCCGCGCACGATGATGTCCACCGGAACCCCGGCCTGCGATGCCCGGTAGAGGGAATCGATGGTGGCTTCATCCACAATCGAGTTGACCTTGATCTGGACGCGGGCGGCGATGCCCGCCCCGGCGTTCCGGATCTCCGCTTCAATCCGGTCGATCAGCCCGGACCGTACCGAGCGCGGCGCCACCAGGAGCCGTTTGAAGGTGGACTTCGGCGCGTAGCCGGAGAGCTGGTTGAAGAGCTTGGAGAGGTCTTCGCCCACCTGCTCGTTGGCCGTGAGCAGGCCCAGGTCCTCGTAGTAGCGGGCAGTCCGCGGGTGGTAGTTGCCGGTGCCGATGTGGCAGTAGCGGCGCAGCCCGTCCACTTCCTGGCGCACCACGAGGGACAGCTTGCAGTGGGTCTTGAGGCCCACGATGCCGTAGACCACGTGGACTCCGGCCTGTTCCAGCTTCCTGGCCCAGGAGATGTTGGCCTGCTCGTCGAAGCGGGCCTTGATCTCCACGAGCGCCAGGACCTGCTTGCCGGCCTCTGCGGCGTCGATCAGCGCATCGACGATCGGGGAGTCGCCCGAGGTCCGGTACAGGGTCTGCTTGATGGCCTGCACCTTCGGGTCCGAGGCGGCCTGTTCCAGGAACGCCTGGACGGAAGTGGAGAAGGAATCGTAGGGGTGGTGCAGGAGGATGTCCCGGCGCCGCATGGCCGCAAAGACGTTGGCCGCCTTGGAGGTCTCCGATTCGTTCAGGTAGCGGGAGGTGTGCGGGACGTGCTTGGGGTAGTGCAGGTCCGCCCGGTCGATCCCGGCAATCACGGAGAGCCCGCGCAGGTCCAGCGGTGCGGGGACGGAGTAGACCTCGGATTCCTCGACGCCGAGCTCGCGGATCAGCAGCGCGCGGATGTTCGGGTTGATGTCGTTGGTGACTTCAAGGCGCACCGGCGGACCGAAGCGGCGCCGCAGCAGTTCCTTTTCCAGCGCCTGCAGCAGGTTCTCGGCGTCGTCCTCTTCCACCTCGACGTCTTCGTTGCGGGTGACCCGGAAGGTGTGGTGCTCCAGGACCTCCATTCCGGCGAACAGCTGGTCCAGGTGGACGGCGATGACTTCCTCAAGGGCGATGAACCGTGCCACCCGTCCCGGGACGGACCCCGCGCGGGGTCCGTCGATGGAGATCAGGCGCGGCAGCTGGTCCGGGACCTTGACGCGGGCGAAGAGCTCCTTGTCGCTGACGGGGTTGCGGACCACCACGGCCAGGTTCAGGGAGAGCCCGGAAATGTAGGGGAAGGGGTGGGCCGGGTCCACCGCGAGGGGGGTCAGGATCGGGAAGACCTTCTCGGCGAACATGGCGCTGAGCTGGTCCTTGGCCTGGGAGTCGAGCTCGTCCCAGTGCATGAGGTGGATGTGTTCGTAGGCCAGGGCCGGGCGGATCTGTTCCGCGTAGACCCGGGCGTGCTGCTGCTGCAGCCGGTGCGCGGCCTCGCCGATCTGCTCCAGTACCTGCATGGGGCTCAGCCCGGCGGGCGAGGGCACGGCGAGGCCGGTGGCGATCCGGCGCTTCAGCCCGGCGACCCGGACCATGAAGAACTCGTCAAGGTTGGAGGCGAAGATGGACAGGAAGCTGACCCGCTCCAGCAGGTACAGGTTGGGGTCCTCGGCCAGCTCCAGGACCCGGGCGTTGAACGCAAGCCAGCTCAGCTCACGGTCCAGGAACCGGTCCGGGCTGATGTCGCCCTCCGGTTCCAGGTTGGGGGCGAACTCGGGGATGTCGATCCGGTCCTGCGTGGCGCGTGAGGCGGGCACTTCGGAGGAGCCGAACCGGGCACGCGCTGGACGCGCCTTCTTTTCCGACGTCGCGGGTTCAGACGTGGCTGTCCGGGCAGATTCCCGTTGCATGGTCTCTCCTAAATGCTGGCGCGATTTAGCTTCAACCTTACAAGCAATAGCCTCTCAGCGAGCCCAGATTTCGGCCGCGCCCGGCTGGCCCTCCGGCGGCCGGATTACGGCCGGGCCAGCGGCGCATACATGACGTCGACGTCCCAGCGGGTGAAGCCCAGCCGGCGGTAGAGCGAAACGGCGGGGATGTTGTCGGCATCCACGTAGAGCATGACGGCGTGGAGTCCGAGGTCCTGCAGGTGTTTGATGCCGGCGACGGTGAGGGCCTTGCCCAGTCCGGTGCCCTGCGCAGCCGGGGTAACGCCGACGACGTAGACCTCGCCGATCGCGGGATGATCGCCGTGCCGGGGGTGCACCTTGGTCCAGTGGAATCCGAGGAGCCGGTCCGAGGAGTCCACGGCCAGCAGGAAGCCGGCGGGATCAAACCACGGCTCGGCCATCCTGGCGTCGAGGTCGGCGCGCGTCATGTTGCCCTGCTCGGGGTGGTGGGCGAAGGCTGCCTTGTTCGCGGCCAGCCAGGCGTCCTCGTCCTGTCCCGGGACGAAGGCCCGGAGTGTCACGGCCTCCGGCAGGACGGCGCCGGGCAGGACAAAATCCGGCTGGACGGCGTCGGGTGTCACGGCGTCCGGCAGCTCGACTTCTGGCCGCTCCGCGGCCGCCGTGGTGAGCCGCATCTTCCACAGCTCGCGGACGGGCCCGTAGCCGTAGCGCGCCGCGAGGTCCGCCGCGGCCTCGTGGTTTCCGTGGGACCAGGCTTTGAGGCCGCCGAAACCGCGGGTGTCCTTGAGCTCGCCCACCAGCCGGCCCGCCACGCCCTGGTTGCGGTAGATGGGGTGGACGGCGATTTCCAGGACCCCGGTGCCGTCAGGTTCCTCGACGACGACGGCGACGCCCGCCAGGTCCTGCGCCGTCGCGGGCTTAGGCGTCTTGCCAGGGGCACTGTCGGGCGAATCGTCGGCGGAATTGTCGGGGGAGTAAAGGGCAAGTGCCAGCACGGAATGCTCAGCGGCGCCGGCGGCGCGCAGCGTCACGAGGGTCTGTTCGGACAGGGGCGGATTGCCGTCGGACTCCTCCGCGGCGGTCACGAGGGCCACGACGTCCCTCAGCAGCTGTTCATCCACAGCTCCCTTGACAGCAAGTACGGGCCAGTTTTCCGGATGCGCAGGGGTCATGGTGCAAGGCTATACGTTGGGGACGCGGCGGGGCCGATTTTGTTGTTTCCGGAACTGTTACGTATAGTCGTTAACTCATCCGGCGGTCCGCCGCACAAAGAGCCAGTCCGGATGCGAGGGGGATCCACCACTGGGGTGGCCTCGATACGTTCGACCCGTATGTCCTCCACTGACAGCACGAGGCATTAAAGGAAGCATTGACAGCAGAAGGCCCCGGACTCTTGAGTCCGGGGCCTTCTGCGTACCCGCTTGCGGTGAGGTTCTGTGTTCAGGTTCAGTGTTCAGGTTCAGTGGCGAGGCCCCGGTCAGGCCTCGGTCAGCTCTTCTTCGGGCTGCCGGACGAGGGTCAGGCGGTAGCCGACGTTGCGCACGGTGCTGATCAGGTTCTCGTGGTCGGCACCGAGTTTGGCCCGGAGCCGCCGCACGTGGACGTCCACTGTCCGTGTGCCGCCGTAGTAGTCGTAGCCCCACACCTCGGTCAGCAGCTGCTGGCGGGTGAAGACCCGGCCGGGGTGCTGGGCCAGGTACTTCAGCAGTTCAAATTCCTTGAAGGTCAGGTTGAGCGGCGCGCCGTTGACCCGGGCGGTGTAGCTGGCCTCATCGATCACGACCCCGGCGGCGCGGATCTCCGTCGGGGCATCGTCCTGCTCCGGAACGGCCCGCGCGATGCCGAGCCGGATGCGGGCTTCGACCTCCGCCGGCCCGGCGGACTCCAGCAGGATGTCGTCCACGGCCCACGCCGAGGATACGGCGGCCATGCCGCCCTCGGTAAGGATGAGCATCAAGGGGGCGCTCAGGCCCGTGGCCTTGAGTAGTTGGGTGAGGGAGCGTGCGCCTACGAGGTCCTTGCGGGCATCCAACAGGACGATGTCGCAGGGGTCGGTCTCGAGCAGGGCGGTGGGTTCGGCCGGAAGGATATGCACGCGGTGGTTCAGCAACTCCAGAGCAGGCAGGACGTCCACCGATGACCCGGTGCTGTTCGTCAGTAGCAGGATGTGCGACATTGTTCCTCCAAAGGGTGTCCGCGCATCGTTGGGCGTCTCTGAACCGGGCTTGCACCGGCCGTTACCGGCTTCCTTCGGCGGTCCCCGGCTGTGGGATCGGGCCGCTGACAGTGGTCTAGTCAAGTGGTCTAGACAATCTGTCTGGCCGATGCATTAGCAGGAAGCCTCAGCAGGAAGCGTAGCTAAATCCGAGTATACCCAAATGCCGCTTTCCGGACACGGTCCCGTCACCTGCGGCTGGTCCTGTTGCGACACATAGCGGTCATATAGGGCAGGATTGATCCGTCAGGGCCCGCAGCCCTGACGAACTTGAGCCGAATCGAATTGGGGTCCGCAGTGAGCGAAGGTACGGATCGATTGTGGGTAAGTTGATGGCGGGTAGACAGTGAAGTCCTGGAGCATAGGAATCATCGGCCTGGCCGGTCTCGCCGCCATCATCGCCGGCGCCTATTCCTCGCCGGAGGTCCTGCTGGCCGCAGCGGCGCTGACCGCCGTCGCCGTCGGCGTCGGCTGGCCCCATTTCCTCGGCATCCCCGCCAAGAAGACCCTGGCCGCCCTGATCGGCCTCCCCGGGGTGGGCTCCGCCGTGGCCGCCACTTACCTTCCGGCTCCGGGCTTCCTGGACTGGACGCCGTCGTTCATGGCGGCCGGAGTCATTGCCATCTTCGTCATGCAGCTGCTCCGGGGCACCGGCCAGGCCCAGCGGCTCGAATCCACCCTCGGCTCCTGCGCGGGCGTGCTGCTCTCCTGCCTGGGGGCCGGCTGGATCGCCTGCTCCCGCTTCAACGGGGTCCGGGAAATGTTCCTCGTGGCCGCCATCAGCGCCGCCATCGCACTGCTGGCGGGGCTGATCCGCTGGCCGGACCGGGTTGTGGCGCCGCTGGGTGTCGTCGGCGCCGGGCTGGCCGGCCCGCTGGCGGGCCTCGTGTTCTCCGACATCGCCGTCATTCCCGCCGCCGTCGCCGGCGGCGTGGTGGGGGCCGTGCTGGTCAGCTTCCGCCGCCTGGTCATCCTTCGCGGTGACGAACTGAACTTCCTGGCGGTCCTAGGTATGGGATTGGGACCGGTGTCAGCGGTCGGTTCCCTGGCCTACTTCATAGACAAACTACTCATCTACTAAAGCGTTAGGATGGCATCATGTCCGTACTTGCATTTGAAATCTTCTTCCTTGTTCTGCTCGGCGTTGCCAGCCTTTCCATGGCCTGGTTTGCCGGCTTTGTGGTGTACCGCCTGTTCAAAGGCCAGAAGTAAACAGCCAGAAGTCAGTACCCGTCCAGACTGCGACGTCCGGACCCGTAGTTTCCAGAGGTAGTTGCTGTGCCGATTGAAATTCCTACTGATCTGACACCCGAAATCGTTCCGCTGTCCTGGCTCATTGGTGAGTGGGAGGGTCGTGGCCGGCTTGGGGCGGGGGAAGAGGACTCCGAGCACTTCCTGCAACACGTCTCCTTCACCCACAACGGTCTGCCGTACCTTCAGTACCGCGCCGAGAGTTGGCTGACCGACGACGACGGCACGAAGCTCCGTCCGCTGACGGTCGAGACCGGCTTCTGGGCGCTTGAGCGCAAGCAGCGGGACGAGGACGGCGGTCCCGGCCTGATTCCGGCGGACATCGTTCCGGTGCTCAAGAGCGCCGACGAGGTCGAGGCCCTCCGCAACAAGGACGGCGGCTTCGACATCTCCGTCTCGATCGCCCACCCGGGCGGGATCTCCGAGCTCTACTACGGCCAGATCAAGGGACCCCAGATCCAGCTCAGCACCGACATGGTGATGCGCGGCAGCCACTCCAAGGAGTACACGGCAGCCACCCGGATCTTCGGGCTCGTGGACGGGAACCTGCTGTGGCGCTGGGACGTCGCAACCGGCAAGGGTCCGACGGCGGGCGGCGGCCTGGAGGCCCACGCGTCCGCCATCCTCGGGAAAGTAAGCTGAACACCCGGTCTCACTGATTTTTCCGTTGTCCGCAGCGATCAAAGGGAGCACGACAGTGAATGCCACAGCGACTGGAGCAGGGAACACCGCCGATTACAGCGACCTCAAAGCCGTGTACTTCAACGGCACCCTTAAGAAGTCGCCGGAGACGTCCAACACGCAGGGGCTGATCGACGTCAGCCGGCGGATCATGGAGAAGCAGGGGGTCACCACACGCGTGATCCGGACGGTGGACCACGACATCGCCAGCGGCGTCTACCCGGACATGCGCGAGCACGGCTGGGAAAGCGACGAATGGCCCGAGCTGTACCCCGCAGTCCAGGAAGCCGACATCGTCATAGTCGCCGGACCGATCTGGCTGGGCGACAACTCCTCGCAGACCAAGAAACTGATCGAACGCCTCTACGCCCATTCGGGCCAGCTGAACTCGAAGGGCCAGTGGGCGTTTTACCCTAAGGCTGGCGGCTGCCTGATTACGGGGAACGAAGACGGAATCAAGCACTGCGCCATGAACGTCCTCTACAGCCTCCAGCACGTGGGCTTCACCATCCCGCCGCAGGCGGACGCCGGCTGGATCGGCGCCGTCGGGCCCGGTCCGAGCTACCTCGACGAAGGCTCCGGCGGCCCCGAAAGCGACTTCACCAACCGCAACACGACGTTCATGACCTGGAACCTGCTGCATCTGGCCCGGATGCTCAAGGACGCCGGCGGCATCCCGGCCTACGGCAACCTGCCCGAGGCCTGGAAAGCCGGCACCAGGTTCGATTTCGAAAATCCGGAATACCGCTAAGGCGCCCGGTGGTCGAGCCTGTCGAGACCGGAATACACACCGAGTAAAGGATGTTGCCTTCATTATGACTATCAAGAGCCCACTGCTGTCGCGCCCGGGCGCCGTCGAAGCCGGCGGCACCGACGCCGGCGTCGCTTCCCACTACGGTGAGCCGCTGCGCGAGCAGCGGGCGCTGGCTGCCGGCACCGCCGTCGTGGACCTGTCCTGCCGCGGTGTCGTCACAGTCAGCGGGCCGGACCGGCTGAGCTGGCTCAACACCCTGTCCTCCCAGCAGCTCACGAATCTGGCCCCGGGCCAGTCCACCGAACTGTTGCTGTTGAGCATCCAAGGCCGGATCGAGTTTGACGCAAGGGTAGTGGACGACGGCGGGACCACCTGGCTGATCGTCGAGGGCGCCGAAGCGGCGCCACTGGCCGAGTGGCTCAACAAGATGAAGTTCATGCTCCGGGTCGAGGTCGCGGATGTGTCGGCGGACTGGGCCGTGCTCGGCTCCACCCGTCGGATCGAGGAATGGTCCGGACTCAAGGTCTGGGAGGACCCTTGGCCGCACATCGGCGCGGGCGGCTACTCCTACGCCGTCGTGGGCGAGGACTCCCACCCGGGCCTGGAACGTCCCTGGTTCGAATACCTGGTTCCGGCGACGGAGCTCGAAGCCACCGTGGGCGAGCGGCCGCTGGCGGGCGCCTGGGCGGCGGAAGCGCTGCGGATCGCGGCGTGGCGGCCCCGGTGGGGCGCGGAAACCGACGACAAGACCATCCCGCACGAGCTAGACCTGCTCCGCACGGCCGTGCACCTGACCAAGGGCTGCTACAAGGGCCAGGAAACCATCGCCCGCGTCCACAACCTGGGCCACCCGCCGCGTCGGCTGGTCTTCCTCCAGCTCGACGGCTCACAGCACACCTTGCCCGCCGTCGGAAGCGAAGTGCGCGCCGGTGAGCGCAAGGTCGGCACCGTGACCTCCGTGGCGCAGCACTACGAAATGGGCCCGGTGGCCCTGGCCGTCATCAAACGATCCGTTGCCCCGGATCAGGTGCTGACAATCTTTGACGGCGACGAGCCCTACACCGCGGCGCAGGAGCTGATCGTGGCTCCCGATGCCGGCCAGGTCGTGGGGCGCCAGACCGGATTCCTGCGGGGGACCCGATGACCGGCGAAAACGCCGTGCCCGGCGCCGCTTCCGCCAACGGTGTGGCATCCACTGGCGCAGCCGGTGCGCCGGATGATGAGACGCTGGACCTGGCCCACACGCTCTTCCAGGCGGCGCGCGACGGCAATGCGGAGCTGCTCGGCAGCTACTTGGCCGCGGGCGCCCCGGCCACCCTGACCAACGCCGCCGGCGACTCCCTGTTGATGCTGGCGGCCTACCACGGCCATCCGGACGCCGTCCGGCTGATCCTGCACCACGGCGGCGACGCCAACGCGGCCAACGACCGGGGCCAGACGCCCTTGGCCGGGGCCGTGTTCAAGGGCTACACGGACGTCGCCCGGGAGCTGCTGGACGCCGGGGCCGACCCCGACGCCGGCACTCCCTCCGCGCGGGCGGCCGCGCAGATGTTCGCCCGGACGGACATCCTGGCCCTCCTCGGCTGACGCCCGGCTGGCGCCCCTCGGCAGGGTCCTAGGCCGTCGCTTGCGTCCGTATATTCCATGTGGAATAGTCGTAGTGGAGTAATCGCTTCGAAGAACGTCTCAGGTACACCCCGAAGGACTCTGCACCATGGCCAGGGCCACACCACTGACACCGCTTGGCGTCGCCGCACTCTCACTGCTGGTGGAAGAACCGATGCATCCCTACGAGATGTATCAGCTCCTCATGGCCAGGCATGAGGACCGGCTCGTGAAGGTACGGCCCGGAACCCTCTACCACGCCGTCGGCCGCCTCGAGGAGCACGGCCTGGTGGACGCCACGGGAACGGACAGGGAGGGCAACCGCCCGGAACGCACCACCTATACGATTTCCGCCGCCGGCCGGGAAGCGCTCACCCAGCGGCTGCAGGACATGCTCGCCAACCCCGTGAACGAATACCCCTCCTTCCCGCTGGCGATCGCCGAGGCCCATAACCTGCAGGCCGGCGTCGTGATTGAACTCCTCGACCGCCGGCTCCAGGGCCTGCGGGAACAGCTTGACTTCCTGGACTCGGGGGAGGAGCTGGTCCGGAAGAAGGGCCTGGACCGCAAGTACTGGATCGACATCCAGTACCAGCAGACCATGCTGCGGTCCGAGATCGGCTGGAGCCGCGGCCTCCAGGACCAGCTCCGTACCGGCGAACTGCCTTGGTAGCCGCACTGCCCCATCAAGCATTTACATCAGCACCCTAAGGAATCCCATGGAAAACGTAGCTAGGCCGTGGCCGGCCCTCTGGTCCCTGGTGATCGGCTTCTTTATGATCCTGATCGACACCACCATCGTCTCGGTGGCCAATCCCCGCATCATGGAAGGCCTGCACGCTGACATCAACTCGGTGATCTGGGTGACCAGCGCCTATCTGCTGGCCTATGCCGTCCCGCTGCTGATCACCGGCAGGCTGGGCGACCGCTTCGGCCCGAAGAAGCTTTACCTGTCCGGCCTGGTGGTCTTCACCGCAGCTTCCCTCTGGTGCGGGCTCGCCGGCGACGTCCAGACCCTCATCGAGGCCCGCGTGCTCCAGGGCCTCGGCGCCGCGATGATGACGCCCCAGACCATGGCTGTCATCACGCGGATCTTCCCGCCGGACCGGCGCGGCGCCGCCATGGGCATCTGGGGCGCCACGGCCGGCGTCGCCACGCTGGTGGGGCCGATCCTGGGCGGCGTCCTGGTGGACGGGCTCGGCTGGCAGTGGATCTTCTTCATCAACATTCCGGTCGGCATTGCGGGCTTCATCCTCGCCCTGCGCTTCGTTCCCGCACTGAGCACCCACCCGCACAAGTTCGACATTCCGGGAGTGCTGCTCAGCGCCGCCGGACTGTTCCTCCTGGTGTTCGGCATCCAGGAGGGCGAGACGTACAACTGGGGCACCATCACCGGTCCGATCACCGTCTGGGGACTCATCATCTGCGGCATTGTCGTCCTGGCTGCGTTCGTGGTGTGGCAGCACGTGAACCCCCGGTTCTATGACGGCGAGCCACTGTTGCCGCTGAGCCTCTTCAAGGACCGCAACTTCTCGCTGGCCAACGTCGGGATCACCACCGTGGGCTTCACGGTGACGGCATTCAGCTTGCCGCTGATCTTCTACTACCAGATCGTCCGCGGCCTGACCCCCACCCAGTCAGCCCTCATGATGGTCCCCATGGCGCTGATCTCGGGAGGCCTTGCACCCGTCGTCGGCAGGATCATCGACCGGGTCAATCCGAAATACATCACCGCGGGCGGCCTGACCCTCATGTCGGTGGCGCTGTTCTGGAACGCCTCCCTCATGCACCCGGACACACCGATCTGGCTGTTCCTGCTGCCGAGTGCCGTGCTGGGCTTCGCGAACGCCGGCATCTGGGCACCGCTGAGCTCGACCGCCACCCGCAACCTACCGCCGCGGCAGGCCGGTGCCGGTTCCGGCGTCTACAACACCACCCGCCAGATTGGCGCGGTCCTCGGCAGCGCCGCCATCGCCGTCCTCATCCAGGCCCGGCTCGCGGCGGAACTTGCGGCGGCGCCGGGAGCAACCGGGGAGGCCAAGCCCATGGGCTTCGGCGGCACCCTGCCCGCCGCGCTCCATGAGGGGTTCTCGACGGCGATGGGCCAGTCCATCATGCTCCCGGCCGCAGTCATCCTGCTCGGCGCCGCAGTAGCCCTGTTCTTCGCCAAGCCCAAGGCCCTGCAGGGCTGGGGCGGAGCCGCTCCGGCGGAATCCTCGGGCGCCGAGCGGGCCGGCGTAAAACCCAGCTGAGCGCTGGCCGGCCCCGCTGGCCGGCATCCGGATCAGCCCAGCAGCACGCTGGTCTGGATGCCGCCGGCGGCGAAGCCCAGGCTCCGGGCGAGGGCCAGCGATCCCTTGTTGCTGACATCCGTGCGCCACTGGAGTGTCAGCCCCGAGGCGAGGGCCTCGTGGGCCGCGATCGAGGCAGCCAGCGAACCCAGCCCGCGGCGCCGCCACTCCGGATCCACCAGGACCCCGACGTCGGCCAGGATCCCTTCCCATTCCGCATACGCGCCGCAGGCCACGGGAACGGACTGGCCGTCATCATCGCGCATGATCGTGAAGCGGTGGGGCAGCCCGGACAGCCGGACCTCATTCACATCATCCGGCGGGCAGCGGCCTTCCAGTTCGACGGCTTCGGGGTTCCCGTGCGAGACCGTGGGCTCCTCGGCAGGCTGCAGCAGGGGTAGCGCATCGGCGAAGAAGACCGCGGCCGCACCCAGTCCGTGGCCGCCGCGCGGCCGGGTGATGGTCAGCAGGGTGACATGCTGGGCGAGTTCCTCGTCGGGGATCCCGGCGGCGGCGTCCAGCGCCCATTGCGGCCCGACCAGGGCAGAGGCGCCGAACAGCCGGACGAAGTCGACCGAGCGGCGGGATTCGTCCGCGCGGGTGAGGCGAACACCCGCGGCGGCCGCAAGGTCGGCGTCGTCGAATCCCAGATGGCGCGACCAGGCGAGCTGGATGATGTCCACGGAACCGGGCTCAAGAGTCATGACTCAACCCTACCCACCGGCGGCCGCGGCCCCCGGGCGCGCTGAGCCTGTGCCTAGCCGAAGAGGACCGCGGCCTCGTCGTAGCGGTCCTGCGGCACGGACTTGAGGTTCCCCAGCGCGGCCTCGAAACCGACGTGCACGATGTGCGTGCCGTTGAGGGACACCATGGTGCCCCAGCGCTGGTCCACCACCGAGTCGATGGCGGCCATGCCGAGGCGTGTGGCCAGGACGCGGTCGAACGCTGTCGGGACGCCGCCGCGCTGGATGTGGCCCAGCACGGTGGCACGGGTCTCGATGCCGGTGCGGGCCTCCAGATCGGGGGCCAGCAGTTCGGCGATGCCGCCGAGGCGGGGGCGGCCGAAGGTGTCCAGGCCGCGTTCGGAGTGCGGGGATTGCTGGCCTTCCGGGACGAAGCCCTCGGCCACCACGACCAGCGGGGCGCGGCCACGGTCGCGGGCCGAGAGGACCCATTCGGTGATCTGCTCCATCGAGGCCTTCTGCTCCGGGATCAGGATGGCGTGCGCGCCCGAGGCCATCCCGGCGTGCAGCGCAATCCAGCCGACGTGCCGGCCCATGACCTCGGCGATCATGCAGCGGTGGTGGGACTCGCCGGTGGTGCGCAGGCGGTCGATCGCCTCGGTGGCGATCTCGACAGCGGTGTCGAAGCCGAAGGTGTAATCGGTGGCGTCGAGGTCGTTGTCGACGGTCTTGGGGACGCCCACGATCTTGAGTCCGGCGTCGGTCAGCCGCTTCGCCGCGGCCAGGGTGCCTTCGCCGCCGATGGCGATGATGGCGTCGATGCCCATCCGGTCCATGTGGGCCTTGATGACATCCGGGCCGCCGCCGTTCTCGAACGGGTTGGTGCGGGACGTCCCCAGGATGGTGCCGCCCTGCTTGGCGAGGCCGCGGACCATGGTGCGGGGGATGTCGATGATGTCGCCCTCCACGACGCCGCGCCAGCCGTCCAGGAATCCCACGAATTCGTGGCCGTGGACGGCGATGCCCTTGAGGACGGCGCCACGGATGACGGCGTTCAGTCCGGGGCAGTCTCCGCCGCTGGTGAGGATTCCAATTTTCATGTGTTGGCTCAAATCCTGGTTCGAAGGTATACAGGCAGAGCGCCACGCTGAGCTCACCTAGAGTCTAGTGGCGCGTGTGGGCCAGGACACAAACGGTTACAACGGCGGTGCCCCTGCCATCCCGGCAGGGGCACCCGTTTGATGTTTAGGCCTGTTGCTCCGGAGGGAAGGGTCTCCCTTCTGATGCTCCCTGCCGGAGGGCCTCAGGGGCGGCTGGAACGCTTCTCGAGGAAGCTCTCCAGAATGATGGCGTTCCGCTGGTCCGGAAGGATGAGCCACGCCGCGAGGTAGAAAACGAAGGCCGGGCCCGGGAGCAGGCTCAGGAGCAGGTATGCGATCCGGACATACGCCACATCGACATTCAGTTTGGCGGCGATCCCGCCGCAGACGCCGCCCAGCCAGCGCTGCGGACCACGTTTCAGGCCAAGGCCCCTGACGGTGCTGAAGAACTTATCCATGGTTCAAGACTTCCCTGTTGTCGATTTTTTGTCACGTCCCCGCGCTGACAGGAGACCTCCGATCACCAGGGCGGCCCCGGCGCCGATCATCAGGCCAATCAGGACGTAGGTGCCGTTCAGGGCCACGAGGCCGAGCCGGGAGATGATGATCAGCGCGGCCAGGGCCAGCACGATCAGTCCCCAGACCACCGTTCCGACACGGGCCCGGGAGCTTGCCGCCGCCTGGGCTTGAGGCTCCTGCGCTTCGGGCTGGAGGGGGGCGTCCGGGCTGCTGCCGGTTGAACTGTTTTTTCCACTACCGTCTTTTCCACTGCCTGCCGGCAGATCATAGCTGTTCATCTCAGTTGCCTTCCCTGATGGTCACGTTGCTGACGGTGCCGGAGATCTTGAGGATCAGCCGGGCGCCCGGCTTGCCCGTGTTGTAGTCGCTCTGCTGGTTCATCATGCCGCCATGGTTCTGGCTGCCCTCGTGGAGGTTCCCCATCGTCATGTCCGCCTGGACCTGCACCGGGACGGTGCCCGGGATGACCACGGTCAGGTTGCTGGCCGTCGCGTCGATGGGAACAACGACGTCGGTGCCGAGCGGCGGGTTCAACGCCAGCTTTGTCAGGTCCACGGTTCCGGTGCCGCCCGTGATGTCGAAGCCGCTGCGGGCCTGTTCAATGCTGGACGGCGTCCAGTCGGCGTTCTGGAAGCGGAACCTGTCACCGTTCGGCACCACATTGAAGATCCCGCCGATGATGAGGGCGACGACGGCGAAGAACCCCAGGATGCCCGAAGTCCGGCCCCTCAGCCCGGTGAACAGGATTCCGAGGCCCAGGATGGCCGCACCGCTCGCCCAGACCAGGGCGTTGCCGGAGCCGCCAAGGTCGATCACGTTGGCGGCGCCGAGGGCCTTGAGGCCCCCGCCCACCAGGAGGGCCGCCCCGACGGTAACCGCCACGGCGGGGGTGCCGGGCCCGGGGTTCCGGCGCCGGGCCGAAGGTGCCGGAGTCCCGCCCGGCCCAGGACGGTAGCCGCCGCCGGGCGGCGGAGTGGGCCCGGAGGGCGGGGGCGGACCCCAGGCCGGACGGGGCATCGGCTCGGAGGTGCCGTAGGACGTGCCTGCGAACGTGGCCGTGTTTACCGTGTTTAGTGTGTTTGCCGTGTTTTCCGGGTTTGCCGGACCACCGGGCTGGGGACGCGATGACATGGGAGCGTTTCCGTTCCGGGTCTTGTTGCGTTGTGTCAGGTAGTAGATGAGATAGATGGCGCCCCCCACCCAGAAGACGGTCCAGACGAAGGCGCCGAAGCCGTAGCGGTCCCAGCCCCAGACGCCGCTGCCCAGGCTGGGGAAGCCGATGACCGTGGTGATCAGCGCCCCGGTCATGCCGGCGGTCCACCGGCCTGCGGCGGCCTCCTGGACATGGATGCGGCCGTCCGGTTCGGGCAGCAGGGCCCAGGCGAGGCCGTAGAGGAGCACTCCGATGCCGGCAAAAATGGTCAGGACGATCAGGACGCCGCGGACAATCAGGGGGTCGACGCCGAGCCGTTGGGCTATGCCGCTGGCGACGCCGCCGATCCAGCGCTCCCGGCCGCGGTAGATTCCGTGGCTGCGGATCCAGTCGAAGAAGTTCTGCGCCTGGGTGCCGCCCTGCGGCGGCATCGCGCCGTAGTAGGGCGGTGGCGGCGGTGTGCCTGGACCGTTCGGGTCACCGGGCGGGTAGAGCGGCGGCGGCTCCGGCGAGGGCTCGCCGGACGCGGAACCGGACGAGGGGAGTGAAGCAGGGGCGGAAGCGTCGCCGGGGCGGCCGGAGGCATGGTCTGCAGCGCGGTCCGAAGGGCCTGGCCCTGCATCTGGGTGCGGAGTGTGCGTGTTCATACCTCGATCCTTCCCGTTCCGGGCATGCGGCTCTATTGGGGAACACCCTGAACGGTCCCTGAGTGACCCCTGGTTGCGCCCGGAAACGCCTCCGGGGAACCCCGAACCGTGCTTGGATTGAGTCATGACAACCGCCGTTACCCGCCCGCCGCTGACCCGCAGCGGCGACCGTGTGATCGCCGGCGTTTGCGCAGGCCTCGCCAATCATCTGGGCTGGCCGGTGCGCATGGTCAGGATCGGCATGGTGGTGGCCGCGCTCGCCGGCGGCGCAGGAGCGGCGTTCTACGCCTGGCTCTGGATCATGGTTCCCACGGCGGATGAAAGCGCGAAGCGCAACGCGCGCCGGCCGGCGTCGCCGATCGCCCCCGCGGTGAGTGCCCCCAACACCGCACCGGCGGGATCCTGGTGGCCCAGGGTCCCGAGCATGCCGTTCGGCAAGGAGATCCTGCTGGGCGCGGGGCTGCTGCTGGCGGCAGGGATCCTGATTGCCCGGCTCCTGGGTTATGACGTGCCGCTTGGCACCCTGATCCCGGCCGCGGCCATCCTGGGCGGCGCGGCCATCGCCTGGATGCAGCTCGATGAAACTCGCCGCGCAGGCCTCGTGGACAAGACCAAGGCCGACCAGGCCGGCGGCTGGGCCCGCCTCGCCGCCGGGCTGGCCCTGGTGGTCGCCGGCGTGCTGGTGATGGTGTCCGGATCGGGGTCCTGGGAACAGACCTGGCTGGCGTTGCTGTCCTCCGTGGCGGTCCTCGGGGGCGTGGCCCTCGTGCTGCTTCCCTGGGGATTGAAGTTCTGGCGCGATCTGGAAACCGAGCGCGCAGGCCGCGTCCGCGCGACCGAGCGCGCCGAGATCGCCGCCCACCTGCACGACTCCGTGCTCCAGACGCTGGCCCTGATCCAGCGGCGTGCCGGCAACGAGCACGACGTCGTGCGGCTTGCCCGGGCGCAGGAGCGCGAGTTGCGGGGCTGGCTGTACCGGGACCCCGGCAAGGAAGCCGGCCAGCTGTCTGAAGGCATCCAGGCGGCGGCCGCAGAAGTCGAAGACGCCCTAGGGCATGCCGTGGAAGTGGTCAGCGTGGGCGACTGCGCCATGACCGAACGCCACGAGGCACTCGTCCAGGCGGCCCGCGAGGCCATGCTGAACGCTGCCCGTCACGGCGGCGGCGCGGTGTCCGTGTATCTGGAAGTCGCCGACGGCGCCGCTGAAGTCTTCATCAAGGACCGCGGGCCGGGTTTCGATCCGGAGTCGGTCCCCGGCGACCGGCTCGGCGTGCGGGAGTCGATCATCGGGCGGATGAACCGCCACGGCGGCACCGCCGCCATCAACAGCAGCCCGGACGGCACCGAGGTGCGGCTCCGGCTACCCGTCTCCGCCGCACTCGCCGGCCCTGCCGTCAACAGCACCAATGGAGAGGCCAAACCGTGAACAACGCAGAATCAGGGAGTCCAGCCGGGGGGCTCCGGGTGGTGCTCGTGGATGACCACGCCATCTTCCGGTCCGGGTTGAAGGCGGACCTCGATCCCGGCATCGTCGTCGCGGGCGAGGCCGGAACCGTGGAGGAGGCAATCGCTGTCATCGCCGCCGAGCGTCCCGACGTCGTGCTGCTGGACGTCCACCTGCCCGGCGGCCTCGGTGGCGGCGGGCGTGAGGTGCTGGCCGGTTCGGCGCCGCTCCTGGGCAGCACGCGGTTCCTGGCGCTGAGTGTCTCGGACGCGGCGGAAGACGTGGTCTCCGTTATCCGGGCCGGCGCCCGCGGCTATGTCACCAAAACCATTTCCGGGGCGGAAATCAGCGACGCCGTCCGCCGCGTGGCAGGCGGCGACGCCGTCTTTTCACCCCGGCTGGCGGGCTTTGTCCTGGATGCCTTCGGCACCGCCCCCGCGGACATCGCCGACGACGAACTGGACAGGCTCTCCGCCCGTGAACTCGAGGTGATGCGCCTGATCGCCCGCGGCTACAGCTATAAGGAAGTGGCCAAGGAGTTGTTCATCTCGATCAAGACGGTCGAAACCCACGTCTCGGCGGTGCTGCGCAAGCTCCAGCTCTCCAGCCGGCACGAACTGACCCGTTGGGCCGCCGAGCGCAGACTCCTCTGACCCCCTCAGAGCCGCCCTCACCTTTCGCCGTCCTACGACAAACGCTCCCTCACCGTGGTGAGGAAGCGTTTGTCGATTTCTTGCGTGGCGTGAGGGAGGGTCCTATTTGGCCTTGCCGAGGAAGTCCTGCAGGCGGGCGACGCCCGTGGCGAGGTCCGCGTCGCCCAGGGCGTAGGAGAGGCGGAGGTAGCCGGAGGGGCCGAACGCCTCGCCGGGAACAACGGCAACCTCGACTTCGTCCAGGATCAGGGCGGCCAGTTCCGCGGATGTCGAGGGCCGGACCGGACCGTTCGCCGACGGGAACTCCTGGCCCAGCAGGGCGCGGACGTCCGCGTACACGTAGAACGCGCCCTTCGGCGTCGGGCAGTCAACGCCCTCGATGGCGTTCAGGCCCGCCACGATCGCCTTGCGGCGGCGGTCGAAGGCGAGTTTCATCTCGTCGACGGCGGTCAGCGGACCGGACACCGCGGCGAGGGCCGCTACCTGGGGGATGTTGGAGACGTTGGAGGTGGCGTGCGACTGCAGGTTGGTGGCGGCCTTGATGACATCGGCCGGGCCGATCATCCAGCCCACCCGCCAGCCGGTCATGGCATAGGTCTTCGCAACACCGTTGAGGATGACCACCTTGTCGCCCAGCTCGGGAACCGCCGTGGCAATCGAGGTGAACGGCACGCCGTCGTAGGTCAGGTGCTCGTAGATCTCATCGGTGACAACCCACAGGCCCTTGGACGCCGCCCACCGGCCGATCTCCTTGACCTGCTCCGGCGAGTAGACCGCGCCGGTGGGGTTGGACGGGGAGACGAAGAGGAGGATCTTGGTGCGGTCAGTGAGCGCGGCTTCCAACTGCTCCACCGTGACGAGGTATCCCTGCTCCGGCCCGGCGAACACTTCGACGGGCACGCCGCCGGCCAGCCGGATGGCCTCCGGGTATGTCGTCCAGAACGGGGTGGGCACGATGACCTCGTCGCCCGGATCCAGCAGGGTGGCGAAGGTGTTGTAGACGGCCTGCTTGCCGCCGTTGGTCACCAGCACCTGGGACGCCTCGGCCCTGTAGCCGGAGTCGCGGAACGTCTTGTCCGCGATGGCCTGCTTCAGCTCGGGCAGCCCGCCAGCGGGGGAGTAGCGGTGGTACTTCGGCTGGCTGGCGGCCTCGATGGCGGCCTGCACGATGTAGCCGGGGGTCGGGAAGTCGGGCTCACCGGCGCCGAAGCCGATGACCGGGCGGCCGGCTGCCTTCAACGCCTTCGCCTTGGCATCGACGGCCAGTGTGGCGGATTCGGCTATGGCGGAAATGCGCTGGGAAATGCGGGCGGCAGGCATGGCGGGTCCATTCTTCGCTTGCAGCTGGAGGGCTGGATGAGGGATTCGACGGAATCTACTCTATGCTGTTCACCGGATCGTCCCGGGTGCCGGTGCGGAAATGTGACTGCAGGCTGTCAGTTGATTTTCACGGCACTCCAGGGTCCGGAAGAGTCCGGTTCGACGTAGACGCACTTGTTGCGTAGACTGGTTCTCCGGTGTTGAAAACACGATGATGGTCTGCGCCTCAGAGAAGTCTGGGAAAGCATCGGCCGGAACGGATTTTCGCTCCATAGGGTAGTGGCGCAATTGGTAGCGCAGCGGTCTCCAAAACCGCAGGTTGCAGGTTCGAGTCCTGTCTGCCCTGCGCATGCTGTTCCGGGTAGTCCGGAACCAGCGCAGCAACCATGGTTCAGTTCAGAGCCGGGTATCCGACATTGCGAGGATGAGTGAGGACCAGGTGACCGAAACAGCTGCCAGCAGCTCCAAAGGCCGCCCCGCCAAGAATGCCGCCAAGGTTGGCTTCTTCGCTCGTATTGCACTCTTCGTCCGCCAGGTGATCGGCGAACTGAAGAAGGTCGTTGCACCGACCCGCAAGGAACTGATCAACTACACGCTCGTGGTGCTGGTGTTCGTGGCCATCATGATGCTCATCGTCACCCTGCTGGACTTGGCCTTCGGGACCGGAGTGAGCTGGGTCTTCGGCGGTCAGGGCGCCACGAACCGCTAAGGCGACCGGTCCGCAGACTGCGTGGATGTCCCCGGGAAACCGGAGATTCCGCGGGGTGTGCGGAATTGAGCCATTTAAATAGGCATGTTAGGCAATGAGGAAGCAGGAGACCAAGTGTCTGAGCAGGAGCTCGAGGTAACTGAGACTGAGCTGGATAAGAGCCAGGACGCCGCGGTGGAAGCCGCGGAAGAGTCC
Source organism: Pseudarthrobacter sp. S9 (assembly GCF_050156545.1). Classification (NCBI taxonomy): domain Bacteria; kingdom Bacillati; phylum Actinomycetota; class Actinomycetes; order Micrococcales; family Micrococcaceae; genus Pseudarthrobacter; species Pseudarthrobacter sp. S9. The sequence goes on from NZ_CP189576.1 coordinate 2,973,337, forward strand.
GAGGCTGTGTCTGCTGCGCCCGAATCCGACGTCACCGACGAGGCGGCAGCCGACGAGGCCGCTGAAGAAACCGGCGAATCTGTAGAAGAAGCAGAAGAAGCGGGATCCGAGTCCGGCGACGAGGCGGCCGATGCCCTTGAGGCCGCCGCTGCCGCCGCTGAGGTTGACCCGGCCGACGAATTCAAGGCCAAGCTGCGCCGCCAGGAAGGTGACTGGTATGTCATCCACTCCTACGCAGGCTACGAAAACCGCGTCAAGGCAAACCTTGAGACCCGCATCCAGACCCTGGACATGGAAGATTACATCTTCGAAATCCAGGTTCCGATGGAAGAAGTCGTTGAGATCAAGAACGCTCAGCGCAAGGTCATTAACCGCGTGCGCATCCCCGGCTACGTCCTGGTCCGCATGGACCTGACGGATGCCTCCTGGGGCGCCGTCCGCCACACCCCCGGTGTCACCGGCTTCGTGGGCAACGCCCACAACCCCGTGCCGCTGCGCCTCGACGAGGTCTTCTCCATGCTCGCCCCGGTCTTCGAAGAAGAGCAGGCCGAGAAGGGCAAGCCGGTCAAGCACGCCGCCGCACAGGTCGACGTCGACTTCGAGGTCGGCGAATCGGTCATCGTCAAGGAAGGTCCCTTCGAGACCCTTCCCGCCACGATCTCCGAGATCAAGGTGGATTCCCAGACCCTCGTGGTGCTGGTCTCCATCTTCGAGCGCGAGACCCCCGTCACCCTGGCGTTCAACCAGGTCAGCAAGATCTAGCTTTCCCCACAGAATTCGCCCCGGGCTGCCTGCTTAGCAGCCACGGAGCGGCCGGCCGCCTCGCCATGGCGGCCACCAACCTGAGGCACGCTCCTGTGTCCCAGGACGTATTTGAGAGAAGGACCTACATTGGCTCCCAAGAAGAAGGTCACCGGCCTCATCAAGCTGCAGATCCAGGCAGGTGCCGCTAACCCGGCTCCGCCGATCGGTCCTGCGCTTGGCCAGCACGGTGTCAACATCATGGAATTCTGCAAGGCGTACAACGCTGCGACGGAAGCCCAGCGCGGCAACGTTATTCCTGTTGAAATCACGGTCTACGAGGACCGTTCATTCACGTTCATCACCAAGACCCCGCCGGCTGCGGAACTCATCAAGAAGGCTGCAGGCGTTGCCAAGGGTTCACCGACCCCGCACACCGTCAAGGTTGCCAAGCTGACCCAGGCCCAGGTCAACGAGATCGCCACCACCAAGATGGAAGACCTCAACGCCACGAGCCTTGAAGGCGCAGCGAAGATCATCGCCGGCACGGCCCGTTCCATGGGTATCACCGTCGAAGGCTAATAGCCTTTACCGCCGGGCAACCGGCACCACCTAAACATTGAAAGCTCGGGATTCCATGCCGGATTTCCGACTGTGGCAGGGCCCAGCGCGGTCCGCAGACCACAACTGCACAAGGAGAAATAAGCAGCATGGCAAAGCGCAGCAAAGCATATGAGGCAGCCGCAGCCAAGATCGACGCGGAGAAGTTCTACGCGCCGTTCGAGGCAGTGACGCTGGCCAAGGACACCAACCCGTCCAAGTTCGACGCAACCGTTGAGGTCGCTTTCCGCCTGGGCGTTGACCCTCGCAAGGCCGACCAGATGGTCCGTGGCACCGTTATCCTGCCGCACGGCACCGGCAAGGTCGCCCGCGTCCTCGTCTTCGCAACGGGCGATAAGGCTGAAGCAGCAATCGCTGCCGGCGCCGACTTCGTTGGTTCCGATGACTTGATCGAAAAGATCGCAGCCGGCTGGACCGACTTCGACGCCGCCGTCGCCACCCCTGACCTCATGGGCAAGGTCGGCCGCCTCGGTAAGGTCCTGGGTCCGCGTAACCTGATGCCGAACCCGAAGACCGGCACCGTGACCGCTGACGTCGCCAAGGCCGTCAACGACATCAAGGGCGGCAAGATCGACTTCCGCGTCGACAAGCACTCGAACCTGCACTTCATCATCGGCAAGGTTTCGTTCGATGCCCTCAAGCTGGCCGAGAACTACGCGGCAGCGCTGGAAGAGGTCCTTCGCCTCAAGCCGTCCGCTTCCAAGGGCCGCTACATCCAGAAGGCCACCGTCGCCACCACGTTCGGCCCGGGCATCTCGGTTGACCCCAACGTCACCAAGGTCCTGACCGAGGTCTAAGACGCACCGGATCCACGAGGATCAACCGAAAGACCGTCCCGCAGCCGCGGGGCGGTCTTTCGTCATTCCGGGGTCAAGGGTGCGGCCGTCAAGGGTGCGGCACGGCGACTCCTTGGAGGCGCCGTTGTTGCCGGTTAAGCTGTCCCGGTGACTACAGCGCCGTACCTCATAGAACCCCTTGTTCTCCCCGCAGCCCTTGACGCCCCGGATGCCGGGGACTTCCTGGAGTTCGGTGCGCTGTGTGACGCCTTGGTGCTGCAGATCTGGGGCAATCTGGACCGCTCAGAGACCCAAGAAGCCCGCCTGCAGTTCTGGCGGGATACCCCTTACACCCGGTTGCGGCTGTTCTTCGTGCGCCAGGGCGGTCGCATGGTTGCCAGTTCGATTGTCCAGTTCTGGCTGCAGGAAAACGTCCGCCTTGCGCTCGTGAGGGTGGATGTCCTGGCGGAATTCGCTGGCCGGGGCTTCGGCGCGGCCCTGCTGCGTCACGCCGAAGCCTTGGCAGCCTCCGAGGGCCGCACGATTCTGCAGAGCTACACGGAGCACCCGGCCGATTTCGACCCCGAGGACCCCGGCCTGATCAGGCCCGCAACAGGTTCGGGAGGGCTGCCCGCCGAGGCACGCGGGGTACGGTTCGCGCTGGCGGCCGGGTACCGCCTGGAGCAGGTGGAGCGCTTCAGCGCCCTGGAGCTGCCTCCGGCCGCGGCAATCCTGGACGAACTGCAGCGGGATGCCATGGACATCGCGGGGGAGCCGTATGAACTGCTGCACTGGACGGACAGGTGCCCCGACGAATATGCCGGACAGCTCGCCGTGCTGATGTCGCGCATGAGCACCGACGCGCCGAGCGGCGGACTCAGCTATGAGGAGGAGACGTGGGATGTGGCCCGCGTCCGTCACGTCGAGGACACCTGGAAGCAGGCGGGCCTGGACTCCCTCGTGGCCGCGGCCCGGCACCTGCCCAGCGGCGAACTGGCCGCGTACTCCGTCCTTCAGGTCTCGGACGCCAAACCGTGGCTGGCCAGCCAGGACGATACCCTCGTCGCCGCAAGCCACCGGGGCCACCGCCTCGGCATGCTCATCAAGATCCTCAATCTGCGCCGGCTCCTCGCCGGATACCCGGCGGTGCAGCGTGTCACCACCTTCAACGCGGCCGAAAACGACCACATGCTGGCCATCAACATCGCGCTCGGGTTCCGGCCTGCGGGGTACGACGGCGAGTGGCAGCGGGCCGCCGCCACGGACGGCGCCGTCGTCGGGGAATGATGTCGCGGAATGATACCGGCACGTTGGAGGACCCCGCGGGGCCGGTACCTGCCCGGCGTCACCAATGGAACGCCGGAGGAAACCGGCATATGCTGTCGGTTGAAAGCCCGGTTTGAGCCGGGTGTCCGGCACCGATGGTGGGTGGCAGAACGGCTGGGATGGTGCCCTCTATGGCAGACGAGTTACGCATTGAACAGCTGTGGATACCCGATTCCCTCGACGGACCGGACGCCGCAGACTTCCTTGCCGCCGTCGAAGTGGGTCGCAAGGTGCGAATGCAGACCTGGGGTAGTGATGACCTCGCCTATGCCCCGCTGGAAAAACTGCTCGAGATGGCGGACCCGTATGAACGCCAGGTGATCCTCGTGGCCAAAATCGGCGGCGAAATCGTCGGGACCGCGGACATCGCGCTGCCCCTCGTGGACAACCTTGACCTCGCTGAATTCACCCTCGACATCCTTCCGGAGTTCCAGCGCCAGGGCGTGGGCCGGCAGCTCCTGGAAGCGGCGGAGCATTTTGCCCGCGACGAGGGACGGCACACGATCCTGATCGACACCAACCATCCGGGCGCTTCGCTGACCGACGCGGATGCCGAGCAGCTCGTGCCCGGAAGCGGCCTCGGCTTCGTGCCGCTGGGCAGCCGCGAGGTGGAATTCGCCCGGCACACCGGTTACACCCTGCAGCACATCGAGCAGTTCAGCGCCTGCGCCCTTCCCCTGGACAGCAAGGTCGTCGCCGAGCTGGAGGCCGAGGCCGAGGAGGCCAACGCGGGCCGCTACCGTCTGCATCACTGGACGGACCGGTGCCCGGACCAGTGGCTCGAGGCCGTCGCGGCCTTGGAAAACCGGGCCGGCGAGGACGGGGTGCCGGGCGTCGACGCAGCGGAAATGGTGTTCGACGGCGGCATCCTCCGTGAGGCGGAGGAAGTCACCATCGCGCAGGGGCGCCGGACCGTGGTCACCGCCGTCGAGCACCTCGCCAGCGGAACGCTCGTGGGCCTGACCACCATCAGCGTCCTGGCGCTGCGCCCGGACGTGGTCTTCCAGGACGACACAGTGGTGCTGCAGGAGCACCGCGGCAACAAGCTGGGCCTGCTGATCAAGGTCGCCAACATGGAACGGCTGAGCGAACAGTTCCCGGACGCCCGGGTTGTTTATACCTGGAACGCCCCGGATAACCGTTACCTCCTCAAGGTCAACCAGCAGCTCGGATTCACCACGGCGGGTGTGACGGGGATCTGGCAGAAGGAACTGCCGGACTTCGGGCCGACGGTCAGCTGACGCCATCAGCTGAGGCATTCCGCCAGGCCGCCTGCCGGGTCCGATTTGGAGCCCACGCAGGGTTTCCCGTAAGCTGGGAGGACCAAAGACCGTCGGTTGTTGGAAATCCACTCTCCCAAGCAAGACTCACTTCTGCAGTCGCGCCGGGGAGGGCCCGTGGATCTCCAGACGAAGGACCCTGAACATAGGGCGGCCGGCGCAGGTGAACGAAGCAAAGCTCCGCGGTCATGGATCGCGTCGAGACAAGCCCCGTGCATCTGCGCGGGGCGTTTTTTAGTTTTAGCTCTGTTGAGCGGGGACCGGGAACACCGGCACTATCCCCGGAAGGAGGGTTATGGCAACGCCTAGCAAGGTTTCAGCAGTAGCTGAGATCACTAACGATTTTAATGAATCGAACGCCGCTGTCCTGACCGAATACCGTGGGCTCACCGTTGCACAGCTCAAGCAGCTGCGTGTCTCTCTCGGCCAGGACACCAAGTTCTCGGTCGTCAAGAACACCCTGACCGCCATTGCAGCCAAGGAAGCTGGTGTCGAAGCATTCGACGGTCAGCTCGCCGGCCCCACTGCAATCGCGTTCATCAAGGGTGACGCAGTTGCCGCTGCCAAGAGCCTGACGGATTTTGCCAAGACCAACAAGCAGCTGGTTATCAAGACCGGTTACTTCGAGGGCAAGGCGCTGAACGCCAGCGAAGTTGCTGCCCTGGCAGCACTCGAGTCCCGCGAGCTGCAGCTCGCCAAGGTTGCAGGCATCCTCAAGGCTCCTGCTGCCGCCGCTGTACGCATCATTGACGCTCTGCGCCTCAAGCTTGAAGAAGAGAACGGCGCACCGGCAGCTGCCGAGGCTCCCGCCGCTGAAGAAGCCCCTGCCGACGCTCCCGCTGATGCAGCAGCAGAGGCCGAGGCTCCGGCCGAAGCCGCAGCCCCCGAAGAGAACTAACTCTCTAAACCAGACTCCGGTGTGAAGGCAAAGGCTTAGGCCGCCGAGCACCACTATAGGAAGGACGCCACACCATGGCGAAGCTCACCAACGAAGAGCTCATTGAAGCTTTCAAGGAACTGACCATCATCGAGCTCTCTGAGTTCGTTAAGCTCTTCGAAGAGACCTTCGAAGTTACCGCTGCTGCTGTTGCCGTTGCTGGCCCCGCTGCCGGCGCTGCTGCAGAAGAAGAAGAGCAGACTGCATTCGACGTCATCCTGGAACACCCGGGCGACAAGAAGATCGCAGTGATCAAGGAAGTCCGCGCAATCACTTCCCTGGGCCTCAAGGAAGCCAAGGACCTGGTTGACAGTGCTCCGAAGGCTGTTGTCGAAGGTGTCACCAAGGAAGCTGCCGAGAAGGCTGTTGCACAGCTCGAAGAAGCCGGCGCTCGCGTTACCCTCAAGTAACTCGATCCGTCCAGGCACTCCGATCCGTTCGGGTTGCCGGTCTGCTCCGGGAAACCCCGTCCACTCAGGTGGGCGGGGTTTCCTGCGTCCTAGCCCAACTAACTCGCTGTTGTTGTCGTTCTGAGCGCTCAGAACGACAACAACTGCGAGCTACATGGGGTCGCTGATGTCCGCGACCATAGCGCCCAGCGCCGTGGTCAGGGCATCGGCGTCCACGAACGCGCTGTAGCCGCGCTGGCCGGCACCCATGGAGATCTGGCGCCCCGCGATGGCCACGTCCGCGTACACCGGCCACGCGGTGGTGCTGCCCAGAGGCGTGATGGTGCCGCGTTCGTACCCGGTGGCTTCGAGCGCGACGTCGGCGGGCGGCATTGACAGTCTGTTGACTCCCAGCAGGCTCCGGAGCTTCGGCCAGGAGATCTGCCGGTCACCCGGGATGAGGGCGAACAGGAAAGTGCCGTCCTGGTGTTTGACCACGAGCGACTTCACGATGTCCGCCGGCTGGATGCCCAGGATCCGGGCTGCTTCCTCGAGGCTGTTGGCGGCGAGCCGCTCCACGAGCTGAACCTCCAGCCCTCGTGAAGCGGCGTCGGCAAGGAAACGCTCCCTGCCCTGCGTGTGCGCGCCTTCAGCCACGGTGTGCTCAGTCGCGGAAGAGCAGGAGCGCTTCGCCCTGGCCGCCGCCTCCGCAGAGGGACACGGCGGCCTTGCCCGTGCCGCGCCGCTTCAATTCATGGGCCGCGTGCAGCGCCAGCCGGGCACCGGAGGCGCCGATCGGGTGGCCCAACGCGATGGCGCCGCCGTGGATGTTGCACTTCTCCAGCGGGTAGTCGAGGTCCTTGAGCGACTGCACCGCCACGGAACCGAAGGCCTCGTTGATTTCGATGAAATCCAGGTCGGCGGCGGACCAGCCGGCCTTGTCCAATGCGCTCTTGATGGCGTTGGACGGCTGCGAGTGCAGCGAGTTGTCCGGACCGGCGACCTGACCGGGTTTGCCGACCACCGCGAGAAACTCGAGGCCGTTGTCTTCGGCGAACTTCCGGGACGTCAGTACGAGGGCGGAGGCGCCGTCGGACAGGGGCGAGGAGTTGCCCGCGGTGATGGTGCCGTCCGTGACGAACGCCGCGCGGAGGCCCGCCAGGGACTCCACGGTGGTGTCCGGCCGGATGCCCTCGTCAGAGTTCACTACGATGGGGTCGCCCTTGCGCTGCTTGACGCTGATCGGGGCGATCTCGCCGTCGAAGACGCCGTCCTTGGCGGCCCGTGCGGCCCGCTGGTGGGACTGCGCCGCGACCTCGTCCTGGGAGGCCCGGTCGATGCCGAGGGTGAGGTTCTTGCTTTCCGTGGACAGCCCCATGGACTGCCCGTCGAAGGCGTCGGTGAGGCCATCATGGGCGGCGACATCGAGCGCCTGGACCGTGCCGTAGGTCCAGCCCTGCCGGGCACCCGGCAGGATGTGCGGCGCCCGGGTCATGGACTCCTGGCCGCCGGCGACGACGACGGTCGCGTCGCCGCTGCGGATCAACCGGGCGGCGTCGATCACGGCCGTGAGTCCCGACAGGCAGACCTTGTTGATGGTAACCGTGGGCACGTTCCAGCCGATTCCGGCGCCGATGGCGCTCTGGCGGGCGGGGTTCTGGCCCGCCCCGGCCTGCAGGACCTGGCCCATGATCACCGTGTCCACCTGCTCGGCTTTGACTCCGCTGGCGGCAAGGGCCGCCCGGATAGCGTGGGCACCGAGTTCGACCGCCGTGAAGCTGGCCAACTGCCCGTTGAGCCGGCCCTGCGGCGTGCGGGCGGCGGCGAGAATGACAACTTCGTTGTTGTCTGCATAGTTTTTGTCGGCACCATTGTTGTCTGTGGAGTTGCTCATGGTTCTCTTCCGATCTTTGACGACTTACGCCTAGGTTATCGTGAGCCGCATCACCTATCCATTCGACCGGGGCGGCGGCTCCCACGAGCGGGGGTGCAGCAGGGGTGCTTGCAATCGGAGCGGAAGTGGGGTAGACAAGTAGGTTGCTTTGCCGTATCGTAGATATTTGCGTCTTCCCTGTTTACCTTCAGCCTTCATATAGCGGTGGGCTTAGCCTGACAGCTGCTCCATCAATGTGCCGTCTACCACGTGCACCATCGTGGACAGCGCGGGTCCCGGGTCATATAGCGGAACCGGACTGGTAGCACTGCGGAGTCATTCTGCAGGTTGCATGACGGGGGAGATCTGAAAACGCCTGAAGGTCTGTGGAAGGATCCCTCTTGGTCGCCTCGAGCACCTCTAATGTAAACAATGCTGCAACCGCTATCAATGCCGAAAGCACCGACGGTGCAACCCGCCGGCTCTCCTTCGCTAAGATTCACGAACCCCTTGACGTTCCGAATCTGCTCGCCCTGCAAACGGACAGCTTCGACTGGCTGGTCGGAAATGAACGCTGGCAGGCCCGCGTGGCGAAGGCCGTCGAAGAGGGCGACCTCAGCGTCGCCACCTCCTCCGGTCTTTCCGACATCTTTGAAGAGATCTCCCCGATCGAGGATTTCCAGGGCACCATGTCCCTGAGCTTCTCCGAGCCGGAGTTCGCTGATCCGAAGTACACCATGGCTGAGTGCAAGGACCGGGACGCCACGTACTCGGCTCCGCTGTACGTCAAGGCCGAATTCATGAACAACAACACGGGCGAAATCAAGCAGCAGACCGTGTTCATGGGTGACTTCCCGCTGATGACCGAGAAGGGTACCTTCGTCGTCAACGGCACCGAGCGTGTTGTCGTCTCCCAGCTGGTCCGTTCCCCGGGTGCTTACTTTGAGCGCACCGCGGACAAGACGAGTGACAAGGACATCTTCACCGCGAAGATCATCCCGTCCCGCGGCGCGTGGTTCGAACTCGAAATCGACAAGCGCGACCAGGTCGGCGTTCGCCTCGACCGCAAGCGCAAGCAGTCCGTCACGGTACTCCTGAAGGCCCTCGGCTGGACCGAAGGCCAGATCCTCGAAGAGTTCGGCCAGTACGACTCCATGCGCGCAACGCTGGAGAAGGACGCCACCGAAACCCGCGAAGACGCCTTGCTGGACATCTACCGGAAGCTGCGACCGGGCGAGCCGCCCACGGTCGAGGCTGCCCAGTCCCTGCTGGACAACCTGTACTTCAACTCCAAGCGCTACGATCTGGCCAAGGTCGGCCGTTACAAGATCAACCGCAAGCTTGGCATCGACCGCTCCCTGGGTGACAAGGAAGCGTCTGTCCTGCACGTTGAAGACATCGTCGCCATGATCAAGTTCCTCGTTGCACTGCACGCCGGTGAGAAGACCCTCATGGGCAAGCGCGACGGCCAGGACCACGAACTCCGCGTCGAGATCGATGACATCGACCACTTCGGCAACCGCCGCATCCGCGCCGTCGGCGAGCTCATCGAGAACCAGGTCCGCACCGGCCTGTCCCGCATGGAGCGCGTCGTCCGTGAGCGTATGACGACCCAGGACGTCGAGGCCATCACGCCGCAGACGCTGATCAACATCCGCCCGGTCGTGGCAGCCATCAAGGAGTTCTTCGGAACCTCCCAGCTGTCGCAGTTCATGGACCAGAACAACCCGCTGTCGGGTCTGACCCACAAGCGCCGCCTGTCTGCGCTTGGCCCGGGCGGTCTGTCCCGTGACCGTGCAGGCATGGAAGTCCGAGACGTTCACCCGTCCCACTACGGACGTATGTGCCCCATCGAAACTCCTGAAGGCCCGAACATCGGTCTGATCGGTTCGCTGGCTTCCTACGGACGCATCAACCCCTTCGGCTTCATCGAGACCCCTTACCGTCTCGTGTCCGAGGGCGTCGTGTCCGATGAGGTCCAGTACCTGACGGCCGACGACGAAGCCGAGGTCCTGATCGCACAGGCCAACGCTCCGCTGGACGCGAACAAGAAGTTCGCCGAAGAGACCGTCCTGGTGCGTGCCCGTGGTGGTGGAGGCGAGCCCGTGCTGGTTCCCGCCGCCGAGGTCGAGTTCATGGACGTTTCCCCGCGCCAGATGGTGTCCGTGGCAACTGCCCTGATCCCGTTCCTGGAGCATGACGATGCAAACCGCGCACTCATGGGTGCCAACATGCAGCGCCAGGCTGTGCCGCTGGTCCGTTCCGAGGCGCCGTTCGTCGGCACCGGCATGGAGCGCGCGGCAGCAGTCGACGCCGGTGACGTTGTCATCGCGAAGAAGGCAGGCGTGGTCACCGAGGTCTCCGCTGAGCTGGTCATCATGCTCAACGACGACGGCACGGAGACCAACTACCGGATCAACAAGTTCGCCCGTTCCAACCAGGGCAACTGCTACAACCACCGCGTTCTGGTGAGCGAAGGCCAGCGCCTGGAGGTCGGCGGCATCATCGCGGACGGCCCGGCAACGGACCAGGGCGAACTCGCCCTCGGTAAGAACCTGCTCGTGGCATTCATGTCATGGGAAGGCCACAACTTCGAGGATGCCATCATCCTGTCCCAGCGGATCGTGGCCGAGGACGTTCTTTCCTCCATCCACATCGAGGAGCACGAGATCGATGCCCGCGACACCAAGCTTGGTGCCGAGGAAATCACCCGTGACATCCCGAACGTGTCCGAGGAAGTCTTGGCCGGCCTGGACGAGCGCGGCATCATTCACATCGGCGCCGAGGTCGAAGCCGGCGACATCCTGGTCGGCAAGGTCACCCCCAAGGGCGAGACCGAACTGACCCCGGAAGAGCGCCTGCTGCGCGCCATCTTCGGTGAGAAGTCCCGCGAAGTGCGCGACACCTCCCTGAAGGTTCCGCACGGCGAGTCCGGCACCGTGATCGGTGTCCGCGTCTTCGACCGCGACAACGACGACGAGCTGCCCCCGGGCGTCAACCAGTTGGTCCGCGTGTACGTTGCGGCCAAGCGTAAGATCACCGACGGCGACAAGCTCGCCGGCCGTCACGGCAACAAGGGTGTTATTTCCAAGATCCTTCCGATCGAGGACATGCCTTTCCTTGCCGACGGCACCCCCGTTGATATCGTCCTGAACCCGCTGGGTGTTCCGGGCCGTATGAACGTCGGCCAGGTGCTGGAAACACACCTCGGCTGGGTCGCCAAGACCGGTTGGAAGATCGAAGGCGAGCCCGAGTGGGTCAAGCAGCTGCCGAACCTGCCGCGCGAGAGTGGCCAGACCACTGTTGCAACGCCGGTCTTCGACGGTGCGCGCGAAGAGGAAATCACTGGTCTCCTCGACTCCACCAACGTGACCCGCGACGGCGTCCGCCTGATCAACTCCTCGGGCAAGACCCGCTTGTTCGACGGCCGCTCCGGCGAGCCGTTCCCGGATCCGATCTCGGTCGGCTACATGTACATCCTGAAGCTCCACCACCTGGTGGACGACAAGATCCACGCGCGTTCCACCGGCCCGTACTCCATGATCACGCAGCAGCCGCTGGGTGGTAAGGCACAGTTCGGTGGCCAGCGCTTCGGTGAAATGGAAGTGTGGGCGCTCGAAGCTTACGGCGCCGCCTACACGCTCCAGGAGCTCCTCACGATCAAGTCGGATGATATCCACGGTCGTGTGAAGGTCTACGAAGCCATCGTCAAGGGCGAGAACATCCCGGAACCGGGCGTTCCTGAGTCCTTCAAGGTCTTGATCAAAGAAATGCAGTCGCTGTGCCTGAACGTGGAAGTGCTTTCCACGGACGGAACCACAATTGAAATGCGTGACTCTGATGACGCAGTCTTCACGGCTGCGGAAGAACTGGGCATCGATCTGTCTCGTGCAGAGCCCAGTTCCGTAGAAGAGGTTTAGCAGTCCTCCGGAGAAAGGCAGACGGTCCGCCTCGCTGCCTTCTCCGGAGTATTCCCTCTTCCCGTAACCCAAGACTTCAGAATTTAGAGAACAAGAGAGAACAGGGACCATATGTCCAGCGAATCCTCCTTCGGCCTCATGCAGATCGGCCTCGCCACCGCGGAAGACATCCGTGGCTGGTCTTACGGCGAGGTTAAGAAGCCGGAAACCATCAACTACCGCACGCTCAAGCCCGAGAAGGACGGCCTCTTCTGCGAGAAGATCTTCGGCCCGTCCCGCGACTGGGAGTGCTACTGCGGTAAGTACAAGCGCGTGCGCTTCAAGGGCATCATCTGCGAGCGGTGTGGCGTTGAGGTCACCCGTGCGAAGGTGCGCCGTGAGCGCATGGGCCACATCGAGCTGGCCGCCCCGGTCACGCACATCTGGTACTTCAAGGGTGTTCCGTCCCGCCTGGGCTACCTCCTTGACCTGGCGCCGAAGGACCTCGAAAAGGTTATCTACTTCGCTGCCTACATGATCACGAGCGTCGACGCCGACAGCCGTCACGAAGAACTGCCCAACCTCCAGGTTGAGCACGACATCGAGAAGAAGCAGCTGATCGACAACCGCGACTCGGACATCGCCACGATCGCCCGCGACCTCGAGAACGAGCTCGCCCGTCTCGAAGGCGAAGGCGCCAAGGCTGCCGACAAGAAGAAGGCCCGCGACTCCGCTGACCGCCAGATGGCTAACGTCCGCAAGCGGGCGGATGCTGAAATCGAGCGCCTCGAGCAGGTCTGGGACCGCTTCAAGAACCTCAAGGTCGCCGACCTCGAAGGTGACGAAGGCCTGTACCGCGAACTGCGCGACCGCTACGGCATGTACTTCGAAGGCTCCATGGGTGCCGAGGCCATCAAGAAGCGTCTTGAGAACTTCGACATGCAGGCCGAGTCCGACATGCTGCGCGACATCATTGCCAACGGCAAGGGCCAGCGCAAGACCCGCGCCCTGAAGCGGCTCAAGGTTGTCAACGCGTTCCTGACGACCAACAACAGCCCGCTCGGCATGGTGCTGGACGCCGTCCCGGTGATCCCGCCGGAACTGCGCCCGATGGTCCAGCTGGACGGTGGCCGCTTCGCGACCTCCGACCTCAACGACCTCTACCGTCGCGTGATCAACCGCAACAACCGCCTCAAGCGCCTGCTTGATCTCGGTGCCCCGGAGATCATCGTCAACAACGAGAAGCGCATGCTTCAGGAAGCTGTTGACAGCCTCTTCGACAACGGCCGCCGCGGCCGTCCGGTCACCGGACCGGGCAACCGTCCGCTGAAGTCCCTGAGCGACATGCTCAAGGGCAAGCAGGGTCGATTCCGCCAGAACCTCCTGGGTAAGCGTGTTGACTACTCCGGCCGTTCGGTGATCGTCGTCGGCCCGCAGCTGAAGCTGCACCAGTGCGGTCTGCCGAAGCAGATGGCCCTGGAGCTCTTCAAGCCGTTCGTGATGAAGCGCCTGGTTGACCTCAACCACGCACAGAACATCAAGTCGGCCAAGCGTATGGTCGAGCGTTACCGCCCGCAGGTCTGGGATGTCCTCGAAGAGATCATCACCGAGCACCCCGTGCTGCTGAACCGTGCACCTACCCTGCACCGTCTCGGCATCCAGGCGTTCGAACCGCAGCTTGTTGAAGGTAAGGCAATCCAGCTTCACCCGCTGGTTTGTGGCGCCTTCAACGCGGACTTCGACGGCGACCAGATGGCAGTCCACCTGCCGCTGAGCCCCGAAGCCCAGGCCGAAGCCCGCATCCTGATGCTGTCCTCGAACAACATCCTGAAGCCGTCTGACGGCCGCCCGGTGACGCTGCCGTCGCAGGATATGATCATCGGCCTCTACCACCTGACCACCAAGCGTGTCGGTTCAGCTGGCGAGGGCCGGATCTTCTCCTCCGTTTCGGAAGCCATCATGGCGTACGACCTGCACGAGCTGCACCTGAACTCCCAGGTCAAGATCCGTCTTGAGGGCTTTGTCCCTTACGCCGGCTGGGAAGCTCCGGAAGGCTGGGAGCCGGGTCAGACCGTACTGGTCCAGACCTCGCTCGGCCAGGTCCTCTTCAACGAGACCCTGCCCGAGGACTACCCGTGGGTTGAGGATGTTGCCGACAAGGGCGAACTGTCCCGGATCGTCAACGACCTCGCCGAGCGCTACCCGAAGGTCGTCACCGCGGCAACGCTGGACAACCTGAAGGATGCCGGTTTCTACTGGGCCACCCGTTCAGGCGTCACCGTTGCCATCTCTGACATCGAGGTGCCCAAGGACAAGCCGCGGATCCTCGCCGGATACGAGACCATGGCTGCCAAGATCCAGGGCCAGTACGACAAGGGCCTGATCGACGACGACGAGCGTCGCCAGGAACTGATCGAGATCTGGAACAAGGCAACGAACGAGATCGCCCAGGCGATGCGTGACAGCCTGTCCCCGATGAACACCATCAACCGCATGGTGTCCTCCGGTGCACGTGGTAACTGGATGCAGGTCCGTCAGATCGCGGGTATCCGTGGCCTGGTGGCCAACCCTAAGGGTGAGATCATCCCGCGTCCGATCAAGTCCTCCTACCGCGAGGGCCTGTCGGTGCTGGAATACTTCATCGCCACACACGGTGCCCGTAAGGGTCTGGCAGACACCGCACTGCGTACCGCCAACTCGGGTTACCTGACCCGTCGTCTGGTGGACGTTTCGCAGGACGTGATTGTCCGTGAAGAGGACTGCGGCACCGAGCGCGGCCTGATGACAGCCATCGCTGTGGCTGACGCCAATGGCGAGCTCGTCCTGGACGAGAACGTCGAGAACAGCGCGTACGCCCGTACCCTCGCCGTGGATGTCGTTGACTCCACGGGCAAGGTCCTGGCAGCAGGCGGCACCGACTGCGGCGACGTCGTCATTGCCGAACTGTTCGCAGCCGGCATCACCGAGGTCAAGGTCCGCTCCGTACTCACCTGTGAGTCCAGCGTCGGCACCTGCGCCCTGTGCTACGGCCGTTCGCTGGCCACGGGCAAGACCGTCGACATCGGTGAGGCAGTCGGCATCATCGCCGCACAGTCCATCGGTGAGCCGGGTACCCAGCTGACGATGCGTACGTTCCACACCGGTGGTGCTGTTTCCTCCAGCGGTGGCGACGACATCACCCAGGGTCTGCCCCGTATCCAGGAGCTCTTCGAAGCCCGTACTCCGAAGGGTGTCGCACCGATTGCCGAAGCAGCCGGCCGCATCACCATCGAAGAGTCTGAGCGCCAGATGCGCCTGGTCATCACCCCGGATGACGGATCCGAAGAGATCGCCTACCCGGTGCTGCGCCGTTCACGTCTTCTCATCGAAGACGGCGATCACGTCAGCGTCGGACAGAAGCTCATCAACGGTCCGGTCGACCCCAAGCAGGTTCTGCGCATCATGGGTCCCCGTGCCGCACAGAAGTTCCTGGTGGACGAAGTCCAGGGCGTGTACCGCAGCCAGGGCATCGGTATCCACGACAAGCACGTCGAGGTTATCGTCCGCCAGATGCTGCGCCGCGTCACGGTCATCGAGTCCGGCGAATCGGATCTGCTGCCCGGCGAGCTCGCCGAGCGCAGCCGCTTCGAGGACGCCAACCGCCGTGTTGTCTCCGAGGGCAAGACGCCGGCTTCCGGCCGTCCTGAGCTCATGGGTATCACCAAGGCGTCCCTGGCGACCGAGTCGTGGCTGTCCGCAGCTTCCTTCCAGGAGACCACCCGCGTCCTGACGCAGGCGGCAATGGAAGGCAAGAGCGATCCTCTGCTCGGCCTCAAGGAAAACGTCATCATCGGTAAGCTCATCCCGGCCGGCACGGGTCTCCCGCGCTACACCGAGGTCACCGTGGAGCCCACTGAAGAAGCAAAGGCCAATCTGTTCACCGGCCCCAGCGCATTCAGTGACTTCTCCTACGACAGCCTGGGCGGCGACGGAGCTCCCGAGTTCCACGCCATCCCGCTGGATGACTACGACCTCGGCAGCGACTTCCGCTAACGGCGGGCGGGCCGGGCCCTTTCGTGTCGCGTTCCGCGCCACGTAGGGACCCTGCCGCCCTGCCCTTGGGGCGCAAGCCCTGCTGAGTGACTGAAAGGCTCCGTTCCCACGTTGTGGGGCGGGGCCTTTCCCGTGGTAGACCCCACCGATTAAGGGCACGGAGCCGTCCGTGTTAGACTAGAGACTAATTGTTATTGTGGCAGTGGATGAGTGCGCCGGTTGAAGCCGAAAGGCTGGCCAGGACGACGTTTCCGGTTTGCAGGGTTTTTGTGCAACGTATGCCACATTTTCGCATGCCTAGGGGCATTTCTGGATGGAAGTCCGTGGATCCCAGCGTGCGGTCCGACTATTAAGGCTTCGCCTCAGCCGCTATGGAGAGATCTTCAAAGCTCGAGCGGCGGGGCGCAGCGACAAGAGAGCGGCTGCCAACGGCCGCTCCGGATAAAACGGAGAACACGAGAGTGCCTACGATTAACCAGCTGGTCCGCAAGGGCCGCACGCCTAAGGTCAAGAAGACCAAGGCCCCCGCGCTTAACGGCAGCCCGATGCGCCGCGGTGTTTGCACCCGCGTTTACACCACGACCCCGAAGAAGCCGAACTCGGCTCTGCGGAAGGTTGCACGCGTGCGCCTCAACGGTGGCGTTGAAGTCACCGCTTACATCCCCGGTGTAGGCCACAACCTGCAGGAGCACTCCATTGTGCTCGTACGTGGCGGCCGTGTTAAGGACCTTCCGGGTGTCCGCTACAAGATCGTCCGTGGTGCCCTCGATACCCAGGGTGTCAAGAACCGTAAGCAGGCTCGTAGCCGCTACGGCGCAAAGATGGAGAAGAAGTAATATGCCTCGCAAGGGTCCGGCCCCCAAGCGGCCGCTAGTTCTAGATCCCGTTTACGGCTCCCCGCTGGTCACACAGCTGATCAACAAGGTGCTGGTTGACGGCAAGAAGTCCACCGCAGAGCGCATCGTTTACGGTGCCCTCGAAGGTGCCCGCGCCAAGTCCGGCGGCGACCCGGTTGCAGCCCTCAAGAAGGCCATGGAGAACGTCAAGCCTTCCCTCGAGGTCCGCTCCCGCCGCGTCGGTGGCGCCACCTACCAGGTTCCGGTTGAGGTCAAGCCGGGCCGTTCCACCGCACTCGCCCTGCGCTGGCTGGTCGGCTACTCCAAGGCCCGCCGCGAGAAGACGATGACCGAGCGCCTCCAGAACGAGATCCTGGATGCCTCCAACGGTCTCGGTGCCGCTGTGAAGCGTCGCGAAGACACCCACAAGATGGCCGAGTCCAACAAGGCCTTCGCACACTACCGCTGGTAATACTTCCCGGACGCCGCCGGCTCAACAGAGCCGGCGGCGAACGTGCAGTCCATCCGAAAGGGAGACACCGTGGCACAGGACGTGCTTACTGACCTTAGCAAGGTCCGCAACATCGGCATCATGGCCCACATCGATGCCGGCAAGACCACTACTACCGAGCGCATCCTGTTCTACACGGGTGTGAACCACAAGATCGGCGAAACGCACGACGGCGCTTCGACGACTGACTGGATGGAACAGGAAAAGGAACGCGGCATCACCATCACGTCTGCCGCCGTGACCTGCTTCTGGGAAAACAACCAGATCAACATCATTGACACCCCCGGCCACGTGGACTTCACGGTTGAGGTTGAGCGCTCCCTGCGCGTCCTCGACGGCGCAGTTGCCGTGTTCGACGGCAAGGAAGGTGTGGAGCCGCAGTCTGAGACTGTCTGGCGCCAGGCTGACAAGTACAACGTTCCGCGTATCTGCTTCGTCAACAAGATGGACAAGCTCGGCGCTGACTTCTACTTCACTGTCGACACCATCATCAGCCGCCTCGGTGCCAAGCCTCTCGTCATGCAGCTGCCGATCGGCGCCGAGAACGACTTCGTCGGCGTCGTCGACCTCCTGTATATGCGTGCACTGGTCTGGCCCGGCGACTCCAAGGGTGACGTCACCATGGGTGCCAAGTACGAGATCCAGGAGATCCCGGCTGACCTCAAGGAGAAGGCCGAGGAGTACCGCGCAACGCTCGTCGAGACCGTTGCCGAGGCCTCCGAAGAACTCATGGAGAAGTACCTCGAAGGCGAAGAAATCTCCGTCGACGAGCTCAAGGCCGGCATCCGCAAGATGACGATCAACTCCGAGCTCTACCCGGTGTTCTGTGGCTCCGCATTCAAGAACCGTGGCGTTCAGCCGATGCTCGATGCAGTCGTCGACTACCTGCCGAACCCGCTCGACGTCCCGCCGATGATCGGTCACGATCCCCGCGACGAAGAGAAGGAACTGACGCGCAAGCCTTCGTCCGAAGAGCCGTTCTCAGCTCTGGCGTTCAAGATTGCTACGCACCCGTTCTTCGGCCAGCTAACCTTCATTCGCGTGTACTCCGGTCACGTCGAAGCCGGTTCCCAGGTGGTCAACTCCACCAAGGGCAAGAAGGAGCGCATCGGCAAGCTGTTCCAGATGCACGCCAATAAGGAAATGCCGGTGGACGGCGCTACCGCTGGACACATCTATGCAGCGATCGGGCTGAAGGATACGACGACGGGCGACACCCTGTGCGACTCCAGCAACCAGATCGTGCTTGAGTCCATGAGCTTCCCGGAGCCCGTGATCTCTGTTGCGATCGAGCCCAACACCAAGGGTGACCAGGAGAAGCTCTCCACGGCCATCCAGAAGCTCTCCGCTGAGGACCCGACCTTCCAGGTCTCCCTCAACGAGGACACCGGCCAGACCATCATCGCCGGCATGGGCGAGCTCCACCTGGACATCCTGGTGGACCGCATGCGCCGCGAATTCAAGGTCGAGGCGAATGTCGGCAAGCCGCAGGTCGCATACCGCGAAACCATCAAGCGCGCTGTAGAGCGTCACGACTACACGCACAAGAAGCAGACCGGTGGTTCCGGCCAGTTCGCAAAGATCCAGATTGCGATCGCGCCGTTGGACACGTCCGAAGGCGAAATGTACGAGTTCGAGAACAAGGTCACCGGTGGCCGCATTCCGCGCGAGTACATCCCGTCGGTGGACGCCGGTATCCAGGATGCGCTGAACGACGGCGTCCTGGCCGGTTACCCGGTTGTCGGCATCAAGGCGACGCTGATAGACGGCGCTTACCACGATGTTGACTCCTCGGAAATGGCGTTCAAGATCGCCGGCCGTATGGCTTTCAAGGAAGCCGCACGCAAGGCGAACCCCGTCCTGCTCGAACCGCTGATGGATGTCGAGGTCCGCACCCCTGAGGAATACATGGGTGAAGTTATCGGTGACCTCAACTCCCGCCGTGGCCAGATGCAGTCAATGGAAGATGCCCAGGGCGTCAAGGTCATCCGCGCGCACGTCCCGCTGTCCGGCATGTTCGGCTACATCGGTGACCTGCGTTCGAAGACCCAGGGCCGTGCCGTTTACTCCATGACGTTCAACAGCTACGCCGAGGTCCCGAAGGCAGTTGCCGACGAGATCATCCAGAAGAACCGCGGCGAGTAGTCCCAGGACAATCACCGCGACAAACTCGGGTGCGTTTCCGATATCGGAGATTCATCTGGTGCAGATGGCCGGGCTCCGGTCCTGACCGAAATCCGGCCATCTGCGCGAACAGGCTCGAGGGACTAGTATTAGTTCCTGAATCTGCAATTTCACCAATCCAAAGCCCCCCAAGTAGACTTACTGGAGTTTCTGCCGCGACAAGCGCGGTCGAAGGGTAAGTCATTTGAAAACGTTCTAGGAGGAACCTGTGGCAAAGGCAAAGTTCGAGCGGACTAAGCCGCACGTTAACATCGGTACCATTGGTCACGTTGACCACGGTAAGACGACGTTGACGGCCGCCATTTCCAAGGTGCTGTACGACAAGTACCCGACTCTCAACGAGCAGCGCGACTTCGCGTCTATTGACTCTGCTCCCGAAGAGCGTCAGCGCGGCATTACCATCAACATCTCCCACGTTGAGTACCAGACCGAGAAGCGCCACTACGCACACGTAGACGCCCCGGGTCACGCTGACTACATCAAGAACATGATCACCGGCGCTGCACAGATGGACGGTGCAATCCTCGTGGTTGCCGCCACTGACGGCCCGATGGCTCAGACCCGCGAGCACGTTCTGCTCGCCCGCCAGGTTGGTGTTCCCTACCTGCTGGTCGCACTGAACAAGTCGGACATGGTCGATGACGAAGAGCTCCTCGACCTCGTCGAAATGGAAGTTCGCGAGCTGCTTTCGGCTCAGGGCTTCGATGGCGACAACGCTCCGGTTGTCCGCGTCTCCGGTCTGAAGGCTCTCGAAGGCGACCCGGTTTGGGTCAAGTCCGTCGAGGACCTCATGGCAGCTGTCGACGAGTCCGTTCCGGACCCCGTACGTGACCGTGACAAGCCGTTCCTGATGCCGATCGAAGATGTCTTCACCATCACCGGCCGTGGCACCGTTGTAACGGGCCGCGCCGAGCGTGGAACCCTCGCCATCAACTCCGAGGTCGAGATCGTCGGCATCCGCCCGATCCAGAAGACCACGGTTACCGGTATCGAGATGTTCCACAAGCAGCTCGACGAAGCATGGGCCGGCGAGAACTGTGGCCTCCTGCTCCGCGGTCTGAAGCGTGACGATGTTGAGCGTGGCCAGGTTGTCGTCAAGCCGGGTTCCATCACCCCGCACACCGACTTCGAGGCTAACGTCTACATCCTCTCCAAGGACGAAGGCGGACGTCACAACCCGTTCTACTCCAACTACCGCCCGCAGTTCTACTTCCGCACCACGGACGTAACCGGCGTTATCACCCTGCCGGAAGGCACGGAAATGGTTATGCCTGGCGACAACACTGAGATGACCGTTGCGCTCATCCAGCCCATCGCCATGGAAGAAGGCCTCGGCTTCGCTATCCGCGAAGGCGGCCGCACCGTTGGTTCGGGACGCGTCACCAAGATCATCAAGTAGTACTTGCTGATCACTGATCTGATCACTGAGATCTGATCTCCGATCGGGTGGCCGTCTGACGGCTGCCGTGAAGATTGGAACAGCCCCGCTGCACTTGCAGTGGGGCTGTTCCTTTTTGTTTGGCAGCGTCTCTCGCTGGCGCCCGTCGTGATAACTTGCTGGCCCTGATACCTTTACATGGAACGAAGGGAGCTCACCATGGGCTGGTTCATTTTCCTGCTGGTGGCGGTAGCTGTAATCGCCGCCGTCTTTTGGGCGAAGCGGCATTTCCGCCACGAGATCGAGCGGGCCAAGCGCATCAACCGGGCGAACAGGGATCATTAGCGTTCCGGAGCGCCTTCCGGAGCGGGCTGTCAGGCCCTCCGGGCCCGGGCAAGCGCCTGGTACCAGTAGTACGAGTCTTTCGGCGTGCGTTCCAGAGTGTCGAAGTCCACGTGAACCAACCCGAACCGCTGCGAAAATCCCGCGGCCCACTCGAAGTTGTCCAGCAGCGTCCACACGTAGTAGCCCAGCAACTCCACGTCCTCGGCGATGCCGCCCGGTGACGTCGCTGCCAGCGCATGGCCCAGGTGGCTCGCCAGGTAGTCGATTCTGTTGGTGTCGGCGATGGGGCCGGAGACGTGGTCGGGTTCGGGGAAACTTGCCCCGCTTTCCGTGATGTAGAGCGGTGGCAGCGCAGCGCCGTACCTGTCCTTCAACTCGCGAAGCAGGATCCCCAAGTGCTCAGGCGCCACGGGCCAGCCGAATCCGGTAGTGCCGTATTCGGGGAAGTCCGCCGTATGGAATGGCAACCGGGCCATAGCCTCGGTGGTGCCCACAGGGCTGTGGTCAGGCCCGGGTCCGGTGGCAACCTTCACTGGGCAGTAGTAGTTGAGCCCGTAAAAGTCCAGCGGTTGGTGGATGTTGCGCAGGTCGGAGTCAGAGGCCTTCCCCAACGACCGGAACCACGGCCTCGCAATCAGGGGCGGCTTCGGGTAATGGCCTAAGAGAATCGGGTCCGCATAAACCCTGTTCATCATCAGATCAAAGACCTTGGCCAGCAGTCGGTCGCTGATCTTGCGGGAGGCAGGCCGGACGGGCGAATGCAGGTTGGCCACGCCGATTCCTCCCTTGACGCCCGCTGCCCGCAGTGCCTGCACTGCAAGGCCGTGGCCAAGGAGTTGATGGTGGACCGAGGGCAGGGCCTTGAAGAGCAGGTCATGGCCGGGCGCGTGCACCCCCAAGGCATAGCCGTTGAGGGTCACGGACACCGGCTCGTTGAGCGTGACCCACTGCGCCACGCGGTCGCCGAATCGCCTGCCGGCGGCCGCGCTGTACTCGGCGAAGCGTTCCGCGGTGGAGCGGTTCATCCATCCGCCGCGGTGCTCGAGGGGGAGCGGCGTGTCCCAGTGATATAGGGTGGCCATGGGGGAGATTCCTGCTTCGAGCAGCTGGTCGATCAGCCGGTCGTAGAAGTCCAGGCCCGCCGCATTGAACGGGCCGGTGCCGTCAGGCTGGATCCTCGGCCAGGAGATCGAGAACCGGTAGGAGTCGATGCCGAGGGCCCGCATGAGTTCGACGTCTTCCGGAGCCCGGTTGTAGTGGTCGCAGGCGACGGCGGGGGAGTGCCCGTCCAGGATGCTGCCGGGCTTCTCGGCAAAGGCGTCCCAGCCGGACGGTCCGCGGCCGCCAGCCGAGAGTGAGCCCTCGATCTGGAAGGCCGCGGAGGCAACGCCCAAGGTGAAGCCGGGGCTCAGGCGTGCGGCAAGAACCTGAACTGCCACAGAACCCTGCACAGTCATGTCCCTATCATCCATTCGAAGGGTCCTGAGGGCAATGACCGCTGGCCCCGGACGGCGCCGTCGGGATTCCTCCCCGGCTCCGGTGCCGGTCCCCGGTCACCCGGGAGAGCCTGCCACAGGGACTGATTCGCTTCTGCCGCTGAATTCCGGCATACTAGATGAGTTGTTCAAGCGCTCCTTCGCGTCCCGATCCGGATAATGCCGGGTGCCAGGGTCCAGGTAGGAGACCAAACATAACCCACTCCCCATGGAACTGCGGACGAGTACGCGTGAAAAGCGCGACACGCCCGACCGCGGGGGTCGGTTACGCCGGCATGTTGAGGAACCCGGATTCTTCCGGATTCAGCTTGTGCGGCGGGTGGTAGTCACGACTTCAAATGCTTCGGCAGCCACATGCAACACGCAAGTAAACAGAGCAGCCCTTACTGGAGCAGCACTAACTGAAAGAGAGTCAGGCGACATGGCGGGACAAAAAATCCGCATCCGGCTGAAGTCATACGACCACGAGGTCATTGACGTTTCAGCACGGAAGATCGTTGAGACGGTCACGCGCGCAGGCGCAACGGTAGTTGGCCCCGTGCCGCTGCCGACGGAGAAGAACATCTACTGCGTAATCCGCTCTCCGCACAAGTACAAGGACAGCCGCGAGCACTTTGAAATGCGCACGCACAAGCGTCTGATCGACATCATCGACCCCACGCCGAAGGCTGTTGACTCGCTCATGCGTCTCGACCTGCCGGCCGACGTGAACATCGAAATCAAGCTCTAGGGAGGTGCTGAGAGACTATGACCGCAACCCGTAACGTAAAGGGCCTGCTGGGCACGAAGCTCGGCATGACCCAGGTCTGGGACGAGAACAACAAGCTCATCCCCGTCACTGTGGTCCAGGCTGACTCGAACGTCATCACGCAGCTGCGCAATGCAGAGACTGATGGCTATGTCGCCGTTCAGATCGGCTACGGCCAGATCGATCCCCGCAAGGTCACCAAGCCGCTGGCTGGTCACTTTGAAAAGGCAGGCGTCACGCCTCGCCGCCACGTCGTAGAACTGCGCACTGCAGATGCTGACTCTTACGAGCTGGGCCAGGAGCTCTCCGTGGAGCTCTTCGAAGCCGGCCAGAAGATCGACGTCGTTGGCACCACCAAGGGTAAGGGCTTCGCCGGTGTTATGAAGCGTCACGGCTTCCACGGCGTTGGAGCTTCCCACGGTGCCCACAAGAACCACCGTAAGCCCGGTTCAATCGGTGGCGCATCCACCCCGAGCCGCGTCTTCAAGGGCATGAAAATGGCCGGCCGCATGGGCGCCGTTCGTCACACCACGCTGAACCTCACGGTCCACGCGGTTGACGTCGAGAAGTCGCTGCTCCTGATCAAGGGCGCCGTTCCCGGCGCCCGCGGCCAGGTCGTACTCGTACGCACCGCCGTGAAGGGAGCCTAGTTCAATGACTAGCACTGTCAAGGTTGACCTGCCTGCAGAGATCTTCGACGTACAGACCAACGTGCCGCTGCTGCACCAGGTCGTCGTTGCCCAGCTCGCTGCTGCACGCCAGGGTACCCACAAGACCAAGACCCGCGCCGAGGTTTCCGGTGCAGGTCGCAAGCCGTTCAAGCAGAAGGGCACCGGCCGCGCCCGTCAGGGTTCAATCCGTGCTCCTCACATGACCGGTGGTGGCGTTGTCCACGGCCCGACGCCGCGTGACTACAGCCAGCGCACCCCCAAGAAGATGATTGCTGCTGCACTGCGCGGCGCACTCTCTGACCGCGCCCGTAACGGACGCATCCACGTCGTTGCTGACCTGGTTGCCGGCACCAAGCCGTCCTCCAAGGAAGCACTGGCAACCCTGCGCGGAATTTCCGAGCGCAAGAACCTGCTCGTTGTCATTGAGCGCGCCAACGACGTTGCTGCACTGTCCGTGCGCAACCTCGAGGAAGTTCACGTTCTGTACGCAGACCAGCTGAACACCTACGACGTTCTCGTTTCCGACGACGTAGTCTTCACCAAGGCTGCCTACGAAGCATTCGTTGCTGACAAGGCTGCAAAGACCGAGGAGGATGCCAAGTGAGCGCAGCCACCATCAAAGACCCGCGCGACGTCGTGCTTGCACCCGTCGTTTCGGAAAAAAGCTACGGCCTGATCGATGAGGGCAAGTACACCTTCCTGGTGGACCCCCGCTCGAACAAGACCGAGATCAAGCTGGCCGTGGAGAAGATTTTCTCCGTCAAGGTCGAATCGATCAACACCATCAACCGTGCCGGTAAGCGCAAGCGCACCAAATTCGGATGGGGTACCCGCAAGAACACCAAGCGTGCAATTGTGAGCCTCAAAGAAGGCACTATCGACATCTTCGGCGGTCCGCTCTCGTAGCGGAGACCACTTTAACGAGGAAATAAATTATGGGAATCCGTAAATATAAGCCGACTACCCCGGGCCGTCGCGGCTCGAGCGTAGCGGACTTCACTGAAATCACGCGGTCGACGCCGGAAAAGTCGTTGGTACGTCCGCTGCCCAAAAAGGGCGGCCGTAACAACTCCGGTAAGATCACGACCCGTCACAAGGGTGGTGGCCACAAGCGCCAGTACCGTCTGATCGACTTCCGTCGCCACGACAAGGACGGCGTCAACGCCCGCGTTGCCGAAATCGAGTACGATCCGAACCGCACGGCTCGCATCGCCCTCCTGCACTACGTTGATGGCACCAAGCGTTACATCATCGCCCCGAACAAGCTGTCCCAGGGTGACTTCGTAGAGGCCGGTGCCGACGCTGACATCAAGCCCGGCAACAACCTGCCGCTGCGCAACATCCCGGTGGGTACCGTTATCCACGCAGTTGAACTGCGTCCGGGTGGCGGCGCCAAGATGGGCCGCTCCGCCGGCGCGTCGATCCAGCTCGTTGCCAAGGAAGGCCGTTTCGCCCAGCTGCGACTGCCTTCCGGCGAAATCCGCAACGTTGACGTGCGCTGCCGCGCAACCGTCGGCGAGGTCGGCAACGCCGAGCAGTCGAACATCAACTGGGGTAAGGCCGGCCGTATGCGTTGGAAGGGCGTTCGCCCGACCGTCCGCGGTGTCGCCATGAACCCGGTTGACCACCCCCACGGTGGTGGCGAGGGTAAGACGTCCGGTGGACGTCACCCCGTCAACCCGAACGGCAAGCGCGAAGGCCGCACCCGCCGTCCCAACAAAGAGAGCGACAAGCTTATTGTTCGTCGCCGTCGTACTGGCAAGAACAAGCGATAGGAGCCTGGACACATGCCACGCAGCCTGAAAAAAGGTCCTTTCGTTGACCAGCACCTCTTTGTGAAGGTAGCAAGGGAAAACGAAAAGGGCACCAAGAACGTCATCAAGACCTGGTCCCGCCGCTCGATGATCGTCCCCGACATGCTCGGCCACACGATCGCCGTGCACGACGGACGCAAGCACATTCCCGTGTTTGTCACCGAGTCGATGGTCGGGCACAAGCTCGGCGAATTCGCTCAAACGCGGACATTCCGCGGCCATGTCAAGGACGACCGTAAGGGCAAGCGCCGCTAGGCGCCTGCACTTACGTCATAGACGAGAGAAGGAAAGCAATGGAAGCCAAGGCAATTGCGCGTCATATCCGCGTAACGCCTATGAAGGCCCGGCGCGTCGTCAACCTTGTTCGTGGTAAGCAAGCGAATGAGGCTCTGGCAATTCTGAAGTTTGCCCCCCAGGCAGCTTCGGAGCCGGTATTCAAGGTAGTTCAGTCGGCAATCTCCAACGCCCGGGTCCTCGCGGACCGCGACGGTGTGGCGTTTGACGAAGGTGACCTCATCATCAGCGAAGCGTTTGTTGATGAAGGCCCGACCATGAAGCGGTTCCAGCCGCGTGCCCAGGGTCGTGCATTTCAGATCAAGAAGCGCACGAGCCACATCACCGTGGTAGTCGCTACCCCGGAGAAAGAGGAGGCTCGCTAAGTGGGACAGAAAGTTAACCCGCACGGGTTCCGACTCGGCATCACCACCGATCACGTATCGCACTGGTTTGCTGACAGCACCAAGGCCGGCCAGCGGTACAAGGACTTCGTCCGCGAAGACATCCGCATCCGCCAGCTCATGTCCACGGGCATGGAGCGCGCCGGTATCGCCAAGGTTGAAATCGAGCGCACCCGCGACCGTGTCCGTGTGGATATCCACACGGCACGTCCGGGCATCGTTATCGGCCGCCGCGGTGCAGAAGCAGACCGCATCCGCGGCGAGCTCGAAAAGCTCACGGGCAAGCAGGTTCAGCTGAACATCCTCGAGGTCAAGAACCCCGAGATGGAAGCCCAGCTTGTTGCCCAGGGCGTTGCAGAGCAGCTGACTTCCCGCGTGGCTTTCCGCCGTGCGATGAAGAAGGCCATGCAGTCCGCACAGCGTGCGGGTGCCAAGGGTATCCGGATCGCTTGCTCGGGTCGACTGGGC
This sequence comes from Pseudarthrobacter sp. S9, assembly GCF_050156545.1. Taxonomy (NCBI): domain Bacteria; kingdom Bacillati; phylum Actinomycetota; class Actinomycetes; order Micrococcales; family Micrococcaceae; genus Pseudarthrobacter; species Pseudarthrobacter sp. S9. The sequence goes on from NZ_CP189576.1 coordinate 3,000,339, forward strand.
GGCGCAGAAATGTCCCGCTCGGAGTTCTACCGCGAAGGCCGTGTGCCCCTGCACACCCTCCGCGCGAACATCGACTACGGCTTCTACGAGGCCAAGACCACCTTCGGCCGCATCGGCGTGAAGGTCTGGATCTACAAGGGTGACGTCACCGCCAAGGAACTGGCTCAGCAGGCAGCTGCTGCTCCGTCCCGTGGCCGTGGTGCCAGCGACCGCCCGGGCCGCCCGGGTGGCGCTGACCGTGGTGACCGCCGTCGTCGTAACGACCGTCCGGCAACCGAAGCAGCACCTGTTGCTGCGGAGGCTCCGGCAGTTGAAGCAGCTGCACCGGCAGTAGAAGGAGGACAGGCTTAAATGCTTATCCCACGTCGAGTCAAGCACCGTAAGCAGCACCACCCGGGTCGTTCCGGCGCTGCCACGGGCGGCACCAAGGTCTCCTTCGGTGAGTACGGCATCCAGGCCCTGAGCCCGGCATACGTCACGAACCGTCAGATCGAATCTGCCCGTATTGCGATGACCCGCCACATCAAGCGTGGCGGCAAGGTCTGGATCAACATCTACCCGGACCGTCCGCTGACGAAGAAGCCGGCCGAAACCCGCATGGGTTCCGGTAAGGGTTCTCCGGAATGGTGGGTCTCAAACGTCAAGCCGGGCCGGGTTCTCTTTGAGATCTCCGGCGTCGAAGAATCGGTTGCTCGCGAGGCACTGCGCCTGGCAATCCACAAGCTCCCGTTGAAGGCACGCATTCTGCGTCGCGAAGGTGGTGAATAGAAATGGCAGTAGGATCCAAGGAACTTGCATCCGCACAGCTGGACGGTTTCGACAACGAGCGACTCGTTGAAGAACTCCGCAAGGCCAAGGAAGAGCTGTTCAACCTGCGTTTCCAGTCCGCCACCGGTCAGCTGGAGAACCACGGTCGTCTGCGCGCGGTAAAGAAGGACATCGCCCGCATCTACACCGTTCTCCGTGAGCGCGAGCTGGGCATCCGTGCCGAGGTTGCCGCACCGGTTGTGGAAGCCAAGGAAGAAAAGAAGTCCAAGAAGTCCGCAGCCAAGGCTGAGAAGGCTGAAAAGCCGGTCGAGGCTGAGACTGAGGAGGACGCCAAGTGAGTGAAAAGGACGAGAACGTGACGGAAACTGTTTCCGGCGCAGCTACGGCTGACGAGCGCGGTTACCGTAAGACGAAGCGCGGCTATGTGGTCTCGGACAAGATGGAAAAGACCATCGTTGTCCAGGTCGAAGACCGCGTGAAGCACGCCCTTTACGGCAAGGTCATCCGCCGCAACACGAAGATCAAGGCTCACGACGAAGAGAACAGCGCCGGCGTCGGCGACCTCGTTCTCCTCGCCGAGACCCGTCCGCTGTCCGCCACCAAGCGGTGGCGCCTTGTGGAGATCCTCGAAAAGGCCAAGTAACACCTGCAGCGTCCCTGTCAAGGGATCTGTTCAGAAACCCCCGTTCCCTTTTTGGGTGCGGGGGTTTCCGCGTTTCCGGCCGCCTCCGTAGGCGGCGTCACGGGGTGCAGGGCTGGCCCTCTTCTGTGGTAGTGGCCTGATTCTGCCCTGGGCCTCAGCCATGCTAGGATATTGAGTTTGTATGGTGCCTTTCGTGCGCCGTCATCAACCTCGTAAACAATCGTGCCACGGCATAGTGCCCCCTTGCGCCCCGACTTGTCGAATCAGACTTGTCGAATGAGACTTGTCGAATCAGACTCGCGGGATCCGCCTGGGAAGCAAATGTTGCTGGCACGGGAGTTTAGGCCTGGTCTGGCAAAATCCAGGCAGGTCAAGAGACACCCCGATCAACCGTTCCGCAAGGCTCATTCCGTAGGAAGATTTTCGGTCTGAGAACCAGCGCGACGCAAGGAGTAAATAGTGATTCAGCAGGAGTCGCGACTCAAGGTCGCCGACAACACGGGTGCTAAGGAAATCCTTACCATTCGCGTTCTCGGTGGATCTGGCCGTCGCTACGCAGGCATTGGCGACGTGATCGTCGCTACCGTCAAGGACGCAATTCCGGGCGGCAACGTAAAGAAGGGCGATGTCGTCAAGGCTGTCATCGTCCGTACCAAGAAGGAACGCCGCCGTGCGGATGGTTCCTACATCAAGTTTGACGAGAACGCAGCTGTGATCCTGAAGGCTGACGGTGACCCCCGCGGTACCCGCATCTTCGGACCGGTTGGTCGTGAACTTCGCGACAAGAAGTTCATGAAGATCGTTTCTCTGGCTCCGGAGGTGCTCTAGTCCATGGCTAAGATCAAGAAGGGTGACCTGGTTCAGGTCATCACTGGCGCCAAGGCTGAGCGCGGCGGCGACCGTGGCAAGCAGGGCAAGGTTCTGCGCGTCTTCCCCGAGACCAACCGCGTGCTGGTCGAGGGCATCAACCGCGTAACCAAGCACACCAAGGTCGGTCAGTCGCAGCGCGGCACCAAGACCGGTGGCATCGAGGTCGTCGAGGCTTCAATCCACATCTCCAACGTGGCTCTGGTTGACCCCTCCACCAAGAAGCCCACCCGCGTCGGTTTCCGCACCGAGACCGTTGAGCGCGATGGCGTGAAGCGCGAAGTGCGTGTCCGCGTGGCCAAGAGCTCAGGGAAGGACATCTAATGACTGAGACTCTCGAGACTCCGGCAAGCAAGATCGTTCCTCGTCTGAAGACCAAGTACGCCGATTCCATCAAGAGCGCGCTCGTTGAGGAATTCAAGTACCAGAACGTCAACCAGGTTCCCCGTCTGGTCAAGGTCGTTGTGAACATGGGTGTTGGAGATGCCGCCAAGGACTCCAAGCTGATCGACGGCGCTGTCCGCGATCTGACCCTGATCACCGGCCAGAAGCCGCAGGTAACCAAGGCCCGCAAGTCGATCGCACAGTTCAAGCTGCGCGAAGGCATGCCGATCGGTGCACACGCAACTCTGCGTGGGGACCGCATGTGGGAATTCCTGGACCGTCTGGTCACGCTGGCTCTGCCGCGTATCCGCGACTTCCGGGGCCTCAGCGGCAAGCAGTTCGACGGCAACGGCAACTACACCTTCGGTCTGACCGAGCAGGTTATGTTCCACGAGATCGACCAGGATTCCATCGACCGCGTACGCGGCATGGACATCACCGTCGTGACCACTGCCAAGACCGACGACGAAGGCCGCGCGCTGCTCAAGGCGCTTGGCTTCCCGTTCAAGACCGAAGATTAATCTAGCTACGTAAAAGGTCCGTCTGCACTGATCCTGAAGAGGATAGCGCGGCGGAAACCGTTATGAGGAAGGGCAAGAGCCCACATGACAATGACAGATCCCGTCGCAGACATGCTTACGCGTCTGCGCAACGCAAACTCGGCATACCACGATTCCGTGTCTATGCCATACAGCAAGCTCAAGGCACGCGTTGCTGACATCCTGAAGGCCGAAGGTTACATCGCCTCCTGGAAAGAAGAAGACGCTGAGGTTGGCAAGAAGCTGACCCTCGAGCTCAAGTTCGGTCCGAACCGCGAGCGTTCGATCGCTGGTGTTCGTCGTATTTCCAAGCCGGGACTGCGCGTTTACGCAAAGTCCACCAACCTGCCGCACGTGCTCGGTGGCCTGGGTGTCGCAATCCTGTCCACCTCTTCCGGCCTCTTGACTGACAAGCAGGCCGGCAAGAAGGGCGTGGGCGGCGAAGTCCTCGCTTACGTCTGGTAACGGGAAAGGAAGAGAATAATGTCACGTATTGGACGTCTCCCCATCACCGTTCCTGCCGGCGTTGAGGTCAAGGTTGACGGCTCTGTCGTCAGCGTCAAGGGTTCCAAAGGCGAGCTGAGCCACACTGTGGCCAGCCCGATCGAGGTTTCCCTGGAAGAAGGCACCCTGACTGTCGCCCGCCCGAACGACGAGCGCGCCTCCCGTTCGCTGCACGGCCTGACCCGCACCCTGATCGCCAACATGATCCAGGGCGTCACCGCAGGCTACGAGAAGAAGCTTGAGATTGTCGGTACCGGTTACCGCGTCCAGGCCAAGGGTTCTGACCTGGAGTTCGCTCTGGGCTACAGCCACCCGGTTAACGTCTCGGCACCGGACGGCATCACCTTTGCAGTAGAGACCCCGACCAAGCTCTCTGTTTCAGGTATCTCCAAGCAGCAGGTCGGCGAGGTTGCTGCCAACATTCGCAAGCTGCGGAAGCCGGACCCCTACAAGGGCAAGGGCATCCGCTACGCAGGCGAAGTCATCCGCCGCAAGGTCGGAAAGGCTGGTAAGTAACCATGGCGATCGCAATTAACAAGAAGCGTACGAACAAGAGCAAGTCTGCCCAGCGCAGCCGCCGCCAGCTTCGTATCCGCAAGCGCATCTCCGGAACGGCTGCACGTCCGCGTCTGGTCGTCAACCGTTCAGCACGCCACGTATTCGTCCAGGTTGTCGATGACAGCAAGGGCCTGACCGTAGCGAGCGCCTCCACATTGGAAGCCGACCTTCGTGCATTCGACGGTGACAAGACCGCCAAGGCCAAGCGCGTCGGCGAACTGGTCGCCGAGCGTGCCAAGGCTGCCGGTATCGAAGCTGTTGTCTTCGACCGCGGTGGTAACAAGTACCACGGCCGGATCGCCGCCGTCGCTGACGGCGCGCGTGAAGGTGGGCTGTCACTGTGACCGAAAATAACGAAAAGGACATTCAGGTGACTGAAGCTGTAGCTGCTCCGGCAACTGAGACCGCTGCGCCTGCTACCACTGACGACCGCCGTGGCGCTCGTCGTGGCGAGCGTGGCGACCGCGGCCAGGGCCGTGGCGACCGTGGTGGCCGTGGTGGCCGCGATGGCGGCCGCGAAGCCGAAAAGAGCCAGTTCGTAGAGCGCGTCGTAACCATCAACCGCGTTTCCAAGGTCGTCAAGGGTGGTCGTCGCTTCAGCTTCACCGCCCTCGTCGTCGTCGGCGACGGCAACGGCATGGTCGGCGTCGGCTACGGCAAGGCTAAGGAAGTTCCTGCCGCAATCGCGAAGGGCGTTGAAGAGGCCAAGAAGTCCTTCTTCCGCGTTCCCCGCATCGGCAGCACCATTCCGCACCGTGTTCAGGGTGAGGCCGCTGCAGGCGTCGTCATGCTGCGTCCGGCGTCCGCCGGTACCGGTGTTATCGCCGGCGGTCCGGTCCGTGCAGTACTGGAGTGCGTGGGCATCCACGACATCCTCTCCAAGTCGCTCGGTTCCTCCAATGCCATCAACATCGTTCACGCGACCGTTGATGCGCTGAAGCGCCTCGAAGAGCCGGCAGCAGTGGCAGCACGCCGCGGCCTCCCGCTTGACGAGATCGCTCCGCCGGCCATGGTGCGCGCACTTCTGAACCAGAAGGCAGGTGTCTGAGTCATGGCTAAGAACGTGCTTGTCTCCGACGCAAAGTTGGAGATCACTCAGATCAAGTCCGCCATTGGCGGCAAGCAGAACCAGCGCGACACCCTGCGGTCCCTCGGCCTGAAGCGGATCGGACACACCGTTGTCCGCACCGCCGACGCCGTGACCGTCGGAATGCTCAACACGGTTCCGCACCTGGTAAAGGTAGAGGAGGCGAAGTAAATGGCAGAGAAGAACACCGCCGAAAAGGCACAGGGCGCCGCTGAGAAGCAGAACGCACTGAAGGTTCACCACCTGCGTCCCGCCCCGGGTGCCAAGACCGCCAAGACCCGTGTTGGTCGTGGTGAAGGTTCCAAGGGTAAGACCGCCGGTCGCGGTACCAAGGGTACGAAGGCCCGCTATCAGATCAAGGCTGGCTTTGCCGGCGGCCAGCTGCCGCTGCACATGCGCCTGCCGAAGCTGCGCGGCTTCAAGAACCCGTTCCGGGTTGAGTACCAGGTTGTAAACCTGGACAAGCTCAACGAGCTGTTCCCGGAAGGTGGCGCAGTCACCGTGGAGAACCTGGTCGAAAAGGGTGCCGTTCGCAAGAACCAGCCCGTCAAGGTGCTGGGCACCGGCGACATCACCGTCAAGGTTGACGTCACCGTGCACGCATTCTCGGCCAGTGCCGCTGAAAAGATTGCCGCAGCAGGCGGAAGCACCACCGCCCTCTAAGGAGGCGGCGGGGCAGTTGCCCGTTGTTGAAACTCCCGGTACCAGGGGCTTAGGCCCCCGGTACCGGGAGTTTTTTCATTTTCCGGGCCCTGCCGATTGTCCGCAGGGCGCATCCACCCGTTAGACTCGGTTGTTGGGTTCATTTGACCTGTCTCACACGACTTTACTTATTCATCAGGAGGACGCTTGCTTAGCGCATTTGGCCGGGCCTTTCGCACGCCTGATCTGCGGCGCAAGTTGTTGTTCACGCTGGGAATCATCACAATCTTCCGCTTGGGTGCCTTCATCCCCTCGCCGGGTGTGAACTACCAGAATGTCCAGCAATGCTTGCAGAGCGGTCAGACCTCGGGCGGGATCTACCAGCTCGTCAACCTGTTCAGCGGCGGTGCATTGCTGCAGGTGTCCATCTTTGCCCTCGGCATTATGCCGTACATCACATCCAGCATCATCGTCCAACTGCTCCGGGTGGTCATTCCCCGCTTCCAGCAGCTGTACGAGGAGGGCGCCTCGGGCCAGTCGAAGCTGACGCAGTACACCCGCTACCTCACGATCGCCCTCGGCCTGCTGAACGCCACGACACTGGTGTCGCTGGCCCGTTCCGGGCAGCTGCTGCCGAATTGCCAGCTGCCGATCATCCCGGACGCATCCATCATCACCACGATCCTCATCGTCATCACGCTGACGGCCGGCACCGGCCTGATCATGTGGATGGGCGAGCTCGTGACGGAAAAGGGCGTCGGCAACGGCATGTCCCTGCTCATCTTCACGTCCATCGCGGCCGGTTTCCCGGGATCCCTGGGCGCGATATGGAAGTCACAGGGCCCGGGCACGTTCTTCATGGTGGTGGCCATCGGCCTGCTGACCGTCGCCCTCGTGGTCTTCGTGGAGCAGTCCCAGCGCCGGATCCCGGTGCAGTATGCAAAGCGCATGATCGGGCGCCGCACCGTGGGCGGCACCAGCACGTACATCCCCATCAAGGTGAACATGGCCGGCGTCGTGCCCGTCATCTTTGCCTCGTCAATGCTGTACCTGCCGGGCCTGATCTCACAGTTCAACCAGCCCAAGGCCGGCGAGCAGATGCAGCCCTGGGTTGAGTGGATCAACAACAACCTGACCCGCGGTGACCACCCGATCTACATGGCGATGTATTTCGCCATGATTGTGTTTTTCACCTACTTCTATGTTGCGATTACCTTCAATCCTGAAGAGGTCTCGGACAACATGAAGAAGTACGGCGGCTTCATTCCTGGCATACGCGCCGGCAAGCCGACCGCGGACTATCTTCAGTACGTACTTTCCAGGATCACCCTGCCCGGAGCCTTCTACCTGGGCTTCGTGGCTCTGATCCCGCTGGTTGCACTCGTTCTGATCAACGCCAACCAGAACTTCCCGTTCGGCGGCACCTCGATCCTGATCATGGTGGGCGTCGGCCTGGAGACCGTGAAGCAGATTGATGCGCAACTACAGCAACGTCACTACGAAGGGCTTTTGCGATGACGAGAATGTTGATTATCGGACCTCCCGGTTCCGGCAAGGGGACGCAGGCGGACCGCATTTCGGGGCGCCTCGGCGTCGTTGCGATCTCCACCGGCGACATCTTCCGTGCCAACGTCAAGGGTGAGACGCCGCTGGGCATCGAAGCCAAGAAGTACATGGACGCGGGCGATTTCGTGCCGGACAGCGTTACCAACAAGATGGTCCGCGACCGCCTCAGCGAGGTCGACGTCGAAGCCGGCTTCCTCCTGGACGGCTACCCGCGCACCACCGCGCAGGTGGACTACCTCGACGAGATCCTGGCCACCGGCGACCAGAAGCTCGACGTCGTCCTGCAGCTCACGGCCGACGACGAGGAACTCGTCGCGCGCCTGCTGGGCAGGGCCAAGGAGACCGGCCGCAGCGACGACAACGAGGCCGTCATCCGCCACCGCCTGGACCTGTACCACGGCCAGACGGAAGCGGTAGTGGCCAAGTACGCTGACCGCGGCATCCTGACCCGTGTTGACGGCATCGGTGGCATCGACGAGGTCACGGACCGCGTCATGCAGGCCATCAAAGAGGCCCAGTCGGCCTGATCCAGGCTCATGACATTTTGCCCGTGACATTTTGAGGCCCCTCCCGGAACATCGGGAGGGGCCTCAGCCATTCTGGCCGCCGCCTTCCCCTCCGGGAGGCAGGCGGCTCCACTGAAAGGAAGCTGCAGATGGCATTCGGCCAGCCCCGCATCGAATACAAGACCAACGCCCAGATGCGCACCATGCACGAGGCCGGGCTTGTCCTCAGCCGCGCCCTCGACGCCGCGGCCGCGGCGGCCGCCCCGGGGAAGACCACGCGGGACCTTGACGCGGTATTCGCCGCCGTGCTCAAGGAGGCCGGCGCCACCTCCAACTTCCTGGGCTACCACGGCTTCCCGGCCACCATCTGCACCTCGGTCAACGAGGAAGTCGTCCACGGCATCCCGGGCGACCGCGTGCTGCAGGACGGGGACATCATCTCGATCGACGGCGGGGCGATCGTGGACGGCTGGCACTCCGATTCCGCCCGGACCGTGATCGTGGGGACCGCCGACGCCGAAGACCAGCGGCTATCCGACGTCACCGAGGCGGCCATGTGGCACGGGATCGCGGCCCTCGCCACGGGCAAGTTCGTCGGCGACGTCGGCAACGCGGTGGACGACTACGTCTCCTCCGTGCCGGGCAAGCGGCTCGGCATCCTGGAAGACTATGTGGGCCACGGCATCGGCTCCGAGATGCACATGGCACCGGATGTCCTGAACTACCGTACGAGCCACCGCGGGCCCAAGATCCGGCCCGGGCTGTGCCTGGCGATCGAACCCATGCTGGTGCGCGGAAGCATTGACACGGCCATCCTGGCGGATGACTGGACGGTGGTCACGACCGACGGCAAGCGTTCCTGCCAGTGGGAGCACTCGGTGGCAGTCCATGACAAGGGCATCTGGGTCCTCTCGGCGCCAGACGGCGGCGCCGCGAAACTGGCGCCGCTCGGCGTCGTGCCGGTCCCGATTCCCTGACCCGGCCGATTCGGCCCAAGTAGCCCGCATTTTGTTGTCGTTTTGGGGCCACAGAACGACAACAACTGCGGGTCAGTTGGGGGAGGCTAGGCCTTGAGCTTCGGCTTCACGTCCTTGGTGTAGATACCCTCGAGGGTCGCCTTGAGCTCCGTCATGGTGGCCTTGACGTCGCCCTGCTGGGTGAGGATCTTCGCGGCTGCCTTGGCCATCTCCTGGTCCGCCCCCGGCAGGAACACGCGGGCGTTGTCCTGGACGCGGGTGACGGCGAGCTGATCCATGGCCGTCTTGATCTGCGGGGTCTTGGCCAGCACGGAACCCATGTCCGCCGAAGTGCGGGTGGGCATGTAGCCGGTGGCAGCGGAGAACGCCGCCGTGTTCTCAGCTTCGGTCATGAACTTCAGGAAGGTGGCAGCCGCGTGCTGCACTTCCTTGCTGACGCCGCTCGGAATGCCCAGTCCGGCGCCGCCCGTGGGGCACACGCCGCTCTCGGCCTTGGGACCGCCCGGGAGGAAGCCGACGCCGACGTTGAACTGTGCGGACTTCAGGACACCCAGCAGGGAACCGGTGGAGGAGATCGTGGCGGAGGTGATGCCCGCGGCGAAGTCGTCGGCGGCCTCCTTGGAGGACACGCCGGCCCACTCGTCCTTGTAGATGGAGTCCTGGGCCCACTGCAGCGCGGCGACGGACTCGGCGGAGTCGCAGTTCATGGTCCACTCGTTGGACCAGCTGCCGCCCCAGCCCGACAGGTTGTTCTGCAGCGTCCAGCCCGCATAGCCCGCCAGCGCGGGGTAGATGTAGGCGTACTGCGCACCGGAGCTGGCCTTGAGCTTGGGCGCCCACTCGGCGAATTCGTGCCAGGTCTTGGGGGCGCGGTCCGGCAGCCCGGCAGCCTTGAAGTGGTCCTTGTTGTAGTAGAACAGCGGGGTGGAGCGGCCGTAGGGGAGTGCCCACTGCTGGTCGGCGTACTTGTAGTCCGCCACGAGCGATCTCTGGAAGTCATCCACCTTGATGTCGAGCTGCTTGATCAGCCCGTCCAGCGGGATGATGTTGCCGTTGGTGTAGTAGCGGAACCACCAGACGTCGGAGAGCACCACGAGGCCCGGCAGGGCTGACTTCGCGGCCTGGGAGGTCTGAAACTTCTGGGCGATTTCCTCGTAGTCGGCCCCTGCGGTCACGAGGTTGACCTTGACCGGCGCCACCACCTGCCACAGCCGGCGCCAGTGCCCGGCGCCGTCGATCTCGGCCGCTTCGAGGATGGAGGCGGGAAGTGTCCTGAAGTGCTGGCGCAGCAGGAACGTGCCGAACGCGGTGCCCAGGCCGGGCAGGATGATCCCCCACAGGGTGTTCTTTCCGCCCATCCCCGCGATCAGGATGTAGTTGGGCAGGATGGACACCTGGGGCGGCACCATGAGGGCCACGAGGATCAGCACGAAGATGGCGTTCTTGAACGGGAAACGGACGAACACGAGAGCGTAGGCCGTGAGGATGGCCAGTATCACCTTCACGGTGGCCCCCACCGACGTGACGATCAGGCTGTTCATGAAGAACCGGCCGAACGGCACGGTGGTCATGGCCACGTTGTAGTTCTCAGGGTCGATGCTTTTGGGCAGGATCTTCAGGTCCATCGTGATGATCTCGCCGGGCTGCTTGAAGGAGCTCAGGACCATCCACAGCAGGGGCAGGAAGACCACCAGGGTGGCCAGGATCAGCGGAACGTACCCGCCCGCGATCGTCTGGACCAGGTTTGCCCGGGAAAACGGGCCGTTGCGGCGCCGCGGCGCGGCGGGATCAGAGGCATGGCCGCTTTCGGGGGCCGGAGCGGGGCCGGCGTCGACGGCAGAATCGGGGCTGGCGGGAGAGAGCGTGCTCACGAGTAGTGCACCTTCCGTTCGACGAACCGCAACTGGAGCACGGTGATGATGAGCAGGATGGCGAAGAGCACCACGGAGATGGACGCCGAGTAGCCGGCGCGGTTGAAGGCGCCGAAGGCCTGGACGTAGGCCTCATAGATCAGCGTGCTGGTGCCGTTGCCCAGGGGCGTCATGATCCGGATCAGGTCGAAGGCCTGGAGGGAGCTCAGCATGGTGGTGATGAGCAGGAAGAACGCGGTGGGGGACAGCAACGGCATGGACATGCTCAGGAAGCGCCGGAAGCCGTTGGCTCCGTCCAGCGAGGCTGCCTCCATGACGTCCTGGGGGAGCGACTGCAGGCCGGCCAGGTACACGACCGCGCAGTAGCCCAGATTCTTCCAGACATAGACGATGATCACCATGACGAGCGAGAGTTGGGGATCGTTGATCCACTGCGGGCTCTGCTGTCCGATGCCGCGCAGCAGCCAGGCGAGGACGCCGTAGCCGGGGTCGAAGATGAAGAGCCAGACGAGGCCGACGCCGACGCCGCTGAGCACATAGGGGGCGAAGACCGCGGAGCGGGCGAAGGTGGTGCCGCGGACCTTGGAGTTCAGCGCCAGGGCCACCAGGAGGCCCAGCACCATGGAACCGCCGACCGTGACGAGGGTGAAAATGGCCGTGGTGCCAAGGACCTTGGACGCCTCGGCGCTCGTGAAGAACGTGACGTAGTTGTCGAAGCCGACCACCGTGGCGGAGGCGGAGCCGAGGGTCCAGTCCGGGGTGGAGTAGTAGATGTTGTTGATGAGCGGCAGGTACGTGAACACCGCGATCAATGCGAGGTTGGGCAGCGCCAAGGCCAGGAATACGAAAAAGTCCCGGCGGGTTCTGCCCGACCAGCGGGCGCGGCGGGCAGCGGCCGGACCGGCCAGTGCGACGGCCGGCGGCCGGTCAGTCAATTGTCTAGTCATTCGGGTCTCTAACGGATCCAGGCCTGCCAGGGACAGGCGGGTGGGCGGGGGACCTCACTCACTTCACCACATGCCTGATGGGCGAAATCCCGCACGAGGCCCCGTCAGAGCTTTGTTATACGAGGCTTCCTTGCCCGTTAACACTGCGTTCGCTGCCGTACTACATAACGTTTGTAGTGCGTAGACGGTTAGCTCAGGTAAATTGAGGCAATGGACCCACCCGGCTTTCCGCGGACGATTTTGGGAGTACCAGGAGGGGTTCGGCGACGAACAGGTCTGTTTGGGGCTCTCTTTTTGAGTGCCGCTGACACAACCTGAGCTAACCGGATACGCACTACGTTTGTTTTGCCGGCACGACATGCCTCCGCGGGTCACGCACCAGGCGGGAGCGGACACCTCATTTCCGCTGCGGGGCGCACAATGTAGCCATGGGAGCCATTACCGACATCACCGGGATCCGGGTGGGTCATGTTCAAAAGTCCGACGCCGGGTGGCTGAGCGGGGTCACGGTAGTACTGCCGCCGCCAGGAACCGTGGGTTCAGTCGACGTCCGCGGCGGCGGTCCCGGCACGCACGAGACCGATGCGCTGGACCCCACCACCCTCACCTCAGCCGTCGACGCCGTGGTCCTCACCGGCGGGAGCGCCTTTGGCCTCGTGGCCGCGCACGGGGCCCAGCGCTGGTGCGAGGAGAACGGCCGGGGCTTCGCCGTGCCCGGCGGCGTTGTTCCGATCGTCCCGGCCGCCGCGATCTTCGATCTCGGCCGCGGCGGGGACTTCTCCGCGCGCCCGGACGCGGACATGGGCTACGCGGCGACTGCTGCCGCCGCCACCCAAAGAGACGGGCACGACGTCGGACGCGGCAACGTGGGGGCCGGCACCGGAGCGGTGATCGGCCGGGGCAAGTACAAAGGCGGAGTCGGTACCGCCTCCATCACCCTCGAGAACGGGGTCGTGGTGGCAGCGCTGGCGGTAGTCAACGCGCTGGGACTCCCGTTTGGCACATCGCCGAAGCAGGCGGAACCCGGGCCGGGCACGCCGCTCAACACCACCCTCGTCGTCGTTGCCACAAATGCGATCCTGGACAAGGCCGAGTGCAAGCGGACCGCATCGGCGGCCCACGCCGGACTGGCCCGGGCACTGAATCCGAGCCACACCCTCGTCGACGGCGACACCGTGTTCGCTTTGGCCACGGGCGCCGTCGCGCTGGACCGCAGCAGCGAAGCCGCCCGGCAGCTGAGCCTGGTTACCCTGCAGAGTGCGGCAGCCGACGTCGTCCGCCTGGCGATCCTGGACGGCATCGCGAGTGCGGAGGCCGTGAGCACCCCGGCCGGCGATTTTCGTGCATACGGAGACGTTGTGCGCTAGCATTGCTGGATTTAACATCCGCGCCGCAATGGCGTAGTGTTGTCTGTTGGTTGTCTGCCCTGTTGTGCCCTTTTGTGGCCGGGAGGCATCAGCCAATCAATCAAAAACGTCCGCAGTCATGACCGGTGCAAGCCGGAGGGCTGCGGCAACAACAGTTAGCGGAGGGTATGGCCAAGAAGGACGGGGTCATTGAGATCGAGGGCGTTGTGACTGAGGCGCTGCCTAACGCGATGTTTCGCGTTGAGCTCACCAACAAGCACATCGTTCTGGCACACATCTCTGGAAAGATGCGCCAGCACTACATCAGGATTCTCCCTGAGGACCGGGTAGTGGTGGAGCTGAGCCCGTACGACCTGACACGTGGTCGTATCGTCTACCGCTACAAGTAAACACTGGACGGCCAGAGCAACAGCCGAAGGCCGGTCTAGCTGACCAACTGCAACACGCAAAGGAATGCCATGAAGGTCAAGCCGAGCGTCAAGCAGATCTGCGAAAAGTGCAAAGTGATCCGCCGTAATGGCCGGGTCATGGTGATCTGCGAGAACCCGCGCCACAAGCAGCGCCAGGGCTAATTTCCCTTTCGGGAAAACCCTGGGTTGCTAACCCACGCAAGTAAATAAAGGCAGCACAAGCTGATCTGGGACATTGAGCTCGAAAGAGTCCGGACAGCTGACCCCCGGTCGGAGGCTGGGGCCGCACTGAAAGTGCGGGTGTACTGCCTACGACCTCCGGTTTATTCAAGGAGCACTGCCACTATGGCTCGTCTCGCTGGCGTAGACATTCCCCGCGAAAAGCGGTTGGAAATTGCGCTTACTTACATCTACGGCGTGGGCAAGACCCGTGCACACGAAACCCTGGCTGCCACCGGCATCAGCGCTGACGTCCGGGTCAAGGACCTGAGTGACGCCGAGCTGGTCCAGCTGCGTGACTACATTGAAGGCAACTACAAGGTTGAGGGTGACCTTCGCCGCGAGGTAGCCGCTGACATCCGCCGCAAGGTTGAGATCGGCAGCTACGAAGGCCTGCGCCACCGCAAGGGCCTGCCCGTACGCGGACAGCGTACGAAGACCAACGCCCGTACCCGCAAGGGCCCGAAGCGTACCGTCGCCGGCAAGAAGAAGGCCCGTTAATCCCTGAGGGATTAGCTCGGTTTTCCCCCGATAACTTTCTGTAGGAGAAAAAATGCCCCCGAAGACTCGTGGCGCGGTTCGCAAGCCGCGTAAGAAGGACAAGAAGAATATCGCGCTGGGCCAGGCGCACATCAAGAGCACCTTTAACAACACCATCGTTTCCATCACGGACCCGAACGGTGCTGTCATCTCCTGGGCTTCCTCCGGTGAGGTTGGCTTCAAGGGCTCACGTAAGTCCACCCCGTTCGCTGCCCAGATGGCCGCCGAAGCCGCCGCAAAGCGTGCACAGGAGCACGGTATGCGCAAGGTTGACGTATTCGTCAAGGGACCGGGTTCCGGACGCGAGACCGCAATCCGTTCACTGCAGGCCGCTGGCCTCGAGGTTGGATCCATCCAGGATGTAACCCCCAGCGCCCACAACGGCTGCCGTCCGCCCAAGCGCCGCCGCGTCTAAGGCTTTCCAGCGCACAGGAGCTTGCCCGGACCCTCACCGGTCCGGGCAGGCCCAGCCGCGTTAAGTCTTCAGACCGATCTTTCCACCACCTGTGTTGCGTCATATAGCGGATGCTCGCCGAAAGGAAACCTAAGTGCTCATTGCACAGCGCCCCACCCTCTCCGAAGAGGTCGTCTCCGAAAACCGCTCCCGTTTCATCATTGAACCGCTGGAGCCGGGCTTTGGTTACACCCTCGGAAACTCCCTCCGCCGTACCCTGCTCTCCTCCATCCCCGGTGCCTCTGTAACGAGCATCCGGATCGATGGCGTGCTGCACGAGTTCACCACGGTTCCGGGTGTCAAGGAAGATGTCACTGAGATCATCCTGAACATCAAGAGCCTGTCGGTTTCCTCCGAGCACGACGAGCCGGTTGTTGCCTACCTGCGCAAGCAGGGCCCGGGAGTCGTCACCGCCGCGGACATCGCTCCGCCGGCCGGCGTCGAATTCCACAACCCGGATCTGCACATTGCCACGCTGAACTCGAAGGGCAAGTTCGAACTCGAACTGACCATCGAGCGCGGCCGCGGCTACGTTTCGGCAGCTCAGAACAAGTCCGGCGACTCCGAGATCGGCCGCATTCCGGTCGACTCGATCTACTCGCCGGTCCTGAAGGTTACTTTCCGCGTGGAAGCTACCCGTGTTGAGCAGCGCACTGACTTCGACAAGCTGATTGTCGACGTCGAGACCAAGCAGGCCATCGCCCCGCGCGATGCCGTTGCTTCGGCAGGTACCACCCTGGTGGAACTGTTCGGTCTGGCCCGCGAGCTGAACACCGCAGCTGAAGGTATCGAGATTGGTCCGTCGCCGACCGATGCTGCCCTGGCAGCTGACATGGCACTGCCGATCGAGGATCTGGACCTCACCGTCCGTTCCTACAACTGCCTCAAGCGTGAGGGCATCCACACCGTGGGTGAACTCGTTGCCCGCTCCGAGGCCGACCTCATGGATATCCGTAACTTCGGTGCGAAGTCCATTGATGAGGTCAAGGCAAAGCTGGTTGAACTGGGCCTGTCCCTCAAGGACTCGCCTCCCGGATTTGACCTCGCAGCACGCGCCGCAGCAATTGAAGAGGACGACGCCGCTTTCAGCGACGACGAGCTCTAACAAACAGATCTTGGCCGGCGGGCTGGATGCACCCTGGCGTGCGCAGCCCACTGGCTTCCATATGAGGAGAAACTATTATGCCTACACCCGCTAAGGGTCCGCGCCTCGGAGGCGGAGCGGCTCACGAGCGTCTTATGCTCGCGAACCTCGCAGCCGCACTGTTCGAGCACAAGCGGATCACCACCACGGTGACCAAGGCCAAGCGACTGAAGCCGTACGCCGAGCGACTGGTGACTTTCGCCAAGCGCGGCGACCTGTCTTCCCGCCGTCGTGTACTCGGCCTGATCAGCAACAAGGGCGTCGTCCACGAGCTGTTCACCGACATTGCACAGGCAGTGGAGAACCGCGAAGGCGGCTACACCCGTATCACCAAGATCGGCAACCGCAAGGGCGACAACGCTCCCATGGCTGTCATCGAACTGGTTCTTGAGCCGGTTTCCGCTAAGCAGGCCGTTGTAGCCGAGGCTACGAAGGCCGCTGAGAAGGCCGCGCCCGCTGCCGAGGAAGTTCCGGAAGCTGAGGCTGTCGAGGCTGACGCCGCCGAGCCCAAGTACGCCGGTTCAAAGCCTGCTACCGCTGACAACGAGGCTCCTGAGGGCTTCGAGGTCAAGGGCAACGAGGACTCCATGAAATTCCACGTGCCGGGCTCACGCTGGTACGACTCCACGATTGCTGAAGTGTGGTTCGACTCTGCGGAGTCGGCCGAGGCTGCTGGCTTTGCACCCGCTGGCGGCGACGCTGCGCAGGCCACTGAAGCTGAGTAATCCGGCTCTCATGCCGCAGTAGACTTAAGTCTATGAACAACCAGAGACCCGCTGCCCCCGTCATGGGGGGCGGCGGGTTTTTGCGTATCCGACTTGATTTGGGGTACGACGGCGGCCCGTTCAGCGGGTGGGCCGTCCAGCCGGGCCTGCGCACGGTCCAGGGCACCCTGGAGCAGGCACTTGAACTGCTCATCCGGCGCCCGGTCCGGGTCGCCGTGGCCGGCCGCACCGACGCGGGCGTGCACGCCCGCGGCCAAGTGGTCCACCTGGAGCTCACCGAAGCCGAGTGGCTGGGCCTCAACCGCGGTGCCGAGCTGGATCCCGCCGTCGCGCTGCTCCGCCGTCTCCGTGGCGCCCTGAGCCGGGGACTGGGCGACTTCACCGGGGCCATCGAAGTCCACAAGGTGTCGATTGCGCCGGAGGGCTTCGACGCCCGGTTCTCCGCCCTCTGGCGCCGCTACTCCTACCGGATTGCGGACGGCCCCGCGCTGTGGGACCCGCTGGGACGCTATTCGACTCTCTGGCACAGGGAACCGCTCGACGTCGGGCTGCTGAACGAGGGCGCCTCGCAGCTGCTCGGGCTGCAGGACTTCCGCTCCTACTGCAAGCCCCGCGAAGGGGCTACCACCATCCGGGAACTGCAGCTGTTCGAGTTTGCGCGGGGTTCCGACGGGGTCATTGTCGCGACCGTGCAGGCCGACGCGTTCTGCCACAACATGGTGCGTTCCCTCGTCGGATCGGCGCTGTTCGTGGGGGAGGGCGTGGAAGCCCCGGGCTGGCTTCTGGAGCGGCTGCTCGCCCGGCAGCGGGATGCCAAGTCGGTGCTGGCCGCCCCGCATCCGCTGGTGCTCGAGGAAGTGGCCTACCCCTCCGACGGCGGTCTGCTTGCCAGGGCCGAGCTGACGCGGGCCCTGCGCGCGTAGGGCCTCCAGAAGGCCTGCGGCCAAAAAGACCGACAGTCAAGGCTATCCAGCCGTGATCTTGAGCGGGATGGAACGCCAGCCACGCAGGGTGTTGTGCAGGTACGGCATCGGCTCACCCGTCAGTTCGATGCTCCTGATCCGCCGGGCCATGGCTGTCAAGAGGACGTCCATCTCGAGCCTGGAAATAGGCTGGCCCACGCACTGGTGGATGCCCATGCCGAAGGCCAGGTGGCCGCCTGCGTTCCGGTCGATCAGGAATTCATTGGCGGTCGAACCCCAGTGCCCGGTGTCCCGGTTGGCCGATCCCATGAAAAGCAGCACCTTGGACCCGGCGGGCAGCGGGATGTCCCGGAATACCGTGTCCGTGGCACCTTCAGTACTCCCTTCACCGAGTTGGTTGGTGTGCCGCCCAGCACCTATCGGGGCCAGACAGCTCGCGCGACTGCGGAGCTGCCGTCGTGCGGCGTGGAGGGCCGGCGAAAGCGAGCAGTTTTGGAGAAGCGCCGGTCACGAGCGGCAACTAGTCTGACAGCCATGGACATCACCCGCATCAACGAGTTGCGCTGAGCCGCGCGGCGATCGCAGATATCAACCCGGCTCAACCCCTGGCTTGATCTATGCCGGCCACGATCGTACCGCTGTCACATCTGCGGCGTGGTGGCCGCCAACAGTACGACAAAACCACCTCATTTAAGGACCTGCCATGACCTCCATCGAATCCGTCACCCTCGAAGTGCCCGACCCCACGGTCGCCAACGCCTTCTACACCACCGCCTTCGGTTTGGGCACTCAAGTGGGCGTACGCGCCTCGGAGGCACCGACGACCGGCTTTCGCGGGTTCGCGCTGTCGCTCGTGGTGTCCCAGCCATCCACCGTCGACAGTCTCGTCGGCACCGCCCTCGACGCCGGCGCCACGGTGCTGAAGCCAGTCGAGAAGAGTTTCTGGGGCTACGGCGGCGTCGTACGGGCCCCGGACGGGGCGATCTGGAAGGTCGCGGCGTCGTCGAAGAAGGACACCGGCCCGGCCACCCGGCAGGTCGATGAGATCGTGCTGCTGTTGGGAGTCGCGGACGTTGCCGCGACCAAGCGGTTCTACGTCGACCGCGGCCTGGCTGCGGCGAAGAGCTTCGGCCGCAAGTACGTCGAGTTTGCCGCCCCGTCAGGGCACGTCAAGCTGGCGCTCTACGAGCGCAGTTTCGCCGCCAAGGATGCTGGCGTCTCACCGGACGGAACCGGATCGCACCGGATCGTCCTTGGCAGCGATGCCGGGAACTTCACCGACCCGGACGGGTTCACGTGGGAGGCCGCGTCAGCCTGAGGGCGCGCGGCGGGGCGACCTCGACGGCGTCATCGCGCAGATGCAGGCCAGCGGTGTCGAGGTCATCCAGGAGCCGACCAGGCAGCCGTACGGCGTTCGCGACTGCGCCTTCCGCGATCCCGCGGGCAACCTGATCCGCATCAACGTGCTGCCGCTGGTTCCGCAACTCTCCGCGCCGCATCCGGGCTTGGCGCGAGGTGAACGAGATGCACGACCGCGACCTGATGCGCGACGGCCGCTGGTTGGTCATGGGCAGCATCTCCACGGGCAAATTGGCTGATTTTGTGGCCGTGGACAGAAATCCGCTGAACTTGGGCCGTGACGCTTTAGACAACATCAATGTTGTGGCGACAGCGGTTGACGGGAAATTCGGCTACGGACAGATCTACGTATGCCATCCCAGCATTGCTACTCTCTGCCGCTGGTATTCTCAAGCCATGACCCCGGAGGAACTGGCCAATCTCGCGCACTTGCGTCGGGCGCGGGATCTGATTGACAGGGCCTTCGCGCTCCCGCTCGACGTGCCCACCATCGCGCAGCAGGCCTTCATGTTCGCGGCGCATTTCTCCCGGAAATTCCGCGCGGCCTACGGGGAGACGCCCTACAGCTACCTGATGACCCGCCGCATTGAACGGGCGACGGCGCTGCTGCGGGCCGGCGCGTCCGTCACCGACGCGTGCATGGCTGTGGGCGCGACCTCGCTGGGGTCCTTCAGCTCGCGGTTCACCGAGCTCATGGGCGAAACGCCCAGCGCGTACCGCGCCCGGGAACACGACGCCGTCGAGGCCATGCCGCCGTGCTTTGCCAGGGCCACCACGCGGCCCGTCCGCTACGGTGCCCGGACCGTCGGCACCACAGCCGCGGCCCCGGGCAAGGTGAGCAGGAATGAAGAAGCAGTTCAGAGTGCTGCCGTATAACGTTTCTGTCATGACTATTTTACTTCAGTACACCAACATCACCGTCAACGACCCCGACGAATCCATCGCGTTTTACCGCGACGCGCTGGGCCTGGCCGTCCGCAATGACGTGGCTTCCGGCGGCTTCCGCTGGGTCACGCTTGGCACCGACGCCCAGCCCGGGTTGGGCATCGTCTTGTCCGAACCCCATCCCGGCCGCTCCCAGGCCGACGGCGACGCGCTCCAGGAACTGCTCACCAAGGGCGTGCTGCCGATGCTCGTGTTCCGCACCGATGACCTGGACGCCGCGTTTGAGC
This sequence comes from Pseudarthrobacter sp. S9, assembly GCF_050156545.1. Lineage (NCBI taxonomy): Bacteria > Bacillati > Actinomycetota > Actinomycetes > Micrococcales > Micrococcaceae > Pseudarthrobacter > Pseudarthrobacter sp. S9. The sequence continues at coordinate 3,020,511 of NZ_CP189576.1, forward strand.
AGGCCCGGGCCACCGGCGCCGAGGTGCTGCAGGAGCCCATCGCCCAGCCATGGGGCCCGCGGGACTGCGCGTTCCGCGACCCGTCCGGCAACACTGTCCGCATTTCCCAGGACTAGGGCAATTCCGGGGATTCCAGGCCTAGAACGCCGGCGGCGGGCCTTCGGCCGGAAGCTCCATGGTGAAGGTGCTGCCGCGTCCCGGCAGGGTGCTGCAGGAGATCGATCCGCCGTGGCGTTCCACGATCGCCTTGGTGATGGACAGCCCGAGCCCGGCCCCGGGAATGGAGCCTTCACGGACCGCCGGGCTCCGGAAGAACCGCGTGAAGACCCGCTGCGCATCGGCCGCGGTCATGCCCATGCCGGTGTCCTCGACGTGAAGCCGCACCCAGCCGTCCCCGGTGCTGGCGGAGATCCGGACGGAACCGCCGTCCGGCGAGTACTTGATGGCGTTCGAGACGAGGTTGTCCAGGGCCTGGCCGATCCGGAGCGGATCCACATGCGCCCAGAGCGGAGTGGGCACATCCATCGAGAGTGAGACGCTCGATGACTGGGCATGCGCTTGCGCCGAACCGAGGCTGGCTTCGACAAGGCCGGCGAGGTCGGTGCGGCGGGGGTGCACGCGGACGGCCGAGGTTGCGGACATCAGCAGGTCCGAGACCAGGGCCAGCAGCCGCTCCGCGTTGCGTTGCGCGACCTCGATGCGGCGGACAGTCGGGCTGGCAAGGTCCTCCGTGTCGCCGAGGACCAGATCCAGGTTGCCGATGATTGAGGTCAGCGGGGTGCGGAACTCATGCGAGACGGTGGAGACGACGTCGTCCTTGGCCGCGAGGGCGTCGACCAGGCCTGTGACCTCGTTGAACACGACCACCGCTCCGCGGAAGTCGCCGTCGTCATTCTTCAGGGGGCGGGCGCCGGTGGAAACAACCCTGCTGGCCGGCGCCTCCCCGAAGCAGACCAGGTAGTCGGCAAAGGATTCACCGCCCAGCGCGCGCCGGATGGGACGGCGTTCCAGGGGCAGGGGTGTCGTCCTGTCCTGCCCGGTCAGCATCAGTTCGCCCTCCTCCGCCGCCTCGGGACAGGCGGGAGGTGCCGCGGAGGCTTCCAGCAGCGCCTGCCAGCTGTTGGTGAGGAGGCGGCGGCCGTCGGCGTCGACCGCCACGATGCCGACGTCGACGGTGTCCAGAATGGTGTTGAGGAGCCGTTCGCGTTCCCGGCTCTCCGCGAGCAGGACCTTCAGCTCGGCTTCCTTGGCTTCGATCCGCCGCTGTTGGTGACGCAGGCGCGCCCTCGCGAGGCGCATGGCCAGGGAGACGGCGAGCATCATGAGAGGCACGAGCAGGGCCTCGGCGGTACGGGCCAGGGGCGGCTCGGCGCGGTCCGCGAAAAGCCACGGCAGGCCCGCCAGTAGCGGTCCGAAAAAGTTGAGCGACAGGCTTGCCGGGGCCGACAGGCGGGAGGCCGAAATCCAGACCACCGGAAGGACCGAGAGCACGCCGAGGTCCGGCAGGCCCTCCACGCTGCCGTCCCGGGTGAGTCCGATCGCGGCGAGGTCGAGCAGCGGGATGATGAGCGGCGCGGACGGCCCGAAGCGCTGCCAGGGCACCAGGACGCAGGCCGCCAGGAGCGCCGCACACAGGGCCAGGGCGGAGAGGCACAGGCCGCTGTCCAGGAGTCCGGGCCAGCCTGCGGGGGCGGCAATTGCGACGGCGGCCATCATCAGCGTCAGCGGCAACTGGCACACGAGGACGCGCGCACGCGGCCCCAAAGCCTTGAAATAACGGTCCACACCCCGGACCAGCCGCTGTTCACCCAATGAAGCCGTGTCCCTTCCTCGTTGCTCCAGTTTTACACCCGGTGTCACACAAACTTGACACATAACTTAGTTTTGTGGCGTCTGTTACTGCGCAGCCACTGTTTTTGCCGTCTTCCATGGGTATTCTGACAGTGCCGGTTGGGGGGCCGACGAGATCCGCGCTGCCGCCGCGTCCGCGACGACAGCGGTGCTTGCCAGACGTGAGGGGGGCCATGACTGACTTGGGAGTCGCCGTCGTAGTAGAAGACGATGAAGACGTTCGCAACCTTGTCGAAGCCGTATTGAGCCAGGCGGGTTTCGAAGTCCATTCCGCGGCCGGCGGGCGGGAGGGGGTCGACGTCGTCCGGCGCGAGGAGGCCAGCGTTGTGACCCTGGACGTGGGCCTTCCCGATATCGACGGTTTCGAAGTGCTCCGCCAGATCCGGCAGTTCAGTGACGCCTACGTTGTCATGCTGACGGCACGGACTGACGAACTGGACACCCTCACGGCATTTCATACCGGGGCTGACGACTTCCTGGCAAAACCGTTCAGGCCGCGCGAACTGCGTGCCCGCGTGGGGGCCATGATGAGGCGGCCCCGGCAGGATGTCCACGCTGCGCTGACGTCCACGCCGGGTCCTGAAGCCACCAGCGGGCCTGCAGTGTCCGAAGACCCGGTGCTCCGTCACAGCGGGCTGGAGCTGAATCCCGACACCCGCTCCGTGACCGTCGGCGGCATGCCCATCGGACTGACCCGCAGCGAGTTCGATCTCCTGCACGCCCTGCTGAAGGGTGCCGGCGCCGTCCGGTCCAAGACCGACCTGGTCCGCGTGGTGAGGGGCGAGCACTACCGGGCGGACGCCTACATCAGCGAGTCCGACGAGCGCGCCGTCGAGGTGCACATCGGAAACCTGAGGCGGAAGCTGCGCGAGGATCCGCTGCAGCCGCGCTGGCTCCAGACCGTCCGCGGCGTCGGCTACCGGCTGCCTGCAGAGCGGTAGGCGCCGGTAGCCGGGTTCGGCGCCTAGCTTTCCCAGACGACGTAGCTGAACTGCAGCTCATCCACGGTTTCGCCGCCGCGCTCGGCCACGTCGCAAAGGAGCGACCGGGCGCCGTCCATGTCGCCAGCCCGGATGGCGTCCTCAACCTCACCCGCGAGCTGGGCCAGGCGGACGCCGCCGACCATCGCCGACGACGTCTTGAGGCTCAGCACGGCGTCCAGCGACCCTGCCTGGTCGCGGCGCTCCAGGGCCGAAGCCAGCGAGCGGTAGCGCCGGTCCCACAGTTTGGCGTAATCCCTGGCGAATCCCTCGGCGACGGCGGGGCTGTCCAGCTGGGCGCCGAGATCCTGGAGCGCCGCGGGGTCCACGAGCGGCGCTGCGGCCGGAGCCGGGACAGCGGCCGGCGCTGCGGCCGGCCCGGCCACCCCCGACACGCAGGGGGAGGCATCGGGGGCGAGTTCTGTGCCCGCAGTTCCGTCGTCGGGGCAAGCAGCTGGAAGTGACATGTGACCACGCTACTTCCTGCTTCGACTGATGCCCTGCACTCCGGGCTTTCCTGCGGAAACCTTGCGGCTATCCATGTCTGGCCGCGCTAATGGCCGCTGAAAGTGTCAATGGCATTGATGACGGCGGGGCCCAGGATGGCGATGAAGAGCACCGGGAAGATGAAGAACAGCAAGGGAAACAGGATGGTGACGGGCAGCTTCATGGCCTTCTCCTCGGCCCGCTGCCGCCGCTTGACCCGCATGACCTTGGCCTGGATCCGCAGTACCCGGCCGATGGCGATGCCGTAGGTGTCTGCCTGGACCACAGCCTGCACGAAGCTGCGCAGTTCCGGAATGCTGGTCCGCTCCGCCAACGCCTGATAGGACTCCCGGCGGCTGCGCCCCACCTGCATATCCTGCAGGGTCCGAACGAGCTCCTCCGCGAGGGGGCCCTTGCCGTTCTCGCCGGCCCGGGCCATGGCTCCTTCGAAGCCCAGGCCGGCCTCCACAGAAATGAGCATCTGGTCCAGGGTATTGGCCAGTTCCAGCTGCATGATCTTCTGGCGTTCCTGGCCCTTGCTATAGAGCAACAGATCGGGGATGAAGTAGCCCAGGAGAACCACAAAAATCCCCACGAGTTTGAGGATCGGCGTCTGCCCATTGGCACTGATGAACAGGCCGAGAAGGGCACCAAGCAGGCCAAGCAGCGGCTTGGCCGCGAGCACCCGGCCCAGCGGCAGCGAGGCGGGGCGCCCGGCGAGGGACAGGAGCCGGTCCAACCTGCGGACATACGCGGCCGGCGTCAACCGATAGCCGGCCCGCTCCAGCAGGCTACTCTGCTTCCGCTGATTGAGTTCGGCGGGGTCCGTGCCAAGTGCGAGCATGTCCCGGATGGCACGCTGTGATTTCCGGTCAACGGAAAGCAGCGACCACACGAGATACCCGAGGGGCAGGGCTACCAGCAGCATGGCCAGGAGTACCAAGGGCGCCATTGATGCCTCAGAACTTCAGATCGATGATCTTGCGCATCCAGAGACCACCGATGGTCATCAGGATGACGGAAGCGGCGATCATGCCCCACCCCAGCGGATGGGTGAACATGACATTCATGTAGCCCGGGTTCACGAGCATCAGCATCACCACGATCCCGATCGGCATGGCCATCAGGATGTAGGCGGAGAACTTGCCCTCGGCGGCGAGGGACTTGATGTGCCCCTTGATTTCGCTGCGCTCGCGGATCGTCTCGTTGACCTGATCAAGCACCTCGGCCAGGTTGCCGCCCACTTCGCGATTGATCTGGATGGCCTGGGCAATCCAGACAAAGTCCTCGTTCCGCATCCGATCCGCCGTGTCAGTGAGGGACGCCAGGAGATCCCGGCCCAGGCTTGTTTCCGTGACCACCCGGCGCATCTCTTCCGACGTCGGGCTCAGCGATTCGGTGGCCGCGGCGTCAATGGCGCGCAGGATGCTGTGCCCGGCCCGCATACCGCCGGCGAGCAGCTGGAGCGTGTCGCCGAGCTGCTCATCGAACTTGCTTCGGCGCTTGCCCGCCAGGAAACCGATCACCAGGTGCCCCACCAGCGGCGCCAACAGGACGAGGACGATCGCCAGCAGCGGCCCGGCGACGACGAAGCCCGCGAGGGCACCCACGAGGCCCCCGGCCAGCAGCAGGACATAGAAGTCTGCCTGGCTCAGGCGCAGACCGGCCTGTTCCAGGGTGTCCCGGTTGAAGAGCCGGATTTTCCGTTGCGAGAAGAACCCGTCGACCAGGTGGACGGCCGAGCCGGCGAACCGCGTGAGCTGGGAGTCGGGTTGCCTCTGGACAGGCCTGCGCCGGTCCAGCGGGACACTCGCCCCGCCCGGGGCAAGCAGCACGATCCCGAGCACCAGCACGGCGCTGAAGAGCAGGCCGACTCCAATCGGCAGCAGCGTCATAGCCGGCTCACGCCCTTCCGGCCGGCGCCAGCGGGGCGGCGAACACTCCGGGGGAGACATGGATGCCCAGGTCCTCGAAGCGGTCGATGAAGCGCGGGCGGATTCCGGTGGGCACAGGTTTTCCGAGGAACCGGCCGTGCGCGTCGACTCCGGCGGTGTAGTCGAAGACGAACGCGTCCTGGAGTGTGACGATGTCCCCTTCCATGCCCTGGACTTCCGTGACGTGGGTGATCCGCCGTGTTCCATCACGCAGGCGGGAGATCTGGATGATCAGGTTGACGGCCGAGGCGATCTGCTCCCGGATCGCCCGGAGCGGCAGGTCCATTCCGGCCATCAGCACGAGGGTCTCCAGCCGGGCGACGGCGTCGCGCGGCGAGTTTGAGTGGACGGTCGAGAGCGAACCGTCATGGCCGGTGTTCATGGCCTGCAGCATGTCCAATGATTCGCCGCCACGGACCTCGCCCACCACGATCCGGTCCGGGCGCATGCGGAGCGAATTCCGCAGCAACTCGCGGATGGTGACCTCGCCCTTCCCCTCGGTGTTCGGCGGGCGGCTTTCGAGCCTGACCACGTGCTGCTGCTGGATCTGGAGTTCGACGGCGTCCTCGATTGTCACGATCCTTTCGGTGTCCGGCAGGAAGGATGACAGGACATTCAGCAGGGTGGTCTTGCCGGTCCCGGTGCCGCCCGAGACGATGATGTTGAGCTTCGCCCGGACGCAGGCATTGAGGAGTTCCGCCATCTCAGGCGTCAGGGTGCCGAATTCGATGAGGTTCCGGACGGTCAGCGGCACCTTGCTGAACTTGCGGATGGTCAGCGAGGAGCCGCCCACGGCGAGCGGCGGAATGACGGCGTTGACGCGGGAACCGTCCTCCAGCCTTGCATCCACAAGGGGGGAGGATTCATCGATGCGCCGGCCCACCTTCGAGACGATGCGCTCGATCACTTTGCGCAGATGGTCTTCGGAACTGAAGCGCGACTCGGTCAGTGTCAGTTTGCCCTGCCGCTCGACGTAGATCTGGTCCATCCGGTTGACCATGATCTCCGTGACGGCGGGGTCGTCGAGGAGCCGCTGCAGCGGGCCGTACCCCAGCACGTCGTCGGCGACATCGCGGACCAGCCGGGAGCGTTCCTCGGCTGACAGGGGGACCTGTTCGGCGTCGATGATCCGCGTCAGCTCCTCCCTGGCCGAGGTGCGGAGTTCATCTTCCTTCGTGGCGGAATCGTTGAAGCGGGCTCCCATGCGTTCGAACAGGGCGGTGGCTGCCCGTTGTTTGAGGGCGGCAAAGGCGTCGACGGGCTGCTGGCCCTTGGGCCGGGGCGTATCCGGGTGCTCCGGGAAGCTTGAGGGCGTCGCGGCCGGTGAGGGTTGCCCGATGACGGCGGCCGTCGGTGCCGCCGGCACCTCGCCTCTGTGGGGCTGCGCCACGGCCGGGCTGGCGGCGACGAGGCTTCCTTCTGCGCTGCGGAGACGTTCGGACAGCTTCATTTAGACCACCACCCGCCGGTGCAGTTTCTTTTGGGCGGTGGCCCGCCAGGCGGGATCGAAGCGTTCAACGAGCTGGCGCAGGCCCTTGACGGCCGGATCCTTGCGTCCGTCCTGGAGCACCGGTATGCCCCGGTTGGTGGAGAACGCGACTGCTTTGGACCGGGGGATGCTGATGTCCACCGGCGCGCCGATGGTCGCTTCGACGTCCTGGACGCTCAAGCCGGATTTGGAGTCTGCCATGTTCAGGACCACATGGCGGGTTTCCGGCAACAGGTCCAGCCGCCGGAGGATTTCGAGCCCGGAGCGCAGCCCGCGGATGCTGGGAACGTCCATGGCGGTCACCCAGACGACGTCGGTGCACTGTTCGAGGGCGGCAAGTCCGATCTCCGGGAGCCCGGGAGCGGTGTCGACGATGACGTATTGGAATTGTTGCGCGAGCTGCTCGAGCAAGCGGGTGACCTGCTGGGGCGTGATGTCATCCGCCTCCTCCGGGGTCCGCGGGGCGCAGAGGGCGTAGATGCTGCCGGGGTGGACCGTGAGGAAGGCCTTGAGCACCAGGGAGTCGTGGCTCGCCGCGGAGGACACGGCGTCGGTCACGGTGTGCTCCGGGTTGAGGTAGAGCCCGGACGCCACATCCCCGAACTGCAGGTCCAGGTCCACGATGACCACGCTCATCGGCGCCACCTTCCCGAGGCCGATGGCGATGTTCGTGGCAATGGTGGTCTTGCCCACGCCGCCCTTGGGGGAGAAGACTCCGATGACGAGGCCCTTCGGGCTGTCCGGCTGCTTGGCCGCCGTCCGGTTGCGGCTGGCGAATGATTGGCAGGCGCGTTCCAGCAGCACCCGGATCTGCGCCGGGTCTGCGCCGGGGCTGAGGATGTCCCGGATGCCGGCCCGCATGGCCAGCAGGACGAACGACGGGTCCGCATCACCGACCAGGATGACGCTCAGCTCGGGGAGCTGGACGTCAAAGACGGTGGCCAGGCGCAGGGCGTCTTCCACCGGCATGTCCGGCCCCAGGATCAAGACTTCCGGCCGTTCCTGGTTCAGGTTCGCGAACAGTTCCGCGGGGTCGGACGGATTGACGAAGGCGAAGGTCTGCAGTCCGCCCGGAAGCCCTCCCGCCAGGGCCTGGCGTACCCGCGAATCGAAGTCGGTATTGGGTGTGATCAGCACAAAGCGGCTCATTTGTAGACCTCGGGTTTCGTCATGATTCCGGGGCGGCCGCTGTCCGTGGCGTTCAGCGGCTCCTTGCTCAGCCAGAGACTGGCGAATTCAGCGGCGTAGACGATCTTCGTGGCGTTCACGTCGTCCACGGCCACGGTCAGTAGCAGCGACCCCGTGGGTAGCGACGTGTCTTGGGGTGCGGCCCCAGAGCCATTGGCGGGCGGGGATGCCTGCGGTGGCGGGGTGGCCACCGGGGCCCGCTGTACCGCGGTCACCAGGACTTTGTGGATCGTCAGCTGAGTCGTTTCCTTGTCAGCCTTGGCCTCGAGGCCGCCACTCTTCAGGGAAATGAAGATGCCGATGTGGTCGCCTGCAACGATCCGGCCGCCTACAACCCTCTCCGGCGGCAGCTGGAAGGAGACTTCCTGAAGCCCGTCCGGTATCTGCACGGATCCGCTGGACTGGAGGGCCTCCGGGGCGATCAGGCGTTCCGCCACGAGCTGCTCACCCGGGAGCAGTTCGACGGCGGTGACCTTTCCTGCCAGTCCGTCCAGGTTGTGGAGCGCTGACTTGGCGACGGCCGTGCCCGGGAGTTTCTCCGTGGCGAGGAACGGCTTCAGGGCTTCGACGGTGGTTCCGGCGGGTACAGCCGTGGCCACCACCAGCACGTCCACCGGCTCGAGACCTTGCACCGCACGGGTGTCCGCCCCCTGCGCGTAAGTGACCACCAGCATTGCTCCGACGATGGCCAGCACTAGGGCGGCGACGCCTGCCAATAAGCGTGACTTCAAAAACTGCTCCTGAATTGGTTGGGGGACTCTGTGGCGGTGAGGGGTTATTGCGTGAGGCGGACGATTTCGGCGCCATAGTCGTCCGCGGTCCCCAGGATGTAGCCGCTGGCAAGCGAGACGTACTGAACAAAGCTTCCGATGATTCCCCGGCAGTTGTTATCGCATTTCACCGAGGCCGCAACGTCAGGGGGCTTGTTCTGGAACGAATGGGGCAGATTGTTGTTGCCGCTGAAGTTCCAGCCTTTGACCTTGAAGGCAGCGAAGGAGACGAGCTTGTAGCTGGCCCCGTTGCCGGTACCCGTCACCCGGTTGAACACCGGCAGCAGGGCAATCACGTCCTTGCCCGCGGTAATGTCCGCGGCCCACTGGAGCAGGACGCTGTCGCAGATGCTCGGGTAGCTGTTGCCAGGGGAGTTGCTGGCATCTCCGGCGTTGATGTTGATCAGACCGCCGCAAACCCCGGGGCTTCCCGTGAGCCAACCGAAGCCGCCCGGCACGGCGGCTCCGTCGGGCCCGTACATGCAGTCGGGGTTCGCGTCATCTCCGTGGCTCTGCAAGAGCTGCAAGGCCCCGTTGACGTGGTCCTTGACCTGGCACACGGAGAAGGTCAGGGGAAAAGGCATCGGGCCGGCCACCGGGCGGCCCCACTGCACGGTGGCACCGGCGGTTACTTCGGCGTCGTTAAAACCCAAGGCCCGGGCGAAGAAGAGCGATACCCGGTTGGGCGCCTTCCCTGCTTCCTGGGCGCCAGCTGTCACTTTGACCGTGCCGGCTGCCTTGTCGAGCACCAGGGACTGAACGCTGCTGGCTCCGTCACCGGCATTGTTGTTGGCCAGGCTGCGGGCGAGCGTGGACGTCGTCGCGCAATCGGGGTCGGTGACGTTGCGCGCGCACTTCTGGGCGATGGCGAACGCTGCCGCGTCGGCTCCGTTGCGCAGCTGGGTCCGCTCAGCGTAGAGCATGCCGACGTCGACGGCGAGGGCAGTGAACCCCAGCAGGGTCACCATGAGGATGGCGACCAGGACGCTGATGGCTCCGCGCTCGCCGTCCGCTCCCGCGGTTCCCTTCGCTAGCCGCCGCATAGCATGACTCCTTTGCCTTCCATCGGAAACGGACCGGCGATGCCTGTCATGGTGGAGAGGGTGTAGCTGATCGTGAATGTCACCTGCGCGCCGGTGGTACAGGCGGCAGGGCTGATGGTGATGTTGGCGTCCGTCAGCGTCGGTTGCAACGCGACGGCCGCATTCTTGGCCGCTGTGCGGGCGGCGGCGGTATCGCTGCCGATTGCCATGACCCGGACGCCTTCGCGGGCGGCGCTGGAAAGTGAGATCTGGACGTTGTAGGCCCGGCCAAATTCCATGATGCCCAGCAGCAGCAGGATCAGGACGGGCGCGAGGATCGCGAACTCCACCGCAACGGCGCCCCGTTCGGATGTCTTGGACATGGGGGACCGCCTTCCTGGTCGCGGCGGGCGTTGGCGCCGGAAACGGACAGAGTCGGGAAAGGCCGGAGCCTTCCCCAACCCTGTCCGGTCGATCGTGTGGCTGTGCTACTTGGAGCAGCTGCCGTCAGTCGCGGGCGCTACTGCTGCAGTGTAGGTGCCGCCCTTGACACTGCACTGGACGGAGCTGAAGGTCTCCTTCAAAGTTCCGCCGAGGAGGCCCACGGCAACGATGATGACGACGCCGATGAGGGAAACCATGATGCCGTATTCGACTGCGGTGGCACCACGCTGGTCGCGGCGAAGACTTGCTGCCAGATTGCTGAAAAAGGAACGCATGGGAGACTCCTGAGCGAGTTGGGCGGCTGGCCCTGCACCAGCACTGTGGGGAACTTACCGAAGATTACTTCGAGCAGGTACCGGGCGTCGTGACTGTGCCTACAGTGGTGGCTGCGGACATCGTGCCGCCCTTGACGCTGCACTGAACCGAGGTGAAGGTGTCCTTCAAGGTCCCGCCGAGGAGGCCAACGGCGACGATGATCACGACGGCGATGAGGGAAACCATGATGCCGTATTCGACTGCGGTGGCACCACGCTGGTCGCGGCGAAGACTTGCTGCCAGATTGCTGAAAAAGGAACGCATGGGAGACTCCTGAGCGAGTAGGGCGGCTGGCCCTGCACCAGCACTGAGGGAAACGTAGCAAGCGCCGACACGCCGACGATTGGACTTTGACGCATCCTGTGCCAAGACTTCCCAAACTGCACCTTCGCTGTACATTCCCTGCGCGGATCCTGCGTTTTGGCACAAGGAAGGACCCCCTCGGCTCTGGGTCCAAGGGGGTCCGGTCTATTTGACTTACCTGAGGTTCGGGCAAGCGGGGGGCGCCGCTAGCGCCAATACCGTTCAGTTAAGAGTCTGGATCCGGATGTGTGGGCTGTGCTCCGGTTGCGGCCATTCGCTGTGACGGGCGCGTTTGGCTGCCCATTTGAGGATTTTGCGTTTGACGACGCGGGGGTTGGAGCGTTTCCGGCGGGCCGGGTTCAGGCGCCGGAGGAGTTGGCGGACGGCATGCTGCCAGGCCGCGGCGGCGGTGTCAGGGTGCCGAGGGGGAAAAGGCGCCCTGCGCTGTGGAGCGGCGGGCGATGCGCAGGGCGGCGGTGAAGGAGATGCGGTCGGGGTCGTGCCCGCCGCGGGCGGCGGTGTCTGCCATGAGCGTGCGGATGGCGTAGTGGCAGCACAGGTGCCCCCAGATTTCCTGGTTGACCAGGTCCGGGGACTTGGAGCGCAGCACGGCCCGCGGTCCGCGCTGGTGGGTCTTGAGCTCGTCGAAAACGCTCTCGATCTCCCAGCGCTGGGCGTAGGCGGCCGCGAGATCTGCCGCGCCCGCTTCGGCCGGGTCCAGGATCGTGGTCAGCAGCCGGTATTCCTCGGGGTTTTCCCGCCCGTCCTCGATCGTGTAGTCGATCACGCGCACTCTCAGCGGCTCGGTCTTCGCCCGGTCCGTGCCGGAGGTCGGTCTGATCGTGGCCAGCCAGGACCCGTCGGGCAGGGTTTCCAGATACCGGGGGCGCAGGTTCGTCTTCACGCGCCAGAGCAGGTCCGCGCCCGTGCCGGCGGCCTGGCCCCAGAGCCGGAAGCCGTAGAAGCCGCGGTCGGCCAGGACCAGCATGCCCGGTTTCAGCCGCCCCGCGAGTTCCCGGGCCAGCTCGATCTCGGAGACAGCGCAGGGCCCGGTTTCGGCATCGATGACCGCGTGGGTGCCGCACTCGGCCAGTGCCACCAGCCGGGCCTGGGGGAAAGCGGACTGCTCGCCCCGGCTCGAGGCCGGACGGCTGAAGTGCTCCGCGTTCGCCGGCGTGTCGGGCACGTCCAGGCAGGTCCCGTCGATCGCGACCAGCCGCCGCCCTGCCAGCCAGGACCCCGGCGTGCCCGGCCCGGCCAAGGGACGCGCCACCCGGAAGAACAGCCCCCGCACCGGTTCCGCCCCGAGACGTGAGCGTGCCTGGAAGATCGCCGACTTCGACGGCGGCACGAACGACTCCGCCCATCCCGAGGACCACGACAGCCCGTCCGTGAGCTGCGCGAACACGTCCTCGTACGACCCCTCGGCGTATAACGCCATCCCGATCGAGAAATACGCCGTCACCCGCGCCGGCAACGCCCGGTGCCGCCGCTCCGTGCGCCCGGCCGCCGCGACCACCTCGTCCACCACATCGGCAGGAAACACCCGCGTCAACAGGCCCACCGACACCAGATCAGACAACCGGCGGCCGGACACGGGCTTTTTCCATCCAGAACGAGGCATACCCCGAGAATACCGCAGAAACCCTTAACTGAACAGTATTGCCGCTAGCGCTGGGACATAACGTCCATGATGCTTAGCACCGTGGGCCCTAGTACCACGATGAACAGCGTGGGAAGAATAGAGAAGATGAGCGGGAAGAGCATCTTGACCGGCATCTTCATGGCATGCTCTTCCGCGCGCTGACGCCTCTTGATACGCATGTCTTTGGCCTGTGATTCCAGGACCTTGGCGATGGCGATGCCGTATGCGTCGGCCTGGACCACAGCCCGAACGAAGGAGCGGACGTCAGGGACATCGACGCGCTGTGCCATGGCCAGATACGCCTCCTTGCGGGAGCGCCCCACCTGGATATCCTGCAAAGTCCTGATCAGTTCGTCGGCGAGGGGCCCCTTGCCGTTCTGGCCCGCCCGAGCCATGGCTATTTCAAAACCAAGACCAGCCTGGACGGAGATCAGCATCTGGTCCAGCGCGTTGGGGAGTTCGAGCTTGATCTCAGCCCGGCGCTTTTCGGCGTAGTTCCGAATGAGAATGTCCGGCACGAAGTAGGCCAGCGACGTGATTGTCAGCATCAGGGCAATTTTCATGGCCGAGGGATCCTCAGCCACAATAAGGATCCCCATCACGGCTCCGGCCAGTGCCAATAGGGGCTTGACCATGATGAGCCGACCCAAGGGCCAGGCCTTCGGACGACCGGCGCCGGCGAGTTGCTTGTCCAGCCAAGCTGCATAGCCTTGCGGCATCGCCTTTCTGGCAATGGACGCGATTTGTTCATTGGCGCTGAGGGCGGAAGCCCCGGCGCTGGGACGTTGGCCCAGATTAGACTGAATGTTCCTCAGCCCGGCGCGGTCACCGGTGAAGGCGAGCCACGTCATGACTGAGAGCGGGGCGATGACCGCCAGTATTGCGACATAAGCCATGGTTTGCACTGTTCTCTCCTGTCTCTCAGAACTTCGGCTTGATGAGCCGGCTGAGCCAGAAGCCGCCAACAGCCATGAGGACCAAAGCGGCAACAACCATCAGGTAACCAGGCAAAGTGGTCAGGAAGACCCTCGAGTAATAGGGGTTGAATAGTGTCAGCCCGACGAACATCACCACCGGCAGGCCCAAGAGGACCATGGCGGACATCCGCCCTTCAGCGCTGAGGGCTCTGATTTGACCGCGGATCTGGTTCCGGTCCCTGATGGTCTCGCCAACATGGTCCAGCACCTGCGCGAGATCCCCGCCGACTTCCCGGTGGATTTCGATAGCACGGGCAATCGAACCGAAGTCCTCGTTGTCAGTCCGGCGCGCCACATCGGCCAGTGATTCGCCGAGATCCCGGCCGATCCTGGTCTCGTTGACGACACGGTTCAGCTCCTCTGCCATGGGCGCTTCGTTTTCCTGGGCCGCGGCATCAACGGAGCGCAAGAGGCTGTGTCCGGCCCGGAGTCCGCCGGCGAACATCTGCAGAGTGTCCGGCACCTGTTCGTCGAATTTTTTCCTTCGCCGTGAGACAAGGACGTTCAGGAACAGGACCAATCCGACCGGTGCGAGAACCAGCATCAGCACCGCGAAGAATGGACCGCCCATCAAGAACCCCAAGACCGATGCAACGAATGTCGCGGACCCGGCCATGAGCAGATAGTCGCCCGGCTGTTTTTTCAGGCCGGCGTCTTCGAGTTTCTCCCTGCTGAGCAGTCCGGAACCGCGGCTCCGGAGACCTTTATTCAGGGTCTGCACTGCCTGGTCCGTGAGCTTGCTCAGACCCGATGCAGGGACACCTTGGGCTTGATCCGGCCGGCGCCGAGCCAGCGGCACAGCGGACCGGGACTTCAAGACAACAGTGAAGGTGATCGCCAACGCTGCGTAGACCAGAAGGAGCCCTGCGGCGAACGCGAGGGGTGAGAGTTCCGGAAGCACCGTTACCGCCCCCTAGCCGGTTGGGCGCCGAACACAGTTGCGGAGATGGGGATGCCCAGCTCGGCAAATCGGTCCGTGAACCGCGGCCGGACACCCGTGGGTACCGGTTTACCGAGGAACCGCCCATTGCTGTCCACGCCTGCCGAGTAGTCGAAGACGAACGCGTCTTGCAATGTGACGATGTCGCCTTCCATGCCTTGGACCTCGGTGATGTGGGTGACGCGGCGGGATCCGTCGCGGAGCCGGGAGATGTGGACGATCAGGTTTACTGCCGACGCCACCTGCTCTCGGACGGCCCGCAACGGCAGATCCATACCGGCCATCAGTACCAGGGTTTCGAGCCGGGCGATGGCGTCGCGGGGGGAGTTCGCATGGACAGTCGAGATGGAGCCGTCGTGGCCGGTGTTCATGGCCTGCAGCATGTCCAGGCACTCCCCGCCGCGCACCTCCCCCACCACAATCCTGTCCGGACGCATGCGTAGGGAGTTCCGCACAAGATCGCGGATGGAAACTTCGCCCTTTCCCTCGATGTTCTGCGGCCTGCTCTCCAGCCTGATCACGTGGTCCTGCTGCAGTTGAAGTTCCACGGCGTCCTCGATGGTGACGATCCGATCCGAGGCCGGGATGAAGGAAGAGAGCACATTCAACAGAGTGGTCTTTCCGGTGCCCGTTCCGCCGGAAACGATGATGTTCATCCGTGCGAGGACGCAGGCCTGCAATAGTTCCGCCATTTCCGGGGAAAGGCTTCCCATGGCGATCAGGTTTTTGACTGTGAGCGGGTCCCGCCCGAATTTCCGGATAGTCAGCGCCGGCCCGTTCACAGCCAAGGGCGGAATGATGGCGTTGACCCGCGATCCGTCGGCGAGCCGGGCGTCTACGAGCGGCGAGGACTCATCGATTCGCCGGCCCACATTGGACACGATTCTTTCAATGACCCGGCGGAGCGCATCATCCGAGGTGAACTTGGTGTCCGTCAGGTAAAGCTGGCCCTGGCGTTCCACGTAGATCTGGTCGAAGCGGTTGACCATGACCTCCGTAACAGCGGGATCGTCAAGGAACCGCTGGATGGGTCCATGACCCAGGACGTCATCCGTGATCTCGCGGATCAGCCGCTGGCGTTCGGGGCCCGAGAGGGGGATCTGTTCCTCCTCCAGGACGGCCTTCAACTCGTCCTTGACCGACTGGTGGAGCTCCGCCTCGCCGATGGACGAGTCGGTGATCCTGGAGCCCAGCCGCTCAAACAGTGCCTGGCTCGCCCGCTCTTTGAGTGCGTTAAGGGCTTCGCTGGCGATTGAGGCGGTCTGCTGGACCTCCACGACGTCGGATCGGGTTTCCGCAGCGGTTTTCGCTTCATGAATGCGGCCAAGGGTCGAGGGGGACTGGAAGACGTCGACTGGGGCCGCCTGCGCCTCCGGTGACTGTCCCGCTGGGGCGTCCCCGCGCAGTTGCAGGAATCGGTCTGTGAGGCTCACTGGAATACCGCCCTTCTGTGCAGTTGCTTGTGAGGTCTGGCTTCCCACTCAGGCTTGAACCGTTCCACCAATTGGCGAAGCCCTTTGGAAGCGGGGTCCCTGCTGCCGTCCTGGAGAACGGGAACCCCCTTGTTGGTGGAGAAGGGAAGGTTTTTGGAACGGGGAAGCACCACATCCACAGGAGCGCCGACGCTGGCTTCGACGTCCTTCAAGGTCAGGCCGGCACGCCGGTCGGCCATATTCAACACAATGTGGCGGTGTTCCGGGACCAGGCCGAGTTCCTCCAGGATCTGGAAACCTGTCCGCATTCCCCTGATACTGGGAACGTCCATTCCGCAGATCCAGACGGCGTCCGTGGCCCGCTCAAGCGTGGCTAGGACATGTTCGCCCAGACCGGGAGCCGTATCCACCACGACGTAGCGGAATTCCTGCTGGAGCTGGTCCAGCAGGTGCGAGACATGCGCGGCGGTGATCCTGTCCATTTCGATGGGAGTGCGCGGTGCGCACAGGGCGTAGATACCTGCCGGATGGACGGTCAGGTATGTCTTGAGGACCATGGAGTCCTGGCTGGCAGCGCCCATCACGGCATCGGTGATGGTAAATTCCGGCTCAAGGAGCAGCCCGCTGGCCACGTCACCGAACTGAAGATCGAGATCGACGATCACCACACTCATCGGCGACGTCTTGCCCAGCCCGACGGCGAGGTTGGTTGCCACCGTTGTTTTGCCGACCCCGCCCTTTGGCGACATCACGGCTATGATCCGGCCGCCCACACCATGGTCTGCGTGCTCGGACGCCTGTGGTGCCAGCCCGCGCCGCCGTCCGGCTGCCGCGAGGCTGGCCCGCTCCAGCATGACGCGGATGGTGTCAGCGTCGGCACCTGGATCCAGGAAATCCCGGACGCCGGCCCGCATTGCTTGTAGCACCGTTTCGGGGGTAGCAGCGGCAGCCAGGACCACGCTTATTTCCGGGTACTGGAGGTCCATCACCGACGCCAGCTTGAGGGAACCCTCCACGGGCAGTCCGGGGCCGAGAATCAGGACCTCCGGAGGCTCTCCCATCATCTGGCGCAGGATGTCAGCTGGACCCTCTGGTAGGTAGTCAGCTTGGAAGACGTGCAGGGTGCCGTGCATTCCGGTAACGGCCAGACGGACCAATCGCTCGAAATCGCTGGTCGGCGTGATCAGTACGAAGCGGCTCATCGGAACAACCTTGAGGTATCAACAAAGCCGGCGCTGGTCTCAAGGGCGTCGCCAGGTTCCCTGGACAGATACACCTTTCCGAACTCGGCCGCGAACACAATCCGCTCCGCATCGGCCGAGTTCCGGGCCAGCGTAATCAGGTACGTCCCGTCAGTCTGTGCCTTGCTGCTGGAGGTCGAGGAGGCCTGGCTTGTGCCGGACCCGGAATCCGAGGTTCCGGTCTGCGTCGCAGCGCCGTCGCTGAACTGGGCCGCGGTGACGAGCACCTTGTGGAAAGTCAGCTGCGTCTTGCTCGACTTGGTTCCTGCTTGTCCGTCCGCGCCTGCGGCGGCGGCTTCCTCCAATGAGAGGAAAACACCCACGGTGTCTCCGGCCTTCAGAGCGCCTCCAGCAACGCGCTCGATGGGAAGCTTCAGCGTGAGTTCCTGGAGTCCCGACGGGACCTGGACGCGTGACGGCCCAAGGAACGCGTTTTCCTCAACCATCCGTGATGACAGTAGCTGTTCTCCGGGCATCAGCGCGACCGCAGTGACCTTCGATCCCAGGGACGCGAGATCCGTGACGTTGTTCTCGGCAAGTGCGAGCTTGGGAACGGCCCTCCTGGTCACTGAACTTGCGATCGCATCCGTGGATGCTCCGGCCGGAATGGCCTTCTGAACGATGTAGACGTTTTCTGTTTCGGTGCTGGCCAATGCGCGTTTATCAGCATTCTGAACATAGGTGACCAGCAATACGGTTCCAATAATTGCCACAAGTAATGCGGCGATGCCCCCCAGTAGGCGTGTTTTCACCATAACCCCTTAGAAATTGTCTACTTAATTAACCGGATAATGACGGATCCGAGGTCCGGGCCGGTGCCCGAAGAGTCTCCTGCGGAATCAATGGATTCATATTTCACGAACTGGCCGATAATGCCGCGACAGCTTCCGGAGCATTCGTTGGCCGCACTGCCCACGTACGGCATGGTCTCCCGGAAGACCTTGGGCGTCCCGCCTCCGGAGAATGCCCAGCCGATGATTTTGAAAGTGGCGTAGCCCCGGATGTGGAACCAGCCGTGAATGCCTGTCCCGCCGGCGTCGTCGTAGACGGGAAAGGTTCCTTCCACGGTGCCGCCGGCCAGGATGGTGGTGCGCCAGGCTGTGAGGGTCGCATCGCAGCTGCCCGGGTAGTTGGCGCCGGTGTCCGTGGGGACGGTGTGGGCGGCATCTGTTGTGGCGGTGCAGGTCCCGGATTGGGCCAGCCAGCCGAAGCCGCCCGGAATGACGTGGCCCGAGGTGGAAGTGCACGTACCGCTGCCAGGCTGGTACTTGATCAGCTGGACGGCGCCGGTGACGGCTGCCCCCGAGAGATCGTACTGACAGTCAGAGATTGCCAAAGGGAAGGCAGTTGCCCCGCCAGGTGGGGCGATGGACGCAGTTGCGCCAGCCCTGACCGTAATAGGCGGAGCATTCAGCGCACTGGCGAACAACTTGGTGAGGAACCCTGCCCCATTACTGCCGTTAAGCGTGGATGTCGCCACTGTGACCTGGTTCGGGACTGACAGATCCACGGAATCGACGGTCGTGGCGCCGTCGTTGGAGTTGGGCCCCGTGAGTTCCCGCGCCCAGGTCAGGGCCTGCGAAACCGTGCAACTGCCGGCTGCGTGGCACTGTTGCGCGGCGGCCATGGCACCAGCATCTGCGGCATTCTGCAGCTGGGCACGCTCAGCGTAGATCTGCCCGGTGTCGACGGCCAACGCCCCTGCCCCGATGAGCACCAGCATCATCGCCGCCACCAGTACTCCGGCGGCGCCGCGTTCCTTGTCCGGAGTCGCGCTCAGCCGAAGCACCGCATGGCCCCCGTCCCTGAGACAGTAACGGAGGTGCCGAACAGCCCGGTCAAGGTATTGGCGGTATACGTGATCTGAACCCTTGCATTGCTGCCTGCCACGCAGGTTCCTGGCGTGAAGGCATAGGTGAAGCCGGCCGGGTCCAGCCCGGGCGCGCCGGCCACGGCGGCTGCTTGGGCCAGTCCTTGGTCGTTCTTAATGGCCATGGTCCGGGCTGCCTCCCGGGCGGCCTGCGTGACGGAAATCTGGAGATTGTAGGTGTACGAAAACTCCACGATGCCGACAACCAGGGAGAGCAGGATAGGTACAACGAGGGCAAATTCGACGGCGGCTGCGCCCCGCTCGCGCCCTTGCGCCCGGGATCCGGGCGCTCGTGAACTGCTGCGTATCATTGAATCCCCCAGGGATAGATGCAGCTAAAGAATGTAGAAGTGTGCCGCGTCCGCGCTTTGCGGACGCGGCACACCGGGTGTTGCTGAGACCTGAAGTGGTGTTACGAGACCTGGCGTCCGCCTACTTGTTCTTCCAACTGGCGACGGTGCCGCCGAGGGTTTCGAACCACTTGCTGAGGTCGTTGCCGAAGATGGTGGCGCCGCCAATGACCGCGAAGGCGATGAAGGCCACGAGCAGCGAGTATTCGGTGGCGGTTGCGCCCTTTTCCGATTCGAACTTGTTCTTCACGCCGGAGACAAAAGCGAGCATTGAGACCATGAGACCAGTCATTGTATTTTCCTTTTCCAGAGTTTGAGTATTGAACGAATTTCCAGCAAATCCCCTTTTGCTTATCTGCTGGAGTTCCGTTGGGACAACAATTGCACGGCGATTAACGGCCCGGCAATGACGCCGGATACTCGACTTTTTGGAGGGAAATTGGGGTCACCACGTGCTCGCAAATGGAGGTGTACTCAGTTCCACGTGGAGGGAAGCCCTCAATTACTTGGTTTAATAAGCAAGCTTGCTAATGAAGCCCGTGTGAAAGGTTGGCGGATCCTACGGAATCAGCAGAATGGCGGCGAGTCCGGCAGCCAGCATTGACGGCCCGTAGGCCACTTCCTTTGGCTTGTTTCCGCGGTCTTTCAGCAAAAGGACGAGCGATGTGATGCCGCCGGCTACGAACCCCAGGGCTCCGCCGTAGAACAAGTGGGACCAGCCTAGGTAGCCCAAGTACAGCCCGAGCGGCGCTGCGAGCTTCACATCACCCATTCCGAGGCCGTTTCGGCTGGTCAGGGCCAAAATCAGGTAAAAAACAAACAATATTACGGCGCCGGCGACGCCACGCAGCAGGTTTCCCGCAGTTTCGTGTGCTACTGCGGCGACGGCCAGCAGTAGGAGGCCAGTCCCAAATAGGGGGAGGACCAACCGGTTTGGTAGCAAATGGTGGACCAGGTCGATCCGCGCCAGCTGGACGCCGGCGACAGCCAGCACGACATACGCGGCAACTTCAGCAGAGGCTCCGAAGCGCCACGCCAGAAGTGACGTCAGCGCAAAGGTGGCGGCCGCCGTCGTGATTCTCTGCCCTATGGCGGGGGAGCCGGTCAGCCCGGGCAGCAGGCGCCGGACGAGCAGTTCGGCAAGCAGCCCCAGGCACAGGCCGGCGGCGCCGGTCCCGGCTATAAACAAGAGCGCGGACAGAAATGAAGCGGAGCCGGCGGGGTCGGACACGGTTCCTCCAGGGATGCGACGGGCCGGCGGCGGGCGGGATGCATCCGGACACCCCATTTTGACCCAGTGGCCCGTCTTCCGCTATTCTTGGTAGTCGTTGTGCGTGTCCTTTCTCGATGATGCGTGCCCGTATGAGAATCCGGTTGCAGGATAGCTACTCATCGTGCACATTCGGGACCATTAGGACTACTGGTTACATGGAGCCCTCACCTCTGTTCCGGTAGCGCATAGATAGTAGGTGCACCTCCGAGTGACGCCTAAAACAAGAACGCCAGAACAAGAACGAGGCAAACACCGTGCGTACGTACACCCCGAAGCCCGGCGATATCAACCGCCAGTGGCACGTCATTGACGCCACAGACGTTGTCCTTGGTCGTCTCGCGAGCCAGACCGCAATCCTGCTGCGCGGCAAGCACAAGGCCACCTTTGCGTCCCACATGGACATGGGCGACTTCGTCATCATCATCAACGCTGAAAAGGTTGCCCTCACCGGCGCCAAGCTGGAGCAGAAGCGGGCATACCGCCACTCCGGTTACCCGGGCGGCCTGACCTCCGTCACCTACGCGGAGCTGCTGGAATCCAACCCGGTCCGCGCTGTGGAGAAGGCCATCAAGGGCATGCTCCCGAAGAACTCCCTCGCTGCACAGCAGCTGGGCAAGCTGAAGGTCTACCGCGGTGCAGAGCACCCGCACGCCGCCCAGCAGCCCAAGACTTTCGAAATCACCCAGGTCGCCCAGTAGTCCTGGCCACCAACCAACTTTTTATCAAGGAGAATCGTGGCTCAGAACGAAGAACTGACCACCGAGGCCGTTGTGGCTGAGGAAAACCTGACCAGCTACACCTCGGAGAGCGGTCCTGCGGAAGCAGAAGCGCCCAAGAAGGAACGCCCGGCCCTCACGGTTGCCGGCGCAGCAGTTGGCCGTCGCAAGGAAGCCGTCGCACGCGTTCGCATCGTGCCCGGCACCGGCAAGTGGACCATCAACGGCCGCGAGCTGGCCAACTACTTCCCGAACAAGCTGCACCAGCAGGACGTCAACGAACCCTTCAAGATCCTCGATCTTGATGGCGCCTACGACGTCATGGCCCGTATCCACGGTGGCGGCATTTCCGGCCAGGCCGGCGCCCTGCGTCTCGGCATCGCCCGTTCATTGAACGAGATCGACACCGAGAACAACCGCGCCACCCTGAAGAAGGCCGGTTACCTTCGCCGTGACGCCCGCGTCATCGAGCGTAAGAAGGCTGGTCTCAAGAAGGCCCGTAAGGCTCAGCAGTACTCGAAGCGTTAATTCTGCTTCCAGGCGCATAACGCGCTTGCACGAAAGCCCGTTCCGCCCTCCGGCGGGGCGGGTTTTCGCCGTGCGGGCCGGATTCGCCCGGCTCATCGTCTAAACTTGACCCGATGTCTAGATTATTTGGAACTGATGGTGTCCGGGGCTTGGCGAACGGTCTGCTGACCGCCGAGCTCGCGTTGCAGCTGGCCCAGGCCGCCGCCGTCGTGCTTGGCCACGACCGCAATACCGGTGGAACCCGGCCCCGCGCCGTGGTTGCCCGGGACCCGCGCGCCAGCGGCGAGTTCCTGGCGGCTGCCGTCGAGGCCGGGCTGTCCAGCTCCGGGATCGACGTCTACGACGCCGGCGTGCTGCCCACCCCGGCCGCCGCGTACCTGGTGGCGGACCTGGACGCGGACTTTGGCGTGATGATCTCCGCCTCCCACAACCCCGCGCCTGACAACGGCATCAAGTTCTTCGCCCGCGGCGGCCAGAAGCTGCCGGACGACGTCGAGGACTCCATCGAGGAGCAGCTCGGCAAAGAACCGTTCCGACCGGTGGGCGGCGAAGTGGGGCGCATCCAGCGCTTCTCCGACGCCGAGGACCGTTACATCGTGCACCTGCTCGGGACGCTGCCGCACCGCTTGGACGGCCTGAAGGTTGTCCTCGACTGTGCCCACGGTGCCGCCAGCGGTTGTTCCCCGCACGTCTTCAAGGACGCGGGCGCGGATGTTGTTGTCATCGGCGCCGAACCGGACGGCCTCAACATCAATGAGGGCGTTGGTTCCACACACCTTGGCCCGCTGAAGCGTGCCGTCCTGGAACACGGCGCGGACCTCGGCATCGCCCACGACGGCGACGCCGACCGCTGCCTGGCGGTAGACCACGAGGGCAACGAGGTTGACGGCGACGAGATCATGGCCATCCTGGCCGTGGCGCTCAAGGCCTCCGGGAAGCTCAAGGACGATGTCCTGGTGGCCACCGTGATGAGCAACCTCGGCTTGAAGATTGCACTGCGCGGGGCCGGGATCAGCCTCCGCGAAACCGGGGTGGGCGACCGCTACGTGCTGGAGGAAATGCGCGACGGCGGCTACAACCTCGGCGGGGAGCAGTCCGGGCACGTGATCTTTGCCGACTACGCCACAACTGGCGACGGCGTCCTGACGGGTCTCCAGCTTGCGGCCCAGGTTGCCCTCACGGGACGGCCCCTCAAGGAGCTCGCAACGGTGATGACCAAGCTCCCGCAGGTGCTCATCAACGTCAAGGGCGTTGACCGCACCCGGGTTAGGGGCGACGAAGCCGTGGCTGCGGCCGTGTCCATTGCCGAAACCGAACTGGGCGACACCGGACGGGTCCTGCTGCGCCCCTCCGGCACCGAGCCGGTGGTGCGCGTGATGGTTGAGGCCGGTGACCAGGCGACCGCGCAGGACGTGGCAGAGCGCCTCGCGCAGGTGGTCCGGACCGAACTTGCCCTGGCGCTCGTGTCTGATTAGCCCGTCCGGAAAGACCCGCAAGCACAGAACGGCCCGCCTCCATCCGGAGGCGGGCCGTTCTGTCGTGACTAGTGCTGGCGTTGGTGCAGGGCGTCCCGGATTTCGGTGAGCAGGGCGATCTGGGGGTCTTCCGCAGCCTCTTCCTTGACGTCCTGGTTGATGCCCAGGCGGCGGTTGCGGCGTTCGATCATGTGGTTCATGGGCAGCACAATGACGAAATAGATGGCAGCTGCTACTAGGAGGAAGTTGACGATCGCCGTCAGCAGCACTCCGAACTTGATGTCGTTTCCGTTCAGGGTCACGACGGCGAAGCTGTCGAAGTTCGGCGAACCGACCAGGGCCGCGATGAACGGCATGAGGACACTCTGCACGAGGGCCGTGACCACGGCGCCAAAGGCGGCACCAACCACGACGGCGACGGCAAGGTCTACGACGTTGCCCTTCATGATGAAATTCTTGAATCCTGTGAGCATGAGTCCACGCTAGCCCAGTAGGGTGAACACGAGGTGACGCTGGTGCAATTTCCGGGCTCCGCGTCGGCGGCCGGCATGGTCCGCCGTTACAGGTAAGCCGGCGCAGCTTCGAGCCCGAAGTACTCCTCGAGCGTCGCGATCCCGCGGGTCAACATATCCGTTGCTGCCTCGGTGCCGATGTAGCGCAGGTGCCAGGGCTCGTAGTAGTAGCCGGTGATTTCGTGGAACATCCAGGGGTAGCGGACCACGAAGCCGAAACGGTGCGCGTTAGTCCCGGCCCACACGGCTGCCGGCTGCTCGGCGAAGCAGGGCTGGAAGCTGCAGGCGCCCCCGCCGTCGCCGATGTCGAAGGCCCAGCCCGTCTGGTGCTCAGAATAGCCCGGCCGGGCCGAGGCCGTGTCGGCCTCGGCCTGCCCCCGGGACTTCACGTAGCTGCCGTACGTGGCTGTCTGCGTCGCGAACGAGCGGTACCCGCTGGCCAGGGTCAACGTGACGCCCTCCGCCGCCGCGGCCGCGAACATCCTCTCCGCCGCTGCCGCCGTCGTGCTGTTCAGCAGGGCCGCTTCACCGGAGGTGGCCAGGCGGACTCCGGGCCGGACGAGGTCGGCCGGGACGAAGGCGGCGGGGGAGAGCGCCCGGTGCTTGTTGACGACCACCCAGGGACTCACGGGATCGGAGAGTGAATGTTGCGGTCCGGGCGCAGACGCCGACGGCGCGGGGGCGGCCACCGCCGTCGGCGTGCTGGCCGGAGGCGGTTCGGCCGTTGCGGAGGGCGATCCGGCCGCAGTGGAAGACGCCGTCGCGGCGGGTGCCGGCGTCGGCGTCGCCCTTGACGTGACGACGGCGGACGACGGCGGGGAGGCTGCGTCGGGAGTGCAAGCTGTCAGGGCCGCGAGGCCGGCGCCGGCCGCCAGGAAGCGGCTGAAGGCCCGCCGGCTCGGGGATCCCGGGCCTGCCGTCTGCCGCCCTGTCACATCACCGGCACCGTCGTGGCACATCTGTGCTAGACCTTCCTCAGCAGCATGCGCCGGATGGAATGATCCGCATCCTTGCTCAGGACCAGCTGTGCCCTGCCCCGGGTCGGGAGGACATTTTCCTCCAGATTGGGCTCGTTGATGCGCTTCCAGATATCGCGGGCGGTCTGTTCGGCCTCGGTGTCGGAGAGGGTGGCATACCGGTGGAAGTAGGATTCCGGCTGCGCGAAGGCGGTGGTCCGCAGCTTGCGGAAACGGTCCACATACCACTCCTCGATGAAGGACGTCTTGGCGTCGACATAGATGGAGAAGTCGAAGAAATCACTCAGTGCCAGGCCCTGCCGGCCGTCCTGCCGGGGTCGGGCCGGGGCCAGCACGTTCAGTCCCTCCACAATCAGCACGTCGGGGCGGCGGACCACCACTTCCTTGCCCGGGACGATGTCATACGTTACGTGGGAATACCAGGGGGCCCGGACTTCCTCGGCGCCGCTTTTGATCTCGCTCACGAAGCGGAGCAGGGCCCGGCGGTCATACGACTCCGGAAAGCCCTTGCGCTCCAACAACTGCCGGCGCTTGAGTTCGGCCAGCGGGTAGAGGAAGCCGTCCGTGGTGATGAGTTCCACGTTGGGCGTGCCCGGCCAGCGCCGGAGCATCTCCCGGAGCACACGGGCGATGGTGGACTTGCCCACCGCCACCGAACCGGCCACGCCGATCACGAACGGCGTGCGCTGGGTCTTCTCGCCGAGGAAGGTGGTGGTTGCCGCGTGCAGCTGGCCTGCAGCCTCGACATACAGGTGAAGGAGCCGGGACAGGGGAAGGTAGACCTCGCGCACTTCCTTCATATCGAGGGGATCGCCGAGGCCCCGCAGGCGGACCACGTCCTCAACATTCAGGGGCTGCTCCATCTGGGCAGCGAGCCGGGACCAGGTCTGCCGATCCAGCTCCACGAACGGGGAGACGCCGTCGCCGTTCGCTTCATTGCGTTGCAAAGTCACTATAGAGATTCTGCCCTTCACTCGGCCGAGAGCGAAATGGACAGGCCGGTACCGGCCCCGCCCATACGGGGCCGGGGTGGGGCTGCGCCGGGCCGCGCCCGGTACCTGGCGGGTCCGGCCGCGATTGTCCTACGTCCGCCGTCCCGGAAACCCGTTAGGCTTATGTCCATGTGTGGAATCGTTGGATATGTGGGCCACTCAGCTGGCCGGGTAAATACTGGACACAATGCCCTGGACGTTGTCCTTGAAGGATTGCGGCGCCTGGAGTACCGCGGCTATGACTCCGCGGGTATCGCTGTGGTGGCGGACGGAACGATTTCGTCACGCAAGAAGTCGGGCAAACTGAGCAACCTGATCGCGGAACTGGAGACCAACCCCCTGCCGGAGTCCCTGACCGGTATCGGCCACACCCGCTGGGCAACCCACGGCGGCCCGACGGACCAGAACGCGCACCCGCACCTGTCCGACGACGGGAAGCTGGCGCTGATCCACAACGGCATCATCGAGAACTTTGCCGAACTCAAACTGGGACTCGTGGGCAAGGGCGTGAAGTTCCTCTCCGAGACGGACACCGAAGTGGCGGCCGCCCTCCTGGGCGACATCTACCGGAACCAGCTCAACGGCGACATCTCCCAGGGCGGACTCACCAAGGCCATGCAGCTTGCCTGCCAGCGCCTCGACGGCGCCTTCACGCTGCTCGCCGTGCACGCTGACCAGCCCGACGTTGTGGTGGCCGCCCGCCGCAACTCACCGCTCGTCGTGGGCCTCGGCGACGGCGAGAACTTCCTCGGCTCCGACGTCTCCGGGTTCATCGACCACACCCGGCGGGCGGTGGAGCTGGGCCAGGACCAGATCGTCACCATCACCGCCGACTCCGTGCAGATCACGGACTTCTACGGTGCCCCCGCCGAAGGCAAGGAATACCAGGTCGACTGGGATCCGGCCTCGGCGGAAAAGGGCGGCTTCCCGTCCTTCATGGAAAAGGAAATCCACGACCAGCCCGATGCCGTGCTGCAGACACTCCTGGGCCGCTCCGACATCCACGGCAAACTGACGCTCGACGAGGTCCGGATCGATCCGCAGCTGCTCAAGAGCGTCGACAAGATCATCGTCCTGGCCTGCGGAACCTCCGCCTACGCCGGGCAGGTGGCGAAGTACGCGATCGAGCACTGGTGCCGGATCCCCACCGAGGTGGAACTCTCGCATGAATTCCGCTACCGGGACCCGATCGTCGACGAGAACACGCTGATCGTATCCATCTCCCAGTCCGGCGAGACCATGGACACCCTCATGGCCGTCCGCTACGCCAAGGAACAGGGCGCCAAAACGGTCTCCATCTGCAACACCAATGGCTCCACCATCCCGCGTGAATCGGATGCCGTGCTCTACACGCACGCCGGACCGGAGATCGCCGTGGCCTCCACCAAGTCATTCCTCGCACAGATCACGGCCGCCTACCTCTTGGGCCTGTATTTGGCACAGCTGCGCGGCAACAAATTCCAGGGCGAGATCAAGGACATCCTGGCGGACCTGGGCAAGATTCCGGCCAAGATCCAGCGGATCCTCGACAACGAGGGCCAGATCAAGGAACTCGGCCGGTCCATGGCCGACGCCAAGTCCGTGCTGTTCCTGGGCCGCCACGTCGGGTTCCCGGTAGCAATGGAAGGTGCCCTCAAGCTCAAGGAGCTCGCGTACATCCACGCTGAAGGATTTGCCGCCGGCGAGCTCAAGCACGGCCCGATCGCGCTGATCGAGGAGGGCCAGCCCGTCTTCGTGGTGGTCCCGTCACCCCGTGGCCGGGATTCGCTGCACGCGAAGGTCGTCTCCAACATCCAGGAAGTCCGGGCGCGGGGCGCCAAGACAATCGTGATCGCCGAAGAGGGAGACGAGGCGGTCAAGGCGTACGCCGAGCACGTCTTCTACATTCCGGAGACCCCCACGCTCCTGGCGCCGCTGCTCGCCACGGTCCCGCTGCAGATCTTCGCCCTCGCACTCGCCTCCGCCAAGGGCTATGACGTTGACCAGCCACGCAACCTTGCCAAGAGCGTAACCGTAGAATAGCCGCATGATTGTTGGCATTGGCGTAGACGTCGTAGACATTGAGCGGTTCGGCCGGCAGCTGGAGCGCACCCCCGGGCTGCGCGACAGGCTGTTCGTGCCTGCTGAGCGCGAACTAAACACGCGGTCCCTGGCCGCCCGGTTCGCGGCCAAGGAGGCAGTGGCCAAGGTACTCGGGGCTCCGGCCGGCATGAACTGGCAGGACTGCTGGATAGGACTGGACCAGAATGGTCCCACGGTCCAGGTCAAGGGCACAGTGCTCGCCGTGGCGGAGTCAAAGGGCGTCAAGCGCTGGCACCTTTCGATGAGCCACGACGGCGGGATCGCCACCGCGACGGTTATCGCTGAAGGCTGAGCACCACGGCCTGAGCAGAAACAGGACTTCCCCAGCGACTGCACCGCGAATGGACTAAAACCATGATCAGCGCCTACACCGGAACCCAGATACGAGAGGCCGAAAGGCCTTATCTCCAAGCAAGCCTGGGATCCGGTGCGGGCGCTGTTCTCATGCAGCGGGCCGCGTACGGCCTGGCCAACACGGCGATCCGCGAACTGCAAGCCCGCGGGCAGCGCCTCTACGGCGCCCGCGCGACGGTGCTCGCCGGCAAGGGCAACAACGGCGGCGACGGGCTCTTCGCCGCCGCACTTCTGGCCGGGCGGGGCATGCGGACGACGGCGCTGCTCACCGGCGGTGTTGCCCACGAGGCCGCGCTGGCGGCGTTCGAAAAAGCCGGTGGCCGGGCGGTGCGCCTGACCCCGGAAAACGTCATGGAACTGGCGGCGGCTGCCGCCGGCGCCGACGTCGTGATTGATGCCGTCCTCGGAACCGGAGCCCAAGGCGGGCTGCGGGGCCCGGCTGCGGAGCTAGTGGAGAAGCTGGGGCGTTTCCGCCCCGGGCTGGTGGTTGCCTGCGACATACCCAGCGGCGTCGACGCGGACACGGGAGAGGCGCACGCGCCCGTGCTGGCCGCCGACGTCACCGTGACGTTCGGCGCCGCCAAGGCCGGCCTGCTGGCCGACCCCGGAGCGGACTTCGCCGGCCGCGTACGGGTCATTCCCATCGGAATCGAGGCAGGGCTCCCGTGGCCGGCCCTGCGACGGCTTGAGGCCGAGGATCTTTCCGCCCTGCTGCCACGCCCGGAACGGCGGGCGCACAAGTACTCCAGGGGAGTGCTTGGGGTGGTCGCAGGCTCCGCCGCTTATCCCGGCGCCGCCGTGCTGGCCTGCCGGGGAGCCCTCGCCGCCGGTGTGGGCATGGTGCGCTATCTCGGGCCCCCCGACGTCGCGGATCTTGTCCGCCAGGCGTGCCCCGAGATTGTGTGCACCGCCGGAACCGTGACCGATACGCACGTCCAGGCCTGGCTCGTGGGCTCCGGGCTGGATGACTCCGATGAGCAGCAGCTGCAGCGCGCCCGCGACGCCGCAGACTCGGGCCTGCCGACGATTGCCGACGCCGGCGCGTTGCCGGCCCTGCCTGAGGTGCTGGCCCCGCAAGTGATCCTGACACCCCACGCCGGCGAACTGGCGGCATTGCTCCAGCGCCTCGGGGTTGCACTGGACCGCTCCGCGGTAGAAGCATCCACGCTCAGCGCGGTGCGGCGGGCTGCGGGTCTGACCGAAGCCACGGTGCTGCTCAAGGGAGCGACCACCCTCGTGGCCTCCCCCTTCCAGGACTTCTACAGCCAGGCCGAGGGCACGCCCTGGATCGCCACGGCAGGCAGCGGCGACGTCCTGGCAGGCGTCATCGGTGCACTGCTTGCCCAACTGGGCGCCGACGTCGGGCGCTTCGGTGAACGTGGCATCGATCCCGACGCAAGATGGGCTGCCATTGCGGCGATGGCCGCCAGCCTCCACGGCCGCGCCGGAGTCAGAGCGTCCGGCGGGGGACCGGTGACAGCCACGGCCATCGCCCATGCCGTCCCGGAGGTGCTCCGGGAGGTGTAACGCAGAGCGCAGGAAGAGCCCCGGCAGGGATGCTAACCCTACTTACAAGTAGTCTTTCTTGAGATTGTCCGCACGCACGAGGAGTACACATGGAAGTCTGGCCCGGAACGGCTTACCCCCTGGGAGCCACTTTTGACGGCACTGGCACCAATTTTGCCCTGTTCAGCGAACGCGCAGAAAAGGTGGAGCTCTGCCTCCTGGCTGATGACCTGACCGAAACCCGGATCGAGCTGACCGAGGTGGACGGCTATGTGTGGCACTGCTACCTGCCGCAGATCCAGCCGGGCCAGAAGTACGGCTACCGCGTCCATGGTCCGTACAAGCCGGAGAACGGAAACCGGTTCAACCCCAACAAGCTGCTGCTTGACCCGTACGCCAAGGCCATCCAGGGCCAGATCGACTGGGATCCGGCGCTCTTCTCCTACAACTTCGGAGATCCCGCATCCCGCAACGACGCCGACTCGGCCCAGCACACCATGCACGGCGTAGTCATCAATCCGTTCTTCGACTGGGACGGCGACCGCCAGCTGCGCATCCCGTACCACGAGTCGGTCATCTATGAAGCCCATGTCAAGGGCCTGACCGAGCTGCACCCGGAGATCCCGGACGAACAGCGCGGCACGTACGCCGGCGTATCCCACCCCGCCGTGATCGCGCACCTTAAAAAGCTCGGGATCACGGCGATCGAACTCATGCCCGTCCACCAGTTCATCAACGACGGCACCCTGATGGAGAAGGGCCTCAACAACTACTGGGGCTACAACACCATCGGCTTCTTCGCGCCGCAGAACACCTACAGCTCCTCCGGCGACGTCGGACACCAGGTCCAGGAGTTTAAGGCCATGGTGCGCGAGCTGCACAAGGCCGGCATCGAAGTGATCCTCGACGTGGTTTACAACCACACCGCGGAGGGCAACCACCTCGGCCCCACGCTGTCCTTCAAGGGCATCGACAACGCGGCGTACTACCGTCTGGTCGACGGCGACCTGAAGCACTACATGGACTACACCGGCACCGGAAACTCGCTCAACGTCCGTCACCCGCACTCCCTGCAGCTGCTCATGGACTCCCTGCGTTACTGGGTGACCGAAATGCACGTCGACGGCTTCCGCTTCGACCTCGCCTCCACCCTCGCCCGTGAGTTCTACGATGTGGACAAGCTGTCCACCTTCTTCGAACTCATCCAGCAGGACCCGATCGTCTCCCAGGTCAAGCTGATCGCCGAACCGTGGGACGTCGGCCCCGGCGGCTACCAGGTGGGAAACTTCCCGCCGCAGTGGACCGAGTGGAACGGCAAGTACCGCGACACGGTCCGCGACTTCTGGCGCGGCGAACCGTCAACCCTGGGCGAATTCGCCTCGCGGCTGACCGGTTCGGCAGACCTCTACGAGAGCTCTGCCCGCCGCCCGGTGGCCTCCATCAACTTCGTGACCGCCCACGACGGCTTCACCATGCGTGACCTCGTGTCCTACAACGAGAAGCACAACGACGCCAACGGCGAGGGCAACAACGACGGCGAATCGCACAACCGGTCCTGGAACTGCGGCGTGGAAGGCGACACCGACGACGACAACGTGCTGACGCTCCGTGCCCGCCAGCAGCGGAACTTCATCGCCACGCTGCTGCTCTCGCAGGGCGTTCCGATGCTCCTGCACGGCGACGAGCTGGGCCGCACCCAGCAGGGGAACAACAACACCTATTGCCAGGACTCCGAGCTGAGCTGGATGCACTGGGAAGCCATGGACCAGCCACTTGTGGAGTTCACGGCCGTCGTCAACAAGATCCGCCGCGAGCACCCCACGTTCCGGCGCAGCCGCTTCTTTGACGGCCGCCCGGTGCGCCGTGGCGAGGGCGAGAAGCTTCCGGACATCGTCTGGCTGAACACCGACGGCAAGGAAATGCTCCCCGAGGAGTGGGACAGCGGGTTCGGGCGGACCATCGGCGTGTTCTACAACGGCCTCGGCATCCAGGAACAGGATTCGCGCGGACGCCGGATCACCGATGACAGCTTCCTGCTGGCCTTCAACGCCCATGACGACAACGTGGACTTCCTTCTGCCGGCGGAGGAGTACGCGCCGTTCTGGGACCTTCTGGTGGACACCTCGGACCAGGGCGATACCGACCAGCCGCTCAAGGCCGGATCCGTGCTGAAGCTGGCGGCCAAGTCCCTCGTAGTGCTGCGCGCCTACTCGGGTCCGGAGGTGGAAGTGGACTACTCGGCCGCCGCGTCCCTGGCCGCCATGGCCGAGGCCTCGGAGGAGGAGGCTCCCGCGGAGGCTGCGGTGGCTGCTCCGGCTCCTGTGGAAGCTGCGCCCGCGGAGGCTGCTGCGGT
Source organism: Pseudarthrobacter sp. S9 (assembly GCF_050156545.1). NCBI lineage: Bacteria > Bacillati > Actinomycetota > Actinomycetes > Micrococcales > Micrococcaceae > Pseudarthrobacter > Pseudarthrobacter sp. S9. The sequence continues at coordinate 3,052,517 of NZ_CP189576.1, forward strand.
GGGAGCTGCCCCCGCGGAGGCCTCTCCGGCGGAGGCTGCCCCCGCGGAGGCTGCTGCGGCGGCTCCCGCCCCGGCAAACGGAGCTTCCTCAAAGGGAAGCCCCGCCAAGGACCCGAAAGACCCCAAGGGCAGCCCAGCCAAGAAGCCGAGAGCCAAGAAGGGATCCGCTTCATGAGGACCCCCGTCTCGACCTACCGGCTGCAGATCCGGCCCGGCTTCACGCTCCAGGATGCCGCCGACACCGTGCCGTACCTGAAGTCGCTGGGCGTGGATTGGATCTACCTCTCGCCGATCCTGACGGCCGAGCAGGGCTCGGACCACGGCTACGACGTCACAGATCCCTCCGCCGTCGATCCTGACCGGGGCGGCCCCGAGGGGCTGCTGGCGGCATCCAAGGCCGCGCGGGAAGCCGGCATGGGCGTGCTCGTCGACATCGTGCCCAACCACGTCGGGGTCGCCACCCCGGCCCAGAACCCGTGGTGGTGGTCGCTCCTGAAGGAGGGCCGGCAGTCCCGCTACGCCCAGGCGTTCGACGTCGACTGGGACTTTGGCGGCGGACGCATCCGGATCCCCGTGCTGGGCGATGACTCGGACCTGGCTGCGCTGGAGATCCGCGACGGGGAACTGTGGTACTACGACCACCGCTTCCCCCTGGCCGAAGGCAGCTACGCCGAGGGCGATGACCCCCGCGAGGTCCACGACCGGCAGCACTACGAGCTGATCGGCTGGCGGCGCGCCGACAACGAGCTCAACTACCGCCGGTTCTTCGCCGTAAGCAGCCTGGCCGGCATCCGGGTGGAGCTCCCCGAGGTCTTCGACGAGGCCCACGAGGAAGTTGTGCGCTGGTTTCGTGAGGGGCTGGTTGACGGGCTCCGGATCGACCACCCGGACGGCCTCGCCGATCCGGAAGGCTACCTGCGCCGGCTGCGGGAGGTCACGGGCGGCAGCTACCTGCTGATCGAGAAAATCCTCGAGCCGGGGGAGGAGCTCCCGTCCGGCTTCGACTGCGAGGGCACCACCGGCTACGACGCCCTCGCGGACGTGGACCGGGTGTTTGTCGACGCCGGCGGCCAGGCAGCGCTCGATGCACTCGACACCGAGCTGCGCGGCGGCCAGCCCGCTGACTACGAGGACATGATCCGCGGGACCAAGCGCAGGATCACGGACGGGATCCTGCACTCGGAGATGCTCCGGCTGGCCCGCCTGATGCCGGCCGGGACGGAGCTCGCCGGCGGCGCAGCGGCCGACGCGCTGTCCGAGATCATCGCCGCGTTCCCGGTCTACCGCAGCTACCTGCCGGAGGGGGCCGGGATCCTCAAGGAAGCCTGCGAACTCGCCGTCCGCCGCCGGCCCGAGCTGGAGCCCGCGGTCCGGCGGCTGCTGCCCCTCCTGCTCGACGCCGGCCTTGCACCTGGTGCGGAGCTGGGACGCCGGTTCCAGCAGACCTCCGGCATGGTCATGGCCAAGGGGGTGGAGGACACCGCGTTCTTCCGCTACACCCGCCTCGGCACCCTGACCGAAGTCGGCGCCGACCCCACGGAATTCGCCGTCACACCGGAGGAATTCCACATCCGGATGGCGCGCCGCCAGGCCGAGCTGCCGCTGTCCATGACGACGCTCAGCACCCACGACACGAAGCGCAGCGAGGACACCCGCGCGCGGATCTCCGTGCTCGCCGAGCTGGCGCCGCACTGGAAGGCGTCCCTGGACCGGCTGCAGGAGCTGGCGCCCCTGCCGGACGGACCGCTGGCCAACCTGCTGTGGCAGGCTGTTGCCGGGGCATGGCCCGCGGACCGGGACCGGCTGCAGTCGTACGCCCGGAAAGCCGCCCGCGAGGCCGGAAACTCAACCAACTGGACGGACCCGGACCAGGCCTTCGAGGAGAAGCTGTCCGCCGCCGTCGACGCCGCGTTCGACAACGCCGGGGTGCGCGCGGAACTGGATTCCCTCGTGGCCCTGCTGGAACCCTACGGCGCCTCCAACTCGCTGGGGGCCAAGCTCGTGCAGCTCACCATGCCCGGGGTCCCGGACGTGTACCAGGGCACCGAATTCTGGGACCGCTCGCTGACCGACCCGGACAACCGGAGGCCGTTCGACTTCGGTGTGCGCCGCCGGGCGCTGGCAGCGCTCGACGCCGGTGAGCGGCCGGCGTCGTACCTGGACGACGCGGCGAAACTCCTTGTCACGTCCCGGGCGATGCGGCTGCGGCGGGACCGCCCGGAGCTGTTCACCGGCTACGCGCCGGTCACCGCCACGGGCGCCGCGGCCGGGCACCTGATCGCCTTCGACCGCGGCAGCGCGTCAGGAGCCGGTTCACGCCACGGGGTCGTGACCCTCGCCACCAGGCTTCCCCGCGGCCTGGAACAGCGGGGCGGCTGGCAGGACACCGCCGTCGAACTGGCCGCCGCCATGGCGGATGAGCTGACCGGCAACACCTTTGGCCCGGGCGCGGTGCACGTGGCCGATATCCTGCGCGACTATCCGGTCGCCCTGCTGGTGCCCGCCGCCTAAGCACTCCTTGAAGAACCGAAATGGGGAACGGACATGACTTTGCCCGCACACGGAAGCGAACGCTTCGATCTCTGGGCGCCGGAAGCGGAGTCAGTCGCGCTGCTGGCCGACGGCCGGCAGTACCCGATGTCCCGCATCGCCGGAGGCAGCCGGGAAGCCAGCGGGGACGGCAGCCGGGAAGCCAGCGGGGACGGCGACGCCGGCTGGTGGAGGGCCGTCGGCGCCCCCGCATCCGGGGAGGTGGACTACGGCTACCTCCTCGACGGGGACACGACCCCGCTGCCTGACCCGCGGTCCCGCCGCCAGCCCGAGGGCGTGCACTCGCTGTCCCGGACCTTCGACGCCGGAAGCCACGGGTGGGCCGACGGCCCGTGGACCGGACGGGAGCTGAAGGGCGCCGTCATCTACGAGCTCCACCTGGGGACCTTCACCCCCGAAGGCACCCTGGATTCGGCGGCCGGCAAGCTTGGCTACCTGGCGGAGCTCGGCGTCGACTTCGTCGAGCTGCTGCCGGTCAACGGCTTCAACGGCACCCACAACTGGGGATACGACGGCGTCCTCTGGTACGCCGTGCACGAAGGCTACGGCGGACCCGCCGCCTACCAGCGCTTCGTGGACGCCGCCCACGCCGCGGGCCTGGGCGTCATCCAGGACGTGGTCTATAACCATCTGGGCCCCAGCGGAAACTACCTGCCGCGCTTCGGGCCCTACCTCAAGTCCGGGGAGGGCAACACCTGGGGGGACTCCGTCAACCTGGACGGCCCCGGCTCGGACGTGGTGCGGCAGTACATCCTGGACAACGCCGCCATGTGGCTGCGGGATTACCACGTGGACGGGCTGCGCCTCGACGCCGTGCACGCGTTCAAGGACGAGCGGGCGGTCCACCTCCTGGAGGAGTTCGGTGCCCTCGCGGACGCCGTCGCCGCGGAAACCGGACGCCCCGCCACCATGATCGCCGAGTCCGACCTGAACAACCCGCGCCTGCTGTACCCGCGCGGCGTCAACGGCTACGGCCTGGCCGGTCAGTGGAGCGATGACTTCCATCATGCCGTCCACGTCAACGTCAGCGGCGAAACCAACGGCTACTACGGAGACTTCGATTCGCTGGGGGCCCTGGCCAAGGTCCTGGCGAACGGTTTCTTCCACGACGGCAGCTACTCGACCTTCCGTGGACGGCATCACGGCCGGCCCATCGACGCCTCCCTGGTCCACCCGGCCGCCCTGGTGGTCTGCAGCCAGAACCATGACCAGATCGGCAACCGGGCCACGGGCGACAGGCTGTCCCAGTCCCTGGGCTACGGCCAGTTGGCGCTCGCCGCCGTCGCGACCCTGACGTCCCCGTTCACGCCCATGCTGTTCATGGGCGAGGAGTACGGCGCCACCACCCCCTGGCAGTTCTTCACCTCGCATCCGGAACCGGACCTGGGCAAGGCCACCGCCGAGGGGCGGATCAAGGAGTTCGAGCGCATGGGGTGGGACCCCGCCGTCGTGCCCGACCCGCAGGACCCCGAGACGTTCACCCGTTCCAAGCTCGACTGGTCCGAAGCCGCCGCAGGGGACCACGCCCGCCTCCTGGAGCTCTACCGCGCGCTGATCGCCCTGCGCCGCTCGACGCCGGAGCTCGCGGGCCTCGGCTTCGAGGACACCGCGGTGGACTTCAGCGAGGCGGAGGGCTGGCTGCTGCTGCGGCGCGGCCCAACCGAGGTGGCCATGAACTTCTCCGCCGAACCGCGGCGGCTCGGCGTCGGCGTCGCCTCGATCGCTCTGGCCACCGACGACGGCGTCCGGCTCGGCGGCGTTCTGGGGGACACCCGGCAGCTCGAACTCCCCGGCCACAGCGCCGCCATTCTCTCCAAGTGAGGCTACAAGTGAGGCAGGATATAACGTATGACATATTTGGCAGCTGACACCCGCTACGATTCCATGCCCTACCGCCGCGTGGGACGCAGCGGCCTGAAACTCCCGGCCATCTCCCTGGGACTGTGGCACAATTTCGGCGACGACAAGCCGTTCCAGACCCAGCGCGCGATCCTGCGCCGCGCCTTTGACCTCGGCGTCAACCACTTCGACCTCGCCAACAACTATGGACCCGAGGCGGGCTCGGCCGAGACCAACTTCGGCCGCCACCTCCGGGACGACTTCGCCCCGTACCGCGACGAACTCATCATCTCCACCAAGGCCGGCTACGACATGTGGCCCGGCCCGTTCGGTGAGTGGGGCTCCCGCAAGTACCTGCTCGCGAGCCTGGACCAGTCGCTGCAGCGCATGGGCCTGGACTATGTGGACATCTTCTACAGCCACCGGCCGGACCCGGAAACCCCGATGGAAGAGACCATGGGCGCCCTGGACCGCGCCGTCCGGTCCGGCAAGGCCCTGTATGCCGGCATCTCCTCCTACACCCCGGAGCAGACCCTGGAAGCGGCGCGGATCCTGAAGGAGCTGGGCACGCCGCTGCTGATCCACCAGCCCAGTTACTCCATGCTGAACCGCTGGACCGAAAACGGCAGCCCGAACCTCTACGAGGCGCTGGAGCAGGTGGGCGCGGGCTCCATCGCGTTCTCCCCGCTGGCGCAGGGCATGCTCACCGACCGCTACCTGAACGGCATCCCGGCCGACTCGCGCGCAGCCCAGGAACGGTTCCTGTCCGAATCGTCCATTACGGACGAGAAACTTGACCGCGTCCGCGGGCTGAACGCCATCGCGAAGGGCCGCGGCCAGTCGCTCGCGCAGATGGCCATCGCCTGGATTCTCCGCGAACAGGGCAAGGGCTCCTCCGTGACGTCCGCGCTCGTCGGCGCTTCCAGCGTCCGGCAGCTCGAGGACACGCTGTCCGCCGTCAATAACCTCGACTTCTCGGCCGAGGAGCTGACGGCCATCGATGAGTTCGCCGTCGAGTCCGACATCAATCTGTGGGCCCAGAAGTAGCCCGCTGAAACCCGCGTAACAGAGACGCCGGGGCCGGCGGGGAACAACCACGGCTCCGGCGCCGTTGACTTAGAATGCTAAGGGCGCCGTATGGCGCTGTGCCCGCCTGCCGCCGTCGCGCATCAGAGCGCGTCCGCGCCGGGCACATGAAGTTTGTTCTCAAAGGAGTTCCGTGTCTTCAAATCCGATTCGTGTTGCAATCGTCGGCGTAGGTAACTGTGCCGCATCGCTGGTCCAGGGCGTCCAGTACTACCGGGATGCCGACCCCCAGGCCACGATCCCGGGTCTGATGCATGTGGAGTTCGGCAAGTACCACGTCAACGACGTCGACTTTGTTGCCGCGTTCGACGTCGACGGCAAGAAGGTCGGCCTGGACCTGGCGGACGCGATCCTGGCCAGCGAAAACAACACCATCAAGATCGCCGATGTCCCGCCGACCGGCGTCACCGTCCAGCGCGGCCCCACCCTTGACGGGCTCGGCAAGTACTACCTCGAGACCATCGAACAGTCCGCGGAAGAGCCGGTCGACGTCGTCCGGGTGCTCAAGGACGCCAAGGTTGACGTTCTGGTCTGCTACTTGCCCGTGGGATCCCAGGAAGCCGCCGAGTTTTACGCCCAGTCCGCCATCGACGCCGGCGTGGCGTTCGTCAACGCACTGCCGGTCTTCATCGCCGGGACCAAGGAATGGGCGGACAAGTTCACCGCCGCCGGCGTGCCGATCGTGGGCGATGACATCAAGAGCCAGATCGGTGCCACCATCACGCACCGCGTCATGGCCAAGCTGTTCGAGGACCGCGGCGTCACGCTGGACCGCACGTACCAGCTGAACGTCGGCGGCAACATGGACTTCAAGAACATGCTGGAGCGTGACCGCCTCGAGTCCAAGAAGATCTCCAAGACGCAGGCCGTGACCTCCAACGTGCAAGCCGACATTGCGCCCCGCGACGTCCACATCGGCCCCTCGGATTATGTCCAGTGGCTCGATGACCGCAAATGGGCCTTCGTGCGCCTCGAAGGCCGCAACTTCGGTGACGCCCCGGTGTCGCTGGAATACAAGCTCGAGGTCTGGGACTCGCCCAACTCCGCCGGCGTGATCATTGACGCCATCCGTGCCGCCAAGATCGGCCTGGACCGCGGCATCGGCGGCCCGCTGCTTTCGGCGTCGAGCTACTTCATGAAGTCCCCGCCGGAGCAGTTCAACGACGACCTCGCCCGCGAAAAGGTCGAGGCCTTCATCCGCGGCGATCTCGAGCGCTAAACCCCGACGCTCCTCACCCCGGTTGCTCTATCACTCGTGGTCCCCAAACGCCTGGTTTGGCTGCCACAAGTGATGGGGCAACCGGCGTTTAGCCGGGGCCGAGGGCGAGCCGGACTCTGCGGACCGCACCGCGGAAGTCATCTGCCAGATCGTCTGCGTTGAACTTGAAATACCGCCAGCCCGCAGAGTTGAACATTTCGTCGCGGCGATTGTCGCGGGACTGCTGTTCGCGCGTGAGGTGGTGGCCGCCGTCGTACTGGATGGCAACCCGGTGCTCCCGGTAGCCGAGGTCCGCGGCAGGTGAAAACGGGTCACCCTGGACAATCCGCAGCTGCAACTCGGGTTCCGGGAGCCCGGCAGACGTCAGGGCCAGGCGCAGGAAAGTCTCCGGCGCGGAGTCGGCGCCGGGACGGATCAGTTCCGCCGCCTGGCGCGCCTTCACGATTCCTTTGAGCTTCAGGTGGCGCTTCAGCATTTCGTGCAGCTGGGGAAGCGTTGCCCACGGCTCCGCGCGGTTCTCGAGGCCCGGACGGGGGCGACGGACCAGCTGGTCACCGATGGCTACGAGATCTTCAAGTGGCAGGATGCGGGCAAGGTCAAGCCAGGTCCGGGCCGGGGTTGAAATTAGGATGCCGTCCAAGACCATGACCTCGTCCTGGAAAGCAAGCACGGTATGCCCGACCACACCCTCACGCCGGACCGGGGGTAGCGCCCTGGGCTTACTGAGATGGAGTTCCCGGCAGCCACGGAACCAGGACGGAAGCCACAGCCCAAGCAGGACTGCGGCGGTCAGGTGCGAGATCCATGCCCCCGGTGTTGCCGCCGCCAGGGTGCGGATTTCAAACTCCCAGCCGGCGGGCAGATACAGCAACCGGCCGGCCGAGACGAGGTCGGATGAACGAAGCCGGCCGCTGCTCAGACTGGCAGACCTCGCCTCATGGACAGTGAACGGGGTGGCGGAAAGGTGGGCCGGCAGGGGCGCAGATGGACGCATGCGCATATTGTTGCCCGAACGCCACCGCTCTCGCAGAAGTTGTCCACAATCCGACGGCACCCGTCCTCCACAGCCATTCCCAAGCTGTTGCGCTATCACTTATGGGCGTCAAAAGGGGGGAATGGCAGCCACAAGTGATAGGGCAACGTGGGTTGGGGGTGGGTTGGGGTGAGAGCGGGTCTAGAAGAGGCCGACGGGGTTGCCTGCGGCGTCGACGTCCATCCGCATCGCCGCCGGTACCTTGGGTAGGCCCGGCATGGTCATCACGGCGCCGGTGAGGGCCACGATGAAGCCGGCCCCGGTCTTGGGGATGAGGTCGCGGACGTGGACGGTGAAGCCCTTCGGGGCGCCGAACCGGGTGGCGTCATCGCTGAAGGAGTACTGGGTCTTCGCCATGCACACGGGCAGTCCGGACCAGCCGTTCTTCTCGATTTCTGCCAGCCGCTTGAGCGCCGGGACCGAGAAGTCCACGCCGTCGGCGCCGTAGATTTCCTGCACGATCGTCCGGATCTTGTCCTCCACCGACATCTCCAGCGGATACAGGTGCCTGAAGCCGTGCCGGGCCTCGATGGCGGCAGCCACCTTCGCCGCGAGCTCGTCCCCGCCGTCACCGCCGCCGCCTCGCCCCCAGACGTCGGCCACGGCAGCCTGGACACCCTCCTGGGCGCACCAGTCCAGCAGCCAGTCCAGTTCCTCCTGTGTGTCAGTGGCGAACTTGTTGATTGCCACCACCGGGACGATGCCGAACTTTTCGACGTTGCGGATGTGGCGTTGGAGATTGACGACGCCGGCGGCCAGTGCCTCCACGTTGGGCACCTTGAGCTGGTCCTGGGCGATGCCGCCGTGCATCTTCAGGGCGCGGACGGTTGCCACCAGCACGACGGCGGACGGCGCGACGTCGGCCACCCGGGCCTTGATGTCCATGTACTTTTCGGCGCCGAGGTCTGCGCCGAAGCCCGCCTCGGTGACCACGATGTCCGCGAGGCTGCGGGCCGTCTGGGTGGCGATGAGGGAGTTGCAGCCATGGGCGATGTTGGCGAACGGGCCGCCGTGCACGAGGACGGGGGTGCCGGCGATGGTCTGCACGAGGTTGGGCTTGAGGGCGTCCTTGAGCAGCATGGTCAGGGCGCCCTGGACGCCCAGATCCGCGACCGTGACGGGGTGGCGGTCGTAGGTGTAGCCGAACGTGATCCGGCCCAGACGTTCCCGGAGATCGGCGAGGTCCGTGGCGAGGCAGAACACCGCCATGATCTCGGACGCCGCGGTGATGTCGAAACTGTCCTGCCGCGGAATGCCCTGGGCCGGCCCGCCCAGGCCGATCACGACCTCGCGAAGGGAACGGTCGTTCATGTCCAGTACCCGCTTGAACGTCATGCGGCGCGGATCGATGTTGAGCTCATTGCCCTGGAAGATGTGGTTGTCCACGAGCGCCATCAGGGCGTTGTTCGCGGACGTGATGGCGTGGAAATCGCCGGTGAAATGCAGGTTGATCTCGTCCATGGGCAGCACCTGGGAGTAACCGCCGCCGGTGGCGCCGCCCTTCATGCCGAGGATCGGGCCTAGCGAAGGTTCACGCAGCGCGATCATCACCTTGTGCCCCGCGCGGGCCAGCGAGTCCGCCAGTCCCACGGTGGTGGTGGATTTGCCTTCACCTGCGGGCGTGGGGGACATCGCGGAGACCAGCACCACCTTGCCGGGGGCGCGTACCGGGCCGCCCGCCTTAGACATAGTGAGCTTCGCCGGATTGATCTTGGCCTTGTAGGGGCCGTAGAACTCCAGGGCCTCGGCGTTGATGCCCGCGTCCGCGGCCACGTCCTGGATCGGCCTCATGACGGCCCGCTGCGCAATCTCCAGATCGCTCGGGACTGAGCTTTCCGGGACTGCGTTCCCGGGTTTGGTGTTTTCAGACATCGTTGTCCTTCGGCTCGTGGCGTCGGTGGGTGGTCCGGCCAGTGTTCTCCGGCCGGGGTTCCGGCCATGTGGTTCCGGCTTAGGGCGTGTGGCCCACCGGGATGATCAGGCTTCCAAAGTACTGGCTCACGGCGGTGTGGTAGCTCTCCAGCGTGATGGCCGCCGTGCGTTGCCAGCCGAACCCCTGGGCGTGCACCGCGGCAGCACGTCCCATGTCCGCCCGCGTGACCGGGTCGTCATAGAGGGCCTCAAGGGCGTCCGCCCAGTCGCTGGCCTTATGGCCCTCCACCAGCATCCCCGTACGCCCGTCGAAGACGGCGCGGGACAGCCCGCCCACCTTCGTGGCGACGACGGGCGTCCCGCAGGCCTGCGCCTCCAGGGCCACCAGGCCGAAGGATTCGCTGTAGGAGGGCACCACCACCACATCGGCCGAGCGGTACCAGCCGGCCAGCTCAGGGGCGTTGACCGGCGGGTGGTGGGTGGCGACGTCGTCCATCCCGGCGGCGCTGATCAGCGCCTTGAGGTCAAAGTCCTTCGCACCGCTCACGGCCCCCAGGATGGTCAGCTGCAGGTCGATGTCCGGGCGGCGGGAACGGAGCAGCGCGGCCGCCTTGATCAGGTTCTGCGGCCCCTTGAGCCGCTGGATCCGCCCTGCGAACAAGAGATGGAACCTGCCCGGCGGCACGCCGTGTTCGGCCCGGGCCCGGGTCCTGAAGGCCGGCGTGAAGACGCCGAGGTCCACGCCCGGAGGCGCCACGTCGATCCGGTCGATGTCCGCGTTGTAGTGCGAGACCAGTTCTGCGGCTTCGGTTCCCGTGTTGGCGATCAGCCGGCTGGCGCCGTCGACTATCCGGTGCTCACCGTCCTCGCGCCGGCGCGGTTCCGGCTGTTCCCCCGACTCCAGCAGCAGGTTCTTGACCTTGGCCATGGTGTGCATGGTGTGCACCAGCGGCAGCCCCCACAGCTGCGCGAGCTCGAGCCCAGCCACCCCGGACACCCAGTAGTGCGAATGGATCATGTCGTAGCGGCCGTGCGGCTGGAGCTGCCGGATCCGGTCGATCTCGGCCACCATGCTGTGCAGCAGTTCCGGGAGCTCCTCCTTGGGCAGCTTCCGCGGCGGCCCGGCCAGGACGTTGTGGACGCAGACACCAGGGGACGGATGTTCGACGGCGCGCTGCCCAGCGGAGGTGGACCTGGTGAAGATCTCCACTTCGACGCCGATCTCCGCGAGGGCCGCCGCCAGGGCACGGACGTACACGTTCATTCCGCCGGCGTCGCCCGAGCCAGGCTGCTCCATGGGCGAGGTGTGCAGGGAGAGGAAAGCGACACGGCGGATCAGCGACACTGTTCTCCCCTCCCTCTCTTGGACGGCCCCGGGTGAACGGCACCTGAACGTGGATTCGATAAAACATTACTCCTCCAGTGCAGTCGGGTTCACAGGACCAGTCACTGGGTAAGTCACTGCGCCCGGCGGTGCTAACGTGGCCGCTGTGAGCGCAACCACAGAACCAGAGCCCTCCTCCGCCGCCTGGGATATCCGCGAGGCCGCCGCGCAGGACTGGCCAGGCATCTGGGAGATCCTGGAACCGGTCATCCGGGCGGGGGAAACTTTCACCTTGGACCGGAACACCACCGAGGACGAGGCGCGCGGGCGGTGGTTCAGGCAGGCTCCGGGACAGACCTTCGTCGCCGTCGGCCTCGGGTGCGATGGCGGCGCCGACGGCGGCCGCGTGCTCGGCACCGGCGAACTGCACGCCAACCAGGGCGGCGGCGGCAGCCACGTGGCCAACGCGGGGTACGCGGTCCACCCCGCCTGCGCCGGCAGGGGACTGGCCCGTGCCCTTTGCGCCTATTCGCTGGACGCCGCCCGCGCCGCCGGATTCCGGGCCATGCAGTTCAATGCCGTCGTGGAGAGCAACGTCCGGGCCGTCGCCGCGTGGAAGTCCATGGGGTTCGACGTGCTCGCGAACATCCCGGAGGCCTTCAACCATCCGAGTCTGGGCTACGTGGGCCTGTACGTGATGTACCGGAAGCTCTAGGCTCCGGCTCCGGCTCCGGCTCCGGCGCGGAAGGCATAAGGCGCAAGCCGGCAAGCCTCAGGTCCCGTCGCGCCAGAGCCGCTTCAGCTCCGGAAACGCGGCCTCGTAGCCGGCGAGCAGCTTTCCGGCGAGGATCTCTGAATCAACGAGGGGGTGTCCGGCGAGGGCGGCGAGGGCCGCGTCCCGGCGGCCGGTCCCGGTTGCCTGCCCGGTTGCCTGGACGACGAGGCGCTCGACGTCCTTGATCCGCCGCATCAGCGCCAGCTGCGGCGGCGCCGGGCGCTCCTGCGGAAGTGGCGCCACGCCGTCGGGCGTCACCCGGCACGGAACCTCGACGACGGCGTCCGCCGGCAGCCCCGGCACGGCCGGCACAGCGCCCGCTCCCAAGCCCGTGCCCGGCACGGTGTTGGCAGTGTTCAGGATCAGTTCGGCCTCGCCGCCGCCGGACAGGGCCCGCATGGCCGCCAGGGCGACGCGCTCGTAGCCGCCGCCGGCGAGGTCGTTCTCGTCCCGGCGCTCGCCGGCCTGCCGGGCCTCGGCCAGATAACCCTCTTCGCGGGACCGGCGCGCAGCCTCCCAGAGCGGATAAGCGTCCGGCCCGGCGGCCGCCAGCCGGGGATAGAGCTCCGCCTGCTGCCGGTCGATGGACTCACCCCGCGTCCGGTCCGAAGCCCGCATGCCGGCCACCGCGCGCGCCGTCTCGTAGTAGTAAAAAAGGTACTCGTTCGGCAGGCAGCCCAGGCCAGCCAGGAATTCCTGCGGGAACAGCCGGCCTTCCTCGAAGCCCGCGAGGGCCGCCGCGTCCGCTAGCAGCTCCGGCAGGATGTCCCGGCCGCCGGACTCCAGCCGGTACAGCCAGCCCAGATGGTTGAGGCCGGAGTAGCCCACGCCGTCGAGCCTTCCCTCCGGGAGCGCGACGCCGGCGGCCCGCGCCGCGCGGTGCACCAGGCCGCTGGCGGAATCGCAGATGCCGATGACCTTGGCTCCGAGCACCGGGACCAGGGCCTCGGTGACCATGCCTGCCGGGTTGGTGAAGTTGAGCAGCCACGCCTCGGGGCATACCCGCTCCATTTCCGCCGCGAGCTCCAGCATCCGCGGGATGGTCCGCAGGGCGTAGGAGATGCCGCCGGCACCGGTGGTCTCCTGGCCCAGGAGCCCCAGGTCCAGGGCGATCCGCTCGTCGGCGGTCCGTCCGGCGGTGCCGCCCGGCCGGATCGCGGCAAACACCATGTCGGCGCCGTCGAGGGCCTCCGGCAGCGAGGACGCGGCCCGGACCGCAGGGAAGCGGCCCATACCTGGCGCGGCCCGGCCCGCGAGGGAAGCCAGGACCGCCTCGATGGCGGCCAGCCGGACGGCGTCGACGTCGTACAGCACCAGCTCCCGGACCAGCCCGGCGAAAGGCCCGTCGGAGAGCGCCCGGTAGATCAGCGGAACCCGGAATCCACCGCCGCCAGCAATCATGAGCCGCATGCGGACAGTCTATTCGCCGCTGGTCGCTGCTGGTCGGTGCCGCTTCGCGGCCGCCGGAGCACCGTCCCCGTCTATCCACCGGTACGGCGACGGCGTAGTGTGCCTTACATGGACGCGAACCCAACGCGGCGCTTTGATCCGCTGTCCGCCGTCCGCAGCCCGGCGGCGGAGGGGTTCGATCTGCTCCTGACCGGCACCGTGTTCCAGGACATCATCTTTACCGGGCTGCCGCACGCGCCCGAGGCCGGGACCGAAATCTGGAGCGACGGGATGGGCAGCTGCCCCGGCGGGGTGGCCAACCAGGCGATCGCCGCGGCACGGCTCGGACTGCGGACCGGGCTGGCAGCCGCGTTCGGGGACGACGGCTACGGCGACTACAACTGGAAGATCCTGGCCCGGCAGGAACATGTGGACCTGTCCCTGTCCCGCCGCGTGCCGGGCTGGCACTCGCCCGTCACGGTGTCTCTCAGCGTGGAGAAGGACCGCTCGATGGTGACGCACGGCCACCCGCCGCCCGTGACATCGACCCAGCTGATCGGCTGCCCCCCGCCGGCGCTCGCCGCCGTCGCGGAGCTTGGCGAGGAACTGGAACCGTGGGCCCTCGATGCCCGCAAGGCGGGGGTCCGGCTGTTCGGTGACGTCGGCTGGGATCCCACCGGCGCGTGGTCCTCCACCCGGCTAGACAACCTGCAGTACTTCCATGCGTTCACGCCTAACCAGCGCGAAGCCATGGCCTTCACCGGCCGCGACGACCCTTGGTCGGCACTGTATTCGCTGGCGGACAAGGTGCCGGTGGCCGTCGTGACACTGGGCGCGCAGGGCTCCATGGCCGTCGACTCTGAAACGGGCGAAGAAGAGTGGGTCCCGTCCCTGCCCGTCTCCGCGTACGATCCCACCGGGGCGGGCGACTGCTTCGGCGCCGCCTTCATCGTGGGCTGCCTGGCGGGCTGGCCGCTCGGGGACAGGCTCCGCTTCGCCAACCTGTGCGCCGCCCTCGCGGTTCAGGAAGTGGGCGGTTCCCTCGCAGCCCCCGGCTGGGGCGACATTGCCGACTGGTGGCAGCGGGCCAATGCCCGCAAGGAACGGCAGAGCAGCCAGTGGCTGCGCCGCTACTGCTTCCTGGAGGAGATCGTCCGCGACGTGCCGCCGGAGGCGCAAAGGCGCGCGACGGCGACCATCGCGCACCTTTCCGACGCGTAGCCGCCCGGCCCCCGGGCGCTGAGCCCGTGAACATGCCCTCCGCTGAGGCCGGGGCGTGGACATGATCCCGTTGTGCCCGCTCCTGGGTGCGAAGGATGGGCATGTCCCGCGCGGGTAGCAGTCCCGCTCCCCGTCGCCGCTGGACATGCCCTCCGCTGAGGCCCGGGCGTGGACATGATCCCGTTGTGCCCGCTCCTGGGTGCGAAGGATGGGCATGTCCCGCGCGGGTAGCAGTCCCGCTCCCCGTCACCGCTGGACATGCTCTCCGCTCAGGCCCGGGCGTGGACATGATCCCGTTGTGCCCGCTCCTGGGTGCGAAGGATGGGCATGTCCTCCCCATGCGGGATCCTGCCGCGGCGGGTACCCGTCCCGGAATTATCCGGTCCGCGGCGCCACCCCTAGAATCGTTAAGTGACTTACCCAGCAGCAACAGGCGATCTCCGGCCCGAATCGGCGGCAGCGCCGGCCCATCCGGAGGAACGCTCGGCAGTAATAGACCTCGAAGCCATCCGGCACAATGTGCGGCGGCTGGCAGCTGTGGCCTCGCCCGCGAAGATCATGGCCGTGGTCAAGGCCGATGCCTACGGCCATGGGGCCGTGCCCGTGGCCCGGGCCGCCCTCAGCGCCGGCGCCAGCTGGCTGGGCGTGGCCCACATCTCGGAGGCACTCGCCCTGCGCGCCGCCGGCATCGAGGCGCCCCTGCTGGCCTGGCTGCACACCCCGGACAGCAACTTCGCCGCCGCCGTGGCCGCCGGGATCGATATCGGCTGTTCCGGCTGGGAGCTGGACCGGATCGTGGCAGCTGCCCGCGAGCAGGAGCGGCCGGCCCGCATCCACCTGAAGGTGGACACCGGCCTGGGCCGCAACGGCGCCACCCTGGATGCCTGGGACAGCCTCGTGGGCGAGGCCATGGACTACCAGGACCAGGGGCTGCTGCGGGTGGTGGGCATCTTCTCCCACCTGGCCGTCGCGGACGAGCCCGAGCGCCCCGAAACCGACGAGCAGCTCGCTGCCTTCCGCGAAGTCCTGGCCATCGCCCAGGACGCCGGCGTGGACCCCGAGGTGCGCCACCTCGCCAACACGCCGGCCACGCTGTCGCGCCCTGACACGCATTTTGACCTGGTCCGCGTGGGCCTGGGCCTCTACGGGCTTTCGCCCTTCGAAGGGCAGAGCTCGGAGGAGCTGGGGCTGCGCCCGGCCATGACGGTCCGCACGGTCGTCTCCCACTGCAAGGACGTGCCTGCCGGCCAGGGCGTCTCCTATGGCCTGAACTACCGCACGGTCCGGGCGTCCACGCTGGCCCTCATCCCCTTGGGCTACGCCGACGGCGTTCCGCGCGTGGCCACCGGCGGCCCCGTCCGCGTAGAGGGCGTGAGCTATCCGGTCGTGGGGCGCATCGCGATGGACCAGATGGTGATCGACCTCGGACTGCGGAACGTGACAGCCGGCGGCCCGAGCCTCCTCGGTGCCGAGGCCGTGCTGTTCGGAAACGGCGCCGACGGCGGACCCACAGCCGAGGACTGGGCCAGGGCTGCCGGAACCAACAACTACGAGATCGTCACGCGGATCAGCCCCCGGGTCCCGCGCCGCTACGTCAACGAAGAGCCCTCAACAGGTGACGTGCAGCCGTGAGCACACCGGCGTGGGAGCAGATGCTTGAGGTCCGGACGGCGGAACAGACGCATGCGCTCGCGGCGGCGCTGGGCGCCGTGCTGGAGGCCGGGGACCTGCTGATCCTCACCGGCGAACTGGGGGCGGGGAAGACCACGTTCACCCAGGGGCTCGGAGAAGGACTGGGTGTCCGCGCAGGCATCATTTCGCCGACCTTCGTGCTGGTCCGCATCCACCCCAACCTGCCCGACGGTCCCCGGCCGGGCGGCCCGGACCTCGTGCATGTGGACGCCTACCGGCTGGAGTCCGCCTCGGAAATCGACGACATCGATCTGGAAAACACCCTGGACAGCGCCGTGACCGTGGTCGAGTGGGGCCGCAACCGGGTCGAACACCTGAGCGACAGCCGGCTCGAGGTGGAACTGCACCGCACCCTGGGCGGCGCGACTCCGGCAGCCGGCGCCCCGGACTCTGATGTCCTGGACTTTGATACGGACGACGACGACGAGCCCCGCACCGTGGCGATCCGCGGGTTCGGTCCACGCTGGGCGGAGCCCCCGGCCCTTCCCATGATGCCGGCCCTTCCCGTGATCCCGCCCCTTCCCGAAACCCCGGAACGGAACTCCTGATGCTTATCCTCGCCATCGACACCTCGGCCGTGGCCAGCGCCGCGCTCGTCTCCGACGACGCCCCGGAGTCCGACGTAGCCAGTTTCTCCACCGAGGACACCCGCACGCACGCGGAGGTCCTGGCCCCGGGGATCGAAAAGCTCCTGGCCGGCGCGGGCCTGTCCGGCGACGACGTCGACGCGGTCGTCACAGGCGTTGGTCCCGGCCCGTTCACTGGCCTGCGCTCGGGCATCGTCACCGCCCGCACCCTCGCCTTTGTCTGGGGCAAACCGCTGTACGGCGTCATGAGCCTGGACGCGATCGCCCTCGAAGTGGCGGAGTCCACCGACGCCGCCGCGGAGTTCATTGTGGCCACCGACGCACGCCGCAAGGAGGTGTACTGGGCCCGGTACACCCTCGCCGACGCCCAGCTGCCGCACCTGCAGGACGGACCGCACGTGGGATTCGCCGCGGACCTCCCCGAACTTCCCGTCTACGGTGCCGGGGCGGGGCTCTACGCGGACGTCGTCAAGGCCGTCCCCGAATTCAGCACCCGGCAGCCCGAGGCACTCGCGCTGGGCCAGTTCGCCCTCGCCCGGCTCGCGGCGGGGGAGCGGCTGCTGGATTCGACCCCGCTCTACCTGCGGGAGTCCGACGCCCAGGTCCCCGGACCCCGGAAGCGGGCCCTGTGAGCCCGGAGCAGGCCACGCCGTCCACGCTGCCGGGCGGCGTGATGCTGCGGGACATGGACGCCGCGGACATCCCGGCCGTCCACGAGCTGGAACGCCGGCTGTTCCCGGTGGACGCGTGGCCGCTGCAGATGTTCCACGACGAGCTGGCGCAAGCGGACACCCGCCGCTACCTCGTGGCGGAGTTCCACGGCGAGATCGTCGGCTACGCCGGGCTGATGTGCATCGAGCCGATCTCGGATGTCCAGACCATCGCCGTCGTGCCCGAGCAGGAAGGCAAAGGCATCGGCTCGGCCCTGCTCGCCGAGCTCATCGCGGAAAGCAGGCGGCGCCACGCCGAGGACGTGCTGCTGGAAGTCCGGGCGGACAACCCCCGGGCCCAGCAGCTCTACCGCCGCAACGGGTTCGAGCAGATCCATGTCCGGCCCCGCTACTACCGCGACGGCGTGGACGCCCTCATCATGCGGCTCCGGCTGCGCAACGAACCACCCAGCCACCAGTCAAGGGAAGCAGACCGCCCATGAACCGCACCCAGCCGCTCGTGCTCGGCATCGAGTCCTCCTGCGACGAGACCGGCGTCGGGATCGTCCGCGGAACCGCACTGCTGACCAACACCGTGTCCTCCTCCATGGAGGAACACGTCCGCTTCGGCGGGGTCATCCCCGAGATCGCCTCCCGCGCCCACCTCGACGCGTTCGTGCCCACCCTCCGGGTGGCACTGGCCGAGGCGGGGGTGACGCTGGAGGAGATCGACGCGATCGCCGTCACGGCCGGGCCTGGCCTGGCCGGAGCGCTGATGGTGGGGGTGTGCGCGGCCAAGGCGCTCGCCGTAGCGACGGGCAAGCCCCTTTACGCCATCAACCACCTCGTGGCACACGTCGGCGTCGGCCTGCTCCAGCCGGACCCCGGCAGCCCGCAGCCCTTCGCGGGGTCGCTGCCGGAGAGGCTGCCGGAGACACTGCCGGAAACACTGCCGGAAAACTTGGGCGCACTCCTGGTGTCCGGCGGGCACACCGAAATCCTGCGGATCCGGAGCATCACGGACGACGTCGAGCTGCTCGGCTCCACGATCGACGACGCCGCCGGCGAAGCCTATGACAAGGTGGCGCGGCTGCTGGGCCTCGGCTACCCGGGCGGGCCCGCCATCGACAAGCTGGCGCGCACGGGCAACGCGAAGGCGATCCGCTTCCCGCGCGGCCTCACGCAGCCGAAGTACATGGGAACCGCGGAGGAACCCGGCCCGCACCGCTACGACTGGTCCTTCAGCGGACTCAAGACCGCCGTCGCCCGGTGCGTGGAGCAGTTCGAGGCCCGCGGCGAAGAAGTGCCCGTGGCGGACATCGCCGCAGCCTTCCAGGAGGCTGTGGTGGACGTGATCACGTCCAAGGCGGTGCTGGCCTGCCGAGAAAACGGCCTCACCGAGGTGCTGCTGGGCGGCGGCGTCGCCGCCAACTCACGGCTGCGTCAGCTCACCGAACAACGGTGCAGCGCGGCCGGGATCCGGCTGACCGTGCCGCCGCTGGCCCTGTGCACGGACAACGGTGCCATGGTGGCGGCGCTCGGCGCCCAGCTGGTGATGGCCGGAGCGGAACCAAGCGGCATCGGCTTTGCGCCTGATTCGTCCATGCCGGTCACGACGGTCTCCGCCTGACCGTCTCCAACCTGCCGGGACAATACAGTTAGGCTTCGGGGCCCTTGCGCATTTGATTGACCAGGTCCAGGACGACGGCGCGCAGGTCCCCGCCGCTCTCGGCCGCCACGCGGCGCTGCCTCTGGTAGCCGGCACCGCGTTGGATGATCTTTTCGACGTCGGCCAGTTCGGCCGCGCAGCCGAGTTTCGCCGCGACGGGCTCAAGCCGCTTGAGCGTCTCGCGGAGATGCTCGGTGACGAGCTGCTCGTTGCCCTCGTCGTCGAGGATGATGATCGCGTCCAGGCCGTACCGGGCCGCACGCCACTTGTTTTCCTGGACATGCCACGGCGGCATGGTGGGGATGGTGCCTCCGTTGTCCAGCGTGGTGGAGAACTCGTCGACGAGGCACTGCGTCAGGGCCGCGATCGCGCCGACTTCCTCCAGCGTGGCCAGTCCGTCGCAGATGCGCATCTCGATCGTGCCGAGGTTGGGTACGGGGCGGATGTCCCAGCGGATTTCGGAGAGGGTGTCGATCACCCCGGTGGTGAACATGGCCTGGACGTAGGACTCGTAGTCCTCCCAGCTGGAAAACTGGAAGGGCAGGCCGGCAGTGGGCAGCTGCTGGAACATGAGGGCGCGGTGGGAGGCGTAGCCGGTGTCTTCGCCGCCCCAGAACGGGCTGGACGCGGAGAGCGCCTGGAAGTGCGGGAAGTAGTTCACGAGGCCGTCCAGGACCGGGAGCACCTTGTCGCGGCTGTCGAGCCCGACATGCACGTGGACGCCGTAGATGACCATCTGGCGGCCCCACCACTGGGTGCGGTCAATAAGCTTGGCGTAGCGGGCCTTGTCGGTCACGGGCTGCAGCTGGGGCGGGCTGAAGGGGTGGCTCCCGGCGCAGAAGACCTCCACGCCCATGGGATCGGTGACCTCGCGGACCGCCGCGAGGGAGCTGCTCAGGTCCGCTTTCGCTTCCGCCACGGTGGTGCAGATCCCGGTGACCAGCTCCACCGTGTTCAGCAGCAGCTCCTGCTTAATATGCGGGTGCTCGTCGTCCTCGTTCAGTTCGGGATGCCGGGCGGCAACTCCGCGGAGCACTTCATTGGCCATCGAGGCCAGTTCTCCGGTTTCCGCATCGACGAGGGCAAGCTCCCATTCCACACCAAGAGTTGATTGCCTGGATGAAGCGAAATCAATCTTCATGTGGTCCCTTCAATGTTCTGCTGTCCGTGCCCGTAATCCGATCCCGAAGTGTCACCGGCAGTGTTCCTGGCAGCGTCACTGGTGCCACCGCCGGCAGGGCGGCTGGCAGGGCAGCGGGTGGTCCAAGTCTAGTGCAGGGGTAGCATCGAGACGGTGCCAAAGTTACGGCTGTTGCGTGAGGGTGTTCACAGGCGGCCCGGTCAACGGCCGTGCTGACGCGGTAGCGGGACTGGTTCCGGGGACCAGCAGGCTCCGGGGTCAGGCTGCGGCTGACGGGCAGGTCCCTGGCGTTTAATGGAGCTGTGCCCATACTAAACAAAGACATGACCCTGTGTATCTCGCTCTCGGCCCGGCCGAGCAACAACGGGACGCGCTTCCACAACCACCTGTATGAACAGCTGGGCCTGAACTGGATCTACAAGGCCTTCGCCCCCACCGACCTGGCCCAGGCGATCGCGGGGGTGCGTGGCCTCGGAATCCGCGGCTGCGCAGTGTCGATGCCGTACAAGGAGGACGTCATCGCCCTGGTGGACGTCATGGACCCCTCCGCGAAGGCCATCGACTCGGTCAACACGATCGTCAACGACGGCGGCCGGCTCACGGCCTACAACACCGACTACACGGCCATCGAGCAGCTGCTGCAGCGCACCGCCGTGCCCACGAGCTACTCCGTGTGGGTCCTCGGCTCCGGCGGCATGGCCAAGGCCACGGTGGCGGCGCTGCGGGACGCCGGATTCAAGGACGTCACCGTGATCGCCCGCAATGAGGCGGCAGGACGGGCGCTCGCAGGGCTGTACGGGTTCGTGTGGCGTGCGGAACTTCCCGCCACGGACGCCGCCGGAACAAATGCTGCAGCGACGGCGGACGTGCTCATCAACGTCACGCCTGTTGGTATGAGAGGCGGACCCGACGCCGATGCGCTGTCCTTCCCGCAGGAGGCGGTGGACGCCTCGAAGGTGGTGTTCGACGTCGTCGCGCTGCCGGCGGAGACGCCGCTCGTCAAGGCTGCCCGCGCGGCGGGCAAGACCGTGATCACCGGAGCCGAGGTGGCCACGATCCAGGCGCTGGAGCAGTTCGTGCTGTACACCGGCATCAGGCCCACCGAAGGGCAGGTCCGGGCCGCCGAGGAGTTCATGCGGGTCCAGTAGCCCGGCAGGGCCCCGGCCGGAACCCGGCGAGGCCGGAGCTAGACGGGCTCCACGGCGATGGCCACCCGGTCGTCGCCGATCCTGGTGAGGACCAGGGTGGCCGTCTTCTTGGCCTTGTTCTTTCCTCTGTTATTCCCTCCCGGGAGAAGCTGCTTGCGGAGCTCTTCAGGCGTGACCGCGGTACCGCGTTTCTTGATGTCCAGGATGCCGATGCCGTGGTCCTTGACCCAGGACTTGAGTGCCTTGACGTTGAACGGCATCACTTCCAGGACCTTGTAGGCCCGGGCAAACGGGGTGTCGCGCAACTCGGGGGCGCAGATGTAGGCGATGTGCTCATCCACCAGATGTCCGCCCAGCTGGAGGGCGACGTCGGCCACCAGTCCGGCGCGGATGACAGCGCCGTCGGGCTCGTACAGGTACCCCTCGACGGGACCCACGGGCGCCACCGGACCGCCGTCGAATCCTTCGCCGCTGGTGAGTTCCGCGGCGCCCTGCGGACCGAGCACGAGGGCCGCGCGCCTGACGCCGGGGCGCCGCACCGCGTTGAACCACAGCGCCACCTCGGTCACGTCACCGCCCACCGACACCCACTGCGCCTCACAATCCGCCGGAACGGAGTCGTGCGGCATGCCGGGCCCCATCTTCACGCCCACGGCGAGCCCGGAACCGGCCAATGACTCCACGAAGGACAGCGGCGGGGAGAAGTCCTCCGGATCCCAGAGCCGCTTGGTTCCCGAGCTGGACGTGGTGCGGCGGGCGGGATCCAGCCAGACACCGCCGATTCCCTCGAGGGAAACCGACGTGGCATCCGAATGGACCACGGTGGCGTTCCGGAACGGAATCAGGTTCATGGTGGCGCAGGCGGCTGTGGTTTCGTCCATTTCCACGGCGGTGACCTTGATGTCCATGGAGGCCAGCGCCATGGCGTCCGCGCCGAGCCCGCAGCCAAGGTCCGCCACATGGCCGATCCCGGCCTCCACGAACCGCTGCGCGTGCCGGGCCGCGACCGTGAGCCGGGTGGCCTGTTCCAGGCCCGCCCGGGTAAAGATCATCTGCCGGGCGAACTCGCCGAACTTGGACTCGGCCTTGGTCCGCAGCCGCGACTGGGTGAGCACGGCGGAGACCAGTTCGGGGGAATGGCCGGCCTTGCGGAGCGAGGCATTGAGCCGGAAGGCCTCGTCCTCGCGGTACGGGCCCAGTGACGCCAGCAGTTCCCAGCCCTCGGGGTTGAGGAGCGGGGCGATCTGTTCCTGCGGTGCGTCAGCCATGCCATCTAGCGTAGTTCAGGCGCCGTGCGCCCGATGCGCCGGGGCCACTACAGGGGTAACTACCGGCGTCACTACCGGGGTCCATACAGCTAGGCTTGACAGCATGGAAGACAGCGGCACAGAAGACAGCGCCAGGCAGGACTATGGCGATGGGGACCACCGGAGCCATCAGGGGCTTGCCCGCTATGCCCGGCCGGCGCTGATAGCGGGCGCCGTCATCGCCGTCGTCTGCGTCGCGTTGCTGGTCATTATCTTCTTTCTCGATTCCTTCAATGCCACCATCTATTCCGTCGGCGGCAAGGACGTCAAGGACGCCACCGATGAGGCGCGGGCCATCCGGGATACGTATGCCGCGGCCCGCCTGGGCGGCATCATCTTCCTCGTTGCCGGCGTCGCGCTGGCCGCCGCCGGGGGCCTGGTGATGTACCGCCACCGGAATGAGGCGCGGCGGGACCTGGGCGAGGAAGACGGCGAAGACGTGGACTTCGAGGACCTCGCAGGCCAGTAGGACGGCGCCTGCCAGACGCCGGCCGGACGTTCACCAGGAACGAATTTCTGGCACTCGCCTTGACCGAGTGCTAACTACTTACATAGAGTCGTCATTAGCACTCTCCCTAGGAGGGTGCTAACACATGAAGCAACACCCGCCAGGCTGCTGCCGGCACCGCGACGACGGTTGCACGCCATGGCACCACGGCTTCATAGTCCACGAATTTGCTGACGAAAAGGAGAGGTCCGAGTGTCGGTCTCTATTAAGCCTGTCTCTATTAAGCCTCTTGAGGATCGTATTGTTGTCCGCCCGCTCGAAGCCGAGCAGACCACGGCTTCCGGCCTGGTTATCCCGGACTCCGCACAGGAAAAGCCGCAGGAAGGCGAAGTTGTTGCAGTAGGCCCCGGCCGCTTTGACGACAACGGCAACCGCGTTCCGGTTGATGTCGCCGTCGGCGATGTTGTCATCTACTCCAAGTACGGTGGAACCGAAGTCAAGACCGGCGGCACCGAGTACCTGGTGCTGTCCGCCCGCGACGTTCTGGCGATCGTCGTTAAGTAACTCTCTTGGACCCCCGCGCAGCCGATCCCTCATTCGATGGATCAGCTGCGCGGGGTTCTGTCTTGAAAGGACAAAACCATGGCAAAGCAGCTTGCGTTTAACGACGCTGCCCGCCGGTCGCTTGAAGCCGGCATCGATAAGCTCGCCAACACGGTCAAGGTGACGCTTGGCCCGCGCGGCCGCAACGTCGTGCTGGACAAGAAGTGGGGCGCCCCCACGATCACCAACGATGGTGTCACCATCGCCCGTGAAGTCGAGCTGGACGACCCGTACGAGAACCTTGGCGCGCAGCTTGCCAAGGAGGTCGCCACCAAGACCAACGATGTTGCCGGTGACGGCACCACCACCGCCACCGTTCTGGCCCAGGCCCTGGTCAAGGAAGGCCTGCGCAACGTTGCGGCAGGCGCCGCCCCGGGCGAGATCAAGCGTGGCATCGAGGTCGCTGTCGAGGCGGTCGCCGCCCGCCTGCTCGAGAACGCCCGCCCGGTTGAAGGCACCCAGGTCGCCAACGTTGCCTCCATCTCCGCACAGAGCGACGAGGTCGGCGAGCTCCTGGCCGAGGCCTTCGGCAAGGTCGGCAAGGATGGTGTGATCACCATCGAGGAATCCTCCACCACGCAGACCGAGCTGGTCCTCACCGAGGGCATGCAGTTCGACAAGGGCTACCTGTCCCCGTACTTCGTCACCGACGCGGAACGCCAGGAAGCAGTGCTCGAAGATGCCCTGATCCTGATCAACCAAGGCAAGATCTCTTCCGTGCAGGAATTCCTGCCGCTGCTGGAAAAGGCGCTGCAGAGCTCCAAGCCGCTCTTCATCATCGCCGAAGACGTCGACGGCGAGGCCCTGTCCACGCTGATCGTCAACCGCATCCGCGGCACCTTGAACGTCGTTGCCGTCAAGGCACCGGGCTTCGGTGACCGCCGCAAGGCCATGCTGCAGGACATCGCGACCCTCACCGGCGCACAGGTTGTCTCTCAGGAACTGGGCCTCAGCCTGGACACGGTCGGCCTCGAGGTGCTGGGCACCGCCCGCCGCATCACCGTCACGAAAGACAACACCACCATCGTCGACGGCGCCGGTTCGGCCGAGGACGTCGCAGCCCGGGTTGCCCAACTGCGCGCCGAGCTGACCCGCACGGATTCCGACTGGGACAAGGAAAAGCTGCAGGAACGCCTGGCCAAGCTGGCCGGCGGCATCGGCGTGATCAAGGTCGGCGCTGCCACCGAGGTCGAGCTGAAGGAAAAGAAGCACCGCATCGAGGACGCAGTGTCCTCCACCCGCGCCGCCCTCGAAGAAGGCATTGTGGCCGGCGGCGGCGCCGCCCTCATCCACGCGCTGAAGGCGCTCGACGAGGATCCTGCCGTCCAGGCTCTCGAAGGTGACGCAGCTGCTGCTGTCGGCATCGTCCGCCGGGCACTGACCCAGCCGCTGCGCTGGATCGCCCAGAACGCCGGCTTCGACGGCTACGTCGTCGTGGCAAAGGTGGCCGAATCCGCCAACAACCAGGGCTTCAACGCAATGACCGGCGGGTACGAAGACCTCATCGCTGCCGGCGTCATCGACCCCGTCAAGGTGACGCGTGCGGCCCTCCGCAACGCTGCCTCCATCGCGGCGCTGGTTCTCACCACAGAAACCCTCGTGGTCGAGAAGCCGGCCGATGAGGACCAGCACGCAGGCCACCGTCACTAGGCGTGGGTCACCGGCGCTTCCCTAGCGCCGGAGCATCGAAGCTTCATGGCGCCGGCCGGATAACACCGGCTTCGCAAACCAGTTCCACGGCAGGAGGCCGGACCAGCATTCAGCTGGGCCGGCCTCCTGTTTTGGTGACAAGCCGGTAGAAGAGCAGCACCGCAACAGCGGACACCACGATTCCCAGCAGGTTCAGGAGCAGCTGCAGTGCGGAGCCGGCCGCCTTTTCATACTCGCCCAGGACCAGCGCCACGGCCACGTAGCCCGCCGCCGGGACGGTTGTCACGGAGATGAAGACCCCGATCAGCGCCGCCGATCGCCGGCTGATCATGGACAGCATTCCGGCGGTTCCGGCCAGCACGGCAACAATGAGGGAGTAGGGGCCCGGGTGGTAGATGAATTCGACCGCTGAACCCCGCTCCAGGACGTCGGCGGGAAACAGTCCGAGCGGCACGGACAACCAGGCGGCGAGGGCTGCGGCCAGCATGGCGACGGGAAAGCCGACGCCGAGGGCCAGAGCGGCGTCGCGTCCGAGCCGCCCCTGGCGCCGGACCAGTGCCACGGCCAACGCGGCCAGCGGGCCGAACTCCGGGCCCACGGCCATGGCGCCGACGATGGCGATGGGCGAGTCCGTGACAATGCCGATGGCCGCCAGCTGGGTGGCCAGGACCAGGAAGGCCAGGTAGCTCCATGTCAGCCGAGAGTCTTCGCCGCTCTGCCGGGACACCTCGTCCCAGATCATGGCATCAGCGCCTTCGCCGGGCGCCGCGGCCTCCGCCCGGTCCGCCCGGTCCGAGAGCACCAGCTCCGGCATGCTGACCGAGATTGACCCCCGTTCCTGGACCTTGAGGGCGTGGAGCTTCTGCACGAGCTGCTCCACGGATTCCCGTGCGAGCAGGACCAGGATGACGTCTCCGGGCGGCATCACGGAGGCGCCCGGATGGAGGGCCACTTCCGCGACGCCAAGCTCCGCGGAACAACTTTCCACAACGACTCCGGACAACACACCCGGGACACAAATTCGCAGCTGGGCGATCACGATGCGGCCTCCTCCGACTCGTAACAGACTAGCTTCCAGAACGTGCCTGGCGACGACGCTTCCGGACCCGCCTCCCTCCGCCGGCCCGCCCGCGACTGGCAAAGAAAATTACGGGTCGGTAACATTGATGTTTTGGAAGCCGGCCTAAAGGATTTTTGTGTCGAACGAGCGAACCATAGCCATCCCGCCAGGAGCGGAGGCAGGGTTGCCGGCGAGCCGAAAATCCAGCTACCGCCCCGAGGTCCAGGGCCTGCGGGCCCTCGCCGTCCTTATGGTGGTCACTTACCATGTGTGGCTGGGCCGGGTCTCCGGCGGCGTGGACATCTTCCTGCTCATTTCGGCATTCCTCATGACGCTCAGCTTCACGCGGAAAGTCGATAGCGGCAAACCGCTCCGGCTGCTGAGCCATTGGCTGCACCTGCTCAAGCGCCTGCTGCCCGCCGTCGTGGTGGTCGTCCTCGGCGTCCTCGTCGGCACGTGGGCCATCCTTCCGCAAAGCCGCTGGCCCGACATCCTGGACCAGGCCTGGGCGTCCCTGCTGTACCGGCAGAACTGGCTCCTGGCAGACAGCGCCGTCGATTACTACGCGCAGAACCACTCCGGCGCCAGTCCGCTCCAGCACTTCTGGTCGCTGTCCATCCAGGGGCAGGTGTTCCTGCTGTGGCCCCTGGTGTTTGCCGGCGCGGCCTTGCTGCGGCGCCTGCTCCGCCGCTGGACCTCGGTCGGTGACAGGCTGGTGAATTACAGGGCCCTGCTGGCCGCGGCCTTCGGCGCCATCTTCGTTGCGTCCCTGGTGTATTCCATCGACCAGACCGCCGGCAACCAGGCGTACGCCTACTTCGACACCCGCGCCAGGCTCTGGGAATTCGCCCTAGGCTCCCTGCTGGCGCTGGCCCTGCCATTCCTGAAGCCTGGCAAGATCCTGCGGGTGGCGCTGGGCTGGGCCGGCCTTGCCGCCATGCTTTCCTGCGGGCTGCTGCTGACGGTGGACCGCTCCTTCCCCGGGTTCATCGCGCTCTGGCCCACGCTGGCGGCGGCCGCGATCATCGTCGCGGGCCGGAGCGGCAGCCGCTTCGGCGTCGACCGCTTCCTCACTTGGAAGCCCCTCGTAGCGCTGGGGGACAACTCCTACGCGCTCTACCTTTGGCACTGGCCGCTGCTGGTCCTGGCCCTCGCCGGCGCGGGCATCACCTCGCCGAACCTGCTGCAGGGCCTGTGCATAGTCGCCGCGTCCATCGTGCTGGCCGTGCTCACCACGCGCTTCGTGGAGAAGCCGCTGCGCGACTGGCACTGGCCGGAACGCCGCGCCTGGCGCACCGCCGTCGTGATCGTTGCCTGCGGCGCGCTGCTCGCGGGACCTGTCTCCGTGTGGCAGAGCCAACTCCTGGCCGAGGAGGCCGCGGCCGCGTCGCAGCCCAAGGAACTGACCCCCGGGGCGGCCGCCCTGGCGCCGGAGAATGCCGGCAGGCCCACGCCGGACGCGAAAATCATCCCCGCTCCCGCCGCGATGAAGAACGAGTGGGCCGATATCGACGGGCTGTGTGCGGACGGGAACGTCCCGAGCGACCCTTTGCTGCAGGGCTGCCTGCAGAACAGCCGGCCGGACGCCGTCAGCAAGCGGATCGTGGTGCTGGGGGACTCGCATGCCCAGCAGTACATGGCGGCCCTGGGCCCCATCGCGAAGAGCCACGGCTGGGAAGTCATCACGCTCCTGAAGGGCAACTGCCGTTTCGGCGGGGAGTCCCCGGACCGCGACGCGGAGTGCAACGCCTTCAACAAGGCCAGTGCCCAGTACGTCCTGGATCACCACCCTGGCGCCGTCTTCACGGTCGCTTCCCTGACCCTCAAGGATGCCCCCTTCGAAACCGAAGTGCCCCAGTACCTCGAGGGCATCAAGCCCTTCACCGATGCCGGCATGGAAGTGGTCGGCATCCGCGACAACCCGCGCTTCGGCATCAACATGCCTGAATGCGTCCAGAAGAACGGCCCGGACGCGCCGCAGTGCAACGTGCCGCTGCAGGAATCGCTGGCCGGATCCTCGCCGCTGGAAGCGTACCGGGGCAAGGTAGCCGGGCTGCACCTGATGGACATGAGCGATTTCATCTGTGCAGGGGGAACCTGCCCCGCCGTCGTCGGCAACGTGTACGTCTACAAGGACGACAACCACCTGACCAAGACATACGTCCAGACCATGATCCCCATGTTCGAACAAAGCCTGCTCGAGTCCACCGGCTGGAAATGACATGGGCTGCAATGACACCGGCTGCGATGACACCGCGCGAAATGAAACATGCGGGACGCCGTCCCGAATGTTTCAGCTCACATTGCCGCCGCGGAATATGGCGATCGCCGCCAAGGTTCTAGTATTAACCAAACACTTCTGCACGGACCAGACCCGTAATGACTGGCTGGTCATCTGCTGCAACCCCTACCCGTGAAACCCCGTACCCAAGGTAAGAGGCGCACTCATGACCCAGCCCGAACACAATCCCTTCGGCTTCATCGGCCTGACGTATGACGACGTCCTGCTACTGCCCGGCCACACGGATGTGATTCCCTCGGAGGCGGACACGTCTTCCCGGATTTCCAAGCGCATCACGGTCCAGACCCCGCTGCTGTCCGCCGCCATGGACACCGTCACGGAGTCCCGGATGGCCATCGCCATGGCCCGCCAGGGCGGCCTCGGCGTCGTGCACCGCAACCTCTCCGTCGCCGACCAGGCCGACCAGATCGACCGGGTCAAGCGCAGCGAGTCAGGCATGATCACCAACCCCCTGACCATCGGCCCCGAGGCGACGCTGGCGGAACTGGACGAGATCTGCGCCCGGTACCGCGTCTCCGGACTTCCGGTCGTGGACGAGGGCAACAGGCTGCTGGGCATCGTCACCAACCGCGACACCCGCTTCGTTCCCGAGTCGGACTTCCCCCTGCGCCTGGTCAGTGATGTCATGACGAAGATGCCGCTTGTCACCGGGCACGTGGGCATCAGCCGCGATGAAGCGTCGCACAAGCTCGCGACCAACAAGATCGAGAAGCTCCCGCTCGTTGACGAGCAGGGCCGGCTCCGGGGTCTCATCACCACCAAGGACTTCACCAAGGCAGAGCAGTACCCGCTCGCCACCAAGGACGAGGCAGGCCGCCTGCGCGTCGGCGCTGCCATCGGCTTCTTCGGTGACGGCTGGGAGCGTGCCATGACGCTCATCGACGCCGGCGTGGACGCCCTCTTCGTCGACACCGCCAACGGCCACTCCCAGGGCGTGCTGGACATGATCCGCCGGCTGAAGTCGGATCCCGTCGCGGCGCACGTGGACATCATCGGCGGCCAGGCCGCCACCCGCGAAGGCGCCCAGGCGCTCATCGACGCCGGTGCCGACGGCATCAAGGTCGGCGTCGGCCCCGGCTCGATCTGCACCACCCGCGTCGTTGCCGGCGTCGGCGTGCCGCAGATCACGGCCATCTACGAGGCCGCCAAGGCGGCCATCCCCGCCGGCGTCCCGCTGATCGCCGACGGCGGCCTGCAGTACTCGGGCGACATCGGTAAGGCCCTTGTTGCCGGCGCCGACACCGTCATGCTCGGCTCGCTGCTGGCAGGCTGCGACGAGTCCCCGGGAGAGCTGATCTTCGTCAACGGCAAGCAGTTCAAGAGCTACCGCGGCATGGGTTCCCTCGGGGCCATGCAGACCCGCGGCAAGAATACCTCCTACTCCAAGGACCGCTACTTCCAGGCCGACGTCTCCGGCGATGACAAGCTCATCCCGGAAGGCATCGAAGGCCGCGTGGCCTACCGCGGCCCGCTGTCGTCGGTGGCCTACCAGCTCGTGGGCGGCCTCCGCCAGACCATGTTCTACACCGGCGCCCCGACCATCCCCGAGCTCAAGGCCCGCGGCAAGTTCGTCCGGATCACACCGGCCGGGCTGAAGGAATCGCACCCGCACGACATCCAGATGACGGTCGAAGCTCCGAACTACGGTTCGCGCTAGGAGTTCCGCCGGATTGAGCCGGGGTCAACCGCCGGCGTCGGGGTCCGCAACTAGGCTGGAGCTATGTCCGAACTCCTGCCCGTCCGCGAGCCCCGGCGCAAGCTGGCGCTGAGGCCCTACGCGCGGGCGGTGGCGCAAGTGCTGGGGGTCAGTTTCCGCGCCTCTCCCGCGGCCGTCGTCATGAAGGTCGCGGGTTCGCTGATCTCGGCGCTGCTGCCCCTGGTCACCACCTACTTTGCCGCCCTGACCACCACCGCGCTGGCGGCGGCCTATGCGGGTGACGCCGCGGCAGGCCGGCAGGCCATTATCTACGTGGTCATCACGGCAGCGCTGGGGCTGTTCTGGGGGTCCTTCAGCAGTGTGGACCGCTACATCCAGCAGCTCATGAGCTTCCGGGTCGGCGCGATCGTCGGCGATCTGATGTACGAGCGCTTTCTGGCTCTCGACTTCTGGCGCTACGACGACAAGGAAACGGTCGACCTCTATGACCGGGCCAAGCGCTTCTCCGACTCCTATGCCAGGGTCCTGGACCGGATCGCCGCCATCTTCACCCAGCTCGTCTCCGTGATCCTGGCCATCGGCGCGCTGCTGCTGGTCAGCTGGTGGATCGCCGTGATCGTCCTGGTCGCGATCGTCCCCAGCGTCTACCTGCAGTTCAAGCTCTCCCGCGAACAGATCGCGCACTGGAACACCCAGGTCGACTCGCGCCGGCGGCGGCGCATGATCGAGACCAACCTCCTGCGCCCGGAGCACATCGCCGAAATGCGGCTGTACGGGATCGTCGGGTACCTGATGGGGCTGCGCTCCCGGCTGCGGGACGCCGACGAAAAACGCCGGCTGGACTTCCAGAAGCGCTACATCCCCAGACAGCTCGCCGCCGACGCCCTGCAGTACGGCGCCGAAGTCGTGTCGCTGATCTGGGTGGTGGGCCAGATCATCGCCCGGGCGCAGCCGGTCGGGCAGTTCCTGTACGTCCAGCAGATCGTCAGCCGCGCCCTGTCCACGGCCAGCAACCTCGTCTCCTCCCTCAGCTCGATCGACGAGGACCTGGCGAACCTCAAGGACTATGAACTGTTCATGGCCCTCCCCGTGCACTCCCGCCAGGCCCCGCCGCTGCTGCAGGCCCCGAAAACCGTGGAACTGCGGGACATCCGGTTCACCTACACCGGCAGCGAGCTTGAGGTGATCAGGGGCATCTCCCTGACCATCCGGGAAGGCCAGCACATCGCGATCGTGGGGGAGAACGGCGCCGGCAAGTCCACCCTGATCCGGATCCTCGCCGGACTCTACCGGCCCGATTCAGGGCAGGTGCTGCTCGACGGCGTCGACCTCGCCGCCGTCGACGTCACATCCTGGCACCGCCATCTGGCGGTGCTCAGCCAGGAATTCCTCAAGTACGAGTTCGCCACTGCGGCGGAGAATATTTTCTTCGGCGACGTCGAGCCGCCCCGCGATGACGAGCGGATCCGCACGGCCGCCGCGGATGCCGAAGCCCTCGAGTTCATCAACAAGCTGCCGAACGGCCTGGACAACCACGTCAGCAACTGGATGGAGGATCCCCGCGGACGGAAGGGCTCCGGCCTCTCCGGCGGCCAATGGCAGCGCCTGGCGATGGCCCGGAACTTCTACCGGAACGCCACCTTCATGGTGATGGACGAGCCCACCTCCGCGATCGACGCCCTCGCCGAACACAGGATCTTTACGCGGCTCTTCGCGGACCGCGACAGCACCATCATCGCCATCAGCCACCGGCTCGCCACCATCGAGAAGGCCGACGTCGTCTATATGCTGGAGGACGGCCGCATCGTGGAACAGGGCACCCACAAGGAACTCGTGGCCCTGCGCGGCCGGTACTTCCGGATGTTCGAATCTCAGCTCACAGTCGTGGAAACCGGCGATTCCAGCGACTGGGATAACCTAGAGCAGTGACTTACGAGATTGAGATTGGCCGAGGCAAGCGTGGGCGTCGTGCCTACTCCCTGGACGACATTGCGATCGTCCCCAACCGACGTACGCGTGACCCCAAGGACGTATCCGTCTCCTGGCAGATTGATGCCTACAAGTTCGATATGCCGGTGATCGCGGCGCCGATGGATTCGGCCATGTCGCCGGATACCGTCATCGCCCTGGGCCGCCTCGGCGGGCTCGGCGTGCTGGATCTTGAGGGCCTGTGGACCCGCTATGAGGACCCGCAGTCCGTCCTGGACGAGATCGGGGCCCTGGCGGACGAGACCAACAGCCCGGCGGTCACGCGCCGCATGCAGGATCTCTACAAGGCACCGATCCAGCCCGAGCTGATCACGTCGCGGCTCGCCGAAATCCGCACCGCCGGCGTCACGGTGGCCGGATCGCTCACCCCGCAGCGGACCCAGGAACACTACAAGACGGTGGTTGCCGCCGGCGTCGACATCTTCGTGATCCGCGGAACCACGGTCTCGGCCGAGCACGTCTCCAAGGACCACGAGCCGCTGAACCTCAAGCAGTTCATCTACGAACTCGACGTCCCGGTGATTGTCGGCGGAGCCGCCGGCTACACCCCGGCGCTGCACCTCATGCGTACCGGCGCCGCCGGTGTACTGGTCGGCTTCGGCGGCGGCGCCACCACCACCACCCGCCGCGCCCTCGGGATCCACTCGCCGATGGCCTCCGCCATCTCCGACGTCGCCGCAGCGCGGCGAGACTACATGGACGAGTCCGGCGGACGGTACGTGCACGTGATCGCCGACGGCGGCATGGGATCCTCGGGCGACATCGTCAAGGCCATCGCCATGGGCGCCGACGCCGTGATGCTGGGCAGCGCCCTGGCCCGCGCCGAGGAAGCGCCCGGCAAGGGCTGGCACTGGGGCCAGGAAGCGCACCACCTCGAACTTCCCCGCGGCGACAGGGTCAATGTGGGCACCGTCGGTCCGCTCGAGGAGGTCCTGTTCGGGCCCGGCCACCAGACCAACGGCACCTCCAACCTGATCGGTGCGCTGCGCCGTTCGATGGCGACCACCGGCTATTCGGACCTGAAGGAATTCCAGCGGGTCGACGTCGTCGTCTCGCCTTACGCCGGCAACTGAATCACCCCTGCCCATCCGGAGGACTTGGACGTAGTCTGGTGCCCTACGAGGTTTGATCCGGATGGAGGCGTGAAATGAACAGTTTTCCCGGCGGTTCTCCCGTGGCCGGCGGTGCCCTGGGGCCCGCGGAACGCGAAGCTTCAATTGCGGTGCTCAAGGGCACCACGGATCCCGGCAAGGAACTCGACATCCTGATCGTCGGCGGGGGCATCGTCGGCTGCGGCGCGGCCCTGGACGCCGTCACGCGGGGACTGAGCGTGGGCATCGTCGAGGCCAACGACTGGGCCGCCGGCACGTCGTCGCGGTCCTCGAAACTCATCCACGGCGGCCTGCGCTACCTGGAGATGCTCGACTTCGCCCTCGTCAAAGAGGCACTGCATGAGCGCGGTCTCATTCTCTCGGTGCTCGGCCCGCACCTCGCCCGTCCGGTCCCGTTCCTGTACCCGTTGACCAAACCCTTCTTTGAGCGGCCGTACGTGGGCGCCGGGATCGCCTTGTACGACGCCATGTCCGTCACCGGCGGGCATAGCCGCGGGGTGCCGTTCCACAAGCACCTGAGCCGCCGGGGAACCCTGCGCGCCGCGCCGAGCCTCAAGGACGACGCCTTCGTCGGGTCCATCAGGTACTACGACGGCCAGGTGGACGACGCCAAGTACGTCGCGAACCTGGTCCGCACCGCGGCGTTCTATGGCGCCCACGCGGTCACCCAGATGTCCGTGGTGGACTTCCTGCGGGAGGGCGAACGCGTGGTCGGCGCCAAGGTGGTCAACCACGAGGACGGCTCCAGTTTCAACATCCGGGCCAAGCAGGTCATCAACGCCACGGGCGTCTGGACCGACGAGACCCAGGCCATGGTGACCGACCGCGGCCAGCTGAAGGTGCGCGCCTCCAAGGGCATCCACCTCGTGGTGCCCCGTGACCGCATCCAGTCGACCGTGGGGCTGATCCTGCGGACCGAAAAATCCGTGCTCTTCGTCATCCCGTGGGGCCGGCACTGGATCATCGGGACCACGGACACCGACTGGCACCTCGACAAGGCCCACCCCGCGGCCTCCAGCAAGGACATCGACTACCTGCTTGAGCACGTGAACCGCGTCCTCAAGCGCCCGCTCACCCGTGAGGACGTCGAGGGCGTCTATGCCGGGCTGCGTCCGCTCCTGGCCGGGGAAAACGATTCGACCGCCAAGCTCTCCCGGGAACACGTGGTGGCCCACCCCGTGCCGGGTCTCGTGGTGGTGGCCGGAGGCAAGTGGACCACCTACCGGGTCATGGCCAAGGACGCCGTTGACGAGGCCACGCGCAGCATGGACGAGCGCGTCCCGCCCAGCTGCACGGAATCCATTCCGCTGTTGGGCGCCAGCGGCTTCAAGGCCGCCTGGAACAAGCGGAACCGGATGGCGGAAGAGACCGGCGTCCACGTGGCCCGGATCGAACACCTGCTCAACCGCTACGGCTCCATGGCCCCCGAGGTGCTGGCGCTCATTGCAGGGAACCCTGAGCTCGGGGAACCGTTGCCGGGTGCCGATGACTACCTGGCGGCCGAGGCCGTGTATGCCGCCACGCACGAAGGCGCCCGCCATGTGCAGGATGTATTGACCCGCCGCACCCGGATATCGATCGAGTCGTGGGACCGGGGTGTGTCCGCCGCCCCGGTAGTCGCTAAACTGTTGGGGGACGTTCTCGGCTGGAGCGATGCGCAGCGCGAGGGCGAAATCAAGCACTATCTGGCACGGGTCGACGCCGAACGGCTGAGCCAGCAGCAGCCGGACGATGAATCCGCCGACGCCGCACGAATGGGCGTGGAGGACATCGTTCCGCTGCGCTGATCGGCAACGCCGCACCTGCGCCACTTCGAAGGGATACCTCTTGGCGGAACCACTGGACCGGTATGACGCCGAGCTCACCACTCCTGACATGGTGATCCTTGAACTGGACGCCACCGACAAGCTCGATGCCACGTCCCAGCTCGCGGAGCGGCTGTATGCTGCCGGCCGGATTTCCGATCTGCAGGGATTCCTCCAGCACGTCAACGCGCGCGAACATCAGCTGGCCACCGGCCTCCCCGGCGGCGTCGGCCTGCCCCACGCCCGCAGCGAACTGGTCTCCCAGACATCGATTGCCGTCGGCATCACGAAGTACGGCAGGTCCCTGGACTTTGGCGCGGCCGACGGCCCGGCCACCGTCATCCTGCTCATCGCCACGCCGGCGAGCTCCTTCTCCGACCACCTCGAGGTGCTGGCCACACTGGCGCGCTCACTGTCGAAGGAGTCGTTCCGCGAGTCGCTGCGCCGGGCGTATGACCGCGAAGTGATCGCCGAACTCATCAATTCCAGCCTGGTCTTCTTCGACCACTAGCGGACTGGGGCGGGCCCTCGGGGCGGTTTCCGCCCCGTTTCGCTGTTCTACACTGTGACGAAGTACGGTTAAGAGGTGCTGAAAACTGCCCTCAAACCCCGCTGGATCGCAGGCCTCGTGTTTGCGATCGCCATTTCAGGGGTCTTTGTGCTGCTGAGCCAGTGGCAGTTCGGCCGCTCGACGCAGGCGGAGGTCCCGGTCAGCACCACGACCGAGGAGACCAAGCCGCTCACCGGGGTGCTCCAGCCGGGGGATTTCTTCCATGGTTCGGTCGCGGACCAGATGGTCTCCGCCACCGGCAGCTACGACCCGCAAAAGCAGGTTCTCGTCCCGGGCCGCCTCAATGACGGGGCGAAGGGATATTGGATCGTCTCCGCCTTCGCCGTCCGGGATGCCCCGGTCCTGACGGGAGCCGGAGCCACCCCCCAGACCTGGATCCCGGTGGCACGCGCTTGGGTGGCGGATCCGGCGGATGCCGCAGCGCCGCCGTCGGGCACCATTGAACTAACCGGGCGGCTGCTGCCGTCCGAATCCCCGCTGCCGAACACCGACGCCGGCCCCGGCCGCGCCAGCGCAGTCTCCGTGGCGGAACTCATCAACGTCTGGGATGTCAGCAGCTACCCCGGCTTCGTCGCCGCCGCGACCGAGCTGGCGGGCGGCACAGACGTCGGCGCGGCTGCGTCCGGCGGCGACATCAAGCCGCTCCGGATCGGCCCCCAGCCGCCGGCGCCGCAGGTCAACTGGCTGAACCTCTTCTATTCCGTGGAATGGGTTGTGTTCGCCGGCTTCGCCCTGTTCATCTGGTGGCGCCTCGTAAAGGATGACTACCGCCGCGGCCTTGAGGACGCTCACGACGAGGAACAGGCCAGGCAGACGCCCGGTCCCGGCGAAGACCCGCAGCCCACCGAAACCCAGCCAACCGACCCGAGAGTGCAATCATGATCGAGCCCCAGCCCGCCATCCAGCCGCAGTCAACCAACGGCACGGGAACGGCCACCGGCAAGAAGCGCCGCTTCGGCGGCACCGAGGCCCAAATCCGCTCCGCCCTGAAGTTCTACAAGGTGCTCGCCTACCTGACGGGATCGATGCTGCTCCTGCTGTGCGCCGAGCTGATCGTCCGGTACGGCTTCGGCCAGTACCTCCTCGCGGGCGGCACCAATGCTGTCACCGGCCAGCCGTTCGGCCTGGGATTCGCCGACGCCGAGCCGGCGGGGGTCATCGGCGGAATGAACCTGTCCGTCACGGTCCTGATCGTGCACGGCTGGATGTACGTCGTGTACCTCGTATCGAACTTCCGCCTGTGGTCCCTCATGCGCTGGCCGTTCAGCAAGCTCATCATCCTTGCGCTGGGCGGCGTCGTGCCGTTCCTGTCATTCTTCGTGGAGAAGAAGTTCCACGCCGAGGTCGAAGCCGAACTCGCCGCCAACCCGCAGGCACCGCAGCGCTACTGAGCGGGCGCTACGGAGGGGCGGCCCGCCGTCGTCCGCGTGTGAGTTCGCTTACCCCGGAGTCTGTTTCGGCGCCTGGGCCGGGTTCTCAATGTGCGGCGGGTGGCGGCGCAAAGTAGGCTAGGACGGTGACTACTCCCACTGCATCCCAGACGTCCCACAGGCCGGTGCTGGTTGTTGACTACGGTGCCCAGTACGCGCAGCTGATTGCCCGCCGCGTCCGGGAAGCGAATGTGTATTCGGAAGTGGTTCCGCATACCTACAGCACCGAGCAGCTGCTGGCCAAGAACCCCGCCGCCATCATCCTCTCCGGCGGCCCCGCAAGCGTCTACGCCGAGGGTGCCCCGAGCGTGGGTGCCGACCTCTTCGAGGCCGGCGTCCCGGTCTTCGGAATCTGCTACGGCTTCCAGGCCATGGCCAACGCCCTTGGTGGCAAGGTGGCCCAGACCGGACTCCGCGAGTACGGCGCGACCGAGACCACCACCATCGGCGAAGGCCGTTCCATCCTGGCGGGCATGCCCCAGCACCAGAGCACCTGGATGAGCCACGGCGACTCCGTCCACGAGGCCCCGGCGGGCTTCGAGGTCCTCGCGACGACGGCGGGCGCCGACGTCGCCGCCTTCGCCAACGAGGAAAAGCGCCTCTACGGCGTGCAGTGGCACCCCGAGGTGAAGCACTCGGCCTACGGCCAGGAGGTCCTGGAGAACTTTCTATTCAAGGGCGCCAGGCTGGAACCGAACTGGACCACGGGCAACATCCTTGAGGAGCAGGTCGAGCGGATCCGCGAGCAGATCGGCGGCGCCCGGGTCATCTGCGGCCTGTCCGGCGGCGTCGATTCCGCCGTGGCCGCGGCCCTGGTCCAGCGCGCCGTCGGCGATCAGCTGACCTGTGTCTTCGTGGACCACGGGCTGCTGCGCGAGGGCGAAGCCGAACAGGTGGAACGCGACTTCGTGGCTGCCACCGGCGTCAAGCTGTATGTCGCCAACGAGCAGGAGCGCTTCCAGAGCGCACTGGCCGGCGTCAGCGACCCCGAGACCAAACGCAAGATCATCGGCCGCGAATTCATACGCGCCTTCGAGGAAGCGGAACTGGCGATCATCGCCGAGGCAGCCGCGCACGGCGAGAAGATCAAGTTCCTGGTCCAGGGCACCCTGTACCCCGATGTCGTCGAATCCGGCGGCGGCGAAGGTGCGGCCAACATCAAGAGCCACCACAACGTGGGCGGCCTGCCGGAAGACCTGCAGTTCGAACTCGTCGAACCCCTCCGCGCCCTGTTCAAGGACGAGGTCCGCGCCGTCGGTGCGCAGCTCGGCCTGCCGCAGGAAATCGTCGGACGCCAGCCGTTCCCCGGGCCGGGCCTCGGCATCCGGATCGTCGGCGAGGTCACCAAGGAGCGCCTGGACCTGCTGCGCAAGGCGGATGCCATCGCCCGCGCGGAGCTGACCGCGGCCGGACTGGACAACGAAGTGTGGCAGATGCCAGTCGTGCTGCTGGCGGACGTCCGCAGCGTCGGCGTCCAGGGCGATGGCCGCACTTACGGCCACCCGATCGTGCTGCGCCCCGTGTCCTCCGAGGACGCCATGACGGCGGACTGGTCACGGCTGCCCTACGACCTGCTGGCCCGGATTTCCAACCGGATCACTAATGAAGTGGACGGGGTCAACCGCGTGGTGCTGGACGTGACCAGCAAGCCGCCGGGAACTATCGAGTGGGAATAGCATTGTGAATGGCCGGCCTCCTTTCGAGGCCGGCCATTTCAATTTATTCAGGTTCGTTTTGTTCAGGTGAATTTTTAGGCCATTTAGGGTCCAATTTGGCGCATGCCAGTGTTGCGGCCCTTCACAGGCGGCGGTTTCGGGCTACCCTCGAAAGCATGCCGGTATGGTCCAGGGCGTCGCGCGCGAGCACAGAAGGCGCGAGCCCAGAATATGCGAGCAGAAGAACCGCGAGCACAGAAAAGAAGGCAGCAGTGTCAGTTGGTCAAGGCCACCCCGAGGGCTCCGAGGAGTTCAGGAAATGGCTGTCGGGGCTCAAGCCCGTCACCGGAGCAGATACGATGCTGCGCTTCACCAAGACGCCCGAAGGCTCCATTGACCTGACCCACGCCCATCCGTCCGGGCTAGCCCAGATGATGGCGGGCCGGCGCACCCGGCTCTCCACCCTGATCCGTGACCGCCAGCAGTATGTCGTGGCGGCCCGGGCCTCGCGCAACCTGCGCTCCAAGATCTTCGAACTCGCCAACGACCGCGGCATCGACGCGGGCTACTTCTCGGCCGGAACCGTCGTCTGGACGTCCGCCGTCGGGGGCAAGCCGCAACGGGTCTCGGCTCCGGTCATGCTCACCGCCATTTCCCTCACGGTCCGCCCCGGCGAGGATGACTACGAACTACAGCTGACCGAACAGGCGCAGATAAACCCGGCCCTGATCCGCCACCTCAAGTCCGTCCACGGGATCGTCTTCGATGTCAATGCCGTGACCCGGATGGCGTACAGCACCGCCCGCTATGACCCCCAGCCGGTCCTGGACCGCCTCAGCACGCTCGTCAAGCCGATCCACGGCGCCGAGGTGGAACACAATCTCCTCGTCTCCACCTTCGCGGACTTGTCGGGCAACCTGGACGATCCATGGATCAACCAGAACAACGCGCTCGTGACGGCGCTGAGCCGTGCCGCCGCCGGGGAACCCGTCGAGGCGCCAGAGCTCAAGGCCGGCCGCTTCCCCAGCACCGATGAGCGCGACCCCGCGGACGAGCTGTTGCTGCTCGACGCCGACACGGACCAGCAGTACGTCGTGGACGCCGTCCGGGCGGGGGACTCGCTGGTGGTCAGCAGCCCGCCGGGCACAGGCCAGACCCAGACTGCCATCAACAGCATCGGCGCCCTCGTGGATGAAGGCAAGACCGTGCTGGTGGTGGGGGACAGGCGCGCCAGCCTCGGCGAGATCTCCGCCCAGCTGGACACCCTCGGACTCGATTCCGTGCTCTTCCAGCTCACCGGCAACGCGAGCCCGCTGCAGCTCAAGGGCCAGCTGGTCCGTGCGATCGTCCGCAACGAAAAGTCGCTCCAGCCCCAGCTGGCCAACCTGCACGCGACCCTGACCAGTCACCGCCACGCCCTGATGGACCACGTCGCC
Source organism: Pseudarthrobacter sp. S9 (assembly GCF_050156545.1). Lineage (NCBI taxonomy): Bacteria > Bacillati > Actinomycetota > Actinomycetes > Micrococcales > Micrococcaceae > Pseudarthrobacter > Pseudarthrobacter sp. S9. Next base: position 3,092,737 of record NZ_CP189576.1, read on the forward strand.
TCGCTGCACAACGTCCGCCAGCGCTGGGGCTGCTCCCCGTACGAGGCCATGCAGTCGCTGGCCGAGCTGACCTCCATCCAGCCGGCACCGGCCACCACAGTCCGGCTCAAGCGCAGCGTGCTGGACAATATCCGGGACCGCGAGGAACTGGCCGGAAGGCTCCGCCGGGCTGCCGAACTGGGCAGCTTCAGCCGCGCCTCCACGACCAGCCCGTGGCACGGGGCCCGGCTCCTGACGCGGAAGGAAACGCAGGAGGCACAGCAGGTGGCCCGGTCCGTGGCAGAGAAGCTGCCGCTGCTGCGCGAGCGCATGGACGGCGTCGCCGAACACGCCGAAATCCGCCTCGGCGATACCTTCGCCGAGTGGGGAGACCAGATCGAACTCCTCGTCGCGGTGCGCGAAAGCCTGGACAAGTTCACGCCGGACATTTTTGACAGACCGGTCCATGACCTCCTCTCCGCCACGGCGTCCTCCTCCTGGCGGCGTGAACGGAACATCGAGATGCCGTCGATGCAGCGCTCCCGCTTGCGCCGAGTGGCCAAGGAATATGTCCGGCCCGGAGTGCACATCGCCGATCTGCACAGCTCGCTCGTCCTCGTCCAGGAGCAGCGGGCAGCGTGGTCCGGCTACGCGACGACGCAGCGCCACCCGGCCGTACCCTCCGGTCTCGCGGAAATCACCGCCCTCTACCGCGAGCTGGAGTCGGAACTGGCGGAACTGGGACAGGCCGTCAAACATACCGCCGCCGGCGGCGAACTGCATGGCACGCCCTACGAAGAACTGATGGGACGCCTGCAGCGGCTCGTTGCCGACACCGGGACGCTGGAGACCCTACCGGAGCGGACGCTCCTCGTGGAGAACATGCGCGAGCACGGCCTGGGCGAGCTGCTCGCCGACCTGGCCGAGCGCGAGGTGCCCGAGGGGTCCGTGGCGGCCGAGCTGGAGCTGGCCTGGTGGCAGTCGGCCCTGGAAGCCATGATCAGCGGCGACGACTACCTCGCCATGTCCGACGGCGACGCCCTGCGCCAGCTCGAAGCGGAGTACCGCCTCGCGGACAACGCCCACATCGCCAGCGGCGGGGCCCGCCTGCGGTGGAATCTTTCCGAACGCTGGCGTGCGGCCATCGAGGAGCACCCGCGCCAGGCAGACCTGCTGCGCAGCCTGCTGAAGGACGGCCGCGTGACCCTGGCCGCGCTGACGGCCCAGGCACCGGAGCTGCTGCCCGTGCTTGTGCCCGTGTGGTCGGTCAGTCCCTACCTCATGACGGGTCTTTTGCCGGTGGAGCAGAAGTTCGACGCCGTCGTGATCCTGGACGCGGAGGCGACCTCCCTGCAGGCCGTCCTCCCGGCAATCGCCCGCGCCAGGCAGGTCATTGCCTTCGGCGATGACAGGATCTCGAGCCCCCGCGCCTTCAGCGTCGGCGTGGAGCGACTCGCCGCCGGCGAGAGCTCCTACCAGGGTGTCGAGAGCGCCTACCTGGCCCTCTCTGCCGTGCTGCCGGTCTCGAACCTGAGGACCGTCTACCGCGCGGTCGACGAAGACCTCGTGCGCCAGCTCAGCAAGGGCTTCTACGACGGCGGGCTCCGCCGGCTTCCGGAAGGACAGTCCGCCACCGGCCTTGACCGGGCCCTGACCGTGGAATACCTGCCCGACGGGACAGGACTGCCCAGCGCTGACCATGACGGCGTCGAGTCGGTTGTGGCCGAAGTGAACCGTGCGGTGGAGCTTGTCTTCGAACACGCGAGGCTCCGGCCCAGGACATCGCTGGCGGTCGTCACCGGCAGCCTCCGCCACGCTGCCCGGATCGGCGAATCTATCCGGTTGCAGCTGCCCAACTACCCCCTGCTCGCCGGCTTCTTCACCGCCGGGGACGAATCCTTCCGGGTGGTGGATCTCGAACGGGCCCAGGGCCTAGTCCGCGATCACGTCATCTTCTCCCCGGGCTACGGCCGTACTCCCCACGGGCGGGCGCTCCACAGCCTGGGCCCGCTCTCCGCCGACGGCGGACGCGCCAAATTCGCCCTCGCGATGACTCGTTCCCGCCGGTCCCTGCACGTGCTCAGCTGCTTCCGTCCCGAAGACCTGGACGTCACCCGCCTCAGCCACGGTGCCGTGGACTTCTACGAACTGCTGGACCGCGAGATCGCGGGCAACTCCGATCTGGGCAGCCCCGCGTCGCGGGCCGCCGCCAGCGAACAGGCGCTCGGCGCCGACCCGCTCGTGGCCGACCTGGGCGACCGGCTCCGCGCCCGCGGCGCGAGGGTCTGGCACCAGTACGACGGCGTCCTCAACATGGTCGCGGCCGCGGACCCGCTGACCACTATCGGCCAGGACGACGCCGAGATCCCCCGGCCCGTGGCCATCGAGTCCGACGGTACAGAGCAGTACCGGCGGATGACCGTCCGCGAACGGAGCAGGCTCCGGCCGCAACTGCTGGAGCGACTGGGCTGGCGCTACATGCCACTATGGACCATAGAGGTATTCACCGACCCTTCGGCCTGCGCCGATCGTATCGGCGGATATCTGGGGCTGGAGAAGCCCGCCGTATCCCGCAGGATGCGGACCTCGCAGGGGTTCTTCGATGACGACATCGAGAACCTGACGGACAACGATGCGCGGGCCTCGGACGCCCGGGCATCCTCAGTGCAGGACGCGGACACCCCGGCCTCCTCGGCCCGGGCGGCGCCGGCGCAGCAGTCGTCGTCGATGACACCCGCGGGGTGGCCGGACAGCGGGCGCCAGCAAGGAACAGTAACGGGCAGTAAGGAGACCGGCGGCATGAGTGCAGACGGCGAGAACAACAACAGCGGCACCGGCGAGCACGTCGGCGAAGAGAACGACGCACTCGGGCAGGAAGCACCTGCCCGGCAGCCGGGGCAGGAATCGCCTGCTCAGGAACCCCAACAGACGCCGGCGAGCGTGACCGTACCCGGCGGGGCGCTGCCGAACGACGTGTTGCCCAACAAGGCCGCGGAGGATGATCCCCGGCGCTGGGGTGACCAGCCGAACAGCTACGACCACGACGCCTGGCTCCAGGAACAGAAGCCCCCGCACTGGGGCTGAGGGCGCTAGCTCATGAGGGCTGTAGCTCAGCACCGAGTGGGCGGCCCCGGCCGGGCCTGGCCGCCGCAGCCAACCGGTAGCTGCCCGGGAGCCGGCCACGGCGCGTGCCTTCAGGCTCAGCCGGGGGCGGCTCGCACGAGCACGAAGAACAGCTTGCCCTGGGTGGACGAGCCGGCCAGCCTCCCTGCCTGATCAGCGGCGGCTGCAACGACTATGAGTCCGTCCGTGTCGCCGGTCGCCAGCCACTGACCTGCCTTGCCGCCCTGTGCCGAGGTCCACAGCACTGGAACAGCCTCGGCCAGGACCTGGGACTCTGCAAGCTGTTCGAAGCCGTTGCCGCCCGTCAACACCACATTGACGAGCTGCCCGGGGGAGATCAGCTGGATGGAGGCCGGATCTGCCATCCTGAGTGGTACGGCGGCCGAGCCGGGCGGGCTGCCCGCCAGCAGGCCGGGACCCAGGAGCTGGGAGTCCGTGAGCAGTTGGCCTTTTCGCAGCGCCACGGCCAGCTGTTTCCCGCGGAGTCCGGACTCGCTGCTGAAGCTGCCGCCTGGTACCAGGCCGGGCGGAACGCTGACCCTTGCGACATCACCCGGTTCCAGCGTCCTTCCGGCGGGAAGATCCGCCGCCGCGGCGAAGGCATCCACGGTGTCGGCAGGGGCCTGGGTGAGTTGCTGCACTGCCAGTCCTGCCGCGACGCTGAGCAGGAGGGCGACCGCCAGCCGCCGATTCCGGTTCAGCCAGCCGGTCAGGCGGCGGTGCGGCGGACGGCCGTCTTGCTTCCTGGATCGAGGCGGGCTCCCGGAGCCGGGCCGGGTCCGGGAGGAGCGGCCGCCCGCGGAAAACATGGCACTACGGAAAACAGCATGAGGAAACTGCTCGGGGACGAAGCCCGAGGGGAGCCGAACAAGATATGGGAACGGGGCCATGCCGCCACGCTACGGATCGGCGTGGCGCAGGGGCAGTCGCCGGGAGCCCTATGTGGATAACGCAGTGCTCGCCGGCCGAAGCCGGCAGGCGAAGGGAGCCTAGCTGGCGGCGGCTGCGGCGGCGGGTGCTGGCGTGGGGGCGGCGGCGGGCGCGGGGGACACCGTGCTGCCCTTGGCGTCACGGGAGTCGGTCCGGTAGAAGCCGGAACCCTTGAACACAACGCCGACGCTGTTGAACTTCTTGCGCAGGGCCCCCTGGCACTCAGGGCAGGACGTCAGGGAGCTGTCGGTGAACGACTGCACAATCTCGAAGGCGTGGCTGCAGTCCTTGCAGGCGTATGCATACGTGGGCACTGGAAATCCTCCTCTGGGACAAACGAGCAGGTCCCGTGCTGTCGAGTCGGGATCACTGTCGATATGTCTATCGACGGCTTCCGTCCCTTAGCAGTCGCAGGGCCTGACTGCCAATTCTATCACCCCGCCTACGGGGCCTCAGCCCAGCCGGATCAGGCCGCCCGGCGTCAGGGCGGAGGAAACCCTCCGGTCGAAAGACTCGGCGGCAATGCTGCCGGCCGGCAGCACCTCGGCGTCGTAGACGACGGCGGCGGTCGGCAACGGCCCGGCGTCGTACGGCTGGCCATGCGCCGGAAGGACGGCCGCCAGGGCGGCCAGGAACTTGTCGTAGTAGCCGCCGCCCTGGCCGACCCTGTTGCCGGAGAGGTCGACGGCGGTAGCGGGCAGGAAGATGCCGGTGGCGTGCCGCATGACCTCAGTCCCGTGGCGTTCCCCGGCAGGTTCCTGGATCGGGGCGTAGCGGCTGCGGACAAACTCGGACTGCGGAGTCCAGTACACCCAGCTGAGCTCAAGCCCATGCTCGCAGACCGGCAGCAGCACCCTGTGTCCGGCGCCGTGCAGGGCCGCAAGCAGGGGGAGGGTCGGCGGTTCGGACCCCACGCCGAGGTACACGGCGAAGATCCCCGCCTGTCCGTCTGCCAGTCCGGTTGCCCACTGAAGTCCGTGGCGGGCGATCCCTGCAGCGGCTGCGTCCAATGCGGCCTGCGGGAGGGCGGCACGCCTGACCCTGTGGCTGGACCGTATCTCTTCCTTTGACGCCATGCTGGCCCGTCCCTCCACCTGTTGCAGCCGGGGAGATAGCCTTCCGGGCGGCTCGAATGATTACCGAATGATTGGTACCTCCGTTAGATTAGTCGAGTGACTACACCAATCGCCTCCGTCCGCAAGGCCGTCATCCCCGCAGCGGGCCTCGGCACCAGGTTCCTTCCCGCCACCAAGGCCATGCCCAAGGAAATGCTGCCTGTGGTCGACAAACCCGCCATCCAGTACGTCGTCGAGGAAGCCGTAAACGTCGGCCTGAACGACATCCTCATGATCACAGGCCGCAACAAGCGCGCGCTCGAGGACCACTTCGACCGCGTTCCGACCCTGGAAGCGACCCTGCAGGCCAAGGGGGACACCGCCAAGCTGGAGTCGATCCAGGCTGCCAGCAACCTCGGGGACATCCACTACGTCCGCCAGGGCGATCCCCTGGGCCTTGGCCACGCCGTCCTGCGGGCGAAGCAGCACGTCGGGTACGAACCGTTCGCCGTGCTCCTGGGCGATGACCTCATCGATGCCCGCGATGAACTGCTCAGCACGATGATCGAGGTCCAGGCGAAGACCGGCGGCTCGGTGGTCGCCCTGATCGAGGTGGACCCTTCCCAGATCAGTGCGTACGGCTGCGCCGACGTCGAAGTGATCACCGGCGAGGAGTACGTCCGCATCAAGCAACTCGTTGAGAAGCCCGACGTCGAGGATGCCCCGTCAAACCTCGCCGTCATCGGCCGCTATGTCCTGCACCCGGCCGTGTTTGACGTGCTGGAACGCACCCAGCCCGGCCGCGGCGGAGAAATCCAGCTCACGGACGCGCTGCAGGAACTCTCGGCTGGAACCGGCGAGGGCTACGGCGTGTACGGCGTCGTCTTCCGGGGCCGCCGCTACGACACCGGCGACAAGCTCAGCTACCTCAAGGCCTGTGTCCAGCTCGCCTGCGACAGCGAGGACCTGGGTCCGGGGCTGCGTGAATGGCTGCCCGGCTTCACCGCCAGCCTGAACTCCAGCCTCACCGCCAGCCTTACCAAGTAACTTCGGTGGGGGGCAGTTTCAACTGGCCGGTGACGCTGGAGTGCGGCGACATCGTGTTGCGCCCGATCCGGTACCGGGACCGCAAGGAGTGGACCGTGCTCCGCTCGCGCAACAGCGAGTGGCTGGCCCCCTGGGAAGCATCCAACCCCGTTGCCGGCGGCGGCCTGCCGGACTACCGGCAGATGGTGCGGTCCCTGAAGGTCCAGGCCGCACAGGCCACGGCGCTGCCCTTCGTCATCACGGCATGGACGCCAGATCATCAGGCGCCCGTGATCGTGGGCCAGTTGACGGTGTCATCGATCGTGTGGGGATCGGCCATGATGGCAACGCTCGGCTACTGGGTGGACAAGGAGCGGGCCGGCCAGGGGATCGCCCCGACCGCGGTGGCGATGGCAACGGACTACTGCTTCGGTACGCTGGGCCTGCACCGCATGGAGATCAACATCAGGCCCGAAAACGGGCCCAGCCTGCGCGTCGTGGAAAAACTCGGATTCCGGGACGAAGGCTACCGGCCGCGCTTCCTGCACATCAACGGCGAATGGGCCGATCACCGCACCTTCGCGCTGACGTCCGAGGAAGTGCCCGAGGGCCTTCTGGCAAGGTGGCTCAGCAACCGTCCGGTATGAGGGCCTGACCCGTGGCTGACCAGCCTTGACGTCATAAATCCAGTCAATGGCCGGTTGCCGCGCGACACACCGCGGACAATGCGGCCCCGTACACGGTATAGCTCATACGGTTTTGATTGTGGACTTCCCTCTTAGCAGCTCTGTGATCCTTGTCATTGCTGTTGCGCTCTGGATCGTGTGGGTGGCCCCCTACGTTCTCCGGAACGGGCGCCACCAGCTGCATCCTGCGGGCGAATTCCTGGCGGATGTCATAGACAGAGAACCAGTAGACCCCCAAGCCGGGAGAGTCATGAAAATGGTGGCCCAGCAGGAGAAACCCATGACCAGCACGCAGCGCACCGAACCCGCCGTGAGCAGCACGGAGCCCGATGGCGACCGGAAGGCCGCAACGGCCGCCCCGGCCGCCCCGGCCTTTAGGATCCGCTACGGTCGGCTCGCACTCGCGCTGACCGGCGTGTTGTCGCTGCTCACCGGCGTCGTATCCGCGGCCCTTCGAATTTTTGGCCTTGGCTCCGGCTGGCTGCCGGCAGTGACGCTGCTGGGCGCCGTCGCCGCCGTGGCGCTGCTCCGCCGTCTTGCCGTCCGGGACCGCCGTCGCAAGATGAACGCGGCATTCCGCGCGGCCATGAGCGCACCGGCACGCAGTGCGTCGGCACAGAGCGGGTCGGTACAGGCCTCGCCGCGGTCCGCGCCCGAACAGAGCTCTGCCGTCCCGGCAGTCGGCGGGTCCGCGAAGCGGACTGAGAGCCCCCTCTTTGACGCCCAGGCGGGCCCTGCCGCGCCGAAACCCGCACCGAAGCCCCTGACCGCCCAGGAACTCCGCCAGGCGGCCCTGGCCGAAGCAGCAGCCTCCGGCGATACCGCCGTCGGCGCCGCAACGGGACCGGCACCGGTGCCGGCGGAGGGCTCCAGCTGGGAGCCCGTGGACGTTCCCAAGCCCACCTACGTTGAAGCGCCCAAGGCGGAACGCGCGGCGCCCCGGCCGCTCGACCTGCCCGAAGCCCCGAAGGCCGCCGGCAAGCCGTCGCTGAAGCAGGGCTCAGTAAAGCCGGCGGCGTCCGAGCCGCGGACCGCCGGAGATTCCGACGCGAAGCCCCTCGGCAAGGCCCAGAGCGCCTTGAGCAACCTGGACGACGTCCTGCAGCGCCGCCGCGCCTGATACTTCCTGCCACCTCCGGCCTTTCAACCCCGGGCAGCCAGCAACGGCCGCCTGGGGTTTTTCCTTGCCCGGCACTGCCTGAAGCGGCGATCGGCGGGTAGCCTCGGGGCATGACTCGAATCTGCGTCGCCGGGGGAACCGGCCAAGTGGGACGCGAGGTGGTGCGCCAGGCCGTCGACGCCGGTCACGAGGTGGCCGTGCTCAGCCGCCACCCGCGATCGGCCGATACCGACGGCTATGTCCAGGGCGCGGAGTACTTCCGCGCGGACGTCACCACGGGGGAGGGGCTGGCGGCCGCCCTGACCGGCGCCGACGTCGTGATCGACTGCCTCGAGGGGAGGTCAGGGAAGGCCCTGAAGGACTTCGCCGACGGCGGTGCGCGGCTTCTCGCCGCTGCCCAGGACACCGGGGTCGCCAAGGCGGTGATGCTGTCCATCATCAACTGCGACCGGAGCAACTACGGCTTCTACCGGTCCAGGGCCGCCAAGGAACACGTCTACGAGCAGTCCGGGCTCGAGACGGTTGTTGTCCGGGCAACGCAGTTCCACTCGCTGCTGGCGACGATGTTCGCGGCCGGCTCGAAGATCCGGATCATCCCGGTGGTGAAGGGTGCCCGGTTCCAGCCGATCTCGGCCGCCGAGGTGGCCGCGGCGCTGCTGGAAACGGCGCTGGAGCCGCCGTCTGGCACGCGGCACCGTGTCCGGACCATCGGCGGACCGGAGATTAGGGACATGGCCGAGCTGGCCCTTGTTTGGAAGCGTGTCAGCGGTTCGCGGGGGCGGCTGGTGCGGCTGCCGTTGCCGGGCGCGATGGGGAAATACCTGCGGAACGGGCTCAACCTGGTGCCGGAGGAACGACACGGCCAGGAGACATTCGAGGGCTGGCTGGCAAAGAACGCAGATAGTTTGTAGCCTAGGGACACCGGCAACGCCGTTCCTTCAGGGCCGGCGTTGCTTTGGGGCTATAGCTCAGTTGGTAGAGCGCTTCGTTCGCATCGAAGAGGTCAGGAGTTCGAATCTCCTTAGCTCCACCGAAAAAAGGCTCTCTGACCTGCGGAAACGCTGGATCGGGGAGCTTTTTCTTTTGCCCAAAGGGGACCAACGGCACGCTTTGGCGCCGTTATGGATGGGCTCCCCGGGATGACTACCTTGAGTGAGGCTCCATCTGCGGCCCCGAGTCTGCGCCCTGCTCGACCGCGGCGAGCGGTGACCCACCCGTAGCCGGACGCTCGTCCCGAAAAATACAAGCCGTTGTGCATCGAAAACTCTTGACTGAAAATTCAGTCAGGATTATGGTTGAGGGAACACATCAACGTGATGTCGCTCACGAAAGGCTTGCCATGATCAGCACGCGCATTCGCAAAGACGCGGATCCCGCCAGTGCCGCATCCGCGCACAAGGACCGCTTTGGCCGCATTGAATCGGCCGGCATTGAGTTCATTCCCGACGAACAACGCACCTCCCGCCCCCGGAACCTGTTCACTGTGTTCTTCGGCGGCAACTTTGCTTTCTCGGTCATCGTTTTCGGCTGGCTTCCCATAACCTTCGGCCTGGACTTTGTCGGGGCAGCCACGGCTAGCCTCACCGGCCTTCTCGTTGGTACTGCCCTGATCGCCCCGATGGCCCTCCTCGGGCCGCGGACCGGCACCAACAACACCGTTTCCAGCGCCGCACACTTCGGCACCCGCGGGCGCTTGATCGGATCCGCCCTGACGCTCTTGTTCGCCCTTGCCTACGCCGCCATCGCGGTCTGGACATCGGGCGACGCGCTGGTTGCCGCCGCCGAACGTCTGCTCGGCGTGCCCGTTGACGGCACCACGCTGGCCATCGGCTACGCCGTGATCTCCGTGGAAATCGTGCTGGTTGCGCTCTTCGGCCACGGCACGGTGGTGGCGATGCAGAAATTTGTTGCCCCGGTCGTCGGCATTCTGCTGCTAATCGGCGTCGTTGCCTTCGCTCCTACCTTCAGCCCCACCTCGGTCCACGCCGACTACCTCCTGGGCGATTTCTGGCCAACCTGGATTTTGTCCGCCGTCATTTCCGTCGGAGGCCCGCTGTCCTATGCGCCCACCCTTGGCGACTACAGCCGCCGCATCTCGGGGAAGCGCCACTCGGACCGTTCCGTGGTCGGCGCCACCTGCCTCGGAGTGTTCCTGGGCCTGTTTGTCACGGCTCTCTTCGGCGCATTCACGGCCTCGGCCATTCCGGAACTCGGCGGCTCTTACGTCGCGGACCTGGTGCGTTCCGCGCCGGCCTGGTACCTGCTCCCGATCCTCGTCATCGCGTTGGCGGGCGGGCTCGGACAGGGCGTGCTCAACCTCTACGCCAGCGGGCTGGACCTCGAAGCCCTCTTCCCGCGTCTGCGCCGCATCCACACCACGCTCATCACGTCGGTGGCCGCCGTCGGACTCCTCTACCTTGGTGTCTTCGTGTTCAACGCGGTGGACTCCATCACCGCGATGACGCTGGTGCTCAACGGATTGGCCGGCCCTTGGGTTGCCATCAACGTTCTGGGCTTCCTGATCGCCCGCCGTGGCAAATACCACGCCGGGGATCTCCAGCTTTTCCGGGCGAACGGACCCCGCGGACGGTACTGGTTCAGCAACGGCTGGAACCTGCGCGCCGTCATCCCCTGGGCCATCGGATCAGTGTTCGGCTTGCTGGCAACGGACACGTCCCTCTATACCGGACCATTCTCGCAACTCGCCGGGGGCGTCGACCTCAGTTTCATCGGGTCGACGCTCATCGGAGCGGCAGGCTATCTGCTGGCCCTGCGGCTTTGGCCCGAACCCGCCGCTACGACGAAGTCCGCACAAGAGGAAGGTGAGCACGTATTACTCTCAAACTATGAGTGAAAAACTAGCCAAGATCCTCAACGCCGCCACCACCTGCATCGCAAGGAGTGGAGTCCGGGGAATGCGGGTCAATGATGTGGCGGCAGAAGCCGGAGTTTCGCCGGGCCTCCTGTACTACCACTTCACGGACCGGGCCGGCCTGCTTGCCGCAACGCTTGAACACATCAACAAACAGGTCAGCAAGGACGACGCCGCCGCCTCCCCGGACGCCGAAGACCGCACCGGGCATTTCAGGCACCTGCTCCTCGACGAAATCAAGGACGACGCCGACGTCCGCCGGAATTCGGTGGCCTGGAACGAGCTCCGTGCCTGCTCCATCTTCGAACACGAACTGGCAGAACCACTGTCCAGGACCACGAAGGAATGGAACCGCGAGATCACCCAGGCCATCGTGGCCGCCAGCGAAGGCACCGGAGAGGACGAGGCCGCCGTAACGGCGGAGATTCTCACCAGTTTGGTGGAAGGGATCTCCGGCCGCTGGCTCAACGGTTTTATCACCACAGACCACGCGCGTTCCCTGCTGACGACGGCGATTGACTCACTCACCGCAGGGCGCCCGACGGCGTCGCAGGAACCTGCCGCACAGGGTCTTGCCAAATGAACTTCATTCCCAACTTTCACTCACTTTTTGATCGACGCGATTTCGACGGATTTCCGCGATTATGCCAGGACCCGCAGGGTCCCGTTAGGAAGCAACACCATGGACATCATTGCCAACACCGAACCGCCCGTCTCCTTCGCCCGGAGCGAGGACAGCAGCCGCCGGCCCCTCCGCGTGGCACTGGTCCAGCACCACTGGCGGGAGAACGCCGCCGAGCTGAAGCCGGTGCTGATCGAGGCAATCGGCAAAGCCGCCGACGCCGGAGCCCGGGCCGTGTTCCTCCCTGAACTGACGCTTTCCAAATATCCGGCCAACGTCCGGGCCGGGAGCAACCCCGCCCAGAATGCAGAGGATCTGCTCAACGGTCCCACCTTTGACTTCGCCGCAAACGCGGCCCGGATCCACGGAGTCTGTGTCCACGCCTCCCTCTACGAGCGGTCCGACGGAAACGACGGTCTGGGCTTCAACACTGCTATCCTCGTCTCGCCTCAGGGCGAGCTGCTGGCACGCACCCGCAAGACCCACATTCCGGTCAGTGCCGGATACTACGAGGACACGTACTTCCGCGCCGGTCCGGCCGGCGACGCCTACCCCGTGTACCGTCCTGCGGAAATGGACGGGGCCGCCGTCGGGCTCCCCACCTGCTGGGACGAATGGTTCCCGGAGGTCGCCCGGTTGTATTCCCTGGCAGGCGCGGAGATTCTGGTTTACCCCACAGCGATCGGCTCGGAGCCGAGCTTCCCCGGGTTCGACCATCAGCCGCTGTGGCAGCACGTGATCACCGGCCATGGCATCACGAACGGCACATTCATGGTGGTCCCCAACCGGACGGGCGACGAAGGCGACATCACCTTCTACGGTTCGTCGTTCATCTCCGATCCGTACGGCCGAGTCCTGGTTCAGGCGCCGCGGGACCAGGAAGCCGTCCTGGTGGCCGATCTTGACCTGGACCAGCGCAAGGACTGGCTGGACCTGTTCCCGTTCCTGACCACGCGCCGCCCCGACACCTACGGCGAGCTCACCACGGACGTCGACGTCGACCGCCCGTACGGCGCGGTATCCGCCAGGCAGCTGACGGCCCAGCCATGAGCTGGATGATGCCCAGCGAAACGGCCCGCCAGGAAAGGGTCTGGATGGCATTTCCGCCGGAGCGTTCTTCGATAGGGAACTCCGCGGAGCAAACCCACGAAGCCCGCACGGCGTGGGCGGCTGTGGCGCACGCCGTGGCGCAATTCGAGCCGGTCACCATGGTGGTGGACCCGCCTGACGTGGCCGTCGCGCGGACATATCTTGCGGCTGACATTGAGCTGGTTGAATCGCCGCTTGACGACGCCTGGATGCGGGACATCGGGCCGTCGTTTGTGACCGACGACGACGGCCGGCTGGGTGGGGTGGACTGGGTCTTCAACGGCTGGGGGCAGCAGGACTGGGCCAGTTGGGGAAAGGATTCCGCGATCGGTGGGGAAGTTGTGCGGCAGGCAGGGGCGGAGCTGCTGGACAGCCCGCTGGTCAACGAAGGTGGCGGGATCCAGGTGGACGGACTGGGCACGGTCCTGGTCACGGAGACGGTGCAATTGGATCCGTTCCGGAACCCGGACCTGACCAAGGCGGACGTCGAAGCCGAGCTGGCCCGCACCATCGGCGCCACGCATGTCATCTGGCTGCCGCGCGGGCTGACTCGTGACACGCAGGAATTCGGAACCCGGGGGCACGTGGACATCGTGGCTGCCATTCCCTCACCCGGCGTGCTGCTGGTCCACTCCCAACGCAATGAATCGCACCCGGACTTCCGGATCACCGCTGACATCATCGCCATGCTGGCCGGGACCCGGGACGCGCAGGGCCGTACTTGGGACATTGTGGAGGTGCCCGCCCCGGACACGCTGCGCGACGAGCTCGATTGGGTTGATTACAGCTACATCAACCATTTGGTGGTCAACGACGGCGTCATCGCATGCAGTTTCGATGATCCGGCGGATGCGGGAGCCCGGCGGATCCTGGAGCAGGCCTATCCGGGCCGCAAGGTGGTGATGGTCGATGCCCGCGCCATCTTCGCCCGGGGCGGCGGCATCCATTGCATCACCCAGCATCAACCGTCAAGCATCTGAACGTGACAGTCGGCATCGCTCCGGGCCGTGTCAGTGACGGTCGAAAACTGAGCCATTGTGACGGTTGAAAACTGAGCCACCTGTTCCGAACGATTGGACGGGTGATCACAGTGGAGGATTGGGCGCTGATTCGGCGGTTGCATCTGGCCTCTGGGAGATCGTCAGAGCGGGTTCGGCCAGGGCACCGGCAGCCGGGTCCACATCACGCCGTCGCTCTGATCGGTGACATAGACCCAGCCCGCGTTGCGGGACCTCGCCAGAGAGACCACGTGCGCTGTACTCGGGGCATCAGCGGCGTAGATCAGGTGTCCGAACCGATGCGCAGGGTGCTTGGCGACCCATGCTGGCTGCACCCCTGACCGCCGTCGTGCTGTACCCGCTGTTCTGGATGGTCCTGAACGGGTTTAAGACCAACGCCGAAGTCTTCGGCAACCCCTTCGCCCTGCCTGCACATTTCGGCTGGGAGAACTTCGCGGCCGCGTGGCAGCAAGGCGTCGGCGGCTTCGTCCTCACGAGCGTCTCATTGACCGTTCTCGCGACATTCCTCACAGAAGCGATCAGTGTTTGGGCGGCGTACGGGCTCACCCGCATCCGGATACCCCTGAACCGTACGTTCACCGTGCTCATCCTGGCAGGCCTGATGCTCGCACCAACCGTCGCACTGGTTCCCCTGGTGAAGATGTTTCAAGGCCTAGGGCTGTACAACACGTTTTTCGGCTTGCTGATCTTGTATACGGCCTTCCGCATCCCGTTCACTGTGTTTCTCATGCGTGCCTACATGATGGACCTCCCGATGGAAGTCGACGAGGCGGCCTCCATCGATGGAGCGTCCAAGGCGGCCACTTTCTGGCGGATCACCCTGCCGATGAGTCGGCCCATCATCATTACCACCGTTGTCCTGAACGTCCTCACAAACTGGAACGAGTACTTGTTCGCCATGGTCTTCACCAGTGGAACCGGGCTGCAGACGCTCCCCGTGGGCCTCGCGGACCTGATGTCCAAAAATGGCACCCAGTACCCCCTGGTGTTTGCCGGCATGGCCATGGCGGCCCTTCCGATGGTGATCCTCTTCTTTGTCTGCCAGCGGTACTTCGTCCGCGGGCTGGCCGGGGGAGTGGGCAAATAGGCGCGCTAGAAGGGCGGAATCAGCGGTACCTTTGAGGTCGCGACGAACCGTCGTGGCTGCCTACACATCCAGCCCAGACACTCCTTGGGCCTTCGACTGCGAGAGCATCCCCGACTGCACCTGGTCAGAGGGAAAGCGGGCGGATGACTGTTACGTACGTCCGCTCTCCGAAGTCCGGACTGTGGAATTGATGGCGTGTCACGCACGGCACGCCAGGTGGCGGGGTGGAGGGCATCCATACCGGTCAGTACGTGGCACCGTCGCGCACATCGGCTGACTATCCCGATATCCTGTCAAGTGAGACGAGGAGAACCATGACCACCCTGAAAGAACGCCTGCACGCTGACGTCGTCAGCCACATGAAGGACCGCAACAAGGTTGCCCTCACCACGGTGCGCAACGTCCTGGGCGAAATCGAGACACGCGAGAAGTCCGGCAAGACGCCGATCGTGCTGGACGACGCCCAGGTGACGTCCCTGCTGCAAAAGGAAGCCGCGAAGCGCCGCGACACCGCCCGCATCTACACGGAGGCGGGGGAGGCCGAGCGCGCCGCAGCGGAAATCGCCGAAGCCGAGATCATCGAGGCGTACCTGCCGAAGGCGCTTACTGCGGCCGAGGTGGAAGCCATCGTCGACGAGACCATCGAGGCCCTGAAGGCCGACGGCGCCGAGCTGTCGATCCGGCAGCTGGGCGCCGTGATGAAGCCGGTCACAGCCAGGATCGCCGGACGCTTCGACGGCAAGGCTGTCAGCGAGGTCGTGCGCAACCGCCTCGCGCCCTGACAGATCGCGCACTGACAGATCGTGTGCGGCCCGGAACCTGCCTGCCCTGGCCGCGTGGCGGATGGCGCCCATCGCTGACCTGTATCCTGAGAACGTGGTTGAATGGCACTATCGGCCATGGATCAAGCTCGGTTCGCGGCCGGACGACTGTCCGGAGTCTTGGGCCGTATCTTTGGGCGTCGCGGAATCTCCGCCGCAAACGTCAGTCTCCGATCCGCCCCTCGGACTCTGGGAATGGACTTTTATCAATACCGACGCGCCAGCCCCCTTGGGAATCCCGACGTCGGTCCTCAAGCCCCCGCGCATGGCCACGGCGGACGAGCGCGCCTTCGTGACCTGGGCCGAGGCTGGCGACAGCATGACGGCCCGGTGGCGTTCGGCGAACGGCAGACCGGCGCCGACTCGCGTCGAAGTGGTTGACGATTCCCTCACGGCCGATGAGGCGAACCGGATGGCGTCGCAGGGTATCGCGATGCTCTGGCATGGTGACTTCCACAATGCGCGGCAGATCCTCAACGCCATGGATCGTCGGGTGGGCGTCGGAAAGAAGAAGGTCGCCGGCTCGCCGGCCGATGAGTTCTATCGGTATCGCCAGTCCCGCTCGCACCGTGCACGCGTTCTTGGCCTGCTGCTGATTCCCCTTAATCCGGGCCCGGTGGTGCCGCTGCGGCGGTCACCGGATATTCAGGACACTGTCGCAGAGGCGTACGGTGCAATCGGCGAACCTTCGATTGTGTCACTGCATGAGCTTGTGGGGGCAATCGGCGCGCACGAGTGGCGAAGGAACGGTGTCTACGTGGATGCCTTACACGGCCGCATCCACCCGCACTATGGCACGTTCTTCCCGACCCGGAGCGAGTATGTAGACCTCGTGGCCGCCGCGGCGCTGCCATCTGACACGCTGGCGTTCGACGTCGGAACTGGCACCGGGGTGCTTGCCGCCGTCCTCGCCCGCCGTGGCGTCCACCGCGTGGTAGCGACGGACAATGAACCGCGTGCCATCGTCTGCGCCGCCGAGAATTTCCGGAACCTCGGTGTCCAGGACCGTGCCGAGGCCGTCCTGACCGACATGTTCCCGCCCGGACGCGCACCGCTCATCGTGTGCAACCCGCCGTGGATTCCGGCCACGCCGCATTCCTCCCTGGACAGCGCCGTCTACGACCCTGGCAGCCGGATGCTGTTCCGCTTCTTGAACGAGCTCTCCGACCATTTGGAGCCGGGAGGCGAGGGGTGGCTCGTCCTCTCGGATCTGGCCGAGCACCTTGGACTGCGGTCCCGTGACGATCTGCTGTGCGCCATCGAGTCGGCTGGGCTGAAGGTGATGGAACGGCTCGACACCAAGCCAACGCATCCGAAAGCATCCGACCGCAACGATCCTCTGTTCGAGGCCCGCACGGCCGAGGTCACCTCCCTGTGGCGGCTCGTTCCACGTTAGTCCCAAGCTTCACCCGCAACACACACAATGCCGTTCCGGGCCCCCAAGCCCCCGACCCGAGAGAGAAACACCGATGAGCCTGATCCGGCTGCAAGACGTCAGCGTCCGTTTCGACAACACACAGATCCTGCGTGAGGCGTTCTTCCGTCTCGAACCCGGCGACAGGGTCGGCCTCATCGGCAAGAACGGCTCCGGGAAGACGACAATTCTGAAGCTGATCCTCGACCAGGTGGCACCGGACACCGGAACCGTCAGCATGGAACTCGGGACCAGGGTCGGGTACTTCTCCCAGTTCTCCGAGCTCAACGGCGAGGCCACCATCCTGGAAGTGCTCGACGCATTGTTCGTCGAGATCAAGGCCATCGAAGCAGAACTTGCGGCCATCGACGCCTGCATCGCCGAAGACCCCGCCGGCTCGGAACTTGACCGGCTGATCCGGCGCCAGGCCCAACTGTTCGAGGACATGGATCGCCTCGACGGCTGGGACTACGGCCGACGCATCGACACCGTCCTGACCACATTGGGGTTCAACGAAGCCCACCGTGCCTGTGCGATCGATGAGTTGTCCGGCGGCTGGCGGAACCGTGCCGCCCTGGCCAAGATCCTGCTCGAAGGCCCGGACGTGCTGCTGCTGGACGAGCCCACCAACTTCCTGGACGTGGCCGGCGTCGAATGGCTCGAGGGTTGGTTCCGGGACTTCCGCGGCGCGGCGATCATCGTCTCGCACGACAGGAAGTTCCTCGACGCCGTCGTCACCCGGATCATCGAGGTGGAGAACTTCCATCTGCACGAATACCCGGGCAACTTTGCCGAGTACGTGGTGCAGAAGCAGTTCCGCCTCAAGACGCTCGAGTCGCAGTTTGTGCACGAGTCCGAGCTACTGGCCTTTGAGGCCGAGGGCATCTCCGACCGCCGCGAAGCTGCCAAGGCCGCCAGCCGCGGGCTCGGGAACCAACTGGCCAAGATCAAGAAGTCCCGCACGCCCCGGCCCGTGGACCAGATCGTCACGGAAATCTACGGCGGACTGCACGTGAAGGATGTGCTATGCCGGGTAGAGGGGCTGGGCAAGTCCTACGGCGAAAAGGTGCTGTTCGACGGCCTGAGCTTTGAGATCCGCCGGGGCAACCGCATTGTGGTCCTGGGCTCCAACGGCACCGGCAAGTCCACGCTGCTGAAGGTGCTGACGGGCCAGGAGCAAGCGGATTCCGGCGACGTGGCCTGGGCCAAGGGGCCTGGTTTTGTCTCGTACAACCAGATGCTTGAGGACCTCGACGACGGCGACACGGTGTCCCATGCGGTCAACGCGCTGCCGGACAGCCTGGCCTTCAGCGCCACCAAGAAGTCCGTCAACAGGTTCCTCGCGATGTTCCAGTTCTCCGAGGCCGACCTCAAGCAGAAAATCGGGAACCTCTCGGGCGGGCAGAAGGCGCGTGTCGCCATGGCGCAGTGCCTGCTGTCCGGCGCCTCGGTGCTCCTGCTGGACGAGCCGACCAACCATCTGGACATGTCCAGCACCCAGGTGATGGAGCGGGCGTTGCTTCACTTCCCCGGGGCCGTGGTGGTGGTCAGCCACGACCGCTTCTTCAGCGAGAAAATCGCCAACAGGCACCTCGTCTTCGGCGGCGACGGCGCGGAACCGGGTGAAATCGACGTGCGCGCCGCCTAGAAGCTCAGCATTTGGTCAGTATTTGCTCAGGATGTGGCGGAAGTGGTCGAAGTGACAAAAGGTGTTGGTTTCCCCCGTGTAGGGTGACGCTCGATTGCTTTTTGGGGCAGGCATCGGTTTCATCCCTCATCGAAAGGACACTGTCATGGCAGGAATCTTCGGCTGGCTCGGTGCGCTGGGCACCACCGGTAAAGCAGTAGTTGTTGCATCCGTCGTCATCACCGGCGGTGCAGGCGCAGCCGCAGCCGCAGCCACGACTGCTACCGCAATCCCATCCGACCAGGAGTCCGCAGTGACGCCGACCGACACGGCGACCTCGGAGCCGAGCGAACCGGCCGAGTCTGCCGGGCAGGATGAGCAGGAATCGGCCGAGCCGAGCGAACCGGCCGATGCGAGCGAACCGGCCGAGTCTGCCGGGCAGGATGAGCAGGAATCGGCCGAGCCGAGCGAACCGGCCGATGCGAGTGATCCGCCCGAGTCTGCCGGGCAGGATGAGCAGGAGTCGGCTGCGCCGAGCGATCCGGCTGCGCCCGCCGGGCAGGATGAGCAGGATCCGGCCGAGCCGAGCGAACCGGCTGCGCCCGCCGGGCAGGATGAGCAGGATCCGGCCGAGGCGCCGGGGTCCGGTGCAGCCCACGAGTCGAACGGAAACAGCGAAGGGGCGCACCAGAACGCTGAAGAGCACCGTGCCGCGGGCCAGGAAAACGCCGCTGAGCACCGCGACGAACACGCTGAGGCCGCGGGCTCACACGACGCAAAGTCCAAGGAGCACGGCGACTCCGGCGAGCACCGTCACAGCAAGTAGGACGGATCCGCCAGGGGGCCCCGGACCGTTGCCCGGTTCGGGGCCCCTGCCTCCGACGGCGACGGCGGCGCCGAGGTGAAGCCCCCGGGCAGGTGCCGCTGACCCCGGTGCGGCCGGTACTTGGTTGACGCGGGGCGGCCCGCAAATGTGACCACAGGCTCCCGGGCACCGCGCGGCCCGCCAGATTCGCGGGATAATGGGAGTATGACAGAACAGGATCAGGACCGGGACCCGTGGGAGGAGTTTGACAGGCTCAAGCCCGCTGGCCCGGACCGCGTCGCCGGATACCCCGGAGGTGAGCCCCAGGGCTTCGGCTTCCGCACGGGTGTGCGCAGCGCACGGGTGGCCTTCGGATTCGCCGTCTATGCCCTGGCCCTCGGAACCCTCCTGGTGCTCATCGGGTCCATTGTGTTCATCGGCAACGGACAGTGGCTGATGCTCGGGCTCATGGTGCTGATCGAGGCGGTCTTTGTCCTGGCCTTCACCTGGCTGGTGGCCTTGGCGCGGAACCGGCGATCCTCCGGCTAGGACCGGCACCCACCGTGCCGGGACGCAACTAGCTGCCGGAAATTTCCTCAGCGGTAAGCTCCCCGGCCGATTCGACCCACCCCAGCAGCGACAGCCGGCTGGTGATCCGGGCCGTGTCAACTGGCATCGGCCGTCCGGACAGACCGGCCTCGTCCCAGTCCATCGGCCCTGAACCCACGAGGATCAGCGTAATGTCCTCGTCGTACAGCACGTCCAGCACGTTGCTGAACCGCTGCCAGGCCCCAGCCGTTGCCGCGCCGGCAGCCCCTGGCGCAGTCGACCCCGCGCCGGGGGAGGGCACTCCGTCGATCACCCAGGTGCGGTATTGCTTCGCCAAGGCAAGGTAATCCGACGTCGAGGTCAGCCCCGCACACAGTTCGGCGTAACTGCTCCACAGCAGGCCGGCGTCGGCGCTTTTGGCCGTGATCGTCTGGGTGGTCGGGGTCAGCTCGCGCTGCTGGGAGGGCGACGGCGGGAACAGGCCGAAGGCGCCGAGCTGGCGGGCAGTCCCGGGGCTGATGATGCGGCCGCGCAGGAAGGCAGCGCGGCCGGGATCCGCTGCTGAGTCCGGGGCTGGGGTGCGCCGGAAGTCGGTTGGCCCTTTGATCTCCACGATCTCCATCATCTCTCGGATGACAGCGATTGTCGGCACGAAATGCTCGTGCCACAACGGGTTCGGCAGGAGCTGCTCCGGGGCGTAGTTCGACGTCACGGCCAGCGTGACATTCAGGGCGGCAGCAGCAGTCTTGAGCAGGCGTGCCATGAACATGCCGTCGGTTTCACTCTTACAGCCTGGCGAGTTCCGGAAGGCGGCTAGAGCCAGCCCTTTTTCTTGAAGATTCCGTACATCAGGGCCGCTGTGGCGGCCATGAGGCCGATCGCCATCGGGTAGCCGAGCGACCAGTGCAGTTCCGGCATGTGGTCAAAGTTCATGCCGTAGACGCCCGCCACGAAGGACGGCGCGAAGAAAATGGCGGCCCAGGAAGAGATCTTCTTGACCTGCTCATTCTGCTGGGCGCTGGCCTCATTCTGGCGGTTGGCCGTCAGCGTACCGTCGAGGGTGAGTGCGTTCTGCAGCAGGTCCCGGAAGGAGTCGGCGCGCGAGATCAGCCGCTCCACGTGGTCCTCGACGTCGCGGAGGTTGTGCTGCAGATCCGTGTCGACGTCGTATTTCTCGAAGCCCCGCCGGAGCCTCTGCATCATGGCAGGGAGCGGGTGGATGGCCCGCTGGAACTGGATGACTTCCCGGGCGAGCTCATAGATCCGCCGGGAGACCCTCGGGTCGCCGCTGAAGAGCTGGTCCTCGATCTCGTCGATGTCGTTCTCCAGCCCGGCCACCACGGGACCGTAGTCATCCACCACCTGGTCCATGAGCGCGTACAAGACCGACTCGGGGCCGTGGGAGAGGAGGTCCGGACGGCCTTCCAGCCGACGCCGCACCTGCCCGACGACGCCCGTCTCGGCGTGCCGGACGGTGACCACGAAGTTCCGGCCCGTGAAGACGTGCAGCTCGCCGAATTCCACGGTCTCGGTCTCGTCCAGGTACCTGGCGGGCCGCAGCACGGTGAAGAGGTTGTCGTCGTAGCGTTCCAGCTTGGGGCGCTGATGTGCGGAGATCGCGTCTTCCACGGCCAGGGCGTGCAGGCCGAATTCGGCCGCGACGGCTGCCATTTCGTCTTCCGTCGGCCGGTAGAGCCCGATCCAGGCCATGCCGCCGCGCTGAGTCAGGGTTTCAAACGTCTGCTCGAGGCTCTGCGGTTCGGCGCCGCGGATGCCGTCAACGTAGACGGCGTTGTCGATGATAGTCACCGGGCAATTATGGCGTCTCCCGGAGCGGTTCGGCCGCAGGACCTCCGGAACGTGCCGGCCGCCGTGGGCAGGGCGTCAGCCGCCGAGCATCACTTCGACCGGCCGGGGGCCAGGGCGCTGCCCTGGGCCAGGCGGCTGATGAGCGGTTCCGTGCGGTACTGGATGTGCGTGTGGAGGGCCAGCACGGTTTCCGTGCGAATCACGCCCTTGATCCTGAGGATGGACCGCAGGGCCCCCTGGAGGTTGTGAGTATCCGTCGCCACCACGCGGCACCAGACGTCGCCGCGTCCGGAGATCTCGTGGACTTCCAGGACCTGCGCGATCAGGCGCAGGGCGCCCACTACGCCGTCGAGTTCCCGGTGGTTCACCTCGATCGTCACGAAGGCGACGACGTCGTAGCCCACCGCCTCGAGGTCGATCTCCCGCCCGCCGTCGTGCAGCAAACCTGAGCGCAGCATGCGCCGGACCCGTGACTGCGCCGTATTCCGTGCGATGCCCAGCGTGTCGCTGAGTTCGCCGATCTGGATCCGCGGATCCCGGATCAATTCCAGCAGGATCTTCAGGTCGGTGGGGTCCAGACTGTTCAAATCATCACTCCGGTTCATATTGACAGCCCAAGAATGACTGTTTTGCTCAATTTTGGCACAGAACTTCGACTGATAGATCACTGATGCTGCATTCTGTAGGAATCAATCTTCAACGGGCCGGGCGGTTCCCCCACAACAGGGAAAGCGCGGTCCGAGACCACGCAAGGGCACGGACATGACAGTCTTCAGCGAACTTCGCATGCGTCCGGCCACAGCTGACCGCTGGGGCTGGGATGCTTCCACCACGGCCCGGCTGGTGATGGCCGGCGTCGTGATCTTCACGCTGCTGGTCGGCGCGAATCTCGCGACGCCGCTGTACCCGCTGCTGCAGGCGAAACTCGGCATCACGGCGCTGGACGTCACGGTTGCCTTCTCGGCCTATGTCCTGGCGCTCGTGGCCACCCTCGTCCTTGCCGGCCACTGGTCGGACCACATCGGACGCCGCGCTGCCCTGGTGCTGGCGGTGCTGGTGGGACTCGCCGGCGGCTTCGTCTTCGCCACCGCGGACAGCCTGCTGGCACTCTCCGCCGGGCGGGCCCTGCAGGGCATCGCCGTGGCGCTGGCCACCGGAGCCAGCTCCGCCGCGCTGCGCGAACTGCTGCCGACCCGCCCGGAATGGGCCTCGCGGTTCACCCTCCTGGCCTCGGCGGGCGGGGTGGCTGCCGGGCCGGCCATCGGGGGAGTGCTCTCGCTCCTGCCCGGGCCCACGTCCACGCCGTACTACCTGCACTCCTTCGTCCTGGCCGCCGTGCTGGTCCCGCTGTACCTGCTCAAGGCCCGCCCCGCCATCAGCCTGCACGCGGGCCCCCAGCCGCTGCGGGTCCTGGCGCCGCGACGGCCGTCGATTTCCAGTGATGCGCGCGGCGCCTTCTGGCTGGCCTCCTCGGTGGGGTTCCTGAGCTTCACCGTCTTCGGCTTCTGCCTCTCCCTCGCGCCGGGCTACTTCGCGCAGATCGTCCATGCCGATTCACGGCCGCTGATCGGCCTGCTCGCCGGACTGACGCTCGCGTCCTCCGCCTTGAGCCAGCTGCTGGCCGTGCGGGGGCGCTTCGTGGTGCCCGCCGGTCTCGCCGTGCTGGGCGTGTCCGTGCTGCTGATCGCCGCGGCCGCCGCCTGGAGCAGCCCGTGGCTGCTGATCCTGGCCAGTATCACCGCCGGAGTGGGCCAGGGTGTGTCTTTCCAGACGGTCTTCAACGACGTTGCCGGAAGGGTTGAGGCCTCACGCCACGCCCAGATCATCAGCACCGTCTACGTCATCACGTACCTCGGCAGTGCGCTGCCCGTGATCGGCCTCGGGTTCGCGACCGGGATGCTTGGCCTGCAGACGGCCGTGGCCGGCTTCGTCGTGCTGTGCGCGGCTGCGTCGATCGCCCTGGCCGCCGTCACCCTCCGCGCGGTGCTGCGATCGCCCCTCCAGCACGCGGCCTGATGCCAGGTGCCCGACGCCGGGATCCGACGCCGGGCGTGACGCCGGCCCTGACGCCGGGCGTTACGCCGGCCCTGACGCCGGGCGTTACGCCGGCCCTGACGCCGGGCGCCGGCCCTGACGCCGGGCGTTATGCCGGCCCTGACGCCGGGCGCCGGGTTCCGGCGTCGTCCCTTGCCGGAGTCTTGCAGGGCCACGTTTGCAAAGAAATGCTTGCAAAGAAACCGTTGCAAAGATTTCTTTGCAAGCGTAGTCTGGCCGCATGGACAACACATCCGGGACCGGGGGCTCGTACCCTATCCGCCAGGTGGACACCGTCTCGCTGAAGGCCCTCGCCCATCCCGTGCGGGTGAAGATCCTGGAGATGCTGTCCCGCTACGGGGCGCAGACGGCGAGCAGCCTGGGGGAGTTGCTTAACGAGTCGAGCGGGTCCACGAGCTATCACCTGCGGCAGCTTGCCAAGCATGACTTCGTCCGCGAAGTCGAGGGCGAAGGCACGGCTCGCGAACGCTGGTGGGAGCGCCAGCCGGGCGCCCTCCAGATCACTTCGCGGGAGCTGGCCACCTCGCCGGCCACGGAGGAGGCCTCGCGGCTTGTCACCCGCGAGTTCGAGCACGGACGCCAGGCGGCACTGGCGGGGTTCATGACTCACGGTGCTGACGACCTCGACGCGGAATGGCTGAACGCCGCCTCCATCGTCACGTCGAACGCGCGTATGAACGCCGAACAGCTGGGACGCTACGCCCGCGCCATGGAAGCGCACGCCCTGAGCCTGCTGCAGGAAATCCGCGCCGAGGGGGAGCAGGAAGGCGCCCGCCCGGTGCAACTGCACTTCAACGCCTTCCCCATCCTCGGCGTGCCCGCGTCAACGGGTAGCCCCCGCACCCGCAAGAAGACAGTTCACGGAAAGTAGACAGTTCACACAAGTTAGCCCTGAAGGGAACGAGCCATGAGCACCATCTCAGTTCCATGCCCTGACTCAAGCCGCGCGTGCCGCCGGCCGTCCCTCGTCGAATCGGCAGCAGCGCGTCTGGGCACCACCCTGCTGCGCTGGGCTGAGCGGCGCCGCGCTGTCCCGGACGGCTGGGCGGAGCAGCGGCGGGCAGCAATCCGCCGCAGGGATGAACTCAGCGTCCTTCGAAGTGACGCTCTGGGTGCGGCCCACTCCGGTCTGTACGGCTGGTACTAGGGCGGGAGGACCGGAACCAGCCCTAGGGCGTGTCTCCTAATCGTGTGCTCCAGATGACGACGGCGTGCAGAACGGCCGCTGAGCGGTAGGTGAGGGCCAATTCGTAGCGAGTGGCCAGGGAGCGCCATTGCTTGAGGGTGTTGAAACTGCGTTCGACGACATTGCGCCGCTTGTACGCGTCCTTGTCGTAGGTGACGGGCCGTCCTCCGGAGGAGCCCCTGCGTTTCCGGTTGGCTTTCTGGTCGTCCTTTTCGGGGATGACGCATTCAATGCCACGCCCGCGCAGGTAGCTCCTGATCGCTTTGGATGAGTAGGCCTTGTCAGCCATGGCCCGGTCCGGGCGGCTGCGGGGCCGGCCGGGACCTTCCCGTTCGACCTTCAGGGCATCCATGAGGTTTTCAAACATGGGCGAGTCCCCGCCCTGCCCGGGCCCCAGGAGCAGGACCAAGGGGCGCATGTTGCCGTCAACCAGGGCATGGATCTTCGTGGTCAGGCCGCCGCGGGAGCGTCCGACGG
Organism: Pseudarthrobacter sp. S9; assembly: GCF_050156545.1. Taxonomy (NCBI): domain Bacteria; kingdom Bacillati; phylum Actinomycetota; class Actinomycetes; order Micrococcales; family Micrococcaceae; genus Pseudarthrobacter; species Pseudarthrobacter sp. S9. The sequence goes on from NZ_CP189576.1 coordinate 3,118,088, forward strand.
CATGATCATCCGGCTCATCAAGCAGATTCCTGTAATTCGAGAGGTCCCCCTGTGTGGCGGGGAAGGTTCGTGCCGTGCTGGTGGGCACGGTTGACCGTGGAGTCCACCGACACCTCCCAGTTGATCAGCCCTTGTGCGTCGGCACGGGTCAACAGCGCAGCCAGCACCCTGTCCCAGGTCCCGCTGGCGCTGTTGCGGCGGTGGTGCTTCCACACGGTCTTCCACGACCCGAAATGGGAAGGGAGATCCCGCCACGGGATACCTGCCCGGTAGCGGTAGATGATGCCCTCTGTCATCAACCGGTGGTCATTGAACGGCCGCCCCGGTTTCCCCGACGAATCAGGCATCAACGGGGCAATGAACTCCCACTGGGCATCGGACAACAAGGCATAACGCGAACTCACCACTCAATTTTGCCAAAAAGCCACCCCCAGCATTAGGAGACACGCCCTAGTCCGGCAGCGGCCCGTGGTTCCCCTGGATGTGGTCGAACACCAGGGTGGTTTCCGTGTGGCCCACCACGGGGTCCGTTGCCAGGTTGTCCAGCACCCAGTCGCGCAGGTCTTCGGTGGTCGCCACGGCGATGTGCAGCAGATAGTCCACCGAACCGGAGGTGTGGAAGGTCGAGAGCACCGCCGGGAGCTTGGGGACCCTGGCCGTGAAACGGTCGATCTGCTCGCGGTCGTGGGCGCGGAGCCTGACGGCGATGAGGGCCTGGACCGAGCGTCCGATGGCGGACAGGCTGAGCTTCGCCTCGAACCCCTGGATGATCCCGCGCTCGGAGAGCGCCCGGGTGCGCATCAGGGCCGTGGACGGGGCGATGCCCACTAGTTCTGCCAGCTGCTTGTTCGAGATGCGGGCATCCGCCACGAGGGCCGCGAGCAGGCGCTCGTCGATAGCGTCCAGCGGCTCGCCGGCACCCGCTCCCGGCCGAATATTCTTCGCACTGCTGCTCACGGATCCTCCTTGAAGTGTTGTCAGTTCATCATAAACGGCATAATCCGACAGTTCCATTCAGAGGCACTACAAAACCCCGAATTATTGCCAGATACTTACGGAATTCAATGGCGAATATTCATAAGGAGCAAGGTGCTTTCTCAAGACTCGCTGGCTGTCCACGCCGGCCGGAACGGACTCGCGGAGCTGGGCGTGCACGCCGTGCCCATCGATCTCTCCACCACGGCGCCGCTTCCCTCGGTGCACGACGGCGGCCTGGCGTACGAGCACATGGCCACGGGCGGAACACATGTGGAGGGCCAGAGCACCGTCTACCAGCGGCTGTGGAACCCCACCGTGGCCCGCTTCGAGGAGGGCGTCGCCGTCCTCGAAGGCACGCCCGAGGCCGTGGCCTTTGCCACCGGGATGGCGGCGCTGAGCGCGGTGCTCCTCGCGGTGGTGGCTGCGGGCAAGAGGCACGTGGTGGCGGTGCGGCCCCTCTACGGCGGCAGCGACTACCTGCTCGCCAGCGGTGTGCTGGGCAACGAGGTCACGTACACGACGCCCGAAGGCGTCCACGCCGCACTCAGGCCCGACACCGGCCTGGTGATCCTGGAGACGCCGGCCAACCCCAGCCTGGAGCTGGTCGATATCGCCCGCGTGGCTGCCGCGGCCGACGGCGTGCCGCTCCTGGTGGACAACACCTTCGCCAGCCCGGTGCTGCAGCAGCCCTTCAAACACGGCGCCGCCATGGTGATGCACAGCGCCACGAAGTTCCTTGGCGGCCACGGCGACGCCATGGGCGGCGTGGTGGCCGCGGCCCCCGAATGGGCCACCCGGCTGCGTCAGATCCGGGCCGTCACCGGCGGGATCCTGACCCCGTGGCCGGCGTACCTGCTGCACCGCGGACTGGCTACACTGCCGGTGCGGGTGCGCGCACAGCAGGCCAGCGCCGAGAAGGTCGCCGTGGCCCTGGCAGAACACGGGCTGGTGGAGCGTGTCTACTACCCGGGCCTGGCGGAGTGCGATCCGCTGGGCCTCATCGGCACGCAGATGTCCGGCCCCGGCTCCCTCATGGCGTTCGACCTCGCCAGCGCGGAACACGCGGAGCGGATCCCGTCCGCCGTCAGCATGATCACGCACGCCGTCTCGCTCGGCGGCATCGACACCCTCATCCAGCACCCGGCCGGTCTCACCCACCGCCCGGTCGCCGCCGAGGCCAAGCCGCACGCCAGCCTGCTGCGCGTCTCGGTGGGGCTGGAGGATCCGGCCGACATCGTGGCCGATCTCGTGCAGGCGATCGAGGCCACCCGCTAGCGCCAGTTTCTCGTCCGCCTAGGCTCCGGCGGCCGCTGCCGCAGGGGCGGGCAGGGCTGCCCTAGGAACCGGTGGCGGGATGCACGACGGCGGTGATCACCGCCGTCGTGCACGCCAGCCCGATGACTGTCAGGGCGAGGGCTGTCCAGCCGAGCGACTGGAAGACCAGGCCGCCGGCCCAGCCGATGACGCTGGAACCCAGGTAGTAGGCGAGGTTGTAGAGCGAGGCCGCCTGGGCCCGGCCGGTGGTGGCGATCACCCCGGTCCAGCCGGAGCCGATGCTGTGAGCCGCGAAGAAGCCGCCGGTGAACAAGAGCAGGCCCAGCAGGATAAGTGCCAGAAGCTGGGTGAGCGTCAGTGCGAGGCCGCCCGCCATCAGGACCGTTCCGCAGATCAGGACAGTGCGCCGGCCGAACCGCAGGGTCAGCCCGGCGGCCCAGCGGGCCGAGACCGTTCCGGCGAGGTAGGCCAGGAAGATCAGGCTGATGGCCGTGGCCGGCAGGCTGAAGGGTTCCCCGGACAGCCGGAACCCGAGGTAGTTGTAGACCGCCACGAAGCCGCCCATCAGCAGGAACGCCTGGACGTACAGGGCCAGCAGCCGCGGGATCCGTGCGTGGCCGGACAACGTCCGGAGCGCCACGCGGAAGCCGCTTGCCGCCGCCGCCGTGAACCCCCGCGCCGGCGGCACGAGGACCAGGAACAGGACCGCCGCCGCGGTGGCGAGGACCGAGACGGCCAGGGCTGCGGCCCGCCATCCCCACAGTTCGCCGACCGGTCCGGCCACGAGGCGACCGGCGAGCCCGCCCAGGGTGGTTCCCGCGACGTAGCTTCCGGCGGCGAGGGCGGCGAGGGCGGCGTGGGCCTTGTTGACCTCTTCGTTGAGGTAGGCGATGGCGATGGCCGGGATGCCGCCCAGTGCCATCCCCTCCAGCATCCGCAGGCCCAGGAGCAGGGCGAAGCTGGAGGCCAGGGGGACCAGCAGGCCCAGGATGGTTGCGGCGGACATGCCCCACATCATGGCCCGGACCCGGCCGATCCGGTCGGCCAGGAAGGACCAGGGGAGGACCGTCACGGCCAGTCCCACGGTGGCCAGGGAGATGGTCAGCGCCGCCTCGGCCGCCGTGACGCGCAGGTCCGCGGCCAGGATCGGCAGCACCGCCTGGGTGGAGTAGAGCTGGGCGAAGGTCGCGACGCCGGCGAACGCGAGTCCGGCGAGGATCCTGCCGTAGGCACCGGACCCCTTCGCGTGCCCCGCCCACGCCTGGGCGGGCTTGGGGACCGGCTCGAGGCTGCGGGCGGCGCCAGGCGGCGTAGGTAAGCGTGGCATTCTCTCAGGGTAGATCCTCGCCAAGGCATGCTTCCAATGCATGATTCCCATAGAATCAATAGCGAATTTGGAACAGTCAAATTTGGAGCGGTGATACTCGAAGCGGTCATTCTCGGAAGAAGGGACGGAGGGCCTGGTCATGGATGTGGAACACAAACAACTGGTCCAGCTGCTGCCGCTCCTGCCGCTGCTGGCCGAACTCGGGCGTACCGAGCACATCACCGAGACCGCCGACGTGCTGGGCCTGCCGCAGTCGACCGTCAGCCGGGCGATCGCGCGGGCCAGCGCAATCGTGGGCACCGAACTGCTGATCCGCGACGGCCGCGGGGTGCGGCTGACTCCCGCGGCGAAGGCGCTCCTGCCCCACATCGATGCCGCCCTGGGCGAGTTCCAGACCGGGCTGGACCTTGTCCGGCACGAGTCGGAGGTGGTCCGCGGCCGGATCGCGGTCTCCTTCCAGCACACCCTCGGGGAGGCTACGCTCCCGCTGCTGATCAGCTCCTTCCGGAGCCGGCATCCGCAGACAGCGTTCGACCTCAGCCAGGGAGCCAGGGACGGCTGCCTGGCCGAGCTGGCCGCCGGTGCCGCGGACCTGGCCCTGACGGCCCCCGTCGCGGTGCCGAGCCGGACCATTGGCTCGGCCGCCCTGTATCGGGAACCGCTGCGCCTCGTGGTGCATCACGGGCACCCCCTGGCCATGAGGAAGCGCGCCCGGCTGGCGGACATCCGGCAGGATCACTTCGTGGCCCTGGGCCCAGGCTACGGCATGCGCTCGCTGACCGATGCGTTGTTCCGGGAGGCCGGATTCCGGCCCCGCATCGCCTTCGAAAGCCAGGATTCGCACACCGTCCGCGGACTCGTCTCGGCCGGGCTGGGGGTGAGCATCCTGCCGCCCGGGGGCATGGCGCCCGGCCGTCGCCAGACGCCGCACGCGCCCGCGCGGCAGGGCGACCTTGGCTGGGTGGAGATCCCGCTGGATTCCGCCCTTGCCTTTCGCGAGATCGGCCTCGCCTGGCGGGAACTCCGCGGCGGAGCGGACACCGAGCCGGACCCGGTGCGGCTGTTCCGCGAACTCGTCCTCAGCGAGGGGCCGGCCCTGCTGGCCGGATTTGTGCGCGAACGCTCCGGGAACTGAGCTTCTCCCGGCCAGCCGTGGCCGAGTCCGTCCGCTCGTGGCTGCCGTACGGACTCGCGGCGTGGATACGGTGAGCCGGGACGGATACCTCGAGCCGGTTGCTCACCCCGTCAGCCCAGCAGCCGCTCCACGATGGCCGCCACCGGGCCGGCCTGTGCCTGCTGCCAGCCCGTGCCCGCCCAGAGGTTCAGGCGCTCCGCATCGCCGGCGGCAGCAGCTGCCGCTCGGAGGGGAGCTGTCAGGTGGTGGACGGCAGGGTAGGCCTCCGGCGCCTCGGGATGGTCCCGGACGAATTCATTCTCAAGGGCCCGCGCCTGCCGTCCGGTGAACGCGCGCGTGAGCCGGGTCCGGATGAAATGCGCACTGGCCAGGGCGTCCTTGTGCAGCTGGCGGGCGCCGCTCTCGTCGGAGCGCAAGAACGCCGTGCCCAGCTGGGCCGCCTGTGCTCCGGCGGCCAGCACGGCCTCCAGCCCGGCCGGATCCATGATGCCGCCGGCGGCCACCAGGGGGAGTTCGACGGCGGACCGCACCCGGGCGAGCAGCTCCGCCGTCGTGTCCGGCTGCTGTGACCCCGGCTGCTGTGACCCCGGCCCATGTGATCCGGACGGCGGGACCGGCAGGAAGGCCGCGCTGTGCCCGCCGCCGCTCGCGTGCTGGACCACCAGGGCGTCCACACTCTGCTCGGCGGCCTGCCGGGCTTCGGCCGGGGTGGTGACGGTGGCGATCACGGAGGACCCCGCACGATGCAGGGCGCGCACGACGTCCGGCCCCGGGAGTCCGAAGGCGAAACTGACCAGTTCCACCGGATCTTCCAGCAGGGCGTCGATCTTGCCCTGCCACTCATCGTCGTCGTCCAGCCGCAGTGCCGGGAGCTCCACGCCGTAACGCCCGGCGTCGGCCCGCAGCCGGGAGCGGTAGTCCTCCAGCTGCGCCCGCACCGCCGGGGACGGAGCCAGCTGCGCCGGGTCCGGGACGAACACGTTCATGCCGAAGCGCGCCCCGGACGCCCGGGTGCTGCGGATTTCCGCCTGCATGGCCGGCACACTCTTGTAGCCGGCGGCGAGGAAGCCCAGCCCTCCCGCGTTGTGCACGGCTTGGACGAAGGCGGGCGTGGAGGTCCCGCCGGCCATGGGTGCCGCGATGATGAGGGTGCCGAAGAGGTCGTGAGGCATTGCTGGCTCCTTGATTCAGTAGTCTGTTCGTGTGACTAACACTGACAACCCGCCGGCGGCGGACTCCGTTCCATCTTCCTCCCGGACGGCAGACACGGTCGGGGGGACGGCGGGCGGCGCCGTGATCGGTCTCGACATCGGCGGGACCAAGACCCGCGGCGTCCGGTTCGAGGACGGGACAGCCGTGGCCGACGAATCGGTCGGCAGCTCCAACGTCCAGAACGTCAGCCGTGAGGAAGCGGCCCGACACCTGACGGAGCTCTTTGCCCGGATCGGCGGGGGAGCGGTCGCCCAGGTCTACGCGGGAGCCGGCGGCATCGACACTGACGACGACGCCGCGGCGCTCGCCGCGCTGATCGCACCGCACGTCCCGGGCGCCAGGATCACAGTGGTCCACGATTCACGGCTGCTGCTCGCAGCGGGCGGCGCCAGCACCGGCGTCGCCGTGATCGGCGGCACCGGCTCGGCCGCCTGGGGCCGGAACGCCCTCGGCGCGGAGGCACGGGCCGGCGGCTGGGGCTACCTCCTCGGCGACGAAGGCAGCGGCTACTGGCTGGGCCGCGAGGCCGTCCGCCACAGCCTGCGCCGGATGAACCAGGGGCTGGAACCTGACGAACTCACCACCGCCCTGCTGGCCTCGTGCGGGGTGGACCACCCGAACAAGCTGATCGCACTCTTCCACTCCGCCAGCACCGGGCGCCGGTTCTGGGCTCAGCAGGCCCGGCTCGTGGTCGAGGCCGCCGACGCCGGCCACGCCCCGAGCCAGGAACTCGTGGGCCAGGCCGGACGCGATCTGGCAGGACTGGCGGAGCAGACCGTCCGGCAGGTGGGCATTGACGGCCCGGTGATCCTGGGCGGCGGCTTGGGCATGAACGTGCCGCGGCTGCAGGAATCGTTCCGTGCGACCCTGGCCGCTGCCGGCATCCGCGATGTCCGCGTCCTGGAGCAGGAGCCGGTCTTCGGGGTGCTCCAGCTCGTGGCCGAGCAGGCCGAGCAGGGCTGAGCCGCCCGCGTACAAACCGCCGGCGGGAGCCTGTCAGTACCTGCTCCGCGGCCTCAGCTGGACGCCTGGCAGGGGCGGGGCGGGGATGCGGCCGGCCTCGGCGCCCGCGTCGGGGCCGTGCCCGTGGATGAGCCCGAACCGCGCGGCCGCTGCCTCGGCGTCGGAAAGCTCCGCCTGTGCTTCCCAGTCAAGGCGGGCCTGCTCCACCTCGGCGTGTGTGCGGCCCACGAAGTTCCACCACATGAGCAGTTCTTCCTCGAAGGGTTCCCCGCCCAGCAGGACAAACCGGGTGCCCGGCGACGCGGCAAGGTCCAGGGTGCTGCGGCCGGATCCGAGGTAGCCCAGGGGCCCGGGCGGCACCGCCTGGCCGTCCAGCGTCAGGCCGCCGTCGAGCAGCAGCACGGCGTGCTCGAAGTCGGGGTTCAAGGGCAGGCTCAGTTGGCCGCTGCAGCTCACGTCGGCCCCCACGATGGGGGAGTAGGTGGTGGCCGGTGAGGTTGCCCCGGCGAGGCTGCCAACCATCACGGTGGCCGTGAAGCCCGGCCCGCTGAGCCGCGGCAGGTCCAGGTACTGTTCGAAGGCGGGAGCCCGGTGCCGCTCGGCGTCGGGCAGGGCCACCCACAGCTGGAGTCCGCGCTGCAGCGGAAGCTCCTGGGACCCTTCGTCCGGACCGCCGTCGCCCTGCGCCGGTAGCACCGCGAATTCGGAGTGCGAGACGCCCCGGCCGGCGGTCATGATGTTCAGCTCGCCCGGGCGGACGATCACGTCGCTGCCCACGCTGTCGCGGTGCCTGATGCTGCCCAGGAGCGGCCAGGTGACCGTCTGCAAGCCGGTGTGCGGGTGCGGGAGCACGGACATGGCCACGCGGGCCGGGCCGAAGCTGTCCAGGAAGCACCAGGCGCCCACCGTGGGCAGTCCACGCTGCGGCAGCGTCCGGGACACGTTCATGGCGCGGACGCCGCCCAGGGGCACCTCCCGCGCCGGCCACAGCTGCAGGCACGGCCCGGCGGTGTCGGCGGAGGCCGGGGGGCAGACTTCTTCCATCGGGCGGACTTCAAGGTTGGTCACAGTCAGACTCTACGACGGAACCGTGCCGTGCGGCAGGTCTCGGCCAGCCGCATTCACGCCGCTACGCTGGACCGATGAGCATGCAATTCGATACCCGTCCGGCCGCCTACGCCGTCATCATCCGCGACGGCGACATCCTGCTGGCGTACTGGAAGCAGGACGGCCGTGAAGGCTGGACCCTGCCCGGCGGCGGCCTGGACCTGGCGGAGCACCCAGTGGACGGGTGCCGCCGGGAGATCTACGAGGAAACCGGATACGACGCGGAGGTCGGCGCCATGTTGGGCATCGACGTCGGGCACTGGCCCGCCGAAATTCGGCTCGACGGCGGGGAACGGGACTTCCAGTCGCTGCGGCTTGTCTATGAGGCGAGGGTTACCGGCGGGGAACTGCGCCACGAGGTGAACGGGAGCACCACCCACGCGGCCTGGGTTCCGCTCGAAGAAGTGGCGGAGCTGAACCGGGTCTCGTTGGTGGACGCCGGCCTCCGGCTCTACCGCGAACGGCCCGTGGACGGAAAACTTGCCTGAACCACTGGATCAACCGTCTTACCGGGTGGATTTAGGCGACGTAGGACTGGGGCTGGTCTTCCTGAAGGTCCGCGTGCAGCTCCTCGGAGGTCGGGGGATTGGCGCCGGGCCGGCGGACCGTGATGGCTGCTGCCTTCGATGCCGCGCGCCCCAGCGCCTCCAGAACCGACGGCGCGAGCCCGTCGGTTCCCCGTGCCAGTAGCCCGTAGATCAGGGCCGCCATGTACGAATCGCCGGCTCCGATGGTGTCGGCCACCACCGACTTCACTGACGGGACGAGTATCTGCGTGGCTGTCGTGGACAGCAACGAACCCTCGGAACCTTTGGTGATCACGGCTAGAGCGGCGCCCAGCTCGAGGACCCGCGCGGCGGTGTCCTCCAGCTGCTTTCCAGGGTAGAGCCACTGTGCGTCCTCATCGCTGAGCTTGACCACGTCCGTGAGATGGACCAGCTCCTCAAAGGTGGACTTGGCTTCGGCATGGCTGCCGAGGAGCGCCGGCCGGATGTTGGGGTCGTAGGTGACCATGCACTCGCGGTGCGCCTGCTCAAGCAGCGACTTGACCGCGCCGGCTCCCGGCGCGAGGAAAGTCGCGATGGACCCGGTGTGGAGCACTTTGGGAAGGTAAGCGGGAGCGACCGGCTGCAGGTCCCAGGTGATGTCGAAATCATAGGTGGCGGATCCGTTGGCGCCGAGCGTGGCGGTGGCGGAGGCCGTGCGGCCTGAGGTCCAGGATCCGGGCAGGAGTTCGACGCCGGCGCTGCGGAGGTGCGTCTCGATTGCGAGGCCGCGGTCATCGCCACCGATCGAGGTCAGAAGAGCGGTGCTGATGCCGAGCCGTCCGAGCCCGTAGGCGACGTTCGCCGGCGATCCGCCCGGGTGCTCGACGGTGCCTTCTGAAGAGGTGACGACATCGATCAGCGCTTCACCGATGATGATGACGTCGGTCGTTCTTGTATGAGTGCCGCCTTGGTCGGTCTTGAGCATGTGGTGCCTTTCGTGGAGCCGTCCGCGGGCCTGTTGCAGGCCCGCGGACGGAGTCGGGGCGGGTCGACGGGTACGCCAGGGCCGTTCAGGCCGTGGCGGCACCCGTCATGATGGCCACCGCGTCGGTCATAGTGTGCGACTGCGGTGTGATGGTCGCCGCGCACTTGCCGAGGCGCTGGATGTGGATCCTGTCCGCTACATCAAACACCTGCGGCATGTTGTGGCTGATCAGGATGACGGGAAGGCCCCTGTCCCGGAGATCCCGGACGAGCTGAAGGACCTGGTTCGATTCCCGCACGCCGAGGGCCGCCGTCGGCTCGTCCAGGACAACCACCTTTGAACCGAACGCCGCGGCACGGGCCACAGCGACAGCCTGGCGCTGACCGCCGGAGAGGTTTTCCACCGGCACTGTCACGTCCTGGAGCGTGGAAATGCCGAGCCGGGTGAGTTCTTCCTTGGCCTTGCGGCGCATGCCCTTGGTATCAAGAACGCGGAAGATCTTTCCCAGCGGCCCGGGAAGCCGCTCTTCCCGGCCCAGGAACAGGTTGGAGGCGACGTCGAGTGCCGGGGACACCGCAAGGTTCTGGTAGACAGTTTCGATGCCGAAGACCCGGGCGTCCTGCGGGCGTTTGAAGTGGACAGGCTGGCCGGATACCGTCAGCTCGCCCGAGTCCGGAATTTCGGCGCCGGTGAGGCACTTGATGAGCGTGGATTTTCCTGCGCCGTTGTCGCCGATGATGGCCAGGACCTCGCCCGGGTACAGGTCAAGGCTGACACCGTCCAGGCCCACGACCCGGCCGAAGGTCTTGACGAGGTTTCTGGCCTGGAGGATGGGCTGGCGGGTTTCGGTCTTTGAAACGGGGATGTCTGTGGCGGTCATGACTTGACCTTTCGGATCCACTGGTCGATGGACACAGCGAGGATGATGAGGATGCCGACGGCGAGGGTCTGGTAGAGCACATCGAGGCCGGCCAGCGATAGGCCGTTGCGGAATACACCCACGATCAGGGCACCGAGCAGCGTGCCCCAGATCGAGCCGCGGCCGCCGAAGAGGCTGGTGCCTCCGATCACGACGGCGGTGATGGAGTCGAGGTTCAGGTCCACCCCGCCGTTGGGGCTGGCTGCGTTGGTGCGCCCGATCTGGATCCAGGCCCCGATGGCCAGCACCGCCCCCGCTGCGAGATAGACGCTCATGAGGACACGGTTGACCGCGATGCCGGCCAGGCGGGCAGCTTCCTTGTCATCGCCCACTGCGTAGACGTGCCGGCCCCAGGCCGTCTTGCCGAGGATGAACGCGACGGCGATGTAGAGCAGGAGCATGATGACCACGCCGGTGGAGATCCGCACGGGGCCGACGGGGAACGTGCTGCCGGTCCACGTGAGCAGGCCGGGCATGGCAGAGCCCCGCACGGTGGCGCCGTTCGAGTAGAGCAGCGTCAAGGCGATGAAGATGTTCAGCGTACCGAGAGTCACGATGAACGGTGGCAGCCGGAATCTGGTGACCAGGAAACCGTTCAGCGCTCCGGCCGCGAGCCCCACGATGAGGCCGGCGAGGAGGGCAAGTGGGCCCGGCACGCCGTTGCTGACGGAGAGTTGCGCGACCACCATGGAGGCGAGAATCATCACGGCGCCCACGGAAAGGTCGATACCTGCAGTGAGGATGATGAGTGTCTGCGCGATGGCCAGGGTTCCCACTACCGAAACCTGTTGGGTGATCAGGGACAGGTTTTCAACCCGGAGGAACCGTTCATTGAGGAGCCCGAAGACCACTACCGCAACGAGCAGGACGATTGCGGGGCTGAGCGCGGGGTAGCGGTGGAGGATGTTGCGGATTCGGCTGAGTGGTGTCTGGCGGTCAAGGAATTCCTCGGCCAGGTCCGGGTGGCCGGTATCGGGCGGGCCGCCGGCGGTCTGTTGCTGGGTCACGATTGCTCCTGAACTTCCATGTTCGGTTGGTGCCGGTATTGCGGGTGTGGTGCTGTGGGAGGCGCAGGACTTGCGCTGCGCCTCCCCGTAGCTGGTGCTGGCGGGTTACTTGCCCCAGCAGATCTTGGATGCGTCGGAGGTGCTGATGCTCTTGACACCGTCGGCGGCCTTGTCGGTGACGAGCTCCACGCCGGTGTTGAAGAAGTCCAGGCCTTCGGAGTTGGCCGGCTTCTTGCCGGTCTTGGCGAGTTCCACGATGGCCTTGACGCCCAGCTCGGCCATCTTGACCGGGTACTGCTGGGCGGTGGCGCCGATGACGCCGGACTTGACGTTGTTCACACCGGCGCAGCCTCCGTCAACGGAGACAACCAGCACGTCCTTTTCCTTACCTGCAGACTTCAGGGCCTCATAGGCGCCGGCCGCGGCCGGTTCGTTGATCGTGTACACGACGTTGATGTTCGGGTTCTTGGACAGCAGTGTCTCCATGCCGGTGCGGCCGCCGTCTTCGGCGCCCTGGGTTGCCTGGCTGCCCACGATCTCGTAGTCGCCGCCCTTGCCGCCGGTGTACTTGCCGGTCTTGGCCTCGTCGCCGTTCTTCTTCTTGTCGGCAGTATCGATGCCCAGACCGGTGAGGAAGCCCTGGTCGCGGTTGTAGTCAACGGAGACGACCTTGTCGTCGAAGAGGTCCAGCAGGGCGATGGTGGCCTTCTTCCCGCCCAGCTGCGCGGCCGTCCACTTGCCGATCAGTTCACCCGCGGCGAAGTTGTCCGTCGCGAACGTGATGTCGGCGGCGTCCGCCGGATCCGGCGGCGTATCCAGGGCGATCACGAAGAGGCCTGCGTCCTTTGCCTTCTTCAGGGCATCCACGACGGAGGGGCCGTTCGGAGTAATCAGTATGCCCTTATCACCCTTGGAAATGGCGTTTTCGATGGCCTGGATCTGGGTGTCTTCGTCGCCGTCGGCCTTGCCCGCGGCGAGCTTGAGGTCAACGCCGTCTGCTTCGGCGGCCTTCTTGGCGCCGTCCTGCATCGAGACGAAGAACGGGTTGGTGGTGGTCTTGACGATCAACGAGACGCCGATTTTTTCGTTCGATGCCCCTGCACTGCTGGCGGGAGCCGCGGGAGTTGAGCCGCAGGCGGTAATGCCCAGGGAGCTGATCGCGACGATGGCTGCCGCCGCAAGGACACGGCGAGTGGGGCCGCTGAAGCGGGTGGAACTCAACATTGAATCTCCTAGTTTTGCGGCATTTCGTGTGCCTGACAACGGTGTCATGAGAAGATGTAACCCTGATCACAGCTTATAGTCAAGTGATACGCAGAATAGAGGAGCCATTGTGATGACACCGTTGTCTGATCCAAGTCAGCCGGCTCTCGGGCCAGGTCGGCCCACCATGCGGCATGTGGCCGCTTTGGCGGGTGTGGGCCTCAAGACAGTTTCCCGAGTGGTTAATGACGAGCCTGGGGTTTCGGAGGCGACGAAGCTCAGGGTGCTGAAGGCCACGGAGCAGCTGAACTACCAGGTCGATTTGGCCGCGGGCAGCCTGAAGCGGGCCGGCAGGAAGACCATGTCCATCGGCCTGCTGCTGCCCAGCGTGGCCAACCCGTTCAGCGGGGACATCCACCGGGCAATTGAGGATGCCCTGGCAGCACGGGGCATAGCTGTGTTCGCCGCGAGCCTGGACGATGATTCCGCGCGGGAAAAGGCCTTGGTCGCGGCCTTCCTGGGCCGCCGCGTCGATGGCCTGGTCCTCACGCCGGTCGCCAAGAGCCAGGCGTATGTCATTCCTGAGCACTCCCGCGACCTTCCGATCGTCTTCATTGACCGAGAACCGGTCGGCCTCGAAGCCGATGCCGTTGTCACAGACAACGCCGCCGGCTCGGCCAACGCCGCGGCACACCTCATGAGTCATGGTCACACCAGGCTCGCCTACCTCGGAGACCGCCCGGACATCCAGACGGCACGGGAGCGGCGCAGGGGATTCATCGAGGAGATCGGCCGCGCAGGCATCTCCACGTCCACGATCCCCGTCCGCGAAGGCCTGCACGATGAGGAGCTCGCCCGTCTGGCCACCCATGAGCTCCTCGCCGCAAAAAACCCTCCCACCGCGATTTTCTCAAGCCAGAACCTGGTCACCTTTGGTGCCATGCGGGCGCTGAAGGAACTGGGCGCCAGCAACCGTATTGCGCTCGTCGGATTCGACGACTTCACGCTGGCAGACATGATGGAACCCGGCATCACGGTGGTTGCGCAGCACCCGGAACGCATCGGCAAGCTGGCAGCCGAGCGGATCCTTGCGAGAATCGACGGTGATCCCACTGCCCCCAAAACCTACGTTGTTCCTTCGGAACTCATTCCGAGGGGGTCCGGTGAGCTCCGGCCGCCGGCCTGACCTCCCTCCAACGTCCAGATCCTGTCAGCCATCCACGCCGATCCTTCACGAGGGGAAACCAATGACCGAGACGCTGTATGCAGAATTCACCGTCAAACCCGGCAGCGAAGCCAGAGTCGCCGAAATGATGCGCGAACTCACCGAACACGTACGCCGGGAGCCCGGCAACCAGCTCTTCCTGCCCTACACACGCGAAGCCAACCCCCGGGAATACTTCGTTTTCGAGGTTTACGCGGACGGCGCCGCGTTCCAAGAACACATCAGCGCGGATTACGGAGCGAAGTTCAACGGGGAGCTGGCGGAACATATCGAAGAGGACGGCTCGGTCCTGACCTGGCTACAGCCGGTGAACTAGGAACGGATCGGTTCAAGGCGACGGCCATCATTGCGGGGCCGAGGGGAAGTCCGGCGGCCCTGGTGACGGGCGGTCCGGACCGGAAAAGTGCCGCGGCGGGAGTCCTGCCGGCGCGGCACCCATCCGAAATCGTTGTGCTTCCGAAGCCTTACGGTAGCCGCCGCGCCGCTGACATGGGGCAGAGCGCTGGCTACGCTGGGTCCTACCCGCTTTACAGCCAAAAATCAACGCGCATATGATCAGTTGGCTGGACCGTCCGATGTTGCCGCCAACAGATAGGTAAGCCCGGAAATGGCCGAAGCCATGATCGAGTTCCAGAACGTCACCAAGCAGTACCAGGGCGGGCAGGCTGCCGTTGACAAGCTGACCATGTCAATCGACAAGGGCGCCATCACGGTCTTCGTCGGACCCTCGGGCTGCGGAAAGACCACCTCGCTGCGGATGATCAACCGCATGGTCGAGCCCACGTCCGGCACCATCACTGTGGGCGGGGAGGATGTCACCTCGGTACCGGCGGCGAAGCTGCGGCGGTCCATGGGCTACGTCATGCAGTCCTCCGGGCTGATGCCGCACCGATCCGTGCTGGACAACATCGCCACCGTTCCCCGGCTCAACGGGGTGTCCAAGCCGGAGGCCCGGAAGCGCGCGCAGGAGCTGCTCGACGTCGTCGGGCTGGCCTCCTCCCTCGGCAAGAGGTACCCTTCGCAGCTGTCCGGCGGCCAGCAGCAGCGCGTGGGAGTGGCGCGGGCGCTCGCCGCCGATCCTCCCGTGCTCCTGATGGACGAGCCCTTCAGCGCCGTGGATCCGGTGGTCCGCGATGAACTCCAGAAGGAGCTCCTCCGGCTTCAGCGTGACCTGGCCAAGACGATCGTCTTTGTCACCCACGACATCGACGAGGCCACCGTACTGGGGGACAGGGTGGCCGTGTTCGGCGTCGGCGGCAAACTGGCGCAGTACGCCGCGCCGGAGGAGATCCTGCGCGCCCCGGCGAACGACTTCGTGGCGTCCTTCGTGGGCCGGGACCGGGGGTTCCGGCACCTCGCGTTCAGCCCCTCCGACGGCGTCACGATCCACCCCGTCCGCACCCTCACCCCGGATGAACTCCGGCACGACGGCGGTTCCGCCGACGACTGGCAGCTGGTGGCCGACGGCGAGCTGCATCCCCTCGGCTGGGCCGGCCCCGGCAAGGGCCCGATGATGGTGCCCGGCGGATCCCTGTTCCGCAAGGGTGACACGCTGCGCCGGGCCCTTGACGCGGCGCTGTCCTCGCCGTCGGGCCTCGGCGTCGCCGTCGACGCGGACGGCAGGGTGGCCGGCGTCATCACAGCCGCAGAAGTGCTGGCCGTGATCGACTCGGACCGCCAGGTCCGGCAAAGCTTCCGGCAGGGTGCGCTCTGATGGACTGGTTCCTGGCCAACAGCGGGCAGGTCTTCACGCTTGCCGGCCAGCACCTCGTCCTGGCCGTCCTTCCGATGGGCTTCGGCCTGCTGATCTCCATCCCGCTGGCGCAGTTCGCCCGGCAGAACCGGGCTCTGCGCTCCGTCGTGGTGACGGCGTCGTCCCTGCTGTACACGATTCCCTCGCTGGCGCTCTTCATCATCCTGCCCACCATCATCGGAACCCGGATCCTGGACCCGGCCAACGTGGTGGTGGCCCTGACCATCTACGCGGTCGCTTTGCTGGTCCGTGCCGCCCTGGACGCGTTTGACTCCGTGGACGAGGACCTCCGGCAGGCTGCCGTTGCCATGGGCTTCAAGCCCGTGACCCGCTTCCGTCAGATCGACTTGCCGCTGTCCCTGCCCGTGCTGTTTGCCGGGCTGCGGGTGGTGTCCGTCAGCAACATCTCGCTGGTGAGCGTCGCGGCCCTGCTCGGGATCGGAAACCTCGGGATGCTGTTCACCTCGGGGCTCCAGCGTGACTTCGTCACCGAAGTGGTGGTGGGCATCATCGCCATCCTCATCCTCGCGCTCCTGATGGACGCCGTCCTGGTACTGCTGGAGCGGGTGCTGACCCCGTGGACGCGGGCGGCCACACCAAAGGGCCCAATATCTGAGACGCCTGGTGGTCCCGCAGCGCGCCGGCCGCTTTCCGAGAGTGCCGGCGCCGGAGGCGGTGCGGCATGAGCAACGTCTTCACGGACACTTTCGACTGGCTCGCCGACCCGGCCCACTGGTCCGGCAGTTCCGGGATCCCGGTACGGCTGGCCGAGCACTTGCAGTACACGGGACTCGTCATGCTGATCGCAATCGTCATCGCCGTTCCGATCGGGTTGTATGTGGGGCACACCGGCCGCGGGAGGGTGGCCGTCGTGGCCCTCGCCGGCGCGCTGCGTGCCCTGCCCACCCTCGGCCTGCTGACTCTGTTCGTCCTGCTGGCGGGCATCGGGCTCATGCCTCCGGTCTGGGCCCTCGTGATCCTGACGGTCCCGCCCCTGCTGGCCGGCACCTATGCCGGGATCTCCAGCGTCGACCGCAACGTGGTGGACGCCGCCCGGGCGATGGGAATGACAGAGCTGCAGGTGCTCTTCCGCGCCGAATTCCCCAACGCGCTCCAGGTGATGTTCGGCGGGTTCCGGACCGGCATGCTCCAGGTGATCGCCACCGTCTCGGTGGTGGCCTATATCAACCTGGGCGGCCTGGGCCGCTACCTGTTCGACGGGCTGGTGCTCTCCGACTTCCCCCAGATGCTGGGCGGTTCATTTCTGATCGCAGGGCTCGCGATCGCCATCGACCTTGTCCTTGCCCTATTCCAGAGGCTGTTCCTGTCACGGGGCGCCTCTTCCCAGCCGAACCGGAGCCACCAGGCTGCGGTTGATCTCACAGACCCCGTAATCGCGGAGACTGTTGTTCAAGGAGGTACGTCATGAAGGAATCCCGCCAACGAGCCCTCGGCAGGCGCGCATTCGGTGGCCTGGCCGCCGGCCTAGGCCTGGCCGTGGCATTGTCCGCCTGCGGAGGCTCATCTAATCCGTTGAGCTCGGCCCCGGCCACCAGCGGGGGAACGTCCGGATCGGGCGCTGCCCTGGTGATCGGGTCTGCTGATTTCCCCGAGAGCCAGACCATGGCCGAGGTCTACGCCGGTGCCTTGAACGCTGCCGGCATCTCGGCGAGCACCAAGCCAAACATCGGTTCGCGCGAGGTGTACTTCAAGGCCGTGCAGGACGGATCCGTGGACGTCGTCCCCGACTACAGCGGCAACCTGCTGCTGCATGTGAACAAGGACGCCACGGAGGTCTCGGCCGAGGACATCGTCAAGGCGCTGCCGGGGAAGCTGCCCGAGGGCCTCGCGGTGCTGGACGCTTCAAAGGCCGAGGACAAGGACGCCATGGTGGTCACGAAGGCCACCGCCGAGAAGTACAAGCTGAGGTCCATCGAGGATATGGCCAAGGTCTGCGGCGAGCTGGTGGTGGGCGCCCCGGCGACCTTCGCCGAACGCGCCTACGGACTGCCGGGCCTGAAGAAGAACTACAGCTGCGAGCCCAAGAAACTTGAGCCGTTCAGCGACGGCGGCGGCGCCGTCACGCTCAAGGCCCTGCTCTCTGACCAGGTCCAGGTGGCCGATATTTTCACCACCACACCGTCCATCGCGGACAATGACCTCGTGGTGCTGGAGGACCCGAAGAACAACTTCATCGCCCAGCAGGTCCTGCCGCTGTACAACAAGTCCAAGATGACGGACAAGGCAAAGGAAGCCCTGAACGCCGTGTCCAAGATCCTCACCACCGATGACCTGATCAACCTCAACCGTGCCGTCAGCGGCAACCAGAAGCAGAACCCGAAGGATGCCGCGGCTGCGTGGCTCAAGGACAAGGGACTCGTCAAGTAGCGGCGACACCCTGCCGGGCGCCTTCCTGCTGAACGTGCGACGCCGGTGACCGGGCCTTCCGGCCCCGGTCGCCGGCGTCGCACGTTTGTGTGACAAGTCTCAACAGAAGTACATCCTCCATATGGCATATTTGAGGAATGGCAGAATTCAAGCAGTCCACCAAGCTTCATAATGTCCTTTACGACATCCGTGGACCGATTCTTCAGGCCGCCCAGCAGATGGAGGCAGAGGGTCACCGGATCCTCAAACTGAACATCGGAAACCCGGCCCCCTTCGGGTTCGAAGCGCCGGACGCGATCCTGGTGGACATGATCCGCCACCTGCCGCATGCCCAGGGCTACAGCGACTCCCGCGGCATCTTTTCCGCACGCACCGCCGTCTCGCAGTACTACCAGACGCGCGGGATCCAGAACATCCACGTCGATGACATCTATCTGGGCAACGGCGTCAGCGAACTCATCACGATGTCGCTCATGGCGCTGCTTGATGACGGCGATGAAGTCCTCATCCCCACGCCGGACTACCCGTTGTGGACGGCCTCCGTGGCCCTGGCCAGCGGCAAGCCCGTGCACTACCTCTGCGACGAGGAGTCCGGCTGGCAGCCCGACCTCGAGGACCTCGAAGCCAAGATCACCCCGCGCACCAAGGGCATTGTGGTGATCAACCCCAACAACCCCACCGGGGCGGTGTATCCCGGGGACACGCTCAAGAAAATCGTGGCCCTTGCCGAAAAGCACGGCCTCGTGCTCTTCGCCGATGAGATCTACGAAAAGATCCTCTACGAGGACGCCGTGCACGTGAACATGGCCAGCCTCACCGGCGACGACGTCCTGTGCCTGACCTTCAGCGGGCTGTCCAAGGCCTACCGGGTGTGCGGCTACCGGGCCGGCTGGATGGCCATCTCCGGGCCGAAGAAGGATGCCGCCGACTACCTTGAGGGCATCAGCCTGCTCGCAAACATGCGTCTGTGCGCCAATGTTCCGGCCCAGCACGCCATCCAGACCGCCCTCGGCGGGTACCAGAGCATCAACGACCTGATCCTGCCCGGCGGGCGCCTGCTCGAGCAGCGGAACAAGGCCTATGACATGCTCAATGCGATTCCGGGCGTCAGCACGCAGCAGGCGCGCGGTGCCATGTACTTGTTCCCGAAGCTCGATCCCGAGGTTTACCACATCCGCGACGACGAGAAATTCGTCCTGGACCTGCTGCGCGAGCAGAAGATCCTCGTCTCCCACGGCCGCGCCTTCAACTGGGTCCGCCCGGACCACTTCCGCATGGTGACCCTGCCGCTGGTGAAGGACCTCGAAGAGGCAATCAACCGCATGGGGGACTTCCTGAGCCGGTACAAAGGGAACTAGTCTGGGGGTCAGCAGCTCTGGGGTCAGCAGCGCAACGTGAACCGGAAAGAGGCTTTGATGGCAGGCGTCGCGACATTCGATAAACATCCCTCGGACATCCTGAAGATCGGGAAGGGGTTTAGCCTCAAGGACCTGGATCCGGGCTCCACTCCGGGCTACGCAGGAGATAAGGCCGACGGCGAGACGCTGCTCGCTGAGCTGGATGACAAACTCTCCCGGCTGCAGGAAAAGCTCTTTGCGGAGTCCAGGTTCGGCGGCACCAAGCGCATCCTGCTGGTCCTGCAGGCCATGGACACCGCCGGCAAGGGCGGTATCGTCACCCACGTCATGGGCGCCATGAACCCGGACGGTGTCCAGCTGAAGTCTTTCAAGGCCCCCACCCCGGAGGAAAAGTCCTACGACTTCCTCTGGCGGATCGAGAAGGAAGTGCCGGCGGCCGGAATGGTGGGGGTCTTTGACCGCTCCCACTATGAGGACGTCCTGATCCATCGGGTCCACCGCTGGGCCAAACCGGAGGAACTTGAGCGCCGCTACCGGGCCATCAACGAATTCGAGGCCCGTCAGACGGCGGCCGGCACCAAGATCGTCAAAGTCATGCTCCACATCAGCCGCGACGAACAGAAGGAACGCCTGCTCGCCCGGCTGGATGATCCGGCCAAGCTCTGGAAGTACAGCAGCAACGACATCAAGGAACGGGCCTTCTGGGCCGACTACATGGACGCGTACCAGAAGGCCTTCGACAAGACCAGCTCCGAGCTGGCTCCCTGGCATGTGGTGCCCGCCAACAGGAAGTGGTACGCCCGGATCGCCGTGCAGCAGCTGCTGCTGCAAGCGCTGGAAGGCCTGAAGCTCGAGTGGCCGGTTTCGGACCTCGACGTCGAGATGGAACGGGAGCTGGTCGAACGGTCCTGACGGCAGCCGGCTGCCGGCTGCCGGGCCGGTAGGGCTAGCCCTCCTGCGCGGCCTGATCCCGGGCGGCAGCCAGACGCTTACGGGCACCTTCCAGCCACTGTTCGCAGCGCTTGGCCAGCGACTCGCCGCGCTCCCACAACGCGAGCGATTCCTCGAGGCTGGCTCCGCCGGCCTCCAACTTGCCGACCACGCCGAGGAGCTGCTCGCGAGCGTCCTCGTAGCTGAGGCCCTCGATGTCGGCGTTCGGATTTGTCTCTGTTGCCATGTAGTGCTCCTTGCTGTGCCCCGAAGGGCGGGTGGTTCCGGGTGATGTTCTGTCGGCGCGGCGCGTCAGTTCCCGGAGGGCTCCTGGCCGCCGGTGGCCTGGGCGGTGAACCGGCCGCCGGCCACCCGCACGGTCAGATCGGTGCCTGACGGCGCCTGCGAGGGGTGGCGGACAACGTCCCGGCGCGTGCCGGGGACGTCTTGCCCGTCGGCGAGCTGCACGACGGCGTAACCGCGATCCAGGGTCTTTTGCGGTGAGAGTGCACGCACCTGGGCCTTCAGGTGGACCAGCTGGTCCGCTGCCCTCACGACGGCCGCCGTGATGGCCGAGCGGGAGCGGCCCCTGAGCCGTTCGACGTCGTCAAGCCGCATGGTGACCATGCCTTCGGGAGATGCCAGTACGGGCCGGGAGCGCAGCGAGGCCAGCCGGTCGCTTTCCCGCTCCACGAGGCGCGTGACACCGCGCCGGAGCTGGTCCCGCGCCTGCCGCACCCGGGCGAGCTCCTCCACGACATCCGGAACGATCCTCTTGGCGGCGTCGGTGGGGGTCGAGGCGCGGAGGTCAGCGACGTCGTCGAGGATCGGCCGGTCCGCCTCATGGCCGATCGCGCTCACCACCGGTGTCACAGCGTCGGCGACGGCCCGGATGAGTTCCTCGTTGCTGAACGGCAGCAGATCCTCCAAGGCGCCGCCGCCGCGGGCGATGACAATGACGTCGACCTCCGGATGGGCATCCAGCTCCCGCAGTGCCGCGATGACCTGCGTGACGGCGGTATTGCCCTGGACCGCCACTTCGCGGATCTCGAATTCGACGGCGGGCCAGCGGAGGGCCGCGTTGCGCAGCACATCCTTCTTGGCGTCGGAGTCGCGGCCGGTGATCAGGCCGATCCGGTGGGGGAGCAGGGGGAGCCGTTTCTTGCGGGCGTCAGTGAACAGGCCCTCCGCGGCGAGGGCATGGCGCAGCCGCTCAATCCTGGCCAACAGGTCACCGAGCCCCACCGGCCTGATGTCCTTCACCGACATGCTCAGCCGGCCCGTCTTCAGCCAGAACTCGGCCTTGAGCAGGGCCACGACGCGGGAACCGCGTTCCAGCGGCGCTTCCTGGCGGTCCAGAACGTTCGTCCAGACCGAGGCCGGAAGGGAGATTTCGGCGTCGATGTCCCGCAGCGTCAGATAGGCGTTGTTGCCGCGCCGGTTCAGCTCGATGACCTGGCCTTCGACCCAGGCCGACGGGGCACGGTCGATGTGCAGTTTGAGCTTTTGGGACAACAACTGCAGAGGCCAGGGGTTGTCCGGGCTGGTTTCTGCCGCGGTGGCCGGCAGCGTGGTGGCTGCCGTCGCGTCCTCAGGCATGCCGGGACCCCGTGGCGGAGAGTGCCTTGTGCATGTGGTGGGTGTCCTTTGCCGGGGCCGGGCTGTCAGCGGGCACGATCCTGGGGAGTTTCTCGGGGAGGATGACCGGCTGGCAGCTGGAACTTGTCTGGTTCAACTCTATCCATAGCTTTACCATCAGGGACTGACTTTATGGGCCGCGCTTCATGGGTCAGGCTTTATGGGTCACAGGGGAGCCGCCGTAGGATGGCACTAACCCCAACGACCTCCTAGGAATCTCTTGCGCACTTTTGTCTCGACCGCCGCTGTACTCATCGGGCTCTTGATGGCGGCTGTCGCTGTCCCAGCCATGTGGGTGGATCGGAACATCGTCCAGGAAGACGGCTTCGTTGCCCTGACCGGGCCGCTGGGCAAGGACCCCGCGTTCCAGCAAAGGCTGGCCGCGGCCGCCGTCGGAAGTCTCGGTTCCGGCGACCGGATCCCCGAAGCCCTGGCGGAAACGGCCCGGCCGATCCTCGAGAACGCGGCACAATCCCTGACCGGCCTGCCCGGATACCCCGATGCCTGGGCGGAAACACTGCGAAAGAGCCACCGGCTGACCTTCGCCGACCCCAGTGCCCTGCCGCCTGAGGCCGACGGCACCACCTCGCTCACCCTGGATGTAGCACCGCTGGTGCGGCTGGTCGCGAAGCAGGTCTCTGACGCGACCACGTTGCCGCTTGAGGCGCCCGACCAGGTGCTGATCCACATCGGGCAGTCCAATCAGCGCCAGCTCATCGAGAGGGTCGCCGCTTACGCGCCGATGGGCTACGCCGTGGCGTTGGGTGCGGGCATCGCCTTTGCACTGGCGTTTGTTGCGGCTCGCCGCCGGTGGGCGGTCCTTGCCGGCACGGGAGCAGGCGCGCTGGTGCTGGCCGGCGTGTGGAAGCTGGCCAGCGACGCCGCCGGCGGTGCGGTGGCCGGGACCTCGAGCGGCAATGAGGTGGCGGAGACGTTCAAGAGTGAGTTTGTCTCAGCGTCCGCGGCCAGTTTCGGCCAGTGGATCCTGGCCGCCGCGGTGGCAGGAGCGGCGCTGCTGGTCGCGGGACTCGTCGTTCGCGTCGCCGGCGGCCGCCGCCGCGCCTGAAGATTGAACACCGGTAGCATGGGAGCATGACCACCACCGCTGTTTCCGTTCCGATGCCATCCGTTCCGCGCCGGCGGCGTTCACCGGAGGATGTCCTGGCGGCGGCGCCCGTTGCAGGTCCCAAGAAGGTGCTGCTGGCAGCTCCGCGGGGCTACTGTGCCGGCGTGGACCGCGCGGTCATTGCGGTGGAGAAAGCCCTGGAGCACTACGGCCCGCCCGTCTACGTGCGCAAGCAGATCGTGCATAACGTCCACGTGGTCAGCTCCCTCGAGGAGAAGGGCGCCATCTTTGTTGATGAAACGGATGAGGTCCCCGAAGGCGCCTTGGTGATTTTCTCGGCGCACGGCGTCTCGCCCGCGGTGGTCCAGTCCGCCGAGGACCGCGGCCTGCGGACCATCGACGCCACCTGCCCGCTGGTGACCAAAGTGCACCGCGAGGCCGTCCGCTTCGCCAAGGACGACTACGACATCCTGCTCATCGGCCATGACGGGCACGAGGAAGTTGAAGGCACCGCCGGCGAAGCGCCGGAGCACATCCAGATCATCAACGGCCCGCATGAGGTCGACAAGGTCATCGTCCGCGACCCGGAGAAGGTCATCTGGCTCTCGCAGACCACCCTCAGCGTGGACGAGACCATGGAAACGGTCCGGCTCCTGAAAGAGCGGTTCCCCACCCTGCAGGATCCGCCCAGCGACGACATCTGCTACGCCACCACCAACCGCCAGGTGGCCATCAAGAAGATCTCACCCCAGGCGGACCTCGTGATCGTGGTGGGGTCGGCCAACTCGTCGAACTCCGTCCGCCTTGTGGAGGTGGCACTGGAGTACGGTGCCAAGGCCTCCTACCGCGTCGACTTCGCCAACGAGGTGGACGAGGCCTGGTTCGAGGGCGTCGCGACCGTGGGCGTGACGTCGGGGGCCTCCGTCCCTGAGGTGCTGGTCAGGGACGTGCTGCGGCTCCTGGCCGACTACGGCTACGGATCCGTCGAGGAAGTCGTCACGGCCGAAGAGGACCTGCTGTTCTCCCTGCCGAAGGAGCTCCGGGCCACCCTGAAGCAGGCCGGTGACGTTTCCCGCGCCCTCGGCGGCCGCGGCACGCGCCCGGAGCACTCCTAGGGCTCAGCGCGCCTGGCGGGACATACGGCACGCAGCGGGACGACCCGCACGGCGTTTCTAGGCTGCCGACTCTTCGGAATCGTCGCCGGACTCGTCCCGTGCCTGCCCGCCCGACTGCAGCTCCGGGGCCGCCACCGAACGCGGCGTCACCTCCACGGCGGCGGGAGTCGTCAGTCCGGCAGCGTCCAGGGCGTTGAGCTTCCTGGCGGTCGGCAGGACCCGGGCCTCAAGCGTTCCGACCATCGAGTTGTAGCGGTCCACCGAGGTCTTCAGCGAGGCACCGAGCCTGGTGACGTTTTCGCCCAGCGTTCCCATCCGCTCGTAGAGCTGCCGCGCGAGCTCGAAGAGTTCCCGGGCGCTGTCCGTGAGCACGTCCTGGCGCCATGTGAAGGCGACCGATTTCAGCACCGCCAGCAGCGTCCCGGGCGAGGCGAGGACCACGTTCTTGGATAGCGCATAGTCCAACAGCGCCGGGTCCGCCGACAGTGCGGCCGCCAGGATCGACTCCGCGGGCAGGAAGCAGACCACGAACTCCGGGGAGTTGCCGGGGATGTCCCAGTACTTCTTGTTGCTCAGTGCGTCCACGTGGGCCTTCAGGGCCTTCGCATGGGCCGCCAGGTGCCCCTGCTGTCCGCTCAGCGCCTGCCCGAGCTGCAGGCTGCGCTGTTGTCCGCCGGGGGCGGTGCCGAGCTCCTGTGCCGCGAGGTAGGACGCCAGCGGGACCTTCGCGTCGACCACGAGCTGCTTGTCGCCGGGCAGCTGCACCACGAGGTCGGGCCGGAGGCTGTTTTCGGTGGCGGAGCTGTTCAGCTGCCCGCTGTGGACCTGCTCATGGAAATCGACGTGCCGCAGCATCCCGGCCGCCTCGACCACACGCCGCAGCTGGACCTCGCCCCACTGACCGCGGGCGCTGTTGGAGCGCAGCGCAGACTCCAGCGCGTGCGTTGACCGCAGGAGCTGCTCATCGGACAGGCGGGCCTCCTGCAGCTGCTGGGCCAGCTGCCCGTACTGCTCCAGCCGGTCGCGCTCGAGCAGCGACACCTGCTGCTGCACGGCGGTGAGCTTCTCCGCCACCGGCGCCAGCGCGCGCAGCACACTGCCGTCCTGGGTCCGGGACTCGCCCAGCTCCCGGTTCTGGGCCGCGAGAAGGCGCCTCTCGGCGTCGGCGGCGGCAAACTGGGCGCTGACCTCGGAAAGCCGGGCCGAGACGCCGTCGAAGTCCTGCTCCACGGCCAGGTAGCGGCGCCGGAGCAGCACATAGACAAGTGCGGCGCCGGCAACGGCACCCACGAGCAGCATGAGCAGGGAAAGAATCAGTCCAAAAGCGTCCATGACTTCACTGTGGCACGCCCCTGTGACAGTTTTGGCCCCGACGCCCGCAACACCGCCACCAACATCCCCTCCGGGGTACGGCCCGGCCGCCGCAGAGATCCCCAGCCGCAGCGGGTAGAATATATGCTCGTGGCTCTTACTATTGGCATCGTCGGACTGCCCAACGTCGGCAAATCAACTCTTTTCAACGCACTGACCCGCAACCAGGTGCTCGCAGCGAACTATCCGTTCGCCACGATCGAGCCCAACATCGGCGTCGTGAACCTGCCGGATGCCCGGCTTGAAAAGCTGGCCGGCATCTTCGGATCCCAGCGGCTCCTCCCGGCAGCAGTGTCCTTCGTAGACATTGCCGGGATCGTCAAGGGAGCGTCCGTGGGCGAAGGCCTGGGCAACCAGTTCCTCGCCAACATCCGCGAGGCCGAGGCGATCGCCCAGGTTGTCCGCGTGTTCGATGACCCCGACGTCATCCACGTCGACGGCAAGGTGGACCCCGTCTCCGACATGGAAACGATCAACACCGAGCTGATCCTGGCCGATCTTCAGACGATTGAAAAAGCCATCCCGAGGATCGAAAAAGAAGTCAAGATCAAGAAGCGGGAGGCCGCCGAACTGGCGGCCATCAAGGCGGCCCAGGCGGTGCTGGAACGCGGCGACACCATCTTCTCCTCGGTCAAGAGCGACAAGCTGGAGATGGAACACCTCAAGGAGCTCGGCCTGCTCACGGCCAAGCCCTTCATCTACGTCTTCAACGCGGACGAGGGAATCCTGGGCAGCCCCGAAAAACAGGCCGAACTGCGCGCCATGGTGGCCCCAGCGGACGCCATCTTCCTCGACGCCAAACTTGAATCCGACCTCGTCGAGCTTGACGAGGAAGAAGCCCGCGAGATGCTGGAAATGAACGGCCAGGACGAATCAGGTCTGGACCAGCTGGCCCGCGTCGGCTTCCACACCCTCGGGCTGCAGACCTACCTGACGGCTGGACCCAAGGAGACCCGCGCCTGGACCATCCACCGGGGCGACACAGCCCCGCAGGCCGCCGGCGTGATCCACTCCGATTTCCAGCGGGGCTTCATCAAGGCCGAGGTCGTCTCCTTCGAGGACCTGATCGACGCCGGCTCCATGGCCGAGGCGAAGGCCCGCGGCAAGGTCCGGATCGAGGGTAAGGAATATGTCATGGCGGACGGCGACGTGGTGGAGTTCCGCTTCAACGTGTGACGGATCGGTAATTCCGCCAAGTAATTAGGGATTAACTCGAGGAGCCACGATTTCCGAATCGTGGCTTTCCTGTGTGCGGCGCTCTTATCCTTTGGCGCCGCAGCCGTCAATGATTGTGTGGAATTTTTTCCGGCGCGGCCGGTCAAATGTTGCAGCTCGGTAACGAACTTTACAGGGAGTCAACTTTCGTCGTGCGTTGCGGCAGTTGGGGTTTACGCTACATCCCATGTGAGACGGGCCATGCTGCCGCTGGGGGAGTGTGGACGTCTGTCCGGCGCCTACGGTGCCGGTCTCATCCACACGACAGAAACAAGGAGGCGGAATGCGATTGGGTCGTATTTCCAAAGCAGTGGGCGTGGCAGCAGCAGCTGCCATTGCCCTCAGCGCCTGCGCGGGCAACAGCGGCGGGACAACCCCGACGACTGCTGCGGCAGCAAGCAAGCAAGGCGGATCGGCAACAGTGGTCGAGGTCAACGCATTCAACACGTTCAACCCGAATACGGCCGACGGCAACACCGACATCAACTCCAAGATCAGCTACGCCACCCACTCGGGCTTCTACTACATCGACAACAAGCTGAACGTCGTGCACAACGACAAGTTCGGCAAGATGGAAAAGACTTCGGACAACCCGCTCACCGTCAAGTACACGATCAATGATGGCGTCAAATGGTCGGACGGCACGCCCGTGACCGCAGCAGACCTGCTGCTGCAGTGGGCCGCCTTCTCCGGCTACTACGACGACGCCGATCCCGAAGCGAAGACCGGAACCTCCTATTTCTCCTACGCCGGGGACCCTACCGGCCTCGCTTTGACCGACTTCCCGGAGCTCGGCGCTGACGGCCGCTCCATGACGGTGAAGTACTCCAAGCCTTTCGCCGACTGGGAAATCGCCCTGGGCGGCCCCGGCATCGACATCCCGGCCCACGTCCTCGCCAAGAAGGCAGGCCTGACGGATACCAAGGCATTCGTCGATCTCCTCAAGGGCATGCCGCGCGGCGATTCGAAGGCTCCCAAGCCCGCGAACACACAGCTGCGGGCAATGGCCGATATGTGGAACACCGGCTTTGATACCAAGACCCTTCCGGCAGACCCCACGTTGTTCCTGTCCAACGGTCCGTTCATCGTCAAGAACGTCAATCAGGACCAGTCGATGACGATGGTCAGGAACAAGGACTACAACTGGGGTCCGGAAGCCAAGCTGGACGAAATCACCGTCCGCTATATCGGTGACTCCGCCGCCCAGGTGCAGGCACTCAAGAACGGCGAGGCAGACATCGTCGCCCCGCAGGCTTCCGCCGATACCGTCGAACAGCTCAAGGCCCTCCAGGGCCAGGGCGTCACCGTCGATCAGGGCAACCAGCTCTCCTACGACCACCTTGACCTGAACTACTCGGGACCGCTGGCCGACAAGAACGTGCGTGAGGCGTTCATGAAGACCGTCCCGCGCAAGGACATCGTTGACAAGATCGTGAAGAAGCTGGATCCGAACGCTAAGGAGCTCGATTCCCAGCTGTTCGTTCCGGACCAGGCCGCCTACGCGGACTCGGCCAAGAACAACGGCTCCTCGGCTTACCAGGACGCGGACATTGACGGGGCCAAGAAGCTCCTGAACGGTACCACGCCCGAGATCCGCATCATGTACAACAAAGACAACCCCAACCGCGTCGATGCCTACTCGCTGATCCGCGAATCTGCCACCAAGGCCGGCTTCCAGATCGTCGACGGCGGCCTCGGCAAGTCTGACTGGGGCAAGGCCCTGGGCAAGGGCGGCTATGACGCCACCATCTTCGGCTGGACTAACCCGGGGGTCGGCGTGTCCGGCGTCCCGCAGATCTTCAAGTCGGGCAACGATTCCAACTTCAACCAGTTCAGCGATCCTGACGCCGACAAGCTGATGGAAGAACTGGTTGTCACCACCGACCGCAGCAAGCAGGACGGCCTCATCCAGCAGATCGACAAGAAGATCTGGGATTCCGCCTACGGCCTGCCGCTGTTCCAATCGGTGGGCGTCGACGCATACAGCGATCGCATCACCGGCGTAAAGTACATGCCGAACCAGACCGGCGTCTGGTGGAACTTCTGGGAGTGGGCACAGAAGTAGGCCGACGACCGCAAGTGACACTTGCCAGTGACATTTGACAGTGACACTTGACAGCGACATTTGGCGGCGACACTTGCCAGTGACATTTGACAGTTGAGGCGCCGGGACCCAAGCACCACGGTCCCGGCGCCTTCTGGCGAAACTCCCGCCGAGGCGGCACGACCGCCGCGTGATCCGCGGCACCCGGCCCTACACTGCGACCGGTCCGGGCAAAACCTGGGCCCGAATCCCGAGGTTCTATTTCAATGGTGACCTACATAGTCCGGCGGCTCATCACCGCTGCACTCATTCTTCTTGGCGCGTCCTACCTGGTCTATCTCCTGACAGCGGCGTCCGGGGATCCCCTCGAGGAATACCGTGCCAGCAGTGCCCCCAACAAACAGCAGCTGATGGATGCAAGGACCGAGCTGCTGCAGCTGGACACTCCCGCCCCGCTGCGTTACTTCAAATGGCTGGGCGGAGCGGCGCAATGCCTCGTTCCCTTCGCCAACTCCTGCGATCTCGGCAAGAACATTGCCGGCCAGCCGATTACCGACGCGCTGGGGCACGCGCTCCTGCAGACCCTGACACTGGTCACCGGCGCCACCGTCCTGGCCATCCTGGTCGGCATCACGCTGGGCATCATCACGGCCCTGCGCCAGTACAGCACGCTTGACTACGGCGTGACCTTCATGGCGTTCCTGTTCTTCTCGCTGCCGATCTTCTGGGTCGCCGTTCTCCTGAAGGAGTTCGGCGCGATCGGCTTCAACAACTTCCTGCGGGATCCGGACATCCCCTTCCCGACTGCGCTGGCGATCGGTGCGGGCCTCGGTGTGGTGGCCGCCGTGTCGGCCGGCGGCGAGCTGAAGCGCAGGCTGCTCACGGGCGCCGTTGCCTTCGCCTTCGTGACCGCCGTGCTGGTCTACTTCTCCGCCACCGGCTGGTTCAAGACGCCGGGCCTCGGTCCGGTGGTCATCGCCCTCGCGGGTGTGGGCATCGCCTTCGCCGTCACCCTCCTCTCGGCGGGACTGAAAAACCGGAAGGCGCTGCAGTCGGCGCTGATCGCCGTCGGCGTGGGCGTGGTTCTCTACTTCGCCATCCAGCCGCTGCTGAACGAGGCCACGTTCCTCATGATCGTGCTGCTCGCCGGGGCGGCCGTCCTCGTCGGCATGGGCATCGGATTCGTCATGGGGGGCTACGACCGCGGACAGTCCATGCGCGCGGCAGCCCTCACCTCGTTCCTCGTGGGCTTCCTCATCGTGCTTGACCGCTACATGCAGGCCTGGCCGAGCTACTTCAACAACAGCAGGGTCCGCGGGCGTCCCATCGCCACGATCGGCGCCGGCACACCGAATATTGAGGGAGATTTCTGGGTCCTGAGCCTCGATTCGTTCACTCACTTGATCCTGCCCACCATGGCCCTGATCCTCATTTCGCTGGCCGGCTACACCCGCTTCACCCGCGCCTCCATGCTGGAAATCATGAACATGGACTACATCCGGACCGCCCGCGCCAAGGGCCTGTCCGAGCGGACCGTCGTCATGCGCCATGCCTTCCGCAACGCGCTGATCCCGATCGCCACGATCGTGGCGTTCGACATCGGCGGCCTGATCGGCGGCGCCGTCATCACGGAGTCGGTCTTCTCCGTCCGGGGGATGGGTTTCCTGTTCTTTGACGGCATCTCGCACGTGGATCCCAACCCGGTCATGGGCGTGTTCATCTGCGTGGCCATTACGGCCATGGGTTTCAACCTCATTGCGGACCTTGCGTACTCCGCACTTGATCCACGCGTAAGGGTAAAAGCATGAGCCAGCCAAGTCAGCAGGATGAAATCATGGCCGAAGACGCCGGACTGGGGCGGGCGGATGCCGCCGGAATCGAACCGATCCTCGAGGCCAAGGGCCTTAGCCAAGGGCAGATTGTCCGCAAGAGGTTCCTCGGCCATTCGGGCGCCATCATCGGCCTGGCGGTCTTCGCGATCATTTTCGTCGTGGCATTCACGTCCGTCGGCTATGCCGGCATCCCCGGCTGGTGGAAATATGGGCATGAGGACGTGGCGCCGCTCGTCAACGAGGGTGCGCCCACCGCCTCTTTCTGGCCGCTTGCCTGGGGCGAACACCCCTTCGGCCAGGACCGGATCGGGCGGGACCTCTTTGCGATGACCATGCGCGGCACCCAGCAGTCCATCACCATCATGGTGGTGATCGGCCTCATAGCCGGCCTCGTCGGCGTGGTGGTCGGTGCCCTGTCCGGCTACTTCCGCGGCTGGATGGAAGCCGTGCTGATGCGCCTCACCGACGTCATCATCATCGTTCCCGCACTCCTGCTGGCGGCCGTCATGGCGCAGCTGGCGGGCCGGCGCGACCAAGGTAGCTGGTTCGTTTCCTTCACCAGCACCAACGGCGTCCTGGCCCTCGGGATCTTCCTAGGCCTGATCAGCTGGGTGGGCCTGGCCCGCCTCATGCGCGGAGAATTCCTGTCGCTGCGCGAGCGCGAGTTCGTGGATGCGGCTCGGATTTCCGGGGCGAGCAACACGCGGATCATCTTCAAGCACATCCTGCCCAACGCCGTAGGTGTGCTGATCGTCAACGTCACACTGACCATGTCCGCGGCCATTCTCACCGAGACGGCGCTGAGTTACCTCGGCGTCGGCGTCAAGGCCCCGGACACGTCCCTGGGGCTGCTCATTCAGCAGAACCAGGCCGCTTTTGCCACGCGCCCGTGGCTCTTCTGGTTCCCGGGCCTGTTCATCGTGCTGATCTGCCTGAGCATCAACTTCATCGGCGACGGCCTGCGGGATGCCTTCGATCCGCGGCAGAAGAAGTTCAATGCCAAGACGGCCCAGGCGAGCCAGGAGCCCTCGCGGGCAAAGACCCCCGTCACTGCTTTCGACGGACCTGCTTTCGACGGATCTGCTAGCGACGGACCTGCTGGCGACGGAAAACAGGGCGAGTAGATGCCGGCCCCCTGCAGAGCTGATATTGCGGTGTTACCGGGCGGTGACGGCCAGATAGCTCGCCGCCAGGAGCAGTACGACGGCGCCGATCGCCACCCAGCGGACGGTCACCGTCACTGCTGTGGTGGCGGCGTCGCCGGCGGCGAGCCCACCGCTTTCCACCAGCCCGTGCCACCGGGCGCGCACCAGCATGGCGGCCTGGCCGGAGTCGGTGGTCTTCAGGTCCCCGGGCCGGACCGACTTCCCCGGTCCGTAGGTGGTTGCCGGCAGGCCCCGAAGGTCTTCGGGGCGGGCGTTGCGGCCGCCCCAGATTCCGGGGGCCGGCGCCGCCCAGGAGGCGTAGCTCTTGCTGGCGGTCACCAGGGTCAGGGCAAAGCGGGTATCGACATGCACCAGCGCGGCCCAGGGCACCACGATGGACCGGAACGGGTTCTCCAGCGTGACGCCGTCGTCGTGCACTACGACTGCGGGCAGCCAGAAAAGCTGCCAGCCCAGAAAGGCGAGGAGCACAAGCGGAGCGGCGCCGGCCAGCGCCCCGGGCCCCGCCATCAGAACCGTCACCATCACGCCGAATGCGGCCACCGCCCAGGACAGCCATGCGAACCATTTGTTCGTTCGGGCCTTGAAGATTTCAACGTTTCCCGCGTGCGGCGCAGAGCTCATGCCCCTAATAATTCAGTATTCCGAGCCGCAGCACTAATCCCCGGTGCTCCGGCGGCTTGGGTGGAAGGAAAGCCCCATCATGTCTGACTTCGTCACCCTCGATCCGCCCGTGGCACCCGCACCAGGCAAAGGTGCAACCGTCCTGGAGGTCCGTGACCTGAGCGTCGACTTCGGCGTGGACAAGAAATGGGTTCCGGCCGCGATCGGCCTGAACTACGAAGTGCGCGCGGGCGAGGTGCTCGCCATCGTGGGGGAGTCCGGGTCGGGCAAGAGCGCCAGTTCGATGGCGCTCCTGGGCCTGCTGCCCAGTAACAGCCGTGTGACCGGAAGCGTCAAGCTCGCCGGCAGGGAACTGCTGGGCGCCAATGAGGCGAATATCCGGGCGGTCCGCGGCAAGGACGTGGCCGTGATTTTCCAGGAGCCCATGACCGCACTGAACCCTGTTTACACCGTGGGCGCGCAGATTGTGGAGACCATCCGCCTCCACAATGAAGTCTCCCCGGATGAAGCCCGGCTGCGTGCCCTGCGCATGCTGGAGCTCGTGGAACTGCCCGACCCCGAGAAGGCGTTCCGCTCCTACCCGCACCAGCTCTCTGGTGGGCAGCGCCAGCGCGCCATGATCGCGCAGTCACTCTCCTGCGACCCCAAGCTGCTGATCGCCGACGAGCCCACCACGGCCCTCGACGTGACCGTGCAGGCCGAAATCCTGGACCTCATGCGGAATCTACGGAACAAGCTGGACAGCGCGATTGTGCTGATCACGCACGACATGGGCGTGGTCGCTGACCTCGCCGACCGGATCGCCGTCATGCGCAGGGGGCTGATCGTGGAGACCGGCACGGCCGCGGAGATCTTCCACAACCCGCAGCACGAATACACCCGGGCACTTCTGGCCGCCGTCCCGCACCTGGGGCAGGGCGGCTCGGATTCCGTGGCGGACGTGGATGTCACGGCCGCCCTCGCGGCCGCCACGCACGCCGAAAACCTCTCCATTCCGGAGGAGGAGCTCCTCCGGCGTGAGCGCGAGAACGCCGCAGCCCTCGCCGCCCTCGCCGCGGCGGAAGCAGCCAAGCCCCTGGGCGAGCCCGTGCTGGAACTGACCGACGTCGCCATCGAATACCCGAAGCAGGGCCGGGTGCCGGCCTTCCGCGCGGTGGAAGGCGCCAACCTGGTGATCTATCCGGGACAGGTGGTCGGCCTGGTGGGGGAGTCAGGCTCGGGCAAGACGACCATCGGGCGGGCGGCCGTCGGCCTGCTGCCGGTGGCGGCCGGCACCATGCGGGTTGTCGGGCAGGACATTTCCGCGGCCAAGAAGAACGGCCGGCAGCTCCATGACATGCGCCGGCACGTCGGCATGGTGTTCCAGGATCCGTCGTCGTCCCTGAATCCCAGGCTGCCGATCGGCGAAAGTATCGGCGAGCCGATGTTCCTTGCCGGGGTGGCGAAGGGGACCGAGCTGCAGAAGCGGATCGAGGCACTGCTGGACCAGGTCGAGCTTCCCCGGGACTACCGCAACCGCTATCCTCACGAACTCTCCGGCGGGCAGAAGCAGCGCGTCGGAATCGCCCGCGCCCTGTCGCTCAAGCCGAAGCTGATGGTTGCGGACGAGCCCACCTCGGCCTTGGACGTGTCCGTGCAGGCCAAGGTGCTCGACCTCTTCCAGAACCTGCAGAAGGAACTGGGCTTTGCCTGCCTCTTCGTCACCCACGACCTCGCCGTCGTGGACGTGCTCGCGGACCGGATCTGCGTGATGCAGCGCGGCCGGATCGTGGAGCAGGGGACCCGGGACCAGATCCTGCGCAACCCGCAGGAGATCTACACCCAGCGGCTCCTGGCCGCCGTCCCGTTGCCGGATCCGGACAAGCAGCGCGAGCGGCGCGAATTGCGCGCCCAGCTGCTGGCAGGCGCCAGTTAGCAGAGTGCCAGCTGGCTGGACTCCAGTTAACCGCACGTAACCCGGATCGCCGCGGGCGCGAATACTACCAGCCGGTATTGTGTGACCTGAAATACATTGCCGTTGACTCCAGCCGTCACAGGGTTGTCGGATCACGGTTTGGCAACAGAGTTCCAACATTTGGACATTTTGGCGCTAGGCTACTTCCATATGTAGGCCACGTCACAGGGATATCTCTGTGCCTGCCTGCGGGGAAACATAAGTTTTTCCCTCACGAACTCCCACAACTCATAGGAGGCGGAATGCGTTTTTCGCGCACTTCCAAAGCACTGGGCATGGTGGCTATCGCCGCCCTCGCCCTGACCGGATGCGGTGCCAGCGGCACCTCTGCCGGTAGCGGCAACACCGGTGGCGACACCAGCAAAGTAATCCTTGCCGACGGCTCGGAGCCCCAGCGCCCCCTGATGCCGGCCGACACCAACGAAGTCGGCGGCGGCAAGGTCATCGACATGATCTTCGCGGGTCTGGTCAGCTACGACCCCAGCGGCAAGCCCGTCAACGAACTCGCAGAGTCCATTGAAGGCAAGGACGGCCAGCACTTCACCATAAAGATCAAGAAGGACCAGAAGTTCACGAACGGCGAGGCCATCACGGCCAAGTCCTTCGTTGACTCCTGGAACTTCGGAGCCGCGGCCAAGAACGCCCAGCTCAGCGGCGGCTTCTTCGAAAGCATCAAGGGCTACGACGAAGCCAGCGCAGAAGGCTCGACCGTCGAGACCATGTCCGGCCTGACGGTCGTTGACGAGCAGACGTTCACCGTAGAGCTGAAGCAGCCGGAATCCGACTGGCCGCTGCGTTTGGGCTACACTGCCTTTGTGCCGGTCCCCTCCGGTGCGCTCACGGACCCGAAGGCCTTCGGCGAAAAGCCGGTCGGCAACGGCCCGTACAAGCTTGCGGACGGCGGCTGGCAGCACAACGTGCAGATCCAGCTCGTTCCGAACCCGGACTACACTGGCCCCCGCAAGGCCAAGAACGCCGGCGTGACGTTCAAGATCTTCCAGAACGACGACGCCGCGTACCAGGACCTGCTGTCCAACAACCTGGACATCCTGCAGACCATCCCCACCAGCGCGCTGAAGAACTTCAAGACCGACCTCGGCGACCGCACCATCAACAAGCCCTACGCCGGCAACCAGACCATCGCCATCCCGGAATACCTGCCGGAATGGAGCGGTGAGGCCGGCAAGCTTCGCCGCCAGGCAATCTCCATGGCGATCAACCGGGACGAAATCACCAAGGTGATCTTCAGCGGTGCCCGCCAGCCGGCGAAGGACTTCACGGCTCCCGTGCTTGACGCCTACAGCGACTCGGTCCCCGGATCAGAGAACCTGAAGTTCGACGCCACCAAGGCCAAGGATGCCTGGGCCAAGGCCGACGCCATCCAGAAGTGGGACGCTGACAAGACGTTCACCATCGCCTACAACGCCGACAAGGGCGGACACAAGGCCTGGGTTGAAGCTGTCGTGAACCAGCTCAAGAACACCCTCGGCATCAAGGTTGAAGGCAAGCCGTACGCAACCTTCAAGGAAGCCCGCAACGACGCAACGGCCAAGACCCTGACCGGTTCCATCCGCGCAGGCTGGCAGGCGGACTACCCGTCGCTGTACAACTTCCTGGGACCGATCTACAAGACCGGTGCAGGCTCCAACGACGCCGACTACGCCAACCCGGCGTTCGACAAGGCCATCTCCGATGGACTGGACGCCCCGTCCGTCAGCGACGGCAACAAGGCCATGAACAAGGCCCAGGAGATCCTCCTCCAGGACCTGCCGGCCATCCCGCTGTGGTACCAGGTTGCCCAGGGCGGCTG
The DNA here is from genome assembly GCF_050156545.1 of Pseudarthrobacter sp. S9. Taxonomy (NCBI): domain Bacteria; kingdom Bacillati; phylum Actinomycetota; class Actinomycetes; order Micrococcales; family Micrococcaceae; genus Pseudarthrobacter; species Pseudarthrobacter sp. S9. The sequence goes on from NZ_CP189576.1 coordinate 3,154,173, forward strand.
GAGCGACAAGGTCACCAACGTTGACTACGGCTGGGACGGCGTTCCGCTGTACTACAACGTCACCGGCAAGTAATAACAGTACGACGGCGGGGGCTGCCCAGACTGGGGCCTCCGCCGTCGCTGTGTTTCCCCCTCATTTCCTGATGGCCCGGCCCCTTCGGGTGTACTTTCGCAGCACGGCCGCCGTGAGTGAACCGGCGCCGGCCTGCATCCATAGTGAAAAGGTTCTTTGATGAACAACTCCACCGCATCCCTGGACAGGATGCCAGCTCACGGGGGTGTGATTCGCTGATGGCGACTTACATTCTCAAGCGATTCCTCCAACTGATTCCCGTATTCCTCGGCGCAACGCTGCTGGTCTACTTCCTGGTGTTCAGTCTCCCCGGCGATCCAATCGTGGCTCTCTTCGGCGACAAGCCCGTCAATGAGGCCGTGGCTGCGAAGCTCAGGGTCCAGTACCATCTGGACCAGCCGTTCTGGATCCAGTACCTGCTCTACCTCAAGAGCATCTTCACCTTCGACCTCGGCCAGGACTTCTCCGGACGCCCCATCGCCGCGGTGCTCGGCGAGGTCTTCCCCGTCACGGCGCGCCTGGCGGTGATGGCGCTGATCTTCGAGGGTGTTTTCGGCATCGTCTTTGGCCTGATCGCCGGCCTGCGCAAGGGCAAGCTCTTTGACGCCACGGTTCTGGTCGCGTCCTTGATCGTCATCGGCATCCCGATCTTCGTGCTCGGCTTCCTGCTGCAGTTCACCATCGGCGTCCAGCTGGGGTGGGCCAAACCGACCGTCAGCTCGGTTGCAACGGTCCAGGACCTGATCCTGCCGGCGATCGTGCTCGGTCTGGGCTCCTTCGCCTATGTCCTGCGCCTGACCCGCACCAGCGTTCTCGAGAACATGAACGCCGACTACGTGCGCACCGCAACCGCCAAGGGCCTGTCACGGTTCCGGGTGGTGCGGGTGCACATCCTGCGCAACTCCCTGATTCCCGTCATCACCTTCCTGGGCGCAGACCTCGGAAGCCTCATGGGCGGGGCAATCGTCACGGAAGGCATCTTCAACGTGCCGGGTGTGGGCAACCGGCTCTACCGGGCCGTGCTGTCAGGGGAAGGCCCCACCGTGGTCTCGATCGTCACCGTGTTGGTGCTGATCTACTGCCTGTCCAACCTGCTCGTTGACCTGCTCTACGCCTGGCTTGACCCGAGGATCCGCTATGACTCCTGAGAACATCACATCAAGGCACGCCGCTCCCGCGCGTGCGACCCGTCATATTGAGCACTTCGTTGCAGGTGTGGCGGAGACGCCCCTCCAGGCGACGGACCGGGTCAAGGAAGACAACGCGCCGCTAAGTCTTTGGGGCGAAGCCTGGAAGAACCTGCGCAAGCAGCCGCTCTTCCTCATCTCGGCCTTCCTGATCCTCGTCGTCGTGGCCGTCTCGCTCTTCCCGGGTCTCTTTTCCTCGATCGACCCGACGTCTGAGGCGTGCCAGCTGGCCAACTCCGACGGCGGCCCGGCTGCCGGCCACCCCCTGGGCTTCACCCAGCAGGGGTGCGACGTCTACGCCCGCGTCATCTTCGGCACACGCTCCTCGGTGACGGTGGGCCTGTTCACAACCCTCGGCGTCCTGTTGATCGGCGGCGTCATGGGCGCCCTGGCCGGCTACTACGGCGGCTGGGTGGACGCCATCCTGGCGCGCATCAATGACATCTTCTTCGCCCTGCCGCTGATTCTTGGCGCGATTGTCCTCATGCAGCTGCCGATGTTCCGCGCGAACCGCACGGCATGGACCCTGGTGCTCATCCTGATCACGTTTGGCTGGCCGCAGATCGCCCGCATCACCCGCGGGGCCGTGATCGAAGTCCGCAACGCCGACTTCGTCACGGCGGCGCGGTCCCTGGGCGTTTCCAAGTTCGGCGCGCTCATGCGGCACGTCATGCCGAACTCGCTGGCTCCGATCATCGTCGTGGCCACCATTTCACTGGGCACGTTCATCGTTGCCGAATCCACGCTCTCGTTCCTGGGCATCGGCCTCCCGCCGAGCGTCATGTCGTGGGGCAATGACATCCAGGCCGCGCAGGCATCCCTCCGGTCCAACCCGATGCCGCTGCTCTACCCGGCCATCGCACTGTCCATCACAGTCCTGAGCTTCATCATGCTGGGCGATGCCCTCCGCGATGCTCTCGATCCCAAAGCGCGCAAGCGATGAAAGGGGACGCCATGAACGCCACTGTCGAAATCCACGAAGTGGGCACTGCTGATGAGCGCCCGCTGCTTGAAATCAAGGACCTGGCGATCAGCTTCGCCACCAGCAACGGCGAGGTCAACGCCGTCCGGAATGCCCACCTCACCGTGATGCCGGGCGAAACCGTCGCCATCGTCGGTGAGTCGGGCTCCGGCAAGTCGACGACGGCGCTGGCCGCCATCGGCCTGCTGCCCGGCAACGGCCGCGTCGCGGCGGGGCAGATCCTGTTCGACGGCGAAGATATCTCGCACGCCAGTGAAAACCGGATGATCGAACTCCGCGGAAACAGCATCGGCATGGTCCCGCAGGACCCGATGTCCAACCTGAACCCAGTGTGGAAGATCGGCTACCAGGTCCGCGAGACACTGAAGGCCAACGGACTTCCCGACGGCCCCGACGACGTCGCCCAGGTCCTCTCCGAAGCCGGGCTGCCGGACGCTGCCCGGCGTGCCAAGCAGTACCCGCACGAGTTCTCGGGCGGCATGCGCCAGCGCGCGCTGATCGCCATCGGGTTGTCCTGCCAGCCGCGCCTGCTCATCGCCGACGAGCCGACGTCCGCGCTTGACGTGACGGTGCAGCGCCAGATCCTGGATCACCTGGACAAGATGACCACGGAACTGGGCACCGCAGTACTGCTGATCACGCACGACCTCGGCCTCGCCGCCGAGCGTGCCGACAAGGTCGTGGTCATGTACCGCGGTCAGGTCGTCGAATCCGGGCCGTCGCTGGAGCTGCTGGAGAACCCGCAGCACCCTTACACCCAGCGGCTGGTTGCCTCGGCGCCGTCGCTGGCGTCCCGGCGCATCCAGGTGGCCAAGGAGCTCGGCGTGGACAGCGACGATCTCCTCGCACCCGCTGATGATGTCGTGGTTACGCCGTCCATGCCCGAAGAGGTCCTGCAGATCGAGAACCTGAAGAAGGTCTTCAAGCTGCGCTCGGGCTTTGGCAAGTCGACGGACTTCACCGCCGTCGACGACATCTCCTTCAGCGTCAAACGGGGAACGACGACGGCGATCGTGGGGGAGTCGGGTTCCGGCAAGTCCACCGTGGCGCAGATGGTCCTGAACCTCCTGACGCCCACCTCAGGCAAGATCATCTTCGACGGCGTGGACACCTCCACGCTGAACAGCAAGGAGATCTTCGCCTTCCGCCGCCGCGTGCAGCCGATCTTCCAGGACCCGTACGGTTCCCTGGATCCGATGTACAACATCTTCCGGACCATCGAGGAACCGCTGCGGACCCACAAGATCGGGGACAAGGCCAGCCGCGAGAAGAAGGTCCGGGAACTGCTGGACCAGGTGGCGCTGCCGCAGTCCACCATGCAGCGGTATCCGAACGAGCTCTCGGGCGGTCAGCGCCAGCGTGTCGCGATCGCGCGTGCCCTGGCCCTGGACCCCGAAGTGATCATCTGCGACGAGGCTGTCTCCGCACTGGACGTCCTCGTCCAGGCACAGGTGCTGAACCTGCTCGCCGAGCTGCAGTCCAGGCTGGGACTGACCTACCTGTTCATCACGCACGACCTCGCAGTGGTCCGGCAGATCGCCGACCACGTGTGCGTCATGGAGAAGGGCAGGCTGGTTGAGACCGGGTCCACGGACGAGGTCTTCGATTCGCCGCAGCAGGACTACACCAAGGCACTGCTCAACGCCATCCCCGGTGCGCGCCTGATGCTGCCCCCGGAAGTTGCCTGATCCGGGCTAGTTCACGGCGCGGTTCACGAACGCATTCCGTTCAGGAACACAGGAGCCGGTGGCCGCCCTTTCGGGGCGGTCACCGGCTCCTGTGTTCGTGCGACCGGCGTCCGCGTCCGGCGTTCCTGTCAAGCGTTCCTGTCCGGCGTCAGCGGGACAGGTCGGAAATCGAGGCCGGCTCCTTGGCCTCAAGACCCATGGCCCGCAGCCGCTTGCCCAGAATGACACCTAGGGCTTTGTGGCCCTGGGCGTTCAAGTGGACGCCGTCGGCCATCGAGTTCGTGAGCTCGTATTTGGTCAGCCAGTCACCGACGCTGACAAACGGCAGCCCGTGCTTCAGCGCAACCGTGCCGAGGAGGGCGTCCACCTGGGTTCGGCGGCCGCCGCCGTAGCTGGCACCGCGGGCCAAGGTGCCGATCATCACCACCTGGGCGGCGGGATAGCGCTCCTGGATGCTGGCGATCAGGCGCTCCGCATTGGCCACAATCTGCGCGTCGGTGGCGCCCCGCGCCGCGTCGTTGCCGCCTCCTTCGATCACCACGAGGGGAGGGGCGCCGTAGGGCAGCTTCCAGTCACCGCGCTGGAGGGCATCGATGTAGTTGCCCGTCTTTCCGTTTGAGGCCACGTAGCCGGTACCGCCCAGGCCACAGAAAAAGACGTGGTAGCCCATGGCTGCAAGACCCTGCCGCGGCCAGCCGAACGACGGCTCGGACTGGGAGTCGCCAATCAGCACAGCCGTATGGCGGATGTCTGCAACGATCACCTCACTGCGGCTGTTGGCAGGGTTGCGGTAGATCGATCCCGCCGGCAGGTCTGCGGGATCAACTTCGGCGTTGAGCTGTGTCTTGGCGCCCGATGCGGCGGCGACGGGCATGCCCGGGCCGCCCGCCGGCACACGCGCGGACGTGGCAGGCTGCCCGGCGGCAGAGGAGCCGGCGGAAGAGCCGGCGTCGGGTGCTGGTGAAGCGGAGGGCTGCCCGCAGCCGCCCAGAACTACGCCTACGGCGATCATCGGTGCGACGAAGCGGGACAGAGCCGAGGCGTTGCGCATGAATGTCTCCGGTGGCTTGCTGCTACCAGAGCAATGATGGGGCATGGGAGCCCGAAAATCCAGTGACTTTACTCACAGTAAACGCCCGTTTGTCCGGCTCCGGCCGTGCCGGCCGGGTGCGCCGGGTTTCGCATTTTAGGCCAATAAATGACCTAGCGCTTAGACTTGTAGTAGGTGCCCTGTGCCGAAAGGGCTTACCCGTCGTGCGTTCCGGTTGGAAATGTCGCGATACCACAGCTGACTTCACCACTGAATCGAGCAATAACGCATGTCTGAAACCACCACCAACACCGCGGTAGCCACTGCATCGCGCAGTGATCTGCGCAACGTCGCGATCGTGGCCCACGTTGACCACGGCAAGACCACTTTGGTCGACGCCATGCTCAAGCAGACCAACTCCTTTGCCGAGCACAACCATCTCGAAGACCGCGTCATGGACTCCGGTGACCTGGAGCGCGAAAAGGGCATCACCATCCTGGCCAAGAACACCACCGTGGCCTACAACGGACCGGCCTCCAAGGGCGAGACCATCACCATCAACGTGATTGACACCCCCGGCCACGCTGACTTCGGTGGCGAGGTGGAGCGCGGCTTGTCCATGGTCGACGGCGTCGTCCTCCTCGTCGACGCTTCTGAGGGCCCGCTGCCCCAGACCCGCTTCGTCCTGCGCAAGGCTCTGGCCGCGCACCTTCCCGTGATCCTGCTGGTCAACAAGACCGACCGTCCCGATGCACGGATCGAAGAAGTTGTCCACGAGTCCATGGACCTCCTCCTCGGCCTGGCCTCCGACCTCGCCGACGAGGTTCCGGACCTTGACCTGGACAAGATTCTCAACGTTCCCGTCGTCTACGCCGCCGCCAAGGTCGGCCGCGCTTCCCTCGAGCAGCCCGCAGACGGCAGCGCCCCGGAGAACGAGGACCTGGAGCCGCTGTTCCAGGCCATCATCGAGCACATCCCGGCGCCGACCTACAACCCGAACGGTGTCCTGCAGGCGCACGTCACCAACCTGGACGCCTCTCCGTTCCTGGGCCGCCTCGCCCTGCTGCGCATCTACAACGGCACCCTCCGCAAGGGCCAGACCGTTGCCTGGGCCCGCGCCAACGGCGAGCTGAAGAACGTCAAGATCACAGAACTGCTCGCCACCAAGGCACTTGACCGCGTGCCGACCGAATCCGCCGGCCCGGGCGAGATCGTCGCCGTCGCCGGCATCGAGGAAATCACCATCGGTGAGACCCTGACCGACGTCGACAACCCGCAGCCGCTGCCGCTGATCACTGTTGACGACCCGGCCATCTCGATGACCATCGGTATCAACACCTCCCCGCTGGCCGGCAAGGTCAAGGGTGCCAAGGTCACGGCCCGCCAGGTGAAGGACCGACTGGACAAGGAACTGATCGGTAACGTCTCCATCAAGGTGCTCCCCACCGAGCGTCCGGATGCCTGGGAAGTCCAGGGCCGTGGCGAGCTCGCGCTGGCCATCCTCGTCGAGCAGATGCGCCGCGAAGGTTTCGAGCTGACCGTCGGCAAGCCGCAGGTTGTCACCAGGACGGTCGACGGCAAGATCCACGAGCCGATGGAACACATGACCATCGACGTGCCGGAAGAATACCTCGGCGCCGTCACGCAGCTCATGGCCGCCCGTAAGGGCCGCATGACCAACATGGCCAACCACGGCACCGGCTGGTGCCGCATGGAGTTCATCGTTCCGGCCCGTGGCCTGATCGGTTTCCGTACGAAGTTCCTCACGGATACCCGTGGCGCCGGCATCGCGGCCTCCATCTCCGAGGGCTACGAGCCCTGGGCCGGCCCGATCGAGTACCGCACCAACGGTTCGATGATCGCCGACCGCGCCGGTGTTGTGACGCCGTTCGCCATGATCAACCTGCAGGAACGCGGCTCCTTCTTCGTGAAGCCCACGTCCGAGGTCTATGAGGGCATGATCGTGGGCGAGAACTCCCGCGCCGACGACATGGACGTGAACATCACCAAGGAAAAGAAGCTCACCAACATGCGTGCCGCTTCCTCCGACACCTTCGAGAACCTGACGCCGCCGCGTGACCTGACCCTCGAAGAGTCCCTCGAATTCGCCCGCGAAGACGAGTGCGTCGAGGTTACGCCGGAGTCCATCCGCATCCGCAAGCTGATCCTCGACACCAGCGACCGGGCCAAGGCCAACCGCGCCCGCGCCAAGGTCTGATCCCGGGACCGTCTGATCCCGGTACGGGTTGTCACTCCCGTGAACAGTAGAGCTGCCGGCATGGCAGGCGGCATTGCCGCCGCCGTGCCGGCAGCTCTTTTTGTTTCCCTGGCCGGCACTGCCTTGCACCGGCAGGACGTCCAGATTGCCGGCGTCGGGCTTCCCTGGGGTGCTGTTGCCGCGCTGGTGCTCCTGGGTTCCGTGGAGCTGTGGCTCGGGGCCTTCTTCCGTTCGGTGATTCCGACGGCGGCGTGCGGGGTCCTCTCCTACGCATTGACGGGCTGGTGGTCCACCCTGGAGACCGGGAGGCGCCTCGTGATCGGTGACACCGCCGGGAACATCTGGGTCTACGGGATCGCAGGCGTCACGGTGGCCATGTTGGCCTGGTGCCGCCGCTACAGGCGTCTGCCGGCCTAACCGCTCCGCGGGCGTCCGTGGATATGCTGCGCCTCCGGGGGACATGCCGGGCCTCCGCGGGACATGCCCATTTTTCGGCCACGCGGGTGGGCATAGTGGCTTCATGTCCGTCCCTCAGCCCGTGCGCGGGACATGTCCATTCCTGGCCGCTGGACATGCTCCCCGGGGGCACTGTGCACGGGGCATGTACTTGTCCACATAGCGCGGGACGGGCCTGTTCGGGCCGCATGCCCCGGCGTCAGGATGGCTGCATGGTCAATATCGGCGAGGTGCTCTCAAGATACGACGGCGTCGCCCGCGCCAAACACATTGCCGCGGCGGGTGTCTCCGACTTCCAGCTCAAGGCCGCGATGGCCAGCCGCGCCGTTTCCCGGGTGTCCAGGGGCGTTTACGCGGTGCCTGGTGCCGATCCGCAACTCATCTCCATCCGTTCGCTTCCGGCCGAGCCTGCGTGCGTCACCGCTGCGCAGTTCCAAGGGCTGTGGGTTCTCGAAGCCCCCAGCCAGCCGCATGTCGCACTCACCCACAGCCGCAGCTACCCGGGATTCGTCTGCCACCGATCCTCGGCGCCTCCGACGCTCATGGACACTGTCGTCCACAGCCTGCGATGTTTACCGGAGCCAGACGGCCTGATCATCGCCGAATCCGCCGTCGTGCTCAAAGGACTCCCGCTCACCGGGCTGCGCCAGCGACTCAACGGCCGGAACGATGCCCGGGAACGCCGGATTGTGGCAGGGATCGTCCGCCTGGCCCGGTTTCTCTTGCGGCGGGCCGGGTTCCATGTCGAATCGCAGGTCAACATTCCCGGTATGGGGCATCTTGACCTCATGGTTGACGGCAGACTCGGCATCGAAACGGACGGGGCCGGCTTCCATATGGACAGGACAAGCTTTGAAGAAGACCGACGGCGGTGGAACGTCACCACCCGTTTGGGAATACCGACCCTGATCGTGAGCTACCCGCTGCTCAAGAACCACCCGCAGGAATTCATCGCCATGGTCCGGGACGCGCTGCACAGGCTCTCCGCTGCCGCCTAGCAACGGACATGTCCCGCGTTGCGTCTTGCCCGCCACTGGGCATGTTCCGCGTTGCGTCTTGCCCGCCACTGGGCATGTTCCGCGTTGCGTCTTGCCCGCCACTGGACATGTCCCGCGTTGGTCGCCACGGATGGACATAAGGGCGAAATGTCCACCGCCGGCAACCAGGGGAGGGCATGTCCAGCGGTGCGCCGAGGTGGGGGAGGGCATGTCCATTTGGTGAACCGGCCCGGCATAGGGGGTCAGGGCGTGGGCAAACGCGGGCCGCGGCGCGGCGGGGCCGGGGGGACTTCCTTGGCGGCCACCACGAGACCCAGCGCGATGACGACGTCCGAGCGCCGGGTGCGGACGGTGCACTCACCGTCGGCCCTTCCCACGAGTTCGCCGAGCGCGTCCGTCAGGCCGCCCTCGATCCGGTAGCGGACCACAACGCGCGTGCCGAGAGGGGCACCAGACAGGAACTGCTGGGGCAACGGCAAAGGCGAACTCACCACTTCATAGTAAGACGCGCAGCATGTATGACGCCCGGCTAGGTTCGCGGGAATAGGCTGGGAGATAATAGGCTCAGAAGTCAGCAGCCCGGCGCTCAGGCCGGGAGAACCATCCGGCCGGTCGCCGGATCCAACGTGGAGAGGCAAGGGACGTGACCTACGTAATCGCGCAGCCGTGTGTAGATGTCAAAGACAAGGCATGTATTGAAGAGTGCCCCGTCGATTGCATCTACGAGGGCGAGCGTTCCCTGTACATCCACCCGGACGAGTGCGTGGACTGCGGTGCCTGCGAACCCGTCTGCCCCGTGGAAGCGATCTACTACGAGGACGACACCCCCGAAGAGTGGGCCGACTACTACAAAGCCAACGTCGAATTCTTTGACGATCTTGGCTCCCCGGGCGGCGCCGCGAAGATCGGCAACACGCACACGGACCACGCCATGATCGCCGCCCTGCCGCCGCAGAACCAAGACAACTAGGACGGGCGTTCGGTGACATCTGCCGTGCGCAGCTTCGGCCTCAGCCTGCCCGACTACCCGTGGGAGGCCCTGGCGCCGTACCTTGCGAGGGCAGCCCGATACCCGGGGGGAGTCGCGAACCTGTCCATCGGGACCCCCGTCGATCCCACGCCCGACGTCGTGCAGGACGCCCTGCGCGCCGCGGCCAATGCCCCCGGATACCCCACGGTGCACGGTACGCCGGCCCTCCGCGAAGCCGTTGCCGGGTGGTTTGGGCGCCGCCGCGGCGTGCCCGGGCTTGATCCGCAGAACGTGATGCCCACCGTCGGCTCCAAGGAACTCGTGGCCTGGCTGCCCTTCCTGCTTGGCCTCAAGCCGGGCGACGTCGTCGTCCGCCCCACGGTGGCCTACCCCACCTATGACATCGGCGCCACGTTCGCCGGCGCGGAGCAGATCGCCGCCGACGACCTCGACGAGCTCGACGCCGCCACCCGGGGGCGCGTGCGCCTCATCTGGGTCAATTCGCCGGCCAACCCCACCGGCAGCGTCCGGGACGTCGCCTCACTGCGGCGGATCGTCAGCCAGGCCCGCGAGCTCGGCGCCGTCGTCGCCTCCGACGAATGCTACGCCGAACTCGGCTGGGGGGAGTGGGATGTCCAGCGCGGCGGCACCCCGGTGCCCAGCATCCTCCACCCTGATGTGGCCGACGGTTCCCACGACGGCCTGCTGGCCGTGTACTCGCTGAGCAAGCAGTCCAACCTGGCCGGCTACCGGGCCGCGTTCGTTGCTGGGGATCCGGCCATCATGGCGAACCTGGTCAACAGCCGCAAGCATGCAGGCATGATCGTTCCGTATCCGGTCCAGGAAGCCATGCGCGTGGCCCTCGGCGACGACGCACACGTCCAGGCGCAGAAGGACCTGTACCGCGGCCGCCGCGAACGGATCGTGCCGGCACTGGAACGGTTCGGGCTGACGATCCACGAATCCAGGGCGGGGCTCTACCTGTGGGCCACCGCGGGCGAAGCCACCTGGGACACCGTGGGCAGGCTCGCGGACCGCGGAATCGTCGTCGGCCCGGGCGTCTTCTACGGGGACGCCGGTAACGGATTCATCCGGGTGGCCCTGACGGCCAGCGATGAGCGAATCGATGCCGCTGTTTCACGACTGGCCACTGAGCCGTAACAATGCTGTGACACGTGCCACAACTGGCGCGTTTTCGGTGCCTGAAGGGCGCCTCGGATTAGTGCCACCCGCGAAGTGCCGGTAGTTTTTAACTGACAATCAATGGTGGCTTTCCACAAGAAGGCAGCGCAGCCTTTGGAATTCCTGTCCGCACGGGATCCGCAGGCGGCTTCACCAGATGTTGGACCAGCTTTCTACAGAGGCCCCTGCGCCTCATGAGGAGACTCCATGACTGAGACCACCAGCGCAACCCTGCGCCATGCCGGCGGCGAGCTCGAACTGCCGCGCATCAAGGTTGTAGAAGGAAACGAAGGCTACGACGTTTCCAAGCTGCTGAAGCAGACCGGCGCCGTTGCCTTTGACCCCGGTTTCATGAACACCGCGGCCACCACCTCCGCCATCACCTACATTGACGGCGACGCCGGCATCCTGCGCTACCGCGGCTACCCGATCGAACAGCTCGCCCAGCACTCCAGCTTCCTGGAAGTTTCCTATCTGCTGATCTACGGCAACCTGCCGACCCCCACCGAGCTGGAAGCCTTTGACCAGCGGATCCGCCACCACACCCTGCTGCACGAAGAGCTCAAGGGCTTCTTCAGCGGTTTCCCGCGCGACGCCCACCCGATGCCGGTACTGTCCTCGGCCGTGTCGGCGCTGTCGACGTTCTACCAGGACTCGCTGGATCCGTTCAACGCCGAGCAGGTCGAGGTCTCCACCTACCGGCTGCTGGCCAAAATGCCGGTCATCGCTGCCTACGCCTTGAAGAAGAGCGTCGGCCAGCCCATGCTGTACCCGGACAACTCCCACAACCTCGTGGAGAACTTCCTGCGCCTGAGCTTCGGGCTCCCGGCAGAGCAGTACGAGGTGGACCCGGTGGTCGCCAAGGCGCTGGATCTCCTCCTCATCCTGCACGCGGACCACGAGCAGAACTGCTCCACGTCCACGGTCCGGCTGGTCGGCTCCTCCAACGCCAACCTTTTCGCCTCCGTGTCCGCCGGCATCAACGCCCTCTTCGGACCCGCCCACGGCGGCGCCAACGAGGCCGTCCTGAAGATGCTGCGCCAGATCCAGGCCGACGGCACCAAGCCCGAGGACTACATGGAGAAGGTCAAGAACAAGGAAGACGGCGTCCGCCTCATGGGCTTCGGACACCGCGTGTACAAGAACTACGACCCCCGCGCCAAAATCGTGAAGGCCACGGCCCACGAGATCCTCAGCAAGCTCGGCGGCAACGACGAACTGCTGGACATCGCCATGCGGCTGGAGGAGAAGGCGCTGAACGATGATTACTTCATCCAGCGCAAGCTCTACCCGAACGTGGACTTCTACACCGGCCTGATCTACAAGGCCATGGGCTTCCCCGAGAAGATGTTCACCGTGCTGTTCGCGATCGGCCGCCTGCCTGGCTGGATTGCCCAGTGGCGTGAAATGATCAGCGATCCCAACACCAAGATCGGCCGCCCGCGGCAGCTGTACGTTGGAGAACCGGAACGCAACTACCCTTCGATCTAGCGGATCCCGCCTGACGGGCACTACGACGCCGGCGGCGGACCTCAGCTGAGGTGCGCCGCCGGCGTCGTTCTTCGGCTGCTCCACAACAGCCGTTTTCAGCGTTCAAAAGGGCCGTTGTGGAGCAACCGATGTCAGGAGAGGTAGCCAAGCGGGTTGTTCTTCTGCCAGCGCCAGTGGTCCTCGCACATTTCGTCGACCGTCTTGGTGGTGGACCAGCTCAGGTCCGCCAAGGCCGACGACGCGTCCGCCCAGAAGGCGGGGAGGTCGCCGGTACGGCGTTCCGCGACCTCGTACGGGAGCGGGGCGCCCACGGCCTTCCCGAATGAGCGCAGCACCTCCAGCACCGAGGTGCCTTTTCCCGAGCCGAGGTTCCACCTGAAGACACCGGCCCGGCCCGCCACGTGGTTCAACGCGGCGACGTGTCCCTCGGCCAGGTCCACCACATGGATGTAGTCGCGCAGGCAGGTGCCGTCCGGGGTGTCGTAGTCCCCGCCGAACACCATCAGCTTCTCCCGCCGTCCCACCGCCACCTGGGCGATGAAGGGCACCAGGTTGTTGGGGATGCCCTGCGGGTCCTCGCCGATCCGGCCGGAAGGGTGCGCGCCAACCGGGTTGAAGTACCTGAGGAGGGCGATGTGCCAGCGGTCATCGGCCGCGCCGAGGTCCGAGAGGATGTCCTCGATCTGCTCCTTGGTCCGCCCGTAGGGGTTGTTGGCGCCGATCTCCATCTTTTCGATGTACGGAATCGGGTTGTGCTCCCCGTAGACCGTCGCGGAGGAGCTGAAGACGAGCGAGCGGACGTCGTGCCTGTCCATCACCCGGAGCAGGTTCAGCGTGCCCACGAGGTTGTTGTGGTAGTACATCAGGGGCTCGCGGACGGACTCCCCGACGGCCTTGAGGCCGGCGAAATGGACGACGGCGTTGATCGCGTGTTCGGCGAAGACCGCATCCACGGCGGCCTCATCGACCAGATCCACGCGGTGGAAGACCGCCGGCTTGCCGCTGAGCTCGGCGACGCGCCGCAACGATTCCTCGCTGGAGTTCACCAGGTTGTCGATGACCACAACCTCATGGCCGGCTTCCTGCAGCGCCAGGACAGTGTGCGAGCCGATGTAGCCGGTGCCGCCGGTAACCAAAATTCTCATGGGCTCTACGCTATCCCAATGCGGGGGCGGCTTTCCTCGGCACGTTTCCTCGGGTCAGCATGCCGGCGGCCGGTGTGCCCCGCGGCGGTGGGGGCACATCCGTGCTAAAAAAGATCAGTGCCTAAATTTGTCGACGCCGCACTCCGGCGCCAGGAAGTAGTCGAAGCGGTCTTCAGAATCATCGCAACGGACGGACTCGAACGGGCGTCCCTCCGGGAAGTCGCTGATGAAGCGGACCTGGCAGTCGGATCCGTCCGCCACTATTTCGCCAGCAGCGACGAACTCCTCGCACATTCGTTCGGCGTTGTCGTGGACCGGATTGTCGGCCGGCTCACCGCCGCCGACGCGCTGCTGGCTGACCTTGCGCGCGGGACGGCGGAGCACCACAGGGGTGTCTTAACCCTGTTGTGCGAGGTTCTTCCGCTCGACGAGGAACGGGCCGTCGACGCCTGCGTCTGGATGGCCTTCAAGAACGCGGCCCGGACGAAGCCCTTCCTTGCCCCGGAGGCCGACCGCAGCCACCGTGCCGTGGCGGCGATCGTGGGCCGGCTGGTGATGGAGCTTTCCGGGGCCGGCGCCACGGATCCGGCAGATCCGGTGAATCCTGGCGAGGCAAACACCGGCACGGAGAACGCCGAGCAGCAGAGGCTCGTGACCGAGGCCGAACGGTTGCTGGCAACCCTGGACGGGCTCACGATGCATGCCCTGCTGCAACCCGAGTGGATGACGGCCCAGATGTGCAAGGATGTGCTGGAAGCCCACCTGGCAGGCCTGGACAGCCGGACGGGCAGCCAGACTACCAGCCATTAACGTGCGTTGGCTTCAGGAATACACTGAAAGCGTACGTCTTGCCAAGGGAGGCAATTTGATGCACCACACAGGCGGGCCTGGCTGGCGGATCACCATGGACACTTCGGGTCCCATGCTCATTGCTCTTTACGTTCGTGACGCCGCCGGTCTGGACAGCGCTGGGCACCCGGCACTCAGCCACGCGGCACCGAAAATCCGCGCCTCGGACCACGCTAACCTCATCGCCGAGGTGGGCGGGACCAGTGCGCTTAAAACCGAGTGGGAGGCCTGGTGGGAGCAGCTGCTGAAGGCCCATCCGGAGATGTCCCCGGAGCTGGCCCCGCCGGGCTTCCGTGCCTTCAGCAATTCACCGGCCCTCAGGCGCGTGCTGCAGGCGCACTTCGGCGCGGCGCTCACGTGGGCCCGTGAACGCCGGGGAGAATATGCGGCGCTCGAAGCGGAGCGGGAAGCCAGCGGTACCGGGCAACTGCTGGCCGACATGGTGGACGACCGCCTGCTCGAGGTGGGCCGGGCGGCCCGGGACTTCAGCCTGACAATCATCGAGCTGCCTCTGACGGAGCCGCGGGCCTGGTACCTCGAGCCGGACAAGATCATCATGAGCCACGAGCTGCTGTCCCAGCCGGAGCTGTTCCGGAGCTACGTGCAGCCCGTCGTCGACCTGCTCGTCTGACCGCCGTCGGGCTTCCGGTAACCGGCGACGGCGCCTAGGCCGAAGTTACGTTGGCCTCTTGGCCGGGTTCTGTCGCGTTCCCGGCCGAGGGGCCACTTTTGTACCGTCATTTGTAGCCACTAAATTGAGCGTGTCGCTGACGGCTGGCGCCATGGTTCGCTGTAGGATTGTGGCATGGCACGCACAACGCAGGCGATGCACGTAGCCCGGACAAAGAGTCGGCGGGTGAACAAGGCCGGGGAAACGGTCGAGTACGAATCGGTGTTGCTCCGGCGGTCCTTCCGGCAGGAGGGCAAGGTCAAGCACGAGACCCTGGCGAACCTCTCGGCGCTGCCGGAACCGGCGATCGAAGCGGTCCGCGGCGCACTGGCCGGCAACCCGGCGGTATTCTCCGCCGAGGGTCTGGAGGCTGTGCGGTCCCTGCCCCACGGCCACGTTGCCGCCGTGGCCGCCCAGGCCAAAGCGCTCGGGATGCCCTCGCTGCTGGGGCGGGCGGGGCGGATGCGCGACATTGCCTTCGCCCTGGTGATCGCCCGGGTCTGCCGTCCCGGTTCGAAGCTGGCGACCACCCGCTGGTGGGCCGACACCACCCTGGCCGAGGACCTCGGCGTCGCCGGCGCCACCACGGACGAGGTCTACGCCGCGATGGACTGGCTCGCCGGCCGGCAGGAAGCCATCGAAGCCAGGCTCGCCGCCCGGCACTTGTCGGAAGAAGCGAATCCGGACCGGCTCGCACTGTTCGATCTGTCCTCGTCCTGGGTGACCGGACATAAGTGCCCGCTGGCGGCCCGCGGCTATTCCCGCGACGGGAAGAAGGGCCTCGAGCAGATCGAATACGGACTGCTCACCGACATCGACGGCCGGCCGGTCTCCGTACGCGTTGTCCCTGGCAACACCGCCGACCCCAAAGCCTTCGAGGACCTCGCCGCGGACTTCAAGACCCGATACCGGCTCGGCGAGATGGTCATGGTCGGGGACCGCGGCATGATCACCAACGCCAGGATCGAACAGCTGAAGGAACTCGGCGGCCTCGGCTGGGTCACCGCGCTGCGCGCCCCGGCAATCAAGGCCCTGGCCGCCGACGACGGACCGCTGCAGATGTCCCTGTTCGACGAGACGGACCTGGCCGAAATCACCTACCCCGACTACCCCGGCGAACGCCTCATCGCCTGCCGCAACCCCGCCCTGGCGCAAGAACGGGCCCGCAAGCGCGGCGAACTGCTCGCCGCCACCGACACGGAACTGGCGAAAATCACCGCCGCCGCCGAAGCCGGGCGCATCAACGACGCCGGGAAGATCGGGCTCCGCGCCGGCAAAGTCATCGGCAAATACAAGATGGAAAAGCACTACACCCTGACCATCAACGACACCTCATTCGCGTACGCCCGCGACGAGGAACAGATCGCCGCCGAAGCGGCCCTGGACGGGATCTACATCATCCGCACCACCGTCAACGCAACCCGGATGGACGCCGGCCACGTCGTGGCGACCTACAAGTCCCTGGCCAACGTCGAACGCGACTTCCGCTCGATCAAAGCGATCGATCTGCAGCTGCGCCCGGTCCACCACTACACCGAAACCCGGGTACGGGCGCACGTGTTCATCTGCATGCTCGCCGCCTACCTGACCTGGCACCTGCGCAAAGCCTGGGCACCACTGACCTTCACCGACGAACACCGGCCCGAACCGGTCAACCCCGTCGCACCCGCCACCCGCTCCACCGCCGCGCAGACCAAGGCGTCACGGCGCACCACAGCCGGCGGGCAACCTGCCTACAGCTTCCGCCCCCTGCTCGACCACCTCGGGACCCTGACCCGCAACCGGCTGCACATCAACGGCACCGGAAAGAACACCGGCTTCGACCTCGTCACCACGCCCACACCCATCCAGCGCCAGGCCTTCGAACTCATCGGCCAGCCCATCCCGACCACCATCGGAGGCAAGTAGCCAGACAAGCAACCACCGAAACCCGCGAAATCCCCGCCCGGCGGGGATTTCACGCGTCACGACAGACGTAACTTCGGCCTAGGTGGCGGGAGCGTCGGCCACCGTCACCCGGACCTGCCCTGCTGGTACCTGCGACGATTGCCAGCCGTCGCGCGTCTGCCGGTTCCAGCCGCGGCCGTCCACCTGGACAGCGGTGATGGAGAGCGCTTTCGCGTTTGCCACCGCCCACTGCGCCACGGCCCAGCCCTGGGCGCCCTCCGCCTCCACCAGCAGCGTGCTGCCGTCCGTCGATGCCGGAATGTTCCCGAAAGCCGCGGTCAGTCCTTCCTGTACCAGCGCCGGATCGCCGGCGTCGTCCGAGGCGCGCAACGAGCAATCCAGGCCCGCGGCGGTCTGGCCGCTCAGTGCGGAGGCGAAGACCCGCCCCATCACCTCGTGCTGGGCATAGGCACCCGGGTATGCCGAGTGCTGTACCCGCTGCGCGGCGTCTGTGATCTCCAATGACTGGTAGCCGGAGACTTTTACGAGGGCGTCGTAGAAGGCGTTGCTGGCGTGGTACGGGTCCATCACCTGCTCCGCAGTGCCCCAGCCCTGGGACGGCCGTTGCTGGAACAATCCGCGGGAGTCGGGGCCTGCCTGGTCGCCGTGGCCGATGTTCCGCAGTTTGGATTCCTGCATGGACGTGGCCAGCGCGATGCTGGCGGCCCGGGCAGGGAGCCCCCGCCGGACGGCGACGGCGGTGATGAGGGCGGCGTTGGCCGCCTGATCCGTGGCAAGATCAGCGCTCCCGCCGCCCGACGCGGTGCAGCGTTCCGTGATCAGGGTTTCCGACCGCTGCAGGAACGCCACCGCTGTGTAGATCCCGCCCGCGACCATCGCAAGGGTCAGCACAAGCACGATACGGCGGCGCCAGCTCCCTCTTCGTGCCACGAAACTACTCCCTCAGGCCCTTCCAGGCCGCTTCATCCTTAGTACGGGCCCGGCAGGGTGCCCATGGTCAAGCCTGCCGGCTCTCAGGCCAGCCTAATGTCAGGACAGACGGCTGCCCGCCACGCCACTTCAGTTGGCGTGCAGATCCGCGTTAAGCTCAACGGTCTGCCCCTTGCGGGGGAGGACCTCAACGGCGCCGGTGGTTGAGTTGCGGCGGAAGAGCAGGTTGGGGACCCCGGAGAGCTCCACGGCCTTGACGATGCGGCTGGTGTCCTCGCCGTCGGCGTCCCGGGGCCCGACGACGCGGACGCGCGTTCCGGCGGTGACGTAGAGGCCTGCCTCCACCACTGAATCGTCGCCCAGGCTGATGCCCACGCCGGAGTTGGCGCCGAGGAGGACGCGCTCGCCCAAGGCGATCTTTTCCTTGCCGCCTCCCGACAGGGTCCCCATGATCGACGCGCCACCGCCGACGTCGGTCCCGTCACCGGCAACGACGCCGGCCGAGATGCGGCCCTCGACCATGGAGGTGCCGAGCGTTCCCGCGTTGAAGTTCACGAAGCCCTCGTGCATGACCGTGGTTCCTTCGGCCAGGTGCGCGCCGAGGCGGACGCGGTCGGCGTCGGCGATGCGGACGCCGGAGGGGATGACGTAGTCCACCATCCGGGGGAACTTGTCCACGCCGAAGACCGTGACGGCGCCGCGCTTGCGCAGGCGTGCCCGGGTGAGCTCGAAGTCCTCCACGGCCGCGGGCCCGAAGTTCGTCCACACCACGTTGGGGAGCTTGCCGAAGATGCCGTCAAGGTTGATGCTGTTGGGCTGGACGAGCCGGTGGGAGAGCAGGTGCAGGCGAAGGTAGGCGTCCTCCGTGTCCGCGGGTGCCGCGTCGAGGTGGATCTGGACGAAGACGACCGTCTGCTCCGTGCCGCGGTCGGGGTCAGCGCCGTTGGCGGCAATGTCGATCAGTGACTGGTCCGCATTGTCCACGTCCCGGAGGTTCTCCGCCGCGATTCCGAGCGCCGGGGCAGGGAACCACACGTCCAGCACGGTGGCTTCACCGTTACGGGTGGACACGGTGGCCACTCCGTAGCCATAGGCGGAGCGGGCGTCGGCGGGCACAGCAGAAGAAGCGGTTTCAGTCATGCCCCAAGTCTAGCGAGGGCGACGGCGGGGGCCGAAACTCACGACGCCCAAGTAGGTCGCAGTTGATGTCGTTCCGGGCGCTCAGAACGACATCAACTGCCAGCCAGTCGGGAGGGCGGCATTGGGGGAGGCAACGGATAAAGTGGAACGGTGACTGCCGCGAACCCCCATTCCCACGCTCCCGCCCGCCTGGACCTCCGCCAGGACGTTGCCCTCCTGACGGCTGACCTGATCGACATCAACAGCGTGTCCGGCAACGAAACGGAGCTGGCCGACGCCGTTGAACATGCCCTCAGCTCCCTCCCGCAGCTGGAGCTGCTCCGCGACGGCGACTCGCTGATCGCCCGCACCAACCTTGGCCGCGCCGAACGGGTCGTCCTGGCCGGGCACCTGGACACCGTGCCGCTGCCCGCCGCCGGCGGCTCGCTCGGCACGGTCCCCTCCTACTGGCCCTCGGGTGCGCCGGGGGAGGGCATCCTCTACGGCCGGGGCGCCACCGACATGAAGGGCGGCGTGGCCGTGCAGCTCGCGCTTGCCGCCAGCCTGTTCGACGGCGGTGCGGAGCCGGACAAGGACGTCACCTTCGTCTTCTACGACCACGAGGAAGTCAAGGCCGTGAAGAGCGGCCTCGGCCGGCTAGTGCGCAACCACGGCGGCCTGCTGGGCGGGGATTTCGCGATCCTGCTCGAGCCCACCGACGGGACGGTGGAGGGCGGCTGCAACGGCACCATGCGCTTGGAGGCGACCACGCTCGGCGAAGCCGCCCACTCGGCCCGAGCGTGGATGGGCAGCAACGCCATCCACGCCGCGGCCCCGATCTTGGCCAGGCTGGCCGCCTACGAGCCGCAGACCATCAATGTGGACGGGCTGGACTACCGCGAGAGCCTCAACGCCGTGAAGATCAACGGCGGCACCGCTGGCAACGTCATCCCGGACCGCTGCGTCGTGGAAATCAACTACCGCTTCGCACCGGACAAGACCCCGGACCAGGCTGAGGCCCATGTGCGCGAGCTGCTGGCCGGGTTCGACGTCGTCCGCACCGACAGCGCCGCCGGGGCGCGCCCCGGACTGAACCACCCCGCCGCCGCGTCCTTTGTTGCCGCGGTGGGAGCCGAGCCGAAGCCGAAATACGGCTGGACCGACGTCGCTCGTTTCAGCGAGCTGGGCATCCCGGCCGTGAACTTCGGTCCCGGCGATGCGCTGCTGGCGCACAAGGACAACGAGCACGTCGAGGCGGACGCGATCCGCGAGTGCCTGCGGGCACTGCGCAGCTGGCTCAACGCCTAAGCCCGCAGCCCCGGCCGAACCAGCCCCGGCCAAAACAGCCCTGCCAAACCAGCCCGCCAGACCAAAACAGAAGGTCCGGACCCGCATGGGGCCCAGACCTTCTGTGGTGAATTGAGCTACTTGGCGGCAATCCCTTCGGCTGGCACATGGGCGACGCCGCCGGCGGCCTTCTTCGATCCGCGGCGCTCGATCCAGATGGCCAGGCGCGAGACGGCCACGTTGATCGCGATGTAGATCGCCGCTGCCACGAAGAACACCGGGAACAAGTACTGCGGGCCGAGGAAGTCGGCCATGATCTGCACTTTGCGCAGCAGTTCCTCGTAGGAAACGATGTAGCCGAGCGAGGTGTCCTTCAGCAGCACCACAAGCTGGGCCACGAGCGAGGGTAGCATGCGGCGGATGGCCTGGGGCAGTTCGATGCTAAGCCGGGACTGGAAGCTCGTCAGGCCGATGGCGAGTCCCGCCTCGCGCTGGCCCTTGGGCAGCGACTGGATGCCGGCGCGGATGATTTCGGCAAAGATCGCCGAGTTGTAGAGCACCAGCCCGGCCACCACGGCGACGAACGAACCCGTGGCGAACACGAGCAGCACGAAGAACATCATCAGGACCACGGGCATGCCGCGCAGGAACTCGAGCACGATCCGGGTGGGGATCCTGATCCAGGCCACGTCCGAGATGCGCATGAGGCAGACCAGGAGCCCCAGCGGGAAGGCGATGACGGCTGCCACCGCCGCCGCGCTCAACGTGGCGAGGATGCCGCTGCCAAGCAGGCTCCAGACATCGGGAATCTGGAAGACTGCCCAGCGTTTGGCCTCGAAGATGCCTTGCTGCGCCAGGGTGGAGACGGCCCACGCCAGGAGGCCGCCGATGACGATGATGCCGACGATCGAGCCGATCAGCGAAACACGGCGGGCCTTGGGCCCGGGGACGTCGTAAAGGACCGAGCTCATCGGGCGATCGCCACCTTTCGTTCAACCAGGTTGGCCAGGTAGCCAAGCGGGACGGTTATCAGCAGGTAGAAGAAGGCGACGCCGACCAAAACCCACAGGACGGCATCGCCGTGTGCGTTGGCGAGCTGCCGGCCGTAGCCGAACAGTTCCAGCACGAAGAACGCACCGGCCACCGAGGAGTTCTTCACCAGTGCGATGAGGATGTTGATCATGGGCGGGATCACCGTGCGCAGCGCCTGCGGGAGGATGATCAGGGACAGCACCTGGCTGAACTTCATGCCGATGCTGCGGGCGGCCTCGGCCTGGCCCACCGGGACGCTGTTGACGCCCGAGCGCACCGCTTCGGCGATGAAAGCCGAAGTGTAGGCGCTCAGGGCGATGATGGCGGCGACCTCGAACTGCTGGAACGTCACCCCGAGGCGGGGCAGGACCACGGCGGCGAAGAAGAATGCGATGGTCAGCGGGGTGTTCCGGACAATCTCCACGTACGCCATGCTGAACCCGCGCAGGGCGGCGATGGGCGATACGCGGGCTGCCGCGAGCAGGGTGCCGAAGATCAGTGCGAAGATCCCCGAGACCACGGCAAGGAAGAGGGTTCTGAGAAAGCCGTCCCAGTACTGGGGGAGGCTTTCAATGATGACGTCCATAGTTTCCTTCGGCTGCCTTGAGGGGATTCGGGCGGAAGACGGGAATGGCGGTTACCGGACGCGACGAGCGCGGGCCCCGGCAACCGCCACAACTGACTAGTAGCGGTCGATGGCGGGAAGATCCGGAGCGGTCTTGATGACGGCGCCGGCGGTGGCTTCCCAGGCCTTCTTGTAGGAACCGTCCTTGCCGAAGGCTTCCAGCTGGTCGTTAATCCAGCCCCGGAAGACCTTGTCGTCCTTCTTCAGGCCGATGCCGTAGGGCTCCTTCGTGAAGGTCTGGTCCGACGCCAGCTTGAAGGCCTCGGGTTCCTTGTTCACGAAGCCGGCCAGGATGACGTTGTCGGTGGTGACGGCTTCAACCTGCTTGTTGCGAAGCGGCTCAAGGCACGCGGAGTACGTGGCGGCCGGAACGAGGATTGCGCCGTACTTCTCCACGATGGTGGCGGCGGGGGTGGAACCGGTTACGGAGCAGACATTTTTGCCCTTGACGTCCTCCGGCTTGGTGATGGACGTGTTGTCCTTGTTCACCATGAGCGCCTGGCCTGCCTCGTAGTACGGGCCGGCGAAGTCGACTTCGGTCTTGCGCTTGTCATTGATGGTGTAGGTGGCGATGATGATGTCCACCTTGCCCTGCTTGATGAACTGCTCGCGGTTGGCGGAGACAGTCTCAACCCACTCGATCTTGTCGGCGGCGATGCCCAGCTTGCCGGCGATCAGCTTGCCGATTTCGACGTCGAAGCCGACGGGCTTGCCGTCGAGGCCCTTCTGGCCGAACAGCGGCTGGTCGAACTTGGTGCCGATGGTGATCTTTCCTGCGGATGAAAGCTTGGCCATGGCTGTGTCGGCAGCGAAGCTCGGCTTCTCGGCGACAGGAGGGTTGCTGCCGGTGGTGCCGCCGCCGCAGGCGCTCAGGCTCAGTGCCAGAGCCGCGGATGCAGCAACCAGAAGGGATTTCCTTCGGGTCAAAAATGCCTTCATGACATTCCTTTCATTGGACGGCCGCCTCGCAGCGGCCGGGTGCGAACTCGGAGGGGACTCAGTGAGTCAGCAGCTTGGACAGGAACTCTTTCGCCCGGCTGCTCTTGGGGTTGGTGAAGAATTCCTCGGGTGTCGCGTCCTCGACGATCTGGCCATCGGCCATGAACACGACGCGATGAGCGGCCTTGCGGGCGAAGCCCATCTCGTGGGTGACCACGATCATGGTCATGCCTTCCTTCGCCAGCTGGATCATGACGTCGAGGACTTCGTTGATCATTTCCGGGTCCAGGGCGGAAGTGGGTTCGTCGAAGAGCATCACCTTGGGCTTCATGGCCAGGGCGCGCGCAATGGCGACACGCTGCTGCTGGCCGCCGGAGAGCTGCGCCGGAAGTTTGGGGGCCTGGTGCCCGACGCCGACACGCTCTAGCAGTGCCATCGCGTCCTTGTCGGCCTCGGCCTTGGCGACGCCCTTGACCTTGATTGGCCCGAGCGTGACGTTCTCCAGGATCGTCTTGTGCGCAAACAGGTTGAACGACTGGAAGACCATACCGACGTCGGCCCGCAGTTTGGCCAGTTCCTTGCCTTCTTCGGGCAGCTCATTGCCGTCGATTTCGATGACACCGTCGTCGATGGTCTCGAGACGGTTGATGGCACGGCACAGCGTTGACTTGCCGGAACCCGACGGTCCGATGACAACAACGACCTCGCCCTTGCGGACATTCAGATTGATGTCCTTCAGGACGTGCAACTGGCCGTAATGCTTGTTGACGGCATTCAGGGAGACGAGCGCATCGCCGGGCACTTGAGTAGTCATAGTAAGAATCTAGCGAACATTAATGGCATATGACCGCAATCACTCAGATTCATGCAGATCGTGATTCAAGAGATATCTGCACGTCAGGATGCCCTGCCGCGCCCTCGGTGAATCCCCTGCGTCGTCACGGATTCGACGCGCCGAACTGGCGGTGACGGTGTTCCGCGCTAGCCTATGGGCATGAGTACCGATCCACAGCGCAGCCCAGAGCAGAACCCCGCCGGCAAGCCCGCACGGGAAACCCGCGACACGCCGACCAACGGGATACGTCACAAGGGCCCGCTGGAGCTGCGGCGCAAGCAGGCCAAGGTCACGATGTCCGACCAGACCCTGCTCGACACGCAGGGCCCCGGCCAGTTCGTCCATTCCGACCCGTGGCGGGTCTTGAGGATCCAGAGCGAGTTCGTGGAAGGCTTCGGCGCGCTCGCCGACCTCGGCCCGGCGGTCAGCGTCTTCGGCTCGGCCCGCACCGTGCCCGGCAGCGCCTACTACGAGCTTGGCGTTGAAGTGGGCCGCAAGCTGGCCGAAGCCGGCCTCGCCGTCATCACCGGCGGCGGCCCGGGGTCGATGGAGGCCGCCAACAAGGGCGCCGTCCAGGGCAACGGCGTGTCCGTGGGCCTCGGCATCGAACTGCCCTTCGAACAGGGCATGAACCAGTGGGTGGACCTGGGCATCAACTTCCGCTACTTCTTCGCCCGCAAGACCATGTTCGTGAAGTACGCCCAGGGCTTCATCGTGCTGCCCGGCGGCCTCGGAACCCTGGACGAGCTCTTCGAGGCGATGGTCCTCGTCCAGACCCGGAAGGTGACCTCCTTCCCGATCGTGCTGCTGGGAACCGTTTTCTGGAGCCCCCTGCTCGACTGGATCCGGGGCACGCTGGTCTCCGAGGGCATGATGTCGGTGGAGGACCTCGACCTCGTGCAGCTCGTGGACGATCCCGCGCACGCCGTGGAGCTGGTAGTGGAGGGGGCCGCCCGCCACCGCAACCCTAGCGGCACCACCGGGAACGGCAACAGCACGCGGGCCTGAACAGCCCGGCTGAGCACTCCGGCGTCCGACTTCTGGCACGATGGACTCGTGAGTCTCTTCCTGGTCTTCCTTGCGATTGTGCTGATCGGCGTCGCCGTCCTCCTGGGCACCGGTCTGGCGTCGAAAATCTTCCGCCGCGGCGGGGACGGCGGAGGAAGCCCGCCGTTCGAGGACGGCTTCGACGAGCCGGTCGCCTCGCTGCCGCCGGTCCTGCTGCCCGCCGGCGCGGAACCGTCCGACGTCGACCACGTCCGCTTCGCTGTCGGCCTGCGCGGCTACCGCATGGACCAGGTGGACCAGGTGCTGGATGAGCTGCGGGACCAGATCGCCGCCAAGAACCGCGAGATCGAGAGCCTCGGGGAGGAACTGGAACGCCTCCGTCCGCCGTCGGAGCAGCGCCCTTGAGCAACGTGGACGACCCGGACACCGTCCCTGGCGAGCTCGAGGCCCGGGCACCGCGCGGGCTCAACGCGGCGGCCTGGAACCGCGTCGCGGCCGCCGGTGCGCGCCTGGCACAGTGGCCGTGGTGGGCCCAGGTGGTCGGGCTCTACCTCATTGCCCGGCTCGTCAGTGCCTGCATCTTCATGGCCGCAGCTCTGCACCAGGGCGTGAACCCCTGGTTTCCCGCCAAGCCTGACTACTGGAACTTCATCAACATCTGGGACGCCCGCTGGTACGGCGAAGCCCTGCAGCACGGCTACCCGGCGATTCTCCCGACCGACGCGGCCGGCAATGTCCAGGAAAACGCGTGGGCCTTCTACCCGCTGTTTCCCGTGCTGGGCAGGGTTGTTTCGGGTCTGACCGGGACGGGCCCGGCCTGGTCGCTGACGGCCATCGCAATGGCCTGCGGACTGGGCGCCGCCCTCGTGGTCTACAGGATCTTCCGGCGCAAGGTCACGCACCGCACGGCCCTGTGGGGGACGGTGTTCTTTGCCACCTTCCCCGTGGCGCCGGTGCTGCAGGTGCCGTATGCGGAGTCCCTGAATCTCCTGCTGCTGGGCGCCGCGCTGCTGCTTGTGATGCAGCGCCGGTACCTGTGGGCCATGCCCGTAGTGCTGACGATGTGCCTGTCGCGGCCCACGGGGGTTCCGTTCGCCGCGATGACGGGCCTCCTGTTCCTCTACCGCCTGTGGCAGCGCTACCCGGCGGAGCGCCCCCGCGGCGCCCGCCAGACCCACAGCGACGCCGGTCCAGGCGGCGCCGGTGCAGGTCTGGCGGGCGCCGCCGCGCCGGGCGCCCCCGCGCACAGCAACCTGCAGCTCTGGTCCCTGGCCGGGCTGACGGCGGTCAGCGGGATCGGTGCCCTGCTGTGGCCGGCCATCGCAGGGGCCGTCACCGGCGATATCGAGGCCTACACCAAGACTGAAACCGTCTGGCGCGGTCATGACCTGGTGCCCTTCAAACCGTGGTTCGACACCGGAATCCTGCTCTTCGGCCCGACGCTGGGAGTCCTGGCGCCGCTTGTGTTCGTGGCGGCTTTCACCCTGTTGATGATGTCCCGCCCCGTGGCGGCGCTGGGCACCGAGCTGAGGCTGTGGTGCAGCTGCTACATGGGCTACCTGCTGGTGTTCCTGCATCCGCAGACCAGCACTTTTAGGATGCTGCTGCCGCTGTTCCCGCTGGCCCTCAGTGCCGCCCTGGTCTCCCGGTCCCGCGCGTACCGCGGCACCCTGGTCATCATGTTCGTGTTGTTGCAGATGGTCTGGATCGTCTGGTTGTGGGCGTGGGCGCCGTTGCCGGGCGGAGGGGACTATCCGCCGTGACGCCCAGCACCTTTTCGGGGTGCCGGCCCGGCTTTGAGAGGCGCGCTGGAAAGTCCAACGATTAGCTACGGGCGCCTTGTTACGCGATAATAGACGGTAAGCAAGGACAAGAAGCAAACTGAGTTTTAGGCCACGGCGGCGTCCACGACTGCCGCCGGGCGGCTTGATTGACCAAGCGGACGCAGCCCGGCCGGGCTGGTATGTCACGGGACTAATGGAGGGGATATTCCTTATGGCGGCTATGAAACCACGCACCGGCGACGGCCCTATGGAAGTGACGAAAGAGGGACGAAGCCTGATCATGCGTGTTCCGCTCGAAGGCGGGGGGCGGCTCGTGGTCGAACTCAATGCCGCCGAAGCGACAAACCTGAAGGAATGCCTCGTCGGCGTCACCGAAGTAGCTTCGCACTAATCAGCTTCGCAAAAAGGGCAGGGCCCGCAGCCTTCAGGCTGCGGGCCCTGCCCTTTGTTTGTCCGCTGGTGTTTGTCTGCTTGGTTGTCCGTTTGCCGCGGCGTCCGTTTTGCGGGCGTGGCCGGCTGCCGTCGCCTACTTCTTGACGGCGATGAGCAGCCCGTCGCCCGTGGGCAGCATGGCTGAAGCGAGGCGGTCGTCGTCGCGGATGGACTTGCCCACCTGGCGGAGCACGGCGGTGGTGGCCTCGCGGGCCGCCGGATTGGCGACGCGGTCCTTGTCCAGGGCGTCGTTGACGATCAGCAGGCCGCCGCATTTGAGCAGCCGGACGGCCTGTTCCACGTAGCTGGGGTAGTTGGGCTTGTCCGCGTCAACAAACACGAGGTCGTAGGCGCCGTCGGTCAGGCGGGGGAGGACATCGCCGGCCCGGCCGGAAATTGTTCGGGTGCGGTTGGCCGGGCTGCCGGCCTCCTGGAACGCTTCCCGTGCCGCCTTCAGGTGCTCGACGTCGACGTCGATCGTTGTCAGGACGGCCTGCGGAGCCAGCCCTCGCAGGATGCACACACCGGACACTCCGGCGCCGGTTCCGATCTCGACTGCGGTCTGTGCTTTTGACGCGGCGGCCAGGACGGTGAGCACCGCGCCCACGCCGGGGCCGATCGGGGTCACGCCAAGCTCGAAGGACCGTTCGCGCGCGTGCAACAGGACCTCATCCTCGGCAGGCAGATCTTCTGCGTAGGACCAGCTCGTGGACTTATCGGCGCTCATGGGTTTCGCTTTCTGGGCGGCAGGGGAGTGTTCCCTACAGCGTACTGTGTCCGGCGGGGCCGGGCCGGGAGGCAGCGGTGCCGTGGCCGTGCTGGCGGGGGCGCCGGGGCTTCGACCCGTGTGCGGGACTGGCGGCCGGCGTTCCGCCGTGGGCGGAAGAGGGCCCCGCGTCAGGAAATTCCCAGCTTGTTTTGAAATGATGGGAGTCCGCTCATCCGCGTGGTGATCGGCGTCGAATCAAGGGTGCAGGGACCTGCGTTTGGCAGGCACCATCCAGGCGTAAGTACCATCCAAGAGGGGAGCGGACAATGTCGGTTCTGGCAGCTGTCCCGGCATCTGAAGAGTCCCAGCCCGCGGCGGAAGCCGAATGGGTTCGGCCGACGTGGGAAGAAGTGGTGACCAACCACTCCGCAAAGGTGTACCGCCTCGCTTACCGGTTGACGGGCAACAAGTACGACGCCGAGGACCTTACCCAGGAGGTCTTCGTCCGGGTGTTTCGCTCGCTGGAGAACTTCAAGCCCGGCACCCTGGACGGCTGGCTGCACCGGATCACCACCAACCTGTTCCTCGACCAGGCCCGGCGCAGGAGCCGTATCCGCTTCGATGCCCTCGCCGACGACGCTGAGTCGCGGCTTCCCGGCCGCGAACCCGGCCCGGAGCAAAGCTTCGAATTCAACAACCTGGATCTCGATGTGCAGGCCGCGCTCGAGGAGCTGCCCCCGGACTTCCGGGCCGCCGTCGTGCTCTGTGACCTCGAAGGGCTGTCCTACGACGAGGTGGCCGTCGCGCTGGGCATCAAACTCGGCACCGTCAGGTCGCGTATCCACCGCGGCCGGACGATGCTGCGGGAGAAGCTCGCGCACCGTGATCCGCGCCCGGCGCAGTCCTCCAAGCAATCCCTCAAGCCGCGGCTCAAGATGCCGCGCATCGCCGGCCTGCTCTAAACCTGGGGATGGGTCTGCTGAAAAGGGGTCTGCTGAAAAGTCTGTTCGGAGGGCCAGGGTGCAGGTTCTCCGGCCGGGCACGCCGGAATGGCATGCACCGTGGCATCACCGCCGACCGGAAGCGCGCCGGCGGTATTCGTGAGCACGTGGATTCGTGCGCCGAGTGCCGCGCCCAGCAGGGGCGCGAACGCCAGTACCTGGAGCGCCTGCGCGGCGCGCCCGTCCCCGAGGCAAGTGATGATCTGACCGCGCGCCTGCTCGCACGGACCGAGCAGCTCGCCACCGAGCGGCCAACCACGGAACGGCCCGTGCCGGACCGCGGACGTCGCCCGGAGGTCCGCTATGTTGCCCTGCTGGCCGGAGGGACGGCAGCCGCCATGGCCCTCATGGCCGGCACTGCCTACCTGATGGGCGGCGATGCGACGCCCGTAGCAGACGGCGCGGAGGCGTCCGCCTTCTCATGGCAGGACGCGCCCGGTTCGCTGGTCTCCGGGGGGTCCCGGAACGCCGGAATCCCGGGGCAGGCGGAGTCCGGTACGGGCATCGACTGGAGCCTCAGCGGCGGGCCGGCGTTGACTCCCGCCGGGGTCCTCACCGCCGGGCAGCTCGCCACCCTCCGCTCCCAGGGATGGACATGTCCCGAACTCCGGGAGCTGGGCTTCCACTTGATCTGGGCCCGCGGCGGCGTGATATCCGGGGCAGACATCCTCGAGTTGCGCCTCACCGACGGCCGGCACTTCGCCACGGTTCTCGAACAGCACGGCGCGCTGCTCCCGCAGGACCGTCCGGCCTCAGGGCAGCAGCCGGCCGCCCCAGCGCCTCCGGTCAATGTGCTGACCGGCCACCTGGCCACGGCTGACGGGTTCACCGCGACGGAACCGGACGGCGCCGCACGCGCCCCGGAATCAGGAAGCAGCACTCTCTGGGTCAACACGGCCACGCCCTACCGGGCTATCTACCAGACTTCCGCGGCCACCTTCACCTACGTTTCCGATCTACCCGCCGAACAGGCCGACGACGGCGTGGCCGCCCTGGTCCGGGCCGGCGCCGCCACCCCCATGGACGCGACTGTCGGCGCGCCGGGGCCGGGCGGAATCCCTGAGCGCATGGAGCGCGGACTGGGCCGGATCCTGGAGCTCCTGGCCCCATGACGCGACGATTGGCCGGGGGCCGCCGACACCGGGGGTTCGCGGAGTCGTCGCTGGCCCGGCCGAGAGGGTAATCTTCCTAAAGTGCTTGGAATCAACGGACCGGAGTTCTTACTTCTGCTGATCATCGGACTTCTGGTGATCGGCCCCAGCCGGTTGCCCGAATACACCCAGAAACTTGCCAATATCGTCAAGGAAATCCGCCGGATGGCGTCCGGTGCGCGGGAACAGATCAAGGAAGAAGTCGGCATCGATATCGATGAGGTCGACTGGAAGAAGTACGACCCCCGGCAGTACGATCCCCGCAGGATCATCAAGGAAGCGCTGCTGGAAGATGACAGCAAGCCCGTGAGCGCCGGAGCCCCGGCCGCCGTGTCCACGGTCGCCTCCGCTGCCGCCGCTGCGGAGCACCGGCCGGCCCGTGTGATCGAGCGCCTGCCGGACGGCGAGCCGGCACCCTTCGACTCCGAGGCCACGTAGAGCTAAGGGCCGGGCCAGGGACGGGATTTCGACAGGCTTAATCAGCGGGTCCCAATCCCGGGTCTCAATCCCCGGGTCTGTTCAGCGGGGCTGCAGCCCGAGCGACAGGCCCTTCAGCCCGCGAGGGACAGACGCGAGCTTCCCCGCGATCCCGGCCAGGGCCACCGCCGCCGGCGTCTCCGGGCGGCCCAGCACGAGCGGCACCCCGGCATCGCCGCCCTCCCGCAGCAGGATATCCAACGGAATCTGGCCCAGCAGCGGCACCTCGGCACCCACCGTGGTGGAGAGGCGTTCGGCGAGCACGGCGCCGCCGCCGCTGCCGAACAGCTCCATCCGCCCGCCGTCGGGCATCTCTAGGTAGGACATGTTCTCCACGACGCCGGCCACGGTCTGGCCGGTCTGGGTGGCGATGGCTCCGGCCCGCTCGGCCACATCCGCGGCGGCCGCCTGCGGGGTGGTCACCACGAGGATCTGCGCCTTCGGCAGGAGCTGGGCCACCGAGATGGCGATGTCCCCAGTGCCCGGCGGCAGGTCCAGGAAGAGGGCATCGAGGTCGCCGAAGTAGACGTCCGTGAGGAACTGCTCAAGGGCCCGGTGCAGCATCGGGCCCCGCCACGCGACGGGCTGGTTGCCGGTGACGAACATGCCGATGGAGATGACCTTGACCCCATAGGCCACCGGCGGCAGGATCATGTCATCCACCCGCGTGGGGGCCTGGGTGATGCCCATCAGCGCCGGGACGGAGAAGCCGTACACGTCCGCGTCCACGATACCGACGCGCAGCCCCTGGGCCGCCAGCGCGCAGGCAAGGTTCACGGTCACGGACGATTTGCCCACACCGCCCTTGCCGCTCGCGACGGCGTACACCTTGGTCAGCGAGCCGGGCTGGTTGAACGGGATTCCGCGCTGGCCGCCGGCGCCGCGCAGCTGCTCCTTGAGGGCGTCGCGCTGCTGCTGCGTCATGACCTTCAGCTCGACGTCGACTGCGGTGACGCCCGGCACCGCGGACAGCGCGGCCTGCGAATCGGCGGTGATGGTGCCGCGCAGCGGGCAGCCCGCAATGGTCAGGAGCACGGCGATCCGGACCCGGCCGCCGTCGGAAACCTCCACGGACTCCACCATGCCGAGCTCCGTGATGGGGCGGCGCAATTCAGGGTCGATCACGGTGGCAATGGCCGCGTGCACTGCCTGTTCCAGGGGGGTGCCGTCCAGCGTGGTGCTCATGCGGTGAATGCTCAGCTTTCGGGGAAGGTACGGTGTGCGGGCAGGCCGGTATTCTCGGCCTTGGCCTCAGGCAGGCTCTCGGCCTTGGCCTCCGGCCGGACCTTGGGGATCTGCTGGGTCCGGGGGCCGCGCTGTTTGTCGCGCCGTTCCTTCAGCTTCTCCTTGACCTTGTCCTTCGGGGATTCGTGGGCGCCGGCCGACGGGTCATGGTTGCGCAGTTCCTCCTGGGCTTCCAGCATGTCCTCCAGCAGGCTGCGCAGCTCGGCGCGGACATAGTCGCGGGTGGCGACCTCGCGCAGGGCGATGCGCAGGGACGCCAGCTCCCTAGTGAGGTACTCGGTGTCCGCCAGGTTGCGGGCGGCCTGCTGGCGGTCCTGCTGGAGGGACACCCGGTCCCGGTCATCCTGGCGGTTCTGGGCCAGCAGCAGCAAGGGGGCGGCGTAGGATGCCTGCAGGGAAAGCATGAGCGTTAGCAGCGTGTAACCCAGAGCCCGGGAGTCAAATTGCAGGGCTTCTGGTGCATAGGTGTTCCAGACCAGCCAGAACACGCAAAAAACCGTCATGTAGACCAGGAACGTCGGCGTGCCCATGAACCGGGCGAAGCCTTCCGTGGCGTGGCCGAAGGCATCGGGGTTGGGGGAAAACTTGGGCAGGATCCGCTGGCGTCCACTCAACGGCGTGTCGAGGCTGCCTTTGTCGGCGGGCTTGCTGCCCGGCCGGACGCTGGAGGTTCTTGGTGTGCTGTTATCAGCCAATGCGGCCTCCAAGCTTCCTTATCGGGACGTCGTCCTCGTGGACACGCCAGTCATCCGGCAACAGGTGGTCCAGCACGTCATCAACAGTCACCGCCCCCACAAGCCGTCCGGCGTCGTTGACCACAGGAAGGCAGTTCAGATTGTAGGTGGCCAGCGTACGTGCCACCTCGCTGATGTGCGCCTGGTCCGAGACAGGCTCAAGGCTCTTGTCCACGAGGTTGCCCAGCGGTTCCGGCGGGGGGTAGCGCAGGAGCTGCTGGATGTGGACGACGCCGAGGAAGCGGCCCGTGGGCGTCTCCAGCGGGGGCCGGGCGATGAAGATCGAGGACGCCAGTGCGGG
This sequence comes from Pseudarthrobacter sp. S9, assembly GCF_050156545.1. Taxonomy (NCBI): domain Bacteria; kingdom Bacillati; phylum Actinomycetota; class Actinomycetes; order Micrococcales; family Micrococcaceae; genus Pseudarthrobacter; species Pseudarthrobacter sp. S9. The sequence goes on from NZ_CP189576.1 coordinate 3,186,629, forward strand.
CGAGAGCTCTTCGCGGCGGACGTGCGCGAGGGCTTCGGCAACGGTTGCTTCCGGGGGCAGGATGACCGGGACCGGCGTCATCAGGCCGCCGGCCGTGTCCTCGTCGTATTCGAGCAGGCGGCGGACGTCGTCGGCGCCGTCGGGTTCCATCAGCTGCAGCAGCTGTTCGGCCTGGGCGCTGGGGAGTTCGGCGAGGAGGTCTGCGGCGTCGTCGGGATCCATTTCCTCCAGCACATCGGCGGCGCGGTTGACGTCGAGGGCGGACAGGATCTCCACTTGGTCGCCTTCCGGCATCTCCTGCAGGACGTCGGCGAGCCGCTCATCCTGGAGCTCGCTGGCAACCTCGAAACGGCGCTTGTCGCTCATCTCCTGGAGGGCTTCGGCGAAGTCGGCCGGTTTGAGGTCCTCGTGGGTCGCGACGAACTGGGTGGCGGCCTGCGGCTCGGTCTTGGCGCCCTGCCGGGCATCGGCCCAGTCAATGATCAGGGTCTCGTTGCGGCGCAGCCTGCTCAGGGGAGAAAGGGAGTGGCCGCGGCGGACAAAGAGCTTGCTGACGAACCAGTCGCCGGAGCGGTGCCTGTCCATCGCGATGTCCTCGATCGTGGCGTCACCGCTGCCGTCCGCGAGCGTCACGCGGCGGTCGAACATTTCGGCAACCACCAGGGTTTCCGCGCCGCGCTGTTCAAAGCGGCGCAGATTCACCAGGCCCGTGCAGATGATCTGGGTCTGGTCGATGGACGTAATCCGGGTCATCGGCACGAACACACGCTTCTTGCCGGGAACCTCGACGACGATGCCCACCACGTGCGGGGCGCCACGGGCCCCCCGTGAAAGCACGACGGCGTCGCGCAACCGGCCCAGACGGTCGCCCAATGGGTCGAAGACATCCAGTCCGAGGAGGCGCGCGACAAACACCCGCGAAAGATTCGTGCTCACGTATACAGGCTACCGAGTCTGCTCTCTTTTAGCTGAATTTACAGGCGCTCACCAGCCGGATAGGTGAGAATGGGCGTATGTCAAACATTTTTGGTGCTCCGAGGGCCGGTGCCCCCAACGGCCCGGACGAGGCCCGCACTGTCCCCAAGGGCGACGTTGTCGGTTCCTACTACTCCTACCTGGATGCCCAGAAGGCGGTGGACTATCTGGCGGACCAACAATTCCCGGTCCAGATGGTCTCGATTGTGGGCAACGATCTCAAGATGGTGGAGCGGGTGACCGGCAGGCTCACCTATCCGCGGGTGGCCCTCTCCGGCGCGTTGAGCGGCATGTGGTTCGGCCTGTTCGTCGGCGTCATGCTGTCATTCTTTTCACCCACGGGCGGATACTTCTCGATCGTGACGTCCGTGCTGATGGGTGCAGCGTTCTTCATGCTGTTTGGCATTGTCACCTACGCGATGCAGCGTGGAAAGCGCGACTTCACCTCGACGAGCCAGGTGGTGGCGACCAACTACGACGTCGTGGTGTCCTTCGAGGCCGCCAACGAGGCACGGCGCCTGCTCCACCAGCTTCCGATGACGCAGCATGACGCGTCCGGGGCCGGCGCTGCCGGCTACCCGCAGCACGACTACTTGAACCCGACGCCCCAGCAGCCCGGCCAGCAAGGCCAAGCCCCGCAACGCCCGGCGGGCTGGAACGATCCCTACGGCCAGAGGACCCCGGAGACCGACAGCCAGCCGGGCGGACAGCAGCCAGCCGAACCGCAGCCGCCCGAACCGTCTGCTCCGGCCGGAGCGCCTGCCGGTGCTGCCTCAGAGGCCGGGCAGGAGGCCGGGCAGGAACCCGCCAAGCCGGCAGCGGTCCGGTACCCGGACTTGCCGGACGGGCGCCCGCAGTACGGGGTCCGGATTTCTGACACCGCCGGGCCGGAGCCTCGCGAAGGCCAGGACGGCCCCCAGCACTAGTGGTGTGTCTCAGTTTTGTTTGACGGCTTCGAGTGCGACGCGGCCGCGGGCGACCTTTGCAAGGATGCTGTCGGCGGTCGCGGTCCAGACCAGGGGCTTGGGCTCGTTGTTGTGGGAGGCGAGGTAGTCCTCGATCGCTGCGATCAGATCCGGTACGGAGTGGAAGGCGCCGCGCCGCAGGGCCTTGTCGGTCAGCTCGCGGAACCACCGCTCGACCAGGTTCAACCAGGACGAGGAGGTCGGGGTGAAATGCAGGTGAAACCGGGGATGTTTGTCCAGCCAGGCTCTGACGTTGGCGTGTTTGTGGGTGGCGTAGTTGTCCAGGATCAGGTGCACGTCCAGTTCTGCCGGCACGTTCTTCTCAACCGTTTTGAGGAACGCCAGGAACTCGCCGTGCCGGTGTTTGGGCAGGCAGGATCCGATCACCTTGCCGGTGGCAACGTCCAGGGCGGCGAACAGGGTCGTGGTGCCGTTGCGCTTGTAGTCGTGGGTCATCGTTTCCCCGCGGCCCTTCTTCATCGGCAGCGAGGGCTGGGTCCGGTCCAGCGCCTGGATGGAGGACTTCTCGTCCATGCACAACACGATCGCCTGCTCGGGCGGATTCAGATACAGGCCCACCACATCGATGAGTTTCTCCTCAAACCTCGGGTCCGTGGAGAGCTTGAACGCCTCAACCCGGTGCGGCTTCAGCCCCCGGGCCGCCCAGATCCGCTGCACCTGCGCCGGGGAAACCCCGGACCTGGCGGCCATGGTCCGCACCGACCAGTGCGTCTGCCCGTCCGGCTTCGAGTTCCGCGTCAGCTCGACGATCTCGTCGATCTTGGACTGCGGGATCACCGGCTTCCGGCCCCGTCCGGCACGGACCCTGCCCAGCTTCGCCAGCCCCTCCTCCTCGAACCGGGCCCGCCACGCGCGCACCGTCCCCGGGGTCACACCGGCAACCTTCGCGATCCACTCGTTCGCCAGCCCGTCCGCGGACATCAGCAGCACCTGGGCCCGCTGCACCTCGCGATGGGAGGCCGTCTGCGACTTCGACAACACCTCCAACGCGGCACGCTGACCATCTGAGACCGAAAGGGCGGGAGCAGGATTCGTCACGCCATCAGATTAACAGACCACCCATTATCTATTTTGGAGACACACCACTAGGAGGCAACAGGCGGGCAGCGAGACGCTGCAGCAAAACGCTGTAGGAGGACGCTGTAGGAGGACGCTGCAGCAAAACGCTGCAGCGCTCGAGCTACCCCGCCAGCGCGTGATTCTCGGTGGTTATGGGCAGTGAAATCGCAACGATATTTGGCACGCGGGAGCGTCCAGTTGCCGATCGGTGTTTCAGGACGAAGGTGAGTTCGTCAGTGCCGATGCGATCAGGGTGACCGGACGCACTACACCGCGAATGGAACGGGATGCACCTCGTCCGCAGGGTGACCTGTGCGTTCATGAATGCGCCTAACGGCGTCGGCGGAAGGGGCTTCGGACAGGCAATAGACGACGCCCGCCTCTGGGTCAGCCCAGGCGCTCTTGAAAACGACGTTTTCCTCGCCCTGAATGGCAAGATCGGCATCGTGCGCCGCTTTCAGATCCTCCTTGGTTAGCCCCTTCATGTTGTGGTGAACGTCCATAAATTCAGGCATGACAATGCTCCTCAATCGTGGTCGATATTGGCTACAGGGGTGCAAGGCAGACGCTAGACGCGTGCGTGTCAGTTCGTCAAGAGGTTCGCCCTTGGCGGATTCGCGAACCATTGCTCTGCGTCTATGCCATTTTCAGCCTCCGCCGATCTAGCGATCCACCCCCGTCCGGAACTTCGGGACGGGGGCCTTCTGCAAGTCAGGTTTTCTTCCTGCCGGGTTTTCTGCCCGTCGGATGCCGGGGAATCCGACGCGTGAAACTACGGCGTCTGGCCGTCGGCTTCCTGGTAGATGCCCGCCATCCAGGACTCGACATCGTCCGCCTTGCGGGGCAGCGCGGCGCTGAGGTTGACCGGGCCCTCGGCCGTCATAAGGATGTCGTCCTCGATCCGGACGCCGATGCCGCGGTATTCCTCGGGGATGCCGAGGTCCTCGTCCTTGAAGTACAGGCCGGGTTCGATCGTGAACACCATGCCGGGGGTGAGGATGCCGTCCAGGTACAGTTCCCGCTTCGCCTGGGCGCAGTCGTGGACGTCCAGGCCGAGGTGGTGGCTCGTGCCGTGGGGCATCCAGCGGCGGTGCTGCTGGCCCTCGGTGCTGATGGCTTCCGCGACGGACACCGGCAGGAGTCCCCAGTCGGCGAGCCGTTCCGCCAGAACGGTAGTGGCGGCGGTGTGGATGTCGCGGAACTTGGTGCCGGGCTGCGCGGCAGCAAAGCCGGCGTCGGCGGCGTCGAGGACTGCCTCGTAGACCTTGCGCTGGACGTCGGAGAACGTGCCGTTGGCCGGCAGGGTGCGGGTGATGTCCGCGGTGTAGAGCGAGTCGGCCTCGACGCCGGCGTCGAGGAGCAGCAGCTCCCCGGCGTTGACCTTGCCCGTGTTCCGGGTCCAGTGCAGCACGGTGGCGTTGTTGCCGGCGGCGGCGATGGTGTCGTAGCCGAGTTCGTTGCCTTCCTCCCGGGCCCGGGCGAAGAACGCGCCTTCGACGACGCGCTCGCCGCGGTGGTGGGTCAGTGCCCGCGGGAGGGCCTTGACGACGTCGGTGAAGCCCTCCACGGTCGCGGCGACGGCCGTTTTCATCTGCTCGATTTCCCACTCGTCCTTGAGCAGGCGCAGTTCGGAGAGAGCCTCGGTGAGCAACTCGTCGAGGGCGTCGAGGACACCGAGGTCCAGGTTTTCGGGATCCTTGGCGGTGTTGTAGCGGGCGGTGTCCACGAGGGCGTCAATGTTCTCGTCGACCTTGCGCACCAGCCGGATGGAGATGCCGCCGATTTCGGGCGCACCGACGTTCTTGGTGATCGCCAGTTCGAGTTCGCTGATGTCCGCGGTCTCCACGCCGAGCCGGGCGTGGAATTCGGCGAGGGTCGGGCGGGCGCCGATCCAGAACTCGCCGGAGCGCGAGTCGGCGTAGAACTGCTCGGTGTCCCGGCCGGCCAGCGGGCGGAAGTACAGCGTCGCGTGGTGGTTCCCGCCGTCGTCGCCCGTGCCTTCCGCCACGGGTTCCAGGATGAGGACGGCATCGGGTTCATGGTCCAGGCCCAGACCGGTGAGGTGCGCGAAGGCCGAATGCGGGCGGAAGCGGTAGTCGCAGTCGTTCGAGCGGACCTTCAGCGGGCCGGCGGGGATGACCAGGCGTTCGCCTTTGAACTGGCCGGAAATGGCCCGGCGCCGGGCGGCGGCGTGGCCGGCGACGGCGTCCCGTTCCGGGAGCTGCTGCTGGGACGGCGCCCAATTGCTGGCCATGAAAGCCTTGAAGGCGTCGGAGCTGGGCCGCTGCGAGCGGTTGTTGACGCGCTCTTCGAGGGGCTGGGAAGCGGAGACTGGGGTGTTATCTGCATCGTTCACCGTCCCATAGTCTCACCAGCTGTGCGGCTGAGGCCAACGGGTACGGCTGCCGCGGAAGGCGCGCCGCGGGCGGACCATCCGCCAGACCCGCGCCGCCGGATCGCGGCCATCTACTAGGCTGGTGACGTGAGGATTGACCTGCATGCCCACTCAAATGTTTCCGACGGCACCCAGGCGCCGGCCGACGTCATCACGTCCGCCGCTGAAGCCGGGCTCGACGTCATCGCCCTGACCGACCACGACTCCACCGACGGCTGGGCGGAAGCCACCCTCGCGGCCCGGGAACGCGGCATCGCACTCGTACCGGGCATGGAAGTCTCCTGCCGCACGGAAGAGGGCATCAGTGTGCACCTGCTCAGCTACCTGCACGACCCTGAGCACCCCGGGCTGCTCGAGGAAATCACCAAGGCCAAGGACGCGCGGCACACGAGGGCGCAAAGGATGGTCAGCCTGCTGGCCGAAGACTATCCGCTGACCTGGGACGACGTCATCCACCACGTGGCTCCGGGGGCGACGCTGGGCCGGCCGCACATCGCCGACGCGCTCGTCGCCGCGGGCGTGGTCGAGGACCGGTCCGAGGCCTTCAGCTCCATCCTGACCTCGCGCTCACGGTATTTCGTGCAGCACTACGCACCGGACCCGGCGCTCGCCGTCGAACTGGTCCGTGCGGCCGGCGGCGTCCCCGTCTTTGCCCATCCCGTCGCCTGCGACCGCGGGCGGATCGTGGGGGAGCGCACCTACCGGGAAATGATCGACGCCGGGCTGGCCGGCCTGGAGATCTACCACCGCGACAACCCCGAGGAGGGCCGGGAGTTCCTGCGCGGCCTGGCCGAACGGTACGGCCTGCTCGTGACGGGGTCCTCCGACTACCACGGCGCCGGGAAGCCGAACCTGCTGGGCGAGAACCTCACCTCGCCCGAGGTGCTGGCCCGGATCGAGGAACTGGGCACCGGAACCTGCGTGGTGCGCTGATGGGGTGGCTCGACCTCCAGATGCTGGCCTCGGTGGTCGTGACTTTGTTCGTGATCATGGATCCGCCGGGGACCGTGCCGATCTTCATGTCGCTGACGGCGCAGATGAGCGCCAGGGACCGCAACCTGTCCGCCCTCCAGGCCCTGCTGGTGGCGACCGGCGTGATCGTGACCTTCGCGATTTTCGGGCAGTCCATCCTGAACTACATGCACATCTCGCTCGCCGCGCTGCAGGGTGCCGGCGGGCTGCTGCTGGTCCTGATTGCGCTGCAGCTGCTGACCGGGTCCACGAGCGGGGAAGAGAACGCGGCCAAGTACAAGAACGTCGCCTTCGTTCCGCTCGGCACGCCGCTCATGGCCGGTCCGGGCGCGATCGTGGCGGTCATGGTGTTCGTCCAGCAGTCCGGCACCACCGCCCAGTACCTGGCCGTGGGGCTCGGGATTGCGGCGACGCTCGCCTCCCTGTATCTTGCGATGCGCTTCGCCGCGGTGGTGCAGCGGGTGCTGGGGGAGAACGGCGTCGAACTCGTCACCCGGATCGCAGGCCTGCTGCTGTCCGCCATCGCGGTGCAGATGATCGCCGACGCGGTGCACTCGTTCGTCAGGAGCTGGGGCTGACCCACACGGGTCGCCGTTGAGCTATCACTTGGCGTCGCTATGAGGCCGGGGTAGCCACCACAAGTGATAGCGCAACAGGGTGGTGGGAGTCAGCCGGGCGGGAAGGCGGTAAATGTGGCGTGGGCCGCGAGGCGCTTGGCCATGACGTCGATGGCCGGCTGGTTCTGGTCCACGCACACGAACCTGCGGTCGAGTTTCGCGGCCACGGCGCCGAGCGTCCCGGAACCGGCGAAAAAGTCCAGGCACCAGTCGCCGGGGCGGCTTGATGCGGCCACGACCCGGCGGATCAGCCCTTCGGGCTTCTGCGTGGGGTAGCCGGTCTTCTCCCGCCCCGTGGGGGAGACGATGGTGTGCCACCAGACGTCGGTGGGGAGCTTGCCGAGCTCCCGTTTGGCGGGCGTGACAAGCCCCGGCGCCATGTACGGCTCCCGGTCCACCTCGGCGCTGTCGAAGTGGTACTTGGCCGGGTTCTTGACGTACACGAGGATGTTGTCGTGCTTCGTGGGCCAGCGGAACTTGGCCCGCGCACCGTAGTCGTACGCCCAGATGATCTCGTTCAGGAAGCATTCGCGGCCGAAAATGGCGTCCAGCATGACCTTGGCGTAGTGGACCTCGCGGTAGTCCAGGTGCAGGTACAGTGTGCCGTCGTCGGCGAGCAGCCGCCAGGCCTCCACGAGACGCGGCTCCAGGAAGGACCAGTAGTCGCTGAACGCGTCGTCATAGCTGTGCAGCGCGCCCTTGATGGTGTCATAGGACCGGCCCTTGAAACCGACGCGGTCACCCTCCCCGCCGGCGTTGCGGACCATCTTGGTTTCCTGGCGCCGCTGGACCCGTCCGGTATTGAAGGGCGGGTCCACGTAAATCAGTGTGAAGGTGCCGTCCGGCAGCGTGGGGAGATACTCCGCGTTGTCCGCGTGTACCACCAGGTTGCTGCCGTCCGGCGCCCAGACGGTGTCAGTCATAGAGGGGTTTAGGCCTCGGCGTTGCTCGGCAGGGAGTTGCCCTGCTGTGCCTCGCCGGCCACCACCTCGCCGTTGCGGCGGCGGGTGCGGGTACGACGCCGGGCGCGGGTGGCCCTGTCGACCTCAACGGGGGCCTTTGCCGTTGCCGGCGCCGCAGTCGAGGCCGCAGTCGCCTCCGGACTCTGCCCTGCGGCGGCGTCAGCTTCGGCGGGACGGCGACGGCGGTCTCCCGACCGTCCTCCGGCCTCCGCGCCGCTGCGGCGGGTGTCGCGGCCACTGTCTCGTCCGCTGCCGCGGCCCCCGTCACGTGCGCCGCCGGTGCTGCCGCCGCGGGCGCTGTCACGTGCGCCGCTTTGTGTGCTGCTGCGCGTGTTCTTCTTGCCAGTCTCGCCGAGATCCTCAAGGACCTCCGCGTCGACGCCGGCCAGCACGCGCTTGTCGCGGGGCAGGCGGCCCTTGGTGCCCGCGGGGATGTCCAGCTCCTCGAAGAGGTGCGGCGACGAGGAGTAGGTTTCCACGGGCTCCGGGAAGCTCAGGCCCAGGGCCTTGTTGATCAGGCCCCAGCGCGGCATGTCGTCCCAGTCAACGAAGGTCACGGCGGTGCCCTTGTTGCCGGCGCGGCCAGTGCGGCCCACGCGGTGCAGGTAGATCTTCTCGTCTTCGACGCACTGGTAGTTGATCACGTGCGTGACGTCGTCGACGTCGATGCCGCGGGCGGCCACGTCGGTGGCCACGAGGACGTCCACCTTGTTGTTGCGGAAGGCGCGGAGGGCCTGCTCGCGGGCGCCCTGGCCGAGGTCGCCGTGGATGGCGGCCGCAGCGAAGCCGCGGTCCACGAGTTCCTCGGCGACCTTGGCGGCGGTGCGCTTGGTCTTGGTGAAGATGATGGTGCGGCCGCGTCCGCGGGCCTGCAGGATGCGGGCTACCACCTCGACCTTGTCCATGCTGTGGGCACGGTAGATGAGCTGGCGGATGTCGCGCTTGGTCAGGCCCTCGTCGTCCGGGTCGGCGGCGCGGATGTGGGTCGGCTGGGTCATGTAGCGGCGGGCCATGGCGATGACCGGGCCGGGCATGGTGGCCGAGAACAGCAGGGTCTGGCGGACGGCCGGGGTGCCGGCGATAAGCGTCTCGACATCCGGCAGGAAGCCGAGGTCCAGCATTTCGTCGGCCTCGTCAAGGATGACCATTTTGACGTTGTTCAGGCTCAGGTGCTTCTGCTTGTAGAGGTCGATCAGACGGCCCGGCGTGCCGACAACGATTTCGACGCCCTTCTGCAGGGCGTCGACCTGGGGCTCGTAGGCGCGGCCGCCGTAGATGGTGGCAACGCGGGCGTTGCGCTTCTTGGCGGCGTTCTCAAGATCTTTGGCCACCTGGACGGCAAGTTCGCGGGTCGGCACGATTACCAGCGCCTGCGGGGCGCCCGGAACGGAGAGCTTGTCGAAGCCGGCGTCATCGCGGCCGACGACGCGCTGCAGCGCGGGGATGCCGAAGCCGAGGGTCTTGCCGGTTCCGGTCTTGGCCTGGCCGATGATGTCGTGGCCGGCCAGGGCGACGGGCAGCGTCATGGCCTGGATCGGGAAGGGGTGGGTGATGCCGGCGTCGGCAAGGGACTCCACGATGTCTGCGCGGACGTTGAAGTCGGCGAAAGTCTTCTCGGCGATCTCGTGCGGCTTTTCGTCCGAGATGATGGTCTCTTCCGGCTCGATCGTTTCCGTTCCGGATTCGTCGGTCAGAAGCTGGTGCGTGTGCAATTCACTCACAGGTGAGTTTCCTTATTCATTTTGGGCTGCGCTGCTTGCTCAACGGGGCCGGCCGGTGTGGCCGTTCCGGAGCACGCTCAGGCGCGCAAGCAATTTCCAGTGGAAGCCGATCGCGGGCTATCTAAATGCTGGCACTGGGGACCAGCGGGTGTCTCTCAAGATCGCGTAGGGGCGGGCTTGTTGAATTCGAAAATCATGGAAATCAACGACCGGGCATCCATTTCTACCTCTCCAGTCTAGCTGTACGCAGCCCGGAACCTCGACTGGACCCGCAACCGCCGTGCGGGAGGGCCTGCGGAGGGATGCGCGGAATGGCCCCGCTGGTCAGCCCACGAGCTCCAGCCGGACCTCCCGCGTGGTGATGTCGGAGGACACGATCCGGACCCGGACCTGGGTGCCGGGTTCCAGCTCGCCGGGGCAGCGTGCGGTCACTGCGGGCTCGGCGATCTGGACGACCCCGGACGGGCCGTTGCCGTTGCCGTTCTGTTTGCCGTTGCCGTTGCCCTTTCCGGCCGTTCCGCCGTTCCCGTTGCCGTTTTTGGCGGGTTTCGAACCTGAAATGACGACGGCGTCGAACTCCTGCCCGATGTGGTTGATCAGCAGTGCCGCCTCGACGGTGTCAAGCGCCAGCCGCTCCAGCTTGGCCGCCAGCTGGTCCGAGGTTGCCATGATCGACGGGAGGGAGGGCAACGCCTCGCGGGCCCAGGCCGGGACGTCCGTGCCGTTGCTGAGCGCCTCGCAGATGACCAGCACGAAGCGGTCAATCAGCCGACGCAGCGGGGCCGTAGAGTGCGCATAGGCGGCGCCGATGGCGGATTGGACGGCGGCCTCCGGCACGGCTCCGTCGAAGGGAGTGTAGCCGGCACCCCGGAACAGCATGCCGGCCGAATGCACGATCGCCAGCTGCCGGGGGTCCGTGGGGTCAAGGGTGCGCAGATACTCGCCGTAGCTCATTTCCCCGTCCCAAGGCTTGCCGAGGGCGCGCGTCTGGCGGTGGAAGTGCCGCAGGGAGCTTTCATCCGGGGCAGGCATGGTGCGGAGAATGCCGACCTTGCCGACAAGCATCAGCCGGGCAGCGGCCATGCCCGTCATGAGTGAAATCTGCGCGTTCCAGTCCTCCACCGGCAGCGGCGGGGCCGCGACGATCCGGTAGCCGCCGTCGCGCAGCTGTTGGATTTCCTGTTCCGGCATGTTCAGGCTCGCGCCGCCGCGGAGGCGTTCCAGCTCCACCCGCTTGATGCCCACTTCCTTGAGCAGCTGCAGCACGGGCGCCGCGGTGCCGGCGTCGAGCTCGGCCTGGACGCCCTTGTAGCTGAGCTTGGCGCGGCTGCGGACGCGCGCCCGCCGCACAAGCACCGAGGACACCTCCGCGGCGGCATCGAGCTCGAATTCCCAGACGAACGCGGCGCACAGCTGCCCGGCCAGCAGACTGCCGGCGGCTTCGCTGATGACTTCCGGGTGGAGCGGGATCCGCCCGTCCGGAGTGTAGAAGGTCTGGCCGCGCCGGCGGGTTTCGGCGTCGAGCGCCCCGCCGGGGGCCACAAAGGAAGGGACGTCGGCGATGGCGTAAAACACTTTGTAACCCTCGCCGGACCGGTCGATGAACAACGCCTGGTCCAAGTCGGTGGACGACGCCGGATCAATGGTCACGAACTCGATATGCGTGAGATCCAGCTCCGGCAGCTTGTGCCCGGCCACGGCAGCCTGAGCGTCACGGAGCACGCCCTCGGGGAACGGGCCCGGCAGCTCCAGAGTCGTTCGCAGCGACTTGAGCGCCCCGGCAAGCTGGTTCTGCTGTTGGTGGACGCTGGGGGTCAGGCGATGATGGGACACGAAAATCAGATTAGCTCCAATTGCGCGATTAGTCTTGGATCATGAGCTCATCCCCGGCCGATCCTGCCCGCTACAACAGCTTCCTCATGGATCTGCTCGGTGTGATGGCCTACGGCGAGCTTTCGGCCTTCGAACGGCTGTCCTCCGACGCCCGGTATTCGCCCACGCTGCACGACCGCGCGGTCCTTGGCAGGATCGCCGTCATCGAGTTCCAGCACTACGAACTCGTCAGCGCCAGGTTCGAGGAGATGGGCCTGGACGCCGAGGCGGCCATGCTGCCCTTCCAGCCGTCCGTGGACCATTTCCACGAGCGCACCCGCCCGGCGGACTGGTACGAATCACTCATGAAGGCCTATGTGATCGATACGGTCTCCGCCGATTTCTACCGCGCCATCGCCCGCTATGTCGACGCTGAAACCCGGGAGCTGATCGAACGGATCCAGTCCGCAGACGAGGCGACCGCCGTGTTGCGGGAGCGTCTCAAGAGGGCCCTTGCCGATGATCCGCGGCTGGCAGCCCGGCTGGCGCTGTGGGCCAGGCGGCTGCTGGGCGAGGCACTCACGGAGGCGCAGCGGGTGGGCTTCGAGCACGCGTTCCTCGGCGGCCTGTCCGGCAGGGACGCGGCCGGGGCCAGGGAGCTGGTCAGCGGGCTGACAGCTGAGCTCGCGGCGAACCACTCGCGCCGGATGACGCAGCTGGGACTGGCCGGCTAGTTCCGCTGCCCGCCAGGGTTGCGCCCGGGGTTCAGCTCAGGATTCCGCGGCGTCGAGGGCGGCGAGGAGGGCGCGCGCGGCGTCGGCGGGATCATCGGCGTCGGTAATGGCCCGGACCACCACGATCCGCCGGGCGCCGGCCTCGACCACCTGCTCCACATTGCCCAGGTCGATCCCGCCGATCGCGAACCAGGGCACCACGCCGTCGACCTTGCCGGTTCCATCTGCCTCGGGCCGGCGGATCGCCTGATCGGCGTAGCGCACCAGGTCGAGTCCGACGGCGGAGCGCCCAGGCTTGGTCGGGGTGGCCCACACGGGTCCCACGCAGAAGTAGTCCAGCCCGCGGCGCCCCGGCGAGGCGGCAATGGCAGCATCCACCTGCTCCGGGCTGTGAGTGGACAGCCCGATCACGGCGCCCTTGCCGAGGAAGTTCCTGGCGGCGTCGAGGGGGATGTCCTTCTGCCCGATGTGGAACACCGGCGCCCCGGACAGCGAGGCGATGTCCGCCCGGTCATTGACGGCCCACAGCCGTCCGTGGCGCTGCGCCACCTTGTGCAGGACCTCGAGGAGCTCAAGTTCCTCGGCCGCCTCCAGCGACTTGTCGCGCAGCTGGATTATGTCCACGCCGCCGGCAAACGCGGCGTCCACGAAGTCCTCGAAGTCGCCGCGGTCCTTGCGGGCGTCGGTGCACAGGTACAGGCGGGCAGTGGTGTGGAGGGCATCCTGGCTCATGACACCAGCCTAGTTCCTCTAAACTGGGCGCATACCGCGGGAGCCCGCTGCAGCCGTTCGAGTGCTGCACGGCTGAGAGGGCGTCAGAGCCGACCGCTTGACCTGATCCGGCTAGTACCGGCGTAGGGAAGGAGTCTTTCATGGGCACAGCAGTCAGCCGTGATGACACAGCGAGTACAGACACAGCGAGTGATGACGCAGCGAATGATGACACCGCGTCCGGGTTTTATGACGCACGCACCCACGTAGCCTGGCGCGGAGCCGCGCCCGCGGATTTATCAGCCGATTTATTAGCCGATGTTGCCCTGATCGGCGGCGGCGTGATCGGCCACGGCATCGCCTGGGAGGCGAGCCGCTCGGGCCGCTCAGTGGTGCTGATCGACGATGCCCCCGGCAGCGGGGCCAGCTGGGCCGCCGCCGGCATGCTCGCGCCCGTCAGCGAGCTGCACTACCAGGAGGAGGCGCTCCTGGAACTGATGCTCGAATCCTCCCGCCTATGGCCGGACTTCGCCGCGGCACTCGACGGCGCTCAAGCGACGGGTACGGACGCGGCGGGTACGGACGCGACGGGCAGGGAAGCGGCGGCGCATTCCGGCACCGGTTACCTCACGACGCCGACCCTCGCCGTCGGGGCCGACGCCGCCGACCGCCGGGCGCTCGCGGACCTGAGGGCCGTCCAGCAGGCCTGCGGCCTCAATGTGGAACCGCTGACCGTGCGCGAGGCGCGGGGACGGGAACCCTTGCTGAGCCCCGGGATCTCGTGTGCCTTCGACATCCCGGCCGATCACCAGGTGGATCCCCGCCGGCTGCTCGCCCGGATTGCCGCGCTGCTGGCAACGGACGGCCGGAGCCGCGCCGTTGCCAGGCGCGCGGCCGGACTGCTCTGGGAGGACGGACGCGTCAGCGGAGTCAGCCTCGCGGGCGGCGGCGCCGTGCATGCAAAGGAAACCATTGTGGCGAACGGGCTCGGCGCCTCGGAGCTGGGCGGCCTGCCCGCTGGGCTCACGCTGCCGCTCCGGCCGGTCTACGGGGACATCCTCCGGCTGCGCGTGCCCGCCCACCTGCGGCCGCTGCTCATCTCCACTGTACGGGGACTGGTCCGCGGCGTGCCGGTGTACATCGTCCCGCGGCAGGATGGCACCGTGGTGATCGGGGCCACCCAGCGCGAAGACGGACCCGCGGACCCCCGGGCCGTCTCCGCCGGCGGCGTCTACCAGCTGCTGCGGGACGCACAGCAGCTGGTGCCCGCGGTGGCCGAGCTGGAACTGCTCGAGGTCACGGCCCGGGCCCGCCCGGGCACGCCGGACAACGCGCCATTGCTGGGCCGGGTGAAGCGCCCCGGCCCGGACCGCGGGGATGGCGACGACATCCCGGGCCTCATCATCGCTACCGGATTCTTCCGGCACGGCGTCCTGCTCACCCCAGCTGCCGCCACCGTCTGCCGGCAGCTGTTGGACGGACATGCGGACCCGCGCTGGGCCGTCTTCCGTCCTGACCGTTTCTCCCACGCCCCGGATTCCGGGAACAGATCCAACTCCGGCAACAGACCCAACTCCGGCAACAGATCCAACAAGGAAGCAGCATGAACATCAGACTGAACGGAACGGAGCACAGCGTCGCCGACGGCGCCTCCGTCAGCACGCTGGTCAGCCAGCTCACGGGCCGGACCCTCGGCCCGGACGGCCAGTCCGCCGACGGCCGGAAGCTCGGCGTCGCGGTGGCCCGCAATTCCGAGGTGGTGCCCCGCAGCCAGTGGCACGGCACCGCGCTCGCCGATGGTGACGACGTCGAGCTCGTCACGGCAGTCCAGGGAGGATAAACAGCATGAAGGAAACCTCTCTTGCAGCATCGCCGGCAACCGGCGCCTGTCCCGATCCGTTCGTGGTCGACGGCGTCCGGCTGGGGTCGCGCCTGATCATGGGAACCGGCGGGGCGCCGAGCCTCGACGGACTGGGGGCTGCCCTTGTGGCGTCAGGGACGGAACTGACCACGGTGGCGATGCGCCGCTATTCGCCCGCCGAGACGGGGTCGCTCTTCCAGCTGCTCGTGGAGCACAACATCAGGGTGCTGCCCAACACGGCCGGCTGCTTCACCGCCAAGGACGCCGTCCTGACCGCCGAACTGGCCCGCGAAGCCCTCGAAACAGACTGGGTCAAGCTGGAAGTCATTGCCGATGAGCACACCCTGCTGCCGGACGCCGTGGAGCTGGTGGACGCGACCGAACAGCTCGTGGCCCGCGGCTTCAAGGTCTTCGCCTACACCAACGACGACCCTGTGCTGGCCCTGCGGCTGGAAAACCTCGGTGCCGCCGCCGTGATGCCGCTCGGCTCGCCGATCGGCACCGGCCTGGGCATCCTGAACCCTCACAACATCGAGCTGATTGTCTCGCGGGCGTCCGTTCCCGTGGTCCTGGACGCCGGGATCGGCACGGCCTCGGACGCCGCCCTGGCGATGGAACTCGGCTGCGACGCCGTACTCCTGGCCACGGCCGTGACGCGGGCGCAGAATCCCGTGCTGATGGGGGAGGCCTTCAAACACGCGGTCATCGCCGGTAGGCTGGCGAAAACGGCCGGCAGGATCCCGCGCCGCGAGCACGCCCTGGCGTCGTCGGCCATGGAAGGCCGGGCCGAATTCCTCTGACCCCGGCCTCTCCGGGCTGACCGCCAACCGTTGTGGTCAATCCACAAACGTCAATCCACAAACGTCAATCCACAAACGTCAATCCACAAACGTCAATCCACCCAAGGAGCATGCAGTGGCAGCCACGGACGACGTCCTTACCCGCCCCCAGATCGATGACGCCCTGGCGGGCCTGCCGGACTGGAGGTACCGCCTGGGCGGCCTGGTGACGGTGTACAAAGCGCCGACGCCGGCCGCGGCTTTGGCGCTGATCGCCGCCGTCGGGAGCGTGGCCGAAGAGCAGAACCACCACCCGGACCTGGACTGGCGCTACAACAGGGTGTTCATCCGCTTCACGTCCCACGACGCCGGCACGGAGGTCACGCCGCGGGACGTCAAGGCGGCGGCGGCGGTCAGCGCGGCGGCCGCGGACGCGGGCGCCGCCGCGGAACCGGGGCTGTACCGGACGGTGGAAATTGCGATCGATTCGGAGGATCCGGCAGGGATTTCCGAGATCTGGCGGGTAGCCCTCGGCTACCGCAAGGGCAGGTTTGGGGACCTCGTGGACCCTCACGGGCGCGGGCCCGGACTGTGGTTCCAGGAGACGGCCACGCCGAACGCCAACCGCATCCACCTCGACATCCATCGGAGCAAGGCCGAGTCCGGTCCGGTGCTCGAAAAGACGGCGGCCACCGGGGCCTTAATGAACCGTGACCACGCACCCGACTGGGTGGTGGTCACGGATGCGCAGGGAAACCGGCTGTGCCTCTGCACCGAAGAAGGCCACGGGCCGGATCTTCCGAAGGAGTAAGCGCCCGGCCGGGCGTCAGTATCCCTAGAGCTTCAGGATGGCGGTGAGCCGGGCGGTGTCGTGCCGGGTCCGGGTCCGGCCGAGGTACACCGCGGCGGCGATGGCCGCAGCGGTGCCCAGGATCAGGGGCAGGATCCATGGGATCCAGGTCAGTCCCGGCTGGTAGCCGAACCCCGCCGCCATGAAAATGATCCAGCTCAGCATCCCGACGGAGGCGGCGACCCCCGCCGGCACGCTGATGCCGTACTTGGCGTGCCGCTTGTCATTGGCCCACACCACGAAACCCGCGGCAACTGTCACCATGGCGACCACAATCAAGGAAAGCATTCAGGACACCTTATTTTCGTAGGGATAGCTGTGGGGGCAGTCGTTTTGGGGACGGTGGCTGCGGGAAGCAGGTGAGCTGGACCAGCGGCGGCTAGAGCGCGCCGAAACCGACGCGGCGGGTTTCTTCCGCCCCGATTTCGACGTAGCCGAGGACGCTGGCCGGGACGATGATCTGGCGGCCCTTTTCATCCGTCAGGCGCAGTTCGGTGCCCTTGGCGATGGCCTCTCCGACCACCTTGGCCACGGCGTCCGCATCCTGGGTCGATTCCAGGACAATTTCGCGGCTGATGTTCTGAATGCCGATCTTTACTTCCACTGCAAGGCCTCCCAGCCAATCAAAGTCGAATCAATGTCAAAGCGTAATCTCTATTTGTACTCTAGGTCTCTTTGGGGAAGCGGGAGATTCCGCGCCAAGCTAAACGGTAGATCAGGTCACTGGCCACATCGAGGTCAAGATCGCCGCCGGTTTCCAGCCAGTACCGGGCGCTGACCTGCGCCATTCCGGCGAGTCCCCGGCCCAGCAGCCGGGCTTCCAGCTCCGGCAGCTTGGTGTCCTCGGCGATCACGCGCGCGACGGCGTCGGCAAAGGTCTTGTTGAAGGTTTCCAGCCGCGCACTGACATCCGGATCATTGATGAGGTCCGATTCGAACACGAGGCGGTGGGCCTGGTCGTCGCTGGCGATGAACCGGTAGTAGGCGCGCATGACGGCCTGGACGCGCTCGTCGTTGTCCGTGGTGGAATTCAGGGCCCCCAGCAGGAGGTCGATGAGCTTCGTCAGGTGGCTGTCCAGCAGGGCCAGGTACAGTTCGCGCTTGGACGGGAAGTGCTGGTAGAGCACCGGCTTGCTCACATGGGCGGTATCGGCGATTTCATCCATGGCGGCACCGTGGTAGCCGTTGGCCACGAAGACTTCCTGCGCGGCCGCCAGCAGTTGTGCCCGGCGTTCGTCGCGGGGGAGGCGTGCCGAGCGCTGTCCCCCGCTCCGCGCCTGCCCGGCCGGCGGCGTGCCGGCCTGATCCTGCTCAACCGGTGCCTGATGAATCACTGTCGGCCTTCTTTCCCTTGCTTGTTAGTTACACTTTACGCGTGGGTAATATGACCTGGCGGTACCTTCGGGCATAGATTGAAGTATGGCTTCCAACTTCACCGCAAGCGCCGCCGCCGCAACCCCGAAAACGCTGCTGGATACGCGCCCCGGACCGCTGGTTGAACCGGCGGAGGGCTTGAGTCCGGAGGAAGTGGAGCGCTACTCGCGGCACCTGATCATTCCTGAGATCGGCACGCTCGGCCAGCGCCGCCTGAAAAACGCCAAAGTCCTGGTGATCGGCGCCGGCGGACTCGGCTCTCCCGCGCTGCTGTACCTGGCCGCCGCCGGGGTGGGGACGCTGGGCATCGTCGACGACGACGAGGTGGACCTGAGCAACCTCCAGCGTCAGGTCATCCACGGGATCGCGGACGTGGGCCGTCCCAAGATCGAGTCGGCGCGGGATGCCATCGCGGCCCTGAACCCGCTCGTGGACGTCCGGCTGCACAACGTCCGCCTCGACGCCGGCAACGCCCTGGAGCTTTTCGCGGGCTACGACCTCATCCTCGACGGCGCCGACAACTTCGCCACCCGCTACCTCGTCAACGACGCCGCGGCGATCCTCGGCAAGCCCTATGTCTGGGGCTCGATCTTCCGGTTCGACGGACAGGTCAGCGTCTTCTGGGAACAGTACGGTCCCACGTACCGGGACCTCTACCCGGAGGCGCCCCCGGCCGGGTCCGTGCCGTCGTGCGGGGAAGGGGGAGTGTTCGGCATGCTGTGCGCCGCCGTCGGATCGCTGATGGTGACGGAGGCCGTCAAGCTCATCACCGGCGTCGGGCGGTCCCTGCTGGGACGGCTGGCGCTCTACGACGCGCTGGGCGGAACCTGGCGCGAAATCAAGGTGGCCCGGGACCCCGAGGCCGAACGCATCACGGAACTCACCGACTACGAGGCGTTCTGCGGAATCACGCCCTCGGCGGAGGCGGGCACCGAGCACACAGTCACAGCGACCCAGCTCGCCACGATGCTGGCCTCGCGCAAGGCCGGTCTCAAGGACTTCCACCTGGTAGACGTGCGGGAGAGCGGGGAGTACGAGATCGTGCGCATCGACGGAGCCGTGCTGATCCCGCAGGGCAGGATCCTGGCCGGCGAAGCGTGGCAGGAGCTGCCGCAGGATGAGGACATCGTCTTCCATTGCAAGGGCGGCACGCGGTCCGCAGCGGTCCTGGCCGCCGCGCGCGCCGCCGGCTACGAACGCGTCAGCCACCTCGAGGGCGGGATCCTCGCCTGGGTGCGGGACGTGGAACCGGGGAAACCCGTCTACTGACGGCGTTCTGAACGCCGTACTCACCCCTCAAGCGGTCCCCGGAAAGTCGGATTCGAACGGCAGATTCGAACGGCAGATTCGAAAGGCACAGTCATGAGCGAAGGAAACATGCTGACACCGCAGCGGAAGATCGGCTCCGGTTTTGGCCGGGATTCGACGGCGGCCGAGGTCATTGCGGGCATCGACCTGACCGGGAAGACGGCCATTGTGACCGGCGGCTACTCCGGACTGGGCCTGGAGACCGTCCGGGCCCTGGCGTCTGCCGGCGCCACCGTGGTTGTGCCGGCACGGCGGCCGGAGCACGCCCGCGAGGTCCTGGACGCAGCGGGTATGACGGCCGGAACTGCCGGAACGGCTGCAGGCGACGTGAGCGTGGCCGAGCTGGACCTGGCGGACCAAGCCAGCGTGAAGGAATTCGCGGCAGGCTTCCTGGCCAGCGGGCCCGGCACCGGCCTGGACATCCTGATCAACAACGCCGCCATCATGGCGAGCCCCGAGCACAGAGTGGGGCCCGGCTGGGAGTCACAGTTCGCCACGAACCACCTGGGCCACTTTGCCCTCACCAACCTGCTGTGGCCGGCGCTCTCCGCGGGAAACGGCGCGCGCGTGGTCTCGCTGTCCTCCACAGGGCACAAGCTCTCACGCATCCGCTTCGACGACATCAACTTCGACGCAGGCTACGACAAATGGAGGGCCTACGGGCAGGCCAAGACGGCCAACGCCCTCTTCGCCGTCGAGCTCGACGCCCTCGGCAACGATTCCGGGGTGCGTGCCTTCGCCGTGCATCCGGGCGGCATCATGACCGAGCTCCAGCGTCACCTGCCACGGGAGGAAATGATTGCCTCCGGCTGGATGGATGAACACGGCAACGTCGACGCGCGGTTCAAATCGCCGGCGCAGGGTGCGGCGACGTCTGTCTGGGCAGCGACCTCCCCGGCGCTTGAGGGCAGGGGCGGGGTCTACTGCGAGGACTGCGACATCGCGGAACCCACGATGCCCGGAACGCCGGAGGCGCGGATCAGGGGTGTGGATGCGCACGCGGTGGATCGGGCGGATGCCGCGCGCCTGTGGACGCTCTCGGCCGAAATGACAGGCCTCAATGCCTTTGCCCAGGGCCGGTAGGGCCGGTAGCCGGCCGGTACCCATGCAGGGCCGGTAGCTATGCTGTTTCCCGCTTGTCTTCCCGCGTGTCGCCGGCGGCGGGGCGCTGGCCGTGGTCGACCGGGCATTCAGCGCCCGGGGCCGGAGCTGCCGGCTGATCCACTGTGATGCCGTACAGGGCTTCGAGGCTGGCAACGTAGAGTTCCTGCTGCCCGTTGGCGGCCAGTTCGCGGGCGCGGACTGTAGGGACGTGCAGCAGCTGCTTGACCATGCGGCGAAGGGCGAATTCCACTTCCTCGGCCGCGGCGGTGCAGCCGTGGCGGGCGCGCACCTTTTCCATTTCCGCATCCAGCACATTCATGGTGTGGCGGCGCAGCGCGACAATGGCGGAGTCCACGGAGCGCGCCTCGCGTTCCTGCTCGAACGCGCTGGCCGCCCCCGCCACGATGGTGCTGGCCTGCGCCAGCGACTCGGCCTGTTCCTGCGGGGCGGCAAGACGGACGGACTCAAGCGTCAGCAGCTCGACGCCGTCGAGCTCGCCGACCGCGGGGTCGAAGTCGTGGGTGAGGGCCAGGTCGATCGCGATCAGCGGCTGGGGCGAGGCTGCCCGGACCCGGGCCAGTTCCGCCGCTTCGACGCGCGTGTCCGAGCCGCTGCAGCCGATCATGACGTCGGCCGCGGCGACGGCGGCGGGCAGGGTCACGTCGTCGAGGGCCGTGCCTCCGCGGGTGGCGACGAAGCCGGCGGCGCGGCCGGAGGAGGAGAAGACCGAGACGTCGGTGCAGCCGCGTTCGCGCAACAGCGACATCGTGGCCCCGGCATAGGCGCCGGTGCCGAAGACGACCGCTTTCTTGGCGGACCAGTCCGGGTTCTCCGACAGCTCGGTGGCAAGGTCCAGGGCCACGGAGACGATCGAGAGGCCGCGGGAGCCGAGCGCCGTCTGGGCGCCGACATCCTTGGCCGTCTTTGAGGCGGCCTGGAACAGCCGGACCAGGCCCGAGCTGGCGGTGCCTTCGTGCTGGGCGGTGATCAGGGCGCGGCGGACCTGTCCGGCAATCTCGCGTTCGCCGACGACGGCGGAGTCCAGCCCGGAGCTGACCGCAAAGAGGTGCTGGCTGACCTCCGGACCGGTGCGGGTGCTGAAGGCGCGGGAGACCAGCTGATCGTTGAGCCCGCTGGCTCCGCTGATCTGGGTGATGAGGGCCGCGCGGGCAGCTTGGACGTCGTCGGGATGCGGCGCTTCTCCGTAGATTTCGAAGCGGTTGCAGGTGGCAAGCACAACGGCACCCGCCACTGCCGGCGATCCGGCGAGGGCGGATGTGGCGAGCTCTGAAGCGCCGGTGCTCAGTTGAGCAACGGTCTCGAGGTCGATGTCGGCGTGTGTAGCCACCAATGAGAAAAGAACCACAGCACGACCATCATAGCTTTTTCGCGTCCTTGTAGAACAACAATCCCGCACGGAACGGGGCACCCCGGCTTGTGATTCCCGCCACGGAGGCACCCGCTGCGGGGCCTGTGACAGGTTGTCGATATCTTTTGGGGCCAAATTTGGGCACAATCGAAGTCATGACTCCTAGCGCTGCGGCAAGTGCCGGCACGGCAAAATTCGGCACGGCAAAATTCAGTACGTCTGAAATCAGCACGGCGACCCCCGGCACGGGAACCCACAGTACGGCCACGGGCGGCCTTGACGCCGGACACCCGCTGATGGACGGCCGCACCGCCGGTTCCCCGCTGATCACCGCCTACCGGGGCGGCAAGCCCTCCCGCCGCCCCGTGTGGTTCATGCGCCAGGCCGGCCGCTCGCTGCCCGAATACCTCAAGGTGCGCAAGGGCGTGGCCATGCTGGACTCCTGCCTGCGCCCCGAACTCGCCTCCGAGATCACCCTGCAGCCGGTCCGCCGCCACGACGTCGATGCGGCCATCTTCTTCTCCGACATCGTGATTCCGCTCAAGCTGGCCGGGGTCGGCGTGGACATCGTTCCCGGCGTGGGCCCCGTCCTGGACAAACCGGTCCGCACGGCTGAAGACGTCGCCGCCCTCCCGCAGCTGACCTGGGAGGCGTTGGAACCCATCCGGGAAGCCGTCCGGCTCACCGTGGCCCAGCTGGGCAGCACACCGCTGATCGGTTTCGCGGGCGCTCCCTTCACCCTTGCGGCCTACATGGTCGAAGGCAAGCCGTCCCGCGACCACCTCGGCCCGCGCACCATGATGCACGCCGACCCCGAAGCCTGGGCTGCGCTGGCCAATTGGGCCGCGGACGCCTCCGGCATGTTCCTCCGCGCGCAGCTGGAAGCCGGTGCCTCCGCCGCGCAGCTCTTCGACTCCTGGGCCGGTTCGCTGGGCCTGGCCGACTACGAACGCTACGTCGCCCCGGCGTCCTCGCGCGCCCTGGACCACGTGCGGCACCTGGGGGCACCGTTGATCCACTTCGGCACCGGCACCTCGGAACTGCTCGTGGCCATGCGCGACGTCGGCGTCGACGTCGTGGGGGTCGACTATCGGCTGCCGCTGGACGAAGCCAACCGCCGCCTCGGTGGCACGGTTCCGTTGCAGGGCAACATCGACCCTGCGCTGCTTTCCGCCCCCTGGGAGGTCCTTGAGGCCCACGTCCGCGAGGTAATCGCGGCCGGTGCCGCCGCGCCGGGACACGTCCTGAACCTCGGACACGGAGTGCCCCCGGAGACGGACCCGGCGGTGCTGACGCGCGTTGTCGAACTCATCCACTCCATCTCCCCGGAGTAACGGCATGGACGCAGGCGCGGCTGCCGCCGGAACAGCCGTCGTGGTGGGCGGCGGGATCTCCGGTCTGCTGGCCGCCCGGGAACTGGCCCGGGCCGGTGTCCGCGCCACGGTCCTGGAAGCCTCCGGCAGCTGGGGCGGCTGTGTGGGCAGCCACGTCGTGGCCGGCCTGACCCTGGACAGCGGCGCCGAGTCCTTCGCCACCCGCTCCTCCGCCGTGGCCGACCTCGCCGTCGAGCTGGGCCTTGCCTGCGAGATCGTTCCGCCGAATCCCGGCGGTGCCTGGGTCCAGTTGCCTGACGGCCCGCGGGAACTGCCGAAGACCGGGGTGCTTGGCATCCCGGCCAACCCGTGGGACCCGGAGGTCCGGCGATCGCTGGGTCTGCTCGGTTCGCTGCGGGCCGCACTGGATGCCCTGCTGCCGGCCTCGCTGGGCACGGCGGCCGATGTCACCAGCGTCGCGGCGCTGGTCCGCGCACGGATGGGCAGCCGGGTGCTGGACCGCCTCGTGGCGCCGGTCGTCGGCGGCGTCCACTCCGCCGATCCCGCCCTGCTCGACGTCGACATGGTGGCACCCGGGCTGCGCGCCGGGATCCGCCGGCACGGCTCGCTCGCCGCCGCCGTGGCGGCCCAGCGCAGGGGAGGGGCCGCTGCCGAAACCGCGGAGCCGAAGAAACGCGATCCCCAGCCGGCCGGGCTGCGCAAGGCCGGCTCCGCCGTCGCCGGATTGCGCGGCGGCATGCACACACTCGTTTCCGCGCTGCTGGCCGATCTGCGGCGGCGCGGCGTGACCCTGCTCAGCGGCACCGCGGCCGACGCCGTGGAACGCACGGCGCACGGCTGGCGCGTCACCGCCGGGGGCGCGTCGTACGACGCCGGACTGCTGGTGGTCGCGGTGGAGGGCACGGCCGCCGTCGGGCTGCTCGCGGACACCCTTCCGCGGCTTGCCGGCCTCCGCCCCGACGCCGGGCCCGACGTCAGCCTGGTCACCCTCGTGGTGGACCTGCCGGAACTTGACGCCGCGCCACGCGGCACGGGAGTCCTCGTGGCGCCTCAGAGCCCGGGAATCCAGGCCAAGGCGCTGACGCATGCCACCGCCAAGTGGGCCTGGCTGGCGGACCGGACCGGTCCCGGCACGCACGTCCTCCGGCTCTCGTACGGACGCGGCGGCGATCCGGGCGCCGCCGTGCCGCGCTCGGACGATGAACTGTTCAATGCAGCCTTGAACGACGCCTCGGCCCTGCTCTCGGTCCCGGTCACCGGAGGGGACGTCGTGGGCTGGGACGTCGTGCGGTGGGCAGGCGCCCTGCCGTTCGCGTCCCTGGGGCACAAGCAGCGCGTCGCCGAGGTCCGGGGCATCTGCGCAGCAGACGGTTCACTCGCCGTGGTGGGCGGGTGGCTCTCCGGAAACGGACTCGCCGCGATCGTCGCCGACACGCCCAAGCTCGTGCGCACGCTGCTGTCCTGAACCTGCTTCACTGAATCCTGGGTTCTCTCGGTTTTCCCTGGGTTTTACCTCCCGAGCGATTCCGGCTAGGCTCGATGACCATGGTTATTTTCAGGTCCAAGGTTTCAAGAACGCAGACCGGTCACCATGGGGGACTTCGGCGCGGCGCAGCAGCTGCCACGCTCGGAGTGGTACTGGCTCTGACCGCAGGGGTTCCTGCCTCCCACGCCGCGACGGGTCTATCCGTTGCGGCCTCCGCCCCACCGTCGGCCCGGAGCCCGCTGTCCCTTGGCCTCGACGACTTGCTTGACGGTCTGCTCGGCCCCTCACCGCAGCCCACCCCCTCGCAGCAGCCAACACCTTCGCAGCAGTCCACCCCCTCGCAGCAGCCCACTCCTTCCGACGAACCGGATCCGGCCGAGCCTGCGCCGCGCGGGACGCCCCAGCAGTCCCCGGCTCAAAGCAACACCCCGCAGCCCAGCACTCCGCAAACCCGCGCGCCGGAAACCCGAGCGCCGGAAACCCGAGCGCCGGAAACCAGCGCGCCGGAAACCAGCACTCCGGAAACCAGCACGCCGCAGCCTGCCGTGACTGCCTCCGGGAGCGTCACCGTCGGCCAGCCGCCGGCCAACGGCTCCGCGCCCCTCCAGTCGCCGGCAGCCGGCGCTGACCCAGTGCCGGCTGCCGGGTCCCCGGCCGCCGGCGGCCCGGCAGCCGGAGAAGCCGGACCGCCGTCGTCGTCTGCCGGGACTGCCGCCGCAGGGCAGGCCCCGGCCGCCGGCTCCAAGGCCGAGTCGGCTGCCGTAGCGAAAGGCCACTCCGGCGGCACCTCCCTGCAGGCAACCTCGGCGGTGGGACCTGCCGGACCGTCTCCGCTGGTCGGCTGGGGCATCTGCCTGGTCGCGCTGTCCGTGGGTGCCGGCGTCGCAGTCGTCCGGATGCGCAAAGGCTGAGCCACACGGCTCCGGGAGCCGGCTCACGCCGCCAGCACCGCGAGGACAGGTGAAATAAAGCACTTCTACGCGTTGTAGAAGTGCTTTATTTCGACTTAGCTGCGGTGAAGGGGCAAGATGGTATCCATGAGCCACACTTCTGCCGAATCTGTCAGTAAAACCGGAGAAACAGTAACCGAAAAAACAGTAGCCGGAGAATCAGTACCCGAAGAAACAGCCGAGCAGTTCTTTACTCTCTGGACGGTCTTCAAGCGCTCCGCGGACGTCCTCCGCAGCGGTGAGGCGGCCGAGGAATTCGAGGCCCTGATGGGACGCCTGGCCGACGCCGGCGTGGTCCATCGCGGCAGCTACGACGTTTCCGCGATGCGCGCAGACGCCGATATCATGGTCTGGCTGCACGGCCCCCAGCCCGAAGCACTGCAGCGTGCCATCCGGGACATCCGGCGCAGCAAGCTCTTCGCCGGCACCGACATCGTCTGGTCCGCCATGGGCGTGCACCGCGAGGCCGAGTTCGCCAAGAACCACACCCCCGCCTTCTCCCGCGGCGTCGAACCGGCAGAGTGGCTTTGCGTCTATCCGTTCGTCCGCTCGTACGAGTGGTATCTTTTGCCCGACGCCGAGCGCGGCAAGATGCTCCGGGACCACGGCATGCTGGGCCGCGACTTCCCGCAGGTCATCTCCAACACGGTCTCCTCGTTCGCCCTGGGCGACTGGGAGTGGATCCTCGGCCTCGAGGCGCCCGAACTCGTGGACCTCGTGGACCTGATGCGCCACCTGCGGTCCACCGAAGCCCGCCACCACGTCCGCGAGGAAATTCCGTTCTACACCGGCCGCCGGGTCACCGCCGCGGAGATTGCCGAGGTCCTTGCATGAGCACCCCGCAGCCCCAGGACGCCGTGGCGGATGTGACAGCTGCGACCGCCATTAACGGGGTCACCGAGGCGGGCCGGATGGCCCCCAAGGAGTACGACGCCGTGCTCCTCGCCTCCTTCGGCGGCCCCGAAGGCCAGGAGGACGTCATTCCGTTCCTCCGCAACGTCACCCGCGGCCGCGGCATCCCGGACGAGCGGCTCGAAGAGGTCTCGCACCACTACCGCGCCAACGGCGGCATCAGCCCGATCAACCAGCAGAACCGCCAGCTCAAGGCCGGCATCGAGGCAGAACTGGCCACCCGCGGGATCGAGCTGCCGGTGTTCTGGGGCAACCGCAACTGGAACCCGTACATCCCTCAGACCCTCCAGGGCATGTACGACGCCGGGCACCGCAAGGTCCTCATGGTCACCACGAGCGCCTACTCCTGCTACTCCAGCTGCCGCCAGTACCGCGAGGACATCGGCATCGCGCTGACGGAAACCGGACTGGACGGAAAACTGGAAGTCGACAAGGTGCGCCAGTACTTCGACCACCCGGGCTTCGTCGAGCCGTTCATCGAAGGCACCGCCGCCGGCCTGGCCGATGTCCGCGCCCAACTGGCCGCGGCCGGCACCCCCGATGCCCCGGTGCACATCCTGTTCGCCACGCACTCCATCCCGACCCGCGACGCCGAAGCCGCCGGACGCTCCGAGGGCGAGCCGCGCCACTTCCAGGAGGACTCCGCCTACGTGGCCCAGCATCTGGCCAACGGGACCGAGGTCATCCGCCGGGTTGAAGCCGAGACCGGCCTCTCCGCCCCGTGGTCCCTCGTCTACCAGTCCCGCTCCGGCGCGCCGCACGTGCCGTGGCTCGAACCCGACATCAACGACGCCATCGGAGAGCTCGCCGGCCAGGGCGTCAAGGGCATCGTGATCGTGCCGCTGGGATTCGTCAGCGACCACATGGAAGTTGTCTGGGATCTGGACACCGAGGCGCTGGAAACCTGCGGCAGGCTCGGCCTGGCCGCCACCCGCGTCCCCACCCCCGGAACGCACCGCAAGTTCATCGGCGGCGTCGTGGACCTGATCTGCGAGCGGACCGCCGCGAACAACATCGCGGACCGGCCGCACCTGACAGAGCTCGGGCCCTGGTACGACGTCTGCCGCCCGGGCTGCTGCGCGAACTTCCGCGGGGAGAAGCCCAGCATCGCAGGAGCCGACACCACCGTCGGCACTGGACACGATCCTTACCCGGAGTCATCGACCGCCGGCACCCCGGCGGCTCGTCAGGCAGCACTGTGACCGTCCGGATCGGCACCCGCGCCAGCAAACTGGCCCTCACGCAGACCCAGCAGACCGCGGACCAGCTGTCCGCCGTCGGCGGGTTCCCCGTGGAGCTGGTCCACATCAGGACCGACGGCGACGTCCTCACCGGCTCGCTGTCCCAGATGGGCGGCACCGGCGTCTTCGTCGCCGCGCTGCGCGATGCCCTGCTGCGGGACCAGTGCGACGTCGCGGTCCATTCCCTGAAGGACCTCCCCACCGGGGCGGCCCCCGGGCTAACCCTTGCGGCCACCCCCAAGCGGGCCGACGTCCGTGACGTCCTCTGCGCCCGCGACGGCCTCAATCTCGCCGACCTGCCCGCCGGAGCGACGGTAGGCACCGGCTCTCCGCGCCGGGCCGCACAGCTGCGCGCCGCACGGCCGGATCTGGACATCCGGGACATCCGCGGCAACGTGGACACCCGGCTGGGACGCGTCCACGGGCTCCCGGGCAATACCTCCGACGCCGTCGTGGAGGGCA
The DNA here is from genome assembly GCF_050156545.1 of Pseudarthrobacter sp. S9. Taxonomy (NCBI): domain Bacteria; kingdom Bacillati; phylum Actinomycetota; class Actinomycetes; order Micrococcales; family Micrococcaceae; genus Pseudarthrobacter; species Pseudarthrobacter sp. S9. The sequence goes on from NZ_CP189576.1 coordinate 3,214,603, forward strand.
AGAGCTGCGACCTCGACGCCGTCGTGCTCGCCGCCGCCGGCCTGTACCGGATCGGAAGGCTGGACGCGGTCAGCGAGTACCTCGAAACCGACGTCATGCTGCCTGCCGCGGGGCAGGGATCCCTCGCCATCGAATGCCGGACCGCCGACGCGCCCCGCAAGGCAGGATCCACCGAAGGCTCGCAGGGCGTGCTGGCACAGGCCCTCGCGGCCCTCGATGACCCCGACACCAGGCTCGCCGTCACTGCGGAACGGGCTCTCCTCGCCCGGCTTGAGGCAGGCTGCGCTGCTCCGGTGGGCGCCTACGCCTACCGCAAGGGCAGCATGCTGCACCTCGAAGCCGTGGTCTGCGCCGTCGACGGCACAGCGACCGTTCGCGACCGGAAGGCCACCGACGGTCTGACCGAGGTCGGGGCAACGCTGCTGGGGATCGAGCTGGCTGAGGCACTGCTGGCCCGCGGCGCCGCCGACATCGCGGACCTGGCCGCTTCCTGAACCGGGGGATCCATCACTTCATGGGACGGCACAGCGGCCGCAGCCAGCCGGACGGGAAGCACGACGTCAGCGTGCTGGCCGGCGCCCGGGTCCTGGTGGCCCGCAGCCCGGACCGTGCCGGGGAGCTGGTGTCAGCCCTCCGCGGCGTCGGTGCCGAGCCCCTGTTGCTGCCACTCATCGACTTCGAGGTGGCCAGCGACCAGCATTCCCTGGATGTCGCCTTCGATGCCCTCGGGGCCGGGGCCTACTCCTGGCTCGTGATCAGCAGCGTGACCACCGTCCAGGTACTGGAGGCCAAGGCCGCCGAACGCGGTGCGACCCTCGGCACGTGGCTGCCCGGCAGCGTCCAGGTGGCTGCGATCGGCCCCGCCACGCGACGCGTCATCGAGTCCAGGGGCATCTGCGTCGACCTGGCACCCACAGGCCTGCAGTCCGGCACCGGCCTGGTAGGGATTTGGGCCGAGGGCCGGGGCAGTGTGCTGCTGCCGCAGGCCGACCTTGCCGATCCCCGGCTCCGCCGGGGCCTGGAGTCGCGGGGCGCTTCCGTCCAAGCCGTCACCGCCTACCGGACCGTGGATTACCCGGCCGATCCGGGCCGCAACCTGCCCGCCTGCCAGCCGCCGCTTGAACAGCACGAGGCCGGGCCGCCGCCGGCAGTTCTCACGGCCGCCGAAGCGAAACGTGAGATCGGCGCCGGCCGGTTGCACGCCGTCGTCGCCGCTTCACCAAGCGCCGCCCGCCGCATCCACGCAGAGCTCGCCCCGCTCGGTGGCTGCCGTTTCGTGGCCATCGGCCGCTCGACGGCGGGGGAGGCGGAGACACTGGGACTCACCGTCGCTGCCGTCGCCGAAGCGCCGACCGCCTCGGGTCTCGTCGATGCGGTCGTCCGGTCACTGGCGGCTGCGTCTTTCCCCGCCCCTCATCCGCCCGCACCACATCCGCCCGTACCCCATCGGACTGCACCACTTCCGCCTTCGGCGGAGCACCCAGCGAAGGACAGAACATGAGCTTTCCGACCCACCGCCCCCGCCGGCTCCGCACCACCCCGGCCATGCGCCGGCTGACCGCCGAGCACCGCCTGTCCGCGGCGGAACTCATCCTGCCCGCCTTCATCCGGGAGGGCCTGACCGAGCCCAACCCCATTGCCTCGATGCCCGGGGTGCAGCAGCACACCACCGATTCACTCAAACGCGCCGCCGCCGAGGCCGTGCGGCTGGGCGTCGGCGGCATCATGCTGTTCGGCGTCCCCGCGGAACGCGACGCGCGCGGCACCGCCTCACTGGACCCGGACGGCGTGCTGAACAAGGCCATCCGCGATGTGCGGGCCGAGGTCGGCGACGACCTCGTGGTCATGAGCGACGTCTGCCTCGACGAATTCACCGACCACGGCCACTGCGGCGTCCTCGACGCCGACGGCTACGTGGACAACGACGCCACCCTTGAGATCTACGGCCAGATGGCCGTGGCGCAGGCGGACGCCGGCGCCCACGTCCTGGGCCCCTCCGGAATGATGGACGGCCAGGTCGGCGTGATCCGGCAGGCGCTCGAGGATGCCGGGCACGCCAACACCGCCGTCGTGGCCTACGCCGCGAAATATGCCTCCGCGTTCTACGGCCCCTTCCGCGAGGCGGTCGACTCGCAGCTGACCGGCGACCGCCGCACCTACCAGATGGACGCCGCCAACCGCCGGGAGGCGATCCTCGAAGTGGACCTGGACCTGGCCGAAGGCGCCGACATGGTCATGGTGAAGCCCGCCATGAGCTACCTCGACATCCTGGCCGACGTCGCCGCCATGAGCCCGGTGCCGGTCGCGGCCTACCAGATCTCCGGAGAGTACTCGATGATCGAGGCCGCCGCCGCCAACGGCTGGATCGACCGCCGGGCCGCCATCACCGAATCCGTCCTGGGCATCAAGCGGGCCGGTGCCAACATGGTCCTCACCTACTGGGCGAGCGAACTCGCCGGCTGGCTGAAGGAGTCCTGATGGCCACCGCCCCTGTACCTTTGCTTGCGCCGTCCGACCCGCCCACCGGGGCGTCCCCGACCGCCCCGGTGGGGCCGGACCGCATTCTCCTGGGCCTGAACACCTTCGGCGACGTCGGCGTCTTCCCCGACGGGCACCCCGTGCCGCATGCCCAGGTCCTGCGGCAGCTCCTGGAACAGGCCGAGCTCGCGGACGAGGTCGGCCTCCATGCCTTCGGCGTGGGGGAGCACCACCGCCGCGACTTCGCGGTGTCCGCGCCCGAGGTTTTTCTTGCTGCCGCGGCCGCGCGGACCAAGAACATCAGGCTCGGCTCGGCCGTGACCGTGCTCAGCTCCGATGACCCCATCCGGGTCTTCCAGCGCTTCTCCACGGTGGACGCCATCTCCAACGGCCGGACCGAGGTCATGCTGGGCCGCGGCTCCTTCGTCGAGTCCTTCCCGCTGTTCGGCCTCGACCTGGCCGACTACGAGGTCTTGTTCGAGGAAAAGCTCGAGCTTTTCGACAAGGTCCGGGCGCAGACGCCCGTCCACTGGGAGGGCCGCACCCGCCCGGCCGTCAACGGGCTCAGCGTCTATCCGCCGCTGGAACACCATCTCCTGCCGGCCTGGATCGGCGTCGGCGGCACCCCCGAGTCGGTGCTGCGCTGCGCCGAGTATGGCTATCCGGTCATCTTCGCGATCATCGGCGGCCAGCCGCGCTCCTTCGCCCCGCTGGCCGGCCTCTACCGCGAGGCCATGGCCAAGTACGGTCACCCGATGCAGCAGGTGGCCACACATTCACCCGGCCACGTCGCCGCCACCGATGAGAAAGCCCGCGAGGAGTTCTTCCCGCACTGGATCGCGATGCGCAACCGGATCGGGTCCGAGCGCGGCTGGGGCCCGGGCAGCCGGGCCGAGTTCGACGCCATGTGCACCGACGAGGGAGCGCTCTACGTCGGCTCCCCGGAAACCGTGGCCGCGAAGATCGCCCTGCTCAAGAAAAACCTGGGCGTGGACCGGTTCGACCTCAAGTACAGCAACGGCACCCTGCCGCACGCGGCCATGATGCGGTCCATCGAGCTGTTCGGTACCGAAGTGGCGCCCCGCGTGGCAGCCCGGCTGGCCGCAGCCTCACCGGCGAACTGAACCGGCCCGGCGAACTGAAAGAATAGGAACCATGACTTCCAGCATGCCTCGCAACGAGGAACTCTTTGACCGCGCCCGCCAGCTGATGCCGGGCGGCGTCAACTCACCCGTCCGCGCCTTCGGCTCCGTGGGCGGGACGCCGCGTTTCATGGTCTCCGCCAAGGGCCCGTACCTGACGGACGCCGACGGCGTCGAGTACGTGGACCTGGTCTGTTCGTGGGGCCCGGCGCTGCTGGGACATGCCCACCCCGCGGTCCTCGCGGCCGTGCACGCCGCCGTCGACCGCGGTTTGTCCTTCGGTGCGTCGACGCCGGACGAGTCCAATCTGGCGGCCATCGTCAAGGAACGCGTCCCGGCCGCCGAGCGCGTTCGGATGGTGTCCACCGGCACCGAGGCGACCATGACGGCGATCCGGCTGGCCCGCGGCTTCACCGGCCGCGATCTCATCATCAAGTTCGCCGGCTGCTACCACGGCCACCTCGACGGGCTCCTGGCCGCTGCCGGCTCGGGCCTCGCGACCCTCGCCCTGCCCGGCTCCGCCGGCGTCACGGCGGCCACCGCGGCCGAAACCCTGGTGCTGCCGTACAACGACCTCGCCGCCGTCGAGGCCGCCTTCGCCAAGCACGGTCCCAACATCGCGGCCGTGATCACCGAGGCCGCGCCCGCCAACATGGGCGTGGTCACCCCAGGTGTTGGATTCAACGCCGGACTCTCGCGCATCACCCGCGACCACGGAGCCCTGCTGATCCTCGACGAAGTCCTCACCGGCTTCCGGACCGGCTACTCCGGCTACTGGGGCCTCACGGGCGGGGCCGCAGACGCCGCCGAACCTTGGACCCCGGACCTGCTGACCTTCGGCAAGGTGATCGGCGGCGGCATGCCGACGGCGGCCCTCGGCGGACGCGCCGACGTCATGGACTACCTCGCGCCCCTTGGCCCCGTCTACCAGGCCGGCACCCTCTCCGGGAACCCGGTGGCCATGGCCGCCGGCGTCGCGACCCTGACGCACGCCACGCCCGAGGTCTACTCCTTCGTGGACGCCCGCTCGCTCGAACTCTCCGCGGCGCTGTCCTCCGCCCTGGACGCGGCCGGCGTGGACCACTCGATCCAGCGGGCCGGCAACCTGTTCTCGGTGGCCTTCGGCACCTCCGCCCGCGGCGTCCGCAACTACGACGACGCCCAGGGCCAGGAAGTCTTCCGCTACGCGCCGTTCTTCCACTCCATGCTGGACGCCGGCGTCTACCTGCCGCCGTCGGTCTTCGAGGCCTGGTTCCTGTCCGCCGCCCACGACGACGCCGCGATGAACCGGATCTTCGACGCCCTGCCGGCCGCAGCCCGGGCCGCTGCCGCCGCGAAGGCCTGACTTTCCGCTGACGCCGGTTCCGGCGCCGTTCTTAAACACCTTGGGCACCCGCCGCGGCGGGTGCCCAAGGTGTTTAATCGCGTGCCGGCCACGCGCCGGATCAGAGGACGTCGGAGAGGAAGCCCTGAAGCCGTTCCGTCCGCGGAGCCGTGAAGAGCTGCTCCGGCGGACCGGACTCCACCACGACGCCGGCGTCCATGAAGGTGACGGTGTCCGAGACGTTTCGGCAGAACCCCATCTCGTGGGTGACAACCACCATTGTCATGCCGTTGCTGGCCAGATCCGCCATCAGGGCCAGGACGCCCTTGACGAGCTCCGGGTCAAGTGCCGATGTCGCCTCATCGAAGAACATGACTTCGGGCTTCATGGCCAGGGCCCGGGCGATGGCGACGCGCTGCTGCTGGCCTCCGGACAGGTTGGCGGGCCGGGCGTCCGCCTTGTGCCTCAGACCCACGAGGTCAAGCTGCTCCAATGCATCGGCCCGTGCCTGCTCGGCCGGAAGCTTCCTGAGCTTGCGCAGCGCGAGCGAGACGTTGTCCGCCACGGTCTTGTGCGGGAAGAGGTTGAACTGTTGGAAGACCATGCCGATGCGCTGGCGCAGTTCGTCAGGGTTGTCCTTGAGCACGGACCGCCCGTCCAGCAGGATGTCGCCCTGGTCGGGCTCGATCAGCCGGTTCATCACCCGGAGCAGCGTGGACTTGCCGGACCCGGACGGGCCGATTACCGAGGCGGTGGTGCCTTTCTCGACGTGCAGATCGATGCCCCGGAGCACGTGGTTGGAGCCGAAGGACAGATGCAGGTTCTTGCCGGTCAGCGAGCCGGACGCGAATTCACTCATGCCTGCGCCCCCTTTCCTACGACGGCGGCGAGGTCGTCGGGTTCCTTCTTCTCGGGCCGGCCAGTACGCAGCCGCCTGTCGATGTAGTTCACCAGATGGGTGAGCGGCACGGTGAGCAGCAGGTACAGCATGGCTGCCGCAATGAGCGGCGACAGATTGCCGGAGTTTGCTGCTGCGTCGTTGCCGATCCGGAAGATCTCGCGCTGGCTGGCCAGCAGGCCCAGGAGGTAGACCAGGGAGGACTCCTTGATCAGTGTGATCAGCTGGTTAACCAGTGCAGGCAGCACACGCCGGACACCCTGGGGGATGACAACCAGCTGCATCGAAGAGGAGTAGCTGAAGCCGAGGGCCCTGGAGGCTTCCATTTGGCCCTTCTCCACGCTCTCGATGCCCGAGCGGAAGATCTCGCCGATGTAGGCCGCGGCCATGAGGGTCAGGGCCAGGATGGCCAGCGGGAAGGGGTTTGTGGAACCCGTGACTTGCCGGACCACCGGTCCCAGTCCGATCCCGATCAGCAGGATGATCACAATGGCCGGCACGCCGCGGAAGATGTCGGTGTAGATCCGGGACAGCCATCGCAGGACGGAGACGCGGGAGGTGCCCATGACGGCCAGCACCATGCCCAGGACGCACCCCAGGATGCCTGACGTGATGGCCAGGATGAGGGTATTGGGCAGTCCGACGGTAAACATGGCCGGGAGAACCGCGCCCATGGCCTTCCAGTCGAAGAAGGTCTGGAACAGCTGATCGAGAGCGTCCATGGGTCAGCCCTGGGGCAGCACGACAGCCTTGCTGCCGGGCTTCCAGGTCTTGGGGGTTTCACGGTCCGGGTACCACTGCTTGACCAGCTTGGACCAGGTTCCGTCGGCGATCACAGCGTCGAGGCCGGAGTTCAACGCGTCGATCAGCGGCTGGTTCTTGGAGTTCACGGCGAACGCGGTGAAGTTCTGGGTGTTGATGATCGTCTCGGCGATCGCGGAGTTGTCGCTTTCCTTGACCTGGCCGCTGGCCTGCTGCGACGGCGCAACCCACGCGTCCACCTGGCCGTTCTTCACGTTGGCGTAGGCGGTGTTGTAGTCCGCGAAGCGGACCGGCTCGATCTGCAGGGTGTTGGTGACGTAGTCATCCTGGACGGTGCCCTGGACGACGGCGATGCGCGTGTCCTTGGTCAGGTCCTTGAAGCCCTTGATGGCGGCGTCCTTCTTGGCGACGACGGCCATGTAGCCGAAGTCGTAGCCGTTGGTGAAGCCGACGTTTTCGCGTCGCTTGTCCGTGGTGGAGATCGAAGAGGATCCCATGTCGAATTGCTTGTTCTGCACTTGTGCCAGGAGAGCGGAGAAATCGGTGGCCGCGAATTCGACTTTCAGGCCCAGCTTGTCGCCGACAGCGCGGAGGAGCTCGTTATCGAAACCCGTGAAGACGCCGTCCTTGATGAAGATGTTGGGCGGGGCGTCGGAGAGGGTGCCGACGTGAAGGGTGCCAGGAGTGATCAGGCCCAGTGCGGCCTTGTCGACCTTGTCCAGGGGCGTGACGTCCTTGGTCGTGTACTTGTCCAGGGCGGTCTGGTCGCTCCCCTTCAGGGCGTCGGTCGGGGACGCTGTCGGCTGCGCAGCCCCGCCGCCGCACGCGGCCAGGGAGACGGCCACGGCAATCGCCACAGGAACAGTAGTCAGCCACTTCATGGCTTTGATTTTCATCACGCAATCACTTTCATCGGGGTTCACTGGGATCCTGGGAGCGGTGCGACGCCCCCGGCTACGGGCCTGTGCACTATCAAGGCAGGCCAGCCGCGAAACAATATTGTCTCACCCGCCCCTGACACGCGGAGAAATCGAATAAGTGGAAGCTGCACGAGAGCATGACCGAATCAGGTTCAGCCCCGGAGTCGTGCTGCAGTGCATCGCGGATCCGCAGACGGGCTCGACGGAACGAATGACTTGACCGTGCGCGGTGAGGTGCCGGTCATGTATGTGTGAGTTATCTCGCAAACGCTGGCATGTGGAGCCGCGGACGTCTACTTTCGGGGCTTTCAGCGTGGACTGGCGGCGCCGAGTGTCAGAAGTCGCCGCGGCTGGCGTCCTCGGGCGGCAGCACCGGCCAGTCGCCTTCGATCTCGGCGGCCGGTTTGGTCTTGCGCAGATACGTCTGGAAGTCCGAGGCCTGGGCGGAGGCCCACTCGACCTGGAGCTGGTGGAGGTGGCTGGCCGGCATCCTGAGCTTGGGGAACTTCCCGGCCATGGCGTCCAGCATGCGCAGGGTCGCCAGCGCGTCGGCCGCCGAGGTGTGCGCATTGTCCAGGCTGACGCCGTACTCCTCGCACAGGGCCGTGAGCGTGCGCTTGCCCTTGCGGTAGCGGTCTACCTGCTTGTTCATGATGTACGGGTCCAGAACGGGAAAGCGGCTCAGTTGCGGGACGCCGTAGCGGGCCGATTCGGCGGCGAGCACGGTGAAGTCGTAGCGGGCGTTGAAGGCGATGACGGGCACACCGGTATCGAAGAGCTCCTCGAGGACCGCCGCGAGTTCCCGGGTCACCTCCGCGGCCGGGCGGCCCTCGCGGCGCGCCTGTTCCGTGGTGACGCCGTGGACGTCACTGGCCTCCGCCGGAATCTCCACGCCCGGATCGGCGAGCCATTCGTGCTCCTTGATGACCCCGCCGTCGGCGTCCACCACGGTGACCGACGCTGTGACGATCCTTGCGGCGCGGGAGTTGCGGCCTGTTGTCTCGAGGTCGAAGGCTGCGCGGGGGAGGCTGTTCCAAGTGCTCATGCTTCAACGCTACCTGCTGCCTCCGACAGTTTTTGACCGCCTCTCCTGCCGCCGTCCTCATCGCGCACCAGCCCGCAGCGGCTAGGCTGGATCGATGCGGTCGGAGTATGTAGAGGCGGTGCTGGAGCTGGTGGCTCTCATCCCGGCCGGCACTGCGGTGGCCTACGGGGACGTCGCGGAACTCCTCGGCTCCGGAGGCCCCCGTCAGGTCGGCTCCGTCATGAGCCATCACGGCAGCGCGGTCCCTTGGTGGCGGGTCCTGAAAGCCAGCGGAGACGCCCCGCCCGGGCACGAGCATGAGGCCCTGGCACGGTATCTCGTGGAAGGCACCCCGCTGCGGGGAAGCTACACCGACTACCTCCGCACGGGCGAAGGGCGCTGGCGTGTTGACCTGGCGTCGGGCCGCTGGGCACCCACCGAGGCCGACTTCGACAGGATTGATGCCATTGCCGAGCGCCTGGACCGGGAGTTCCGTCAATTGTCGGTGCCGGATGATGAAATGACTGTGTGAGTACCCCCCGCCAAAAGTCCCAGCCCGGCAGCACTTCCCGCAGTACCTCCGCCAGTACCGCCGGGCTGCGCCTGCTGCCGCCACGGACGCAGCACAGCGCCGTCCCGGTGCTGACGCCGGACCAGTTCGCCGCCGTCGACGTGCCGCACGGTTCCGGGCCCGTCCTTGTGCCCGGGGCACCCGGCACCGGAAAATCCACGGTCCTGGTGGAGGCCGCCGTCCGCCGTGCGCAGCGGGACGGCCTGGACCCGGAGCGGATGCTGATCCTGGCACCGGGACGGCTCGCCGCGGATTCGCTCCGGGACCGCTTCACGGCCCGGCTGGACCGGAGCCTGAGTACGACGCCGGCGCGCACCTGGGCGTCGTACGCCTTCGATCTGATCCGGCGCGCCAAGGCGGGAGGCATCCTGCCGCTGCCGCGTCCGCCGAAACTGCTCTCCGGACCGGAACAGGACCTGATCATCAAGGAACTGCTCGAAGGGCATGCCCTGCCCGGCCTGGAGCTGCCCTGGCCGGAAGACCTGGGGGCTGCCCTGCAGACCCGGGGTTTCCGGCAGGAAGTGCGCCAGCTCTTTGACCGCATCATCGAATCCGGGCGGACCGCGGAGGATCTGTCCGCCCTGGCCGGGCGCTGCAACCGGCCCGACTGGGCCGCCGCCGCCGCGCTGTATTCCGAGTACCGGGACGTCCTGGACCTCCGCATGCCCGAAGCCTTTGATCCCGCCGGCATCATCACCGCAGCACGCCAGATCTTCCAGGATGCGCCGGAATTCCTGGCCGCTGAGCGGGAGCGGCTGCAGCTGATCCTGGTGGACGACATCCAGGAGGCGAATCCCGCGGTGTTCGAACTGCTCGCGGACATCGCGGCAGGCAAGGACGCCATCATCACCTCATCCCCGGACACCGTGGTCCAGGGCTTCCGCGGGGCGCGGCCGGACCTCGTGGCCGAGCTGCCCCGGCTGCTGGCCCCCGCAGCCGGAGCGGTCCTGGAACGTCCGCTCTGGTTCACCCACCGGCACGCTCCCGCCGTGGCGGAGTCCTGGCTGTCGGTGGCCGGGCGCATCTCCCGCCGCGCCGGCGGGCAGTCCGCACGACGGCTGGAACAGCCCCGCCCGGACGCCTCCACTGATGGCACGGGCCCTGATGGCACCGGCAGCGTCGAGGCGCACCTGCTGCCGTCCCCGGTCCACGAACTGCGCTACGTGGCGCAACGGATCCTGGAAGCCCAGCTGAACGACGGCCGTGAGCTCGGCGAGATCGCCGTGATCGTTCGCAACGGCGGCCAGCTCAGCCAGCTGCAGCGGTACCTCGCCGGCCAGGGGATCCCGGTCCGGATTCCCGTGGCCGAATCCGCCGTCCGGGACGAGGTCGCGGTCCGTCCCCTGCTGGACGCCTATGCGGTGGCACTTGACCCGGCCACGCTCACCCCCGAGTCGGCCGTGTCCCTGCTGACGTCCCGGATCGGCGGGGCAACCTCGATCGAACTGCGGCGGCTGCGCCAGTCGCTGCGGCGGGAGGAGATCCTGGGCGGCGGCGGCCGCACCAGCGACGCCCTTCTGATCGAGGCCCTGCTGGAGCCGGGCTCCCTGGCCACGCTCGGCATCGAGGGGCACTCCGCCCGCCGGATTTCCCGGATGATCAGCGCCGGACGGGAGGCTGCCGGGGCACCCGGCGGCAACGCCGAGACCGTGCTCTGGGCGCTCTGGCACTCCACCGGACTTGCTGCCCGCTGGACCGAGGCCGCCCTGGCCGGGGGATCCGCCGGCGCCCGGGCAGACCGCGACCTCGATGCCATGATGGCGCTGTTCCACACCGCGGAACGCTTCGTGGACCAGCTGCCCGGGTCCGGCCCGGAGCAGTTCCTCGAATACCTGCTCAGCCAGGAACTTCCCATGGACACCCTTGCCGCGAGGGCGCAGCTCGAGGATGCGGTGGAACTCATGACGCCCGCCAGCGCCGCCGGACGGGAATGGCCGGTCGTCATCGTGCCGGGGCTGCAGGAAGGCGTGTGGCCCAACACCCGGCTCCGCGGCGAACTGCTCGGCAGCACCTTGTTTGCCGACGCCGTCGAACACGGAGTGGAGTACGCCCTGCAAATGGATCCGCTCAGCCGGCTGCGCGAAATCCGCTATGACGAGCTGCGGAGCTTCTCCACCGCGGTCTCCCGGGCCCGGGAGGTGCTGATCTGCAGCGCCGTCTCCTCGGAGGACGAGCAGCCGTCCTCCTTCCTGGACTATGCGGCCCCCCTGCGCCCGGATCAGAGCCGGCGCGGCTTCACCCCGGTGGAGCGTCCGCTGACACTGCGCGCCCTCGTGGCCGAACTGCGCCAGTACGCCCAGCTGGACGCCGATGCTGCCGAATCCCTTGAGGCAACCGCCGTGCTGGGTGCCCTGGCCACCGCGCGGCCGCCCGTGGCGGGGGCGCACCCGGCGAGCTGGTGGGGCCTGGCACCGTTGTCCTCCGAAGAGCCCGTGGTCCCGCCGGGCGGCACGGTCTACGTCTCGCCGTCGAAGGTCGAAACCGTGCAGAAATCGCCCCTTGACTGGTTCATCCAGGCCGCCGGGGGCGAGGCGGCGACGGATTTCGCCCGCAGCCTGGGAACCCTGGTCCACGCCATCGCCCAGGACCTCCCGGACGCCTCGGGAAGCGAATATGTCGCGGAACTCGTCCGGCGCTGGCCCGCGCTCGGGATGAAGGACAACTGGGAAGGGAAGCTGGACTTCCAGCGGGCCGAAGCCATGGTCCGCAAGCTCGCGCAGTACGTACTGGTCATGCGCAGCGAAGGCCGCTGCCTGCTGGGCGTCGAGCAGGACTTCGAGGTGAAGCTGCCGGACGTTTCGGCGGACACCCGTGCCGGATCTACCGGTCCAGACTCCGGCCCGGACTCCGGCGACGAGACCTGGCTCGCCCGGCCCGCCGTTCTGCGGGGCCAGGTCGACAGGCTGGAGATCGACGCCGAGGGCCGCCTGGTCATCGTGGATCTCAAGACCGGCAAACGCCAGCCCGGCAAAGCGGACCTCGAACGGCATCCGCAGCTGGGCGCCTACCAGGCCGCCGTGCTGGCCGGGGGTTTTGCCGGCCCCGACGACGGTCCGCCGCCGCTACCGGGCGGTGCCGTCCTGGCCCAGCTCGGCACCGGGACCAAAAGCCCGGGTATCCAGGCGCAGGCCGCGCTGGACCCCCAGGAGAACTGGGCGCTCGACTTGGTCAACGACGCCGCCCGCGTGATGTCCGGGAGCACCTTCGAGGCCCGCCACGATCCGTCCAAGGGGGGCCACGGCGGTCACGGCTGCCGGCTCCCCGAAGTCTGTCCGCTGTGCGTGCGTGGAAAGCAGGTTACCGAATGACCCCCGATGCCCGGACGACAGGCCTTCCGGCACCGCAGCCCGTGCAGCAGCCTGGACAGCTGCCTGTTCCGCTCCCTGTCCCGCGGTTCAGCCCGGAGGAACTGTCCGCCCTGCTGGGGGAGAGTAACAGCCCCACGGCCGAACAGTCCCTGATCATTTCCTCGCCATTGTCGCCGCGGCTCGTCATTGCCGGAGCAGGCTCGGGAAAGACCGCCACCATGGCGGACCGGGTGGTGTGGCTGGTGGCCAACGGCTGGGTCCGGCCGGAGGAAGTGCTCGGCGTGACCTTCACCCGCAAGGCAGCCGGGGAACTTGCCACCCGGATCCGCGCCAAGCTGGCCGCCCTGCAGCGCATCGCCGCGGCTGACGCGCAAAACCAAAACAAGCTCTTCCCGGCCGGGCTGCTCAGCACGGACGCGCTCGAACCCAAGGTCTCCACCTACCACTCGTACGCCAGCGGCATCGTGTCCGACTACGGCCTCCGGCTCGGCGTCGAACGCGACGTCGTGCTGCTCGGCGGCGCCCAGTCCTTCCAGCTCGCCAGCGAGGTGGTGGAAGCCTTCGACGGCGACTACGAGCATTTCCGGTCGGCCAAGTCCACCCTCGTCAAAGCGGTTATCCAGCTCGCCGGTGAGTGCGCGGAGCACCTCCAGGATCCCGCCCAGGTCCGCCGATGGCTGCTGGAGCGGATTGCCGGGTTCGAATCGCTTCCCTACCTCGCCAGCGCCAAGAAGAACCCCAGCCAGGCTGCGGGAGAGCTCAGCGCGATGCTGCGCACCCGGGCGAGCGTCGCGGACATGGTGGGCCGCTATTCCGAGGCGAAGCGGGCCAGGGGAGCCCTGGATTTCGGCGACCTCGTGGCCCTGGCGGCGAGGGTAGCCAATGAGATCCCGGTGGCGGCGCAAATGGAGCGCCAGCGCTACAAGGTGGTGCTGCTGGACGAGTTCCAGGACACCTCCCATGCCCAGTTGGTGCTCTTCTCCAGGCTCTTCGGTGACGGCCACGCCGTGACCGCGGTGGGGGATCCGAACCAGTCCATCTACGGCTTCCGCGGCGCCTCCGCCGGCCAGCTCTTCCACTTCGTCCGCGAATTCCCGGTGCGGACTGCCGGTCAAGACACCGCCGGACAAGACACTGACGTGGAGGACACCGGCGCGGCCCCGGCTGGCGCGGCCCCGCGCTTCGCCGTGGCACCGACGTCGTACCTGACCACTGCGTGGCGCAACGGCCGGAACATCCTCTCCGCCGCCAACCTCATTTCCGCCCCCCTCAGCAAGACCGCGGCCCATGCCGGTGCCGCCGGCACCCGGGACACCGCCGAAGCCGTCGAAGTCCCGCCACTGCAGCCCAGCCCGGCCGCGGTCCAGGGCAGGGTCGTGATGGGACGGTTCGCCACGGACGAGGCCGAGGCCGCGGCGATCGCGGGCGACGTTTTGAAGTTCCGGGTGACCGACTTCGACGCACCGCAGGCGGCGGAAACCTTCCCTCCGGCCATGGCCGTGCTGTGCCGGCGCAGGGCCCAGATGGAATGCATCCGCCGGGAGTTCGAGCTGCGGGGCATTCCCTATGAGATCGTCGGGCTCGGCGGGCTGCTGGATACGCCCGAAATCATCGACCTCGTCGCGACGCTCAGGGTCCTGGCCGATCCCGGCCGCTCGGACTCCCTGATGCGCCTGCTGGCCGGTGCACGCTGGCGGATCGGCCCTGCGGACCTGATGGCGTTCCGGGACTGGTCAAGTTTCCTCGCGCGGCGCCGGGGGCGCCCTGGCAGTTCCTACACGGAAGACGACATTGGCGACACCGCCGACACCGACGCGGCCGTGATCGAGGGTGACCTCACGGATGCCGCCAGCCTCGTCGAAGCACTGGACTGGCTGCCCCGCGAGGGCTGGACCTCATCGCACGGCCGCCGGCTGAGCCCCGAGGCCCAGGACCGGCTAAAGCGCCTGTCCGACGAGCTCCGGCAGCTGCGCAGCTACATGGGGGATGACCTCACCACCCTGCTCGGCGAGGTCGAGCGGGCCATGCTCCTCGACATCGAGGTGGCGGCCCGGCCCGGGATCAGCATCCATCAGGCACGCCGGAACCTGGACGCCTTCCAGGACGCCGCCGCCGGATTCCTGCACACCTCGCAACGGATCGACGTGCTGGCCTTCCTCGCCTGGCTTGAGGCCGCGGCCGCCGAGGAGAACGGGCTCGATGCCGCCGCGCCGGAAGTGAACCATGAGGCCGTCCAGCTTCTGACCGTGCACGCCTCCAAAGGCCTGGAATGGGACGTTGTGTTCGTGCCCGGGCTCAACTCCGGGGCGTTCCCCAGCAGCCGGGACTCACGCTGGAGCAGCGGAAGCGCGGCCCTGCCCTGGCCGTTGCGCGGCGATCGCGCCGACCTGCCGCAATGGGACCTGGATCAGCTGGACCAGAAAGGCTGGCTCGACGCCGAGAAGGACTTCAAGTCCGCCGTCCAGGCCCACGGCGAAGCCGAAGAGCGGCGCCTGGCCTATGTGGCCTACACGCGGGCCAAACACGTGCTCTGGACCTCGAGTGCCGCGTGGGTGGGTTCCCGGGCAGGCATGGCCGGGATGTCGCCCTTCCTGGCAGAACTCGAAGGCCTCGCGGCCGAAGGCGCGGCCGAGATCCACCCCCTGTCCGAGAGCGAGGAATCGCTGCCGGAGGAGAGCCCGTTGACCTCCGAACTCGAAGTCGCCGTGTGGCCCTACGACCCCCTGGAAGGGCCGTCTGACCCCCGCACGGGGGCGCGGCTGAGGCTTGTTCCGGGCCGCCGGGCGGCCATGGAATCAGCAGCCGCCCGGGTGCTGCGCGTGATGGACACCCGTGCGCTTGATCCCGACGCCGTAAACGCGGCGCCCGATGACGGCGCCCTCAGTGACGCCCTGAGTGACGCCTTGGCGGCTGCCACCGGCGGGGAAAAGCGGCGCCTGCTGCGCGGCCCCGCGGCGGGGTGGGCCCGGGAAGCGGCGACGCTGCTGGAACGCCGGTCCCGGCGCACCGCAGTGCAGGACGTCCACCTGCCGGGCCACATCTCGGCTTCGACGCTGGTGGACCTTGAGGACGACGCGGGTTCCGTCGTGGCCCGGCTGCGGCGCCCCGTTCCGCGCGAACCGGGGATGTCGGCCCGGAAGGGCACGGCCTTCCATGCCTGGGTGGAGGAGTACTTTGGCGCGGCCGGCATGCTGGACCTCGGCGAGGCAGCCGGTTCGGATGACCATATCGACGAGGCTTACGGGCTGGATTCCATGGTGGAAACCTTCCGCCAGTCCGAGTGGGCCCACCGCGCCCCCGCCCATGTCGAGGTCCCCGTCGAGACTCGGATCGTTGACGTGGTGGTCCGCGGCCGGATCGACGCCGTGTTCCGGGACGCCGACGGCGGCTGGGACCTGGTGGACTGGAAAACCGGCCGCCGCCCCTCCGCCGCCCAGCTGAAGGTCAAGGCCGTCCAGCTCGCCGTGTACCGCCTGGCCTGGTCCCGGCTCAAGAGGGTCCCGTTGGAGGACGTCAGGGCCGCGTTCTACTACGTGGCGGACAACCAGGTGGTCCGCCCGCACGATCTGGGATCGGCGGACAGACTCGAGGAGATCGTGGCCACGGCCCTCGGGAGGAGCGCGGTGGGCAAAGGAGCGCAAGCGGATTTGACCAGGCCGATTTGACCAGGCCGATTTGACCGGCGGACTCGGTAAGCAGGCTTAGAGGGACTTTGCCTCGACTACCGTGATTGCGGCGGTCGAGGTGTCATCTCCCGGATTCGGCTGCACAACGGTGATCGACTGAGTCGAGGCGTCGTGGGCGGCTGAGACGGCAGGCGTGCCCCCGGCAACTTCCTGCCCGACGTTGTCAGCGGCGGCGTTGTCAGCGGCGGCGTTGTCCGTGGAGTCGCGGGGGCCGTCGTCCGGTGAGCCTGCGCTGCCTGGCTCGCCGTCGGCCTCGCCCTGCGCGGCGACGGCTGCGCCGTGCTCGCCTTCGCGTTCGTCCCCGTCGACTGCGCCGCTGACCTCGCCGCCCTGCGCGCCTTCGGCCGCGCCCGGCTCGGCGACGGCTGCGCCGTGCTCGCCGCCGCCCTGATGGCCGTCGACTGCGTTGCCACCCTCGGCCGGTGAGTCTTCGTCGTCGTCGTTCGTCACGTCGGCCGGGATCGGCGTCACGTGCACGGCCGGCATCGCGTTGCTGGCTGGAACCGCGTCCGGTCCGGACACCCCGTCCTGGGCGAGCAGGGTCACCTTGCTGACGGCAGGCATGGCAGGGACGTCAGCCCCGTCCGCATCCTGCTGGCTGCCGGGTCCGGGGGGCGCGACCGGCCGGGGCAGAGGTTCCACGCTGATGGGCTGGCCGCCGTGTTCCGCGACGTCGTCGGCCAGTGCAGTGAGCATGGACTCGGCCTCGTGGATCATGTCCTGGTTTCCGGCGGCCAGGCCCTTGACCAGGTACTGGGCCAAGGCAAATTCAGCTGACAGTGCCGCACGCCGCAGCAGGTGGGCATCGGGAATGTCCCGCCGGCTGGAGGTGTAGTGTTCCAGCACCGCGCTCACGAAGTCCTGCTCGTTCGAGGCGACCAGCCAGGCCATGTCGTCCGCCGGGTCGCCGATGCGCAGATCGGTCCACCCGGTCACGGCGGTCACGCGGTCGCCGTCGACCAGGAGGTTGTCCTCGTGCAGGTCGCCGTGGACCACGCAGGGATTGAAGCGCCACAGCGACACATCTTCCAGCGCGTGTTCCCAGCGCCGCAGCAGCAGCGGCGGGATCTTGCCCGTCGTCGCGGCCTGGTCCAGTTCGTTGAGGCGGCGCTGCCGGAACTCGTTGGGCGTGTAGCTCGGCAGATCGGCGTTGCTGACGAGGGTCCGGGGCAGGTCGTGGATGGCGGCCAGGGCTGCCCCTATTTCCCGGGCCAGAACGGCGGATCCGCTGCTGAGTTCCTCGACGGAACGGGTGGCTCCGGCCAGATGGGAATAGACAAAGGTGCTGAGCGGGCCCTGCCGGACGGTCCCGGCCACCGTGGGCATCAGGAACGGCAGCTCTGCCCGGATGCCGGGGACGAAGGCGCGAAGCACCAGGAATTCCGTCTCCAGGCGGGCGCTGGCCTCGGCGTGCCGCGGCGAGCGGACGCGCCAGCGTTTGCCTTCGGAGTCGAGGAGGAGGGCTGAGTCGAAGTCTGCCGGATCGTCGGGCGCAGAGCTGACGGCGGTCGGTGTCAGGCCGGGGACCGCCGCGGTTGCTACAGCTGCCAGTTCGATTGGTTTTCTTCTCACGCTTCCACGGTAGATTGAGCGGCGCCCAAGACAGCGATGTACCACGGCGAGTCTCCAGATCAGGTCGAAATTGCGCAGCGGATTCCGCTCCGGCTCCGCCCGTCCCGGCCACTTCGATGGCGCGTTCCTGCGCCTGCAACGCCGGCGGAAAATGTCAATTGTCTGCCCGAGTCAGTACGGTGGGTATATGAGTCTTGCGGAGTCACCGGCACCAGAGAACGCGCCCTCTGAAAACGCGGCACCAGAGAACGCGGCACCAGAGAACGCGGCATCGGAGAACACCGCATCGGCAGTGACGGCGCCGGAAAGCTCTCCGGGGCACAGGCTGACGGCCAACCACCTGATGGATACGGTCCTTCCGGTGCTCCCCGCGCTGATCGATCGTGGATCCGCGGCCCGGATGAAACCCGGAATGCTCGGCGAGCTGGTCCGCTCCGGCACCGCGCGGGCCATGGTGCTCTCCGGCCGGCAGGCCCTCGTCAGCGGAAACAGCCTTGTCCTCCTCGACGCGGCGGAAATCGCAGAGCACCTCCAGGACACCCCCTACGTTCCGCAGGATCTGATCTATCTGGGTTCAGCCCTGGCCGGCTCGGACCTCGACGCGGGCACCGAGCTGGTCCTTTTCATCCTTCCGCAGCAGTTTGAGATCCGGGCCGAGGAGTTTGAGGCGCATGTGGCCGGCATCCCGGACGCCGCGCAGTGGGCGGGCTTCCGGGAGGTCGCCGCCCGCCTGAACCCGACGGACACCGCGCTGTTCATCGAAGCCAGTGCCATTGCCAACTGGCACGCCACGCACACCCACTGCCCGCGGTGCGGCAACCCTACGCAGCCGGAAGCCGGGGGCTGGGTCCGCCGTTGCCCCGCTGACAACTCCGAGCACTACCCCCGCACGGATCCGGCCATCATCGTCACAGTGGTGGGCCCCGATGACCGTCTGCTGCTCGGCGGCGGTGGTCCCCTCGACGCCCGGAACTATTCGACCCTTGCCGGCTTCGTCGAGCCCGGGGAGTCGCTCGAACAGGCTGTGCAGCGCGAAATCGGTGAGGAGGTCGGGGTGCGGGTCACCGCATCCCAGTACCTGGGATCCCAGTCGTGGCCCTTCCCCGCCTCGCTGATGCTCGGCTTCACCGCCACGACCCCGGACACCGAGGCCCGGCCCGACGGCGTCGAGGTGACCCGGGCGCGCTGGTTCAGCCGCAGCGAACTGCAGGAAGCGGTCCTCAGCGGCGAGATCATCATCTCCACCCGGCTCTCCATCGCCCGTTCCCTGATCGAGCACTGGTACGGCGGCGTCATCCAGGACCGCCCGGATACCCCGTGACGCCCCTGACCACAGCCCCGCATGGCGGGACCTAACGGAGCCGCCGCACGGCAGCCCGCCACCCACAGGACACCCTCTATCGACTGAGCAGCAAAAGTGACCACAGAGAATCTGAACTTCAGCGCAATCCCCGGCAGCGAGCCCGACGACGGCAACTCAGCAGGCGGCCCGGCTCCGGACAACCGCTCCCTCGAGGAGCGGATCCTCGGCGGCCTCGACGCCGAACAGCGCGAGGTCGCCAGCGCCCTGCACGGGCCCATGTGCGTGCTGGCAGGCGCCGGCACCGGCAAGACCCGCGCCATCACCCACCGCATCGCCTACGGCGTGCACTCGGGGGTGTACAGCCCGCAGCGGCTCCTTGCCGTCACGTTCACCGCGCGGGCGGCCGCGGAAATGCGCAGCCGGCTCCGTGACCTGGGGGTCGGCAATGTCCAGGCCCGCACCTTCCACGCCGCGGCGCTGCGGCAGCTGCAGTTCTTCTGGCCCCAGGCTGTGGGGGGTGTCCTGCCCAATCTGCTGGACCACAAGGCGCAGATGATCGCAGAGGCGGCGCGCCGGCTCCGGCTCAGCACCGACCGGGCCTCCATCCGCGACCTCGCCTCCGAAATCGAGTGGGCCAAGGTGTCGATGCTGACGCCCGCCAACTACCTGGAAAACGCCCAGGGCCGGGGGAATCCCGGTGGCTTTGACCTGACCGCCGTCGCGCGGGTCTTCCAGTCCTATGAGGACGTCAAGACGGACCGGAACGTCATCGACTTCGAGGACGTGCTGCTGATCACGGTCGGCATCCTGCAGGAGGATCCCAAGGTGGCCGCGACCGTCCGCGAGCAGTACCGGCACTTCGTCGTCGATGAATACCAGGACGTCTCGCCGCTGCAGCAGCGGCTCCTAGAACTGTGGCTGGGCGGCCGCGATGACCTGTGCGTCGTCGGCGACGCCAGCCAGACCATCTACTCCTTCACGGGCGCCTCCCCGAAGCACCTGCTCGGTTTCAAGGCCATGTACCCCGAAGCCCACATGGTCAAGCTGATCCGCGACTACCGTTCCACCCCGCAAGTGGTGAAGCTGGCCAACGATCTGCTGGCGGGACGGCGCAGCGGCGGTCCCGTCGCCGACGCCGCCTGGGCCACCCCATTGCAGCTCGTGGCGCAGCGGCCGGCTGGCCCGGTGCCGCGGTTCACCGAATGCTCCGACGACGAGGCCGAGGCCGCCACGGTGGCCGCCCGGGTCGGCGAACTGCTCGACGCCGGTACCCCGGCAAGCCAGGTCGCGGTGCTGTTCCGCACCAACGGACAGTCCGAAGCCTACGAACAGGCGCTGGCCTCCGCCGGGATCGGCTACCAGCTGCGCGGCGGTGAGCGTTTCTTCGCCCGCAAGGAGGTCCGTGACGCCATTCTCCAGCTCCGGGCCGCCACCCGTGCGGCAGCCGAAACCGCCACGCCCGAGCCACTGGGCCAGCTGGTCCGCGACATCGTGGCCTCCCTGGGCTACTCCGACTCGGCGCCGCACAGCGGCGGAGCCCTCCGGGAACGCTGGGAATCGCTCGCCGCGCTGGTGGCACTGGCGGACGAGCTCGTGATCAGCAGGGGCGAGCACTTCAGCCTCTCGGACTTTGTCAACGAGCTCCAGGAGCGGTCCCTGGCCCAGCACGCACCGACCGTCCAGGGCGTGACCCTGGCCTCGCTGCACGCCGCGAAGGGCCTCGAATGGGACGCCGTGTTCCTCGTGGGGCTGAGCGAAGGGCTCGTGCCGATTTCCTTCGCTGACACTCCCGAAGCCGTGGACGAGGAACGCCGGCTGCTATACGTGGGCATCACCCGCGCCCGCGAACACCTGTTCCTGTCGTGGTCCACAGCCAGGACGCCGGGCGGCCGGGCCAACCGCAAGCCCTCGCGCTTCCTGGACGGGCTGCGGCCGGACTCCGTGGCCAGCTCCTCGATCCGCGGCAAGGGCGCGGCGCCGCGCCGGAAAGCCGCTGTTCCGGCGTCGTGCCGGGTCTGCGGAACCATGCTCTCCAGCGGTGCTGAACGCAAGGTGGGGCGCTGCAACCAGTGCCCGCCCAGCTACGAGGAGCAGACGTTTGACGCGCTCCGGCAATGGCGCAAGGACGTGGCTCTCGCGGCCGACGTCCCCGCCTTCGTGGTCTTCACCGATGCCACGCTGACCGCCATCGCCGAAGCCCGCCCGGAATCGCTCGAACAGCTGGCAACACTCGCCGGGGTGGGCCCGTCCAAGCTGGAGAAGTACGGTGAAGCCGTCCTGGCGGTCCTTGTCGAAAGCACCAGCCTCTGATGCCGGGCTCTGCGAACGGCCCCGCCAAAGCCACGGCTATACCGGCGGCCGCCCCGCTGACCACCGCCGACGGCGCCCCGGTGGAAGTGCGCCGCTCTGCCCGACGACGCCGGACGGTCGCCGCGTTCTGGGAAAACGGCACCGCCGTGGTCGCCATTCCCGCCTCCTTCAGCAGGGCGCAGGAACGCGAATGGGTGCACCGGATGCTCGAGAAACTCCGGCTCCAGGGCGCGCGGGGAGCCAGCGGCGCCGGCCGGCGCCGTCCGCGCAGCGACGCCGCCCTGGCTGCCCACGCAGCTGAGCTCTCCGCGAAGTATCTCGGCGGCCGCGCCGTCCCGTCCTCGGTCCGCTGGGTCAGCAACCAGAACTCGCGCTGGGGATCGGCGACGCCGTCAGACGGAACCATCCGGCTGTCCGAAAAGCTCCATCCCATGCCGCAGTGGGTCATCGACTACGTGCTGCTCCACGAACTCGCACACCTGCTGGTGGCCGGCCACAACGCCGCGTTCTGGCGGCTGCTGGAGGCCTATCCGGAGACGGCGCGGGCCAAGGCATTCCTGGAGGGCGTCTCCTTCGCGACGTCGCGCGGCCTCGCGCCGGCAGGGAGCGACGGCGCGGACGATGGCACGGACGACGTCGAGGTCGCCGACGGCATGGCGGGCGGACAGCAAGAAGCCCCGGACGGAACCTGCGTTCCGGCCGGGGCCAGCTGAGCTAGTCGTTAAGCTTCGGGTCGTTAAGCCTTGGGATTCCCGCCTGCATCCGGGCCGCCGTCCTCACGGTCGGCGTCGTCGTCCGCTACCGGGGGCTCGCCGGAGTCGTCCCTGGGGGACTCGGCGGCCTCCGCGGACCCGGTATCGGCGGGCTCATCGAAGCCGCCGCTGAGCAGCTTCTGCAGGGCGTCGTCAACGTCGGTGTCGCTGGCCTCGGCCAGCTGCCGCCGTTCGCTGAAACCCTTGGGATCGTCCAGGTCCTCCGCGGTGGGCAGCAGATCCGGGTGCTGCCAGATGGCGTCCCGGCCGTCGATGCCGCGTTCTTCCTTGAGCGAGGCCCACAGCGTGGCTGCCTCCCGGAGGCGGCGCGGCCGCAATTCGAGCCCCACGAGGGAGGAGAACGCGTGTTCGGCCGGGCCTCCGGTGGCGCGGCGCCGTCGGACGGTCTCGCGCAGCGCCGCGGCCGAGGGCAGCAGCTTCTCCGTGGCGGCCCACGTCAGTTCGTCCACCCAGCCCTCCACCAGGGCGAGGGCCGTCTCGAGTTTTTCGAGGGCCTGATCCTGGGCGGGCGTGCGCTGCGGCATGAAGACGCCCTGGGACAAAGCCTCCTGGATGCCCTCGGGGTTGCTGGGATCCAGGTCCCGGGCGAGTTCCTCGATTTTCGATGTGTCGATGTGGATGCCGCGGGCGTAGGCCTCGATGGCGCTGAGGAGGTGTCCGCGCAGCCACGGAACCTGCACAAACAGGCGGGCGTGGGCCGCTTCACGGACGGCCAGGAACAGCCGGATGTCGTTCTCCGGGAGGCTGAGGCCTTCACCGAACTTCGCCACGTTGGCGGGCAGGAGCGCCATTTGCAGGTCGGCGAGGGGCACCCCGATGTCCGTGGAGCTGACCACCTCGGCTGAGAGGGCGCCGATGGCCTGGCCCAGCTGCATGCCGAAGATGGCCCCGCCCATGTTCTGGATCATCGAGGAGGCGCCGCCCATCATGGACTTCATTTCCTCCGGCATCTGCTCCGTCATGGCTGCGGACAACGCATTGGCGATGCTGTTGGCGACGGGTTCGGTCAGCCGTTTCCACGTGGCCAGGGTCTCTTCGACCCACTCGGCGCGGGACCAGGCCCTGCCGATCAGCCCCGTGGCCGGCAGCCCGGTGACCTGATCGAGCCACAGCTCGGCGAGCCGCAGGGCTTCATCGACTTCGCGGGACTGCTGGGCGGTGACGGAGGGATCGGTGCCGCTCGCGGCGACCCGCCGGGCGTTCTCATGCGCCAACTGCCAGTTGACGGGGCCCTCGGTGGAGGCGCTCATCATTGCCTGGACCTGGGAGAACATCTGGGCCAAAAGGTTCGGATCATCAGGCAGGCCCGCGGCCTTGGCGAGTTCGGCGGGGTCGATATTCCCCATGCCCTGGCCGCCCATGAGGTTCTTGAGCATTTCTGCCAGCGGATCCTTGGGTTCCTCGTCGCCATTGGACGGATTGAGTGGGTTGGAGGTCATGATCCCGCCGATCGTCGGTGTGGCTGTTTCTCAACTTCACGGTACCCCGCGGCAAGACGGGCTGTCTGCCGAAACTGTGCCACGTTCGCTGTAGGCAAAGAGCCGTCCCGGCGGCCGAGCGCGTAGTGTGGGTAGCTGGAATATTTGCAGGCGGCAGCCTCGGGTTAGGCTGTGGCCCAAGTGCGCTGTTAACGGGCCCGCAGGGCCCACCCGCGCCGGCACGGAGAGGTCCTTCATTGACAGTTACCCAGGGCGAGCAGCCCGCCAGCGACCCAGCGGACAGCCGGGTCCGGGGCCGAAGGGCCCGCCTCGGCGGGGCCCGTCACCCCCGGAACGGGGACAACCCCGGGAAACGGGACAACGGGGACCGGGACAAGAGGTCCTCAGCGATGCTGGTGTCGGGCCTGCTCGCCCTGGCGCTCGGTGTCACGGCGGTGAGCCTCCCCGTTCCTTATGTCGTCGAATCCCCCGGGCCCACGTTCAACACCCTCGGTGATGACAACGGCAAGCCGGTTATCAGCGTCACGGGACACGAGACCTTTCCGGCAAAGGGCAGCCTGGACCTCACCACGGTGTACGTCGACGGCGGCCCCAACGGTCCGGTGAGCGTCTTCGAGGCTTTTTCTGCGTGGCTGAACGGGACCAAGGCCGTCTACCCCGAGGAGCTGCTATTCCCGAGCGGCGTGACGAAGGAGCAGTCCCAACAGGAGAACGCCACCGCGATGGCAACCTCGCAGGAGAACGCCGTCGCCTCGGCCCTGAGGGTACTGAACATCCCCTTCGACCAGAAAATGCAGATCGCAAGCCTCCCGGATGACTCCGCCTCGAAAGGAAAGCTCCAGGCGGCCGACGTCCTGGTCTCCATCAATGACAAGCCCATCACGGGCCTGGGCGTCGTCCAGGCGGAACTGGCAGCGGGCAACGGAAAGCCCGCCACAGTCGTCGTGGACCGTGCCGGAAGCAAGGTCTCCGCAACCATCACGCCGGCCAAGAGCTCCACCGGCCGCTTCGTCCTCGGCGTGATCCTGCAGTACAAGTTCACGTTCCCGTTCGACGTCAAGATCTCCCTCGACAAGGTGGGCGGCCCCAGCGCGGGGATGATGTTCGCCCTCGGGATCATCGACACGGTGACCCCGGGGGACCTGACCGGAGGCAAGCACATTGCCGGAACCGGGACCATCACTCCCGACGGCGCCGTCGGCCCCATCGGCGGGATCAGCCAGAAAATGCACGGTGCGAGGTCCGGCGGAGCCACCCTGTTCCTGGCCCCGGCCGCCAATTGCGACGACGTCGTGGGCCACGTCCCTGACGGCCTCCAGGTGGTCAAGGTCGAGAATCTGACCGAGGCACGGAAGGCGGTCGAGCTGGCTGCGTCAGGTGCCGACACATCGGGACTTCCTGTCTGCACCAGCAACTAGACTGACCGCGGAACTAAGCTCTGCCGTCACTCGTGCCACTTATGACACCGCAGCCGCTCTGTCAGGACTCGGCCCCAGGACCCGGCCCCAGGAACCTGACGGCAGGGCAGCTGCGGCCGCTACAATGCATCAACACTTCATCACACGCACCGAATCAACGCACTGACTGATAACTAAAAACCAGTATTTGACGACCAGCTATGAGGTACCGAGTTTGTCCCGTCCCGCCAGCACTGTCCCGCCCGGAAGACCCCAGACACGACGCGGCGCCCTGACGCCGACGTTGATCGTCGTCGCCCTGATCGTGGTCGGATTCATCTTCTTCGCCAATGTCTGGACCGACGTCCTCTGGTACCGGCAGCTGGGGTTCTTCGAAGTCTTCCTGACTGAGAACCTGGCACGGTTCACCATCTTCGCGGCCGGCTTCGCCGCCATGTTCGCCGCCATGTTCTATGCCATCCGCATTGCGTACCACGCACGACCGGTCTATGCCCCCGATTCGGAAATCCGGGACAATCTCAACCGGTACCAGGTCCAGCTCGAACCGGTGCGCCGCGTGGTCATGGTCGGCCTGCCGGTGCTGTTCGGACTCTTTGCCGGCAGCGCCGCCGCCAGCCAGTGGCAGAAAGTCCTGCTGTTCCTGAACCAGGAGCCCTTCGGCCAGAACGATCCCCAGTTCGGCCTGGATATCAGCTTCTACCTGATGACCCTGCCGTTCCTCGGCTTCGTCACCGGCTTCCTGATCAGCGTCGCCGTCGTCGCCGGACTCGCGGGCATCCTGACGCACTATCTCTACGGCAGCATCCGGATCATGGAGCGGGGCATCTTCACTAGCCGTGCCGCCCAGATCCATCTGGCGGTGACGGGCGCGGCCTTCCTGATGCTGCTCGGCGTCAATTTCTGGCTGGACCGCTACTCCACGGTGCAGAACAGCGGCGGCCGCTGGGCCGGCGCCCTGTACACGGACGTGAACGCCGTCATCCCCACGAAATCAATCCTGGCCGTGGCCGCGGCGCTGGTTGCCGTGCTGTTCATCGTTGCCGCGGTGATCGGCAAATGGCGGCTGCCCGTGATCGGGACCGCCATGCTCATCATCACCTCGATCCTCGCTGGCGGCGTCTACCCGTGGGTCATCCAGCAGTTCCAGGTCCGCCCCTCGGAGCAGACGCTCGAGAACGAATACATTAAGCGGAACATCAGCATGACCCGTGCGGCCTACGGCCTGGACAAGATCCAGGAGAAGCGCTACAACGCCACCACCAATGCCACCACGGGCGCCCTGGCCCCGGACGCGCAGACCACGGCCAACATCCGCCTGCTGGATCCGAACCTGATTTCCGATGCGTTCGCGCAGCTTGAGCAGTTCCGGCCGTACTACCAGTTCCCGAGCGCGCTGAACGTGGACCGCTACGAAGTGGACGGCAAGATCCAGGACACGGTCATCGCTGTCCGTGAACTGAACCCGGACGGCCTCGCCACCAACCAGCAGTCGTGGCTGAACCGCCATGTGGTCTATACCCACGGCTACGGCGTTGTTGCGGCCAAGGGCAACAAGTTCACCGTGGACGGCAAGCCGGACTTCTTGCAGGCAGGCATCCCCTCCACGGGCGTGCTGGGCAACGACTCGACCTACCAGCCGCGGATCTACTTCGGTCAGAACTCGCCCGACTACTCGATCGTCGGTGCCCCCGACGGCGCCTCGCACCGCGAGCAGGACCGCCCGGCGGCCAAGGAAGGCGGCGGCGATACCCAGTACACCTTCACCGGCAACGGCGGCCCGAACGTCGGTAGCTTCTTCAACAAGATCCTGTATTCGATCAAGTTCCAGTCCTCGGACCTGCTGCTGTCGGACGGCGTGAACTCCGCTTCCCAGATCCTCTACGACCGCAACCCGCGTGACCGCGTGGAGAAGGTCGCGCCGTACCTGACCGTCGACGGGAGTGCATACCCTGCCATGGTCGACGGCCGGGTGAAGTGGATCGTGGACGGCTACACCACCAGCCCGTACTTCCCCTACTCGCAGCAGGAACAGCTCTCCGCGGCCACCACGGATTCGCAGACGACGGCGGGCCGGACGGCCGCCCTGCCGAACAGCTCGGTCAACTACATCCGCAATTCGGTCAAGGCCACGGTGGACGCCTACGACGGCTCGGTGACGCTCTACGCCTGGGACGATCAGGACCCGGTGCTGAAGGCCTGGCAGCACGTCTTCCCGACGTCGCTGAAGCCGTTCTCGGAAATGTCCGGAGCGCTCATGAGCCACGTGCGCTACCCGGAGGACCTGTTCAAGGTCCAGCGCGAACTCCTGGGCCGCTACCACGTCACTCAGGCGGACGCCTTCTACACCAACAACGATGCCTGGTCCGTGCCGAACGATCCCACCGTCAAGGAGGACGTCAAGCAGCCGCCGTTCTACATGTCGCTGAAAATGCCGGACCAGGACAAGCCTGCGTTCCAGCTGACGTCCTCCTTCATCCCGCAGGTGGTCAACAACAACGCCCGCAACGTGATGTACGGGTTCCTCGCCGCGGATTCGGACGCCGGCAACCAGAAGGGCGTGAAGGCGGACAGCTACGGACAGCTCCGGCTGCTGCAGATCCCGCCGGAGACCCAGGTCCCGGGCCCCGGCCAGGCCCAGAACAAGTTCAACTCGGACCCCACCGTGTCGCAGGCGCTGAACCTGCTGCGCCAGGGCGCGTCGGCGGTGCTCAACGGCAACCTGCTCACGCTGCCGGTCGGCGGAGGCCTGCTGTACGTCCAGCCGGTGTACCTCCGGTCCACGGGTGAAACGTCCTATCCCACCCTGCAGCGCGTCCTGGTGGCGTTCGGTGACAAGATCGGCTTCGCTCCCACCCTGGATGAGGCGCTGAACCAGTTGTTTGGCGGGAACTCGGGGGCAACGGCCGGTGACTCGGCCAACAAGGGGCAGGCTCCGGCCACTCCGGCCGCACCCGGCGGCGCCACCCCGACCCCCGGCTCCACGAACGCGAATGCGGACCTGAAGGCTGCTCTGGGCGATGCCACTGCGGCCATCAAGGCCGGCCAGGAAGCCCTCGCGAAGGGCGACTTCGCCGCTTACGGCGATCAGCAGAAGAGGCTCGCCGCGGCGCTGCAGAAGGCGCTCGACGCCGAAGGCAAGCTGGAGGCGCCGGTCACGCCGACGCCGGGTGGCACGGCCTCGCCGTCGGCCACGCCGTCACCGACGCCAAGCAGCTGATACACAGCACCCGACGCCCAGCATCCGTTCCACTCCAGCCATGCGAGATACACATCACGTCGCCTCGATTTGGCCTCAAGTTCACCGGCAGGTAGAGTTGAGAATGCGACGCGGGGTGGAGCAGTTCGGTAGCTCGCTGGGCTCATAACCCAGAGGTCACAGGTTCAAATCCTGTCCCCGCAACTGGAGAGAAGGTCCGGAACACTGGAAACAGTGTTCCGGACCTTCTTGTTTTTAAGCCCCGGCTTTTTTAGGGGGTCATAGGACAAGAAGTGGGTATGGGTCGGGCGTCATGCCCAGCCTTGCGGGTCCAGGTTGATGCTGTGGGCAGATCAGGGCGCTTGCCCGTCAGCCATCCGCCCCGATCTGCCCACGACTCTGCCCACGACTCGGCCGGCGACACGGGTGGCCGTCTTCCGGCACCGGGGGGAGTCTCCGCAGTGCGTCACACGGACCTATCAAGCAACGGCGCCGGCACTGGCGCAGGCAGTGGTCCGGATGGCCCCGAAAGTAGGGTAGTGTTGATCAAGCGACGCGGGGTGGAGCAGTTCGGTAGCTCGCTGGGCTCATAACCCAGAGGTCACAGGTTCAAATCCTGTCCCCGCAACCAGTGAATGAAAGAAAGGCCCGGATCAGTTGATCCGGGCCTTTCTTATTGCCTCAGGAACGGGTTGATTGCACTGAATCTTGTTGCCTCAGGAACGGGTTGATTGCACCGAAACGCAGGCGGGGCTCGGCGGAGTCCCGACAGGCCTTCCAGAACTGCGTGAAGACCTTGTAGGGCCACGTCGCGGCGCCGCCAAGGAGACAGCCGCCAAGGAGACACGGGGAAGGCCGGGCCCCGCGAACGGTCCAGGGTTCCAAGGATCGTTCGCCGGGGACCCGGCCTCAAGAGCCGGCGGAAGCCGGCCGATGGTCTGCCTAGAGCTTGTCGAAGTCGGCTTCGTCCACCGTGGAGCCGGCGGCAGCGCCGTTGCCGGCGCCGATGGCCGCAGGGGCCCCGCCGGACTTCAGCGCTGCCAGCCGTGCCTCGATCTCGGTCTGCTCGCCGAGGTCCTCCAACGAGTTGAACTGCGCATCCAGACTGGAGGCGGCGAGTTCCTGCTGGCCGCGGACCTTGGCTTCCTCGCGGCGGATCTTCTCTTCGAAGCGGCCCACTTCGCTCGTGGGATCCATGAAGTCGATGCTCTTGAGGGCATCGTGCACCTGGCTCTGCGCCGCGGCCGTCTTGGAACGGGCCACGAGCTCGTTGCGCTTGCTGGTGAGCTCGTTAAGCTTGCCCTTCATCTGGTCCAGCCCGTGCTTGAGCTTGTCCACGACCTCGCTCTGGGACGCGATGCTCGGCTGAGCCGATTTTGCCTCGTTCTCCGAGGCCATCTGGCGCTGCAGCGCCACCTTGGCGAGGTTGTCGAACTTCTCGGCGTCGGCGACGTCGCCCTTGGCGCGGTATTCGTCGGCTTTGCGGGAAGCGGCGAGGGCCTTGTTGCCCCAGTCCTGAGCGTTCTTGACGTCCTCGTTGTAGTCATCCTGGAGCATGCGCAGGTTGCCGATGGTCTGTGCCACGGCGGACTCGGCCTCCGCGATGTTGTTCGTGTAGTCACGGACCATCTGGTCCAGCATCTTCTGTGGATCCTCGGCCTGGTCCAGCAAGGAGTTGATGTTGGCCTTCGCGAGCTGCGCCATGCGGCCGAAAATGGACTGCTTCATGGTGTTACCTTTCGTCCTGCTCAGTGGTTCCCACTGACTTCAGTG
The DNA here is from genome assembly GCF_050156545.1 of Pseudarthrobacter sp. S9. Lineage (NCBI taxonomy): Bacteria > Bacillati > Actinomycetota > Actinomycetes > Micrococcales > Micrococcaceae > Pseudarthrobacter > Pseudarthrobacter sp. S9. The sequence goes on from NZ_CP189576.1 coordinate 3,244,500, forward strand.
AACAGATGATGTACCGCTTCTATCCGCCGGCGGGACAGGTCCCGCCGGCGCCTGGTCTGTGCGGGCTCCCGTCCGTGCGAGCCCGCGGCCGGCTAGAAGCTGCCGGAGTCTCCGCCGCCGAAATCGCCGCCGCCGCCAAAGTCGCCGCCGCCCCAGCCTCCGCCGGAGTCGCCGCCGCCCCAGCCGCCGCCGTCGCCGCCTCCGCCACCCCAGCCTCCGCCACCGCCGCCGTGGAGGATGGAGTTGATCAGGATGCCGCCCAGGATGGCGCCGCCGAGGCCGCCACCCCCGCCGCCGCCGAACATCCCGCCGCGGCCGTAGCCCTGGTTCGCGTAGCCGCCGAAGTGGTCGACATCGGCCTGGGCCAGCTGCGCGGCCTGAGCCGCCAGCGAGTGTGCCTGCTGCGCATACTGCAGCGCCGTGACGGGGTCGTTCCTTGAGATGGAGAGGGCATAGTCCAGGTTCCGCTGGGCCTCGGCGAGACGCGTCCGGGCGTCGGTGCCCACGCCGCCGCGGCGCGCGGTGATGTAGTCCGACGTCGCGCTGATCTGGGCCTGGGCCGACATGATGCTCTGCTGCAGCGAGGCCTGGGCGCGGCGCGCCTGTTCCTGCTGGTCGCGGATCCCGGAGAGGGACTGGTCCAGTGTCTGGTGCGCCGTTTCGACGCGCGCCAGGGTGGCGATGGGATCGATCTTGCCGCCCTGGATTTCGGCTTTGACCTGGGCCAGCGCGGTTTCCACCGCGGCCACCGGGCCGGCGAGCTCCGGATGGGCGCCGGACTGGATCATGGCCCTCGCCTGGGCGAGGTCCTGCGCGGTGTCGACGACGGCGGACTCCAGCCCGCTGCGTGCCTCGTCGAGGCTGCCGGCGACCTTCGTGATGGCGCTGATCAGCACGTTCGTCTGGTGCAGGCTTTCCTCCGCCGCGCGCACGGCGACGGCCGCCAGGCTGCTTTCGCCCGTGCCGAGCTTCTCCTGGGCCGTGGCGGAGGCATTCTGCACGAACGCCAGCCGTTCCTTGGCCTGGCTGATGTTGTCCGCCACCTGCACCAGGGCGCTGTCGGCGTACTTGGCGCGCAGCTCAGTCAGCGACTGTTCCGCGCTGGCAATCTTCGCCTCGGCTGCCATGGCTCCCGCGCTGACGGCGGCGAGGGCCTGGGGGGCGTTCTTCTCGAGTTCCCGGAGCGAGTCGAAGTCCGCCTTCTGCTCCTGGAGGGATGCCAGGGCGGCTTCGGACCGGCGGATGATTTCGCCGAGCCAGGTACGCTGCTGTTCCTCGGTGTCCGGAATATGGTCGTCGAGCTGCTGCTGCAGTTTGAACGATTCCGACATGTGGGCCTTGGCTTCCTGCAGCGCTTTAGTGAAATTGCCGACAGCTGAGTCACCGTACTGCGCCTGGGCGAAGCCGAGCTCCTGTTCGCTGGACTTGATGGCGTCGTCGGCCTCGATCAGCAGCGAATCGCTCTTCCTGCGCAGCTCTTCCACGCTCAGCGAAGCCAGCGGGTCCAGCTCCGCGCCCTGCGGGCCGTAGCCCGCGCCGGATCCCTGGAGGGCCTTCTTCCTGCGGCTGCGGAAGTACAGGTAGGCTCCCGCGCCGCCCGCGGCAACGACGCCAACACCCACGAGAACGGCGCTGCCTGCGCCGCCTCCCGAGGAGACTGATCCGCTTCCGCCGCCCGCGGCGTCGCCGATCGCGGCGGCCGTATCAATGGCCGCCTGTGCAAAGTCGCGCTTGCCTCCGGCAAGGTTGGGAACTAGGGCGTTCTGGCTGATGTTGCTCGTCTTTGAGGCAATGGCGCTGGTTGAGTACGGAGCAAAGTAGTACTTGCCGTCGTCGGACATTGTCAGGATGACGTCGGCCTTGCCCATTCCCTTGTTCGTTGCTACGGCCTGGGTCCACGATTTCGGGTCGGTGGGGTTCTCAAACGTCTTGACAGTGACGACGTACAGGTTGTACTTGTGGTCCTTCAGGAGCTTCTGTACGGCGTCCTGGACGTCGGCCTTGCGGCTGCCGAGCACGTTCGCGTCGTCCACGACGTTCTGCCCGGACGGGATGGTCACCGGATCCTCGGCCAGGGCCGGAGTGGCGGGAAGCGCCAGCAATCCGGCAACGCCAAGAACGGCGAGAAAACGTTTCAACTTAGACCGCATGTGCAACCCTTCAGCACTTCTGCGACCGGTTCGGCCGAACCAGTCGTCACAGAATGCAGCAGCGCCCCCACGCAGATGTAAAGCCGCAGGTCGCTGTGGCAATTCCATTTGATTCTATGGTGCACCCGAATGAGCGTCCACCGATGGGAATATGCCACCAGCGAAATGCGCTGAACCGTACAAAGCGCTTGCCGCGAGCCTCTGTCACGCCGTTCAGGAACCTCCCAGCAAATGTCCGCTCTAGTACCAGTCAGAGCGTCCATAGTTAGAGGCAGACGAGGATGAAAGGAAGTCTTATGACTGAGAACCCAGTGCAGGGTGCGTCACCGGAGAAATCACCAGAGAATCGTGAGCCGGCCAAGCCGCATGAGGGCTCTTCGGAGCAGCCGCAGGCCGCCCAGGCGCCGGAATCAGCGCACGAGAATCCCACCCTCCGGCTGGACGGCGCCGAGGACGACGCCCCGCGTCCGGTCTTCCCGCAGCACGAGCCGTCCTTCGGCCAGCACGCGCATGGCCCGGCTCAGCAGGCGGGTCCGTACGGCCAGGGCGGCAACCCCTCCCAATACGGCCAATCGCAGCACGGCGGCTATTCCGGCAACCAGCCGCCGTCGGGTCCTTCCTATCCGTCCAACCCGGGCTTCGGGAACAACTTCGCGAACAACCCCGCCCACGCCCCCAAGCGCAAGGCAGCGTTCGGCGTCCCGACCCTCGTGGCCAGCATCCTCGCGGCCGGCTTGATCGGCGGCGGCGTGGTCGCAGGCAGCAGCGCGCTGCTGGCGGACCGGTCCACCACGGCCTCAACCGGCAGCACCAGCCAGGCCGGGCCGGTGATCGTGAACAACAGGGAAGACGTCAACACCATCACCGCAGCCGCCGTGAAGGCCACACCAAGCGTCGTGACCATCAAGGCAACCAGCGGCAGCGACGGCGGCACCGGCTCCGGCATCATCCTCGACGCTGAAGGCCACGTCCTCACCAACACCCACGTCGTCACGCTCGACGGCAAGGCGGCCAAGGCCACGGTCGAGGTCCGCACGAGTGACGGAAAGGTCTACAGCGCGAAGATCGTCGGTACCGATCCGCTCTCCGACCTCGCCGTAGTCAAGATGGACAACGCCTCGGGACTGGTCCCCGCTACGCTGGGCGACTCGGGCAAGCTGAACGTCGGGGACACCGCCGTCGCCATCGGCTCCCCGCTGGGGCTCACCGGCACCGTCACGGACGGCATCGTTTCCACGCTGAACCGCACCATCAGCGTCGCCTCCTCGGCAGCGCCGAAGGACGGCGCCGACAACTCCCAGGGCGGCGACCAGGGCTTCCAGTTCGCGCCCCCAGGCGGCGGCCAGAGCCAGAGCACCGCTAACCAGGGATCCATCTCGATCAACGTGATCCAGACTGACGCGGCCATCAACCCCGGCAACTCGGGGGGCGCGCTGGTCAACACCAAGGGAGAAATCATCGGCGTGAACGTCGCAATCGCCTCCGCCGGCGGAGACTCGAGCAGCGGCAGCAGCAGCGGCAACATCGGCGTCGGCTTCAGCATCCCGATCAACAACGCCAAGCGCGTCGCCCAGGAGATCATCAGCAACGGCAAGGCCACGCACGGGCAGTTCGGCGTGAGCGTCAAGGCCAAGACAGCGAGCACCTCGGCCTCCGCGTTCTCGGTGGGCGCGGAAGTCGCGACGGTTGAAGCCGGATCCGCCGCCGACAAGGCCGGACTGAAGATGGGCGACGTCGTGACGAAGTTCCAGGACCTGGCCATCAGCGACCCCAACCAGCTGACCGCGGCAGTGCGGGAACAGCCCGCCGGCGCCACGGTCAAGGTCACCGTCGTGCGGGGCGGCCAGCAGAAGGACCTCGACGTCACCCTCGGCGCGGCGGCCGAGCAGTAGACGGGACCTGACAGAACCCAACACAACAGCGGAAACAGCACAGCAGCAGCGGGGAGGCCGGACAGTACCGCACGGTGCCGTCCGGCCTCTTCGCTGTCCGGCGACCCTGCCACCCGCGCTCCCACGGGGCTGACACCGCACTGACACGGGCGTTAACGGGGCCGCGCCGGAGAGCCGCTATATGGTTAGCTAGGAGCAGCCCGGCACCCCGGGCGTTCCGTGGCCATGACCCCGCCTGGCTGGCTATCCACCCGCATGGAAGGCTGCTGTACACACAGTGGAAGAGACATTGAAGATCATCGTGCTGGTCAAGCACGTCCCGGACGCGCAATTCGATCGCCATCTCACCGGCGAGGGCAACACCACGGACCGTTCGGAGAGCATCCTGTCCGAGCTCGATGAGTACGCCCTGGAAGCCGCCCTGCAGCTGATCGAGGCCCGCGGCGGCGAGGCTGCCGGCAACAAGGTCATCGCTCTGAGCATGGGCCCCGCCGGCGCGGTCAACGCGGTGAAGAAGTCGCTGCAGATCGGCGCGACGGAAGGGGTGCACCTCAGCGACGAGGCCTTGGCCGGCTCCGATGCCGCGGCGACCTCGCTGGCACTGGCCGCAGCGATCCGCCACCTCGGCGCGGAGACCCCAGCGGACCTAATCCTGGCCGGCATGGCCTCCACCGACGGCGAGACCTCCCTGGTCCCGGCCCAGCTCGCTGAGCGCCTGGGTCTTCCGCAGGTGACCTTCGCGTCCTCCCTGGAACTCGACGGCGGCAAACTCACTGCCCGCCGCGACGGCGACTCCCACGCGGACACCATCGAGGCGTCGCTGCCGGCCGTCGTCTCGGTCACCGACCAGATCAACGATCCCCGGTACCCGAACTTCAAGGGCATCATGGCGGCCAAGAAGAAAACCATCACCACACTGGCCCTTGCCGACATCGGCGTGGACGCGACGCAGGTCGGGCTGTCCGGCTCCTGGACCACCGTCGAGACCGCAGAGGCACGCCCGCCGCGCACGGCCGGCACCATCATCACAGACGAAGGCGACGCAGGCATCAAGCTGGTCGAGTTCCTGGCCGCCCAGAAGCTGCTCTAAGGGGATTTTCCGAACATGGCAAAAGTACTCGTTTTCATTGACAACCCCGGCCAGGCGCTGAAGAAGTCCAGCCTGGAGCTGCTCACCATCGCCCGTTCCCTCGGCGAGACCGCCGTCGCCTTCAACGGCGAACTACGGGACGACGCCGCCGCGGCCCTGGCGGCCTACGGCACCGAGGCGCTCTACCGGCCGTCCGCCTCGGACCTCGACGACTACCTCGTGGGCCCCAAAGCAGCGTTCCTCGCCTCCGCCGTCGCGGCGTCAGAGGCGACTGTCGTCCTCACAGAGAACTCCGCCGACGGCAAGGAAATCGCGGCCCGGCTGGGGATCAAGCTCGGTGCCGGCGTCATCACCGACGTCGTCGCCGTGGACCCGGACGGGACAGCCCACAAGTCGGTCCTCGCCGGTTCCTACACCACCACGGCGAAAGCCACAACGCCGGTTTCCGTGCTGACGGTCAAGGCCAACAGCATCACGCCCGAGCCGGCCCTGACCGCCACGGCGCCGGAGACCGTCACCGTCGAGCTTCCTGCCGATGCCACGACAGCCTCGGCCCGGATCACGGCCCGCAATGAAAAACCCGCCAGTGGCCGCCCAGACCTGTCCGAGGCACGGATCGTCGTGGCCGGCGGCCGCGGTGTCGACGGCAATTTCGGCCCGGTGGAGGAGCTCGCCGATGCGCTGGGTGCGGCCATCGGGGCCTCCCGTGCCGCCACGGACGCCGGCTGGATCGGCCACGACGCCCAGGTCGGCCAGACGGGCAAGACCGTCTCGCCGCAGCTGTACATCTCCGCCGGCATCTCGGGCGCCATCCAGCAGAAGGCCGGCATGCAGACCGCCAAGGTGATTGTGGCGGTGAACAAGGACGCCGAGTCGCCGATCTTCGAAATCGCGGACTTCGGCATTGTCGGTGATCTCTTCCAGGTGCTGCCGCAGGCGACCGAAGAAATCAAGAAGCGCAAAGGCTGATCCCGTGAGCCCGAACGCCAGTCCGGCGCAAAGCCCGCTCGATCCGGAGACATCCCGGATCGAGCGGGTCCTTTGTTTCACCGCGCACCCTGACGACATCGATTTTGGCGCCGCGGGTACGATTGCGGCGTGGACGGCCGCCGGGGTCCAGGTCAGCTACTGCATCATGACCGACGGCGACGCCGGCGGCTTCGACGCCGGGCAGCGCGACGAAATCGTGCGCCTGCGCACGGCGGAGCAGCAGCGCGCCGCCGCGCTCGTCGGCGTCACGGACATCCATTACCTGCACCAGCGCGACGGCTTCCTTGAGCCCTCGCTCGAGGTGATGCGTGAGGTGGTGCGGCTGATCCGGCAGCTCCGGCCCGACGTCGTGCTTTCCATGCATCCCGAACGCAACTGGAACCGGATCCAGAAGAGCCATCCGGACCACCTTGCGGTGGGGGAGGCGGTGACCCGTGCGGTATATCCGGCCCTGGAAAACCCGTTCGCCTATCCGGAACTGGCCGCTGCCGGGCTGGAGGCCTACAAGCTGCCGTGGCTGTGGCTCTTCGCCGGGCCCGAGGAACGCGAGAACCACTTTGTGGACGTCACGGACCAGATGGACAGCAAGCTCGCGGCCATCCACATCCACGTCAGCCAGCATCCCGACGTGGCGGCGATGGAGCGGACCGTGCGCGGGCTCATGCTCAGCACCGGGGCGCGCGCGGGCCTGCCGGCCGGGCGAAGCGCCGAGGCCTTCCACGTCGTCACAGTCAACGGGCCGGGGACCATCGCCGGGTTCTAGGCTTGCCCGAATGTAACGCCTGTCATATGCTTGCCTCTGTTTAAATCATATTTATTCAGGAAGGCAGACTTTGATGGCGAAGACTGCGCAGCAACCGGTACTGGTGATCATGGGCGTCTCGGGATCCGGCAAATCAACTGTGGCCGGCCTCGTGGCCGGCAGGCTCGGATGGGACCTTGCGGAAGGCGACGACCTGCACCCGGCGTCAAACGTCGCAAAAATGCAGGCTGGCGAGCCGCTGACCGATGAGGACAGGTGGCCGTGGCTGGAATCCATCGCCGAATGGATCCGCGCCCACACCCACGACGGAACCCCCGGTGTGATCACCTGCTCCGCACTGAAGAAGGTGTACCGCGATGCCCTCCGCGGCGAGGGCGTGGTGTTTGTTTTCCTACAGGGAAGCAAGGACAAGATCTCCGACCGCCTGGCTTCGCGGCACGGACACTTCATGCCGCCCGCCCTGCTCGAATCGCAGTTCGATGCCCTGGAAGCGCCCACCGAGGACGAAAACTTCATTTCCCTTTGCGTCTCAGCCACGCCGTCGGAAGAAGCGCAGGAAATCATCGACCGACTCAATCTAGAAGCGGCAGACGGCGCGACGCCGTAAATACCCCAACCCGCAATTAGGAACACACTTTGAATTTTCAGATAGCAACGCAGCTTCCGGCTGCCGTCGAGGGCTGGACCAGCCACGACACCCAACTTTTGGTGGTGGCCGCCATTGGCATCGCACTCATCGTGGTGCTCATTGCCAAGTTCAAGCTCCACCCCTTCCTCTCCCTCGTTCTCGGCTCGGCCTTCGTCGGCCTCGCCTCCGGCGTGGAGCTGGCCAAGGTCATCACCAACTTCGAGGACGGGGTGGGCGGCGTCCTGAAGGAAGTCGGTCTCCTCATCGCCCTCGGCGCCATGCTAGGCAAGCTGCTGGCCGACTCCGGCGGAGCCAACCGCGTCGTGGACACGCTGCTGGCCAAGGCCACCGGGAACAAACTCGTCTGGTCCATCACTCTGGTCGCGGTGATCATCGGACTGCCGATGTTCTTCGAGATCGGACTCGTGCTGCTGCTTCCCGTGATCGTCCTGGTCACCCAGCGATCCAAGATGCCCCTCATGCGCATTGCGATCCCGGCGCTGGCCGGCCTGTCCGTGCTGCACGGGCTCGTGCCGCCGCACCCCGGACCTCTGATCGCGATCAGCGCCGTCAAGGCGGAGCTCGGCACCACCCTGGCCCTCGGCATCCTCGTGGCCGTCCCCACGGTCATCATCTGCGGTCCGCTGTTTTCCCGGCTTGCCGCCCGGTGGGTCCCCGTGGGGGCCCCCGCCGTCGCGGGCGGCATTGACACCGAACACGGCGCGGACATGGAAGGCGTAAAGCGCCAGCCGAGCTTCATCGTCACGCTGCTGACCATCATCTTCCCGGTGGTGCTCATGCTGCTCAAGGCCGTGATGGACATCATCTGGTCCGACACCAAGACGGCCCCGGCGATCCGGATCTTCTTCGACTTCGTCGGGCAGCCGCTCGTCGCCATGACCCTCGCCGTGCTGCTGGCCATCGTCACCTTCGGCTATACCGTGGGATTCACCGGCAACAAGATCACGAGCAAGATCGGCGCCAGCCTCGGGCCGATCGCTGCGATCCTCCTGATCGTCGGCGCGGGCGGCGGCTTCAAGCAGACGCTGATCGGCGCCGGCGTCGGTGACGCCGTGAAGAAGTGGGCCGAGGGCACCAACATGTCCGTCCTGATGCTCGGCTTCATCGTGGCCGTCGCGCTGCGGCTCGCGACAGGGTCGGCCACCGTGGCCACCGTGACGGCGGCCGGGATCGTCGCGCCGCTGGCCAGTTCGCTGACACCCACGCATGCCGCCCTGCTGGCCCTCGCCATCGGCGCCGGCTCGCTGTTCCTCTCGCACGTGAACGACGCCGGCTTCTGGCTGGTCAAGGAGCTCTTCGGGCTCACCGTGGGCCAGACGTTCAAGACCTGGTCCGTCATGGAGACCCTCATCTCCGTGGTGGGCTTCGGCTTCATCATGCTGCTCTCGCTGGTGATCTAGCCAGGGCAGCCCCGCCCGGCGGACCGCCGGCCCAAACAAGAAGCCGCGCAGGCCTTGAACTCCTTCCTTGGAAGAGGTTCACGGTCTGCGCGGCGTTTTAGTTCGCGCCTTCGTCCGTGGCGTCGGAGCCCGGGCCGGAGCCCTGGCCGGCGCCCGCGGGAGCTAGGTTCCCAGCGGCGCTGCGGCCACGGTCGGCAGCGTGGGCGTCGTCGATCCGCCCGCGGGCTCCACCGTGATGCCCAGGGCCGCGGCGGAGCCGATGCCCTTGACGACCGCCGGCTTGGCCAGGGCTTCAGCGTCCATGAGGCCCTGCGAGACGGGAGCCGAGCCGTCCTTGGGGATCAGCCACATCTGGTAGACCTTGCCGGCGGGCGGCGCGGGGACCCCGTTCATCCTGACCACGACGGCGTCCTTCGACGCGGAGATCGACACGGTGGCCGTGCCTCCTCCGCTGACTTCGACGGTTGCCTGCCTGACGTCGCTGGCCTGAAGCACCTGGTTGAGCGGATCGTTCTGGTTCGCCACGTAGGCACCGACTCCCACTCCGCCCAAGGCGATGGCGGCGGCGGCGGCAACGCCGACGAGCCAGTTGCGCATTCCGTGGGGCCGACGTCGTTCTTCCCGGCGCTGGCGGGCAGCGCCGATCTCGTCGGTGACGGGCAGCTCGGAGGCGTCCCTCAGCGGTTTTGCCACGACCGGGGGTGCGGTAGGGGCGGTTGCCGGGCCGGCCGCCGGCGGCTGAGTTGCGGCCGATTGACCAGGCGATTGACCGGCCGGCAAGGAGGCCATAATGCGGTTGAGAAGCTCGGCCGGGGGTTCTTCCTCGGCGGTGAAGCTAGTGGCAAGCGTCTCCCTTGCCTGGCGCACGCGTTCGTTGAAAGCGTTGCGTTCGGTCTGCGGTGCTGAGGCGAGGTAGTGCTCGATGGCGGCCCGTTCGGCGTCGTCGATGGCATTGAGCGCGTAAACCTCCGCTAGGTCCACCGCGCGGCCCGAGGTGAGGTCGGTGGCGATATCAGCGGCGAAGCCGCCGGGGACCCGGCCCTGGCTCTGTGCGTTCATATCGGTCATCTCAACTCACCCCCAGACAGGTCTTCAGTCGGATTAGTCCGTCGCGGATGCGGGACTTGATGGTGGGAACCGCTGCGTTGAGCTTCTCGGCGACCTCCCGGTATGTGAGGCCGCCGTAGTAGGCGAGCCGCACGGATTCCTGCTGCGTTTCGGTCAGCGTCTCGAGGCACCGGACCACTGCCTCGGCCTCAAGCCGGCTGCCGACTTCGTCGGAGACGGAATCGTGGTCGATCTCCTGGCTGCTGGCGCCGTATTTCGCTTCCCTGTCAGTCGATGACTGGGAGGAGCGGACCTTGTCCACGGCGCGCCGATGCGAGATGGTCATGAGCCAGGCGAGGGGGCTGCCGGCCTCCGGATTGAACTTGGAGGCTTTCTGCCAGACCTGGAGGAAGACCTCCTGGGTGGTGTCCTCGCTGAGCTCGGCGTCGATCAGAACGCGGCGGGCCATGCCGAAAACGCGCCGGGAGGTCAGCGCATAAAACTCCGCAAAGGCCGCCTGGTCGCCCTTCGCGATCTGTTCCAGCAGGAGACCGAGCCGGCGGTTCACGTCGGTTGAGGTGCCCGGGGGAGCGGTGGCCTCGGGGTTCGGGGCGTTGGGAGTGTCCATCACCTTCCAGCATAAGGTGCCTGCCGCCGTTCCCGGGCCAGGATGAGCGGCTAGCGAGGCGTGACCACCCGTGACCCGCCAGGCCGGGCGTCTGTCCACCTGTACTGTTGTCACCTGCCGCTCCTCGCTCCCTTCCGCGTTCGCGTTGCCACTGGTCATGAGCTGGCCTTCACAGATGATTCGGCGCAGGGCAGGAACCGGATGGGCGCGACACCGGGATTTCTTGCGCAGGCGGCCGGGGGCTAAAGCTTCGCCCCGGCGAACCCGTTCTGGCGCCAGGCCTCGTAGACGGCGATGGAAGCCGCGTTGGCAAGGTTCAGCGAGCGCAGGGCCGGCAGCATCGGCAGGCGGACCCGCGACGTCACATGGGGATCGCGCTTCAGCTCCTCGGGGAGACCCACCGATTCGCGGCCGAACAGCAGTACGTCGCCCGGGTGGTAGCTGATGTCCGTATAGGAGGCTTCGCCGTCGGAGGTGAACGCGAAGACGCGTTCCGGCTTCAGCGCCGCCCAGGCCGCATCAATGTCCGGATGGACGGTCACGACGGCGAGGTCGTGGTAGTCCAGCCCGGCCCGCCGAAGTTTGGCGTCGGAAAAATCAAAGCCAAGGGGCTCCACCAGATGCAGCTCGGCACCAGTGATGGCGGCCAGCCGGATGGCGTTGCCTGTATTGCCGGGGATTTCGGGGGCGTGGAAGAGGATGCGGAACACGCTCCCATCCTAGCGAGCCGCCGCCGCCGGATGCGCGCCGGACCAAGCGCGCCGGCCCGGGCGGCCGGACGCGCCGCCGTCGGCCGCGCGTCCTAGGAGGCTGCTGAATTAAGTCGCGGGCGTTAAGGCGCGTCGGCTGGATTGGTGGGGCTGGTGGTTAAGACTGGTCTTATGCAGGGACGTGAGGACGCGCAACGCGGGTATTTGGATGTTGAGGCGCTGGCCGGGGAGTTGTTGGCCCCGGGCAGCGTCTTTGCTTTTCTGGCCAAACATCGGGGGCGGTTGTTCCCGGATTCGATGATGGAGGACCTCTTCCCGTCGCGGCGAGGACGGCCATCTGTTCCGGCGCCGGTGATTGGTTCGGTGCTGGTGCTACAGGCATTGCAGGGGCTCTCTGACCGCGAAACGGCGGAGGCGTTGACCTTTGACCTGCGATGGAAGGCCGCGTGCGGGTACGGGCTGACCGACACGGCGTTCCACCCGAGCACGCTGACGTATTGGCGGAGGCGTCTGGCCGGATCGAGAAACCCGCACCGGATCATGGAGGCGATCGCCGAGGTCGTCGCAGGGACCGGGGTATTGAAGGGCAAGCGCCGGCGGGCAGTGGATTCAACGGTCCTTGATGACGCGGTCGCGAGGCAGGACACGGTCACCCAGCTGATCGCCGGTGTCCGGCGTTTCGGACGTGAAGTCCCCGGCGGCCAGGAACTGGTGGCTACCCACGCTACCGGGTACGACTACACCCGCACCGGCAAACCGGACATCGCCTGGGATGACCAGGACGCCAAAGACCGGTTGATCTCGGCGCTCGTCAGCGACGCGCTTGCCCTGCTGGGAGCGGTCGATCCCGACACCCTCGAGGGCAAGGCCGCTGATGCGTACGCGCTGCTGGCCCTCGTGGCCGGGCAGGACGTGGAACCGGCCGAGGACTCGGACGGGACCGACGGGCGGTGGCGGATCGCCCGCAGGGTCGCCTCGGACCGAATGATCTCCACCGTTGACCCGGATACCCGGCATGCGCATAAGACCCAGTCCCGTCAGCAGGACGGATTCAAGGCCCACATCGTGATCGAGCCCGATACCGGGCTGATCACCGCCGCGGAACTGACGAAGGCTTCCGGACCGGAGAACAGCGACGGGACCGTTGGTGCGCGGCTTCTCGCGGCGGACCCCACGATCACCGGTACCAGCGTGCAGGTCCTGGCGGATTCGGCCTACGGTTCCGGGGAGATGCTCGCCGCCCTCGCCCTGACCGCCCATACCCCGGTGATCAAACCCTGGCCGTTGCGCCCTGCCGTCGACGGCGGGTTCACCCTCGATGACTTCGCCGTCGATGAGGCAGCCGGGACCATGACCTGCCCGAACAAGATCACCCGCAGGATCACCGCTAAACGCCGGGTCACGTTCGGAGCGGCCTGCAACGGCTTCCCGTTCCGGGCCCGGTGCACCACCTCACCACGGGGACGGAAGATTATCCTCCACGAACACGACGCGTTGCAGCGCGAACACCGCCAACGCGCCACGGACCCGGCCTTCCAGGAGAACTACCGTACCCACCGGCCCATGGTCGAACGGTCCATCGCCTGGCTCACCCGCGGCAACCGCCGCGTTCCCCACCGCGGCACCAGCCGCAACAACGCCTGGCTGCAACTGCGGATCGCGGGACTAAACCTGCGACGCCTGCTCACACTCGGACTGACCGTGAACGAAGGCTCATGGACGCTGGGATGAACCATCCGTTCGAACCCGTCCAATCCCACCACTGGATGACGCCCCACATCTGCGGCACAATGAATCAAGCGGGCGGAACGACCCCGTTGTCGCACCCAAGGGTGCTGACCAGAACACGCCGCTTGACGGCCATTGGTGGCGTTCCGCCCGCCCCACAACCACGTTTTTCAGCAGCCTCCTAGTGCATCCCGCGCAGCAGCCGGGCGAGCACGGGAACATTGACGGTGTTCGGGGCGGGCCCGGAACTCAGGAACTGTTTCAGGCCGCGAGCCAGGCCGGCGGCGTTGACCACCTGGACTATGTCTTGGCTGCCGCCGGGGCTGCCGCCATCCCCGCCTGTCGAACGGCGGTGCTGGTCGATGACCGGTTCGTGGAGGTTGCCGTCCGTGCTGTGGACAACAGTCCAGCCGGTGACATTGAGCTCCGGGAAAATGTCCTGCATGCGGCGCACCGTATGGGCCAGCTGGGGCGGGGCGATGGACCGTCCGCCGTGCCTCAGTGCGCTGCCGTTCCACGCATAGGCGCCTGGCGGCAGCAGCATGGACCCGATGATCGCGAGCCGGTAGCCGGCGAGAAGGGCGTGGTCGATGTGGCTGTTGTCCGCCGGGGACTGCAGGCCGTTAATGAGGCGCGCGGCGGGAATCGCGGTAAGGATCTGCCGGCTGATGAGCTGCACAGTCCGCATCTCGCGTTGGATCCTCGCCTCGGCCCCGAAGATTCCGCGTTTCCGTGGCATGCCGTGGACCTGCTGCCGTGCGAGTTCTTCCGGAATCAGCGGCACACCGCCGCCCTGGGCGAACTGCCCGAAAGGCGGCACATAGACGGGCGGGTCCGCGGCGGTATTGCGCGGCGTGTTGGGTCGGCGCACATTGGCGGACGCCCGGCTGCCTGCCGCCGGGGCGTCAAAATGGGCGCCCTCACCGCCGGCGGCCCCGGTGGAATAGGCGCCGCCGGACCCGCTGCCGTAGGAGCGGTCGTAGTCGGCGCGGCGCTTCGCATCGATCAGGGTCTCGTAGGCGAGGGTCACGCGCCGGAAGGCTGCGGGATCGCCGCCGTGATCAGGGTGCGCCATGCGGGCGGCCTTGCGGTAGGCCACCTTGATTTCCTTGTCCGTCGCCGTCACGGGGATCCTGAGGACCTGGTAATGCGAGCTGTTGCCCTGCGTCAAGCAAGAATCCTTTTCGTTGATGGTGCCAGCCCATCCTGGACGTCCGGCGTGGCCAGTTTAACCGGCTGGAGGAATAACGAGTGCGCGCGCCGGTATGGTTCCCGGGGACCGGCATGATTCAGTGCACGATTATCGCTGTTGCCGTCAACCCGCGGGCATCATTTGGCCGCGGGAAGCATGCCGGCAAGGAAACGGCGGAGTACTTCCGCGCGGGCGGGGCCGGCGTCCTGCTTCTGTGCAAGGACGGCTATGGTGCTCGCCGAGGCCGTTGACAGGACCCTGGAACCAGGCGTGGATGCCCTCGTGGTGGGCAGATGCTCGCGTCCCTTGCCCGCGGCGGCCGGATGATCGACGCCGGGCAGCTGGCCATGCTCCGCGAACTGGGCTCGTTCCGGGCCATCAACTACACCGTGACGGCCGACGGCGACCGCTGGCAGCAGGGAGCCGTGCTGATTTCCGTCGCCAACGGCCAGTCGATCGGCGGAGGCATGAAGCGGAGGCATGAAAGGGCGACAATTTCGAGGCCTACGCCGACGGCGAGCGGATCGGGGCACTACCCTGACCATTGACGTGGTCCCGGGGCCGGTGCGGGTCCTTGCGTGGGCGTACTCGGGCATCGAGCCCGTACACCGGCCGCTTGCCGCGGCTTGCCTCGTTTGCCGGAGATGGCCGCTTTGCGGCCCCGCATTCCGGCCGTCTCCGGCAAATGGACGCAGGGCCGCGCGACGAGAGGCCGCGGCACTGCCGCTTTCCCCGGCGAAGGGCCTAGCCGGCCTTCCGCGGAGACAGCCTGTTCAGCGCCAGGGCTCCCACCAGCAGGCCGAAGTCGCGGAGCGCCACGTCGAAGAAGTTCCCGAGCACAATCAGGTTGATGATGATGCCCAGCAGCCAGACGGCCACCAGGAGTGATCCGAAACGCGGCCGGAAAGCCACCGCCAGGCCGGCGATGATTTCAACCACGCCCACGATGTACATGATGCTCTGGGCCGGCAGCGGCACCACAGACGTGGCCACCGGGGCGAGATACATGGTCCAGTCGGTGAGGAGATTGGTGAACTTGTCCAGGCCGAAGATGATCGGTGCGACAGTGAACACTGTCCGCAGCAACAGGAAGGCCTGGCGATGCGGGTCCGCCGCGAGGGACTGTGCCGGCGCAGCGAGGACGGGTGAAGATTTCATGGTTGGCTCCTTCTAAAGTGGATTTTTCTAAAAATAGATATTCTGATTTTAGAACGCGCACCAAGATTAAGCAACGAATCTTGTTTTTAGAGATATTCTTGTCCCATGAGCAAACTTCCGTGGGCCCGCAGGCTGGCGGCCGTCGTGTCCCTGGGCGATGACAACCGCCGGCAGCTGTTTGACTTCGTCGCCTCGGCTGAGGAAGCCGTCGGCCGCGACGACGCCGCAGGCGCCCTCGACCTGGCCAGGAGCACTGCGTCGTTCCATCTGGACCGGCTCGTCCGCGACGGCCTGCTCGCCGTCGAGTTCCGGAAGCTCGGCGGCCGGGAGGGGCCCGGTTCGGGCCGTCCCGCCAAGTTGTACCGGGCCGCGGTCCAGGAAGTGGCCGCTTCGGTTCCGGACCGCAACTACGATCTGGCCGCCGAGCTGCTGGTCTCCGCGATCGAGGAATCGGCGGCCGACGGCGGATCCGCCCGCGAGGCCCTGCTCCGGGCCGCCTATTCCAGGGGAAAATCGGTCGGCCAGGCGGCAGGCAACGCAACCGTGCAGGCCACACCCGGTTCCGCCGGCTTCGCGGAACTCCTCACGGCGGAGGGCTACCGCCCCGAGGACGACGGCGAGGGCGGCCTGCTGCTGCTGAACTGCCCCTTCCACCGCATCGCCGTAGGCCATACCGAGGTGGTCTGCGCCATGAACGGGGCCTTCCTGGGCGGAGCTGCCGCCGGCTGCGGCGTGGCCCCGGACCGGGTGGAAGCCCTCGCCATCGAGGACCTCAGGGCGCAGGGGGCAGCCCAGCCCGGGCAGTGCTGCGCCCGGATCAGGCCACTTTGACGGATCGGGCCACTCCAAGCCGGGCCTGCCCTTTCATGCCGGTCAGCAGGACGCCCGCTACCACCAGCACGCCTCCCACGATCTGCACGGCGGTCAGCGGCGTCCCCGTCGCCACGGTGATGACGGCCGTGAAGACGACGATCAGGTTGAGGTAGTTCCCCGCGGTCCCCGGTGCGGTGGACTTCAGTGCCAGGTTCCACAACAGGTAGGCGCCCAGGGAGGGGAAGACGGCAATATACGCCAGCGACCAGCCCTCGACTGCAGTCTCCGGAAACCGCACGTGCATGGCGAGGGCGAACGGCGCCAGCGTCACCGTCGCCATGGCCACCTGGACGGCGGTGGCGGCGATGGCCGGCATCTCGAGCCTGCGCGCGATGATCGTGTAGCAGCCCCAGAGCACAATCGAACCGATCATCAGGAGCTCCCCCGTATTGATGGAGAGGCTGAACACCCGCTCAAATTCACCCCGGCTCAGGACCAGCAGCACGCCCAGCAGCCCCAGGCAGATGCCGGTCCAGCCCAGGCGCGTGGTCTTCTCGCCGAGCAGAAAGATCGCCATGACCACGATCAGGGCCGGGTTAGCCGCCGTGATCAGCGAGGCGTTCACGGCCGAGGTGTGGCCGAGTGCGCCGTAGAGCAGGAGCGTGTAGCCACTCATCCCCAGGACGCTCAGGAGCAGGAGCACGGGCCAGCGGCGCAGCACGGCACGCCAGTCCGGCTTCTCCGCCAAATGCGCCAGGACCAGCAGCGGTACGGCAGCCAGCGTCCAGCGCCAGAAGGTCAGGTCCAGGGGGGTCATCGAGGCGACGGCGGCCTGGCCGACAACGAAGTTCCCGGACCAGAAGAGGGTGGCCAGCACAAGGTAAAGGGACGCTTTCACCGCTCGAATGTACACCAGGAACGGGGCCGGGCCGCGGGTAGAATTGGCGTGTGCCCGTATACTTGGATCATGCCGCCACCACCTCCCTCGCCCCGGAGGCACTGGCTGCGCTGACGCGCGAACTGTCCCGGACCGGCAACCCCTCCTCGCTCCACGGCTCGGGCCGGCGCGCTCGGCGGGCCGTCGAGGATGCCCGCGAAGCGCTGGCCGCCGCGGCCGGGGCCCATCCTTCGGAAGTGATCTTCACATCCGGCGGCACCGAAGCCGACAACCTCGCGGTCAAAGGACTGTATTGGGCCCGGCGCGCCGAGGACCCGGCACGCACGCGCATCCTGTGCTCCGCCGTCGAGCACCACGCCGTCCTGGACACCGTGGAGTGGCTTGAACGGCACGAATGCGCCGACGTCCGCTGGCTGCCCGTGGACGCCGACGGCGTGGTGGACCTGGCCGCGCTGGAGGCCGAGTTGTCCCACGACCCGGCATCGATCGCCCTGGTCACCATCATGTGGGCCAACAACGAAGTCGGCAGCATCCAGCCCGTTGCCCGGATCGTGGAGTTGGCGCACTGTGCCGGCGTGCCTGTCCACTCCGACGCCGTCCAGGCCTTTGGCTCCCTCCCCGTGGACTTCCGCGGAACCGGCCTGGATGCCATGTCCATCTCCGGCCATAAGATCGGCGGCCCCGTGGGCGTCGGCGCCCTGATCTTGGGGCGCGCCGTGAAGCTGACGCCGGTCCAGCACGGCGGCGGACAGGAACGCGACGTCCGCTCCGGCACGCTCGACACCGCCTCGATCGCCGCTTTCGCCGCGGCAGCCGAAGCCGCCGCCGCGAGGCTCACGGAAGAAGCCGTACGGATCTCAGCGCTGCGGGACCGGCTGATCGACGGCGTCCGCGCGGTCGTTCCCGAGGCGGTGCTGCGCGGCGCGCCCGGTACCGGGCGGCTGCCGGGCAACGCGCATTTCACCTTCCCAGGCTGCGAAGGCGATTCGCTGCTGTTCCTGCTGGACCTGGCCGGGGTGGAATCCTCCACCGGTTCGGCCTGCACGGCCGGGGTTCCGCGGCCGTCGCATGTGCTCCTGGCCATGGGCCTGGACGAGGACACCGCGAGGGGCGCCCAGCGGTTCACCCTGGGGCATTCCTCCACCGACGCCGACGTCGACGCCCTACTGGCGGCGCTGCCGGGGGCCTACGCCCGTGCCCGCCAGGCCGGCATGGCAGGGCATGAGTCCACCATCCAGACCGCCGGGACCGTGGCCCGTCAGGCCTCCGGCAGAATCTGATCCAGGGGCACGGAGGAATCCGCGAGCGCCTGCGGGCTGACGGCGGTCCGCGCCGCAATGAGTGCCTTGATCATCTTTTGGGGCTTGCCGGAGCGGGGCCAGTTGACGCTCATCCCGGCGACCACCCGCCCCTCGCGCTGCCAGAAGGCGATGAACACCTTTTCGTCGAGCGAGCCGCGGATCGTGGGCGGGCCGGAAATGAGGGTCGGGAAGCCGGAATACTCCATGCTGACGTCGAACTGGTCCGTATAGAAATAGGGGATCGTGTCCAGCATGGCGTCCTGGCCGAGCATGGACTTGGCCGCGACTTTGCCGCCGTTGAGAGCGTTGGACCAGTGTTCGCTGCGGTGGTGCTCCCCGGTGAACGGGTGAAGTGCGTTGGCGACGTCGCCGGCGGCGAAGATCCCGGGTGTTCCGGTCCGCAGCGAAGCGTCGGTGAGAATCCCGTTGCGCAGCGGCACCCCGGCCGCCTCCGCCAGCGACACCTCCGGCACTACTCCCACGGCAATCACCACCAGCTCGGCGGCCAGGATCTCGCCGGCATCGGTGCGCACGCCCGTAACCCGGCCGGCGTTGCCGGTGATCTCCGCGGCCGAGGCGGGGAGCCTGAACCGCACGCCGTTGGCCTCATGCAGCGAGCGGAAGAAACCGCCGAGCTCCGGACCGATGGCCGCGCCCAGTGGCACCTCCTCCAGCCCGAGCAAGGTGACGGTATTGCCATAGCTGCTGGCGGCAGCGGCCAGTTCCATCCCGATCCAGCCCGAGCCGACCATGACGACGTTCCGGCCGCCGTCGGCGAGGCTGCTGCGGAGGCGGCGGCTGTCGTCCAGCGTCCGGAAGGTGCTCACGCCCTTCAGGCCGCTACCCGGCAGCGGAATGCTCCGGGGGCGTGCCCCGGTGGCGAGCAACAGCGAGGCATAGTCCAGCCGGCTGCCGTCGCCCAGCCCTACGGTGCGGGCCGCCGGGTCCAATTCCGTGACGGGGACGCCGAGGCGCAGTTCGACGTCGTTATCCGCGTACCACTCCGGCGGCACCACCGGCAGGGCGTCGTCGCCGGCCTTGCCCAGCAGGTATTCCTTCGACAACGGCGGCCGCAGGTACGGATGGTGGACCTCTGCGGAGAGCACCACGATGCGCCCGGGGAAGCCTTCCGTGCGCAGGGTCTTGGCGGCCGTGGCGCCGGCCAGGCCGCCGCCCACGATCACAATGTCCTCAACAGCCATGATCCGCTCGATTCCCGTAGGTGTTTCCACGACAGCCAATTCTAAAAGCAGTAAATTTGACTTTAGAATCGCGGTGGTGTCCCGTCAAGGCCTTTTGGGCCAGCATTCGGCGTGGCGATAGAATGCCAGGGCAGGCATTGTGTTAGTCATGCCGGCAATCCCCGAAATCCAGAGAAAGCCAGTATGCGAGTTCTTGCAGCCATGAGCGGCGGCGTTGATTCCGCCGTTGCCGCAGCCCGCGCCGTCGAGGCCGGACACGACGTCGTCGGGGTCCACTTGGCGCTGTCCCGGATGCCCGGCACCCTGCGGACCGGCAGCCGAGGCTGCTGCACCATCGAGGACTCCCGCGACGCCTGGCGGGCCTGCGACGTGCTCGGCATCCCGTACTACGTCTGGGACTTCTCCGAGCGCTTCAAGGAAGACGTCGTCCAGGACTTCATCGACGAATACGCCGCCGGACGCACCCCCAACCCGTGCATGCGCTGCAACGAACGCATCAAGTTCGCCGCCTTGCTGGAAAAGGCGATCGCCCTGGGCTTCGACGCCGTCTGCACCGGCCACTACGCCAAGGTCATCACCGACGCCGACGGCAACCCCGAGCTGCACCGCGCCGCCGACTGGGCCAAGGACCAGAGCTACGTCCTCGGCGTTCTCACCCACGAACAGCTCAAGCACTCGATGTTCCCGCTGGCGGACACCCCCTCCAAGGCCGAGGTCCGCGCCGAGGCCGAGCGCCGAGGGCTCTCTGTCGCCAACAAGCCCGACAGCCACGACATCTGCTTCATCCCCGACGGCGACACCGCCGGATGGCTGGCCGAGAAGATTGAGATGACCACGGGCGACATCGTGGACGAGGCCGGAACGAAGGTCGGCGAGCACCCCGGCGCCAACGCCTTCACAGTCGGCCAGCGCCGCGGACTGAAGCTGGGCACCCCTGCCGCCGACGGAAAACCGCGGTTCGTGCTGGAAATCCGGCCGAAGGAAAACAAGGTGGTCGTGGGGCCCGAGGCCCTCCTGGCCATCGACGGGATCCGCGGCATCAAGGTCTCCTGGGCCGGGCTGCCCATCGCCGAGGTGGACACCGGCGAGGAGTTCGACTGCTACGCCCAGGTCCGCGCCCACGGTGACCCCGTCCCGGCCCGGGCGCACATGGAAGCGGGGAACCTCGTGGTCACCCTGATCGAGCCCCTGCGCGGCGTCGCCCCCGGCCAGACCGTGGTGCTCTACCAGGGCAGCCGCGTGCTGGGCCAGGCGACAATCGACGCCGCCCGCTCGCTGCAGCGCGCCGCGCTCTAAGCCCGGAACCGGCGGCCCGCACTCCGGGCACCCACCCTCCGGGCGGCCCATTCACCGTTCGCTCGACGGCCCCGCCCATGTGGCGGGGCCGTCGTCGTCTGCGCCCTTCCGCTGCCGAAGATCCGGGCGGAATCCTGAAGAAAGCGATGAGTTCCTTCGGTTCGTGTAAATTTTGTGTCTCAACTCACAAGATGCAACGATTCACCGAATGATTTTCTGGTTGAATCTAGGAATCAGCACAGCGTGCCGCCCGCCGAGCCATTCGTTCACTTCGGGCTGCGCTAGTACTCATCGAACAGAAAGTTCACAGATGGCAATGAACAAAAAGGCCTTGCAGAGCGCCATCGCGCTCGCCGGGGTTTCCGCGTTTGCACTGACAGCCTGCACGGGCCCGTCCGGCGGCGGGGGCGGGTCATCAGCCGCGGCAAGCGGTCCGATCGCTTACGGCACCACGGACAAGGTCACCGCCCTGGATCCTGCGGGCGCGTACGACAACGGTTCGTTCATGGTGATGAACCAGATCTACTCCTTCCTGCTCAACTCGAAGCCGGGCGGCGCCGATCCCGTGGCGGACCTGGCCGAGTCCGCATCCTTCACTTCGCCGACGGAGTACACGGTCAAGCTCAAGTCAGGATTGAAGTGGGCGAACGGGCACACCCTGGACTCCAAGGACGTCAAGTTCTCCTTTGACCGGCAGACCAAGATCAACGATCCCGCCGGCCCCGCAAGCCTGCTGGCCAACGTGGACAGCGTCACCGCCCCGGACGCCACCACAGTTGTCTTCAAGCTGAAGCTGGCCAACGACCAGACTTTCGCGCAGATCCTCAGCAGCCCTGCCGCACCGATCGTGGACGATGAAGTCTTCCCGGCCGACAAACTGCTCGACGACGACTCGATCGTCAAGGCAAAGGCCTTCTACGGCCAGTACACGATCGACACGTACAAGAAGAACGAGCTGGTCAGCTTCAAGGCCTTCGCGGACTACAAGGGTGTGTTGGGCAAGCCGGCCAACGATGCCGCCACGATCAAGTACTACGCGGATCCCACCAACATGAAGCTGGACATCCAGCAGGGCAACATTGACGTGGCAAACCGCAGCCTCAGCGCCACCGACATCGATGACCTGAAGAAGGACTCCAAGGTCAAGGTCAACGTCGGTCCCGGCGGCGAAATCCGTTACATCACTTTCAACTTTGACACGATGCCGTTCGGTGCCAAGTCCGCGGACGCCGATCCGGCCAAGGCACTCGCCGTCCGCCAGGGCGTCGCAAACCTCGTGGACCGCAAGGCCATTGCGGACCAGGTCTACAAGGGCACCTACCTTCCCCTGTACTCCAACGTTCCCAGCGGTTTCCTCGGCGCCAACGAATCGTTCAAGGACGCGTACGGCGACGCCGGCAAGCCCAGCCTGGAAAAGGCCAAGAAGGTCCTCACCGCTGCCGGCGTGACCACGCCCGTGACGCTGAACCTGCAGTACAACCCGGACCACTACGGCAAGTCCTCGGGCGATGAATACGCCATGATCAAGGACCAGCTTGAGAAGTCCGGCCTGTTCAAGGTCAACCTGCAGTCCACGGAATGGGTCACCTACTCCAAGGCCAGCAGGGCCGATGAATACCCCGTGTTCCAGTTCGGCTGGTTCCCGGACTTCAGCGACGCCGACAACTACCTGACCCCGTTCTTCCCGGACGGCGGCTTCCTGAAGAACCACTACAACAACTCCACTGTCACGGATCTGATCAACAAGCAGCTCACCACCGTGGACAAGAGCGCTCGCGAGTCCGCGCTCAAGGATGCCCAGAATGCCCTGGCCAAGGACATCTCCACCCTTCCGTTGCTCCAGGGCGCACAGGTTGCCGTTTCCGGCAGCGGCGTCAAGGGTGTCGATTCCACCCTCGACGCTTCCTTCAAGTTCCGTTTGGGAACTGTTTCAAAGTAAGGCTGCATCCCTGCGGTCCTGACCAGCCTAGGAGGCGGGGCGCCCTCGAGGCGCCCCGCCTTTCCTGGCCATCACCGCAACTGCAGTTCACGGGGCCGGCCCATGGCCGCGAAAGCACAATTTTAGGTACCAATGACAACACTGATAGAGGCGCCGCCAAGCGACGCCGACGGACTCCTTCCGTCCAAGAAAAAATCATCAGGCGGGGGGCTGGGGACCTACATCCTGGTCCGGTTCTTCCTGATCCTGCCGACCATGTTCATCCTGGTGACCATGGTCTTCTTCCTGATGCGGGTCATCGGCGACCCCATCACTGCCGCCCAGGGCGGCAGGCTTCCCCCTGATGTGCTGGCGCAGCGCATCCACGACGCCGGGTACGACCGGCCGATAATAGTGCAGTACTTCGAATACATGGGCCAAGTGGCGACGGGGGACTTCGGCACGACAATCACCGACCGCCGGCCCGTTGTTGAAATGCTCGCAACGTTCGGCACGGCAACCCTGGAGCTGGCAATCAATGCCGTCATCGTGGCTTTGCTTGTGGGCATCCCGCTCGGAATGATCGCCGCCCACCGGCGCGACAAGGCGCCCGACGCCGTCCTGCGCTTCTTCGCGATTCTCTGCTACGCCACCCCCGTGTTCTTCGCAGGCCTGCTGTTGAAGCTGACCTTCTCGGTCTGGCTCGGCTGGCTGCCTGTCGCAGGACGGGCCTCGACGAGGACCGAGCTGGCCATGGGAAGCCTGTCCGCGCCGACCGGCATCTACTGGCTGGACGCGCTGCGCAGCGGCAACATGACGGCCCTCGGCGACGTCATGGCCCATGCCGTCCTCCCGGCGGTCGCCCTCGGGCTGCTGACGGCCGGGGTGTTCCTCCGCCTAGTCCGCACCAACCTGATCGGCACGCTGGGCAAGGACTACGTCGAAGCCGGCAGGTCCCGCGGCGTCAGCGAATTCCGGCTCGTGACCAAGCACGCCTACAAGCCCGCGCTCATCCCCATCATCACGGTCATGGGGCTGCAGATCGCCCTCTTGCTCGGCGGCGCCGTCCTGACCGAGACCACATTCGAGTGGAAGGGCCTCGGCTACCAGCTGGTCCAGTACCTGAACGCACGCGACTTCGTCGCTGTCCAGGGCATCGTTGTGCTGCTGGCGGTCATCGTTGCCGTCACGAACTTCGTCGTCGACGTAGTCGCAGCCCTGATCGACCCGCGAGTGAGGTACTAGCCATGAACGCAACCACAGTAAGCGGGCGCAAACAGCCCTTCATCGACCGGCTTCCGGTGATCTCGCATTTCAGGAAGAGCGTCGGGCTGCAGCGCGGCATGCTCGTCACCGGCCTCGTGCTGACCATCTTCTTCCTGCTGACCACCGTGCTTGCACCGGTCATCGCGCCCTACGGCTACTCACAGCTCAGTGACGAGTCCGGTACCTTCCCCGCCCAGCAGGCCCCCAGCGGGAGCCACATCATGGGCACCACCGTGGGCGGCTACGATGTCTTCTCCCGGGTGATCTGGGGTTCCCAGACGGCCGTGATCGTGATCGTTGTCGCGGTGGCCATGTCGATCTTCCTCGGCGTTGCCCTTGGCCTCGTCAGCGGCTACTTCGGCGGTTGGCTGGACCGGGTGCTCGTGGTGATCGCCGATGCGATCTACGCCTTCCCGTCACTTCTGCTGGCCATCGTGATGTCGATCGTCATCAACCGCGGCCAGTCCAGCTTCTGGGGAGGCATCCTCGCGTGCTCGTTCGCCATCTCCGTGGTGTTCGTCCCGCAGTATTTCCGTGTGATCCGCGCCGAAACCATCCGGCTGAAGGCGGAGCCGTTCGTCGAATCAGCCAAGGTGGTGGGTGCTTCCAGCATCCGCATCATGGGGCGCCACATCTTCAAGAACGCCACCCGCACCTTGCCACTGATCTTCACGCTGAACGCCTCGGAGGCAATCCTGACCCTCGCGGGACTGGGCTTCCTGGGCTTCGGCATCGAACCGTCGTCGGCCGCCGAGTGGGGCTTCGACCTCAACAAGGCCATGGCTGACGCCTCATCGGGAATCTGGTGGACCGGCGTTTGCCCCGGTACCGCCATCGTTCTGACCGTGCTCGGACTTACCCTCGTCGGTGAGAGCATGAACGATCTCAATGATCCAAGGCTCAGGGGCCGCAAGCGCGCCGGGGGCAAGGTGCCAGCCGGGCGCCCCGACGCCGGCACGGGCGCCCAGGCCGCCATCGAAGCAGAAGCGAGAACGCTATGACCCTCAACATCGGTTCCGTTTCGGACCAGCCGGAAGCGGGCGGACGCCCGGTTCTGGACATAGACAAGCTCAAAGTCACCTTCGCCACGGACGGCGGCGACGTCTACGCCGTCAAGGACGTGAGCCTCGAGGTCAACCCCGGCGAGGTCGTTGCCATCGTCGGCGAATCGGGATCCGGCAAGACCGTCACGGCCAAGACCATCCTGGGACTGCTGCCGGAAACGGCGACCAGCTCGGGTGCCGTCCTCATCAACGGCAACGACGTGATCAGCGTCAGCGCGGCCAAGCTCCGGCAGATCCGCGGACGTGACGTCGCCATGGTGTTTCAGGAACCGTCAACGGCGCTCAACCCGGTCTTCACCGTGGGCTGGCAGATTGCCGAGGGCATCCGGGCTCACGCCGACACCGGCAGCGGCGGCCACCGTGTCTCCGCGAAGGAAGCCAGGTCTCGGGCGATCGAAGCCCTCCGCAAAGTGGGCATCCCGGACCCGGAAAGCCGGGTCAACTACTATCCGCACCAGTTCTCGGGCGGCCAGAAGCAGCGCGTCGTCATTGCCGCCGCGCTGGCTCTGAACCCGGGCCTGATCGTGGCAGACGAGCCGACCACAGCCCTCGACGTCACTGTCCAGGCGGAGATCCTGGACCTGCTTCGGGATCTGCGGGACAAGTACGGGACGTCCATTGTGCTTATTACGCACAACATGGGAGTGGTGGCCGACCTCGCCGACCGCGTGGTGGTCATGTACCAGGGCGATGTGGTGGAGGAAGCTCCCGCACGGGTCCTGTTCGCCCAGCCCAGGGAGGACTACACCAAGAAGCTGCTCGCAGCCGTTCCGCACCTCGGCCGCAACGCCGCCTCCGAAGGCATGACGGAACGCGCCCACCAGGGCGGCAAGGTGCTGGTGGAGGCGAAGAACCTGACGATCGAGTACCCGGGAAGGCTGGGCAGCCCGGCGTTCAAGGCCGTCGACGGCGTCAGCTTCACCGTGTCCGAAGGGGAAGTCTTCGGCCTCGTGGGGGAGTCCGGCTCCGGCAAGACCACCATCGGCCGCGCCATCGCAGGGCTCAACCGGACCACGGGCGGCAGCCTCAACGTGCTGGGCTACGAAATGCTGAACTTCAAGGAGCGCACCTTCAAACCGCTCCGCAAGCAGATCGGCTTCGTGTTCCAGGACCCGGCGGCATCCTTCAACCCGCAGCTGACCATCGGCGACTGCGTGGCGGAACCGCTGATCATCCACGCCAACCCGACACCGGCTGAGGCGCGCAAGCGGGTCAGCGAGCTGCTCGAATCGGTGCAGCTGCCGGCGTCGTACGCTGAACGGTTCCCGCATGAACTCTCCGGCGGACAGCGGCAGCGCGCCTCCCTGGCGCGGGCGCTCATCCTGAACCCGAAGCTGCTCATCGCTGATGAGCCGACGTCGGCCTTGGACGTTTCCGTGCAGGCCGTGGTGCTGGACCTCTTCAAGGAGATCCAGCGGGAATTCGGCTTCGCGGCCCTGTTCATCAGCCATGACCTCGCCGTCGTGGACATGCTCTCCCCCTGGGTCGGGGTGCTCTACAAGGGCAAGATGGTGGAGCAGGGGCTCGGGAACCAGGTCATGGGCAATCCGCAGCAAGAGTACACGAAGAAGCTCATCGCGTCCCTGCCCGTACCGGACCCTGACGAGCAGGCACGGCGCCGGGAAGAATTCCGCGCCGTGCTCCACGGCTAGCCTTTCCGGCACGCCCCGCGGCGCCCTCACCGGGGCGTTGTCGGGGCCTCCCGGGGCGTTCCTGGGGGATTCCCGGGGGGACATGCCCACCGTTCGCTCCGAACGGTGGGCATGTCCCTGTGAGGAGGCCAGCGGAGGCGGCTGCTACCGCGCTTAACAGCAGAAGTGATTGGCCCCGTGCCCCTAGACTGGGTCAATGACCGAGCAGAACCTCAATCTTCCTGATGCTGATTCCTATGACCCCGCGGCCAGTTCCCTGGCCGGCCAGGTGGACCCAGCGGTGATGGCGGAGCTGTTGTCGATCCGCTCCAGCATCGACAACAT
Organism: Pseudarthrobacter sp. S9; assembly: GCF_050156545.1. Lineage (NCBI taxonomy): Bacteria > Bacillati > Actinomycetota > Actinomycetes > Micrococcales > Micrococcaceae > Pseudarthrobacter > Pseudarthrobacter sp. S9. The sequence goes on from NZ_CP189576.1 coordinate 3,271,631, forward strand.
TGATGCCACCCTGGTGTTCCTTCTGGCCGAACGCTTCAAAGCGACGCAAAAGGTCGGTTTCCTGAAGGCAGCGCACAAACTTCCCGCGGGCGACCCCGGCCGGGAGACGGCCCAGATCGCCCGCCTGCGGCGCCTCGCCGCGGAGGCCCACCTGGACCCGGCCTTCGCCGAGAAATTCCTGAACTTCATCATCGGCGAGGTCATCCGCCACCACGAAGCCATCGCCGAGGACCATCAGGCAGCGGCCAGGAACGCCGACGGCGGCACTGCTGTCCAGGCTGCCGGCTCCGCGGACGCTACCGTCGCCGCAGACGCTTAGCCATGGCAGTACAGTCGCTGCCGGATCCCGGACAGGTCACCGCGACAGCCTTGGGTCCATGGCCCGGCGAGGACCCGATCGAGGCCACGCGCATCGTCCGCGGTGAACTCGGCAGTCCGCATCTGCCCTTCCTCACCGAGCTTCCCGACCGCGGCGTCGGCTCGGATGCCCTCGGCCGGACCGCGTCACTGCTCGTGGAACTCTCCATCGACGTCCAGCCCTACGGCTGGAGGCTCGTGGACCGGCCCGGCAAGGACCTGATGCGGGCGAAGTCGGCGCTGTCCACCGACATCAACATCCTGGCGGACCTGATCGGTGCCGAGGACGCCCCGTCCGCGGATATCAAGATCCAGCTGCGCGGACCGCACAGCCTCGCCGCCGGCCTGCACCTCCACAACGGGGAGCGGGCCCTGATCGACTACGGCGCACGGCGCGACATCGCGGCGTCCCTGGCGGCCGGCGTGGACGGCTACCTGAAGCGAGTGGCTGAGGCGGCACCGGGTGCCCGGATCGTGGTGCAGATCGACGAACCCGAGATTGCGTCCGTACTGGGCGGTACCATTCCGACGTCCAGCGGCTACCGGACGCTGCGGTCCGTGCCCGGCCAGGAAATCACCGAGTCCTGGCAGCTGGTCATTGACGCGCTCCGCGCCGCGGGCGCCGTCGAAGTCGTGGTGGCGGTCCCTGAAGTCGAGGCGCCGATTGACCGGATCCTGGCCGCCGGCGCGGACGGGATCGCCGTGCCGCTGCGCGCGCTCACCTCCCGGCAGTGGGAGCAGCTCGCCGGTGCGGTGGAGGCCGGAAAACGGCTTTGGGCCGGAGCCCTGGACGTGGCTGATCCCGCCGCGAGGCTGCCGCGGGTTGCCGAAGTGGTGGAATACGTCTGGCGGCCGTGGTGCCAGCTGGGGCTCCCGGCGTCGACGCTCGGAGCCCTGCGTGTCACGCCGTCGGAGGGGCTGGCGCAGCATTCGCCATCGTCCGCGACGGCCGTCCTGGCGCGGCTGACCCAGGTGGCGGACGGGCTCAACCAGTTGGTCCTCGGTTAGACCCGGCGCTCCCAGCGGTCCGGACGGGCGCGCCCGGGCAGGTAGCCCGATGTGGGGGTGGCGCCGGGGTAGGGCTCAAGCCGGTAGTCGAAGCGTCCGGCGTAGACCAGAACCAGGCCGATCTGGGGCTGGATCACTTTGACCTGGATCCGGTGCCTGCCCGCGACGCCGTCCTGCGGCTCCCACCACTGTTCGGCGTAGGCCTTGGCATCGAGGGCATCCGGGAGCGGAATCCGCACCGGTCCCAGGAACAACCGGGACGCCTCGGACACACCCCGCAGCCTGCCGTCCGGGGTGACGCTGAGGTTGAGGTCCGTGACGAGCCGGCGGTAGCGGCCGACGTAGTCCACCAGCCCGGGCCTGCTGCCGGAATCATCGAAGCTGGTGGTGTCGTGGAAGAGCCGGGTGGTGCCCGGGAAGAAGATTTCGCGCCGGGCGGTCAGGCTCGAACGGCCGAACGGGTCCAGGTGGGCGTGGTTCTCGATCCGGAACCTGATTTCCTCACCGTATTCGGGGAAGAAGGCCTGCTCGCCCGTTGCGAGCCGCAGCAGGGGACGCAGCCAGGGCTGCCTGCAGCCGACGACGTCGAACACCCCCTCGCCGACGCCGTAGTGGCCGGATCCCGGCGCGAGCGAGAAGTACTCCTGGAGCTCCGGCTGCAGCCGGGCGAAGTCACGGCCAAGGGCGAGCTCGTAGATAGGGGTGTTCACGGAGTCCTCCTGGGGTCCTGGCTGGTTGACTGGGGCCTGTCCACAGCATGCAGGACAACACGCCGATTGTCACAACAGACCGGCCGCCTTCAGCCGGATCTACGCCCGGGCCGGGGCGGCCGGAAGACCCGGGCCGCCATTGCCGAGAGCCCCCGCCGGGAACAGCCCGCGCCATGCCGGTGAGCCGCTCAATACGACAAAGCCAATTCAATAGGGGAATATATAACTATGAAGGCACGCATTCTGGTAGTGGACGATGACGAGGCGCTCGCCGAGATGATTGGTATTGTGCTGCGCAACGACGGATTCGAGCCCGTCTTCTGCGCTGACGGCGGGCAGGCACTGGAAGTATTCCGCTCCTCGAAGCCGGACCTCGTGCTGCTCGACCTCATGCTTCCGGGGATGGACGGCATCGAGGTCTGCCGCCAGGTCCGAGCCGAGTCCGACGTCCCTATCGTGATGCTGACGGCCAAAGCCGATACCTCGGACGTGGTCCGGGGACTCGAGTCCGGGGCCGACGACTACGTGCCGAAGCCTTTCAAACCAGCCGAGCTCGTAGCCCGTGTCCGGGCGCGGCTCCGGCCCGGCGACCTGAAGGCGCCGGAAACCCTGCGGATCGCGGACGTCACTATCGACGTCGCCGGCCACCTCGTCAGCCGCGGCAGCGATCGGATCTCGCTGACGCCGCTGGAATTCGATCTGCTGGTCGCCCTGGCGCGCAAGCCGTGGCAGGTCTTCACCCGTGAGCTGCTCCTGGAGCAGGTCTGGGGCTACCGCCACGCTGCCGACACCCGGCTGGTCAATGTCCATGTCCAGCGGCTGAGGTCCAAGATCGAACGTGACCCGGAAGCCCCCGAAGTTGTATTGACGGTCCGTGGTGTCGGCTACAAAGCAGGTTCCTGAAACCCCGGCGCAGGAACCCGGAGACGCGCGTCCTGACGGCGAGCCGGGCTCCCGGCATGCGCTCGTCTTCCGCGCCAGGCTGTGGGCGAAGCGGGCACGGATTGTCGGCGTTAGGGTCGGCCGCCTCGTCCGCACCGGGGCGGGACGCCTCCTGCCCGGCATCCGCTACCTGCTCCGGGCGGTCCACCGGCGGTGGCGCCGGTCGCTGCAGTTCCGGACAGTGCTGACCACGCTCATGCTCGCCATCAGCTCATTTGCGCTGGTGGGCGCCTATCTTTCCAACCAAATCGCCAACAACCTCTTCCAGGAGCGGCTCGCCCAGGCCGAATCGGAGACGCGCTACAACGTCAAGCAGGTCCAGGACACCTTCGACGGCGCCCAGGTCACCGACCAGTCGAGCGTCATCACCCTGGTCTACGACACCCTGAACGCCGTCGAGGGCCGCGGGTCCGTGATCCAGCGCCGCTATGTTTTCGAAGCGATGCCGGAGCAGACCAAGCCCCGCAACCGCTGGGTCGAATCGCGTGCCTCTGACCAGCTCACGATCAGCGTCATCCCCGCGGATCTGCGCAAGGCCGTCGAGGATTCGGGCAAGGACCAGTACTGGGCGTCCACGGAATTCCCGGTCGGGACCGAGGACCGGCCCGGCATCGCCGTCGGCAACAAGGTGACCTTCAATGGCACCGTCTACGAGCTCTACCTCATCTATGACCTCAACACGGCCCAGAAGACCCTCGATGAGATCCAGAACGTCCTCCTGGCAGGCGGGGCCGCGCTGGTGCTCATGATCGGCGGCATCGCCTGGTACGTCACCCGCAACGTGGTGAGTCCGGTTAGCCATGCCGCCGTCGTCTCCGAAAAGCTCGCCGCCGGCCAGCTGCAGGAGCGCATGGTGGTCAAGGGCGAGGACGAAGTCGCCCGGCTCGGGGCGTCATTCAACCACATGGCCGCCAGCCTCCAGGAACAGATCACCCAGCTGGCCACGCTGTCGCAGATGCAGCAGCGGTTCGTTTCCGACGTCTCCCACGAGCTCCGCACCCCGCTCACCACGGTGCGCATGGCCGCGGAAGTGCTTTACGACGCGCGCGAGGACTTCGACCCCATCAACAAGCGGTCCGCGGAGCTGCTCTACAACCAGGTGGAACGGTTCCAGTCGCTGCTGGCCGATCTGCTGGAAATCTCCCGCTTTGACGCGGGCGCGGCCACCCTCGACGCCGAACCCACGGACATCGTCCAGCTCATCTCGCATGTCATGGACGGCGTGGCGCCCGTCGCCGCCGAGTACGGCTCGGCGGTCACCTTCAACGCCCCTGCCAGCAGCATCATAGTGGACATGGACGACCGCCGGATAGACCGGATCCTGCGCAATCTGGTCCTTAATGCCCTGGAACACGGCGAGGGTCGGCCGGTGAACATCTCCGTGGCCGCCAATGACGCCGCGGTGGCGGTGGCTGTGCGGGATCACGGAATCGGCATGGCTCCCGCGGAGGCGGCCCGCGTCTTCGACCGCTTCTGGCGTGCCGATCCCGCCCGGGCCCGAACTACCGGCGGCAGCGGGCTGGGACTGTCCATCGCGGCCGAAGACACCAAGCTCCACAACGGCTGGCTGCAGGCATGGGGAAAGAAGGGGAACGGGGCCAATTTCCGCCTGACCCTTCCGCTGCGACAGGGAGAGACCATCACCAAATCGCCCCTCCAGCTGGGGCCGGTCGACGTCGGCCTGCCCGGCGCCGGACGCGAGCGGACCATGCTGCTGCTTGACCCGTCGCCGGCCCCGGACCCGCGTCCGGATCGCGGCGCCACCCCCGAGGGCGGCACCAATTCCGACGGCGACACCTCGGGCGCCATCACCGACGGCGACATCGCGGGCGCCATCACCGACGGCGACATCGGAACGGAGGACGTGGTATGAGTGGTACTTCGGGAAAGTTCACCCGGGCGGGTGCGGCCCTGCTCGTCCTGGTCCTGTTCCTGCTGACGTCCTGCGCCCAGATCCCGCGGTCGGGCCCCGTCGGCAAGAGCACGGACGAGAGTGCCGGAAACCCCAACGCCCCGGTGTTCTTCCCGTCGGCGCCCCGCGCCGGGGCAGGGCCGGAAGCCGTGATAGAAGACTTCTACCTTGCTGGCAGCGGCTACGAGGACGACTACGCCGTCGCCCGGCAGTACCTCACGCAGGCATCGTCCGTGTCCTGGAAGCCGGACCAGCGGGCGCTCGTCTTCCGGAGGGCCAGGGTTGTGCCCACCGGCGTTGAAAACGTCTTCAACTACGAGCTCGACCTGGCGTACTCGGTGGACGCCGACGGGGTGGCCACCCAGCTTCCCGAGGGCACCACGGAGAACATTCCGGTCACGCTGACCCAGGTGGACGGCGAATGGAGGATCTCGGAGATCCCGGACGGTACCGCCATCCCGGAAGAGACCTTCAAAGTCATCTACGGCGCCTATCCGATCTACTTCTACGACCCCACGTTCACGTACGCGGTCCCCGATGTCCGGTGGTTCATCAGGAAGAAGACCGTCAAGGCCATGACGAGTGCCCTGCTGGGCGGACCCGCCCCCTATCTCAAGGGCGCCGTCGTCAGTGCATTCCCTTCCGGCATCAAACTGGCCCGGGAATCGGTGCCGGTGGTCTCCGGGGCGGCGCAGGTGGATCTCACGGCCAAGGATCTGGTTGATGCCTCCAACGAGGACAGGCTGCGGATGCAAACCCAGCTGGCCCTGACCTTCCGCAGCCAGCCCGATGTCGTCAACGTCGAGCTCCGGGCCAATCAGGACCTGGTGCGGGTCGAAGACAATGGGACGGTCCTCCCGCCGGTACGGGACAAGAACGTCCCCGCCCACCAGATCGCCGTGAGCAACAATGACCTGGTCCGGTACGAAAACAACAGGCTTTCACCACTCCCGGACATTCAGTCCGTCGCCGCGCTCGCGCCCCGGGCTCCTGCGGAATCTCCCGTCTCACAGTCCGTGGCGTTCCTCAACGCCGGCCGCACCACCTTGTACTCGATCGTGCCGGGCCAACCCGCCAGGGCGCTGACCACCCGGGCCACCCTGACACGTCCCTCCTTCGGCCGGTATGACTGGGTGTGGACGGCCGGACCGGGGGCGACCGGCGGCACCGAAGTCATTGCCTACAAGCCAGCCGGCCTGGCGGAGGGCGCCAGTGTGCCCACTGTGACCCTGGCGCCGAGCTGGCTTGCCGGGCGGACGGTCAAGGAGTTCAGGGTATCCCGCGACGGTACGCGTGCCCTCGTCATTTCGGAGCAGAACGGCAAGTCAAACGTCCAGGTCACGGGCATCATCCGGACCGCGGACGGCACCCCCAGGGATCTGACCGCGCCGATGACCCTCCTGACCCCCCGGGACCCGGACCAGGGGGTGTGGGTGGACGACACTACCGTTGCCGTCATGAAGGGCTCCGCCAGCGACAACGTCACACCCGAGCTGTTGTCCCTGACCTCTGCACAGCCGCAACAGCTTGCGCCGTGGCCGGGGCTGACAGCCCTCAGCGCCGGCAATGGCCCGGAGGAGATCTTCGGCCAGTCCGCCGAGGGGATCTTCCAACGGCTGGGCAACGGCTGGTCACCCCAGCTCAAGGGCCCCATCGACCCGGCCTTTCCCGGCTGACCCGTCCGGCTGGTCCGGAACCGGCCCATCGACGTGCGTCCCCGCCCGGCCGCCTCGACCGGTCCGCCAGCGCTGTTCCCGCTCGTTTTCCACATAGGGGCCGACGGCGCTTCCGCCGCGTGCGCTGCCGGTCCAGGCTCGGAGGATGAGCAGCCGACCGCCCCGCCCTGACGACGCCGGAAACCGGCATGCCGGGAACCAGCACGCCGGGAACCAGCATGCCGGGAACCCGCACGCCGGGAACCTGCGGCAGACCGAGGATCCGGACCTGGCTCCGGCAGCGCTGACAGCGGCGAAACACCGCGGCGAGTACGCCCGTCCGCTGGTGAGGATGGCTGACAGGACCGCGGCGGCAGCGGCTGAACTGCTCGCTCTCGCCGCGCCGGTGGACTGCGTCTGCTGCGGCGCGGAGGATGCCGCCCTCTGCGGCGTCTGCGAGCGGCAAGTCCGCCTGCTGACGCTGAGCCCTTTCCGGACCGAGGCCCAGGCGCCGGCCCTGATGGACATGGACGGGTCCGTACTCCTTCCGGTGGTGGCTGCCGGTGCCTACCGGGGGGAGCTGGCGCAGTGCGTGTTGTCCTTCAAGAGCCACGGCCAGGGACAGCTCGGAGACGTGCTGGCGAAGGGCCTGGCGCGGGCCCTCAATGCCGCCGCAGGGCAGGCGCAGGGACTCTTCCTCGTTCCCGTGCCCACCAACAGCAGCGCCTTCCGGAAGAGGGGATTCAGCCCGGTCCATCTCCTGCTCCGTAGGCTCAGCCGCAGCCATGAAGTTCCCGGGCTCACCGTCGTTGACGCCCTGCGGAAGGCCGGTCCCCTCGCCCGGATCCGGAAGCCCTCAGGATCCCCGATGATCCGCAGGCTGCTGCCCCTGCCCGGTCCGGGCGCCGGGCCCGAGGAGTCCCGCCGTCTGCCTGGCGGGCAGAAGGGACTCGGGCGCGGGGCCCGGGCCCAGCGCGTGCGCGGATCCATGCGAGCCAGGGCCGGGCTGCGCGGGCCGGACGTCCGGGGACAACCATGCATCATCGTCGACGACGTGCTCACCACAGGGGCCACGCTGGCGGAGGCTGCCCGCGCGTTGCGGGAAGCAGGGGCGCTGGTCCGCGGCGCCGTGGTCCTCGCCGCGACACGCCCGCCGGTCATCTCCGACTTCGGGCCGCCGGCCGTGCCCTAGCGCGGAAGGGGGACGACAAGGAAAAAAATAAACCGGAAAAGGATGAATAACAGGGGGCTATGAACTAACGTCGAAGATGGGTACCAAGAACAGATGTACCTGTCGATAGCGGCTCGGAAAGGGGCTCGACTGTCAATCAGATCGGCCCCGGGAAGTGCCGCCGTCGTGTCACCGAAGTCATTTGGAGGGCACCATGGAGTTCATGATCAGCGGACGTAACTTGACGGTTTCAGACCGCTTCCGCGAATACGCCGACGAGAAGATCTCAAAGATCGCATCGTTGGGAGACAAGGTCCAGAGGGTGGACGCGAAGGTCACCAAGGAGACCAAGGCCCGCCAGACCGCGGAGTTGCTCACGGTTGAGTTGACTGTCTTGGGCCGTGGCCCCGTGATCCGTGCCGAAGCAAGCGCCGCCGACAAGTTCGCCGCGTTCGATCTCGCCTACAACAAGCTTCTTGAACGCCTGCGCAGGGCCAAGGACCGCAAGAAGGTCCACCACGGCAGGCACACGCCGAAGTCCGTCACCGAGGCAACGGCAACCCTTGAGCCGGCAAGTCCCAGCGAGCCCCTCTACGTTGAGGCGAGCCATCAGCAGGAGTCCCCGGTGCCGGCGGCAGGGAAGTCGCCGTATGAGGTCGAGAACGACATCCCGGCCGGCGACTCGCCCGTGCTGATCCGCCGGAAGGTCTTTCCTGCGTCAAGCCTGACCCTCGACGACGCAGTCGACAACATGGAACTTGTGGGCCACGACTTCTACCTCTTCGTGGACAAGGAATCCAAGGCGCCGTCCGTGGTGTACCGCCGTGACGGCTGGACGTACGGGGTTATCTCCCTGGACCAGACTTGCGAGCCGGGGCATTCCAAGCTGGAGGAACAGATCCTCGCCTACCGTTCCCAGGATGAGCCCGCCAGCGCATAAGCTGGTGCTGACTTTTTCGATGAAGGGACTGACGTGCGTGAATCGCTGAGCCTCAAACAGGCACGGCGGATCGCCTTGGCAGCCCAGGGATTGGACAAGGTGCGGCCCGCCGGACCCGTGACTGCACGGGCGGTGGGCCGTACCTTTGCCCGGCTGCACCTGGTCCAGATCGACTCCGTCAATGTGCTCTCCCGCAGCCACTACCTGCCGTTCTTCTCCCGCCTCGGGAACTACGACCGCGCGATCCTGCAGCGCATGGCAGGGACCCATCCGCGCCGGATGATGGAGTACTGGGCCCATGAGGCCAGTTTCATCCGGCCGGAGCATTTCCACGATCTGGTGCAGTGGCAGAACCGGAACTGGGTCGGCGCTTCGGCGATGGACCCGGAACTGCGGAACGGCGTCGCGTCCCGGGTGCTGGAAGCCCTCGCTGCCGGGAAGCCACTGACCGCCGCCGAACTGACGGCACGGCTGGGTCATGTGGAGGAGAGGCAGCCGGACAACTGGGGCTGGAACTGGAACGCCGTCAAAAGGGTCCTGGAACATCTCTTCGAGGCGGGCCTCGTCTCTGCCGCCTCCCGGACCGAATCCTTCGAACGGCGGTATACGCTGACCGCCAAGGTCCTGCCCGGCCAGGACGGTTCAGGCGGGGGACTCGAACCGGATTCGGCCGCCGCGATGGACCGGCTGATCGACGCCGCAGCCCAGGCCCACGGGATCGGGACCGTGAAATGCCTCGCGGACTACTTCCGGACGCCACTGCGGGCGGCCGCCGTTTCCGTGGAGCACCTCGTTGCGGCCGGCCGGCTGCAACCGGTCACGGTCGCAGGCTGGGACAAACCGCTGTACCGACATGTTGACGCGAAACTCCCGCGAGCAGCCACCGGCCGGGCGCTCCTGAGCCCCTTCGACTCACTGGTCTTTGAACGCCGGCGGCTCGAGGCGCTGTTCGGGTTCCACTACCGGATCGAGATCTACACACCGGAGCCTCGGCGCCGATTCGGCTATTACGTGCTGCCGTTCCTGCTGCGCGACGGGATAGTGGCACGGGTGGACCTCAAGGCAGACCGTGCCGGCGGACGGCTCCTGGCGAGGGCCGCCCATGCGGAGCCGGGCGCGCCGGCGGACACCGCCGTCGAACTCGCCGCGGAACTGCAGCTAATGGCAGAGTGGCTGGGACTGGACGGAGTCGTTGTCTCCCCGACGGGGGATCTGGCACCGGCGCTCGCGGACGCCGTGGGCGTCCGCATCCGCTCTGAGGGAACAGGCGCAACCGGCGCTGTGTCTCTCCCGTAGACTAAACACGCCAGAATTCGGCGGCTTGAGACTGGGAGCAACTTCACGTGGCATCACTTATCGAAAAACTTCTCCGCACGGGTGACAAAAAAACCCTGCGGCAACTGCGGAATTATGCCGATTCCATCAATGCCCTGGAAAGCTCCTTCCAGACCTTCACGGACGCCGAGCTCCGCGAAGAAACCGATCGTCTCCGCGCACGCCACCAGGACGGCGAGAAGCTGGACGATCTCCTGCCGGAGGCCTTCGCTGCCGTACGTGAGGCATCCTCACGCACCCTCGGCATGCGCCACTTCGACGTCCAGCTTATGGGCGGCGCCGCCTTGCACCTGGGCAACATCGCCGAAATGAAGACCGGTGAAGGCAAGACGCTGGTGGCCACCGCTCCGGCCTATCTCAACGCCCTCGCCGGTACCGGTGTGCACGTCGTTACCGTGAACGACTACCTTGCCGAATACCAGTCCGACCTCATGGGCCGCGTCTACCGCTTCCTGGGCCTGAGCAGCGGCTGCATCCTGTCCAACCAGGATCCCTCGGTCCGCCGTGAGCAGTACGCGGCCGATATCACGTACGGCACCAACAACGAATTCGGCTTCGACTACCTGCGCGACAACATGGCATGGGACCAGTCAGAGCTGGTCCAGCGCGGCCACCAATTTGCCATCGTCGATGAAGTGGACTCGATCCTCATTGACGAGGCCCGCACGCCGCTGATCATCTCCGGCCCCGCCCAGGGTGATACCAACCGCTGGTACAGCGAATTCGCCAAGGTGGTCACGCGGCTGAAGGCCGAGGCCGACTATGAAGTCGACGAGAAGAAGCGCACGGTCGGCGTCCTCGAGGCCGGCATCGAGAAGGTCGAGGACTACCTCGGCATCCACAACCTGTATGAGTCCGCCAACACCCCACTGATCGGCTTCCTCAACAACGCCATCAAAGCCAAGGAACTGTTCAAGCGGGACAAGGACTATGTCATCCTCGACGGCGAGGTGCTGATCGTGGACGAGCACACAGGCCGCATCCTCGCCGGGCGCCGCTACAACGAGGGCATGCACCAGGCCATCGAAGCCAAGGAAGGCGTCGAGATCAAGGCCGAGAACCAGACGCTCGCCACCGTCACGCTGCAGAACTACTTCCGCATGTACGACAAGCTCGCCGGCATGACGGGTACGGCCGAAACCGAGGCCGCCGAGTTCATGAGCACCTACAAGCTCGGCGTCGTGGCCATCCCGACCAACATGGACATGCAGCGGCTCGACCAGGCGGACCTCGTCTACAAAAACGAGGCCGTCAAGTTCGAGGCCGTGGTCAAGGACATCGCCGAACGGCACGAACAGGGCCAGCCGGTCCTCGTCGGCACCACCAGCGTCGAGAAGAGCGAGTACCTCTCCCGGCTGCTGGCCAAGGAAGGTGTTCGGCACGAGGTCCTGAACGCCAAGAACCACGCCCGGGAAGCCGCCATCGTCGCCCAGGCAGGCCGCAAGGGCGCCGTGACCGTAGCCACCAACATGGCCGGCCGCGGCACTGACATCATGCTCGGCGGCAACGCCGAATTCACTGCGGTCGCCGAACTGGCCACGCGCGGACTGGATCCGGAGGAGAACTCCGACGAATATGAGGCCGCCTGGCCCGCCGCCATTGCGGCCGCCAAGCAGTCGGTCAAGGAAGAGCACGAGGAAGTCCTCGAGCTCGGCGGCCTCTACGTGCTGGGCACCGAACGGCACGAATCACGCCGCATCGACAACCAGCTCCGCGGACGTTCCGGCCGTCAGGGCGACCCCGGTGAGTCACGGTTCTACCTGTCCCTGACCGATGACCTGATGCGCCTGTTCAACTCCGGCGCCGCCGAGCGGCTCATGAACAGCTCGGTGCCCGACGACGTCGCGCTCGAATCCAAGCTCGTCTCGCGGGCCATCGCCTCGGCGCAGGGCCAGGTGGAGGGCCGCAACGCCGAACAGCGCAAGAACGTCCTCAAGTACGACGACGTCCTGAACCGCCAGCGCGAAGCAATCTACGGCGACCGGCGCCGCATCCTTGAAGGCGATGACCTCCACGAGAAGGTCCAGTTCTTCCTGGAAGACACCATCAACGCCTTCATCGACGAAGCCACCGCCGAAGGCACCGGCGACGACTGGGACTTCAACCTGCTGTGGTCCAACCTCAAGACGCTGTATCCGGTCAGCGTCACACCGCGCGACGTGATCGACGAGGCCGGCGGGAAGTCACGGATCACGGTTGAATTCCTCAAGGAAGAGATCCTCTCCGACGCCCGCCTGGTCTACCAGGCCCGGGAACAGGCGATCGGCTCCGACAGCATGCGCGAACTCGAGCGTCGGGTTGTCCTGTCCGTGATCGGACGGAAGTGGCAGGAACACCTCTACGAGATGGACTACCTCAAGGAGGGCATCGGCCTGCGGGCAATGGCCCAGCGCGATCCCCTGGTGGAGTACCAGCGCGAGGGGTTCATCATGTTCCAGGCCATGATGGAGGCCATCCGCGAGGAAAGTGTCGGCTTCCTGTTCAACCTCGAGGTCGAGGTGACTCCGGCCGAGGACGTGCTGGTGGCGGACGCCGCGGGCCAGCATACGGAGCACCACGAGCCGCAGATCCACGCAGCCGGGCTCGAAGCTCCTGAGAAGCCGGCGCAGCTGCAGTACACCGCCCCCGGCGAGGACGGTGCGGCCCAGACCCGCATCGAGGCCAAGAGCTCCGGACGCTCCGGCAACCCGGCGAAGGCGGCGGCGCAGGACGCAGGCCGCCGCGCGGCCAAGAAGAAGCGGCGCTGAGCCGAGGGTGACCCGCCCGGGCTGATGCGATGGGCCCGGACGGAAATGATGAAGGAGGACCGGAACAGTTGTTCCGGTCCTCCTTCGTTGCCGCCTCCTTTCATCTGCCGCTCTCATCTGCCGGCCGGCCATTCAACGGCACCCTCAGCCGGACTGCTCAGCCGATCTCCAACACAGTGACCCGCCAGGCCAGCTTGCCGCGCTCCAGCCGCAAGGCGACGGCGCGGACCCGCAGCTCTTCGAGCACGACGGCGCTGGCCTCATAGACGTCCTCTGACACCCGGCAGGCCCGGACAGAGCGGACCGAGGGGTTGCGGTGCAGCCGGCCCGCGGTGGGCGAGCTGCCCGAGGCAACGCGCCGGGTCAGGGCTGCCCGGTGCTGCAGGGCCGCAAGGCATCGCGGGTCGAGACGGCGGGCAAGCTGCTGCACGGGCCTGGTGCCGGCCAGGACCTCGATGGCTGCCTGCACCGTGCTCCGGGCGATCATGGCGATCTCGCGGCTCTCGTCCAACAACCGCAGAGGAGCCGGACCGTCGGAGCGGATGTCGGGTCCGGTGGCAGGGGTTGCCGTGCCGGGAACCAGACGGAGAGTTTGGGCTGGTGAAACGGGGGCGGCCGCTGCTGCGTTGGTCCCGGTCAATGCGCTCATGGTGCTTCCTTTGCGGTGATCTCGTTTGTGATCGGTTGGTGGGTTCCTGCGTTCCTGCGTTCCTGCTGACTTGCGCCCCGTTGTTGCTGCCGGATGGGTGGCCGTCCGGGGGCCGGGGTGTCCGGTGCTCTCCGGTGCCGTCAGGTTGCGGGCGGGAGCAGGAGGACCTGTCCCGGACGCAACAAGTGGGGGTTGTCACCGATGACGGCGCGGTTGGTCTGGTACAGCCGGGGCCACTCCTTGGCGATGTCGACGTCGGAGGCGAACGGGCCCAGCGCCGCCGCGGCGAGGCTCCACAGCGAATCTCCGGCACGCACGGTCACCTCTGCAGGTGCCGTTGGTGGATCCTGCGTGCGCAGCTGGCGGGCCGTGAGGGGTCCGGCCTCCACGACCGGGCTCAGCGGCTTCCATTGGGGATCCAGTCCGGGACCGTCCGATGACCGGACGGGATCCGGAGCAGGTGCACGGGCGGGTGCAGGGGACGCCGGTGCCGTTGCGGCCGCCGAGTCCGGGGTGCCCGCCGAGTCCGGGGGACCCGGATGGGTAGTGTCCGCCGTCGGGGACCACATCGCCGACACCGCCGCTGGGGAGGACTGGCCGGCATCGGGCCCGGCGGGCGGGGTAGCCGCGGTTGCCAGCGGGGCGGTAATGAGCTGGAGCCCGACGGCGGCCAGGGCCAGGCGGCGCATGAACGCCGGGCTGAACTTGGCGGTGGCCGCGGCAGCACGTGTCCTGCCCCTGCGCTCCAGTAGTGCCGCCGCGAAGGCGATCGCCAGGGACATCGACCACCAGGTGATGACGATCAGTCCCGCGGTGTTCGCCACGATCCCGAGCTGGTCCTCGAACGAAAGGGACTGCTGCCGTGCTGAGGCCGAATGCCAGCGCTGCACGAGACGGCCGCCCGTGGCCGCCAGGAAGAAACCGAGCAGCAGGATCACGGCGGCCATTGCCGCGTCCCCCCGCAGATGTCGCCGGGGTCCAGCCTGAGGTGATTCTGCCGTGAACATGAGCCGGGCCTCCAATAGCATTGAACATCATTTGTAGTCATTTGATGTCGTTTGATGCACTTGAAGACAGTTTGGACTTATCAGCTACTGTTTGTCTAGTACTTGCCTGGACCCTGTGGATTGACGGCCTCCACACGCCCGCCTACGCTGGCGCCATGCGTTGGGACGCCCTGTTTGAAGACATGGAGGCACAGCTGGCTGCTAGCGAGCGGCTGGATCTTGATGCGGAAATCGCCGAGCGGGCGCGGGTGGATGCTGCGGCAGTGGAACTTGCGGACCGGCTCCGTGGGTCCCTGGGGCTCAGTATCCGCGTGCACCTCGCGTCCGGATCCGTGTTCGAGGGGGCACTGAGCCATGCCGGCAGCCAATCCCTGGTTCTCAATGAGCCGAAGCACCAGGTGCTCATTCCCTACGCCTCGGCCGTGCAGTATGTCGGCCTTTCCCGGCTGGCGGTGGCGGAGCCGTCCAGGGTCCGTCAGCGGCTGGGGCTTGCGAGTGCGCTGCGGGGGCTGGCGAGGGCCCGGGCCAGCCTGGCCGTCCTGGTCGCGCGGGGGCCGGGGGAATCGACGCTCCATGGCGTGATCGACAGGGTCGGACGGGACTTCCTGGAGCTGGCCGTGACGCAGGAGGGCGAGGACCGGCGTGCTGCCAACGTCCGGCAGATCGCAACCATCCCGTTTACGGCCTTGGCGTGCCTCCGGTCCGCCCGTGCCGCCGGCGGCTAGTCCAAGCCGGTCCTGGCGGGTCTAGCCACCCCGAGGCACACACAGGCCCGCAGGCCCCGGGCAGCGTTCGTCGTCAGCTCCCGGCGGACTTGGACTTCGTCTCTTCGATCATGCGGCTTGCCTCCGCGTAGCGCTCCTGGATGTACTGCTCCAGCATCTTTTCCTCAACACGCCACTGGCCGCGCCCACCGACCTGGATTGCCTTGAGCTCCCCGCTGCGGACAAGCGCGTAGGCAGCGGGAGAGTTGATCTGGAGCTGCTCGGCAACGTCTGCGAGTGTCAGGAATCGGGGCATGACTCCATTTTGCCACCGTTGGTGTCATCCGATGCCGTTATCCACAGTTTGCACGTGTTTGGTCCCGCGTCTTCCGTCCGGCCCGCCTGAACGCAACAATAAGGGGATCCGGCACCCAGAGCCCGGGCTGCGACTACAGGGGGAGCGGGACGCATGAGTCAGAGCGCGGTGGCCGACGGGGCCCGTCTGAAGAAGCCATCTTGGAAGGACCCCCGCCTCCTCGTCGGAATCCTCTTGGTCCTGGCTTCGATCGTGGGCGTCATCTCGCTGGTTGGCGCAGCGGACCAGACGACCGAGGCCTTTGCAGCGCGGGAGCCGATCGCCGTCGGCGAGAAGCTGACCACGGACAAATTGCACCGGGTCAAGGTCCGCCTCGGTGAAGTGGAGGAGCACTACCTGACCCCGGGGACCGGCCTGGCGGACGGCCTCGTGGCAGTGCAGAGGATCGGCAAGGACCAGCTGCTGCCGCGCGAGAGCGTGGGGCAGCTCGACGGACGGGACCGCAAACCCGTCGCCGTCACCATTGAAGAGAGCCTTCCCGCCCAGGCGGTGGCCGGCTCACGCGTGGATGTCTGGGTGGCCCTTCCGGATACCCGCAATGGCTTCAGCGAGCCGACGCTGCTCCTGCCGGGCGCCGAAATCGCGCAGATCACCCCCGGCAGCACTGCCCTCGGATCCTCACGCTCCACTGTCGTGATGGTGCTGGTTCCCGACCAGCAGATGCCGAAGCTGCTGGGGGCGCAGGCCAACAAGGCAACGATATCCGTGGTCTGGAACCCGGGCGGTGCATCGCAATGGGCATCCCGGTGGTGACGGTGGGACATTCCCGCGATGATCTGGTCGGCGGCCTGGAGCGCCTCCACGGCCCGGTGTCCGTGGTCCGCCGGTGCGGCGAACTCGCGGAGCTGCTCGCGGCCTGCCAGAGCGGGCTGGCCCGCGCCGCCGTCATAGCCGAAGGCAGTGAGGAGCTGACGGCGTCGCTGGTTGACCGCTTGTCTGCCGTCGGCGTTGCAGTCCTGGCACTGACGGACAGTCCCGAGGAAATGGCCCGGCTGCGGGGGATCGGCGTGGCCGCGGAGCTGCGGGCGGTTGACGCCGCCGACCTTGCCGCACGGATCTCGGCGGCGGTGGCGCAGCTGAGCGGCGCCGGACCCAGGCCGCGCCTGGCGGCGGACGGGGCCTTCGCGGACCCCGGGCCTGCCCTCCGGATATCCGGCGGCGCTCCGGACCACAGACCGGATCCCGCGGGGAAGGGGCAGATCATTGCGGTGTGGGGACCGGCCGGCTCGCCGGGCAGAACCCTCGTGGCCGCGAACATCGCAGGGGAACTGGCCGCGGAAGGCAAATCCGTGCTGCTGGTCGACGCCGACAGCTACGGTGCCAGCGTCGCGGCCATGCTCGGCCTTCTCGACGAGGCAGCCGGGCTGGCGCAGGCCTGCCGGCTGGCCGACCAGGGACTGCTCGACGGCGAGGCGCTGCTCAGGGTTGCGACTCCGGTTGCCACCAGGTCGGGGACGTTCCGCGTGCTCACCGGGATCACACGGGCGGACCGCTGGACGGAATTGCGTGCCGCCGCACTCTCACTGGTGCTGGAGCGGGCGAGGGAGGTTGCCGAGGTAACTGTGGTGGACACGGGTTTCTGCCTTGAGGCCGATGAAGAACTCAGTTTTGACACGATGGCGCCGCGACGGAACGCGGCGACGCTGCGGAGCCTGGAAATGGCGGACACGGTCTTTGCCGTCGGGGCCGCCGATTCCATCGGTGTGCCGCGGCTGGTCCGCGGCCTTGCCGAGCTGGAAACGGCCGTCCCGGAGGCTTCCCCCAGGGTGGTGATGAACAAGGTCCGGGCCGCCGCCGTGGGACGGTCCCCGGAGCGGCAGCTGCGGGAGGCCTGGGAACGGTACGGCCCCGCCCCGGCGCTGTCGGCGTTCCTTCCGGCGGACCCGGCGGCGGCCGATGCGGCGCTGCTCTCCGGCTCTCTGTTGCTGGAAACCGCCCCTGAATCTGCCCTGCGCCAGGCCATCGCAAATTTGGTTTGTGCACCTGCCCAGCGAAACCGCAAATCCTCTGTCTTTTCTTCCACAGCAAAGCGTCGGACAAAGGGCTAGGGTCGACGTAAGGGCCGCAAAGAGGCGGCCATGAACTTCTTTATGGAGGCGTTTGTCGATGTCGTCTGGGTCCAGCGTGGAGGATCATCCCGTTTCGATCGGTGCCGTTGAAGGCTACCTCGGGGATTACTACGAGCACCTTGCGGAGGAGGATCTCCGGGCCTATGCCCAGGAGATCCTGACCGCCAGGGCCGAGACGCACCGTCAGGTGGCCGCCACACGGCTCCCCGGCGTCGCGAACATCTCCATCATCGATGAGGACGACTGCAGCGTCCTCTACATCGTCACCGATGACATGCCCTTTTTGGTCGACTCCGTCAACGCGGAGCTGGTCCGGCAGAATGCCCCCATTCACCTCGTGTTGCACCCGCTTTTCGTGGTGACCCGCAACCGCGAGACCGGCGAGCTCGTCAAAGTCTCGCGCGTCCCCTCGCACCTGGGTATCTCCAGCGGCGATACCGCTGCAATGCCGAACCTGTCCCACCTGATCGCCGAGGGCGACGACGCCTCGCATATGGAGTCCTGGATTGCCGTCGAAATCGACCGCGTCGGGGACAAGCGGGCGCAGCTGGTTGAGGGCGTCGGCCGGGTGCTCGGCGACGTCCGCGCCGCCGTCGAGGACTGGCCCAGGATGCGGACCAAGGCGCTCGAGATCGCCCAGGATCTGGACAAGGTGGCCAACCGCGCCCAGATCGCCGAGCTGCGCCAGGCCCAGGAGCTTCTCCGCTGGCTGGACGACGGAAACTTCACCTTCCTCGGCTACCGCGAATACGACCTCAAGAACGCATCCGGCGAGGACGTGCTGGAGCTCCGCGAGGAGAGCGGCCTCGGGCTGCTCCGCGGGGGTGCCGACACTCGCCAGGTGCAGCACCTCACCGAGGCCGGCCGGAAGAAGGCGCGCGAGAAGCGTGCCCTGGTGATCACCAAGGCGAACTCGCGCTCCACCGTGCACCGCTCGGCGTACCTGGACTACATCGGGGTCAAGAGCTTCGACGCGGCCGGCAACGTCAACGGCGAACGCCGCTTCATCGGCCTCTTCGCCACGAGCGCCTACGCCGGATCCGTCCGGGACATCCCCGTGGTCCGGGAAAAGGTCGCCGCCGTGCTGCGCGGGGCCGGCTTCCCGCCGGACTCCCACTCGGGCAAGGACCTGCTGGGCATTCTGGAAACCTACCCCCGCGATGAGCTCTTCCAGATCGAGATCCCCGACCTCGCCGCCACGGCCACCGGCATCCAGCGGCTGCAGGAACGCCGCCGGACGCGGCTGTTCCTCCGGCCGGACATCTACGGACGGTTCATGTCCGCCGTTGTCTACCTGCCCCGCGACCGCTACACCACGAACGTCCGCCTGCGCATCGAAGAGGAACTGCGGGAGACCTTCGACGCCGTGTCCATCGACTACGAGGCGCGGATGACCGAATCCGCCCTCGCGCGGCTGTTCTTCCGCATCCGGCTGCCCAAGAACGCCGACGTCAGCAACGTCAACAGCGACGAGCTGGAGAAGCGCCTGGTCCGGGCGGCCCGCTCCTGGGGCGAGGGCATCTCCGAGGTGCTGCGCGCCAGGGCCGACAACGACGGCGACGGTGCCAAGGAAGACGGTGCCAAGGAGCTGGCAACCGTCTGGGCCGAGGCCTTCCCGCCCGGCTACCGCGTCGACTACGAGGTCGAGGACGCGCTGGAAGACATCGCCCGCTTCGAAAAGTACGGCGCGGCGGCCGAGCGTGCCGGGGAAGGGGTCAAGGAGCAGCCCGGCGTCCACGTGTACCTGCCCGAAGGCGCCGGAGCCACTCTGGAGGAAGACGCGCGGGTCAAGCTCTACATGCTGGAGCCCAAGAGCCTGAGCCAGATCCTGCCCTATTTCCACAACCTCGGACTCGAGGTCCTGGACGAACGACCGTTCGAGATCGAAACGGCGGACCGCCGCGATTTCTTCCTGTATGACCTGGGGCTGAAATACCCGGCCGGGGTGGATCCCCAGACAACGGGCCAGCTGCTGGCAGATTCCTTCGGGGCAGCCGTTGTCGGCGCGGTGGAGTCCGACAGCTTCGACCGGCTGGTGCTGCGGGAAGGGATGCACTGGCGCCAGGTCATCGTCCTGCGTGCCTATGCCAAGTACATGCGGCAGATGGGCAACACCAACTCGTTCGAGTTCATGTCCGATACCCTGCTGGCGAACCCCGACGTCACCCGCGCGCTGACCGCCCTTTTCGCGGCACGCTTCGATCCCGTACTGAGCGGCGCCGAACGCCAGCTCCGGCAGGAAGAGGTCCGCGCCGAACTGGATGCGGCCATCGAGCAGGTCGCGACCCTCGACGCCGACCGCGTGCTGCGCATCTTCGCGAACCTGATCCGGGCGACGCTGCGGACCAACTACTTCCAGAACAAGACCCACCTCAGCTTCAAACTGGACCCTGCCGTCATCGACGGACTGCCGTTCCCGCGGCCCATGTTCGAGATCTGGGTCTACTCGCCCCGGGTCGAAGGCGTGCACCTGCGCTTCGGCAAGGTGGCCCGCGGCGGGCTGCGCTGGTCGGACCGCCGTGAGGACTTCCGCACCGAAATCCTCGGCCTGGTCAAGGCACAGACCGTCAAGAACGCCGTGATCGTTCCCACCGGCGCCAAGGGCGGCTTCTACGCGAAGCAGCTCCCGGACCCGGCATCCGACCGGAGCGCCTGGATGGCGGAGGGCATCGAGAGTTACAAGACGTTCATCCGGGGGCTCCTGGACATTACCGACAACCTGATCACGACTCCGGATGGGGAAACTGTCATGCCGCCGGCCGACGTCGTCCGGCACGACGACGACGATTCCTACCTCGTGGTGGCGGCCGACAAGGGCACGGCGTCGTTCTCCGACATCGCCAACGGCCTCGCCGCGGAATACGGCTTCTGGCTCGGCGACGCCTTCGCCTCCGGCGGCTCGGTGGGCTATGACCACAAGGCCATGGGCATCACCGCCCGCGGCGCCTGGGAATCGGTCAAGCGCCACTTCAGCGAGCTGGACCTCGACACCCAGTCCGAGCCGTTCACCGTTGTGGGCGTCGGCGACATGTCCGGCGACGTGTTCGGCAACGGCATGCTGCTCTCGAAGCACATCCGCCTCCTGGCGGCCTTCGACCACCGGCACATCTTCCTGGACCCCACCCCGGACGAGGCCGTTTCCTTCGCGGAACGCCAGCGGCTCTTTGAGCTGCCCCGGTCCTCCTGGGACGACTACAACAAATCGCTCATCAGCGAGGGCGGCGGCGTGTTCGCACGCCAGGCCAAGGTCATCCCCGTCTCGGCACAGGTCCGGGCCGCGCTGGGCCTGCCTGACGGCACCACGCGGTTGAGCCCGCCGGAACTCCTGCGCGCCATTCTCCTTGCCCCGGCCGATCTGCTCTACAACGGCGGCATCGGCACCTACGTCAAGGCCAGCACGGAATCCAACGCCGAGGTCGGCGACAAGGCCAACGACGCCATCCGCGTCGACGGCCGTGAGCTGCGCGTGAAGGTGGTCGGTGAAGGCGGCAATCTGGGCATGACGCAGCGCGGACGCATCGAGGCTGCGCTGCAGGGCGTCATCCTCAACACCGATGCGATCGACAACTCGGCCGGCGTGGACTGCTCCGACCACGAGGTCAACATCAAGATCTTCGTTGACCGGATGGTGGCGGCAGGCAAGCTTGAGCAGGCCGAACGTGCGCAGTTCCTGGCCTCGATGACCGACGAAGTCGGCCGTCTGGTGCTGGAGGACAACATCGACCAGAACATCCTGCTGCTCAACGACAGGATGCGGGTCTCCGAATGGAGCCCCAGCTACGAACGCCTCATGGACTGGCTGGAGAAGTCGGCCGACCTGAAGCGGGACCTGGAGGCGCTGCCCACCACCGCCACGCTGGGCGAGCGGCTGGAGCAGGGACAGGGACTGACTTCCCCGGAGCTCTCCGTCCTGGCGGCCTACGCCAAGATCGAACTCGCCACCGCGCTGCGCGACAGCGACCTCGCCGAAGATCCGTGGTTCCGTGCGACGCTCCGGGCCTACTTCCCGAAGCAGCTGCGCGAACGGTTCGACGCCGAACTGGACACGCATCCGCTGCGCCGGGAAATCATCGCGACCGTCGTGGCCAACGACATGATCAACCTGGGCGGCATCACCTTCGCCTTCCGGGCCATCGAGGAGACATCGGCCACGGAGGCCGCCGTCGCCAAGGCGTTCGTCGCCCTCCGTGAGGTCTACGAGCTGAACATCATGGTCGCGGAGCTCAACGAACTGCCCGCGTCCTTCCCGACGGAACACTGGAGCACCGTTCACCTCGACATCCGCCGGCTTCTCGACCGCGCCGTCCGGTGGGTCCTCAGCCAGGGCTTCACTTCCCGGCCCATTGCCGAGATCGTGGCGGAGTTCAAGCCGCTGATGGACCCCATGCGGGCCCGGTTGCTCGACTACCTGCGCGGAGACGACCGTAAGCGGGTGGCCGAATGGCTCGAGAAGGCGCGCGGCTGGGAGCTCCCGGAAGACCTGGCACACCGCTGGGCGGAGCTGTTCGAGAGCTTCGTGCTCCTGGATATCGCCAAGATCGTCCATGTCAGCCCCGAACCCGTGGAGGACATCGCCCACGTCTACTACGCGGTGTTCGACCGGTTCCACGTGGACTCCCTGCTGGAACGCATCACGAAGCTGCCCCGGAGGGACCGCTGGCAGGCCCTGGCCCGTGCCGCCCTCCGCGACGACCTCTACTCCACGGCCTCGGACATAACGACGGCGGTGCTGGAGGCAACACCTGCGGGAACCCCCGCGCAAGAGCGGCTGACGGCCTGGGAGAGCCAGAACGTCGAGCAGCTGGGCCGGGCCAAGAGCATGTTCGACGAGGTCAACGCCCTCGAAGCGGATGACATGGCCTCGCTGTCGGTAGCATTGAGGCTCTTGAGGTCAATCGTCCGACGCTAGGGGCCGCCGTTCCCTGCGTCGCAAATGGAGGTGCTGTGGCAATCTTTACGGACCCTATCAGGGAGCATGCTGATTTCGGGCCGGGGGATGCCGAGTGGCTGCACCTCCTGGTCGGCGACTGGCAGATGGTCGCCGACCTTGCCTTCGCCGACCTGGCGCTGTGGTTTCCGCATCCTGAGTTTGGTTACGTGGCGCTCGCCCACGTCCGCCCCTCCACCACGCACACGGTGTTCCATGCCGACTTCGTGGGGGAGGGGATCAGGTCGGACTTGAAGCCGCTGGTCGACAAAGCCTGGGAAAGCCGGACGATCGAGCGCTCCAACGAGACCAACTGGAGCAGCGACATGGCGCTCCGGGTCGAGGCTGTGCCGATGGTCCGCAACGGCCGCACCCTGGCCATTGTGACCTCCCACATGGACCTCTCCAGCTCCCGGATGCCGTCCCGGCTCGAACTCACCTACCGGCAGTGCGCCTATGACCTGCTGCGCATGGGAACGCTTGGACTGTGGCCCGACTTCGCCTCGCCCACGGGATCGCGCCGCGGCGCGCCCCGTGTGGGCGACGGCCTGATCAGGCTCGACGCCGAGGGGATCGTGCAGTATGCGAGTCCCAACGGTGTCTCCGCGTTCCGCCGCCTCGGCGACGGGGAGTCCCTCGAGGGCAGGTCCCTGGCCGAGGTGACCGCCGGGCTCCTCAGGGACCGGCGCATGGTCGACGAAACCCTTCCGCTCGTCGTTACCGGGCGGATGCCGTGGCGCAGCGAAATCGAATCACGCGGCGTCAGCCTCTCCCTGCGGGCGATCCCGCTGCGCGACGAGCAGCAGCGCTTCGGGGCCCTGGTCCTTTGCCGCGATGTCTCCGAGCTGCGGCGTCGGGAGATGGAACTCGTCACGAAGGACGCCACGATCCGCGAGATCCACCACCGGGTGAAGAACAACCTGCAGACCGTCGCGGCGCTGCTGCGGATGCAGTCACGGCGCATGGTCAGCGATGAGGCGAAGCAGGGGCTTGAACAGGCCATGCGGCGGGTGGCGACCATTGCGCTCGTGCATGAGACGCTCTCCCAGGGCCTGGCCCAGAGCGTCGACTTCGATGAACTTATCGGACGGCAGTTCCGCTTGTCAGCCGAAGTCGCATCGCCGTCGCAGCAGGTCAAGACGCAGCGTTCGGGGTTGTTCGGGGAGTTGCCGAGCGACTTCGCCACGCCGCTGGCCCTGGTCATCAACGAGCTGGTGACCAACGCCGTCGAACACGGGCTGGAGGGAAGGACGGGCACGGTCTGGCTGCTCGCCGACCGTTCCGAAAGCGAGGACGGCGAGGAGCTGCTCACCGTGACGGTGGAGGACGACGGCGTCGGTCTGCCCGAAACGCCCTATACGGAGGGACTGGGTCTGCAGATTGTCCGCACCCTGGTGACCAGTGAGCTTGGCGGGACTATTCGATGGAAGGCCCGGGAGGGCGGCGGCACGGCAGTCCAGATTGTCCTGAGCCTGGCCACGCGCTGAGCATGTGCTGATTTCGGCTGATGTCGGGACGTGGGCAGCGGGCCTGAAGCGGGTTAAAGGCGACGGCCGCGGACCAGGCGGTCCGCGGCCGTTGCTGCGCTGTGTGCTGTTAATAGGACAAAAGTGTGCCCGGAAGCGGACAATCAGGAGGCGCGGCGGGCCCGTGCTGCGCGGCGCTTCAAGGCGCGGCGCTCGTCTTCGCTCATGCCGCCCCAGACGCCAGCGTCCTGGCCGGATTCGAGGGCCCACTGCAGGCAGGTGTCCACAACGGGGCAGCGCCGGCAGACGCTTTTGGCTTCCTCGATCTGCAGGAGGGCAGGCCCGGTGTTTCCAACGGGGAAAAACAGCTCCGGGTCCTTGTCAAGGCAGGCTGCGCGGTTACGCCAATCCATGCTGATCAGTCACTCCATTCCTGGGAACTCGTCAATGCCTTTGTGAAATTATTCACTAGAGGCTTCATAAGAAAAGGGCCCTTTGGGGCCCCCTCGGTCATCTGGATTAAGCGTGTCATGTTAACGCTGTGTAAACAAGGGGTAATAGGCGTCAAAATGCCTCGAAATCGTGAGCGATGCATCACATAGGCTGGTGGCTTCCTCACGTCTAGACGACTATGTCGGGTAGTGTGCCAGTGTGTCAAGACCCCCTGTGAACGCGTCCGATCCCGCCGAAAATCCAGCCGGGAAATCTGCCGGCGGCCCCGCGGACGTGCCCGGAGCCGGTGCTGACGGCACCGCGGGCCCAAGGAACGGTAGGCCCAAAGGGATCCTCGTCATCGCCATCATTGTGGCGCTTGAGGCAACTGCTCTCCTGGTGGCGGCGGCCTGGTACGGCACCCAGCTGCTGACCGGAGCCCCGGTGCTTTCATTCTGGGGCGCCGTCTTTACGCTGGGTCTGCTGCTGGCGTTTTGCGTCTGGCTCTTTGCCGTGGCACGCTTCCTGATCCGCGGCTTCCGCTGGCCCCGGGCCGGCGCGCTGGTGGCTCAGCTCTTCGTACTCACCCTTGGCTTCCCGACCCTGACGGGCGGATATCCCTTCGCCGGCCTGGCCATGCTGGTGCCTGCCGCCACCGCCATTGTGCTCTTGTTTGACAAACGTGTCATTGCCTTCGCCTCGCGGGCAGGCGGCGCCCCGCCGGCCCTGTAGCCGCCCGCCTTGTAGCGGGGTGCCCTGTAGCCGGGCGGCAGGTCATTGGACCGGCCCCGTGACCGGCTGCTCCGAAGCCAGCTGAACGGGCGTCGCACGCCCGTCTGAGATGACGACGGCGCGTCCCGGCGGAGGGCTGTGCTCCAGTTCGAACCGGACCCCGAACAGATCTCCATCCATGAGGCCGCGCGGACGAATCAGGATACCCCGCCCCTGGCTACGGGCACAGGCTGCGAGGGGCACCCGCTGGTGAAACGCCGGGCCGAAACCCGCAGTCAGGATCACCGTCCAGCCAAGGCTGTTCAAAGTGAGCAGCCGGTTGTTCGTCTCATGGGACTGCAAGTCAGCATCGTCGGCCAACACAATCGCTGTCCGGTCCAGCGTGCCGGCGAGCGCGCTGGCGTGCGCCTCAGACCAATACTGTTCCGGATCTGTTCCAGCCCCGGGCGCGAGCCAGTCCCCGGCGGGATTCAGTCCCGGGAGGGCTGCCAGCAAAGTGCCCTTGCCGGAGGCAGGGCCTCCGAGGACGGCCAGGACACTGCCGCCTGGAAGCGGAACCGTGAACGGCAGCAGCGCGTCTCCTCCGACGCCGATGCACAGGGAACCCGGGGCGGGAGACCGGAGGGGCGCATCGGCGCCTGCCGGTTGGCCAGCGGCGCCAAACCGGGCCAGTACCTCGGCCACTGTAATGAGCAGCGGCAGTGCATCGACCCGGAAGGGCGACTTGCGGACGGCCTGGGCTGTGCGCCGCCAGCCGGCCGGGCCAGGTGCTTCGAAGAGCTGGCCTATGTGGCCGGCCGATGAAGCGATGCCCGTGAAGGTGCCGAAAACGGCCACGCGGCCGGGCGCCGGCTCCAGGGCCGGCAGCCGCGGCCACGCGAGCCTGCCCTCCTCGGTGGATCCCGCGGGAAAGAAGATCCGGTTGGGGATGGCGGCGAAGAACCTCGAGGTCACGAGTTCGCGCTCACCGGAAACAATGACGGTGATTCCCGCCTTGGCGCCGTCCCGGACGATGTCTTGGACGAGGTCTTCGGCCCACGCCAGCGGGCCTGACCGGAATGCTGACACCCAGGCTCCCCAGCCGCTGAGCACCAGGACCAGGCGCGGCCGTTCATGGAGTGCGGGCGCGCCGAGCCGCAGCGTCACTTCTTGGGCCAAGCGTTCCAGCACCCTGACGGCCCGGCGGAGTTCATCCAGGCCCGCGACGGCTCCGACCCGAGGCGACGATGCCGCCGTGCTGAAAGAGCCGGCGGAGTCGAGGAAGTAGAGGTGTGACTCCACGTCGCCGGTCAGGAGCTGTTCGACGGCCAGAGCCAGGGCGGGGTCGCCAGCGCCCGCCACACCGCCGACGAGTCCAAGATGCCCGTGTTCGGCAGGACTCCAGCTCAGTCCGGCGATGCGTTGTTGTTCCGGAAGATCCACCCAGCCAAGACGGACCGTGTCCCCGTCTTCCGGCTGAGTTGCCGGCTCAGTTGCCGATGCGCTGTTGAGCCGGGGGCCTGGGGGCTCGGGGGCGGCGGGGGAGTCCCCGGCCGGATACGGCAGCACGGCAGGAAGCGGATCCGCCACCGGGCGGCGGGGTGGGCTGCCGCCGAGAGCCGCCCACAGCCCGGCCGTCACTTCGACGAGTGGCGCCGCCGCCTGAGCTGGCGTCAGGGCGGTGCCGGCGGCGGCGTCGGCACCGTGGCCGGAACGCCCTGGCGGGCGCGTCAGAACGTCTTGGACGGAGTGCACGGCCACCGCCGCGGCCCCCGGCCCGGGGACAGCGGGGGTCAGCGTGGCCGTCTGGAACTCCTCCGGCGCCTCGGTTCCGCGGACCAGGAACGCGCGGCCGGGACGCGCCAGGGGGATGCCGGCTGCGAGCCTGGAGTTCATGACGTCGATCGATTCGAGGTCGGACTGGACCCTGAGGGCGACGCAGCTGGTGACATTGGCCCGGATGTCTGCGGTCAGTGCTCCCTGCGGGCGCTGGGTTGCCATGATGAGGTGTATCCCCAGCGAGCGGCCGATGGCGGCAATTCTCATGAGCTCGGAGAGTACTCCAGGCGCTTCCTCCACCAGCATCCTGAACTCGTCGATGACCAGGACCAGATGCGGGAGGGCAGACGCCTGCGCATCCGATGACTCATACGCTGTGAGGTCGGGGGCCCGCGCCGCGGCGAGGAGCTCTTCCCTGCGCCGCACTTCGGCCCGCAGCGAGACCAAGGCACGCTCCACCTGATTCGCGCCGAGGTCCGTGAGCATGCCGACGCAGTGCGGCAGCCCGGTCAGCGGGCCCAAGCCGGAGCCGCCTTTGAAATCGAGGAAGAGCAGATTGACACGGTCCGGCGGGTGGCTGGCCGCGAGGCCTGCGGCGAGTGTCCGCAGGAACTCCGATTTCCCCGAACCGGTCGTGCCGGCAACCAGGAAGTGGGGTCCATCGGCCTGGAGATCTATCTGAAGGGTCCCTGAGGTGCCGGCGCCGACGGGAACAGGGAGCCCAGGCGCCCGCCCGGCCCGGGCCCAGCGCCGGGAAATCTCCGCCGCCGAGAGTGGGAGGACGTCGACCAGGGCGCAGCGGCCGGGGATAGCGGCCGGGGGAGCCTCCTTGGCACGCTCCCCGGCTCCCAACCGGCGGCAGTAGCGGTCGAAGACCAGTGGCGGGACCAGATCCGGGATGAAGCAGGTCTCTCCGGCGCCGGCCGTGATCCGTGCCCCGCGCTCGCCGAGTACGATGCCCGGGTGCGCCGACTGACTGCCTTCCGCCTGGCCGGCTCCCGGTGAGCAATCGATCACCCGCCAGCCGTGGCCGGTGGCCACGGCGCGGAGCACGGCCGTTCCGCCGGCCGCATCCGGAGCCGACCCGCCGGCTGTCCCGCCGTCCGCTGTGCCCGCGGCGTCCAGGATGATCAAGAGCCCGTGGTCGAATCCCTGGCCCGGACCGGCAGCCAGCCAGGCAGCGGTGGCGGCCTCATTTCCGGACAGGGTCACGCCGGGCAGGAAGCGTGCGGCGAGGGGGAGGGACTCCGGCGAGCCATGAAGCAGGAGCCGGGTGCGGCAGGCGAGGGGGTAGCCGGCGAGCTGCATGATGAAGGAACGGACCAGCCCCGCCACGGCGGGCCGCGTTCCATGGATGGTGGTCAGGGCAACGGATGGGTCCAGGGTCAGGGGCATCGGGCCGAGCGGAGGCGGCCGGAAGCCGGGATCGGCCGGCTCCAGCCGGACATTCGCCGTTTGCTCGGCCAGCCCGAGCCTGAGCCACACGGGTGCGGATTCGCCGGTGGCCGGCGGGGGCCCGGATGCTCCGAAGGCGCCACGGACGGAGAGGTCCGCGGCGGACGGCGCGGCCCGGCGTCGTCGGTCCTTGTCCCGCTGCAGCGCCGCGGTGACCGCAGTCTTGAGTTCGCGGCGGTGACGGCGGCCGGACGCGACCGGCACGACGACTGAGACCGCGGAGATGGCTGTGAAGGCCAGAAACATCCACATCCCGGTGAGAAGCGCCAGGCCGATTCCAATCAGCAGGGGCAGGGCGGCCGTCAGCACCACAGCCGCCCGGTTGCTTGGAGCAGCGGTGCCGCGGACAACAAGCGGCTCGGCGACGCCGGATCCCGCCCATGCCATCCGGGAATCCGGGTTGTCCGTGGAAGCGGACCCGCCGCCGAAGATGAGGGACATCGTCGAGTCGCCACAACGGATCAAGGAGCCGGTTGTCACTGCCGACTGACGGACCCTCCTGCCGTCGACGCGGGTCCCGTTCGCGCTGCCAAGATCCACAAGGGTGACGGCCGACTCCGATACGTCCAGCCGCGCGTGTTCCCGGGACAGTTCAGCATCCGGAATAACGACCTCCGTCCCGCTGCGCCCGATCCGGAACTGCCCGCGCCGCAGTGCGAAGACTATGCCCGCGCCGGGTCCGCTGTGGACCGCGAGTATCAGCAGGGCCGCCCCCGGTTGCCCGGCTCCTGACCCCTGGGTTGTGGCGGGGAAACCGTCGACCAGGACGGCCCCGCGGACGAGGGGAGCCACACCGACGGTCATGGCGGCGACCGGCACCCCTTGCACGAACAGTTCGCCGGTTCCATAGCGCCGGGACACGGCCGCTTGGAGCTCCGCGCCGGCGCTATCCGCGGGAGCATCGACGGCCAGCTCGATCGGGTCCCCGGCCAGAGCGGAACCGGGTCCCCGTACCCGTGTGCAATGGAACATCATCGGGGGATTCCTTTCCGGCGACGCCGCCTATGTGCCACGGTAGAGACGCCTGCGGCCGGGCGCGCCAAAGAAACCGGCCCATGTGGAAAACGGCGGTGAGGGGCGGAAGCCGGCCCGGACCCAGCTTCGCAGCCCTCGCCCGGAGGCCCTGCGCCAGGCCGCGGTCGCTGATTCCAATTGAGCCTCGGGTAGGCTAGAGCAGCAGACAATGCGCAACATTGGGCTGCCCCGCATTCGAATCAGGAGAGTTTGTGACCGCTGACCTCGTCATCGTAGGGTCGGGCTTCTTTGGCCTGACAATCGCAGAACAGGCCGCCACTGAGCTGGGCTTGAAGGTGGTCGTCATCGACCGCCGACACCACATCGGCGGCAACGCCTACAGCGAAAAGGAAAAGCAGACCGGAATCGAGGTGCACCGCTACGGTGCCCACCTCTTCCACACCTCGAACGAGCGCGTCTGGGAGTACGTGAACCGCTTCACAACGTTCACCAACTACGTCCACAAGGTGTACGGCGTGCACAAGGGCGAGGTCTACTCCCTGCCGATCAACCTGGCGACGATCAACCAGTTCTTCCGGGCCAACCTCACGCCCGGCCAGGCGCAGGACCTGATCAAGGAACAGGCCGGCGAACTTGCCGGCACCGATCCGCAGAACCTCAACGACAAGGGCATCCAGCTCATCGGCCGGCCCCTGTACGAGGCGTTCATCAAGCACTACACCGGAAAACAGTGGCAGACGGATCCGAAGGACCTGCCCGCGGGCATCATCTCCCGCCTTCCCGTCCGGTACAACTACGACAACCGGTACTTCAACGACAAATACGAGGGCCTCCCGACCGGTGGCTACACGGCCTGGATCGAAAAGATGGCGGAGCACCCGAACATCGAGGTGCGGCTCAACACGGACTTCTTCGATGAGTCCCACGAATACAGCAAGGGCAAGGTTGTCGGCCGGATTCCTGTCATCTACACGGGCCCCGTCGACCGTTACTTCGACTACGCCGAGGGCGATCTCTCCTGGCGCACGATCGACTTCGAGGAAGAAGTGCTCGACGTCGGCGATTTCCAGGGAACGTCGGTAGTGAACTACAACGACGCCGACGTGCCGTACACGCGCATCATCGAGCCGCGCCACTTCCACCCGGAACGCGACTACCAGACGGAGAAGACCGTCATCATGCGCGAGTTCTCCCGCGCCGCGGAGAAGGGCGACGAGCCCTATTACCCGATCAACACCGCCGCTGACCGCGACCGCCTGCTCAAATACCGCGATCTGGCGGGAGCCGAGCAGGACGTCCTCTTCGGCGGCCGACTCGGCACGTACAAGTACCTGGACATGCACATGGCCATCGGCTCCGCCCTGACCATGTTTGACAACAAGATCCGCCCACATTTCGAGGGCGGCGCCAAGATTGAAAGCGGAGGAGTGGACGCATGAGCGCCGCTGAAGCGACAACCGGCTGGAACACGATTCAGCGGATCATCCTGCCCTCGACGGACCAGACGGACACGGTGCCCCTGTACGTCGACGCAGGCAGCGCAAGCGGCATCCGCCTGCGGGAGAACGACGAACTCGCCCGCACCCCGAAGCACCCCGAAGAGAAGCTGCAGATGTTCAGCTCGGGCGGCCGCGAAGCGCACTTCGAGGACCTGCTCTCCCGGCATTCCATGCGGGTCCGCTCGGGCGAGCAGATTTCCTTCGGTACGTACTTCAATGCTTTCCCGGCGAGCTATTGGCGGCGGTGGACCTCCGTCCGGCAGATCCGGCTGGTCGTCAAGACAATCGGTACGGGCGCGGTCACTGTCTACAAATCGAACGCCCGCGGGTCCGTCCAGCGCGTAGACGGACAGCACGTCGACGGCGCCACCACCTCCGTGTTCGAGCTTTCCCTGAAGCCCTTCGGCGACGGCGGCTGGTACTGGTTCGACCTGGCCGCCAGTTCGGACGAACTCGTCCTGGAGAGCGGCCGGTGGGAGGCCGAAGGCGGCACGGACCGCCCCGGCCAGGTGACCCTCGAAATCACGACCATGAACAAGCCTGATTTCTGCCTGAACAACGCCCGGATCCTGGCGGAAAATCCCGACGTCCTCGAAAACGTTAAGGAAATCCTGATCGTGGACCAGGGCACGCAGAAGGTCGAAGACCAGGAAGGCTTCGCCGCGGTGCGGGATGCTCTCGGCGGCAAACTCCGGATCATCAACCAGGCGAACCTCGGCGGCTCCGGCGGCTTCGCCCGCGGAATGTATGAGGCGGTCGAAAACGGCAGCGACTACGCCCTGCTGCTCGATGACGACATCGTCGTCGAACCCGAAAGCATCGTTCGGCTGCTCACCTTCGCCGACCACTGCCGCACCCCCACGATCGTCGGCGGCCACATGTTCGACCTCTACAACCGCAGCATCCTGCACACGTTCGGCGAGGTTGTAGATCCGTACAGGTTCGTGCCGGCCCCGCCCCATGCCGACATGGAAGTGCGGCACGATTTCAGCGTCGCGAACCTGCGGCAGACCGCCTGGCTTCACCGCCGCGTGGACGTGGACTACAACGGCTGGTGGATGTGCCTGATCCCCACGAAGGTCATCCAGGAAATCGGGTTGTCGCTTCCGCTCTTCATCAAATGGGACGACGCCGAGTACGGGCTGCGCGCCCGTGAAGCCGGGTTCGCCACGGTGTCGCTTCCGGGCGCTGCCGTGTGGCATGTGTCCTGGATCGACAAGGACGACCTGGTCGGCTGGCAGGCGTACTTCCACGAGCGCAACAGGCTGATCGCCACGCTGATCCACAGCCCTTATCCGAAGGGCGGCCGGGTGCTGCGCGAATCCGTGCAGGCCGACGTCAAGCACCTCGTCTCGATGCAGTACTTCA
Organism: Pseudarthrobacter sp. S9; assembly: GCF_050156545.1. NCBI lineage: Bacteria > Bacillati > Actinomycetota > Actinomycetes > Micrococcales > Micrococcaceae > Pseudarthrobacter > Pseudarthrobacter sp. S9. Next base: position 3,303,825 of record NZ_CP189576.1, read on the forward strand.
CCGAGCACGGCCGCATCGAGGCCCTGAAGGACATCCTGAAGGGACCGGACGACCTCCACAAGGTGCTGGCCACCAAACTGCCGGAGATCAACGCCCTGAAAGCCGAGTATCCGGACGCGCAGTTGAAGGAAGATGTTGACGATTTCCCGGCACCGAAGCTGGGCCGGGGACCCATGGGCGGAACGGTTGTCGGGATGCCCAGCAAGAAGGAAGTGATTCCGTGGGGTATCAAGACGGTCGCCCGCCAGTTGATCAAGGCCCCGGGCCCGGAAAGCGCCGAACGGCCGCAGGGCTACCTGGCGCACCGGGACAACCGGTGGTTCCGGGTGGCGCACTACGACAGCGTCGTGGTCTCCAACGCGGAGGGCACGGGCGCGTCGTGGTACCAGCGGGATCCGAAGAAGCTGAAATCGATGCTGACGGAAGCGACCCGGCTGCACCTGAAGCTGTTCCGCGAGTGGGACAGCCTTGCTGAGCAGTACCGGAGCGCGGTGGCGGAGATCAGTTCGATCGATGCGTGGAAGAAGACGTTTGAGGCTAACTCCAAGGACGGCAGCTAGATGGCTGGTCAACTCGACCAACTGATCAAGCCCGGAATCGGGCGCGGCCTCCTTGACGTCTACGGCGACAGGTTTCTCCTGAAGCTGCTGGTGCGCAAGGAAATCAAGGTGCGCTACCGCGGTTCGGTGCTGGGGCTGCTGTGGTCGTACGTAAAACCGCTCGTGCAGTTCCTGATCTACTTCGTGGCGCTGGGCATCTTCCTGAATCTTCAGCGGGGCACGCCCAACTATGCGATCTATCTCTTCGCCGGCATCGTCCTGGTGAATTTCTTCACGGAGTCACTGTCGAACGCCACGCGCTCGATAGTGGACAACCGGGACCTGATCCGGAAGATCTACCTGCCCCGGGAGCTGTTCCCGGTGGCCACGGTGTGGGTATCCGCGGCCCATTTCTTTCCGCAGCTTGTGGTCCTGATCGGGGCCTGCCTTCTGGTGGGCTGGACGCCGTCGGTTATCCAATTGGCGGCAGTCATCCTGATCTTCATGATGGTCGCGGTGCTGGCCACCGGCCTGGGTCTGATGTTCGGGGCCATGAACGTGTATTTCCGCGATTCCGAAAACATCGTGGAGATGATCGTCATGGTTGTCACGTGGGCCTCGCCCGTCCTCTATGTCTGGTCAATGGTCGAGCGGGTCATGGGACCGTGGTACTGGATCTACCAGCTCAATCCGATGACGGTCGCCGTCGAAGTCTTCCATTGGGCATTCTGGGAACCGACGCTGACAACCTCTCAGGCCGTCTCCGACGCCATGCCCCCCGACCTTCTGACCGTCTGGCTTCCGGTGTCCGTGCTCATCACGCTCGCTGTGCTGTTCCTTGGACAGCTGACCTTCCGCCGGCTTGCCGCCCACTTCGCACAGGAGCTCTGAGATGACCTCGCATGGCATGGTGGCCATCAGCTGTATCGACCTTCGCAAGCAGTTTGTGCTGCGCCACACCCGGTCCCTGAAGGAAGCGCTGGTCTGGCTGGTGAAGGGCCGCAAGGGAGATCTGTCCAAGAAATTCCTGGCACTGAAAGACGTCTCGCTCGAGGTCAAGCAAGGTGAGACGGTCGCCCTGCTCGGGCTCAACGGCTCGGGCAAGTCAACGCTCCTGAAGCTCATCTCGGGCGTACTGCAGCCCGACGGCGGGACCGTGCGCACCCGGGGCCGCGTGGCGGGGCTGATCGAAGTCGGCGCCGGCTTCCACCACGACCTCAGCGGCCGGGACAACGTGTACCTCAACGGCGCGATTCTCGGAATGACCGAGAAACAGATCGACGAAAAATTCGACTCCATTGTGGAATTCTCCGAAATCGGCGAGTTCATCGACACCGAAGTGAAGTTCTACTCCTCGGGGATGTACCTGCGGCTGGCGTTCTCCATCGCGGTGCACACGGATCCGGAAGTCTTCCTGATTGACGAGATTCTCGCCGTCGGAGACGAACCGTTCCAGCGCAAGTGCATAGCGAAGATCAAAGAGCTCGCCGACAAGGGCAAGACCCTGTTTGTCGTCAGCCACGACCTCGACCTTGTTGCCACAGTCTGTGAACGCGGCGTGCTCCTGGAGCACGGCGAGATCATTATGGACGGGGAAGTGCACGACGTCGTCGGCGAACTCCGGCGGAGGTCCGTCTCGCTGTAACGGCGTGGCCGGGTTTCACCAGCCCTGCGGCCCGTCAGCTCCCGCAGGCGGTGATCTTGTAGAGCTTCGCCTCGCCCTGGCTGTCGATCAGCTGCAGGCCCGGGTTCTGGTCCAACCGGGTGAGGCCCGCGGCAGTGTGGTTTTCACCGTGCACTTCCTTGGAGCCGAAGTCCAGGATATAGAAGCCGTGTTCTTCCCGGACCGCCCGGCATACGCTCGGATCCGTTGAAACCTGCCCCAAGGCGTCATAGATTTTCTGGAGCTCCGGGGAGACATAGCTGAGGATGTGAAGCTGCGCAGACTTGCGGTCACCAAGGGCATAGGAAAGCGCGGCTCCCGTATACGGATTGTCGATCAGAACGGCATCCTCGGGCACTGAGTGCGGGAGGCGCTTTAAGACTGCCAGTTCGTCCGGGGACACCAGCAGGGAGTCGGCTTCCAGCCGGTAGTGGGACGAGGTCAGCTGTACCTCCTCCTTGAGCCCGCCCTGCTGACCCAGGACGATGGCGGTAAGGACCACGACCATTCCTCCCGCGGTTCGGCAGGCCAACCGCGCCGGTGCGCTCCAGCGGGCTGGACCCTCCACAGCCCGGTCGACGTAACGGTACCGCTTTCGGGCTGCCGGAAGTGCCCCGGCCACCCAATCGATGCCGACGGCGACAAGCACCACGGCGATCACCGGGAGGAGCGCAGCAACGCGGAAGCTGTCGTTGTACCAGACCCCGGTGAGGAAGTCCCGGGTCGGAGACTTCGGAAAACCGGCGGCGACGATGTAGAGGCCCGCAAACAGGACGAAGACCAGCCCAAGCCAGGCGAGTCGTTTCGGGACCTTGAAACATGACCAGAGGCCAAAAAGCGCCAGGGGCGCCACAAGCCAGGCCGGGGACAGATCCACGGGGGACGTCACCAGGGCTTCACCAAAGGCCTGCGGGACGGTGCCGCGCGGACCCCAGAAGGAAGCATCCGCCGGCGGCCGGAGCACGATCCACAAAGCCACGAACGCGATGCTGTATCCGGACACTGACAGCACGTATTTCGTGAAACGGCCACGCCCGGTCCGTCGGTTCCGCCAAGACGCCCCGAACGACCGCCACGCCAGGAAACCCGCCATGGGCAACGTCCATGTCACCCACGCCATGAAGGTAGTGGGGTGCGCGACGACGAGCCCGGCGAGTCCCAGCAGAAGCGTCAGCGCTGTGGCCAGATCCCGCCGGCCCGATCCCGGCGCAAGGCCGACGAGCGAGGCCGCCAGCGCAATGGCCGCCGGCAGGAGGCTGATGGCGAGCAGATTCGGGTACAGGACACCGAAATCCATCATCAGAAGTGGGAAGGCACCCAAGGATGCGCAGGCGATTGCCGCGGCCACCGTCGCCGACGCCCGGGGGCCGACGATCCACCGGGTCAGAAGGAGGCAGCCAAGGGGCCAGAACACGGCTGCAATGACGATGCTGGTGATGTTGACCGCGACCGGCACCTCCGCGCCCGTGGTCGACGCTACGAGGACTGCCACCGCGTTCCAGCCGGCAGGGTAGAACCCGCCCCCGGTCATCCCGCCAATTGTCAGCGACGACGCCTGGCCGGTCTCAAGGGCAAACTTTACGGAGTTCAGGTGGAAGACGGCGTCATACGTCTGCGAAAAGGCCTGCGGGGAGCCGATGGCCCGGACCACGCTGGCAGCCACCAGCAGTGCTGCAACACCAAAGGCGGCAAACGGCACGAGACCGCCCAGCGTCCAGGGCCCTGACAAAGGCCGCATCCGCTGCCGCGGGGCGGCCGGCTGCCGGGTGGCGCGATATCGGACAGCAAACATCCCCGCCGCGGCCACAAGCAACGACACGACGGCTACCGGGACCAGTCCGAACCGGATATTCACGAACGGAGTCAAAGTCGACGTGACGACGACGATGCCCACTGTCAACGCCGGGGCAAGCGCTACGGCGTCAAATCCCCTGAAGCGCACGGCCAGGGCAACAAGCAGACCCGGTGCAATCAAGAGGATGGCGGCGCCAATAATCTGCGGTAAAATCGACCACCACATGCTGCCGTTACGGCTCTAGGAGACCGAGCAGGTATGCGCCGTAGCCGCTCTTGACGAGCGGCTCGGCGCGTTGGCGAAGCTCGTCGTCCGTGAGGAACCCCTGGCGCCAGGCAATCTCCTCGGGGGCTCCGATCTTGAGGCCTTGGCGGTTTTCTATCGTGCGGATGAAATTGGAGGCGTCGTTGAGGTCGTCGAAGGTCCCGGTGTCGAGCCAAGCCGTGCCGCGCGGCAGGATTTCGACGCGGAGCTTCCCCTTCTCAAGGTAGGTGCGGTTGACGTCCGTGATTTCCAGTTCCCCACGCGGCGACGGTGTGAGGTTTTTGGCGATGTCGACGACGTCGTTGTCGTAGAAGTACAGGCCGGGCACCGCGTAATGCGACTTGGGGTGCAGCGGCTTTTCCTCCAGTGAGATCGCCTGGCCGGCGTCGTCGAATTCAACCACGCCGTAGGCCTTGGGGTCCTTAACCCAGTAGCCGAAGACCGCGCCGCCGTCGATGTCGGCATGCTTGCGCAGCTGGGTGCCCATGCCCTGGCCATAGAAGATGTTGTCGCCCAGGACAAGAGCCACGGTCTCATTGCCGATGTGCTCTTCGCCGAGGATGAAGGCCTGTGCCAGACCGTCAGGTGAAGCCTGCTGGACGTAGGTGAGGCTGATACCGAACTGTGAGCCGTCTCCGAGGAGGCGCTGGAACTGCTCAGCGTCGTGCGGGGTGGTGATGATCAGGATGTCGCGGATTCCGGCCAGGATCAGGGTCGAGAGCGGGTAGTAGATCATCGGCTTGTCGTAAACAGGGACGAGCTGTTTGCTGATGCCATGGGTGATGGGATGAAGACGTGAGCCGGTCCCACCGGCAAGAATAATTCCGCGCATGGACTACATCTTCCCTCACCGGTCAGCAGTCGGCCAAACCAGCGCCCGACGGGATGGGCGAGGCTGCGGGGACGGATTCAGTCGAATTGTCCCCGCCCGCTTCGGCCGCGGAGGCCGTCTACGATGCCCCGGAATACGAACCCGAGCCGGGCGGAACGTCCGGGCGCCAGCACCGTGACAACCAGCAAGTGGCGCAGATCCGTCCAGATCCCTGCTGCCACCCAGGCCGGATAGCGGGTGGCGTACCGCCGGCTGACGAGGAGCCGGTTCCTGAAGATGTAGTAGTAGCGCCATGTGGCGGCGATGCGGACCTTCAACGGCCGCCCGCCCGCTTCCACGATCCGGCCGAGAAGGCTGGCGTCAACCATGGTTCCCAGGGAATGGTCGAACTCCGCCTTGGCGAGAACGGTTGGCAGGCCGGCGTCGAGGGCACGGAAGTAGTACTCGGTGTCAACCAGATCGATGAACAGCTCTTCCCAGAACCCGCCGATTGCATCCAAAGTGGCGACCGGGATCATGAGCCCGGACTGGATGGGCTCCTTGCCCAGGGCCACGCCGTTCCTGGACCCGGCCCGCTTGACGGGGTTTCCATGAATTCTCGAGGGCGAGACTAGACCGGGTTCGATGCCGGCGGCGCGCGCGGCTACGGCCGCATCCAGGAGCGCCCGGATGTAGCCCCCGGGCAAGTGCGAGTCCTGGTCCACCGTGAGAACGTACTCGGGGCTGCCGCTTTCCCTCGCCCGACGGATGCCCGCGTTCAACGCTGCACCGATGCCGGAGTTTTCTGCGAGACGGACAATCACGGCGCCGGCGTCGGCGAGGGCTGCGAAAATATGGTCAAAGCCGGGACCCCCGCCGTCGTCCACCACCACGACGGCGGCAAGTTGCCGCAGCAGTGAGTCAACATTGCTGATCAGCTCAGTTGTCGGCCGGAATGCCGTGACGACGCCTGAGACGGCGCATGTGGGGCCTTGCGGCTCATCATTCATCTGAGGCGATCTCACTTTCCGAAAGCATGTCGGAGGAGCGTCCCCAAAGGCCCGGAGCCACCCTGCCGAAGTGCGCTGGTGACGAACAGGAGGGCGTGGGCCCGTGACGTCAGCCGCAACCTTGCTGCGCTGGCGGCTCTATGCCACCCCTTCGCAGTGCAGAGATTCACCGCCAAGTCGAAATAGTCACGCTCGCCGACAAACCGGGAACCGTCCACAAGCTTCGCCGACGAAGCACTGTTGGTGTGCCGCCGGTACTCAAAACAGGTTTCCGGCTCGATCAGCAGCTCCGCCCCACCCAAGACCATGTCCATGACGAGGGCGAGATCCTGGATGACCGGGAAGCCGTCGCGGAAATCGTAGTCCCGGATCCGGTCCCTGCGGAAGGCCAGGGAGGGCCAATACAGCCAGTCACCGTGGAGCAGGCTGACGGCCAGCGGTTCGCCGGACACGAGGCGGGGGCCCGAACCGCGCGGCTTGACCAGGCGCTGCTTGACGATATCTGCCAGCGGGACCGCCGCGTTGCCGGTTTCATCGATGACCTGGACGCCGGGCTGGATGATCCAGGCTTCGGGAAATGCCGAATGGGCGCGGAGCACCACGTCAACGAAGTTAGGCAGCAACAAATCGTCACACCCCATGACCACCAGGACGTCCTGCGTTGCCAGCGAGACGCAGCTCCGGAAGTTTTCGGTGATGCCCTGGTTGGTGTCTTTCCGGATGTACGTGACCCTGGGATCGCGCATCCCCTCGACGTGGCGCCGGACCGCATCGCCAGGGTAGGCGTCGTCCACGACCGTCAGTCGCCAGTCCCCGTTTGTCTGGGCCAGGACGCTGTCGACGGCCTGCTTCATGAAATTAACGTCGCCCCAGTAGGGGATGAAGATATCGAGTGCCATGGGTGGATTCGGCGCCCGCTACTGTGACTTCGGGGTCGCCGACGTGTCGCCGTCGGAGTCCTGGGACGACATTTCCTCGACCATGGTGCGCAGGATGGCGACTTCCTCGGCCAGGGTGCGGGTTTCATCTTCCACAACCGAGATTTCCCAGGACAAGTGCAGGCAGACGCCCAACAGCAACAGGATGCTGATGATGAACAGCAGGTTGGACGGCAGCTGCACGCCGACGAGTTCGGTGACAATGGTCAGAAGACGGGGAAAAGCCGCAAGAATGAGGGTACCGACGCCGACGATCAGCCACAGCGCGGCGTATTTTTCGCGAAGTTTCTTCCGCCGAAGCATCTCGAAGACGACGCCGACAATGGCCAGCGAGAGAACGAAGGCCGCCAGATTTGTCACAGTGCCCTCCCCTGAGCGGTCAGCGGCGCCGCGGGAATCGTTGACGGCTTACGGGTCAGGGCGAACAGCAGGGCGAATGCCGAGCGGCCGAGATAGATAGCCGCCTTGAACGGGTTGTGGCTGGGCGTGCCGCCCTGGCGCGGGCGCATCTCGACCGGAATCTGTGTCACTTTGCACCCTGACCGGACGGCGACGACGAGGGAGTCGATGGTGTCGCCCAGATACTCGGCGGGATAGTGGTCCAGATATTGGCTGATGGCCCGCTCGTTCGCCGCGCGGAAGCCGGACGTCACGTCCGTCAGCCGCGTCTTGGCCAGCCCCGAAATCACCTTGGCCAGAAGTTGCATGGCCCATTTGCGCGGACCAGTGACCTGATAGTCGCCGCGGTCGGCAAACCGTGCGCCGATGGAGATGTCGGCGTATTCCAGACCGGCCAGGACTTCGTCGATGTTGCGGGGATCGTGCTGGCCGTCTGCGTCCACCTGGATCACCCGGCGGTAGCCAAGACGCTGCGCGTACTTGAAGCCGGCCCGCATGGCACCCCCGACGCCCAGATTGAACGGCAGGTTCAGGACGGTCGCGCCGGCCGCCTTGGCAATGTCGGCCGTGGAATCCGTCGAGCCGTCGTTGACGACGAGAACATCGTAGGGGCGTCCCATACCGAGCACTTCGCGAACGGTGTTGCCCACCGACTCGGCTTCGTTCCACGCCGGCATGATGACCAGGACACGGGTCGAGTCATGAATTTTCATAGTTCTCCAATATATCAACGGGCTCTGAAGCGGTTGACGAGTTCATTGCTGATCTGGCCGTCTCGTCCGCGCCCGGAGTCAAGCAGTCCGTGCCATGCGGCGATCATCAGGTCACGGCGGCCGGGGCTGAACGCGAACCGGAGCACCTGCGCCTTGGTTTCCTCAACGAGCCGGCGGAGGATCCAGGCAGGGTTCCGGCGCCAGTAGCGCCGTACGAGGGTCGTCCCGTTGCGCACGATGTAGTACATCCTGAACGGCGAGTAGTAGTTAAAGGACATGACGTCGCCCTTGAACCGCAGCGGCCTGCCGAACACCGTGGCCGGAAGGCGTGCCCCAAGCCGGTGCCCGACTTCGCAACCCGCACCGATCAGCACACTGTAACCGGCAGCCCGGGCACGGGCCGTGAACTCGGAATCCACGCAGTCGATGAAGAATCCGGTCTCAAACCTGCCGATGGCCGCGAGAGTGGTGACCGGGATGAAGAAGCCGGACTGCATCGGATCAAAAGCCTCAGGAAAACCGTCCGCAGCCCCCAGTGCGGGGACCCGGTGCCCGCTGAAGGATTCTGCGCAAACGAACGCGACCTTCCGGCTGGCAGCGGTTGCCCGGTCGTAGCACGCGAGGGCGTTGTCAACGTAGCCGGCCACGGGCAACGAGTCCTGATCGAAAGTGAGGATGAACTCCGGCGTCGTTGTCGACTCGAGCTCCTCAACGCCCCGGTTCAGGGCGGCGGCGATGCCGGAATTGCGGGGCAGCGCCAGGACTTTGATGCCCTGCTGCTGCAGCTGGCTGAAGATGCCGGCAGCGTCCGGGACGGAGCTGCAATCGTCCACGACGATGAGCTCGTCGACCTGTGCCCGGATGGCGGCAGCGTTGGTCAGCAGCTCGCCGTCGGGGTTGAACGCTGCTATTACGGCGGCAATCCGCCGCTGGCGTCTTTCAGTCACGCTGATGATCCTACCTTTCCACTGTTGACAGACGGACAACCGCGGGCAGGATCCTCACGGCAGGGGCAAGCAGTCCGAGGAACAGGATCGCCTCGCTCACCGCCATTCCCAGTGCGACGGCCGGAACATTCGACGTCAGGCCGGCAACAATCATGAGAAACACGCCTGCTACGGCCGATATCCCGGTCCACATCAGGACAGCCTTCTGGCGCCGGGCGGGAATCAGCAGATTCCTGATAAGGGGCGTTGAGGCAGAGAGGAAGAAAAAGGACACTCCGTAGTAGACACTTGTCAGCGTATCGGCGCGGACGGCCTCACCGAACATGACGCCGGAGACCCAGGGACCGAACAAGCCCAGGAACGCTCCGCCCGCAACGCCGAGGATCGCGTGCGCGGACAGGGCGACGATGTGCCGGCGTCGCGGATCGGCGGCATCGTGCTCGAGCGTCCAGCCCTGGAAGGTGTTGCCGAGGGCAACTACGCTGAAGAGCCCAAGCCGGTAGATGGCGTCGGCGGAGGCGAAGCCGGCGGTGGCGGCGGCGGACGGCACGGTGGCGGTGGCAATGGGCACGGGCGCGGACGCGTAGGCGCTCCCCGTAAGGTTGATGCCCGCCGTGCCCGCGTGGGGGATGATCTCCCGGAGGACGCTCCGCGGACTCTTCGGCAGCCAGGTCCGTGGCTCGCCGAACCTCTTGTGGAATGCGACAAGTGACGCGGCGGTCGCAAGCACGGACAGGACGCCGTACGTCCACACCTGGCCGGTGGCAACGATGAGCGGTGCGCTGACGATCGCCGCGCAGAAGCGGGGGAGGGTGTCGTAGACGGCGAGGATCCGGGGTTGTCCGGTGCCGATCCCGTACCACGCGGGCGAAAATCCGGTGAGGGCGGTCGCCCAGGCCATGGTGATCGCATCGAGGCGGAAGCCATCGTGGGCCACGAGCGCGACGATCAGGGTCATGAGCGGCAGGACAACTGTTGCAATCACCGTCCGGGAACGGATGCTGGAGGAGTACAGGGCGGCCCGGGCGGGGGAGGCGCCGGCGCGGGCAATTTCCACCGGCCCCGAAATGTTCCAGCTCCAGAGGATGATCGTCGCTGCAAAGACTCCGATGGCCTGGCCGGCGGTGATGCTGGACCATCCCGCAGCACCCACGACCCGCGCGATTACCGGCAGGAGGAGGAAGGGCAGAACCAGCGCCAGCAACGGCAGCAGGGTGAAGCCTGCAAGCCGGAGCAATACGGGTCTCATGCGGTGTACGGTCCTATTGCTGGAGGGCTTGACCTATCGATGATACGTGATCACCCGGCTCCGGCCGCCGCCGCCATAGTCACCTAGAGTGGTCTGCATGAACGATTCGACGACGCCGGACGGGCCGAAAATCCGGGTGAGCGTGTGCATGGCCACCTACAAGGGGGCTCCTTTCGTCCAGGAGCAGATCTCTTCCATCCTCGCGGAGCTGGGTGCCGACGACGAGCTCGTCATCGTCGACGACGCGTCCCCCGACGCGACGGCCTCGGTCATCGGCGGAATCACTGACGCCCGCATCCGCCTCGTTCGGTCGTCGGTCAACAGGGGCTACGTGCGCACCTTCGAGGAAGCGGTCCGGCTCAGCAGGGGCGAGTACATCTTCCTTTCCGACCAGGACGACATCTGGATCCCAGGCCGGGTTGACTTGATGCTCGCGGCCCTGGCGGAGTCCCAGGTGGTCGGCAGCAACTTCGACATGCTCGGGGGCGGCCCCCGGCCCTGGATCCCGCGGCTGCGCTCATCGGACTCTCGCCGGCACCTCGCCAACCTGGCGGGCATCCTGGTGGGCTACCGGGCGTACTACGGCTGCGGGATGGCGTTCCGCCGCGATGCAGCCAGGAACTTCGCGCCGATTCCCCCGTATGTCCGGGAGTCCCACGACCTCTGGCTGGCCATCTGCGGAAACGTTGCCGGCTCGATCACGCACCTGGACGAGTCCACCATTTACCGGCGGCTTCATGAGGAAAACCAGACTCCTGCCGGCTGGCGCTCGCTCCCCAAGATACTGGCAGCACGGATCATGCTGCTGCGGCTCATGGTCGAAGCCTTCCGAAGGACGCGGACGCGGTTCTGAGCTATCCGCGGGCGTTCGGTAGGCTGGGTGCATGCAGAAACTCCTGGTTACCGGCGGTGCCGGCTTCATTGGTTCGAACTTTGTTCACTACGTGATGTCCAACACCGACCGTCGTGTCACGGTCCTGGACAAGCTCACTTATGCGGGAAACCTCGAATCGCTCAAGGATCTTCCGGGAGACCGTTTTGAATTTGTCCGTGGGGATGTTACCGATGCGGCCCTCGTCGACGCCCTGGTGGGCGAGCACGACGTCGTGGTTCACTACGCCGCAGAGTCCCACAACGACAACTCGCTGCATGATCCGCGTCCCTTCCTGGACACGAACATCATCGGAACGTACACGCTGATCGAAGCCGCCCGGAAGCACAACAAGCGGTTCCACCACATCTCCACTGACGAGGTGTACGGCGATCTTGAGCTCGACGATCCCGAACGGTTTACCGAGAGCACGCCCTATAACCCTTCCAGCCCGTACTCCTCGACAAAGGCCGGCTCCGACCTTCTGGTCCGGGCCTGGGTCCGGTCCTTTGGCCTGCAGGCGACCATCAGCAACTGCTCCAATAACTACGGGCCGTACCAGCACGTGGAGAAGTTCATTCCCCGGCAGATCACCAACGTCATCGACGGCATCCGCCCCAAGCTCTACGGCAAGGGCGAGAACGTCCGTGACTGGATCCACGCCAACGACCACTCCTCGGCTGTCCTGACTATCATCGACCAGGGGAAGATCGGCGAAACCTATTTGATCGGTGCCGACGGTGAGAAGAACAACAAGGAGGTTGTCGAGCTCATCCTCGAACACCTGGGGCAGCCGTCTGATGCCTACGACCACGTCGTGGACCGGCCGGGCCATGACATGCGCTACGCGATCGATTCCACCAAACTCCGCAATGAGCTGGGGTGGACGCCCCAGTACTCGAACTTCGACGCCGGAATCGAAGACACGATCCGGTGGTACCGCGAGAACGAGTCGTGGTGGCGTCCGCAAAAGGCCGCGACCGAGGCGAAGTACAAGGAGCAGGGCCAGTAACGTGACAATCGAATTCTCGAAGCCGTTGAAGGCCACCGAAACGCCCATCCCCGGCGTCGTTCTCTATGACCTTCCCGTCCACGGCGATAACCGCGGCTGGTTCAAGGAGAACTGGCAGCGGGAGAAGATGATGGCCTTGGGGCTGCCCGATTTTTCGCCGGTCCAGAACAACATCTCATTTAACGAAAAGGCCGGTACCACCCGGGGCATCCACGCCGAACCGTGGGACAAGTTCATTTCCGTGGCGACGGGCCGCATTTTCGGCGCCTGGGTGGATCTCCGGAAGGGGCTCAGTTTCGGCAAGGTCTTCACGGCCGAACTCGACGCCAGCCAGGCGATCTTCATCCCCCGTGGCGTGGGGAACGCTTTCCAGACGCTCGAGGACAACACCGCGTACACGTACCTCGTGAACGATCACTGGAGCGCCGATGCCCAGGGCCAGTACACCTTCCTGAATCTCGCGGACGGCGCGGCCAACATCCCCTGGCCGATCCCGCTGGACCGGGCCGAGCTGTCCGACAAGGACAAGGCGCATCCCCACCTCGCGGACGTCGTCCCGATGCCGCCGAAGAAGATCCTGGTGCTCGGCGCCAACGGGCAGCTGGGCCGGGCCCTGCGGGCTGCATACGACGGCGAGGCCTCCGTTGAGTTTGCCGGCCGCGCCGAGTTCGATCTCTCCTCCGCCTCCAGTTACACCGGGCGTAACTGGAACAACTACTCGGCGATCATCAACGCTGCCGCTTACACTGCGGTGGATGAGGCGGAGACGCCGGAAGGGCGCCGGCACGCCTGGGCCAGCAACGTCCAGGCCGTCGCCGAACTTGCCAAGATCGCCACCGCCCACGGTATTGCACTGGTGCACGTTTCCAGCGATTACGTCTTCAACGGCACGTCGGCGCAGCACCCCGAAGACGAGGAGTTGAGCCCGCTCGGCGTGTACGGGCAGACCAAGGCGGCCGGAGATGCCGTTGTCGGCAACGTCCCGCGGCACTACATCGTGCGGACGAGCTGGGTCATCGGAGAAGGCAACAACTTCGTCCGGACCATGGCGTCCCTGGCCCGCCGGGGCATCAAGCCGAGCGTGGTCGATGACCAGATCGGCCGCTTGAGCTTCACCTCGGACATAGCGGCCGCCATCCGCCACCTGCTGGAGTCGCACGCGCCTTACGGGACGTACAACTACAGCAGCGACGGCGAGCCCCAGTCCTGGGCCGCGATCGCAGCGGACGTGTTTGGCCTGGCAGGAGCGCAGGGCACGGACGTTTCAGGGGTCAGCACCGAGGAGTATTTCAAGGACAAGGCGGCGGCGCCGCGTCCGCTGAACAGCGTCCTGGCGCTGGATAAGATCAAGGCCACGGGGTTTGTGCCGCCGCAGTCGTCAGAACGGCTCAAGGCCTACATGAGCGCTGAGGACTCCCAAGGCTAAGAATTCCAGGGGCGACGGCAAAGGACCCGTTCGAGCGGAAAGCTTGAACGGGTCCTTTTTACGCATGCCCTCTCGGTCGGCTGCTAACCTCTCGGGCGGCTGCGCAGGGCTAGCGCTTGCGGACGGCGCGCAGCCGTCTGATCTGTCGGGACAACCGCGGCAGCAGTTCGGCGCTTGGATACAGGTAGGAGAACAACTTCGAAGCCGAAACCAGCAGCGCTGCGGCGAAGAGCACGGTGAGGACCTCCCAGGACAGCGGAGGCTGCCAGCCGGGAACCGTGAACATGGTCTGCCAGTTGCCCCACTCCTGCAGGCCGACAACGTAGCGCCGGAGCACATTCAGGAAGGCGTAGACGTGGGCCACGCAGACTGCCAGCAGGACAACCCGGGTGATGGTCCGGCTCTGCGGGCGCTGGCGGAAGGGCCGGAACCTCATGGCCAGTCCTGCGGAAATGAGGGCGATCGCGAACAGCGGAAGGCTGTACCGTCCCTGCCAGATGAAGCCGGTGGTGTTGACCAGTGCCGCCTGGACTACCGCCGGAACCACGGCGAGGAATGCCAGCGCAACCCAGAACGCGCCTTGCAGCCGATACGGGCGGACGAGAAACACCATCAGGAGCAACCCGACGAGCAACATGTTCCAGAACATGATGACTCCTTGCGGCACCGGCGCGTCCAGCCACCCGGCTACCCCGATGTACTGGCCGAAAAAGTCGAACGACTTGTCCATCATGGTCAGGAACGCGTTATAGGGACGCACCTCACCGCTGACGTTCGAGATTCCTGCCGGAGCCTCTCCGGCGGAGGCAGGGGCCCGCAACATGAGGAGGTTCCAGGCCACACCCAGGGCGATTCCCACTGTTGTCAGGGCAGTGACCGTCAGCACGATGCGGTTCCGGAAGATGGCGGAAATGTCAGCCCGGCGGAAGAAGAGGCAGGCAACTATTGCGCCGCAGAGAAGCCAGAGGAGGGACACATTTCGGGTGTTGGCCAGTGTCGCGGCCGAGATGCCGACGGTCAAAATGCCGGGGCGCGCGCGTTCCAGGTGCCGTGAGTTCTCCAGCACTGAAACCAGCCCACAGAATGCGGCCATGGAAGCCGCAACTTCCAGGGAGTTGGGGTTGATGCCGCTTGCCAGGAACAGCACCATCGGCGTCGTCGAAATGCCGGCGGCGATCAGAGGCCATTTCGGATGGCGAAGACGCGACAGGGCCGTGAGGCCGGCGGCGTAGAACGCCGCGGACAGCAGGCCGCTGACGATCCGCATGGCAAAGATTGCGGGGGCACCGGACATGAACAGGCTCGGCAGCCCGACAAGCCAGTAGTACAACGGGTTGTACAGGCCCGCCGAGGTGACGCCGATGGTGAGGTAGTTGTCATCCAGGGGGATGTCGGGAGCGCAGCCCGCTGTGTCTTGCATATGGAAGGCAAAGCACATCTGGGATTGCACGTTGGCGATGTAGGACGGAACCTGGACGTGGATTCCGTGGCCGTAGGATTCTCCGGGACCCGGGAAGAACTGGCCCCGGGCGACTGCTGCCGCCTTGATGGTATGCGAGGGTTCATCCGGGTAGGCCATGAGGGGCGTCGCCAGGATCCACAGGGTGATGAGGGCCGAGAGCAGGGCGAATACGGGCAGGAAGAACCTCAGCCCGCTGCGGGTGGCGGACGACACTCTGTACCTGCGGAACGGGCCGCGCGGCGAGGTGCTCATGCCCGCGGCGGCGGGCGACGACGGTTTGTTGGCCTCGGCTGCGTGGATCAATTCGACTCCCCGATAGTCTGAATCAGTTTGTTGGACTCCCGCAGGGCGGCTTCGCTGGGCGAGGCGACATTGGCGAAAAATGAGGATGCGACCTGGCCGTCGGGACTGAGCACGAATTTTGCCCAGGACTTTACGAGGGTGGTCAAAGGGGCATTCTTATACGAACGGCAAAAAGCCTGGTAGCTGACGACGCCGAGGGCGTAGCCCTGGTCACTTGTTTCGGGAAGCGTGAACTCGATGCCGGTGGGCAACGTCCGGGTGTGGCCTTCCTGAGCGGCGAGTGCCGAGGAGTCCTTTGAGATGCGGACAAAACCGCCTCCAAAGGACAAAAATGCCGTGTCGAAGCGCGCGCCGATCGAACCCAGATCCATGAACGCGATGGATCCGGCCGTCTGGTCAACCTTGCCGGCGATATCCGTGTACTTTTTGACTTGAATCCCGTTTTCGGTTTTCGGCCAAACGGCGGAAACGCCTGCCGGCCAGCGCTGGCCGCCGCTTAGATATTTGGTGGCTGCTGTTGTTTGGGCGCTTGGCTCCGTCGCCGTGACGGGAACGATCTTCGAGGACGGAAGGGATGTGCCCGGATTGATCTCAGCGATCTCATGCGCGTCCCAGCGGGTGATGGAGCCGGAGAAGATGCCGGCCAGCACGGACGGCGTCAGCTTGAGGCTCCGGACGCTTGGCATGTTGAACGCAACGCCGATGGAGGTGACCGAAACAGGAACGGAAAAAGCCCCCGATGGCCCGCAGGCCGACTTCGTTTGGTCTTGCTGCTCCGGCGTGAGGGGCGCGTCGAGCGCGGCAAAGTATCCCTGTCCTGTTGACAAGGCGGACAGCCCGACGTCGGAACCGTCAGGTGAGTAGTTGAGGGAAGTGGCGCTGTGCTTCTTGCTCCAGGCGCTGCTCCAGGCTCCGATCGGGTCTTTCTGCACGGGGGTCCCGATCGAGGTAAGAGAGCCTCTCACGTCAGTGATGGCCGTTCCGCTGGAGCAACCTGATACGCCTATTCCAGCCATCAGAATGCAGGCGACAGCTCCGCCTATGGACCGATTGCGCAACGAAAATCCTTTCCACTCCGGAGTGCTCCGAGCCTTACCCCCTACAACCCTAGCCTCTCCGGTCCTTGCGGCCGGCCATCCAACCAGCCGGCAGCGTGGTTTCCAAGGAGCCGTGGGGATGGCCGGCCCGCCGGGAGCCCCTTGACCGGATTGTGGCCAACGGTCCCGCAACTGTTCGCGTACTGAACATCGCCGGGTGCTGGTCTAGACTGTCTTGATGTCCCCGGGCAATGATCATGCCGGACAATCCAGCGACTACAGGCGGTAATTTAGAATCATGCGGGATGGATCCATGAGTCTGGTTCGCCGTCTTCAGACGTTCGTGCGCAACGGCTATCTGGTGAAATTCCTGGTGGTTGGTGGGGCCTCATTCGCCATCGACCTCGGATTGCTGGCCCTCTTGCATGAGGTGGGCAGGGTGGATCTTTGGATCGCCACGCCGGTCGCGTTTCTGGCCAGCCTGGTCTTCAATTTCTTCGTCCAACGGAAGTTCACTTTCCAGTCGGGCACCCGTGCGCATGTGAGCTTCCTTAAGTATGGAGCGCTCGTCGTCTTCAACGTCGTTGCCACCGACGTGATCGTCAATCTGATTGCTGGTTCCGGGTATTCCTATGCAATCGGCAAGATCATTGCCACCGTCGCAACCACCGCGTGGAACTTCCTGCTTTACAAGCACTGGATCTTCAAGGCCGCTCCGCAGAAAATCGGCGAAACCACCGATCTGAACGCCTCCGTTACTCCGGTCAGGGACTCTGCCCCGAAGGACTAGCGGCCCAGCCCAGCATTAGTAGGTCAGTGGACGGCAGCCCAGGAGCGTGTTGCCCGCGCTCAGCCTGGAGACCGCTACGCCGTAGGTACAGACGAGGTACTGACCGCGTTGAACCACCGGGATGGATGCCGAGAAGCCGTGGTTGCCCACTGTCACGAGGGCGCTATTGACGTCCGGTCTCTTGAGGTCGGCCGTAAAGGCGAAGCCCTTGCGTGTACCGTCCGGCGCAGTGATGTAGACATGCTCCGGGATGGAAGTGGCGGGAAACGCCGGATCCAAGGTCCAGCCGGAGACTTTGATCGATGCCTGGCCACCTGATGTCTGGAGTGAGGCCGAGTCCAGATAACCCATCGTCGCGGGCGTTGCGCCAACTTCGATAGTTTTGCAGCCAAGCCGGGCGTTACCTGCGGAAACGGGGGCAACAGGGATTGCGTAGGCACACACGGTGTAGGTTCCGGCCTGGCCCAGCGCCACGGACGCCTCGAAGCCATGGTCGCCAACGGTGCCGAGCGCACGGTTCACGTCCTGGCGCGGCCGGTTCGCGGTGAAGGCATAGCCGGGATTTGTGCCGTCCGGGGACTGCACGTAGACGTGGACGGGAATGCTTGAAGAGGGCCGCGTCGGATCCAACGCCCAGCCGGTCACCCGGAAGTTTGCCGAGTTAGGAGCCTGGGTAACCGCCAGGGAATCGTATGACCCCACCGGCGCCGGGTTGGCCCCGACGGTAATTTCGTTGCAGGACAGCAGGGCGTTGGAGTTTTGCCCGATGGCGTAGACACACGCCTTGTAGGTCCCCGGCAGCTGGACCTGAATCAGGGTGTCAAAGCCACGGGCCAGTCCGAGGCCGGTCGCGGCGGCAACGTCCGGCCGGGCGACGTTGGCGGTCATGCGATAGCCGGTGGTGTTTCCGGCCGGGTCGGTGACATACGCGTCAGCGAAGGAGGACACGCTTGGTTTTGCAGGGTCCGCGGCCCAGCCCTTCAGCCGCAGGGAGACCTTGTCCGGCGTCCGGGACAGTCCGAGACTGTCGAAGCTCCCCAAGGGGGCTTCCACCCCGCTGGCCTGCAGGGTCTTGCAGTCCAGGAGCGTGTTGCCGAACGATCCGATGGCATAAGCGCACACCTTGTAGTTTCCGGACGCGGTGATCCGGACGGTGCCGTCGAAGCCGTGGGACGCGCCGTACCCGTAGGCCTGATCCACGTCCGGCCGGGACTTGTTGGCCTGCCAGGCGTAGCCGGTCGTGGTGCCGGACGGATCCGTCACATAGACATGGGTTGGTATCGCCGAGGAGGGGTTGGCGAGATCCACCGCCCACCCCCTCGCCCTCAGGGAGACGTCGCTGCCGCTGCGTGAAACGGACAAGTCATCGAAAGAGCCTACAGGCGGGGCTCCCGCAAATCTCCGGAGTGAGTCGTAATCGCCGTTCCAGACGTTGGAATCGCCGGCGAAGGGGCCGGTGCTGCTGTACTGCCACATGCTGTAGTTGCCCCAGCTCGACGGAATCGGGCCGGCGTTGTCGGTGGCGGCTCCCGGGTAGGCCGCGACCCACAGGGGGTAGTCGCCGAAACCTGCAGCATCGGCCGTGCATTGGTTCCACCAGGAGGTGTTCGTATAGATGACCGGAAGCCGGCCGGTCAGCGAGCGCATGGTGTTTCCGAAGTCGCGCACCCATGATGTCAGCTGCGCCGGTGACATGCCGTAGCAGGTGTTGCCGAAGTAGAAGCCGTTGATGGTGCGGCCCGCGTAGGGGTTGAACTCAAAATCGAGCACGGGCGGAAGAGTGTAGCCGTCGGCGCTCCAGCCGCCGCCGTTCTGGACGAAGTATTGTGCCTGGTCCGCTCCGGAGGACCAGTTCGGAATCGCGAAGTGGTAGGCGCCGCGGATCATCCCCGCGCCACGCGCCCCGTCGTACTGGGAGCCGAAGGAGTCGTTGGTGAAGTAATTGCCTTCACTGGCTTTGACATAAGCGAACCTGGCGCCCATGTTCCACTGGTCCTGCCAGTTGACGCTCGCCTGGTGCCCGCTGACGTCCAGTCCCCTGACGCCGAACGACGGCGACCAGGTGCCCTGCGTCGTGAGTGATTCGATCGACGCCGACTGCGTGGCGGTTTTGAGGGACTTGGACGAACCGGCGACACGGGCGGAGCGCTGGCCCATCTCGGCGCCGCCCGGGCCGACCGCCGCGCCCATGGCCGCCCGGTCCTGCGGAGTGCCCGGAGCCGGAGCCATGGCGGCTGCGCTCAGCGGTGATGCCGGCACGGCTGGTGCAGTGGCTTGAGCTGCCGCCGGGGACGCGGCCGGAGCCGGCGTCGGGGCGGTTGTTGCGTTGCCGGCGGTCGGCGCCGGTTTGGCTGCCGGTGCGGTGGCGCCGGCGGGTGCCGGCGCCGCGGTGGCAGTCGGTGAAGGCTCGACGGCGGCGGACGGCGAAGCCAGACCCGGACCGGCCAGGAGAGAGACCGCGAGGAGAATTACCCCGACTCGGCTGCCGCGGTGACGATTGGGGGGAAATAAGGTCCGCTTCATTTTCCGCTCCGGAACAATGACACGCTTTCGGAGCCGCGTCACATAGGTCTCGTGCCGGGCCAAGGGCCAAGAATGTTGCCCCGAGCTTGAGATTGTCTGACTTATCGCGCCCACCCTAACACCGGCGGAAAACTGAAACCAGTGATTCAGGTGTTACTCGTGTGAAAGTTGTCATGCTGCAATCTTGGCGGTTATCCACAAGCAACCGGTCAGGAGCCCTGTTGCCTCATGGAGGGTGACGAACAGGGTGAGGTCTGCCGGCAGGGCAGTCTGGACGGTACGCACGGGTCTGCGTCTGGAGCTGATCTACTCGTGGAGAGATCCCGGCGTGGAGTGTGCCAGGGGTTCATCGGTCTGGAGATTCGGCTCGGGGGCCAGGCCATTGAACAAGTGACGGTAAAGCAGAATGCCTGCCAGGGCCATGACGACTAGATATGTCAACGTCAGTGGTAGCCATCCAAGCGGTGGCTGCCACTTCGGTGCACCGAACATGTCGCCCCAGTTGGCTTCGGCGAAGATGCCGACGCCGTATCTGCGAAGGGCGTTTGCAAACACCGCAGTGTGTGCCGCCACGGTCAGACCGATCGCCCATGCAGTCAGCCTCTTGGCAAAAGGACTGGTCGGAAAGTCGCGGAAGCGGATAGCCAGCCCTGCGGCGAAAAGCATCGGGAGAATAACAGGCAGCAGGTACCTGCCTTGCCATATGTAGCCGATCTCGGCGACAACCTGCGCCTGAAGCACTGGCGGGATCACCAGGGCTGCCACGATCAGCAAAACGAATCCCAGCCGTAGGCGCCACGGCCTGACCGAGATGGCCGACACCATCAGCCCTCCTATGAGGCAGGACCACCACGCAAGAACGGCCGCGGGTCCGGTTGTATCCAGCCATCCGAGATGGGCTACGTAGGCCGCGGCGTAGTCAAACGTCCGGTCAAGGGTTGTACCGAATGCCTGTTCGGGCGTGATCTTGCTGGGGACCCCGAGCAGGCTGGCCAGGGTGTTGGAGGTCTGGAGCCAGATAATGCCGAACGAAGCCGCGACGGCCATCAGGGCTGTCATGGCCAGCACCAGCCTGTTCTTCACCAGCAAGAGGACATCGCGCAGCGGGAACATCAGGAGAGCCGCGACGACAGCCAAGGCAAGCCAGAGCAGAGAAAGTGCACGAGTGTTGGCCAGGACTGCAGCCGATACCCCCACGACGATGATGTTGAATCGGAAGCGGGACAGATCCCGAACATTATCGAGGACAAGGCAGAGGTTTATGAATACGGCGGATGCGGTGACGACCTCCAAGGCATTGGGATTAATCGCGCCGCACAGGAAGAGAACCATTGGTGTTATGGCGACTCCCGCTGCGACTACGGGCCATTTGCGGTTGCCGAACTGCGTTGCAGCCAGGACCGTGGCAGCCAGGAACAATGAGCACAGCAGGCCACTGACAATTCGCATGGCATAGATGGCCGGCTCGCCGCTCAGGACTCTGGAGGGCAAACCGACAACCAGGTAGTAGAGGGGATTGTAGTTGCCGGCCGAGGTCCGGGCTTCCGTTGGTTGCCGGTCAGAAGCGCTTAGTCCGGGTGAACAATCCGCCGTTATGTTCACTTTGAAGGCGTAGCAGCTCAAAGCGTGCGTGTCCGCGATGTACTTGGGCACGATAACTTTCAGCTGTTCGCCTTGGGTCTGGCCCGAAGTACCCAGGAACTGCCCCCTTGCCACAGCTGCGGCTTTAACGGTGTGGGCCGCCTCATCTGGAATCGACATCAGGGGGGAGGCGAGGCTCCACAGCGTTGTGAAGAGCGACAGAATGATGAAGCTCACGCTGAAGCGGAGTACGAGCGGGGGGATTCTCTCCCGCCGGGTGCGCAAGGCTTTGCGCTTCGGGAATTTCATGGTTTCACTGCACCGTTTCAGAATGAGGGACGCGTTTCGCGCAACTGAAGCGTCGAACCGGAACGGGGCTCATGACTACTCATGCTGTCCACCGGATTGAGCCGCTGGGGTCAGTCTGTCCCCAAGTTGATCGTAGCCAAAGGGCCTTGCGGTTCAAAACCGCAGGATGGTCGGACGTGTCGCGCCCGCCCTGACACCGGCGGAAAGCTGAAACCAGTGATTCAGGTGTTACCCATGTGAAAGTTGTCGTGCCGCAATCTTGCGGTATCCACAAGCGACCCGCCAGGCTCTTGCCCGGCTGACCGCCCCCGCCTAGCTTTAACCCAATTGCACGCCTCATCACCGGGGCAACAGTCATATTGGGGGGCCGCATGGAGGCTGTGCGCATTGTCGAAGACGAAGTCCGCGAGCTAATTCGCCGGCGGGGTCTGGATCCCCTGCGGCAGGCCGGCGAAGTCCGGCGTCTCGTGGAAGCGGCGGTCAGCGACTACGACGAGCGGGCCCTCCTGGCGCCCCTGCCTCCACTCGGGCCCTTGGAGACAGCCCGCAGATTTGTCTACGACGCCGTGGCCGGCTTCGGGGCGCTGCAGCCGCTGCTGGACGATCCCGCCATCGAGGAAATCTGGCTCAATGCCCCCAACGAGATCTACGTGGCGCGCAACGGCGAATCGGAACTGACGTCGGTGTCCCTGACGGATCAGCAGGTCCGGGATCTGGTGGAACGGATGCTCAAGAGTTCCGGCCGCCGGCTGGACATGTCCTCCCCGTTTGTCGATGCGGCGCTCCCGGATGGATCGCGCCTCCACGTCGTGATCCCGGATGTGACCCGGCGCCACTGGGCCGTCAACATCCGCAAGTTCGTGGTCAGGGCCAGCAGGCTTGAGCATCTGGTGGAGCTGGGAACACTGACTCCGCAGTCGGCCCGGTTTCTCGGCGCGGCCGTGGCCAGCGGTCTCAACATCCTCGTGTCCGGCGCCACCCAGGCAGGCAAGACCACCATGCTCAATTGCCTCGCCGCGAGCATCGGCACCCGCGAACGCGTCATCACGGTGGAGGAGATCTTCGAGCTGCAGTTTCCGCTCCGCGACGTGGTGGGCCTCCAGTGCAGGCAGCCGAATCTCGAGGGCGAAGGAGAGATTCCGTTGCGCCGGCTGGTTAAGGAGGCCTTGCGGATGCGGCCGGACCGGCTGGTCGTTGGCGAGGTCAGGGAGGCGGAAAGCCTGGACATGCTGATCGCCTTGAATTCGGGCCTGCCCGGCATGTGCACGGTGCATGCGAACTCGGCGCACGATGCGGTGACGAAAATCTGCACGCTCCCGCTGCTCGCCGGCGAAAACATTTCCAGTGCGGGCAATGTCAAATACCTACTGTCCTGCCTAGATTGGTCCGTCGGGGTTTCCAGCCCGGGAGGGGTCGCTAGTTCTGGGCGGGCTGCATGCGGCGGTCTCGGTAGGCTACTTCGAGCTTGTAGCGGCGCGCCACCTCGGCGAGCAGCTCGTCAACTGTGTACAGGGACAGGCCCGGTGGTTCGTATGGCGGGCGCCATTCTGGCTGGGTGGCAATTGCAGGCTCCGGCTCCGGCTGGAACATGAGAATGTCAATATCCTGGGGCTGAATATCGGCGTCTTCCACACATTGATGGATGGAACCCACTCTCCATCCGAGCGCTGCCTCTATCTTTCGAAGGTTCACACCGGTTAGGAAATGTCTGCCTTCTTCGAAGTTTTGGATAGTGGTCAAAGACCCGATGCCGGTCTCCTTCAACAATTTTGGCCGCGATAGGCCGAGTTCTTCGCGTCTCTGGCTGCCCAGTTGACCAATGATGGAAAGCTTCTCTTTTCGGGTCATGCCCAAAAAGTAGCATTTGCCACCAACTTTCTGCCTACAGACCAAAACACTGTGTCCCGAACGCACCAATGCGGAGAAAGTCAGACACCGGTCATGCCTAGACTCAGATCATGACCGACCCCGCCGCTCCCAACGCCGTAATCTACGCCCGCATATCCTCAGACAAGACCGGGGCCGGGCTAGGCGTGGCACGGCAGGAACAGGACTGCAGGGCCCTCGCTGACCGCCTAGGCTGGCAGGTTGCCCGGGTCTTGGTGGACAACGACGTCAGCGCCTACAGCGGCGCCCCGCGCAAAGCCTATGCGGAGCTGCTGGACCTCATGAAGTCCGGGACCTTCAGCGGCGTCCTGACCTGGCACACTGACCGGCTGCATCGCTCACCGCGGGAGCTTGAGACGTACATCGATGTCTCGGAGGCCCACAATGTCACCACGCAGACAGTCAGGGCCGGAGAGATTGACCTCAGCACCCCATCCGGCCGCGCCGTGGCACGCACCCTAGGCGCATGGGCCAGGTACGAATCGGAGCACAAGAGCGAGCGGATCACGCGGAAGAAACTGGAGCTAGCCAAGGCCGGGAAGTTCAGCGGGGGGCCGGTGCCGTACGGGTGGCACATGGTGGACGGCCACCCGGTCATCGTGGAGGCCGACGCCGCAGAGATCCGCAAGGCCACGACGTCGATACTCACCGGCCGCAGCATCGGCAGCGTGGTGGATGACCTGAACCGCCGCGGGGTCACGACCAGGCGCGGCCAGGTGTGGACCAGCACCAGCCTTAGAAACCTCGTGAACCGGGCCCGCAACGCCGGTCTGTCCATCTACAAGGGCGAGGTCATCGGCCAGTCAGTGTTTCCCCTGATCATCACGGAAGACGAGTATTGGGCCGTGAAGTCCCTGCTGGAGAATCCGGAGCGCCGGACCAACACCTCTAGCCGTGTGCGGCATCTGCTGTCCGGGATTGTGCGGTGTGGCGCGTGTGGCGCGGCCATGACGTCATCGAGCAGGGGCAGGGGCGGCCGCCGGGACACTGAGGCGAGCCACTATTACAAGTGCCCGACGCCGGGCCCCGGTCACGTCTTCCAGAACATGCAGCCGCTAGAGGATCTGGTGGAACAGGTAGTCATCGGCCAACTGTCCCACCCGGACGCCGGCAAGCACTTCACTGTTGGGGCTGACGCCGCCGAAAGTGTGGAGACGCTGCAGGCAGAATCCGAAGCGCTCAGGGCCCGCCTGGATGAAGCGGCCAACAGCTACGCGGACGGCGCCATCACAGCCCGGCAACTTGAAACGATCACGGCCAGGGTAGGCGCATTGCTCAAAGCGGCAGGGGACCGACTGGCGGCCTTGCAGCGCTCCAGCCTTGCAGCCCTGCATTCCGGCACTCCGGAGACCGTCAGGGAGTGGTGGGACGCCGCAGACA
Source organism: Pseudarthrobacter sp. S9 (assembly GCF_050156545.1). NCBI lineage: Bacteria > Bacillati > Actinomycetota > Actinomycetes > Micrococcales > Micrococcaceae > Pseudarthrobacter > Pseudarthrobacter sp. S9. The sequence goes on from NZ_CP189576.1 coordinate 3,328,734, forward strand.
TCGAACAGCGCCGGGCCGTCATTGACTCCATGTTCACCATCTACGTTGACCCCGTGGGCATCAGTGCGGCCCGCCGGTTCGATCCGGAGCGCGTGCGGTTCGAGCCCAAAGGCCAGGACTGACCACCGGCCGTTCCCGTCAACTCATCACCGAACGCCCGTTTTGGCATTTTGATTGTTGGAAGACTTCCGGGAATCTGACCGCCCCGGAATCCCGCGGAACCTTGCGCCGCCGTCGTGGCCGTTCTCAGCAGCCCATCAAAGGACCGTTTATTGGAAGCGGACCACGCCCAAAGCGCGACACGCCGAGAAACCACGACACGCCGTGAGTTTTGACCGCCCATTATGGTCCACAGTGTTCCTAGATTCCGGGGGTTATGGGAGCCTGCGACTGTAAGGGACTGTAGCGCGTTGTAACTTTTGCATGCATCGGTGCTTGACTTGCGGAATCTTTAGTGGTCGGCGGAACGACAGAGATGTAACCCGAGGATGAGAATACTGGCTCGTCGCCCGGTAGGTTGGTGCTCGTTACTCCAGCACAGCAGAAAGGAAGAGGCGCATGGACACGCCTGCACACATCAGGGCTCGACTCGCTTACGGCAGCCGCCGCGACGTCCAGTACCCGCCGGAAGTACTCGCTGACCTACGCCGCGACTATCACGCCGCACGCCTGGCAGAGAACATCCGCCGCGTGGTCAAGGAGTCCGGGCCATTCACGGCCGAACAGAAAATGGCGCTGGCCTGCATTATCACCGGCGCACCCATGGGGGTTGCCGCATGACGGGCAATCAGGGAACAGAGAAAGGAGAGCTGCGCATCTGTCGCCAAACGTATTGCGCAGCCCTCCCAGGACACCAGCCCCCAGCAATTGCACCGGAGGTGATAAGTGGATCTTACGCGAACACTCCCGGCCGCTCCAGATAGGCGCAAGTCCGGCCATGCCCGCATGGGCGCAACCATCGAGGCGCACGCCCGCAAGGTTGTTGCAGGCCTTCCGCCAGTGTCTCCGGCCATCCTGGAGCGCGTGGCCCTCATCCTCCGCCCCACCGGCGGCGCCTCATGACGTGGACCAAATTTAGCGATGACTTCACGGACGACTGCTGGGTACTCACGGACGCCGCCTACCGACTCCATTCGGACGGACTCATCTGGAGCAACCGGAAACTGTTGGATCTCCGCATCCCCAAGGAAGACGTCCACAGGTTCGCCAAGCGGCCCGACGTCGTGAGCGAGCTAGTGGAGCAAGGTTTCTGGACCGACGCCGGCAGCGCCTACGTCATCCGGCACCACGCCCAGTATCAGCGCACCCGTGAGGCTGTCATCAAGCAGCAGGAAGTGAACCGGGAGAACGGCGGCAAGGGCGGCCGGCCCAAGGGTAAGGCGCGGGAACAGGTCCAGGACGTCACCAAGCTAGAAACCCATTCGCCAGCCGAACCGCTAACCGAATCGAAAACCCAAGGGATAACCGGAGTTTCTGAGAAGGGGCCCGAAATGGCACAGAACCAAGGTCCGGAAAACCCCGCCAATTCAAGGGTAAAAACCCAATCGCGTATCGAATCGCCAAGCAAGAGTGAAACCGAAAGGGACAGGACTGGCAGGGAGAAGGTAGTTATTACCCCCAGTACTTCAAAGCCGGAACAGGGAAACAGAATCGACCCCGCTTACCCGACCGAACCCAACGCGATTACCTGGCGCCAGCAGATCGACGCGCAGGGCATCACGTCACAGGCGCAGCTGGTTGAGGTCTCGGGCTACCTTCCGGAGCAGGTCCGGAAAATGTGGCTGGCCGCCTTCCCTGAATCGAGGGCGGCATGATCTTCACGGTTCCTTGTTCAACGGATGAGTGCGTAGGGCTCGCCACGGATGGCCGGTCAACGTGCGACGCCTGCCACGACCGCAACGGATACCCGCCGGAGTACTCCCGGGCGCGGGATGAGGCGTGGTTGGACTACCGGAACTGCAACGAGATCCGGTTCATTCCGTTGCCCGGCCCCGGCTGCAACTCCCACCCGGTCACGCCGCGGCCAGACCTGTGCCCCGCGTGCCCTCAGGCGGTGGCCGCATGAAGTACATCCGCCCCTCCGAGTGTGAGCTCTGCGTTCCGCTGGAGGTTCACGACGTCAGTTCCGGGCATGCATGGAGCGTGGACCTCGCGCACCAGGCCGAATGCGTCAATCACCCCGCCAACATCAGGAAGGACGCCACCAAATGAGGGATGACCTCGTACGTTCGTACGGTACCAAAGCCAAAGGCGGGCGCGGGCGCGTTGGGCTTAGGGAAACTCCGGACGGTACGGACGCCGGTACGGATAGCGCCGGATCCAAACGGAACGGTTCCGATGGGCGCCGCGCACATGCGCCCGTTGGGCTTGATCCTCATCCGAACCGTTCGGAAACAGGCACGAAAGGTGCCAACGGTGCACACGGTGTGACGTCACGCGTGGCCGCGCACGTTGGGCCCATCCTTGACGGCAACACGGACACCCGCGGCCTTGTCTCGGATGAGGAGCGGGAGCACTTGCAGGCGTTCGGGATGGACGTACGGGCCTTGCGGAAGGCGTCCGGCCTGACCCAGGAGCAGTTGGGGAAGCTGGCCGGCATCGGGACCACCCATATTTCCCGGCTGGAATTGGGGCGGAGACGTCCATCGATCGACGCCATCAAGGCATTGGCACGCATCCTTGCACCCGCCGGGACCGCTGACGCCGTAGAGCAGCGCCTAGCCAGGCTCGCGGGGGATTCGTTGCGGACGGGCGCGGCACGGCGCAAGCGGCAACGCGATAACAAGCACCGTGTGGCCGCGCTACGGGAGATGGAGCGGACCAACCGGAAGCTGAAGGGTCTCATGGTCGGCAGGGGGACCGGGCCAGACCTCAGCGGTCTGGTGGAATCCGGCGAAACGGCCATCGCCAGAATGAAGGCAGAAATACAGGCGGAGCCGTCCGGTATTCGCGGAGTCGTCCCGATCGACGAGCAGGCCCGCCGGAACAGATACGGTATCGGCCGGCCGCGGAGCCGGAGCCTAAAGGATATTCAGGCATGGGCGGATGAATACCGCGGGTTTCTTGATGACGGCGACGATGAGGGATGAAGGGCCGTCGCTGGATGACCTCATCCGCGGCCCCGTGGCAGCCAGCATCCTACGGGCGCTCATGCGGGACCAGGAACGCCAAATGAGGCTGAACGGTACGGGCGTGCCGGTCTGGGCATTGCCCGTCTACCGGGCCTTGCAGGAAGCGTCAGGGGCCGAGCTTGACCGCCCCGCCCTCGTGGCCTATATCGGACGCCCACCGGGAAGACTCGGGAGTGCCAGTTGGGTTGGCGTCATGGAAGCGGCGACCCGGACCGGCAGGAGTGAGCGGCACATACGCCGCCTTGCCTCTTCCGGCAAGATCATTGCCCGCCGACTCGGGCGCCGGAACTGGGCAGTAGACATTGAATCACTGGAAAACGTCCTACAAAGGAGCCAAGCAGCATGAGCACATCAGAGTCAGAGATCGACCCCGGCAAGATCATTGCCGACGCTCAGCAGGAAGCCAGTGAGGCTGAGCAGCTCGTCAGCACGCTGGAGGAAGCCGTCAAGTCCGGCGATGACACCGTGACGTTTGAGGAAGTGGAGAAGGCCCGCGGCCTGCTCAGCTTTGTAAAGTTGCGCCAGGAAGCGGCCACCCGCAAGGCAGCCAAGGCACGGGCCGCCGCACGCCTGGCCGCATGTGCGGCCCTACACGCCGAGATCACAGACCACGCCACCGGTGACGGCGCGGAGCTCGCCGAGCAGCTTGAGGCCGTGACCGACGCCATCCGGGCGTTCGCGGATACTGTGGAGGCCAGGAATACCCGCGTTCTCGGATACCGGGCGCGTGCGGTGGAGCTTGGCATCCCGGAGCACATACACCCCACGGCGCCCCCGGCGGTGCATGGCCGGGTAGGACTCACCGCCGGCGGTGGCCCGGGCGGGATTGTCGGTGTCATGGCAGGACGGCGCCGCCTGGAACAAATCAACCGCGACGTGTTCCTGAACAGGGCCCTTGACCTTTTGGCCCGTGAGGACAAATTCAAGCACCTGGATTTTGTGGACGCCGGCACTGACTTGTTCGGTGACCTCGCCAGCATCGACGCGGAAACCGCCGGGCCAGCCGGTAACCATTTCTACCGTGGCCCCAACGGTGGAGTGATCGCCAAGGATGACCCGTTCACTCCGGACGAGATCCAGCGCATGGGCCTGACCGTCGTTTCCAAGGCAAAGGCTTACGGGGAATGAGCGAACACCAGACCGTCTACCATCGCTCACAGGTCACTGCTGAACAGCTCAAGACCATGACGGCGGAAGAGATCATGGAAGCCCAGGAGCGGGGCCGCCTGAACACGCTGTTAGGCCGCCCGGAACCGACGCCGTAGGAGAATGGAACTATGAACGCTGCAGAGATGACCAAGACCGCCGACAGCCTGGCCGCCGTGCTGGCCGCCGTCGAATCAGGGGAGCAGGACCTGGACACCACACGTCAGGGCCGCGCCTTCCTGGCCGGTGCTGAGCAGGCGTTGAGGGCCGCCGCCGCTGCATAGTTCGACCGGTCGAAGGCCAGTCCGCGCAAACGCGCCCGTTGGGCTCCGTGACCATCTTTGACCGACCCGCAGCACACGAGAGGCCCCGCCCGGTTCACGCCCGGCGGGGCCTTTTGCGCGGCTTCACGGAAAAGGCCGATGGTGGGAAGGTTCCCGGTGCTGGGAAACTTCAACCGATCGGTTAAGAAGTCAGGCGGACGCCCGATGGAGGATTTCGAGTTGTCGCGCTTCGCCGCCTACCTTGTCGCCGGCCGTAACTCCCCGACCTCATGGAAGCCGGGGAACATGGGGCACCCCATGCAAGGCCGGCGCTTTGAGCGCTACAGGACCGCGCCGCCGCGCACCGCTGATTCCCATAAACGAACGTTGGATGGGAACGGCTGACGCGATTCTCATAAGCCGTAGTTTCCGCATGTTTCCGCCATTCCTTGCATTCCTAAAACTCATGCAATAAGCTATCCCCAGAAGCAACCACAGAACATGAGTTTCTAGGAATGGGGAACCGGACATGAGCAACGTCGTTGGATACGCCAGGGTAAGCACCACGGACCAGAATCCGGAGCTGCAGCTCGACGCGCTGAACAAGGCCGGCGCCTACCGGATCTTCACGGACCACGGCGTCAGCGGCGCCAAGACCGAACGCCCGGAGCTGGACAAGATGCTTGACCACCTCCGCAAGGGTGACACCCTGCTTGTGTGGCGCCTGGACCGGTTGGGCCGCAACATGGCACACCTCGTGTCCCTCGTGGCCGAACTCAAAGACCGCGGCATCACCTTTCGATCCATCATGGAGGGCATCGACACCAGCACGATAAACGGGGAGCTCGTGTTCAACATCTTTGCCAGCCTGGCCAGCTTCGAGCGGGACCTCATCCGGGAACGCACCAGCGCCGGCCTGGCGTCCGCACGGGCCCGCGGCCGTCTCGGAGGCCGCCCCAAGAAGCACGACGCCAAGAAGATCGCGCTGATCAAGCGGCTGCACGCCGCCGGGGACATGACACCCAAGGAGATTGCCGACGCCGCCCAGGTCAGCGTTTCGAGCATGTACCGTCTGCTGAAGATGGAGACCGACGCCTGACCCTGACCGCCGTAGACTCACGGCATGGCAAAGACAGGCAGAAAAGCATGGCTCATCACGGATGAGCGGGAATCAGACAGGGGCCCGGTAAAGGTGCTGGCGGTCCTAAGCCCTCAGCGCGGATTCCAGACTGTCGAGCAGGCAGTGGACATGTTCTGGAGGGCCCGGCATCTGGAGGGATCTGAGAAGCTGCAATACATGTCACCCGGGAATCCGCCCCCGTATAAGCCTGAATGGGCGGGCCCAAACTGCTATTGCGGGCAAGGGGACTTTCTCGTGGTCGCCAGGCGTGTCACCGGGCTCAGGGAGGCGGCTCACGGCCAAGGCATTAGTTCGCTGGAATGGGACGACATGCCTGATCCGGAAATACGCCGATAGGACCTGAAGAGGTAGAGACCGAGAAGCCCGCTCCAGCGTCGGAGCGGGCTTTCCTTTTGCCGTGGCGTCGAGGGCAGATGTAACGTCGGGCCAATTGGATAGTCTGAGGCGTAGGCCGGAACCCAGAGGGGACAGAATTGACGCACAAACCAAGCAAGGCCCAGCAGCAAACAGCTATTGGGGAAGGGCTCGCCATAGGGTGCCTCGCACTTGGGGCTGAATCGGTGACGTCCGCAAAGGTGGAAATTGAGTTTGCGTTCAGGAAAGCTTGGCGCAACTGGCCGCACGCCGGAAAGTTCCCGGCCGTCCACGCCGACGTGTACCGCGATGACATTACGCGCATCCTTCACGATAGTAAGGGTCGCACGGACGCCTCTGCGGCAGCGTGGGAATTTGGCGGCAGCGAGTACGTCCCCTTCATCCGGCAGGACTGGCCGTTCGAGGAACTGGCCGACAGCGCGGGGGAAGATTTCGGAGTCAACCTGGACGGCTGGAAAGAGCTCGCCAAGGCCTTCATGGATGACCTGAATAGCGAGCACTGACAGCCAGCGATGACACAACACAAAGCGCCCCGTCCGTAACGATCACGGAGGGGCGCTTTTTGCTGTGTCCGGCAGTCTAAGCCGCGATGAGCGCATCCGCCTTGTGTGCCGCCAGGACGGCCGACAGCTCATCCCGGAGCCGTTCCACCTCGCCCAGTACCAGCGCCGGGCTATAGGCGCCGTTGCGGCTCATGCGGACCCGCACGGGCCCGCCGGGGATCTGCTCTGAGTACAGCTCCAGCGTGTCCGGTGAATCCCCGCCGGCAGCCGTGAGTTCGAGCTCCCATGACTCGCTCATGCAGTACTGATCCTCCGCATGCCCTGCATCGGCGTGGCCGTCGCCATCCTCGCACCAGGAAGCGCAGGCGATCGGGGAAAGTGTGGTGCTGTTCATGGCTGAGACCGTTCTCTAGTCGTGTTGGTTGGTTGGTGCTGTGCTGGTGGCTGCATCCCCAGCGGACGCAGCGAGTCTATGGGCGCGGATCGGTGGAACACGGCACAACGGTGATGTCGTCCGGGTGAAACTGCTCACGTCGCCCGTCCGGGAACGTGACCCACACGCCGCCGTTGGTGACCCGCCAGACCTTCCCGGTAGGCCCGTCAGCGTTCCCGAACATGCCCGTGAACTTCACGCGCTTACCGGCGTACCTGGCTTTCATTTCCTGCAGGTCCATCGTGGCCCCCTTCACTGATATAGGACTCCCAAGGGAGGTAGTTCTCCCTGAGGTATCCCCTTCCCCAAAAAAGCCCGCCGCCCCCGTCTCCGCTCTGCTGCATTTGCCCACAACGAGTAGACCCGCCCCGTTTCGGGCCGTGTCTGTGGTGTGGCCTGGACTACCGCAGCTAACGGGGGTCTCGCCTAGGCGGTTCTAGGCGTTCGGTGGAGATAACCGCGCTCTCACTGGTTTTGCGCGAGGAGGGCTGGAACGCGCTGAGACGCTCAACAGGCCCTAGGTAATGTCGTTGCCGGCGGTTACACTTGCCGGTAGCTCATCAACTCTTGACCAGTTGGTGACTCGCCCCGTTGGATGTTGCAAGCATCTGGCGGGGCACTACTTTTTAGGTAGTGCCTTGACGGTAAACGCAAGTGCCTTCGTGGTCCCCACCGTGGCCTCCTGTATCGACTTGGTGGTCCATTGCAGCCGGCATGCCAACGGGCGCCGGCAGGTGACGGAGATCCTGTCGCTGGGCCGCAGGGTGGAAAACGGCATCATTGAATCCTCCATGGTCTTCACCGTGACGGACGGCCAACTCGAGCCAAGGGCCAACTCGATGCCGGCTGCCGAAAAGTTTGCTCGATCCGGGTACGACGTCGCGGCGCTGCTGGAGCCCCGGTGATGGCGCCGCTCCTCGGGGTGCTCGCCGGCGCCGGACTCTTGCTGATCTGGTGGTCCGCGTGGGAGCAACCGCAAAAGATCCAGCCCGGGCCCCGGACGAACAGGCTGGAGGACCTGCTGCGGACGGCGGGTATCGAGAAGGTCAGCGCGACGGGATTGCTCGCCTCCTGCCTGGGGGTGGCGGCCTTCACGACCGTTGCTTTCTTCGCAGTGACCCGATCCTGGCCGATCTCGGGATGCTTTGGCCTGTTCGGCGGCTGGCTGCCTATGGCCATCGTGAAATGGCGCGCCAGAAAGCGCGCAGCCGTCCTGCGCCAGCTGTGGCCCGACGTCGTCGATCACCTCCGGTCGGCGATCAGGGCGGGCCTGTCCCTGCCCGAGGCGCTCATCCAGCTGGGGGACAAAGGCCCGGTGGAGCTCCGTCACGTGTTCCTCGACTTCGGCTCCGACTACCGTTCGGGAGGCCAGTTCGATCCCTCTCTCAGCCGGCTGAAGGAGCGATTGGCTGATCCTGTGGCCGACAGGATCGTCGAAGCTCTCCGGCTCACCCGGGAGGTAGGCGGCTCAGACCTCGGCCGGCTGCTGGGCACGCTCGCCGAGTTCCTGCGGGAGAGCGCCCGGACCAGAAGCGAGCTGGAGGCCAGGCAGTCGTGGACCGTCAACGCCGCACGGCTCGCAGTGGCCGCGCCGTGGATAGTCCTGGTGTTGCTGGCAAGCCGCCCGGAAGCCGTGACAGCTTACGACACGCCGGTCGGGGCCGCCGTGCTGCTGGGCGGACTCGTCGTCTCCCTGATCTCGTACGCCATCATGCTTCGCATCGGAGCCCTGCCGGAAGACGAGAGGGTCCTCCGGTGACCGGGCTCATGGCGAGCGCCACAGTGTGCGGAGCCGTCCACGGTGCAGGCCTCTGGCTGTTGCTCGTGAGGCTTCCGTTCATGCGCCCTACGACTTTCGTCGAACGCATCGGTCCGCAACTGAAATCCCACAACGTGGAATCGAGGCTCCTGCGCGCGGCGCCCAGAAACGTCACCCCCTTCGGGCCGCTGGAACGAATTCTCCGCCCCGTGATCCGCGACGGCATCGCGTCGCTGGGCAAGATCAACCTCGGCTCCTCGGCATTGAACCGCCGGCTTGCCCGTGCAGGCAGCACAAAGACGGCGGTGGATTTCCGGGCTGAACAACTCCTGTGGGCGGTTGGGGGCTTTGTCCTCGCCATCAGTTTGGTGGTCCTCGCCGGGGTCGTCGGCCGGTTCAGCCCGTTCATCGCCGTCGTGGCTGTCCTTGGCAGCGCAGTCGGCGGCTTCCTCCTGCGGGACTACCTTCTGGGCGCGCATATCAAGAAGCGCGAGTCCCGAATGATGGCGGAGTTCCCCAGCATCGCCGAGCTCATGGCCCTTGCTGTCAGTGCCGGCGAAAGTGCCACCGGTGCCCTGGACAGGGTCTGCCGCAGCGCCAGGGGCGAGCTGTCGAAGGAATTTACCCGCGTTCTGGCCGAAACGCGGGCCGGAAAGCCCCTCGTTGAGGCGCTGCAGGAGTTCTCATCCCGGACGGATCTTGGCCCGCTCGTCCGCTTCGTCGATGGCATGATCATCGCTGTCGAACGCGGAACACCCCTCGCCGACGTGCTGCGGGCCCAGGCGCAGGATGTCAGGGACACGGCGAAGCGGGACCTGATGGAATCCGCGGGGAAGAAGGAAATCGGGATGATGGTCCCGCTCGTTTTCGGGGTGTTGCCGCTCACAGTCGTATTTGCTGTATTCCCGGGTCTGGCTGCCATCAGCCTCGGACTGTAGTAGCCAAACGCAGGACGGCGGCATCCCGCCCGGACCGCCAGCCCGGAACCGGAGGGTACAACCCAAGAAAAGCCACATGACGAGGGAACAGGATGCAAAGCACTACCACCGGCGTACCCGCGCAGAACTGCAACCAGGAAGAATCAGAGAAGAGGACACAATGAAAAACACCGGAATCCGCGTGGCTTTGCTGGCCTGCGCGCTCAGTCTGCTGCCCTGGCGGTCCTCTGAGCCGCGGATGCGGCTGAGGAAACGCCCGGCCCGGGGCGAGGACCATAACGAACGTGGAGACGTGCCCGGGTGGGTGATGATCACCCTCATGTCGGCGGTTCTCGTCGCCGCTCTCCTGGCACTCGCTGGTCCGGCGCTTGAAGCGCTCTTCAACCAGGCCATGGACAAGGTCGGACAGTAGCCGGTGCGGACACCCGGCGGATGCTGGGGCGGCGGCCTGCCCATGAACTGCAGGGGTACGCCCGAAGACCTGCCGGCCGGGTCCCGGGCCATGGACAGCGTGGCCCGCCAATGCGGCTCGGCCGTGGTGGACTTCGTACTGATCGGCGGGCTGCTGACGCTGTTCTTTCTCGCCATCATCCAGCTCACTCTGGTCCTCCATGTCCGGAACACCTTGATTGACGCCGCTGCCTCGGGTGCCAGATACGGCACGCTGGCGGACCGCAACTCCGCGGATGCCCGGGACAGGACGGCCCAGCTCATCAGCGTCGCACTTAACCCGGAGTTCGCTAAAGATGTGACCACCAGCGAATCGACGTATCAAGGTATCCGCACCATGGAGGTGACAGTCCGTGCCCCGTTGCCTGTCATCGGCCTGATCGGTCCCCGGGCGCTGTTGGAGGTGAAAGGGCATGCGGCCATCCAGCCGTGAGTCAGGCAGTGGCGGGTCAGCCGACGGCGACGGCGGCGCGGAACGGGGGAGCTCGGTGGTCGAGTTCATCTTCCTGTCCCTGCTTTTGATGGTGCCGCTCGTCTACTTCATCATCACAGTGGGTCAGATCCAGGGCGGCTCCTTCGCGGTCGTCGGGGCAGCGGACCAGGCCGCCAAGATCTATGTTGCCCAGCCCGACGCGACGAGTGGCCGGGCCGCCGCCGAGCAGGCTGTGCTGCTGGCGCTCGCCGACTACGGACACCGGGCCGAAAATGCCAGCACTGAGGTCAGCTGCGAACCCGCGGACTGCATGGCTGCCGGCTCGGCCGTGACCGTCACCGTCCACCTCACCGTGCCCTTGCCGTTCGTTCCGTTCAGTGATGCCCTGCGGCTGAACGCGAGCCAGCTCAACGCCTCGGCAACCCAGACCGTCGGCCGCTTCCGATGAGTCCCTCCAGCGGTCGGCGCGAAGGTTGGCATCCACGCGGGCGCAGGGAAGAGGGCCAGGTGCTGGTGCTAATCATCGGCTTCGTTCTGCTCGCCTTGCTCGTCGCGGCCGTGGTGGTGGCCGCTTCCAGTGTCTACATCGAACACAAGAAGCTGCTGTCCATGGCGGACGGCGCCTCGGTGGCCGCGGCGGACAGCTTCACCCTCGGGCAGCTCGAGAACGCCGGCGGCAGCCCCTCCGCCGTCCTCAGCGGAGCAAGGGTGCGCAGCGCCGCCGTCGACTATCTGGACCGCAACGGCGCCTTCACCCGGTTCAGCGGCCTCGCCGTCGCACCGGCCACGGGCAGCCCGGACGGTTCCACCGCCGTCGTCGTGCTGAGCGCCGCCGTTCACCCTCCGGTGGTCAACTTCCTGGTCCCGGACGGCATCAGGATCGAAGCGAGTTCGACGGCGCGCTCCCGCCTCACCCGGTAGGAACCCGGGGCCCCGTCGGCGGGTCGGGCCTGATAGGACGGATAGCGTAGGCTTAAAAAACCATGGCAAACATTGATTTTCCCGCTGAAATCCGCGCGCTGCGGAACACCTATGCCTCCATCGAGAACGTCTCGAATGTCGAGGCGCTCAAGGAAGACATCGCCGAGCTGAGCGAGCGGGCCGGTGAACCCAACCTGTGGGACGATCCCGCGGCCGCGCAGGTGATCACCTCCCGGCTCTCGCACCGGCAGTCCGAGCTGGAACGCCTGAACACCCTGGCCTCACGGATCGATGACCTCGAAGTCCTCGTGGAACTCGGCCAGGACGAGGACGACGCCGACTCCATGGGTGAGGCCGCGACGGAGCTGGAATCGATCCGCAAGGCCCTGAAGGACCTCGAAGTCGTGACGCTGCTGTCCGGCGAGTTCGACGAACGTGAAGCCGTGGTCAGCATCCGGGCAGGCGCCGGCGGCGTCGATGCCGCGGACTTCGCCGAAATGCTGCTGCGCATGTACCTGCGCTGGGCCGAACGCCACGGCTACCCGACCACCATCATGGACACCTCCTACGCCGAAGAAGCCGGGCTGAAGTCCGCCACCTTCGAAGTCAAGGCACCGTACGCCTACGGAACACTCAGCGTCGAAGCCGGCACCCACCGCCTCGTCCGGATCAGCCCTTTCGACAACCAGGGTCGCCGCCAGACCTCGTTCGCCGCTGTGGAAGTGATCCCGCTGATCGAGCAGACGGACTCCATCGACATCCCGGACAACGAGATCCGCGTGGACGTCTTCCGCTCCTCCGGCCCGGGCGGCCAGTCGGTCAACACCACTGACTCCGCCGTGCGGCTGACCCACATCCCCACCGGCACCGTGGTGTCCATGCAGAACGAGAAGTCGCAGCTGCAGAACCGCGCGGCGGCCCTGCGCGTGCTGCAGTCCCGCCTCCTCCTGCTCAAGAAGGAACAGGAGGACGCCGAGAAGAAGGCGTTCGCGGGCGACGTCAAGGCATCCTGGGGCGACCAGATGCGCTCCTACGTGCTCAACCCGTACCAGATGGTCAAGGACCTCCGCACCGATCATGAGGTCGGCAACACCTCGGCGGTTTTCGACGGCGAGATCGACGACTTCATCGACGCGGGCATCCGGTGGCGGACCGACAACCGGAACGCCGACAAGTAAACGCCGGGCCGTAGCAGCCGGCGCGATGCTGCGCCGCCGTCGTGGCGGCCACATTCGCGCGACACGCCCCGCCGTTCCAGGCTAACCACAGTTACCCGTGCGTATAGTCGAGGGGCCGGAGCTCTACTTCCCCCACACGAAAGCCCTTGCGCCGGCAGCAGAACCGGGCCCCAACAGCCCTGTCCTGCAGGGTACTAAGGGCCATGATCCGTTTCGAAAATGTCACCAAGGTCTACGACCAGAAGGCGCGTCCCGCGCTGGATTCGATCGACCTTGAGATCGACCGTGGTGAATTTGCCTTCCTCGTCGGCGCCTCAGGCTCCGGCAAATCGACCTTCCTGCGACTGGTCCTCAAGGAGGACCGCGCCTCCTCCGGTGCCGTCTACGTTGCCGGCCAGAACATGGCGAACATTTCCAGCTGGCGTGTGCCCAGGCTCCGCCGGGGGATCGGCGTCGTGTTCCAGGACTTCCGGCTGCTGCCGCAGAAGACAGTCTTCGCCAACGTCGCCTTTGCGATGCAGGTCATCGGCAAGAGCCGCAGCGTCATCCGCGACACCGTCCCGGAGGTCCTCAAGACAGTCGGCCTCGAAGGCAAAGAGAACCGCCTGCCGCACGAACTTTCCGGCGGCGAGCAGCAGCGCGTGGCGATCGCCCGTGCCGTCGTCAACCGTCCCGGAATCCTGCTGGCCGACGAGCCCACGGGAAACCTCGACCCGACCACCTCCATGGGCATCATGGGCGTGCTGGACAAAATCAACCAGAACGGCACCACCGTGGTGATGGCCACCCACGACGACGACATCGTCAACGAGATGCGAAAGCGCGTCGTGGAGCTCCGCAACGGCGTCGTGATCCGTGACGAGGCCAAGGCCCTCTACACCTCCATGATTCCGGTCGTGGGACAGTCGCGCCGCCTCCGGGACGCCAGCGGACGGGACCCCGAGCCCCTCGCCTCCTCGCGCAGCGAAGCCCGCGCCACAGGGGAGGGCCAGCTGTGAGGCTTGCATTCGTCCTCAGCGAAATCGGAAGCGGCCTGCGCCGCAACCTGTCCATGGTGGTCTCCGTCATCCTGGTGACCTTCGTGTCCCTGACCTTCGTCGGCGCCGCCGGCATGCTGCAACTGCAGATCAACCAGATGAAGGGCTACTGGTACGACAAAGTCCAGGTGGCCATCTTCCTGTGCAGCGACGGCTCGACGGCGCCCGGCTGCGCCACCGGCCCGGCCACCCCGGAACAGCAGGACAACCTGCGCAAGCTCCTGCAGTCGCCCGCGGTCTCCCAGTACGTCAACGATTTCCAGTTCGAATCCAAGGACGACGCCTACAAGCACTTCAAGGAGCAGTTCTCCAATTCCCCGATCGTTGACTCGGTGACGCCGGACCAGCTGCCGGCCTCGTTCCGGATCAACATGAAGGACCCGGAGAAGTACGAGATCATCAGCGAGACGTTTTCCTCCCAGGCCGGCGTGGAAACCGTGATCGACCAGCGACAGCTCCTGGAGCGGCTGTTCTCGGCCATGAATGCGGCCTCCCTCGTGGCGGTGAGCATCGCCGGCGTCATGATCGTCTGCGCCATCCTGCTGATCGCGACGACGATCCGGCTTTCCGCCTTCAGCCGCCGCCGCGAAACAGGGATCATGCGCCTGGTGGGGGCCTCCAAGGCGGTCATCCAGCTGCCGTTCATCCTTGAGGGTGTGATCGCGGCGGTGATCGGTGCGGCCCTCGCTTCCGGCACACTGTGGGCAGTGGCCCACTTCTTCCTCGGCGAGTTCCTGTCCAAGCAGTACCCGGACACGGCGTTCATCTCGCCCGGCCAGACCCTGATCCTCGCCCCGGCCCTGATCGGCCTGGGCGTCGTCCTGGCCGGAATATCCTCTCTTCTGACCCTCCGCCGCTACTTGCGGGTCTAGCCGTGCGCAACGAAAAGGGAATCCTTATGACACCGATGGCCCGTCGCCCGCTTCGGCGCTCCCTCCGACTCCCTCTTCGGCTCCGCCTGGCAGGACGCCGCAGCCGCATGATCAGCGCCATGCTGGCGCTGGTCCTCGTCGGATCCATGGGCGCCTCGACTCCCGTGGCATTCGCGGACAACCTCGAGGACCAGCAGGCCGCGTTGCAGGACGAGGCGGCCCGGGTCCAGCACTCCCTCGAATTCGTCGATGGCCGGATCGCCCAGGCCGCAGGGGACCTCGTTCTGTACCAGGGGCAGCTCCCGGGCGCCCAGCAGGCACTCCTCGAGGCCCAGGGCCGGGTGGCCGGTGCGGTCAAGGAAGTGGAGGCCCTGGCGGCCCGCGTGGACCTGGCCCAGCAGAACAAGGCAAAGATCACGCAACAGCTCGAGACCGACAAGCAGAAGATCTCGGACACCCGGAAGCTGATCGGGCAGATCGCCACGCAGGCCTACAAGTCCGGCGGCGTCCCGTCCAACCTGTCGCTGTTCTTCGGTTCGAACAAGGGCGGCAGCCTGACGGACACCATCGACCTGGCCGACCAGGCGATGCGCAGCCAGAACTCCGCGATGGACAAGCTCACCCAGCAGAACGCCACCAACGTTAACTCACAGGCCCGGCTCGAAGCCGTGGAAGCAGAAATCAAGGACCTCAAGGCCAAGGCCGACGCGGCGCTGGCACGGGAAAAGGCCGCCCGCGACGAAGCCGAAGCCAAGAAGGCACAGGTGGACAAGCTCATCGCCGACACCACAAGGCTCGACGCCGAGCTGCAGGCAGCCAAGCCCGGCATCCAGAGCCAGCTCGCCCAGGTCAAGGCCCAGCAGGATGCCGTGGCCGCGGAAATCGCCGAACGGGACCGGAAGCTGCGCGAGGCCTGGGAAGCCGAACAGCGGCGCATCGCCGAGGCGGCGGCCGCCGCCGCCCGCGCCCAGGGACAGGCCGTCCAGCCCTACGTCCCGGTGCAGGGACCGCCGTCGGCCTTCGGGCTCCGGCACCCGTTCCCGGACGGCGTGCCGATCACCTCGGGCTTCGGCTGGCGTGCGACGCCGCCGGGAACCATCGACTTCTACGGCCAGGGCGGCTACATGCACACCGGTATCGATTTCGGCGCCGCGTGCGGCACCCCTGTCTACGCCGCAGCGGCCGGCACCGTCTTCTCGGCCGGCTGGGCCAACGACGGCGGCGGCAACAACGTGAAGATCTCGCATGGCGTCGTCCAGGGCAACTCGCTGACCACCATTTACTACCACAACACGAGCGTGACGGTTTCCCCCGGCCAGCAGGTCAGCCAGGGGCAGCTGATCGCCTATTCGGGAACCACCGGCAACTCCACGGGGTGCCACTCGCACTTCGAGACCTGGCTCAACGGCCGGGCCGTGGACCCGATGACCCTGCTCTGAGCTGGTGCCGGCAGGGCCATCCGCCCCGGGCGCCGAGGCGGGCGCCCTGCCGTAAACTGGAAGAACTCCGCGCCACCCCGGCCGGAGTGAGCCATCAACAGATCCGAGGAGTCCCACCGTGCCCAAAGAAAGTGGCCGTAAGGTAGTGGCCACCAACCGGAAGGCCCGGCACGACTACCACGTCCTTGACACCTACGAGGCCGGCATCGCGCTGATGGGCACGGAAGTGAAGTCCCTGCGCGAGGGCCACGCCTCGATGGTTGACGGCTTCTGCACCTTCTACAACGACGAGCTGTGGATGGAGGGCATCCACATCCCCGAATACCATCAGGGCAGCTGGACCAACCACGCCGCACGCCGCCGCCGGAAGCTGCTGCTGCACCGCGACGAGCTCACCAAGATTTCGCACAAGATCCGTGAATCAGGATTCACGATCGTCCCGCTGCAGCTGTACTTCCTGGACGGCCGTGCGAAGGTGGAAATCGGCGTCGCCCGCGGTAAAAAGGAATACGACAAGCGCCAGACGCTGCGCGAGCAGCAGGACAAGCGCGAGGCCTTGCGGGTCATGCGCGAACGCAACCGGCGGTAACGCCCGCCCAGCGAAGAAAACGGCCAATCCCGCGGGAATGATTCCGGGAGGCCGTGCGTTATGATTGGTAGTCGGGGAAGGTTTCACGCGGATACCGCGGGTGATCTGAACGGTTTGATAACAAAATACGGGGATGATCGGTTTCGACGATGTTAGTCGCGACAGGTGAAGCGGGCCGAGGATGCAGAATTATCTCGTAAACGCTGTCTGCAAACCAATAAGTGCCGAATCAAAACGCACTGACTTCGCTCTCGCTGCCTAAGCAGTAAGACAGTCCGTCAGCCCGAGGTTGCTATTGCCCCGGATCCTGGCGTCATTTAGATAGCCACTGCTGTTTACCTCCGTCATCGGGGTGAACGGGACTCTTAGATGACTGGGCCCGGATCAGCCAGCTGTTTGTAGCATGGCTGGGGCCGAGAAAATCCAACGCAAACTGCGCCCGGAGAAGCCCTGACAACACGACATCGGACGGGGGTTCAATTCCCCCCATCTCCACCCATTTAGGCCCTAGATCTAGCGGGTTACACGGATGTTGTCATCACAGACAGCTAAAGTGTCATCACAGCCCGATAGACTAGGGCCTATGGCGTCTATCCAGATCCGCGGTCCCCGGGCCGACGGCAGCTTCGGCTATCAGCTCCAGTGGCGGGACCCGGACACGGGCAAAGCCGAGCGCTGGACGCATGACACAGCCGAGGCCGCCGAAATGTGGAAGCGCCTGCTCGACGCAAACGGGCAGTCACTGAAGCAGGCCGAACGCCTGGCCGAGGACGGCAAGCTCATGGGCCCCACCGTGGCCGAGCTGATGTCCACCCACATCTCCGAGCTGACCGACGTCGGCCCCTACATGCTCAAGCGCTACAAGAATGCCATCGGGAACCACTTCAGCGGGCCGATCGGCATGCGCAAGGCTGCCGCCGTCGACTATGAGGACGTCGTGCGCTGGATCAAGTACATGCAGGGCAAAGGCCTGGGCTCCAAGACCATCGCCAACCAGCACGGCTTTCTCTCTGCCACAATGACGACGGCCGTCCGCAAGGGCTTCCGCACAGACAACCCCTGCAAGGGTGTGAAGCTCCCCAAGGCCGCGGCCACGTCGGACGTCATTCGATTCATCGACCGCCCCGGCTGGGACCGGATCATGGCTGGCATGGACGCCCATTTCGTCCCGTTCTTCCAGCTGCTTGTCGGCACTGGCCTGCGCTTCGGTGAGGCCACGGCCCTTCTGGCGTCAGACTTCAAGCTCGACGGAGCCACGCCGACGGTGCGCATAACGAAGGCATGGAAGGAAGACGGCGACGGCGGCTACTACATCGGACCACCCAAGACGCGCAGGAGCGTCCGCACGGTGTCACTGGCGCCCAGTACCGTGAACATCATCCGCGCGACCGTGGAGGCTGCCGGTGGCGGCTACGTGTTCGTCCTGAAGCGCGGCGGGGTCATGCGCTCCGGATCGACCTACAACCGGGCATGGGAGCCTGCCCTAAAGGCCGCCGGCATCCCGAAGCTTGAGCGGCCGAGAGTCCACGATGTCCGGCACACGCACGCGTCCTGGATGATCGCCGCCGGCATGGAGATATTTGCTCTCTCAAGGCGGCTGGGGCACGAGTCCATCACAACGACTATGGATCGCTATTCGCATCTGCTGCCGGACGCCCATTTCGTGGGTGCAAACATTGCGCAGAAAGCGCTTGGGGGATGACCCCGCCATTGGCGCGGGCAGCCTTTCCGGCCCACCCGCGCCACCCGGACGCGAAGGATCCACAGACCACGCTTCGCGTCTATGCGCGCCTCGCCAAGGCGTCCGCCGCCGCCCTCGGCTAGGTCGGCTGGAAGGCCGAGTATCGATCCGCCCAGCCGAGGCTGGCTTAGGCTTGGTACTCCGACGTTGATTCGATGGGGGTAGCGAGTGACCGCGCAAGAAAAGTTGGTTGAGGCCCGCAGGGCAATGAGGAAATTCAAGGCGGCTCAGGACCCGCAGGATATTCGGTCGGAGTTTTACAAAGCGCTGTCTGCATTGAAGACTGCGGCCGGCCGGCTGCAGTCCGAGTCCTTGGCTTCTGTCCGCGGCTTGCCCGATGCCAAGGTGCGTCGAACGGCCCTTGTTGCCTGGTGGAAGTTGGAAGACAAGCGCCAGAAGGCGGATGGTGTGATCGGCTGGGTCTTCAAAGCGCGTGATGCGGACCAGCACATCGAGGCATCAGGAGCGCAGCTCCTCGTCGGTGGACATGCAAGTGGCAGCTGGACTGTGGGCCCTGGCTCGCCGGGAAGCGTTGTTTTCAATGGGTCTGGTTTATTCGGTATCGATGCCAGGGGAACGCCGATGGAGGCAACGACTAGGTACCCGTTCAACGGTTCATATGTGGTGCAATCCAGTCTGTCCCACCCGCCGACGATCCATCGGGGGAAGACCCTCGAGCGGACGGTCGATCCGGAAGCGCTGCTTCGGATGAGCTGGGACTACTTAGACGAGCTCTGGCACCTCAGCAGGTCAGAGGTATTCGGCGAACACGTAAAGCGAGAATTGAAGAAGGGCCGACAATAGCAGACTAGGCGGGTAGGAATCCGGGGAGTCTCTTCCCCCAGCGGACAGCGCGGAGATTCTCGGGACACCGCCGGTACTTCTCGATGTCCCATTCGGAGTCAGTCACGCGGCGAACGTTCCCGGCCGGGACCCACGCCCAGTGCGAATGGTCGTCATCGTCGCGCCAGGACACGAGGACGTGGGAGGGGTTCCAGCGCTGAGCCAGGGCATAGACTTCCACGTTCGAGCCGCCGGCCAGCGGCAGGGCGGCCATGACCATCGGGTACGCGCCGTAGGTCCATGAGCGTGTCTCATCGGCGTGTCCGGGGTCCGGCAGGAGGTACTCGTACGTGGTGCCGTCGAGCTTGAACGATGCCATGGCGCAAGCGTATCGGACGCACAAACGGCCCCCAACTGTCCGGGATTTCCGGACAGTTGGGGGCTTTTGCTTTCGGCTACGGCGCTACCGGCACAGGTTCAGCCGGGACGGCAGGTGCTTCGTAGATCGGCGCGACAGGCTCAGGCGTGACAGAGACGGGCTCGTGGGCTGCGACCGCGGCCTCTACCGCGGCGGCCGGGAAGATGGTTGCGGGCGCCGGGGAGTTCACGGAGGCGGTGGCGGTGGCAGGTGCCGGGGCGGACGCAGGTGCCGGTTCGCCCTTGGAGTAGGTGTCCGGGGACGCGGTGAGACCGAGCAGTACACCAGCCTGGGGCCACTGCTGTTCGAGGACGCGGACACCGACGTAGTAGATGGCCGTGAAGAGGCCGCCGAGGAAGGTGCTCAGGCCATCTGCGGCGGATCCGGGGAGGGTGACGTTGGCGAGCAGCAGCCAGGACGTGACCTGGCCAACGACGACTGGGACGACGGTGCGGATTACGCTTGCGACGAGGGGATTCATGAAGTTCTCCTGTTGGGGTTACGGCTGGGTGAGTCGTGCGGCGATGTCAGCGCGGATGGCTGCGGGCAGTTCGGTCTTGAGGCGGGCGACGAGCGCTTCGACGTCGACGGCGGCGGGCGAGGATCCTGCGGGCCGGGCGTGGATCTGGTCCAGCAGTCCGGCGAGGTTTGCCAGGGTGCCGTCTGCAAGCTTGAACTTGGCGTTCAGGACGGCATTGGGGACCCGTGAGGTCACGGCGGAGACGATGTCTTCGGCCTGTTGGGGGCTGATGACGAGCTGCCCGCTCAGGCTCGAGATAAGGCCCTTCTCGAAGCTGCGGGTCGCGTCGGCGATCTGCTGGTCAACGGTGCCGATGGCGCGGATTTCGGCAACGAGGGTCGCCATTTGTTCGGGGGTCACGGTGTTCTCCTGGATGGTGCCCATGGGGCTAATGGATCCGGTGATGTCCGGCATGGGGCCGGGGTCGGTGTGGGTGTTGTCCGGGACGTTGCAGTGCCCGTAGTGGCCGCCGCTGGAGTTCCAGATGGCGGCGTCGCGGCTGTTGCCCTGCCACTGCGGGGCGCCCATCGGCCAAACGCGGGGGATGCCTAGGCTGTCGAGCCAGTCGAGGATCGTGCCGAGACCGCGGCAGGGAGTGTCGGCCACGGTGTTGTATTTGACTCCATCGACGACGCAGCCGGGGGTGAAGAACGTCTCGATTTGGACGTTCACAGCGCCGTCCTGATTCCATGCCACAAGGGCGCGGGCTGACTGGCTGGCCGGGTAGTACTGCTCCATGTACCCGGTGAACGGATTCCACATGATGTGCGGGCAGTACTCCTGGCGTTGGAGGTACCCGGCCACGGCCGAGAAGTTGGGCTGCGTGCCGTCGGCTCGCAGGGCGTCCCAAGTGATGTGCCAGATGGCGCGGGGCGGCAGGGATGCGTCAAGCCCCCCGCCTCCAGGCTGGGGAACTTGTACGGCGCCGGGACAGTAGTCGGTCATTGCGATCCCCCAGGGTTGACGTTGATCGTGGTTGTCGGCGGCTGGCCATTAGCCACGTACTCGCGGAACTCTTTAGTCAGTTCGGCGGTGGCTTTCTCGTTGCGGACCACGGCATCCTTTACGGAGGATCCGTTGTTGAACTCGACCTCGTGCTTGATGATCTTCAGCTCGGCGTTCTGGTGCTCAAGGGTTTCGGCCTGTGCTCGCTGCCCGATGGACAGCGAGCCGAGTTCCTGCGCCATCTCCGGGAGCTTCTCCAGCGCCACGGCAAGGGTCACGGCGCGTTTGATGACGGGCCAGAGCTTCACGAATGCGAGGGGCAGGCCGATGATCGCGGCCAGTGCCGTGGCGGCGGCCCCGATGTTGACGATGAGCTGCAGTGTGCCGTCCATGCCGGTCACCCGAGGTCTTCCACGCTGATGGACAGCGGCGCGGGGGTGCTTGAACCAACGGAGACGGTGTTGGCGGTGCCCACGACGATCTGTGCCGTCATGGTGCAGGTACTCAGGCCAGTGGAGGGGGCCGTAAAGATCTGACCGTTGATGTCGTATGCCTGGCCGGTGCCGGAGATCGCGTAAGCGGCGTTGAAGTTGCGGGTATTGGTGCCGGTGATGCCGCCGGTGGAGCCGTACTTGAGGCGGTAGGCGACGTAGACGTTGGCCGCATTGGCGGAGAGGTCCACGGAGGCACGGATGCGGTAGGAACGCCCGGCGACAAGGTAGGCCGACACGGACGTGACCTGCTGTTCCGTGGCGCCGGTGAATGATGTGCCTGCGGTCTGCAGTGTCTGGGCAACTAGGCCCAGTGCCGGGCTGATGGCCTGCCCGGCGATGGCGGTGATGCTCGCATTGGAGATTGAGGATGCATTGGCGGCGACGTTGATCCAGGCGAGGGCGATGGCATTCGCCGGAATCGTGGGGGCGTTGGCCGGGTAGGCGGCTCCGGACGTGGGGACACCCGTGGCGACGCCAAGGACGGCCGCGTTCAGGCTGCCGGAGTACTGGGAGTCTTGGATGGCGAGGTAGGCGACGTCGATGCGGGGGTTGACCGGGTCGGAGGTTGCCACGGATGCCGTGTAGGCGGCGTCATTGAGGGCGAAGTACATCGCCTGCTTGGAGAAGTTGCCGCCGGAGACGTTGCCGACGTTGGTTCCGGGGACCCATGCGCGGCCGACGCCGAAGACGACGTTCATGGAGGCCGTGCCGGTCTGAGTGACGGCGAGGTCGCCTGATGTCACGAGCCCGCCGCCGGGTGGGACGAGGGATGATACTGCCTGCCGGAACAGGTCGGCGCTGTGCGAGCCGTTCTGCAGGGCGTAGGGGACGGCGCTGATGGCCATGCGGGGCTCCTAAAAGTGGGCATGAAAAAAGCCCCTACGGTTGGGGGCTGCGGGAAAGATGTGACGCGTGGGGTATTAATCGGCGGAGGGTTGCGCTATCGTTTCGGCTTATGGAGAAGAAATCAGTCTTTGTAGGCGCAGGCGCGACGCTGCTTGGAATCGGCGTGCTGTTCGGGGGAATCGCCGGCGCAAACGCGCTGACGTCGACTGTCCCGGCGCCCGCGGTGGTGACTACGACCGTTTCGGCGCCGTCCGATCCTTCTCCTGTTCAGACTTCCGAGGCGCCCGTGGCGCCTGCCCCGACTTTGGAGCCTGTAGTGACATCAGCACCCGTAGAACCGGCACC
Organism: Pseudarthrobacter sp. S9; assembly: GCF_050156545.1. Lineage (NCBI taxonomy): Bacteria > Bacillati > Actinomycetota > Actinomycetes > Micrococcales > Micrococcaceae > Pseudarthrobacter > Pseudarthrobacter sp. S9. Next base: position 3,351,434 of record NZ_CP189576.1, read on the forward strand.
CGAAGTGCCCGCACCCGTTGATCAGGCTCCCGTCGTGTCGGCCCCGGAAACGGTGCCTGCCGCACCTGTGCCGGATCCCGTCACCGGCACGCTGCCGAATGGGATGACGACGGTCCAGGTGCCCGGAGGTCCGCCCCCCGTCAAGTGGGGCACGAACGACGCTCCCGCCCCGGGCACTTCGGTGATTGTCAATCCCTCCCTGAAGGATGTGGGGGAGGCCCCGAAGGTCCCCTAGCGGAGGAAGATGGTCATCACGTCGAGGTTGATGAAGTTGTTGGCGCTTGACGCCCACGCGTTGGCGCCGGATGAGCATTTGACCACCACGGCGAAGGATGCGCCGAGGCCCGTGACCAGCAATGTCCCTGAAGCGGGGAGGCTAGTACTCGCTCCCGCCGCTGCCGTTACCTGACTGGATGCTCCAACTGACGTGCCATTGATGAACACAGACTCGTAGGCGTCATCCGCCCCAGCGTTGTTGTTGTATGCATGCAGTGTGGCGGTGGCGAATACGAGGGCTTGTGTGAAGCCCGCCGGTACGCTGATTGTGGTGCTCAGTAGTTGCACGTTGGCGCCGGTCGCAAGCCCGAAGCTGTTGGCGCCGGCATGTGTTGCCAGTGGCGAGATGGGGTTCTGAAGTGCGGCGTTGCCGATGGAGCCGTTGGGGACACTCAGGTTGCCGTTGATGGTGACTGAGCCGGCAAACGTTGCCGACCCGTCCGCGGTGGAGAGTGTCACGTTTTCGACGCCGGATGCGTTGAAGAGGTGCAGCCCGTTCTTGTCAGTGCTGAGGCCCTTGCCGCCATCCTGGCCCGTGGAAGCGTTGAGCAGGAGCGGCTGGGTCGCAATGGCCCGCTGCCTCGCTTCGATGGCGTTTAGGCGCTGGATGAGGTCGTACTGGGAGCCGAGCTGGGCGTTGACGATGGCGGGCTCCTAGAAGATGGGCGGGCGGTTGAGGGTGAGCTGGTAACTCGGCACACCTTCATCCGGGTAGGTGACGGTGTAGGCGACGATCCGCCACCATTCCGAGAGTCCCGAGGGGAACCATGGGGAAGCGGGCGAGTAGACGCGCACGTCGTCGCCGATCGTGAATGACCCGAGCGGCAGTGGGGCGTAGGCGATCGGCATTGTGATGACCGGGACGGTGACGGGCTGCCCGAACATCTGGATCATGCCGTTGGCGAGCGAGTCCAGCTGGGTCTGGGAGCTGACCTGGTTGAACTGGTAGACCATCTGCAGGAGGGGCGGCTGGCCGAGTCCGCCGCGGGGCGTGGAGGCATCCTTGATGGATTTCGGCTGGACGCCGCCGGAGCCGGCGCCGACGACGATGGCTTGGTTCCCTGACTGCGCGGCGTTGGAGGGCCACTGCCATTCGATGGCCTGCGACAAATCGAGGGTCGCTCCGGAGACGGTCCTGTCGCGGCCGCAGCGCGGCGCGGCGATGTTGAACGAGTGCACGGGTGCGCCATTCACGAACGCGTCCGTGACGTAGTAGTCCACACCGCCCGTGCCGGGGGTGGTGGCGGCCGTGCAGTCCGCGATGATCTGGGCTGCCGTGACGTACTGGTTGGAGGTGTACGACGGAGTGATGTTCGGCGGCGGGGTGTTCAGGTTCAGTCGCGGGGCAAGCCGCATGTTCGCGCCGGGCTGGTTCTGTGTGTCGGTCACGACGTTGGCCAGCAGGTTTGCCGGGCTGATCGACGTGTTGTAGGACTTGGTGGCCGTGACCTGCGCGAAGTAGGACGGGATCGCCTTGCCCGCGATGGTGAGGATCGGCTCCTTGCTGGACATGGTGGTGTTCCATGCGATGCCGGAGTACTGGATCGATTCGCCCCGGTTGGAGAAGATGACCTTGAATGGGATGCCGCGGAGGCTGAGGATGACGGCCGCCTGGCTGGCGGTCTGCGCGTCCGAGAGGTCGAGCTTCAAGGAGAACTCTCCGGCGTCGTTCATGCGCACGGAGTATGAGGGCTGGATGGCAGGGAGGTTGGTCAGGAGCGTGTTGGTGTTCAAATCCCATGCGGTGATTGTTGGGACGATGGCCACGGGACCTCCTAGGCGACCGAATATGCGGGGAGCGCGTATCCGGTGAGTTGGGACGCGACGGCCGCCGAGTCGGAGGATCCGTAGCTGACGGTGTTGACGCCGGGGATGAGACTGAAGAACGTGGTGGAGATGTCCACGGCGTTGTTCCGGTTCGCGGTGCCGTTGAGGGTGACGGTGCCGGACTGGCAGTCGATCGCAAGGGTGTCGCCGGCCTTGAGTACGATGTTCAGCTTGATCTGCTGTCCGGTCGTCTCGTTGGTGATGATCGGATACGAGACAGGCCCGGTGATGGTGAAGTATGGTGCGCTGAAATAGCTGCCGGTGTTGTTCATCTGGAATGAGCCGCCAGAGGATGTTCCGAAGGTCAGGTTGAACGTAGCCGCAAATCTCGTGCCGGATGTCGGGTTAGGGAGCCCGCATGACCCCGTGATCAGGGTGTTGTCGTAGAGCAGTCCGTCGGGGCAGGACCATTCGGTGCTGATATCGATGCGCCCGTACTGGTAGTCGGTTCCGATGGGTGCGTTGAAGCGGACGGGCCGGCCGAAGAAGATCAGGGGAGCGGCCCGATTGGGGAGCTGCACCATGGCTCCGTAGACGGGCTTGAGGGTGCCGACGTTCGCCTTCTGGCGCAGGTAGTCGCCTGCGGTCATGCAGATCGTGGAGGGATCGGCGACGTTTTGGTGCGAGGCGGTAGCCAGCGCGAGTGCGGATTCCGTGCCCCCAGCGGTGCGGGTGATCTGGTACGTGATGCCGATGCGGCGCTCGCCTACGAGGTTCAGGCCGGGAAGGGCCCCGTCGCGCTGGCCGCGATTGACATTGCCCTCCCGCACGCCGGGGAGGTCGCGGAGACCACTGATTCCGATCAGCCCGAGGTCCGTGCCGACACCGAGGACCGTGCCCGTGGAGGCCACGTACACCTGGTAGTTCAGCAAGGCCGAGGTGAACACTACTGCGGGCAAGGGTGCCTCCTGTTTTGGGGCGCAAAGAAGCCCGCGGCGGTTGCCACGGGCTCCTTAGGTGCCGTCCTGCGTTAGAGACCGTACTGGCTCTTCATCTGTGCGAGTATTGCTGCGCGCTGAGCGGACGTTGCGGCGTAAGGGACAACAGCTATCCGCTGCACATCCGCCTGCGCGTACACGGTCGAAGTCGCGGCGACCCGCAAGCCTGTTGCCGTTGAGGTGCCTGCTGCACCCGCAACCTCAACCCCGTCTACGCTGAACACAGAGGATGTCCCGTTGGAGACGAAGATGAAGACGTGCATGTTTCCGTCTGCTGTCACGGTGCTCGCCAGTGTGGTGCCCGCCGTCGAGGCGAACTTCCCGTTGCTGCCGATGTAGAGGTTGAAGGACGGCCCGGTGCCGCCCGTGATGAGGTAGGACGAGTTAGCGGCAAGCGGGAGGCGCCCGACAACCACCAGCGTTTTCGCCCCGGACAGCGACAATGTCGCGTCGAACCGCTGGTTGACCCCGTCGAAGTGCATGATCTTCCGGCCGGTGACACCGTCTGTGGTCAGGTTGGGCCGCTGGGACGCCACCGTGGGGGCGACCATCTGTCCGGCCTGGACCATGCCGTACCACGTGGCCACGGGACCTGCGGAGACCTTGTCCACGGCCCAGTCAGAGGACGCTCCAGGCACACGCAGGAGTGGGGTGATGTCGAGCTGCGGGAGTGTGGCGTCTCCGAAGCTGACGGGGGCAACAATTCCTAGACCTGGCATCAGATCAGACCTTTCTTAGTCAGGTAGGGGTAAAAGACGTTCTGCGCGAGCAACGGCGCGATGGGGATGTTGTAGTGGCTGCCGCCGTCCATGATTGACGGGGGCGGGGTGTCGTTCGCCATGGCGTCAAGGTCCGCCTGGGTTGGCGTCATCCCCGCGTCGTAGATGGCGTGGTTGACGAGATAGTCGCGGACGTTGATGTATTTGCCGGGGTATAGCGCTGCAAGCCGGGTGTTGATCTCAATGACCTGGTTGTACTTGTCCGTGCCGCGTGGCTCATCGACGCGGTTGGTCGTTCCCACGATGGCGAACTGGCGTATGTGCGGTGACAGCCATTCGATGAACTCGATACTGGCCGCCACAACATGGTCCGGCACCGTCTTCTCATGGCCGAGGCACCCGTAGGAGACATCGTTGCGACCGGTCCAGATGATCGCCGTGTAGCCGCTGTAATCCGGCTTGCTGATCAGCAGCGGGGCCGGTGTGGAGACAGTGACGGACGCGCCCGACGAGCTCCGGGTGAAGGTCATGCTGGTCGGTGAGCGGGTGAACGTCCCGGAGACTCCCAGCAGCGAGCCGTTGAGGCTGACCGTGTTGCCGGGGACCCACCCGATAGCCTGACGGGTGGTGACATCCACCGCTCCGGAGGCCGGGATCACACCGCCCACAGGCGTCAGGTACAGCTTCAGGGCCGCGACCCGGAGTCTGATTTCATCGACCGGGTTACCGCCGAAACCTTGGTTGACAACCGAAACGTCCGGCAAAAGTCCCGCGAGCTTGGAAGGGTAGGAGTCCGCGATGTCCCACGCCGTCGAGCCGGTGTAGCCGCGGGTCAGGGAGTCGCCGACGCATAGAATCTTCGTCCTGGACGACACGGAGGACGCGCCGGCCGCCGCCCCCTTGAACACGGTGAAGTATCCGTCGAGGGAGAGCCCGGCGGCCATGTACCCGTCCTGGTCCATGAGACCGAAGACGTAGCCACTGTTGGGGTCGAGCGTCCGCAGGCCCATGCCCGTATCGAACGATTCGATAGGCAGCGATCCGACTGGCAGGACGGGTGCCTTGAACAGATTGAGAGCACCGTTAGCGTCGAAGGCGCCGGCCATGTAGCCGTCTTTGTCCATGAAGGGGATCGGCCACGTCATGCTGTCGACAGGGCGCAGAGCCCGGTCATCAGTGCCGGCGAACTGTTCAATGCTCGTGCCGGTCTGCGCGGGGACGCTGGCCAGTCCGGTCTCGGTGGCGGCAATGCGCCCGTCCTGGGTTGAGGCGGTCCAGTTCGTCGCGGAGTAGGAGGCCCCGGACGTGAAGTTGGCAATCGCGGAAACGACATCCCCATTCGGTGCAACGACGCGCTGCCCTGCCGTGTACGCGGTCGATGCTTTCCAGTACGGTGCGGCGTTCCCCGCGACGCCCTCAACCGTAGTCAACCGGCCGCGGTCTGTTGCTACCTGGCCGTCCGTGTAGGTTTTCGCGTCCGTCAACGCCTGCGGGACGGTCGTAGATTCCAGGATGGTCAGACGCCCGTCCTGCGCCGTGTTCTTCGTTTCAACAGCGGTCAGCCTGGTGTCCTGTACCGAAGGGTTCCAGTTTGTGGCGGAGTAGGAGGCCCCGGACGTGAAGGTGGAGATCGCGGAAACGGGGTCGCCGTTCGGGGCGATGACCTGCTGCCCTGCGGCATAGGGGGTGTTCGGCGCCCAGCGAAACGCAGCGCCTACCTGTGTGCACGCGACGGTCCACGCGTAGGTGTGGATGGAATCAGTCAGGACGACGGCGGAGTTCAGAGCCTGTTGGAACTGGGGGAATACGCCCTGCGCTCCGGAGTTGAGGATGTTGCTGGCGATCGGGTTCCCGAAGGGGTCTGTGATCGCAAGCGGGGTGGTGAACGCGGTGTCGGAGGTTGCATACACCTGAAAGAGCGTGTTCTTGACGACTTTGTTGCTTTGGGGGTCCCAAGCGACCATTGCCGGGTAGGTGTAGGCCACGAGGGACCCCTTTCGTTAGCTGGTGCGCAGGATCCAGGACAGCTCGTTGGAGATCTGCCCTGCCGTTGCGTTGGTCTGCGCGTTGATGGTGATGGGCCCGTGGCCGCCCTGATTGACGGACTGGGCCACTGCCGCTGAGGGTTGCGCTGCGCCGCTGACGTAGCCGGCGGCGAAGCGTGAGCGCATGGCGTCGCCGATGTTCAGCCCGGCGTTGCTCGCTTTGAGCCAGGGCAGGTTCGCCTTGGTCTGTGGCTCGTTCGTGATGAACTCACCGGAGCGGACCTGCAGTGGCTTGCCGTTGACCATCGCGAGGATGTTGTCCACGTTGGGCCGTGACGGTGGGGTGCCGGGGATGACTCCGCCGTCGACCATGCCCATGATCGAGCTGACCGCGCCGCCCGTGTATCCGCCGGGGCCGCCGTTCTGGGCGTCATTGAGGGCCTTGGTTCCGTGGTCGGTCCGGTAAGTGTCGATGAGGACCTGAATCCTCTTGACCGGGTCGATGGCATCCATGGCGCCCTTGAGCTTGTCCGCCTCTGCCCGGGCCTGGCTGTCCATCCACGTCTTGATGTCCACGCCGGGCGGGATGCCCATGACCTGCCGGGCCAGATCGTCGGCATGTGTGCCAACGATGCCCATTTGATGGCCGGAATTCACCAGGTTGTCGTAGGTGTTTTGCAGAGCCGCGGAGACGTCCTTCTGTGCATTCACTCCGTGCGTTGCGGCCTGTTTGGCCATCTCATCGCCTGCATCCTTGACGCCGAAATAGGTGTCCTGGAGTTTCCGTCCAGCCTCCGAGTGCGTGTTGAAGTTCGCCGCACCATCTGTCAGTGCGTTCGAAACGTCGACGTTGCTCTTGATGAGGTCCGCTACGGCGCCGTTGGCTTTCTCGATCGCTTCCTGATACTTGGAGTCGGCCTTCGCTGCGGACTCTGTGGCCAGGCCTGCCATTTGCATGGCGGGCAGGATCCTTTCGACGTTCGTCACAAGGCCATCAGCGGAGACGCCTGCAGCTTCGAGTGACTTTTGCAGGTCCGGGGTGATGGCCTTGACGTGGCCTGAGGCATCCGTATATTTCTGCGTCGAGTCCATCGCGTCGAGCATCACCTTGGGCACCCTGCCCATGGCGAACTCGAGCATCTCCTGCTGGGAGAGGTTTTGCCCGGCAGCGTGGGCGCTGTCGTTGAGTGCTTGCTTGTAGCCGGGCATCACGTCGAGGGCGTCCTGCGCGGTCTTGCCGTTGTTAGTGAACGACAGGGCGAGCTTGTCGAAGACTCTGGCGGCTGTATCGGCTGAGCCGCCGCTGACCATCTTGCCGAGTTGGTCACCCATGGACTTGAATTTGTCCTCGGTCTGACCGGCCTCGGTTTTGGCTTGATTCAGGTGCCCGGCCAGATCATCCATCCAGTGATTGACGGACTGGTTGAAGTCCAGGTGGGTGAAGTTCCTGATGGCCCCGTCTAGGTCTGTGACGTCGGAGGTGGCGTGGCCGAAAACGGTGTCCCAGTTGGAGAACTGGGCATCGAGCTCAACCTTGCCGGCACTGTTCCCGGCATCGGCGAAGTCCACGAGCGCCTTGGTCATTTTCTCGACGTCGACGGTGGCATGGACTGTGTTGGCGCTGATGATTGCGAGCCCCACCGCTGCGATACCGGCCACGATTCCCACGCCGGCAAGTGCCGGGCCGAGCCCGGAACGGAGTACACCGCCCAGGGTTCCCGCATTGCCTGTGAAGGAGGATGTAGCGGCGCTGGCAGACAGGAAGCCTGCGATGAATTTTTGGCCCATAAGGATGGAGGCTGCGCCCATTTCCCCCAGCTGAACCACCGTGGCGATGCCAGCCTTGACCATGTTGATGGTGAAGTTGACGACGCTGAGGGTCACGGCCCCGCCGAGAAGGGCGGCCAGGCTCAGTAGCACCGGGTTGCCTTGCTCGAAGCCGTGGAATACGTCTGTGAAGCCGCCAATGAGGTCCTTGGCCACAGGGATGAGCTTGGTGCCGATTTCGATGCCGAGGTTGGCGACCATCTGCTTGGTCTGGTTCATCTGGACGGACAGGGTTTCCTGCATGTCGGCCCAGGTGGAGATGTCCTGCCCGGTTTTCTGGCCGGCCTCGCCGATGGCCTTGATGTTGGCCTCGAACTCGTGGCTGTCGTTCATCAGGAGCATTGTCGCGGCGCGGGCAGCGGTGACGTTCCCGAAGACGTCGCGCATGGCCGCGTTGTAGGTCTCAATCGCCGGACGCCCGGCCTTGAGGGAGTCGTTGACGCCGGAGTTCGCCTTGTAGAGCCCGGCCAGCTGGAGCCCGAGGGCGCCTGCTGTGCCGCCGGAGTCTTTGGTGGCCTTGCTGTATTCCTTGATGGACACGGACCCGTCAAGCAGGCCCTGAGACATCCGGGCGAGGTCCGGGGGCATCTGCGCGATGATCTTTTGCATGGCCGCCGTGGCGTTGGCGTTTTCCTTCATGGTCGACTGAAGGATTGTCCCGTCCGGGCCCATGTGCTTGAGGATCTGGTCGGATACGATCTTCAGGGATCCGGAGAGGCCGCGCTCGCCGAGGTGCACTGCGAGGTCGGTGGTGTCGATGCCCATCTGGGACATGGCGGCGGAGGCCATGTTGGAGGGCCGCACAAAGGACTGGACGAGGTTGGCGAGGTTCTGCGAGGACTGCTGTGCGGTCTGCCCGTGCTGGGTCATCGTGGCGATGGCGCCGCCGAGTTGGTCGAAGCCGATCTTCGCGGTCGAGCCGATCGGGATTACCGCGGCCATGGAGGCCGCGAAATCCTGCATCGTGGTTTTCGCGGCACCCGATGCGGCGACGAGCATATTGGTGACCCGGACGGATGAGTCCGTGGCATGCGCCACGGTGTCCATTTTGTAGCCGTAGTCCAGCAGCACGTCTGTGACGGCCTGGGACATGGTGGCGAGGTCGACGTTCTCATCCTTGGCGCCCTGCGCGGAGGCCTTCAGCGCCGCGAGGCCGGCCGCCCCCCGGTAGCCAGCCTTCTCCATGATGTACATGCCCTCGGACATCTGCTCCGCCGAGGTGCCGGTGGAGGTGGAGATGTCGAGGATGCCCTTGCGGACGCCATCGAGGGCGCCCATGGATTCACCACCCGCCGTCACGAGCAGCATGGTTGACTTCTCGAACTTGGCCGCCATTTCGGTGGCGCCGACGGCGATGGCCGCGCCTGCCAGCAGGGAGACTGCGGTGATCTTGTTGGACATGCCCACCACTGCGGCCATGGCGGTCTTGGAGCGGGTCGCTGCGACTTCCTGCGCGGCGGCGGCCCGCTCCGTGGCGACGATCTGAAGCTCCGCGGCCCGGACCTGCGCGGCCGAGGCTGCGGTTGCCGAGGCGGCAGCCGCGTCCTGGGCCTGAGCTTCACGGGCGGCGGCGAGTTCGACGGCGTTGGCCGCCCGGCCTGCGGCGGCGACCTGCTTGTCGTAGGCGGCCTGCTGGGATGCGGTCATGACGCCGAGGGAGTCGGCCTGCATCTGGACGGCCTTCGCCTGAGCCTCGGTGGCTCGCACTTCGGCGGCGATGCGCTTGTCCGCGGCGACGGTGGACGCCCTGGCAGAAGTTTCGGCGGCGAGAATCTGCTGTTCCGAGGCTCGCTTTGCTTCGGCGGCGGCGGTGCGGGCGGCTGCGGCTTCCTTCTGGGCGGCGGCTTCGGTTTCGCTGGCGGTCGCCTTGGCGGCGGCGACGACCTTGCCCTGCTCGGAGAGGAACTGTGCCGCGTTCGCCCGGATCTCCATGACGACAGGGGGAAGGAACGACATGGAGGCCTCCGGGGCTGTTTAGAATTTGATGAATCGCGCCCAGTTGGCGGTGGCGATGGCTGCCATTTCGGTGCGCAGGTGCGCGGCGGCGGGTCCGAAGTATGGGTAGGCGCCCGTGGGGGCGAGCCCTAGCTCAACGCGGCGGCCGTATTTCAGGGTTGGGCCGACGCTGGTGGTGTAGCCGCCCATGGCGGTGTGCCTGAGGCTGTCGGCCATGATGGAGCGGCGCAGGTTGCCGGTGACAATGTTGGGCTTGCTCCCGCCAACGTGCGGCTGGCCCTTTTTGTGGGAGCCTTCGAAGTTGTTCTGGGCGTCCCGGACGAGGGTCATAGCCGCGACGCGGACGTTTTCCCGGGCGGCGGCGTCCGCCTGCACACCGGCCCGGACGAACGCCTTCTCCAGATCGCCGAGGCCCTTCCATGCGATGTCATATCCGGTCATGGGAGGGCCTAACTGATGGTCGGAGTGAAATCGCCGTCGAGTGGCGCCGGAGCGCGGGCCGAGTACATATCATCGAGCCGGAGCATCATCTCGATGACCCATTCGGGGGTGTCCATGTAGTCGGCGTAGGTGCCGCCGTAGGTTCTGATCCAGAGCCGCGCCTTGACGAGGTTTAGCGTTTCGGGGTCGAGCTCCGACGCTTCCCGGTCGCCGCTGAGGACGTCTTTGAGTCGCCGGGCCGCCCAGTAAAAGACTCCTTGTCCGCGAGGGTCTCGGAGTTAATCTCGAAGTCAGAAGCGGCATCCGGGCTGCCGAGCTTCTGCACGGCGATGTTCAGCGAGTCGGTGATGTCGGAGGGGATGTCGAGGAGGTCTTCCCATGTGGCCGGGAGCGGGATGTCGAGGGTCCACGACTTTAGCCATCCCCAGGTTGTGGCGTACTGGAGATGTTCGAGCGTCTCGGCCTCGTACTGGGTGAGCCGGACGGCGGGCCCGTCAAGGGCCGGGTTCTCTTCGACACCGGAGGGTGTTTCGACGCGGCGGGCCATGGCGATCTTGGTCAGGAGGTCGTCGGCGCGGTAGAGGATGGCCTTGGCCGGGATGCGGCGGCGCGGGGTGAGTTCTTTGCGGTCGAACAGTTCGGCGGTGCCGCCGGGGATTTCCACGGTGTGGGACATGGGGATACTCCTTGGGGATAAGGGGTGCGGCGGGCGCCTGCAGGGGCGCCCGCCGCGGTGGGGTTTAGTACGCGGTCGACTGGGCGTTGATGATCTTGGCCTGGATCGGTGAGAGCTTGCCGTCGAGCGCGTCCGTGCTGTTCATGAGCGCCTTGAAGCTGGTGGCGATCGTTGCGAACGACGTGTTCGACCCGGCTGGCGCCGCGGAGTCGTAAGCGATCTTGGAGCACTGCAGTGTCAGCGGATGGGTTGCGTCCCCCTGCTGGTACAGGGCCACAGAGAGCGTCGGCTGCGTGTTGCTGAGTAGGGCTGCAAGATCAGTGTCAGCGGTTCCCTGATAGATCGCGAGCAGCGAGCCGGAGACGGAAAGCGGGCCGGCGAAGATGGCCAGCGGTGACTGGGTGCCATTGAGGACGGCGACGGGCGCGGTGGAGCGCTTGATGTCGAAGCTGCAATCGCTGTACTGGGTGGCTGCCACGCCGCCGACGGTGATGGTGGCGGTGAAGGGCGGCATGGGCGGCAGGGTGGAGGGCGTGTTGGTGGGGGCGGTGATGAACGCTCCGGGCAGGCCAATCCAGGTGGCGTCCACGGTCGGCAGGGTGTCAGCCTTGAAGGTGATCTTCAGGTCGGAGATGACCATGCCGGGGATTTGAACGACCTTGCCGTCCAACTGGTACAGGAAGCCGGTGTAGCTCGAGGGCTGGCCTGCCAGGGTGGAGCTGGAGGTGTTGTTCAGGGAGACGGCGTGGGTCACGGTGGGGGTGGTGCCGGTCATCGTGTCCGTGCCGCCGAGGATGGCCATGAGGTGGGGGAAGATCGTGTCGGCGTAGATCATCGTCTTGTAGGACAGCTCGTCGTGGCGCATGCCCTGTGCCTGGCCGTAGTCGGTGCCCATCATGCCGCGCAGGGCCTGGTCAACGAGGGGTGTGACCTTCGGCTCCCATTTGGGGGAGTCAACGGGAATCCACATGGTGGGGGTGGCCACGGGCGTGCCGTAGGTCGTTTCTTTGGCGAGGCCGAACCACTGCTGGCTGCCGGGCCGGGGGAAGTTTGTGGGCATGTCGGGGTTCTTTCAGTTAGGCGGTGGGTTCGGCCGGGGCGGGGGCGCCTTCAGCTGTCATGGCGTCGTGGGCGGGGTCTTCGGTGGCGACGAGCTGAATCGGCACGACCGGTTCCGGGGCCGGGATCGGCGCGCCGTCGGATTCGGTGGGCGGCGGATCTACAGGGGCCTCGGCCAGCTCGGGGTGCTCGTAGGGCTCGTCGGTGCGGACGACATCGCCGGGTCGGGCTTCGATCGTGACGCCATGGACGGGGGCCTCGCCCTCGGCCGGGGTCAGGTCGGCGTTGACGCCCTGTGAGAGGCCGATCAGTACCCGCGGGTAGATTCCGGTGAAGTGGTATTGGGGCATGACGGGTTCTCCTAGAACATGGACAGGTAGGACGCGCTGCTGATCGGCTGCGTCGCGGGCTTGGGCCTACTGATGCGGCCCTTGTGGTGCGTCGTTTTACGGCCGAGGTATTTGCGGTGCAGGCCGGGCTTGACGTGGCGGCCGTGGTATTTCCGGCCCCTGAATTTCCGGTGCAGACCGGCGCGGGTGTGGCGCGGGTGCAGGGATTTCTTCCGGCCGCGGAACTTGCGGTGCCCGTGACGGCCCTTGCGGAGGCGGGGCGCAGCGTGGCCGCGTGCGGCGCGGGGCCCGACGTGCTTCTTCCGGCCGAGGAAGCGGTGGTGTCGGCCGGTCTTGTTGACCTTGGCCTTCCGGTGGCTGGGCGTGGCGCCTTTGACGCCTGCGTAGCGGCGGGGGTGGTGTTTGTGGACCTTGACACGGACAATCCGCGTCTTCCGGACTGGCGCCCGGCGCCGCGCCATCCGGGAGCGGACGGTGGCCACTACGCTTCGATCATCTCGGTGACCTTGAATTCGACCCGGACCCAGGATCGGACCTTGCCTCCGCCGACATCCCAGTGCGGCAGGTCGCGGGCGATCTGGATGCCCTGATCCTGGTTGCCCGCCTCGAAGATCGGGGCGCCGCCGGCGGAACCGAAGGCCCGGTCGGAGCGGATGCGGGTCACGACCTTGTCGAGCAGATCATTCAGGCCGTCAACCCAGACGTCCTTGCTGGCAACGTCGGAGGGGATGACGTACTGGTAGAGGAGGACGAGGGAGACTGTGTAGTCCACCTGCTTCCAGCCGCCGTGCTCGCCGCCGAGCGCGATGCGCGACTCCGAGGAGTGGTCGAGGTGGATGAATGCGGGGGTGCCGGGCAGGGCATTGGTTTGCCAGTTGTCCCCGGTCATCTCCCACGGCGCGTCCTTGTACAGCGTGGTGATGCCGGGTGTCCCGGCGAGGAAGGACTGAATGGCCGCGGTGACGGTCGTGGCGCTCATGGTGGTCCTTTGGGTTTGGAGGGAGCCCCGCCACGTATCCCCACATGAGGGGGCTCCCGGAATGTGGGCTCAGATGCCGCGCTTGTGCGGGCTGAGTAGGTCCATGGCCATGTCCAGGTCGGAGCTGACACCGTTTTCGAGCTTGTCGATGTGGTCCGGCTGGGAGGTGGTGGAGGCGATGACGATGGATTCGGAGCCGCGGGTCTTGATCAGGGCCTTGGCGATGAGGATGACGGCCTGCTTGATGTCCTGCGGTAGTGCGGTGACGGTGTCCCCGGTGGCGTAGGTGCCGACGACGGGGCCGTTGATCGGCACTGCGACGGTCGCGCCCGTGTTTGACGGTGTCCAGGATGTGGAGATGGTGACGACTTCGGCGTTGGTCGTGTTTTGCAGGTTGATCTGCATGCCGGGCATGATCCCGAGCGTGGAGGCCACTGTGATGGTGGTTGCGCCGGGCGAGGCCGCGGATGCGAGCGAAGTATTGGCCCATCCGTTGATGTAGGACACGGCCGCGTACTGCTTGCCGGATGCTCGAGTGAAGGACGGGCCCATGGTGGAGCCGCCGCCGAACGGGACCGTGACGGTCTTGCGATCGATCCATATGTTGGAGAGGTCCGTCATGGCGGCCATGGAGCCGGGCGTGGGGCCGGTGCGGATGTCCGAGACAGCGATGATCGGCGTGTAGTTCAGCGGGATCTTCAGGACCGGGCCGAGTGCGGGATGGTTCTGGACCCGGTAGAAGCCCGCCTGCGTGTCGACTGTCGCGGCGAGGACCTTCTGGCAGAAGTTGTCCGCGTAGGCGCTGGCCCGCTGGAGCTGCATGACGAGGGCCGCGGCCTGCTGTGCCGGGTTGCCCTGCGGGATGAGCTGGGATACGTCCACGCCGGTCGGGGCGGCCTTGAACTCCGAGGGTGAGACGTAGAGGCTGCGGGTTGCGTAGGTGCCCACGTTTGGGGCCGGGATGATAGCCAACGGGACTCCTGTGCGGTTGGGGTGGGGTAGTGCCCCCGGCGTGCAAATCGCACACCGGGGGCACTACCGCTGGGCCTAGTTGGCGGCGATGTTGCTGATGACCGCGCAGCCGACGGGCGCACGGTTGATCAGGGCCGAGGTGGAGAAGACTTCACCGTCGTTGCGGGGACCGCCGCCGGCCACGCCCGCGTTGCGGTTCGTGGCGTACTGGTAGTCCTGGACATCGTCGAGCTGGCGCATTTCGAAGACGTTGGAGATGTTCGCCCCGGCAAACGGTGCGCCGGAGTCGGAGACGGCGATCAGGGTGCCCGGCGCCAGGTTCGGCTGGACCACCAGCGGGACGGGGACGCCGCCGGCCGCCTTGTTGATGTACGAGCCGATGTAGCCGCCGGCCGTGATGTTGTTGCGGCCGTCGCTGGACGGGGTGAGGAACGTGGTGCCGCCGCCTGCGTTGGCGAGCAGCAGCTTGGAGATGCTGTTCGCTTCCTGCGAGGACAGGAGGTAGCGCGTCGGGGATGCCTGGATGTTGTTGAACAGGGTGCTGTTCAGCGCGTCCAGTTCGTTGACGGACTGGCCGGATCCGGTGAAGGCCGCGCCGTCGAGGGACGTGAAGGACGCGCCGGAGTTGGTGCCGGAGCCGCGGGTCACGAGGCCCGTTGCGCCGCCGGTTGCGTAGTCACCCGCGAGGGTGGCGAGCAGGCCGTTGAAGTCGGTCGCCTTGGCCGAGGAGTCCGCGACGGGGACGGACGTCGGGGCGACGCCGTAGATGCCGGGGATGTTCGGGACGGGCTGGTTGGAGCCGGCCGGGGTGGAGGTCCAGACGATCTTGTTGACCGTGGTCGTGGTGTTGTAGAAGCCGTTGACGTACCAGTCGTAGGCGACGGCGCCGGGGATGGCCGGAACCGTTGCGGTCAGCGTGGACGTGGCACCCGTGGTGACCTGCGAGCCCTGAGCGGAGGCCACGGTGGATCCGCCGTAGTTGAAGTTCGAGCCGGTGCGGGCCGCGGCCTTGATCAGGTAGGTGGCCGCCGCAACGGTGCCACCCGTGGTGGCGGTGGACGTGGTCGGGGCCGCCGGGGTCGGCAGCGCGAAGACCTGGCCGTGCAGGAGCTTGCGGTCGGCGCCGATCTTGTACTGGTTCATCGCGTTCATGACGGCGATGGCGTGAGCGTCGGCGTAGCCCTTGGCGAAGTTGATGGCGTCGCGGGTCACGGTGTAGCCGTAGCCGAGCTTGCCGTACGGGGCGGAGACGTCGAGCTCGTTCAGGAGCGCCAGCGGGGCCGCGTAGTCGAACGCGGTGCCGGGGTCGGCCTGAAGGTTGTTGATGTTGGTCAGCACACGCCACTGGGCGAACTTGGCGCCGTCCGTGGCGGTCTTGCGCGGCACAGAGTTGAGGAACGGGGTATTGACCGGGATGAGCGATACGAGATCGCCCAGGTCGACACCGACGATGCCGGTGCCGGAGGTGACGCCGGCGGTCTGGGCCTTGATGAGGGCCAGGGTTTCGAGGGACTTGTCGTCCATGTTCACGGGGGAACCTTTCGGAGATGTTTTGGGGGTTGCCGAAGTGCCCGCGTTCATGCACACGGGCTGGCGGTGGGGCGTGGGGTCTAGCTGTTGAAGCGGTTCTTGATCGATGCGAAGGCGAGGGCCTGTTCGGCATTCGCGAGCATCGACGGGTCACCGGCTTCCTTGGCGATTTCGACGGACTTGGCCAGGTCGACCAGCTCGTCTGCGCTGGCGCTGCGTTTGGCAAGGCCGGCGGTTCCGGTGGCCCCGTTGAGGAGAGGGGACTTCCGGTCGTCAGGTTCACGCCCGAATGCTTCGACGCGCTCCTTCAGGATCTCGACCGTGCTGGCCAGCGAAGATGATTCTTCGAGCTGCTTTACCAGCGGGGCGAGTGCCTCTTTGAGCAGTGCGGCAACATCAGGTGCCTGTGTGACGTGTTCACCAGTTCCCTTTTCGACAGGGGACTGGACAGTTTCCGTGCCGGGGATGACCTTGGCGTCTTCCTCTTCGGCTTCGGCGGGTGCGCCGTCTTCGGGCTGGACCTCGTCGCTGGGGGAGTCCGCGGCGGCCTCTTCGATCGGCTCGGAGGCTTCCTCTGCCGGGGACTCTTCCGCTTCCTCAGCAGCGGCGGCGCCTCCGTCGACGGCGGTGAGCTGTGCGGGGTCGATGACGCCGATGAGCTTGCCGGTGGAGTCGTGGACGGCGAGGAGGTTCTCGGCCTTCGCGACGGGGACTTCGGTGGTTTCTTCGGCCACGGGGGTTTCCTTTTCGATGGGGGCCTCTTCCGGGGCCGGAAGGGAGGCGAGGACTTTCTGAATGGCCGCCGCGGCGTCGCGCAGGGCCGTCTCATTAGCTGCCGAGAGTGCCCGGCCGGCCTTCATAAGCGGGGTGATGCCCTCGAGGGTGGCCAGATCGGCCGGGTCGATCCCTGCCGCGGCCTTGGTGACCGATTCGGCGGCGAGGGTGACCTCGGCCTGTTCCCCGGCGGCGAAGACGGCGAGGATGCCGATGGCGTTGTCGATGGACCATGCGGCGTCTTCGAGGCTCCACACGTTCCCACTGGCGTCCCCGTCGGCCGTGACGGCCTCCACGGCTTCGCGCTCGGCGAGGATGGCTACGGCGTTCTTGGCGCGGGCGAGGATCCCGATCCACTTCTGCGCGGTGGCGGCGTCCACGGATTCCCACTCAGGGGAGCCGGGCACGGCGGAGGCCAGTTCGTCGTCGTCCGCTTCAGCAAGAGGCGCGGTGACGTCGAGGTCATTCTTAGCAAGAGGCTCGGCGTCGGCTTCCTTGATGAGCTCGCGGACGGTGGCCGGGGAGATGAGGCTGGGCGTTTCGTCGGCTGCGGACTTGGCGATCAGCATCCGGTGGCCGTTGGCCGCCTTGCCAACAAGGTCGACGCGGTCAATGCTCACGTCCACCAGTTCCGACATGTCTTCGGGAATGGTCATGGTTGGTCAGCTTTCACTGGGTCGATGGTCGGTTTGCGGCGCTTGGCCGTGCCTTGCGGGGAGAATCCGGTGATGTCGCCGGCCTTGTACAACTGCCAGGCGACGTCGTCGAGGATGGCGCCGAGTAGCCAGTCCCCGGACTTGACGATGACGCCGTCGCCGAGGTCCCAGTCCGGGCCGCGGTAGATGTACGACTCGACGACGTCGGCGTGGCCTTCGGTGCCGTTCTCATGGAAGAGCCCGATGGAGCGTGCGGACTTCTGGAACTCCCATGCGGCTTTCTCCAGCTCTTCCGGACTGAAGAAGTCACGGGAGCCGTCGGCGCCCGTGGCGATCCGGGGATCCGGGCCCGCCTGGTAGGCCAAGCCGAGAACATATCGCTGAGGATCAGACATTGGCGGCCGTTCCGTCGAGGTGTGGTGATGCTGCGCAACGGCAGCGGGGGTGGACCGGGGGTTGTTTGCCGTCGCCGACCTCGTGCGGATTCTGATCCTCGAGGCTGAGGCAGATCGGGCAGGCGCCGGCGGAGGTGACGAGGTCCCATTGCTTGACGCCGAAGAGCCGGTACTGGTCCATGGCGGCGTTCGTGAGCATCCGGGCGGTCTCGGTGTGCGCGATGAGTTCGGCGCGGAGCGGATCGCCGAGGATGTCGTCCAGTTCCCCGCCGATCAGGTCGGACGGTGAGCCTGCGTTGACGCCGTCGGCGATCCGGTAGGCCAGCTTGTTCATCGTGGTGTCGGTGATGCCCTTGAGCGTGATGTCAGCGTCCTGGAGGGCTTCTTTCCAGCCGAGAGCGGTGATCTTGTTGGCGTCGGTCATGCCGGGCTTCCATGTGTCCCATCCGGGCGGGATGGAGCCCATCTGGACCTTGGCGGCCATGATGCCGACGTTGTAGGCGTCGGCCCATGCGTTGTAGATGACCTGTTCGAGGGTGGAGGGCTGGACTGCGCCGGAGAGGACTTGCCGGGCGACTTGCCGGAAGACTCCGATACCCATGTCCCCGACGCCGTCCGTGGCCGTGACGGCCGAGTTCAGATCCTGGGCTTTCCACATGTCAAGGAGCGAGTCCCTGATCTGCGGCGCCCAGTAGTCGGTCAGGGCGAGGTCCACCGCGTGCTGTGGCGCCATAACCGGGGGGTCATCCCTCCAGCTAGGCGTACCAGCTTTTGGGCGGGCATCACTCCCGGGATCGTCCTTGGTGAAGGATTCCCGCGCATGGTCGTTCAGGTGCTTGGCGACGGGGGCCGGGATTGCGGTGAATTCGAAGTCGCGCCATTTGCCGGTCTTGGCCCGGGCCTTGGTGAAGGTACGGAACTTAGACAGCTCGCGGGCGGTTGCCTTGGCGAGCTCGTCTTCGGGGAGGTTGGCGGCGAGCTCCTCGCGCAGGGCGGGGAAGCCGTCGAGGTGGTCCGGGTGGAACCATGCCAGCGTCTCGCCGTCTTCACCGTCGCCGGTATTGATGGCGATCGAGGCCTCGGTGGCGACCTTGAAGACGTGCCCGGCGTAGTTGCCGTCCGGGGATGCCCACGTGCCGGACAGCGTGGCGCCGGCCGGGAAGTCGAGCCCCGTTTCTTCCTCCCACTCACGGATGGCCGCGGCCTGGGCTGTTTCGCCCGCGTCGAGGTGACCGCCGGGGAACTCCCAGGTGCCGCCTGCCGGATCCTCCGGGTCGAGGTAGCGCTGGATCATGAGGACGCGGCCGGTGTCGGATGCCTTGATGGCAGCTCCGGCGACGGTGGCCTCCGCCTTTTCGATCTCGTCTTCGACCCTGTCGATGCCGGTGATTCCGGTGGCCGACGTGACACCTGCCGTGAGTTCCTTCGTAACTGGTTTGGTGACGATGGCCGTTTCGGGGTGCTCGTGTTCCAACTCGGGGAACTGTGGCTCGTCCGGGTTGATCGGTGCACGCTTGAACTCGGGTGAGCCGGGGAGCTTGTCCGGCAGCAGTCCGGGCGTCCCGGCGAACGGGACCTCCGGGATCGGCTGGTCGTCGGCGGGGGCCTTCGTCTCGGTGTCCACCTTGCCGGAAATGGCAAGCAGTGAGACGAGGGGGACAAAGCCCTGGCGGGGAAGGATAAGGCCACGCGGGACGGGGCGCTCGTTGTCGACGGGCAGGCCGAGAATGGACTCGCGGGCCTCATCCGGGGATTCCATTCCCATTTCGATGTAGACCTTGTGCGCCTGCGCCTCGGTGAGACGGTCTTCCTTGTCGCGGCCGGTGTTCAGCTTCACCTGGACGGGGAGTCCGAGGTCGTGCTGGAGGTAGCGGGTGACGATCGTCTCGACGAAGCGGACCCAGGGGAGGGTGTTGACGCGGAACTGGGTGTCGGTCTGCGTTTCCCCGGTTGCGCGGTTCACGTCGTCGGTGAGGCCCAGGTCCTGCGGGACGACGCCGAATGCTCCTGCGACCTTGATGGCAAGGTACTTGGGGAACTCCGGGTCGAACGCTGCCGGGGCCGTGCCGGTGAATTTCGCGCCTGCGGGGACGGCGACGAGCTTGTGCACGATGGACTGGTCGCCCATGAACGTGGCGTCCCAGTAGTCCTGCCACTCGGCGACCTGATCGGCGGAGTTGACGTCCGGCGGGACCTCCATGAAGCCGCCCGGGATGCTGCCCTCTGTGAACATCTGGAGCAGGTGCCACTGGAAGCGCATGTCCGTGTTGACGGTCATCATGATCGCTTCGAGCGGCGCCATGCCGAACGGGGAGTCGGTCTGCGGCCGGAAGCGGGCGTAGGTGATGTCTTCCGCGGTGAAGTCCACGGACGCCTGGCCCTTGATGACCTGCTGGTATGCGGGGGCGGGTGCCTGAGGGCGGCGGCCGTGGTCGTCGATGAGCGGGTAGATGGTGGAGCCGTCCACGATTTCGAGGCCGATGATCTTGCCGTCGCGGTTCCGGCGCCGGTAGAGGGGCCCGGAGTCGAAGGTGAGCAGGTTGTCGATCCACAGCGACAACCACTCATCCCATGAGTGCTCGCGGTCGGGGAAGGACAGTGCGGCGCGGGCGGCGGCCACTGCGGCCTCGCCGTCGCCCTTGAAGCCGTCCATCGGGGTGAACAGCGGCTCCATGGAGCGCAGCTCGTCGATCTTGTGGTTCTTGCACATCTGCGCGATGTCGTAGGAGCGCATGAGCTCGCGCAGGACGTCGTAGCTGGTCCGGCCCCACGCCTGGCGGGAGCGGGTGCTGATGTTGACGCCCATGGGGTAGTCGGTGGCGCGGGGGCGCACGCTGTAGCCTCGGCTGGGCGAGACCGGAGTGCCCGGGCCCATGGAGCCGCCGTTTGTCATCCCCTGAACCACTAGGGCATCACTGATGGACTGCGGTGTTCCCGCTGCCCGTTTGATCAGCCCGTCGCGGAAGAGATCCATAATTCCCAAGGGGTCACCTTCCGGCTAGTGGTTGTTTTTGAGGTCGGCGGCTACTTGCCGCCAGTTGCGTGAATGGCTTGGTACTTCGGTGCCGGATGCTTCGGCGCGGGACTTCATGGCGTTCAGGAACGCGCTACCTTGGCCGCCGCGGAGGAACAGCCGGTTTAGGGCCTGCGTGAGCGCGTCCACCCGGTCGTCGTGGGCGCCGTTCGGGAACGCCGCGGCCTCTTCCACGAGCCCGTCGATCCACGGGGCGATGGACACGTGCGGGAGGTGGATGTTGCCGGCCTCAATGAACGGGGTCACGGCGGCGGCGCGGGCCTCCTTGGACTCCTTGGCCTTGACCGGGATCAGGCCGGGGACCTTGCCCTTGAGGGAGTCGAGGATCGCGGCGCCGTTGGCGGCCTCTTCGACGAGCTTGGCCGAGGCTTGGGGCCACTTGGCGACCATCGCCTCGAACGCGTTCAGCGTCTCGGTGAAGGTCAGCCGCCCGTGCTTCTGGTCGAGCAGGTAGGCGTCGGCGCCGCGCTTGAGCCAGACCTGCCCGGCCACGAAGTCGCTGTTCTGGCTGGCCTTGAACGCCATATCCCACGACAGGATCAGTTCGTCGGCGGATCCAGTGGTGCGGCAGACGCCGTCCGTGTCGATCCAGAGCGGGTTCTTGTAGTACTGCCAGTCCTTGCGGCGGAAGAGGCCGCCTTCGGACGGTGCGGGGCGGCCCTGGTAGAGGGCGTTCCAGACGCGGGACCCGGCGCGTTTGCGGATCGCTTCCCACTGTTCGGCGGTGCGGCCCCGGGTGGACTCGAGGTATTCGCCGGGCATGCGGCCCAGCACGTCTTTCTCGCCCTTGTCAGGGTTGTGGTCGGCCATGGCGGGGATGTTGATGACGTTCCAGAGGTGCCCGTCCTCAGCAGCGAGCAGGCGGCCGGCGAGGTCCAGCTGGTGCCAGCGGGTCATGATGAGAACGACGGGGGCGCCCGGTGCCAGGCGGGTCGATGCCGTGCCCGTCCACCAGTCCCACGCCCGGACCTGGTAAGTCTCGGACTCGGCGGTGTCCATGCCGGAGTGCGGGTCATCGATGATCATCATGTCTGCGGCCCGTCCGGTGAGCCCGCCGCCGATGCCGACGGCGTAGAGCCCGCCGCGGTGGCCGTCGAGCTGCCATTCGGACTGGGCGGACACATCGGGCCGGATGGCGACGCCGAGGTCGCGGCCGTGGGTTTCGATGTGATTGCGGATGGCGCGGCCGTTGCGGCGGGCCAGCGACATCGCATAGGAGGCCGTGACGATGCGGGTGTCGGGCGACTGTGAGAGCACCCAGAGCGGGAAGACTTCGGCGACGCGGGTGGACTTGCCTTCCTGCGGGCCGAGGAAGATCATCGTGCGGGAGTCCGGAGTGACGTACGCGTCGAGCAGTGCCTGGTCGATGAGGTCCAGCGCGGGAGTCTGCACACTGCGCGGGTTCAGGAAGCGGGCGAGGTCACCGGGCGTAGGGAAGCGTGGCGCGGCGCCGGTCTCGAACTGCTTGGCGGCGAGTTCCGCCCATGAGAGCGTCACCTCTGCCGCCTTTCGTTACTGTGCCGTGAGCCCCGTGCTGTGGCGGCGGATGCCGATCTGGCCGGTGGGGTCGGTCACGGCAGATTAGGGAAGGCGTTGATCCACTCCGTCAGCTTGGCGACGCTCGCGTGCAGGGATTCGGTGTCGATCGTGATCCGGGCGTTTCCCTTGGTGCATTCGATGTGGGTATCGATGGGGAGGGCGAAGTCCATGCTGGCCGCGTGGCCGGCGACGTCGATGGTGACGGATCCGGTGATGCTGATGCTTCCGACTGACTTAGCCATTGGAGGCCTCTCGCTTGTATTCGATACACGTCCGACTTGCTTGGCGGCGGATTGTGCGCCGGTATGCCCGCTTGCATGTCCCCGTCATGCAGTAGCCGCATCCGCCGTTCTGGGCCTCAGGGCATCGCTTCGTTGAGCGCAGGCTCCCGCGATGGTCACGGTCGCTCTTGCTCATGGCGTGGCGTTGTGGATGCGCTTGTAGAGTTCCACGCTGTACGTCTTGCAGCGCTGGCAGGTCTGCGGATTCTTGCAGTGCCGGTCGCAGTGCTCGCAGATGGCGATGTTCCCGACGAACACCTTGTCGAGGCCGCACAGGCAGACAATCTTGGTCACAGCGGGCCTCCGTGGTGTGTGAAGTGATTGCCCTGTCTTGCTTGCTTCCGGTAGACGTGGGGCGATAGATTCCGGTGTATTTCGCCGCGCTTGGGTCCGTGATCTTACGTAACGGCTCACTTGGGCGGGACGTGTTGGCTCGGACTGTCGGTGCGCTGAAGTATGCTGGCGCTCACAACGTCAAAACGAGATAGGGGATGGCTCATGGTGGATGTGTGCACGGCTTGCGGGAGCAAGATCACGTACCGGACTACGAAGGTCATGGACTATGACCACGAAGGCATACCGGAGTTCCAGAAAATCCCCGACAAGTGCAGCAACTCGAAGTGCCCAAACGCCGGACCTGAGCTGGACGCCTGGAGCGACTGGTACACGACCATCGCGGGCCAGGTGTGATCCCGACGAAGCTCCGTCATGTGCCAAGCTGCCGACGGTCGGCGCCGGCCACGCAGGTTGTGCCGCAGCCCAAGGGCATCGACAAGATCGTCTTCCGATGTCCGGAGTGCGGTGTCATGGCGACGTCGCGTCTGGATGTTCCCGACTGAGCCGCAATTCTGGCCCTTGATATCGGAGGTTTGCCCACTCCGCCCCGTGCATCTTAGGCCGGGGAATTCTTTGAAACGCCACGTCTAAATGAGGAGATCAATATGGTTAGCGTCAACTGGGTTATGCCTGAGGGTAGTTTCGAGATTCCGGCCAGTGAGCTGGAGTCCAAGCACCTCGGGGAAAGCGTCATGGTCGGAGACATTGAGGGCCACAACACGATCATGGGGACTCTCGGCTCGTTCACGATCGGTCTCCGGCCGCCGGCCGCCAACTCCGTTTTCGGTCTCGACATCCGCTTGCGTGTAGGTCAGATCGACCTTTCCCTGACCGGGTCAAGTCCGATCAGGTTTCTAGACGCTGCCGTAAAGGACAAGGCGTAGTGCCAGGCCCCGCCGTGGTGCACCGTGGCGGGGTCCAGCGTTGCCAATCTCTCGCCCAGGATTGGCGCTGGGTGCTCACATAGGGTCGGGCCAGTTGCCGACTCGCTTAGTCATTACTGCCCCCTTCGACTTTGAAACGATCGTCGAAGCCAGGACGTTCCTCCATGAAGGTCAGCAGTGCGAGGGCGTGGAACGCGACGGACGCCATGTGCGGCAGGCCCATCTCGGCGTCATTGTCTTCACCATTCCAGAACTGTGTGGCGTGCCGCTGCAGGGCGGCGTAGGACTTGGACCACTCATACCCGCGGCGCCAGTTGTGCGCGGCATACTTGGCGGCGCCCTGCCCATAGAGTGCGGCGACGGTGGCCAAGGCGCCCACCGGGATCAGGTCGTAGCGTTCGGGCTTGGTGCCCTTCTCGCCACCGGTGGAGCTCGTGGTGCGGACCTCGTTGGCGCTATTCGTGTACCGGGTGGTCGTGACGACCGCGCCGCTGGCAGCGAAGCTCATACGCTTCAGCGCATCCTCGGTTCGGGCGACTGCCTCACGGATGATCGTGCCGGGCAGGGCTCCGGACGGCTTCAAGTCCGACGGGATCTCGATGATCGGCCCGGACTGGCTGAAGTTCTTCCAATAGGCGACCGGGATGCCGAGCGCACGGCCAAGAGCCACCTCAACTTTCGCGCCAGTGGACTTCTCCCACCCGGGGAGCACCGCGATGGCATCCGCGTGCAGGCTGATCCACCGAGTGTCGGCGTGGAGGGCTTCGCGGAGGCTGAAGCCATGCTCGGCCAGGTTCTCGTTTCCCGTCATGCCCTTTGTGGTGAAGCCAACTGAGCGGTCACGGTCGGCCGGATTGAAAACCTCATGCCCGAGCGACTCCAAAACGGATGCGGCCTGATCGAAGGCGGGAAAGTTGAACTGCGGAAGGCCGCGCATGGGCCCGGCGATGTAGATCTTCATGCTTCACTCCAGGGGGGATAGGTGAGTGACTAGAGAACTTCATAGTGCGAGAATCGGCGCGGGTCATGGTTGCCGATGAGGAACGTGGTGGTGCCGCGGGTGCTGAACTTGCCGGTCCCGTCAGTGAAGGACTTGGAGCCGGGGTCGTTCGTGGTGCACTGGATCCGGTGGTACGGGCCGAGGTCCTCGAGGGACGCGGTGTGCCGATGCGCGGTGGCCCACAGTTGCGGCCGGAAGTCCCGTGTTGCTTGGAGCCATGAGGTCTGCTTGGCAAGCCAGGTCTCTTCGTTGCCGCCGATCTTGTGCCCGTGGGCCATGGCGACGTTCACGCCGGAGAACGTGCCGGTGGTGATCATCTCGTCCCGGGGGATCAGCCAGTCCATGTGCGCGAGTGCCGGGTGGAGGTCGCAGATGGTCTTGAGCGTGTCCCCGATGAAGCCGGTGGAGTTGTCGCTGTCGTCGGTGATCTGCTTGCCGGCGAGGCGCTGCCAGTGCCCGTGGTTGCACAGGCACGCGGCGTAGGTGGTGTGTTTGACGAGCGGGGCGAGGGTTTTGATGCCGGTGAGGTTCAGTTCGATGGCGAGATTCAGCTGGTCGCGCTGGTTCAGGTCCACGCTGTACGTCTGGGAGGTGTAGTGGCCGGTGACGGCTTCGGTGTGGTCGCCCATGTTCGCTATAAGGATGCGGTCAATGTTGACCCCGTCGCGCTGTAATTTCACGACACGGTCTGCGGTCGCGCCGAACGAGTCGAGGACCCGCTGCGTGGTGCCCGCGGTCCCGTCGCCCTCGCCCTTACCGAGCTGCCAGTCAGCCCACCCGACGAACATGGTGACGGGGGCGCCGTCGTTGACATGCTGGGTGCGGCGTGCTGGCCGCCATGCCCGCAACGACTCGGTGAGCGCCTGGACGTCGGCGAGGCCGGCGACCTTCCGGCGGAAGCGGGCCCGGTAGGAGTACAGCTGAATGGCGTCGCGGCTGCCGTCTTTGGCGCGTGCGGACTGCTGCCAGGTGGAGCACCGGATGGTGTCATCGAGGAGTTCGAACTCGTCCGGGTCCAGCTTGAACTGGCGGAAGACGTGATCCCAGTCGCCGTGCAGCTCAAGGGGCTTGTCGGAGCGGACGTCGGTGAATTCCCCGCCGTCGGGCCCGTACTCGCAGGTGGGCGCCTTGGTGGGAATGCCGTCGGCGTTCGTGGCGTCGAGCGGCTCAAGATTACCCACGGCAGCTGCACTCTCTGCGGCGCCAGCGTCGGATGCTGTCCGGGTAGAGCCGCACGGACGGGGTCTGGTCGCGGAGGTGGGCGCTGATCCTGGACGCCTCGAGTTGCTCGTCGTCGAGCCATGAGGTGAAGAGCACCCGGTCCTCATAGTCGAGCGTCGCCATGTATGCGGATACGGCGCATTTGCAGGTGGCCGGCGCGGCTTCCAGCTGGGTGAGGTTGCCCATGATGGTTCACCTTCCGGCCGGGGATGCGTGGCTCATGAGGGCATAAGAAAAGCCGTCCACCTGGGGGTTGGTGAACGGCTTTTCCGCGCCGGCTCATGTTCCGGCGCTATTCAGTTTTTGTCTCAGTGGGGTTAGCCACTTTCGACCCATAAATTACATTAGGACTCAGTTGCCGCATTGTCAACACTTTGGACATGTGAATTGCTCATTTCAAGCATTCAGTGCCCGCAGCTCTTCCGGGACCACGACGCCGACGAGTGCGGTCTGCTCCGGGGACAGCTCCAGCCGCGCCAGCACGCGTTGCATGGCGGTGACGAACATGCCGGCCGTCGCCTCGTCGATCTTGATCCTGCGCTCCTCGAAGCCGGATTTGATGAGCATGTCCAGGAACTTGCCGGTCTGGGCCATGGCCGCCATGTACAGCTTTAGCTCGGTGCGGACCTGTTCGCCGCCCTTATCGTTCTCATACCGGATCTCTTCCAGCGCGTTCACCCGCCGCCCGAGCGCGTCCATCATGTGCGCTGAGGATGCGGCCAGTCGCGACAGCATGTCCAGCGGGTCCTCGATCGCCTCGGTGCCGTACGCCGCAATGGCAGCCTGCGGGTCCGCCTCGTACAGCTCGGTCATGATGCGCCGATTCTCGCGCTCCTGCGCCGCCTTCATCGCCTGGGGGCTGTGGCCACCATGTGCTTTGCAGACGGTCCCGCCGGGCAGCACCTCCGTGGACTGGCACGGGCCACCCGTCCGCTTGCTGTGCGCGCTGCACAGGCCGTGCTCTTCGCCGCACTTGGGGCATTCAGCCATGGGCATTCAGCTCGTCAAGGAACGCTTTGCGGAGTGTGCCGACGTGGGCAGGCCGCTCCCCGGGGACCGCACACATGCTCAGCGCCGCGCAACCGAGGCAGACGATGCACCCATCCACGACGGTGTAGGTGTCGCCCAAGTTCCCGTGGCAGTCCGCGCAGACGATCTCGGCCTCAGCCTCCGTGACCGGGTAGACGTTCGTCACCTGCGGGCAGGACGAGGCGTGGCCCATCCGCCAGTACGAGGCGCAGTGGATGCACAGGTCTGGGTCGCTCACAGCGCCCACTCCTGCAGGTAGTCCGGGTGGTCTGCGTAAACGGCGGCGAGGGCGCGGATGGCCGCTTCTGCCACGAGTGGAGGGCATGAGTCAGAGCATGACTCCCAATCACCGATCTTCACGTAGCCGTCATCATCGGGCGCCATCGCCACAATCGCCCGTTTCGCCGCGCACTCCGCGAGGACGCGGGCATTCATCCGCGTCAGCGTTTGGGTAGTTCCCCATGACAGTTCTCGGTTCGCGTCATACTCATCCTCGGCGATCCGTGCCGATAGGAAGTCTGTGATGGTCACGCCGGCACCTTCCTTCCCTTGTGGATGTGGGCCAGCGGGTTGTCCCCGCTGAAGCCTTTCTCCATGATGTGGTTCCACCAGAACATGAACCTCAGCAGCTCGGTCCCGTCCAGCCGGTAGTCGTGCGCGAGATGCTTGGCGAGCTCGTCGGGTGCGTTGTCGGCGGCCACGGAGGCGTCGAACACACGGGCGAGAGTCTGCTCCGTGATCCACCGGCGGTACTGCGAGTCGATCATGTGCAGGTGCCGGGCCTCACACCAAAGGATCCAGACGTGGCGGCGGAGCTCCGCGTAGCGCATCATGGTAGGGCCTGCCTGATGGTCCTCATGACCTCATCCAGGCTCTGAGTGATCGTGAATCCACCCGCCGCCGCGGAGACGATGGTGTACGCGGGCTCCTCCTGTGCGTGGGCGAAGAAGTCCCCGCGCTTCGGGACGGACTTATATACACCGTTGATGGTGTCCGCCTTCAGGTGCACCGGGTCCCCGTCCTTATCCGTGAACGTCACAAACGCGCTCATTCCCCCGCCCCTTTGTGTGGGTTGTCTTTGGCCATGACGTCGCCGTAGTGCTTGAGGCCCAGCCAGGCGAGGGCGTGGCGTAGGCCAGCCTCCCACGCCTCGGATTGCGCATCCTTGTGCTGTTCAGCGCTGTATAGGCGCGGGACGATGACCGGGTTGGGATCGCCAAAGTCAATGTATGCTGCTTCGTCGTTCATGCCCGTCCCTCCACCCATGTGGCGAAAAGGAACACTGCCACGGCCGGGATTAGGAAGCCGATTGGAATCCAGAACGGCGCGAGGACCCACCACCATGACCATGCGATGACGTTGCACAGCTTCAGGATGATGAAGACGATGCCGAGGACGCTGGCGAACGAGATACCTGACTCTTTCATGCGGACACTTCCTGTTCTTCGGGCCATGGGGTGAGTTTCTGCCCGGCCTCGTACAGCTGCACGAGGCGGGCGACGTGGGCGACGATGTAGGTTCTGTGGCCGCGGTGGGATTCGCCGGCCGTGGTGAGGTATTTCCGGTCTGCCCAGTTCCGGATCCGCTTGGTGTCGAGGGCGATGCCGCGCAGCGAGAACGATCTGCTGAGCGTGGTGGCGTCCTGGGCTACCTTGTCCGCGTGGGCGAGGGCGTGCAGGGTCCGGTCGCGGGCGTCCCATACAGTGCCGCACGTCTTGCATCTGGTGGCGTCGGAGTCCCCGATGGCCCAGAGCGTGTCCGTGCATTCGAAGCCGTTGATGTCGGCGCCGCAGGGGCCGATGTATCGAGTGTCCGGGGCGATGTCGATGGTGCGGCGGATGTTGTTGACCGCGCCGACGATCTCGGAGTACGCGTCGGCGGCGGCTTCGTGCATTGCCAGCCAGTGGACGTGATGCATGAGCCATGAGCTGATCGACAGGGAGCTGTCCTCGCAGGTGAGCTCGACGTCCCGTTCCTCCGACACGAGCCGGGCCCAGCCGACGAGCGCCGCCTTCAAGTCCCCGGACGCTTTGGATGCGCCGAGGTCGTACGGCAGCGGTTTGTCGTCGCACTCGTGGTTGCCGCGGGCCGGGCGCTTGCGGGCTTGCCGGGCCAGCGCAGTCTCGAGGTCTTCCAGCAGTGAGTCGAGGTCACCGAGCGCCTGATCAAGGCCAGCCTCGCACACCTCGCAGATGACCGCGTTGTTGGCCAGCGGGCGGCCGTCGATCGGGCACGTCATTTTCGCCCCTGATGGAACGACGCGTCCAGGTGCATGCAGAAGACCTCGAAAGACTGCTTCCGCGTGAAGGCTCCGGTACGCAGGTAGGCGACGTAGAGGCCGACGTAGAGGCCGGCGTTGTGGGTGGCCATCTGGGTGAAGAACGCGGAGGGCTCGATCACGGCAGGGGTGACGTTCAGCTGCGCCAGGTCATGCTCGACGTGGGTGACGATCGTGCGCGGGGTGGCCGGAGCGGCTGCGGGGACCTTCCGCCAGGGCAGCTTCATTCGTCCCCCAGCGAGTCAAGGTAGTCCTCAAGCCGCATCCGTGCCGGAAGCGTGGATTCCGTGCGGATATGGCAGCGGCAGGTGTAATGCCTCGCGCAAACAGCGAACGGCGTGTTACAGCAGCCGCGTTTGCACATGCGGGACTCCGGGACGATCTTTACCATGGTCCAAGTCTACCGTTTGCAACACGCTTTTGGCGTGTTTCCAGCATCATTCAGTGGCCGCCGTTATCGTCAAGGTCCAGCAGGCTGTCCGCAGTGACGGCCGGCCGCTTCACCAGCTTCTCAGCGGGTGCCGGGTGGACCACCGCCATGAGCTCCGCCGTCGCCTCATCCACCAGCGCGACGGCGATCTTGTGAGCCTCGGCCGCCTGGTTGTACGTCTCCACGGTGGACCTCAAGATCCCCTCCGCACGGGCCCGCTGCAGCTCAGCGCCGGCAAGGTTCCGGGCCGCTTCCTCGATGGTGGTCACCGCTGCCCCCACCCAGCCTCCGTGGCGGCGTTGATGGCCGTCAGGGCCAGCTCCCGGATCTCGTGCTGGACATTGCGGGGCAGTAGCTCCCATTCGACGAGCCGCGATGTCGGAGTCTTCAGGTAGACAGCTTTCGCGGCCGCGTCAACCACCTCAGTGATGTCGGCCATGTTCAGTTCCTTTCGGGGGTTTCGGTGCAGCCCTCTTCGAGGATGCGTCTGAGCCTGGGGAGGTCGAACACCCGGTTCCCGTCCATGATGCTCAGTGCGTGCAGGGCCCGCCGGATCGCTTGCTCGGATTCAGTCATTGAAGTGCACCTTGCAATCAGGGTTGGGTTCAATCTGCGAGCCGGGCTCGACGGCGCTTCCGTAGCGGGTCCATGTGCTCTCGGGTGTCCGGTAGCAGGTGCACGTCGAGGGCTGGTCCTGCACTCTGCTTTGGTGCCAGGACTCCGGGTCACGCACAGACCGGCTCATCTCGGCTTCCTTCCGTTGTGGAGCAGCGCGGTGCGAAGTTCCGGGTATCCGTTGGCTTTGTCGCACCAGTACGTCGGGCGATCCTTGGGGTAGCCGCGGCAGGTGTACGAGCACTTGAGGCAGACATCAGCGCAGTACATCGTGTCGCAGGTCTCGCAGCCGCCACACCATTCGTAGGGCATGAAGTCGTAACCCTTCACCATGCGGTGAACCAAGTCCCGTGCGCTCATCTCTGCGCCTTCCTGTCGTGAATGGCCTGGACGAGCGCCCGGCCGGCAGGGTCCGTGGCGCTTGCGTTGAGGATTTGCGCCACCCGGTACCCGTTGTAGGCCTGCCCGTTTGGGCGCGTCTCGTGGAATGCTGCGGCGGCTTCTCGGAGGGCTTCGGCTTTGGCTGCCGCCAGCAACGGCGCCAACACGGCGGCGAGGTGGGCGGCGAACAACTCGAACATTCTCGCTTCGCCTATCACGCCGTCAGTGGCGTAGTCGCATTCCGTGGCATCACACCATAATCGGCAGACGGTCGCGTAATCGTAGTCCATCTGAATATCAACGTTCGGGATGTGAGTCCGTAGTGTTGCGGCTATGTCCTGGGTCATTCGGCTACCTTTCGTTTCGTGCCGGCTGGCTTGTTCAGGATTGCCGCGCCGCCCCATGATGCGATTTTGACGTTCCACCATGCGCAGATACGCGCGATCCGCTCCGTGGGGTATGTCCCTGTCCATTTCGAGTATCCGCCGTCGTATGCGAGTTCGTAGTCAACAGACCAAGGCCCGCGCACTTTTGCAGTTCTGCGCGGTTTCGGATATAGCCGCTCCCTCATTCGGTTCCTTCTTTCAGCGCGGCAACCACAGTGCGGGCGACATTGCAGAAGTCCCGCTTCGCCCATTCAGGCAATTCATCCCACTCCAGCGTGTACGACTCATTCAGCGCCTTCGCCGCCCGTTCGATTGCTGCGTCGTTGAACATGACCGCATCAGCAGCGGCGAGGATGCGCTTGACGGTAGATCGGCACGCGGCGTTGATTTCGCGCTCAAGATCATCCGCCTGAGCTTCTTCCGTGTAGCCGGGGAAGGTCTTCGCTGCGGCTTCCACGCGGGCGCTCATGCCCCGCCTCCTAGCGCGGTCGTCAGGGCGGTGCGGATATCTCGCGCCATAGTGCCACGGCGTAGTGCTGGCGTCCGCTCCCAACGTTCCGCCAGCGCGGTCACGGCATCCACGGCGGCGATGAGGCGGGCCATGTCCGTGGGGGCGTGTGCGATGAACTCGGCGTCGGTGGGATACCAAGCCGTGCAGATGTCCTCCGAAGTGCTTGAGGGCTCCCGTTCGCTGTAGACCTCTTTGGCGTTTTCTAAGTGCTTGGAGTCGCGCCCTTGAAACCACGGTCCCGGTGTTGCGGCCGCGAGGCGTTCCCGGATCTGTTCTATCTCGTTCATGGTGGTGTCCTTGTCGGTCACTGGGTCACGTCCGGGTCGATCATGCGGTCCAGCAGTTCGAGGGCGGAGGTTTTGAGGGTTTCGACCGTGGGTGCGAGGGCGTCCCATGCGGCGTCCCGTGCGGCGACCCATGCGGCGTCCCCTGCGGCGACCCGTGCGGCGACCCATGCGGCGTCCCCTGCGGCGACCCATGCGGCGACCCGTGCGGCGACCCGTGCGGCGTCCCGTGCGGCGTCCCCTGCGGCGACCCGTGCGGCGACCCATGCGGCGTCCCCTGCGGCGACCCATGCGGCGTCCCATGCGGCGTCCCGTGCGGCGACCCATGCGGCGTCCCCTGCGGCGACCCGTGCGGCGACCCATGCGGCGACCCGTGCGGCGACCCGTGCGGCGACCCATGCGGCGCTAGCCTTCTCACGGCCAGCGCGGACAACAGGCCCGGCAGCCTCAGCCGACGCCAAATCCACAATCCGGCGCAAATCACGGAGCGCCTGAGCCTCCGCGGACAGGTTCGCCAGGTCAAGGAACGCGGGCGTGTACGTGCGGATCAGCCAATCCAACGCCATGTACGAACGCGCCTCGTCCTTCCCGTCACCTGCGGTGCCGACCATGCGGGGCAGGAACGGAACCAGTCGTTGCCGATCCTCCGTGCCCCACTGGTCGTTCAGGTTGATCGTGAACGTCCGCAAGACGGATGAGGCGCATTCCGGGGCGTCCGTGAAGCCGAGCCCGGCCAGCCAGGACACAACTTCCATAGCGCAATGTCCGGACTCAAAATCCGAGTGTGCGCCCTTATCCAGGGTGATGGTGTTCAGTGCTTCGAGTCGTTCGGTGATGATGCTCATTTGGTGCTCCTTGGTTCGGTGGTCATGAGTTCGGCGTACAGTGCCGGGTTGGTGAGGGCGAGGACGGCAAGGTTCCGGGCGAGATGCGGAGGGATGGTGCGGTCGGTGCTCACTGGTCGTCCTCCGGTTCGTGGCGGGCGCAGTAGTCGCCTTCGTGCTGGACCGGGTTCTCGCACCCGTAGCCGGGGTCCTCACGGGTCGCCGGGAACGTTGCGGCGCAGGTGTGCTCCCAGCCGGATTCGATGATGTCTTGGGCGGCGTCACGGAGTCGGCCTGCGTCGATGGCTGCCTGATTGGAGTGGGTGCGGTAGGACTCTGCCTGGAACCCTTCGCCGCCGTGACTGGCGGCCAGCATCCGCCAGTTGTTGGAGCTCCTGCTGATCAGTGCCGCCTGCGTCTTGAGGGCTTCGGCGGCGGCCTCCCGGCGGATCCCGGCGATCACCGGGGCGAGCGCGTCCAGGATCAGCGTGGACAGGTGGTCGTCCGCCTCCATCACATACGCGTCCTGGTACGTGGCGAACGCGGCGTCGATGGCCTCGTACGCGGCGGCACGGTCCTGCTCTTCGGCGTTCATGCGACACGATCCTTCTTCACGGCCCGGTACTCGGCTTCAAGCTGCCCCAGCCGCGTCCGTGCGGCTTCGGCGTCCGCGTAGGCAACATTCAGGGTCTCGGTCGTATCCGCCGCGTTACGACGCGATATGAGCACCTGCCGGTGCAGTTTCGCGGCCATCAGGTCCGGACTGATGTCGATGATCATCGTCATGACGTTCCCCCCACGGGATTAGTGTTTGAAATGAGTGTTGTGCGTGTTTCAAGTATCACACAGCGACAGTGATCTGTGAAGCATTTTCTGCTGAGTCCTTGACTTTTCGTGTCGCCGTCCCGCAAGAGGTGGCCGGGCAC
Source organism: Pseudarthrobacter sp. S9 (assembly GCF_050156545.1). Lineage (NCBI taxonomy): Bacteria > Bacillati > Actinomycetota > Actinomycetes > Micrococcales > Micrococcaceae > Pseudarthrobacter > Pseudarthrobacter sp. S9. Next base: position 3,384,753 of record NZ_CP189576.1, read on the forward strand.
CCTAGCTACCCCTCAGCAGCTTTACGAACTCGCCGGCCGTCATCAAGACCCACTGGTCCTCGAACCTCCGCGTGCCCCGGCGCTTGGCTACCACGACACCGCAGAGTGCCTGGTAGTTGTCTGCTTCGACCGAGGCCTCGCGGGTCCACGTGGTCGGCTCCAGCTTCCCGCCGTAGTCCTTTGCTTCGATCGCGACCCGGGCACCGGATGCGTGCCGCACGTTGGCGACATCCCCGATATCCTTCGACCCTTTCCGGGGTGCCCTGTCGATGTCGGGGTTGCCGAGCTCCTTTGCCAGTCCGTCGGCTACGAGCTGTTCGAAAGCGGTGCCGGCCTGCTTGGCAGATGATCTGCTGCGTGTCATGTGGTGTCTCCAGTGGTTTGTATCGATGCCCGGAACATGTCCTGTTTCGGTGCTGCTGACCGTCCAGAATCGATCCGGGATCGTTTTACGAGTGGTTGGGCGTCTTGGGATTTTGAAGCCGTTAGAGAGGCTTCTAGCCGTCCGCGCATGTTTGGCAGATAAACGGCGGCTGGGTCGAGACCATGTGGCCCAGTGGTTTGCGTTCCAAGCATTCCTGGCACATGCGAATCCCGTTGTCCGTCTTGCCCTTGCCCGTCTTGGTCCAGTACTGCTCCCATGTGATGGCCGTGGGCGCCTGAGCCTTGGGGTCGTGCGCGGCCCGCATGCTTGCCGTGACGACGTCGGCGACCGGACGGTTCTCTTCAGCGAATCCTCGAAGGATCCCCATCACGGTCCCGTACTGCCAGCCCGGGCGGAGCGTGCGGATGACGTAGCTGATCGCTGAGGCCTGTTCCTGGTTGAAGCTGGGCATCTCTGCTCCTTTCGAGCTCGCACGTTCAGGTAGGTGAGATAGAGAAAATGTCTTGGAAGTTGAAGAGCAAAAGCAAAAGATGAGATTCAAGATCAAGGTGAGGCGTTAAATACTTGGTCTTGGTCTTGGTCTTGGTCTTGGGCACCTGAACGAACGCTGTGACTTCGCTTGAACGTGCGGCGTTCGTTCGCTGTAACACGATGGGCGTGTTCGGCGTAACACGTGCTGTGACAAACGCCGTGACTACTCCTTGGGCTTCTTGACTTTGGGGTGTGCTGCCCGCCATTCCGCCATACGGACGCGAGCAGCCTCCCTGTCTTCGAGCACCTTTTCCTTGGTCCGCTGATACTCCGACCATGACAGGAACTGGTAGTCCTCCCCGGCGGGCTCCCAGAATCCGGAATCGATGAGGACCTGCGCGAGGCGCTCACCTCCGGGCCACGATCTGACATACCAGGCGGGGACGAGTCCGTCCGTGAGGTAGTCGGTGCACAGTGTCCCGGCGAGGAGCCAAAGGCCCATTGCCTCCAGTCCTGCCCGTCTGCTTTTCGGATGCGAGTGCATCTTGTCATCCGCGTTGAACCACGACACGGGTATGCTCCTTACGTGTGCCCGCCCGCTGGGGGTGGGCATTTATTGCTGTTTGGGGGGAAAAGTCGAAATGGCTGTTCACAAATGCGGTTGGTGTGGAACAAATACGCACATGACCCCACATGGGCCGGGAGTCCTCGTTGCCGCCGGCATGGTGGCGGCAAAGATCGAAAACGGATTTCGGTGCGACGAGTGTGGGCGGATTTCCGTTGGTTCGCTTGAAACCAGGGAGCAGCCGGGCGGAGGGTATAGCGACGCATCGATGGAGATCTTCTGGAAGAATCGAGTGCCGGACACCTGGGCGCCAGCGTATGTCGAGGGACAGGACTTTCCAGACGTTCCGCCCCATATCGGAGATGCGGCAGGCGAGGCTCACAAATCGATGAGCATCGGAAACCTGAAGTCCGCCATCCTTATGGCCCGTACGGTTGTCGAAGCCACTGCCAAGAACAAGGGCATTACTTCCGGCAATCTCTTCAATAAGATCGACAAGCTGGCTGAAAAGAACTTCATCCGGGAATTCACGAAAGAGACCGCGCATGCCATCCGCGGTTTTGGCAATGATATGGCGCACGGAGATATCGAGCTTCCGGTCGACCATGATGATGCCGAAATGGTTCTGGATTTCATGGGCGCTCTGTTGATAGAGGTATTCCAAAACCCGGCTAAACTTGCCGCACTGCAGGCTAAAATCGAAGCGAGAAAACAGTCCTAGCTGGTTCATAAGCTCGGGCTACGCTCCGATGGCGTCGAAGAGCGTCGGCATGTCCTGCTTGCGTTCCTCAGCCTGGAGGTACTTCACGCCGTCGAGGAAGTATCCGGTGTTCAGCTCCGCGGCGCGTCCCTTGCGGCCGGCCTTGAGTGCCCTCACTGGGACGGTGAAGAGTCCGCCGAAAGGGTCGAAAACGGTCTCGCCGGGGTTGGAGTAACGCTCAATGAGGCGGTCCACGATGTCGAATTGGAGCGGGCAGACGTGCATGGCGACGTTGCGGCGGGCCTGCTCGCCGTTGAGGGTCAGCATCCGGTTCACGTCGTGCCAGACTTCGGGTGACCATGACCCGGGCATGAGGGACATGAATGTCGCGGGGAGCTTGCCCTTAGCCTCGAGCGTTTCGCCGATCCGGATGTGGGATTCGTAGTCGTAGACCTGGCGGAGCGTCTGGCCCGTGAAAGCCTTCGACAGCTGCTCCGGCGGGAGTCCTGCGAGCTCTTCCGTGGTGAGCGGCCGGTCGCCGCTGGAGCGCCAGTTGGCGTGCGCGTCGACCTGCCAGTGCGCCCGAGTGTAGGCCTCTTTGGTCTTGGTGACGGGGGTGTCGGCGTAGCCCTTGGAGCGGTCGGTCTGGGGCTTATGGAACAGCAGGATGTACTCGGGGGAGCCGACGCCCATCTTGGTGCCGTCCTTGCAGTTCTCAGACCATCCGAGCCGGTACGTCTGGTTGTTCTCCCTGACGACGTCGGTGACGACGGTGATCATGCCCATGTAGTCGAAGCCGTGTTTGATGCCGTGGAAGAGCGCCTCGGCGTGGAAGGGCGAAACGGTGGGGATGCCTGCGCCGGTGACGTTGCCGAACAGGATCCTGTCCTTGACGTGGCAGGCGTAGATCCGGCCGGGTGCCAGGACGCGGAGGAGCTGCGGAGTGAGGAAGTCCATCTGGGCCCAGAAGTGGTCGTTGTCGTCGGTGTGGCCGAAGTCGTTGTAGCTGGGCGTGTATTCGTAGTGGTTGCTGAAGGGGATGCTGGTGACGATGAGGTCGACGGAGTTGTCGGCCATGGTTCTTGTCTCGGCGACGCAGTCGTTGTTGGCGACGAGCCAGCCTTCGCCGGATGCTTCGATGCGGTCGATGCCCATGGCTCTGGTGAGTGCTTCATTGATGCCGGTCTGTGAGAGGCCGTGTTCTTTGATGATGGCGGTCATGTTCTGTGTCAGCTCCTTGTGCTGGGCCCACTTGGTTTTGAGGGTCGCCACGACTTCCGTTTCGGATTCGGCGTGGATGATGTGCGCATGGCACGTGCGGGTCTGACCGAAGCGCTGAATCCGGTGGATGGCCTGGATGAGGTCATTGAACTTGTACGTGACCCCGACGAAGACGGCCGTGTTGCACTGCTGCAGGTTCATGCCCTGGCCGAGCATGACCGGCTTGCCGATGAGCGCGTAGGTTTCCCGGTTACGCCACTGGTCGATGCGTCGCTCGGATTCCTCGGTGGTGAGGGAGCCGTGCACGGAGGAGTAGCTGAGGCCGGCGGCCTTCAGTGCCTTCTCGATCGCGGACTGTTCGTCGTTGAGGTCGCACCAGATGATGATCTGGTCGTCCGGGCCGCCGTTGTGCGCGGTGACGAGGCCCATCATGTGCTCGACACGAGAGGTGAGTGTGACGCGCTTTTCCCGGGCAGAGCCCTGCAGATCGAGTGCACCGCCACGGAAGAGGTGCGCTTGGCCGTCACGGTCCACGGTGACGTTGGCCCCGTGATCGACGGCCACCTCGTGGTAGGTGACGTCCAGTTCGGGCAGGTCGTAGCCCTCATCGCTGAATCCGAGGTCGGAAGGCTTCTGCAGGAAGATCGACCATGTGTTCAGCCAGAACCAAAATTCCCGTTCCTTGTGCGGGTAGAGGGTGAGGTTGTTCGCCTGCGTGGAGTCGCGCTGGAAGAACCGGGTGAGCGCCTGGCCGGTGTCCATGACGCCAAGGAATCCGGCGTAGTGGATGAGTTCCTTGTAGCGGTTCGGTGACGGTGTGGCGGTGGCGACGAACCTGAAGGGGACGTCCTCGAAGAGTGTGAGGAATGTCTGGTAGGTCTTGGAGCCGAAGCTGCGCAGGACGGACGCCTCATCGAGTGACACGGCGGTGAAGATGTTGGGGTCGAGCTTGCCGTCGCGCACGGATTCGTAGTTGGTGATGTAGATCCCGTCGCCGTCCATTTCGGCGGCCGTGCGGATGAAGCGGGCCTCGACGCCGAGCATGGTCGCGTCGCGGATGAACTCCTGCCGGACGCCGAGCGGGCAGACAATCAGCCCGGATCCGCCCTTCTCTGCGGTGATAATCCTCAGGGTCTCGATCTGCATCACGGACTTGCCGAGACCGAAGCTGGCGAAGATCGCCCGCCGGCCGCCCTTGACTGCCCATTGCACGATGGCCGCCTGGTGGTCTTTCAGGATGGGGTTGATGTCGGCGGCGGCAATGTCGAAGCCGAACGTCTTGTCGAAGTTGACCTTCTCGCGGAGGAAGTCCGCGTAGTCCATGGATGTCACTTCCGGCTCAGCCTTTGCGTACTGGCCCAGCGCGTTGCGGGGGCTCATGCGTTCACCAGCGTCTCTGCCATGCAGGCGACGAGGTCGCGGGCGGCCGGGGGAGTGACAGCATTCCCGGCCATCTTCACCTGCTCCCGCTTGTTGCCGAGCATGATGTACTCCTTCGGGAACGCCATGCCTGCCTTGATCTCGTGGGGCTCGAGCATCCGGAACTCGCAGTCGTCCACGTCCGGGACTTTCCATTCGGCCAGGCCATGGTGGAGCCCGTTGGCCGCGAAGGTATCGAGGGGCTGCCCGACGTCCTTGGGTGCGTTCGTCCCGCGCAGGGTCGTGATCATGGCGAACCGGTCGTGCGTGGTAATGGTCGGGATGGCCTTGGACGTCGGGTGCATCTGCCCGTTGCCGTAGTACTCCATGAGCATGTGATCCAGCGGCGCAGTGAGTAGGGCGGTTTCGTTGCGGGTCGTCTGCGTCCGCATGGCCTCGTGCACGGCCTGGGCCTGCTTTCCTTCGCGGCCCTCGACCGGAACGAGTAGGGATTCGTGATTGCCGCCAGCCACGAGAGTGCGCAGCGTGCCGTGAATTGTGTCCGTACGGGTCGAGTCCGAACCGCTGAGGTTGTTGATGATCAGCGGCGTGAGCAGGCCTCGCGTGTAGCTCGTCGTCTGGGTTGCGAATGCTTCGCGATCGACCGGCGTGAGGATCTGGGAACCGCGCACGGAATCGACGGCGAGGCGCTGGTTGCCGTACTTGGCGAGCCCGGCCCGGATCCTTGCCAGGGTCTTGTCCGCGAGGGGCCTCTTGCGGTCCCCGATGCGTTCCCCGCGGAGGGTCCAGTCGATCGCATGGGACGCCGGCAGCCAGCCCGGTTCGACGATGGCGTTCTTGCAGGCAGCCTTGGGGCAGCGGTAGTTGTACTGGGCCCGGTAGCGTCCCCACTGCTCGGCCTTCTTGAAGACCTGCATGGCGTCCACGACTTCGTCGCAGCTGGCGCAGTAGGCCTTGGGCCGGAAGTACTTCTCGACGTCGGGCGCCTTGTTGCCCTTCAGCCAGAAGAGCACGTACATGCGGTCGCGGGACTGCGGCGCCGGGAGCCCGCCGTGCTGGGCGTGCATGCTGTTCAGGTACTGGATGCGGTGCTCGTAGCCGAGGGAGGTCATGGCCATCAGCCAGGCGTCGAACATGACCCACTTGGCGGCGTCCACGACGTTCTCGGTGATGATGGCCCGGTACTTGTGGACCTCGGCGAAGCGGGGCACGTCCCACATGGTGGCGCGGGACCGGTCAGCTGCCTCATCGGGCAGGCTGTCGCCGAACAAGTCCGCCTGACTCGTGACCCTCTTGCGGCCCTTGGCCACGGAATGGTTGGTGCACTCGGGGGAGGCCCAGAGGATGTCGGAGTGCCCGATGTATCTCGGGTCGGTTTCCTTGATGTCCGCCTGCACGTGGATGGTGTCGGGGTGGTTGGCGTTGTGCGAGTCGAGCGCCTTCTGCCAGTGGTTCAGCGCGGTCTTCACACTGATGCCCGGGATCATCGTCGCCCCGGTGGAGCTGCCGCCGGCACCGCAGAACATGTCAGTCATCGTGAGGCTCAAAGGGTTCTCCTGATGGTCGGGGTGATGATTTTTGATGTTCTGAACACGTTCTGAAGTGACAACTTGGCGGCACTCAAAGGGATCTCCTGAAGTCATCGGTGAGTAGGGTGCACGGCTCGTAGGGGCAGCTGGCCCACAGGCTCAGTCCGTGCGCGGTGTCGTGCCAGTCCGCGAGGTGTCGTCGGTTGGTTTCGTGGTCCGGGACGCCCATGTCGTCGTAGGCGCCACCGGGGCAGTCGTCTTCGTGGTGGTAGCCGTTCTCTTCGAGGAAGTCCTCATCGATGTCGACATCGACGTCAACCGTCACGGAGCGGACCTTGAACTTCCGCTCGATACGTGGGGCGCTCACGGGAGCCTCACGGGCATGAGCAGGTGGCGGAGGCCTTCGGTTCCGGAGACGAGCGCAGGCTTCGCGGTGTTCTCTTGGAATCCGAGTACAACGTCGGCCGCCGGGGTGACGGCGAGGGACCATGCCAGGTATCCGGGATTGAAGGCCACGACGACGTCGGCGCCTGACACGACGCACTGGAGGGTTTCCCGGCCCTGCGCGTCTTCGCCCGTCCCGGCCTCCACGGTCATGGAGCCGCCGGCGGTCGTCAGTTTGACCGGCGTGTTGCGCTCGGCGACGAGTGCAACACGCGAGAGCACGTCTGCGAATTCGTCGCGGTCGAGGGTGATCTCGGTGGGGGCGCTGTCCGGGAAGAGTGCCTTGATCTTGGGGTAGTCGCCGTCGAGCATGATCGACGTCGTTGCCCGATTCCCGGTGCGGATGCCAACGAGGTTGCCGTCGGCGAGGATGGACGCTTCCCCGGCGAGGGTCTTGATGACGTCGGCCAGCCAGGATCCGCGAACGAGAAGGTTGATGTCTTCCCCGGTGGGGCGCCACGGGATGACGACTTCAGCGAGCCGGTAGCGGTCGGTGGTGCGCATGATCAGATCGGCACCTTCGGAGACGATCTGGACGCCCATGAGGACCGGCACGGAATCGTCGGTGGAGGCGGCGCCGATGATCTGGCTGACAGCGGCGGCGAACACGTCGCCGTCGATAGTACCGGCGACTGGCGGGAGGTCTGGCATGGGCGGGAACTCGGCGACCGGCATGGGATGCATGGTGAAGACGGCGGTCCCGGCAGTGAGAGTGGCCTTGCGCTCATCGACGGTGACCGTGACGGTCTTCTTCCCGAACTTGCGGATGATGTCCGCGAACATGCGGCCCTGCAGCAGGACAGTGCCGGGCTCGGTGACATCGGCGGCGACCTGGGTGCGGGCGGACTTCTCGTAGTCGAAGCCGCTGATGCGGAGGCCGCCCGTCTGCGCCTCGATCAGGAGTCCGGAGAGGACGGGGACGGGTGGCCTGGGGCTGAGGCCTTTGGATGCGAACGACGTGGCCTCGGCGAGGGCGTCCGCTGTGACGGTGAATTTCATGAGGCTCTTCTTTCGGGGGTTGAGGTGGCGTGCATCCAGAGGTCAAGGGCTACTTGCAGTTCGCCGGCCGCGTCGGCGAGGTTGATCTGCACGGCGTTGATGTTGCGGCGGGTGGCTTCGGTGTCGCCGCCGTAGGTGGTGGCGTCCTTGTGCGCGAGGTGCGCCGTCTTCAGCCGGTGTTCCCATGCGTTTTTGATCTGCCGGGCTTCGTCGTAGCGGGCCTTGAGGATCTGGGCTTCGGTGGGCCGAACGTGCCTTATCCGGATCCGGGTGGCGGTCACGACATGGCCTTGATCGCGTCGAGCTTGTCCGGCCGATAGCCCTGCCAGTGGTCATCTACGCCGTCGATGGTGGTCGCGACGACCGGGGCGCCCATGTAGCCGAGGGCCTTTATGGCGCGGAGGTCGTCCAGGTTCACCGAGACGTCCGACTCGCGGAACGGGATGCCGTGCTTGTTGAGGAATCTCTTGATGGCCTTGCAGGGCTGGCACTGGGGCTTGGTGTAGACGGTGACGTGCATGTTGCTCTTTCGTGCAGCGGGGAGGTGGGCGACGGTGGAGGTCATGAGCCGACCTTGATTCCGTGCTTCTTGAGGACTGAGTCGGGGATGAGGCGGCCTTTGCTGAGGCCGCGGTCGTGCCGGTAGGTCTGCATGTAGTCGGCGATGGCTCGCTTGCAGCCGGGGCAGGATTCGGTCCCGTTGCGGAGGTGGCGCCGGTATCCGGAGGGTGTGCCGCAGGATTCGTAGATGGCCGGGCCATCCTTTGTGTCGCCCATCAGATCCCCATCTCCCGCCCGGTATGGGCCTTTTCGTGGGCGACGGTTACGTCGGCCTCCCAGCCGCACATGCCTTCAGGGTGGTGCCAGAACCATTCGCCGGCATGGGTCTTGGATTCGAAGACGAGCGGTCTTCTTTCGGAGCTGGTCCGGACGTGCGCGAGGGCCTCGTCGTAAGTGGGGAAGGATCGCTTGCCTTCGGCATGGGGGCCATAGACGTGCCGCGGCGGGGTGGTTTCCCACTGGGGGGAGCCGGTGATGAAGTTGGCTTTCTGGCGGATGTGCCACTTGCCGGTCTTGTTTTTCACTGGTGTCTCCTGATTTGGTAAAACACTGAACAGAGAGGACAAAAAAGGGGGTTTAGAACGGCGGCTCTGAGTCGGGCCCGTTGCCCCAGACCCCGCCGTTCCCTGCGCCATGCGGGGGTGTGGCCCACGGGTCTTTCTGCGCTGCGGCCTGACCGCCGCCCCAGTTGCCGCCGGCGGCTTGGCCGTGCTGGCCGCCACCCTGGCCGCCGGTGTTGCCAGCACGCTGCGTCCGGTTGACCTTTGCGTTCGCGTACCGGAGGCTGGGGCCAATCTCGTCCACCTCCAGTTCAATCACGGTGCGCTTCTCACCTTCTTTGGTGTCATAGGAGCGCTGCTTGAGGCGGCCGGAGACGATGACGCGCATTCCCTTCGTTAGGGACTCGGCCACGTTTTCGGCAGCATCCCGCCAGACTGAGGCCCGGAGGAACAGCGTCTCGCCGTCCTTCCATTCATTGGACTGGCGGTCGAACGTCCGGGGCGTGGACGCGATCGTGAAGTTTGCTACGGCTGACCCGTTGGGGTTGAAGCGGAGTTCGGGGTCGTTGGTGAGGTTTCCGATGACTGTGATGATGGTTTCGTTGGCCATGGTTATGCTGCGTCCGTTTCGTGTTCGTCGATGAGGCGGTGGGCTTCGGCTTTGGTGAGGTCCCGGGAGGAGTTGATGGGTCGCTCGAGGTAGGTGGACAGGTACTTGAGCTTGTCGTCGCGCTCGGTGAGGCCCTGCTCTTGAAGGACGATGTTGAGCTTGGTGAGTTGCGCCGTGGTGATCGGATCGAGAATGGGCTCCGGTTCGGCCGGCAGGGACTCCTCGAGGTCATCCTGCGGGGCGTCGTGCACCACGTCGGGGAGGGCAGGTGTGGGGGCCTTCGCACGCTGAATGGTGCGCTTGGCCTTGGGCGCCTCCGCCGATGACGGCGCAGGGTCGGGAGATTCACCTAAGTCCTCGAGCTCGAGTTCTTCGACGCTGTACGCCATGCCGAGGAGGACGTCAGGGAATACGACGCGGCATGCTTCAGCGGCAGACTTGGCACCGAGCATTGCGATCGGATCGGACTCGTATTTCGCGTTGCTCGTATACCCGGCCTTGCGGGCGCGTGCCATGTCCCACGTAAAGTACTGCCAGTCAGCGTCGCCCTTGCGACGGGCCTTGTAGGTGACGCTCTGATTCGTCGCTTCAGTTCGTGTGCAGTCGTGCCCCTGCGCGAGCACGAGCGCAACCATCGTCCGGGCGTACATGCTCGGCATACCGTGAACGGGAAAGATGTTTTGGACCGACTGCATGGGGTCGAGGCCGACGGACTTTCCGGCCAGGATGATCGCAGCGGCGTCATTGGTCAGCTCGTCCTGATTCTTCCATCCATCCTTGCCCTTCTTGCGGAGCCCCATGGGGAGGAAGCTAGACATGGCCAGAGCCCGGCCGAGCTGGTGGGCTGCGGCGAGTTCGGCCGCCCATTCATGAAGCTGAATTACGGCTGCTGTCTGCGGCAGGCCGTGTCCGGGCGTCGACAATGCGCCGACCTGGTTGAGTGTTGCTACTTCGCTCATGCTGCTTCTACTTTCTGTTCGATGTTGACGGGTGTGCCGACGATGGCGTCGCGGAGTTTGGTGGTCTTGTGCGTGTAAGCTGCGGCCAGGAACATGGCATAGTGGCCGTTCATCTCGTCCCGGTTCTTGGCGAGCGGGTAGAGCGTGGTGCCGAGCGGTGCGTCGCCGTACCGGGCGTTGACGCCGTCCCGGTCCATGGGGGTCACGTGGGCGACATAGGTGGCGACGATCTCGGGCATGGGCTGCTCGTTGCCATCGGCGTCCATGTAGAACTCGGCGAGTGAGTAGGCGGCCGTCTGCAGTCCGGTTTCCCCGTAGACGAACTTGGAGGTTTTGAGGTCGACCATGACCGGGGCCCCCCCGTTGAGCAGGGGTGAGGTGCCGATCATGTCGAACATCCCGGCCCACCAGTCGGTGCGGTTCGCACACGGCCGCTCGGTCAGGAGCGGGGTGATCTGGAAGCGGTCGAGGAAGTCTGCGTAGCCTTCGACGTATCCGGCGAGGTCATCGGGCACGTCCTCCACGGACCCGGTGGTAGCCAGTGCTTCGGCGAAGTCGTGAACGGCGGTGCCGCGCACTGCGGCCTCGTCGCGGACCTTGGTGGGCAGTTCCTTGAGTTCGCGGATAGCGGCGTCCGGGTCGCCGTTGAGCAGTTCATCGACGCGGGTCCGGTTGTCGGGGTGGACCACCCATTCAGCGACGACGCGGGGCGCCCAGCGGACCAGCGCCGGCTTCGGGATGCCGCCGCCCAGGATCGTGGTCACGCCGGTGACGGGGAGCCCGTCGAGCTTGTATCGGTGGCCGTTGTGGGTGAAGGTCAGGCCTTTCGGCGCTGTCTTGGTGCTCATCGCGTTGCCTCCTGCTTTTCGGTCCAAGCGTTCATGCGTGCTTGGGTTGGGTTGATGTGGCCGGAGGTGACTTCGGCCTGGGTTTGGGGTGCGCCGTCGCGTTCGCAGGGATCGTTGCAAAGGTCGGCGCCGCAGTCGTCACATGTGTAGAGCCGGCCGCAGTAGCAGGTCATGCCGCGACCTCGCCGTCTTCGATCGTGATTCCGAAGTCTCCGGTCTCGTTGACGATCTCGATGAAGATCTGGAAGTCGGCGTCGGCGGCCATGGCTTCGAGTGCAGCCAGGCTGTCGGAGTCGAGTTCGTTGCCGTTGCGGACGATGAGGACGCGGAGCTCGGGGTTGAGGGCGATCATCATGGCGGCGGAGACGAGGACCTTCTCGGCGGAGGATGCGCGGTTGAAGGGTCGACCGTTGTAGAGCACGCCGTCGGCGTCGAAACCGAGGCCCTCGACGGGGAACTTGGCCGCGGCGAGCCCGGCGGCCTTCTGCGCGTCGATCTCTTCGATGCCGTCAGTCAGGTCGGATGCCTCCTGCAGGGCAATCGTGAGCCGGGAATCGATGGCCGCCTTTTCGTTGGCCAGTCGGATCTGGGCATTGGTTTCCTCGGCGCTGTCGAGCTGGGCCTGCATTGCGTCGACGTCCATGAGTGCGGGTGCCGACTTTGCGCGGGCGGCGGCATTCGCAAAGACGACCTCGGCGTTGGCCAGCTCGGCTTTCAGTCGTTCGACGGCCGCGGCGGCGTCGGTTGCGGACTGCCTGGCCGCGAGGATTTCCCGGTTCAGCATCTCGTTCTTCCGGTACTCGGAGACGAGGGCGGAGACGCTGACCTCATCCTCGGGGAGCCCCTCGGGTGTGGGCATGAACGCGGCGCCTTGAGCCTGCAGGTCCTTCATACTGCGGTTCACGTCGGTGCGGCTAGCGAAGAGCTCGGCGCGCTCCTTGTCGAGCTGCGCCGGGTCGAACGGCAGGTCAACGAGTCCGAGCAGCGTCTTGAGCTGGTCCTTGTCGTTGAGGCTGGCGAACTGGGAGGCGTCGATGCCGAGCGATCCGATGAGGGAGTCGAGCTTGGCCTGGCCGTACTTGGCACCGTCGGCAGCCTTGATGACGAGCTTGGACCCGGCAGGGGTGTAGGTGCGGGTGATGATGAGTCCGTCGTCGGTTTCGACGGTGATGCCGGCCTTGTCTGCGCCGTCGTTGATGGGGCGGGTGATGACGCGGCCGTTGTGGCCGCAGATGGCGGCTTCGAAGGCGTCGAGGATGCTGGACTTGCCCTGCTTGTTCTTGCCGGCAAGGGCGACGAGCGATCCTGTGGGGGCGATCTGGACGTAGTTGAGGCGCTGGAACTTGCTGAATTCGGCGAACTTGATCTTGCTCATGAGTTGTTACCTCTCAGTGGGGATAGGTCTGTGGGTAATGAGTTCACTCTACATGTTTGTAGTGACAAAAAATAGTGGTTCAACTACTAAACATGGACCGAGCTTGAGGGGTGTTACTTCAGATGGGGTAGCCGTGTTCCGGGACGCCGCGGTTGCGGCGGTCGTTGAGCCAGTATCCGAGTGCGGCGGCGGCCGAGTTGAGCTCGAAGGCGGGTCGGGGGGCGCCGCGCTTGGCCGCTTCCGCGTTGCAAAGGGTACAGGCGCCTTTGTGGTGGGTGAGCTTCGTGTCGGGGTGCTTGGCGAGGCTGGTGCGCTTGGGGCGCATGGGCCAACCGCATGTGCCGCAGCGGCCGGCACTCACTGGTTCACCGGGCCGAGGATGGCGATGGTGTCCGGTGCGTAGGATACGCATTTGCAGTCCGGGCATATGACCATGCTGTTGGACTGGCGGGCCCATCTGACGAACGGTGCGCAGTGGGCTTTGATCGGCTTTATCCCACATTCCGGGCAGGCCAGGCGTGTGTAGTGGGCTGCTGGCCCGCCATGTGCGGCGATTTCGACGGCGTGCATGACGCCTTCGCATGCCGGAGCCTCCATCTCCCCGACGAGTGCGGCGAGGTCGGTGTCGAGTGCCGTGCTCATGGGATGAGTACCCAGCAGAGCGTGAAGCCGGTTGCGGGGATGATGACGAGGGCGAGGATCGCGGCGGCGATGTCGGCGAGCTGTTCGCCCCGTTCCGTGAGGTGGATCCGAGTGCAGGGGCTCATGCCGCGTGCCTTGCAGGGGTGAACGCGGACTCCTGGAGCAGCGCGTACATATGGTCGCGGAGGGTGCGGTGGGTTAGTTCGTCGCGGAGATCGGGCCGGTTGTCGATGGTGAGGTCGCGGTTGATGACGATGCGCCAGTGGGTGCCGAGTTCGACAGACTGGAGCTCTTCGAGCGTGGCGAGGAGTTCGCGGATGGCGCCGGTGGCCTTCTCGCTGATGTCGGCGCCGGTTTCGCTGTCAAGGTGCTTGGCGAGGTGCTCGACGCGGATGTCCCATTCGTGGCCGGGCTCGGCGGCCGGAGTGTCTTCTACGAACTGCCGGCACTGCGAGAGGATGATCTGCCGTGCGCGGTCTTCGGTGACTTTGCGGGTGCTCATTGCGGTGCTCCTATCTGGTTTCGTGGGTATGGGTGCAGGTGTGGTGGACGCGGATGTTGCCGGTCCACTCGACGTAGTCGTGGCACTGGTGCTCGTTTTTCATTTGTCAGCCTCGAGTTCGATGATTTTGAGGATGGCCAGCTGGGTGGAGGCAGGCTGCTTGACGAACTCGGCGTCGGGCCGCCCGGAGAACTCGGCGGCCAGGTCGTCGAGGCGTTTGTACTGGGCGTCGTGTTCGGCAGTCATGAACTGCCACACGGCGAGGTCCTGCATGGCGGTCACCCTCGCCTCTTTGATGCTGGTGAAGATGATGTGGTCGTCGCCTACGAGGTAGGTGTTCTTGTCGGTGGGGGAGTGCTGGACGGTGGGGAAGTCGTTGCGGGCGATGAAGATGAACTCTTCGTCGAGGGCGTCGACTGCGTGGCTGGTGCTGCCGCCAAACAAGCCGCTGAGTATTTCGCGGACTCGGTCTTTCGGCGTGGTGGTCACTTCGGTCTCCTTGTGCGGCGGGTCTGCCGCTGTTGTGGCGGGCTTGCTTCGGATGTGGTGAGGATGGTTGCTAGGTGGTGTTCGGTGAAGCGGACGGTGCGGGGCCCGAATTGGAGGTAGGGCCAGGTGCCGTCGCGGGCTTTGGCGCGAATGGTGGCCGGCTTGAGCTGGAGAATTTCGGCGAGCTGGGTGACGGTGTAGGTGCGGGGGGTGTCAGTCATGGGCGATGCGGAACTCTTTCGGGATGACCGACATGACGGCGGCCCGGGTTTGGGTGAGGTCGAGGTCGGCGTCGATGATGACGGTGACGGCGTGGCGGATTGCTTCGATGTGGGTCACGCGCTTGCGCCCTGCCAGACTGCGCAGACTCCGCGGGAGCGGCCGGGGCGGGATGATTCGTGGTAGCCGACCTTGCGGATGATCTTGGCGCGGGAGGCTTCCTTGAATAGCTGCCCCCACATGGACGGGTGCGCCGGGGCTTCGAGGCCGCCTTTGGTGAGCGCGTAGGCGTCGAAGGGCTTGCCGGCGAGGGCGGCGGCTTCGATCGCCGCGAGGGCCTGGCCGGTCCAGTCGGGGGTGTTGGGGTCTTCGAAGACTGCAGCTCTGGTCATTTGGTGCTCCTGACTTCGCGGGTGACGGTGGTGATCTTGGAGGTGAAGAGGGTGTTGGCGGGGACTTTGAAGACGGCGGCGATGGCTTTGGCGACGTCCGCGCTGCACGTGTCGCGGGCGCCGGAGGTGAGGTTCCCGATGGTGGATTTGGAGACGGTGGGCCGGTCGGCTCGTTTTACGGCGCGCCCTCCGTTGTTCTTCCTGGCCATTGAGGCAAGGTGGTTGTCGACGGCGTCGGTGAGCGTGCGGACCGAGTACCCGTTGTAGTCGCGGACGTCGTTGAAGATTTGCGTGCTGGTGAGTCTGACGGTGTGCTTTTTTACCTTGGTGAGCGCCATGGGGTTCTCCCTTCTGCTGTTTAGTGGTTACCCCAAACAGTAAACAGTGTGGACAGTGTTTGTCCACACTTTCGAAGAAGTTTCTTTCGGGCTGGCCCGAAAAACCGCGTAAACACGCGAATCACACGCATGTTCTTTGTGGACTACCCAAGTAGTGTTTAGGCGAATACAAGTATTGACGTGTTTAGCGGATAGGACGGACAGTAAACCCATGAGCGAGATATCACCCCAGTGGGAAGACCTGATGGTCAGGGCGGGCTACCCGTCGATGCGGAAGCTGAGCGAAGCATGCGGCGTTAGCCCGGCTACCGTGGCCGGCATCGTCCTGCATGGCAAGCCGGGGTCGGACGAGTCCGTTGAGAAGATCGCTCAAGCACTGCGGGTCACCGTTGCGCAGCTGAATGAGATTCGAACCGGGCGCCGGGAGGAACCACTCCGGCTGCCTAAGGGAACTGAAAAGCTGTCTCCGAGCGAAAAGGAGGCGGTCCAGGTGATCATCCGATCCCTGGTGAACGCGAAGGAGTCCGAGCATGAACATGTCACCAAGAAGAAGAGTCAACATCCGCCAGAACCTCTGGAGGAGAAGAAGTCAAGCCGGCCTGAAACGCTGGCTACCGTTCACAAAATGTCCCCCCGGGCCGATAGCTTGATCGAACAACCTTTGGGGAATGCTGCAAGGACGGTCAAGAATGCGAAGCCAGACGAGGGTGACGACCCTGCCTAAAGTGACCTACCGGCACCTGCCGGGGGATCGCGTAGGTGAGTATGACCTGGGTAAGAATCTGATCATTCTCGATCCGAGGACATCGAAAACGACGCAGCGGTGCACGCTGGTGCACGAGATGATCCATTGGGAGCGCGGGGATGTTGCGACCGGGCATGGCTGGTTTGATGCCCGGATTGAGCATCATGTCGAGATGGAGACGGCGCGGCGGCTGATCAGCGTTGAGGAGCTGGCGGCCGCGATGGAGTGGGCGGATCATCCGCAGGAGGTGGCCGAGCTCCTGGATGTGGATTTGTCCGTATTGGTGCGTCGGTTCGGGATTTTGACGTTCGATGAGGCGCAGTATCTGGCGAGAAGAGTCGGTCCTATGAAGGATTGGCCGGTGTTGAGAAACGGGGATTGGTGAAAAAGGTTCTTTTGGCGGCACCTGTGATAGTGCTGGTAATGGCAGGATGTGGTGGTCCGCAGAAGGATGCCACCTATGAGAACGCAACGAAGCTGCGGGATGCGGTGATCGCGTCCGGCGTGGAATGCCCCGGTGACGCGGTCAAGCACAACGACAAGTTCGGCGAGGATTTCGTGAAGTGCTCGGCGTCGATGGGGGTGTCCGTGTTCGACAAGGACGCTGACCTCAACATCGCGAAGGCGACGCACGACTTCACCAAGGATCCATACCTGGCGGGCGCCCGGTGGCTGATCCAGGGTGACGCCGGCACGCTGGGCAAGCTGAAGGACAAGCTCGGCGGATCGCTGGCCGTGCCGTGACGGGCCCGACGCTGGCCGGCCTGATGGCGCAGGTCAAGGGTGAGCGGTCGTTCCGCGAGCTGATGGAGAAGGCCGCCGGGCTCGGACACCCGTCGAAGCTGTCCACGTGGCAGCAGTGGGGCGATCCGAAGTTTCAGCGGAAGCTCCTGCCGGACCCTGAGACGATCCGTGCGTTCGCCCGGGGCCTGGGCGCTTCGGAAACTGAGGTCTTGCTGGCGGCGGCCCGACAAGTGGGGCTCGACGTCGGGGAGGGCAACACCACTGATTTGATGCTGGCCGGGGCCGGGGGATTGCCGCCGGAGGACCGGAATATCCTGGCATCGCTGGCGGCCGTGCTGGTGGCGAAAGGCGCAGCCGGAAATGGTTGATTTCAGAAGATCAGCCGCCCCGGGATCGTGTCATCACGGATAACACATTGGGTGTGTTTAGCGTTTGACCTAAACATCTAACAGCACTAAAGGCGCGGGCTGTGATGACAGTTCCCAGTGTTCATAAGGGTTTTTAGGGGGTTCAATTCCCCCCATCTCCACCCACCATGGGTAGTTCACGCAACTATCCATAACGCGAACACAAACCCCCTACGGGCCAAGGCCGGTAGGGGGTTTTGTTTTTGAAGCGCACGGTGGCGCTGCTAACGGCAGCCTAGAGCGTTGCGCGCTGGTGCGAACATCGTGCAGCTCCGGTTCAGGTAGCCAACCCGCGCACAATTCAGGTCTCCGCCGCGGAAGGAGCCATCACAGCCAGGCAGGAACATTTGGTCCGCAGCGTTCCCGTGAGTGGCGGACATGCACTCATCGGGAGGCTCAGCCAACCCCTTGCCGCCCGCAACGTTTATCGTTTTATTTCCCTTCGTCTAGGATCGTCCGGAGGGCCTTCAGCGCATAGAAGGCGCGCGATTTCACCGTGCCGGTTGGAATATTGAGTTGCAACGCCGCCTCACTCACCGTGAAGCGGCGGTAGTGCAGTGCCACCAGCACGTCCCTGTGTTCCGTGCTGAGCCTCAGCGGGGCCTCTTCCACCAGGACCCTGTTGAGCAGCTCATCGATCCGCCCTGAGACTGAGACGGGATGAGCGACACCACGCTCCTCAGCCTCTGGCGGCCAGCGCTGTGACTTCCGGTAGTTGTCGATCATGATGTTTCGCGCCGTCCTGAACAGATAGCTGCGCATGGCGCCGGTAGTCTTCGGCGCTTGCTGGACCCGCAGCACCGTTTCGCGCACGATGTCGTCCGCCAGCACAGGGTCCAGTGAAGCGTTCAGCGCAAACCGGCGCAGGGCGCTGCCGTGCTCACGGTAGATCGCCGTAACAACGTCCTCGTCGAGCGCCATGCACCTACCTCCCCTGCGATGCGGCCAAGATTCCCGCTGATTGTTCAGGTCCCGGCAGGGAACCCGGTCAGGTACACCGGACGGAAGTGATCCGCCGGCAAGGTGTCACGGACGGGCGGGTCAGTGGTGATCGGGTCGTTTTTGCGCAGGTCACCTATGGAGAACTGCACCATCATGTCGTGGTCCTCGTGCACCAGGTTGTGGCAATGCATCATGTAGCGTCCTCCTCCTCCTCCGGTGTCGGGTCCGGTGTTGAACTGCATGAGCGCCGTGATGGACTCGTTCTCACCCGCGTAGACGACGTCCTTGGGCCCGGTCTCCCACGCGAACGGTTTTCCGCCGCTGGTGTTGCGGGCGATGATCTTGAAGTCGATGAAATGGATGTGGACCGGGTGGAACCAGCCGCCGGACTGGTTCGTGATGGTCCACTGCTCAATGTCAAAGGGCCGAGGGTTGCCGAAGAGCTTGGTAAACCCGGACTTCTCCACGTCATCCCAGCGGACGCCGTTGATCGTCCATTCTCCGTGCTCCCGATCGACCGTGAGGTGCCGCGTGGCCACGGCCATGTCCGGAGTCAGGCTCATGGTAGCGATGCCGCCCCTGAGCCGCATTCGGCACCCCGCCGTCGTCCAGCGTCGCGGGGATGCTGGGGATGGAGCCGGCGCTGGAGCCGGAGTCGGCCACGACCTCGAACCGCATGATCTTTCCCGTATTGGCGAAGTCGATGTTGTTCTTGTTGCTCAGGTTCCGCAGCTCGATCATCTGCCCCGCCCGGTAATGCCGGAAGTCCACCAGGACCTCGTAGCGCTCCGCCGTGCCCTGCCGCCACGAGGCCTCCGCCTGGACCTTGGGCACCATGCCTCCGTCGGTCCCGACCACGTAGACCGGATCTCCGGTCGACAGCGTGGGGCGGTACGAACGGGCTACCGAGGCATCGAGCACCCGGAACCGGTAGATGCGGGGCTTGACCTTCATGGTCGGCCAGGGCACGCCGTTGACCATGATGATGTCGCCCCACAGTCCCTTGACGTCGTTGTCGTTGTAGGCCAAGGATCCGTCCGCGTTGAACATGGCGTCCGAAATCATCAGGGGAACGTCGAACTCGCCCTGCGGCAGCTGCGCCCGCTCGAAGCGGTCGGACAGCGGGTAGAACCCGGCGAGGCCCGAGTACACGTTCTGGGCCGTGATGTGGTGCTTGTGATCGTGGTACCAGAGGGTCCGCGCCGTCTGCCAGTTGGGGTAGTGGTAGTTCTTGACATTTCCCGGCACGGTGATGTCGTTGGCGTAGCCGTCGTACTGAGGGAGCGATGCCGAGCCGTGCAGGTGCGTGACGGTGTTGATGGCCCCGGGAAACAGCAGGCCGGTCCCGGGGAAGGCGTTACGGATCCGGACTTCGACCCGGGTGCCCTGCGCGGCCCGGATTGTGGGGCCGGGGAAAATGCCGTTGTACCCTGCCACCGTGGTGGACAGGCCGGGCACAAACTGCGCCTGACCGAGCTTCTTGGTGAGGGCATAACGGGCGAACGGGCGCGCCGGGTCACCGTCGTCGTGTCCGGTTGCGAACGGCGCAAGCACCGGCGGGCGGCGGAACACCCCTCTATAGGGAACCGGCGTGTTCCGGGGAGCCAGCTGACTCGAGGTAATGGGGGCGGGGGCGGACGGCAGCAGGGCGGCGGCGTCTGAACCTTTCATACCGACCATACCGAAGGCGCCCAGCGCGCCCACCGTCAGAACTTCCCTGCGAGATGCCATGACCTCTCCTAAAAAGGTGCGTGGTGTGGGCAGTTGCGGCTGGCGAGGGAATCGGGCAGGCTCCTGCCCCTGCTGAGGTCACCGCTCCACCCTTTCCGCAACGACTTCATGGTCCACGCCGTCCAGTTCCAGATGACGGATTGCGCCTTCGTGTCCAAATGGTGTTCCTTGGACCTTGGAAAAATGCTGGGGGCTGCCGAGTCCGGGTGGCTGTCGGGCCCTGGGAAACTGCCGGCGGGCGGCTGCGGCGAGACAGACCACGCCGTCAGCGCCGTCAAACACAGCATTCGCCGGACCCGGGCCGGCCCGGTGACGAGGTCCGTGCAGGATTCCTGCCGACGGCGGAGAGCCGGCACCACTCACGAAATTGTGGTTCGCGACTCTGCCCACGGCGCCCCTGTACAGGGCAAGTCATGGCAAGTTGAGCATGATGACAGGTATGGCCGAAGGTGCGGGGTATCGGGACGTCCCCGCGGCTGAACTCCGCCGGCCACCGGTTAGCGACCCTGAGCAAAGCCCGAGCGGGAACCGGACATTGTGAATCACTCACCGTCGGATCGCCGGCAACGGAGCTCCACCCCGTAAAAAAGTTCCGCCCGGTAAAAGTTCCACGCAGTACAAAAGGCCGGAAGCTTCTGCTTCCGGCCTTTTGGGTTTTCACGACACTTGCTGGCTCGAAGCCTTGGAGTCCGGTGACCAGCCGGGCGCTTTCTTGATGAGCGCTTGCAGCTCAGCGCTTCTTGATGTGTGCCACCGGGTCGGAATGTGTGTCCGCAATGTTCTTGGTCTTCTTCTCGGCCCGTTTTTCCTTGATGGTCTTCACCGGCTTCTTGGCCTGGTGCTGGTGCGGCGATTTGTCAGGCATGGTGCCTCCCTAACGGCAAGGGCCCGGAATGGCCCTGTGCTTTTTAAGTTACGCCTCGGGGGCGGCGGCGTCCACGATGCCGGCGAAGCGGCTGCCGACTCCGTCGTACACACTACGCACCAGCCCGGTGCCGAGGACAGGGATGTCGCGGGCCTCATGGTGGGCGCAGCAGACGTAGGTGAAGTCCGGCCACCACTTCTTTGGACGGGCGGCCTCGGAGAAACCGCAGACGGCGCACGTCAGCTGGACCCAGACGGGGCGCTTGCCGGTCCGGTTGGCTTTGGACTGGACCAGCCATGCCGGGGGATTGTCCAGAAGCCCGCCGAGTTCAGCGTCGGACAGCCGGGAGGGGATGCCGTGACGGTGCGCCATTTCCACTGGAATGTCGAGGATCTGGGCTGCTTCACGTCGGGTAACCATCCTTCAACGATACGGGATGACGGGGCGCCGGAACCCCGGCATTGCCCGGCTCTGGGGGGTCCGGGAAGCAGCGGCTGCCGGAGTCTCAGCCGCAGCAGGACTGCAGTGTTAGGCTCGACACACCACCCCGTGTATCCGGTCCTGGGCGGGCCGTGAGGAAGGCGGCAGCCATGTCCGGCAACTTCGGCGCATACACGGCCGTGGTCGAGAAGCGCGTCCTGTATGTCGCGATCGTGGCGTCGTTCATGGCCTTTCTGGACGGTTCCGTGGTTAACCTTGCCCTCCCGGCCATCAACAGGGAGCTCGGCGGCGGCCTCGTCGTCCAGCAATGGGTGGTGGACGCATACCTGCTGACGTTGGGTGCTCTGATCCTTGTGGCCGGTTCCCTGTCCGACCAGTTCGGCAGGGTCCGGGTGCTGCAATGGGGTCTTGCCGGGTTTACGGCCACTTCAGTCCTGTGCGGATTTGCCTGGAGCGCTGAGCTGCTCATCATCGCGCGCGGACTGCAGGGTGTAACCGGCGCGCTTCTTGTGCCCAGCTCGCTCGCCCTGATCGTCAACGTATTCACCGGCCCGGCACAGTCACTTGCCATCGGGAGATGGTCGGCGTGGACCAGCGGCGCAATCGTTGTGGCACCCCTGCTGGGCGGACTGTCGGTCGATTTGCTGACCTGGCGGGTGATCTTCTTCCTCAACGTGGTCCCGGCCGTCGCCGTGTGGCCGGCCTTGCGCCGGCTGCTCGAACTTGACCATGGGCGCACCCCAGGGAGCCGGATCGACGGTACCGGAACCGTCCTGGCGGTGATTGGGCTGGGCGGCGCCGTCTACGCGCTCATCGAGCGCGGCAGCCAAGGCTGGGCCGCTCCGCAGGTCTGGCTTCCGCTGGCCGCTGGCGTCCTCGCCCTCACCGCCTTCCTCGTGCACGAGGCGAGGACTCGGTTCCCGATGATGCCGCTGCGGCTGTACGCAATCCGCAACTTCGGCTGGGGCAATGTCGCGACGACGGCGATCTACGGTGCGCTCTCGCTGGGCTTCTTCGTCTTGGGCCTCTACCTCCAGCAGGTCGCAGGCCTGGGCGCCACAGCGGCCGGGTTCGCCCTGCTGCCGCCCACGCTCATGCTGCTGCTGTTGTCGTCCCGGGTCGGTGCCCTCGCCGGGCGCTTTGGTCCCCGTTGGTTCATGACAGGAGGGCCACTGCTGTGCGCCGTCGGCTTCATACTAATGATGGGCGTGCGACTGCCGCTGGACTATCCTGGCCAGATCGTGCCCGGGCTGGTGGTCTTCGGCCTCGGCCTGGCTATCACCGTCGCACCGCTGACGTCCGCCATCCTTGGCGCCGTGGATCCCGAGGAGGCCGGTATCGGCTCGGCCGTCAATAATGCGGTGGCGCGCATCGCGGGCCTCCTGGGAATCGCGTTCGCAGGCCTCATCACGGGACCGACGGTCACGACGTCGGGCCTCCACGGGACCATGGCCGTCACGGCGGCGCTGTTCATCGCCGGCGCCCTGACCTCCGCCGCCGGGATCCGGAATCCGCCGATCTCCGCCCCGCCGGCGGCTGGCTGAGGGGCCGTCAGCCAGCCAGGACGAGGCCGGCGCCAGCCGCCGCGAGGCCCGCGACGAGATTCGCGGCCACATTGAGCGCGGCGGCGCGGTAACGCGTCTCGCTGACCAGCCGTACCGTGGCGGTGGTCCAGGAGCTGAACGTGGTCAGGCCGCCGGCCAGGCCCGTCGCGATGCCGGCGTGCCAGTCGGCCCCCAGTTCCAGGTGGCCGCTCAGTCCCATGGACAGGCCGATGATGAAGGAACCGGTGACGTTCACCGTAAGCGTGGCCCAGGGCCAGTGCGGATGGGGACCCTGGTGGTGGGCAAACCAGGAGTCGACGGCGAACCTCAGCAAGGCGCCTGCCACACCGAGGATCCCCACCAGCAGCGCGGTCATCACGACGCACCACCGCCGAGGTCAGCGATCGCCTTGCCCGTCTTCCAGCCGGCGGCCGCGGCCCCGAGCCCCAGGACGAGCGAGAGTCCAAGGTAGGCAAGCCAGCTCGCATGAGAGCCGCCGCGCAGCTGCTGGTCGATCGCGATCACGAGCGCGGAGAATGTGGTGAAGGATCCCAGCAGGCCGGGGCCGATCCCGGCCCGGAGCCAGAAGGCGGTTTTTGGCCGTGCGATCCAGATGGTGGTCAGGGCTGCCAGGACAAAACTTCCGACGACGTTGATCACCAGCGTGGTCCACGGCACTGCGCCGGCAGTCTCGGGAAAGAGTTGCCCGGCCCCGTAGCGCAGTTCCGTCCCGAGGAGCCCGCCGACGGCGACGGCGGTCCACGCCCGCCAGCCCGGCATGCCCGGGCGTCTCACGGCGCGGCCTTCCTCCAGTACGCTCTTCACTCCGCGTCCCGCACTCAGCGTCCTTCTACGCTGCAGCCGGCATGGGCGGCATCGCTGTGGACCCAGAGGGCTGACGCGACTTCCTCGGCCAGGTCGAATTCCCGCGGGCGTCCGCCGGAGCCGATCCGCACCACGAGCGGGCCGCCGAACGGCCTCCGGCCAAGGACCTCCACCTCGGCATCGAGGTGGATAGCCTCGGCGGCAAGGTAGCGGAGCAGCTCGGGGTTTTCATCGCTGATGCGGGTGATCCGGCCCGTGTGGCCGTCGTCGAGTTCGCTCATCCGGTGCGCGGCGGGCACCAGGACGGAGCCGTCCGCGGCCGGGATCGGATCGCCGTGGGGATCCCTGGTCGGATTCCCCAGCTTGCTGGCCATCCGCACGATGAAAGTGTCCGAGACGGCATGTTCGAGCAGCTCGGCTTCGTCGTGGACCTCGTCCCAGCGGTAGCCGAGCTCCTGGACGAGGAAGGTTTCGATCAGCCGGTGCCGGCGGACCATGGACAGGGCCAGCCGGACGCCGTCGCCGGTCAGGGTGATGGCGCTGTAGGGCTTGTGGTCCACGAGGCCCTGGTCCTTGAGCTTGCGGACCATTTCGGAAACCGAGGAGTTGGCAACGCCCAGCCGCTGCGCCAGCTGCGTGGAGGTAATGGGCTTCTCCTGCCACTCCGTGAAGGAATAGATGACCTTGACGTAGTCCTCGATGGAGGAGGAGGGCGTACTGGTCTTCACAGACCCAAGCCTACCGTCAGCCGCGGCCGGAGAAGGTGAGCCACAGCAGGACCACGTTCAGCGCCACTACCAGCACCACGCTGATGATGGCGGCGATCCGGAGGGCAGGGCCGTCGGCGAAGCGGCCCATCAGGGCCTTGTTGCTGGTCAGGACAACCAGCGGGACGAGGACAAAGGGGATGCCGAAGCTCAGGACCACCTGGCTGAGGATGAGGCCCCAGGTGGGATCGAAGCCGACGGCCAGCAGCACGATGGCCGGGATCAGCGTGACGACGCGTCGGGTCATGACGGGGACGCGGATCTTGAGCAGGCCCTGCATGATGGTTCCGCCGGCATAGCAGCCCACCGAGGTGGAGGCCAGGCCGGAGGCGAGCAGCCCCACGGCAAAGACGACGCCGACGACGGGTCCCAGATTGGCCGAAATGGCGGCGTGGGCGCCCTCGATGGTGTCCGTCCCTTCCTGCCCGCCGAGCGTCGAGGCAGCCAGCAGCAGCATACCGATGTTCACGATTCCGGCGATGGCGAGTGCCGCCACGACATCAAAGCGGGTGGCCCTGACCAGGCGGGCGATGGCCGGGACCGGGACATGCTGGTGCTCGTCCGGGCGGTGCCGGTCCCGGGAGAGGGCCGAGTGGACGTAGATGGCGTGCGGCATCACGGTGGCGCCGAGCATGCTGGCAGCCAGCAGGACGGTGTCCGGCCCCTGGAATCCCGGCACGAGTCCGGCCAGGGCACCCCCGGGGTCGGGCGGGCTGATGAACAGTCCGGCCAGGAAGCCGATGGTGATGATGCCCAGCAGGAACATGATGATGAACTCGAAAGGCCGCTGCTTTTGCCTGCTCTGCACCGCGAGGAGGAGCATCGACACGGCGCCGACGATCACCGCGCCGAGGGGGAGGGGGAGCCCGAAGAGCAGGTGCAGTGCGATCGCCCCGCCCACCACCTCGGCCAGGTCGGTCGCCGTGGCCACGATTTCGGCCTGCAGCCAGAAGGCGCGGCGCCAGAAGGGCTTGAGCCGCTGGCCGAGGATCTCCGGCAGGCTCTTGCCGGTGACGATTCCGAGCTTTGCGGACTGGTACTGGACCAGTACGGCCATGATGTTAGCAACCACCAGGACCCAGACCAGCAGGTAGCCGTATTGTGCGCCGGCGGTCAGGTTGGCCGCGACATTCCCGGGGTCCACATAGGCGATGGAGGCCACGAAGGCCGGGCCAAGCAGGCCGAGCAGCGCTCTGCGGGCCCCCGGATGCTTCCGCTTGCGGGTGCCCTGGGGTGTCGGTTCGTGTCCTGTTACGTCCAGCACTGCCAGCTCCCCTGATTTGGCGCGTCCGCGTTGACGCGATGATTGCTGCCGGCCGATGTCGCAGCCGGAGTCAAAGTTGTGACAGCCTACAAAAGATTGTTAGGTATACCGAAACAATAAGCCCGACGGGCGTCGCGTGCAATCCGGCAGGTAACACGCAGGTTAATAATCGGGTCAATGTTCAGGGCGAACCAGTCGGCCGGGCGGCCGGGTCAGACGGCTGGGTCAGGCCCGGAAGGCCCGCCAGGTCTGGGTCAGGTAGGGCAGCCGGAGGATCTCGCCGGAGGCATGGGCCAGGTGCTCGTGCAGATACCAGTCCAGGTTGCCCACGACCTTGGCCCGGGTGGGCTCCGTGGCTGCGAGGTAGTAGCTGCGGGACTTGGCCAGCTCCTGGATGTCCTCCGTGGTCACGGAATCCTCCCAGCGGGTCAGGTGGCTCTCCAGCCCGTCGAACTCGGGGCCCAGAGGCGGCTTGAAGTGCGGTTTGTGGACGTCGCCCGCGTGCATGATGCGCGAGAGCCGGTGCACCCAGGGGACGGAAGTGTCCAGCTGGTTCCAGATCAGCCCCAGGACGCCGTGCGGCCGGATGATCCGGGCGATCTCGGTACTGGCCAGGCGCGGATCGCACCAATGCCAGGCCTGGGCGACCGTGACGAGGTCGAATGCTTCCGGCTCGAGGCCGGTGTTCTCCGCGGTGCCCTCGACGGCGGTGACGCCCGGCTGCGTCCGGCGCAGCTGCTCCAGCATGTCCGCGGAGGGATCGACGGCGACACTGTGCAGCCCGCGTTCGACCAGCAGCGCGGTGAACTTGCCGGTTCCGGCACCGATGTCCGCGGCATCCTTCGCCCCCGCGGGGATCAGCCAGTCGGCCGATTCTCCGGGGTAGCCGGGACGGACACGCTCGTAGTGCTCTCCGCCGTCCTGGAAGCTCTGTCCGAGCTCCTGGCGTCGCTCACTTTGCAGTTTAGGTCCGCTGTGAAGCTTGGGGCCGCCGCGTGCCACGTGCGATCTCCTTCGGGAAGGTCCTGCTGTTACAGATACCTTTCGAATTTACCGCACGCCCACCCGTCCGGAGGCCGGTCCGGTTCGGGTGCCTAGTCCTGGGTGCAGGGCGCCGCGCCCGCGGTGCCGGGCGTGTTGGGCGCCCAGTGCGGGTAGCTGCGGGTGTCGTTGGACGGCACCCACCGGCCGGCGTCGACCACGTAGTCCCAGCCGAGGCCGGTCTGCCGGAGTTGCTGGATGCCGGCCAGCAGGCGCTGTGCGTCTTCCAGCCGCGAGCCCAGGCCGAAGCTTGCCCGCAGGGAGCCGGCGGGCAGGCCGAGCCGCTTGAGCAGAGGGTGGGCGCAGAAGCGGCCGTCGCGCAGTCCGATGCCGTGTTCTGCTGACAGATAGGCGGCCACCAGGCCGGCGTCGTAGCCTTCCACGGAGAAATTGACGACGCCGATGGTGCCGGTGCCCGGCTCCGTGTCCGCGAAGATCTGGTGGACTGTCACGCCGTCGATGCGCTGGAGCCCTTCGACGAGGAAGGAGCGGATGGAATCCTCATGCGCGTGCCACTGCTCCGGGTCCAGGGCCGCGATCACCTCGGTGGCGCGGGCCAGCGTGGCCGCGCCCAGGACATTGGGGGAGCCGCCTTCGTGCCGGGCGGGTCCGGTGGTCCAGCTGACGGTGTCGAGCTGTGCGTCGCGGACGGCGCCGCCGCCGGCCAGGTGCGGGGTGCCGGAGTCGAGCCAGTCCGGGCGTCCCACCAGCACGCCCGCGCCGAACGGCGCGTAGAGCTTGTGCCCCGAGAAGGCGAGGTAGTCGACGTCGTCAGCGGCGATATCGATCCGCCGGTGCGGGGCCAGCTGCGCGGCGTCGACGACGATCCTGGCGCCGTACTCATGGGCAAGGGCGGCCAGGGCGCGGATCGGCAGGATCTCCCCGGTGACGTTGGAGGCTCCGGTCACGGCGAGCAGGCTCACGCCGCCGTCCGCCAGCTCCTCGCGCAGCCGCTCGACCGTTGCCGCGAGCGTGGGCGCCGCCACGACGCTGCGGTGCGGCGCGTTCTGCCAGGGCAGGAGGTTGGCATGGTGCTCGATGTCGAGGTAGAGCACCTCGCCTGTGTGCCGGCCGTCGCTCACGGGCAGGCAGCCGGCCAGCAGGTTCAGGGAGTCGGTGGTGTTGCGGGTGAAGATGACGGAGTCGTCCGTCCGGCCGCCGACGAAGTCCCGCACAATGTTCCGGGCGTTCTCGTAGACGGACGTGCTGATCTGGGAGGCATAGCCGGCGCCGCGGTGGACGCTCGCGTAGAACGGCAGGATTTCGTTCAGGTAGGCCGAGACCACGGACAGCGCCGGGGCCGAGGCGCCGTAGTCCAGGTTGGCGTAGCGGACGTGTCCGCCGTTGATCAACGGGGCCTGGATCTCGGCGCCGGTCACTGCGGACAGCGGGCGCCCCGCGGCAGCGAACCGTGCGTCGACGTTGGAACCGGCACCGGATCGTTCGGCGTTGAAGCGCCCGGCGCCGGCGGTGGAGTGGAATGCGGGGGTGGCGGGAAAAGTGGCAGTTGTCATGGGACCTCGTTCGAAAGGACCCCACGCACCGGGGATCCGCGCTTGCCGGGTCCGCTCCGGACCGGCCAGGTCGTCACCCGGGGCACCCCACCGCGAATGGAGGGTTGCCGGCCAGCAAACCGGGGTTTAGCGCTGGCACTCGTGACCTGCATCGAGCGTAGGACATCCGCGCGGCGCGGGAAAAGGCCGGGCCAAATATGAAGCGGTTTGTTACGCGACAGGGTTGCCAGCGGTCCTCAGGCCGTCCGCGCCGCCTCCGTCTCCGTCATATGGCAGGGTAGTAGATTCTGGCCCGACAGGGTTTCGATGCCGGGTTTCCGGGCGCTGACCAGCTGAATGCTGAGGCCGAACAGGGCTTCCAGAGCCGCCGCGTAGTCATCCTGGCGGCCGGCCGCGGCAAGTTCCCTGGCGCGGACCGTCGGGATGTGGAGCAGGCGCCGGACGATCCGACGCAGGGCCAGGTTCACATCCTCACTTGGGGCGCCGCACCCGTGCTGCTTGGTGACGCGTTCCATTTCAGCGTCGAGGATTTGATGGATGTGTCGGCGCAGGGCAACGATGGCGGTGTCGACGACGCGGCCTGCCTCTTGTTCCTCGAAGCGGCGCGCTGCTTGCCGGACCAGGGCACCGGCGAGGCGAAGGGCCTCTGCGTCCGCCGGTGGAGCCGCGAGGCGCACCGATTCCAAGGTGATCAGGTGAACGCCCGGCAGGTCGGCTACCTGAGGGTCGAAATCATGGCTCGGGGCCAGGTCAATGACGGTCAGGGGATGCGCCGCGTTCTCCCTCCAACACAGCAGTTGGGCTGCACTGATGCGTGTCCCTGTGCCGCTGCAGCCAATAATGATGTCTGCCCGGGCGATGGCCGCAGGCAGCTCCCTGACCGTCAGCGCCGTTCCTCCCCTGGCCGCTACAAATGTGTCCGCGCGGCCGGACTGGGAGAAGACGGAAGTGGTGGCACACCGCCTACTTCTGAGCATCTCCGCAACGCACGCGGCGTAGGCTCCGGTGCCGACGAGGACCACGGACACGTCAGCCAGGGACGGGTGCCCTGATCCGTCAGCAGCAAGTTCAAGTGCCACAGAGGCTATGGACCTGCTGGCGCTGCTGAGCGGGGTCTGCGCCCCCACGTCCTTACCCGCGCGGGAGGCCGCCTGAAATAGCCGGATCAAACGCCCGCTCGCGGTGCCTGAAGCCTGTGCTTCAGCGAGGGCGCGGCGAACCTGTCCGGCGACTTCGCGCTCACCCACAACAACGGAATCCAGGCCGGCCGCGACGGCGAAAAGATGCTCTGTCGCCGATGCTCCCTGGGCGAGCTCGAACAGTGACGCGAGCTGGGGGACGGGCAGGCCGGTGATGAGGCAGACAGAATCCAGGGCATCGGAGCAGGCGGTATCAACATCTCCCGCGGACGGGACCTCGCAGTAGCGTTCGAATCGATTGCACGTAGACAGCACCACGGACCCGGAAACGGCGGAACTGCTGGCGAGGAGGTGCGGGGCCAGCTGCGAGGAAACGGAGTGCAGCCGGGCGGCAGATTCAATGTCCAGGTCCCGGTACTTCGCAACGAGCACCAGCAGAACCGCGCTGACGTCGGGGCCACGGGATTCGGGGTCCACGGGTTGAAATGTTCCAGACACAGCTGCTCTCCTCCCAATGGATGTCCACGCCACGACGGGTCCGGCAGCGGGGCCCGCCAATGTGGACAGAGTCGTACAGCGACCCTTAGAAGTCCTTGAGCGGCCGAACCTAGAGCAGGTCGTCCAGCCCGGGGTTGAGCCGCTTGAGGACTTCCGAGTGGAGGATCGAGTTAGTGGCAAGGGCGTTGCCGCCGAACGGGCCGTCCTCGCCCTCCAGGGATGTGAAGCGGCCGCCGGCCTCGGTGACGATCGGGACCAGGGCGGCCATGTCGTAGAGGTTCAGCTCGGGCTCGCAGGCGATGTCCACCGCACCCTCGGCTACCAGGCAGTAGGACCAGAAGTCGCCGTAGGCGCGGGTGCGCCATACCTCTTCGGTGAGGCCCAGGAACTCGTCCAGGTTGCCGCGCTGCTTCCAGCCGCCCAGGCTCGAATAGGACAGGGAGGCGTCCGAAAGCTCCGAGACGTTGGACACCTTCAGTCGGGTGGCGGCAGCCAGCGAGCGGCCCGTGTAGGCGCCTGCACCCTTGGCCGCCCACCAGCGCTTGCCCAGCGCCGGGGCACTGACCACACCGACGACGGGCTCACCTTCGTCCACGAGGGCGATCAGGGTGGCCCATACCGGGACGCCGCGGACAAAGTTCTTGGTGCCGTCGATCGGGTCGATGATCCAGCGGCGGGAGCCGTGGCCCGAGCTGCCGAATTCCTCGCCCAGGACGGCGTCGCGCGGGCGGGAGCGGGAGAGCTGGCCGCGGATGGCTTCCTCCGCGGACCTGTCGGCATCAGTGACCGGCGTCAGGTCGGGCTTAGTTTCGATCCGAAGGTCGAGCGCCTTGAACCGGCTCATGGTCTGGGAATCTACGGAATCTGCCAGTACGTGGGCAAGGCGCAGGTCATCGTTGTAGCTCGAAGCGGGTTGACTCATGGTTCCAAACTACCGTCAAAGCGGGTTGCCTGCCGGTAGGCCACGTTGCTGCGCCGCGGGCCGGTGTCCCGAGGACAGCCG
Organism: Pseudarthrobacter sp. S9; assembly: GCF_050156545.1. NCBI lineage: Bacteria > Bacillati > Actinomycetota > Actinomycetes > Micrococcales > Micrococcaceae > Pseudarthrobacter > Pseudarthrobacter sp. S9. The sequence goes on from NZ_CP189576.1 coordinate 3,415,352, forward strand.
GCCTACTAGGAGACCGCTTAGGAGACGGTGCCCAGTTCCTTGACGTCCTGCGCTTCCATCCGCGGGTCGGTGCCGAGCAGCCGGCGCAGGGAAGCCAGCCGGGCCGGTCCGGAGACTCCCGCGTGACCGGCGGCCACCCAGGCGTCGACGCCGCACTTGACGGCGCTGGAATCGTGCTTGCAGCCCCGCTCGCAGTCATCCGTACCGGGCTCCAGGTCCGGGAAGGAGCGCAGGATCCGGTCCGGATCCACATGGGCCAGGCCGAAGGACCGGATGCCGGGGGTGTCGATGATCCAGCTGCCGGCCGGGGCATCATTGACTTTGAGGGCCAGCGCGGAGGACGAGGTGTGGCGGCCCCGGCCGGTCACGGCGTTGACGCCGCCGGTGGCCCGCTCGGCTCCCGTCAGGGCATTGACCATAGTGGACTTCCCGACGCCGGAATGGCCCAGCATGACCGTGACCTTGCCGTCGAGGTAGTCGCGCAGCTGGGACACGGCGTCCTTGTCCAGCCGGGCGGAGAGCCCGTCGTCGGAGCGGGCGTCGATACCCGAGGCGGCGGAGTCCGCCGTCCGGCTGATGATGACGGGGAAATCGAGGTGTCGGTAGTTGGACAGCAGTTCCGCAGGATCCTTGACGTCAGCCTTGGTGACCAGCAGCAGCGGCTCGATGCCGGCGTCGTATGCGGCCACCAGCGCGCGGTCGATGAACCCGGTCCGCGGCTCCGGGTTGGCGGCCGCGACCACCACCACGAGCTGGTCCGCGTTGGCGACCACGGCGCGTTCGATGGGATCGGTGTCATCGGCGCTGCGCCTCAGGAGCGTCTTGCGGTCCTGGATCTTCACCAGCCGGGCGAGGGTGTCCGGTTCGCCGCTGACGTCCCCGACAAGGGAGACGAAATCGCCGGCGACGACGGGGGAGCGGCGAAGCTCCCGGGCCCGGGCCGCGATGATCTTGCGTTCGCCGTCGGTGCCTTCGTCGACGACGGCGGTGTAGCGCCCGCGGTCAACGGTGATGATGCGCCCGGTGACGGCGTCGTCGTAGCTGGGCCGGTCCTTGGTGCGGGGCCGCGAGCCCTTCTTGTTGGGGCGGATCCGGACGTCGGATTCGTCCCACGAGTCAGTGCTGCGTGCCACCGACGGCGTCCTTTTCTTCCACGGTGGAGCCCTGTGCCAGCATTTCGGCCCACAGCCGGGGGAAGTCCGGCATGGTCTTGGCCGTCGTTGCGATGTCCTCGACCTCGACGCCGCGCACGGCCAGGCCCAGGATGGCGCCCGCGGTGGCCATGCGGTGGTCGGCATAGCTGTGGACGACGCCGCCGTGCAGGGCGGCGGGACGGATGATGAGGCCGTCGGACGTCTCCTCGGCGTCGCCGCCGAGGCGGTTGATTTCGGCCACGAGGGCGGCGAGCCGGTCCGTCTCGTGCCCCCGGAGGTGGGCGATGCCGCTCAGGCGTGAAGGGCCGGCCGCCAGGGCGCAGAGCGCCGCGACGGTCGGTGCGAGCTCGCTTGTTTCGTCGAAGTCGGCGCCCTTGATCTCCGGGCCGCCGGTGACGGTCAGCGTGCCGTCCGCCAGGGTGACGGTGGCGCCCATGGTGGTGAGGATGCTCCGCCAGAGATCACCGACCTGGGTGGTCTCGGCCGGCCAGTCCGGGATCCGCACGGTGCCGCGGCTCGCCAGTGCCGCCGCCAGGAACGGGCCGGCGTTGGAGAGATCCTGTTCGATCCTGTGGTCAAACGCCCGGATGCTGCCGGGCGACACGATCCAGTGATCCGGACGCGAGTCGTCCACGCTCACGCCCACGCCGCGCAGCACGGCGACCGTCATGTTGATGTGGTCCAGGCTGGGGACGGGAGGTCCCGCATGCTCCAGGTGCAGGCCGTCCGTGAAGCGTGCGCCCACCAAAAGCAGCGCGGAAACAAACTGCGAGGACGCGCTGGCGTCGATGACGAGGTGTCCGCCGCGCACTTCGCCGGTGCCCTGCACGGTGAAGGGCAGCGAGGACGCCGTGCCGCCGTCGGGCGCGCTGACCGCGACGCCGAGCCCCGTCAGGGCCTCGATGATGGTTCCCATGGGCCGCTTGCGGGCGTGCGGATCGCCGTCGAACAGCGTCTCGCCCCGGCGCAGGGCGGCAACCGGGGGGACGAACCGCATGACGGTTCCGGCCAGGCCGCAGTCGATCCCGGCGGAGTCCGCGGGTGCTTCCAGGCTGATGGGGGTGACGTCCAGATCCGGGCCGAAGGCGTCGTCGCCCGGAACCTCCGTGATGGTGGCCCCCAGCTGGCGCAGTGCCTCGATCATGAGGGCCGAATCGCGGGAATGCAGGGGAGCGCGCAACCGCGACGGCCCGTCGGCGAGGGCCGCCAGCACCAGGTACCTGTTGGTCAGGGACTTGGACCCCGGGACGGTGACGGTGGCGTCGACGGGCCGTTCGGCGAACGGGGCCGGCCAGTGCGGAGCGCCGTCGGACGGGGCGGGGGCTGCTGCTGCGGTGGAGGTGGTGCCTGTCATTGCCGTCTTAGGCTCCGACTGCGTGGTCTACGGCCCTGCGCACTGCTTTGTCGGCCTTCTTCAGCTTCTTGCCGGTGCTCTTCCGGGCGTCAGCAGCGAGGTGGCCCGCGCCCTTCCGCGCGTCAGCGGCGAGGTGCTCGGCACGCCAGGCCAGGCTGGGCTTTCCGGCCGTGTCCACGGCGGCCAGAAGCACGCCGCCGGTCAGCGAAACGTTCTTCAGGAGCTGTTTGCGGCGGGCGTCGCGGCCCTGCTTCGAGGAGATGTCCGCGCTGCGCCATTCAACGTAGCCGTTCAGGGCCGAGATGACGGCGAGGACGGTGGCCGCCAGTCGGGCAGACTTGCCCAAGGCAAAGCACACGCCCGCGCCGATCTGGGTCCCGCCGATGACGCGGGCCAGGACTTTCTCGTTGGTCTGGAACGGCAGGGATTCAGCCGCGCGGCGCAACAGGGGAGACAACTGCGCCGCAGTGTCATCCGCATTCTTTAGCTTGTCCATGCCTGCGAGGACGAAACTGGAGGCGAGCATGGGTCGGGCGAGAAAACGGACAAGGGACATGAATTTCCTCCTGGATGGACGAGCCGCGGACGCTATGCGGGAGAACCGGTTCCAGTCTTGCACTTTTGCGGAATATTTGCCTGTTGTGCGTGGTTGTCAATTGCAGGTTCCGGCCGCTCTCTGTGGCTGGATGGCGATCGGCTGACGCGTTGGTTGACCGGGAGACATCCCGGCCCGTCATGACGGGCCCGCGGGCATTGTTCACGGCAGTTTTCGCCGGCAGCTGGCGGCTAAGGAGGCAGAGGTTTGATTCTGGTGAAGGACAGCGTGGAGCTGATCAGCCCGCCCGGGCCTGCGAGGCTGGGTGCCGGTCCCCCTGATCCCTGGAGCATTACGCTGCCGGTCCTCGAGGCGGATGCTGCGGCGGGAGTTTCGGCTGGCCCCCGGAAGGTGACAGTAGACTTGAAGGCAATGAGCACCATGGACCCGGCCGTTGCGGCCATGCACGAGGTTGCCGGAAACGACGCCAAGCCCCCTAAGACCCCCGTGGCCAGCCCGGCTGACACGCCGGAATCGGCCCGGACGCTGTCGCCTGCTGCGCAGTCTCCTGCTGTAGGGACCGCAGAGCAGGAGACATCGGTGGACGGTCAGCCGCTGGACGTGTCCACCGAAACCACGGAAGAGCGCCGGGTGCGCTTTGAACGTGACGCCATGCAGTATGTGGACCAGTTGTATTCGGCGGCCATGAGGATGGCGCGGAATCCCTCGGACGCCGAGGACTTGGTGCAGGAGGCGTACACAAAGGCATTCTCCGCCTTCCACCAGTACAAGCCGGGCACCAACCTGAAGGCATGGCTGTACCGGATCCTCACCAACACCTACATCAACCTGTACCGCAAGCGGCAGCGCGAACCCCTGCAGTCGAATTCGGACACCATCGAGGACTGGCAGCTGGCCCGTGCCGAATCCCACACCTCGTCGGGACTGCGTTCGGCCGAGGCCGAAGCGCTGGACCACCTGCCCGATTCCGATGTGAAGCGCGCCCTGCAGTCGATCCCCGAGGAATTCCGGCTGGCCGTATACTTCGCCGACGTGGAGGGCTTCGCGTACAAGGAAATTTCAGACATCATGAACACTCCGATCGGGACCGTCATGTCCCGGCTGCACCGCGGCCGGAAGATGCTGCGGGACATGCTCGCCGACTACGCCGCCGAACGGGGATTTACGGCCGCAGGTTCCACCGCAACGGCCGAAAGCAACAAACAGGAGAACAGGAAATGAGCGACTGCCAGGGACTGGGCGACTGCGACGACGCCCGGATGCAACGTATCTATGAATATCTGGATGGGGCGCTCACGCACGACGACATCGCTGAGATCAAGGACCACCTGGACGGTTGCCCGGAGTGCTTTGAGCAGTACGACCTCGAATGTGTCATCCGCGTGATGGTGAAGCGTTCATGCACGGAGGCTGCACCGGAGAACCTCAAGAACTCCATTCTGGACCGGATCCATTCGATCCGTCCGGTCGAGGCCTGACTCCAACCCGGCGCAGGCCCAAGGCGAAAGACCCCGGAAACCGTGAGGTTTCCGGGGTCTTTCGCTTAATGCTGTCGATCCAAGCCGTAGCTCAGGCGTTGGGGCGCTTACCGTGGTTCGCGCCGCCACGCTTACGGTCACGACGTTTACGTGCACGCTTGCTCATAGCTGGCCTCCTTAATTTTGGTACTCAAAAGAGCTGCCCTCAAGTCTCCCACATCACGGCACGAGCCGCGAACCGGCAGGTGGGACGACATCACGGAGGGCACCATGGGAAGACACCAGAGAAGACACCAGGGGATCAGCCGGTCAATGAATTGCGGATCGAGATCCGTGCCTGGTCCAGTACCGTCTTCACCGTTTCAAGAGTCACCGGGGTGACGGGCTGGCTGCCGGCATGGCGGCGCAGCTCCACGCGGATATCGTCGCGGAAGGCCTGGACCAGCATCTCCGCTTCCCTCAGCCGGCGGTCGCCCTCCCGGGAGTAGCGCGGACCCGCCTGGGATCCGGCTGGTGATCCCACTGTTGTTGATCCCGCGGCGCGGATTGTGGAGCGCGCCGCCTCGGCGGTCGCGGCCAGGTCCGCCCGGAGGCCGCGCATATTGGCGCGGATGTCCTGGCGGAGGTTGTCGGCGAGCCGGCGCACCGAGGCGGAGATGTCGTTTTCCACGCCGGCGAGTTCGTCCCGCCGGCTGTTGAGCTCCACGAGTCCGGCAGGGGTGATGCTGTAATTGGTGCGGCGGCCCTCTGACTGCGTGGCCACCAGCCCCTCTTCCTCGAGCTTGCCCAGGCGCGGGTAGATGGTTCCCGCGCTGGGCGAGTAGGTGCCGCCGAAGCGCTCACTCAGGGCCTTGATGAGCTCGTAGCCGTGCTTGGGGCCCGACTCAAGCAGCGCGAGCAGGTACAGCCGCAGCGCGCCGTGGGCAAAGACGGGAGGCATCAGAGCCCCGCTTCTGGATCCGTGGTCGGCTGGCCGTGGAAGATCGAGGTCTTTCCCGAGACGGAGTTGGTCCGGACCAGCATCAGCTGCGCGTCGGGTCCGGCGATCGTCTGCACGGTGCCGCCGGGCTGGGTGTACTTCTGGTCGTCAATGACGACGGCGCCGCTGGCGGATTTGGCGATGATGTCGACGCCGACGTCGTGCGGCAGGCGGACGGTGACGTCACCCGATACCGAATTGGCACCGAAGTCCTTGGTGAAGCCCTGCAGGTCGAAGCTCAGGTCGCCGCTGACGGTGTTGGCGCGGATATTGCTGAACTCGCCCGAGGCCGTGACCTCGCCGGAGACGCTCTTGGCGGTCAGCACACCGTGGTGGTTGCGCGCGATGACCTCGCCGCTGACCGTGTTCACGGACAGCTCGCCGGAAGTGCCGTCGGCCAGCACGGAACCGGAGACCGTGTTCAGCCGGGTGCGGCCGCTGATCCCGGACACCATGCCGTCCCCGCTGACGGTGCCCGCCTCTACCTCGACGCCGGCGGGCAGGGCGATGCTGATGACCACCGAGTTGCTGCTGCTGTTGTTGACGGTGCCCATCAGGTTCTTGAACCAGCCCTGCGGACCGTGGAGCTGGTGCCGGACTTCCAGCCGGCCGTTGACCAGGGTGACAGACAGGGGGTCGCCGTGGATTTCGGAGACCTCGATCCGGGCGACGTCCTCATCGTGCGTCACGATGTCGAAGCGGCCGCGGACAATGCCGAGCTTGAGCGAGCGGACGCCGTCGACGTCGATGGTCCGGGGACCGGTGACGGTCCACGTGTTCTCTGACATGGTTCCTCCGGGAATGCGAAGCGGGAGTCGGGATGTATGGCGATATATCGTGACTACAAAGTCACGATATATCGCGCCGGATTGCCCGTCAAGATATATCGCGAAATTCCCCGAAGGGTGCCGTCCCGACGGCCGGCTGACCCGCCAGCCAGCCCGCCAGCCAGCCCGCCAGCCAGCCCGCCAGCCAGCCCGCCGTCGGCGGCGTGGGGGCGGCCTACTCTGGTGTGTCCATGCCGAGCCACTGGAACCAGCCGCGGTGCAGCACCAGCCATGCCATGAGGCCGTAGCCGGCCTGGCCCGGAGTCCCGCCGTTGGCGGCCAGGTCCTGGCGCCACTGCTCATGGTTCAGCAGCGGGGAAAAGGTATCGACATACAGATGCTTGCGGCGCGTGGTGACATCGGCGAACGCGGTGTTGAGCTCGCCCAGCCGGCGGTTCTGCGTGGGGTCCAGGGTGGGCGGCGGCCCCACGACGAAGACCTCGATCTTGTTCTGCGACGCGGAGTCCAGGATATTGGCAAGGTTCAGCCGGCTGCGTGCCGTGGAGAGACCGAATTCAATGTCCCGGCCGGACAGCCCGATCACGAGGCGGTTCTCGTGCTGGTTGTCGAAGCGGCGGCCCGCCTCCTCGAGCCAGCGTGCGGCCAGCCCCTCGGTCCCTTCTTCCGGGCATGGCAGCGAGTAGCTTTCGAGGACCAGACCGTCCTGGGGCGTGCGGGCCAGCACCCGGCCCAGCCAGCCCAGCGCGCGGGGATCACCCAGCCCGGCCAACAGCTCGTCCCCAACGGCCGCGATCCGCAGCTTTCGATCTTCCACGACTACCTCTTCACTTCAAAGCGTCAATTAAATAAAGCTGCCCGGCCGGAGTTGCGTGTTTCAGTCTCCGGCCGGGCAGCGATGCCACTACTTACGTGCGAATGCCTGCTTGAGCAGGCTATCCTGCTCCGCCGCGTGGCGCTTCATCGACCCTGCCGCGGTGGAAGCCGAGGCGGGGCGGGAAATGAGGCGCACCCGGCGGTCCAGCGCGTCCGGAAGGTTCAGGCCGATAAACGGCCACGGGCCTTGGTTGGCGGGCTCGTCCTGCGTCCACACCACTTCGGCGTTGGGGTACTTGGCAAGTTCCGCGGCAATCTCGGCAGCCGGCAGCGGGTAGAGCTGCTCGACGCGGACGATCGCCGTGGTCTTGTCCTCGGTCTTCTGCCGGGTGGACAACAGATCGTAGTACAGGCGGCCGGAGACCAGCAGTACGCGCTCGACGGCGTCTGCCCGCAGCTGCTCGTGCTCGGGGATGACCGGCAGGAAGGAGCCCGTGGTGAAGTCCTCCACGGAAGACGCCGCGGCCTTGAGGCGGAGCAGCTGCTTCGGCGTGAAGATGATGAGCGGCTTGCGCGGCTTGCTGTAAGCCTGGCGGCGCAGCAGGTGGAAGTGCGACGCCGACGTCGTCGGGTTTGCCACGATCATGTTCTCTTCGGCACACATCTGCAGGAAGCGCTCGATCCGGGCGGAGGAGTGGTCCGGTCCCTGGCCTTCGTAGCCGTGCGGCAGCATCAGCACGAGCGAGGAACGCTGGCCCCACTTCTGCTCGGCCGAGGAGATGAACTCGTCGATGATCGTCTGCGCGCCGTTGACGAAGTCACCGAACTGCGCTTCCCAGAGCACCAGGGCATCCGGGCGTTCCACCGAGTAGCCGTATTCGAAGCCCATGGCCGCGTATTCCGAGAGCAGGGAGTCGTAGATCCACAGCTTGGCCTGCTCGTCGGAGAGGTGGGCCAGGGGCAGCCACTCATCGCCGTTGGCGCGGTCGTGGAAGACGGCGTGGCGCTGCACGAAGGTGCCGCGGCGGGAGTCCTGGCCGGCCAGACGGACGGGCACGCCCTCCATGATGAGCGAGCCGAAGGCGGCGAGCTCGCCGAAACCCCAGTCGATGCCGCCTTCGCGGGACATCAGCTCACGCTTCTCCAGCAGCTGCTTGAGCTTGGCGTGGACGGTGAAGCCTTCGGGGATTTCGACATGGGCCTTGCCGATGCGGGCCAGCATCTCGGCGGAAATCGCGGTCGACGACGGGGAGTTGACGCCGGAGTCGGACTGCTGGGCCATCGGACGTTCGATATCGGACACCGCGGCGGAATCGGCCGTGATGATCGGAATCGGGGACGTCTGGGCGGCATGGGTTTCGGCGAAGACGCGCTCCAGGCGTTCCTGGTAATCGCGCAGCAGCTGCTCGGCTTCTTCCTCGGTGATGTCACCACGGCCGATCAGCGATTCGGTGTACAGCTTGCGGACCGAACGCTTGGCTTCGATCAGGTTGTACATCAGCGGCTGGGTCATCGAGGGGTCATCGCCCTCGTTGTGGCCGCGCCGGCGGTAGCAGACCATGTCGATGACAACATCCTTGTGGAAACGCTGGCGGAAGTCGTAGGCGAGCTGGCCGATCCGGACCACGGCCTCCGGGTCGTCGCCGTTCACATGGAACACCGGCGCCTGGATCATCTTGGCGACGTCCGTGGAGTAGGTGGAGGACCGCGAGGACGACGGTGCGGTGGTGAAGCCGACCTGGTTGTTGACCACGATGTGGATGGTTCCGCCGGTGCGGTAGCCGCGCAGCTGGGAGAGGTTGAGCGTCTCCGCGACGACGCCCTGGCCTGCGAAGGCGGCGTCGCCGTGCACCATAATCGGCAGCACGGGGAAGGCCTCGCCCTGGTCCAGGCGGTCCTGCTTGGCCCGGACGATGCCTTCGAGGACGGAGTCTACGGCTTCCAGGTGCGACGGGTTGGCGGCTAGGTAGACCTTGGTCTCCTTGCCGTTGTCGGAGGTGAAGGTGCCTTCGGTGCCGAGGTGGTACTTCACGTCGCCGGAGCCCTGCACGGAGCGCGGGTCCTGGGTGCCTTCGAATTCGCGGAAGACCTGGGCGTAGGTCTTGCCGGCGATGTTGGTGAGCACGTTGAGCCGGCCGCGGTGGGCCATGCCGATCGCCACTTCGTCGAGTTCGTCGTCGGCGGCGTCGGAGATGATGGCGTCCAGCAACGGAATCAGGGATTCGCCGCCCTCCAGGGAGAAGCGCTTCTGGCCGACGAACTTCGTCTGCAGGAAGGTCTCGAAGGCCTCGGCGGAGTTGAGCTTGGAGACGATGCGCAGCTGCTCATCGCGACTCGGCTTGGAGTACGGGTGCTCGATCTGGTCCTGGAACCACTTGCGCTCGGCCGGATCCTGGATGTGCATGTACTCGATGCCGGCGGTGCGGCAGTAGGCATCGCGGAGGACGCCGAGGATGTTGCGGAACTTGAGCATCGGTTTGCCGCCGAAACCGCCGGTGGGCCATTCGCGGTCCAGGTCCCACAGGGTCAGGCCGTAGGTCAGGACGTCGAGGTCCGGGTGCTTGCGCTGGACGTACTCGAGCGGATCGGTGTCGGCCATGAGGTGGCCGCGGACGCGGTAGGCGTGGATCAGCTGCTGGATCCGGGCGACCTTGTTGATTTCGTCCGCCGGGTCCACCTGCAGGTCCGGGCTCCAGCGCACGGGCTCGTAGGGGATGCGCAGGGACTCAAAGATGTCGTCGTAGAAGTTCTGGGCACCGAGGAGGAGTTGGTGGACGAGCTTCAGGAACTCGCCGCTGCCGGCACCCTGGATGACGCGGTGGTCATAGGTGGAGGTCAGCGTCAGGACCTTGCTGATGGCGTTCTGCGCAATGATCTTCTCGCTGGCACCTTGGAATTCCGCGGCGTAGTCCAGTGCGCCGACGCCGATGATGGCAGCCTGGCCCTTGGAAAGGCGCGGCACCGAGTGCACCGTACCGATGCCGCCGGGGTTGGTCAGCGAGACCGTAGTGCCGGAGTGGTCATCAGCCGTCAGCTTGCCGGCGCGGGCACGCTTGATCAGGTCCTCGTAGGTGTGCCAGAACTCGGAGAAGTTGAGCGTCTCCGCCTTCTTGATGTTCGGCACCATGAGCAGGCGGGTGCCGTCCGGCTTGGGCATGTCGATGGCGATGCCGAAGTTCACGTGTGCCGGCTGGACGGCGACGGGCTTGCCGTCGATCTCGTCGTAGTAGACGTTCATCGAGGGGAACTGGGCCAGGGCGCGAATGACGGCGTAGCCGATCAGGTGCGTGAAGGAGACCTTGCCGCCGCGGGCGCGGGCCAGGTTGGAGTTGATGACAACGCGGTTGTCGATCAGCAGCTTGGCCGGGATGGCACGGACGCTCGTGGCCGTCGGTACTTCCAGGCTGGTAATCATGTTGGTGGCAATGGCCTTTGCCGGGCCGCGGAGGACGGAGACGACGTCTTCTTCCGGGGCCGTGGGGGCCTTGATGTTCTTGGGCAGCTGGGCCGGGATCGGCTGTGTGCCGGGTCCGGCTTCCGGGGCCTTGGCGCGGTCGCGGGCTACGGTGGCCGGGGCCTTCTTCTGGGCGGCGGGAGCCGGAGCGGGAGCCGCAGGGGCGGCCTGTGCCGCCGGAGCGGACGGGGCGTCCGGAGCGGGTGCTGCGGACGCTGCCGGCGATGCGGCAGCAGGAGCTACAACGGGAAGTTCGCGGGTTGCAGGGTGCACAGCGGTTGCTGCGCCTGACGTTCCGTTGGCGGAGGAACCATCACCGGCGTCGAAGGACTCGAACAGGGGCCACCACTTGGCGTCAACCGTGTTCTTGTCCTGCTGGTAACGCTCGTACAGTTCGTCAACGAGCCACTCGTTTCCGCCAAATTCCTCGGGTAGACGGTGGCTAGGCTGCTCTGGCACTTGAAATACGCCTCTTCCATGAGTTTGATTCCCTCTGATTTCCACGGTGCCGCGGCACAACGATCGAACCAGTTTCTGCGTCCAGTGAACCCAGACCCCTGCCAGTCTAGTGACGATTCTTGGCAAACCGCCAATAAGCGTGACTCAAATCATGAAGTAGGCCGGCACCCGCCGTTCCTCGGCCGTTCCTGTGCCGGGAATCGGCCGGGGATCAGGTCCGGATCGGGTCCGGATCGGCTTGGGAGAGCCTCGCCGCGGCCGCGCAGACCCGCCTGGAAGTCGCCTAGAATCGCAGGGAGAACCTGCCTGGCACTGAGTATGTCTGGCACTGAGTATGCCTACAAAGGAGCAGTCATGCGTTTCCTGAATGAGCCCACCACCGACCTGACCTATTCGGACCTCTTCCTGGTTCCGTCCCGTTCCGATGTGACCTCACGGCTGGATGTGGATCTGGCGGCGGATGACGGGACGGGTTCCGCCATTCCCCTCGTGGCTGCCAATATGACGGCGGTGACGGGCAAGCGGATGGCGGAAACCATGGCCCGCCGCGGGGGTCTGGGGGTGCTGCCCCAGGACGTGCCGCTCGACGTCATCCGGGATGTCACGGCCTGGATCAAGACCCGTCACCCGATCCTGGAAACGCCGGTCAGCCTGGCGCCCACGGACACGGTGATTGATGCGCTCCATCTGATGGGAAAGCGGCCCCACGGGGCGGTGGTGGTCGCGGATGCGTCGGGTGCCGTCACCGGCGTCGTGCGCGCCGCCGACTGCGACGGGCAGGACCGCTTCGCCTCGCTGGCCGCAGTGGTCCGGCACCAGCCGCTGGTGCTGGACGCCGCGACGCTCGACGGCGGATCGGAGGCGGCCCTTCGCCGCGCCTTTGACGCGATGGACGCCGCCGGGACCGACTACGCGCCGGTGCAGCAGGACGGCGTCCTGGTCGGGGTCCTCACCCGGAAGGGTGCCCTGCGGTCCACCCTCTACAGCCCGTCCCTGGACGGAGACGGCAAGCTCAAGGTGGCTGCGGCCGTCGGGATCAACGGCGACGTTGCCGGGCGGGCCGCCGAGCTGCTGGCCGCCGGGGTGAACGTGTTGGTCCTCGATACTGCGCACGGCCACCAGCAGAAAATGTTCGACGCGCTGGCCGCCGTCAAGAGCCTGAGCCCCGGCGTCCCCGTCGTGGCCGGCAACGTCGTCACCGCGGACGCGACGCGGGAGCTTATCCGGGCCGGGGCGGACATCGTGAAGGTCGGCGTCGGTCCGGGCGCCATGTGCACCACCCGCATGATGACGGCCGTGGGCCGCCCGCAGTTCTCGGCCGTGCTGGAATGTTCCGCCGCGGCTAGGGACGCCGGCGGCAGGGTGTGGGCGGACGGCGGGGTCCGCTACCCGCGTGACGTGGCCCTGGCCCTGGCCGCGGGGGCCAGCCAGGTCATGATCGGCTCCTGGTTTGCCGGCACCCACGAGAGCCCGGGGGATCTGCAGCTGGACGCCGGCGGCCGGCAGTACAAGGAAAGCTTCGGCATGGCCTCGGCGCGGGCCGTCCAGAACCGGAACCAGCGCGAGGGCGCCTTCGAGAAGGACCGCAAGGCCTTGTTCGAGGAGGGCATCTCCACGTCCCGCATGTACGTGGATGCGGCCAGGCCCGGCGTCGAGGACCTGCTTGACATAATCACCGCCGGACTGCGCAGCTCCATGAGCTACGCCGGTGCCGCAGACCTTGCCGCGTTCCGGGAACGTGCCGTGGCCGGCATCCAGTCGGCGGCCGGCTACGAGGAAGGCCGTCCGGTGCCGCAGAGCTGGTGACCCCGGCCGGTCGCTGGCACCTGCTCCTGTAGACTGAAATCCTTATGGACAGTAAATCTAGGTGCCGGCCTGGGGGCTGTCAGCGGCAAACGGAAACCGTTCCCGCGCAGTCCACCCGCAGAGCCGGCAAACCCCGTTCACGTGCCCATCATTCTCCGGCCGCACGCCACGCCGGAGCCTTTCAGGAAACAGGGTCGGCCGCCGCTGACCATCCTCCGCCGGGCAGCTACTTCCGGCAATCACGTCCCCGGCACGGCTTTCACAAGTGCCGTCACGGGCACCGGCTCCTGCACCGCGCCGCCGCTCCGGAAGCAGGCCGCTGAATGGAGTGGATCCTCCTCGCGGCCGGCCTCCTGCTCATCCTTGGCACCGGTTTCTTCGTGGCCGTGGAGTTCTCCCTGGTCGCGCTTGACCCAGCCACTGTCCAGCGTGCGGTGGACGGCGGCGACACCGCCGCCGCGCCCCTGCTCAAATGCCTCAGGTCCTTGTCCACCCAGCTTTCCAGCTGCCAGTTGGGGATCACCATGACCACCCTGCTGACCGGCTACGTCATGGAACCGTCCGTCGGCAAGCTGCTCCAAGGACCGCTGACAGCCGTCGGGGTCCCCGAAGCTGCGGCGGTCTCGGTCTCGCTGGTGGCCGCCATGGCGGTGGCCACGCTGCTTTCGATGCTGATCGGCGAGCTGGTGCCCAAGAACATGGCCATCGCGCTGTCCTTGCCGATCGGCAAGGCCCTTGCCAGGCCCCAGCTCGTCTTCACCGCCGTCTTCAAACCCGCCATCGTGGTCCTGAACGGCTTCTCCAACAAGGTCCTCAACGTCTTCGGCCTTGAGGCCAAGGAGGAAATCTCGGGCGCCCGCACCCCGGCTGAGCTGGCATCGCTCGTGCGCCGGTCCGCGGCGATGGGCACCCTCGACGCGGGCACCGCCAACTTCGTCGCCCGGACCCTGAAGTTTTCCGGACGGACCGCGGCGGACGTCATGACACCGCGGATCCGGGTGGAGACCATCGACGCCGACCAGCCGGTCTCGGACATCGTGGAGGCCGCCAAGCGCACCGGCTACTCCCGCTTCCCTGTCATCGGGGAGTCCTCCGACGACATCCGCGGCGTGGTGCACATCAAGAAGGCCATCGCCGTGCCGTCGGGCCGGCGCGCCAAGCTGCAGGCCGGTGCCATCATGACCGACGTGCTACGCGTCCCGGAAACCATCCACCTCGACGCGCTGCTCGCCGAACTGCGTGAAGGGAACCTGCAGCTCGCCGTCGTGCTCGACGAATACGGCGGGACTGCCGGCATTGCCACGCTGGAGGACCTCGTGGAGGAAATCGTCGGGGAAGTGGCCGATGAACACGACAAGGTCCGGCCGGGGCTGCTGCAGAGCGCCTCGGGGGACTGGTACTTCCCGGGACTGCTTCGTCCCGACGAGCTCTCCGAACAGATCCCGGGCCTGACCGTGCCCGACGAAGCTACCTACGAAACGGTGGGAGGCTACGTCATGAGCCAGCTCGGCCGCATCGCGGCAGTGGGGGACAGTGTCGACGTCGGAGGCGGGACGCTGAGCGTGACCCGCATGGACGGCCGCCGGATCGACCGGATCTGCTTCCGGCCCGCCCGGGTTCCCGGCGGGGACCAGGGCGAGAACGATACTGCCAGCCAGGCCGGTGCCGCATGAGCGACTGGGTAGGGATCCTTTGGCTTGCCATCCTTCTGGTCGGCAACGCCTTCTTCGTGGCCGCAGAATTCGCAGTCATGTCCGCGCGCCGGAGCCAGATCGAGCCGCTGGCCGAGGCAGGATCCATACGGGCGCAGACCACCTTGCGCGCCATGGAAAACGTCTCGCTGATGCTGGCATGCGCCCAGCTTGGCATCACCGTCTGCTCGCTGCTGATCCTGCAGGTCGCCGAACCCGCGATCCACCACCTCCTGGCGGTGCCGCTGGAAGCAGTGGGCGTCCCGATGGAGATTGCGGACATCGCGGCGTTCGCCGTTGCCCTGCTGGCGGTCACGTTCCTGCACGTGACATTCGGCGAGATGGTCCCGAAGAACATCTCGGTCTCCGTCGCGGACAAGGCGGCCCTGCTGCTGGCGCCGCCGCTGATCTTCATCGCCCGGATGGTGAAGCCGGCCATCGTGGCGCTCAACTGGTCCGCCAACCACATCCTCAAGCTGATGCGGATCGAGCCGAAGGATGAGGTCACCTCATCCTTCACATTGGAGGAGGTCCAGTCGATCGTGCAGGAATCCACCCGGCACGGGCTTGTGGACGACGACGCCGGGCTGATCACGGGTGCGCTGGAGTTCTCTGAACACACCGCGTCCCACGTGATGGTTCCGCTGGAAAAGCTCGTGATGCTCAAGGCGGCCACCACCCCGGCGGAATTCGAAAAGGCCGTGAGCCGGACCGGGTTCTCCCGTTTTCCGATGCTGGATGAAGACGGCATGCTCTCCGGCTACCTCCACATCAAGGATGTGCTGTCGATCCCGGATGCCGGGTACCGCACCCCGATTGCCGAAAGCCGCATCCGGTCCCTGGCGAATCTGGCCATGGACGATGAGATCGAGAAAGCCATGTCCGTTATGCAGCGTACGGGTTCGCATCTGGCCCGCGTGATCGGACCCGACGGAAACACGCGGGGCGTGCTGTTCCTCGAGGACGTGATCGAGCAGCTCGTTGGAGAGATCCGGGACGCCACGCAGGCCACCGGCTACCGGAGGCTTGGCCAGGACCAGTAGCCTCCCCGGACCCGTAGCCGCTGCGTGCCATGTATCCCTAAATAGGAATGATTCCCATTTAGGGATACACTCGGGCTGTTGCTATTGCTCCTGATTCTCAATAACAGATCCGAGGTTCCCGTGCGTCGTCCCGTTTCCCGCGCCATGGTGGCCGGCTTTGCCGGCCTCACCCTGTTGCTCACCGCTTGCGGCCCGACGCCGGCGGGGAGTTCCCGGGGATCCTCGGCGGACGGCGTCGTCGAGGTGGTCGCCTCCACCAGCGTCTACGGGGACATCGTCCGCACCATCGGTGGAGACAAGGTCAAGGTCAACTCCATTATTTCGCGCACCAGCCAGGACCCGCACTCCTACGAAGTGACCACCCAGGACAAGCTGGCCGTATCCAAGGCCGGACTGGTGGTGGAAAACGGCGGAGGATACGACGACTTCATCCACAAGCTGGCCGACGACACCGGACTGGACCGCAACAACATCCTGAGCGCAGTGGAGGCCTCCGGGCTCACTCCGGAGAGCGCCGCGGCGGGATCGTCCGCTCCCTCCGATGCGGCCGGTCATGGCCAGCACGCCGGGTTCAACGAGCATGTCTGGTACAGCCTGCCAGCCATGTCCCGTCTGGCCGACGCAGTCGTCGAAAAGCTCAGCGCGCTGGAACCGTCCGCGGCTGCGACCTTCCGGAGCAACGCGGCGTCCTTCAAGGACTCGCTCGGTGGTCTGGAAGCCAGGCTCTCTGCGGTCAAGGAGTCGGCGGCCCACGCGCCCGTGGCCGTCACCGAGCCCGTGCCGCTGTACTTGCTGGAGGCCGCCGGGCTGGAGAACAAGACTCCCGCAGAGTACACGGCAGCCATCGAAGAAGGTGCGGACGTCCCGCCCGCCGTCCTCCGGGCCGCCGTCGACCTCGTGGGGTCCGGCGGAATCCGGCTGCTGGCCTACAACACGCAGACCGAAGGGCCACAGACGCTGGCCCTGAAAAAGGCCGCCGAGACCGCCGGAGTTCCGGTGCTGAACTTCACTGAAACCCTGCCGGACGGCCAGTCCTACCTGCAATGGATGACCGGCAACGTGGACAGCATCGGCAAGGCCCTGGGCTAAGGCAATCCGGCCAAGGACAATCGTGCCCGGGCTCCGTGGGGCCTAAGATAATCGGAACAGCGTGAGCAGTTGGCTCCGCAGGAAATCGAGGAAACCTCAGTTGACACCGGTAGTGAGCCTCCGCGGTGCCTCCCTCAAGTTCGGCAAGCGGACCCTGTGGGAGGGCCTGGATCTGGACATCAGCCCGGGTGAATTCTTCGCCGTGCTGGGCCCCAACGGGAGCGGCAAGACCACCTTCCTGAAGGTCCTGCTCGGACTGCAGGAGCTGAGCGCGGGCACGGCCGTGCTCGACGGCAGGCCGGTTGAACGGGGCAGCCGGCGGATCGGCTACATCCCGCAGCAGAAGTCCTTCGACCCGGACACGCCGCTGCGCGCCCGCGACCTCGTGGGCCTCGGCGTCGACGGCCACCGCTGGGGTGTCCGCATCGGGGCCGCGAAAGTGAACCGCAAGATCGATGAACTCTTGGAGCTCGTGGGCGCCGCCGACTACGCCAAGGTACCGGTGGGCCAGCTGTCCGGCGGTGAGCAGCAGCGCCTGCGGGTGGCCCAGGCACTCGCGACCGACCCCAAGGTGTTGCTGTGTGACGAACCGCTGCTCTCCCTTGACCTGCAGCATCAGCAGGCCGTCAGTGCGCTGATCGACAAGCAATGCCACGAAGGGGACAGCGCCGTCGTGTTCGTGACGCACGAGATCAACCCGATCATGGACTACGTGGACCGGGTGCTGTACCTGGCCGGCGGACGGTTCCGCGTCGGCACGCCCGCCGAGGTCATGTCCACCGAGGTGCTCTCCGATCTGTACGGCAGCCACGTGGAGGTAGTGCAGGCAAATGGCCGGCTGATCGTGGTCGGCCTGCCGGACGCCACGACGCATCACCATGAAGACGCGCACACGGTGGCCGAGGAGGTGGGCTGAGTGGATCTGGGCACCGTGCTCAATTCAATTTTCAACTTCGAGAACTACGGCGAGCTGCTGGTCCTCGTGCAGAACTCCATCTGGGCCGGGGCCGTGCTCGGTCTGCTGGGCGGGTTGATGGGCACCTTCGTGATGAAACGGGACCTGGCCTTCGCCGTCCACGGCATCTCCGAGCTGTCCTTCGCCGGGGCGGCCTTCGCGCTGCTGATCGGCGCGAACATCGTGCTGGGCTCGCTCGCGGGATCCGTGACGGCGGCTCTGGTCCTGGGGGTGATGGGCGTCCGTGCGCGGGACAAGAACTCGATCATCGGCGTGATCATGCCGTTCGGCCTGGGCCTGGGCATCCTCTTCCTCTCCCTCTATGAGGGCCGGGCGGCCAACAAGTTCGGCCTGCTCACGGGACAGATCGTGTCCGTCGGAACTGTCCAGCTGCAGGTGCTGGCCGCCGTCGCCGTCGCCGTGATGCTGGCCCTGGTCGCCATCTGGCGGCCGCTCACGTTCGCCAGCGTAGACCCCGAAGTCGCCGCGGCCCGCGGCGTGCCGGTCCGGGCCCTCGCCATCGGGTTCATGGTGCTGCTGGGCGTCAGTGTGGCGCTGTCCATCCAGATCGTGGGCGCCTTGCTGGTGCTGGCCCTGCTGATCACCCCGGCGGCTGCCGCCCTGCGGGTGTCGTCCTCGCCCCGGCTGGTGGTGACCCTGAGCGTGGTCTTCGCCATGACGGCGACGGTGGGCGGAATCCTGCTGGCCCTCGGCGGCCGGCTTCCCATCAGCCCCTACGTGACCACGCTGTCCTTCCTGATCTATGTGGTGTGCCGGGTGATCGGCGGCATCCGGGTGAAGCGTGGAATCAACGGGCGGGTCCTGCGGAGCTCTCCGGTGCCGGCTACGTGATTCCGGGTGCGGCTTCGCGGCTGCTGGTTTCGGGCGGTGGTTTCGGGTGCTGGGCCGGGGCAATCTCCCCACATTCGGAGGCCGCTTCCGGCGTGTCGGGCCGAACCGCCGGTGAACTGCGACGTCGCGGCTCCATGGTGGGGAATATGGTTGAATGCGGAGGAGCTGGGACATGTCGAACCCGAAATATGACGACTTGAACAGAGCACGCGCTGCGCTGGCCTCGTTTCAGGCGCATCCGCCCACTCGCGGGCATGCCGGGTACCGCCCAACTCTTGAAGAACCGCTGACTGCGAAGTACGACGGAGTGATAGGTGGTTACCCTCGCCTCGAGGTACTTCTCCAGGGTGGAGATGGTTCTATCCCGTACACGAGAGATGGGCTGGCGCGAGTCGACGAGATGATTCGGGACAGAACCTTTTCCGATGTAGAACCGGAAACACTGGCTCTGGAAATTGCGCTCTACTACGGGGATGTCGTCCTGGGTGCAATCCCCGGGGCGTATTGGGTCATCGAATCCGGCAGATTTCCGCGAGTGCAGATCTCGGAGAAGCATTTTGTCGACATGTTTCTCATAGCTCCTGTTCAGATCAAAGCTGGTCAACCGTTCCTGTGCCAGGCTTTTGATCGGATTGTTCAGTTCGGGCGGAGGGCGGCGGGGCGCCGTAGCACCCGGCCTGCAGCCCAGAGCCTCGAGCAGCTGATCTGTCCGCCCGCCAGGACTTTGCCCGGAGTGGCATGACCACCGCTGCTTCCCGTGGATGCGGCCGAGAATCTCGTCATGGACCAGCGAATCAATTTCCGTTCCTAGGCCGAACGGCTGGCCCAATTCGCCGGGGCACGCGGGGCGGCTGCTAGGGCGTGTCTCCTAATCGTGTGCTCCAGATGACGACGGCGTGCAGAACGGCCGCTGAGCGGTAGGTGAGGGCCAATTTGTCGTAGCGAGTGGCCAGGGAGCGCCATTGCTTGAGGGTGTTGAAACTGCGTTCGACGACATTGCGCCGCTTGTACGCGTCCTTGTCGTAGGTGACGGGCCGTCCTCCGGAGGAGCCCCTGCGTTTCCGGTTGGCTTTCTGGTCGTCCTTTTCGGGGATGACGCATTCAATGCCACGCCCGCGCAGGTAGCTCCTGATCGCTTTGGATGAGTAGGCTTTGTCAGCCATGGCCCGGTCCGGGCGGCTGCGGGGCCGGCCGGGACCTTCCCGTTCGACCTTCAGGGCATCCATGAGGTTTTCAAACATGGGCGAGTCCCCGCCCTGCCCGGGCCCCAGGAGCAGGACCAAGGGGCGCATGTTGCCGTCAACCAGGGCATGGATCTTCGTGGTCAGGCCGCCGCGGGAGCGTCCGACGGCATGATCATCCGGCTCATCAAGCAGATTCCTGTAATTCGAGAGGTCCCCCTGTGTGGCGGGGAAGGTTCGTGCCGTGCTGGTGGGCACGGTTGACCGTGGAGTCCACCGACACCTCCCAGTTGATCAGCCCTTGTGCGTCGGCACGGGTCAACAGCGCAGCCAGCACCCTGTCCCAGGTCCCGCTGGCGCTGTTGCGGCGGTGGTGCTTCCACACGGTCTTCCACGACCCGAAATGGGAAGGGAGATCCCGCCACGGGATACCTGCCCGGTAGCGGTAGATGATGCCCTCTGTCATCAACCGGTGGTCATTGAACGGCCGCCCCGGTTTCCCCGACGAATCAGGCATCAACGGGGCAATGAACTCCCACTGGGCATCGGACAACAAGGCATAACGCGAACTCACCACTCAATTTTGCCAAAAAGCCACCCCCAGCATTAGGAGACACGCCCTAGTTTCGGAGCATTGGCGAGGGGGCTGGTTCCATGAAGTATCGCGTGTCTTCTCCTGTTGTCGGCCGCCTTCATCCCCCGGCCCCGCCCGCTACCCGCGGGCTTTCAGAGCAGTGCATTCCGGGCATAGCCCGAAGATCTCCACCGTGTGCTCCATCACAGTGAAGCCGTGCTCTTTGGCCGTACGGGCGGCCCAGGCTTCGACGGCGGGCGCTTCCACTTCAACGGCCTTGCCGCAGTTGCGGCACAGCAGATGGTGGTGGTGGCCGGTCACGGCGCAGCGCCGGTACACGGCCTCGCCGTCGGCGTTCCGCAGCACGTCCACGAGCCCGTCGTCGGCGAGGGACTGCAGGATGCGGTAGGAAGTGGCAAGGGAAACCGCGGTGCCGCGCTCCTGCAGGATGCGGTACAGCTCCTGCGTGCTGACGAAGTCCGCCAGCTCGTCCAGTGCGGCACTGACAGCGAGGCGCTGCTTCGTGACGCGCTGTTCCTTGCCCGCCGCGGGTGCCGTGGCCGGGGTCCGGCTGCTGCCGGCGGTGGCGCCCTGGGACATTGTGGAACTCGCTTCGCTAAAGGGTTTCGCTACGGGTGGCAATGTCCAAGATTACCAGCCGCCGTCCGTGGACACCGCGGCGACGGTTGCCTAGGCTGGCCGGATGAAGCTCACGAAATTCACCCACGCCTGCGTCCGCCTCGAAAAGGACGGCCGGGTGCTGGTGTTCGACCCGGGAACCTTCTCCGAGACGGACGAGGCCCTTGCCGGCGCAGATGCGGTGCTGATCACCCACGAGCACGCGGACCACGTGGACGTCGACGCCGTCGTCGCCGCCTTGCTGGGCAGCGGCTCGCTGCAGCTCTTCGCGCCCGAGGGTGTGGCGGCAACCTTGCGCGGGAAGGCGGACGGTGCCGTGGAACGGATCCACACCGTGGCCCCCGGCGAGGAGTTCGACGCCGCCGGGTTCGCCGTCCGCAGTTTCGGCGGGCAGCACGCCCTGATCCACCCGCAGATCCCGGTGGTGGCAAACGTCGGCTACCTGGTGGATTCCAATGTCTACCACCCGGGGGACTCCTTCGCGATTCCCGACGGCGTGGACGTCCGGACCCTGCTGGTGCCCATCCATGCCCCGTGGAACAAGGTTGGTGAAGTCGTGGACTTCGTGATCGGCGTCCGCGCGCCGAGGGCTTTTCCGATCCACGACGCCCTGCTCAACCCGAGCGGGCTCGGACTGATCGAGGGGCACGTGACCCGGATCGGCGCCAAGTACGGCACCGAGTACCGGCACCTTTCCAGCGGCGAGTCCGTCGAGGTCTAGGCAGGCCTAGGCCCTCCAAACCCCGCTGGCGAAGAATTCGCGGATGACGGCGTGGTGCGGTTCGGGATCCATCCCTTGGGAGCGCAACCACTCCGGGTTGTAGTAGTTGCCGGCGTACCGTTCACCGCCGTCGCACATCAGCGACACGACGCTGCCGCGGCGGCCCTCGGCGATCATCCCGGCGATGAGCTGCCACACACCCCACATGTTGGTGCCGGTGGACGGGCCGGCGTGCAAGCCGGCGTGGTCCTGCAGGTGCCGCATGGCCGCCACTGATGCCGCGTCCGGGACCCGGATCATATGATCGATCACGGCGGGGACGAAGCTCGGCTCCAACCTCGGCCGGCCGATGCCCTCGATCCGGGAGGGCAGGCCCGTCGCTGCCGCGCCGGCGGAACCGCCGTCGCGGCTGTCCAGCCAGCCGGGATAGAACGCGGAGTTCTCCGGATCCACCACGGCGAGCCCGGTGTCGTGGCGGTGGTAGCGGAGGTACCGGCCGATCGTCGCACTGGTGCCGCCGGTGCCGGCGCCGACCACAATCCAGCGGGGGACCGGATGTCCTTCCAGCGCCAGCTGGCCGAAGATCGACTCGGCGATGTTGTTGTTGCCCCGCCAGTCCGTGGCCCGCTCGGCATAGGTGAACTGGTCCATGTAGTGCCCGCCGCTGCTGCGTGCCAGTTCCTCTGCGGCCTCGTAGACCTCGGAGGCGTGGTCCACCAAGTGGCAGGAGCCGCCGAACTGTTCGATCAGGGCGATCTTCTCCCGGCTGGTGGTCCGCGTCATCACCGCGATGAACGGCAGCCCGAGCAGCTGCGCAAAATACGCTTCCGAGACGGCCGTGCTGCCGCTGGAGGCTTCCACGATCGTGGTGCCTTCCCGGATCCAGCCGTTGACCAGGCCGAACAGGAACAGCGAACGCGCCAGCCGGTGCTTGAGGCTGCCGGTGCGGTGCGTGGACTCGTCCTTGAGGTACAGCTGGACACCCCAGTGCTCCGGGAGAGGCACGGAATACAGGTGGGTGTCGGCGGAACGGTTATTTTCGGCATTGATGCGGCGGACGGCCTCGTCGGCCCAGGCCCGGTCCTGCTGGTGCGTTCTGATCACCGCATCAGCCTACTGGGGGCTGAGAGGCCGCAGGGATAGGGCCCCGAGGATAGGACTCGGGATTGGGCGCCAAGGATAGAGTTGTCCCGGCTGACCGCCACCCGGTCCCGCGACGGGGCCGGAGCCGTCCACAGCGAAGGAGACCCGATGGACACCCTCATGGATGTAGCTGCGCTCAAGGACCGGCTGGACGCCGGCAAGCGCACCGTGCTGCTGGATGTGCGCTGGGCGCTGGGGGATCCCCACGGCCAGGGCCACTATCTCGAGGAACACCTTCCCGGTGCCGTCTTCGTGGATCTCGCTACCGAACTGGCCGCCCCCGCGGAACCACGCCGTGGCCGCCATCCGCTGCCACTGCTGGAGCAGTTCCAGGCGTCCGTGCGCAGCTGGGGCGTCAATAACGACGACGTCGTGGTGGCCTATGACGACAGCGGCAACATGGCCGCCGCCCGGCTGTGGTGGATGCTGCGGAACGCGGGGTTCGCTTGCGTTTACCTGCTCGACGGCGGCCTGGCCGCCTGGCGTGCCGCCGGCAATGAGCTCGAAAGCGGCCCGGCGCAGGCGACCGCCGGAGACGCCACCCTCGACGCGGGCGGGATGCCGGCGATCGACGCCGGACAGGCGGCCGCCTGGGCCGGGCACGGCCTGCTGCTCGATGCCAGGGCCGGGGAACGGTACCGCGGCGAGATTGAGCCGGTGGACCCGCGCGCCGGCCACATCCCGGGTGCCGTCAGTGCCCCCACGTCCGCGAACCTCCGCGAGGATGGCAGGTTCCTGCCGCGCGAGGAGCTCCGGGAACGCTTCAGCGGCCTCGGTGTGCATCAGGGAAGCCCCACCGCCGTGTACTGCGGTTCCGGCGTCACGGCGGCCCATGAAATCGCCGCACTGGAGATCGCCGGGTTCCCCGCAGCGCTCTATCCCGGCTCGTTCTCCGAGTGGTCCAACAATCCCTCGAACGACGTCGCGACAGGCGCGGCGCCCTACGCCGAAGGCGGAACCGCCGCGGGTTAGGCGCGACGATTCCGGTCGCTTGTTGAGCTGGCCGAGGCCGACGGGCGGCTTGGGCGCTGATGCAGCGGAGAACGCGTCGGGGGTGTTGATACACCTTCGCCGGCGCCTGGCCCGGAGCTGTCGGAAGGCCCCGGCGAAACGGTCCAAGACCGCACTGAAGTCCGCGTCGGGACAATCCTTGGAGCGGCCCCGGGACTGGCCAGGGCAGGTCCGCCGCCGGACCCGGCAACGGATCCATACCCATGACAGGTCAATAACCATGACTGGGGTCCTGTCCATTTAACCCGCACGCCCATGCGTCGGGTCTGCTGTGGTGCTGCATGCGGGTTGCGGCGCCGTGGTCAGGCGGCTGGCGTGAGGGCAATGGCCGGAAGTAGTGGTTGCGTCGGGGCACCTGGCGCGGATCTACATGGGGAGGAGGGATGAACCAGGGGATTCCGCTGCGCATCTGGATGGTCCATTGTTCCTTGTGGATCAGGTGGTGGTGGTGAGTACAGAGAAGTGTCCCGTTGCCGGCTCCCGTGGTCCCGCCGCGGGACCAGTAGCTGATGTGGTGGGCTTCGCACCACGGCGCGTGAGTGGTGCAGCCGGGGAAGGCGCAGCCCTGGTCCCGTGCCGTGAGGGCTTTGCGGATATGCGGCGGGAAAATCCGGGAGGTCCGGCCGATGTCCAGGATCTGGCCTTCGCCGCCGAGGAGGACCGGGATGATGTTAGCGTCGCAGGCGATCGTCCGGACCGTGGAGGTTGTGACGGGCCCCGTGAACAGCAGCGTTCCGGTGTGCTCCGTTGTCCGGCCCGCAGCGGCAGTGTCGCCTGCCGCGGCCCCGTCGGAGTCTCCGAGTCTCGCGAGCAGGTCCCGATAGTCGATGGTGACCATGACCTGCGGGCGGAGTCCGCCGGCGGCGGGCAGCGAGCCGGCGGCGAGGGCCGCCTTGCAGGCCCCGACGAGGCCGTCGAGGAGTTTCTGCGGCCGGGAACGCCAGTCCAGCCCGGCCGCGCCGGGCTCGTCCTCCGGGCTGGCGACGGCCGCCGAAACATCCCCGGCAGTCGAAACACCGGCGGGCGTGCCGGCGGCTGGGTCCTGCCCGGTGGCGGGAACGTCCGGCGCCGCCGTGCCGGTGCTGCGGGGATTGGCGGCGGTGTTCATGACGGTGATGAGGTGTTCGTACTGATCGGTCGTCGCGAAGATCTCCAGGTGATGGAGGCCGTGGCGGGTCCGGCGGATGAAGGCGCCCTGGAGCCGGCGCAGCAGCTCTTCGGAGGGTTCGGCGCCGTCCTGGTCCAGGGCGTCGGTCCACCGCCGTGCGACCCGGACGAGGAAGTCGGGATCGTTCTCGGCGGCGGTGCGTGTCAGGGCGTGTTCCATCCGGGCCGCGGCGTCCGCGTCACAGGCATGCCGGACGCGGTCCAGTGCCAGGGCGATGATGGTCGCGGCCCGGGAACCCAGCTCTCCGGCGGCAAGGGCCGCGCCGAGCTCCTCGTGCACCGCCGGTTGTGGCTGGCCGGCGATGCCGTGGCGCGGCAGGATGCTTTCGGCCAGGGACAGCCGGCGGCGGGCCTCCGTGGCGCTGATGCGGAGCCGTGCCCGCAGGAACTCCGTGGTGTTCCGGTAGCCGTCATCCATGGCCGTAGAGGCATCGTCGGCCCCGGCGCCTTCGGCACCCGCGTCGACCGAACCGCCGGACAGAGCCGGGCCACCGGTCGAATCGTCGAGCCAGCCGGTGGTCCAACCCTTGCCGCCGGACGCGGCCGAAACTGCCGCCCGGTTCCTGGTCCGGTCCACTGCTCCGGCCGCGACGAGCTGAAGAAACTCCACGGTCCGCGAGAGCTCCTCTACCTGGCCTGCGAAGTCCGCGGCGGTGCGGAAGGTCCAGAGCGCCGCGTCCTCCACGGCCGTGGAGTTCACGCTCTGGAGCAAGGCCAGGGCGCCGGCCACGCCCCGCTGTGGGGCCTGGGCCGCCGCCTGCCCGGTGTCCTGGAAGGGCGAGAACTCCCTTGTGGCTTCCATAGCCTAATTCTGCCAAAGGGGTACGACAGTAATGATGGCGAGGCGAGGTTGTTGGCGTTGGCAGCCGCCGCGGCTGAACTCCAATCCGAAGGGCTGACGCCGCCTGCCGAGGCCGGGTGGCTGCCGATCCAGACAACGCCGGCACAGGACATGCGCCAGGAGGAGCCAGCTAAGCACCGGCCACCAGGCTCCCGACTGGAATAGTGGCCGGGACCGGGGGTAGCGTCGAAGCATGACTCCTGGACGCCCCGTACCGCCGCCCCTCGCCAAGCCGCTCCCGACCTCCGAAACCACGGACAGCGCCGCCGCTGGACCCCGGCTTGCCGCCGCGTACGGCGCGACAGCCGCCGACAGCGGGCTGGTACCCCTGACCATTGCCAGGCGCGCGCCGAAGGAAGACGACGTCGAGATCGATATCGAGTTCAGCGGCCTCTGCCACTCGGATGTCCACGCGACCCGCGGCGAGTGGGGAACCCAGAGCTACCCGCTGGTGCCTGGCCACGAAATCGTGGGCCGCGTCAGCCGCGTGGGCTCCGCCGTCGACGACTTCTCCCCCGGTGAGCGTGTGGGCGTGGGCTGCATGGTGGATTCCTGCCGCGAGTGCGAAAGCTGCCTCGACGGCCTGGAACAGTACTGCGAGAACGGCATGACCGGAACGTATGGCTCCAAGGACGCCCGCAACGGCGATTCCATCACCCAGGGCGGCTACGCCACCTCCATCGTGGTGGACCGGCGCTACGTGCTGCGTGTCCCGGAGAACCTCGACCCCGCCGCCGCCGCGCCGCTGCTGTGCGCCGGTATCACCACCTTCTCGCCGCTGCGGCACTTCGAGGTCGAGGAGGGAGACGTCGTCGGCGTCATCGGCCTGGGCGGCCTGGGCCACATGGCAGTGAAGCTCGCCAAGGCCATGGGCGCGGAAGTGAAGGTGTTCACCACCTCGGAGTCCAAATTCGCCGCGGCCCGTGAACTCGGCGCGGACGATGTCATCCTGTCCCGCGACGAGGCCGCCATGAAAGCCGCGAACCGGAGCATCGACGTCATCATCGACACCGTCGCCGCGCCGCACGATCTCAACCCGTACTTCCGCACCCTGCGCCTGGACGGTGCGCTGTTCCAGCTGGGCCTGCCCTCGGAGGCCATGCCTCCGGTGAATCCGGGCGCGCTGATCCGGCGCCGGATCGCGTACGCGGGTTCGCTCATCGGCGGCATCGCCGAGACCCAGGAGATGCTGGATTTCTGTGCGGAACACGGCGTGGTGTCCGACGTCGAAGTGGTCGGGGCGGACCAGCTCAACGAGGCCTATGACCGCATGGTGTCCGGCGACGTGAAGTACCGTTTTGTCCTGGACGCCAGCACCCTGGGGTCACCTGCGGAAAAGGCGGATGCATGAGCACTCTCTTCACCAAGATCATCAACGGCGAGATCCCCGGACGCTTCGTCTGGCGCGAAGACGATGTTGTGGCGTTCCTGACGGCGGGCCCGCTCGCCGACGGCCACGCGCTTGTGGTCCCCACCGAGGAAGTGGACCGGTGGACGGATGCCTCTCCGGAGCTCCTGGGCCGGGTCATGGACGTGGCCCGCAAGATCGGTGCCGTCCAGGTGGACGTGTTTGATGCCGCACGGGCCGGCCTGATCGTGGCCGGCTACGAGATCAACCACATGCACGTCCATGTGTGGCCCTCCAACTCCATGGCGGACTTCGACTTCGGCTCCGCGGACCAGCACCCGGACCCGGCGCAGCTCGACGCCAACGCGGAGAAGCTCCGCGAAGGCCTCCGGAAGGCCGGCCACGCGGAGCACGTCCCGGACGCCTGAGCTGGACCCCTAAACCGGCGCCAGCACTTTGTTAAGCGCTGCGCGGATCCGCTTTTCCGAGACCGAATAGGCGGTCCCGAGTTCGACGGCGAAGAGGCTCACCCGGAGCTCTTCGATCATCCAGCGGACCTGGGTCAACTCGGCCCCGGCCCGGCGGCCGGGCAGGAGCGCCGACACGGCGTCGTCGTAATCGTCTTCCAGTGCCTGGACCGCGGCCATGTGCTGGGCGTCCCGCTGGACATTGCCGGGAAGCTTTTCCAGCCGTTTTTCGATGGCGGCCAGGTAACGCGGGAGCTGGCTGAGCTGGGCGTAGCCCGTCCGTGCCACAAAGCCGGGGAACACGAGCTGCTCCAGCTGGCTCTTGACATCGTTGAGCGGGCTTATCAGTGCCAGGCTCGTGGTGCCCTTGAGCTGCTTTTCAATTCGCCGCGTGCTGGCCAGGATGCGTTCGACGACGGCGGTAACGGTGAAGACGGTGTCGATCAGCTCCGCCCGGACCGTCTCGTAGAGCGCCTTGAACGATGCCTCGTCCCACGGCAGCTCGGCCGGCGTGAGCTTGTCGATCGCGGCCAGGGCGCAGTCCGCGATCAGGGCCGACACGGAGCCGTGAGGATTCTGGCTGAACGTCAGCTTTTCGGTGTTGTTCAGGTGCTCCAGGACATAGCGGTCCGGCGGCGGAACCTTCAGGGCGAGCAGGCGGATGACGCCGCCGCGCATGGCCTGTTCCTGTTCGGACGCGGTCTGGAAGAGCCGCAGGGCCACGGAACTGCCTTCATCGACGAGGGCCGGGTAACCGGTGACGGTGTGGCCGTTGACCGTGCCCTGGACCTGGCGCTGCACCGTTCCGAAGGACCACGCCGTGAGGCCGGACTGCTCCGCGAAACCGGTCGGGGCTGCCGAAGCTGCAGCTCCGGTTCCGGGGACCCTCCCGGGTGCCGTGCGGGAGGCGATACCGCCGGACGTCGGCGCCGTCGTTCCTGGTGTGGCGCCCAGCGATTCGGCGATCGCCCGGCGTGTGGCCGGTGCCAGTCGCTCCTGCAGTTCCGTGAGGTCCTTGCCCTCGTCCAGCACCTTGCCTTGGGAGTCCACCACGCGGAAGCTGACCCTCAGGTGCGGCGGCACGGCGTCCCAGTTCCAGAAACGCGGCGGGATCACCTGTCCGCGGATCCTGCGCAGGGCCAGCTCCAGCGAGGACTCCAGGTCATCGGTGGAAGGGTCGAAGTCGGCCTCGAGGGCCGCCACCGCCTGGCGTGCGATGTCCGGCGCGGGAACGAAGTTCTTGCGCACCTGCTTCGGCAGCGACTTGATCAGCGCGGTCACCAGTTCAACCCGCTGGCCGGGAATGAGCCAGCGGAAGGCGGCGTCGTCGAGCTGGTTCAGGAACAGCACGGGCACCTCGGCGGTGACGCCGTCGGACGGATTCGGCGGCGAGCCGGGCGCCACCGGGTGGAACTCGTAGCTGAGCGGCAATTCGAAGCCCTTGTGCAGCCAGGTCTTGGGGTACGCCGAATCATCCAGCGCATCCGCGTCTTCACTGATCAGCAGTGACTGGTCGAAGTCGAGCAGCGAAGGATCCTGCTGCCGGGCTTCCTTCCACCACTTGTCGAAATGCCGTTCGGACACGACCTCCTTGCCAATGCGGGCGTCGTAGAACTCGAAGAGTGTCCCGTCGTCCACGAGGATGTCGCGGCGACGCATGCGTGCCTCCAGCTCCTCGATTTCCTGGAGCAGGGCCCGGTTGCGGTGGAAGAACTTGTGGTGGGTCTGCCAGTCGCCTTCCACGAGGGCGTGGCGGATGAAGAGCTCGCGGCACAGCTCCGGATCCACCTTGCCGTAGTTGATGCGGCGGCTGGGGATGATGGGAACGCCGTAGAGGGTGACCTTCTCATGGGCCATCACCGAGCCCATCTTCTTGGACCAGTGCGGTTCGCTGTAGCTGCGCTTGACCAGGTCCGGCGCCACCTGTTCGGCCCA
The DNA here is from genome assembly GCF_050156545.1 of Pseudarthrobacter sp. S9. Lineage (NCBI taxonomy): Bacteria > Bacillati > Actinomycetota > Actinomycetes > Micrococcales > Micrococcaceae > Pseudarthrobacter > Pseudarthrobacter sp. S9. The sequence continues at coordinate 3,444,850 of NZ_CP189576.1, forward strand.
GACGGGATCGAACTTCGCGGCCACGCGGGCCCAGAGCCGGCTCGTCTCCACGAGTTCCGCGGCCATGACGAAGGTGGGCGACTTCTTGAACAGCGCCGAGCCGGGGAAGATCGCGAAGCGGCTGCCGCGGGCGCCGGCGTACTCGTGCTTGCGCTCGTCGAGGATGCCGATGTGGCTCAGCAGGCCCGAGAGCAGGCTGATGTGGATGCCGTCGTGGTTGCCCACGGGATCGGCGAGGCGCTTGTTGTCCAGGCTGATGCCCAGCGGCCGGGCAAGCTGGCGGAGCTGGGCGAACAGGTCCTGCCATTCCCTGACCCGCAGGTAGTTGATGAACTCGTTGCGGCAGAGCCGGCGGAACGCGGTGGTGGAGAGCTCCTGCTGCTTCTCCTGGATGTAGTTCCAGAGGTTCAGGAAGCCCGTGAAGTCCGAGTTCTCGTCACGGAAGCGTGCGTGCTTCTCCGCGGCGAGCTGCTGCTTGTCTGTAGGACGCTCGCGCGGGTCCTGGATGGTCAGCGCCGCCGCCAGGATCATGACTTCGCGGACGCAGCCGCGCTTGCCGGACTCCACGATCATCCGGCCCAGCCGCGGGTCCACGGGCAGCTGGGCAAGCTGCTGCCCGACGGCGGTCAGCCCGCCGCCGGAGCGGCCGCTGCTTCCGGTTTTGCCGTCGCCGTCACTGATTGTGTCCTGCGGACGTGCGGCGCCCAGGGCGCCGAGCTCGCGGAGCAGGCTGACGCCGTCGTTGATGGCGCGGGAATCCGGCGGCTCCACGAACGGGAAGTTCTCCACGTCCTTGGGGCCGCGGGCCACGCCCATGGCGGTCATCTGCAGGATGACGGCCGCGAGGTTGGTGCGCAGGATCTCCGGATCGGTGAACGGCGGCCGGGACTCGAAGTCCTCCTCCGAGTAGAGCCGGATGGCGATGCCGTCGGACACGCGGCCGCAGCGGCCGGAGCGCTGGTTGGCGGAGGCCTGGGAGACCCGCTCGATCGGCAGGCGCTGGACCTTGGTGCGGTGCGAGTACCGGGAGATGCGCGCGGTGCCGGTGTCGATGACGTACTTGATGCCGGGGACCGTCAGGGAGGTTTCGGCGACGTTGGTGGCGAGCACGATCCGGCGCCTGCTGCCCGGGTGGAAGACCTTGTGCTGCTCCTGCAGGCTCAGCCGGGCGAACAGGGGCAGCACCTCAGTGCCGGCGAGCCTGCGGTTGGACTGGATCCTGGCCTGGAGGGCCTCGGCCGCGTCCCGGATCTCGCGCTCGCCGGAGAAGAAGATCAGGATGTCGCCGGGGGCTTCCAGCGCGAGTTCGTCGACGGCGTCGCACACGGCGTCGAGGGGATCGCGGTCCTCCTCCAGCTCGTCGTCGGAGGCGGCCACCGCATCTTCACCTGCGGCAGACCCTGCATTTTCACCTGCGGCGAGGGCGGCGCCGCCGGCCGGCTGGGAGAGCGGCCGGTACCGGAGCTCCACCGGGTAGGTGCGTCCGGAGACCTCGATGATCGGCGAGGGCGCCTCCTCGGTGCCGAAGTGCTTGGCGAAGCGCTCAGGATCGATGGTGGCCGAGGTGATGATGATCTTCAGCTCAGGCCGCTGCGGCAGGATCCGCTTGAGGTAGCCGAGGATGAAGTCGATGTTGAGGCTGCGCTCGTGGGCCTCGTCGATGATGATGGCGTTGTATTTGCGCAGGAGCTTGTCGCGCCGGATTTCCGCCAGCAGGATGCCGTCGGTCATGAGCTTGACCTTGGCGGACCTGCCGACCTCGCCGGTGAAGCGGACCTGGAAGCCCACTTCCTGGCCGATCTCCACCCCGAGTTCCTCGGCGATGCGCTCCGCGACGGTGCGGGCGGCCAGGCGGCGGGGCTGGGTGTGGCCGATCAGGCCGTTCTCGCCCAGGCCCAGCTCCAGGCACATCTTGGGGATCTGGGTGGTTTTTCCCGAGCCGGTCTCGCCGGCGATGATGGTCACCTGGTTGGCCGCGATGGCGGCCATCAGGTCTTCGCGGCGCTCGGAAACCGGCAGCTCGGCAGGGTAGGAAATATGCAGTGTCATGGCTGGACATAGTCTACTGTGGCGGGGCCTTGGCGCTGCGTTCCGCGGTGTCCGCCGCCCTTCCGGGGTAGGCGGCGGCCAGCCCTGACCGCGAGGTGATGTGGAGCTTGGCATAGATCCGTGTGAGGTGGTACTGGACGGTCTTCACCGAGACATAGAGCTCGGCCGCGGCTTCCTTGTTGCTCAAACCGGCGGCGACGAGAGCTGCCACGGATTTCTCCTGCTCGGTCAGGTCGTCGGCGCCAGCGGCATCCGGGGCCGTCCGTCCGGCCGCCATCCGCCCGCCCGCCATCCGTGCGGCCGCTGGTTGGCCGGGACTGCCGGGGGAACTGACGCCGCTGGCCCGTAGTTCGCGTGAGCAGCGGTCCACATAGGCCTCGGCACCGAGGACGGCAAACAGCTCGCGGGCCTCCGCCAGCATCGCGGCGGCTTCCCGCCGTTTGCCGGCGCGGCGGAACGACTGGCCGTAGGCGAATTTAACCCGGGCGCGCGCAAACGGCAGGGGGAGTGCCTCCAGCTGTGCGAGGCCGTCCCGGAAGGTGGTGCGGGCCGCGTCAAGATCGCCGGCTGCCGCCTGGATGCGGCCCCGGACATAGGACAGCCGGGCCAGAGTGGACCGATGCCCGCGGCGGGCCGCGAGCTGTTCGTGCGGAACCAGGAAAGCATCGGCTTCCTCCACCCTCCCCACCATGACCAGGGCGTTGGCGTAGTGGTCCTGCCAGGGCCAGAACCCCGGTTCGTCGATCCCGCTGCCGCGATGCATCCGCAACACCGGCATCAACGCGCGGATCACGCCGTCGTAGTCTGCCTTCGTCTCGGCCACCTGAGCCTGCGCGAGGCAATACGGCAGCAGCATGGTGGGGTAGCTGTCGCTCGCGGCGGCACCGCGTTCCAGATGGCGGGCTGCGGCGTCCCAGTTGCCGCGCAGGGCGTGGATCTGGGCGCCGCTCCAGTGCAGCAGCGGCCGCAGGAGTTCGATTCCGGATTCCTCCTGCATTGCCACCGCGTTCTCCACCGTCTGCAAGGCCTCGTCCCAGGCCCCCAGGGCAAAGTCGGCCCTGGCCAGCCACGCCTGCGCCCACAGGGAGATGCGCTGTGAGCCGTGGGCGAACTCCGTGGGGACGGCTCCGGCCAGCTCAGCACGGGCCTCCTCCACCCGGTCCATGGCCAGATGCAGCCAGCCCTTGCCCATATCAATGCGCTGGTGCTGTGCGCCGCGCTCCGGCAACTGGTCCGCAGCCTGGTAGCTCAGCTCCGCCTCGTCATAGCGGCCCATGGCGCCGAGCCCAAGTCCTTCGATGGCCTGCGCTTCCACCGCGGGCGGGCTGCCCGGCGGAGCCAGGCCCCGGGCCCGCTCCGCCCATGTCACGAGGTCCCGCCCATGGAACCGGGCCAGGGCATGCAGGACCTGCCGCTGGCAAATCCCGCCGGCCGTCCCGGGGTCGGAGGAGGGGTCGACGGCGGTCCAGGCCTTGTGGAGCAGGGCGTCCGCCTGCGCCGGGCGGCCGCGGAGGATGGCAAGGTAGCCGCGGACGGCGTCGCTCCGCGGGCTGGGGGCGAATGATTCCAGAGTGTCCAGGGCCGCTACGGCCTGGGGGAGCTCCCCGGCGCCGACCATGGCATCGACAGCCTTGACGAGCAGCGATTCGCGCTCGGAAGCCTGCGGATTCAGGCGTGCTGCCTGGGCATAAGCTTCCGCCGCCGTATGCCAGGCGCCGGTCGAGGCGAAACCGTCCGCGGTGCTCTCAAGTTCCGCGGCGAGGTCAGGATCAGGCAGCAGTGCGGCGGCGGCGCGGTGGTTCAGACGCTGCACGGGGGCCGTCATGATGCTGGCGGCGGAGGTGTGCAGGGCTGCGCGGCGGGCCGGGCCGAGATGCTGGTAAACGGCGGCCCGGAGGACGGGTAGAGGAAATTCCACCCGGGTTTCCGCCCCGGCGGTGCTTAGGCGCAGGAGCCCGGCGGTGCTCGCGGCGTCCACGGCCGCCATCGCGTCCCTGATGCCGGCCAGCTCCGCGGCCACGGCGAGCGGGGACCGGACGCCGAGTACCGCCGCCGCCTCCGCGAGGGCAGCCCCGTCCTGGGGGAGGCTGTTCAGGATGGCGGTGACCGAAGCGACGCACTCCGCGGGCGCGGGCAAGGCGTCGTGGCTTGCGGACCAGACCGTCAGGGGGAACTGCTCAAGAAGGGGGCGGATCAGTGACGGACTGCCGCCGGTGTGCTCGACGAGGGCCCGGGCGGCCGACGCCTGCAGCCCGGGTCCGGCGGAGCCGGAGCCCCGCCACATTGCCAAGACGTCGTCCGGCGTCAGCGGTCCCAGCCTGATAGCAGTGGCTCCGGGGATGCCGAGCAGGCCCGCGAGCCCGGCATCCGATTCGACGGACTCTGCTGCCGCGGTGTCCGGATCCACGCTGAGGATGACCAACACGGCGAGCGGCCCCACCCGGCGGAGCGCGTATAGGAGTGCCTGCAAGGAAGGGACGTCCGCCAGCTGGACGTCGTCAAGCCAGACGATCAGCGTATGGTCCTGGCGGGCCAGGGAGTTCATGACCGTCAGCAGAGCTTCGCCGTAGTGCCGGAGTTGGTCCGCCGGGCTGCTTGCCGGCTCATCCACGGGACCGCCTGCCGTGGGCCCGCCCGGACACCTCGCGAGCAGTTGCTGGACCACGCCGAATCCCCGCTGCGTTTCCCAGACCGCGCCGGCGGCCCGGAGGACGGTGGTGCCTTCCCGGACAACATCGTGCTGCCGGAGGAATCCAGTGACGAGGGAGGTCTTGCCCATGCCCTGGCTGCCGCTGATGACGGCGACGGCAGGCTCGCCCGAGCGGGCGGACCGCAACAGGCCCAGCAGCTGCTGCGCCTGCGCGGTCCGTCCGCCTTGGAATGGTCCGGCGTCTTTCTGAGCCATGGCTTCCAACAATATCCGACAGGTTCACAGTCCCCAGTGGCCGGGTCCCTGCCGAACGGCCTCCTGACCGGCATCCCGAGAGTCGCCGCTGCCGGCAGGCGCGGTTGTCGCGGCCTCTGCTGCGGGGTAAGCCGGTGCTGGTTCCTCTGCCAGGGCTGTCCGGTGCCTGCGGACGAAGACGGTGACAAGGCCGCCAGCCAGCGCTACTGCGGCGAAAACCACAAAGGCCACATTGCTGGGTGCATGGGCGCTGATCAGGAAGCCGCCCACCAGCGGCCCCACAATGCCGCCCAGCCGGCCGAATCCGGCGCACCAGGCGACGCCGGCCGCACGTGCCGGCGTCGGGTAGTAATTGGAGACGAATCCGTACACAAGCACCTGGGTTCCCAGGCTGCCCACCCCGGCAAAGGCTACAGCAATCAGCAATACGGGGAACGGGAACTCGAATGTCAGCAGGATCAGGGCGGCCGTCGCGATGACGAATGTCGTGGCAACGACCGCACGGGGTCCAAACCTGTCCGCGGACCGTGACGCGACGAGCCCGCCGATCACGGCGCCGGCGTTCAGGGCCAGGAGGAAAGTGAGCGAGTACGTCTTTCCGTAGCCATGCTGCCCCATGATTTCGGGAAGCCAGGTGTTCAGGCCGTAGGTCAGCAACAGTCCGCAGAAGCTCATGAGCCCGAGCAGGATGGTCGGCGTCCGGTAGTTGCCGGAAGCAAGCGCTGCGAATCCCGCGAAAGGTCGGCCGTCCTTGCTGACTGCGGCGGGTGGATTCGCGGAGGCACGGGATGCTATTGAGACCGCGGCGCCGTCAGATTCGCCGTCCTCCAGCGGAATGCCGGTCTTCATCGACAACAGGAGGGCCTGCTCCGTCCGGCCGCGGGCGAGGATCCACCGGGGCGATTCCGGCAGTTTCAGGTACGCCAGCGGGAACAGGATGACGAGGGGAAGGGCGCCGATCAGGAAGAGGCCCCGCCAATCCGTGACCCCGCCCAGCACGATTGCCAGCAGCGACGCGAGCAGGCCTCCGGCGGGCACCCCCGAATAGACAATCGCGTTGTAGAAATTGCGCTTGCCGGCAGGGGCGAATTCGGCGACGACGGCGCCGGCCGTTGCGACGAGGGCGCCGACGCCGATCCCGGTCAGGAACCGGAGGAGGCCGAAGACCGGGACGCTGGTGGCCATGGAGGTGAAGGCCATGCCGAGGGAAAACCAGACGATGTTGATGAGCATGAGCTTCCGGCGGCCGAGGAAATCGCCCACCGCTCCGGCGGTGAGGGCACCCACCATCACGCCCATCAGGGCGTAGCTGCCCAGGGCGCCGGCCTGGGCTGCGTCCAGCGCCCCCAGCTGGGTGGGGTCCCGCAGCAGCGACGAAACGACGGTTCCGTAGACCACGAGGTCGTAGCCGTCAAAGAGCAGGGCGGCGGCCGCAATGGCCATCACCCAGCGGATGGTCTTTTTGCGGGTCGCATCCGTAGATGCAGATAGAGCGTTCATAGGTGGCTCCAGTGGATTGGGCCGCGTCATTGCGGCAGCGGGGGTGAAGAGTCGTGCGGTCGAACGGGACGGGATTGAACCGGGCGGGGGATAGGGCTTGCATCGCCGAAGGTGGCGGATGCTCAGCCCAGGTCGCCACCGGCGACAGCGAGGACGCTGCCGGTGATGTAGGAGGCCTCGTCCGAGGCAAGGAACGCGATGGGACCGGCCTGTTCCTCGAGGGTTCCGTACCGCTTCATGAGCGACGAATCGAGGGTCTGGTCCACGATCTGCTGGTACCAGGCCTTTTCTTCCTCACCTTCGGGCTGCGGGCCGCGGACGACGCGGCGGGGCGGAGCCTCCGTCCCGCCGGGAGCCGTGGCCACTACGCGGATTCCATGCGGGGCGGCTTCGAGGGCGAGGGCGGCCGTGATGGCCTTCACCCCGCCTTTGGCCGCTGCATAGGGAACGCGGTTGACGCCGCGCGTGGCGACGGAGGCGACATTGACGATCACGCCGCCCTGCCGGCTGATCATGTGCGGAAGGACTGCCCGGCAGGTCCAGAGTGTCGGGAACAGGGAACGCTGGATTTCCTTGCTGATCTGCTCGGGTTCGTAGTGTTCAAAGGGCCTGGCCCAGATGGTGCCGCCGACGTTGTTGATCAGGACGTCGATCCGGCCGTGGCGGGCGATGGCCGCTTCGATGGCGGCGCTGGCGCCTTCATAGTCTTCGAGATCGGCCGTGATGGCGAACGCGGAGGCGCCTGTGCAACCGCCTGCGGCAGCGAGTTCCGCGGCGGCTTCGTGGACAAGCTCGGCACGGTCCACCAGGACGGTGTCGGCTCCCTCGGCTGCCACACGCGAGGCAACGGCACGCCCGATTCCCTGCGCCGCTCCCGTAACGACGACGACCTTGCCGGCGAACCGGCCCGGGCTGATGACCCGGGCCCTGCTCGTGTCCAAACCGTTCGTGCTCAAGCGACGGCCCCGGCGAGTGCCGGTGCTGCGGCCGCCGTGCTTCCGACGGCGAAGCGCTCGTAGTAGAAGTTGGCGGGGGTGATGCCCCGGGTGTCCCAGTACTTGCGGACCGCATCCACCATGGCGGGAGGGCCGCAGAGGTAGACGTCGACGTCGCCGTCGTTCAGCTGAGCGGCGGTGATGTATTGGGTCACATAGCCCTTGTTCTCCGCCGTGCTCTCCGGGTCCGCCACGCAGACGGCAATCGTGAAGTTCTCGATCGCGTCGGCGTAGTGCTGCAGCTTATCCAGCTCCACCAGGTCCTTGTCGAAGGTGACACCGTAGACCAGGTGCACCGGATGGGCCGGTGCTTCTTCGAGGCCGGTGGCGATCTTCTCCAGCATCGACAACAGCGGCGCGATGCCCGTGCCGCCGGCTAGCATGAGCACCGGACGCTTGATGTCCCGCAGGAAGAAACTGCCCATGGGGCCGGTCAGCGCAATGGTGTCGCCCACCTGGGCCCGTTCCTTCAGATAGGTCGTCATGGCGCCCTCCGGTGCCGTGCGGATGAGGAATCGCAGCTCGTCCGCGGCGGGTCCGCTGCTGAAGGAATAGGACCGGGAGGCCTCGGTGCCGGGAACGGCGAAATTCATGTACTGGCCGGGGAGGAACTTCAGCTCCCCGCGGTTCTCGACGGCGAGGGTGAGTGCGGCGGTGTTGTCCGCGAACCAGCTGAGGTCCGTGACGGTGGCCTCGAAGGTCGTGGCGCCGGCCTTGGCCATCTCCGAGGTGCCGGCGACCTGCAGGACGAGGTCGCTTTCCGGCACCATCTGGCAGGGGAGGCAGAAGCCCTTCTCGGCTTCATCCTCGGTGAGGGCCTCGTCGATGTAGTCGCCGCCGTCGTATTTTCCGGATTCGCAGAAGGCTTTACAGGTGCCGCAGGCGCCGTCGCGGCAGTCGAAAGGGATGTTGATGCGGGACTTGTAGGCGGCGTCGGCAACGGTTTCATTGGGGTTCGCCGTGACAAAGCGGGTGACGCCGTCCTCGAAGCTGAGGGCAATCTGGTAACTCATGGGGGCTCGATTCCAGTCGTTTCGGAGCTTAGATGTGGTAGATGTCCACGATGTGGTGGATGTAGTCGTTCTTGAGGACGACCTTCTTCTTGGTGATGACGGGCTGCGTGCCGGAGTAATCGATGGTGTAGAACGATGTTCCGAAGTAGGGGTCGATGTTCTGGTAGCGGTAATACAGCGTGAACCAGTTGAAGCGCACATCAACCTCGCTGCCGCGGGCCCCGACGATCTCGACGTTGGTGATGTTGTGGCCCGTGCGCGGTTCCGGCAGGCTGGTCGCGCTGGAGCGGTCGGTCTTAATACGGAAGACACGGTCCTCCAGCCCTCCCCGGTTGGGGTAGTAGATCAGCGAGATTTCGCGCTGGGGGTCGCTCGTGAGCTGGTCGTCGTCCGCCCAGGCCGGCATCCAGAATTCGGCCTCCGGGTGGTAGCAGTCCAGCCAGCGGTCAAACTCGCGGTCGTCCAGGAACCGCGCCTCGCGGTAGAGGAATGCGCGGATTTCTTCCAGGGACGCGGGGCCGGCCGGCGCGTTGTCCTGGGTTTCGATGTCGATTGTCTGTGTCATGAGGTTCTCCTTGGCTGCGTACGGGCCTAGTTCTGGGCTGCGTTCTGCACTGCGTGCTGTGTGGCGGCTTCGGCTGCTTCTTCGGCGGCCGCCGCTTGGCGCATCGTCTCCACCCAGTAGCCGTGCTGAATGGGGTAGAGCCCTTCGTCTTCGGTGCGGGCACCGCTGGAAATGGGCTTGAGGCCGATCACATCGGCGTTGGCGTCCGGACCTTCGATCTGGTGCATCACCCCGCGGCTGAGGTCGTTCCACGGCGCTGCCGTGGCCAGGTAGGTCTTCTGGCAGGAGCGGAACTCCTCGAGATCGTCCGGGGTGGCCATGCCGGAGGCATTGAAGAAATCCTCGTACTGGCGGATGCGGTTGGCGCGGGCCTCGGCGCTTTCGCCCTTGGGCGCGATGCAGTAGATGGTCACCTCGGTCTTGTCGACGGAGATGGGGCGGAAGTGCCGGATCTGGGAACCGAACTGGTCCATCAGGTAGACGTTCGGGTACAGGCAGAGGTTGCGGGAGATGTTGATCATCCAGTCGGCCTTGTCCTCGCCGAATTTCTGCACGAGTTCGTCGCGGCGGTCGTAGAGGGGACGGTTGCTCGGGTCCAGCCACTCCGTCCACAGCAGCAGGTGGCCGTGGTCGAAGGAGTAGTAGCCGCCCTTCTGCTTGGCCCAGCCGCCCGCGTCCATGTTCTTGGTTTCGTTGGCCGATTCGCCCGTGGTCCGGCGCGCGGTGGTGGCGGCGTAGTTCCAGTGCGTCGCGGAGACGTGGTAGCCGTCGGCGCCGTTCTCGGCCTGCAGCTTCCAGTTGCCGTCATAGGTGTAGGTGGAGGCGCCACGCAGGACTTCCAGGCCGTCCGGGGACTGGTCCACGATCATGTCGATGATCTTCGTGGATTCACCCAGGTGTTCCTCAAGGGGCAGCACATCCGGGTTGATGCTGCCGAAGAGGAAACCGCGGTAGCTCTCGAACCTGGCCACCTTTGTCAGGTCGTGGGAACCTTCCTTGTTGAACTGCTCCGGGTAGCCGGCGTCGCGCGGGTCCTTGACCTTGAGCAGCTTGCCGGTGTTGTTGAAGGTCCAGCCGTGGAAAGGACAGGTGAACGTGGTGCGGTTGTCCGTCTTGCGGCGGCACAGCATCGCGCCGCGGTGGCTGCAGGCGTTGATCAGGGCGTTGAGGCCGCCCTGCTTGTCGCGGGAGATGATGATCGGCTGGCGGCCGATGTAGGTGGTGAAATAGTCCCCCACGTTGGGGATCTGGCTGTCGTGCGCCAGATACACCCAGTTGCCTTCGAAAATGTGCTTCATTTCAAGTTCGAAAAGGTCCTCGTCGGTGAAGATGCTTCGCTTGGCGCGGAAGACGCCGTTTTCGTGATCCTCCACCAGGGCCTCGTCAAGCTGTGCTCGGATGCCCGCCAGGGTCTCAGTCATGTTGGCTCCTATCGGTATCGGGCGGCATTGCCCGGGTTGCCGGGCAACGCTGCCCGTGCGGACCAGCCCAACGATCGGCCGGTCGATGCTGAATGCCACCAACTCTGCCAGCGGGTGGCGCGCGTCACACTAGGCATTTGCCTAACCTCGCCTAGGCATCGATTGAGACTTTTGAAGTCTGAAAAGTGCGGAATTGAGTATTTGTTGAATACTAAATTCGGCCCTACGCTGTTGAACCAACAACCATCCAACAACGAGCCGCGGCCTGCAATGCCCGCCGCGGCGGCCCGGACACCAAGGCGGCGGCCGGCCTGCAATCACCACGGAAGGAGCCAGTGCGGCATGGAACTTCGTCACCTGCGCTACTTCGTGGTGGTTGCCGAAACCTGCCACTTCGGCCAGGCGGCGGAGCGGCTGCGGATGGCCCAGCCCCCGCTGTCCCAGCAGATACGGCAGCTGGAAGCGGAACTTGGCGTCGATCTCCTCACCCGGACCACCAGGAGCGTCAAACTGACGCCCGCCGGCGAAACCTTCCTGGTGGACGCCCAGCGGATCCTCGGCAGCGTTGATGAGGCGGCACGCCGCGCCCGCCGGTTCGCGGACGGAAAGGCGGGGACGCTTCGCATCGGGCTGACAGGGACGGCGTCCTACACGCAGCTTCCCGTCCTTGCCCGGCTCGTCAAGGAACAGCTGCCCGGCGTCGTCCTGGACGTCCGGTCGGAAATGCTCACACCGGCCATCGAACAGGCGCTGGCTGCCGGGGAACTCGACGTCGGGGTCCTGCGGCCGCCCGTCCGCGACGCGTCACTGGCCTTGCGCCCTGTTGCCCGGGAGCGGTTCGTCGTCGCGCTGCCCGCCGGTCACCGGCTTGCCGCCGAAGATTTGGTGACTATCGGTGAACTGCGTGCCGAGGACTTCATCATGTACCAGGCCGGCTCCCGGTCAGTGGTCAACGATGCCGTGATCCGTGCATGCCGGGCGGCGGACTTCCAGCCCCGCGTCGCCCATGAATCAGCCACAACTTCCAGCCAGCTGTCCCTCGTGGCGGCAGGCCTGGGGGTGGCCGTACTGCCTGAGTCCGTCCGGGGGATTGCGCTGGACGGCGTGCACTACCGGACGGTGGCCGGCGCCGAGGCGGTGGAGCTTGGGCTGTCATGGCGGCGCAACGAACGGTCGCCGCTTGTTGACTCCTTCCTCGCAGTGCTCGAGGACAACAAAATCTTCATCGACTCGACCGACTCCGGAGGTCTCCCGTGAAAATCACAGCAATAGAGGCGATCCCGTTCGCCATCCCGTACGCGAAACCCCTGCGCTTCGCCAGCGGGGAGGTCCACACCGCACAGCATGTCCTGGTCCGGGTCCGAAGCGACGACGGCGTCGTGGGTGTTGCCGAGGCGCCGGCCCGGCCCTTCACCTACGGGGAGACCCAGGAATCCATCGTGGCGGCCATCCAGACGCTTTTCGCGCCGCGCATCGTGGGAATGTCCATCATGGACCGCGAGGCTGTCCATGCGGTCATGGACCGGACAGTGGGCAACCCGACCGCCAAATCCGCCGTCGACATGGCCATCTGGGACGTCATCGGAAAAACGCTCGGCCAGTCCGTCACCGCCCTGCTTGGCGGTTTTTCGGACGGCATGAGGGTCAGCCACATGCTGGGCTTCGCGGAGCCCGCGAAGATGGTCGCCGAAGCGGAGCGCATGCGCGACAGCTACGGGATCACCACCTTCAAGGTGAAGGTGGGCCGGAAGCCATTCCAGCTCGACGTCGACGTCTGCCGCGCCCTGCGTGAAGAGCTCGGGGACGGGATCGAACTGTACATCGACGGCAACCGCGGGTGGACGCCGTCGGAATCCCTCCGGGCGCTCAACGCCATGGCGGACCTCGACCTCACCCTGGCCGAAGAACTGTGTCCTGCCGACGACGTCCTGGGCCGCAAGTGGCTCGTGGACCATTGCCCCGTTCCGTTCGTTGCCGATGAGAGCGCCACGAAGCCCGGCGAGGTCACCCGCGAACTGCTCAATGGGGCCGCCAACGCCGTCAGCATCAAGACGGCCCGAACCGGGTTCTCGCACTCACAGCGTGTGCTGTTCCTGTGCGACGGGGTTGGCGCCGAGGTGGTCATGGGCAATCAGATCGACGGCCAGGTGGGAACCCTTTGCACCGTGACGTTCGGAGCGGCCTTCAAGTCCACCACGGTGCGCGCCGGGGAACTCTCCAACTTCCTCGACATGAGCGATGACCTCCTGGCGGAGCCGCTGGAGATCGTGGACGGACGCTTGGCTGTGCGCCAGGCGCCCGGCATCGGGATCGAAATCGACCCGGAAAAGCTAGCCAAATACCGCCTCGACCGGAACAACTGAAGCTCCAATCCATCAACCCAACACCACGGCGCCCGCCTTGGGGCAGGCGCCGGCTGCAGAAAGTGAGTCAATGATGACAACCCAGCTAAACGAATTTGACGCCAAGGCCGCAGAGTCCGGCAACGCTGCCACCGAGCGTTTCCGCGAAAGCGGCAAGACGGCGGCACTCGACGTTCCCCAGGAGCGCGTGTCCCTTCTGGCCAACGAGGTCCTCGGCGCGGTCTACGAGACGATCCGCAAGCACAAGGTGACCTACGACGAGTTCAACGCCCTGAAGTCCTGGCTGATCAGCGTCGGGGAAGACGGCGAATGGCCGCTGTTCCTGGACGTCTGGGTGGAGCACGTGGTCGAGGAAGTGTCCACGGAGGACCGCGAAGGCAACAAGGGCACCATCGAAGGCCCCTACTACGTTTCGGGCTCGCCGCAGCTCGAAACGCCGGCCACCCTTCCGATGCGCGACGACGAAGGCGGCACCCCGCTGCTGTTCCAAGGCCAGGTCCGCGCCGTAGACGGCACCCCGCTCGCCGGCGCCCACGTCGAGATCTGGCACGCTGACGACAACGGCTTCTACTCCCAGTTCGCCCCAGGCCTGCCCGAGTGGAACCTTCGCGGCACCGTCGTGGCGGACTCCAACGGCAACTTCGCGTTGAACACCGTGCAGCCTGCCCCCTACCAGATCCCCACCGACGGTGCGTGCGGCAAGCTGATCGCAGCCGCCGGCTGGCACGCCTGGCGTCCGGCGCACCTGCACCTGAAGGTCTCCGCCCCGGGCCACCAGTTGCTGACAGCGCAGCTCTACTTTGAAGGGGACCAGCACCTTTCCGACGACATCGCCTCGGCCGTCAAGCCGGAACTGGTGCTGAGCCCCGCAGCGCGTGCGGATGACGCCGGCGTTGAAGTCACATACGACTTTGTCCTGGATGCCGCCCGCTCCTGACCCGCCCCGAGTCTCCACACCGAGGCAGTGACACGAGGCAGTGAGAGGACCCGGCCGCAGGGCCGGGTCCTTTCGAGTGTGCGGTTCGTTAGGGTCTGCGGCTCAGAAGATCCGCAGGGTGTAGTTGACGCTCGGGAGGTCGAGGGCTGTCCATTCGTTCTCCGAACGGACCGGCGGGGTGTGGCCCCGTCCATCGTTGCGCAGAGCGGAGACGGTGGCTGCAACGGCGCTGGTGATCAGGATGATGAGGGCAATTCCGATGAGTTCCATACCTCCATGGTTCTCCGGTCCGGGGAACAAAAAAAGTGGCAGAAATGACCAAAAAGCTATAATTTCTGCCACAATGGATTCATGATCAATTCAGTGGCAATGATCGTGGTCCCCAACTTCTCCATTTTCGAGTTCGCGACCGCATTCGAGGTCTTCGGCGTGGACAGGTCGGACCGCGGAACGGGCGTGCCGGCCTTCGATTTCCGGGTCTGCGCTCCGGTGCCCGGCGACGTCCCGCTCAAATCCGGGCTGTCGATGCACGTGGGGCTGGGACTGGACGCCGCGGCTGACGCGGACCTGGTGATTATGGCCCCGTACGGCCGGGACGAGGATGTCCCGGAGTCCGCCCTGGACGCACTGCGGGCGGCGCATGCTCGCGGGGCGTGGGTGATGTCCATCTGTTCCGGTGCCTTCGCACTGGCGCGGGCAGGCCTGCTCGACGGCCGGCGCTGCACCACCCACTGGCACTACTCCCAGGAACTCGCCAGCCGCTACCCCAGCGTGCTGGTGGACGAAAACGTGCTGTACGTCCAGGACGGGAGGATCATCACCAGTGCCGGCACGGCCGCGGGAATCGACGCGTGCCTGCACCTGATCCGTGTTGAGTTCGGCGCCAAGGTTGCCGCCGGCATCGCCCGCGACATGGTGGTCCCCCCGCACCGGGACGGCGGCCAGGCGCAGTACATCGACCGGCCGATTCCGGCGTGCGGTTCTGAACCCATGGAGCAGCTGCTGCAATGGATGGTCGGTCATCTGGAGGAGGACCACTCCGTCAACGAGCTGGCGGCCCGGGTCCACATGTCACCGCGGACGTTCGCGCGGCGCTTCCGGTCGGAGACGGGGGCAACTCCCGCGGCGTGGCTGAACTCCCAGCGGGTACTGCGGGCCCAGGAGCTGCTGGAGACCACGGAGCTCAATATCGATGAAGTCGCCCGGGAATCCGGCTTCGGCCACTCGGTGCTGCTGCGGCACCACTTCACCAAGGCGCTGGACACCAGCCCGCAGTCCTACCGGCGCACCTTCCGGGGGCAACTGGCCGCCGTCTAGGGACTCTCCGGAGCCTCGATCGACTCAGCGGCCGCCCTGGTATTCTCGAACAGGTCCCGCCACGGCCCGGTCAGCGCCTGTTCAGGCAGGGTCGCCCGGAGTTGGCCGGCCCGGAGGCTGTAGGTGAACCGATCCGGCCGGCCGGCGGAGACGGCCTGGCTTGCCTCCGGAACCGCGTCCCACGGACACGCCTCAACGAGGGGCTGCCACCGGTCCTTGTCGTCCGGCGGCACCGCCTGGACGGTCCAGGTCCGTGTCATTCCGGCTACGCCGCCGCTGCGCTGAACGGTAATTTTCATGAGCCTGTGACTTTCATGGGACCGTTTTCATGGGATAGCGATCTTCATGGCCTGGTTCCCGTGTTCGGTTGTCGACGGCCGCCTGATCGGGGGCCGGCGGCAACTCGGTTACAGCTTTACCTTCACAGTTTCCCACGCAGACCGCACGGCGTCATGCTCTCCGGACTCCGCTCCGAAGAGTTCCTTGGCGGACGCCGCAGTGGCCCGGGCAAAGGCGCCGAACGTGGCGTTCGGAGCCAGCGTGCCGCCGGTCAGTGTCTCATACCAGATCCTCGCGGGCGCGTCCCAGGCGTTGCCGCCCAGAGCCGTGGCAACAAGGCAAAAGGCACGGTTCGGGATGCCGGAGTTGATGTGCACGCCGCCGTTGTCCGCGCTCATCCGCACGTAGCCGTCCATCGAGTCCGGCTGCGGGTCCTTGCCGAGGACGTCGTCGTCGTACGCGGTTCCCGGCGCCTTAATGGAACGCAAGGCGGCACCCTGCACCTGGTCCGTAAACAGGCCTTCACCGATGAGCCAGCTCGCCTCGGCGGTGGACTGCTGCTTCGCGTACTGCTCCACGAGGGCACCGAAGACATCGGACAGGGATTCATTGAGAGCGCCGGCCTGGTTCCGGTACACCAGCCCCGCCGAATACTGCGTGACGCCGTGGGCGAGCTCGTGGCCGATCACGCTCAGGGACTTCGTGAACCGGTCAAACACCTGGCCGTCGCCGTCGCCGAATACCATCTGCCGGCCGTCCCAGAATGCATTGTCGTAGCGCTGGCCGTAGTGGACGGTTGCATCGAGGGGGAGCCCGCTGCCATCAATGGAGTTGCGGCCGAAGGCGTCGGCGTAGAACCGGTGGGTGTGCCCCAGCCCGTCGTACGCTTCATCCGTGGCCGGATCTCCGGTGGGCGGTGTCCCCTCTTTCCGGACCAGGCTGCCCGGCAGCCTCTCCAGTGACTTGGCGTCGTAGATGGTTCGCTCGGGAGGTCCGGGCTTGACCTCGCGCATGCCCGGGGGAGCGGCAGGTGACGGCAGCGCGCGGGATGCCTGAAAGCTCTTGACGTGCAGCAGCGTTTTCCTGGCGGCCTGGGCGGCTTCGTATAGCCGTGGTTCGCGCTGTGCTGCCAGGCGGCGGAGCAGGTACGGAGGAATGATTGAACAGTACATGTGAGACCCCTTCATGCTTCGGCGGGGAACCAGGCGGCAACAGCTGATGCGAGCCCAGCCGGCTGCCGGCCACCGGGAACCCCGCTGCCGATGGGAACAGCCTACGATCGGGGACCGACAATTGGCAGAGGGGACCTGGCGGGTGACCTTGAGCCCGACTTGCGCCGCCGCCTCTAAGGCGGCCACATCGGTCACTGAGGCTTTCCGCTAGAACTCCTCCAGCCGGCGCAGCGCGGGGCCGGGATCCACGTTCTCGTCCGCGGCCACGAGCAGAAGCAGGGAACGGGCTTCCTCGCAGCAGGCAGAGCAGCCGGACAAGTGCGCCCGCAGTGCTGGCATGTCGTCCGGAGCGTTGGCCAGCAGGAGTTCGACGTATTCGTCGACCGCCGCGAAGCAGTCGTCGCATGAGAGCCACGGCTCGGCCGATAGGGTCAGCCGGCGCACCGTTTCCGGTGTCAGTTTCCGGCGGAACGTAGTCATGAGATGCCTCTCGGAGTGATGGGTGTGGTCAGGTAGCCGGCGAGCGCCAAGTGCGCCCGGAGCCGACCGCGGGCATCATGCAGGGTTTTGTAGAGCGCGTTGCGCATGGTCCCCAACCGATCGGCCAGGACATCGATGGGCACCTCGTCCACCAGCAGTGCCAGCACTATCCGGCGCTGGTGGGCGGTGAGCGCCTCCTCGATCGCCACCCGGACGGCGGCGGACAGTTCGGAGCCTTCTGCCAGCTGTTCGGGCGATGTTGCGGCGGATGGCTGCTCGGGCACCGATTCAAGGTCCACGTCCCGGTGCCGCCACAAATTGCGCCGGACCTCGACGGCGGCGTGCAGGATGCCGAATTTGTAGGCCCAGGTGGTGAACCTGCTCCGTCCCTCAAAGCTGGATAGTTTGCCCAGAACGGCCACCATGGCCTCGTCGGCGGCTTGGTTGATCAGTTCGTCTACTCGCACGGCTCCAATGGCCGGCAACCCGTAGTACATCTGCGATACCTGGTGACGGGCGGCCTTCAACAGAAGCTGGTGCAGCTTCACCAGCGCCGACTCGTGCCCGGGACCGGGTGTGCTCAGCAGCCCCACCCAATCCTCGTCGGCGCGGCCGGGGCGGACTGCCCGCGTGTCCGCGAGTTCGGGTCCGTCCAGGGTAGCCATTGGATCACTCCTGCCCGCCGGGCTCGCCCATCGGCCCGGCGATCCGGACTGCCAGCTCCGGCGGACAGCCCCTGTCCACCAAATTGAGAAGCTCGTGGATGTCCACGCCCCGCGAGGCTGCCATCCGTGCCGCCAGCGTAGCAGGGAAGCCCGCTTCACGCAGCAGACGCGCACGCCAGGCAACGACGCCGTCCCATTCGTTTCGGGCCACCCCGGCCCCTGCCAGTGCTTCTATTTCTCGCTGAATGTTCATACCTGGTTAGTGTCACTTGGCCCCTGCCTCTTACCCCGTGGGCCGGTCGGCGCAAGCCGGACCGCTGCGGGCCGAAACGCCACTGGTAAGACATACCGCTCGGCTGCCAATAACAAGTCGTGGGCACCAGCCCGTACGAAAGGAGATTCCATCGTGGATACCATGACATCCCACGGACGACCGAGGACCGCCGTCCTGATTGCCGTGCTGGCGTTGTCGGCCGGTATGTCCTCGGCCTGCTCGCCGGGAACGGCGCCGGCGGCGCCAGCGGAACCCGCGGTTCAGGAGGCTGCCGCCATATCCGTGCACGACCACGGGTCCGGCAATGCCAACTCCGTGCCAGCATCACAACTCGCGCTCCGCAGGCAATGCGGTCGCTGTGGGGGCAGCACATGGAGTGGACGCGTCTGGCCATCGTCGATTTTGCGTCTGGCTCGGCAGGCTTCCCCACCACGGCTGAACGGTTACTGCAAAATCAGGCGGGCATCGGCAATTCCATCAAGCCCTACTACGGCGAAGCGGCTGGCGCTCAACTGACAACACTGTTGAAAACCCACATCACTGACTTCGTCGCCCTCTTCCAGGCTGCCAAAGCCCAGGATGCCGCCACGCTTAAGGCGGCGACGACTGCCGTGTACGCCAATGCGCAGGACATCGCCGATTTCCTTGCCACGACCAACCCCCGGAACTGGTCCCAGACATCGATGCGCTCGACGATGAAGGAGCACATCGACCAGACCATTGCCTACGGCAGCAACGAGCTGAACGGCCGGTATGCCGAGGGCATTGCCACCTACGACAAGGCGGAGGCGTACATGCAGATGATGGCGGATGACCTGAGCTCCGGCCTCATCTATGCATTGCCCGGCAGGTTCCGCTGACGGGTACCGGCGCGATGTCCGGGCGACCGCGGACCGCTTCTGGCCCGCGGTGGGGGATCGGCTGACGCGATGTACAGGACATGAAGAAAACCCCGCCGTTTCAAGGAAACGGCGGGGTTTATTCTGTGCCCTCGATTGGAATCGAACCAACAACCTTCTGCTCCGGAGGCAGTAGTCAAATCCACGCGAACACTGGGATACAGGCTCATATGATGACATAAAAGTGACGCCAAGAAAATCTGTCAACGCCAATCCATGCCCCGCAGGAGGTCATTCAGTCGGCTGGCGCTGTCGTGGAGGTCATCGTCGAAGAGGCCAGCGTAGGTGTCGAGCGTCAGGGTGGCCGAGGCGTGGCCTGCTATCCGCTGGACCACCTTGACGTTTGCCCCCGCGCTGATCGCCAGGGATACGGCGGTGTGCCGCAGGTCGTGGAACGTGGGGGAGGGGAATTCGGCGTCACCGGCTGCGGCCCGTTCGATAGCGGGCTTGTAGACGTTCTTCGTGAAGTTGCCATTGCGTAGGACCGTTCCTCGCGGGCTCTGAAAGACCCGGGCTGTCGTGGGCTTCCCTTCGATAACGCCTCTCAGTCGGTCGGCTATCAGCCGGGGGATTGGGACCTGCCGGTCCTCACCGCCCTTAGTCGCGCCGAGGACCAGCTTGCCGGAGACTTCGCTGTAGGCCTGCGTAACGGCCAGCATGGGTTTGTCGCCAAGCCGCACGTTGGCTACGGTAAGCGCAGTCACTTCACCCCAACGAAGCCCGCATGTGCCCGCCAGCATGACCATGAGTCCGCCGTCCCCCGCCTCATGGGCAATGGCGGCAAGCTGCTTCATGGTCAGGTAAGTATGACGCTTGACCGGACGGGCGTCCGGTATGTAGTCCGCCCGACCAGTGGGGTCCTTCGCGGGGTTGGCCGGCAAGAGGCGCTTCCTGACCGCGTAGCCCATGATGCGGCCAAAAATCTTGCCCACAAGTTCCCGCGTTCGGGCGCCGGCGGGCTTGCCGTCCATGCCCCTGAGCGTCATGATCCACTCGCTCGTCGCGTCATACGTGACGTTTGAAATGCGAGTCACGCCCCATCGCGGCTCAATGTAGTTCTCGTAGAGGCGGAAGTAGTTGTCGTAGGTCTTTGGCGTGACCGGCCTTCGGCCGTTCGCACCTACGGTCTTAACCCTTTCCAGCCATTCCAGCGCCAGTTTGCCGACCTTCATCTTGTCGGCAAGTTTTGGGTCTACCCACGAGCCCGAGCGCATGGCCTGTCGGGTGGATGCCTGGAAGTCTTCGGCTTCGGCTTTTGTGGTGAAGCGTTTGCGACGGCGAACCTTGCCCTTGACTGCGTCGTCGGCCAGCCAATCCACCTGCCACCGTTTGGACTTCGCGCCCGGTTTCCAGGCGCCACTTTCTTTGAGGTCCGTTATCGCCATGCAACCAGGATAAGTGACAGTGACATTCGAAAGCAGACATTCAGGGCCGTGATCCGGCCGTGCAGGCCACGCCACTGGAAGACATGGGCCAACGCAGACCTGACAGGAGTCGATGCGCGGGAACGGCACGCTGCGAATCGGGACCTCACGATGTTGCCGTGCTCCAGCCTCCGGCCGGAAGCGTTGGTACTGGCATGGGCCGCTGATGCGGCAGTCATGCTGGCACTTCCCGCCGGGAGGCATGTGGTGATTCTCCTGCCGGCGTAGTCGTCAAGAAGTCGCGCGTTTGGGGGCTTTGCAGCCACGGAGCAGCCCAGGCTGCAACGGCTCCCGAGGCAGGTGGTTACGGCAACCCGGCGACGAAGCTCCGAGCTGGATTATCTCCGGGGGTTGGAGCCACAGAATATTTGTATCGGCTTCTTCCCCTTCGGTCTCCAGGAATCCTCGGGACTAGCTCGGGAGTTTGCGGAGCCGGTCCCGCGAAGCCGCACTATCCAACCGTTCACTGCGCCCTAATGGCGCATGCCCTTTTTCAAATCATCGGGAGTCTTGCATGACCAACAACGGCGTCAACATCGTCACCGTCGACAAGGCCTGGGAGGTGACCCAGTCCGTGTATCTGGACCGCCGCACGACGGCCCAGTTCATGGGGGTAAGCGAAAAGTTCTTGGCGACCCATCTGGTCGACGGGCCAAAGCGCTTACGCGTGGGCTCGAAGATTCTCTACCGTCTCTCCGACGTTGAGCACTGGATGCGCCAGCAGGAGGTAACCCGGTGAGTCGCTGGAGGGCCATCCTGATCCGTCCCCGTGCCGCCTTCGCTTGGGGCTTCGGCGGTGCCACGGTGGTGGAGCCGGTAGTCCTCGCAGGACCCGAAGACAGCACCGCTTGGCCCCGTCCTCCTAATAATGCAGCGGCGCACTCCGCCCGCCGTGTGGGGGCCGGATTCCCCCGACCGCAAGGCGGCGACGCCCTTTCCCGGTCAATATCACCGTTTATTTCTTGGACACTCATCTGGAGGATATCTGGGAAGGCCAAAGACCCAGGGCAAGTGCAAGATCAATGGCTGCGGCAAGGACGCACGCAGCCGGCGCATGTGCTGGGGACACTACAAACAATGGCAACGAAGGCGGGGGCACTTACGCTGTCACGCCCCGGGGTGCGACAACCACCAGGACGACGGCGGACGAAGGATGAACGGGGTGTTCTACTGCCGGCTCCACGAAAATGGGCACCTCCGGATTACTGCCGAGGCTGAAGTCCTGAACCTCCGCCGGCTCGGTCACAACCTCACAGGCGATGACCGCGGGTGTTGGCTTTGGTACCTGTCAAGGAACGACGGGGGCTATGGCACCTTCGTTCCCGAAGGCGCGAACATCGCCCAGTGGCTAACCCACCGCGTCGTGTGGGACCTGCTCATCGGTGGCCACAAGCCCACCCTTGAGCTGGATCACCGAACGTGCAAGCGCCCCAACTGTGCAAATCCGCTGCACCTGGAGCCTGTGACCAGGGGCATGAACCAAAGAAGGAAACGCGGTGGTCCGGACTGGGGCTGGATCAATCCCGACGCGGCGACAAATACACGAGTAGTGGGTATCCGGTCTGCTCAGGTTGGCTGGGTGCATGCTCGGACTTGAGCTAATCGCGGACTATTTTGGAGTACCAGGAAGGGTTCGGCGACGAACAGGTCTGTTTGGGGCTCTCTTTTGAGTGTCGCTGACACAACCTGAGCTAACCGGATGCGCACTACACGAGTAATTGAATTTGCCCGACTCCACGGCTTGCCTCTGCAGGCTGCAGCGCGACATTCAGACGTGTCGCACGTGCCCGCCCGGCGCCCGCGGCGCAGGCGCACCACCATTACTGACCGAAACCAGAAGAAGGACACCTATGCCCAATACCCCGGGCCCTGAAACTATGTCGCAGGCCGACGAGCATGGAAGGACGATGCGGCATTACCGCACTCTTGGCCTCTGCAATGCGTGTGCCGGCCAGGCTGCGTGGGGCCATCAGAACGGATTTTCCACAATCCACCCACCCTGCCCCGTTTGCCTGCCGATCGTCGTTTCCTTCCCTACCGAGGAGCGGGAACCCTGGCGCAGCTTTAGCCGCAGGCGCGGGCGCCGGCAGTCGCCCTGGACGGCCAACGAGCGCCCCTAGGCGCCGATTCAGGCGTGGATTTAAGTCTTGGCCCTTCTCCAAATCGGGCATCGCTTCTGGCCACGTTTATATGGCTGGTTCCGGCCGATCTGTGTCGAGGCCGATACTGAAGTTCGAGAGCAGGCCACCCCATCGTAGCGAGGGTGGCCTGCTTCCCCTTTGCCCGACCACTCATCTACCTCCGCAGTGAAGGCCTCTGCCGAAATGAGCGTTTCCCGCTGCGTAGAGGCGTGCCGCTACCTGATAGCCCCAGGTCTCACGAATACACCCGAGCGCGAGCTTTAGTTTCCGTACGCGATCGGAAGCGCAATCACGCCCGGGGCGGGGAATCAACTCCGATGGGGTCACCCCCACCCATTGGAACGGTCCGGTGGCAGGCCGTGTAAACGCTCATCGGGAAAGCGTCCGGCGCAGTCGGGGGCCGCAGCCTGGCCGCGGGTCCCATGGGAACCGGCGGAAGTGGGCCGCCAAAATAGACAACGTCGACGTCCTGGATACCTATGTCAAGGTAGCCAATGCAAGACGCACAACACCGGCGTATCCAGGCAATCCCACGGCAACAAGTGAGGTGGGCTAATGCAGCGAACGACAGCAGTGTACGGGGCGCTCGCCCTGCGGATCCTTTGGGCACTTCTGATGGTGATCCTCGGTGTGCTGATCCCGACCGGCTAGATTAGTGGGTTCGCCACCTCCCTCTATGGGGCCATGGTGCTCAGTGTCGTGCTTGCGGAGATGGCGCTGAGACGTAAAGTCGTCGGCCCGGCAGATGACCAGGGCCGACCAATACAGCGGTTCGGCTTGTTGGAGGTGGGACAAGATGGCAGACCGGTCGGTCGACGGGCGGTAACAGTAGTTCCAGACTCCGGTGCACAACGGGTCCGCGTTGAACGGCTTGTGGCTACGGGGATCCTTGCGTCTCAGTAATTTAGGGAAGGCTTAGCGGCTAGAGCGGAAATGCGTCCGCCCGACGCTAAAAGTTCAGGGCTTCGATTGCACTCCGGCAGGCAATCGCATGAAGCGCCACAGAAGCATCGCACTTGGGCGTCTACCTAGAAACTAGTCTCGCCGCGCGGGTCGCGTTGAGACCCCTGGCAGCCCTGGCTGGAAGCCACGCGCCGGGGCAGTGGTTCCCCGCAGCAAGAGAAGCAGGTGCCCTTGGTGTGTGGACATTCCGGCACATGGATAAGCCAGAGGTCAGATGGCCTTACTTGTAGGAACAAGTCGTGTTCTCGCACCCTAGGCCGAAGTTACGTTTGGCCTCTTGGCCGGGTTCTGTTGCGTTCCCGGCCGAGGGGCCACTTTTGTACCGTCATTTGTAGCCACTAAATTGAGCGTGTCGCTGACGGCTGGCGCCATGGTTCGCTGTAGGATTGTGGCATGGCACGCACAACGCAGGCGATGCACGTAGCCCGGACAAAGAGTCGGCGGGTGAACAAGGCCGGGGAAACGGTCGAGTACGAATCGGTGTTGCTCCGGCGGTCCTTCCGGCAGGAGGGCAAGGTCAAGCACGAGACCCTGGCGAACCTCTCGGCGCTGCCGGAACCGGCGATCGAAGCGGTCCGCGGCGCACTGGCCGGCAACCCGGCGGTATTCTCCGCCGAGGGTCTGGAGGCTGTGCGGTCCCTGCCCCACGGCCACGTTGCCGCCGTGGCCGCCCAGGCCAAAGCGCTCGGGATGCCCTCGCTGCTGGGGCGGGCGGGGCGGATGCGCGACATTGCCTTCGCCCTGGTGATCGCCCGGGTCTGCCGTCCCGGTTCGAAGCTGGCGACCACCCGCTGGTGGGCCGACACCACCCTGGCCGAGGACCTCGGCGTCGCCGGCGCCACCACGGACGAGGTCTACGCCGCGATGGACTGGCTCGCCGGCCGGCAGGAAGCCATCGAAGCCAGGCTCGCCGCCCGGCACTTGTCGGAAGAAGCGAATCCGGACCGGCTCGCACTGTTCGATCTGTCCTCGTCCTGGGTGACCGGACATAAGTGCCCGCTGGCGGCCCGCGGCTATTCCCGCGACGGGAAGAAGGGCCTCGAGCAGATCGAATACGGACTGCTCACCGACATCGACGGCCGGCCGGTCTCCGTACGCGTTGTCCCTGGCAACACCGCCGACCCCAAAGCCTTCGAGGACCTCGCCGCGGACTTCAAGACCCGATACCGGCTCGGCGAGATGGTCATGGTCGGGGACCGCGGCATGATCACCAACGCCAGGATCGAACAGCTGAAGGAACTCGGCGGCCTCGGCTGGGTCACCGCGCTGCGCGCCCCGGCAATCAAGGCCCTGGCCGCCGACGACGGACCGCTGCAGATGTCCCTGTTGACGAGACGGACCTGGCCGAAATCACCCACCCCGACTACCCCGGCGAACGCCTCATCGCCTGCCGCAACCCCGCCCTGGCGCAAGAACGGGCCCGCAAGCGCGGCGAACTGCTCGCCGCCACCGACACGGAACTGGCGAAAATCACCGCCGCCGCCGAAGCCGGGCGCATCAACGACGCCGGGAAGATCGGGCTCCGCGCCGGCAAAGTCATCGGCAAATACAAGATGGAAAAGCACTACACCCTGACCATCAACGACACCTCATTCGCGTACGCCCGCGACGAGGAACAGATCGCCGCCGAAGCGGCCCTGGACGGGATCTACATCATCCGCACCACCGTCAACGCAACCCGGATGGACGCCGGCCACGTCGTGGCGACCTACAAGTCCCTGGCCAACGTCGAACGCGACTTCCGCTCGATCAAAGCGATCGATCTGCAGCTGCGCCCGGTCCACCACTACACCGAAACCCGGGTACGGGCGCACGTGTTCATCTGCATGCTCGCCGCCTACCTGACCTGGCACCTGCGCAAAGCCTGGGCACCACTGACCTTCACCGACGAACACCGGCCCGAACCGGTCAACCCCGTCGCACCCGCCACCCGCTCCACCGCCGCGCAGACCAAGGCGTCACGGCGCACCACAGCCGGCGGGCAACCTGCCTACAGCTTCCGCCCCCTGCTCGACCACCTCGGGACCCTGACCCGCAACCGGCTGCACATCAACGGCACCGGAAAGAACACCGGCTTCGACCTCGTCACCACGCCCACACCCATCCAGCGCCAGGCCTTCGAACTCATCGGCCAGCCCATCCCGACCACCATCGGAGGCAAGTAGCCAGACAAGCAACCACCGAAACCCGCGAAATCCCCGCCCGGCGGGGATTTCACGCGTCACGACAGACGTAACTTCGGACTAAAGGCTGAACCCCAGCCGGTTGTAGTCCCCGCGCCGCTTGTTGACCAGCGCCTTGTCGGTGTCATCGAGGAAGAAGCACCGCTCCAACTCCGCCAGAGACGGCGGCTCCGTGAAACGACTATAGGCCGCGGCCTGGACATCAGTGAGGAACTCAACCGGCATAAACCCCAACATAGAGCCAAGACCTGACAGGCATCACAGAACGGAACAACTGTTAGGCATCGCCCGGCGAGGCTTCGCCGCCTCCGCCTTAGCGACCAGGGCAACAAGTCCGAGCCCGTTAGCGCCGGATCCTGTTTCATTTTTTGTGATGGGCCTTCACGGTGATCGTCAGGGACGGGGTGAGAGCGTCGGGGCTGACCCCGTTGGTCGCGGTGACCGCGAACGTTGACGTGCCGGCCGTGGTGGGGGTGCCGGAGAGGATCCCGGTGGTGGTGTTCAGGCTCAGCCCGGGAGGCAGGGTACCGGAGGAGACCTTGAAGGTCGGGGCCGGGGTGCCGGACGCGGCGAACGTGTAGGTGTAGGCGGCACCGACGGTGGCGGTGGCCGGGGGCGACGCCGCGGTGAACACCGGGGCTGCCTGGGTGGGGTTGACGGTGATCGTCAGGGACGGGGTGAGGGCGTCGGGGCTGACCCCGTTGGTCGCGGTGACCGCGAACGTTGACGTGCCGGCCGTGGTGGGGGTGCCGGAAAGGATCCCGGTGGTGGTGTTCAGGCCCAGCCCGGGAGGCAGGGTACCGGAGGAGACCTTGAAGGTCGGGGCCGGGGTGCCGGACGCGGCGAACGTGTAGGTGTAGGCGGCACCGACGGTGGCGGTGGCCGGGGGCGACGCCGCGGTGAACACCGGGGCTGCCTGGGCGGGGTTGACGGTGATCGTCAGGGACGGGGTGAGGGCGTCGGGGCTGACCCCGTTGGTCGCGGTGACCGCGAACGTTGACGTGCCGGCCGTGGTGGGGGTGCCGGAGAGGACCCCGGTGGTGGTGTTCAGGCCCAGCCCGGGAGGCAGGGTACCGGAGGAGACCTTGAAGGTCGGGGCCGGGGTGCCGGACGCGGCGAACGTGTAGGTGTAGGCGGCACCGACGGTGGCGGTGGCCGGGGGCGACGCGGCGGTGAACACCGGGGCCGCCTGGGCTGGTCCGGCCGCCACCGTCTTCAGGATAATGTCATCGGCGATCATGTCGCCGTCCTGCATCACGTGTTCTGCTCCCAGCTGGAGGACATTCATCGAAGTATTTGAACCTAGATCGATGAACCCGGTCGTGCTGTTGGAGCGGTCAAAGAGTTTGGTGCCGTCCTGCCATACCTGGACCTGGCTTTGCGCACCATTGACTACCAGGTGAATTTTCAGGGCAAACTTTTGGCCGACGGCTATGTGACCCACGCCTATGATGGTGAAGCCGGAGCCGGTAGCCCATCTTACGAACAGGCTGCCCGATCCGTTTTGACGCGATACGTCAAACAGGCGGCTGCCGCCGTTAAAGAAGCGCAAGGTGGGAACGTTATTGTTCGAGGCGCTGCCTTCGCGCGTGATATCAAACCAGCCGCTGGCCCAAACTTCGCTGGCCGAAGCCGGCAAATTTTTCACCACGTTGGCCTCGGAGCCGCTATTCCCGGTCACACTTATTCGTGCAGCGCAGGCGGGGGAGTTGGAAATTGCCGATTGCACGGTGGCGGTGGCGTCGCCCAGCTGGGTGACAGTCGTCCATTTGCTGAAATCATTGGTTTCAAAGTTATCGGCGAGAACGACTGTGCCGGGGTCAGTATTTGTGGGAACAGGAGCGGTGGGGTTGCAGGGGGACGTAATGGCCTGAACGCTGGTTGCCGAACCGAAGCTCATGCAAATCATGAGGGCGGCTGTTGCAAGAGTGGCTGCCAAAGCCGGGTGCCGCCGTCTTAGCTCAGAATTGCCTTTATGTCCCGTATTCTCCATGGGAAGTGTCCCTTATGAGGTGTTATCGGTGCAGGTGCTCTAGCTGCGAACTCTGCAGCCCGTACTACCCCACGAGGCCCGGAGGAGCCGCATCAGTATCTCCTGTGGATGGATGGAGCCGTTCATGATGAACCCCTTATTGGCCGCACGACCGGAGTCTACTCTTGTCTCCGGTTCTTGGCACTACGGGGTGCCCACCCAACGTCGCGCGCAGTTCGCTGGCATTCGTCGGGGATACTCGATTCGGGGGTTGAGTAGTATCCGTGCAGCCGTTGGCGCTAAGCGCCTTCTGGGTTGGCGCTACATGCGCACGGTAGCCAACTGGACCGCGAATCTTATCTTGAGCTGACGAAATGATCATGGCGCTGACCTGCGGTGATTCGTTATGGACAGTGTCGTCGACGTGGTCATCAGCAGGGTCCGATGATCGTTGCGGATTTCTTCCTCGGCGTGTCGCGGGTGCTGCCGCGAATATCGGCTGCGCGGCGTTCTCCGAGGGCCATGGCAAGTGCCTCGCGGAGGAGACGCCAGCCTTGGCGCGGGCCCGGTTGTCGTTGGCACGGGGTATGACGGTGACGGCTCGCTCCGCGATGCCCATGTCCTCGTGCCGGAGGCCGAGGGCCTCGCCGATCCTCACCCCGCAGTCCAGCAGGAGGGCAAAGAGCAGGCGATCGCGTAAGTGGTCGCAGGCATCCAGGATCGCCTGAACCTCTTTGACGGCAAGGACCTTCGGTCGAGGCCGCCCGGTCTTCAGCTTGATCGTCCGCCGCCGCTCGGGCTTGTTCTTGGTGACGTGATGCAGGAACGGCTTGTAGGACGTGGCCGACCCCGCCCCTCGCCGTCCCGTCGGCTGCATCGTGACCAGCAGCCCGGCAAGCGCGACCCCGTGCCGGGCGTGGAACTCGCAGAACGAAGTCAACGCCGCCAGCTTGCGGTTCACACTGGCCGCCGAGCAGTGGTGCTCCACCGTGGACAGCACCGCGACCCTGCCGTCACGGGCCTCTGGCGGCAGCCGGAGCCAGGCCACGAACCCGGCCACGTCCTCCAGCGACGCGGATTGCCAGCTGCCCCCGTGCCTGTCCAGGCAGGTGAATCAGTCCTTCAGGTCATGGGCGTATGCCTTGATTGTGTTCGGTGACTTCTCGATCGACGCCAGATAGGCCAGGAACCGCTCGACCGGTTCGACCGGCATGTGGTCATCGCCAAGCAGCGTCCAGGACTCGAATTCCGAGTTGGGCATGAGAACCCGCTGTACACGCATCGAAACCTCCTACTCATCCGTGGTGGATAGCAGAAGATAACCCCATCCACGACGAGATCTCGTGGATTTCCGGGCCTCGTCGTGCACGTGATGGACGCCGCCTCAGCGGCTCAAGATAATGAACCCCAACCGGTTGTAGTCCCCGCGCCGCTTGCTGACCAACGCCTTGTCCGTGTCATCGAGGAAGAAGCACCGCTCCAACTCCGTCAGCGACGGCGGCTCCGTGAAACGACTATAGGCCGCGGCCTGGACATCAGTGAGGAACTCAACCGGCATAAACCCCAACATAGAGCCAAGACCTGACAGGCATCACAGAACAGAACAACTGTTACGCGCGTTCCAGGCATCGCCCGGCGAGGCTTCGCCGACGCCGCCTTTGCGACCAGGGCAACAAGTCCGAGCCCGTTAGCGCCGGATCCTGTTCCATTGTTCGTTCTGGCCGCAATTTCATCAGGTGTACTACTGCGTTCGGTTTGAACATTCCGGGATCTGTCACCATTCGCGCAGGTCAGGGCCTCTTTGTGGGCCGGGGATTTCCATCAAGTGCGCCTCCCGGCCCGGGCCCGCGCGGCCATGGAAACGCCCCTGACCTGCCCGTTTGCAATCAGATTGCATCTGATGAAAGATGTGTTCATCTGATGCAAGCGGCGGAGGGGTGGCTTTTGATGGTTGGAAACAGCTTTGCGCCGGGGGCGGTGGGCCTGCATCTGGTCGGCGGTCTGCCGTTGCTGCGGCCCGAGGAACAGGTCTTCACGGCCATGTTGGACGGCTGGCGCAACCAGCAGCTGGCCCGGAACCTGGCGTTCTCCACGATCGAGGGCCGCGAGAAGGCGGTGCGGGCGTTTACCCGCCAGGCCGATGCCTTCCCGTGGGCCTGGTCACCGCAGATGGTTGATGAGTGGATGGGTGATCTGCGCTCGGTCCGGAACCTGCGCCGCTCCACGCTGCGGAACTACCAGGGGACCATCCGCTCCTTCTGTGCCTTCCTTACCGACCCCGCCTACGGCTGGGCCGGCATCTGCCAGAAACGGTTCGGCACCCACCCGGTGCAGGTGGTCCATGAGTGGAACGCCGCCGTGCATGTCCAGGAGGCCGAGGCAGACCCGGCCAAGCGTGCCTTCACCCGCGATGAGCTGCAGGCGTTCTTCGACCATGCGGATAAACAGGTCGGCCGGGTGCGCGGGCTCGGACGCAAGGGCTGGCTGCCGGCCTTCCGTGACGCGATGCTCTTCAAGACCGCCTATGCCTTCGGTCTGCGCCGCAACGAGGCGCGGATGCTCGATGTGGTGGACTTCGGCCGCAACCCCCGGGGACCGGAGTTCGGGGAGTACGGCGTCCTCTACGTCCGCCACGGCAAGGCGAAGAAGGGCTCCCCGCCCAAGCGCCGCAGCGTGCTGACGGTCTTCGACTGGTCAGCGGAGATCCTGCAGCAATGGAATGAAGAGGTCCGTCCGTTGTTCCCGACGGCCAAGCCCGGAGCACTATGGCCCTCGGAACGCTCCGCACGCGTGGGCTTCACCCAGATGAACACCCGCTTCGGCACCTACCGGGACAGCCTTGGCCTGGACAGGGGGCTGGATTTCCATTCCTTTCGAAGGTCCTACGTCACGCACCTGATCGAGGACGGCTGGGACGCCCGGTTCGTCCAGGAACAGGTCGGCCACGAGCACGCGTCCACCACCTCGATCTACACCTGCGTCTCTTCCGATTTCCGCACCAGGACTCTCCGCCGGGTCCTGGACACCACGATTACTGCTGCTCTGCAGCTTGAAAGGAAGCCGCAATGAAACGCCAAGTCAGTTATCAGTGGAGGTTGCGCGAGGTGATGGCCACCCGCGGGATCTTCACTGCCTCGGATCTGTCCCCCCTGCTGGCCCAGCGCGGTATTGCCCTGTCCCCTGTGCAGGTCTGGCGGCTGGTCACCCAGATCCCCGAGCGACTCTCGCTGCCGGTCCTCGCCGCGCTCTGCGACATCCTGGAAGTGACCCCCGCCGAGCTGATAGCCACCCGGGCAGAAGCGGTAGCCCCGCGCCGCACGGCCGCCGCGGGCGCCGCGGTCGTGGACCTTGCCTCCACCATCCGGCCCAAGCGTGCCAGGATCACCCCCGAGCGGTGAGCCCGGCCTACAACACCCGCGAGAAATATGAGCGGTGGCATATACGCACCTGTGCCCGCTGCGGCCGACAGGCCGCCAAGGCGGCGAACTGGTCGGATGGACCAATCTGCCGGACCTGCCTGGACAAGGCCACCCGCACCTACGGTCCCTGCCCCGGCTGTGGTGCCGGGCGTCTGCTGCCGGGCCGGGACAGTGCAGGCGCGCCCGCCTGCCGGGACTGTGCAGGAATTACCCGCGATTTCTTCTGCAACCGTTGCCGCTTCGAAGGACGATTGCTCGGTGGCAGACTGTGCGAACGATGCACCCTCACCGACCTGCTGAGCACGCTGCTCGATGATGGCAGCGGCCGCATCCACCCACCCCTGATCCCGCTCTTTGACCAGATAAGGACCATGCAACGGCCAGTCCTGGGGCTGGGCTGGATCCAGAGCGCCCAGCCCCGGACCATGCTGGAGGATCTTGCCGCCGGACGGCTCGCCCTGACCCACGAAGCGTTCCAACAACTGCCCAACTGGAGAACCGCCGCCTATCTACGCGACCTGCTCATGCAAAGCGGCGTCCTGCCCCTCAAGGACCGGCAACTCCTGCTCTTCGAACGGTGGCTGGCCGTCCATCTGGCCGCCGTGGCTGACCCCGAACACGGCCGGCTCCTGCACCGCTTTGCCACATGGCACCAGCTCCGCAAATTACGGGCCAAAGCAAACAAAGCCCCGTTGGGCGGTTCACCGGCGAAGGAAGCCCGCGAACAACAGACCCAGGCCCTGGCGTTCCTGGCCTGGCTCACCCGCCGCAGCACTGCCCTCGACCGCACCCGGCAAGCCGATCTGGACGCCTGGCAAAGCGAGAAATACTCCACGCGCCGGCCATCCCACGCATTCCTGACCTGGTGCATGAAGAACGGCAACATGCCCGTCCTAACCACCCATTCCCGCCAGACAACGACCCAGGCTCCGATGAGCCAACACCACAGAATCAGCACCATCCAGCGCCTCCTCACCGAGGAGAGCATCCCACTTCACTCCAGAATCGCCGGCCTGCTGATCCTGCTCTACGCCCAACCGGCAACACGCATCGTCAGACTCACGACCAGCGACGTCATCAACGACGGGACCACTACCACAATCCGCCTGGGCGATCCGCCAACACCGGTACCCGCCCCACTGGCCCGGCTCCTGCAGAACTACCTGGAAAACCGCCCCAACCTGGACACGGCAACCAACCCCGGATCCCGCTGGCTATTCCCAGGACAACGCGCCGGAGAGCCAATTCACCCGGCCACCCTCCGGGCTTTCCTGCAAAAACTCGGCATCCCGCCCCAACGCGGACGAACCTCAGCAATACGACACCTGGTACTCCAGGCCCCGGCCCCCGTCCTCGCCCAGGCACTGGGCTACCACCACACCAGCACCATCAGGATCGCCGCCGAAGCCGGATCGCCCTGGGCCGGCTACGCACCAGGGACCCACGACCAACCAACCCAGGCCGGACATCAAAACACCGACGAACACAGACCACTTGAATAACGGCCACTACCAGCATGATGGGCCTACTACGAGTGGGAGAAGACCGCCGACGGGAAGAAGATCCCGCATTTCCTCCACTCGGCGAAGGACGGGCTGCTGGCCTTCGCCGGGCTGTACGAGTTCTGGCCCGACCCGTCCCTGCCGGAGGACGATCCGCACCGGTGGCTGCTCAGCTGCACTGTTCTGACCACGACGGCGCACGATTCCCTCGGCCACGTCCACGACCGGGCCCCCGTGATCGTTCCGCGGGACATGTACGCCGCCTGGCTGAACCCCGCTCCTCCGGTGAAACCGGTACGGGGCCGGCTGTGCAGCCGGACAATCCCGTGACATTGATGCGGAAAACGAATAATGCTCAGTTGCCTACTTCCGCGCCCAGCGCGGCCAGTTCGAAGCGATCACCGGGCTTACGCACTACGCGTGGAAGAACGGCCAGGCCCACGGCCCCGCCGATCTCCCGGAAGCTGCAGCGGAGCTGCCCAGTCGGGACCGGGCTCCTTATCCCGGCTGGACCTCCTAGCCACTAACCCGGGCGTTACTCCTTTACGCGAATGAGTAAAGGAGTAACGCCCGGTACGGGCCGCTCTCAGGGCACCAGCCAGACCGGGAACAGATTGAATTCCCGCTCAGTTGTTCACAATATAGAGGACACAAAATGAGCACTACATGCATTGCACTGATCGTTCCGGCCCGACTCAGCGAGCCCGTCCGCGTCGAAACCCTCGACGCGGGACTGTACACCCTGAAGAGCCTGGTCGGGGGAGACATTGAGTCAGTCACCCGCGGGGACTGGCACGTCTACCTGAATGCCGAGGGCAAGATCATCAACCTGCCCCCGAACATCCGCGCAGGGCACCTCATGCTCGAAGCCGGATTGTATCTGGTGGATATTTTCTGCGGGACCGCCGTGTTCCTCGGCAACGGCGACCACGGCGAGGAGGCAGACGCCCCGGAGCACCTGATCCGGCTGGCGGAACGGCTGTTTGATACCCCGCTGGCCGCCTAGGGCATCCGTTCCGGCACTCATTTACTCAATTGAGTGCCGGAACTTCCCCGGTTCGCCCGGCACATGTTCCCGGCGGGAGTTCGGGCGGTCCGCCTCACGTGGCAGCTGGCGCTTGTGGTCACCGGCGGCGGACCGCCACCCCGGCAGAAAGCACCGGGTCAGCTGGTGCCGGCGGACCCACCGCGGGGGAGTGCCGGCTCGGGCGGACCGGTGCCGGGATCGGAGGGCATGCTCGCGGGGCTCGCACCCTTTCGGGCGGCCGCAGGCGGCCGGCTGTTGGCCCGTGCCCGACGTCGCAGAGCTCCGCCGGTCCCGGGCCTGTGTGTCTACGACGTTTTTTTGCTGCTGTCCTTATGGTGTTGGCGGGTGGCTCCGTTGCAGTTGTAGTGTCGTGGCTACCCAGGGGTGGCGGGTATGGCATCTTTTTCTTCATCTGCGTGGGCCTCATCCTCGCCGGTCTGACCGTCCTCATCGGCATCAACCTGGATCTGCGGAACCAACCGCAACCCCAGAGCCCGGCCGGGCCGGCCGCCGCTGCAGCCCGGCCGCGGCCCAGACGGAAAGGCCCCGGTACTCGCTGGCTCGCACCGGGCAGTACTCGCGGCGGCAGCGGCCAACAACCGAGGCGGGGGCAGGCCCCGAAAAGCCGACGACCCTACTGCCGCCAGGGCACGGGAGATCAAAGGTAAAGGAATCAGTGCCGGCGACATCGGCAAGATGCTCGGAGTCTCCCGCGCCACGGTCCACCGGTACCTCGCAGGGGAGGGCATGGATGCTTCGGCCTAGACAGAACAGTCCCAGAATGTGACCGTTAAGCCCACCCCGGAAAGCATCCGTTCGGCGTCCGGATTAAGCGACAACGAAACCGCCAACCGATCCTGCGATTTAACCGCGATTCTCGGCAAACAGTCACACGTTGAGCGTGGAAAACAGCTTGACTAATTGATCAGAACCCATAGCCGAAATCAAAGGGCGTCAAGACCGTCGGCAGGGGGTTTTTGAGCTGATGGGTGTAGAGGTGGCCAGAGGTGTAAACCGTCAGCTGGGCTGGTCGGTCTGCCATGGCCGCGGCCGCCAAACGCCGTTAGCGGGAGTTGATGCCGTGCCGCTTCAATGCGAAGTCATAGGCCGTGTCGTCCTGGCGGATCTCCGTCCCGGCGTCTGCGCTGACGGGATCATCATCGAGGCCGACGTCGGCGCGGCGTAGCCACAACGCCCGGCAATAGCCGTGCCCCTGGCCTACCGCACCGTGCTTTGAGGGGAAACGTATGCCCATCGGGTAGGATCCGTCATCGGGGATCTGGTCTCTGATCCACGATGCCAGGAGGGTAGTAACCTCGCGCCGGCCGCCGGTTACCTCGGCCAAGGTCAGCGTCTCGGGAACATCGACCTCGTACAAGAAGTTACCCAAGGCCTCGTTCAAGGCCGCGATGCTGTCACCGTGGGCAATATCGACCCAGGAACCGGATTCAAACCGCATGGAGTAAACGAGACGGCCGTCGCGCCAGTTCGCGGGTATCCAGCCGGGGATCATGTGTCCGTTGGCATGCCACTCGTCTTCGACGTCTTCACGGATTTTCTCTACCGGTTCACCGAAGAACGCAGCGGTCTTTTTGAGGTACTCCGCGTGTTGGGTTGTCATCCGCGCCCAGGAGAGGGCCTCAAGGAACGCCGTCTCCTGATCTTCGGCCGCATAGACAGTCCGTCCGGGCGTGTCGAAGCGGTACCAGCCCGATCGGTCCTCGGACAGCAGCCCCCGCTCCTGTGGCCTGAGCGGGCCATAGGATTCCTTGGCCACACGGTAGGCGGTCACCGGTCCTTCAATCAATGCGAGGCCGGTCTTTTGGCAGACCCGGATCAACCGATGAACCCGTCGTCCACCATAGCGGCCGCGGCAGCGGCCACCTCACGGAACCTGTCGTCCCGGATGGCATCGATCGGTGAGTCCTGGTCCAGCCACGGATTGGCGCCAATGAACCACATCCGTGCCACATGCTCGCCTTCCGCCTCGGAAACCACAAGCCACTGGGCGTAGGCGAACTGCAGCCGTTTCACGGCAGCGTCGTTGGGGGTGGGCCCATCCTGCTGGGCCCACTTGTAGCTGATTTTCCGGTCTTTACTTCCGGCTGTCGCGGCAACGAGAGTGGCACCCAGGGCAGCATTCAAGCGGCGGACGATCTCGCGGATGCCGAGTCTGGCTGTTCTGGCGTGGGCTGCACCTGAGATGGTGGCGATGCTCATGATGGTCCGCCTCCTAAGCTGGTTAACCATCCACACTACTCTGAGTCAACCTGAAAAGCGACATAAAATCTACTCTTCATCGAATGTCCAGGGCTATACGGGTGACGAAGCCTGTTAAGATCACGTCGATGCCGCGGTCCCGGGGATTCTTGATCAGGCGGTGGTGGTGCTGGACATACGACTATTTCGCTTGACGTGCGAACGGCCGCCGGAGTTCCCTGCAACGACGGGCCTCTGGTGGACGGTGCGGTAAACGGAGATGGCCCTGGCGATCGACGAATCTGCAGCTTCTGAACCTCACCGAATGACCTTAAAACCCGGGGAACCGCAGGCAGGGAAACACCGTACGGGGGAACGGTCTCACAGACCCTCGAATTCGCATCAGATGCGGTTCGCCGGGTTCTCCCGCACGTATGCGCCGTCGTCGGCGTTTGGCCGTTCTGTTTGTTGGTCGTTCGGCGGTCAGCCCAAGGTGGGGACCCCGCTCACTCCTCGCCCTAAGATCACCAAAGTCAAGACGAAATGATCGCCGTTCACGCAACGTCAGGGCTATGGGTTGACTGCCAGGCCACGGGATGCGGGAGAAGAACGAGGGCCCGCTCTTTCGTGTTCCAGATAGCTGCTGTCATATCCTGCCCCCGAAGTAACGGCCCTTTCGAGGCCGGAGACGAAGGGGAGCCCCACAAGGACCCGCCGCGGGTCTTCATGCGTGGTCGGTGTGGCGGATATTCTCTGGCCCACGCGGAACCTGGCCCCCCCGAATATCTTGCCTCCGGTGAACACCCCCGATACGGCCTGCATCCACGTAGCATCAAAGTACGTGTTAGCCGGGAGCGTGGCGAAATGTTTGAGCGATTTACCGACCGTGCCCGACGTGTTGTGGTGCTGGCCCAGGAAGAGGCCCGCACGCTGAACCACAACTACATCGGCACCGAACACATCCTGCTGGGTCTTATCCGCGAGGGTGAAGGTGTTGCCGCCAAGGCCCTTGAATCCCTGGGCATCTCACTCGAGGGCGTCCGCGAGCAGGTGCAGGAGACCGTCGGCCAGGGCCAGCAGTCCCAGCCCGGCCACATCCCCTTCACCCCGCGCGCCAAGAAGGTGCTGGAACTGGCACTGCGCGAGGCCCTTCAGCTCGGACACAACTACATCGGCACGGAGCACATTCTGCTGGGACTGATCAGTGAGGGTGAAGGTGTTGCCACGCAGGTGCTGGTGAAGCTGGGTGCGGACCTGGACCAGGTCCGCCAGCAGGTCATCCAGCTGCTCGCGGGCAGCCAAGGCAAGGAGCCTTTGGCCGGCGGGGGCAGCCAGCTAGAGCGAATCCCGGCCGGCTCCGTGGTGCTGGATCAGTTCGGCCGGAACCTGACCCAGGCTGCGCGGGAGAACAAGCTGGACCCGGTGATCGGGCGCGGGCAGGAAATGGAACGCGTGATGCAGGTCCTTTCCCGCCGTACCAAGAACAACCCGGTGCTGATCGGTGAGCCGGGCGTGGGCAAGAGCGCCGTCGTTGAGGGCGTGGCCCAGGCGATTGTCCGCGGTGACGTGCCGGAGAACCTCAAAGACAAGCAGCTGTACACACTGGACCTTGGCTCCGTGATCGCAGGCTCCCGCTACCGCGGTGACTTTGAAGAGCGGCTGAAGAAGGTCCTGAAGGAGATCCGCACCCGCGGTGACATCATCCTGTTCATCGATGAGATCCACACCCTCGTCGGTGCCGGCGCCGCCGAGGGGGCGATCGATGCGGCCTCGATCCTGAAGCCGATGCTGGCCCGCGGCGAGCTCCAGACCATCGGTGCGACCACGCTGGATGACTACCGCAAGCATGTTGAGAAGGACGCCGCGCTGGAACGCCGTTTCCAGCCGATCCAGGTCCAGGAACCCTCCGTGGCGCAGACCATTGAGATCCTCAAGGGTCTGCGTGACCGCTACGAGGCGCACCACCGCGTCAGGATCACCGACGGCGCCCTGGTCGCCGCGGCGAACCTCTCGGAGCGCTACATCTCGGACCGCTTCCTGCCGGACAAGGCAATCGACCTCATTGACGAGGCCGGCGCCCGGCTGCACATCCGCCGGATGACAGCCCCGCCCGAACTGAAAGCCCTTGATGAGCGCATCGCCGAGCTGAAAACGGCGAAGGACCTGGCGTTGGATGCGGAGGACTATGAGGGTGCCGCTTCGCTGCGCGACAAGGAGCAGAAGCTCGTCTCCGAGCGCCGGGAGAAGGAGCGCCGTTGGAAGACCGGCGGCATGGACGACATCTCCGAAGTCGATGAGGAGCTCATTGCCGAGGTGCTGGCGAACGCCACCGGCATTCCGGTCTTCAAGCTCACCGAGGAGGAATCCGGCCGTCTGCTGAAGATGGAGGACGAGCTGCACCAGCGCGTGGTGGGCCAGGACGAGGCCATCAAGGCCCTGTCCCAGGCGATCCGCCGTACCCGTGCCGGCCTGAAGGACCCGAAGCGTCCGGGCGGCTCGTTCATCTTCGCCGGCCCCACCGGGTGTGGGTAAGACGGAGCTGGCCAAGGCCCTCGCCGAGTTCCTGTTCGGCGAAGAAGACACCCTGATCACCCTGGACATGTCCGAGTACTCGGAGAAGCACACGGTGTCGCGTCTCTTCGGTGCCCCTCCGGGCTACGTGGGCTACGACGAGGGCGGGCAGCTGACCGAGAAGGTCCGCCGTCGTCCGTTCTCCGTGGTGCTGTTCGACGAAGTCGAGAAGGCCCACGCGGACCTCTTCAACTCGCTGCTGCAGATTATGGAGGACGGCCGTCTCACGGACAGCCACGGCCGGGTGGTGGACTTCAAGAACACCGTGATCATCATGACCACCAACCTCGGCACCCGGGACATTTCCAAGAGCGTGGCCACCGGTTTCCAGTCCGGCACGGACACCCGGACCGGCTACAACCGTATGCGCGCCCGGGTCACGGAGGAGCTCAAGGCCCACTTCCGCCCCGAGTTCCTGAACCGTGTTGACGACGTCATTGTCTTTCCGCAGCTGACCCGGGACGAAATCATCGAGATCGTGGACATGATGATCGGCCGGCTGGAGAAGCGCCTGGCGGACAAGGACATGGGCATCGAGCTCACGACGGCGGCCAAGGTGCTGCTGGCAACCCGCGGCTACGATCCCGCGATGGGTGCCCGGCCGCTGCGCCGCACCATCCAGCGCGAGATCGAGGACCAGCTCTCCGAGAAGATCCTCTTCGGGGAGCTGCACGCCGGCGACATCGTGGTGGTGGATGTGGACGGCGAAGGCGACGACGCCAGATTCACCTTCGCCGGAAACACAACGCCTCGGATCCCGGACGCACTGCCCGCCGGGGCGTAAGCGGCCGGGACGTGCTCCTGCTGAGGGGACGACCGGTCAGAGCGGGCGGATGTTCTCCGCCTGCGGGCCCTTGGGGCCCGGGGTGATGTCGAATTCGACTTTCTGGTTCTCTTCCAGGGACCGGTATCCGCTGCTGGCTATTGCCGAGTAGTGGGCGAAGACGTCCGCGGACCCGTCGTCGGGGGCGATGAAGCCGAAGCCTTTTTCGCCGTTGAACCATTTGACGGTGCCTGTTGTCATGAACATTTCCTTCGGCAGTGTCTTCTGCCCGGCAGCTCGGGCTGCCGGGCGCGGGGATGTGGCCCGCCTGCCTCAATGTGCGGTGCCGCGGACCCGGCGGCAACAGGCGGCAGGTGCCGGAACCGGCTGCAGGTCCGGCCCCGGATCGGCCCGCAGCTCTCACGGATGGGCAGCGCCTGAGCCATGAGCCATGAGCGATGAGGCTGCGCAGGGCGGCCATGAGTTGGTGGCGCGGCTACCTCGCGGAGCACGGAGTTACCGCCCCCTGACCGATGACCATCAATGTGGATGCTGAGGATCTGCCGAACCACGAGCAAATTGACATAATCGGCTTTGACCTCAGCGGAAGAGGATCCCGGGGCACCCGCTTGGCCCGGATTCACGCTCCCCGGCCTGCGGGCCGCTGATGTTCTCGTTTATTTCCTTGAGTTCGGTTTTGTCTGCGGGGCGGCACGACCTTGCGGTTCCAGACGCGGGACTGCCAGGGCAAGGGCGGCCGGGAGAACGACGCCGGTTCTTGTGGCGGTGAAGGAGCGGCGGGCCCCGGTCTCCGGGGAAGAAGCGGCCGTCTCCCAGTGTTTAACCGGATGAAGAGTCCCACGGACGACGGGAGACGGGACTTGATGCTGAGGATAGCCGTCGTGCTCGGAAGCACCCGCCCGGGCCGGAGAGGAAACGCCGTCGCCGACTGGGTGTATGAACAGGCGGCAAAACGCACGGATGCGCAGTTCGAACTCATCGACGTGGCCGACTTCGGGCTTCCGCTGCTGGATGAACCGCTCCCGCCATCACTCGGGCAATACCGTCACGAGCACACCAAGGCCTGGGCCGAGATCATCGGGTCCTTCGACGGGTACGTTTTCGTCACCGCCGAGTACAACCACTCCGTACCCGGGGCGCTGAAGAACGCCCTGGATTTCCTCTACCTGGAGTGGAACAACAAAGCGGCGGGGTTCGTCAGTTACGGCGGCAGCGGGGAACCCGGGCGGTGGAACACCTACGGCTCATCGCCGCGGAGCTGCAGATGGCCGATGTCCGCGCGCAGGTCGCCTTGCCTTTGGCCACGGAGTTCGAAAACTACACCACCTTCACCCCCTCGCCCCGGGCGGTGCAAGGCCTGGGACAGGTCTTCGATCAGGTCATCGCCTGGGCCGGAGCCCTCAAACCACTGCGCCACTGAGTGGTCCCGCCGCATCGTCAGCCCGGCTTCAGCCCGGGTCCCCGAACCGGGCCGGCTGAGCCCGCCGTCAATGCCCCAACAGCGGCTAAAGCGCTTAAAGTAGCGCCACGGGTTGACTGAGTGTCGACTTACGTTCGTTCGCAAGACACTCCTGGGCATGTCTGAAAAGGCGCGGAAACACGGAGCTCATTTTGTAATACTTGCCGTGTACTCGCCTATGTAACGTTCTACCCTGTTAGTGATACGTTTCCGAAAACGGAAAAAATCGTACGCTACGGGCTCAGATTAGTGTGTCGTTTGTGGCCCGCGGGATTCTGTCGATCGAAACAACACCTATTTCAAGGTGATTCGATATGTATTTGAGTTCTTCTTCTCCAGCAGGTATCCGGTTTCTGGCCTCAATCAAGCAGGGAAATGGTCTCAAACCGGCTCTTGGTGGTTCGTGGGGAAATGGATTCCCGGATGAGTGTCATGCCGCCGTCCGGACGGCACTTCTCATGAGGATAACCGATTTGTAGTTGGCGGCGTTGCGGTAGCCGCGGGCGGTGCGTTTGATATTTTTGATGGTCGTGTTGTTGGCCTCCACCTTGCCCGTTGTTGCGCCGGTGACGATGAGGACTTCGATCTCCGGCCACCATTTGCACACGGTGCGGTAGAGCCTGTTGGTTTCGGGTCTGGCGGCTGCTTCGACGAGGACCTTCAGTTCTTCCCTGGCCGCTTCCGCGCCAGCCAGCGTCCCGGTGCGCAGCAGTGCCCGCATCTGTTCCTTGACCTTCCACACTGTCTGGAGGGTGCCGGTCGGATCGTCCGCGGCGAAGACCTCCGTCAGGCGGTGCCCTGCCTTTTCCGTGAGTGTGTCACCGGCCCGCAGCAGCAGCATCCGGTGCGCCCAGGCCTTGTCCACGGCCCGGCCGCGGCGGCCCTTGACCTGCTGGGAGAGGTTCTGCCGGGCCTCGGTCATCGCCTGGTTGGCCAGAGAGACCAGATGGAAAGGATCGACGGCCACAGCCGTGCGGGGCAGCCACATCCTCAACGCCTTCCGGAACGCCGCGGAAGGGTCGATCGCGACGACCTGCACGGCCAGCCGCCAGGCCAGCGGGCGGGCGAACAGCCAGTCGCCGACGCCCTTGTGGTCCCGGCCATCGACCACGCCCAGCACCTGGCCGGTATCCAGGTCCACGATGGTCGTCATCCAGGGCTCGAACCTCGTCCAGGTCTTCGACTCCGGGTCCTGGAAGTAGCGCACCGACCGGAACCGGTGCTCATCGATGCCCAGCATCCGGGGACTGAGCTCATCCACATCCGGCAGCCGCAGCAGGCAGGCTTCGTTCAGGGCGGCACGGACCATCCACCAGGACACCGCGAACGCGGCGGCAGTCTCGGACACGGTCCGCCCGGAACGGATGACCGCGTCCACGAGGTGGTCCCGGAGCCTGCCCGTGGAGCGGGCACGGGCCGGGACCTGGGCGGTGGATTCGAAGAACGAGAGCCTGTCACAGGCCGGCTCCTCGCAGTACCAACGGTACTTGGACCAGAAGACATCCACGGGACCGGCGACGGGGATGTCACGGATCCGCTGGAACCGGCGTTCCTTCCGCCGTGACGCGACCACGCCGCAGCTGGGGCAGCCCGGTGGCTGCTCGCTTTCGACGATGACCCGGCGCCGGCCATCATCCGTCAGGGTGGTGGAGATCACGCGGTAATCGGGCAGGTTGAAAAGGGTGGTGGCAGCGTCGGCTGCCGCCCCGGTAGGCTCGTTCAAGGCTCGTGGTCCTGTTCCAGGTTGAATGCTTAGACACACTCATCCCAGCAGGGCCACGGGCCCTTTTTTCAGCTACGACACGGAATCAATTCCCCACCAACCACGAAGAGCCCTCAAACCCTCCGCCCGTGCGGCCGGTATCGACAAAGAGGTCGGACGCCGCTGGTTGCTTGAAAGTTATCTGCGGTTGCGCCGCGATGGATCGAGTCCGGCCGGAGCGACGGCGGCGATTGGGTTCACGACGTCCCGGCTCCCAGCGTGGGAAACGGCAGTCAGCGGTGACACTGGTCGCCACCATCTTCAGGCAAGTGTCGAGGACGAAGCCATATTCTGGGCCACGTTTGAGGGTGGCAACAGCCTTGAACAGTCGGGCCTGGCCAGCGGTGTGAGCCGTTCGACCGCGTATCGGTGGCTCCACGTGCGGTTCAACCAGCTCCGGGATTCGAAGGTCACCCTGAAGCGTTGCCAAGCGCTTCTGCGGTTGACAGATCAGCGCTGCCGCAGCTTCGACACGAACGCCTCGCCCGACTGGCCAAGGAACGGAATGCCGCAGCGGCGGCCCAGCACGCAGCCGTCTGGTCGTCGAACCGATACGCGGATCAGGTACTGGCCTCAACGGTTTCCGAGGCGCAACAGCGACGTACCGAACGGGCCAAGAAGTACTAGCAGCTGATGCGCGAGGGCAAAAGCAACGCCGAAGCATGCAGACTTCTCGGTATGCATAGGCGAACAGGCACGTTGCTCCGGCGCGCCACCAACTACCAGA
Source organism: Pseudarthrobacter sp. S9 (assembly GCF_050156545.1). NCBI lineage: Bacteria > Bacillati > Actinomycetota > Actinomycetes > Micrococcales > Micrococcaceae > Pseudarthrobacter > Pseudarthrobacter sp. S9. The sequence goes on from NZ_CP189576.1 coordinate 3,487,817, forward strand.
TCCCCTCCCTCAAGCCCCCGTCGTCAGCGGCCGGCCGCTACCTCGATGTCCGGGAACGGGTGCAGATCGCCGACCTCTTGGAGCTGGGACATTCCATGCGCCGGGTGGCCCGTGAACTGGGCCGTCAGCCCTCCACCATCAAACGGGAGCTGGACCGCCCCCTCCGACGCCTGTGGATCACTACAGCTCCTGCATGCTGGCCATGAGTATCGTGGCGGAACTTCCATAATCCAAATGTGCAGCTCACCGAACGCGAGGTGCTCGAGGTCGAGCTCGCACAGCGACCCTCGTTCCTGACGCGCTTGGCGGACGCCGGTGACGCCAGGACGCGAGGCGAGGACGTCGACGCACTCTTCCCGCTGCCCGCTGAGGTTCCGGACATTGACGGGTACGTCGCCTTGGCGCTGCGCGGTGCCTTCCCTGAGTTGGCGTACCGCGACCGCACGCCCCAGGGTCGCCAAACGTGGTTGTCCAGCTACCTGGACGACTTGCTCACCCGCGACGCCGCCACGGTCGAGCAACGCAAAGACCCGGTCCGGCTGCGCCGATACTTCGAAAAGGTCTCCCTGAACATTGCCGGCATGCCCACGGACCTGTCGCTGTACGAGGGGGCGGGGGTGAACGCGAAGACCGCGGCCAGCTACGACCGGCTGCTGGAGAGTCTTTACGTCGTCGAGCAGGTGCCCGCTTGGTCGAACAACCGGCTCAAGTCCCTCGTGCAAGCCAGAAAGCGTTACGTGGTCGACCCGGCCCTGGCTGCCGCGGCCACCCGCATGACTCCCGACGCAGTTCTGCGCGACGTGGACATGCTGGGGCGGATCTTCGACGCGTTCGGGTTAGCCCAAATGCGACCCGAGGCAGCCCTGATTTTTCCGAAGCCTCAGATCAGGCATCTGCGCACCCGAGCCGGGCGCCAGGAGGTCGACCTCGTGGTCGAACTGTCGGCGGGCCGGGTCCTGGGTCTCGAGTTCAAAGCGGGCGCTGCACCGGATGCGTGCGACGCTCGGCATCTGCGCTGGCTCGCCGACGAGATCGGGACCGACTTCGCAGCCGGCGCGGTAGTCCACAGCGGAAGCCAGGTGTACGAGCTAGCTGAGCGGGTCTGGGCTATTCCGATGTGTGCACTCTGGGGCTGAACGCGGAGAAAGTAGACCTTCCTGCGGGCGCCGGGGCTGGTGACAGCACCTCCGGAAATCGGCGCACTCACCGTTACCGACACCCCGAGTTTCGGACAGTCTTGTTAGACACCGGCGGGTGCTGTGGCTCTGATGGTGCCCGTGCACGCTTCGGCGCCGACGCCGTCACGCTCCTGGACTATGAATCCGATCGGCACGATCTTCGGCTCGGCGGGGCACGGGATGTGGCTGGCAGCGACGTCGTCGCCCTGGCTTGGTGCGGTGTTCTGCATGTTCATCGTGTGGGTGATGGCTCGCATCTACCGCGCAATCAGGTGGGCACCAATCGCTGTTGCAGGACTCGACCCTTTACGTCGATTCAGTGGCGCGGATCGTGCGGCAATCTTTTCCCGTGCCGACGCACGGTGTGAGCGACACAGTTTCCTGTTCGGCCGGTGCAAGGAAACCGAGAAGCTGCATGCCGACCACGTCCACCCGCACTCGAAGGGAGGCAGCACGACGGTCGCGAATGGCCAAGTGTTGTGCTCGCGGCACAACAAACAGAAGGCCGCCCGGATCCCGTTCAACTGGGAGCTGCGGCGCTTGGAGAAGCAGCGAGCTTCGTACTTTCCGGCGGGCGCCAGCGGGGCAGTCGTCCGGCGCGCAAGTCGATGAGCGGCTGACGGCCGGTAAATCAGCGCAATCGTGCCGTGCAGATCGATCGCTTGCGGTGACCATAGGGCCGGTGGCCGAGGGCTGCCACCGATCACCGGTTGCCGTTCCCGTTATGGAACGGGCCCCTTCAAGGTTCCCCCCGCTGCTCGAGGAGGCCGCGTGACGGAGCTCGACGCACCGCCTGTAACCGGCATTATCGCACGCCCTCATGTGCCGGGATCGATCAGGAATCGTCCTCGTCTCCCCTGCCGCGCGGGTGTACGCTCACGGCTTCACCACTGGAAGCGCTAAAGTGGGAATCATGTTGACATCATCTGATATGGAAGCAACTTCGGAGTTGTCGGTCGATAACTACGACGCGATCCGAGACGTAGTCCAACTTTGCCTTGATGGTGAGGCAAAGGGGGATGTCGCCAAGTTGCAGGAAGCGTTTCATCAGGACGCCCGGATGTTCGGCGACCTCGCTGGCACCCGCTACGACGTGCCAATCCAGGCCCTCTTCGACATGGCAGCCGAAGGTCCCGCCGACACCGGTAACTACAAGAGCCGGATCCTCTCGATCACACACGTCGGAGACGTAGCGACCGCGACCGTTCTCGAAGAGGGCTATTGGGGGACGGTGTCCTTTGTCGACTTCCTCAGTCTTTGCCGCATCGAGGGAACCTGGAAGATCGTCAACAAGACCTTCGCCCACGTCGGCGGCGAACCGCCTGCCTAGACACACTCCCGAAGCTGTCCTGAAGTGCCAACTCCCTACGTGTCGGCAAACGGCGGGCCGGCGGCAAAGATCTCGGCGGACGCCGGGAACGGTTCACCAACAGCCAGATCGAAAACGCCCGTCGCCTCATCGCAGGCGGCGAACCGCCAATCCAGGTGGCACGTGATCTGGGCATGTCCAGGGCGACCCTGTACCGGCGCATCGCAGGGATCGAAGCGCAACACAGGAGACTGTGAGCCTGGCCGCAGAACGAACAATTCATCCCCGACTCCCATGCAGTACATCCCGCTAACGGCGTATTGCCCGCTGGCATGAGTCAGCACCGCACGTGACCCGGTTCGTGGGTGCCCCACGCTCGGCGCAGACGCTTCCTCTCGGATGCCGCTTGGTTCCCCCGCGCCGGTTCTTGGCTATCCGCTCCATTCATCGCTGCATTGCAGTCGTGGTGACAGGAAACCGCAGACCCGGCATTTCCGATCGTGTGCTGGTTGGGGTGTGACGGGAACACCGGACATCGCCTCGCGACTGATACGTTCGCGGGAGGTCTTGGCCCGACGCCGGCAGACGGGCTGGGCGCACGATGCCCAGCTCGCCGCAGGTGACACAAAAGTGACACCCAGTCGGGGAAATGAGGAGAATCGGAGGGAATGTATAGACCTTCCGCCCTGTCAAGCTGACCAGCAAAAACCCCGCCACTTCCTTGAAGTGACGGGGTTTTCTACTGTGCCCTCGATTGGAATCGAACCAACGACCTTCTGCTCCGGAGGCAGACGCTCTATCCCCTGAGCTACGAGGGCAGTCAGAGATCCTGCCGTTACCGGCGGGACGTCCTAGAGCTTATCAGGAAGGTGGGCTCCAATGGAAAATCGGCGCGCCCCAGCCTGTTCAGTAGCCCGCAAAGGAGTCCACGTGGATCCGGCGCGCGCCCGCGCTGCGTGCCGCGGCCCGAAGGGAGCGCACGCTGGCCGGTGAACCGGACACGAAAACCTCCCGGCGGCCGACATCCGGCACCAGTTCCTTCAGCAGCGCCCCGTCCAGACGGGCGGGCCGTCCGGCGGCGGCTGGCGTTCCTGCCACAGCCGTCCCTGCCACGGCCGTCCCCGCGACGGCACCCACGTCCTGCATGAAGGCCGGCGGCACGGCGCCGTCCGCGAGCCGGGCCAGGATGCGTGCGCCGGAGCGTTCGAGCTCCTCGGCGTAGGCGAGCTCGGCGGCATTCCTGGCCAGATACAGCAGGACAACATCGCGGTCCCGTGCCGAAGCGGCGGCCAGCTGGGCCAGATAGGGCGTGATGCCGATTCCGGCGGCAATCAGCAGCACGGGCGCGGCGGAGTTCCTGGGCAGGACAAAGTCGCCGCCCACGGTTGTGGCAGTGAGTTCGTCACCGGCCTCCAGGGCCAGAAGCGTGCGCTTGGCCGAGGACAGCGGGCCGGCGGTCCCGACCCCGATCGTCAGGACGGGGGAGCCCGGCGCGCTGGTCAGGCTGAAGACACGGCGCACGCCCTTTCCGTCAGGGCCGCCGACGGCCTTGGTATGCGGCAGGTGCAGTTCCAGGTACTGTCCCGCGCTGAAACGGACCGGGCGCTCCGGCTGGAAGCGGAATTCCGTCGTCGTCGGCGTCAACGGCCGCAAACCCTCGAAGCGCAGCCGGATGCCGCCGCGCTGTCCGGCGGCGAAGGCCAGGAGGTTCCCCACCAGCAGCGCCAGTTCGGGGGAGTTGGCCACGAATCCCAGGTTGTAGGGGATCGCGAACAGCAGCCCGACGACGGCGGCCAGGGCCAGTTGCTGCCAGCGGCGCGGAGGCAAGGTGAGCGGCTCGGTGAGCATGAATCCCACGAAGAACAGCACGGGACGCTGCGCGAGGGGCTGCCACACGGCCTCGCCGAGCTCCGAACCGGCGCGGAGGAGCTCCGCCGCCACGAGGGATACGGCGACGACCGTGAAGACGGCTGCCATCAGCAGCTTCCGGATCCGGTACAGCACCAGCAGCACGCCCGGCAGCACAAGCCAGAGCATGGCCGGCGTCGCGGCCCACCACGTGGCGATGTTCAGCCCGGTCAGTCCGGCAAGGAACGCGCCGGCCGCCGCAGGATTGAAGATGTGGCGGCCACGCCAGGCCAGTGCGTACTTGGAGGCGGAGGCCAGCACGCAGGCCAGCGCCACGCCGGCGAGTTCCGGCAGCTGCACGCCTTGCGACAACTGGCTGGGCCAGAAAAGGAAGTACAGCAGCAGGCCCGTGATCAGGGAGGACTCCGAGTGCGGGCGCACGTGGAACAGCGCGGCCAGTGCCCGGTTGGAGGCGTACGCCAGGCCGAGGCAGAGGGCCAGGTGCGCGATCATCTCGGGCAGCCCGAAGGTCAGCCAGCCGAGCACGTCCAGCAGCATGCTGTAGCCGGCGAGCACGGCGAGGACCCACAGCACAAGCCGGTACATCGTGAACCGGCCCAGCGCGGTGTCCACCCTCGAGCCGATGGTAGTCGTGGCAAGTGCGGTCATGAGAACAGCGCCCCTTCAAAATCGGCTGAATACTCCGCGTGCCCGTCCGAGAAGACGGTGAGCCACGCGAAATCGAACTCCTGCAGCAGCCGGGCACCCTCGACAAAGAACAGGGCGGTGGCGAGCGCGTCTGCCACCATCGCCGTCTTTGCCATGGCCCAGCTGGCGACGACGGTGCGCACCGGCGCTCCCGTGGTGCCGTCCAGGACATGATGGAGCCCGTCACCCCAGGCCCGGCGGTTGGCGGCGGAGGCGCACAAGGCTCCCGCGCCGAGCCGGACGGTACCGATCGCCCTGCCGGGATCGTAGGGATGTTCCAGGGCCACCTCAACCGGCGCCGGTCCCGGGTTCAGGAGGTCCCCGCTGGCGTCGATGAAGTGCTCGACGATCCCGCCGGCGCGGAGCTCGGCCGAGAGCAAATCGGCCAGCTGTCCCTTTCCGGCCGCGCCGACGTCGATCACCACGGGGGCGGTGGTGGTCACCTCGGTTCCCTGCCAGTCCAGGACGTCCTCCCACCGCGGGGCGGGCAGCGGGGGGCCATTGGGGCGCAGGGAGTACCCGGCATCGTAGCCAAGCTGCTCCAGGCTGCCGCCGATCAGCGGAGTCATGGCCCCGCCGCTGAGCCGGTACAGCGTGACGTAGAGCTCCCCGAGGGCTGCCGCTTCGGCGGGAAGTTCATAGTGTCCGGGCGTCCGGGCGGCGGCCGCCACGCGGGAATCCGGCCGGAAGCGGGACCAGGCGGCGTCGTAGTCCGCCACCGCGCCAAGCAAACGACGGCGGTGGCTGCCGGGCAGGCGGGAAGGAGTGGAGATCTCCCAGCGGGTCCCGATCCCGTCGAAGCTGAAATGCGTCCAGCCCGGATGCGGCACGTTTTCTCCTTTGACTGGGCCCGGTGGTCGCAGGCCGCTCGTCGCGGCCCGTCTACTGCTATCCGGGCTACTGGGCCTGGGACTTGATCTTGGTCACGGCCTGGTTGAAACCGCCGCTGGTCAGCGAGGACCCGGCCACTTTGGAGACCTTGATCTCGTCGAGTTTCTTGCCGACAATCTGGGACTTGATCCCGCCGGCGAACTCGCCCTGGAATTTCCGTGTATTCGGATTGGAGGGGTGCTGGGTGATCTTGACGTCGGACACGGCCCCGCCGGCCAGGGTCAGCTCCACACCCACGGTCTCCCTGCCGTTGGGGGAGACGTAGTTGCCGTCGGCGCTGTAGGTGCCGTCCTTGTAGACGCCGGATCCGGCGCCGGCAGGCGCGGACGACTGCGCGGCGGGGGCACCCTGTGCGGCGGGAGTCTACGCCGGGGCGCACCCGGCCGCGGTTCCGGCCACGGACAGGCCGGCGATGCCAACGAGGACGCTCTTACGGAAGGCGGTATTCATGCAGGGACTCGATTCGTTGGCGAAGATCGGACGGGGGCAGCGGCTGAAGGCGGTTACACCGATGACGACGTTGACTTCAGGGTAACGGTTCACTCTGGCTTGCGCCTTTGAAAACCTTGGAAGTTCCCCGACGCCGCTGGCCCGTCATGTACACCCGTCATGCACACCCGACATGCCCGCCCGTCATGCCGGCGGCCAGATTCCGCCACACCGCGGGCCCACCGGTAGGCTAGAACTGTGACCCCAGAAGAACTCTCCCTCGCCATATCCGCCTGCCTGAAGGACGCCGTCGCCGCCGGTGAAATCGCCCTTGTCGCGGCCGACATCCCGGATGAGGTCCGCGTCGAGCGGCCGAAGAACAGGGATCACGGCGACTGGGCCACCAACATCGCCCTCCAGCTGGCCAAGGCCGCAGGAACCAATCCGCGGGAGTTCGCCGTCGTCCTCAGCGCACGGCTGAAATCCATTGACGGTGTGTCCGCCGTCGACATCGCAGGCCCGGGCTTCCTCAACATCACGGTTGACGCCGCTGCCGCGGGCACCCTTGCCAAGGCCATTGTCGACGCGGGGCCGGCCTACGGCACCAACTCCGCGCTCGCCGGGCATATGGTCAACATGGAATTCGTCTCCGCCAACCCCACGGGGCCGCTGCACATCGGCCACACCCGCTGGGCTGCCCTCGGCGACTCGATCGCGCGGGTGCTGCGGGCTTCCGGCGCGGAGGTCACTGCGGAGTATTACATCAATGACGCCGGATCGCAGATGAACGTCTTCGCCCACTCCGTGCTGTCCAGGCTCCACGGGCGGGGCGTGCCCGAGGGCGGATACCCGGGCGAATACATCTCGGACCTCGGCCATGAGGTGCTCAGCCAGCACCCCGGCATCCGCGAACTCACCGACGTGGCGGCCCTGCCGGTGATCCGCGGGGCGGCCTACAAGGCGCAGATGCACGACATCAAGCAGACCCTGGCGGAGTTCGGCGTCGACTTCGACGTCTTCTTCTCCGAACAGGAACTCCACGACGCCGGCGCGATCGAAGACGCCGTCGCGCGCCTGCGGGAGCAGGGACACGTCTTCGACGACGGCGGCGCGGTCTGGCTGCGAACCACCGACTTCGGAGACGACAAGGACCGCGTGATGATCCGGGCGAACGGCGAGCCGACGTACTTCGCCGCCGACGCCGCGTACTACCTGTCCAAGAAGGACCGCGGCTACACCGAGAAGATCTACCTGCTGGGCGCAGACCACCACGGCTACATCAACCGGCTCAAGGCCATCGCGGCCTGCGCCGGAGACGATCCCGAGGTCAACATCGAGGTCCTTATCGGCCAGCTGGTCTCGGTCAACGGCGCCAAGCTGTCCAAGCGCGCCGGCAACATCATCGAGCTCAAGGACCTGATCTCGTGGCTGGGCAAGGACGCCGTACGCTATTCGCTGGCACGCTTCCCCGCCGACTCGCCGCTGACCCTGGACCCGGAGCTGCTCAAGAAGCACAGCAATGAGAACCCGGTGTTTTACGTCCAGTACGCCCACGCCCGTTCCCGCGGCACGGCCCGCAACGCCGTGGCGGCCGGGGTGGACCGCAGCGCCTTCGACGCCTCCCTGCTGGACCATGCGACGGAGAACGAGCTGCTCTCCTACCTGGGCAGCTACCCCTCGATCGTGGCCAAGGCCGCCGAGCTGCGCGAGCCGCACCGCGTCGCCCGCCACCTGGAAGTCATCGCCGGCGCCTACCACCGCTGGTACGACGCCTGCCGCGTGGCGCCCCAGGGCGAGGAACCTATTACCGACGTCAACCGCACACGGCTGTGGCTCAACGACGCCACGAGCCAGGTGCTGGCCAACGGACTGGAACTGCTGGGCGTCTCGGCGCCGGAACGGATGTAACCGCCATGACCGCAGCCTCATCAAGCACGGGGAACCCGGCAGCCTCCCCGCTCGCCCCGGACTGGTTGAAGGTCCCCGCTGACCTGAATGCCCTCCACGAACCGCTGTGGGCGGCCGGTGTCGCCCGGAACGACGACGGCGAACTCACCATCGACGGCCTGTCCGTCAGTGAGCTGCAGCGCCAATACGGCACACCCCTGTTCGTACTGAGCGAGGACGATTTCCGTGCCCGTGCGCGGGCGTTCAGCGATGCGTTCAACAATGCGTTCGCGGACATCTGCGGGGGAGTGGACGTGTACTACGCCGGAAAGTCCTTCCTGTGCACCTCCGTGGTCCGGTGGGTGGAGGAGGAGGGCCTGCGGCTGGACACCGCCTCCGGCGGGGAACTCGCCGTCGCGGCCCGCGCCGGGATCCCCGGCGCCGACGTCGCGCTGCATGGGAACAACAAGTCCGACGCCGAGATCCACCGGGCCCTGGACATGCAGCTGGGCCGGATCGTCGTGGACAGCCTGGCCGAGCTGGAGCGGGTCGCCGCGATCGCCGCCGGCCGGGATGAAACCGCCAGGGTCATGCTCCGGCTGACTCCGGGAGTGCACGCCCACACCCATGAATTCATCGCCACGGCGCACGAGGACCAGAAATTCGGTCTCTCCATGGCCGGGGACTCCACCGATCAGGCCGGGCTCTCCGCAGCCGAGGAAGCTGTGGCCGCGGCGGCAGGCCACGGCAGCATCGAGCTGCTGGGCCTGCACTGCCACATCGGCTCCCAGATCTTCGAGCCGGACGGCTTCGCCCTCGCCGCGGAGAAGCTGCTGGACTTCCTGGCGGCCATGCAGGCCAAGTACACGATCGTCCTGCCCGAACTGGACCTGGGCGGCGGCTACGGCATCGCCTACACGCCCGTGGACACGCCGCGCCCGGCGGCCGACATCGCGCAGGCGATGGCCGCCGTCGTCCGTTCCAAGTGCGCGGAACTGGGCATTGCCGCCCCGCGGATTTCAATCGAACCTGGCCGCGCGATCGTCGGCAGCACCACCTTCACCCTGTATGAAGTGGGCACGCTCAAGACCGTCCGCGTCGATGCGCCCGCGGCCGGAACCGGAGAATCCGCCGGCACAGACGAAACTGCCGGGAAAAACGTTACGTACCCCCGCCGGTATGTGTCAGTGGACGGCGGCATGAGCGACAACCCCCGTCCGGTGCTGTACGACGCGGATTATTCGGCAATTCTGGCCTCGCGCACCTCCGCCGCGGCTCCGCAGCTGTCCCGAGTGGTGGGCAAACATTGCGAGAGCGGCGACATAGTTGTTAGAGATGTATATCTGCCCGAGGACGTGGCAGCCGGTGATCTGCTCGCTGTACCGGGGACCGGCGCCTACTGCTGGGCCCTGTCAAGCAACTACAACTATCTGGCCCGGCCGGGCGTTGTCGCTGTGCGCGATGGATCTGCCCGGCTCATTGTCCGCGGGGAAACCGAAGAAGATCTGCTGAACCGCGACATGGGAGTCTGAATGACAGAATTGCGAACCCTGAAGGTAGCCCTTCTGGGCTGTGGCAACGTCGGGGCCCAGGTTGCGCGGATTCTCATTGACGACGCCGAAGCGCTCGCCTCCCGCACGGGAGCCCGCCTGCAGCTGAGCGGCATCGCTGTGCGGAACGTGGACGCTCCCCGCGGCGTCGAACTGCCGCACGAGCTGTTCACCACCGACGCCGAATCCCTCGTCAAGGACGCCGACCTCGTGATCGAGCTGATGGGCGGGATCGAACCGGCCCGCACCCTGATCCTGACCGCCATGCGCCACGGGGCCTGCGTGGTCACCGGCAACAAGGCGCTGCTGGCACAGGACGGGCCGACCCTCTACGAGGAAGCGGACAAGGCCGGCGTGCAGCTGTCCTACGAGGCAGCCGTGGCCGGCGCGATCCCCATCCTGCGGCCCATCCGGGACAGCCTGTCCGGGGACCGCATCACCCGGGTGCTCGGGATCGTCAACGGCACCACCAACTTCATCCTCGACCAGATGGACTCCACCGGCGCGCAGTTCGCCGATGCCCTGGCGGAGGCCCAGCGCCTCGGCTACGCGGAAGCCGATCCCACCGCCGACGTCGAGGGGCATGACGCCGCCGCCAAGGCCGCGATCCTTGCGTCGCTGTCCTTCCATACCCGGTTCGCCCTGGAAGATGTGTACTGCGAGGGCATCAGCTCCGTCAGCGCGGCGGACATCGCCGCAGCGAAGGACGCCGGCTTTGTGATCAAGCTGCTGGCGATCGCCGAGAAACTGACCGACGACGAGGGCAACACTGGCGTCTCGGTCCGGGTGCACCCCACACTGCTCCCGCGGGAACACCCGCTGGCAGCGGTCCGCGGCGCGTTCAACGCGGTCTTCATCGAAGCCGAGAACGCCGGCGAGCTGATGTTCTACGGCCAGGGCGCCGGCGGGACCCCGACGGCGTCTGCCGTACTGGGCGACCTCGTGTCCGCGGCCCGCCGCATTGTCCTCGGCGGCCCCGGCCGCACGGAAACCACCACCGGGCACGTCCCCGCGCTGCCCATCGACGCAGCCCTCACGAGCTACTACATCGGCCTCGATGTGGCGGACGAGCCCGGCGTCCTGGCCCGGATCGCGCAGCTCTTCGCCGAGCACGGCGTCTCCATTGAAATCATGCGGCAGACGATCCACCGCGATGCTGACTCCAAGGTGGAATCAGCGGAGCTGCGGATCGTGACGCACCGTGCACGCGAGGCCGCACTGTCAGCAACCGTCGAGGCCGTCAAGGGCCTGGACATCATCAATTCCGTCACATCCGTACTGCGGGTAGAAGGGGTCTAAGTGGCTCACCAATGGCGCGGAGTCATCCGCGAATACGCTGAACGTCTGCCTGTCACGGAGGCCACGAAGGTCATCACCCTGGGCGAGGGCGGCACCCCGCTCGTGCACGCCCGGCACCTCTCCGAGCTGACCGGCAGCACCGTCTACCTCAAGGTCGAGGGCATGAACCCGACCGGTTCCTTCAAGGACCGCGGCATGACCATGGCCATGACGGCCGCGGTTGCCGCCGGCGCCAAGGCCGTGGTGTGCGCCTCCACCGGAAACACCTCAGCCTCTGCCGCGGCCTACGCGACGGCGGCCGGGCTCCAGTGCGCGGTGCTCGTGCCCGAAGGCAAGATCTCGATGGGGAAGCTGAGCCAGGCGATTGCGCACGGCGCCACGCTGCTGCAGGTCGACGGCAACTTCGACGACTGCCTCGACATCGCCCGCAAGCTGGGGGAGTCCTACCCGGTGTTCCTGGTCAACTCCGTCAACCCGGCGCGGATCGAGGGCCAGAAGACCGGCGCCTTCGAGGTGGTGGACTCCCTTGGAGACGCCCCCGACTTCCACGTGCTCCCGGTGGGAAACGCCGGCAACATCAGCGCGTACTGGAAGGGCTACAAGGAGTACTCCGCACCGTTTGAATCCGCCACCGCCGGCACGCTGCCAGCGGTCGCCACGAAGACCCCGGTCATGTGGGGCTTCCAGGCCGCAGGAGCAGCACCGTTCGTCGCCGGACACCCCATCACCGAACCCGACACCATCGCGACGGCCATCCGGATCGGCAACCCCGCCTCGTGGGACACCGCCGTTGCCGCCCGGGACGAGTCCGGCGGCGTGATCGAAGCCGTGACGGACGAGGAAATCCTGTCCGCGCACCGCTGGCTGTCGGCCCGCGAAGGCGTGTTCGTGGAACCTGGCTCCGCCGCCGGCGTCGCCGGCCTCATCAAGAAGCACGCGGCAGGGGAAGTGCCCGCCGGGAAGACCATCGTCATCACCGTGACGGGCCACGGACTCAAGGACCCGCAGTGGGCCCTCCGCACCGAGGACGGCAGCGACGTGCAGCCCGTCAAGGTCTCCAACGACGTCGTCACTGTCGCCGCAGCACTGGGACTGGAAGAAAAATAGCCTTGGAAACCACCCTCACCATCCCGGCCGATTCCACCGCCGGTTCGCCGGCAGTTACGGCCGGGCAGCTGGTCACCGTGCGGGTGCCCGCCACAAGCGCCAACCTGGGGCCCGGCTACGACAGCCTCGGGCTGGCCCTCTCGCTGCACGACACCCTGACGGTGGAAACCCTGGCCAGCGGTGAGCTCGAATTCGAACTCAGCGGTGAAGGTGCGGAATCGCTGCCCCGCGATGCGAGCCACCTGATGGTGAAGGCCATCACGGAAGCCCTGCACCGCCTCGGCTTCCGGCATGAAGGCCTGCGGATCACGGCGGACAACGTCAATCCGCATGGCCGCGGGCTGGGCTCCTCGGCCTCGGCGGTGGTTGCGGCCGTCACCGCCGCGAATGCGCTGGTGCCGGAAGCTTCGCGGCGCGGCAAGGACTGGATCCTGCAGCTGACGAGCGAAATGGAAGGCCATCCCGACAACGTCGCCCCTGCCATTTTCGGCGGACTGGCGCTGTCATGGCAGGACAGTGACCGGTACAGCAGCACCTGCGCGACGGTGGCTGGTTCGGTGATTCCGGTTGTCGCCGTTCCGGACTTTGAACTTTCCACCGAAGCCGCGCGCGCACTGCTTCCCGCCTCGGTGGGCCACCATGCCGCGGCCATGAATTCCGGCCGTGCCGCCCTGCTGATCCACGCGCTGACGACGAAGCCGGAGTTCCTCCTTCCCGGCACCGAGGACTACCTGCACCAGAGCTACCGCGCCCAGGCCATGCGGCCCAGCGCGGAGCTGATCGCCGCGTTGCGGGGCGCGGGGCACGCCGCCGTCGTCTCCGGTGCCGGCCCGACAGTGCTGGTCCTCGCCAACGGCGAAGCGGAAGCCGGGACGATCGTCGACTTCATCGGCTCCCACACCGCCGGCAACACGCCGGAAGTGGGCTGGCGTGTGATGAAGCTGGCCGTGGACGTTGAAGGTGCTAAAGTGGAAGTGCACCGGCGGTAATCGCGCAGGCGGTAAATCAGTTCCTGTTCATAAGACCGCGATGTTGGCCAAGTAGCCTCTCTCATCATTCACTGCGCAATATTTTCCGGTGCCACCTGCTTTCGGTCTGACGCAGGAGTCAGCAGAATTGCTCTGCACCCCTGAAATGTCAGCCCGCCGTTCCTCATGTTCGGAGCGTGCATGGTGAAGCAGTATCCGGCCCTGCTGGTCAATATCCATCCGGCAAGGCCGAAATCCCGGCTGCAGATCTGAACTGCAGCCCAGATCAAAATCATCGCGTCCAGCTCCTAGTCTGGACGCCGTCGAGGGGGAAGGATCCTTCGTGACCGAAACCACTGAGCTGTCTCCAGCTGTGGAAACATCTTCTGCTGCCGGATCGTCAACGGCAGTACCTGCCAAGAGCAGCGGCCTTGCAGGCCTCAAGCTCGCCCAGCTCCAGGCTCTTGCCAGCCAGCTGGGTATTTCCGGCGGTTCCCGCATGCGCAAGGGTGATCTGGTCTCAGCCATTTCCGCCCACCGTGCGGGCACTCCAGTGAGCAAGGCTCCGGCCCGTGCTGCTGGAAAGGCGAGCGAAAGCCGCTCCGCCGAAAGTCGCTCCGCTGCCGAGGGCAGCGCCCAGGCCGCCGCACCGGTGGCCGCCGCCGTCGAGGCCGACGGCCAGACCCAGGAGGGCACCCGTGCCCGCCGCGGCCGCAGCCGGCGTGCGGGCAGCGACGGCGTGGTCGCCACGGCCGCCGCAGAGGCTCCCGCCGCGGCCGCTCCCGCTGTGGAGGCTCCCGTAGCCGCCGCTGAGGCCGGCTCTGCCGCGACCGGCGGAGAAGGCAGCGAACGCCGCCAGCCGCGGACCCGCAACCGTCGCCGCGGCGAAGCCGCAGCTTCGGGCGCAGCCCAAAACGCAGCCGAAACTGGCGAGGCCCCGGCTGAGCAACCTGCAACTGAGCAGCGCACAGAACAGCGCGCCGAACAGCGCCAGGCGGAGCCGCGCGGCGAACAGCGCCAGGCCGAGCAGGGCGGCGAAGACGGCCAGCGCCGTGAAAGCACCCGCACCCGCGGCGGCCGCGACAACGCCGAGGCCCGCGACAACGTTCGGGACACCGCCCGCGAGACCAGCCGCGACACCGATGACAGCGACGGCGGCAGCCGCCGGAACCGCCGCAACCGGCGTGACCGCAACGACCGCAGTGACCGTCAGGTTCAGCAGGACAGCCGCGACTCATCCTCACGCAACGACCGCTTCCGCGATCGCAACGACCGCCGTCGGGGACGCGCCCAGGGACCGGACGTCGACGACGTCGAGGTCACCGAGGACGATGTCCTGCTGCCCGTCGCCGGTATCCTGGACGTGCTCGAGAACTACGCGTTCATCCGCACCTCCGGCTACCTGCCGGGCCCGAACGACGTCTACGTGTCCCTCGCCCAGGTCAAGAAATACAACCTGCGCAAGGGCGACGCCGTCGTCGGCGCCATCCGGGCACCGCGTGAAGGCGAAGACCGCAGCCAGCAGTCAGCCCGCCAGAAGTTCAACGCCCTGGTCCGCGTCACCTCGGTGAACGGCAAGACCCCCGAGGAACTCAAGGACCGCGTCGAATTCGCGAAGCTCGTCCCGCTGTACCCCTCCGAGCGCCTGCGCCTCGAGACGGACCCCAAGAAGATCGGCCCCCGCGTCATCGACTTGGTTGCCCCGATCGGCAAGGGCCAGCGCGGTCTGATCGTGTCGCCGCCGAAGGCCGGCAAGACGCTCATCCTGCAGTCCATCGCGAACGCCATCACCACCAACAATCCTGAGGTCCACCTCATGATGGTGCTCGTTGACGAACGTCCTGAAGAAGTCACGGACATGCAGCGCACCGTCAAGGGCGAGGTCATCGCCTCCACCTTCGACCGTCCCGCAGACGACCACACCACCGTGGCCGAGCTGTCCATCGAGCGCGCCAAGCGCCTCGTGGAAATGGGCATGGACGTTGTGGTGCTCCTGGACTCCATGACCCGCCTGGGCCGCGCCTACAACCTGGCAGCACCGGCCTCCGGCCGCATCCTGTCCGGTGGTGTGGACTCCGCAGCCCTGTACCCGCCCAAGCGCTTCTTCGGTGCAGCCCGCAACATCGAAAACGGCGGCTCGCTGACCATCCTGGCCACCGCGCTCGTCGAGACCGGTTCCAAGATGGACGAGGTCATCTTCGAAGAGTTCAAGGGCACCGGCAACATGGAACTGCGCCTGTCCCGCCAGCTCGCGGACAAGCGCATCTTCCCGGCTGTGGACGTCAACGCATCCGGTACCCGCCGCGAGGAAAACCTGCTTTCCCCCGAGGAAGTCAAGATCATGTGGAAGCTGCGCCGCGTCCTCTCCGGACTCGAAACGCAGCAGAGCCTTGAGCTGCTGACCAACAAGATCCGGGAGACCCAGAGCAACGTCGAGTTCCTCATGCAGGTGCAGAAGACGACGCTTGGTGCGAAGTCCGATAACGACAAGTAGCTAACGCAGGGGTGGGGCCGTCGAAGTTTTGCCGGCCCCGCCCCTTTGTCGTTCGGTTTTTGCCGCCCCCGCCCCTACGCGTGGAGGCTCGATCCTGACGGATCTGAGCCTCCACGCTCCGGCAGGCCCGCAAGGGAGATGACGAGGGCCCCGACCTGAGCTTGCGATGGTCGGGAGTCATCGACTGCACTCCCGGGGCGGCAAGAAACCGAACGACCTGCTGTCGTCTCACCCATCGCGTCGCGTAACTAGACTTGTTTACAAGTCGAAAGAGGTTTTGAGAATGTTTGAGTCCGTACAGGGCCTGTTGGATGAGCATGATTCCATCCAGGCGCAGCTTGGGGATCCTGCCGTCTATGCTGACCAGCGGCTGGCCCGGAAACTGGGGCGGCGTTCGGCTCAGCTGAACGGCATCGTGGAGGCCTACCACCGCTGGGAGGCCGTCCGGGATGACCTTGCGGCCGCCAAGGAGATGGCTGCCGAGGATTCCGAGTTTGCTGCTGAGGTGCCTGAGCTGGAGGCTGCCCTGGAGACTGCCTCGGCAAAACTGCGCCGGCTGCTCATCCCGCGTGATCCGGACGACGCCCGCAACGTGATCCTGGAGGTCAAGGGCGGCGAAGGCGGCGACGAGGCTGCCCTGTTCGCCGGTGACCTGCTGCGTATGTACAGCCGTTACGCGGAATCCCGCGGCTGGAAGACCGAACTGATCTCGGCCAATGAATCGGACCTTGGCGGGTACAAGGACGTCCAGATGGCCATCAAGGGCAGCTCGAATGACCCCGCCGAGGGCGTCTACGCCCGGCTCAAGTTCGAAGGCGGCGTGCACCGCGTGCAGCGCGTCCCCGTGACCGAGTCCCAGGGCCGCATCCACACCTCGGCGGCCGGCGTGCTGGTGCTCCCCGAAGTGGATGAGCCGGAAGAACTCGAGATCAACCAGAACGATCTCAAAATCGACGTCTACCGCTCCTCCGGCCCGGGCGGGCAGTCCGTGAACACCACCGACTCGGCCGTCCGTATCACCCACCTTCCCACCGGAATCGTGGTTGCCATGCAGAATGAGAAGTCGCAGCTGCAGAACCGTGAAGCCGGCATGCGCGTGCTGCGTGCCCGCATCTTGGCGCACCAGCAGGAGCAGATCGACGCCGAAAACTCGGCGCAGCGCAAGTCGCAGATCCGCACCATGGACCGCTCCGAGCGTATCCGTACTTACAACTACCCGGAAAACCGGATTGCGGACCACCGCACCGGCTACAAGGCGTACAACCTGGACCAGGTCATGAACGGTGATCTGGAGCCGGTGATCCAGTCAGCCATCGAGATGGACGAACAGGCCCGCCTCGACGCCATCGGCGAATAGCCGCTAGGCCCGGTGCTTTCATGACGGTGCTTTTATCGATGGTGCTTATATGACACTCGGTGCGGGGACGAGCCTTGCGGAGGCCGTCCGCGAGGCGACGGCGGTCCTGGCCGCCGCCGGTGTGCCCAGCCCCCGGGTCGACGCCGAGCTCCTGGCCGAGCACCTGCTCGGCGTCGGGCTCGGCCGGCTCCGCGCCATGCTGCTGGGCGACTCGCCGGCGCCGGACGGCTATGCCGACCTCGTCGCCGAACGGGCCCGGCGGATTCCGCTGCAGCACATCACCGGGGTCGCGCACTTCCGGTACCTTCAACTGGCGGTGGGCCCCGGCGTCTTCATTCCCCGGCCGGAAACCGAATCCGTGGTGCAGCTGGTGATCGACCGACTGCAGGGCATGGCGCATCCCAAGGTTGTGGACCTGGGCACAGGATCCGGCGCGATCGCCGGGTCGATCGCGCACGAGGTTCCCGGCGCCGAGGTCCATGCGGTGGAGTTCAGCGAGTTCGCGCAGGCCTGGGCGGCCAGGAACCTCCTGCCCCTCGGCGTCGTCCTCATCCGCGGCGATCTGCGCGATGCGCTGCCTGAACACAACGGCACGTTCGACGTCGTCGTCTCCAATCCTCCCTACATCCCCGCCGAAGCCATTCCGAACGAACCCGAAGTGGCACTGCACGATCCGGCGGAGGCGCTCTACGGCGGGGGAGCGGACGGCATGGAGCTTCCGACGGCGGCCGCCGCCTCCGCCGCCCGGCTGCTGGTGCCCGGCGGCTACTTCGTGATGGAGCACGCCGAAGTCCAGGCGGACTGGATCGCTGCGATACTGAACCGCACCGGGCTGTGGTCCGAGGTGAGAACGCATCGGGACCTCAACGGCAAGGAACGGGCCACCAGTGCTGTCCTCGCCCTCCAGCCGCAAGGCAGTGTAAGTCGGGGCAGTGCAAGAAGTGATGAAAGAATAGGCCAGTGACGACTAGCTACGATTGCACGGCAGCTGAGCAGCGCGCCGCAGGACTTGAGCACGCCCAACGGGCCATCCGCGAGAACAAGTGCGTAGTCTTCCCCACGGACACCGTGTACGGGATCGCCGCCGACGCCTTTTCACCCGTGGCCGTGACACTGCTGCTCGCCTCAAAGGGCCGGAGTCGGAAGATGCCGCCGCCCGTGCTCATCCCGCGGCTCAACGCCCTCGACGGCCTCGCCACCGATGTGCCCGCCGAGGCGCGGCGGCTGGCCGAGGCCTTCTGGCCCGGCGGCCTGACCCTCATCCTGCACGCCCAGCCCTCACTGGACTGGGATCTCGGCGAGACCAGGGGCACCGTGGCGCTGCGGATCCCGGCCGACGACGTCGCCCAGGACCTGCTGACCCTGACCGGGCCGCTGGCCGTCTCCTCCGCGAACCGCACCGGCCACGCCGCCGCGCAGACCGCCGCGGACGCCGAGGCCCAGCTGGCAGAATCCGTGGAGGTCTACCTCGAAGGCGGACACCGGCCCGTTGAAGGCGCCGAGGCCCTGCCGTCGACGATCATCGACGCCACCGCCCTCCCGCTGCGGGTTGTACGCCAGGGCGCCATCAGCCTTGAGCGCCTGCGCGAGGTGGTTCCCGACCTCGTGGACGTGGACGGCAACGCGCCTGCCGAAGCCGTGGAACCCGCCGCCGCCGAATTTGTGGAACCCGCCGAGCCTGTGGAACCTGTTGAACCCGCCGAGCCTGTGGAACCGGGGTCGGAATCAGGCGCCGGATCCGGCGCCGCATGACGCTGGAGCGCCAGCGCGTCCCCGTCCTCGACGTCGACGCGACACCCCTGACTGTCTCCGAACTGACGGGCGTCCTCAACCGGTACATCGCCGAGGGCGGAACCCGGACCGTGGTAGGCCACAATCTGCACAGCGTCACGCTGCTGCACTCCGACCCGGGATTCCGGTCCTTCTACGAGCAAAGCGACGTGGTCCTGATCGACGGCGCGCCCGTGCTGTGGCTCTGGGCCAAGGCCGTGGACGCCGAGGACGGCAGGGGACCGGTCATGGACTACCGGCTGGGTTCGACCGACTGGATCCCGGCGCTGGCAGGCGTCGAGGGACTTGAGAGAATCGCAGTGATCGGCGCCGGCGCCGTGGCGAACGCGGGCGCCGTGGCACAGCTCAAGGGCATCGTCCCCGGTGCCCAGGTTGACGGAATGCCCGGCGAGGGCTGGAACGAGGAACTCGAGGAAAAAGCAGTTGCCTGGCTCGCGGGATTGCGCCCGCAGCTGGTACTTCTGGGCCTCGGTATGCCGCTGCAGGAAGAGGTCCTCGGGCGCAGGCTGGCGACGCTGCCCCCGGCGGTCTACTGCGCCGTGGGCGGGGCGATCGAACAGATTGCCGGCGTCCAGAAACTGGCACCCCGGTGGATCGGGCGCCTCGGCCTGGAATGGGCCTGGCGGCTCATGCTCCACCCGCAGCGGGTGGCCTACCGGGTTTTCGGCGAGCCGTGGGTGCTGTTGGGGCTGCTGGTGCGGCGGCAGTTACGCCGGCAGCTACACCGGCGGTTACGCCGGAATCGCTAGAACTTCTGGTCCTTCAGCGGACCGAAGCCCTTGCCGCGAAGCCCGGTGGAAAATGCCCGGAACCAGTCAGCCAGGCCCCGGAAATCGCCGCGGCGCAGGAAGTAGCCGAGGTAGCCGCCCACATCGGCGACGAAGGACTTGACCCGGAAATGGCGGCGGATCATGTAACCGCGGTTCCGGTAGTAGAAGTAGCGTTTGAACGCCGAGTCCGGGACGATCACGTGCCACCTGGCGCCGTAGACATGCTTGGTCTCGGAGAAGGCATGCGGATGGGTGATGGCAGCCGTGGTCACCGTGCCGAAGCGGATGCCGGCCTTCCGGAGCCTGAGGGTGAAGTCCACCTCGTCGCCGCGGATGAACAGGCGCATGTCCGGCAGCCCGACCTTGAAAAAGACATCGGAGCGGATCAGCGCGCCGTTGAAGAAGTGACCGTCGTCCGGCAGGAAGCCCACCTTTTCCACTTCGGCCCGCTCATGCGTGACCTTGCCGTCCAGGCGGAAGAAAAAGGACAGCCGGTCCGGGTGGCCGGGAGCCACCACGAGCGGAACCACGGCATCGAGGCCGCGCGCCTCGGCCTCGCGGAGCAGCGTGGCGAGACATTCCGGATCGCCGGGCTCGGCATCGTCGTCCATCATCCAGATCCAGTCCGCCCCGCTGGCCACCGCCTTGAGGATCGCCAGCGAAAAACCGCCCGCGCCGCCAAGGTTCGCCTCGGACCGGACATAGTCCACGTTTCCGTGCTGGTCAGCGACGTCCTTGGCGGGCACGGTGCCGCTGTCGACGAGGCAGATCGAGCGGACCGCCGCGGTCTGGTTGTTGATGGCGTCCAGCAGAACGGCCAGCTCCCGGGGACGGTCAAACGTCACGGCAGCAACTGCAACCGACAGGGTCATCGCGGGGTCCTTTCAGCACGGCCGTCAGTGGTTTTCCCGCCGGCAGGAGGCCGTGTGACGCGAAGACAGGCGGCCGTTGGCATTAGTATCTTGACTAGAGTCCACTGTAATACAGCCCTGTCAGGCACTACGCACTGCCTGCCCTGCGCACGGCGACGGAGAAGTTTCATTTATCGAAAGACAGTTCCACGGCAATTGAATTCACCCCATTCCCGAAGCCCACTGGGGACCCCGTGGCTGCGGAATGTCCAGCCGGGGGCTCCCTGCGCTGACGGCTCCGGGCAGGTGGTTTTTCCATGATCATGTACCTGCTCATGATGCTGACCGCGGCGATCGTGAGCTACGCGGCGACGTGGGGTGCCCGGCTTGCGGGCAACAAGCTGGAACTGTTCGCTCCGATCCGCAGCCGCGACATGCACTCGACGCCGGTCTCCAGGCTTGGCGGCCTGGGCATCTTTGCCGGAGTCCTGGTGGCGCTGATCGTGGCGCGCCAATCCTTCTTCGTGAAGGACATCTTCCGGAACAATGCCGCGCCCTGGGGAGTCCTTGCCGGTGCGGTATTGATCGTTGTGGTTGGCCTCGCCGACGACCTGCTTGACCTGCGCTGGTGGATCAAGCTGATCGGCCAGAGCGCCGCCGCCTTTGTGGTGGCTGTTTGGGGTGTCCGTGTGACGATTGTTCCCTTCATTCCGGAGCCAATCGTGATTGAAAACGACACTGTAAGCATCGTGCTGACGGCCGGACTCATTGTCACCACCATGAATGCCTTCAACTTCATCGACGGGCTGGACGGCCTTGCAGCAGGCGTGGCGATCATCGGGGGAGCGGCATTCTTCCTCACGGCCTACTGGGTGCACCGGAGCGCCGTTCTGCTGGATCGCTCGGACTTGGCAACCCTCTTGACGGCCATTGTGGTGGGCGGCTGCCTCGGCTTCCTGCCGCACAACTGGTTTCCATCGAAGATCTTCATGGGCGATTCCGGCGCTATGCTCATCGGCCTGCTGATGGCGTCGGCCGGCATCGTGTCCACGGGGCAGATCTCATCCGGGCTCTATGACCGGCTCAACGGTATCCCTACGATCATCCCGATCCTGTTGCCGTTCGCGGTGCTCTTCCTGCCGTTGCTGGACCTGTGCCTGGCCGTCGTGCGGCGCACCGCACTGGGTCGTTCGCCGTGGTCGGCCGACAGGGGACACCTGCATCACAAGCTGCTGGACATCGGATACTCGCACCGTACCGCCGTCGTGCTGATGTACCTGTGGACCTGCGTCCTTGCCTTCGGCGGGCTGGCCTTCGTGGTGTTCCCGTGGCAAATCGTCCTTGCGGTCGACCTGGCTGCCACGGCCGTCATGGCCGTGGTGACAGCGTGGCCGTACCTGCGGCAGCGGGGTCCCGGACAGATGACGGGGACGCAGGAGTGACCCGCACACCGGTACGCTGCCGCGCTTTTCCCAATAATTTCTATCTACTGTAGAATTCAGGGGCGGCCATTCGCCGCACCTTGTTGACCAGCACCGTTGACCAGCACCGTTGACGTGCCCCACCCCGCGACGATTGGGATCTCATGACCTCCAACGCCGATCCCGGACCCGCGTCCGGCACCGGACCCGTTGGTGTCTCCGGCCCCACGAAATCGCTTTGGCTGCGGCTGCTGGCCATGAGTTCAGCGGCTGCCGGCGGCGCCTTGGTGCTGACCGGCGTTGCCGCGTTCCTCTTCAACGGCGCAACGGGCCTGTGGTCCGCCGCCTTCGGGGGGGCCCTGGTGATGGCGTTCTTCGCCATCAGCCTGATGATCGGCCACATCGCCGGCCGCAACAACCCCTCAGGAGCGATCGGACTCTTCGTCGCGACGTATTTTGTCAAGGTCGTCGGATTTGCCGTCGTGCTCTTCGCCATCGGGGCGCCGGCCTGGCTGCACGGCCGCTGGTTCCTGATCGGCGCCGTCGTGACCGTGGTGTTCTGGCAGGCCGCCGAGATCTACGGTTTCAGCAAGGCACGGCTGCAGATTTACAATGACCCCGAAACGCGAAAAGGCGGCACCGATGTTTAGCCGCAAAGCCGGCCGCGGAACAACTCCCAAGGCAGCCAATACCCCCAAAACTACGCCCGGTGCCCCCGGTGTATCCGCGGACGGCGGGGACGGCGGATACAACGCCGGAATCGCCGTCTTCAGCTACATTGTTGGCGGAATCGTGGTCTGGAGTTTGATAGGGTGGGGTCTGGATAATCTGTGGGGAACCCGCTGGATTGTGCTCGCAGGCGCTCTGCTTGGAGCTGCGGGAGGGTTCTATCTTTCTCATATGCACGGCCTCACCAGCTCCAGAACATCAGCTGGCGAGGACAATGCTGCACGTGGCCCGTCCAAGGACGAGGAACAGTAATGCCAAATAATTTCACAGGGGGAGAGGCTGGCAGCAATGTCGCCGGTCCCCGACCAACGCCCAATGATGGACACTGCAGAGAGGAAACGCGTTGATCGCGCTTGCGCTCCCGACCCAAGATTCAGGAGAGTTCACTCCTCCTGGAATTGAAGAACTGCACTTGCCGGCAATCCTGCCGTGGGGTGCGGCAGACGGATTCTCCAAGCAGATGCTGCTGGTAATCCTGTCGGTCGCTATTATCGCTACATTCTTTCTGCTAGCTGCGCGGAAGCAGCAGCTTGTTCCCGGCAAACTGCAGTTCGCAGGCGAGATGGCCTATGGCTTCGTCCGCAATGGCATTGCCAAGGACATCATCGGCGGCAAAGACTTCATGAAGTACGTCCCGCTGCTGTTCAGCCTCTTCTTCTTCATCCTGGTGAACAACATCTACGGCGCTATTCCCGTAATCCAGCTCCCGAGCTTCTCGCACGTCGGCGGAGCCTATGTGCTCGCAGCCATCGTGTACGTCACCTGGATCGGCATCGGCATCAAGAAGAACGGCCTCAAGTATTTCAAGCTGGCCACCGTTCCTTCCGGTGTTCCGATCTACATCCTGCCGATCGTCATCCCGATCGAGATCATCTCCAACTTCCTGGTCCGCCCCGTCACGCACAGCCTCCGTCTGTTCGCGACGATGCTGGCCGGCCACCTCATCGTCATGATCGCAGGATCCGGAATCGAGTTCCTCGTCATGCAGGAGAACGTGCTCCTAAAGGGCGCGTCCGTACTCGTCCTGGCCGGTTCCATCGCCATGTACATGCTGGAAGCGCTGATCATGGCGCTGCAGGCCTACGTCTTCACGCTGCTGACCGCCATTTACATCGAAGGCGCGCTGCACGCGGACAGCCATTAGGCACCCACAAACTTCCCCTCGCGGGGATGAAGCACACCAAACAACCTGCCACGTAGTTGGCATCTTGAAAGGAAAAAAATGAACGGCTCCATCAACGGGTCCCTCAACCTCATCGGCTACGGCCTCTCCGCCATCGGTGGTGGTATCGGTGTTGGTCTCGTATTCGCGGCCTACATCAACGGTGTGGCACGCCAGCCGGAAGCGCAGCGCGTCCTGCAGCCGATCGCATTCCTCGGCCTTGCGCTGACTGAAGCCCTCGCCATCCTCGGCCTGGTCTTCGCATTCGTTCTCAAGTAAACCTTCTGAACTAAGCGAACATCCAGAACCGAGTAGATAAGGACGGGTGAATTATGCATCAAATGATCATCTCAGCCGCCACTGAAACGGCGGCCAACCCGCTCGTTCCCAATCCCTGGGAAATGGGCGTCGTCCTCGTCGGCTTTGCTGTCCTCATGTACATCGTGGTCAAGTTTGTTGTCCCGATGTTCGAGAAGACCTTTGCGGAGCGCGCCGAGGCCATCGAAGGCGGCATCGCCAAGGCTGAAAAGGCCCAGGCAGAGGCTTCCGCCGCACTCGAAGAATACAAGCAGCAGCTCACCGATGCCCGTGCCGAAGCCAACCGCATCCGCGAGGAAGCCCGTGCCGAAGGCGCCCAGATCCTTGCGGAGCTGAAGGAGAAGGCAGCTGCAGAGTCTGCCCGCATCACGGCCCAGGCACACGCGCAGATCGAGTCCGAGCGTCAGGCGGCCGTTGTGTCCCTCCGCTCGGAGGTCGGCACGCTGGCCACGACGCTGGCAAGCCGCATCGTCGGCGAGGCGCTCAGCGATGACGCACGGTCGGCCCGTGTGGTGGACCGCTTCCTGGCAGATCTGGAGAACCAGAACGCAGGTGTAGCTAAGTAATGGCAGGTGTATCGAGCGAATCGCTGGCCGCGGCGCTGGTTGCGCTGGAAGCCAAGCTTCCGAACGCATCGCTGCAGTTGGCTAAGGAACTCTTCGGAATCCTGGGAACGGTGGACAGCTCGGCTGGCTTGCGCCGCGCCCTGACTGACCCGTCCCGCAGCGGTGACGAAAAGTCGGCGCTGGTCAAGCAGCTCTTCGGTGGAAAAGTATCCGCTGATGCTGCGGAGATCGCGAGCGGACTGGCCAGCTCACGCTGGGCGTCGGCCCGGGATATCGGCGATGCACTCGAGACTCTTGCCGCTTCGGTGGTAATTGCCGTTGCCGAGAACAAGTCGGCCGTCTCTGCCTCCGGACTCACAGGGCTGGAATCGTTGGAGAACGATCTGTTCGCCTTCAACCATGCGGTGGAGTCCAACCACGAGGTCCAGCGTGCTCTGTCCGAGCCGCAGGCGAGCCCGGCGGCCAAGATTGCCCTCGCCGAGAAGCTCGTGCCCAGTGCAAGCGAGGAAGCGAAAGTCCTTATCGGACAGGCTGTTTCGCAGCCCCGCGGGCTCAAGGCAACCAAGCTCGTCGGTCGTTTCGCCGAACTTGCAGCCAAGCGCCAGCAGCGCTGGATCGCAACGGTCAGCGTCACCCGTCCGTTGACGGAGACGCAGACCGGCCGCCTGCAGGCAGGGTTGGATGCCCTCTACGGGCGCGAGCTCAAGATCAACATGAACGTTGACCCGGCACTGATCGGTGGCATCCGGATCCAGGTCGGGGACGAAGTGGTTGACGCTTCCGTCCTCGCCCGCCTGGGCCAGCTTCACCGTCAGCTTGCCGGTTAGCCGGACAAGCACAACTTCACTGATAGAAACCCCGGTCATCGTGAGCAACGATGATCACGAAAACAGGAGAGCAGGGACTGCAGATGGCCGAATTGACCATCAACGCCGACGACGTCCGTATTGCGTTGAACGAGTTCGCGGCGTCCTACGAACCCGGAAACGCAGAGCGCGTAGAGGTCGGCCGTGTAACAACCGCAGGTGACGGCATCGCCCGTGTTGAGGGCCTTCCCTCGGTCATGGCGAACGAGCTGCTTCGCTTCGAAGACGGCACGCTGGGCCTGGCCCAGAACCTTGACGTCCGCGAGATCGGCGTCATCATCCTCGGTGACTTCACCGGAATCGAAGAAGGCCAGGAAGTCCACCGCACCGGACAGGTTCTGTCCGTCCCGGTCGGCGACGCCTTCCTTGGCCGTGTTGTTGACCCGCTGGGCCAGCCCATCGACGACCTCGGCGAGATCAAGGCCGAGGCCACGCGAGCACTGGAACTCCAGGCGCCCGGCGTCACCCAGCGCAAGTCGGTCCACGAGCCGATGCAGACCGGTCTGAAGGCTATCGACGCCATGATCCCGATCGGCCGCGGCCAGCGTCAGCTGATCATCGGTGACCGCCAGACCGGCAAGTCGGCAATCGCCATCGACACGATCATCAACCAGAAGGCCAACTGGGCTTCCGGAGATGTCACCAAGCAGGTGCGCTGCATCTACGTGGCCATCGGCCAGAAGGCATCGACGATCGCGGCAGTCCGCCAGACCCTTGAGGACCACGGCGCCCTGGAGTACACGACCATCGTGGCTTCCCCGGCGTCCGACCCGGCAGGCTTCAAGTACCTGGCACCCTACGCCGGCTCGGCGATCGGCCAGCACTGGATGTACGGCGGCAAGCACGTCCTCATCGTCTTCGATGACCTCTCCAAGCAGGCTGAGGCCTACCGTGCGGTGTCGCTGCTGCTCCGCCGCCCGCCGGGACGCGAAGCCTACCCGGGCGACGTCTTCTACTTGCACTCCCGTCTGCTGGAGCGTTGTGCCAAGCTCTCTGACGAGCTCGGTGCAGGTTCGATGACGGGCCTGCCGCTCATCGAGACCAAGGCAAACGACGTTTCCGCCTACATCCCGACCAACGTGATCTCCATTACCGATGGCCAGATCTTCCTGCAGTCGGACCTCTTCAACGCCAACCAGCGTCCCGCTGTTGACGTGGGTGTGTCCGTCTCCCGCGTTGGTGGCGCCGCCCAGGTCAAGTCCATGAAAAAGGTCTCCGGTACCTTGAAGCTGGAACTGGCCCAATACCGCGACATGCAGGCCTTCGCGATGTTCGCGTCGGACCTCGACGCCGCATCGCGCCAGCAGCTGACCCGTGGCGCACGCCTGATGGAACTGCTCAAGCAGGGCCAGTACTCGCCGTTCCCGATCGAGAACCAGGTCGTCTCCATTTGGGCAGGCACCAACGGCCACCTCGACGACGTTCCGGTTGAGGACATCAGGCGCTTCGAGACCGAATTCCTGGAGCACCTCAAGCACAAGTCCTCCATCCTGACGACGCTGGCTCAGACCAACGTCATGGACGATGACACCGCAGAAGCGCTGAAGACCGCGATCGTGGGCTTCAAGAAGGGCTTCTTCGGTGAGGGGGACAGCTACCTGGTAGGTGCGGGGCACGAGGAGCACGCCCCCATCGACGAGGGCCAGGTCGACCAGGAAAAAATCGTCAAGCAGAAGCGCTAGTTTCGTTGGCAGGGACTGCCGGGACCCGTGGGTTCCGGCAGTCCCGGCCATCGGGATCTTAGGAAAGGATAAGTATGGGAGCCCAGATCCGGGTCTACCGCCAGAAGATCAGCTCGACGACGTCGATGCGCAAGATCTTCAAGGCGATGGAACTGATCGCTACCTCGCGCATCGGCAAGGCCCGCGCACGCGTAGCAGCTTCACTGCCTTACGCAAACGCGATCACGCGTGCCGTTTCTGCTGTCGCAAGCCAGAGCGAAATCGACCACCCGCTGGTCACCGAGCCGGGACAGATCCGCCGGGCCGCCGTCCTGATCATCACCTCGGACCGTGGCCTCGCAGGTTCCTACTCGGCAAGCGTGCTCAAGCAGGCCGAAGGCCTCAACGAGCTGCTCCACGAGGAAGGCAAGGAAGTCAAGACGTTCCTGGTTGGCCGCAAGGCACAGGCGTACTTCGATTTCCGGAACCGTCCCTACGGACGGGTATGGACCGGCAACACGGATTCACCGGAATTTGCGACTGCGCAGGAAGTCAGCCAGGCATTGCTGGAAGACTTCGCAACAGCCTATGAAGAGGGCGGCGTCGACGAGATCCATGTCGTCTACACCCGATTCAAGTCGATGGTGACCCAGGAGCCGACGGTCGTCCGCCTGCTTCCGCTCGAGGTTGTCGAAGAGAAGGCCGCGTCCGAATCGGACCTCCTGCCGCTCTACGAATTCGAGCCGGAAACGGAGCAGGTTCTTGATGCTCTGCTGCCGCGCTACATCGAATCACGTATCTTCGCCGCAATGTTGCAGGCAGCAGCTTCGGAGCTCGCTGCCCGCCAGCGGGCGATGAAGTCCGCCGGCGACAACGCCACGGACCTCATCAAGAAGTACACGCGTCTGCGCAACACTGCCCGCCAGGCTGAAATTACGCAGGAGCTTTCCGAAATCGTGGCCGGTGCCGACGCGTTGAACGCGTCCTAGCCAGCACGAGCTCGGATCTGTACCTGCACCAAAAGATAGACTTAACCCCCACGCCATCTACTGAGTGAAGTGAGAGAGATGACTGCCACTGCTACCGAACACGTAGCCGCAACGTCCGGTGCTACCGGCCGTATTGCACGTGTTATTGGCCCGGTTGTCGACGTCGAATTCCCGGCTGACGCAATCCCCTCGATTTACAACGCACTCACCACGGAGATTACTCTCAACGGTGAGACCAAGACCATCACGTTCGAGGTCGCCCTCCACCTCGGCGACAACGTCATTCGTGCCATCGCACTGCAGGCAACCGACGGACTCGTCCGCGGGACCAACGTGGTTGACTCCGGCGGCCCGATCACCGTGCCCGTCGGCGACGGCGTCAAGGGCCACATCTTCAACGTCCTCGGCAAGCCGCTCGACGTTGACGAGTCCGAAATCCAGGCCTCTGACTACTGGCCGATCCACCGCAAGGCTCCCGCCTTCGCGACCCTCGAAGGTTCCACCGAGATGCTCGAAACCGGCATCAAGGTCATCGACCTCCTCACCCCGTACATCAAGGGTGGAAAGATCGGCCTGTTCGGTGGCGCCGGCGTCGGCAAGACCGTGCTGATCCAGGAAATGATCACCCGTGTTGCCCGCAACTTCGGCGGCACCTCGGTGTTCGCCGGTGTCGGCGAGCGTACCCGTGAAGGTAACGACCTCTGGGTCGAAATGGAAGAGGCAGGCGTCCTCAAGGACACCGCCCTTGTATTCGGCCAGATGGATGAGCCGCCGGGAACGCGTCTGCGCGTGGCACTGTCCGCACTGACCATGGCGGAGTACTTCCGCGATGTCCAGAACCAGGACGTGCTGCTCTTCATCGACAACATCTTCCGCTTCACCCAGGCAGGTTCCGAGGTCTCCACCCTCCTCGGCCGCATGCCGTCGGCCGTGGGCTACCAGCCCAACCTGGCAGACGAGATGGGTCTCCTGCAGGAGCGCATCACGTCCACCAAGGGCCACTCCATCACCTCGATGCAGGCCATCTACGTCCCCGCAGATGACTACACCGACCCGGCTCCGGCCACGACCTTCGCACACCTCGACGCGACCACGGAACTTTCCCGTGAAATCGCCTCCCGTGGTCTGTACCCGGCCGTTGACCCGCTGACGTCGACCTCGCGCATCCTGGATCCGCAGTACATCGGTCACGACCACTACAACACGGCCGTCCGCGTGAAGCAGATCCTGCAGAAGAACAAGGAACTTCAGGACATCATCGCCATCCTCGGCGTTGACGAACTCTCTGAAGAAGACAAGATCGTCGTGTCGCGTGCACGCCGCATCCAGCAGTTCCTCTCGCAGAACACCTACACCGCCAAGCAGTTCACCGGCGTCGAAGGCTCCACCGTTTCCATCAAGGACACGGTCGAAGGCTTCACCGCGATCTGCGACGGCGACCTCGACCACATTGCAGAGCAGGCGTTCTTCAACGTCGGCGGCCTGGATGACGTTGAGCGCCAGTGGGCCAAGATCCAGGAACAGACCAAGTAATATGGCTGAGCTTGAGGTTGAGATTGTCGCAGCGGACCACTTCGTGTGGTCCGGAGCGGCCAAGATGGTCAAGGCCCGCACCAGCGATGGTGAAATCGGAATCCTGCCCGGCCACTCGCCCCTGCTGGCGATTCTGGCCGAAGGTGAGCTGGCAATCGAGCCGGTGTCCGGTGACCGCATTGCTGTAGCCGTTGACGGCGGATTCTTCTCCGTCGACAACAACAGGGTGGTTATTGTTGCCGACAACGCCCAAATGGGCGACGCGGCTACTGCGGGGATCCGCTAGCACGACCTTGATGAACGATATTGGTTTGCCGTTCATCGTCCTGGCAACTCTCTTCGGGTTGCTGGTCATTGCACTGTGCCTTTCGGGGGTGCGCCGCTTCAATCTGCGGCGCGCCCTCGGCACGGTGGACGCCTCCATTTGCACGGCTGGAAAAAGCTGGCAGATGGGGGTTTGTCGTTATCAGGACAACGACCTCGAGTGGTTCCGCCTCGTCTCCCTCAGCGTGCGCCCCAAGCACACCTTCCGGCGCAGTTCCCTGGAGCTGCTGGGGCGGCGCAAGCCCACCGAATCCGAACTCGTCAAGGTCCAGCCGGACGCCGTGATTGTGGAACTCCGGTACGAGGGGCAGGAAGTCCTGCTCGCGATGCGGTTCGACGCCTACGCCGGCCTGTCCTCCTGGCTTGAGGCCGGACCTGTTATCGGCGTCGGCACCTGGCGCTAGTGCCGGTGGACTTCATTGAAGACATCCGCCTGGTCGACGGCCCGGCGGTGTGGATTGCCTGGGCCGCCGGTGCGGCCGGCCTCGGCTACCTCCTGTGGTGGCGCATGCGGAAGCGTGCGTCCGGCCCCGCCGCCGCTGTGCTGGGCGCGGCCGTCCTGCTCGCCGCAGCGCTCGTCGCGGGCGTGCATTGGCTCCTGATCTACGGCCTCTCGGTCTTCCCCGAGGAGCTGCCTTGGGAAACCCTGGCCTGGTCCGTTCCCGCCGTCGCGGGCCTGCTCCTGTACTTCCTTCGACTCGGGAGCATCTGGGGCCTCCGCGGCATCCGGCGCCGCCGGTCTTCCCGCCCTGAACCGTCCCAGCCACGTCCCCAGCCCCGCCGGCGCCCCGTCCGCCCCTGGCGGTCCACCGCCGTCGCAACTGGTGCATTCCTGGGTGTGCTCGCGCTCTCCGCGGTCCAGACCAACGTCTATTTCGGGCTGAACCACACCGTCAGTGACCTGACGGGAACGGCAGTGGCCCGGATCCCTTCGCTCGACGCCGGGCTGGAGCGCCTGGCCGGGGCGGCGCCGGCCGTCAGCCTGGCCCGGTGGACGGCGCAGGGCGACCTTCCCGAGGGCGTGATCCGGAAAGCCGAGATCCCCGGCACCACTTCCGGCTTCCACAGCCGCGAGGCGTACATCTATCTTCCGCCGGCCTACCAGGGCTCCCCGAGGCCGGCGCTTCCCGTGCTCGTGCTCTTCTCCGGGCAGCCGGGAAGCCCGGCCGACTGGCTCATCGGCGGCGCACTCCGAAGCCGCCTGGACCGTTTTGCCTCGGAGCACGCCGGCGTCACACCGGTGGTGGTGGTGGTCGACCCGAACGGCTCGCCCTCCGGAAACACCCTGTGCATGGACAGCCGCATCGCGCAGGCGGACACCTTCCTTGCGGCGGACGTGCCGGCGTGGATCAACCGGACCCTCGACGTCGACCCGGACCCCCGGCAGTGGGCCGCGGGCGGTTTCTCCTTCGGCGCCACGTGCGCCATGCAGATGGTGACCCGGCACCCGGACGTCTACACCGCCGCGCTGGCTTTCTCGAGCGAGAAGGAACCCGCCCTCGCCAAGGAGCGGGACAAGACCGTCCAGGCCTCCTTCGGCGGCGACACAGCGGCCTTCGATCGGCAGACACCGCTGCAGCTCATGACGGAACACCACTTCGACGGGAACACGATCTACTTCGGCGCCGGCGAGCGGGATCCCGAGTTCATCGGGTACATGGACCAGCTCTCGGACGCGGCACGAAAGGCCGGTTTCACCGTCGAAGCCCACCGGATCGCCAACGCCGGGCACTCCTGGGAGACCGCGTCCAGCGGCCTGCCCGGGGGCCTCGACTTCCTGGCCAGGCGCTGGGGCATCACACCGTGAGGCCGGGCACAGCGACCCGCGGACGGCCCCGCACCGAGGGCGCATCACTCTTGGGCGTCTGGCGGCAGGGCGTGCGCCGGGTCCTCGGACACTTCCGGGCCGTACCGTTCACGCTCGCTGTCCTCGGCGTCTTCCTCGCCACCGGAGCAGCCACGGGCAGCTTCCTCTCCGGGCCGCCGGAATCACTGCTGAATGTGGCCTCCGTCAGCGCTCCGGGCCTGAGGGCGGGGCGCTGGTGGTCCCTCTTCACATCGCTGTTCTTCGCGACCAATCCGCTCGCCTACCTGGCGGCCGCGCTCATGATCCTGCTGCTGCTCGGCCTCGCCGAGCGGCACCTGGGCACACTGCGCACCGCCGTGTTCTACTTTGCCGGCCAGTTCGCCGCCGTGACGGTGTTCCTGCTGCTCACCCAGCTGGCGCGGTACGCTGGCGACGGCTGGCTCGGCCTCATGGTGAACGCCCGGCTGATCGGCCCCTACGCTGCCGTCCTTGCCGTCACGCTGGCCGCGAGCGGACTGCTGCCCACGCTCTGGCAGCGGCGGCTGCGGACCGCAGGGGTGTCCGCACCCCTCCTGCTGGTGCTGTACGTGGGGCACGCGGAGACCGTCGTCGGCCTGGCCGGGGCGCTGGCGGGGTTGGCGGCGGGCTGGTGGATCCAAGGGGACAGGGGCACGCTTCACCGCCACCGTTCGACAGGCCGCGAAACCCGGAACCTGCTCGCCCTGACGGTCGCCATCTTCGCCGTCGGGCCCATCCTCACCGCGGCGGTCAGCAGCCCCACCGGTCCGCTCGCCCTGCTCCGGGACGTCGTGCTGAATCCGCTGCCCACCCTGAGCCAGCTTGAGGCAAACTGCGGCGGCACGGTTGACGTCAGCTGCCTTGAGGCCGGGAGGGCCGGTTTCGCCGGTCCGCTGGGCCTCGCACTGGCGATCGTCCCCGTGGTGCTCCTGCTGATCTGCGCGGACGGCATGCGGCAGGGCCGCCGCCTTGCGCTGCGGATCGCCATCATCGTCCAGCTGGCGGTGACCGCCCTGGCCGCCGTGTACCTGGCCCTGTTCGCCCGGATTCCGCATTACCCCAACCGGCCCCACACAGCCGTGATGAGTTCCGGCTTCGTCCATATCCTCCCGCTCGTGGCGGTCCCGCTGATGCTGGTGGTGCTGCTCTGGGCCAACCGGCGGCAGTTCCGGGTTGAGACGGCTCCGCGGGCCCGGCGGAACCTGGGCGTCGTGGTCGGGGGCACCTGGCTAGTGCTGGCCGGGGGCTACGCTGCGGCGTGGCTTGCGGCCGGCGGCATGGACCGCGACGGCGGCCTGCTGGGCCTCGTGGCGGAACTGGCCAGGCAGTACCTGCCGCTGCCGATCCCCGGCACCTACAGCCGCATCTTCCAGAACCGCAACGCCGTCGAGGCGTTCCTGTTCGCCTACGCCGGGATCATTTTCTGGGCTACCGCACTCACCGCGGTGTGGCTGGTGCTGCTGCGCCGGTTGCACCGCACGGACGTCGGCTCGGGGGACCGGGACGTTGCGCGCAGCCTGATCCGCCAGGGCGGCGACTCGCTGTCCTGGATGGCGCTCTGGGAGCCGAACAAGTACTGGTTCACGGCGGACCGGCGCGGCGGGGTGGCCTACCAACAGCACGGCAACGTGGCGCTGACCCTGGCCGGCCCGTTCGGCCCCGCGGCCCTCCATGAAAACACCGCCGCCGGGTTCATGCGCTACTGCGCCGAGCACGCCCTCATCCCTTGCTTCTACTCCTGCACCGACGAGCTGTGGCCGATGCTCCAGGCCCGCGGCTTCCGGCGGGTGGCCGTGGCCCAGGAAACCAGGCTCGCCGTGCGCGAACTCGAATTCAAGGGCAAGGAGTGGCAAAACGTGCGGACCGCCTTGAACCGCGCTGGGAAGACCGGCGTCCGCGCCGTGTGGGGACGCTACAGCGATCTTTCCGCGCCGCTGCGGGCCCAGCTGAGCGAGGTTTCCGAGGAATGGGCGGCCCAGAAGCCCGTGCCGGAAATGGGTTTCACACTGGGCGGCATCGACGAGCTCGACGACGACGAGGTGCTCTGCTGCCTGGCGCTCGACGCAGGGGGACAGGTGCAGGGCGTCACCAGCTGGCTGCCGGTGTACGACGGCGGACAGCTCGTGAGCTGGACGCTGGACTTCATGCGCAGGCGCGGGGACGCCTTTCCCGGCGTCATGGAATTCCTGATCGCCTCGGCGGTGCAGGAGCTCAAGCGCACCGTGGAGTTCATCTCCCTGTCCGGCTCGCCGCTCGCCAAGGACCACACCCAGGCTGCAGCCAGGGCCTCCGCCGGCGAGGCGGGGGACAACTCCACGCGGGAAAACGCTGCGGGGGACGGTACTGCGGGGGACGCCACCGCGGAGTACGGGCAGGAAGCGCCGCGCGACGCCGGGCCGGAGGGACTGGCGGGAATCCTGGACGTTGTGGGCCGGGCGCTGGAACCTGTTTACGGGTTCCGCTCCCTGGCCACCTTCAAATCGCGCTTCAAGCCCGACTACCGCACGCTCTACCTGTACTACCAGGACCCGCTGCAGCTGCCCGCGATGGGTCGAGCCCTCAGCCGGGCGTACCTTCCCGGGCTATCGGTGCGGCAGAGCGCGCGCCTGCTCAGGACCCTCGTGGGCTAACAACCAGGGCGCTGACGGCCAATGCTCTAACCGCCAATGTGCCAACCGCCGGTGCGCCAACCGCCGGTGTGCCAACCGCCGGTGTGCCAACCGCCGGTGTGCCAACCGCCGGTGTGCCAACCGCCGGTGTGCCAACCGCCGGTGTGCCAACCGCCGGTGCGCCAACCGCCGGTGCGCCGACCGCCTTATGCGGGGTCAGCCGTGCCCGGCAGGAAATGCATTCCGGCGGCGGACAATGCGAAACAATGCACGGTGGGTCCGCTGAACAAAGCGCCGTGGTGATCAAAGCCGGCAGCCGGCCA
This sequence comes from Pseudarthrobacter sp. S9, assembly GCF_050156545.1. Lineage (NCBI taxonomy): Bacteria > Bacillati > Actinomycetota > Actinomycetes > Micrococcales > Micrococcaceae > Pseudarthrobacter > Pseudarthrobacter sp. S9. The sequence continues at coordinate 3,522,580 of NZ_CP189576.1, forward strand.
ACAAAGCCACAAATAAATGATCCCCGGCACTAATGCCGGGGATCATTCGATTCGCGGAGACTGCCTCAGGCAGTTCCCCAGCGGGAGACTAGACCAGCGTCACGCCGGTAGCCTGGGGGCCCTTGGCGCCCTGGCCGATCTCGAACTGAACGCGCTGGTTCTCGTCGAGGGTCTTGAACCCGCCGGTCTGGATCTCGGAGTAGTGAACGAAGACATCGCCATCGGAGTCATCCGGGGTGATGAAGCCGAAGCCCTTTTCTGCGTTGAACCACTTGACGGTTCCCTGTGCCATTTGTTTCTCCTCATTGTGGATCTTGATTAAGTCCGGCACACTTCGTGCCGGACTTGGTCACTCTGCGAGAAGAACCTTGGCTTTCGGCTCGGATCAACCGGGCGTTGGCGGCAGGAGCTTCACGCTCGCAACATGTCTTGCGAGCATGAAAAAACACCTACACAAAGACTCGTATAAGAATTTCATGACAGTCGCGTCAGGTCAACGGGCGCACGGCAGAAATGCATAAATTTTGTGGAAAGAATTGATGAACGCCTTCGATTGCATTTCCCGCGTGCCTCAGAAGAGCCGGGACTCGCTGTCGTCGAGGCCGCGCATGGCGTCATAGTCAAGGGTCACGCAGTCGATGCCCCGGTCGTTGGCGAGGACCTTGGCCTGGGGCTTGATCTGCTGGGCCGCGAAGATTCCGCGCACCGGAGCCAGGAGCGGGTCCCGGTTCAGCAGTTCCAGGTACCGCGTGAGCTGTTCGACGCCGTCGATGTCGCCGCGGCGTTTGAGCTCGATGGCCACCGTGGCGCCGTTCGCGTCCCGGGCCAGGATGTCCACGGGGCCGATCGCGGTGAAGTATTCGCGGCGGACCAGCGAAAAGCCGGTGCCCAAGAGCTCGATCTGTTCGGCCAGGAGCCGCTGCAGATCCGCCTCGACCCCGTCCTTGATGAGGCCGGGGTCCTGGCCCAGCTCATGGGACGTGTCGTGCAGCTGCTCATGGATGTTGATGATCAGCCGGTCATCCGTTTTTGCGGACTGCACGGTCCACTGCTCGACCACGCCGACCTCGACGTCGATCTCGTCCGGACTGGAGACACGCAGGGATGCCGGCGGGCTCATCCAGTTCAGCGGCTTGTAGGATCCGCCGTCGGAATGGACGAGGACGGAACCGTCGGCCTTGACCAGCAGGAGCCGGGTGGCGAGCGGGAGATGGGCTTTGAGCCGGCCAACATAATCAACGGAGCACCGGGCTATGACTAAACGCACCCGGTCAACTGTACCGTCTGCACCAGGCGACGGGCAGCCTGCCGGGCACGAGGGGCACCCGGACTGGGGCAGAATGGAAGCATGCCCCGTTCCAACCGCCCCCGCCGCGCCCTCTCTGGAAAGGCGGGCTCTGGAAAGGCAGGCTCTGGAAAGGCGGGCTCTGGAAAGGCAGCGAAGCCCGGAGCCAAGCACGGCCCGGTGCCCGAGCTGGACCTGGAACGGGCCCGCACGGGTATCGCCCGCCGGGAGAGCGCGCCGGACGGCGAATGGATGGTCCGCTCCATCACCGCGGGCAGGGCGGAGAAGACCTACATCTGCCCGGGCTGCTCCACTGCGGTGTTGCCCGGGGTCGCCCACCTTGTTGTCTGGTCCGAGGACCATCTCTTCGGCGCTGCTGCCGGCCTGGCGGAGCGCCGCCACTGGCATTCCAACTGCTGGACCTCGCGCAGCTACAGGTATCGCTAAGCTTGACAGCATGACTTTTGACTCCGCCCACTTTGACCCGGCGTCGTACGTTTTCAGCCAGCCTTCCGCGCCCACCGCGATCCGTGCTTCCACCGTGCTCCCGGCCCGCCGCGAGAACGTCGAACTCCGCACCGGGGACGGGCACCGCTTGGTCGGCGAACTGGCCCTGCCGGAGTCGGGCGAGATCAAAGCGACCCTCATCACCCTGCATCCGCTGCCGACGCACGGCGGATTCATGGATTCGCATGTGTACCGCAAGGCCTCCTACCGGCTGCCCGCCCTCGCCGGAATCGCCGTGCTCCGCTTCAACACCCGGGGCACGTCCTCGCCGCGGGGAACCAGCGGCGGAGCCTTCGAAGAGGGCATCGGCGAACGTCTCGACGTCGAGGCGGCCGTGCAGTTTGCCGTGGACCGCGGACTGCCGAACCGCTGGCTCGTGGGCTGGTCCTTCGGCACCGAACTCGCGCTGATGTACGGCGCCTCGGAGCCTGTGGCCTCGGAGATCGAAGGGGCCATCCTGCTCTCGCCCCCGCTGCACCGCGCCACTGGCGTGCATCTTAAGGAGTGGGCCGCCGCGGGCAAGCCGCTGACGGTGCTGGTCCCCGAGCATGATGACTACCTGCAGCCGGCCGCCGCCGCCGAACGGTTCAGCGTCGTCCCGCAGGCGCGCGTCGTGGGGGTCGACGGCGCCAAGCACCTGTGGGTGGGGGAGAAGTACGCCGGCCGGGTGCTCAACGAGATCGTGGACGAGGTCATCCCGGGCGGTACTGCCGCCGCGCTGCCGCAGGAATGGGACGGCCCGGTCGCCACGGCGCACGCCTGAGCGTAAAGCCCGGCGGCGCCTGGATCAATGGTGGTCCTGGTCGATCAGTGGTTGTCCTGGCGCACGATGAAGATTTCCTTGATCAGCAGCAGGATCGCCGCGGCGGTGGGGATGGCAATCAGTGCACCCAGGACACCGAGCAAGCTTCCGCCGGCAATGACCGAGATGACGGCGACGGCGCCGGGCACGGCGACAGCCTTCTGCATGATGCGCGGCGAGATGAAGTAGGCCTCGAACTGGAGGTAGGCGAAATAGCAGACGGCGTAGACGATCGCCGTCTGCCAGCCGGCGGTCAGCGCGATGAGGGTCACGACGACGCCGGCGATCATGCCGCCGACGAGCGGGATGAACGCGAGTAGGGCGACGACGAAGGCCAGCAGCACCGCAAACGGAACGCCGACAATCGACATCACGATGAAGGCAAAGGTCGCGTTCAGCAGGGCGACCACGGCCTGGCCGATGACGTAGTTGCCGACCGAGCCGGTGATTTCCTGGGACAGGGCCTCGACCCGGGCCCGGCGGGACCGCGGTGCGAGCCGGTAGCCCCATTTCTTCATGGCGGGCAGCGCGGCGAGGAAGTACAGGCTCAGCACCAGCACGATCAGCGCGCCGAACAGCCCGTTCGCCACGGTGGAGCCGAAGCCGACGACGCCGCCGAAGATGCCGCCCATTGCGTCCGGATTGTTGACGAACTTCTCGAGCTCCTGGGTGATGCGGTCCCGCACGCCGAACTGGCTGTCAACGGTACGGAAGAAGTCCGAGTCAATGAATTCCTGGATCCAGTGCGGCGCCTGCTGCACAATCTGGGTCACCTGCTGCACGATCGTGGGGATCAGGGTGGCGAAGAAACCGGCCACGGCCAGCGTCAGGGTGGAGACGGCCACGACAACGCCGGCGGCCCGCGGGACGTTCTTGCCCTCCAGCCACCGCACCACCGGATCCAGTCCCAAGGCGATGAAGAGGGCCGTCACGATCCACAGAAGCAGCTGCGTCGTATTCGAACCGATCCAGTAGACGAGCAGCGCCACTCCGACACCGACCGTCCCCATGAAGCCCACATAGAGCGGGTGCTGGGCCGACATGCGGGGTCCGAGATCCCCGAAGCGTGCGGCGGCCTCGTCCGCCAGGGCGACGCCGGCGGCCGCCTCGTGTTCCGGAGGCATCTCGAAGCGAAGCCGCGGCTGGGCCCCCGGGAGTGGCTGGCGCAGGCGGCGGGCCAGCGAGATGAGTACTCCCGCGGCCGCTGCCCGGCGGCTGGAGATCCTTGCCTGGGCACCGCGTTCCTGGCCGCCGGATTCCTGGGCTTCTTCCGGTCCCTCGGGGGACGGATCCGTGTGTTCAGTCACTGCGTTGAAAGCCCTTAATACGTTGCGGCGCCACGCGGGCGGCCCGGGTGTGATGATCACCGCAAACACTATCAGCAGGCTTGCCAGCTGGAGCTTTGGCCGGCTGCGCGGGCGCCGGGACGGGGGTTGGGGCAGGGGTTGTCAGTGCGGCCGATCTGACTCGCCGGTAACAAAATGGTTACTATTGAAGCTAAGTGTCCGCTGATGATGGGTAATATTTTGCGTTTCAAGACTGCAGTCGCACTAGTGCTGCTCGGCCTCCTGACACTGCTGGCTGGAATCGGCCAGAAGACATTCTGGGCTCCGGCAGAGAGCGTCACCGCCACCGTACCGGCCGGCGCCACCGCCGCGCCGTTAACCGTCTTCGACGAGAAGCTGCGCACGCTGCACAGCGGTACCGTGAAGATCAATGTCAAGGGAGAGGGCAGCTTCATGCTGGCCGCTGGGCGGCCGGACGACGTCGACGCGTGGGTCGGCAAGACCGCCCACAATACCGTCTCCGGGGTCTCCGAGGACGGCAAGGCGCTGCAGCTGACGCATGCCGACGGCGAGGCCACCGCGCCGTCGCCCGCAGGTTCCGACCTGTGGGTCACCACAGAGAACGCCAGCGGCGAGATGAACTACACGTGGAACCCGCCAGCCGACGGCGACTGGTCGCTCCTGCTCGCGACGGACGGCACCAAGCCGGCCCCGAGCTCGATCACGATGACCTTCCCCAATGACACGTCCACGCCGTGGGCCATACCGTTCATGGTGGTCGGCGCCCTGCTGATCCTGGCCGGCGGTGCACTGCTGGTCCTCAAGTCCGGCCCCCGGCCCGGCAACTCAGGCACCGGCACGGGACGTCCGCTCGGCAGCATGTTCGCCCGCCGCGCCCAGGCCCGGGCGGCAGCACGCAACGAGTCGAAGACGTCAGGGGCCAGCTCAGGGGACAGCGCACCCGAGCAGAACGCACCCCAGCAGAACACCGTCTCCCGGCGGCGGGTGCGGCCTTCCGGCGTCGTCGTCCTTGCGGTGCTGACCGCCGCGGCCGTCGCCGGCACTTCAGTCGCCGCCCAGGCCAGCCAGACTCCGGCGCCTTCCCCCAGCACGTCTTCCGCGGCCTCGCCGTCTGCGTCCTCAGGGTCCGCCGCCGCTGAGCCGGACAAGGCCGCCGACGGCCCCGTGCTGCTGGACGCCCAGTTCCGCCGCGTCCTTGAGCAGGTTGCCGGCGCCGTCGATGCCGGGGACGCGGCCAAGGACGCCGGCAAACTCCAGCCGCGCGTGGCGCAGTCCGAGCTGGAGGTGCGTACGCAGAACTACAAGATCCGTTCGCAGGTCGGCGCCTACGAGGCCCGGATGCCTGTCCGCGCCACGAAGCTCCTGACCACCGTGGTCACCAACAAGCGCAGCTGGCCCCGCTCGGTCATGGCCGTGACGCAGGGCGACGGCAACGTCGTCCCGCAGCTGCTCACCCTGACCCAGGCCTCCCCGCGGGAGAACTACAAGCTCGTGGGCAGCACGCCCCTGCAGCCGGGGGCGACCTTCCCGGGCATCGGGCGGGGCGGCACGGAGACGCTGGCGCCCTCGGACAAATCCGGACTGCTCTACAGCGGCGAGGAAGCGCTGGCCGGCCTCGGCGACCGCCTGACCACGGCTGACTCCGCCTTCAAGGACAAGCTCGTGGAGGGCCAGTCCTCCCCGTACATTGCGGACACCCTGGCGTACCAGGCCGATGTGGTCAGTTCCGGCGTGAACGGCACGTTCGCCTTCACCCACAAGGTGGTTCCCGAGAACACCGTCGTGTTCCGCACCGCCGACGGCGGGGCGCTGGTCCTGGGACGCCTGAACTTCTCCTTCGACGGCACGCCCAAGGCCTCCGGTGACAAGCTGACGATCGGCGACGACGCGGCCGCCCTGGCCGGCGGCAAGGAGACCAGCACCGGGATGGTGCTGAACTTCGCGGAGTCCATGGCCGTCTACGTCCCGCCCGCCGGGTCCAAGGACCCGATGAAGCTGGTGGCCGCCACCCGCGGACTGGTCGGAGCGACTTTCAAGTAGCAACCGGCAGCGGTCCGGCGTAGCACCGGCCGGGGCCGGAGTGGCTAGAGTGGAGCTATGACTTCGCCAGCTTCCCGCCCGGTCCCGCCAGCTGCCGCCAACCCGCTCAACCTGCGGGGCGCCGTCGACCTCTCCTCCTTGAAACAGCGTCCAGCGCCGCCGTCGGGCCCCGGCCCTGCGGCGCCCGGCGGCCCGGATGCCCCGGGCGCCGCAGAGGGAACCGGGGCAGCGGAACACCCGGGCCGTCCATTGCGCGTGGACGTGTCCGAGGCCAATTTCCAGGAGCTCGTGGAGCTCTCCGCCCAGGTGCCCGTGGTGATCGCCCTCTGGGCCGCCTATTCGCCCGTCTCCGGCCAGCTCGTCGACGTCCTCGAGCGGATCGTGGAGAGCTACGACGGCCGGCTGGTCCTTGGGGCGGCAGACATTGACGCGTTCCCGCAGCTCGCGCAGGCCTTCCAGGTGCAGGCCGTGCCGACGGCCGTCGCCGTCGTGAAGGGCCAGCCCGTTCCCCTCTTCCAGGGCGGTGCCGAGGAAGAGGAGGTGCGCAACCTGTTCGATGAACTGCTCAAGGTTGCCGCCGCCAACGGCGTCACCGGGCGGATCGGCGCCGGCGGGCCCGGCAGTCGGGACGGCGCGGCCGAGCCCGTGGCCCCGCCGCTGCCGCCCCTGCACCAGGCCGCATTCGACGCCATCGAAGCCGGCGACTATGCGGCGGCCGCCGCGGCCTACCGGCAAGCGCTCCTGGAGATGCCCGCCGACGCCGAGGCCAAGGCCGGGCTGGCCCAGGTGGAACTCATGGGCCGCCTCCAGCCGCTCTCCGTTGCGGACACCGATGCCCTCCGCCAGCGGGCCGCCGATGAGCCGGACAACCTTGACGCGCAGCTCGGCGTCGCCGACCTGGATGTCGCCGGCGGACACATCGAGGACGGCCTCGGCCGGATCGTCGCGTTCATCGGCAGGAACTTCGGCTCGGAACGGGAAACGGCCAGAATCCGGATGCTGGAGCTGTTCGAGGTCGTGGGCACCAGTGATGAGCGCGTCGCTAAGGCCCGCCAGAACCTCGCGCGGGTGCTGTTCTGATGGGTTCTGCCCTGTTCACGCCGCTGGAGCTGAGGTCCCTGCGGCTGCAGCACCGCGGCTGGGTTTCACCGATGTGCCAGTACAGCTGCGAGCCGGAGACGGGGGAAGGGGTTCCCACTGACTGGCACCTCATGCACCTGGGATCCTTCGCCACCGGGGGAGCGGCCCTGATCCTCACCGAGGCCGCCGCCGTCAACGCCACCGGCCGGATTAGCCCCCGGGACGCCGGCATCTACAACGACGAGCAGGCGGCGGCCTGGGAGCGCATAACCTCCTTCGTGCACCGCCACGGCACCGCCGAGACGAAAATCGGCACCCAGCTGGCGCACGCGGGCCGGAAATCGTCCTCGTACTGGCCGTTTTCCGGAAAGCGGGGGTCCGTGCCGGAGTCCGACGGCGGCTGGGCCACTGTCGGTCCCGCCACCGGCGCCTTTGACGGCTACGCCGCCCCCTCGGCCATGTCGGAGGCGGAGATCGACGGCGTGATCGCCGATTTTGCCGCCGCCGCGGTCCGGGCCGTCGACGCCGGGTTCGACACCCTTGAGATCCACGGTGCCCACGGCTACCTGCTGCACCAGTTCCAGAGCCCGCTCGTCAACGACCGGACGGATGCCTGGGGCGGGGACGAAGCCGGCCGGAACCGGCTGACCCTCGCCGTCGTGGACGCCGTCCGGAACGTCATCCCGGATTCCATGGCGCTGCTGCTCCGGATCTCCGCCTCGGACTGGGCGGAAGGCGGGATCGACGCCGAGGCCTCGGTCCGGATGGCCAGGGCCGCCTCGGAACATGGGGTGGACCTGGTGGACGTCTCCAGCGGCGGTGCCGTGGCCCACCAGCAGATTCCCGTGGGCGCCGGCTACCAGACAGGTTTCGCCGCGCGGATCCGGCGCGAAACCGGCATCCGGACCGGCACCGTCGGCCTCCTGACGTCGGCCGGGCAGGCCGAACACGCTGTCGCCACCGGCCAGGCCGACGGCGTGTTCATCGCCCGGGCCGCGCTCCGGGACCCGCACTGGTGGCTGCGCGCCGCGTTTGAGCTGGGCGATGACCTGGCCTGGCCGGCGCAGTACGAGCGGGCCATGCCCCGCCATTCCTTCTAGGGACGGAGTCCCGGCCGATCATTCGGCGCCTTAGTTCGAGCGCGGCCGGAGCAGGGGCGTACGCCCTGGGAAGGATCCTCCGGGGGTACGCCTTGCGGACGATCCTTTTCGCGTCTGTCGGCAGTTAGTCTAACGTCATGACTTTCCTGCCTCCGGATCCGCGCGCCCCCGAAGACCTGCCTGCGACCCCGCTCGCCGCCCCAATTCCGGCCCTGTCCCTGCGCGGTCTCGCCAAGCGGTTCGGTAACAAGATCGCCGTCGACGGCATCAGCCTGGATGTTCCGGCCGGCTCCTTCTACGGGATCGTCGGCCCCAACGGGGCAGGCAAGACCACCACCCTGTCCATGGCTACAGGACTGTTGCGTCCCGAGTTCGGCACGGCCCTGGTGCACGGAGTCGACGTCTGGCAGCACCCGCTCGAGGCCAAGAATCTGATGGGGATCCTGCCCGACGGCGTCCGGCTGTTCGACCGGCTGAGCGGCGAACAGCTGGTGAGCTACGCGGGCCTGCTGCGCGGCATGGACAAGGACGTCGTCGCGGCCCGGGTCAAGGAGCTGCTCGCAGCCCTGGACCTCAGCCAGGACGCCGGCACCCTTGTGGTGGACTATTCCGCCGGCATGACCAAGAAGATCGCCCTCGCCTCGGCGCTGATCCACGCCCCGCGGCTGCTGGTGCTCGACGAGCCGTTCGAATCGGTGGATCCGGTCTCCGCCGCGAACATCCGCGACATCCTTGACCGCTACGTGGCGACGGGCGGCACCGTCATTGTCTCGAGCCACGTCATGGACCTGGTCCAGCGCATGTGCGACCACGTCGCCGTCGTGGCCGCCGGCCGGCTGCTCGCCGCCGGCACGTTGGACGACGTGCGGGGCGGCGAGTCCCTCGAAGACCGCTTCGTCCAGCTAGTGGGCGGCCGCAGCCAAACGGAAGGGCTGGAATGGTTGCGCACCTTCTGAGGCTCAAGATCACCCTGCTGCGCAACAGCTTCCGGCGCAGCCCGTGGCAGCTCGCGGGCCTCGGGATCGGGATCCTGTATGCCCTCGGCCTTGTCGGGCTCTGCGTGGCCGGGCTGTTCTTCCTGCGCGGGGCAGACATTGCCCTGTCCCAGACAGTGGTGGTGCTGGGAGGCGCTGCGGCCCTCCTTGGCTGGGCCATTTTGCCGGTGGCTGCTTCCGCGGCCGATATGACGCTTGACCCGGCACGGTTCACCACCTTCGCCGTTCCCATGCCGCAACTGCTTGCCGGGCTCGCACTCGGGGGCCTGATCGGTATCCCGGGCGTTGCCACCTCCGTCGTGGCGCTCGCCACCGTGGGCACGTGGTCCCGGAGCGTCCCCGCAGCGGCCGGCGCTCTGGTGGGCGCGGTTCTGGGCGTGCTCAGCTGCGTGGTCCTGTCCAAGGTGGTGACCACCGCCACGGCCGGGCTCGCCGCGTCCCGACGTTTCAAGGATGTCAGCGCCATCGCTTTCCTGATTCCGCTGGTGCTGATGGGACCCATCGTGGCAAGTGTCGCCGAAGGGATTGCGCGCTCGGGCGACTTCCTGGCTGAGCTGGCCCGCACCCTGTCCTGGACGCCGGCCGGCGCGGCGTTCTCGCTCGGCGGCGATCTCGCCGCCGGCAGCTACGCGGCAGCGGCGGTTAAGCTCCTGATCGCGCTCGCCACCCTGGCCGGACTCGCGCTGTGCTGGAAGCTCCTGCTGCAGCGGGCACTCGTCACGCCGCCCTACGCCGGCACATCCAAGAAGCGGGCGGGAGGCCTGGGCCTGTTCGGGATATTCCCGGCGACGCCGGCCGGGGCGATCGCCGCCCGGTCGCTGAGCTACTGGCTGCGGGATCCCCGCTACGCCGGGGCGCTCGTCGTCGTCCCTCTGTTGCCGGTGCTCCTGATGTTCCAGTCCAGCCAGACGGGATTCCACGGACCCTTCCTGTTTGTCGGGCCGCTGACAGCTTTCCTCCTTGCCTGGTCCATTTCCTCGGATGTCTCCTACGACAGCACCGCCTTCGCGCTGCACCTGGCCACCGGCGTGCGCGGGGTCCACGACCGTCTGGGGCGGGCGGTGGCCTGCCTGGTCTTCGCTCTTCCGGTGGTGCTGGTGTTCAGCATCGGCCCGTTCTTCTTCACGGGGGACTGGAACCGGCTGCCGGGCATGCCCGGGCTGTCCCTGGGCGTCCTGTTCACCGGGCTGGGCCTGGCCTCGGTGCTCTCCGCCCGCTACACGGTCAGCGTCCCGCTGCCGGGCGACAGCCCCTTCAAGAAGCCGCCGGGAAACGTGGCGCAGACGATGGCGGTGCAGTTCGGCGGCATGGGCGCGCTCCTGCTGCTGGTGGCGCCCGTGGCCGCGCTCGTGGCCGCGCAGTTCATCACGGGCAGTGCGGTGCCCGGCTGGATCACCCTGTTCCTCGGACCGGTCCTGGGCGTCGCGCTGTTCGCAACCGGCGTCCGGCTGGGCGGGAAGTGGCTGGACAAGCGCGGACCGGAGCTGCTGGCACAGCTGGCCGTCAACCGCTAAGTGGTCCATGCTGGTCAGGAATCGTCCAGCAAGAATCGTCCAGCAGAGGCAGGGACCATGGAAGTAGTCATCCTTCCGGGCAGCAAACAGATCGCAGCCCTTGCGGCGGACGCGATCCAGGTCCTGCTCCAGCGCAAGCCCGACGCCGTCCTGGGGCTGGCGACAGGCTCCTCACCGCTGCCCATCTACAGCGAGCTGGCGTTGCGGCACGAGCGCGACGGCCTGGACTTCAGCCAGGCCCGCGCCTTCGCCCTCGACGAATACGTCGGCCTTCCGGCCGGCCACCCGGAGTCATACCGCGAAGTCATCACGCGCGAGTTCACCGGTCGGGTGAACATCAGCCCGGCCAACGTCCACGTGCCCGACGGCGCCGCCGCGGACATCCCGGCAGCCTGCCAGGCGTACGAGGATGCCATCCGCGCTGCCGGGGGAGTGGACCTGCAGCTCCTCGGGGTCGGCACGGACGGCCACATCGGCTTCAACGAGCCCGGCTCCTCGCTGGTCTCCCGGACGCGGATCAAGACCCTGATCGAGCAGACACGCCGGGACAACGCACGGTTTTTCGACAGCCTGGCAGAGGTGCCCCACCACGTCCTCACCCAGGGGCTGGGGACCATCCTCGACGCCCGGCATGTGATCCTCGTGGCCACCGGTGCGCAGAAGGCCCAGACGGTCCGCGACCTCGTGGAAGGGCCCGTCGCCGCCATCTGCGCGGCCTCCGTGCTGCAGCTACATCCGCACGCCACGATCATGGTGGACGAGGCGGCGGCGTCGTCGCTGCGGCTGGCCGACTACTACCGCCACAGCTACGACAACAAACCCCCATGGCAGGGCCTGTAGCTCGCCGCCGTCGTCATTCCGTCCGCTCCAACGGCTAAGATGGGTCTCATGACTAGCATGACCGATCCTCTCGAAAACGACCCGATGCGCGAGCTCTCGGGAGCCGGGACGTCTACGGCCACGATCGAGCGCGAGGAACTGCGCCAGGAAGTGGAACCCGGTGACCGGGAGCGCTTCTCGCACTACGTGCGCAAGGAAAAGATCATGGAATCCGCGCTGTCCGGCGAGCCCGTCATTGCGCTCTGCGGCAAAGTGTGGACTCCCGGCCGCGATCCGCAGAAGTTCCCCGTCTGCCCCGAATGCAAGGAAGTCTACGAAGGCCTCCGCCCCGGGAACGACGGCGGCAAGGGCTCCGGCGACAAATAGCGCCGACAAATAGCGGGTCCAGTAGCAGCCTTGTGCCGACCGCGCCAAGGTGCGGCTTCCGTGCTGCGGCTGTACTGCCGTGCGCCCGCGGCCTGTGGCTGTAGCGCGCGCCCCCGGCCCTCCGGTTCATCCGAAAGAGATTGGTGTTTTTGTGCTTAGTTGGGTTTCCCCGTCAGCCGCAGCCATGCGCGGAATGGAGGGCACCTAAGTGACAGAGACACTCTTTGGCGGACCCACGCTGCCTCCCGCGTATCCCGAACGGGCCGCCTGGGGCACCGCGCAGAAGCTCCGTGCCTGGCAGCAGGAAGCCCTGGACAGTTACTTCAGCACCCATCCCAAAGACTTCCTCGCGGTCGCGACTCCAGGCGCCGGTAAGACCACGTTCGCGCTGCGGGTGGCGTCCATGCTTATCGAATCTGGCGTGGTGAACCGCGTCACGATCGTGGCGCCGACGGACCACCTGAAACGGCAGTGGGCCGACGCCGCCGCCAAGGTGGGCATCGCCATCGATCCGAACTTCAAGAACGCCGACGGCCAGCACGGCCGCGGCTTCATCGGCGTCGCCGTCACCTATGCGCAGGTGGCCAGCAAGCCCATGCTGCACCGCGCCAAGACCGAGGCGGCCCGCACGCTCGTCATCCTCGACGAGATCCACCACGGCGGCGAGGCGCTCTCCTGGGGCGACGGGCTCCGCGAGGCCTTCGAACCTGCCGCCCGCCGGCTTTCCCTGACGGGTACGCCGTTCCGCTCCGACACCTCGCCGATTCCGTTCGTGGAATATGCCGAGGATCGTGACGGCATCCGGCGTTCCAAGGCCGACTACACTTACGGCTACGGCAAGGCGCTCCGGGACCACGTGGTCCGTCCGGTCATGTTCATGGCCTACTCCGGGCAGATGCGCTGGCGCACGAGCGCCGGGGAGGAAATGGCCGCGTCGCTCGGCGAATCGGCCGTCACGAAGGACGTCACCTCCCAGGCCTGGCGCACCGCGCTGAACCCGACCGGCGAATGGATCCCGGCCGTGCTGGCAGGGGCGGACAAGCGGCTCAGCGAGGTCCGCCGCAGCGTCCCCGACGCCGGCGGCCTGGTGATCGCCACCGATCATGACGACGCCAGGGCCTACGCCGGGCAGCTGAAGAAGATCACCGGCGAGTCGCCCACCGTGATTCTCTCGGATGATGCCAAGGCCTCAAGCAAGATCGAGGAATTCACCGCAAGCGAAAAGCGCTGGATGGTGGCCGTCCGGATGGTCTCCGAAGGCGTGGACGTCCCGCGGCTGTCCGTGGGCGTCTATGCCACCTCCACATCCACTCCGCTGTTCTTCGCCCAGGCGGTGGGACGCTTCGTCCGCGCCCGGAAGCGGGGCGAAACGGCGTCGGTCTTCCTGCCCTCCGTACCCCAGCTGATGGCGCTGGCCAACTCCATGGAGGCCGAGCGGGACCACGCACTGGACCGCCCGGAGAAGGAGGATGGCGACGGCCTCTTCAACCCGGAAGACTCGCTCATGGACGAGGCGAACCGCGAGGAGAAGGCCTCGGATTCGCTGACCAAGGGCAAGTTCGAGGCCTTGGACTCGCAGGCCTCCTTTGACCGGGTGCTGTTCGACGGCGGCGAGTTCGGCACGGGCGGGGAGGTGGGCTCGGAGGACGAACTCGATTTCCTCGGGATCCCCGGACTGCTCGACGCCGAACAGGTCGGCACGCTGCTGCGCCAGCGCCAGCACGAGCAGCTGAACCGCAAGAACAAGCGCGCCCCGCAGGCTGCCGCTGCCGCTGCCGCCGCCCCGGCCGTGCCGGACCACCGGATGCTCATGGACCTGCGCACGGAACTGGCCAAGAACGTGGCGGCCTGGTCCGCGCGCACGGGCACGCCGCACGGCGTCATCCACACCAAGCTCCGGACGGTCTGCGGCGGCCCCGCCGTGGCTCAGGCCGACGAGGAGCAGCTGCAGACCCGGCTGCGGAAGCTTCAGGATTGGTTCATCGGCAGGAAGTAGAGCCTTACGGCGGTCCAGGTAGCCGCAGTCCGGCCCTTACTGGCCGCCGCCGCAGATCGCGGTGTAGGTCTGGCCGGCCTCGGCGTACTTGGCCTTCAGATCCTGGAGCTTCCCCGAGTCCGGGTTTTCCCTGGCTGACTCGTCCAGGAAGTCGATGATGGCCTGCAGCGGACCCTTCAGGTCATCGGAGGACGTCGCTTTGATGGGCCTGATCTGATTGGCAAGCCGGGTCATGCCGGCCTTGTCCGAGCTGGCCGTCGGGGCCGAGACGACCGTCTTGACCCGGGCGCACGTTTCCGCGTTGCTCATCTGCGGGGCCGAGCAGCCGGCGGCGGAGAGCAGGGCCCCGGCAGCGATCAGGACGGTGAGGATTTTCTTCATGGTGTGTACTCCGGGTTTTACGGGTCAGACGATAATGGCAGGGATTTCGAGTCTACTGGGAGGACAGGGTTTTCCCGCAGGTGCCGCTCAGGTGATGTCGACTCCGCCGAGCTCCATCTCCGCGACGGCGTCGTCGAGGTCTTCGGCGATCCCCACGGTCAGTCCGCGCAGCACTGTCACGGAATAGCCGGCCTGGACGGCGTCCAGCGCCGTCGCCTTCACGCAGTGGTCGGTGGCGATCCCCACCACCACTACGTCCTCCACGTCATGGCTCTGCAGCCAGTCGTCAAGTCCGATCGCATCCTCGCCGGCGGCGAAGGAACCGTCGGCGAAGGCCTCGGCGTCGCCGGCCACGGCCGTACCGCCCAGGGGCATCGCGCCCGGCTTCCGGTCCCCGCTGGGGACGGCGTCGTCCGGCGCCAGGACACCCTCGAACCCCGAGTAGGCCGCGGTGAACTGGCCCTTGCGGAAGTAGGCCTGGATGTATTCCGGGTCGAGGTCCGGATGCAGCTCGGCGCCGCGTGTTCCGGCCACGCAGTGCCGCGGCCAGCTGTCCACCAAGTCCGGTTCCTCGGAGAAGTGCGCCCCCGGCTCGATATGCCAGTCCTGGGTGGCGATGATGTGGTCGAACTGGCCGTGGTGGGCGTCGACGTACTCGCTGATCTCGCCGGCGAGTCCAGCCCCGCCGGCAACGGGCAGCGACCCTCCTTCGCAGAAATCGTTCTGCACGTCAACAATGATCAGGGCGCGGGACATTCAGTCCTCCTGGTAGATAGTGGGGATCGCCGGTTCGCCGCGCTGCAGCCGGTTGACCACCGAGGGAAGTTCCCTCATGGTCTCCGCGTGGCGCCGGCGGGCGCGCAGGACGCCTTCCGGGCCGGTCCAGCCCGGCAGGAGCTCGCCGTTCTTGATGAAGTGCTGCAGCAGCGGCCGGTCGTTGCCGTCGTCCTCGGGGCGGTGGCCGATCCCCACGATCTCTTGGGTGGCGGTGCCGCGTTCGTTGAGTTTGCGCAGCGCGTACTTGCGGCCACCCTTGCTGGTCTTGTTCTTGGCGGTCTTGGCCACCGGGATGAACTCTCCGGCGTCATCGGTGCGGCTGACCAGCTTGTAGACCATGCTGGCCGTCGGGGCGCCAGAGCCGGTGACGAGGGAGGTGCCGACGCCGTAGGAGTCCACCGGGGCGGACTGCAGCGCCGCGATCGCGAACTCGTCGAGGTCGGAGGTCACCACGATCTTGGTGTGATGGTTGCCGAGCTCGTCGAGCAGTTGGCGGACCCACTGCGCCTGCGCCACGAGGTCGCCGGAATCCAGCCGGACAGCGCCGAGCCTGTCCCCGGCGAGCCCGATGGCGGTCCGGACGGCCGCCTCGACGTCGTACGTATCCACCAGGAGCGTGGTTCCCGGGCCGAAGGCGGCAACCTGGGCCTCAAAGGCCTCGCGTTCGGTGTCGTGGAGCAGGGTGAAGGAGTGGGCGGCGGTGCCGACAGTCTTGAGCCCGTACCGCAGGCCGGCCTCAAGGTTGGAGGTGCTGTCGAAGCCGGCAATGACCGCGGCGCGGGCCGCTGCGGACGCTGACTCCTCGTGCGTCCGGCGCGATCCCATCTCAATGCAGGGGCGGCTGCCGGCCGCCGTGATCATCCGGGAGGCGGCCGAGGCGATCGCGCTGTCGTGGTTGAGGACGGACAGGAGGTAGGTCTCCAGGATGCAGGCCTCGGCGAAGGTGGACTCGACGATCAGGATGGGGGAGTTGGGGAAGTAGGCCTCGCCCTCCGGGTAGCCCCAGACATCGCCGGAGAAGCTATAGCCGGCCAGGTAGTCCAGCGTCTCCTCGTTGACCACGCCGGTGCGGCGCAGATACTCGAGCTCGGCGTCGCCGAAGCGGAAGTCCGCGATGCCCTCCAGCAGGCGGCCGGTGCCGGCCACGATCCCGTAACGGCGGCCGTCCGGCAGGCGCCGGGCGAAGGCCTCGAACACCGACTTCCGGTGGGCCGCGCCGGAATGCAGGGCACCCTGCAGCATGGTCAGCTCGTAGTGGTCGGTGTACAGGGACGTGCGGGGTCGGTCCCAGCCGGCTGAGGTACTCACAAATTCACTCTAGTGCGCATCCCCATAGAATGGACAGATGACCCTCAGCGTTGCGCTCGGCCCCGACACGCGGGAGAGCACCCAGACCGGAACACGGACGTCGACTGACGTTTTGACCGCCCCGGACATCCCTTGGAACCTCGTGATCTGGAACGATCCCGTGAATCTGATGAGCTATGTGAGCTACGTGTTCCGCAGCTATTTCGGGTATTCGGAGGCCAAGGCCAACAAGCTCATGCTGGAGGTCCACAAGAAGGGCCGGTCCATCGTGGCGCACGGCAGCAAGGAACAGGTGGAGCAGCACGCCGTCGCCATGCACGGCTACGGCCTCTGGGCCACCGTGGAAAAGGCGACCGGCGGGGGCGACGGCACAGGATCAGGCAAGGGCAAAGGAAAACGTGGCTAAGGCATTCAAGTACGGGCTCAAAGGCATCGCCGGCTACCTGGAGCCGGCCGAGCGGGAACTGCTTCGCAGCCTCTTCGCTGACGTCATTTCCATGCTGGAGCCGGCAGAACGCGCCAACGAGGATCCGCTAGCCGCGCTGGTGGGGCTCGACGCCGAAGCCCGCGAGCCCTCGGACCGTGCCCTGCGGCGGCTGCTGCCGAACGTGATGAAGAACGACGACGACGCCTCCCTCGAGTTCCGCCGGCTCACCGAGCGCTCGCTGCGGGAGGGCAAGATCGGCGCCCTGAAGGCGGCGGCGCTGGGGCTGGACAAGGACGAGCTGGTGCTCACCCCGGCCGACGCCCGGCACTGGTCCACGGCCCTCAACGATGTCCGGCTGGTGCTCGCCGAACGCCTCGACATCCGGGACGAAGCGGACGCGGAGCATGTCCACCTGATGCAGGACTGGTCCCAGGCCGAGGACGTGGAAAGCTACCTGGCCCTCGTCTACAACTTCACCACGTGGCTGCAGGAGTCCCTGGTCCAGGCCATGCTGCAGTCGCTCGAGCCGCACCGCTGAGCCCCCGCTGGACGCTGACTTACCATCCGCTGAACGCCCGCGCCCGCGGTGCCGGTGTGACAAATTAGACACGAGTCGCACGCCACAATGTGATGGCCGCACCCGGGGCTAAGCCCTATCCTCGAATAATCATGACTTCAGCATCGAGCATGGATCCGGCAGCGGAAGCTGCTGCGGACTCCCCAGAGAGCAGCACCGCAACCGGCCCATTGGGACTCCAGATGGGATCGCGGCCCATCGGTGTCTTCGATTCAGGCGTCGGCGGACTCACGGTGGCGCGGTCCATCATCGACCAGCTGCCCAACGAATCAATCCTCTACGTCGGCGACACCGCGCACGGCCCCTACGGCCCGCTGCCCATAGCCGAAGTCCGCGCCAACGCACTGGGCGTCATGGATGAACTGGTGGATTCCGGCGTGAAGCTGCTGACCATCGCCTGCAACTCCGCCTCCGCCGCCGTGCTGCGCGACGCCCGCGAACGGTACACGGCGCGCTACGGGATCCCCGTGATCGAAGTGATCCAGCCGGCCGTCCGGCGCGCCGTCGCAGCCACCCGCACCGGCCGTGTCGGCGTCATCGGGACCTCCGCCACGGTCGGTTCCCGCGCCTACGAGGACACCTTCGCGGCGGCCCCGGACCTGGAGATCACCTCCGTGGCCTGCCCGGCATTCGTCTCCTATGTGGAGGCAGGGATCACCACCGGCCCCGAACTGCTGGCCGTCGCCCGCGAATACCTGGCACCGCTCAAGGCCGCCGGCGTGGATACCGTGGTGCTGGGCTGCACCCACTACCCGCTGCTCACCGGAGTGATCTCTTTCGTCTTGGGGGAGGACGTCACCTTGGTCTCCAGCGCCGAGGAAACGGCCAAGGATGTCTACCGCGCCCTGGCCTCCCGCGGGCTGGAGCGGATGGACGCCGCCCTGCCCGAGCACAATTTCATTGCCACCGGGGACGCCGGCCAGTTCGAGGCCCTCGCACGCCGCTTCCTCGGCCCCGAAGTCCTCAGCGTGCGCCACGTGGACCACGTGGCGGCGCAGTACCCCACCGGCAGCCTGGCCCGGATCACGCCCGAGATGATCGCCGCCGCCCAGGCCGGCGCGGGCCGTCCGCGGATCTCCAACTTCGTTGGGGGTCCCGGCCTGTGAAGCTGACCATTGTTGGCTGTACCGGATCCTTTCCGGGACCGGGCTCGCCGGCGTCGTGCTACCTGCTGACCGCCAGCGACGGCGAGCGGAACTGGAAGATCGTGCTGGACCTCGGCAGCGGCGCCCTCGGCGCCATCCAGCGGTACACGGACCTGGAAGACATCGACGCGATCTTCCTGACCCACCTGCACCCGGACCATTGCATGGACCTGTGCGGACTCCATGTCGCGGTGCGCTGGAAGCCGGGCGGCTGGGGCCGCGGCCGGATCCCCGTCTGGGGACCCGCCGCAACGGCCGACCGGATGGCCACGGCCTATGGCCTGGACCTGGACCCGGGCATGCATGAGGAATTCGACTTCAGCAACTGGGCCGAGCGCAAGCCCGTGACCATGGGCCCGTTCACGGTGACGCCGTACGCGGTGAACCATCCGGTGGAGGAGTCGTACGCGCTCCGTGTGGAGGTCACCGAACCGGCGAAGGAGGGCACGCCCGTGACCCGCGTTCTGAGCTATTCGGGGGATACGGACTCCTGCAGCGGCCTCGAGGACGCTGCCCGTGATGCTGACCTGTTCCTTTGCGAGGCGGCCTTCGAGGAAGGACGCGACGACGGCATCAAGGACGTCCACCTGACCGGCAAACGGGCAGGGGAGGCCGCCGTGGCGGCCGGCGCGCGGCGGCTGCTGCTGACGCATATCCCGGTGTGGACATCCCCCACAACGGTCATGGCCGAGGCCAAGCAGGTTTTCGGCCGGGACGTCGCGGTGGCAGTGGCGGGCGTGCACTACACCGTCTGAGGGACCCGTCTGGGGGCGTGCCGTATGTCGATAAGCTAAAGGCATGACTTCCGAAGCCCTTACTGTCCCCGTCATCCGCGCCGACGGCCGCACTCCCGATCAGCTCCGTCCGATCAGCATCACCCGCGGCTGGTCCAAGCAGGCCGAAGGATCGGCCCTGATCGAGTTCGGCAACACCCGGGTCCTGTGCACGGCGTCCCTGACCGAGGGCGTGCCGCGCTGGCTCAAGGGCGAGGGCCGCGGCTGGGTCACGGCCGAATACGCCATGCTGCCCCGCGCCACCAACACCCGTTCCGACCGCGAGTCCGTGAAGGGCAAGATCGGCGGCCGCACCCACGAGATCTCCCGGCTGATCGGCCGCTCGCTGCGCTCCATCATCGATACCAAGGCCCTGGGCGAGATCACGATCGTGCTGGACTGCGATGTCCTGCAGGCCGACGGCGGCACCCGCACCGCGGCCATCACCGGTGCCTACGTGGCGCTGGCCGACGCCATCCGCTTCGCCCGCGAGAAGAAGATGATAGCCCGCAACGCCCAGCCCCTGATCGACACCATCGCCGCCGTGTCCGTGGGCATCATCGACGGCGTCCCGATGCTGGACCTGCCGTACGTCGAGGACGTCCGCGCCGAGACGGACATGAACGTCGTGGTGACCGGATCGGGCAAGTTCGTCGAGGTCCAGGGCACCGCCGAGGGCGCCCCCTTCGACCGCGACGAGCTGAACAAGCTGTTGGACCTTGCCCTGCTGGGCACGGAGCAGCTCGCCGCGATCCAGCGCGAAACCCTCGCGGAAGCCCCGTGACGGAACTGCCTGCACCGGTGCTGGTCCTCGCCACGCACAACAAGGGCAAACTCCGGGAACTCCGCGAACTCCTGCGGGGGCAGGTGCCCGGGCTCGACGTCGACACCCAGGTGGTCGATGCCGGCGCCGTCGGCGCACCGGACGTCGCCGAGACCGGCGTGACCTTCGCGGAGAACTCGCTGCTGAAGGCGCGGGCGGTCGCGGACGCTACCGGGCTGGTGGCGATCGCCGATGACTCCGGGCTCTCCGTGGATGTGCTGGGAGGCGCGCCGGGGATCTTTTCGGCGCGCTGGGCCGGGCGGCACGGCGACGACGCCGCGAACCTGCGGCTGCTGCTGGCCCAGTTGGCCGATGTGCCGGACGAGTACCGGGGTGCCGCGTTCGTCTGCGCCGCGGCGCTGGCCGTGCCTGGTACTTCCCCGCAGGGGGGCCGGGAGGTCGTGGAGTACGGGCAGCTGGAAGGGACGCTACTGCGCGAGCCGCGCGGCGAGGGCGGATTCGGCTACGATCCGGTGCTCCAGCCGAGCGGCCTGGACCGCAGCTGTGCCGAGCTGAGCTCCGACGAGAAGAACGCCATCAGCCACCGCGGCCAGGCCTTCCGGGCGTTGCTACCGGCGATCGTGGAGGCGCTGGCGGGGAAGTAGGCGCCTTCGCTAGGGCTTCTTGCGCTCTTGCTGGGGCTCGTGCTCTTCGATGAACTCGTCCACCGGGTCCGTGACTAACCGCGCGGACTGGCGCCGGGCGATGAAACCGCGGAGGACCTCGATGGCGATCGGGATGACGGAGACCAGGACGATGGCGATGAAGATGATGTCCAGGTTGTCGCGGACCCACGGCACCTTGTCGCCCAGCAGGTAGCCCAGCAGCGTGACGCCGCCGCCCCAGAGGACTGCGCCGATGACGTTGTAGAGGAAGAACTTGCGCTTGCTCATCTCGGCGACGCCGACGATGACGGGAACGAAGGTGCGGATGATCGGGACGAAGCGGGCCAGGATCAGGGCCTTGCCGCCGTGCTTTTCAAAGAACGCGTGGGCCTTTTCCACGTTGTCCCGTTTGAACAGCTTGGAATCCGGTTTGTTGAACAGGGCGTGGCCTGCTTTGGACCCGATCAGGTAGCCGGCCTGGTTGCCGAGGATCGCGGAGACTATGATCAGCGCCGCGAAGGCCCAGATGTTGAACTTGATGGTGTTCGTGGCGACGAGGAGGCCGGCCGTGAACAGCATGGAATCGCCGGGCAGGAAGAAGCCGATCAGCAGGCCGGTTTCCGCGAAGATGATGCCGCAGACCAGGAGCACAACCCACGGTGCGAGAGCCGGATCGGCCAGGAAGACCTGGGGGTTCAGCCAGTCGGGCAGGAGGGAGGACAGGAGCGGCTGCACCGGGCCGGCGCCTCCGAGTGCGGACACGGCAAACTCGCTCATCGCTGTAAGGATCACCTGTTAAGGGTACTTGACGGCCGCCGTCGGCAGGTCTGCGGTAGCGACAGGCGGCCGGTGGTGCGGGCGGTCCCGCAATCCGGCGGTAAAGTTGGGGCGTGGGTTTGGACTTTACGGCGATTGACTTTGAGACCGCGAACGGCTTCCGCGGTTCACCGTGCGCTGTTGGCCTGAGCAAGGTCCGCGGCGGCGTCGTGGTCGAGGAAGCCTCCTGGCTGATGCGGCCGCCGGAAAACCACGACACTTTTGACCACCACAACGTCCGGATCCATGGCATCCGGCCGGACCAGGTGGCGGGCCTGCCCCGCTTCGGCGAACTGTTCCCGGAGATCGGGGCCTTCATCGGCGGGGACGTGCTGGCCGCCCACAATGCCGCCTTCGACCTCGGCGTGATCCGCTCGGGCCTGGAGGTATCAGGCCTGGCCGGCCCTGCCTATGACTACGTCTGCACGGTGATGCTGTCCCGCCGCTGCTACTCGCTTGTATCCAACTCGCTGCCGTACGCGGCGGAGGAAGCCGGCGTCCCGCTGGTCAACCACCATGACGCCGCCGAGGACGCGCGCGCCTGCGCCGGCATCCTGATTGATATTGCCGCCCGCAACGGCGCGGGCAGCATCGCGGAACTCTATCTGTCCCTGGGCCTGGCGGTGTCCCACCAGCCAGCCTTCGACCCGCGTCGCGACCCGCTGTCCAAGGCCACGCAATCGGCCGTCGCTGCGCTCGCCGGGGGAACGGGCGTTGCTGCCCCGGTCCGCAAGTTCCAGGCCGGCTGGCCGGAAGAGGGCGCCAACCCGGCACCCAACGCCGCCGCCAGGCCGGACCACCCCCTTTATGGCCAGACCGTGGTGTTCACGGGCGAGCTGGTGATTCCCCGGCCTGAAGCGAAGATCCGTTCCGCCGAGCTCGGTGCCAGGCCCGAAAGCCGGGTCACGGCCCGGACCACCGTCCTGGTGGTGGGCGACGGCTTCGTGGCGGCGGAGCTGCGCTCCGGCCGGCTGACCGGCAAGGCCCGGCGGGTCCTGGAGCTGCACGAGCGCGGGCGGCGGATTGAAGTCCTGTCCGAAGGCGAATTCCTGCAGATGCTCGGAGGCCATGTGGCCCCCGCCGCTGCCTCCGCCTGAAACGGGGCCAGGGGTCACACGACGCAACAAACATTCCACGGTGGCGCGCCTGCTCCTAGCCTTGTCGGATGAGCAAACTGGTGGATGCACAGACACCCGCACCGCCCTCGCAGGGCGGAATCGCGTGGCGGAAGGTCTTCGCGTTCCCGAACCCGGTGAACGAGTACTCCGCACGCATCACAGCCGCACTGGTGGTGGTGCTGTCGGCAGCGACCCTGCTGACCGGCTTCGGCTGGGGACTGGCCGTCATCGCGGCGGGGTTCTGGTTGCGCGTGCTGTTCGGCCCGCGGATCTCGCCCCTCGCACAGCTCTCCGTCAAGGTCCTGACGCCCTGGCTGGGTCGTAACCGGCTCGTGCCGGGGCCGCCCAAGCGCTTTGCGCAGGGCATCGGCGCCGCCATGTCCACGGCGGCCGCGGTCCTGCTCGCCGCCGGCGTCGCACCGGCCGCCTGGATCCTGCTTGCGGTGCTGATTATCGCCGCCTCGCTCGAGGCGTTCGCCGGCTTCTGCCTCGGCTGCACCATCTTCGGGTTCCTGCAGCGCCGCGGGCTCATCCCGGAAGACGTCTGCGAGGCCTGTAACAACATCTCGCTCAGGCGCGGGTAGGTTCGATCAGGCGCCGGTAGGTTCGCTCAGGCGCCGGTAACGGCCGCCAGTTGCGAAGCCATGCCCCGGATGACCTCGGGGGCTTCGAGCGCCTCGAGCCACCTGGCCGGCAGGCATTCCTCGCCGTAGAACGCCCCCAGGATGTTCCCCGCAATCGACGCCGTGGAGTCGCTGTCCCCGCTGTGGTTTACCGCTACGGCGATCGCCGCCCGGAAGTGGGCCTGCGGATCCCCGGCGGCTGCCGCCGTCGTCTCCGGGACGGTTGCGTCCGGGACGGTGGCGAGCACAGCATAGAGCGCGACGGCGAGGGCCTCCTCGGCCACCCACCCCTCGCCGAGCTCCCGGACCAGGTCCTCCGGGCTGAGGAGCGCCCCGGCGCCCGGCCGGGCGGGCTGTGCCGTTCCGGCCCGCACTGCATCGGCCGGGCCGGTGAGGCGCAATGCCGCATCCAGGCGTTCGACGAGTGCCGGATCGGGGTCCTCGCCTTTGCGAAGCTTCCCCGCACGCAGATGCCCCAGCGCGTATTCGGCGGCTTCGCGCAGGCCATGGCCGGTGGTCAGGGCATGGATGACCAGGCTGAAGACTCCCGCGCTCTGCCGCGCCGAGGGATGCCCGTGGGTCAATGAGGCGGCATCGGAACTCAGTTTGTAGACGGATTCCGGCGGGATGTGCGGGATCAGGCCGAACGGCGCCGAACGCATCACCGTGCCGCAGCCTTTCGAATCCGGGTTGACCGGCCGGTACACCGTGCCCATCTCGCCGGTGGCGAGGCCGCTCAGGCAGGCGTTTCCCGGAGCGCGGCGGTTCTTGAGGACCTCCTGGGCATCGATCCAGCGGGGCGGCTGGACCGGGGCCGACGGCGGGACCGCGACCCCCTGGGTGCCCAGCCAGCGCAGGTACGCCAGCCACAGGCAGGCGTTCGTGTCCGCTCCCACCCCCGAATTCGCCCATTCCAGGGCTTCCAAGAGGCCGTCCACGGTGTAGAGCGTCATCTGGGTGTCATCGGAGAAGTGGCTGCCGGCGTCGAGCGCTGAAAAATCCTGCAGTCCCGCGGGACCGAACCGGGCGCGGATCGCGGAAATATCGTCGAACTCGACGGCGTACCCCAGCGAATCGCCCAGCGCGCCGCCGAGCAGGCAGCCGTGGATGCGGGACTCGTGGGACGGGGCGGCCGACGGGGAGGGGGCTGGCGCAGGGGTGGTGCCGGGCTCGGTGCTCATGAGGTCAAATTTACCCCGGCAGACCGGGCGCGCGGGACCGGGCAGGCGGAGGCCGACCCTGTGTCCCGGTAGGGTGCTGTCGGCGCCCCGTGCGACCAGAGGCCGCCAGCCGAGCAGAGGAAACGAATGCGCGAACCGGCGTGGCGGAAGACCGGAAGCACCCCCGTCTACAGGTTCTTCCAGGCCAGGAACGGACGTTCCTGGCCTGGATCAAGACATCGCTGGCCCTGATCGCCGGGGCTTTGGCGATTGACCAGCTGGCCCCGGAGATCGCCCCCGGTCCGGTCCGGATTGTGTTGTTCGTCATCCTGGCGGTCCTGGGCGCAGGCCTGGCCGCCCTGTCCTACCGGCGCTGGGGGGCAGATGGAAGCGGCCATGCGGGACAACCGGGAGCTGCCGTTTTCCGGCGTGATACTCGTGATGACCAACGGCGTCGCGGCCGCGGCGTTCACATTTGCGGTCCTGATCCTGATGGCGCAGTGACCGCAGGGCCGCTCCGGGCCGCAAGCCGAGCGGACGTCGCCACCGTTGTCCTGTGTCTCTGCGTGCTGGCCCGCGGCAGGGAACTTCGATGTTCCTCAGAGGCACCGCCGGCGAGGCTCCGGGCGCACGGAGCGGCGGCACCGGGCGTTGCCGGTGCGGGTGACGGCGTATTTCTCGATCGGGATGGTGTTGTACGCCGAGGCAGGTGCCACGGTGACAGCGGTGCTGACGCGGGACGGCGACGGCACCGCCGTGGACGTGACCACCGACATGAACGTCACCGGCAAACCGGCCCAGTTCGGCCGGGGTGTCATCCAGGACATCTCGGACAAATTGCTGGCCCAATTTATCCAGTGCGTGGTCGGGAAAGTGGGCGGCGGGGAGGCCGGGCAGACCGCGGAACCGGCAGCCGGGACGACCACGGGACCTTCGGCGACAGCACAGGACACCGTGGAAACGGCCGGGCCCGCCTCCGCGGGCCCGCCTCCGCGGGCCCGCGGGCCGCGGCCGCGTCACCGGTAACCCGGCCTTCGGCGGGAGAGTCTCCGTTCAAACCCCAGTCCGTGCCGGCGGCCGAATTGGACCTTGGCTCGACCATGTGGCCGATACTGGTGCGCCGTTTCGGTCCTGTGGCGCTCGGTGTCGTCGCTGTGCTGGCGCTCGTGGTCTGGCTGGCTCGCCGACGCCGTTAGGCTAGCGATTCGCCTTTTGCCCACGTGCTTTCCGACATCGTCGCAGCAGCCGACGACGGTCAAGAACTTGTCCCCGGCCCAAATAGGCAGGACAGATTGACAGCAGGCCACGGTCACTCACGTTTGACTGACTTTTCCAACCAAATGCAATAACCAGCGATGACATACCACCGAATCGAGAATCTCCGTTCAGGCCCGGAAACTCTGCCTGGAAGTTCGCCGACTCGACGGCAGCGCGAACGACTCCGCCCACCCCGAGGACCACGACAGCCCGTCCGTGAGCGCGAACACGTCCAACGCCCGGTGCCGCCGCTCCGTGCGCCCGGCCGCCCCGACCGCCTCGTCCACCACATCGGCAGGAAACACCCGCGTCAGCAGGCCCACGGACACCAGATCGGACAACCGGCGGCCGGACACGGGCTTCTTCCATCGAGAACGAGGCATACCGCAGCAAACCGTTAACTGAACCGTATTGCCGCTAAGCCTGAATCCACCGGTTGGGTTTGGGCCGGTCCGGCGTTTTAAACCGGAAATGCCCTTCTGATCAGGGAAAATAGGACTTGTCTAGAGTTCCGTTTTCGCCTTGCAGAGGAGCATTCCGTAGATGCAACTTTTCCATACCCAGTCGGCTATTTCCAGCGCTTTTGATGATCCGAATCTCGTGTCGGCCGCGGGGCTGGTCCCGGTCATGGGTCTGGCCGGGAAAACCGGGCTCGGGGAACTGGTCGATGAGCATCTGAAACTGCCGGACTATTTCGGTGCCAACGCGGGGTTGAAGATCACGGCCCTGGTCGCCGGGATGGTTGCCGGCGCCGATTCCATCGATGACATGGGACTGCTGCGCCACGGTGGGATGGGGAAACTGTTCAAGGGCACCTACGCGCCTTCGACGCTGGGATCGTTTCTGCGGACGTTCACTTTCGGCCATGTCCGCCAGCTCGACGCGGTCGCCTCCCGCTGGCTGCCCGCATTGGCCAGGGCCGCCCCGGTCACGGCCGGGATCGACGCTCTGGCACTGGTCGATATCGACGACACGGTCAAGGCGACCTACGGCTATCAGAAACAGGGCACCGGTTACGGGTACAACGGCGTCAAGGGCCTGAACGCGCTGATCGGGACCGTCACCACCAACGAGGCCGCACCGGTCATCACCGGGGCGCGGCTGCGCAAAGGCGCCACCAGTTCGGCGCGCGGGGCCGGCAAATTCGTGGCCGACACCCTCGCCAACGTGAATCGGCTGCGCCCGTCGGACGCGGACGGCATGGTGCTGCTGCGCGCGGACAGCGCGTTCTACAACCACGCGGTCGTCACCGCCGCGGCACGGGCCGGCGCGAAAGTCTCGATCACGGCCCGGATGGACCCGCACGTGAAGAAAGCCATCGCGAAGATCCCGGACTCCGCGTGGGAGAAGATCAAATACACCAATGCGATCTTCGACGAGGAATCCAACACCTGGATCTCCGATGCCGAGGTCGCCGAAATCGGGTTCACCGCGTTCATTTCCAAGAAAAAGGAAGACCGCGTTACCGGCAGGCTGGTGGTCCGCAGGGTTCCGGAACTGAACCCCAAGGCCGTCACGGGTCAGGAAACCCTGTTCGACACCCACCGGTTTCACGCGTTCTTCACCACCGTCGCCGCAGACGTCCTGGACACCGTCAAGGCGGATAAGACCCACCGCGCCCACGCGGTGATCGAGCAGGTCCATTCCGATCTGCGCGCCGGTCCGCTGGCCCACCTACCCTCAGGAAAGTTCAACGCCAACGCCGCCTGGCTCGCCGCCGCGGCCATGGCGTTCAACCTCACCCGCGCCGCGGGCACCCTCGCCGGAGGGCATTTCGCCAAAGCCACCACCGTGACGATCCGGACCAAAATCATCAACGTCGCCGCCCGGACCGCATCTTCGGCCCGGCGTATCAGACTGCATCTGCCCGAAAACTGGCCGTGGCAGGACGGTTGGGAAAAGCTCTTCGACACGATCTTCCCGCCGCCCAAACCGGCCTGAACCCTGTCAATCCAGCCGATACGGCGCAACCGAAAGAAACAGTGGAACACCACCGGACAGCGAGGTCCTGCCATCCACCCTGCCCCCGGCCCGAAAACAAGACTGAATCAGAATCCGGCCATCAGCGACAGCCGACCGGTGGATTCAGGCTAAGCCCAATACCGTTCAGTTAAGAGTCTGGATCCGGATGTGTGGGCTGTGCTCCGGTTGCGGCCATTCGCTGTGACGGGCGCGTTTGGCTGCCCATTTGAGGATTTTGCGTTTGACGACGCGGGGGTTGGAGCGTTTCCGGCGGGCCGGGTTCAGGCGCCGGAGGAGTTGGCGGACGGCATGCTGCCAGGCCGCGGCGGCGGTGTCAGGGTGCCGAGGGGGAAAAGGCGCCCTGCGCTGTGGAGCGGCGGGCGATGCGCAGGGCGGCGGTGAAGGAGATGCGGTCGGGGTCGTGCCCGCCGCGGGCGGCGGTGTCTGCCATGAGCGTGCGGACGGCGTAGTGGCAGCACAGGTGCCCCCAGATTTCCTGGTTGACCAGGTCCGGGGATTTGGAGCGCAGCACGGCCCGCGGTCCGCGCTGGTGGGTCTTGAGCTCGTCGAAAACGCTCTCGATCTCCCAGCGCTGGGCGTAGGCGGCCGCGAGATCTGCCGCGCCCGCTTCGGCCGGGTCCAGGATCGTGGTCAGCAGCCGGTATTCCTCGGGGTTTTCCCGCCCGTCCTCGATCGTGTAGTCGATCACGCGCACGGTCAGCGGCTCGGTCTTCGCCCGGTCCGTGCCGGAGGTCGGTCTGATCGTGGCCAGCCAGGACCCGTCGGGCAGGGTTTCCAGATACCGGGGGCGCAGGTTCGTCTTCACGCGCCAGAGCAGGTCCGCGCCCGTGCCGGCGGCCTGGCCCCAGAGCCGGAAGCCGTAGAAGCCGCGGTCGGCCAGGACCAGCATGCCCGGTTTCAGCCGCCCCGCGAGTTCCCGGGCCAGCTCGATCTCGGAGACAGCGCAGGGCCCGGTTTCGGCATCGATGACCGCGTGGGTGCCGCACTCGGCCAGTGCCACCAGCCGGGCCTGGGGGAAAGCGGACTGCTCGCCCCGGCTCGAGGCCGGACGGCTGAAGTGCTCCGCGTTCGCCGGCGTGTCGGGCACGTCCAGGCAGGTCCCGTCGATCGCGACCAGCCGCCGCCCTGCCAGCCAGGACCCCGGCGTGCCCGGCCCGGCCAAGGGACGCGCCACCCGGAAGAACAGCCCCCGCACCGGTTCCGCCCCGAGACGTGAGCGTGCCTGGAAGATCGCCGACTTCGACGGCGGCACGAACGACTCCGCCCATCCCGAGGACCACGACAGCCCGTCCGTGAGCTGCGCGAACACGTCCTCGTACGACCCCTCGGCGTATAACGCCATCCCGATCGAGAAATACGCCGTCACCCGCGCCGGCAACGCCCGGTGCCGCCGCTCCGTGCGCCCGGCCGCCGCGACCACCTCGTCCACCACATCGGCAGGAAACACCCGCGTCAACAGGCCCACCGACACCAGATCAGACAACCGGCGGCCGGACACGGGCTTTTTCCATCCAGAACGAGGCATACCCCGAGAATACCGCAGAAACCCTTAACTGAACGGTATTGAGGCTAAGCCCAAACCCAGCCAACGTCCAGACTCCGCTGGCAGACTGCTCGCGGACCGTATTTCCGGGCGGCGGCACGCCGTCAGTCCGGACCATGAGCCGGCTGCCGGCCCTCAGCGAAGCGGCCGCAGCCCCCAAGCAAAGGAACTCCTGAACATGACCATGCCTGTGTCAGCCACCGAGGCGGGCGGCGCCCACCCGCCTGCCGTCCGCGACGATTCGCTCCGGCCCGGGCTCGCGGCCCGGCTGTCCGCCGAGGCCCTCGGGACACTCTTTGTCGTGGTCGCAGGCCTGGGCGTGCCCCTGTTCACCATTCCGCAGTCGAACCCGCTGTCCGCATCCCTGGCAGGGGGCCTGGCGCTGACGGCGGCGATGCTGGCCTTCGGTTACCTCTCCGGCGGCCACTTCAATCCGGCGGTCACCTTGGGCAACGCCATTGCCGGCCGCATCCGGCTGGTGGACGCCGCTGCCTACCTCGGCGCCCAGCTGGCGGGCGCGCTGCTCGGCGCCGTCACGCTCTTCGGCGTCCTCCGCACCGTCCCGAAGATCAACGACACCCGGGCCGCCTTTGACACCGTCGCCGCCGGTTTCGGCGAGCACTCCATCATCCAGGTCCCCATGGCCGGGGTCCTGCTGGTGGAGGTCCTCGGGGCCGCCCTGCTGGTGGCGGTCTACCTGGGCACCACCGCGGGCCGCAACCCGTCCAGGGCGGCGGCGCCGTTCGCCGTGGGCCTGACCATGGCCGTGCTGCTGCAGCTCGGCCAGGCGATCGGCAACGTGCCGTTCAACCCGGCCCGCGCCACGGCGTCGGCCGTCTTCAGCAGCGCCGACTCGCTGGGCCAGCTGTGGCTGTTCTGGGTGGCTCCGCTGGTGGGCGCGGCCGTCGCCGGACTGGTGTTCCGCGGATTCGCCCAGACGACAGCGGCTACCGTCCCGAACGCTGTGCCGCGCACGGTGCCGGAGCGGGACGACGAGCACGAGCCCGACGTCGATGACGGTTCCGCTGCGCCGGCCCCGGCCGTCCCCGCCCGCCCGGACGACGACGAGGCCCGCACCTTCTTCGACGGCAAGCGCGGGGAGTAGCACCACCCCGCGTTGCTGTTCCGAGGCGGCGGCACATTCGGTGACACTGCCGGTGACACTGCCGGTGGCGCAATAGTGTCAGTGGCAGCCGATACCGTAGGAGCATGCGGTTATTGCACACTTCGGACTGGCATCTGGGCCGGTCGTTCCACGGCGTCGGGATGCTCGACGCCCAGCGCGCCTTCGTAGACCAGCTCGTTGCCTTCGTACGGGACGAGGCGGTCGACGTCGTCCTCATCGCCGGTGACGTCTACGACCGCGCCCTGCCCGGAGTCGACGTCGTCGGTCTGCTCGACGACGCCCTGGTGCGCCTCACCGGCGCCGGCGCCCAGGTGGTCCTGACCAGCGGCAACCACGATTCGGCCATCCGGCTCGGGTTCGCGTCCCGGCTGCTGGAACGCGGGGGAGTGCACTTGCGCACGCGTCTGGCGGAGCTGGACCAGCCCGTGCTGTTCCCGCTCGACGGCAACGACGGCAACGACGGCAACAACAACAACAACGACAGCGGCGCCGGCCCCGTGCTGGCCGTCTACGGCATTCCCTGGCTGGAGCCCCGGCTGGTCGCCGGGCAGCTGGGCGTCGAGACCGCCAGCCATTTCGAGGTCACCCGCGCCGCAACGGAACGGATCCGGGCCGATCTGCGCAGACGGGCCGAAACCCGGACCGTCCATTCCGTGGTCCTGGCGCACACTTTCGCCAGCGGCGGGATCAGCTCGGACAGCGAACGGGACCTGAGTATAGGCGGCGTCGGCGCCGTGCCGCTGGATCTCTTCGACGGCTTCGGCTACACCGCGCTGGGCCATCTGCATGGCCGCCAGGAGCTGTCTGCCAGCGTGCGCTACTCCGGTTCGCCGCTTGCCTACTCTTTCTCCGAGGCGAAGCACAAGAAAGGCAGCTGGCTGGTGGACGTAGACGCGACCGGCATCGGCGAAGTCCGCGAGGTGCTGTGGGACGCGCCGCGAACTCTCGCCGTGCTGCGCGGGAGGCTGGAGGATCTGCTGGAGTCCGAGGACTTCGCCTGGGCCGAGGGCGCGTTCTGCCAGATCACGCTGACGGACGCCCAGCGCCCCGCGCAGGCGATGGACAGGCTGCGTGCACGCTTTCTCGACACCCTGGTGCTCGGATTCGACCCCGAAGGCGCCGGCGCCACGGCGAAGGCCAGCTACAGCAGCAGGCTCGCCGAGGCCGACGACGACCTCTCAGTCTGCTGCGGATTCCTGGAGCACGTCCGGGGCCGGAGCGCCACCGACGCCGAATCGGCCGTCCTCGCCGAAGCCCTCGAAGCCGTACGCCTGGAAGGGGTTTCCCTGTGAGGATTCACCGTCTCGAGATTTCCGCTTTCGGCCCGTTCGCCGCGACCGAGCGGATTGATTTCGACCGCCTCAGCGCCCATGGTCTGTTCCTGCTGAACGGTCCCACCGGTGCCGGCAAAACCAGCGTCCTGGACGCCATCTGTTTCGCCCTGTACGGCTCGGTGCCCGGGGCACGGCAGGACGGCAAGCGGCTGCGCAGCGACCACGCCGAGGCCGCCGCCGAGCCGCGCGTCACCTGCGAGTTCTCTGCACGCGGCCGGCATTTTGAAGTCTCCCGGACTCCCGCCTGGGACAAACCGAGTTCCAGGGGCAAGAACGGCTTCACCGTCCAGCAGGCCAACACGCTGCTGCGCGAACGTATTGGCGGCGCCTGGGTGGAGAAGTCCGGCCGGAATGATGAGGCCGGCGCGGAGATCGCCGATGTCCTGGGCATGAACCGGGACCAGTTCACCCGGGTGGTCATGCTGCCGCAGGGCGACTTCGCGGCCTTCCTCCGGTCCAAGGCCTCCGACCGCCTCGAACTGCTGCAAAGCCTGTTCGGCACCCAGCGCTTCGAAGCCGTGGAACAGGAATTGGCCCGGAAGGCGCAGATCGCCAAGACCGAGGTGGCAAGCCTCAACACCCGGCTCGAGCTGCTGCTGGCCCAGGCCGAGGCCGAAACCGAGGCCCTCGAACTCGATGCGGCCGAGGCCCCGGACCGGGACGCCCCCGATGCCCTGCTGGCCTGGCTGGAGGGCGCCGCCGCGTCCGCCGCGGACGAGCGCCGCGGCGCCGCCACAGAGGCCGAGCGGCTGAAGGCGGAACACGCGGCTCGGCTCGACGCCGCCACGGCCCGGGCAGCCCGCCAGGCCAAACTCGCCGCCGCGGAACGACGCCGGACAGACGCCGAGGCCGCCGCGCCCGTCCTGGGCGCAAAGATCGACAAGCTGGGCCTGCACCGCACAGCGGAAGTGCTCAGCGGCCAACTGCGGGCCGTGGAAAGCGCCGAAGCGTCCGAGGAGCTGGCGGCATCGGCCCTGGCCGGCGCCGCCCGGGAGCTGCGGACCGCGGCCCTCACGGACCCCGAGCTCACCGGCCTCAAACTCGCAGACCCGGACGGCACCGACCTGGAACGCTCAGACCCGGACGGCACCGACGACGCCGCCCCCGTCAAGAGCGAAGCCGTCCGAAGTGCCCTCGGGCGGGTGCGGTCCCTGCGGGCTGTCCTCGCGGAACGGCTGCCGGACGAGGCCAGGCTCGCCGGGATGACGGCCCGGACGAAGCAGCTGCGCACCACCCTGGCGCAACTGGAAGCGGCAAGCCGCTCCGGTGCAGCAGCCCTGGACGCCCTGCGCGCCGAATCGGCTCTGCTGCTCGCTGGCCTCCGGCCCCTCGAAGAACTCGCGGCGGAGGTCCAGCTGCGCGCCAAGGAGGCCGCCGCCGCGGAGGAGCTCGTGGCCATGGTCGGGCGCTATGTAGCGGCCGAGGCCGCATGCAGCGGCGTCGCGGAACGGCACAGAATTGCCCGGGACGAGCACCAGGACCGGCGCCAGCGCTGGCTCGACCTCCGCGAAGAACGGCTGGCCAACGCCGCCGCAGAGCTCGCCGTCCAACTGCTGTCCGGTGTTCCCTGCCCGGTGTGCGGCAGCCCGGAGCATCCGGCGCCCGCCCCGGCCGCCGCTTCCGCGCTGGCCGTTGCCGAGGCTGAGAAGAGCGCGCAGGACGCCAGCGAGGCAGCAGAAACGGCCCTGGCCGTGCTCGACCGCGAACTCGCCGACGCCCAGCAGGAAGTCGCCGTGCTGGCGGCACAGGGCGGCACCACAGCACCCGGGGAAGCCCGCTTCGACGCGGCCCTGGCCAGGGAACGTGCGGCCGAGGCCGGCCGCGCGGCAACGGACCTTGCCGCGAGCCGGGTCCGGCAAACCGAGCTGGAAGAGGAGATCGACGCCGCCGAACAGGCATGCGCGGCCGCCGCCTCCGGCATCGCGCAGACGGAATCGACGATCACCGAGGTCCAGGAACAGGCGGCTATCCTCGACCAAGCCCTCGAAAAGCTGCGCGCCGGCCACCCCGGCCTCGCGGACCGCATCGCCGGTCTCACCGGGACGGCGGCGGTCCTGGAACGGGCAGACACCGCACAATTGAGACTGGAACAGGCCGGGGCCCGCACCGCGGCCTCGCGCCAACAGCTGGACCTTGCACTTCCCGCAGCCGGCTTCGAATCCGCCGATGCCGCGCGGGCAGTGCTGCTGCCCCCGCTGGACGCGGCCGGGCTTGAAGCCGCCATCCGGGCCGGACAGGACGAAGCCGCAAAAATCCAGGAACTGTTCGCCGGTGAAGAACTCGCCCTGGCAGCCCGCGAACGGGAGTCCGAGGGCCCTGCCGGCAATGACGTCGTGGACCAGCTCCAGGCCACGGCCGCAGCGTCGGAACGCGCGGCCCGCGACGCCGTGCTCGCCTCCGGGCTGGCGGAAAAATCCGTGCGCACCCTGGGGCGCATCGCCGGTGACTATGCAGAACTCGCCGCCGCCGGGAGGGAGCCACGGGAACGGGCAGCCCTCCTGGCCGCCGTGGCCGACGCGGCGCGCGGCGCAGGGGACAACAACTACCGCATGAGCCTGAACAGTTATGTGCTCGCCGCCCGGCTTGAACAGGTGGCCTTCGCTGCTTCGGAGCGGCTGATCGGCATGAGCGACGGCCGCTACACCCTGCAGCACACCGATGCCAAGGCCGCCCGCGGCGCGAAGTCCGGGCTGGGCCTGGAGGTGGTGGACCAGTGGACCGGCCAGCGCCGGGACACCGCAACGCTGTCCGGCGGCGAGTCCTTCATGGCCTCGCTCGCCCTGGCCCTCGGCCTGGCGGACGTGGTCCAGCAGGAATCCGGCGGCGTGGACATCGAGACGCTCTTCGTTGATGAGGGTTTCGGCAGCCTCGACGAACAGGCCCTGGAACAGGTCATGGACGCCCTCGAAGGGCTCCGGGACGGCGGCCGGGTGGTCGGGCTCGTGAGCCATGTGGCAGAAATGAAACAACGCATCAGCACCCAGCTCCAAGTGGTCAAGGGGCGCAACGGCTCCACCGTGCACATTTCCGACGACGCGCAGGTCTGACCCGCGCAGGTCTGGCCCGCACAGGGCCGGTGCAGCCGCGGCAGCGAAACCGCCGCCGCGGCGGCCCCTTCGGCTATCATTGGACTGTTACCGGGTCGCGCGCATCGGGAGGAGGGACGATGCGCACCATTGAACGAACCCGGAATCATGAACCCTTCACCGTCGTCGCAGACGCCCGTTTCCGAGGCGTCCGTTTTCCCGGAACCTGTCGCGGCGCAGCGCACAGGCGGCCGCTTCGCCAGGCTCCCGCTCCTCGCCGGCCGCAGCTTCATCCCGCTGGGGCTCTTCGCGCGCCTTCCCGTGGCTATGCTCACCGTGGGCGCCCTCACCCTGGTCACCGCCGTCACAGGCTCATACGCCGCCGGCGGCATCTCTGCCGGTGCGGTCGGCATCGGCTCCGCGCTGGGGGCACCGGTCCTTGGCTTCCTGGCGGACCGGCTGGGCCAGCGCCCGGTCTTGTTGTTTGCCGCAATCTTCAACTCAGTGGCCGTCGTCGCCCTGATTCTTGCCGCCTACCTGGTCCCCGGCGGGCAGGACACGGTCACCGCCGTCCCCGTCCTGATCACCGCTTTCGTCGCCGGCGCCAGCTGCCCGCAGGTCGGCCCGCTCGCCCGGGTCCGCTGGATGGCGCTGACCTCCCGGGGCGGGCGCGGCGCCAACACCGCGGATCTGGATACGGCCCTGTCCTATGAAGGCACCGCCGACGAAGTGACATTCGTGCTGGGTCCGGCCCTGGTGGGCATCCTTGCCAGCCTGATCGCGCCGTGGCTGCCGCTGGCCCTCGCGGCCGTACTGACCGTTACCTTCGTGCCCGCCTTCGCCGTGCACCCCACGCATCACGTGGTGGTCCGCAGCCCGGCGAGGGCCGCGGCGGGCTCAGCGCAGGAAAAGGACCGGAAAGGCAGGACTGCGGGCCAGCGCGTCAGGACCCTGGCCGCCGTGGCTGTTCCCGTGCTGGCGATGGTCGGCATGGGCGCCTTCTTCGGCTCCACGCAGGCGTCCCTGAGTTCCTTCTCCGCCAGTTTCGCCAGGTCCGAGGTGGCGGGCCTGCTGTACGCGGTGATGGGACTCAGTTCCGCCGCGGCCGCCCTCTCGGTCGCATATTGGCCCCCGCGGTTCTCGGTGAATGCCCGCTGGCTGGCCTGCGCGGCGCTGATGGCAGGCCTCGCCCTCCTCCTGCTGCTGCCCTCGACGGTCCTGCCCATGATTCTGGTCCTCCTGGTCCTGGGCCTGCCCGTGGGACCGCTCATGGTCACGGTCTTCGCCATCGGCGGCCTAGTCGCCCCGGCCGGCAAGCTCGGCACCGTCATGACGGCATTGGCCAGCGGCATCGTCGCCGGCACGGCGCTCGGGTCCTCCATCGCGGGGCAGCTGGCGCAGAACCACGGCTACTCCGTCGCATTCCGCGTGCCCGTGTGCGCCGCGGCGGTGCTGTTCCTCCTCGGTGCGGCAGCCGCCGTCGTGCTTCTGCGACGGAAGAAGACGACGACGGCCGCAGCCTAACACCCGGATGCGCTATCACTTTTGGTGGCTTGGAGGCCCTCAGAGCGACCTTAAGTGATAGCGCATCGCCAGCAGGTCCCTTTTCAGCTGCATCCGAGTGGCCCGAGTTGCTGCGGAGCATGAACGAGCATGGCCGCGGTGCTTAGACCAGGGTGAGCACGATGGATGCTGCAACGGCGGCCGCCAGAGCCAGGACCGCGGCTGTGAGTATTCTCATCAGACCCGCGGGGGGCGCCGTGTTCGCTGAACGCAGGAGCCGGGTGCGGTAGATGATGCAGATGCTCAGAATTAGGGTGGTCAGTGCAGCGGTCGCCGCGGACAGGCCAAGACCGGTGGTCCGTGGGGCAAAGGTGCCTTCCGGCTGCTGGAGGGCTGCCAGCCAGGAACGCCAGATGAAGAAGTCGGCAACGATCAGGGCAAGATAGGTGCGGCGCCAGGCAAGCACCGTGCGTTCGGCCTGCAGCCCGGGGTCCCGCGATGAGTTAGGGTCCGGCTCCGGAAGTGTCATCGGCCCAACACGATCAGGACCGCGAAAGTGGCCGCGACGGCGGCCGCGACGGCTGCAACGACCGAAAGCAGCCAGGCGTGGGGCAGTTCCCGGTCGTGGCGCATGGCCTGTTCCTGCAGCGACCAGCGCCTGTATGCCTCCACGGCCAGCAGCGCGCCGATCAGGGCCAGGATCAGACACAGTGTGATCCGGACAGGGGCCGGGGCTATTTGCGGGGTCAGTTGATCGACGCCAATCGCTCCGGCGAGGACGGCCATCGCCGTACGGATCCAGGCGAGGAAAGTTCGCTCGTTGGCTAGGGAAAAGCGATAGTCAGGCATCCGCCCGGTCCTGCGCCATGCGGGTTCCTTCATCGTTGTTTCCTTCCGGCGTGGCTGGGCGGTTCTGCGGGCCGTTCCCGTCCGGCGACAGTGCGGAAGCCGCAGTTTCCGGCTGATGAATCGGGGGCGTTTGATGTTCTGGCGGAAACCCGGTATCGGCTGCAGTGGGAGTCGTGGCAGAGGTAGGAGCCGCCGCGGGTGACCCGGGCGGCTCCTTCTTCCGGGCCCCGAGGGTTGGTCGCGTCGGAGTGCCGGTAATAGGTCGGCGAGAACCAGTCCGAGCACCATTCCCAGACGTTGCCGCTCATTTCAAACAGGCCGAAGTCGTTGGGTGGAAAGGTCCGCGCGGGACAGGTTGTGAGAAAGCCGTCGTCAAGGGTGTTCCTCTCAGGGAACGTGCCCTGCCAGATGTTGGCCATGTGCTTTCCGTCCGGTGTCAGGTCATTGCCCCAGGGATATCGCCGGCCGGCGTGGCCTCCGCGGGCCGCATATTCATACTCAGCTTCCGTGGGCAGACGCCTGCCGGACCACGCGCAGTAGGCGAGGGCATCGTTGTAGGAAATGTGAACGACGGGGTGATCCCGGATGCCGTCGAGGTCTGAGCCACGCCCGCCCGGATGGGACCAGTCGGCGCCCCGGACCTCCAGCCACCACGGCGCCGACGGTGACCGGCCGAGAACATCGGAGGGCTCCGCTGCCAGGGCCTGGTGAAACACGGCGGAGGAGCCGAAGAGCTCGGCTTCGGTCCGGTATCCGGTCGCGGCGATGAACAGGTTGAACTGTTCGTTGGTGACGGCCGTGGCATCAATGATCAAGCCATCGAGCACCACGGGGTGCAGAAAGCCCTCCCCATCCGCCGGGTACCCCTCGCCGAACGCGTCCCCCATGATCATCCTTCCGCCCGGCACACGGACTTCATCCCATGGTCCAACGGAGTCGCGATTGTGTGCCGCGGGCAGGCCAAATGCAGCGGGCTTGTCCCGGCCGGGCCGTTCAGGCTGGCAACAGCTCATTTCCCTGTCCTCATTCTCTTCTTCCGTAACCCGGGCGCAGTGGCGTCGAAGCGTCCCCCAGGGCCTGGTCGGTTTCGGCGCCGCGGCGACCTCGGCGCACGTTCAGTACTCCAGGCTCCGCGCAAGCGAACGCGCCAGCAGCTCGACCAGCTGGCTCGACCTTTCATCGTCCGGGTCGGCCAGGTGCTGCATGCTGATTCCGTCCACCCCGGAAATGAACAGGCGGGTGATCTGTTCCAGGTTCGTCGGCTGCGGCTCACCGGCGGCTTCCGCGGCGGAGCTGAAGAGGTCGATGGTCGAGCTGATCCAGCCCTCATACATGGCCCGGTTAAGCTGCAGCGCCTGGGCCTCGTCGGCCGGATCCACCCGGATGCGCCGCAGCAGCAGCTCAAAGCTTGTGACCTGTTCGTGCGGGTTTGCCCGCATCCGCGCCCACACACGGAGCGCGTGCGCCTCAATCATGCGGGCCAGCCCGCGGCCGTCATTGGCGATCGGGGGGAGGGCCTGGGCATAGTCCCGGCTGAGGAAGTGGTAGACCTCTTGCAGCAGCTCGTCCTTGTTGCGGAAGCAGTAATGCAGGGCCGCAAGCGGCGCCTGCGCCTCGCTCGCAATCCGGCGGGTCGTGGCCGCGGCCACCCCGTCGCTCGCGATGACCCTGGCGGCCGCCCGGACAAACTGCAGCCGCCGATCGTCGACGGAAACTCTGACCATGGCGTCCTCCCCAATGTATCGGTGTTCATCCTATGCCTGCCGTGACAGGCCCTTGGAACTGCCCTCGAGGACCGTCGAAACGGGGCCGCAAAAGTTTCTTCCAAAGGACCTAGTCAAATGACTAAGTCAAGCGACATACTTATGCGATAAGAGTAACGCAGATCACGCATCAAATCAGGGCCGCGCGCTGGACCGGGAGCAGGTCACGCCAGGCCGGGTTGTTGAAGGCGGCGCGGGCGGAGTTGACGGCGTCGTCCACATCGGCGCCGCTCGCGAAGGCCACCTCGTCCAGGACTTCCTCCGTTGCGGGGTTGATCGTGGGGATGTAACCACCCGTCGACTCGACCCATTCGCCATCGATGAACAGCTTCGTTGCCCTGGCTTGTCCCGCCTTCCAAACAGCCGCGGGTACCGCCATTGGCACCGCTCCTGCACTGAGTATTCACACGTCGGGGGGTCCCGTCTTGTCTGGCAGCGAAGAGGCCTTGACATCCCGGGAATGCTTGCCGTCCGCCGGGCCCAGTGGCTAGGGGTTGTTGCGGTAGCCCGTGGGGGACTGGCCATACGCCGCCCGGAACACCCGGCTGAAATGCGCCGCGTCGGTGAAGCCCCAGCGCGCGGCGATTGCCGTGACGGGGCGATCCGCCAGGACGGGGTCGCGCAGGTCACGACGGCAGCGCTCGAGCCGGCGCTGGCGGATGGAGGCCGCCACGGTGGTGCCGATTTCCTGGAAGAGATCGTTCATGTGCCGGGTCGAGATGAAATGGGCAGCCGCGATCGAGGAGGGGCTCAGCCCCGGATCACCCAGCTGAGACTCAATGTAGTCGTGGATTCTGGCGAGCAGCAGCTCGTGCGGGCTCCGGCCGGCGTCGATCTTCATGTCCAGCTCGCCGTTGAACAGGGTCGTGACCAGATCCACCGCGTTGTGCGCCAGCCGCAGCCCGTTACTGCCGGAGAGTGCTTCCAGGTTGTCCGCCAGCCGGACCATGAAGGGGCTGATGAGGCTGCCGAGGCCCTCGTCGCCGGGCATCCGGACGGCCGTAAGCCAGCCGACCGCCTCGACCGGCAGGTCGATCAGGCTGTGCGGGAACATCAGGACCAGGGTCCGGAAATCACCGTCGAAAGAGAGCGTGTAGGGGCGGTTGGTGTCGTAGATGGCCAGGTCCCCGGGGTGCAGCACGGCCTCGCGGTTGTCCTGGACGAGCCGTCCCGTGCCCTCGAGCTGGATGCTGAGCTTGAAAAATTTTCGGTCAGTCTTGGCGATCAGCGCGGGCGTGCGGGCCACAGTGTGCCGGGCCGCCGTGACCTCGACGACGGAGATCTGTCCCAGGACGCGGGAGCGCAGCCGGCCATGGAAGCCCCCGGGGCGATCCGTGTAGGCCTTGAGCGGGACGAAGGATTCCGAGATGACCCGGCTCCAGTCCTGAAAATCATCCGCCACTGAGGTCTGGACCGAGGTGGAGCCGGCATCCGCCAGGGTGGTCATCAAACTCCTTCTTTGCAGCCCGCCCACCGCGCCGGCCAGCGGCCGGCCAAATGTGAGCTTGCCAACAATTCTACATTGGAGGGCCCGGGGTCGCCCGGACTCGAGCCCGGCGGCGTGCGTGCTTCGACAACCATCGTTCCCTGTGAGACAAGTCACAACCGGCCCATCGGGGGCAGGATGGCAGTACGGCCGTGCTTGGGAAATGGCGGCCCGGACCCACGACAGGAGACCACCATGAGTGTTGACGCCCCCAGCAAAGGCCCGGCCGTCACGACACCGCACAACAAACGCCGCCTGGGTGTGCCTGCGGTGAGCTTCATGATCATCGCCGCCTCGGCGCCGCTGACCGTGCTCGCCGGCGGGGTGACGACGACGTTCGCAGTCACGGGCGTCACGGGGGTCCCGCTGTCCTTCCTGCTGCTTGGGCTGGTCCTGGCGCTATTCGCCGTCGGCTACGCGGCCATGAGCCGCTATGTCACGAACGCGGGCGCCTTCTACGCCTACATTGCGCAGGGCATCTCCCGGCCCGTGGGCATCGGTGCGTCCCTCGTGGCGCTTATGGCCTACAACCTCATGCAGGTAGGCATCTATGGTCTCTTCGGCTTCACGGTCTCCTCCCTGCTGAGCGCGCGCCTTGGCGTCAGCGTTCCCTGGTGGATCCCGGTGCTCGTGTGCATCGCGATCGTGGCCTTCCTCGGCGTCAATCGCGTGGATCTCTCGGCCAAGGTCCTGGGCCTGCTGGTCGGGCTGGAGTTCCTCGTGGTCATCGTCTACGACGTGCTGTCCTTCGCCGTCGCCCCGCAGGGTTTCAGCGTCGAGGCGCTCAGCCCCGCAAGCCTCTTCGTGCCGGGCATCGGCGCCGTCCTGTCCTTCGGCATTGCGGCCTTCATGGGCTTCGAATCGGCGGCCATCTACGGCGAGGAATCCAAGGACCCCAAGCACACCGTCGCCCGGGCCACCTATGTTGCCGTCGGCATCATCTCGGTGTTCTATGCGTTGTCCTCCTGGGCCATGACGGTCGGCACGGGGCCGGGCGCCGTCGTCGAGACCTCCACGACGGAGGGACCTGCACTGATCTTCAACTTCCTGGGCGCCCATGGGGGCGTCGTGCTGAGTGACATTGCCCAGCTGCTCTTCGTCACGAGCCTCTTCGCGGCCCTCGTGAGCTTCCACAACGCCGTGGCCCGGTACTTCTTCTCGCTCGGCCGGGAGCGGGTCATCCCGCCGTTCCTGGCGGCCGTTCGCCGACACAGCGGGGCCCCCTTCGCCGGATCGCTCGCGCAGACCGCGATCGCCGTCGTCGTGACCATGGCCTTCGCCGTGGCGGGCTCCGGCTCCGAGCTGGGAGAGCTGTACCCCGTGCTGACGATGTTCACCTGGCTCACGAACGACGGCGCGATGGGCCTCGTGCTGCTCATGGCGATCGTCTCGCTCTCCGTTATCGGCTTCTTCCGCCGGAAGCGGCGCGAGGTGAGCCTGTGGGCCCGGCTCATCGCGCCGATCCTCGGCCTGGTCCTGCTGGGAGCCGTCTTCGTCCTGATCCTGCTGAACTTCAACGTGCTGCTGGGCCAGAGCGAATCCACGGCCGCGACCCTCATCCTGCCGGCGCTCATTGTGCTGCCCGGGCTCGCCGGCGTGGTCTGGGGCCTGTATCTGCGCGGGGCGCGGCCGGAGGTCTACCGGAAGGTGGGCCACGGCGAAGAGGGGTCGATCCACCTGCTCGCGGAGGACTGAGAACAGCACGTCCCGGGCGCGGCGCCCGGATCTAGTAACTTGCCGGTTGGTCGTTGCCCGTCGGCCGGAGATAGCTCGCGGCCAGCGCCTCGGATCCGCGAGCCAGGATCGCGACGTCGGCGCCGACCAGGATGAAGTCGACGCCCTCCTCGAGATAGCGGCGGGCCGTGGCCTCGGCGAAGGCGTTGACCCCCACAGGTTTGCCGGCAGCCTTGACGGCGGCGATGGTGCGTTCGACGGCGGCGACGACATCGGGATGGTCCTGCCGGC
Source organism: Pseudarthrobacter sp. S9 (assembly GCF_050156545.1). Classification (NCBI taxonomy): domain Bacteria; kingdom Bacillati; phylum Actinomycetota; class Actinomycetes; order Micrococcales; family Micrococcaceae; genus Pseudarthrobacter; species Pseudarthrobacter sp. S9. Next base: position 3,564,780 of record NZ_CP189576.1, read on the forward strand.
CCAGCAGCCCCATCGAGGCGGCCAGATCGGATGGCCCCACAAAGACCGCGTCGATGCCCTCGGTGCCGGCGATGGCCGCGGCGTTCTCCACGGCCTCCACCGATTCGATCTGCACCATCACGGTGACGGTGTCCGAGGCCCGGCCCAGATAGTCCGGAATGCGGTTCCACCGGGCGGAGCGGGCCAGCGCCGAGCCCACGCCGCGGACGCCCAGCGGCGGGTAGTGCGCCGCCGCGACGGCGGCAGCGGCGTCGTCTGCCGTGTGGACCATGGGGATGAGCAGCGACTGCACGCCCAGGTCCAGGTATTGCTTGATCAGCACGGCGTCGTTCACGGGAGGGCGGACGACGGCGGTGCCCGGGTATCCGCGGACGGCCTGCAGCTGGGCCAGGATGGACTCCAGCCCGTTGGGGCTGTGCTCGGCGTCGATCAGCAGCCAGTCCAGGCCCGCACCGGCGCAGATTTCTGCCACGAGCGGACTGCCGGAACAGACCCACATTCCGGCCAGCGGGCGGTCGGCGGCGGCAAGTGCGTCCTTGAAGGACGGGTCGGGTTCTATTCGAAACGGCATGTGATGGTGCCCAGCTTTCCGTAGTCGGCAAACACTGTGTCCCCTGCATGGACCCACATGGGGCGGGTGAACGAGCCGGCCAGAATGATCTCGCCGGCCTTGAGCGTGTCCCCGTGCGGGGCAATCTTGTTGGCCAGCCAATAGACGCCCGCGGCGGGGTGGTTCAGCACGCCGGCGGCCACCCCCGTCTCCTCCACCGTCTGGTTCTTGTAGAGGATGGCGGCCACCCAGCGCAGGTCGATGTCCGCCGGCCGGACGGGGTTCCCGCCCACCACCATGGCACCCATCGCGGCGTTGTCGCTGATGGTGTCCACAATGGTCCGGCCCTCCATTTCGATCCGCGAATCCAGGATCTCCAGCGCCGGAACCACATATTCGGTGGCCCGCAGGACGTCGAACAGGGTGGCGCTGGGTCCGCTGATGTCCTCTTTGAGCAGGAAGGCCAGCTCCACCTCGATCCGCGGGTGGGTGTACTGGTCCCACTGCACGGTAGTGCCGTTGTCCAGGATCATGTCGTCAAAAATGATCCCGTAGTCCGGCTCGCTGATGCCCGTGGCGTACTGCATGGCTTTGGAGGTCAGGCCGATCTTGCGTCCGGCCAGGGTGCGGCCGTTGGCCTCGCAGCGCTGCCGCCACAGATTCTGTACCCGGTAGGAATCCTCCACCGTCATCTCCGGATACCGCGCAGTCAGCCTCTTCACCGGCGTGCGGGTGCGGCCGGCGTCCACCAGCTCGTCCGCGATGGCGGTGATGGTGTTCTCGTCAAGCATCGTGTCCCTCCCTGTCTGGATAGCACTGTCTGGATAGCGGTCGTTAGAGCTGGGTGCCCACCTTGAAGCCGCGCTCCTCGCCGGGCTCGCGGGTGTAGGAGAAGCCATCGGCCCCCACGGTCACGGCCATTTCGCTGCTGTCCGTGCGCAGCACCACCGGCTGCGGGTTTCCGTCCAGGTCCAGCACGAGGGAGGCCTCGGTGTACCAGCTGGGCACCACCGGGTTGCCCCACCAGTCGCGGCGCTGGTTGTCGTGGACGTCCCAGGTGACGGTGGGGTTGTCCGGGTCGCCGGTGTAGTAGTCCTGCGTGTAGATCTCGATGCGGTGGCCGTCCGGATCCAGGACGTAGAGGTAGAAGGCGTTGGAGACGCCGTGCCGGCCGGGGCCGCGCTCGATCCGGTCCGAGATGCGCAGCGCGCCCATCTTGTCGCAGATCTGGATGATGTTGTGCTTCTCGTGCGTGGCAAAGGCGACGTGGTGCATGCGCGGGCCATCGCCGCCGGTCAGGGCGGTGTCGTGCACGGTCTGCTTGCGGTGCATCCAGGCCGCGTAGGTGACGCCGTCGGAGTCCTTGATGTCCTCCGAGACGCGGAAGCCCAGATCCTCCAGGTAGGCCCGGCCGCGCGGAACGTCGGGGGTGACCTGGTTGAAGTGGTCCAAGCGGACCAGCTCGCCGGCGGTGTAGAGGTCGTAGCGTCGGGTCAGGCGCTCCACATGCTCGGTCTCGTAGAAGAACTCGTAGGGGAAGCCCAGCGGATCCTCCACGCGGACGGTGTCGCCGATGCCCTTGCTGAAGCCGTCCTTGCGGCGCTCGGTGCGGCAGCCCAGCTCCTTGTAGTAGGCCTCGGCGGCGTCCACCTCGGCGGGGGACTTCACCCGGTAGGCAAAGGCGGCGACCGCGGCCACCGGACCCTTGCGCAGCACCAGGTTGTGGTGGATGAACTCCTCCAGGGAGCGCAGGTAGATGGCGTTCTCGTCCTCCTCGGTGACGTGCAGGCCCAGCACGTCAACATAGAATTCGCGGGACTTGGCCAGGTCGGTGACCACCAGGTCCATGTAGGCGCAGCGGACGATGTCCGGTGCCGGGACGCTGGGGGTGGGCAGGAAGTTGGTCATGGCGTGGTTCTCCTTCAACGTTGAAGTGTGGCTGTTCTAGTGGCTGGCGGAAGCGCCGAATTTGGGGGTGTGCACGGTGCCCAGGGTGATGTGGACGGCCTGCTGGTCGGTGTAGAAATCGATCGAGCGGTAGCCGCCCTCGTGGCCCAGCCCGGAGGCCTTGACCCCGCCGAACGGGGTGCGCAGGTCGCGGACGTTGTGGCTGTTCAGCCACACCATGCCGGCCTCCACGTCCTGGGCGAAGTTGTGCGCCCGGGTCAGGTCCTGCGTCCAGATGTATGCGGCCAAACCGTACTTGACGCCGTTGGCCAGCGCCAGGGCCTCCTCGTCGGAATCGAACGGCGTGATCGCGACGACGGGGCCGAAGATCTCCTCCTGGAAGATCCGCGCGTCGGGCTTCACATCCGCAAAGACGGTGGGGGCCACGTAGTTGCCCGTCTCCAGCCCCTCCGGCCGTCCGCCGCCGGCCAGCAGCCGGCCCTCGCCCTTGCCGATCTCCACGTAGGACATCACCTTGTCGTAGTGCTCCGGGTGGACCAGGGCGCCCACCTCGGTGGCCTGATCGTGCGGATCGCCGACGACGATGTTCTTCGCCCGGGCGGCGTACTTCTCGCAGAATTCGTCGTAGATGCCGCGCTCCACCAGGATCCGCGAACCCGCCGTGCAGCGCTCGCCGTTGAGCGAGAACACCCCGAACAGGGCCGAATCGATGGCGGCATCCACATCGGCGTCGGCGAACACCACGCAGGGGCTCTTGCCGCCCAGCTCCATCGACAGGCCCTTCAGATTGGCCGCCGCGTTGCGGAAGATGGTCTGCCCCGTGGTGGTCTCGCCCGTGAAGGAGATGAGCGGCACGCCGGGGTGCTTGACGAGCGCGTCGCCGGCCTCCTCGCCCAGGCCGTTGACCAGGTTGAAGACGCCGTCCGGCACCCCGGCGTCCTTGAAGATCGTGGCCCACAAGCTCGCGGAGAGCGGCGTGAATTCGGCAGGCTTGAGCACTACGGTGCAGCCCGAGGCCAGCGCCGGGGCCAGCTTCCATGATTCCAGCATGAACGGGGTGTTCCAGGGGGTGATGAGCCCCGCGACGCCGATCGGCTTGCGGTTGACATAGTTGATCTGGGCGCCGGGGACCTTCATGGCGTCGTCGAACTGGGCCACGATGAGGTCGGCGAAGAAGCGGAAATTCTCGGCCGCGCGCTGCGCCTGACCGCGTGCCTGGGTGATCGGCAGGCCTGTGTCGAAGGTTTCCAGCTCGGCGAGCCGGTGCTCCTGGGCGACGACGGCGTCGGCGATCCTGTTGAGCACCCGGGAGCGCTCGCGGGCCTTCATCCGGGGCCAGGGGCCGTTCTTGAAGGCATCGCTCGCGGCGGCGACGGCGAGGTCGATGTCCTCGGCCTGGCCGGCGGCGGCGGTGGCGTAGTTGGTGTTGGAGACCGGGTCCAGCACATCAAAGGTCTTGCCGCTGACGGAGTCAACAAATTCGCCGTTGATGTAGTGCTGGATGTGGGTGGGGAGGTTGTCGGGGAGGTAATGCTCAGCCATGGAATTTGTCCTTTGCGTCTGCACGGTGGGCGGGATGGGGGGAGGGAGTCTAGTAGAGCTGGGCGAGGGCAGCCGGGGCATCGGCGCGGCTGTGGGCAAGGTAGGCGTCCAGGGTGGCGGCGCGGTGTGCGCGGGCGGCGCGTTCGACGTCGTCGGCCTGGGCGCCGTTCTCCAGCAGCACCAGCAGTGCCTCGTGTTCCGCGACGGACTCCCGGGCGCGGCCGGGGACGTAACTGAAGGTGGAGGACCGCAGGGCCTGCAGCCGGTTCCAGCCGCGGTGCACGAGGTCCAGGATGTGCGGGTTGGGGCAGTGCTCGAAGAGGACGCTGTGGAACTCCAGGTTCAGGCTCGTGAACCTGACCGGATCGAAGTCCTCGAGGCAATCGCGCATCAGGGCATTGATCCGGCGGGCGCGGGCGATGTCCGCGGCGGAGATGAGCGGTGCGGACAGGGCGGTGGCGGCGCCTTCGACGATGCTCAGCGTCTGCATCGTGTAGAGGTATTCGGTGGGTTCGATCCCGGCCACGGTGGCGCCCACATTGCGCTCGAACACCACGAAGCGCTCGGCTTCGAGCCTGCGGATGGCTTCCCTGACCGGGACCACGCTGACGCCGAGGTCATCGGCGATCTTGGCGAGCACGAGGCGGTAGCCGGGGGAGTAGTCGCCGCTGAGGATGCTGGCCTTGATCGCGGCGTAGGCCTGCTCGGACTTGCTGGTGGTTGCCGGGGTGCTCACGGTGCTGGTCGCCGTCCGCCCTGTTCGCGGGCGGTGGCCCAATCGCGGTACTTTTCCTGCCATTGCGCGTTCATGGGGTAAAGCCCGTCCACGCTGTGCCCGTCGGCGACCATCTCGGCGATGTAGGTTTCCTCAGCCTCCTGGACGAGGGCGTCGTCGGCGACCTCTTCGGCGAGGGCCGGCGGGATGACAAGGACGCCGTCGGCGTCGCCCACGATGATGTCCCCGGGCTGCACGGTGGCGCCGCCGCAGGAGATGGTCAGGTCCACGTCCCAGGGGATGTGGCGCCGGCCGAGGACGGCGGGGTGGGCGTTGGCGAAGTAGGTGGGCATCCCAAGGGCGCCGACGGCGGTGACGTCGCGGACGCCGCCGTCGGTGATGATGGCCACCGCTCCGTTGACTTCTGCGCGGAGGGCCAGGATGTCCCCGACCGTGCCGGTGCCCTTCTCGCCGCGGGCTTCCATCACGAGGATCTCGCCCTCCTGCAGTGAGTCGATGGCGCGCTTCTGTGCGTTGAAGCCGCCGCCGTGGGTCTTGAACAGGTCCTCACGGTTGGGCACGTAGCGCAGGGTCCTGGCGACGCCGACCACCTTCCGGTCCGGCCGGGTGGAGTGCAGGCCGTCGATGCTGACGTTGTTGAGGCCGCGCTTGCGCAGCTGGGAGCTCAGGGTTGCCGTGGCCACGGATTCCAGTTTGGCTTTCAGCTCCGGGGTCAGCACCGTTTCCGGCCCGGGCGCCGGGGCCGGAGCGGCCGCCGGTTTTCCCGGAGCCGGGGCTGCTTGCGGGGTGCCGTAGGCCTCGGCCCGCTGGGTCTCGTCGGTGCGCGGCCTGGCGCCGAAGTCCGCGAGCGGCACCGTGCCCTGGACCACCGTCGTGGACAGCCGGCCGGTGCTGAGGCCGGTGCCCGGGGCATCGACTTGAACGTCCATCACATCTCCCGGCTGGGCGACGGAGGCCCCGGCAGGGGTGCCCGTCAGGATGATGTCGCCCGGCTCGAGGGTGAGCAGCTGGGACAGGTCCGCGACGAGCCGCGCGAACGGGAACAGCAGGGTGCCGGTGGTGTCCTCCTGGACCAGCTCGCCGTTGAGCCAGGTGCGGAGGCGGAGGGCGGCGGGGTCAACGTCGCGGGCAGAGAGAAGCGCCGGGCCCACGGGGGTGAAGCCGTCGCCGCCCTTGGAACGGAGGTTGGAGCCCTTGTCCGCGTAGCGGAGATCGTAGACGCCGAGATCGTTGGACGCCGTGACGAAGCCGACGTGGTCCCAGGCGTCCTCGACGGATACGCGACGGGCCCGCGTGCCGATAACCAGGGCCACTTCGCCCTCGAAAGCCAGCAGTTCGCAGCCCTCGGGGCGTTCCACCATGCTGCCGCTGAGGCTCAGCGAGGAGGAGGGCTTCAGGAAGTAAGACGGCTGTTCGGGGGTGCGGCCGCGCTGGGCGGCGCGGCTGGGGTAGTTGATGTGCACGGCGATGACCTTGCCTGCGGCGGCCAGGGTGTCCTGCGAAAGCTCATCCATCGCATCTCCTCATTGAGTATGAAATCGTATACGATACAAACTGCCTGAATGCGGGTCGATTGTCAAGGCCCCGGCGGCGGCGCAAGGCCCCGGCGGGGCCGGCCCAAGCAGGCCTCAGCCCAGCTGGCCCTCTATGCGCCCAGCGCTCGCGGTCAGTGCCGCGGCAACCTCTTCAGAGTTCTGGGCCGCCCGGATGTAAACGACGCCGAGGGCAGCCGGCCGCCCGCCCGGCACCCGGACAGGCACGGCGAGGGAGGAGACCCCTGCGATCACTTCGTCATGGCTGGCGGCGAAGCCGCGGCGGCGGGCCTCGGCCGCCTCGGCGCGGTAGGCGATCCCGGGTGCCAGGGCGTTCCATTCCTGTTCCGAAAACGCCGACTGGATGGCGATGCCGGGGGCGCCTGCGTTGATCGGGTGGCGCGAGCCGGGGTGCTGGACCACAGCGGCTCCCGTGTGCCGCGGATCCACGGTGACCAGGGTGACGCAGTCCTCGCGGTCCCAGACTGCCACGAAGGCGCTCATCGTCAGCGCGTTCGCCAGCTGGGTCAACTCCGGCAGGGCCGCCGTCTGCAGGCTGCGTGACACGCCCCGGGCCAGGACCGCGAGGCCGGGGCCGGGCTGGACCCGGCCGCCGTCGTCGCGCACCAGCAGGGAGTGGTCCTCCAGGGTGCGCAGGATGCGATACGCCACGGAGCGGTGGACGCCCATGGCGTCCGCGAGTTCGGCGATCGTCAATGGCTGCTGGGCTTCGGCGAGGATTTCCAGCGCCCGGATGCCGCGGGACAGCGTCTGGGACGGGGATGCCTGGGCGCTGCCGGCGGTCGGGGTCATGGTGTCCATCCTAGATGTGCGGGCTCGGGTGCACTGCCGGGAGACCGGGCCCGCAACCGGCGGCCCTTGTGTTCCGGCCCACAGTGCGCTAGCGTTCTATATGAGAACTACATGTTCGATTATAGAACACTCCCAACCAAACCGCCATCACCAAACGCAAGGGATCAACGATGATTGCCAAGCCCCGCGCCGAAGCCGCTCCGGTCGTCCCGGGCCGGACCTCGGCACCCCGCGCCCACCACTTCCGCGGCAGCCTGGGGCGGTTCGCCACCGGCGTCGCGATTGTGACCTTCGACGGCGTCACCAAGCGCCACGGCATCACCGTGAACTCCTTCACCTCGGTGTCCATGGACCCGCCGCTGGTGCTGGTGAGCATCGCCCGCACCACGAAGGCACACGATGAACTCGCCGGCCGGCCCTTCACCGTGAACATCCTCGGCGCCGAACAGCGGCAGCTGGCGATGCACTTCGCCGGCCGCCCCGGACCGGAGCCGCTCTGGGTGGAAGGCGAAACGGCGCCGCGGCTGTCCAATGTGCTCGCCCACTTCGAATGCAAGCCCTGGGCGGCGTACGACGGCGGCGACCACACGCTGTACATCGGCGAGGTGGTGGACTTCAACTACCGCAACGGCGATGCCCTGGCCTTCGCCAACAGCACTTTCACCACCATCCCGGAAAGCCAGCTGGGCATGGAAGACCTGCTCTGACCACCCCGCCTTACAGAACCACGCCTTATAGACAAAACAGCTCAAAGACGACTGGAGAAACAACAATGGGTATCCGTACCGGACAGCAGTACCTGGACAAGCTCAACTCGATGACCCCGCACGTGGTGATCGACGGCGAGGTGGTCAGTGACAAGATCGCCGAGCACCCGGCCTTCCGCAACGTGGCGCGCTCGTACGCCAAGCTCTTCGATATGCAGCACGATCCCGAATACCAGGAAGCGCTGACCTACACCTCGCCCACCACCGGCGACCTTGTGAATGCCTCCTTCCTGGTGCCGAAGACGGTCGAGGACCTCAAGCGCCGGCGACGCGCCATCTCCACTTGGGCCGAGTCCTCCAACGGCTTCCTTGGGCGCTCCGGCGACTACATGAACTCTTCGCTCACCGCTCTAAGCACGGCCGAGAAGTGGTTCTCCCAGGCCGATCCCAAGTTCGCCGAAAACATCCGCAACTACTACGTGTGGGCCCGCGAAAACGACGTCCTCGCCACGCACACCCTGATCCCGCCGCAGGTCAACCGCTCGGTGTCCGGCTCCGAACAGCTCGGCGGCCAGCTGTCGGCCCGCATTGTGGAGGAGCGCGAGGACGGCATCGTGATCCACGGCGCGCGCATGCTCGCCACCATCGCCCCGATCGCGGACGAGCTGCTCGTCTTCCCTTCCACGGTGCTCCGCGGAACCCCCGAGGACGCCCCGTACTCCTACGCCTTCGCCATCCCCAACGATGCGCCGGGCCTGCGCTACCTCTGCCGCACCTCGCTCTACAACGGCGGCAGCACCCACGACGAGCCGCTGGCCTCGCGCTACGAGGAAATGGACGCCGTCGCGATCTTCGACAACGTGTTCGTCCCCAACGAGCGCATCTTTATGCTCGGCAACCCGCAGCTCTGCAACGGCTTCTACGCCGAAACCGGCGCCGGCGCGCTCATGACGCACCAGGTGGTCACCCGCACCATCGCCAAGAGCGAGTTTTTCCTGGGCCTGGCCTCCGAGCTGGCCGACTCGATCGGCATCGACGGCTTCCAGCACATCCAGGAGGACATCGCCGAGCTGATCGTCGACGTCGAGATCGGCCGGGCCCTGGTCCGCGCCTCCGAGGCCGACGCCGAGCTCAACGAGGCCGGCGTCATGCTGCCGAAGTGGTCCACGCTCAACGCCGCCCGGAACTGGTACCCGAAGATCGCCCAGCGGTTTCCGCAGATCATCCGGAAGTTCTCCGCCTCCGGCCTCATGGCCCTGCCCGGCGAGGCGGACGTCAACAGCGAGGCCCGCGCGGACATCGAGATGTACCTGCAGGGCAAGACCCTCACGGGACCCGAGCGCGTCCGGCTGTTCAAGCTGGCCTTCGACGCCTCGATTTCCGGGTTCTCCGGACGCCAGTCGCTGTACGAGTACTTCTTCTTCGGCGACCCGGTCCGCATGGCCGGCGCCCTGGTGAACAGCTATGACCGCGAACCGGTCCGGGCCAGGGTCCGCGAACTGCTCAACCGCGCGGACTGAGATACGTGGACTGAGACACGTGGACTGAAGCAGTTGTCCGCGCCGCCGCCCGGAACGGAACAAGGGCCGGGGTGCAGCGAAAGCTGGGCCCCGGCCCCTGTTCCGCCGTCAAGTATTTTGGGGGCGTATTTTTGGGGGAGCCGAAGGCTTTTTCAGGAATTGTGTGCGCCGTATCACATTCCGTAGTAGTATCCTACATACTAACTGACCGTTCGATCAGTATTTCATGAGGCGTCAGTAATTCACTTCGCACCCACCTCGGCAGTACCTCTGCCCCCAGCAACGGAGTTTCAATGACCGCAACTTCATCCGTCGATTCCGAAGCGGGGCCCAGCAGCAAACATGAGGAACGCAAGGTCCTCGCCGGGACGCTGGTCGGGACCACCATCGAGTGGTACGACTTCTTCATCTTCGCCCAGCTGACCGCAACGCTGCTGTCGCCGCTGTTCCTCACCCCGCTCCAGGCGTCCAACCCGGGCCTGGCGCAGATCCTGTCCTTCGCCCTCATCGGCATCAGCTTCCTGTTCCGCCCGCTCGGTGCGATCATCGCCGGCCACCTCGGTGACCGCCTAGGCCGCAAGGCCATGCTGGTCTTCACGCTCGTCATGATGGGCGCCGCGACGGCCCTGATCGGCATGCTGCCGACCTACAGCCAGATCGGCGTCTGGGCGCCGATCCTGCTGATCACCCTCCGCGTCATCCAGGGCTTCTCTGCCGGCGGCGAATGGGGCGGCGCTGCCCTCATGGCCGTGGAGCACGCTCCGATGAGCAAGCGCGGCCTGTTCGGCGCGTACCCGCAGATCGGTGTTCCGGTGGGCATGATCCTCGCCACCGGCCTGCTGTACTTCCTCAACACCGGCATGTCCAAGGAAGACTTCGCCGCCTGGGGCTGGCGGGTGCCGTTCCTGCTCTCCATCGTGCTGATCGTGGTCGGCTACCTGATCCGCCGTGCGGTAGCCGAGAGCCCGGTCTTCAAGGAAATGATCGAGCGCAAGGAAAACGCCAAGGCGCCCCTGGGCCAGCTCATCAAGTTCCACAAGAAGGCCGTGCTGTACTCGACGATGATCTTCATCGGCAACAACGCAGCCGGCTACCTGCTGATTGCGTTCTTCATCTCCTACGCCACCAAGTCGCTTAAGATGCCCGTCGCACAGATCCTGCTCGCCACCACACTGGCATCGTTCGGCTGGCTGATCTTCACACTGGTCGGCGGCTGGCTGTCCGACAAGATCGGCCGCGTCAAGACGTTCCTCATCGGCTACGCCATCGTCTTCGCGTGGATGATCCCGATGTTCGCCCTCATCGACACCAAGGACATCGTGCTCTACGGCGTCGCGCTGTTCGTCCTCACCATCGGCCTGGGCCTGTCCTACGGCCCGATGTCCGCCATGTATGCGGAGATGTTCCCGGCGAATGTCCGCTACTCGGGCATTTCCATCGGCTACGCCTTCGGTGCGATCCTGGGGGGCGCCTTCGCGGCGACCATCGCGGAATCGCTGCTGCAGAGCACCAAATGGACCGGCTCCATCGGCATCTACATCATGATCCTCTGCGTCATTTCCGCCGTCGGCGTCCTGCTGGCCAAGGAGACCAGGGGCCGTCCGCTCGGCGTCAGCAGCCACTGACCCGCTTTCACGGCTCCGTGCCGGGGCACTTTGAGGGATTATTCGGCGGCCACACCGGGATTCACCGGCGTGTCCGTGTCAAAGTGCCCCTACTTGGCGCGCCCGGGCCAGTCGTGCGCGGCCCGCGTCGCTATGTGCGCGGCCCGCGTTGCTATGTGCGCGGCTCAGGTGGCCGGGCACCGAGCAGCCGCACGACGTCGTCGTCCTGCAGTTGTTCAAACGTCTGGTAGTAGCTTCCGACGGCGCGGAACTGTCCGGGGGTATGGAGGCTGAAGACGGCATCGGCGGGTTGCTGCAGCGACGTCTGCGCCTCCAGCGAGGCGACCGGGACCGCGACGACGACGATCGCGGCGGCTGCTTCCCGCACCGCTTCGACGGCGGCCAGCATGCTCGCGCCGGTGGCCACGCCGTCGTCGGCCAGAATGACCGTCTTGCCGCGGAGATCGTGCACGGAATCCGGATAGCTCTCCGCGCGGCGCTCCAACTCTGCCCGCTCGCGGCGTTCCACCTCGTCCAGCGACGACTGGCGGATGCCTATCTCCAGCAGCCGGGCCACGAGGGACCGGTTGAGGATGCGCACCACCCGTCCGCTTGACCAGGCCAAGGCGCCGAAGGCGGTTTCCTCGTGGCCCGGGATTCCCAGCTTCCGGACCGGCAGCGCGCCGAACGGCAGCCCGAGCTCCTGGGCGAGGGCCGCCGCCACGGGAACGCCGCCGCGGGCCAGGCCCAGGACCAGGGTGTCCGGCCGGCCGCGGAACTGGGGGAGGACGGCGGCCAACTGCCTGCCGGCCTGCTCGCGGTCTGTGAAGCGCATGCCCATTGGTTCCTCTTCCGGTGTCCGGCCCAGCCTGCCGGCCCCGCCTGCCCGGGCCGGCCTACGTCCGCCGCGGCTCAGGCGCCCAGGAAGCTGATGGCCCCCTGCTTGAAAGCGCGGCTGGTGACGGCATTGGTGTGGTTCCGGCCGGGCAGGACGAGCTGCTCGACCATGGCGCCCGCCTTGGCGCCCAGGGCGGCGAGTTCCGGCATGGACGCGGCGCGGTCGTCGTTTTCCCCGGCCACCAGCAGCATGGGCATGTGCGGGACGGCCTCGGCGGGATCGAAGGGCTCGCCCTTGACGGCCTCCACGAGGGACAGCAGGGCGAAGATGTTGTTGCTGGGCAGTAGCTGGGCCATCTTCAGCAGCCCGGCGGTTGATTCGTCGGCGATGGGGGTGCCGTCGGCCAGGTACCGCTGGGCGGCCACGAGGTCGAAGTCCGCCAGCGGGTCGGCGATGTTCGGCCCGCCGAGCACCAGCCGGTGGACCAGCTCGTGCTGGGTGGCGCCGAATTCCCAGGCCAGCCGGGACCCGAGGGAATAGCCGATCACGTCGAGCCCGCTGGACGGGTCGCCGTCGCGCAGGGGGCGGGCTCCGGCGTCGAACGCGATCTGCAGCAGATCCGCGCGGATCCGGCTGGGCGAGTAGGAGTCCATGTCCTCGGGGGCACCGCTGCGGCCGTGGCCGGGCAGGTCCACGATGATGACGCGCCGGCCGGCGTCCAGGAGAGCGGTCAGCCAGCCGGTGTCCTCCCAGTTGAGCTTGGACGAGGAGGAGAAGCCGTGCAGCAGCAGCACCGGGCGCAGTCCGGCATCGGTCTGGGGCTCATGCACTCCGACGTACAGCTGGGGATCGGTGCCCTCCACGGTGTGGGAATGCAATTCGCCGGTGTGTCTGCCGCTCATGGTGTCAGTCCTCATCAAGTACGGCGCTCAGGCGGACCCGGCGCTTCGGTGCCTCTTCCTTCGGGACCGTGCCCACGATGCCGGCGGTGTTGTCCGGCACCTCAAACACAATCAGGGGCTCGCCGACGTTGATTTTGTCACCGGGCCCGCCGTGGATACGCACTACCTTACCTGCCTGCGGGCTGGGCAATTCAACGGCCGACTTGGTGGTTTCGACCTCCACGAGCGGCTGGTTGCGCTCCACCTGGTCGCCGGGGGACACCAGCCATTCCAGCACGGTCGCCTCGATCAGGCCTTCACCGAGGTCGGGCAGCGGGAAGGAAATTTCAGCCACGTCGGTACTCCAATACTCGCTGGATCCCGAAGAGGATCCGGTCAATGTTCGGGATGTATTCGTCCTCCAGGTCGCCCGAGGGGTACGGGACGTCAAAGCCGGTGACGCGTTCCACCGGCGCCTTGAGGGTGTCGAAGCAGCTCTGCGTGATCAGCTGCGCCACTTCGGCGCCCAGCCCGGACGTCAGCGGCGCCTCATGGACGACGACGGCGCGGCGCGTCTTGCGTACGGAGGCAGCGAGGGTTTCGGCGTCGATCGGCTTGAGCCAGCGCAGGTCCAGGACTTCGACGTCGATCCCGTCTTCGGCGGCGAGTTCGGCCACCTGCAGGCAGCGGGCCACCATGGCGCCCCACGCGACCAGCGTGATGTGCCGTCCTTCGCGCATGACCTTGGCGCCGGTGGGGGAGCCGGCAGCAGTATCGCCGTGGGCGAGGTCGACCTCGCCTTTCTGCCAGTAGCGCGACTTCGGCTCCATGAAGATCACCGGGTCCGGCCGCGTGGCGGCGTACTTGAGCAGGTGGTAGGCCTCGTGCGGGTTCGACGGTGAGACCACCTTGAGCCCCGGCACGTGCGCGAAGAGCGCCTCGAGGCTTTCCCCGTGGTGTTCGGGGGCACGGATGCCGCCGAAGCTGGGCACGCGCAGGGTGATGGGCATCGGCAGGGTGCCCCGGCTTCGGTAGTTCATCCGGGCGATCTGGCAGACGATCTGGTTGATCGCAGGGTAGGCGAAGCCGTCGAACTGGACCTCGGGGATGGGGTGGAACCCGGCCATGGCCAGGCCGACGGACATGCCCAGGATGCCGGATTCGGCCAGCGGGGTGTCGAAGACCCGCTGTTCGCCGTGCCTGGCCTGGAGCCCGTCGGTGATGCGGAAGACGCCGCCCAGCCGGCCGCAGTCCTCGCCGAAGATGAGGGTCTTGGGGTTCTCCGCGAGCACCTCGTCGAGGGCCCGGTTGAGGGCCTGCTGCATGGACATGGTTTCGGTCGCGGGGGCATCCACCGCGGTTTCGCCTTCGAGAATCGAGTTAGACATGTTCGGACTCCTCGCGCCAGTTGGCGGCCTGGGCCTGCAGGGCCGGGGTGGTTTCCTGGAAGACCAGGTCAAACATTTCGGTGCCGGGGCGCGGGCCGAGGGCCTGGATGCCGGCGCGGATCTCTTCCTCTTCGCCCTTGGCCGCGGCCAGGGCCCCGGCGAAGAACGCCTCGTCCGCGATCCCGTCGGCCAGCAGGCGCTTCCGGAAGCGTTCGATCGGGTCCTCGCCGGCACCGTCGCGCTCCTCGTCCAAGGAGCGGTAGCGGCCGGGGTCATCGGAGGTCGAGTGCGGGCCGCGGCGGTACGTCATGGCCTCGATCAGCACGGGGCCGTTGCCGGCCCGGGCGTGTGCGAAGGCGCGCCGAGTGGCCTCGACGACGGCGACGACGTCGTCGCCGTCGATCTGCAGCGCCGGGATGCCGTAGCCGGCGGCGCGGGCGGCGACGGAACCGCCGGCCACCTGGCGTTCGGTGGGGACCGAGATGGCCCAGCCGTTGTTCTGGACGAAGAACACCACGGGCGCCTTCATCACCGCGGCGAAGTTCATCGCCTCGTGGACGTCGCCCTGCGAGGAGGCGCCGTCGCCGAAGTAGGTGAGCGCGACGCCCAGCTTACCGTCGCCGGTTGCAGCGGCGAGCGTCTGGCCGTGGGCCCAGCCGACGGCGTGCAGCACGGACCCGGCCACGACGGCCTGGATCGGGGCGAGGCGTGATTCCAGCGGGTCATAGAGCCCGCCGTGCCACGTGGCCTTGTGGGTGGACATGTAGGCCACCATGTCCACGCCCATGGTGCGGGCCACGCCCATCTCTCGGTACGTGGGGAAGACGAAGTCCCGGGTGGTGTCCACGGCGTAGCCGCTGCCCACCTGGGCCGCCTCCTGGCCGAGTTCGGGGGCGTAGCCGGGGATCAGGCCCTGCCGCTGCCAGGCGACGGCGGAGGTGTCGAGGTGGCGGACGGCCACCATCAGCGAGTAGAGCTCGCGGAGCTGGGCGGCCGTCAACGGCGCGGCAGCGTCGCCGGAAACCGCGGGGGGAAGTGTGTCCATGCCTGTGACCCTAGTCACCCCGGCCCGGCTGGGCAATCAGCTCAGGAAACACTGGCCAGACTGCCCAACCCTGCACGCCTACTCGCCCCCGGGCTGTACATTTTGTACAGCAGTCCAGGGATCCCGTCGCACCCAACTGACTGGCATGTGATGTCGTTTTGAGGGCAGTCGTTTTGAGGGCTCAAAACGACACCTGCTGCTAGTTACTTGGGCAGGTCCGCCGGGTCCGCCTGCGCGGCGCGGGAGCGGGTGAGCCGGGCGCCGAGCCGGCAGGCCGCGGCAATCCCGGCGACCAGCGCCAGCGTGCTGAACAGCTGGCGGCTGCTGTCCGGGCCGCTGAAGCCCACGGCGAAGATCAGAGCCAGGAGCACCAGCCCGAAGACGGTCAGACCCGGGAAGCCCTTCATCCGCAGCGGAAGGGGGGTGCCGTCGCGGTCCGCCCGGCGGCGCAGGATCAGCTGGGACACCAGAGCCGAGCCCCAGACCACGAGGCAGGTCGAACCGACCAGCTGGAACAGTGCCGGCAGGATCCGCTCCGGGAAGAGCAGTTCGAGCACGGCGGCGAGGAAGCCGAAGGCCACCGAGACGCCAACGGCGACCACCGGAACCCGGGCCTTGTTCAGATTCGAGAGGATCCGCGGAGCCTCGCCGCGCTCGGACAGCGAGTACACCATCCGCGATGCGCCGTAGAGGTTCGCGTTCAGGGCGGAAAGGAGCGCGACGACGGCCACCAGGGTGATGGCGGTGCCTGCCCCCGGGATCCGGGCGACATCCAGAACGCCCGCGAACGGGGACTTCAGGGCCGCCGACGTCGAGGGAAGGACGGCGGCGATCACGAACACGGAGCCGATGTAGAACACCAGGATCCGCCAGACCACGGTGCGGATCGCCTGGCCCACGCTGTGCTCCGGGTTTTCCGTCTCGGCTGCGGCGACGCTGACAATCTCGGTGCCGCCGAAGGCGAAGATCACCACGAAGAGGGCGGTGGCAATGCCGCCGAGGCCCGCGGGCGCGAAGTCGGAGGTGAAGTTGTGCAGCCCCGGCGAGGGGACGTCCGGGAGCCAGCCCAGGAGCAACGCGACGCCGACGCCCAGGAACAGCAGGATCGCTGCAACCTTGAGGATGGCGAACCAGAACTCGAACTCGCCGAAGTTCTTCACGCCGGCCAGGTTGATGGCGGTGAACAGTGCCATGAAGATCAGCGACAGCGCCCAGACGGGGATCACGGGCCAGACCGTGAACAGCAGGCCGGCGGCTCCCAGGGCTTCGGCCGCGATGACCACCACGAGCTGCAGCCACCAGAGCCAGCCCACGGTGGCGCCAGCGGTCTTGCCCATGGCCTTCTGTGCGTAGACGGAGAAGGCGCCGCTGTTCGGGTTGGCGGCGGCCATCTCGCCCAGGGCCCACATGACCAGGATGATCAGGGTTCCTGCGACGAGGTATGAGATGAGCACGGCCGGGCCGGCTGCCTGGATGCCTGCCCCGGATCCCAGGAACAGGCCGGCGCCGATTGCGCTGCCCAGTCCCATCATGGTGAGTTGGCGGGGTTTCATGCTGTGGCCGAGTTTCAGGGCCGGGCGTTCCGCGGTGGACGTCATTGTCATGTTGGCGAACCTTCGTGTGGTTTTGGTCTTTGGGTCCTTGTGGGACCTCTTGAATTTACCGTCTTTGAACCGTCCGGACGGGCACACTCCGCGCCGCAGCCGTGAGAGCATGGTGGCAGTTTGCTAACTGAAACGGAGCATCGGCGGCGGTTTGTCCGGCAGATGCTCCGAAGGAAGGGAAATCCGATGGATGTTGATCCCCTGGACGCGAAGATTGTCCGATTCTTCACGGACTCGCCGCGGTCCTCTGTCCTGGAAGCCTCCCGCGTGCTGAAGGTCGCCCGCGCCACCGTGCAGTCCCGGCTGGACCGGATGCAGGACAGCGGCGTCATCGGCTCGTGGGTGCCGCAGCCGGATCCGGCGCACTTCGGCTTTCCGGTGGTGGCGTTCTGTTCCTTGACGATCAACCAGGACCTCGGGCACGACGCCGTCGTGGCGGCCCTCGCGCGGATCCCCGAACTGATCGAGATCCACACCGTCTCCGGCAGTTCGGACCTCATGGCGCGCATCGCGGCACGCTCCAATCCGGACCTCCAGCGGGTGCTCGACGCCATGATCGCCACCAGGACCGTGCTGCGGTCCTCCTCCGTGATCGTGCTGAACACCCACTTCCAGGGCCGCACCCTGCCGCTGCTGGAAGCCGCGGCCCACGGCCGGTGAGCTAGCCCGGTGAGCCAGCCGGGTGAGCTAGCCGTGTTAGCCAGGCCCGCGGGCTAGCGGTCCAGCGTCGCTGTCGCGCCGTGGTGGGAGAAAGTTCGCGGTTGCCTCGCCTCGGGCTCTGGCCGCGGATGTGGGTTTGGGCAGATCATGGAGGTGTCTGCCACGGTGGACGCCGGTTCGTCTATGGTGCTGTGGTTGAGCCTGTGGGCTAGCGTGGCGCGGAGGGCTTCCTCCAGCGATGGAACCCTTTCGTGCCGCCAGGGAATTCCTGGCCACCATCCCCGGAGTCTCACTCAAAGTCGCCGACGTGATCATCGCCGAAACCGGGGCGGACATGTCCGTCTTCGAATCCCCGGGCCGGCTCGCGTCCTGGACCGGCGTCTGTCCCGGTTCCAACGAATCGGCCGGCCGGATCAAATCCGCCCACATCCTGCCCGGCAACAAATACCTCAAGGCAGCCCTGGGCATCGCGGCCCTGTCCGCGTCCCGGTCCAAGAACACCTACCTGGCCGCCAAATACCGGCGCATCGCCGCCCGCCGCGGACCAATGAAAGCCATCGTCGCGGTGGAGCACTCCATCCTCAGCGCGGTCTGGCACATGCTTGCCGACGGCGAATGCTACGCCGACCCCGGCGGGGACCACTTCACCCGCCTGGACCCGGTCAAAGCAAAAAACAACGCCATCAAGAAGCTCAACAGCCTCGGCTTCAACGTCACCATCACCCCGGCCACCGCAGCCTGACCAACCCTACTTTCGTATTAGAGGACGCTGAGGTTCCCGGGCAGGCCGGATCGGCCGGTGAGCAGAAGCAGCAAATCCGGTGCCGAGGGCAGCCGCGCGCCGATGGCTGCCGCGAGTTCCAGGGACGCCGCAATCGCAGGGGAGAGGGCGGCGGGTGCCTGGAGGCCGAGGGCGCGCGCCAGGTCCAGGCCGTGCACGGCCAGCTCGAAGCTGCGGGTCGGCAGGTAGTCGATGAGCGTCATCGTCCCCGCAGAGGTGGCGACGGCCGCGTCGTCTGGGGTGTTTCTGACGAGTGTCGTGACCCGCTCGACGAGCTCCCTGATCGCTGCAGCCGGGTCATGTCCCAGGGCCTCGCCGGCTTCCCGGCCGCGCTGAGCGATCGCATCCGGCGCCGTGCCGCTGCGGACCGCGAGGAAATACGCCACAGGGCCATTCACCCGTTCCCCGGTGGCCGGTGTGGAGAGGTAGGTCTCGACAGTGCTCAGCGCCCGGCCGGCGTGGCCCGTGAGCCCACGGACGTCCCATTCGCCCAGCGCAGGCTCCGCCCAGGCGGTTTCCGGCACCTGCTGGACCAGCTCGAGAAATCCGCGTGCGGCTCCGACGTAGCAGGATTTGATTGCATCAGCGTCCATAACGCCGATAGTGGGTATCCGGTCTGCTCAGGTTGGCTGGGTGCACGCTCGGACTTGAGCTAATCGCGGACTATTTTGGAGTACCAGGAAGGGTTCGGCGACGAACAGGTCTGTTTGGGGCTCTCTTTTGAGTGTCGCTGACACAACCTGAGCTAACCGGATACGCACTACGCCGATTAATACAGCTACCGGCTTGAGCTTTCAACCATGCCTCGCTCGGCGGCAGCGGCGGGAGTGTGAGTTGAAACATTTTGGCGGAACATTTTGTCCGCGGCCCGCATGGTCGTAGAATCAGTTCTAGTCAATTTGACTATAACTAATCCGGCGGTCGGGCTGGAACGTCCGGGCAGGCCCCTTGGGACCCGCCCGCAACACGGAAGGCGGGGTGAATCACCGTTTACACCACAGCAGCCAACGTCTCGGAGCGTCAGCTCGCCCCGCCGTCGCTGGCCATCTCCACTGTGATCTTTGCTCTCCGCCCCAGCGAGCGTACCGGACGCCCCACCCTCTGGATCCCGCTGGTACGCCGGATCCGCGAACCGTTCAAGGATCTCTGGGCCCTGCCCGGCGGCCCGCTGACTCATTCCGATTCCCTCCAGGACGCCGCGTCCGGGAACCTGCGCGAAACCACCGGACTCGCCCCCAGCTACCTGGAACAGCTCTACGCCTTCGGCGGGCTGCACCGTTCGCCGACCCAGCGCGTCGTCTCGATCGTGTACTGGGCGCTCGTCCAGCCCACCGAGGCCGCGCTCGCGGACGAATCCGAAAACGTCAGGTGGTTCCGCGCCGACCGGCTCGGGGAGCTGGCCTTCGACCACAACGCGATCATCGAGTACGCCCTGTGGCGGCTGCGCAACAAGATGGCCTACGGGTCCATCGCGTACCACCTGCTCGGCGAGTACTTCACGCTGGCACAAGTCCGCGAGGTCTACGAGGCCGTCCTGGACCGCGAACTGGACCCGGCCAACTTCCGCCGCCAGGTCAAAGCCACGCCGGAAATCGAAGAAACCGGCGAATACCTGCAGGGCGGCAAACACCGCCCGCCCCGCCTCTACCGCTTTACCGGCCGCCCCGGCCTTGACCCAGATAACAGGAGCACACCATGAGCAGCGTCAACACGGCAATCCAGCTGATCACGCGCGAGCAGGCCACCGATCTTGCGGCCGACACAGCGGGCGGCACCGCGGCAGCCACCTCCACCTGCAGCCCGGCGCTGGCCCGCGGGCCGTGGGACTACGACCTCGCCGAGGCCCTCGCCGGGGTGCCCGCCTACGGCCCCGGTGCCTCCTCCGTCGACGTCGCCCCGGCGTCGACGCCCCGCCAGGGCCAGCTCCCGGAGGAGTACAAGCTGGCGAGCGACGCCGAGCTCGACGTGCGCATCCGCGCCGCCAAGGCGGCGCTGGGGGACCGCGCCGTCGTCCTGGGCCACTTCTACCAGCGCGACGAGGTCATCGAATACGCCGACTTCGTGGGTGATTCCTTCCAGCTGGCCAACGCGGCCCTGACCCGGCCGGACGCCGAGGCCATCATCTTCTGCGGCGTGCACTTCATGGCCGAGACCGCGGACATCCTCTCCCGGTCGGAGCAGGCCGTGATCCTGCCAAACCTCGCCGCCGGCTGCTCCATGGCGGACATGGCGGACATCGACTCGGTGACCGAATGCTGGGAACAGCTTGAGGAACTCTTCGGTACCGAGCCCGACGCCGACGGCCGGGTTCCGGTCATTCCCGTCACCTACATGAATTCCTCGGCCGCGCTCAAGGGCTTCTGCGGCGAGCACGGCGGGATCGTGTGCACCTCCTCCAACGCCGCGACCGTGCTCGAGTGGGCGTTCGAGCGCGGGCAGCGCGTGCTGTTCTTCCCGGACCAGCACCTGGGCCGCAACACCGCTAAGGCCATGGGCGTGCCGCTGGAGCAGATGCCCATGTGGAACCCGCGCAAGGACCTCGGCGGCAACGACGAGCAGACGCTCGAAGACTCCCGGGTGATCCTGTGGCACGGCTTCTGCTCGGTGCACAAGCGCTTCAACGTGGGCCAGATCGAGAAGGCCCGCGCCGAATTCCCGGGCGTCCAGGTGATCGTGCACCCGGAATGCCCCATGGAGGTGGTGGACGCGGCGGACTCCGCCGGTTCAACCGACTTCATCCGCAAGGCCATCGCCGCCGCGACCGGGCCGACCACCTTCGCGGTCGGCACCGAGATCAATCTGGTCAACCGGCTGGCCGCCGAGTACCCGCAGCACACCATCTTCTGCCTGGATCCGGTGATCTGCCCCTGCTCCACGATGTACCGCATCCACCCCGGCTACCTCGCCTGGGTGCTGGAGGGCCTAGTCAACGGCGAGGTCCTGAACCGCATCACGGTGGAGGACGACGTCGCCGCCCCGGCCAGGGTGGCGCTCGAGCGCATGCTGGCGGCACGGCCGTGACCAGGCCGGCGCGTCTGGTGATCGTGGGCAGCGGGATCGCCGGTCTGTATGCTGCGCTGCTTGCCTCCGATGCCGTTTCCGACGCCGTGGCCGGCGGCGGTGCGGGGGACGGCGCTCCTGCCGCCGAGGTGGTGCTCCTGACCAAGGGAACGCTCGAGCAGAGCAACACCTTCTACGCCCAGGGCGGCGTCTCGGCCGTGCTGTCACCGGAGGATGCCGCCCCGGGTGACTCCGTGGCGGCCCACATCGCCGACACCCTCGCCGCCGGCGCCGGGCTGAACGATCCCGAGGCCGTGCGGGTTCTGTGCACGGAAGCCGTCCGGGACATCGAGGGCCTGCGCCGCTTCGGTGTGCACTTCGATACCGGTCCGCACGGCGGCCCGGCCTTGGGCCTCGAGGCCGCACATTCCGCGGCCCGCATCCTGCATGCCGGCGGCGACGCGACCGGGGCCTGCATCGCCCGCGGGCTTGTCGCCGCTGTCCTGGAACGCGCGGTCCAGGGCCGGCTCCGGGTCGAAACAAGCGCCTTTGTCACAAAACTCCTGACCGGCCCTCCGACCGACCCTCCCTCAGGCAGCCGGGCCGGCAGCCTTCCGGCGGGGGACCCGACGACGGCGGGCCGGGTCACCGGCGTCGCGTACCTGTCCAACGGCCAGCCGAAGCGGCTGGCCGCGGACGCGGTGCTGCTTGCCACCGGCGGCGCCGGCCGGCTGTTTGCCCGGACCAGCAATCCCTCCGTGGCCACCGCCGACGGCCTCGCCCTGGCGTGGCGCGCCGGGGCTGCGGTGCGGGACCTCGAGTTCTTCCAGTTCCATCCGACGACGCTGGCCGCTGCCGAGGTTCCCGGCGGCCCGCCCGCGCTGCTGATCTCAGAAGCGGTGCGGGGCGAGGGGGCGGTCCTGCTGGACGCCGCCGGCTACCGCTTCATGCCGGACTACCACCCGGACGCGGAACTGGCCCCGCGCGACGTCGTGTCCCGCGGCATCGCACTGCACCTGGCCGCCACGGGGGCGCCCGTCGACAGCCCGGTCTACCTGGATGCCCGCGGCATCGAGGACGCCCGGGGCGCAGGCTTCCTGGCCCAGCGCTTCCCCACGATCACTGCGGCCACCCGGGCCGCCGGCCATGACTGGACCAGCGAAGCGATTCCCGTGTCCCCGGCCGCCCACTACTGGATGGGAGGGGTGTCCACCGATCTCCGGGGCCGCACCTCCGTTCCGGGCCTGTACGCCGCAGGCGAGGTGGCCCGCACGGGAGCCCAGGGCGCCAACCGGCTGGCGAGCAACTCGCTCCTGGAGGGCCTCGTATTCGGCCGCCGCGCGGTCGAGGACTTCCTGCGCGGACCGGGCCCGGAGACGGCCCCGGCGCTGCCCGCACCGGTCGACTTCCAAGCCGGCAGCCGCAGTGATCTGCCCGCGGCGCTAACGGCCGCGGGGGAGGCCGCGGTACCGTTCAGCCGCGGAGCCCTGGGACGCCTCATGACCGGCGCCGCCGGAGTGATGCGCACCGGAGCCGAACTCGACGCCGCCGAAGTGCAGCTGGCGCAGTGGGCCGCCGACACCGGAGCCGAGGGCCGCGGCGGCCTCGACCAGGGCGCCCACGAGGACCGGAACCTGCTGCTGGCAGCGCGGCTCCTCGTGGCCGCGGCGCGGAAGCGCACGGGTTCCGTCGGCGCCCACTACCGGGCCGACACCGCGCAGCCCGCCGTGACCGGCGCCCCGGCCCGCCCATCATCGATGTCCGGGGACCGGCAGGCCGCCGGCACCCGCTCCATGCAAAGGATCTAGCCATGACAGCAACCGCCGCGCCCGCCGCAGTCACCCCTTCATCAGGCATGTCTTCGCCGGGCACGTTTTCACCGGGCTCGTCGTCACCGCGCACGGCGCTCGCCGGAACCCTGCCCGAGACCGCCGTCACGGCCGTCCTCCGCATGGCGCTGCAGGAGGATGCCCCGTACGGCGACATCACCTCGCAGACCCTCATCCCCGCGGCGTCGCGGGCGACGGCGGTGCTGAACGCCCGCGTGCCCGGCGTCTTCAGCGGCGGTGAGGTGTTCGTCGCGGCGATGAAGCTGACGGACCCGGACGCCGTCGTCGAGCTGCTCGTGAACGACGGCGCGGCCTTCCCCGCCGGGACAGCCCTGGCCAGGGTCACCGGTAACGCCCGTGCCGTGCTGCTCGCCGAGCGCGTCGCGCTGAACCTGGTCCAGCGGATGAGCGCCATCGCCACCAGGACGGCGGAGTTCGTCGCGCTCGTGGAGGGAACCGGGGCGCGGATCACTGACACCCGCAAGACGACGCCGGGGCTGCGGGTGCTGGAACGCTACGCCGTCCGCTGCGGCGGCGGCGCCAACCACCGTTTCAGCCTGTCGGACGCCGTGCTGGCGAAGGACAACCACCTGGCGGTCCTCACCGGGGGCGACCCTGCCAGGCTCACCGCGGTGCTGCGGGGAGCCAAGGCGCAGCTGGGCCACACCACGCACTTCGAGGTGGAGGTGGACAGCATGGAGCAGATCGAACCGGTGCTGGCCGCCGGCGTGGACACCATCATGCTGGACAACTTTTCGCTGGCCGAACTGGCTGCCGGAGTGGCGCTGGTGGCCGGCCGTGCCCGCGTTGAGGCGAGCGGCAACGTCAACCTCGCCACGGTGGGGGACATTGCGGCCACGGGGGTCGACGTCATCTCGATCGGCGGCCTGACCCACAGCGTCGTCGCCCTGGACCTCGGGCTCGATATTGAGCTCGACATTGAAGCGAAAGCCGGCTGAGGCACGCCATGATCTTCCTGGACGCCGCGGCCACCACACCGGTCCGCCGCGAAGTGCTTGAGGCCATGTGGCCGTACCTCAGCGGTGAATTCGGCAACCCCTCAAGCCACCATTCCCTCGGTGACGCGGCGGCCGCCGCGCTCGCCGGGGCACGCGCGGCAACGGCCACGGCGCTGGGTTGCCGTCCGGGGGAGATCATCTTCACCTCCGGCGGCACGGAAGCGGACAACCTGGCCGTCAAGGGCATCGCCCTGGCCCGGCGCGCGGCGGACCCGCGGCTGGACCGGGTGGCGATCAGCGCCGTCGAACATCCCGCGGTGGAGGAATCCGCCCGCTACCTCGAACGCGTCCACGGCTTCGCCGTGGACGTGATTCCGGTGGACTCCTTCGGACAGGTCACGGTGGAGGCCCTGGCCGGGGTGCTGCGTCCCGAGACGGCCCTGGTCAGCGTGATGTACGCCAATAATGAGGTGGGCACGGTGCAGCCCGTCGCGAGGCTTGCCGCGCTGGCCCGCGCCCGCGGCATCCCGTTCCATACCGACGCGGTCCAGGCTGCCGGCTGGCTGCCGCTCGACACGGCCGCACTCGGCGTGGACGCGCTGAGCCTGTCCGGACACAAGCTGGGGGCGCCCAAGGGCAACGGGGCACTATTCGTGCGCGGCCGGACCCGGCTCGAACCCCTGGTCCACGGCGGCGGCCAGGAACGCGGGCGCCGCTCGGGCACCGAAAACGTGGCCGGTGCCGTGGCGCTCGCGACGGCGCTGACGCTGGCCCGGACTTCCAGGCCGGGCGCCCCGGAGGACCCGGGTTCGCGGGTCGCGGCCCTGCGCGATGACTTCATCCGTGCCGTCCTGGCCGGGGTTCCCGGGGCGATCCTCACCGGCCACCCCACCGAGCGGCTTCCCTCGGTGGCATCGTTCTGCTTCCCGGGCACCAGCGGCGAGTCCGTGCTGCTCGAGCTCGAACGCCAGGGTGTCATCTGCTCCAGCGGTTCGGCCTGCGCCGCGGGCTCGGATGCGCCGTCGTCCGTGCTGCTGGCCCTGGGCATCGACGCCGAGGTGGCCCAGACGGCCGTGCGGTTCAGCTTCGACCCGACCGTGACCGCGGACGAGCTGCGCCAGGCCGCGGCTGCCGTGGGCATCGCCGTCGCCGGTGTCCAGTCGCTCGGCCCCGCCCGTTAAGGCACCCCACAAAGCCGGTTGAGCTATCACTAGATGTCGTTCTGGGGCCCCAGAACGACATCTAGTGATAGCTCAAGTGGGGTATTCAGCGGTGCCGGGCGCGGCGGAAGATCCAGTGCCGCAACATCGTGAACCGCACGGCGGTAGCCGCGAAGCCGGAGAGTGTGGTGGTCCAGAGTTCGTCGGCCACCGTGGCATCGGGCCGGAGCCAGTGCAGGACGGCGAGGCTGCCGCCGGTGATCAGCAGCGCCACCAGGATCACGAGCAGGCCGTTGAGGTGGTCGCGCTTCATCCGCCGGCGCTCGGTGATCTTGAACGTCAGGCGCCGGTTCAGGGCGGTGTTCATCAGCGAGGTGATGATGAGGGCTGCCGCGTTGGCCGGCTGGGATCCGATCCAGGGCCGAAAAAGGGCATACAGGGCCAGAGAGGTGACGGTACAGACGATGCCGACGCCGGTGAATCGGATCAGCTGCCGGACCACCGGATAGCGGAGGATGCCGCGATGGCGCCGGGCGGCCCGCGTGCGTACGACGGCGGGCGTTCGCTCCTCGGTTTCGGCCCCGGATTCGGCTTCAAAAAGGGGCTGCCGCCCGAGCTCGGTGGCCGGGGCAGCAGGGGATTCCATGTTTCAAGAATGTCACACTGTGCCGGGAATCCCCGAAAAGGGCCCCTGGCGGACGCCGGCACCGCGGGGCTTGGCGGCCGCCCGCGGGTCTCCAGACAGGCCCGCGACGAGGGTCAGTACCGTTCGCCGACCGGGATCTCCACGGCAAGCCGGTTGGACGGGCCGGCGAGGGGACATGCCCAGGCCTCGTTGTAGGCGCAGGAAGGGTTGTACGCAAAATTGAAGTCCAGGATGAACTCGGCATCCGGGCCGGAACCTCGCACGCCGTGGAAGGCGCCCTTGATAGTGTCCAGCAGGTAGCGCCCCGCCCCGTAGCTGCCGCCGGGCTGCCCGGCGGTGGCGTCACGGAACGGCACAAAGATGCCGCCGCCGTAACCGTTCAGCTTCCAGACGGCCAGCTGGCCCATCTCCGGAAGATCGAAAGTCCCCAGCCGGACGAAGCGGACCAGGCCGTCGGTCGCCGTCTCGACGTTCATTTCGCGGCCGGCGCCCTCTTTCGTCAGGGGGACGTGGAAGCGGTAGATCGGATCGTAGTCCGCCGTCTTCAGCCCGCCGAAGCTGGACTTGGCGGCGGAGGTCAGTGCCGAGGCAGGGTGGGTGCCGAACATGCGGTCCCGCTCCTGGCGCCAGTAGGAATGCGCCTCGGCGGGGCTGTCCTCGGCGATCTTCCGCACGGTGGCGTACAGGGCAAAGGTCCGGAGCCGCCAGTCTGCGATGTCGAGGGCGGAAATGTCCGCCACGCTGTCCTGGTCCCCAAAATGCGTTCCGTCAAAGTGCTGTTCCACCATGTCCCCAGCGTATCCCCCTTTCTCCACGGCGAATCACCCGCGCCAACTTCTACGAAACGCTCGTCCGGGAGCTCTGAGCGGTGCCGCGGCCGGACTACGCTGGCAGCATGACTGGGACGGCACTACCCCGCGGCATCCGGATCGCCGCCGCGCTCGCGGTGGCCGCGGCCGCGCTCACGGGCTGCAGCAGCGACGGCAAAGGGACGCCGGCATGGACGGCGGGCAGCAGTGCGGCCTCAGCGACTGCCTCCACTTCAGGATCAGCGACGGCGTCGGCGGGTGCCTCAACGACGGCGTCGGGCGGGCCATCGACCGCCACGGCGTCCGGCAGCGGTTCCGCCGCTCACGGCTCCACGGCGTCGGTCTGGAAAGTCTTCACCGATCCGGGGAAGACGGTGAGTTTCGACGTGCCGCAGGACTGGATTGTCCAGTCCGTGACTCCGGACCAGGGCACGATGCCGGGGGCGCTCAAAATCGAGGTCAAGGATGCCAAGGGCGGCTACCTTGCCACCCTGCAGACCGGGCTCCCGCCGCAGCCGGTCCCGGCCTGCGCGGACGATGCCGCCGGGGCGTACGTCGTGGTCAGCAGCGTCCCGGTGGAGCTGCCGCACCGTGGCGGGGAGGGGAGCATCGACCCGCATGCGGTGTTCCGGGTCATCCAGGGCTACAAGTATTTCGGGTCCTACGGCGTCACCAACATCGTGGGCGGCGCCGGGGGCAAGACCTGCGCGCTGCAGAACGTGGTCCGCGGACCGGAGGGCAAGGGCGACTACTCCTTCGGGGACCTGACGGTGCTGAAAACGTTCGCACCGGACCAGAAGGTCGCCCCCGCGAAGTCATTCGACACCCTTGACCAGGCGGCGAAGTACGTCAATGAGGGGTCAGAATTCGCCAACGTCCAGCGGATGCTAATGTCTCTGAAGATCAAAAACTAGTCCCGCTCCGCCCCCACACCCCCTGGGCCGACGACGGCGACGTCCGCCGCCGTAACCTCACATCCCGGAGATACATGGAACGCATTGTGGCCGCCCGTATGGCCTTCAAGACCGTCGCCGAGACCAAGGTAGCCCTGGCGGTGGCCGTGGCCCGGAACGCCGGCTACGGCTCGATCGTGGAATCGCTCTCCGTCACCGCGGGCGGCGGGGAAGTGCCGCTCACGGAGCTGTCGGACCATCACGGCGGGCGCTTCCACTACATGGAATTCGCGGAGCCCACCGACGTGCTGGTGGAATACTCGGCCACCGTAACCGGCTTCGCCCTGCCCGAAGAACCCGGGCTGATGGAACTCATCCGCTACGTCCGGCCCAGCCGCTACGCCGAGTCAGACCGGCTGCTGCCCACGGCCTACGCCGAATTCGGCGGACTCCAGGGCGTTGAGTTGCTCCATGCCGTGCGCAACTGGGTGTTCAGCGAACTGCGCTACGTCAGCGGATCCTCGCGGGGGACCGACGGCGCCGTCGAGACTTTGCTGCACCGCCGCGGCGTCTGCCGGGACTTCGCCCACCTCGCCATTTCCCTGCTGCGGTCCAAGAACGTCCCGGCCCGGCTGGCCGCCGTGTACGCCCCGGGCCTGAGCCCGATGGACTTCCACGCGGTGGCCGAGGCCCACATCAACGGCGCCTGGCACATGATCGACCCCACGGGCCTGGCGCCGCGTGAAAGCATGCTGCGGATCACCGCCGGGCGCGACTCCTCGGATACCGCGTTCCTGTCCACGGTGGGCGGCAGCCTGTCCCTGAAGGAACTCAAGGTCACGGCGATCGTTAACGGCGAGCTCCCGGAAGAGGATCCGGCGAAGCTCGTCGTCATCCACTAGCCTGCTGCTGCCCGGAGGCGGGCAGCCCCGGCCGGGCACTGCTCAGCGCGACGCCACCGACGCCCGCAGCTTTTCCGTCAGCCGCAGCAGCTCCTGCTGTTCGGCGGCCGTGAGGGCCGGGTTCACGAGGGTGGCGATGTCGCGGACATGCTCCCGCCCGATCTGCTTCTGCAGCTCGCGCCCGGCCCCGGTGAGCCGGATCAGGATCCCGCGGCCGTCGTCGGGGGCCGGCGTCCGCTCCACGAGCCCGCGCCTTTCGAGGCGTTCCACGAGCCGGCTCAGGCTGGACTGGCTCAGGAGCACATTGTCATTGAGCTCGTTCAGGCGCAGCCACCCGGACGGACAACGGGAGAGCGTGAAGAGGACGTCGTACTCGTTGAGCGCAAGGGCCTTGAAAGCCGGGGCCGCCTGCAGTTTGCGCATCACCGCCACCTGGGCGCGGAACAGGGATTCCCAGGTCTCCGCCGCCAGGCGAACGGGCGACTCTGCTGCCGTGGTGGACATCAGGCGTCCTGGCTGCTGGCTTCGCTGAGTTCCGAAGCGCCCGTGCCCGCGGCCAGCGAGGCCGCCACACGGCCGGCGTGCGTCGGCGGCTCGGGAACATGGGCCGGCTTGAGGGCGGCGTATTCCTTGCGCAGCACCGGCAGGACCTCTTCGCCGAACAGGTCCAGCTGCTCCAGCACGGTCTTCAGCGGCAGGCCGGCGTGGTCGATCAGGAACAGCTGGCGCTGGTAGTCGCCGAAGTACTCACGGAAGGTGAGGGTCTTTTCGATGACTTCCTGCGGGCTGCCGACGGTCAGCGGGGTCTGCGAGGTGAAGTCCTCCAGCGAGGGGCCGTGGCCGTACACCGGGGCGTTGTCGAAGTACGGGCGGAACTCCTTGACGGCGTCCTGGGAGTTCTTCCGCATGAAGAACTGCCCGCCGAGGCCCACGATCGCCTGGTCTGCCTTGCCGTGGCCGTAGTGCTCGTAGCGTTCACGGTAGAGGCCGATCAGCTGCTGGTAGTGCTCTTTGGGCCAGAAGATGTTGTTCGCGAAGAAGCCGTCGCCGTAGTAGGCGGCCACCTCGGCGATCTGCGGCGTGCGGATGGAGCCGTGCCACACGAAGGGGGCGACGCCGTCGAGCGGGCGGGGCGTGGAGGTGAAGTTCTGCAGCGGGGTCCGGTGCTTGCCGGACCAGTTGACGGTGTCCTCGTCCCAGAGTCGGCGCAGCAGGCTGTAGTTCTCGATCGCGAGCTCGATTCCGTCCTGGATGTTCTTGCCGAACCAGGGGTAGACCGGCGCCGTGTTGCCGCGGCCCAGCACCAGGTCCACGCGGCCGTCGGCCAGGTGCTGGAGCATGGCGAAGTCCTCCGCGATTTTCACCGGGTCATTGGTGGTGATCAGCGTAGTGGCCGTGGACAGGATGATGCGCTCTGTCTGGGCGGCGATGTAGGCCAGGGTGGTGGTGGGGGAGGAGGAGAAGAACGGCCGGTTGTGGTGCTCGCCGATCGCGTAGACATCCATGCCGATTTCTTCGACTTTCTTGGCGATTGCCACCGAGGCCTTGATGCGCTCGTGCTCCGTGGGGGTGCGGCCCGTGGTGGGGTCGGTGGTGATGTCGCTGACGCTGAAGACGCCGATCTGCATGATGTGCCTTTCCTTGGCCGGTCTGATCCGGGAGCTGTTTCCACTATACCGGATTTACATGCATTTGCATGTATCGTCCGGTATAACGTCGGCCATGGCCGATTATTCCGCGGACCTGCGGCGCATTCGCGGCCAGGGGGCGGGGGCCTGGGATGCGATCCATCGGCGGGGCGTCAGCTGTCCGGCAAGCGGCCCTAATTCAGCGCACTGCCAGGGGCAGCCGGCAGCACGGCTCCGCGCGGGGGCACTTTGAGGGATTCTTCGGCGGCGACACCGGGATTCACCGGCGTTTCCGCGTCAAAGTGCCCCCGCTCGGCGCGCCGGAACGCGCGGGAAACGACAACTAATGCGAGCCAGTTGGGAGGGGTGCGTCCTCACGAAGATCGTCGGGGAGCTCGTCGGGGAAGTCATTGGACACGGTCGACGGGCCGGCAAGGCGGGGCCCGCGGGGGAGCGTCTTCTGCAGGGCTTTCCGCTCCCGGCGCCCTTCCACCTGCCGGTACAGCACCGGAACCAGGACCAGCGTCAGGGCCGTGGAGGAGATCAGCCCGCCGATCACCACGATCGCCAGCGGCTGCGAAATGAAGCCGCCGCCGCCGGTCAGGCCCAGCGCCATCGGCGTCAGGGCGAACACCGTGGCCAGGGCGGTCATCAGGATCGGCCGGAGGCGCTGGCGGGCGCCGTGGGTGATCGCATCCGCCACGCTCATCCCGGGCTCACCGTTCCGCGGCTGGCGGTACTGGTTGATGAGGTCGATCAGCACAATCGCGTTGGTCACCACGATGCCCACCAGCATCAACATGCCGATCAGCGAGGGAAGGCCCAGCGGCACGCCCGTCACCAGGAGCAGGGCGATGGCGCCGGTGGCGGCGAAGGGGATGGAGACGAGCAGGATCAGCGGCTGCACGAGGGACTTGAACGCGGCCACCATGATCACGTAGACAATCGCGACGGCGGCCAGCAGGGCCAGCCCCAGCTGCCTGAAGGAATCGGCCTGCTGTGTCGTGGCCCCGCCGATCGTCGCGGTGACGCCGGGCGGCAGCTGGACTGTCTTGAGCCGGGCCTGCACCTCGGTGCTTACCGCGCCGAGGTTGGCGCCCGACGGCGTGACGGAGACCCGGGCGGTCCGCTGGCCGTTGCTGGCGGTGATCGAGAGGGGGACGTCCACCTGCTCGACGGAGGCGATGCTGCCCAGCGGCACGGCGCCGGCCGCCGTCGGCAGCGGGATGTCCCGGACGGCCTCGATGCTGGTGAAGCGGGTGCCCTCACCGATCCGGACAGGGAAGTCGTTGGTGTCGATGCGCACGGTGCCGGCAGGAATCGGGCTGATGGTGGCGGCCAGGACCCCGGCCACCTGTTCCTCGTTCAGGCCTGCGGCGACAGCCTTGGCCCGGTCCACCTTGACCTGGACCACCGGCTGGCTGGCTGCCAGGTTGGTGGCGACCTCGCTGCTGCCGGGAACGCCGTCCATGGCCTTGACCATCGAGTCGCTGGCGGTCCGGAGGTCTGCGGTGTTGGAGGCCTTCAGGGTGATGTCCACGGTCGACGTCGTGCCGAACCCGCCCTGCTGGGAGCCGACGGTGATCTTGCCGGCGTCGCTGACCTTGGCGAGCTCGTTGCGGACCGTGTCCTGGAGCTTGCCCTGGTTGGCCAACTCGTCCGTAACCACGGTGAACGTCGAATTCGAGGCGCCGGTGGACAGCAGGGCGGAGAAGCCGGTCTGGGCGTTGCCGGTGGTGACCTGGACGTCCTTGATGCCGTCGATGCCCTGCAGCACGCCCTCGAGCTTGATGGCGGCGGCGCTGGCATCGGCGAGGCTGGTGCCCGCCGGCAGCGCCTGTTTCACGGTCATGCTGTTTTCGCCGGAGCGGCCCAGCAGATCGGTGGCGAGAAGCGGGGACATGGCGGCGGTGCCGCCGAGCACCAGGACGGCGGCGATCAGGGTCAGCACCGGATGCCGCTGTGTCTTGGTCAGGATGGGCAGGTAGCCGCGCTGCAGGATGGTGCGCTGCTCGGCCTCATGCGCCTTGGCGGCGATGGCCTCGGCGGACCCTTCGACGCCGGCACCGGCCCCGGCCGCGTCAGCAGGCGTCCGTAGGAACCAGTACGCCAGCACCGGCACGATGGTCAGCGATACCAACAGCGAGGAGAGCAGGGCGATGGTGACGGTGAGCGCGAAGGGCCGGAACAGCTCGCCGGCCAGATTGCCCACGAACGCGATCGGCAGGAAGACGGCCACGGTGGTCAGGGTGGAGGCGGTGATGGCACCGGCGACTTCCCGTATGGAGGTCAGGATCGCCGTAATCTTGGTTTCGCCGTAGCTCAGGTGGCGCTTGATGTTTTCGATGACCACGATCGAGTCGTCCACGACGCGGCCGATCGCGATGGTGAGGGCGCCGAGCGTCAGGATGTTCAGCGAGTAGCCCGTTGCCGAGAGCCCGATGAAGGTGATCAGCAGGGACAACGGAATGGACACGGCCGTGACCAGGGTGGAGCGCACGGACATCAGGAACACCAGGATCACCGCGACGGCGAAGCCCAGGCCCAGGAGCCCCTCGGTGGTGAGGTCCTTGATGGATTTCTCGATGAACGGTGCCTGATCGAAGACCGGGGTGAATCTGGCGTTGGAGCCGAGTTCGGCCTCCAGTTGGGGGATGGCGTCCTGCACCGCGTGGGAGATCGCCACGGTGTCGCCCTCGGGCTTTTTGGTGACCGACAGGGCCAGGGTTTCCTTGCCGTTGGTCCGGGTGATCGAGGTGCGTGCGTCCTCGGCGAGGCTGACGTCGGCCACGCTGCCGATCGTCGCCGCATCCCGGGCCGCGCCCAGCGGGAGGGCCTTGATGGCGTCGAGGGAATCCACGGGGCTGCCGATCTGCAGCGAGAGGGTCTTGCCCTGTTCCTCGATGGTGCCGGCCGGGATGAGGGCGCCGTTGTTCTTCAGCGCGTTGCTGATGGACTGGATGCTCGCACCCGACGCCGCCATGGCCTCGGGCCGGGGCAGGACCTGGATGTGTTGGGTGGCGCCGCCGGTGACATCGGCGCCCCTGACGCCGTCGAGCTTCTGCAGCCGGGGGACGCTGAGGCGGGCGAGGTCGGCGTTCAGCTCGCTGAGCGGCTTGTCCGAGGACACGGCGAGGAACACGATGGGGAAGTCGCTGATGCTGCCGGCGATCGCCTGCGGCTGGACATCTTTGGGCAGGGCCTGCTTGGCGTTGGCGACCGCGCGGTCGATCTGGTTCCGGGCACGGTCCAGGTTGGAACCGTAGGTGAACACCATGGTGATCTGCGAGACGCCGTTGCGCGACGTCGACGATGTCGACTCCAGCCCTTCGACGCCGTTCAGCGCAGTCTCCAGCGGAGCGCTGATCTGCTTGTCCACGACTTCCGGCGACGCGCCGGGCATCGAGGTGATCACCGTGATCTGCGGGAACTCGATGGACGGGATGAGCTCCTGTTTCAGCGAGGACATCGTGATCACGCCGAAGACCGACGCGAAAACGGTGATCAGAGCGATCAGGGCCCGGTTGGCCAGCGAAAGCTTTGCGAGCCGGAACATCTCATGGTCTCCTGGTGGGTCGACAGACGTGCTTCAAAGGGGGACTTCAAGAGGTGCTTCAAAGTGCAAAACCAGCCGCAACCCGGGCCGGGCGTCAGCTGCGGGCGTCGATCTGTTCGAGCTGCAGCGTCTTGGCCGTCTCGGCCTCAAGCTGCGCGGCGAGTTCCGGGTTCTCGTTGAGCTTGATGCCGTAGCCGGGCATCAGCTCCTTGAGCTTGGACTGCCAGCCCTTGAAGTTCTTGGGGAAGGACTTCTGGAGTAGCTCGATCATGATCGGCACAGCGGTGGACGCGCCCGGGGATGCGCCGAGCAGGGCGCCGATGGTGCCGTCGCGTCCGGCGATGACCTCGGTGCCGAACTGCAGCACGCCGCCCTTTTTCGGATCCTTCTTGATGATCTGAACCCGCTGGCCGGCGGTGATGAGTTCCCAGTCGCTGTCTTTGGCTTCGGGGTAGTACTCGCGCAGGGCCTCGACCTTGTCGCTGTGGCGCTTGGCGACTTCCTTGATCAGGTACGCGGTGAGGTCCATGTTGTCCTTGGCCACGGCGAGCATCGGGATGATGTTGGAGGGCCGAATGGACAGCGGCAGGTCCAGGTAGGAGCCGTTCTTGAGGAAGTTTGTGGAGAAGCCGGCGTACGGGCCGAACAGCAGGGAGCGCTTGCCGTTGACGTAGCGGGTGTCCAGGTGCGGCACCGACATCGGCGGGGCCCCGACCGACGCCTGGCCGTAGACCTTGGCGCTGTGCTGCGCCGCGAGGGTTTCGTCGGTGCAGCGGAAGAACTGGCCGGAGACGGGGAAGCCGCCGAAGCCCTTGCTTTCCGGGATGCCCGAGGCCTGCAGCAGGTGCAGTGCGCCGCCGCCCGCGCCCACAAAGACGAACTTCGCGTGGATCGAGCCGTGTTCGCCGGACTCCGGGTGCTTGATGGCAAGGTCCCAGCCGCCGTCGGAGGCGCGCTTGATGCCGTTGACGTCGTGGCCGTAGTTCATCTCCACGCCGTTGTTGCCCAGGTAGGTGGTCAGCTCGCGGGTCAGGGCGCCGAAGTCGACGTCGGTCCCCTCCGCGGCGCGGGTGGCCGCGATGCGCTGCTTCGGGTCGCGGCCCTTGACGATCAGCGGGGCCCACTTGGCGATCTGGGCGTGGTCCTCGGAGTACTCCATCGAGCGGAACAGCGGGTTCGGCTTTAGCGCCTCGTAGCGGGTGCGGAGGAACTTGGTGTTGGCGTCGCCGATCACGAAGCTCATGTGCGGCACGGTGTTGATGAAGCCCTTGGGCGAGCCGATCAGGGAGTTGGTGACCAGGTGGGACCAGAACTGGCGGGACAGCTGGAACTGTTCGTTGATGGTGAGCGCCTTGGCGGGGTCCACCGAGCCGTCTTTGGCGGCGGGGGAGTAATTAAGCTCACACAGTGCGGCGTGCCCGGTGCCGGCGTTGTTCCAGGGGCCGGAGCTTTCCAGACCCGGTTCGTCCAGCCGTTCGAACAGGGAGATGGTCCAGGTCGGTTCGAGCTGCTTGATGAAGGCGCCCAGCGTGGCGCTCATGATGCCGCCGCCGATCAGGACGACGTCGGCGTGTTGGGTCTTGGAAATGAAAGTCACAATCAGTCTCCGTTTAGCAGCGGCTCTGGCTGTCACAGAATATCCCTGCACCGTCCACTAACTGAAATTGCTTCCGCCCGTCAAGGCTTTAGCTCGACTTTTGTGAAAACTTCATTCAAGACCGGCGAGGCAGGGTACTTGAGCACCCGGTCGGACAGGGCCAGCGCCGAGATCGGGAAGGCAATCGGGACCGCGGGCACGGTGGCTGCGATCTGGGCATTGATGGTCTGGTACTGCGCCGTGCGGTCCTTGCCGTCCGGCAATCCGCGGGCCCGGGCGATCTTGGAGAAGACCTGGGGATCCTGGTAGCCGAATTCCCCGGTGTTCTCGCCGAACAGCGGACCCACGAAGTTATCCGGATCCGAGTAGGAGCCGTTCCACCCGAGCAGGTGCAGGGCATGGTCGCCGGGGGAGGTGACCTTCTGCAGGTAGCCGTCGGACCAGTCAACGGGCACCGGCTTGATGTTCAGCCCGACGGCGGTCAGCTGCCGGCTGATCTCCGCATACACCTTTTCGGGCGTCGGGAGGTACGGCCGGGAGACATTCAGCGGGTAGTAGAACTTCAGTTCCTCGCCCTTGTAGCCGGCCTCGGCGAGGAGCTCCTTGGCTTTGTCCGGGTTGTGGCCGAGGGACGGGGCGGTGTTGTTGAAGCCGCTGAGCTTGGGCGGGACGAACTGGGACGCCTGGGCCGTGTTGTCGATGAAGAACCGGCGGATCAAGGTGTCCTTGTCCAGGGCCATTTCGATGGCCTGGCGCACCTTGAGGTTCTGCAGGATGGGGACGTCCTGGTTCATGCCGAGGTACATGACGGAGAAGGGGTCCCGCTGGATGATCTGCTTGCCGCGCTTGACCAGCTGATCGAAGTTGCCCACCGTCACCGCGTCGTAGGCGTCGATCTTGCCGTCAAGCAGCGCCTGCATCCGCGTCTGCGGGTGGTCGTAGGCGACAAAGTTGATGGTCCCGATCTGCCCCTTGTCACCCCAGTAGTTCTTGTTGCTGGTCAGCGTGACGCTGCCCTGGTCCCAGGAGCTGAAGGCGTAGGGTCCGGTCCCCACCGGGTGGAGGGCGTAGGCGGACACGGGCTGGCCGTCCCGGCTCTGGTTCAGGACATCCGCGTTTTGCGCGGTCAGGGCCTGCGGCGAGGACATGGCGAAGGCCGGAAGGGTCAGGGCCTGGAGGAATCCGGTGAAGGGCTGGGTGAGGTCGATCCTCACGTTGTCCGGAGCCAGGGCGGTGCAGCCCTTGTAGATGGAGAGCGACGCCTGGTCCGCGTGGGCCTTGAAAACGCCCTTGAACGTGGTGCCGGTGGCCTGCTTGCGGAGGGCCTCCGGGAAGTTGAACCAGCGGTTGAAGTTGCTGCAGACGGCGGCGGCATCGAACGCCGTCCCGTCCTGGAATGTGACATTCCCGCGGAGCTTGAAGGTGTAGGCCCGGCCTTCGTCGCCCTGGTTCCATTCGGTGGCGAGCAGCGGCGTGGGCTGCCCGGTGGTCTGGTCCACGCCGATGAGACCCTCCAGGACCTGCCGGGTGACCCGGTAGGACTCGATGTCCGAGACCAGGGCCGGATCGAGGCCGAGGGGCTGCGAGGCGGTGCCGAAGGTGAAGACGGCGGTGGGTCCGGCGGCGGAGCCGGCTGAAGCGCTTGCGGAGCTGGGGGCGGGATCCGGCGTTCTGGTGCAGGAGGCGAGCGGCAGCATGAGAAGAACGGCGCCGATACCGGCCTGAATGCGGCGCCATGTCCTGCTGGGCACTGTACTGCTGGGCACTCGGGAATCACCTCTGGGGAACTGGACGGGCCGCCGGCTGCGGAACAGCCCCAGTCTAGTTGACCGCGGAGTCGGCTCTCCGTTGCAATGACTGTTGCAAATGACTGTTGCAAAAGACTGTGACAAACGGACTGTCGCACAAGCGAAGGCCCGCACCACGTGGTGCGGGCCTTCGTTTCTCCTAGTGGGTCCAGAGAGTCAGGCTGGAGCCGGGGCAGGAGTGCTTGGTGCTGCTTACTTGGGCATCAGGACGGAGTCGACCATGTAAACAGTGGCGTTGGCGGTCTTCACGCCGCCGCAGATGACGTTGGCGCCGTCAACCTTGAGGGCGTCCTTGGTGCCGGTGACCGTCACGGAACCGCCCTCGACCGTCTTGTGGGTGCCGACGATCTTGTCCGGAGTGATCTGGCCGGGAACAACGTGGTAAGTCAGGATCTTGCTGAGCAGGGCGTCGTCCGTCTTCAGCGTCTCGATGGTGGCGGGGTCGATCTTGGCGAAGGCGTCATCCACCGGGGCGAAGACGGTGAATTCGCTGCCGTTGAGCGTGTCCACCAGGTTGACCTTGGGGTTGAGCTTGCCGGAAACAGCGGCGGTCAGGGTCTTGAGGATCGGGTTGTTGGAAGCGGCGGTGGCTACCGGATCAAGGGCCATCCCGGATACCGAGCCGGCTCCGCTGGGGACCTGGGCGGCGTAGGCTGCACAGCCGGAACCGACGAGGTTGGCTGCCGGATCCATGGCTGCGGCGGAGGAGCTCATGGACGGTGACGGCGCCATGCTCGAGGCGGACGGCGTGGCGGCCGGTGCCGAGGAGCCGGAGGCGGTGGTGCTGGATCCGCCACAGGCAGTGAGGCTGAGCATGGCGGCGGCTGCGATACCTGCAACGGCGAAAGTCGTGCGCTTGATGGTCTGCATTTCGGTTTCTCCTTCGTTATGTCGATCATTGGCTGCGGCGAAAACTTTGCCGTCCTGGCCCTTTTCCGACTGATGGGCACCGACCCTTGGTTGGTGTCTCAATGGGTATTCGCCGGGTCGAAGGAAACGGATGGGTGAAGGTTCCAATTTCTTTTTCCCAAGTCCTTCCGCAAGCGAGACGTCGACTGGACTGGCCCGGTTTTGAGCCGACTCCAGTGCAGCTGCGGCCCCGCCGGGCCGCCCCGGCCCTCAAAACCGGGCCCGTTCCGCAGGAAGAGTGCCGAGGCAAATCAAAAAGAACCCCGGTCCGAAGACCGGGGTTCTTGATTTTTGTGCGCAAGGGGGGACTTGAACCCCCACGCCCGAAGGCACAGGAACCTAAATCCTGCGTGTCTGCCAATTTCACCACTCGCGCGCGGCGCCGTCGTCCGTGCGATCCTCAGACTGCGTGTCCTCGGACGCCCCACGGCGGATGCCAGGCTCCATTGTACCTATAGCCGGGTGTACCTGCAGTCGATTGTGCCGGCGGGACTAGACATCCAGTTTCAGGTCCCGGCGGAGTTTGGCGACGTGGCCGGTGGCCCGTACGTTGTACTGCGCGACGGCGACGCTTCCTTGGGGATCGACCACCACCGTGGAGCGGATGAGCCCCTCGTAGGTGCGGCCGTAGTTCTTCTTCTCGCCCCACGCGCCGTACGCCTCGGCCACGGCGTGGTCTTCGTCGGAGAGCAGCGGGAAGTTCAGTCCTTCAGCGGCCGTGAACCTGGCGAGCTTGTCCACCGGGTCGGGGGAGATTCCCAGCACGTCGTAGCCCGCCTGCCGCAGGGACGCGAGGGAGTCCCTGAATTCGCATGCCTCCTTGGTGCATCCCGGTGTGGATGCCGCCGGATAGAAGTAGACCACCGTTTTGCGGCCACGGAAGTCCTTCAGGCTTACGTCCCGTCCTTCGGAATTCTTGAGGGTGAAGTCCGGTGCCGGGGCACCGGGGATGAGTCGTTCAGGCACGAGGATCTCCTTCGCAGGGTGGGGTAATAACCCAGCCTAGTTAGCCGCGGGGCGGCCGACGAATCCGGTGCTCGCTATACTCAATGGTATGCCTGATATGGATCGCTGGCCCACCGGCCGCCTATTGTCCACGGCAGCACGTCTCGTAGAACACTCCTGGAACGAAAAACTCGGGGCCATCGGCCTGACGCACGCAGGGGTGATCGCCATGGAAGTGCTCTCGGCCAACGGGCCGATGACGCAAGCCCAGCTGGCGCAACTGGTCCGGGTCCAAGCGCAGACCATGGGCAAGACGCTAAGCCGTCTGGAAGCGCACGGCCACATTTCCCGGGAGCGCAGCGCCTCGGACCGCCGCAGCCATGTCGTGTCGCTGACTGAACGCGGCCGCGAGGCGGTCGCCGCAGCAGCCGATATGGAGCGCTCCGTACTGGCAGCGACCTCGATTGACCCGGACGTGCTCCGCCAGGAGCTTCAGGCCGTGGTGAGGGTACTGGCCACCAAGTCGGCCTCCTCTGAGGTCAAGGCCATTGTCACCGCCTCGGAGCCCGATCTGGCCGTCGAGGCGATCCGCCTGAACTAGCTGTCCCGCCCCCGGCGTGTCCGTACTACGCCCACGTTCGTGCGCCGGACCGCGGAGTCACCGGCTGTGCAATGCTGGGGGCATGGGACACATGCTCACTATTTCCAACAGCATTATTTCCAACAACCGGACCTCCGTGGAGGCCTACGTAAGCGAGCCGGCGGGCGAGCCAAAGGGCGGCCTGATCGTCATCCACGAAGTGTGGGGCCTCGTGGACCACACCAAGGACGTCGCCGACCGTTTCGCAGCCGAGGGCTACCTTGTCCTGGTTCCGGACCTGCTGGCCGAGACGGCGATGACCCCGGAGCTGGCCACGGAACTGCAGGCCACGCTGTCCGATCCCGAGCAGCGCAGCAAAGTGCAGCCGAAGCTGCGCGAACTAATGGCGCCCCTGCACGCGCCGGGGTTCGCCGAGCGCACGCTGGCATCCCTGCAGGCCTGCTTCGAACACCTTTACGCCATACCGGCGCTCGCCGGCCGCGTCGCGGTGAGCGGCTTCTGCTTCGGCGGCACCTACAGCTTCTCCCTGGCCGTGAGCGAACCACGCCTGCGGGCAGCGGTGCCTTTCTACGGCCACGCGGACCTGCCGGTTGAGCAGCTCCGGCACATCGCATGCCCGGTCCTCGCCTTCTACGGCGAAAAGGATGCGGCGCTGGTGGACAAGCTGCCGGAACTGACGGAGCGCATGGACGAGGCCGGCATCGGCTTCGCCTCGGTGGTGTACCCCGGAACGGGTCACGCGTTCTTCAACGACACCAACGCGTGGACTTACGACGCCGATGCCTCCGAGGACGCCTGGCAGCGGACCCTGGGGTTCCTGGCGAAGAGCTTCGCGGCGTAGCTCCGTAGGGCGTAGGCGTAGCTCCGGAGACCGGAATCGGAGCCGCCGGGCTCAGATCGTCGCGACGTGATTCACCAGCGTGGCCACCATCGCGGACATCTTGAGACCGGCCAGGACAATCGCCAGGGCGGCCACCCCGATCGTGACCCACACGGGCGCGAGGCCGCGCCGCGGAGCCACCTGGTGGACAATCACGGAGCGGCCGATCACATAGAGCTCCCGGCTCAGGAACACCCACGCCCAGTGGAAGGGGCGCACCACACCGTCCCGGCGCAGCCTCTCCCAGTCCAGGTACGCCATGACCGCGGACACCCCGTAGACGATCAGGCCGCTGGCGACCAGTAGAAAGTACGGGACGGTGAAGATCGACGCCGGGTCGAGCGTCTGGACCTGGCGGGTGCCGGTGGTGCGCAGCCGCAGCACCGGATTCCAGATCATCAGGAGGATGAGCGGGACGATCGGCAGCCCCACAATCAGCCAGATGAACGGGTTGTAGACCGGGGTCCTGGCGCTGATCTGCGGCCGGGGAGTTGCCGGGCCAGGGCGGGAGGGCCCGCTGAATTGACCGGTCCACGCGGCGCCGTCCCACCATTGAAGCCGGCCTGAACCGGCCGGGTCCGGATACCAGCCAGGGCCGGGCGTCGAAGGGTTCGGTGGGACGGTCATGGCTGCTCTTCCTGTAGCGGGTTCTGACTGAGAGGGTACATCGGCTGTCCTCAAGTATCGACGGGTCAGCGGATCGGGAGGAAGATTAAAGGGCAATCACCATAAGGAGGTCAGTGATGTGCTACCCGTACAACAGGGATTTCCGGCGGGACATCAGGAAGGATGCCGCACAGGAACCTGAGGAGCGCCCGGAGACCCGGGTGGAGGCGAAGGACTTCAAGTTCTGGGCCTTCCCCCGCCGCAGCAGGGAATTCACGGTCGAGGAGCCGGAGACCGTAGTCGACCGGACCCGCGAGAAAGTCTAGCTCAAAAGAGAAAAGGAAGGCTCCCCAGCGAGGAGCCTTCCTTTCGTCTTAAAGTCCGTTCGAGGATCCAGAATGAATGCGCGGGACCGGCGTGGAGAGTGTCGACACCCGCGGGGGTAGTCCCGTCAGTCCCGTCGGGACCGCCTGAGGCCGACCGCTGCCGACACGGCGATCAAAAGACCACCCAGCATCACGAGATACGCACCGGCAACGCTGCCGGGCCGGCCCTCTTCGGGCGCGTCGGAGGCAGTCGCGACGTCACCCGGTGTCACGGGGGAGGAAGGCGCGGCCTCCGGGGCTGTCCCGGCCGGCGTCGGCAACGCGGAAGATCCCGCGCTTTTGTCCGGAACCGGCGCCGTGGACTGTAGGCCCGCGGACGGGACAGGTTGCTCGACGACGGGAGCGGGAGCCAGGGCGGGAACGTTGGCTGGTGCTC
This sequence comes from Pseudarthrobacter sp. S9, assembly GCF_050156545.1. Lineage (NCBI taxonomy): Bacteria > Bacillati > Actinomycetota > Actinomycetes > Micrococcales > Micrococcaceae > Pseudarthrobacter > Pseudarthrobacter sp. S9. The sequence continues at coordinate 3,606,379 of NZ_CP189576.1, forward strand.
GGGGCCGGGGCCGGGGCTGGGACGGTCCGGCACCGGGAGGCGACGCTGTGGGACCGGTAGGTGAGGGTGCGGCGGAAGGCGCGGGCGGCGGCGGGGCGGCCGGGCAGATGTTTACCGGGACGAGGCCTATCGGCGAGCATGGAGCGCCGGCTGCAGGCAGCGCCAGGACGAGCATCGCGGTGGCAAGCGCCAGGGCAGCAGCGGATGCGAAACAGGCCTTCCGGACGGGTGTCATCCCGACCATCGTATGGCCGCGTCAGTGGCCGGGCCGGGATGTCCGCACGGTGAGGCCATTTTCCGGGAAACAAAAAGAAAGCCCGCCTCGCAGACGGTGAAGTCTGCAAGTCGGGGTTTTTCCTTCGTGCACCAGACACACACGAACTTGGATTCCACGCCAAACCGATTTCTTATTGCTGCGGCTTGATCGGACAGGCGTCGCACGCCTCACGGGCTGGAATCGGGATGCACATACGTTGAAGCCATCATTGATCAGCCCGGCAGGACTCTGCGTTTTCTTACAGTCGAACAGTGCGCTCAGGGACTCAACGTAAGTAGCGCGCAGATCCGGTCGGGCAAGCCGGGCTCGGGTACGAGCTGGCTGATCCGTTCCCTGTTCGCCGGAGACTGCCTGTCGTATCGCGACATCGGTGACGAGTCATTCGAGGATGCCGGTGTCGAGTGGACGTCATGGAAGCGTTCTTCGGCATGACGGCCTCCGGTTGTGAAGTGGAGCCGTCTAGGAACCGCTTCGCAACTAGGAGCCGACTGCCAAACGCTGGGTCGGGCGCTATCTGGAAGCCGGTGAGGCCGGAATGCAGGACAGGTCCTCGCGCCCCCACGCGAGCCCGGGCCGGACCCCGGCTGCGCCAGCCGCACACCTCAGGAGAAGAAACTGATTCTTCCGATGTGAAAGGACGCCCCACGCCATGATGGGGCCCACCACGCACCCCGCGGCGGCGCCGCCTGGGTTGTCCTGACCGCCAAGGCATTCGGGAATGCGGAGCGCCGATCGACTCCGGCACCTAGGATTCGCGGAAGTCACGTAGGATGCTCGGGCCTGCCGGCTACCCCAAAGCAGAGCACCTTCGTGAAGAACGCTGGCCCGGAGGATTTGAGGGCGTTGACACCCTGCGGATGCCGCCCGTACGGGGTGAGCCGAGCCCTGCCGTGACAAGCTATCCCCAAGTTGGGGCGAGCAGACTTTACGACAGCCGGAGGCTATGCCCGGTTCCATCCGGAAGGAGCCGTCATGTTCGACGAAGCCAAGACTAGGCGCCGGTCGCGCTCGCGCCCCGGCATGATTTCCGTCCTCCGCGTTACGGATGCCCGAGGAATCATGTCAAGATGCCCGCCTGGGCTGGTTCGTGGAATCATCTGATTTTGCCCGGGTAGCCGGCCGGGGTTTGGCGGCCTGTTTGGCGGTGGTCAGGGTCAGGAGCTCTGCGGAAAGGGCCTGGACCTGACGCTGGATCGCGGCCGGGTTCAAGGGTTTGTTCTCCCGCTTCAACCGGGCCTTCACATCCCGGGCGACGGTGCCGGTGTCTGCCAGGACGCGCTGGAACGGGGTCGCGGGAAGGTCGTATTTCTTGCTGATCTTCGCGCCGGTGCGGACCTTCGCGACGAGTTTCTGCTGGGGTCCGAAATGGTTGGTGAGCAGTCTCTGCAGGTCCCAGATCCGGTTCAGCAGCTCCAGCTCGCGGGCAGTGTCGCTTACCGGTGGTAGCCGACCGTCTGGCGCACGATGTGCCAGTTCTTCTGCTCCACGTGCGCCCCGTCATTCTTGTTCCCGGACCGGGACCGCGTGAACGTCAGTTTCTCCTGCTCGCACCACCGGAACAGCTCCCAATTAATGAACTCCGAGCCGTTGTCCGAGTCGATGCCCAGGATCGGAAAGGGAAACGCCGCGGTGGCGTCCCTGATGGCTTCGAAGACCCATTTCTGCGCCTTGTTCTTCACGGACCGGGTTTCGGTCCAGCCGGTCGCGATGTCAGTGATATCAAGGGTGAAACAGAACTCACCGGCACTGTTCCCGCCCTCGTGGCCGACCAGATCAATCTCGACGAAACCGGGCACCGCGTCATCCCATTCAGCCCAGGTCCGCATCTGGATGGAGTCCTTCAGCAACGTACCGGGCTTGGTATGGGACCGGCCCCGCGGATCCAGTTTCACCCGGTCCGCCCGGAGCCGGCGGTCAATCGTCGCCGGCGCGATCCAGCAGCAGCAGTGCGGCCGTGCCGGCATCAATCTGAAGTTCCTTGAACCGTCGCAGGCGCGGCACCAGATCCGGCAGCGCGGCCGCGAGCAGCCGCCCGCACGGGGTGCCCTGGACCGCCCAGCAGAACCGCAGAGCCTCGATCACTTGCTCCCCGTAGAGCGGCGGCCGGGGCGCCCTGGGCCGGGCAACCTTCAGCACCAGTGCCATCCGCAGCGCCTTGCGGGCATGGTCGCGGTGCCAGCCCGTCGTCGCGCACAGCTCATCCAGAACCTGCTTCTTCGCCGCCCGGCCCGAACGGACGTAGCGGGTTGCGATGGTCTTCGTGACAGCCCTGCGTTCACTCATCGAAAGCTCCATGGCTCACAATGCCGAAGCGGCGGACACGCCGCTACGCGGGCATTCTCAAATGATTCTTCGAATACGGCTACGCGGGCATCTTTGATGAGTCAACGCGGGATGTTGCCGCCAGTGTTCATCAGTGGTACTGTCCGATCGCGCAGGCCTTCCGGCCGGTGGCGCTCCGCCTCCTGCGGGTCTTGCTCGGGCTGCTTTTTGTGTGGTTCGGCGGACTCAAGATCGTCGGCCATTCACCTGTGGCTGACCTCATTGCGAGGACGTTGCCGTTCGGCAATGACCAACTCGTTGTGCTGGGGCTCGGAGTTGTGGAGGTGCTCCTGGGCGCAATGCTCATGACCGGGGTCTTCGTCCGGCTCACGCTGTTGGCGCTGGCACTTCACCTGACGGGGACCTTTTCCACGTTCGTCATGGCCCCCGACGCCATGTTCAGCCAGGGCGACCCCCTGATGCTCACCGCCGACGGGGAGTTTGTCATGAAGAATGCCGTCCTCATCGCGGCGACCCTGGTTCTGTTAGCACATACGGGCGCCTCGTCCAGCTCTGGTAGGTCGCAGGGTGCCGGTTGGAGGCCTGAAATTGAGGGCCTGGTAGCGGCCTTTCGAGAAAGACCGAAAGAAAACCGCGATCAGGCTCTTGGCTAGTGACCCCGTGGCCTCGGTCTCGGCCTGACGGGTGGCAACCCTGGACGATGGCCCGCCCATGGCCAGCGGGTGATTGCCACTGAAGGCCTCTGGCACCAAGGACCCCAGCGTGACACTTCGCGAATGGGAGGCAAACAAGAAACCCCGCCTTGCTGACTGTGAAGCCTGCAAGACGGGGTTTTTCCTTGGTGCACCCCCCGGGACTCGAACCCGGAACCCATTGATTAAGAGTCAATTGCTCTGCCAGTTGAGCTAGAGGTGCATCTGTTGTTTTCGTTCATCGGGGGCTTTTTGTTTCCCTCGTTGTTCTCCGCAACGACATGAAACTCTACACGAGATTGGGCGTCGTGTGAAATCGCGGAGCCGTACGGGTGCCGGGCTAGCCGGGGAGGTTCAAAACCAGCACGAAATCAGGGTTTTGGTTGTTGCTGAGGAGCCAAAGGCGGCCGTCGGGAGCGAGCGAAACGTTCCGGATCCGCCCGTACAATCCTGTGAAATAGCTCACAGGATTGCCGGCAAATTCGCCGTTCAGGGGAACAGCCCACAGCCGTTGCCCGCGGAGAGCGCCCAGATAGGCGGTGTCACGGACAATCTCTAGCCCGCTGGGGGATGAGTCCGCCGTCGACGGCCACACCACTTTGGCGTCCAGGAAGCCGGGACGGTGCGGGGCGCCGGTCACGTCCGGCCAACCGTAGTTTCCGCCCGGCACGATCAGGTTGAGCTCGTCGTTTACGTCGGGGCCGAATTCGCTGGCCCACAGCCGGCCCGCGCTGTCCCAGGCGAGCCCCTGGACGTTGCGGTGGCCGAGGCTGTACACGGGGTTGTCGCCGAACGGGTTCCCCGGAGCGGGCCTGCCGTCCGGCGTCAGGCGGAGGATCTTGCCGCCCAGGGCAGTCCGGTCCTGCGGCTGCTCGCGACGCTGCGAATCGCCGGTCCCCACATACAGGTAGCCGTCCGGCCCGAACCGGATCCTTCCGCCGTTGTGCGTGCCGGCCTTCGGAATCCCGCTGAAGATGACCTGCGGGGGCCCCAGTGTCAGCTGCCCGCCGCTTCCCTCAAGCCGGAAGCGGGCGATCCTGTTGTCTCCCGCGGCGGTGAAGTAGGCGTAAAGGTAGCGGTCCGTCGCGAAGTCCGGTGAAAGGGCCAGCCCCAGCAGGCCGCCTTCGCCGCCGGGTACGACGTCGGGTAACGGGCCGATCGTGCCGGCCGGCCCGCCGCTCACCGGACCGCCCTTGGCAGACCCGCCGCCCACCGACCGGAGCAGCGCCGTGTCGCGTTCGGAAATGACGGCGGTGCCGTCCGGCAGGAAGACCGTTGACCAGGGCAGCTGCAGCCCGTCGATCCGGCCGGCGACCGTCGGCGGGGCCGCTGTCTGCTGTCCGCCGCCCGTCGCGTTGCCGGACGCAGCGTTGCCGCCCGTCGCGTTGCCGGACGTCGCGGGGCCGCTCGCCGGGGGAGTGCCGCCGTCGCCCCCTGTGCACGCTGTGAACAGGAGCGACGCGGCGGCAAGCATCGCAGCCCAGGCCGGCGCCGCGGAGGGCCGTGACGGGAACACCTGCGAGGGCAACACATGCCGGGGCAAAGAGCGGGGCAAAGGTGTTTCCCGGCGCCCCGCCCTCACGGCCGTCGGCCCGTCGCCGGCGCAGGCCGCTACTGGCGAGTCCGGCGCGGCGGCCGGAAGCCGGCGGCTTCGGCGTGGGCCGGGGAAAGGAACCAGACCTCCGCGCGGGTTTCCTCGAAAGAGGGGCTGGTTTCGTCGTGATAGATCATCGAGGACGCGTTGCCCTTGACCGTAAAACCCTCCGGTCCGCTTCCATCGGCGGCCGGCGCCGCCGATCCCTCGCCATACGGCTGGTCCATGGCGAGGTGGCCCGCCGGTTCGGCGGTGTGGCTCGCCGAGGTCTCGGACGCCGCGGAAGACATTGCCGTCTGCGGGGCGTCGGCCTCGGCAAGCGGCGCCGCCGGAGCCTCCGCCTCGGCGTTTTTGGCTTGGGCGTTTTTGGCCCCGGCGGCGGCTTCCTCGGCGGCTTCGGCCGCAGCCGATTCCGCGCCGGGGAGGGTCGGGGCGTGGGGCTCGGTGTATTCGGGGTGGTGGACCGGAACGCCCGCTGCCGCAGCAGGTTCTGCGGCGGCCTGCGGCCCGGCGACGGGCGCGGCCCCCGCGACGTGGGCTCCGTGGCCAGGTGTGGGTTCGCCGCGGGCCGGCTCATGGTGCCCCGCGGCGGCATGCGTTTCTGCCGCTGCAGCGGTCTCCGACCACTGGGTTTCCCATTCGGTATTGTCAGCCGCCCCGGTTGCGCCGGTTGAGCCGGTTGCGGGAACGCCGGGCGCCTCGTGGGCAGGCGCAGTCTGCGCAGCTGGGGCCGCTTCCTGCGGCTTCTCCGACTCGCGGGCAACAGGCTCTTGGGCAACCTCCGGCTCCCGGCTTACCACTGTCTCCCGGGCGGCCACCGGCTCCTGCGCCGGCACCGTCTGCTGCGGCCTCTCCAACTCCTGCGGCATTTCAGTCGCGGCCATGGCAGCCGGTGCGGTGGAAGTGCCGGCGGCGGTCGGGGAGCCTGCACCGCTCCGGGAGCTGTTGCGGTTCAGCAGCCACCAGACGACGGCGACGATGACCACGATGACGATGAGCCAGACAATCCAGTCCATAGCAGAGCCTTTCTGTCCATCAGGCAAGGTTGCCGTTGCTTGACGTTACGTCTGCCCCAAGCTGACTGTCCACCCTCCCCGGGGAGGCCCCCGTGACGCCGCCGCAGCGCCAACGCAACGGCCCGCGTACGTGTAGCAAACTCACGTCAAACCGCATCTGCCATGTAGCCTCACTTCATGGATTTCAAGAGACTGCGGATTCTCCGGGAGCTCGCCGACCGTGGCACGGTCGGCGCCACGGCGGAGGCGATGAACGTCACACCTTCCGCCGTCTCACAGCAGCTCAAGACCCTGCAGGAAGAGCTGGGGGTGGTCCTGGTCGAGAAGTCGGGAAGGGGAGTGCGGCTGACCGAGGCGGGGCTGGCCATGGCCGCCGCCGCCGCCGAAGTCTCGACGGCGATGGCCCGCGCCGAAGCAACCATTGACACCTACCGGCTCGGCTGGCAGACGCATGTCAAGGCAGCGTTCTTTCCCAGTGCCGCGGAGATGTTCCTGCCTGGCCTGCTGCACCGGGTCAAGGCCATTGACGGGCTCCGCTTCGAGGCGCACTTCGAGGACCCGGGCGTGGCCGGATTCGCCGGCCTGACCGCTGACTATGACATCGTCCTGGCGCACAGCGTCGACGGTCCGGAAGTCTTCGCGGGCCTGGGACTCACGGTGGTGCCGCTGCTGGACGAGCCGCTGGACGTCGCGCTGCCCGAGGGCCACGCTCTGGCGGGCAAGCCCACGCTCAGCGCGGAAGACGTCGTCGGCTTCCCCTGGATGGGCGTGCCCGAGGGGTTCCCCTTTGACACCGTCCTCCGCCAGATCGAGGTCCGGGCCGACGCCCGGGCTGTCCGCGCCCAACTCTTCCCCGATCTGCGCGTGCTGGAGGCCCTCGTCAGTGCCGGGCACGGGCTGAGCCTCCTGCCCCGGTACACCGCGCTTAGGAACCAAGGCCGCGGCTTCGTCCTCCGCCCCCTGGAAGGCGTCAGGGCGAGCAGGAGCATCGTCGCCCTGGCGCGTCCCGACGTCGCGGCCCGGACCACCATCCAGCAGGTCCTGGCCCTGCTCAAAGCCCAAGCGCAGGAAGTCGCGGAGGCCCCGGAGTTGCGTGACGCGGCTCACCTGAGCTGATGGAAGCCAAACGCTGATTCCACCAGGCGAGACGAGAGTCCACTATTTGATCGAAATATTCCCGGTTTTCCGCTTAATGCTCCTTTCCGGGTCGTTGGCGTCTGGGACTGAGCCCTAGACTTTGACCCATGAGTGAGGACACCCAAACAGCGACAGATACCAAGCCGGACATCAAGCCCCGCAGCCGGGTCGTTACCGATGGAATCCACGCCGCGCCTGCGCGCGGTATGTTCCGGGCGGTCGGCATGGGCGACGACGACTTCGCCAAGCCCCAGATCGGCGTGGCGAGCTCGTGGAACGAAATCACTCCCTGCAACCTTTCCCTGAACCGGCTGGCCCAGGGCGCCAAGGAAGGCGTCTTCACGGGCGGAGGTTTCCCGATGCAGTTCGGCACCATCTCCGTCTCCGACGGTATTTCCATGGGCCACGAGGGCATGCACTTCTCGCTGGTTTCCCGCGAAGTGATCGCCGACTCGGTCGAAACCGTCATGCAGGCCGAGCGGATCGACGGCTCGGTGCTCCTGGCCGGCTGCGACAAGTCCCTGCCCGGCATGCTGATGGCTGCCGCCCGCCTGGACCTTGCCGCAGTCTTCCTCTACGCCGGCTCCATCATGCCCGGCTGGGTCAAGCTCGAGGACGGCTCCGAAAAGGAAGTCACCCTGATTGACGCCTTCGAAGCCGTCGGCGCCTGTGCCGCCGGCAAGATGAGCCGCGAGGACCTGGACCGCATCGAAAAGGCCATCTGCCCGGGCGAAGGCGCCTGCGGCGGCATGTACACCGCCAACACGATGGCCTGCATCGGCGAAGCCCTGGGCATGTCCCTCCCCGGCTCCGCGGCCCCCCCCTCCGCGGACCGCCGGCGCGACGCCTTTGCCCACAAGTCCGGCGAAGCCGTCGTCAACCTCCTGCGCCTGGGCATCACGGCGCGGGACATCATGACGAAGAAGGCCTTCGAGAACGCCATCGCCGTCACCATGGCCTTCGGCGGCTCCACGAACGCGGTGCTGCACCTGCTCGCCATCGCCCGCGAAGCCGAGGTCGATCTGACGCTGGACGACTTCAACCGCATCGGCGACAAGATCCCGCACCTGGGCGACCTCAAGCCGTTCGGCCGCTACGTCATGCACGACGTCGACAAGATCGGCGGCGTGCCGGTGATCATGAAGGCCCTGCTCGACGCCGGCCTGATCCACGGCGACTGCCTGACCGTGACCGGCAAGACCGTTGCCGAGAACCTCGCCGCCATCAACCCGCCGGACCCCGATGGCAAGGTGCTCCGCGCCATGGACAACCCGATCCATAAGACCGGCGGCATCACCATCCTGCACGGCTCGATGGCCCCGGAAGGCGCCGTCGTGAAGAGCGCGGGCTTCGACGCCGACGTCTTCGAAGGCACCGCCCGCGTGTTCGAGCGCGAACAGGGTGCCCTGAACGCCCTGGACAACGGCGAGATCAAGGCCGGCGACGTCGTCGTAATCCGCTATGAGGGCCCGAAGGGCGGGCCCGGCATGCGCGAAATGCTGGCAATCACCGGTGCCATCAAGGGAGCAGGCCTCGGCAAGGACGTCCTGCTGCTGACCGACGGCCGCTTCTCCGGCGGAACCACCGGCCTGTGCATCGGCCACGTCGCCCCGGAAGCGGTCGACCGCGGCCCCATCGCGTTCGTCAAGGACGGGGACCGGATCCGCGTGGACATCGCAGCCCGCACCTTCGACCTGCTGGTGGACGAGTCCGAGCTAGAGGCCCGCAAGGTTGGCTGGCAGCCGCTGCCGGCCAAGTTCACCAAGGGTGTGCTCGCCAAGTACGCCAAGCTCGTCCACAGCGCCTCGACGGGAGCGTACTGCGGCTAGCACCGAGTAGCCCGCGCCTCCAGCGGTGACAGGACCGTTGGAGGCGGCAGGGATCAACCCGTGGACAATGGAGTCCATATAGTGAGATAGGGGCAGGGCTCGTTGACACGTCTCTCACTAAGAGGGAAAACTGAACGCATGATCGAATTCGTTACCGCCGGCGTCGTCGTCGTCCTTACCAAGCGCGTGGCTCAATAGCCTTCACTGGTAACGAACCGTCACGCGCAAACCCCTCGAAGAGCCGTCCAGGCTGAGGGGTTTTTTTATTTCCCGCACCACCGGTACCACCAGCACCACGAATTATGATCACCGAAGATCCACCCCCGCAGTTCAATGATCACCGAAGATCCACAAAGGAAGAGTCCGATGAGCAAAGGATCGCCGATCAGCCCCTCGCTGATGGCCACGAAGTCCGCTGGAGCCTCCAAGGCTTCGGAACGCGTCGAACGTCCGGCTGACGCCGGTGTCGACACTGCTGCTGTCTCTCCTGTCCTTGGGCCGAACAACGTCGTACCCCCGACGGTGATGACCGGCTCAGAAGCAATTGTCCGCTCGCTCGAAGAACTCGGCGTGCAGGATATTTTTGGTTTGCCCGGTGGCGCGATCCTGCCCACCTATGACCCCTTGATGGCTTCCCGAATGAACCACGTTCTGGTCCGTCACGAACAGGGAGCCGGCCACGCCGCGCAAGGCTACGCCATGGTCACCGGCCGCGTTGGCGTGTGCATCGCCACCTCGGGCCCCGGTGCCACCAACCTCGTTACCCCCATCATGGATGCCCACATGGATTCCGTGCCGATGGTGGCCATCACCGGCCAGGTCTCCAGCGGCGTGATCGGCACGGACGCGTTCCAGGAAGCGGACATCGTCGGCATCACCATGCCGATCACGAAGCACTCCTTCCTGGTCACGGATCCCAACGACATCCCGCACGTCATGGCCGAGGCTTTCCACCTGGCATCCACCGGCCGTCCCGGCCCCGTGCTCGTGGACATCGCCAAGGACGCGCAGCAGGGGCAGATGACGTTCTCCTGGCCGCCCAAGATCGACCTCCCCGGCTACCGTCCGGTGACGCGCGGCCACAGCAAGCAGGTCCGCGAAGCCGCCCGGCTCATTGCGGCCGCCACCAAGCCCGTGCTGTACGTGGGCGGCGGCGTCGTCAAGGCGCACGCTTCGGCGGAACTGCGCGAACTTGCCGAACTGTCCGGCGCCCCGGTGGTCACCACCCTGATGGCCCGCGGGGTGTTCCCCGACTCGCATCCGCAGCACGTCGGCATGCCGGGCATGCACGGCACCGTGTCCGCCGTGACCGCCCTGCAGCAGTCCGATCTGCTGATCACGCTCGGAGCGCGCTTCGATGACCGGGTGACCGGCATCCTTAAGTCCTTCGCCCCGAACGCCAAGGTCATCCACGCGGACATCGATCCGGCGGAAATCTCCAAGAACCGCACGGCCGATGTTCCGATCGTGGGCTCGGTCAAGGAGATCATCCCGGAACTGAGCGATGCCCTGCGTCTCCAGTTCGAGGCCTCCGGCGCCCCGGACCTGACCAGCTGGTGGGCCTTCCTGAACAACCTCAAGGAGACCTACCCGCTCGGCTGGACCGAACCGGAGGACGGCCTCAGCGCCCCGCAGCGCGTGATCGAACGCATCGGAGCCCTGACCGGCCCCGAGGGCATCTATGTCGCCGGCGTCGGCCAGCACCAGATGTGGGCCTCGCAGTTCATCAAGTACGAACGCCCGCACGCCTGGCTGAACTCCGGCGGGGCCGGCACCATGGGCTACGCCGTACCGGCCGCCATGGGGGCCAAGGTCGGCGAACCGGACCGCGTGGTCTGGGCGATCGACGGCGACGGCTGCTTCCAGATGACCAACCAGGAGCTGGCGACCTGCGCGATCAACAAGATCCCGATCAAGGTCGCCATCATCAACAACTCCTCGCTGGGCATGGTGCGCCAGTGGCAGACCCTCTTCTACGAGGGCCGCTACTCGAACACCGATCTCAACACCGGCCATGACACCGTCCGGATCCCGGACTTCGTCAAGCTGGCGGACGCCTACGGCTGCGCCGCGTTCCGCTGTGAGCGCGACGAGGACATCGACTCCACCATCCAGAAGGCCCTGGAGATCAACGACCGCCCCGTGGTCATCGATTTCGTCGTGAGCCCCAACTCCATGGTGTGGCCGATGGTCCCCGCCGGAGTCAGCAACGACCAGATCCAGGTTGCCCGCAACATGACCCCGGAATGGGAAGAGGAGGACTGAACATGACCCGCCACACACTGTCCGTTCTGGTCGAAGACAAGCCCGGTGTGCTGACCCGCGTCGCCAGCCTGTTCGCCCGCCGCGCCTTCAACATCAATTCCCTGGCCGTCGGCCCGACGGAAGTTCCGGGCATGTCCCGGATGACCGTCGTCGTCGACGCCGACGGCGAGCTGATCGAACAGGTCACCAAGCAGCTGAACAAGCTGGTCAACGTGATCAAGATCGTTGAGCTCACCCCAGAATCTTCCGTACAGCGCGACCACATCCTGGTCAAGGTACGTGCGGATGCCGCAACACGGCTGCAGGTCACCCAGGCGGCAGACCTGTTCCGCGCTTCGGTGGTCGACGTCTCCACAGAGTCGGTGGTCATTGAGGCAACGGGCCACCCCGAGAAGCTCACGGCACTGCTTTCCGTGCTGGAGCCTTTCGGCATCCGCGAAATCGTGCAGTCCGGCACCCTGGCCGTCGGGCGGGGATCCCGCTCCATGAGTGACAGGGCCTTGCGCAGCGCGTAAGTCACTGCGTAAGGCACAGCTCAAGGCACGGCCTGAGCACCACAAGCAAGCACCACAGACCAGCACCACAGACCAGCAACACGAATCCACTCATAAGGAGACACCCCAGTGACTGAAATGTATTACGACGACGACGCCGACCTGTCGATCATCCAGGGCCGCACCGTCGCCGTCATCGGTTACGGCTCCCAGGGCCACGCCCACGCCCTCAGCCTGCGCGATTCCGGTGTTGACGTCCGCGTCGGCCTGAAGGAAGGCTCCAAGTCCCGTGCGAAGGCCGAGGCCGAGGGCCTGCGCGTGCTGAACGTCGCCGACGCCGTTGCCGAAGCCGACCTCATCATGGTCCTCACCCCGGACCAGGTCCAGCGCCACGTCTACGCCGAGGACATCGCCCCGAACCTGCAGCCCGGCGACGCCCTGTTCTTCGGTCACGGCTTCAACATCCGCTACGGCTACATCAAGCCCCCGGCCGACGTCGACGTCGCCCTCGTTGCCCCGAAGGGCCCGGGCCACATCGTGCGCCGCGAGTTCGAAGCCGGCCGCGGCGTGCCGGACCTGATCGCCGTCGAGCAGAACCCGTCCGGCAAGGCCAAGGAACTGGCCCTGTCCTACGCCAAGGCGATCGGCGGCACCCGTGCGGGCGTCATCGAGACCACCTTCACCGAAGAGACCGAAACCGACCTCTTCGGCGAGCAGGCTGTCCTTTGCGGCGGCGCTTCGCAGCTGATCCAGTACGGCTTCGAAACCCTGACCGAAGCCGGCTACAAGCCGGAGGTTGCCTACTTCGAGGTCCTGCACGAGCTCAAGCTCATTGTTGACCTCATGGTGGAAGGCGGCATCGCCAAGCAGCGCTGGAGCGTCTCCGACACCGCAGAGTACGGCGACTACGTCTCCGGCCCGCGCGTGATCGATGCCCACGTGAAGGAAAACATGAAGGCTGTCCTCAAGGACATCCAGGACGGCACCTTCGCCAAGCGCTTCATCGACGACCAGGACGCCGGAGCTCCCGAGTTCAAGGCGCTGCGCAAGAAGGGTGAAGACCACCCGATCGAGGCCACCGGCCGCGAACTGCGCAAGCTGTTCTCCTGGATCAAGAACGAGGACGACTACACCGAGGGCTCCGTCGCCCGCTAGGCATCGCCCGGCAGGGGAGCCGGACACCATTTCCTGGGGTCCGGCTTCCCTGCGTTTCAGCACCACCCGTTGCACCAAAATCCCCACCTGAAATACAAGAGAGCTAAAGAGGTCACCGGTGACAAGCACCAAACCTGTAGTACTCCTCGCTGAGGAACTTTCGCCCGCCACAGTCGAGGCCCTTGGTCCGGACTTTGAAATCCGACAGACCGACGGCGCCGACCGTTCCCAGCTGCTCTCTGCGATCGCCGACGTCGACGCGATCCTGGTCCGCTCCGCCACCCAGCTGGACGCCGAAGCCATTGCCGCCGCGAAGAACCTCAAGGTGATCGCCCGCGCCGGTGTGGGCCTGGACAACGTGGACATCAAAGCCGCCACCCTGGCCGGCGTCATGGTGGTCAATGCGCCCACCTCGAACATCGTCTCCGCCGCCGAACTCACGGTCGGCCACATCCTGAGCCTGGCCCGCCACATTCCGCAGGCCAGCGCCGCCCTCAAGGACGGCGAGTGGAAGCGTTCCAAGTACACCGGCATCGAGCTCTTCGAAAAGAAGATCGGCATCATCGGCCTCGGCCGGATCGGCGCCCTCGTCGCGGCCCGCCTGAAGGGCTTCGACACCAAGATCCTCGCGTATGACCCCTACATCACCTCCGCCCGGGCCGCCCAGCTCGGCGTGCAGCTGGTGACCCTGGACGAGCTCCTCGCGCAGGCGGACTTCATCACCATCCACATGCCCAAGACGCCGGAAACCGTGGGCATGCTAGGCGCCGACGCCTTCAAGAAGATGAAGAGCACCGCCTACGTCGTCAACGTCGCCCGCGGCGGCCTGGTGGACGAAGAAGCCCTGTACGCGGCGCTGGAGTCGGGCGAGATCGCCGGGGCCGCCGTCGACGTCTTCGTCAAGGAGCCCAGCACCGACCTGCCGTTCTTCAAGCTCGACAACGTCGTGGTGACCCCGCACCTGGGCGCCTCCACCGACGAGGCGCAGGAGAAGGCCGGCGTGTCCGTGGCGAAATCCGTCCGCCTGGCCCTGGCCGGCGAGCTGGTGCCCGACGCCGTCAACGTCGCCGGCGGCGTCATCGACGAGGACGTCCGCCCCGGCATCGCGCTGATCGAGAAGCTGGGCCGCATCTTCACCTCCCTGACCCATGCCTCGCTCACGCAGTTCGACGTCGAGGTGGCCGGTGAAATCTCCTCCCTCGATGTCAAGGTGCTGGAGCTGGCGGCACTCAAGGGCATCTTCGCCGACGTCGTGACCGAGCACGTCTCCTACGTCAACGCCCCCGTCATCGCAGAGCAGCGCGGCATCAACGTCCGCCTAATCACGACGCCGGACACCGAGTCCTACCGCAACGTCCTGACCCTGCGCGGCGCGCTCAGCGACGGCAGCCAGATCTCGGTGGCCGGGACCCTGACCGGGCCCAAGCAGATCCAGAAGCTCGTGGGCGTCAACGGCTATGAGGTGGAGATCCCGATCAGCGAACACCTCGTGGTCGTTGCCTACTCGGACCGCCCCGGCGTGATCGGCACCATCGGCCACATCCTGGGCATGAACAACATCAACATCGCCGGCATGCAGGTGGCACGGCAGGCCGAGGGCGGTCAGGTGCTGGCCCTGCTGACCATCGACAGCTCCGTTCCGCAGCAGGTCCTTGACGCGATCAAGGCCGGAATCGGCGCTGACATGGTCCGCGAGGTTGATCTCGAGGACTAATATCCTCCCCGTGGGCGCCGGCGGCGGCTCAACCGCTGCCGGCGGCCACGAAGGAGTGGCCGGTCTGCGTACAATGGCTAGGTCCGAATTTTCGGATTCTGGCCGGCAGACCGGCCTTTACTTTTGCACGCCCGGCAGGGGACGCCTTCAATTCTGCAAGGAAATGAACTGTGGCGTGCGCACGCAATCCAGCTTTCAGGAGCCCAATGAACGCCGTCCAGAGGTTCATCAGAAGCAGAGTGCTTCTGCTGACCGCGTCCATTTTGATCGTGGCCATGTGCCTGTCCGTCCTCGTCCAGGGCCAGTCCCAGGCGGCGCTGAACCGGACCGTTGACCAGAACTCCCGGGGCTTGTACGACGTCCTGGTCCAGGCCAAGGCCGACGGCAACGGCGGGCTCATGCAGCCGGACATCGCCACCGGCCAGGGCGGCATCAGCTTCGAACAGCTGGACTCCCTCCGGAAGCTGTCCGGCACGTCCGTGGCGGCGCCGATCAGCCTGGTCTCCCGCGTCACCCAGAACCTGGAGTCCCCGCGGCTCGACGCCACCGACTACCTGGGCTTCAACGCCGGACTCGCGGGCACCTCAGGGGACCCCACCGCCACGGATCCCAGCAAATGGCCGGCCGCCGAGTCGGTCCTGAGCGACTCGGCCAAGAAGTACCGGCTCACCGCCAGCGCCGTGAGCTCTGACGGCCACTCCGACCAGTCCCTCTTCAAGACCACGGCCGAAGGCTCCCTCGGCAAGGCCAAGCTCGTCGAAGAGCAGGTCGCCGGCGGCAAGAACGTCCGCATCCAGGGCCCGGCAGGGGAAACCGGCATCAAGTTCCCCGCCCCGGCCGGCGGCTCCGAGCACAACCTTTTCAACCTTTCGGTGTCCCTGCCGATGGCGCCGCAGGTGACCGAGTCCGTCGTCGCCGTCGACCCCGTCTCCGAACGGGCGCTGCTCGGCACGGCAGGTGACTTCCTGGCCCCCCTGGAGAAGGCGCCCCCCGCCGACGCCCGCAACGCCGCCGCGATCGGCCGGCACTTCGAGAGCCTCTTCACCAACGGCATCGGGATGGACCAGCTGAAGGAAGGCCCCGACTTCCTCGGCGTCAAGCTCAAGTACTGGGCCCCGCTGATGACCCAGTACCAGCAGGCAAAGCGCAACGGCCAGCTCACCGCCGACTCGCAGGCCATCCCGCTGATCGTCCGCTCCGGCACCTCCCTGGACCTGAAGTACTCGGTCAAGATCGAGGAAATCGACGGCTCCGGCAATGTCACCAAGGACGTCGGCACCGTGACCCGCTCACTGGACAAGGACTACCTGCCGTTCGTCTCAAAGTCCCCGTTCGCGCTGTCCTGGCCCGGCTCCAAGGACCTGTCGCAGCTGATGGGCGACACCGGATCGTTCAGCCAGGGCCTCTACAACCCCGCCACCTGGAGCACCGACTTCGCCGCGGCCCCCAAGTACAAGGACGGCGAAACCGCCGGCAACGGCGCCGTTGACAAGAGCGCCATCCCCGGCGACTGGGTCACGGTGAACCGGCTGCCGGAGAAGGCCGCCAACGGTGCCCCCGTGGACCAGACCCAGCGGAACCCCGTCGACGAGCGCTCCTACCGGGAAAACCTCGCAACGGGGAAGAAGCTGGCCACCCCGCTCGCGATGGTCTACGGAACGTTCGACGCCGCGCAGGTCAAGGAAGTCGCCGGTGACGTCAACCGGCTGCCGCTGGGCGGCTACGACCCCACCCCGTTCACGCTGACCAAGGACGCCGCCGGCAAGGACGTCCAGAACACCGAACTCAAGCCTTCGCTGAGCGCCACGGGGCTGGCCAGCCAGTCCGCCGGCGCCATCACCGACTACTACGGCCTCGCCGCAGCCCGCGGCTTTGACACGAACGCCTCCGTGATCGACGCCGTCCGTGTCCGGGCCAAGGTCCCGGGCAGCTGGAAGCAGGCGCAGTCCGAGGTGGAGAAGCTCGCCAACGAGATCCGCGACCTCGGCCTGCAGGCGACGGTCGTGGCGGGTTCCGCCCGCGAGGACGCGAGCATCGCCGTTCCGGGTTACTCCAAGGACGACGCCGGCAAGGAGTCCGCGCTGGGCACCGTGAAGCAGTCGTGGGTCCGCCAGGACGCCGCGGACGCCGTCTCCGGCTCCCTGACCGGGACGAACCTGACCCTGCTGTTCCTGACGCTGTGCGGCGCGGCCCTGCTGACCGGCGCCTCGACCGTCAGCTACGTGCGGAAGCGCCGCAGCGAGGCCGGGACCCTGCGGGCCATGGGCTGGACGCAGCGCAGGATCCGCTCCTGGGTGCTGGCCGAGTTCGGCGTCGGCGCGGCCCTGCTGGCCGTGGCCGGAATCGCCCTGAGCCTGATCAGCTGGAGCCCGGCAACCGCCATCGTCTCGGCATCGGTCCTGGCGCTCTATGTGGGCGCCGCCTACTTCGCGGCGCAGCAGCTGCGCCACCGCGATGAAGTGGACCAGGAGCCGCAGCACGATGAACGGCTCATCCCGGTTGACTCCCCGCTGACCTTCGCCAACCGGCAGCTGAGCACCAACAAGTTCAACACGATCTCCCTCGCCGTCGCCGTCGGCGTCTTCGGGGCTGCCGTGGGCGGGCTGGTCGCCCTGCTGATCGACATTCCCCGGGCCGCCGGCGCCAGTGCGCTCAGCGGGCTGGCCGCGGCCAGCATCGCGCTGCCGAGCATCATCCTGGCCCTGTCCGGCGTGGCCGTGGGGCTTGTGCTGACCATGGTCACCGGACGCTTCGAGCTGCAGGCCAAGCGCCAGTACCTCGGCACGCTGCAGGCCATGGGTTGGAACCCGGACATGCTGGGCCAGGTGCGCTTCTTCGAAAACGTCATGGTGGGGACTGTCGCGCTGCCGCTGGGTGTGCTGGGCGCCCTCGGCATCGGCCTGCTCCTCGCCCCCTATGCCGCACTCTGGGCCGCCCTCGCCGGCCTTGTGGCTGTACTTTGCTGGATTCCCATTGCAACGAAAGTAGTCCAATGACTGACGAGCTGAACCTTGACCGGGCGGCACACGACCGGATGACTGCCAGCACCCGCCGCGGTGCCCACAAGACCCGCGCCAACACGATCGTGAAGGCCACGGACCACGCCACCCCGCTGGAACTGAGCAACATCACCATCCACTACGGCGGAGGCAAGGGCGGAGCCGAGGCCGTCAACGTGGTGGACGACTTCAACCTGACCCTGCATGCCGGCGAGATGCACTGTGTCGCCGGCCGCTCCGGCTCGGGCAAGACCAGCATCCTGACCGTCGGTGCGGGCCTGACCCTGCCGACGTCGGGCCGGGTGTTCTGGGAAGGCGATTCGCTCGAGACCATGGGCGACGACGAGATCGCCGACCGGCGCCGGGCCCTGATCGGCTACGTCGACCAGGGCGGTGCCCTGATCGACGGGATGAGCGCGCTGGAAAACGTCCTGCTGCCGGCCGTGCCCGACGGCGAGGTGGAGAAGCGCCGCGACATGGCCAAGGACCTCCTGGACCTCGTGGGCCTGGGCCGGCGCATGCGCCACCGTCCCGCCCAGCTCTCCGGCGGTGAACGCCAGCGCGTGGCGATCGCCCGGGCGCTGATCCTGGGCACCCGCGTCCTGATTGTCGACGAGCCCACCGCAAGCCTGGACCGCGCGTCGGCCAACCGCATCATCAGCATCCTCAAGGACACGACCTCGGACGGCATCGCCGTCCTGGTGGCTTCACATGACCACGAACTTGTCCGCCAGAGCGATACCCTGACCGAACTGATCTAGATTTAGGGGTAGCGTCTCCCGTCTGCCGGCCCCGCCACCGCTTCCGAAAAAAGGTAACTTCCCAGAGTGTCGTCTTCAGCCAAAACCCCGTTCTACATCACCACTGCCATCACGTACCCCAACGGCGTGCCGCACATCGGCCATGCCTACGAGTACATCGCCACCGACGCGATGGCCCGGTTCAAGCGGCTGGACGGGTACGACGTCTTCTTCCTGACCGGCACGGACGAGCACGGCATGAAGATCGCGCAGACGGCGGAGAAGGAAGGCATCACGCCCAAGGAGCTGGTGGACCGCAACGCCGCAATCTACCAGGCGGCACACGCTGCCCTGGGGATCACCTATGACCGTTTCATCCGTACGACGGATGAAGACCACTACGCGGCGTCGCAGGCCATCTGGAAGAAGATGGAAGCCAACGGCGACATCTACTTGTCCAAGTACGCAGGCTGGTATTCGGTCCGGGACGAAGCGTATTACGTCGAGGACGAGACGGTGGTGAAGGACGACGGCGTCCGCTACTCGCGCGAATCGGACACCGAGCTCACGTGGACGGCCGAGGAAAGCTACTTCTTCCGGCTCTCCGCCTACCAGGACAAACTGCTGGCGCTGTACGAGGCACACCCTGAATTCGGTGCCCCGCAGTCCCGCTTCAACGAGGTCATCAGCTTCGTCAAGCGCGGCCTGGAGGACCTGTCCATCAGCCGCACCAGCTTCGACTGGGGCGTCCCGGTCCCCGGCAACGACAAGCACGTCATGTACGTCTGGGTGGACGCCCTGACGAACTACCTCACCGGAGTGGGGTACCCGGACCTCGAGTCGGAGTCCTTTAAGAAGTACTGGCCGGCCGACGTCCACGTGATCGGCAAGGACATCTCCAGGTTCCACGCCATCTACTGGCCCGCCTTCCTGATGAGCGCCGGACTGGAACTGCCCAGGCGGGTCATGATCCACGGCTTCCTGCAGAACAACGGCGTCAAGATGTCCAAGTCCCTGGGCAACGTGGTGGCGCCGGCGGACTTCGTGGCACAGTACGGCCTGGACCAGGTCCGCTTCTTCCTCCTGCGCGAGGTTCCCTTCGGCGCCGACGGCAGCTACAACCACGAGGCTATCGTCGGCCGGATGAACTCTGACCTGGCCAACAACTTCGGCAACCTGGCCCAGCGTTCCCTGTCCATGGTGGCCAAGAACTGCGACGGCCGCGTTCCCGTCCCGGGAGAATTCTCCGCCGAGGACACCGCGCTGCTGGCCCGGGCCAAGGGACTGCTCGACATTTCCCGCGCCGCGTTTGAGAAGCAGGAGTTCAGTCGCGCGCTCGAAGCGATCTGGGGCGTGCTGGGCGACACCAACGCCTACTTCGCCGAGCAGGCCCCCTGGGTGCTGCGGAAGAGCGACGTCGAACGCATGAACACGGTCCTGTACGTCACCCTCGAGGTGCTGCGGATCGTCGCCATCCTCGCCCAGCCGGTCATGCCGACGGCCACCGCGGCGATCCTGGCCACCCTGGGCCAGCCCGAGGGCGAGGCCCGCCAGTTCGCGGCCATCGCCGAGCCGATCGCGGCAGGAACCGCCCTGCCCGCCCCCGCCCCGGTCTTCCCGAAGTACGAGGAGCCCGCCGAGGCGTAGCCTGAGCCGCCACCGATTCGCCGAGGTGACACTTGACGCCAATGTTTCGCGGGCGGAAACATTGGCGTTGAGTGTCACCTCGGGGCGTTTGAGGGGTTCGTGTGGTGTTCGAATACTGAGACAACTTGACCAGAATGTGGATCCCTTGGCTAACCTGAAAACATGAGTGCATCCACGATTGATCTGGCCGTCATCCCGGGCGACGGCATTGGCCCGGAGGTCACCGCCGAAGCCCTGAAAGTCCTCGAAAAGGCCGCCGCGGCCGAGGGGATCGTGCTGCAGCAGACCCACTACAACCTGGGTGCGCAGCACTGGCTCGAGACGGGGGAGACCCTGCCGGAGGAAACCCTCGCCGACCTCCGCACGCGTGACGCCATCCTCTTCGGCGCCGTAGGGGCAGCCCCCGGCGATACCCGGATCCCCTCCGGCATCATCGAGCGCGAACTCCTGCTCAAGCTGCGTTTCAGCCTGGACCACTTCGTCAACCTGCGGCCCTCCCGCCTCTACGCCGGCGTCGTCAGCCCGCTGGCCAACCCCGGCGAGATCGACTTCATCGTGGTCCGCGAGGGCACCGAAGGACCCTACGTGGGCAACGGCGGCACGCTGCGCGCCGGCACCCCGCACGAGGTCGCCACCGAGGTCTCGCTGAACACCGCCCACGGTGTGGAGCGCGTGGTCCGGGATGCCTTCCGCCGGGCCAACGACCGCCCCCGCAAGAAGCTGACCCTGGTGCACAAGCACAACGTCCTGGTCTACGCGGGACATCTCTGGAAGCGCACGGTGGAGGCCGTGGCCCAGGAATTCCCCGAGGTCACCCACGACTACCTCCACATCGACGCCGCCACGATCTTCATGGTCACCGACCCTTCCCGCTTCGACGTGATCGTCACCGACAACCTCTTCGGCGACATCATCACCGACCTCGCCGCAGCCGTGACCGGCGGCATCGGCCTGGCGGCGTCAGGCAACATCAACATGGAACGCACGGCGCCGTCCATGTTCGAACCCGTCCACGGTTCCGCCCCGGACATCGCCGGCCAGCAGAAGGCGGACCCCACCGCGGCGATCCTCTCCGCAGCCCTCCTGCTGGACCACCTCGGCTACGCCGGAGCCGCCCGCAGGATCGAGGCGGCCGTCGTCGCCGACATTGAAAGCCGCGGCGGCGGGTTCCGCAGCACCAGCGCGATCGGCGACGCCATCGCCGCCGCCCTGTAGGCACGCCCCGTAGCGCACACCAACGGGCGTAAGCTTGTCTCGAATCACCAAAATGCTGCCGTGGTCCGAGGATGAACCACGTCCACACACCAGGCAGCCGATCGTGGAGGAACCATGACTCAGACAGCCCATGGCGTCGAATTCACCCAGCATGTCTCGGACACCCCGAAGTCTGCTGAAGAGCGAGCAGCCATCCTGGCCAACCCGGGATTCGGCAACTATTTCACCGACCACACCGCGATCGTCGACTACAGCGTCGACGCCGAGGGCAAGGGCAGCTGGCACGACGCCCGCGTTGAGGCCTACGGACCGATCGCCCTGGACCCGTCCGCCGCGGTGCTGCACTACGGCCAGGAGATCTTCGAGGGACTCAAGGCCTACCGCCACGCCGACGGCTCCATCTGGACGTTTCGCCCGGAGGCCAACGCCGCCCGCATGAACAAGTCCGCCCGCCGGCTGGCCCTCCCCGAAATCCCGGAAGAATACTTCCTCGGAGCCATCCGCGAACTCGTCTCCGCGGACAAGGAATGGGTGCCCTCCGGCGACGGCGAGGCCCTGTACCTGCGCCCGTTCATGATCGCCACCGAGGCCTTCCTCGGTGTCCGCGCCGCCCGCGAAGTGTCCTTCCGTGTCATCGCCTCCCCGGCCGGTAACTACTTCGGCGGCGAGCTCAAGCCCGTCTCGATCTGGATCTCCCGCGAATACGCCCGCGCCGGCCGCGGCGGGACCGGCGCCGCCAAGTGCGGCGGCAACTACGCCGCGTCGCTCATCGCCCAGATGGAAGCCGAGGAGCACGGCTGCAAGCAGGTCCTCTTCCTGGACCAGTTCAATGACAACGCCGTCGAGGAACTCGGCGGCATGAACGTCTTCTTCGTGATGAAGGACGGCTCGCTGGTCACCCCGGCGCTGACCGGAACCATCCTCGAGGGTGTCACGCGTTCCTCGGTGATGCAGGTCGCGAGGGACATGGGCCGCGAAGTCACCGAACGCAAGATCACCCTGGACGAATGGCGCGACGGCGTTGCTTCCGACGACATCGCCGAGGTCTTCGCCTGCGGCACCGCCGCCGTCATCACGCCCATCGGTGTGCTCAAGGACAGCACGGAGTTCATCGGCTCCGAGGACGCGAAGGCGGGGGAGACCACCATGGCCATCCGCGCGCAGCTCCTCGGCATCCAGACGGGCATGGTGGAAGACACCCACGGCTGGCTGACCCGCCTCGCCTAAGCGGCATTGATTCAGGACGTTTAGCTTACGACGGCGGCCCCCACCTGACGGTGCGGGGTCGCCGTCGGCATTTGAGCTCCCGCCACCCTGCCCCTTTCGGAGCCTCGGCCGCTGGTGCACAATGGGCACATGACTGGACTCATCCAGGTTCTCGGTGTGGTCTTTGGCGTCCTGCTGATCAGCGTCGGCATTCTTGAGTCGTTTTTCATCCGCGACCAGCGCCTCCACCGGCTCGTCCTGGTGGATGCGGAGGACACCGACACGGTCCGGCTCTGGACCTTCAACCTGGGCTTCTACAACGTCATCTGGGGGATAGGGGCCATTGTTGGGGCTCTCATGCTCGGCGGCGGGGCGGCGGCCGCGGGACGCACCCTCCTCCTTGTCACATGCGTGGGCCACGTGGTCCTCGGCATCATCCTCTACCTCTCGGAGCGGCGGCTCTGGGCGAGTGCCATCGCCGAAGCGCTCCCGCCGCTGTTCATCACCATTCTGCTGCTCGCGTAGACCGCCGCGTCCGGATTCAGTGTAAAGATGGAAACGTGACCCCCGAGACCTCCCGCGGCATCGTCCGCAGTAGCCCGCTGACCCGGTTCCGCCTCGCCCCCAATCCGGGGCCCATGAGCCTGCGCGGCACCAACTCCTACCTGATCGCGGCCCCCGGCGCGGCGGGCAGCGTCGTCGTCGACCCCGGGCCCCTCGATGAGCCGCACCTGCAGGAGTTGGCCGGGGCAGGACCCGTGGAACTCATTCTCATCACGCACCGGCACGCCGACCACACCGCCGCCGCCGCACGGTTTTCGGAACTGACCGGCGCCCCCGTGCGGGCCGCCGACGCGGCCCACTGCCACGCCGGCAGCCCCCTGCTGGACGGCGAAACCCTCCGGGCCGCCGGAGTCGAAGTCAGGGTGCTCGCGACGCCGGGCCACACCTCGGACTCCGTCTGCTTCCACCTGCCCCAGGACGGCCCGCACGGCTCGGTGCTGACCGGAGACACCATCCTGGGCGAGGGCACCACGGTCCTCGACTACCCCGACGGCACCCTCGGCGACTACCTCGAATCGCTGGACCGGCTGGAACGCCTGGGCCCGGCCACCGTCCTGCCCGCCCACGGTCCGGTGCTGCAGGAACTGGACCGCACCGCCCGTGCCTACCGGGAACACCGGCAGGGACGGCTCGCCCAGATCCGCGCCGCCCTCGAGCTCCTGGGCGCCGACGCCGGCGTGGACCAGGTCACGGACGCGGTGTACGCCGACGTCGATCCCGCCGTCCGCCGCGCCGCGGAGCTGTCGGTCGCGGCGCAGCTGGAGTACCTGCGCAGCCGGACCCGCTGAGCCCGCCGTGACACCGGAGGGCGGCCGCTGAGACGGTAGGCTTGGGGCCATGCGTATCGCCCGGTTTGTAGTCGATTCTGATCCCCTCTACGGCATTGTTGAAGGTGAGCCCGGCAGTGAGGAAGTCACCGTCATCAAGGGTGATCCCTTCTTCCACGGCGTGGAACGAACTGCCATGAAGCACAAGCTGGAGGACGTGCGCCTCCTGGCGCCGATCATTCCGCGCAGCAAGGTCATCGGCGTCGGCCGCAACTTCGTGGAGCACGCGCAGGAGCTCGGCAACGAGGTTCCCCAGCAGCCCCTGCTGTTCCTGAAGCCCAACACGTCCGTGATTGGCCCCAACGATCCGATCATCCTGCCGGAGTTCTCCGAGGAAGTCTCCTTCGAAGCCGAGCTGTGCGTGGTCATCGGCCGGATCTGCAAGGACGTGCCCGAGGAACGCGTCGACGACGTCATCTTCGGCTACACCTGCGGCAACGACCTCACGGCCCGCGACGTCCAGAAGACGGACCTGCAGTGGGCCCGGGCCAAGGGCTTCGACACCTCGGCGCCGCTGGGCCCGTGGATCGAGACCGAACTCGACACCGAGGACCTGCAGATCCAGGGCCGGCTCAACGGCGAACTGCGCCAGGACGGAAGCACCAGCCAGATGGTCCGCGGTGTCCGCGAGCTCGTCTCCATCGTCTCGCGGGCCTTCACCCTGCTGCCCGGTGACGTCATCATGACCGGCACCCCGGCCGGCGTCGGACTGGTCCAGGCCGGGGACCGCTACGAGGTCGAGATCGAGGGCATCGGCCGCCTCTCCAACCCGGTGGTGCGCCGCTAGACGCCGCGAGGCAGGCCGGGCCTGCGCCTGAGGATTCTGCGGAGCAGCTGGAATCCTTCGCCGAAGGAGAGGTCCGGCAGGTAGGCCCGGGTTACCGCGTTTGCGACGCCGGGCAGGGCCGCGGAGTCCGGGTACACCATATAGAGCGGCGCATAGCGGGGGCGGAATTTTCCTTTGAAGGCAAGAAGGGACCGGAACCCGTAGACGGGTTCAAGGGCGGATCCCAGCCGGTCCAGCAGGCGGTCCAGTACGACGGTCTCCTGCGCGGAACCGTCGAACGGCGCGGGCTGAGGGTCTCCGGGGATACGGGCCAGGGGAGCCCCGGAAAGGCTGATGAAGCTGCACCCTTCATCCCTGAGGCTGATCGCGGCGGAGGCGATGAGGAATTCGATGGCGGCACGGAACCCCGTGCTTCGGCGCCTCATGAAGTCAAGCGTCCAGCCGACGATGCGTCCGTTGCGGTACACGGGGAGCCACGATGTGACTGCGTGGACGCGGTGATGGGCGTCGACGGCGATCAGGCAACGGACTTCACGATCGTTGAGTTCCTCCAAGCCGCCGAGGGTGAAGCCCATTTCCGGCAGCTTCCTGTCGGCGACCCATTCTTCGGAGATCGCCTGGATCTGGGCCTGGATTGAGAGGTGCGCCGTGGGGTAGCGGATCCATTCCGCATGGATTCCGGATTTGGCAGCGTTGTTCATCGCGGTACGGATGTCCTGAAAGTTTTTCCCTTTGAACGACAAGGCATCCAAGGGGAGAACGGTCTCCTGGGCAACTTGCACGGCGTCCCAGCCGAGGACGGACGCGGCATCCCGGACTTCCAGGGGGACGGAGTAGAAACATGGCGTCCACCCATTGGTCCTGCAGTAACCGGCGAATTCCTCGATGACGCCTGATGTCTCGGTTCTTGGTCCGACAGGCGCGCCAAGGGTCAAGGCGATCCCGGTGATGACCCGGTAGGCGATGAAGCTCTCCCCGGAGACGGAGAACCAGTAGGAGCTCCCGGGCCAGGTGGTCATCCAGGATATCGAACTCCCTTCCCGCGTTGTGAGGATCGCCCGGGCCCGGTCTTTGTCGGCGCTGTGCCGGGTGTGGGCCGGCCGCAGAAACGTGGTGAGGACCAGCACACCGGTTACAGCCCAGAACACGATGCCGGTTCCTTCGTAGAGCAGCACAGCCGCTGTGGTCTGGGGGAAAAACGCTGGAGGCGCGTCCACGGTGAACCCCAGGGGCAGGAACCTGTCCGGAACGTCTGCCGCCAGCTCGGCGGGACCCGGAACAGGGGCAAAGGACGGCGCGAGGGCCAGCCCGGCGGCAACATAGATGAGGCCCAGCACGCCCCCCAAGCCCAGGACGCGGGCGGCGAGGCGGGTGTAGGTCCCGCGCGGCGCCGCGATCGGGAACAATTTACGGCAGGCCAGCAGCACTCCGCAGAGAACCACGGGCAGAAGCAGCGGCGCCACAAGTAATAGCGGATGTGCGGGGGCGCCCGATTGGCTCGCGCCGATTCCCTCGCCTACGCCCGTGTCCGGACCGGCTGCCTGCAGAACCGTGGCGATGGTCATGAGCGCCGGCACCGAAAGGCCGGCTTGGACCAGCAGCGCCCCGGCCCAGGCGAAGCGGCGTCCGCGCCGGAGTCCTTCGGCGAGCAGCAGCAGCAGAAAGGACGGAAGAATAGCCATGAAGATCCCGCCGGCACCGGCCCTCAGCTGCAGATGGGCGGCGGCGCATTCTTTGCCCTGCGCCGGATCCGCGCAAAGAGTTTGCAGTGTGGCGGGGTCCACGGGCTGGATGTTGGTGAACAGGAAACGCAGGACCGACAACGGTCCGACGGCGTGCGGGATCAGGCCGGCAACAACCGGTCCCACGGCTGAAACGGCCATGAGGAGGGCGAGCAATACCCGGCCTTCGTGTCTGGAGCTGACAGGGCGGACCAGCCGCGGCCTGCGGCCCAGGAGAGCCGGGCCCAGGAGCGCGCCGGCGCCTCCGGCCCCGAGGCGCACCAGGTCCGCGAAACCTCCGCTGTAGAGTGCAAGGAGTACCAGCAGCCCGAAGACAGCGAGACGGATGCGGCGCCTCCACAAGGTGGCCATGGATGCCGTGGCGGCCATGGCCGCACCGCAGACCAAAGCGCTCGGTCCCAGAATGTAAGTGCCGCCCATCTGCAGGGCCCAGCTCCCCATCAGGAACCGGGTTGCCTCCCAGAATGCGGTGGCTGCAATGATGCCCGCCGTCTGTGCTACCACAGCCGAGAGGGCAAGTTTCAGGCTCCCCATCTGACGTTCCAAAGGTATGCCGGCCAGCAGCACAAGAACGGTTCCCAGCACATAGCCGAGCAGATCGCGGGCCCAGAATGCGGACGCCAGCAGCGCCCACCAATGGCCTGGCAACGAATGCGCCGTCGCGACCACTTCCGCCCTCCACGTCCCCGCCGGGCCGGAGAAAATGCTGGAGGACGCTATGCCTAGGATCCAAAAAACAGCGACAAACCCCAGCGTTACGGGAGCGCCTCCCAGCACCGACAGTAGCCAGGGCCTGGACCCGTTCTCACGGGACGGCCTGACGCGCGGGACGGGCGGCGGCGCTGGCACAGGGAATCCTTTCAGTGTCTCGGGACAATCAGCGCTGGCCGCACAAATGCCCGGTCATCGCGTCGGTTCCACGGGAGGGGGCCCGGACTTTGCCTCCGAGCGAAAACCAGGCGGTCGAGCCGGGCGCTACTAGATTGTTCCACACCCGGAACCGACTCGGATGGCGCATTCTCGCGCCGTCCGATTGCCAGCAACGCGTGCTATAAAGACCTGAGTATGTCACCGCCCGGGTATCCATACGTCGGAACGGAGGCCACATGGAGCAGCTTTTCAATCTCAACATCGTCCAGAAGCCGCTACTCTATGCTCTCTATGTGCTGAGCGGCATGGCGGCGGCGTACCTGCTGATGCGGCCCGTTCTACTGTCACGGTCGCTGCGCCGCTCAGGACCCGCGGCTGGCATGAGCCAGGGCCCCCAACAGCCTGGGCGCCGGAGATGGCTCTTCATAGCCGCCGCGGCCCTGGCCGGCGGGGCCGTGATCGGTGCCGTGACATTGTTCGTCTGCGAAGTGCTGCTGAACGTTTTCGGTATTCCCCTGGACGCGGATACCCGCGCCTGGGTTGTCTTCGCCTTCGCCGGGATCGGCCTCGCCGTCGTGAATTGGTGGCGCTCGCGCTGGTGGCGGAAAGCAGCCGCCGTCGTCGCTGCCCTGGTCTTCCTGGCGACGGCGACCCTGGGGATCAACGCCGGCTACGGGTTGAACGCGACACTGGGTGCCCTGCTGGGTCTGAACACTGTCCACCACCTGGCCCTGCCAAAGCTGGACCCGAACCTGCAACAAGAAAGCGGCGCCGCGTTGTGGAAGAACTGGAAGGCCCCAGCCGGGATGCCGGCCACAGGGAGAATCGGTGCGGTGACCATTCCGGCGGATGCCTCAGGCTTCCACGCCCGTGACGCCTACCTGTACCTGCCTCCCGCTGCGCTGGTGGATAACCCGCCGGCCCTGCCGATTGTCATCATGATGATGGGCCAGCCGGGAGGACCCGAGCAGAACACATCCGCGGTTCAGGAACTCGACGCCCTGGCCCAGCAAAATCACGGACTGGCGCCGATCGTCCTGACCGTCGACCAGCTGGGCAGCCCTTATCGGAATCCGCTGTGCGTGGACTCTGCCCAAGGCAACGTGTACACCTACGTCACGACCGACGTCGTCAATTACATTCGCAAAAACCTCAACGTGGCTGCCGACCGCCTCCAATGGGCGGTGGCCGGCTATTCCAACGGCGGGGAATGCGCCCTCTCGTTCGCAGCCAAGAGGCCGGAGCTCTTCGGCTCGCTGCTGGACATCTCGGGCGAGCTGGAACCACTCGTCGGCACCGCGGAAAACACGGTGAAGACCGTATTCGGGGGGAACCAGACGGCTTTCAATGCGGAAAAACCCGCGACCATCCTCACGAAACACAAATACACCGACGGACTTGCCATCTTCACCAGCGGCGCCCTTGACCATAAGTACACCCCTCAGGTCGCGACGGCCCAGGCCGATGCGAAGGCTGCCGGCATGACAACCCTCCGATTCGTCGGCGACGGCATCGGCCACCGCGGCGACGCTGTCGACTACGGCCTCAAAACCGGCCTGCCCCTGCTGTACAAGAGATTCGGTCTCGCCCCGCCCTGAGCACCGCCCCATCGCGGAGCGCTCCCATGTCGGCCACCGCCCCTGTTGCCCCGGTTACGGGACGGCAGGCCTACGGGACGGCAGGCCGGGACAGGCCCAGGCGCGGATAGAGAACTTCAAACCCTTTGTCCAGGCCGCCGTTCAGCGCCCCGATGACGTGCCCCCCGTTGGGCACCGCATGGTAGGTGACGTTCATCCCCGCGGCTGTTGCTGCGTCCGCGACATGGCGGGCGGCTTCCAGATAGGCAGGGTCGTCGGTGGACGCGGTGAAGATGGCGTCCGTGTCCGGATACTTCCGTTGCTTCAGTATGTTGATCGGCTTCTGCGCATCGTAGGCTGCTTGGTTCCCGCCGAAAAGTTCCCGCAGATTGGTCTCGGGCTCCTCGGCTCCGGGGTATTCCTCCCCGGATATGTCCAGGACATTTCCCCAGACGGAGGGGTACTTTGCGGCGAATGAAATGGCGCACTGCCCACCGTTGGAGTAGCCGGCGATCGTCCAGTACTTCCTGTCGTCGATGATGTTCAGGTGGCTCCGTGCCCAGTCCACGACATCGCGGTTGATGAACGTCTCCGGCTTGCCGTAGAGGGGGGAATCCAGGCACAAGTTGTCAACGTCGGGGTCGCCCAGCTGATCTGCGACGATCACGATCGGTGCCAGTCCATCGTGCCGTGAGGCGTAGTCATTGAGCACGGCGGCGACATACTGGGGATCCGGGTCACCTGGCTGTCCCATCATCAAGACCACCAGCGGGAGCGGGGGCGGATTGGGAACCTGTGCCGCCGGGGGGAGATACAGGCCTGCCGGCCGGGAGGCAAATCCAGAGGCCTGCGGCGGAATGACAACCTGCGCCGTCGTGCCTTGGCTCGGCATCTCCGCCGGGGGCTTCCAACTTTCCCAAAGCGGAACCTGGTGTTGGGCAGGAGCATGGGGTTTGACCGGGTCCAGTTCTATGGTCGGGGCCAGCGAGATCCCCAGGAACGAGGCCACGGTCGGGTGCAGTCCGTAGAAGGCGTTGACCCCCAGCGTCGCGGTAACCGCGAAACTGATGGCCGCCACGCAGGCCAGCACTTTCCGCGCCAGCCGTGATTCCCGGAAATTAGCTCCGGACACGGCCAGCCCTGCAAAGAGGGCAAGCACCCATATCCGCACAGGCCAGCCCAAAGGACCGCCAAAAGCGTGCATGAACTTCTCGGCCACCAACAAGGTAACGGCCCCGGCCAGTGCGCCTGTTGCAGCCGCCAGAACGGAGAGGACCGCCAATCGTCGGGACGGTCTCGCGAGAAGGATGACGAGGAAGGCCGCACTCAGCACGTAAAGAGCGAGGATCACCGGTCCCTCAGTGATATTGAGAGCAAGTAGGAATGAAGTCATTGCACCTAGTAAACGCACCTATAGCAAGGCCGGACTGTTGAAGCTGTCACCGAGCCGATCATACTTGGTGAAAACGGCGACCCGGCCTCCACCAAACAAATTGGTAATGTTGGTACCACTATGACTACTGCCTCCGCGCCGCTTGCTGCCTCCACCACTGAAGTCACCGCCGACACCCCGGTCCGCGTCCGGTTCTGCCCGTCGCCCACGGGCACCCCGCACGTCGGCCTGATCCGCACCGCCCTCTTCAACTGGGCCCACGCCCGGCACACCAAGGGCACCTTCGTGTTCCGCATCGAGGACACGGACGCGGCGCGCGACTCGGAAGAGAGCTACCAGCAGCTGCTCGAGGCCCTCAAATGGCTCGGCATCAGCTGGGAAGAGGGCGTGGAGGTCGGCGGCCCGCATGAGCCGTACCGCCAGTCGCAGCGCCTGGACCTGTACAAGGGCGTCGTCGCCAAGCTGATCGACGCCGGCTACGCCTACGAGTGCTACTCCTCGCCGGAGGAAGTCGAGGCACGCCACCGGGCTGCCGGCCGCGACCCCAAGCTCGGCTACGACAACTTCGACCGCGAGCTTTCCGAGGAACAGCTGGCCGCGTTCAAGGCCGAGGGTCGCCAGCCCGTGCTCCGCGTGCGGATGCCGGATGAGGACGTCACCTTCACTGACATGGTCCGTGGCGAGATTACCTTCAAGGCCGGCAGCATCCCGGACTACGTCATTGTCCGCGCGGACGGTTCCCCGCTGTACACCCTGGTCAACCCGGTCGATGACGCCCTGATGGGCATCACGCATGTGCTCCGCGGCGAGGACCTGCTCTCCTCCACGCCCCGCCAGGTGGTGCTGATCCGCGCCCTCATGGAAATCGGCGTCGCCAGCTACATGCCGGTCTTCGGGCACCTGCCCTACGTCATGGGCGAGGGCAACAAGAAGCTCTCCAAGCGAGACCCACAGTCCAACCTGTTCCTGCTCCGGGACCGCGGCTTCATCCCCGAAGGCCTGCTCAACTACCTGTCCCTGCTCGGCTGGAGCCTCTCCGCCGACGAGGACATCTTCACCGTGGACCAGCTGATCGAAAACTTCGACGTCAACGACGTCCTCGCCAACCCGGCCCGCTTCGACATCAAGAAGGCCGAGGCCATCAACGGCACGCACATCCGCATGCTGGACCCGGAAGACTTCCGCGGGCGGCTTGTGCCGTACCTGCAGGCCGCCGGGCTCGTGGGGGAGAGCCTGACGGCCCGCGAGGAGGAGATCCTCGCCGAGGCCGCGCCGCTGATCCAGGAGCGCATCTCGCTGCTGGGCGAAGCGCCGGAGATGCTCGCCTTCCTGTTCAAGGCCGACGACGCGATCGACGTCGCGGATGACGCCCGCAAGGGACTCCCGGAGAATCTGACCGAAGTCCTCGACGCCGCGCTGGCGGCGCTGGAACCCGTCACCGTCTGGAGCGCCGAGAACATCCAGGCAGTTTTGAAGGAGGCCCTTGTGGAGGGGCTCGGCGTCAAGCCGCGCCTGGCCTTCGGCCCCGTCCGCACGGCCATCTCCGGGCGCCGGATCTCCCCGCCTTTGTTCGAATCCATGGTCATCCTGGGCAAGGACTCCTCCCTGGCCCGCCTACAGGCGTTCCGCGGCTGATGATGACCGCGCCCGAGGCCGGAAACGGCGTGCTGGCCGCCGGCCTGGGCGTCATCCGGGGTGTGTTGTTCGACATCGATGACACCCTGGTGGACCTGGAGTTCGCCATGACGGCGGCACTGCGGGACGCCAGTGAGCACCTCCTGCCCGCCCTGGACCAGGCCGGGTGGGAGAAGTTCGGCCGGATCTTCACCCGCGAGACCACCCACTTCTACGACCGCTACTTGGCCGGCGAGCTGAGCTTCAACGAACAGCGCCTGCTCCGCGGCCGCGCGGCCCTGGGACACTTCGGCGTCGAACTGGACGAGGGCGAGCAGGCCCATCACTGGGTGAGCTCGTACGCCGGCCGCCAGCACGGCTACATCCGGGCTTTCGACGACGTCACCCCGCTGCTGGACGCCCTGGACGCCGCCGGTATTCCCTACGGTGCCGTGAGCAACAATGTCCACGACTACCAGCGGGTGAAGCTCGACGCCGCCGGGCTGGACCGCATCAGCGTCCTCGTCGGCACCGACACCGTCGGCGTCGCGAAGCCTGACCCCGCCATCTACCTCGAGGGCGTCCGGCGCCTCGGCACCGGCGCCGGCGAAACGCTGTACGTCGGCGACAACCGGCTGCTCGACGCTGAAGGCTCGACGGCGGCGGGCCTGCTGGGTGTCTGGCTTAACCGCGGCGGGGAGCCGGCCCCGGGCTTTGCTGGACGCGAGGTCGGCTCGCTGCTGGAACTCCTGGCCTAGGTTGCGCCCTTAGATTTACACGTAGGAGGCCTGGGCTCCCCACAGCCTTGCCTCGCGGCTGGCGAGGGCGTCGGCAATTTCGTGGGCATCCCGTAGTGTCGCCGGCCCGGCGCGCGGCCAATGCTTCGCGCAGTCCGGCGCGGTTCTTGTTTGTGCCGGTGAAACCGTGATCAACATAGATTCGTTCTTCTTCAACGCCGAGGGCCGCCAGGGCATCGCGCTACGCGGTAAGGTCCTGCTCTTCCATGGACACGCGGGCATAGCCAACCAGTACCTTGGACATGCCGAACAGTGTGCCGTATAAGGCCCTGTCACCGGACGGTTCACAGGACGGGTCTTACGGGACTGTCGGCGGCCAGTACCCGCAACGATGCAGGTCAAGGACTGATGCGTCCGGTGGAGGACCGGCTAACGGGCGCCGTGAAGGCGGGACCGGAGTTCGCTTATGTCACCCTATGCAGACGACGACTTCGTCGACCCCCAGGGTGGAAGATTGAAGGATGGATACGATCGAGTGGTGGCCGAAATTGGACCCGGAAGCGCAAGCGTGGCTTATTGCGCACAATGGCGAGGTTGTCGCCGCGGATGTGCTGAACAAGATCGTGGCCGTAGGCGGTGTTGTGACGTCGGACGCCTGGTGGATCGGCGATCGGGGACCCGAGGGCTTCTATCTCTCCGACGAAGCAGTCGATTGGATCGAGACAACTGCAAACGGCGAATGAAACTCAAGCGTGCCCGCTGAGGGATCCCCTATGGGAGCCGGAGGTCCATGATCGGTGTGAAGATCATCTGCTCGTGGGGATCGCGGGCTGGGATCATGGCGCCGCTCGGATTAAGGCCAATGCGGGGCGCGGCGCGTCTCTGGCGGTCCCTTCCGAGCCCAATAGTGGCAGTCTGGGCGGCGAGTGGACGGGCGAATGCGGTCGCCCTGACGCTGAACCGGTCGCTTCCGCCACCGTTCCCGTGCACCATCTTCGCGAACGTGCCGTCGGCGAGCCGTAGGACGAGCGCGTCATCGTGCCCACTCCGCAGAGGGCGATCGATGAAGGTCACGTTCACCCGCACAAAGGAGTCCCATACCTCATAACTGGTGACGTAGCCTCGGACCACCGAGCCATCCGGGACCGTTGCTTCGAACTCGTGCCGCACGGGCAGGAGCACCCGTTCGAGCCGAGGCCGCTCGGCCTCTCCCGAGTGCACCGCGCCGATCATCGTCTCCACCGTCTAGCTCCTATCTCAGTCACCGCGCTGCCTCGCATTGCAAGTTACTTGGCCCGACGTTGACCACCCAATCGACGGAAGTAAGAGTAGCCGCGCCTGGGCTCCTTAGCCATAGAAATGAAAGATCTCACGTAGCAGGCGAGCCCGACACCCCCTGCTACGTCCCGTGAACGATGGCCCAACGGGGCCAGCCTTGATCAGCTTTCGTGGTCCAAGAGCTTCCGAACGAAGTCGAGGAGCTCGGAGGCAGTCTGATCGCGGCGCTGCGGCATTTCGTCCCAGACGTCCAAGAGGTTCACGAGCTCGTGCAGCTCCATTGGCTGTCCCAGTGCGAACCAGCCGACTCGGTACATGAGCCTCGCCCCGGGGAGGAGGTCAATCCGCCCTTCGATGATCTCCCGAGCCCAGTACTTAAGGAGAAACCTCGCCGCTTCCTCATCGTCTTCGTGCCGGACGCTGAGTTCATCGCGAACTACATTCCACATGTCTGCCGAGTCGGCCCGGTCTCCTGTCGGAAGGCCTGCCAGTTCACGAAGTGAAGGGGCGTCATATCCCAGGACGAGGAGCTCAGTGGCAAAGTCAGGCAGCTCGTGGGGCGGGATCAGCCCCGTCTGCTCACAAAGGAAGATTGCTCGCGCCCTCACGTTGGCCTGACTATCCATAATGGAAATATAGCGCGGCGCGGACAGGCCCTACCCAGTGTCCCGGTAAGGGATGGCGAGTTCAATCGGTCGTTGCAACACCCCTTTTATTGTGAGGTGTTGCGCATGTTGTCGAAGAAGGAACGGATCGATTAAGGAGGCCCGGTTCTGGGTGCTGATGGCCCAGGGTTCGACGTTGATCGCGGCGTGCGAGGCTGTGGGAGTGGATCGACGAACGGGGCGGCGTTGGCGCCAGGCGACCGGCGGGCGGATCCCGCGGAAGAAACCTGAACCTTCGGGCCGATACCTGTGCCTGGAGGACCGGCTGCAGATAGCGGATCTGCACCTGGCCGGGACCAGTGTGCGGGCGATCGCAGCGCAGCTCAAGCGGTCGGCCTCGACGGTCAGCCGTGAGCTGCGCCGTAACGGACCCGAGCCGGGCCCGCGGGGCCGGGGGAAGTATGCGCCGTATGCGGCGCAGAAACGAGCCGAGCTGCGCGGACGCCGGCCCAAGGCCAGCAAGTTCGATGACCTGGAACTGGCATCCTTGGTACAGGCCAAGTTGTGCGTGAAGTGGAGCCCTGAGCAGATCAGTGATGACCTTGCCATGACGTTCCCGGACCGGGCGGAGATGCGGGTGTGTCCCGAGACGATCTACCAGGCGCTGTATGTGCAGGGACGTGGTCACCTGTGCGCTGACCTGCACCAACACTTGCGCACGGGCCGCGCCGTGAGGCGGCCAAGACGCTCCACCGGCAAGCGGGCGGGGAAGATCCCGGACATGATCTTGATCAGCGAACGACCCGCCGAGGTCGCCGACCGCGCCGTGCCCGGGCACTGGGAATCTCAATGCTGTTGTCAAGCAGCCTGGACGCAAATGGCGGCGGCCGGCTCCCGGTATTCGGTGTGGTCGCGGAGCATGGCCCAGATGACGTTGATGCGGCGTCGGGCAAGTGCGATAAGCGCCTGTTTGTGGGACTTTCCCTCGCCGCGTTTCCGGTCGTAGTAGGTTCTGGAAGCGGGGCTGTTTTTCAAGCTGGAGAGGGCGGCGAGGTAGCAGGTTCGGAGGAGTCTGCGGTTGAATCGGCGCGGCCGGTGCAGGTTTCCGCTGATCCGGCCGGAATCGCGTGGGACCGGAGCCAACCCGGCGACGCTGGCGAGCCGGTCGACGGAGTCGAATCCGTCCAGGTTACCGCCGATGTTCGCGAGAAAAGTAGCCGCGAGTACGGGCCCGAACCCAGGCATACTCAGCAGAACATCGGCGCTGTCGTGCTGCCTGAACAGGTCCGTGATCTGGGCATCGACGTCTGCGATCTCTGCATCGGTTGAGCTGATCTGATCGGCCAACCGGACGACCAGGGCCGATCCCATGGATTGGGCAGGCAGGACGGTGTGCTGGGCGTTTGCAGCCGCAAGTGCCTTCTCCGCCATCTTTGCACTGTTCCGGCAGCCGCGTTTTCTCAGCCAGCCAGTAAGCCGCGTCAGTCCTATCCGGCGGATGCCCTCGGGGGTCTGATAGCCGCTCAGAAGGGTCAGAGGAGCCTTCTTGGAGTAGTCGAAGGCCCGCTCGAGCGCAGGGAAGTATTCCAACAAGGTGGCCCGGAGCCGGTTGATCGCCCGGACACGGTCGCAAATCAGATCGGTGCGGCGGGCAGTGAGCATACGCAGGTCCACACTGATCTGGTCTGCGCTGCGAACGGGTTGCAGGTCGGTGCGCATGCGGGCCTGGTCAGCGATGATCCTGGCGTCTTTCGCGTCGGTCTTTCCATCCCCCGAT
This sequence comes from Pseudarthrobacter sp. S9, assembly GCF_050156545.1. Taxonomy (NCBI): domain Bacteria; kingdom Bacillati; phylum Actinomycetota; class Actinomycetes; order Micrococcales; family Micrococcaceae; genus Pseudarthrobacter; species Pseudarthrobacter sp. S9. The sequence goes on from NZ_CP189576.1 coordinate 3,642,413, forward strand.
AGGTCGCTGCGGCGTGATGCACGATCCGTCCAGGGATATAGAGCAGGTGCTGAGCGTGTGCTGCCAGCAGCTCGATCAGCAGCGCCGCGCCGCCGGCGTTCAGATCAGTAGCCCAGCAGATCTCACCACCGGCCGCGCTCTCCGCGGTTTCGGCGATGAGCTGGAGCAACGCGGTTTCGTCGTTCTCGACCCGTTTTGACAGCAGCACCGTCCCGGATTGGTCGATCACAACGCAATGATGGGCACTCTTGCCCGAGTCGATTCCTGCCCACACGTCCGGCATGTCTTTCGGTCCCTTCGATCAGCTCCAATTTGGTTGGCCCCTGTCGATAACCACGCCGGCACGTCCTTACCCAACGATCAATGTCGTAAGTCTCAATCAGCGGTCGAGTCATCGGCGGGCAGCGGGCGGCCATTCCCAGTGAGCCGTCCAAGCGGCAGGGAGATCTGGGCCATACCCACCACCCGAGGGTGATCGAAACACTACGACAGCTCCGAAGTCACCCACAACAAAATCGTAAGGAAGGGGATTTGGTGCTGGGGTCGAACTGCCGCTCGGCCATCGCCACCTTGGTGGAGCGCCAGACCCGGTTTACGATGCTGGTCCACCTGCCCGATGACCACGGCGCCATAGCTGTCCGTGACGGCCTGCTGGCGGCGATCAAGACCCTGCCGGAGCACCTGCGTAAGTCGCTGACCTGGGATCAGGGCACCGAGCGGGCCCAGCACCGCCAGATCACCGCGGCGACCAGGATGGACATCTACTTCTGCGCCCCGCACTCACCCTGGCAGCGAGGAACCAACGAGAACACCAATGGGCTCTTGCGCCAGTACTTCCCCAAGGGCACCGACCTGTCCGCGCACTCACCCGAGCGGCTGCTCGAAGTTGCCGCCGAACTAAACGCCCGGCCCCGCAAGTCCCTGGGCGGCATCACCCCCGCCCAGGCCATGGAACGGCTAATATTTGAACCAGAAAAACCCGCCGTTGCAACGACCGCCTGAATTCGCCGATCCTTTCCGTACGGAGCATCTGCTTGGCGTGGTGGTCAACTGGCCCTCGGTGTGGCCTGACCGATGACTTTTCCGCGCCGTGCTGGTCTGGACAACGAATACCGACTCACGGGAGACTGGCGCCATGCGCAAACTGACCTTCGGCATGAACCTGAGCCTGGACGGCTACATCGCCGCGCCCGGCGACGACCTCGGCTGGAGCGTACCGAGCGACGAGCTGTTCCAATGGTGGTCCGACCGGGTGGGGGCGACGGGCCTGGCGCTGTACGGGCGCAAACTGTGGGAGACGATGAGCTCGCACTGGCCGACCGCCGACCAGCAGCCTGGCGCCACACCGGCGCAGATCGAGTTCGCCCGCCGCTGGCGGGACATGCCGAAGGTGGTGTTCTCCTCGACGACCAGCACGGTCGACTGGAATACCCGCCTGGTCACCGGCGACGCGGTCACCGAGATCACCCGGCTCAAGGCCGACGACGGCGGCCCCATGGACATCGGCGGTGCCACACTCGCCGCGGCGGCCATGCGGGCCGGGCTGATCGACGAGTACGCGATCGTCACCCATCCGGTCCTGGTGGGCGGCGGCACGCCGTTCTTCACAGCCCTGGACAACTGGGTGAACCTGAGCCTGGTGGAGACCCGGACGTTTCCCGACGGTGTGGTCCTTACCAGGTACGAGACCAGGAGCTGAGTGCCCGACGTCGCGGGCTTCGGGCCACCCAAGGATCTCGTGGCGCTGTGTTCCGAGGCGATCGTGACGTTCCTGCCGGATCCTGTTCTTCACCGCAGACGATCCGTCCGGATAGGGTTCCCTTTACGGACACGGACCGGCCGTGCAGACGACTTTGGACATCCCGTGCAGTCGACTTCGAAAAATGACAGCGACAGTGCACTAACCTGACGCTCTCGAAGGTGTCGCGGCCGCGGAGCCGACCGACCTGTTGCGTGCTGAACGCGCGCTTCAAGTCATTGGCATCGGGTGTCCAAGGGCGCGCCATCGGCGAAGGCGAATTGCGCGAATCGTTCGCCCATCAGTCGATGAGTTGCGGGGTCGGGATGTAGCGCATCCTGCAGTGGGTATTCGGCCGAGTCCGACTCCCCGTAGAGTTCGCGCCCATCGAGGTAGAACAGGTGGGGGTCGCCTGCTTGTCGCTGCCGGACAATACTGGCCAGCGCGTCACGGATCACCGTCAGGGTCAGCTTGCCGGCGGCTCGTTCGGCGGGGTCGCCGGTGGCTCGGAACCGGACCACGCCGCCTGCAAGAGCCCCCAGATCGAAGGATCCTGGTCCGGGGGTGTCTTCGTGGATCGCGCAGAAGGTCGGCGATACGACCAAGAGCGGAATGACCGGGTGGCCTTCGCGGATGGTGTCGAGGAAGCCGTGCACGGCTGGTCCGAACGCGCGCAGACGCATGAGATCGGTGTTCACCAGGTTGATGCCTATCTTCACGCTGATCAGGTCGGCGGATGTGTCGCGAATCGTGCGGGCGGTGAACGGGTCGAGCAGGGCACTGCCGCCGAAGCCGAGGTTGATCAGCTCGGCGCCGCCCAGACGGGCAGCTGCCGCCGGCCAGATCTCGGTCGGGTGCGTGGCGTTGGAGCCGTGGCTGATGGAGCTACCGTGGTGAAGCCACACCGGCCGCCCTGGTGCCCGTCCCGGCTCGACGGGCGCGTCTGTGCGCAACTCGACGATCTCGATAGTCTCGTTGTGTGGCAGCCAGATCTCGATGTCTTTCATGGCGTCGGGCAGATCCGTAAATCGAGCGGTGAGCACCGGGCCGGTCTCCTGATCGGGGGCACCGGTGGCCATGTCGATCGTCACGGTGGTGCCTCCCGATGTCACGGTGTGTGCGACGACTCGGCCGTCGACGACAAGCTCGATCACTCCGTCCGGCCGCGGCGGGATCCCGGCATACGTGGTTCTCGATCGGAGGACGTCGATCTCGATTGCCGTCGCACTCGACCGGAACGCGAGCCGCACCCCGGAGGGTTGGGATTCCACCATCGCCAGTTGCGGGTCGGCGCACTGTGCTCGTGCCCATGACGGGAGGCGGTGGAGCAGCGTGCCTTGCGGGGTGCGCTCGAGCTCGAGCGCGCCGCGCACGATGCTCGTGGTGATGGGGGTCGTGGTCCAGTTCTGAGATGACATGTCTCGTCTTTTCGTGATCGGTGGGTGCGGATTCAGCGTGCGGGCCAGTGCCGGAGAGTGGCGTCTAGTGCGTCGATGATGCGGTGCCAGCTCTCATCGGAGTCGGGAGAGCTGTGGCTGAAGCTCCCGGACATCTCCAGGCCGATGAAGCCTCGGACGGTGCTTCCGAACAGGCGCACCGCATGCATCTCATCCACGTCAGTGAGCTCGTATCCTCGGAGGATCGCCCTCGTCAACTGGGAGTGACGCGGCCCGGCGCTGCGGATGGCCGTCTCGGGGTCGAGCCGCAGTTCGGTGGCAGCGAAGCGACCGGGATGCTCCTGGGCGTAGACGCGGTAGGAATCCGCCAGAGCGGCGAGCGCATCCTTGCCGGCGCGGCCTGCTACCGCTTCCGATGCGCGGTCCGCGAGTTGCTCTAGGGCGAACAGCGCGATCCGCGTTCTCAGGTCTGCGGAGCTCTGGACGTGCGAATACAGACTTGCCGGCTTCACGTCGAAATGACGCGCCACCGCAGCGACCGTCACGCACTCAAAGCCGATCTCGTCAGCGAGCTCGGCCCCGACCCGAGCCAGACGGTCAGCAGTCAGACCCGCACGCGCCACAATCGTCTCCCATCACTGACCTGAACACATCAAACAACATACATTAGGCAAACGACTATGCATCGTAGGTTAAGGGCGGTGACCGCCTGTCGGCGCTGTGAGCCTGAGCCATGGAGCGATCGAAAACGCGGACGCGGGGCCGTCTCGAAGGCCACCTCCCTCCGGTGTGCTCGCTCCGGCCGGCGGCCAAGCCATCCTGGACGGTTGTGTGCCCTGACGCGCCGGCACCGCGCCCATGCCCGCAAGGCGGTGCCCTGGTCCTCAAACAGGCCAGACCCCGGAACGGTTTCCGAGCTCCCGGGTTGACGGCGCGGTGGGAGAATGTCAGTGCTTGTATGGTGGATCCTGCATGTGGGACGGATCACGGGCGTGCTGCGTTCGGGCCACTGTCATAGCGGGAGGCAATTTTGGGGGAGATCGTGCTTGCGGGCGGCAAGGGGACGTTGGGTCGCGGGTCCGCAGGGGACCCTTCACCTGACCTGGGCGCCCGGGCGGACCTGCGCGATGCCAGGCTGGAGGGCGCAGACCTCTCAGCCGCCCTGTACGCGACCCAGCCCCAGGTCAATGCGGCACGGTGCAGTGTTGTCACGCGTTTGCCCGGCGGCTTGTCCGTCCCCGCTCATTTGGCTCACTGACTGACCGGAGTGGGCTGACCGCAGCCGGAACCGGGCGGGGCCATGTGGGGCAGGCGGGGCACTGACGTGAAGGTCGCAGGCCGGTGGCACGGACGGCGGCCAGCCAGGGTATCCGGTCAGCGTTCCCCGACGGACACAGCAAGATCGTGAAACGAGCGACGTCGTCATGTCCACCGAATGTTTTGGGAAAGCTCTGAGGCGAGGCTCAGATGGTTCGCCGGGGTCGTCGATTCTCCAGGTACTCGGCGGGCATGCCCGGCCCGGGCTGGGCCCGCACCTCGGCCGGGTCGTGCACGGGACCGCAACTGGCGCACACCGTCTGGTGGGTGATCCCCGCGCCGCACACGGTGTGGCTGTACAGGATGGGCGGCCGTCCGCGAGTCGCCCATCGGTCTCCCCATTGCGTGAGCGCAATTAGCGCGGGTGCGAGATCGCGACCCTTGTCAGTCAGCAGATACTCGTATAGCTCCGGCTGTTCGGAGTATTGGCGGCGGTCCATGATCCCGGCGGCGACAAAGGCGTCGAGCCGGGCCTTGAGGATGTTGGTCGCGATTCCGAGGTTGTGCTGGAAGTCGTTGTAGCGGGTCACTCCCGCGAAAACGGCGTCGCGAATGATCAATAGACTCCAGCGTTCACCGACCAGTTCGAGGGCGCGCGCGATCGAGCACACCTGCGATTCGTATGTCTTGCCGAGCATGCCACCAAGTTTACCGGATGCCCTTGCATCATGAAACCGGCTTGTTCTAGACTTGATTGCATCACACAAGTGCTAGTCGTCACCGGCGCACCGATAGCGCGTCACCGTGCACACACGCACTGCTCAAACCGCGAAACGGGAGAGAATCATGAACGATCGAGATTTGACCACGACCTTTTCGGTAGATCAAACTCCGGAACAAGCCTTCGACGCCATCAACGACGTTCGCGGGTGGTGGTCAGGAGAGATCGAAGGCAGCACCGACAAACTCGGCGACGAGTTCACGTACCGGGTTCCGGACATCCACTTCAGCAAGTTCAGGATCACCGAGCTTGTCCCGGCGAAGAAAGTCGCCTGGCTCGTCCTAGAAAGCTATCTCAACTTCACCGAAGACAAAGAAGAGTGGACGGGGACAACAGTCAACTTCGAGCTCTTCGAACAGGACGGTGGGACCCAGGTCCGATTCACCCACGCGGGTCTGGTTCCCGAATACGAGTGCTATGACGTTTGTTCAAATGCGTGGGGCGAATACGTCAATGGGAGTCTTCGGAACTTGATCACAACAGGCGCCGGGCGGCCCAACTCGTTCGAGGGCGACGAGGCGATCGAGGCAGTCCGCGCGAAAGAAGACGGACACTGAGCCGCTGAACCGCCAACCGGTGGGCGTTACGGACGTTGGTACACTCTGCAGTCCGACGCCGGGCGCCTTGCCGGCCCTCCGCTGGAATTCACCGCCCGCGGGTGGCCGATTTGTGCAAGCGAAAACTCTCGGGTAAAGTGATTACTCGTGCTGAGGCGCCGGGAGCGCGGGTTTAGACCCACGGATCCGGCCCGAAAGTTCCATTGGGATATGGTGTAATTGGCAACACTACGGTTTCTGGTACCGTCATTCTAGGTTCGAGTCCTGGTATCCCAGCTCTGAAAAATCCACGGATTTCCGCGGGTGATCAGGAGTTTTGAGTCGGCTGAACCGATTTGGAACGCTCGCCGAGTGTATGAAACAATTACTTGGCTTGGACAGCAGAAATGCTGTTCTGGAGAGTACGCGGCCCCATCGTATAGCGGCCTAGTACGCTGCCCTCTCACGGCGGTAACGCGGGTTCGAATCCCGCTGGGGTCACCATCGAAACGGTCCCGGGCAACAGCCCGGGACCGTTTTTCGTTGCCCTGGAATTCCTGGCCCGCGAGCCGCCGGCCCCGGAAGCATCGGCCGAACTGGGCATGATGAGACTGTGAGCTCCAGCGAAACGCCCGGGCATGCCGGCGGCCAGGACCACACCGCGCTCCGCCGCCTCCTTGCCGCTCGCCCTGCCCGGCGCGGACCGGACGAGGCCCGATGTCCGGAACGCCGTGGCCCAGCCAGGTCCGGACGTGCGTTCCGCACAGAGCCCGGACCGCCTACAACGCGGCTGCGGCGTCGCGGACCTTGACCATAGTGCGGAGGTTCCGTGTGGTGGTGGAAGCCTTGTACTTCGGCTTCGAGGAGAGTTTGCTGAACGGGCTGTCCAGGGTGCCCCCGGCGGGGGCGAGCCACGCCATGGCCTCCGGTCCGAGCCGGGTCAGCTCCGTTCCGTCCAGCGCACTGCCGGCCTCATTCAGTTCCGACAGCACGTCGGTGTCCGAGGCGAGGGTGAGGTAGGTGTGGGTGGACGCGTCGTCGGCAGGGTAGGGGCATGCCTCGACAAGTTCGGCCACGCGGGCGGCGGTCAGCACCACCACCCAGGCGTCATAGCCGAAAGTCTCCCGGAGGCAGGCCTCGAATTCCTGCTTGACGCCGGCAGGATCCAGACCGCTGGCCAGCACCACGTTGCCGCTGGCCAGGAGGGTCTTCACCCCGGCGAACGGCCGGGACTTCAGGGCTTCCTTGAGATCGGCCATCTTAATGTTGATGCCGCCCACATTGATGCCCCGCAGGAACACCGCATAGCTCTTCATGCGCACAGCCTAGCCGTAGGGGCCGTCGCTGTGTTCAAGGTCCAAGGGGTCAGTCGTTGGTCTTGCGGAGCGCTTCGGTCAGGACACGGCCCGCGTTGCAGACCACCTCGGCGTGCAGGCGCCCGGGCTGGCGGGTCAGGCGCTCGATTGGACCTGAGATCGACACGGCGGCGATCACCCGGCCGGACGGTCCGCGGACGGGGGCCGAAACGGAGGCGACCCCGGGCTCGCGTTCGCCGAGGCTCTGACCCCAGCCCCGCCGTCGTACGCCCGCCAGAACCGTGGGAGTGAAGCGGGCGGACTGGAGGCCTTCCAGGAGCCGGTCATGGTCTTCCCAGGCCAGCAGCACCTGGGCGGCGGAGCCGGCCTTCATGGAGAGCTGGGTGCCGACGGGGATGGTGTCGCGGAGGCCGATCGGGCGCTCGGCGGAGGCCACGCAGACACGCCAGTCGCCCTGGCGGCGGAAAATCTGCGCGCTTTCGCCGGTGGCGTCGCGCAATTGCATGAGCACCGGCCCGGCGGAGGCGATGAGCCGGTCCTCGCCGGCGGCGGAGGCCAGCTCCACGAGGCGGCTGCCGAGCACGAACCTGCCCTGGATGTCCCGACTCACCAAGCGGTGGTGGACCAGCGCCAAGGCAAGCCGGTGCACGGTGGGCCGTGCCAACCCGGTGGCTGCAACGAGCTGCGCCAGGGTGGTGGGGCCAGCCTCAAGTGCGTCAAGCACATGGGCCGCTTTATCGATGACACCGACTCCACTAGAATTGTCCATGTAATGATATTGCCGTCTCAATATCTGAGATGCAAATCATTCGGCTGGCGTATTACACGGCAGTGCTGATTCAGTGGAGACAACCAACCAATTGCAGTGAAGGGAGAAGGCCGTGGCAAAGACACTGGCCGAGAAAGTCTGGGACGCGCACGTGGTGCGCAAGGGGGATGGCGAAGGAGCCAACGCCCAGCCCGACCTTCTCTTCATCGACCTCCACCTGGTGCACGAGGTCACGTCCCCGCAGGCATTTGAAGGCCTGCGCCTGGCGGGCCGCAAGCTGCGCCGGCCGGACCTCACCATCGCCACGGAAGACCACAACACTCCCACGCTGGACATCGACAAGCCAATCGCCGATCTGACCAGCCGGACCCAGATCCAGACCCTGCGCAACAACTGCCAGGAGTTCGGCGTCCGCCTGCACTCGCTCGGCGACGCCGAACAGGGGATCGTCCACGTGGTGGGACCGCAGCTGGGCCTCACCCAGCCCGGCATGACCGTAGTCTGCGGCGACTCGCACACCTCCACGCACGGCGCGTTCGGCGCGCTGGCGATGGGCATCGGCACCTCCGAGGTGGAGCATGTCATGGCCACCCAGACGCTCTCGCTGAAGCCGTTCAAGACCATGGCCATCAACGTCGAGGGCACGCTGCGGCCCGGCGTGTCCGCCAAGGACATCATCCTGGCCGTCATCGCCAAGATCGGCACCGGCGGCGGCCAGGGCTACGTGCTGGAGTACCGCGGTTCCGCGATCCGCGCGCTGTCCATGGAAGCCCGGATGACCATCTGCAACATGTCCATCGAAGCCGGCGCGCGCGCCGGACTGGTCGCCCCGGACCAGACCACCTATGACTACATGTACGGCCGCCCGCATGCGCCCCAGGGCCCCGAGTGGGATGCCGCCGTCGGATACTGGAACACCCTGCGCACCGACGACGGCGCCACGTTCGACGTCGAGGTGGACCTCGACGCCGACACCCTGGAACCGTTCGTGACCTGGGGGACCAACCCCGGCCAGGGCGTGTCCCTGTCCGCCAAGGTGCCCTCGCCCGAGGACTTCGGCGACGAGAACGCCAAGGCCGCCGCCGAACGCGCGCTGCAGTACATGGGCCTCGAGGCCGGCACCCCGATGAAGGACATCCGGGTGGACACCGTTTTCCTGGGCTCCTGCACCAACTCCAGGATGGAGGACCTCCGCGCCGCCGCGGACATCATCCGCGGTCGCACCAAGGACCCGAACATCCGGATGCTCGTCGTCCCGGGCTCGGCACGCGTCCGGCTTGAGGCCGAGGCCGAGGGCCTGGACCGGGTCTTCAAGGACTTCGGGGCGGAATGGCGCTTCGCCGGCTGCTCCATGTGCCTGGGCATGAACCCGGACCAGCTGGAACCGGGGGAGCGCTGCGCCTCCACGTCCAACCGCAACTTCGAGGGACGCCAGGGCAAGGGCGGCCGCACCCACCTGGTCTCGCCGGTGGTGGCCGCGGCCACCGCCGTGCGCGGCACCCTGAGCTCGCCGTCGGATCTGGAGCCCGCCCCGGAGCCCGCAGCCATCCGCATCGACGCAGCCTAGCTCCCGACAGCCCCGATCCACACAGCCTAGAAGGATCCGCCATGGAAAAGTTCACCACCCACACCGGAATCGGCGTCCCGCTGCGCCAGAGCAACGTCGACACGGACCAGATCATCCCCGCCGTCTACCTCAAGCGCATCACCCGCACCGGCTTCGAGGACGCCCTGTTCGCTGCCTGGCGCAAGGATCCGGCCTTCATCCTGAACCAGGCGCCGTTCAACGCCGGCTCCGTGCTGGTGGCCGGCCCCGACTTCGGCACCGGTTCGTCCAGGGAACACGCCGTCTGGGCGCTGAAGGACTACGGCTTCAAGACCGTGCTGTCCTCGCGCTTCGCGGACATCTTCCGCGGCAACTCCGGCAAGCAGGGCCTGCTCGCCGCCGAACTGGCCCAGGATGACATCGAGCTCATCTGGAAGGAGCTGGAAAGCGCGCCCGGCACCGAGGTCACGGTTGACCTTGTCTCCAAGACAGTGCAGTGCGCCAACATCGTGGCACCGTTCGAGATTGACGACTACACGCGATGGCGCCTGCTCGAAGGCCTGGACGACATCGGGCTGACCCTCAAGCACGAGGAAGACATCACCGCCTTCGAGGCCACCAGACCCGCCTTCCTGCCCAAGACGCTGCCCGCCCGGCTGTCCTGAGGCACCAGGTCTCCTGAAGACGTTCCCGAAAGGCAGAGTGCCGCCGTCGAGTCCCATGACCCGACGGCGGCACTTTGTATTTGTCGGCGAAGCCAAAGTGAAGTTTGGTCGGGCGCAGCTGCGTGTCAGGCGGCTGACTGCTTCGTCAGACGGGGCCGTTTAAGGGTCTTGGCCCGGTGCCGGAGTTCCCTGCTGCGGCGCCCGGCTCCGCTCTCAGTCGCGTCAGGAAGCTGCCCGGAGTGTCCCGTGTAGCCCGTTCCCGGCAGCGGCGGCGCGGTGGACTGGTAGCTGTGACCGGTGGGGGTCGTGAGCTCGAGGGCGTGCCGCGGGCCGGGGCGTGGCTGTGCGGCCCAGCCGGGGGTTTCCTTGGTGTGGTTACAGCCTTCGCAGAGACCGGCTCCGTTACCTCGGCTGGTGGCGGCGCCGTCGTGCCAGGGGACGATGTGGTCCAGGTGGCGGATCGGGGCGTCGCAATACGGGGTGCGGCAAGTATCGTCCCTGGCCTGGATGAACCGGCGCAGCCCGGACGGGAAGAGGCGGGCACGGGAGTCCATGCCGACCAGCTCTCCGCTGCCGGGGGCGGTGTAGAGCCGCCGAAGCCAGATGGTGAAGGCGGGATCTCCGGCGTCCTCATCCCTGATTGCGTTCCGGGCCCAGCCGGCGGGGACGATGGCATAGCCGGGGAGGCGGGCGGGTTCGCTGTCGCCCTGGAAGAGCGTGCGGTCGGTCATGACGAGCTGGATTTCAATACTCGTGATCCCGCCGGGTGTGCCGGTGATGCGTTCGACCAGGTCATCGGCCATGATCTGGCCGCGGGAGCGGGTATCCCCGTCGGATCGGAGGGTGTCGGCGTGGCGGGTGAGGGCGGCGTGGACGGCCACCCCTTCGCGGACCGGCAGCAGGGCGGTCAGGTAACACATGGTGTCCGGGGCCGGTCGGAGGCTAACGTGCCGCTCGGTGGCGGCGTGGGCGGCGCGGTCCGTGACGGAGCGGGGATCGAGGCGGTAGGCGGCGGACCGGGCCGCGGCGATGATGGTCCGGTCCCCGGCCCCGGCCAGCGCCCCGGTATCGGCGGCGAGCTGTTCATCGACGGCGCACCGGTCCGCCGCGCACAGGCACGCCGTTTCCTTCACGATCAGGGTCGCACGCCATTCGTTGAGCTGTCCGGTGTTCAGGGCGGCCAAAGTGTGCGGCATTTCCGTCACCAGGGCTTTCGCGAGACCCAGGAGCCGGCCGCCGCGGGCCGGGGATTCGCGCCGGGCCAGCGCGATCTGCGCGCCGATGCCATGGCCCAGTTCATCCGCGGGCACGCCGGTCGACTTCTGCGCGCGGCGCTGGGCGGCATCGAAAGCGACGGCGACGCGGGCCTGGAAGGCGGCGGCGGCGGACTTCAGATCCTCCGCGTCCCGCAGTTGGTCGATCAGCCCGGCGCTCTCAATGCAGGGGCGCTGGGCGGCCAGGGACCTGATCATATCCCTGACGGACGCGTCGCCGCGTTGCGCTGCTGCCGGAGCCTGCCCCGGCTCCCGATTTCCGTCCATAATGAGAGTCTTTCAGGGACCTACGACATTATTGACGGAAATGGTCGCGCCCGAGTAGATCCCGCCCGTGGCACGCCCTCCGCTAGCGGATGACGGTTGACGTTGGTGCGGAGGTCCTGGAGGCCGTGGTGTAGCCGGATTTTTCTGCCTGTTGCGCGAACGGTGATGGTCTTTCCGGCGTCGGTGGCTGTGAGTTTGTAGGTGCTCATGGTGGCGGCGGCGATCGCGACGCCGGACCGGTACTACTGGTAGCTGAGTGTCACGGGGGATGGTGCCCAGGTCCCCAAAGCGGCGGTGAGCGTGCATCCGACCTTGGTGGTGCCCGAAATGGTGGGTGTGGGCGCCGTCAGCGTGCCCGCCGTGATCGCGGCCGTTGGCGCGGAGGTTCTGGATGCCGTGGTGTAGCCGCTCCTTCTGCCCGTTACGCGGACCGTGATGGTCTTGCCGGAGTCGGTGGCTGTGAGTTTGTAGGTGCTCATGGTGGCGGCGGTGATCGCGACGCCGGACCGGTACCACTGGTAGCTGAGTGTCACAGGGGCTGGCGACCAGGTTCCCGGGACGGCGGTGAGGGTCCTTCCGACCTTCGTGGTGCCCGAAACCGTAGGGGTGGGCGCTGGTGCAAGAGCAGGCGTTGCCGTCACGTTCAGGGTGGCGAGGGTCTGGAAGCCGGTGGAGTCGTTGCCGAGTGTGTCGCTCAGGGGATAGAGCGTCACGTTCCAGGGGCCCGTGGCTGAGCCCTGCGGGATGGTCATGGAGCGTTCCCAGGTGCCGTCTTTCGCGGTGCCGGAGATCAGGGTCATGGCCCCGAAGCCCTGGCTTTGCCCGGTGGCGTCGTTGCCGAGGGTAACTACGGGTTCGCTGGCGCCGGTCTGGTCGGTGAGCCGGAGGGTGACTTTGACGGTTGCCGGGCCGGTGGCGATGTTCAGGGACTTCGGCGTCACGGTTGAGCTGACAAGCACAGGCCCGGCCACATCCGAGGCTGCGCCAGCGATCGGCGCGGTGACCAGTGAAAGTGTTGTGAGGATCGCCAGACAGAATGTAATCAAAGCGATGGCAGTTCTAGATGTCATGTTGGTGATTACCAACGTGCCCCCAGGCTCGTGCGGCGTAACGGCCGCAATAGTTGCGTCCGAGAGTGACGGACTTCGTGGTTGTAGCGGTCAGGGGGAGACCTCTCTGCCTCCGCCGTTATCGCAACACGCCGCCGAGCTACGTGGACGCGGCCACCGCCACCGATCAAATGCCCTGTTGAGGGAAGCGGGACGCCAAGTAAACCCACGCATATTTCAGATCGGTAACCCTAGCTCCTATGCTTAGCTGGAGCCTTTGTAAGGATTTGGGGGCGAGTAGTCGTGAGGAAACCGGTAAATGAGTAGTGTTCTGACAATCCGCGGAGGCGTCCCGCTGACAGGCCGCGTCATCGTTCGCGGGGCCAAGAATCTTGTCCCCAAGGCGATGGTTGCTGCCCTGCTGGGCAATGAGCCGTCCGTGCTGCGCAACGTCCCCGAGATCAAGGACGTCGAGGTTGTCACCAGCCTGCTCCAGCTCCATGGCGTCACAGTCGATAAGGACCCCGTCACCGGGGACCTGACCCTTGACCCGAAGGGCGCCAAGACCGCCTCCAGCACCGCGATCGACGCGCACGCCGGCGATTCCCGCATCCCGATCCTGCTGTGCGGGCCGCTGATCCACGCCATCGGCGAGGCCTTCATCCCGGACCTCGGCGGCTGCAAGATCGGAGACCGGCCGATTGACTACCACCTCAATGTCCTGCGCCAGTTCGGTGCCGTGGTGGAAAAGCGCCCCGGCGGCATCCACATCTCCGCGCCCGGCGGGCTCAAGGGCGCCAAGATCGCCCTGCCTTATCCGTCCGTCGGAGCGACGGAGCAAGTGCTGCTGAGTGCCACACGGGCCGACGGCATCACCGAGCTCTCCGGCGCGGCGACCGAGCCCGAAATCGTGGACCTCATTGCCGTGCTGCAGAAGATGGGCGCGATCATCAGCGTCCAGACCGACCGCACCATCAGGATCGAAGGCGTCCAGGACCTCGGCGGCTACAACCACCGTGCCCTCTCCGACCGCAATGAATCGGCCTCCTGGGCCTCCGCGGCGCTGGTCACCCGCGGCGACATCTTCGTTGAAGGCGCCACCCAGCGCGACATGATGACGTTCCTGAACACCTACCGAAAGGTGGGCGGCGGAATGGATATCGGCGACGACGGCATCCGCTTCTACCACCGCGGCGGCAAGCTCAATCCGCTGGTCCTCGAAACGGACGTGCACCCCGGCTTCATGACCGACTGGCAGCAGCCGCTTATCGTGGCTCTGACCCAGGCCGAGGGCGTCTCGATCGTCCACGAGACCGTCTACGAGAACCGCTTCGGGTTCACCGAAGCCCTGATCCGGATGGGCGCCAACATCCAGGTCCATCGCGAATGCCTCGGCAGCGTGCCGTGCCGCTTCGGCCAGCGCAACTTCCTGCATTCCGCCGTGATTTCCGGACCCACGCAGCTGAAGGGTACCGACATCCACGTGCCGGACCTGCGCGGAGGCTTCAGCCACCTGATCGCGGCCCTGGCGGCCACCGGCACCTCACGGGTCACCGGAATCGACATCATCAACCGCGGTTACGAGCGCTTTACTGAAAAGCTCGCCGGCCTGGGCGCTGACTTCGACATCACCTCAGCCAAGTAGCGGGCGCCCCTGTGAAGGAAACGGCCAAGAGCCACATCACTTTTGTCATTGTTGCCGGGATCGTCCGGCCCGTGATGAACCTGCTGATGAACAAGAAGTGGGAGGGCCTCGACAAGCTGCCGGCGGGGGGGTTCATCGCCACGCCCAACCACTGCACCGAGATCGACCCGCTGGTGGTGGGGCACATGCTCTACAACAAGAAGCGGATGCCGCACTTCCTGGCCAAGGGCGGACTCTTCAAGACCCCGGTGGTCGGCGCCGTGCTGCGCGCCGCGAAGCAGATCCCCGTGGAGCGCTCTTCCGTGGGGGCCAACCGTTCACTCCAGCTCGCCAGGGAGATCGTCAGCGAGGGCGGGGCGATCGTCATCTACCCCGAGGGGACCCTGACCCGCGATCCTGAGCTGTGGCCGATGAAGGGGCACACCGGCGCAGCCCGGATGGCGCTGGAGAGCGGCATCCCGGTGGTCCCCATGGCCCACTGGGGAGCCCATGAGGTCTTTCCGCGCTATTCCAAGCGGTTCCACGTCTTCCCGCGCAGGACGTCCCGGCTGGTGGTCGGGGATCCAGTGGACCTGAGCGCCTTCGCCGGCCGGCCGCTGGACAAAGCAACGCTTACCGAGGCCACGAGCGTCATCATGGACGCCATCACCGGCCTACTCGCCACCTTGCGCGGCGAGCCGGCGCCGGCGCAGCGGTGGGACCCCGCGGCGCACAACCAATCCGCACACGGCCGCTTCATCAAGCGCGGCGGGGCTGGCGGCGCCGCCGGAGGCAAAGCCGCCCCTGATGGCAGAACAGACGGCGGTACACCAAACGAATCAGACGAGAATATTGGGGACAGTTCCAAATGACGATTAATCTTGAACGAGGATCATCTGCGGGTCAGGTGGCCGTCCTGGGGGCAGGCTCCTGGGGGACCACCTTCGCGAAGATCGTCGCCGACGCCGCTACCGCCTCCGGCGTCGAACGCAGCATTCGCCTGTGGGGCCGGCGCGCGGAGGTCGTGGACCAGATCAATGCGCTGCATCGGAACGAGCAGTACCTCAACGGCATCCCGCTGCCACCCAGCATTACCGCCTCGACCGACGTCGCCGAGGTCCTGGCGGGCGCTGAACTGGTCATAGTCGCTGTCCCCGCGCAGACCCTGCGGCCGCAACTGCGGGAGTTGAAGAACCTGCTGGCTCCCGGCGCCCTGGTGGTGTCCCTCATGAAGGGCCTCGAACTGCATTCTGACGCCCGGATGAGCGAAGTCATCTGCGAGGAGCTGGGGATCCCCGCCAACCGGGTCGCGGTGGTGTCCGGCCCCAACCTGGCCATGGAGATCGCACGCGAAGAGCCCACCGCCTCCGTCGTGGCATGTTCCGACGCCGAGGCGGCAGCCTGGATCGCCCGGAGCTGCACCGCGCCGTACTTCCGCCCCTACACCACTACCGATGTGATCGGCGTCGAAATCGGCGGCATCGTAAAGAACGTCATTGCCCTGGCTGTCGGCATCTGCGAAGGCAAGAAGATGGGTGACAACACCAAGGCCTCGGTCATCACGCGCGGCTTGGCCGAGACGTCCCGGCTCACGCTCGCCCTGGGCGGGGAAGCCCGGACCATGTCAGGGCTGGCCGGCCTGGGTGACCTCGTGGCCACATGCTCCTCGCCGCTGTCCCGGAACCACACCGCCGGCCGGCTGCTGGGGAAGGGCCTCACCCTCGAGCAGGTCACTTCCGAGATGAAGCAAACGGCCGAGGGGATCAAATCCAGCCAGGCCGTGCACGAACTGGCGGGCAAACTCGGCGTCGAGATGCCCATCACGGCGGCCGTCGTCGCCGTGCTGGCCGGAAAACTGTCCGTAGACGAACTGGGTCCCCTGCTGCTGGCCCGGGACCTGAAACCCGAAGGCGGTTACTGAGCGTGTCAGAAAACAACGTGGCCACAGAAGGCCGCACGGGCCAGTCCAGGCCCCGCGTGGCAGTGCTGTTCGGCGGCCGCTCCAGCGAGCACGCGGTCAGCTGCGTGACGGCCGCCGGCGTTCTTGGGGCGATCGACAAGGACAAGTACGAGGTGATCCCCATCGGGATCGCCAAGACCGGCCAGTGGGTGCTGGCCTCCGGCGACACCAAGGAGTGGTCGCTGTCGGCGTCCGCGCTGCCGGAAGTGGCGCCGTCGGCGCAGACCGTGACGCTGGCGGAGATCGGCGGCGACCACCAGCTGATCGTGGCGTCCCCCAACCAGGTTCCGCAGGAGCTCGGCTCCGTGGACGTCGTCTTCCCGCTGCTGCACGGGCCGTTCGGGGAGGACGGGACCATCCAAGGATTCCTGGAGCTCTCCGACACCCGCTACGTCGGTGCCGGCGTGCTGGCGTCCGCCGTCGGCATGGACAAGCACTTCATGAAGGTGGTCTTTGAATCGGCCGGGCTCCGCGTTGGGCCGTACATCGCCGTGACCGACCGGCAGTGGCTCAAAGATCCCGAGCTGGTCCGCAAGCGCGTGGACCAGCTCGGCTTCCCGGTGTTCGTAAAGCCGGCCCGGGCAGGATCCTCCATGGGCATCTCCAAGGTGGACTCGCTCGAGGGCCTGGACGCCGCGATCGCGGCCGCCCGCGAGCACGACCCCAAGCTCGTCATCGAGGCCGGCATCACGGGACGCGAGATTGAATGCGCCGTGCTGGAAGGCCGGGGGACCGACGCTCCCCGGACGTCCATGCCCGGCGAGATTTCCGTGGCCGGCGGCGGGCATGAGTTCTATGACTTCAACGCCAAGTATGTGGAGGACGACGCCGCCGCGCTGAGCTGCCCGGCCGACCTCCCCGAGGAGGCAATCGCCCGGGTCCGGGAGCTTGCCGCCGTCGCCTTCGACGCCGTTGGCGCCGAAGGTCTGAGCCGGGTCGACTTCTTCTTCACGCCCGAGGGCGAACTGATCATCAACGAAATCAACACCATGCCCGGGTTCACGCCCAAGAGCATGTATCCGCAGATGTGGGCCGCCTCCGGCCTGGGGTACGCGGAGCTGATCGACGAGCTGATCTATCTGGCACTGCACCGCAAGACCGGCCTGCGCTAGGGGCGGGTGGGGAGCGAGACCCCTATTTGCTGGACGGCAGGTTCTGCAGGTCTTCCTGGCCCACGCAGTTCCGCGTCGCCTTGATCTTCAGTGCGGAGGCGGAGAGGTCCGCCAACACGGTGGCCGAGCTGATCTTATTCGGGTCCATCAGGATCTCGGTGGCCGGTTCACGTCCGAACGTGGTCAGCGTCCACACGGGGTCGCCTTCCTTGATGACCCAGTCGACGCCGTTCACACTGACGCAGCGGTCCGTGGTGGGTCCCGGGACGTTGACGCCGCAGCGCAGGATCACGAGGGACGGATCGCCCCACGCCGCCGTCGCCTGCGCGTTGGTCTTCCGCACCTTGGCGTCGCCGATTGCATCCGGCAGCGCCAGCATCATCGGCGCGCAGGCCGCGTTTGCCGCGTCCTTCGCGGGTGTGACGTCCACGACTGGCGAGCACGCCGTGAGGGCAAGGCCCGCAACTGAGGCAACGGCCACAGCTAGCGGCAGACGCGCGGAAGCAAGGCGACGGAAACGGTGCATGCTTCCAGCCTATCCCGGCCTGCGGGGCGCTGCCGCAACGCGCTCGGCTCTCCCTAGCACCCGAATATGAACAACCTGTGACGTAGCGTCGAGTACACTGGGAACCCGCGCACCTCTGGGGCTCTGCCGACAGCGACGTTAGTGATGGCCAGACCGCGCACACTTGATCTAATCTCGTACCTGGGGGAGGGACTGTCGATGACGTCGTGCAGCCGAAAATTGAAATCAGCACGCGCCGGGCTGGGGGCACTGCTCCTTGCCGCCTCGGTCATGGGAACGGCTACTGCCGCCCATGCTGACGATTTGGTGCTTCCTAGCCCCTTGGCAACTTTGATCACACCCACTCCGACACCCGATCCGGTTCCCGCACCCGATCCGGTGGTTCCTGCACCCGATCCGGTGGTTCCTGCACCCGATCCGGTGGTTCCTGCACCCGATCCGGTGGTTCCTGCACCCGATCCGGTGGTTCCTGCACCCGATCCGGCGCTTCCTGCACCCGATCCGGTGGTTCCTGCACCCGATCCGGCGCTTCCTGCACCCGATCCGGCGCTTCCCGCACCCGATCCTGCGCTTCCTGCACCCGCTCCGGACGTGCCCGCGGCTCCCGAGACTCAGGCCCCTGCCCCCGGCAACCCGGCTCCTGAACTCGTCGTGCCGCCAGCACTGGCGCCCGCGGTCCAGGCCCCCGCAGCCGAGCCTGCTGACGGTGAAACGAGCGACGAAGCAACCACCGAGACGCCGTCCCCATCGGTTACGCCGGAACCCGCGCAATCAACGGCACCCGCGGTTATTGCCACCCCGTCTGAGCCTCCCTTGATGGTGAAGACCCAAATCCAGGCGGCTGTGGCGGTAGCGACAGGCAGTCCGCTCGCGGTGCAAGTGCTTGTTGTGCTGGGACTGCTGGCGGCAGGCTTTGCCTACTTCCGGTTCCTCGATGGGAAGACCCATCGCACTTCCGCCAAGGCCGGAAAGTAATCCACAACGATGCAACATGAAGTCGTTGGTGACCCGGAAGCCTCCGGTGCGGACGGTCTGCGCATAACGCTACTGACCCACTCTTACTGGCCGGAGCAGAGCCCTCCGCAGCGCCGCTGGACGGCCATGATCAAGGAGTTTTCCCGCTCAGGCTGGGACGTCGACGTCGTGACACCGATTGCGCACTACCCCTTCGGCCGGCGGGCCCTCCCTCGGCGGATGGCCGGGAGGCCGTTCCAGCTGCAAAAGGGCCAGTTCACCGAGATGATTCTCCGTGTGCCCTACCTGCGGCACGGCAACTCCCGTGCCGCACGCCTGCTGGACCAGTGCTATTCGGCCGTGCTGTCGATCCCGGCCGGAATGCTCGTCCGGAAGCCCGACGTCGTGATTGTCACTGCCCCCGGACTGCCCTCCCTTGCCGCCGGCTACGTCCTGGCCAAGCTGCGCGGCGTGCCGCTGATCGTGGAAATGCGGGACGCGTGGCCGGACCTCGCCCGTGACGCCCGCCTCGTTCAGGGAAGCGTCAAGAGCGTGGTGGAACGCGTGGTGGACTTCGTGCAGCACCGGGCCGACCTCGTGGTCACGGTGACCGAGGGATTCGCGGCAACGTTGCGATCGCGCGGTATCCGCAACGTGGCAACCGTCAGCAACGGCGTGCATCTGGACGCCATCCCGGTCCTGGACGCCCCGGAACTGGAACGGCCCATCTTTGAGGCCCTGTACCTCGGAAACCACGGGGAGAGCCAGCGGCTGGATGTGGCCATCCGGGCAAGTGCCTTGGTGGGGGATTCGATGCATCTTCACATGGTGGGCCACGGCACGCAGCGGCCGGTGCTGGAGAAACTTGCCCGCGAACTGAAGGCCCCGGTCACCTTTCACGCGCCCCTGAGCGGGGATGCCATGATGGCGCGCTACGCTTCGGCCGATACCTGCCTGGTGTCGCTGCGCGATGACTGGAAGTCCTTCGAGACCACGGTTCCGTCCAAGACCTATGAGGTCCTGGCCGTCGGCCGGCACGTGACGGCCGTCGTGCGTGGCGAGGCGGCGCGCATTATTGCCGACGCCGAGGCCGGGGACATCGTTGCCAGCGATCCGGAGGCACTGGCCGCTTTGTGGCGCGAGCTCGCCGCTGACCGTGGCCGGCTTGTCCGGAACGATGACAGCCGCCAGTGGGTCAAGACACACGCCGAGTATGAGCAGTTGGCCGGCCGCTACATGGAGCTGATTTCCGAACTTCTTGGCAGAGGCCGCTCCTAGCAGATGATTCAGTTCTTCAAGAATGCGCGGCTCGCCGCGGGCGTCATCAGCCAGCACCTCAGTGATGACCCCTTCGTCCTGTACCTCCAGGTCGCGCGCCGGCTGCCCGCCGTCGTCCGTCCGCTGGGCCGCCTTGCCAGCGCTGTTCTGCCAAAAAGCTCCTTCGCCGTACCTGCGTTGCTCGGCTCGCTGAGCAACGGGGACGACGCCGACGTCACCCGCCGCCTCCAGCTTGCCGTCCGCCGGCACGTCAAGGGGGAGCAGGCGCGCCGTCTTGCCGATATCGCCCTGTCCGCCGGGCTTCCTGAGCTCTCGGACACCTTGTTGGCCGCGGCATCAGCAGCGCCCGGCCTCAAATCCGCCCGGGCCCGCAGGCTGTGGCATGACGGAAACATGAGCGGCGCCGTTGCGGCGCTTGACGGCTCCGGCGCGGCCGGACTGCGGCAGCAGGCACGGCTTGCCGGCGAGGTGGCCGTCTTCGCAGGTGCCGCACCGTCGCTGCGCCGGCAGGACTTCACCCCGGTTCCGGGCAGGGTCCTCTATTTGCTGACGAATTCCCTTCCGCACACGGCCAGCGGCTACGCCCAGCGTTCCCATTCCGTCATGGTGGCCCAGCAACAGGAGGGCTGGGACGTGCTGGCTGTCACGCGGCTGGCCTATCCGGTCCAGGTGGGCAAGTTCCTGGCGCGTGCCACCGACGTCGTGGACGGCGTCCGCTACCGGCGCCTGCTCCCGGCCAAGCTGGCGCCGACGATGGATGCACGGCTGCAGCAACAGGCCGAGGAACTGCTCCGGGTGGCGCTGGAGTTTAAGCCAAGCGTGCTCCATACCACCACGCACTTTGTCAACGGACTGGTGGTCCGGGCCGTGGCCGACGCGCTGGGGATCCCCTGGGTGTACGAAGTCCGCGGTCAACTGGCGGACACCTGGGCCTCCACACGGGGTCCAGAGGCCCGTAACAGTGAAAAGTACCGGCTGTTCCAGGAACGGGAAACCGAGATCATGCGGGAAGCTGACCTCGTAGTGACGCTGGGGCAGGCCATGAAAGCCAACATCGTTACGGCGGGCATCCCGGAGGCGAAAGTCATCATCGCCCCGAACGCCGTGGGCGGGGGGTTCCTCGACGAGCCGCTGGATGCTGCCAGCGCGCGCGGCGAACTGGGCCTCGAAAGAGATGGCCAGTACATAGGCACCGTCAGCAGTTTGGTAGCATATGAGGGGATCGACGACCTCGTTGAGGCGTTTGAGTTGCTCGCACCGAAGCATCCCGATCTACGTCTGCTGATTGTGGGTGACGGCGTGTCCAAGCCCCTACTACAGGTACAGGCACGCCAGAGCGGCTTTGGCGACCGCATCATCTTTACGGGCCGGGTGCCCCAGGACCGGGCAGTACGCTACCATCAGTCGCTGGACGTCTTTGTTGTTCCCCGCAAGGACCTCGAAGTCACCCGTTCGGTGACCCCCCTCAAACCGGTGGAGGCACTGGCGTGTGCCCGGCCGGTGGTGGCGAGTAATCTGCCGGCACTGTCCGAGATCATCGAGGACGGTGTAAATGGGATTGTTGTTCCAGCCGAAGCGCCGGCACAGCTTGCAGCGGCCTTGGCAACTGTTCTCGCTGACGGGACGCTCAGGGCATCAATGGGACTAGCGGGCCGGGTCCGTGTCCTGAACACGAGGACCTGGGCTGCGAACGCCCAAGCCCTCGCAGCGGCTTACAGGAAGCTGCACCATGACCATTGAGGAGAACCAGCTAGTGTCCGCAGAAACGGAAATAGAACCGGACCAGACGGCCGTCCAGCCCCTGTCCGTGGACATGCGGAGACTTACACGGGTTGGCTCGCGACCCGGATTTCTTGACTATCTTGTCCGGCTGTGGGACTTCCGGCAGTTTATTTTCTATGATGCCCGAGCGCGCGTGCAGAGTGGGACGCGGCGCGACCGCCTCGGCAGTGCCTGGCTGCTCCTGAATCCTATCTTCAATGGCTTGACCTACTACCTGATTTTCGGGCTGCTTCTGAAGACCAGCAAGGGCATCGAAAACTTCGTGGGCTATCTGGTGGTGGGAATCTTTATTTTCCAGTTCAGCTCGGGAGCGATCACAGCCGGAGCGCGCTCCATCCGCAGCAACAAGTCCGTGGTGCAGGCATTCAATTTTCCGCGTGCGGCACTCCCCATCGGAGCGAACGTCCGTGAGCTGCTCGCGGCTGTGCCGCTGATCCTGGCCATGCTCTTGATTGTGGTTGTGTTGCCTCCTTCGGAGAAAATCACTTGGCTCTGGATTCTCTTGGTGCCGGCCATACTCCTGCAGTCTCTCTTCAATCTAGGCATTGGCCTGATTCTCGCAAGGATGATCTCGCGGGTTCACGACATCACCCATCTGATTCCTTTTGCGATGCGGGCCTGGATGTATGTATCGGCTATTTTCTACACTTATGACCGCTTCGTAACCCAGCCGCAAATATTGGCCGCGATAAAGCTCAATCCCTTGTTCAACGTCATCGACATCGTGCGTGACTGTGTCCTCTATGCCCGGGTTCCCCAATGGCAGTCTTGGGCGATTCTGGCAGCCTGGGCCCTTGGCGCCTTGGCCGTCGGCCTGGTGTATTTCTGGAAAGGGGAGGAATCCTATGGACGCGGGTGAGCAGGAACTGTACATCGAAGGCCACCCCTGCGTGGTGGTGGATAAGGTCCGGATGCGCTATCGGGTGGCATCTACCGAGTCCTCCTCCGACGAGGCCAAGGCCACCGGAGCGCGCTTTCTGCGACGGGCCGTCCAGAAGTCAAACATGGTGACCGTCCAGGCCTTGAATGAGCTGTCCCTGGTGGTGGAGCGGGGTGAGTCGGTCGGAATCATCGGCCGCAACGGTTCCGGAAAAAGCACGCTGATGAAGATCATCAGTGGCCAGTCCAAGCCAACCGGGGGAGCGGTTTACGCTTCCAGCACCCCCATCATGCTGGGAGTCAACGCCGCCCTGGTCCAGGACCTCTCCGGCGATCAGAATGTGATCCTTGGCTGCCTCGCCATGGGGATGAGCCGCTCCGAGGCGGACGAGAAGTTCGCCAGCATCGTGGAACTTTCCGGACTTGAGAAGTCCATTCATTTGCCCATGAAGTCGTACTCCTCCGGTATGGCTTCGCGCCTGCGGTTTGCGATCGCGGCGAGCGTCGATCCCGAGATTCTGTTGGTCGATGAGGCGCTCAACACCGGTGATGCGCAGTTTGCGGATCGGAGCAAATTGCGGATGGCTGAGCTACGGGAAAAGGCGGGCTGCGTTTTCTTGGTCAGCCACAGCCTCGAAACCATCAAAGACATGTGCACGCGGGCTATCTGGCTGGACAAGGGAGATCTGATCATGGACAGTGACCCGGACGTGGCCATCAAGGCATACCAGGATTTCACCCGCCATCTCTCCAAGGGCAATAACATCTCCGCCGCCAAGATTCTCGACGACGCCAAAGCGAACCTGGTGGCTACCGAGGTCCGCGAGCGGTCCTCACGCCGGAGCCGGGGCTGATGCCGGCTCTCCGCGAGATCCGAACCGGACTGTGGCATCTGCGGAGGGGTGGGCCGGCCCAGTTCAAGTCCTGGCGTTCCCGCCAGCGGATCGAACAGGGCTTCGCCGCACCGCGCAATGTGCAGGGCGTGGAAGCGGCGTGGACTGGGCGGGGCCGCAAGCGACGGCTCTCGCTGATGCCGGCGAGCCTGCCGCTGCCGCAACCCACCCGGCCGGATGTACGGGCCGCTGTCATCCTGGACGATTTTTCCGCACTGGCCTTCGGGCACGAGTGGTCCACCAGCCCGGTCCACCCGCAGACCTGGCGAGGCGACCTTGGATCCGGGGCCATTGACCTCTTGTTTGTCGAGTCGGCCTGGGCCGGGAACGCCGGGCTGTGGCGGGGCAAGCTGACGGGTCCCAACGGACCCAGTGACGAGTTCCGCGAGCTGGTCCAGTGGTGCCGGGAGCAGGGGATCCCTACGGTTTTCTGGAACAAGGAAGACCCGCCGCACTACGATGACTTCCTGCCCGCTGCACGGCTGTTTGATCGGGTCTTCACCTCGGATTCCGGTCGAATCGCACAGTACAGGGTGGATCTCGGGCACAATCGCGTCGCTGTGCTTCCGTTCGCGGCCCAGCCAGCCGTCCACAACCCGGTGCGGCCGGTACATGGCCGGCACAAGAGGGACGTTGCCTTCGCAGGAATGTACTTTGCCCACAAGTACCCTGAGCGCCGGGCCCAGATGGACTTCCTCCTCGGCGGCGCGCTGGACGCGTCCGCCAGAATGGGGACGGGTCTGGAGATTTTCTCTCGCCTACTTGGCGGCAACGCCGAGTACCAGTTCCCTGCACCACTGGACTCACGGGTGGTCGGTTCGCTGAGCTACCCCCAGACACTGTCCGCCTACAAGGCCTACAAGGTGTTCCTCAACGTCAACTCGGTAGTGGATTCGCCCAGCATGTGTGCCCGTCGCATTTTTGAGATCTCGGCATCCGGAACGCCGGTGGTCACCGCCCCCAGCCAGGCAATGGGAGAGTTCTTTGCCGCGGCAGCGGTGCCCGTGGCTGCCACCCGCAAGGAAGCCGAACACCTAACTCGGGCGCTGGTTTCCAACCCGGAGTTGAATGACCGCACAGCGCACCTGGCTCAACGCACCATCTGGGCAGCCCACACCTACGCTCACCGGGCCAACACCGTGCTGGAGCACGCCGTGCCGGGAATTGCCGCGGAGGTGAAGAGGCCCTCTGTATCGGTGCTGCTGCCTACCATCAGGCCTGGGAACCTGGAAAGCGTCTTCCGGACCCTGGCGGGACAGCGTGGCGTTGACCCGGAACTGGTGCTGCTCACTCACGGCTTCCGGCTCTCCACCGAACGCTTGGCGGAACTCTCCGATGAGTTCGGGCTCCGGAACGTGGTGCTCCTCGAAGCATCACGGGAAGTCTCGCTGGGGGAGTGTCTCAACATGTGTGTCGCCGCGGCCAGCGGGCAGATCCTCACAAAGATGGACGACGACGACCACTATGGGCCCAACTACCTCAATGACCAGCTTCATGCCTTGTCCTACTCAGGCGCCGACGTCGTGGGGAAGCAGGCGCACTACATGCATCTTGAGACGTCGAACGCGGCGATCCTGCGGTTCGCTGCCAGGGAACATCGGTTCACCGACTTCGTGATGGGACCCACCATCATGGCGCGCAGGGAAGTCTTCACCGACCACCCGTTCCAGCACGTCACCGTCGGCGAGGACACCGGATTTCTCCGTGCCGCCCATGCCGCCGGTAAGATCATCTACTCGGCGGACCGCTTCAATTACTTTCAGGTCCGCAGCGGTGATGGACACACCTGGCAGGTCGAGGATGCGGAACTGCTTGCGTCCGGCGACCTCAAATTCTATGGAAAGTTAAATGAACATGTTGACATCTAGGGCTGCGGAGAACGAGGCCCCGATCAGGACGGTCGCCGTCGTCGGGCTCGGCTACATTGGACTGCCCACGGCGGCCATTCTCGCCACCAACGGTCTCGAGGTGATCGGCGTCGACGTCAATCCGAGCACGGTGGAAGCCATCAACAACGGCGATGTTCCGTTTGTGGAACCTGACTTGGGTATCCATGTCGCGGGCGCGGTGAGCCAGGGCAGGCTCCGGGCTCAACTCGAGACTCCAAGCGCGGATGCCTATATCGTGGCCGTGCCGACGCCGTTCAAGTCAGACAAGTCCGCGGACATGTCCTACATCGCTGCCGCGGCCCGTGCTATCGCCCCGAAGCTGAGTGGCGGCGAGCTGGTGATTCTGGAGTCGACCTCTCCTCCCGGGAGTACACGGCGCCTTGCAGAGCTGATTCTGGGGCTGCGCCCGGACCTCAGCCTCGACGGCCACGACGGCAAGCCTATGCTGCTCGTGGCGCACTGCCCCGAACGGGTGCTGCCGGGCCGGATCATGATTGAGCTGGTCACGAACGACCGTGTGGTGGGCGGTCTCACCCCTGAAGCTGCCGAGGCTGCTGCCGCTCTCTACGGAGTGTTCTGCCAGGGTGAAATCCACCTCACGGACGCTGCAACGGCAGAGATGACCAAGCTCGTGGAGAACGCCTACCGCGACGTCAACATCGCGTTTGCCAACGAGTTGTCCGTCATCAGCGACAACCTGGACATCGACGTGTGGGAACTGATCCGCCTGGCTAATCATCATCCCCGTGTCAACATCCTCCAGCCCGGACCCGGCGTCGGCGGCCACTGCATTGCCGTCGACCCGTGGTTCATTGTGGCTGCCGATCCCGAAAATTCCGCCCTGATCCGGACTGCCCGCGAGGTAAATGACGGCAAGCCCGGCTACATCGTGGACCAGATCCGGAAGGCGGTCAGCGACATCGACCGTCCGGTTATCGCCTGCCTGGGCCTCGCCTTCAAGGCGAATATCGACGACGTCCGGGAATCGCCGGCCATGGAGATCGTCCGGCGCGTGGCCACTCTGCAGCCGGATGCAGAAATTTTTGTCGCGGCACCGCACAAGGATCGTCTGCCCAAGGAACTGACCGCGATTCCCAACATCCGCCTCGTGGAAACAGACACAGCTATAGAGGCCGCCCAGGTAGTGGTGCTGTTGGTCGATCACGACAAGTTCCGTGAGATCGAACCCGCCAGCCTTGAGGGCAAGCGGCTCATTGATACCCGCGGGTTCTGGCGCTGACACCAGAGACCGGAGCCCAGTGAATCAATTCCGAGACTTCAAATGGAAGAACCCATAGTAATGACGCAGAGCACCAACGATCGGCTGGACAATTTTGTGGATTCTGTAAACGCCCGCCCCATTTCAGGCGTCGTCCTGCCGAGAGGCTATCACTGTGCGGTGACGTGGGGGGTGCCGATAGAGTACGGCGGAATGACGAATTCTCTGCTTCACCGGTCCCGGGCGTTTATACATGAGGCCGGGGTCGACGTGGATGTACTGACCTTCGAATGGTCGGACGACTACGACGAGATCCGTTGCGAGCTTGAAGCCGCTGGTGAGTTGATACCGGGACTTATCCTACGAAACCTCTGGGAAGAACTGGGCCAACTCAACCAAACCCAGCTGGAATCGGCGAAACCGGGCAAGAACGTAAAAGGGGAGTTCTCGGCCATCGGTGAGGCGGAGGAATGTACGGATGAAGTCAGCGGGGGACTCCTTCGCCGGCGGGTCCGGTATGCGTCCGACCAGAAAACCGTATTGCAGGTGGACTATTTCCGGTCGGACGGTTCTCTCATAGTCGCTGATAGGCGAGATGTGCAAGCCAAGGGAGCAGAGGGCGGCCGACTGGTCACCTTGTGCGGTTTGGACGGCCGACCGGTGTCGTCCTGGAACCAGGTTTGGTCGCTTTACCATTTTTGGCTTGACCTCGTCGTCGCGGGCCGCCAGTCTTTTATGATTGTTGATAGCAAATCTACAGCCAACTTCATGACCCGTTACCGGCGGGACAACGTTGTCACAATGCATGTCGTGCACAACTCGCACTTGGCCAGCGGCGCTGTTCCACCGCATGGGAAGTTGAGTCCAAGCCGACAGTACGCATTCGAACGTTTGAGTTCCTTCGATGCAGTGGTCTTCCTGACTGGCAGCCAGAAAAAAGATGTGGATCTACTCTTCGACAATCCGCGGAACGCCTGCGTTGTTCCGAACAGCAGATTCCTCCCTCCGGTGACCAGACCAGAGCACGGCCACGCCCCGGAACTAGGGGTAATTCTGGGCGGTCTGACAAATCGGAAGCGCCTTGATCATGCCGTTTCTGCACTAGGACTGGCACGGGACTCAGGCGGGATGGAATTCGACCTGAGGATCTACGGTAAAGGTCCCGAAGAGGCTTCTCTGCGCGGGCTCATCGCAGATCAGGACTTGGGGAAATCCGTGGCGTTGTCGGGATACTCCGCGTCGGCCCCGCAGGAATTTGAGAGCGCTTCCTTTACCTTGCTGACCAGCAAGCTGGCGGTCCAGGGGCTGGTTCTGATCGAGGCAATGAGCGTTGGCTGCATTCCCATCGCCTACGACGTTCCGTACGGCCCCGCCGACATTATCGACGACGGCGTAAACGGCTTTCTGGTGGAAGCCGGGGATATTTCTGCCATGGCGGAACTCATCGTCAGGCTGCGGACAATGGAACCTTCCGCTGTCGAAGAGTTGCGGCTCCAGGCTGTAGCCAAGGCGAGCACCTTTAGCGATGCCGCCGTGGTGGATCGCTGGGGGGCGGAGATGCGTGCCGCAGCCGATCGCAAGTTGAGTGCCGCACTCGATCGCAAGTTGAACGGGCTCCTCGAGGGCCAGAAGGTCTGATTCTGGAAGTGTCCCTGCAGGGGCATTGCAAAGTCCGATGAGGTTTCGAGCGATTTTTGGGTTGCGTCCGGCGGTGCGCAGGGCTTTGGCGACGTTAGTGGCTCGGGTGATTCGGTAGAGGTTGATGGCGAGGTTGCGGACGCTTGTCATGACGTGGGCGCTGTGGCCGGTGCGGATTTGTGAGGCGTCATCGCCGAAGGTGGTCCAGGGCCGCCTGCAATGCAGCCACATCGGTGCTCTCGATTCCCAAGCCCGCACCGGCCCGGCATGCGGTCTCGGAATGGCTCTCAAGGACGTTTTGCGAGGGAAGATAGCACTCGGAGAACTCCTGTCATCCAGCGTTGTCGTAAACACCGGATTGACAGGAGTTCTCCTTGATTAAAAGCGGCCACGCCGGACGATCCGGAACCTGGTCAGAGCCACCTGACTTTGAAATGGCCCGCTACAATTGACTCCTCAGCGTTATCGCGGTTGAGGATAAGCGAACGGGGAATACGTTGCTATCTTTCCAGCAGAGAAATCCTGACCGCAGCGAATCCAAGAAGCCGAGTGCTGCCACCATCGCTTCGGTCATCTTGTTTGCCGTCGGAGCGTCCGTGCTCGGTGTTGCACCGTCAAACGCGGCAAGCACGACAACCGTCAAGGTCGCTTCTTACAACGTTGACTCGGCGTGGCGCGAGGTGTCTCAGCCCGAAATACCTCATTGGGATTCACGCGTTGTCGGCGTCAAGAATGGCATCAGCACGGTAAAGCCTGATGTGATCGGCATTCAGGAAGCGTCGAACATCGCGATTGGTTTGCGCCACTACACGCAGGCATCAGATATTCAGCAGATGACGGGTTACGCCATGTACCAGCCTGCTGACGGCGCAACGGTACCAATTCCGATCATGTGGCGCGCGGGGTTGTTCGATAAGACCGCTTCCAGCTACAAGGTTTTCGAGTTCAAGCCCCATTCGAACTATGGTCGCGCGATGACATGGGTCAAGCTGAAGTCCAAGGCGACAGGCAAACAGTTCTTCGTCTTCAACACCCACTTTGAGGTCGGCACTGACGAGCAGGCTGCCCGCAATTCCGAAGCAACGATGCTCGCCGCCGAGATCAAGCGGGTCAACCCCAGCGGGTTGCCAGCCTTTGTGACTGGAGACTTCAACGCCCCTGCGAGCATCTCTGCCCCGCAGACAACCCAGCTCAACGCTATCGGCTACACGGACAGTTACGGGATCGCTGCTGCAAGGTTGCACCCTGAGTACGACACCTACAACGGATACAGGATTCCGACGGTCGGTGACTCCCGCATTGATCAGATATACGTCGGTGCCGCCAACAACATCGCGGTCAAGTACTGGGAGAACTGGACGCCATATGGCAATCAGATCGTCGGTGGACGCCCGCCGTCCGACCACAACCTGATCTACACCGCCGCCACGTTCCAGTAGCGGCACAGCGCTAAGAGAGGCTCCGCGCGACACACCCGCTACCCCTCGATCGTCAATATCGCTGGTCGTTCTTCAGGTCCCCGGCTCTGCGGGAGCGGGCGGTGCTCATCGACACCGAGCCGGCGGAGGGGACGCCTGTCCACGTCCACAGCGGAGGTTCCGACGAGGAATCGCATCGCGATCGTACACGAAGACCACCTCGCCACGTCCGCCGCGAAGTGGTCTTCGTCCTGCAGCAGAAGTGTTAACTCGGCAACAATCCGTTCTGCGCCCGTTCCGATCAGTGCCACGGGCCCGTCTTCGGCTGCTTCGGGCCGCCCAGTTTTCTCCTGGTCGGCGTGCGCTTCTTTGGCAGGACGGCTAACGATCCGCCGCAACTTGTCGATAGTGGCTTCTAGGAACAGACCCGTGTAGGGCATGGAAGACGTGACTGCGGTAGAGACGTGAAGTGGTCTGGCCCTGGGCTGGTCTCCAAGACTCGCTGGTCATTGGATTGTCACTGGAAATGAGGTCCCACATGCGCACCTGCACAGCCCTCCGAACTCGCCTGTTTACTGCGACGATAGCCATAGCGTCGGTGGTCTCGATGTCGGTGATCGTTGCGCCGAACGCCGGAGCAGCGGCAGGAGCGTCGACCTCATCCCTGAAGTCGACGGCAGATTCTTACCTGGCAACCGTCATCGCTTCCACCCAGTCGGCGCTGGCGGCCCCGACAGGCTTGAAAGCGGTCGGCCGGACTGGGGACTCGGTGTCGTTGTCGTGGGGTGCTGTTGCAGGCACCGCTGAGTACCGGGTGATGGTGTCGCCAAACGCGGACATGAGCGGTGCTTCGTATTGGCGGTTTCCGTCCACTTCGGGAACGGTGAAGTTGCTGAAGCCGGAGACGAACTACTACTTCAAGGTGCGTTCGCTGGACGCGGACGGCGCCTCGCTGACGGCCTATTCTGCTGCGGTTTCGGCTGCGACCGGTGTTGCGGCGCCGGCTCCGCCTGCGGGTTTGAAGACGGTCGGTCAGACGGGGGACTCTGTGTCCTTGTCATGGGGCGCTGTTGCGGGTACTGCTGAGTATCGGGTGATGGTGTCTGCGAACGCGGACATGAGTGGTGCCTCGTATTGGCGGTTCCCGTCCACTTCGGGGACGGTGAAGTTGCTGAAGCCTGACACGATGTACTACTTCAAGATTCGGTCGTTGAAGTCTGACGGCTCGTCATTGACGGCTTACTCAGCGGCAGTCTCCGCGAGAACGGGCACCGCCACCCCCGCGGCGCCAACGGGCCTCCGGATGTCCTTTCAAACGCCCACAGCTCTAGGCCTGGCCTGGGAAGTGTCCCCTTCCGCGGAACGCTACCGTATTGCTCTCAGTCCCAACGCCGATATGAGCAAGGCTGTGTACTACAGGTTCACGGATCCGACAGCGGACATCAGGGGCCTTACTCCCGGGACCGCCTACTATGCCCAGGTGCGTTCCATTACGGCGGACGGGGCGAACATCAGTGCTTACAGTCCGATCGTGCGGATCCAGACTACGGCAGCCCCGGTCCTTGGCCCCGTAGTGAACCCACTGTCAGTGGCCAGTTTCAACATTCACTGCGCCAACTGCGAAGACCAGATGGAAACCGAGGTTCCCTGGGTGGACCGGCGCGATGCGGTGGTCAGGACCATAGTGTCCAAGCGCCCCGATATCATCGGTATCCAGGAAGCGTCGCAGGGGTGGCTAGTCGATTCCCCTGCCGGCGGTTTGTCCCAGTTCGAAGACCTGCGCAACCGCCTCAGCGACGCCGGTGCCCCCTATAAGTTGACGAATGAAATGCGCAACAACTGCGTTGATCCGCACACGCCGACCGATTGTGTTCCCAAGGAACAGGGCGCAACCAAGGGAACCCGAATTTTCTACAACCCTAATGCAGTGCGAATCATCCGCTCCGGGTCTAAGCTGTTGCCCTCGCTTGCTCCGGAAAAAAACCAGCGGTACCTCGCCTGGGCAGAGGTCGAGCAGATCTCCACCGGGAAGCATTTCTTCTTCGGGGACACCCACCTCGAAGTGGACAAGGCTGAGGGATACAACGAGCTGAGGCGCCAACAGGCTCAGACGATCGTCAACGTCATCAAGGCCGAGAATACGACGAAGCTGCCGGTCCTCATGGTGGGGGACCTGAACTCCAGCAAGTGGCTAGACCCGTCCAACGCGGCCTACGACGTCTTCATAGCGGCAGGCCTCGTCGATCCGCTCGGCAATACCTACGGCAGCACCCTGCCCAGCGGTTACGCCACAGCGGAGAAAGCCACCAACCGGCACATCAACAGCTGGAACGGATTTGAACGGTTGGCCCGGGCAAGCGCGCCCGGAACCAACGGCACATACATCGACTACATCTTTACGTCCAAGATGCGTGTGCCGACCTGGGAAACCGTCGCCAGCGTGGACAGCACCGGCAATTATGTTGGGCAGATCCCCTCTGATCACAACATGGTCTATGCCACCGTGGGTCTTCCGTAACGTCTGGGGCTCGCCGCCGAAAGACGCTGACGACTTCGGGTCGGCGAGCCCTGTATCCGGGCACGGGGTGGCGCGGGCTGGACATCAGCGCGTGGAGGCCCTTGCAAGGCCGCCGGATGGCTTAGGGTTATTCGGGGGCGGCATCGCAGGCGGAGCCGGTCTCCGCTGCCGTAAGCGGGCGCACAGGACTGACTCCTGCGCCGGCCCTAACTTTTCCCATTACTAAGGAGCACCAAGATCATGCCGCAGGGCCACCACACCGAAGCCGTTTCGTCCGAGGAAGTGCCCGCGGTTTCGGTCGTAGTCCCGATCTTCAACGCCATGCCGTACCTCCGTGAATTGCTCGACTCCCTCGCAGCCCAGGATCTGGACGCCACTGAGTTCGAAGTCTTCCTGGTGGACGATGGCTCCACCGACGGTGGCTCGGACTATATGGATGAGTTCGCATCACGCCACGCAAACGTGACAGTGGTGCACCAGGAGAATCATGGCTGGCCGGGCCAGCCTCGAAACCTTGGCATCGCAAGCACCAACGGGAGATACTTGTTTTTCGCGGATGCTGACGACGTGCTCGCGCCGCAGGCGTTGAGGGAGCTGGTGGCCTTCGCGGACACCCATGGTTCCGACGTCGTCATTCCGTCCATGGCAGGAACCCACGGGCGAATCGTTCCGCCATGGCTCTACGTCAAAACGGACATCGACGTGGCCTTGCCGAAGGCGTTCAAGACACTCGCCCCGCAAAAGCTTTACCGGCGCTCATTGCTGGCTGACAACGACATCCTCTTTCCGGAAGAGAAAGTACGCCTCGAGGACGGCATCTTTAACGCCGAGGCCTACTTGGCTGCCAAGCGGATCTCTGTCTTGGGCGGCGAAACACTCTACTTCCTGCGTAACCGAGACGATGGCCAAAACATTAGCTCGAGCGGGTTCGAGCCTGCCGGTTACACGGGCTCCGTAGCCAGCATCTGCGCCGTCGTCGTTGCTGCCGGTCTTGACCCGGATGTTACGGCGGACGTCCTTGCTGGGCTGTACCGCAGGAAATGCCTAAAAATTTACGCTCCCGGCCGGTTTGAGCGCTATTCTCCAAAGCGACGCCGGGCCTGGCTCGACGCGCACGGGGAATTCATTGACCGATTCATCCCGGTAAGTGTCGAAAACCTCCTTCCCGAGCCGTACCGCAGCCGCTCTGCACTGGCCAGGAGAAAAGATGTAAACGCGTTGCTGGACCTCGGCCGTAATGAGGGCCGTCCGCGCCTGACAGCGGCTTTCTGGGGCGGGCGGTACGTGGAGGACGGCGCCCTGGAGCTTTTCTTCGAAGCATCGGTGGTCGGCCGTTTCGAAATGCCCGACCTCGTGTGCGAAATACGTCCCAGAGACGGGAACGGCCTGATCGCAGTTCCGGTCCAGCGTGACCGGCGGATCGAGACTGTCTATTCCAAAGCGGGTCTTTTCCGCGCATTGTTGACTCCGGAAGCTCTGAATGCAATGCGAGCCGGCACCCATGACTTCTTCCTGACGACGTACATTAACAAGAAATACGTCACGGCCCGGGTCCGCCGTCCCGAGTCCAGCGGACTGCCGATCACCGATAGCAGAATGCATTTTTACGGAACCGTGCAGGGAAACCTCAGCCTCTCGATATCGAATTAGTACTTCTTCAGCGTGTCGCGGGGATCCTATTGGATGCCAGGGTGTATTTAATGCAAGAATTCGACGGTCCCGAGCCAACAATTTCTTCTCCTAGCGATCCGCGAGGTTACTCTTGGCAATTTTTCCCACTCCGTCCCCCTTAAGCTCGGCCCGGCGTTGGCATATTTTGCCAGTGGCCCTGATGGCTCTGCTTCTCGCCGTGCCGCTGCCCGCTGCCACGGCTGCACCCGGGATAAAGCCCGCGGTGACTTACGCCACTCCGAGCGGACTAACGTCCTCTGCCCAGGCCACGACGTCGTTGACGTTCAAGTGGAATGCGGTTAGCGGAGCTCCGAAATACCGGATCCAGCTCTCGCCCAACGCTGATATGTCCGGTGCCACCTTTTACAGGTTCTCGTCCACCTCGGGCGAAATCAGGGACCTGAAGCCGGCGACTAAGTACTATGCCAAGGTCCGTGTCATCACGCTCGATGGTGCAAACCTCAGTCCGTATTCCTCGGCTGTCTCGGCAAAAACGCTCGCTGCGCCGGCTCTGCCCGCCATTTCAAATCCGCTGTCGGTGGCAAGCTACAACGTCAAGTGCGACAACTGCTTCGACGGGTTGGCGAATGAGCTGACCTGGTCGGGTCGTCGGGATGCCGTGGTCTCCACCATTGTCTCCAAGGTTCCAGACGTCGTCGGTATTCAGGAAGCCTCTCAGGGCTGGCTAAAGAACGAGACTCGGCCCGGCGGACTGACCCAGTTCGAGGACCTCCAGGAGAGGTTGTTTAACCGGGGGATCAATTACCAGTTGGCCAACGCAAAACGCAATAACTGCGTCAACGACGTCACGCCGACTAACTGCGTTTACTCGGATCGGGGTGCGTCCCAAGGAACCAAAATTCTCTATAACAAGGGCACCGTCGAGCTCGTGAGTCAGGGGTCTGTGGCGCTTCCAAAGGTCAGCTCGACCGACAACACACGGTACCTCGCCTGGTCAATCCTGCGCCAACGGTCCACCGGCAAGTCTTTCTTCTTCGGCGACACCCAGCTGGACTCAAGTAAAGCAAGCGCGTACTACCTACTGAGGCAGTCGCAGACCTCAGCCATCGCGTCAGCAATTTCACGTATCAACACCGGCAAGTTGCCCGTGCTCATGGTGGGCGATTTCAATTCGCACAAGTGGACGGAACCGTCGAACGCTCCCTACGACGTGATGGTTTCAGCCGGATATGTTGATCCGCTGGGCAACACTTACAAAAACGACGCCCCGTCGGCAGCGGCAACCGCTGAACAGCGGATTCGGGCCAATTACGACAGCTTCAACGGGTTCGAGCGCAAGGCCCGCGCGCGCAACACGACAGGCAACGGGACCTACTTGGATTACATCTTCACTTCCAAGATGAGGGTGGCGAAATGGGAGACTGTGATCAACATCGATGCCGCCGGTAACTTCGTCGGAACTATACCTTCTGACCACAACATGGTCAGTGCGGTCGTTCAGTTACCTTAAGATCCTGGGGTGGAGCGAGGGCGCCTGCACAGCCATTGGCTGAGGCAGGCGCCCTTTTGCATTACAACCCCTGACGAGAGCACCGGCCAATGACTTGCACGGTCTTTCGCTTCGCGGCGGGAGCTTGGGCTTGACTATCCTGAGGCTTGTTTCCAGAGGCCAATTTGACCTGCTGGCACGTTTCCTGGAAAAGAATGCACTGGTATGTCAACGCCAACCGAAACTAGGGCCATTTCTGCAGGGCCACGGGTTGCTGTGCCTGGAGCTGGGTTTTTGCGGCTCTTGGTGGTTCGTGGGGAAATGGATTCCCGGATGAGTGTCATGCCGCCGTCCGGACGGCACTTCTCATGAGGATAACCGATTTGTAGTTGGCGGCGTTGCGGTAGCCGCGGGCGGTGCGTTTGATATTTTTGATGGTCGTGTTGTTGGCCTCCACCTTGCCCGTTGTTGCGCCGGTGACGATGAGGACTTCGATCTCCGGCCACCATTTGCACACGGTGCGGTAGAGCCTGTTGGTTTCGGGTCTGGCGGCTGCTTCGACGAGGACCTTCAGTTCTTCCCTGGCCGCTTCCGCGCCAGCCAGCGTCCCGGTGCGCAGCAGTGCCCGCATCTGTTCCTTGACCTTCCACACTGCCTGGAGGGTGCCGGTCGGATCGTCCGCGGCGAAGACCTCCGTCAGGCGGTGCCCTGCCTTTTCCGTGAGTGTGTCACCAGGGCTCAGGACATGAGCGCCGGGTCGCTGGGTACGTTCCTTGGTTTTCCGGTGTTTTCGTGGCTCCAGGCCTGTTAATCTCCCACCATTTGCGATAAAATACGTGAAAGAACATTTGTCGCTGTTGAAGGGTGGGATGATGGGCGTGATGACTGCCCAGCTGCCCCTTCCGGTCCCGATGATTGCCGGTGCAGCGCACGTGGGCCTCGCCGTTTCCCTGGTTGAAGACGGTGACGGCGGCCGGGTCTTCATTCACGGCGAACTCGCCTACGTCTGGGATGCCCCTGACACGGTGACGCGCCGGTTCACGGCCGTGAAACTGGCTGACATCAAGGCCGCTTCCGTGGCCGAGATCGCCGGGGCGTTCGGGGTTGAGCCGGTGACGCTGTGGCGGTGGCGCCAACTCCTGGCAGCCGAGGGCGTCGCGGGTTTGGCGCCGGAGAGAATGGGTCCGAAAGGGCCCAGCCGGCTGACCGGGACGGTCATGGCCGAGATCGTCGCATTGCGGGCCACGGGCCTGTCCCTGCGCGCTGTGGGTGCCGCCGTGGGTGTCTCCGAATTCAGCGTCCGCCGGGCCCTGGTACTGAAAGCCGGCGACGGAAACGAACCAGGGACACCGGAACCGACAAACACCGTGGGCACCACCTCCGCCACGGTGACCCAGCCGGTCCTGCCGGTCCTGCCGGCACCGGTGGACCGGTCCGGGGAGCGCGCCGCCGCCCGAGCCGGCCTGCTGGAGTGCGCGGCCCCGGCCTTTGCCCCGGCAGCCAGGGTGCCGTTGGCCGGGTTGTTCCTGGCCCTGCCGGCCCTGGAAGCCACCGGGTTGCTGGCCTGTTCACGGGCAACCTTCGGGGCGTTGCCGGACGGGTTCTACGGCCTGGACTCCCTTCTGCTGGATGCTGTTTTCCGGGCCCTGGCCGGTGAACCCCGGGCCGAGGGCGCCACCCGCTTCGACCCGGAAGCGCTGGGACGGGTGCTCGGGCTGGACCGGGCACCCGAAGTAAAAACGATCCGCCGCAAACTCACCCACCTGGCCGGGACCGGGAAAGCCGATGAGCTCATCACGGCCATGGCCATCAAACACCTCGGCACCGGCAGCGCCAACGGCGGCAGCGGTGAGGATGGTTTGGCGGCGGTGCTTTATGTTGACGGGCATGTGCGCGCCTACCAGGGCACGAAGAAGATCGGCAAGGTCCACTCAACGAGGTTGAAGTTCCCTGTCCCGGCCACGGAAGAGACCTGGGTCTCCGATGCGGCCGGCGCTCCCGTGTTCGTGGTCCTGGCGGAACCCGGTGCCGCCCTGACCGGGGAACTGCGCCGCCTCCTGCCGTCCCTGCGGACGATCATCGGGGATGAGCGGCGGGTGCTGGTGGGCTTTGACCGGGGAGGCTGGTCCCCGGCCCTCTTCAAACACATGTCCGAGGCCGGCTTTGACGTGCTGACCTGGCGCAAAGGCGCCACCACCGACATTGACCAACGCCTTTTCACCACGGCCGCCCACACGGACGGGCACGGGGAGGCACGGTCCTGGACCGCCGCCGACACGCACGTGGACCTGCCCCTGGGTGCGACCGGTGAGGTCTTCCGGATGCGGCAGATCAGCCGGATCGTGCCCACCCGCGGCGGAGGCACCCGCCAGATCCACATCCTCACCACCACCGAGGGCTTGCCGGCCGGGGAAGTCATTTACCGGATGGGGTCCCGGTGGCGGCAGGAGAACTACTTCCGGTACGCGCGCATGCATTTCGCCCTTGATTCCCACGACGCCTACGCCAGCACCGATGACGATGCGGAGAGGTCGGTGCCGAACCCGGCGAAGAAGAAGGCCTACCAGCAGGTGCTGGCCGCCCGGGCCCGCCATGGCCAGGCGAAGGCCGAGGCGGACGCGGCACTGCTGGCAGCCCGCACCCCCCTGCCAGGTTCCAACGAGGTGACGGTCACCAGTGCCGCCCACAACGCGGCCACCGCGCCGCTCTGGGACGCTGAAACAGCCTTGGAGGCGGCGGAAGCCGCGCACCAGGGGAGCCCTGCCCGGGTGCGGCTGGGCGATCTTGCCCCGGGCCAGCAGGTCCTGGACACCCAGGTCAAACTGCTCTCCCACGCGATACGGATGGCCGCGTTCAACACCGCCACCACCCTCGCCAGGGAAGTGCGGACAAACACCTGCTACGCCCGCGCCGCAGAGGAAGCCCACACCCTGGCCCGGCAGGCCCTCACCGGCAGCGGCGACATCGACACCACCCAGCCCGGCCACCTGACAATCCGCCTTGACCCGTTCCCAACCCAGCGGGCCACGACCGCGATCGCCGAGCTCTGCGAACACCTCACCAGCACGCAAACCCGCTACCCCGGCACCGACCTCGTCCTGCGCTACGAGATCAAAAACAAGAAACCATCACTCACCGATTAAATCGCCATGTCAGGAGCCCTGGTCACCGGCCCCAGGGCTCAGGACATGAGCGCCGGGTCGCTGGGTACGTTCCTTGGTTTTCCGGTGTTTTCGTGGCTCCAGGCCTGTTAATCTCCCACCATTTGCGATAAAATACGTGAAAGAACATTTGTCGCTGTTGAAGGGTGGGATGATGGGCGTGATGACTGCCCAGCTGCCCCTTCCGGTCCCGATGATTGCCGGTGCAGCGCACGTGGGCCTCGCCGTTTCCCTGGTTGAAGACGGTGACGGCGGCCGGGTCTTCATTCACGGCGAACTCGCCTACGTCTGGGATGCCCCTGACACGGTGACGCGCCGGTTCACGGCCGTGAAACTGGCTGACATCAAGGCCGCTTCCGTGGCCGAGATCGCCGGGGCGTTCG
Organism: Pseudarthrobacter sp. S9; assembly: GCF_050156545.1. Taxonomy (NCBI): domain Bacteria; kingdom Bacillati; phylum Actinomycetota; class Actinomycetes; order Micrococcales; family Micrococcaceae; genus Pseudarthrobacter; species Pseudarthrobacter sp. S9. The sequence continues at coordinate 3,681,363 of NZ_CP189576.1, forward strand.
GGGTTGAGCCGGTGACGCTGTGGCGGTGGCGCCAACTCCTGGCAGCCGAGGGCGTCGCGGGTTTGGCGCCGGAGAGAATGGGTCCGAAAGGGCCCAGCCGGCTGACCGGGACGGTCATGGCCGAGATCGTCGCATTGCGGGCCACGGGCCTGTCCCTGCGCGCTGTGGGTGCCGCCGTGGGTGTCTCCGAATTCAGCGTCCGCCGGGCCCTGGTACTGAAAGCCGGCGACGGAAACGAACCAGGGACACCGGAACCGACAAACACCGTGGGCACCACCTCCGCCACGGTGACCCAGCCGGTCCTGCCGGTCCTGCCGGCACCGGTGGACCGGTCCGGGGAGCGCGCCGCCGCCCGAGCCGGCCTGCTGGAGTGCGCGGCCCCGGCCTTTGCCCCGGCAGCCAGGGTGCCGTTGGCCGGGTTGTTCCTGGCCCTGCCGGCCCTGGAAGCCACCGGGTTGCTGGCCTGTTCACGGGCAACCTTCGGGGCGTTGCCGGACGGGTTCTACGGCCTGGACTCCCTTCTGCTGGATGCTGTTTTCCGGGCCCTGGCCGGTGAACCCCGGGCCGAGGGCGCCACCCGCTTCGACCCGGAAGCGCTGGGACGGGTGCTCGGGCTGGACCGGGCACCCGAAGTAAAAACGATCCGCCGCAAACTCACCCACCTGGCCGGGACCGGGAAAGCCGATGAGCTCATCACGGCCATGGCCATCAAACACCTCGGCACCGGCAGCGCCAACGGCGGCAGCGGTGAGGATGGTTTGGCGGCGGTGCTTTATGTTGACGGGCATGTGCGCGCCTACCAGGGCACGAAGAAGATCGGCAAGGTCCACTCAACGAGGTTGAAGTTCCCTGTCCCGGCCACGGAAGAGACCTGGGTCTCCGATGCGGCCGGCGCTCCCGTGTTCGTGGTCCTGGCGGAACCCGGTGCCGCCCTGACCGGGGAACTGCGCCGCCTCCTGCCGTCCCTGCGGACGATCATCGGGGATGAGCGGCGGGTGCTGGTGGGCTTTGACCGGGGAGGCTGGTCCCCGGCCCTCTTCAAACACATGTCCGAGGCCGGCTTTGACGTGCTGACCTGGCGCAAAGGCGCCACCACCGACATTGACCAACGCCTTTTCACCACGGCCGCCCACACGGACGGGCACGGGGAGGCACGGTCCTGGACCGCCGCCGACACGCACGTGGACCTGCCCCTAGGTGCGACCGGTGAGGTCTTCCGGATGCGGCAGATCAGCCGGATCGTGCCCACCCGCGGCGGAGGCACCCGCCAGATCCACATCCTCACCACCACCGAGGGCTTGCCGGCCGGGGAAGTCATTTACCGGATGGGGTCCCGGTGGCGGCAGGAGAACTACTTCCGGTACGCGCGCATGCATTTCGCCCTTGATTCCCACGACGCCTACGCCAGCACCGATGACGATGCGGAGAGGTCGGTGCCGAACCCGGCGAAGAAGAAGGCCTACCAGCAGGTGCTGGCCGCCCGGGCCCGCCATGGCCAGGCGAAGGCCGAGGCGGACGCGGCACTGCTGGCAGCCCGCACCCCCCTGCCAGGTTCCAACGAGGTGACGGTCACCAGTGCCGCCCACAACGCGGCCACCGCGCCGCTCTGGGACGCTGAAACAGCCTTGGAGGCGGCGGAAGCCGCGCACCAGGGGAGCCCTGCCCGGGTGCGGCTGGGCGATCTTGCCCCGGGCCAGCAGGTCCTGGACACCCAGGTCAAACTGCTCTCCCACGCGATACGGATGGCCGCGTTCAACACCGCCACCACCCTCGCCAGGGAAGTGCGGACAAACACCTGCTACGCCCGCGCCGCAGAGGAAGCCCACACCCTGGCCCGGCAGGCCCTCACCGGCAGCGGCGACATCGACACCACCCAGCCCGGCCACCTGACAATCCGCCTTGACCCGTTCCCAACCCAGCGGGCCACGACCGCGATCGCCGAGCTCTGCGAACACCTCACCAGCACGCAAACCCGCTACCCCGGCACCGACCTCGTCCTGCGCTACGAGATCAAAAACAAGAAACCATCACTCACCGATTAAATCGCCATGTCAGGAGCCCTGGGCCCGCAGGAGCAGCATCCGGTGCGCCCAGGCCTTGTCCACGGCCCGGCCGCGGCGGCCCTTGACCTGCTGGGAGAGGTTCTGCCGGGCCTCGAAACACACCTGGTTGGCCAGAGAGACCAGATGGATACTCACGACGGCCACAGCCGTGCGGGGCAGCCACATCCTCAACGCCTTCCGGAACGCCGCGGAAGGGTCGATCGCGACGACCTGCACGGCCAGCCGCCAGGCCAGCGGGCGGGCGAACAGCCAGTCGCCGACGCCCTTGTGGTCCCGGCCATCGACCACGCCCAGCACCTGGCCGGTATCCAGGTCCACGATGGTCGTCATCCAGGGCTCGAACCTCGTCCAGGTCTTCGACTCCGGGTCCTGGAAGTAGCGCACCGACCGGAACCGGTGCTCATCGATGCCCAGCATCCGGGGACTGAGCTCATCCACATCCGGCAGCCGCAGCAGGCAGGCTTCGTTCAGGGCGGCACGGACCATCCACCAGGACACCGCGAACGCGGCGGCAGTCTCGGACACGGCCCGCCCGGAACGGATGACCGCGTCCACGAGGTGGTCCCGGAGCCTGCCCGTGGAGCGGGCACGGGCCGGGACCTGGGCGGTGGATTCGAAGAACGAGAGCCTGTCACAGGCCGGCTCCTCGCAGTACCAACGGTACTTGGACCAGAAGACATCCACGGGACCGGCGACAGGGATGTCACGGATCCGCTGGAACCGGCGTTCCTTCCGCCGTGACGCGACCACGCCGCAGCTGGGGCAGCCCGGTGGCTGCTCGCTTTCGACGATGACCCGGCGCCGGCCATCATCCGTCAGGGTGGTGGAGATCACGCGGTAATCGGGCAGGTTGAAAAGGGTGGTGGCAGCGTCGGCTGCCGCCCCGGTAGGCTCGTTCAAGGCTCGTGGTCCTGTTCCAGGTTGAATGCTTAGACACACTCATCCCAGCAGGGCCACGGGCCCTTTTTTCAGCTACGACACGGAATCATTTCCCCACCAACCACGAAGAGCCGTTTTTGCTTTGATCCGAGGGCGGAAGCTGCTTCCGGTGCCGTTCAGAACTTCCGCATAGTGGACGATTGTCAATCAGGGCGGAGGCCACGCTCGAGCCGCTGAGGACTGAACCCCATGTGCTGAATGTTGCTGGTGAGCCGCAAAGCACGCGGAGTTCAGCCAGCGTTTCATCGTCCAAGGCGATGGCCCACAGCGTGTGCGGCGTGGTCCGGGCGGCGTCGGCGGTGAACGCCGCGTCCCCGCATCAGTGTTGGCCTGCCCCGGATACAGATCCGCGATCCGTCGCATTGCCAGACCCGGGAGATAGGCCACGGCGGCGCCGGCAGCCTGGGCGACTGCGACCGGCAGCGCCCCGATGGGTGGCCGGCTGGTCCACGACAAGCCAGAATTTCCCGTGTTCGGACAGTCCGGCCAGGATCTCCCGGAGCCGTGCCTAGTCATTGGGCAGGTCCTTACCGAAGAGCTTCCTGCCCGCCTTGTCCAGGACTACCGCGTGATGGCCGGACTTCGCGACGTCCAGGCTGATGAGCTCGTCAAAGTCCTGCTAATCGAAGGAGACTTCTCTGATGCCGGGAGAGAGACCGAGGTCGTAGAAGAACGTATTCATCAGAGTAACAGCCAAATCCAACGAGTTCGGACTCACATCGGGATGATCATCGATTCGGGGGTTCAGAGTGTTGAATAGGGCCACGTGGTGCAGCAGTGGGTCGCCCAATAGCTTCTCGACATACTCGTATTGCGGCGAGCGGCTCGATGTGATCACGGATAGATGCGCGGACTCAGGAAACTCTTCAGCCTCGATGAGGTATCGGTCGATGAGCTGTGCGAATACATCCTGTTTGCTTTGAGGAAAGATTCCCCCACGAGTAAAATGAGAGTCGTCAAAATGCGTTTCGTAGTATTCATCGCTCAGTATGGGATCCACCGCAACAGTCCTGTATTTTCCCATTAGCCCGTGATAGAGGGCCCCGGTGGCACCTTTCGAGGCGCCATAAAGGACAACAGAAGTCTTCTCAATCCCGTGCTCCAAACAAATCTTGGCGATAAGTGAAGCGATGTGGTCTGCATTGTTGGGACGGAAACTGGTATTCAAGTAGAATCCTCCCTGAACGCCGCCGATATCTGCTATACGTAGGATCGCCGTCGTGGCGGGGACAAACTTCTGTACACTCTGGTAGTTCTGAGTAAAATACCTAATAAGTCCAGGGTTTGTGATGTCCGGACCAATCGACGAAAATATGACCAGCAGCTTTGGACTACTAACCTCTATCTTCGGTCGAGCGAGACTGTAGACCAGGCCGTTTTCGTCTACTGAGTAGGATCCATTCTTAATGCTATGCCATAAATTGCTGATGTGTCCGTCGAATACAAAACTGGTGACTCCTTGCTTTGCCGTGTAGGCGTAGAATCCCAGTTTGGCCAAAGCGACAAGCACGTCCCGTGCATGCTTGTCCTTGCGTGCTAAGTGCAGAATATTAGCATCAGGACCCGTAGATTCTAGATGGCAGATACGGATAATGTCGACCGAAGATCTCAGCCCTTCAAGTTCGTTAACGAGCTCGGAGACGGAGATTGAAATATCTACAACATATTCAGTCACGTTAAAAGTTCCACCATCATTTTCTAAAGAAAATTCGACTAATTATCAAATCGCCAGTAAGACATGCGTCTTGTCTACCAAGGGTTTCCCCCTTAGATAGCAAGGTTACTTTCCACTTCCGAGCGTACATTGCGAAAAAGAACTCCCCAACTTTGGACGACTTGTTGCTGTGTTGAGCTGCGTTTACAATTCCGGGCCGCGGAGGAAAGCGTCATTAGATATTTCGGATCCGAGAGTAGAAGAATAATTGCGGCCGCCAGCTCCCTGATGTTACCCGTGTCAACTAAGATTCCGTCTTCTCCATTTGTGATCTGCGCACGTGCGCCGTACTTGAAGTCGTACGCGACTGGAACGCAGCCCGAAGCCATGCTTTCTTGGAGGGAGAGAGCATATCCCTCCATGTAGGACGGTTGAAGCGAGAGTGCCGCACCCTCAAATGTGGCTAGCGAATTATCTGTGAAACCCATAATACGGACCTGGTCCACCAGTCCGGCTGCCCCTATAGCCTTGCGGATTTCTTCTTCGTCTGGACCTCTGCCGTACAGCTCGAGCGTAGCTTGCGGAAACCGGGTTGATACTTCCCGGAATGCTTCGATTGCGTCAAGCTGTCCCTTTATCGATGTGTAACGGCCCACTAGGACGACCTTCATGGGATCCCTAGTGGCGCTAATGCTCGGAAAGTCGGGCACGTGATGAGGGATGACATGAATGTTGGCTAGGGGAGCGAATTGTTTCATGATATCGATGCGTTGCTCGTCCGTGAGAACGACCACGGCGTCGTATTCCGCTAAGTGGTCCATGAAATCCTGGAGCTCCGGCTTAATCTTGCTGCCATACCGGTACGGGGCCGCCAAGTGATTGTTGTGAAGAGTGTAGATCACGCGAAGGCCAGGAATGGACTTCTTTAGTCCTTCAAGCGCTGTTCGATTGAATCCATATTCACTAATCAGTGTGGGGTGTGGAGCGTCGGAAAAGACGTGCTCGGATAGCCAATAGGCGAGGAGTTCTTTCTCGTCTCTGAAAATAAATGAGCCGCGCTTTTTGCGCTTCAGTTCAATCGAAATTATAGAACTACCTTCGTACCTATGACGGAGAAACTCGTTACCATCTACGGTGAAAAAAGAAATGTACTCTGGAACGTTTTCATTGTTCATGGCCTCCATTTTCCGGAGTCGGCCCCGGGGGTCATACCAATGGCGTGACGTGCGTCGCTTTGCATCATCCAGGTGGTCTACGAAATATACCTTCCCATTCTTGCGCCAAACAAATAGTCGATATTTCCCGTTATCGTAGCCTCGAGATACCTGTGGCCTCTCGGGATCAGTCTCAAAACGCCATGAGGGACCCGAGGGTAGGGGATCCTTGGTTTCGTCAGATGCCGGAGCGGGAGAACCCGCAAGATCCTCATACATAGAACGAACCGCCGTGAGGGGGCCCACTGCAGATTCCTCTCGCAATCCAGCGGCCATCTCAGGGAAGTCAAGTTGAAAGGAATTTATTAGAAGCGTATTTTCGACGCCAGCATCGGCAAACGCCGCACATCGCCGTAGGACTGACATATTCAGTCCTACGGGATGGGTAGTCAAGGCTCCGTGGGTGAGTGTAAAAATCATAATTGCACCGGCATTCAATCAATTATTGGTTTTAGTAGTCGATGAAGAAGTCGAGACGGGGCAGTCCGCTTATTTAGAAATAACGATCTGCTCAAATTTGGTGATTGCCTCGTTCTGGTAAGAATCGTAATCGAACTTTTCGAGCTTCAATTCACCGGCAAGAAACGCATTCATTCCATCTATCAGCCCATGAATGCTATTTTCGACCAAGAGCCCAGGTCCATCTTCGAGAATACTCCTGGGGCCAACAACGTCTGTTGAGATGACAGGCTTTCCAAGAATCAAGGCCTCGAGAACGACGAGGCCCTGTCCCTCATAGTCTGACGAGAAAACAAAGCAGTCAGCGCGTTGCAGCGAGGGAAACGGGTTGAGCCGTAGTCCGGCCAAGAGCACATTGGGTTCCAGCGACAAATCCCCGATCAGATCCTGCAGATCCTGCCGGAGCGGCCCATCGCCCAGAATTGTCAGCTTGCAATTGGGGTTCGCCTCTACTATTTTAGCGAACGCCCGAATGAGTTTGGCGTGACCTTTTTCGGGCGACAAGCGTCCGAGAGTCACGAATTGCGTGGACTCTGCATCCATCCACTCGTGGAGATCTTCCTCAAGCGGGTCAGCGGCAAGTTCTTTCGCTTCTGCGGCGTTGACCACGTTGTTGCAGTAGTCAAATATAGCCGGCGGGAGGGCGAAGGCTCCTGACAGTTGCCGAACGTTTTCCTCGTGGACGCTCTTCGTGACGGACACAAGCTGGTCGTACTTCCTGTAGAGCCGGAACATCGACTCCAGGTAACGGAAGCGATGGCGCCATTCACGGTGCATGTCGTTGTGCAGGTAGATGGACTTCCTGGCTGCCGGGTTGGTGGTGTTTGAGAAGAGCGCCGCCCAATATCTTGCGTAGCCTTCGAAGCACACCACTGAATCGAAGCTGGCGTCGCCGAACAGGCGACGGAATTCCCGTTTGAAGGCACGATCGTATATATCCCAGAGCTCGGCATTTGCGAGGTCGCCGGTGGCGTTGAACTTGTCGATCACCCAACGCTCTTCCGCGGTAACGAGCTGCCCGCCGACACGCCCCAAGACTTGGACATGTCCGGGATTCTGGGCAAACTTTTCCAATCGCCGTTCCTCAGACTTGACAGTGGACGGCTCGATCGCCACGAACATGCGATTGCTCGCTTGATCCACGTTGCTGACGAGATTCAGGTAAGACGTTGTTATTCCATTGGGAATGAACGAACCCTGGTAGAAAAGCACGTTGTGCTTTGAGCTTCGATCAAGCGGGACCACACATTCAGCAGCTTCGAAGAAGAAGAAGTCGATGGCCCGTCGAGTGGACGCTCCGTCCTCAACGGCGCAGAACGTGTCTATGCCGCGCAGATACTTCTCGTCCGGGCTCTTTCCCTCGTCCTCAAGGGCTGCTTCGACCTCCTGGAGGAGTCCCAAGGAATCGCCGCACACACGACCTGGCAGCGTTTCTAACTCAAAGTACAGTCCCCGCTCGGAAGCGTATTCCTCAAGGTCGTAGGCGAAGTAGACGATGGGTCGCCCGGTCGCCATGAAGTCGAAGAAGATACTCGAGTAATCGGTAATGAGCACGTCCACGACGGCGAGCAGATCGTTGGTGGGAATTTCTTCGGGAACCACGTACTCGTCGAGGTCCCCTTGGGTCCCCCCATCGGCATTCAGGGCATGGCCTCGGTATAGTGGCGCGCAGTCCAGTTTGGCCAGCTGCTGCATGACACCCAGAACATCGACGTCGCCCGCCTCAAGAGCGCCCAAGGAGCCGCGCCATGTCGGCGCGTAGAGAACGACCTTCTGGCCCTCCGGTATCCCAAGTTGACGGCGCAGTTGCACCTTTTGCTGTTCGCTGGCCCCTACTGTGGCGTCGATGCGCGGGTACCCCGTGATCGCCAGCTTTCCGGGGAAGATGCCGGCGACGTCGTACTTCTCAATGAGGCACTCTGCGGTGAACTCGTTCGGAGCGATCATGTGGGTTGTGTGCAGGAAGTTTCTAGCGGCATTCCGGTGGTCCATGAAGCCGTTCTTGATGTCCCGGCCAAGGGTCTTCAGCGGAGTCCCGTGCCACGTGTTCAGATATTTCTGACCTTCGCGCCGGACGAAATAGGGCGGGAATGTGTTGTTGTTGATCAGATACGTCGCCGTGGACAGATAGCGAAGGTAGAGGTCGCTATTACGGGCGGCAAAGATGACGTTCGAGCGGCCAGCGAGCTCGTGCGGAATTCGCTCCTTGTCATTAAGCACCCATACGTGGGTCCAAGAGTCGAATCGCGGATCGGCCAGGAGGTTCCGGCCGATCTGCAGGGGATTGCAGGCAACCGATTCGCCGTGGCTGCTCTCGTACAATACGGTCGAGGGTGCCAGAGGGAGCGTCTCGAGGTAGTCGGCATAAATCATCGATTGCTTGAGCTCTTTGTTTTTCAGATAAGGGGCTGTGTCGATGCCATGTGCCCGTTTGAACAAGCGTGTCTCAAGGTACGCACGGCACGCCGCCTCAAAGTCACCGATTTCCTGAAGGGCCCGGCCCAATCGGTAATAGGCATTGGGGGAGTGGCTTTCCATTCGCCTTACGCTGGCGTCGAAGGCTTCTGCCGCGAGGGGATGCATTCCGCGGAGCTCCAGGCGTTCCCCGGCCTCAAAGCAGCGCTCCGCCGACTGTGATCTAACAGCGGCGTGCAGGCCGTCAAGCAGAAGTCTTTCCTCATAGGCGCTCACCGCTTGGACGTCCTGCGCGGTGACAGCCTCGGTTTTTGGTTTGAGCGAGGCGGCGAAAGATACGCACGCAAGTTCGAAGTCGTGTGCCTGAGTGAGCACGTAGCCCAAGCGATAGCACCAGTATGCCGGGGCGGGACTAGTCAGACTAATCGCATATTCGTAAGCGGAAGCAGCTTCGTTCCACTCAGCGAGCCGCTCGTGGGCGAAGCCTAAGCGGTAGTGCCACTGCGGGACGGTGGGATCCATAGCCACGGCGGTCCGGAACGATTCAATGGCCTCGCGCCAGCTGTAAGAGCGCGTGAGGGCATAGCCGAGCTTGTAGTGCAACTCAGCTGACGTTCGCTCATGATGAAGGGCCTTCCTGAACTTATCTGCCGCGGCTACCCAGCGACCCCTTTTCTGGAAGAACACTCCTACTCCGAAGGCTTTGGCATCGAGGTCTGTGTCTGCAGCGATGGCCCGCTGGTAGGCGCGCCGGGCCTTCACGGGCTGTTCCAAGAGCTCCCAGCACCAGCCCTCACGGAAGTGGAGATCCGCCTGTTCAGGTTTCAGTAGGGCCGCAGCCGCATAGTTCTCGCCAGCCTCGGCAAATCTGTTCATCGAGAACTGCGCATCAGCCAACTGGACGAGCCATGCAGGATCGTCGGTGTTGAGCGACAAGCCGTCATTCAGCGCGTCGATCTGCTGCCACAAGGGGGCCTTGCCGGCCACGAGTTCCCGTACACGTTTCCACTGTCGGCGGCTCTCAGAGCGACGTATTTCAAGTGAAGCTGTTAGTGCCTGTTCTGCCGAGGCCTCTGCTGCAACCAGTCGATCCATCCAACGGGTTCGTCCGGGTTCCAAGGCGAGTGAGGATTTGTAGGCTGCCACGGCGGCGTCGTAATTCCCCAATTGCTCCTGGACGAATCCAAGACGGTAGTGCCAAGAAGCCACGCCGGGCTCGAGCACTGTGGCCTCTTGGAGATGCACGGCTGCTTCCTCAAACTGCCGAAGGTGGAAGTGCGCATGCCCGAGTCGAAAAGCTAACTCGGCATCGGCAGCTCTTGAGTCGGCGAGCAGAGCGGTATAGGCCTCAACGGCGGCCACCCAGTCCTTCCGCTCTTCAACAAGAAGGGCATGTTCCATCAAATTTTGCGCGGGGCTCATGATTTGTACTGCGTCCTAAGGTCGTGGCCGCCATTCGGTTGGAACCGGTCGGCGCCTGGAATGCTCGTTTTTCGTGCTGCGGTCGCGGCCGTCTAGTACTCCGATTGTGAGGATGAATGGCTGGACCCCACGGCCATTGGCTCGGTGAGGCCGTCAGGCCAGAGTGCATCGAACACGCGCTGGGTGGCCTCTCCGTCGCATTGAGGTGCAAACGTAGCCACGAACTCCCTGTACTTGGGTGCGTAGCGGCGCGAAACCGAGGAGATGTTCTTAATGGAGCGGACCACTTCCTCGGTCGTGTTGTGCAGGGGACCAGGTGCTTTTTCCTCCAGATCGAAGTAGAAGCCACGCGTAGAATCCCTGTACTGCGCGATATCCGGAGTAAGGAAGATGATCGGTTTGCCAGTGACGCAGAAGTCAAACATTACCGATGAGTAGTCGTTGACCAGGATGTCTGCCGCGGTGTAAAGGTCGTTCACCTCGGGGTACTCCGTGACATCGATTACGAATTTATTTGCCGCCGTCTGGCGCTGGCTCGCAATGTTGTGGTGGCCCCGGAGAAGGAGGACATAGTCCCCGCCCAGCTGTTGCTGGGCGGTCTCGAAATCAAGATACGTCACCATTTCATATTGCTTGGATTCGCTCTTGGCATCGTCCCGCCATGTGGGTGCGTAGAGGATGGCTGTCTTTCCCTCGGGAATACCCAGGCGTTGACGTATCGCGAGCCGGTTCGTGTCCATCCGTTCGGCCGTAAGGCTGTCGTTGCGAGGGTATCCCTCGGCAACAACCTGCCCGTGGAAGCCGAAGCAATTGGCAAGGACCTCGGCTGCATAGTCGTTCTGGGCGAGGAGTGAGTCCCAGTATTCTGCTTCCCGCCACATCAGATTCCAGTACGAGAGGGAGAAACTGGTGCGGGCCACGTCGTTGCCCAGCTTCTTCAACGGTGTACCGTGCCATGTCTGGATGTAGACCTGCCCCTCCCGCTTCCTGAAGTAGAAGGGAAAGTTGTTGTTATTGATGAGGATCTTCACTTCGCCAAGCAGTTGGTACCACAACGCGGAACCAATGAGCACGGGCGTCGTTCCTGGGGGGACAGGAACCGAGAAGTCGGAAATCGCCCAGTAGGTGGGCCAGTCTGTCCCACGACGTTGGAATTCCTCCAGCAGACGGCGCGGGCTGTCTGTCGCGCGACGGCCTCCGAAGCACATGAAGAGGATTGCGTTGGTCAACTCGGGGTTGAGCCCGTCAGCCGCCTTTGTGCGAAGCAATTGCTGGTTGAAGCGGCCTTGTTCCTCGGGGGAGAGCGGTGGCCTCAGGTGAATGGTGAGGGCCGCTGTCCCCGACGATCGGCTGATCCCCACTTCGGTACGGCCGGCGTCGATCCGGCGTGGCATCAGCTCCTGCAGCTCAGGGGCAGCCGGGAACCAATATCCCAGGTCGTCCTGCGCACCGGGCGGCACATAGCGAACGCTGTAGGCACCTGATTCGGGCATCAGCTCCTCGCCCTTCCACTGCCGCTGGGGAAGTGCGAACTCGGCCGTGAAGCGGTTGCTGCCGTCGTTGGTGCGCACCATCAGCGTGGAGTCCCTGGCTGGAATGACGGACTTGCCGCTGGAAAGCACGAACCGGGGGGCGTGTATCCGAGGAAGATCGGCGGTGCCCGCGACGAGCAACGTGCGCCGGTCCGGCGAGAGCTCCACCGACGTCGCAACAATGCGGGTCTTCCGCTCTTCGATCTTCAGGAACCCATAACCGGTGAGTCCCAGTCGAAGACTGCGGGACGAGTCGAAGCGGTTCTCCAAAGACCTGGAATCGGACTGCCACGCTACGGGTTGCGGCGTCTTGAACCCGCTGTCCAAACGCAGTTCCCATTCGTATTCCGTGGTCAGAGAGGCGTCTTTGCCAAGCGGCGGTACATCGACCTGGTACGTGGCCGTATTTGCGTCAACAGTGATGCACGTGGCTGTCTTACGGATGCCGAGCTTGCGGCATTCCACCGAAACCTTGGCGGCTAGGGGGGCCGAATGTGCTTCGACAGTCAACTCGATCGATCGGCCTGTAAGCTCCAAGGACGTCGCGATGTACAGGGGAGTGACCCCCACAAATGTGAGTCCAGTTGTTGCAGGACGCATCTCTACAGCCACTCGGGACGTCCCCTGCATAGGCCCGATCCCCAACTGGCCCGTGGAACCGTTCAGGTCGCGGCGGGCTATGGGCCCTTCGAGGCGCCTGTCGTGGGCTGTGACCGTCAGCTGAACGTGCCATTCCGCCGTATCCTGACCGGCAACCTCGTCAAGGAGAAGGCTGGGATTCAGAACGGTCCTAAAGCCCGCGTCGGAGTAGGAAGTCCAGTTATCGTTTGCTTCCCAGTCGATCGAAGAATCGGAGAAGCGTTCCACGTCCAACGTCACGACGTGGGTCCCTGAGGCATTGACCAGCGACGCCTCGATGGTCAGGTCACCAGCGCTAGGCTCTACAGACGAAATGTAGGCATAGCCTCCGATTTCGAGTCGCCCGTCCGGCTGCCACTCGAAATGCGTCAGCTTGCTGACGAGTCGGACATCGATGTCCCGGCAAACCAGTAGATCTTGGTCAAAAGAAGACAGTTCCTGAAGATAGGCGGGCTGAGCAAGTAGGCCGAGCGCGGTGAACTTTGTTGAAAAGCTTGAACCGTAGTCACTCCGGTTGGCGCAGATCCGCGAGACGTTGTCACGGCTATCGGACAACACTGCGGCGAGGATAAGCCGATTGTGAACTCTGATCCCGTCCCACTGCAGTTCCTGGCCGGCTGCCAGACCTGCCACTGTGGACTGGAGCTTTTGCCAATATGGGCCATCAGTTCGCGGAATGACCTCGTAGAACCGGAAGAGGCCATTGCCGAGTTCATTCGAAAGCCACCGCCGGTATGATCCGGGGTCCGTGGCTGCACCGATGGTCGCAGCCAGCGATTCCAGACGGGCGAGCCGGTCCTCCAAGAACTCGGTCTGGCACAACAACTCACGTGCAGGAACCCGGACACCAGCATCCACCAACGTGTTGCCGACTTTAACGTCCACAATGTCGAAAGACGCCGCGGTGGTATAGGCGAAAGGAATCGCCTCGTACTGCCAATGCGCCCGCGTACTGTCCACTGCTGCCGTCATGGCATTCCAGAACTTGCGGGAGAATATTTTGTTGAACAGGAAGCCGTCTTCTAGGATGCCGGGGGCATCCCGCAACGAAACTGCGAGGCGGGGGTCAGCGTGAAGAGTTGCCTGCCAGAACGGAACGGTTGCACTCTTGCCTTTGGCGATGCCTGCCATTCCCACGGCGAAATCAGACCCTGTCTCCCTGATGGTCGACACGAGCAACTCCAGGCTAGCTCTTTCCAGCACGTCTCCGGCCATCAGGAACATGACATGGGGAGCGCGGCAATTTGTCAGGGCAGTCGAACGGGCAGCTTCATCCTGCAACCCGGGCAGCGCAAGATACCGCATTCGGCTATCTCGTTTGGTGAAAGGCGCTACGGCGGATTCGCCCACGCCGCTGGAAGACGTGTCAGCGACGATCACTTCCTTGGACAGTGAATTTTGCGCGACCAAACTTCGCAATGTCGCGCTGGGGTCTTCGGCCTGATCAGAAACAATGACAACGACGCTGACGCGCGGGGGCAAGCTGTGGGAGCCCGGAGGAGCCACTACTGTTCGCTTGGCCTTTGCAACGTTTGCAGGGTGGACGAGAGCACGGATCTGCTGCCGCCTTTCCTTAGGCAGAGTCAACCACGCGCGACGGAGCTTACGTTCGGCTGCCGCCTTGACGGCCGCTATTGCTTGATTCTGATTTAGGCCTGGCATGCTTGTATTCGCTTCTTTCATCCTCGCCCGATGGACGTTCGATCTGGCATTCCACCATCACGGGCGACTGATACCGCCGCCCACCTTGGCCGCCAATTCTTCGGCTGGTGCTCTCGGCTGGCGCTGTCCAAGAAGACAAGCGCCAGCCGTATTCCTCGTCAGGCTTGTGTCACCTAGATGCTGGCGTTTGCCCGGACCAGGTCGTCCGGGAAATCAACCTCAACGGCGTAGAACTCGCTGATGTCCACGGGGGTCCACTTGACGTCGTCCTGCTTGATGGTCAGTTCGATCGCGCCCTCGAAGTAGTCCTGGTCATCGACTTCAATGAGCCGCTTGAGGAACTTCTTCTTGTCCTTCGAGCTCACATAGTTGATGCCTACGGCCTCGCCCTGGGCCACATCGGCGGGCACCCGCTTGGAGAGTTCCTGGATCTTGCCGTCAGCGTCGGTGGTGTACTTGACTTCCTCATCGGAAACCGAGGAGACATCCACCGTGATGAATGATTCATCCCGTTTGATGTAGGGCCGCAGCATCTCCAGGATTTCCGGGTCGAACACGACATCGCCGTTCATCCACAGCACGCCGCCCTTGGCGGAATTGCGGATTGCCTTCAGGAGGCTCTTCGAAGTGTTGGTCTGGTCAAAGTTCTCGTTGTACACGAACGAAGCGTTGGGTACGTGTTCGAGGATCATCTCGAGTTTGAAACCGACGGCTATGGTCAGCTGGAGCTTTTTGCCAAACCTGTTCTGCAGGTTCTGGACCTGCTGGTGCATGATGGTCCGGCCATCACTGAGCTCCGTCATGGGCTTCGGGTGCGGGCGTGCCAATCGAGTACCCATTCCGGCGGCAAGAATTACGGCTTGGACTTTCATATGTTTATTCCTATTCGATGAGCGAACCATGTGGCGGGAGCGGCGATCCGTGGCATCACTCTAGGTCGTCCCGGTCCCGTATGCACGGCAGCAGGGCGCTTTCCCACGGGAGCAATCATAACGGTTGAGCAACGAGGCGCCCAACGACACCTCCCCCGGGCATTAATACTGTGTTAACTTCCGGTTGTCTCACGCTTGGGCGCGCCCCTGCAGTCGGCGGCTACCCGCCGGCAAATTCGTCGATCCGTGACCCGACGCCGAGCAACTCTTCGATCGCCGCCACGGTCCGGGCGGCCGCCTTACCGTCCCCGTACGGATTGACGGCGTTGGCCATCGCGGCAAAGTGATCCGTGTCCTCGAGCAGGCGGGTCACCTCGGCAACAATCCGCTCCTCGTCCGTTCCGATCAGTGCCACGGTCCCGGCATCGACCGCCTCCGGCCGCTCGGTGTTCTCCCGCATCACCAGCACGGGCTTGCCCAGGCTTGGCGCTTCCTCCTGGACGCCACCGGAGTCGGTCAAAACCACGTGGGCGATGGACAGCAGACGGGTGAACTCACCGTAGGCCAGCGGCTCAGTGACCAGGACGTTGGCTTTGCCTTCCAGCGCCGGCAGCACCGCCTCGCGCACGACCGGATTCTTGTGGACCGGGAGGACGATTACCAGTTCCGGCTCGGCCTCGGCGATCCGGGCCAGCGCCCGTCCGACGCCGCGCATGGCTTCGCCCTGGTTCTCGCGGCGGTGCGTCGTGACCAGCAGGATCCGGCGGCCGCCGGCGGCGAGTGCCTCCAGCCTTGGGTCCGTGAAGGGGAGCTGTTTATCCACCGTGGCCAGGAGGGCATCGATGACGGTATTGCCGGTCACCACGATGTCCGCCGGGCTGATGCCCTCGTCCAGCAGATTGGCCCGGCTGGTGCTCGTGGGAGCCAAGTGCAGGCGGGTGATCTGACTGGTGATCTTGCGGTTGGCCTCCTCCGGGAAGGGGGACAGCAGGTCACCGCTGCGCAGGCCTGCCTCCACGTGCACTACGGGAATGCCGTGGTAGAAAGCGGCGATCGCGGCAGCCGTCGACGTCGTCGTGTCACCCTGGACGACGACGGCGTCGGGCCGGGTACGGGCGAAGAGCTGTTCCAGGCCGTCGATGGTGCGCGTCATGATGGCGGAAAGGGACTGGCCCTGCTGCAGGATATTGAGGTCATGGTCCGGAACAATGCCGAACAACTCATTGACCTGGTCCAGCATCTCGCGGTGCTGGCCTGTGACCGTGACGACGCAGTGGAAATGCGGCGACTCCTGGAGTGCACCGACGATCGGAGCCATCTTGATGGCCTCCGGCCTGGTCCCGAAGATTGGCATGATGCTGTGCATGGATTTTCCCCCAAGTAATGCGAGTGGTGGTTTGTAATGAGTAGCAGGCTCAGCCCAACAGCAGCAGGGCGATCACGAGAGCCGGCACGCTGACGGCAACAACGAGAACCGTTACCAGGGCTGCCAGGCGCTTGCGGCGGTACGCTGTTTCCTCGTCGTCGAGGTCTGGATCGGCGGCACGCTTGGCCGATGCCGTGCGTTCGGGTGTTAGCGGGGCTGGTTCCGCGCCCGGGACCAGCAGCGTGTCCGGGATTTCCGTGTGGAAAGCCCGGCGGCGCAGGTGCCGGGGTGCGGCAACCAGCGGCGGAGTGCCGTCGGCAGAGTGCTCCAACGTGTCCTCCTCCTAGCCTCATCGGATCTTCAAACTGGCTGATAGTTTCAACCGAAGCCGACTCAATTCTTACATTCCCGCCCGGTGATCGGCGCATTCCTGCCGCAGTGACGCGTCAATCAGGCCGCCCGTTTCGACTACGAAGCGCCGCAGCCACTGTGCCAGATCCAGATCAGGGTGTGAGGCAACCATCTGTACCTCCGCCGTCGTGCACTGCCCGATGAGGCGCCCTGCACGGGTGACGTGATAGCTGGACGTCACCACCGTGACGGACTTCCAGCCGTTTGCCTCGACCAGCCGGGAAATTGCCTGCGCTTCGCCCCGGGTATCAAGATCCGGGGGCCGGAAACAGACGAGCGAGGGATTCGGAAAAGCTGCCGCGTTGCAGGCATCGTCCGCCGCCCTGTTGCCGAACGTGTCAGTGTGGGAGATCACCAGGACCGGGATGTGGAGTTCATCCTGGATCCGCTCCGCCACAGGCAAGCGTTCAGAGGCCGCGCCGCCCAGCATGATGACCGCATCCGTCCGGTGCACGCTCAGCGGATCCACGTTGACAAAGAGCTGCAGGGCGACGATCAGCCACAGCAATACGCCCCCCGCGGTCAAGGCGAGCACCCTGCGGGTTGCGGAATTCGTCGCGGCGACGGAAGAAGGCACGGCTAAGAGTTTGGCATGCGCTCCTGACGTGGCGAAATGGTGGGCCAGTACTGCGCAAAAACTTACAAAGAAAAAGGCGTGGTGCAGTTGTGAATTTTGTGATCGAAGTGCATGGGGTGACAGATGTGAATTGCCGTTTATGCTATAGGCACCCACGTAGGTCTCACCAACAGGTCTCAACCTTTAGGTCTCACCCCTAAGCGAGCAATCTTGCGAAAACTGAACATAGCGGCAGCCACGATTGCCGCCATGATGCTGGCAGCAGCCTTACCCCAGGCCGCCTTTGCCGCGGCGCAGATACCGGCCGGGGCACTGACCGGGGCACCCGCTGTTGCCGCGCCTGCTGCCGTGCCCGCTGTTGCTTTGCCGGCGGTTGCGGACCCCAGCCCGCAGGGCCAGGTTGATGACTTTGTCCGCCCGGAGCCGCCGGCAAACAGGATCAAGTCCGAGTACACCTACGTGAGCGCGCCGCTGGCAGGCACCATGAAGACCACCCTGGTGACGGTCCAGCTGGCCGATAAGTCGGCCGCCGACACGGACGCGGCCGTGCCGATGGCTGCGGCCCAGGCTTCCCTCAGCGCCGCCAACGGATACTGGGCGAACGCCACCGTGGGCCGCGTGGACATCTCGCTGACAGCGGCGCGCCAGCTGCACAAGTCAGCCGCGAAATCCACGCAGACGCCGGCGGAGATCGTGGACACCGTCTCCCAGGAGCTCGGCTGGACGCAGGGCCCCTACACGGCGCTGGTGATGTTCATCCCAGGCGCCTACCTCAACAACGGCGCCGCCGGCATGACGTACAGCAACGGCAACATGGGCGGACGCATCCTGATGCCGCAGAACAGCCGGCTCACCACGCCTGTTCTGACACACGAGTTCGGGCATGCCCTGGGCATGGACCACGCCAACAGCCTGCTGTGCGGCAGCGGGGCCATGGACGTGGCCTCCGGGCCCTACGCCGGGTTTGCGGATTCCACCTGCTCGATCAAGCCCTATGGCGACAACCTTGACCTGATGGGGATCTCGCACTGGGACATCATGCCCGAAATCAGCGCCAGCTTCTGGGAAATGGGCCGGTTTGGAAACGGCGACGAGATCGCCAACCTGGGCACGGTGTCCGCACCCCGCAGTGTGGGGCTCAAACCGTGGGCGGGAACCGGGGCAAACCGGGCCGCCAAATTCACGGACCCGAAATCCGGCGAGGTCTACTACCTGGAACTCAGGGCGCCCGTGGGCTATGACACCGCGGTGGCGCAGGCCGGCAACCGCGGCGTGAAGATCACCCAGCAGGGCGGTGGCAACTCCTCCATCCTGCTCCCGCCCGACACCCGGGCCTCCGCGTTCAACGGCTACTACAGCAATACCCAGGCCTGGCAGGCGGGCCAGACGTTCACCACGCACGCCGGAACCCGTGTGAGCATCGACTCCGTCAGCAATTCCGCGGCCGCCGTGACGATCCGTCCGCCGGGTGCGCCGCCCGTGGGCTCCTTTGACAGTGCTGCCACGTCCGTCTCCTCCACCGGCGTCTTCCTCAAGGTCGGGGGATGGGCGGTGGACCAGGTCACCAGCTCCGCGTCCACGCAGGCACACGTATATGTCACCGCCCCTGACGGGACCAAGACGGGCTACGCCTTCGCCGCGGACCAGCCGCGTGCGGACGTCAATGCGGCGCTGGGCATCAGCGGAAATCACGGTTTCCAGGGCTCTATCGCCCTGAAAGCCGCCGGGACCTACCAGGCCTGCGCATTCGCGATCGGCGCCTTTGAAAACACGGCGCTGGGCTGCCGGACCGTTGCCCTGGCGGGGACCCCGGCGCCGGACGGCGCCCTGGACACCGTGACCACCGCAATGGAAGCCGGGCAGCCAAAGATCAAGCTCCGCGGGTGGGCCGCGGACCGCGGCACCCCCACGGCCTCCATCCCGGTCCACGTCTACGTGACCAACCCGCAGGGCGTCACCACCGGACAGGCCTTCACCGCGAACCAGACACGCCAGGACGTGAACCAGGCCCTGGGCATCACCGGCGCGCACGGCTTCGGCATCACGCTGCCGGTTACCGGCAGCGGCGACTACAAGGTCTGCGCCTACGGCATCGCCGTTTCAGCCTTGCCCGCGGCGCCCAACACCGCGCTTGGCTGCCAGACCATTACCGCCGCGGTCGCCGAGTATCCGCGCGGCTACCTGGACTCCGTGACCGTCAGCAACGCCCGTCCATCAGCGGCGCTTCAGGTCGCCGGGTGGGCCTACGATCCTGGCACGCCGTCGGCCTCCATCCCGATCCACCTCTATGTCACGGCTCCCGACGGCGTCACCACCGTCGTGAAGACCACCGCCATCGCCCTCCGGAGCGACGTCAACGCGGCCATGAAGATCACCGGCTCCCACGGTTACCGGGCCACGATTCCCGTGACCGGGACCGGGATCTACCGGGTGTGCGCCTACGGCATCGCCGTGAGCGCCCTCACGAAGGGCAACGCGTTCCTGGGCTGCCAGGACGCCTCCGCGACGGCGGCCGAGCCGCCGGTGGGTTACGTGGACGACATGAGCGTGGACACAACGAACCCGTCCGCGGTCATCACGGCGTCAGGGTGGAGCTTCGAACGGGCCACGCCGTCGGCCTCCAACGCCGTCCACATCTACGTGACGGCCCCTGACGGCAAGACCACCGGTTACGCCTTTACCGCCAACCAGCCGCGCGACGACGTCAACGCAGCGTTCTCCTTGACCGGCCGCCACGGCTTCAAGAACAGCATTCCCATCACCCAGTCCGGCCAATACCGCGTCTGCGCGTACGGCATTTCAGTCAGTCCGATCAGCGCCGGCAACACGCTCCTGGGCTGCAGGGATCTCTCGGCGCGGGCAGCCCCTGCCGCTATGGGCTACCTGGACACGGTCGGCCTTTCCGGAACGACCGCAAACAAGTCCGTCACGGCCACCGGCTGGACGGTCGATCCCGGCTTCACGAGCAGGAGCGTCCCCGTCAACATCAGTGTGAAGTCCCCGGACGCCACCTCCAAGAGCTACAAGTTCACCGCCAACGTGGCCCGGCCCGACGTCAACGCGGCGCTGAACATCACCGGCAACCACGGCTACCGGACGGCTGTACCGATTTCGGTCCGGGGGAAATACACCGTGTGTTCCTACAGTCCGGGGATCTCGGTGCTCACCAGCGGTGTATCGCAGCTGGGATGCAAGTCCATCATCTACTGAGCGTCCTGACGCTGCGGCCGCTGTCCCGGCCGGGTAGCCAGCCGATCCATGCACGACCTGGGCGGCGATGGCATCGCGCTGGTGCCGCAGGACCGGCATATGTAAGCGACTCTCCCGGCGTCGTTCAGGCTTCGTTCATCTTGGACCACCACTCCCTTTACCTCAGACCCCTACGTTCGTTGAAGGTACAAAAAGTACCCAACTTCTTGTTGGCGGACCGGCTGGAGGGGTCTCTGCGCTGCCTTCTCGCCACCAAGCACGCTGCACTGCAGCACGAAAAATTGGGGGAACGGGGTAGTGCCTGCAGAATGCGAAGTCGTACCCGATACGGCCGCACAGCCGCCGTCTGTCTTGCCGCAGGAGCCGGGACTGATGGGCGTCTTCGGCGAAATGCGAAAAGCCCTGTGGCATTTGAGATCCGGTGGCACGGCTCAGCTTCAAAAGTGGAGACTGCGTCAGAAGGCGGAACCGGGCCTCTTTGATCCGCAAAACATCAAGGGCTCAGAGGGCGAATGGGCGGGTCGGGGACGAAACCGTCAGTTGCAGTTCAGGCCGTACGAATCTTCCCGACCGGGACCGCGGCGCATGGATCTGAACGTGGGGGTGATTCTTGATGATTTCTCGCGGACCGCTTTTTCGTTCGAATGGAATCTACTCGAACTGCGCAGGGAGCTGTGGCGTGATCAGCTTGGCCGAACTCGGATTGATTTCTTGTTCGTGGAGTCTGCATGGAACGGGAATTCCGGATCCTGGCAATATCAGCTCGCGGGTGCGTCTGGCCCGGGCATAGAGCTTGTCCGCCTAGTGGAGTGGTGCCGCGATCGCGGAATGCCGACCGTCTTCTGGAATAAGGAAGACCCTCCCCACTACGAAGACTTTCTTCCGGCAGCAAAGTTGTTTGACCACGTCCTTACGAGTGATTCGGACCGCATTCCTGACTACATGAGGGATTTGGGCCATGACAGGGTTGGCACCCTTCCTTTTGCCGCGCAGCCAGCTATTCACAACCCTGTCCGGCCGGGCCACGGATGGCACTCGCGCGGTGTGGCTTTCGCGGGGATGTATTTCGCCCATAAGTACCCACTGCGACGCGCCCAGATGGACATGCTCCTGGGCGCGGCTATGACAGAAGCAAGAACGGGCGGCGCCGAGCTGGAAATATTCTCCCGCCAGCTGGGCGGCGACAAGAAATACCAGTTCCCGGAGCCGTTTGACAAGCATGTAGTGGGCACATTGAGTTACGCCCAGATGCTGACCGCATACCGTGCGTACAAGGCCTTTTTGAATGTCAATTCCGTGATCGAATCGCCCAGCATGTGTGCCCGCCGGATATTTGAGATCACGGCCTCGGGCACACCAGTCGTCTCGACGCCAAGCGCGGCGATATCGCTGTTCTTCGAGGACGATGAGGTTCTGCTTGCCCCAGCGAAGCCTGAGGCGGAAAACATGCTGCGGATGTTGACATCCAACGCAGAATTCAATGCACGCGTCGTCCATAAGGCCCAGCGCCGAATCTGGGGAGAGCACACTTACGCGCACCGGGCAGAATCCGTCGTGCGGGCGATCGCGCCGGGGCGACGCCGGCCGGTCAACCTTCCCTCGGTCAGTGCTTTGGTGAGCACAATTCGTCCGCAACAGCTGAGCCATATATTTCAGACCGTAGGGAGCCAGGACGGCGTGGATCTGGAGCTCGTTCTGCTGACTCACGGTTTTGTGGCCGCCGAGGGTCAGCTGGCTGATCTGGCCCACGCCCACGGCGTTGCGAAGTACACAGTACTGGTCGCCCCGGACACCCTGACCCTCGGTGAGTGCCTCAACTTGTGCGTTGAAGCATCGGCAGGGGCGGTGCTCACAAAGATGGACGACGACGACTATTACGCGCCTAACTACCTTGTTGATTTGCTGCATGCGCTCACTTACTCCGGCGCGGATGTGGTTGGGAAGCAATCCCACTACATGCATTTCCTTTCCAGCCGAGCCACGATGCTCCGCGCTGCAGACAAGGAGCACCGGTTCAGCGGGCTTGTCATGGGGCCAACCATTACTGCACGACGGGAGGTCTTCGAGGCGCACCCATTTGAGGCGCTGAGCCGTGGTGAGGACACCGCCTTCCTCACCTCAGTCGCGGCAGCCAACGGCTCCATATACTCGGCCGACAGGTTCAACTACTGCCAGATGGGCTTCGGAGCAGGGCATAACCGGGCCGTATCGGATGACGAACTCGCAGCGAGCGGCAAGATTCAACTTTTCGGAAATCCACGTGAACACATCACTCTTTGATTGGGGACAATAGATTGACAAACATCCAGACCATCGCCGTGATTGGACTTGGGTACATCGGGCTGCCCACAGCCGCGATCTTGGCGACCAACGGACTTGACGTCATCGGCGTTGACGTCAGTCAGGGGACTGTGGACGCTGTGAACGATGGGCGTGTCCCGTTTGTTGAGCCAGATCTGGGGATCCACGTTGCCGGAGCCGTCAGCCAAGGCCGGCTCAAGGCCACCACCGAGACGCCGGCTGCAGATGCCTACATTGTTGCCGTTCCAACGCCGTTCAAGTCGGATAAGAGTGCTGACCTGAGCTATATCGAGGCGGCCGCACGCGGCATCGCGCCCCTGCTGCAGGGTGGCGAACTGATCATCCTGGAATCGACTTCACCTCCGGGGGCAACTCGCCACCTGGGCGAGTACATCATCTCGCTCCGGCCGGACTTGTCTCTGGACGGCGCCAGGGGCAGACCTGCGATTCTATTGGCCCACTGCCCTGAGCGCGTATTGCCCGGCAAAGTCATGATCGAGCTTGTTACCAACGACAGAATTGTTGGAGGCATCACCAGCCAAGCGGCGGATCTCGCGAAGGACCTATATTCGGTGTTCTGCCAGGGGGAGATACTGGTCACCGACGACGTAACAGCGGAAATGGCCAAACTAGTGGAAAATGCCTACCGCGACGTCAATATTGCATTCGCGAATGAACTCTCGGTAATCAGTGAAAAGTTGGACATCGACGTCTGGGAGCTGATCAGACTGGCAAATCACCACCCACGTGTCGACATCCTGCAGCCGGGACCTGGTGTCGGTGGGCACTGCATCGCAGTAGATCCTTGGTTCATCGTGGCTGCAGCACCTGCAGAGTCTCGTTTGATCAGGACGGCTCGGACCGTCAACGACGACAAGCCTCGTTGGGTCTTGAACCAGGTGCACGGTGCATTTGCTACGCTGCCCAAGAATTCCGAGATTGCTGTCCTTGGACTTGCGTTCAAGGCAAATATTGACGACCTGCGTGAGTCGCCCGCCATTGAAATTGCTCATGCCATTGCCGAATCGCTGCCTGCCACACAGGTTAACGTAGCTGAGCCCCACATCGATAGCTTGCCCCAGCGCCTTCAGGGTCGGGACAACGTCCAGCTGGTAACCCTGGAGGAAGCCGTGAGCCGGTCCTCTCTAGTGGTTGTGCTTGTTGACCATGACGCCGTTAGTGCACTACCCCCGGAGGTCCTTGCAGGTAAGCTCCTCGTCGACACCAGAGGGGTCTTCAGCTCATGATTCCTCGCTTCCTTCAGACAATACGCGCAGCCTTCAAGAGTCGAGGAGTCATTGCGATGGCCCTATGCGGGACCGTCGCGCTACTCGGTGGATCTCTTTACTTTTCAGTCGGGCACCTGGCCTTCGCTGTTCTGTCCCTCGCATTATTCACCCTCATGGCGGTGACGGCCTTTTCGCAACTAGTCAGTATGCGGTGGGTGCAGGAAACCGAAGCCAGAAAGTCTAAATCGCGCTTCCGAGAGCTACGCGACATGCTAGGCGGAATTTCTACGTCGGTTCAACAGATTCCGGAAACGAGAGTTACCTCGGCGGAGAAGAATCCGCCGGTCGTGTCTCCCGGGGTGGTTCCATCTTCTGGCCCAGTAATCGGCCGACTTGCGGCCGCTGTAACGGATGACAGGCACCGTCAGTCCAAAATTCTTGGCTATCTCGGGGTACCTCCGACGGCGCCATGGGGCGGCCGGATCGTTTACTCGATCCTAGGCAAGGAGCTATACCGCTACCTGGGCGATGCACACGCGCTTGAATCCCTGCGTCCGAGCACGATAGCCGCTCAGATCGCCAACGGGAGTGGATCCGCGCTGATCGTCGACGACAGCGCATTCTCCTCGGGAAGCTGGTTCGGAGCCGATTCCGCAGCGGGGACCTTGCTGGCAAATGAAATACTCCAGGCGTTGGCTGAGTGCCGGTCCCAGGGGATACCGGTCTATTTTGTCAGAACACGACGAGAGCCCAACATCTACACCGCGGAATTCGAAGCTGCATCGGATGTTGTATTTTCGGATCGTTCATCCATGGATGAGTGGACCGAAGACTACAAATTTGGCCTGCTCAATTCGCTGGAAACTTTTGTCAAGATGAATAAAGGGGCACTCGTTGGATCGCACTGACACAACCAGGTCAACGCGTACGGTCCTCCTATACGGAGACGTCGACCTTAATATCATCGACGGATCCGCCATCTGGCTTGTCTCCATGGCCGAAGCGTTGGCACTTAC
The DNA here is from genome assembly GCF_050156545.1 of Pseudarthrobacter sp. S9. Lineage (NCBI taxonomy): Bacteria > Bacillati > Actinomycetota > Actinomycetes > Micrococcales > Micrococcaceae > Pseudarthrobacter > Pseudarthrobacter sp. S9. Next base: position 3,706,344 of record NZ_CP189576.1, read on the forward strand.
GGGCGCCGAGGTCTGCGTACTCCTCAAGACCGCGGTCACGAAGACGCGACTGCTTGACCGGATTGCGGATCTACCCGGAGTGGAAATCGTGCAGCCTCACGCAACCGCGGACGTTGAGGCACTGAAGCCTCGACATGCAGCCCAGCGCATGGCCGAACTTGACGCCGAGAGGTCGTTCGACGTGGTGATCGCCCGTGGCACGCAGGTAGCGACGAACGTCGCGAACTCCAAAGTCCTCGGTCCCAAATCGTGGCTCTACATCACTGACATCGCACATCCCAGCTCTCGGCTTTCTGAAGACAATCTCGCGATGCTGAGGCGGACCGTCGGACAATGCCGGCGTTTCTTCGTGCAGACTGAGGCCGCACGTTCGTACGTTGAAGCGACGATTCCAGAGGCTGCCGGAAAGACGCTGGTCCTCACGCCAATGGTGCCAGATGAATACTTTGAGCTGCGGGGAAGTTTCCCGACTACCGGAACGAAACTGAGCGCCGTCTACTCCGGCAAGTTCGCCAAGAAGTGGCGCACTCTTGAGATGTGCTCCCTCCCAGCTTCGGCCGAAGAGAACAATCTTCCCTTGGCATTGACTATGATCGGCGACAAGTTCCAGGATGATCCCCAAGACCCCTCATGGTCGGTCTCTATGGAGGATGCCATAGCCTTGCCCCACATCGACTGGTTGGGTGGGATGTCGCGTGATCAGGCCGCATTGGAGATCAGTAGGCACGATGTCGGATTGAGCTGGCGTGATGGAACCATGGACGCTAGTCTCGAAATTTCGACCAAAGTGCTCGAATACGCTGCGCTCGGGGTACCGCCCATGGTGAACCGAAATGCGCAGCATCTCGAGCTTTTCGGTGCCGACTACCCTCTGTATGTCGATGACGATTCGACGGAGAGCGTTGTAAACACTCTTCTGAAGGCTAGGGAAACCCTGGCAGAGTTGAAAGAGGAAGTAAGTAAGCGTGTCCGGCGGTATTCGATTTCATCCTCTGCAAACCGGCTGAAAGCCTATTTCGAGCGGTCCGAGGGCGACTACCTCCGCAGTCCTCGAGCTAAGCAGAAGACCAGGGTGCTGATTGCCGGTCACGATCTTAAGTTTGCAGGGGAGCTCGTTTCCGTGCTCGAGGCCAGAGACGACATCGAACTTGCTTTCGACCACTGGAAGACACTGCATCACCACGATGTCAAGGAGTCCGAACGACTCAGGGACTGGGCCGATGTCATAATCTGTGAATGGTGCGGACCCAACGCCGTTTGGTACTCGAATAACAAACGGCTGAGACAGAGGCTCATTGTGCGCCTTCATATGTTCGAGCTCAACGGTCCCTGGATGAAGAATGTGGCCGCTGAAAACATTGACTCCCTAATCTGCGTTTCGCGGCTCTACGTGGAGCGCACCCTCGAAAGTACTGCTTGGACCAATACTCCCTTCCGGGTCATTCCGAATGCAATCGACCTAATTGACCTCCGCAGACCCAAGGAACCGGATCACCGATTCCGTTTGGGCCTCGTGGGCATTGTTCCGATGCGCAAGCGCCTGGATAGAGCGCTCGACTTGCTGGAGCAATTACTGGACGAGGACTCCCGATACACGCTGCATGTACGTGGAAGAATGCCCTGGGAGTATCCATACGAGTGGAAGAAGCCGCTTCAAAGGGAGGCCTACTTAGAAATCTTTGAACGAATCGGAAGGTCCCCAGCGCTTCGAGATGCCGTGGTCTTCGAACCATTCGGCCCGGACATGGCGACCTGGATGCGCAAGATTGGCTATATCCTGTCCCCCAGCTCGGACGAAAGCTTCCATCTTGCCCCCGCTGAGGGGATGGCGTCAGGTGCAATACCGCTGTTCTGGCAAAGGCCCGGAGTGGATGAAATCTTCAGCAATCGCTGGACACGCGAGACCACGTCTCAAGTTCGGGCGTTCGTCTCCGCCCTCAACAGTTCTCCGGAAGCGCATGCGGAAGAGTCCCTGGCTGCCGCTGAATACGTCCGGCGATTCGATATGCGATCCACAGGCGAGCAGTGGCTGGAGGAGATATTTAGTAGATGAAGTCTCAGCCTGGATTGTCTGCGACTAGGCAGCGGCAGCCCGGGGCTCCGTTGTCAGGCCGCCGCGGTAGCGTAGGGCTGTGCCTGAAACTCCGCTGCCTGAATCCACACTGCCTGAAACTCCGCTGCCTGAATCCACACTGACCGTTGCCGGACTCTCCGAGTCCGGGCTCCTGGAACGCATCTTCCCCCGCCTCAACCGCGGCTCCGCCGGCACGACGTCCCTGCTGCTGGGGCCGGGGGACGACGCCGCGATCGTCGCGGCGCCGGACGGGCGGACCGTGTTCAGCATCGACACCCAGGTGGCGGACCAGGACTTCCGGCTGGAGTGGAACAACGGTTACCGTACCAGCGGTTACGACGTCGGCTGGAAAGCCGCCGCACAGAACCTCAGCGACATCAACGCCATGGGGGCCCGCTCCACGGCCCTCGTGGTTAGCCTGACGATGCCCCAGGAGACCCTGGTCTCCTGGGTGGAGGACTTCGCGGACGGGCTCACGGCCGGCATCCGCGAACTGGGGGCCCCGGACTGCGCAGTGGCAGGCGGCGACCTCGGCCGGGGACGCGAACTGGCCGTGAGCGTGTCGATCCTGGGGACCCTTGACGGACGGGAGCCCGTGCTCCGCTCCGGCGCCCGGCCGGGGGACACCGTGGCCCTGGCCGGCACCGTCGGCCGCGCCGCCGCGGGACTGGCCCTGCTGGAGTCCAGCACCAGCTTCCAGGCACTGAGCGGGGAACAGCGCGCCCTGATGGACACCCAATGCCGCCCGCGGCCTCCGCTCGCCGCCGGCCCCCTGGCCCGCGAGGAAGGCGCCTCGGCCATGATGGACATCTCGGACGGCCTGGTGCGCGACGGAAACCGGCTGGCCGCGGCCAGCCACGCCGTGCTCAACCTGGACGCCGCCGCCCTGAAGGAACTGACGGTGCCGCTGCTTCCGGCGTCGGACCTCCTGGGAACGGATCCGATGGCCTGGGTCCTCGGCGGCGGCGAGGACCACGGACTGCTCGCCACATTCCCTGCAGGGCCTAAGCTACCTGCCGGTTTCACTGCGATAGGCTCGGTAGAGGCCCCTGCACCAACGGAAAGCACGGGAGTAAAGATCGCGGGCAGGCCCGCTGACGCTGTGGGATGGGATCACTTTGCAGACTAAGATTGCCGCCAACGCGCAAGCGATGAAGCGGTGGTTGGGCAAGGCGGAGACAACGCTCGGAAACCACAGCGACCGCCTGAACGCCATCAACATCTTTCCCGTCGCCGACGGCGACACCGGCACCAACCTCTACCTGACCGTCCGCGCCGCAGCCCACGCTTTCACCGGGACGGACGCTGGCGACGTCGGCGCCGTCCTGGCACAGGCCGGCCGGGCCGCGATGGAACAGGCCCGCGGCAACTCCGGGACCCTCTTTGCCGTATTCCTCTGTGCCGCCGCCGAGCCGCTGGCCGGCCATGCACGGCTGAGCTCCCCGCTTCTGGCCGCAGCCCTGAACCGCGCCCAGATCCGGGCCTGGTCCGCGCTGAGCGAGCCGGTGCCCGGCACGATGCTCTCCGTCATGGAAGCCGCCGCCCGGGCCGCGGCCGACGTGGACTCGGCGCACGACGGCGACGACAGCAACCACGCCCTCGGCCTGGCCCTGGATGCCGCCGTCGAGGCCGCCCTGGCCGCCGTGATCCGCACCGAAGACCAGCTCGCTGCCCTGCACGCCGCCCACGTGGTAGATGCGGGCGGCGTTGGCATGCTCCTTATCCTCGACTGCCTACGGTCCGCCGTGCTGGGCGAAGAACTCCAGGACGAGCTCCTGGACGGCCTGCACGGCTATGACGTCCAGGACCCGCATATCCACGCCGACATGCCCAGGGACGACGGCGTGGAGGTCATGTTCACCATCGCGCTCTCCCCGCTGGACGCCGCCACGATGCGCCAGCGGCTCGACGAAATGGGCGACTCCGTGATCATGAGCCAGGTGGGCGGCGCTGCGGACGCTGCCGGCCATTTCCGCTGGCGCGTCCACGTCCATGTGCTGGACCCCGAGCCCGCCTTGGCCCTGATCCGTTCCCTCGGCGAACCCATGGACATTTCCGTGAGCGAGCTCGCCGTGCCCCGTGATCCGGACGTTCCTGCCCCCGGGGTGCCGGCTTTTGCTGTGCCGGATGCTGATGCGCGGAACCCCGACGGACATGAACGCTGAACTTGAACTCGCCCTGGAACGCCGGATCGGCAAGCGTTCCGCTGCTGTCATTGAAAAGCACCTCGGCATCACCACCGTCGGCGGCCTGCTGAACTATTTCCCCCGCCGCTACCTCAGCCGCGGCGAGCTGACCCCCATCAGCGAGGTCCCGCTGGATGAGGAAGTGACCCTCATTGCCCGCGTGATCTCCAACAGCACCCGGCCCATGCGCGCCCGGCGGGGTTCCCTCACCGACGTCGTGATCTCCGACGACGCCGGCGGCGGGAGTGCCACACGCCCGGGCGCCGGCATGCCGGGCACCCTGAAGGTCAGCTTCTTCAACGGCTTCCGGGCCAAGGCCGAGCTCCAGCCCGGCCGCCGCGCCATGTTCTCCGGAAAGGTGACGCGGTACGGCGGCTCGCTGGGCCTGACCAACCCCGACTTCCTGCTGCTGGACGAGGACCCCGACACCCCGGGGATGGACCCGGAAAAACTGGCGGCCATGCCCATCCCGGTCTACCCGGCCACGGCCAAACTCACCAGCTGGTCCATCCAGAAGGTGATCTCGACGCTCCTGGACACCGTTGACCTGGAAACCCTCGGCGACCCGCTGCCCGCGGAGATCGCGGCGCGGGAAAAGTTTCTGCCCGTTGCGGAGGCCTACCGGCTGATCCACGCCCCGCAGGCACCGGGGGACTGGCAGCGCGCCCGGGACCGCTTCCGGTATATGGAAGCCCTGGTGCTCCAGTCCGCCCTCGCCCGGCGGCGCGCGCAGCTCGCCGCCGAGGAAGCCACGGCCCGCCGGCCGGCTGCCGACGGCCTGCTGACGGCCTTCGACCGCCAGCTGCCGTTCACCCTGACCGCCGGCCAGGCCGCCGTCGGCAAGACGCTGTCCGAGGAGCTTGCCCAGGACTCGCCGATGAACCGGCTCCTGCAGGGCGAAGTGGGGTCCGGCAAGACGATCGTGGCCCTGCGCGCCATGCTGCAGGTGGTGGACGCCGGGGGACAGGCGGCCCTGCTGGCACCCACCGAGGTCCTCGCCGCCCAGCACTTCGAATCGATCCGCCGCACCCTCGGCCCGCTGTCCCGGGACGGGATGCTCGGCGGCCTCGGGCCGGACGCCGTCCAGGTCACGCTGCTCACCGGCTCGATGCCCACCGCGGCCCGGAAACAGGCCATGCTGGACGCGGCCTCCGGGACGGCCGGGATCGTGATCGGCACCCACGCCCTGCTGAGCGAAAACGTCTCCTTCTACGACCTCGGGCTAATCGTGGTGGACGAACAGCACCGGTTCGGCGTGGAACAGCGCGACGTCCTGAGGTCCAAGGCCAGCAAGCCGCCGCACCTGCTGGTCATGACCGCCACCCCGATCCCCAGGACCGTGGCGATGACCGTGTTCGGCGACCTCGAAACGTCCGTGCTGGATGAGCTCCCGGCCGGCAGGGCACCGATTTCCACCCACGTCGTAGGCCTTGCCGAACACCCTGCCTGGGCCACGCGCATCTGGTCCCGTTCCAGGGAAGAGATCGACGCCGGCCACCAGGTTTACGTCGTCTGCCCCAAGATCGGCACGGACGACGACGGCGACTTCAGCCCGGGCGAGGCCGAACCGTCCGCCGCGGACCTGGAAGGGGACAACGGCTCCCGGGAGCTGGCGTCCGTCACCGGCGTCGTCGAACAGCTCCGGGACGAACCGGCCCTGGCCGGCGTGCCTGTGGCACCCCTGCACGGCCGGCAGGACCCCGCCCTCAAGTCCGGGACCATGGCCTCGTTCACCGCCAATGAGACCAAACTGCTGGTCTCCACCACGGTGATCGAAGTGGGCGTGGACGTCCACAACGCCACCCTCATGGTGATCCTCGACGCCGACCGCTTCGGCATCTCCCAGCTCCACCAGCTGCGCGGCCGGGTGGGCCGCGGCGGGCTGCCCGGGACCTGCCTCCTGGTGACCACCCTGGAACCGGGCCACCCGAGCCGGCGCCGCCTCGACGCGGTGGCGGCCACCACCGACGGCTTCGAACTGTCCCAGGAGGACCTCAAGCTGCGCCGCGAGGGCGACATCCTGGGCGCCTCGCAGTCGGGCGGCCGGTCCACGCTGAAGCTGCTTCGCGTGCTCGAACACGAGGACGTGATTGCCCGGGCCCGGCAGGACGCCCAGCGGATCGTGGCGGCCGATCCCTCGCTGGCCGGCCACCCAAGGCTCGCGGCGGCCATTGACGAATACCTGAACCCTGAGAAGGAGGCGTTCCTTGAACGCGGCTAGCACCACACGCACGGGACCCGGCGCATGAGCCGCATCATTTCCGGCGCCGCGGGCGGAAGCCCGCTGGTCAGCGTGCCCGGCACCATGACGCGGCCCACCACAGACCGGGTCAAGGAAGCGCTGTTCTCCCGGCTGGACGCCTTCGACGTGATCTCCGGCGCCCGGGTGCTGGATCTCTATGCGGGCTCGGGCTCGCTGGGCGTGGAGAGCGGCAGCCGCGGCGCCGGCTCCGTGGACCTGGTGGAATTCGATGCCAAGGCCAGCGCCGTGTGCCAGCGGAACGCGGACCTCGTCAACACGGTGGCGCGCCGCAAGGTGGTCTCCGTGCACCGCTCGAAGGTCGAATCGTTCCTGGAACGGACCGTGGAGGGCATCCGGTGGGACCTCGTCTTCCTGGACCCGCCCTACCCCCTGGACGAGCCGGCACTGGCCGCCGTCCTGGCGAAGCTCGCCCCGCACCTCGCGGCGGGCGCCGTCGTCGTGGTGGAGCGCTCGTCCCGGACCCCCGAGCCCGACTGGCCCGAGGGCATGGAGCGGTTTGCCGAGAAGAAGTACGGGGAAACCCGGCTGTGGTACGCCGAACCCGGCGCGGAGCCTGGCACTGACGACGAGCCGCCGCCAGACGCCTGACCGACTTCAAGAATCACGCGGCAACCGCGCTACGCCCCACGAACCCAGACTCTCCCGACTCCATGGCCGCTTCACACTGGGCGACGCGGGCTTGACTCGCGGATTATCAAGTCAGGCTTAAATACCGTTTTTGCATTTCGGGCAGCAGCGGCCACCCCGGAGACGCTTTCCATGACCATCTCCACGATCGTTGCAGTCATTTGGTCCACTGGCTGGCGAACAGAGGTCAGCGCAGGATGTGCAAGAAAAGAAACGCCGATGTCATCGAAGCCGATGACTCGGAAGTCCTCAGGGATGCGGTAGCCGCGCGCTTGTACTCCGGCAATGACGCCCAGAGCAATGACATCAGCCGCGGTCACGATTGACCCGGCGGCGATACCCTGATCGATCAGTTCGTGGGCAGCGTTCTGTCCCCATTCGAAGCTGAAGGATCCAAGGAGGGATTTGGCACCGGGCATTGCCTTTTTGAACGCGGCCAGCCGTTCGTGACCTGATCAATGGCTACCTAACCGCATACGGGAAGCTTCAGTCGTTCATCGTGACCCTCGCCGCCCTGATTGCGGTGCGTGGCGTTGCGCTATTGATCACACAGGGCTACAGCACGCCCATCGAGGTCGACTGGCTGCTCATCATCGGCCAGGGCCAGTTCCTCGGTTTGTACACCCCGACATGGATAGCTATTGCGACGGTGCTTGTTGGCTGGTATGTCTTCACCCAAACCCGGTTTGGACGCTATGTCGTGGCCGTCGGCTCCAACGCCGAAGCATTGCGCCGGTCCGGCGTCGACATCCGGCGATTACAGATGTGGGCTCTCGCCCTGACCGGCCTGTTTGCGGCCGTGGCAGGTGTCCTTGTTGCGACTCGCCTCGCCAGCGGCTCTTCGAATTCAGGAACGGGGTTCGAACTGGAAGTGATCACGGCGGTGGTGCTCGGTGGCACCAGCTTGATGGGTGGACGAGGCTCCATAGTTGGCAGCATGATCGGGGCGATGACGCTCGGGATCATTGCCAACGGGCTTGTTCTGCTCCGGGTTGACGTTTACTGGGTGCCCATCACTCAGGGGATTATCCTCATCGTCGCGATCCTCCTCAATAGCAACGTTGTCAGTCGCATCGTTGGACGTATCCGGTGACGCGGGTTGCCACAGTTCGAGGACCCGTGGATAGCGCAGAACTTGGAATCTGTCTGACGCACGAACACATACTCAACGACGTAACATCCTGGTGGCAGCCCACCACTTCAACCGGGCTCGACGCCGGCAGCTTTGCCGCTGAGAAAGTACGTACCGAAAACCTTTGGGATCTAAAATACGACCCATTCGGCAATCGTGACAACTGTAGGCTGGACGACCCGGAAATGGCCGTCGAGGAGATCCGCAGATTCGCGGATCTCGGGGGACGAACGATTATCGACGCGACCTCGGTGGGTATTGGACGGGATCTCCGCCGTCTGAAGCAAATTAGCGTCAGTGCCGACGTTCACATCGTGGCGGGGTCCGGCTTCTATCTGGAAGGCTCGCATCCTGAAAGTATCGCCGAGACTTCCGCCGAAGACCTGGCCGAGCTCATCATCGCCGACATCCGCGATGGCGAAGACGGGATCCGGCCGGGAATCATCGGCGAAATCGGGGTGAGCGACCAGTTCACTCAGGCAGAACGCACCAGCCTCATCGCGGCTTGTCTCGCCCAGCGCGCCACCATGCTACCGATGCAGGTGCACCTTCCCGGCTGGTTTCGCCTAGGCGATGAAGTATTGGATCTCGTAGAACACTACGGTGTTGACCCGCGAGTAGTCGTGCTCTGCCACATGGGGCCTTCGGGCCACGACCAGGCGTATCAGCAGCGACTGGCCGCCCGGGGCGCCTGGATCCAATACGACATGATCGGAGCAGAGCTGTACTACGCCGACCAAGGTTCCCAATGCCCGTCAGATGATGACAACGCCAGAAACATCGCCTCTCTTCTGGACGCGGGGTACGGCGACCGCGTTTTGATCTCATCCGATATTTTCCTGAAGAGCCTGCTGCGCCGCTATGGCGGGCCTGGTTACGGACACATCCTTCAGTACTTCGTCTCCCGGCTTAAACGGCTTGGAATTTCATCTGATTCCATCAGACAGCTAATGGTCAAGAACTCCCAATCCCTTTTTGATAACTGTGAGGAATGGTAAATGGTCCGCATACTTCTAGCCGGTGAGTCCTGGGTATCTCAGGCTACCCACTACAAGGGTTTTGACAGCTTCACGAGCGTCACCTTCCACTCCGGAGCCGACGACTACATCGCCGCGCTTGGGCGTTAGGGAATCAGGGTGGAGCACATGTGCGCCCACGACGTGCCGGAACGGTTCCCCGCGGACCTGGAAGCGCTCAACGCCTACGACGTCATCATCCTCTCGGACATAGGCGCCAACTCATTTCTACTGCCGCAGGAAACTTGGCTGCATGGCAGATCGAGCACCAACCGGCTGCGAAACCTGTGTGACTGGCTGCGAGGTGGGGGTGCGCTGATGATGGCCGGAGGCTATCTGAGCTTTCAGGGGTTCCAGGCCAGGGCCAACTTCGCCCGGAGTCCCTTGGCGGACATCCTGCCAGTGACAATGAGCGACTACGACGACAGAGTCGAAGTTCCCGAGGGTGTGTTCCCGATTCTAGAAGCCCCGGACCACGCGGTCGGACGTGCATGGAGGCAGAACGCGCCCGCCCTACTGGGCTACAACCGCGTGGTCGCCAAACCGGAGGCTCAGGTCGTGGCCACTGTCAACGGCGACGTCCTCATCGCCACGGCCGAATATGGCTCCGGCAGGTCGCTAGTCTGGACCAGCGATATCGGCCCGCACCGGTGCCCCACTGGATTTATTCAATGGCCAGGGTTCGATGGGCTCATGGCTTCTATGGTGCGGTGGCTCAACAAAGATGAGGCTGTGCAATGAGCAATGACACGGCGCCCATTCCCATCATTCTTGACTGTGATCCGGGACATGACGACGCCATTGCAATTCTTCTGGCCGTCCAATCGCCCCGCATTGACTTGCTGGCGGTCACAACCACGTTCGGGAACTGCTCGATCGATGACGCCACACGGAACGCTTTGAGAATTCTGACACTGGCCGGCGCTACGACTACGCCCGTCGCGCGCGGCGCCGCGGGCTCCTTGGCCGGCATGAGCGAGTTAGGGAACTATGTCCATGGGGTCAGCGGTCTGGACGGGCCGGAAATGCCCGAACCGGGTTTCGCGCCGTCTGAAAAGTCGGCCGTCGAGCTGATGCAGGGCGTACTCGAATCGTCAGACCACCCGGTCACCATCGTGGCCACCGGCCCCACTACCAACGTGGCGGCGCTGATCCAACAACACCCTGAGGTAGTGCACAAAGTCGCCGAAATTATCTTCATGGGAGGGTCGACTGAGCGCGGAAACCACACGCCGACCGCCGAGTTCAACACGTATGCAGATCCTGAGGCTCTCGACACCGTCATCAATTCTGGAATACCGGTCAGGATGGTCGGACTCAATCTGACCCACCAAGCTTTGGCCACCCCGGAGATCGTTGCACGGATGCAAGCGATGCCCCACCCAATCGGGCATATCTGCGGAGAGTGGATGGGCTTCTTCGGTTCCTCATACCGCGCGGTTTGGAGCTTTGATTCGCCGCCGGTCCACGACCCGTGCACGGTAGCTGCGTTGATCGAACCCGACCTGATCGCCTGGCAGGAGTGCTTCCTTGCTGTCGAAACAAAGGGTGAATGGACTCGAGGCACCACAATCGTCGACCTGCACAACAGATATGAGCGGCCGCCCAACGCGAGCGTGGCGATGAAGTTGGATACCGCTAGGTACTGGGATCTCGTCCTAGACGCAATAGACAAGCTGGGCCAAGGGCGGTGAACCTCCCACAACGCCTCGGGACGTCTGTATCGTGGGTTCGGTCAACGTTGACACCACGTTCAGGCTGCCTCACATGCCACGGCCGGGGGAGACCATCCTGACCCTTCGAAAAAGTGTCGGCGCCGGAGGCAAGGGAGCCAACCAGGCAGTGGCCGCTGCAGCACTGGGGAGCACCGTCGCGTTTCTCTCGTGCGTCGGTAAGGACCCTGATGGAATATTCGTCCTGGATGTTCTTGAGGCGCGAGGGGTTCCGGTTACGAATGTCCGGGTCGTGGCCGAGGCCGCGACCGGCACGGCCACGATCCTGGTGGATCCTGGTGGATCCCGGTGGAGAGAACGTCATCATCGTGGACCAGGGGGCCAATGCCCACGTAAATGCCGCGGACGTTGAGACCTATTTGCGCTCAACCAGCCCTCCCGTTGTGATGGCACAACTTGAGATCGGCCTGGACTCAGTCCTCGCTGCCGCCAAGGGCAGCAAAGGATTGTTCATTCTCAACCCTGCACCGATGACCGCAGACACATCGGATCTCGCCGAGATCCTGGGCCACACGGACATCCTCGTTCCCAACCGGACGGAACTGGGACGCTTGGCGAAGACCCAGACTCCGGTGACCATATCGGATGTTGACCACTGCGTCGCCGAGATGGACTTCGCCGGGCACGTCATTGTCACCTCGGTAGCGATGGCGTGGCGGTCTACGAGTCGGGAAAGGCCAGGGCCGCTTCGTTGTTTCCTTCCGTGCAAGTCGAATCTGTCGACACCAGCGGTGCAGGCGACGCGTTCTGCGGCGCCCTCGGACATGAATTAGCGGCCGGACATGACCTGCTCACGGCGGTTTCCCGCGCGAACCGCTTCGCGGCATGGAGCACCACGGTTCACGGGGCACAGATCATTGGCTACCCTGCAGTCGCTCACCCTACTGAAATGAGGTAGCCGGTCACGCCCAGCGACTCCGCGTCGGCATCACGCCGAAATATCGGAGCGTCACCCGTCTCATTTGGCTGTCAGGCGTCTAAATCCGCAACCACTCCGTGCAGCGCAAGGCCGGTTGTCATGACATTTTCGTCGAAGAGAACGTCGTTGGAATGATTGAAGGAGGGCGTTGAACCTACCTTGGCGCCGAGATAGACCATTGCACCGGGCCATTTGTGGAGAAAGTAGGCAAAGTCCTCAATGACCATTGAGGGCTCTTCCATCCTTTCCAGCCGGGGGCCGAGCCCCTGCGATTCGAGCGCCTGCACGAAGGCGTCAATGAAGGAATCATCGCCAACGACTGCAGGGTATCCCTCCATGATGGTGACCCCATGGCGAACGTGACGTGCAGTCGCCGCAGCCGCCGCCACTCGCCTAAGTTCTTCGTGCAATCGCTTCCGCTGCTCAAGACTGTCCGTGCGCAGCGTGCCCCGCAGAGTTCCAACCGTGGGTATGACATTAACTGCGTTGCCAGATAGGAACTCTGTCACCGTCGCGACCAGTTTCTCCGTCGCCCCAAGCTTTTCCACCATAGCGGACAGGCCTAGCACAAAATCCGCGGCCGCCTCAATGGGGTTGCCGGCCAGGTGCGGCGCGCTGGCGTGCCCGCCCGCTCCCGAAAAGTTCACTTTGAACCAGTCACCGTGCACCATAAAAGTCCCGTGGCGGTAGGCCACTGCGCCGCTATCCAGGACGGCGTTGACGTGGATAGCAAATGCGCTGGCCTCGTCCCCCAGTTGAAGATTCTGGTGTTTAAGCACCTCAAGCGCGCCGCGGTCGGACTCCTCGCCCGGTTGAAAAGCGAGGACCACATCGTGGCGCGGGGGATGTGACAGGAACATCTCTGCCGCACCGAGAAGCATCGCCATGTGCAGGTCGTGGCCACAAGCGTGCATGGCGCCGCTGAACTCAGATGAGTACGGCAGCGCAGTTTTCTCCTCAAGAGGCAGAGCATCCATGTCGGCTCGCAGGATTCGAACCCGACCACTTCGTGCCGTGCCGCGGATACGCACGGTGACACCCCCGGCCGCATGACTTTCCGGTTCCAGACCCAGTGATTCGAGCGCTGAATCGAGATAACGATGGGTCTCTGGCAATTCCAGGCCGACCTCCGGGCGAGAGTGCAAGTGACGCCTGTGCTCGACCATCCTCGGCAGGTAGGGCTTCGCTTGTTCTACCATCAGCGGAGAGTTCTTCCACCCCACTACCGACCTCCCGTCGTTCATCTTCCACGGAGTTTATCGCGCTTGCTGGCTGCACCAGTAGCCAGCAGCGTCCTACCCTGCCCGAACCGCCACCCGCCCGCAGCCTGCTCAACCGGAGGCTCCAGCCCAACCGGGTCACCCCCATATCTCTAGCCGTCAGTCGGACAACACGTCCAAACCCGCGCCGGAGAGCACCTTCGCCGGATGCGGACCGCGGGCCAAGAGCGAGGCTGTCCACACCTCGGGCCACGGGGCCTGCGTCCCGGTCAGGATGATGTTCCCGGGATACCGTCCGGTGAACATGCCGGCGTCGGCGAAGGCCGACACATCCGTCATGGCCCGGCGCAGGGCGGCCACCTGGCTCCGGACCAGGGTCAGCCCGGGTTCGTCGCCCACGTTGACGATCAGCACGCCGCGCGGGGTCAGCCTGGCCGCGGCCTCCCGGTAGAAGTCGGTGCAGGCGATGTGCTCCGGAGCCTCGGGCCCGGAGAAGATGTCCAGGATCACGACGTCGAAGCGCAGTTCCGCCGGAAGCCCGGCCAGGGCCTCGCGGGCGTCCCCGATCAGGGTGTGCAGCTCCGTGCCTTCGGGCAGGGGCAGCTGCTGCAGCACGAAGTCCAGCAGTTCCCGTTCCAGCTCCACGGCGTACTGGACGGAGCCGGGCCGGGTGGCCTGGATGTAGCGGGCCAGCGTCAGGGCACCGGCCCCGAGGTGCAGCGCGCTGATCGGCTCGCCCCATGGCGCCGCGAGGTCCACCACATGGCCGATCCTGCGCAGGTATTCATAGAAGATGTCCCCGGGATCCGCCAGGTTCACGTGGGACTGCTCCGCCCCGCCGATGCTCAGCACAAAGCCGCCGTCGGTAAAGGGATCGGGTTCGATCGTGGCGTGCTGTCCCGTGGTCCGCAGGAACCGCGACGCGCCCGGCGGCTGCGCCACCCTCAGAGCCTGTCGCGCAGGGTCGCGAGCCGCGCGGCGGCTTCTTCCAGGACATGCGTCTTCTTGCAGAACGCGAAGCGCAGCAGGCTGCGGGTGCGCTCGGCGCCCTCGGGGTGGCAGAAGACCGGCACGGGGATCGCGGCGACGCCCACCAGCCCCGGCAGCCTGCGGGCCAGGTCCACGGAATCGGTGATCCCGAGGGGTGAGGTGTCCACATTCACGAAGTACGTCCCCTGCGGCGTGAAGACGTCCAGCCCGGCCGCGCGCAGCCCCTCACTGAGGATGTCGCGTTTGTACCGGAGCGTATCGCCGATGCCGGCGTAGAACTCGTCCGGCAGGCCCAGGCCCACGGCGATGGCGGCCTGGAACGGCGTGCCGGAGCTGTAGCTCAGGAACTGTTTGACGGTCCGGGCGGCGGCCACGAGGTGTTCCGGTCCGCTGAGCCAGCCGATCTTCCAGCCGGTGAAGGAAAAGGTCTTGCCGGCGGAGGAGATCGTCAGCGTGCGGTCGGCCGCGCCCGGCAGCGTGGCCACCGGGACATGCCGCACGCCGAAGGTGAGGTGTTCGTAGACCTCATCGGTGATGATGACGGCGTCGTACCGGACGGCAAGGTCGACGACGCGCTGAAGCACCTCGCGGGGGAACACCGCTCCCGTGGGGTTGTGCGGATTGTTGACCAGCACCACCTTGGTGCGGCGGCTGAAGGCTGCCTCGAGCGCGGCCAGGTCCGGCATGAAGTCCGGGGCCAGGAGCGGGGCCGTGACATGCGTGGCTCCGGAGAGCCCGATGATGGCGCCGTAGGAGTCGTAGAACGGCTCGAAGGTGAGGACCTCGTCGCCGGGGCCGACGAGGGCGAGCAGCGAGGCGGCGATGGCCTCGGTGGCGCCGGTGGTAACGATGATCTCGGTCTGCGGGTCCGGGGCCAGCCCGTAGAACCGCTGCTGGTGGAGGGCGATCGCCTCCCTCAGCCCCAGGATGCCCTTGCCGGGCGCATACTGGTTGGCGCCCGCCGCGATGGCCGCCTGGGCGGCCTCCTTGATCTCGACCGGGCCGTCCTCATCCGGGAAGCCCTGGCCGAGGTTGATGGCGCCCGTCGTGAGGGCGAGCGTGGTCATCTCCTCGAAGATGGTGACGCCGAGGGAGCCGTCGGCGGAGAGGAGGTTGGCGCCCGTCGCGGCGCGCTGCCAGGGGAACTGGACGGGGCCGGTCACCGGGTGCCCGCCTTGTCGCTGCGGCCGGCGTACTTGTCCATGGATGCTGACATTCAGCCATGTTATCCCGGCCCGCGGCGCGGATACGGTAGGTTCGGAGCATGAGACGCGCCGTATGCCCTGGCTCCTTCGACCCCATCCACAATGGCCACCTCGAAGTCATTGCCCGGGCCGCCGGCCTCTTCGACGAGGTCATCGTGGGGGTCTCCACGAACTACGGCAAGAAATACCGTTTCAGCCTTGAGGAGCGGATCGACATGGCCAAGGAAACTTTCGCCTCCCTGCGCGGCATCGTGGTGGAACCCGTGGGGGAGGGGCTACTGGCCGAGTACTGCCGGCAGCGGGGTGTGTCCGCGATCGTCAAGGGCCTGCGCTCGTCCTCGGACTTCGACTACGAGCTGCCGATGGCCACAATGAACCGGCAGCTGAGCGGCGTCGAAACGGTGTTCCTGCCCGCGGAAAGCCACTACCTGCACTTGTCTTCCACGCTCATCAAGGAAGTGTTCACCCTGGGCGGGAACGTCTCGGATTTTGTTCCGCGCGCCGTGCTGAAACGGCTGGTCTAGGGCGAGCCGGTCCAGGATCAGCCGCGCAAAGGGTAAGCTTGACCGGTACTCGGCGGCCTGCTGCCGGTTGCGCGGCCCGAATCGGGGCTGGTTTGCGCGGCTGTTCCGCGGTCCTGCCGCCCGGTTTGAGTCCGTCCGGAAGTTCAGGCTAAGATAGTACGTCGGTCATATGTTCAACAGGAGTTCTCATTAAACGAGATGCTAGTTCGCCCCTGGCGTTCGACGTCAAGGACCTCGGACGCAGTCCGGGAAGCATGCGGACGCTGAAGGAACATGTACCCGCACCAGGCGATCTTGGTGTGGCGCTCATTGGCGTGCAGGAAGGCTCGGAAGTCGAGCTGGACCTGCGGCTGGAGGCCGTACACGAAGGAATTCTGGTATCAGGGACCGCAAACGTCGAAGTGACTGGCGAATGCGGTCGATGCCTGGATCCCCTTGCGTATGACCAAGAGGTCGATGTGCAAGAACTTTTCTTCTACGAGGACGCTGTGTTCTCTGACGGAGAAGACGAAGAAGAGCAACGTCGAGTCGAGCACGATCTGATCGATCTTGAGCCGGTGTTGCGGGACGCAGTTGTAACCATGCTGCCGTTCCAGCCGGTGTGCCGGGAAGACTGCCAGGGCCTTTGCTCCGAATGCGGAGTACGCCTGGAAGACGAGCCGGGGCATCACCACGAGGTCGTAGACCCTCGCTGGGCTGCCCTAGCCGACTTGGCTAAGCCTGACCGGCAAAACTGATTTGTAAGTGTTGGACTAGAGAGAAATGAGTTAGCCGTGGCTGTTCCCAAGCGGAAAATGTCTCGCTCGAATACCCGCGCCCGCCGCTCCCAGTGGAAGGCAACCGCCCCTCACCTGGTGAAGACCGTAGAGAACGGCCAGGTTGTTTACAGCCTGCCGCACCAGGCAAAGGTCGTTACCGACTCGGCTGGCACTGCGCTGTTCCTTGAGTACAAGGGCCGCAAGGTCGCAGACGTCTAATCTGCCAACAGGCTGAATAAGATGTCTTCAACTGAAGAGCTTCTGAAGCGTCTCGGTGTCAGTATTGACGCCGGGACGCTTCGTCTTGCGCTCACACACCGTTCCTATGCCTACGAAAACGGCGGCATACCCACCAACGAACGGCTCGAGTTCCTGGGCGACTCCATTCTGGGGTTCTCCGTAACTGACGCGCTGTACCGTGACAACCCCACGCTGCCCGAAGGGGACCTGGCCAAGCGCCGCTCCGCCGTCGTCAGCACCCGGGCGCTGGCAGGCATCGGCCGCAGCATCGGGCTGGGCGACTACATCTACCTCGGACAGGGCGAGAAGCTCACCGAAGGCAAGAACAAGGCGTCCATCCTGGCGGACACCATGGAGGCGCTGATCGGCGCCACCTATGTGTCCAACGACATCGAGACGGCCCGCCAGCTGGTCATGCGGCTGATCGGGCCGCTGCTCCAGGACGCCGCCGCCCTCGGCGCCGGGACCGACTGGAAGACGAGCATCCAGGAGCTGGCCGCCAGCCGGCAGATGGGAACCATCAACTATGCGGTTGACGGTTCCGGTCCGGACCACGCACGGACCTTCGAAGCCGTGCTGCGGATCGGCGGCGCCGACTACGGCACCGGCTCGGGCAACTCGAAGAAGGAAGCCGAACAAGAAGCCGCCGCCGACGCCTGGCGCCGGCTCACAGTCCCGGCGTCGAACACCCAGACCGGCAGCTAGGCACGCCTCTTGCCTGAACTGCCCGAGGTCGAAGTCGTCCGGCGCGGCCTGGTCAGCTGGGTGCGGGGCCGGACCATCACGTCTGTTGACGTGGTGGATCCGCGCTCCCTCCGCCGGCATGCCCTGGGTCCCGAGGACTTTGCCGGCAACCTGGAAGGCGCCCGGGTGCTGGATGTGGTGCGCCGCGGCAAGTTCCTGTGGATGCCGCTGGCGGACACGCCCGCCGGCGCCGAGGCTCCGTTCGCGCCTTCCGTGGCGGCTCCCGCCTCCGCAGCGGCGCCCGCCGTGGCGCTCATGGCGCACCTCGGCATGTCGGGGCAGCTGCTCATGCAGGACAGCAGCGTCCCGGACGAGAAGCACCTGAAGGTCCGGCTGCGCCTCAGCCTGGCCGCCGGCATGCCGGAACAGCTCCGGTTCGTGGACCAGCGCATCTTCGGCGGACTGTTCCTCACCTCCCTCATCCCCACCGCCGACGGCGGGCCCGGCGGACTCGCCGAAACGCCCCTGCCGCTGATCGCCGAGGAAGCCTCCCACATCGCCCGGGACCCGCTGGACCCGTACTTTTCCTTCGATGACTTCTACCGGCGCCTCCGGGCCCGGAAGACCGGACTCAAGCGGGCCCTGCTGGACCAGGGCCTGGTCTCGGGGATCGGCAACATCTACGCGGACGAGGCCCTCTGGAAGGCACGGCTGCACTATGCCCGGCCCACGGACACCCTGCGCCGCGCAGACGCCCTGAGGCTGCTCGACGCCGCCCGCGAGGTTATGGCGGATGCCCTCGCCGCCGGCGGCACCAGCTTCGATTCGCTCTACGTCAACGTCAACGGCGCCTCCGGATACTTCGACCGCTCCCTCAACGCCTACGGCCGCGAAGGCCTGGAGTGCACACGCTGCGCCGCCGCCGGCCTCGTGAGCCTGCTCAAGCGGGAACAGTTCATGAACCGCTCCTCCTACACCTGCCCCGTCTGCCAGCCCCGGCCCCGCAACGGCCGCTGGTGATCCCGGCCCGCCCGGGTCCCTCCGGCGGCGCTCCCTCACCCGGTTGTCCTATCACTTGTGGTCCCCAAACGCCTGGTTTGGCTGCCACAAGTGATAGGGCAACCGGCGTTTAGAGATATGAGGGGGATCGTCTAAATCCGCGGATTTCCGCGGGTGTACCGGTAGATTTAGCGCAGGAAAACACCCGCTGCCGCCACTGAAGGAGAGCCGAACCACCTTGCATCTTAAGAGTCTGACCGTCCGGGGATTCAAGTCGTTCGCCTCGGCGACGACGTTTGAATTCGAACGAGGCGTCACCGCCGTGGTCGGCCCCAACGGCTCGGGCAAGTCCAATGTGGTGGATGCTCTTGCCTGGGTCATGGGCGAACAGGGCGCCAAAACCCTCCGCGGCGGAAAGATGGAAGACGTCATCTTCGCGGGCACCTCCGGCCGGCCGCCGCTGGGCCGCGCCCACGTCTCGCTGACAATAGACAACAGCGACGGCGCCCTCCCCATCGAATACAGCGAGGTCACGATCTCGCGCACCCTGTTCCGCACCGGAGGCTCGGAGTACGCCATCAACGGCGCGGGCTGCCGGCTCCTGGACATCCAGGAGCTGCTCTCCGATTCCGGCCTGGGCCGCGAGATGCACGTGATCGTCGGCCAAGGCCAGCTGGACAAGATCCTGCACGCCACGCCCGAGGACCGCCGCGGCTTCATCGAAGAGGCCGCCGGCATCCTCAAGCACCGCCGCCGCAAGGAAAAAACGGTCCGCAAACTCGAAGCCATGCAGGCCAACCTGCAACGGCTCAGCGACCTCACCGGCGAAATCCGCCGGCAGCTCACCCCGCTGGGGAAACAGGCCGAGGTGGCCCGCCGCGCCCAGACCGTCCAGTTCGAGGTCCGCGATGCGCGCTCACGCCTCCTCGCCGACGACCTCGTCCAGCTGCAGTCCGCGCTGGCGCAGGACGTCGCCGATGAATCCGCGCTGAAGGCCCGCCGCGCCGTCGTCGAGCGCGAACTCGAAACCGGTCGCCGGCGGCAGGCCGGCTTCGAGCAGCTCGCCGCGGAGGCGACGCCGAAGCTGAACGCCGCGCGGGACAACTGGTACCAGCTCTCCGCCGGGCGCGAGCGGCTGCGCTCCCTGGGCTCGCTCGCCGAGGAACGCCGCCGGCTGCTCGGCGCCGCGGACGTGGTCCCGGACTCCGGCCGGGATCCCGACCAGCTCGACAAACAGGCGTCCCGGGTCCGCGAAGAACAGGCCGGGCTGGAACGCCAGATCCTGGACCGGCGCGACGCCCTGGCAGCCGCGACGGCGGCCAAGCAGGACGCGGAAAATGCTGCCGGCGCCGAGGACAAACGGCTTGCGGCCCTGCTCCTAGCGGCCGCGGACCGGCGCGAAGGCCTGGCCAAACTCGCCGGGCAGGTGGGCGCCGCGCGGTCCCGCGTGGAGTCGGCCCAGGCCGAAATCGGCCGGCTGCGGGAATCGCAAACGGCCGGCGAGGAGCGCCGCCGGCGCGCCCAGAGCGAGTTCACGGCCCTGGAATCGCAGGTGGCCGGTGTGGAGGACGGGGAGGAAACCCTCGACGCTGACTATGAGGACGCCAGCGGGGCATTGGACGCCGTACTCGCCGAAATCGACGCGCTGAAAGCGGCCGAGCGCGGGGGTGAGCGGGAACGCGGTGCCCTTGTGGCGCGCCGTGACGCGCTCCAGCTTGGCCTGAACCGGAAGGACGGCTCGGAGCATGTGCTCGGCGCCGGACTGTCCGGCGTGCTGGGATCCCTGGCGTCCATGATCTCCGTCGAGGCCGGGTTCGAGGCCGCCATCGCCGCCGCCCTCGGCAGCTCCTCCGACGCCGTGGTGGTCCGGGACGGGGAGGCTGCCGCCGCCGCGGTGAGGCTGTTGAGGGACGACGACGCCGGCCGCGCCGCGCTGCTGCTGGCCGGTGCGCCGGCTCCGTCTGGTCGTCCTCTTGCCGGCGGGGAACTTGCTGCCGGGGAGCTCGCTGCCGGGGTGCTTCCTGTCGGAGCCCGCTGGGCCGCGGGGCTGGTCGCCGCCGCGGTGCCCGAGGGGGAGTCCCGGCTGGCGCTGTCCCGCCTGCCGCTGTCCCGCCTGCTGGCGGGCGTCGCCGTCGTCGGCGATCTGGACGCCGCGGCGCAGCTGATCGACGCCCGCCCCGAACTCACCGCCGTCACCACGGCCGGGGACGTGTTCACCGCACTGACGGTGCATGGCGGCTCCGCCAAGGCGCCGTCACTGCTCGAAGTCCAGGCCGCCGTCGACGACGCCGCGGCGAAGCTGGCCACGGTCACGGCCGGGCTGGAACGCAACCGCTTCGCCTTGTCCGCCGCGCAGGCCCGGCGCGCCGAGGCCCAGGACCGCGCGGACGCCGCCCTCAGCAAACTCCACGACTCCGACGCAAAGCTGGCCGCCGTGGCCGAACGCCTCGGGCACCTCAATTCGGTGCTGCGCAGCGCCGTCGGCGAAAGCGAACGCCTGGCCGCGTCCCTGGCCAAGGCCGAGGCCAACATCCTCAGCGAGCAGGAAGCCCTCCAAGCCGTGGCAGCCCGGCTTGCCGCGGCCCAGGAAGCGCCCGCGGAGGAGGAGCCCTCGCCGGAGTACCGCGACGCCCTTGCCCTGGATGCCTCGCTGGCCCGTTCCGCGGAAATGGAGGCACGGCTCGCCCTGCGCAGTGCCGAGGAACAGCTCACGGCCACACGGAACCGGGCGGCCTCGCTCGAACGCGCCGCCGCCACCGAGCGCCGGGCCCGGGAGGAAGCCGCCGAGCGGGCACGCCGGCGCCGGCTCCAGGCACGCCGGGCGGCCGCCGTCTCCGCCGCCGTGCAGCAGGTGATCGGGTTCATCGACGTGTCCGTGGAACTTGCCCGGCGCGAGCGGGACAGCGCCGAGGAACGCCGCGAACAGATGGACCGCGAACTCGCCGGGGTCCGCACCGGCAATGACGCCCTGGCCCGCGAACTGGCGGAGCTCACGGACTCCGTGCACCGCGACGAACTGGCCCGCGCGCAGCAGCGCCTCCGGATCGAAGCCCTGGAACTGAAGAGCGTGGAGGAGCTGGGGCTCACCGCCGATCAGCTCGCGGCCGACTACGGCCCGGACCGGCCCGTGCCGGTGCCGGCGGACGGCCCGGGCGACAAGTGGGCTGCCTTGCGCGCCCCCGTGGACGGGGAAGGCTGCGAGATCGTCGAGGGCAAGCCGTTCGTCCGCGAGGAACAGGAAAAGCGGCTCAGGAAGGCCGAACGCGACCTGTCAGCCCTCGGCCGGGTCAACCCGCTGGCTCTCGAGGAATTCGCCGCGCTCGAGGAACGCCACCAGTTCCTCAGCACCCAGCTGGAGGACCTCAAGTCCAGCCGCAAGGACCTGCTGGACATCATCAAGGAAGTCGACGAGCGCGTGCAGAAGGTCTTCGCGGAAGCCTTCGAGGACACCTCCGCCCAGTTCGTCCGCGTGTTCGCCCGGCTGTTCCCCGGCGGCGAGGGCCGGCTGGTCCTGACGGACCCCTCCGACATGCTCACCACCGGCATCGAGGTGGAAGCGCGTCCGGCCGGCAAGAAGATCAAGCGGCTGTCCCTGCTCTCCGGCGGGGAACGCTCGCTGACGGCGGTGGCCCTGCTCGTGGCGATCTTCAAGGCCAGGCCCTCGCCCTTCTACGTCATGGACGAGGTGGAGGCCGCCCTGGACGACACCAACCTGGGCCGGCTCATCACCATCTTCGAGGAGCTGCGCGAATCCAGCCAGCTGATCGTCATCACCCACCAGAAGCGCACCATGGAAGTGGCCGACGCCCTCTACGGCGTCACCATGCGCGGCGACGGCGTCTCCACGGTCATCAGCCAGCGGCTCGGCGCGGACTCTGACGCTGCGGCTGCGCCGCCCGCGGCGCGTTTGGGGTTTATGAGAAGCTAGGGGAGTGAACGACATCCTCCCCATTATTCTGCCCATCCTCGCTGCCCTGGTGGTCCTCGGTGCCCTGATTCCGGTCCTCATGAAGACCCGGAAGAACATCACGAACTACCCCGGAAAGCGTGACGCGAACGATCCCGCCGAGTCAGGCACGGGCTCAGGCACGGGCGCCCGTACGGGCGCCGCCGGAACCCTTGAGGAGGACCGCCCGGCCCCGGCGCGCGAACGCAGGGCCCCCGACGCCGTCGACCTCGAAGGCCTGGAAACGGTCGAGGTGCCGGACAACGTCGCGGGCCTGGAAACCGCCCCGGTGGAGACCCCGCTGCCGGTGGCCGGACGCCTGACCCGGCTGCGCGAACGCCTGGTCAAGTCCAACAACATCCTGGGCAAGGGCCTCCTGGCCCTGCTCTCTGCGGACAAGATCGATGAGAACGTCTGGGACGAGGTGGAGGAGACCCTCCTTCTCGCCGACCTCGGCACCGAACCGACCATGCAGCTCGTGGACGCGCTCCGCGAACGCGTCAAGGTGATCGGCACGCGCTCGCCCGAGCACGTCAAGGCCCTGCTGCGCGAGGAACTGATCAAGCTCGTGGACCCCACCATGGACCGCAGCCTGAACGTCCAACGCCATGCCGACAAGCCCGCCGTCGTGATGGTGGTGGGCGTCAACGGCGTGGGCAAGACCACCACGGTGGGCAAGCTCGCCCGCGTGCTCGTCGCCGAGGACAAGGACGTCCTGTTGGGCGCCGCCGACACCTTCCGCGCCGCCGCCGCCGAGCAGCTGGCCACCTGGGGTCAGCGCGTGGGCGTCCCCACGGTCAAGTCCGACGTCGACGGCGCCGACCCGGCGTCGGTCGCCTACGAGGCGGTCAAGGCGGGCATCGACCAGGAAGTCGACGTCGTCATGATCGACACCGCCGGGCGGCTGCAGAACAAGGTCGGCCTGATGGACGAGCTCAGCAAGGTCAAGCGCGTCATCGAGAAGCTCGCCGAAGTGGACGAGGTCCTGCTGGTCCTGGATGCCACGACGGGCCAGAACGGCCTGAACCAGGCCCGGGTGTTCTCCGAGGTCGTCAACATCACGGGCATCGTGCTGACGAAGCTGGACGGCACCGCCAAGGGCGGGATCGTCGTCGCCATCCAGAAATCGCTCGGCGTGCCCGTCAAGCTGATCGGCCTCGGCGAGGGTGCCGATGACCTGGCCCCGTTCGACGCCGAGGGCTTCGTGGACGCGCTGCTGAACTAGCCGGCATTGGAACAAGAAAGTACCCCGGTCCTGACAGGACCGGGGTACTTTTTTATTGACTTTCGGACGGTTAGTACTTGAAGTTCAGGACCGTCACGGTGCCGGCCGTCAGCTTGAACTGCTGGGTCTCGGAGCGATACGCGAAGCCGGGCGCGGTGGCGCGCTCGGCGAGGGGCTTCGGCTCGGACTTCGCGCCATCGATCACGGTCTTGTCCTCGGCTGAGTAGCTGGGGCCGCTGAGCTGGGTCATGGTCCCGGTCAGGGCCTTGCCCGGCAGCTTCAGCGTCACATCGGTCTGGGCAGCCTTTTCAGGGTTGTTTTCGTTGACGACGACGACGCTCGTGCTCCCGTCCGCGTTCTGCAGCGCGTAGCTGAACGCCAGGCCGCCGCCGGAACTGTTCAGTTTCAGGAACTTCCCGGCCTCGAGCTCGGCGACCATGGAGATACCGAAGAAGTTGGCCCGGCCGGACATCTGGCCGTTGCCCAGGGGGTAGGCGCCGGCGCTGCAGACGGCGGACATGGGCGGCCCGCCCTTGCACGAGAGCAGGGAGCTGTGGAAGCCGATCCTCGTGATGCCCAGCTGCGCGGCGTTGAGGGCATAGTCGGCCGTCCAGAGCGCCGATGCGTGGGTGCGGGAGGTCTCGTTCGACCCGGGGCATGCTGCGATCCCCGTTTCCGGGAGCCACGTTTCCAGACCTGCGGCCTGGCCGGCCTTGAGTGCCGCCTGCTGGTAGTCGGCGGCACGGTCGTGCATCAGCTGGCTCATCAGGTTGGACAGGGTCGGCGATCCCTTGGGGTCGCTTCCGTCGCAGCTGTACAGCGGGTAGTTGTGGAAGGTGAGGACCTTCTTCTGCGGGATGTCCGCGTCAATGAAAGGCTGCCACCACTTCTGGTCGTAGGCGCCCGGCCCGGAAATGGGGACGTTGGGGGCGGCCGCGTAGATCGCGTTGGCGTAGGCCTTCAGCTCCGAGACGTATTTCTCCAGGCTGTAGCCGTCGGTGCGGACATCGTTGAAGACAAAGCCGTTCGGTTCGTTGCCGACAGTGATGCTGAGCAGCCGGTCGCCGAAGATCTGCGAGGCGTTCTTGACCATGTCGGCCGCACGGGCCGGGTTGAAGTGGCCAAGGTCCACCGTGAGGCTGACCTTGGCGTCCGCCGCCTGCAGCAGCGTGTTCAGCCTGGTCAGATCCGCCGGCCCCACGGCCTTGGCCGGGTGCGTTTGGTCTCCGTTGTAATTCGGCGGCAGGGCCTCGTTGGACGATGTCCAGAAGAACCGCCGGTCCACGGCATTGCCGCCAAAACGCAGGACGGGCTGGTCGATCTCCTTGAGCAGTTTCACCATCGAGGCATTGCTGCTGCTGAGATCGGGGTCGGCCAGATCGGTGGCTTCCAGCGAGATTCCCGTCAGGCCCTTGTTCAGGGATGTGCCCACCATGTCTTTGGTCACATCGACCTTGAGGGGCTCCACCTTTTCCAGCGGAGACCCGGCCGGCGGCCCTGGCTGGTCGTAGTAGGCGACCGGAGGTCCGGCTTCCGCCGGGGTTGCGGGCGCGGCCGAAGAAGAAGAAGAGGCGGAAGCGGAGGACGAAGGCGCCGGTGCGGGTCCGCCGAGGGCGAGCGGGAGCACCACAGCGGCTGCAGCCACGACGGCGACGATCCCCGCGGCGGCGATGATCCGTGTGCGCTTGGTTATCCCCGCCTTCGCGGGGCCGGCGGGGTCGGGGCTATCGGCTTTCCCGGGGGAAGAGTCGAATTTGGCCATGGGGCAGTACCTCCGGAAGTTTGTGGCGAGTTTCCACCAGCTTAGCCAAGGGCGGGGTGCGCCGTGGACGGGACGATTCTTCCCGGGGCTAACCGGTCACGGGAACGGGCCGCCGGAACGTCTCCCGTGCCAGCAGCCAGACGGCGGCCGCGGCGATCAGGATGCTCCCGGTGACGCCGAAGGCCCAGCCGTAGCCCAGCCGGTCCGCGAGCAGCCCGGCGACCACCGGTCCGATGATCGCGCCGCTGTCCGAGGTCATCTGGAAGACGGCGAGCACCCGGCCGCCGGAGCGTTCATTGCCGATCACATCGGCAATGGCCGCCTGCTGGGCAGGACCGAGCAGCCCGGAGCCGATCCCGGCCACAGCGGATGCCAGCAGGAACCAGGGCAGCTGGTGCGTGAACCCGATGGCCGCCGTGGCCGTTCCGGTGACCATCAGCCCGGCCAGCATCAGGGGCTTCCGGCCCAGGCTGTCCGCCAGCCGGCCGGAGAAAGTCAGCGCCGCCGCGTTCCCGCCCGCGAACACGGCCAGTGCCCAGCCGGCCGACCCCGGCCCGGCGCCGAGCGCCGCGACGGCGAAGAGCGGCACCGTC
Organism: Pseudarthrobacter sp. S9; assembly: GCF_050156545.1. Lineage (NCBI taxonomy): Bacteria > Bacillati > Actinomycetota > Actinomycetes > Micrococcales > Micrococcaceae > Pseudarthrobacter > Pseudarthrobacter sp. S9. Next base: position 3,732,440 of record NZ_CP189576.1, read on the forward strand.
GCCATCCGCACGCCGAAGGTGGCCCAGCCGTTCGCGAAGCTCGAGAACAGCCCGGCCCGGTAGGCGCTGTCCCGCAGCGCCTCGCGGAGCTCCATGGCCGGGGCCGTCGCACCCGCGAGCCGCGAGGCCGCCGGGGCATGGCTGAGCTGGGTCTGTACCACGAGGGCCGCCAGCACCAGAGCCCCCGCGTAGGCGAGGAACGGCACCCGCAGGCCGAAGTTGGCGAGCAGCCCGCCGACGATCGGCCCGCAGACGTTGCCGATCAGGAACGCGGAGGCGTAGGCCCCCGAGACCCGGCCGCGGCTTTCAGGCGGCGCCAGTCGGACCACGAGCGCCATCGACGCGACCGTGAACATCACCGAGCCGGCGCCGCCCAGGCCCCGGAAGACCAGCAGCTGCCAGTAGTCCTGGGCGAAGGCGCAGGCCGCCGTCGACGCCGCGACAATCAGCAGACCGGCGACGTAGACCGGACGTTCTCCCAGCCGAACGATCAGAGTGCCGCCGGCCGGGGCGAAGACGAGCCGCATGAACGCGAAGATGCTCACGATCACTGCCGCCGCCGTCGCACCGACATCAAAAGTGGTGGCGAACTGGGGGAGCACCGGTGCGACAAGGCCGAAGCCGATTGCGATGAGGAAGGCGGCAACCAGCATCACCTTGATGTCCCGGGGCAGCCGGCCCCTGCCGGGTTGCCGGTCGCCCGCCTGTGGCCGCGAGCCGCCGGTGGAACGGGAGGTTTTGCTCATGGTGCAGTGGTCCTTGGGGAGGTCTGGGCGCAGCCGGCCGAAAGACGGTGTGGCTAAACGCGTGAAACATAACCGTAACAAGCCGGAGATGCACCATTTACGTCCGGGAGGTTCTTGTAACAACCCGGCAATGTAAATCCTCCGCCGGCGAAACACAGCCCGGCCAAACTCGTCTTAGAACGCAAAAAATGCGTTGGGACCGGCGGACAACCCCGCACCTTAAAGCAAGAGAGGACGTAGACCATGGAACTCACCGCAGGTCTCGTTTGGCTCCTGGTCGCTTCAGCACTCGTGCTGTTCATGACCCCGGGCCTGGCATTCTTCTACGGCGGCATGACCCGCGCCAAGTCGGCTTTGAACATGATGATGATGAGCTTCGTCGCCATTGGAACCGTTGGCATCATGTGGGTCCTGTGGGGCGCTTCGATGGCTACGAGCAACGAAGACAACTTCTTCCAGATCTTCGCTAACCCGTTCAGCCACTTCGGGCTGCACAACTTCACCGACCCTGCGGATCTGCTCAAGGTAGGCTACGCAGCCACCTTCGCCATCATCACCGTGGCCCTGATCTCCGGAGCGGTCGCCGATCGCGCCAAATTCTCGGCCTGGGTCATCTTCACCCCCATCTGGGCCACCCTTGTCTACGCGCCGCTGGCCTTCATGGTCTGGGGCGGCGGGCTCTTTTCCAAGGACGGCTGGTTCGGCCAGACGTTCGCCCCGGTGATCGACTTCGCCGGCGGTACCGTGGTCCACATCAACGCCGGCGTGGCCGGCCTGATCCTGGTTCTGATCATCGGCAACCGCAAGGGCTTCGGCAAGGACCCGAACCACCGCCCGCACAACATCCCGTTCGTCATGCTCGGTGCCGCAATCCTCTGGTTCGGCTGGTTCGGCTTCAACGCCGGCGCCGCCGCGACGGTTGAGCAGGCTGGCCTGATCTGGATCAACACCCTCGCCGCCCCGGCCGCCGCAATGCTCGGCTGGCTGGCCGTGGAACGCTTCCGCGACGGTCACCCGACGTCCCTCGGTGCCGCCTCCGGTGTAGTCGCCGGTCTGGTCGCGATCACCCCGGCGTGCGCCAACGTCTCCCCGCTCGGCGCGATTGCGCTCGGCGTCGTCGCCGGTGTGGCATCAGCGCTCGCCGTCGGCCTGAAGTTCAAGTTCGGCTACGATGACTCGCTCGACGTCGTCGGTGTCCACCTTGTCTCGGGTGTTGTCGGCACCGTGGCGATCGGCTTCCTCGCCACCCCGACCCAAGGCGTGGCAGGTCTCTTCTACGGCGGAGGCACCTCCCAGCTCGTCGCCCAGGCTCTCGCGGCGCTCCTGTCCATCATCTTCACCGCGGTCATGACCTTCATCATCGCCTTCCCGATCCACAAGACCATGGGCTTCCGGGTCTCCCAGGAGCAGGAAGCGGTTGGCGTGGACCTGAGCCTGCACGCGGAGACCGCCTACGAATTCGGTGTCGGCGGCCAGGGCGGAAGCTTCCAGCCCCTGCATGACCTGATCACCGGCAAGCCGCAGGGCGACAACACGGCAGCCACGGTGGGCGTCACGTCCAACGGCAAGAAGAACGCCGGCAAGGAAAGTGTGGGGGCATGAAGCTGATCACAGCAATCGTCCGTCCGGAAAAGCTTGAGGCCATTCGCGAAGGTCTGGAAGCCTATGGCGTGCAGGGCCTCACGGTCAGCGCAGCCAGCGGCTACGGCCGGCAACGCGGCTACACCGAGGTGTACCGCGGCGCCGAGTACAACGTGGACCTCCTGCCCAAGATCCGGGTAGAGGTACTTGCCACCGACGAACAGGCGGACGACATCCTGGATGTCATCATCGCCAGCTCAAACACCGGCCGGGCCGGCGACGGCAAGGTCTGGACGATGGATGTGTTCGAGGCAGTCAGGGTCCGCACCGGGGAACGCGGTTCGGCCGCCATCTAGCCGGAGCAAGCAGAAAAAAGCGGGCCGGATACCTGGAAAGGTTCCGGCCCGCTTTCTGCGTTCAAACGTTCAAACAGGGACGACGGCGGTCAGGCCGGCCAGTCCTCCGGGCCGGCCGTCCCGGCGGGGTACTCCTCCAGCGGCACGTTGCCGCCGGCCCAGGACTTCAGCACCGGCTCCAGGATCCGCCAGCAGTCTTCCGCGGTATCGGCCCGCACCGACAGCAGCGGATCGCCGGTGAGGACGCCTTCCAGGACTTCGCCGTACGGGAGCAGCTCGGAAGCGCTCAGCTCGGCCTTCAGCGTGGTCCGGTCCAGGCTGAGGATGTCGCCGGGGCCGTTCACATCGACGTCGAACTGCAGGGTGTCGGGGCCGAAACCGATACTGAGCTGGTTGGGGGAGTCCACGCCGGTGAAGCCCTTGGGCAGGTGCGGCGGCGGCCGGAACGTGACGACGGCCTCCTTGCGTTTGTTGCCCAGCGCCTTCCCCGAGCGCAGGATGAACGGGACGCCCTGCCAGCGCCAGTTGTCGATGTCCACCTGCACCTCGGCCAGGGTCTCGGTGTTCCTGGCCGGATCCACGCCGTCTTCCTTGGCGTAGTCCGGCACCTTCCGGCCGTCGATGGAGCCGGCCGTGTAGCGTGCGCGGCGGGTGCTCTTGCGGTAGGGCGCCTTGATGCTGCTGGCGCGCAGCACCGTGGCCACCGCATCGCGCAGATCCCGCTCGTCCACCGACGCCGGGGGCTCGATCGCCATCAGCGCCATGATCTCGAGTAGGTGGCTCTGGATCATGTCGCGGAGGGCGCCGGCGCCGTCGTAATACCGGGCGCGGCCCTCCAAGGCGAGATCCTCATCGAACATGATCTCCACTGTTTCGATGTACTGCCGGTTCCACACCGGCTCCAGGAAGGTGTTCGCGAAGCGCAGGCCCAGGATATTCAGGACGGTCGCCTTGCCCAGGAAATGGTCCACCCGGTGGATGTGGTCCTCCGGGACGAGCGCGCCCAGCGTCTTGTTCAGGTGGCGTGCTGACTCCTCACCCGAGCCGAACGGCTTCTCCATCACGAGCCGGGTGCCGGCAGGCACCTGGTCCGGGGTCAGCGCCTCGCACGCCAGCTGGCTGATGCGCGGCGGCAGGGCGAAGTAGACGGCCACCGGGCCCTCCAGCTGTGCCAGCAGACCGGCGAGCTGCCCCCCGGCCGTAACGTCCAGCTGGTGGTAGCTGGTGGTCTCCCGGATCCGCTTCAGCTCCCGCTTGCCGTAGGCATCGGCCTGGGAGTTCTCGTCCGCAAAGGACTCCTCGAGGCGCTCCAGCCATCGTTCCGGCGTCCAGGGGTCCGATCCCGCACCGACCAGGGTCAGGCCGGCGGCGCGCCCCCGGGCCACGAGCCGGGCCAGGCCGGGCAGCAGGAGCCTGCCGGTGAGGTCACCCGAGGCCCCCAGGATGAGCAGGGTTTTTACCATTGTTTGGCTGGTCACCCAGCCAGCATGCCATCTTGAAGGCGTGTCTTGGTATCCTAGATAGTCGAGTCCCGTTGTCGAGACGGTTCGTTCAGGCGAACATCAGTCGCGACGCTGGCGTGCCGGACCGGCCGCCAACTGTAGATCCCCAACTGTAGATCCACTGAAAGAAGTGCACGGCGCGTGTTCAATTCACTCTCTGACCGGTTGACAGCAACCTTCAAGAACCTCCGTGGCAAGGGCCGCCTGACCGAGGCGGACGTTGACGCCACCGTCCGCGAGATCCGGCGCGCCCTCCTGGACGCCGACGTCGCCGTCTCGGTGGTCCGGGAATTCACCGGCCGGGTGCGCGAGCGTGCCCTCGGCGCCGAGGTGTCCGGCGCGCTTAACCCGAGCCAGCAGATCGTGAAGATCGTCAACGAGGAACTCGTCGAGATCCTCGGCGGCGAAACCCGCCGGATCCGCCTCGCCAAGACCGGCCCCACCATCATCATGCTCGCCGGCCTCCAGGGCGCCGGCAAGACCACCCTGGCCGGCAAGCTCGCCAAATGGCTCAAGGCCCAGAACCACAGCCCCCTGCTGGTGGCCTGCGACCTGCAGCGTCCCAACGCGGTCACCCAGCTGCAGGTGGTCGGCCAGCGCGCCGGCGTGCCCGTGTTTGCCCCGCACCCGGGTGCCACCTCCGAACTCGAGCACCCGATCGGCGACCCGGTCGCCGTCGCCCGTGCCGGCGTCGAGGAAGCCCGCCGCACCCTGCACGACGTCGTGATCGTGGACACCGCCGGACGGCTCGGCATCGACGCCGACATGATGGAACAGGCCCGCCAGATCCGCCGGGCCATCGTTCCGAACGAAGTCCTGTACGTGATCGACGCCATGATCGGCCAGGACGCCGTGAACACGGCGGTGGCCTTCGATGAAGGCGTCAACTTCACCGGCGTCGTGCTCTCCAAGCTCGACGGCGACGCCCGCGGCGGTGCCGCGCTGTCGGTCGCATCCGTGACCGGCAAGCCCGTCATGTTCGCGTCCACCGGCGAAGGCCTGGACGACTTCGAGCTCTTCCACCCGGACCGCATGGCCTCGCGCATCCTCGACATGGGTGACGTGCTCACCCTGATCGAGCAGGCCGAGAAGTCCTGGGACAAGGACGAAGCCGCCCGGATGGCGAAGAAATTCGCCGACCAGGAAGACTTCACCCTGGACGACTTCCTGGCCCAGATGCAGCAGATCCGCAACATGGGCTCCATGAAGAAGATGCTGATGATGATGCCCGGGGCGCAGAACATCCGGCAGCAGCTCGAACAGTTCGACGAGCGCGAGATCGACCGCGTCGAGGCCATCGTCCGCTCCATGACGCCGCACGAGCGCGTCGCGCCCAAGATCATCAACGGCTCGCGCCGCGCCCGCATCGCCCGCGGTTCGGGCGTGCACGTCTCCGAGGTCAACGGCCTGCTGGAGCGCTTTGCCCAGGCCCAGAAGATGATGAAGAAGATGGCTGCCGGCGGCGGGATGCCCGGAATGCCGGGGATGCCCGGCATGGGCGGCGGCGGAGGGGCACGCAAGGGAGCCAAGAACGCCCCCAAGAAGAAGGCCCGCTCCGGCAACCCGGCCAAGGCAGCCCAGGAACTCCGCGAGGCGGAGGCCCGGCGTGCCGCGGGGCCCAAGGCCCTGCCGAGCGGTGCATCCTTCGGCCAGCAGGGAGAGGACTTCGATCCCTCCCAGCTGAACCTGCCCAAGGGTTTCGACAAGTTCCTCGGCGGCAGCAAGTAGCGCCAGCCGGCTGCCATGCCGGCGTCCATTGTGTCGCAGGCCTCAACGGCGGGCCGGTGTCATAGGGTTAGACCATGTTCAAGCAGCGCGTAGTTTTCGTCCACGGGGCAGGCAGCTTCGGCGCTGCCGCGTGGCCAAAGCAGCACGGGATGGCGCTCAGCTACGATGCGCTGTTCCTGCGGCGCCACGGCTTCGACGCCGTCGCCGAGCCGCTGGAATCGGATTTCGCCGCCGATGCCGCCATCGTGCTGGGATCGCTGGCCGATGACGGCCGCGGCGCGGCCGGCGGCCACGTGGTGGCCCATTCCCAGGGCGCCATCGCCGCGATGATGGCCGCCGTCGAACGGCCCGACCTCGTGCATTCCCTCACCCTGGTGGAACCGGACTGCCTGTCGCTGACCGCGGAGCTGCCGGCCACGGCGGCGCACCGGGCCCTGATGCAGCCGCTTTTCGACGTCCGCCACCACCTCAGTGATGACGACTTCCAGCGGGAGTTCATCCGGCGCGCCTTCTCGGCGGACGCCCCCGGGGCCACGACGCCGGAGGCCCGGAGGGCGGCCCGCCGGCTGCGCCTGCAGGCACCTCCGTGGGAGGCACCCCTGCAGATCGTGCCCGGGGTGCCCACGCTGGTGCTCACCGGCGGCTGGGAACCTCTGTATGAGGAAATCGCCGGCTATCTCCGTGAAACCGGTGCCCTGCACCGCGTCGCCGCGGGAGGGCACCGGCCCCAGGATTCGGTGGACGGGGACCGGATCATCCGCGCGTTTGTCGCGGACGTCAGCCGGCGCCAGCACGCCGAGGCGTGCTGAGCCGAGTGTCCTGAGCCGGGCGTTTTGAGCTAAGCGGGGCTGCCCACGGACGGCTCCGGAAGATAGACCTTGCCGCCGGAGGCAAGGAACTCCTGGCTCTTCTCCCGCATTCCCGCAGCCATGTCGGCCAGCGCGGCCTGAGACTCCGCTGAGCCGTACTCGTCGCGGATGTCCTGGCTGATCCGCATGGAACAGAACTTCGGCCCGCACATGGAGCAGAAGTGCGCCGTCTTGGCGGGTTCGGCCGGAAGAGTCTCGTCGTGGAAGGCCTCGGCCGTGACCGGGTCCAGGGAGAGCGCGAACTGGTCCCGCCAGCGGAACTCGAACCGCGCCTTGGACAGGGCGTCGTCGCGTTCGTGGGCGCCCGGGTGGCCCTTCGCCAGGTCCGCCGCGTGGGCCGCGATCTTGTAGGTGATCACGCCCGTCTTGACGTCGTCCTTGTTCGGCAGCCCGAGGTGTTCCTTGGGCGTGACGTAGCAGAGCATCGCGGTGCCGTAGCGGGCAATCTCCGTGGCGCCGATCGCCGAGGTGATGTGGTCATAGCCGGGCGCAATGTCCGTGACCAGCGGCCCGAGCGTGTAGAACGGGGCGCCATCGCAGAGTTCCTGCTGGCGTTCCACGTTTTCACGGACGAGGTGGAAGGGGATGTGCCCTGGGCCTTCGACCATGACCTGCACATCGTATTTCCACGCCCGCTTGGTCAGTTCGGCCAGGGTGTCCAGCTCGGCGAACTGCGCGGCGTCGTTGGCATCCGCCGTCGCGCCGGGCCGCAGACCGTCACCGAGAGAGAACGCGACGTCGTACTTGGCGAAGATTTCGCACAGCTCGTCAAAGTGGGTGTACAGGAAGTTCTCCTGGTGGTGGGCCAGGCACCAGCCTGCCATGATGGCGCCGCCGCGGGACACGATCCCGGTGACGCGGTTGGCGGTCAGCGGCACATAGCGCAGCAGCACACCGGCATGGACGGTCATGTAGTCCACACCCTGCTCGCACTGCTCAATGACGGTGTCCCGGTAGATCTCCCAGGTCAGGTCATTGGCCTCGCCGTTGACCTTCTCCAGCGCCTGGTAGATCGGCACGGTCCCGATGGGGACGGGGGAGTTGCGGATGATCCACTCGCGGGTGGTGTGGATGTCATCCCCGGTGGAGAGATCCATCACGGTGTCCGCGCCCCACTGGGCGGCCCACTGCAGCTTGTCCACTTCCTCGGCAATGGAGCTGGTGACCGCCGAGTTGCCGATGTTGGCGTTGATCTTCACGAGGAAGGCCTTGCCGATGATCATGGGCTCGGATTCTGGGTGGTTGATGTTGTTGGGAATGATGGCCCGTCCTGCGGCCACCTCGCTGCGGACCAGCTCCACATCGCAGTTCTCCCGCACAGCCACGAACCGCATCTCAGGCGTGATGATGCCCTGCCGTGCGTAGTGCATCTGGGTGACCGTGCGGCCGTCGACGGCGCGGCGGGGCACCGGCTGTGCTCCCCTCCACTCGGCGGACGCGGCGCCGCGGCGCACGGCGGACTTGCCGTCGTCGAGCAGGTTCCGTTCCCGGCCGCTGTACGGTTCGGTGTCGCCCCGGGATTCTATCCATTCGGAACGGAACGGCTCCAGGCCGACCACTGGATCACTTCCGGGCCCGGCCGTCCGGTACACCGTGAACGGAGGATTCTTCACCCCGCCGGGGGAATCCTCCAGCGCGATTTCGGTCACCGGAACGCGGATGCCGTGTTCCTCGTCCGTGGTGAAAGCCAGGGAATGGGACTTCAGCGACTGGGTGGGGCCAGGCTGGTTTTGGCGCTGCTGGTCTGGGCCGGACTGGTCCTTGATAGGGCTGTGCTGTGCGGATTGCGTATTCACGGAATACTCACTTCCTTCGCCGGCATTACCCGGACAGGTTCAACGGTCGCAGGCCGCGTCAGCCCGATCTCAGCCCCTGCAAGGGCACCCGTGTGGTCGTAGACGAAGCTATCACAGCCCGCGCAGGGCCGGCTGTGTGTGACGGAGCGCCCTTGGCCGTGCGGACTACGCTTTAAGGCATGAGCAGGATCATCGAGTTCAGCGGCCCGGTCCTCACCGCCGCGGACCAGGAACGCCGCGGCATGTGGTCCGTCGGCGGCGTGCTGACCTTCCGCCGTCCCGCCGCCGCGCCGGACCTCGTGCTGGACGGCTGGGTCATTCCAGGCCTCGTCGACGCGCACTGCCACATCGGACTCGGCCCCGGCGGCGACGTCCCGGACGACGTCGCCGAGGAACAGGCGGCCACGGACCGCGACGCCGGCACGCTGCTGGTGCGCGACGCGGGAGCCGTTCATGACACCCGCTGGCTCCAGCAGCGCGCGGACATGCCGCGCATCATCCGCTCCGGCCGCCACATCGCCAGGACCGGGCGCTACCTGCGCGGCTTCGCCGTCGAAGTTGAACCGGAGAACCTCGTGGAGGCCGTGCGCAAGCAGGCGCTCGCCGGGGACGGCTGGGTCAAGCTTGTGGGGGACTGGATCGACCGCGACGCCGGCGACCTCGAACCGAGTTTCCCCGCCGGGGTGCTAAGGGACGCCGTCCAGGCCGCGCACGATGAAGGCGCGCGCGTCACGGCGCACTGCTTCGCCGAGGACACCCTGGACGACATGCTCGACGCCGGGATCGACTGCATCGAGCACGGCACCGGGCTGCTTCCGCGGCACCTGCCGCGCTTCGTGGAACAGGGAGTCCCGATCGTGCCCACGCTGATCAACATCGCCACGTTCCCGGACATCGCCGCGCGGGCCGAGGCGAAGTTCCCCCGCTACGCCGCGCACATGCGCTCACTCTGGGAACGCCGCGGCGAACGGATCCTGGCAGCGTACGAGGCCGGCGTGGCCATCTACGCCGGCACGGACGCCGGCAGCGTGATCAGGCACGGACGGATCGCGGACGAGATCCAAGCCCTGCACGCTGCCGGCCTGCCCGCCCGCGCGGCGCTGGACGCCGGCGCGTGGGCCGCGCGCGCCTGGCTCGGGGCGGACGGCCTCAGCGAAGGCGCCAGCGCCGATGTCCTCGTGTACGCCGAGGACCCCAGGACCCGGCTCGGCACCCTGGATCAGCCGAAGCACATCGTGTTGCGGGGTCAACTCGTCCATTAGGAATAAATTGAAGCTTCAAGTAATTTAACTGTATGAAGGTCATCGACGGTCGGTGGCCGCTGAACCACCGGAGCGTTCAAAATGACTGCAGAAGCCACCAGCCAGGATCTTCTTCCCCCCGCACTCACCATGGGTACGGTGATGCTCAAGGTGGGCGACATGAAGCTCATGACGGACTACTACCAGCGTGCCCTCGGGCTCGAGATCGTGGCCGAGCAGGACGGCGGGCTCTACCTGGGCCGCCGCCAGAAGCCGCTGGTCCACCTTGCCCCCGCCCCCGGGCTGCACAGTCCCTCCCGCGGCGAGGCCGGCCTCTTCCACACTGCCCTGCTCTTCGAGGACCAGCACTCCCTGGCCGCCACCGTCGCCACCGCGGCGCAGTATGAGCCGCAGTCCTTCAGCGGCAGCGCCGACCACCTCGTGAGTGAAGCCTTCTACTTCAGCGATCCCGAGGGCAACGGCATCGAGCTGTACTGGGACCGGCCCCGCGAGGCGTGGTCCTGGGAAGGCAAGAACGTCGTCATGGACAGCCTTGCCCTGCCGCCCCAGCACTACCTGGAGCAGTTCCTCACCGAGGAATCGGTGACCGGACAGCGCGAGGCCGGCGCCGGCGTCGGGCACGTCCACCTGCAGGTGGGCGACGTCCAGTCGGCCCATGACTTCTATGTCGGGACCCTCGGCTTCGAGAAGACCGCGGGCTGGCACGGCCAGGCGCTGTTTGTCTCCGCCGGCGGCTACCACCACCACATGGCCATGAACGTGTGGAACAGCCGCGGCGCCGGCCCCCGGCGTGACACCCTGGGCCTGGGCGAGGTGCTGATCGAAGTACCCTCAGGCGACGACGTCGGAGCCCTCGCCGACCGCCTCAAGCTCGCCGGAGTCCAGTCGCACCACACGGGAGCCGAGCTGCGCTTTGGGGATCCGTGGCGCAACCGCATCCGCGTGGCTGTTCGCTGACGGCACGCTGACGGCGTGCTGGCGGCACGCTGGCGCTGACGTGACTGCCCGCTGGGCTAGGCTGAAGCCGGACTTTCCGCCGAGCCACCACCGCCGAGCCACCACCGCCGAGCCACTAAGGATCACCCCATGGGATTCACCGAAATCTTTGTGTCCACCCACGATGAAGCCCTCAAGCGCGCCGCCGCCCTCGACGGCGGGGGCGCCGCGGCGCCGGCGGCCGTCCGGATCCCGGACATCAGCGACTTCGAAGTCGAGCGCCTCGGCGACCTGGCCGGGACCGCCGTCCATGCCGCCGGCGCCGACTACGAGCTCGCGATGGTGGACGTGGCCAGCGACTCCCTGCTCGGCGTCCCGGCCGCCATGGTCCGGGCCCTCGCCGAGCTGCTCACCTACGAAACCGAGGGCGACGGCAACGTCCTGGAGGACGTGGCCGGGAGCTGGGCGGCCGAGGAGGACATGCCCTTCGGTGCGGACCAGGCCCGGAGCTATGTCCGGCAGCTCGCCGAGCTCGCCGCCGACGTGGACCCCGCCACCAAGTCCGGGCTCTACGTCTGGACGTCCTGAGTCCGGACGTCCTGAGTCCGGACGGGTTCCGCGCCGCTAAAATGGAGGGCATTCAGCACGTTGTGCACGTGTCAAGTCGAAATCCCGGCGCTGATCTGGCACAATAAACAGGTACTCGATCTGCGTGGCCCCTCTCTCCGCGTCCGGATCTTGTCCTTAAGAACCCCCTAGTACGGCCCGCCCCACGGGTGCAGAACGCCGGGCTCGACCCCGTTTCAGAAACAGGAGTGACCACAAAAGTGGCCGTAAAGATTCGCCTTAAGCGCTTTGGTAAGATGCGCGCACCGTACTACCGCATCGTCGTCATGGACGCACGCTCCAAGCGTGATGGCCGTGCCATCGAAGAGATCGGCAAGTACCACCCAACCGAAGAGCCCTCGTACATCGAGGTCGACACGGACCGCGCCCAGTACTGGCTCGGCGTCGGCGCACAGCCGTCCGAGCAGGTTGCCGCGATCCTTAAGATCACCGGTGACTGGCAGAAGTTCAAGGGGCTCCCCGGCCAGGAGGGAACCTTGAAGACCAAGGCTCCCAAGGCTGCCTTCATTACCCCGGAAAAGGGTTCCGTGATCATCCCGGAAGCCATCACCAAGAAGGCCAAGAAGGACGACGCTGCCGAGGCTCCCGCCGACGCCGCCGACGCCGCCGAAGCAGAGACCACCGAGGCAGAGTAAATTGCTGGCAGAAGCGCTCGAACACCTTGTCCGCGGGATCGTTGACAGTCCTGAGGACGTCAAGGTCAGTGCGAAGAACAACCGCCGAGGGGACACCCTCGAGGTGCGCGTTCATCAGGACGACCTCGGACGGGTGATCGGCCGGCAGGGCCGGACCGCACGCGCATTGCGCACTGTGGTTGCGGCGCTGGCGGATGGCGAGCCGGTCAGGGTCGACGTCGTCGACACCGACCGCCGCCGCTAACGCGTTCAGCAATACTCGTCTTTAGGCCGGCCCCTTCACCAGATAATGGTGGAGGGGCCGGCCTGTTTTCCGCGGCAGAACTGTCCAGAACCAGCGGCAAGAACCCAGCGGCAAGAACCCAGCAAAAAAGAATCCAGCAGTAAGAATCCGGAACAGAGGAACAGATGCAGCTTCAGGTGGCACGAATCGGCAAACCCCACGGCATCCGCGGAGAAGTGACCGTCCAGGTGCTGACCGACGCGCCCGGCGACCGCTTCGTTCCTGGCACACAGCTCACCGTGGAGCCCGCCTCGGCCGGACCGCTCACCGTGCTGAGCGCCCGCTGGAACAAGGACATCCTGCTGCTGGCCTTCGAGGAGATCGAGACCCGCAATCAGGCCGAAACGCTCCGCGGCGCCAAGCTCTTCATCGAGACCGAAGAACTCGACGAAGACGACGACGAGGGCTGGTATGAGCACGAGCTCGTCGGTCTGGACGTCCGGGTGGGCGACAAGGTTGTCGGCAAGGTCTCCGGGCTTAACACCCTCCCCGTCCAGGACCTGCTGGTCGTGACCGCGACGGACGGCAAGGAAATCCTGATCCCGTTCGTGGAGCAGATCGTCCCCGAGGTGAATGTGGGCGAGAAGTTCGTGCTGGTCACCCCGCCGCCCGGGCTCTTTGAGATCAACGCCGAGGAGACCGGCGAAGCTGCCGGCAGCGCCGAAACCGGAGACAACGCGTAGATGAGGATCGACGTCGTCAGCATCTTCCCGGAGTATTTGGCACCCCTGGAACTGTCACTGATCGGGAAGGCCCGTCAGGACGGGCTGCTTGACCTGCGGGTCCATGACCTGCGGGACTTCACCACGGACCGGCACCGGACCGTGGATGACACCCCGTACGGCGGCGGAGCCGGCATGGTCATGAAGCCCGAGCCCTGGGCGCAGGCGCTGGCCGCCGTGGCGGCCGAGCGTCCCGAGGCCGCCGGCAAGCCGGTGCTGATCGTCCCGTCACCGGCGGGGGAGCGGTTCACGCAGGCGACCGCCCACGAACTCGCAGGCGAAGACCAGCTGGTCTTCGCCTGCGGCCGCTACGAGGGCATCGACGAACGCGTCATGGAATGGGCGGCGGAGCACTTCACGGTGCGGCCCATGAGCCTGGGCGACTATGTCCTCAACGGCGGCGAAGTGGCCGTGCTGGCCATGGTGGAGGCCATCGGGCGGCTCCTTCCCGGCGTCGTCGGCAACCCCGAGTCCCTCGTCGAGGAATCCCATTCCGACGGGCTGCTGGAATACCCCGTCTACACCAAGCCCTCCAGCTGGCGGGACCGCGAGGTTCCGGCGGTTCTGCTCAGCGGCAACCACGGAAAGATCGCCCAGTGGCGCCGGCACGAGCAGTACCGGCGCACCGCGGAGCGCCGCCCGGACCTGCTCGCGGAGTTCGATGCCGGCACGCTGCCCCGCGCGGACCGCACGGCATTCGCGGACCTGGGGTACGACGTCGTCGACGGCCGCCTCAGGCGCCGCCGCGACGCCGGCGGCGGGCAAAACTAGCCGCCGGGCGGACAGCAGGGGCCTGGGGATTGGCTCGAACGCCCCGCGTATGGCAAAATTAGTCCTTGTGCCTGCTGGGTACGAACCTGCCACAGGGGGATCGTTACCAACAGCCTGGCACCCCGGCCCTGTCAATTCCTGACGGAGCCGGACTGAAAACTTTCGGCGGGAAATTCCGGGCCGCAATTTTGCACCCGGGCTTGGCCGCCGTGACCCAAAGTGAATGACCCGTGGCGTTCACCAGGAGTGGATCAATGCATATCCTCGATTCCGTAGATGCAGCCTCGCTGCGCACCGATGTTCCGACGTTCCGCGCGGGTGACACCCTCAAGGTTCACGTGAACATCATCGAAGGCAAGAACTCCCGTGTCCAGGTATTCCAGGGCTTCGTCCTGGGCCGCCACGGCGATGGCCTTCGCGAAACCTTCACCATCCGCAAGGTATCCTTCGGCGTTGGCGTGGAGCGTACCTTCCCGGTGCACTCCCCGATCATCGACAAGATCGAGCTCGTCTCCAAGGGTGACGTGCGCCGCGCGAAGCTGTACTACATGCGTGATCTGCGCGGCAAGGCCGCGAAGATCAAGGAAAAGCGCGACTTCCAGACCAAGAAGTAAGTCCTTCCGGACTTCCACCGCGGGTCCACGGACCGTATCCGGCCAGCGCCGGAGCTATCCGCAACAGCGCCATTGGATTCAGCACAGCGCCACAGGATACGGATCATGGAACAGACAAAACGCCAGCCCAGGAAACTTGGCTGGCGTTTTGCGTTGCTGGCGCTGGTGCTCGCCGTGGCCATCAGCGGAGTGGTCCGCTCGCTCTGGCTGGACGTCTACTTCATCCCCTCCGCATCCATGGAGCCGCTCCTGCGCTCGGGGGACAGGATCCTTGTTTCCCGAACCGATTTCCGGGCCCAACCGCTGCGCCGGGGCGACGTCGTGGTATTCGACGGCCGCGGCTCCTTCGCTCCGCTGAACAGCGGCAAGGGCCCAGTGGTGGACTTCGTCTCCGAAGCCGGCCGCTGGCTTGGCCTGACGGGGAGCGACACCACGTACGTCAAGCGCGTGATCGGGCTGCCGGGGGACCACGTGGTGTGCTGTGACGCCGGCGGCCGGCTCACAGTCAACGGCCAGCAACTTGCGGAACCCTATCTGTATGCGGGCGATGCCCCAAGTGAGCTGGCGTTCAGCGCGATCGTCCCGGCCGGACGGCTCTGGCTTATGGGGGACCACCGTTCCATGTCGGCCGACTCCCGAAGCCTCCTGGGCGCCCCCGGCGGTGGCATGGTGCCGCTGGAGCGCGTCATCGGCAGGCCGGTACAGATCATCTGGCCGCTTGATAGATTTGCAGCAGTAGCGCGGCCCGACCAGGCCGCCATCACGACGACGACGACGAACGGACAGTAGATGCCCGAGACCGAACCCCGGACTCCTGATCCGCGGGGGCAGGACCAGCCCCGGGTTACCTCCTCAGCGATCCCCGCCTTCGAGCACCAGGCCGGGCCTGAGCACCCGACCACCCAGCTGCCGCAGGCCCGGGCTACGGGTGCCGAGGCTTCCGCTCCGGCATCAGACGAGGCTTCCCGGGTGACCCCCGGCGAGGAAGCCGCGGCGGCTTCCGGCAAGGCATCGCCGGCCGGTTCAACGCAGGCGGGTTCATCGCCCGTCGGTTCATCACCGTCCGCGCCCCCGTCTGCCGGGCCGGCCCATGCCGCTGCTTCGTCACGACGCGCAAAAAAGGCCAAGGCCCGTGAAGGGCGCAGCCCGCTCTTCCTGTGGCTGAAGGAAGTCGCCACCGTCGTCGTCGTGGCCATTGTGCTGTCCTTCCTCATCAAGACCTTCCTCTTCCGGGCCTTCTACATCCCGTCCGAATCGATGGTCAACACCCTGGATGTGAACGACCGCATCTTCGTGAACCTCCTCGTTCCGGAGCCCATTGCGCTCGAACGCGGCGATGTTGTGGTGTTCAAGGACACCAAGGGGTGGCTGGTCCCCGCCGCTGAGAAGGCGAAGGGGCCCTTCACCTGGGTGCAGGACGGACTGACGTTTGTCGGCCTGCTGCCGGACAACTCGGAGCAGCACCTCGTCAAGCGCGTCATCGGGGTGCCCGGCGATCACGTCGTCTGCTGCGACGCCGGCGGCCGGCTCACCGTCAACGGCGCGCCGCTGGACGAGAACTACATCAACGCCGCGGAAGCGCCGCAGGCCCGTGACTTCGACGTCGTGGTGCCGGCAGGCAAAGTCTGGGTCATGGGGGACAACCGCAACCACTCCGCGGATTCCCGCGCCCATCTGGACGCCAACGGCGGCTTCGTGGACGAGGCCGATATCGAGGGCAGGGCCGCCGTCATCGCCTGGCCGTTGAACAGGATCTCCGCCCTGGACAACTATCCGGACGTCTTCCGCAGCGTGCCTGACCCGGCTGGAAAGTAGGGCCGGACGCGATGTCCGAAGCTCCCACCCTCGACTATGAACGCCGCTTCCGCAGCTCCGGCGCCCGGCTGCTCGCCGGCATCGACGAGGTCGGCCGCGGAGCCCTCGCCGGTCCTGTGAGCGTGGGGATCGCCGTCGTGGACCTGCAGGAGCAGGGGCTCCTCGCGGACGTGCGGGACAGCAAGCTGCTCAAGGTCGCGGACCGCGAACGGCTCGTGCCGCTGGTCCGGGACTGGAGCGTCGCGTCAGCCGTCGGGCACGCCTCGGCGGGCGAGATCGACGCCCTCGGCATCATGGGGGCCCTCCGGCTCGCCGGAACCCGGGCCTGGCTGGCGGTGCTCGCCGCCGGTGTCACCCCCGACGTCGTGCTGCTGGACGGCAGCCACAACTGGCTCTCACCCGCGGCCCAGGCCTCGCTGTTCGACGACGAACCGGCGGAGCGCGGTTGTGAGGCGCCGGTGCATACGCTCGTCAAAGCCGATATGCAGTGCCTGAGCGTCGCCGCGGCCAGCATCCTGGCCAAGGTGGAACGCGACCGGATGATGTGTGAGCTGCACACTGAGTACCCGGCGTTCGGCTGGCACGAGAACAAGGGCTACGGCACCGCCGCGCACAAGGACGCGCTCCGCGCCGCCGGGCCCACGCCGTACCACCGGGTCAGCTGGCAGCTGCTGTAGGTCTGCGCTCTGATCCGGCCCTTGCCGCAGGCCCTGTGGGGCGTCCTGTGGCGCGCCATGTGGCGCGCGGCCGGCGCCGGATGGTGCAAGATGGAACCATGAGTGCCGAGGACCTTGAAAACTATGAGACCGACATGGAGCTCCAGCTCTACCGCGAATACCGTGACGTCGTCGGGCTGTTCAGCTATGTGGTCGAGACCGAGCGGCGTTTCTACCTTGCCAACCACGTTGACCTGCAGGCCCGCAGCGCCGACGGCGAGGTCTACTTCGATCTGACGCTTCAGGACGCCTGGGTGTGGGATGTCTACCGCTCGGCCCGCTTCGTCAAGAGCGTCCGCGTGATCACCTTCAAGGACGTCAACGTCGAGGAACTGCCGCGCAGCGAGGAGCTCGCCCTGCCTAAGGTCGAGGACCTGGGCAACTGACGGCGGGGAATCGCTAAGCCTAGTCGAGCTCCGGGACTTTCCCACATAGCGAGGTGACCCCCTGTGCCGCCTGGCTGTGGCGCCGCACGCTGGTGTCATGAGAGCAAAGGACGTGCTTGGCCGCCGCGGGGAGGAACTCGCAGCGGATTACCTGGAAGCCCAGGGCATGCGGATCGTGGACCGCAACTGGCGCTGCCCCGAGGGCGAGATCGACATTGTGGCGCTCGACGGTGACGCCCTGGTCATTGCGGAAGTGAAGACCCGGAAGTCCCTCGCCTACGGGCATCCCTTCGAAGCCGTGGGCGTGGACAAACTCGCCCGGCTCCACCGCCTGGCGACCGCCTGGTGCCGCGACCACGAGCTGCGGATGCCGCTGCGCCGGGTGGACGTGATCGCTGTGCTCGACGACGGCATCGGCGGCCCGGCCATCGAACACCTCAAGGGGGTGGGGTAGGTGGCCCTGGGCCGGACGTACTCCGTGGCCCTGGTGGGGCTCAACGGCTACATTGTCGAAGTCGAGGCGGACATCGGCCAGACGCTGCCGGCGTTCGTGATCCTGGGCCTCCCGGACGCTTCGCTGAATGAGGCCAAAGAGCGGATCCGCTCCGCGGCCCAGAACTCGGGTATTCCGCTCAGCCGCCGGAAGATCACGGCCAATCTCATTCCGGCGTCGCTGCCCAAACGCGGCTCCGGTTTCGACCTCGCCATCGCCATGGCGGTGCTGCTGGCTGCCAACGACATCCGTTCCACCGGGCGGGCGGTCTTCATCGCCGAACTCGGCCTCGACGGCAGGCTGAGGCCCGTGCGCGGCATTCTCCCGGCGGTCATGGCGGCGGTGCGGTCCGGCTACCCGGACGTCGTGGTGGCGCAGGCCAACGTCGCCGAGGCCGAACTCGTCCCCGGCGCACGGGTCCAGGGTTACGCGACGCTGGCCCGGCTAGCGTTCGACTTCGGGGCCGATCCGCAGGATCTGGCCCTCGACTTCGAACCCGAGCCGGAGGACCCTGACGACGCCGGAGGAGCCGATGCGGTGGGCGCCCTGACGCCCGACATGTGCGACGTCTCCGGCCAGGCCGAGGCCCGGCGCGCCCTCGAAGTTGCCGCCGCCGGTGCCCACCACGTCCTGCTGACGGGTCCGCCGGGAGCCGGCAAAACGATGCTCGCGGAGCGGCTCCCGGGTCTGCTGCCGGACCTGGGCGATACGGAGGCCATGGAAGTGACCGCCATCCATTCCCTGTGTTCGCTGACCTCGGCTTCCGTGCAGCTGCTTCGCCGGCCGCCCTATGAGAACCCGCACCACACAGCCACCGCAGCAGCCATCATCGGGGGCGGATCAGGGCTGCCCAGGCCCGGAGCGGCGTCCCGGGCCCATCGTGGCGTGCTGTTCCTTGACGAGGCTCCGGAGTATGAGCGGCGGGTCCTTGACGCCCTCCGGCAGCCGCTGGAGAGCGGAGAGCTGGTCATTCACCGTTCGGCAGGCACGGCGGCCTATCCTGCCCGTTTCCAGCTCGTCCTCGCAGCGAACCCGTGTCCCTGCGGCAAGGCATCGGGCAAGGGTGTGGACTGCACCTGCACGCCCACCATGCGGCGCCGCTACCTGGCCCGCATGTCCGGCCCGCTGCTGGACAGGGTGGATATCCAGCTGGAGGTGGAGCGGGTGTCCCTGGCCGACTTCGGCCAGCCGGGCGCCGAGGAGGGCACGGCCACCATCGCGGAGCGCGTCCGGGCAGCACGGAACCGCCAGCTGGCCAGGCTGCTTCCGCTCGGGATGGAAACCAACTCACAGGTACCCGGACGCGTGCTGCGCGGGCCCCTCAGGCTCGCGGCCGGGACCACCCGCATCCTGGACCATGCCCTCGAGCGCAGTGTGCTGACGGCCCGCGGCTACGACCGCGTACTTCGCCTGGCCTGGACCCTGGCGGATCTGTCCCGCCGGGACACGCCGGACGCGGACGACGTCGGGCAGGCGCTCGGCCTTCGGCAGGCCGCCGTAGCCGCCGCGTGAGAATGCCCGGCACGAATCCGAACGAGCCCTCCGAACCTGTCAGCCATGCGAAAGGACACCACCTTGAGAGACGACGAAAGGACCGCCCGTGCCGCGCTGTCCCGCCTGTTCGAGCCCCAGGACGCCGCAGGGCTCGCCCTCGTGCAGGTCGTGGGAGCCGGAGGACGCCCTGAGGATCGCCACGGGCGAGCTGGTCGCCGGTCAGGGCCTGGAACGGCAGATTGCCGGGGCGCTGGAAGCTAGCGGCTCCGGCGGCGGCTGGGCGGGCCTGGGCGAGGCCCTGAAGCGCTGGGCGCCGCGCGTTCCGGATCTGGCGCCGGCACGGGATCTGGCGACGATGCAGCGGCTCGGCGGCCGGATGATCATCCCCGCCGATGAGCTGTGGCCCCGGCAGCTGGCGGACCTCGGCCTGCAGGAACCCCTGTGCCTCTGGTGGCGCGGCGTCGAGCAGGAACTGCCCCCGGCTGCCACATCCCTTGCCTTGGTGGGGTCCCGCGACAGCACCTCCTACGGCGCATCCGTGACGGGCGATCTTGCCTACTCGCTGGCTCAGCGCGGCTTCACCATCGTCTCCGGCGGCGCTTACGGAATCGACGCCCACGCCCACCGGGCCGCCCTGGCAGGCGGCGCCGGCGGCATGCCCACCATCGCCGTCATGGCCGGGGGAGTGGACCGATTCTACCCCTCCGGGAACGAGGACCTGCTCCGGGCCGTCGCCAACCACGGGGCGGTGCTTGCCGAGGTCCCGCCGGGCTCCGCGCCCACCCGCTACCGGTTCCTGCAGCGGAACCGCCTCATTGCGGCGCTGGCATCGGTCACGGTGGTCGTCGAGGCCCGGTGGAGGTCGGGGGCACTCAATACCGCCCACCATGCCGAAAGCCTGGGCCGGGCCGTGGGCGCCGTCCCCGGTTCAATCCACAGCGCCAATTCCGACGGCTGCCACCGGCTCCTCCGCGAGGGCGGGGCCGTCTGCGTCACCGATGCCGGGGAGATCGCCGAGCTTGCCTCCCCGAGCGGCGACTCCCTGCCCGAGGACAAGATCGGCCGGGTGGAGGCTCATGACGGCCTGACCCTGGAGGACCTGATTTTGCTGGATGCGCTTCCGCTGCGGACCACCAGCTCGGTCGAGAAGCTTGCAGCGGTGGCCGGCCTGAGCCCGGACTCGATCCGGGCCGGGCTCGGCCGGCTTGGGCTGCTGGGTCTGGCCGAGTCCCACAGCGGCGGCTGGAAGCGCTCCGGGAAGGGAGGATGACGCGTGTTCATCTACACCCACGGCTCGCCGTCCGGCTCCTTGATTGCCTCGCGAATACTGCGAGAGTAGGAAGGTGTCTACACAGGATCTTCCGGCCGCACTGGCCAGCGCAGCCCAGGCCTTCAGCCGTTACCTGGAGGCGGAGCGGGGCCGGTCGGCCCACACGGTGCGTGCCTACCTCTCGGATGTCGGAAGCCTGCTGGCGCATGCCGCGACGGAGGGGGTCGAGGACCTCGCCGGGCTGGAGCTCGGGACCCTGCGACGCTGGCTCGGCTCCCAGAGCGAATCGGGCATGTCCCGTGCCACCCTGGCCCGCCGCTCCGCCACGGCCCGGGCATTCACAGCCTGGGCCGTCCGCGAAGAGCTGATCGAGGCCGACCCCGCGCTGCGGCTCAGGGCCCCGAAGCGGGAGAAGTCGCTGCCCGGGGTCCTGCACCAGCAACAGGTGCTTCGGCTCGTCGAGGGGGCAGAGTCCGCCGCCGCCGACGGCGCGCCGCTGGCCCTGCGCAACCGCGCCATGGTCGAGCTGCTCTACGCCACCGGTGTCCGGGTCGGCGAGCTGGCCGGGATGGATGTGGACGATCTCGATCCGGACCGCAGGACCCTGCGTGTGCTCGGCAAGGGCAACAAGGAACGGACGGTGCCCTACGGGCTGCCGGCGGCGCTCGCCGTCGACGACTGGCTCCGCCGCGGCCGACCGGCCCTGGCCACGGAGACCTGCGGCCCGGCGCTGTTCCTGGGCACGCGCGGCAAAAGGGTCGATCAGCGCCAGGTCCGCAGCGTGGTCAAGGAGATGCTGGCGGCCCTGGGGGACACTGCCGCCACCGGGCCCCACGCCCTGCGCCACTCGGCCGCGACCCATCTGCTCGACGGCGGGGCGGACCTCCGCGCGGTGCAGGAAATCCTGGGTCACAGCAGCCTGGCCACCACCCAGATCTACACCCACGTCTCCGTTGAGAGGCTCCGACAGAGCTACCAGCAGGCGCACCCGCGGGCCTGAAAACCGGCCCTTCCGGCCCCGCCGGTCGGCATCCGGAAACCGCCACGGCGCGCCGGGAAAGACGCGCCGAATTGCACTGGCGTAATTAGAAGACGTACGGCAGAATAAGACTCACGCCCGGGAAGTTTCAAGTTGTGGTTGAAGCTAGAGTGCTTCACGCCCCAGCTTGAAACCCGGCTGTATATTAGTAGTCTGAAAGAGACCGCCGGCACCAATTCGGATCCGCGCAACAGACAGACATCCAGGCAGAGGTCGTTGGGGAAGACGTACCTACAGCTATGGAGGATGGAATGTCTGTTGCACTGACCCGCGGTGTGTTGTTCGTTCACTCGGCCCCGACGGCCCTGTGCCCCCACGTTGAGTGGGCCATAGGATCTGTCGTGGACAAGCGGACGGACTTGGAGTGGACTGCTCAGCCCGCTGCGCCCGGAATGTTCCGGGCCGAGCTGTCGTGGACGGGAAACCCGGGCACGGGGGCTCAATTGGCGTCCGCTTTGCGAGGCTGGGCGCACCTGCGCTATGAAGTCACGGAAGAGCCCAGCCAGGGTGTCGACGGCGGCCGCTGGTCCCACACTCCGGAACTTGGCATCTTCCACGCCACCACCGACGTCCACGGCAACATCATGGTCTCCGAGGACCGCATCCGCTACGCCTATGAATCCGGCGCCGGCGACCCTTCCGCGGTCTACCACGAGCTCTCCCTCGCCCTCGGCGAAGCCTGGGACGAGGAGCTCGAGCCCTTCCGGCACGCCGCCGAAGGCGCCCCCGTGCGCTGGCTGCACCAGGTCGGCTGAGGCACCATACCCGCAGCACCTCCATAGTCTCTCGCGCCAAATGACAGATGGCGGCAATGTTCACTGGGAACATTGCCGCCATCTGTCCTCTCGGCGTGGCCGCCCTACGCCGCCATACGTGGGCGCCCTACGGGGACGGAGAAGCTACACGCTGCGGACGGCGATGACGGCGTTGTGGCCGCCGAAGCCGAAGGAGTTGCTCAGCGCCGCGATGCTTCCGGACGGCAGGTCGCGGGCGGTCGTGACGACGTCGAGCGGGATCTCCGGATCCTGGTTCTCCAGGTTGATGGTCACCGGTGCCTTGCGCTCGTACACGGCCAGGACGGTCAGTACCGCTTCCACGGCACCGGAGGCGCCAAGCAGGTGGCCCATCTGGGACTTTGTGGCCGAGACGGCGACGCTTTCTACATGCTTGCCGAGGGCCGCCTTGAGGGCCGTGTACTCGGGCTTATCGCCGACGGGGGTGGAGGTGGCGTGTGCGTTGACGTGCACGATGTCCTCGGCCTGGATGCGGCCGTCGAACATGGCCGCCTTCAGCGCGCGGGTGGCGCCGAGTCCCTCGGGGTCCGGGGCCGTGATGTGGTAGGCGTCGGCCGTGACCGAGGTGCCGGCGAGTTCTGCGTAGATCCGGGCGCCGCGGGCCAGGGCGTGCTCCTCGGCTTCGATCACCAGGGCGCCGGCGCCTTCGCCCATGACGAAACCGTCGCGGTCCCGGTCGTAGGGACGGGAGGCGTGCTCGGGGTCATCGTTCCGGCGCGAGAGTGCCTGCATGGAGGCGAACGCGGCGATCGGCATTGGGTGGATGGCGGCTTCTGCGCCGCCGCAGACGACGACGTCGGCCTTGCCGGAGCGGATCAGTTCCAGGCCCATGTGGACGGCTTCGGTGCCGGAGGCGCAGGCGGAGACGGGGGTGTGGGCGCCGGCGCGGGCGCCCAGGTCGAGGCTGACGGCTGCCGCGACGCCGTTGGGCATCAGCATGGGCACGGTCATGGGCAGGACACGGCGGGGGCCCTTTTCACGCAGGGTGTCCCACGCGTCCAGGAGGGTCCAGACGCCGCCGATGCCGGTGGCGAAGGCCACGGCCAGGCGGTCGTGGTCGATCTCCGTGATGCCGGAGTCGGCCCAGGCCTCGCGGGCCGCGACGACGCCGAACTGTGTGGACGGGTCCATGCGCTTGGCTTCGACCCGGCTGAGGACCTCGAGGGCGGGGGTGGAGGCGCGTGCAGCGAAGTGGACGGGCAGTTCGTACTTGGCCACCCAGTCGTCCTCGAGCGTGTGCGCGCCGGAGACGCCCTTCAGCGCGTTCTTCCACATCGTGGGGACATCGCCGCCAATGGGTGTGGTGGCACCCAGACCGGTAATGACTACTTTGCGTGCCATGGGATCACTCTCTGTCGGTGCGCCTGCCGTGTCCGGATTTGGGTGCCCGGGGCCTGCGTTGGAAAACTCTTCGGTCTTGCGGACTGGGTCACGCAGACTGTGTGTCGTGCGGACTTGTTCGAGCGGACTGAATCCTGCGGACTCGAGTCCCGCAGGTTCAGGTCATGCCAAAGTGATCCGGTCCGGGGCGCTGCAGCAGCGCCCCGGACCGGCCACCGGGTTCAGCCGTTGCCGGCAGGAGCCGGGACTAGGCCTGGGCGTCGGCGATGAAGCTGACGGCGTCGCCGACGGTCTTGAGGTTCTTGACCTCTTCGTCCGGGATGCGGACGCCGAACTTCTCTTCGGCGTTGACCACGATCGTCATCATCGAGATGGAGTCGATGTCCAGGTCCTCGGTGAAGGACTTGTCCAGCTCGACAGCTTCCGGTGCCAGGCCCGTCTCTTCGTTGACGATTTCAGCCAGGCCGGCCAGGATCTCTTCGTTGCTAGCCATTGATGGCTCCTTTTCTTGTTATTGCCATCGGCTGCCGGTGGAGTGCCGGCAGTCTCGGGCGGAAATGATTCAAACCGAGGGTTCGGCTTGGTGTGGGAATGCGTGCTGTTTAGAACGTATTCAGTTCGGGGGAGAGCGGCGGGTGCTTACGGAAGCACGATCACCTGGGCACCGAAGACCAGTCCGGCTCCGAAGCCGATCTGCAGTGCCAGTCCGCCGCTGAGCTCGGGGTTTTCCTCGAGCAGGCGGTGGGTGGCCAGGGGGATGGAGGCAGCCGAGGTGTTGCCGGCGTCTGCGATGTCGCGGGCGATCTTGACCGTCTCCGGCAGCTTCAGCTTCTTCGCCATCTCGTCGATGATCCGCATGTTGGCCTGGTGCGGGATGAAGGCGGCGAGGTCTTCGGCCGTGATACCGGCAGCGTCCAGGGCCTGCTGGGCCACTTTGGCCATTTCCCACACGGCCCAGCGGAAGACGGTCTGGCCGTCCTGGCGGAGTGTGGGCCAGAGGGCGGCGTCGGTCACGGTGGCTTCTTCCTCGCTGAGGCCGCTGCCCCGGTTCCCGGTGGTGGCAAGTTCGCGGAGGTCCAACATCGAGTGCGTCATGCCGATCGCATCCCACTTGCTGCCGTCCGAGCCCCACACCGAGGGGCCGATTCCGGGGGTGTCGGAGGGGCCGATCACGACGGCGCCGGCGCCGTCGCCCAGCAGGAAGGAGATGGTGCGCTCGGTGTTGTCGATGACGTCGGAAAGCTTTTCCGCACCGACCACGAGGACATAGTCGGCCGCGCCGGAGCGGACGAGGGCGTCGCCCTGGGCGATGCCGTAGCAGTAGCCGGCGCAGGCGGCTGAGATGTCGAACGCCGGTGCCGGCGTCGCGCCCAGGCGGTCAGCCAGGCTGGCGGCGGCGGAGGGGGTCGCGTAGGGGTGCGTGACCGTGGAGACGATGACGGCGCCGAGCTGGGAAGCCTCGATGCCGGCCTTCTGCAGGGCCTCGCGGGCGGCGCCTTCGGCCATGTCGATCACGCTGACGTCGGCGGGGGCGCGGTGCCGGGTGATGATGCCGGTGCGCTGGCGGATCCATTCGTCGGAGGAGTCGATCCACTGGCACACGTCCTCGTTGGTGACGATGACGCTGGGCCGGTAGGCACCGATCCCCATGATCCGGGTGTTCTCCTGCACGGGCGCCTGCTTCAGAGTGGGAATGCTCATGCCCCTCCCTCCAGTTCTGCAAATAGAGCCAGGGCCGCGGAGAGGTCGTCCGGGGTCTTGACGGTGACGGTCTTGACGCCGGGCATGCCGCGCTTGGCGAGGCCTGCCAGCGTTCCGGCCGGGGCCAGTTCGATCACGCCGGTCACGCCGCGCTGCACCAGGGTGTCCATGCAGAGGTCCCAGCGGACCGGGCGGGAAACCTGGGCAATCAGGCTGTCGACGGCGGCGCCGCCGTCGGTGACTTCCGCGCCGTCGAAGTTGGACAGCAGCGGAACCTGCGGGTTCCGCGGGCGGAGCGAGGGCCGGAGGGCCTGCAGGGCCGCGACGGCAGGGGACATGTGCGCGGTGTGGAAGGCGCCCGCAACCTTCAGCGGGATCACCCGGGCCTTCGCCGGCGGGTTCTCCGCGAGGGCCTTGAGCTGCTCCAGGGTCCCGGCGGCAACGGTCTGGCCGGCGCCGTTGACGTTGGCGGCGGTGGCGCCGCACCCCTCAATGGCGGCGAGGACCTCGGCAGGGTCTCCGCCCACGACGGCGCTCATGCCGGTGGGGGTCGCGGCAGCGGCGGCGGCCATGCTGTTCGCGCGTTCCCGGACAAACGTCATGGCTTCGTTTTCCGTCAGGACGCCGGCGAGGGCCGAGGCCGTGATTTCTCCGACGGAGTGCCCGGCGAGGATCACCGGAAGCGTGCCGAGTTCGACGTCGAACAGGGACTTGGCGGCCACCAGGCCGGCGGCGACGATCAAGGGCTGCGCAACGGCGGTGTCCTTGATGGTCTCTTCATCGGAGGTGGTGCCGTGGGCGGTGAGGTCGATACCTGCGATTTCGCTGAGGGAGGCCAGATGGCCTGCGACGGGAGGCAGTTCTAGCCAGGGGGCCAGAAAACCTGGGGTCTGGGAGCCCTGTCCAGGGCAAACGATTGCAAGCACGTAACCAGCTTTCCAAATTACCGCGTGATTATCGGTGTATTCATGCACCAAGCTCACTGGGTCAGTTTGTAGGAAGTCTACAACGGTTCAGGAGTTGTTACGGGACGGCTGGCGCTCCGCGGCGGGCTTCGGCGGGGCCGAGAGACGCCCCACGACGAGGGCTGTCTGGAGCACGAATGCCTCCCGCGGGAGGAGCGGATCCCAGCCCGTGACGTCACAGACACGCTTGAGCCGGTAGCGCACGGTGTTGGCGTGGACGAAGAGTTCGCGGGCCGTCGCTTCGAGCGAATGGCCCAGTTCCAGGTAGGTGCCCAGCGTTTCCACGAGCCCGTTGGAGGCGGCCAGCAGGGGCCGGTAGATGTTTTTGACTAGGGAGCGCCGGGCGGCGTCGTCACCGGAGATCACCCGCTCGGGCAGGAGGTCATCGGCCGCCACCGGGCGCGGCGCCGAGGGCCAGGCACGGGCCGCCGTCAGCCCCGCGAAGGCGGACTGGGCGGAGCCGCTGGCCTCGAGCAGGGAGCCCGCCTCGGGCCCGTAGACCACCGGACCGGGCGCGAACAGTTCGCTGAGCTTCAGGTACGCCGTCTCGCGGTCATGGACCCCGCCGAGGATGAGGATGAGCCTGTCGCCCTGGATGCCCACGAGGGCGTCCTCGGCGAAGCGCCCGGCCGTGCGGCGCAGCTCACTGACGTAGCTGGCGCTCGGTTCTGACGGGGAATTTCCCACCATTACCGTGAAGCGTTCCTGTGCTTTCCAGCCCAGGGCAGCGATCCGGGACCGCAGCGCGTCGGTGTTTTCGCCGCGCAGGATGGCATCGACAATGAGCGCCTCCAGCCGCGTGTCCCAGGACCCCCGGGACTCCGCGGCGCGGGCGTAGACGTCCGCGGCGGCGAAGGCGACCTCCCGCGAGTAGCGCAGTACGGCCTCACGCAGGGCCGCCTGGTCCGCCTCGGGGGCGATCACCGGCACCTGGTCCTCGACCACTTCCACGACGATCCGGATGAGCTGGAGGGCCTTCTGCAGGCTGATGGAGCGGGTGAGTTCGGTGGGCGCGGTGCCGAAGACGTCGGACAGGATCCACGACGGCGAGCTGGGACGCTCGTACCAGGTGACGAATGCGGCGATACCGTTCTGGGCCACCATGCCCAGGGCCGAGCGTTCGTCCGAGTTCAGCCGGCTATACCAGGGCAGGGACTTCTCCAGCTGACGCAGCGTCGTCGTCGACAGCTGGCCCACGCTGGCCCGGAGCTTCTTGAGGGTCTCGGCCTTCTCCGGAGTCATCGCCCTCGAGGGCGGCTTGCGTTTTGGGGGAGTGGTGATCGGCTCTGCCATGCATCGAGCATACGGTGCCCGCCGCCGAAGCTCCATTTGTGCAAAGGCTACAACAGCCCTTGTCCTGAATCACAGTGCTGCGTCACCGTTGCGCCGCGGTCGCAAGGCGGCGTCCGGCGTGACGATTAAACGCCGACGGCGGCCCCACCTTCCGGTGGGAACCGCCGTCGTTCTGGCCTGATCCTGGCTTAGGAGTCGCCGCCCGCGTTGCCGGTGGTGCCGGCATTGACGTTGTGCAGGCGGTACTTCTCGATAGCCTTCGCCGGGGCCTGGGCATCAACTTCGCCGCGGCGGGCCAGCATCTCCAGGGAACGGACCACGACCGAGTGGATGTCGTTCTTGAAGAAGCGGCGGGCGGCGGCGCGGGTGTCCGAGAAGCCGAAGCCGTCCGCGCCGAGCGAGGCGAACTGGTGCGGGAGGAACTGCCGGATCTGGTCCGGGACGGCCTTCATGTAGTCGGTGACCGCCACGATCGGCCCGGTGGCGCCGGCGAGCTGCTGGGCCACGAACGGAACGCGGGCGGGCTGGCCCGGGTTCAGGAAGGCCTCCTCCTCGGCGGCCATGGCGTCGCGGCGCAGTTCGGTCCAGGACGTCACGGACCAGACGTCCGCGGAGACGTCCCAGTCCTCGGCGAGGATCCGCTGGGCTTCCAGGGCCCAGGGGACGGACACACCGGAGGCGAGGATCTGCGTGCGGGGGCCATCGATCTTGGCCGGCGCGAGCAGGTAAATGCCCTTGATGATGCCCTCGACGTCGAGCTCCGCGGGTACCGGGGGCTGCACGATCGGCTCGTTGTAGACCGTGATGTAGTACATCACGTTCCGTGCCGGGTCGTTGTCGGCGAGGCCGGGGCCATACATGCGGTTGAGGCCGTCGCGCATAATCACGCCGATCTCATAGCCGTACGCCGGGTCGTAGGTGACGACGGCCGGGTTGGTGGAAGCCAGCAGGGGCGAGTGCCCGTCCGCGTGCTGCAGGCCCTCGCCGGTCAGCGTGGTGCGGCCCGCGGTGGCGCCGATGATGAACCCGCGGGTCATCTGGTCCGCCGCGGCCCAGAAGGAGTCCCCGGTGCGCTGGAACCCGAACATCGAGTAGAAGACGTAAATGGGGATCAGCGGTTCGCCGTGGGTGGCGTAGGAGGTGCCCGCGGCGGTGAAGGCCGCGACGGAACCGGCCTCGTTGATGCCGGCGTGCACGATCTGGCCGGAAATGGATTCCTTGTACGCCAGGACGAGGTCGCGGTCCACGGAGAGGTAGTTCTGGCCGTTCGGGTTGTAGATCTTCGCGGTCGGGAAGAACGCATCCATGCCGAAGGTGCGGGCCTCATCAGGGATGATCGGCACGATCCTCTTGCCGAACTCCTTGTCCCGCATGAGGTCCTTGAGGAGCCGCACGAATGCCATGGTGGTGGCGGCCTGCTGCTTGCCGGACCCGCGGTTGGCGACCTCGTAGACCTTGTCATCCGGGAGGGTGATCTCGGTGTGCTTGGAGCGGCGCTCGGGGACGAAGCCGCCAAGTTCGCGGCGGCGCTCCATCAGGTACTGGATCTCGGGGGCGTCCATGCCGGGGTGGTAGTACGGGGGCCGGTAGAGGTCGGCCTCGAGCTGCTCGTCCGTGACCGGGATGCGCAGGTGGTCGCGGAAGGCCTTCAGGTCCGCGAGGGTGAGCTTCTTCATCTGGTGCGTGGCGTTGCGGCCCTCGAAGTGGGTGCCCAGGCCGTAGCCCTTGACGGTGTGCGCCAGGATGACGGTCGGCTTGCCCTTGAACTCGGTGGCGGCCTTGTACGCGGCGTAGACCTTGTTGTAGTCGTGGCCGCCGCGCTTGAGGTTCCAGATCTGGTCGTCGGACAGGTCCTGGACCATTTCCTTGGTCTGCGGGGTCTGGCCGAAGAAGTGCTCGCGGACGAACGCGCCGGATTCGGCCTTGTACGTCTGGTAGTCGCCGTCGACGGTCTCGTTCATGATCTTCACCAGCGAGCCGTCGTGGTCCTTATCCAGGAGGTCGTCCCACTCGCGGCCCCAGACGACCTTGATGACGTTCCAGCCGGCGCCGCGGAAGAAGGCCTCGAGTTCCTGCATGATCTTGCCGTTGCCGCGGACCGGCCCGTCGAGGCGCTGGAGGTTGCAGTTGATGACGAAGTTGAGGTTGTCGAGCTTGTCGTTCGCGGCGAGCTGGAGCAGGCCGCGGGATTCGGGCTCGTCCATTTCGCCGTCACCCAGGAACGCCCAGACCTGCTGGTCGCTGGTGTCCTTGAGGCCGCGGTTTTCCAGGTACCGGTTGGACTGCGCCTGGTAGATGGCGTTCATCGGCCCGATCCCCATCGACACCGTGGGGAATTCCCAGAACTCCGGCATCAGCCGCGGGTGCGGGTAGGAGGACAGGGCGTGGCCTTCCTTGGACTTCTCCTGCCGGAAGCCATCCAGGTCCTCCTCGCTCAGCCGGCCCTCCATGAACGCGCGGGCGTACATGCCGGGGGAGGCGTGGCCCTGGAAGAAGACCTGGTCGCCGCCGCCGGGGTGGTCCTTGCCGCGGAAGAAATGGTTGAAGCCGACCTCGTACAGGGTCGCGGCGCCGGCGTAGGTGGAGATGTGCCCGCCGACGCCGATATCCGCCCGCTGCGCCCGGTGCACCATCACCGCGGCGTTCCAGCGCAGCCAGGCCCGGTACTTCCGCTCGATCTCCTCATCGCCGGGGAACGGCGCCTCCTGGTCCACGGGGATCGTGTTGACGTAGTCCGTGGTGGTCACCATCGGAACACCCACGCTCTGCGCGCCGGCCCGCTGGAGCAGACTGCGCATGATGTACCGGGCACGTTCGGTGCCCTGTTCCTGAATCAGGGTATCCAGGGACTCGATCCATTCGGCGGTCTCTTCCGGATCACGATCAGGCAGCTGGTTTGTCAACCCGCTGAGGATATGGGAGGTATCTTCTCCTGCAGCCACGTCCAACCTCTCTTTGAGCGCATTCATCGGCACCCTCAGCTCCGGCAGGGTAGCTGCCTGGCGTGAACGCGACGTGTGCGACGTATCGGTTACAACAGCCCGGTCATGTGCGCCGGGCAAGGTCCAATCACAACTATGCCTGCCTGTATCAGCGGAGCGGTCGCCCTTGCGGACGTAGTCGTCATCAGCCACTCTATCTGTGACAGCAGGCGGATGCGTAGCTGTCGCATGGGGGTCCTGCCGTATTTCACGGGCATACTGGTTGTGTGACGAAGAGCCGCCCGGCGGACCTCGGATCACCGCGTGTGACGCAGAATATGGCGGATCGCGGTGCCAACAGCTTGAAGCGGAGGCGCAAAGGGTGTTGGCTTGGAGTAATGGAAATCACTAGAGACATTGAAATCACCAAGCATAGGAGCAACACGTGAGCGAGGCCGACGCCGCCACTTCGGTAAATGTGGCGGAAAAACTGGGTTTCAAAAATGGGGATCTGATTCAGGAATTCGGTTATGACGACGACGTCGACTTCGATTTGCGTGACGACATCGAAGATCTCACGGGTTCGGAACTTCTCGACGAGGACGACCACGAGGTAGTCGATGCCGCCATTCTCTGGTGGAGGGCCGGCGACGGAGACCTCGTTGACACCCTTGTTGACTCGCTGACCACCCTGACCGAGGGCGGCGTTGTCTGGGTCCTGACCCCTAAGTCCGGCCGGGTCGGCTACGTGTCTCCGGCGGACATCCAGGATGCCGCACCCACGGCAGGACTGCACTACACGACCTCTGCGGGCGTTTCCAAGGACTGGAGCGCCACGCGCCTGGTCACCCGGAAGAACAAGTGACCCAGGCGGTCCAGCAAGCCGGCGCCCGTCCGGCCGGCGTTGCAACGGCCGTTGGCGAGCCGGCTCCGGCCTTCGAACTGGCAAACCAGTTCGGCGAAACCGTGAGGCTCTCGGACTTCCGGGGCCGCAACGTCGTCGTCGTGTTCTACCCGTTCGCCTTTTCCGGTATCTGTACCGGTGAACTGTGCGAAATCAGGGACAATCTGGCGCTCTTCGAAGACGCCGACGCGGCCGTGCTGGCGGTGTCGGTGGACAGCAAGTTCGCCCAGCGGGCCTATGCGGAGAAGGAAGGCTACAGCTTTGATCTGCTGGCCGACTTCTGGCCGCACGGCGCCGTGGCTGAACGGTACGGCGTGTTTGACGCGCGGAGCGGCATGGCGATGCGCGGCACGTTCATCATCGATGCGGCCGGAATCGTGCGCTACGTGGTGGTGAATCCCCGCGGCCAGGCCCGCGATCTTGCCGAATACCGCGCCGCGCTGGCGGGCCTCGGCCGGAGCTGAACCTGTGAGGCAGCGGCGCCCCGGAATCGGCATGACTGGCTTTGCCAGCCTGCCCCCGGTCGCTGCGGCCAGACCTGCGGGCGACGAGCTTGAGGCGCTGCGGGAGATCCGCGGTGTCCTTGCCGGTGAGCAGTTTGCCCTGCTGACCGGAGCCGGCCTGAGCACGGATTCCGGTATCCCGGATTACCGCGGGCCCGACGCCGCGCCCAGGGCCCCGATGACCTACCAGGAATTCATCGGTGAGCCGGGGAACCGGCAGCGCTACTGGGCCCGCAACCACATCGGCTGGTCGCATATGCGCCGGGCGGACCCGAACGAGGGCCACGCCGCTGCCGCCAGGCTGGAACACCGCGGGCTGCTCACTGGACTCATCACGCAGAACGTGGACCGCCTCCACGAGGACGCCGGCAGCGTCAATGTGGTGGATCTGCACGGCCGGTTCGACCAGGTGGTCTGCCTCGACTGCCACCGCCGCTACAGCCGTGGCCTGCTGGCCGGTGTGCTGGAAGAGCTCAACCCCGGATTCCTGGAGCGCGCCCTGGCCGCCGGGGTGGTCGAGATGGCTCCCGACGCCGATGCCACCGTCGAGGACTCCGGACTCATCGAAAGCTTCGTCGTGGCGCGCTGTCCCGCCTGCGGGGGCACACTGAAGCCCGATTTCGTGTACTTCGGGGAAAACGTACCGAAGGACCGCGTGGAGCGCTCGTACGCCATGGTGGATGAGGCCGGTGCGCTCGTTGTCGCGGGGTCCTCCCTCACGGTGATGAGCGGCCTGCGTTTTGTCCGCCACGCGGCCAAGCAGGGCAAGGCCGTGGTCATCATCAACAGGGGACACACCCGCGGGGACGAGCTGGCCATGATCAAACTCGACGCCGGCGTCAGCGGGGCCCTGACCTGGCTCGCCGCGGAGTTGCCGCCGCTGTGAGGCCGCGGTGAGTCCGCTGGGCTCCGTTGTCCGTGGGCTCGGCGCTGCCTGCCCGCCGATTGGCGTTCCGCCCGGTGCATCCGGTACAGTAGCTGTTCGTTGGTTGAAGCGCTGAGGCGCAGAAACCGCGGTTTGGGTCTTTAGCTCAGCTGGTAGAGCGCCACGTTTACACCGTGGATGTCATCGGTTCGATCCCGGTAGGACCCACCAAGGAAAACCCCGTCGTTCCAGGCCGAAAGGCCGGCACGGCGGGGTTTTTCGTGCGGAAGTGACTGCGGACACCGGGGCGGTGTGCGCAGTATCTGTACTTTTCTCGCCCAGGGTCCGCAAGCAGTTTGGCTGGCCGCGGGTCCTGGATCGCGTGCCCTGAATACTGCCTGGCGGCAGCGAATCCGACGCCGCGTTGGGGTGGTCACTAAACCGTCAGACCCCTCTGGCAGAGTTTAGTTATGGAAGCCGTCAGGGATTTCATTCCCTTCCACGACACGGCCCGGGGCACAGACCGCGACACAGCCCCGGCCCAGCCTGGCGTGGACAGCGCCCTGGCCTTGCTTC
This sequence comes from Pseudarthrobacter sp. S9, assembly GCF_050156545.1. Classification (NCBI taxonomy): domain Bacteria; kingdom Bacillati; phylum Actinomycetota; class Actinomycetes; order Micrococcales; family Micrococcaceae; genus Pseudarthrobacter; species Pseudarthrobacter sp. S9. The sequence goes on from NZ_CP189576.1 coordinate 3,765,944, forward strand.
AAGCACTGAGCTCGACGGCGGTGCAGGACGCGGCGCTCTGGGCCTTCCGCGCCGCCGCGGACTTCGCAGGCCGGTGGAAGAGCTCTCGCGGACGGTGGAGTATCTGCAGATCGTGGCGGCGGGGGCCGTGGACCGGACCAGGAAACAGTCCGCGGCAGCGGCAGCAGCCACCCGCATCACGGACAGCACCTCGTGGACGACCGGCTGGCGGGACACCTCGAGCTCCGGCACCGGCGCTGGAACTGGAAACAAACCCGGGCCCGCGGATACGTCCAGTGCGGTGGATTCCTCGCTGGCTGTGGACGACGGCTACCGGAACTCCACGGAGTTCCTGCGGGCGCGGCTGCGGATCAGCGCCACGGAGGCCCGGCGCCGGCTGTCCCTGGCCGAAAGCCTCCTGCCGCGCCACGGCATCGCCGGCCAGCCACAACCGGCGGTGCACGAGGAGCTCGGCGCGGCCCTTGCCGCCGGAGAGCTGGGTTCCCGGGCCGCCACGATCATCGCCCTGGCGCTGGACCGCGTCCGGCATGCCTATGACGCCGACGCCGCGGCCCGGATGGAACACGCCCTGACGCGCACCGCCGCGGAGAACGATCCCGACTTCCTCGTCCAGGTCGCACGGCGGTGGACCGACGCCTTGGACCAGGACGGCGCCGAACCCTCCGAAGAGCTGCTGCGCCAGCTGCAGGGCGCCTTCGTCCGCCGGACCCGCCACGGCCTCCACCACGTCGAGATCTTCGCGACCACGGACCAGTTCGAACACCTCCTCACCGTCATGAACACCGCCGCCAACCCCCGCACCGGCACGGCGGCGCCGGATGTGCCCGCCGACGGGCAGGACCGGGCCGCCGGCACGTCAGCTTGCACGTCAGCTTGCACGTCAGCCGTCACGTCCGGCGATACGTCAGGTGGGATCGCTGGGGTGAGCGGCGGGGCCGAAAGCGGGCCCGGCTCCGCGGGATTGGACCTCCGTTCCCGGCCGCAGAAACTCCTCGACGGCCTCGTCGGGGCCTGCAAGGCCGCCCTCGCCGCCGGCTCGCTGCCCGCCGCCGGCGGACTGCGCCCGCAGGTCATGGTCACCATCGACTACCGGGACCTGCTCGCCCGGCTGGGACACACAGACGGAACGGCGGCAGGCGACACTGCCGCCGCGGGCCGGACACCGGAGCACACCGGCACGCTGCTGTTCACCGGGCCCGTCACAGCCTCCACGGTCCGGAAGATCGCCTGCGACGCGGACATCATCCCGGTCCTCCTCGGCGGCGAACGCCAGATCCTGGACATCGGCCGGACCTCCCGGATCTTCCCGCCGCACATCCGCAAGGCCATCACGGCACGGGACCAGGGCTGCGCCTTCCCCGGCTGCACGCTCCCCGCACCGTGGTGCGAAGCCCACCACATCAGCTACTGGTCCCGCGGCGGGACCACCAGCACGGATAACGGCACCCTCCTGTGCAGCCACCACCATCACCTGATCCACAAGGAACAATGGAGCATCCAGATCCGGACCGGGATCCCGTGGTTCATCCCGCCACCGCACCTGGACCCGCGCCAGGAACCCCGAAGAAACCACTACTTCAGGCCTTCCGCCCTCGTGACCGCCGGGTGAGTGCCTCATCAATGCGGGTCTGGGAGGGATATGCGCCTGCACTTCCCCATAAAATGTCGCAGCCCCGCCCTACTGTTGCGGGCATGGAACACGTGATGGTGACGACGGGCCCGGACGGGAGGCCCTCGGCAGTGGTCCGCGGCGGCCGAAAATGGACTATCGGGGCCGAGCCCGTCCGCTGGTTTGAGCGGGTGAGCTGGTGGGAGGCGGAGCGGCGGATGCCGAAGGGCCTGAGCCGGGTGGATGTGGAAGTCTGGCAGATCCAGGCGCGGCTGGGCGGCAACCACAGATCGGCCTTGACCACCATGGAACTGATTCGGGACGGACTTGGCGGCGGCTGGCGGCTGCGGGAGTCCATAGCGGACGCCGCGTAGGGGCGGGAAAGGTCACCGCGAAACAAACCTCACAGCGGACCCGGGTCCGGGCATTGGAAAAGCCTTCCACCGCGACTATTGGGGGATGCCGCGGTGGAAGGCTTGTAACGAATATACCGTGAATGGGAGTAAATGTGAAATAAGCCGCGGTGGCTCGACAGGCCGCGCAACCCGGCCATGGAGGCAATGAACCAGCCGGCCGCGCACCAGATACTTCCCTTCATGGCGGGCCACGAGGGGCGTTAAGACATTGAAGGCTTGCGATGGGGCGTCGGGCCAATCTGCGCGGTTTGATCCGCCGCGGTCACTGGCAACAGTGGTGCTCTGGTGCGACCGTTTCAGCGTGGCTTTCGGATCCGCCGCCCTGACCTGACACATTCCACCCCCGCCCAGCCCCGGGACCTAGGATGTCTTCATGATCGCCACGAGTGCCCGCCGAATTGCCCGAGTCCGCCCGATCTCATATGTTTCGGAGGCCGAGCACTTTTTCGTCGCCAACGACGCCCCGGACTTCGGCAGTGAAGCAGGAAAGGTGTGGACGGTGACCAACACGCCGTTCCCGGGTTCCTTGGCCAATGCCGGCAGCTTACCCCGCAGTGGTTGGGAAAGCGGCGCCACGGTTGAAGAAAGCTCGTTCACCTTCCTGGCGCCAAGCGTTCCGGCCAACGTCCTGGGCATGGCGCACAACACCGGCCACGCGGGGCGCGATCTCCCCCCGCAGGCCTTCCACAAGGCCGCGACTAGCGTTGTCGGTCCGGGAGACGCAATAGAACTGTGGCCAGGCGTGGGCCGCGTTGACCCGGAAGCGGAACTGACAATCGTCGTCGGGAGCAGAGTCCGTGGACTGACGCTCAGCAACGCACGCACTGCAGTTCTGGGTTTCACGATCGGAAACGACGTCTCGGCCAGGGACTTGCAGAATTCCGACGAGTTGTGGATTAGCGCCAAAAGCCAGGACACGTTCACTCCGGTGGGGCCGTGGATCGTCACGGATCTGAATGGCGCCAACCTGGCGATCGGGATCAAACACAACGGCACGGAGCTCAAGGCGGCCAGCTCCGCTGACCTCGGCTGGGGAGTGGAGGAAATCCTGGTCTACGTGACTTCCTTCATGACGCTTCACCCTGGCGATCTCGTGCTCACGGGCTTCCCCGCCGAGTGCGCGCGCATCGTTCCCGGCGACACCGTGACCTGCCACATTGAGGGCATCGGCGAGCTGACGAATCCGGTGGTGGCCGCAGCTTGACTGCATTCGCCGGCATCGCGTGTCCGGCTTGACCAAAGGAAATATTCACCGGAGCCGGGAAGCGGCTAGCGGCCGTGGGCAGCCCTCAGAGGCGCGATTTCCCGCGGCAGACATTATGATGGTTACTGTTCAGCTGATTGAACAGCATTCGAATGAGTGGCGCCGGCGACATGCGCGCGATACCTGAAGGAGAATCATGGCCGATTCCCGAGTTCCCCGAACCCCTGACGGACTGGGGAGCGCCTCACCCGCACCGGCGGTCACCCGCGCCGCTGCTGTGCTGGAGGCCCTGGCTGCCTCTGCGACCGGACGCCTTACGCTGAGTGACCTCGCCAGGGAGCTGGGAATTCCGAAATCTTCAACATCGAACCTCCTGCTTGCGCTCGAGGAGGCCAGACTCATCAATCGCCAAGGCGCCGAGTTCACTCTCGGACGCAAGTTGGTTGAGCTCGGCGCGGCCTACCTCAGCCGCCTTGATGAGGTCCAGGAGTTCTACCGGTTCTGTGAACAGGCTCCAACACTTTCGGGTGAAACTGTCCGCATCGCCATGCTGGATGGAACAAACGTCATCTATCTGGCCCGCTATGAAGGCCACCCCGCCGTTCGCCTGACCTCCAACATTGGCGACAAGATGCCGGTGTCTCTCTGTGCCGTGGGCAAGGCCCTGCTGGCACGGCTGCATGACCACGACGTCGCCGAGATGTTCCCGGATGACGCCCAACTACCGGTCCTGACTCCGAAGTCGCTGCGTACCGGGGCCGAGCTCAAGGCCCAACTCGCCGTCATTCGGGAACAGGGCTACGCCTTCGAGGATGAGGAATCAACCACGGGTGTCGTATGCCTGGCCGTCTCGGTCCCAACGCGTGGTGCGCACGGACCCAGCTTGGGCCTTTCGGTAACCGCGCTGAAGGCCACCTACTCCGAAGAGCAGGGGGCGATGATGGTGAAAGAACTGAAGGAACTGGCCCGGTCCCTGGGCAATCCCATGGGGTAAAACGGGCGCGTGATCGAGCCGATCGAGTTTCCTGAAAACTAAATCTGATTACACATTGGCGAACCGATCACCATGTTGTACGCTGTTCAACATAGTGATCAACGCCTCAGGGGTTGTTCCTATCCCACCAGGCCAACGGGGGTCTGGAGTGTTTTTGAGGGAGTGCTTGTGACAACTCGTACTAATACACCGCTGGCTGATGCGGACGGCGCCGTCGTCGATCCGGAACAGCTGCGAAGGGCAACTCTTGCCAGTTCCGTAGGCTCCGCTCTGGAGTACTACGACTTCTACATCTATGGCCTCGCGTCGGCCCTGATCTTCGGCCCGCTCTTCTTCAAGCCGCTCGGCGAGGACGGGGCCTTGATCGCATCGTTTGCCACGTACGGAGTGGGTTTCGCAGCCCGGCCCTTTGGCGGACTGGTCTTCGGCTACATCGGCGACAGGTTCGGCCGCAAAATGGTCCTCATCCTCACTATCGGCCTGATGGGTACTGCAAGCTTCGCCATCGGTCTGCTGCCGACGTTTGAGCAGGCCGGCATGCTGGGCGCCGTTCTCCTGGTGACGCTGCGCATTCTTCAGGGCCTGGGCGCCGGCGCGGAGCAGGCAGGCGCCACCACGTTGATTTCCGAAGTCGCACCGCGCCGCCGTCGCGGCTTCTTCGCCTCGCTGCCGTTTGTCGGAATCCAGCTGGGCACCCTGCTCGGTGCGGGAACGTTCGCCCTGATTGCCATGGCTGACAAGGCCGTCCTGGAAGGCTGGCTGTGGCGGGTACCGTTCTTGGCGAGTGTGATCCTGATTGCCGTGGCCATCTTCATCCGGCTGAGGCTGAAGGAAACGCCCGTATTCCAGGAGCTGGAGAAGCACAAAAGTGTGGTCAAGAACCCCATCAGCCAGCTTTGGAAGCACTCCAAGAAGAACGTGCTGATCGGCATTGGCCTGCGGATGGGTGAGAACGGGAATTCCTCGATCTATTCCGCCCTCCTCATCGCCTTCCTGGCCTCTAAGGACGGGGTCTTCCCGGGCGACAAGTTCATCGGTCCGGTGGGCCTGCTCATCGCCGCCGGCTTCGCCGCCGTTATGGTGGTCACTTTCGGTGCATTGTCGGACAGGTTCGGCCGTGTGCCCGTCTACCGCTACGGTGCGCTATTCCAGGCCCTCATCGCGCTGCCGGCGTTCTATCTGGTGACGCTGGGCAACGTCACTCTCGTCTGGATAGTCATGGTGGTGGGCATCGCCCTCGGCGTTCAGTCCATGCTCGGCCCGCAGTGCCCGCTCCTGCCGGAACTCTTCGGTTCGCGGTACCGGTTCACCGGCGTGGCCATGAGCCGCGAACTCTCTGCCGTCATGGCCGGCGGACTTGTTCCGCTGGTGGGCGCCGCGCTCCTGGCCGCCACGAATCACTCCTGGCTGGTGCTCGCCGTCTACTCGGTGGTTCTTGCCCTCATCTCGTTTGTCACCACGTTTTTCACCCCCGAGACGGTGGGACGCAACCTACTCCTCACGGAGGACGCGAGCTAGGCCCTCCTGGGTTCTCAGCCCGCCGTCTGCAGACCTCAGGCCGTGCCCCCTTCCCCTCAGGAAGGGGGCACGGCCTTCTGCCGATGCGGGGCTTCTGGCGATGCGGGCATCCCGAGTCGCTGCAGAAACGCGTCGCCGGACGGGGCGGGTGCAGGCATGGCGGCCGCCGGATCAACGCAAAGGCGGCCCCTCCGTTTCCGGAGAGGCCGCCCTTGTTGGCGGTGCGGAATAGGTTGCGGGACTTAGTAGAAGTGGACCGTGTCCACGAGGTGGGGGAGTTCGCCGCCGTCGAGGAACGTGCGCAGGTTGCTGCAGAAGCGTTCGGCGATCAGGCGGTTTTCGGCGGCGCTGAGGGCCGAGGTGTGCGGGGACACCATCACCTTGGGGTGGTTCCACAGCGGGCTGTCCTCGGGGAGCGGCTCCACGGCAAAAACATCGAGGCACGCATACGAGACCTGGCCGTTGCCGAGCGCCTCCAGCAGGGCTTCCTCGGCCACAACGGTGCCGCGGCCCACGTTCACAAAGACAGTTCCAGGCTTCATGGCCGCGAATACCGCGCGGTTGAAGAGTTTCTCGGTGTACGGCGTGCCGGGAAGTGTATTGACGACGGCGTCCGCCGTGGCCAGCAGGCCGGCGAGGCCGTCGTTGTCCGTGACTTCTTCGATGCCGTCGATGGGCTCCACAGTCCTCTTGGTGCCGCTGACGGTCATGCCCAGGGCGCGGGCGATCCGTGCAGTCTCGAGCCCGATCTCGCCCAGTCCGGTGATTACCAGGCTGGAGCCGTTGACCAGGCGCGTGGGGGTGCGGAGCTCGGGCCAGATCCTGGCCGCCTGGTCGTGTGCCAGTTCCGCGCTGCGCTTGAAGCCGTTGAGGATTCCGAGGGCGGCGAACTCGGCGAGCGGCAGGGCGTGAACGCCGGCGGAGGTGGTCACCTTGAACTTCTGCAGCGTCCCGGCATCCAGCCCGGATGCCTTCACGACACCGCCGGCGCCCGCCGCCATGGCATGGATCCACTCAAGGTGCGGATTGCTGCCGGCGATCCTGGCGAGGCCTGCGGGGCTTTCGTTGGGGAACCCGTAGAGGACCTGGGCCTTAGTGAGCATGTCCCAGTAGCGCTCCTCCTGCTCCGGCGTCCGGCGGAAGTCCGGATCTCCCGAGTGGTCTGCGGGAAAGCGTTCCGGCGGCAACAGCTCCGGTTCGTAAAGGACGGTAACGGAAGGATCTACTGCGCGGATGCGCTCCACAAGCTCTGCTTCGAGCGGGACGGCGATCGCGACGGTGGTTTTAGACGTCATAGTGTTCATCATACTGAATGGAGGCTAGGATATTGAACAGATTACTGAAATTGACCAGGATCAGTCATGACGAAGTGAGGCAGCATGGATATGGACCGGAAGGAAGCCGGCTTTGTGGGCCTGGGATTTATGGGTGCGCCGATGGCAGCAAACCTCCTCAAGGCAGGGTGGGCCGTCACCGCCTGGAACCGCTCACCGGCGGCACTTGACGCGTTCGAAGCCCTCGGCGGCGCACGCGTGGCCGAGGTGGAAGCGCTCCGCGACAAGCCGGTCATCATCTTTATGCTGCCGGATCTCTCCTACATCGAAGACTCGGCCGCCGGACTCCTGGCCAGCTGGGCCGCGACGCCGCCGGCCGCCGGGACCGCCGTGGTGGTCATGAGCAGCGTCTCGTCGTCCGCGGTGAAGGAATTCGGGTCACGGGTAGCCGAGGCGAGCGGCGGGAACGCCGCCGTCGTAGATGCTCCCGTGAGCGGCGGCACCAAAGGTGCCGTGGAAGGGACCCTGGCCATCATGGCGGGCGCAAACGAACAGGACTTTCGGCGGCTCCTGCCGCTTTTCAGTGCCATGGGTACTACGGTGCGGCGGCTGGGACCGCTGGGCGCCGGGTCGCTGGCCAAGGCGTGCAACCAGCTCATCGTGGGAACCACGACGGCGGCGCTCGCCGAAGCCGCGGAGCTCGCCGAACGCTCCGGCATGGACGTCGCGGCCCTCTACGAGGTGCTCGCGGGCGGCCTGGCCGGCAGCCGGGTCCTGGAGGTCGTGGGGCCGCGGCTCGCCGCCAGGAACTACGCTCCCACCGGCCCCGCCAAGTTCATGCACAAGGACCTTTCCTTTGTGGTCGAAAGCGCCGCCGCGGTGGACGCCGCCGTACCGATGGCGTCCGCCGGCGTCGAACTCTACGCGGAACTGAAGCGCCAGGGACTGGGGGACCAGGACCTCGCCGTCGTTCGGCAAACAATCTCCAATCTCAGCGACAACACGGCAGTCAAGACCAATTGAGGATCAGCGAACCATGAGTGGACTTTTTGACCTGACAGGCCGGACCGCACTGGTCACCGGCTCCAGCCGGGGGATAGGCAACGCCCTGGCCCGGGCACTGGCCGACGCCGGCGCCACGGTGGTGCTCAACGGCATCAACCCCGAACGGCTCAAGGCCGCAGAAGCCGCAATGGCCGCGGACTACCCGCCCGGGCGGGTGCACAGCTGCGCCTTCGACGTCACCTGCGACACCGAGGCGGCCCGGGGCGTCGCCTGGGTGGAAGAGAACGTAGGGCCGCTGGAAATCCTGGTGAACAACGCCGGCATTCAGCACCGTGTCCCCATGCTGGAGCTGGACGTCGCCGACTGGGAACGGGTAATCTCCACGGACCTGACCAGCGCGTTTCTCGTGGGGCGTGAGGCGGCGCCCTACATGATCCCGCGCGGCCGGGGAAAAATCATCAACATCTGCTCGGTGCAGACGGACCTCGCCCGGCCCACCATCGCCCCCTATGTTGCGGCCAAGGGCGGACTCCGGAACCTGACCCGGGCCATGACGGCGGAATGGGCCGGTTCGGGCCTGCAGATCAACGGCATCGCACCCGGCTACATCCACACCGAAATGACGCAGAACCTCGTGGACGACGAGGAGTTCAATTCCTGGATCCTCGGCCGGACCCCCGCGCACCGGTGGGGGACCGTGCAGGACCTGGCCGGCCCGGCGGTCTGGCTCGCGTCCGACGGCTCGAATTTCGTCAACGGCCAGACCATCTTCATCGACGGCGGAATGACGGTGGTGGTGTGATGCCCGGCGGAACCGGACTTCCGGCCACCGCGGCGGCAGTGGTTGCCCACGCAGCCGGCGATCTCCGGATCGAGGACATTCCCGTGTCCGCACCGGCGCCCGATGAAGCTGTTGTCGAAGTGGCCTTCGGCGGCATTTGCGGCTCGGACCTGCACTACTGGATGCACGGCGCCGCGGGCGAATCGGTCCTCAAGGCGCCCATGATCCTGGGCCACGAAATCGTAGGAACCGTACTGCTGGCGGCCAAGGACGGAACAGGGCCCGAGGCCGGGACGGCCGTCGCCGTCCATCCCGCCACGCCGCGTCCGGGCGCTGCCCGGTACCCCGAAGACCGTCCAAACCTGTCACCGGGCTGCACCTACCTGGGCAGTGCCGCACGCTTCCCGCACACTGACGGGGCGTTCAGCCGGTACGCCACCCTGCCTGCCCGGATGCTCCGTCCCCTGCCCGCAGGCCTGGAGCTAAGGACCGCCGTCTTGGTGGAACCGGCCAGCGTCGCCTGGCACGCCGTCTCGCGTGCCGGAGCCGTGGCGGGAAAGACGGCCCTTGTGATCGGCAGCGGCCCCATCGGCGCGCTGGCGGTGGCCGTCCTCAAACGCGCGGGTGCGCAGCGCATCGTGGCCGTGGACATGCACGCCAAGCCGCTGGAAATAGCCCGTGCCGTGGGCGCTGACGAAGTCCTCAAGGGCGACGACGCCGAGGCCATTGCAGCAGTGGAGGCCGACGTTGTTATCGAGTCCTCGGGCAGCCATCACGGCCTGGCCTCGGCGATCAAGGGCGCAGTCCGCGGCGGCAAGGTGGTGATGGTGGGGCTCCTGCCCTCCGGCCCGCAGCCCGTCCTGATCTCGCTGGCGATTACCCGCGAGCTGGCGCTGCTCGGCTCCTTCCGCTTCAACGACGAAATTGATGAGGTCATTGGCGCACTGGCCGACGGGTCGCTGTTCGTGGATCCGGTGGTCACCCACACCTTCACGCTGGACCGCGGACTGGAGGCCTTTGAAGTGGCCAAAAACTCCGCGGAATCCGGCAAGGTGCTGCTGGACTTCAGGCCGCCCCCGGAGGGATGAGCGGCGCCGTAGCCCCAACGGAGCGGCGGGCCTCAACGCCGCTGGACCGGCACAAACACCCTGGGCTGGTTCTTCCAGGTCGGCGCCATCTCCGAAATTGTCTCCCGCATGATCCTGTTCGAGGCGTCCCGCGCCGCGGCGGCGTCCCCGGCGGCAATCGCCTCGGCAACGTCCACATGCCACTGCAGCGCCGTTTCGCGCGGGTGGTCAGGCATGAGGCCGTGGACGGTACGCCCGGTCAGCGTCTCGGCGACCTGCCCCACCATGTTGGCGAACATCTCGTTGCCGGACCCGGTCAGCAGCAGCGAATGAAAGTGGATGTCCAGTTCCAGGAACCGGGGCACGTCCCCGGCCTGGCCGGCGTCGCGCATGGCGTGGGAGATCTCCACGAGCTCGCGCCGGAGCTCCTCCGGGGCGTTGATGGCCGCAAGTTCCGCGGCCACGGGCTCGACGGCGGTCCGCAGCTCCGCGAGCGAGCGGAGCTGGGCACCGCGGCCCTCGCCGGCCAGACGCCAGCGGATCACGAGCGGATCGAACGGGTTCCAGCGGCTGGCCGGCAGGACACGGATGCCTACGCGCTTGATCGTTTCGACCAGGCCGAGGGACTGCAGGACACGGACAGCCTCCCGGACCACCGAGCGGGAGACCTTCAGCTCCTCTTCGAGGTGCTCGGCCAGCATGACGTGGCCGGCGGGGAGTTGGCCTGCGACGATGCGGGTGCCGAGGTGCTCAATGGCACGATGGTGGAGGCTGGTTGACATAGTCGTAAGCATAGTGCTGCGCACGCCGATCCGGCCGCCGTTACAGCCGTCCCGGCGAAGTGGTGCCGGGAATCATAGACTGTTTGTGACGCGCGGTATTCCGCCACGTGGGCGCTGCTTTCCCGAAGCCCGCGGAAATACATATGGTTTATTGACAGCCACTAATCCCAAGAAGCGCGTTCCGCACGCAGTGCGGGACGAACTACACTCGTTGCACAGAAATGAATTGGAGTTTTGATGTCAGCACACATCGGTGTCACCGGCCTTGCGGTGATGGGGGCCAACCTTGCCCGCAACCTGGCCCGGAACGGCTTCACCGTTGCCCTGCATAACCGGTCCGTGGAAAAAACTGACGCCCTGCTGGAAAAGCACGGCGGCGATGGCGACTTCGTCCGCACGGAAACGCTCCAGGAACTGGTTGACTCCCTGGAGAAGCCCCGCCGGGTGCTGATCATGGTCAAGGCCGGCAAACCGGTCGACTCCGTGATCGAGCAGCTTGAGCCGCTGCTGGAGCCGGGCGACATCATCATCGACGCCGGCAACTCACACTACGAGGACACCCGCCGCCGCGAGGCCGCACTCGCCGCCAAGGACCTGCACTTCGTCGGCATCGGCGTGTCCGGCGGCGAGGAAGGCGCCCTCAACGGCCCCTCGATCATGCCCGGCGGCTCCAGGGAGTCCTACGACGCCCTCGGCCCGCTGCTGGAAAAGATCGCCGCCCACGTGGACGGCAAGCCGTGCTGCGCCTGGATCGGCACCGACGGCGCCGGCCACTTCGTCAAGATGGTCCATAACGGAATCGAATATGCCGACATGCAGGTCATCGGCGAAGCCTTCGACCTCCTGCGCTCCGGTGCAGGGATTGAACCGGCCGAGCAGGCAAAGATCTTCGAAGAGTGGAACAAGGGCGACCTCGCCTCCTTCCTGATCGAAATCTCCGCCGAGGTCCTCGGCCACGTCGACGCGAAGACCGGCAAGCCGTTCGTCGACGTCATGGTGGACGCCGCCGGCCAGAAGGGCACCGGCCGCTGGACGGTCATCTCCGCGCTCGAACTGGGATCCCCGACGTCGGGCATCGCCGAATCCGTCTTCGCCCGCGCCCTGTCCTCGCAGACCGAGCAGCGCCAGCTGGCCCAGGAACTCTTGGCCGGCGGAGAGGCCGCCGTCGAGGTCCCCGAAGGCTTCGTCGAAGACGTCCGCCAGGCGCTGTACGCCTCCAAGCTCGTGTCCTACGCCCAGGGACTGGACATGCTCACCTCCGCCGCCAAGGAATACGGCTGGGACCTGAAGCTGGACGAGATCGCCTCGCTCTGGCGCGGCGGCTGCATCATCCGTGCGGAACTGCTCAAGGAGATCACCAAGGCCTACGCCGCTGCGGAGAAGCCGGCCAACCTGCTCTTCGCCCCCGCCTTCACCAAGGCGATCGCCGACGTCCTGCCGGCCTGGCGCCGGGTGGTTTCCACTGCGGTCCAGCTCGGCATCCCGGTGCCGGTGTTCTCCTCCTCGCTGGCCTACTACGACGGCCTGCGCCGCAAGCGCCTCCCGGCCGCCGTGATCCAGGGCCAGCGCGACCTCTTCGGCGCCCACACCTACGGCCGCGTCGACGCCGAAGGCACCTTCCACACCCTCTGGGGCGAGGACAAGTCCGAGATCGAGGCAGTGGACACCCACTAGGTCCAGACGACGGCGGCCGGGGCCTTCCAGCTACGCTGGGGGACGCCGGCCGTCGTTGTTTCGCCAGTTCCCGACCTCAGGAGTCCGCCAGTGCCCCAGCCAGTAGCGTTTGTCACCGGTGCGTCCACCGGGATCGGTTATGAAACCGCGAAGAAGCTTGCCGAGCACGGATTCACCGTCTACGCCGGCGCCCGCCGGGTGGAGAAGATGGAGCCGCTCAAGGCCCACGGCGTGCACGTCGTGGCGCTGGACGTGACGGACGAGGCATCCATGGCCGCCGCCGTCGGCGAGGTGCTGGCCGCCCACGGCCGGATCGATGTCCTGGTCAACAACGCCGGCTACGGGTCCTACGGCTCGCTCGAGGAGGTGGAGCTCGCCGAGGGCCGGCGGCAGTTCGACGTCAACGTCTTCGGCCTGGCCCGGATGACGCAGCTCGTGATCCCTGCCATGCGGGCCGCGGGCCGCGGGAGGATCATCAACGTGTCCTCCATGGGCGGGAAGATGTACGAGCCGCTCGGCGCCTGGTACCACGCCACCAAGTTCGCCGTGGAGGGCCTCAGCGATTCGCTGCGGATCGAGCTCAAGCCCCACGGCATCGGCGTGTCCATCATCGAGCCGGGAGGTACGCAGTCCAAATGGGGTGCCATTTCCGCTCAGGGCCTGCTGGCCAGCTCCGGGAACGGGCCGTACGCCGCGCAGGCCAAGGTCATGGCGGCGGCGCTGGCCACCACGGACAAAGCCGCGCTGTCCACGACGCCGGAAGTAGTTGCCGACGCGATTGTCCATGCCGCCACCTCGGCGCGCCCCAAAACCCGGTACCCGGTCGGCGGCAGCGCGCGGGCCATGCTGCTGCTTCGGCGCCTGCTGCCGGACCGGGTGTTCGACGTCGTGCTCTGGAACATCTACAAGCGGTTCCCCACCGCTTGACGGGTGCGTGTTAACGCACGAGTGCCGGGCCCCCGCTGCGGGGCCCGGCACTCGGCGGTTGGCCGGGAGCGGCCGGATCCGGCTAGATCAGGTATTCAATGACGTATTCGGCCGGGTCGACGGCGGGTTTGGTCTCGCGCTGCGCATCGCGGTGGCGCCAGGCGGCCGGCACGCCGGTGATGATCGATTCGGCCGGGGCGTCCTTGACCACCACGGCGTTGGCGCCCACGGCGCTGTCCCTGCCGATCGTGATGGGTCCCAGGATCTTGGCCCCGGCGCCGATCACGACGCGGTCCTCGATGGTGGGGTGCCGCTTGATCTTCGCGAGCGAGCGTCCGCCGAGGGTCACACCGTGATAGATCATGACGTCCTCGCCGATCTCGGCCGTCTCGCCGATGACGACTCCCATGCCGTGGTCGATGAAGAAGCGCCGGCCGATGGTGGCCCCGGGGTGGATCTCAATTCCCGTGAGGAACCGGGCCAGCTGGGAAATCAGCCGCGCCGGGAACCGCAGGGAGGGGTTCTGCCACAACCGATGCGTCAGGCGGTGGAACCAGATCGCGTGCAGGCCGGAGTAGGCAAAGAAGTTCTCGAAAGAACCTCGAGCCGCCGGGTCGTGTGACCGGGCGGCGTCGAGGTCTTCCTTAAGCCTTGCGAAGAAGCTCACAAAGACCTTTCTACGGGAATCGTGGGTCAGCAGGCTGGGACTCAGCCGCGGATGTCGTCATAAAGCACGGTTGAGATGTAGCGCTCACCGAAGTCGGGAACGATCGCAACAATCAGCTTCCCCTTGTTTTCCGGACGTTTTGCCAGCTCCAGCGCGCCCCAGACGGCCGCACCGGCGGAGATGCCGCCGAGAATGCCTTCCTTGATGCCGAGCTCGCGCGCGACGCGGACGGAATCCTCCAGGGTGGCGTCAATGACCTCGTCGTAGACGTTGGTGTCCAGGATTTCCGGAATGAAGTTGGCGCCGAGGCCCTGGATCTTGTGCGGGCCCGGGGCTCCGCCGTTGAGGATGGCGGAATCCTTCGGCTCGACGGCGATGATCTGGACGTCGGGATTGCGCTCCTTGAGGACCTGTCCGACGCCGGTGACGGTGCCGCCGGTGCCGACGCCGGAGACGAAGATGTCCACCTTGCCGTCGGTGTCGGACCAGATTTCCTCGGCCGTGGTGGTGCGGTGGATCTCCGGGTTGGCCTCGTTGGCGAACTGCTGGGCCCAGACGGAGTTCTCCGTGTTGGCCACGATCTCCTGGGCCTTCTCCACGGCGCCCCGCATGCCCTCGGAGCCGGGGGTCAGCACAATCTCGGCACCGTAGGCGCGGAGCATGACACGGCGTTCCGTGGACATGGTTTCCGGCATGGTCAGGATGACTTTGTAGCCGCGCGCCGCGCCGACCATGGCCAGGGCGATGCCGGTGTTGCCGGAGGTGCCTTCAACAATGGTGCCGCCGGGCTTGAGGGCACCGGATTTCTCGGCCGCGTCAATGATGGCGACGCCGATTCGGTCCTTGACGCTGTTGGCCGGGTTGTAGAACTCCAGCTTGACCGCCACCGTGGCTTCCAGGCCTTCGGTCAGCCGGTTGAGCCTGACCAGCGGAGTGCCGCCAACCAGCTGGGTGACATCGTCATAGATCCGTGCCATGTATGTATGCCTGTCTCTGAAGAGGGATTACTGAGGTCAGCCTAACGAGCGCGTGCAGACCCTAGCTAAGCATTAAGCCACGCAGAGTAATATTTCCTGGCCTTGGCCAGCTTCGGATTGATGATCACCTGGCAGTAGCCCTGCTCGGGGTACTTGCCGTAGAAGTCCTGGTGGAAATCCTCCGCCACATGGAAGACGGGCAGCCGGCTCACCTCGGTCACGATCCGGTGCGACCACAGCGCCTGGTTCCGCTCGATCGCCTCCCCGAAGAGGATCTTCTCCTCGGTCGTCTCGTAGAACATCGAGGAACGGTACTGGGTTCCGACGTCATAGCCCTGCCGGTTCAGCGTGGTGGGGTCGTGGAGCGCGAAGAACATGTCCAGGATGACCTCCGCCGGGATCACGTCCTCATCAAAGGTCACCGCCACCACCTCGGCATGGCCGGTGGTTCCCGCGCAGACGGAGTAGTAATCGGGGTTGCGGTCGTGGCCTCCGGTGTAGCCCGAAACGACCGAGCTGACGCCCTTGGTTATCTGGTAGACGGCGTCGAGGCACCAGAAGCAGCCTCCGCCGAGGACAAAAGTTCTCATGCTCTCTTCAATGGTTGAACCGCCCCGATGATTCCCCGACGGGCCGATCCGGCACCGTGACGGGAGTGGGGAAGGCCACCCGATAGGGTAAAAATGAGGGTATGGAACCTGTGAACACCGATGTTTCAGCTGAGTACGATGCCGCCGGGTCCTCCACCGGGGCGACCTCCGTCGCCGCCACGCTGGGCATGATCCTGCTGGCGGTGGAAGAACTCTGGCCCGAATCGCTCGCCGAGGAATGGGACGAAGTGGGCCTCGTGGCCGGCCATCCCAACGCCGAGGTGCACAGGATCCTTTTCGCCGTTGATCCGACCCGCGACGTGATCGAGGAAGCCATCGACGTCGGCGCCGAGCTGCTGATCACGCACCATCCGCTGCTGCTCAAGGGCGTGACCTCGGTCGCCGCGAACACGGCCAAGGGCAGGGCCGTGCACCGCCTGATCGAGTCCGGGACCGCGCTGCTGACCGTCCACACCAACGGTGACTCCGCCGTCGGGGGCGTCTCTGACGTCCTGGCTGACGCGCTGGGCCTGCAGAACGTGGCCCCGCTGACCCCCGCCACGAACGGGCTCCCGGAAGAAGGCATCGGCCGGGTCGGGGACCTGGCGGAGGTCCTGACGCTAGGCGATTTCGCCGCGCGGGTGTTCGGCATCCTGCCGTCAGTGGCCGGCGGTGTCCGGGTGTCCGGTGACCGGGACGGCCTGGTGCGCCGGGTGGCCTTGTGCGGCGGCGCCGGTGACTCCCTCTTCGGTGAGGTGCGGGCCAGCAACGCCGACGTCTACCTGACAGCGGATCTGCGGCACCATCCGGCGTCGGAAGCCCGCGAGGCGGCCGTCAACGACCGGCCGTACCTGATCGACGTTTCACACTTCGCCAGCGAATGGCTGTGGCTTCCCGCGGCCGCCGAAGCGCTCGGCAACGTGCTGACCGACCAGGGGCACGACGTCCAGATCCGGGTCAGCACCACCAACAGCGATCCGTGGGACTTCATTCTGACTCCGGGCGGGGACTAGAGTCTAGAGAGCGCCGGTACGGTGCCCGGCTCCGGCCGGCAGGGAACAAGCGGAGGTAATAGTGGCCAAGGCAGCACCGGCGGAACAGTTGAAGTTGCTCGAATTGCAGGGACTTGATGCCAAACTCAAGTCCCTGTCCAACCGCCGCCGAAGCCTTGAAAATGATTCCCGGATCACCGATCTCGAGGCTGCCCTCAGCGTGGCCGGCGGCGAACTCGGTGCCGCGAAGATGGCCGTTCACGACGCCGAACTGGAACTCAAGCGTTCCGAAACAGACGTGGAGCAGGTGGCCTCCCGGATCGCACGCGACGAGGCCAAGCTGAACAGCGGCACGGGCCTGTCCAAGGACCTCGTGGCCCTGCAGCGCGACCTCGTCTCCCTCAACAAGCGCCGCTCCGACCTCGAGGACGTCGAACTTGAGGTCCTCGAACGGCTGGACACCCTCCGTGCCCGCCAGGCCTCCCAGCAGCAGATCGTCGACGACATCCAGGGCTCCTTCGGTACCATCCGCGCCGAGCTGGACGAACAGCTGGCCGAAATCGCCGCGGAGGCCGCCGTCGTGCGCGGACGCCGCGCGGAGTTCGCCGCGGAACTGGACGCGGGAATGCTGGCGGTCTACGAGAAGACCCTGGCGAAGCGTGGCGTGGGCGCCGCCCGGCTGTTCCACGGAACCTCGGAGGGCTCCGGCATGCAGCTCAGCCCGGGCGACCTGGCTGAAATCAAGGCCGCGGCCGAGGACGAGATCGTGTTCTGCCCCGACTCCGGCTGCATCCTGGTCCGCTCGGCCGAGTGGGTCTAGCGCGCTCCACCCCAACTGGCTGGCAGCAGGGGTCGTTCTGGGCGCCCAAAACGACTGTGCTCAAAACGACATCAGCCGCGAGCTAGCTGGGCAGGATGATGTTCAGGGTGTGCGGCTTCCGGGCCGTGCCCTCGATGAGTTCCGCGGTCCACTTTTCGGCCGCCGCCTTCCGCAGCTGCGCGGGGGTCTGCGGCGCCCTGCCACGGCGGCTCAGCAGATGCCGTGCCAGCTCGCCGCGGGTGTGCTTGGCGAAGTGGCTGACCACCTTCCGCACCCCGCCGACCTCGGTGAAGACGTTCACGGAGACCGTCTGCTGTGGCGGGGGAGTCCACGCCGCAGCGTAGGTGCTGGAGCGGCAGTCCACCAACAATTCACCGGCGCAGAGGGCGGCGAGGGCGTCGTTCAGTTGCGGCTTCCAGAAGGCTGCCAGACGTCCGACGTCGGGCAGCGCGGTCCCCATCGACAGCCGGTAGGCGGGCACCCGGTCCGCGAAGCGGATCGCGCCCCAGAGCGCGGAGATCACCAGCACTGACTCGTCCGCCTTCTTCCGCTGCGCCGCCGTCAGGGAGTCGTAGCCGAGCGCGTCGTACAGCACCCCGGAATAGACCTGGTGGGCCGGAGCCGCCGGTTCTTCGTGCAGGCGCGTGTTGCGTTCGACGTCGGCCGCCAGGGAGGCGCCGACGCCGAGAAGCGCCAGGGCGTCGTCGTGGGCGCTGACAGTTCCCAGCGCGTCAAGTACTTTGGCCCGGTAGGTGTTGAGCCCGGGGAAGCTCAGGGAAGTCCAGTCGACGGCGTCCCCGCCGGCAGCGGGGGTCTTGCCCTCGGAGGGCGGCAGCAGAATCAGCACCGTACGATCTTACCGACGACGGCTGCCCCCGGTGTCAGCCCAGGTTCCGGGCCAGGAAGGCCAGCACCTCCGGCAGGATGAGCCGCCAGTAGACTTCCTCGTGGCCGCCGGGCTGGAATCCGCCTTCGATCGGGCCGGGGAGGGCGCTGACATAGTCCTGGACCGTGGCGAGCAGAGCGTCTTCCGTGCCGCAGTCGATCCGCTTGGGCAATGCCTCCAGCTGCGGCCGGAGCGCGAACACGTCATTGGCCGCGAAGTCCTCCGGGCTGTCGAAGGCGTCTTCCAGCTGGGGGTCGTACGCGCTCCAGACAGCCGGGCTCATTGCTGCAACCGCACGGAGCCCGGGGATCTTTCCCTGCGAGGCGAGCAGCAGCACCCCGAAGCCGCCCATGGACAAACCGAAGAGGCCGAGCCTACCGGTGTCCAACCCCCGGGCGGCGAGCAGCGGAAGGAACTCCGCGAGCAGCATGGATTGGGTATCGGTGCCGTCCGCGCGGGGGTGCCACCAGGAATCGCCGCCGTCCACGGACGCGATGGCGAAGGGCTGGCCGCCTTCCCCCAGATGGCGCTGCAGGACGGCCTGCGCGCCGAGGACGTCGAAGGGGAAGCGGTTGTTGCTGTCGGTTCCGTGCAGGAATACGGCCACGGGAAGCATCTGCTGCCCGGCGGGGCCGGCCAGCACCGGCGCGGCAACGGACCAGCCTGTGGAAATGTCCGGGCGAAAGGCCGACACAAAGGACCCGGACGTGACCTCCACCTGCGGACTGGTTGCGAGGGGCTCCGCCGTGGACCCGGCGGACCCGGCCGACCCGGCCGACGGCGTGGCAGCCGTGTCAGCAGCCGGCGCGCCCGCGGGAGCCTCGGTGGCGGGCGTGCATGCTGCCAGCGCGGCGGCGGTCAGCGTGCCGGCCCCGAGTTCCAGCAGGCGCCGGCGTCCGAGCAGCGGCTTTTCCATGACCTGATCATAGGCATGCGGCGGCCGGCCGCGCCTCTTGCGCTTCTAGGCCGCCTTGATCGGGGTGGCGGAGGCTGAAGCAGTCGCCGGCGCCGACGCCTGGGCTGCCTTGCTTTCGCGCGCGAGGAAGGCGGCGAGTTCTGCAATGGTGCTCATCATGGGGGCGGGGAAGACGACAGTCGAATTCTTGTCCACCGCGATTTCCACGAGGGACTGCAGATTCCGCAGCTGCAGGGCCAAGGGATGGGCCATCATGGTGTCCGAGGCGTCCCCGAGGGCGGCCGCGGCGATGGACTCGCCCTCGGCGGCGATGATCTTCGCCCGCTTCTCCCGCTCGGCCTCGGCCTGGCGTGCCATGGCACGCTTCATGCTCTCAGGCAGCTGGATGTCCTTCAGTTCCACGAGGGTGACTTGGACGCCCCATTCAAGGGTGAGCGCATCCAGGATTTCCCGGATATCGGTGTTGATGCGCTCGGTCTCGGACAGCGTCTGGTCCAGGCTGTGCCGGCCGACAACTTTCCGCAGCGTGGTCTGGGCGATCTGGTTGATGGCCGCCGCCACGTTTTCAATCGCCACCACGGATTTCACGGCGTCGATCACCCGGTAGTACGCCACCGCCGAGATATCGACGCTCACGTTGTCCTGTGTGATGATGCCCTGCGACTGGATCGGCATCGTCACGATCCGGAGGCTGACGATCTGGAGCTTGTCGATCACCGGAATGATGAAGCGCAGCCCGGGCATTCTCACCCCGATCACCCGGCCCAGCCGGAAAAGGACTCCCTTCTCGTACTGGCGCACAATCCGGATGGACATCCGGGCCAGCGTCACGAGCAGTATGACGACGACGATGAGAACGACGATGCTGGTGAGGTCCATGCGATCACTTCCCTGTGACTTCCCTGCAAAATGGAATCTGCATTGCTTCAATTCTCCCACCGGGACTTGAAATTGCGCCTGTGCATATGACCTGCCGGGCAGCCCCGTAGAATGTACAGCGGATGGGTTGACCAGGCGGCCGCGCGTCACGCAAGTGGCTCGAGGAACGTCCGGGCTCCGCAGAGCAGGGTGGTGGGTAACGCCCACTCGGGGCAACCCGCAGGCCAGTGCCACAGAGAACAGACCGCCTGCCTGCCGCGCGTGCTTGCACGGGCTGCAGGGCAGGTAAGGGTGAAACGGTGGTGTAAGAGACCACCAGCTTCCCGGGTGACCGGGAAGGCTAGGTAAACCCCACCCGGAGCAAGGCCAGACAGGACACGTTCGAGGGCTGCTCGCCCGAGTGTCCGGGTAGGCCGCTGGAGGGCGTCGGCAACGGCGTCCGTAGATGGATGGCCGCTACTCCCGCGCCGGTAACAGCGCGGGAACACAGAACCCGGCGTATCGGTCAACCCATCCACTCAAAAGCCTGTGGTGCCGCAGTTCAGCGCGGACAGGGCCGATGTCCGCCGTCGGGACACGCGCCCCGCACAAGAGCGCCGGATTGCCAGCACGCGAGCGGACGTTTAGCCTTGCGGTGGGATGTGGCCCGGGCAACCAGTTGGGGGCAGGCCACACGGCATCCAGGCGATGCCATCCCTGCAAGAGGCTGGCTCCATGGTCTCAAAACGATGGAGCCAGCTTGCGGGGGTCGTGACTTCCCGACTGTGAAGGTCGACGCCGGGCTGAGACTTTCCAGCGCGGCCGTCCGCGTGTGTGAGTGATTTCACGCCCAACCCGGCACCGCCCTCCGCGCCGCCGCCCTAGAATGGATGGTGAACGTAGAAGTTCTGCCGCCGGGCCTGCGTTCGCAGCCGGTGGTTTTTCTTTGCGCTCCCATGCGCCCGGGGTGGACCGAATCCCCGCCGGCGCCAAGGTTCCGGGCACCCTCCGGTGGCCGACTTCCGCATACGAGGACGTATGTGGTGGATTTTAGGAAGGTAGTTCTGTGAGCCAGACGTCAAATTCTTGTCTTGATACGTGGATGGGCCGTGAGGCGCTCGCCGAGGCCATGATCCCGGTGATCGGCCGGCTGTACCGTGAGAACAACGTGGTGACAAGCATCCACGGCCGCAGCCTGATCAACAAGTCCACCATGAACATCCTCAAGGCGCACCGCTTCGCCCGCCGGATGAGCAAGGAAGAACTGCGCCTCGAGGAGACCGCCCCGCTGCTGGACGCGCTGACCAAACTGGAACTCGGCGCAGCAGCAATCGATATTGCCCGCCTCGCCGAGAAGTACCGGGCTGAAGGCGACGGCGTCACGCTGGATGAATTCCTCCGCGGCGAGCTGGCCGAGGTTGTGGGCAAGCGCGGCGGCGACGACCGCACCAGCACCGACGTCGTCCTCTATGGCTTCGGACGCATCGGCCGGCTGCTGGCCCGCCTCCTGATCGAAAAGGCCGGCGGCGGCCACGGCCTGCGCCTGCGTGCGATCGTGGTGCGCCGAGGCTCCGACAACGACCTCGCCAAGCGCGCCAGCCTGTTGCGCCGCGACTCCGTCCACGGCTCCTTCGAGGGCACCATCAAGGTGGACCCCGAGAACGACACCATCACCGCCAACGGCGTCCAGATCCAGGTCATCTACTCGGACAACCCCGCCACGGTCGACTACACCGCCTACGGCATCCGGGACGCGCTCGTCGTCGACAACACGGGACGCTGGCGCGACGCCGAGGGCCTGTCCCTGCACCTGCAGAGCAAGGGCGTCTCCCGGGTCCTGCTCACGGCCCCCGGCAAGGGTGACCTGAAGAACATCGTGCACGGCATCAACCACGGCTCGATCACCGACTCGGACAAGATCGTCACGGCTGCCTCCTGCACCACCAACGCCATCACCCCGGTGCTGAAGGCGATCAACGACCGCTACGGCGTCGTCCACGGGCACGTGGAGACGGTGCACTCCTTCACCAACGACCAGAACCTGATCGACAACTTCCACAAGGGCGACCGCCGTGGACGGTCGGCCGCGCTCAACATGGTCATCACCGAGACCGGCGCCGCCAAGGCCGTCGCCAAGGCCCTGCCCGAACTCCTGGGCAAGCTGACTGGCAGCTCCATCCGCGTCCCCACGCCGGATGTTTCGCTGGCCATCCTGAACCTGAGCCTCGAGAACGGCACGACCAAGGACGAGGTCAACGACTACCTGCGGGAAATGTCGCTGCACTCGGAGCTGCGGAAGCAGATCGACTACATCGATTCGCCCGAGGTTGTCTCCACGGACTTCGTCGGCTCGCGCCGGGCCGGCATCGTTGACGGCCTTGCCACCATCTCCAATGACAAGAACCTCGTCCTCTACGTCTGGTACGACAACGAGTTCGGCTACAGCTGCCAGGTTGTCCGCGTCATGGAGG
The DNA here is from genome assembly GCF_050156545.1 of Pseudarthrobacter sp. S9. NCBI lineage: Bacteria > Bacillati > Actinomycetota > Actinomycetes > Micrococcales > Micrococcaceae > Pseudarthrobacter > Pseudarthrobacter sp. S9. Next base: position 3,788,372 of record NZ_CP189576.1, read on the forward strand.
AAATGGCCGGCGTGAACCCGCCGTCATTCCCCGCCAAGGACGCGGCCTCGATCCTGGAGGCAGCCGGACTGCCTGTTGAGGTCGGATAGCGGCACCGGCTGGCAGTACCCGGAAAACGTCCCTGACCGGGACTTATGCTCCTTTCCCGGCCGATGCACTGGAATCGGCCGGGAAAGGGAACCACAATGGAGCCATGGAACAGAACTCGGCTGTGGAGCATGACACCACCCTGGAGCACGCGCTGGACGTCGCGCGGCTCAACGTCAAGGAAGCCAAGCGTCTCCTGGACGATGCACTCGCCAAGCGTGCGGCCGGCGAGATCAATGACGACCGGGTGAACCAGCTGCAGTCGCTGATGGACCTCGCCGCGGAAGACCTCCACCGCGTTACCAAGGAACAGTAGCTCCGTAACCTGTCCTCCACACTGTGGACAACGTCCCGGGCGTCGGAGGTCCGCCCTAGGCTTCCGGGGTGAACACAACACGCCACCGACGGGCGCTGGGATGACCGCCACCTGGACGGATTTCCGGCGCGCCCGGCGCCGTTCCCGCCAGGCCTGGATCCTCCTGGCCGCAGCCTGCCTGGGGCTGCTCGGAGGACTGGGGTGGTTCTTCACGGCCGGCCAATTCGCCGTCGCTGAACCGCACGCCACCGGCCCCAGCGAGGCTCCCGTCCTGGCCGCGGGGTGGATGAAGCCGGTCGCGCCGGTCCGGCCGGTGCCGTCGGGTACCGCAGCGGCCGTGCTGGACACGCTCGCGGTCAAGGGCCGGGCGGCCAGGGACAACTACGACCGGAGCGCCTTCGGCCAGGCCTGGCTGGACGTGGACCGCAACGGCTGCGACACCCGCAACGACATCCTCCGCCGTGACCTTGCCGACGCGGAATTCGTGGACGGCTCCCGGTGCCAGGTGGCCGGCGGCACCTTCCAGGAACCGTACACCGGCCGCGTGATCGCCTTCCGCCGGGGAGCCGAGAGCAGCAAGGCCGTGCAGATTGACCACGTCGTGGCGCTCGGCGACGCCTGGCAAAAAGGGGCCCAGCAGCTCACGGCCCAGCAGCGCCAGCATCTGGCGAACGATCCGCTGAACCTGATCGCCGTGGACGGCCCGGCCAACCAGGACAAGAGCGCCTCCGACGCCGCCACCTGGCTGCCGCCGAACAAGGCTTTCCGCTGCCACTATGCCGCCCGCCAGATCTCGGTCAAGGCGGCCTACCAGCTGTGGGTCACACCGGCGGAGAAGGAGGCGCTGAAACGGATCCTCGGCACCTGCCCGCAGCAGCAGGCCATCGTGGCGCGCTGAGGCCGGGCGCGTGCCGGTTTCCGGCCGGCGGCGTAGCGTGGCGTAGGGTACCGTCATGGACATCATCCTGGTTCCCGGGTTCTGGTTGGACGCCTCGTCGTGGTCGGAGGTGACACCGCCCCTCGTGGCTGCAGGGCATCGAGTCGTCCCGCTCACGCTGCCGGGGCTGGAGTCGGCCGACGCGCCGCGGGCCGGCATCGCCCTGCGCGACCACATAGAAGCGGTCGTGGCAGAGGTCGACGCCAGCGACGGCCCGGTGGTCCTCGTGGGCCACTCGGGCGGCGGCGCCATCATCCACGGTGCCGTCGACGCGCGCCCGGATCGCGTGCTCCGCGCCGTTTACGTCGACAGCGGCCCTCTCGCCGAGGGCGGCGTCATCAATGACGAACTGCCGGCCGACGGCGACGACGTGCCGCTGCCGCCGTGGGACCTCTTCGAAGAGGAAGATCTCGTTGATCTGGACGACGGGCTGCGGGCCGCGTTCCGGGCACGCGCCGTGCCCGAGCCGCGGGGTGTAGCGTGCGACCAACAGCACCTTCACGATGAGCGCCGCTACGGCGTCCCGGCCACGGTGATCGCCTGCGAGATCCGGCCGGCCCAGCTTGAGGAGTGGATCGCGGCCGGCCACCCGTACGTGGCGGAGCTGGCCCGCATTCACGACGTCGAGTACGTGGACCTTCCCACCGGGCACTGGCCCCAGTTCACCAAGCCGGCCGAGCTCGGCGCGGCCATTCTTGCCGCCGTCGACCGCACTGCTTGAGCCGGCGCTCAACGCGGGGGCCCCTGCCGGGTCAGTGGCCGAACGGGTCCGGATCCACGCCGGGCATCCACGTCAGCCCGGGGACTCCCCAGCCGCTGTTCTTGGCCTGTTTCATGGCCTTGCGCGCGTAGCGGTCGATCAGCCGGTTGATGTAGAGCTTGCCGTCCAGGTGGTCGTACTCGTGCTGGATCACCCGGGCGAACCAGCCCGTTGCCTCGAAGTCCACGGGCTTGCCGTCGCCGTCGAAGCCCTGGACCCGTGCCCATTCGGCGCGTTTGAGCGGATACTGGCCGCCCGGGAAGGACAGGCAGCCTTCCTCTTCCTCATCGGGGTCCGGCAGCCCGCCGGAGACCTTGGAGAGCGTCAGCACCGGGTTGACGACGACGCCGGAGGCCGGGGCCCCGTCGTCGTCGGCGTACTTGTAGATGAAGAGCCGCTTGCCCACCCCGACCTGGGGTGCAGCCAGACCGACGCCGTTGGCGGCGTCGTTGGTCTCGAACATGTCGGCGATTAGGGTGCGGAGCTCGTCGTCGAAGACTTCGACTTCCGCGGCCCTGCGGTGCAGTACGGGCTCGCCCCAGATCGTGATGGGCAGGACGGTCATCTCAGGTGGTTCCTCTGGTGCTTTCAGGTAGGTCAGGCGGCGATGGTGCGGCCGACGACGTCGCGCATGATTTCGTTGGTGCCGCCGAAAATGGTCAGCAGCCGGGCGGCCAGGTAGGCCTGGGCCACCGGGTACTCCAGGATGTAGCCGTAGCCGCCGTGCAGCTGGAGGCAGCGGTCCGTGACGGACTTGGCGCGCTCGGACGCCCAGAGCTTCGCGCGGGCCGCGGAAGACGCGTCGAGCTCCCCGGCGTTGAAGGCAAGGATCGCCTGGTCCACGTAGGCTTCGGTGACCTCGACCTCGGTGAGGATGTCGGCGAGTTCAAAGCGGCTGTTCTGGAAGTCGATGATCCGTTCACCGAACGCGTTGCGGTCCTTCGTGTAGCGCACGGTCGCCTCGTAGATCGCGCGGACGACGGCGGAGCTTGCCACCGCGATCGCGAGCCGGCCCTGGGGGAGCTGTTCGGTCGCGTACTGCAGGCCCTTGCCCTCTTCGCCCACGAGGTCGGCCTCCGGGACACGGACGCTGTCGAAGAACAGTTCCGCGGTGTCGGAGGCCTTGAGCCCCATCTTGTCCAGCTGCTTGCCGGTGTTGTAGCCCTCGCCCTTCTGGACCATGAAGAGGGAGAAGGAGTCGTGGTTTCCGCGTCCCGTGCCGCCGTCGGTCCGGGCCAGGACCAGGGACGCGTCGCCCGAAATGCCGTTGCCGATGAACGTCTTCTGGCCGCTGATCAGCCAGTCGTCGCCGTCGCGCACGGCCTTGGTGCGGATGCCGCGCAGGTCGGAGCCGGCGCCGGGCTCGGTCCAGGCGATCGAGGTGACCTTTTCGCCGGACACCATGCCCGGCAGCCAGCGCGCCTTGAGGTCGTCGGAACCGTAGGCAAGCAGGTGGGGGAGGACCATGTCGTCGTGCAGGTGGAAGGCGAGGCCCACGGCGAGGTGGTTGCTCTTGGCGAACTCCTCGTCCAGCACGGCGCGGAAGCGGTAATCGTCCATGCCCATGCCGCCGAACTCTTCCGGCACGGCGAGGCCCAGCAGCCCCTGCTCACCGGCTGTCGTCCATAGCTCCCGGGACATCATGTGGTCCTTGTCCCACTGGGCGTAGTGCGGGGCTACCGCGCGCGCATTGAACTCCGTTGCCATCTCACGGAACATCTCATGGTCTTCTTCAAACAGCTTGCGCTTCACTGCGGTTCCTTCCAATGACAGATCCTCGGACGACTACTGCACAGACAACAAAGGCCGCACCGGATATCCGGTACGGCCTTCGTCTAAGGTCGGACAATCACTGCCGTCCTTCATGAGGGTGAGCGACGGGGGTTGAACCCGCGACCTCCTGGACCACAACCAGGCGCTCTGCCAACTGAGCTACGCCCACCATGTGCCCTGCCAGGCCTTGCCGGCGGACCGGCTGGCTGAAAAGGCAACGACAAATAGCTTACCTGCTGTTCGGGGGTGGTTTTGCCACTTTCGCGATTTTCGCCAAACTTTTCGCCAAACGTGGTGCAGATTACTTCCCCGGCACTTTCCCCGGCAGGGGGCCGGCTACTCTGCGGGGGCCTCGACGGGGGCCTGTTCGCCGGCGGCTTGCTGCGTGCCGCCCATGACCCGCTTGGCGATCCGCTGCGCGGTGGCGCTGTCCGGGCCGGGGGCGGGCACAAAGACGGCTTCCCGGTAGTAGCGGAGTTCGTCGATGGAATCCTTGATGTCGCCGAGGGCGCGGTGGCCGCCCATCTTGGCGGGGGACTGGAAGTAGGCCCGCGCGAACCAGCGCCGGGAGAGTTCCTTAATGGTGCTCACATCGATGACCCGGTAGTGCAGGTGTTCCACGACGTCGGGCATGTCGCGGACCAGGAACACGCGGTCGGTGCCCACCGAGTTGCCGCCGAGTGGGGCCTTCCGGGGGTCCGGCACCCACTTCTTGATGTAGTCGAGCACGGCAGCCTGCGCCTCGGCCATGGTCTTGCCTTGCGGGAGCTCCTCCAGCAGGCCGGACCGGGTGTGCATGTCGCGCACGAAGTCGTTCATCTGGGCCAGCGCGGCGTCGTCGGGCTTGATGACGACGTCCACGCCGTCACCCAGGATATTGAGTTCCGAGTCCGTCACCAGCGCGGCCACCTCGATGAGGGCGTCGTTCTTGGTGTCCAGGCCGGTCATTTCGCAGTCGATCCAGACGATGCGTTCATTAGATATAGGCACCCGGCCAGCCTACCGTTTCGTCGCCCCAGAGCCGTCCGGTGCTAGGATTTCGGGTACGCGGCCGTCGAATTTTTTCTTCATCGCGGCGCGCCCCGAGGCCGGACACCACGGCCGGTTGCGGGCGGAAACGTGCCCCACAACAGATTGGACGATCCTGAGATGACGGCGCCTGTACCTGCGGTGGGAAAAACGGCTGCCGGTACGTCCCGCACGTCCCAAATGGTTGGTGTTGCTGAAGTGGACAACGCCCGATCCCCCCTCCTTGCCGGGTTCCTGGGCTCGCTGTTCATGGCGATCGGCTCGCTCGGCGTCGGCTGGCTTGCCCCGGTGTCCGAGCTCCGGCGGGTCCCGCTGTTCATCTGGATGCGTACCGAAGCCGTAGGGGTCGGCCTGTGCATCGTGCTGCTGGCCGTCGGCGGCATGCTGCTGGTCCGGTCCTGGCTGCGGCTCGGCCAGAGGGTGCGCGTCTGGGGAGCGGCGGCCCACAAGGCGACCCTGCAGGCAGTGGCGGCCTGGGGCCTTCCCCTGATGTTCTCCGTTCCGCTGTTCAGCCGGGACGTGTATGCCTACATCGGGCAGGGCCGGCTGATGGTGGAAGGCTTCAACCCTTACGAAAACGGCATCTCCGCGCTGTCCAACTACTTCCAGCTGGGCGCCGACAAGATGTGGACCGAAGCCCCCGTCCCGTACGGCCAGCTCTTCCTTTGGATCGAACAGTTCATCGTCTGGTCCACCAACGTGCACCCGGAAGCCAGCATCATGCTGTTCCGCCTGGCCGCGCTGCTCGGGATCGTGCTGTGCGTGGTCTACGTGCCCAAACTCGCCGAACTCCACGGCGTCAACCCGAACCGGGCCTTGTGGCTGACCGCCGCCAACCCCTTGTTCCTCACGAATTTCATCGCCAGCGTCCACAACGACGCCCTGATGATCGGGCTGGCCCTGGCCGGTCTCTACTACTGTGCCACCCGGCGGGTCGTCTTCGGCATTGTCCTGGTGACCCTCTCCATCGCCGTCAAGCCCATCACGATCGTCTTTCTGCCGTTCATCGGCCTGCTGTGGGCCGGGAAGAACGCAGGCTGGCCGCGGAAGATCGTCTTCTGGGCACTCACAGCCGGGATCAGCCTGGCGCTGCTGTACCTCATGAGCCGGGTCAACGGCTTCGGCTTCGGCTGGATCAACGGGCTGTCCGCACCGGGCAGCATCTGGATCTGGTACGCGCCCGTCGGGCTGCTGGGTCTCGTCGTCGCCTCCATCTCCAACGCCTTCGGGCTCGACGGCTGGGGGATGGCCAAATGGGTGTACGACGCCGGCAAGCTGCTCGCCGTCGGGATCGTCGCCTGGCAGATCTTCCGCGGTGACCACGACCGCCTGATGCGCCGCCTCACCCTGGCGTTCGCCGCCGTCGTGCTCCTGGCCCCGATGATCCAGTCCTGGTACATCGTCTGGCTCATTCCACTGTTTGCCGTCACCGGCATCCGCGATGACTGGCAGGTCAAGGCGCTCTACTTCATCGTGTCGTTCTTCATGGTGTACGCGATCTCGGACCAGCTGGACGTCTTCCCCTACCTGCAGACCGCGGACCTCGGGCTGGCACTGGCCCTAGCACGCAACGCCGCAGCCGTTATCGCCCTGCTGTTCGCCCTGTACCTGATCTTCCTGGATCCGCGGACCAAGCTGCTGTTCAGCAAGTCGGACGAGCCGGTCACCACCCGGCCGGTCATCTAGCCGGCCCGGGGCCCGGTCATCCGCTTCCGGCCTAAGCGGCCTGGTCTAACCGGGCAGGTTCCTGAGCGCTTCCTTGCGTGAGAGGGGGCTGAGATCCTGGCCGTGCCGCTGCACGAATGCCCGCACCCAGTCCGGATCGGTCTTGGTGTATTCGCGCAGCGCCCACCCGATCGCCTTCCGGATGAAGAACTCCGGATCGCCCAGGTTGGCCTCGATCACGGCGGCCAGCAGGGCCGTGTCCGTGGCGGACTTCGCCCCGAGTTGGGCAGTGATGGACGTCCGGCGGATCCAGAGGTCCCCGTCTGCGCTCCAGCGGCGCAGGACCGGAGTCAGTTCTGCCCGGTGTGCCTGCAGCAGCGCGCCGAGCCGGTGCGCCACACCGTCCACCAGGTCCCACCAGGCACCGCTGCGGATGATCTCCTCGTAGACCGCCAGCATGCTGAGCTGGCGGGCAGCCAGCTTCAGGCCGGTGAGGTCGATGGCCGCGTACCGTTCCTCACGGAATCCGGCGCCCCGCCAGAGCGCCAGCACGGTGGACCGCAATTCCTCGATTCCGTCGGGCGGCAGTTCGGCAGCGGCGGCCTTGACGATCCTGCGGACCTCGGGGACCCGGACGCCCAGCGACGGCATCTCCGATTTCAGGTAGGCCTGCGCGCCTGCAGCCCGGCCGGGATCGGCGGCGGCCTGCAGCCCGGTGCGGATCGCGGTCATCAGTTCCGTGTTGGCCATGAGGCAACCTTAGACGGCGACTATTGCAGTGACTTTAGGCGGGATCGTGCTGGCTTTAGAGTTGAAGCCAGCAAGCCACCGGTCCGCGTTGGAAGGAAGCCCCATGTCCATGATCAAGAATCCTGAAGAGATTGCCCTGATGCGCGAAGCGGGCCGGGTGGTGGCGAACACGCTGGCACGGGTCCGGGAAGCCGCTGCCGTCGGCGTGTCGCTCAAGGAACTGGACTCGGTGGCCGCGGCGTCGATCGCCGACGCGGGGGCCACCCCGGCCTTCCTCAACTACCGGCCACGCTGGGCCTCGGTCCCGTTTCCCGGCGTGATCTGCGCCAGCGTCAACGACGCCGTAGTGCACGGCATCCCCAACGACTACCGGCTGCAGGACGGCGACCTGCTCAGCGTGGACTGCGGTGCCTTCCTGGACGGCTGGTGCGGTGATGCCGCCAACAGCTTCATCGTGGGGAAGCCGGACCCGGTGGACCAGGCGCTCATCGGCGTCACGGACGCTGCCCTGGCCCGGGGGATTGAGGCCGCCCGGATCGGAAACAAGATGGGGGACCTCGCCTATGCGATCGGCGGGGCCGCCCGCCGCGCGGGCTACGGCCTGCTCGCGGACCACGGCGGCCATGGAATCGGCCGGACCATGCACGCCGAACCCCACGTCCCCAACGACGGCCGGCCGGGCCGCGGCATCAAGCTGACCGAGGGCCTGGTCATCGCCATCGAGCCGATGCTGATCCTGGGCGGCAAGGACGACTACTACCACGACGACGACGAATGGACCCTCCGCTCAGCGAACGGGCGGCGGGCGGCGCACAGCGAGCACACCGTGGCCGTCACCGCTGACGGGCCTGTCATCTTGACCCTGCCCTGATTGACGCTGCCCTGAGGCGGACGACCGCCCGGCCCGGCACGGCGTCGCTGACCACGTCAAACCCCCGCCGCCCGGAACAGGCCCAGCGTCCCCTGGTAGAGGTCCGCCGGACCGGCCTTGGGCCGCTGCCTGGGGTCCACGGGATAGCCCTCCACCGCCGTCGCGCCGTGGGCGAAGGCATGGCCGACGGCGGCTTTCAGCAGGGCACGGGCCACCCCCTTGCCGCCGGTGGCCGGGTGCGACGACGAAGCAAGTGACAGACCAGACGTCCGCCCCGCCTGGCCGGGCGTCCGCTGCCGGGCCGGCGGCTGCCAGCACCTTCGACCGCAGGATCCTCGGGTAGCACCCACGTGGCTCGACCGCGCACCAGCCCACAGCCTTCCCCTCGCGGAAGGCCAGCACGCCGGGAGCGGGGGAGTCGCCGTCGAACTTGGCGCGCAGCTGGCTCTTCCGTTCATCCGGGGAAGACCGGGACCACTCCGGCCCGGTGAGCGCGAAGCACCGGCACCAGCACCGGGACGGCACGCCGCGGACTCCTAAGAGCCGCTCGACGTCGGGCCGCAGCGCCGCGGCGGTGGTGATTGCTGCTTCGGGACGGCGTGTCAGCTCTGCCATGGATTCAGTTTGAGGTTTGTGCGCTCGGGACAGTGTCAGCGGCGTCCGCCACCTTTCACACGCTGGCGGTGTCCTGCGACCCGGAGCTGGATGATCCGGGCGGCTCCGGCAATGGCGACCAACACCCCGCCGCCAACGGCGGCGATGAAGAGGGCGATGCCGAGGGAGACAGCTCCCTCCAGACCGAAGAACTTCACCCGCACGGAGTCCTGGTTCTGCAGGATGAACGCGATGAGCAGGATCAGCACCACCAAGGCGCAGGCCACGGCCGCCCAGACCATGCCGGCGCGGGTGACGCCACTCGGTTCTGGCGCGGCTGAAGTTGCTGGCGCTGGCGTCCCTGCGGGCGCACCGGGGTGCGGGGATCCCGGTGGCTGGGTCGTCGCCGTCTCACTAGGGTCGAACTCGCGGGGTGTCTGGGTCATTTCGGCTGTTCCTTTCGGGGGTCTTCCCCTGCGGACGGGAAGAGCGGTAACGCCGGTGCGCTGCTGGCGCTGCTGGGTGCGGCATGGCGGGCAGTTCCGACCGCTCAGGCATACTCCACAAGCCCGAGGATGTTTCCCTCGCTGTCCTTGAAGAATGCGGCTGGTCGGCCGTTCACGTCCGCGACCCCATCAACGGTCTTGAACCCGGGAAAGTCGTACTCTTCGAATACGACCCCGGCGCCTCGCAGCGCCGTCATTTCCGCTCTCAGGTCAGTGACGCGGAATCCCATCTGCGTGTGCCCGCCGCGGTTCGGGTTGGGGGTGAGATAGACAATGAAGCCGGACCCGCCCCCGGCCTCATATCGAAGCCCTCCGCTGGGTTCTTCAGCTGGGGTCAGACCCAGTTTCTCCTGGTACCACTGTTTGGCCCGCGCCAGGTCGATCGCGGGCAGGGTCGTGTGGACATTGGTTTCGCCCAACATCTTCGCCTCCATGGTGGAAGGAAATCGGCCAAGCGGCCTACGCCGCATCTTAGCTCCGCGAGGTCGGCGGCGGTAGCGATTGTTCCTAGTGCCGGGGCTTGTTGCCACCGGCTGTTGGCACCGGGGCGGGCACGGTATAACGTCACAGCCAAGGGATGCCTTGCGGAGGAGGCGCGGCCGTGACGATTGTTGACAACGCCGTCTACGTGGAGGGTTACCGGACCGCGGACCCGGAAAGTCTGGACGAGACGTATTTCCTGCTCCGGCAGCGGCAAGGCATGGCATGGATCGGGCTCTACCGGCCGGATGCGCAGGAGCTGCAGTCGGTGGCCGAAGAATTTGACCTGAGCCATCTGGCAGTGGAGGACGCGCTCGCCGGCCATCAGCGGGCGAAGCTCGAACACTACGGCGAAACGCTCTTCCTGGTGCTGCGGCCGGCCCGGTATCTGGACGATGTGGAAAAGGTTGAGTTCGGCGAGATCCATGTCTTCAGCGGTCCCGACTTTGTGGTCACTGTCCGTCGTGCCGAGTCACCGGATCTGGGCCGCGTGCGCCGGCGCATGGAATCCGAGCCGGAGTTCCTGGCGCTCGGGCCGGACGCTGTGCTTTACGCGATTCTGGACCAGGTGGTCGATGAATACGAGCCCGTTGCTGCCGGGTTGGAGAACGACATCGATGAAATCGAAGACGAACTGTTCGCCGCGGATCCGGGCGTGTCACGCAGAATCTATGAACTGTCGCGCCAAGTCATCATGTTCCAGCGTGCGACGGCGCCGCTCACGGCTCTCCTGCAGTCGCTCATGGCGGGTGCGCCGGATCACGAGCCTGACCCCGAACTGCAGGACCATTTCCGCGATGTCCTGGACCATGTCCTGCGGCTGAGCGAACGGATCACGGCCTTCCGTGCCTTGCTCCAGAATGCGCTGGCCGTTAACGCGGCCCTCGTGGCCCAGCGCCAGAACGACGAGATGCGTCTGCTGACTGAGTCCAGCTTCGCCCAGAACGAGCAGGTCAAACGGATCTCCTCCTGGGCGGCCATCCTCTTTGCCCCTACCCTGATCGGCACGATCTACGGGATGAATTTCCGGAGCATGCCCGAACTCGACTGGGTTTTCGGCTACCCGATGGCGTTGGGGCTGATGGTCGGCATGGGCGTGGTGCTGTATTTGGCGTTCAAGCACAACAAGTGGATCTGACGGGCCGGCGGATCTGACGGGCAGACGCGCTCTGTGAGCGGGCCGAGGAGCTCTCGCGTCGGCGGAATCGGGCTCTGACCCGCGGACTGTATCCGCAGGTCAGAGCCGCAACTTTGTGCCCCAGGAGGGAATCGAACCCCCGACCGGCGGATTAGAAGGCCGCTGCTCTATCCCCTGAGCTACTGGGGCACGTGGGCGTGCCGTCCGGCTGCTGCCGGGGGACGCCTCAAAAAGTTTACCGTGCCCAGCGGCCGAGCACGGTCAAGGGTGGCCCGGCGGCTTGTCCTCACTCCCCGGACCTCTCCCCAACAGCGCTTCCGGGCGCTCATTTCCCGTGGTTGTCCACATAGCGCAGTCCCGCTCTCCCCGCGGGCGGTGCCCGGCGTGAAGCTGGAACTGCCTGCTAGGGCACGACAATTCGAGACAGGACATGAGAATGAGTGACAACATCACGGTCCGTGGCTTCGTTGCCTCGGAGATCAGAACTTCGACGACCCCCGGTGGCGTGGCCACGGCGTCTTTCCGCCTCGGCGCTACCGAGCGGCGTTTCGACCGCGCCTCCAGCACATGGGTCGATGGAAACACCAACTGGTTTACGGTCCAGGGCTATCGGCAGCTGGCAGGAAACATCGGCTGCAGCATCAAAAAAGGCCAGCGGGTCATCGTCGTCGGCAGGCTGAAGATGCGGAGCTGGGAAAAGGACGGCAGGATCTACCATGTGGCGGAAATCGACGCAGAGTCCGTCGGCCACGACCTCATGTGGGGTTCCGCCAATTTCACGCGGATGGCCGGAGCCGGCAACCAGGCAGCCGCGGGGCAGCCCGCCGCCGCCGCAGCGGGCCGGGACGAGGGCCAAGTCGCGACGCCGTCGGATGGCGGCGAGGACGGCGACGCCGAGGCCGATTCCCACACCGCCTTCATCGATGACGAGATTGATGACACGGGCGGCGAGGAAGAGGAGGTCGATCAGGAGACCGGCGAACTGAAAGGAGCCGCGGCCTGACTCCGCCCGCTATGCCGGCGCTGCACAGGACCATGATGAGCGGCCCCAGGGTCGGAGGCGCTCGTGGCAGAATTGCCGGGTGAAACGAGCCAGAAAAAGTACCGGTGGGACGGTGCCCTGCGCTGCCGCGAGCGAGGGGCGCCGTGCCCGTGGCCGGTTTGCTGCGGCTTTCGGGGCCGTGGCGCTGGTGCTGGGGTCTGCTGCTGCGTGTTCGGCGCACGAGAGCGGAAGCGGAACGGGAGGGCGACCTGTCCCGGCCGCAAGTGCCGGCACTCAGCAGTCGTCGGACCCTTCAACGTCGGACCCTTCAACGTCGGACCCTGCAATTCTGCGTGTGAAGGCCCAAGTGGAGGCGGCCCTGAACAGTGCCGTCGCAGGCGGCCAGTTGCCGGGTCCGGAACAGGTCCGGTCGGCGCTGGCCGACGCAGGCCTACCCTCCGGCGCGGTGGAAGTTACGCCGAGCCGGACCCCCACGGGCCTGGCGGCCGACGCCGTCGAAGCCGCCGTGCGGGACGGCAGGAATTGCGTCGTCGCCCAATTGCGGAAGGGCAGCGTTGCCGTCAGTGTGCTGCCGGGTCTGGCGGAGGGCGGGTGCCTCGTCGGGGCGCAGGGCTGAGACCTGTGCGGCGTATCGCGGGCTCCGGAATGTGAGTTATCAGGGCCGAGCCACTAGATTTGTAGGCATGGCGGAATTTATCTACACAATGACCAAGGCCCGTAAGGCCGTTGGCGAAAAACTTATCCTCGACGACGTAAGCATGTCCTTCTTCCCGGGGGCCAAGATCGGTGTCGTCGGCCCGAATGGTGCCGGTAAGTCCACCATTCTCAAGATCATGGCCGGCCTGGACATCCCCTCCAACGGTGAGGCCCGGCTCAGCCCCGGCTACACGGTCGGCATCCTGCTGCAGGAGCCGCCGCTGAACGAGGACAAGACCGTCCTGGGCAACGTCCAGGAAGGCGTCGGCGAGATCTACGGGAAGATCCAGCGCTTCAACGACATCTCCGAGGAAATGGCCAGCCCCGACGCTGACTACGACGCCCTCCTCGAGGAAATGGGCCAGCTGCAGGAAGCGATCGACGCCGCCGATGCCTGGGACCTTGATTCCCAGCTCGAACAGGCCATGGACGCCCTGCGCTGCCCGCCGGCCGATGCCGATGTCACGCTCCTGTCCGGTGGTGAGCGCCGCCGCGTCGCCCTGTGCAAGCTCCTGCTCCAGAAGCCGGATCTGCTGCTGCTCGACGAGCCCACTAACCACCTCGACGCCGAGAGCGTGCTGTGGCTCGAGCAGCACCTCTCCAACTACCCCGGTGCCGTCCTCGCCGTCACCCACGACCGGTACTTCCTCGACCACGTGGCCGAGTGGATCGCCGAAGTGGACCGCGGCCACCTTTACCCGTATGAAGGGAACTACTCCACCTACCTGGAGAAGAAGCGCGCCCGCCTGGAAGTCCAGGGCAAGAAGGACGCCAAGCAGGCCAAGCGGCTCACCGAGGAACTTGAATGGGTCCGCTCCAACGCCAAGGGACGCCAGACCAAGTCCAAGGCACGTCTGGCCCGCTATGAGGAAATGGCTGCCGAGGCGGACCGCACGCGCAAGCTCGACTTCGAAGAGATCCAGATCCCGCCGGGCCCGCGCCTCGGCGGACTCGTACTGGAGGCGAAGAACCTCCAGAAGGGCTTCGAGGACCGCACACTGATCGACGGACTGTCCTTCACGCTGCCCCGCAACGGCATCGTCGGCGTCATCGGCCCCAACGGCGTCGGCAAGACCACCCTGTTCAAGACCATCGTGGGGCTGGAACCCCTCGATGGCGGCGAACTGAAGATCGGCGATTCCGTCAAGATCTCCTACGCCGACCAGAGCCGCGGCGGCATCGACCCCAACAAGACCCTGTGGGAGGTCGTGTCCGACGGGCTCGACTACATCCAGGTCGGCCACGTCGAAATGCCGTCCCGCGCCTATGTCGCCGCCTTCGGTTTCAAGGGCCCGGACCAGCAGAAGAAGGCAGGGGTGCTCTCCGGCGGTGAGCGCAACCGGCTGAACCTGGCGCTGACCCTCAAGCAGGGCGGGAACCTGCTGCTCCTCGACGAGCCGACCAACGACCTCGACGTCGAGACGCTCAGCAGCCTCGAAAACGCCCTGCTCGAATTCCCCGGCTGCGCCGTCGTGGTCTCGCACGACCGCTGGTTCCTGGACCGGGTCGCCACCCACATCCTGGCCTACGAAGGCGACGAGGAGAACCCCTCGAAGTGGTACTGGTTCGAGGGCAACTTCGAGTCTTACGAGGAGAACAAGGTTGAGCGTCTGGGGGCGGACGCGGCCAAGCCGCACCGCGTGACCCACCGCCGCCTCACCCGCGACTAAGGCGACTAGGGCTGGCCACGGCTCCGCGGCAGGCCACAGCAGCAACGCAAAAGGCCGGCTCCCCGCCCGGGGGAGCCGGCCTTTTGCCTGCGCCTGTGGCCTGCGCTTTTTGCCTGCGTCGGGTTGCGCCGCTGCGCGTCAGCCGCGTTCGGCCTTGCGCATCTGGTGCTGCAGGACCTTGGACTGGACGGCGCCCACCGCTTTGTTCTTGAGGTCGGTCGGGACGCGGATCATGCCCTCCTGCGCCACTGTGGCCACATGTCGACCGTCGCGGCTGAAGATCTTGCCGGTGGCCAGACCGCGGGCGCCCTGGGCGCTGGGGGATTCCTGGACGTAGAGCAGCCACTCGTCCACCCGGACCGGCCGGTGCCACCACATGGCATGGTCCAGGCTCGCGACGGACATCCCGGGCGTAATCCAGCTCATGCCGTGCTTGCGGAGGATGGACTCGAGCAAGGTGTAGTCGCTCGCGTAGGCCAGGGCGGCCCGGTGCAGGTCCGGGTCATCCGGCATCGGCCCGAAGGTCTTCATCCACACGGCGTTGCGTGCTTCCTTGCGGCCCTCGGCCGAGACGTACAGCGCCGGATCAACATGGCGGATGTCGAAGGGGCGCTCATAGGCCCAGTGCCGTGCCACCGGATGGTCAAACTTCCCCAGCAGGTCCGCTGTGCTGGGCAGGGATTCCGGGTCCGGGACGCCGGCGGGCATCTCGGACTGGTGCTCGACGCCCTCGTCTTCATCCTGGAAGGACGCGATCATCGACAGGATGGGCATGCCCTCCTGGTAGGCGTGGACCCGCCGCGCCGAAAAAGAGCGCCCGTCCCGCAGGCGCTGGACGCCGAAGGTGATCGGCTTGTTGGCATCTCCAGGCCGCAGGAAATAGCCGTGCATGGAGTGCACGCTGCGACCCGGGGCAACGGTGCGGCTGCCGGCCACGAGCGACTGCGCCAGCACCTGGCCGCCGAAGACGCGCTGCCGGGGCTGCTGCTGCGAGGGACCCATGAAGATGTCCTCGTCCGTCCGGGCGCCCTCCAGCTCACCGAGGTTCAGGAGTTGGATGAGCGAGGAGGTGGGGTCCTGGGCGGGCAGCCCCTGCAATCCGGCTTCGGCTTCAGTCATGGTTTGACTCTAGACGTCCTCCCGGCACCGCTCAAAAGAGGCGCAACCGGTAGAGTCCATATTGTGTCTGACGTCCTAACCCAGCCCCTGCAGTTCACCGATCCCCGCGACCTCGCCGACCTGCGCACTTTCGCCACCCGCGCCAAGTCCATTGACGACGGCGCCATCCGGCTCCAGGCCTCGGGCCCGGTCCTGGCCGCCTACGTCTGCGTGCTGCGGCCCCGCCTGCTCGGAGAATCCACGCCCACCATCCTGGGCCTGCGGACGATGGCGCTGGCACAGCCGGCTGACGCGGATGTGACCGTGCCCCTGTCCGCGGTGCTGGACCGGCTGGCGCGGGCGGGGGAGCACGACGTCGAACTGCCGCTTCCCCCGGTGACGGTCAGCGAGTCCTGGGCCGGGATCGGTGCGCCCCGGGCCGGCTGGGAGCTGATAGGCACCCTGCAGGACACCGCACTGCGGCAGGCCGCGGAGTCCGGCATCACCGAAGTCGCCGCGATCATGCCGGACAAGCCCGGCGCGCTGATCGTCAACAATGCACGCGCCGCTGTGTGGGGCCGGGAACTGCCCGACGCCGGGGGCCTCCCGGCCGGTGCCGCGTTCGCGGCGCTCACCCTCGGATTCCTGGCCGACGGCGAACAAAAGCTCTACCGTTCCGGCCGCTGGTTCCGCCTCAGTGGAACCCGCGGACACGTCCTGGCCCGCACCGGGTCCGGTCTCTGACCGGAGGCAAGCCGGCAGGAACCTCAGTTCAGGTCCCGGACGGGCTGTTCACCATGGACAGGGCAGCCCGCTCCATGTAGTCCCAGAGCGTGCCATCGTACAGCGGCGGCAGTTCCAGGGCATCCACCGCTATGCGCATATGGTGCAGCCAGCGGTCCTTCGCCTCAGGAGTGACGCGGAACGGCTGGTGCCGCATCCGCAGCCGCGGATGCCCGCGTTCCTCACCGTACGTCGTCGGGCCTCCCCAGTACTGTTCCAGGAACATCAGGAAGCGCCGTTTGGCGGGGCCGAGGTCCTCTTCCGGATACATGGCCCGCAGCAGCGGATCCGTCGCGACGCCGTCGTAAAACACATCAATAAGCTTCACGAACGTCTCGTGGCCGCCCACGGCGTAGTAGAAGTTGTCCGTGTAGCCGGGCTGGCTGAAGGGATCGTTCTGCATCAGCATCTTGGGCTCCGGGGCTCCCGGGGCTCCCGGGGCTCGCCGGCGCTGGGGGTGGTCGTCATGGCTATTCTCCGGCCTGCTGCTGTGGTGCCGCCCCGGCGTCGGGGCTGTCCGCCTGATCCGTGGAGGGAGGGATGTAGGTGCCCTGGGAGCGGTTGCCGACACGCAGGATTTCCCCGTTGCGCAGGTACCAGACCGCCCCGTCCTCGGCCCTGACCCGGGTGATCCGCAGGCCCATGGACTCGACCGTGCCCACCACCTCGGACGTTTCGATGATGTCGCCGATCCCGTACTGGTCCTCAATGGTGATGAAGATGCCGGATAGGAAGTCGCGGATGAGCTGCTGGGCGCCGAAGCCGATCGCCACGCCGAGGATTCCCACGCTGGTCAGCAGCGGGGCAATGTCCACGTTCAGGTTCTTGAACACGTAAATAATGCTGATGACGGCAATCAGCACGCCGACAACGCTGTTGAGCAGCGAGCCGATGGTGTTGGCCCGCTGGACACGCCGTTCGTGGTCCAGGGCACGGAGCGCGGGTGCCACCCAGCGGAAGTGCGGCTTCTTGAAAAAGGTGGTTCCGGCCGCGACGCGCTTGGTGATGCCCGCGATGACGAACGACGCCACGAGCCACACGGCCACGCCCACCCCGATGCTGATGAGGAGTCCGGGCACATTGATGGCTGAAATGTCGGGCGGGGTGATTGGATCGGTCGAGGACGTGCTGTACATCGGCGGGGGTGCTCCTTTGCTGCTGCGCTTGCCGGCGGGGAACCTCCGGTCAGTTCTCCGGATAAGGGTCCCCCCAGCCGGCCGGCGTTCGCCGGGCGCATAACACTCTGTTCACCTTCAACACTAGCGCCGTAGCGTGGCCCCATGCGCATCCTGGTCCTGGGCGGTACAGCCTTCCTGTCCGCAGAAATCGCCCGGCAGGCCCTTGCCGCCGGCCACGACGTCACCTGCCTGGCGCGGGGAACCGTCTCCGCCCCGCCGGACGGTGCCACGTGGCTGCGGGCAGACCGCTCCCATGGGCCTGCCGCCTACGACGCCGCCTACTTAGCCGCCTCTGCGGGGGGCTCTGCCGCGGGCGGCGGGTGGGACGCCGTCGTGGAGGTCTCCCGGGATCCGGACCAGGCCCGGGAGCCCCTGACGGCCCTCGCCGGCAGTACCAGGCACTGGACCTTCATCTCAAGCTGCTCGGTCTATGCGGACCATTCCGTGGCCGGCGCCGCGGAGGACGCCGGGCTGCTGCCGCCGCTTGCTCCCGGCACGGCGCTGACCATGGAGAACTACGGCGAGGCGAAGTCAGCGATCGAATACTGGACCAGGGAGCTGGCCGGCGACAAGGCCCACATCTGCCGGGCCGGGCTGATCGGCGGGCCCGGGGACGGCTCGGACCGCTACGGCTACTGGCCGGCGCGCTTCGCCCGGGACGGGGAACCTGTCCTGGTTCCCGACATTCCCGCGGATCCCACCCAGATCATCGATGTCCGGGATCTCTCGGCGTGGGTCCTGGCGGCCGCCGCGCTCGGAGTCACCGGGGCGCTGAACGCCGTCGGGGAGGCGGTGCCGTTTGCCGCCTATCTGGAGGAGTCGAGGCAGCTCGCCGATGGCGGAGCCGAGGTGGTGGCTGCTCCCGGGGAGTGGCTCGCCGCTCACGGCGCCAACTACTGGGCGGGGCCGGATTCACTCCCGCTGTGGCTCCCGCCCGGACATGAGGGCTTCGCGGCGCGGGACGGTGCCGCCGCCCGCGGGGCCGGGCTGGTAACCCGCCCCTGGATGGATACCCTGCGGGACACCTTCGAGGATGAGCTGGGCCGGGGTCTTGGCCGGGAACGCAAGGCGGGAATGAGCCCGGAGGCCGAGCGCCGGATCCTGCGCGAGTTCCGGACAGAGTTTCAGTCCGCCTGACGCTCCACGGCGGCCGTGGGCTCGTGCAGGACCGGGAAGTTGACGCTCCGGGCGATGAAGCAGACCTTGTTGGCCTCGACGTGCAGTTCCTCCAGCAGCGGGTCCCCCGCAAGGGCCGCGGAAGCCGGGCCGGCAACGGTCACCCGGGGTCGGAGCGTTACGGACTCGAACTGGCCGCTGCCGTCCCGGTTGGTCCGCATCAGCCCCTCCGCCTGGTCCTCATAGGCCGTCACCACGACGCCGTGTTTCACGGCCACGTGCAGGAAGGACAGCATGTGGCACTGGGACAACGCCGCCAGAAGCAACTGCTCGGGGTTGTAACGGGTGCGGTCGCCGTGGAAGGCCGGATCGGCGGAGCCCCTGAGGACCGGCAGCCCGGGGATCTCTGCGTCGTGGTCCCGCGAGTAGCCGCGGTAGGAGGCCGTTCCCTCGCCCAGGTTCCCGGTCCAGCGGACTGTCAGTGCATAGCGGTGCTCGTCGAGGCTCATGCCGCCAGTCTAGTAGCGGACAAAGGTGCGGACAGACAGCGGGGAACAGCGCGCGCATGGCTGACTACGACAGCCATTTCGGCACCGAAATCAGCCAGACGTATTGACACGACATTGTGATGAGGACCACAATTTATTTGGGATCCCAACGCGGGATCCAGAAACGTATCCCAAAAAGGTGCCGCTAACCGGAGCCCGGCATGGACACGGACGCTCAATGGCGGACAGCCTGCCAGCCCCCGCAAAACGCCTTCATCCTTCAAACGCCAGGCCTTGGATGCTCAGGTTGTGGCATTCGGACCGGGACTTTGACTAAGCACCGGGACTTTGACTAAGCAAAGGAACGCAAATGGGCAGCGAGACAACGGGAACCGACGACCGGCCGCTGCGCGAAAGTGTCCGCGACACGATCCGCGCCAGGATTTTCGAAGGCCACTACGCTCCCGGGGCCCGTCTGGTGGAGAGGGACCTCGCCGATGAGTTCGATGTCTCCAGACTGCCTGTCCGGGAAGCACTGCGCATGCTCCGGCAGGAGGGTCTGGTCAGCGACAAGGCAAACTCGAGGGGGATGGTTGTGAGCAGCCTCAGCCCTGAGGAGGTCGCTGACCTGTTCGATGTACGGATGGCACTTGAGGTGCTGGCCTGCGAGCTGGCCGCCATGCGGGCCACGCCGTCAGACCTGAAACAGCTCGCGGACCTGTTGGACCAGGCACAGGCGGGCCTCGAACAAGGCTCCATCTACGCAGCCCAAACCGCCAACAACGAGTTCCACGATGCGATCACCGGCATTGCCAGAAACAGCTTTCTCCGCTCCGCCCTGGAACCGCTGCAGGGCCGGATGCATTGGCTATTCCGCCATGCAACGGATCTGCCGGAGCTGATCCGAGAGCACCGCAGACTGTACGAGGCGATCGCCAGCGGTGACCCCGCCCGGGCGGGGGCCGAGTCCAGAGGACACATACACAAGTACCGCACGCAGTACTACCAGACCCACTAAACGAACACGATCCGTCCGGGACGTCTTGGCCCTCATCAGCCATGCCGATCCCGCCATGCAGTGCACCCAAAAACAGGAGCTCAAATGAAAAATGACGCAGATCTGGTGATCGTCGACGCGACGGTCGTCAATACGGACGGCCGTCGAAACGCACATGTGGTTGTCCACGACGGCAGGATCACAGCTTTGCTGGACACCACCGAGCCGGTACCAGCGGCACGCCGCACCGTCGCTGGCAACAGTCGTCTGTTGATTTCCGGCGGCGTGGACGGGCACTGCCACATTGCCCGGGTAACACGTCGATTCCGAACCCTCGACAACTACGCTGTGACCTCCATGGCGGCATTGTGGGGCGGTACCACGACCGTCATCGATTTCGGTATCCCGCGGGATGCCTCGGAAACACCGCTCCAGGCCGCACTGAACAAAATCGATCTGGCGGGTGGTTCCCGTTGCGATGTAGCACTTCATGGATCCGTGGTGTCTTGGGACGAAAGCGTGCCGGCCCAGCTGGAAGAGATGGCGGCGCTGGGAATCCGCTCGGTGAAGATGTACACGACGAACCGCGGTTCCACCATGGCAGACAATGACACGATCCTGCGGGTGATGCGCGAGATGGTCCGTCTGGACGGTCTCACGTATATCCACGCTGAACACGATGCCATCATTGCCGACTGCACCGAAGCCCGGCCGCAACGGGAACCATCGGCATCCGGCATCTGCACCAACACGACCGGAACTAGCCGAAGAAATCTCGGTCAAGGAGACGCTGGCCATGGCCGAGTACACCGGCGCCCCGGTGTACTTCGTACACCAGTCCACGCCCGGGGCCGTGGACCTCGTCACCGAGGCCCGCAGCCGCGGCCAGGAAGAGCTCTCGGAAACCTGCCCGCACTACCTGACCCTGGACGAAACCGTATACAGCGAGCGGTTCCCGGAGTGGTACGCCTGCTGTCCGCCCATGCGCAGCCCGGAGACCGTGGCGGCGCTCGGGGACCGGATGCTCGCCGGAGATGTCCACACCGTTTCTTCGGACCACTCCTGCTACGAGCTGTCGCAAAAGCGTGAGCGTAGCCAGGACATCCGCCAAATGCCCCACGGGCTGCCAGGTGTGGAGACCCGGCTGCCCGTCACCTTCACGGCCATGGGTCGGGCCAGATGGGCAGGGCGCTGAAAACTTCGTGGAGGTCTTCTCGGCCGGTCCCGCCCGGATCAATTCGGTCCCGGGTAAGGGTGTGATCGCTGCCGGCTACGACGCAGACTTCGTCCGTCTCGATCCGTCCGAGCTGCGAACAGTGTCCGGCGCCGGACTGCACATGGGCACCGACTTTTCACCCTTCGACGGCATGGAACTGCGCGGCTGGCCCCAGTTGGTGGTCTCCGCACGGCGTGTGGTTCTGGATGAGGCCGGTTTCCACGACCCGGGTCCCGTGGGGCGGTTTGTTCTGCGCACCGGATTCCGCGAGGGCGTTCACCGCCAGCCCGAGCTGGCCGCCGCCGGCAACTTGACGTAGTCAATCACCAATCCGCCAATCACCAATCCAAAAAACCATTGACAAAGGAGTCATCATGGAAACCGACAGCAAAGCGTTGGCCGCACTGGGCCCATCCGGGCGGCTTTACAACGAGGACCTCGCACCTGCCACAGAGCGCAAATGGACATCGTACAGCTTCTTCGCAGTGTGGATGTCCGCAATCCACAACATCGGAACCTACACCTTCGTAGCAGGCCTTTTCGTCATCGGACTCACCGGCTGGCAGGTTCTGGCATCAATTCTGATCGGAACCGGAATTCTCTTCGTCGGCATGAATTTGGCCGGAAGAATGGGGGAGCGCACAGGCATCCCCTTCCCGGTCATGGCCAGAGTCAGCTTCGGAATCTGGGGAGCCAATATTCCGGCCCTCATCCGCGCAGTCATCGCCATCTGCTGGTACGGAATCCAGACATATTTGGCGTCGATGGCCGTCGTCGTCCTTCTCCTCCGCGTCGACCGGGACTGCAGCGATGGCAGGATCAGAGCTTCCTGGGCCTGTCTCTGCTCGGCTGGGCATGCTTCCTGCTGCTGTGGGTCCTTCAGCTGCTCGTCATCACCGGGGCATGGAAGCCGTTCGCCGGTTCCAGGACTGGGCGGGCCGGATAGTCTGGGTTGTCATGCTCGCTATGGCTGTGTGGCTCCTCTCCCTGGCTCACTGGAACATCCCCATGGATCTGTCAATCAAACCCCTCAGCGGCGGCGACGCCTTCCGGGGAGTCCTCACCGGAGCCTTCCTGCTGGTCGCCACGTACGCAACCATGTTGCTGAACTACTGTGACTTCACCCGCTTCGCCAAATCGAAGCGGGCTGTTATCCGAGGAAATTTCTGGGGCATCCCCGTCAATTTCGCCGCATTCGCCGCGATCAGCACCACCATGACCGTGGGAACGGTCGTCGTCTTCGGCAAAGCCATCACCGACCCTGCGCTGATTCTTGCCCAAGTACCCGACACATTTGTCCTCGTCATTGGCGCGATCATGTTCCTGGTAGCCACGATAGGGGTCAATGTGGTGCTGAACTTCGTCTCGCCCTCCTACGACCTGGCCAACGTGTGGCCCAAGCGGATCACGTTCCGCAGGGGCGGAATCATCAGCGCAGTCCTCGCCCTGCTCGTCATGCCATGGAACCTCTAGTCAAACCCGGTGGTCATCAACTACTTCCTCGGCGGCTTGGGCGCCTTCCTCGGCCCGCTCTTCGGCATCATGGCCGCCGACTACTTCCTGATCAACCGGGGCATCGTCAACATCAAGGACCTGTACCGGTCTGACGAAAACGGGCAGTACTTCTTCCGGAACGGAATCAACCCGAAAGCCATCGCGGTGTTCCTTCCAACCGCCGCCGTCGCTGCAATGATGGCGCTGGTCCCAAGCCTCGGGGCCGTCGCGGCTTTTGCATGGCCGGCCGGCCTTGTGACATCGGCAGTCGCTTACTACTTCGCCATGGGAGGTGCCCGCGCCACTGCCGTCTCACGCCAGGAACGCGAGGCCGTTCTGGAACCGGCGGAGTAGAACCGGCGGAGTAGAAGGTCCGCACAGTAGAAGGTCCGCACAATTTCTCCTCAAGGCCAGGGCCGGACCCGCATCTACATTGTGCGGGTCCGGCCCTGGCCTCGCAGGCACCGTGAAAACGGCCAGCCTTCACCTGGCAGGACGGCACACGTGTCGGGCCGCGGAATCCGTGGAGAGAGATCTATCCGAAGCCGACGTCGGCCTGGCGGGCGCGCAGGGCGCGGGCCACGCCGTCGCGGTTCTCCAGCATCATCCGGCCCAACGCTGCACTGTCCTCCGGCAGGGCGGCGAGGAACTCATCCGTGCGGTCCACGGTGGCCTGCGTGGTCAGCTGAGCCGGGTAGAGCCCGACGACGATCTGCTGGGCGAGCGCGTGGGTGCGGTTGGCAACGATCCCCGGAACGGCCTCGAAGTACTTCTCGGAGTACGGCTCCAGCAGGCTGCAGTCCAGTACCCGAGTGAAGCCGGTCACGGCCGAGCCCTGCAGGGCGTTGGAGAGATCCCCTTTGACCACAATCGATTCCCACGCCTCGGCCTTGGCCTCGGGGGTGGGGATGGCGGCCTTGGCGAGGGCGGCCGCGTTCTGGCCGTTGGCGGTGTTGTCGTGCTCCAGTTCGGCGTCGATCCGCTCCTGCCCGGCACGGCCCCCGGTGACGAGGGAGGCGAGCAGCTCCCAGCGCAGGTCCTGGTCCACGGTCAGGCCCTCAAGGCTCTGCGTCCCTTCCAGCAGGCCGGCCACGGTGTCCAGCTGCCCGGCGCTGCGTGCCAGCAGGGCGTAGGACTTCACGAACTGCAGCTGTGCATCGGAGCCGGCCGGAACGCTGGAGGCGAGCTCCCAGAGCTTGTCGGCCGCGGCCACCGCTGTTGCTTCGCTGTGCTCCTCGGCCACGTAGAAGGTCAGCGTGGTCGCCAGCTGGCGCAGCTGGACCAGGATCACGGAGGAATCGGATTCCTCGGCGATGTTGGCGAGGATCAGTTCCACGTAGCCCCGTGCCGGGGTTTCGCCGTCGCGCGCCGCGTCCCAGGCCGAGCCCCACACGAGGGTCCGGGGCAGGCTCTGGCTGAAGTCCTTCAGGTGGGCCGTGGCCGTCGCGAGGGACTTCGGGTCGAGGCGGACCTTGGCGTAGGCGAGGTCGTCGTCGTTGAGCAGGACCAGATCCGGCTGCGCGAGGCCGGCCAGGGCCGGAACTAAAGTGCGCTCGCCGTCGACGTCGAGCTCCTCGCGGTGGACGCGCTCCAGCTTGCCGGCGCCGTTGAGGTTGTAGAAGCCGACGGCGAGCCGGTGGGGCCGGAGCGTGGGCTGGCTGTCGATGGCCGACTGCAGGATCGCGAAGGAGGAGATGACGCCGTCTCCGCCGACGGAGAGTTCCGGCGTGAGTGTGTTGACACCGGCGGTTTCGAGCCAGAGCCGGCCCCACTGGTCAAGGTCGCGGCCGCTGGCTTTCTCCAGCTCGGCCATGAGGTCGCTGAGCTCGGTGTTCTGCCAGGCGTGCTTGCTGAAGTACTCGCGGACGCCGGACATGAATTCCTCCGGACCCACCCACGCCACGAGCTGGCGCAGCACCGAGGCGCCCTTGGCGTAGGTGATGCCGTCAAAGTTCACCTCGACGTCCTGCAGGTCATTGATTTCGGCGAAGATCGGGTGCGTGGTGGGCAGCTGGTCCTGCCGGTAGGCCCAGGACTTCTCCACCGAGGCGAAGGTGGTCCAGGCGTGGTCGAACCTGGTGTTCTCCACGGCGGCCAGGTGGGACATGTACTCGGCGAAGGACTCGTTGAGCCAGAGGTCGTTCCACCAGCGCATCGTCACGAGGTCCCCGAACCACATGTGGGCGAGTTCGTGCAGCACGGTGATGGCGCGGCGCTCCACCTGGGCGTCCGTGACCTTGCCGCGGAAGACGTAGCCCTCCAGGATGGTGACGGCCCCGGCGTTCTCCATGGCGCCGGCGTTGAACTCCGGCACGAAGAGCTGATCGTACTTCTCGAACGGGTAGGGGCAGCCGAACTGGGCCTCGAAGAACTCGAACCCCTGGCGGGTGAGTTCGAAGATATTGTCCGCGTCGAGGTACTGCATGAGCGACTTGCGGGCAAAGATGCCCAGGGGGATCACGCGGCCGTCGGCGGAGGTGACCTCGCTGCGGACGGACTGGTAGGGCCCGGCGATCAGCGCGGTGACGTAGGAGGACAGCCGGGGCGTTGGGGTGAATTCCCACACGGAGCGGGCGCCGCCGTCCTGGCCGGGAATGGTCTCCAGCGGTACCGGGGTGGGGGAGTTGGACACGATGTCCCAGTGCGAGGGTGCGGTGACGGTGAACGTGAAGCTGGCCTTGAGGTCGGGCTGCTCGAACACGGCGAACATCCGCCGGGAATCGGGGACCTCAAACTGGCTGTACAGGTAGACCTCGTTGTCCACGGGATCCACGAAGCGGTGCAGCCCTTCGCCCGTATTCATGTAGGGGGCGTCGGCCACGACCAGGAGCTCGTTCTCGGCCGCCAGCTCCGGAAGCTGGATCCGGATACCGTCGGAGACCTCCGCCGGATCAAGCTCCAGCCCGTTCAGGGTCACGCTGTGCACCGCATGGGTCACGGCGTCGATGAAGGTCGAGGACCCGGGCACCGCAGTGAACTTCACGGCAGTGGTGGAGCCAAAGACGTTCTCACCGCGCGTCAGGTCCAGGCTGACTTCGTAGGAGTCGACGGCGATCAGGGCGGCGCGCTCGCGGGCTTCGGCGCGCGTCAGGTTCATACCGGGCAAAGTTGGGCCTCCAGAAATGTTGGATAGTGCCAGCCGGCCGCAGCCGCCGGCACCGAAAAAGTCGGCATTGTGGATTCGATACTGCGGTGGATTCGATACTGTGAAATTATTCTTTCACGTCAGCGGCCCTTGGCAAGTCGCGCACATCACAGTAACCCCAGATCATGCCAAGGCCTGCCGGGGTAGCGTTGGGGTATGGGAAAGATCCGGGATGCTGTGGACGCTAGGGCCTTGCGTTTTGCGGTGGGGTTCCCCCTGATGCTGGCCGCCGGCTTCGTTGTCTGTGCCTTCCTGGTCCGGTCCGATCTGCCCGAACCGCTGGCCGTCCGCTGGACCGAGGCCGGGGCCGCGGATTTTGCGCCGTTCCCTACCGTCGTGGCAGTCGGTGCGGCGATGATCGTGCTGGCCGGCTGGGCCGTGCTGCTGCAGGCCGTGCCGTTGTCACGCCCCGCGGTGATGCGCCGCATCATGATGGGGGCCGGATTGTCCTTGAGCCTCTTTGTCACCACTGTTCTCGCCGCCGTTCTGGTGGGCCAGCTGGGACTGCAGGACGCGCGGAACTCCCGCGTGGACGTGTCCGTCCTGGCGCTGGGAAGCGGCGCGGCACTCTCCCTCGGCGTGGTCATGGGCTTGGTCTTCAAGGCCGACGAACGCTGGTCCATCGATGACGACATGGCCATGCGGGAGACGCTTGAACGCGAACGGGACCCGGAGCTGGCCAAGGACTCAGTCAGCCTGTGGGTTCACGCGCGCAGCTCGGTCTTCGTGATGCTCGGGGTAGCCACGCTATTGCCCGCCGCCCTCCTCACCATCGCAGTGCCGTGGCTCGCTGCACTCCTGGTGGCAGCGGCCCTGCTGGCCGCGGCGTTCCTGTTCGCCCGCATCCGGGTTGACCGGAGTGGCCTCCGGGTCTTCGCCGCGGGATTCGTGCGGGTCATGGACGTGCCCGCCGCGGCCATCAACGCCGCCACGCCGAAAGAGGTCAAGGCGGCGGATTACGGCGGCTGGGGCTACCGGAGCCACGGCAGCACCACGGCGCTGCTGGTCAGCAGCGGCCCCGCCGTCGTCGTCGACCGTACCGACGGGCGGCGGCTGGCAGTGAGCGGAGGCAGCGCCGCCACGGCGGACAACGTAGCGCACGTCTTGTCCCGGGTGGCCGCCCGGGCGCGCCGGAACGGCGAAGGGACGGGCGTGTAACGCAGCGCTATCTGAGCGGCTCTGTGAACGGCTATGTGAACAGAACACCCGGGCGACGCCGCCCGGTGCCCGGCGCCCTAGTACGCTTGGAGCAGACCCCCACCGCAGCTCGGCAGCCCACCGGCCCAACTGCCCGGCCCGACTGAACGGATACCCCGTGACCACATCTGCCGTCCCCCGCGTGCACATCGCCACCGACCACGCCGGCATGGAACTCAGCGCCCACCTCGTAAGCCACCTCAGTGCCAAGGGCTACGACGTGGTGGACCACGGGCCCAAGGTCTACGACGCGCTGGATGACTACCCCTCCTTCTGCATCAATGCCGCCCTCGCCGTCGTGGCCGACCAGGAAGCCGGCACCCATGCGCTGGGCATCGTCCTCGGCGGCTCCGGCAACGGCGAACAGATCGCCGCCAACAAGGTCAAGGGCGTGCGGGCCGCGCTGGCCTGGAACCTGTCCACGGCGCAGCTGGCCCGTGAGCACAACGACGCCAACGTGGTCGCCGTCGGCGGCCGCCAGCACAGAGTCGACGAGGCGACCGCCATCATCGAGGCGTTCCTGACGGAGCCCTTCAGCAACGACCAGCGCCACGTGCGCCGGATCGGCAAGATCGCCACCTACGAGCGCACCGGCGAGGTCATCGAGTAGTGCCGGAAGGGCATTCGGTCCACCGGCTGGCACGCCAGTTCGGCGACGTCTTCGCGGGGGAGCGCCTCGCGGTCTCCAGCCCGCAGGGTCGGTTCGCCCCGGGCGCCGCCCTGCTGGACGGTCACGTCCTGACGGGCTCGACCGCGTACGGGAAGCATCTCTTCCTGGAGTTTGACCACGGGCTGGTGCTGCACGTCCATCTGGGCCTCTACGGTGCCTGGGATTTCGGCGGAGACAGCAGCTTCCGCGGTGCCTCCAGCATCGGCGCGCCCCGCAAGGTGGGGGAGCGGGAAATCTACGACGACGGCGGCGCGTTGGCTACCGGAGATTCTGATGCTTCCGGCGGCGCTTCCGGCAGCCCTTCCCCCTACGCCGGGCCGCCCGCACCCGTGGGCGCCGTGCGGGTGCGGCTCGCCGGCGGTCACGGCTGGGCCGATCTGCGCGGCGCCACCACCTGTGAGGCCATCACCGAGGCCGAAGCAGCAGCGGTGACGGCCCGGCTGGGACCGGATCCGCTCCGCAACCTTCCGGGCGATCGGGACAGCTTCGTTTCCGGCGTGCGGGCCAAACGGACGCCCGTGGCTGCGCTGCTGATGGACCAGAAGCTGATTGCCGGCGTCGGGAATGTCTACCGTGCCGAGCTGCTGTTCCGGCAACGCCTTGACCCCTGGCTGCCAGGGACGGCCCTGCCCGCGGACGCGGCGCAGCGGCTGTGGGACGACACGGTGGCCATGATGTCCGACGGCGTCCGTGACGGCCGGATAATTACCACCCCGCCGCGTTACTGGAGCGAGCCCGAGGCCGGGTTGCCGGCCCCGGAGGAGGCCCACTTCGTCTACCGGCGGCAGGGCCTGGACTGCCGCGACTGCGGAACAGCGGTGGCGCTGACGGATCTGGGCGCCCGGAAACTCTACTGGTGCACCGGCTGCCAGCAGGCGTGACCCAGCAGGCGTGACCCGGCAGGCCCGACCCGGGAGGTACAACCCGGCAGGCACAACCCGGAACGCATGAAAAAAGCCCCTCCGGAGAGGGGCTTTTTTCATGCGTTCTGGTCCTGGAGGGCCGGTTCTGGAGGGGACGACGGGAATCGAACCCGCATCATCAGTTTGGAAGACTGAGGCTTTACCACTAAGCTACGTCCCCGGGTATTTGCTGGAACTTCAGCAAAACTTCCGGGCGGCTGTTGAAGCCGGATACAACTAAACCTAATTCAGGGCCCCGGTGTCAAATGTGCAAATCGCCACAGGATGACCGTAGACTGTTCTGTGCACTTACGGGGTGTAGCTCAGCTTGGCTAGAGCGCCTGCTTTGGGAGCAGGAAGTCGCAGGTTCAAATCCTGTCACCCCGACTCTGCAAGGACTGCCAGAAAGTGGCGATGCAGAACCCCACCCCCTAAAACCAGGAGTACTTAGACTGTGAAGAGCGCTGTCGAGAACCTCACCCCCACGCGGGTCAAGCTCAATGTTGAGGTCCCCTTTGAGGAATTGAAGCCCAGCATCGCAGAGGCATACAAGACTGTTGCTTCGCAGATCCAGGTCCCCGGTTTCCGCAAGGGTAAGGTCCCCTCCAAGCTCATTGACCAGCGCGTTGGCCGCGGCTACGTCCTCGAGACGGCCATCAACGAAGGCCTCAACGGCTGGTACCAGGCTGCCGTGCAGGAAACCGGCATCCGCCCCCTGAGCCGTCCCGAGGTCGAAATCACCGAGGTCCCCGACCCGTCCGCCACCGATGGTGAACTCAAGTTCCACGCCGAGGTTGACGTCCGCCCCGAGATCGAACTGCCCGACTACGCCGGCATCAAGGTTGAGGTTGCTGCCGCCGAATCCACCGACGCCGACGTCGACAAGGCCCTGGACGAACTCCGCGGCCGCTTCGGCACGCTGAAGTCCGTGGAGCGTCCGGCCGCCGATGGCGACTTCCTGACGATCGACATCGCCGCCACCATCGACGACGCCGAGGTTGACTCCGCCGCCGGGCTGTCCTACCAGGTCGGCGCAGGCACCATGCTCGAAGGCCTCGACGAAGCCGTCACCGGCCTCAGCGCCGACGAGGACGCCATCTTCGACACCACCCTCGTGGGCGGCGAGCACGCCGGCGAGTCCGCCCAGGTCAAGGTCACCGTCAAGGCCGTCAAGGAGCGCGAGCTGCCGGAAGCTGACGACGACTTCGCACAGCTGGCCAGTGAATTCGACACCCTGGCTGAACTCCGCGAGGACCTCGCAAAGCAGGCGGCCGAGTCCAAGGTTGTCGAGCAGGGCGTAGAGGCCCGCGACAAGGTCCTGGACAAGCTCGTCGAGCTCGTTGAGGTGCCCGTCCCGGAATCCGTCGTCGAAGAGCAGCTGGAAACCCACTTCAAGGCCGAGAACTCCCACGGCGACGGCGAGCACGACACCGAAGAGCACCGCGCGGAGGTCAAGGCCAACACCGAGCGGGCCTTCCAGAACGAGATCATCCTTGACGCCATCGCTGAAAAGGAAGAAGTCAATGTCAGCCAGAACGAGCTGATCGACTACATCGTCACCACCGCCAGCCAGTACGGCATGGACCCGAACCAGTTCGCCCAGATCATCGATCAGAGCGGCCAGGTCCCCATGATGGTTTCCGAGGTCCGCCGCCGCAAGGCGCTGGCCGTCGTCCTGGGCCAGGCGGAAGTCACCGACTCCGAGGGAAACAAGGTTGACCTCAGCGACTTCGTCCGCCCCGGCGGCGAAGAGGCTCCGGTTGAAGCTGCAGCCGACGACGCAGCCGTCGAGGGCGGGGCTTCCGAGGAAGCAGCAGCCACCGAGTCCGCGAAGAGCGATGACCCGGCAGCAGTGAAGTTCTAACAATCCTTACCGGCAGCCCCTGGATCACTGATCCGGGGGCTGTCCGTTTTAAGCCTGCGGTTTGAGCACGCGGTTTGAGGCACTGTTGGGCCCCGGCACGCCGGGCCGCGGCAATCGTGCGCCGTCAGCGAACAGCCCTGCGGCTGAGCACAAACCGGCTGCGAAAACCGTTAGTGTCCATGTAGGAAAGTTCAGTGATGTCGTCCAGTGATGTCACCGTCGCCAGTGAGAGGTAAGTACACATGTCACAGCAAGCAGGGGCACCCCGGATGGCTACGGTCGATCCGGCAGCCCAGGATAACTACATTTACAACCGCCTGCTGAAAGAGCGCATCATCTGGCTCGGCTCCGAGGTCCGCGACGAGAACGCCAACGCGATCTGCTCGCAGCTGCTGCTGCTTTCGGCGGAGAATCCTGAAAAGGACATCTACCTCTACATCAACTCACCGGGTGGCTCCGTCACCGCAGGCATGGCCATCTACGACACCATGCAGTTCATCCCGAACGACGTCGTCACCGTGGCCACCGGCCTCGCCGCCTCCATGGGCCAGTTCCTGCTTTCCTCCGGCACCAAGGGAAAGCGCTACGCGACCCCCAACGCCCGCATCCTCATGCACCAGCCGTCCGGCGGGATCGGCGGCACGGCCTCGGACATCAAGATCCAGGCAGAGCTGATCCTGCACATGAAGAAGGTCATGGCGGAACTGACCGCCGGCCAGACCGGGCAGACCGTGGACACCATCCTCAAGGACAACGACCGCGACAAGTGGTTCACGGCCCCGGAAGCCCTCGACTACGGCTTCTTCGACAAAATCGCGGCGCACGCCGGATCGGTCGCCGGCGGCGGCGGAACCAACGCCGGCAACGGCACAGGCGCAGGGACCGGCACTGCCACCGGCTCAGGCGCCACCGGCGCCGAGAACTGACCGGCACGTAGACAGAAATGAATTCAGGAGCGATGAACATGAACTACAATTTCGGATCGACTGCCGGTACCCTGCCGAGCAGCCGTTACGTGCTGCCACAGTTCGAAGAGCGCACCCCCTACGGTTTCAAGCGGCAGGACCCGTACACCAAGCTGTTCGAAGACCGCATCATCTTCCTGGGCGTCCAGGTTGACGACGCCTCGGCCGACGACGTCATGGCGCAGCTGCTGGTTCTTGAGTCCACCGACCCGGACCGCGACATCACCCTCTACATCAACTCCCCGGGCGGCTCCTTCACCGCCATGACCGCGATCTACGACACCATGACGTACATCCGCCCCGAGATCCAGACCGTCTGCCTCGGCCAGGCCGCCAGCGCCGCAGCCGTGCTGCTCGCGGCCGGAACGCCCGGCAAGCGCCTGGCGCTGCCGAACGCCCGTGTCCTGATCCACCAGCCCTCACTGTCCGGCGGGCAGGGCGGCCAGGCCTCCGACCTGGAGATCCAGGCCGCCGAGGTCATGCGGATGCGGTCCTGGCTGGAGGACACCCTGGCCAAGCACACCGGCCGGACGCCGGAGCAGGTCAACAATGACATCGAGCGCGACAAGATCCTCACCGCCGCCGAGGCCATGCAGTACGGGCTGATCGACCAGGTCCTTGATTCACGCAAGATCAAGCCCCAGGCGATCACCAGGTAGGAAGCAATCCACGACGCCGGTGCGGCTCACCCCCAAATGACCGCACCGGCGTCGGCATTCCACCCAACAGGCCCAAAGTGACCTAGAGTGGAACATGTCACGGCCAGCAGCAAGATACTAAAGGGGTTCACACATGGCTCGGATTGGCGAGAGCACGGATCTGCTGAAGTGTTCTTTCTGCGGAAAGAGCCAGAAGCAGGTCCGCAAGCTCATTGCCGGGCCCGGCGTCTACATCTGCGACGAGTGCATTGAACTCTGCAACGAGATCATTGAAGAAGAACTCGCGGAAGTAGCTGACCTGGGCAGTTTCGAACTGCCCAAGCCCCGCGAGATCTTTGATTTCCTGCAGGAGTACGTGATCGGCCAGGAGCCCGCCAAACGCTCCCTCGCCGTCGCGGTCTACAACCACTACAAGCGCATCCAGGCCGGCCACGCCCCGAAGAGCGGCAGCCTTGCCGAGGGTGTCCACCACGACGACGTCGAAATCGCCAAGTCCAACATCCTGCTGATCGGCCCCACCGGCTGCGGCAAGACCTACCTGGCCCAGACCCTGGCGCGGCGCCTCAACGTCCCCTTCGCCGTCGCCGACGCAACCGCCCTGACGGAAGCCGGCTACGTAGGCGAGGACGTCGAGAACATCCTCCTCAAGCTCATCCAGGCAGCCGACTACGACGTCAAGAAGGCCGAACAGGGCATCATCTACATCGATGAGATCGACAAGATTTCTCGCAAGAGCGAGAACCCCTCGATCACCCGGGACGTGTCCGGCGAGGGAGTGCAGCAGGCGCTGCTGAAGATCCTCGAAGGCACCGTCGCCTCCGTCCCGCCGCAGGGCGGCCGCAAGCACCC
Source organism: Pseudarthrobacter sp. S9 (assembly GCF_050156545.1). Lineage (NCBI taxonomy): Bacteria > Bacillati > Actinomycetota > Actinomycetes > Micrococcales > Micrococcaceae > Pseudarthrobacter > Pseudarthrobacter sp. S9. Next base: position 3,821,268 of record NZ_CP189576.1, read on the forward strand.
GCACCAGGAATTCATCCAGATCGACACCACCAACGTGCTGTTCATCGTCGCCGGGGCCTTCGCGGGCCTTGAGGAGATCATCGGTTCACGCTCCGGGCGCAAGGGCATCGGCTTCGGCGCCCCGCTCAACGAGATCAAGAACAACACCGATTCCTACGGCGAGGTCATGCCGGAGGACCTGCTCAAGTTCGGCCTGATTCCGGAATTCATCGGCCGGCTTCCCGTCATCACGACGGTTTCGAACCTTGACCGTGCAGCGCTGATCCAGATCCTGTCCACGCCCAAGAACGCCCTCGTCAAGCAGTACCAGAAGATGTTCCTGCTCGACGGCGTGGAGCTGGTCTTCGCTGAAGAGGCGCTCAACATGATTGCCGACCAGGCACTCGAGCGTGGCACCGGCGCCCGCGGGCTCCGCGCCATCATGGAGGAAGTCCTGCTTCCCGTCATGTTCGATCTGCCCAGCCGCGATGACATTGCGAGCGTCGTGATTACGGAAGACGTCGTGGCCAAGAAGGCCCCGCCCACCATGATCGCGCATGACGCCGTCAAGCGGCGCAAGTCCGCCTGACTCGGAATAAATCCGCGGCACGGGTCGCTGTCATTGATTGATGCGCCCGGTTGATGATGCGCCGGACGCGACTTCCCTGCTGACTTCGCCAAGGAGAACACCTGTGTCTGAAACCATGACCAACAAAGCCGACTTCTGGTTTGACCCGATGTGCCCCTTCGCCTGGGTCACCTCCCGCTGGGTCGGCGAGGTGGAGGAGGTCCGCGACATCATGACCGAGTGGCACGTCATGAGCCTCGCCGTGCTGAACGAGGGCCGCGACGAGCTCCCCGAGCAGTACAGGGAGTTCATGGCCAAGGCATGGGCTCCGGTGCGGGTCATCACCGCGGCGGCCGAGAAGCACGGGACGGAACACATCAAGTCGCTCTACGACGCCATGGGCACCAAGATCCATAACGAGGGCAACGGCGACATTGACGAAGTCATCGCCAAGTCGCTGGCCGAGGTCGGCCTCCCGGCGGAACTCGCGGCAGCGGGCCAGACGGACGAATTCGACGCGCAGTTGCGCGCCAGCCATGAAGCCGGCATCTCCCTCGTCGGCCAGGACGTCGGAACCCCTGTCGTCGCCTTCAACGGCACGGCGTTCTTCGGCCCCGTGCTGACCCGCATCCCGCGCGGCGAGGACGCCGGACGCCTCTGGGACGCCACGGTGACGCTGTCCTCCTTCCCGTACTTCTTCGAAATCAAGCGCAGCCGGACCGAAAGCCCCGTCTTCAACTGAGCCTTCCGCCACTGATTTTCCGCGACAGGTTTTCCGCCACCGCGCGGGCCGGCAAAGAGCCCCGGAAGAACTACTCTGATGTAGTTCTTCCGGAGCTCTTGTGCATCCGTCGCTCGAGGAGAACAATGGAATTTACCCACTTCGAAAGAAGCGGGACGCAGGAACCAAAGATTCAGTGACACTCATCCGACGCAGCCTTCGGCAAAGTCAGATGATGGCTACCAGTGACGAGGTAGGAAGACCTGAAAATCTGAGGATCCCGCCAGATTGTCTAAGACGTCACGTGACAATCGAAAGTCGAAGCCCCACCAACTGCTAACGCTGATGGGGCTTCCCCTTTGCCCAAAAACATGCTGCCCAAAAACAGCCGTGCGCGGAGACCCAGGGTGTACTGATGACGAGCGAGCCGATTGCGAACTACGCCCTCCTTTCGGACTGCCGGTCCGCCGCGCTGGTGAGCTCTTCCGGTTCCGTGGACTGGCTCTGTTTCCCTCGCTTCGACAGCCCCTCGGCGTTCGCGCGGATCCTGGGCCCGGAGGCGGGCTTCTGGGAAATCAGGCCGGTCGGCGTGTCCTCCGTCTCCCGCCGCTACGTAGAATCCAGCATGCTGCTGGAAACGGTGTACACGCTGCCCCACGGCGTCCTCAGTGTGACGGACGCCTTGGTCCTTGGGGACGGACAGCGGGGTCACGAGCTCGGCGCCGACGTTCCCGGCGCGCTCTTGCGGCAAGTAAGTTGCCGCGCCGGGGACGTCGAAGTGGAGATGGTCTTTGCACCCCGGCCTGGCTACGGGGAAATCCCGCCGCGGCTGGCCCGAGATGAGCGCGGCGTGCTGGTTCTGGCTGCGGCCGCAGCCGCAGCTGACGGCGACGCCGGGGACGGCACCGAAGTCCTCGCCCTCTCCACTTCCGTGCCCCTCGACGTCGATGGCCCGGTAGCCCGCGGCAGGTTCCCGATGAAGGCCGGCGACGTCCGCGGCTTCGCCCTGCAGCACCGGCACGGCGAGCCGGCCGCCCCGCGTTTCTGGACCCAGGCTGAGATTTCACGCCGCCTGGAAGACACCCGGCAGGGCTGGATCAGCTGGTCCGAGATGCACCAGAGCTACAACGGTCCCTGGCAGGACCTTGTCGCCGTCAGCGGGCGGATCCTGCAGGCGTTGACGTTCTACCCCACAGGCGCGATCGTGGCCGCTCCCACGACGTCCTTGCCGGAGGTGGCTGGAGGGGCGCGGAACTGGGACTACCGGTACACCTGGGTGAGGGACGCCAGCATGACACTGCAGGCGCTCTGGGTCGCCGCCTGCCCGGACGAGGCCGGCAAGTTCTTCGGCTTCCTGGCCGCGGCGGCTGCGGCGGCGGCGAGCCGGCCGGGCAACGGTGCGGACCTGCAGATCATGTACGGCGTCGGCGGGGAACTGGACCTGAGTGAACGCGAGCTGCCCCACCTCCCGGGATGGCGCGGGAGTTCCCCCGTCCGGGTCGGCAACGGGGCCTGGAACCAGCGCCAGCTCGATGTCTACGGTGAAATCCTGGACGCCGCTGCCACGCTGCCGGAATATCTCGTGGACATGGAGCCGGGCACGCGGCGGTTTCTCGCACAGGCCGCGGATACCGCCGCCGCACAATGGCAGGCCCCGGACCAGGGCATCTGGGAGAGCCGCGGGGCACCGCGTCACTATCTGCATTCCAAACTGATGTGCTGGGTCGCCGTGGACCGCGCCGTCGGACTTGCCTCACTGCTGGACGCCGAGGACAGGGTCCCGCAGTGGATCCAAGCGCGGGACCGGATCGCGGCCTCGATCCGACTGAACGGCTGGAGCGAGGCCGCCGGCGCCTACACCCAGGCCTACGGCTCCGACGATCTCGACGCCTCGGCCCTGCTCCTCGCCATCGTGGGCTTCCTTCCGGCCGACGACGCCGGAATGCTCGCCACGATCGAGGCGATCGAGGCGCGGCTGACGGATGCCCGGGGCCTGGTGTACCGGTACCGCAGCTCTGACGGGTTTTCCGGGGCGGAGGGGTCATTCCTGCTGTGCACGTTCTGGCTCGCCCACGCCCTTGCCCTGGCCGGCCGGACCGGGCGGGCCCGGGAGGTCTTCGAGTGCGCCGCGGCGTTCGCCAACGATCTGGGCCTGATGTCCGAAGAAGTGGCCCCGGAGTCGGGCGAGCTGCTGGGGAACTTCCCGCAGGCCTTCAGCCACATAGGCCTCGTCAACGCGGCGTGGGCCATCAGCATCGCGGAGGAAAACGCGCGCCGTCGGGAGGGACAGATCGCCCCGGTTGAGGACCGGGTAGAGGGAGGCATATCGCACGATCCGCTCCCCTGAGTAGACTGCAGATCAAACTCCAGAGTAAGGCCAACGACCATGGATGGTTCCGTCCTCGAACTCCTAGAGCGCGCGCTGGACCAGACAGCCGCCGTCATCGCCCCGATCCGCCCCGGGCAGGCGGCGCTGCCAACACCGTGCGCCAGCTGGGATGTGGAGTCGCTCGTCAGGCATGTTGTGGCGCAGGATCTGCCCCATTTCATTGTTTCCGCCCGCGGCGAGACGCCGGACTGGACGTCGCCCCCCGACGAACTCGGCGCCGACTGGCTGAGGCAATTTCTTAACGGCGCCCAGCTGCTGTTGGGTATTTGGGCCGCTGCGGACCTCGATCGGCCGGTCGCGGTGCCGGGAGGTGGCCAGGCGCCTCTTCGCGGCCGCGCCGACCATCAAATAACTGAACTGGCGGTGCACTGTTGGGACGTGAGCAGAGCCACCGCCACGGACGTAGACTTGGACCCCGCTCTTGCCGAGCACGCCCTTGCCTGGTCCAGGCGGATGCTGCGGCCTGAGTTCCGGGGACCTGACAAGGCCTTTGGTGTGGAGGTGCCGGTTCCGGAGGGCTCGTCCGTCTATGACCGGCTCGCCGGCTGGTTTGGTCGTGATCCCGCGTGGATGCCCATGGCTTAGGGCGTGTCCTGCCCCGGTGCCCGGCCGGAAAAGCGGAGGCGCTGCCCGGGGCCAACAGATCCCCGGCCAGCGCCTCCACAGCCAAGGCCATTCAGCGCACTCCTACGCCTGGGCGGGTTCTGCTACGCCTCGGCGGGTGCCAGGACGACGTCGCTCACGCTCAGCTCGCCCTCGCCGGCCACGAGTTCCAGTTCGCGCGCGTTGGCCGCTGCCTTGAGGTCGGCCAGGCCGGCCTTCAGTTGCGTGGTGAGCGATTCCGAGGCCGTGATGGTTGCGGAGAGGACCTCGGTGCGCTGCTTGACCTTGGCCTCGGACTTGGCCTTGCGGATGCCGCTGAGTGCGGTGCCGACGGTCGCCAGCAGGGCCGTGTCGCCGTCGATCTCCACGCCGGACGGCCACGCGGCCCGGTGCACGGACCCCGTGCGCCACCAGCTCCAGACTTCCTCCGTGGCGAACGGCAGGAACGGGGCGAACAGCCGCAGGAGCGTGTCCAGGCTAGTCGCCAGCGCGGCCAGGACGGAGGCCTGCTGGGCCTCGCCGGCGGCACCGTAGGCGCGGTCCTTGATGAGTTCCACGTAGTCGTCGGTGAAGTGCCAGAAGAAGCTCTCGGTGATCTGCAGGGCCCGGGCGTAGTCGTAGTTCTCGAACGCCTTCGTGGCCTGCCGGACGACGTCGGAGAGCTGGGCCAGCACGGCGCGGTCCAAGGGGTTGATCAGCACGGAAAGGTCCCCGGCAACCACGGAGTCCTCGGTGGCGCCGAGGTTCAGGACGAACTTCGAGGCGTTGAGCAGCTTGATGGCCAGGCGCCGCCCGATCTTCATCTGCGCGATCTCATAGGCGGTGTCGGCGCCGAGCTTGGCCGAGGCAGCCCAGTAGCGGACGGCGTCGGAGCCGTACTCCTCGAGGACATCCGTGGGGACGATGACATTGCCCTTGGATTTGGACATCTTCTTGCGGTCCGGATCCAGGATCCAGCCCGAGATGGCCGCGTGCTTCCACGGCGCCGTGTTCTGCAGGGCGTCGGCGCGCACGGCAGAGGAGAACAGCCAGGTCCGGATGATGTCGTGCCCCTGGGGGCGCACGTCGAAGGGATAGACCGTGGCGAAGAGCGCCTCGTCGGTGCTCCAGCCGCCGACGATCTGCGGCGTCAGGGACGACGTGGCCCAGGTGTCGAGGACATCGGCGTCGCCGGTGAAACCGCCCGGCACGTCGCGCTGGGCTTCCTCGTAGCCGGGGGCCGCATCCGCCGCCGAGTCCACCGGCAACTGTGCGTCGGACGGGACGATCGGCGCGGCGAAGTCCGGGTTGCCGTCGGCGTCCAGCGGGTACCAGACCGGCACCGGCACACCGAAGAACCGCTGGCGGGAGACCAGCCAGTCGCCGTTGAGGCCGGAGATCCAGTTCTCATACCGGGAGCGCATGAAGGCGGGGTGGAAATCGATCTCGTGACCGCGGCCGATCAGGCGTTCCCGGCGTTCTGCGTCGCGCCCGCCGTTTCGGATGTACCACTGGCGTGAGGTCACCACTTCGAGGGGCTTGTCGCCCTTCTCGAAGAAGTTGACCGGGTGCATGATTTTCTGGGGCTCGCCGTCGAGCAGCTCGGCGGCGGCGAGTCGCTCCACCACGGTTTCCTTGGCGCTAAAGACGGTCTTGCCGGCGATCGCCTCGAAGCTGGCGCGGCCTTCCTCGCCGGTGATCCAGTCCGGGGTCTCGCCGATGATGCGGCCGTCGCGGCCGACAATCGCACGGGTGTGCAGCTGGAGTTCGCGCCACCACGTGACGTCGGTGAGGTCGCCGAAGGTGCAAACCATTGCGATGCCGGAGCCTTTGTCCGCCTTTGCGAGGGGGTGGGCCTTCACCTCCACCTCGACGCCGAACAGCGGCGAGGTGACCTTCTTGCCGAACAGCGGCTGGTACCGTTCGTCGTCGGGATTCGCCACGAGGGCGGCGCAGGCGGCGAGCAGTTCCGGGCGGGTGGTCTCGACGTATATCTTCTCGCCGTCGGCGGTGAAGAACGGGTAGCGGTAGTAGGCGCCCGCTACTTCGCGGTCCTCAAGTTCGGCCTGGGCCACCGCGGTGCGGAAGGTGACATCCCACAGGGTGGGGGCTTCGGCCATGTAGGCGTCGCCTGCGGCGAGGTTGGCCAGGAACGCCCGCTGGGAGATGGCCCGGGACTTGTCGTCGATGGTGCGGTACGTGAGGTCCCAGTCGACGGACAAGCCAAGGGTCTGGAAGAGGTGTTCGAAGACTTTTTCGTCCTCGACGGCGAGCTCCTCGCACAGTTCGATGAAGTTCCGGCGCGAGACGACATCGAAGTCGCGCTGGTTCTTGGCGGGCTCGGCCGGTGGGCGGTAACCGGCGTCGTAGGCGACCGTGGGGTCGCAGCGCACACCGTAGTAGTTCTGCACACGGCGTTCGGTGGGCAGGCCGTTGTCATCCCAGCCCATCGGGTAGAAGACGTTCTTGCCGGTCATGCGCTGGTAGCGCGCCAGGACGTCCGTCTGCGTGTAGGAGAACATGTGACCGACATGCAGCGAACCCGACGCCGTGGGTGGGGGAGTGTCGATCGAATAGACCTGCTCGCGGGTGGTGTCCCGGTTGAACTTGTAGGTCCCGTCGTCAAGCCAGCGCCGGGTGAGGGCGGCTTCCAGCCCCTCAAGGGCAGGCTTGTCCGGAACGTTGATGGGGGCGGTGGTGGGCGTGTCTGTACCCTGATTGTCTTCAGCCATGGGGCAATTCTTTCACTAAGTTACCTAGTGTTCCCTAATGTTCCCTGTAGGCGGGGCCAAACAGCGGCAGCAGGGCGTGGAGTACCATGCGCAGATGGAGACATCTGCCGGAGGTTTTGCCATCAAGCGCATCTATGACGATCCGGCAGACGACGACGGCTTCCGGGTCCTCGTGGACCGGCTCTGGCCGCGCGGGGTCAGTAAGGAGCGCGCGCAGCTGAGCCTCTGGCTCAAGGAGGTGGCACCGTCCCCGCCGCTGCGGAAGGAATTCGCGCACATGCAGGAGCGGTTCGCCCACTTCCGCGCCGCCTACGAGGCCGAGCTGGACGGCAATCCCGCCGTGCAGACACTGCGGGACCTCGCGTCGGAGCACGGAAAGGTGACGCTGCTGTTCGGGGCCACGGATCCGGAGATCAATCACGCCCGGGTACTGCTGGAATTCCTGGCAGGCTGAGCTAGCTGCACGTCCGGCGTTTCATCCTGCGGGTGCCCGGCGCAGTGACTCCTGCATTGACGTTAGGGTGGTGCCATGACTGAGGGAATCCAGAACAGAGCAGCAGTAGTCACCGGCGCCAGCACCGGAATCGGGGAGGCCATCGTGCGCGCCCTGCGCAGCGAAGGCTGGAACGTCTTCGCCGTGGCCCGCCGCGCGGACCGGCTCGAGGCGCTCGCCGCCGAAACCGGCGCCGTCGCCGTCCCGGCAGATGTGACGGACGACGCCGACGTCGCCCGGCTGCTCGACGAGGTGACCCGCGCCGGCGGCATCGACACCCTCATCAACGTTGCCGGCGGTGCCCGCGGTGCCGACAGGATTGCCGGAGCCAAGACGGAGGACTGGGAGTGGATGTTCCAGGTCAACGTGCTGGGCACCCTGAAGCTGACCCGGGCCTTCCTGCCCATGCTGCGCGCCTGTGGTGAAGGGACCGTCCTGAACCTCACCTCGACGGCGGGGCTGTCGGCCTACGAAGGCGGCGGCGGGTACAACGCGGCCAAGTTCGCCCAGCACGCCCTGACCGGGGCGCTGCGCCTGGAAGAAGCAGAGCACAACGTCCGCGTGATTGAGGTGGCTCCCGGACTGGTGCAGACGGAGGAGTTCGCGCTGAACCGGCTCGGCGACCAGGAAGCGGCGGTCAAGGTCTACCAAGGCGTCGAGAAGCCCCTGACGGCCGCCGACGTCGCGGATGTGGTCCGCTACGCCGTGGCGGCGCCGCACCACGTCAACCTGGACCAGATCGTGATCCGCCCTGTGGCCCAGGCCTCCAACTACAAGCTGATCCGCAAGGGCTAGGGCAGCATCGCTGGGCTGGCCGGCGCTTCCGGGACGGCCAGCGTGGCCATGATGGCGGCGTGATCCGTCCCGGCCACGGGGTGCACCGCATACGCGCTGCTGCGGACCTGCGGGCTGGTGACGATGTGGTCTATCACGATGCCCGGCAAGGGCAGCCCGTCCATGGGCCAGGTCGGAACCAGCCGGGAACCTTCCGCCACCCCCACATCCACCATCTTCCTGCCGGCTGCCCCGCCTGACCTGCCCGCATTGCCTGCCCCGCCGGCCAGGAGCTGCCGGAATTCGGAGTGGTCGTAGGTGGCGTTGAAGTCACCCATCAGCAGCAGGTTCCCGGGACTGTCCGTGAGCCCGCCGAGCGCGGCAAGATCGCCGCGCCACCGGGCGGTCCGCGCGTCCACCGGCGGTTGCGCATGGACATTCGTCACGTCCAGGGACGCCGTATGTCCGCCGGCTTCCATCGCGATACGGACAGTGGGGATCTGGAACTGGGAATCCGGCAAGTCACCCATCAGGTGCATCGGGTGAACTGAATACACGGCGCTGCCGGCGGCACCGTTGACCGGGTGGCTGATCCGGTGCGGGAGCAGCGTGGCCAGCCCCTCGGCGGCCAGCCTGTCTTCCAGAGCCTGGGAGTGTTCCTGGACGGTGAGGAGCCCGATGCCGTTGTCCCGGACCAGCCGGACGATTTCGGCCGCATCCGCATTGCCGAGTTCCGCATTGATGCTCATCACTTTCAGCTCCGCGAGGCGTGCGCCTGGGTCCGGCGTGCCCCGGCCGTAGTCCTGCGGGAAGAGCCAGTAGAGCTGCACAGCCAGGAGGGCCGCCGTGCCGACAACGGCCCACACACGCCGGCTCGGCACGGCGAGCACCAGGGCAAGCCCGGCGGGCAGGACAAGCCAGGGGGTGAAGGCCAGCAGTTGCACCACGGGCGTCGGCCATGCCGCCGGCACGGCCCGGAAGAAGGAGAGCGCTGCCACGGGCGCGGCGCTCAGTGAAGCCAATACCTGCCAGGCGACGGTCCGGGCAGGCTGTGGCCGCAGTATGGCGGTGCAACCTGGAGCTGGCAGGGTCATGTGCTTGAGTCTAGGCAGGGGGAGCGCTGCTGTGCCCGTTGCAGACGGAGAAGTTCGAGTGCCGACGAAAAGTTCGAGCGGCAGACCTCGCCGGACGCCAAGATGCCCACCCTGGCCGAGGAGGCGCTGCGCTATCGCTCCTACCCCATGGCCGCGGACCGTGCGCTTGAGTCAGATCCGGATCATCGGGTTGGATGGCTCAGTGCTCGGTTCCCAGTGAACCCAGTGATCACTTCGTCGGTTCGGAAGCGATTCGCGATCAGTTTTGAGCACCGAGCCGAGGGGCCGGCTCGACCGATCTGCGGCGTGGAGTGTCGGCCGAAAGTGAGCAGTTTTGGAGTAGCGCCGGTCACCGAGCCATGCCTAGACTGACCGTCATGGACATCACCATTCAGGCGAGCTTCCTCCCGCACGTCCTTTAAGCTCGACAAGCCCCCGGGTCGATCTGACCCACGACTTCAGGAGTGACCATGACCGGCTCTGCCACCGAGGGAATCAAGACCGTGCTGCATCCCGTGTCCGACCTGGAGACGGCCAAGGCGGTGTACACCGCCCTGCTCGGCGTACCGCCGCAGACCGACGGGCCCTACTACGTCGGCTTCGAGGCCGCGGGCCAGCACATCGGGCTGGTGCCGGGCGGTGGACCGCAGGGCATGACCTCACCGGTGGCCTACTGGCACGTGCCGGACATCGAGGCGAAGCTGGCTGAGGTGACCGCCGCGGGTGCCACCGTGAAGGAGCCCGCGCACGACGTCGGTGGCGGCCGCCTGGTGGCCACCGTCACCGACCCCGATGGCAACGTCCTCGGGCTGCTTCAGGACCGGTGAAATCGAGGTCCTCGAGATCGACGCGCTGTCGCAGGAGCGGGGTGACCGGTTCGCCGCGCACACCGGCTTCGACCCGCGTGCGCTGGCCACGTCTACCGCTGGTTCCGCATCTCCCCGCGCCGACGAAGGAGAACCAGACGTACTGCTCGAAGCTGGTTAGATAGAACCAGTCGACGCCGACGGAGACCGCGAAGGCGCCCCCGCTTAACAGATGGAGACACGATGAGCCTGGCCACGAGGACGGACACGCAGTCGCCTGAGCTGCACGTTGCCGACAGCCACGATCTGATCCGCGTGCAGGGCGCGCGCGAGAACAACCTCAAGGACATCAGCATCGAGATCCCAAAGCGCCGGCTGACGGTGTTCACCGGCGTCTCCGGCTCGGGCAAGAGCTCGCTGGTGTTCGGCACGATCGCCGCGGAGTCGCAGCGGATGATCAACGAGACCTACAGCGCCTTCGTCCAGGGTTTCATGCCAACGCAGTCCCGGCCGGACGTCGACGTGCTGGAGGGGATCACGACGGCGATCATCGTCGACCAGGAGCGGATGGGCTCCAATTCCCGCTCCACCGTTGGCACCGCCACCGACGCCAACGCGATGCTGCGGATCGTCTTCAGCCGGCTCGGGCAGCCGCACATCGGCTCGCCCCAGGCATTCGCCTTCAATGTCCCCTCGGTGAGTGGAGCGGGCGCAGTCACCATCGAGCGCGCCGGACGGACCGTGAAGGAACGACGCAGCTTCACCGTCACCGGCGGCATGTGTCCACGATGCGAGGGCATGGGCAGCGTGACTGACTTCGACCTGTCGGCGCTCTACAACGACAGCAAGTCGCTCAACGAGGGTGCGCTCACGATCCCCGGCTACAGCATGGATGGCTGGTACGGCCGCATCTTCCGCGGCTCCGGCTTCTTCGACCCGGACAAGCCGATCCGCAAGTACACCAAGAAGGAACTGCACGACCTGCTCTACAAGGAGCCGACCAAGATCAAGGTCGACGGGATCAACCTGACGTACGAGGGTCTGATCCCGAAAATCCAGAAGTCGTTCCTGTCCAAGGGCGTCGACGCGCTGCAGCCGCACATCCGCGCCTTCGTGGAGCAGGCCATCACCTTCACCGTCTGCCCCGAGTGCGACGGAACCCGGCTCAGCGAGGCGACTCGATCGTCGAAGATCAAAGGGATCAACATCGCCGACGCCTGCGCGATGCAGATCAGCGACCTCGCCGGGTGGGTGCGCGATCTGGACGAACCGTCGGTGGCGCCGCTGCTTGCGTCGCTGGGGGACACCCTCGACTCGTTCGTCGAGATCGGGCTCGGCTACCTCTCGCTGGATCGGCCGTCGGGCACGCTCTCGGGCGGCGAGGCGCAGCGGACCAAGATGATCCGCCACCTCGGCTCCTCACTCACCGACGTCACCTACGTCTTCGACGAGCCCACCATCGGCCTGCACCCCCATGACATCCAGCGGATGAACGAGCTGCTGCTGCGGCTGCGGGACAAGGGCAACACGGTGCTCGTCGTGGAGCACAAGCCGGAAATGATCGCGATCGCCGACCACGTCGTCGACCTCGGCCCCGGCGCTGGTACTGCGGGCGGCGCCGTCTGCTTCGAGGGCACCCTCGAGGGGCTGCGCGCCAGCGGCACCCTCACCGGCCGCCATCTCGAGGACCGGGCCGCCCTCAAAGAAACGGTGCGGACGCCCACCGGCACCCTGGAGATCCGCGGCGCGACGGCGCACAACTTGCGTGACGTCGACGCCGACGTCCCGCTCGGGGTCCTCGTCGTCGTCACCGGCGTCGCAGGCTCCGGAAAGAGCTCGCTCGTGAACGGGTCGATCCCCGCTGGCGAGGGTGTGGTGTCGATCGACCAGGGCGCGATCCGCGGCTCGCGACGAAGCAACCCGGCGACGTACACCGGACTGCTCGACCCGATCCGCAAAGCGTTCGCGAAGGCCAACGGCGTAAAGCCGGCGCTGTTCAGCTCAAACTCCGAGGGCGCCTGCCCCACCTGCAACGGCGCCGGCGTCATCTACACCGACCTGGCGATGATGGCCGGCGTCGCCACCACCTGCGAGGAGTGCGAGGGGAAGCGGTTCCAGTCATCGGTGCTGGAGTACCACCTCGGCGGCCGCGACATCAGCGAGGTGCTGGCGATGTCGGTGACCGAGGCCGAGGAGTTCTTCGGCGCCGGCGAGGCGCGCACGCCGGCCGCGCACGCCATCCTCGACCGGCTCGCCGACGTCGGGCTCGGTTACCTCAGCCTCGGCCAGCCGCTCACTACGCTGTCCGGCGGCGAGCGGCAGCGGCTCAAGCTGGCCACCCAAATGGCCGAAAAGGGCGACGTCTACGTCCTCGACGAGCCGACCGCCGGCCTCCACCTCGCCGACGTCGAGCAGCTGCTTGGCCTGCTCGACCGGCTCGTCGACTCCGGCAAGTCGGTCATCGTCATCGAGCACCACCAGGCGGTCATGGCGCACGCCGACTGGATCATCGACCTCGGCCCCGGCGCCGGCCACGACGGCGGCCGGATCGTCTTCGAGGGCACACCCGCCGACCTCGTCGCCGCCCGTTCCACCCTCACCGGCGAGCACCTCGGGGCCTACGTCGGCACCTGACCGAGGCCCTCGCGGACACGGTGAGAAAAGTTCTGTCATCTGTTTCGACCCGTCGAGGCCGCCGGGCTTTACGAGCCCCGATCTGTAAAGTCCGGTAGCATCGTGGTATCAGCTTTGACCCGGACATCACCGGTGAGCTTCCGGAAGAACGCCTTGCCGCGCCATGTCGACGAAATCGCGACACGCGCCGGGGTCAGTAGAACCGGACGGGTAAGCCCGTCACAGCAGCAATTGAGCGGCCGACGCCGGTGCTTGCTTCTCCAAAAGGGGGCGAGGCCTGTGCCGGTAAGTGAGGTGGTACCGCGGTGCCGGTGTTGTTGCAAAGACAGCGCACGGGCCGTCCTCGCATCCTGAATGAATCCACTTGTTCACCGCTCAACCCAGGATGTCGAGATGACCTATTACCCCAAGGCCTCAGCCGCACCGACCGGTGCAGCCTCCACCACCTCCGCTTCCAACACCTCCGGTGCGGCTGCCCCCGTGAAGTTCCCGGAGATCGAAGAGCGCATCCTCAAGTACTGGGATGCGGACGGCACCTTCCAGGCGAGCATCGACCAGCGTGACCCTGACCTTCCCGGCGGAAAGCCCGGCAGCAACGAATTCGTCTTCTACGACGGCCCGCCCTTCGCCAACGGCCTCCCGCACTACGGCCACCTGCTGACCGGCTACGCCAAGGACCTCGTGGGCCGCTACCAGACCCAGCGCGGCCGCCGGGTGGAGCGCCGCTTCGGCTGGGACACGCACGGGCTGCCCGCCGAGCTGGAAGCCATGAAGCAGCTGGGCATGACGGACAAGACCCAGATCGAAGCCATGGGCATCGACAAGTTCAACGACGCCTGCCGCGCCTCCGTGATGAAGTACGCCGACGAGTGGAAGAGCTACGTCACCCGCCAGGCACGCTGGGTGGACTTCCAGAACGACTACAAGACGCTCAACGTCGAGTACATGGAATCCGTGCTCTGGGCCTTCAAGCAGCTGCACGAAAAGGGCCTGACCTACAACGGCTACCGCGTGCTGCCGTACTGCTGGAAGGACGAGACGCCGCTGTCCAACCATGAACTCCGCATGGATGACGACGTCTACAAGAACCGCCAGGACCAGACCGTCACGGTCACCTTCCCCATCACGCCGGGGGAGTCGGAGCTGTCCAGGCAGCTGGCCGGCGTGCACGCGCTCGCCTGGACCACGACGCCGTGGACGCTGCCCACCAACCTGGCCCTCGCCGTCGGACCCGCTATCACCTACGTGGTCCTGCCGGCCGGGCCGCACGGCATCAAGGCCGCCTCCGCTGAGGCTCCCGTCACCGGCAGCTTCCTGCTCGCCGGCGACCTCCTGGGCACCTACGCCAAGGACCTCGGCTACGGCGACGGCGCCGAGGGTGCCGCCGCGGCCGAGGCAGCCGTGACGTCCAGCCACACCGGCGCCGAACTCGAGGGGCTGAGCTACGAACCCCTCTGGGACTACTTCAACGACCCCGAGAAGTTCGGCACCGCGAACGCCTGGCGATTCCTCGTGGCCGACTACGTCACCACCACCGACGGCACCGGCATCGTCCACCAGGCGCCCGCCTACGGTGAGGACGACCAGAAAGTCTGTGAAGAAGCAGGCATCCCCGTCGTGCTCTCGGTGGACGAAGGCGCGAAGTTCCTGCCGCTGTTCGGCCACGGCGACCTCGCCGGGATCGCCGGACTGCAGGTGTTCGAGGCCAACAAACCCATCACCCAGGTCCTGCGCGCCCAGGGCCGCCTGGTCCGCCAGGCCAGCTACGAGCACAGCTACCCGCACTGCTGGCGCTGCCGCAACCCGCTGATCTACCGCGCCGTGTCCTCCTGGTACGTCGAGGTCACCAAGTTCAAGGACCGCATGTCCGAGCTGAACCAGGAGATCAACTGGATCCCGGGCAACGTCAAGGACGGCCAGTTCGGCAAGTGGCTCGCCAACGCCCGCGACTGGTCCATCAGCCGCAACCGCTACTGGGGCAGCCCCATCCCGGTGTGGCAGTCCACAGATCCGGACTACCCCCGCACCGACGTCTACGGCTCCCTCGCCGAGATCGAAGCCGACTTCGGCCGCCTGCCGCTGAACAAGGCCGGCCAGGTTGACCTGCACCGGCCGTTCATCGACGAACTCACGCGCCCCAACCCGGACGACCCCCGCACCCCGGAGGAAGGCCAGTCCGTCATGCGCCGGGTCGAGGACGTGTTGGACGTCTGGTTCGACTCCGGCTCCATGCCCTACGGCCAGGTCCACTACCCGTTCGAGAACGAGGAATGGTTCGACACCCACAACCCGGCGGACTTCATCGTCGAGTACATCGGACAGACGCGCGGCTGGTTCTACATGCTGCACATCCTCTCCACCGCGCTGTTCGACCGGCCCGCCTTCCGCAACGTCATCAGCCACGGCATCGTGCTCGGCTCGGACGGGCAGAAGATGTCCAAGAGCCTGCACAACTACCCGGACGTGTCCGAGGTCCTGGACCGCGACGGCTCCGACGCGATGCGCTGGTTCCTCATGTCCAGCCCGATCCTGCGCGGCGGGAACCTCGTGGTCACCGAACAGGGAATCCGCGACGGCGTCCGCCAGGTCATCCTGCCGCTGTGGAACGTGTACAGCTTCTTCACGCTGTACACGAACGCATCCAACGCAGTCGACGGAACAGCGAGGGGCTACGACGCGAAGCTCCGCTACGACGACTACGCCGACACGCTGGACCAGTACCTCATGGCGAACACCGGCGACCTCGTCCGCAACATGACCGCACAGCTGGACAGCTACGACATCTCCGGTGCCTGCGACGAACTGCGCGGCTACCTGGACATGCTCACCAACTGGTACGTCCGCCGCAGCCGCCAGCGCTTCTTTGACGAGAACGTTGACGCCTTCGACGCCCTCTACACCGCACTGGAGACCGTCTGCCGGGTGGCGGCGTCGCTGCTGCCGCTCGTGTCCGAGGAGATCTGGCGCGGCCTCACCGGCGGGCGCTCCGTGCACCTGGCCGACTGGCCCGACGCGGAACTGTTCCCGGCCAACGCCGGGCTCGTCGAGGCGATGGACCGCGTGCAGCAGATCTGCTCCACCGGATCCTCGCTGCGCAAGGCCGCCAACCTCCGCGTGCGCCTGCCGCTGCAGGAACTCACCGTCGTGGCACCGGGCGCGGACGCGCTGGAAGGCTTTGCCGCCGTCGTCGCCGATGAACTGAACCTGCGCTCCGTCCGGCTGCTCGACGCCGAGAGCGCCTCCCCGGAGGAGTTCGGCATCGAACAGAAGCTCGTGGTGAACGCCCGGGCCGCCGGTCCGCGGCTGGGCAAGAACGTCCAGCAGGCGATCAAGGGCGCCAAGTCCGGCGACTGGTCGGTCAGCGAAGGAGCCGTGGTGACCGCCGGCGGGCTCGAACTCGAGCCGCAGGAGTACACCCTGGAAACCGTCGTCGCGGAATCCGCGGCCGGCGCCGGCTCACGCGCGGCCGCCGTCCTGCCGGGCGGCGGGTTCGTGGTGCTCAACACCGAGGTCACCCCGGAACTCGAAGCCGAGGGAGCGGCCCGCGACATGGTCCGCGCCATCCAGCAGGCCCGCAAGGACACCGGACTCAACGTCAGCGACCGGATCCGGACCACCGTCACCGCCGCGCAGGACACCCTCGACGCCCTGCTGGCCAACGCCGACCTCGTCAAGACCGAGACACTGACGGTCCGGCTGGACACCGTTCCGGCCGACGTCAAGGAACCGCAGATCAGTGTCGAAAAAATTGCTGTTGAAGACGCCAAAAAAGACGCCGCCGAAAAAGTAGAGGCCTGAGCAATGACCGACGAATTCTCCGTAGAAAGCGTCTACGCCGAGCTGCTGGGGCGTGCACCGGAAAACAAGATGGAGCCGCGCCTGGCTCCGTTGCGCCGGGCGATGGACATCCTGGGGGAGCCGCAGAAGGCCTACCCGATCATCCACATCACCGGCACCAACGGCAAGACGTCCACGGCGCGCATGATCGAGGCAGGGCTGCGCGCCCACGGGCTCAGCACCGGGCGCTACACGAGCCCGCACCTGTCCAAGGTCACCGAACGGATCAGCATCGACGGCGCCCCGGTGTCGGACGCGACCTTCGTCCGGATCTGGGACGAGATCCGCCCGTACCTGCAAATCGTGGACGGCGAGCTCGAGGCCAAGGGCCAGCCCCGGCTGACCTACTTCGAGTGCCTGACCATCCTGGGGTTCGCGGTCTTCGCGGACCAGCCGGTCAACGTCGCCGTGATCGAGGTGGGACTGGGCGGAATCACCGATGCCACCAACGTCGGCGACGGCCAGGTGTCCGTGATTACGCCCATTTCCCTGGACCATACGGACCTGCTGGGTGACACCACCGGGGACATCGCCTACGAAAAGGCCGGCATCATCAAGCCCGGCGGCTTCCTCATCAGCGCCGCGCAGCCCATGGACGCCGCCCAGGTGCTCCTGGAGAAGGCCAAGGAGACACAGGTCCCGTTCCGCTTTGAGGGCGTGGAGTTCGGCGTCGAATCCCGGACCGTCGCCGTCGGGGGCCAGATGGTGAACATCAAGGGCATCGCCGGGCGTTACGAGGACCTGCTGCTGCCCCTGCACGGGGCCCACCAGGCCGAGAACGCCGCCGTCGCCATTGCGGCCCTGGAGGCGTTCTTCGGCGGCGAGAAGGCACTCGACCAGGAAATCCTGCAGGAGGCCTTCGCCTCGGTCACCTCGCCGGGACGCCTCGAGGTGGTCCGGACGGCCCCGACCATCATCGTGGACGCCGCCCACAACCCGGAAGGCATCCGGGTCTCGGCCGAGGCCATCCACGAGGCCTTCAGCTTCACCAAGCTTGTGGTGGTGGTGGGCGTCCTGCGGGAAAAGGATGCCGAGGAGATCCTCCGCCAGCTCAAGGAGTCGCTGGGCGACCTCGCCGAAGAATACTGCTTCACGCAATCCAACTCGCCCCGGGCGGTCCCGGCCGAGGACCTTGCGGAACTCGCCGTCGACCTCGGCTTCGGCGAGGACAACATCCACGTCGCTGAGAAACTCGACGACGCCCTGGAATGGGCCGTGGAACGTGCCGAAGCCAATGAGGACCTGGCTGGCGGCATCCTCGTCACCGGATCCATCACCCTCGTGGCCGAGGCCCGGATCCTGCTCGGAAAGGCGGACGCCTAAGCCATGGCACGACTGACAAAGGCCCAGCACGAATGGCGCCCGGGCATGCCCAGGAAGCGCCGCTCCACGAAGGTCATGTTCGCCTCCACGGTCCTGCTGCTGGAAGCCTTCGTGGCCCTATTCGGCACGCTGGCGGTCTTCGGACTCCGGCGCGGCGAATTCCCTCCAGTCCTGATCTTTGGGGTGGGGATCACGCTGAGCCTGGTGCTTGTCTTCACGTGCGCGGTCGTCTCCAAGCCGTGGGGCGTGGGCTTGGGATGGATCCTGCAGCTCGTGCTGATCCTCTGCGGAATCGTGGAGCCGACGATGTACGTGGTGGGCGCCCTCTTTGCGGTTTCCTGGTGGTATGGCATCCGCACGGGCATCCGCCTTGACCGTGAGGCAGCCCAGCGGGACCGCGAGCAGGCCGCCTGGGAGGCCGCGCATCCGGCGGGCAGCCAGCCCGAAACCGGCACCCAGAACCCGTAGCCCCAAACCCGTAGACTTGACCCCGAACCCCACCCCAAACACATTGGAGCAGCTGTGAGCATTGAGCGCACCCTAGTCCTGATCAAGCCCGACGGCGTCGCCCGCAACCTGACCGGCAGCATCCTCGGCCGGATCGAAACCAAGGGCTACACCCTGATCGAGCTCAAGAAGGTCGACGCGAGCCGCGAGCTGCTCGAGCAGCACTACGAGGAGCACATCGGCAAGCCGTTCTACGCGCCGCTGGTCGAGTTCATGCTCAGCGGGCCTGTCGTCGCCGCGATCTTCGAGGGACACCGCGTGATCGAGGGCATCCGCTCGCTCGCCGGCACCACGGACCCGACGACGGCGGCGCCCGGCACCATCCGCGGCGACTTCGGCCGCGACTGGGGCCTGGCTGTGCAGCAGAACCTCATCCACGGCTCGGACTCGGTGGAGTCCGCTGAGCGCGAGATCAAGATCTGGTTCTAGGACCTGGTCCCGCCTCACCGAGGTGACAGTTAAGGCCAATGTTCGCGATGAGCATTGGCCTTATCTGTCACCTCGCGGTGTTTGCGGGTTTCTAGTAGCCGGACGTGCCGATGAAGACCTGGATGAAGGCGAAGAAGATCGTGGCGATTACGGCGACATAGAGCAGCGCCGTGACGATCCAGCCGGAGTCGCCCAGGATTTTCGCCGGGCCCGCGGGCAGCCGGATCACGCCGTGGGAGACGTTGCGGACGGTCACCCAGACGAACAGGGGAATCATGACCGCCCAGACGATCATGCAGAACGGGCAGAGGATGTGGATGGCGTAGAGGGCCTGGGACCAGAGCCAGACCACGAAGACGAAGCCCAGGGTTACGCCCGCCTGAAGCCCGAGCCAGTACCACCGGGCGAATTTTGCGCCCGCTAGGATGGCCATGGCAGTGGTGATGATGACGGCGAAGGCCACGATGCCGATGAACATGTTGGGGAAACCGAACACGGAACTCTGCGGCGTCTGCATGACCTGGCCGCATGAAATCCAAGGGTTCACGTCGCACACGGTGACGTGGTTCGGGTCCTTCAGGACTTCCAGTTTCTCGAGCACCAAGGTCCCGGAGGCAAGCCAGCCGACGACGCCGGTGATCAGCAGGAGCCACGCGAACGGACGGTCACGGGTCATCGTGGGAAGGGACCGGTCCGCAGAGGCCGGCCCGGAGCGCGGCTCGTGCACGGTCGCGTCGCCGGCGGTGCTGGAGATACTGGGCATGGAATATCGGTCCTTTAGCTCGGGTGCTTCTGGCCCCGATTGTAGCGCTGGAGGCTGGGCAGCGCCGAGGAATGGCCCGGGGCCGCCCCGGTTCCGTCTCGCCTCATCCGCTTCCCCCGCGCACTTCTCGCCCCGCTTACGCTTGCTTTGACGGCTCCTGTGAGACAATGATCGTGGCTGGAACCCGATCCACATCCGGATTCCGGTCCGGCGATATTGTTTCCAAGACCGCCAATGATGAGCAGGGAGCTACGGATCCTCTGATCCAAGCTGTCCCGCAATGCCATTGGACGGCACCTGGTTGTGGCGTGTAGATCAACGGGTTCCAGAACAATCTCGCCGGCCCTCCAGGGCTGCCGCACCCCACTGCCGGTGCGAACCTGAGGGTATTCAATTGACTTCTGTCAATGCCTGCGGGTGTTGACAAATAATTGCCCCAACGGGTGCCGGATGTGGCGGCACGTCAGGGGCAGGAGTGTCGCCACATATGGATAATGACCAGGTTGTAGCCGGTAACGAAGAACTAGTTGTTACTGAGAAAACAGGGGAAACTGCGGAATCAGTAGCTCCGGTAGCGCCCAAGAGGGCCGTCAGGACTCGCCGCAAGGCCGCCCCCAAGGAAGCGGCGGCAGAGGTCGTGGCCGAAGCGGCGGCTCCGGCGGAAACGGCAGCTGCCGCGGAGGCACCGCTCGCCGTCCCGTCCACCGAACCGGCCCCGGAGGCTAAGGCCAAGGCTCCCGCCAGGCGCAGCCGCGCCCGCAAGCCAGCAGAGACGGCAGAGACTCTCCCGGTATTCGCCGAGGAAACCGCGGGCCAGGAGCCCGTTCAGCCCGCTGCGGCTGAGCCCGCCGAAGTTCCCGCAGCCGAGGCTCCCGTCGAGGAAAAGCCCGTCGCAGCAAAGGCCGAAAAGCCCGTTCGACGTCGTGCCAGCCGCGCGAAGGCGGCCCCCGCCGTTGAGGAAGCGCCCGCGGTTGAGGCCGTTGAAGAAGCCCCGGCGGTTGAGGAAGCGCCCGCAGCTGAAGCAGCGCCGGCTGAGGAAGCGCCAGTCGTAGCGGAGGCGCAGGCCGCGGACGAAACTCCCGCCGCCGTCGAAGCGCCGGTAGGAAAGCCGGCCGAAGCCCCGGCCGCGTCGCTGTTCCTGGAGCCTGGCGCCGTCACCTCGATGATCTTCCAGGCCCCCGATCTCAGCACCGTGGTGCGCCCGGTTCCGGCCGCCGCTGCAGCAGCCGTCGCGGAAGCCGAGGAGCCCGAAGACGAAGAAGGCGAGGAGGGCGAAGACGCCAGCCGGCGTCGGCGCCGCAGCCGCGGACGCCGCGGGCGCAGCCGCACCGCCGGCGAGTCCGAAGCCGAAGCTGAAGGCTCCGCGGAGGAGGGCGAAGAAGGCCCGGAGGACACCCTGGAAGACGGCGTGACCTCGCGCCGCCGTCGCCGCCGCCGCCGTGGCGACCAGGACCTGGAACTGACCGGCGGGGGAGACGACGATCCGCCCAACACGGTGACCCGCGTCCGCGCGCCCCGCGCGCTCTCCGAGGCGCCGGTCAACAACCGCGTCACGAGCGTCAAGGGCTCCACCCGGCTTGAGGCCAAGAAGCAGCGCCGCCGCGAATCCCGCGACACCGGCCGCCGCCGCACCGTCATCACCGAGGCCGAGTTCCTGGCCCGCCGCGAATCCGTGGACCGGCAGATGATCGTCCGCCAGCGCGACGACAGAATCCAGATCGGCGTGCTCGAGGACGGCGTCCTGGCAGAGCACTTCGTCTCCAAGACCCAGCAGGACTCCCTGATCGGCAACGTCTACCTGGGCAAGGTCCAGAACGTGCTGCCCTCCATGGAAGCCGCCTTCGTAGACATCGGACGCGGCCGCAACGCCGTGCTGTACGCCGGCGAAGTGAACTGGGACGCTGCCACGCTCGAAGGCAAGCAGCGCCGGATCGAGAACGCGCTGAAGTCCGGCGACTCTGTGCTGGTCCAGGTCACCAAGGACCCGGTCGGCCACAAGGGAGCCCGGCTCACGAGCCAGATCTCGCTGCCCGGCCGCTACCTCGTCTACGTGCCCGGCGGTTCCATGACCGGCATCTCGCGCAAGCTGCCCGACGTCGAACGCAACCGTCTCAAGCGCATCCTCAAGGACCGCCTGCCGGAAGATGCGGGCGTCATTGTCCGCACCGCGGCCGAGGGGGCGTCCGAGGAAGAGCTGACGCACGACATCAACCGCCTCCGTGCGCAGTGGGAAGGCATCGAGAGCCAGTCCACCTCCACCAAGATCCTCGCCCCCGAGCTGCTCTACGGCGAACCCGACCTGACCATCAAGGTGGTCCGCGACGTCTTCAACGAGGACTTCTCCAAGCTGATCGTCTCCGGCGAGGAAGCCTGGGACACGATCGAGGCCTACGTCACCTATGTGGCACCGGACCTCGTGGGCCGGCTCGAAAAGTGGACCAAGGATTCGGACATCTTCGCGGCCTGGCGCATCGACGAGCAGATCCACAAGGCCCTGGACCGCAAGGTGTTCCTGCCCTCCGGCGGCTCCCTCGTGATCGACCGCACGGAAGCCATGACCGTGGTGGACGTCAACACCGGCAAGTTCACCGGCAGTGGCGGCAACCTCGAGGAAACCGTCACCAAGAACAACCTGGAAGCGGCCGAGGAAGTCGTCCGGCAGCTCCGGCTCCGCGACATCGGCGGCATCATCGTGATCGACTTCATCGACATGGTGCTGGAATCGAACCGCGACCTCGTGCTGCGCCGCATGGTGGAGTGCCTGGGCCGGGACCGCACCAAGCACCAGGTGGCGGAGGTGACCTCGCTGGGCCTCGTGCAGATGACCCGCAAGCGCATGGGCACCGGCCTGCTGGAAGTCTTCGGCGAGCAGTGTGATACCTGTGCGGGCCGGGGAATCGTCACGCACGACGAGCCCGTGGAGCACCGCCGGGCCAACGTCGTCGCCGCCGAGCACTACGTGCCGCGGGCCGAGAGCCAGCCCGCCGTACGGACCGAGCGCAAGGGCCGCCGTCGTGGAAAGGGCGGCCAGGGAATCATGGAGACGGCCCCGTCCGCGGCGGTAGCAGTGCACGCCGAGCCCACCGAGGCCGAGCGCCACGCCAAGGCCGAGGCAACCCGTGCGGCCCTGGCGAACATCGCCGCCGCGGCGCACGCCGCCCACCTGCACGACGGGGAGATGGCCGCCGCGCACGACGCCGAGGCCCGCCAGGCCGCCGTCGGCGCAGCCCTGCAGCTGGCCGCGAAGGAGGAGGAGGCAGCAGGACGTCCCGTACTGACCTTCGGTGGCGAGCAGGTTGCCTTGCCGTTCGTCGAGCACGCCGAGGAGTCGCCGGTTCCTGCCTTTACCCTGGATCTGCTGACCGAGGCCTTCGCCCACCTGGGCGAAGCCGGGGAAGCAACGGCAGCGCCGGCACGCTCGGGCGGGTCCGGCCCGGGCCGCGCCCAGGCCGCAGGCTCCCGGTCCGAGGTGGAAGCCGACGGCGCAACGTCCCGCGCCCGCCGCGGACGCCGCAACCGGAGCGCCAGCCGCGCCCAGGGTGCAGCCAACGAGACGTCCGTGAAACACCACGAGGCAACCCCGTCGGCCGCTGCAGTGTCCGTTCACGAGGCCAAGGCCCCCGCCGCAGCCTCACAGGCAGCCAAGCCCGCCGCCAACGAGCCGATCATCCTCGGCGTCGGCGTGCCGGCGTCGGAGCTCTAACCGCTCAGTAAGTCAAGAGAGTAAGTCACCGAAACTGCGGGTGCGGGCCGGACCAGCGTAGCAATACGCCGGATTCGGGCCGCACCCGCAGTTCGTTAAGGGATGGGGCTAGGCTGGAGGACTGACACGGGGTGCCGCGCATAGGGCCGGCTGAGATCCAGACCCGTTGAACCTGTCCGGCTAGCACCGGCGAAGGGATGTCTCTCTTGTCCTCACCATCTCGTCCGACTGATTTCCTTCCGTACCCGCCACGCACGTCCGCGCCGCTCCGGATTCCCCGGGTGCTGGCCATCGCCGGCTCGGACCCTTCCGGCGGAGCGGGGATCCAGGCGGATCTGAAAAGCATCGCCGCGAACGGCGGCTACGGCATGGCGGTCATCACCGCCCTGACCGCGCAGAACACCCAGGGCGTCCGGGCCGTACACGTTCCCCCGGCGGCCTTCCTCACCGCACAGCTGGACGCGATCAGCGAGGACATCAGCATCGACGCCGTCAAGATCGGCATGCTGGGTGACGCCGCCGTGATCGACGCCGTCCGCAGCTGGCTCGAGAAGGTCCGCCCCGGCGTCGTGGTGCTGGACCCGGTGATGGTCGCCACGAGCGGGGACCGGCTCCTGCAGGAATCCGCCGAAGCCGCCCTGCACGCCCTGCTGCCGCTGGCGGACCTGATCACACCGAACCTGGCCGAACTCGCCATCCTGCTCAAGGAACCCGTCGCCGGCGACTGGGCGGAAGCCCTGGACCAGGGCAAACGGCTGGCCGCACTGGCCGGCACCACCGTCCTGGTCAAGGGAGGACACCTCAAGGGAGGCCACCCGACGAGCGGCGGGAACGGGAGCGACGGCGGCTGCCCGGACGCGCTCGTCAACACCGGGGGACTGCTGGGGCAGCAGACGGTGGTGGTGCCCGGGGAGCGCGTGCCCACGCGCAACAGCCACGGCACCGGGTGCTCGCTGTCCTCGGCAATGGCCACGGTGCAGGCCCGGGTGGGGAACTGGGAAGCGGCACTGCGGGAGGTCAAGCCGTGGCTGCAGGGGGCGCTGCGGGAAGCGGGGGGCCTCGACGTCGGATCCGGAAACGGTCCGGTCCATCACTTCCACCACGTGCAGCACCTCACCCAGCGGCAGGACAGGCTCCGGCACCAGACCCCGGCAGAAGGCGAGTTCGCCGTGGCACTTCGGGACGGCGCGGCGGGCGATCTCGACGCCATCTACGGCCTGGAGTTCATCAGGGGCCTGGCCGACGGCACGCTGCCAGAGCACGAGTTTGCCTATTACCTCGCGCAGGACGCCATCTACCTCAACGGCTACTCCCGGGTGCTGGCCCGCGCCGCCGCCATCGCACCCTCGGAGGCTGAACAGCTGTTCTGGGCCCGTTCGGCGCAGCAATGCCTCGAAGTCGAATCGGAGCTGCACCGGACCTGGCTCAGCACCCGGCCCACGAAAGCAACGCTGGGCCCGGTCACGAAGTCCTACGTGGACCACCTGCTGGCTGCCACGGTCTCCGGCAGCTACGGTGTGCTGGTGGCGGCAGCCTTGCCGTGCTTCTGGCTCTACGCCGAAGTCGGGGCCGCCCTGCACGCGGAGTTCCTCGCCGTCGGCGCACCCGAGGCGCACCCCTACGCCGCTTGGCTGCGGACCTATGCCGATGAGGACTTTGCCGCCGCGACCCGGCAGGCCATCGCCTACACCGATACAGCGGCGCGGCTGGCCTCAGGAAGCGAGCGGGACGCGATGGCACTGGCCTTCCGGCAGTCATCGCGCTACGAGGTCGAATTTTTCGACGCGCCGAGGCTGCACGCCTGAACCAATCCGCCCCGCGGAGCCGGTACGATAGTTGGGCACGGTTCCGGAAGTCGTTGCGGCAACACTCTGAAAATTCATGGTGGCGCCTAGCACGTACCAACCGCCGGAACCAGCCTCATTTGCGGCCGAAGGCAAAATTAGCGTATTCTAGATCTTCGGTGCTTACGCCAACACTTGGGTTATGACCCTGAGGACTGTCCACATGAAATTACATGTGGATTTGTTCCGGGGGTAGCTCATGGGTTCCCCCGGGGAATCCACCGGCGTTGAGGCACAGCGTGAGCCAGGCCAAAACAATTTGGACCCAGGTTCCGCACGCAAATCTAGTAATAAACGTCGAGAGAAGTGAGTTCCCCAGTGGTGTACGCGATTGTCCGCGCAGGCGGCCGCCAAGAGAAGGTTTCCGTTGGAGACTTCGTTACCCTGAACCGCGTCCCCGGTGGAGCCGGCAGCACCTTTGAGCTGCCCGCACTGCTCCTGGTAGACGGCGACAAGGTCACGTCCGCTGCCGCGGACCTGGCCAAGGTAACGGTTACGGCTGAGATCCTCGAAGACCTTCGTGGTCCGAAGATCGTCATCCAGAAGTTCAAGAACAAGACCGGGTACAAGAAGCGCCAGGGTCACCGTCAGGAACTGACCAAGGTCAAGATCACCGGTATCAAGTAACCACTCGTTACTGTTCAGGTTTTCAACAGATTCCCCAGAATTTTAAAGGCAGGCATTTCAAATGGCACATAAAAAAGGCGCGAGTTCCACTCGCAACGGTCGTGACTCCAACGCCCAGTACCTCGGCGTCAAGCGCTTCGGCGGCCAGGTAGTTTCCGCAGGCGAGATCATCGTCCGCCAGCGCGGCACCCACTTCCACCCGGGCGCCGGCGTAGGCCGCGGCGGCGACGACACCCTGTTCGCCCTGACCCCCGGCGCCGTCGAGTTCGGCACCCGCCGTGGTCGTCGCGTTGTGAACATCGTGGCTGCTGCAGCGGCAGAGTAACAACGAGTTTTAAATCGGTGGGGCGGGCCATTAGGTCCGCTCCACCGGTGTTTTAACCGCATTACAATCATCTTGGGCCCCTTAGGGGGTCCGGGGAACAGCACTGAGGAGATCCACGTGGCTAGCTTTGTAGACCGGGTAGTACTGCACGTATCCGGCGGTACCGGCGGCCACGGCTGTGTCTCGGTGCACCGTGAGAAGTTCAAGCCCCTCGGCGGGCCCGACGGCGGCAACGGCGGCAACGGCGGCGACGTCATCCTGCGGGTCGACCCGCAGACCACCACCCTGCTCGACTACCACCACGCCCCCCACCGGCACGCCACCAACGGCGGCCCCGGCATGGGCGACTGGCGCGGCGGGAAGAATGGCGAAACCCTGATCCTTCCGGTTCCGGAGGGAACCGTGGTCAAGTCCAAGAACGGCAGAGTCCTCGCAGACCTCGTGGGCGAAGGCGCGGAGTACATCGCGGCCGCGGGCGGCATCGGCGGCCTGGGCAATGCATCGCTTTCCTCGCAGAAGCGCCGTGCCCCCGGCTTCGCGTTGCTCGGCATCGAAGGCGATTCCAGCGACGTCGTCCTGGAACTGAAGTCCATCGCTGACATCGCCCTCGTAGGCTTCCCCTCCGCCGGCAAGTCCAGCCTGATTGCCGCCATGTCGGCCGCGCGCCCCAAGATCGCCGACTACCCCTTCACCACCCTGATCCCGAACCTGGGCGTCGTCCAGGCCGGCGAGGTGCGCTTCACCATCGCCGACGTCCCTGGCCTGATCGAGGGCGCCAGCGAGGGCAAGGGCCTCGGCCACCATTTCCTCCGCCACGTCGAGCGCTGTGCCGCACTGGTGCACGTGCTGGACTGCGGAACGCTCGAATCGGACCGCGACCCTCTCTCGGACCTGGCCATCATCGAGGCCGAGCTTGAGAAGTACGCCGTGGACATGAGCTACAGCGGAACCGACGGCGAAGTGGTGCCGCTGAACCACCGCCCCCGCCTCGTCGCCCTAAACAAGGTGGACCTGCCGGACGGCAAGGACATGGCCGAGTTCGTCCGCCCGGAGCTCGAGTCCCGGGGCTACAAGGTCTTCGAGATCTCCGCCACGAGCCACGAAGGCCTCCGCCAGCTCGGCTTCGCCATGGCCGAAATCGTCAAGGCAGCCCGCGACGCTGTCGCCGCGGCCCCGCCCAAGGTGCACGCCCCCGTGCTGCGGCCCCGGGCCGTCAACGAATCCGGCTTCATGATCCGCCGCGAAGAGAAGAACCTGGAGCCGCTGTTCCGCGTCCTGGGCGACAAGCCGGTCCGCTGGGTCAAGCAGACCGACTTCACCAACGAGGAAGCGATCGGCTACCTCGCCGACCGCCTGGCCAAGCTCGGCGTCGAAAACGAACTGTTCAAGCAGGGTGCCACGCCTGGCGACACGGTTGTCATCGGCGAGGAGGACGGCGTCGTCTTCGACTGGGAGCCGACCATGATGGCCGGCGCCGAGCTGCTGGCCGCGCCGCGCGGCACCGATGTGCGGTTCGCTGACATCGGCGACCGCCCCACCCGCGGGCAGAAGCGCGACGAGCAGGTCGAACGCCGTGAGGCCAAGGCCGCCGCCCGGGCCGAACTCGAAGCCGAACGCAAGGCCGGCATCTGGACCGAATCGGTCAGCGGACGCCGGGCCGCCAAACCGCTCAAGGAGAGTGGACTGGGCGAAGCAGATGACGAGTAAAGCCGTCGTCGCGCCCGGCTCCACGGTCACTCCGGACCGCACAGCCCCGGACCGCAAGGCCACGGACCGCACAGCCCCGGACCGCACCGCCCTGTCCGGGGCCCGCCGGATCGTGGTCAAGGTCGGCTCGTCCTCGCTGACCAGCATCAAGGGCGGCATCTCGGAAGAGGCCCTGACCGGCCTCGCCGACGCCCTGGCGCACAAGCGCAATGAGGGCACCGAGATCATCCTGGTGTCCTCCGGGGCGATCGCCGCCGGGCTCGCCCCGCTGGGGCTGGAGAAGCGTCCCCGCGACCTCGCCACCCAGCAGGCTGCCGCCAGCGTGGGCCAGGGTCTGCTGATGGCCCGGTACACCCACGCGTTCGGGGCACACGGCGTCACCGTCAGCCAGGTGCTCCTGACCGCTGACGACTTCATGCGCCGCAGCCAGCACACCAACGCGTTCCGGGCGCTGGACCGGCTGCTCAACCTCGGGGTGGTGCCCGTGGTCAACGAAAACGACACCGTCGCCACGCACGAGATCCGCTTCGGCGACAACGACCGGCTCGCCGCCCTCGTGGCCCATCTGGTCCGCGCCGACGCCCTCGTGCTGCTCTCCGACGTCGACTCGCTCTACGACGGCCCTCCGTCGCACGGCGCCAAGCGGATTACCCACATTTCCGGTCCCCATGACCTTGAAGGCGTCTCGATCGGCCGCGCCGGCAAAGCGGGCGTCGGCACCGGGGGAATGCTCACCAAGGTCGAGGCCGCCAGCATCGCCGCGGGTTCGGGTATCCACGCCCTCGTGACCTCCACCGCCAACGCCGCCGCAGCGCTGGCGGGGGAGGACGTGGGGACCTGGTTCTCCGTCAACGGCTCCCGCAAGCCGATCCGGCTGCTGTGGCTGGCCCACCTGGCGTCCGTGCAGGGCACCCTCGTGCTCGACGACGGCGCCGTGAGGGCCGTGCGCGACCGCCACACCTCGCTGCTGCCGGCCGGTATCTCCGCGGTGCACGGCACCTTCGAGGCGGGCGACGCTGTGGAGATGGTGTCCGCCGACAGCACGGTGATCGCCCGCGGGCTGGTCAACTATTCCGCCGCCGAACTGCCACAGATGCTGGGCCGCTCGACGCGGGAACTCGGCAAGGCGCTGGGCCGCGGATATGACCGTGAAGTTGTTCATGTTGACGATCTGGTGCTGGTCTAAGCCGCCTGCTCGCCTAAACTTGAAGCATGACTGAGGCCCTGACTTCCCACGCCGCCGCGCCCGCCGATGACTTCCGCGCGGTGCCGGACCCGGCTGACGCCGGCGCGGCACCGGACGTCGAAGCCGCCGTCCACGCCATCGCCGACCGCTCCCGCCGCGCCGCCCGCAGGATGGCCCACGCCAACCGTGCGTGGAAGGACCGCGGCCTGCGCGCGATCGGCGCCGCGCTGCTGGAGCACAAGAACCATATCCTGGCAGCCAATGCCAAGGACATCGACGCGGGCCGGGCGAACGGCACCACCGCTGCCCTGCTGGACCGGCTGACCCTCACCGGGTCCCGGATCGATGCCCTCGCCGCGGCACTGGAGAACCTCGCCACCCTGCCCGATCCCGTGGGCAACGTGGTGCGCGGCCAGACGCTCCCCAACGGACTCCGGCTGCGCCAGGTCAACGTACCGATGGGCGTCGTAGCCGCCATCTACGAGGCCCGCCCCAACGTGACCGTGGATATCGCCGGTCTGGCCCTCAAGAGCGGCAACGCCGTGATCCTGCGCGGCGGGTCCGCCGCCGCTGCGACGAACTCCGCCCTGGTCGCCATCCTCCGCGACGCCCTGGAATCGGTGGGCCTGCCCGCCGATGCCGTCCAGTCCGTGGACCAGTTCGGCCGTGACGGCGCGAACGCCCTCATGCGGGCCCGCGGCCGGGTGGATGTCCTGATTCCCCGTGGCGGCCGTGAGCTGATCCAGACTGTCGTGACCAACTCCTCGGTGCCGGTCATCGAGACCGGCGAAGGCAACGTCCACATCTTCCTGGATGCCTCCGCGAACGAGGACATGGCCGTGGACATCCTGCTGAATTCCAAGACCCAGCGGCCCAGCGTCTGCAACACCGTGGAGACATTGCTGGTGCACTCGAAGTCCACCGTGCTGCCCGCCGTTGCCGCGGCCTTGCGCGCCGCCGGCGTCACCCTGCACGCGGACGAGCGGATCCGCGCCGCCCTGCCGGCGTCGATCGCATCCGTGCCGGCCACCGAGGAGGACTGGGCCACCGAATACATGGACATGGACCTTGCCGTGGCCATGGTGGACAGCCTGGATGAGGCCGTCAAGCACATCCGCAAGTGGTCCACCGGGCACACGGAAGCAATCCTGACCAACGATCTCGCCAACGCGGAACGCTTCATCGCTGAAGTCGACTCGGCCGCCGTGATCGTGAATGCATCCACCCGGTTCACCGACGGCGGCGAGCTGGGCCTCGGCGCCGAGGTGGGGATTTCCACCCAGAAGCTGCACGCGCGCGGCCCCATGGGACTGAAGGAGCTGACCACCACCAAGTGGATTGTGCAGGGCGAGGGCCAAATCAGGGCCTAGCAACGCTGTAACATGGAACGGAAGACCGGAATGGCGGACACCTCCGCCGTCGTCACTTTTTCAACTCACTAGGGGAGAACATGCTGTCGCAGCAGATCGCCACATTCGTCGCCGCCGCTGGCGCAGCCGCCCACGAGGAAGCGGCGCCGCTCATTGCACCGCCGTTCGTCATTGGCGCCTCGCTGTTCGGGATCCTTGTACTCCTGATGCTCATCACGCTGTCCTACTCCAACCTGGGCAAGCGACACGAGGCCGTCGAGGAGCACGCGGACCCGCACCGCCAGCACCCGAACAAGCACGATCACGGCCAAGGCCACTAATATTTCCGCCACCATGAAGCAGCGCGGCGCCAAGCGCCGCCTGCGTCTGGGTGTGATGGGCGGCACGTTCGATCCGATCCATCACGGCCACCTCGTTGCGGCCAGTGAGGTCGCGGCCAAGTTCGACTTGGACGAAGTCGTGTTCGTGCCTACGGGCCAGCCCTGGCAGAAGATGGCCAAGAAGGTCAGCGAGGCCGAGCACCGGTACCTCATGACCGTCATCGCCACCGCCTCGAATCCCCGCTTCACCGTCAGCAGGGTGGACGTGGACCGGCCCGGTCCCACATACACGATCGATACCCTGCGTGACCTGCGCACGCTGCGCCCCGACGCCGATCTCTTCTTCATCACCGGCGCGGA
Organism: Pseudarthrobacter sp. S9; assembly: GCF_050156545.1. Taxonomy (NCBI): domain Bacteria; kingdom Bacillati; phylum Actinomycetota; class Actinomycetes; order Micrococcales; family Micrococcaceae; genus Pseudarthrobacter; species Pseudarthrobacter sp. S9. The sequence goes on from NZ_CP189576.1 coordinate 3,852,341, forward strand.
CGCACTGGCCCAGATTCTTTCCTGGAAGGACATCGACGAGCTGTGGTCGCTCGCGCACTTCGTGGGAGTGACCCGGCCCGGCCACGTTCTGGACGGCATGGGCCGCAAAGACGTCAGCCTCCTCGAGGTGCCGGCCATGGCCATCTCCTCCACCGACTGCCGCACCCGGGTGGCGAACGGAAACCCGGTCTGGTACCTCGTGCCCGACGGCGTTGTCCAGTACATCGCCAAATACGGCCTGTACGACAGCCAGCCCGATCCCGCCGGGAATGACGCGGCAGGGAATGATCCCGCACAGTACGAGCCAGTCAACGAGATAAACCATCGAAAAAAACCAACCAGCCAGCACTGAATGAGTTTGCAATGAGTCAGGAACAGCCTCCCGTCCGCAGCCGCCGCGAATTGCGGCAGGCCAGAGATGAACGCCTGGAAGCGAACCAGGAACCCGGTTACGCACGCCCGGGCGTGGTTCCGGCTGCCTCAGCACCTGCCTCAAAGCCGTACTCGAAGCCTTCTGCCCCTGGTGAGCCGGCGAACGCGGAGACAGACGCGGAAGAAGAGACGGACGTTACCGGCCGGAACCGCAGGGTTGCCGACGGCCCCGTCGACTCGGTGCATGGCGGCTCGGAACGGTCGTCACAGGTCCGCGCCCGCGACCGTGCGGCGCTCCGCACCATCAAGGAGCTGGCCGAAAAAGAGGGCCACCTCGCCGGCGGAGGTCCGCCCACACGCCGCCAGTTGCGGCTGCTGCAACTGGCGGCCGAAACGGCCCCGGCCACCGCTGCCAACATGATCGTCCCGGCCCCGCCGCGGACCCGGGCCACCCCGGTCGTCGCCCCGTCGGACGCCAAGCCGGCCACGAAGCCTGCAGCAGGCAAGGATGCGGCAAACAGGGATTCAGCCGCCAAGGCGACAAAGGCTCCCGCGCAGGACGCCGACGGCGGTGCCCCCGGTCGCGGTGGGCAGCCGCCCGCCGGGATGACGGTGGAACAGGCCCTGGCCGCGCGGGAACTGCTCGTGGAGCAGGCCCACAACCAGGTGGCAAAGATGGAGCACATCGCCGCCACGGACCCCGATGCGGTTGATCCGGCCGTCCTTGCCGAGCAGATTGCACTGGCCGAACGCGCCGCGGTGCTGAACCGTCGGGCCGCGGCCAAGCAGAAGCTGGCCGAACAGACCAGCCGGCCGGCCCCGCCGGGGAACGACCCCACGACTGCCAACAACCTTGCCATGGTCACCCCCCTGGAGTTCGTCCAGGTTCCCGGCGTGGAGCGGCCCGTCATGAAGCGCCCTGCCACGTCCTATGTTCCGGTGGTCACCAACCCGGGTCCCCGGGTTGAGACGCCCCGGAAGTCCGGCAAGCGCCGCCCCGGATTGTCCCGGCAGCGGGGCGCCGGTCCTACGACAGGCCGCGCCGGCGTTCTGGCCCGCGCCGAAGCTGCCGCGAGGGCCGGAGCCGCAACGCCGGCGGGGAACTCCGCGGCGGAGTCCGACGAGAATTTCGCCGGCAGGGCGCCGGTGCCAGCGAATGCCGCCTACGGTCTCGATCCGCTGGACGCCGCCACCGCAGGCCTCGGCAGGGCCCGCCGACTCCGCATGCTCCAGCTGGGTGTCCTGGCCCTGGGTGTGGTCGCCCTCATCGCCGGCATCACGCTGATCGTCACCGGCCTGGCGCGCTAGGCCCGCAGCCCGCCCACAGCAGCTTCGACCACCACAACAGCTTTTCCACCACCGTTTTTACATCACAGTTTTTCATCACAGCTTTTACATCACAATAAGGAGTCCCGTGACTGCAACCGATTCATCCATCGCCACAGCCCGCCACGCAGCCCGAGCTGCCTCGGAGAAGCTTGCCGAGGACATCGTGGCCCTCGACGTCAGCGAGCGGCTGGCCCTGGCCGACGTTTTCCTGATCGCATCGGCCCCGAGCGAACGCCAGGTCAACGCAATCGTCGACGGCATCGAAGACGAGCTCGCCAAGTTTGACCTGAAGCCCGCCCGCCGCGAGGGCCGCTCCGGCGGTCGCTGGGTGCTGCTGGACTACTCAGACGTTGTCATCCACGTCCAGCACGAGGAAGACCGGGTCTTCTACGCCCTGGAGCGCCTCTGGAAGGACTGCCCCGTCGTCGATCTGCAGCTGGGTGACGACGCCTCGGCCAAGGCCACGGCCGGCACCGAAACGGAGTAGCAGGCCGGCCTGGCAGCCAGACAGAGAGCCTGAATATGCCCGATTTGGAATTTTCGGAAAGGCTGTTCTAAGATATTTGAGTTGCTTCGGAGTGATCCGGACAAAGAACTGGGGCCGGACGCGTGAGCGGACGGGGTCGGAGCAGCGAAAATTCGGGGCTGTGGCGCAGCTGGTAGCGCACCTGCATGGCATGCAGGGGGTCAGGGGTTCGAGTCCCCTCAGCTCCACCGGGTAATCCGCCGGAATCGAAAGATTCCGGCGGATTTTTTTATGCCCCATTTCTTCGTCAGACTTCCCGCCCGGGCCGCTATTTTTCGGCGGCACGCGTGCCGATTCGCGTGATCCGGATTTGTGGTTTAAGATAATCAGGTTGCTTGCGGGAAGTTAGTTCTTCCCCAGGAAATTCGGGGCTGTGGCGCAGCTGGTAGCGCACCTGCATGGCATGCAGGGGGTCAGGGGTTCGAGTCCCCTCAGCTCCACCGAAGAGGCCCCGCTCATTGAGCGGGGCCTCAACTGTTTTCCTCGCCGACCGTCCTGACGGGTCCTGCCTGGCCGGGCGTTCCTGACGGTCCCGCCTGACCGGCCGCGCCGCCGGCACGGGCGCCGGAAGACTAATATGGGGACGTGAACGACTCCCTTCCCCCTTGCCCCGAATGCTCCAGCGAATACACCTATGAGATGGGGGCGCTCCTGGTCTGCCCTGAGTGCGCGCATGAATGGTCCCCGGCCGCGGAGGCAGACGCCGAGGCGCCGGCAGAGACCGTCATCAAGGACGTCGTCGGGAACATCCTTGCCGACGGCGACACCGTCACGGTCGTGAAGGACCTGAGGATCAAGGGCAGCTCCACGGTGATCAAGGTCGGCACCAAGGTCCGCGGCATCCGTCTCGTGAACGGAGTCGGCGACCACGACATCGACTGCAAGGTGGACGGCGTAGGCCCCATGCAGCTCAAGTCCAGCGTCGTCAAGAAGATCTGACCGGGGGATCGGGCCATCACAGGGGACAGGCTGCGGTTCGCCGACGTCGTCGTGATCGGGGCCGGCCAGGCCGGGCTCTCGGCGGCGTACCACCTGCAGCGCCGCGGCTTCGTCGCCGCGGGGACAGCGAGTGCCGGGCCGGAGGCTGCCGGTCCCGGCACCGCCGCGGATCCGGCCCGGACGTACATCGTGCTCGACGCCGAGGACGGCCCCGGCGGGGCCTGGCGGCACCGCTGGAAAAGCCTCCTCATGGCCACGGTGAACAGCATCAGCGATCTGCCCGGCATCGCGCAGCCGGCCGTGGACCCGGCCGAGGCGAGCTCGAGCTTCCTCACCCGGTATTTCGGCGGCTACGAACACGAACTGGGCCTGGCCATCGAACGTCCCGTCAAAGTGCATTCCGTCCGCAGGGAGGACGAGGAGCCTGCCGGCCGGCTGCGGATCACCACCCCCCTCGGCGCGTGGTCCGCCCGGGCCGTGATCAATGCCACCGGCACCTGGACCCGGCCCTTCTGGCCCATCTACCCGGGCCAGTCCAGCTTCCGCGGACGGCAGCTTCACGTTGCGGACTACGTTTCAGCCGAAGAGTTCCGCGGCCGGCACGTGCTCGTGGTGGGCGGCGGCATCTCGGCCGTCGGGCTGCTCGATGAGATCTCCCGGGTCACCACCACCACGTGGTTCACCCGCCGCGAACCCGTGTGGCGGGACGCGGCCTTCGACCGGCAGGCGGGACACGACGCCGTCGCCCTCGTGGAGGAACGCGTGCGTCAGGGACTCCCGCCGCAGAGCGTCGTCTCAGTGACGGGACTGATCTGGACCCCGGTCCTGCGCGCCGCCGCCGCGCGCGGCGTCCTTGAGCGGCACCCCATGTTCACGGCGATTGAGCCCGACGGCGTGCGGATGGCCGACGGCAGCTTCCTGCCCGCCGGTGTGATCCTGTGGGCCACCGGCTTCCGGGCCGAACTCGAACACCTCGCCCCGCTACACCTGCGCGGTCCCGGCGGCGGAATCGCGATGGACGGCACACAAGTGGCCGCGGAGCCGCGCGTCCACCTGGTCGGCTACGGGCCGTCGTCGTCCACCATCGGCGCCAACCGGGCCGGGCGGGCCGCCGTGACGGGCATCGTCCGGATGCTGGCGGAGCAGGATAAGTTAGCAACGGCCCTGAACCCCCAGGCCTGAACAGAATAGGCGGAAGCTCGCTCGTGGCGGACAACAATCTCGAATCCCTCTTTTCCCGGCTGAGGAGGTTCCCGGACGTCGAAGCCGCCAACCTGCAGGCCTGGGATGCCACGGACAAGCTCCTGCTCGACACCGCGGCCGGACTCCTGTCGCCCGGCAGCACGATCGCCGTCGTGGGGGACCGCTACGGCGCGCTGACCCTCGGGGCGCTGACTCTCCATACGCTGACTCCGGGGGCGATGAAAAGCAACGCACCGCTGGCCGCGACGGTGCGGGTCCACCAGGACCTCATCACCGGCGAACGAGCGCTCCGCCATAACGCCGCAGCCCTGGGGATCGACGAAGGCTTTGAACAGCTCCCGCTCGGAGCCGCCCTGCTGGAGGGAGCCTCCGTGGTGCTGCTCCAGCTGCCCAGGTCCCTGGCCGAGCTGGACGAAATCGCCGACGCCGTGGCCCGCTACGCGGCTTCCGACGTCGTGCTGCTGGCCGGCGGCCGGGTCAAGCACATGAGCCTGGGCATGAACGCCGTCCTGGAGCGCTACTTCGACGAGGTCCAGCCTCAGCTCGCCCGGCAGAAGTCACGGATCCTGCTCGCCGGGCAGCCCAAGCCGGTCCAGGGCGCCAGGCCTTTCCCTGTCACCGACGTCAACGCCGAGCTGGGGCTGACGGTCTGCGCCCGGGGTGCCGTCTTTGCCGGCACGGGCCTGGATATCGGGACCCGGTTCCTGCTGGGTTTCCTGCCGCAGATGCCGCACGCCCGGCACGCCATCGACCTCGGCTGCGGCACGGGAATCCTCGCGGCCATGTACGCCCGCAGCAACCCCGGCGCCAGGGTTACGGCCACGGACCGGTCTGCGGCCGCCGTCGACTCCGCCCTGGCGACAGCCCGCGCCAACGGTCTGGAGGCGCAGATCGGCGTCGTCCAGGACGATGCCATGAGCTCCCTGCCGGAGGGCAGTGCGGACCTGATCCTGCTCAACCCGCCCTTCCACCTGGAGGCGGCCGTCCACTCCGGTGCGGGGATCAAGTTGTTCGAAGCGGCCGGCAGGGTCCTCGCCCCGGGCGGGGAACTCTGGACGGTGTTCAACAGCCACCTGCACTACCGGCCCGCGCTGGAACGCCTGATCGGCCCGACGCGAGAGGTCGGGAGGAACCCGAAATTCACGGTGACGGCCAGCACACGGCGCCCGGGCGCTAAAACTGCCCGAGTATGAAGCGGGGGTGTGGGCGCATGCCTGCACGTAACGTACGATTCTGACATCAGCAGTGCCTGGCCGAAGACATTTAGAGGTATCAGTGACCGAGATACGGCAACCCTCACCGAGGCGCGGAACCAACCTGCCCCGGATGGGTGACTTCAACCTCACTGTCATCCTCGACGCCATCCGGCGCTCACCGGGCGGCCTGAGCCGCGTGGAGCTGGCCCAGATCGTCGGGCTGTCCCCGCAGACGATCTCCAATATCTCCCGCCGCCTGCTGGACCAGAACCTGATCATCGAGGCCGGCAAGGAAGGCACCGGCCCGGGCAAGCCGCGGACCATGCTTCGCCTCAATTCCTCCGGCATGTACGCCGTGGGCGTCCATCTGGACCCCGCCGTGACGACGTTCGTGGTGTTGGACCTCGTCGGTGCGGTGGTCAAGCACACCCGGATCAAGACCCCGTCCGGCGCGGACCCCGGCGCCGTCATTGACACCATAGCCGCCAAGATCCGGCAGCTCATCGCGGATTCGGGCGTGGACCCCGCCAGGATCGCCGGGCTGGGGGTCGCGTCACCGGGCCCCATTGACCTCGAGGAAGGCACGGTTGTGGACCCGCCGCTGCTGCTCGGCTGGGACCGTGTCCCGCTCCGCGACGCCCTGGCGAATGCCACCGGCCTGTCCACCCTCGTGGACAAAGACGTGACCAGCGCGGCGGTGGCCGAGACTTGGGCGGGCGGCCCGAGCGGCACCGGCAGCTTCATTTTCATGTACATGGGCACGGGCATCGGCTGCGGGATCGTCCTCAACGACGAGGTGGTCCGCGGGACCTCCGGAAACGCCGGCGAAATCGGACACATCGTGGTGGATCCCGGGGGTGCCCTGTGCGACTGCGGGCTGCGCGGCTGTGTGAAGTCGACCTCCATTCCCCAGGTCCTTGTGGCCCAGGCAGAGGAAGCGGGAGTGCTGGACGGCCCCCGCCGGGAAACCAACGGACCCGCGGTCCAGGAAGGCTTCGCCCAGCTCTGCGCCCTGGCCGACGCCGGCGACAAGCTGGCCGCGGAGATCATCGACCGCTCGGCCGTGCTTGTCGCACGGGCCGTCGCGGTGGTCACCAACACCCTCGATGTGGATCGCGTCGTTTTCGGCGGCCCGTTCTGGAGCGGCCTCTCGGCGCGGTATCTGGACCTGGTTCCCGAGATCGTCAGGGAGAACAGCGCCACCCGGAAGATCCACGCTACCGAGGTTGTCGGTACCGGCGTCGGCGAGGATGTCGGAGCCATCGGCGCAGCCTGCCTCGTCCTGGAGCACACGCTGGCTCCGCGCTCCCAGCGCCTGCTGTTGGAGGGCTAAGCGGAGTCAGTAGATGTTCAGTCGATATCTTCGATGACGGTGCCGAACGGGAGGTTTTCATCCAGGTGTGCCTGGTGTCCGTGCGGCAGGTTCAGGACCCTGACGCCATGCGACTTTTCCGCAGCAGACTGCATCAGGACGGGCCGGACCGTGTTGATGAAACTCTCGCTCTTGCCGGCGAGATACTCCTGGTAACTGGCTGGAAGCTGGATCATGGGAACAGGATAGTCCTGCACGCGCGCAATGGGGAGGGATCCGCATTGCCGGAATTCACGAACAATATTCTGTCCGGGTCCGAAATCTGCCGTAAAGCTGCGTCTTAATTCGGGTGCCGACTTGAACGGCCCCGGGGCGGCCCCTAGACTTCTATACAAGTTACCTCAGTAACGTGTCAGCGATCCTCCGCTGAAGGCTGGCCCCAGGGCGGCCAAGGAGGGTGTGGGTGCCCCCATGTGGGCCTGACATTTGCTCGCGGACAACTTCGTATCAGGCGTAACAGTCGCGGCTGCGTCCTGCTGAAGTTTTCTCCGTGTTCCCCAAACTCAATTCATTGACGCATAGCTGTCAGTGTTCACAGCCAAGGACGCAAATGTCACCACCAAGCCTTATCGATGCACATCCCAACCTCGCCGGCGCGGCACCTGTCGCGCTGTCCTATGAGCTCTTCCCGCCGCGGTCGCCCGCCGCCGCGGAATCGCTCTGGACCACCATCGGCGAACTGGAAGCCACGGACCCGGACTACGTGTCCGTGACCTATGGCGCCAGCGGCTCCAACCGCAGCACCGCCGTCGAGCTCATCAACCGGCTCGTGCAGGAAACCACGCTGCGGCCCCTGGCCCACCTGACCTGCGTCGGGAACTCGCCGCAGGAACTGGCGGAGATCATCGGGGAACTGCTCGACGTCGGGGTCCGCGGCATCCTCGCCCTGCGCGGGGACCAGCCCAAGGACGGCGGCACCCCGCCGGAGGGCTCGCTGCGGTACGCCCAGGACCTGATCGAACTCATCCGCCGCGTGGAGCAGCGCCGCTCGGCGCTGCTGTGCGCCGGCAAGGTGGCAGTGGGCGTCGCCGCCTACCCCACCCGGCACCCGGAATCCCCGAGTGAGGCGCACGACGTCGAGGTGCTGCTGGCCAAGCAGCGCTCCGGCGCCGACTTCGCCATCACCCAGGTCTTCTTCCACACCGAGCAGTACGCGAACCTCCTGACCCGGGCACGCCGGGCCGGGGTCACGATGCCGATCATCCCGGGCGTCATGCCCCTGACCAGCATCCGCCGGCTCGCCCGCCTCGGCGAGCTGACCGGGGTGGAACCGGATCCCGAACTCCTCGGCCGGCTGGAAGCCGCGGAAACCGACGCCGAACGGCGCCGGATCGGGGTCAGCGCCACCGTGGACCTCGCCAACGCCGCACTGGATGCCGGCGCCCCCGGAATCCACCTCTACACGTTCAACGAGCACGCCTGTGCCCTGGACGTGCTGGACAAACTGGCGCTGCCCCGGCCGCAACGGGCCGCACGCTTCACCCCAGCACGGCGCAATACCGCCGCCCGCCGCCAGCTCGCCAGCTGACACCCAACGTCCCTCCGCTCTGACCAACAACTTCAAGGACTTCCCATGACTGAACTGCACGCCGCTAACGCCACCGCCCAGACGCCGTTCCCGGCCGCCTCGATCCTCGGCTACCCGCGCATCGGCCGCCGCCGCGAACTCAAGAAGGCCGTCGAGGCCTACTGGGCCGGCAAGATCGACGCCGCCGCGCTTGACGCCGTTGCCAAGGAGATCCAGCTCGGCACCGCCAAGCGCCTGCAGGGCCTGGGCCTCACCGAAGCCGCCGCGGTCCCCGGCACGTTCTCCTACTACGACCAGGTGCTCGACGCCGCCGCCCACCTCGGCGCTGTGCCGGCCCGCTTCGGCAACCTCCTCAACGCCGAGGGCCAGCTGGACATCGACGGCTACTTCACTCTGGCCCGCGGCAACAAGGACCAGCAGCCGCTGGAAATGACCAAGTGGTTCGACACCAACTACCACTACCTCGTCCCGGAAATCGGCCCGGAGACCACCTTCGCGCTGACCTCGAACCGGATCGTTGAGGAGTTCGAGTACGCCCTCGCCAACGGTGTGGAGACCCGCCCGTACATCGTCGGTCCGGTCACGTTCCTTCTGCTCAGCAAGGCCTCCGACGACGCGCCGGCCGGCTTCAACCCGCTGTCCCGCCTCGAGGACGTCCTCCCCGTCTACGCCGCACTGCTCGGGAAGCTCGCTGCCGCCGGCGCCAGCTGGGTCCAGCTGGACGAGCCCGCCCTCGTGGTGGACCAGGACACCTCCGCCGAGGAGATCCAGGCCGCCGTCGCCCGCTCCTACGAGGTCCTCTCCGGCGCAGCCCAGCGCCCCCAGCTGTTCGTCTCCACCCCGTACGGCGCGCTCAACGGCCAGCTCGGCACCCTTGCCGCGACCGGCATCGACGCACTGCACCTCGACGTCTTCAAGGGCGCGGTTCCCTCCGCCGCCGCCCTGGCCGCGCTGGGCAACAAGACCCTCGTTGCCGGCGTCGTTGACGGCCACAACATCTGGCGCAACGATCTGGCGGCCTCCGCGGACAAGATCGCCGAGCTGAAGAAGAGCGTGGCCAAGCTGGCCATCAGCACCTCCACCTCCACGCAGCACGTCCCGCACGACGTCGACGAGGAAGTCCAGCTGTCGGCCCAGCTGCGCAGCTGGCTGGCCTTCGCCGACCAGAAGGCCGCCGAAGTCGTCACCCTGGCCGGTCTGCTGACCGAGCCGGCAGCTGTCCAGCCGGCCATCGACGAGGCCACCCGCATCATCGCCTCCCGCGCCGAGGCCGAGGGCGTCCGCCGCGCCGAGGTCCGGGCCCGCACGGCCGCCCTGACCGACGCCGATTTCAACCGCTCCGCGTACGCAGTCCGTGAAGCCGCCCAGGAAAAGGCGCTGCACCTCCCGCCGCTGCCCACCACCACCATCGGTTCCTTCCCGCAGACCTCGGAGATCCGCACCGCCCGGGCCCGCGCCAACAAGGGCGACCTCACCACCGGGCAGTACGAGCAGCTCATGAAGGACGAGATCAAGCGCGTCGTGGAGCTGCAGGAAGAGCTCGGCTTCGACGTCCTGGTGCACGGCGAGCCCGAGCGCAACGACATGGTCCAGTACTTCGCTGAGAACCTCGAAGGCTTCGACGTCACCGTGCATGGCTGGGTCCAGTCCTACGGCTCACGCTGCACCCGCCCGTCGATCCTGTGGGGCGATGTCACCCGGAGCGCCCCCATCACGGTGGAGTGGGCCAAGTACGCCCAGTCGCTGACCAGCAAGCCGATGAAGGGCATGCTCACCGGTCCGGTCACCATCCTGGCCTGGTCCTTCGTCCGCGACGACCAGCCGCTCGGCGAGACCGCCAACCAGGTTGCACTGGCTCTCCGGGACGAGATCGCGGACCTGGAAGCAGCCGGCATCAAGGTCATCCAGGTGGACGAGCCCGCCCTCCGCGAACTGCTGCCGCTGCGCAAGGCCGACCAGGGCGCATACCTGGACTGGTCCGTCAAGTCCTTCCGCCTGTCCACCGCCGGCGCCGGGGATAGCACGCAGATCCACACGCACCTGTGCTACTCGGAATTCGGCGCCATCATTGACGCGATCGACGGCCTCGACGCCGACGTCACCTCCATTGAGGCCGCACGCTCCCGCATGGAGGTCGTCCACGACCTCGAGTCCCACGGCTTCGGCCGCGGCGTGGGCCCGGGCGTCTACGACATCCACTCCCCGCGCGTCCCGGGCGAGCAGGAAGTCACCGAGCTCCTCAGCACCGCTGTGAAGCACGTCCCGTCCCGCCAGCTCTGGGTCAACCCGGATTGCGGCCTGAAGACCCGCGGCTACGCCGAGACCGAGGAGTCCCTGCGCAACCTGGTCCACGCCACCCGGACGGTCCGCGCCGAACTGCTGGAAGCCGCCAAGTAGTCACACCCGCAACAACGACGCCGGCTGGTCATCCCTCAAGGTGACCGGCCGGCGTCGCTGTTTAAGCATCGAGTGCTGAGAAAACGCCCTTTTCGGCGCTCAGAAGGGCAGTTTCGGAGCAGTCGATGTTGCGTCAGCTCTCCCAGAGGATTTCGTCGTCCACGACGCCGTCCTCGTCCGCCGAGGCGACCAGGACCTCATCGGTGAAGTGCGAGCCGAGCGTGAAGTCCAGGACGAAGTAGCGCTCGGGCTGGCCGGGGTAGATGCCGACGTGGCCCAGCTTCAGCGCCTTGAGGAAGACATCGTTGGTCAGCTGGCTTTTGTCCGTGACGCCGAAGACCTTCCGCAGCTGCTCGTCCTTGATCGCGTTGCAGTGGAAGTGCCGGTATTCCTGCGGGCTGGTGCCTTCCTCCTCCAGCTCCTCGGCGATCATCTCGCGGACCTGGTCCACGAGTTCAGGCAGGAAGCGCAGCCGGTAGTCAACCTTGTGCAGGGCCGCTTCGTCGAAGCGGTCATGCGCGTTGACATTCAGGTCAAGCTCCAGGAGTTGCCCCGCCAGTTCATGTCTGGCGGAGAAATTATGGTCCCTCCCGTGGTTGAGCTCGATCTCTCCGAAGTGCTGGCTCGCTACCTTGCTCATATCTTCAACATAGTCCTGAAAACCGGTCCATTCCAGCATTCCCGAGGTTTTATCCGGCACCGGACCGGCCGGGAGGCCGGCGGACGGTACATTGATCGGATGCAGAGCGTAGCCGCCACCGTTGCCCGTGCTCGTGTTCTGTGCGACGGCGGCGCCACCCGTCCGCTGGCTTGGCGGCTGGAGCAACTGCGCAGCCTGCGCCGCATGCTGGTCGAACGGCGCGCGGACTTTGCCGACGCCGACACCCGCCGCGCGTTCGCCGAACGGGCGTCATCGGGGGCGCTGTGCTTCGACGTCCCCGCGGCGCAGCGGCCGGACACCCCGGAACTCATCTACCCGCCCTACAGCAGGACCAAGCACCGGATCATCAGCGCCATTGTGGCGCCGGCAGGCAGGCGGCTCCGGAAAGGCTGAGGCGGGAGTGCTTTGCTCCCAGCGTGCCGGCAGTCCCCGGTCAGGAGCCGCGGATCACACCCCGCGGCGGCCGCGCGAGCGGTTCATGAGGAACACGACGACGGCGATGATCAGCAGGATCGGTGCGATCCACAGCAGGAAGCTGACTGCTTTGACTGTGCCCCCGATGATGAAAAAAATGATGGCAATGACAAGTACGATCCAGATTAGCGAGTTCATGACGCCGCCCACCCTGCACTGTTGTTCGGACCCGGAATTTCTCCGATGAAAGATAGTACAGCCGTGCGGATTCCGGCACCAGAGGCCCGCGTGCAGACCGTGCTGGGTAGTCCTCGCGCGGTTGCCGTCGGAACCTGCAGCGGGGCGGCCGGGCTAGCCGGTCTTTTCACTGTCCCAGTCGACTTGAACCCACCGCTGTCCTTCGCCGTCCCACGACTCCGAGTGCCCCAGCAAGGCAATGTCGTCGAAGGTGGCTTCGATTGAGTGCCGCTGAAGGGTCTCGCGAAGTTCTTCTATGGCGGCGCGCACTGCTGCGGTCACTTCCTCAGGGCTGTCCGATGCGACACGCCGGGAGGCTGAATATGTTGCGCTCATGGACCCCATCATTCTCGGTCAGCCGTCTCAGGGGAACCCCCGGGCCAAAGGGCGGTCGGACAGGCTCAGTCCTTGCGGGTGGTCCCGAGCTTGTGCATGGTTTCGGCCAGCAGCTCCACGAACAGCTGGACCTGCGCGGTCTGCTTTTCATTGATGAGCAGGGCGAAGACATTCCGGGCCAGCCGGATTTCCGGCACATCAAGGACCACCACGCCGGCCGGGCGGTGCAGCAGGGCGAGCTCGGGGACCAGGGCTGCCCCCAGTCCGGCCGCCGCCATCTCCAGGCTGGCGTGGAAGTCGTCGCTGTAGGCCACCACCCGCGGGTGCAGGTTGCAGCTGGCAAAGAGGCGTTCGATCACCGTGGCATCGCTCGTGCCCGGGTGGTGCACGATCCACGGCATGTCTGACAGATGGTCCGCGGCCACCTTGGAGTCCGTGCCGATGCCCCAGGTCGCGGGCAGCACCACCCGGAAGTCGTCGTCGCCGATCCACTGGCGGTTCACGGTGTGCGGCCAGGCGAGGCCGGACTGGCCCACCTGGTAGACCAGGGCCACATCCAGCTCGCCGCCCGTGCGCAGGCCCTGGATGGTCTGGGCCGGCTCGGCCACGGACACCCGGAGGTCGATCCCGAGCTTCTTCCAGGCCGGGTTCTGCAGGATCCGCGGCAGCACATAGGTGGCGAGGCTCGGGAAGATGCCTAACCGGAGCTCCTGGCTGGTGCTGTCCTGCGTCCGGGACGCCGCGGCCATGAGGGCCTCGATGTCGGTGAGCACCTTGGCGGCGTGCCGCGTCATGACGACGGCGGCTTCCGTGGGCTGGATGCTGCGTGCAGAACGCTGGAACAGGGTGACCCCGGAGTCGCGTTCGAGGGCGGACATCTGCTGGGAGACGGCCGACGCCGTGTAGCCGAGCCGGGCCGCGGCGGCCGCGAAGGAGCCGAGCCGGATCACTTCAACGAGAGTCCGCAGATGGACGGGGTTGATCAAGGGCTGCCCTTCGCCTGGTGGGAATGTTCTCCGTGCCGCCGGCGGACGGGACCGGAAATCCCGCTTCATTCTGGCATATCCCCGGGCCCCGGTCCTGTCACTCCGGCGGGGTGCGGAATGTCGCCACGGCGGGGCGGCCTTCATGACGGAGGATCCTTCGCAGGCGACCGGTGGAATTCACACTCATCCGGCCGCCTCGTGGTTACGAATTGCCCATAAGACGATTCGGGCAACAGACAGGAGCAGAACATTGTCGCAAGCAGCAGGGATTCCGGAGGGCCGGCGCGTGGCCGTCATCGGCAGCGGCGTGGCGGGGCTGACAGCTGCGTACGTCCTGAACAGGCAGGACCGTGTGACGCTCTTCGAGGCGGACGAGCGCCTGGGCGGCCACGCCCATACCCACGACGTGCCGCAGGCCGACGGCTCCTTCCTGGGCGTGGACACCGGCTTCATCGTCCATAACGAACGGACCTACCCGACGCTGCTCCGGCTCTTCGCCGAGCTCGGCGTCGAAACGCAGGACTCGGAAATGAGCATGTCCGTCCGCTGTGACGGCTGCGGCCTCGAATACGCCGGCGCCCGGCCCAAGGGCCGCGGCATCATTCCCCGGCCCGCCACCCTGCTGCGCGGCCGCTACCTGCTGATGCTGCTGGAAGTCACGCGCTTCCACCGCCGGGCCCGCGCACTGCTCGCCGGACCCGGGACACCGTCCCGGACAACACCGCCACAGGGAGCCGTGGCGGAGATGACACTGGCCGACTTCCTCGCCCGCGAGAAGTTCAGCAGCTACTTCATCTCGCACTTCATGACACCGGTGGTAAGCGCTGTCTGGTCCTGCGACCCCACCACCGCCCTGGCCTACCCGGCCCGCTACCTCTTCACCTTCCTGGGCCACCACGGCCTGCTCGGCGTCCAGGGCTCACCCCAGTGGCGGACGGTCAAGGGCGGCTCGCGCAGCTACGTCGACAAGCTGGCGGCCACATTGCCGGACATCCGGCTCTCCAGCCCCGTCACCGGGGTACGGCGCCACGCCGACGGCGTCGAACTGACCACCCCGCACGGCACCGGCCAATTCACCACCGAGAACTTCGACGCCGTCGTGATCGCCACCCACCCGGCGCAGGCCCTGCGCCTGCTCGCCGATGCCTCGCCCGCCGAGAAGGAGGGCCTGGGCGGGATGCCGTACTCGGTCAACCAGACCGTCTTCCACCGCGACGACGCCGTGCTGCCCTCAAGCGACAATGCCAAGGCGTCCTGGAACTACCGCCTGCCGTCCTGCCATGCGCGGCCGGACAAGGTCCTGGTCAGCTACGACATGACCCGGCTGCAGCGGCTCGAACCCGTGGACGGACGGCGCTACATCGTGAGCCTCGGCGAATCCGGACTGATCGCCGACGGCACCGTCCTGGACCGGATGGTCTATGAGCACCCGCAGTACACCCCGGAGTCCCTCAAGGCCCAGCAGCGGATCCTCGAGCTCGGCGACGGCCGGCTGGCGTTCGCCGGCGCCTACCACGGCTGGGGCTTCCACGAGGACGGCGCCCTCTCCGGCGTCAGGGCCGCGGCCCGGCTGGGACGCGAATGGGACCGGCTCCCCGCCAGCATTGGCGCCGTCGCCATCGGCCCGGACCTGCAGACCATATCCAAGGCGGGCGCATGAGCGCTCCTTCTGCCATCTACCGCACCTCCATCGCGCATGTGCGGCGCACTCCGTTGCGCAACGCCTTCACCTACCGCAGCTACAGCTGGTATGTCGACGTCGACAAGCTCCCTGCCGTGCCCCGCATCCTCAGGCCGCTGGCCGGCTTCGCCGTTGCGGACCACCTGGGCGACCCGTCCGGCACCCTCCGGGGCAATGTTGAACGCTTCCTCTCCACCCGGGGGATCGAGCTCGACGGCGGCCGGATCACCATGCTGGCCAGCGCCCGGGTCTTCGGGCACGTGTTCAACCCGGTGTCGCTTTTTTGGTGCCACGACGCCGCGGGGGAGCTGCGGTGCGTCGTCGCCGAGGTCCACAACACCTACGGCGAACGGCACTGCTACGTCCTGGAAACGGACGACGCCGGCCGGGCAAGCGTGCCCAAGGCGTTTTACGTCTCGCCGTTCAACGACGTCGAGGGCCAGTACCTGATGAAGCTTCCGGAACCGGGCGAGCGTCTCGCGGTGTCGATCGTCCTGGAGCGGGAGGGGCACAAGCCCTTTATCGCCACTATGGACGGCGAACGCCACGAGGCGACCGTGCCCAACATCCTTGCCGCGGCGCTCGCGGTTCCCCTGGCGCCGCTGCGCGTCACCGTCCAGATCCGCTGGCAGGGCCTCAAGCTTTGGGCGCGCCGGCTGCCCGTCAGCAAAAGACCACACCACCCTTCACAGGAGGCAGTTCAGTGACAATGACCCAAGCGACCGGATCCGCCGCAAAGCGGACAAACGGCACTGTCCCCAGCCGGGCTGTGCCCTACACGGTTCCCCAGGCCCCCAGCCAGATCGACGCCGCCATCTGGCCAGGCATCGCCTCGGTGCCCTCCGGACTGAAGGCCACCCTGGCCGGGCGCACCGCCGCTGCCATCTTCAAGGCCGCCGCGCGCAGGCTGCCGCTGGAAGTCCGCTACCCGGACGGTACCGTGCTTGGAAAGGCGGCCGCAGCGGGCGCCGGCCCGGGCAGCGGCGTACCCGTCATGACCATCAACCGCCCGGAGGCTTTCGCCGCACGCCTCGGCGACGGCGGACTGATCGGCCTCGGCGAGTCGTTCATGGCCGGAGACTGGGACGCCGAGGACCTCACGGCCGTAGTGGAAGTGTTCGCGGCGCGGGTCGGCACGCTGGTGCCGGAGCCATTGCAGAAACTCCGCGCCTTGTACCTGCCGCGCCAGCCGCGCAAGGAACGCAACACCGAGAAGAACACCCGCTCGAACATCTCCCGGCATTATGACCTCTCCAACGAGCTCTTCGCCTCGTTCCTGGACAGCACCATGACGTACTCCAGCGCGCTCTTCCCGGAATCCGGCGACGCCCTGAAGAACGTCAGCTGGGACGGCCTGGCCTCCGCCCAGCAGGCGAAGATCGACACGCTGCTGGACAAGGCCGGCGTGCAGGAGGGCACGCGGGTGCTGGAAATCGGCACCGGCTGGGGCGAGCTCGCCCTCCGCGCCGCCGAGCGGGGAGCCACGGTCTACTCCGTCACCCTCTCCAGCGAGCAGCAGGAGCTGGCCCGCCGGCGCGTGGCCGAGGCCGGCTACGCCGACGCCGTCACGATCGAACTCAAGGACTACCGCGCGGTCGAGGGGGAGTACGACGCCGTCGTGTCGGTTGAGATGATCGAGGCCGTGGGCTACGAATACTGGGCCACGTACTTCCAGACGATCGAGCGCGTCCTTGCCCCGGGCGGCAAGGTGGCGATCCAGGCCATCACCATCGCCCACGACCGGCTGATCGCCACACGCTCCAGCTACACCTGGGTGCACAAGTACATCTTCCCCGGCGGCGTCATTCCATCCGTGCGGGCCATCGAGGACATCACTGAAAAGCAGACCGGACTCCGCGTCCGCGAACGGCTCGCCCTGGGGGACCACTACGCGCAGACCCTGCGGCTCTGGGAGGAGCGCTTCATGGCCAACGAGCACGAGGTCCGCGCCCTGGGCTTCGATGCGATCTTCCAGCGCATGTGGCTGTTCTACCTGTGCTACTGCCGCGCAGGGTTCCAGTCGGGCTACCTCGACGTCCAGCAGATCGTGCTGGACGGCGGCGCCATATAAGAAGAATCACGATCGAACAAGGCGGGCACCCCGGTGTCCGCCTTTTTCGTGTGCCCGGACACCACCTGTAGTGCGCCGCGCCACGGCGAGCCACCCCTGCGACACGCCGTCTCCACCACGACACGCAGGGCGGTTAATTGTGGCTAAGTACTCCACAGGGTGTGGATTTCGTTCTCCAAAACGGCTGAAATCCGGACATTTTGAAGGCCCCCGCCTGTGGATTAAGGGTGCATTAAATGACATACTTGTAATACATCATCTTGGGGTCCTCGCGGGGCTCTTGCACTACATGTAGTATCGACATACAGTTCCAGCGGGACATCAGCGCGAGACAGCAGGAGCACGAAAAATGCTGTCCTGGGAAACGCTGTGTAGAAGAAAACGCTGTGTAGAAGACTTCAACAAAGGGGACAGGGACCATGACCGTTACGGTTTACACGAAGCCGGCCTGTGTTCAGTGCAACGCGACCTACCGCGCGCTGGACAAGAAAGGCATCACCTACCAGAGCGTCGACATCTCCCAGGATGCCGAGGCCCTCGAGCGCCTGAAGTCCCTGGGCTACATGCAGGCGCCGGTCGTCGTCACGGACCAGGACCACTGGTCCGGTTTCCGCCCGGACAAGATCGAAGAACTGGCGCAGGCCGCCGCCGTAGCCTGAAACGCTGCGGACGCCCGCTACCGGGCGAGATTTCAAGGTAGACGAGGTGAGTCCCATGGTTGCACTTACAACAACTGATGATCGGGTGGCTGCCAAGGCTGACGGCGGGGAAGCGGTCAGCAAGGCGGCTCCAGAGCTAACGCGGAGCCACCTCATCTACTTTTCCTCCTCCTCCGAGAACACCAAACGCTTCGTTGCGAAGCTGGGCATCGACGTTGCGCGGCTCCCGCTCTATCCGCGGGACGCCCCGCTGGTGGCGTGCGAACCCTATGTGCTGGTGGTGCCGACCTACGGCGGCACCGGGGGAGAGGGATCCGTTCCGAAACAGGTCATCAGGTTTCTGAATGATCCGAGGAACAGGAAGCTGATCCGCGGAGTGATCGGCGCAGGGAACACGAATTTTGGGGACAACTACTGCATGGCCGGCGACATCATCGCCGCCAAATGCCAGGTCCCGCACCTCTATAAGTTCGAACTCATGGGGACGCCGGAAGACGTCAACAGGGTTCAACAAGGATTGGAAGAGTTTTGGACACGACTGTCGCAGACAAAGCAATGACTGAGGGCTCAGGCTCCCACGCGCCCACCGCCGTCGAGAAGCAGGACAAGCACGAGATGCCGGCCGCCTACAAGGGGCTCGGCTACCACGAGCTCAACGCCATGCTGAACCTCTACGGACCCAACGGAGAGATCCAGTTCGAGGCCGACCGCGAGGCTGCGCACCAGTACTTCCTGCAGCACGTGAACAACAACACCGTGTTCTTCCACGACCTCGAGGAGAAGCTCGACTACCTCGTAAAGAACGAGTACTACGAGCGCGAGACCCTCGACCAGTACACGATGAACTTCATCCGCGAGCTCTTCAACCGCGCGTACAAGAAGAAGTTCCGCTTCGAGACCTTCCTGGGCGCCTTCAAGTTCTACACCTCCTATACGCTGAAGACCTTCGACGGAAAGCGTTTCCTGGAGCGCTACGAGGACCGCGTCTGCATGGTGGCCCTGCACCTGGCCCGCGGCGACGAGCAGCTCGCCCTGCAGATGCTCGACGAGATCATCGAAGGCCGCTTCCAGCCGGCCACCCCCACGTTCCTCAACGCCGGCAAGCGCCAGCGCGGCGAGCTGGTCTCCTGCTTTCTGCTCCGCATCGAAGACAACATGGAGTCGATCGGCCGTTCCATCAACTCCGCCCTGCAGCTGTCCAAGCGCGGCGGCGGCGTGGCGTTCGCCCTGACCAACATCCGCGAGGTCGGCGCCCCCATCAAGCAGATCGAGAACCAGTCCTCCGGCGTCATCCCCGTCATGAAGCTCCTCGAGGACAGCTTCTCCTACGCCAACCAGCTCGGCGCCCGCCAGGGTGCCGGTGCCGTGTACCTGCACGCGCACCACCCGGACATCTACCGCTTCCTGGACACCAAGCGGGAGAACGCCGACGAGAAGATCCGGATCAAGACCCTCTCGCTCGGCGTCGTGATCCCTGACATCACGTTCGAGCTCGCCAAGCGGGACGAGGACATGTACCTGTTCTCTCCGTACGACGTCGAACGCGTCTACGGGATGCCTTTCTCCGACGTCTCGGTCACCGAGAAGTACTACGAGATGGTGGATGATTCCCGGATCAAGAAGACCAAGATCAAGGCGCGCGAGTTCTTCCAGACCCTCGCCGAGATCCAGTTCGAATCCGGCTACCCGTACATCATGTTCGAGGACACCGTGAACCGGGAAAACCCGATTGACGGCAAGATCATCATGTCCAACCTGTGCTCGGAGATCCTCCAGGTCTCGCAGCCCACCACGTACCACGATGACCTGTCCTACGACCAGACCGGCAAGGACATCTCCTGCAACCTGGGCTCGCTGAACATCGCCAAGACCATGGACTCGCCCGACTTCGGCCTGACCATCGAGACCGCCATCCGGTCCCTCTCGGCCGTCTCGGACATGTCCAACATCACCTCGGTGCCGTCGATCGCCCGCGGCAATGACCAGTCGCACGCGATCGGCCTCGGCCAGATGAACCTGCACGGCTACCTGGCCCGCGAGCGGGTCCACTACGGCTCCGAAGAGGGCTTGGACTTCACCAACATCTACTTCTACTCGGTGGTGTTCCACGCGGTCCGCGCCTCCAACAAGCTGGCCATCCAGACCGGCCAAACGTTCGGCGGCTTCGAGAAGTCCAAGTACGCCTCCGGCGAGTTCTTCGACAAGTACACCGAGCAGGAATGGGCCCCGGAGACCGAGAAGGTCACGGAGCTGTTCAAGAACATCCACATCCCCACGCAGGATGACTGGCGCGAGCTGAAGGCCTCCGTCATGGAGCACGGCATCTACAACCAGAACCTGCAGGCCGTCCCGCCGACGGGCTCGATCTCCTACATCAACAACTCCACCTCCTCGATCCACCCGGTGGCGTCCAAGATCGAGATCCGCAAGGAAGGCAAGCTGGGCCGCGTGTACTACCCGGCGCCGTACCTGACCAACGACAACCTGGAGTACTACCAGGACGCGTACGAGATCGGCTACGAGAAGGTCATCGACACCTACGCCGCAGCCACGCAGCACGTGGACCAGGGCCTATCCCTGACGCTGTTCTTCAAGGACACCGCCACCACGCGCGACATCAACAAGGCCCAGATCTACGCCTGGAAGAAGGGCATCAAGACCATCTACTACATCCGTCTCCGCCAGCTCGCGCTGGAAGGGACTGAGGTGGACGGCTGCGTCAGCTGCATGCTTTAATCTTCAACTAAATCTTGACAGTACGACGGCGGGCGCCCGCCCGCCGTCGTACGCTTAACTTCACGAACAACCCAACTTTTAGGGGATGACATGACCGAGAAGGTCAAGCTGCTGAGCCACGTCGAAGCGATCAACTGGAACCGCATCCAGGACGATAAGGACGTGGACGTCTGGAACCGCCTGGTCAACAACTTCTGGCTGCCGGAGAAGATCCCGCTGTCCAACGACGTGCAGTCGTGGGCGACGCTGACCCCGGACGAGCAGCAGCTCACCATGCGCGTGTTCACGGGCCTGACCCTGCTGGACACCATCCAGGGCACCGTCGGCGCCGTCTCGTTGATTCCGGATGCGATCACCCCGCACGAGGAAGCCGTCTACACGAACATTGCGTTCATGGAGTCTGTGCACGCCAAGAGCTACTCCTCCATCTTCTCTACACTGGCCTCCACCAAGGAGATCGACGAGGCCTTCCGCTGGTCCACCGAGAACGTGAACCTTCAGAAGAAGGCCCAGATCGTCATGGACTACTACCAAGGTGATGACCCCCTGAAGCGCAAGGTGGCCTCCACGCTGCTGGAGAGCTTCCTGTTCTACTCGGGCTTCTACCTGCCCATGTACTGGTCTTCACGGGCCAAGCTGACGAACACGGCCGACCTGATCCGCCTGATCATCCGCGACGAAGCTGTGCACGGCTACTACATCGGCTACAAGTTCCAGAAGGGCCTGGAAGGTCTGTCCGAGGAGCGCAAGCAGGAGATCAAGGACTACACGTTCGAGTTGCTCTTCGAGCTGTACGAAAACGAGGTGCAGTACACGCATGACCTCTACGACTCCGTTGGCCTGGCCGAGGACGTCAAGAAGTTCCTGCACTACAACGCCAACAAGGCGCTGATGAACCTGGGCTACGAGGCCATGTTCCCGGCTTCGGTCACCGACGTGAACCCGGCCATCCTATCCGCGCTCTCGCCGAACGCGGACGAGAACCACGACTTCTTCTCGGGGTCGGGTTCGAGCTACGTGATTGGTAAGGCTGTTAATACCGAGGATGACGACTGGGACTTCTAGTCTTCTGTGAGATGTCGACCTAGTTGGAAGAATGGCACCCTATTTGGAAGAAAGGCATCGTCGAGTTGGGAGTCTTCCAAATTGACGGCTGGACGACCGGAGTTCCCTGTGAACTCTTAGAAGCCTGAAACGGCCCCTCACGCAGACGCGCGGGGCCGTTTCTTTCGGCCGACACGCCAGTTGGCAATCGGCCCGATGGCGGCGTCTATCTGGCTTCCGCATCTCGGACGGCTGAGACCGGTCGCCTTCAAGCCCCGTGGGCATCGGCATCGGCATCGTCGCTGTTGCGGTCGGCGAGTGTGATAGTTGCCATCGAATGGGTGGGGTGTGCAAGTGCTTACATTTCCGGCACACATGTGGGCGGTGCATCACGAATCCTGGTATTCACGCGACAATGCGTTCGAAGAACTGTTGGGGAGGGAAATCCGTAACAAGATGGATGACGTCACCTCGCTGTTGTCGGATCATCTTCCAGAGATGGAAGAAAACTTCGGCAGGTGTGCTCAAGAGGAGGCCGATAGGCAGCATAAAATAGCCCTGCGTCAGGCTGCGCGCGAGCAAAAAGTAGTAGAAATGGACAATGCTAGAGAAAGGCGTGAAGCGGAAAAAGCCCGGCGTTCGGAGTTGAAGGCGAAATGCGCTCGTTCGAAACCGCATGTGGAGTATAGCTACGACGATGGATTCCTTGTAACAGGCAATAATGGGCCTGTGGACGTCCATCACGCCGGCTGCCGGACAGTAGTTGCACAACGGAAGGAAGCTCAAGCGGCGCATACAGGGAACAGGCGTTACCCCGCATTAATGGATGCAGCAGAGGTTCGCCGCCCCAAATCCTTCGAGACGTGCGCCGTCTGCAAGCCAACTTTTGAAGGTGTGGCTCCGTAGCTCGCCAAGTCCGCGGCGCCATCGGCCGATGGCACCTTCGTCAGCCTGCCTTCTTTGTTGCGCCCGTGAAACTCATGGCCCGACTATGAAGTCTGAACGCAACCCGCGGAACTCTTGCTGTGACCTCGGTCTGGCCTTACAGGATGACCGGGGCTGGCCCCATCGGTCCGGTTGGTGCTCCGTTAGAATAAGGCCATGTCTCAAAGGCCGGGAACCTCGCGGTCTTTTTCATTTAATGACTAGTCGCTAGCAGCAGCCGAGTCGGTGCCGCGCTGAAGGAGAGGTGAAAAGGATGAGCGGCTTGAGTTGAATCTGTTACGCTGCACGACTTATAACAGTGGTAGAAGGAATATAGAACCCTCGCGGGTTGCCGCGGGGGTTTTTGTTTTAAGTATCTTGGAGGAGGTCGTTCGGGCAGATTGTGCCGTTTGCGCAGACCAGGAAGTTGTTGTTCAAAGGATCGTCCTGTGGACGGTCCTTTTGTTTTTTAATCCATCGTTCGAAGGTTCATCATCTTTCCGGCGTCCGCGACGCCTCACAAACCTGGGAGGGGAATCATGACAGCACATCCCTACGCGCCGTTTGTCCAGTGGGCTGCCTTTAGTTACTTCAGGGGCTCATGGCACGACCTGGATATGTCCAAGCCCACGATGGCGTGGATCCGATCCTTCGGTGTGACGGCCGCCCGCATGACAGGTTCCTGAAGCTGGGACATTCGGGCGATAACACGCTGCCGAATTCACTCGTCCTGGACATCATCGAGCTGGAAAATTCGCCCCTGAGCAGAGCTCTAAACAACGACTGTCTCAACGGCCTGCTCCGTACGTGGACTGCAATGGCCGATGTTTATGGTCGTGTCACCTCGCCATCAGAACTCGAAATGAGCCGGCTTGATCTTCTGGCCGACTGGGGCCACGCCCTCGTGGGGTTGCCAGGATCCGGATTCCCGGGGGGAACTGTCATGGTTACCCAATACCTGGACGAACGTCGCCGCCTCGACCTGAGCCAGCTTCGGAAAGACAAGAATGACTTCAAGTATGTGGGTCTCGTGCTTGAGTTGCTGAAACTTCAGGAGCAACTCGTATGGCCACTGCAGTCGGTTGGTAGGCCTGCTCAGCAACAGGAAGGAAAGCCGATCGCCGGCGCAAGGAAAGCACCTACTTCCGGCGCTGCTCGAAACCAGTGCACGCGGAATTCCGACTACGAAGATGATCGACTGCCTTGCTTGCCCACGAGCCGCAGGATTGAGCCTCCAGCCAACCTCGAGTATGAGCTCTACGGAAACTGGAGGGAAGACTGGCGAAACACGCTGCCATAGCTGTCGCCTCCCTCCCGCAGAAGCCGACCGGGCCGAGGGTCCTCACGCCGGTGCGTTCCAGCCAGCCCACACGCCATGACATGCTGGGCTGGCTGCGCCATCGATGGCCGTGTCCCGCTCATCCAGGTCGGTCTCCTGATGACAGCACCGCACGCGCACGTCGGCTCGGGCCGCGTCCCGGCGGGCGCGAGTGCCCACATCGACTGTCGTCAGTCGCTGGGCATCCCGCTGGTGTTGGGTGTTAGCTCTGCTTCTGGACCAGCGCCAGTCTTAGGCGGCGAAAGGGCGGAGCCGGCAAGGACTGACCAAGCGGGCGAATCGTTCATGCTTCCAGCGCAGGAACCCCGATTCGGTCAAGCATCGACTGGGCCTCTACTTGGATCGCACTTATGTCGCGGTCCAGGTCGCCTCGGAGGGTTTGGTTGCCGCGCACCGACTTGTTGACGTCATCGATCTCGCGGAGTGCCTCGCCAAACTCGGCTTCGAGCTCGGCGCGTACCTGTGCAAGCACCGTCCTAGACATGTTGTCGCACTGCGCAAGGACCCGGCCGACCAAGGCGTTGCGGCGACGCAGCTTCTCCTTGGCAGCTCGAACTTCCTGGCGCTCTTCACTCACCACCGCGTACGCTTCAAGAGCAACCGGCAGGACAAAGGCCCCGGCCTTGGCGAACTTCCCGATGTTGTTGGCCCAGCGAACGGCCTGCCACGACCCGAACTTCCAGCCAGCGAGTTTGCCTACTTTGTAAACGATCTCGTGTCCCTTGCTACCTGCCGCCTGCCTGATGCCATCGCCTGCGCCCCAGGCCTGTTGGAACCTATTCAGGTGCTCTGCCGCCTTCGGCCCCCAAGCGGGGACGCGCATCTGTTTCTGCCCTGATTTGCGCACCAAGCCCGTATCCACCGGGATAACCTGCGCATTGACGTCACTCTGGAAATCTAGCGCGTGCAACTGGTGGGCGTACGGCGATGCCTCGATCTCTCGTACCTCCGAGGTGAAGTCGGCGAGCTGTGAGCTCAAGACAGCGTGCACCCCAGCGATGAACCGCTGTTTTGCCGAGGTCAGTTCAGCGTTCAGAGTCTCAGAGGCGGCTTCGAGCGTGGACCAGTCGGGGTTTGCAGACTCCTCGATCGTCTCCGCGGTGTCGGCGAGGCGCTCAGCCGCCCAGATACACGCGGTTCGGAACTCTGTGGCCTGTCGTTCGAGGGCCGAGTCAAGAAGTCCACGGCGGTTCGTGAGTACGCTGCGCTGGCGTGCTAGAACAGTCAGGATGGCTGCCTCATCGCGGTCGTCGGCGAGAGTAGCGAGCGCCTCTCCAGCGACAAGGGCGATCTGCTGAAGCGGCACACGGAAACGGGCCAAGTCTCCCCGTTCTCGTGCGATTCGGTTGATCATGTCCTTGACCTCAGTCATTCTCGACGCCGCGAGGCGGCGGGATGCCCGCAGCGAGTCCTTCGCATGCAGTCCGTCCAGATAGGTTTTGGCGTCACATTCGACCCAAGGAACCTGCTCGGCGAAGGCCCCCAGCGCTTCCCGGACTGCGGCTTCACGGACACCGTCGGCAGCGGGGAGAGTGCGGCACTTGGTGATCACCACCAGTAATTGCGGTGCTTTTCGCAAGTCCTCAGTGATGTGCCGCAAGTGCTCCACCGATCTGTCATCGAACAAATCAACGGTGACGGCGAACAACACGAGATCGGCGGCACGGAGGGCCTGCTCTGCGAGTTTGTCATGTTCCGACAGGCCAGCCTGCACGCCGGGGGTGTCAACCAGGTCAACGAGGCCATCCCAGTCGAAAATCTCAACCTTGTCTGTCGAGACCGCCGAGTCGATTACGACCTGAGCTGCTTCGTCTGTGAGCGCCCTCACCAGAGTCGACTTGCCGCTGCTGTACTGCCCGGTGAGAACCATCCGGGGACGTTCATGTTCGTCCACGACGAACATGTGCCGAAGCCTCGATGCATCATCGGTTGGCAGCTTCTCGAGCAGCCTGTCAAGGCGTTCGGAAAGGTCACGGACCCCAGCGGGTGCGGCGTGAAATAGAAGGTCGGTCATGTAAATGCACTCCTTGCGGCATTCGGGCGGATGATTTCTACATGGGCGCCCAGGTGATCAGACAGGGTTGCGGACCAAGCCCCAAGTACCTGTTCGGGCACTGGGGCATTGGTGGTGACCACGGTGCCGTCCGGGCGGCTGCGGATGGCAGTCGGTACTTCCTCGGTAAGGCCGAGGACATACGATGTCGCGCGCACGCCGGGCAGGTCGGGAGACGGCGTGCGCCCCCAGGTCATAATCTCGGGTGAGGGCGGTGGAAACAGCCATGCCTCTGCCAAGGCTTGATCCGTGGCCTGGATCGCGATGCAGACGCCAGCGAGCCGGGTGACCCTCTCAACGGCTGCGGCAAGGCGAGGCCGGCCGTCGGCTTGCAAGAGGCAACCCACCGTCTCGTGGTCGAGCGCCGCGGTCCCCGTGCATATCGCCTGCTGTTGAGAAGCCAGTAGGTCGGCCACCCCCAACGCCGCGGACTCGGACTCTGCACGACGCGTGAAGGCGCCGGCAAGGTCGTCGCGGATGCCACCAATGGCGTCTTTGACCTCCGCCAGTGCTTGGCCTTGCAGCTCTTCAAGAACCTTGCTGACCTCCGTCCGCAGAAGCTCGCGGTTCTCCTCAAGGATCGTGGCCTTCCCCTTGAAGAGCGATTGCACTTTCTTGCGCAGAGGACTGACGAGCGCTGAGCCGAGGCCACCGACAACCAATCCGACGCCTGCGCCGATTGGGCCACCGAAGGCACCACCTGCCATTGCGCCTACCTTGGCGCCGATGGCAGCGGCTACGAGCGCCCCGCCACCGCCGACCACAGCCCCAGCTGCCTTCCGCTTCCATAGCCCTCTAAAGTCGCGTAACCCCTCAATCTCGAGGTCTGGACGCACGGCAGTCGTCCATTCATGCTGAGCTGCGATGCTCGCTTCGTCGATAGTTCGTGACAGGCGGGTAACCCGTTCTTTCAGTGCCTCATCGAGGTCAGCGATGAGCGATTCCTGCTCCTGGTCCCATTTCTCGGAGACCCGTGGGCCGAAGTCCGTGACGGTCTGGTGCCACCCCTGTCGGTGGCCGACGATGCGAATGACATCGTCTTCCAGCCGCTGCTGGCAAGCATCGACCAAACGAGCGGCCCGTCGTTGTTGGTCCTCGCGCATCCCCTGTCTGATACGGACGATCTCTCGCACCCCCTGCTCCACGTCGGCGACCGACTCGACCAACGTTTGCGCTTGGAAGCGGACTTCATCAGCCTCACGCAGCACCCGCCGAGCAGTGCGACGCTCCCGGCATTCGTGCTCCAACACTGCAAGCAGTGCGAAAACTCGGCTCGCTTCCCTCAGTTCAGGGCCGAAGCGCCGCCCGACTCTCCCTGGCGGGCAGCTTCGGCGTGAAGCATAACCTCAGCGACGGGACGCACGCCAGCAGTCGCGAGATGGGAACGAATCGTCTTGAAGTGCCCCACGTGCTGGTCGAACACCGCGTCCGGGTCCTCCAAGAAGTCTTCGCGGTCCAGTTCGTCAACGAGTGGGGCGCGGCAGTTCAAAGCCACGACGACCGGCTTTCCGCGGAAGGCCACCGCCCGTAGCGCTTGGGCAGTCTCCTCTTGGAAGGAGTCGTTGCTTGCGACCCACAGCACGAGGTCGGCTCCAGGGACCTCGGCCATGGCTAGGGCGACGTCCTCCGCACCATCCTTGGCGCCGACTCCAGGAGTGTCTACGATCTCGATGTCGCGAAGGTCCACCATGGGGGCGGCGAAGACGTCACGCGAAGTCCGCTGAGCGCCGACCCCGATCCTCTCAGTCGAGCCGCCCGTGAGCGCCGCGAGGAGAGTGCTCTTGCCGGCCATCGTGCGCCCCATCAGTACGACGCGCATCGGCTTGGCGCTCAGTGGTGCGCCAATGAGCGCCACGGCCGTGATGGAGTCCAGAAGCGGCCTAGCGGTCTCATTGTCGGAGACAGCGTCCCGAGAGACCTGGTAAGCCTCATTCAGAGTTGCGCGGCACGCCGCGACCGCCTTGGTGTGTGCGGGCACCGGGTCTTCGCCTACTGGTTCGGGGCCGAAGAACTGATCCCGGGCAGCTGGACTCCAGTCGTGCCTACTCACTTCGCCGGCTTCTTCTGTCGCTTGATCGCGTGGCTCGCCTCAACCAAGCGGAGCAGGCCAACGACATGCAGCAGTGCGATGACCGCGTTCACCTGCTTGTACGGCTGGATCGATACCAGCGGACCGAGGCGTGACGCGAGTACTTTTGTCGGGATGGATCTCCCTTGCTCGCGAAGTACTGTGCGTGGATTTCGTAGAGGGCACCCAGCACGAGAGCGGGCTTCACAGGTCGCTCTCCCTGTCGATCTTATTCTTGTTGTCCTTCACCGGGGCGTGCGTGGACTCCTCGGTAGCGGTGTGGCTGGGCCCCGTTAGCGGCACACCCATGCCGTGCCGGTCGGCAAGGACTGCGACCGCTTCTTTCGCAAAGGTCGTCGTGCCGGCTACTCCAACACACGGGTGGTAAGACATCGAGACACGGATCGTGAACGGCGGGGGCGCGGGCATCTGTTCCTCTGGCACCTCAGGGTCCTGCCGGTGGGCCGCGCTTCCGTCCACCGCCTGTCGAAGCCAACTGCCAAGTCCCACCGATGCCCCCTGCAAAGTCATGATCGGCTGAGATGCCGCGGGCCTGACTCTACCAAGCGGTGGTCCATTACCGGCACGCCCCGACGCTTCCGCGCGACTTGATGCTGCGGATGGCGCAGGCGCTACTGGCGGACCTCGATGTCGGGGTGGTTCTCAATGACCCACTCGGCCATCCGGCTGTTCCGTGCTGCGATGAACTCCAGCACTTTGTCCCGGTACGTCACGTACTCCGGGGTTGTAGCCGGGGCTCCGTGCCGCCTGAAGTTCTCGAGCGGTAGGAAGAACTGGACCTCGTCATAGTCGGGCGACACGAGGTCCTGGAAGTGGAAGAACTCCACGAACCCCTTGAAGTCCCGGAAGAGCGCGAAGAAATCCTCGTAGGCCTTAATGACTTTGGCGAGCGGGCTCCATTGTTCTCCTGCGTAGTGGCGCCGTATGCACTCAAGGGTGAGGTCCATCCGGTCACCGATCTGACGCCGCACCCGCGCCCTGTTCATGGTGTAGGGGTCTTTCTTCCTGACCGGCCAAATCATTGCACTGCCGATGGTGTACGGCGGGTTGAGGTTGAGGGCCCGCTGGTCCTTGTCCAGGTCGGCGATGGCCTTGACGAGGGTCTTCGGACGTAGCCAGCTGGTGTAGGAGTTGGTGATGGCGTCGCTGCCGTACCAGTTCATCTCCTCGGACGTGGGGTTGGTGAAGATGAGGTAGCCCTTCCGGCGGACCGCCGGCGCTTTCGGCTCGAACAATTCCCCGGGGCGCAGTTCCTTCGTCCACAGCAGCTCATGGTCCGCACGAAGCTGCGGGCTGTCCCGGTCCGCGTCGGGTCTGGTCCTCGCAGGCTTATCGGTCTTGTAGTCGAATGTCGTATCGAAGACTCGTCGCATGGTCGAAGTGTATGCGCAGGTCCAAGCTTTTTGAGGCAGTTTCATCGTTTTCGGTGACGCGGCCAACGGCTCCTGGCCGCAAGCCTTGATGGGCTGCCGGGGTCCGGTGCCCGTAAGTTGCGGAGGGTGGTGGCGATACTGCCGTGACGCATGTCAGAATCCTCATAGCGAAACGACTATGTCGACTGCAGGCGGGTGTGAACCGTTCGGTCAAACGAACGAGGGAACCGCAATGGCCTGTATCAAAAAGCCGTACCCGAACGAGCTCACCGCCCTGCGCGCCCTGGACGCGATCCTGGCAACCGGAAAGCCTGGCAAGAAACCGGTCCGCGCCTACCCGTGTCAGGACTGCCACCGCTGGCACCTGACCTCCAAGAAGCTCGCCGGCAAGAGAATTCCCCGATGGGAGCACCGGCGGTCAAAGCTGGCTACTAGTTCCGATTGTGGCCAGTCTGGCGCGAGAGCAGGGCCCTCTTGAAGTGGGCTTCGGCAGCGTCCACCTGTGCAGCCGGTGCGCTCGGTGAAAACACATAGGAGGAGATCGCGACCAGCATGCTGTTCCAGAGCGTCCAGGATTGGCTCCGGCACGCGTTCGTTAACTGTGGCCGAGACAAGTGGCGCGGATTTGTTTCTGGTGCTTCAAGCACTCTGTATGGTGGAAGCACTATGAATTTGACCGAATTGTCCGGCGGTACCTGCTGGCTGCCCGGAAATGGGGATATATGTCGAAACTGAATGCTGTCCTCTTCAAAGGCTTCCGCGAATACGAGTCCAACAGAGCGAAGATGAACGATGCCATCATGGCTCTTCATGTTTCGAGACACTTAGCATTGGGCCGGCTCGAGACTCAGCCGTACTCGAATGAACTCGCTTCCACGTTGTTTCCGCTTACTCAAGACATTGGGCGGCTAAATCTCCCGGTTCATAAGATTCAGGAGGTTATTGAAGCGAGTGAGCGACACTTCGCCTACATGGCCATTCCGCACGTCCTGGCGGTGCATCACGAAGCTATCAAGAGCCTCCAACGGTTGTGGCTTGGTCAAGGTCAAAGCCAAGCGAAGCGGTTGGTGTCGAAAAGCCGTCCGCTGACGGATGAGATACTCGGTAAAGAGGAATTTGGTGAGACCCATACTAACCTGAAGATGCTGACGGGAGCCGATCTCCCGGACGATTTGTTGACCTTTATGGAAGTCGCTCGCCGTGTGCGAAATCGAATTATTCACGCTGGTGGAGTATCAGGTGGAAATTTGAACTCTGAACTGAGAAACGGGCTGAAATCCGGCTCGAAACTTTGGTCGGACTGGGCTGGTAGGCCTCTGGCGCTCGGCGCCAACAAAGAAGAACTCACCCTCGATGTTCAAGACGTTATCGCTGTGTTGGCAGGGAGTACAAAACTGGCTCGTCTCGCTTGTGCAGCTGTAGCGAAGCGTATTGATAACTCCGTATGGGCAGATGTGGCAGTCTTAGACTTCAAGGAACAGTCGCCGCGAGTGTATGGCCATGCCGACACCCGTGTCAGAGGCTTGCTCGGATTCTCGAGAACGTACTACTACGCAGTTAAATTGTCGAGATTTGAACTTGAAGACGCCATATCCCGGGAGCGGTCCACGCACAACAAGAAGTAAGACGGGCGCTCTGCCATTAAGCTACCAACCGGGGTTGACACGGGAATCGAACCCAGACCTCACCGTTCAGTGGATTTCCGAGTCTCGAACTCGCGGCCGCTCAGGCAGAAATCCTGCTTCTAAGTTACCACGTGGCGCCGTACGGCGCGGGCAGTCTGGCCAATCATTTCCCATTACTCGCGCCACTCACCGGCTCTCTTTTGCCTTTTGGTCCGGTCTACTTTGGACGCCAGAGGCAGCGGCTAGTAGGCACTGTTGGTGATGAGAGTAGCAGCGTCGCTACTCGTCGGATTCGGAGCATGCCGCTCCAAATTAACCGAAAAGCAAGAGATCATTCGACACCTTGCAGAGCGCGGTGATTCAGTTCGAATCAATCGGCCATACTTAAGCCATGCCACGACGAATGTTTGAGTCCGATTCCGACTCCCCTCAGGAAGCGT
Organism: Pseudarthrobacter sp. S9; assembly: GCF_050156545.1. NCBI lineage: Bacteria > Bacillati > Actinomycetota > Actinomycetes > Micrococcales > Micrococcaceae > Pseudarthrobacter > Pseudarthrobacter sp. S9. The sequence goes on from NZ_CP189576.1 coordinate 3,883,871, forward strand.
GGCGGAGAATCCGAGCCCTTCGTTCTAGCCCACCCGCTGGCATGCCGGCGTCGCGGCAGAAGTTGTTCACTAGTTCGTTGGAACAGGCGCAGCAGCAGTTTGAAGCGGCAGCGCACGTGGGATTCGAGTCCCGGGCCCTCAATCTTTATTACGGCGTGTCCCAGGCTGGCCGAGCCCTCGCCGCCGCTCTCACTCCTCAGAATGCGGGCAAGTCCCCGGAAGTCAGCGGACACGGTCTGAAGGTCGTCGACTTTCCCGCAGTTAAATGGAGGCCTACCTGCACGGGGTCTCCACCCGCAAGGTCAACGACCTGGTCAAGGCACTCGGTGCAGACACCGGGATCTCCAAGTCCGAAGTGTCCCGCATCTGCGAGGACCTGGACCACGAAGCCGGTGCGTTCCGGGACCGGGACCTGTCGGCCATGGGCTACCCGTATGTGTTCCTCGACGCCACCTACTGCAAAGCCCGCGTCGGGCACCGGGTCGTGTCCCAGGCGGTCGTGGTCGCCTTCGGTGTCGCCGCCGACGGGCGCCGGGAAGTCCTTGGCTTCGACGTCGGGGACAGCGAGAACGAGGGGTTCTGGACCGCGTTCCTGCGGTCGCTGAAGACCCGCGGGCTGGACGGCGTGAAGCTGGTCATCTCCGACGCCCGCACCGGACTGAAGAAAACCATCGGAACGGTCTTCCAGGGCGCGGCCTGGCAGCGCTGCCGGGTGCACTTCATGCGCAACGTGCTCTCGACAGTGCCCAAGGGATCCCAGGACATGGTCGCCTCGATCATCCGCACCGTCTTCGCCCAGCCCGACGCCGGGCACGTCAATACCCAGTTCGACGAGGTCACCCGCATGCTGGCCAAGTCCCATCCGAAGGTCGCCGCGATGCTCGATGACGCACGGGCTGACGTGCTCGCATTCGCCGGGTTCCCGGCGAAGCACTGGCGCCAAATCTGGTCAACAAACCCCATGGAGCGGGTGAATAAGGAGATCAAACGCCGCACCGATGTTGAATCGCACCGGGTTTGATGGAGGTATTGATTACCCGGAAGGATGATTCCTATGCCAGCACAACGAAAATATCCGATCGAGCTGCGTGAGCGTGCCACACGGATGGCGATCGATGCAAGAAAAGATCCCGCGACAAGGACCGGAGCATTCGGCCGGATCGGAGAGCAGCTCGGAGTCAATCCCGAAGCGCTGCGGACCTGGGTGAGCCGGGCCGAGGTCGACGAGGGCCTGCGTCCGGGAACGACGACGGCAGACGCGGACCGGATCACCGAACTCGAGCGTGAGGTCCGCGAGCTGCGCCGGGCGAACACGATCCTTAAGCAGGCCTCGGCTTGTCTATCGCGGCGGAGCTCGACCGCCCGTCGCGGTGATGTGCGCCTTCGTGGACAGGCACCGCGATGGGCACGGGGTCGAGCCGATCTGCAAGGCGCTGCAGATCGCCCCGAGCACTTACTACGCCCGGCGTTCCCGCCCGGAGTCTGCCAGGGCGGTCAGGGACCTGGAACTGGGAGAGAAGATCGAGAGCATCCACGCCGAAAACTACGGTGTCTACGGGGTCCGGAAGGTCCATAAGGAACTGGGCCGCCAAGTCATCGAGGTCGCGCGGTGCACCGTGGAGCGGCTGATGCGCCAGAAGGGCCTGCGCGGTATCTCCCGCGCCAAGGGGCCGCGCACGACGAAGCCGGCACCGGAAACAGGCAGACCCGCGGATCTGGTCGAACGCCGGTTCACCGCAAAGGAGCCCAACCGGCTGTGGGTCGCCGACATAACGTACGTCCGCACGTTCGCCGGCTGGGTCTACGCGGCGTTCGTCATCGATGTGTGTTCCCGCCGGGTGGTCGGCTGGCAGGTTGCCACGAGCCTCTACACCGATCTCGCACTGGACGCCCTGGAAATGGGGATCTGGGCCAGGACCCGCGACGGCGCCGACCTTACCGGCCTGGTCCATCATTCCGATTATGCCGGGGAAAACGTTAAGCCGAAGAAGGGCGGTGTGGCCCCGCGGTTCCGGGGAACGCCGGCTTGTTCCTCGGCTTATGATTTGGGTTTCGTTCGTCACTAGTGTGCCTCGTATCCATCTTCCTAGTGAAGGGAAAAGGTTATGGGCATGATGGTGAAGGAGATCGGTGTGGCGGTTGTCGCCGCATTGGAGGCTGCCGGCTACATGGGCTCGACGATTGGCCAGTATCGTAAGTCGATTCGGGTGTTGGAACGCCTGGCGCAGAAGCAGGGTGGTGTGTATACGCCCGGGTTGGGGGCTGAGTTCTCGGCGATGACGACGAGTCCGAGGACGGGCAAGTTCAGTGCGCAGCGTCGTTTTGATTACAGCAGATTGGTGAGCGTATTCGACTCCTACGTGTTCACCAGGACGGTGGTCCTTGTGGCCAGGAAACGTTCCGGGGGCGGGAATGGCCTGAAGTCGGGCGAGTTCATCACTCTGATGGCTGCCTGGTGTTACCGGTCGCGTTATTTGACGATGGGGCCGTCACGGTCCGTGGCGGCGGACGGGCATGAAAGCGCCCCGCCGGATGGTGACCGGCGGGGCGTTGATCGCCGTGCTGACGCGGCGGTGGTCATTGGTGACGGCGTGTTTTACTCGCTGTTCTCCGTGATCGCGGACTGGGCCGCGGAGAGGTCCACGATGGCCTTGCCCGCCGCGTAGGTCGCGATCAGGGCGGACACTGCGAGGTTGTTCACTGCCCGGGGGTAGCCGCGCGAGCCCTGGTGGATCGCGGCGACCGCGTCATCGGAGAACAGGGTGTCGGATCTGCCCGCGTATTTGAGGTGGTGGCGGATGTAGGCTGCGGTCTCGGTCAGATCCATTCCGGTGATCGCGAACCGGGTGGAAACCCGCTGGTCCAGGGCGGCCAGGACCGCGAGTTTGAGCCGCCGGCGCAGCGTGGGCTGGCCGATGAGCAGCAGCGCGAAGTGGGAGCCGGTATCTAGTCCGCTGTTCGTGAGCATTCGCAGCGCTTCCAGGTCGGTGTTCGCCAGCAGGTGGGCCTCGTCGATCACGACCACGGGCAGGCGGGCGCGTTCGTCCAGTTCCCCGGCGAGCAGGGACGCGGTCTGATGCGCCAGCACCCCGGAATAAAAGGCGGGCTGTCCGCCCAGGGCGGTGACGATCTGGGACTGGATCCCGCGCATCCCGACCGTGGGGTCCGCAACGTAGATCACCTGGTGCCGGGACGCCTCAAGCTGGGCCAGGGCCGCGCGCACGGCCACGGTCTTGCCGGCGCCGACTTCCCCGGTGATCACCCCCGTCTGGCGCTGGTCCACGCACCACTGGATCCGGGCGACCGCCTCGCGGTGCCCGGGGTGCGGGTGCAGCGCCTGCACCGGTATGGAGCGGCCGAAGGGCATGGCCGTGAAACCATAGTGCGTTTGCAGGTTCTCGATCACAGGGTCCCTCCCGCGGCCATGGCCGGGGCGCCGGTGGCAGCCATTTTCTCGAAGCTGATCGGGGCGCCTGTCATCGCGGTTTTGTGGCGGGTTTCGACCAGGCGCAGGTAATCGATGCCCGAGGCCGCGTTCTTCGCGCCGGTGTCGGCGTCTTTGGTGGCGTTGACGGCCTTGGGGTGGACATGGCGGCGGATCTCGAGCAGGACCGCTTCCCCTGCCGGGACGCCGCCGGCGGCGGTCACGGCGACCGGGCCGGTGAGATCGAACGGGTCATAGACCAGCTCGATGCGGGCACCGGCCAGGGACGGGTCGACCTGGTAGGTGTTGCCCTGCAGGGACACCGTCGCGGTTTTGGTGACCTTGCGGGTCGCGGACCAGCGGAACGCTTCGGCGATCACGTCCGGGTCCCGGCGGTCCGGGCGCCGGTTTTCCCAGCCGGCGTCCCACCGGGCCAACGGCGTCTGACCGGTGGTGGAGTGCACGGCGCGGTGGTAGACCATCTGCACCCAGGAGGTGAACAAGGCGTTCAGCTCCTCCAGCGAGGTGACCGCGCTGCCGGCAGGATCTTCCCCGGTGCCCGGAACGGGCGTCTGGACCGGGGCGTCGATCACGGTGATCTCGGAGAGGAACTGGGAGGTCACCGTATTGAACAGGCGTTCGATCTTGCCCCTGCCCTGGGGCCGGTAGGGCCTGGAATGGATCAGTTTCATGCCCAGCCTCGCGCAGATCCTGGCCAGGGACGCGTCGACAAAAGCACTGCCATTGTCCACGTAGACCGCGTCGGGGATTCCGTGGGTCTGCAGGGCCGGCCGCAGCGCCGCCGAGAGCCTCACGGCGTCTTCGGCGAACGCCCAGCGGGCCGCGGTGACCAACCGGGAATGATCATCCAGGAACGCGAAGAGGTAGGTTTTCCGGCCGCAGATCCGGGGCCCGTGCAGCCCGTCACCCACCCAGATTTCATTCGGGGCCGTCGCTTCGAACCGGCCCGTGGCCTGCGCCTGCGTGCCGGTGGGGATATCCAGGGTGCGGAAATGGCGCAGCAGCGTCGACTCCGACGGGGCGTCCCCGAGGGTCTCTGCCATGATCCGGCGGACCTGGGCCGCGGTGCGGTGCGGACGCTCAAGCTTCAGCGTCGCGGCCAGGGACAGCACGGTCGCCGGGGTCACCGGGCCGGCGGCCCTTTCCCGCGGCTTGAGCCCGTCGAACCCCTCACGCTGCCAGGCACCGATCCACCGGTCCAGGGTTTCGCGCGAGTAGCGCACGGGCTGCCCGTCCGGGCCGGTATGCTCGGCGGCGGCCAGGGCCCGGACCATGGGCCCGCGCTGGCGGCAGGTCAGGGTTTTGTCCGCGGCGCCGCGGATCAGCTGGTAGCGGAACAGGGCGGTCTTCTCCGCCCGGTCCTTCCGGGCCAGGGGCCCGCGCTTCGGTTTGGCGTCTGTCATGGGGACGCTGTCCTTTCAAAAGGCTCAGAATGCGATGGCCCCGGCCAGGTCAGCCGGAGCTTCCTTCACCCTTGCCGTCCCCGGCGGCCGGGGTAAGGGCCAATTCGTGTTGCCACCGTCCGGTGCTGAAGAAGAACGGGCCGGACGCGGCGAGCCCGGTGCTCTGCCACGGCAGCGCGGCGACGGCGAACCGGTCCGCGAGCACCGACGCGTATGCGGTGACCGCGGCCAGCGCCGCCCCTGCCGGGGTCCGGGCCGGGGCGGGCCAGAGCCCGGCAGGATCGGCCCCGTCGCGGTGGGCCAGTGCGGTGAAGGCGCGCAGGATCGGGCCGGCGGAGGCCGCGAAAGAGCGCAGCCAGCCGCGCACCGTGGACGCGGGCCGGCCCAGCCGGGCCGCGATCCTCCGGTGCCCGTGGCCCGCGGCGGTTTTGGCCTCGACGGCGGCGGCGATCACCGCCGCCTCATCGGCCCTTCGGGCCGCCAGTTCCACGCCCAGGAGCACATGGGTGCCCGAGCACCCGGCGCAGCGTCCGCGGCGCGGACGGTGGTTTTGCAGGTCCTGACCCATGCCGGTGCCATGGCGGATCCGGCGCTCCCGCGCCCACCCCCACGGGCGCAGCACACCCCGGCATCCCGGGCAGGCCAGACGTCCGGTCAGAAGATCCGACTCGACAGAGAAAGCATCATGATTTACCGTGAGCATCAGCGCGCCCTTTACGCGTCAGAACGGCCCGGCGTGGACCTTCGAAACCTCACGCCGGGCCGTTCGTCCTATCCGGTCATCGTCAGCCTGACGCCGCCAACGGCACTAAATCAAGACACCCCGGGGAAAACCTGCATCGTCACCGGCAAAGACGCCCCCACCGCCAAACCCTGCGACGCATAACACCTGGTCCGATGAGATGGAGCAACGGGGCCTGGCCGTGGCCACCCGCGGCTCTTACGGTCGCATGGCCCGCGATTACCTGGTCTATTTGGAGGCGGCCGGCGTTACGTCCTTGGATGTGGCCGGCAGCGCCAGCGTGTATGGATTCCTTGACTCGCTGCTAGGCAGGTGGGCGCAGTCAGCGATGTGGTCGGTGGCATCGAACTTTCGTCCCTTTTTGAAGTTCACGCGGCGCCGTGACCTGCTTGATGCCCTGGCCATGGCCAATCCCAGGCGCCACCATGGCATCGTGCCGACCCTCAGCGACGCTGATGAGCAGTTCGTTGTTCGCGCCTGCACTGAAGGGAAGGTTTCTGCACGGGACGCGGCGATCACGCTGCTGGCGCTGGTGCCGGGCCTGCGCGCGTGCGACATCATCGCCCTGCACCTGGGCGACATCGATTGGCGGGGTTCCACGATCGGGATCGTGCAGGCCAAGACCGGCAACCCGCTGACACTGCCGCTACTTCCCATGATCGCCGGGAAGCTGGCCGACTACGTCCTGAACGAGCGGCCGGCCTCAGGGGATGCACATGTATTTTTACGCTCGGTGGCCCCGCATGTGGCACTGGCAGAGCACGCATCAATCTACGTGGTGACGACGAAAACCTTCAGGGCGGCCGGGGTGAAGGACGTGAAGGCCGGGACCAGGGCCCTTCGCCATAACGCCGCCTCCAGACTCCTGCGCGCGGGAACGCCACTTCCAACGATATCGGCCGTGCTTGGCCACGCGAGCCAGGATTCCACGACCGTGTATTTGAGCATGGATGCAGAACACCTGCGCGCGTGCGTGCTCCCACTGCCACAAGGGGCCGTGAGATGAACGGGCACGGATTCACCAGCGCGTTCGCCCACGACCTTGACCGATACCTCGCATTCAAGGAAAGCATGGGCTTTCACGGGCAGTCTCGCGTCTGGTACCTGAGGGATTTTGACAAGTATTGCTCCGACCGTGGGCTGGAGTGTTTTGACCGGCCCACCGTTGAGGGGTGGGTCATCGCCAAGCGGTCACACCAGACAATCCCGCATTGGTCATGGATGTCCTACATCAGGGATTTTGGCCGATGGATTCGCATCAACGGCAACGAGAACGCGTACGTGCTTTCAGAGCAGTGGAAAGCCGGATTCATTCGCACCCAGCCTTACCTGCTGACGAGGGAGGAGGTCACGCTGTTCTTCCAAGCCGGCGCGCAGCTTCAAGTCGCATCGCCGTGGAAGTGGCAGGCCGTCGCGTTCTTCGCCCTGATGCACTCCTGCGGGCTCCGGACCTGCGAGGCCCGCCAGCTCACGACCAACGACGTGGACCTGACCGGCGGTTTCATCGACGTGCAATGGTCTAAAACCAACCGCAGCAGGCGTCTGCCCATCACCGGGCAGATCAGCGCCATCCTCGCCGACTGCGACCAGGCATCGCGGAACGCGGTCGGCAAGGAACGAGCCGCGTTCTTCGTCTCCGGCGCCGGCACCCCGGTGACACCGGCAGCCGTGGGGGTTGCATTCAACAGGATCTGGGACCTGGCCGGGCTGTCACGGGCCACTGCGGGCAAACGCCCGCGGCCCTATGACTTCCGCCATCACTTCGCTTACACGAACATCGAACGATGGATGGCCGGCGGCATCGACGTGGACTCAATGCTGCCGTACCTGTCCCGTTACATGGGCCACGCCTCACTGGATAGCACCTACTACTACATCCACACCTCCCCGGACTTCATGAACGCCTACGCCGGGATGGCCCGTGAAGGCCAGTGCCTGCTGCCAGAGGTGGGATTTGAATGAAACGCGACAAGAACGCGCTCCCGAACTTCTTCGGATACGCCAGAAACTACCTGCACGACTACATGCCCAAGGTCAGGGCGATGTCCCCGAAAACCGTCGAAGCGTACAGGATCTCCCTGGAATGCTACGTCGGCTACCTCGTCGCCGAAAAGGGCATCCAACGCAAGGACATCAGCTTCGATCATTTCGAAAGGACGTTCCTCAAGGACTGGATCGTCTGGCTGCGCGAGACAAAGAAATACCAGCCCAGGACCGTGAACCTGCGCCTGACTGCCATCAAGGCATTCCTGGCCTACGTCTCGCAGGAAGACCTCGGACTGGCCGCGCTCCATGAAGCCGCCAAAACATTGAAGGCACCACGCCAACCGAGAAAGCCCATCGAGTACCTTGAGGAAAAGGAAACAAGAGCGATCCTTGCCGCTTTTGACGGTTCAAGCGTGAAAACCCGCCGGAACCGGATGCTGCTCATACTCCTCTATGACACCGGTGCCCGCGTCAGCGAGATCACCGCCCTCACGCTCGGGAACCTGGCCCTGACGAAGCCGGCCCACCTGACGCTGACCGGCAAAAGGGACAAAAGCCGCCTCGTCCCGTTAGGCGATAAAACCGTTGAACACCTCAAGGTCTACCTCAATGAGTTCCACCCCAACCACAGCAGGCTGCCCGCGACCCGTCCGCTGTTCAACAGCCTCCACCTCGGAGTAGCGACGCCGCTCTCCGTGGACACCGTCTCGGCAGTACTCAAGAAAGCCGGAGACACCGCCAGGGACGCCTGCCCCTCAATCCCCGCCAAGCTCAATTGCCACATGCTGCGCAAAACAAAGGCCATGGACCTCTACAAACAAGGCATCCCGCTGCCCATCATCATGCAACTGCTCGGTCACGAAAGCATGAGCACCACCTCAGCGTTCTACGCGTTCGCCACCCTCGAGATGATGAAACAAGCCATGAACGCCGCCACCCCCGCCATCAGCCGGTCAGACGGGGAATGGCTCAGCGAGGAGAAACTGCAAATGCTCTATACCCTCAGATATCCCGCGAAACGCTAAGCCGAGGAACAAGCCGGCGTTCCCCGGAACCGCGGGGCCACACCGCCCTTCTTCGGCTTAACGTTTTCCCCGGCATAATCAGCATTAAGCCGAATTCGGCTTAACTCGGACCGAGGAGTGCAGTACCGTGCGATCCGCTACGCCCAGCGCCTGGAGGAAGCCGCCGCGGTGGCCTCTGTCGGTTCCAAGGGCGACTCGTATGACAATGCCCTTGCCGAGGCGTTCAACTCTCTGTTCAAGGCCGAACTCATCCGCAATAAGGGGCCGTGGACGGACATCAGCCAGCTCGAGGTCGCCGTGGCAGAATACATCGACTGGTTCAACCACCGGCGGCTCCATGGCGAGATCGGCCATTGTCCGCCTGTCGAATACGAACAGCTCCACGCCGGTCACCCGGCTGGGGAATTAGCCAAGATTTCCAACTAAAACACCCTCCACAAAACCCGGGGCTTGACGTAGTCCAGGAACGGGATGAACTCCTCCCATGCGTTGTCCCACAGGCGTACGATCGCCCCGTACTTCCTGCCCCAGCGCTCCGTGAGCTCCTCAAACGCGGCCCTGGCCGCCGTGGCGTTCACGGCCGTGTAGATGGGCTTCACGTCGCGTTTGAGCGCGTCCCAGTCCTTCTTCGAGGCCAGGCGGAAGGTGTTGCGGATCAGGTGAATGATGCAGGTCTGCACGGTCGTCAGCGGCCAGACGTTGGACACGACCTCGGGCAGGCCTTTGAGCCCGTCGCAGACCAGGAAGAAGGTTTCCTTGACCCCGCGGTTCTTGATGTCCGTGAGCACGCTCATCCAGAACTTCGCACCCTCCCCTCCGGTCCCGGCCCACAGGCCGAGAACGTCCTTCTCCCCCTCCAGGGTCACGCCGATAGCGGCGTAGACGGGCCGGTTGGCGAGACCGGCCGTCGCGGACCTTGACGACGATGGCGTCGATGAAGATCGCCGCGTAAACCTCATCCAGGGGCAGGTTCTGCCAGGCGGCCATTTCCTCGAGCACCCGGTCAGTGATGCGGGAAACGGTCTCCTTAGACACGGAGGCCCCGTAGATCTCGGCGAAATGGGCGCTGATCCCTCCCGTCGTCAGGCCCTTGGCATAGAGCGAAAGAACCATCTCATCGACCCCCGTCAGGCGGCGCTGGCGCTTCTTGACGATGACGGGCTGAAACGTACCGTCCCGGTCCCGCGGCACGTCGATGTCGACTGGTCCGGTTGTCTCCGTGAGTACCGTTTTGGCACGGGTGCCGTTGCGCGAGTTGGCGGTGTCCTTGGCATCGGTCTCGTGCTTTCCGTAGCCGAGGTGCTCGGTCATCTCCTCATCGAGCGCGGTCTCGATGACTGTCTTCGTCAGCATCTTCAGCACCCCGTCCGGACCTGTCAGGGACAGCCCCTGTTCCTTGGCCATCCGGACCAGCTCACGGGCCGCGTCGGCCTCGGAGGTCTCGTTCTTTTTCGCAGCGGTCGCCGTGTTTTTCACAGCATCCAGTGTCGCCATCATATCGGCTCCTTCCCGCCAGACTCACCGCCTGGCGTGTTGGGCCGGATACACCGTTATTTCCACAGTCCCGAATGGGTCGGGCCAAAACTGAGTTCATCAGCCGAAGTGTTCCAACTGACTGTCGTGAGGCGGGTGTCTCATTTCCAAGGAATTGAGACACCCCGGAGCTCGTGGGCCCGGGCGGGCTGTTGAACCGGTTGACGAAGAACGTCCTGGAGACCGCTTTGGAAGCGGAGATGGACGAGCATCTGGGATACGGCACACACGACGTGTCCAGGCGCGGGAGCGGGAACTCCTGCAACGGCACCCGCGCGAAGACCGTACTGACCGAGATCTGGCCGGTGGAGATAGACGTGCCGAGGGACACGGGCTCGACGTTCGATCCGCAGATCGTCAGGAAACGGCAGCGCCGGCTGACGGGCGTGGACGAGATCGTTCTGGTGGGCCATGTCAGTGCTCCTTTCAAGCAGTGGGCTGTGAATGACCACTGGTCGGGTTCGTGGAATCATCGCAGGGTGGAATTTTCGTGGTGAGCGGGGCGCCGGCTGTTGTTCAGGATCATTGGCAGCAGAGCTGCAGGTGAGGAGGCAATGGCGGCCGCATGCGACGCTTCCTTTGCCTCTCCGTACCCCCAGGGCGCGAAGATAGTGGAGATTCCGTGTTCGGCTGCTCCCGCGACATCATGACTTCGGTCTCCGACCATTGCCGGATTGGAGGTGTCGATGCCTTGGGATTCGAGGCGGAGCAGCAGTTCGGCAATGACTTCCGCCTTGGTGGCTCGTCCCTCGCTGTCGGATGCCCCGCATACGTTGATGAAGTGGCCTTCTATTCCAAACCGTCGCGCGAGTCGTACTGCTTGATCTTCCACTTTGGAGGTGGCCACAGCCATGGGAATACCGGCTGACTGTAGCTGCTCCAGCAGTTCGATGATTCCGTCGTAAAGGCTGGACTGCTCAGCGCCATGATCCGCGTACGCTTTGCGATAGTGTTGGAGGGCTCTTTGGGCGGTTGGTTCATCCAGCCCTGAGACTGTTCTGAAGGACTCGATCATCGGCGGCCCGACGAACCGGCGCAGTTCATCCGGTGACGGGACTGGGGCGCCTACAGCTGCCAGGGCTTGGGCAGCACTTGATGTAACACCGGGTGCTGAGTCGAGGAGCGTTCCGTCCATGTCGAACAGGACGCAGGTAGTGTCGATAAGCGTCGGGCGGGTTTGATGCGGAAGTATCATTTTTCTGGAGCTTTCGGTCTTGGGGTTGGTTCAGCTCGGGTTGTGCCCGGGGATTGATTGCTGTGAAGGGTGGGCATGGATCGAGTGAGTCTTGATCAGATAGACCAGAGGATCTTTGCGGAGCTCACGAAGAACGCACGCATAAGTCACGCTGAGCTGGCGACGAAGGTTTTGCTTTCACGGAATGCCGTGCGCCAGCGGATCGACCGGATGGAACGGCGAGGGTATATCCAGGGGTACACAGTTGTCTCCGGTGCACCCGGCCAGGGTCCCGTATCGGCCTTCCTGATGGTTTACAGGAAGGACCGCGTGCGGGGTTCGGACGTCATCACCGTTTTGGGGTCGATTCCGGAAGTGGTTTTGTGTGATGTCGTAAGCGGTGACTTTGATCTTTTGGTGAGAGTTGAGGCCCGGTCATTGGAGAGAATTCAGGAGATCTGGGAGCAGATCGCCGCGCTTCCGGGCGTCACGGACACTGTGACGGCAATGACGCTTTCCAGTGTCATCCGGCGTGGCGCCGGAGGAGTCGGCGTGACGGAGTGACTGATCAGACCGCGGACATGTCCGTGTCTTTGACGGGCAGTACGGCGGATTCAAGGAGCGACTGAGCTGCGGCCCGGTCCAGGAGGTTCCTGCTGGTGACGATGTCGAGAATGGTTGATCCGTTTTGGAGGGCCTCCTTGGCAACCGCTGCTGCGGCTGTGTAACCGATGGCCGGAATCAACGCTGTTGCAAGGCCTACGGAGGCTGCCGTCTGGCGGGCGAGGCGTTCGGTGTTCGCTTCGATGCCTTCCATGCAGTGTGTACGGAGAATGCGTGTTCCTTGTTCGAGCCATGAAATGCTCTGAAGAAGTACGTGGGCAATAACAGGTTCAAAGGCGTTGAGCTGGAGCTGGCCGTTGTCCGCCGCCATCGTTACTGTCGTGTCTGCTCCGGCGACCGCGAAGGCGATCTGGTTCATCGTCTCCGGAATCACTGGGTTGACCTTTCCCGGCATGATTGACGACCCGGCTTGACGGGGAGGCAGGATGATCTCACCAAAGCCATTCTGCGGTCCGCTGGACAGCAACCGGAGGTCACTGCTGATCTTGGACAGCTTTATCGCCGTCCGTTTCAGCATTCCCGACATGTGCATGAAAACGCCGACGTCGGACGTCGCCTCGACGAGGTCAGCGGCAGGAACGACCGGGACGCCGGAGACTTCGGACAGTGCCCGCAGTACAAGCTGCTGATATCCCGGTTCGGCGGTGATACCGGTGCCGATGGCGGTGGCGCCCAGACTGCACTCGAGCATTAGCCCTGTGGACTCCAGCAGCCTGGAGCGGTCTTCCTCCAACGTTGCGGCGAAGGCATTGAATTCCTGCCCGAGGGTCATCGGGACAGCGTCCTGAAGCTGGGTCCTGCCCATCTTCACGACGGCGGCGAATTCTGTGCCCTTGCTTCTGGCGGCTTCGGCAAGTTTGCCCAGTTCGTGGTTGAGTTCTGCGGTGGCGAAAATCAGGGCCAGCTTGATCGCGGTTGGATACGTATCGTTGGTGGATTGGCACCGGTTAACATGATCAATGGGATGCAGGTGCTCGTATTCTCCGCGGCGGTAGCCCAGTTTTTCCAGCGCAAGGTTCGCGATCACTTCGTTGGCATTCATGTTCGTGCTCGTGCCCGCTCCACCCTGAATGACGTCCACACAAAACTGCTCGTGGTGCTGTCCTTCCTGGATTTCCTGGCACGACTCGCGGATTGCGTGGGCTTGCGGAGGCGTGAGGACTCCGAGTTCGCAGTTGGCCTGGGCCGCGGCGTTCTTGATCATTGCCAAGGCGCGTACCAGGTGCGGGTGGCGGGAGACGGGAATGCCGCTGATGGTGAAGTTTTCCAACGCCCGGGCAGTGTGTGCTCCCCAGTAGGCAGCAGCCGGCACGGGAATGCTCCCGAGCGAATCAGTCTCGATGCGGGTGGTCATGGTTTTCCATTCTTTGTGTGGAATCGCTGCTTGGCGATGCTGATGCCGCTGCTCGGAGCGGAACTTGGAGGAGCGCAACGTCCAGCCGCGCCCCTCCAGGCCCTTAGTTCTTGATGCAGATGACCTTCGGCTGGGTCATCTCTTCATAGGCGAAATGGACGCCTTCCCTGCCCATGCTTCCGTATTTGGAACCTCCGAACGGCATGCCGTCGAAGCGGTAGTCCGAGGAATCGTTGATCATGACTCCGCCTGCTTCGAGCCGGCGGGCAGCGTCCATGGCGTTGCTCAGCGAGTCCGTGAAAATGCCTGCGTGGAGGCTGAACTCGATGGCATTCGCTACTTCGATGGCTTCCTCGAAGGTGTTGAAGGTATGGAGCATGACAACGGGTCCGAATACTTCTTCCTTCCACAGCCTGCTGTCCGACGGGACGGCTTCGAGTACGGTCGGCTGAAGCACATTGCCGTCCGCAACGTTGCCAGTGAGAAGTACTGCGCCGGCGCCGATGGCCTCATCCAGCTTGGCCTGGAGTTCGTTCAATGCGGCGGGGCTGATCATCGGCCCGACATCCGTCTGCTCGTCCGACGGGTCGCCGGCAACCAAGAGCGCCGTCGCTTCGAGGAAACGCTGGCGGAACTCGGCGTACAACGGTGTGGCTACGAGAATCCGCTGCACCCCCACGCAGTTCTGGCCGGCGGCCCAGAACGCTCCGGAGACGCAGGATTCCACGGCGTCGTCAAGGTCGGCGTCGTCCAGGACGATGACCGGCGCGTTTCCGCCAAGATCCATGGAAAGCTTTTTCAAGCCGGCGGCACGGGCGATGCTTTCACCGGTGGAGAACCCGCCGGTGAACGACACCATGCGTACGTCCCGGGACCTGATGATGGTTTCGGCCACGTCCCGGTCGCCGTGGACAACGGTGAGGACCTCTGGCGGGAGCCCGGCGTCCACGAGTGCGTCCGTGAGCAGTTGGGCCGACAGGGGAGTCAGGGCGGAGGGCTTGAGGATTACGGCGTTGCCGCCGGCGATGGCCGGGCCGATCTTGTGTGCCACCAGGTTGAGGGGGTCGTTGAAGGGCGTGATCGCTGCAATGATGCCCAGCGGTTCCCGCGAGTACCACCCGGTCCGGTCCTCCGAGCCCTCATACGAGTCAAAGGGGATGACTTCGCCGGCGTTCCTTCGTGCTTCGGCTGCGGACAGGCGGAGTGTGTTGACCGCGCGCAGCACTTCCTTCCGTGCCTGCCGGATGGTTTTCCCGGACTCGGCCACAATTGTCCGAGCGAACTCTTCGTTTCGTTGTTCGATGTCCGCCGCGGCGGCATCAAGAATTTTCCCGCGTGCGTTGCGGGACAAAGCCTGTGCCTTCCGTGCACCGGAGCGGGCCGCTTCGAGCACGGCTTCGCCGGCGGTGTTTTCGGTCAGCGGAACGGCGCCGACGACCCTGCCGTCGTAGGGGCTTGTCACTTCACGGAACTGCGGCAGCGCCGTTTCCGTGCGACACAGCGTGGACTCAGACATGGGCAGCTACTCCCGTCTTGGCCGCGTGCATGGCGATGATGTCAGAGAGCAGAGCGTAGGCGGTCTCCACGCGGCCGGCTCCCGGTCCCGAGACGGTGACGGGGCCCAGGAGGTCGGTGTCGAAAGAGACCGCGTTCGTCGCGCCGGAAACCCCGGCCAGCCCGTGGTCGAGGGGGAGCGCGACGGGGGTTACGCCTGCTGTTACGGTCCCGTCAGGGTTCCGCTGTGCTGAACCGACGAGCTTCCAGCGGCGTCCCGCCCGGGACGCCTTCTGGATATCTTCCGGTGTCACCGTCGAGATCCCCTGCCGCTGAACGTCCTTGAGTTCGATGCCGGCGTCGAGCAGCTCGTTGGCGAGAATCAGGACCTTGAGCTGGACGTCGTAGCCCTCGATGTCTGCTGCGGGGTTTGCCTCGGCGTAGCCGAGTTCCTGTGCCTCGCAAATGGCCGCTTCGAAGTCAAGGCCGGCTTCCATCCGCCCGAGCACGTAGTTGCTGGTGCCGTTGAGGATGCCTTCGAAACCGTTCAGCTTGAGGCCCGCGAACATCTTCTTGGCCAAACGGATCACCGGTGTGCCGCTCATGACGGCGCCTTCGAATTCGAAGTAGACGCCGTTCTGCTCGGCCAGTGAAGTCAGCTCGGCCCCGCGGAGAGCAACCGGGCCCTTGTTAGTGGTGCAGACGCTCTTGCCGGATTCGAGTGCCCACCGTACGTGGGACACGGCGGGCTCGCCGTCTTCGGGGTTCGTGTAGGTGGCCTCGCAGATGATGTCTGCTGTACAGGTGCGGATAACCGATTCGTTATTGGTGTCCGCGGATCCGCCGTATTCGACAAAGGTTTCGCTACCGCCGCCCAGGTTAAGGGCCATGGGGAGGTCAATACCTTCGGGCTGGACCAGGGATCCGAGGCGAAGGTCGGTGATGGCCACGACCCGCAGGCCAAAGCCCAGTTCGGAACGAAGTGCCTCGCCGCGTGTTGCGATCAGTTCGGCCAGGGTCCTGTTGACGCCGCCGAAGCCGATCAGCGCAATGTCATAGGTGGTCATGGTGCTCCTTCAATCAGTTACATCGGTCCTCCAATGTTGATGGCATTCCATGTCAGTTGCGGCATGTGATTGTGACCGAAGAACAGGGCGATTTGACCATCCGCATGCCGATTCGACATGCACCACCCCAAGTAACATGCGTGCAACATGTGCATGCTTAAATGTTTTTAATGACCAAATAGGCCTTTTCGTGTTATCTTCATCACTATCCCGTTGCGCGGCTGCCCCACTCTGTGGCCCCTCGACCCGGGGCATCACGCGCACCCTTTCGCTTCTGACCTGACCATCCACCTGGGAGACACCATGGAACCCTCATCGTCCGTCAAACTAGAACCACAGCCCACCGCCCCGCCGTCGACCGAATCCGGGCTCCGCCGGTCCATGGGGGCACGGCATCTGGTCATGATCGCCATGGGTGGCGTGATCGGCTCCGGACTCTTCCTGAGCTCGGGCTACACGATCTCCCAGGCCGGGCCGCTCGGTGCAGTCATCGCCTATCTGATCGGCTCCTTCGTGGTGTACCTGGTGATGGCATGCCTAGGTGAACTTGCTATCGCTTACCCAGTCTCAGGCGCCTTCCACATCTACGCCGCACGCTCGATAGGCCCCGCAACTGGTTTCACGACCGCCTGGCTTTACTGGCTCACCTGGGCTGTGGCGATCGGCTCGGAATTCACGGCAGCCGGCCTCCTCATGCAACGCTGGTTCCCCGGCATTGACGTGTGGGTCTGGTGTGTCATCTTCGCCGCAGTGCTTTTTGGCCTCAACGCTGTTTCGTCGAGGTTCTTCGGCGAATCGGAATTTTGGTTCGCCATCGTCAAGGTCGGCGCCATCATTGTCCTGATCGTGCTCGGCGGAGCTGCCCTCATTGGTTTCCACCCACTGAGCGGGACCGGGACGCACCCGTTCCTGTTTGAGAACTTCAACACCACCGGCGGTCTCTTCCCGAACGGCTTCACCGGTGTACTCGTCACCGCACTTGTAGTGTTCTACGCCTTCTCCGGATCCGAGCTCATCGGTGTCGCTGCAGGCGAAACGGCGGATCCTGCCACCAACATCCCGAAAGCAATGCGCAGCACCGTCGTGCGTCTGCTGATCTTCTTCGTCGGGGCCATCACGGTCATCGCCGCCACCGTCCCGTTTGACCAAGTCGGACTGGACCAAAGCCCGTTCGTCACAGTCTTCTCATCCATCGGCATTCCGTTCGCTGCCGACATCATGAACTTCGTCATCATCACCGCACTCCTCTCCGCCGGAAACAGCGGGCTCTTCTCCTGCGCCCGCATGCTGTACTCGCTCGCCGATGAGGGACATGCTCCCCGGGCGTTCCGGAAGCTGACCCGACGTGGCATCCCCATGGTCGCGCTCTCTGTGAGCATGGTCGGAGGCCTGGCTTCACTCATCAGCAGCGTCGTTGCACCCGAAACGGTGTACCTGGCCCTTGTCTCGGTGTCGGGCTTCGCCGTCGTCGGGGTCTGGATGTCCATCACTGCGTCCCATTTCTTCCACCGGAGGGCTTTCGTCAAGAACGGGGGCAACGTCGCCGCCCTTCCTTACAGGGCCCCATTGTTCCCGCTTGTGCCGATCCTGGCCTTCTCGCTCTGCTTCGTTTCGCTCATCGGTATCGCCTTTGATCCGACCCAGGTGGCTGCGCTCTACTTCGGCGTGCCTTTTGTTGGAGCCTGCTACGCCTTCTTTTACTTCAAATACGGGCGCAAGGCGCGCACAAGCCAACTGTTCTAACGCCATCATAATCAACCATCGTCTACTCAGCTTCGCGGCCGGGGACTTGGGTCCCCGGCCGCCACGCTGTCCAACGGATAACCCATGAATTCACGAGACCTGAATTAGCCCGTGCTCAGTTCGGTCCAGAACGCCGGCAGCTGGCTGGAAATTGACGCCGCCGCTTTCGAGTCAAACGTCCGGAAGCTACTGTCCATGATCGACGACCGGGCGCCCCTATGTGCGGTGGTCAAGTCCCATGCCTACGGACATGGAGCTGACCTTTTGCTCCCTTCCCTGGTTCGCCTAGGCGTTCCATTCGTCGGAGTAGGAAGTAACGAGGAGGCGGCCATCGCCCGTCGCTGCGGTTTGAGGGCCGGATCCTGCGTGTCCGTGCCGCGGCGCCGCAGGAGATCAAGGCAGGCCTGCGCCACGACATCGAAGAACTTGTTGCCGACCCGCAGAGCGCGTGGGAGATACACAGGATCGCTGCCGAGGCCGGGAAGGTGGTCCGCATTCCGCATCCACCTCGATATCAACTCTTCCGGGATCAGTAGGCACAGCCTCGACGTCTCATCAGCGCTTGGCCGCGCATCCGCGGTGGGGATCGTAAGCCACCAGGGGCTTCAACTGGCCGGGATCATGACGCACTTTCCCAAGGACGACAACAGCCATATCGAAACGACTCTTCTCCGTTTTCAAAGCCATGCGATGACCCTGCTTCAACTCACCGGTACTCCCCGGGAGGGAGTACTGCTCCACTGTGCCAATTCCTATGCGGCGCTGCACGTACCCGGCTCCTGGCTGGACATGGTCCGTGCCGGGGTGGTCCTCTACGGCGATTCGGATCCGACAGCGGGGCAGTTTCAACGGTGCCTGACCTTCAAGGCCCGGATCGCCTCCGTCAACAGCTATGCCGCCGGCAGCAGGGTCGGCTACGGGCTCACGCGCACCCTGGAGCGGGACTCCAGGCTGGCGTCGGTGACTGCAGGCTACGGCGACGGCTACCGGCGGGCGCTGGCACGCTAGGGCAACGTGCTTGTCCGCGGCCGCCGTGCCGCCATCGTCGACCTTGTCTCAATGAATTCCATGGTCGCCGACGTCACCGACATAGCGGACGTCTCTCCCGGGGACGAAGTCGTGCTTTTCGGGCGGCAGGGAAGCGCAGAAATCACCCCCGCAGAGCTGGAAACAGCGAACTCGGCAATCCTTGCGGACCTCTACACCGTGTGGGCGGGAGGACACCGCGTCCTGGCCACCAATGAAGGCATGTGAGAATAGGCGTGGCTATCGGGTGGAAGGGGCATTGAGAGTGGATTCTTCCTCGGAATCGTCGTCCATGACACAAGGACTTCGGATTGTGCGGCTGGTCGCGGACCGGGAAAAGTGGGGCAGGCGGCTTCTGGGCGTTTCGCAGCTGGCCTCCGAGCTGGACATGGAACAAAGCCGGGTATCCCGGTTGACACGGGAATTGTGTGATCTGGGACTGCTGGAACGTGTCGAGCGGGGTCCGTTTCGAACGGGCCCGCGATTCTTCACTCTGGCGGCCTCGCTTAACACCGGCTGGGTCCGCGAAGCACGAACCGAGCTTGAGGCTTTGGTGGCCGCGCTCGGCCTCAGATGCAGGGTCTCCGTCCGTGACGGCTTCCGCGTCATTCTCCTGCGGTCGTCCACCAACGATGTACTCCCCGGCAGCTTCGTGAAGCCCGGCATGGTGACGCCCGTATGGTGCACCGGATCGGGCCGGGCACTGCTGTGGGACCACGGGCAGGCAACCATTGAAGACCTGCTCAGCGATGTCAACTTCATCGGTGTCGGCGGCCCGGGCGCGGCCCATTCGCCGGCTGAAGTCTGCGAACTGATGGAGAGGGACAGGCCCCGCGGCTTCGTCGTGGCAGCCGAAGAATTCGAGCACGGCATCTACGAACTGGCCGTTCCCGTCCGCAACCTGGAGGGAACCATTCTTGCCTCGCTCAGCGTCCTGGGTGCCAGGGCCGAGATCGAACCCAGGGCCAAGGACATCGCCAAGGCCCTGACGGAAGCCGCCGAACGGCTCGGGTCCTGCGACTCCAGTACGCGGGACAATGCCGCTAAGAAGGGCGTTCCCAGCTAGACCTGCTGCTGGGGAAGCGAATGACCAAGCGCCGACTCAAGCCACTTTCCCCACGACACAAGAGCCGCGGCGCAGAGCTCGCGCCGCGGCTCCAGGCGTGTTTTGGGACCTACGACCTGCAGCGCAGCCACCACGTCGCCCTTGAAATCCCGGATCGGAACGGCCAGGGAATATAGGCCGGGCTCGGCTTCCTCATCGACGATGGAGTACCCCCGCGCCCGCGCGTCACGCAGCCGTGTCAGGAAGTCCCCGACGTCCACAGGCGTGTTGGGGCCATGGCGAACGAATGCAGCGGCAGCGAAAACGGTTCGGACTTCGGTGTCCGACGCCTCCCACAGCAGTGCCTGGCCGGCATCACTGCAGTAGGCAGGGTAGGGCCGGCCCAGCCAGGAACCGACCATATTGCTGCTTGCCGGAACGCGTTCGCCGATGGTCACCGTACTGTCCCCGCTCAGCACTCCCAGGAAGCATCCTTCGTCCGTCTCGCTGGCAAGGCCTTCCAGGGCAGTTACACCGTCGGTCTGCAGCCGTTGCTCTGTCAACAGTTGGGCGTCCGTAAAGAGCGACCAGTTCAGCGTGTAGGACCGCTGCTCTCTGCGTTCCAGAAAGCCTTCCTGTTGCGCTCCTCGCAGACTCCGCGAAACCTGGCTGCGGTCTTTGCCCAGATCGGCTGCTATGTCAGCGACTGTTCCGCCGGGAAGGCCTTCTGCATGGCGGGAGCCAACCGCAAGGACGGCCATGATGCCGCGCCCCATGCTGGATGTCCTAGACATGAATCCCATTCTAGCCGCCGGACGGGCCCTTCCTAGTGGATGGCAAAGACCCGGGCAGGAAAGCCGCTGCCCTGCAGAGGCTTCGGCCATGTCGCGACGAGGGCAGCACCATTTTCGGGAAGTCCATCCAGGTTCGCCAATAGCTCGATCTGCCAGCGGTTCTTCGCCAGAACGTATGTCTCCAGGCTGAAATCCTGACGGGAAGTAGCCAGTCCCGGATCCGTGTCCATCTGTTCATGACCGACAGCCGCAACCGACCGCTGTTCAATCAGGAAGGTGAGAACTCCCTGCGACCAGCCCGGCGTGTGGCTGACGCCCTCGCCGTCCCTGTTCGCCATGGCGTCCGCGTCAGGCCAGCGCCGGCTCCACCCGGTCCGCAAGGCCACAAAGGAGCCTTCCGGGACGGCGCCGTTGCGGCTCTCCCAAGCTTGAACGTCTTCCACCGTGGGGCTGGCATCGGCATCAGAGCTGACCCGATCGGTGATGTCCAGTACCACCAGCGGAAGGACCATGTCCTCCACCGGAATCTGGTCCAACGTCCGCCCCCCGCGGATGAAGTGCGAGGGGGGATCAACATGCGTTCCCCATTGCCCAATGATCGAATAACGGTGAGCGGTGAAACCGTCGCCTTTCTCCAGGTCGTACACAGCCTCCCTGATCTCGTCCGGGAAGGCCGTGAAATGCGGTTGACCAGGGTGGAAAGCATGCGTCAGATCGGTAAATGTCCTTCCGGCAAGTAGCGGCTGGAGACCGTCCCAAAGTCCGGTCGTGGTGGTTTCACTCATGATGCGCCCTCGTTCTCGTAGACTGCCGCCAGCGCAGTGCTGGAGACGCTGACGGGGCCGGACAGTTCGATGACTGGCACTTCCCAGGGATGGATTTCCAGAATGCGATGCATGAACCGGTCCACTGCTGCGTCATCCAGGGCCGCGTTGAAATACGTTGTGAAGACAAAGGTCGGCGAAATGGTCCGCTGGCCCACCTGACCCAGCGTGGGGTTGGCCCCCTCCGTCACGGTAAATCCTTCGAAACCCAAACCAGACTCAAAGACGTGCCTGTAGTTTCCGAAATCCCCCAATTCCGGAGATGCTGCCAAAGCTTGGAACAGGGCCGCGATGCCCTGGTCATCCTGAAACGCCTCGGCTTCACCTTTGGCGAGCCGAGCGAAAATCTCTGACGCTATGGGCCAATGCACGCGCAGCTTACGTACTGACTTCATCTGAATGTTCAAGGGGATGCCTCTTCCTTGCGGTTCTCGCAGATTGCTTGACTGCCATCGTGACATATAGTGATGATCATTACAAGCATCTAAAAATGCGTATTAAGATCAACTTGGAGAACTGAACAATGCCCCGTAACACAACGCTGTCCCGCATGCTGAACGCCGGTGCAAACCTAGTGGCCGACGGTGCACTCGCCACTGAGCTTGAAGCGCGCGGCTGCGATCTGGAAGACCCCCTGTGGTCGGCCAAAGTCCTTTTGGAACAGCCGGACTTGATCCGGCAGGTACATCGCGATTACTTCCGCGCCGGCGCCGCAGTCGCCATCACGGCGAGCTATCAGGCCACCCCCCAAGGATTTGTGCAGCGCGGTATTGGCGAGGCAAAAGCTTTGGAGTTGGTGGCGTTGAGTGCGCGCCTGGCCGACGAGGCGCGGCGCGAGCACTTGGCCGAAAAGCCGGATGCTGGCCCGTTGCTGATTGCCGGGTCTGTGGGCCCCTATGGCGCCTACCTCGCGGACGGATCGGAATACCGGGGCGACTACATCCTCGGAAGGAGCGAGTTCATGGAGTTCCACCGGCCCCGGATTGCGGCGTTGGTGGAGGCCGGAGTCGATTTTCTGGCGTGTGAGACGCTGCCTTCATTTTCGGAGGCCGAGGCCTTATTGGCCCTAGTGGAAGAATTCGACGTCGAATCCTGGTTCTCCTTCACCCTCCGGGATGGTGGGCATATCAGTGACGGTACGCCCCTGGCCGACGTCGCCGGGCTCTGTGGAGCGCACCCGTACGTGGCAGCCATAGGTGTGAATTGTGTGCCGTTGGAGTTGGTCTCTCCATCCCTTGAGGCCCTGCGTAAAGCCACCCGCACGCCACTGATCGCGTATCCGAATTCGGGCGAATGTTATGACCCGGTTAGTAAGACGTGGGGGCCGGTCGTGGCGGTGGACGGCGCCGCGGAATCCGGTGGCAAACAGCCTCCAAGCCTTGCGGAAGGGACCGCCACCTGGCGTGAACTTGGTGCCCAGCTTGTTGGAGGGTGCTGCCGGACGACACCGCGGGATATTGCTGCCGTGGCCAGGCTGTCAGCGAATCGCTAGGGGGACCGTCTCCCGGCCGGGCCGCGGTCAAGCACCGGGGGTTTCCCGCGGCTGACGGGTGCGCTAAATGGGCAGGTCAGGAGAAGCAGCGATTCTCTTCGGCGGGAAAACCGACGTCGGAGTCCCTGGGCTGGGCGTGATCCTGGACAACGGCGGGGCTTTCCCCAGAGGTGCTGTTGCACCTCTTCTGGCAATCAGCGGTGTCGTCTTCGCCTACGCCGCCGTTGAACTCGTCGGCACCGCAGCGGGTGAAACGGTCAATCCGGAGAAAGTCATGCCCAAGGATGTCAACACGGGGGTCCTCCGGATTGCCGTCTTCAACGTTGGTTCGGTACTGCTGCTGTCCCTGCTGTTGCCTTTCACGGCTTACAAATCCGGCGAATCGCCCTTTGTCACGTTCTTTTCCCACCTCGGAGATTCCCATGCCGGGGCAATCTCCGCATCGGTAATGAATTTTGTTGTCCTCACCGCGGCCCTGTCGAGCCTGAAAGCGGGTCTTTACTCCACTGGCCGGATTCTGAGGTCGATGGCGGTCAATGGTTCAGCACCGCAGTTCACTGCGAAGATGAGTAAGTCCGGCGTCCCCCATGGCGGGATCCTGCTGACGGCGGTCAGCACTCTTCTCGGCGTCGGACTGAACGCCCTTGTCCCGTCCCAGGTGTTTGAGATTGTGCTCGAAGTGTCCGCTGTTGGAATCATCGGAGGCTGGGCAACCATCATGCTCTGCCACATCAAGCTCCAGAACTGGGTCAGGCGCGGCCAGGTTGAACGACCCTCTTTCCGCCTGTTCGGAGCGCCCTACGCCTCACACCTCACTCTCGGCTTCCTCGCCTTTGTCCTGGTGACAATGGGTTTCTCCGAAACAGGACGCTGGGTCCTGGCATCCCTGCTGATTCTCGTCCCCGTGCTCATCCTCGGCTGGTTCGCCTGCCGGAAGCGGATTCTGGAAACCGCAGTGCCCCTGCGCGGAGATACAGGGGAGCCCCGGTCATCGCAGATCGCCCCGACGCTGACTCCCAAGCACACGGTGACACGGTAAAACAACCTTCACGCGTTTGTCGCGTCGCCAGGGATAACAAACCTGCTGGCGCGCTCTCGGCGGGCAGCTGAAACAGCTGCCCGCCGAGAGCCACGATTTGTGTCCCGGCCATGCCCGGTCAGGACAGCAAAAGACTCTTGATGGAAAACGGAATCGACATGAATTATCAACCTCTCAGCCGGGAAATCGGCACACCCAGCCGCGCCTGGCGCTCCCGCGCAGACGCCTGGGAGTTTCTCGGATACGCGCTGAAACAGCTGACCATGAGCAAACGCGGCGGACCGTCCTATGAACCCTGAAACTTCCGGCGGACTCCTTCCTCGAGGTGACCCCGGACCGGGTCCTGCCCGTCGGCACCCGGCCGGTGGCGGGCCACGAGTTCGGCTTCCGCGTGCGCCGTGCCCTCGGCGCCACGGAAATTGACCACGCCTTCACAGACATCGACTTCGACGATGATGGCCGCGCACAGCTGATTGCCCGTGACCCGAGCGGTACCGGCGTCGGCATGGCGTGGGACAGGAGCTGCAAGTGGCTGCAGATTCACACGGCAGACAAGCCGGCGCCGTTGCCGAATCGGGTCGGACTGGCTGTCGAACCGATGACATGCCCGCCGGACGCTTTCAACAGCGGACAGGACGTCGTACAGCTTGGGTCAGGCGCCACCCACCAAACACAGTGGACCATTTTCGCCGTATGAGGACCGGCCACGACGTTTGACGTCTGGTTGTACTAACCCGGTTGGTTTGTGACACGGCTGATGGGTGAGGCGCCGTTGCGGCGACGCCGTTTGCGTTGTGCTGGCTGGTCGGAGCGTTCCGGTATCACGGCCTGGACTCCGCTGCTGCGCTGCAGCTCACGGTTTGCCTTCGACAAGTATGCTTTATCACCGAACGTCTGGTCGGGGCGGGGCCGGGCACGGCCCGCGCTCATCCGGGGTACGCAGCGAGTCGGGCAGGTGCTGGAACATCGGCGAATCCAGGCCCTGCCCGGGACGCGTCAACATGACCAGGGGTTAATTTTCCCGTTACATATGTCAGCGGCCGGTCCTGGGCGACTCCTCAGAACGGCCGTTCTGAGCCCCGGCGAGACAAATTTAGCCTGTGAAAGTCCGGTCCAGGAACTCGTTGCCGAACTTGCCACTGGGGTCGTGCTTTTGGACGAGGTTCCGGAACTCGTTAAACCGGGGGTACCGCATTGCCAGGACGGCGGCATCTGTCCTGAACAGTTTCCCCAGTGAGGACGGGCCGCGAAAGGGGCAAGGCGTTCCTCGATAACGGGCAGCAGCGCTTCCACTTCCAGTTGCCGTGGCTTCCACGTCAGGTGGAGAGCTTCGCTGTCCTGCTCGTAGGCGGGACTTAGCCACAGATTGTCCGCAGCCACCGTCCGGATCTCGGAGATGAACAGTAGAGGATGAAGCCGGGCGCCGAGGCTGCGGAGTTCTGTCAGAGCGGCGGCGGCATGCTTGCGGGGGAGCAGGGACTTGCTTTGCAGCTCATCGCCGTTGCTGGGCGTGAATTCAAGACGGAAATGAGGCAGGCGGTCCAGCCAGGGTCCCGGAACATTGAGTTGGGCCGTGCAGTTCTCGGCGGACATGTCCGGGAGCGGATGGCGTGGGACGGCGGCGGCGGGCGCGCCAAAGAACTCGTTCCCGCCCCTCCCTTCGCTGTTGCGGCGCTTGAGCCACACCTGGGGTCGTCCCACAGGCGCCAGCTGCTCAGCATGGATAACGTTTTGGGTAGCCGCATTCGCTCTGCTGGACTGAGGACTTTACCCGGGACGTTTTGGGACAGTGCGCTGTCGTCCATCGTGGACGCAGGGCACCGGACGGCCAACGTGCTAATCCGCTGGCGTCTTCCAGCCAGGTCTGGGCTGGGAAAAACCGCCGCTGACGGCCCGCCGCTGGTCCGAATAGTATTTGTCAAAGCGATCGCGCGCGATGCGTCCCAGCCTTTCGACAGTGTGCCAGCTGAGGACCGCTAGTAGCAGGGTCAGCAGGATTGCCGACACAGCCACCAGCGGCGGCAGATCGGCTGTCGATCCGCCATTTAGCCAGAGAATGACGACATAGTTCCAGAGGTACACGGCATAGGAAACTGTGCCCAGCACCTGCAACGCGCGCGTCCAATTCGGCATCACACGGGTACGGGAGGCGGCCAGTACCACCAGGACGGCCGCGGCAGCCATGGCCAGCGGGCCTCCAACGAAGAAGAAGGCTGGCGTTTCGTTGGCCTTGGGGAAGAAGATCAGCGCGGCCAGGACAAGGATCGAGCTGAGCAGGGCCGCCAGTCTGAGCCGGTGGCCGGAGAACCAGCTGAACACACGGACCCTGTATAGCCGCAGCGCCGAACCGACGATCAGCCCAAGACCCCACGTCGTCGGCAGCGCGTAGACCAGGGAGTGAAGTTGGGGAGCCAGGATAAGCATCGCCAGCACACTCGCGGTCATGAGGGAAAGGACGACGGCGGCAGACCAGCCAATCAGCCGTCCCTGACGGCTACTCCGCAGGGCGAACACCAGCAGTGCCGGCCAGATCAAATAGAACTGTTCTTCCACCGCCAGCGTCCAGAGCGGTCCGATGGCCAAGCTGACATCGAAAGGCAGCGGTATGTCTTTGAGGTAGCCGAAACCGGCGAGGAGGGTATAACCGATGATTCCCTTGGATCGATCCCCGAGGACGTCGGCCGTCAGTTCAACGATGGCGTACACGCCAAGGAAGGAGATGAGTGCCGGCAACAGGCGGAAGGCCCGATGCGCATAAAAACGGCCGTAACGAATTTTGCGATGCCGTTCGACATCCCTGAGTAGCACGCCTGTGATCAGGTAACCGCTCAACACGAAGAAGACAATGACACCGACGATGCCGGCACCTTGAAATATCCCGGGCCAAGAATGTCCCAACAGAACGGCACCAACGGCAGCACCGCGAAGAACGTCCAGGCCGTCCAGCCTTGGGCGCACTGTAGCTTGCTGGGCGGCCGTCGCGACCGTTCCACCGACTAGCAACGTCACATAACCTCCGGAGCCTCTATCTGGCCGGTTCCACCTTCAGCTGAATCAAGGCAAAAACCGACCCTTGCCTGTTGACATGAATGTGATTGCAGGAGCCAGTCCTGCGCCTTGTCCAAGTATCCCCGACTTGGCTGGACGAAACCTGACCCCGGCCAGCCCGATGATCCGCCTACACCAGTCAATGGGGGCTTAGGACCGGGCAAAACCTGCTCCTTATGGAGAAAGCTGACGTGGGATAAACGACGGCATCACGGCAGCTTGCGCCGGCCTCGACCCGCCAGTGACCGGCCCTCGCCATTGGTTAGTTCCGGCCGCCGCAGCCTCGCTGCAGGCCTGGACGGATCCGCTCGTTGGTCTAGCCCTGCGATCTGACGGAAAAGGTCAACTAAGTTGGAACAGCACCGTTCGAGCCGATGGGACCAGGCGGAAACGATCGGGCCAACTTTGCGGAATCGGGCCAAGTAGGTCGGAATTTCACACTCGAGCCTCCTCTCGGCTGGCGGGCAGCCGCGCCAGCTCCCTCTGGCTGGGGTCGGGCCCTATTCCGTGGTGCGGCTTCCATGCAAGCATGGGGGCTCAGCGAAAATGCACCGTGAGGGGACTCGATGAAATCCAACGAACTGCTGCTGGACGCCTTCGGCCGTATCCGTGACACAGTGGCCGCGACTCTTGAAGGGCTCGACGACGAGGCTCTGGTCCGCCGGCCCGCGGGCAACGGAAACTCGATTGCGTGGCTGATCTGGCACCTCAGCCGGGTAGAGGACGCGCAGGTAGCCTCCGCCGCCGGCCTGGAGCAGGTCTGGACCTCGCAGGGGTTTGCCGGCCGTTTCGACCTGCCGCTGCCCGAACGCGACACCGGCTACGGCCATTCGACCGGCAAGGTCGACGCGGTGCGGGCCCCGCCGGAGCTACTGCTCGAATACTACGACGCCGTTCACGGGCAGACCGTGGAGTTTCTGAAAACCCTCGGCGACGAGGACTTCGACCGCATCGTCGACAACCGCTGGGACCCGCCGGTCACTCTCGGGGTGCGGCTCGTCAGCACTATTGCCGACTGCCTCCAGCACGTGGGGCAGTCCGCGTACGCCAAGGGCTTGAACCCCGCGCACGCGCACGGTTAGGGGAGTAAGCAAGCTTAGCCTTACCTGGTGATGGCCTGTGGAGCAAGCTGCTGGTTTTGGCGTCTCACATTCTTGGTGGTTGAGCTCGTCGAAACCCCGGTGATCGAGCCTGTCGAGATCCGGTAGTTGAGCCTGGCGAAACCAGAAACGGCCCCGCACGAGTGCGGGGCCGTTTTGCGAGTTTCCAGCGACCAGGCTGTCAGTGGTCATGCTTACGCCGAGGATACCGTCCTCTTGATGAAGTAGGCGGCATCGCGAAGTGCCGGATGGTCCAATGAAAGGACTTCGGGTTCGCGCACGACTGACAGCCCGGAGAGAGCCCACAGGCCGAGACTGGCCCAATCAGGGTTGTAGTAGGGCCACCACGAGACCCCGGCATAGTCGCCGGATTCGTAAATACCGCGCGCCCAGACCTGTGTCACGGTCCGGGAGCGTGTGACCACCTGGCTTGGTCGCATTCCCCGCTGGACCAGCTCGTAGGGGTCGTCGAGGTCCAGGATGTCCAGCTCGCAATTGTTCTGGACCAGCGCCTTGACGGAGTCCGCCGGTGCAGCCGGTGGGCAGTCCAATATGGCCTGTGACCACGTGGGAAAGCTTCCGAGTGCTTCGGCGATAGCTCCCTCCGGCGAATCGCCGAGGTACAGGACCAGATAGTCGCCGTCCGGATCGTCCACCCTTCCGGCACCCTGATCGGGCCAGACAAACAGCGGATGTCCGTTGTCGGCTGAAGACGCAGCCGAAGGCGACCAGTTCAGAACGCGCCAAAGGTCCACTAAGCAAAGGCTCCCTGCTGGAAGGCCTTCATGGCTTCAATGACCGGAGCAGCACCGTCGATGAGAAAGGCGTCAATCGGCCTTGCGCCCAAATGTGGGTTGGTTCCTTCCATCCACAGCAGCGCTTGGGCAGCGGTGAGGTTGTGGGCAAATGGCCGACCAGACCGTCAAGGTCAGCGAGCTTGGCCCGGTTCTCCGCGCTCGGTTTGTCTATTCCGTTGGCCCACCGCCCGGGTCTGTCGGGAGCCACATCAAGGAGCCGGGCCGCCACGCGATTGCCCAGAACTCCAATGACGCGCTTGGCGACAGCATCCGGACCATAGTCCGCAGAGTCAACCAACTTGAGCTTTAGCCCGGTGTTACCGGTCGCGTTATTTGACGATGGGGCCGTCACGGTCCGTGGCGGCGGACGGGCATGAAAGCGCCCCGCCGGATGGTGACCGGCGGGGCGTTGATCGCCGTGCTGACGCGGCGGTGGTCATTGGTGACGGCGTGTTTTACTCGCTGTTCTCCGTGATCGCGGACTGGGCCGCGGAGAGGTCCACGATGGCCTTGCCCGCCGCGTAGGTCGCGATCAGGGCGGACACTGCGAGGTTGTTCACTGCCCGGGGGTAGCCGCGCGAGCCCTGGTGGATCGCGGCGACCGCGTCATCGGAGAACAGGGTGTCGGATCTGCCCGCGTATTTGAGGTGGTGGCGGATGTAGGCTGCGGTCTCGGTCAGATCCATTCCGGTGATCGCGAACCGGGTGGAAACCCGCTGGTCCAGGGCGGCCAGGACCGCGAGTTTGAGCCGCCGGCGCAGCGTGGGCTGGCCGATGAGCAGCAGCGCGAAGTGGGAGCCGGTATCTAGTCCGCTGTTCGTGAGCATTCGCAGCGCTTCCAGGTCGGTGTTCGCCAGCAGGTGGGCCTCGTCGATCACGACCACGGGCAGGCGGGCGCGTTCGTCCAGTTCCCCGGCGAGCAGGGACGCGGTCTGATGCGCCAGCACCCCGGAATAAAAGGCGGGCTGTCCGCCCAGGGCGGTGACGATCTGGGACTGGATCCCGCGCATCCCGACCGTGGGGTCCGCAACGTAGATCACCTGGTGCCGGGACGCCTCAAGCTGGGCCAGGGCCGCGCGCACGGCCACGGTCTTGCCGGCGCCGACTTCCCCGGTGATCACCCCCGTCTGGCGCTGGTCCACGCACCACTGGATCCGGGCGACCGCCTCGCGGTGCCCGGGGTGCGGGTGCAGCGCCTGCACCGGTATGGAGCGGCCGAAGGGCATGGCCGTGAAACCATAGTGCGTTTGCAGGTTCTCGATCACAGGGTCCCTCCCGCGGCCATGGCCGGGGCGCCGGTGGCAGCCATTTTCTCGAAGCTGATCGGGGCGCCTGTCATCGCGGTTTTGTGGCGGGTTTCGACCAGGCGCAGGTAATCGATGCCCGAGGCCGCGTTCTTCGCGCCGGTGTCGGCGTCTTTGGTGGCGTTGACGGCCTTGGGGTGGACATGGCGGCGGATCTCGAGCAGGACCGCTTCCCCTGCCGGGACGCCGCCGGCGGCGGTCACGGCGACCGGGCCGGTGAGATCGAACGGGTCATAGACCAGCTCGATGCGGGCACCGGCCAGGGACGGGTCGACCTGGTAGGTGTTGCCCTGCAGGGACACCGTCGCGGTTTTGGTGACCTTGCGGGTCGCGGACCAGCGGAACGCTTCGGCGATCACGTCCGGGTCCCGGCGGTCCGGGCGCCGGTTTTCCCAGCCGGCGTCCCACCGGGCCAACGGCGTCTGACCGGTGGTGGAGTGCACGGCGCGGTGGTAGACCATCTGCACCCAGGAGGTGAACAAGGCGTTCAGCTCCTCCAGCGAGGTGACCGCGCTGCCGGCAGGATCTTCCCCGGTGCCCGGAACGGGCGTCTGGACCGGGGCGTCGATCACGGTGATCTCGGAGAGGAACTGGGAGGTCACCGTATTGAACAGGCGTTCGATCTTGCCCCTGCCCTGGGGCCGGTAGGGCCTGGAATGGATCAGTTTCATGCCCAGCCTCGCGCAGATCCTGGCCAGGGACGCGTCGACAAAAGCACTGCCATTGTCCACGTAGACCGCGTCGGGGATTCCGTGGGTCTGCAGGGCCGGCCGCAGCGCCGCCGAGAGCCTCACGGCGTCTTCGGCGAACGCCCAGCGGGCCGCGGTGACCAACCGGGAATGATCATCCAGGAACGCGAAGAGGTAGGTTTTCCGGCCGCAGATCCGGGGCCCGTGCAGCCCGTCACCCACCCAGATTTCATTCGGGGCCGTCGCTTCGAACCGGCCCGTGGCCTGCGCCTGCGTGCCGGTGGGGATATCCAGGGTGCGGAAATGGCGCAGCAGCGTCGACTCCGACGGGGCGTCCCCGAGGGTCTCTGCCATGATCCGGCGGACCTGGGCCGCGGTGCGGTGCGGACGCTCAAGCTTCAGCGTCGCGGCCAGGGACAGCACGGTCGCCGGGGTCACCGGGCCGGCGGCCCTTTCCCGCGGCTTGAGCCCGTCGAACCCCTCACGCTGCCAGGCACCGATCCACCGGTCCAGGGTTTCGCGCGAGTAGCGCACGGGCTGCCCGTCCGGGCCGGTATGCTCGGCGGCGGCCAGGGCCCGGACCATGGGCCCGCGCTGGCGGCAGGTCAGGGTTTTGTCCGCGGCGCCGCGGATCAGCTGGTAGCGGAACAGGGCGGTCTTCTCCGCCCGGTCCTTCCGGGCCAGGGGCCCGCGCTTCGGTTTGGCGTCTGTCATGGGGACGCTGTCCTTTCAAAAGGCTCAGAATGCGATGGCCCCGGCCAGGTCAGCCGGAGCTTCCTTCACCCTTGCCGTCCCCGGCGGCCGGGGTAAGGGCCAATTCGTGTTGCCACCGTCCGGTGCTGAAGAAGAACGGGCCGGACGCGGCGAGCCCGGTGCTCTGCCACGGCAGCGCGGCGACGGCGAACCGGTCCGCGAGCACCGACGCGTATGCGGTGACCGCGGCCAGCGCCGCCCCTGCCGGGGTCCGGGCCGGGGCGGGCCAGAGCCCGGCAGGATCGGCCCCGTCGCGGTGGGCCAGTGCGGTGAAGGCGCGCAGGATCGGGCCGGCGGAGGCCCGCGAAAGAGCGCAGCCAGCCGCGCACCGTGGACGCGGGCCGGCCCAGCCGGGCCGCGATCCTCCGGTGCCCGTGGCCCGCGGCGGTTTTGGCCTCGACGGCGGCGGCGATCACCGCCGCCTCATCGGCCCTTCGGGCCGCCAGTTCCACGCCCAGGAGCACATGGGTGCCCGAGCACCCGGCGCAGCGTCCGCGGCGCGGACGGTGGTTTTGCAGGTCCTGACCCATGCCGGTGCCATGGCGGATCCGGCGCTCCCGCGCCCACCCCCACGGGCGCAGCACACCCCGGCATCCCGGGCAGGCCAGACGTCCGGTCAGAAGATCCGACTCGACAGAGAAAGCATCATGATTTACCGTGAGCATCAGCGCGCCCTTTACGCGTCAGAACGGCCCGGCGTGGACCTTCGAAACCTCACGCCGGGCCGTTCGTCCTATCCGGTCATCGTCAGCCTGACGCCGCCAACGGCACTAAATCAAGACACCCCGGGGAAAACCTGCATCGTCACCGGCAAAGACGCCCCCACCGCCAAACCCTGCGACGCATAACACCCGGCAGCCGCCGATCCGTGAACCGTGCCAGCAGCGGGGCGCCTTGCCCGGAGAGGCCGGTCCTTGACCACGCGAAGATTCTTGGGCAATGCGACGACGCCATCCCTGACCGGCACCCTGGTC
The DNA here is from genome assembly GCF_050156545.1 of Pseudarthrobacter sp. S9. Classification (NCBI taxonomy): domain Bacteria; kingdom Bacillati; phylum Actinomycetota; class Actinomycetes; order Micrococcales; family Micrococcaceae; genus Pseudarthrobacter; species Pseudarthrobacter sp. S9. The sequence continues at coordinate 3,916,346 of NZ_CP189576.1, forward strand.
TTAATCCCGTCGCTGAAGACGATTACCTCGAGGGCGGGAGCGGTGGAAGGCTTGTGGTTCTCCATGTTCACAACACTTTCTGTTGGGCAGGAAGTCGTCGATCCCGGAATTCGTGCTTTCGGGCATCAGCCGTAGTCGGGGTCTGTGTCCGGTGGGTTTATCGACCAGCGTGCTTGGACGGCCGACGGGTTCAAGACTGTATGAGCGTCCTCGAAGCCGTAGTCGGCGACCATGTAGTCGCCACGATAGTCGGGTGTCCACGTGGGGGCGATGGCGTCATAGGCAATCTGCCGAGCACGCTGAAAGCTGATCATGCACTTCATTATCGTTTGCGCCTATGGAGCTGCCCGCGTCGTTATTTGCTCGGCTCACCGAACGCCGGCCGGCAGTCCCACAGCTTTTTGCAACCGGCCCTGACTAGACTCAGCGGATGAGCCGAAAGTGGGTCTCGATTCATGGTTGAAGTGCAGGAGAAACACGGCTCGCGGTCGCATTGCTCGCGTCCGTTCACCAAACCGCAAGGATCACCATGAAAATCAATACCCCGACCGCAGCCGTACTCGCGACCCTCCTCACGATCGGCTGGCTGGTGGCAGGACTTCCGGCACCGGTCCAGGCCGCGGGTACCACGTACTATGTCAGCGCCGCGGGGAGCGACACTAATACGGGAACCTCAAGTGCGACACCTTGGAGGTCACTGTCAAAGGTCAACTCCATCGTCCTCAAGCCCGGCGACACCGTCAGTTTTCGCAAGGGCGACACGTGGACCGGAGGTGTTGTGACCACTCAGAGCGGGACTGACGCCGCTCCCATCACCTTGAATGGCTACGGAAGCGGCAACGCTCCGACGATTACCGGCGGTAAGTCGGGAAACTGCATCAGGATCAATGGCAACTACACCGTTGTGGACGGACTACGCGGCGTCTCCTGCGGCTATGCGGGCATCAGCATCACCGGCGACCGCAATACGGTCCGGAACTCCGGTGCCTCCAACAATGCGGTGGGCATCAAGGCAGGATCCGGGTCCGACTTCGGGAAGTACACCGGCAATGTACTGACGGACAACAACATCATGAACGTGTTAACGCCGGGCACGAATTGCGGAACGCCCCAAGCAGTGAACTGCAATGACGACTCTGGCGCTTCCGGTGTGCTGATCAACGGCAACGACAACGAGCTTTCCGGCAATACGGTCAGCGGCTCCAACGCGTTTTCCTACGATTACAACCGCGACGGCGGTTCTTTCGAAATCTACAACGGCAACCGGAATTACATTCATCACAACTTGGCCCTGGACAACAACAACTTCTCCGAGATCGGAAGGTCCTCCGGAACTGCGGACGGCAACACCTACCGCTACAACCTGGTCCGATCGACCTGCGGCGCCAACTGCTCTCAGGCCTAGGGCTTGATCGCCCGTGGAACAGGGACCTCTTTCGGTCCCACGAACGGCACTGTTTTTGAGTTCAACACCGTCTATCTGAACGGTCCGCAGTCCCAGGCCATTGTCTGCCATGCGGGCTGCCCTTCATCGACGGTGATCCGCGGCAACATCCTGGCAGGCGTCAAGAACTCCCTGTGGATCAACGGGTCCGGCTGGACCGAAAAGCAGAATGTCCTCAACGGTCCGGTCAACTTCGTGCCGAACAGCACGTCCACTACTGCGCCGGCACGCTTCGTGAACGCACCGGCCGATTTCCATCTGACCGGCACTAGCCCGGCAATCGACCGCGCCGGAACGAGCCCTTCCGCCGTCGACCTGGCCGGACTTGCGGTGCCCCAGGACGGAGACTGTAACGGGACGGCCGCCGCCGATTCGGGGGCCTACGAGTTCGACTCGCCCAACTGCTGATGCACCCTGCGCCGTCAATCCCGGAGTGCGGCTGGTGAGCACGATCGCCGACTGCCTTCAGCACGGGGGGCAGTCGGCCTACGCCAGGGGCTTGAACCCCTCGCACGGTTAGGGGAGCGCTCAGACCGGATCAGGCCCGGCGCGGTCAGAGCGATGCGTAGAGTCTGCCGGTTTCCGTCAGGTGCCCGTTCGTGTGGAAAAGGGGCTGATGCGCCCAGTGTGGGGTCGAACGGCGCCCTGGTTTTCCACGCAAACCGTTCCATGAATGGCATCGCGCGCATGCCAGCTACCGCGGCGCGCATGAAACTGCGGATTTCGACGCCGGTGTACCGGGAGGGACGTGAGGGCGTGGCCGACCCGTCTGCGACGGCAAATTCCGTTACCCAGATCGGCCTTCCATACTTGGCATGCAGATAGGCAACCTTTGCGAGGAGGCTCGCCGCGTTTGGCGCGGCGTACCAATGCATAGCCATGAAGTCCACGCGCAGGTTTGCCTTCTTCGCCTTGGTCATGAACTCATCCAGCCATGGGCTGGCTGCATTGACGTGCCCGGAGCCCCCAACCTCAGGTCGGTGGACTGCAGCTGGGGCCACAGCCGGATGGCCTCATCGACGGACATGCTGGCCTGGCCGGGGTGGTTCGGTTCATTAAAACTGAGGAGGTGTTGGGTCCTGGTCGCCGGAAGCTGGCTGATGACGTCGCCGATGGCGTTTCCTGCAATCAGGGCATTCGCGCTCCAGATCATCGGGACAAATGCCGGGTTGGGGGTGATGGTGCATTTCGACCCTCACGAGTAGTATTCCGCTCTCTCGGCCTACGGAACGCCTACGCCTTGTGCGTCGAAGCCGGCAAATAGGGCGGCGTCATTCCCTGCCATCGAGAACCGCAGCCTTGACAGGGTTCCAGGGCGGGCTAGCGGTTGGAGACCGAGGGGTCCAAGCTTTAACTTATCGGCGCGCCGCCAGCTGCCGGGCGGTTCCGCAGTCGCCGACGGCATGTGGGGTGCGAGGAGAACGACGATGGTTGACACGGCACCGCGGACTCTCAGAGCGGGTGCAGGGCGCGATCTCGTGACAGAGCTGCTGGGAATCTGGCTCCTTCTGGCGGTGTTCCTGGACGGCTGGGCACACTTGCATCTTCCCGGGCTGGAGACGTTCTTCACCCCCTGGCACGCGGCGCTCTACTCGGGTCTCGTGGTAACAGCTGTGTGGACGGCGAGCGCGATCTGGAGCAACCGGCAGCCCGGGCAGCCTCTTGCCCAGGCGATCCCGGCCGGATACCGCGGCACGGTCATCGGAGTCGTCCTCTTCGGCGTCACGGGCGTCCTGGATCTGGCATGGCACGAGATCCTGGGCATCGAAGTCTCGCTCGATGCGCTGGTGAGCCCTACCCATCTGCTGCTGGGGTTCAGCCTCTTCCTGATCCTGGGCACCGGCATCCGCAGCGCGCGGGCCGCCGGCGGGGCAGCCGCATTCGAGTGGACGCCGCCGGCGCTGCTGGCTGCCGTCCTGATGACCGGGTTGGGCGGCTTCTTCCTCATCTACTGTTCGGCGTTCGTCCGGGCGGCGCCGGCAGTCCCGTATCTGCCGACGCCGATCGGGAGTCCCGGCCACACCCAGGCGGAGATGCCCGCGGTCATCGGCATGGCCAGCTATCTGGTGACCACTGCGCTGATCGTCGTCCCCTTCGTCTACACCGTGTCGGCGGCCCGCCGCCCGCCCCGCGGCATCGCCACTTCGTTGGTCGCCGTCGTCGCCTGGCTGCCTTTGGCCATGTCGGGGTTCCGCCCGGCGGCGGTCGCCGGCGCCGCAGGGGCTACGCTCGCCGCCGTCGTGGCCGACGTGCTGCTCACCCGGCTGACAGGGCACTGGCTGGGGCGCCGGCTGCCGGCGGTCACGGCCGCGCTCGTGGCACTTGTTTGGACGGGCCAAGTGGCCGGCATCGCTTTTGTGTCAGGGATTGGATGGCCCGTGTCGATGTGGCTGGGAGCCCTTGTGCTGAGTGCGGGGGTGGCCGCGGGCCTGGCCTTCATCAGCTCCTGGAACCAGGGGAGGGCCCAGAGTCCGCAGACGGTATTGAGTTGACGGTTCGCAGATTCGAAAGGGAGTGGAGTTGATGGACGCACTTGAATCAGTCAGCGTCGGTATGAAAGTGATTGATGCGGAGGGACGCGAGCTTGGCAAGGTGGAGTTCGTCAGGGCCCCCGACCCGAAGGCGGCCGCGTTGGAGGAAAGAGTGGTAACTGCGGGAGAAACCCTAATCAACCTCGGGATTGGTTCCGTCGTGGGCGCCGAGCCGAAGGTACCGCCGGAGATGGCTCTGAGACTCTTCCGGCAGGGATACATCAAAATCGACGGGCGGGGATTCTGGGCCGCCGACTATTACGCGGCCGGGGACGCGATTTCCAGGGTTGAGGGGCGGACTGTACACCTGAGCCTGAACCGTCACGAGCTCGATGCCCAGGAATAGGCATCCCGGGCATGCTTCAACCGTGCCTGCCCTCACCGCCAGCCGGCAGCGGGCGCGACGAGCGTGAGGATGTTTTCCAGCAGGTTGGCGTTGTAGTCCACGCCCAGCTGGTTGGGGACGGTGATCAGTACCGTGTCCGCGGCCTGCACCGCGGCGTCGGCTGCTAGCTGCTCTGCGATGACGTCCGGTTCGCCGATGTAGCTCTTGCCGAACCGCGCCCGTACCCCCTCGAGTTTGCCCACCTGGTCCTTGCCCTTTGCCTGGGCGCGAAGTCCGAAGTAGTAGCGGTCCTCGTCGCTGACGATCGGCAGGACGCTGCGGCTCACCGAGACCCGGGGCGTCCGAACATGCCCGGCGTCGGCCCACGCCTTGCGGAAGACGGCGATCTGCTCGGCCTGGAGCTCGTCGAACGGGACACCCGTATCCTCGACGAGCAGTGTCGAGCTCATCAAATTCATGCCCTGCTCCGCGGCCCACTGCGCCGTCGCCCGGGTGCCGGATCCCCACCAGACCCGGTCGCCCAGGCCGGGGGACTGCGGTTCGACAGCAAGGTAGCCCGTCATGCCGGTCATCTTCGGATCCGCTTCGGCCACGCCGGCTCCCGCGATGGCCGCCCGGAAGGCGGAGGTACGACGGCGGGCGTCCCCGGCGTCGCCGTCGTCTCTCGCAGCCGGGTAGCCGAAGGCCTCGTAGCCGCGCAGAACCGTTTCGGGTGATCCGCGGCTCACTCCGAGTTGAAGGCGGCCCCTGCTGATGAGGTCTACCGCTGCGGCTTCTTCGGCCATGTACAGCGGATTCTCATAGCGCATATCGATCACGCCCGTCCCGAGCTCGATGCGCTGGGTGCGCGCCGCCATGGCGGCCAGGAGCGGAAACGGTGAGGCCAGTTGAGGGGCGAAATGATGCACACGCACGTACGCGCCGTCGATTCCTAGCCCCTCCGCGGCGACCGCGAGTTCCACGGTCTGCAGGAGCGCGTCCCGCGCCGTGAGGACCAGTGAACCCGGCACGTCCTGGTAGTGGCCGAACGTCAGGAACCCGATGCGCTTCATATCCGGGACAGCGTGTCCGGGACCGGCAGTATTCCCGCTTCGGTACTGCCACCTCGGGCAGGTTCGGGCAATAGCAAGTAGACGCCCGGATCCGCGCACGTACCGGGCAAGTAGCACCCGGGAGAAAGCGAGAGTTGCCGCCCGGAAGTCGGGTAGCCTCCACTCGCGCGCTGATCTCAACGGGATTCTAGGCTCCAAAGTACTGGGTTAACAAAGTTAATACGACGGTCAGAAACGGGTCTCAGCCATGCGTGATCAATCAAAACTTTGGGTGTTGTCCGGCCGCTCCTTTCGCGGCCCGCGCGGTGGGCGTGGGCGTGGGGTGACAGTCACCCGGCAGGAACGGGCCCCCGCGTTCCTCGCATCTTTCTCCCGACACTCCCGGTGGTCCCGACGCGCGTGGGCTGCCCTGCTGTCGGCACTGCTCGCACTTGCCGGGCTGACCGTGAGCGGCACCGTCTCGGCGGACGTAGGGACGATCGCCCACGATTCGCTGCGGACTGGATGGGACAGCAACGAGAGCGCGCTCTCGCCGTCGTCGGTCGCGTCCTCGAACTTCGGCAAACTGTTCTCCGCGACCGTGGACGGGCAGGTCTATGCCCAGCCACTCGTGGTCGGCGCCACCGTGATTGCCGCGACGGAGAATAATGCCGTCTACGGGCTGGACAGTGCCACGGGCGCGGCGAAGTGGACGCGCGCCCTCGGGCCGGCCTGGCCGGCGTCGACCGTCGGCTGCGGTGACCTCACGCCCAACATCGGAATCACGTCCACTCCGGTCTACGACCCGGCGACAAAGAGCGTCTTCCTGCTTGCGAAGACGAACGACGGAGCGAATGCCCAGCTCCCGCACTGGTACATGCACTCTCTCGATGTGGTCACAGGGGCGGAGAAGCCCGGGTTCCCCGTCCTCATCGAGGGCGCCCCGACCAACGACCCGACCCGCCCGTTCAACGCGATGACCGCGATGCAGCGGCCCGGGCTGTTGCTCATGAACGGGGTGGTGTACGCGGGCTTCGGCGCCCACTGCGACTACACCCCCTTCGTCGGATACATCGTCGGCGTGTCGACCAGCGGCCGGCAGACAACGATGTGGGCCACCGAGTCTGGCAACAGCAACGCGGAGGGTGGGGTCTGGCAGTCCGGCGGAGGACTGGTGTCCGACGGTGCCGGTCAGATCCTGTTCGCCACCGGGAACGGTATCTCCCCGAAGGCCGGCCCGGGCAAGACGCCTCCCGCCACCCTGGCGGAGTCGGTGGTCCGGCTCCAGGTCGGCGGTGACGGCAACCTCAAGCCCACCGACTTCTTCAGCCCCGCCGCCAACGCCAAGCTGAACCTAAACGACGCCGACCTCGGTTCCGGTGCCCCGATCGCTATCCCGAACGGCTATGGCACCTCGGCGCACCCGCACCTGATGGCCCAAGTCGGTAAAGACGGCCACGTCTACCTGCTGGACCGAGACAACCTGGGCGGCATGGCGCAGGGGTCCGGCGGAACCGATGCCGTCCTCGACAAAGCCGGTCCGTACAACGGAGTGTGGGGACGGCCCGCGTTCCTCGGGACGAGCAGCGGCGGGTACCTCTACGACGTCGAGAACAACGGCTACCTGCGCGCGTTCAAGCTCGTGCCGAGCATCACGGGCGGGATCAGCCTCGCCGCCGTGGGGACGTCCGCCGGCACGTTCGGGTTCAGCTCCGGTGCGCCGGCGGTGACCTCCTCCGGCACGGACGGGTCCTCCGCCCTTGTCTGGGTGGTCTACGTCACCGGAGGGACCGGGGCCGGTGCGGAACTGCGGGCCTACCGCGCACTCCCGGACAGCACCGGTCAGCTCAAGCAGGTGTTCAGCGCCCCACTGGGTACAGCTGCCAAGTTCTCCACGGTGGCCACCGACAATGGCCGTGTGTACGTCGGCACCCGCGACGGGCATGTGCTCGCCTTCGGCGCCCCGACAACCGCGGCGGTTGGGGCGGCGAACACCGACCTGGGCACGGCCCAGGTGGGCGCCACCCGGGCTGGCACTGTGACGATCACCGCGTCCCGGGCGGTGACGGTCAGCTCCGTCACAACCGGCGCCCCGTTCGGGATCGGAACGATCACCCTGCCTCGGACGCTGTCGAAGGGCGGCAGCCTCACGGTCCCGGTGACCTTCAAGCCGACGGCTGCCGGACAGGCTGACGGCACGCTGACGGTCAAAACGTCCGACGGCGAGACAGACCTCCTCGGCGTCCACGGCGTCGGCACGAAGGATGGCCTGGGCGCGACACCGGCCGCGCTCCAGTTCACCGACGTGCCGACCCAGACGGTCAGCCGGCAGACTGTCAACATCGTCAACACCGGCACAACCGTCGCCACGATCACCGGCGTCACCTTGCCGGCCAACGCCGAGCTCAGCGTCGACGCGTCCACGGTGCCGGTCGTGGGGCAGAAGATCCAACCCCTCGCATCGGTTCCGGTGTCTCTGATCTTCAGTCCCACTACGGCGAATCCGGTGACCGACTCGCTGGTTGTCGTCAGTGACCGCGGTCCGGTGACCGTGGCGGTGACCGCGACCGCCGTCTCCGGAGCGGCGCACCTGCAGCTGCCGCCCTCGCTGGACTTCGGTGACGTCCCCATCGGGACATCGGTCACCAGGGCTTTCCAGATACAGAACACCGGCAACGTCCCGATGACCGTCACCAAGGCGAAGGCGCCGCAGGGGGTCTTCTCAACGACCACTCCCATCGCCGAGGGCCTGAAAATCCCCGCGGGTGAATCCGCGTACCAGAGCGTGACCTTCACGCCGTCGGTTGTCGGGCAAGCCGGGACGCAGGACACCTTCTACCTGATCACCGCGGACGACGGCCAAGGCGCGCTGATGGTGATGCTCACCGGGAAAGGCACCGACGACCCGATCGCTGCCTACGCGTGGAAGATCGGCGCCGGCGACCCGCGCTCGGCCCTCGGTCGGTCGCTCACCTTGGAGTACGCCGTGCCGGGAGGGAAGTGTCAGGACTACGTGAGAGGGGTGATCTGCTGGTCGCCCGCGACAGGGGCGCACGCGGTCAACGGCGGGATCTACGCCCGCTACCAGGCCGCGGGCGGGGCCGCCGGCATCCTCGGCTTCCCGACCACCGACGAGAAGGGTACGCCGGACGGGGTGGGGCGGTACAACCACTTCTCCGGTTCGGGTGGGGCCTCGATCTACTGGACGCCGACGACCGGGGCGCACTTTGTCCTGGGTGCGATCCGGGCCAAGTGGGCGTCGCTGGGCTGGGAGACAGGCCTGGGCTATCCGACCACCGACTCGAAGGGCACGGCGGACGGGGTGGGGCGGTACAACCACTTCTCCGCTTCGGATGGGGCCTCGATCTACTGGACGCCGACGACCGGGGCGCACTCGGTCCTGGGTGCGATCCGGGCCAAGTGGGCGTCGCTGGGCTGGGAGACAGGCCTGGGCTATCCGACCACCGACTCGAAGCGCACGCCGGACGGGGTGGGGCGGTACAACCACTTCTCCGGTTCGGGTGGGAACTCGATCTACTGGACGCCGGCGACCGGGGCGCACTTTGTCCTGGGTGCGATCCGGGCCAAGTGGGCGTCACTGGGCTGGGAGACAGGCCCGCTGGGCTATCCGACCACCGATGAGAAGGGCACGCCGGACGGTGTGGGGCGGTACAACCACTTCTCCGGTTCGGGTGGGTCCTCGATCTACTTTACGCCGACGACCGGCGCCCATGGGGTGCAGGGCGCGATCCGGGCAAAGTGGGCATCGATGGGCTGGGAGACAAGCCGGCTGGGCTATCCGACCAGCGACGAGTACTCGGTTCCCGTCGGCCGGGCATCGGATTTCCGTGGCGGTCGGCTGATCTGGAACTCGACGACAAAAAAGGTTAGCGGATAGCGCCAGCGCCGCTGAACGTGCCCGGCTGATGAGGAGGCCGCGAGTGTCTGGCCCACTCGACGCATTCCGGACGCGATGCCGAATGGATCTCACAGTCGAGCCTGAATCCTGAATCGGCCCCGCACGCCAGAGGCGAGCGGGGCCGTTTCTGCGCATGATTCAAGGTGCGCGGCAGATTGGATTTGATGGATCGGGAGTAGCCCTAATTGGGGGTGCAAAGGCAGGATTCACATCCACGGGAGAATCTCCAGTGTCCAAAGACAAGAGCACCGCAGGGAACACCGAAAGCCCCCTGCTGAAGCGGCGCCTAAAAGTTTCACACATCAACATTGTTGACCGGCCCGTGCTGGGGAAGGCGCTGGGCGGGACCGTCGTGGGTAACACGATGGAATGGTATGACGTCGGCGTGTTTGGTTACCTGATCACTACCTTGGGTCCGGTCTTCCTCCCGGAAGCGGACAAGTCCGTCCAGATCCTGTTCCTGTTAGGAACCTTCGCGGCCACCTTCATAGCCCGCCCCGTGGGCGGTGTCTTCTTCGGGTGGTTGGGCGACAAGATCGGCCGCCAGAAGGTCCTGGCCATGACGCTGATCATCATGGCTGCCTCGACCCTGACCGTGGGCTTGCTGCCTGGCTACGCCGTGATCGGCAGCTGGGCCGCCGTTTTGCTGGTCCTGACCAATCTGATCCAGGGCTTTTCCACCGGCGGCGAATACGCCGGCGCCACCACCTTCGTCAGCGAGCATGCGCCTGACGCGCGCCGCGGCTTCTTTGCCAGCTTCCTGGACATGGGAAGCTATCTCGGCTTCGCCACGGGTGCGGCGCTGGTTTCGGTGCTGCAGCTGACTCTGGGCCAGCCCGCCATGGAAGCCTGGGCCTGGCGGCTGCCATTCCTGGTTGCCGGCCCCCTGGGCCTGATCGCCATCTACTTCCGCATGAAGTCGAGGAGTCCCCAGCCTTCAAGGCGACCTTGGCGGCGCAGGAGGCCAGCGCGAAGGACTCCGCGGCAGCGAACGCCGCCTCGCCCCTGGGCCGGGCGGGCATTGTCACGGCGCACTGGCGCCTTATCCTGCTGGCCATGATTCTCGTGGCCGCGGCCAACACGGTTGGCTATGCGCTCACGTCTTACATGCCCACGTATCTGACCCGCGCCAAGGGCTAAGGGGCCGGAGACTGGCGCGGACAGAAGTCTGTCCTGCGTGGGTCATCGGACTTACATGGCTGGGGTCATGTAAAGTCCGGGCAGAAGCCATGGATACGCGGGCACGAAGAACGCGAAAACTATCAGTGACACCCCGGTGACCCGGCTGAAAGCACGGCCGTGTTTCCAAGTCTTTTCCAGCAGGATAGTCGCGGCAAGCACCACCATCCACGCCAGGTTCATCACTCCCACGGCAATGAGCACCACCATCAGCCCCCAACAGCAACCGATGCAGTACAGCCCGTGGTACAGGCCGACCTGCAGATCACGAAACCGCCCCTTGTAACCGGACACGTGCAGCAAGAACGCCATCGGTGAGCGGCAGTGGCTGAGGCAAAAGTCCTTGAGCGGGGTGAGCTGGTAAACGCCGGCTGCAAGGATGAGTCCAGCGCCAACCCAGGGAGCGAGATCCGGCGCGTCCGCGGCCATCATCGCGGTGAGGACAGTTGCCGCGTAGGCCAAGACGCCGAACCCGATCCACGTCGCAAGATAGCCGCTGAGTAGAGCCATCGTGCGGGCCGCCTTCACCCGGCTACTGGGAACGGCGCTAATGGACCTGAGGTACATCGATGTGAGAGGGGCCAGCGCGGGCAGCATCATGGCCGCCATCATCAGCGTCCACGCCGCGAGGAAACCGGCCAGGCCAACTCCCATCGACCCCTGGCCTGCGGACATGCCAGCCGAGTCCGCGATAGTGAAATACCACGCGAGGAGGGCGCACGCTATCAAGGCGAGTAGTGAGGCACGGTGGCTCGCCGCGAGATACGTGCGCCCCGGCACTTTATGCCGACCAGGCAAACGGGGCTGAGAACGAGTTCTTCCCCGTGTTGTCCCAGGTCATTCCGAACACATCGACGCGCGAAGCGACGGACCGGCCAACCGCCAAAGTATCGGCGGGGAAACCAATCCCGCTGACCCTCACCCCGCGTTCGGTGGAGTCCAGCGGCGAAACGAAGTCCTCCACAGTCATGTCCACGGCTTTACCGATCCGGACCTGATGCCGCCGCCCGTCGTCGGAATACGCCACGTCCAATGACTCCATCCCCACCATTTCGCCAATCAACGGACCCAGTCCCTGCATCGGGCCGCCGAGCTGGCCGCCGAACACCGCACCGAGCGCCTCGGCCTGCCCGGCTGACGCGGCCGAATCCATCAAAACGCCGACCTTCCAGCTACCCTCGCTCATGACTGCCGGTGCATCCGCAACGACGCAAACGGTGAGACCGCCGACGTCGACGCCGTTTACGTCGCCCGTGTCAACATGGAACGCCAAGGCCACGAGGCAGCGGTCATTGTGCGCCGGTGCCGTCAGCCCGGAGGTCGAGCAAGGGCAGACCATGTCGCAATTACAGTTCTCAAAATATGTTCCTTCAATATGCCAGGCCATCTAATGCTCCTTCCAAAATGGCCCCCATAGTGTGAAGTTTCCTCCCGCCTCCGGGCACTGTCCATACCGCAGGGATAACCACGAGGGCGAACGAGCGTCCTCCGTCCGGTGGCCGAAGGTGTCGTTGGTGACCTTGAAATCATCGAGGTCGACGTAGAGTACCGTTGCCCGGGACGAGTCGGTGCTGCCCATTAGAGACGGTTCGCGCTCTTCCACAAGCCGCCTGTTCGCCAAGCCGGTCAACGGGTCACGGAGTGCAGCCTGACGGAAGACCTGAAACAGGCCCTCAACAAGTTGGCTGCAACGACGCGTGCATTGAGTGCCCGGCCAGAACCCAAACGACTGGTCATCTTGTCGTCCAACTGGTCCCGCTTCAGAGCTCAGGCGCGCCGTCGACGTCGATCATGACCCCACGAAGACCACGGTCGGCGCGGAACAGCGCCTCGATCTCAGCTGAGGGGTGTGACTCGGTAGAACCAGCGCCTCGCCGCCTTCGCCGAGGGAGGGATGAGCGGAGCGCGGGGCCGGCCGGGATTGCCGGGATCAATGGTCACCGGTTCTTATTGGCGGCCAGTACCGGTCAGGTGCGCAGCCGGATGCGGCCGGTCTTTTTCATGGCTTTGCGGTATTTGGCCTCGGTGTCGTGGGCGATGCGTTCTTCGAGGGTGTGGAGCCTGTTGTAGGCCTGGGCTGTGCGTTCGGGCAGGTCGGGTTCGGCGGCCAACCTGCCTAGGAACGCGCGGGCCATGACGCTGTCCTGATGGTCGCCCAGGATTTTCTGCACCAGTCGGGCGGCCTTCGCGAGTTTGCGGGCGGGTTTCCCATGGATTCCGGCGACCGATTCCGCGGCGTGCCGCAGGCGTTTGGCGTCTTTACGCACCTGATGCAGTGCGGCGTCGTTCGCGGAGCCTTCCTCGGAGCGCTTGGCGGCCTTGTGTGCGCGGCGCAGGCGTTTGGCCGCCTGGTCGACCAGTTTTGCGCTCATCTTGCGGGCCGGCCGGGAGGCCAGGTAGGTGGCGGGCGGATGGTCGCGGAAGATTTCGAGCCTGTCCAGCAGCCGGTAGTAACGTCCCGTCCGGAGGGTCTTGATTACCCGTTGGTATCCGGTGTTGTAGGCGGTGCCGAGTTCGAGTTCGAGGGCTGCGAGTAGGGTCCCGGCAGCGTCTTCCAGCCCCAGATCGTGGATGTGCTGGCCGAGCCTGTCGCGCATGACTTCGGCGTCGCGCGCCTGGCCCAGGATCCGGGCGAGCCATTTGAGCTCGTCCGCTGTCTTTTTAAGTTCGGTTTTGTTGAAGAGTGTCCGGTAGGTCCGGAGGGCGGATCGGGCCCGGCGGGTCGCCGATCTCATGGCGTGGACGGCGTCCGGCGTTTCCTGCCGCACGCCGACGTCGTGGGTGAACAGTGCGTTGATCTGCCCGTCCAGGTAGGCGATGACGACGGCGACCGCCGGTCCTTTCTTTCGCGGTTCTTCCCAATGGCGGGCGCGTGCGGGCGGCCAGGCGTCGCCGAGCGCCCGGGCCAGTTTGGAGGCATATTGTGAGGGGCGGGCACCGGCTGCGGCGAGAGGTTCCGCGGCTGCGGTGAAGAGTTGCGGGGCGCCGTGGACGAGTTCAATTTCCCATTCGCGCCAGTTTTGCATTGTTTGGCCCGGGTGCAGGGTCTCGGCATGGACGCGGTCGTCGGCGAAGTCGGCAAGGTGCTCACCGCCCGGGCCGTACAGCCGGTGTGTGGTGCGTCGGGTGGTCAGCCGTGTGATGGTCCGGAGGTCTTCACCGCGGACATACACGGCCACATGGTTGATCAGCTCTTCCGGCACGGTTTCGGGCTGTCCCAGCGGTGCGTGGAGTTCCCGCCGCTGGTCCGTGCCGGCGGGGATTTTCAGGTGCCATCCGTGGTCGGTTCCGCCGGTGCGGCGCCGCAGGGTGATCCGTCGGGCGGCGAGGGACAGTGATGGGGTGTCGAAGTAGACGGCCTCGAGCCTGTCCTCGACCGGGTCCGCGACGCTCTCGACTCCCGGGATGTCCAGCAGCGCCGGCAGCGGAGTTGAGGCGTCGGCGTCGAATTTTTGTTCGGTTTCCAGGCTCTCCGTGGACGCCATGGCGCTCAGGCGTCCAGCCCGTTGGCGCCTTCGGGTGTCGCTGGGGCGATCACGGCAGCCGCGACGTCGTCGCGAAGATAGTAGTTTCGGTGTTCCAGCGGTTCCAGGCTGCCGCGCACGACATAGTAACCACGGCCTTCGCCGGGCCCGCCGGCGGCGCGGTCGATGGCGTCCAGCATGTCCCGGTCCAAGCGCTGGTCCCGTCCGCGTTCCTGGAGCAAGGCCAGGTCTTCCGGGGGGAGGGAACTGATGAGACGTCGAATGTCGGTCATTTTGAGTATCCTCTGCCGGCACCGCTGAACCTGGTGTGATCCCCCTCGGCCGTCACCGGGGGTGCCTTCGCCGGTTGCGTCCATGCCGATTGTAGGACCGCGTGACAGTCTCGGCCAGCCGATCCCGTCTGTAGCGCCCAAACTGTAGCGCCCAAATGAAAAACAGGCAGTCGCTACTCCCCGTAGTGCCTCAAGTCAAGATGCTCGCGAAATAGGTTCCGGTGCCTCAGCTATTTCTGCTCGCGAAATGCCGGCGGTGATGGCATTGGTTTTGTCTTTGGCCAAGGCGATGAGTTTGTGTTGGATGGCGGTGATGGCGCGCGTCAGTTCGGCGGGGTTGGTGTCGTTGAAGAGCCGGGCGAACTCGCTGGCGCGCTCCGGTGTCAGGACAGCTGAGTCCATGACGCGCTGGTACGGGGTGCGTGGCCTGTCATAGATCCGGGTCTTCCTTCCGTTCCTGTTCGAACGCCAGCCGATGGCCTTCGTGGTCGCAGTGAACATGTTCAGCCGCACCCTCACGAGCGGATAGAGCTCATTGAGCAGCCTCAGCTCACCGGCAGTGTCGTAGCGGTAGTGGAAGGCGTGACGGCGGACCACATCGCCGTTCTTCTGTTCAACGTGGGCGTTGTCGTTGGATTTATAGGGCCTGGCCCGGGTGAAGAACAAGTCCCGCTCACCGGCCCATTTGATCAGGGCGTGGTTGATGAATTCACCACCGTTATCGGTATCCAGGCCCACGAGCGGGAACGGCAGCCTGGCCTCGATGCCTGTCATAGCCTCGAGGACCCACCGGTGGGCGCCGTTCTTAATCGCAATGTTCTCTGTCCAGCCGGTGAATACATCGGTGACCGTGAGGGAGCGGATGAACTCCCCGGCCAGGGTCGGGCCGCAGTGCAGCACCAGATCCGCCTCGACGAACCCCGGCGCCTGTTCGTGCTCATCCCCGGCCTTGCGGACCTGGATCGAGTTGCGCAGCAGCGGCCCGGGTTTCGTCCCGGACAGGCCCAGTATCCGCGCACCGTCCTTGGTCGGCTTCAGCATCCTGTCGATCGTTGCCCCGGAAACGGCGAGCAGCTGCGCCCGCGTCTGCTCGTTCAGACGTCTCTGGTCCAGCTCGTGAAACCTCTCCAGCTTGGGCAGCCAGATGGCCATCGTCGCGGCCAGATACTTCCCGGACGGACGCCCGGCAAGGTTCCACACCTGAACCAGCAGCTTCAGCGTGTCATACCCGTACGAACGGGACCGCGGTACGCGTTTGACCGCTTTCACCGGGCCCTTCCGCTGCAGCGCCGTCCGTAACGCCCGTCTCGTATTCGCCCTGGACCAGCCCGTCGTCGCGACCAGCTGATCCAGCATCACCCCCTTGGCCTTCTTCGACGCGCGCCCATACTCGGCCGCATGCTTCTTCGTGATCTCCCGACGCGCACCCATCGACAACTGACCCATCCGCCAAGCACACCGCAGCACTCGGGCGGTCACCGGCATTTCGCGAGCATTAATCAAATGAGGCACGCACCCCATTTCGCGAGCACTATACGTGAGTCTTGTCGCTCCCTTGTTGCCGACCCTTGGAATCACTACACTCATGCGGTGAGCCGATGTCCCGATTGGGCGGCTCGTCTTCATTAGTCGTCAGGGCCTTGTCCCGATCCGGCTCCCCATTCGGCCGTTCGTCCTTCGTTAGGTGGATCTACTTCTCCGCTGAGGCGGTTCAAACCGGCCCCGGAACGACTTCCACCCCACCCCGTCCATGATCGGGGGCGCCTCTTTGGATTTCGTCAAGGTGGCTGCGGCATGGCACCTTCTGATGCTGCATGCAGTGGGTTCGAATGATTATTCCGGGAGACTTCAGTCACGCGGTTCAGGCACCAGGAGGAGTCATGTTCGTAAAACGTACGACGGCGGCACTGCTCGCTGCAGGCATCTTTAGTCTGGCGGGGGGAGGCCCGGCGCCCGCACTGGACCGGGCGGCCGTAGTAACGGCGACAAGCACGGACGGTACTCAGGCCGCCGTCGTTCACGGATGGGGCCCGGTGGTGACCGGGGACGAGTTCAACTACGCGGGCCCACCGGACCCGGCGAAATGGAAGCTCTACAACGGTCCGGGGCATGCGGGCAAGGGGATCCGGAGCCCGAATGCCTGGGCCGTGAGCGGCGGTGTGGCCACCGTTAGCGGCGACTCGGCCGGCACTACCGGCGGGATGTCAGCCAAGTTCGCGCAGCAGCAGTACGGCCGCTGGGAGGCACGGATGAAAACCAGTGCGCGGGATCCGAAATACCATCCTGTCCTGCTCCTGTGGCCGAACAACAACACGTCCCCCAACTGTGCCGAGGTTGACTACGCCGAAGGAAGCTCCGATACGACACAGATCAAGTTCTTCCTGCACTTCGCCTGCAGCGGCGTGAGCTTCCAGACCAGGGCAGCACAAACCATCGACACCACCCAGTGGCACAATTACGCCGTCCAGTGGACGCCTGCCGGGATCACCGGATACATCGACGGGGTGTCCTGGTTCACCGACACGAACCCGGCACACCAGCCCCCTGTGGGGATGCACCAAACGGTCCAGCTGGACTGGTTCCCGGACGGGACCCCAACCACACCAAGTCAGATGCAGGTCGACTGGATCCGTGTCTATAACTAACTCCCGGTCCTCAGGACCGCACGGCGCCGTCGGGATTCATCCGGGAAGGCGATTTCTCTGCCCGGGGAATCCAGCCTGCCCAGTCTTCGGGGCGGGTGGTGGGCCGGCCGAGGAAGTAGCCCTGAGCGGCGGTCATGCCGAGCGCGGTGACAGTGGCAAGTTCTGAAGCGGTTTCGATGCCTTCCGCGATGACCGCCGCGCCGATCTGTTCAGCCAGCCCGGTCATGGCTTCACCGAGGGCATTGCGGAGAGCGTCCGTGTCGATTCCGGCGATGAGGTTGCGGTCCAGTTTGATGAAGTCCGGCCGGAGTTGGCTGATGTGGCGGACCGAGCCGGCGTATGAGCCGGCATGGTCAATGGCCATCCTGACTCCCTGATGGCGAAGCGGCGCCAGCGCCCGGACGATTGCTTCGGGCTGCTCCACGGTCGGGGCTTCGGTGAGTTCAAGGACCACGCGGCAGGGGGACAGAGGTGATTGCAACAGGAGATCGGGCAGGAGGGGATCCAAGCAGGTGGCTGGAGACAGCTTCAGCGCCACGTACAGATGGTCCGGGAGATGCTGGGCCGCGGCGAGGGCAGATTCCAGGGCCGCGAATTCAAGATCGCTTCCGAGACGCGCGTCCGCGGCTTCCGCGAACCAGTATGCGGTGTCGCCCCCGTCTGTGACGAAGCGCGTAAACGCTTCGGCGCCGACGATCCCGCTGGTGGAGAGTTCGAGGATCGGCTGAAACGCCGTGAGCAGCATGCGGCCCTTTAGAACCGCCTCGATCCTCGACCGGCCGCTCCCCGGCCCTTCCCCGGCCCGCGTTTCCGCTGGCGTCGGTGTGTCTGGCCCGTCAACCAGGGACGGTG
The DNA here is from genome assembly GCF_050156545.1 of Pseudarthrobacter sp. S9. Classification (NCBI taxonomy): domain Bacteria; kingdom Bacillati; phylum Actinomycetota; class Actinomycetes; order Micrococcales; family Micrococcaceae; genus Pseudarthrobacter; species Pseudarthrobacter sp. S9. The sequence goes on from NZ_CP189576.1 coordinate 3,934,050, forward strand.
TATCCGGAGAGCCAGCAGGGAACCCGGTCAGGGCTTTAAGCGAAATCAGGTGTTCTACAAGCGCTCTTTCCGGACGTCCGGGGTGGGCGGCGAGGTGTTTGCGCAGCAGATCCCGTACCCGTGCATGATCCGGCGTAGAGTCCTTGAGCACGGCCTCGATAATTGCGGAGGCCTGCCGGCGGATCCCCGCGGCGTCGGCGGGATGCGGCGAGCCGGCCGCCGCAACGTCCGGATATTGGCCCTCGGGGCGTGCTGGCGTGGACGACGACTCCATCGACATTGGCTATTCCTTTGGTCTACGTTCCGGCTGAGCCCGGAAGCGGCCTGCCGCCCGTCTCGATCCTGGGGCTGGGCCCCCGGTTCGGGAGGGAGGAAGACCGTGAGTGAAGAATACAACGAGACCGATCGGTCTGAGCCGTTACGGAAGTGGAATTCTTTCCATGACGCTGCCGCGCTGATCAGGGACGATGGGCTGATTGTCCTTCACAGATACTGAGGACGTGGCCCCGATTGACGATTGAAGCGTCCGATGAACGCGTGTTGGTCACCTCCCCGTAAACGCGCGGAAATACAGTCCGGCTAGCGTTGGATCAAGGAATCCGTTCGGGGAAGGCAGGCACGATGCGTGTTGGACTTATTCGGGTGTTGACGACGTCGGACCGGCGTCTGCTGCACGCCCATGGGAGGCTGCTGCAGGAAACCTTCGGCTTCACGGTCACGTCGCGCTGCATCTTCGACCAGCCATCGGGGGTGTACGACGAAGCGTCGCTGGTGGCCGCCGCCCCCAAGGTCGTGCAGCTGGCGCGAGAAATGGCAGCAGAGGCCGATGCGCTCATTATCAGCTGCGCCTCGGACCCCGGGCTGGCCGAAGCCCGCGCGGCCGTGGACATCCCTGTCATCGGGGCCGGTTCCGCCGCCGCGGCAGCGGCCCTGACCTTTGGTGGAAGGATCGGGGTCCTGGGGCTCGGGGCCCATGTTCCGGGCCCGATCTCTGACTCGCTGGGTGAACGCATGCTGGTCATCGATAGGGCCGAAGGTGTCGAAACGCCCGACGCGTTTCTGATGCCCGCGGGCATCTTCGATGCGCTCGCCGCTGCCCACATGCTCGTTGATGCGGGCGCCGACGTCATCGTCCAGGCCAGTACGGGGCTGAGCAGCATCGGCATGGCCGAGGTTCTCCGCCACAGGCTCGGGGTACCGGTGGTCGACGCCGTCGCGGCGGCCGGCTCCATGCTCATCTCTGCCGTAGCAGCCCGGGAGCTTCGAAAGGCCTGAAATTCCTGACCCCGGTAGATACCGACATCAGGTCGAGGACGCCGAACTCCAGTTTCTGCCGGGGGACATGACGCTTGCGCCCCACCGTCCAGGCAGCGGTCAGCTCAGTGTCCAGCCCGACGCTCTGCAGACATCTGCAAATGCCTTTGGCCTTGTTGAAGCCAAACGTGTTCGGTCGAGTTCATTTCTGCCTGGGCAGTTGGCGCGCGAGTATGTGGCAACGATGGCGCATGCTGGAACAAAGACACCCCTGATCTTGTTGCTGGGTGCCGAGCCTCCGGTTCTAGTCCGAGGCCGCGGCAGAATGAGCATTGAAGGGGCTATTTCTTCAGAGCTCGAGTCTGTTCTCTTGCGCGCAGATAACGAGCACCCCGCCGTTGATGGGCTGATTGAACAGATTCCAGAAGTCTTCTGCTGGATCAGCTGGGCTGACGTATCAGCTGTAGTCGCCAGGACTGCGGCAGTCTTTCCGTCGGTAGACGCCTCCGTTCGACGTCTCGCGGCATCCGTTTGCTCGTCAATTGCTTGGCATGCGTGACTGAGGTTCCAACGGCCCTGCCACACGATCGCAGCGCGGCGAATCCCGCTGATGCTCCGGGATTCGCCGCACGGCGACAGGTGCTGGTCTTACTTGTAGACGCGGACCCAATCGACCTGCATCTGCGAGGGCTTGGGCGCGGGGCCGCTGGGGAACCAGTCGAGCTGCAGAGTCTGGTGCATGCCGACCGTGGGCAGGTGCGCCGGGTTGGTGTCGGTGAAGGTCTTTACTCCATCGATGTAACCGGTGATGCCTGCGGGGGTCCACTCCACGGCGTAGTTGTGCCACTGCGTGCTATCGATTGGCTTCGCCGCTGCCGTCTGGAAATTCGAGCCACCACAGGCGTAGTGCAGGAAGAACTTCATGGTGGTTGTGTCCGCGCCGCCCTCAGCGTAGTCGACCTCGGCGCAGTTGGGGGAGGTGTTGTTGTTGGGCCACAAGATCATGACCGGGTGGTATTGGGGGTCTCGAGCATTGGTCTTCATGCGCGTTTCCCACTTACCGTACTTCTGCTGCGCGAACTTTGCTGACATGCCACCGGTGGTACCGGCTGCGTCGCCGCTGACCGTGGCCACACCATTGGCAACGGACCAGGCGGCGGGGCTGCGGACGCCCTTGCCGGCATGCCCGGTTCCCTTAAAGACACTCCACTTTGTGGAGTCCGGTGCACCAGTGTTGGAGAACTCGTCACCGGCAACGACCGGACCCCAGCCTAAGGCGGCGGCAGCTTGCGGGCCGTCACCCGTCGAGGCGGCTGCTGCCTGGTTGACGGCCGGGGCGACCGGATCCGGGGCTGCAGCGGCGACGGCCGGCGTCGGGCCTGCAGCGGTGGCTGCCTGTGCAGTGCCTGCTGAGACCGGTTCGACGCCGGCCGCACCCGCACCCGCACCCGCGGCCGGTGCTGTGCCTGGTGCTGCTGCAGCTGCCGCGGTCGCTGCTTCGGGCGCTGCTTCGCCCGACGCTGCTTCAGCGGGAGACGCCGGAGTTTCGGCAGCGGCCCCGCTCTCCGGTGCTGATGATTCGGGCGTTGCCGCGGCAGACGACGCGGCGGCCGCAGGGCTTGACGCGTGGCCGGCCTGGGATGGTGGGGCGGACCCATCTGTCGTGGGAGCGACACTGCACCCCGTCAGGGACAGTGCGCCCATGGTCATTGCGATGGCTATTTTCTTGAACAAAGAACCCCTCCGGGCTTAGGACTGACGCACACGACCATCACAACCAGGGCGATGACGAGCGCGGGAAGCATCATCCGGCCCCTGCCACGGGGGCCGGAGCGAGCAGGCGCCGATCGGCGCAACCGGGCCCTGCGTTCGGGCATCCGGGGCCCTGCATTAGGGCCAGGCCTTCACGGCCAGTCGCCAACGTTACTTGATCGTTACCTTAGCAAGCAAGCCGATGACACCGAGATGAGATCGTAGGTCGGACCTCCGCAGGTTCGCGAAGAACGATCGCGAGCCGCCGGTGCCAGAGATTTTTCGGGTGAACCATCACCGGCGGACGCCCTGCTACGCGGCTAACCGCCGGCTTGTCCAGGAACGCTGGAGCGCCTTGGCCCGACGGCGGACTTCGCGGCTCTGCCGTACGGTCATGGGCGTCAGCGTTTCAGGGAGCGCACCGACTTTTCCTATGAAGGCTGTACCGGGGGGCGGCGGAGCAGTGGCCTGGTAGCTGTGGCCAGTATGGGTATGGAGTTCGATGCCGTGTCGCGGGCCGATACCCGGACGGGAAGAGCCGTGCGCGGAGTCCATGGTGACGAGCTGGCCGGTGCCGGGGTCCGTGACGATCCGTGTCGCCAGGCTTCTCGGCGCCCCTTCCCCCCTGCCACCATCCACGACACGCCGTCGAGCCCGAATGGCGGACGGCAGTGCTGCTTCATGTCCTGAAGTAGTGGTTTCTTCGGGGTTCCTGGCGCGGGTCCAGGTGCGGTGGCGGGATGAACCACGGGATCCCGGTCCGGATCTGGATGCTCCATTGTTCCTTGTGGATGAGGTGATGGTGGTGGCTGCACAGGAGTGTGCCGTTATCCGTGCTGGTGGTCCCGCCGCGGGACCAGTAGCTGATGTGGTGGGCCTCGCACCACGGTGCGGGGAGGGTGCAGCCGGGGAAGGCGCAGCCCTGGTCGCGGGCGGTGATGGCCTTGCGGATGTGCGGCGGGAAGATCCGGGAGGTCCGGCCGATGTCCAGGATCTGGCGTTCGCCGCCGAGGAGGACCGGGATGATGTCGGCGTCGCAGGCGATCTTCCGGACCGTGGAGGCTGTGACGGGCCCGGTGAACAGCAGCGTGCCGGTGTGCTCCGGTGTCCGGCCCGCGGCGGCAGTGTCGCCTGCCGCCGTTGCGTCTGTGTCCCAGCCGGGCGAGCAGGTCCCGGTAGTCGATGGTGACCATGACCTGGGGACGGAGTCCTCCCGCGGCGGGCAGCGTGCCGGCGGCGAGGGCGGCCTTGCAGGCGCCGACGAGGCCGTCGAGGAGTCGCTGCGGCCGGGATCGGAGATCCAGGCCGGCCGCTCCTGGCGTACTCTCCGGCCCGTCCTGGACGTTGCTGCGCGGATTCGTGGCGGTGTTCATGACCGTCACGAGCTGTTCGAACTGGTCCGTGGTGGCGTAGATCTCCAGGTGGTGGAGGCCGTGGCGGGTCCGGCGGATGAAGGCGCCCTGGAACCGGCGCAGCAGTTCTTCGGAGGGTTCGGCGCCGTCCTGGTCCAGGGCGTCGGTCCACCGCCGTGCGACCTGGACGAGGAAGTCGGGATCGTTCTCGGCGGCGGTGCGCGTCAGGGCGTGTTCCATCCGGGCCGCGGCGTCGGCGTCGCACGCGTGCCGGACCCGGTCCAAGGCCAGGGCGATGGTGGTCGCGGCCCGGGAAGCCACCATACCGGAGCTGACGGCGGCGCTCAGTTCCGCGCGCGCGGCCGGCAGCAGCCGGCCGGCGATGCCGTGGCGCGGCAGGATGCTTTCGGCCAGGGACAGCCTGCGCCGGGCCTCCGTGGCGCTGATCCGGAGCCGCGCGCGCAGGAACTCCGTGGTGTTCCGGTAGCCGTCATCGACTCCCGCGTCGTCAACGGCTCCGGGAGCGTCCGGGCCTGCGGAGGTGTCCGGATTCCCGGTGCTGCCGGCCGGGCTGGTGGTCGGATCCTCGCGCCAGCCGGTGGTCCAGCCCTTGCTGCCCGACGCGGGGGAAGCTGCGGCCCGGTTCCGGGTCCGGTCCACGGCCCCGGCCGCCACGATCTGCAGATACTCCACCGTCCGGGAGAGTTCCTCCAGCCGGTCGGCGAAGTCCGAGGCAGCGCGGAATCCCCGGAGCGCTGCGTCCTCCACCGCCGTCGAGCTCACAGTTTGGAGCAAGGAGAGTGCACGATCCAGGCAAGCGGCGTCCAAGCCAGGCCGCGCGGTCTGGCCGGCTTCCCGGGCCGTGTCCTGGAAGGGTGCGAACTCCCTCATGGCTTCCATAACTAAACTCTGCCAGAGGGGTACGACGGTAATGATGGAGTCGCGCCAACGGCGTCGCGCTAACTGCGCCGCCGCCGCCGTATTACTCGTTAGGCGGGAACTCGTAGGAGGCCGGAATCTTTGCCGGCGACGCGCCGAAGGACAGCACGATTTCATCGTGGCGTTTCAGCGGGACGTCCCGGACGCCGGCGTCGTACTTCTTGCCGTTGACATAGGCGGTCCAGCCGCCCAGCGGCCCGCTCCCCGTCCCCGCGGCGCCGCCGCCCGCCAGCACGCCCCATTCCGTCAAGAGCTGCCCGAGCGTGAAGACCTGCCCCGCGGTGGGCGACTCGATGTGGATGACGCCGCTGGTGTCGTGCGTGTGCAGGGCAGAGATGCCGTCCGGCTTGTTGCCCGGGCCCACCGTGATGCCGATGTTGGCCGGCACAGCAACGGGCTGGCCGTCCTTCAGCACATCAAGGTGGGCGTGAAAATGCTGCACGTTTCCCTCCGCCGTCAGGACTGCGAGTCCGGCCTGGGCGATCCGCTCACGGGCGCCGGCGGTGTCCAAGGCAAAACCGGCGGCGGAGGACGTCGTCTTCGAGCTGCCCACGGGCGAAGGCGCGGGTGCCGCGCACGACGCCACCCCCAGCATCACAGCGGACAGTGCGACGGCGAGTGCGAGCTTGGGGTGCATGGTTACGGAAACCGCTTTCGTTCGGACGACATGACACTGCCAGTCTAGGCAGAGGGTTCGCCTGCCCGCCGCCGACGGGAAAGAATGGACGAGTGAGTGACGCCGGCGATTTCATCGACCTCTCCCTGCAGCGGGAGGGGTCGTGGAGCCGTGCAGAAGAGGCGCAGTCCCGTCTGGGCGGCGATCTGCGTTTTTACGGCGCCTCGGTAGGCGCGGTGCGCGGGACGATCCGGGATGCCGGCCGCCGTTATCCCGGCCTGTTGCATGATGACATCACCGCGCTCAGCTCGGAATTGTGGGCTGTGCCCGTCTTTGAGCGCCGGCTCGCGGCGGTGGTCCTGCTGCAATCCAATGTCCCGCTTCTGACCAACTCGGACCTGACCCGGATAGAGGGCTTCGTGCGGCAGGCGCACGTGCGCGCGCTCGTCGACCCGCTCGCCGTCGACGTGATCGGACCCCTGCTCGAGGGACTGGACAGGCCGGACATGGTGCGGGCGGACAGTGTGCTGGACCGCTGGGTGCGGGAACCGGACGTCTGGCTCCGCCGTGCCGCCCTGCTGTCCCCGCTCCGGCCGCTGCGAACGGGCGCGGGGGACTGGGACCGATTTGTCCGCCACGCCTGCACGGTGCTGGGCGAGTCCCCGGCGACAGGCAGGAAACGGGCAGACGGGCCCGAGGTCCGGGAAGCGATCTCCCTTGTGCTCGATGAGATGACGAAGAAGAGGCCGGAACTGCACTTCTCAGTCGTCGACGAGTGATGCCACGGCGCAGCGTCCGGAGACAGCTACCGAAGTTCAGGGTTTGGCGTCTCCGCCGGCCGCGGGCTGAGAGAAAGTCCTAGCGGCACGCGATCCGGCGGCTGCACTCGCGGCTATCGTGACGAGGGCGCCCAGCAGCAGGGCCGCCGCCTCACCGGGCAGCAGCACGTGGAGCTGCGTGCCGATGCTCGCCGCGGCAACCGGCACCCCCAGTTGTGCCGCGGAAAGAACCCCCAGAGGCAGGGGCAGCCCAAGCACCCCCAGTCCGGAGTGGAGCAGCACCGTTCCAACCCCTAGGGCCAGGCCCAAAACGATCATGTCCGGGCGCCCGGCGAGGTCCCTCAGGTTCAGCGACGCCCCCAGCCAGACAAAGAAAACCGGCCCCAGGAAGCCGTCGCTGACGGCGAACAGCTGGCGGGCCAGCCGCCTCGGCTCGCCGACGGCGCCGACCACCAGGCCGAAGGAAAAGCCGGCCAGCATCACCGACACGTGGCCGAAGTTCGCCACCCCTGCCAGCGCGAAGAGCAGGGCCAGCTGGATCCGGAGCTCCAGGGCGAACTTGCGGTTTTCCGAGAGCCGGTGCATGCGCCCGCGGATGCCGCTGCGCTCCAGCCAGCGCAGCACGAAAAAGAGCACAGCTGCGCACGCCGCCACCGCGAGCGCACCCAGCGCGGCGCGGCCGGCGTTGGGCGGATCCACAACCAGCGGCAACGCCACAATGCAGGCGATGTCCGCGATGGCCACCTGTGCGGTCATGGCGACCACCTGGGGTCCGCCCAGGCGCAGGGAATCAACAATCGGCAGGACCAGGGCAGCGGACGAGGACGCCAGCAGCACCACGTACAGGGGAGCATGCCCGGTGCCGAAGACCAGGCCCACCCCGGTTCCGATGACCGCAGCCGCGATCGCAGCAGCGGCGGCCTGGCGGGACCCCTTCCCGAGGGCGGAGCGAATCTGCGGGTCCCTGACCGGCACATGGGTTCCGGCCACGAACATCATCAGCGCAAAGCCGATGTTCGCCAGCAGGTTGAAGGTGGGATCGCCCGAGTCGACCAGCGCGAGCCCCGTCTGCCCGATCCCGATGCCTGCCAGCAGTTCGCCCAAGACCACCGGCAGCCGCCAGCGCACCCGTAGCGCCAGCACCGGGCCGGCCAGGGCGACGACGGCGATCAGCGCCAGGGACAGGAACGTCACGGCGCGCCGCGGCGTGCCGGACCCGGGGCCGCCGGATCTGCCAGCTTCACGGGGATGTCCGTATTCTCGTCGGTCAGGAAGGAAGCGCAGATCCGGTGGTACCCGTCGGCGACTTGGGCAGCGATGCCGGCGTCGAGGTCTCCCCGGACCAGCAGCACCGGGGACAGCTCCTTGCCGGCGGCGATCTTGGCCAGATCAGCGGCGACGTGGGGGTTGTCGGCCGTCAGGAGCGGCAGCCCAGAGGCACGCAAAATGTCTTTCGCGAGCTGATGCGTCACCGGCGCATTGCGCAACGACTGCACGATGGCGGCGGCGCCGGCGGCGCCCGTGAGCAGCGTGAGGTACCGCTCCGCGGCCGGGTAATCATGCTCCTCGGGTTCCGCGAGCCAGAAAACCGGGGCCGGGTCGTCGCTTTTCCTGGATTCCTTCGCCATGGATTGAGACTAGTCCCGTCCACCCGCCAGCGCTCTTACCTGCCTGTCCGCCGTTCCACCACCGCGTAGGCCTTGCCGTCCAGGAACTCCCAGTCCGTGACCACCATGAAACCGAGAGCGTCGACGCGGTCATTCAGGACGTGCGCGTCAAAGCCGCCGTCCCGGGGTTCCGCGTCCCACGTCGAGACATGGACGTCCTTGCCTTCCAGGATCAGCAGCTCGGTGTTGACATCAAAATCCTCCTGAGGCTGATTGCTCAGCTGGCAGATGGCAACACAGTGGCTGTTCATTTCGGCCTCCGCTTCGGGGACATGCTGACGGCATCATCCTATGCTCGGAAGAGCCGCCGTCCCTATGGGAATACCGGACGGCAGCGTGATTGCCGTTACCTGAATGTGACATTAGCCTGCGGTCCGCGTTACGGTGGATAAGTGCCTGTTGTCTCCGATACGGGCGCTCCCCAGCCGATTGCCTAACTCTGCCGCGGCCCGGGGCCCATTCGCTTCAACGTCCGGCAGAGACGGGGAAACCACTTTTGACCTGCTCGTCTGCAGGTCTTGGGGTGAAGCCGCACAGAGCCCGCAACGACGGGCCCCGAGTGCGGCCGGGTGCCTCCCATCCGAATCCGACAGCTCACCTCGCAGGCATTGGGAGAGGCTACATTCATGTCTTCAATCAATACTTTTGCGCGCCAAACCGCCATCCTCGCCGCAGCATCCGGTCTGGTCCTCACCAGCGGAATGGCCGCCAACGCAGCGGGAGCCCCCGTGCAGCGCGACTCCGCGCCGGCGTCGTCCATTGATGTCAAGGGCCAGGTCGCCGCGCCGGTCAGCGCCGATTCAAGCGTCAAGATCAGCTTCGATCGTCCTGCCGTCACCTCCACGGCCGCTCCCGTCATCGAGCAGCCCAAGCCGGCTGTTGCGGTCCCGGCCGCAGCAGCTCAGGCGGCAGCCCCCAAGGCTTCGGTGCAGGTCCAGGCCGCCCCGGCCCCCGCCGCGGCGCCGGCAGCCGGCGGCCTCAACGCCGCCATGCTCTCCGCCGCCTACGGCCAGCTGGGTATCACCCAGGACTGCACAGCCATGGTGGAGAAGGCGCTCGGCGCAGCCGGCAAGCCGGTCGGCGACCTCGGCCCCATGCAGTTCATGAACTACGGCACCGTCGTCGGGACTCCCGTGCCCGGTGACATGGTGGTCCAGGCCGGCCACGTCGGCATTTACGCCGGCAACGGCCAGGTCGTCAGCGGCGGCATGAACGGGTCCAACCAGACGATCGTGCACCCGCTGTCCTGGCTCACCGTTACCGGCGGCGTGACCTTCGTCCGCGCCTAAGCTTAAGCCCCATTGGGGCTAGATGCTGGTGCGGATAAGACCGGTGATCGGATGCCTTTGGGGGCATCCGATCACCGGTCTTTCCTTTGCCGGGACCGGGACTCAGCGCACGACCAGAGGAAGCTCGATCTTCATGACGGTTCCCTCGGGGCCGGTCCTGGCTACGTCGACGGTGCCGCCGGCGGCCGTGGCGATCTCGCGGACGAGGGCCAGGCCGATGCCGAAGCTTCTCTGTCCGCGTGTTCCATCGGAACGGGAGGTCCTCACGAAGCGGTCGAAGATCCGGGCCTGATCGACGCCCGTGATCCCGGACCCCGTGTCAGCCACGGTGATGACTGCCTGGTTCCGCTCTGTAACCGTCCTGATGGTGACGCGTCCGCCGGGTGGAGTGTGGGCGAGGGCGTTATCCGCCAGGGCCAGCACCGCGCGCCGCAGAGCGTTTTGGTCGATCCGTGCCAGCGGCCGGCCGTCGGCGGAAAAATCCAGAAGCACGTCCCGCTGGCCCGCCAGTTGCTGGAGACTCTCGGCGACGGCGGCGACGACGTAGGCCAGGTCGGACGGTGCCGCGGAAGGATCAGGCCTGGCAGAGGTTGCTGCCAGGAGCAGTTCGTTGACAATCTCCGTAAGCGTTGCCGCATCCTCCCGGATCCGGGCGAGGGCCTGGCCTTGCTTTGAGCCCGGCGTCGTGTCGCGTTGGGTGAGCTGGATCCGTGTGTCCAGGATGGCCAGGGGCGTGCGCAGTTCGTGGCTGGCATCCTGGACAAACCGGCGCTGCAGCGCCAGTGCTTCTCCGAGGGGTCGGATGGCGCTGCGCGCGCTCAGCCACCCGACGACGCCGGCCAACACGATCCCCGATGCCCCTGCGATGATCATGGCTTCGAGCAGGTCCTTGGAATCGAGGTACGTGTAGGCCGGCCCCGCTGCCGTGGAGCCTGGCACCCCGGGGTGTGCAAGTTGGTTCATGAGGTAAATGGCGGTGGCGGCGAGGATGCAGAGGACCATCACTGCGCAGGCGGCGCTGATCCGCAACGCCACTTTGAGGGAGGCCCTGCGCAGCGTGGACTGGTCCGGGTTGCCGCCCATCGGCCCGCTCTTCCTCATGGGCTTACTCATCGGCGTCGCCAATCTGGTAGCCGACGCCGTGGACGGTGCGGATCACGGTCTTGGAGATCTTCCGGCGGAGGTGGTGGACATAGGTGTCGATCACGCCGGGCTGGTCTGTGGGGTGGAATAACCTGGCGAGCAGTTCGTCCCGGGTGAAGACCCGCCCCGGTTCCGTGGCCAGGGCCGCGAGCAGGTCGCCCTCCTTCGCCGTGAGGGGCACCACGGGCCCGTAGAGGGACCGGACGGAGCGCGACGCCCGATCGAGTTCCCAGTTGCCGATGCTCACGGGCGCCGCGCGGGCCGGAGAGAAGGTGCGCGTCAGCGCGCGCAGGCGCGCCGCGAGTTCTGCGGCGTCGAATGGCTTGGTCACGTAGTCGTTGGCGCCTGCGTCCAAACCCCTGACTTTCTCGTCCGCGTCGCCAAGCGCGGTCAGAATCAGGATCGGTGTGGAGATGCCCTTCGACCTCAACGCCGCGATGAGGGTGATTCCGTCCATCACGGGCAGCCCGCGGTCGATGACCATGACGTCCCAGGTCTCCGTCAGGCCCAGATGCAGACCGTCCTGGCCGTTGGCGACCAGCCGGATCCGGTAGTCCGTCTCCAGCAGTTCTGCGATGAGCGGTCCCAGCACGGCGTCGTCCTCGACGAGCAGGAGCGATGGCCGGTCGGCGGTTGTCATGTCAGCTATTATTCCGTGCCATGTCCTCAGCGCGGCTGCGGCGGCGCCTGAGCAGCTGGACGCCCCAGGGCAGGACGGAGACGAGCACCATGACCACGGCGATGACGTCGATGTTCTTTGCGATGACCTCGAAGTGGCCCAGCCAGGTGCCCAGCAGCGTCACGGACCCGGCCCAGGCGAGGGCGCCCGTGACGTTCCAGAGCGTGAAGGACTTGTAACCGTAACGGGCGATGCCGGCGCTCAGCGGCGCAAACGTCCGGACCATGGGCACGAAACGGGCCAGCACGATTGCGGCGCCGCCGTGGCGGCGGAAGAAGTCCTCGGTGGCGGTCAAATGCGCCGTCTTCCAGACCCTGGCATCGTCCTTGAACCATTTCCGGCCAAACGTGCGTCCCAGCATATAGCCGACCTGGTCTCCGGCCACGGCAGCTGCGGTGACGACACCGATCAGCACCGGCAGCGTCAGTTGCAGCTGCTGATGCAGCAGGCCTGCGGTGAAGAGCAAGGAATCTCCGGGCAGGAAGGGGAAGAGCACGCCGGATTCGATGAAGACCATTAGCGCGATGACGCCCAGCGCCGCAGGGCCGAGCCCCGCGAGCAGGCTGGCCGGGTCAAGGAGCGGGGTTCCGGCGGCGGACACGGCCGGAAGGAGTGCTGCGGCATAGAAGGTGTGCATGTTCACTTCCTCTTAGATCGTGACGATCGTGACGATCGTGACGATCGTGACGATCGTGACGATCGTGACGATCGTGACGATCGGGCGATTGCGGGGACGGGAAGCCGGTCCAGCATCCGGGGAGCGAACCGGTTCCACAGGCCCGCCAGCAGTACCACCGCTGCGCTCGCGGCCAGGAATGAGGCCGCCACGTCGGTGGGGTAGTGGACCCCGACGTACAACCTTGACCATGCTACGACAAGTGCCGTGGCTGCACCCGTGAAGGCTGCGACGTTGGCCCAGCGGGTTCCGCGGGCCAGGAAATACAGCGCGAACGCCAGTGCCACCGAGAAGGAGACGTGGCCGCTGGGAAAGCTGTTGGACCCCGTCTCCGGCGACAGAGGATCGAACAGCAGCGCGGGGTTGGGCCGTTGCCGGGCGACGATGATCTTGAAGAACTCACTGGCCACCCAGCCGGAGGATGCCACGAGGCCGAAGGCAACCGCCTTTACCAGGGCACCGCGGACCACCCAGATGTAGAGGGCGACGGCGGCGATCAGTGCGGCGCCCGCCACCGGGCCAAACACCACGTTCAGCGCCATCGCGACGGCGGTCAGGACGGCGGCGTGATGCTGGCTAAGATCCTGGTCCACACCAAGCTCGGCGGCACCGAACCCCGGCATCAGCTGCGCCGTCAGGCCCAGTGCCAGGACGGCCACAGACAACAGGGCGCCCAACAGCAACCAGTGGCCGGCCTGGGGTATGGCCCAAAACCGCGGTGCGGCGGCGGGCCGCGTGGTGTCGGGAAGGGGAAGTGCCGAATGGCGGTCAACAGGGGCGGGTCCAGTCATGTGATCCTCCGGCTCGGGGCAAGGGCGCGCGGTCAGGCGCCTGCGACAACTCTCCCGCGCGCCCTTTAAGAAACGCTTAAGAAGTGCCGCAGGGCCGAGCCCGCGGATTCCTTCGGCCCTCGTCAGCGTTCAGCCGGCAGGTCAGCCGGCGCTGCGCGGCGCGAACATGATGACTGCGACGCCGACCAGGCAGACCACTGAGCCGATGATGTCCCACCGGTCGGGTCGGAAGCCGTCGAAGATCATGCCCCACGCCAACGAGCCCGCCACGAACACGCCTCCGTAGGCGGCGAGGATGCGCCCGAAGTGCGGATCGGGCTGCAGGCTCGCGGCGAAACCGTAAGCACCCAGAGCCAGAATCCCGAGCCCGGCCCACCACCAGTCCCTGCCTTCCCGGACTGCCTGCCAGACCAGCCACGCGCCGCCGATTTCCGCGGTGGCAGCGAGTACGAACAGCAGGATTGTTTTTGCAATCGTCACGGGTCCATCATGGCAGGGTGGCCAGCCGCCCGGCGGGCTACGCTGCGTAACGCAGCAGGACGACGCCGTTGCCGAAGGCGCGCGTCTCGGCAAGCCGGAGCCGGGTTCTGGCGTCCGACGGCTTGAACAGCGGCCTGCCCCGTCCGATCAGCACCGGATGGACATATAGCCAGAATTCGTCGATCAGCCCCAGTCGCCGAAAGGCATCCGCAAGCCCCGCCCCGCCCAGGGCGAGATCCCCGCCGGGGCGCGACTTCAGTTCCATGACCTCAGCCGCGACGACGTCCCGCACCACCGTGGTGTTCCAGCCGGAAGCCGCGAGCGTCTTGGAGTAGACGATCTTGGGCATGTCCCGCCAGATCCGGGCAAACTCGGCCATCGGGCCGCTGCTGGAGGGATCGGCGTCCGCCGTCGGCCAGAACCCGGCCATCAGCTCGTAGGTAACACGGCCGTCCAGGAAGGCGCCCATGGCGCCGAGCTGCTCATTGAAGTGGCGGTGCAGCTCGTCGTCGACCATGTGCCAGCTGATATCCCGGTCCGGGCCCTCGAAGAACCCGTCCAGGGAAACTTGCATCGCCAGGATGATCTTTCGCATCGCAAACTCCTCCAACGGGTGACGGCGGGGCCGGCGTCGGGACGGCGTCAGCCGATCGGGACTACCGCTCCAGCGTACGCCGCGGACGCCAACAAGAACGGGGCCTTGGACTGGCGGCCTGACTGCAGGTTTTCCCAAGGTGCAAGCCTTGCGCAGGGTCCTGCCGCGATGCAGAATTCAGAAACTTTGATGCCCCACCGCGGTTGGTCACCCTCGGAGGAACAGCATGCTTGCGAAAGTTTCTGTGCAGAACCCGGCGGGAGGCCCAGATGAATGAGCCCCCGGCACGCCACTATGGCTCGGGTCGGCACAGACCGGTCACCGATGGCAGGCCCGAGCCGTGGCCCTTGGCGTGGCATTTCGGCAGGGTCCGCCCGCAGTTCCTGACCGCGGCCGCCGTCGCACTGGCCCTGGTCTCGGCAAGCAATGTGTATACGACTGTCCAAGCAGGGGTGCCGGCTGATTCAGCGGGTGGTGCGCCGGCGTCGGCGGGTATATCCGCCGCTGCCGCGCCCGATGTACCAGGGCCGCCGGCCGGCGCCGCCAGCGGGAAGCTAATCCTCCCCAGGGCCCTTACGCCGGGCGCCGGACAAGCGCCGTCGGGGGCCGCTGCGGCTCCAGAAGGCGCCCTCGTAGACGCGCCGGCCGGCCCAGCCGCTGATCTGCCCGGAACTCCGGCCACCCCCTCGGCAGCGCCCGCTGAAGCCGCTGCACCGGCGGCCCCACCCGCCGTCGCGGCCCCGGCCATAGACCCGGAGTTGGATGGCGAAATCAACGCCATCATCGAGGCCAACAGCGCCTACGCGTTGGGCGTGTCCCTGATCGACCTCTCGGACGGCGTTGTCCACGAATACGGAGAGCAGGGCAAGTTTGTTGCCGCGAGTACCGCCAAAATCCTCGCCGCGGCTGCCTACTACAACCTCGTGGAGACCGGCCGGGCATCGCTGACGGATCCGCTGGGCGCATCGAGCGCCGGCGTCCAGATCCGCCAGATGGTCCAGCAGAGCAACAATGATTCGTGGGCGCTGATCCTCGACGCGGTCGGCCAGCAGGAGTTGAGCGACTATGCCGAAGCCATCGGGATCGACTACGACCGCACGGTAAACCTCCTGACCCCGACGGACATGGCCCGGACGCTGGCCCTGCTGTACACGGGGAAGCTTCTCAACCCGAGCAATACCGCGCAGCTGCTGTCCTATATGCAGAACACCAACTACGAAACGCTCATCCCGGCCGCCGCCCCGCCGGACGTTGACGTCTTCCACAAGTACGGCCTGCTCTTCGGCAATCTGCATGACGCGAGCGTCCTGGCCCAGGACGGCCGGGCCTTCGTGTTCGTGGTGTACACCCGGGGCAGGGACCTGACGGACATGACTGCCCGGGCCCGCATCATCCAGCAGCTGACCCGGACAGTTACGGCCGCGCTGTTTTGACCGCTCCACTGTTTTGGTCGCCGTACTGTTCGGACCGCAGCACTGCTCTGATCGCTGAGCCGGCCGTTCCCACGAAGGACGGACAAACGTACGCTGTAGAGGGGAGGTGAATGACATGAAAGCAACATCAGGGGACCGCATCATCATCCGGGGCCACACAGTCGAGTCCGCGGACCGGCACGGCCAGATCCTTGAGGTCAGGGGCGCCGACGGTGCGCCGCCGTACCACGTCAGGTTCGACGACGGCCATGAGACGATCTTGTTTCCCGGCGGAGATTTCGTCGTCGAACGGAGCGAGGCGAGCTGACGCCGCGGCCTTAGAAGCTCTGCGCTAAAAGCTCGACGAGCTCCCGGACCCGGAGAAACTTCCGCCGCTGGAACCGTAGCCGGTGGTGCTGCCGCCCCCGCCGCGGGCGGTGCTGACGGTGCTGACGCCTGTGTCGAAGCCCGTATTGAAGGTCGGGACCGAGAAAAAGTAGTAGGACGGGTAGACCGTTCCGAGGATGCTGGGCTCGTAGGCGCGCCCGTATTTGGCTTTCGTGCCTGCCTGCGCGCTCTCCATCTCCTTGCGCATGAGCGTCGCTTCCTTCTCATTCCGGGCATAACCGTCGATCACGGTGTCGGCGTGGTTCTTCAGCAGCTCGGACAGGTGGGTCCGGGCATCCCGCAGCCGGTCGAGCGCCGTCTCCGGGGTGACTGCCCCGTCGTCCAGCTCCGAGGTCCAGCGTTCGAGCTCTCGCTGGCATTCGTCGCGGAAGGACCGCAGCGCGGCGGCCGTCACGGATTCTCCCTCGGCATGGCGTTTGCTAAGCAGCAGCTCCAGACCGTCCAGATCGCTGCGGAACGGGGCAGTCTGCCGGTCCCAGGCGGCGGCCCACGCCGACCCCCGGTTCAGCAGGGCGTTGGTGTCCGCGATGACGTCATCGAGTGCGTCCAGTTCTGCCGCGGCATCGGCATATGTCCGGACGAGTTTCAGGTTCGGCCGCCGGCTCAGGCCCCGGGCCGTCAGGGCATGCACTTGGTTGGACAGACCGGTGGCCGTGTTGTACCGGTTCAGGAAGGTGCGGTGCTTCTCCAGGACGGTTCCGCCGTAGCGTGAGGACTCGGGGATGGTGCCGGCGTTGAGCTCGGTGACCTCGAGGTCCATGCTGACGTTCGCGTAGCTGGCATCGCCCCGGGCCAGTTCCTTGCGGCTGTCCACCCTGGTCCGCCAGCGCACAATCAGCCACACCGCGGCGCCCGTGACCGCACCGGCCACAGCCGTCCAGGCTGTGATGAGGAAGGCCGTGGAGCGGTACCACGGCCGGTTGATGAGCTCGGCGCCGCGGCGGATCCCGGCGATGGTGCCGTCTGTCCACTGGGCATCGCGGAACAGGTCCTTGGAGGCGTTCTGGATGTCATCGCGCTGCTCCAGGGAGACCTTCCGGTCCTCACCCATATACGTCCCGACATGCCGGCCCACGGGATCCAGCGCGAAGATGAAGAGACCGTCCGCCCACTTCTGCCCGTCGGCGCTGATCCACTCGGGGTGTTCGGCGCGGGCAAAACGCAGGACTTCCTCGTTCAGGTTGTCCGCGGCCGTGCCGTTGTAGGTGTAAACGGCAACCTTGGTGGGTTGGTAGAAGTCGATGGACTGCACCGCGGGCAGGAACGTGTTCCGGTCCAGCACCCCCGCGCGGTCCTCCACGACGACGGCGAGCGGCGTTACGGCCAGCGCCGCCTGGGCGCCGCCCAGCAGGCCGGCCATGAGCAGCACCACGGCGGCCAGGACTTTCCGCTTGATTCCCATTTCCTGAGCGTAGTAGCTGCATTCAGCCGCGTCGACGGACACACCCCTGAATGGGGTCGAAAGGCAAAGGGGCCCAAAGACATCATGACGGCGTGCTGGCTTCTGACCCATACTGACGGCATGAGTCCTGAGCCGGAGGAACCGGAGCCGCAGCACCCCAAGCCGGATCGGACGCTCTTGGCCATTCTGGCCGCGATAGCAGTGCTTGTGATCGCCGGCGATGAGACCGCCGCGGCCGCCTACCTGAGCGACGCCGCGCGGAACAAGTGCAACGCCCTGGAACGGAGCGCCGTGGATAAGCTCCGCGTCACCCTGGTCTCGACCACGGAACGTGCAACGTCCGCGGATGTGAAGGTG
Source organism: Pseudarthrobacter sp. S9 (assembly GCF_050156545.1). Lineage (NCBI taxonomy): Bacteria > Bacillati > Actinomycetota > Actinomycetes > Micrococcales > Micrococcaceae > Pseudarthrobacter > Pseudarthrobacter sp. S9. The sequence continues at coordinate 3,951,641 of NZ_CP189576.1, forward strand.
CTGATCACCGTCTCCGAGAACGCCGGCCCGTTCGGCAGCAACGAGTACCAGGTCGAGGATGTCTTCGACCTCGTCAAGATGGGGGACAAGTGGCTGATCAACAACGCGCCTTGGCAGCTGAGGGTGTGCCACGTCCAGCCGGTGAAGCAATGAGCGCGCCCCTGGTCCCGGAGGTGCCCCAGCTGCCGGCCCGTCCGGCTCAAGGTCTGGCTCAGAGTCCCGCGGCAGATCCCTCCGGCGGCGCAGCCCAGCGCACCGTGCCCCGGCTGATCATATACGCGCTGCTGTTCGCCCTGGTGGCGATCACCGCCGTCGGCCTCAGCGGATTGCTGGGGCGCCTGCTCGTGACCGGCACCGAACTGGCCTCGGATGACGTGGCCGGGCTGGCTCCGGGGTCCGGACGCTGTTGCTGGGCGGGATCAGTTCCCTCCTGGTCGGCGGCCCGGTCTGGTGGCTGGCGTGGAAACCCCGGGAGCGCAGGACCGCGTCCGGGACCGGGCTGAACGAGCGCCGTGTCTACCTGACTGCGGTGTTCGGCCTGAGCGCCATGGTCGCGGTGATCACGCTCCTGGTGATCGGGTTCAGGGTGTTCGAATTCGTCCTCGGCGATGTCACCGGCCAGGTCACCGGCGGAAGCCTGGTGGACCGGATCCGCGCCCCGCTGGGGCTGCTGGTGGCCACCGGGTTGGCCGCCGGGTATCACTTCGAGGTGTGTCGGCATGACCGGGCCGCCCTGGCCGAGGCAGGCCCGGTACGGCGGCGGACCATCGGACACGTCATCCCGGTCACGGGGTCCGATCCTGCACCGCTGCACCGGGTCATCGACGAGGTCACCGGCGCCGGCGTGACCGTCTGGAAACGGGCCGACGCCGGCGCCGGTACCGCCGTCGGACCCCCGTCCACCGGTGCCGACGCCGCGGGCGGCACTGTTCCGGCAGGCGCCGGGGCGCTGGCAGTCCGGCTGGCGGCGGGGCTGCAAGGCGTGACCGGCACGCGGGTGCTGGTGGTCATCGGCCCGGACGGCAGGATCGACGTCATCCCGCTGCTGGGCTGACGGGTCCGGAGGGGGTCCCAAGACTCTGTTCAGCCAGTCGCAGCGGCGATAATCTGTGGCATGCCGGCTGCCCGGCCGGTCACACCAACGCGGAAATCACACGTGGAAATCAGGGACGCAAGATGGCTGCTAAGTACGAGGTCTACAAGGACAGGTCCGGCGGATTCCGGTTCCGGCTCAAGGCGTCCAAGGGCGAAGTGATCGCCTCCTCGGAGAGCTACAAGACCAAGGCAAGCGCCATGAGCGGGGTCGAGTCGGTCAAGAAGAACGCAGCGTCGCCGGTGGTCGACCTCACGGAGGCGGCGACCGCAGAGAAGGCCTGAAAAGGGGCGGGCCGGGCTACGCGAGGCGGCACCTGGCCAGCTCGTCGTCGAGCTCCACGAGGTCATCCAGTGCGGTGGTCTCGACGTCCGTGATGGCCTCGGAGGCAACGATCACCCACCGCACCGGCCGGGGTGCGTTCGCCACGCGGGTCCGGATGTGCTCGGTGAACACGGCTCCGTTCGCGAAGAAGAGCGGGGCATCGAAGCGTGCGATCATCACAATGCCTTCGAGGACCCCCACGAATACGACGCCGGGGAACCTCGCAACCAGCAGTGCGGCCTCCGTCCGGCTCGTCCGAAGTAGCCGCAGGAGCGTCTTCACATCCACGCATCGTGCCAGCGTAGTTCCGATGCCTTGCAAAATACGTTAGTGGCTACTAACGTATTAATTGTGCCTGACCTTCTGGAAGTTGCCACGGAGCCAAACAGGCGCGCGCTGCTTCGTCTCCTGGCGGAGGGGGAGAGGACCGTGACGGAGTTGTCGGCGCACTTCCCGGTCAGCCGTTCGGCCATCTCCCAGCACCTGCTGCTCTTGTCCGAAGTGGGACTCGTCTCAGCCAGGAAGGACGGCAGGAACAGGTACTACCGCCTGGACACAGCGGGGATGGTCCGGCTGCGTGAACAATTCGAGGCTTTCTGGACAACCGAGCTGGATCTGCTGGTGGCCGACGCCAGCAGACTGCGCCCACCAACATCACAAGGGAAAATCTGATGTCATTCAACAAAACAGTCTTCATTCCGGTAGACCCGGATGTCGCATTCGCCCTCATCACTGAGCCGGAGAGGCTCCGCCGCTGGAAGGCCGTCGCGGCGAGAGTGGACCTGCGCATCGGTGGGGAATACCGCCTGACCGTCACCCCCGGCCATTCGGCAATGGGGACCTTCACGGAAATCGAGCCCGGCAAGCGGATCGTCTACACCTGGGGCTGGGAGGGCGACGGCCAGCTGCCGCCCGGCGCGTCCACTGTGACGGTGAACCTGGAAGCCGTCGACGGCGGAACAACCGTCCAGCTGATCCATGAGGGGCTGACTCCGGAGCAGGAAGCGGGCCATGCAGAGGGCTGGAACCACTTCCTGGAGCGACTCGTCCTGCTGGCAACCAGTGGCGACGCCGGCCCGGACGGCTGGGTGGCAGCCCCGGGTCCGATCAACGAACTCGCCAGCGCCGAAGCCGCGCTCGCGGTGGCCCAGCGTGTCCTGCGCGGACTCAGGGACTCGGACATGGAGTCCCGGACTCCCTGCGAGGACTTCACCGTTTCCGGCCTCCTGGAGCACTTGTTCGGGTCGATCGCCTCCATCGCCAAGCCACTCGGCGTCGCCGTTGCTGACCAGCCGGCGGCGTCGCCGGAGGTCCGGATCGCTGACGCGGCCCAGGTGACGCTGGAAGCGTTCCGCGCCCGCGGCACGGAAGGAAGCCTGGACATGGGCTTCGCCGAACTGCCGGCCACACTGGTCGCCAACATCCTCAACCTTGAACTGCTTGTCCACGCCTGGGACCTTGCCGCGTCCACGGGGCAGGAACTGGCGGTGTCGCCGGTGCTCTCGGAATATGTGCTGGGCCTCGCCCGCAACACCATCAGCCCCAGCATGCGCGGCACCAGCTTCGCCGCCGAGACCCTGGTTGATGAATCGACGGCCAGCCTTGAGCGTCTCATCGCGTTCACCGGCCGTGAGGTCGCCGGCATCTGATGCGCCGCGGATATCCGGCAGAAGGAAATTGCCATGGTTGATGTATTGACAGAAATTGTCATCCACCGGCCGCGCGAGGTCGTGGCCCGCTATGCATCCGACCCGGACAATGCTCCCGGCTGGTACGCGAACATCAAGGCGGTTAGCTGGGAATCGACGCCGCCCTTGGTTGTGGGCTCCCGGCTCGCCTTCCGTGCACAATTCCTGGGCCGGAAACTGGACTACGTCTACGAATTCACGGAGATGGAGCTGGACAGGAAACTGGTCATGCGGACAGCACAGGGTCCGTTCCCGATGCAGACTACCTACACGTGGGCGGATGCGGACGGTTCTTCAACCCGCATGGCCCTTCGCAACACCGGCAATCCGGCGGGATTCTCCGCCGTCGTGAACCTCGTGATGGCCCCGATGATGCGCCGCGCAATGCGGAAGGACCTCGCCAGGCTGAAACAGATACTGGAGGCGACCTGAACGCCGGGCCACCGCTAACGACGGCGCCCGGGCACATAGACTCCATGCCTGGTGTGATTCGCGCAGGCAGGGGCGGCCGCAGCACCCACGCCAGGCCGTACGAACAGCGAATACCCAGATGAAGGACATGTCATGAGCAAGTTCATTTATATGTACAAGGGTCCGGCCACACCGATGGACCAGTTCACCCAGGAGCAGTCGGCGGCGCAGATGGCCGCCTGGGGCGCCTGGATGGAGAAGATGGGCCCCGCACTCCTCGACGCCGGCGCGCCGTTCACTCCCGCCCGCACCTCGGTGGTGGACGACGGCACGGTGGCAGAGGCCTCGGACCTGAACGGCTACTCGATCGTGGAAGCCGACAGTCTCCAGGCCGCCAAGGCCCTCGTCGACGGCCACCCGTTCCTCTCAGATGGCAACGGAAAATTCAGCCTTGAGATCTTCGAGCTCGGCGAGATGTAGTCTCACAGCAGATGTGACTGCGCCCCACCCGAGAGGAACTGAATGGCACACGCCGAAAACGAGATCACCATCGACCGCGCCGCAACGGAGGTCTATGCCTTTCTAGCGGACGGGCTGAACAACCCAGCATGGCGTCGGAGCGTCCAAAGCATCGCCCTCAGGAGCGGCGCCCCGGGCGAGACCGGCGCCGTGTATGGCCAGACCCTGACCGGACCGCGGGGGAGGCCCATCCAGGGGGACTACCGGATCACCGCCGCGGATCCCGGCCGCACCCTGGCTTCCAGGTCATTGCCGGCCCGGCGCGCCCGGAAGGCCGGTACCTGCTGACTGAGGCCGGTGGCCGCACAACGGTCCGCTTCATCCTGGACCTGAAGCCCTCAGGACTCATGAAAATGCTGGACGGGCTCATCACCAAAACGATGCAGGCAGAGGTTGACCAGCTCCGGGACCTGAAAACGGTCATCGAAGAAGGCTAGCGGCGCGTCAGTGGCCGGCCCGGTGCCCAACCGGACCGGCCACCCCCTAGGATGGCCCCATGTCTACATTTGAAGTCACACGCAACGCAGTCATCCCGGCCCCGGCCGAAGACATCTTCCCGCTGGTCAACAGCTTCCGTGAATGGACCAAGTGGTCGCCGTGGGAGTCGGTGGATCCCTCGATGGACCGCAGCTACTCCGGCAGCGATTCCGGCGTCGGCGCCAAGTACGCCTGGAGCGGCAACCGCAAAGCCGGCTCGGGCACGATGGAGATTGTCGACACCACCGAGCCGCACAGCATCAAGATCCGCCTCGAATTCACCAAGCCCTTCAAAGCGGTCAACCCGACTGTCTTCACGTTCACTCCCGCCAGCACCGGAACACAGGTGACCTGGACCATGACCGGCGAGAACAAGGGCATCGGCAAGCTCTTCGCCCTCTTCATGAACATGGACAAAATGGTCGGCACGGACTTCGAGAAGGGCCTGGCCTCACTCGCCGGCGCCGTCGCACAGCGGAAGGCCTGAGCGGGGACGCTCCCTGAAGTTTCACCAGGGAGCGTCGATCGCGGAGGACACGGGTCTGCTGGAGGACGACGGCGCCGGTCTCGCGGGTTGCCAGGTTCATTGACGACTCCGACTTCAAGGACTCCGGTTTCGGGAACGCATTGACATCCAAGTCTCGAAGCCTACGATGATGCGCATCAGGATGCCTCAGGGAGGAGAAATATGATGTCAATCACCGACGTCGAGCAGGTTGATGACAGGGGAATGGCGGCGTGGGACCAGCATGATACAGCCGGGTTCGCCGAGCTCCTTGCTGACGATTTTTCGTTTTCCGATGTATCGGTCCCCGAGCCGATGCGCTCACGGGACGAAGTGAAGGCGTACATGGAGTCGTGGTTTACGGCTTTCCCCGATATGCGCACCAAGATCGTCACCCGGGTGGTCAGCGAGGACCAAGTCGCAGCGGAGGTGGAGTTCACGGGGACAAACACCGGACCCCTATCGATGGCCGGCACGCAGATCCCCGCGACAGGACGGGCAGTCAGAGGCACGGGAACGTATTTCGCCACGGTCAGGGATGGGAAGATTGCCTCGTTCAAGGCCCATCCGGATGTGGCTGCCCTCATGGGGCAGTTGGGGCTTCTGCCGGGGATGTGAGCCCGGGCGCACGGACAAGTTCGGGGTGATGGATCCGGGCGACCTCGGGGTGGGCGCGCAGCCAGCCCTTGAGCACGTTAGCGCCGTAGGAAGCGAGCATCGGGTTGTCCGGGTCATCGGAGATCCCCCGGGACTGGGCCGCCATGGACGGCGGGAGCGGGACCGGCTCGATCACTGCGTCGAGCCGGGGCGACCAGAAGAAGGGGATCGTGTAGCGGTCGACTCCGGCCGGCGGCGCCTCGACACGATGGACTGTGGCTGAGAGGTAGCCTTGCGTGGCGACCTCGAGCATTTCCCCGAGGTTGACGACGAGTGTGCCCGGCATCGGCTCCACCTCTATCCAGTCGTCGCTGCCGGGGGGAAGGACCTGCAGTCCACCGACCAGATCCTGAAGCAGCAGGGTGACGAACCCGTAGTCGGCGTGCGCGCCGACCCCCTGGGGTCCGGCTTCCTTGACAACGCCGCCAACATAATGGACGAGTTTGGCCATCCATGCAGGCGTGTTCCGGAACGGCTCGGCGAAGTGGTCTTCCGGCAGTTCAAGGCAGACCGCGATTGCACTCAGCAACTCGGCGCCCACCCTCGACATCAGCTCCGCCCAGGCCATGCAGACCCCGCGGAGCTCAGGCAAGGCGCCGTCCGGCCACAGGTTCGGTCCCTGCACCAGCCAGTACGGCTGGTTCGCCGGATAATCCACGACGGCGGGACGTTCGGGTCCGAAGTCCAGTTGTTCGCGGGCGTCCGGGCGTCCCTGGGTGACTTCATGGCCCAACCGCGTGTAGCCGCGGAAGTGCGGCGACGTGCGGTTATCCAACTCCAGCCTGGCCTCCAGCGGCAGGTCAAAAAAGCTGCTGGTGGCGCCAAAGAGTTCGTCGACCTGCGCCGGACCGGCCCCGTAGCCGGTCAGCTGGAAGAAGCCCACCCGGTGCGCGGCGTCTCGCAGCGCAGCGATAAACGCCGGGTCAAAGAATCCATCCTTGTTTCTGGCTGCCCTGAGGTCCAGGAGGGGAATTGAATCCGATGGTGCATCCATGACTGCAAACTACCACCACCCCTTCCACTACTGAACGGTACGGGGCTTTCGATTCCGGTAGGCCACGGCTTCACAGGCTTTACGCAGGGACTTCGCGGGCTTTCTTGATCCGGCTATGGGAGAGTTCTACCACTGGGGCCGCAGACTCCAATCCGATCGGGTCAACGAGAAAGCCGGAATCGATGAGCCGGAATGTTGCAAGAAATCTGGAACGGAATGTCACACGGCGTGCCACGTGGCTGATTTTCGCAGCGGTCGTGACGCTGTCGGCGGCGGCGTGCGCCCCTGGGCTGCCAGGACCCGGGCCGTCCCCGAGTGCGAGCGCGTCAACGCCGACGGCGAGTGCCTCCGCCGGAACCAAGTCCCCGGGAACAGGGCAGGCGGCCGGGAAGCCGGGGCACGTATTCGTGATCAACCTCGAGAACAAGGGGTACGACAAGGTCTGGGGCGCGGGCTCGGCAGCCCCGTATCTGTCCCGGACGCTGCGCGGCAAGGGCGTCCTGCTCTCGGAGTACTACGGGATTGCCCACAACTCGAACCCCAACTACCTCGCCCAGATTTCCGGGCAGGCGTCGAACGAAATGACGCGGGACGACTGCCCGACGTATGCCCGGTTCAACCAGACCGGGACTGCTTCACTGGGGCAGGTGCAGGGCACCGGCTGCGTGTATCCGGCCTCGGTTCCCACCATCGCAGGTCAGCTCAGCGCGGCCGGCAAGACCTGGAAAGGCTACATGGAGGACATGCAGACTCCGTGCCGGCATCCTGAAGTGGGGGCCAAGGACGACAGCCAGGGCGCCAAGATGGGCGACCAATACGCAACCCGCCATAATCCGTTTGTGTATTTTGAGGCCATCACCTCATCCCCGGACTGCCAGAGCAACGTTGTCGACTTCGGCAATCTCGCCGGTGACCTGCAGTCCATAGACTCGACGCCGAACCTCTCCTACATCTCACCGAATTTGTGCAACGACGGCCACGACAGCCCGTGCGTCGACGGCAGCCAGGGGGGCCTTGCCGCCTCCGACAGTTGGCTCAGCCAGCAGGTCCCGGCCATCCTGGACTCCCCGGCCTTCAAACAGGACGGGATGCTCGTAATCACGTTCGACGAATCCGAAGGCAAGACGGTGGGACCGTCCGGGATACCTGGAGGCACAGCAGGGGGCCGGATCGGGGCACTGGTGCTGTCGCCTTTCACCAAGGGGGGCACGACCTCGGCCAAGCCCTATAACCACTTCAGTCTTCTGGCCAGCATCGAGGACATCTTCTCCCTGCCCCGGCTCGGAAATGCCGGGGCGCCCGGGCTGAAAAGTTTCGGGACGGACGTCTTCAACGCTGGGTCCTGATTCCACGGCTACGCCTCCTGGCCGTATTCGGCCGAGATCAGAATGGGCAGGTGATCGGAGGCGCCACGCGGGAGCGTCTCCACGCTGTCGATCTCAAGCCCCTGAGACGTGGCGAAGTCGAAGTGGCCCTTGAAGACCCGGTACCGCGTGTAGGTCCGGCGGTCGCTCAGCGAGAGGTCGTAGCCGGCGTCTTTCATCTGCGCGGTCAGGTACTTGGTGAAGAATGGATAGTTGAAGTCGCCCACCATCAGCGTCATCAGGCCGCCGCCCATACTGAGGAGCTCGGCGTGGGCGGCATGGATCTGGTTCCGCCGCAGCGAGTTCGACGCCGTCAGGGGCGCGGCGTGGAAGGATGCGATGACGAGGCCGTGGTCCGTCTCGTTGTCGATCACGCGCGTGCCGATCAGCCGCTCGTGCGCCGGGGCCAGCACCCGGTCGTGGAGGGACTTCTTCAAGGCGAAGGTCTTGGTGTCGTAGGCCGTGAAGCGGTCCTTGCGGTAATAGATCGCCAGGCCCAGCCGGTTGCCCCTCGTGGCATCGGCAAGGTGCAGATCGCCGATGGTGTTCGGCAGGTCCTCGGTATCGCACTCCTGAAGGCACAAGGCATCAATCTCGAAATCTCGGGCCAGATCGACCAGCTCACCACTGGCCTTGTGCTTGCGGAGGTTGTAGCTAATGACTCGGATCAGGAGAGCACCTCTTCGGCGGATAGTCGTGGAATCTGTCTCCGAGTCTACCCAGTGCGGCCGGTTGAGGGTGGAAAAGTGACACGCGGGCAAGGCTCAGGGAAGCTGCGCGTCGTCCTGCGCCTCCGGGGCAAAACAACGTGGCTGCTGGTCCTCCTGCGGCCACGGACGGCAGACCCGGCTACACCGCCCAGCGCCGCCGGGCGGTGGCCGCGTTAGGCGATAGGGTGGTCTGGGATTCACCGATGGAAGCTGCGAAAGGGTCGACGTTGACTGCTGAACTACCGGTTCTGGCCGAGGGCGATTTCTACTACCAGGTGCTGGGGGAGGGGCGGTTCCGCTCCACCATCCATGCCCAAGGCGCCTGGAACCAGCACGAGCAGCACATGGCCCCCGCGTCCGGCATCATGGCGGACTGCCTGGCCCGGCACGAGCCGCGGGACGACATGCGGATGGCGCGCCTCAGCTACGAAATCCTCGGCCTGATCCCCGGCGGGAAGTTCGAAATCCTGACCACGACGCTCCGCCCGGGCCGGACCATCGAGCTGCTGCAGGCAGAGCTCGTGGCGGGCGGCCGCGTCGCCATCCGGGCGGCAGCCTGGCGGATGATCACGAGCGACACCTCGGCCATCGCGGCCTTTGAAGACCCCCGGATTCCCGCACCGGACGAGTGCGAACCGTACGACGCCGCGAGCGTCTGGCCGGGCGGCTACATCGCTTCGCTGCAGCTGCGGATTGCGGCGGGCCACCGCGCCGGATCGGGCACGGTCTGGCTGCACACGGCCCATCCGCTGACCGACCGGGCGGACAGCAGCGATCTGGCCCGGCTGATCGGCCTGGTGGACACGGCCAACGGGATTGCCGCCCGCGTTCCCCCGGGCAAGGGCAGCTACTCCTTCCCCAACGTGGACCTGCAGATCCACATGTACCGCCGGCCCGAGGGGGAGTGGCTGGGACTGGACAATGAGGTGTCCTTCGGCACGGACGGGATCGGGCTGACCTCAACCGTGCTGCACGACCTCACCGGACCCTTCGGCCGCGCGGAACAAATCCTGACTCTGCGCAAGTCCTGATCTGGCAGAGTCAGGACCGTTAGTCTCGGCCCGCCAATGGGCTAGTGGAAGACCAGCCAGCCGGCCAATGTGGCCAGACCGGTCAGGAACGCACCCCAGACGATATCTACCACCACGATCGGGAGCGGCCAGTTCTTCAGGGTCGCCGCGTTCGTGAGGTCATACGTGGCGTAGGCGAAGGTTCCCAGGGCGGCGCCGTAGCCGAGCGCGGTGAGCCAGCTGCCGCCGTCGAGCGCCGGCTGGAGGGCAAACAAGACAATCCCGATGATGTACAGCACGTAGAAGACGACGGCGTACCCTAGATTGGGCTCGTCCGCCATGAGGTGACCCAGATGGCTCCGGTAGAACCTGCTCATTGACTTGAGCCAGACGGAATCGATGACGGCGAACGCGGCTGCGACGACCAGGAACTGCAGGATGACCATAAGGGAGCATAGCAACATGCCGGAGGCCGAAGTCGGACCACGGACACTGACGGTTGTCCGGCAGGAGGAGTCGCTCGGCGCCGCCGAGGATCTGGACTTCGCGCTCGAACTGCTCCAGCGGGTCAAGGCCGGAGACGCGGGCCCCACACTGCGGCTCTACCGGCCGGCACCCACCGTCGCCTTCGGCCAGCGAGACACCCACCTGCCGGGCTTCGACGCCGCCGCCCGGGCGTGCCGCGAGCTAGGGTTCGAACCCTTGGTCCGGAAGGCCGGCGGACGCGCCGCGGCGTACCACAAAGGAACGCTCGTGATCGACCATGTGGAGCCGCATGCGGACGCTATCGTGGGGGCCAAAGGGCGCTTCTCCTTCTTCGGTAAGCTGCTGGCCGAGGCGCTGCGGCACGCGGGCGTCGACGCCGCCGTCGGGGAAATCCCGGGTGAGTACTGCCCCGGCGAATTCAGCGTCCACGGCCAGGATCCGCAAGTCCCGCAGCACTGGATCAAGCTGATCGGCACCGCACAGCGCGTCGTCTCCGGCGGCTGGCTGTTCAGCTCGGTCATCGTGGTCGAAAACTCCGCCCCGATCCGAGCCGTGCTGGAGGCCAGCTACGCGGCCCTCGGGCTGGAGTGGGATCCGGCGACGGCGGGGGCCGTCAACGACCTCGTCCCGTACCTGGACGTGGATGCCATCGAAGCCTCGGTGATCGACACTTACGCCCGGTACGCGCAGCTTAGCTACGCGGATTTCGCCAGCCTGCGTAGCTAGGCACCATTCACGGGACCACAAGGTCACGGGCATGAATGGGGGCATGAGAATAGTCGACCCATGGTCTCTATCAGAGTCAGAGTCTCGACCTGCTCCGGGCCACCATCTCTCCGCGAGACTCCGACGATGCCTGGAAGATCAGGACAACTGAGACAGCCGTCATCGCGAACGTTGGAGCCGCGCTCTAAAGGACAGGCATCGGATCAGAATGGCGTTTCATACGGTCCCCGGCGATCTATGGAATCAAGAAGATGACGGTTCTCGTAACGGACAAGTGGTCCGCTGCCAAGCATCCCGGTTCACCCGCGGGCAAGTCCAGCCAGGCGATTCCGCTCCCGACCTCACCTTTGCGGACGTGGCCCGCGCTATCATCTGTGTTCCAGTACGCGTGCATGGTCGCAGCCGCGGCTTTTAGGTCTAAACGGCGGTTACTGGTCTCATTCGAAGCAGGTGACAGTCGCCGAGGTGTTTTTGCGGATGAGCCCGAATGTGGTCATGCCAGACTTCGGCCCCGTCCTCCGCAGAGTTCCTCGGCGCCACCGGCGGGGACCTGACAGTCTTCGAAACAACCGACCGGTTCGCCGGCGTCGCAGGACTGGCCCCCGCCCCCCAGAGACTCTGGTCGAATCTCCGGCGATAACCACCGGCCCCGGCGCTACGAACGTCGCCTGCTGCGCGTCTTCTACCTCTCATCGGTCTCCAGCCTAAAGAGCTGCCGTCGTCGCGGGCCTACTACGACCGGAAACGCGCCGATGACACCCACACCCGGCGATACTGTCCCTGGGCCGACGCCACCTGAACGTTGTCTGGGCCATGCTCCGCCATTGTGTCCGCCTCGCCCGCGCGGAGGCCGGGTCAGAAGAAGTTGCCGTCGCCGGTGCCGGCGTCCGGGTAAGGATCCATTACGGGGGCCTGGCCGAGCTCGAGCATGACATCATTGATGCTCATCTGTCCGCCCAGCTGCAGGACCGGGGCAGTGTCTTCCAGGGCATTCAGCTCCAGTGCTGCCTCGGTGCTCATGCCCCGATCCTATGCGCGGGCCGGTGGTCGGAGCTGCTGAACACGCGCGGGAGTCCGGCTGTTGCTGACGCGAATAGTCCCGGGACCGTCCATTCACGGAGAACCCACAGGATTCCAGGCGCATAATGGACCGAAGCTCGGGTCAACCGCTATTTGACCGGGGCTTCGCTTCTTTCACCCGGGCCGACAGAAGCCCGTCAGCCGGAGGGTTCGTGGCGGCGGACGCCGGGCGGCAGTTCGCAGCCCCGGTGTGGCTGTGGCCGCTCGCCGCGTCTCCGTCCGACCGTCCATGACCTGGGCGCCAGCGTGCAGGGCAGGCAACTGCAGCCCGGGATCGGGCGCCGCTGGTCAGGATCGGAGCGAGCCAGGATACCGCCGGGGCGGGAGAGTCCCGCCTGTGCCAGTGAGGGTGCCGCAAGGTCATGTCTGCGCGAAGATCCCGGGCTGCCGGCGGAGCAGGTCGTTGCGGCCCGGACAGTCCACGGGCCGGTACCCGGCCAGGCCCCGAAGCGGCGTGACCATCCACACGGCGAAATAGTTGTTCGGGACCTTCAGCTCCATGGCCCGGCTGAACAGCCCCGCGACTCCCGGGTGCGGGGCGCCGCCGGGTAGAAACTGGAAGCCGGGACAGTATGACCCTTCGTTGATGAAGACACTGGCCAGCTGCTGCATCACCGGTTCCGGATCGTGGTTTCGCCCAGTCGTGAACGGACCTGCTCCAGCGAGGGCAGGCCGAATTCGTCCCGGATCCGCTCCCGGATTTCCGGGTCGCCGGTGCCGGGAATCCGTTGCGGTGTCAGCCCTCGCAGTCGGTGCAGTAGCCGTAGTCGCCGTTCCGGCGGGCGAGCTGGGAGCGGTGGCGGACCAGGAAGCACGAGTAGCAGGTGAACTCGTCATGGGCCTGCGGGATCACTGCGATGGTCAGCTCCTCGGCGATGAATTCACCGCCCGGGCCCTCGATGCTGTCCATGTTGTTGGTTTCGTCCATCTCCAGGACGACACTGCGGGCGTCCGGTGCGCTGGCGGACTGCAGCGCCGCCAGGGAGTTGCTCTGGGATTCCTTGACGTCGGTACGGAGTTCGTCGTAATCGGTTGCCACGAAGGCGGGTCTCTTTTCTCATGTTGCTGACTGTCTGAGGTGCAACGTACATGATGCCAGCCGAATTCCCACTCATAGGGGCAGAAGGATCCCATGTGGGGCAGATACGTGATGTCCAGGCCAACAGGTGGTCTCCTGAGTTACTTTGACGCCTGGGAGGCGGAGGGAGCGGCCCCGCCGCCCAGCTGGAACGTGGCGCCTACCGACGACGTGCCGATCATCGCCGAGCGAACCGACGACGACGGCCCCCACCGCCGGCTGCTCATCGCCCGCTGGGGCCTGGTGCCGTCCTGGGCCGAGGACGTCGGGATCGGCTCGAAGCTGATCAACGCGCGCAGCGAAACGATCCTGGACAAAGCCTCGTTCCGGAAAGCAGCCGTCAAGCGCCGTGCCCTGGTTCCCCGAGGGGGTCACAAGGGATGACCCACTCGGGGGATGCACTCGAAGCTTCCGCGCCTTTGAGCGGAGCCGCCAGTGAACTGGCCCGTTTGACCCGGAACCTGGACCGCCCCCGGACAGCCACCCGATCCGGGGCAACATCCTCGATGCCCGGCGGGCCCTGGAGCAATCCCTGCGGCAGTTCACAGCCTGGCACCGCTCGACCGTCCCCGGTGTCCACTGCGCCGGGCACCACGAGGAAAGCACACCGGGGTCATGACGGCCTGCCAGGAGTTGGATCTCACCGCCCAGCAGGTCGACGGACTGTAGGAAAACGCTCTCCCGGGCCTACGGCGGAAACAGCGTCGTACGCTGGCTCGACAGCCCGGGCGGGCGGTTCCGCTCACATTTAGGACACTCCAAGACGTCATGCAATCTATCGCGGCATATGAGACTGTCCTCGATGGGCGAAAACGAGCTGGAAGGCACCCCTTACAGAGCGGTCATGTGGACTGGGCCAACGACCATCACCGCGCCTGCTGGGCTTTGCGTCGGTCACACCCTGAAGAGGTCCGTAACTGGACCCTCCATCGGTACGTCGCCGATTACCCGATATGACCGGATCTGATGAGCGGATGGCTTTCGCGTGCGTCGGTGCGGCGAGTTGCACCCGATCTTTCCTGCTGCCCGGAACGACGTGCGGATTCTGTCAGCATTTGTGGGCGTGCTCCGGATCAGTGGGCGGCTGGTATGCCGCGTCGCCGAGATCCTGACGAGGTCCTGTCGGGTCCGGGCTGGGACAGTTCTCGGTCCGTGCGCACATGCCCCTGACCCCGGTACGCTGGTGTTATTTGCCGCACACTTCGGCCACGGTTGTGCACGTTGGAACGGGGATCGCATGGCACGTCCGATGATTGCAACGAAGCTGTACGTCCCGAAGCTGCGACGTGGGCTTGTGACACGCCCAAGACTCAGTGAGCGTCTGCGTCGCGGAGCTGAGTCGAGACTGACGCTGTTGTCCGCCCCGGCCGGGTTCGGCAAGACGACGCTCCTCGCCGAGTGGTTGGGTGAGACATCTGGCGAAGACCGTTGTGTTGCGTGGCTCTCCCTCGACCCGGCGGACAACGAGCCTGCGTCGTTCTGGACCTACGTCGTGACCGCGCTCCAAACGGCGGTGCCCGGCGTCGGCTCGACTGCGCTGGAGCTCATCGCGTCCTCACCGTTGCCGACCGAGCTTGTGCTCGCCACGGTGTTGAACGAGCTGGCCGCTGCACCGAACGGTGTATGGCTGGTGCTCGACGACTACCACTTGGTCGACAGTCACGATGTCGGCGACGGGATGGTCTTCCTGCTGGAGCACCTTCCGCCCCACGTGCACGTCGTGATCAGCACGCGCGCCGACCCCGATCTGCCACTGTCCCGATGGCGGGTGCGCGGCGAGCTGGTCGAGATCCGTGCTGCGGAGCTGCGCTTTACGTCGGAGGAGGCCGCCGCGTACCTCAATGAGGTGGTGGGACTGGACCTGGTCGCGGAGGAGGTGGCGGCTTTGGAGGAGCGAACGGAGGGGTGGATTGCCGCGCTTCAGCTCGCTGCGCTCTCTCTCCAGGGGCGCGACGACGTCGCCGGCTTCATCGCCCGGTTCGCCGGGAACGACCGGTACATCGTCGACTACCTGGTCGAGGAGGTGCTACAGCATCAACCTGACCGAGTTCGCGGTTTCCTGTTGGACTCAGCGGTTCTCGACCGGCTCACGGGGCCGCTCTGTGACGCCGTCACCGGCCGCGACGACGGGAGCCAGATGCTCATGGCCTTGGAGCGTGCGAACCTCTTCATTGTCCCTCTGGACGATCGGCGGGAGTGGTACCGCTACCACCACCTCTTCGCCGACGTGCTGCGGGCGCGCCTGCTCAGCGAGCAGCCTAAGCGGATTCCGCTGCTGCATCAGCGCGCCAGCCGCTGGTACGAGTGCCACGATCTGGCAGAGGAGGCGGTCAGGCACGCATTGGCTGCCCGGGACTTCGACCGCGCGGCCTACCTTATGGAGCTGGCTGTGCCGACGATCCGACGCAACCGGCAGGACGCGATGCTGCTCGGCTGGCTGAAGGCCCTGCCCGATGACGCCGTCCGGCGCAGCCCGGTGCTCAGCGTCTTCTACGGATTCATGCTCATGATCTCGGGTGACCTCCACGGGGTCGAGCCTCGACTCGACGACGCGGAACGCGCGCTGGCTGCGGTACCGGACGGGTCGGCTCCCCCCTGGGCTGACACCGAAGAGCTCCAGACGCTGCCGGCGACCATCGCCGTTTACCGCGCCTCGCTCGCCCAAGCACGGGGCGATGTGGCAGGCACGTCGGAGCACGCTAGGCACGCACTTGACCTGGCCGGCCCCGGCGACCATCTTGCCCGGGGCGCTGCGGCCGGGTTTCTGGGGCTCGCCGCCTGGGCGAAGGGAGACGTGTCGGCAGCGCTGCAGACGTTCACGCAGGCTGTGGCAAGCCTGCACGCTGCCGGCAACCTGGTCGACGAGCTCAGCAGCACTGTCGTGCTCGCTGACATGTGTCTTGCGGCAGGTCGCCCCAGCAAGGCATGCCGGCTCTACCAGAGTGCGCTTCAGCTGGCTGAGGCACAGGGCGAGCACGTGGTGCGTGCCACCGCCAGCCTGCACGTGGGGCTGAGCGAGATCGACCGCGAAGTCGGAGACCTCGGCAGCGCCAAGCGACACCTCGAGGCCGCCGCAGTGTTCCTCGAGCGTGCGCCGATGACCGAGAGCCGCTACCGGTGGTTCGTGGCGATGGGACTGCTCGCCCATGCCGAGGGAAGCCCGGAGGGGGCCATCAACCTCCTGGACCAGGCGGAGCAGCTCTACCGGCGGGGGTTCTTCCCGGATGTGCGCCCTATCGCGGCGATGAAGGCCCGGGTCTGGATCGCGCAGGGCAAGCTGTTGCAGGCCGCCGACTGGGCGCGTGAACGAGGCGTGTCCGTCACGGACGATGCCAGCTATCTGAGCGAATTCGATCACCTCACCTTGGTGCGTCTGCTCATCGCGCAGCACCGGGCACACCCCGACACCGGCGCGACCGACCATGCAGGTCCCCTGTTGGACCGGCTGCTCGAGGCCGCCGAGACATCCGGACGCGCCGGAAGTCTGGTGGAGATCCGCATGCTGCAGGCTCTGGCACATGACGCGCAGGGACAGCGGCCGCAGGCCCGGGTGGCGCTCGGCCGAGCCTTGGCCGAGGCGCCCGAACCAGGCGAGTACGTGCGGCTCTTCCTGTACGAAGGGGCCCCCATGATGGGGCTGCTGCGCGACGCCACGCGCCACGGCGTCGCTGGCGACCACGCTCGCCGTTTGCTCCGCCTCGGTACATCTGCCGAAGCGCAAGCCCCCGGCTCAGGGCAGCGTCCGCCGTCGTCGTCCTCAGACTCGTTGAGCGGGCGGGAGCAGCAGGTGCTCAGGCTCCTCGGCAGTGAGCTGAGCGGGCCGCAGATTGCCGGCGAGCTGTTCATCACGTACAACACGCTGCGCACCCACACTAAGCACATCTTCACCAAGCTCGAGGTCACCGACCGCCGGGCGGCGGTCCGTCGGGCACGCGAACGCGGCTTGATGTAATCGGCCCCGCCGCGGGATCTCACCCTGTCAGTCACATCGTGGGGTGACGCCGGGTCACCCCGTCGGTTCCTAAATTTGAGTTATCCCGCGGCGCCCCGCCGCGGCACTCAGCACCAGGGAGTCGGACATGTCCATCACCACCACCAAGCTCACCGGCGCGGCCGGCGTGTGCGCCGTTGCCGCGGGCCTGCTGTTCATCGGCGTCCAGATCAACCACCCCCACTTGGACGTAGCTTTCGTCACCACGACCGAATGGACGGTCCGCCAAACCCTGAAGGTGGTCATGGCCGCCCTGTCGCTCATCGGCATCACCGGTATGTACCTGCGCCAGGTGAAGCAGACCGGGGTGCTCGGCCTGCTCGCGTACGTCCTGTTCGGCGCCGGCTACCTCATCATCATGAGCATCGAAGTCGTTGGTGCGGTCGTCCTTCCATCCATCGCCCACAGTGCACCCGGCTACGTCAGCGACGTCCTCGCCGTGGCCACCGGCGGCCACGCGACCGGCGACATCGGCCTGATGCAGGCCCTCAGCCTGGTCTCCGGCATCACCTACCTGGCCGGCGGCCTCACCTTCGGCATCGCACTCTTCCGCGCCAACGTCCTCGCCCGTTGGCCTGCAGCGCTCCTCGCCGGCGGCACCGTCGCAACCATCGCGATCCCACTGCTGCCGCAAATCAACGAAAGGCTGTTCGCGTTGCCCACGGGTGTCGCCCTGGTCGGCCTCGGATACTCGTTGTGGCGCGAGCAGCGCACCGCGGCCGGTCGATCCCTGCTCAATGTCACCAGCTCGCCGCTCGACCCGGCCGGCGCCAAGTGACCACGCACGATGCAACGCGGACGGACAGGTCGAGCCCGTGGATGCCGTTCGCACTTGTCGCCCTCGTCCTGGTCCCCGCGATGACACTCGCCTATGCGCTGTCGCTCGGCGCCGGCACCCAGGTGTTCACCCAAGGCATCGGGAACGCGGTCTTCGGCGCCAGCGAACTCACCACCACGCTCATGCTGGGCGCCGGCTGGGCCATTAACCTCACCGTCGCGGAGTAAATCATCTGCCGGCACAGCAGCAGCCGAACCAGCAGGGCGACGGAAGAGGCCGGCTCCTCATGACGCAGTCCCCCAAACGACAGGAGCCCACTGGCTACCGGCTTCGGGTCGACGGGCACCTCCACGACCGCTGGTCTGCCTGGTTCGGTGACCTTACCCTGACCCACGAAAGCGACGGCACGACAAGCCTTAGCGGTTTCGTCTCCGACCAAGCGGCGCTGCATGGCCTGCTCATGAAGGTCCGCGACCTCGGCATCATCTTGATCTCCGTGGAGGCCATCGACCCAACAGACAAGAAAGCCCGCAGCGGGTCCGGTGACGCCATTGCCGGGGGAGGGAAACCCGTTGAGCACGCCGCGGTGACAGAGGCGATGAGGTGCGACTGCAAGAAAGGATCCGCAAGCGGGACACCTGCGCCGTCTTTGAGCGACGGATCTGTTGGATTCGCTCCACTGGATGGTTAGTCACCAGAACAGTGCACGGGTTGGCCAGCGTCCTATGGGACATCGCCGGCGCTGAGGTCAAGGAAGGATATTCTTCTGATTTGCGACTCCACAGATGGCGACCGCCCCTCGGCTGACGTGATGCAGGATAGTCAAACGAGGCTATCTGACCTATTCGTGGCGGGACTTCGCGCGGACGTGCATCCGCTCGCCCTGTCCGCCGAACACACTCAGGACCTCCGCGGCCTGGTCACCGGTGCTGCCAAACCAGTGAGGCACCCGAGTGTCGAACTCGGCCACCTCGCCTGGACCGAGGACCAGATCGTGGTCTCCGAGAACAAGTCGCATGCGGCCTGAGAGGACATACAGCCATTCGTAGCCTTCATGGGCCCTTAGCTCCGGGTCAACCTTCACGGTAGGGATAACGATCTTCCAGGCCTGCAGGCCCCCTGGTTGTCGGGTCAGTGGGACTACAGTCCGCCCGTTTGCCCGCCGAGGTTTCAGGCGGATTCGTGGGTCGCCTACCTCGGGAGCGCCGACCAGATCCTCCAACGGCACGTGATAGGCCTGCGCAAGCGGGAGGAGCAGCTCCAGGCTCGGGCGTCGCTGTCCCGTTTCCAGCCGCGACAAGGTGCTTTTTGAGATCCCGGTTGCGGCCGCGAGGCTGGTCAGAGTCACACCCCGCTGCATCCGCAGCCG
Organism: Pseudarthrobacter sp. S9; assembly: GCF_050156545.1. Taxonomy (NCBI): domain Bacteria; kingdom Bacillati; phylum Actinomycetota; class Actinomycetes; order Micrococcales; family Micrococcaceae; genus Pseudarthrobacter; species Pseudarthrobacter sp. S9. Next base: position 3,970,901 of record NZ_CP189576.1, read on the forward strand.
TTTCAGCCGGGCCCCGACCTGATCAAGCGCAGCCGCGATCACAGTTGTTGTGTCATCCACAACCCCATCCAACGCCGGTTTCCCGGAAACAGCAACGTTTGTTGGCAAAACAGGGACGTCAGGAAAGTCTTGAGGACATGAGTAATTATGACGTAGTGGTAATCGGCGGCGGGGCGGCCGGACTGTCGGCGGCGCTGGTGTTGTCACGGGCCCGGCGCAAGGTCCTCGTGGTGGACTCCGGGACGCCGCGAAACGGTCCAGCCCAGCACATGCATGGGTTCTTGTCGCGAGACGGGCTGCCGCCCGGTGAGCTGTTGGCCTTCGGACGCGAGGAAGTGAAAGGCTACGGAGGCGACTTGCTCGATGGGTCCGTCACGGAACTTGTGCGGTGCGGCAAATCCGGCTTCTGGGTTCTGACTTCAGACGGCCAGCGAGTTTTTGCACGGCGGCTGCTCGTGGCCACAGGCTTGCGAGATGAATTGCCCGGTATCCCGGGTCTTGGCGACAGATGGGCGCGCGACGTCCTGCATTGCCCCTACTGCCACGGCTACGAGGTGCGCGGCATGCAGCTTGGCGTTCTGGGCGGTTCGCCCGACACCGTTCGCTACGCACAAATCGTCCGACAGTGGGCCGACGACGTCGTGTTCTTCGCGCCTCCCGGAACCCTGACGACCGTTGAGCGCTCGGAGATGGTCGCCCGGGCGATCGGAATCGTTGAGGGAACTGTGAAGCGGATCCTGATCGAGGAGGACCACCTGTGCGGTGTCGAGATGGAGGACGGCCGCACCATCCGTCGCGGCGCGCTGTTCGTGCCACCGCGCTTCGTCCCGAACAGCGACCTACTTGTCGGCCTCGGCTGCGATGTCGACGAAGCCAGGTGGCCTGCGAAGGACAGCAATGGCCAGACCACCGTTTCCGGCGTATGGGTAGCCGGCAACCTAGCCAACCCACGAGCCCAAGTCATCACCGCCGCTGGCGAAGGATCCGCGGCTGCCATAGCAATCAACGCCGATCTGGTCGACGATGACGTCCAGGACGCCGTCCGAGCCTTCAACCTGGGCTTCTGACTCAAAACAAGGATCCATTTTTTCGAGACCTCCACCTATCAACAAGAATACTCAAGGAGTAGAAATGTCCAACCAAACCACGACACCACAGGCCGCCAAGGTCTCACCCCCGAACAAGCACCAACTGGCGCTCATGATCTGGCTAGCTGTGTTCCCCACTCTCACTGTCATCAACCTCGTGTTCGGCGACTGGCTGGGGACGCTGCCCTCTGTCCTGCGCACCTTCGTGCTCGCCACCGTCGCGGTCCCAATCGTCATCTACGGACTCATGCCGCACCTGCACCGGCTCCGCGGGCGCCTGCTGACCCGCACCGCCCAAAGATAACAACGTTCGGTCCAGGCTGACAGGGTTAGCACGCCGGGAGACCTGGACCGAAAACGTCATGCGTACTCAGTTGTGCCGTTTCGACGCGTCGTCGGAAGCCCGGTCAGGGCTCGGCTCGCGACCGCCTTATGTAACCCTGTTGCGCCCCAGCCCGACACGGTATGTTGCTCGAATGGACGATACGTACCAGGTCATCGTGGTCGGCGGTGGGTTCGCCGGCATGACCGCCGCCAAGGAACTCGGCCTCAAGGGCATTCGCGTACTGCTCATCGACGCGAACAACTACCACCAGTTCCAGCCCCTCCTGTACCAGGTGGCGACGGCGCAGATCGGGGTATCGGCCATTGCACGGCCGCTGCGATCCGTGTTCCGCCGCATCAGGGGCGTGCGTGTCCTCACCGCGGAGGTGACGGCGATCGACTCCGCGACCCGCACCGTCACCACGGCCGACGGCAGCACCTACCGGGCCCGGATCCTGGTCATTGCCGCCGGCGCCGTCCCGAACTTCTTCAACACGCCCGGCGCGGACGAGTACGCCTACCCGCTCTACTCCGTCACCGACGCCACCCGCCTGGGCACTGGACTGACCCACTTGCTGGACGAGGCGGACCGCGAGCCGGCCGGCAGCGTGGACGTCGTCGTCATCGGCGCCGGCCCGACCGGAGTCGAGACGGCCGGTGCCCTCGCCGAGAACGTCAAGTACGTGGTGCCCAAGTATTTTTCCCCGGTGCTCGCGGCCAGGTGCCGCGTCCACCTGGTGGATATGGTCCCGAACGTGCTCAACGCGTTCTCGCCCAAGTCGCAGGAATACACCAGGAACCGGCTCGGGAAGCTCGGGGTGCAGCTTCATCTGGGCGTCGGCGTGACCGGTGTCCGCGCCGACGGCGTGACGCTGGCGGACGGGACCGTCATTCCCGGCCGGATCGTGGTGTGGGCCGGCGGCCTGAAAGCCGGAAAGGTCATCGCCGAGTCCGGCCTGACCCAGGGGCGGGGCGGGCGCATCGACGTGCGGCCGGACCTGACCGCACCGGATGCCGAGGGCGTCTACGTCCTCGGCGATGCGGCCAACATGACCGATTCGACCGGCGCCAAACTGCCTCAGCTCGGCTCGGTCGCCCAGCAGTCCGGCAAATGGGCCGCCCGCAACATCTACGCCGACCTCACCGGCGGCACCCGCCAGCCGTTCGGATACTGGGACAAGGGCTACATGGCGATGGTAGGCCGCGGCGCCGCGGTCGCCGAAATCGGCCGCAGACGCGTCCAGCTGCAGGGCCCGTTGGCCTTCGTCTCCTGGCTGGGCGTGCACCTGGCACTGCTTCCCGGATTCCAGCAGAAGGTCCGCGCCCTCTTCTCCTGGGCCATCGGCTATGTCACGCACAGCCCGGCGCAGGTGGTGGTCGGCAGGCCCGAGTAACCCCTGCCGGCCCGCGAGCGAATTGCTCAGCCGTCCCGCTCCAGCCGGGATTTCAGCCGGGTCAGTTCCCGCTCGGTCCCGGCCCCTGCCACCAGGGCATCGGATGCCTCCCGCACCTCGTCCTGCCCGGGATCCGCTGCTGCCAGCTCCGCCCGGCCGCCTTCGCCCGCATCCGCCGGGCCACGATCTACAGACACCTCACTGACCCCGGCGACCAGCGATGAGGGGCGGCTGCCCAACGGGCATCCCAAGGATGGTGCGCCATGATCGGAACGTGACGGCCCGAGGCGCACAAGCGCAGGAATCGGGCTGGCGCTGCCGCCATGACGGTGCCGTCGCACCGAGAAGTGCTTGATTCGTGCAGCCGGCAGTCCTACCGTTTGCTTCAAGACGTGGCAGAACTCCGCACTGACCCTGCAAACGAGAGGCTCGTGGTTTCGATGAAGTCGCTGTGGTTGGATCGGCAATCGGGCTTCACGTCCGACGAATTTGAAGTGCAAGGGCACGCCGACGTAGTGGTTGTCGGAGCAGGCCTGACGGGTCTGGTGACTGCGGTGCTTGTGGCCAGGGCCGGGCAGCGGGTGGTGGTTCTGGAAGCCCGGACCATCGGGGCGGTGGCCACGGGCAACACCACGGGCAAACTGAGCCTGCTCCAGGGCGGGATGCTCTCGGCTCTTCGCAGCCAATACTCGCTCAAATTGGTGAAAGCATACGTTGACGCCAACCGTGCCGGCCAGGCGTGGCTGCTCGACCATCTCCAGACGCACGGCGTACCCGTCCAATACAGAACAGCCTGTACCTTCGCGACGTCCGAAGAGGGCGGACGCCGGCTGCGCCAGGAAGCTGCGGTATCGCGGGACGCGGGCCTGGATGTCCACTTCGGTCGCGATAATGGGCTGCCGTTTCCCGTTGTCGAATCGCTTGAGCTGGAGAACCAGGCGCAGTTCCATCCAATGGACGTGCTCGATGCCCTTGCCAAGGAGATTCAGGAGCTCAAAGGAAGCGTCGTTGAGGGCGTGCATGTACAGAATGTGGTCTCCGGGAAGCCCCTTGAGGTGGCCACACGTCGCGGCGGAATCACCGCCGAGACCGTGGTTCTGGCCACGGGTGCTCCCATATTGGACCGTGGCCTCTACTTTGCCAAGGTGGTGCCGAATCGTTCCTATGCAGCCGCTCTCCGCCTGCCTGACGGTGCGGCCCCGCCGTCGAGCATGTACCTGTCGATCGATGCGCCCACGCGTTCCCAGCGCGGATACCCGGCCACGGACGGGGAGCTGCTCCTTGTCGGCGGCTACGGGCACCAGGGAGGCAGGGCTGCATCGCCCAAGCAGCATCTGGACGAGCTGCTGGCCTGGGCTACCGCAAACTACCCCGGCGCACAGGTGGGACACACGTGGTCCGCCCAGGACTACCAGGCCACCAACCTCATGCCGTTCTTCGGACAGCTGCCGCGTGGCAAGGGCAGGATTCTCTTCGCCACGGGCTACAACAAGTGGGGGATGACCAACGCAGTTGCAGCGGCCCTGTCAGTCTCTGCAGAAATTCTGGGCGGGCAGCCGGCATGGGCCACCACGATTCACCACCGGGTGACGTCACCGCGAGGGGTGGCCGCCTCTGTGCGTTTCAACGCCGGGGTCGCGCGCCGGATCATCGAAGACAACAACAGGCTCAAGAACGGGCCCGAGATCACCGATGAAACCCGCCCTGCCGAGGGTGAGGGTGTTGTGGGCCGATACCGCGGAAAACCGGCAGCTGTCTCCACCGTGGATGGCAAGGTGTGCCTGCTCTCGGCGAGCTGCACGCATCTGGGCGGGCTCTTGACCTGGAACGATGCCGAGAAATCCTGGGACTGCCCCCTCCACGGCTCCCGCTTCGGAACGGACGGCAAACTGCTGGAGGGGCCGGCAACGCACAATCTTCCGAAGTCGCCGACCTGGAAGAAGGGAACCGGCGGCCGATAGGGCTTGCCAGTAAATAGCCTTGCGTTTCACGTTTTCGGGTCTACGGTCGGCACAGGGGGCGTATCGGACAGACCTCGAACTGCGGCTATCCGAGCGCCGTGCGGTGACGCCGACCAACAGCAGAGCCAGCAAGTTCGTGAAAGCTCCCCATGCCGGCCGCGCCGAGGAAGCCGTAGAAGCTGATCATCACGCATACGGAAGATTGGAGCAGGACATCCAAGCTTCTCGTCTTCGCGCCGGCACGCGTGGCCTCCGAGAGAACCGGTACGTCCATCTGGGCGCTGTGAATCCACAACGACAGGACGTACAGCGCAGCGCAGCGCAGCGCAGCGCAGCAGCGACACCGCAAAGAACCGGCGGGTGAAGCCACGGTCAGCGAACTCCGACGTGACCCAGTGACTGGCGTCCTCCAGTAGGCCATGGAACCAGCCAGGAGGCGGTTAAGCGGACAAGAGAGCAAAGGCTTACAGCGCCATCAACTGTGGATACTCATCTCTGGAAATTTCGTCGCGGTAGTCATCCAACCAGTAGCTGACGGCTCTCTGCGCGGTAACGCTGATGAATTGAGGGTTGTTCTGGGAAAACCGTGCATAAGCCTTTTGGAGGACTGGTCGGCCTGGCAGATTCCCGGTAAGGATGGCTAGAACGTCGGCACCTATTTCGATGACTTACTCGCCGCAAAGTTGGACGACGAAGGGACTGTCCACGTCGCGTTTGCCTCCAGAATCATGGACAGGGCATTTTGGCGTATTTGATTCCATGCCGTCCGGATCCACGGTGACACCGGCGACCCTTCTGCGACGGGACATCATCATTTCCCGCACCGGTAATGCCGTACCGGGGAATAGACAGAGACTTTTCCGTGACGAATTTGTCTGCGTGGTAGCCGCGGACAATCCGCCGCTGGTGGACGGCAGTCTGTCCCTGGACGACATAGCGGCCATGCAGCACGTCATCGGAGCATTCGGAGAGAACATAGCAACGCCTGCTCGCGGCGGCTGGCAGAACGATATAAAGACAACCTCGGGCTGGTCATCGCAGAAACCCGCCGGGGTGCAGGTCATCAAGGGCGCCGCCCGGTTCACGGGCCCGGGGACGGTGGATGTCGGCGGCAGGACGCTGCGGTACAGGCAGGCACTTATCGCGACCGGCGCCGGACCGGTGTCCCCGCGGATTCCCGGCCTCGGGCAGGCAACGGTGGTGACCTCGGAAACGATCTGGGACCTCCCGGATCTTCCTGCCCGGCTGGCCGTCATCGGCGGCGGCCCGGTCGCGTGCGAACTGGGGCAGGCCTTTGCCCGTCTCGGATCGGCGGTGACCCTGATCATCCGCTCACGGATGCTTCCCAAGGAAGACCCGGAAGCGGCCGGCATCGTCCGGGAAAGCCTGCAAAGCGACGGCGTCAGTATCCGTGCCCACGCAACCGTGGAACGGATCACCCCGGCCGGCGGGGGGTCCCGGGTCCATCTGGGGGACGGCTCCGCGGTTGAGGCGGACATCCTCCTCCTCGCCGCCGGCCGCGGACCCCGCACCGCAGGGCTGGGCCTGGACCGGATCGGGGTCCGCCTGGACGAGCACGGTCAAGTGGTGACCGATGACAGAATGCGGACCACCAGCCCTGTAATCTGGGCCGCCGGAGACGTCACCCAGAACCCCCGGTTCACGCACCTTGCCGGGGTCCACGCCAGCGTGGCCGCCACCAACGCCGTGCTGGGCCTCTCCCGCAGGGTCAACGCAACGGTCCCGCGGGTGACGTACACGTCCCCGGAACTTGCCGCCGTCGGACCGTCCGCCACCGGCGGCACGCCCAATGTTCTGTCCCGGACCGTCCGCCACATCCATGTTGACCGGGCGGTCACGGAGAACAACACTGCCGGTTTCACCCGGCTGACCGTGGACCGGCGCGGCAGGATCCTGGGCGGCACCATCGTCGGGCCCCGGGCCGGGGAATCCCTGGCCGAAGTGACCCTGGCCGTGCGGAAAGGCCTCACGACCTCCGACCTCGCAGGGACCACCCACCCCTACCCGACCTATTCGGACGGGGTGTGGAACGCCGCGATCGCCGACGTCAGGGAACGGCTGGGATCCCCGCGGACCGCTGCGGCGATGAACATCCTGGCTTTTCTGCGCCGGCAGTGGCTGGACCGGGCACCGGGTCAGCGCAGCCGCCGGTACCCGGAATGATCTGATCCGCTGAAGGGCGCCGACAACCACCACCACGGCCCACACCGCACCGATCGGCCAGGCTGCGGGGAAGAGCAGCCAAAAAGCTGTGGACGAGGATGGTTTCGGCGCCGTCGGCCTCAGCCGGGCCGGGAGGGACAGGCCGCTGTCACCGGTCCGTTGCGTGGGGGTGGCCGCTTGATCGTCCCGCCGCCCCTGTCAGGTCGAGGATGTTGCCGGGCCTTTGCAGGTCAAAGGGGTGGCGGTGGGAGCTGTCCGGCGGCGCCCTGGGTTTCTGCCGGGCCGATGGTCCCGGCCAGGGCGGCCAGGTTGGCGAGAGTGTAGTCCGGCGCGGTGAAGTGGGCGGGATAGGTTCCGCCGGTCCGGTTGATCCAGGCGGTTCTCAGGCCTGCGCGGGCGGCGCCGTGGATGTCCCACGGGTGAACGGCGACCAGCAGCATCTGTTCCGGCGGGACGCCGCAGGCGGAGGCCGCGTAGTCATAGGCGGCGCGGGCGGGTTTCCAGGCGGGGGCGTCTTCGACGGAGAGCAGCCGCTCGAATTCCGGCCGTATCCCGGCCGGGGTGAAGAGCCGTTCGCCGACCTCGGTGGAGCCGTTGGTCAGGGTGACCAGCCGGTACCCGGCCGTCTTGAGCGCCCTGATTCCGTCCGGCACGTCCGGGTGCAGCCCGAGCGAGCCCATACCTTCCATTACGTGCCCGACCGCCTGGTCCATGTCACGGTCCAGGTCCACCCCTGCGAGGATCCCTCGGAGGATGTCGGCCCCGATGTCGGCGAACCGGCCGTTGTCCCCGGCGGCGGTCAGGGCGAAGCCGTCCCGCAGCAGGGTCGCGAACCAGAGTTTCGCCAGCGGCGCGGGGGCGCCGACGTCGGCGAACCGCGCCCCCATCGGGGACATGTCCGAGAGGGTTTCGTTGACGTCGAACACGATGACGGACGGGGTGGCCTTCATGGGTTCTCCTTCGTGGCGGTAAGTACTAAGGACAATGATTGCCCGAAATGCAGGAATCAGGAGGATTGTGATGGGCCCGGCGGCCGGGGCTCCGCGGTTCGGTGTTCTGCCGCAGTCCCGAGCGGATCTCTACGTGTGCGTCTGAGGCGGCGCAGCCGGAGAGCCGGGCGACACCGGTGGTTAGGACCGGGTTGTCGGATCAGTGGGTCCGGGCCCATGATCGTTGCCGTTGCCGGTGCGAATTTCAGCGGTCGGTCCGGCGCCCCGGATGCCAGTGCAGCGGACGACTGACGCGGTGAGAGCCGAAGCCGGTTTAGCCGGCTGTCCCGCAGAGCCACCACCATGAACGCGTGTCGCTGTACTCGCCCGCTGCGGTGATGGCCGCAGCTACGCCGGCGAGTTGAGTGCGGGAGAGACGTTCGTGAAGCTGGACATAGGCAAGCCCTACCGTGACCAGGGGATAAAGGCTGCTGAGGATGGCGACGGAGGAGAGTGCCCCGTTGAGCGTGGCGAGGGTAAACGCGAGGTTGGCTGCGGTATCGAGCACGCCGATGAGGGCAACTCCGGGCAGCTGACGGATTGATACCGCCGGCCGGAGGACCACGGCGAACAGGGCGAAAACCGCAACGCTGGTGAGTCTGCTGGCGGAAACCCCTGTAAGGGCATCGATTTGGCCTGCTTGATGGAGGAAGACCAGCTGGAGGCCGAGGAAGAAGGCCGCGGCGACGGCCAGCCCCATGCTCAGACGATGGTCCCGGATCGGCGCACGGGTCCTTTGGCGGCTTGCCAGCACCACCCCGACCAGAGCGAGGACGATCCCGCCGACGGCCACCGGCCCGGGGCGTTCGCCGACGACAAATCCCCCGATAACAGGAACAGCGGCGGACGTGGCGACAATCGGGGCGACGATGCTCATCGTCCCGACTGCGAGGGCCCGATAGAAGCAGGCCAGGCTGCCCAGGCTCGTGACGCCGGCGGCGATTCCCCAGCCGACGGCTCCGAGATCAAGGTGCCGGCTGAAGGCCGCAACGAGCACCAGCCCAAGGAGACCGGCCAGCTGACTGAACAGCATGACTGTCAGCAGCGGCAGACGGCGCGAGGCCTTCCCGGCGAGGAAGTCGGCGGTGCCCCACAGAAGCGATGCCGCCAATGAGAGAGCAATACCCATTGAGATATCCAATCCAGTACCCGGATCGCACTTCGGTGCGACCCCAGGGAAGCCAATAGTGCATTTTAATGCACTATTGGAAGGTTAGCATGAGGGCATGGACCTCGAAGACATGACGGCAGCAATAGGGAAGGCCGTGCGGAATGCACGCCTGGCCCAGGGTTGGAATCTTGACCGTCTCGCGGAGCGGGCCGGCGTGAGCCGCCGCATGCTGGTGCAGGTCGAGCAGGGACAATCCAACCCCACCATTGCATCACTTCTCGCCCTCTCCGATGCCCTGGGCCTCGGTCTACCCCAGCTCATGGCCATCACGAACGAACCCACCCTGGAAGTCACCCGGGATCGCCACGCTCCGGTTCTCTGGCAAGGACAGGCCGGAGGCCACGCCCAACTGGTCGCCGGAACCGCTCCGCCGAACGTCGTGGAACTGTGGGACTGGACCCTCGAACCCGGCGACAGTTATGACGGCGGACCGCACACGCCCGGAACCCGCGAACTCATCCAAGTCCGTGAGGGCGCAGTACGGCTGACCGTCGGGGACCACACCGAAATCCTGAACACCGGGGACTCCGCTTCATTCACCGGAACCCTCCCGCACACCTACGCCTGGAGCCAATCCGACAATAAGCAGACATCGGCCCCAGTCACCGCCCGGTTCACGCTCGTCGTCCTGGAACCAATCCTTCGGGAACCCACGGGAAAAGAACCAGAGGGCCCGTAGATCACAACCAGGCGCGCCAGGACGGCCCAAGAACCGACACCATGTGCCCCTGGCCAGCGATCGCAAAACGACCGTATCTGCTACAAACCAGCCAACTCGGTGAAGAGATTCAATGCACCCCCGGATTTTGTAGCGAAACCCAGTGCCGGATTCTATGTGCCGGTTCTTCAGGTGATTGACGGGTATCGGTACATTTTGACGCATGGAACATCTGTTGGGCTACGCCCGGGTATCGACCGGGGATCAGGACGCGGCCCTGCAGCAGGACGCGTTGAAGGCGGCCGGCTGCTATCGCATCTTCACCGACACGGCCTCCGGTTCCCGGGAGTCCCGGCCGGAACTGACGAAGGTTCTGGATCAGCTGCGGCCCGGGGACACGCTGGTCGTGTGGCGGCTGGACCGGCTCGGCCGGTCCATCCGGCACCTCATCGACCAGCTGGCCAATCTCCAGGAACGCGGCATCGGGTTCCGCTCCCTTCAGGAAGCCATCGACACCACTTCCTCGGGCGGACGGCTGGTCTTTCACGTTTTCGCGGCATTGGCGGAGTTCGAACGCGACCTGATCCGTGAACGGACCAACGCAGGCCTTCAGGCGGCACGGGCGCGCGGGCGCGTTGGTGGCCGGCCACCCTTGCTGACCAAAGACAAGCTCCGGACCGCCCGCCGGATGTATGAGCAGAAGGACATGACCGTCGAGAAAATCGGTGAGGTCCTCGGCGTCAGCCGCACCACCGTCTACCGGGCACTCCGGCGCGAACCGGCCCCCGCTGCGCCGCGGCGGAGGTCAACGGCAACACAGAAAACAGCCCGGTGACGGCCGGAGGCAGCACTACCCTGACGGGAGATGCTGCCTCCGCGCCTGACCAGACAGCGTTGATGCGCTGGCAGATCCTGCGCCGGCATATCGAAAACGGCGTGCCGCTGACGACCCTCGCCGCACATGAAGGGATAGGACTGCGGACACTGCAACGCTGGCACGCGGCCCACAAACGCGACGGCATCGCCGGACTGTCCACAGCAAACCGCGGAACCACCGGGCGCAGAAGCACTCCCGAGCTGGTCGCACTCGTCGAAGGCCTGGCATTGGTGAAACCGCCCCTGCCCATAACCGCCATCGCCCGCAAAGCCAACCGAGTCGCCGCCGACCACGACTGGGCGCCGCTCTCGTACAGCACGGTCCGCTCCATTACCACGGGTCTTGACCCCGGCATGAGGACGCTCGCCCAACAGGGAACGGCCGTTTACCGTGACACCTATGAGCTGGCCTGGCGGCACCGGGCCGAGCGACCGAACATGATCTGGCAGGCCGACCACACCGAACTGGACATCCTCGTCCTGGACGCAAACCTGAAGCCCGGGCGCCCGTGGCTTACCACGATCATGGACGACTACTCCCGCGCAGGTTTTCCGAGCCACCCCGGGGTCGGCGCCACTGTGAGGCGGCCGCCGACCCCGGATAGTGCACCATCATTCTGGAGGGGAATGACGTGTGCAGTGTCACCGTGGGAAACACTGCCACGGGGTAAAGGTAGCCTCCGGACCTGCGGTTTTCCTTGCCGGAGAAGTGACAACGCCGGCCGCGGCCCCCGCGAATCACATCCCGGTCCCGGTGGCCGCGTCGGCAGTCACGATCGCACCAGCACCGCCCCGCGACACCCCTGCCGATTCCCCGGCGCTGCCGGGACGTGCGGGACAACATGTTGGGGGCACTTGTGAAAACTCTTCAGGACCGGCCGATCTTGACGAGGGAAGATCGAGTTAAAGCTTGGGCTTTCCCGGCGGGTCATCACGGGTGCCTGAGCCCCGGGCTCACCCACATCGACCGGTGGGCCGGTTGGCTAGGGCAGAACCACACCATAAACGCGGGCGGCATAGTCGTCCAGCGTTTTGCTGCACCGGGAGAGGCGGACAGCAGCCTCCTCGGCGTGGGGCAAGTGCAGGACATTCCGGGATTTCAGTTCGCGGTACCAGCGGCGTTGATCTATGCCGCTAATCCTGCACCTTGGATCCACGCGTAAGCGTCGAGTGCCGTGACGGTGGCCGGAGGCTGTCGGCACAGATTCCATTCTGTGCAGGTGTGCGGCATCGTACGTTCGGCAGAATTCGTCCAACAGGTACCGGGGCTGACACGATCCTGGGCCGGCCCGCATCCCGTTCGTTTCGATTCCCAGCCCAGGCGTTGGAGCGACCCGGACGACGGGATGAACGCCCGGGCTACAGGGCGGTTGCCGGCAACGTCCGCGAAGGGCGCGAAATTTTTTCTCCTGCGACCCATCCGTGACCCGTATTACAACGAATCTTCAGTGTCGCCATCGTGGGCAGGCCTGTACCTAGCAGTTTGGGCTGGCTCTCCCGGCTGGAGACCCGGCGGGAGTACTGTCCGGAACGTCATGGTCTCAAAAAACACTCATGACAGGAGCACAACCATGTTCGACCAGAAATTCATTACCGAAGCACTGAGCCGCAGCGCCGAAGGCCCGGTGGACCGGCGCATCCTCTTCCGGGCCGCCGGGATCGCAGGAATCGGCGGCGCCGCGGCCCTGCTCGCGAGCTCACCGGCCCAAGCGTCCAGGGACGCAGAGAAACCGGCCGGCGCACCCAGCGACGGGGCGATCCTGAACTTCGCCCTCAACCTGGAGTACCTCGAAGCGGAATTCTATCTGCGTGCTGTCACGGGCCGCGGCCTGAACGACGCGCTCACGGACGGCAAGGGACGCAAGGGCGGGGTCACCGGCGGCGCGAAGGTACCCTTCAAGTCCGGCAGCCTGATCGAAAAATATGCCAAGGAAATCGCCGCCGACGAGGAATCCCACGTCAAGTTCCTCCGTGCCGCGCTGGGAAGCGCCGCTGTTTCCCGGCCCCAGATTGATCTGGAGGCCAGCTTCACCGCCGCCGCACGGGCCGCGGGCCTGATCAAGGCCGGCCAGACGTTCAATCCGTTCGCGGATGAAACCAGCTTTCTCCTGGGCGCCTTCATTTTCGAGGACGTCGGCGTCACCGCCTACAAGGGCGCGGCCCCGCTGATCGATAACAAAACCTACCTCGAAGCCGCCGCCGGTATCCTCGCTGTCGAGGCCTACCACGCCGGCATCATCCGCACCACCCTGTACGCGCGCGATCTGCAGATGCCCGCCCAGGCCATCTCCGATGCCCGGGACAGCCTCGACGGGTCCACCGACCTCGACCAGGGCATCGGCACCAAAGACACCGCCAACCTCGTCCCCACGGACGGGAACGGCATCGCCTTCAGCCGCAGCGCCGGACAGGTCCTGAATATCGCCTACCTGACCCCCAAGGCAGCACGCGAGGGCGGGTTCTTCCCCAAGGGCGTCAACGGCGACATCAACACCAGCGCCGCCAGCTCATAACACCACAACAAAACACCGGTAGACGGCCCGGTGGTCCTGCGCGGGCACGCGCCGGGGCCATCGGACTCTCCCTCGGACAAGGCCACCCTGCCGTGACGTTGGTGGCATCGTTCAAGGCCGCCGGACGCCACGAGGACGTTGGCCAGCAGGCAGACGAGAATGTTCGTCAGCGCCACGGCGACGGGCTGTCCTATGACCAAGGATGTAGGCGGCCATTGAGGCTTCCTATGAATCCGATGAGCCGGCAACGGTTCCTGCATCAAAAGCGGGGCTGGTTAACCCGCAACGGAACACAGCGCCTATTGCGCTGGCCTCCTCCCAGCTGGGAGGAGGCCAGCGCAATCTCCCGTGCTAGGCCTTCAGGCCGGAGAGGGCGCCGGCTGCTGCCCGCACGGCCTCGTGCATCGGCGTTGCGGGCCGGCCGATGAGGGTGCTGAGGTCACCGCTGGTGACAAGCAGATCGCCGCGGGCGATGCCGAGATCGCTGTCGGCCAGGATCTGGGCGTAGGGCTCCGGCAGCCCGGCTCCCACGAGCACCCGCGTGTATTCCTCAGCCGGCAGATCCCGGTAGACCACCGGCTGGCCCGTGGCGGCACTGACCTTCTCGGCCAGCTCGCCGAGGGTGAACGGCTGGTCGCCACCGAGCTCGTACACCTTCCCGGCCTGGCCCTCCCTGACCAGGACGGCTGCTGCGGCCTGGGCGTAGTCGGCACGGGTGGCGGCGCTGACCCGCCCGTCACCGGCGCTGCCGAATACGGCACCGTGCTGGAGGAAGGAGCCAAGCTGGTCGGTGTAGTTCTCCACGTACCAACTGTTGCGCAGCAGGACGAACGGCACACCGGACTCGCGCAGGGCCTCTTCCGTCGCCTGGTGTTCGGCGGCGAGTGCCATGCCGGTGTTGTCTGCGTTGGCGATACTGGTGTAGGCGATAAGCCCGACGTCGGCCTCCCTGGCGGCCTCGATAGCGTTCCGGTGCTGCTGGAGCCGCTGGCCGACCTCGCTGCCGGAGACCAGCAGCACCTTCTCGGCACCGGCAAACGCCTCGCGCAGGGAAGCGGGGTTGTTGTAGTCGATCGCGCGGACCTGGACGCCGCGGCCGGCGAGGTCGCCGAGCTTGGCCAGATCCCGGCCACCGGCCACGATCTGCCCTGCAGAAACGTTGTTCTCGAGGAGTGCTTCGACGACAAGGCGGCCGAGCTGGCCGGTTGCGCCGGTGATGACGATGGTCATGATGGTTCCTTTCACCAAGGGAATTGCTGTCACCCGTGCCAACCGAACATCTTCCGGATTGCTTCCCAGAAGAGAGTACGCACTTTTAGGTAAGGTACGTACATGAAAGTAAGTACCCCGCCCAGCCAGCCGCTCGTCCCCATACTGGACGGGGTGTTTCCGGCCGGTTGTCCCAGCCGGACCGTGCTTGACCACGTCTCCAGCAAGTGGGGTGTGCTGATCCTGGTCGCCCTGGCAGAGGGCACGCAGCGCTGGAGCCAACTGCGCCGCCGGGCGGATGGCATCAGCGAGAAGATGCTGGCCCAAACCCTCAAAACGCTCGAAGGGGACGGGTTCATCCACCGCGATGCCCAGCCCGTCATTCCGCCCAGGGTCGACTACAGCCTCACCAGCCGCGGCTGCGACCTTGTGGCACTACTGAAGCCAATGGTGGACTGGATAGCCGAGCACGCGGCCGAAATCCTCAATGACCAGCCTGCCGTGGATTCCCGGCCGGACACGCAAGGGGCTCCTGCCTAAGCCTTGATCCACCGATGCTGATCGGGGAGCTGTCGGCGGTTTAAACCGAGAATGCCTGTCTTTTCAAGGAAAATGGGGTTTGTCTAGAACACCTTTTTACCGAAAAGAGAGGCATCTCGTAGATGGTGCGACACGAAGTCGCATGCAGTAAGTGGACGCGTTGGAAGGAAGGATCGGCGATGTTTGTCGATGACGTGATCTCGGGCGTGTGTTCGATGCCTGTCCCCTCCTTGACATGCGTTGCTGGTAACGGTGGGGTGTGAAGCTCGGGGAAAAGCCGAAGCGGTTGTTGTTCCATCCAAGAGCCGCAGGTGAGGGGAAGACCGGATGGGTGAACGTGAGTGAATCGCTGTTGACACCTCGTCAAGATGAGCCTCGGATAGATGGATGTGGTACCGGGGTGCAGGGCTGGCTGCTGGAAAGCAGCAGGTGGCGGTCGGGCGCATCTGACCGATCGTGTGAACACCACCGCCCCGGGGTAGAAGCGGCACCCTGACCGGTTGTGTCTTGCGCATGTGGAACGTGGAAACCCCGACGGGGTCCGGGCCTGTGGTCCGGTAGGCCGACCGTAAGGAACGCTGATGTTGTCCGTCGGGAACAGGATGGCTCAAGAAGCAAATGCCGGTGGCCGAAAGGCAACAGGAAACCGAACCCGTGTGCCGCCGCCCTTTCGGTGGTGGGGTCGCATAACTGGCCGGATACCGGGCTTTGCCCGGACCCGTAAGGGTTGCTGACGTGGGCCGGGTGAGTCTTTGGAGAAGGAACGTTGGCAGCATCGGTACATGCGGACAAGTTAGGCGCCCCAGAGGTGAACGGACCGCAAGACGACGGCCTGGACTGGGACACGGTTTCGTGGCGTTCGGTCGAGGACGACGTACGGTGTTTACGACGAAGAATCTTCAAGGCGTCGCAGGATGGGAACCTCAAAAAGGTTCGCAACCTGCAGAAGTTGATGCTGCGTAGCCGATCGAACACGCTTCACAGCGTGCGGCGGGTGACGCAGCGCAACGCTGGCCGCAAGACCGCGGGTATCGATGGTGAGGTTGCGTTGACCTCGCCGGACAGGGCGGCGTTGGCGGTGGATCTCCACCGGGACACGCTTCCTTGGCAGGCCCGCCCGGTCAAGCGTGTATACATCCCTAAGGCGGGTGGGAAACAGCGGGCGTTGGGAATTCCGGTGCTGCGCGATCGGGTGCAGCAAGCCCGTGTTGCCAATGCGCTTGAGCCTGAGTGGGAGGCACGGTTCGAACCGCGTTCGTATGGGTTTCGGCCCGGACGCGGCTGTCATGATGCGATCGAGGCGATCTACGTGACGCTTAAGGGACGGACGTCCAAGCGCCAGTGGGTTCTCGATGCGGATCTGTCGGCGGCATTCGACCGTATTGACCATGACCGGCTACTGATCCATCTTGGGACGTTTCCTGCAAGGGAAATGATCGCACAGTGGTTGGTGGCTGGCGTGGTCGAGAGTGGCCGGTTCGCACCGACCAAGGAGGGAACTCCTCAGGGCGGCGTGATCAGCCCGATGCTATTGAACATTGCGCTACATGGGATGGAGGAAGCTGCCGGTGTCCGCTATCTGCGGTGTGCCCCAAATGGGGCGCACACCAGGGCGGACACACCGGTGCTGGTGCGCTACGCTGACGACTTTGTCGTCATGTGTCACACCAGAGAACAGGCCGAACGGGCTTGGCACCGGCTGGGACAGTGGTTGGCCCCGAGGGGCCTTGCGTTCAACGAGGAAAAGACGCATATCGTCCACGTGGAGCAAGGCTTCGATTTTCTGGGGTTCAATATCCGCCGCTACGGCGGCGGGAAGCTGCTGATCAAACCCAGCGCGGCGGCGGTGAAGCGGATCCGGGAGCGGATTGCCGCTGAGGTGTACTCCTTGCGAGGAGCCAACGCCGAGGCGGTAATTTGGCGGCTCAACCCGATCATTCGAGGTTGGTCTGCCTACTACCGGTGCGGGGTATCAAAGGAGGTGTTCTCAGCGGTGGATCACCACCTCTGGCGGCATCTCTATGGGTGGGCGCTGCGAGCCCATCCGAACAAGTCGAGATACTGGGTTGTTGACAAGTATTTCGGCACGTTCAACCCGTCCAGAAGCGACAAGTGGGTGTTCGGCGACCGCGAAAGCGGCCGCTATGTGCGCCAGTTCGCTTGGACAAAGATCGTCCGTCACAACATGGTCAGGGGCACATCGTCTGTGGACGATCCCTCCCTTGCCCAGTACTGGGCCGGAAGGCAACGCAAGATGCATTCGCTGACAGGTGGACTCACCGCGTCCTTGCTGATCCGTCAGCACGGACGTTGTTCCGCCTGCAGCGATCTCTTACTGGCCGCCGACCATGGCCCGCAAAACCCGCGTGAGTGGGAACAATGGGCCAAAACCATCAACAGGGCAATAGACAAGAACGCCCTGACAATGGGTGGCCCAGTCAATGGCGGCGGTCAATCCGTGCACCACCTCATCCACTCCAGCTGCCAAGTTCGGAAAACCGAACAATGATGGCAGGACCAGTAGAAATGACGCCCATAGGGACTTGCTTGAGCCGGATGCGGTGAAAGTCGCATGTCCGGTTCTGAGGGGGCCCGGGCTCAGTAATGAGCTCGGGCTACCCGACCAACTTTCTCATACTGGTTTGTCCCTGTCAGCTTCCTTCGATGAGCCGAATATCGTGTCCGCGGGTGGGCTGGTCCCGGTCATGGGGCTGGCCCGCGATGCCGGACTCGGTGAGCTGGCACAGACGTGGCTCAGTGTCCCGACCGACAAGGGCGCCAACGCCGGGCTGAAAGTGACTTCTCTGATTGCCGGGATGGTCGCGGGAGCCGATTCCATCGATGACATGGCCATACTGCGCCACGGCGGCATGGGCAGGCTCTTCAAGGCCTGCTATGCGCCCTCGACGCTGGGCTCGTTCCTGCGCTCCTTCACCTTCGGGCACGTCCGCCAGCTCGACGCGGTCGCCTCCCGGTTCCTGGTGAACCTGGCGGAGCGGACCCCGCTGCTCCAGGCCGGCACGGGCGGATATACCTTCGTGGACGTGGACGACACGATCATCGAGGTCCACGGCTACCAGAAGCAGGGCTCGGGCTACGGATATTCCGGGGAGCGGGGGCTGAACGCGCTGTTGGCGACGGTCTCCACCCCGGAGGCAGCGCCGGTGATCATCGCCCAACGCCTGCGCAAGGGCTCCGCCGGTTCACCCCGCGGGGCAGCGCGGCTGGTCGCCGACGCCCTGGCCACGGTGAAACGGCTGCCCGGGGACAAGGCCACGGGACCGGTGCTGGTCCGCGCCGATTCGGCGTTCTACGGGTACGCCACCGTCAATGCCGCTGCCAAAGCCGGTGCCGATGTTTCCATCACTGCCCGCATGGACCCGGCCATCAGGCGGGCGATTGCGGGAATCGCCCAGGACGCGTGGAAGCCCATCCAGTACACGGACGCGGTCTTCGACGAAGCCGCGGACCGGTGGATCTCCTCCGCCGAAGTCGCCGAAACCGGATACACCGCGTTCAGTTCCCGGAAACAGGGCGAACCCGTCACCGGGCGCCTGGTCGTCCGGAGGATCCCGGACCTGAATCCGCGCGCCGGCGCAGGACAGCCGACCATCTTCGACACCTACCGGTTCCACGCGTTCTTCACCACAGGCACCCTGGACACCGTCGCCGCCGACAAAACCCACCGCGGGCATGCCATCATCGAGCAGGTCAACGCGGACCTGAAAGACAGCGCCCTGACGCATTTACCCTCAGGTGTTTTCACGGCCAATGCGGCCTGGCTGGTCCTGGCCGCCATGGCGTTCAACCTCACCCGCGCCGCCGCAACAGCGGCAGGGAACGGGCTGGCGAAAGCCCGGACCGGAACGATCCGGCGCAAACTGATCAGCGTCCCGGCCAGAATCGCATCCTCCGCACGGAAGCTTCGCCTTCACCTCCCTGCGGACTGGCCCTGGGAGACAGCCTGGACGGCCCTGTTCACCCGCGTCTTTCCCCGGCCGGCGAAGACCTGACCCGGCAGCCCCTGACCACAACGATCAAGAACCCATCGTGGAACATCACCGGCAGCGGGGCCGGAGCCTCCGGAACGCCCCGAACCCGATCAACCCAGCCAAACCTCATCACGGAATGCTCCATCAGTCCGTCGGTGGATCAAGGCTAAGGCCAATACCGTTCAGTTAAGGGTTTCTGCGGTATTCTCGGGGTATGCCTCGTTCTGGATGGAAAAAGCCCGTGTCCGGCCGCCGGTTGTCTGATCTGGTGTCGGTGGGCCTGTTGACGCGGGTGTTTCCTGCCGATGTGGTGGACGAGGTGGTCGCGGCGGCCGGGCGCACGGAGCGGCGGCACCGGGCGTTGCCGGCGCGGGTGACGGCGTATTTCTCGATCGGGATGGCGTTATACGCCGAGGGGTCGTACGAGGACGTCTTCGCGCAGCTCACGGACGGGCTGTCGTGGTCCTCGGGATGGGCGGAGTCGTTCGTGCCGCCGTCGAAGTCGGCGATCTTCCAGGCACGCTCACGTCTCGGGGCGGAACCGGTGCGGGGGCTGTTCTTCCGGGTGGCGCGTCCCTTGGCCGGGCCGGGCACGCCGGGGTCCTGGCTGGCAGGGCGGCGGCTGGTCGCGATCGACGGGACCTGCCTGGACGTGCCCGACACGCCGGCGAACGCGGAGCACTTCAGCCGTCCGGCCTCGAGCCGGGGCGAGCAGTCCGCTTTCCCCCAGGCCCGGCTGGTGGCACTGGCCGAGTGCGGCACCCACGCGGTCATCGATGCCGAAACCGGGCCCTGCGCTGTCTCCGAGATCGAGCTGGCCCGGGAACTCGCGGGGCGGCTGAAACCGGGCATGCTGGTCCTGGCCGACCGCGGCTTCTACGGCTTCCGGCTCTGGGGGCCAGGCCGCCGGCACGGGCGCGGACCTGCTCTGGCGCGTGAAGACGAACCTGCGGCCCCGGTATCTGGAAACCCTGTCCGACGGGTCCTGGCTGGCCACGATCAGACCGACCTCCGGCACGGACCGGGCGAAGACCGAGCCGCTGAGCGTGCGCGTGATCGACTACACGATCGGCGACGGGCGGGAAAACCCCGAGGAATACCGGCTGCTGACCACGATCCTGGACCCGGCCGAAGCGGGCGCGGCAGATCTCGCGGCCGCCTACGCCCAGCGCTGGGAGATCGAGAGCGTTTTCGACGAGCTCAAGACCCACCAGCGCGGACCGCGGGCCGTGCTGCGCTCCAAGTCCCCGGACCTGGTCAACCAGGAAATCTGGGGGCACCTGTGCTGCCACTACGCCATCCGCACGCTCATGGCAGACACCGCCGCCCGCGGCGGGCACGACCCCGACCGCATCTCCTTCACCGCCGCCCTGCGCATCGCCCGCCGCTCCACAGCGCAGGGCGCCTTTTCCCCCTCGGGACCCTGACACCGCCGCCGCGGCCTGGCAGCATGCCGTCCGCCTACTCCTCCGGCGCCTGAACCCGGCCCGCCGGAAACGCTCCAACCCCCGCGTCGTCAAACGCAAAATCCTCAAATGGGCAGCCAAACGCGCCCGTCACAGCGAATGGCCGCAACCGGAGCACAGCCCACACATCCGGATCCAGACTCTTAACTGAACGGTATTGAGGCTAAGGCCAATACCGTTCAGTTAAGGGTTTCTGCGGTATTCTCGGGGTATGCCTCGTTCTGGATGGAAAAAGCCCGTGTCCGGCCGCCGGTTGTCTGATCTGGTGTCGGTGGGCCTGTTGACGCGGGTGTTTCCTGCCGATGTGGTGGACGAGGTGGTCGCGGCGGCCGGGCGCACGGAGCGGCGGCACCGGGCGTTGCCGGCGCGGGTGACGGCGTATTTCTCGATCGGGATGGCGTTATACGCCGAGGGGTCGTACGAGGACGTCTTCGCGCAGCTCACGGACGGGCTGTCGTGGTCCTCGGGATGGGCGGAGTCGTTCGTGCCGCCGTCGAAGTCGGCGATCTTCCAGGCACGCTCACGTCTCGGGGCGGAACCGGTGCGGGGGCTGTTCTTCCGGGTGGCGCGTCCCTTGGCCGGGCCGGGCACGCCGGGGTCCTGGCTGGCAGGGCGGCGGCTGGTCGCGATCGACGGGACCTGCCTGGACGTGCCCGACACGCCGGCGAACGCGGAGCACTTCAGCCGTCCGGCCTCGAGCCGGGGCGAGCAGTCCGCTTTCCCCCAGGCCCGGCTGGTGGCACTGGCCGAGTGCGGCACCCACGCGGTCATCGATGCCGAAACCGGGCCCTGCGCTGTCTCCGAGATCGAGCTGGCCCGGGAACTCGCGGGGCGGCTGAAACCGGGCATGCTGGTCCTGGCCGACCGCGGCTTCTACGGCTTCCGGCTCTGGGGCCAGGCCGCCGGCACGGGCGCGGACCTGCTCTGGCGCGTGAAGACGAACCTGCGCCCCCGGTATCTGGAAACCCTGTCCGACGGGTCCTGGCTGGCCACGATCAGACCGACCTCCGGGACGGACCGGGCGAAGACCGAGCCGTTGACCGTGCGCGTGATCGACTACACGATCGACGACGGGCGGGAAAACCCCGAGGAATACCGGCTGCTGACCACGATCCTGGACCCGGCCGAAGCGGGCGCGGCAGATCTCGCGGCCGCCTACGCCCAGCGCTGGGAGATCGAGAGCGTTTTCGACGAGCTCAAGACCCACCAGCGCGGACCGCGGGCCGTGCTGCGCTCCAAGTCCCCGGACCTGGTCAACCAGGAAATCTGGGGGCACCTGTGCTGCCACTACGCCATCCGCACGCTCATGGCAGACACCGCCGCCCGCGGCGGGCACGACCCCGACCGCATCTCCTTCACCGCCGCCCTGCGCATCGCCCGCCGCTCCACAGCGCAGGGCGCCTTTTCCCCCTCGGCACCCTGACACCGCCGCCGCGGCCTGGCAGCATGCCGTCCGCCAACTCCTCCGGCGCCTGAACCCGGCCCGCCGGAAACGCTCCAACCCCCGCGTCGTCAAACGCAAAATCCTCAAATGGGCAGCCAAACGCGCCCGTCACAGCGAATGGCCGCAACCGGAGCACAGCCCACACATCCGGATCCAGACTCTTAACTGAACGGTATTGAGGCTAAGGCCACTTGCACGACTGCTCCGTGCCCGCAAGAGGAACCCTCTACGAGACGCTTTCCGGCGTTAGTTGAGGGCGGATTCCATGGGGCTTGAGGACCAATGCTCGGGAAAGTCACGCTAAGCCGGTGGCGGCCAGATGTCAGGGATTCTGGGCCGCAGCTGCTGTTACGCCGGGCCGGCGCCGGCGCCGGGCCGTCGTCCGATGCTTGATTTGTTGAGGTGGCCGTAGATCGTGGAGCGCGGAACCTGAAGCAGGTCGGCGATGCGATGGACAGTGTGGTTGCCGGCGCATGTACGCCGACTGGCGGCCACCCCGTCGTCGGGGCGGCCGCCAGTTTCAGTGCGCTGCGGGCTTTAGTGCTCGGTGCCTGCCGCAGCAGCCTTCTTGGCGTTCTTCTCGGCGCGCAGAGCCTCCGTCTCGTGCTGTTCCTCGGCTTTTTCCTGGTGGATGACCTCTGCGAAGAGCTTCTCCATCTCCTTGGCCACGCCGGCGGCTGAAGCCGGGTTCTGGCCGGTCACCAGCCGGTCGTCAACCACGATCTTCTCCTCAAAGACATCAGCGGAGACGTGGGTGGCGCCCTGTTCCTCAAGTCGGTCTGCCAAAAAGAACGGGATGACCTTGTCTTTCCCTGCGGCAACCTCCTCGTCGTTGGTGAAGGCGGCCACCTTCCGGCCCTCGACGAGGCGAAGCCCGTTCTCCAATTCCACGTTCAGCAGGCCGGCCGGTCCGTGGCAGACCGCGCCCACCAAGCCGCCGGCGTTGTAGACGCTGGCCACCAGATTCTGCAAGCCTTCGCTGTCCGGGAAGTCCCACATGGTGCCGTGGCCGCCCACGAGGAAGACTCCGTCGTACTGGTCGGGATCAACGACGTCGACGCGGGCAGTGTTGTAGAGACCGGCGCGCGTGGTCTCGTCCTCCGTGAAGGCGACCTGGATGGGATCTTCTGAGTCCACCTCGTCGCGCGGGGGCTGGCCGCCCTGGATGGACGCAAAGTCGACGAAATGCCCGGAATCCTTGAAGACCTTCCAGGGATGTGCAGCTTCGGCCACGTTGTAGCCGGTCTTCTCGCCCGTATCGCCGATCTCGGAAACGCTGGTCAGTACCATGAGGATTTTCTTCATGAAGTGCTCCTATCGTCTAAATCCCACCCTACGCCTAGCCCAAATTCAGGTCCTCCCTCCCCGTCTTAGATGGTGGTAGTCGTCTGCGCCTCGAATCGCCCGTACGAGGCCTCCTCGGCCGCAGTCAGATATTTATGTTTAGCCATACAGGCTCAACGAACCGAGGCACCCATCGTTACCACGCGGGATCAAGGCTAAACCCACGGCAATCCTATGCTCGACTGACGAATGGCCATGGGCGTCATGTTCGAAGCAGGGCGCCAAGGCGTTGCCATCCCGGCAGATCTGTCCGTGATCGGCATAGACGACCACGACTACTCCGTGTTCATGGGACTGAGCACCGTGGCCCAGGAGACCCTGGACGCCAAGGGCAACTAGCCGCAACGATGCTCCTGGACGAATTGGAGGGCCGGCAAGGAGCCCTCGGCACGATCATCGCCGAGCATCGGTTGATCCCCAGACACTCGACAGCCCCACTACGACTTTGAAAACCGGAATGCCTTCCCTGGAGGAGACCGGCTCCCTCATCGACCGTCTTTTCACCCAAATCGAGCGCGTCATGAAAATCAACGAGCTTAGCGCCGTCACCGACGACGTCGTTGAAGCGGCCCGCTCAACCCTGGTCATCAGCATCAGCTAAAACCGCCACGTGAACTGTCAAAAAGCCGCCATTCCCAACTGACAGTCACAGAAACGTTCCCCACCCACTCATGCAAAACGAACGATCGTTTTCGACTCACTCGCTCTTGGCCAGCATTTGTGGCGAAGTGGAACAGCCATGAGGGCCCGTCTGAGCGCCTGTGCCGTGCGATAGAGAACTATCTGCACGGCACAGGTGAAGTCAGTGAAGGCGTACCGCCTGGGTCAGGCGTCAGCACTGGACGCTTCGGGTATCGCTTAGGGCTGACGGTACTTTGGCGGATCGGCGTTGCTGAGTGCCCATGCAAGTGCGCCCTCAGAGGGATCTGCCGCCGGATTCGTCGCTCCTAGTGAGGCAGGAGCCCTCTCTGGGGTCCTGCCTCACCGGCGATCGGCTTAGAACGGCACTGTCGGCAGGTACTTGCCGTCAAGGGTGATCACCGCGCGCGACCCGCCGTCCGGGTCCTCGACCTTCTTGATGTCGAGTTTGAAGTTGATCGCGCTGATGATGCCGTCACCGAACTGCTCATGGACCAGAGCCTTGAGGGTGGAACCGTAGACCTGGAGCATTTCGTAGAAGCGGTAAATGGTGGGGTCGGTCGGCACGCCGCCCGGGATGCTGCCGCGCATCGGGATGGTCTGCAGGAGCAGCGCCGCGTCGTCGCCGAGTCCCAGCTTCTCAGTGACGGTGGCGGCCGCGGCCGCGGGCAACGGGTGCTGGCCGAGCAAAGCGGCGGTGACAAAGGCGACACTCAACCCTGTGTCGTCGGCGAGGTCCTGCCAGGACAGGTTCGCGCGGGTCTTAGCGTCGATGACGGCGGCGGTGAGTTCCTGCCGCGGGGCCTGGGAGGCTTGCGAGTGCAACATATGTGTAATTCCTTCGGTTGGTGGACGGACTCAGACGGACTGTCCGAGACGGGCGGGGGTGGGAGTGGGGCACGGGTTGTCGATGAGCGGTACAAACCGTCCGGTGGCGGGGTCGAGCGTCTCGACTCCGCCGGTTTCTATGTCGTAGACCCAGCCGTGCAGGTTCAGCCGACCTTGCCTGAGCGCCAGCGCCACCGATGGATGGGTGGAGATATTGGCCAGCTGGGAGATGACATTCTCCCGGATCAGCGCCCGCAGCTTCTCACCGGGGGAGCTGTAGGTTCCGGCGGCGTTCACCGCTTTGGCCGCGTCGGCGTGATGGAGCCAGTCCGCGACGGCCGGAACATCATCAAGGCACCTACCCGTGGAGATGGCGGTCATCGCCCCGCAGTCGGAGTGTCCGCAGATCACGATATCGGTGACCGCGAGCACCGCAACCGCGTACTCGACGCTCGCGGACTCGCCGCCGGGCCCCGGGGCATAGGACGGCACCATATTGCCCGCGTTGCGGATGACGAACAGATCGCCGGGTTCGCGCTGGGTCATCAGTTCCGGAATCACGCGCGCATCCGAGCAGGTCACGAACAGTGCCCCCGGATGCTGAGTGGTGGCGAGCCTCTGGAAGAGCTCGGCACGCCCCGGAACCACATCCCGCTGAACTTGAGTACGCCCTCGATGATGTCCTGCATGCTGTGTCTCCCTTGCTTGAGCTGATAATTCAACGATGACAGCCCGCAGCCATAGTGTCCAAGGCGTATTTCAGATCAAACCGATTACTATTCGCTATAGTTGGTAGCATGCTTCTACGTCATGTCCGCTACCTGCTCGCGGTCGCCGAACACCAGAACTTCACCCGGGCGGCCGAGGCGCTACACGTCTCGCAGCCGACCCTTTCGCAGCAGATCAAACAACTGGAAAATTCGCTGCACGCACAGCTGCTGGACCGTAGCGGCCGGACGGTGCGCCTGACCGACGTCGGCGAGATCTATCTGGGCTATGCGCGCCGGGCGCTGCAGGACCTCAGCGCCGGCGAGGGTGCCATCCACGACGTGCAGGACCTCAGCCGGGGCTTGCTCCGGCTCGCGATGACCCCGACATTCACGGCCTACCTGATCGGCCCGCTGGTGCAGCGGTTCAACTCCCGCCATCCCGGGATAACCCTGAGCATCCAGGAAATGACCCAGGACCGGATCGAGTCAGAGCTGGCCGAGGACCGTCTCGACATTGGCATCGCGTTCGCCGAGTCAGTGTCGTCTCCGATCGAGGCGCAGCCGTTGTTTCCCGAAACCCTCAGCCTGGTAATCGGACCATCGCACCCGCGCGTCGGACAGCAGGCACCGTGGACTGTGCAGGAATTGGGGCACCAGTCACTTGCGCTGCTCAGCACGGAATTCGCCACCCGCCACCATATCGACCGATACTTCCACGAGCACGGAATAGCGCCCCGGATCGTCATCGAAGCCAACTCGGTCCATGCGATCGTCGAAATCGTCCGCCGGGGCCCGTTTGCCACCGTGCTGCCCGACGCCATCGCCCGCGAACAGGAAAACCTCTATCCGATCAGCATGACCCAGCCGCTACCACGCCGCACCGCAGCCCTGCTTCGACGGGCAGGCGCCTATCAGAGCGCCGCCAGCAATGCCTTTGCCACCCTGGCCTCGGAGGGGTAAAGCTCTTCGTGCGGATCGGGTCCTGAGGGAAATATCCGCTACTGGCCGGGCAGGATATTACCCTCGCCTTGGACCCCAACACGCTTAGCGGATCGAAGGCCGGTTGGAGCGTTCGAGCCACAGCTGGGGGTACAGCCGGGGAACCTGACCTCAGATCCCGGCGGCCCAGGGGCCTCGAAATTTTTCCCCCCGACGCCCACGGTCGGCCGACCCATTGACATCATGGAAGGAAGCGGCAGTACTTCCGGAATCGATTCCAGCGGCCGGTTCTGCCAGGCGGTCATCTCTCTTCGAGCACCCTGTCGGTGATCCTGCTGATGGTCTCCCTGGACACTTCGGCGCCGTAGATTTCAGTGAAGTGCGCGCTGTCGTCAGGCCCTTGGCGTAGAGGGAAGGCCCATCTCACGCGGCCAATTTCCTCGGACGATCTGACTCCGCCCCGAAACTATGTCGTGGTGTTAACGCCAACCGAAAATAGGACCAATAGTGCCATTTGAAAACGGGGCCACGGGGTTGTGGTTCTATTGTGCCGTACTGGCAGCGGGTTGGTGTTTTTTGAGCCGGTAGCTGTTGCCTTTGAGGCTGATGACGTCGGCGTGGTGGACGATCCGGTCGATCATGGCCGAGGCGATGGTCAGGTCCCCGAAGACATCGCCCCAGCGGGCGAACGGGAGGTTGGACGTCAAAATCATGGACGCGTGTTCGTAGCGGCTGGAGACAAGCTGGAAGAACAGGTTCGCGGCGTCCTGGTCAAACGGGATATAGCCTACTTCGTCAATTATGAGGAGCCCGTAGCGGCGTAGCTTGACCAGTTCCTGGGCGAGTTTCCCGCGGGAATGAGCCTCCTGCAGCCGGGCGACCCAGCCGGTCGCGGAGTCGAAAAGGACCCGGTGCCCGGCCTTGGCCGCCTTGATGGCGATCCCGACCGCGAGGTGCGTTTTGCCGGTACCGGGCGGCCCGAGCAGGACCACGTTCTTGGCCTCGGAGAGGAACACCCCGGTGCCCAGATGCGATGAGGTTCCGGTCCGCGGAGGGTTGGTGGTCGAAGTTGAACTCCTCAAGGTCCTTGTGCGCGGGGAACCTTGCGGCCTTGATCCGGGTCGCCGCTCCGGAGGCTTCGCGTTCGGAGACTTCACGGGAGAGGACCGCGGCCAGGTACTCCTCATGGGACCAGCCGGCGTCCCGGGCCTGGTCGCCGAGACGGCGGAACCCGTCGCTGATCCGTGGTGCGCGCAGAGCCCGGGCGTAGTACTCGATCTGTGACGGTGTCCCGGTCATGACGCCGTCTCCAGCAGCCCCGCCGGCTGTTGGCCGAGGTCGATGCCAAAGATCTCATCATAGGCGGCCAGATCCCGCACCTGCACAGATTCTGGCGGTTCGGGGCGGTGGACTCTTTGGGTCCGGAAGTCCCGGCGCATCACCGCCGCGCGGGCCACGTGGGTCGGATCGGTCACCACCAGATGCCGGGCCCAGACCCGGACGTGGGTAGCGATGATGACGCCGTCATGGGTGACCCAGACGGTGTCCAGATCAGCGACGACATCCACGATCCGCCCAATGAACGACGGGTCCACGGAATAGTCGTTGGAGAACACCCGCACGTAGTAATCCCGCGGCAGCCGCACCGCGTTGCGGAACATGGTCTCCGGGCTTACCGGCGGCAGTTCCCGCATCCTTTCCCGGTCCAGGACGATCAGCTCGTCAGGGCGGCCGTGGCGGGACCGCGAGTACCGGTGATTGGCCTTGGGCAGCCAGTCCTCCAGCTGGCCGTTGAAATCCGCTGGTGACCGGAAGTCCCGGCCCGGCATGAAGCGTTGCCGGAAGAACCTGTTCATCCTCTCGACCATGCCCTTGGACTCCGGATCCCGCGGCGGAAGCAGCTTGATCTCCAACCCGAGGGACCCGGCGAACGCGGCCACCGGCTGGGTGGGCCGGCGCCTGCCGATGCCGGACTCGTTGTCCCACAACAGCCGGGATGGAACCGCCTGCGCGTCCTGGAGCAGAGTCCACATTCCGCCCAGAAGGTCCGGCGTCGTCCGTGAGGGCAGCATTCGGGCCTGGATGAATCCCGAGAACGCCGAAGTCATCACCAGCACAGGAGGTGTATCGTTCTGGCCCGCACCGATGGGCAGCGGCTCGTGCGGGAACCAGAGATCGCACTGGACCTGGAACCCCGGCTCGTGGACCAGACGATCGGCCGGGTCCGGCGGGGCGTATTCAGGCCGGATCACGGCGACCTTCGTTCGGAACAACGACGCGGAACCAGACCAACCCACCCGCTCCGCGAGCGTTGCGGCCGGCATCGTCGGCGTCTTCACCAACAGCTCCCGCACCCTTGGAGCAAACGCATCAAAACTCGACACTCCGGCCGCCCGCTGGTACTTCGGCGCCCGGTCCGACTCCAGCGCCCGGTCCACCGTTCCGCGGGAAACACCCACGATCCTGCCGATCTCACGCTTAGAGTGCTTGCCCGTCGAAAACAGGTGGCGTATCTCCGCCCAATCATCCAAATTGATCACCTTCCATAATGGTCGGTGGCCCTGTTTTCAGTTGGCGTTCCTGGCCCTATTTTCGGTTGGCGTTAACAGGGGTCGATGATGACGCATTCCTGGTCATTGCCGACGATCCAGACGTTGTTGTCCACTTCCCACGTGCCGCCGTCGAGCGAAAACGTCCCGGAGGTGACCAGGTGGTCGATCCGGACGGCGCTCACGGGTGCGCCGCTCACAGTTCCACGACCGAGCGCAGCACCGATCCGGCGTGCATCTTGCCGAAGGCTTCCTCGATCTGGTCGATCGTGATGCGCTCCGTGACGAAGGCGTCCAGGTCCAGCTTCCCCTGCCGGTACAGGCTGATGAGCATCGGGAAGTCGCGGGAGGGCAGGCAATCGCCGTACCAGGAGGACTTCAGCGAGCCGCCGCGGCCGAACACGTCCAGCAGCGGCAGTTCCAGCGTCATCTCGGGGCTGGGAACACCCACGAGCACCACCGTGCCGGCGAGGTCGCGGGCGTAGAAGGCCTGCTTGTATGTTTCGGGTCGTCCGACGGCGTCGATCACGACGTCGGCGCCGAAGCCGCCGGTCAGTTCCCGGATCTTCTCGACAGGGTCGACGGCGGAGGAGTCCACGGTGTGGGTGGCGCCGAGTTCCCTGGCGCGTTCCAGCTTCTTGGCGTCGATGTCGACCGCGATGACGGTGGTGGCGCCGGCGAGCGCGGAGCCGGCGATCGCCGCCGTGCCCACTCCGCCGCAGCCGATCACGGCGACGGAATCGCCGCGCTTGACGCCGCCGGTGTTGATGGCGGCGCCGAGGCCGGCCATGACGCCGCAACCGAGCAACCCGATCGCGGCGGGGTCCGCGTCCGGATCCACCTTGGTGCACTGGCCGGCGGCCACGAGGGTCTTCTCGGCGAAGGCGCCGATGCCCAGGGCGGCCGTGAGTTCGGTGCCGTCCTCGAGCGTCATCTTCTGGGTGGCGTTGTGCGTGTTGAAGCAGTACTGCGCCTGGCCGCGGCGGCAGGCCCGGCATTCGCCGCAGACGGCCCGCCAGTTCAGTACCACGCGGTCCCCGGGGCCCACGTCGGTGACGTCGGGGCCCACGGCGCTGACGACGCCGGTCGCCTCATGGCCCAACAGGAACGGGAAGTCGTCGTTGATGGCACCTAGTTTGTAGTGCAGATCGGTGTGGCAGACGCCGCTGGTGAGGATGTCCACCAGTGCCTCGCCGGGTCCCGGCTCCGGGACCAGGATGGTCTCCACCGTGACGGGTGCCCCTTTGGAGCGGGCTACTGCCCCTTTGACTTTATGGACCACGGAAAAGCTCCCTTGGGTACAAGTGCGTGAAATGGGTCACTGCTGGTTGTGACTCTGATCTGTCTATCACACAGCGGGGACCAAATTCCAGAACTTGTTGCGCTATATACAACGGGTTGCGATTATTGCCCCAAGGGGTGTCCGGGCTACACAGCGCTAGGCGGCGAGCCGGCTTTTGACCTCGGCGGCGGAGGGGTTCGTAGCCGCGGTGCCGTCCGGGAACAGCACGGTGGGGACGGTGCGGTTGCCTCCGTTGAGCTTCTCCACTAGATCGGCGGTGCCTTCGACTTCTTCGATGTTGATCTCGGTGTAACCGATGCCCTGGGCGTCGAGCTGCTTCTTCAGGCGGTTGCAGTAACCGCACCAGGTGGTCGAAAACATGGTGATGGTGCCGGATCCGGGGGTGAAGTCCACGAAGTTCTCCTCAGTGCAGGGGATTAAAAAGTCGGATGTCATTTTCAATAACCGTACCGCGCAGGGCACTATTCCCGCAGGGCTGCCCGGCCGGATGACACGGGATGGCTGCGGTGGCATGCTGGGGGCATGTGTGGACGCTACGTGATGGCCCGGGCCGTGGGGGACCTTCTGGCCGAGTTCGACGCCGGGCTCGAGGACGAGATCTTGATCCCGCCGTCCTGGAATGTGGCCCCGACGGCGGACGTGCCGATCCTGCTGGAACGGCTGATGGACGGAAGCGCCGTCCGCCAGCTGCACGTGGCGCGCTGGGGCCTGGTACCGTCCTGGGCGAAGGATCCGGGGATCGGTCCCAAAATGATCAACGCACGCAGCGAGAGCGTGCTGGAGAAGCCCGCGTTCCGGAAGGCCGTGCGGTCCCGGCGCTGCGCGGTCCCTGCGGACGGCTATTACGAATGGAAGGCCGGAGAGGGCCGTAGCAAGCAGCCCTACTATGTGCACCCGACGGACGGTCTTCCGATGGTGTTCGCCGGCCTTTACGAATGGTGGAAGGACCCGTCCAAGGCGGAGGGAGACCCGGGGCGCTGGATGCTCTCGACGTCGATCCTGACCACGGACTCGCCGCCCGAAGGCTACGCGGGCGGCATGCTCGCGGAGCTGACCGCCCTGCATGACCGCGTCCCGTTGCCCATGGACCGGGGCACCATGCAGGCCTGGCTGGATCCGCACGCCGATGACGCCGCCGCCCTGGTGGGTCTGGTCCGGTCCGGGGCACACGACGTCGCCGAGGGCTGGACGGTCGACGCCGTCGGCACCGCCGTCGGGAACGTGAAAAACGATTCCGCCGAGCTGATCAGGCCGGTGGGGAGCCTGTTCTAGGTGCCGCCGCGGGGACCGGTTGGCGGCTGGGGGAGGCGGCCGCTACAGGGTGACGTTGCCGTCGGCGGCGACCGCCCAGGTGGGGTTGAAGCCGACTTCCCAGCGGTAACCGTCTGGATCGGCGAAGTAGCCCGTGTAGCCGCCCCAGGGCTGCGTTTTGGCTGCCGCCACGATGGTGGCGCCGGCCGCCTCGGCCTCCGCCATCACCCAGTCGACTTCCGCAGTGCTGCCCAGGTTGTGGCTCAGGGTGATGCAGGGGATGCCGGCGGGGCTGTCGGTGCCCGCTTCGCCCTGCATCTGGGAGGCGTCCCAGAGAGAGAGGATGAGCCCGTGATTGGCCTGGATGAAGACCACCTCACCGGGAAATTCACGGTTGACGCGCCATCCAAGGCCGTCAACGTAGAAACTGCGGGACGCCTCGACGCTGCGGACACCCAAGGTAATTAAGTCGACTCGTGGCTGCATCTTTAGATACTGTCATGCACATGTCCACAAATCACGGAGACGACAAAAATGCCCAGGCCGACAGGGAGCAGCTCGCCGCCGTGCGTGTGGCCGTCGACGAGGTGGATGAGCAGATTGTCATGCTGATCGGACGTCGTGAGCGCCTGATCCGGATCGCCGGGACCCTCAAGGAGGACAGCGCCCAGGTGCGGGCCCCCGGGCGGGTGGAGCGCGTCATCGAGCATGTCCGCGCCACGGCGGAGAAGAAGGACATCGACGCCGACATCGTCGAGAAGACCTACCGCGCCATGGTGGATGCCTTCATCACGCTGGAACTGGAAGTCTACAAAGCCAGCAGCTGAGGCCCGGCGTCTAGAGGGCTTCTTCCACCGGCACGTTGGCCTGGTAGTCCCGGCCGTCGGCATCGCTGAAGGCCGTCATGAGGTGGCCCTTGGGTAGCCCCATCACCGTGCCGATGGGGAAGTGGCCGGTGATGGTGTTGCCCGAATGCTCGACGCCCTTGAGGTCGAAGTTCTCCTCGGTGCCGTCATGGCTGAAGCAGTAGAAGGACACGGCCTCGCCGTTCATGAACTCGATCCCCATCCTGCGCTGGTGGGAATGGTCCGGAGTCGCCGCCACAAGCCCCACCACATAGGCCCCCGAGCCCGGAATGTTTCCGTCTATATCGAACTTCGCCACCAGGACGGAGTCCTTGGCGGCGATGCTTACGTGCTTGAGGAGTGCGTTATGGGAACTCATGGCTCAATCCTGCCCCCCGCGCTCCCGTCCGTCCACCCCTGATCTAGGTTTTGTCCCAGCCACCCCGTAGACTGAATTTATTCGAAGATATGTTCGAATATCGATTTTGGCCTGGCTGTATTGGGGTTCCGCTGTGGGCCTGATTGAGCTGTGCCAAGAAACACCGCGGTCGGGTTGTCAGGGAGGCATTATGGGCATGTTCAGCGAGTCTGTCGACGTCGTCTGCACGCCCTCAGGCCAGCCCCTGAAGCTTGACTGGGCCGGCCGCCGCTACACCGTCTGTGCTGAGCCGGTCCGCTGGTACGAGCGCCGCCAGTGGTGGGCGGAGGAAAGCCGGGCCCCGCTCGGGAGCGGCCCCGGCCTGGTGGACCACGAGATCTGGCGTGTCCAAGTACGTCCGGCCGAAGTGCATCCTCCCGGCGGAAGCCCGGAAGACACGCTCACCCTTGACCTGTCGCGGCATGTCGCCAGCGGCCGGTGGCGGCTGCTACGGATCCACGACGCCCTACAGCCCCTCCGGAAGCCCAAAACAGCATGAGCTTCACCCATCTCCATGTTTCCACCGCCTTCAGCGCCCACTACGGGGTCTCCTGGCCGGATGAACTGGCGGCCGCCGCCGCAGCCGACGGCGCCACCGCACTGGCCTGCACGGACCGTGACGGTCTGTACGGGACGGTTAAGCACCTGAAGGCGTGCATGGCGGCCGGGCTGGACCCGATCGTCGGGGTGGACCTTGCGGTCTTTGACGACGACGGCGACCACCGCACCCAGCTCGGGGGACGCGTCGTCGTCCTGGCCCACGGAGGCAACAACGGCGCCGGCTACCGGGCGCTGTGCCGGCTGATTTCCGACGCCCATGCCCGCACCACGGGTAAGGCCGGGGGTGCGGTGCAGGTGGCCGTCACCCGGGCGGAGCTGGCTTCCCGCACGCTGCACCCGGAAACCCTGCAGCCGGTGCTGACAGTGCTGCTCGGCCCGGACTCCGACGTCGGACGTGCCATGGGCGGCCGGCGGTACCTGCGCCCCCGCACCCTGTTCAAACGCTGGCTCGACGCCATGCCGGCGGGGACACTGGCCGCGGAGGTGGTATCCCAGCTCAGCCCGCCCGGTGA
Organism: Pseudarthrobacter sp. S9; assembly: GCF_050156545.1. Taxonomy (NCBI): domain Bacteria; kingdom Bacillati; phylum Actinomycetota; class Actinomycetes; order Micrococcales; family Micrococcaceae; genus Pseudarthrobacter; species Pseudarthrobacter sp. S9. The sequence goes on from NZ_CP189576.1 coordinate 4,004,609, forward strand.
ACCGCTGAGCACCGCCCATGCCGTGCGCATGCTCAAACTCGCCGCGGAACACGGGGTGCCCGCCGTACTGAGCAACGCCGTCCGGTATGTCGCCGAGGACGGCGCGGCCACGGCGGACGTGCTGGACTCCGCCCGGACCCTGAAATCGCTCCCCGAACTCTCCGCCGCCCCGCTGCTCCAGCCCAACGGGCAGGGCTGGCTCAAGTCGGCCGCCCGGATGCTACAGCTGGGCAAGGAGATCATCCACGCCGCCGGGTACGGCACCGCGGACCTCAAACGGCTGCTGGCCCAGACCGAGGCGCTCGCGGACCGCTGCCGGATGGATCCTGTCACAGACATGGGCTGGAAGCAGCCCGTGGTCCCGGAGGCGTCCGTGATCGGCATTGCCGGGGATCCCCTCGGGGAACTGACCCTGCGTTGTGAGGCCGGGATCGGCCGCCGGTTCCCGGGGATCTCCGGCAAGCCCGCCCAGGAGCTGCGCGCCCGGCTGGGGCACGAGCTGCGGATCATCGATTCCCTGGGCTTCGCGTCCTACTTCCTGACCGTCGCCGAGGTCTCACGGATGATCCTGGACATGGGCGTCCGGGCCGCGGCCCGCGGCTCCGGCGCCTCCAGCCTGGTCAACTACCTGATCGACGTCAGCCAGGTGAACCCGCTCCAGCACGACCTCATCTTCGAACGCTTCCTCTCCCGCGACCGTGCCACTCTGCCGGATATCGACATCGACGTCGAAAGCGCCGAACGGCACAACGTCTACCGGAAGATCTTTGAGCGCTTCGGAGCCGAACGCGTCACGCTGATGAGCATGCAGAACGGCTACCGCGCTCGCGGTGCCGTGCGTGATGCCGGCATGGCACTGGGCATGGATGACGGGGAGATCGGCGAAATCGCCAAACAACTGTGGCGGTTCTCGGCCCGGAATTTCCGTGAGGCACTGGTGGAGAAGCCGGAGCTGCGGGAATTCGCGGGAAGGGTGGAGCAGCGCGACTTCACCGAAAACCAGCAGCTGGACCTGCTGGTGGACCTCACGGAGCGGCTGGACCGGCTGCCCCGTCACATCTCCATGCACCCGTGCGGCGTCATCCTGGGCGATGCCACGCTGCTGGACCGCACCCCCGTCCAGCCCAGCGGCCTGGGGCTGCCCATGAGCCAGTTCGACAAGCACGACATGGATCCCATGGGGATGCTCAAACTCGATGTGCTGGGGGTCCGGATGCAGAGCGCCATGGCCTTCGCCGTCCGGGAAGTCATCCGCCTGCATCCGTCCAAGGCCGAGGTCGTCGCGGCAGGCGCGCATCCGGCCGGCCCGGACGGCAAGGGGCCGGACTACATCGCCGAGGACGGACAGATCGATCTCAACGCCGTCCCGCTGGATGACGAACCCACCTATGAGCTGATCCGCAGCACGCACACCCTGGGCTGCTTCCAGATCGAATCCCCGGGCCAGCGCGAACTGATCGGCAAGATGGCGCCGCGGGAATTCAACGACCTCATCATCGACATCTCGCTGTTCCGGCCGGGTCCGATGAAATCAGACATGGTCCGGCCCTTCCTGGAACACCGGCACGGTTTCGCCCCTGAGGTGTACCCGCACCCGGACCTCAAACCGGTACTCAAGGAGACGCACGGGGTGACGGTCTTCCATGAGCAGATCCTGAAGACCTTCGATGTCATGACCGGGTGCGGGCTGGCGCGGGCCGATGAATTCCGCCGGGCGCTGGGCAACGAGGTGCTGGAAGGAAAGGTGGAGGAGTTCTTCCGGAAGGAAGCCCGGGCCAGGAAGTACAGTCCGGAGGTGGTGGACAAAGTCTGGGTCACGCTGAAGGCCTTCGGCAGCTTCGGGTTCTGCAAGGCCCACGGGGCGGCCTTCGCCGTGCCCACGTACCAGTCGGCCTGGCTGAAGACGCACCATCCGGAAGCGTTCCTGGCCGGGCTGTGGGAGCACGATCCCGGCATGTATCCCAAACGACTGCTGGTGGCCGAGGCGAGGCGGCTGGGGATCCCCATCCTTCCCCTCGATATCAACCGGAGCCAGGCGGAGTACCGGGTGGAACGGGTCGACGTCGGCCCGGGCCGGGGCAAACTGGGCATCCGGCTGAGCCTGAACGGCATCTACGGGCTGTCCGGCGCCGAGCTGAAGAGGATTGTGGCAGGCCAGCCCTATGACTCCCTGGCGGACCTGCGGGCACGGTCCCGGCTGAGCAGGCCGAGCCTGAAGCGGCTGGCCCAGCTGGGCGCCTTCGATTCCCTGCACCGGGCCTCCGGTGGGGCCGCCAACCGTGCTGACCTGGTCCAGCACCTGCAGGACCTGCAACACCGCCCGCAGCGGAAGGGCGTGGAGGTCATCGAGGGCCAGCTGTCCTTGCCGCTGGGAGACATCGAGTTGAAGAACCTGTTGGCTGTGCTGCCCGCGCCCAGCATGGTGGACAACGTCCGGGCGGAGCTGGATCTGATGGCCGTGGACGTCAGTGAACACCTGATGACCAGCCACCGTCCCTTGCTGGACAGGCTCGGCGTCACTACGGCGGACAAGTTGCTGGGGCTGCGCAACGGCACGGAAGTGCTGGTGGCCGGGGTCCGGGTTGCCACCCAGACGCCGCCCATGCGGGGCGGCCGCCGGGTGGTGTTCATCAGCGTCGACGACGGCACGGGCTGCGTGGATTCGGTCTTCTTCCACGAGGCCCAGGAACAGGCCGGGTCCCTGCTGTTCGGCACCCGGCTGCTGCTGATCCGGGGCACCACCCGCCGGACCGGACCCCGGGGGATCAGCATCAGCGCCAGCATGGCCTGGGACCTCAGCCGCACCGAGACCCTGCCGTTCCCGGAACCCCTTTCCGGTGTCCCCGTCCACCGCGAGCCGGAACTCCCGGGGCCGCTGGACGGGATCAGCCGGAACCTCGCCATCACCGGGCTGGGAGGCTGAGCCGCCGTTTCTGAGTTGGCAGGGGTTGCCTGCCGCGTTGGTTGGCCTCTGAAGAAACCGATAGCATGGACGAGGCTGGCTGTGGTCCCCGTATGCCACAAGCTACGAAGCCGAAACTTTGAATAGGAGACACCCGTGTCAGATGCCCAGCAGATCACCCTTCTCGTCGATGGCGAAGAGACCAAGGTGGCTACCGGGACCACCGGCGCGGAACTCTTTTTTGAGCGCCGCGACGTCGTTGTGGCCCGCGTCAACGGCGAGCTGACGGACCTGGACCAGCCGCTGCCCGAGGACGCCACCATCGAGGGTGTCACCATTGATTCCCCGGACGGCCTCAACGTCCTGCGCCACTCCACGGCCCACGTCATGGCCCAGGCCGTGCAGCAGCTGCGGCCGGACGCCAAGCTGGGCATCGGCCCGTACATCACCGACGGCTTCTACTTCGACTTCGACGTCGAGGAGCCGTTCACCCCCGAGGACCTGCGCCAGCTGGAAAAGATGATGCTCAAGATCGTCAACCAGAACCAGAAGTTCGTCCGCCGCGTCGTGAGCGAGGACGAGGCCCGCGAGGCGATGAAGGACGAGCCCTACAAGCTCGAACTGATCGGCCTCAAGGGTGCCGGCTCGGACGCCGACGGTTCCAGCGTCGAGGTGGGCGGCGGCGAGCTGAGCATCTACGACAACGTCGAACGCAAGGAAGGCACCGCCGTCTGGTGCGACCTCTGCCGCGGCCCGCACCTGCCCAACACCAAGCTGATCTCCAACGCCTTTGCCCTGACCCGGTCCTCGGCGGCGTACTGGCGCGGCAGCGAGAAGAACAAGCAGCTGCAACGCATCTACGGCACCGCCTGGCCCACCAAGGAAGCCCTCAAGGCCTACCAGGAGCGGATCGCCGAGGCCGAGCGCCGCGACCACCGCAAGCTGGGCGCGGAACTGGATCTCTTCTCCTTCCCGGACGAGCTGGGCTCCGGACTGCCGGTGTTCCACCCCAAGGGCGGCATCATCCGCAAGGCCATGGAGGACTATTCCCGCCAGCGCCACGTCGACGCCGGCTACGACTTCGTCTACACCCCCCATATCACCAAGGGCCACCTCTACGAGGTCTCCGGCCACCTGGACTGGTACCGGGACGGCATGTTCCCGCCGATGCACATCGACGCCGAACTCAATGAGGACGGAACGGTCCGCAAGCCCGGCCAGGACTACTACCTGAAGCCGATGAACTGCCCGATGCACAACCTCATCTTCCGTTCCCGCGGCCGGTCCTACCGCGAGCTGCCCCTGCGGCTGTTCGAATTCGGTTCCGTCTACCGCTACGAGAAGTCCGGCGTCGTGCACGGCCTCACCCGGGTCCGGGGCATGACCCAGGATGACGCCCACATCTACTGCACCCGCGAGCAGATGAAGGATGAGCTGACCAAGACGCTCAACTTCGTGCTCGCGCTGCTGAAGGATTACGGGCTGAACGACTTCTACCTGGAGCTGTCCACCAAGGACCCTGAAAAGAACGTCGGCTCGGACGAGATCTGGGAAGAAGCCACCCAGACCCTGGCCGAAGTTGCACGGGAGTCCGGACTGGAGCTGGTCCCGGATCCGGGCGGCGCCGCGTTCTACGGCCCCAAGATCTCCGTGCAGGCCCGTGACGCGATCGGCCGGACCTGGCAGATGTCCACCATCCAGCTGGACTTCAACCTGCCGGAACGCTTTGAGCTCGAGTACCAGGCCGCCGACGGCACCCGCCAGCGGCCCGTCATGATCCACCGCGCCCTCTTCGGCTCGATCGAGCGCTTTATGGGTGTGCTGACCGAGCACTACGCCGGTGCCTTCCCGGCCTGGCTGGCCCCCGTGCAGGTGGTCGGCATTCCGGTGGCCGAGACGTTCAACGACTACATGTTCGACGTCGTGGACCGGCTCAAGGCTGCCGGTATCCGGGCCGAGGTGGACATTTCCTCGGACCGCTTCCCCAAGAAGATCCGCACGGCCAGCAAGGACAAGGTCCCGTTCGTGCTGATCGCCGGGGGAGACGACGCCGAGGCCGGCGCGGTTTCCTTCCGCTTCCGCGACGGAAGCCAGGACAACGGCGTGCCGGTGGCCGAGGCTGTCCAGCGGATCGTCGACGCAGTCCGCAACCGGACCAGCTAGCGGATACGGAAGGGCAGCGCGTGCAGGAGACCACAGGGGCCGGGCCGGAGTATCCGGGCGACGATGCCGTGACGGACGACTTCGGCCTGGCCGGGGTCCCGGACGCTTTCCAGCGCCTGTGGACCCCGCACCGGATGGCGTACATCAAGGGCGGCCAGCACCAGTTCAAGAACCCGGACGACTGCCCGTTCTGCGTGGCGCCCGAACGCGGGGACGAGGAATCCCTGATCGTGTACCGGGGACGGACCAGCTATGTGGTGCTGAACCTCTTCCCGTACAACCCCGGTCACCTGCTGGTGTGCCCGTACCGGCACATCCCGGACTACACGGACCTGACCGTGGAGGAAACGGCGGAATTCGCCGAGCTGACCCAGACGGCCATGCGCGTGCTGCGCAAGGTCGCCAACCCCGCCGGCTTCAACCTGGGCATGAACCAGGGCGTGGCCGGCGGGGCCGGGATCGCCGGCCACCTGCACCAGCACGTGGTGCCGCGCTGGGGCGGGGACGGAAATTTCTTCCCCATCATTGCCCAGACCAAGGCGATCACGCAGACCCTGGGCGAGGTCCGCCAGCAGGTGTCCGACGCCTGGCCGCAGGAAATGCCTGCCCAGGGAATGCCTTCCCAAGGAATGCCTGGGCCGGGCGATACCGCAGGGCAGGCGAATTCCGGGGCGATGGATGCTGAATAGGCACGCGCGCGGGTTCTTCACCGCACTGTTCTCTCCGCTTGCCCGCTGGCTGCTGAGGATCGGCGTCTCCCCGGACGCCGTCACCGTCATCGGAACGCTTGGTGTGGTGGTCGGCGCCCTCGTGTTCTACCCGCTGGGACAGCTCTGGTGGGGGACCCTGTTCATCACGGCCTTCATCTTTTCCGATGTCATTGACGGCATCATGGCCCGGATGCAGGAGCGGGGCGGCCGCTGGGGCAACTTTCTGGACTCCACCCTGGACCGGGTGGCCGACGGGGCGCTGTTCGCCGGCGTCGCCGTCTGGTTCTTCACCGGCGGCGCGAACACGCCGATCGCGATTGCCGCCGTCGTCTGCCTGGTGCTGGGCATGGTGGTCTCCTATGCGCGGGCCAAGGCCGAAGCCCTGGGCTTCCACGCCAACGTCGGCATCGCCGAGCGTGCCGAGCGGCTCGTTTCCGTGCTGGTGGTCACGGGTTTCACCGGCCTGGGCATGCCGACCGTGGTGCTGTTCGTGACGCTGTTCCTGCTGGCGACGGCCAGCCTCGTCACCGTGGTGCAGCGGATCATGGCGGTCCACCACCAGTCGCTGGAGGAAACCGAAGGCACCGCCTCGGAACAGGCCGCCTGAGGACAGCGTTTTGCCGCCCTGCCGGCCGCGGGGAATCGCCGGTCCGGCGCGTGTTCCGGCTGCTGTGACCCGAATTCTGCCGCGCCGCGGCCGGGGGCTAGTATTAGCATTACCGGCCAATGGATCCGGTAATCCGGTGTGTGCGAGATGCGGCATTTGCGTGCCGCCTGCACCCCGGCGAGGTCATCTATCTACCCATAGGGGTTTTTGTGTCTACACCTGATGTAAGCAGCGAAGCCGGCGCGTCCGCCAAGAACGTCACGGGCAGCAGCCGCGTCAAGCGCGGCATGGCGGAGATGCTCAAGGGCGGCGTCATCATGGACGTCGTCAACGTCGAGCAGGCCCGTATCGCCGAGGATGCCGGTGCCGTGGCCGTGATGGCGCTGGAACGCGTTCCGGCCGATATCCGCGCCCAGGGCGGCGTGTCGCGCATGTCCGATCCGGACATGATCGATGCGATCATCGCGGCCGTCTCCGTGCCGGTCATGGCGAAGGCCCGGATCGGCCACTTCGTCGAGGCCCAGGTCCTGCAGTCGCTCGGTGTGGATTACATCGACGAGTCCGAGGTCCTGACCCCGGCCGACTACACCAACCACATCGACAAGTGGAATTTCACGGTTCCCTTCGTCTGCGGCGCCACCAACCTCGGTGAGGCCCTGCGCCGCATCAACGAGGGCGCGGCAATGATCCGCTCCAAGGGCGAGGCCGGCACCGGAGACGTCTCCAACGCCACCACCCACATGCGCCAGATCCGTGCCGAGATCAAGAAGCTCGCCGGCATGGCCGAGGACGAGCTCTACGTCGCCGCCAAGGAGCTGCAGGCCCCGTACGAGCTGGTCAAGGAAGTTGCCGCCTCCGGCAAGCTCCCGGTTGTCCTGTTCACCGCCGGCGGCATCGCCACCCCGGCCGACGCCGCGATGATGATGCAGCTCGGCGCCGACGGCGTGTTCGTCGGCTCCGGCATATTCAAGTCGGGCAACCCGGCCCAGCGCGCCGCCGCCGTCGTGAAGGCCACCACCTTCTTCGATGACCCCGACGAGATCGCCAAGGCCTCCCGCGGCCTCGGCGAGGCCATGGTCGGCATCAACGTGGACGAGATCCCGCAGCCGCACCGCCTCGCCGAACGCGGCTGGTGACCCCGTAGCAACACCGCTTTAACCTCGACGCCGGCCGGTCACCTTTTCAGGTGGCCGGCCGGCGTCGTTCGTTCTTCCCATCGACTGCTCCGCAACGGCCCGTCTGAGCCCCCAAAAGGGCCGTTGCGGAGCAACCAATGTGGAGTCAGTCGAGGCCGCGGCGCTTGAGCAACGGCTCGAGCTCCGCATCGCGGCCGCGGAAGGCCCGGAATGACTCCAGCGGGTCGCGGCTGTTGCCGCGGGAGAGCAGCTCGGCCCGGAAGAATTCCCCGTTGGCGCGGCTGAGGCCGCCGTTTTCTTTGAACCATTCCACGGTGTCGGCGTCCAGCACCTCGCTCCAGATGTAGGAGTAGTACCCGGCGGCATACCAGCCGCCCGCGAAGATGTGCTGGAAGTAGCCGGTCCTGTAGCGCGGCGGGATCAGGCTGTGCGCCACTCCTGCGGCGGCGAGGGCCTTCGCCTCGAACTCGAGCGCGTCGCCGGGAACTTCCGTACTGTCCAGGACGTGCCAGGCGAGGTCCAGCAGTGCCGCGCCGAGGTATTCGGTGGTGCCGAAGCCTTCGCCCCAGAGCCGGGCGGCGTTGAGTTTGTCCACCGTTTCCTGCGGCAGCGCCTCGCCGGTGGCGTGGTGCCGGGCGTAGTTGGCGAGGACCTCCGGCCACATGATCCACATTTCATTGACCTGCGAGGGGTACTCCACGAAGTCCCGCGGCACGTTCGTGCCGGAGAACCGCGGGTAGGTGACAGAGGAGAACAGGCCGTGCAGGGCGTGGCCGAACTCGTGGAAGGTGGTCCGGAGCTCGTCGAGGGTCAGGAGCGTTGGCTCGCCTGCGGGTGGCTTGGAGATGTTCAGGTTGTTGATCACCACGGGCCGGGTGTTCAGCAGCCCGGACTGTTCCACGAGGGAGTTCATCCAGGCACCGCCGCGCTTGGATTCCCGCGTGTAGTAGTCGCCCAGGAACAGGCCCAGTTCGGTGCCGTCCGAGTTCTTCACTTCCCAGACGCGGACGTCCGGGTGGTAGCCGGCGAGGTCAGTGCGTTCATCGAAGGTGATGCCGTAGAGGGCGTTGGCCGTGAAGAACACGCCGTCGTTGAGGACCCGGTCCAGCTCGAAGTAAGGGCGCAGGGCCTGCTCGTCCACGGCGTACCGTCCGCGCTTCACCTTGGCGGAATAGTACGCCCAGTCCCAGGCCTCGAGCGGGTGCCCGGCGATTTCGGCCAGCGCTTCGGCCTCGGCGTCGGCGTTCCGGACCGCGGCGGGCGCCAGCCGGTTCATCATGGCCTGCACGGCGGCGAAGTCGGGTGCGGTCTGCCCGTCCACGGTGAGCTCCGCGAAGTTGGCGAAGCCGAGCAAGCCGGCCTTCTCGGCGCGGAGCCGGACCATATCCTTCACCAGGTCCAGCACGTCGAGGCTGCCGCCTCTGCTGCCGCGGCCGATCGACGCCTCGTACAGGCGCCGGCGGACGTCCCGCTTCTCGAGGGCGGCCAGGGCCGGCTGGTTGCTGGGCTGGATGAGGGTGAGCAGGAACTTGCCCTCGTGCCCGGCGGTCCGCGCGGCTTCGGCGGCGCTGGCGACGTCGTCGGCGGGCAGGCCGGCGAGGTCGGCGGCGTCGTCCAGCAGCAGGGATGCCGACTTCATGCCTTCCTTGACGCGCTGGCCGAATTCGGTGCCGAGCCGGGCAAGCTCGGCGTTGACCTCCTTGAGCCGCTCCTGGCCGGCCCCGTCCAGCTGGATGCCGGACTGGCGGAACTCCTTGAGGTACTCGTCGACGAGCCGTGCGGATTCGGGGTCGAGGGTAGTCGGGTCCAGCGCGGCGAAGCGGTCGAAGAGCCCCCGGTTGAGATAGACGGCGTCCTCATGCGCCGAGAACAACGGGGATAGCCTGGTTTCAAGCTCGCGGATGGTGTCCGAGGCGTGGGCCGAGACCAGGGTGAAGAAGGACGCGGCGGCCCGATCCAGCAGCCGCCCGGACCGCTCCATGGCCAGGGCGGTGTTCTCGAAGGAGGCGGGCTCCGGGTTGCCCACGATCGCCTGTATCTCGGCAAGATGCTCCGCCAGGCCGGCCTCGACGGCTTCGGCGTAGTGCGCGTCTTCGATTTCCGCGAACGGGGGCAGGCCCAACGGCAGGGTGCTGGGGCTGAGCAGGGGATTGGTCATGAAATGACTCTTTCATGCAAGGCGCCGGTTCTCAACGGAAGGCGCGGTACATCCGCTCCGGCGCCTCCCTCCGGGTCGGGGTGCCGCGGCGGGTCCGGCCGTACCCAACGGCGGCCGCCGCCAACGCGTGGGACCTGTCCGGTATTGCGCATGGCGAACCTCAAGGGGCCGCAGCTCGGGCCAACCGACTATCAGGACCTTAGGCTAAGGGCTGCCAGTCCACGCTCGAGTCGGCCAGATTTATCCGGCAGAGTTTCCTGCCTGTCCGGGGATCGTCATTGCGTAACTTGGAGACGAATTCGACGCCGAGTTCGTAGCCGGGGGCGCCTCCCGGGAGTTCGATCTGTTTGATTTCCCCGAGATACGTGACTTTTACGAGGGTGACTTTTTGAGCGTGCAACTCTCCGGGCGCCGGGGTGGCGCCCGAGGCCTGCGCCATGAGCTGTTCCAGGCACCCGTTCTTTACGCGCTGCTGCACGCCCTCATCGACAGCCTGCACGGACGGCGCAGGCGTGTCCGAGGAGGAAGGCCCCGCGGCCGGCTGACTGCAGGAGGCCAAAGTCAAACAGGCCAAAAGCATTGAGCAGATTGTGGCCGTACCGGTACGATTCATCGCGCCCCCGTTGACTGTGATCCGATTCCTGATACCACCCTCGGCCAAGGCTATGCGGGCGCTGGCGTATTGGCTAGGGCGGGTCCGGATCGTGGCAGTTATGTCGTGTCGTCGGGGATTCCCGCGAGCGCCCGTGCGGCCGTGCCGCGTCCTGGTTCGCCGAAGGGAACGTCACCCACGTCCCGCTTTTGCCCTACCTAGCTCCTGCAACGCCCCAGTATTTCTGCACCCTGGCCGCCGCAGACGCCAGCAGCTTACCGCTGATGAGAATGGATTCCTCCTTCATCCCAAGGTCGTCCCACTGCGGCACCGCCCGGGTGTCCCCGCCACCGCCCAACGGCCACAGCCAGAACTTTGTTGAAGAGAACACCTCGTCGTCATTGCCGGATCCGCCTCCGCCGCCCGCCATCATCAATACCGGCCCCGTCATCGGTTCCGTTCCGTCAAACATGCCGGGACGCAGCTGGGAAGTCGTCGTCCTGCGTCCGTCGGGAAAGGCGACGCCGAACCTCAGGGCGCCTCCGCGTCCAACTGCCCCACGGATACGACGGCGGGCAGCTCATCCGACGGCGGTCCTGCCCAGACCGGCGGCACATGCTTCTGTGGGCGCGGCCGATCGGGCGGCACGGGGAGATCATCGAAGAAGGACATCTCCTCATCTTGCACCACCGTAAATACCGGCGTCCGCCGCCGCCGTTCACCAGTGAATACCGTGAACACCAGTGAATACCGTGAATAGGGAGCCCCGCGGACCGCCGTCAGCGGGGCCGGCGGGCCGCGTGTTCGCGGGCAAGGACCGCATAGGAGTCGTCCGGGGTGCCGGGCGTGAAGGTGCCGTACTTGCGTTCGACGGCGGTCCGGATCAGGAAGTCGGCCAGGGCCGGGTTCTTGGGCAGCAGCGATCCGTGCAGGTAGCTCGCCACGATGTTGCGGTGGCGGACCCCCTCCTGGCCGTCGCTGCTGTTGTTGCCGGTTCCTTTGGCGGTGGTTCCGAGCGGCTCGACGCCGGGTCCGAGGGTGGTCTGGCCGCTGTGGTTCTCGTAGCCAAGGATGCTGCCGAATTCGGGGGAGGACACGGTGACGTTCCCGATCAGCCGTTCATCGGTGCCATGGGTCTCCACATCCAGGATCCCGATCCCCGGAATGACAGAGCCCAACCGGGTCTTGAAGAATTTCCCGAAGAGCTGGTAGAGCCCGCAGATCACCAGCATGGGCGTGCCGTCCTCGGCCAGCTCCTTGAGGGTGGACTCCCGGGAGAGGAGGTCATCTTTGATGACCAGCTGCCCGCTGTCCTGCCCGCCACCGCCGACGATCAGGTCCACCTTCGAGGGGAAATCGTCGCCGACGTTGTACTCGAGCAGTTCCGGCGTGAAGCCGTGCCAGCGCAGGCGCTGCGCCAGCACCAGGGCATTGCCCCAGTCGCCGTAGATGTTCATGTCCCGCGGATACAGCTGCAGGACCCGGATGATCCCCTTGCTCGGGGCGGGGGAGCCCTCCGGCGGCAGCTCGTGCCCGTAGGACAATTCGTGCCTGGACTGGGGGGTCATGAGACCACCTCCACTGTGGTGATTTTGGACAGCTCGCGGCGGATGGCCAGCATGGCTGTGTAGGTGCAGAAGATCCGTTTCGGCTTGACCTTGCCGCCGCGGATGAAGGCGGCCAGCGCGGGCGCAATCTCGGTGTTGACGGCCCCGATGGCGACGTCGTCGTACTGCAGGCGCAGGGCCATGTCATAGGCGCGGGAGCCGCTCAGCTGGTCCACTCCGGCGTCGCGGAGGGTGTCGAACTCGACATCCCACAGCCACGACATATCGCGGCCGTCGGCGTAGTTGTCGTTGATGGCGATCATGGTGGCGTAGCCGGCCGCCGGGAAGGACTTCAGGCCCAGCCGGAAGCCGCTGGGGTTCTTGACCAGGACCAGCTCCAGCGGGAGGCCGTCGACGACGAGGCTCTCGCCGCGGCCGAACGCCGGCGCCACCTTGGCGAGTGCCTTCAGCAGCCCGTCGTTGTCGGCAACCGCCGTCTTCCCCTTGACGGTGTCCTGGCCAGCGGTGGCCCGCACCGCGATCGCGCGGGCCAGGGTCAGCGCCGCGGCGGCGTTGAAGATGTTGTAGACGCCGCGGAGCTTCATCGCCGTGGTGAGGGTGACGCCGTCGTACTCAAAGTCCGCGTCATCCGCACCGACCCGGCGCAGCACGACGTCGGCGTCCGGCCTGGCGGGGGCAGGCGGCACCGGGCTGCCGGGGGCCGCCCGCATGTCGTCATCGTTGGGGAAGGTGCTGAGCAAGGAGTCGTCCAGTCCGAAGTAGAGCACCTCGGGCCCGTTCAGGGTGCCGGCAATCCGGGCGACCCGGGGGTCTTCCCGGTTCAGGACGACCGTCCCGGTGGTCTTGGAGGCAATGTGCTGCAGCAGCTCGGCGGTCTTGTCGATCTCCCCGAAGCGGTCCAGCTGGTCGCGGAGGACGTTGAGGAGCAGGCTGTAGCGGGGACGAACCTTGTTGACGAAATGCACGGCGTGGGCCTCGTCCAGTTCCAGCACCGCGATATCGGCGTCGAGCCGGCCGCGCCAGTCGACCTCGCCCAGCAGTGCGGCAGCCACGCCGCGGGTGAAGTTGCTGCCGGTGCGGTTGGTGAAGACATTCAGGCCCTGGCTTTCCAATAGCTCCACCACCATCTTGGTGGTGGTGGTTTTGCCGTTCGTGCCGCTGACGACGGCGACCCCCAAGGGCAGCGTGGACAGTGTTCTTTGCATGAAGCCGGGGTCGATTTTTTCGACCACCAGCCCGGGGAGGGCGGAGCCTCCGCCCCTGAGCCGGGAGACCCGGCGGACGAGCTTGCCGAGCGGAACGCTGAAGTAAAACATGCTTTATAATATATCCCAGTTATATATCCCGGCAGCGGCATGGAAGCCTGACTCGCGGCGTCACCGGATGCGTCCGAGGGAAAGCACGGCGCACTATGCTGTTTGGATGACCACCCCCTCTTCTGCGCTTCCTTCCCGCGCGGGTGCAGGCCTGCGGATCGGTGTCCTGGCCCTCCAGGGCGATTTCCGCGAACACCTGCACGCCGTGGAGGCCGCCGGCGCCACCGGCATCGGTATCCGCCGTCCGTCCGAGCTTGTTGGCCTGGACGGGCTCATCATCCCGGGCGGCGAATCGACCACCATCGACAAGCTGTCGAGGATCTTCGGGCTCCGGGATCCCCTGCGCGAACGCATCCGGGCGGGCCTGCCCGTCTACGGCTCCTGCGCCGGCATGATCCTGCTGGCGGATGAGATCGCGGACCCGGCGACGGACCTGTCAGGAGCGCCGCAGCAGACGTTCGGCGGCCTGGACATCACGGTGCGCCGAAACGCCTTCGGCCGGCAGCGGGAGTCCTTCGAGACGGACCTCGAGTTCAGGGGCCTGGAGTTCAGCGCCACCGGCGACGGCGTGCCGCCCGTCCACGCGGTGTTCATCCGCGGACCGTGGGTGGAACGCGTCGGCGACGGCGTGGAGGTCCTCGCCCAGGTGGAGCCGTCCAAGGCGGGCCACCCCGAGTCCCTGGACGGGACGGCTAGAATTGTTGCAGTGCGTTCCGGCAAGCTGCTGGCCACCTCCTTCCACCCGGAAGTGACAGGGGAGAAGCGCGTGCACGAACTGTTTATTCGAATGATCAGAGGGGAAGTTTAAAGCATGTCAGGCCACTCCAAATGGGCGACGACCAAGCACAAGAAGGCCATCCTCGACAGCCGCCGGGCGAAGTCGTTCGCCAAGCTGATCAAGAACATCGAAGTCGCCGCGCGCATGGGCGGACCGGACCTTGCAGGCAACCCCGGCCTGGAACTGGCTGTCACCAAGGCCAAGAAGACCTCGGTCCCCGCTGACAACATCGACCGCGCCATCAAGCGCGGCGCCGGCCTGACCGGCGAAGTCGTGGACTACTCCGAAATCATGTACGAGGCCCGCGGCCCGCAGGGTTCGGCGCTGCTCATCGAATGCCTCACGGACAACAAGAACCGGGCCGCCTCGGAAGTCCGCCTCGCCATCTCCCGCAACGGCGGCACGATCGCCGATCCCGGCTCGGTCAGCTACCTCTTCAGCCGCAAGGGTGTCGTTTCCCTGCAGAAGAACGGCTTGACCGAGGATGATCTCCTGATGGCAGTGCTGGACGCCGGCGCCGAGGAAGTCAAGGACAACGGCGACACCTTCGAGATCCACTCCGAGCCGACCGACCTGCAGGCCATCCGCGACGCCCTCAAGGACGCCGGAATCGACTACGACACCGACGAGGCCGAGTTCGTGCCCTCCATGGAAGTGCCGCTGGACCTGGACGCCGCCAAGAAGTTCATGAAACTCGTGGATGCCCTGGAAGACCTCGACGACGTCCAGAACGTCTACAGCAACGCCGACCTCAGCGACGAAGTGCAGGCCGCACTGGAAGCCGAGTGACCCTTCGCGTCCTCGGAGTAGACCCGGGCCTCACCAGGTGCGGCATCGGCGTCGTGGACGTCGAAAAGAACCGCCGGGCCACCTTGGTGGCGTTCGGCGTCGTCGGAACCACCCCCGACGAGAGCCTGGACCAGCGCCTCCTCGTCATTGCCACCTCCATCGATGACTGGCTGGACCGCTACGAGCCAAACGTCCTCGCCGTGGAACGCGTGTTCTCCCAGCTCAACGTCAGTACCGTGATGGGGGTCGCGCAGGCCTCCGGCGTGGTGATCGCTGCCGCCGCGCGCCGCGGCATCCCGGTGGCGCTGCACACGCCGTCGGAGGTCAAGGCCGCCGTCACCGGAAGCGGCACCTCCAACAAGGACGCCGTCACCAAACTGGTGACCAAGATCCTCCGGCTGGACGCCCCGCCGCGGCCGGCGGACGCCGCCGACGCCCTGGCCCTTGCCATCACCCACGCCTGGCGGGCCGGCGGCGGGGCCGCCGTCGCGACGACGGGACCGGGCAGCCAGTCGCTGACTCCCGCCCAGCGCGCCTGGGCCGAGGCCGAGGCCAAAGCGCGCCGTGCACGCTGAATGTCCGGCCCGCTTGCTAGGGTATTCGTAGATATGTTCGGATAGCCGGTTGACGCTGGCTGTATTTCAGGAGCCCGGCTTTGATCAGTTTTCTTCGCGGAACCGTAGCGCACGTCGGCCTGTCCTCCGCCGTGATCGACCTCAACGGTGCCGGCATGAGCGTCAACGCCACGCCGCAGACCCTCAGCAGCCTGCGGCTTGGGCAGGAGGGGAAGCTGTTCACCTCGCTGATCGTGCGGGAGGATTCCCTGACCCTGTTCGGGTTCGCGAGCGACGACGAACGCGAGGTGTTCGACGTCCTGCTCAGCGTCAGCGGCGTCGGGCCGCGCCTCGCGCTGGCCGTACTGGCCGTCCACGAACCTGAAGCCATCCGGGTTGCCGCGCATTCCGGCGACGGCAAGGCGTTTACCAAGGTCCCGGGTATCGGCCCCAAGGTGGCCGGCCGGATCGTGCTGGAACTGGCCGGGAAGCTCGTGCCGCACGGGACTGCCGGCGGCACCGCGCCGGCGGTATCCGCGGAAGCCACGTGGAAGCCGCAGGTGGTCGCGGCCATGACGAGCCTGGGCTGGTCCGAAAAGGACGCCACGTCCAGCATCGACAAGTCCCTGGCCGACTCACCTGAACTGGCCGAGAACGGCAACGTCGCGGAAATCCTGCGCGCGACGCTGCGCTGGCTGGGCCAGGACGGCGCCCGCGCCGGGAACCGGGTAGGCGCGCGTGGCTGAGCCGTCGCTGATCGCCGGGGGCGAGGAGCCTGAGGAGCGGGCCATCGAGGCCGCCCTGAGGCCCAAGAACCTGCACGACTTCGTGGGCCAGCACCGGGTCCGCAAACAACTCTCCCTCGTCCTGGAAGCCTCCCGCATACGTGGCCGCAGCGCGGACCACGTCCTGCTTTCCGGGCCGCCGGGCCTGGGCAAGACCACGCTCTCCATGATCATCGCTGCCGAAATGAACGCTCCGCTGCGGATCAGCAGCGGCCCGGCCATCCAGCACGCCGGGGACCTGGCCGCCATCCTGTCCTCGCTCTCCGAGGGCGAAGTCCTCTTCCTTGACGAAATCCACCGCATGTCCCGGCCGGCCGAGGAAATGCTGTACATGGCCATGGAGGACTTCCGCGTCGACATCATTGTCGGCAAGGGCGCCGGCGCCACGGCCATCCCGCTCGAACTGCCGCCCTTCACCCTGGTCGGCGCCACCACGCGGGCCGGACTCCTGCCAGGGCCGCTCCGCGACCGCTTCGGCTTCACCGGCCACCTCGAGTTCTACTCGGTGGAGGAGTTGGAACTCGTCCTCCGCCGTTCCGCCGGTCTGCTTGATCTGCAGGTCAACTCGGCAGGTTTCAGCGAGATCGCCGGACGGTCCCGGGGGACCCCCCGCATCGCCAACCGCCTCCTCCGGCGGGTGCGGGACTGGGCGCTGGTGCACGGTATCGAGCAGATTGACGCCCGTGCAGCCTCGGCGGCCCTCGACATGTACGAGGTCGACAAGCGCGGCCTCGACCGGCTGGACCGCGCGGTCCTCGAGGCCCTGATCACCAAGTTCGGCGGGGGACCGGTGGGCCTTTCCACCCTGGCCATCGCCGTCGGCGAGGAGACGGAAACCGTCGAGACTGTTGCCGAGCCGTATCTGGTCCGCGAGGGGCTGCTGGGCCGGACACCGCGGGGGCGGATCGCCCTGGCGCCCGCGTGGACGCACCTTGGGTTCGCAGTACCTGCCGGCCTCTTCGGCCAGGACCCGCTGGAACTATTCCAGGCCGGGGGCCCGGGCGGCGATCTGGGTGAAGAAGCCGATCCGGAATGGATCAGTAACAGTCAATAGCACCAGCTAGTGCTTTTCCCTTTAGACTGGTATGACGCTCGGCACGTTCGGGTCTTTGTTTCTGCGCGCGGTATCCATCTGCCAGCCGGCTCGGAGCGAAGCGGATGTTGCCAATGACCAGCTACGCAAGTACAGAACGGAATTATCCCTGTGGATCCAATGACAATCCTCCTGTTCGTCATGCTCGGACTCTTTGTCTTCATGATGTTCCGTCGCAACAAAAAAACCAAGGAACAGGCGGTCGCGCTCCAGTCGCAGTTTGCCCCGGGTGTCGAGGTCATGACCAGCTTCGGCCTGTTCGGCCGGATCGTTGAAATCGACGAGGAAGAGAACAAGGTCCTGCTGGAACTCTCCCCGGGAAACACCGCCACCGTGCACCGGCAGGCTGTCACCAAAATCGTTGAGCCGGTTGTTGCAGCCGAGGAGCCCACGGTCGTTCCCGACGACGCCTCTTCGCTGACGATCGACAAGGCGGACAGCTCTGCTCCCGTCAACGAAGTACCGCGCAATGAAACCCCAGACGAAACCCTGCGGCGCCTCAATGACGAAGGCAAGAAAGACAGCTAGTCTGCCTATCTGAGATATCGCGCGAATTGCTGCGGTCATCCGCCGGTGTGGGCCTCACGGCCGGCACCGGCGGCTCCTCCGTAATTAAGAGAAAGATCGACAATGGCACGAACTGGCCCCAAAAACTCAGCCCGCAGGGTGCTGGTCTGGCTTGGCGTTATTCTCGCCGTCTTGACGGCTGTCCTGGCGGGCGGCACGATAGCCGGGCATGCGAGCTGGGCTCCCAAGCTCGCCTTGGACCTTGAAGGCGGCACGCAGATGATCCTGGCGCCCAAGGTTGAGGGCGGTTCGAACATCAACGAAGATCAGCTCAACCAGGCAGTGGCGATCATCCGCCAGCGCGTGGACGGCTCGGGCGTCGCAGAGGCTGAGATCAGCACGCAGTCGGGCCGCAACGTCGTGGTTAGCCTGCCAGGCACCCCTTCCAAGGAGACGCGGGCCCTGATCCAGGCATCCGCCGACATGAACTTCCGGCCGGTCCTCCAGGCCGGCGCCGGCGCGGCAGTCCCCACGGCGTCCCTGACCCCGGATGACCAGCTGCCGAAGCCGACGGCGGCGCCCGCCAACAGCAGCGACGTGAACTGGATCACCGCCGACGTCTACAAGAAGTTCGAGACGCTCGACTGCGACAAACCGTCCCAGGACAAGCAGGAACGCTCGGACCCGGCCAAGCCCCTGGTCACCTGCGAGCCGGCTACCGCCAAGTCCCCCGCGATCAAATACATTCTTGGGCCGGTTGAGGTCAAGGGGTCGAACATCAAGTCCTCCTCGTTCCAGCTGCAGCGCGGTGCCCAGGGTGCCGTGACCAACGAGTGGGCCGTGAACATCCAGTTCGACGATCAGGGCACCGCCAAGTTCAAGGAAGTCACCGAACGCCTGTACCAGTTCTACGTGGCCGGCGGAGCCCAGGGCGGCTCGGATCCCAAGGCCCAGTTCGCCATTGTCCTCGATGACCAGGTCATCTCGGCACCGCGTTCCCTTGCCGTCATCACCGACGGCCGCCCGCAGATCACCGGGGGATTCACGGAGCAGTCCGCGAAGGCCCTCTCGGACCAGCTGCGCTTCGGCGCACTGCCGATCAGCTTCGAGATCCAGAGCGAGCAGCAGATATCGGCGACCCTCGGCGGTGAGCAGCTCCGCATGGGCCTGCTGGCTGGCGTGATCGGCCTGCTGCTGGTGGTCGTCTACTCACTGTTCCAGTACCGGGCACTCGGCTTCGTCACTATTGCCTCTCTCGTGGTGGCCGGTGCACTGACCTACCTGGCCATCGCTATCCTGGGGTGGACGGAGAACTACCGCCTTTCCCTCGCCGGTGTGGCCGGCCTGATTGTGGCCATCGGCCAGACGGCGGACTCGTTCATCGTCTACTTCGAACGTATTCGCGATGAACTCCGCGAAGGCCGCGGCCTGGTCTCGGCCGTCCAGAACGGCTGGAAGCGGGCCAAGCGCACCGTCCTCGCGTCCAAGGCAGTGAACCTGCTGGCCGCGCTCGTGCTGTACTTCGTGGCCGTGGGCAACGTCCGCGGCTTCGCGTTCACGCTGGGCCTGACCGCGATCGCCGACCTCATCGTCGTCTTCATGTTCACCCACCCGACCCTGCAGGTGCTGTCCCGCACCAAGTTCTTCGGTGAAGGCCACCGGTTCTCGGGACTTGACCCCAAGCGCCTCGGCGCCGTGCCCCTGTATCGGGGCGCGGGCCGGATCCGTACGCCGGAGGACAAGCCCGCCGTCGCGGTGCGCGCCAAGAACAGTGGCGCAACGGCTGAAGCCGAGCGCCGGATGACCATTGCAGAACGCCGCCTCGCGGAAAAGCAGGAACAGGGCGAGCAGGGACAGCTCGCCGGTTCCGCCAAGAGCGCAGCCAAGGAGGGCAAGTAAATGGCCAGCTTCGCCACATTCGGTAACGAGCTTTACACGGGCAAGCGCTCGTACGACTTCGTCGGGTCCAAGAAGATCTGGTTCCTGATCGCAGCCATCGCCGTCGCACTCTCGATCCTCCTCCCGGTCGCCAAGGGCGGCTTCAACCTCGGGATCGAATTCCGCGGCGGTTCCGAGTTCACGGTCTCCAATGTGAAGACCACGGACGCGACCCTCGGGGAGAAGGCCGTCAAGGACGTCGTCGCCGGCAGCGTGCCGCGCGTCGCCAACGTCGCCGGCACCACGATGCGCATCCAGACCGACAAGCTCACCGATGATGAGACGCTCCGCATCAAGGAGGGCCTCACCACCGCCTACGGTGTCACCGACAACGAAGTGACATCCACCTTCGTCGGCCCCACCTGGGGCGCCGACGTCACCAAGCAGGCCCTGCTCGGCCTGGCCATCTTCGTCGGCCTTGCCGCCGTGCTGATGGCGCTGTACTTCCGGACCTGGAAGATGTCGCTCTCAGCGATCGCGGGCATGTTGGTGACCATGTTCATCACCGCCGGTGTTTACGCCCTGAGCGACTTCGAGGTGACGCCGTCGGCCATCATCGGCTTCCTCACGGTGCTCAGCTACTCGCTGTACGACACCGTGGTGGTGTTCGACAAGATCCGTGAAAACACGGCGGACCTGCAGGCTTCGTCCCGCCGGACCTTCGGCGAAGAGGTCAACCTGGCCGTCAACCAGACCCTGGTCAGGTCCATCAACACCATGATGGTGGCTATCCTGCCCGTCGGCGCCATTCTCTTCATCGGTGCGGGACTGTTGGGCGCCGGAACGCTGCGGGACCTCTCGCTGGCCTTGTTCGTGGGCATCCTGATCGGAACCGCCGCAACGATCTTTGTCGCCGCTCCGCTCTACGCCTGGCTGCGCCAGAGCGAACCCGATCTGGTCAAGCAGGCCAAGCGTGTGGAACAGCGGCGCGCGGAGGCGGCCGCCAAGACCGCCACGCAGGCAACGCCCGCCACGGCCTAGCCGCATCGGTCCTGTTTGCCTCGGTCCGACGGGCCGGAGAACGTCATCCGTGACGGTCTCCGGCCCGTCGCCGTATGCCGGCCGGTTATCGAAGTATCTTGCCGCGGGAATACACTTGAATAATTAACCGGTTGTGAGAGGTGCTCCATTGGAAGAACGTTCGACGCCGGTGCCGGCGGCACCTGCGGAAAAGGGCCCCGGCCAGGGTTCTCAGACTGGCCTGGTGGCTCCCGGACGCCCCGATGTTCCCGTCCCGGTCGACAACTCGGGAGCCCGGCCCACCTTCCCCGGCCGCCGCGAACGCACCAGGTCGCGCCTTGCCCGACTGACGGGGCGGGGAGCACCCGCGTACTCGCCGATCCTGGAGCCCCTGCTGCGCACCGTGCGCGCCAACAACCCCAAGGAAGACTTCGACCTCATCCAGCGCGCCTTCGTCGTGGCGGAGCGCTGCCACCGGGGCCAGAAGCGCAAGAGTGGCGACCCCTACATCACGCACCCGGTGGCTGTGGCCACCATCCTTGCCGAGCTGGGCCTCAGCGGCACGACGCTGGCGGCGGCCCTCCTGCACGACACGGTCGAGGACACCTCCTACACGCTGGGCGACCTCAAGGCCGAGTTCGGTCCGGAAGTGGCGATGCTGGTGGACGGTGTCACCAAGCTGGACAAGGTCAGCTTCGGCGAGGCCGCGCAGTCCGAAACGGTGCGCAAGATGGTCGTGGCCATGGCCAAGGACATCCGGGTGCTCATGATCAAACTCGCGGACCGGCTGCACAACGCCCGCACGTGGCGCTTCGTCTCCGCGGAGTCCTCGGCCCGTAAGGCCCGCGAAACCCTGGAGATCTTCGCGCCGCTGGCACACCGGCTCGGCATGAACACCATCAAGTGGGAACTCGAGGACCTGTCCTTCGCGGCGCTGTACCCGAAGGTCTATGAGGAAATCGTGCGCATGGTGGGGGACCGGACCCCGGAGCGCGAAAAGAACCTGAGCGTCATCCGCAACCAGATCACCGATGACCTGCGCGCGGCCAAAATCAAGGCCACGATCAGCGGCCGGCCCAAGCACTACTACTCCATCTACCAGAAGATGATCGTCCGGGACAAAGACTTCGACGACATCAATGACCTGATGGGTGTCCGGGTTCTGGTTGACTCCGTCCGGGACTGTTACGCGGCCCTGGGCGCCATGCACTCGCGCTGGAATCCCCTTCCCGGGCGGTTCAAGGACTACATCGCGATGCCCAAGTTCAACATGTACCAGTCACTGCACACCACGGTGATCGGACCTGGCGGCAAGCCGGTGGAGATCCAGATCCGCACCCACGAGATGCACCGGCGTGCCGAATACGGCGTCGCCGCCCATTGGAAGTACAAGGATCAGCCGAACCGGACGGCCGCCGGCCCCGGCAGCCCCCGCGACGGCGACATGGGCTGGCTGCGGTCCCTCGTCGACTGGCAGCAGGAGACCTCCGATCCCGGCGAATTCCTCGACTCCCTGCGCTTTGAAATCAACGCCCGCGAGGTGTTCGTCTTCACCCCCAAAGGCGAGGTCATGGCCCTGCCGGCGGGCTCCACACCGGTGGACTTCGCCTACGCCGTGCACACCGAGGTGGGCCACCGGACCATCGGCGCCAGGGTCAACGGCAAGCTGGTGCCGCTCAACAGTGAACTGAACCACGGCGACTGGGTGGAGATCTTCACCTCGAAGGCAGAAGGTGCCGGTCCCAGCCAGGACTGGCAGCACTTCGTCAAGAGCGCCCGTGCCCGCAACAAGATCAGGCAGTGGTTCAGCAAGGAACGCCGCGAAGAGGCGATTGACCGCGGCAAGGATCTGCTTACCAAGGCGATGCGCAAGCAGAACCTTCCTCTGCAGCGGCTGATGACCCACGACGCCCTCGCAACGATCGCGGAGGACTTCAAGTATGCGGACATCTCCGGTCTTTATGCAGGAGTGGGCGACGGGCACACCTCGGCCCAGTCCGTCATGGAACACCTGGTTGCGAGCCTTGGCGGGAAGGAAACCCCGGACGAAGACCTCTCCGAGGTCTCCATCCCAACCCAGGTCAGCAAGGCCCGGTACTCCGATTCCGGCGTGGTGGTCCGCGGCGTGGACGACGTCTGGGTGAAACTGGCCCGGTGCTGCACTCCGGTGCCGCCCGATCCGATCCTTGGCTTCGTCACGCGGGGCTCCGGAATCTCCGTGCACCGGACCGACTGCACCAACGTGGCCGGCCTGATGGACCAGCCGGACAGAATCGTGGAGGTGGACTGGGCCCCCACGCAGTCCAGCGTGTTCCTCGTGGAGATCCAGGTCGAAGCGCTGGACCGCAAGTCGCTGTTGTCGGACGTGACCCGGGTACTCTCCGAAAACCACGTCAACATCCTGGCGGCCAGCGTGCATACTTCCACGGACCGGGTGGCGATCTCCAAGTTTGCCTTCGAAATGGGCGACCCGAAGTACCTCAGCCATGTGCTCAGCGCGGTACGCCGCATTGACGGTGTCTTTGACGTCTACCGCACAACCGGCAACCGGCGGCGCAGCTAGCTCCCCGGCGGCGCCGGTAGCAGGGCGAGCTTTTCCAGTGCCGCCTTCTTATGCGGCACCCGAGGGCTGGCATCGACGGCGAGCCTGAGCACGCGCAACCGCACATCCAGCTCAGGGCGCGCCAGGAAGGCACCGAGAGCGGGTAGGGCACGATCCGCCTCCACGTGGAGGGCAATGTCCACCGCGGTGCGC
The DNA here is from genome assembly GCF_050156545.1 of Pseudarthrobacter sp. S9. NCBI lineage: Bacteria > Bacillati > Actinomycetota > Actinomycetes > Micrococcales > Micrococcaceae > Pseudarthrobacter > Pseudarthrobacter sp. S9. Next base: position 4,027,920 of record NZ_CP189576.1, read on the forward strand.
AGCGGGCTGGAGACCATCAGGCCGCCGAGGCTCACGACGTCGAACTGGCCCAGCCGCACTTCATGGAAGGTGCAGCCGCGCGTGGACCTGAGGCTGGATATCCGCCGGTTGGCGTCCACCAGCAGCGCGAGACGGTCCGGCTCCCCGGTGCAGCCGTAGATCCACGCCGCCGTCATTCGTCCGGCCACCACCCGCTGCCGGATCGCCGGTGGGACCCCAAGGGCGGCCGCGCGGGCGCGGAGCTGCGGGCTGGAACGGGTGCCGGGCGGCAGGTACCCGCGCTGATACAGCTGCGTCAGCACGCCGTCGGACGCCATGGCCTGCAGCTCCGGCCAGGAGAACAGGGTGCCGGGGGAGTAGAGCTCGACGGGGTCAGAGCCGGGCGGCGTCGGAACCGGGCTGAGAGCGGGAGCGCGGGGCAGGAGTACCATTCAGTCATCGTGCCGCGTCGCCGGGGGAACGGAACAGGCCCCGGCCCGGTCATGTGGATAACCGAAACGGGGCCTGTTGTCAGGCTGAACGGCCGGGGCCGTCCGCATGCTTACGTGCTAGGAGAGTTCGCTGGCTGAGCGCTCCAGCTGCTCAAGCCAGGCCTGGCGTGCCTCTAGGGCCTCCTGGGCTGCCCTGATCTTGCGCTGGTCCCCGGCCTTCTCGGCCCTGGCCAGATCGTCCTTGAGCCCGGCGATGGCCGACTCCAGCTGCGTCAGCGCGCTGTCGGTGCGGGCCTTCGTCTCCGGGTTCGAACGCTTCCAGTTCTCGTCCTCGGCGTGACGGACAGCGTCCTCCACCTTCCGCAGGCCGGCCTCGACACGGCTCATGTCCACCCTCGGAACCTTGCCGGCTTCTTCCCAGCGGTCGCGGATGGACTGGAGGGCCTTCTTGGCAGCCGCGAGGTCCTTGATGGGCAGCAGTTCGGTCGCTTCCACCAGCAGGGCTTCCTTCACCACGAGGTTCGCACCATACTCCTGGTCGATCTCGTCGTTGGCTGCCTGCCTGTTGGTGAAGAAGACGTCCTGCGCGGCCCGGAAACGTGCCCACAGGGCGTCGTCGTCCTTGCGGCTGGCGCGCGGGGAGGCCTTCCAGTCGTCCATCAGGCGGCGGTACTCGCCGGCGGCGAAGCCCCAGTCGGTCGAGGAGGACAGTGCCTCGGCCTCTGAGATCAGCTTCTCCTTGGCGGCCTTGGCTGCCGAGTTATTGCTGTCCAGCTGAGAGAAGTACGCGCGGCGGTGCCGGTCGAAGACCGTGCGGGCGGCGCGGAACCGCTTCCAGAGTGCGTCTTCGTTGCTGCGGCCAAGCCGGACGCCGCTCTTCTGGGCGGTCTTCCAGCCTTCGAACAGTTCGTTCATCCGGGCACTGGAGGTTTTCCACTGGACCTGGGCCGGGTCGTGGCCTGCAATCTCCTCGGCCTCGGCCACGATGGCCTCGCGGGCAGCAAGCTCGGCGGCACGGACGGCGTCGTGTTCGGCCTTCTCGGCCTTTTCGAGCTCGCCGATCTGTGTGACAAGGGAGTCCAGGCGGGCCTCGGCCGAACGGAGGTCGCCCACCATGTTCCGCTCGGCGAGCTGCTCACGCAGGTGCGTAACGGTCTTCTGCATGTCCGTGGTGGGCGCCTTGGAGCTGACGCGCTGCTCGAGCAGGACGATCTGTGCCACGATGTCGTCGTACTTCCGGGCGAAGTAGCCCAGGGCCTCGTCGGCGCTGACGCCCGGGTACTGGCCGACAGGGTGTTCCGTGCCGTCAACGGTCAGGAACACATGGCCGTCGCCCTCGACCCGGCCCCAGCGGGCCGCTTCGGCCAGGGAGGCGGCGGAAGACACGGATGCCGGCGCGGGGGCCGGGGCGGCCGCGGACGGCTTGGCCTTGGGGCGGGCCGCGAACGCTGCCGGGGACGGCGCGGGACGGTGCGCCGGTGCGGGTCCGGGCGCCGGAGGAGCAGCGGCCTCGGCCTCGGCGGCGGGCGCGGCCTCGGTCTCTGCCTCGGCGGCGGCCGCGGCCTCAGTTTCAGGCGCGGCCTCAGCGGCGGGCGCCGGTGGAGCAGCGGCCTCGGCCTCGACGGCGGGCGCGGCCTCAGCGGCGGGCACCGGAGCAGCAGACGGCGCGGCCTCAGTTTCAGGCGCGGCCTCAGTTTCAGGCGCGGCCTCAGTTTCAGGCGCGGCCTCGGCTTCAGCCGGCTCTGTTGCCGTTTCCGCCGTCGCGCCTGTGCTGGCGTCTGTGTTCACGGCTGTGTCTGTGGCCGGGTCTACGCCTTCGCCTGAGCTTGTGCCCTCGGCAGAGGATGCCTCGGCTTCGGTTTCGTTGCCAGCTGCTGCTGACAATGTTTCGTCGGATTTCTGACTGTCTGTCACCGCTAGAAGTCTTTCGCTTGGAGGGAAATACCGGGACCGTGGCCACCAAGGCCGCGGCTGGTCACTTCAGTGAGAACGAGTCTATCGTGACTGGTTCCGCAGGTGCGCCGTCGGTGGCGTTATCACCCGGTTTGAGGCCGGCGGCCGCGATACCGGTCACCACGTCCAGGCCGGATGTCACCTTGCCCACCACCGTGTAGCCGCCGGCAGCGTCAGCCGGGATGACAGTGTCCTTGTACACGATGAAGAACTGGGTGTCGTTGCCGTTCGCGTTTCCGCCGGTCCTGGCGACTGCGATGGTTCCGGCCGGGTAGCTGTTGTCCGGCGGGGTGTTTTCCAGCGGGCCCCAGGTGTAGGCCGGATCGCTGCTGCCGTTGCCGGACTTGGAGCCGCACTGCAAGACGCCGAATGTCTCCGCCGTCGTCAGGCGGTGGCAGCTGAGGCCGTTATAGAAGTTCTGGTCCGCGAGGGACTTGAACACGGCGGCAGCCTGCGGCGCCGTGGTGCCGTCCAGCTCAATTCCCAGCGTCCCGCTGTTCAGCTTGAGCTCTCCGGTGAAGGTCTTGCCCGCGGCGGTTTCCGGCTTCGGAATGTTCTCCCCGTTGGTGGGCGAGACCGACGGCGTGGCGGACGCCGACGGGCTCTGCAGGCCCGCCTGCGCGGCCGTGAACTCCTCTTCGCTCGGGTTGGAGGAGAAAACTGTCAGCTGGAGCACGAGGGCGACGACGACAGCCGCCGTCCCGGCGCCGGCGGCCAGGAGGTTGTCGCGTTTTCGGCGCTTGTCCTGCTCCCGGCGCAGCTCGCGCTTTCCCTCCATCTGCTGGACACGCCGCTTCGCTTCGCGGGCGCTCCGTGAACTGGCCGCCAAAGGTCCTCCTGGTTGTAGGGCCGGAACCGGAACGAGCACTGGGCGCCGTCGCGGTTTCAGCAGTCGAGCTGCCCGCAGTCCTGCCATGCCCGGACGCATTAGAAGATGCAAGCGCCGAAAGCATAAACTGACTGCCGCACACAGTTTATGCACGACTGGCCGCTCCGCCGCCTATCTTCCGTACGTTTCGGGGAGAATACGGCGCAAGACGCACTGCCCGTTGTCACTGACATTGTTACTAGAGGAGAAAATCCACCATGGCACGCACCGCCTCCCTGTCCGGATTCCCCGAGTGGCTTCCCGAGGAGCGGTTGGTGGAGCTGCACGTGCTGGATACCCTGCGCCGGATTTTTGAACTCCACGGCTTCTCCTCGATCGAGACCCGCGCCGTGGAAACGGTCGGACAGCTGCTGCGCAAGGGCGAGATCGACAAAGAGGTCTACGGCCTCAGCCGGCTGCAGGACGACGACGGCGAAGCCGGGTCCGATGCCGCGAAGGCCGCCAAGGCAGACCCGCACGCCCTTGCCCTGCACTTCGACCTCACCGTGCCGTTCGCCCGCTACGTGGTGGAAAACGCCGGCTATCTCGCCTTCCCGTTCCGCCGTTACCAGATCCAGAAGGTCTGGCGCGGCGAGCGTCCCCAGGAGGGACGGGCCCGCGAGTTCACGCAGGCGGACATCGACGTCGTCGGCGACGGCGAACTGCCGTTCCGTTACGACGTCGAGATTGCGCTGGTGATCGCCGAAGCGCTCAACGCCCTTCCGATTCCCGATTTCCTGCTCCGGATCAACAACCGCAAGCTGGCTGAGGGCTTTTACACCGGCATCGGGCTCTCGGACACCGCAGGCGTGCTGCGCAGCATCGACAAGCTGGAGAAGATCGGTCCGGCCAAGGTGGCCGAGCTGCTCCAGTCTGAACTCGGGGCCACTGAGGAACAGGCGCAGGGGGCGCTGAAGCTCGCCGGCATCCGCACCGCGGATACTTCGTTCGTGGAGCAGGTCCAGGCGCTGGGCGTCAGCAACGAGCTGCTCGAGGAAGGCCTGAGCGAGTTGGAGCAGGTCATCGCCGCCGCCGTCCAGCGGGCGCCCGGCAGGGTGGTCGCGGACCTGAGCATCGCCCGCGGACTGGACTATTACACCGGCACCGTCGTGGAAACTATCCTGGTGGGCCACGAGCAGCTCGGCTCGATCTGCTCCGGCGGACGCTACGACGCGCTGGCCAGAAAGGGCAACCGCAAGTTCCCCGGCGTCGGACTCTCGATCGGCGTGACCCGGCTGGTCTCGCGGATCCTCAGCCAGGACCTCGCCAAGGCGTCGCGCTCCGTCCCCACCGCGGTGCTCGTGGCGCTCAACAGCGACGACAGCTGGGGCGCCGCGCAGGACATCGCCGCGCAGCTGCGCAGCCGCGGCATCGCCACCGAAGTCGCAGCGAAGGCGGAGAAGTTCGGCAAGCAGATCAAGTTCGCGGACCGCCGGGGCATCCCCTTCGTCTGGTTCACCGACGACGACGGAAAGCACCAGGTCAAGGACATCCGCTCGGGTGAACAGTACGATGCGGATCCGGCCGGCTGGACCCCCTCGGAGGGAGACCTGCACGTCCGCGTCATCAAGGGTTAGCGCCTGCCGGCCCTAGCCCTTGCGGAGCCGCAGGCCGCGGACCCGCAAAACAAGGAAGCGCCCGGCCACGCCGGCGGCCAGCACGGCCGCCATGCCGAGCACCGAGGCGGGTGGCAGCGTGGCGGCCAGCACCAGGCAACCGAAGAAGCCCAGGACATTGAGCCAGCGCGGGGCATGCCGCGGACGCCCGGCCAGAGTGAAAGCCGCAGCGTTCGTCACGGCGTAATAGATCAGCACACCGAAGCTGGAAAAACCGACGACGGTCAGCACGTTGGTGGTCAGCAGCAGGACGACGACGGCGGCCGCGACGGCGAGCTCCGCGACGAACGGGACGGTGTGCGCGCCGCCCACTCGGGCGAGCGGGGCTGGCAGGTCGCGTTCCCGCGCCATCGCCAGGGCGGTCCGGCCCACTCCCGTGATCAGGGCCAGCAGGGCGCCCAGGCACGCGGCCGCGGCCCCGGCCTGCACAAACGGGGCGCCTCCGCTCAACCGGGAGCTGGTGACGGCGTCGAGCAGGGGCGCCGAGGACTCCGCCAGCCGCCCGGCCGGCAGCTGCCACTGCAGCAGCACAGCCAGTCCGAAGTAGATCACGAAAGCGGCCGCCAGTGCCGCCAGGATGGCCCGCGGAATGGTGCTGGCAGGGTCCTTGACCTCCTCGCCCAGCGTGGCAATCCGGGCATACCCGGCGAAGGCGAAGAACATCAGCCCGGCCGCGGGCAGCACGCCCCACGCGCCGCCCGTCCCGCCGCTGCCCCTGGCGCCTGCCTCCAGCGCCGTTCCTGGCGCGTGCGGACCGAGGATCGAGGCCACCGCGACGAACACGAGGGTGGCCAGCACCACGGCCAGCAGGATCCGGGTCAGCAGGGCGGTCCGGGTGATGCCGAGCAGGTTGACGCCGGTGAGCACCACGACGGCGGCAACCGCCACCGGCGTGGCGTAGGCCGGTGCCAGGTAGTGCCCGAAAGTCAGGGCCATCGCCGCGCAGGACGCCGTCTTGCCAGTGACGAAACCCCAGCCCGCAATGAAGCCGGGCCACTCGCCGAGCTGGTTGCGCCCGTAGACATAGGTCCCTCCGCTCGAGGGGTATTTGGCCGCCAGCTGCGCGGAGGCGACGGCGTTGCAATAGGCGATGACGCCGGCAACGGCCACCGAGAAGGTCAGCAGCGGGCCGGCCAGGGCCGCGGCGGGGGAAAAGACCACGAAAACGCCGGCGCCCAGCATGGAGCCGAGCCCTATTGCCGTGGAATCGAACACGCCGAGGCGGCGCTGCAGCCGTTGCTGGCCTGGCCGGTCACGCGGCTGCTGGCCGGAATGGTGGCTTGCCATGGCGGGAGGGACCTTTCCAACGGGTAAACTCGAACGGGATCGTTCCCGTAGCGATCCTATAGAACACCACTTCTGTCTTCCTTCTGAAAGGTAAGCTGTGCTGCGCACACATGACCTCGGATCACTTCGCTCCGAGCACATTGGCCAAACCGTAACCCTGGCCGGCTGGGTCGGCCGGCGTCGTGATCACGGTGGCGTCGCATTCGTTGACCTGCGTGACGCTTCGGGCGTCGCCCAGGTCGTCGTCCGTGAAGAGGAAGTTTTCCACGGCCTGCGCAACGAGTACGTGCTGCAGATTATCGGCACAGTGTCCAAGCGCCCCGAGGGCAACGAGAACCCGGCGCTGCCCACCGGCGAGATCGAGGTCATGGCCGAGAAGGTCACCATCCTCAACACCTCGGACCCGTTGCCGTTCCAGATCGACGAGCACGTTGAAGTGGGCGAGGAAGCCCGCCTCAAGCACCGCTACCTGGACCTGCGCCGCCCCGGCCCCAGCCGCAACCTGCGCCTGCGCTCCGAGGCCAACCGCGTGGCCCGCGAACTGCTCCACCGGGACGGCTTCGTTGAGATCGAAACCCCCACACTCACGCGTTCGACGCCGGAAGGCGCCCGCGACTTCGTGGTTCCCGCCCGCCTCGCGCCGGGTTCCTGGTACGCGCTGCCGCAGTCCCCGCAGCTGTTCAAGCAGCTCCTGCAGGTCGGCGGTTTCGAGAAGTACTACCAGATCGCCCGCTGCTACCGCGACGAGGACTTCCGCGCGGACCGCCAGCCGGAATTCACCCAGCTGGACATCGAGGCCAGCTTCGTGGAGCAGGACGACATCATCCGCCTCGGCGAAAACATCGTCAAGGCGGTGTGGAAGCTGATCGACGTCGAAATCCCGACTCCGATCCAGCGCCTCACCTACCACGACGCCATGGCCCGCTACGGCTCGGACAAGCCGGATCTGCGCTTCGGCCTGGAGCTCACCGAGCTCACCGAATTCTTCAAGGACACCAACTTCGGCGTCTTCAAGGCACTCTACGTCGGCGCCGTCGTCATGCCGGGCGGAGCCTCCCAGGCGCGCCGGGCACTCGACGCCTGGCAGGAATGGGCCAAGCAGCGCGGAGCCAAGGGCCTGGCCTACGTCCTCTTCAAGGAAGATGGCGAATTGACCGGTCCTGTGGCCAAGAACCTCACCGACACCGAGCGTGCCGGCCTGGCCGACGCCGTCGGCGCCAAGCCCGGCGACTGCATCTTCTTCGCCGCCGGCGAGAAGACGCCGTCCCGTGCCCTGCTGGGTGCTGCCCGGGTTGAGATCGGCCACCGCACCGGACTCATCAACCCCGCGGACTGGGCGTTCTGCTGGGTCGTGGACGCGCCGATGTTCGAGCCGGCTGCGGCTGCTGTGGCTTCCGGCGACGTCGCTGTCGGCGCCGGCCAGTGGACGGCCGTGCACCACGCGTTCACCTCGCCCAAGCCCGAGTTCATGGACAGCTTCGACCAGGACCCCGAGTCGGCGTTGTCGTATGCCTATGACATCGTCTGCAACGGCAACGAAATCGGCGGCGGCTCCATCCGTATCCACGAGCGGGACGTCCAGGAGCGTGTCTTCGAGCTGATGGGCTTGGACAAGGCGGACGCCCAGACCAAGTTCGGATTCCTCCTGGAGGGCTTCAAGTTCGGCGCGCCTCCCCACGGCGGAATCGCCTTCGGCTGGGACCGCGTTGTCGCACTGCTGGCCGGTGTTGATTCCATCCGCGACGTCATCGCTTTCCCGAAGTCCGGCGGCGGCTTTGACCCGCTGACGCAGGCGCCCGCCCCGATTACGGCGCAGCAGCGCAAAGAAGCCGGCGTCGATTTCAAGCCGGAAGCCAAGAAGGCCGAATAGTCTCAATAGCTCAACGCAGGGGCTCGCCGGGAAACCGGGGCCCCTGCTGTCTTAGCGGCGATCGTGGATACGGCTCGTGGATAAGGGAAGAGATGACGGATCCGGACGTGGTGGCCGACATTGAAACGCTGATGGATGCCGCCTGGCCTGCCGCGGAGCGGGAGGAATCCGGTTGGGTGCTCCGGGCCGCGTCCGGTGTGACCCAGCGCGCCAATTCGGTGTGGGTCCGCAGCGAGCCCGAAAACACCACGCACGGGCGGCTCGCCGCCCTCCGGAATGCCAGGCTGTGGTACCGGAGCCGCCGACTTCCGGTGATCTTCCAGGTCTTCGATGACCGGCACTATGACGCGCTGAATGCCGTCCTGGACGGGGAGGGCTTCACCCGGCAGTCCGAGACGCTGGTCCTGGTCCGCGACGCCGGCGCGGAATCCCTGGAGCCTGACGCCGGGGTGGAGATCTCCGCCGAGCCCTCCGCGGAATGGCTGGAGCTCTGGTGGGGCGTCGACGGCCGCGGCGGGGAGGCGGGACTCGCCGTCGCGCGCGGGATCCTCGAAGGCTGCCCCGCGCTGTACGCCCTGGTGCGGGACGACGACGGCGGGGCCGCCGCCGTCGGCCGGCTCGCTGTTCCTCCCGTGCAGCCCCGCTGGGGCGGCTTGTACTGCATGGCGACTCGCCCCGAGGAGCGCCGGCGGGGCCATGCGGCCCGGATCATCCGTGCGCTGCTGAGCGAAGGCCAGGCGCGGGCCCTCTGCGGCTACTGGCTGCTGGTGATGGCGTCCAACGCCGGTGCCCGGGACCTCTATGCACGTGCCGGCTTCCGCGAAGCCGGCCGGTACCTCTACCGGCAGGAACGGCCGAAGCGGCACCTGACCGGCTGCTAGCGGCGACACTGACAGGCGCGTTGGTTCCGGTAGGCGAGCCCGATCCAAGGTGAACGATCTTGCACTCATGCGGACCGCCCTCCCAAGGTCTGTTTTCCCCCGCACGCCGCAAGGATTTCAGGAGTATGATATGGGCGTCGGCAAGGGTTCCGACGACTCCTTGCCGCGAGGCCGGTTCTTCAGCAGAAGAGCCGGCAACCAGCGTGAAAGGGAGGACAAATGACCACCGCCTCACATCCTGCGCAACACCACCATGTGATGGGGTTGACGCTCCACAACACCGCCTTGGGCCTTGGTGTGGTGTTTCTGCTGGTTGGCGTCCTCGGGTTCATCCCGGGAATCACCAGCAATTACGGCGCCATGAACTTTGCGGGACATGAGTCCGGCGCCATGCTGCTTGGAGTCTTCCAAGTGTCCGTGCTGCACAACATCGTCCACCTTCTCTTCGGTGTGGCCGGGGTTGCCATGGCGAGGACGGACCGAATGGCCCGCTTGTTCCTGATTGGCGGCGGCGCCGTGTACGTCGTCCTGTGGATCTACGGCCTTCTCATCGACATGAAAACGGGCGCCAACTTTGTCCCGTTCAATTCCGCCGACAACTGGCTGCATCTGGTCCTCGGCGTCGCCATGATCGGGCTGGGTGCCTGGCTCGGCAGGGATGCCATGGAGGAGATGAAGGGTCGGGCCCAGTAGCCCCTCCCACGGTTCGTGGAAAACCGACGACGGCGGCCGTCCCCCTGGCAGGAAATCTGCTGGTTGGGGACGGCCGCAGTCTATTCGAGGACCCTAAGATCCCGGCTGGCCGGCCCCTCGAGCAGTTTGTCGTCGGCGGTGAAGCGGGAGCCGTGCAGGGGGCAGTCCCAGGATCTTTCGGCATCGTTCCAGTGCAGTATTCCGCCCAGACGTGTGCACAGCGCCGAAACTGCAAGTGACGCCCGCGACGGTCGAGACCGCCACGGGCTTCAGGCCCTGGCGGGCCACCGTCCCTTCGCCGTCGCCGGGCGTTTTGGCCGGTGTGTCGCCCTGCCCGGGTCCGGCAGGTCCGGAGCCCGAGCGGTCGACGCCACCGAATCCGATTTTGATCCAGTCCCGGGCGAGGGTACCTGCGACGCCGGCGTTGTTTTTGGCGCCGGTCGCCAGATCCGCGGCCCCCGGCACGCGCGGTGGTGCAGCGTCCTGGCCCACGGCAGGTTGCCGCCGAGGATATCGGCCGAGAGCGTGAGCGCGGCGGCGACCGCGTTGGTCAGGCCCCACTTGTTGTAGCCGGTTGCCAGGAAGATCTTCCCGCCTCCGCCATCGATGCGCCCTGGGGAAGGTTCTGTTCCTCGGCCGGGCCGTTGTCCAGCAGTTCGCATCACTCTCTTCGCGGGTAGCTCAAGGCTGTTCTGGATCCTGTTGGTCACTCGGTCACCACTTTGGCGGCCGCTTCGTGTGATTTTCCCGCGAGGCCGCTACGCAGCAACCTTAAGACGGGCGGACCCAGCGGTGTGCCCCGTTCACCGGGACGTCCCTAGCCCCGGGTTCTCATCCCGGTTACCCGTGCTTGATGGATCGCAGCCAAAGCGATTCCGCTGGCCGCGAGCCTGAACGCATTGATCCGGTACCACTTCTTCAGCAGGGGTTTCCTGCGCATCTCGCTGAGCGGCTGCGCGCCGAAAAACAGTCTCGGGTTGACCGACCGGAGGAGGTACCCGGTGGCAGCCCCGCCCGCCGCGGAGCTGGCCGCCGCAAGCACCAGCCAGGGCCTGCTGTCAGCACGGTTCCAGCCCGTCAGGAGTGCGGCGACGGCGGCAGGAACGATCACCGGGGCGATCGGCACGTAGTAACGGGCAGGGCTGCCCGCGGCGAAGGGCGACCGGGGCAGGTCAGTACTGGCTTCCGAGGTTGCAATCCGGTGTGGGACCTTGACCACTGTCTCGTAGAGGTTGCCGAAAAACCACTGAGCGTGGCTGAACTCCGCAACACCCAATAGCCGGTCCGTGAGCACGTCACGGCGGTCCGATGAAGTGCGTCTCATGCCGACAATGTACGCCTTCACGTTCCGCTCTCAAAGCTAAGCTGCGAGCTGAGTCAGGAAGTCTCGACAGGAAGGTGCGAGGCATGCCCGTACGGTGACCACCCGCCAACGAACAAACGGCCGATGCCGAGATGCTCAAGCAGAATTAACCCGGCAAATCTCCGTCGAATGCTACGGGCGGCGCGGGCTACCGGTGAAGCCGGGTCATCGTAACGGGATCCTCGCACCGGAATCCCGGTGGAGGTCCAGGTCGAGAGCGTTGGCGCCCGCGAGCTGGGCGAGCAGGCTTCCGAGCTGGGCAGACTGCTCGTCGGTGAGCGGGGCCAGGAGTTCGGCCTCGTGCGCTTCGGCGATCTCGCGAAGTTGTCCCAGCACCTGCGCGCCCTCGATGGTCAGACGAAGTTCGTAAATCCGGCGATCGGTGCTGCTGCGCTCCCGCTCCACGAGGCCGCGGGCCTGCAGCGAGTCGATGAGCGAGACCACGCGACTGGGCACGGCCCCCAGCCGGTCGGCAAGGGCCCGCTGGCTCAACCCGGGGGCCCGGCCGATCAGGCGAAGCACGCCCGCATCGCTCGGCGTGAGGCCGATTTCCCGGGTGCGTTCGGCGAAGCGCGACGACGCCAACGCGCCCAGCTGTGAGAGCAGGAAGGCAGTGCGCTTCGGCCGGGGCGCGGCGGGTGAGTCCATGGCTATAGATTACCTGCTTGACATAACAATTCAAGAGATGAATCATTCTTGATATGACTCAATTACTGGAAAGGCGTGATCATGACTGACGTTTCCCTTCCGCGGGCCGGCCAAACGGTCCGCCCGGGCGGACCCAACCCGGGCATCCTGGCCGTCGTGAGCCTCGGACTCACCGTCGCCGGCCTGGTCACGAGCGCGATCATGACCGGCGGCCACACGTTTGTCTCGCCGTTCTCCGCGGCGGCGCAGGTCGCCGCGTACTTTCAGGGGAACCCCGATGCCGTGCGGCTCGCCAGCATGATCCAGTTCGGTTCAGCCGTACCACTGGGCATCTATGCGGCCACCGTATACGCCCGGCAGCTCCGCCTTGGAGTTCGGGTTCCCGGACCAGGAATCGGGTTCTTCGGCGGCATCACCGCAGCGGCGTTCCTAATGCTCTCGGCTCTCGTGGGCTGGGTGCTGAGCCGTCCGGAGATCACCACCGACGTGACGCTCACCCACGCGCTGTCATTTCTCGCATTCATCGCCGGCGGGGTCGGTTACGTGGTCGGCATGGGGCTCCTCGTCGCGGGGATCGCCGTGCCGGCCCTCATCCTGGGCTTCGTGCCGCGCTGGCTCGCCTGGACCGGGCTCGTGATCGCCGCCCTGTCTGAACTGAGCTTCCTCTCTATGGCCATCGAGCCGATTCAATTCCTGCTCCCGATCGGGCGGTTCGGCGGGCTCCTCTGGCTCGTCGCGGTTGGCTTCCTCCTGCCAAAGAACAGGTCCGCCGCGAATCGAGAAGCACGATGACCGGCGCCGACCGCCTCGACGGAAAGGTCGCGCTGGTCACCGGCGCGAGCCAGGGGATTGGAGCGGCGATCGCCGCGGCTCTGGCCGCGGCCGGTGCACACGTCGTACTGGCCTCGCGCAATGAGGCGGCCCTGTCGCGGCAGGTGGATGCCATCGCCGGTGACGGCGGACTTGCAGTTGCGATGCCGGCCGACGTGACGAGCGAGCGTTCGGTCCGTGACCTGCTGGCAGGAATCCGCTCACGGTTCGGACGGCTCGACGCCGCCGTCAACAATGCCGCGGGCGGAGGCCGGCCGCCTGCTCCGATGGCCGAGTGGACCAGCGAGCAGTTCGACAGCGCGATCGCGGTCAATCTGCGCGGAACGTTTCTCTGCCTCAAATACGAGGTGGAACTCATGCGGGAGGCGCCGGACGGTGCGGTAATCGTGAACATGTCCTCGACCGCGGGCGAGCAGGGAGTCGCCGGGCTGAGCGGCTATGTGGCCAGCAAGTTCGGTGTCGGCGGTCTGACCCGCGTCGCCGCTCTCGACTACGCGGCGTCCGGCATCCGGGTCAACGCGATGGCGCCGGGTCCGATCCTCACCGGACGGCTGGCGGCGGCGGGTGCGGCCGCGCAGGCCGGTGCGTCGGCGGCCGTGCCGCTCGGTCGGATCGGCCGCGTCGAGGAGATCGCGGCGGCCGCGTTGTGGCTGTGCTCCGGCGCCTCCTCATTCGTCACGGGAATCGTGCTCGCCGTCGACGGCGGACGGGTCGACGGCACTCCGGCGTTCACCCTGACGCTCTGACCTTCGTGGCTGGATCGATGCTCGAGTCCAGGTCATTCGGTAGGAGTCGCCGACACCGGTGACGTCACGGTTGCCTTCGACTCCGGGATGCCCGCCGGCCCCTGGAATGCCCATCTGGAACTGAAAAGTGGGCCGCTCACCAAATCCGCCGATGCGACTACCACGCTCCCCTCCGCAGCGAGCACGGCCGCGGCACGGGTCGGGGGCAGGGGGCTACTAGAGTTCGCCGGGGGTGGCATACCGGTAGAAGAAAGGGCCCTGCTGTCCTGCGATCGCGCGTGTCAGCGGCGAGCTGGCTTCGAGGAGCCGGGCCCCCGGGTCGAGGTCGCCGACGAAAACTGGGTCATACCCGGCGTCTCGGATGAGCTGCTCTGCGATCTCGCGCGCCGCTGGCTCCGCCGCGAAGAAATTGCTGGGTCGCGCCCGTTGCGCCACGATCTGCTCGTACAGAGCAGCGAAATTGGTGGAGAAGGACTTCGCGGTCGGGCCGCCGATGGTCGCTTTGATCTGGTGAGATGACGACAGGAATCTCTCGTCCCGCTCCGTGTACAGATTGCAGCAGTCGATTGTCACCTGGCCAGCGAGCCCGGAAACGCCGGACAGGGCCTGCCCGATCAGTTGGCCCGGCACGCAACCACCACGACGTCGGCCCCAGCAGCATCACCACCGTCCCGCCCCAACCCTGTCACCTCTTGTCCGGCAGCACTCGAGAGCTTGGCCAGGCCTCCGCCGACCCGGCCACGCCCGATTACCGCGATCTTCATGCTCTGTTCCCTCGTCCTTCCATGGTCGACCGGCTTGAACGACCGCTTTGTAGTGGATACAACTTTCCGCTTGCCCCGCGCCAACGGCAATAGCGAAATAAGCAGGGCCGCGTCCGGTTGCGCAGGTGCGGCATCTGCGGTCACCGGCCCTCTGAGCACGAACGCGATGTCCGCTTCCAGCTCCCTGATCCGGTCCTGAACAGTCCTGAGCGGCACCGGGACCAGGGCAGCTGGCTCAGCCACAACGATGCCGATACTTGACAGCGCGGAGCTGTGGATAGCCGGGGCGAGTAGCCCTCCTATGAGGAAACCAAGTGGACCGCCGACGATCGCGGACACCATCACGACCCGGAGCAGTCACTCATGGTCAGTTGCACGCAAAGCTATGGCGGATTCTGTAGGGTCGCCGAAGCGAGCCGGGCTGGCTAGGCTTCTGCCATGGAGAGAGATCGAGATGTCACCGACCGGACCTATCCGCAGGGTGTCCCGTCTTGGGTGGATACCGAGCAGCCAGACGTCGAAGCGGCCACTCAGTTCTACGGCGGCCTGTTCGGCTGGACGTTCGAGGACGCTATGCCGCCCGGAGCCCGCACCCGGTACATGATCGCCAAGCTCGCCGGCCGGGACGTCGGGGCGATCGCCGGTCCAGGGGAGGGTGCCGCGGCGTGGAGTACCTACGTCTCCGTCGATGACGCAGATGCCGCAGCACGGCGGCTGGCGTCGATCGGAGCCACGGTGCGATCGGCACCGGCCGACGCGGGAGACGGCGGCCGCGGCGCGGTGCTGACCGATCCCGAGGGCGCCGAGTTCCGCATCTGGCAGGCCCGGCGCCGCCCGGGGGCACAGACGGTCAACCTGCCGGGCGCCTGGAACTTCAGCGACCTCCACACGACTGACCCCAAGGCGGCTATCGCCTTCTACCAGGAGGCGTTCGGCTGGCAGGTCGACGATCTGGGCTTCGCGACGATGATCCGCCAACCGGGCTATGGTGACCACCTCGAGGCGACCGTCGACCCGGACATCAGGGCCCGGCAGTCGGCGGTGGTCGCTCCGCCCGGCTTCGAGGACGCGATCGCCTGGGTCGTGCCCGCGGGCCCGGACGAGCTGCCGCACTGGCATGTCTCGTTCACCGTGGCCGACCGGGACCAGACTGTGGCTGACGCGCAGCGGCTTGGCGCGCAAATCCTCGGGCAGGACGACACCGAGTGGACCCGCATTGCCCTGATCCGCGACACGGGAGGAGCGGTGTTTACCGCCAGCCAGTTCACGCCGCCGTCGGGCTGAGCCATGCCGGTGCGCTAGGCGGCCGCGGCCGTAGATTAGCCCACTCCCGTCGCCATTCGCATCGGTGCGCTCGTCGGTGCCGAAGCTACTGCCCCAGAACGTGTGGACGGACAAGCTGAAGGACCATGGCGGCGTGCGTGAAATCCGCAGTACTCCGTCTTTCGATGGCTCAAATGCCCTCGAAGCCCGGTCGTACCCGCGATCGCCTCGCTGCACTCCTCAACTCCGCTGGTTTCCTGCACCAAGTTCACGTCGTGTCCATGGACCCCCGACTCTCACGATTTGGGGGCGCTTCAGAAAACGGAATAATTCGTACGCTAAGGACGTGCGAAGGCAGGTATCCCCCGGTCAGCTCAAGAAATGGCAAAGACAGCACGCTCCGGGTGCCGGCGATGACACCCGTTCAGGCGTCGATTGGCATGGACATAGTCAGTTTCAAACAGCAGTCTGCCCAAGGAAACTAGTCAAAGTCCTGTGTCGCCCTACCCCGCAAACCGAAAGGTTACGGCCGTTCTGACCTGCTGCGATTCCCACTTGTCGAGGGGCGCGTGTCTCCACCCATAGCCGAGCAGGAGGCTGCTTCTCGGCATCGACCACACGCGGTCGCTTGGCCTTTCGACGGGGCCAACAACCCCCAAGCCTTACACAATTAAGGGCTGCGGTTGAAGGGTGCCCGGGCCCGGCGTAGAGTCCTGAGATCACCGATCAGGACGAGTCAGCCATGGGACAGCTGGTTGTCCAGCAATTCGTGACCGCGGACGGTTTCGCGGCCGATGTCAACAACGAATTCAGGGCTTATGAGCTGTTGGAAGGCGGCACGGCCGAATTCGACCGCAACCAGCTCGAGTGGCTCGGGACCGTCGACGCCATGGTGCTGGGTGCATCCACGTACCGGACGTTCGCCGAGTTCTGGCCAACCCCGGCATCAGCGGCGGAGATCATCGCACCGGCGCTCAATGGGCTCCACCGCTACGTGTTTTCCAGCAAGCTCAAGCAGGCCCCCTGGGGCGAATTCCCCGATGCAGCGATCGAATCCGGGGACGCGGTCGAGGCCATCCGCCGGATCAAGCGGGAAACGCCGGGCACGATTGTGCTGTGGGGCAGCCTCACCCTCAGCGAAGCGTTCTTCGCGGCCGGGGAGGTGGACGCCGTACGGCTCGTCGTCATGCCCGTGGCGCTCGGCGCGGGTCGTGGCGTCTTCCCCGCGGGCCAGGACCCGGCCCTGCTGAATCTCGTGAGCTCCAAGACCTATGACAAGGGGCTGGTCGAACTCGCGTACACGCTCGGCGGCCGCTGATCCCGGCCTTTTGTCCCAGTAGCTTCAGCCACCGGCGGTCGCGGATCAGGCGGCCATCGAGCTCCAGCCGTACGGCCGCGACGAAGCAGCCGGCCGATCATCCACGCCGTCGAGCCATCGATTCCAGCCCTGATTCCTAATGGCGCCGTGCGTTGTACAGATCGCGCAGCAAGGCTATTCCTGCGCCGTGGTGCAGCAATTCTTGATTGACCCACCAGAGGACGTTGATAAAGGGCTCCTCGGAGTCGCTGCCGTCGGGATAGCCGCTGCGTCCGCCTTCGTCGGGCTGACGCCGGCGCAGGCCGGTGTGCTCCGAATCCTCACCCTATCTGGACCGATCTGGGTTGCACTCGCCAGCCTGAGGGCTGTGCCCCCACGGGAGCCACATGCCCATCCAGAGTTGACGGCTCTACGCCGCCTTCGGCCGCCAGATCGCGAATCGGTTGCCGAGAGGATCAAGGAGGTGTGCGAACTCGATGCTGCCATTGTCAACGAGGGGGAGGGCAACGGTTGCGCCGAGCTCTGTCGCTCTGTCGATCGCCGCGGATACGTCATCGACGTGAACGTAGAAGATTGCCCAGTTCCGGCCGCCCATCCCCGAGGTATCCCAGAGACCACCTTCGTCGGCGTTGACCATGCTGTATTGGGCAGGGGAGGACGGTGGACCCACTTCCCAGCCGAACAGTCCCGAGTAGAAGGCCTTTGATGCCTCCGGATCGGGTGAACCTATTTCGAAATAGTCGACTTTATTCGGCATCTCAAATCCTTTTCGCGGGTCTGTCAAAAGTTTCTTCTGACAGATCCAAACGTTGCAGTTGAATACCTTGGCTACCTGGTCTGTCGCTGCTGCATGCCATGAGAGGGGTGGACGAGGCAATCTTGGGCTGGTGGTGAACGCGATGTCAAGGCACGGGCCACCTCAGCCCGCTGGCGCCGAAGACACCAGCAAAACCGCCCGACGCCCCACTACCAGGTCCGCTGCCACGCCCCATACACCCGGCTGCAGTACTAATCCGGCCCCGGTGTCCCGGGCCCGGCGGGCGGGTCGGTCACCAGGATCCGCACCGAGCACAGCTCGGCGGCGGCCTTCTTCAGGACGGTGGCACGGGGATCGGGGACATCCAGGAACGGCAGCCTGGCCAATGCGGCATACGCTTTGAGCACGGGTTCGGCGAGCACCAGCTCGGCCAGGGTCCGGTCGCCGCCCGGGGCCACATATTCGATCCGCTGCCCCGCGAAGATCCGCCCGGCGTGCTCTGCGACGGCCTCCACGAGGGCATCGGCCTGGTTGGCGCGCCGCCGGGCGAAGCGCTGCTGGGACCAGCCGCCGGCCGCCGTGCGCGACTGGACGTGACGGGTGCCAGTCTTGGATGCCAGCACGGCGCCGCCGCTGACCACCGCCACCGAGTACCCGCCGCGGCGGACCAGCACCGCTCCGATGCTCCGCGGCTGTCCGGCGAGGGACGCCAGCCGGGACACGGCATCGCCGCCGCGCCCAGGCCTGCCGTCCACCGGCCACGGCGGCTGGAGCAGCGCGACGGCCCCGTCCGCCGCGCGCAGCCGCAGACCGCCGTCGAGCTCCTCCTGCCTCACCTCGCCGTGGCTGGCGGTGAAGCGCTCCACCCAGCCCGGCAGCCGGGCGCCGGAGACGAAGGCCACACGGGAGGCCGTACCGCCGTTGACTGTCATGGTGGTTCCTTCTGTCTGAACACTCTGCCTGTTGGACATTGTCTGAACAGTGTCCGTTGAAACTAGAAGTAGCCTATCTATGTGGATGATCTCTTTGGCCCGGGGCCTGACAGCGAAGACGCCGACGGCGACGCCGAGTCGTCTGCCGGGTCCTCCGCAGGCCAGGCCTCCGGCCGGAGCGCCTCGCCGCGCAGCCCGCTGGCGGTCCGGATGCGGCCGCGGACGCTCGATGACGTCGTGGGACAGCAGCACCTGCTGGGCCTGGGATCGCCGCTGCGGCAACTTGCGGCCGGCACGGACGCCACGGGACCCGCGGGTCCGAGCTCGCTGATCCTCTGGGGACCTCCCGGCACGGGCAAGACCACGCTGGCCCATGTGATCGCCAAAGGCCCGGGCCGGAAGTTCGTGGAGCTCTCCGCCATCACCGCCGGGGTCAAGGACGTGCGGCGGGTGATGGAGGAGGCCCTGACCGCCCGGGACCTGTTCAAGACCACCACCGTGCTCTTCCTCGACGAGATCCACCGCTTCAACAAGGCCCAGCAGGATGCCCTGCTGCCCGGCGTCGAGAACCGCTGGGTGGTGCTGGTGGCCGCCACCACCGAAAACCCCTCCTTCTCCGTTGTCTCCCCGCTGCTGTCCCGGTCCCTGCTGCTGACCCTCAAGCCGCTCACCGACGCCGACATCGAGGGCCTGCTCCAGCGCGCCGTCACGGACGTCAGGGGACTCAACGGCAAGGTGGAACTCAGTGCCGAGGCCACGGCGCACCTGGTCCGGCTCTCCGGCGGGGACGCCCGCCGGGCGCTGACTGCGCTTGAGGCGGCGGCCGGCGTCGCGTTCGGCGATACGGACGACGCCGGCGCCGACACCGCCGTGCCCGTTGAACTCAGGCACACCGAACGCGCGCTCGATGTCGCCGCCGTCCGCTACGACAGGGCAGGGGACCAGCACTACGACGTCGCCAGCGCCTTCATCAAGTCGATCCGCGGCTCCGACGTCGACGCGGCACTGCACTACCTGGCCCGGATGCTGGAGGCAGGGGAGGACCCCCGTTTCGTTGCCCGGCGCATCGTGATCTCGGCGGCGGAGGATGTTGGCATGGCCGATCCCACGGCGCTTCAGACGGCGGTTGCTGCGGCCCAGGCCGTGCAGCTGATCGGGATGCCGGAAGGGCGGATCGTGCTGGCCGAGGCCGTCGTCCACCTCGCCACCGCACCCAAGTCGAATGCGGCCTACCTGGGCATCAACAAGGCCATTGCCGACGTCCGCGCGGGCCTCGGCAACGGCATCCCGGCCCACCTGCGGGACGCCCACTATCCGGGGTCGAAGCAGCTGGGCCACGGGCAGGGTTACAAGTACGCGCACGACGCCCCGCACTCGGTGGCCGCCCAGCAGTACCCGCCGGATGATCTAGTGGGCCGGGACTATTATCAGCCCACGGCCAACGGCGCGGAGCGGGACATCGCGACCCGGCTGGAACGGCTCCGGAAGATCATCCGTGGCACCTGACCGGCCGGCAGCGAATCCGCCGTTGACTTCCGGTGCAGGAGGTCTAACGTGGAAATACGTCAGCATGGATCTGCTGAACGTCGGTGTGGCGCGGGGGACAGCGGCACACATTGCCGGCCATCCATATCCCCATACCCACAGGTCCCGCAACGGCGGCCGGCAACAACTTTATTCCACCCCAAGCGCGCTGACCCCCGTTCCCAGGTAGTGTCCCATGTCCGTAAATTGCGTCACAGCCATGGCAGTCAAGTCCTTCGATGTCCCCGACAGGAAGCGGTGCCCGGACAAGGCCGAATTCGATCTTGTCACGGTGAACGATTACTCGGTGGCCCGGCTGATCCTCGGCCCGGGCTGGCGGTGGTCCGAGTACATCAGACCCTTCGAGAAGACCGAGGTCTGCCAGCACCACCATCTCGGATTCTGCATCTCTGGCGTCATGGAAGTCGAGACCGCCGAAGGACTGCGCTCCACGATCCATGCCAATGACACCTACGCGATTCCCCCCGGCCATGACGAATGGGTGGTGGGCTCCGAATCGTTCGTGGCCGTTGAGTTCTTGGGCGCGGCATCGTTCGGCCGGCGGAGCAGCCGGGGAGTGCATGCCAAGATCTGACGGCGCCTCCAGCTACGGCGGCTCCATCTACCGGCCCGCCGGTCAGGGCCTGCATGCCAAAATCTGGTAGGCTAGTTCGTTGTCTGGCAAGGCACGGACGCACAATCCACCAAATCCCTGATTCGTTGCGGTTTTGTTGGGGGTTGCCCTGTGCCCAGTAGCAAAAGGCAGCGGTTGGCCGATGCTCTCCATCGTGGAGGCCAGTAACACTGACACACCGCAGATATTGGAAGGACACAAGTGGCTAACAACACTCGTGCTCGCCGTACAGCACGCCTCTCGCGTGCACTCGGCATCGCTCTGACCCCCAAGGCCGCCAAGTACATGGAGCGCCGCCCGTACGGCCCCGGTGAGCATGGCCGTGCCCGCAAGAAGCAGGACTCCGACTACGCCGTACGTCTGCGCGAAAAGCAGCGTCTGCGCGCCCAGTACGGCATCCGCGAAGCCCAGATGACCCGTGCCTTCGAAGAAGCACGCCGCACCAAGGGCCTGACCGGTGAAAACCTGATCGAACTGCTCGAAATGCGTCTCGACGCCCTCGTGCTGCGTGCCGGCTTCGCCCGCACCATCGCCCAGGCCCGCCAGCTGGTTGTGCACCGCCACATCCTGGTTGACGGCATCCGCGTTGACCGCCCGTCCTTCCGCGTCGGCGAAGGCCAGCTGGTCCACGTCCACAGCCGCAGCGAAACCATGGTTCCGCTTCAGGTTGCTGCAGCCGGTGCACACCGCGACGTCCTGCCGATGGTTCCGGCTTACCTGGACGTCAAGCTTGACGCCCTGCAGGCGCGCCTGGTCCGCCGCCCGAAGCGCTCTGAGGTTCCCGTAACCTGCGAAGAGCAGCTCGTCGTGGAATTCTACGCACGCTAGATCCAAGGCAACACCTACAAAGAAGCCCGTGGCAAGCGCCGCGGGCTTCTTTGTATGTAAGGTACTTGGGGGAGTTCCCCGGATGCCGGCTGTGTCAGTCGGACAAACCCGTAGCGACTTAACGCAACACGCAGGAATCCACTGCAGTTCAAGGAGATGAATGTCTATGTCTGGTGGCGATATTGCCGGCCTGATCGCAGCCGGGGTGTTTGCACTGCTAGTCCTGCTGCTCGCCGTGCCGATCCTGAAGCTCGGGGGAGTGTTTGACGAGGTCCGGACGTCCATCCGCTCGATCAGCGACGGCGCCACCCCGCTCATGGACGAAGTCACCGCCACCGTCTCCACCACCAACGAGCAGCTCAAGAAGGTCGACGGGATCGCCTCCAACGTCTCGGACGCCTCCGCCAACATCTCGGCGCTGTCCTCGCTCATGGCCGCCACCGTGGGCTCGCCGCTGATCAAGGTGGCTGCCTTCAGCTACGGCGTGCGTTCTGCCTTCACCGCCCGAAATAAGCCCGCCACCGGCCGCCGCAGCCGCTAAGCCCTGCTGGAGAACCTGACATGAACAGAATCATCTGGATGGGAATCGGCGTCGCGATCGGCGTCATCGCAATCCGAAAGATCACCGAGGCGAAGTCGAACCTCGGCCCCGAGGGCCTGAACCGGGCCGTCGGCCGGCTGGCTGACGGCCTGTACGACTTCGCGGACGCTGTCCGGGAGGGCATGAGCGAGCGGGAAACCGAGCTCCGCTCCGCCCTAGGCATAGACGCAGCCATTGATGGAGTCACTGACGGCCAGGATGCAGTCCGGCGCTAGCCGCGAGAGAATTAGTAAGTACGGTGCCCGGAAGGGCGCGCCGGCACGGCCGACAGGGCCTGGATCGACGGGGCCTGGATCGACGGGGCCTGGATCGACGGGGCCTGGATCGACGGGGCCTGGATCGACGCCGGAATTCAGCTTGTCCCGCGGACCAAACGCGTGGACCACATAACGCAGTGAATATTGAAGGGTAAGAAATCAGCTCATGAAGTCGCAGGAGATCACCAAGCGCTGGATCGACTTTTTTGTCAGCAAGGGCCATACCGCGGTTCCCTCCGCCTCCCTGGTCTCCAGCGACCCTTCCCTGCTGTTCACGGTGGCCGGCATGGTGCCGTTCATCCCGTACCTGACCGCACGTGAGGAGGCCCCCTACCTGCGGGCCACCAGCGTGCAGAAGTGCATCAGGACCGGCGACATCGAGGAAGTGGGCAAGACGGCCCGCCACGGCACGTTCTTCCAGATGTGCGGCAACTTCTCCTTCGGCGATTACTTCAAGGAAGACGCCATCAAGTTCGCCTGGGAACTGCTGACCACCAGTGTTGACGACGGCGGCTACGGGCTGCCGCCCGAGCGCCTCTGGGTCACCGTCTACGAAGAGGACGACGAAGCCCAGGAGCTGTGGCTGAAAAACACCGGCATCCAGGCGGAGCGGATCCAGCGCATGGGCAAGGCGGACAACTACTGGTCCACCGGACAGCCGGGACCCGCCGGCCCCTGTTCGGAGATCTACTACGACCGCGGACCTGCCTACGGCGCCGAGGGTGGTCCGATCGCCGACGAAAACCGTTACGTCGAGATCTGGAACCTCGTGTTCATGCAATTCCAGATCGACAACGTCCGCTCCAAGGTGGACTTCGACATCACGGGCGAGCTGCCCAAGAAGAACATCGACACCGGCCTGGGCATGGAACGCCTCGCCATGATCCTGCAGGGCGTCGAGAACATGTACGAGACGGACCAGGTCCGCCCCGTGATCGATAAGGCCGCGGAACTGTCCGGCCGGGAGTACACCTCCGCAGAGTCCGCCGAGGACTCGCACCACACCGACGACGTCCGGATGCGCGTCGTCGGCGACCACATCCGCTCGGCCCTCATGCTGATCGCCGACGGCGTGACCCCCTCCAACGAAGGCCGCGGCTACGTACTGCGCCGGCTCATCCGCCGCGCCGTGCGTTCCATGCGCCTGCTCGGCGTCGAGAAGGCCTGCCTGCCCGAGCTGTTGCCGGCTTCGCGGGACGCCATGAAGGGCGTCTACCCGATCGTGGAGACCGACTTCGAGCGCATCAGCCGGATCGCCTACGCCGAGGAGAGGGCGTTCCTGCGCACCATCGCCTCCGGCACGGCCCGGCTCGAGGACGCCGTCAAGGAATCCAAGGCCGCCGGCCAGCCGCTCTCCGGCGCCGACGCCTTTGCCCTCCACGACACCTACGGCTTCCCGATCGACCTCACCCTGGAAATGGCCGAAGAGGCGGGGCTGAAGGTCGACGAGCCCGAGTTCCGCAAGCTCATGCTGGAGCAGCGCCAGCGCGCCCAGGCTGATGCCAAGGGCAAGAAGGGCGCCCACGCCGACCTCAGCGCCTTCCAGGAACTGCTCTCGGCCGGCGAGACGGTCTTCACCGGCTACACCGAACTTCAAGGCGAATCCAAGGTCCGGGGCATCCTGGCCGGCGGACGGAAGGTCGCCCAGGCCTCCACCGGCGAGGAAATCGAGCTCGTCCTGGCCGAGACGCCGTTCTACGCGGAAGCCGGCGGCCAGGCTGCCGACACCGGGCTGATCACCGGCGACGGTTTTGTCGTCGAGGTCCTCGACGTCCAGCGCCCCATCAAGGGTCTCAGCGTGCACAAGGCAATTGTCCGCGAAGGCGAAATCGGCGCCGACTCGCTCGTCCAGGCTGCCGTGGACCGGGAGCGCCGCCACGCCGCCGAGCAGGCCCACACGGGCACGCACATCGTGCACGCTGCCCTGCACCAGATCCTCGGCCCGGAAGCGCTGCAGCGCGGCTCGTTCAACAAGGCCGGCTACCTGCGCTTCGACTTCGCCTGGGGCGAGGGCCTCAGCACCGCCACCCGGTCCGAGATAGAGGAAGTCTCCAACATCGCCATCCGCAACAACTTCCGGGTGGAGACCAAGGTCATGGGGCTCGCCGAGGCCAAGGCCCTCGGCGCCATGGCACTGTTCGGCGAGAACTACGGCAACGAGGTCCGGGTCGTGGAGATCGACGGCGCCTGGTCCCGTGAGCTCTGCGGCGGCACCCACGTCGAAAACACCTCGCTGATCGGCAGCCTGTCCCTGCTCGGGGAGCAGTCCGTCGGCTCGGGAAACCGGCGCGTGGAGGCATTCGTCGGCATGGACGCGTTCCGTCACCTCGCCGCCGAGCGCGCCCTCGTCACCGAACTCACGGAGCTGCTCAAGGTCCCGTCCGGACTCCTGGCGGACCGGATCGCCACCACCCTCACCAAGCTGAAGACGGCCGAGAAGGAACTCGAACGGCTGCGCAAGGAGCAGCTCACGGCTGCCGCCGCGCAGATTGTCGGCACCGCAAAGGACGCCGCCGGCGTCCTGGTCATTGCGCACGACGCCGGCCAGGTCAGCGGCGCGGACGACCTCCGCGGCCTGGCCCTGGACCTGCGGACCCGCCTCGGCTCCGAAGCAGCCGCTGTCGCCGTCGCCGGAGTCAGCAACGACCGCCCGGTGATCCTGATCGCCACCAACGAAGCTGCCCGGGCAGCCGGCGTGAAGGCGGGTGCGCTCGTGCGCCTCGCTGCCGGAATCCTCGGCGGCGGCGGCGGTGGCAAGGACGACGTCGCCCAAGGCGGCGGCACGGACGCCTCCAGGGTCGGCGCTGCACTCGGCGCCGTCGTGGATGCCATTACCCGGCGATAACGGGAATCCACGTGACTGAAGCTGCTCTGCCCGGCGTCTACCCCCAGGGCGTGAAACTCGGGGTGGATGTCGGCACCGTCCGCGTGGGCGTCGCCGTCTGCGACCGCGACGGCATCCTGGCGACGCCGCTGCGCACCCTGGAGCGGAACGCCAAGAAAAACACGGATGTGCGCATCCTCGCGGCGCTGGCCGCTGAGCTGAACGCCGTGGAGATTTTCGTGGGCCTGCCACGGACCATGAAGGGCGAAGAGCATGCCTCGGCCCGGATGGCCACGGAGTATGCGCAGTTGCTGGCCGGCGCCCTGCGGCACAGCGGATCCGAGGTGCCGGTGCGGCTTGTGGATGAGCGGCTCAGCACGGTGACCGCCCACCGGAACCTGCACGAAGCTGGCATGAGCAGCAAGAATCACCGTAGAGTAGTTGATCAGGTTGCGGCGGCAGGTATCCTGCAACACGCGATTGATATGCAAAAGGCCAGGGGAACGGAGGTCGGAAACCGCGTCTATGCGGAGTCTGCGCCGGGGCCGACCGGAAACGGCGCACAGACCGGCCCGGCAGTACAGACGCACTCTTCAGAACATGGAAGGCTACAGTGAGCCCGGTCAACAGTGATGACTCCTCCGGTGACGCTTTCAGCGGCGCCGGCCGACCGCTGACGCGCAAAGAGCTCAGGGCCCAGGAGAAGCTGTTGGCGACCCAGGGTCACGACGTGATCCCGCCCCAGGCTTTCGAGACCGGCCAGCACTTCCCGACGGCGGAGCCGACGGCGGCGCCGGAACTTCCCGAGGCCGCCCCCACCGTCCACGAAGAAGCCGTCCACGAAGAAGCCGTCCGCGAGCAGGCAGCCGCCGCTCCCGAGGCACCCCTCGAGACGTTTGCGACCCATCCTGCGGAGGAGCACTTCGTCCACGCTGCCGCGCCGGGGGAGCGGATCTCCGGCTATGCGGGCCCGGCAGATCCCCATGTCCAGGCCGCGCGCGGGAACGCTGCCGAACATCACCAGGATTCGCTGCACTCCGGTTTTGCACTGCATGGTTCTGACCTGCACGAGTCCGACCTGCACGAGTCCGAACTGCACGAGTCCGAACTGCACGGGGCCGAACCCCACCCTGAAGATGAGGCCCACCATGTCTACGCCGACGCAGACGTGCATGCAGGCATGCACGTCACAGGCGACTACCACGGCGAAACCGGCCACGAACTGATGGCCGGCGCAGTCCGCACCGCCAAGGGCCCGTCCAAGAAGGTCCGCCGCCGGCGTCGTTTCCTGGCGCTGGTACTGTCCCTGACGGTGTTCGTCGTTGCGATCGTCGTCGGCGCGCAGTTCATCAAGCCTTTCCTCGGCGGCGACGCAGTGGCCGATTACCCGGGCCCCGGAACCGGCGACGTCGCGATCACCGTGGCACCGGGCGCTGGTCCCAAGTCGGTGGCCACGGAACTCCAGGACAAGAAGGTCGTCGCGAACGCGGACACCTTCCTCAAGGAGTTCGCGGCCTCCGGCGGAGCCCTGAGCCCCGGAAGCTTCACCATGCGCAAGGAAATGAAGAACTCCGATGCCGTGGCCATCCTGCTCAACAAGGACAAAGGCAAAGTCATGTACTTCGCCCTGAGTGCCGGGCTGCGGATCAGCGAATCGCTGCAGGCGATCTCCGAGGGCACCGGCATCTCCATGCCGGACTTGAAGGCCCTCAACGATGCGCCCGCGCAGTTCGGCGTCCCGGCCAAGGCCAAGAACCTCGAGGGCTTCCTCGCCCCGGGAGAATACCGCTTCCCGCTCGGGACCCCGGCCAAGGACATCCTCCAGAAGCTGGTCGGGTCCACCCTGGATGAACTCAAGGCACAGGGCGTGACCGATCCCGCCAAGCAGTATGACGCCGTGACCGTCGCCAGCATCGTCCAGGCTGAAGGCGGCCAGGCCGAATACGGCGACGTGGCCGGGGCCATCCTCAACCGGCTCAAGCCCAACAACACCGAGACCAACGGGCTCATCCAGTCCGATGCCACCGTCACGTACGGACTGGGCATCAGGAGCTTCCACATCGACGAGGCCCAGAAGGCCGACAAGTCCAACCCATACAACACCTATGCCAGCCCCGGCCTGCCGGCAGGCCCCATCGGATCGCCCGGCAAGACGGCCATCGACGCCGCCGCGAAGCCCAAGGCCAACGACTACCTGTACTGGGTGACCATCAACCTTGACACCAAGGAGACCAAGTTCTCCAAGACCCTGGCCGAGCACAACGGCTACGTGGCCAAGTACAACGCCTGGTGCGACGCCAACCCGGGACGCTGCGTATGACGCTGCGGGCGGTCGTGCTTGGACACCCCATCAGCCATTCGAAGTCTCCGGCACTCCACCGGGCCGCCTATGCCTACCTGGGCGTGGACCTCGCCTACTCCGCCATCGACGTGACCGAGGCTGCCCTGCCGGCGTTCATGGGCCAGGTCCGCGAAGACGTGCGCGAAGAAGGCAGCTGGCGGGGGCTGTCCGTCACCATGCCGCTGAAGTCCGCCATGGTGGGCGAGGTGGACGAGGTCCGCGGCGTGGCGCGCACCCTCGGCGTCGTGAACACCGTCGCCTTTGAACACAAGGGTGCCTCCATCCGCCTCGTCGGGTACAACACGGACGTTGCCGGCATCGTCAACGCCCTCCGGCACGCCGGCGCGGCCTCGGCGCCCACCGCCGTCATCCTCGGCGGCGGCGGGACGGCGGCTGCCGCCATCGCCGCGCTGAAGGAACTGGGCGCTCAGGCCGCGGAGGTGTTCGTGCGCGATGTCGGCCGCGCCGCCGAGGCGCGCGCCGCCTCCGCCGCGCTCGGACTTCCCGTCCAGGTGCTTCCCATCGCCGGTGCGGCGGCCGCCGTGGCCGCGGCCGACGTCGTCATCTCCACCCTGCCGCCCCGTGCGGCGGACTCATTGGCAGTGGAACTGGCAGCGGAATTGGCAGCGGAATCGGGGCGGGAACCGGGGCGTCAATCCGGCAGGAAAACCCCCGGTGTGCTCCTGGACGTTGCCTACGATCCGTGGCCCAGCCGGATCGCCGCGGTCTGGCAGGACGCGGGCGGGACGGTTGTCCCGGGCCTGGAAATGCTGATCTACCAGGCGATGGAACAGGTGCGACACTTCACGGGACTCGGCGAGGCGCTGCCGGCCGAAGTCATAGATGTGATGTGTGACGCAGTGGGGGCACCCCGACGGGTGTTCTGAGTGCCGGACATGGCAGGATGGATTTTATGTTGCGTTGGTTGACTGCCGGAGAATCCCATGGGCCGGCCCTGGTTGGAATTATTGAAGGCGTGCCCGCCGGTGTGGAACTCACCAGCGTCCAGATCAGTGATGCGCTGGCCCGCCGGCGCCTCGGCTACGGCCGCGGTGCCCGGATGAAATTCGAGCAGGACGTGGTTACGATTGTCGGCGGCGTCCGCCACGGCCTGACCCAGGGCGGCCCCGTCGCCATCCAGGTCGGCAACACCGAATGGCCCAAGTGGGAGCAGATCATGGCTGCCGACCCCGTAGCCCCCGAAATCCTGGCTGACCAGGCGCGGAACGCCCCGCTCACCCGGCCCCGGCCCGGCCACGCCGACTTCACCGGCATGCAGAAATACGGTTTCGACGAGGCCCGGCCCGTGCTGGAGCGCGCCAGCGCCCGCGAGACTGCCACCCGCGTGGCCCTCGGCACCGTCGCCGCGGCGTTCCTCAAGCAGCTTGGCATCGAGCTCGTCTCCCACACCGTGTCCATCGCCAGTGTCGCCGTTCCGGAAGGACGGCCGCTGCCGGTCCCGGCCAATGTGCTGGCCCTCGACGCCGACCCGCTGCGCTGCTTCGACCGCGAAACCTCCGACGCCATGGTGGCCGAAGTCGACGTCGCGCACAAGGAAGGCGAAACCCTGGGCGGCGTGGTCGAAGTCCTCGCCTACGGACTTCCGCCGGGACTCGGCAGCTACGTCCACTGGGACCGGCGCCTCGACTCACGCCTGGCCGCCGCCCTGATGGGCATCCAAGCCATCAAGGGCGTCGAAGTCGGCGACGGCTTCCTCACCGCCTCCCGCCGCGGCTCGGCCGCCCACGACGAGATCGTCAAGGACGCGGACGGCAGGATCATCCGCACCAGCAACCGCGCCGGCGGGATCGAAGGCGGCATGAGCATCGGCGACGTGCTGCGCGTCCGCGCCGCCATGAAGCCGATCGCCACGGTGCCCCGCGCCCTGAAGACGGTCGACGTCAGCACGGGCGAGGCCGCCAAGGCCCACCACCAGCGCTCGGACGTCTGTGCCGTCCCCGCCGCCGGCGTCGTGGCCGAGGCGATGGTGGCCCTGGTCCTCGCAGAAGCGGTCACGGAAAAGTTCGGCGGTGACTCCGTGCAGGAGACCGCCCGCAACATCAAGGGTTACCTGGACAATATTCCGGCGTCCCTGGACTCGATCGGCCACTAGTGCCGGCCTGGAATATCGACGGCAACGACGCCGTGAACACAACGGGGACCACAGCGGGGAACAACGCCGGGACCACCGCCGGGGCTAAAGAAGCCGCTGCAGCCGCCCGGCCGATCGTCCTGATCGGGCCGATGGCCGTGGGCAAGTCGGCCATCGGACAGCAGCTCGCGCAGCATCTGGGGTCCGCCTTCGTGGACACCGACGTCGTCGTGGTTGCCAACCATGGGGCCATCGCCGAGATCTTTGCCAGCCGGGGAGAGCATGTCTTCCGCGAGATGGAGGCCCGTGCCGTGGCGCAGGCCATCGAGGATGCACAGGGCAGCAACACCGTCATCTCGCTGGGCGGGGGCGCGGTGCTCGATTCCGGCACACAGCAGCTCCTGGCCCGCTGCACGGTGGTCTATCTCGAATGTGACGCCGCGACCGTGGCGGAACGCGTCGCCAAGAATTCGGGCCGGCCGCTCCTGGCCGGCGACGCCATGGGGCGGTGGCGGACCCTGTTCGCCACCCGGCAGCCCGTTTACGAACGCCTCGCCGATCTGGTTCTCGATGTCCGGCGCGGAACCGTTCCGGAGCTGGCTCACCGGCTGGAAGATGCGCTGGTGGAGTACGCCGCCGCGAAAACCGCTGCGGTGCCCATGCCAGCGGCGACAAAGGAAGTTGAATAGTGAGTACCGAATCAACCGTCATCAAGGTCACCGGACAAACTCCTGGTGAGAACTACGACGTCGTCGTGGGCCGCGGCCTGCTGCCAAGCCTGCCGGCCCTGCTGGGGGAGCGCGTCAAGCGCGTCCTGGTCATCCACCCGCGTGCCCTCCGGCTCACCGGCGACACCGTCCGTGAAGAGCTTGCCTCGGCCGGCTTCACCGCGCTGACCGCCGAGATCCCGGATGCCGAGGAAGGCAAGCACATCGAGGTGGCTTCCTTCTGCTGGCAGGTGCTGGGACAGAACGACTTCACCCGCTCGGACGCCGTGGTGGCCGTCGGCGGCGGGGCCGTGACCGACCTCGCCGGCTTCGTTGCCGCGACCTGGCTGCGCGGCGTCAAGGTCATCCACATGCCCACCAGCCTGCTGGGCATGGTGGACGCCGCCGTCGGCGGCAAGACCGGCATCAACACGGCCGAAGGCAAGAACCTCGTCGGCGCCTTCCACCCCCCGGCCGGCGTCCTCGCCGACCTGGACACCCTGGACACGCTGCCGAAGAACGAGATCATTTCCGGCATGGCCGAGGTCATCAAGTGCGGGTTCATCGCCGATCCGGCCATCCTGGACCTGGTGGAGAAGGACCCGGCCGCCGTGTCCGATCCGCGGTCCGCCATCCTGCGGGAACTGATCGAACGCGCCATCAGCGTCAAGGCCAAGGTTGTTTCCGAGGACCTAAAGGAAGCCGGCCAGCGGGAGATCCTCAACTACGGCCACACCCTGGGCCACGCGATCGAACTCGTCGAGCGCTACTCCTGGCGCCACGGCGCCGCCGTCTCCGTGGGCATGATGTTCGCAGCGGAGCTGGCCCGCAGCGTCGGCCGCCTCAGCGATGCCGACGCCGACAGGCACCGCAGCATCCTGGAAAGCCTGGGACTTCCCCTCACCTACCGCCGGGACCGCTGGCAGGCCCTCCTGGACGGCATGCGCCGGGACAAGAAGTCCCGCGGCGACCTGCTGCGCTTCGTGGTGCTCGACGGCATCGGCCGCCCCGGCATCCTCGACGTCCCGGATACCTCGCTGCTGTTCGCCGCCTACCAGGAGATCGCCTCCTGATGAACATGGTCAAGGGCGGCACGAGCGAATGGCCCGACGCCGGATTCCCCGGGATCCGGATCAACCCGCAGAGCCTGATGCCCGAGATCGTCAACGACGAGGCCTGCGCCGAGGCGCTGGCATCCTCCTCGGACCCCGCCGACCTGATCTTCCTCCGGCTCGTCGAAGGACGCGCTGCCGAGGCGGCGGAGCTGCTCGCCGAGGCCCGGTACAAGGACCCCGACTCGCTCCGGCTGCGCATCTTCGAGGCCGATGTCCTGCGGGTCTCCAACCGCTTCGACCGGGCCGTGGAGCTGTTCCGGCAGCTGCTGGCCGAAACCCGGGGCACGCTGGACGAGGCGGCCGTCCGCCAGCACCTCGGACGCTCGTACTTCGCCGGCGGCAACATCGCCGCCGCCGTGGAGTCCTTCGCGAGAGCCCTGGACCTGCGCGTGGCCGGTTCCGCCGACGCGTCGCTGATCTACGCCTCCACCGTGGCGCTGCAGCGCGCCCGGGAAGTGCTGGACCTCACGCCATAAGGGGCCGTCCGGCAGCGGTCCGGCGGAACCGGTAGAATGGACCTTGGATTTTTGATAAATACGCGCTGGCGGGCCGTTCGGCATGCCTGCCTGGCATAGACCGTCTGGAAGACAGAACCAGAAAGATAGAACCAGGCAGGTAGAGCCAGGCAGGCAGAACCAGTCAGATAGAAACCAGAGGATACAGTGGCAACCACTAACGACATCAAGAACGGAACCGTCCTTAAGCTTGAGGGCCAGCTTTGGAACATCATTGAGTTCCAGCACGTCAAGCCCGGTAAGGGTGGCGCGTTCGTGCGCACCAAGATGCGCAACGTGATGTCCGGCAAGGTCGTCGACAAGACCTTCAACGCCGGACTAAAGATCGAGACCGCCACGGTTGACCGCCGCGACTACCAGTACCTGTACCAGGACGGCGCGGACTTTGTATTCATGGACACTCAGGACTTCGACCAGCTCACCGTTTCCGCTGCCACCGTGGGCGATGCCACCAACTTCATGCTTGAGAATCAGATGGTCAACATCGCCATTCATGAAGGA
This sequence comes from Pseudarthrobacter sp. S9, assembly GCF_050156545.1. Lineage (NCBI taxonomy): Bacteria > Bacillati > Actinomycetota > Actinomycetes > Micrococcales > Micrococcaceae > Pseudarthrobacter > Pseudarthrobacter sp. S9. The sequence goes on from NZ_CP189576.1 coordinate 4,060,080, forward strand.
AACCCGCTCTACATCGAGCTGCCCCCGAGCGTCGTCCTCGAAATCACTTACACGGAGCCGGGCCTGCAGGGCGACCGCTCCTCGGCCGGCACCAAGCCCGCCACCCTCGAAACCGGCTACGAGATCCAGGTGCCGCTGTTCGTGGAGAACAACACCAAGGTCAAGGTCGACACCCGCGACGGCAGCTACCTCGGCCGGGTCAACGACTAGTGAGTGCACGCGGCAAGGCCCGGAACCGGGCCCTGGATGTTCTCTTCGAGGCGGAGCAGCGCTCCGTCTCGGCGTTCGACGTTCTGAAGTCCCGTCGGGAACAGACGGACCAGATCGTCAACCCGTACACCCTCGAAATCGTTGAAGGCGTCGTGTCCCACCAGGCTGCGATCGACGAGTTCCTGGAAACCTATTCGCAGGGCTGGACCCTGGAGCGTATGCCTTCTGTGGACCGCACCATCCTGCGGATCGGCACCTGGGAGCTGCTCTACAACGACGACGTCCCCGACGGGGTCGCCGTCAGTGAAGCCGTGGCGCTGGCCAAGACGCTCTCCACGGACGAGTCGCCGTCGTTCATCAACGGCCTGCTGGGCCGGCTGCAGCAGCTGAAGCCTTCGCTGCTCGCCTGATCTGCAGTGGCCTGATCACGCTCTGCCTGATTACCCGCTGACTGATCACGCACCGAAAGGGCCGGTGCCCGCCTCACGGCGGGCACCGGCCCTTTGCGTGCCCGCTGGCGTGCCCGCTGGCGTGCCCGCTGGCGTGTCCGCGCCGTGCCTGCGCAGCTGTGGCCCCGCAGTCGGTGCGGTCAGCCCACGACGGCGGCCCGGAGGGCGACGATGAATGCCAGCTGCTGCAGCTCGTCGCGCTGGTGCGCGGGCACGTCCCGGCCGCTGAGGATCCGCTGCCGGGTGAAGGCGAGCCGGGTGGCCGCTCGCAGGAATGCCTTCATCTGCGGGCGGCGGCCCATCGACGCGGCCCAGCGGAGGGCGTAGCGGCGGCCGCCGGCGGTGGCGAGAATGTCCACCTCCGCTGCCGTGAACCAGCCCGCGGCCGCGTACTCCCGGAGCCGCTGCCGGGTCAGCCGGTTCTCCGCAACCCGCAGCAGCACAATGACCAGGACGGCCACGAGGAAGATCGGCACCTGGACGACAAGGTATTGCGCCAGGAAATTCCGGCCCATGCTGTTCCAGCTGCTGTGCAGCAGCATCGCGGGGATGAGGCCGACGGCGAACGCAAGGATGCACATCCCGGTGTTCCAGCGGCGCACGGCGAGCCCCAAGATGAGCCCGGTTGTTCCCGTGAAGATGGCGTGGGCGAAGGGCGACATGACACCGCGCAGGAAGAACACCACGGCGAGTTCCGTGCTCGGGGTGCTGGAATCGGCGATGGCGCGGCCGAAGTAGAGGATGTTCTCCGTGAAGGCGAAGCCGCCCGCGATCGTGAACGCGAACACGACGCCGTCGACAGGCCCGTCGAAATGCTTCCGGGCAAACAGCAGGAGCAGCAGCCCGAGGGACTTGGCGAATTCCTCGACCACGGGCGCCTGGACGGTCACGGCAAACGTCCGGTGATCCAGTCCGGACGCGGCACCCGCTGCCAGGGAGAAGACCGGCTGGACCAGCAGCGTCACCGCAATGGAAACGACCGCTCCCCAGATGAAGGCAAAGAACAGGAGGCGCGTGGGCTCGGGTTCCCAGCGGTCGATGAAGAACACCGCGAGCAGGACCGCCGTCAACGGCAGCAGCGAGGCCACGAAGCCAACGACGAATCCGGCCGTCCCGGTGCTGTCCAGGACGAAGGGCAGGACCAGGAACAGGCCAAGGAACCCGAGCGCGCCGCCGGCCGCCACGAGTCCGACCACGCCGGCGGAGGAACGGCCGCGGCGGGCTGCCGGAAAAGCGGGCGGCAGGACGGGACCGGACTGGCTGCCACTGCCGGACGGCGCCGGCCGGTAATGCTGCTGCTGGACCTGCCCCATCCAGGTGGGGTTGGCCTGCTGGGGCAGCGGCAGCGGTCCGCCGGGAAAATCCCCGCTGGGGTGGCCCGGCCCGGATCCGTTGATCGTCATGGACACAGCGTAGGTGCAGGCATCCCCCGTCCCAAGGAGCTGTGACGCATACCGCCTTTCCCGGGGCGCTTCCGCCGCAGCCCGTGTGGTAATTTGAAAGGGCAAATAATCCTTTTTTAATTCCGTCCCGTGAGGCGGGGAAAGGGGAGACGAGCTTTGACTTCTGTGCCAGCAGCACCGGGTCCGGCAAAGGTTGTGCTCACCCGGGTTGTCCTCAACCAGGCCGACATCGACCGCGCACTCACTCGTATCGCCCATGAAATTCTCGAGGCCAACAAGGGCTCCCAGGACCTGGTCCTGCTCGGTATCCCGCGCCGGGGTTATCCCCTCGCCGTCCGTCTCGCCGCCAAGATAGCCGCCGCCGATCCCACCGTGGACGCCGCCGCGATCGTCGGCCAGCTGGATGTGACCATGTTCCGCGATGACCTTTCGCACCAGCCCACGCGTCCGCCGTATCCGACCCAGCTGCCGCGCACCGGGATCGACAACAAGGTCGTCGTGCTGATCGACGACGTCCTCTACTCGGGACGGACCATCCGCGCAGCCTTGGACGCCATCATCGATCTCGGTCGCCCAAGGATCGTCCGCCTGGCTGTGCTGATCGACCGCGGCCACCGCGAACTGCCCATCCGTGCCGATCACGTCGGCAAGAACCTCCCCACCTCGTCCGCCGAAAAGGTCCGCGTCAGGCTCGAGGAAACCGACTCAGTGGACGGTGCGCCCGTCAACGAAGTGGTCATCGAGGCCGTCGCATGAGGCATCTGCTCTCCACCGAAGACCTGAGCCTGGCCAACGCCGTCCGCATCCTCGACACCGCCGAGGAAATGGCGGCCGTGGGGGAGCGCGAGGTCAAGAAGCTGCCCGCCCTGCGCGGCCGCACCGTGGTCAACCTGTTCTTCGAAGACTCCACCCGGACCCGCATCTCCTTCGAGGCCGCCGCCAAGCGGCTCTCCGCGGACGTCATCAACTTCGCCGCGAAGGGCTCCTCCGTCTCCAAGGGCGAGTCCCTCAAGGACACCGCCCAGACGCTGGCCGCGATGGGCGCCGACGCCGTCGTCATCCGGCACTGGGCCTCCGGCGCCCCGCACCGGCTGGCCGCCACCGACTGGATCGACGCCGCCGTCATCAACGCCGGCGACGGCACCCACGAACACCCCACCCAGGCCCTGCTGGACGCCTTCACCATGCGCCGGCACTGGTCCAGGCTGGCCGGCACGCCGTCCGCCGGGGCGGACCTGTTGGGCATGCGGGTCGCGATCGCCGGCGACGTGCTGCACTCCCGCGTGGCGCGGTCCAACGTCTGGCTGCTCCGCACCCTGGGCGCCGAAGTCACGCTTGTGGCGCCGCCCACCCTCCTGCCCATCGGCGTCGAAAAGTGGCCCTGCACCGTCAGCTACGATCTCGACGAAACCCTCGAAAAGGGCGTGGACGCCATGATGATGCTCCGGGTCCAGGGCGAACGCATGAACGCGTCCTTCTTCCCGACCACGCGCGAGTACTCACGGCGCTGGGGCTTCGACGACAACCGGCTCCGCGCCCTGGACAGCCTAGGCCTCAAGGACACCATCATCATGCACCCCGGCCCCATGAACCGGGGCCTGGAAATTTCCTCCTCCGCCGCGGACTCGCCCCGCTCCACCGTGCTCGCCCAGGTGCGCAACGGCGTCTCCGTCCGTATGGCCACCTTGTACCTGCTGCTCTCCGGGGACACCCGCGAACCAGCCGCCAATCCGAACGCCGCCTATTCCAACGCCGCCAATCCGAACAAGGAGAGCCACTGATGGCCGAACAGCAACAGGACGCAGTCACCGGGGGCGCCTACCTCATCCGCGGTGCCGCACTCCTTGGCGGGGCCGCCGAGGATCTCCTGATTCGCGACGGCGTGATCGCCCGGCGCGGCAGGGACCTCCCGGCCGACGGCGCCACGGTCATCGAGGCCGCCGGCCTCGTGGCACTCCCGGGCATGGTCGACATCCATACCCACCTGCGCGAACCCGGCCGCGAAGACGCCGAAACCGTCGAAACCGGTACCCGTGCCGCCGCCCTGGGCGGCTACACGGCCGTGCACGCGATGGCCAACAGCACCCCGGTGGCGGACACCGCCGGCGTCGTCGAACAGGTCCTGACCCTTGGCCGCGCTGCCGGCTGGGTGGACGTCCGCCCGGTCGGTGCCGTCACCGTGGGCCTCGCGGGGGAACAGCTCGCCGAGCTCGGCGCGATGGCCGATTCCCGCGCCCGGGTCCGCGTCTTCTCCGACGACGGCATCTGCGTGCACGATCCCGTGCTCATGCGCCGGGCCCTCGAATACGTCAAGGCGTTCGACGGCGTCGTGGCCCAGCACGCGCAGGAACCCCGCCTCACCGCCGGCGCCCAGATGAACGAGGGTGAAGTCTCCGCCGTCCTCGGCCTCACCGGCTGGCCGGCCGTCGCCGAGGAAAGCATCATCGCCCGCGACGTGCTGCTCGCCCAGCACGTCGGGTCCCGGCTGCACGTCTGCCACGTCTCCACGGCCGGTTCCGTGGAAATCGTCCGCTGGGCCAAGTCCCGCGGGGTCAACGTCACCGCCGAGGTCACGCCCCACCACCTCTGGCTCACGGACGAACTCGCCCGCAGCTACGACCCCGTCTACAAGGTCAACCCGCCGCTCCGCACAGACGCGGACGTCCAGGCCCTGCGCGCCGCGTTGGCCGACGGCACGATCGACGTCGTCGGCACCGACCATGCCCCGCACCCGAGCGAACACAAGGAATGCGAGTGGGCGCAGGCGGCCATGGGCATGACCGGGCTGGAAACCGCGCTCTCGGTGGTCCAGCACACCATGATTGAAACCGGACTGATGAGCTGGGCGGACTTCGCCCGCGTCACCTCCGCCGTCCCCGCCGCCATCGGCCGGCTGGAAGACCAGGGCCGCCCCCTCGAAGCAGGCGAACCGGCCAACGTCATACTGGTGGACCCGGCTGCGCGCTGGACCGTGGACCCTTCTAAGATGGCAACCATGGGACGCAACTCTCCGTTTGCCGGGCGGGAACTTCCCGGCAGGGTAGTGGCGACGTTCTTCAAAGGCCACCCCACCGTCCTGGACGGCAAGCTCAACACTCCGTACCGGTACGATTCAGACCCGCAGGACCGGCCGGAAACCGCACCGGCGGGCCGGCACTGATGGATAAACTGCTCCCCGGACTGGCCATGCTGGCCTTCGCCGTCGTGGTCTTCGCCCTGCTGGCCATCGGCTGGCGGAACCGGATGCGCCGCCAGTCCGACGTCGACGCCCTGCCCGAAGTCCCCGCGGAGCTTAGTGCCCCGCTGGCCGCGGCCGACGGCCAGTACGTGGCCTCCACCACCGCCGGTGACTGGCTGGACAGGATCGCCGTCCACAACCTCGGTATCCGCACCAACGCCGAACTCAGCGTGCACGCCGAGGGCGTGCTCTTCGAACGCTCCGGAGCCGGTCCGGTGTTCATCCCGGCCGGACAGCTCACCGGCGTGCGCCAGGACAGCGGCATGGCCGGAAAATTCGTCGAAAAGGACGGCCTGCTGGTGCTCAGCTGGATGCTGGGCTCCCGCGAACTGGACTCCGGCTTCCGCACCCGACGTGCCGAAGACAAGACAACCCTTCTCACCACCCTTCAAGATTTGATCTCCGCAGCCCCTCAGGCAGACGCCGATAGTGGAAAGTAACAACGTGACGGACACCCACGAAGTCAAGAAAACAGCAGTGATTAACACAGCGGCAACGCCCACCCCCGCAGCCCTCGTGCTCGAGGACGGACGGATCTTCCGCGGCACCAGCTATGGGGCCACCGGAACCGCCCTGGGCGAGGCGGTGTTCGCGACCGGCATGACCGGCTACCAGGAGACCATCACCGATCCCTCCTACGCCCGCCAGCTCGTGGTCCAGACCGCGCCGCACATCGGCAACACCGGGGTCAACACCGACGACGCCGAATCCCGGCGCATCTGGGTGGCCGGCTACATCGTCCGCGACGCCGCCCGCCGTCCGTCCAACTGGCGTTCGGAGCGCAGTCTGGACGACGAACTCGTCGAACAGGGGATCGTCGGCATCCAGGGCGTCGATACCCGCGCCATCACCCGGCACCTGCGCGAACACAAAACCATGCGCGCCGGGATCTTCTCCGGCGACGCCGCCCGCGCCACGGACAAGGACCTCGTCGACGCCGTCCTGGCCAGCGCGCCGATGGAAGGCTCCCGGCTGGCGGAAGAAGTCAGCGTGGACGCCGCCTACACAGTGGAGCCCAAGGACTTCGGCTGGGACGGCGAGCCGCGGTTCAGCATCGCCGCGATCGACCTCGGCATCAAGCGGATGACCCCCATCCGCTTCGCCGAGCGGGGCGTGCGCGTGCACGTGCTGCCCGCCACGGCAACCCTGGCGGATGTCCAGGCCGTCAACCCTGACGGCTTCTTCATGTCCAACGGCCCCGGCGACCCGGCCACCGCGGACACCCAGGTCAAACTGCTGCGCTCGGTGCTCGACGAGAAGATCCCGTACTTCGGCATCTGCTTCGGCAACCAGATCCTCGGCCGCGCACTGGGCTTCGGCACGTACAAGCTGCGCTACGGCCACCGCGGCCTCAACCAGCCCGTGATGGACCGCCGCACGGGCAAGGTGGAGATCACCTCGCAGAACCACGGCTTCGCCGTCGACGCCCCGCTCAACGGCGCCACCCAGGCTCCCGAGGAGCGCTACGGCCGCGTCGAGGTCAGCCACGTGAGCCTCAACGACGACGTCGTGGAAGGGCTCGCCTGCCTCGACATCCCGGCGTTCTCGGTGCAGTACCACCCCGAAGCCGCCGCCGGCCCGCACGACGCCGCCTACCTCTTCGACCGCTTCATCGAGTTGATGGCGGACACCAAGACTTCCACCGATTCCAAGACTGAGGACAAGAAGTAATGCCCAAGAGAACTGACCTCAAGAGCGTCATGGTCATCGGGTCCGGCCCGATCGTGATCGGCCAGGCGGCCGAATTCGACTACTCCGGCACCCAGGCACTGCGCGTCCTCAAGGAGGAGGGCCTGCGGGTCATCCTCGTCAACTCCAACCCGGCCACCATCATGACGGACCCCGAGTTCGCCGATGCCACCTACATCGAGCCGATCACGCCCGAGGTGGTGGAGAAGATCATCGCCAAGGAGCGGCCCGACGCCCTGCTGCCGACCCTGGGCGGCCAGACCGCCCTCAACACGGCCATCGCGCTGGACAAGAACGGCGTGCTGGAGAAGTACAACGTGGAGCTGATCGGCGCCAACATCGCCGCGATCGAGCTCGGCGAGGACCGCGAGAAGTTCAAGGGCGTCGTGGAACGCTGCGGCGCCGAGTCGGCCCGCAGCCACATCATCCACACCATGGACGAGGCCCTGACCGCGGCCGAGGACCTGGGCTACCCGATGGTGGTCCGGCCCTCCTTCACGATGGGCGGGCTCGGCTCCGGCCTGGCCTATGACGAGAACGACCTCCGCCGGATTGTCGGCCAGGGCCTGCAGTACAGCCCCACCAGCGAAGTGCTGCTCGAAGAGAGCATCCTGGGCTGGAAGGAATACGAGCTCGAGATGATGCGGGACAAGAACGACAACGTCGTGGTCGTCTGCTCCATCGAAAACTTCGATCCCGTCGGCGTCCACACCGGCGATTCCATCACGGTCGCGCCCGCTCTGACCCTCACGGACCGCGAGTACCAGCGCCTGCGCGACATCTCCATCGCCGTCATCCGCGAGGTCGGCGTCGACACCGGCGGCTGCAACATCCAGTTCGCGGTCGAGCCGGACACCGGACGCGTCGTCGTCATCGAGATGAACCCGCGCGTCTCCCGCTCCTCCGCCCTCGCCTCCAAGGCCACGGGCTTCGCGATCGCCAAGATCGCCACCAAGCTCTCCCTCGGCTACACCCTGGATGAGATCCCCAACGACATCACCCAGAAGACCCCGGCGTCGTTCGAGCCGACCCTGGACTACGTCGTCGTGAAGGTGCCGCGGTTCGCCTTCGAGAAGTTCCCGGCGGCGGACCCCACGCTGACCACCACCATGAAGTCGGTGGGCGAGGCCATGGCCATGGGCCGCAACTTCACCGAGGCGCTGCAGAAGGCGCTGCGCTCCCTCGAGCAGAAGGGCTCGCAGCTGGACTTCAGCCACGTGCCCGAATGGGAAGTCGCGGAGCTGATCGAGAAGTCCAAACGGCCCACCACCGAGCGCCTGCACCAGGTCCAGCGGGCCCTGCTCGGCGGCGCCACCGTGGAGCAGCTCTTCGAGGCCACCAAGATCGACCCGTGGTACCTGGACCAGCTTCAGCTGCTCAACGAGATCTCCCGGGAGATCCGCCAGGCCAACGCCCTCACGCCGGAGATGCTCAAGCGTGCCAAGCGCCACGGCTTCTCCGACGAGCAGATCGGCGCCCTGACGCACAACTCCGAGGACGTCGTCCGCGGCGTCCGGCAGGCACTCGGCATCCGTCCCGTGTACAAGACCGTGGACACCTGCGCCGCCGAGTTCGCCGCGTACACGCCCTACCACTACTCGTCCTACGACGAAGAGGACGAGGTGGCGCTGCACGCCAAGCCGTCCATCATCATTCTGGGCTCCGGACCCAACCGGATCGGCCAGGGCATCGAGTTCGACTACTCCTGTGTCCACGCCTCCATGGCCCTGCGCAAGGCCGGCTACGAGACCGTCATGGTCAACTGCAACCCGGAAACCGTCTCCACCGACTACGACGTCTCCACCCGCCTGTACTTCGAGCCGCTCACCCTCGAGGACGTCCTCGAGGTCATCGCGGCCGAGGAACGCACCGGCGGCGTGATGGGCGTCTTCGTCCAGCTCGGCGGCCAGACCCCGCTGAAGCTCGCCCAGCAGCTCGCCGACGCCGGCGTGCCGATCCTGGGGACCTCCCCGGAGGCGATCGACCTCGCCGAGCACCGGGGCGCCTTCTCCCGGGTGCTGGACGACGCCGGACTGATCTCGCCGAAGAACGGCACCGCCGTGTCCTTCGAGGATGCCAAGAAGATCGCCGACGAGATCGGCTATCCCGTGCTGGTCCGCCCGTCCTACGTCCTCGGGGGCCGCGGCATGGAGATCGTCTACGACGAGCCCAACCTCTCCCGCTACATCGCCAACGCCACCGAGATCACCCCGGAACACCCGGTACTGATCGACCGCTTCCTCGAGGACGCCGTCGAGATCGACGTCGACGCCCTGTACGACGGCACGGAGATGTACCTGGGCGGCATCATGGAGCACATCGAGGAGGCCGGCATCCATTCCGGCGACTCGGCCTGCGTCCTGCCGCCCATCACGCTGGGCAACAACGTACTGGACCGCGTCCGGACCGCCACGCTGGCCATTGCCGAGGGCGTGGGCGTCCGCGGCCTGATCAACATCCAGTTCGCCCTCGCCTCCGACGTCCTCTACGTCCTGGAGGCCAACCCCCGGGCCTCCCGCACCGTGCCGTTCGTCTCCAAGGCGACCGGCGTCCAGATGGCGAAGGCGGCGGCCCTGATCGGCACCGGCGTCACCATCCACCAGCTCCGCACGGCTTACAAGATGCTGCCGGAAACCGGTGACGGCTCCACGCTGCCGCTGGACGCTCCGGTCTCGGTCAAGGAAGCCGTGCTGCCGTTCAGCCGCTTCCGCACCCCGGAGGGCAAGGTTGTCGACTCGCTGCTCGGGCCGGAAATGCGCTCCACGGGCGAGGTCATGGGCATCGACAAGCACTTCGACACCGCCTTCGCCAAGAGCCAGGCGGCCGCGAACAACGCCCTGCCCACCGAGGGCAAGATCTTCGTCTCCGTGGCGAACCGGGACAAGCGCTCGGTGATCATGGGTGTCAAGCGCCTGTCCGACCTCGGCTTCGAGATCGTCTCCACGGGAGGCACCGCCGACGTCCTGCGCCGCAACGGCATCCAGGCCACCCCGGTCCGCAAGGTCGCCGAGGGCAGCAGTGCCGAAGGCGAGGGCACTATTGCGGACCTCATCGTCGCCGGCGAGATCGACATGGTCTTCAACACCCCCTCCGGCGGCGAAGCCCGCAGTGACGGCTACGAACTCCGTGCCGCCGCGACGTCGATCGGCATTCCGTGCATCACCACGGTGGCCGAATTCAACGCCGCCGTCCAGGCCATCGAGGCGCTGCGCACCTACGAATGGTCCGTCACGAGCCTGCAGGAGCACGCCGCGGCCCTCGCGGAATCGCAGAAAAAAGTCTCGCAGAAGACAGTCTCACAGAACGCAGCGTCGCAGAATGCCTGAGTCCGGAACCGCTGACAGTGGAACCCCTGACAGCGACGGTGCCGGCCGGGAGTCCTTCGGCTCCCGGCTGGGACGGGCCATGGCGGACCGCGGTCCGCTGTGCGTCGGGATCGATCCGCACCCGGCGCTACTGCAGCGCTGGGGCCTGGCGGACGACGTCGCGGGGTTGGAGCGCTTCTCACTGACCGTCCTTGAGGCGGTGGGCTCCCTCGCTGCCGCGGTGAAACCGCAGGTGGCGCTCTATGAGCGCCACGGCTCCGCCGGGATGGCCGTACTGGAACGTACCCTGGCCGCGGCGGCGGAGGCTTCGGTGCTGACCATCGCGGACGCCAAGCGCGGCGACATCGGCTCCACCATGGCCGCGTATGCCGACGCCTGGCTCAGGGACGGCTCTGCCCTGGCCGCGGATTCAGTGACGCTGAGCCCGTACCTGGGCTTCGAGTCGCTGCGGCCCGCCCTGGACCTCGCGGTGCAGTCCGGGCGCGGCGTGTTCGTGCTCGCGCTGACCTCGAACCCGGAGGGCGCCTCCGTCCAGCACGTCGGCGGGGCGGACTCCGTGGCCCGCCGGATCGTGCAGGCAGCGGCGGTGGAGAACCGCCGGTACTCCGGTCTTGGTTCCGGGGAATTGGGCTCCGTGGGGCTCGTGGTCGGAGCCACGGTCGGTTCCGCCCTCACCGAACTGGATCTGGACCTGGCCGCCGTGCGCGGGCCTATCCTGGCCCCCGGGCTGGGTGCCCAGGGCGCGACCGCCGCGGACCTGCGGCGCACCTTCGGGGACGCCTACCCCCAGGTGCTGGGCACCTCCAGCCGGGACATTCTCGTCGCCGGACCGGAAATCCGGGCCCTGCACGACGCGGCACGGCGGACCCTCGAGGAACTTCAGGCGGTCTAGCCACCGGCCCGGCCTCTGGCGCCGCCACTGGCCGGCCTGCGGCGGGGACCCTGCCCGCTTCCGGACTTCGGCAGTTGTCCATTGATTTCTGCCGCTTCCAGACGGTAGGTTCAGGACACGGCAACGGCATGGGCGCTGTCTGACGGACCGGGGTGGACGGCCCGCCGGGCGGACCGACCCGGCCGGCCCGTCTGACCAGGCAGGGAGGACTTCAGTGAGCTTGCGACCCCTCACTCCGCAGGAGCGTGCCGACGCCTTGCGCAAGGCCGCCGCCGCCAGGGCCATCAGGGCCGCGGCCAAGGAACGGCTGAAGTCCGGGGAACTGACGATCGCGCAGGTCATCAGCTCCGGAGAATCCGATGACGCCATCGCGCGGATGAGGATCGCGGAGCTGCTGGAGGCGCTGCCCGGGATCGGGAGGGTACGCGCCGCTGCGATCATGGAACAGCTCGGCATCGCGCAGTCCAGGCGCGTCCGCGGCCTGGGAATCCACCAGCGCCGGGCGCTGGTAGATTTTGTAGACGACAAATAGCTCGCTTCCACCGAGCTGATCCCCGACACCGCCCAAAGGAATATGTGAGCAAGAAACCGGGACTGACTGTCCTCGCCGGCCCGACGGCTGTTGGCAAGGGCACCGTGTCCACCTACATCCGTGACAATTATCCCGGCGTCTGGCTGTCCGTGTCGGCGACGACGCGCCCGCCGCGCCCGGGGGAGCAGGACGGGGTCCACTACTTCTTCAAGTCGCCCGAGGAATTCGATGCCCTGGTCGAAAACGGCGAATTGCTGGAGTGGGCCGTGGTCCACGGCCGCAACCGCTACGGCACGCTCCGCAGCACCGTGAACTCCGCGATCGAAGAGGGCCGCTCGGTGCTGCTGGAAATCGATCTGCAGGGCGCACGGCAGGTTAAGAAGGCCGTCCCCGATGCCCAGTTTGTGTTCCTCGCGCCCCCGAGCTGGGAAGAAATGGTCCGCCGGCTGGTCGGCCGCGGCACGGAAACGGCCGACGAACAGCAGCAGAGGCTGGAAACCGCTAAACTAGAACTTGCCGCTGAACCGGAGTTTGACCACACCGTCATCAATGATGACGTTCGACGGGCAGCGGACGAGCTTGTTTCACTCATGGGGCTGACCCCGAACCCGCGCTAGGCGCCGGGACGTATCGGCCCGTTAGAATTTGGAGAATTCGTGTCCACGAACCTTGAAGGCATCATCAACCCGCCGATCGACGAGCTGCTGAAGGCTGCCGACTCGAAGTACGGACTGGTGATTTTCGGTGCCAAGCGCGCACGTCAGATCAACGCTTACTACGCTCAGCTGCACGAGGGCCTGTTCGAGTACGTCGGCCCGCTGGTCGACACCAAGCTGAACGAGAAGTCGCTTTCCATCGCCCTGCGCGAGATCAACGAAGGCAAGCTCGTTTCCACGCCGATCGAAGCTGCCGAGTAGTTCCCACAGCTGGAAAGCAAAATAAACAGACTGCCTGTTGACGGAGATCACGTGCGCATAGTCCTCGGAGTCGGGGGAGGGATAGCTGCCTACAAGGTGGCGTCGCTCCTCCGGCTTTTTACTGAAGCCGGCCATGACGTCACGGTCATCCCCACGGAGGCGGCAACCCGGTTCGTGGGTGTCGCCACGTGGGAAGCCCTGTCCGGACACCCCGTCAGCAGCAGCGTGTTTGACGCCGTCCACACGGTCAACCACGTCCGTCTCGGCCACGAAGCGGATCTGATCGTGGTCGCCCCGGCCACCGCCGACCTGCTGGCGCGGGCGGCTACCGGCCAGGCCAACGACCTCCTGACCAATACCCTGCTCATGGCCAGCGGCCCGGTGCTGATGGCCCCGGCCATGCACACCGAAATGTGGCGGCACCCGGCAACCCAGGCCAACGTCGAAACCCTGCGCAGCCGCGGCGTCACCGTGCTGGAGCCCGCCAGCGGCAGGCTGACAGGCGCCGACTCCGGCCCCGGACGGCTGCCCGAGCCCGAGGCCATCTTCGAGGCCGCCCTGGCCCTCGCCGGTGCGGCGTCCGTGCCCGGCGCGCGCCCCGTGCCGTCGTCGCAGCCGGCGCCGTCCACGGGTCCCTCAGCGTCCGCAGCCCGGCCCCTGGCCGGGCTGACCGTGACCATCAGCGCGGGCGGCACCCGTGAACCCCTGGACCCCGTGCGTTTCCTGGGCAACCGGTCCTCCGGCAAGCAGGGCGTGGCGCTGGCCGTGGCAGCCCGCGACGCCGGCGCCAGAGTCCGGCTGCTGGCCGCCCACATGGAGGTCCCGGCGCCGGACGGCGTCGAACTCGTCAGCGTGGAGACAGCCCTGGAACTGCGGAAGGCGGCGCTGCACGCCGCCGCTGATTCCGACGTCGTGATCATGGCGGCCGCCGTGGCGGACTTCCGCCCGGCGGACGTCTCCGGCACCAAGATCAAGAAGCGCGACGACGTCGCCGATCCCGTTATTGCCCTGGTCCGCAACCCGGACATCCTGCAGGAACTCGTCGAGGTCCGCGACGCCGCCTCCCGGGACCAGCTGATCGTCGGCTTCGCCGCGGAGACGGGCGACGCCGACGGCGACGTCCTGGAGTACGCCGAGGCCAAGCTGCGCCGCAAGGCCTGCGACCTGCTGGTGGTCAACCAGGTGGGCAAGGACATGGTCTTTGGCGAGGACACCAACTCCGTAATCATCCTTTCCCGGTCCGGCACCGAACCCCAAGAGGCGTCGGGTTCCAAATCCGACGTTGCGGCTGCCGTGCTTGACCGGATCAGCGCCGAGCTGAGCCGGGTTGTCCCGCCCGCCTGAGCCCGGCGTAGGCAACGTCTCCTTAGCATGGGGACACACGCCGCCGGACGTCCGTTTTCCAACCAGTAAGGTAGTTGAGTGACTTTACCGCTGCACATCCCTGATTTCCACGGGTCCGCGCCCGCCTCGCTCCGGCTTTTCACGTCCGAGTCGGTGACCGAAGGTCACCCCGACAAGATCTGTGACCAGATCAGCGACGCGATCCTCGACGCCCTGCTGGCCAAGGACCCTGAATCCCGGGTTGCCGTGGAGACACTGGCCACCACCGGCCTGGTCCACGTGGCCGGCGAGGTCACCACCGATGCCTATGTCGAAATCCCGCAGATCGTCCGGGAGACGATCCTCGGTATCGGCTACGATTCCTCGGCCAACGGCTTCGACGGCGCCCGGTGCGGCGTGTCCGTCTCCATCGGCCAGCAGTCCAACGACATCGCCGGCGGCGTGTTCAACTCCCTGGAAGCCCGGGAAGGACGCCAGGAGGACGACTACGACCTCCAGGGCGCCGGAGACCAGGGCCTCATGTTCGGCTACGCCAGCGACGAGACCCCCTCCTACATGCCGGTCCCGATCTGGCTCGCGCACCGGCTCTCCGAGCGGCTGACCGAGGTCCGTAAAAACGGCGACCTTTCCTACCTGCGGCCCGACGGCAAGACCCAGGTCACGGTGGGCTACGACGGCGACCGCCCGGTCTCCGTCGAGACGGTCGTCATCTCCAGCCAGCACGCCGAAGGCGCCAGCCTCGAACAGCTCCGGGCCGACCTGGCACAGTACGTGGTCGATCCGGTCATGGCCATGTCCAACCTGGACATCTCCCGTGCCAAGAACATCCTGAACCCGGCCGGTGCCTTCGTCATCGGCGGTCCCGTCGGCGACGCCGGCCTTACCGGCCGCAAGATCATCGTCGACACCTACGGCGGCATGGCCCGCCACGGCGGCGGAGCCTTCTCCGGCAAGGACCCGTCCAAGGTGGACCGCTCGGCCGCCTACGCGATGCGCTGGGTCGCCAAGAATGTGGTGGCCGCAGGCCTTGCCAAGCGCGCCGAAATCCAGATCGCCTATGCGATCGGCCAGGCCCGCCCGGTGGGAACCTACGTGGAGACCTTCGGAACCGAAACCGTGGACCCGGCCCGGATCAGCGCGGCGATCGCCGAGATCTTCGATCTGCGCCCCCGGGCCATCATCGACGCCCTCGACCTCAAGCGCCCGATCTACGCTAAGACCGCCGCCCACGGGCACTTCGGCCGCGACGATCCCGACTTCACCTGGGAACGCCTCGACCGGGTCGATGAGCTGAAGGCTTTCTTCAACGCCTGACGCCGCGCGTGGCGCCTCAGCGCCTAATTGTCGTTGCCCTGTGATGTGCTGTAGCCAGGCAGCCGGACCGGCGGCCCCCGCCACCCCGGTTGCGCACCAGTTGCGTACCAGGTGCGGAACGCCTGTTGAACGGAGGTAGCTGCCATGACACCCGTCCGTGGCGGCGCGAGCGCGCCGGATGAACCCCTCCAGCTGTCGCTGCTCCAGGGCTTTCCCTCCGCCCCCGCCTCCTTATCTTCGTCCGGAGTCGCCATCGCCGCGGAACGGCCGGTGGCACGGGTGCTGCTCGAATCCTCCCTCCCGCACCTGGACCGGCCGTTCGACTACAGCGTCCCCGACGCCCTCGACGCTGCGGCGCAGCCCGGCGTCCGGGTCAAGGTCAAGTTCAACGGCCAGGAACTGGCGGGATACCTGATGGACCGGGTGGCGGAATCCGACGCCGGACACACCCTCGTGCCGCTGCACAAGGTTGTCTCGCCCGTGCCGGTCCTCACGCCCGCGGTTGCTGAACTGGCCGGACGGATCGCCGCGCGCTACGCCGGGACGGTCAGCGACGTCCTGCGCGTCGCCGTGCCGCCCCGGGTCGCCAAACTCGAAAAAGAGTTCGCCCCCGACGGCCGCCTGGACCCGGCGCTGGTCGGGGCTGCTGACCGGCCCGGAGCGGCAATTCCTTCCGGCCTGGAAGCCTCAAGCTGGCGGTCCTACCGCAACGGCCCGGCATTCCTTGCGCACCTGGGTGCGGGGGAGTCACCCCGTGCCGTGCTGAACGCGCTGCAGGGCTTCGGTCCGGGCGGCTGGCCGCGGATGATCGCGGAGGCCGTGGCGGCCGTGCGGCTGTCCGGCCGGGGCGCCGTCGTTGTCGTCCCGGACTACCGGGACCTGGACCGGGTGGAGGCCGCGCTCCTCGAACTGCTCCCCGCCGACGACGTCGCCCGGCTGACCGCGGACGACGGCCAGACGCCGCGCTACCGGAGCTTCCTGCGCGTGCTCAGCGGCGCCGCGGGCGTTGCCGTCGGCACCAGGTCCGCCGCCTACGCCCCGGTCCGTAATCTGGGGCTCGTGGTCTGCTGGGACGACGGCGACGACCTCCACATCGAGCAGCGCTCCCCGTACGCGCACTCCCGCGAGGTCCTGCTGCTCCGTGCAGGGCAGGAAGGCGCCGCCTGCCTCCTGGCGGCCCATTCGCGCAGCACCGAGACGGAGAGGCTCGTGGAATCCGGCTGGGCCTGGCCGGTGGAGGCCGAGCGCACCGTGGTCCGGCGGACCGTCCCTCGGGTGCTGAACACGGCGGACAGCTTCGAGCTGGAGCACGACCCCCTGGCCCGGATCGCCCGGCTCCCTGGCGCGGCCTGGCGGGCCGCCAAGGAAGGCCTGGAACGCGGGCCGGTCCTGGTCCAGGTGGCCCGCGCAGGCTACGCACCCTCGCTGGCATGCGAAACCTGCCGTGAACCGGCGCGCTGTACCGCCTGCAGCGGGCCGCTGGCCATCGCCGGATCAAGCGGCGGCTCCGCCGTGCCGCAATGCCGCTGGTGCTCGGCCCCGGCCCCGGACTGGCGCTGCACCACCTGCAACAGCGTCCGGCTCCGGCGTGGCGCCACGGGTGCCCTTCGCACGGCCGAGGAGCTGGGCCGGGCCTTTCCCGGGACACCGGTCATCACCTCCTCCGGTGACCAGGTCAAAGCCGCCGTTCCGGACACGAAGGCCTTGGTGGTGGCGACAGTCGGAGCCGAACCTGTCGCCCCCAGCGGCTATGCGGCGGCCCTGCTGCTCGACGGCGACTCCCTGCTGCGCCGCGAAAACCTGCGGGCGGGGGAGGACGCCGTCCGCCGCTGGTTCAATGCCGCTGCCCTGGTGCGCCCGGCTCCGGAGGGTCTCGTGGTCATCACCGCGGACGATGCCGCCGGGGTCGGCGCCCTGCTGCGGTGGGATCCCGCCGGCTACGCACGGCGTGAACTGGCCCTGCGGCAGGAGCTGCACTTGCCGCCCGCAGTTCGGATCGCGTCCGTCACGGGCGGCCGGACCGCCGTCGGGCACTTCACCCAGGCCGTCGAACAGCGGCTGGCTACGCAGGGAATCGTACTCAGGACCGCCGGCCCGGCGCCCCTGTTGAGGTCGGAGGTGATGGCCGGGCAGACGGCCGGCGCCGTCCACTCGGGGGTCAGCCCGGGTGGCGGACCGCTGACGGGGGCCAGGCAGGCAGGTTCCCGGCCGGCAGCCCGGGAGGCCGGCGAAGATGTCCGGACCCTGTTGTTCATCCCGTACGCCCACGCCGCGGACGCCACCAAGGTGATGCGGGCGGTCAAGGCGGCGGCCGCCGCCAAGCGCAGCGATGACCCCGTGCAGCTGAGGCTCGACGGCGTCGACGTCCTTTAGCCCCTCGAGTTCCTGCGGACCCTGCGGACCCGGAGCGCCACGGCCTCCTCCGCGAGGTCCACCAGCCGGCCTGCGGACGCGTCCCAGCTGAAGTCCGCGGCACGCTCCACCGACCGGCGTGAGCGGGCCTTCCACAGCTTTGGATCCTCGAGCTTCCGCACGGCCTCGGCAAACTCCGAGGGCGAGTCCGGGTGCACGTAGCTGACGGCGTCACCGCCCACCTCGCGGAAGATCGGGATGTCGCTGGCGATCACCGGCGTGCCGTGGGACATGGCCTCCACGAGGGGCAGGCCGTAGCCCTCCGCCCGGGAGAGGCTGATCAGGGCCGTGGCGCGGGCCAGCATGGCCTCATATTCGGCGTCGGTCACGCCGTTGTGGAACACGATGTCCGCTCCGTCCGGGGCGAGCGCTTCCAGTTCGACGCGGCGCTGCGGGGTGATGCGGCTGAGGAGGTGCAGGGTCATGTCCGGCAGTTCCTCCATGCCCCGGATCATGGTCTCCACGTTCTTGTACGGCATGAAGGAACCCATGTAGAGCAGTGTCTTGTTCGCTCCCGCCTCCGGGTCCCGGGGCGTGTGGCCGTGCTGCGGGGCGTTGCCCACGATCCGGACGGGGCGCCTGGTGAGCCGGTACTTCGCGATCAGGGCCGCGGTGGTGGAGCTGATGGTTGCGACGATGTCCGCCCTGTTCAGGAGGAGCCGCTGGGGCCAGAAGGCCTTGTGGTAGAGGCGCCACAGGACCCGGACCGGCGCCGGCAGGAAGCCTGGAGGGGCCGGGTGCTCGTAGTAGATGAGGTCGTGCAGGGTCAGCACCAGGGCGTACTTCCGGCCCCAGCTGCCCATGGTCTGCATGGGACACACCACGACGTCGGCGCCGAGCTTGTTCACCTTGGCGGCCACGAAGACCTCGGACGGGGAGAGGGGGCTGTTGATCAGGGTGTACGGCACATCGGGCAGGAGCGCGAGCTGCCGGGGATCGCTGATCAGCATCGAGACGTCCGCGATCCTGGCCGTGGCCGCGATGAGGCTGGCGCCGTACCGGCTTATGCCGTCGTGGTGGTCCAGCCGGGTGAAGCGGGCATCAATGAGTATTTTCACGCGGCGTGGTCCTTCAGGAAGCGTCGGATGAAGCGGGCGGCCGGTTCCGGGGTTTCGTAGTGGATCAGGTGCCCGACGCCGGGAATGACGTCCAGGACCCCGTCCGGCAACAGCGCGGCGAGTTTGTGCTGGTCCGGCAGGATGGCGATCTCGTCTTTCTCGCCCGCGATCAGCAGCACGGGCAGCGTGAGCCGGCGGGCCACCTCGGAGACGTCGCTGCCCACGGAGGCCTTGAACGCCTCGAGCAGGCTCTCCCGGTCCGCGAAGGCGGAAAAATAGGCGCTGTGCTGCGCATGGACGAACCGCCGTAGTTCCTTGTCCCGGGTCTTGGCCATGGCCTCGCTCATCACCCGGACGATCAGCTGGCTGCGCAGCAGGGCCTGCCCGAGCCGCCGGGGGAGGCGCGCCGCGGCCTCGTAGTACAGCACCGCGAGCTTCGTCATGAGCCCCTTGGGTCCCTGGAGGGCGGGGGCCGCGATGGGGTTGACCAGGATCAGCTCGGCCACCGCACCGGGGTTGGCCGCCACGAAGTGGCTCGCGATGATCGACCCGAAGGAATGTCCCAGCAGGACCGTCTCCGGACCCAGGTCCAGTGCCGCCATTAAGTCGCTGATGAACCTCACATAGCGTTCGACGCTGTGTTCGCCGGCGCGTTCGCCCCCGCCGAAGGCGGGCGAGCTGCCGAACCCCGGGAGATCCGGCATGATGAGCCGCATCTCGGGCAGCTGGTCGGCCACCCGGAGCAGGCCGTGGTGGTCGCCGCGGAAACCGTGGACCACCAGGATGGTGCGGGTTTCCGGTGTGGCCCGGACGGGTTCGTAACTCCAGTAGGCCACCCGGGCGCCGTCAACGTCCACCGCCGCTGCCCGGGTGCGGGCGGCGAGCTGGCTGCTGAACAGGGGCGTGCGCGAGGACTCGGTGTCCACTTGTTCCATTCGTTCGAATCCTAGTTGACGTTGTCGGGGTGGGAGCCGGTGCGGAAGCCGCGTTCGAGGGCAGCGATCTCCGTCATGTCCAGGGCCGACAGTTCGAATCCGAAGACGTCGCGGTTTTCGCGGATCCGTCCCGACGAGCTGGCCTTGGGAATGGCGATATTCCCCAGCTGCACGTGCCAGCGAAGTATGATCTGCGCCGGGGTGCGGTCGTGCTCGGCGGCGAGCGCCAGGATCACCGGGTCCTTCAGGATCTGGCCGCGGCCGAGGGGACTCCACGCCTCCGTGCGGATGCCGAGCTGATCGTGCTTTACTCGCAGCTCGGCCTGCTGCAGCCAGGGGTGGAGCTCAATCTGGTTGACGGCCGGTACCACTTCGGCCGTTTGCATCAGCCGGTCCAGGTGGTGCGGCTGGAAGTTTGATACGCCGATCGCGCGGACCTTGCCCTCGCGGTACAAGGTTTCGAGGGCCCGGTACGTCTCCGTGAACAGGCCCCGCTTCGCGCATGGCCAGTGGATCAGGTAGAGGTCGATGTATTCCAGGCCCAGGTTGGAGATCGAGGTGTCGAACGCCCGCATCGTGGCGTCGTAACCGTGGTCGTCATTCCAGACCTTCGTGGTGATGAAGAGATCCTGGCGGGACACATACGGTGCCGACTCCCCGGGCTCCCCTCCGCTCCCTTCGAATCCGGACAGGGCGCCGATGCCCTTGCCCACGCCAGTCTCATTGCCGTACATGGCCGCCGTGTCGAAGTGGCGGTAGCCGGCCTCGATCGCCATGGTCACCAGGCCGGCGGCGTCGGCCGGGGGGACCTTATAGAGCCCGAACCCCAGCCGATCGATCAGCACGCCGTTGTTCAGGGTCAGCCGGGGGGAGATTCTCATAGCTATGACTTTACCCATTGGCGGCCCGGAGTTGCGGACGCCCGCCGCCGACGGGCGGGCGGCTCACCCCTCGCGCCGGGCCGGCCAGGCCAGGCCGTCAAACCTGACGAGGCGGCGGGCGCTGGCCTCGTCGAGGATCAGGTCTGTGGCCAGGCCTGCCGCCAGCGCGCCGCGCAGCCCGTTGATCTTGGAGGCGCCGGACACCACGCAGATGCGCCGCCGGACCTGCCGCAGCTGGGCCAGGCCCGGCCCGGTGGAGCGTTCGTTGAGCATGATGCCGTCCGAGGAACCGTCCGCCCGGAAGAAGACGGTGGCAACGTCTCCGACGACGTCGGAGTTGGCCAGGATGTTCAGGTCGTCCTCATCGAGGTAGCCGCCGGCATAGACATGGCTGGGGTAGTCGGCGTCGACCGATCCCACCCCGAATATCGCGATGCTCATCCGGGCCTGCAGGTCCAGGACGCGCTGAACACTGCGCTCATTCCACATGGCCGTCTTGGTCGCCGCATGGTCGAAGAAGGCCGGTACCGGGAACTGCTCCACGCGGGCCCCGTAGGCGCTGCCGAAGCGCCGCATGATGTCCGAGGCATAGGTGATACCGGTGGTCTGCATGTTGCCGGCGCCGTTGAGCTGGACGATCACGCTGTCGTGGGTGATCTTCCGGGTCAGGTGCCGGCTGACGGCGCTCAGCGTGGACCCCCAGGCGACGCCGATAATGGCGTTGGAATCCACCAGCGGGCCAATCGTCCGGGCGGCCTGCATGGCCACCCGGTCCAGTGTTTCCGCCTCATTGAGCGTGTCCACCACGGGAACAACGTGCACATCCACCTTGTATTCGGCGCGGATCATGCTTTCGAGTTCGGGCCCGGTGTCAAGCGGGCTGCGGATCTGGATCTGCACCAGACCGGATTCCCGCGCTGCCGACAACAGCCGCGACACGGTGGACCGGGAGGTCCGGAGCTCCCGTGCGATCGCGTCCATGGTCAGGTCCTGCAGGTAATACAGCTGGGCCGCCCTGAGGGCGTCTGAGTGGCGTGAAGGCGTCATCCCATTTCCGTTCTGCACGTTTGTGCATAGTGCTTGACTCCATTTTCCATTACTCCAAACAATAGTGTTGAACGGCGGCGCGCCACGTGGCGCGCCGCGCAGAACCAAACCCAAAGGAGCAGTTTTGGGACAGAAGGATTCATCGCCCACCCCGGGCCCGGCAACGGAGCGCGCATCGGTGCAGAAGCTGCGGACGCGGCGGCACGCGCAGGTTCTGATCATCGGCGGCGGCATCAACGGAGTGGGTACTTTCCGGGACCTGGCACTGCAGGGCGTGGACGTAGCGCTCGTCGAGCGCGGCGACTACTGCCAGGGCGCCAGCGGCGCCTCCTCGCACATGATCCACGGCGGCATCCGGTACCTCGAAAACGGTGAGTTCCGCCTCGTCCGGGAGTCCGTCGTCGAGCGCAACCGGCTGCTGCGCATTGCTCCACACTATGTAAAGCCGCTGCGGACCACCATTCCTATCTTCAGTACCTTTTCCGGCGTCCTCGCCGCCCCGTTGCGCTTCCTGACCCACAAGCAGCAGGGCGCGCCCAAAGAGCGCGGGGCCTTCCTGATCAAGCTCGGCCTGAGCATGTACGACTTCTTCTCCCGCGACGGGGGCACTGTGCCGCGGCACCAGTTCCGCGGCCGCAAGCGTGCACTGGCGGAGCTGCCACGGCTGCACCCCGGCATCAAGTACGCGGCCACCTACTTCGACGCCTCGGTGCACAACCCGGAGCGCCTCACCCTCGATGTACTGCAGGATGGGGAAAAAGCCGGCGCAGAAAAGGCCGGCGCAGCCGGCAGCCTCTCGGCCCGCGCCAGCAACTACGTCTCACTCGTCTCCATGAAGGGCATGAAGGGCGCCACCGGCGCCAGCAGCACTGCCACGGGAGGCGCCAGCAGCACCGTCCAGCTCCGCGACGAGCTTTCCGGCGAGGTCTTCGACTTCACGGCGGACGTGGTTGTGAACACGACCGGCGCGTGGGTGGACCAGACGAACCAGGCCATGGGGGCCGCCTCGTCCTTCATGGGCGGAACCAAGGGTTCGCATATCGTGCTGGACCACCCCGAGCTGCTGGAGGCGTGCCACGGCCGCGAGATCTTCTTCGAACACACCGACGGCCGGATCGTGCTGATCTACCCGATGGGTGACCGGGTCCTGGTCGGCACCACAGACGTCGACGCCGACATGGCCGAGGACGCGGTCTGCACCGACGCCGAGATCGACTACTTCTTTGAGCTGATCGGCCATGTCTTCCCGGGTGTGGCCGTGGACCGAGGACAGATCGTCTACACCTTCTCCGGCGTCCGCCCCCTCCCGAAGCACGATGCCACCCAGCCCGGGTTCGTCAGCCGCGATTACCGGATAGAACGCCGCGCATCGTCGGCACCGGAAGCGGGGGCGAGCGGCGGCGCCGTCGTCCTCAGCCTCGTGGGCGGCAAGTGGACCACCTTCCGGGCCCTCGCCGAGCACTTGAGCAACGACGTCCTCGCCGAACTCGGCATGGAACGGAAGGTCTCGACGGCGAAGCTCGCCATCGGCGGCGGGGCCGGCTTCCCCGACAGCGAGGACGGCATCCAGCGGTGGATCAAAGCGCACATGTCAGCCGGCCGCGACGCGGCCCGTGTCACCGGGCTCCTGACCAGGTACGGGACCCGTGCCGAGGAAGTCATCGCCTTCCTCGACCGTGCCCCCGACCGGCTCCTGCACTCCACCCGCGAACTCAGCGTCCGCGAACTTGAGTTCATGGCGCAGAACGAGCAGATCGGGCACCTGATCGACGTGCTGATCCGCCGCACCTCCCTGGCCTTCAGGGGCCTCGTGACCGGCGAACTGCTGAACGAGGTTGCGGACATCCTGTCCGGTCCGCTGGGCTGGGATATCGCAACGCGGGCCTCCGAGATCAGCCACGCTCAGGAGGTGCTCAAGCGATTCCACGGCGTCCGGGTCCACAGCCTGGTCGCCTGACATGACCTGAAATGACTTGCGTGTCCGGGCGGGGAAGCCCGGGTGCAAGCACTGCGCGGTCCGCCCCGGCGGCCGGCGCAGTGGCTGGCCGGCAGCGCCAACGCGCTGCCGGCCCAACGGCCCTTCAAACTCGCGAAGGGCTGACAACAGAAAATAGAGGAGTCAAAGATGTCTCTTGGAATTGTTTTTCTTTCCGAAGTATTCGGAACCGGGATGCTGACCCTGCTAGGTTGCGGCGTTGTGGCCAACGTCGCCCTCAAGGGCACGAAAGGCAACAACGGCGGGTTCCTGATGGTCACTTGGGGATGGGGCATTGCCGTTTTCTCCGGTGTCTATGTTGCCGCCAGGTCCGGTTCGCACCTGAACCCCGCTGTCACCCTGGGCCTGCTGCTCAACGGCAAGGCGGAGTACGCTCCCGGCGTCAAGGTCGAATTTGCGTCCACATTTACGTACTTCGGCGGTGAACTGCTGGGTGCCTTCCTGGGCGCCGTGGTCATGTGGCTGGCCCACAAGCAGCACTTTGACGCCGAACCCCTGCCCGCCAGCAAGCTCGCCGTGTTCTCCACCGGCCCGGCCATCCGCTCCAACGTCTGGAACCTGATCACCGAGATCATCGGCACCTTTGTCCTCGTCTTCGTCATCCTGATGTTCGGCGGCATTCCTTCGGGACTGGGCCCGCTGGCCGTTGCCCTGCTGGTTGTCGGCATCGGTGTTTCACTCGGTGGCCCCACCGGCTACGCCATTAACCCGGCCCGTGACCTCGGCCCCCGCATCGCTCACGCCCTGCTGCCCATCAAGGGCAAGGGCTCCAGCGACTGGAGCTACTCGTGGATCCCGGTCGTGGGACCCCTGATCGGTGGCGGACTCGCCGGCGTCGTCGCCGCGGTCGTGCCGATCGTTGCCACCGTCGCCAAGTAGTTTCCACCCCCGCCAGAGCAAACCCAACACCAGCCCAGATAGACAAGGACGTCAACATGAACCAGTATGTAATCGCCATTGACCAGGGCACCACCAGCACCCGCGCCATTGTTTTTGACCACAGCGGCCACATCGTCTCCTCCGGCCAGATGGAGCACGAGCAAATCTTCCCGCAGGCCGGCTGGGTGGAGCACGACCCCGCCGAGATCTGGAACAACACCCGTGAGGTCATCGCCTCGGCCCTGTCCAAGGCGAACCTGACCCGCCACGACATCGCCGCCGTCGGCATCACCAACCAGCGCGAAACCGCCGTCGTCTGGGACAAGACAACGGGCGAGGCTGTCTACAACGCCATCGTGTGGCAGGACACCCGCACCCAGCCGATCGTGGACGAGCTGGCAGCGGACGGCGGGGTGGAACGCTTCAAACAGAAGGTGGGCCTGCCGCTCGCAACCTACTTCTCCGGCACGAAGATCAAATGGATCCTGGACAACGTCGATGGCGCACGAGCCAAGGCCGAAGCCGGCAACCTGCTGTTCGGCAACACCGACTGCTGGGTCCTCTGGAACCTGACCGGCGGGACCGACGGCGGCGTGCACGCCACCGACGTCACCAACGCCTCCCGGACCATGTTCATGGACCTCGAGACGCTGTCCTGGGACCAGGAAATCATGGATGCCTTCGGCGTTCCGGCCTCCATGATGCCGGCCATCAAGTCCTCCTCCGAGGTCTACGGCACCGTGCACACCTCGCAGCTGCTGCGCGAAGTCCCCGTCGCCGGCATCCTGGGCGACCAGCAGGCGGCGACGTTCGGCCAGGCCGCGTTCGAGGCCGGTGAAGCCAAGAACACCTACGGCACCGGCTGCTTCCTCATCTTCAACACGGGTGAGGAAATCGTCCACTCCAAGAACGGACTGCTGACCACCCTCGGCTACAAGCTGGGTGACGCCAAGCCGCACTACGCGCTGGAGGGCTCGATCGCCGTCACCGGTTCACTCATCCAGTGGCTGCGGGACAACCTCGGCATGATCAGCAGCGCCCCGGAAGTGGAGGCCCTCGCGGCCGCCGTGGAGGACAACGGCGGCGTCTACATTGTTCCGGCGTTCTCGGGCCTGTTCGCCCCGTACTGGCGTTCCGACGCCCGCGGTGCGATCGTCGGCCTGACGCGTTTCGTGAACAAGAACCACATCGCCCGTGCGGCGCTGGAAGCCACCGCCTTCCAGACCCGTGAGGTGCTCGACGCCGTCAACGCAGACTCGGGCGTGCCGCTGACGGAGCTGAAGGTCGACGGCGGCATGGTCGCCAACGACGCCCTGATGCAGTTCCAGGCGGACATCCTCGGCGTCGCGGTGATCCGGCCCAAGGTTGTCGAGACCACCGCTTTGGGTGCCGCCTACGCGGCCGGCCTCGCCGTCGGCTTCTGGAAGGACCTCGGCGAGTGCTCGGCCAACTGGTCCGAGGACAAGCGCTGGGAACCGAAGATGGAACAGGCCGAGCGGGAGCGTCAGATGCGCCTCTGGAAGAAGGCGGTCACCAAGTCGATGGACTGGGTCGACGAGGACGTCAAGTAAGAGTCGCGCAACCCGTCGCACGAGAAGAGCTCCGGCCAGGCAACCCTGTCCGGAGCTCTTCTTTGTTGCGGTTGCAGCGTCAGGACAGGGGACCGGACGGGGTGGCCACCACGGCGCGGGGCGTCTTGGCGTAGACGTCCTTGCTGACGGTGTACCCCCGGCGGTCGATCCTCAGCGCCTGCGCGTTGACGCTTTGCAGTTCCGAGCGTGAGAGTTTCTTGATCTTGACCAGGTCCAGGAACTCCTGGTCCGTCCCTCCCGCCGCGGTGACCTTCACAAGTCCCGTTCCGGCTGCATAGAACTTGCGCTGGTGACCCGCGCTGGGCGGATCCAACGGGTTGAACTCATCGATCACCAGGACGTCGTTGTAGCAGCCCGTGGGCACGCAGACGTGCTGGTCCTTCTGGAAGACATCCCCGCAGTCAAGGAAGTCGACGTTTGGCGCGTACGCCTGGACGTACGCGGGCGTCTTGCGGTGCGGCTTTGCCTGCATCGCGATTCCGGCCTGGGCCTTGTCGATGCCGCTGATGAACGTGCTGGGCGCCCCCACAAGCTTGCCGTTCTCATACTCCTCCGGATACTCGCCGAACAGCCACACCGAGTCATTCCGCGTCTGGGCGAAGAAGGCCAACTCGGATTCCGCGAGCACGCCGTCGGAGAAGTCCCGGTCCCACATCACCAGGGTCCTCACGCCGTCGATCTTCTTGGTCAGCCCGGTGACGGTGTGGACGACGGTATGCGTACTCGTGCCCTCCGGCGAGACCACTTTGCCCGTCGTCGTGTACTGCATTCCGGGCGTCAGCGGGAACCACTTGTTGTCGACCACCGGCGTTGCCGGGAAGGCCGAGCGGTCAAACTTGATCGCCGAGCCTGGTCCGCAGAGTTCCTGGGAACTCGGCACCGCCGCCGGCGCGGCAGCCGCCGTGGCTGCCGACGCCGCCGTTAGCGTTCCGAGAACCAGCAGAAGCGCGGAGCCGTACGCGGTGAACTTATTTCCTCGTTGAGTCATCTGACTGGCCTCTCGTTGTGGGTTGGTTTGCTGCTTCTAAACGGCAGGCCTATACGGCACCCGCGGGTTGCGGCTGCCGGGCCTGCGTTCACGGGACGGGCCCTTTTTGGCGAACCGCAGGTAGAGCGACGGGACGATGAACAGGTTGACCAGTGTCGAGGTGACAAGACCACCCAGGATCACCACCGCCATGGGATGTTCGATCTCATGGCCTGGCCTGTTGCCCATCACCACCAGCGGCACCAGGGCCAGGGCCGTGGCAAGAGTGGTCATCAGGATCGGTGACAACCGCTCGGCGGCACCGCGCAGCACCAGCGCAGGGCCGAACGTCATGCCCTCGAAGTTCTCGAGGTGCTGGCAGTGGTTGATGAGCAGGATGCCGTTGCGGGCGGCGATGCCCATCACGGTCAGGAAGCCGACCAGCGACCCCAGGGACAGGATCCCGCCGCTGAGGTGCGCGGCTATCACGCCGCCCACGAGCGCGACCGGCAGCGTCAGGATGGCGAGGATAGCCAGCCGCCAGCTCCGGAACGCTGCCTGGAGCAGGAGGAAGACCACGATGACCGCACCGGCGCTGAAGACCAGCAGGCGCTGGGAGGCGGCCTGCCGTTCCGCGTATTCGCCCAGGATGTCCGCACTGTAGCCGGTGGGGAATTCCACCGACTGGAGGTCGGCCTCCAGCTTTTCCACGACCTTGGCCAGGTCACCTTCCTTGACGTTGGCACTGACGTCGACGCGTCTGGACCCTTCGGAACGCTCGATCACGTTCGGCGTCGGTTTGACCGAGATCTTCGCGACATCGGCCAGCCGGATCCGTTCCCCGCTCGGAGTGTCCAGCGGGAGGTTCTCGATGCTGGTGACGCTGGTCCGGACCTCCGGGGGGCTCCAGACCTGGACGTCGTAGGCCTTCCCTGCCCGGTAGACGTCGCCGACCTCTTCACCGGAAACCAGGGTAGCCGCGGCGCGACGGACATCACCAGGCTTCAGGCCGTAGCGGTTCGCGGCAGCAAGATCCACCTCAACATCGACCTGCGGAACATCGACCTGCAGTGCAACCTTGGCGCCGATCGCCCCCTCGATTCCGCCGACGCCGGCGAGTCCCGGCTCCAAGTCGCTCAGGGCCGCTTCGATGTCCTTCGTGACCTGGAGGGCACTGGTTCCGGGGAACTTCTCCACGACCAGCAGGAGGCCGGGGTCCTGGCCGACGACGGCGTCGCCGATCAGCGGCTGGTGGTCCTCCTTGACGTGGGCGATATCGCCCAGGAGCATACGGGGATTCGAGTCCTCGACGCTGACCTTTGCAAGGTCCGCCGGCGTGCGGATGGGCAGGACGTGCTGGATGCCCAGACGCTGGCTCGGTGACTCCACGAACCCGCCGGTGCCCGGTGTCGAAGCCTCGAGGAAGCTCAGCGGCGACACCCAGACGGCATTGCCCGTGGTCTTGATGACCTGTTCCAGGGTTACGCCCTTGTCGCGCAGCTGCGTCGGGGTGACCTCGACCTGGAGCTGCTGCTCGCGCTGACCCCAGATGGACACGTTCGCCACACCCGGGATGCCGATGAGCCGCGGCTTGATCTTCCACCGGGCCAGAACCGACATTTCGATGCCGGAGAGCTGCTTGGAGTTCATCCGGACCATCAGCACGCGGCTCGTGGACGACAACGGCTGCATGATCAGGGGCGGGGCGGAGACATTCGGGAGCGCGTGGGCCTGGGTCATTCTTTCGGCCACAAGCTGGCGGGCGCGCAAAAGATCCGTGCCCGGCTCGAAGACAAGTTCGATTGACGACAGTCCGGGGACAGACTTGGAGCGGATCTCGTCAAGCCAGGCCACTCCATTGAGGACGTCGGCTTCCATCGGGGAAGTAATGAGCTGTTCAACCTCGACGGCGGAAAGGCCCAGGGCCTCGGTCTGGATCTCGACGTGCGCTGGCGCGAACTCGGGCATGCTGTCCATGGCGATGTGGGGGACGTTCACAACACCGAAGGCAATGAGTCCGGCGGCCAGGGCGAGAACCAGAATGCGGAACTGCAAACTGAAACGGGTGACCCAACCGAACATGGCTAGCCCATTTCCGGGGCGCCGGCGGCGCAGCAGCGCCCGGCCAGGGATTCTAATTGATGCACGGAAGAATTACGCAAGTGATACATGACAGGCTCCTCAACCCGAGACCATTTGCGGATCCCCCATGAGATATTTTGCGGCAGATCTTTAGTGAATACTGTTCCCATTTGAACCGTTTGGCAAGTTTGTGAATTTCGCAGCTTCCAGCCAGTTCGTTCCCAGTTATCTCCTAGCTTGCCGCTCCAGTATTGGCTTGGTAGGGGAGCCCGCAGGCACTACTCGCAGACCCGTGCGCCATCACTCGCATGCTGGCAATTAGGTACTTGCTTTTGACGGTGGAATCACTTAATTCCGAATTTGTATTACCTGCTTCGGCGGATCAGGAATTCACCGTAAGTACAACATTTTCGCGGGCGGGGCTTTTGTAACAATTTGGAACCCGGAGCAATGTACAGTTCCCCGTGGCCGGATGTGAACGATTCATTTGAGGCATAAAGGACATTCCGCGCATGCCATCCGGAACATGCATCGAAAGGGCTCGGCGCTCCAACTGCCAAGATCGGCACCTTCCTGCCACCCGCCGCGTTTTCGGGCCCCGGGTTCAGCGCGAACCAACCCGAGACGCTAAAGTGGTCCTATGCCTGCGATCCTCCTGCTTAGCTAGCCGCCCGGCATCCCGAACAGAACTCGGATTGCCGAGCGGCAGCCCCTCCATGTCGAGGGGCTTTTGTGTGTCCGGGTCCATGCCGGGATGGCAGCGGGGAACCGGCAGGGAGGATCAGGAGTCAGGGCCGAACAAGTAGCCTTGACGGTACAGACTTGATCGCCAACAGGGTTGACAGAATAGACCTGACAGAACAGGCCTGGCAGAACAGGCCTGACAGAACAGAAGAGGCCAGCAGTGAGCGTTCAGCCGGAGACAGAG
Organism: Pseudarthrobacter sp. S9; assembly: GCF_050156545.1. Classification (NCBI taxonomy): domain Bacteria; kingdom Bacillati; phylum Actinomycetota; class Actinomycetes; order Micrococcales; family Micrococcaceae; genus Pseudarthrobacter; species Pseudarthrobacter sp. S9. The sequence continues at coordinate 4,090,171 of NZ_CP189576.1, forward strand.
ACCGGAACAGCAGCAGCCGCGACGGAGGGCCCCGAAGAGGGCGCCTACAGCTTCGCGGCCATGGAAGCCAAATGGCCCCAGATCTGGGAGGACCTGAAGGTCTTCACGCCGCTTGACGACGGTTCGAAGGAACGCCGCTACGTGCTGGACATGTTCCCGTACCCTTCCGGAGACCTGCACATGGGCCACGCTGAAGCGTTTGCCATGGGCGACGTCGTCGCCCGCTATCTGCGCCAGCAGGGCTATGACGTGCTGCACCCGATCGGCTGGGACTCGTTCGGGCTGCCGGCCGAGAACGCCGCCATCAAGCGCAACGCCCACCCCAGTGAATGGACCTACGCCAACATCGAGACCCAGGCGGCGTCGTTCAAGCGCTATGCCATCTCCGCCGACTGGTCCCGCCGCATCCACACCTCCGACCCGGAGTACTACCGCTGGACCCAGTGGCTCTTCACGCGCTTCTACGAGCGTGGTCTGGCGTACCGCAAGGATTCGCCCGTCAACTGGTGCCCCAAGGACCAGACCGTGCTGGCCAACGAACAGGTGGTCAACGGAGCCTGCGAGCGTTGCGGCACCCCGGTCACCAAAAAGTCCCTGAACCAGTGGTACTTCAAGATCACGGAGTACGCCGACCGGCTGCTCGATGACATGGACGAGCTGCGCGGCCACTGGCCCGAGCGCGTCCTGGCCATGCAGAAGAACTGGATCGGCCGTTCCGAGGGCGCCCACGTCAACTTCGCCATCGAAGCCGAAGACGGCAAGCCGGCCAAGGACGTCACGGTGTTCACCACCCGGCCGGACACCCTCTACGGCGCCACGTTCTTCGTCGTCGCGGCCGATGCGCCGCTGGCCGTCGAACTGGTCACGGTCGGTCACGCCGCCGCCCTCGACGCCTACCGCGAGCAGGTCACGGCGCTGTCCGAAATCGAACGCCAGTCGACCGAACGCGAGAAGACCGGCGTCTTCACCGGCCGCTACGCCATCAACCCGCTGAACGGCGAGAAGCTGCCCGTCTGGGCCGCCGACTACGTGCTCGCCGACTACGGCACCGGCGCCATCATGGCCGTTCCAGCGCACGACCAACGCGACCTCGACTTCGCCAAGACCTTCGACCTGCCGGTCCGGGCCGTACTCGACACCGGCGCGGAAGACCCTGCTGTCACCGGCACGGCGACCACCGGCGAGGGAACACTGATCAATTCCGGCGCCCTGGACGGTCTGCCCAAGGCAGAGGCCATTCCGGCCGCGATCGAAATCCTGCAGCAGCAGGGCACGGGCGAGAAGTTCGTGAACTTCCGCCTGCGCGACTGGCTGCTGAGCCGCCAGCGCTTCTGGGGCACCCCGATCCCGATCATCCACTGCCCGGCCTGCGGCGAAGTTCCGGTCCCCGACGATCAGCTGCCCGTCACGCTGCCGGCCGAGCTGCGCGGCGAGGACCTGTCCCCGAAGGGCACGTCCCCGCTGGCCGCCGTCGAAAGCTGGGTCAACGTCGAATGCCCCAGCTGCCACGGCCCGGCCAAGCGGGACACGGACACCATGGACACGTTCGTGGATTCGTCCTGGTACTTCCTGCGCTTCGTCTCCCCGCAGTTCACCGAGGGCCCGTTCGATCCGGCGAAGATCAACGACTGGATGCCCGTGGGGCAGTACGTGGGCGGCGTGGAGCACGCCATCCTGCACCTGCTGTACGCGCGGTTCTTCACCAAGGTCATCCACGACCTCGGCATGATCGACGCCGACGAGCCCTTCAGTGCGCTGCTGAACCAGGGCCAGGTCCTCAACGGCGGCAAGGCCATGAGCAAGTCCCTGGGCAACGGTGTCGACCTGGGCGAGCAGCTGGACAAGTTCGGCGTCGACGCCGTGCGGCTGACGATGATCTTCGCCTCCCCGCCGGAGGACGACGTCGACTGGGCGGACGTTTCGCCGTCGGGATCCGCGAAGTTCCTGGCCCGCGCCTGGCGGCTGGGGCAGGACGTCGCGAGCGAGCCCGGCGTCGACTTCACCACCGGTGACCGCGCCCTGCGCACGGCCACCCACCGGACCATCGCGGATGCCGCGGCCCTGCTGGACCACAACAAGTTCAACGTGGTCGTGGCCAAGCTGATGGAGCTGGTCAACGCGACCCGCAAGACCATCGACACCGGTGCAGGCGGGACAGACCCGGCCGTCCGGGAGGCCGTGGAGGCCGTCGCGGTGATCCTGAGCCTGTTTGCGCCCTACACGGCCGAGGACCTGTGGAACGTGCTGGGACACCCCGCGTCCGTAGCCAATGCCGGCTGGCCCACCCACGACGAGGCCCTGCTCGTGCATGACACGGTCACCGCGGTGGTCCAGGTCCAGGGCAAGGTGCGCGACCGTCTGGAGGTCTCGCCGGACATCAGCGAGGACGAACTGCGCGAGCTGGCGCTGGCCTCGGAAAACGTCCAGCGCGCCCTGGACGGCCGGGGCATCCGCACCGTGATCGTCCGGGCGCCTAAACTGGTCAACATCGTCCCGGCCTAGCCGGCCGGGCTAATCAAATACCGGCCGCCGGCGTACGCCGGCGGCCGACTGCAACAGCGTCCCCAGTCCGCGTCCCCAGTCAGCAGGAGGTGCTGCGTGCCCGACCGCGAGCCGCCAGGCTGGCCGTGGCTGAGGGAGTGCCTTCAGCGGCTCCGCCAGGGCACCCGTCCCGAAGCCGTCCCCGAAGCAGTTCCCCCCGCCGTCGTGCGGACCGCCGTGGTCACGGACTCGGCCGCCGCGCTGCCCGCCGACTGGGTGCGGGAGTTTGCCCCCGACGGCCGGCTCACGATCGTTCCCATGCCCGTCATGGCGGGAGCCGAAATCTACGGCGAAGGTGAGGACGACATCGCCGACACGATCGCCGTCGCCCTCGCCAGCGGTATGCCCGTGAAGACCTCGCGTCCCTCACCCGGACAGTTCGAACACGCCTACTTGGCGGCCCGCGAACACGGCTTCGAATCCGTGGTGTCGATCCATATCTCCGGCGAGCTGTCCGGCACCGCCGACTCGGCCCGTCTCGCGGCCGCCCGCGTCGGCATTCCTGTGGAGGTCCTGGACTCGCGGACCGTGGGGATGGCCCAGGGGATGGGCGTGCAAAGCGCCGTCGCCGCGGCGGCCGAGGGCAGGAACGCTGCCCAGGTGAAGGCATTCGCCGAGGAGCGGGTGGCCCGCACCAAGGTCTATTTCTACGTCCCGAGCCTGGAACAGTTGCGCCGCGGCGGCCGGGTCGGCGCGGCAGCCTCGCTCTGGGGCACCATGTTCTCCATCAAACCCATTCTGGCCCTCGAAGACGGCAGGATTGTTCCGCTGGAAAAGGTCCGGTCCGCGGCGAAGGCCATTGCCCGGCTGGAAGAAATCGTCGCCGCCGATGCCTCCGCCCGTCCGGCCGGGCAGGCCCGGCTCGCCGTCCATCATTTCGGCAACCAGGCAGAGGCCGAACAGCTCGCCGCACGCCTTGCGGTGTTGTTGCCCGAATGCCCGACGGCGCAGATCAGCGCCCTCCCTGCCGTGCTCGCCGCCCACGCAGGACTTGGCGTGCTGGCGGTGATCGTGGGGGGAGAGCTGCGCCCCGCTCGACGGCCGCCCGGTTGACGGCGGGGAGCCGGCAGCTGGCGGGGCACCCGCCGAAGCCGGCAGCTAGCTCGCGGGTCAGCCTGGGGCGGACGGAGGGCTGGCTGTCACGGGGCGCCGGCGGTAAAGTCACTCCACCGAGCAAGGAGGCCGCCATGGCAATGCAGGTGCACCACGTAGCCCAGTTCGATCGGGACGTTGCGGAAGAGGTGACCAAATGGCTTAAGTACCTGAAAGGCCAAGTGACCAGCGTCCAGTTCCTCACCACCACCGTGCCGGATCCTGAGGCCGCCGATCATTGGCGCGTACAGTACGAGGCCTATATCACCTACCAGCAGTGATCCCGGGCTCGGAAGCTGCCTCTCAGGGGACCGGCTGATCTGGGCTGAAGGTGTAGCTTGGCTGCTCACCCGAGCCGTTAACCCAGCGGGCGGCGGTCACCTTCTGGGCGCTGCCCGGCTCTAGCCACCACAGCACCTGGACGTTGCAGTGATAGACAACAGTGACGTTGGCCAGGGCGCCTTCCGACGGAACCGAGTTGATGGACGTGGCGGCCGTTTGCGTGGTCCAAATGAAGTTCTGGTCGGCTGTCATCCCCGCGGTTCCGTCAACAGTCACATGCGCTAAGCCATAGAGGCCGTGCTGTGGGCAGTAAAGGCTGTCAACCGCAAAGCTAACGATCTGGGTTGAGGTGGCTTGCGTCGTATCGGCCTCCGCGGGCGGGGCCAGCAGGGTGGTACCGACGAGCGCAATCAATGCGGCTGGAAGAAGTATCTTTTTCATGGCACACCAGCTCTCGCCGCCTGGAGGAGACTTCCAGACGATCAGGGTTGCCCCCAGCCGGCAAGGTTTTCATTGATTGAGAATGCAGACGCTACCACCGGACCCGCGCGGAGACCAGAGTAGGGAATACTTGCCTAATGCCCCCGCAATACTGCCTCCACGCAGGTGTTTCCACATAAGCCCGGCCAGGGATGTCCGCGGGATTAGGGGCTTCCTAGGGTGGTTTCTATGTCACGCCGGAACCCGGGAGCTCAATCCGCCACGGGAGTCAGGGCTGCCCGTGACCGCCTGGCGACGCTTGGCGGTACCGGTACCGGTACCGGTACCGCCGGCCGGGCGGAGGGCCGCTCCGCGGGGCTGCTGGAGTTGCCGGTGCCGGTGCCGGTGCCGGCGCCTGCCCAGCCGGCCCGGGCGGCGGCGGGGGTGGGCGATCCCATCGACGACGCCGGAGACCACTCGGGCGGACTCGCCGGGCACCGGCGGGAAGGAAACCTGCGGCTCTCCGCCCGGTTTCGGGCGAGGACCGGCGTGCGGGCGGCGGTGCTGTTCGGCGTCCTCGCAGCCGTGCTCGGCGGCTACTTCTGGTGGCAGGGCGCCACGGGGGCCCCCCAGATGGTGCCGCTAAGCGAGCCCGCTCCAGCGGCAGAAGAGGCACCCGGCCAGGGATCCGCAGCGACCACGCAGCCGCCAGGGGGAGATCCCGCAGTGGGGCCGGGAAGCATCGTGGTCCATGTTGCCGGTGCCGTGGCCCGGCCGGGGGTGGTTCAGCTGCCCGCGGGGAGCCGGCTTCACGAAGCGATCGCGGCGGCCGGAGGGGTGACGGACACTGCGGATGCGGACAGGCTCAATCTTGCAGCCGTGCTGGAGGACGGCCAGAAGGTCCTGGTGCCGGTACGCGGCGAGCCGGATCGGCCCGGTCTGCCTTCGGGTCCGGGCGTGGATGATGCGGGCTCTGGCGCCGGTGGCACGGATCCGGGCAGCTCCGGGGGCAAGGTCAACCTCAACACTGCCGGCGTCGAGGAGCTGGGGACACTCCCTCGCGTCGGGCCGGTCCTGGCACAGCGCATCGTGGACTGGCGTCAACAGCATGGCCGGTTCAAGACCGTGCAAGAACTCGATGCCGTTGACGGCATCGGTCCGAAAATGCTCGAGGCCCTGCTTCCCCTGGTCGGCGTCTGACATGGGAGATATGCCCCGGCCCAGCCGCTGGCAGCGCTACGTTGACGCAGCCGTCAGTTCCCCGCAGCCCGGACACCCCGAACGTTCCGCCGCTCCGGGGCGGCTTGCCGGTCCCGCGCCGGAATCGCGCCGCCGGACCCAGCAGGTCCGGACGGTCGCCCCGGGCGGTTTGCCGGCGTTCACCCGGCGGCTCCGGGACCACGCCCGGGCCCGTCTCGCCCCGGAACGTGCTGCCCCGGCACGCGTGGGGGAAGCGCGGCGCAGAACGGACCTGCGCCTGGTTCCCCCGGTGCTGCTTGTCTGGGCGACGGCCGTCGCCGGAAACTGGCTCGGCCCGGCCGGGCTGGCGGCCCTGTGCTCGAGCCTGGCAGCAGTCTCCGGAGTTCTCCTGCAGGTGGTCGCGCGGGGAAAGGCCCGGCGCGGCTTCAACCCTGGCCGGCCGGCCCCACGGAGTCTCCTGACGACGCTGGCCGTGGCGATGCTCCTGTCCGCAGCCGCGGGGGCCCACACGGTCGTCGCGGCATTCCAGCGGCACGACGGTGCCGTCGCCGAGGCCGTTGCCGCACGCGCGGCCGTCGTCGCGGAGCTGGAGATTGCGGGCGCCCCGCGGCGGCTCAGGATTCCTGGGAGTTCCGGGCTGGCGGATCGTTTCGCAGTTCCCGCGACGCTGCACGTGATGTACTCGGATTCCCGCCGGGTCAATGCCGAAGCCGGGCTGCTGATCATGGGTGGCTCAGACTGGGAGCAGGCTGTCCCGGGGCAGCACCTCCGGGTCACGGGAAAGCTCAGGCCTCCGGAGCCGGGGCAGGCCGACGCCGGGATCCTCTCGGCCTCGTCCGTTCCTGTCCTGCTCCGGGCCCCCGATGCCTGGCACGAGGGGCCTGGTGAACTTCGCCGGAGCTTCACTGCCGCCGCAGCGGAACTCGGCGGCGACGTGCAAGGCCTCCTGCCGGGCATGGTCACCGGCGACACCAGTGCACTCGATGCGCAGCTGGACAGCGCCATGAAGACAGTCGGGATGACCCACCTGACAGCCGTCAGCGGGGCAAACTGCAGCCTGATCCTCGGAACTCTGCTGCTGGCGGCCCGCACCCTTCGCCTTCCGCGGGCGGCGGCTGCGGGTGTCTGCCTCACGGGGCTCGGCATGTTCGTCCTCATGGTCGGCCCGGACCCCAGTGTGCTGCGGGCAGCGCTCATGGGCGCCGTCGGCCTAGCCTCCGTGGCCTTCGGCCGTGCCGGGCGCGGCCTCAGCTTCCTGTGCGTTGCCGTGATCGGCCTGCTGCTGGCGGAGCCGGTACTGGCCACCAGCTTCGGATTCCTCCTTTCAGTGCTCGCCACTTTGGGCATCGTGGTGACCGGACGGCGCATTATGGACTGGCTGCCACCCGCGGTGCCGCGCTGGGCGGCCGCCGGCCTCGCAGTTCCCCTGTCCGCGCAGACCTTCTGCGGCCCCGTGATCGTACTGCTCCAGCCCCAATTTGCCGCCTACGCCCTGCCCGCCAACGTCGCTGCCGCAGGGCTCGTAGCCCCCGTCACGCTCCTCGGCACCGCCGCCGTGCCCCTGGTGTCCGTGGTTCCGGCCGCAGCTGACGCCCTCATGGGGGTCGCTGCCGTCTTTGCCGCCGGGGTGGCCGGGATCGCACGGTTCTTCGCATCCCTCCCCGGAGCTGCCCTACCCTGGCCGGAAGGCGTCTTTGGCTTGTCCACCATGGGGCTCTTCTCCGGCGTCGCCCTTGCAATAGTCTGGCTGGTCCTCCACCCCGCCGCGGCGATGCGGCTCGCTCTGGCGGCACACAGCCGGGCCGTCGCCTTCCTGGACCGGCAGACCCGGCGCGGTGCCTGGCTCGCCGCCCGGTGGGCCGGCCAGCGGGCCGGCCGCCGTGGCTTGGTGGACCGGTCCGGGCGTGGCACGCTTAGAGTCTGCAAACCAACTTCCGGGAGGAATCAAGAGTGGCAGCTGCCCAGACCCAACGCCCCAGGACTTCGGCGTCGACGACCGCCACCTGGCGTGACGTCACACCGGCCGCGGTGGTCCTGGTGGGCGGGCCGGAGGACTATCTGGGCAGCCGTGCCATGGACCGGATCCGTGCGCAGGTTCGCGAGGCCGCGCCCGATGTCGAAGTCACCGGGCTCAACGCCGGCGGCTACACGTCGGGTTCGCTGGCCATGAACGTGAGCCCTTCCCTTTTCGGCGAGCAGAAGCTCATCGAGGTCGAGGGACTGGAGGCCATGAATGATGACTTTCTCGCCGACGCCCTCAAGTATGTGGCCCGGCCCGAACAGGACGCCGTCCTGGTCCTGCGCCATGGCGGGGGAGTGCGCGGCAAGAAACTGCTGGACGCCATCAAGGCCGGTGGCTGGCCGGTGGTCGACTGCCAGCCACTCAAGAAAGACGCGGACAAGGTCGCGTTCGTCACGGCCGAGTTCAAGGCAGCGTCCCGCCGCATCGATCCCGATGCCGTGCACGCCCTCGTCAACGCCGTGGGCGCCCGCCTGGCCGAACTCGCGGCCGCCTGCAGCCAGCTGATCGCCGACGCCACCGCCGCTGTGGACGCCGCCATGGTGGACAGGTATTACGGCGGCCGCGTGGAAGCCACCGCCTTCAAGGTCGCCGACGCCGCAATGGCCGGCAACGCGCCGCTGGCGCTGTCCACGCTCCGTCACGCCCTGGCCACCGGCGCGGACCCGGTTCCGATCGTAGCGGCGCTGGCATCGAAGCTGCGGGCCCTGGCCAAGGTCGCCGGCGCGCAGGGGTCGTCGTCGCAGATTGCGAAGCAGCTGGGCATGCAGCCGTGGCTCGTGGAGCAGGCGCAGCGGGAAGTCAGGCGCTGGACGCCGGACGGACTCGTCCGCTCAATCCAGGTCACCGCGGAGGCTGACGCGCAGGTGAAAGGCCTCTCCAGGGATCCCGTCTATGCCGTGGAACACGCCGTGACCGTGATTGCGACCTCGGTCCGAACTTCCTGACGTCCGGGAAACGTGCCGGGGCCCTGCGGACCCGCCCGCTTTAGCTTGCCGGCCATACCCAGGTACCTGTCCGGCAAACGATCCGGGCGACGTGCCCGGCGCACCGGCCCGGCGGACCGGTGCGCCAACACCGGTGCGCCAACATAGCTGAACAGCTACTCGCCCTGGCTGGCTGTCGGGTTTAACCGGAAGTGGCCGGCACCCAAGGGGTGCCGGCCACAATCATCAGTTCAATTGAACTGGAAACCTTAGAGTGCGTTGACCTTTTTGGAGATCGCGGACTTGCGGTTTGCAGCGTTGTTCTTGTGAACAACACCCTTGCTGACAGCCTTGTCCAGCTTACGGCTGGCAGAAACCAGTGCAGCAGCCGCGGCATCCTTGTCGGTGGACCCAACTGCGGTGTTGACGGCGCGGATGGCCGTCTTCAGCTCGGACTTGACTGCGTTGTTGCGCAGGCGAGCCTTCTCGTTGGTCAGGATGCGCTTCTTCTGGGACTTGATATTAGCCACGTGTGAACTCTCTTTTTCAATGCGGAAAATGGTCTAGAGGGCTTTCAGATTGGCCATTGACTGAGCGGCGTGGGGATACCTATGGCGACCAACCATCTGTGGCCGTCGACCTGCACGGACACACAGCTGTCAATAATAGCAGAGACGCGGACCCGGTGACGATCCCGCGCCCGGCTCCCGGCCTGTCAGGTCCAGCCGTGCCGCGCACGCAGTGCCGAGGAGATGAGGCCGAAGCGGCCGGCGTCAAGGACGGCTCCTTCGCGCCGGATGTCCTTCGGGTTGATCTGCAGGACGCGGTCCAGCTTCGCTTCGCTGGGGCGCCACTGGCGGTCCCAGGGGCCCGTGCCGATGTCCACATAGTCATCGGCCCGGCGGGGATCGCCGTCGTGGTCCTTACTGGTCAGCATCAGGCCCAGCAGGTAGCGGCCACTGGTGCCCACCAGCAGCACCGGCCGGTCCTTGCCCTGGGAAAAGTCCTCTTCATAGGGCACCCAGGTCCAGACGATCTCTCCCGGCTCGGGGAGGCCATTAGGGGAAGGGGCATAACGGACGGCCGCGGTTCCTTGGAAGTCACCGGGATACCTTCCGGTCAGTCCGGCGCCGTGGGCGCCGCCGGCGGTTCCGGACCGAGCACGGGGCCGCGTTGCCGCTGTTCCGGGCCGCGCCTTCCCCGCCGGCCTGCCGGAAGTACGCGGCGCGGAGCTGCCGAGCCTGTCCAGGAGGCGCAGCGCGCCGCAGACTGCGTTGCCGATCGAGCGTAAGTTCAGGGCCATGGGGACACCATACCGGCAGCACCCGCCCGGCTTCCTTCAACGGCGCCTGTAACGGATTCCTGCTACGGCGCGCGCACAACGGCGCCTGCGACGGCGCCAAGTCGAATCCCGCCGTCGCACCGGCGGGAAGGCCGGAAGTAACGACCGCTCACACAAGAAATGCATTCCCATTGGCCCGGACGTGGGAGACTATAAGTTCAGATATGCGGCATGTCGCAGGATGGCGAATCGCCATCCGCCAATCCGGGCAAATGCCGACAGTAATGCCAACCGTAATGCCAACAGTAAGGACCCTGCGTGTCTCCCATGGCCCGCACCGCCCCGGTGCCCGCCGCAACAGATCCGGCCATCATCCGGAACTTCTGCATCATTGCGCACATTGACCACGGCAAATCCACGCTGGCGGACCGGATGCTCCAATTCACCGGCGTCGTCCAGTCCCGTGACATGAAGGCCCAGTACCTGGACCGCATGGACATTGAGCGCGAACGCGGCATCACCATCAAGTCCCAGGCCGTCCGCATGCCCTGGGAGCTCGACGGCGTCAGTTACGCCCTTAACATGATCGACACCCCCGGCCACGTCGATTTCACCTACGAGGTCTCCCGCTCCCTGGCAGCCTGCGAAGGCGCCGTGCTGCTGGTTGACGCCGCGCAGGGCATCGAGGCCCAGACGCTCGCCAACCTTTACCTGGCGATGGAAAACAACCTCACCATCATTCCGGTCCTGAACAAGATCGACCTCCCGGCCGCCCAGCCTGAAAAGTACGCTGCCGAGCTGGCCAGCCTGATCGGCGGCGACCCCGAAGACGTGCTGCGCGTTTCCGGTAAGACCGGCGCCGGCGTCGAGGTGCTGCTGGACAAGATTGTCCGCGACCTTCCCGCCCCGGTGGGCGATCCCGACGCCCCCGCGCGGGCCATGATCTTCGACTCCGTCTACGACACCTACCGCGGCGTGGTCACCTACGTCCGTGTGGTTGACGGCATGCTGCACCCCCGCGAACGCATCCAGATGATGTCCACCCGTGCCACCCACGAACTCCTCGAGATCGGCGTGAGCTCCCCGGAGCCCACCCCCTCCAAGGGCCTCGGCGTCGGCGAAGTGGGCTACCTCATCACCGGTGTGAAGGACGTCCGCCTGTCCAAGGTGGGCGACACCGTCACCAATCTTGCCAAGCCTGCCACCGATTCCCTCCCCGGCTATGCGGATGCGAAGCCGATGGTCTTCTCCGGCCTGTATCCGTTGGATGGCACGGACTATCCTGTGCTCCGCGATGCGCTGGAGAAGCTGATGCTCAACGATGCCGCGCTTGTCTACGAGCCGGAAACGTCCGCAGCGCTGGGATTCGGCTTCCGGGTGGGATTCCTGGGCCTGCTGCACCTGGAAATCACCCGCGAGCGGCTCGAACGCGAATACAACCTGGACTTGATTTCCACCGCCCCCAACGTGGAATACGAGGTGACGCTGGAGGACAAGAAGATCGTCCATGTCACGAACCCCAGCGAATACCCCACCGGCAAGATCGCTGAAGTCCGCGAGCCGATGGTTTCCGCCACAATCCTTGCGCCGAATGAGTTTGTCGGCGCCATCATGGAGCTGTGCCAGAGCCGGCGCGGCGTCATGGGCGGCATGGACTACCTCTCCGAGGACCGGGTGGAGATCAGGTACCGCCTGCCGCTGGCGGAGATCGTCTTCGATTTCTTCGACATCCTCAAGTCCAAGACCCGCGGCTACGGGTCGCTGGACTGGAAGGCCGACGGCGAGCAGGTGGCCGATCTGGTCAAGGTGGACATCATGCTCCAGGGCGAGCAGGTTGATGCCTTCTCCGCCATCACGCACCGTGACAAGGCCTACGCCTACGGCGTGATGATGACGGGCAAGCTGCGGGAACTCATTCCGCGGCAGCAGTTCGAGGTGCCCATCCAGGCAGCTATCGGCTCGCGGATCATTGCCCGCGAAAGCATCCGCGCCATCCGCAAGGACGTGCTCGCCAAGTGCTACGGCGGTGATATCACCCGGAAGCGCAAACTGCTGGAAAAGCAGAAGGAAGGCAAGAAGCGCATGAAGATGGTGGGCCGCGTCGAGGTGCCGCAGGAAGCCTTCATCGCCGCTCTCACCACGGATGAGTCCAAGGACAAGGCCAAGAAGTAGCGGTGCTTGTGATGACTGTCCCCCTGCAGGCGGGCACGGCCCGTGCCTAGCGTTCTTCCCCTGGGTGACCCGGCGCCGTCGGACGGGCTCCTGCCCGGCCAGGCGCTCGAGGGCGCCGCGGAGCGTGCGTTCGGGCTGTACGTGCACATCCCGTTCTGCGCCGTCCGCTGCGGCTACTGCGACTTCAACACCTACACGGCCACGGAGCTCGGCGGCGGGGCGTCGCAGGACGCCTACGCCGGCACCGCCGTCGCGGAAGTGGACTTCGCGGCCGCGGCCCTGAAAAAATCCGGCCTGCCGGAGCGCCCCCTCGGGACCGTTTTCTTCGGCGGCGGAACGCCCACGCTGCTCCCGGCCGAGGATCTGGCGAGGATCCTGACGGCCGCCATCGCGGCGTGGGGCCTGCAGCCCGGCGCCGAGGTCACCACGGAGGCGAACCCGGATTCCGTCACGCCCGAATCCCTGCAGTTGCTTGCTGACGCCGGATTCACCCGTATCTCCTTCGGCATGCAGTCGGCCGTTCCGCACGTGCTGAAGGTCCTGGACCGCACCCATACGCCCAGCCGCGTGCCGCAGGCCGTGCAGTGGGCCAGGGATGCGGGGCTCGCCGTGAGCCTCGACCTGATCTACGGGACGCCGGGGGAGTCGTTGGCAGACTGGCGCTGCTCGCTCGAGACCGCGCTATCCTACGGTCCGGACCACATCAGCGCTTACGCGCTGATTGTCGAGGACGGCACCAAGCTCGCCGCCCAGATCCGTCGCGGCGAAGTGCCGGGAATCGACGACGACGACCACGCGGCCAAGTATGAGCTCGCTGACGAACTGATCTCCTCTGCCGGGCTTGGCTGGTACGAGGTCAGCAACTGGTCCCGCACGCCGGAACAGGCGTGCCGGCACAACCTGGCCTACTGGCGCGGGGATGACTGGTGGGGGATCGGTCCCGGCGCGCACTCCCACGTGGGCGGCGTGCGCTGGTGGAACGTCAAGCACCCGACCGCCTACGCGAACCGGCTGGGTTCCGGGGTCTCGCCCGCCGCCGGTCGCGAAACGCTCGACGCCGAAACCCGCAACGTGGAGCGCGTCATGCTCGAAGCCCGCCTTAATTCCGGACTGGAGATTGCGGGGCTGGACATCGGCGAGCGGGCAGACACCGGCCGGCATGCCGTGGCCGGACTCATCGCCGACGGCCTCGTCGACCCGGCGGTTGCGTTCCAGGGGCGCCTGGTGCTCACGCTCAAGGGCAGGCTGCTCGCCGATGCCGTGGTCCGCAGGATCCTGCCGGACTAGGCTTCCGTCCGGCGAGGCCCGGCGAGGCCCGGCCTACTTGCGCCCGGGCTACTCGATTCAGCGCCTACCTGATTCAGCGCCTACTTGATCCAGCGCAGGTTGAACTCGTAGCGGTGCGGCTGGCCGCGGTTGACGTGGATGCCCGCGGCCACCGAGAAGCAGGTCACGGCGATCCAGATCACCGTGGCGAGGACGGCGAAGAGGTTGCCCACCACCGGAATGAAGACCAGGAGATTCGCGAGCACCGCCGCAACGGTCGGGGGAAGCGTGAAGTTGAGGGCTTCCTTGGATTCCTGGGCCGTGAAGGGGCCGCGGTCCTTGAAAATCAGGTAGATCAACAGCGAGGGCACGCAGCCCAGGATGCCGCCGAAATGCGCCAAAGTAGCCCACTGCCGGTCCTCGTTTGCCGTCAGCGGCAGCGCATTTGCCGGAACGCCATGGTACGGCGGCTGGCCATGGCCGGCCTGGTTGCCCGGGTGTTCGCGTGCGTTATCTGCCACGGTTAAATCCTTCGGATTGCGGTGATGCGTTGCTGCCTGGAAGAGCCGGGGCCGCGCTAGGAGTGCGACCGCCGTTCCAAGAATACGTGCTCGGGCGGCGAAATGAAGATCGGGAGGGGTTCCGGGGTGTGTCCCTACGGCGCGGTGAGGAAGTCGATGACCTCTTCGACCCTGCCCAGCAGGGACGCTTCCAGATCGGCATAGCTGCGGACGGCGCCCAGGAGTTTCTGCCAGCCCAGGCCGATGTCTTCCTTGGTGGTGTGCGGCCAGCCGAACGCCATGAGGATGCCGGTCTTCCAGTCCACCCCGCGCCGAATCACCGGCCACTTCTCGATGCCCAGGACCGCGGGACGGATGGCCTGCCAGACGTCCACATAGGGGTGGCCGACAATCAGGACATTGCCCGCGGCGCCGGGTGAGGCCATGACGGCGTCGGCGATCCTGGATTCCTTGGAATCCGGGACGAGGTGGTCCACGAGCACGCCCAGGCGGCGGCCCGGCCCCGGCCGGAACGCTGCCACGGCGGCCGGGAGATCGTCAATGCCGTGCAGCGGCTCGACGACGATGCCCTCCACCCGCAGATCGTCACCCCAGACTTTCTCGACGAGTTCGGCGTCGTGCTTGCCTTCCACCCAGATCCGGCTGGCCTTTGCCACCTGGGCGCGCTGGCCGTGCACGCGGACCGAGCCGGAAGCGGTGCGGCCGGCTCCGGCCGCGGGGGGCGCACTCCGCGGCGCCGGGGGCATGAGCCGGATGGGCTGACCCTCCAGCAGGAAGCCGAACCCGAGGCGGAAGGACCGTGACTTGCCCCGCCGGTCCTCCAGCGCCACCACGTGCATGCCGCCGGACTTTTCCACCCGTGTGACGGCACCGACCCACCCGGACTGCACATCCTCCAGCACCATGCCGCGTTCCACCGGCACCGCCGGCAGCTGGCTCGTGGCGGGGGCGGACAGGTCCTGGGGTCCCCAATTCTGGTTCAACATCTCTTACACGCTGCTTTGCACTCGGAATGTGTGGCGGTCGGTGAAATTATCCCGGACCGGGGCCGGGCGGCCTGTGCCCGGCTGTAATTGCCGAAGGCGGGTCCGCTGCCGTGGGATCTGCGCCCGCTGTGCCCGGAAACACGGGCCCGGGAGCAACGCCTGGAGCGAATCCAATGCTAACAACACGGCGACTCATATTAGACTGGTTAGCACTTAGGCATGTCGAGTGCTAACCGGCCCAATATGAGTCGCCACTGCGGACCGCCCGCCGTGGACCGGCGGGCACCGGATGAGGGACAGTCGATTGGAGGTGGAGGGTGAGCGAACCACGCAAACTCGAAGTGTTGCGCGCCATCGTGGAGGACTACGTCCATTCCCGTGAACCCGTTGGCTCCAAGGCACTCGTTGAACGGCACCACCTCGGCGTGTCCAGTGCCACGATCCGCAACGACATGGCGGCGCTGGAAGATGAGGGCCTGATCACGGCCCCGCACACGAGTGCCGGACGGATTCCCACGGACAAGGGGTACCGGCTCTTCGTCGACCAGATTTCGGCGGTGAAGCCGCTTTCCCCAGCGGAGCGCCGCGCCATCCAGGCCCTGCTCGAGGGATCCGAGGACCTCGACGACGTTCTCGACCGCACCGTGCGCCTCCTCTCGCAGCTGACCAACCAGGTCGCGGTGGTGCAGTATCCGCTGTTGAGCCGGGCGAAGGTCCGGCACATCGAATTCGTGCTGCTGGCACCCAGGCAGGTGCTGGCGGTGCTGATCGCGGACACCGGCAAGGTGGAGCAGCGGGTCATCGACGTCGGGCAGGACCTTCCCGACGAGGCCCTCTCCGAGCTGCGGAGCCGCTTCCTGGGCAGCCTTTCCGGGGCGCCGTTGAGCCTGCTGCTGCAGTCCCTGCCGGTTCTCGTCGCCAGTTGCCCGCCGGCGCGCCGCGGCGCTGCCCAGGCCCTGGCCCGCGCCCTCGAGGCCATGGCCACGAGCAGCCGCGAAGAGCGCATGGTCATGGCCGGCACAGCCAACCTTGCCCGCTCCAACGTGGATTTCCCGCTGAGCATCGGCCCCGTGCTGGAGGCACTCGAGGAACAGGTGGTCATGCTCCGCCTGCTCAGCGAAATGGCGGAGGACCCGCGCGGCGTCACGGTGAGCATCGGCCGGGAAAACCCGTACGACGGGCTCGCCGAGGCCTCCGTGGTCGCGACCGGCTACGGCCCGGATGCCACGGCCAAGGTCGGCGTGCTCGGACCCACCCGGATGGACTATCCCACCACCATGGCCGCCGTCCGCGCCGTGGCCCGCTACCTTTCCAGGATTCTGGGGCCCTGACCGGCCCCTGACCGACCAGCCGGCGGCCCCGGGCCGCCGCGCACCGGATTTCTTGCCCCGACAGGCAGTACAACAAGGAAGAGATACGAACTTTGAGCAGCCATTACGACGTTCTTGGAGTCTCCCGCGAAGCGACGGGGGAAGAGATCAAGAAGGCCTACCGCAAGCTGGCACGCACCCTGCACCCGGACGTGAACCCGGGGGACGACGCCTCGGACCGGTTCAAAGCCGTGACCCACGCATACGAGGTGCTCTCCGATCCGCAGAAGCGCCGGATCTATGACACCACCGGCAACGAGAACGGCACCGACAACGGCTTCGGCGGCGGCAGCTACTCCGGCCAGGGCTTCGCCTTCCAGGACATCTTCGACACCTTCTTCGGCGCCGGCGGCGGCCAGGCCGGCCCGGCGTCCAGGATCCGGCGCGGCCAGGACGCCCTGATCAGCGTCCGGATCGACCTCCGCGACGCTGTGTTCGGCGTCAACAAGAAACTCGAGGTTGATACCGCCGTCACCTGCCCCACCTGTAACGGCTCCTGCTGCCGCGAAGGCAGCCACCCGGAACGCTGCGACATCTGTGGCGGCAGCGGGCAGGTCCAGCGCGCCGTGCGGTCCATCCTCGGCCAGGTCATGACCTCGGCCCCCTGCGGCTCCTGCGAGGGCTTCGGCACCGTGATCAAGGACCCCTGCAACGAGTGCAGCGGCCAGGGCCGGATCCGCAGCCGCCGTTCCCTGACCGTCAAGGTTCCCGCCGGCGTTGCCACCGGAACCCGCATCCAGCTTTCCGGACAGGGCGAGGCAGGACCCGCCGGCGGCCCCGCCGGCGACCTCTACGTCGAGATCCGGGTCAACAACGACCCCACCTACGTCCGCGACGGCGATGACCTGCACGCCAGCCTCAACATCCCGATGACCGCCGCCGCGCTCGGCACGGAGCTCACCCTGGACACCTTTGACGGGCAGCAGGAGATCGATGTCAAGGCCGGCACCCAGTCGGGCGAGGTCCTCACCCTGCGCGGACTCGGCGTCACCCACCTCCGCGGCTACGGCCGCGGGGACCTCAGGGTGCACCTCCAAGTGGAGACCCCCGGCAAGCTCGACGCCGCCCAGGAAGACCTGCTCCGGCAGCTCGCCAAGCTGCGCGGCGAACAGTTCACCGAAGGAAAGCTTGCCGCCAGCGGCGGCGTCTTCGCCAAACTGCGGGACAGGCTCGGTAACCTTTAGCGGTGAGCAACCCGGTCTTCTTCACCGCCGCAGGAACCCTGGACCAGCAGGTCCCCGGGTCGACCTTTGTCCTCGGGGGCGCCGAGGCCCGCCACGCCGTCACGGTTAGGCGACTTGCCGTCGGGGAGGCGGTGGACATCGCCGACGGCGCCGGCAAGCGCCTCACCGGCACCGTGACCGCCGCCGCGCCCGGGGAACTGACCGTGGAATGCACGGACATCTCCGCCGAACCCCGGCCCGGCATCCGCCTTGTCCTGGTCCAGGCCCTCGCCAAGGGCGACCGCGATGAGCTCGGCGCCGAAACCGCCACTGAGCTGGGGATCGACGCCGTCATTCCGTGGCAGGCGGAGCGTTCGATCGTCCGGTGGAAGGCTGAACGGGCAGCGAAGGCGCACGCCAAGTGGCAGTCAGTCGTGACCGCGGCGGCCAAGCAGGCACGCCGTGCCTGGATTCCCGAGGTGCGTGCCGCCGTCGACGGCAACGGCCTGCAGGCGGCCGTTGCCGCCGCGGACCTCGCGGTCATCCTGCACGAGGACGCGGTGCGCCCCCTGCGGCAGGTGCTGGAGGCATGGGCGGGGGGCCCGGCAACGGACGGCACGGCGTCCGACGGCGGGCCGCGGCAAACAAGCCGTGAAGTGCTGCTGATCGTGGGCCCGGAGGGCGGCATCAGCCCGCGGGAAGTGACCCGGCTCTGCGACGCCGGTGCGGTCACCGCCCTGCTGGGGCATCATGTGCTGCGTTCGTCCACCGCCGGCCCCGCCGCGACCGTGCTGGCCAGCGACATCCTCGGCCGCTGGTAACGGGCCACGCACGGGCCCGGTCCAACTGACGGGATCTATCGGGCGGGCCAATTCGGGCGGGCTATTTGACGGTGAAGCCGCGGGTGTCGACGAACTGGTCCGCGACAGTTCGTGCCGCGTCAACCTGGGACACCCGGACCTCGTAGTTCCCCCGGCCAAGGTTCACGGAGAGGGTGAACGCGCCGGACTGGGCGGCATCGGCCGAGGCGGTGGCGTTGCCGTTCAGATAGGCGGTCTTGGCGTTGCCGCCATCAACTTTCAGGATCTCCCAGCGGAGTTTTCCGCCGGGAACGGTGCTCCGGCCGTTGATCTTGACGGCCCCGTCAGCCACGGAGGTGCCTTCCTGCGGATCAACGATCCACACGGGAGCCACCATCCCGGCGCTGCGGGACGTCGGAGAGCCGAGCCGGACGTGGTTGAAGGCGACATAGTCGGTATGCCCGTCGACGAGCACCACAACCTGGATCTGCTGCCCGGAGTCGATGAGGCCCGCGCTGGCGGCGGCCGCCGTCGCCGTATAGACGAGCTGCTGTATTGCGCGTTCGGCCATCGCCGCGTCCACGTTGCTGTTGAAGGCATCAGCCGACACATCCACGGTGATGACATTCTTGCCGGAAATGGACGTCGCCAGCTTCTTCGGGTTCTGCCAGGGGGTGAAGAAGTCCGGGTCGAGCGGTTTCTGGGACATCATCACCCGGAGGGCACGCGTGACGGGATTGCCCTGGTCCGGGACGTCGCGGAACTCGCGGTAGAGGAACACGCTGTCATTGCTCCGGCCGATCCAGTAGACCGGGGCCTTGTTGGAGGTCTGGGTGGTTTCAAGCGGCGCGCTGGTGGTCGGGGCGCCGGAGGATACCGGACCCGGGATGATCTGGGACGGGCTGCTGGAGTTGGTGATGCCGGTCTGCGGCGTGGCCACACACCCGGAGAGGACCAGTGCCGCGGGCAGCATCAGCAGCAACACGCCGGGACGCCTGCGCCCGACTGCTGCTGACCGTTCAACTTCACGCTGCCTGATTGCCGCTGTCCTTTCCATCGCCGCCGCCATTTACCGCCCTTAACCGCTGGTTAGCTGCCGGGCCGGGCGCCCTGGGGGCAGCCGATTTCCAGCATGGCACACCGGCCCGGCGGGACACCGCGGTTTGGGACCGGCCGCCGGAACTGCAACGGGAACGATATGCGGCCGATACAAAGTTGATACCTAAATCGGGGAACCCGCTGCCGGGGAGCGGCCCGGCGTCCGCTGCGCCGCGCTGGCGTAAGATGGAAGGACCCGCTGAAACCCGGCGCAGAAGGCGAGCGACGCCGTCGGACCGGATCACGGGGACAGACCATTTCCGAACTGGAGGGGACCAGAGGCCCGCGGGCCAACACCATGACTGAAGCAGCGAACGGCAAGGCCCGGATCAGCGCCGGAGCGCGCACCGCAGGTGAATTCCCCCACTCCCTACCAGGGCTCCGGACAGAGGTGGTCTTGTTCGATGACTCGGACCAGATGGTCCAGTCCTTAGGCAGTCACGACGAGGCTTTGCGCTTCATCGAAAACCAGTTCCCAGCCGTTGACTTCCACGTCCGCGGGAACGAACTCTCGATCAGCGGACCCTCCGCCGATGTGCCACGGATCATGCGCCTGCTCAACGAGGTGCGCGGCCTCGTCGCCAGGGGCACCGTCATCACTCCCGCTGTGCTACAGCAGCTCGTCTCGCTGCTCCGCAGTCAGTCACTGCAGAACCCCGTGGACGTGCTGACCACCAATATCCTCTCCACCCGCGGGAAGACCATCCGCCCGAAGACGCTGAACCAGAAGAACTACGTGGACGCCATTGACGCGAACACCGTGATCTTCGGGATCGGACCGGCCGGCACGGGCAAGACGTACCTGGCCATGGCCAAGGCCGTCCAGGCCCTGCAGCAGAAGGAGGTCAGCCGCATCATCCTGACCCGCCCTGCCGTGGAGGCGGGGGAGCGGCTCGGCTTCCTGCCCGGGACCCTGAGCGACAAGATCGATCCCTACCTGCGGCCCTTGTACGACGCCCTGCACGACATGATGGACCCAGAGTCCATCCCGCGCCTGATGGCGGCCGGCACCATCGAGGTCGCGCCGCTGGCCTATATGCGCGGCCGCACCCTCAACGACGCCTTCATCATCCTCGATGAGGCCCAGAACACGACCCCGGAACAGATGAAGATGTTCCTGACCAGGCTGGGCTTCGGCTCGAAGATGGTGGTCACGGGCGATGTCACCCAGGTGGATCTTCCGTTCGGTACCCGCTCGGGGCTGCGGATCGTCGAAGAAATCCTGCAGGGCATCGACGACGTCAACTTCTCGGTGCTCGATGCCAGCGACGTCGTCCGGCACCGTCTGGTGGGCGACATCGTCAATGCCTACGGCATCTGGGACGAGATCCAGAGGAGCCGCGTCAAGCACTCCGTGGCCCGGGAACCGCGGGGAGAACACGCATGAGCATCGAGGTCAACAACGAGTCCGGCGTCGAGGTCGACGAGGCCCAGCTGGTGTCGCTGTCCCGGTTCATCTTCGAACGCCTCTTCATCCACCCGCAGGCGGAGCTGTCCATCCTGCTGGTGGACGAACCCGCCATGGAGAAGCTGCACATCGAACTGATGGACGAGCCCGGATCCACCGACGTGCTGTCCGTCCCCATGGATGAACTCACCCCGGGCACCCCGGACAAGCCGACTCCGCAGGGCATGCTCGGCGACATCGCCATCTGCCCGCAGGTGGCCGAGGTCCAGGCCCGGGAGGCCGGCCACTCCACCCAGGACGAGATGCTGCTGCTCACCACGCACGGCATCCTGCACCTGCTGGGCTATGACCACGCCGAGCCGGAGGAAAAGGAAGAGATGTTCGGGCTGCAGCGTGAGCTGCTGTCCGCCTTCACCGGCAAAGAGGCCCCCTCAGAGACGATTCAGTGACCCCACTGATCCTGGCCGGCATGGCGCTGGTGTTCCTCAGCTTTGCCGCAGTGCTGACCGCGGCCGAGTCCGCCTTCAATTTCCTGCCCCGGCACGACGCCGAACAGGCTGTGCTGCACAGCCGGGGAACGGCACTGAAACGCATCCTGGCGCAGCCCGTGGCACACATGCGGGCCCTCAGGTTCTGGCGGATCTGGTTCGAAATGGCGTCCGCCGTCGCCGTGACCGTGCTCCTGTACACCGTCCTGGACAACGTCTGGCTCGCCGGGCTGGCCGCTACCGGCATCATGGCGCTGATCGGCTTCGTGATTGTGGGGGTCTCCCCGAGGCAGCTGGGCCGGGTCCACTCCGCCGGCCTGGTCCGGTTCAGCGCCCCGCTGGTCCGTTCCCTGTACGCGGTGCTGGGACCGATTCCGGGGTGGCTCGTCACGCTCGGCAGCGCCGTCGCCCCCGGTGCGCCGGCCGACAGCGAGGCGTTTTTCAGTGAAGAGGAATTCCGCGAACTCGTGGACCGCGCGTCCGAGTCCGACGTGATCGAGGACAACGAGGCCGAGCTGATCCAGTCCGTCTTTGACTTCGGCGACACCCTCGTCCGCTCGGTCATGGTGCCGCGGACCGACATCCTGTGCATCGACTCCGGATCCAGCCTGCGGCGCGCCATGTCGCTGTTCCTGCGCTCCGGATACTCGCGGATCCCGGTGATCGGGGAGAACACGGACCAGATCCTGGGCATCGTGTACCTCAAGGACGTCGCCGCCGTGATCCACAATCTCGGCCCCGAGGAGGAACCGCCCGTCGTCGACGACCTTGCCCGGGAAGTCCGCTACGTGCCGGACTCCAAGCCGGTCAGCGAGCTTCTGCGCGAGCTCCAGAAGGAGTCCACGCACGTCGCGATCGTCATCGACGAATATGGGGGAACAGCCGGACTCGTTACCCTCGAAGACCTCATTGAGGAGATCGTCGGCGAGATCGTGGATGAATATGACACCGAGAGCGCCGAGGCCGTAGAGCTCGGTGACGGCAGCTACCGCGTCAGTGCGCGCATGAGCATCGATGACCTCGGCGAACTCTTCGATCTGGAGCTCGACGACGACGAAGTGGACACCGTGGGCGGCCTGCTCGCCAAGGCGCTCGGCCGGGTGCCGATTGTCGGCAGCACCGTCCAGGTCCACGGCCTCTCCCTCCGCGCTGACCGGCTGGAGGGCCGACGGAACCGTGTCAGTCACATCATTGCGGCCGCCATTCCAAAAGGCGCCGTTCCAAACGATACTGACCTTGAAGGCCTTCTCGACGAGGCCGCACCGATCCAGGCCGCACCGATCCAGGCCGCACCAATCCAACAGGGAGTTCCACGTGAGCAAGCAGAATAAGACCGACGGCGAAGCAGCCTACGGCGGCTACCGCGCCGGGTTCTCGGTATTGGTAGGGCGGCCCAACACCGGCAAATCCACGCTGACCAACGCACTGGTCGGCAAGAAGGTCGCGATCACTTCGGCCAAGCCGCAGACGACGCGGCACACCATCCGCGGCATCGTCCACCGGGACGACGCCCAGCTGATCCTGGTGGACACCCCGGGGCTGCACCGTCCGCGCACCCTGCTGGGCAAGCGCCTGAACGAGCTCGTCGCCGACACCCTCGCCGAGGTCGACGCGATCGGCTTCTGCCTGCCGGCCAACGAGAAAATCGGCCCAGGGGACAAGTTCATCGCCGCGCAGCTCGCCGCCGTCGGGAACAAGCCGATCGTTGCCATCGTGACGAAGGCGGACCTCGTGGACCGCCAGGCCCTGACCGAGCAGCTGCTCGCCGTCGCGGAACTGGGCCGCTCTGTCCTGGGCGAAGAGGGCTGGAAGGACATCGTTCCGGTCTCGGCGACGGACGGCTTCCAGGTGGAGACCGTGGCGGACGTGCTGATCAGCCACATGCCGCCGTCGCCCCCGCTCTACCCGGACGGCGAACTGACCGATGAGCCCGAAGCCGTCATGGTGGCCGAACTCATCCGCGAAGCCGCCCTTGAAGGCGTCCGTGACGAGCTGCCCCACTCCCTGGCGGTTGTGGTCGACGAGATCGTGCCCCGTGAAGGCCGGCCGGAGGACAGCCCGTTTCTGGATGTCCGGGTCAACCTGTACGTTGAGCGGTCCTCGCAGAAGGCCATCATCATCGGCAAGGGCGGCGCCCGGCTCCGGGAGGTCGGCACCACCGCCCGTAAAGGCATTGAGGCGCTGCTGGGCACCCGGATCTATCTCGACCTGCACGTGAAGGTCGCCAAGGACTGGCAGCGGGACCCGAAACAGCTCGTCAAGCTCGGGTTCTGACCAGGGCCTAAGACCCGCCCCGCCGCTCCCAAGACGGCGTCCATCGGTGTTTTCCCAGATTGGGACACTAAAATAGGCGGACTCCCGTTCGTGAAGGAAGGCTCAACAAGTGGTTCGACCCCGTGAAGACCGTGCAGACGGAACCGGTGCCCCGGTTCGGTCAGGCGCCGCTGCCCGGCACACGGAAGATCCTTCCGTCGGCCCCGCCCGCCATCTGGGCGCTGTCCGGCGGACCCCCACCTGGCTGAAGATCGGCACCGGCGTGGTAGCGGTCCTCCTCGTGGGCGTGATCGCGTTCGGCGCCTACTGGGCCATCCGGCTGCAGGGAAACCTCACCAAGGCGCCGCTGAGCGCCGGAAGCACCAAGACCGAGGGCGCGGTGAACGACTCGACGGACCGGATGCAGATCCTGGTCTTGGGCTCGGACACCCGCGACGGCAAGAACTCCCAGTACGGCACCCCCGACGATTCCACCGGCTACGGCCATTCGGACGTGATGATGCTGCTGGACATCTCGGCCGACAACAAGCGCGTGAATGTCATCAGCTTCCCGCGCGACCTGCTCGTCGACGTGCCGAAATGCAAGGATCCGAAGACCGGCACCGAGTACCCGGCGCAGAAGAGCGTGATGATCAACTCGGCGATGTCCGAGGCCGGCATCGGCTGCGCCGTGGATACCGTCAACAAGCTCACGGGCCTGGAAATCGACCACTTCATGATGGCCGACTTCAATGCGGTCAAGGAACTCTCCAACACCGTCGGCGGCGTGGACGTCTGCATCAGTGATGCCGTGTACGACCCCGATTCTAAGCTGCGGCTTCCCAAGGGCACGTCCTCGGTGCAGGGCGAGCAGGCCCTGGCGTTCCTGCGGACCCGGCACGCCTTTGCCGACGGCGGCGACCTCGGCAGGATCAAGGCCCAGCAGGGCTTCCTGTCCTCGCTGACGCGCAAGCTGAAGGACGACGGCACGCTGTCCAACCCCGGCAAGATGCTGCAGATTGCCGACGTCGTCACCAAGAACCTCACGATCGACGACGGTCTGGCCTCCATCCCGACCCTGCTCACCGTGGGTAACCGGCTGAAGAACATCGACGTCGGCAAGGTCGCGTTTGTGGCAGTTCCGACCGTCCCGGCGGAGACGGACATCAACCGCCTGCAGTTCGCAGAGCCGGCCGCATCCCAGCTCTTCGCCGCGATGCGCAAGAACGTGGACCTGACAGACCCGACTGCGACGCCGAGCGCGGCTGCGGAGCCCAGCGCCAGCTCCGGGCCGACGCCCAGCGAGACGTCACCTGCCTATGACAAGACCCTGCAGCCCGTCACGGTGGCCAACGGCTCCGGCGTGCCGGCGCGGTCCCAGGAGATCATGCAGGCGCTCACTGCCGGGGGCTTCACACAGCTGGGTCAGCTGACGGCCAAGCCGGTCGCGACCACTGCCGTCTATTACGGTGCGCAGTTCGCCGAGGTGGCCGCGGACGTCGCCGCGATGCTCGGGATTCCGGCCACGCAGGTTCTTCCTGCCCCCGGCGTCGCAGGTGTCCAGGTCTACGTGGGCAGCGACTTCGCGAGCGGCACGAAGACCGGGGATGCTGCGCCGCAGTTGCCGTCGGACATCGTCAACCAGACCGCCGGGGACACCGTCTGCCAGCAGGCCAACCCGGAACTGATCACCCGCTGAGCCTCTCCACGGGCTGACAGAAACACGGGCTGACAGAAACGAACGAAGGGCCGGCCATAGTGGCCGGCCCTTCGTCGTGTCAGGGACCGTCGTGTCAGGGTATGGCGGCGCTCACCAGATGCTGACGCGCTCCTGCGCCGGCATCCACATTCCGTCCTGGTCTGTGACGCCGAAGGCCGCATGGAATGCATCGAGGTTTTTGGCGATCGCATTGGTGCGGAACTCGTTGGGGGAGTGCGGGTCCGTGGCGAGGCGGCGGATGGCTTCCTCGTTCCGGATGACCTGGCGCCAGCCCGCGGCCCAGGAGGCGAAGAACCTCTGGAACCCGGTCAGTCCGTCCAGCACGGGCGGCTCCTGGCCGCCGAGGCTGATCAGATACGCCTTGTAGGCAATGGTCAGGCCGCCGAGATCGCCGATGTTCTCGCCCAGGGTCAGCTTGCCGTTGACGTTGTGCCCGGGTGCGGCGCTGGGGGAGAGCGCGTCGAACTGGGCGACCAGCTTCGACGTCAGCGCCTCAAACGCGGCGCGGTCATCCTCGGTCCACCAGTTCCGGAGCAGCCCGCTGCCGTCGTACTGGGAGCCCTGGTCGTCGAAGCCGTGGCCGATCTCGTGCCCGATCACTGCACCGATGCCGCCGTAGTTGACCGCATCGTCGGCGTCGGCGGTGAAGAACGGCGGCTGGAGGATGGCGGCGGGGAACACGATCTCGTTGAGCAGCGGGTGGTAGTAGGCGTTCACCGTCTGGGGGGTCATGAGCCACTTCTCACGATCCACGGGCTTGCCCACCTCGTCGAGGTGGCGGTCGACGTCGGCGCTGTGCGCGCGCTCCACGTTGCCCAGCAGTTCGGCCGGATCGATCTCCACCGCCGAATAGTCGATCCACTTGTCCGGGTAGCCGATCTTCGCCCGGAAGGAGTCCAGCTTCTTGAGCGCCTCCAGCTTGGTCTCCTCACCCATCCAGGTCAGGCCCGTGATGGACTGGCGGTACGCCTCGATCAGGTTCGCAACGAGCGACTGCATGCGCGCCTTGTGCGTTTCGGGGAAGTGCCGGGCCACGTAGATCTGGCCGACCGCCTCGCCGAGGGCGGCCTCGACGACGCCGACGCCCCGCTTCCAGCGGTCCTTGTTGCGCGGGGTGCCGCTGAGGGTGGTTCCGTAGAAGGCGAAATTCGCGTCCACGAAGTCTGCGGAAAGGTACGGTGCGGCGGCGCTGACCACCCGCATCGCGAGCCATTCCTGCCACGTGGCGAGCGGCTCCCTGTCCAGCAGCGCGGCCGCCCCGGCGAAGAAATCCGGAGTGCTCATCACGAGTTCCTCGCGCTTGTCCGGGGCAATGGCGGCGGCATCGAACCAGGTGCCGAGGAGCGGGAACAGCTGTGCCGCCTCGTCGGCGGACTTCAGGTTGTAGGTCTTCTGCGGATTGCGCAGCGTGACGTTGTCCCAGTGGTGCGCGGCGAGGGCAGTCTCCAGGTCCACCACACGCCCGGCGGCGCCCTCGGGGTCGTGCACGGCGGCCAGGCCGAGCATCGTCTGAACATGGCCGCGATAGCCCTGGACCATCGGTGCGAACTTCTCCACACGGTAGTAGGACTCGTCCGGGAGGCCGAGTCCGCCCTGGCCGGTGTAGAGCAGGATCCGGTCCGGGTTCCCCGCATCCGGGGCGGGGTAGATGTAGAACAGGCCTGGAACATCGGCACGGAACAGGCGGCCGGCCAGTGCGATGAGTCCGGCCTTGGACGTCGTGGCGAACACCTTCGCCAGCCGCTCCCGGATCGGTTCCGGGCCCTTGGCCTCCACCGCGGCTTCGTCCATGAAGCTGTTGTACAGGTCCCCGACCTTCCGCTCGATTCCGGTGGCCTCTTCCCCACGGCCCGCCGCGTGCTCGATGATCTCCTTCACGGCAAGCTCCGAGGCGTCGCGAAGGGCGGTGAAGGTGCCCTCCAGCGGCCGGTCGTCCGGAATGGCGGTGCTCTTGAGCCAGCCGCCGTTGACGTGCTGGTACAGGTCATCCTGCGGCCGGACACTGGCGTCGATAGTGGACAGGTCGATTCCCGAAAGTGGCACGGATGCTCCTTTGAGAGGCAGGACGGCACCCGAGCTGGCGGTGCACGGTCTGCATGGTGGACGTTGCGGTGATATGGCTCCTTCATCTTACGCACCCGTGTTACTGTGAAAAGGTGCGCGCAGAACTGCTTCTTCTTAGCTGCCGCGGCGAGGCCTCAGACGCGATCTAGCGCAAGGCCCACCCTCGCTGCGGAGTTTGTGTTGCCCGGCCACCCTTTCACCAAGAATCACAGAAAAGGCCCCGATAGTAATGCGAAACGCACAAAAGCCCTCAGGAATGCCCGTCCACCGCTACATCCCCTTCCAGGACATGATCACGGTCGAACTGCCGGACCGCACGTGGCCTGACAAGGTGATCACCAAGGCCCCGCGCTGGTGCGCCGTGGACCTGCGCGACGGCAACCAGGCCCTGATCGACCCCATGAGCCCGGCCCGCAAGATGAAGATGTTCGACCTGCTGGTCCGGATGGGCTACAAGGAGATCGAGGTCGGCTTCCCCTCGGCGTCGCAGACGGACTTCGACTTCGTCCGGCAGCTGATCGAGGGCAACCACATCCCCGACGACGTCACCATCCAGGTGCTGACCCAGGCCCGCGAGCACCTGATCGAGCGGACCTACGAGTCCCTGGTCGGCGCGAAGCAGGCGATTGTCCACCTCTACAACTCGACGTCGGTCCTGCAGCGCCGTGTTGTCTTCAACCAGGACGAGGACGGCATCCTGGACATCGCACTCCAGGGCGCCCGGCTGTGCAAGAAGTACGAGGAAACCCTCGCCGACACGCACATCACCTATGAGTACTCGCCGGAGTCCTTCACCGGCACCGAGCTGGAGTACGCCGTCCGCGTCTGCAACGCGATCGCCGACGTATTCGAGGCATCCGCCGACAGCCAGGTCATCATCAACCTGCCGGCCACGGTCGAAATGGCCACCCCCAATGTGTACGCCGACTCCATTGAATGGATGAGCCGCCACCTGCACCCGCGTGAGGGCATCATCCTGTCCCTGCACCCGCACAATGACCGCGGCACCGGCGTCGCGGCCGCCGAACTGGGCTACCTGGCCGGCGCGGACCGGATCGAAGGCTGCCTGTTCGGCAACGGCGAGCGGACCGGCAACGTGGACCTGGTGACCCTGGGCCTGAACATGTTCGTCCAGGGCATCGACCCCATGCTCGACTTCTCCGACATCGACGAAATCCGCCGCACCGTGGAGTACTGCAACCAGCTGCCCGTTGCGGAGCGTGCTCCGTACGGCGGGGACCTCGTCTTCACGGCGTTCTCCGGCTCGCACCAGGACGCTATCAAGAAGGGTCTCGAAGCCCTCGAGAAGGACGCGGCCGCCGCAGGCAAGGAAGTCGCCGACTACACCTGGCAGGTCCCGTACCTGCCGATCGACCCGAAGGACCTCGGCCGCAGCTACGAAGCCGTCATCCGCGTCAATTCCCAGTCCGGCAAGGGCGGCGTCGCGTACCTGCTGAAGAACGAGCACAACCTGGACCTGCCGCGCCGTGCCCAGATCGAGTTCTCCGGTGTCATCCAAAAGCATACGGACACCGCGGGCGGCGAAGTCAGCGGAGCCCGGCTCTGGCAGGTCTTCCAGGACGAATACCTGCCCTCCGGCTCCGCCGACACTCAGTGGGGACGCTACGCGCTCGGCTCGGTCAGCACCGAGGCGGACGAGGACGGTGCGATGACGCTGCACGCCGCGCTTAAGGTGGACGGCGCCCAGGTCCGCCGCACCGGCACCGGCAACGGCCCCATCGCAGCCCTGCTGAGCATCCTGCGTGAGGACGGCGTCGACGTCCGTGTGCTGGACTACAGCGAGCATGCCCTGTCCGAAGGCGGAAGCGCCCTCGCCGCAGCCTACGTCGAATGCGCCGTGGGGGAGCGTGTCCTGTGGGGCGTCGGGATCGACGCCAACACGAGCATGGCCTCGCTCAAGGCAGTGATCTCGGCTGTGAACCGCGCCATCCGGGACGTCCGCGCCTGAGATTCCGCAGACTGCGCCGCCGGAACATCCCGGCGGCGCAGCGTGTTTCCCTTGCCGCGTGGCCCATACCGTGTTTCCCGAAGGACAGTGCGAAGATTAACTGTGGTTCAACAATCCTTTGCAGCGCGCGCCTACCGCGATGACGCCGTCGTGCTGCGCACCCACAAGCTGGGCGAGGCGGACCGCATCATCACGCTGCTGACTAAACACCACGGCCAGGTCCGCGCCGTGGCCAAGGGGGTCCGCCGCACCAGCAGCCGCTTCGGCGCCAGGCTCGAGCCCTTCATGGTTGCCGACCTCCAGCTGATTTCCGGGCGCACCCTGGACATTGTCACGCAGGCTGTCGCCAAGGGAGCCTACGGCGGGAACATCGCCGCCGACTACGGCCGCTACACGGTGGCCGCTGCGATGACGGAGACCGCCGAGAAGCTCACCGACGTCGACGGCGAATCCGGAACCGCCCAGTACAGCCTCCTCGTGGGCGCCCTGGCATCGCTGAGCCGGGGCGACCACGCCTCGGAGCTCATCCTGGATTCCTACCTGCTCCGCGCTTTGTCCACCGGAGGCTGGGCCCCCAGTTTCACTGACTGCGCGCGCTGCGGCGCGGCCGGGCCGCACAATGCCTTCTCCGCGCCGCTCGGCGGTATGGTGTGCCCCGACTGCCGGCCGCCGGGTTCTCCGGCCCCCGCCGCGGAAACCGTCCGCCTCCTTGGCGCGCTGCTCACCGGGAACTGGCCGACGGCGGACGCTTCCGAACCCGTCCACCGCCGTGAAGCCGCCGGCCTGGTGGCCAGCTACCTGCAATGGCATTTGGAACGTGTCCTGAAGTCCCTCAAACATGTGGAGCGAACTTAACCGTGGCGTTGGGAAGGAACCTGGGAAGAAGCCTGGGAAAGAAGAAGAGCCCGGTCCAGCCTCGGAGCGCTCCCGTGGTGGCCCCGTACCCGCACCCCTCCGGCGCCGTCCCGCCCGCCATCCCGGCGGAGTTCATTCCGCGGCACGTTGCGATCGTCATGGACGGCAACGGCCGCTGGGCCAACCAGCGCGGGTTGCCGCGGATTGAGGGCCACAAGGCGGGCGAGCCTGCCCTGCTGGATGTCATGGCCGGCGCGATCGAGCTCGGGATCGAGTACGTCAGCGTCTACGCCTTCTCCACCGAGAACTGGCGCCGTTCGCCGGAAGAAGTCCGCTTCCTGATGGGATTTAACAAGGATGTGCTGCGGCGCCAGCGGAACCAGCTGGATGAATGGGGCGTCCGCATCCGCTGGTCCGGCAGGCGTCCGAAGCTCTGGGGCTCGGTCATCCGTGAGCTGGAAGAAGCCGAGGACTACACCCGGGGCAACAGCACCTGTACGTTGAACATGTGTGTTAATTACGGCGGCCGCGCCGAGATCGCCGACGCCGTGTCCGCGATCGCGGAGGAGGTGGCGGCGGGGCGCCTCAAGCCCGGGGCCATTACCGAGAAGACCATCCAGAAGTACCTGGATGAGCCCGACCTCCCTGATGTCGACCTGTTCCTGCGCAGCTCCGGCGAACAGCGGCTGTCCAACTTCATGCTGTGGCAGTCCGCCTACGCCGAATTCGTGTTCCTGGACACGCTCTGGCCCGATGTGGACCGGCGCACGCTGTGGGACGCCGTGGAGATCTACGCGCAGCGGGACCGCCGCTACGGCGGGGCCGTCGACGCCGCTCCCGCTGCCGCCAGCCCGGGCGCCTAGCCCGGGGACAATCTGTTCAGTCAGTGGTCCGGGCAATCAGTTAGCGCCGTCAATCCGGATGGGACCGCAGCCAGAGGACGAGGTCCTCATAGGCTTCCTGCCGCACCGCACGGCGGGACAGGAAGACATCGTGGATGGCCCCCGGGTACCGGAAAACGGACGTCCGGCGGCCCAGCCCGAGCGCCCGGCGGGCGGTTTCGTCCACGTCGATCACGGCGTCCAGGTGCATCATTTCCTCGGACCATTCGCCCTGGATCCGGGTCCGCCCGGACAGCATCACGAGTACCGGCTCGCGGATCTGCAGCCTGCGCTCCACCGCCGCATGCCGGCCAGGACGGCCCTGGCCCAGCCGGCCCTGATCGGGAACGACGCCGACGGCCGCCAGACCGGGTCCACTGTCCACTCGCCGTGCGCCTGGTCGCTCACGCTTTCCCAGTAGCAGGGCATGCCGGGCAGCAGGAACGGGCGCCGCGGGTCCGTCCTCGCCAGCGGCTCCACGAGGTGCATCGCGATCCTCCGGATCAGGCTGCTGCCCTGCAGTTCCAGCCAGGGCGCATTCAGGATCAGGGTACCCAGCCGGCCCGGGTGCCGGTCTGCCCACAGCGCCGCCACCAGGCCGCCAAAGGAATGCGCCACGATGTGCACGGTCGGCGCCGGCGCGGCCCGCGCGCAGGGCCACGTCGGCGCCGATGGCTGTGAGGGCAGCTTCGATGTCCTCGTCGTAGACGGCCAGATCCGTTTGTAGCCAGGAGTCTGCCAGTCCCGCAGGCTGCGTCCGAACTTCCGCAGGTCGAGCGCATAGAAGTGGACGCCGCCGGCCCCGAGCCGTTCGGCGAGCTCGGCCTGCAGGAAGTAGTCCGCCCAGCCAGCCGTGCAGGTAGAGGACAACATGCGCGGCTGCTTCCCGCCCGGGCGCCTGGTGGTGGCCTCCGGTCCGCGGCGGCTGGCGAAGCAGCCGCCGGACGGTCGCGAGCAGCCGGGCTCCAGGCGGGTCGGTTCCCGGCGGTCCCGCGGCCGGGACGTGACGGATGAGCGTGGCGCTGACCGGTCCCTCGTCGTCGGGAGCCACGGTCAGCTCCAAGGCTTCGAAGCCGCGCCCCAGAGCGTCCTGTCTCCACCCGGGAAGCGCCGCGGTCGCCGTCACGCCGTCACGCCGTCGTCCAGGACATAGGCCCTTATCCAGCGGGACAGCCGGGCGTAGGCATCCGCGCGGACGCCCGGCGCGGACAGGAATACATCGTGCAGGGCGCCGTCGATCCGCTCCAGGGTCACCGTGCGGCCCAGGCTCAGCGCGCGGAGGGCGATCGTGTTCACATCCAGGACCGCGTCCATGCGGCGCATGGACTCCTTCCAGATCATCCCGTTGGCGCTGGCCCCCGAGATGAGCACGAGGATCGGGACGTCGATGTTCAGCCCGCGGGCCACCTTGGCCTGGCCGGCGAGCACGGCACTGAGCCAGCCGGCGCGGACCGGGAAGGCATGCGGCGGCCGGTAGTTGTCGTCCAGGGCCCACTCGCCCTCGGCCGAGTTGCTGATGCTGCGCCAGTAGAACGCCCGCTCGGGGAGGCGGATCACGGATTCGGGCCAGAACCGTGCGAACGGCTCCACCATGGTCCGGGCGGCGCGGCGCAGCGCGGGGCTGCCGTGCACTTCCAGCCACGGGCTGTCGAGGACCAGCTGCGCGGCCACCCCGGGGTGGCGGCTGGCCCACAATGCTGCAATCAGGCCGCCGGTGGAGTGACCCATCAGTGTCAGCGGCGGCGGGGCCGAACCTTCGGACCGGAGCAAAGCGATGATGCCGATCGCCCGCGTGATCTCGGCGTCGTAGTCCTCCAGATCGGCCACATAACCGCCGTGGGTGCCCGGCCGCAGGCTACGGCCGTGATTGTGCATGTCCAGCGCGAAGAATTCGAATCCCTGGCCCGTCCAGAACTCAGCGAGCTCCTCATTGAAGAAGTAGTCGCTCCAGCCGTGCAGGAACAGCACGGCCCGCTTCGCTTCCCGGCCGGCTCCGTCAACCGGTCCCTGGCGCCGTTTTTTGCGGCGCTGTTCCTCGCCTTCGGCCGATTCGTGTCCGCTCTCTCCGGCCGCGCGGGGAACATGCCGCACCAGGGTGGCCGTCCTTTGCACGCCGTCCGGGCCCGCCGCCTGGAAGGCGCAGGCCTCGAAATCGTCCCCCAGAATGTCCGTCTGCCATTCCATCTTGTGCTCCTATGCGGACGGCGCCGCGGCACGGCCCGCCGAACGGCCGGAGAAGAGGCACCCGCCGAGGAACGTCCCCTGCCCTGCCGCCCTTCCAACACCGTCGTCGCTGGTCATGGCTTCATGCTAACGCGCCTCCGCGCCGCCGGCTGGCGGGTCAGCCAGCGGCGCGGCCGGCGCCTCCCGGACGAGCCGGTGATCGGTCACACGGGCACCCCACGGGTATGCGGGTTTGGTCTGGGCGGTCCGAACCGGAAAACTAGAGCCATGCGCGTATATCCGACTTTCTTCCGGCTGGCCTTCTCATGGATGGACGCCGAACGCGCCCATAAGATCGGCTTCAAGGTCATCCGGCTGGCCCACAGCTGCGGTGCCGGACGGGTGCTGCAGAAATTCACGGCCCCCGCGGCCTCCCTGCAGACCGAGGCGTTCGGCCTGACGTTCCCCTCGCCCTTCGGGCTGGCTGCCGGCTTCGACAAGGAGGGCCACGGCATCGAGGCGCTGACCGAGCTCGGCTTCGGCCACGTGGAAGTCGGAACCATCACCGGGCAGGCCCAGCCCGGCAATCCGGCGCCCCGGCTGTTCCGCCTCGTGGAGGACAGGGCCGTGATCAACCGGATGGGCTTCAACAACGACGGCGCTGCCGCGGTGGCGCCGCGGCTCAAGTCCGCCCGGGCTGCCCTGCAGCGGCACAGTCCCGCCGTGCGTCCCGTGATCGGGGTCAACATCGGCAAGAGCAAAGTCGTGGAGCTTGAGGACGCGGTTACGGATTACCTGATCAGCGCCCGCAGCCTGGCGCCGGCGGCGGACTACCTCGTGGTGAACGTCAGCTCCCCGAACACGCCCGGGCTCCGGCTGCTGCAGGACGTGGAGACGCTGCGGCCCCTGCTGCAGGCGGTGGGGGAGGAGGCGGACAAGTCGGCGGGCCGCCATGTGCCGCTGCTGGTCAAGATCGCGCCGGACCTCAGCGATGAGGACATCGACGACGTCGCGCGCCTGGCGCTGGACCTGAAGCTGGACGGCATCATCGCTACCAACACCACCATCGGCCGTGGCGGACTTGTCTCGAGTGCTGACAAAGTTCAGGCCTGCGGCGCCGGCGGGCTCTCCGGGGCGCCCCTGAAGACGCGCTCCCTCGAAGTGCTGAGAAGGCTCAAAGCCGCCACGGGCGGCGCGCTGACTCTGATATCCGTGGGCGGCGTCGAATCAGTGCAGGACGTCCAGGAACGGCTCGACGCCGGCGCCACCTTGGTGCAGGGGTACACGGCCTTCCTCTACGAGGGACCTTTCTGGGCCGGACGCATCAACCGGCTCCTGGCCAAGCACCCCAGCCGGCGCTAGGCGCCGCCGGCCATGGAGAAGCCCCCGGCAGCCAGCTGCCGGGGGCTTCTCCATGGCCGGCGGTCCGCAACCCTGCGGACCGCCCCGGGACATCGGATCAGGCGGGGAACTCTCCACGCTTGACCAGGGGTTTGGGCAGGCGCAGGCGGCGGAACTGCAGCGAACGCATCGACCCGTACCAGACGGTTCCGCGTTCGGCGTCGCCGAACTTCTCGCCCAGGCGCTTCTTGAGTTTGCGGGACAGGATGAAGACGTCCACAAAGACCGCCAGGAACATGACCCAGAACCCGCCCAGGACGTAAATCATCTGCTCGCTGGAGGCCGGCACCAGGAGCGAGATGACAACGAACAGCAGGGCGCCGAACATGAGGTATTCGCCGAGGCTGAAGCGGGCGTCCACGTAGTCGCGCGCAAAGCGCTTCTGCGGGCCCTTGTCACGCAGCGGCAGGAATTTCTCGTCCCCGGTGTCCAGGGCCTGCCGCATCTTGAGCCGCTGGTCCTGCACGGCCGCGCGTTCCGCGGCCTTGGATGCCTTGCGGTCCTCCGGCACAAGCGGGCGCTTGCGGGCGGCCACTTGGGCGCTGCGCTTGGGCGTGGGTGCGCCCTTGCCGGTCGCGGCATCCCGGGCTGTTGCCTCGGCCGCCTGCTGGTCAACTACGTCCTGCGCCGATGGCGCTTCTTTTTTACGTCCAAACACCCCTAAAGAATACCCCGCGGTTGCGGACGCGAGACCCAGTACACACGGCATGCGGCCCGCGATGGCGCTGTTTGTAGTGATCCGGGACACGGGTAGTGTTTTGGCCATGACTTCATCAACCGCGGGGAACCCGCAGACCACTATCGGCCACGTCGGAAACTTCGACGCCGAGGCCCTCCGTCAGGCCGTCACCGAATCGTTCGATGAAACGATCAGCCAGTTGACGGACCTCGTGGCCATTCCGGGTATCGCCTGGCCCAGCTTCGATCCCGCACCGCTGAACGCCAGCGCCGACGCCGTCGCCGAACTCGTGCGTGCCAGCGGCTTCGACGACGTCCGGATTCTGCGGTGCGACAAGGAGGACGGCACCCCCGGCGGTCCCGCCGTCGTCGCCCGCCGTCCGGCCGCCGAGGGCAGGCCGACGATTCTTCTGTACGCTCACCACGACGTCCAGCCCACCGGCGATCTGGCGTTGTGGGAAACCGAGCCGTTCACCGCCGTCGAACGCGACGGACGCCTCTACGGCCGCGGCGCCGCGGACGACAAGGCCGGGATCCTCGCCCACATCGCAGCCTATGCCGCGGTGACCCGGGTGTTGGGGGATGAGCTGGGCCTCGGCGTGACCTTCTTCTTCGAAGGCGAGGAGGAAGCCGGTTCGCCGACGTTCCGCTCCTTCCTGGAGACCCACCGTGAACTGCTGCGCTCGGATGTGATCGTGGTCGCCGACTCCAGCAACTGGAAGGTCGGCGTGCCGGCGCTGACCACGAGCCTGCGGGGCCTCGTGGACGGCACCATCGAGGTCAAGGTCCTGGACCACGCCGTGCACTCCGGCATGTTCGGCGGGCCGGTGCTGGATGCCCCGACGCTGCTTTCGCGGCTGATCGCCACCCTGCACGAGGCCGACGGCAGCGTCGCGATTGAGGGCCTGGTCAGCCGGGACGACGTGGCCGTCGACCTGACCGAGGAAGAGTACCGTGCCGACGCTTCCGTGCTCGACGGCGTGAAGCTCGCCGGAACGGGGACCATCGCCTCGCGCATGTGGACCAAGCCGGCCCTGTCCATCATCGGCTTCGATGCCCCCGCTGTGGACGTCGCCGCCAACACGCTGCTGCCGCGGGCGCGCGCCAAATTCAGCCTGCGCCTGGCGCCCGGGCAGGATCCGGCCGCGGCCATGGACGCCGTGCGCAGGCACGTGGAAGGCAACGCGCCCTTCGGCGCCCAGGTGGTGTTCACCCCGGGGGAGAGCGGCAACTCCTTCCTGACGGACACCGGCTCCCAGGCCGCAAGCTTTGCCATGTGGGCCCTCGGGGAGGCATGGGGCGTGCCGGCCGTCGAGATGGGGATCGGCGGCTCGATTCCCTTCATCGCGGATCTGACCGAACTGTACCCGGACGTGCAGATCCTCGTCACCGGGGTGGAGGATCCCGATTCCCGCGCGCACAGCGCCAACGAATCGCTCCACCTGGGAGACTTCAGGAACGCCATCATTGCCGAGGCGCTGCTGCTGGCCCGCCTGAACGAGGAAGGCGTGGCCTGACCGGCCGCCTGACCTGCCCGGCTGAATGTTCCCCGGAATGGTTCCTGGGGAACATCCAGCCGGCTGCGACGGTTACGTCTGGAGTTAGAGCTACAGGGCTGATCGACGTAGCATGTAGCTATAGCCCATACCGTTTAAGCCCATACTGTTAAGTAGGGCGGGCACCGTGAGAGCGGAGCCGCCACCACCGTTGCAAGAAGGTAGGCCATGAGCACTACAACCAATGAAAACAGCGCCGACAGCACCGTCACGACGGCCGAAGAGTTGGCCACCCACGAGGTCCAGCTGACTGACGTCGCGGCCGGCAAGGTCCGCAGCCTCCTCGAGCAGGAAGGCCGCACCGATCTGCGCCTCCGTGTTGCCGTGCAGCCCGGCGGTTGCTCCGGCCTGATCTATCAGCTCTACTTCGACGAGAGGCTCCTCGACGGAGACGCCGTCCGCGACTACGACGGCGTGGAAGTTGTCGTCGACAAGATGAGCGTCCCGTACCTCAGCGGGGCCAGCATCGACTTCGAGGACACCATCTCCAAGCAGGGCTTCACGATCGACAATCCGAATGCCGGAGGCTCCTGCGCTTGCGGTGATTCCTTCCACTAAGGCCGGGCACGCTGCCCGGCCTTAGTGCCGTACGGATTCCGGCTGATGGGGCTCCAAAAAGGGGCCCCGACGCACGGTGCGGACATGTGGGCGAAAACTCCCGGGGAGCGGTAAGCTCTACACCGAGTAGTAAAACTTTTCGTGTGTCCTGACCGTCATCGGCGGCAGGGCGACAGCAACAAGTAGGAAGGGCCGTCTGTGAGTTCGCAGAACCGAACCGGCAGCCGACGCAAACAGATCACTACGATCACTGGCTTGGCACTAGCCGGCGCGTTGGCTTTGACTGGATGTTCACCAGAGGTACAGAAAGGGTGGCTGCCCACAGAGCGTGGCACCACCAATCACACTGACCGCATCATGGACCTCTGGGTCAACTCATGGATTGCCGCGCTGGTCGTCGGCATCATTACCTGGGGCCTGATGATCTGGTGCATCGTCGCTTACCGTCGCCGGAAGGGCACCGTAGGTTTCCCCCGACAGAGCAGCTTTAACCTGCCGCTTGAGGTCTTCTACCTCACGATCCCGCTCTTCATGGTCCTGGTGTTCTTCTACTTCACAGACCGCGACCAGCAGTCGATCGATGACCGCTCCAAGCCTGCCGACGTCGTCGTCGATGTCCGCGCTAAGCAGTGGGCCTGGGACTTCAACTACAAGAAGGGCGACGTCGTCACCGGCGACGTCCACGAGGCCGGCGTCCAGGCGCACCTCACCGGGAACGACGTGGACAAGGAAAAGCTGCCCACCCTGTACCTCCCGGTGAACAAGTCCGTGGACCTTGAGCTGAACGCACGCGACGTCATCCACTCCTTCTGGGTCCCCGCGTTCCTGCAGAAGCGGGACATGATCCCCGGCAAGACCAACTACATCAGGTTCACCCCCACCAGGGAGGGAACCTACGACGGCAAGTGCGCCGAACTCTGTGGCGAGTACCACTCCGAAATGCTGTTCCGCGTCAAGGTCGTCTCCGATTCGGAGTTCACGGCGCACATGGACAAGCTGCGCCAGGACGGGAACACCGGCCTGCTCGGTGAAGAGTACGACCGCAACCCGGCCCCGACCGAAACCAAGTAAGGGGAGCGACGTGGCAACATACACTCAATCCGCCGGGATCCTCGAGGCTCCCGTAGTACCAAGGTCCAAGGGGCGCATCGTCGTCAACTGGATCACCTCGACCGACCACAAGACGATCGGGTACATGTACCTGATCGCGTCGTTCATCTTCTTCTGCTTCGGTGGCATCATGGCGCTGCTGATCCGTGCCGAGCTCTTCGAGCCCGGCATGCAGATCCTGCAGACCAAAGAGCAGTACAACCAGCTCTTCACCATGCACGGCACCGTCATGCTCCTGATGTTCGCGACGCCGCTGTTCGCCGGCTTCACGAACGTCATCATGCCGCTCCAGCTCGGCGCACCCGACGTCGCGTTCCCGCGACTGAACGCCCTGGCCTTCTGGTTCTTCCTCTTCGGCTCCACGATTGCCGTCTCCGGGTTCATCACCCCGCAGGGTGCGGCATCGTTCGGCTGGTTCGCCTACGCGCCGCTGAACAACACGACGTTCAGCCCGGGTGTGGGCGGTGACCTCTGGACCTTCGGCCTGGCGCTCTCCGGCTTCGGCACCATCCTCGGTGCGGTCAACTTCATCACCACGATCATCTGCATGCGCGCCCCGGGCATGACCATGTGGCGCATGCCGATCTTCACCTGGAACGCGCTGGTAACGTCCATCCTCGTCCTCATGGCCTTCCCGCCATTCGCCGCCGCGCTGTTTGCGCTCGGCGCCGACCGCCGCTTCGGCGCGCACATCTTCGACCCCGAAAACGGCGGTGCCGTCCTCTGGCAGCACCTGTTCTGGTTCTTCGGCCACCCGGAGGTCTACATCATCGCGCTGCCGTTCTTCGGCATCGTGTCCGAGATCTTCCCGGTCTTCAGCCGCAAGCCGATCTTCGGCTACAAGGGCCTCGTCTACGCAACGATCTCCATCGCCGCGCTGTCCGTGACGGTGTGGGCACACCACATGTACGTCACCGGATCGGTACTGCTGCCGTTCTTCTCCTTCATGACGATGCTGATCGCCGTTCCGACCGGTGTGAAGTTCTTCAACTGGATCGGCACCCTGTGGCGGGGTTCCATCACCTTTGAGACCCCCATGCTCTGGAGCATCGGCTTCCTGGCGACCTTCCTGTTCGGTGGCCTGACGGGCATCATCCTGGCGTCCCCGCCGCTGGACTTCCACGTCTCGGACTCCTACTTCGTGGTGGCACACTTCCACTACGTGGTCTTCGGCACCGTCGTGTTCGCCATGTTCGCCGGCTTCTACTTCTGGTGGCCCAAGTGGACCGGCAAAATGCTCAACGAACGCCTCGGCAAGATCCACTTCTGGATGCTGTTCCTCGGCTTTCACGGCACCTTCCTCATCCAGCACTGGCTGGGTGTTGAGGGCATGCCCCGCCGCTACGCGGACTACATGCCGCAGGACAACTTCACGTGGATGAACCAGTTCTCCACGTACGCCTCCTTCCTGCTGGGCGCCTCGCTGATCCCGTTCTTCTGGAACATCTACATCACCTGGCGCAGCAACGAGCGCGTTGAAGTGGATGACCCGTGGGGCTTCGGCGCCTCGCTGGAGTGGGCTACGTCCTGCCCGCCGCCGCGCCACAACTTCACGTCGCTGCCGCGCATCCGATCCGAGCGCCCCGCCCTGGACCTTCACCACCCGGAGCTCTCCCTGTCTTACGTCATCGAGTCTCCTGCTCCGGCAGCAGCAGTCCTCGGTAACGCCGCCCGGAAGGACGCCGCAAAGTGAAAATCGAATCAAGGATTTTTGGCCTCGGTGCCTTCTTCTTCGTGCCGGTCGCCTTTATCTACGGTTATCTGACCCACTGGACTGAATGGGTCGGTACCCTGGCCGTGCTGCTGGTCGGCGGCCTCGTGGGCATGATCGGTGCCTACCTCGGTTTCACCGGCCGGCGCGTAGGTATGCGTCCCGAGGACCGCAATGACGCCGAGATCCACGAAGGAGCCGGCGAGCAGGGTCACTTCAGCCCCTGGAGCTGGTGGCCGATGGTCCTGGGCCTCGCGTGTGCCGCGGGATTCCTCGGCTTGGCCATGGGATTCTGGATCACCTTTATCGGCGGCGGCCTCGCCGTGGTGGCCCTCGTTGGCTGGGTCTACGAGTACAGCCGCGGTGACCACGCGCACTAGCGTCCAAGCAGACACCGGCTCGCAGAACTTATTGCGACAGACGACGGCGGGCCCCACCATTGGTGGGGCCCGCCGTCGTCTGTGCTGTGACCACCTAGCAGGCCGTGGCGGACTCCAGGAGGGTGCGGAGGCCATCGAGGGCGTGCTCGGCGTCGGCGAGGCTGTAGCGGGCGGGAAGGGCCTCGGGTGCAACGGCCAGTTCTACTTCACAGCCGCAATAGAAGTCTTCCGTCATGACCTCCAGCAGCGAGCGGGCGTCCACGCCCGGCTTGCCGTCCTTGCTGATCGTCACCGCCAGCCCGGTCGCCGTGACGGCCCGGACAAACACGGCCGCCGGCCGCGCATGCAGGCCGATGGCCGCCTGGACGATTGCCTTCCGTACTGGCAACGGGACTCCTTAGGTTTTGACAGATTCGTGCTGGCGGATATCTTTTGACGGATATTGCGGCGGTCCTGTCCGCCTCCGTTGGCTCCCTTAAAGGTTAGCCGCGCGGGCAGGACCGGGACGAAATGCGAAGCCGGAGTGGTCTAGACCTGAGCCCGGAGTGGCCTACCCTTGTCATATGAGTGAATTCCCCAGGCGGAACCATGGCGTCGTCTAACGCATCCCGGATGGCCGGTGAGATCGACCGGCAGAGCGGCACCCCGATCTACGTGCAGTTGCGGGAAATCCTTAGGGCCCACATCGTGGCGGCCTGCCCGCCAGGCTCAGCCCTGCCGTCCGAGCGCGACCTCGCAGAGCGGTTCGGGCTCGCGCGGATGACGGTGCGGCAGGCCATCGACGCGCTGGTGGGCGAGGAAGTCATCGAGCGGGTCGTAGGTCTAGGCACCTTTGTCCGGAAACCGAAGCTGGACCTTCAAGTCAAGCTGACCTCCTACAGCGAAGAGATGCAGCGCCGCGGCATGGTTCCGGCCGCCAAGGTGCTCAGCTTCGAACAGATCGGGGCCAGCGCCTTCCTGGCCCGAGAACTCCAACTGGACGAAGGAACGCCCCTGGTCCGCTTCCGGCGCCTGCTGCTCGCCGACAACGAGCCCATGAGTGTGGACGAAAACTTCATTCCGGCGCACCGGGTTCCCGGCCTGCTCGACGGCGAGCCGCCCACCTCGCTATACAACGTGCTGAGCGAGCGCTACGGACTCGTCATGGAATGGGGCGAGGACATGATCGAGGCGACGGCGGCGTCACCCTCGACGGCGCGGCTGCTCAACGTCGAGGTCGGTTCGCCGCTGCTGAAGATCCAGCGCCACGCCTTTGTCGCCAGGGCGATGGTTGACTACTCGGTGTCCTACTACCGCGCGGACCGCTACAAGCTGTGGGTGCCGCTGCAGCGTCCCGGCGTCCGTCCCACCCGGAACTACGCCTCGGGGTATCGCCAGTAGTAAAGCAAGGCGGGGTCACGTCGCGCCCGTCCCGATGAGGAACATGGGCGCGACGTGACCCCGCGTCTTGGTCTGTCGGGTGGTACGCGGAAGGCCCGGTCCCAAGGGGACCGGGCCTTCCGCGTTGATGCCGTGGAGCTGCCTAGTGGCTGAGTGACTTCTGCGACTCGGCCGGCTCGATCGCCTCGTGGTGGCCATGGGCCGCCTCGAGCTCCGCAGGGGACGCGGGAGCAACCCGGTCCTCGAAGAACCACTGCGAGATCTTCGCGCGGCGATTTTCCTTGCGGTCGACGACGCCGTGTTCGTTCGGCACCGCGGCGAGCGGAACCGGCGACTCGAAGCCGACCAGCTTGTAGCGCTTGTACTCGTCCAGCGGTGCGTGGACCTCGATGAACTCGCCGTGCGGCAGGCGCACGATGCGGCCGGTTTCGCGGCCGTGGAGGGCAATCTCGCGGTCCTTGCGCTGCAGGGCCAGGGCCACACGCTTCGTCACGGCGAAGGCGATGATCGGGCCGACGAAGAACAGGGCTCGAAGCCAGTAGGTGACATCGTTCAGAGCCACGTGGAAGCTGGTGGCGATGAGGTCTGAGCCAGCGGCGGCCCACATGACGCAGTACCAGGTGAAGCCAGCCACGCCGATCGCGGTCCGCGTTGGCGCGTTACGCGGCCGGTCCAGGACGTGGTGCTCGCGGTTGTCCTTGGTGATCCACCGCTCAAGCCAGGGATACGTGAACAGAACCGTGAAGATGATGCCTGCCGGAACCAGAGCCGGGAGCAGCACGTTCAGCGTCAGCACGTGCCCGAAGATCACGTACTCGAAGTGGAAGTTCCCAATCACACCGGGCATCAGGCGCAACGCACCGTCAACGAAGCCGATGTACCAGTCAGGCTGCGTGCCGGCGGATACGGGAGAGGGGTCGTACGGACCGTAGTTCCAGATCGGGTTGATGGTGAAGAACCCGGCCATGATCGCGATGACACCGAAGACGATGAAGAAGAATCCACCGGCCTTGGCCGCGTAGACGGGGCCCAGGGGGTAGCCGACGACGTTGCCGTCATTGCGGCCCGGTCCGGGGTACTGGGTGTGCTTGTGCACCACAACCATGAAGAGGTGCATCACGATCATCAGCAGGATCATCGCGGGTACCAGCAGGATGTGGAGCGTGTACAGGCGGGGGATGATCATCGTTCCGGGGAACTCGCCACCGAAGAGGAAGAACGAGGTGTACGTGCCGATGACAGGGATGGACTTGATGACGCCGTCGATGATGCGCAGGCCGTTGCCGGAGAGCAGGTCATCGGGGAGGGAGTAGCCGGTGAATCCCTCAGCCATGGCCAGGATCAGCAGGACACCGCCCACCACCCAGTTCATTTCGCGGGGTTTGCGGAAGGCGCCGGTGAAGAAGACGCGGAGCATGTGAACACCGAGGGACGCCACGAAGAGCAGAGCTGCCCAGTGGTGGACCTGGCGCATGAACAGCCCGCCACGGACATCAAAGGAGATGTTCAGGGATGAGTTGAACGCGGCAGACATTTCGACGTTTCGCAGCGGCGTATACGAGCCAGCGTAGTGCGTCTCCACCATGGACGGATCGAAGAAGAAGGTGAGGAAGGTGCCGGACAGGAGCAGGATGACGAAGGAGTAAAGCGCCACTTCGCCGAACATGAATGACCAGTGGTCCGGGAAGACCTTGCGGCCAAATTCACGGAGGATTCCGGATCCGCCGACGCGCTCGTCAACGAAGTCGGTGATACGGCCGCCCTTAGTTTTGGCGACGAAGGCGGGGGCTTTAGCTGTTGATGTTGCGCTCATGCTCATCACGCTCCCAGTAGCTCGGTCCAACAGGTTCATGGAAGTCGCTGGTGGCGACCAGGTAGCCCTCGGCGTCGACTGCGATCGGCAGTTGGGGGAGAGGCCGGCTGGCCGGGCCAAAGATAACCTTGCATTCCTGGGTCAGGTCGAAGGTTGACTGGTGGCACGGGCACAGCAGGTGGTGGGTCTGCTGCTCGTAAAGTGCAACAGGGCAACCGACGTGGGTGCAGATCTTTGAGTAGGCGACGATCCCGTTGTAGCTCCAGTCCTCGCGGCCGGCGGAGGGCTTGAGGGAGTCCGGGTTCAGGCGCATGAGCAGAACGACGGCCTTGGCCTTTTCGTTCAGCTTGCCTTCCTGGAGCTCGTTCAGGCCTTCCGGGATGACGTGGAAGGCGGAGCCGATGGTGACGTCCGTGGCCTTGATGGGGGT
Organism: Pseudarthrobacter sp. S9; assembly: GCF_050156545.1. Taxonomy (NCBI): domain Bacteria; kingdom Bacillati; phylum Actinomycetota; class Actinomycetes; order Micrococcales; family Micrococcaceae; genus Pseudarthrobacter; species Pseudarthrobacter sp. S9. The sequence goes on from NZ_CP189576.1 coordinate 4,134,128, forward strand.
GCCATCGGGGTCGCGGGTCAGCCGCTTGAGCTTGCCCTCCTGAGGTGCCCACATCGTGTGTGCCAGCTTGTCGTCAGGACGGGGACCGAGGTCACCGAAGACGGCCAGGGCCGGCAGGGGAGCGAGTGCGACGGCGCCCAGAAGGGTGTTGCGGATCAGCGGCCGGCGCTTGATGCCGGTTTCCTCCACGATGTCGTCCACAATCCGGACGGCAGCCAGCCGGTCTTCCTCGGTGCGGATCGCATGACGCTCTTCCGAGACTTCATGGTCCGGCATGAGGGCCTTGGCCCAGTGGACGATCCCGGTGCCGATGCCCAGCATCGCGAATGCGGTGCCGATGCCCAGCAGCGCGTTCTGCAGCCGGATCGTGGCGATCGAGGAGTCATGCCCAAGATCGATGGCGAAGTACGCCACCAGGAATATCAGCGTGCCAACGACCGAGCTCCCGAAAAGAAGGGCTACCTGCCGTTCTGCTCGCTTTGCGGCCCTTGGGTCCGTGTCAGCCAGGCGCAAACGATGCGGGGGAATTCCAGGATCCTGGAACTTCTCCACCTCGCTCTGACCAGCCGTAGCTACGGTGCCCGAGTGGCTCGGACTGCCGTCACTATGGTTGCCCATAATTCGCCTCATCCTTCTCTCGTCCCGGCGTTTGCCGGGTTAGTTTTCAATTCAAACTGCTGACGGGTCAGCAGAAAATTCTTACAGGTGCAAGGTCCGCTTAGGACGTCCGGGACGTCAGCCAGATGGTGAAGGCGATAATGACGCCCAGGCCGGCGATCCATACAAAGAGACCTTCGGAGACCGGACCCAAAGCACCAAGATCGGCGCCGCCGGGCGAACCGTTGGCCTCGATCTGCTTCAGGAAGGTGATGATGTCGCGCTTGCCCTCAGGGGAGACGTTCGCGTCATTGAAGACCGGCATGTTCTGCGGGCCGGTGACCATGGCTTCGTAGATGTGCTTGCCGGAGACGTCCGCCAGGGCCGGGGCGAACTTGCCCCGGGTCAGCGCACCGCCGGCAGCGGCAGCGTTGTGGCACATGGCGCAGTTTGTGCGGAACAGCTCGCCGCCTTTGGCGGCGTCGCCCTTTTCATCGAGGACACCCGCCTCCGGGATGGACGGGCCGGGGCCGAGCGAGGCAACATAAGCGGCCAGCTTGTGGGTCTGTTCCTCATTGAACTGGGCGGGCTTCTGGTATGCCTGCGGGCCGTTCATCTGCATGGGCATACGTCCGGTGCCGACCTGGAAGTCAACGGCGGCTGCGCCGACGCCGACTAGTGAGGGTCCGGCCTGCGATCCGCTGGCACCCATGCCGTGGCATGTGGCGCAGTTGGCGGCAAAGAGCTTGCCGCCTTCCTCTGCGTCGCTTGCGCTGAAGCTTGTGGTGTCGGCCTTGGCCTGATTGACGGTGGTGGCAACGGCGTACAGCCCACCAGTGACCAAGAGGCCCAGCAGCAGAAGTGCAATTGCTGCCAGTGGGTGACGTCGCTTCTGCGAGAGTGCCTTCACGTGGTGGTTCCTTTATTCGATCCTGCGTTGGCTCCGGGAGCCGCTTCTTGAAATTCTGCCGCTTGTAGAAAAGCCGCTTGTAGAAAAAGAGTCAAGGCTTGGCTACTTGAGGACGTAGATGACCAGGAAGAGGCCGATCCAAACGACGTCGACGAAGTGCCAGTAGTACGAGGTGACGATCGCTGAGGTTGCCTCAAAGTGGCCGAACTTCTTCGCTGCGAAGGAGCGGCCGATGATGAGCAGGAAGGCAATCAGGCCGCCGATGACGTGCAGGCCGTGGAAGCCCGTGGTGATGTAGAACGATGAACCGTAGGCGTTGGAGGAGAGCGAAACATGCTCGGAAACGAGCATGGCGTACTCGGTCGCCTGGCCGGCCACGAAGAAGGAACCCATGAGGAACGTGAGGGTGAACCATCCGTTCATCCCCCAGCGGGTGAAGCTCAGGCGTCCTCCGGTGCGGCGCGGCTGAAGCCGCTCGGCGGCGAAGACGCCCATCTGGCAAGTAAAGGAACTTGCCACGAGGACGATGGTGTTAACGAGCGCAAAGGGGAAGTTGAGCTTCGTTGTCTCCTCGGCCCACATCTGTCCGGAAGTCGAACGGAGTGTGAAGTACATGGCGAAGAGACCGGCGAAGAACATCAACTCACTGGACAGCCACACAACGGTTCCAACAGAAACCATGTTCGGGCGGTTCAGCGTCGGGTGCGCCGGGGTACTGGGGGCATGGGTCGCAGATGTCACATAGACATTATGTCTATAAAAGTCCGTCCTGCCCAACGCAAACGGCGTTTTCGGAGGACTTTTTCTACAAAGACGCGAATTCGCGCGGAAAAGTTCCCGGACCCGTTCACATTGGTCTTTGCGATGCCCGCCTCGATAGCATCAGGACGTGACTTCTCAGGCATCTGCACAGCCGGCAGGCAACACCTGGCCGCGGCTCATCAACGCACTCATCAACGGTACGGATCTCACGGCCGGCAACACCGGGTGGGCGATGAACTCGATCATGTCCGGTGAAGCAACGCCGGCACAGGTGGCCGGCTTCCTGGTGGCGCTGCGCTCCAAGGGTGAGACCGTGGATGAGCTGGTCGGGCTGGTTGAGGCGATGATCACCAACGCCAACCCCATTGATATTGCCGGCGAGAAGCTGGACATCGTCGGAACCGGCGGAGACCAGCACAACACCGTCAACATCTCCACGATGGCCGCGCTGATATCTGCCGGCGCCGGGGCCAGGGTGGTCAAGCACGGCAACCGTGCGGCTTCCTCCACTACCGGATCCGCAGACGTCCTGGAAGCCCTTGGCGTCCGGCTGGACCTGCCGATTCCCCGGGTTGCACTGAACGCGGAGGAAGCCGGAATCACCTTCTGCTTCGCACAGGTGTTCCACCCCTCGATGCGGCACGCCGCCGTCGCCCGCCGCGAACTGGGCGTGCCGACGGCCTTTAACTTCCTGGGCCCCATGATCAACCCCGCGAACGTGCAGGCCTCGGCGGTGGGGGTCGCCAATGAGCAGATGGCTCCGCTGGTGGCCGGCGTGCTGGCCAGGCGCGGCAGCCGCGGACTCGTGTTCCGCGGAAGCGACGGACTGGACGAACTTACCACCACCGGCCCGTCCCGCATCTGGGAAATCCGGAACGGCCAGGTTACCGAGGAGATGTTCGATCCGCGTGAGCTGGGCATCCGTCCGGCGACGCTGGCAGAGCTGCGCGGCGGCGACGCGGCGGCCAACGCCGCCGTCGTCCGTGCCGTTCTGTCCGGCGCCCCCGGGCCGGCGCGCGACGCCGCGCTGCTCAACGCCGCAGCCGGTCTGGTGGCGTTCGATCTCGATGCCGTGGGTCCGCTCGTGGAGCGCATGGCCGCCGCGTTGAAGCGTGCCGAAGAGTCCATTGCGTCCGGCGCGGCAGCGGCCGTGCTGGACAGGTGGGTCGCCCTCTCGCAGGTCGCCTGACGTACTCACGGCCACGCGGCCCGAGGATTCTCGGGGAAGAGACTTAAAGAGGGGCGGGCCCGGCAGCATGTGCCGGACCCGCCCCTCTTAATGCTGAGCCACTGCTCGAGGCTACTGTTCGAAGCCGAGCGCGAAGGCCGCGTCGAGGTCGTGCTGCGAGTAGGCCCGGAAGGCGATCTGCGTGGTGGTGTGAACCACGGCGGGAACCTTGGAGAGTTTGTCGGCGATGACATCCGCCAGGTCCTCATGCTTGGCAACCCTGGCGATGGCGATGAGGTCCCATTCACCGGTCACGGAATAGACCTCGCTGATGCCCTGGATGGCGGAGATTTCTTCCGCGGTCTCCGGGATGCGGGAAGCGTCTGTTTTGATCAGGACGAAAGCGGTGACCACGTGTGAACCTTTCCGGATCTGTTGCGCCGTTGCTGGCCTGTTACTGGACCGTTTGCCGGCCGTGCCATGTTCTTGCAAGCCTAGTGCATCAGGCCTGACGGCGGCGGGTCCTGAACCGCCGCACGCCCGCGGTCACGAGCCGGTATCCGAGCAGGAAAAGCCCCAGGCTGAGCAGTGCCACGATCACGAACGGCAGGACCACCGTCTGCCCGGTGACCACCCGCAGGAGCATGCCGACGGCCACCGTTCCGAGCCAGACGGAAACGCCGGCCGGCCACAGCCGCAGGGGAGCGCGCCACAGGCGCAGGGCGAGCCAGGACACGGCTGCTCCCACCAGGAACGGCCACGCCGTGGCGAAGACGCCGGTGATGATTTCCCCGCGCTGGTGGGCGTCCCGGCCAATGGCGGCGAAGAGCAGGATCAGGAGCGCATCGGCGCAGGCGGCCAGCACGGCAGCCCGCCTTGATGTGGACCTTGTTGCGGACTGGTGGGGGAGTGGCGGAGTGAAGGGAGGCATGCTTTCAAGCCTAACGGCGGGTTCAGGCCTGGGTAGCCGCGATCTTTGCAGCAAACACTAGAAGGACGACGCCGGCGGTGCGGCCCATTGGTGCGTGAACTGCCGGACCTTTGTGTTGGGAATCACAGGCGGATAGGCTCAGGCGCAACCCAAGGATTGCCGTCGGCCGTTCGCCGCAGGCACCAAACGGCTGGGCCCAAGGAGATGAGGACAACCGTGACGGAAAAAATCACCACCTGCCTGTGGTTCGATACCCAGGCCGAGGAAGCCGCCGAGTTCTACGTGTCCGTCTTTGACGGAGCCAAAGTCCTCAACGTGGCACGCTACGGCGAGGGCGGCCCCGGACCCGTCGGCCAGGCCATCACCGTTCAGTTCGAAATCGAAGGTCGGACTTTCACAGCCCTGAACGGAGGACCGGCCTTCACCTTCACCGAGGCTGTCTCGTTCGTCATCGATTGCGCCTCGCAGGAGGAAGTGGACCGCTACTGGTCAGCGCTGACCTATGGCGGTTCGGAAAGCCAATGCGGATGGCTGAAGGACAGGTACGGCGTCTCGTGGCAGGTGGTGCCCTCGGTGCTGGGCCAGCTGATCGGCGGTCCGGACCCCGAAGGCGCCCAGCGTGCCATGCAGGCGATGCTCGGGATGCAGAAGCTGGACATAGCGGCGTTGCAGCAAGCGTACGACGGTTCCTGAGGCCACGACGGCAGGCGATGACCGTCCTCGGGCACAGAACTTACCAGCGCAAGTGCCTTGGCTCACCTTTGTGCGTCAACCAGTGGTATGTCCGGGGCGCCGGCCCCAAGGGTCTAGCCGACTGCCGTTGAGCCGGTGTCTAGGCGATCGAGGCTTAGGTGACGGTCAACCGCGCATTGAACTCCGGCCGGTCCCATTCCCTGGTCTGCAGGATGTCGAACAGGGCATCCACGGCGTCGTAGACATCCGTGTAGCCCAGGTACAGCGGGGTGATGCCAAAGCGCAATACGTGCGGTTCGCGGTAGTCGCCTATCACGCCGCGGCCAATCAGGGCCTGCATGATCCCGTAGCCCTGCGGGTGCGCATAGCTCACGTGGCTGCCGCGCCGGGCATGTTCGGTGGGTGTGACCAGCTCCAGCGGGTGCTCGCCCTTGCGCGCCTCCACCAGGGAGATGAACAGATCCGTCAGCTGCAGCGACTTCGCGCGCAGCAGCCTCATGTCGGCAGCCAGGGTGATGTCCAGCCCGCACTCGATCATCGCCATCGAAACCATCGGCTGCGTACCGCACAGGTAGCGCTGAATACCGCCGGCGGGCTCGTAGGAATCCTCCATGGCAAACGGGCGGGCATGGCCCCACCAGCCGGACAGCGGCTGGCGGAACTTTTGCTGCAGCCGCTTGCTGACCCAGATGAACGCGGGTGATCCCGGGCCGCCGTTGAGATATTTGTAGGTGCACCCCACGGCAAAATCGGCGTCTGCGGCGTTGAGCTGAACCGGCACAGCGCCCGCGGAGTGCGCCAGGTCCCAGACAACCAGCGCACCGCGTTCATGTGCCAGCCCGGTCACCGCAGCCATGTCATACATGGCACCGGTGCGGTAGTTCACGTGGGAAAGGGCGACGACGGCGACGTCGCCATCCAGTGCGGCGTCCAGCGGGAGGTCCTCGTCAATGAGGCGCAGCTCGTAGCCCTGGTTGAGGAAGTCGATGATGCCCTCGGCGATGTAGATATCCGTGGGGAAGTTGTCCCGTTCGGTGAGGATCACCTTGCGCTCCGGGGCGGCCTCGCGCTGGATGCGCAGTCCGGCCGCGATGGACTTGAACAGGTTCAGCGAGGTGGTGTCCGTGATGACAACCTCGTCCTGGCCGGCGCCCAGCAGCGTGGCCAGCTTGTTGCCCAGCCGTGCCGGCAGTCCAAACCAGCCGGCCGTGTTCCAGCTGCGGATCAGGCCCTGGCCCCACTCCTGCCCTATGACTGTCGTGGCCCGTTCCATGGTGGCATGCGGACGGGCACCGAGCGAGTTGCCATCCAGATAGATGACGCCCTCCGGCAGGTCAAAATCATCGCGGAAGTGCGCCAGCGGGTCCAGATGATCCGCAGCCAGGCATTCGTTCCGGGTGCTTGGCAGGGATGCGTCCATGAGCGGGGTCCTAACTAGGGAAAGGTGTATTCGGAAAGTTGATTCAGCGTAGAATCTGGCGCAATATTGGTTCAATAGGATTGAATAATTGCGCAGAAAGATGTGGTGAAACTGTGAGGGATTCAGTTTCAGCGGGATCCTCGGTGGCTGTGCAGAATCCGATTCGGCTCGATGAAACGGACCGTTTCATCCTGCATGAGCTGATCCAGGATGCCCGGATTCCCAACAATATTCTGGCGTCCAGGGCGGGGATTGCGCCGTCCACATGCTTGAACCGTGTGGGCGCGCTACGAAGGGCCGGCGTGATCAAGGGCTTCCATGCCGAGGTGGACCTTGAGGCGATGGGGCTGATCGTGATTGCGCTGGTTTCCGTACGGGTCAGCCAGCAGTCGCGCAGCCGGATGCTGGAGGTTACGCAGAACCTGCGGAATATGCCGGGCGTGCAGAGCGTCTTTTTGCTCGCGGGGGACAAAGACCTGATGATCCACGTGGCCTGCAGGACGCCGCAGGAGCTACGCAACTTCATCGCGGACAACCTGGCCTCCGACCCGGCCATCGCCAGCACACAGACCAACCTGGTGTTCGACCACCTCACACCGGGAGGCTGAGCACGGTATAGCGAATCCGTCGGGCCGGCCTTCGGTATGATGCGAATGCTGCACCCGCCCCTCCCACCGAAAGCCGACCCATGACGGAAAGCGTCCCGCGACGTCCCACGATCAAGTCCGTCGCGCAGGCTGCAGGTGTCTCCACGGCCACGGTGTCCTACGTGCTCTCCGGCCGCAACGGCAACGCTGGCGGACCCGGGGTCTCCTCTGCAACGGCACTGCGGGTGCAGGAAGCCGCCCGGGCGCTGGGGTACCGGCCCAACCAGGCGGCCCGGGCCATCCGCACGGGCAAAACCGACCTGATGATGCTCTCCCTGACCATGATGTCCGATCCCTGGTCCCTGGATGTGAGTCGGGCGGTGGGATCGGCCGCCGCGGCGCAGGGCATTACGCCAATGATCCTGGCCGACACAGACTGGCGCGTGGCCCTGCGGCGGCAAAACGCGGACGTGACGTTCATTGACGCCGCGGACCGCGAGGGCGACGCCGAGCTGCTGGCCCTGGCCGCGCAGCGCCAGCGCCTGGTGGTTTTCAGTGAGACGCTGGAGCCGGATGGGTTCGACGTCGTCCGTTCCCTGGCCGGCGATTCCTGCCAGCAGGCGATGGACCATCTGTGCGCCAAGCACAGCCGGGTGGCCGCGCTGACCTCGAGCGAGCATTCGCCCGCCACGCGGTCCATCCGCTTCGGTGCCTACACCGCAGGGCTGGAGCGCGCCGGGCTGCCCTTCCGTGCCGACTACGTGGCGACCTACCGGACGGACTCGCTCAGTGCGGTGGAGGCGGCGACGACGCTGCTGCTGAATCCGGACCTCCCCACCGCCATCTACGCCACCACGGACTACGCCGCCATCGGGGCCATCCACGCCGCCCAGCGGCTGCAGCTGCGCGTCCCGGAGGACGTTGAGGTGGTGGGTATCGGCAACACGACCGAGGGTGAGAACATGACACCGTCGCTGACCACCGTGGGTCCGCTGGGCTTTTTCGATGGGCTCGCCGCGTTCCTGGTGGCGCGGGCGGCAAACCCCTCAGCACCGGCCACCGTGCTGGAGTTTCCCTGGCAGCTGATCGTGCGCGAATCCGCCTGACCTTGGGCTTTCGGGCGCGTTGCGCCTGCATCGCCGGGTCCTTCCAAGCGCCCTGGCCGCGCCCGCCACGGTGCGGACTAGTGACGGGTCAGTACTAAATATTTTCAGGAATGATCAGACCCGACCTTGCGCTTAATCGATTAACATGGTGTGATCTTCTTCACCGCAAACAGCTGAATGGGCGCCGCTTGGCTTCACCGGCACCCCCCAGCGGTCCGAGAAACTCAATGGAGGATTCCCCATGACCCACCTGAATCGACGTTCGTTCCTTTCACTGGCTGCCCTGGGCGCCGCAACCGCAACGCTGGCAGCCTGCAGCGGTGGCGCAGCAACCGGCGGCGCGGCCGCTGCCGGCTACGCCGCCCCGGCCAAGGACATCAGCGCCACGCTGACCTACGCCATCTGGGACGCTGCGCAGAAGCCGGCCATGCAGAAGATTGTTGACCTGTTCAACGTCCATTACCCCAATATCAAGGTCAACATCGACGTGACCCCCTCCAAGGGCTCGGCCTACTGGACCAAGATCCAGACCCTGGCCTCCAGCGACTCGCTGCCGGACGTCTTCTGGATGAACGGTCCCAAGATCAAGCTCTACGCCGAGAACAACCAGCTGCTCCCGCTGGACGGACTTGCCGAGGCCAAGGCCGTGGACACGTCCAACTATCCCAAGGCCCTGGTGGACCTATACACCGTGGGCGGCAAGCTCTACGGTGTCCCGAAGGACTTTGACACCATCGCACTGTTCTACAACAAGTCCCTGCTCCGGGAAGCCGGCGTGGCCGAGCCCACGGCTGCGTGGACCTGGGATGACCTGAAGACCAACGGCGACAAGATCTCCAAGTTCTACGCCGGCAAGGGCGTCTACGGCTTCTCCGGCGATCTGACCGGCGGCCAGACCAGCTATTACAACACCATTCTGGGTGCCGGTGGATCGATCATCTCCGCCGATGGCAAGAAGAGCGGCTTCGACGAGACCGGCTCCATCGCGGGTCTGCAGTTCTGGCGGGACATCATCGAGTCCGGTGTGTCTCCCAACATGCAGCAGCTGACGGACACCCTCGCCACCGACATGTTTACCTCCCGGAAGCTGGCCCTGCTCATGGACGCCTCCTACATCGTGGGCCCCACCCACGAGGCACTGGGGGACGACATGGGAATTGTGGCACTGCCCAAGGGCCCCACCAGCAACCAGGGCGTCATCCACGGTCTGGCCAACGTGATCCCGGCCAACGCCAAGAATCCGGATGCAGCCCGGGCCTTCGTTGCCTTCCTGGGCACCAAGGAAGCGGCCGCCATCCAGGCCGAGACCGCCACCGTAATCCCCGCCTTCAACGGCACCCAGCAGGCCTGGGTGGACGCCGTTCCCGGTGCTGGCCTGCAGGTCTTCCTGGACGCCGCCCAGACCGCATCGCCCTACCCGATTTCCAAGAACACCGGTGCGTGGAACAGCCTTGAAGGCCAGTTGCTCCCGCAGGCGTTCGCCGGCACCAAGCCGGCGGCCGACATTGCCAAGGACCTGGCAGCCAAGATGAACGAAGCCCTGTCACAAGAATCATGAGCAATCCAACAACTGCGCTGAGAGCCGCCCCTGAGGCCGGCCCGGAGGAGCAGCCGGCGTCCGTGCGGCGCCGGCTGCTGGCCAGGGGCGACGGCGCGTGGCCGTGGCTGTTCATCCTGCCCACCGTTTTCGGCATCACAGTGTTCTACCTGTGGCCCATCATCCAGACCTTCTACTACAGCTTCACCAAGTGGGGCGTGTTCGGCGGGGCGAAGTTCATCGGCCTGGACAACTATGTCCGGTTGTTCAGCGATTCCTCCATCCCGCAGTCGCTGCTCAACACGATCATCTACACGGTGATCGTGCTGATGGGCATTCCGATCGCCGTCGTCCTGTCGGCGCTGATGGAAAGCCCCGGGCTGAAGTTTGCCGGCTTCTACCGAACGCTGTACTTCATCCCGTACATCACCATGCCGGCCGCCGTCGGCATCGTCTGGCGGCTGATCTTCAACGGCGACTTCGGACCCATCAACTGGTTCCTGAGCCTGTTCGGCATCGAGGGTCCCTACTGGACCTCGACGCCGGGGTTCGCCCTGGTGGCCGTGGCCACGGTGGGCCTGTGGATGTCGCTCGGCTTCAACCTGATCATCATCGGCGCCGGCCTGCGGGAGATTCCGCAGGAGATCTACGAGGCTGCCGAGATGGACGGGGCATCACGCATGCGCCAGTTCTTTTCCATCACCGTGCCACTGCTGACCCCGAGCATCTTCTTTGTCTCGGTGGTGACGGTGATCAGCGGCTTCCAGCTGTTCGACCTGCTCTACGTGATGATGGGCAAGGCCAACCTCGCCATGCCGCAGACGCAGAGCCTGGTCTACATCTTCTATAACCACGCCTTCCTGGAGAACGACAAGGGCTACGCTGCCGCCGTCGGCATCCTGATCCTGCTCATCATTGCCGCACTGACGGCCATTCAATTCCGTGTCCAGAAGAAGTGGGTCAACTATGTCTGACTCAGCCATTCGCGCCGGCCGCCCGGTCAAGCGCGGGCGCAACGCGATCGCCCACGTGGTGCTCGGCGGCGGCGGTCTGTTGATGATCGCGCCGCTGATCTACCAGGTCGTCATGTCCATCTCCACCAACGCCGAGGTGCAGAGCACTCCTCCCACCTTCTGGCCGTCGGAGGTCCAGTGGCACAACTTTGCTGACGTCTTCACCGCCATGAACTTCGGTTCCTCGCTGCGGGTGTCGGTGCTGATCACTGTGCTGCGGGTGGTGGGCCAGGTGATCCTGTGCTCGCTGGCAGGCTACGCCTTTGCCCGCATGCACTTCCGCGGCCGGGGCGCGATCCTCGCTGTGATCCTCTCAATCCTGATGGTGCCCGGGCAGCTGTTCCTGATTCCGCAGTTCCAGATTGTGCAGAACCTCGGCTGGCTGAACACCATCGCCGGCATCGTGGCCCCCGGCCTCTTCAGTGCCTTCGGTGTGTTCCTGATGCGCCAGTTCTTCATGGGGCTGCCGGATGAGCTCGAAGATGCCGCACGCCTGGACGGGGCCAACCCGTTCCAGATCTTCGCCAAGATCATGATGCCGCTGGCGGCCAATGGCCTGTGGGCCCTGGCCATCATCACTGTCCTCTGGTCCTGGAACGATCTGCTCTGGCCGTTGGTCATAGCCTCCACGCAAGACGCCGCGCCGCTAAGCGTTGGCTTGGCCAACCTGCAGGGCGAGCACGCCAACAACTACCCGATCCTGATGGCCGCATCGCTGATGGCGATGGCCCCCGTCCTCATCCTGTTCATTGCCATGCAGAAGAAGGTCATGGCCGGGATCGGGCGGTCCGGCCTGAAATAGGCCGCACCGCCCGGACCCGGGCCCGCCACACTGCTCCACAAGCCTCATTTACCCTAGAAAGTTTCTTCATGGACCTCAAAGTTGGAATCGTCGGGTTTGGCATGCGTGCCAGCCTGTGGGAACAAGCCCACCGCCCCGGTGAGGGATCCGCTGTCGTGATGGTGTGCGACACCAGCGCCCGTGGCCGGGCGGATGCGGCGGAGCGGATCCCCAGCGCGGTGGTGACCGATTCCCTGGACGAGCTGCTGGCCGCGGACCTGGACGCCGTACTGGTGCTGACCCCGGACAACAAGCACGCCCTGGTGGCGGTGCAGACGCTGCGCGCGGGCATCCCCACGTTCTGCGAAAAGCCCCTCGACGTGACGCTGGAGGCGGCCGATGAGATCCTGCGCACCGCCTACGAGACCGGCACCCGGCTGTACGTGGGGCACAACATGCGCCACATGCCCGTCGTCGTCCAGATGCGCGAGCTCATCCAGGCCGGCACCATTGGCGAGGTGAAGGCGGTCTGGTGCCGCCATTTCGTGGGCAACGGCGGGGACTATTACTTCAAGGACTGGCACTCCCAGCGCGCCAACACCACCTCCCTGCTGCTGCAAAAGGGCGCCCACGACATCGACGTGATCCACTGGCTGGCCGGCGGCTACACCCGCCGCGTCTCCGCCATCGGCGACCTGGCCGTGTACGGGGACGTCCTCAGCCGCCGGGACAACACGAACCGCCGGATGGGGGACTGGTTCTCCCTGGACAACTGGCCGCCCACCGAGCAGACGGACCTGGCCGAGGTCATCGACGTCGAGGACATTTCCATGATGCAGATGGTGCTGGACAACGGCGTGCTGGCCTCCTACCAGCAGTGCCACTTCACGCCCGACTACTGGCGCAACTACACCGTCATCGGCACCAAGGGGCGGATCGAGAACTTCGGCGACGGACCGGGCGATTCCATCAAGGTCTGGACCACGCGGACCAAGCACGGCTTTGCCGAGCCGGACCAGGACATCGAAATCAAGGACGGCGACGGCGGCCACGGCGGCGCCGATCCGCTGCTGATCGCGGAGTTCCTGCGTTTTGCCCGCGAGGGTGGGGAGACCGCGACTTCCCCCCTTGCCGCCCGCGAGTCCGTGGCCGCCGGCGTGCTGGCCACCCAGTCGCTGCGCGGCGACGGCGGATCCATCGAGGTCCCGGCCCTGCCGGAGGCCTGGGTGGAGTACTTCAAAGCCGGCCAGCCCGCCCGCGCCATCCGGTAGTTCCTGGTGATGGGTGGGAGACCCACCGTCCGGCGCGCATGACCGCCAGGACGGTGAGGTCAGGGTCCAGTGCGAGGACGTCGGCGCGTTTGCCGGGTTCCAGCAGGCCCACTTCTGTGAGTCCCAGCATGGCGGCGGGGTGCTGGGTGAGTGCTTGGAGTGCTTCGGTGAGGGGCACGCCGGCCGTCTGCACCGCGTACCGGAGTGCGGCGTCCAGGGTGAGCGTGCTGCCGGCGATGCTGCCGTTGCTCGTCAGGCGGGCCTGTCCGTCGTGGACGTACACGTCCAGGTCGCCGAGCTTGTAGTTGCCTTCGGGGGCCGCAGCTGCCGCCATGGCATCGGTCACGAGGACTGGGTTCGCCGGACTGTTGAAGATGGTCCGGATCATCGCGGGGTGGAGGTGGACGCCGTCGGCGATCAGTTCGACGAACGTTTCCGGGTCTTCCAGCAACGCTGTGGCCGGTCCGGGTTGCCGGTGGTGGATGGGCCGCATGCCGTTGAAGATGTGGGTTCCCGCGGTGGCCCCCGCACGGATGGCTTCCCGGGTCTGCTCGTAGGTGGCGTCCGTGTGTCCGATGGCAACGACAGCTCCGTGGCCCACTATCTGGCGCAGGGCCTCGAGGCCCCCTTCCAGTTCGGGAGCCAGGGTCACCATGCGCACGGTTCCGGCGCCCGCTTGCAGGAGCTGCTTGATTTCGCGCGGGTCCGGGGTGCGCAGCAGGTCCGGCGCGTGCGCCCCTTTGTGCGAAGAGCTGAGCCAGGGCCCTTCGAGATGGATTCCGGCCAGGACTCCGTCGCGGACCTTTGGTGCAAGGGCCCGGATGCGTTCTTCGAGCTGATCCAAGGGCGCTGTGACCAGGCTTGCCATCATCGAGGTTGTTCCGTGGCGCAGATGGATTTCAGCGATCCGGCCCGCAGCGGCCGGGTCGGCGTCGTTGAAGCTGTACCCTCCTCCGCCGTGCACGTGGGCGTCGATGAATCCCGGAACGAGGGCCGCGTCCAGGCGGATGTCGGGTTCGCTCGGCGGCTCCCCCCGGCCGATGGCCTGGATGAGGGTCCCGGATATTTCGATCCACGCGGGTTCCAGCCACTGGCCGGCGCTGAATAGGCGTGCTGCTTCGATGATCATGACGTCATGCTTTCATTCGTTAGCCCAGGTCCAGCCGGGTGACTGTGGGAGATGGCCGCTGCTTGTCAGGTGCGTTGCAGTCTACTGGCGGCGGCTTCGTCGAGGATTACGGTGACGTTCGGGTGGAGTTGGATCATGGATGCCGGGAACTGCTCCGTGACGGGTCCTTCGATGGCCCGCGCGGCGGCCTCGGCTTTGCGCTGGCCGTGGGCGATCAGCAGCAGGTGCCGTGCTTCGGAAATCGTGCCCAGGCCTTGGGTGATGGCGTGGGTGGGAACGTCCTCGAGCGAGTCGAAGAACCGGGCGTTGTCTGTTCGGGTGCTGTCGGCCAGTTCAACGGCGCGGGTCCGGGAAGTGAATGCGGACGGGGGCTCGTTGAAGGCCAGGTGTCCGTTGGAACCGATGCCGAGGATCTGGATATCGATGCCCCCGGCGGCGTGGATGCGGGCTTCGAAGTCTGAGGCCTCCCGGGCGGCGTCCTCCGCCTCTCCGTCCGGGGTGTGGATGAGGGCGGGGGTCAGACCCAGCCGGTCGATGACTTCGCGGCGGATGACCTGGGCATAGCTGTGCTTGTGCGTGGAGCCCAGCCCGAGGTATTCGTCGAGGGAGAATCCGCGCACTGCACTCAGATCGAGATTCTCCCCGCCGAGTGCCTCGTACAGGGGCAGGGGTGATGAGCCGGTGGCCAGCCCCAGGACTGCATCCGGTTTTTCCCTTATCAGGGCGGCAACGATCCGGGCGGCGCGGATACCGGCTTGGGCGGAGGTGCCAGCTTTGATGATTTTCACGTGGGATTCGTTGTTCCTGTCGTGCAACCGGGGTTTCCCGGCGTCGGATGGCTTGGCATGTGTCGGCATTCAGCCGGTTTTCACTTCACGCTTCCGGCGGTCAGTCCGCCGATCAGTCGCTTTTCGATCAGCATGAACAGGATCACCACGGGTACGACGGCGACGATGGAGACGCCGAAGACGTACTGCCACGCGGAGTCATACTGTCCGACGAATTTGGTCAGGGCGACGGAGAGCGGCTGGTTTCCGGCGGTCTGCAGGATCACGAGGCTGGCCGCGAACTCGTTCCAGCAGGAGACGAAGGTGAAGATGATGGCGGTGACGATGCCCGGCCAGACCAGGGGGAGGTTTATTTTGAACAGGACACTGAATCTGCCGGCCCCGTCAATCTGCGCCGCCTCATCGACTTCCTTGGGCACACCGGCGAAGAAGCTGTGCATGATCCATACCGCGAAGGAGAGGTTGAAGGCGGCGTTGATCAGGATCATGGCGAGCCAGGTGTCGGCAATGTTCAGGGCGAGCATCTCCCGAAACAGGCCCGCGGTCAGTACTGCCGGTTGTAGCATCTGCGTGACGATCACCAGGAACATGAAGACCATTTTTCCGGGGAACTTGAACCTGGCCGTGTAGTACGCGGCGGGGGTGGCGACCAGCAGGACCAGGATGGTGGCGCAGGAGGCGATGATGATGGTGGAGATCAGGTTTTGCGGCAGTGGTGTCTCCGGCGTTGACCACATGGTGGCGTAGTTGTCGAAGTGCGGCGTGGCCGGGAGGTATTTCGGGGGGACGCCCAGGATCTCCGGGCGGCTCTTCAGCGAGCCGATGGCCATGATCACGTAGGGGGAAATGAAGATCAGCGCGATGATCAGGCCCGCCGCCATGCGCAGGGCGACGCGAGGGCCGCTCGCCTGGTCGCTGCCGTAGCGCGTCTTGCGCGGTTCGGTGCTGACGACGGCGGCACCGGCCGGTGTTGTCCCGGCCACCGGCGGGAGCGTCGAATGTGCCATTAGTCCACTTCCTTCATGGGTTTGACGATTTTGATGTAGGCGGCCACGATCACCAGGACAATGGCGAAGTTGACAACGCTCATAGCGCTGGCGACATCCAGCCGCTGGTCGACCTGGATCCACTTGAACATTCGGGTGATGAGGGTGTCGGCGTCGTATCCGGGAAGGGAGCCGGTAATGAGTTTCAGGATCGCGAGGTTATTGAAGACGTTGATGATATTGATCAGCACTGCCACGGCGAGGCTGTCGCGAAGCTGAGGCAGGATCACGCTGAAATAGGTGCGGGCCGGGCTGGCGCCGTCCATTTTTGCGGCCTCAAGTACCTCCCCGGGTACGCCCTGCAGGCCTGCGAGGATCGTGTAGGAGGTGAATGGCAGGGAGACAAACACTGCGGTAAGGATGGCGACGATGAACGCGGAGGGCATGCTTTTGGTGAAGCCGAAGGGGGCATCGATCAGGTGCAGGTCCACCATGAATTTGTTGATGATGCCGTAGAAGGGGTCCAGGCCGTAAACGAACACGGTAGTGGTCATGACCACGCTGGCCGCCCAGGGCACAATCACAGCCATCCGGACCAGGGTCCGCCCGGGGAAGGGCTTGTTGAGGAACTGTGCCAGCGCCAGGGACAGCACCACGGTAATGATGACGACCGCGGCAACCCACACCACGGTGTTGGCCAGGACGCGGGGCAAAGCCGGGTCGGCAAATACCAGCGTAAAGTTTTTCAGCCCCGCGGAGCCGGTGTCCGTCCCGTAACTGCTGATGGAGCGGAACGCGTTGTAGATCATGTAGCCGGCGGGGAACAGGACGATGCCGACGATCAGCACCAGGCAGGGGGCGATCCAGGGCAGCGCCTTCCAGATGCTGTCCCGGCCACGGCCGGTCTTGGGTCGCCGGGGCGCAACCGGCCTGGCTGCGGGGGTGTCTTGGGTATCGCCCTTGGCGACTGTTGTACTCATGGGAGATTCTCCGGGGTGTCAGAGGGTGGATCTGTCAGGGGATGGCCGGCGGGTGACATTTCCGTCAGTCACCGGCCATCCCCTGGGGGGCTAGGAAGCGGCGTCGGCCTTGGTCTGGATGTCCTTCAGCACTGATGCCGGGTCTGTTCCCTGCGCGATCTGGCCTATCAGCGACTTGACGGCGCCCTGTGTTGAGGTCCAGGCCTTATTGGTGGACGGGTAGAACCTGGCGTTGGGCAGAAGGTCAAGGAAGGGTTTTGTATCCGGGTTGGATGAGAGCTTTTCGGCTCCTGACTTGGTTGTGGGCAGGAAGCCTTCGGCTGAGACCCACTTCGTGTAGACGTCGGTCGAGTAGAAATTGTCCAGGAACTTCTTGATCGCGTCCTGCTTCTTGCCGTCGTTCTTGAAGGCCATCAGGTGGTCAGCGACGCCGAGGGTGAAAGGCGATCCGTCTTTGGTGGGGATCGGGGCGACACCGTATTTCAGTGCCGGGTTCTTTTCCTTGATCTGGCCCACCGTCGGTGGCAGGGCCTCAATCATGCCCAGCTGGCCCTGGATGAAGACGTTGATCAGCGGGGTGCGGTTGGTGGCGCCGGCGTTGTCCTGCGTGACCTTTTGGTCCACCAGTTTCTTCATGAAATTGGCGCCTTCGAGGTTCTGCGGAGTGTCCACGGTGATCTTCTCGGCGTCGCCGTAGCCGCCGCCAGCACCGTAGAACCAGATGCCGGTTTCGCCCTGGGCCTCCTCGGAACCGAGCGGGAGTCCGTATCCGGGGGTGCCGGCCGCGGTGATCTTCCCGGCATCCGCTTCCAGCTCATCCCAGGTCTTCGGGGGAGCGGAGATTCCGGCTTTGGCGAAGAGGTCCTTGTTGTAGAAGAGAGCGCGGGCGGAGGCGATGAGTGGCATGCCGTACTGGGTACCGGTTACGGAGGCGTTCTTCACGAACGTGTCCTGGAAGTCCTTCGCCGTGGACTCCGAGAGAACGTCCTTCGCCGGGTACAGCAGCTGGTCCTTGGCGAAACCCGCGAAAGCATCGATGTTGAGGATGTCCGGGGCCTGTTTTCCCTGGATCTTGGTTTTCACGACATCGTTGATGTTGTCCCAGGACTGGACTTCAAGGTTCACCTTGATGCCCGGGTTGTTGGCTTCGAAGTCCTTGATGATGCCTTCCCAGCGGCCCTTGGTGCCGTCGGAGTAGCTCGGGACCAGAAGGTTGATGGTGTTGTCGGCGGTGCCGGCGTTGCCGCCGGATCCGCCGAACCCGCAGGCGGAGAGCAGCATGCTCGCTGCCGCGATCGAGGCGAGTGCGCCGGTGCGCAAGGACTTCTTCATGGTCTTCCTTTACTTTCAACGGACGTCTCCCGCCTCCGCCGCGGGCCTGAAGCAGGAAGCCTGCGTAAGCTGGAGAAGAAAGCGAGTGACGATTGATGATGTTAGCGTCAGTCAAACAATCATTTGTAATCATGTCGCTGGTTGATTCTCTCGTGATCCAGCTCTCAGGTCAACCCCCTTTTGCTCCCGGGGCCGTCACTGTGGCTGTGCACCGGTACCACTGTCTCGCCCGATGGGGGCGCTTTTCAGTCATTTTTTCCTTGGTGGTGATCGAAAGACGTCGATAGCTTGTTTGTGATGTTTACATGCTCCTAACAATCAGTAATAATCATTCTGTTGGTGAGTTTGAGCGGCGCCGCTTGCTGCACGCGTTCATGGTCCCCGATGCCCTGTATCTGATCCCTTTCCAGAAGGAGCCTGTCCCCATGACTGAGCCGCATACCGTCCGTTCCCTGCTTGGCACCCACATGGAAACCGAACTGTCTTCACAGCCGGAGGTCTGGGCGCGGGCTGCCGAGCAGGCCCGGTCCGAGGCTCGGAGCCTGCTGCCCGCCGACGGGCAGAAGATCGCCGTGCTGGGTTGCGGCACGTCGTGGTTCATGGCCCAGTCCTATGCGGTCCTGAGGGAATCGGCAGGCCGCGGGGTGACGGACGCATTCGCGGCGTCCGAGGCCTTTGTCGACCGCGGCTATGACGCGGTCGTTGCCATCACCCGCTCCGGGACGACCACCGAGGTCCTTGAAATCCTGGGCCGGCTGCAAGGCACCGTCCCGACCGTGGCACTCGTCGGTGACACCAACTCGCCCATCACTGGAGTCGCCGGATGCGTTGTCGGCCTGCCGTACGCGGATGAAAAGTCCGTCGTGCAGACCCGGTTCGCCACCACGGCGCTGGTCTACCTGCAGACCGCGCTGGGCCTGCCGGTGGATTCGGCCATCACCGATGCCGGTGCCGCCGTGACGGAGCCGGTGGCCCGGGAGCTTATCGACGCTGAACAGTTCACCTTCCTGGGCCGCGGCTGGACAGTTGGTCTGGCCCACGAGGCGGCCCTGAAGATGCGCGAAGCCTCCCAGTCCTGGACCGAGTCCTACCCCGCCATGGAATACCGGCACGGACCCATTTCCATTGCCGCCCCCAACCGTGTCACCTGGCTCTTCGGAGAGGAACCGCACGGACTGGCCGCGGACATGGCCAGCACCGGGGGGCTGTACATCCACCGCGGCACGGCACCGCTCGCCGAGCTGGTGCGCGCCCAGAAAGTTGCCCTGGAACGTGCCCGCGCCCGCGGCCTGGATCCCGATCAGCCGCGGAACTTGAGCCGATCCGTCATTCTGGACGCCTGACCAATGAATGATGACGGCGGACGCTTCGGCACCGACACCGTGCCGGCGGTGCTGGCGTTCGACGTCGGCGGCACTGATATGAAGGCAGGCATCGTCCTGCCCTCCGGGCGGATCATCGGCCTGAAGCGGCTGGCCACCCCCCGGCACCCTGTCGGCACGGGCGAGGCGGTGATTCAACAGATGGCCGAACTCGCGGCGGACTTCCGGGACCGGTACACGGACTATCCCTGCAGCGCTGTCGGACTCATCGTCCCCGGCCTCGTCGATGAAGTCACGGGCACAGGCATCCTCTCAGCGAACCTCGGATGGAAAGACTTTCCCTTCGCCGCGCGGGCACGGGCCGAACTCGGACTCCCTGTTGCCTTCGGGCATGACGTCGCGGCCGCAGGGGAAGCCGAGTTCCGGTGCGGGGCTGCCAAAGGCACGGCCGACGCCGTCGTCATCGTGATCGGAACCGGCATCGCAGGGGCGGTCTTCAGCGACGGCAGGCGCCTGACCGGCGGCGGATACGCCGGCGAGCTGGGTCACGCCCCGGTACCCGATCCCGATCATCCCGGATCAACGACCGTCCTCGAAGCCGTCGGCTCGGCCGGAGCCATGGCCGTCCGCTACGCCGCCGCCACCGGCCGCAGCGTGGACGGCGCGCAGCAGGTCCTGGCCCTCGCCTCAGACGGAGATCCGGACGCCATCCGTGTCTGGGACGAGGCCATCGACGCGCTTGCGTTTAGCGTCGCCCACTGCATTTCGATCCTGGGGTCCCAGACGATCGTCATCGGGGGAGGTCTGTCCCAGGCCGGCGACGCGCTGCTGGTTCCCCTGCGGACCCGCGTGGACAAACTGCTGACCATCCACCGCCGCCCCCTGATCGTTCCCGCGGAGCTGGGCCAAAACGCCGGGCTGATCGGCTCCGCGCTCAAAGCCCGTGACCTCCTGGACACCGTCGGATCGGACTGCGAGGCTCTATGAACTCCCCGTCAGCACACCAAGCGCGACTCATCGTCACGGTCACGCCCAACCCCGCCTTGGACGTGACCTACCACGTCAACGGCATCCACCTCGGCCAGACGCATCGCGTTTCCCCACCCCTGGAACGGGCCGGAGGCAAAGGACTGAATGTCGCGCGTGTTGCCCACCAGATGGGCCACCCCGCCCTGGCCGTGGCGCCGGCGGGCGGCGCTTCGGGAACCGTGTTCCGCACCGAGCTCGAGGCCAGCGGAGTGCCCCACAGGCTCATCCCGGTCACCGCAAACACCCGTCGAAGCATCGCGTTCGTCGACACCGCCCGGGACATGACCAGCATATTCAACGAACACGGACTCCCTCTGCTGCTTTCCGAGTGGCAGTCGCTGGCCGCCGCCGTCGCCGAGACCCTCGACGGGAGCCCGGACGGCACCGCACCGCGCTGCGCGGTGCTGGTCGGGTCGGGAAGTCTTCCCGCGCATGCACCCGAAGACTTCTATCCGGAACTGGTCAGGCTCGCCCACAGGCACGGAATTCCCGCGATCATTGACACTTCCGGCAGGGGAATCCTGGACGCCGCACGCGCGGGAGCGGACCTCCTGAAGCCGAACCACCAGGAACTGATGGACGCCACAGGCGAGATGGACCTGCACCGGGCAGCGCGCCATATCCTGGACCTGGGCGCCCGGACGGTTCTCGTCAGCGCCGGCGCGGAGGGCATGTATGCCTTCACGGCCCAAGCCCCGGACATTCATTGGCGAGCCCGGCTGCCTCAGCCCCTGACCGGCAACCCCACAGGTGCCGGCGATGCGGCCGTCGCCGCCGCCGCGGTGGCCCTCGCCTCCGGCGAGAGCCATCCCGAGGCTATCCTGCGTGCGGCCACCGCCTGGTCGGCGGCCGCCGTGCTCATGCCGGCCGCCGGCGAAATTTCACCGCGCCATGCCGAAGTGGCACGGCAACTCATCGTCACAAGGGAGGAGAACCGGCCATGACCCTGGTACCCACAGCGGAACTCATGGGCAACGCGGTTGCCCGCGGCATCGGGCAGGGAGCCTTCAACGTCATACACCTGGAGACAGTTGAAGGCCTGATCGCAGGCGCCGAGAGGGCCGGTCTGCCACTGATACTGCAGATCTCCGAAAACTGCGCAAAATATCACGGCGGACTCGAGCCGCTGGCCCTCGCATCGCTGGAGCTGGCACGAAGGGCGAGTGTGCCCGTCGCCCTTCACCTCGACCACGCCGAAGATGAGCAACTGGCGATGCAGGCCGTGGATCTGGGCTTCGGTTCCGTCATGTATGACGGGGCCCACCTCGATTATGTGGACAACGTCGCGGCCACAGCGCGGGTCACCGAATATGCTCATGCCATGGGCGTGTACGTGGAGGCTGAGCTGGGCAAGGTCGGAGGCAAGGACGGTGCCCACGCGCCCGGCGTGCGCACCGACCCGACGGAAGCCGCCGACTTCGTGGCCGCAACCGGAGTCGACGCCCTCGCCGTCGCTGTCGGTTCCTCCCACGCGATGACCCAGCGCAGCGCCACGCTCGACCTGGAACTAATCGGCCGCCTGCACCAGAGGCTGGATGTCCCGCTCGTGCTGCACGGATCCTCGGGTGTTGCCGACAAAGACATCGCCGCCGCGATTGCCGCAGGAATGACCAAGATCAACGTCTCCACCCACCTGAACGGGTTCTTCACCCGCGCCGTGCGCCGCTGCCTCGACACCGATCCGGCCCTGGTCGACTCACGCAAGTACTTCCGGGCAGGCCGCGACGCTCTCGTGCCCGAAGCGGCCAGACTGCTGACCCTCTTCACCACTCTGGAGCAAGACTCATGAACCGCACCGAACGCCTGAATGCCATCCTGAACCTGCTGGCCGAAAGCGGACAGGTCGAAGTCGACGAAATCATTGAAAAGCTGGCCGTGTCGCCTGCCACGGCCCGGCGTGATCTCGACAGCCTGGCCTCCCAAAGGCTGCTGTCCCGTACAAGAGGCGGGGCTGTCAAGGGCTCCGTGGCCTACGATCTGCCCGGCCGCTACAACCGCGATGACCACTCTCAGCAGAAACAGCTCATCGCCCACGCAGCCAGCAGCCTCATTCCCCGCGGCGCCGTCGTCGGCCTATCCGGCGGCACCACCAACACCGCCATCGCACAGGTCCTGGCCACGAGAGCGGATCTGAACGTGCCTTCGAACCGGCCGGCACTGACCGTGGTGACCAACGCGATCAACATCGCCGCCCAGCTCGCCGTGCGTCCCAACATCAAAATCATGGTGACCGGCGGAATCGTCAACGCCCGCTCCTACGAACTGGTGGGACCCTTCGCGGACGCGACCCTGCAGAAGGTGGCCCTGGACCTCGCCTTCATCGGCGTTAACGGCGCGGACCCCGTGCTGGGACCGACGGTGAACGACGAAGGCGAAGCCACCGTCAACTCACTCATGGCCCGCCGCGCGTCCGAGGCGTACATGGTCGCGGACTCGTCCAAGATCGGCCAAAGATCCTTCGCCACCATGAGCGGATTCGTCTTCCGCAACCTCATCACCGATGCCGGCATCACCCCCGCCGACCAGGCCGCCTTCGAAGCCAGCGGGGTCAAAGTCATCATCGCCCGCTGACAGACCCCGGACCCGCGAATCCGGATTTAGGAGCTTCGAGGAAACAAGCGACGGAGGAGCGCCGAGGAAGCACTACTGCTCCAGGGCCGTCTCGGCCTCCTTCCGGTCCACACGCCCACGTCCACCAGCCACTCCACGGCATAGCGCCGCAGTACCCGGTCGTGGAAAGCGAACCACCGCTCTCGCATCCCGGGGAAATCGAACAGGGCGTCCTTGAAGCGCCGGACGGGCCGGTTGCCGCTGATGGCGCGCCACAGCCGGTCCTTGGCAGGGCCTTCCTCGACACCCGAAATAAACGTCTCCATGTCCCGGTATGCGTCCCTGGAACTCAGCGCGTCCACCATGACGGCGCCGCGCTCTTCAAGGTCATCCGCGGATTCGCCTGTTTCTTCCACACCGTCCTCGGTGCAGAAGAGAACCTCTCCGGTCTCCGGCTCAAGCCACCAGGATCTGCCGAAATCGGACTGGAAATCAAGGGTCGAAATCAATGGCGTCCAGGCGGAGCATGGCGTCAGCCCTCGAACAGGCCACGGACATCCACGGCCGAGAGCGCCGAGGAGAACATCGCGTCGTCGTCCATGACCGAGGAGAACAGCTTTGCCATCTTCTTCAATGCCATAACCTTTTCCTCGATGGTGTCCTTGGCTACCAACCGGTAGACCATCATGTTCTTCTGCTGCCCGATCCGGTGGGTGCGGTCCGCCGCCTGGTTCTCGCTGCAGGACTCCACCATGGATCCAGCAGGAAGCAGTAGTCCGCTTGGGTCAGGTTCAGCCCGAAGCCGCCGGGGCGTATTGCGTCCACTGCGCCGGCCTCGTGCATGGTGCCACGTGATCGTTTCGGGTCTGCCCGAAGGACGATGGGGCCGATTGTCATTTGACGGTCAGTGTCCCCTGCATGTTGGAGTGGTAGGCGCAGTGGTAGGCGTAGGTACCCGGTTTTTTCGGTGCGGTGAAGGTCGCGGTCGTCCCGGCTTTGACGACGGCGTCGAAGGAGCCGTCGTCGGCGGTGACGGTGTGGGCCTCGGGATCCATGTTCATGACGGTCACTGTGGCCCCGGCCGGGACGGCGTCCGTGTCGGTGTAGGCGAAGGACTTGATGTGGATGGTCGACATGGCCGAGGCCGAGGCCGAGGGGGTAGGGCCGGCAGCCGGGGAGGTTGCCGACGACGTTGCCGACGACGCGGGGGCAGTAGACGCCCCGGCGCTGCCGCCTCCGGTACCGCAGGCGCTGACTCCCATGACCGCTGCTCCGGCGAGAAGGGCGAGAATGGCTGGGGCGGGGCGATGACGTTTCCTGCTGCTGGAGTTCATGGTCTTCCTTCGGGGAATCTGTCTCAGGCTGGGTGTGTGGAGGTCAAGTGGGCATAGACGACCGTGTTATCCAGGTATTCGCCGGTGGCCCGGTCGTAGCCGCCGCAGGTGATGAGCCGCAGCTCGGGACGGTCAGCGTTGCGGTAGACCTCCACAGTGGGGAAGCTGGCCTTGTGGTAGATCTGGACGCTGTCGACGGTGAAGACGGCGGCGGTGTGGTCGGCGCGCCTGACGGTGATGTCCTGGCCGGGGCTGAGCTCGTGGAGGCGGTAGAACACCCCCACGGGGTTCTTCGTTGAGTTCACGTGGCCGAGGATGACCGCGGAGCCGGTCTGCCCCGGGGCGGGGGAGTCGCGGTACCAGCCGGCGGGGGAGCCTGGCTCGCCGGGCGGGGTTTCGACCTCGCCGTCGGCCTGTTTGCCCAGTTCCAGCAGCGGAGAGCTGACCCCGATGGAGGGGACGTCGAGGCTCAGTGGAGCGGACGCGGCCGGGACTGGGTCCGGAATGGCCACCGGCGCCGGGGCCGGAGCGGCCTGTCCGGAGGTGTCCGGGGCCGGGGAAGTTGGCGTGCCGGTCGCGGCGGGGGAGCTGACGGGACCCGGGACGGCGCTGGCCTGTGGCGGAGGTTCGGCGTGGAGTCCCAGTCCGATGGTGGTGAGGCCGCCGGCAAGGAGCAGGCCGGCCGCCGCGGACGCGACGAAGCGTCCGCGGCGGCCTTTCGAATAAGATTGCATCAGATCCAGCCTGGTTTCAGGCCTTGGCGCTCATCCGACGACGGACCGCGTAGGCGCCGCCGGCAGCCAGGAGGAGTCCGCCGCCGGCGGCGAGGAGCCCCATATCAGGTCCGGCCGGGGTGGCGGTAGCGGTGATGCCGGTGCCGGGGGCTCCGGCGGGCATGGCCTTCAAGGTCCCGCACAGGGCCGGGGAGGTTGCTGCCAGGGGCAGGGACGGGACCAGATCGCTGGGAGCTTTCTGGGCCGCTTCGGGCAGGGTGGCCGGGTCCAGGCCGTGGACGACGACGACGGCGGTGCCGGCTTTGAGGGAAGCGGAGGTCTTGGCGTCCAGGGCGAAGGTCCGCTCATACGTGTACGCCGCGCCCATGCCGGCCAGGGTCAGGTCCGTGCCCGCCGCGGGACTGGTGTCACCGCTGGTGGAGAGGGTCGCACCGATGCCGCCGTAGTTCGGGGCACCTTCGGTGGTGCTGATCACCCCGTCCTTGTTCGTATCGGCGGACATGTCCGGGCAGGTGCCCTTGGCGCCGATGTGGATGTGCTGGACGTGCGGGTAGGGTTTCCCGTCGAACGTCGCGGCCAGCCCGGAGACTTTCTCCGTGACGGTGGCCTGGTCACCGTTGAGGGTGATCATCAGCGTGCCCGAGGCGTTGCTGCCGTTGATCGCGGCGAGGTTCGCCTGGTACGTGGTGCCGTCGGCCGCGAGGGCCGGGCTGGTGGAGAGTGCGAGGGCCCCAAGGGCAAGGGCCGGGACGATCAGGAAAGCGGATTTCTTCATGACTGGTTTCCTCCGATGACTGGGGTCGTGCCCCTGATGGGCAGGTCCATTTGTGACACTAGCGGTTCGCTATGGCCCGGGTCACGGATGGGTGTGACGTGAAATTCTTTTTTGCGGACCGGGAGCAGCCGAGCCGCTCTCCGCCTATTCGGACCAGCAGGCCAGCACAGCTGTCGCAACCTGGTAGGCAAAGGCAGTTCGGGAAACGTCGTGTGGCCCGACCGTCTCCGGCAGTGCTGCGGCATCCACATGGAGGACGAAGCTGTCCTTGACGAAGACCACCGACCCGTCCGCGGTCTCAGAGGCCGCGAGTCCTAGATCGGCCATCCCTTCGATGGGGTGGGCGGCGCCGCTATTGAGCTGGAGGCGGTCGAAGTAGGCGCGTGCGGCGGCGGGGTCGGCAGTTTCTTTGACGGAGAGCACCAGGGGGCCGGCAGGCAGCGCATAGGTGCATGTATACAGATGGTCGACCCAGGTGTCGGTGGTCCGGGGAGGGGCGGGTAGTGAGAGGATCCGGACGACGTTGCCACGGGTTTCATCCCCGCACACCATCCTGGCCGAATCCGACGGTGGACCGTCCCCCGTCGCGGGAACTGAAGAAGCCACCGAGGCCGACGCGCTAGGCGACTCGGCCCCGCTTCCCTGGCCGGGGCCTGATGCGCAGCCGGCCAGCAAGAATAATGTCGTGGCCGTTGCGGCCAGCACGCTTTTACCGATCGTGCCGTGCTGCCGGCTGCAGATCCTGCTTCTCATAGACACGCCTTTCCAGAAGTTCTCCCCGCGCCGGCTACTCACACCGTATACCTGGCGCCTCACTAAAGTGTTCGCTGCCGAGGCGTCCACGGACTGGTCCCGAGAATCCGCACTGCGGACAAGGGCGCCGAGGCGAGGTCGGCGGCACCGGCGGGCGTCTGCGCATACCTGTTGTTGACAGCAGATGCGTACACTGTCTAGGCGATTAGTGCGTGGAGGTCGACGCCGAAGAAGGCTACGAGCGGCCAAGGAGGATCGCCGCCAGGCCTTCCAGGATATTGCCGGGGATGTTCCAGGCCACGAGGTATCCGTGGGTGGCGGCGACGAGCAGGCCCATGGCCAGATAGACCACCCCCAGGAGACCTATGCGGCGTCCGCCCATTCCGCGTCCGCCAATCCGCGCATCATCGTTCTCTCCCATGGTGGGGTGGGAGTTAGAGTCTATTCCGCACCGGCATCCTTTGGCATGGGGGCTTGCGATCCGCGCCCGGGCCTGGCAGCGTGACGCCGTTGCACCAGTGTTGTTAGTCCGGATCAGGTGGCCGTGCGGGCGTCAAGGGCTCCGGCCTTGGTGCGGACTATCTCCAAGAACTCAGGCAGGATCACTCGCGGATCACGCTTAACCACATCATTTCCAGCGGCAAGGAGGCCGGCGGCGTGGCCAGAAACCGGCCCAGACCAATGTCGCCGCCGTCGGCCTGTGTCTGTACGGAGCATGCCCTTGCGAGGCAGGACCGGGAAGCCGTGGGCTGCGAATGCGCTCATTCGGCGGCTTCTACCGCGGATCCAGCCGCGTTCCGTTCTTGTCGTTTAATTGTTCCTGCCGCGTGCTGCCACCGTCCACCGCTCCACTACCAAACCGTTGCGAACGACCGTTACTTCATCAACGAGGTTCATGGCAAGGCACACATGATTCGGTATGACCCGCAGCCGATGTCCCAGCGCCGGCAGATCATCGTTTTCGGGCCATTCAACGGTGGCGTGATGCTCCGACATTGCGGTGATCCGCGCATCCGGGTAGTCGGGAAGCCGGCCGTATCCGGTCGGCCAGCTTGGGCGGTCACTGCCCAGGATCTTGCTGCCGGCGTCGACAACGATTCGGCGGAGGTTGCGGAGTGTGCCTCATGGCGACTCACGACGGTTGTGGCCACGTTCAAGGCGATCTCATCCCACGTGCACCGCCCGAGTTCAACCTGTTGTGCGTCCCCGAAGACGTAGACACCGGGGCGGAGCTCTGTCGCGGCTGTTTCACCCTCCAGGAGCGCCGTCGGGCTGGAGCCGCCGCTGATTTCCCTGACGTCGAATACAGCAGACATCAGCTGTGCTGCTGCCTGGCTGGGGGCAGTTCTCCGTGGGACAGCCCACGGAACGCTTGTTTGGTTAGAAGGCGATCATTACTTTGAGGGCTTCGCGGTCGTCCATGGCGCGGTATGCGGCGGGGACCCCGTCGAGACCAACAGTGCGATCGAAGACTCTGCCGGGGTTCACGGTGCCGTCAAGGATCGCCGGCATAAGTTTTTCGATGTAGGCGCGCACCGGGGCGGGTCCGCCGGTGAGGGTCACGTTGCCACCGAAAAGGCTGCTGAAGCCGACGGGGGCTTCCTCGTACTGGGGTACGCCGACGCGGCTGATGACCCCGCCGGGGCGGACGACGCGGTAGGCCTGCTCGTAGGCGGGCATGTGTCCGACCGCTTCGAGGACTTTGCGGGCCCCGTGACCGCCGGTGAGTTCCCTGACTCTGGCGATTCCCTCCTCGCCACGTTCGGCGACGATGTCGTCGCTTCGGCCTGGGCGCCGCCCATCCCCGGCATGTCCCAGAATCCGCCGTGCACGCAGGAGGTGAACAATCCCTCTAGGCAGAATTCGCACGTCCCATCGGAGAAGGAGAATGGGGAGATGACAAGGTCCCCCTTGGCAAGGGTGCGCACTTCCGCACCGATTTCCTCGACGACACCGATGAACTCGTGCCCCATGGACACTCCTTCGGGGGTGATGTCCATGCTGTGGTAGGGGTGCAGGTCCGACCCGCACACGCATGCCCTAACAATCCGGATGACGGCATCGGTGGGGTTTTTCAGCGCGGGGTCTGGGGCGTCGACGATGCGGACGTCGCCGGGGCCGAACATGTAGGTGGCTTTCATTGCTATCTCCAGATGGGTTGATCGGGGTGCGAAGAATCAGGTCGGCCGTACTGGGTCAGTCAGCTTTACGGATGGTGACGGTGAATTCGTCGGTCTGGTTTCTAACAGCGTCGGTTTCTTCGTAGGTGCCGATGGGCACGATCCCGTTGAAGTATCCGACGTGCTGGTAGTAAAGGACAAGGCTTTGCTCGGGGACGTAGTACCCGATCGCCAGCGGCGCGGCGTCACTTCCCTTTGGTGCGCCGTCGAGGTCCAGTGGGGCCGGAAGTTCCGAGATCTTTTCCTGGCCGCCATGGTCCCGGAACGACAGCGTCAGGGGAAGCCGGGCCAGTAGCGACGCTGACGTGGCGCTACCGTCGAGTTCTCCTGCTATCTTCTGACCGTCGAGCTCGATGACAATCGGCGTAGTCGCTGACGTTGATGTCTGGGCGGCAGTCGGATCGCCCGCCGGTGTGCCTGGGGAGGGTGACCGTGTGTCAGCATTGCCGGCAGGGCTGTAGGTGCAGCCGGCGAGGGCGATGGCGATCACGACGAACGCCGGCACCACGACACCGGGTCGCAGGGCTTTTTTGGGTAAGAAACGGTTGCTCATCAGCCGACCGTCTGTCCGCCGTCGACCACGAGCGTGTGCCCCACTGCGAAGGCTCCCTCATCCGAGGACAACCACAGCACGGCGGACGCGATTTCCTCCGGTCGACCGAAACGGTCGATGGGTTCCTGCGATTCCATCTCCTTGCGCCCCTCTTCTGTCCCGCCGGAAACCAGTTCGATCATCTTGGTGTCGACGACCTCGGGGGCGACGACGTTGATGCGCACCCCGTCGCCGATGTATTCCAGCGCCGCGGACTTGCTCAGGCCGATGACGGCGTGCTTCGCAGCCGCGTACGCCGCTTGTCCGGCAATGCCGATGACTCCGGCACCGGATGAGGCGTTGACGATAGTGCCGCCGCCGCCAGCGACCATGAACCGGATCTGGTGTTTCATGCACAGGTACACCCCGCGCAGGTCGACGTCGATGATGCGGTCCCATTCGTCATCGTCGAGGTCGGCCACCAAGTCGTGGGATTGTTCGATTCCGGCGCTATTGAACGCCGCATCAAGGCGGCCGTAAGTCGAAGTCGTGTATTCGAGAGCGGCGACAACGTCACTGGCGCTGGTGACGTCGCAGTCGACAGCGGACGCTGTACCTCCGAGGCCGGTGATCTGCTGTACGGTCTCGTCCTGGCCGGCGCCGGGGAGATCGGCGACGACCACTCGGGCGCCTTCCGCGGCGAAAGCCAACGCGGTTGCGTGTCCGATGCCGGAACCGGCACCGGTGACGAAGGCGACTTTGTCAGTGAAACGGTTGCGATTGTTCATGGGAGGATCCTTTCCGGGGATTCTGGGAGGCAAGGCCTGTGGGTCCTGCCGGTGTTGCTAGAGGCGGGCGGGGAATGCGGTGCGGCGTCCGTAGACGGTCAGCATCAGCGCGGCCAGGCCGGCGACGATCATCACGACCGCGAGTACCAGGCCGCTGGAATTCGTCAGTAGCGCGGCGCCGAGGATGCCGGCGGTGAAGATGGCGAGGTTGAACGCCACCGGCAGGAACGAGTTGGCGACGTCGGAGTCTGCGCCTCCGACGGTGGTGAGGGCGGCTTGGAGCTGGGCGGACGCCCCGCCGAACGTGATCCCCCACAGTACGGTCGCGACAATGATCGCCGATGCCGATGTGGGGCCGACCAGGAGTACCGCCGCGGCTGCGATGAACAGGGCGACGCTTCCGTGTAGCAACGGCCGGGGGTGGCGGTCCAGGAGCGCGCCGGTGATGATGATTCCGGCGATCGAGGCGGCCCCGAAGATGAAGAGTTCGACGTCGACGGTGAGGCTGCTGCTGGTGGCCCGCAGGTACGGGGCGATGTAGGTGTAGATAGTGTTGTGTGCCAGCATCCAGGCGAAGATGACGCCCAAGATACCGGCGATGCCGGGGATTCGAAACACCCGGGCCAGGGGAAGCCGGGCGGTTCCGGGCTGCCCTTCCGCGTCGGGCGCGATCGCAGCGATGACTACACCGGCGATAACGGCCACCGCAGTGAGTCCGGCGAAGGCCCACCTCCAGTCGAATGTCGTTCCGAGCCAGGAACCCAGCGGTGTGCCGAGCGCGAATCCGACGGGCGCCCCGACGGAGACGATCGCCAACGACAGGCCTGCACGCGAGGGCGGGCTGATCTTCCGGCCGTAGGCGGCCAGCATCCCCCAGAGGATTCCCGAGAACGCGCCGGCGACAAAACGCGACACCAGCGACAGGGTCACATCGCTTGAGAGGGCGGTGGTGCTATTGGCCAGGATGAGGCCGATAATCGCGCCAAGGAGCAACGGCTTCCGGCGCATGCCCCGGGTAAGGGTGATGGCAGGGATCGTGATGATCACCGTGCCCAGGGCGTAGGCGCTGACGAACAGCCCGACGGTGCCTTCGCTGGTCCCCATCCCGGTAGCGATAACCGGCAGAAGCCCCGCCGGCATGGTCTCCATCGCGACGAGGACGAAGCCGATGACCGCCAGAGCGGCCAGAGTGGCGAGCGGCAGCCGTTTCGCTTTCTCAGTAGCAACCGGTGCCGGCGCCGGAACGGTGGTGGTGTTCATTATTCTCCTTGCCCGCAACTGGGTCGCACGGGTTACTTACTGGACGGGAACGGTTCGACATACACGCGGAACGTGTCGCGGCGGGCGTGTTGCTCCCACAGCCGCTGCGCGAGGGCGCCAGGATCGTTCTGCGGGTGTCCGGGTTCGATCGCACCGGGGATGATCAGCTGTCCCACGTGAATATTCTCGGCACCAAGGGTGTCGTGGAGCATCGTCGCAAGCGCGGCTTCACCGGCGAACGCGATGGACGTCCCGGCAACCGACGGGTTCGGTCGGACGGCGGAACCGCCGTTGACGAACAGGACGGTTCCGCGTCCCAAAGTGCGCATGCCGTCGAGGACCTGGTGCACTGCGGTGACGGGTCCGTAAATGGAGAACTCCACCGCTGCGGCCAGATCCGCCACCGTCGTCTCCAACACGGGGCGCAAGAATTCCTCCTGCGGCAGCGGACTGTATTCGAGGACCTCGATCGGGCCGAGGTCGCGTTCGGCCTGCTTCAGCGCGGCGGTGAGGGTTCCCGGGTCCCGGACACTGGCGGCGTAACCGCGGGCGGTGAAGCCCTCAGCGTTCAATTCTTCAGCGAGCAGGTCGAGTTTCTTCTGGTTGCGGAAGATCAGGGCGATGGCAAAGCCTTCAGTTCCGAAGCGGCGGGCGATGGCTGCGCCCAGCCCAGTGCCGGCGCCAACGATGGCGATAACTGTCATAACGTCCTTCCTTGAAGATGAGGCGGCGTCTTCCAGTGGGAAAGGATGAGGTCGAAAAACCTTGCCCGGGTCGTACCGCTGGTCAGTCCCGACCCAGTCAACACGCGAACCGTCCCGGCGGGGAGTCTCTATCAAGGGGTGTACCAGCAGAGAACCCCAACGAAGTTCGCAGAGACGTATTCTCGTGGCATGGACAATAGAGCCGAGGTACGCGAGTTCCTGATGTCGCGCCGCGCAAAGATCACTCCCGAACAGGCAGGGCTTTCCGCCGGGCCGAACAGACGCGTCGCCGGGCTTCGCCGCACAGAAGTTGCGACACTCGCCGACGTCAGCGTCGAATATTATGCCAAGCTCGAACGCGGTGCTATCGGCGGAGCCTCCTCGTCCGTGCTTGACGCAATCGCCCGCGCCCTCAACCTCGATGACACGGAACGAACCCACCTCTTCGACCTCGCCCGCGCGGCCGACGGTATTCCGCTATCCGGGCGTCCCCGCCGACGATCCACGAAAAACGCCATAAGTCGTCCGAGTCTTTACTGGGTGCTCAGCACAATCACTGACGGCGTTGCATTCGTGCGCGACCAACACCAAGACCTCCTAGCGACGAACGAGCTCGGCCGGGCCTTCTATTCGCCACTCATCGGCGCCGGCGGTCGCACTCCGAACCTGGCTCGGTTCCAATTCCTCGACCCTGCATCCCGCGATTTTTATCCTGATTGGGAGCTCTTCGCTGAGATGTGCGTAGCGATCATGCGCACCGAAGCCGGCCGTGACCCCAACGACAAAGGGCTCCACGACCTCGTTGGTGAGCTGTCCACTCGCAGCGACACATTCCGGCAGCTGTGGGGAGCGCACGACGTCCGGACTCACGGGTCTGGCACAAAACGATTCAAACACCCCGTCGTCGGCGAACTCACTCTCGCCTACGAAGAGCTCATCATTACTGCCGACCCAGGATTCGTCCTCATGATCTACACCGCCGAGCCCGGCTCGCCCAGCGCTGAGCGACTGCGGCTCCTCGCTAGCTGGGCAGCTACAGGATCAATAGCGGCTGCGCCCCGTTAAGGAATCTCAAATATAGGGAGGCACCAGCCGACCAATGGTGCCGCAACATGACCGCCACTTATCGATGCCAACTACACCCTTACGTCCCGGGGTCCGGGTTCCTGCAAAGGATCCTTTTCTAAGACGGCAAACCGACCTCGCACCGATGGTCAGGAGATCCCCGCCGCGCGGGACGGGCCACACGCACGATGAGCCCGCTGACCTCGCCGACGATGTGTCTCTTTCACGAACCGGGCTGATGATTTCTGGCACCATGACAGTGGGCAGCAACCGATGCCATCAAAACCACACCGGGGAAACAATGAACACACGTCCAACAGGCCGCGCTGGAAAACCATCGGTATCCTCTGGCGCTTCGTTTGTCCTCAGCCTCTGCGCACTGGTCGCGACAAGCCTCGTGGCCATCCTGGGACTCCCCTTGACCAAGACATCCTCAACCGTGCGGACGCCGCCCGCTGGGACACCCGCATGCTCTTACCGCACCAAACAGAACATTCGCTTCTGATCAACGCTTCAGTCTTGGCAACGTTTGCCGTTGTCGTGACCGTGGTCATTGGCATGACCGCCTCACGTCGAAGGACCGAAGCGTCCGCGACAGCATGCCCTCAAGCCCGCGTTGAACCAGTCGGCCCGACGGGCCGGTCACTCCGAGCCCTCTGCCTCCCCCGCAGGAGTAGACGCTCCAGGGTCCCATCCTGAACTCCTGCCGACAGGTGCCCCGTTTGGGATTCAAAACGGGACGCGGACGACGAGTACGCCAAATAGCGCTGCGAAAAACGAGCCAGATAACTCTGCAATTCACAGCATATGGGCCCGCCATGTCTCGCTACCATGTATCACAACCACGGGCCAAAGAACCATAGGCAAACACTGTTGCACGACATAAGCGAGGCCAGGCATGGGCAAACTGATCGGATACGCCCGGGTATCGACCAAGACGCAGTCCACCGACCGGCAGGCCACGGACCTGCTGTTGGCCGGCGTCCGGCGCGACGACCTGTATCGCGACGACCTGTATATCGACCACGGGGTAAGTGGCGCCAGGACCAGCCGGCCGGCATTTGATACGGCACTTCTAGCCCTGCACGAGGGCGACACCCTGGTCATCACCACATTGGACCGGCTCGGCCGCTCCACCGCCAGCATGCTCGGACTCTCCGAAGAACTGCGCGAACGGCGTATCAATCTGCGTGTGCTGAATCTGGGCGGCGGGAACGTTGATACCGGCACGCCCATGGGTGGCATGGTGTTCACCGTCATGGCAGCCCTGGCCCACCGTGTTCACGTTGGGCCGGTTGTCGAGGTGTTGTTGAAGGATCGCGTCAAAGGGGGTGGGGGATAGGGACCGCCTGGCCGTCGAAGACGGCGACGGTTTCACGTGCGTCGGTGCGGCTGATCTGGTCGTGTGTCGATCGGGCGATGCGTCTACGGCTGGGCGTAGAGCAGCAGGAGGACCGCGGCCGTGCGGTAGTGCAGTGGCCGGCTGTCGTTCTCGAGGATATCGTCGAGCAGCCGGAGCCGCTCGTTCCGGTCCAGGACGGGCCGGTTTTCCGCTTTGCGGTAGGGGATTTCGAGGTGGGGAATGTGGGGGTTCTGCACGGCCCAGCGCACGAAGGTCCGGGCCGTGCAGCGAGTTGTCGGTCCTGTCGCGAGCCAGCGGTCGACGTCGGCCTGCCGGCATTGGGACGGTTGTTGCCCTCGCTCTGAGAGGTGCCGGAGGAAGTTCCGGTCGACGGAGATGTCTTGTTTGGCTGCCCGGTACGGCGAACGCGATGCCGCCGGCGTTGCAGCGGACGGGACAGGGCCGATTTCCTGAAGAGCGGTCGCACTGCGGGGCGGGGCGAAATTGCGCCGTCCCGGATCGCTGGCCGGCTCATCCTCTCCACTGCCTGTGCGAAACCTTTTGACCCTTCATCCAGTTAGGGTACTGGGGCCGTGAACCGGTCGGGCACGGTGGTCAAAAGAAGCGTCTCCAGTTCATGGATTTGCTCCATGGCGCGGTCCAGCAGTTGGTTCACTTCGTCCCTCCTGATGCGCGAGTCGGTGGGGGCGAGCACTATCAGGGTCTTCCAGAGCAGTGCTTTCCCCGTGACGGCAATGATCAATGCCTCGAGCTCGAGCTGGGCGTTGGCCGCGTGATGGGAATGGAAAGGATTCAACGGCCCGAGTGCGGACAGCTGTGCCCCGACCCAGGCGATCGGTTTCTTGTAGGCCGGCATGCTCAAATGCAATTGTGTCGCCATGGCCTCAAGGGTTTTCTTGTCAGAACTCACGGCGGATTTGAGCTTGTCCAAAGTCGCGGCGTGGGGTGAATCCTTCCACGTTTTCGCTGCTTGTTCGAAGAGACGCTCACCGGAAGCACCCGCGATCAGGTGGCCGTGCAGATAGCGGGACAGTACGTCGTGGCGGGCCGCTGAGTCTGCCGGATGATCATGTTCCAAGATCTTTCCTCTCTAGGGAATGCCGTGCCTGCCGATCCCGAGGGGACGGTCACGCCGACCTGTAGAACGATCTTCTGCCCGATTCCGATTTCTGACTAGTGCAATTCGCGTCAGGTTGACGGCTGCCAGTTCGGCATGATCGTTGGAATAGGGCATGGGCTAACATTGCGTTTGGGCCAGCCCAGCTGTCAGCGGCCGAAGGCCGACATGGTTTCCCGTATTCCAAGATCCCAGCGGCCGGAGACCTGACCGTGTGGCCGGGTTTCTTCTCAGCCGGGACGACACCAGGCGTAGACGCGGGCCGGCATCACGTGTGCAGCGGGTGCGACAGGGTACGGGTCTGACCGGCGGATCCCGCCGCCGGGAAGTCCCGGACCCGTACCGTTCGGGGCGGCGACCCGGGAGTCCACCTCTGAAGCTGACCTCCGTCGGCCGTCGGGGACATGTACCAGTGCGCGGGCCGGACTCCGGAATCGGCTTTCACGCACAAACACGACCCGCAAAGAGTGGGGATGTTAGGGATTGTCTTGCGTTCCTGAGTCGGCGGTGTCCGGGTTTTTGTGCCGCGCGTCCCGCAGATGCTGTGAAAGTTTTTCTTCTGCTTCCGTGCGGCGCCGGCCCACTTCGCGAATCTGCTGGGTGGTGAGGACCTCCGGATGGAGACGGCGCCTGACATAGCCTGCCGTGGCCGGCCGGCCGCCGGCCTGGCGGCCTGGAGCCGGTGTTGCTGATTCGCTCATGAGCACATCGTCCCACGGCCCCGCGGGGAGTAAAAGAGCGCGGATGACCGGTCTTCCTCAGCACCGGCACTTCCGGGACGGCACGGCTGCTTCGCCCCGGAATGCCGATGGGGAGCTAGGCCGCGGGCATCGAACCATCCGTCGCGCATCGAACTATCCGTCAGGCTAAGGGACGGCAGCGGACTGGGGGTCGCCCGGGTGCCAGCGGGCGACCCGCCGCCGGTCAAGTCCGGAGGCAGGTACCTTCCATCATGCGCCAGTCGGGCAATGACTGGTTGATCCGCATCCACCGAATTCTAAGCAGGCCCAGACGACGCCCCCACCGCAGATCGCTGGACACTGACGGCCGGGCGGGAACTCTACTTGACGCCGGTAGTCGGCCGATTCTACCTTTTGGGTGGGTCCGGGAGATGCGGTCAGGGCTGCTCTCACTTCACCCATCACGCTGCTGCAGTGCGGCGCGCATAATGCTCCGATGCAGGAGATTGAGATGAAACTGGTGCTGGATGAATTTCTTTGTGAGTGCGTTGATTAGGATCCGGACAATGACGGCCTCGGCCTGAATGAGCTATACGGGCTGTACGTCAGCTGGCGCGCGCTGAACAACACCACCCCGGTTTCGGACAGGACCTCCAGGGCAGCGCTGGGCGATGCCGGAATCAGTCCGGCCCGCCGCGCGGGTCCGTTTCCCGGCCTGGCGATGACGGGCCAGGCCGCGCGGGACTACATCGTCCACAGTGAACTTCCGCTGTTTGTACTGGAAACTGGCACAGACCGGCAGAACGCCGCAACCCGGGGGTTTTGTCGACCCCGTCACTCATCAAACGGTCCAGAAGCAAACGTCCCCCTATCTCCCGGCCCCCTGACCGCACCGCCGCTGTTGCGCTGGCGTTGGGAGACGCCTTTCCCGGTTCTTAGCCCCGCCAGCCGGACCAGGCGGCGGGAAGCCCCAAGGAGGTACTTTGATGACGCTCTATCAGCCCGAACCTGTTGAGATCTCTACCAGGATGCGTCCCGGGGAATGGACGGAGGAAAGCCTGTCAGCGCTCGTGGTGTCATATTGGGACAAGCTGTTGCGGATGGGAGCAGCTGTTTCGGCTATTGAGGTCGTGACGGAGCGTGACGAAGGTGGCGGCGTCAGCGTAGTGGTCACCTGGATCAAGGCACCCGTCACTGGCCAGTAGGTCCCCCTGGGCGGCGCTCCTTGAATGATTCCCTCCCCGCTGCCCTGGCGTTATGCTCCCGGCCAACAGGGGAGCCGGAGCCATCAAGATTTTCGAGTACGAGCCGGCCTACCCAGGTGCCCGGCACCTCGACGTCGATGACCATATCGCGGACCCGAACACCGTGGATTCCACGGGAGCGGTAGAACTCCTGCCCTGGTTGAAAAAATCGCGGGATTGCTCCGGCTCGGTGACCGCCAGGCAGCCCATGGCTGTCACAGCGAGCAGGGTAGTTGTAGATGCTCACGAGACCATCGATGTTTCCCGCTGTGAGATATCCGGTGTAACGGGCGAAGAAGTCCTAGAACGATTCGGTCGGCAGGGATGCGTTCCATACCAACGATGCGACGGTCAAACACCGCCACGCCTAGGACGGGGATTCGCGAGATACCCTTGCAATTTGACTGCAGAGGTTTCCTCCGGCTTCGCTAACCTGGCCGGTGCAGCCCCGGCTCGTCGAAATCCGCCGGGCGGAACGACAGCCGGTGTCCGGCGCCAAGCTGGCAAACCGGCTTGGGGTTGGGCTACGCACCGTCGAACGGGACCTCGCGAGGCTGCGCGCGTCGGCGTGCCGATTGAGGCAGTGTCGGGTGCACGGGGGCAGCCGCCTGCCGCGGAACGCTCAACCCCAAACGGTGTCTCTGACATTCGAGGAGATCGCGGCCGTCATTGCGGGCCTCGCGGCGCTCGGCCCGACGGCGGGGCAGAGCGCCAGCTCGGCGATGCGGGTGCTTTTGCAAGTCGATAGCACCCTGACCGGTTCCTTGGCTCGGACGACTCAGGTGCTTCGAAAGAGGGACCTCCTGCAGGCACACTTTATCCGAGGAAATTGGGTTGGTCGAGCAGCCACAGCCAGCCACCGTCTGCTTGGCGACGGGCCACCTCAGCGGTGGCCCCGGCCGGGATGAGCGTCGACGTCAACGTGAGGTCGCCGTTACGAAGCGATGGTCGCCGGTCACCAGCGGCAAACGTTGGCCTGGCGGCGAGCAGCCCGGCATGAAACACGCGGATAGCCTGATGACCTGTCGCCACTTGACCTGATGGGGACGCCAGCACGGCGCCGGGTTCGTAGAGGGCTACCAGCCCCTCGACGTCTCCGGCGTTGGCTCCTTCAACGAAAAACCGGCTCAGGTCCTCGGGAGACGCAGCACTCTGATGCTCTGCACCAGCATTCATTTTTTCGAACCCTTCTATTGCGAACGGGACGGTATCTCCCACCACATGAGCGATCATGCTGCGGGCCACAGACAGGACAAAGGCCGCCTTGGAAATGGGCCTTTGGAACCGGCAACGAGAACGACGGGACGTCTCGCAGCTGATCCACCAGTCGGACAGGGGCGTCCAGCATCGTGTCGGGTCAAAGGGCGACGGGTCTGACAACGCAATGGCCGAGGCATTCAACTCGTTGTTCAATCCGAACTGGTCCGCAACAAGGGGCCCTGGACAGGCATCAACGATCTGGAGGTTGCTGTGGCGGTATACAAACTGGGACTCTGATCTTCGTGGGCATGGCATCGATTCTGGCCACCACGTGCGGAAGAATCCCCCGGAGAACTTGCCGCCGCCCTCGGCGACGTCTTCTCGGAACATGACCGGATTATGGGAATCGGCCTGGCCGCCGCCATCTGAACGTTGTCTGAATGAACAAGGCAGCGGCAAGGCTGCTTAAGT
Source organism: Pseudarthrobacter sp. S9 (assembly GCF_050156545.1). Lineage (NCBI taxonomy): Bacteria > Bacillati > Actinomycetota > Actinomycetes > Micrococcales > Micrococcaceae > Pseudarthrobacter > Pseudarthrobacter sp. S9. The sequence goes on from NZ_CP189576.1 coordinate 4,173,220, forward strand.
TCTGACGGTGCCCGGCGCTAACGGGGAAGCAAGGCTGCGCAGACCCTTGTCTTGAGGGCTCACGCGGCGCACTTCAGCGGGCCGGGCCCGGTGGCCCGACCGATCAATACCGCCCCGGGAGCAGGTCAGGAGCCCGCGGCCTCACCGTCCGTCAGGCATTCTTGAAGGCGTCTTTGACTTTTTCACCGGCGCCCTTGAGATCGGCTTTTGTCTGGTCGACTTTGCCTTCCGTTTCCAGGCGTTCATCGTCAGTTGCTTTGCCGACACCTTCCTTGGCCTTCCCGCTGGCCTTCTCTGCGGTGTTTTTGATCTTGTCATCCAGACCCATGGCGGGCCTCCTGTTGTTTGACTGCGCCGCCGGCAGAGCGCCGTCGGATCACAGCTTCAGGATAGTCCGCGGACTGCGGGGAGGCCACGGCGAACGGGCGGGCCATGGCAGGCCGGCGGGATCTGAGTCCGCCGGCAACGGCACGGCTTCGGCGCGGCCGCCGTTCAAGGACTCTGACATCACAGCTGTAGTTGTCAGAATCCTTACGGTCTCAGGCACCCGGATAGGCCCAGCACGCCGGCACACGGATGTCAGGCCTTGGCACCGTGGGTCGTGACGGCTCTCCCCGCAGTCATCGTTTCCGCATTGCCCATCCAATGCCAGCTGCTCCACGCGCTCAATGAATCCGTGGGGCAGATCCGCGGAGGTGGGGTCTTCCTCGCCCGCTTGATCGTGGACGAGGACGGCCTGCAGACCATCGGCCAGCCTCCGGGAAGCTTTGATGGTTCCTCGGTAGGCGGGCCATCCGACATGCCGGATAGTTTTTTGCGTCGAGAATGGTGTAAGCATCCTCACCAATTTTCGGGTTTCCAGTTGGCGGCGCTATAAAACCCTCCCCGGCCCTGGCGGAAAGCTGACCGGAGAAGCCCGGTCAGTCCGCGTCCTGGCTGTGGTGTTCGCGGAGTTCACGTCCGTGCCGGATGTCTTCTTCTGCCTGTTCCTGCAGTTTGTCGCTGTGCTTGGTGTCCCGGGGCGGCAGCTGGATGGTTTCCTCGGCCTCGATTCCTGCCTGGAGCTGCCGTCCGCGCTCCATTTCGGCGTCGAACTCTGCACCGAACAGCAAGGACATGTTCAGTATCCACAGCCACAGAAGCATCACGATCACGCCACCGATGGCGCCATACGTCTTGTTGTAGCTGTTGAAGTTGGCCACATAGAAGGCGAAGGCCAGCGAGACCAGGACGAATACCAGCAGGGCGATGAAGGAGCCGAGGCTCATCCAGCGGAACCTGGGCTGCTTCACGTTCGGGGTGGCGTAGTACAGGACGGCGATGAGCAGGATGACCAGCAGGATAATGACCGGCCATTTCGCGATGTTCCACACCGTCAGGAAGGCTCCGCCGACTCCGGCTGCGTTGCCCACGGCCTCGGCCACCGGACCGCTGAGCACCAGCATGCCGGCGAGCAGGGCCACGACCACTACCGCCAGCACGGTGACACCGAGCATGGTTCCCCGGAGCCTGACGAACGCGCGGCCCTCGTCCACTTCGTAAACGCGGTTCATGGCCCGGCCGAAGGCCCCTACATAGCCGGAGGCGGACCACAGAGCGGTGGCGAGACCGATGACCAGCGCGAAGCCGGCGGATGGCGAGGTGGTGAGCTCTTCAACGGGCTGGCGGATCGTGTCCACGGTGGATCCCGGTGCGATGCCCTGGACGATATCCAGCAGCGCCGCCGTCGTTTTTCCTGCCTGCCCAAAAATCCCGAGCAGGGAGACCAGGGCCAGCAGCGCCGGGAAAAGAGAGAGCACCGCGTAGTAGGTCAGCCCGGAGGCGAGGTCCGGGCATTGATCCTTGCTGAACTCGCGCAGGGTCTTTTTGGCTATGTACTTCCACGTTGGTTTGCTGACGCCGGTGGGACTGTCAGGTTTGCGGGAATCGTCCGCAGCCGGGGCCGTTTCTGCCTTGGCGGTGCTGGTTTCCGGGGAACCCTTCGCAGCCATGGGAATCCTCCTTCCGGGTATGGTCGGCGGCGGGCCGGCCCTCCTCGCAGGATCGCGGGACGGCCGGCACTCCTCCGGCAGTATCAGGCGTGCTGGATGTTGTCCTTGGCCTCTGCTGCCTGGTCCATCACATCCGAGACGGCGGTCTCGCCTTCTGCCTTGACGTGCTCGGCGGCGTCGGCGGCGGTAGCCTTGACGTTCTCCAGGGCTTCCTGGGCGGGCGCCTGGAGGCCCTGCGCCACGTCCTTCGCTGCTTCCGTGAGTTCGGTGGTGAGCGGTTCCGCCGCCGTCGTGAGGGCGTCGGCGGCTTCCCTTTCTTTCTCACTGGCAGGGATGAGTGATGCCACCAGCAGGCCGGCGCCGAAGGCGATCAGCCCGGCAGCGAGCGGATTGCCCTGCGCTTTGCCGGCCAGCTTGTGGGGCACGTCGCCGATCACGGCACCGGTATCTCCGATTGCCGAACCGGTGCCGTGCCCAGCGGAATGCCGGCTGCCTGTTACGTGGTCGGCTGCTCCCATGACTTTCTCCTTCACACCGGAAACGGCGTCCCTGACCTTCTCTGTCTGGCGCTGGACAACGTGCGACGGCGTGACCTTGTCCGCCACTGCGTCGACGTTGGTGCCAAGGCGACGGCGGGTCTCTTCTATGTCTGAACGGATATCGTCCGGGTTTTCACTCATCGTTTTTCCTCGCCTGGTTTGAGGGTTTCTGGGATTTCCTGCAGGGTTTCGGCCGTCTGGGGCAGGCCTTTGACGGACTTGAGTTCTTTACGGCCCATGGATGCCAGGATGGCGGCCACGATCCCCCACAGAACAGCCACGACGACGGCGGACCAGCCCAGTCCCATCAGCTCACCCAGTGCGTACCAGAGGGCGATGGACAGGAAGAGGAGGACAAAATGCCCGGCAATGCCGGCGCCGGCCAGCAAGCCTGCGCCTTTGCCTGCCCTGGTTGTTGACTGCTTCAGTTCAGCCTTGGCCAGTTCCACTTCCTGGCGCATCAGGGTGGAAATGTCCCGGGTAACCTCGCCCAGCAGGTCTCCCAGGGAGGTGGTGTCCGCCTTCGCGTGCGCGGGCGTCGGAGGGCTTTCGTTGTCGGTCATCGCGGCCCACCGCTGTCGGGACCGGTACCGAACGGATACTCAGCCTCGGCTACGTCATGCCCCGCCAACGGATCATCAGACCCGCGGTCACGGGAACGGTCACGGATGAGCGGATCGTCTGCCGGCTGTCCGTGTCCGGTCGGATCATCGGCCATCCTGTCGGCGGACCAGGGATCCTCCGCCGGCTGGTTGCTGTCCGGGGGAGCGGGCGGGTAGGTCCCGGCCGGCGTGCCGGCGGGCATGGCGGTCTCGTTCCCCGGTGCGGCGCTGCCGCCGGCATATCCGGCCGTCGTGGCGTCCGGGCCCGGGAGCTGGACAGGAGGAGGGGGTACCGCCATGCCTGCTGCGGGCACGAAGCGTTCGCTTGCGGCAGTACCGGGCGGCGGTGTGACGGGGCCGGATGCGGTCGTACTGGCGGAAGCAGGCACGCCGTCGCTGAGGCTCCTGCTCAGTCGTCCGGCCAGGACGCCTGCCCCGGCTGCCAGCAGGAGGAACGCGCCCGGACGCCGCCGCGCGAAGGACTTTACTTCCTCCAGAAGCGAGCCCGGATCCCTGTCGTCGAGCCATGACGCCACGGATGAGGACCGTTCCGCTGCCTGCCGCACCAGATCGGATGCAACACCGGGCTGGTCCGAGGCGACGGCCATGGAATGCAGTTCCTCGGAGATTGACCGGAGGCCGGCGGCAACCTTTTGCTGCTGCGTACCTGCCTGGTCCGTGAGGTCTGACCTGGCCTGCTCCAGAAGATCCCTGGCGCTCGATTTCACTTCCGAGGCAACGTTGGCGACCTCGGTTTTTGCGGTTTCGGCCACATTCCTGGCCGAGTCTGCGGCCTGCCCGGCGACGTCCCCTGCCTCGTCCTTGACCGTTTCCGTGGTGGACGCAGCAGTGCGCGGCGGGGGCGTTATGCTTTGCGCGCCCGGTGCTTGCCGGGTGGACTGAGAGGGGGCGTAGGTCCCGTCCTGAGGCCATTGATTCTCTGTCATCTTCGCTCTCTTTCCAAGAAGATCGGCTGCGGATCAAGAACCAGAAATACTGGTAGTAAAATAGTAAGCATGATTACCATCAGGGGTAAGTACCGATGCATAGCGAAGGTGAACCGGCTGCGACTGAACCGGAGACCCAGTTAATCTGTGTCCCAAGAATGCGAACGCGAGGGGAGGCGGAACCGGAACCCTGAGTTGATGATCCGGGGCACGTTCGCCAACATCCGCTTGCACAACCAACTGGTGCCCGGCACCGAGGCGGATTCACCCGGCATATTCCGGGCGGGGACCGGACGAGCATCTTCGACGCCTCCACGAAATATCTCGCGTACCACGTCTCGCTGATCATGATCGCCGGCGCCTAATACGGTTCGGGCTCCGCCAGGGAGGTTTACTCCATCATCGGTCTGGCCGGAGGGAACACGATCCCGGACCGGGTCTCGGTGCGGGCCACGCGCGGCGATGCCGCCACAGAATTCCCGGTGCTCGTGCGGATCGACACCCCGGCGGAGGCAGCCTACTTCCGGCACGGCGGAATTCTGCAGTACGTCCTACGCCAACTCCTGCCCGGCCGACGCCCTGGCGCCGGGGCCGGCAATCGTCCCGGATGGTTGCCGGTGGCCCCACGGCAAGCCCCGGAAGGCCGCTTCATCGGTCGCGGTTCCTTGGGTGCGGGCGTCACTGCCGGCCAGAAGCCAGGGGAATGACGATGACCCGCAACGGCCGACACCACGCATCACCTGGGCGGGCCTGCCGCTATGGCTGGTGCTGCGGTGGGCTAAGTTGCCGACGGCGGTCACTGACCGTAGGGAGAACAGCCCGGTGCCGTTTTGATGTTAGACGGTGTCTGATTATTGATTGAAGGGCTGTAAGCCGGTCACGGTTGACCTGGCATCCTGTCCTGCCCTCAACTGTTCTCGCCGGTCCCAGTACACGGCGTCCGGCCCGGCCCGTGCTCCAGCGGCGACCTGGTGGGGGCTCAGAAGGGTGACTACGACGTCGTACTTCATGACCAGGATGTCCGCAATCAGGCGGCGGTGGCAGCGCCACCACAGGCTCTCGCTGCACATCACGGTCGTGCTCGCCGTGACAGTGTCCGTTCACAGCCGACCCAGAGCCGCGTTGAATGGCGGAGTCCGGTATATGCGGCGTAGGCGCGGAACGCGGCCACGGTCCACCAGATATCCGGTTCCGGGCTCTCCGGCCGGAATCCGCCGGCGGCCGCCAAGATCCTCCTCCCACCGGTACTCAACGTCGGCGTACGGAAGCCACTTGCCTAGAGCATCCCGGCCCATGTCGGGGTGCTTGCGGCTGCGGGGAAACCGCCGCACGTCGACTAGTTTCCGGGCTCCGGCCGCCAGTAGAATTTCGGCCAATTCTTTCCGCGGGCTCATGCCGTGGCCGACGGTAAACATCTGCGGCCTCTGTTCGGGTGCTTCCATACGGGCAGTCTCGCCCCCGATCCTAGCCGTCCATCCTGGGCCGGAGCCCCGCTACACTCGTAGTCGCCGGCAGGCATTGGTCCGCCGTCGCTTTTTGCTGGCGAGAGGACTATCGATGACCCAAAAATTCAAGGTCGGCGACCAGGTGCAATGGAACTCCGAAGCTGGCTACGTCGAAGGTCAGATCACCAAGGTCCACACCCGGGATACCCCAGGGCGGGGCGCTGAAGAAAATCTAGTCCTGCTCCGTGCCTACCTAATGGGGCGTGGAGAGGAAAGGGCGGGAGTCCGTCGCCGGCGAGTCGTCTCAGACGGCGGCAGGGTGCGGGTGTCAGTCATTGAGGCCTCCGGCGAGCAGTTCTTCCAACCCGTGTTTGAATTGGCGTTGCCGCCGTGGGCCGGGTGCCGCACCTTGGGCGCGGACCTGCCGCTGAGGATGATGCTGCGGTGGGCTATGTTGCCGACCGCGATCATGGACTGTACGGCGAACATTTCATCCAGGGCCTGCCAGTGCAAACGGCCGGCGGCACTTTCGGCAGCCGTTGGGGTGCGGTTGGATAGCGGGTTGCCCCGGACGGTGGGGGCGGAGGGGGACGGCGCTCCAGAGCAGCGGTAGAAAGTCCAAGTCCGTGAGCCTCCGCCACATCGCGGCTGCCGTTGGTTCGGATGTCACCGATGGCAGGTCAGCCGGAATCGCGTATCCCTCACCGGGTCCGAAGAGCCCGAAGCAGTTGATTCCGCTCTGGAGGATCTTTCGGTCGGTGAAGGGTATCCCCGTAATTCGCATGCCCCGGTAACCGGGCGCCTCACCCAGGAGCAGCACTTTCGGCTTGTGATCCGCCATTTTCAGCAGATACAGCTCCAGATTCAACCGCCGCAGGGCGTTGTCGGGGTTGGAAACGTCAAAGGGGTTAAAGCTGTTCTGGCCGGGGCTGGCACCGGCCAGCTGATCGACGAAGGACTTAATTGAGCTGGTGTTCATAATGGGGGCGTCACTTACGTCCGGGCTGGTCGCTTTTGCCTGCGCTGCGGTCGGACAAACCCTACCGTGGATTCGTGCGGAGCACCTGTGCCGCTGCCAACCCTAGCCGCTATGGATAACCGGGCGTAGATTGTTGCCATCGTGGCAGCACAGCAGACGTTTGTGATCGCGGGCGCCGGACTGGCGGGGCGAAGGCCGCCGGGGTGAAGGGCAACCCGCCGGAGTCGTATGCCGAATACGACGCCGACCCGCGCCTGGGCACCGGGCCGGCTCCTTCGACCGGCCCATCCCGGATTCCCCTTACAGGCGGAAGACCCCCATAGTGACGCACTGGCAGGAGCACCATGATGAACAAAGAACAACTCGACCTCAGCCGTGCACTGGCCACCCAGCTGCGGGTGGATTCCATCCGCTGCAGTACCCAGGCCGGCTCCGGACACCCCACCTCCTCCCTCTCGGCAGCAGACCTGATGGCGGTCCTGCTGGTGGAGCACCTGCACTATGACTGGGACCAACCCCATTCTCCGGACAACGATCACCTGATCTTCTCCAAGGGCCACGCCTCCCCGCTGCTCTATTCCATGTACCGGGCGGTCGGGGTCGTCGATGAAGAGGAGCTCATTAGCACCTACCGCCAGCTGGGGGCCAGGCTGGCGGGGCATCCCACCCCGGCCCTGCCGTGGGTCGATGTCGCTACCGGCTCCCTGGGCCAGGGCCTGCCTGACGCCGTCGGGGTCGCCTTGGCGGGAAAATACCTGGACAAGCTGCCCTATCATGTGTGGGTTTTGTGCGGGGACAGCGAGACGGCCGAGGGCTCAGTCTGGGAGGCCCTGGATAAGGCCAACTACTACAAGCTGGGGAACCTTACCGCGATCGTGGACATCAACCGACTGGGCCAGCGCGGACCGACCGAACTCCAATGGGACGTGGACCGGTACGCCACTCGGGTGGAAGCGTTCGGCTGCCGCCCCGTCGTCGTCGACGGCCACGACCTGGAAGCCGTCGATGCGGCGCTGACGCAGGCCCGCGCCGGCACCGACCAGCCGACCGTGATCCTGGCCAGGACCATCAAGGCCAAGGGGGTCCCGGAGCTGGAGGACAAAAACGGCTGGCACGGCAAGGCCCTCCCGCCGGAGATGGCTGACCGCGCCATCGCGGCGTTGGGCGGCCCGTCCAGTCTGCGGATCAAAACCATTTCTCCGTCCGCAGGATCCTCGGGCCCCGCGGCCCCGGCTATCACCGCGGACCCCACGGCCGCCGTCGTACTTCCTGCGTACGAACTGGGCGACAAAGTGGCCACCCGGGCAGCCTTTGGCGCTGCGATTGCCGCACTGTCGGCCCGTCCGGAGGTCGTCGTCCTCGACGGGGAGGTCGGCAACTCCACGCATGCCGAAGAATTCCACAAGGTCTGCCCCGAGCGGTACTTCGAAATGTTCATCGCCGAGCAGCAACTGGTGGCATCAGCCGTCGGCCTATCGATACGAGGATACGTCCCTTTCGCTTCCACCTTCGCTGTGTTCTTCTCCCGTGCGTATGACTTCATTCGTATGGCCGGGATCTCCCAGGTCAACATCCGCCTGGTTGGCTCCCACGCCGGAGTCGAGATCGGCGAGGACGGACCGTCCCAGATGGCCTTGGAGGATCTGGCCGCGCTACGTGCCGTGCACGGCTCCATCGTCCTGTACCCGGCCGATGCCTCGTGCACCGCCAAGCTCACCCTCCAGATGGCCGATACAGACGGCATTGTGTACCTGCGCACCACCCGGGGCTCCTACCCGGTGGTCTACCCGGCCGGGGAATCGTTCCCGATCGGCGGGTCAAAGGTCCACCATGCCGGACCCGACAACCAGGTGGCCCTGATCGGGGCCGGTGTGACGCTGCACGAGTGCCTGGCAGCGGCCGAGGAGCTAGCAGGATTGGGCATCAAGGCCCGGGTCATTGACGCCTACTCGGTCAAACCCATCGACCGGGCGGCCCTGATTGAGGCCTGCCAGGTCACCGGCAGCCGCCTGGTCGTCGTCGAGGACCACTACCCCGAGGGCGGACTCGGCAGCGCCGTACTGGAAGCACTGGCCAACGCCTCCGTCCCGGCACTGCGGGTCGCGCATCTGGCCGTGCAGGGGTTGCCCACGTCCGGCAAGCCGGCCGAACTTCTCGACGCCGCCGGCATATCCTCCCGCCATATCGTCACGGCTGCGCGCGGGCTGGCCGGCCAGTGATGTCAAGAATCTGTATCTGGAGAACCAGATAAACAAGGACGGCCATGAAAGCGACACAGCAACTGCACGACGCCGGCCAAAGCCTCTGGCTGGGCACCATCACCCGCAACCTGCTCGACAGCGGCACGCTTGAACATTACATCACCGAAGATTCGATCACCGGGCGCAGTATTGCATCAGCTGCAACAATCACTGTTTAAGCGGGAACCTGACTTATCGGTCCGAGTCCTATTCGCCGGGTTCAGGTTCAGCGGAAGCCTTTAGCGGAAGCGTCAGTGGGACGAGTGGTGAACGCTACGCGGCCGGGACTACTTGCGGAGCCGGAAGGCTGAGGTCCGTCCGGGTCCGGCGACCAAGTCCCCGGCCTTCGGGGAACTCAATAAATGTAACGGGGCGCCGAAGGTGACCGGCTACCGGGCCCTGGTCGACGCCGACGAGGGCCCGGTTACCGGCTGTCGCCGTGCGGCTGTGCTTCCGGAGGTGGCGAGGTCGATACCGCGGGTCTCCGGGAGGCCGAAGGTGGCGAGCAGGCTCACCAGGCTCACGCCGGCGAGAAGCAGGCCGATGGCGGGGCTCCCCAGGCTGGCGCCAAGCGATACAGCCACAAGCGGCGTGACGCCACCGCCGACCAGCGCTCCGAGGTTGTAGGCCATTCCGGCACCCGTGTAGCGGTAGCGGGTGGCGAAGAGCTCCGGCAGGAAGGCGCCCACCGGGCCGTAGATTCCGGCGACGATCAGCAGCGTGCCCGACAGCCCGATGGCAAACGACCAGGTCGTGCCGATGTCGAGGATAGGGAAAAGCAGGAGCGACCAGGGGATCGCCACGACGCACGAGCCGACGATCACGGCTCGGCGGCCGATCCTGTCGGAGAGGACTGCGCTGGCAATTGTGCCGATTGCGAAGAACATGGCGCCGACGATTCCAAGCGAAAGGATGGTCGGCCGGCTGTGCCCAAGGCCCTCGGCGCTTGTGCCGTAGCTGCTGAGGAAGGCTGTGCCGATGTAGAAGAAGGCGAACAGCATCATGGTGGAGGCGCCGCCCAAGAGGATCTGGCGTGGCTGGTTGCGCACCGACTCCCAGACGGGCAGCCTGCGTGGCGCTGCCGAGACGGCGCTCTCGTCGCTGGCTTCCTTGAAGACGGGAGTCTCTTCGATCTTGAGGCGGATGTAGAGGCCGATCATGACGAGCACGGCACTCCCAATGAACGGAATGCGCCAGCCGAACGTGAGGAATGCGTCCGACTTGTCGCCCAGTGACAGATTGATGATGAGGAAGGTCGCACTCGCGAGGGCGAAGCCAATCGACGGGCCCAGCTGGGGGAAGGCTGCGAAGAGGCCCCGGTGCTTGGGCGGGGCGTACTCGGCGGCGAGAAGTGCCGCGCCGGCCCATTCACCGCCAACGGCGAATCCCTGAAGAAATCGGAGGACAACGAGGATGATCGGTGCGGCGACCCCGATCACGCTTGCGTCGGGCAGCAGCCCGATAGTGACCGTCGCGATGCCCATGATGAGAAGGGTGATGACGAGCGTTTTCTTCCGCCCCATCCTGTCACCGAAGTGGCCGAACAGGACAGCACCGAGGGGACGCGAGACGAAGGCGACGGCGAAGGTTCCGAACGAGGCGAGAGTGCCGGCCGCCGGGCCGGAGTGCCGGGAAGAAGACCTGGGGGAAGACGAGGGCCGCAGCCGTGCCGTAGATGAGGAAGTCGTAGAACTCGATGATGCTGCCCATCGAGCTGGCGACGGCGACCCGGGCCATCGAGGTGCGGGGCGGACCGGACCGGGTCGCAACCGGTGCGAGGCTTTCGAGCATGCGATATCTCCTTTGACATCGGTCGTCGAGACTGTGTTGTTTCGACGCGGAGATGTCATCGTGCCAGCGCCGTGCGGTTGCCACCACCTCCCAATGGAGGTGCTTATCGCGCCACCGGTCAGGGCAAGAGGCGGAGCCTGCGCGCCACCACAACGGCCTCCGTACGGCTGTGCACGTCCAGTTTCGCCATGATCGACTGCATGTAGCTCTTCACCGTGACTGCCTTAAGCGAGAGCCGGTTGCCGGCTTCGACGTAGGAACAGCCGAGCGCCACTTGGGCGAGCACATCGGTCTCCCGTCGCGTGAGGTGCGGGGCGCCGGCCGGTGCGGCGTCGGAGCCCTCGAGCCGTGCGGTCACGGCGAGGATGCGCTGGGCGAGCTCGGGATCATCCGTGATGCGAGCAACGGAGAGGAGTTCGGCATGCGCAAGCCGGACGATCTCGAGGAGGTCACGGTCCCGTGGCTCCGCGGCCAGGCTGTGGACCACCCGGAGAATCGAGACCCGGTGGTCCACCTCGTCGCGAATAGCCAGTTCCCGCGAGATCCTCGAGGCGCCGGCGCTGAGTTCGTTCACAACGCAATCGCCGATCGATGTGCGCTCGCGCGTTGCCGTGTAGAGGATGCACCGGGCGCGGCTGTCCACGAGGATGGGGAGCACCACCATGGTCCGCAGCCCCTCGATGCGCACGGCTTCGTCGTGATGATGGGTGATGCTGTCGGAGTCGAAGTAATCGGCCACCCCGATGGTGCGCGCCTGGGACAGGGCGCGTCCGCCAACCCCCTCGCCGGGCTGCACGCTGAGGTTCTTCAGGCCGTGTGTCGTGGTGCCGAAGAACTCGGTGATGGTGAGCTCGGTGCGGTTCACGAGGCCTGCGAAGAACACCCCGGAGCCTGTCCGGGCTGCGGTCTCCCTGATCGCCCGCCTCAGCAGGTCGCGGTCACTCGGACGGTAAACGTCGTTGTCATGCCCTGTCATAGCGCCCTTCCCCAGCTGGATAGAACACTTAGATGGAGCAGTTGTAAGGAGCTGCTAGCCGGAGCGCCCGTCGAGTTTGTCCTGGATGCGACGCGCCACTTCAGCGGTGGGTGTCGAGCGGGGAAAAACGGCCACTACCAGGTCATCCTCGGCCGGGATGGATGCGGGGTCCCCCTGCGGCAGCACCCCGAAAATGCGGCGCACCGCCAGCAGTTCGTGTTCCAGGTTCCCCAGGGAACCACGAGGGGAATCCAGCATCATTTCGCGCAACACATAGTTATGGGTTGACGTGACCGCGGCGGCGAACCGGATTGCATCAAGCGTTGATATGCCTGGGAGAGCCCGGCGGAGGTAGTCCGAGAAAAGCCGTTCATAGCGGGAAACCATGATCGTTTCCCGGTCCCGGAGCGCGGGCACGGCCTGCACCACGTGGTAGCGCTTTTGGGCCACTTTCCGGCGTGCGGAAAACTTCCCAAAGACGATTGCCGCGGCCTGGCACACAGCCTCCCACGGATCCGGATGGCTCGCCGCCAGGTAGGCGGTGAGCTCATCGAGCAAGGCTTCGTGGTCGGCAAAGATCACGTCTTCCTTGGCACGGAACTGACGGAAGAAGGTACTGCGGGAGACTCCGGCAGCCAGGGCAATATCGTCCACGCTGGTCGCATCGTAGCCATTGTCGGTGAACAGATCCAGGGCGGCCTCGGCCACCTCGGAACGGAAATTAGCCACTGATGCCATCCCGGTACAATAGCAGCGCGTCACCCTGTCCGCCGCCGCCACAGAGCGCTACGGCGGATTTGCCGCTGCCGCGCCGCATCAGCTCATGGACGGCAGAGACCACCAGCCGCGCTCCGGAGGCACCGATCGGATGTCCAATGGCGATGGCGCCGCCGTTGACGTTGACCTTGTCCAAGCTCAGGTCCAGGGCCGCAGCGGAGTGCGCCACCACCGAGGCGAAGGCCTCGTTGATCTCCACGAAGTCGAGGTCCCCGGCCGTCCAGCCGGCGCGGGCCAGGGCCGCGGTGATTGCCTGCGCCGGCTTGTCCGGCAGCGTTGTGTCCGGCCCGGCGATCTGCCCGGCGGGCCCGACGATGGCCAGCACCTCGAGCCCGTGGGCTTCGGCGTAGCCGCGGGTCACCAGAACGACGGCGGCGGCGCCGTCGTTCAGCGGCGAGGCATTTCCGGCCGTGACGGTCCCCGCCGCCGTGAAGGCCGGCTTCAGTCCGGCCAGCACGTCCTGGGTGGACTGCGGGCGGATGCCCTCGTCCTGGCTTACCAGTGCGGGTGCGCCGCTTTTCTGCGGCACCGCAACAGGGGCAATCTCGGCGCTGAATCTCCCCTCGGTCTGGGCCGCGGCCGCCCGCTGGTGGGACAGCGCCGCGATCTGGTCCTGCGTCTCGCGGGAAAGCTGAAGCTTCGCGTTGGCGCGGTCTGTGGCAATGCCCATCAACTCCTGGTCAAAGGCATCCGTGAGTCCGTCGTAGCCGGCCGAGTCCACGGCCGTGATGCCGCCGTAGAGGTAGCCGGCGCGCGAGCCGGTGAGCAGGTGCGGCGCCTGGCTCATGGATTCCTGGCCCCCGGCGACGACGACGTCCGCCTCGCCCAGTTTGAGCAGCCTGACGCCCTGGATGATGGCCGTCAGCCCGGACAGGCAGACCTTGTTCACGGTGACGGCGGGGGTGCTGAGCGGTATTCCTGCCGCGACGGCGCTTTGCCGCGCCGGGTTCTGCCCCGCGCCGGCCGTCAGGACTTGGCCCATGATGACCGCATCGACGGCCGCCGGCTCGATCCCGGAGCGTTCCAGGGTTGCGGCGATGGCGGCGGCGCCCAGCTGCACAGCACTCAGCGAAGACAGCTGCCCCATCAATTTTCCTTGAGGCGTGCGGGACGCACCCACAACGACTATGTCCTGGCTGCTCATTTGGTGCCTTCCTTGCTGAGGCCTGGGGCGCTGATGTCCAAGGCGCGCAGCCGCGACTTCAGGACCTTGCCGGTGGAGTTGTGGGGGAGCTCGTCGGGGAAGAGGATCCTGTCCGGAACTTTGAATCCGGAGAGCATGCCCTTGACGTGCGAGCGGATTTCCTCGGCCGTGACCGAGCCGGAGCTGCTGCGGATGACAAAGGCAACCGGGCGTTCGCCCCATTTCTCGTGCGGGACGCCGATCACGGCCACGTTCAGTACCGCCGGGTGGCTGATGATGGCCTGCTCCACCTCAATGGTGGAAATGTTTTCGCCGCCGGAGATGATGATGTCCTTGGCCCGGTCCTTGAGCTGGATGTAGCCGTCGGGATGCATGACGCCGAGGTCTCCGGTGTGGAACCAGCCGCCGCGAAAGGCATCGGCTGTGGCCTCGGGATCCTTGAAGTAACCGAGCATCACGTTGTTGCCGCGCAGCACGATTTCGCCAAGGGTTGCGCCGTCGGCCGGGACATCGAGCATGTCCAGGTCCACGATGCGCGCCGTTTCGGCCTGCAGCATCCCCACCCCCTGGCGGGAGATTTTAACGGCCCTGTCCTGGGCGGACAGATCATCCCACTCGGCCTGGTGCTCACAGATGGTGTAGGGGCCATACACCTCGGTCAGCCCGTAGACGTGGACCACGCTGATCCCGATCGACTCCAGGGAGGTGATGATCGCGGGCGACGGCGGGGCGCCCGCCGTCGTGATCCGCAGCGGCACCTTCAGTTCGTGGGCCTGGGGTGCGCCGGCAATGATGCTGCACACTGTGGGGGCGCCGCAGAGATTGGTGACGCCGAGAGTGTCGATGGCGTCCCAGACTGTGTCCGCGCGCACCGCCCGAAGGCAGATGTGGACGCCCGCCACCGCCGTCACGGCCCACGTGGTGCACCAGCCGTTGCAGTGGAACATCGGAAGCGTCCAGAGGTAGCGAGTGTCGCCGGTGAAGTGATTGTGGAAGGTTTCTCCGAGCGAGTTCAGGTAGGCCCCGCGGTGCGAATACAGCACGCCCTTGGGCTTGCCGGTGGTGCCGGAGGTGTAGTTCAGGGTGATCGGGGCGCATTCGTCCTGGATGCCCCACGGAAGATCTGCGTCCTGGCCGCCGGGCGCAGCGAGGAAATCCGCATACTGCGTCGCGCAAATGCCCGCGGGGACCTCCGGATAGCTGATGGTGCTGTCAGGCACTTCGATCAACGCAGCGAGCTGCGTCAGACCCAGGTCCAGTCCCGCAACGGTGCCCAGCAGTTCCGAATCGGCAAACAGCAGCCTGGCTTCGGAATGCTCCAGGATGTACTGGAGCTCCCGGGCGGTCATCCGCGAGTTCAGGGCCACCAGGACGCCCCCGGCGAGGGGGACGGCGAAGTGGGCAATCAGCAGTTCCGGCACATTGGGACACAGGAAGGCCACGCGATCGCCTGGCTGGATCCGGCTCTTGATCGCCTTGGCCAGCCGCTGGGCTTCGGCAGCGAAGTCCCGGTAGGTGTAGGAGCGGTCGCCGTGGATGATCGCCGTCTTCTGCCCGAAGACCTCGGCGGAGCGCTGGAGGAACCGCAGGGGGCTCAGCGGGGATTCATTGGGAAGCTCAGTTGTGGTCATGGCGAGTCCTTAGGCGAAGGCGCTTTGTCCGGTGACATCGCGGCCGATCAGTAGGGTCTGAATGCTTTGCGTGCCTTCATAGGTATGGATGGATTCGATGTCCAGCAGGTGCCGGATCACGTGGTTTTCCAGCAGGATGCCGTTGCCGCCCAACATGTCGCGGGCAATGGATGCCAGCTCGCGGGCCTTGCGGGTGTTGTGGTATTTCGCCATCGAGGCCTGGGTGGGGCGCATCTGGCCGGCCGCATCAAGACCCGCCAGATGGAAACAATGCAGCTGCATGCTGGTCAGCTCCGAGAGCATGTACGCCAGCCGCTCCTGGACCAGCTGGAACTTTGCCAGTGGCTTGCCGAACTGTGTCCGCTGCGTGGCGTAGTTCAGCGCGGCTTCGTAGACGGCGGTGGCGTGGCCGAGGGCGGACCAGGCCACACCCAGGCGCGTGGCAACCAGGACCTCGGACGTGTCCTTGAAAGTGCGCGCACCGGGGAGCAGATTAGCCTTTGGGATGCGGACGTTGTTGAGCCTGATCCGGGCCTGGTGTATTGCGCGCAGCGAGGCCTTTCCGGTGATGGTCTCTGCCTCGTAACCCTCCCGGTCCTGTTCCACCAGGAAGCCGCGGACATCGCCGGCGTCATCGCGTGCCCAGACCACCGTGACATCCCCGACGGAGCCGTTGCCGATCCACTTCTTCTCGCCGTTGAGGACGTAGTCCTCCCCGGCGAGCGTGGCGGTGGTTTCCAGTGCCACGGAATCCGAGCCGTGGTCGGGTTCCGTCAGGGCGAAGGCGCCGAGCTTTTCGCCGCGGGCCAGCGGACCGAGCCACGTCCCGCGCTGGGCCTCGGAGCCAAAAAGGGCAATTGAGCGCAGCACCAGGCCGCCCTGGACTGCGATCACGGTACCCAGCGAACCATCCCCGCGGGAGATCTCCATGTTGACCAGCCCGGCGGCCAGCGGGGACATCGGCTCCAGACCCTGTACGTCAATGCCATCGGCCAGCAGGTTCATGCTGCCCATCCGCTTGGCCAGGTGGGCGGGGAACTCGGCGCGTTCCCAGTAGTCGTTCATCTGCGGCAGGGCCTCCCCGGTGAAAGCCCTAGCGCGCCTCCACACGTCACGGTCGGGTGCGGGAATGTTCGCGAAGACGGAGTAGTAGTCCGTGTCCAGCGGTTCGGCGACGTCATAGTCGGGCATGGTTTGCATCCTTTTTGGGGGAGGAATTGAGGAATGGCGTGGTTGGAAGCGGAGTTTGTTCGGGCGCCCCGCGCGCCTTTAGCTATTCGGCAAATCCGGAGCCGGGGTGGAATTCGGTTCCCCACACGCGCCGGGAGGCGCCGCTGAGGTCAAGCAGCGGTGTGAGGCCCCCCTGATGCTGCGGGAAGTTGGCGCCGAGAAGCATGCACAGATCCACTTCCGCCGGACCGGCCACCACCTTTTCGGCCAGCATCAGGCCCACCTCCTCAGCCAGGGCATCAAGGATCCGTGCCTGGATGGCGTCTGTATCAGGCACCGGCGGATTGCCGCCGTCGGCAGCCGGCAGCAGGGCGGCCGCCTCGGGAAGCACGGTGCCGGGCTTGTCCAGATAGCCGCGCAGCCGGGCATCCGCAATGGCTGCCAGGCTTGTGCTGACATAAAAACGGTCAGGGTAGGCGGCGTGCATGGTCTGGCAGATATGCAGCTGGACCGCGGGTCCGATGAAACCCAGCAGGGTCAACGGAGTCATGGGCAGCCCCAGCGGGTCCAAGGCGTGGTCCGCCAGTTCGATATCCGCCCCGTCATCAATGACCTGGAGCAGTTCACAGAACAGCCGGGTCAGGATCCGGTTCACCACAAAGCCCGGCGTGTCCGTAACCAGGACCGCAGTCTTGCCCAGCAGCCGGGCGAGCGAACAAGCGGTGGCGACGCTGGCGTCGTCGTTGTTTTCAGTCCTGATGATTTCCACGAGCGGCAGCACAGCCACAGGATTGAAGAAATGCAGTCCCACCAGGCGTTCCGGATGGGCCAGGCCGCGGCCCATCGCCGTCACGGACAGGGACGAGGTATTCGTCAGCAGCAGCGCATCGGCGCGCAGCAGGGGCTCGATTTCCGCGAGGACGGCGCGTTTGACGCTCAACTCCTCGAACACCGCCTCAATGACCACGTCACAGTTCCGGTACTCGTTCTTATCCACCGTTCCGCGGACAAGATTGCCAAGCTCCCGCGCCGCCGTTTCGCTGAGCTGCCCGCGGCGCACCAGCTTGTCCAGGTGTGCGGCGACCCACGCAAGCGCGCCATCCACCTTTGCCTGGGATAGATCGGTGATCAGGACCGGAACTCCAAGCTGCTTGGCAAAGACCAGGGCGAGCTGGCTGGCCATGAGCCCGGCTCCGATCACCCCGACGCTGCGGACAGGGCGCGGATCAGCGCCGGGAGCGCCCGGCGGCCGTTGCCGTTCAATGGCCAGTAGGGCCGCGGCATATGCACCGGCCGATTTTCCGGGCGCTTGGGAGGCAGCTGGGCCAGCCCCCGCGAGCGAGGCAGTTTCAACGACATTGTCAGGAACCATGCCACCGTTCTACACTGAAACTCAGTTTCATGTCAATTGATACTGAGTTTCACGCTGGCCGCGTCGGGCTGGTCGTAGAGGCTGTAGAGCAATGTCTTCACCCAGGGCCAGCTGCTCTTGGGGGTGGCGGACATCAGGTTCGCCGCGTAGTGGGTGGGCACCGAAGATGTACGAATGCTGGGACGGGCTGGCCACGCGGCACCGGACCCCGCAGCCGGCGGCGCAGCGGACGCCCGCATGGGTGCCTGAAGCGAGGCGGAGGGCGGCTTTGCGCCGGGTTACACCCGGTGTGGACAGCCTTGAGCGGGTCCAGGGGCTCCGCCTGACCACAATGGGCATAACCCGGCGTCCTCAACGATGCCCGGACGGTCCTGCATCAGGCGCAACTTGGGGCTGATCCCGCTTCTAACCCCGCGCGCGAGGGTTTCCGGCGCTGGCGGGCCGCAGCTTCCCGATCAGCTGGTCAATGACCCCTGCATCGTCGATGGTGGAGGGGATCACGTACTCTTCGCCGTCTGCGATCTGCCTCATGGTCTTGCGGAGCATCTTCCCTGACCTGGTCTTGGGCAGTGCATCCACGACGGTGACGTTCTTGAAGTCGGCCACGGCGCCGATGTCCCGCCTAACGAGTGCGATCAGCTCCTGGACCAGTACCGGTTCTGCTACCTCTACGCCGGATTTCAGGACCACGTATCCGCTGGGATGTTGGCCTTTCAACGGATCGAATACACCAATGACCACACACTCTGCGACTGCAGGGTGCTGCCCGATGACCTGCTCCATGGATCCGGTGGACAGCCGGTGGCCGGCGACGTTGATGACGTCATCGGTCCGGCCCATGACGAAGAGGTACCCGTCTTCATCCTGGTATCCGGAGTCACCTGTGGCGTAGTAGCCATCGAACGCCTTCAGGTACGAGGAGATGTAACGGTCATCGTCCCGCCAGAGTGTAGTCAGGGTGCCTGGTGGCAAGGGAAGCCCAAGCACAATATTGCCCTCTTCCCCGGTATTGACGGCCCTACCGGCCCCATCCACGATGGCGAGCTGGAACCCGGGCATCGGCACGCTGGGCGAACCGGCCTTGACCATCATCTTCTCAAGACCCCGCGGATTCGCGCAGATGGCCCATCCGGTCTCGGTCTGCCACCAATGGTCAACCACGGGGACGTCAAGGACCCCGGCCGCCCAGTGGTAGGTATCGGTGTCGAGCCGCTCCCCTGCGGCGAGGAGGGTGTCCAGGCTGGAGGTGTCATAGCCGGCGAGCAGCTTAGCCTCGGGGTCCGCCTTCCGGATAGCCCGCAGTGCCGTGGGCGCCGTGAACAGGACATTGACTTTGTGGTCCTGGATCACCCGCCAGAAAGCACCCGCATCCGGGGTGCCCACGGGCTTGCCCTCGTAAAGGACAGTGGTGGCGCCGGCCATGAGCGGCCCGTACACGATGTAGGAGTGCCCCACCACCCACCCGACGTCCGAGGCCGTCCACATAACGTCCCCCGGACCGGGCGATGAGATTCTTCGTGACACCCTCCGCGGTGTCAGCCTCGTATAGGTCAAACCAGCCAAGCTACTTGTCACCTAGGGGCAGCTATAGGAGTACTGGGCCTTCCCATGCTGTGACGGGTCCTGCCGTCGGCGAGACCAGTCACGCCTTCCTTCCGGTAGGCGGCCATGTGCCGGAACATCGTCCGTTCGGTCATGGTCACCCCGGCTGCCGCCAATTCGACCAGCTTCGCCTCGATACGAGCTCCAAGTGGAATGGCGGGATCGTACTCTGGCGTCGTCCCGGTGGCGTCAGGGAGGGTCCCGTTTAGCACCTCGTGCACGTGCCGGTGGAGGAACTCGACGTGCCTACGCGTGCCAGGGTCGAGTCCCTCCAATGCCGCGACTGTGTCCAGTGGAGGCAGAGGTGTGGGGGAGTCAGGGAGGTAGGACGTGTCCAATAGCAGCTCGGTCACGCCCACGCGTCGGATGCGGTCAGTGGCAAGGTTCTTCAATGCCAGCTCTGTGCCGTCCTGGGCGATGACCTGCCATGACGCGCCGTCGAACTGGATGAAGTCGAAGAGGCGGACCGTCCTCATGACACCGCTTCCGGCACGGAATCCGAGGCAGGCTCGCGCACTGGTACAAGGATGGACTCCGATGACAGGGGCCCGCCAAGGTCCGATTCGAGCGCGCCGCCGAACAATAGGTGCAGTACGTAGGCGTGGACAACGGAGGAATCCAGCTTCAGTGTCCGGGCCGCGCCGCACCCCGGCCGCCAACGAAGTCGCAGGAGCGAACGCCTCCGGGATCACCGGAACAATCGAACACGAAGGGACGAACCGCTCATGGCGGTAGCCCGAGAGCCAGCGAAGGTTCGAGGCAAAAGGCTCCACCAGACCTGTGAAAACCTCGTACTCCCAGCCGATCTGGCCACAGACCTCACGGGTCAGTTCAAACTGCCGCTCAGCAGAGGCCAAACGGTCCGGGTGTCGCACGTCCACAACCCGCGCTCTGCCGTCGGCGAGACGGACGAAGAAGTCCGGAACATGCCCGCGCGCCCTCAGTATCCTTCGGCCACAACAAGGCGAATGGCTGAGAGGCGATCCCGACAACGTCCCGGTCGTGATCAGCGGCCATCAGGAATTCCCGCTCCAGCAAACTCTCGAACCCCACATGAGCGCGGACCGTGCTGGACCACCACGAGCCTTCGTAGTTCCGCTTGCCCGGCCACGCAAAGAACGACCGCACCGGCAGCGTCGATTCGAACCGAGACGACGCGACATCGCACGACAGCCCGGCATCGAACATGCCCTTCTCGAAACGGGCCAGTACGCGAACGGATCCCGTCGCGTTCACAGGCAACGACCTCAGACCACCCTGAACCACGCTGACAGGTTAACTGAGACAGACAAGGGGATCCCGTAGGCTGACCGATTCAATGAGAAAACTGACAACAATGTTGAGTGTCCCGTCTCAAATAAGGTGAACCACCTCGCCACGGAATTGCGCGGTTTGGGTCAACTAAAGTGAGACAAGTTTCCCCGATTTGTCTCACTTTAGTTGACCCAAATCGTCGAATCCTGCCGTTGACGTCGCGTCTACCTCTGCTGCCTATCATCCGAATCGTCAGCAAGTGGCGCCGGGCACCAGGGCGAGGTCCCGTAAGGGGAACCCTGACCGGACAGTCCTAGGCGTCAAGCCCTGCTGATCACTGCTGGCCGCCTGGCATCCAGCACTCTGGACTCTGAGCACGCCACGCGTACATTGACGAGGCACCGAGATGGACCGGGGTCGCGTGTGAGCGGGTGCCATTGTTCCCAGTCGTCGGTTCCGGCGTAGTGGCTGGCTGAGAGGGTCTTCCCGATCCCGGGAGGTCCGTAGCACAGGGCCGATGTATCGGTGGGAGCGCACGGTGTCGGCGAACTCCGTGAAGCGGCGATGTTCTCGCATGGTGACGAACGCCGGCCGGGTGTCTGCGTGAGGCGGTGGTGCGGTGAACTCGTCGAAGTGGCCGCTGAGGAACCGGCGTCCGTCATCGCCGGGAGCGAAGAGAAGTCCCTTCTCTTCGATGGGAGCGAAGAGAAGGGACTTCGGAGCTCGTCCTCGGCCTTGGACGCTATTCGGTAAACACCTTCTTCGCTATCCCCATCGCACCCATCCCCTTGGGCCAGCCGGCGTAGAGGGTGACGTGGGTCAGGGCTTCGATGAGCTCTTCCTGGGTCACGCCGTTCTCAACGGCACGGCCGAGGTGGAACTCGAGCTGGGGGTAGTCGCCGCCGGCGGCGAGCACCGCGACGGTGATGAGGCTGCGGTCGCGGGCGGAGAGCTCGGGGCGGTTCCAGACGTCGTCGAAGAGCACATCGTCGGTGAGGGCGGCGAGCTTCGGAGCGAAGTCGCCGAACAGGCGGCGTCCGCCGCCTATCTGCTTGGGCTGGTCAGTCATGAGGATCTTCTTTCATTGGTGGGGTGGGCGGTTGGTTCTACGGTTGCAGCAGCACTTTGATGGCGCGGCGTTCGTCCATCACCGATCATCTTCTGCATCGGGGCTTGTTCGTTGTCGGTCATGATGGCTTTTTGGGGATTGTGGCGGCTCCTGGGGGTGGCTGGGTTAGAGATGAAAGGCAGTCCGGGAGGACCGCACCGGGCTGATAGCTGGAGCAGCGGTTCGTGGCGCTGCTCCAGCCGGAGGTCAGTCCGCGTCAGTGGACAACGCGAGCTGCTCCTGCGCCTCGAGCGCCGTGAGGCGATCCTGCAGAACCTGATGCGTTGTGCCGTAGGCGTCGGAGCCGAGCAGCAGTCGTAGCGGCGCGGGCTCGACATCCACACTGTCGATCATCGCGGCGGCCATCTTGCCCGTGTCACCGAGCGCATCGACACCGATCAGTCCGCGGAACGCGTGGGCCGGGTTGCCTTCGTAGGCGGCGAGCTCGTCGGCGATCTGCGCGCTGCCTCTGAGGAAGTCGGTGCGCGCTGCACCGGGCTCGACGATCGTCACACCGATGCCGAATGGGGCAACCTCTTGCGAGACCGACTCCGCAAAGCCTTCGATGCCCCACTTTGTGGCGTGATACATCGACGAGCCGGGGAAGGTGACCTGCCCGCCGTAGCTGGAGATCTGGATGATCCGTCCCCCGCCCTGTGCACGGAGGTGTGGCAGCGCAGCGCGGATCAACTGGATCGAGCCGGAGAGGTTGGTGTCAATGATGTGCTGGATCTGCTTGTCGGAGAGCTCTTCGGCCGCCCCGAAGAGTCCGTAGCCGGCGTTGCTGACTACGGCGTCGATGCGGTCAAGGTCTCCGAAGGCGCGGTCGACGGTCGAGCGCACGGCGGCGGCGTCGGTAACGTCGAGCAGCTCAACGCGGAAGGCGTCGCCGTACTGCTCCTGCAAGTCCGCGACGGTTTCGGGCTTACGCACGGTGCCTACGACACGGTCACCGCGCGTAAGCAGCTGCTCGGCGAGCACCCGACCGAAGCCGCTGGATACACCGGTGATGAGCCAGGTGCGCTTGGCGGTGATGGAATCGGTGGTCATGGTTCTCCTTTTACGAGGTCGGCCGGTTAGGAAGGTTTTGGGTTCGTTTAGAGATGAGGAGGCCGCCGTCGACGCTGCGGGTGGTGCGCGACGCTGTTGCGTCGAGTGTCCCGCGCACCGAGCACGACCGTGTGGCCACGCGTGGCGGGACCTGGCGGGGGCCCGGCTGACTTTCTGCCCGTTCCCAGGATCCCTATTCTCACGATTCGCCTCCGGGCCTGTCAGCGGGTGGTCGGGAGGGCGACGCCGCTGTGGTCGGCGAGCTGTGCGATCAGTTCGTCCTGAAAGCCTTGGTTCAGGGTGGCCGGGTGGGGTGCCTGCTGGTGCATGTGGTGCCAGTGCCCGCCGGTGACTTCGGCTCCGGGGTCGTTGCTTCCGGCCAGCCATGCCTGGGTGCGGTGGCCTTCGCGGAGGTCATCCGACGCCGCAGGCCCGCCCATGCGGGTGGGCACCCAGCCGGGGTCGACGGCGTTGCTGAAGGTATCAGGCCAGGTGCGGGCGAGGAACATCGTGAATGCGGTAATGAACAATTTCGAGTCGGAGTACGTCTTGGTGGATCGGGTCCCGGACCAGTCTGCGCCGGTCAGGTCGGCCCGCCCGCCGCGGTGCATACCGCTGCTGAGGTACACCAGCCGGTCCGGGCGCTCGATCAGGGCTGTGAGCAGGTAAGGGGCGACGACGTTCACTGGTAGGAGCGGGAACCCGTCAACGACGCCGGCGTTGTGGATGATGGCGTCCATCCGGCCTATGCTGTTGACTTGCTCTGCGACAGCGAGAACGTCGTCGGTGTGGGCGAGATCTCCGACGACGACCCGTGCCCCGCGCGCGGTCAGGTCGATCAAGGCGTCGACCCGGCGGTCGTTGCGCGCGTGGAGGACGAGCTCGTGCCCGTCGTCGAGAAGCGCGAGGGCGGCGTTTCGGCCAAGTCCTTCGGAGGATCCGGTGATGAAGATGCGGGACATTCGAGGATCTCTTTCCTGGTGTTCGGTGGTGTCAGTTCTGGTCGATGAGAGCACCGCGGCGGGTGAGGACCCAGACAAGAAGCGCGACGACGACAATGCCCAGTGCGGTGCCGGTGATGGTGGTCCACCCTCCGGTGGCCCACAGCGGCCCGGCGAGGGCGGAGCCGATCGCGCCGCCAAGGAAGTTGCTGACGACGAACGCGGTGTTCAGGCGGCTCCGGTTCTGGCCGGGCAGGGACAGCAGCCGGGTCTGGCCGAGCACGAGGGTGGCCTGGGCGGCGAGATCCAACACGATGACGACCACGATCAGGGCGATGACGGAGGACTGTGCCAGCCATGCGCCGACGAAGGACACCGCAAGGAGGCCGAGCGTGACTCCAGAAACCGGCACTGACCAGCCGCGGTCGTGAAACATGCCCGCGCGCCGTGCGGCGACTGCACCCACGAGGCCCGCGAGGCCGAACAGGCCAATCTGGCCAACGGTGAAGGAGAATGGCGGCGCGGACAGCAGGTAGGTCAGCGAGGTCCAAAACAGGGAGAACACGGAGAACACGGCGGCGCTGATGAGGATTGTGGGCGCGGCGGCACGGTGCTGGGCGACGGTGGTGAATACGGACCCGAGCAGACGGAAGTAGTTCGTGGCCGGGCGCTTTTCCAGCCGTGGGATCAGAAACGAGAGCACGACGGCGAGAGCGACGGTGAGGATGGCGGCGAGGACGTAGATGGCGCGCCAGCCGACGTACTCTGCTACAGCTCCGCTGATGGTGCGGGACAGAAGGATGCCGATGAGGGCTCCGGAGGCGATGGTGCCCAGCACACGCCCGCGCTGTTCGGGTGCCGCCAGCTCACTGGCCAGCGGGGTCAGCAGCTGCGCGGAAACGGTGGTCAGGCCCACTCCGCCGAGTGCGGCGAGCAGTAGCGAGAAAGTGGGGGCGACGGCCGCGCCGATGAGGGCGAACGCTGACATTCCGAGAATGAGGGGGATCATCCTCTTGCGGTTGAGGACGTCGCCAAGGGGGACGATCAGGAAGATCCCGAGCGCGTAACCGATCTGGGTGACGGTTACCAGCGACGCGGCGACAGCGGAAGAGACCTCAAGTGAGCCTGCGATCTCTTCGATGAGGGGCTGCGCCCAGTAGAGGTTTCCGACGGCGAGGCCGGCGGCGATCGCGAAGGTAATGGTCCGCGTGCGCGTCATGCCACTGCTGGCGAAAGTTGAATTGATTTTCGTTACTGATGATGGCGTGACACTCATAGCCGATGTCCTTCTCTCTGACGCCGCTCTCGCGCGCCAATCCATGAAACAAGGCCCGGGCGGGCCGCTAGCACGTGCGGCCCGCTCGGGGCGTGGTCTAGGTCCTAGGCCTCGTCGATGACGATGCCGAAGGACTCGGGGTCGAGGCTCTCGAGGTCGAGGGTGTCGCCGGTGTCCAGGGCATCGATCCGTGCCAACTCGCTGGTGGTCAGCTCGAAGTCGAACACGTCGAAGTTCTCGGCGATGCGTTCGGCGTTGATGGACTTGGGGATGGCGGAGCGGCCCTGCTGGATGTGCCAGCGCAGCATGACCTGTGCATTCGTCTTGCCGTAGCCCTCACCGATGGCGCGGATCGTGGTGTCGTTCAGCGGGTTGGAGGCCTCACCGTTGTAGCTGCGGATACCACCGATCGGGGACCACGCCTGGGTGATGACGCCGTGCTCGGCGTTCTTTGCTTGCAGCTCGGCACGGATGTTGTACGGATGAAGTTCGATCTGGTTGACCGCCGGCACGATGTCGGTCTCAGCGAGCAGTGCGTCCAGGCGGGCCGGCAAGAGGTTGCTCACACCGATGGCGCGGACAGATCCGTCGGCGAGGAGCTTCTCCAGTGCCTTGTAGGCCTGGATGGTGCGCTCGAACTTCGCGGGCAGCGGCTGGTGCAGGAGCAGCAGGTCCAGCTGCTCGACGCCGAGCTTCTTCGCACTCTTCTCGAACGCGTGCAGCGTCTCTTCGTACCCGTAGTCGGTGACCCACACCTTGGTTTCGATGAACACCTCTTCCCGCGGCACCCCAGAGCGGCGCAGGCCCTCACCAACCTCCCGCTCGTTCAAGTAGGCGGCGGCGGTGTCAATGTGGCGGTACCCGAGCTCCAGCGCCGTCTGCACGGCTGTGACCGTCTCCTCCGGAGCAGTCTGGAACACGCCCAGGCCGATCGCGGGCATGGTGACGCCATTGTTGAACGTGATTGTCGAAGACATCTCTTCTCTTTCCTTCTTTCGGTTCAATGTTGAAGTTGGAGCGCACTCCCACGACAAGGTGTCCAGTCGAATCAGAAGCACGACCGCAGGACGACTGGCGCAGCGCTTAGGAGGCCTCCGCCGCGACACCCGTTGCGGGCTTGTGGTGGGCTCGCATGTCGCCGACGCCGTCAGCATCGACAACTCGCTCGTGAAAACGCCACGTTCCCTCTTCGAATACGAAAGTGTCGATGTAACGCCCCTGGAAAATCAGCTGCAGCGGGAAGTCCTTGGTTACCTGGATCGAGTCGACGTACGAGACGCTTTGAGCGGTTGCACCGTCCTCCGCGATGTCGATGATCAAGTTGCTCACCACATGCCGGGTGCCAAGCCTGTCACCGTAGACACGAATGACCTGGAGGGCAGCGAGATGCTCCTCGGCGCCGTGGCAGATCACATCGGGCGATAGCTGCCAGCGTGCGTTCTCGAACAACGCGGCCGCGCCGGCCAAGTCAGCGCCATCCAGACGATGGCAGTAGGTGTAGATCAAGCGTGTGATCGCCGATTCGGCGTCGCGACGCTGCTCAGATGTCAGCATGTTTTCCTTCACTTTTAATCGGCAGTACGACTGCCCCTGTTCGCGCTGGGCTCCGGAGCGTTGACTGCTACAAATCTGAATACCCGAGTCCAGACGGAGACCTGGGAACCCTTCTGGCGCGCCGGTTTTAGTGCCGAACTTCGGAGGCTGGATGCACGCTGTCTGACGGCAGCAAACTTGATTACAAGGAAGCGGATACCGTGCATCCGTATAACGAAATTATCATAGAAGCGGATACGCTGCAACCGCTTTGATAGGCTCTTGCACATGAACGACGTCAAGTTGCGTAAGGATGCCGCCCGCAATCGCGCACGACTCTTGGAAGCAGGGCGCGAGGTCTTCGCCCAGCGGGGCCTGGATGCGACCCTGAACGATGTCGCCCACCATGCCGGCGTAGGTGTGGGCACCGCGTACCGACGATTCGCGAACAAGGAAGACCTCATCGACGCGATTCGATGTCAGCAGGACAATGAACTCGAGGCAATCCTGAATGAATCTCTCGCCATGGATGACCCCTGGGACGCACTCGTGCTCTATTTGGAGAAATCGCTCGCTCTGCATGTGAAAGATCGGGCGATGGCTCAGCTCCTCACAGGCCGCCGCGTCAGGCCGGAAATGCACGATCAGAGCCGCAACCGGCTCGCGCCTCTCGTGAATCGCGTCGCCGAACGTGCACGCGACGCCGGAGTCATACGCGCAGACGCTACCGGCACCGATCTAGTCTTCCTCCAGATAGCCTGCATCTCCATCAGCAACGTCGTGCAGGACGGCCCCGAGATTGAAGAACGCAGCGATTCCCGCGACCTATACCGCCGCTATCTATGGGTCATGCTCGATGGCCTGATCCCTCAACGCGGCGACACCGCACCACTCCCCGTACAGGCACTTACGACGGTGCAGCTCCACGCACTCCTCAGCGATCCCATCAACGCGGACAACTCACAAGCGGCGCGAAGCACCTGACCCCGCCATTGCGGCGCGTTGTCCTACTTGCACCGCTAGGTTCGCGGCATCCAATTTTCAGCGGGGAACGCAAACGACGACCGCGAGTATTGTTGTCCGGTGTTTGAATCGCGTCAGCTTAGTGAAGATGTCAGCATGCGTGTACTGCGCCCGAGCGATGCGTCAGCGCTGGCCGCTTCGTATGTGCGCAACCGCGAGTACCTTTCTTTCTGGGAGCCGGTGCGTGCCGAGGAGTATTACACCAGGCCATGGCAGGCTGCCGACATCGCCAGCCGCCTTGCTGCGAAGGAAGCCGGTGAGGGGTATCCCTTGGGTTTATTTGCCGGCGATACCCTCGTGGGCCGATTCAACGTGGCCGGGATCGTACGTGGCCCCTTCCAGAGTGCGGGTCTTGGTTACTGGGTGGATAGCACATACTCGGGCCGCGGGCTGGCATCAGCTGCGGTCCAATTGATAGTCGAAACGGCCCGCGACGAGCTCGGACTGCACCGCATCGAGGCGAGCACTCTGCCGCACAACGTTAGCTCGCAGCGGGTGCTTTTGAAGGCCGGCTTCCAGCAGATCGGGATGGCACCGCGATACCTGCAGATTGCCGGGAGATGGCAAGACCACAACCTCTACCAAGTAGTCCTGCATGACTAGGCCCCTCTCGTACTCACCGATAAGTTTCAGAGTCCTAAAGGCGGCGGCAACCCGTCCTCGGAGCCAACCCGCTGAGGACGATTCCGGGGCATCCGTCGGCAGAGTCGCCCTGACCGCAAGCGGATCCTTCACCGGACAGCTCAGTTGAACGAGACCGAAGGCTATGGCATCCAGATCATTGCAGTTACGGTGGCGCTATGAGGGACAGGATGCTGCTGATCATGTGCGGGACGACAGAGTTTACCGCGCCGCGCTGGTCTATAAGCTGGAGACCGACTGACGGAAGGCTGGTTCCGTGCGGAAACTGATCTACGGCATGAACCTGACCATGGACGGCTACATCGCCGCGGCCGGCGATGACATCGGCTGGAGCGGGCCGAGCGACGAACTGTTCCAGTGGTGGCTCGACCAGGAGCGGGCGAGCGGGCTGTCGCTGTACGGGCGCAAGCTGTGGGAGACAATGAGCTCCTACTGGCCGACCGGCGACCAGCAGCCCAACGCCACCCCGGCGGAGATTGAATTCGCGCGGAACTGGCGGGACACGCCCAAGGTGGTGTTCTCCTCGACGATCGACAAGGTCGACTGGAATACCCGCCTGGTCACCGGCGACGCGATCGCCGAGATCACCCGGCTAAAGGCCGAGGACGGCGGCCCGATGAGCGTCGGCGGCGCAACGCTCGCTGGGGCGGCCATGCGGGCCGGGCTGATCGACGAGTACGCGCTGGCCACCTATCCGGTCCTGGTGGGCGGCGGCACGCCGTTCTTCACTGCGCTGGACAGCTGGGTGAACCTGAACCTGGTGGAGAGGCGGACGTTTCCCGGCGGCGTGGTCCTGACCAGGTACGAGACGAGGCGCTGAGCGCGATTCCTCCGCGCGATCGGGGAAGTGCATCCACCACCAGCGGCCCCACGGCGGTGGCCAGCCAGCAGATAGTCCGGAAGGTGCTCGCGAACCGCCTCGGCGACCAGCTCTGCCCGTAAGCCGGTCCTTCACCGGACAAACCTGCGGCTGACCTGCAGCGACCCTGTTCCCGATGGTCCGCTGTCCCGTGAGACCAGTCCGTTGAAGTGTCCGGTGAGGGGACCTTACGTGGAACAGGGATCCGAGTACCCATGTGGCGGCTCTCATGGCGCAGGTTAATCATCGAGGTATGGACGGACGAATCGCGTCTGACCCACGAAATCCTGGCAGCCAGTCGGTGTCCATCCAGTGTCGCAGGGGGTCGAAGGCTCCGCGCGGGGACCACCCTTCGGTGACTTCAACGCTGATGCGGTCCAGGAAGAGGTTGGGGCGGCGTGCGTGGGCTATCTGTGCCCAGTAGTGCGATGCCATCGCTGCGGTGAGGTTGACGATGGAAGGGTAGAGCGAGGCCGCCACGACGGCGTGACCGTTGGCATGCGCCGGCTGGTCTGCTGCCAATGCGTCGTAGATATCCGTGGAGGCGGTGAAGTGGTTGAACTGGTCGTACCAGGTCCAGTTGATGACGCCGGCAATGTGGAAGGCCTTCCGTACTCCGGAGCGTCCGTGCCGGGTGATGAGGTTTTTGTGGTGGTGCCACGCGGCGGTGATCTCCGTGCCGGCACGGATGGAGAGCTGGTCGGTGAAGCCGGTGACTCCGTCGCCGATCCAGAGGCCATGGCACGGGCAGATGACGTGTTCGTGGGTGGTGTAGATCTGCACGTACCGGCCGGCTCCGTGGGCAAGGGTGCAGCGGTGGCAGGCGACGGTGTGGGTTGTGCGGGTTGGACGGCCCGCGAGAGTCCGTCGCACTACTGGATCTGGATCGTGCATGCCGAGTTGGGGCATGGCCAGCTGAAGCACAACCGCATCGTAGCTTGTCCAGGCCGCAAGGCCTTCTATCCATGGCCGGCGGCTTGCCTTCAAGAGCGTTCGGAGCTGCCCGGGCCGGAGGGAGTTGGCGGCTTCGAGCCGCCGGATGAAGGAGGGTGTTGTCTCGTCCTTGTAGAAGGCGTTGGGGAGGTAGGCCTTGCCGTGGTCGCAGACAATAGTTTCCGGAACAATGATCGGTTTCGCTGCGGCATTTTCGAGTCGTTCGTCGATGGATCTCATCGACCGGTAAGGCAGGGCGGAGGCGGCCATGGATGCCGCCTGGGCCCAGCCAGGTCGCATCAGTTCCGGGGTCAGGCAACGGGCCAGCAACAGGGCGGCATCCACAGCCTTCGTGGTCGGTCGGATGACGGCTGCGGGGATGCTGCGGGTGGCGATATCAACCATGGCCGTTAGCTCGACCCGCCCGATGATGCCGTCGTCGAGTTCAACGGCAATGTCCAGGGGAGTGGAGTCGATCTGCATCAGTTCCCCGGGCCTGACCGGATAGACGGCGCCGAACGGACCCGAGGGTTGCTGGGCAAGGGTGCGCCGGGTTCGGGCAGAACCCGTCGCATGGCGGCCTTCAGCAAGCCGGCCAACCAGGCGGTGGAAGGTTGAGGTTGACGGCATGGGCACAACGCCAGCGCCGTGTCCGGCTTCGAGGAGTTTGCGAACTTGGCGCATCAGGCGGTCCGTGGTGCCGGAGGATTGCCGGGTGTTTTCACTCAAGACCCGAAGGATGGCGTCGACAACGCGCTGATCGGTTTGTCCGGCAATCGGTACTTGGCGGATGAGTCGTTGGTCGACCAATCCGAGGACACCTTGCTTTTCGTAGGCCCTGCGCATTCGTTACAGCTTGCTGAAGCTTACGTCATTGCCCAGTTCGTGGAGTTCAGCGTGTTTTGTCAGCTCACGCTGGCGAAGCGAGCGGAGCCGCACGTCATAGCTGCGGTTGGGGACCTGCTCCGGGGCAGCGTTGCAGGGTACGCCGTCGAGGACCTCGGTGACGTGGCCTTCCCACCATCGGGCTGTTTTCTGAACGTCGGCCGGTAGAGAATCGAAAACCCTGGACGGGCCGGTGATGCGCCGATGCAGTGGTATGGCATCAAGGATCTCAAAGCTCTGATCGGCTAAGAGAGAAGTCACTCTGATGGCGACTGGCGGCTCACCTGGCACGGTCAGGAGTGCCACGTCCCCGTCGAACCCGGTGAGTCCATAGGTCACGCCCCGGAACGAAATACGGTCCCCGATTCGCAAGGTCGCGTTTCCGTTTTTCACGCTGCCCTCACCAGACTCACCATGGTGTCCAGATGCAGGGGAGTGGTCCTCAGATTGGCCGTTATTTGCTGTTGCCACATCAAATGAAACAGCGTTGGGAGAACCCAGACCGGGTCACCAACTGCTGCCGCCAGATCCCGCAACGATAGTGGTCCCGCAGCCCCCAGATGTGCAAGCAAGGCGGGCGGAAGCCCACCTCGAATACACCTTGGATGGCGGTAGCCAGCGAGCCAATGAAGGTTGGCCACATAAACGGAAGGCAAGCCGCCGAGCCGCTGATAGCCCCAGCCTACGGACGTGCACAGTGCCGCCGTGGCATCGAAAACCTCCTTGTCCTCGGGTTTTACCAAGGCATCGGGACGGACGTCGATGACGACGCCGGTGCCGTCGGCGCGCCGGACAAAGTAGTCGGGCACATGAGTGATCTGGGAGAGCGACCCGGGAAGAGTGATGCTAAACGGCTGGGAGGCCACACCGGTCACATCAGGATCAAAGTCCAGGCACATCAGGTGATCGCGTTCGCACCAGGATTCAAACCCGACATGGCGCCGGTTCGTTGCACACCACCACAGGCCGGCGAAGTTATGTTGTCCTTTGTAGGCCGCAGCGCGTCGGATCGGCAGGGAATCCTCAAACGGGATCACCCAGGAATCCGAAAGATGCCCGGTGCTGGGGGCAGAGCTGAATTGCGCCCTGAATCTCAAGGTGCCTGCAAGAACAGAGTGTCCGGCGCCGACCTCGGACACCAGCAACGGGCGTCCCATGCGTCAACTGTAGTGACATATTTTTGCACAATGCCTCAGGTGTAATGAGACACGCCGAGCCAATACCTCGACTGTAGTGACAAAAATTAGCCAGATGCCCTGACTGTAATGAGAAAAATTCGTCCAATGCCTCGATTTAGGTGAGAATGCCTCAACTTAGATGACAAAGGACATTGAGACCGGACACATATCTTGCATCAGATGCAACAATCATCATTCAACTTTACATAATGTTGATTATCGGCGTTTTAGAACAAAGCCCGGAAGTAGCCCTGGCGCATCGAGCCCGAACAGCTTCATTCCGTCCGTTGGCCCGGCGATTATCCTGCCGAATCCATTGTCTTTAGCGGCACGCTCACTGAGAATGAACCATGACGGTCTACCTGAGGTCCCTGGAAACTGCTGTTCCGCCAACTGTCCTGATCCAGTCCGAAGCCCGGGATGTGTTCGCCGCCCAGCCGGGTCTCACTCGGCTTGGCTCACGGCTCGTCAGCACGTGCTTTGACTCGGCAGCCATCGACACACGGTTCACCGCCGTCGAGGAACTGACCAAGGACAGCCGGGCTGAGAACCCGCGATTCTTCGACCCCGCCACAGGCCTGCTGCTCAGTCCCAGCACTAAGGTCCGGAATGACATCTTCGCTTCGGAAGCCACCAAGCTCTTCATCGAGGCGGCCCAAAAGGCCCTGGATGCCTGCTCCGGAATCGATTTACTTGACATAACTCATCTCATCACCGTCTCCTGCACCGGCTTCTTCAATCCCGGCCCGGACTACAAGATCGTCCGCGCCCTGGGCCTGAACCCGGCCGTGCAGCGCTACCACCTGGGTTTCATGGGCTGCTACGCGGCCTTCCCGGCGCTGCGGGCCGCCAAGTCCTTCTGCGAGGCCGATCCCGAGGCCGTGGTGCTGGTGGTCTGCGCCGAACTCTGCTCCCTCCACGTCCGCACGTCCAACGATCCCGACACCATCATGGGATCAGCCCTGTTTGCCGACGGCGCCGCAGCGGCCATCGTGACAGCCAGGGAATTCCCCGGCGAACCCGCGCTGCTCCAACTGGACCACTTCGAGACGGTCCTCACGCCGGTCGGTGAGGAATCCATGGCGTGGAACATCGGCGACGAAGGCTTCGAGATGGTGCTCGGCAACTACGTCCCGCACATCATTGATGACCACATCATCGGGGCCCTTGAACCCCTGCTGTCCCGGGAAAGCGCCCTGCTCGGACTCCCCTACCGGCACATCCGGCACTGGGCCATCCATCCGGGCGGCCGCAGCATCCTGGACAAGGTCCAGTCCAGGCTGGACCTCAGCGACGAGCAGCTGGTGCCGGCGCGCGAAACGCTGCGCAACTTCGGCAACATGAGCAGCGCCACGGTGCTGTTCGTGATCAAGCACATCCTGGACCTGCCTCCGGCGGAGGGAGAATTGGACGGAGCCGCCGACGGCGACGAGCGGATCTGCTCGATGGCGTTCGGCCCCGGACTGACGGTAGAAACGGCACTCTTCACCAAGATCCGCGACCCGCGGCGTGCTGATCCTGCGCGCCCGGAAACGGCGGCTGAACCCGGGCGGCAGCAACCGGTGGAACCGGAACAAGCACACCCTGACCTAGCACAGCCGGCATCGGCCCTGGCCTGAAACCGTTCAGCGTGAAGCTCCTGCGGGACCGGGCGGCAGACGCCGTCGAAGAAATGGACCTGCCCGGCTGCGACCCGGCGCGACTGGACCGCACCTATGCCCAGTTCGCCCTTGTCAACCGGGCCGTCTCCGGCTGGCGGGGGCTCTACCGGACCCAGCTGAGGCCTCGGCTCTCCGCCGGCTCCCCCACCACATTGCTGGACATCGGCTGCGGCGGCGGCGACGTGCCGGTCATGCTCTCCCACTGGGCCGCCCGGGATGGACTGCGCCTGGATATTACGGCCATTGACCCGGATCCGCGCGCCAGCCGCTTCGCCCGGAAACGGCACGCATCCGCCGGTATCAGCTTCCGACAGGCGACCGCCGCGGAATTGGTGGCGGAAGGCCGCAGCTACGACCTCGTGGTCTCCAACCATGTGCTTCACCATCTCGGGCAGGATGAGCTTCGCTCGTTCCTGGCCGAGTCGGCGGCGTTGTGCAGCGGCCGCGTCTTCCACAACGACCTCCGCCGCAGCCCCGCCGCCTATGCGCTCTTTTTTGCCCTTTCCTGGGCTTTCACCGGTTCTTACATCCGGCAGGACGGACTGACGTCCATCCGGCGGAGCTACACCGCACCGGAGCTCGAGTCCGCCGCTCCCCCGGGATGGACGGTTGCCCGCCACTCCCCTTTCCACAACCTGCTGGTCCTGAACAAGACAGCTAGCGACACGACGGACAGGGACAAAACGGACGGGACGGCAGTCGATGGCTGACGTGCTGATCGTCGGCGGCGGACCGGTGGGGCTTTTCATGGCCGCCCTGCTGCTGCAGCACGGCGTGGAAGTCCGGGTCCTGGAACAGCGGGCCACGCCGGAGACCCACTCCCGGGCCATAGGTATCCATCCCCCGGCGCTTGCCGCGCTGCAGCAGATCGGCGTTGCCCGGGCCCTCGTCGCCGAAGGGGTCCGGATCCGTCGCGGCATCGCCGTCGCGGGCGGAAGGACGCTCGGCGAGATGTCCTTTGCCGGCGTGTCGGAGAGCTTCCCGTACGTATTGTCCCTTCCCCAGGCGCGCACCGAAGCGGTGCTGGCACAGCGCGTCCGGATGCTCGACGCCAACGCCCTGCTCAGCGGCGTCCGGCTCACCGGACTGCACGACGACGGCGGCCGGGTCACGGCGGAGGCAGACTTCCGTGGCGGGGCGCTCTTGTATTCGGCACCGCTGGTCATTGCGGCCGACGGTGTGCGCTCCACCGTGCGCGCACTGCAGGGCACCGCCCTGAGGACGAAGGACTATCCGGACAGCTACCTGATGGGCGATTTTGCCGACAGCACGGGCTTCGGCCCGGATGCCGCGCTGTTCCTCGAGGGCGCGGGCATCGTCGAGTCCTTTCCCTTGCCGGGGCAGCTGCGCCGCTGGGTGGTCCGGCTGGATGCCGAAAACCCCGGCGCGGACGCCCGGTGGTTGGCACGCCATGTCCGTGAACGGACGGGAATCGACGTCGATCCCGGAACCAACAGCATGCTCAGCAGCTTCGGCGTCCGCTCACGCTTGGCGCGCCGGATGGTGGCCGGACGCACCGTGCTGATCGGGGATGCCGCCCATGAGGTCAGCCCGATCGGAGGCCAAGGCATGAACCTCGGCTGGCTCGACGCGGCGGCCCTGGCACCGGTGGTGCTTGCTGCCTTGGCGGGCCGGAACGTGGCGGCGCCGTTGCGCACCTTCGAACGGACCCGGCTGCGGGCAGCGGTCAAAGCCTCCCGCCAGTCGGAAATCAACATGGCGCTCGGGCGCCCCCTGACGGGCTGTCTCCTGGCGGTGCGGAACCGGGCCATCTGCGCTGCGGCCGCAGTTCCGGCAGTGAATTCGCTGGTGGCCCGCCGGTTCACGATGCACTGAAAACCCCGGGCCGCCCAAGCCGGGAATAGACTTTCCGCATGGACCGGCTCCCCGCGAAGCACCGTCGTCGTACAGCGCCGCGGATACTGGCCGCCGCGGCCGTACTGGCAACGGCGTCCTGCAGTACGGTCACCGGAGGAACTGCCGCCGGCACGTCCGCCCTCGAGACCGCCTCCACCGCGGCTTCGCCCGTGACTGCCGAGATCAGCCAGTTCCGCGACAACTACAGCAAGCAGATCATCGAGATTCAGCTCACGAACACCACCGGCGCCGCGCTGACGGTCCTCAGCGCGGAACTGACGAGCCCGCTCTTCATCGCGGGGATCACCTGGCCGGCGCGGACCGGCGGGATCGAGCTCCCGCCGGGACAGACGAAGAGCCTCCCGGTGCCGCTTCCTGCCGCGGACTGCAGCCGGCCGCCCACGACAGGAGCCACCGCGGTTCCCGCCACCGTGTCCCTCCGGCTGGCCGCACCCACGGGTACGGCAGCCACGGGAACGGCAGCAGCCGGGGCCGCCACCACGGCCACAGCGGCGGACCCCTACGGCGTCCTCACCCGGAACAGCCAGGAAATGTGCGTGGCCCGGGCAGCCGCCGCCGTGGCCGCGATCCGGCTGGAACCGGAACTTGAGGTCACCGCAGACGCACAAACCGCCGTCGTGCGTCTGCTGATTACGCCGCGCGCGGCGGCCGGCGCGGCGGATCCGGGCACCCTGACGATCGACCGGATCGAGGGCACCACCCTGATCGCGGAGGACCCGGCCATCCCGTGGCCCCACTCGGTTTCCATCAGCGCGGGCGGGGACAGCCAGGAGATCCGGCTCAGTATCCGGCCGGCCCGCTGTGATCCCCACGCCGTGGCGGAAGACAAGGTGGGGACGCTGCTGCCGCTCCGGGTAACGGTCGCGGGGCGGGAAGGGCTGCTGAAGATCGACGCCGGCGCCACCCTTCGCGGCCGGATCTACGACTTTGTCACCACAGCCTGCGGACGCCAGTAGTCTGTTCCCATGTCCACAGACGCCAAGCCCACTGACTTCAGCGCGGCCCGCATCCACGAAACCGCCCAGCAGATTCTGACTGCCGGCGTCCTCCCTGCGATCGTCGAGGCCGGCCACCCGGTCCTCCGGCACGAGGCCGCGCCTTTCGACGGCCAGCTGGGCGAGGCGGAACTCGGGCAGCTGATCGACCTCATGCGCAGCGTCATGCACAAGGCTCCCGGCGTCGGCCTGGCAGCCCCGCAGCTGGGGATCCCCCTGCAGCTTGCGGTCCTGGAGGACCAATTCGAGGTCGACCCCGAGGTCGCTGCCGCCCGCGGACGTGAACCGCTGCCGTTCTTCGCCATGCTGAACCCGTCCTACCAGCCGCTCGGCACCGCGGTGGCGGCGTTCTACGAAGGATGCCTCTCCGTGAGCGGGCTCCAGGCGGCGGTGGTGCGCCCGGAGTCGGTGCGGCTGGATTTCACGACGCCGGACGGTACACGGCTGCAGCGGGACTTCACCGGCTGGCAGGCGCGGATTGTCCAGCACGAGACCGACCACCTGCATGGGATCCTGTACCTGGACCGGGCGGAGTTGCGCTCGATCAGCAGCAACGCCGAATACTCCGCACGCTGGGCGCAGCCGGACATCAGCCACGCCCGGCAGGAACTCGGGTTCCTGCCGGACCGCTAAGGACCTGCGTCATAGCCTCAATACCGCTCGGCAATGGGGCCGGTCGGGGCCGCAGCCACGGCCTCCGCTTTCCGGGGAGCCGGTGATCGAGGCACTACGGTTCTGCTGGGCGGTCCAGGGGACCCCGGGCGGGCGGCTCCTCGCGGCCGCACTGCCGGA
Organism: Pseudarthrobacter sp. S9; assembly: GCF_050156545.1. NCBI lineage: Bacteria > Bacillati > Actinomycetota > Actinomycetes > Micrococcales > Micrococcaceae > Pseudarthrobacter > Pseudarthrobacter sp. S9. Next base: position 4,210,434 of record NZ_CP189576.1, read on the forward strand.
CCTGGTGCCGCGCCTGCGACGGTTCAAGGAGCTGCTTCGACGAGACTCGTCTGGCCAGTGGATTCGGGCTTAGTCCTGCGTCTTAGCCCTGCGACCGGTGCCGGGTTCGCCGTCGTCGGCAGATAGCGGGCCCACCACTTCAGGATCTCGTCGAAACGCTGCTTGCGGTGGTGCGGCGTGCCGGATCGTGAGAGCTCATGGTTCCCGCCCGGAAGACCAGGAAGGCGGCCTCCACGCCCTGCTGCTTGAGGGCAGTGAAGTAACGCCGCATGACACGCGCGTGGAGCGGCGCCCCTAGGATGGAGCGTATGCTCCCCGCTGCCGCCTCCGCCCTGCTCTGCCCGGTGTGCCGGAAGAGCCTCGGACCTGGCGACGGCGGCGGCCGCACCCTGGTGTGCGCAGCCGGCCACAGCTTCGACGCGGCCAGGCAGGGCTACTTCAACTTCCTCGTCGGCAAGGGCACCGTCTTTGAGGCGGACGCGGCCGACATGGTGGCGGCCCGCTTCGACTTCCTCTCCGCCGGTCACTACCAGCCACTCGCCGAGGCAGTCGCCGAACTGTCCGCCCCGGCACTCTCGCGCGCTGCCGACGGCCCGGCCGGCACGGTGCTGGACGCCGGCACAGGCACCGGCCACTACCTCAGGACCCTGCTGGACCGGATCCCGGCAGCGGCCATCGGACTGGACATTTCAAAGTTCGCACTGCGCCGCGCCGCCAGGATGAACCCGGAAGCCGTGAACCTGGTCAGCGACGTCTGGCAGCCGCTGCCCGTCGCGGACGGCGCCGTCGACGTCGTGACCGTCGTCTTCGCGCCGCGCAACGCGGCCGAGTTCGCCCGCGTGCTCCGGCCCGGCGGCCGCTTGGTGGTGGTCACGCCGAGGCCCGGCCACCTCGCGGAGGTCTCCGGACAGACCGGCATGCTGGGGATCGAACCGGCGAAGGACGAGCGGCTCGCGGCTTCGCTGGAGGGGCACTTCGCCGCACACTCCGCCCGGGACCTGGATCTGGGCCTGTCCCTGAACCCGCGCGACGTCGAGAACCTCGCCCTGATGGGCCCCGCCGGGCATCATCTGGACCGCGCGGCCCTGGCCTCACTCGCGGCCGGGCTTCCGCCCGTGACCGCCGTGACCGCGCGCTTCCGGATCAGCACGTTCGAACCCCGTTCTTGAGCGCCCCTTCAGAACCCCGCAAGGACCCGCCACGTAACGACTTGGCCACTATGGCCACCGGTTTTCGGTACCCCGCCGCAGCCCTTGCCTTTCGGCTTAGGATGGAATCACAGTTACTGGGGAGCAGCGCGTGCAGCTCCCGGGACGAAGGGGGAACGGATGTTTGAATGGCTGCCCGAGAACTGGTGGGCCTTGTGGCTCACGTTCTTCCTGGTGTTCGCCGTGGTCGAGATGCTGACCCTGAACCTCTTCTTCATCATGCTCGGGGGCGGCGCCCTCGCCGGGCTGCTGGCCGACTTCGCCGGCGCGGTCCTCTGGCTCCAGATTGTGGCCTTCTGCGTGGTCTCCCTGCTCATGATCGGCTTCGTCCGGCCGGTTGCCCTCAAGCACCTCCGCATGGGCCCGGCGGACCAACGCAGCAACATTGAACGCCTCATCGGCGAATCCGCCCTGGTCATGGAACCCGTCAGCGCTAGCGGCGGCCTGGTCAAGATCGGCGGCGATGTCTGGAGTGCCCGGTCCGAGTCCGGGGTCCTGGCGCCCGGCCAGCACGCCGTCGTCAGTGCCATCGACGGCGCGACCGCCGTCGTGGCCCCGCAGCCCGAAACGGCGGTCCAGTAGCAGCACGCCCGCGCGTCGGGCACAACTTACTGCTGCCGGCACCGGCGGCAGGTGACGTGGCGGCGAATCCGTCACAGCGGGAGCAAAACCAAACAACTGGGGAATAGGTGATGTATGGATATCGCAGTCGCAATTGTGCTGCTGGTTCTGGTTGCATTCGTAATTATTGTGCTGGTCCGCTCGGTGCGGATCATTCCGCAAGCGCGCGCCGGCGTCGTCGAACGGCTGGGCAAGTACCAGCGCACCCTCAACCCCGGCCTGACCATCCTGATTCCCTTCGTCGACCGACTTCTGCCGCTGCTTGACCTGCGTGAACAGGTGGTTTCCTTCCCGCCGCAGCCGGTCATCACCGAAGACAACCTGGTGGTCTCAATCGATACCGTCGTCTACTTCCAGGTCACCGACGCACGGGCCGCGACCTACGAGATCGCCAACTACATCCAGGCCGTAGAGCAGCTCACCACCACGACGCTCCGTAACGTCGTCGGCGGCCTGAACCTCGAAGAGGCCCTGACATCGCGTGACCAGATCAACGGACAACTCCGCGGCGTTCTGGACGAAGCGACCGGGCGCTGGGGCATCCGCGTCTCCCGGGTGGAGCTCAAGGCGATCGATCCGCCCCACTCCATCCAGGACTCGATGGAAAAGCAGATGCGTGCCGAACGTGACCGCCGCGCCGCCATCCTCACCGCCGAGGGCACCAAGCAGTCAGCCATCCTCACGGCTGAAGGCCAGCGACAGTCCTCCATCCTGAAGGCCGAAGGCGACGCCAAGGCCGCGATCCTCCGGGCCGACGGCGAGGCTCAGGCCATCCAGAAGGTGTTCGACGCCATCCACAAGGGCAACCCGGACCAGAAACTCCTCGCCTATCAGTACCTGCAGGTGTTGCCGAAAATCGCCGAAGGCACGGCCAACAAGCTCTGGATCATTCCAAGCGAGGTCGGCGAGGCCCTCAAGGGAATCGGCAACGCCCTGGGCGGCGCGGTGGCCGGCCAGGCATCAGACGGACTGTTCGGTCCGGATGCCGGTCCCAAGACGGCGGAGGCGGGTGCCGTTTCGGGTGCCGGTGCCGTTTCAGCTGCCGGCGACGGCCGGGCAGCTGGCACGGGGGCCGGGTCCACAGCACCGGCACCCGCCACGCACCCGGAGCCTTAGGTCGCCGGTGGCCCGGGTCCGCCGGTGGCCCGGGTCCGCCGGTTCCGGCACGTCAACGGCGGACCCGGACCCGGACCGGGCGTTCAAGAGGATACCTGTGTGCCCCGGGGCAGCTACTGATCCCGCCACTGATCCGCTACTGGGGCGCCGGCAGGCTTTACCTGGAGTGCGCCGTTCCCGTATACTTGGTTATTTGTCCGGCCGGTTCAGCCAGTCGGAACAAATACGCCTCGCAAAGCGTTAAATGCAGTGACTGCTTATCCAGGATTCATCCACTCATGCAACGCAATGCAAACAGTAGTCCGGCGAGGCCCCACGGCCCCCGGCTAACGCAGGGCATGACCCTGCGAACCGAATAGAGGGAGAAAATATGAGCGATCGCAGCCTGCGGGGTATGCGCCTTGGCGCACAGAGCATGGAGACCGAATCCGGCGTGGAGCCGGCTCCGCGCCAGCGCGTCGAGTACCGCTGCGAGGACGGCGAGCAGGTATTCGTGACCTTCTCCTCCGAAGCGGAGATCCCCCCGGTATGGGTTTCGAAGACGGGCAAGGAAGCCTTGCTGGTCGACGGCGAACGCCCCGTTAACAGCAACGAGAAGGCAGTGCGCACGCACTGGGACATGTTGCTGGAACGCCGCAGCCTCCCCGAGCTGGAGCAGATCCTCGAAGATCGCCTCACGATCCTGCGCGAACGCCGCGGCGAACGCCGCTCGGCCTAAGCAGCCGGCGCTACACCCACAGCAAAAGGGCCGGGCCCGCATCGTCTTTCCGACGACGCGGGCCCGGCCCCTCTGTTGTGCCGGCTGCTGCAGCTGTTAGGCGGCTTTCTTGCCCGTGAGCTTGTTCCAGCGGGCCGCAAGGCCCCATTTGGTGACGTTGATCATGGCTTCCACCACGATGATTCCGCTCATCTTCGAAGCGCCAAGCTCGCGCTCGACGAAGGTGATGGGACGTTCCACAATGTTCAGACCGAGCTTCGCCACACGCCAGGCGAGATCCACCTGGAAGCCGTACCCGATGGAGTCCACCACATCCAGATTCACCTTCTCCAGGGTGTTCCGGCGGAAGGCGCGGAAGCCCCCCGTGACGTCCTTGATCTTGACACCGAGCATGATCCGCGCGTACGTGCTGCCGACCCGGGAAATCGCCTGCCGGTAGAGGGGCCAATTGACGACGCTGCCGCCGGGAACCCAGCGGGAACCCATGGCGAGGTCGGCGCCCTGCTCAACGGCGTCGAGCAGCAGCGGCAGCTGCTCGGGCTGGTGCGATCCGTCGGCGTCCATTTCGACAAGGACGTCATAACCGGCGTCGAGGCCCCACTTGAAGCCGGCGATGTATGCCGCCCCGAGCCCGGCCTTGCCCAGGCGGTGCAGGACGTGGACCTGGCCGTCCTCTGCTGCCATGCGGTCCGCCAGCCGCCCCGTACCGTCGGGGCTGTTGTCGTCGACAACCAGCACATCGGAGGCCGGCACGGCTGTGCGCAGGCGCCCGAGGGTCTTGGGCAACGATTCCAGCTCGTTGTAGGTCGGGATGATGGTGAGGACACGCACAGCGAGGCCTTTCCTTGAAGGGAGCGGTCAAAGCGCCAAGCTGGATTCAATCCAGACAGGAATCCGGACAGCATCCGGACAACAATCCAGACAGGAGTGACTGATACCTTGGCGCAACTCTCCATTATAGGGAGTCGCCGGGGGCTCGGAGGCCGCAACTCTTCCGCCGGGCAGGTCCACCCGCTTCGGGCCAGTTCCGGCAGGCCACGAGAAGCGGCGCCGGAACCGTTTTCTGCTGCGAAGTGGACCCGCCCGCGGGGGATACCCGTGGTCACGGCCAGAGAAACTACCGCGCGCGGCAGCCTGGAACGGACCGGGGTCAACGGGAGCCTGCGGTGTACGCTACCCTCCGTTGACCCTCAATGCTACGGGCCTGCCCTGATCTGTCAACCGGACCGTGACCTGCCATTACATCCATCGGCCCAGCTCAGAGGCATGTTGCGGGGATCGGAGTTTCCGGCCGGACACCCGCGGCGTCAGGAGCTGAGGGAGCCGAGGGAGCCGTTGGTGAACAGTTCGTGGCCGTCCCGCACGGTCCGGAGGCAGACCGGATCGTTGCCTGTGTCCAGGGCGGGCAGCAGCGGTGTGCGGGCCCGCGGGTCCGTGCTCCACGACTGCACCCTGCCGTCGGCGACCTGGACCATGAGTTCCTCGACGTCCCAGACCGCGAAGCTGGCCGGGGCGCCCGGCACCAGCTGGCCGGCCATGGGGTTCCGGTAGCGGGCCGCCCGCCAGCCTGCCCTCGTGTGGCCGAGGAATGCTGCGCGCGCGGAGATCTGTTCTGCGGGGTTGTTGTGCTCCAGGCACGCACGGACGCTGGACCACGGCCGGAGCGGGGTCACCGGGCTGTCGCTGCCGAAGCAGATCGGCACCCCGGCGGCGTAGAAGGATCCGAAGGGGTTCATGCCCCGACGGCGTGAGCCGAGGCGCTGCTGGTAGAGGCTGTCCTCGCCTCCCCAGAGAGCGTCGAAGACCGGCTGTGCGCTGACTGTGACGGAATGGCGGGCCAGCCGGCTGATGGCGTCGGGATCGGCGATCTCGACATGCTCGAGTCGGTGGCCGGCGGCACGGACCCGCTGCTCGCCCACCTCGGCAGCGGCCTGGTCCAGGGCGTCCAGGGCCGCATCGAGGCCGGCGTCGCCGATGACGTGGAAGCCGGCCTGGATGCCCAGCAGCGAGCACGCCGCCAGGTGCGCGGCCGCCTCCGCGACCGAGAGATACAGGCTGCCACGCTCCCCCGGAGCGTCGCTGTAGTCGGCGCGGAGGGCCGCGGTCCGTGAGCCGATCGAACCGTCGATGTTCAGGTCTCCGGCGAGGCCGAGCACGGACACGCCCAGGCCGTCCAGGACGGACTGGGCATGTTCCGCGGAAGTGGCCAGCTGGCCCCAATACGGCAGGATTTCAGGGACTGCGGCCCCTTCGCCGGTGGCCGTGTTCCAGCCCGCCGCGAGCTGCAGGTCCTCGAGGCTGCCGATGTGCGGGGCCGCCATCTCCGCGAGGGCCACGTAGCCGTTTGCGGCCGCTTCGGCCAGGGCCCGCTGCTGGTAGCCGCGCAGGGCGGCGGCGGGAAGCTGCCGCGCCGCCAGCCGGGCCGCGGTATGGGCGCCGCGTTTGACCTGGCTGCCGGTGGAAAACCCGTCGACGCCGTCGAGGCCGGCCGACGCCGCCAGGGATGACGACACCAGGGCCGAGTGGACGTCAACGCGGGACAGGTAGACCTTCCGGCCGCCGGCTGCCCGTTCGAGTTCTTCCCGCGCCGGCAGGGTGGGATCGGCCCACAGGGTCTCGTCCCAGCCATGGCCCAGCACGGTGCCTTCCGCGCGGGAGCCGGCGACGGCGTCGAGCAGTTCAGCCGCCGAGCGGACGCCGCCGAGCTGCAGCGAGTCCAAGGCGATTCCTGTTTCCGTCAGATGGACGTGGGAATCGACGAATCCAGGAGCCAGGAGCGCGCCCTGGAGATCGATTACCTCCATGGAGGAGTCGGCAATCGAGGTGGCGGCCTGCTCGGAGCCGACCCAGGCGACGGTGTCGCCGTCGACCAGCATCGCCGTCGCAAAGGGATCGGCGGCCGTGTAGACTGAGCCGTTGCGGTACAGCGTGATCTTGCGCGGTGTTGGAACGGCCGGTGAGTCGGTCATGGTGCGGGGGCTCCTTGTAGCTGGTGGCCGGCACGGCGCCGGGCGTGTTCGAAGACGGTGGCTGCGGGGTGTTCTGCGGGGTAGCGGCGTTCAGGCGTCCACTGTTGAACCCGGCACTAGGCCACCGAGGAATACGCGACGACGCCGCGTTTGACGAGTTTGATGGCGTCCCCGCACAGCCGCGCCACACGGGGATCGAGGTTCGGGATCTTGGCCAGCTGGTCCAGCAGGTCGATGACCTGTTTCACCCAGCGGACAAAGTCCCCGGCGGCCAGCTCCGTGCCGCTGAGGACGTCCTGGAGGTGCCGGCCCTTGGCCCACTTGAAGATCGGCCAGACGAGGCCGAGCTCCGGCTCGCCGGTCAGCGGAAGTTTGTTGGCCTCCTCCACGTCCTCAAGGGCGGACCACTCGCGCACCACGGTGTCCACCGCGGACTCCAGCGAGACGCTGGGCATCTTGGGCCGCAGCCCGCGGTCCTCCCGCTTGGCCTGATACACGAGGACGCTGACGAGGGCGGCCACTTCGGCGGCGTCGAGGTCGCCGAAGGCGCCCATCCGGAGGGACTGCGAAATGAGCAGGTCCTTCTCCCCGTAGATCCGGCGGAGCCGCTGCCCGTCGGGGCTGATGGAGAGCACACCGGCGTCGGACGTTTCCAGGTAGCCGTAGCTCGTCAGCACCCCGCACACCCGGTCGAAGGTCTTGGCGATGGTGTTGGTCCGGCCCTGGATCTGGCGTACCAGCCCGTCCGTCTCCTGGCGGAGCTTCCACCAGCGTTCGGACCACCGCGCGTGGTCCTCGCGTTCGCTGCAGCCATGGCACGGATGGGCGCGGAGCTCCCGGCGCAGCTCGGCGATCTTCTTCTCCTGGTTCGGCAGGGCGGCGGCCCGGCCGAAGTCCTCGTTCCGTCTCGGCGGTGCCGGCGGCCGGTTCTCGCGGACGGCGTTGCGCACCGAGGACGCCAGGTCACGCCGGGACTTGGGCAGCTTGGCGTTGAAGGACTTCGGGATCCTGATCCGCGTGATCGGCGACACCGGACCGTCGACGTCGTGGATGCCGATCCGGCGCAGCTGGTTGTCCAGCGTCATGACGGCCGGTCGTGGCTCGCGGGATTCGTGGTCGGAGCTGAGCACGACGGCGAGGCCCGGCGCCCTGCCCGTGGGTACATCCACCACGTCGCCCGGGAGCAGGCGGCTCAGGGAATCCTCGGTAAGGGACTTCCTGGCCCTGGAGCTGCTCTTGGATGCCATGTTCTCCGCATCGGCCAGGGCCCGCCGCAGCCGGGAGTACTCGGTGAAGTCGCCGAGGTGGCAGGTCATCGCCTTGCTGAAGCCGGCCAGCGATTCCTCCCGGCTCCGCACCTGCTTCGCCAGTCCGACGACGGAGCGGTCCGCCTGGAACTGGGCAAAGGACGATTCCAGGATCTCGCGGGCGCGGGGCCTGCCGAACTGTGCCAGGAGGTTGATGGACATGTTGTACGTGGGCCGGAAGCTGGAGTTCAGCGGGTAGGTGCGCCGCGAGGCGAGGCCCGCGACGGCGGCCGGGTCGGTGCCGGGCTGCCACAGCACGACGGCGTGGCCTTCGACGTCGATTCCGCGGCGGCCGGCGCGGCCGGTCAGCTGGGTGTACTCCCCCGCCGTGATGTTCACGTGCGCCTCGCCGTTGAACTTGTCCAGCTTCTCGAGCACGACGCAGCGGGCCGGCATGTTGACGCCGAGCGCCAGGGTTTCCGTGGCGAACACAGCCTTGACCAGCCCGTCGACGAAGAGCTTCTCCACCACCTCCTTGAAGGTGGGCAGCATGCCGGCGTGGTGGGCGGCGAGGCCGCGGAGCAGGCCGTCCCGCCAGCTCCAGAACCCGAGGACGTCCAGGTCGTCCGAGGGGATATCCTGGGCGGCTTCGTCGACCCGCTGGGCGATGATCAGCTGTTCCTGCTCCGTGGTCAGCCACAGGCCGGCGGAGACGCACTGGGCGACGGCCGCGTCACAGCCGGCACGCGAAAAGATGAAGGTGATCGCCGGCAGGAGGTCCTGCCGGTCCAGGCTGGCGATGACCTGGGGGCGGCTGGCCTTCCGCACCGGGCTGCGCTGGCCGGCTTGCGGCTCGTCGTGCTGGCGCGGCTGCCTGCGCTGGTTGCGGCCGCCGTGGCCGAAGCGGCCGCGGAAATTCATCTGGCTCTCGGCCCGCGCCATGGACAGCAGCTCGGGGTTGACCTCGAAGCCGGCCCGCGTGCTGAGGTCGGCGGTATCGGCGGGCGCGGACACCTCGGACTCTCCGGCCGGGGCGATCTCGTCGAAGCTGGTGTCGCCGGCGAAGAGATCCACGATCTTCCTGCCCACCATGACATGCTGCCAGAGTGGCACCGGGCGGTGTTCGGAGACGATCACGTCGGTCTGTCCGCGGACGGTGTCAAGCCAGGCGCCGAACTCCTCGGCGTTGGAGACGGTGGCGCTCAGGGATACCACCTGGACCTCGCTGGGCAAGTGGATGATCACTTCCTCCCAGACGGCGCCGCGGAAGCGGTCGGCAAGGTAGTGGACCTCATCCATCACCACGAAACCGAGGTCGTCCAGGGTGTCGGAATCCGCGTACAGCATGTTGCGGAGCACCTCGGTGGTCATCACCACCACGGAAGCGTCGCCGTTGATGCTGGTGTCGCCCGTGAGGAGACCGACTTGGGCTGGGCCGTACTTTGCGGCCAGCTCGGAGTACTTCTGGTTGCTGAGGGCCTTGATGGGAGTGGTGTAAAACGCCTTGAGTCCGCGCTGGAGGGCCAGGTAGATCGCGAACTCCCCCACGATCGTCTTGCCGGCGCCGGTGGGGGCGGCCACGAGCACACCCCGTCCGGCCTGCAGGGACAGGCACGCCTCGCGCTGGAAGTCATCGAGCTCGAATTCAAGCGAACGGATGAAACCGCCCAGATACGTTTTGGCTTCAGCGGCCCGCTCGACGCTGGCGCGGTAGCGATCGGACGGCGACTCCGGCCCGGGTTGTGAGGACATGCTTCCAGCCTAGTGCGCGACGGCCTAGAGATTCTCCAGCTCGGAGCTTGGAGTCGCCTCGTCCGCGGTGGCTTCGGTTTCGGCGGCGCGCTTGACGGCGCGGCGCTCCCGCCGGCGGTCGTTGAGCAGGCAGAGCCCGATCGCTGTGAAGAACAGGACCAGCATGGGCACCGCGAGGTAGAACATGCTCATGGCATCGGCGCCGGGAGCGGCCATGGCGGCAAACAGGCATACGAGGAAGACGGTGACGCGCCAGCTCTTGAGAAGCTGCGCGCCTTTGACCAAGCCCGCCAGATTCAGGCCGAACAGGACCACGGGCAGCAGGAAGGCAATGCCGAAGGCCAGCAGTAGGCGCAAGACGAAGGAGAGATAAATCTGGGCGCTGATGAAATTCGAGCCCCCCGAGGGGGTGAAATCGGTCAGCACCCGCACCGCGTTCGGCAGCACGAGCCAGGCCAGGAGCACGCCGCCCACAAACAGCGGGACGGCAGCCGCGACGAAGGAGAGGGCGAGCCGCCGTTCTTTCTTGTGCAGGCCCGGCACAATGAACGCCCAGAGCTGGTACAGCCAGACGGGGCTCGCCACGATGAGGCCCAAGAAAACGGACACCTGGATCATGAGGTCAAACGAGCTCGCCACGCCGTCGAAGTTCAGCGACGCCTGCCGGCCCTCGTGCGCGTTCAGGTCACGGATCGGTTTGATCAGTGCCGCGAGCATCGGCTGGTAGACGAAGAAGCCGACGACGGTTCCCAGCACGACGGCGATCGCCGCCTTGAAGAGCCGGTTGCGCAGCTCCTTCAGGTGATCGAGGAGCGCCATCCGTCCTTCGGGATTGGATCGCCGGCTCATGGTTACTGCCATGTGGTCTTAGGCGCGGGTCGACGGCGGGACGTCGGTTCCGTCTCCCGTCCGGGTTTCGGTGCCGGTGGACTGCGGGTGGTTGACTACCCTGCCCTCAACCGGATCGGAGTCCGTCTTGGATTCGGGGGTGCCGTCCTTCTTCATTTCGCGGACTTCCGACTTGAAAATACGCATCGACTGGCCAAGGCTCCTGGCCATGCCGGGCAGCTTCGGTGCAGCGAAAAGCACCAGAGCCAAAACGATGATGATGATGAGATGCCAGCCTTCAAGCCTCATGGGGGGAGGTCCTTTCGTTGAAATACATCCTACGTCTATCTGAATTCGATGTCGCGCAGCGCCTGGGGCTGGCCCCGGTCCTTCTTGCGCTGGATGCGCCGCAGGCGGCGGTCGTCCTGCCGGGACTTCTTGGATGAGTGGTAGTCATGTCGCACCCGGGCGGGCGAGGCAAAAACGGCGGCGCCCGGCTCGGGGCGCGGCCCCGCCGTTGCCCCGGTGCCCGTGCTGCCGGTGTCCGGGTCGCTCGTGTGCGGGCGCGACGGCAGGTGGGTGAACCTCTCCCCCGCCTCGCCGAGTTCCTTGAGCGTGGTCATGAACTGCCGGAACAGCCGGATGCCAAGCATGACGAAGAACAACAGCGACAGCGCGACGAGCGCTATCCAGATCACGATCCAGGACCACCAAGGCATGCTGAGTAGTCTAGCTGGCGTACTGACTAGTCTTTATATTGCGCCAGGGCCGCGGCGAGCCACTCCCGCGCAGCGTCCGCGGGGGCCCCGGGCTGAAGGATCCGGACCAGGCCGCCATGCCGGGCCACGAACATCGGCAGCCAGTCCGTGCTGCCGAACCGGATCTCGGCCAGCATGGCGCCGCCGGGGAGTGCCGCGGTCCGTTCCGCATAGTAGTCATCGGCGAGCCAGGTCCCGCGCGCGGCCAGTTCAACCACAACCATGGTGTCGTCGTCGTTCGGGGTGAACAGCTTCACCGGGAAGCTCTCCGCAGGCGTCGCCGCCGCGGACACGGGACGGCCGTTCGGCGCCAGGCCCTCGATCCGGTCCAGCCGGAAGTTGCGCAGGCCCCGGGCCGAATGGCAGTACGCCTCGAGGTACCAGGTGTTGTCCAGCGAATAGAGCCGCCGCGGGTCCACGTCCCGCTCGGACACCGCATCCCGCTGCGCCGAGAAGTAGCTCAGATGAAGCTGCGCACCGGCACGGATCGCCTCCCGGGCGGTTTCGAGTGTGGCGGAGTTCGCGGGGGCCACTTCCGGGCCGGAGAGCGAGGCCGCCTTGAGCCCCTCCTCCCCCGCAGCCGCCATGAGCTTGAGCGTCACGGACTCCAGGGCGCTGCCTTCGGCGAGCTCCGGCAGGCCGTTGAGGGTCTCCAGCCCGGTCAGCAAGGCGCAGGCCTCGTCGACCGTGAATCGGACGGGCCGGTTCAGCTCGAGGTCCTGGGTGATGAAGACGTGGTCGTCGTCCCATTGGATGTCCAGCAGGTCGTCGGGGTAGCCCTCCGGCAGGCCAGAGCAGATCAGGATCCGCAGGTCATCCTCCAGTTCCTTGCGGGTGACGCCGAACTTCGCGGCCACCTCGCTGATGTGCAGGCCCTGGTTGTGCACGAGGAACGGGACGAGCTGCAGCATCCGCTTGAGCTGGTCCTCGGAGGTGCGTTTGCGGCCGCGCTGGGCCGGTCCGGCTTGCCGGAAAACCTCAGGGAAGGCCACCTCCGGGACCGGAGCCGCAGCGAACACGGCGGCGGCGCTCAGGCGCCGGCGTACGGCGGCGACGAGCTCGGGAGGGGAAACCGCCGCCACCCGGGGTCCGTAGGAGGCGAGTTCCTCACCGAGGGCCTCCGCGTCCCGGAAGGGAACGCTGAGCCTGTCCCGCCCGGCGCGGGGCTGCCCGGCCGCCGGGCCCTGGGCGACGGGGGCAGCGGAGTCGCCGGCACGCTTCCGGAGCCCCAGCAGCCTGCCTTCCTCGACGTCGACGACGGCGGTCCGGACGGGCAGCTCCTGAAGGCCCGCCAGTTCGGCCCGGACGTTGAACCCCGACGGCGCCGTGAAGGATTCCTTGTCCAGCACTGTGACCGCCGAGGTGAGGCGCGAGAGGCGGAAGAAGCGCTTGGCTCCCCTGCCCCGGTCCTGGCCTACGACGTACCACTGGCCGAAGCGGCTGCCCAGGCCCCAAGGCTCGACAAGCCGCTCCTCCTCCTTGCCCGTGCTGTCGGCAAAGTAGCGGAAACTCACGGGATGCTGGGCGTGCATGGCGCCGACGAGGTCCTCGAAGGCCCTGCCGGCCGGACGGATGCGCGGCTGGACACCCACCGGAAGTTCGGCGTCGACCAGGCCGCCGGCCGCCTGCAGCTTGCGCACCGCGTTCACGGCGGCGGAACCGAGGGCGGCGTGCTCCCAGAGCTGGGCCGCCAGGATAAGGACCGCACATTCTTCGGGGGTGAGGCTGACGTCGGGCAGCCGGTTGGATTCCTTGCCGATCCGGTACCGCGTCGTGGCGGGATCATCCGAGCCCCAGCCCTGGTCCATCACGGTCTCGACTTCGAAGCCGAACTGGCGCAGCTCGGCCTTGTCGCGTTCGAACATCCGGCCGAACGAGACATCGGTGCTGGTGGTGTCGTGATAGACCTTCTCCCGCAACTCGCTGCGGCGGAGCCCGTACTTGGTGTTGAGCAGCGCGATGAGCAGGTTCAGGAGGCGTTCTGTACGTGAGGCGGACACCTCGCAAGGGTACTAAAGTCCCTGCTGGAAAAAGACGAAAGCGCGGCAACAGCCGGAAGAACTTTTCCGATTGTTACCGCGCTTCCGGTCCGGCCCTGCTATACGCCTAGCGGACGGCGACGAGGTCTACGACGAAGATCAGTGCCTCGTTGGGGCCGATCGCTCCGCCGGCGCCGCGGGAACCGTAGGCTAGTTCGGACGGGATTTCCAGCCGGCGGCGGCCGCCGACCTTCATGCCCAGCAGGCCCTGGTCCCAGCCTTGGATGACCTGGCCGACGCCGACGCGGAAGTCCAGCGGTGCGCCGCGGCCCCAGGAGGCATCGAATTCTTCGCCGGTGGACCAGGCGACGCCCACGTAGTGGGTCGAGACGGTGTCGCCGGCCTTGGCCTCGGTGCCGTCGCCCTCGATGAGGTCGGTGATGACCAGTTCGGTGGGGACGTCGCCCTGGGGGAAGTCAATTTCCGGCTTCTGGCGGTCGAGGTCGCGCTGTCCAAATGACATGGTTGCTCCTTCTGCGTTGCTTTGGGTGGCGTGTTTGGTGCCGTGGTTACTTGACGGTACTTACTTGAGGGTGCTTACTTGACGCCGAGGATGTCGACAACGAAGACGAGGTCGCCCTTGGCGTCGCCCTGGCCTTCGTCACCGTAGGCGAGGTCCTTGGGGACCACCAGCAGGACACGGGAGCCGACGGTCTTTCCGGCCAGGCCCTGGGTCCAGCCCTTGATGACGCCGGTGAGCGGGAAGCTGGCCTTCTCGCCGCGGTCGAAGCTGGAATCGAAGACCTTGCCGCCCGCGAGGGCGACTCCGACGTAGTTGACGGTGACCGTATCGGTTTCCTTGAGCTCTTGGCCCTTGCCCTTGATGAGGTCCTGGGAGATCAGGGCGGTCGGGGCGGGCACGCCTTCGACCGAGATTTCCGGGATGCCCTTGTCATTTTCTTTCACGGTCGGCAGTCCGGCCGGCGGGGTGACGGTGTCGCCCTCCGGCTTGTCCAGGACCGGCGGAGCGTCCTTGGCGGAGAGCACCTTAACGATGAGGAGCTGGGTGGGCTTGGCTTCCGCGCCGTCGGCGGCGGCCTGACCGGGAACGGCGAGGGCCAGGTGTGAGCCGATCTTCGCGCCGACGAAGGCGTTGTAGATGACAGCGCTGCCCGTCTTGAGCTGGTCGTTCAGTTCGAGCGGCTCGGGATCGTTCGGGAAGGTGTCTTCCAGCGTTGTGCCGTCCGTGCCGTTGAAGGCCACGATGGAGATTTCGGCGATCTGGTTTGCCTTGACCCTGTCGCCGCTGCCTTCGCTGACTACCTTGGCGGTGGGTTCTTTGACGTCGAGAGGCTTGGCGAAGTCGACACCGGGAGCTTTCTTGTCGCCGTTCTCGGTCAGTTTGACGGAGTCCAGCTTCGCGATCTCGCCGGCGGACTGGCTGGTGGGTTCCGGCGGGGCTGGCGGTGTTCCGCCGCCGCAGGCGGTCAGCAGCAGCAGTCCGGGAAGAAGAATTGCTAGTAGTCGGCGCACTTAGAAACTTTCGTCGAGGCTGGGTGGACGCATTGCCGGACGGTTTCCCGTGGCAAAGAAAACGGTGGCCGCAAGGCGGCCCCGTCCAGAATAACGTGGAAAGCTGGCAATCAACCCATAGAGTCCAGCAGCGCATCCACCCGTTCGTCCACGCTGCGGAACGGATCCTTGCACAGAATGGTCTGATGGGCGCGGTCGTTGAGCTTCAGATGGACCCAGTCCACCGTGTAATCGCGGCCCAGTTCCTGGGCCCGCCGGACGAAGTCGCCGCGGAGTTTGGCGCGCGTCGTCTGCGGCGGGGCATCCACCGCGTCCTTGATCGTGGTGTCGTCCACCATCCGGCGCACCGCGCCGCGAGCCTGCAGCAGGTAGAAGAGACCGCGGCTGCGGGAAATGTCGTGGTACGTCAGGTCCAGCTGCGCGATCCGGGGCGCGTCGAGTCCCAGCCCGTGCCGTTCGCGGTAGTTGTCCATGAGCTTCTTCTTGATGGCCCAGTCAACCTCGGTGTCGATCGTGCTGGTGTCACCGCTTTCGATCGCGTCGAGGGTGCGTTCCCACAGGTCCAGGATCAGCGGCACATGTGCGTTGTGTGCACCGTGTTCGGCCACGAAGGCTGTTACCTTGCCCAGGTATTCCCGCTGGATTTCCAGGGCTGTCAGCTGCCGGCCGTTGGCGAGGCGTACCAGGGCCCGGCCGCTGAGGTCGTGCGAGATTTCGCGGATGCTGCGGATCGGGTTCTCCATCCGCATGTCGCGCATGATGACTCCGGCTTCGATCATCCGCAGGATCAGGTCCACGGTGCCGACCTTGAGCAGGGCCGCGGTTTCGGACATGTTGGAGTCGCCCACAATGACGTGCAGGCGGCGGTAGAACTCGGCGTCGGCGTGCGGCTCGTCGCGGGTGTTGATGATGGGCCGGGACCGGGTGGTGGCGGAGGATACGCCTTCCCAGATGTGGTCGGCCCGCTGGGAGAACGCGAAAGTGGCACCGTGGGGCGTCTTCAGGATCTTGCCGGCACCGGCGATGAGCTGGCGCGTGACGAGGAACGGGATGAGGATCTCGGCGAGCCGGGAGAACTCTCCGCGGCGCGGGATGAGGTAGTTCTCGTGGCTGCCGTAGGAGTTTCCGGCGGAGTCGGTGTTGTTCTTAAACAGGTACACGGTGCCGTTGAAGCCCTCGGCTGCGAGCCGTTCCTGGGCCTCGTCCACGAGGTCGCACAGGATCAGTTCCCCGGCGCGGTCGTGGGCGATCAGCTGGGCGAGGTCGTCGCACTCTGCCGTGGCGTACTCCGGGTGGGATCCGACGTCGAGGTACAGGCGCGAGCCGTTGGTCAGGAAGACGTTGGACGATCTTCCCCAGCTGACCACCTTGCGGAAGAGGTAGCGGGCCACTTCCTCGGGTGCCAGCGGCCGGGATTCCGGGCTCGAATAGGAAATTCCGAATTCGGTTTCGATACCGAAAATGCGCTTGTCCATGTCAGTTCTCCTCTGCAAGCAATGCCACGATGTCGGCGTCCTCGAGCCGGCGGAAGGCCCGGCGCGTGCCGCGGCCGCTTTCCGAGCCGCGGTCCAGCACGGCAACCTCCACCGCCGAAGCCGGCAGCGTGGTGGTTTCCTTGTCCGCCACGAGTCCCGCCAGGGCGAGCCGGATGGCTCCCGCGAAGTCGAGTTCGCTTTGCCAGCCCGCCGCGACGGCTGCGGACACCTTGTCCGCCTGTCCGCCCATCACGATGAAGCCGTGCTCGTCGGCGATGGACCCGTCAAATGTCAGCCGGTACAGGTGGTCCGCCTCCTGGTCGGGGCCGACCTCGGCCACGGCCAGTTCCACTTCGAAGGGTTTCTGCTCGGCCGTGAACACGGCTCCGAGGCTCTGCGCGTAGACGCTCGCCAGCCCCCTGGCCGTGACGTCCTCGCGGTCGTAGGAGTAGCCGCGGACGTCCGCGTACCGCACGCCGGCCTGGCGCAGGCTTTCGAATTCGTTGTATTTGCCGACGGCGGCGAACGCGATCTTGTCGTAGATCTCGCCGATCTTATGCAGCGACGGTGAGGGGTTCTCCGCCACGAGGGCGATTCCGTCCCGGCAGCTGATGACCACGACTGAGCGTCCGCGTGCGATGCCTTTCCGTGCGAAGTCCGCACGGTCCTTCATTAGCTGTTCTGGCGATACATAGAACTGCTGGGTCATCTCAGGCCTCCCGCTGGGCGACGGCCCTGGACTCAATGACCGCGCCGGCCACCGCGGCGAGGTCGCGCTCCGGGACCCGGATCGCACCTGTGCGGTTGACGATGTAGACCACCGGCCAGAGCTGCCGGACCGGATCCGGCCCGCCCGTCGCGGAGTCGTCGTCGGCGGCGTCGTACAGCGCCTCGACGGCGACGGCGACGGCGTCCTGCTCGGAAAGGTTGGGCCGCCACAGTTTCTTCAGCGCCCCGCGGGCGAACATCGAGCCGGACCCCACGGAATGGTGCTCCTGCTCCTCGTAGCGTCCGCCGGTGACGTCGTAGGAGAAGAGCCGGCCGAAGCCTTCGGGCCGGTCGAAACCGGCGAACAGGGGGACGACGGCGAGCCCCTGCATCGCCATCGGGAGGTTGCCGCGGATCATGGCACCGAGCCGGTTCGCCTTGCCGTCCAGGCTCAGCAGGGTTCCTTCGATCTTCTCGTAATGCTCCAACTCAACCTGGAACAGCCGTGTGAGGTCGAGGGCGATCCCGGCCGTCCCCGCGATGCCCAGCACCGAGTACTGGTCGGCCGGAAAGACCTTCTCGATGTGCCGGCTGGCGATCACGTTGCCCATCGTGGCGCGGCGGTCCCCCGCCATGAGCACTCCCCCCGCGTAGGTCAACGCCACGATCGTGGTCCCGTGCGGCACCTGGAGGGGCGCGGCGGCGTGGGCGGTCAGCGCCCCGGCAGGCAGCTGGCCGAAAGGCAGCTGGCCGAGAGGCAATTGTCCGAAAGGCAGTTGGCCGAGAGGCAATAATCCGGGACGCTCGCGTTGCAGGTGCTCGGTGAATGAGGACGTCGCGTTGGCTGCTACCTGGTTGGCTGTTGTTTCCTGCACTGACGCACTCCCTCAACGTGGTCTATCAACGACTCTTCCGGCCCTTAGCCCCTGTGTCTCCACAAGCCCTGCCGCCCTCATCCGGCGGCCGGCGGCGCTCCTACTGGCCGCCCTTTTGCACGAAGGCGCGGACGAACTCCTCGGCGTTGGACTCCAGGACACCGTCGATCTCGTCGAGGAGATCGTCGACACCCTGGGTCGCTGCCGACGCCTGGGCCTCCGCGGGGGCCGGCGGCGCAGCGGGGACGTCCTCGTCAACCTCGGTGTCCCGCGACTGCGGCTGCTGCTGCTCCTGGCCTGCCATTTTCTTCTCCTTCTATCCGTCCCCTTTTCGCAAGGGACATCCTGTAGCAATAGTGCCACGCCCGCGGCGTCGGCGGGGGCCTTTTATTCCTACGAACCGGGGCTGAGTCCCAGCAGTTCGGCCAGGAACGGCCCGGCCTCCCGGTGACGGGCAAACAGGCCGCCGGTGAGGGCCTCTGTTCCGCGCAGGGGCTCGCGGGTGGGGACCCGCTGAAGCCTTCCGCGGCCGGGAACATCGAAGATGACGGAGTCCCAGCTGGCGCCCACCAGATCGGTGCCGAACCGGCTGACGCAGCGCCCGCGGAAGTAGGCCCGCGTGTCCGACGGCGGTTCCGTCATCGCCCGTGCGATCACGGCGTCGTCGACGATCCGCTGCATGCGGTCGCGGGCAAGCAGCCGGTGGTAGAGCCCCTTTTCCGGCCTGATGTCAGCCCATTGCAGGTCCACGAGGCCAAGGCGGGCGTTGTCCCAGCCCAGGCCGTCGCGTTGACGGTACCCCTCGAGCAGGGACAGCTTGGCCAGCCATTCCACCGAGGAGGCCGCGGCAGCCCGGTCACCGCCCAGTTCGGTCAGGGTCGACGACCAGCGCTCCAGCACCTCGTGGGTGTGGCCGTCACCGTCTACGGCATCGGCGACGCCGGTGTCCTGGGCGTGCTTCGCGGCGGTCTCGTAGTAGATCCACTGCAGGTCCAGGGCCGTGATCCGGCGTCCGTCCAGCAGCCGCAGGGTGGCCGCGAGCGAGGTGTCGTGGCTGACGGCCTGGAGGGCGGCGACGGGTTCGTGGACTTCAATCCGCGGCGCCAGGCCGGCCTCGATCAGGCTCAGGACCATCGCGGTGGTGCCGAACTTCAGGTAGTTGGAGGCCTGGCTGAGGTTGGCGTCGCCGATGATGACGTGGAGCCGGCGGTACTTGTCCGCGGTGGCGTGGGGCTCGTCGCGGGTGTTGATGATGGGGCGGCGGATGGTGGTCTCGAGTCCCACCTCGGTCTCGAAGAAATCCGCGCGCTGGCTGATCTGGTAGCCGGGCCGGGAGCTGTCCTGTCCCATGCCCACCCGGCCGGCACCGCAGATGATCTGCCGCGTGACGAAGAACGGCGTGAGCCCGCGGACGATATCGCCGAACGGCACCGCGCGGGGCATCAGGTAGTTCTCGTGGGAGCCGTAGGAGACCGACTTGTTGTCCGTGTTGTTCTTGTACAGGTTGATGGGCGGTAGTTCCGGATCCGCGGCGAGGCGGCGAACGGCCGCCAGGGCCACGAGGTCCCCCGCGGCGTCCCAGGCGACGGCGTCGCGCGGGTTGGTGACTTCCGGGCTGGAGTACTCCGGATGGGCGTGGTCGACGTAGAGCCGTGCTCCGTTGCCCAGCACCATGTTCATGAGCAGCGTGCCTGACTCGTCCTCGCCGTCGGCCTCCAGCTCTTGCCGTCCGTAGGCGAGGGCGATCGCCTCGGCATCGAGCACCGGAGGCTGGTCGGTGAGCTGCTCCGGCTCCGCGGCTCTCCGCTCCAGAGTCCAGCCGCGCGCGTCGTGCAGCGGCTCCTCGTCCGTGTAGTCCCAGCGCGTTTCGGCGCCGCCGGCGGCGCGCTGCCGCGTTACCTGGGCATACGCCTGGATCACCCGGGCGGACATCATCGTGGCGTTGGCCCCGGGGGCGGAAGGCGCGTGGATGCCGTACTCGGTCTCCGAGCCCATCACCCTCATCGCCCCGCCCACGGGCAGGCCACCGGTAGCGTCGGCCGGCCTGCCGGAAACAGCCCCCGTCACAGGTACTGGCCCGTGCTCGGCATCGTCTCGATGGACTTGCCGGGCTCCTGGCCCGCCTTGCCCTGGACGATGGTGCGGATGTAAGTGATGCGCTCGCCCTTCTTGCCCGAGATCCGTGCCCAGTCATCCGGGTTGGTGGTGTTGGGCATGTCCTCGTGCTCCCGGAACTCGTCCACGACGGCACGCAGCAGGTGGTCGATGCGCAGGCCCTTCTGCCCGATGGTCAGCAGGTCCTTGATGGCGTACTTCTTGGCCCGGTCCACCACGTTCTGCACCACGGCGCCCGAGTTGAAGTCCTTGAAGTAGAGCATCTCGGTGTCGCCGTTGGCGTAGGTCACCTCGAGGTACTCGTTGGACTTCTCGGTGGAGTACATGGCCTCCACGGTCCGCTGGATCATCGCATCCACGGTGGCCTGGACATCGCCGTTGTGCTCGCCGAGATCGGACTCATGGAAGGGCAGGTCGGTGGTGATGTACTTGTTGAAGATGTCCGCGGCGGCCTCGGCGTCGGGGCGGTGGATCTTCACCTTGACGTCCAGCCGGCCCGGCCGCAGGATGGCCGGATCGATCATGTCCTCCCGGTTGGAGGCGCCGATCACGATCACGTTGTCGAGCCGTTCCACGCCGTCGATCTCGCTGAGCAGCTGCGGGACGATGGTGGTTTCGACGTCGGAGGAGATGCCGGTGCCGCGGGTGCGGAACAGGGAATCCATTTCGTCGAAGAACACCACCACGGGGCTGCCCTCGGAGGCTTTCTCCCGGGCGCGGGCGAAGATCAGCCGGATGTGCCGTTCCGTCTCGCCGACGTACTTGTCGAGGAGCTCAGGGCCCTTGATGTTCAGGAAGTAGCTCTTCATGTCAGTCTTGCCGGTGCGCTCGGCGGCCCGGGCGGCGAGAGAGTTCGCCACGGCCTTGGCGATGAGCGTCTTGCCGCAGCCAGGCGGGCCGTAAAGCAGGATGCCCTTGGGCGCCTTCAGCCCGTGTTCGCGGTACAGGTCCGGATGCAGGAACGGCAGTTCGACGGCGTCGCGGATCTGCTCGATCTGCGGACCCAGGCCGCCGATGTCCTGGTAGGTGATATCCGGCACTTCTTCCAGCACCAGGTTCTCCACCTCGGAGCGCGGAACCTTCTCCAGCGCGTAGCCGGTGCGCGAGTCGATCGAGAGGGCGTCGCCGACCCGCAGCTTCTGGGCAAGCAGGGCGCCGGAGAGCCGGATGACGCGTTCCTCGTCCGCGCGGCCGACCACCAGGGCGCGGTCCGGGCCAAGCATTTCCTTCAGGGTCACGAGGTCCCCGGCCCGTTCGTAGCCGAGCCCGGCCACCACCATCAGGGCCTCGTTGAGCAGGACCTCCTGGCCGACCGCCAGCTGGTTGATGTTGACCAGCGGGCTGATCCCCACCCGCATCTTGCGGCCGGCGTTGAAGATGTCCACGGACTCCTCGGTGGAGGCCTGGCCGCTGCTGCCGGCGGAGGGCTGGCGCTTCGGATTGAGCTGCAGCACCGTGCCGAAACTGTACGGCGGCTGGCCTTCCTGGTCGAGGGCGTTCTTGAGCCGCAGGATCTCGGCCTTGGCGGTCTCGAGCATGCCGACCAGCTTGGAGTTGTTCTGCGTCGCAGCGGCGAGCTGGCGGTCAATATGCCGGAGCTTGTCCCGGAGGATATTGACCTGCCGCTCTGCCACGGACAGCTCATTGGCCGCATAGCGGTCACCGTCGTCGGCGGCGGCGGCGTGTCCTGTGGCCTGGCCTGTGGCCTGGCCTGCGGCCTTTCCTGTTTCCGCCCGTGCCGCCGCCGCCGCTGCGTCCTCTGCCGGTGTGCGGCCCGGGTCAGTGTTCGGAGTCTCCATCGTGCATCAGCCCCTTCCTGCTCATCTGTTAAGACCTTAGCCCCAAGAAGGCGGGTGACGCTGGAGACATCCGAAATATGCTAGTTCGTTATCTCCGGGTCGTCCACGACGTTCGTTCCGGCGATCGCGTCCCGCGCGGCGCGGCGCAGCTTTTTGTCCGAGACCGCGCGTTCCCCCACCGCGCCGGGCGTCCAGGCGTTGACGTCCTCTTCGTTGAAGCCGGTCTTGGACGGGCGGCGCTTCACAGAGATGCCCGTGACGCCGTCGGCGAGCCGGCGCGTGACGAGCAGGAAGCCGGTGTGGGCGACCATCCGGTGGTCCGGGCGCACGGCCAGGCCCTCGAGGTGCCAGCCGCGGACCATGGATTCCCAGGCGTCGGGTTCCGTGAAGCGGCCGTCAGCGCGGATGGCCTCCGCCGTGCGGGACAGCTGGGTGACAGTGGCGACATAATTGATCCACACGCCTCCCGGGGCCAGGACGGTTGCGACGGCGTCGAGGCATTCCCAGGGGGCGAGCATGTCCAGGACCACGCGGTCCACGGACGCCGGGGCCTCGGTGCGGACGACTTCCTCCTGGAAGTCACCGAGGGAAATCTTCCACGCGGGGTGCGGGCCGCCGAAGATCGTCTCGACGTTTCCGCGGGCGATGTCCGCGAATTCCTCGCGGCGTTCAAAGGAGTGGAGGTAGCCGTTGTCCCCCACCGCACGCAGCAGCGAGATGGACAGCGCGCCGGAGCCGACCCCGGCTTCGACAACGCGTGCACCCGGGAAGATGTCCGCCATGGTGACGATCTGGCCGGCGTCCTTGGGGTAGACCACTGCTGCGCCGCGGGGCATCGACAGCACGAAGTCCGAGAGCAGGGGGCGCAGGGTCTGGTACTGCTGCCCGACGTTGTTGACGACGACGGAGCCGTCCGGCTTGCCGATGATCTCGTCGTGGTTCAGGAAGCCGCGGTGCGTGTGGAAAGCGCCGCCCACTTCGAGGGTGATCGTGTTCATGCGGCCGCGCTCGTCCGTAAGCTGGACACGCTCGCCCTCGCGGAACGGTCCGCGGCGGCGGCCCGCGCCGACAGGTGCAGGGCCTGCCGGTGCGGTGCCGGTAGCTGTGCTGGTGGCTGCGCCGGTGACGGTGTCGGTTTTGCTGGCGCCAGCGTTGGTGTGGGCGGCGGTGTGGCTGCTCATAAAGATATTCCTCGCTCCTGTAAAGCTCTGTGGCCGCGGATATGCCGGCGGGCACCGGTCCTTGCGCGTGGGGCCGGAAATTCACGACCGGCACGTAACTCTACCGGTTCTGGCCCTGGTTCTGGTGGGTGGTACTGCGCTGCCCGCGTCCGGCCGTGCCCCTGCCGGTGATGGCCTTGAGGACGGTTGACTGGCGGAGCAGGCCGGTAACGGTCCCGTCCCGGTCCACCACGGCGTACTCCTGGCCCTCCAGCTGCGCCAGGTACTGGACGAGTTCCTGGCCCCTGGACCACTCGGGTACATAGGCGCCGGCACCGAGGGCGTAGGACACGGCCGTGACAGGGGTCATCGCCGCAGCCGAAGCAGGGACCGTCGCGGCGGCTCCCGAGTCTACGAGGGCCACCGGGCGGCCGTCCCTCCCGCACAGCACGACGGCGGGAGCTGCGCCCGTGGCGCTGTCCCGTGACAGCGCCAGCACGTCGGCGACCGTGGCGGTTTCCGGGAGGCCGACGGCGGGCTCGGCGAGGGCGGCGGCGTCCACGAGGTGCAGCCGGCTCCTCAGGCGCGCCTGCTGGATCGACGCCGTCGCGCCCATCCAGAGGAAGCTGCCCACCAGGGCGGTAATGAGCGTGAAGGAAATGTCCGGGCGCCCTCCGCTGAGCAGGGGCAGGACCACGAACCACAGGGCCAGGGCGATCACGATGATCCTGCCGCCCCAGCCTGCCGCGATCGTGCCCTTTTCCTGGCTGCCGGTCGCCTTCCAGACGGCGGATTCGACAAGCCTGCCGCCGTCGAGGGGAAGGCCGGGCAGCACGTTGAAAATGCCGATCAGCAGGTTGGCCCACACGAAAATGTTGGCCAGAATGTCGGCGACGCCGCTCAGGGTTCCGGTGGACAGCAGGAGCCAGCCGCCACCGGCGAGGACAAAGTTCGCGGCCGGTCCGGCCATGGCCACCAGCACTGACCGGCCCGGGGAGGCGGTGAAGCTCTCGAACTGGGTGTGGCCGCCCCAGAGATTGAGGACGATCTTCTCGGTGGGCCAGTGGTACACCTTGGCGGTCAGCGCGTGGGCGAGTTCGTGTACAAGCACGGAAATCAGGAGGAGCACGGCGTACGCGAACGCAACGAAGTAGGCGGTCAGGCCCAGCCCGGGATCATTGCGCTGGAGGACGGGTCCGTAGACGATCACGGTGAACGCCGCAATGATGAACCAGGAATAGGCGAGCACCACCGGAATGCCGGCAATGCGTCCGAGCGGGATCCCGTCCTTGCGGGTGGCCGGGCCCTTGCCGGGCCGTCCCCGGGTGCCGGTGTCAGTCAATGGCCAGGCTCCTTGTGGCGGCGCTTGCGAACCCGAAGGTCGCATCCGGGAACTCATGCCGCAGGGCCACCAGCTCTTCGAGGTCGGCGACGGTGCGTCCCTCGAGGGTGTCCCAGGTGGCGCGGCGGGGATCGTGCGGCAGAGGCATGATGTGGGGGATGCCGACCGTCACGACGCCGGACGCCATCGCTGCGGCGACGCCCGGTTCGGAGTCTTCCAGCGCGACGCACTCGTGCAGCGTGAGTTCCGGATCCTGGCGCTGCAGCAATTCAACGGCTTTGAGGTAGGCCTCGGGGTGGGGTTTGCCCTGCGTGACGGTATCCCCGGTGACCAGGAAGTCGAAATACGGCTTCGGCAGGCTCGCTACGATCTCGCGGGCAAGCGGGGCCTCGGACATGGTCACGAGGGCGCAGCGGATGCCGGCGGTGTGGAGCTCGTCGAGCAATTCGCGCGCCCCGGGCCGCCAGGGAACGGAGGTACGGACCCGGCTGATGACCTGTGCCGTGAGGGTGTCGATGATTTCACGGCGGTCCAGCTTCACGCCGGCGTCCTGCAGGACTCCCGCGGAGAACACGAGGGACTGGCCGACGAGCTGCATGGCCTGATCGTGTGACCACTGTCCGCCGTGCGCGGCCACGAGGGCGTGTTCGGCTTCGATCCAGTACGGCTCGGTGTCGACGATAGTGCCATCCATGTCCCATAGCGCAGCTTTGAGAATTGGCTGGGAGGCTGAGGATTGCATGCCCTCCAGTCTACGGTGCTGCCCGCCCCCGCCACCCGTACTTCGCCGATGGCGAATACCACGCGGCCGGGAGGCAGAGATTTGCGGACTTGCGGAGCTTCATTCCATGCACTGGCCCGCCCCTTGGACGTAGGGTGATGAGATGAACAGCTTCGAGGGAGACCCCACGGAACCAGGCGCCGTCCCCGAACCGGAACGGTTGTTGCAGGCCGTTCCCGAGGGTCGGCGAATCACGGTGATGCTTGCGGCCTTTGAGGGCTGGAACGACGCCGGGGAGGCCGCGAGCGATGCCCTGCGCTACCTGAACAAGCTCTGGGGCGGCAAGAAGGTCGCGTCGATCGACGCCGACGAGTACTACGACTTCCAGTTCACGCGGCCGACGATCCGCCGGACCGCTTCCGGAGAGCGGAAGATCAAGTGGCCGTCCACGCGGATCTTCAAGGCCAGCGTGCCGAACTCCAATGTGGACGTGATCTTCGTCCAGGGCACCGAGCCGTCCTACAAGTGGCGCGCCTACACTGCCGAACTGCTGGTGCACGCTGAGGCGCTTCACGTGGACTACGTGATCCTGGTCGGCGCCCTCCTCGCGGATGTGCCGCACAGCCGCCCGATCCCCGTGAGCACGTCCACGGACGACAACGCCCTGCGTGAGCGGATGGACCTGGAGGCGTCGCAATACGAGGGGCCGGTGGGAATTGTCGGCGTGCTCGGCGAGGTGGCGTTGCTGGCCGGCCTGCCCACGGTCTCGCTCTGGGCCGCCGTGCCGCACTACGTGGCCCAGGCGCCGTCCCCGAAGGCGCAGCTGGCCCTGTTGCACCGGATCGAGGAGCTGCTGCAGGTTCCCCTGGACACCCAGGAGCTCGTGGAGGAGTCGGACGCGTGGGAGCGCGGCGTGGACGAGCTGGCCACGGAGGATCCCGAAATTGCGGCCTATGTGCGCCAGCTGGAGGAGGCGAAGGACACCGCCGACCTCCCCGAGGCCAGCGGTGAATCGATCGCGCGCGAGTTCGAGCGCTACCTCAAGCGGCGGGGCAAGGACAAGCCCTGACCAAGGGTCCGACTGCCAGTCCCGCCGCCGGGTGGCCGCCGCTAGGGTTCGCGGTTAGAGTTCGACGCCGAGCAGGGCGTTGACGGCGTCGCTCACCAGGGCGGCGTCCGTAGCCGAGCCCGCAGCCGCGGCGCCGGTGTTCGCCAACGCGGCGGCGGCCCATGCGTCCACCGCTGCCAGGGCCCCGGGGGCGAACAGGTCGTTGGACAGTTCGGCGCGCAGCCGGGCAACGAGTTCGCCGGCGGAGCCTGCCGGCGCCAAGGCCAGGGCGGAACGCCAGGCACGGAGCCTTTCCTTGGCCTCAAGGAAACCGGCGTCGGTCCAGGACCAGTCCGTGCGGTAGTGGTGCGCCAGGATGGCCAGGCGGATGGCCGCCGGCTCTTCCCCGGCGGCGCGGAGCCGGGACACCAGCACCAGGTTGCCCTTGGACTTGCTCATCTTCTCGCCATCGAGGCCAACCATGCCGGCGTGCGCAAAGTGCCGGGCCAGCGGGACCCCGGCCAGCGAATAGGCGTGTCCGGCCCCCATCTCGTGATGGGGGAAGATCAGGTCCGAGCCGCCGCCCTGGACGGTGAACGGGGCGGGCAGGTATTTCTGGGCGATGACCGTACATTCGATGTGCCAGCCGGGCCGCCCCTCCCCCAGCTCGCCTCCGGGCCAGTGCGGTTCGCCGTCGCGGGCAACCCGCCACAGCAGGGGATCCAGCGCCTGGCGCTTTCCGGCACGTCCCGGGTCGCCACCGCGTTCGGCGAAAAGTTCCAGCATTTCGGTGTCGGAAAGCCCCGAAACGGCGCCCAGCGTCCAGGCGTCGACGGCGTCCGCGGAGTGCTTGCCGGCGGCCTCGACGTCGTAGTACACATCGCCGTCGGGTTCGCCGGCACTGCCGGCAACCCGGTACGCGAGGCCCTGGTGCAGGAGGCGCTCGATCGCGGGCACGATCCGAGGGACGGCTTCGACGGCGCCCACGTAGTGGTCCGGGGCCAGGACATTGAGGGCTTCCATGTCCGTCTGGAAGAGCTCGATCTGGCTGGCGGCGAGGTCCCGCCAGTCGACGCCGGTCGCCGTCGCGCGCTCCAGCAGGGGGTCGTCGACGTCGGTCACGTTCTGGACGTAGGAGACCTGCTGCCGGCCGTCGCGCCAGGCGCGGTTGAGCAGGTCGAAGGCGACGTAGCTGGCAGCGTGGCCCATGTGGGTGGCGTCATAGGGGGTGATCCCGCAGACATACATTGACTGCTCACCCGTCGCCTCAAGGGTGACGACTCCGCCCTTGACGGTGTCGAAGAGGCGCAGGGCAGGCATGCTGCCCGGGAGCTGGGGAACGGGGCGGGATATCCAGGACTTCACAGCCCAAGCCTAGTGCTAGGCGCTGATGACATTGAAACCGAGCAGCAGGTACAGCGCCAGGCCCAGGAAGATCCGGTACCAGACAAACAGCCGGTAGCTGCGGGTCGAGACGAACCTCAGGAACCAGCCGATGATGACGTAGCCCACGACGAAGGCGATGACGGTGGCGAGGGCCGTTTCCGGGAGGCCGTAGGGGCCGGTGATCCCTTCCTTCGAGACCACCTTGTACAGCTGGTACAGGCCGCTGCCGAACACGGCCGGGATGGCCAGCAGGAAGGAGTAGCGGGCCGCCGCCTCGCGGGTGTAGCCCATCAGCAGGCCGGCGGTGATGGTGCCGCCGGAGCGGGACACACCCGGGATCAGGGCCATGGCCTGCGCCAGCCCGTAGAAGATGCCGTGCCTATAGCTCAGTCTGGTGAGGTCGCGTTCCTGTCGCCCCACGGCGTCGGCGACGGCGAGGATCATCCCGAAGACAATGAGCGTGGTGGCGACGATCCACAGGCTGCGGAGCACCGATTCGATCTGGTCCTGGAAAAGCAGCCCGAGAACAATGATCGGCAGGCTGCCCAGGATGACCAGCCAGCCCATCCGCACGTCCGGGTCCTGCCGGGACACCTTTCCGGTCAGCGAACCGGCCCAGGCCCTGACGATCCGGACGATGTCGCGCCAGAAGTAGACGATCACGGCCGTCTCGGTCCCCAGCTGGGTGATGGCGGTGAACGCCGCCCCGGGATCGGCAGCGTTGGAAAGGAACGAACCAACTATCCGCAAATGGGCGCTTGAGGAAATCGGGAGGAACTCGGTCAGTCCCTGTACTAGGCCCAGAAGGGCCGCTTCAAACCAGTTCACGTTTATAGACCCTACGTTATGAACCCTCCTGAATCCCCGTAAGCTTGCTGACATGCAGCAGCGTTATGTCGGCAACAGTGGGTTGCGCGTGTCCGCCCTTTCCCTTGGCACCATGTCCTGGGCCCGGGAGACCGATGAGCAGGATGCCTCGGGGCTGCTCCTCGCCTTTGTGGACGGCGGTGGGACCCTGATCGACACGGCGGCCTCGTACGCCGACGGCCAGGCCGAAGCAATGCTCGGCGGGATGCTGGGCGACGTCGTCGCACGTTCCGAGGTGGTGATCTCCACGAAGGCCGGGCTTTCGACGTCGGACGGGCGCCGGAGCGTCGATACGTCCCGGAACGGGATGCTGTCCGGCCTCGACGCGAGCCTGGCCCGGCTGGGAACCGACTACGTTGATCTCTGGTTTGCCCACGCCTGGGACCCGAATGTGCCGCTGGAAGAAACCCTGTCCGCGCTCGAATACGCCGTCCGTTCCGGCCGTGCGCGCTACGCGGGCGTCTCGAACTTCAACGGCTGGCAAACGGCCAAGGCCGCCGCGGTTGCGGGTTTCCCCCTGGTTGCGAACCAGTCCGAATACTCCCTCGTGCAGCGCACCGCCGAGACAGAGCTCATTCCGGCAATCGAGGACGCCGGGCTGGGACTCATGGCATGGGGCCCGATGGGCCGCGGAGTCCTGAGCGGAAAATACCGCGGGCACATCCCCGCGGACTCGCGGGCCGCACACCAGCGGCTCGCCAGCTATGTGGAACCGTACCTCGAGGGGCCCGCGTCCAGCGTGGTGGAAGCAGTTGCGATGGCCGCGAAGGGGCTGGGCAGGACGTCACTGGACGTCTCACTGAGCTGGCTGCTGTCCCAGAACGGCGTTGCCACCGCGATCGTGGGCGCGCGGACCTCCGTGCAGCTCAAGGAGATCCTGGATTCGACGCTGGTGCCACTCCCCCCGGAGATTGCACAGGCGCTGGAAGACGTCTCCAGCCCGGTCTGAACCCGCGTCTCTGAACCCGGCACCGGCTTGGTGCTTGCCTTAGTTCTGGTCGGAATCCTGGAGGATCTCGAGGTCTTCTTCGTCGTCGAGGTCGTCTTCCTCGTCCTCGTCGCTGTCGTCGTCGATCACTTCAAGCGGCGTCACTTCCCCGTACGCTTCGTAGAGGGAGTCGTCGTAGACTTCAAAGGCGTCAGCAACGGCAAAGAAGGCCGCTTCGACCGCGGGGTCCCCATCGCCCCGGCGCGCCGAGGCTGCTGCCAGGTGTTCTTCCAATGCGGAGGTCAGGGATTGAAGCGCGACACGCGGATCGATGCTCATGACTTCACGTTAGCCGGAAAAGGACGAAAATGGAGAGCAATGAAGGAACATTTTCTGAGCAGTTCAGTCCAGCGGGAGCGGGACTACGTGAAGCAGTACGAGTACCTCGTACTGACGGTCGGCCCTGAGGATTCCCTGCCCGAGGCGCGGCGGCGGCTCGTGGAGCATTCCGAGTACGGCAAGTGGGAACTGGAGCGCAGCCGCCTCTATGTAGGCGGCGGACGCCGGTTCTGGCTGCGCCGGAAGGTAATCCAAGTCCAGCGCACCGTTTAAGGCGTTTCGAGCGGTCCCAGCCAGGCGTTGGCCACCGTGTTGTGCGCCGATTCGTCGTCGGAAGGATGGAACATCCCGGCCAGCACGTCCCGATACAGCCGCTCCAGTTCGGACCCCCGGAAATAGCTTGAGCCCCCGGAAACCCGGATGGCGAGATCCACCACGGCCCGTGCCGTCTCCGTCGCCCTGACCTTGAGGCCCACGAGTTGCGGGAACCACTGGCTGCCGTGCTCGGCCAGTTCGTCGACGTCCGTGGCCACGCGGGACAGCTGCGGGTAGAGCGCGTCCATGGCCATTGCCGCCTCCGCCACCTTCCAGCGGATATCCGGATCCTGGGCGTAGCTGCGGCCGCCGTTCTTGAACGAGGTGCGGCGTTTGACGGCCTCCACCCCGAGCAGGAGCGCCCGCTCGCCGATGCCCGTGTAGACCGCCGCCAGCAGCGTCTCAAAGCAGGCAAAAATCGCGAAGATCAGGGGGTCGGCGTTCGGGCCCACCGGCATTTTCCGGAAGATCCGCTCCGCCGGCACGACGGCGCCGTCCAGCACCGTGGTGTTCGACTGGCTGGCCCGCATGCCGAGCGTGTCCCAGTCCGGCAGGATCTCGTAGCCGGCAGTCTCCCGGGTGATGAAGCCGTGCACCAGCTCCCCCGCGCCGTCCGCGGCCGAGGTATCCTTTCCGAAGATCCCCAGCCGCGTCCAGGCCGGTGACAGGCTGGTGAAGATCTTGCGGCCCGTGAAACTGTAGCCGCCGTCCGGCAGCGGGACAGCCTCGGTCTTCGAGTCGAACAGCACGGAGTCGTTGCCCGCCTCCGAATTCCCGAACGCGAAGACCTCGCCCTGCGCCGCTTCCTGGAGGACGAAATCGAGCGAGGAGTCGCCCCGGGCAGCCAGGACGTGCGCGACGCCGGTCCACACCAGATGCATGTTGATGGCCAGCGCCGTGGCCGGCGCCGCCGTCGCCAGCCGCCGCTGAAGCTGCGCAGCGTCGGCGAGCCCCAGTCCCAGGCCGCCGTCGGACGCCGGGACGAATATCTTCAAGTACGCCGCCGCGGCAAGTTCCGCCAGGTCCTCATGGAAGAACGCGTTGTCGCGGTCGTAGCCGGCAGCACGGCCGCGTATCCTTTCCAGCAGGGGCTCGGTCAGCACTTCCTCGGGTGCCATGGTCGAGGTCAGGCTCAGTAGTTCGTGAGCAGGGTGTCCAGCACCCGCGCGCCGAATTTGAGGGATTCGGCCGGGACGCGTTCGTCGACGCCGTGGAACATTCCGGTGAAGTCCAGTTCGTCCGGGAGCTGGAGCGGGGCGAAGCCGTAGCCGATGATGCCCAGCCGGCTCAGGGACTTGTTGTCCGTGCCTCCGGAGAGCGTGTAAGGCAGCACCTTGGCGCCCGGGTCCTCGGCGTGCAGGGCATCGATCATTGAATCGACGAGGTTGCCGGCGAACGGGACCTCGAGCGAGACGTCGTTGTGGACGTAGCTGATGTCGACGCCGCTGCCCGCGAGCTCGCGGACGATCTCCAGGACCTGCTGCTCCTGGCCCGGCAGCGTCCGGCAATCCACGAGGGCTTCGGCCGATTCGGGGATCACGTTGTGCTTGTAGCCGCCCTTGAGCAGGGTCGGGTTGGTCGTGTTCTGCAAGGTGGCCCCGACGAAGCGGGCCACCGTGCCGAGCTCCTTGAGGATCTTGTCCGGATCGTCCGGATCGAATTCCACGCCTGTGAGTTCCGTCACGCCGTCCAGGAACTGCCGGGTGGTGGGTGTCAGCTCCACGGGCCACTTGTATTCCCCGATGCGCGAGACGGCGCCGGCAAGCCGCGTCACGGCGTTGTCCGTGTTGATCTGGGACCCGTGGCCCGCGCGGCCGTGGGCCACGAGGCGCAGCCAGGAGAGGCCCTTTTCGGCGGTCTGCAGCAAGTAGGTGCGCTGGCCGCCGATCGTGGCGGAGAAGCCGCCGACCTCGGAGATCGCCTCGGTGGCGCCGTCAAAGAGTTCGGGCCGCTTCTCGACGGCGTAGCGGGCACCATACTGGCCGCCGGCTTCCTCGTCGGCGAAGAACGCGAAGATCAGGTCCCGCTTGGGTTTGCGCCCGGTCCGGGCGAAGTTGCGCAGCACGGACAGGATCATGGCGTCCATGTCTTTCATGTCCACGGCTCCGCGGCCCCAGATCATGCCGTCCTTGAGTTCGGCACCGAAGGGATCCACCGACCACTGTTCGCGGAGCGCCGGAACGACGTCCAGGTGCCCGTGGACCACGAGGGCGCTTGCCGACGGGTCCTCCCCCGCCAGCCGGGTGATCACGCTGGCACGGCCGGGTGCGGCCTCGAAGATTTCGGCGTCCAGCCCGACCTCCGTCATGAGCCCGGCGGTGTATTCGGCGGCCGCGCGTTCACCCGGACCAGAGCCATCGCCGTAGTTGGAGGTGTCGATCCGGATCAGCTCCTGGCAGATCCTGACAACTTCGTCCTCGGGCCTGGTTTCAGTCCGGATGTCGGTCATGTGCAGCTCCTCGTGGCGTGGCTCAATTGCTGGCTTCAGCCTACCCACAAGCCCCGATTCGATGTTTCCGGAAACTTCATGTTAGAGTTTTTCTCGCTGCTTCGGAGAAAAGCAAAACGCTGAAAGGCGCAAACGATCTCCGAATTACCACCTGCGCGGGTGGCGGAATGGCAGACGCGCTAGCTTGAGGTGCTAGTCCTCGAAAGGGGGTGGGGGTTCAAGTCCCCCTCCGCGCACAACAGGAAAAGGCCCTGGAATCCTATGATTCCGGGGCCTTTTTTGGCGTTTCAGAACATTCGCCGAGGTGTCCCCCGGGGGTCCGGGACCGTCGGCTCGAGGACCCTATTTGAGCAGCTCCGTCATGACGGGGGCGTTCCGATCGTTGTTGGTCAGGGGTGATAAGCCCCACACCTCCTCGATCGTGTGCAACAGGGAGTAGTGGGTGTACGCGGCATCGGATCTGTACGCTGTCCGTGCAGCCGGGCCGGCAAAAACCGTGGCCACCCGGTTGTCGTCGTTGCTGCCCTCGTCCCACGTGACTACCAGCAGGGAATTCCGGGTCGTGAATGCCGGCGAGCCAAGGATTCTCGGGACCTGCCGGGCCAGCCAGTCGTCTCCGGTCCGGATCGGGCAGTCGTGCGTGTCGTTGCACAAATCGGGACTGATGAAGACGTAGTTCGGAAGGGTGGAGGCGGACTTCAGGTCCTGGTCCAGCCGGCTCAAGGGCACGACGTGGGCGGAGCACGAGTTCTTGTCCGCCGTGACCGAGGGGTAGTACATGAACGGATTGTGCTTCACCGCGTACCGTCCGGAGTTCTCGGCCCCGCAGGGCGCAGGCATGCTCTCGGCGTACATCTTCCAGCTTCGTCCGGACCTCGAGACCTCATCGGCGATGGACCGCACGTCCGCCCTGCATTCTTTCGGTTTGCAGTTGCTCGTTATCCCGGCGTTGGTTCCGCCGGTCAGGGCGAGATAGTTGGGCAGGCTTGGGTGCATGATCGCCCGGTAGTTGGCGGCCAGCGCAAATTCGTCCGCAAGGGTATTCAGATAGCCGGCATCGCCGGCACCCATAATCTGTGAGGCGGACTTGTTTTCCTGGACGATGATGACGATGTGTTCGATCCCGCCGCTCGCCGGGTTGGCCGGGGGCGACGGCGGCTGGGCCGGGACCGGGGGCGGCGGCGGCTCGGCGGGGACCGGGGGCGGCGGCGCTTGGCTGGACTCCGGGGGCGCCTGCGGCGGGATGGGGGCCGGCTGCGCCGGAGTGCACCCCGCAAGCAGCATGGCCAGCGCAAAGCCACCAGCAAGAGAGCGCCTGCCGATTCGCCTCATCGGATCATGGTAGCGGGAGGAGCCACACCCCGCCATGGCTCCCGCCAAGATCTGCGTCAACGACGGGCCTGTGGGGCAGGTGACACCCGTAAGCGAGTGAGGTGCGCTACCTCAGCAGTTCGGTCATCGGGGCGGCGTTCCTGGAGTTGTCCGTCAGAGGCTGCAGCCCCCAGACGCTTTCGATCGTGCGCACTAACGAGTAGTGGTTGTAGGGCGCATCGGATTTGTACGCTTTCTTGGCGGCCGGTCCGGCAAATATTGCAACTGCCTGATTGCTGGAGTCATCGCCTTCGTCCCACGTGATCACCAGGAGGGAGTTCTGCGTCGTGAAGGCCGCCGAGGCGAGAATCTTCGGGACCTGCTGCGACAGCCAATCGTCCCCCGTCTTCATCGGGCAGTCGTGCATGTCGTTGCACAGGTCAGGACTGATGAACACGTAGTTCGGCAGGCTTGAGGCTGACTTCAAGTCGTCGGCCAACCGGGAGAAGGGCACAACGTGGGCGGCGCAGGAGGCCTTGTCCCCGGTAACTCCGGGGTAGT
The DNA here is from genome assembly GCF_050156545.1 of Pseudarthrobacter sp. S9. Lineage (NCBI taxonomy): Bacteria > Bacillati > Actinomycetota > Actinomycetes > Micrococcales > Micrococcaceae > Pseudarthrobacter > Pseudarthrobacter sp. S9. The sequence goes on from NZ_CP189576.1 coordinate 4,244,562, forward strand.
ACATGAACGGATTGTGTCTGACGGCGTACCTTCCGGAATTGTCCGCACGGCAGGGGGCAGCCATGCCCTCGGCATACATCTTCCAGCTGCGCCCAGACTGCGCTATTTCGTCCGCGATGCTCCGTACATTCGCCGTACACCCGCTGTCCTTGGGACTGCAGTCATCTGTGACGCCTGCAGTGGTGCCACTTGTCATGGCCAGATAGTTTGGCAGACTGGGGTGCGTGATTCCCGCGTAGTTCGCCGCCACAGCATATTCGTTGGCCAGCTTGTTGAGATACGGGGCGGAACTGCCACCGAGAATGCCTGTGGCAGGCTTGTTCTCCTCGACGATGATGACCACGTGGTCGATACCACCGGAGCCTCCCGACGTCGTCGGCGGAGGCGAGGTGCACCCCGCAAGCAGCATGGCAAGCAACATGGCCAGCGCAAAGCCGCCAGCGAGAGAGCGCCTGCCGATTCGACTCATCGGATCATGGTAGCGGGAGGAGCCATAGGCCGCCATGGCTTCCGCCAAGATCGGCGTCGGCCATCCCGCCGGCTCCCCTCAGGCCCTTGGATGCAGGGCTGTCCGGACGGTCCCCACGAGGGACCGGAACCCGGGATCATCGGGTAGCCCATCGAGGAGGACGGGCCCGTCGGCTCCGGCCAGCGGGATGCACCAGTTCGGGTATTGCGTGCTGGTCCCCGGCTGGTTCTGGGTGCGGGTTTCCCCGACCGCATCGACGAGTGCCACCCCCAGCAGTGACGACGGCGTCAACGCGGTGAACGCGTAAAGGGCCTCGACGGTCCCCCGCACATCGGTGTGGTCCGCATCCGGCAGCAGCCCGCGTTCCCTGACGAGGGCGAGGACCGCCTCCTGCTCGGCGGCGGCCTCTGCGCGTTCCTCGTCCACGGGACGCTGCAGCAGCCCCAGCGACTCACGGAGCGTGACGTGCTCGCCGGCCAGGTAGCCCGCCGTCGGAGGCAGATCATGGGTGTTGACGCTGGTCAGGCACTGCTGGCGGTACCGCTCCGGCGGAATCGGTCCGGCTGCGTCGTGTTCGAACCAGAGGATTGACGTGCCGAAGATCCCCCGTTCGGCAAGATAATCGCGGACCCAGGGCTCGAACACGCCCAGGTCCTCGCCGATCACGATCGCCCCGGCCCGTTGCGCCTCGAGTGCAAGGATGCCGATGAGCGCCTCGTGGTCATAGTAGACGTACGTGCCCCGCTCCGGCCCGGCCCCCTCCGGGATCCACCACAGGCGGAACAGGCCCAGGATGTGGTCCACGCGGATTCCTCCGGCATGGCGCAGCACGGTCCTGAGCATGTCGCGGTAGGCGGCATAGCCGGATTCGGCCAGCCGGGCCGGATGCCACGGTGGCTGGGTCCAGTTCTGGCCCTGCTGGTTGAATATGTCCGGCGGTGCGCCCACCGTGACGCCCCGCGCGAGGACACCGGAGAGGGTCCAGGCATCGGCCCCGCCCAGCTTCACCCCGACGGCCAGATCGTGGATGACGCCGATCTCCATGCCTGCCTGCCCGGCCGAGTGCTGCGCCGATTCCAGCTGCCGGTCGCAGCACCACTGCAGCCAGCGGTGGAATTCGATCCTGTCCGCGAGCTGCGCCCGTTGTTCCGTGCAGTACGGCGTACCCGGGGCAGCCGCCGCGCCGGTCCACTCCGGGGCCGAGGGCGGCAGCTTTTCCGCGAGCGCGCACCACAGCGCAAAGTCGTCCAGTCCCTGTCCCTGTTCCGCGCAGAAGACCGCAAATGCGCGCGCGCGGGCCGGGCCCCGGCGGACCTGGAAAATGAGCTCCAGGGCGGCGAGCTTTGCCCCGTAGCTGGCGTTGCGGTCCAGCAGTTCCGCCGACCGGCTGGCGGGGTACAGTTGCCCGGCCTGCCGGGCCACCTCGGCCCGGCCCGCGGCGTCGAGGTAGCCGTACTCGGGAATTTCCTCCACCCTCAGGTACAGCGGGTTGAAGAAGCGCCTGGTGGTGGGGAGGTAGGGGGAATCCTCGACCGGCGGGGCAGGCTCGGCGGCGTGCAGCGGATTGACCAGGACAAAGCCGGCGCCCTCCTGCCCGGACATCGTGGCTATGTCCGCGAGGTCAGCGAAGTCACCTATCCCCCAGGAGCGTGAGGACCGCACGGAATAGAGCTGGGCCGTCAGTCCCCAGTTGCGTCGCCCGGCCAGCAGACCGGTGGTGCCGAGCTGCCGCGGTGTCACGACGAGCGGACATTCGGCGAGGGTGCCGTCGGCGTCCGCCCGGAGGGTGTGCCAGCCAAGGGCCAGATGGTCCGGGACGGCGAACGTCGCGCGGCCGGTGAGAACGCCGTCGACGTCGGCGGGCACGTCCCGATTCTCACGCTGGGTGGCCTCATGCCTGCTGCCGTCCTCGGCGTCGATCCAGACGGTGACCGTACCCCCGTGCGGGACGTGGACATCAACGTGGACTTCCTGGCCTTCCCGCTGGACGAGGACCGGGGGCAGGATGCGCCGCCACGGTGCCAGCCGGGCCTCGCGCAGTGATCGTTGCATCTCCTCGGGCCCGTCGGCCGGGACGCCGAGTGCCGCCAGGACACTCTGCAGCGTGCTTCCGGACACGGACCGTTCGACGCCGTCCCAGCCCCAGTAGCTGGTCCCTACGCCGTGGGCCGCCGCCAGTTCCCGAAGGAGCCCGTCTGTGTCGTCCTCTACGAGGTCCGCGTTTTCGTGGTGCTTACCGTCCGCCATGGGCCCACTCTAGACGCTGCCACGGGGCCAGCGCCCTCCCAGTGGATGTGGGATTCACCTACGTGTTCATCCAGGCCCTCCACTGCTGCGGCAGTTTGCCCTCCCGTGTGTTCCGCGCGCCGGCGTACAGCGGACCCTCCGACGTGTTCGACGGGGAGGAGCCGTCCGCGCTAGCCTTGCAGCCTATGGTTGACGTCGAACGGTTCCGGATCCTCCTTCAAGAGGAGCGCGATCGGAAACTTGCCCTCCTGACGGCACTCCGCCAGGACATCACTTCGGTGAATGCCGCCCGGCAGGATGCAAACGCCGACGACGAACACGATCCGGAGGGTGCCACGATCGCGTTCGAGCTCTCCCAGGCCTCGGCATTGCTGGAACAGAGCAGGGCCGGGCTGGCCCAGATCGAGGCCGCTCTCGGGCGGATCGATGCGGGCCGCTACGGAATCTGCGAAGTCTGCGGGGACGAGATCGCGGAGGGCCGGCTTGAGGCCAGGCCATGGACCCCATCCTGCATACGGCATTCCGCGGGGAAGGCATGAACCTCCCCGGCATGGACATCCCTGCCACGAACTTCCCTCTTGCGGGAACGTCACTGGTGAACGGCCCGGCCACGGACAACCTTGCCGAGACGTGGTGGAGCCGGATCATCGCCGGGTTCGCGCACTCCCCCAGCCCGCACGTCACGAGTACCGAGCTGGCTGTGGTGATCCTCCTCGCCGTCGCCCTGTCCCTGCCGCGCGCCACGTGGCGGTACTTCGGCCTGCTCGCCACCGTCGCGCACGAGCTGGGCCATGCCTTTGCCGCCCTCATGACGGGCCAGCGCCTCGGCGGCATCAGGCTGGGCCTGGACCACTCCGGCACCACCACCACCTACAGCAGGGGCCGCCTGCCCGCCGTGTGGTCCACCTTCTGGGGCTACCCCGTGCCCGCCGTCGTGGGCGCCGCGATGGTCTGGTGCGGCTTCAGCGGCTGGGGTCCGGCGGCGATGTCCGTGGGCACACTGGTGCTGCTGGCATCGTTCCTGTTCCTCCGCAACGGCATCGGCCTGCTCATCACGGCGGCGGCAGTGCTGGCCGCCGTGCTGCTCGTAGTGTTCGTTCCCGCGGAATTCAACGGACACGTGGTTATCGTGCTCGGCCTGGCCCTCCTGGTCGCCGCCGTCCGGGACCTGGGCAAACTGGCCAACCTTCACCTGCGGCACCGCGACCGGCTGTCGACGTCGGACGCCTACCTGCTGGACCGTGCAACCTCCGTTCCCGCAATCGTCTGGATCTTTCTTTTCGCCGCGGTGGTGGCGGGTTCCTGGTGGTGTGCGTGGCAGCCGATGGCGCTCGTGGTCACGGCGCTGCTGGGTGAGGGCGTTTCCCCGGCATAGGCTGGGACCATGAACCAGGCACACACCGATGACCCCGGATACAGCACCCGAGGCGCCTACGTCACGGGCGGCGAGGAGTTCACCCGGGACACCAACTACATCGAGGACCGGATCACCAGGGACGGAGCCCCGGGCCGCAACGGCGAACCCGGCTGGCCCTTGGAACCGGACCGCTACCGGCTGGTGGCTGCGCGCGCCTGCCCCTGGGCGAACCGGACGGTGATCGTGCGGCGCCTGCTGGGCCTGGAGGACGTGATCTCGCTCGGCCAGCCCGGCCCCACCCACGACGCGCGGTCCTGGACTTTTGATCTGGACCCCGGCGGCAAGGATCCCGTCCTCGGCATCGAAAGGATCCAGGACGCCTACTTCCGCCGCTTTCCGAAGTACCCCCGCGGCATCACGGTGCCGGCAATCGTGGACGTTCCCTCCGGGCAGGTGGTGACGAACAACTACCCGCAGATCACCCTGGACTTCTCCACGGAATGGACCCGATACCACCGGCCCGGCGCCCCGGAGCTGTATCCGGAACACCTGCGGGAGGAGATCGACGCCGTCAACCGCAGGGTCTTCACCGAGGTGAACAACGGCGTCTACCGCTGCGGCTTCGCCGGGTCCCAGGCGGCCTATGACGCCGCCTATAAGCGTCTCTGGACCGCCCTGGACTGGCTCGAGGAACGGCTCGCCGGCCAGCGGTACCTCGTCGGTGACACCATCACGGAGGCGGACGTGCGGCTGTTCACCACCCTGGCCCGCTTCGACGCCGTCTACCACGGGCACTTCAAATGCAACCGCCAGAAGCTCAGCGAGATGCCGGTCCTCTGGGCCTACGCGCGGGACCTGTTCCAGACCCCCGGGTTCGGCGACACCATCGACTTCGTGCAGATCAAGCAGCACTACTACATCGTCCACGAGGACCTCAACCCCACCGGAATCGTCCCGCGCGGGCCGGAGCTGGGCAAGTGGCTCACCGAACACGGCCGCGAAGTGCTCGGCGGCCGGCCGTTCGGCGACGGTACGCCGCCCGGCCCGGTCCGGTCCGGCGAGGAAGTTGCTCCGGGACACGGGGCCGCCTGACAGTCCTGTTGGCGGCGGCCCCCGGCGGGACTGGCTAGGGTGGTGCCATGCAAATTTCCGCTGCCCCGATGCCTGAAAAGGGGGCGCTTCAGAAAACGGAAAAAAATACCACGCTAAGCCTTGGAAGGTGATCGTAGGGGCCTGAATTTGCCCGTGCCGATCCTGGCGCTGCTGCGCCAGGTGTAGTCGCCGGTGAGGTTGATGTGTTCCCAACCCAGTGGTGACAGGTATTGCAGGAGCGCGTCATGGGATTCCGGGTCCTGGTCGCGTCGCGCGTTTGCGGCTCGTTCGAGGTAGACGGTGTTCCAGAGCACGATGGCGGCGGTGAGGAGATTGAGGCCACTGGCGCGATAGCGTTGCTGCTCGAATCCACGGTCCCGGATTTCGCCGAGCCGGTTGAAGAACACGGCCCTGGCGAGGGCGTTACGTGCCTCGCCCTTGTTGAGCCCGGCGTTTACCCGGCGCCGGAGTTCGACGCTTTGGAGCCAGTCCAGGATGAACAGGGTGCGTTCGATCCGGCCCAGCTCGCGCAGGGCCACCGCCAGGCCGTTCTGGCGGGGGTAGCTGCCGAGCTTGCGCAGCATCAGTGAGGCCGTCACGGTGCCTTGTTTAATCGAGGTGGATAGCCGCAGGATCTCGTCCCAATGGGCGCGGATGGCCTTGGTATTGAGGGCGCCACCAATCAGGGGCTTGAGTGCGCCGTAGGGGGTGTCCCCTTTGGGGATGTACAGCTTGGTCTCGCCCAGGTCGCGGATGCGTGGGGCGAAGCGGAATCCCAGCAGGTGCATCAGGCCGAAGACGTGGTCGGTGAACCCGTTTGTGTCGGTGTAGTGCTCCTCGATGCGCAGGTCCGACTCGTGGTAGAGCAGGCCGTCGAGGACATAGGTTGAGTCGCGGACGCCGACGTTGACGACCTTGGCGCTGAAGGGTGAGTACTGGTCCGAGACGTGGGTGTAGAACATCCGCCCGGGATCCGTGCCGTACTTGGGGTTGACGTGGCCGGTGCTTTGGGCACTGCCGCCGGCCTTGAACCGCTGGCCGTCGGATGACGAGGTGGTCCCGTCGCCCCAGTTCCCGGCGAGAGGTTGCCGGAATTGGGCGTTGACCAGTTCGGCCAGGGCGGTTGAGTAGGTTTCGTCCCGGATGTGCCGGGCCTGCAGCCAGGACAGTTTGGCGTAGGTCGTGCCGGGGCAGGACTCGGCCATCTTGGTCAGCCCGAGGTTGATGCCGTCGGCCAGGATCGTTGTCAGCAGGAGTGTCTTGTCCTTCGCGCTGTCGCCGGTCTTCAGGTGCGTGAAGTGGCGGGTGAAATCTGTCCACCCGTCCACTTCCATGAGCATGTCGGTGATCTTGACGTGCGGCAGCTGCATCGCCGTCTGATCAATCAGTGTTTGCGCCGCGTCGGGGACGGCCGCGTCGAGCGGGGTGATCTTCAACCCGGACCCGGTGATGATGGCGTCGGGCAGGTCGTTGGCTGCGGCCATCCGGTTGACCACCGTCAACTGCTGCTCCAGCAGTGAAAGCCGGCCATGCAGATACTCGTCGCAATCGGTGGCCACGGCCAACGGCAAGCCGCCGGACGCCAACAGATCGCTGAACACCCCCGCCGGGACCAGGTATTCCTCGAAGTCCTTGAACTGGCGCGAGCCCTGCACCCAGACATCGCCCGAGCGCAGGGCATTCTTCAACTCCGACAGCGCACACAGCTCGTAATACCGCCGGTCGACCCCGTCTTCGGTGACGACCAGTTTTGCCCAGCGCGGCTTGACGAATCCCCGTGGCGCATCGTCCGGCACCTTACGGGCGCTTTCCGCGTTCATGGTACGCAGCACCTCGATGGCCTTGAGCATATCCTTGGCGGCCGGTGCCGCCCGGAACTTGAGCACGGCCAGGAATTCGGGGGCATAGCGGCGCAGCGTGGCGTAGCTTTCGCCCACGCGGTGCAGGAAGTCGAAGTCCCCGGGCCGGGCAAGCTTTTGCGCCTCGGTCACGCTGGTCGTGAAGGCATCCCACGACAGGACGGACTCGATGGCAGCGAAGGGGTCGGTGCCGCTTTCCTTGGCTTCCAGCAGCGCCTTGCCGATGCTCCCGTACAGGCGCACCTTGTCGTTAATCGCCTTGCCGGACGCCTGGAATTGTTGCTGGTGCCGGTTTTTGGCGGTGTTGAACATCTTGCCGATGATGCGGTCGTGCAGGTCGATGATTTCATCGGTGACGGTGGCCGTGCTTTCTACGGCCACCGCGACCAGGGTCGCGTAGCGGCGCTGCGGCTCGAACTTGGCCAGATCAGCCGGCGTCATCTGCCCGCCCTCACGGGCGATCTTCAGCAGACGGTTCTGATGGACCTGCCGTTCGATGCCGGCGGGCAGCTCCAGCGCCTGCCAGGCTTTGAGTCGCTCAATATGTTCGAGCATGTGCCGCGAGTTCGGTTTGACCGGCGACTGGCGCAACCAGGCAAGCCGGGTGGACTTGCCTTCCTCCCTGCGCTTGAGCAGACCATCCAACCGGTGTTTATGATCATCTGAAAGGTCACCGGTCAATGCCGCGTAGATGCGCCGGTTGGCTTTGGTGATCGCCTCGGCACAAACCCGCTCGATGACATCCACTGCCGGGACGACGATGCCCTGGCGGCGCAGGCTTTCCACCAGGGCGCCGGCCAGCACGATGCCTTTGTCCGTTTGCAACGCCAGCTCAACCAGCTCATGGACCGCCGCCCGGTACTGGCTCAGTCCGAATAGTTTGAATCCGAAACCCGTTTGCAGCTCGATGAGATGCTCGTGCCGGGTCTGTTCGCGCCGGCCGTACTCGTCCCAGCTCTCGACCGGAACGCCGAGCTGCGCGGCCACCATGGCCAACACCGGTGGGTCCGGTGTTTGGTCGGTGCCAAGGATGGTGCCGGGAAATCGCAGGTAGCAAAGTTGGATGGCAAAGCCCAACCGATTCTCCGGCTTGCGACGCTGGCGAATGAGGGCCAGATCGGCATCATTGAGGGTGTAGTGCTGGATCAGCTCTTCCTGGCCCTCGGGCAGGGCGAGCAGGGTGTGCCGCTCGGCGGCGGACAGGATTGAACGATTGGGCATCGGCCCTCCTTCTGAAAACCTGGGTTCTCGATAAGCCCGGCCATGCCACCCATCGGACACGGAGAATCAAGTCATTCACATTTGCCACTGGTAGCCCGGGTCGACGGTTTTCCCAGCGTCCGGACTGCGGTTCCGGGGCCATACGCGCGGGCTCCTCCGGCGTTGTTTTGAACGTCGGACGGTCTGGGCATCTGCGCCGATGGCTCTGGGGCCGACGGGATCGAGGCAGCCGTGGATGGAGGGTCTGGCCTTCCCAGTTCCATGCCGGTCCCTCTCAGTCCTTCAGCCGGACGTTGGCTTGCTGGTGCCGGTACAGGGTGGCCCGGCTCCAGCCGACGAGTTGGGCGGCCTGTTGTGCGGTTTTTCCCTCGGCACGGGCCGTGGCGACGATCTGGAGCTTTTCGGCGGTGAGGGCGGGGTCGGTCACGGGGCGGCCGAAGATGGTCCCGGCGGCGCGGGCGGCGGTGATGCCGGCATTGACGCGTTCGACGATGAGTTCGCGTTCGTACTCGGCCAAGGTGGCGAGCATGTTCAGCATCAGGCGCCCCGTGGTTGTTTCCGGGTCAATGCCGTCGGCGATCGAGCGGACCATGATTCCCTTGTCCCGGAGCCCGTTGACGTGTTCAGGACATCGAGCAGAGATCGGCCGAGCCGGTCGATGCGCCACACCACGATCGTGTCACCGCTTTGGGCGTAGCCCAGGAGCCTCTGCATCCCGGGGCGGCTCGTGGCCTCCTTACTTCCGGAGGTCACATCGGAGTAGATGTCCCGGGCCTGGACGCCTGCCGCGGTGAGGGCGTCACGTTGGAGTTGGTCGTCCTGGCCGGCGGTGCTGATCCGGGTGTATCCGAGAAGTGCCATGACCGCAGTCTGCCCCATAAACCCCTAAGAAAGTACCTGAGACACGCTATGCTATGAGACGATTTGTCGAGACATTGCCGTTCCGTGCCGCAGTGCGAAAGTGCCCTGTTGTGACTGTTAACTTCGTTTGGCGGGTTTTTCACAGTTGGGAATGGCGGTTCTTGTTGACGTCGAATCCGAGATTGCCCCGCATGGCACAGTAGACGGTCCGCGAGATGAGGTCCGGAACCGCCAAATGAACTGTCAGAAACCCGCCATTCCTGACCAAAAGTCACAGCTCAGGGGCAAACGCCCGGTGAAGGTACGCCAAAAACGGCCGTTTCTGAGACGACCCGTGCCCCAGCAACGTGTGATTGTTAGCTGAGAATGGCGGCTTTTCACAGTTCGGATGGCGGTTCAGCTGATGGCGATGACGAGGGTCCGCGGGAACCGCGACGTTACCGATCCGATCGAGCACCGCGAAGAACTCGTCCTTCTCCTGTTGCGTGTATTTCCCGTTTCCCGGCGATTTGTCCGTTAAAGCGATTTGTCCGTTAACGCGGCACGGTCGTTGCAACTCCCCAAAGTCTGGGTGTTGCAACGACCGTGAGAACCTAAGCCCGGTTGACCAGGGCCTCAACTGTGCGATAGACGCGGGATGGTAGGGCTACTGGCGCTGGAAGATGTTGAGAATGTTGCCCTCGCTATCCGTGAACCAGGCAGCCTTCCCCACCGGGGTCGCCGCGATGCCGTTCTCGGTCTTCAGGCCCGGAAAGTCGTACTCCTCGAAGACGACGCCGCGGCCCCGCAGATCCTCGACCTCGCCCTCGATGTTGTCAGTACCCCAGCCCATCTGGGTGTTTTTCGCGGTGCCCGCATTGTCGGTCCTGTAGAGCAGGAAGGCCGTTCCGTTCCCGCTGCGGTAGAGCAGGTTTTCCTCGTCCATGGTGTCCGAGGGTTCGAGGCCAAGCACGTCCCGATAGAAATCCCTCGCCCTGGCCATGTCCTTCGCGGGGAGGACCGCGATGACGTCAAGTTCCTTAAGCATGCTGATTTCTCCTTCTTTGCAGTGATGGCGGTACGCTCCACCGGATCCGGTCCCCGCGGGGCCGATTTACCCGCTCTTTTCCGGGGCCCGGTTGCCGCCTTTTCGGCGACGCGCCCGGACGGCCGCAGGGGAGCTCATCGGTGCCGGGCCAGCGACGGCCGGCTCGAGAGTCCCCACAGCGTCCATGCCGCCATTATGGACACAGATCGGCATCCACGGATATAGGGAAGCGGAACCCGGTCGGGCGGTACATGACGACCCACAAGAAACGGTGCTGACGCCGTTTGCCGTCGGCCCGTTTGCGGTCGCAGCAGCCCTGGAGCATGGGTCTTTCGGGGCTGCCAAGGCTGAAAGGAACACCGCTCGCGTGAGGATCTTGTCGCCTTGGCGCGATGGGCGGTCGCCGCGGATCGAGGTTCCGGACCGTCAGGTGGCGGGGGCCGGTCCTGCTAGGAGCCAGGTGATTTCCGGGATTTGACAGCAATCGGGGATTCGTTGACGGGCGTACGGGCCGCTGCCATAGTGAGGGTGTCCGAGCAACGGTGCAAAGGAGTCCGTCATGGCCGCCATGATCCGCAAGAGTCTGAATGAACCCGAAGAAACCCGGCCGTTTGAGGAGGGGAAGGGGAAAGTCGACCTCGTCAATGTTGAGACCGGCGCCGTGGGGAGGGCCGTTTTCGAATCAGGTTGGCAGTGGTCCAAGCACGTCAAGCCGATCGCCAAGACGGACAGCTGTCAGGCCGCACACATGGGTTATGTCCTGTCCGGGCGCATGAAGGTCGTCATGGACGACGGCGAAGCAGATGAGTTCGGGGCCGGGGATTATATGGTTGTGCCTCCGGGCCATGACGCGTGGACGCTGGGGGACGAGGCATGCGTCGTCATCGACTGGCAGGGTCTGACCGACTATGCCAAGCGCCGGGCGTAGCGGATATTTCCAAGCCGGAGTCTCCCGGATGATCACGGATTCCTCAGGCGACGGGTGTCCGGGACCATCGCCGATGTCAGGTCGGCTCCTGATGCGGACGGCCGGGCCACCAGATGCTTCGCGGTGAACCTGAACGGTACCGGGTTTGATGCGGCCTTCTTTTGGTGAAGAATCGCGACTATGCCCCGGCGACGCCCGGCGACGGGGCAGCGCGAACGACATCCGCTGCCCGGCCGGCCGGAGACGGACGTTCAGTCTTTGAGGCTGCTGGCAGTGACTTCGAATTCTTCCACTTCAAGGATCTGGATTTTTTGCTCCTTGCTGGTATCCGCGCGGATGCTGTTGGCAGCCTGTTGGCTCGCAGTGAGAGCTTCCTCGGTGTCCCACAGAGTAATGGACAGGGCCTTGTCGGATTCCTTTCCGTTCAGGAAATAGATCCCGCGGCATCCGGGGATTTCAAGCACCCGATTAAGGGTTTCCTCCGTGGGTGCATCCGAGGTGGTTTCGGGGCCGGTTTTATAGGTGCTGACTCGGGCGTACATCGATCTTCCTCCAATAGTCCTTGGCCGGAGCCCGCGTACCATTTCAGTCCTCGACCCAGTGCGCTGACCGCGTATGGCGGGAATACATGTTGCCGCGCGGCAGGCTGCACCGGATGGTCCGGGTTCCTTCCACCAGTAGGGACCCGACAACGTGCGGGTGCAAGGTCTATCTGAATGGATGCATTGCTGCGGACATCGCCTCAAACCTGTGACTTTTGGTCAGGAATGGCGGGTTTCTGACAGTTCATTTGGCGGTTCCGGACCTCATCTCGCGGACCGTCTACTGTGCCATGCGGGGCAATCTCGGATTCGACGTCAACAAGAACCGCTATTCCCAACTGTGAAAAACCCGCCAAACGAAGTTAACAGTCACAGCCCTGTCTTCCTGGGGTCGGATCGGATGTCTCAACAAGTAAAAGCTTTGCAAGACACTCCACCGATGTGCCATTGCTCGGCAACGGCCGTCGAGCTTACCCGCCCAGCCCTCGTCGTCGTCAGGACAGTGCCCAGGCCCAAGAGCTTGTGTGGGTCCGGAACGCAGGAGAGCGCGTCCAGCAGCGTGGCCAGCGTGACGCCCGGGTCCATTGTCACCAGCCAGCTGCTCCAGCCGGCCAACAAGGGTCTGGATGGGCGAAGACGTCATGACGGAACGCCTGTTGAACGGCGGTTTTGAACGATCACCTGTTTACCGGGGGTTCCCCTGTATTAAGAGCACTTGCGCCGGGCATGCCGGCATCCGCGCCACAACCCCGCACACGACTTTGCACCAGCCCTGGGTGCCGAGTCGGGGCAGGGCTTAGCGTGGGATTTTTTCCGTTTCCAGTAAGCGCCCCCTGAAGGGCCCAGCGGTGGACCTGATTCAAGCCGCCACAGCGGACCCGGATGAGATTGACATAGACACAGCATCGGGTTGGTTGACTGTTCCTGATGCGCCGTCAAGGGCACCGACGCGGCACTCCGTGAAACGCATCTGACTCACCGATGGCGGTTCTCAGGCGCTTCGCTGTGCCGCTGCCGTCCCGGATCGATAAGGTCTCACACCTGCCTGTGAGCCGCCGCGCAGCAGGGCCGTCACCGGCCGGGCGCTGCTGCCAGGATAGTCACCGGGCCCGGCAATGCTGGGGGCCGCGCCCGGTGACCAGACCCGAAGTGCGCGGACACCGTGCAACATCAGGACGGGGCAAGTCTGGTCGAAACTCCTTGTGAAAACCCCGATCGTAGACCGCACCCGCGGGCAATGCACCCACCCCACGCCGGGGAGGGTCGTCCGCTGCGCGGCGGGCTGTGGGTGGTCGCGTCGGCGGGACTCCTCCGGTCGCGGTCGTTGTCTGCTTCCGGCAAGGTTTGAAGGACGTGCCGCCGTTCACCGTATGCGGTTACGAACGTTCAGGCAATGAGTGCGAGGCCAATCAATGCCTGGACTTCCTCGCTTCGGTTCCAAAAGCGCCGACGCACCGTTGACGAAAAGCCCGCCTCAAGCCGCTCAAGGGCCGTTACTGGCTCGCCGGGGGTTCCTCGGGGCCGTCTTCGGCTTCGGTCTTGTGGCGGGCCTCCTGCTGATGCTCCTCAAGCTTCTGTTCCGCATCCCGGCGACGCTGGCCCACGGTGCGCATCCCCTGGGTGGGCGGCGCTGCCTGATGTTCTCTGCTTGCCGGCGCCGGGTCATTCCTTCCCGCTCCGTCAGTGGCGGGGGGCGCCGGACCTTTGTTTTCACTTTCGCTCATGCAGGCATGGTCCCACGATGCAGCCACGGGAAAAAGCGGCGCTCAACGCAGAAGGTTGATGCGGGGATCTCCAGTGCAGGGAATAACAGCCCTCCTATGGTTCGGCGCGTGAAACGATGTACTTTATGGAGAGTCCAGGGATGTTGGACGCGCACCGCCTTGACGGCGGACAGCCTTCCCAGGCGGACATCGATCTGTACCGCGTGCTCAGCGCGGACATCTCCGCCGGCGTCGCTGTGGTTTCCACATCCCTGCGCAAGCGCGACTACGCGGCAACGGTGACTGCTTTTCTCTCCGTCTCCTATGACCCTCCTACGATGCTGGTCAGCCTCTACGCGGGCTCACGCATCGGCGAAGCGGTCGCCGCGACGGGTACATGGGCGTTGAGTCTGCTGCGCAGCAGGCACCAAGGCGCGGCGGACTGGCTGGCCAGTCCAGGGACCCCGGTTGAGGGCCTGCTGGCCCGGGTCCCGTACCGCCGCGGCCCGGCCACCGGATCGGTGATCCTCGACGGATCGATCGCGTACTTCGAGCTGAGAACGGTTGCCATCCATCCGGCGGCTACACATCTGCTCGTCGTAGGAGAGGTAGTTGCGTTGGGCGGTGACGCTCCGGGGTCGGAGGTACCGGACCCGCTCATACATTTTGCCTCCGCCTACCACCGCCTGGCGCTTTAGAAGCTGCCCGCCCAGATGTACTAACCCGGTACGTTGGTGACGCGTTCGGTGGGCGAGGCGCCTTTGAGTGCCGTGTGGGGCCTGTGGTGATTGTAGTGCTCGATGAAGTCCTCGCCTGGGGGCGGTGCCGAAACCACAGTTACAGCAGAGTCCAGTGGTGACATCGCCGTCGTCGCGGCAGGCGGCGCCGACGAGGGAACCGTTGCTACCTGCCGGACGGATCCCGCCGGCGAATACTCCGGGAGGTTCCTGCCGTGCTTTAGCCGCTTTCTCCTTCAGGGGCGCAGCGTTTTGAGGGCCCCGGCCCACGCGATGACCTGGTCGAAGACCCGTCCCAGGCCCTGCACCGCCAGGGGCGACGGGGTGAACGTGGTGTAGTTTTCGAACTCCGTGGCCAGTGGCAGGGAGACCTGGGCGCGGACATCGGCCATCTGCACTTCGGCGGCGATCTGCCGCAGATGTTCCACCGCCCGGGTCCCGCCGGCGCTGCCGTAGCTGACGAAACCGACGGCTTTGTTGTTCCACTCCCGGTAGAGGTAATCGATGGCGTTCTTCAGTGCCCCCGGCACGGAGTGGTTGTATTCGCCGGTGACGATGATGTATCCGTCGAAGGAGGCGATGACCTGCGCCCAGGCCTTCGTATGCTCGTTCCGGTACCGCCCGCGGGAGGGCGGGAGCGGTTCATCCAGCAGCGGTAGACCGAAGTCAGCCACATCGACAAGTCCGAACTGTGCATCAGAACGCTTCTTCGCCTGCTCATAGACCCAGTCCGCGACCGCTTTCCCGACCCTGCCCGGGCGGGTGCTTCCCAGCACGATGGCTATCCTCACCATGGCACCTCATCTCCCCTGCTTCAATGGCAGCCTGTGCCCGTTAAAACACTGCTGGAAGGGCGCTTCTTCCCCTGAGACGGTCGCTGGAGCCCAACACCGGACCCGGCGGACTGCACAGCACGTTTGCGGTGTCTCAGATACTGGGAAGGGGAACGTCAGGAGATGAAGCGAGGAAACGCCCGAAATCGCCCAGAAAGGTGTTCCTAAAGCCCGGCTCAAGAGTCCGACCCGATTCATGTCTCCATAGATAGCTGCCGAGGCGATGAAGTCGATCATGCCCGGCTGTCCGTCGGCTTTCGTTGGCCATTAGTCGCAGTTCGAATTGGCCGACTCTCAGAGGGTGCTTTCACCGTCGGCCCTGACGAGACTCGGCATGGAATCACGTCGAGACGTTCGACGGCCCGGTCCGCCGGCGCGCAGCGGAGCCGGTCCTTGGCCGGCGGGTTCTGTTCCTCTCCGTGGTGAAGGTGGCGGGTCCGCGCGTGCGGGTGCTGGGGGCGTGCCGGCCCCGGCCGGAAGCCTTTGGCCACTGCCGCAGTTCCACCGCGCGGCTTAGCCTGAAGTGAAAGGCACCCCGGGAGAGGCGGCAGCCATGTCCACGCACCGTCAGCGGGTACGCCGGTCAAGGCAGGGGGCCCGGCCGCGCGTGCGGCGGCGCGGCCATTGGGGAAAGGACCCGGTGGAGGACCTGCGCGAATGCTGCCGCGCTTCCACGGCCATTGACAAGGCCCTTGGCGAGACGATACATGCGGCTGTCGCCGCTGGAACCCCGTGGCGTGACATCGGCCGGGTTCTTGGAGTAGCCGAGGCTGCCGGGTCCAAGCAGGACGTCATCGATGCTCTAGCGGAGAGCAAGCGCGAGCTGTGGCACCGGTTCCGGGGGGCAGGCCGGTCAGATGCGTGAAATGCCGCGGCACCCGCATTGGCCGGGTTCACCATGAGGAGGATGTCGTGAAAGCTGTCCAGTTCGCCGAGTACGGAGGTCCGGAGGTCCTCAAGGTCGTCGAGGTTGAGGAGCCGCATGCCGGGCCCGGCCAGATCCGCAGAGCCGTCCGGGCGGCCGGCGTGAACCCGATCGACTGGAAGATCCGCAGCGGGGCCCTGGCGGCCATGATGCCCTTGAGGCTTCCCTCGGGGGTGGGGATGGGCGCATCGGGCGTCGTGGACGAGGTCGGTGAGGGTGTTGGTGGCGTCGTCATCGGCGACGCGGTGTTCGGCACCGCGGTTTCGGGTGCCGCCGCTGATTACGCCGTGCTGGCGGAATGGGCGCGGAAGCCCGGCGGCCTGTCCTTTGAAGAGGCTGCGGGTTTCCCGATGGCCACTGAAACGGCGCGGCGGGCGCTGAACCTGCTGCCCATGAGTCCGGGACAGACGCTGGTTGTCAATGGTGCCGCCGGCGGGGTGGGTCTGGCCGCGGTGCAGTTCGCGGTCGGCGGCGGAGTGACCGTGATCGGTACCGCCAGCGACAAGAACCACGAGTACCTGCGGTCACTCGGGGTGATCCCGACGACTTACGGCGGGGGTCTCGTGGACCGTGTGCGCGAGCTCGCCCCGCAGGGTGTCGATGTCGCCTTGGACACGGTCGGCTCCGGCGTGCTGCCGGACCTTATTCGGCTCACGGGCAGTGCCGTTAGGGTCATCACCATCGCCGACAGTGATGCCGCCCGGTACGGTGTAGGGTTCGCTTCCGGCGGCGTGGGCCGCGCGCCGGAAGCACGTGCCGAAGCCGCGGAGCTGTTCGCGCGGGGAAAGTTCAGGCTGCCGGTCGCGGAGACGTTCACGCTGGAGACCATCGCGGCCGCCCACGCGAAAAGCGAACAGGGACACGGGCTCGGGAAGTACATCGTGAGGGTCAGCTGAGCCTCGGACCTGGCAGCAGCCGTGATGTACCGCTGCTGTGGCCTGTTCCTGAGGCAGCCGGTTCAGTGTCTGTGACCCGGGCCGGAACCAGCCGGGGCATCGAATGCGATCCGCCGGGAAATGATGAACCAATGCGCCGTTACCGGGGGAACCGCGGTTCCGTGGCCGACCTGGCACCGTGGGTGTGAAGCCACCGGACGAGGTCTGCGGCACCGTTGCGCCGCGCCGCGTCCAGAGGCGTCAGCTCTTCCCGCGCCGGTATCCGGTTCAGGTCGGCTCCCCGGCCATGAAGGTAAATCGCGGCATTGAACTGCCCGCCGTGGCAGGCGTACCAGAACGCGGCATTGAGCTCTTCCGGCGACGGCTGCGCCGCGTCGGGGAAGCCAGCGAGGATGCGGGATCGTAGTCCCGTTGCCGCCGCCTGCCACAGCGTCGTGCGTGCACCGCGGTCGATCAGGTGCCGGGCCGCCTGCCACTGCCCGAAGCCGATGGCATCCGCCAGTGGTGTGCCGTCTCCGAACACCGCTCCCGGGGCTTCAATGTCGGCGCCGGCGTCCAGCAGGGCCTCGAGCGCCTCGACATCGTTGCTGCTCGCGGCCCAGTGCAGCGGGGTCTCGGCGTACGGCCCGGTGCACGGGGCGCTGACGTCAGCCCCGGCTTCGGCGAGTATCGTGACGGTCTCGGCACTGTGGGGGTAGTGGCCCGGGAGGTCGGTGGCCACATGCAGGAGCGTGCGTGCCACCCCGTGCGGGTCTCCGGTGCCAAATCTGGCGCCGGCCAGGGCGGGGTTCTCACGCAACAGCCGCCTCACCGTCAGCGGGTCGCCGGTGTGGATCGCCCGGACCATGGCATCAGCGGGCGGACCCGCAATATCAATCATCGCAACGCCTCTTTCTTCGACTGCATGCACTATCAGCCCGGCACCTGTGGAGGCACTCACTGCGTGGCCGGGTGCCGGCGTCGGCCGAGTGGAGCTATCCGGAATCCGCAGGCATCCGCCGGTCGTCAGGACCGCAGTGCCAGCCCCCGGCCGGACTCGACCGGGTGGTTGTTCAGCAGTCCCTGGCCCGCGGCTGCCGGGGGGGGAACAGGGTCCGGTAACTCCTGCGGGAGCGCTGCGTGGCCAGTCAACGGAGGGAACGCCGCACACGCGGCGACGAAGCAATTGTCCCCGGCTCGCGGACTGACGCTCACCCGGTCCCGCCGGAGCGGCGCCAGCCACGTTTCTCGTGGAAAGTAGCGCGTGCCGATCCATGAATGTCCTCGACGATGTGGCGCGTGAAGCGGATCAAGGCCGTAAGCACATTATACGCTTTCGGTCCGGTACCGATCGTGGCTGCTACCTGCCGATCCCGGGCCCGTCGGCTTGTTCCTGTCCGGCCCTGGACCGAATAAACTGCCGGTCCTCGTCGGAGAGTTCGAGCTGCCCGTGCTGATCCTCGCCGAGGTCCCCGTGAATGGCCGTACTGATGGCATGGACCACGGTCCGGGGCAGAATAACGCACCCGGGGTTCTCCACCAGCCACTGCCGGGTGACGGAATCGAGCTGATCCCACCACTGCTCCATTGAACCCATGGTCCGTTCCGTCCTGTCCGTGGTTGAGCCTCAGACGTACCATTGCCAGCCGGGAGGCGTCCATGCCGGCGGGACTGTGTGGCTGCTGAACCGGCCGCATTTGCCGCAGGTGTAGCTGACGGTGGCCGGCAGCGGCCGGCCGTCGGGCAACACCCGGGGTGGGACAAATACGTCAAAGATCAGAAGCCTGTCCGTACCGCAGTCGGCGCGGTACGGCGCAGCCAGGTCCGGGGTCGGACCGGTTTCGGTAGTGCGGTGTCCCCGGCCGCGCGGTTGAGTGACGGTCACAGTGTTGCCACCTTCGTTGGTGCCGGTGCCGGTGCCGGTCCGCGTGCGGGTATGCGTGCTGCGTTCCGGCCGTTGCCGTTACCCTCTGGCCAAGTCCCGTGGCCATCGTCGGCCACGCAACCAATGCGACGGGATAATGCCGGTCCGCCGTTCGAGTCACCGCGTGTCAGCGCCCCTGGGGGCAGGTATCCAGCCTATCCCGGACGCCTGGGCATCGGAAGGGCGTAAGGGGCAGGCTGCACCTTTTGACTGTCCGGAGCGGGACAGCGGGGAAAATGTGGTGCGGGGGCCATCCACGTCCGACTGCGGGGCCGGTCGGCGCGTCGTTCCACGGGAACCGGCCAGACGGTTTCAGGCGGCGGTTCTGTTGGCTGGAAATAGACGGTTCTTCCGCGTACGTTGGTCGGGGACGCGCTGTGGCGCGTTTCACATTTGCGTTCATTGAACAACTGATTGAGTTGCCAGACCGGCGGGGAAGGAACGCAGCGTGGCGTTCCGGCCCCGGGAGACAGCTTGTTGAACGTGGGCTTGTGTGCCCGCCTCCAGGAGGACCGCAATGACCGGAACTTTCGAACTCTTCGTTGACGAGGATTTTGGCTACAGGTTCACGATGAAAGCCCCCGACGGAACCGTGATGGCCCTCTCCAGGTCCTTCCCGGACAAGCGGGCTGCCGTGAGCGGCATCAGTGCGGTGCGCGAGTATGCGGGAATGGGCCTGATCACGGACCTCTGTCCGAAACCGTCTGCCCAGCAGCAGGAATCCCGGCCCGCAGCTCCCGGCACCGGACAAATCGTCCGGCCTTCCCCAAACAGCCATTCCACCGCCAGGCCGCGGCGTGCCACGGCACCGGTTCACCCTTGTGATCCGCCGATTCCCCGCCGCGCAGTGGCCGCACGCGGAGCCTGAACGGGGTTGCCTGAACGCCAGGACCGGACCCGCGGACACCTGACACCGCTGCGGGCGTCGTCGTCTCACTCCAAGGATCCGGAACACCGTGTATTGACGGTCGACGGCCTCATTGACGGGTAGCACAGTCGTGGCGGTCAGGGCTTCCACGGTTTCCAACCGGCGGGCACGGGAGTCTGTGTCGGTTGCCGCATTCACCCGTGCGTTGAGCTCGGCGATAGTGATGATGCAGATATAACCCTCCTCCGCCAGGTTATTTCGGTCGAGCGGGCGCCCGGATTCCAGAGCGATGAAAACGCTGGTGTCCAGGATCGCCCGGATCATCGGATAGGAGGGCCGAAATCGTCGGCCGTGTCGCCGGCGAGTGGTCCTAGGTCGTCAGGCAGCTTTGGGTCAGCTTGCGGAAAGGTTGGGGCGTCTAGAATTTACCATAGCCACCGCCGTGATGAACTTCGTCGTGATCGGCCTCGTCTCCGTGACAACGCGGCAGCTGCATGATGTGTTTCCCCACTGGCGACTGGCCTCGAATCCCCGGTCCCCGTCGATCAGTGGCCCTATGCTGGTGCCATGACGCAGACGTCGATCAGCTCCGCCGCAGCACTGGCCGAAATGCTGGCCTCCACCGGCTACCTCGCCGATGAAGGCCTGGCCACGATCGGCTACCTCGCCCTGAGCATGGAACGCCCGCTGCTGCTCGAGGGGGAACCCGGTACGGGCAAGACCTCCCTGGCCGAGGCCCTCGCGCAAGCCCTTGGGCTGCCACTGATCCGGCTGCAGTGCTACGAGGGAATCGATGCCACGCAGGCGCTGTACGACTGGGACTTCACCGCTCAAATTCTGCATCTGCGCAGCGTGGAGGCCGGCGGTGGCGCGGGGTTGAGCGTGGCCGAGCTGGAGCACTCGCTCTACGACAAACGATTCCTGCTTGCGCGGCCGATCCTGAAGGCGCTGCAGCAGAGCCCTGCCGTGCTGCTGATCGACGAAATCGACCGTGCCGACGACGAGTTCGAGGCATTCCTCTTGGAAGTGCTCTCCACCTACCAGGTCTCAATCCCCGAGTTCGGCACGGTCAAGGCAGACACCGCGCCGATTGTCGTGCTCACCTCCAACCGGACCCGTGACGTCCACGATGCACTCAAACGGCGATGCCTTTATCACTGGATTGACCACCCGGGGCTGGCCCGCGAAGTGGAGATCGTGCGCACGCGGCTGCCGGAAGTCGCCCCGCTGCTGGCCGAACAGGTGGTACGCGTGGTCCAGCAGATCCGGGCTTCCGACGACGTACTCAAGCCTCCCGGCGTGGCCGAAACTCTGGATTGGGCCCGGGCTCTGCACCAGCTCGGCCGGGCCGAGCTCGACCTGGCCTCGGCCGCGGCGAGCATCGGCGCGCTTTGCAAGTACCGTGAAGACACCGAGCGGGTATCGGCAGCCCTGGCCCGGATGCTCGGCTGACTGATGGCGGCCGTGGAGCACAGCGCCGAGGAGATCCTCCTGGCATTTGCCGCTGCGGTGCGGTCGGCCGGAGTGATGGTGACCGCGGACCGGGCGCGCAGCTTCGTCGATGCCGTAGGCAGGCTCGCCCTGGACCGCCGCGCCAGCGTTTTCTGGGCCGGCCGGGCAACTCTGTGCGCCTCGCCGGACGACTTGCCGACCTATCAGCGGACCTTTGAGGCCTGGTTCTCGGTGGAGCATTCCTCCGCCACCCGCGACTCGCCGTCCGCAACGTCCGTCAGCGAGGCCTCTTTGGACGATGACGGCGGCCGGCAGGACGGCCGGAACCAACTGAGGGCGCTTGCCAGCCGCCGGGAGCGGCTGAGGCACCGGGACGTGGCGACGCTGGATGACACCGAGCGGGCGCTGCTGCACCGGATGTTCGAGGAGCTGCCGGTGCGGTTGCCGACCCGGCAGACCCGGCGCAAACGCCCGGACCGGCACGGCGACGTCGATCGGGTGCGGACCCTGCGCGACCAGCTGCGCCGCGGCGGGGAACCGGGTCCGCTGCGCCGTGCCCGGGCGCCGCGCAAACCACGCCGGGTTGTCTGGCTGATCGATGTTTCGGGCTCGATGGCACCCTATGCGGACAGCCTGCTGCGGCTCGCCCACCGGGTAGTCGAGGCCGCCCCGCATCAGGTGGAGGTCTTCACCCTGGGCACGCGGCTGACCCGGGTGACCGGCGCTATGCGGGTGCCGGACACCGAAAAAGCGCTTGCCCTCGCGGGCCGCGCCGTACCCGACTGGTCGGGCGGAACCCGGCTGGGGGAAGTGTTGCGGGTATTCAACGACCGCTGGGGCCAGCGCGTGGTGGCACGCGGCGCCGTCGTCGTCATTGCCAGCGACGGTTGGGAGCGGGGCGACCCCGCCCTACTGGGCCGCCAGACCGAGCGGCTGCATCACGTGGCGAGGCGCATTGTTTGGTCGAACCCGCATCGGGGCAAAGTGGGATACGAGCCCATACAGCGGGGGATCACGGCGGTGCTGCCGCACGTTGACTTCTTTATAGGGGGGCACTCAATGCAAAGTTTCGAGGAATTGTTGGACGTGCTTGCCAATGCGTGAGGTCTTGGATGATCTGGTTGCCGCGATACGGGCCGGCCACACCGTGGGACTGGGTACGGTGGTGCGCACCTTCCGGTCGGCGCCGCGGCCGGCGGGGGCAGCAATGATGGTCGACGCCGACGGCCGCGCGGTCGGGTCGGTGTCCGGCGGCTGTGTCGAAGGTGCGCTTTACGAATTGGCCACCCAGGTCGCCCACGACGGTCGGCCGGTGCTGCAGCGGTACGGCATCAGCGACGACGATGCGTTCGAGGTCGGCCTGACCTGCGGGGGGATCCTGGACGTCTTCGTCGAACCGGTCTCGGCCGAGACCTTCCCGCAGTTGCCGCAGGTGGCCGACGACGTCGGCGCCGGCCGGCCGGTGGCCATGGTCACCGTGATCGAACACCCGGATCCGGCCTGGGTCGGGCGCCACCTGGTGGTCCGCCCGGACGGATTCAGCGGCTCCCTGGGCAGCGACCGCGCCGACCACGCGGTCTGCGACGACGTGCAGGGCCTGCTGGCCGCCGGCCGCAATGCCACCCTTAGCTATGGGCCGGACGGCCAGCGGCGAGGCGAGGGGATGCGCGTGTTCGCGGTCAGTTTCGCCCCGCAGCCGCGGATGCTGGTGTTCGGCGCGATCGACTTTGCTGCCGCCGTCGCCAAACAGGGCAGCTTTCTCGGCTACCGGGTCACGGTCTGTGACGCGCGTCCGGTCTTCGCAACGGCTGCGCGTTTCCCTCAGGCGGACGAGGTGGTGGTGGAATGGCCGCACCGCTACCTGCAGGCGCAGATCGGCGCCGGCCAGGTGGATGACCGCACGGTGATCTGCGTGCTCACCCATGATCCGAAATTCGACGTGCCGCTGCTGGCGTTGGCGCTGCGCCACAACGTGGCCTATGTGGGGGCGATGGGGTCCCGGCGCACCCACCACGACCGGCTGGAGCGGCTGCGCGAGGCCGGCCTGACCGAGGCCGAATTGTCCAAGCTTTCCAGCCCCATCGGTCTGGACCTGGGGTCCCGGACGCCCGAGGAGACGGCCGTTTCGATCGCCGCCGAAATCATTGCGCTGCACTGGGGCGGGGAAGGCGGACGATTGAGCAGCATGGACGCGCGGATCCACCACGAGCCCATGGCCGACGCCGGCCATGAGGACGCAGGTACGAACGTAGGAATCCCTGACCCGCAACGGTTCGGCTTGATGTAACGTGTGACACATCAAGACTGGAAGCCGGGCAGCCGTGCTCGTCCTCCACGGCGAGAGGAGATCTCAATGGCGAGTTCCAAAATGATCACCGTCGAAGTCGACAATGTGAGCTATACCGACGACGTCGAGCCGCGGCTGCTGCTGGTTCAATACCTGCGCGAACGGCTAGGGAAGACCGGCACATTGATTGGCTGCGACACCACCAACTGCGGCGCCTGCACCGTCCATCTGGACGGCGTCAGCGTGAAGTCCTGCACCATGTTCGCGGTCCAGGCCGATGGCCACCGGGTCACCACCATCGAAGGCCTGGCCCGGGACGGGAAACTCGCCCCGCTGCAGCAGGCCTTCCACCAATGCCATGCGCTGCAATGCGGCTTCTGCACGCCGGGCATGATCATGCAGTCGGCGTCCCTGCTGGAAGAAAACCCTCACCCGTCCGAACAGGAAATCCGGGACGGTCTGGAGGGGAACCTGTGCCGGTGCACCGGGTACCAGAACATTGTTGCCGCGGTCCGGGCCGTCGCGGAGGGCACCGTGTACTCGGACAGCGACGAAACGGAAACGGCGGGTGTGGCATGACCACCGCCGAAGTCGGCAGGGCCCGCCTCCGCAAGGAAGATGCCCATCTGATCACCGGTCGCTCCAGGTACACCGACAACATCACGCTGCCCGGCATGCTGCATCTGGCGATGGTGCGCAGTCCATTCGCCCACGCGAAGATCACCTCGGTCGACGTCGCCGCCGCGAAGTCTTCCCCCGGCGTCGTTGCGGTGCTCACCGGAGCCGACGTGGCCGCCGAGCAGGGCAGCCTGCCCAACGCCTGGCCGATTACGCCCGACCAAAAGGCCCCCGCGCACCCGGCGATCGCCGTGGATGAGGTTGCTTTCGCCGGCGAGGTGGTTGCCTGCATCATCGCCCGCAGCGCCGCCGCCGCACGCGACGCCGTCGAGCTGGTCGACGTCAACTACGAGGAGCTGCCCGTCGTCCTGGATCTGGAGGAAGCGGCGAAGGACCAGGTGCTGGCCCACCCGGGCCTGGGCACCAACAAATCGGCCACCTGGGTCTTTGACTCGGGCGAGGCCGGCACCGGCAAACCGATCCGTGAGGCACTGGAGGGCGCCGAGGTCCTCATTGAGCGTACGTTCTACCAGCAGCGGCTCATCCCGTCGTTCATGGAGCCCCGCTCGACCGTAGTGGACCCCACCGGTGAGCAGATCATTGTGTGGTCCGCCACCCAGATACCGCACATTCTGCGATTGATGCTGGCGCTGACCCTGGCCATCCCGGAAAGCAAGGTGCGCGTGATTGCCCCCGACGTCGGCGGCGGCTTCGGCGGAAAATTGCAGGTGACCCCCGAAGAGGCCATTACCGTACTGGCGGCCCGGCACACCGGCAAGCCGTGCAAATACACCGAGACCCGCAGCGAATCCCTGATGGCGGCCCACCACGGCCGGGCCCAGGTACAGCGGCTGAAGCTCTCGGCCACCAAGGAGGGGATCGTCACAGGACTGGACGTTAACCTGCTGGCGGACATGGGAGCCTATCTGGGCCTGGTCACCTCCGGTATCCCGATCCTGGGCGCCTTCATGTACAACTCGATCTACAAGTTCCCGGCCTACCGGTTCGAATGCACGAATCTGTTCACCAACAAGGCGTGGACCGACGCATATCGCGGTGCCGGACGTCCGGAAGCCACCTTTGCGATCGAGCGGATGATGGACGAACTCGCCGCCGAACTGGGTCTGGACCCGCTTCAGGTCCGGGAAAAGAACTGGATCAAACACGAGGAATTCCCGTTCACCACCGTTGCCGGGCTCGAATACGACAGCGGCAACTACGAGGCGGCCACTGCGAAGGCGCTGGAGCTCTTCGGCTACGATGCGCTCCGGGCTGAGCAGGCCCGGCGCCGCGAAACGAAGGACACAGTCCAGCTTGGCATCGGCATCTCCACCTTCACCGAAATGTGCGGACTGGCCCCGTCCCGGGTGCTCGGTGCGCTCAATTACGGCGCCGGCGGCTGGGAGCACGCCCAGGTGCGCGTGCTCCCCACCGGCAACATCGAGGTGGTCACCGGGTCCTCCTCCCACGGCCAGGGCCACGAAACCGCGTGGAGCCAGCTCGTGGCGGATAAGCTCGGCGTGCCGTTCGAGAACGTCGAAGTGCTGCACGGCGACACGCAGATCTCCCAACGGGGGCTGGATACCTACGGATCCAGGTCGCTGACAGTCGGCGGCATGGCTGTGCTGGCCGCGGCGGACAAGGTGATCGAGAAGGCCAAGGTCGTGGCCGCTCACCTCATGGAGGCCAGCGAAGACGACATCGAGTTCGCCGATGGCAGGTTCAGCGTGAAAGGCACCGATCAGTCGACGGCGCTGGGTGACATCGCGCTGGCGACTTTTTCGGCACACAACCTGCCGGACGGGTTTGAGCCGAACCTGGATTCCGACGCGACCTTCGACCCGCAGAATTTCTCCTTCCCGCACGGCACCCATCTGGCGGCCATCGAGGTGGACACCGAGACCGGGCGGGTCTCGATCCGCAAGTACGTCTGCGTGGACGACGTCGGGGTTGTGGTCAATCCGCTGATTGTGGAGGGCCAGGTGCACGGCGGTCTGGCACAGGGAATCGCGCAGGCACTCTATGAAGAGGCTGTGTACGACGACGCCGGCACCCTGGTCACGGGCTCGTTTGTGGACTATCTGGTTCCCGGCGCACCCGACCTGCCGCACTACACCACGGCGCGCACCGAGACGCCCTCGACCACCAACCAGCTGGGGGCCAAGGGGGTCGGGGAGGCGGGTACCATCGCCTCGACGCCCGCCATTGTCAACGGTGTGCTGGACGCGGTGCGGCATCTGGGCGTGAAGGACATCAGGATGCCCTGTTCGCCGTCCCGTGTGTGGGCCGCACTTGAAGAAGCCAAGATGACCGGAGGTGTCCGATGATTCCGAGCGCATTCGACTACGCCGCGCCCAATACCGTCGCGGAGGCGCTGAGCCTGCTGGCCTTGGCCGGCGACGCGGGGAAGCTGCTGGCCGGCGGGCAAAGCCTGATCCCGGTGATGAAGCTGCGTCTGGCCGACCCGCAGATGGTGATCGATCTGGGCCGGATTGGAGGGCTGGCCGGGGTGCGCGAGGACGGGGATGCCCTGCTGATCGGCGCCATGACACCGCACCACCAGGTCGCCACCGACCCGCTGGTGACTACATATGTGCCTTTGCTGGCAAAGGCCGCGGCAACGGTGGCGGATCCGCAGGTCCGCCACCGCGGCACGTTCGGCGGCGCCCTGGTGCACGCCGACCCGGCGGGCGACCTGCCCGCGCCGGTGTTGGCCGCAGAGGCGACGTTCATCCTGGCCGGCCCGGGCGGGGAACGCCGGGTGGCCGCCGCGGACTTCTTCCAGGGCTACTTCACCACCGCAATCGCCGAGGACGAGATTCTGACCCACGTGCGGGTGCCGAAGTACACCGGCTGGGGCGCGCACTACGAGAAGTTCACCCGGGTGGCCCAGCAGTGGTCCATCGTCGCGGTCGCCGCGATGGTCCGGGTGGAGGGCGGCACCATCGCCGAGGCCAGGATCGGGTTGACCAATATGGCCAGCACACCTGTGCGGGCCACGGCGGTCGAGCAGGCGCTGGCGGGGGTTCCGCTGACCCGGGACGCGATCGCGGCCGCCAGCTCGCACGCCGCCGAGGGGACCGATCCGGCCAGCGATCTCAATGGCGACGCAGCCTACCGGCGCCATCTGGCGGAGGTTCTGACCAGGCGGGCGGTCGCCACGGCCGCGGGGCTCTAGCGGAACACGGCGAGAGGAAGACGTGGAACTCAAACATCACTTCGTGGTTCCCGGTTCGCTGGAGGACACCTGGCATTCCTTCAACCAATTGGAAGATATCGCGCCCTGTTTCCCGGGAGCGGCTCTCACATCCGTGAGCGGGGACCGGTTCACCGGAACGGTCAAGGTCAAGCTCGGACCAATCGCCATGGTGTATGCCGGCACCGGTGAATTCCTTGAACGCAACGAGGATTCGCACACCGTGGTCATTGCCGCGACCGGGAAGGACAAGCGCGGCAATGGCACGGCAGGTGCCACGGTGACAGCGGTGCTGACGCGGGACGGCGACGGCACCGCCGTGGACGTGACCACCGACATGAACGTCACCGGCAAACCGGCCCAATTCGGCAGGGGTGTCATCCAGGACATCTCGGACAAATTGCTGGCCCAATTTATCCAGTGCGTGGTCGGGAAAGCGGCCGGCGGGGAGGCCGGGCAGACCGCGGAACCGGCAGCCGGGACGACCACGGGACCTTCGGCGACAGCACAGGACACCGTGGAAACGGCCGGGCCCGCCTCCGCGGGCCCGCGGGCCGCAGCCGCGTCACCGGTAACCCGGCCTTCGGCGGGAGAGTCTCCGTTCAAACCCCAGTCCGTGCCGGCGGCCGAATTGGACCTTGGCTCGACCATGTGGCCGATACTGGTGCGCCGTTTCGGTCCCGTCGCGCTCGGCGTCGTCGCTGTGCTGGCGCTCGTCATCTGGCTGGCTCGCCGACGCCGTTAGGCCGGCGATCCGCCTTATGCGCACGTGCTTTCCGACGCGACATCGTCGCAGCAGCCGACGACCGTCAAGAACCTGTCCCCCGCCCAAATAGGCAGGACAGATTGACAGCAGGCCACGGTCACTCACGTTTTACTCACCTTTTCCAACTAAATGCAATGACCAGCGATGACATGCCACCGAATGGAGGATCTCCGTTCAGGCCCGGAAATTCTTTGAAAGGAGTATCGCGGGAGGTTTCTTCACGAACTCATTCAGAACGGCTACGACGCGCATCCCCGCGGTACCGGCGGAGACGGAATTCGGATCCTCAGGTGGGAGGACGGACTTCCCGGACGACCCCACCCTGGACGGTGACCTTTTCCAGCAGCATCCGGGCCTTGGCCAGCCGTTTGGCGAATCCGGATCGCTCCAAGGCCTGCTCCCTGAACTCGGGCGGCACGTTCGACGCCCAGCGTTCCATGAGGGCTATTTCGAGTTCGAAATTGCCCATTTTGCGGGCGATGATGCAGCAGTCGTCCGTCCACCCCGGCGCGGGAGCTGCCATCGGGTCCCTTGGCGACAGCCATGGAGCGCCCGAGAATCATCACCGTCAAGATGCCCGCCTGGGCTGTTTCGTGGAATCATTTGGTTTTGCCCGGATAGCCGGCTGAGGTTTCGGGCCCTGTTTGGCCGTGGTCACCGTCAGGAGCTCTGCGCAAAGGGCCTGGATCTGGCGCGAATACCCCAAGTGGGCCTGAGGCGACGTAGCATCAAGGTAGGCGGCAGCCAGGAGTGTGGCGAAAATGTTTGAGCGATTTACGGACCGTGCCCGTCGCGTAGTTGTGCTTGCCCAAGAAGAGGCACGCATGCTGAACCACAATTACATTGGTACCGAACACATCCTCTTGGGTCTGATCCATGAGGGTGAAGGTGTTGCCGCCAAAGCCCTTGAGTCCTTGGGTATTTCGCTCGACGGTGTCCGCGAGCAGGTGCAGGAGATCATCGGCCAGGGCCAGCAGGCCCCGTCCGGCCACATCCCCTTCACGCCGCGCGCCAAGAAGGTACTGGAGCTCTCGCTGCGCGAGGCCCTGCAGCTGGGACACAACTACATCGGCACCGAGCACATCCTGCTCGGCCTCATCCGCGAGGGTGAAGGCGTTGCCGCCCAGGTGCTGGTCAAGCTCGGCGCTGACCTGAACCGCGTCCGCCAACAGGTCATCCAACTGCTGTCCGGCTACCAGGGCAAGGAAACCACGGGCGCAGGCGTCGGCCCAGGCCAGGCCGAGGGCACCCCCGCCGGTTCCGTCGTCCTGGACCAGTTCGGCCGCAACCTGACCCAGGCTGCACGCGAGAACAAGCTTGACCCCGTGATCGGGCGCGAGCATGAAATGGAACGCGTCATGCAGGTCCTTTCCCGCCGTACCAAGAACAACCCGGTGCTGATCGGCGAGCCGGGCGTCGGCAAGACCGCCGTCGTCGAGGGCCTGGCCCAGGCGATTGTCCGCGGCGACGTGCCCGAGACGCTGAAGGACAAGCAGCTGTACACCCTGGACCTCGGGTCCGTGATCGCGGGTTCCCGGTACCGTGGGGACTTCGAAGAGCGGCTGAAGAAGGTCCTGAAGGAGATCCGCACCCGCGGCGACATTCTTTTGTTTATTGATGAGATCCACACCCTGGTAGGTGCCGGCGCGGCCGAGGGTGCCATCGATGCGGCCTCGATCCTGAAGCCGTTGCTGGCCCGGGGCGAGCTCCAGACCATCGGTGCGACCACGCTGGATGAGTACCGCAAGCACATCGAGAAGGATGCCGCCCTGGAGCGCCGCTTCCAGCCGATCCAGGTCAAGGAACCCTCCGTGGCTGACACCATCGAGATCCTCAAGGGCCTGCGTGACCGGTATGAGGCGCACCACCGGGTCACCATCACGGACGGCGCCCTCGCCTCGGCGGCGCAACTCTCGGATCGTTACATCTCGGACCGTTTCCTGCCGGACAAGGCGATCGACCTGATCGATGAGGCCGGTGCACGGCTGCGCATCCGCCGGATGACGGCCCCGCCGGAGCTCAAGGTCATGGACGAGCGCATCGCCGCGATGAAGACGGCGAAGGAGTCCGCGTTGGATGCGGAGGACTACGAGGGGGCCGCGGCGTTGCGCGACGAGGAGCAGAAGCTGATCACCGTGCGCAAAGAGAGGGAGCGCCGATGGAAGGCGGGCGGCATGGACGACATCTCCGAAGTTGATGAGGATCTGATCGCCGAGGTGCTGGCGAACTCCACCGGTATCCCGGTCTTCAAGCTCACCGAGGAAGAATCCAGCCGTCTGCTGAGGATGGAAGATGAGCTGCACCAGCGTGTTGTGGGCCAGGAGGAGGCGATAAAGTCGGTCTCGCGGGCCATCCGCCGCACCCGTGCAGGCCTGAAGGACCCGAAGCGTCCGGGCGGTTCGTTCATCTTCGCCGGCCCCACGGGCGTCGGCAAGACCGAGCTGGCCAAGGCCTTGGCGGAGTTCCTGTTCGGCGAGGAGGACGCCCTGATCACCCTGGACATGTCCGAGTACTCGGAGCAGCACACCGTGTCGCGTCTGTTCGGTGCCCCTCCCGGGTACGTGGGCTACGACGAGGGCGGACAGCTGACCGAGAAGGTCCGCCGTCGTCCGTTCTCCGTGATTCTCTTCGACGAAGTCGAGAAGGCCCACGCGGACCTCTTCAACTCGCTGCTGCAGATCCTGGAGGACGGCCGCCTGACCGACAGCCATGGCCGGGTGGTGGACTTCAAGAACACGGTGATCATCATGACCACCAATCTCGGCACCCGCGACATCTCCAAGAGCGTTGCCACCGGCTTCCAGTCCGGCACGGATACGCGGACCGGCTACAACCGGATGCGCGCCCGCGTCACGGAGGAGCTCAAGGCCCACTTCCGCCCCGAGTTCCTGAACCGGGTTGACGACGTCATCGTCTTCCCCCAGCTGACCCAGGACGAGATCATCGAGATCGTGGACATGTTCGTGGGCCGGCTGGAGCAGCGCCTTGCGGACAAGGACATGGGCATCGAGCTCACGCCGGCGGCCAAGGTGCTGCTGGCAACCCGCGGCTACGATCCCGCGATGGGTGCCCGGCCGCTGCGCCGCACCATCCAGCGCGAGATCGAGGACCAGCTCTCCGAGAAGATCCTCTTCGGCGAGCTGCACGCCGGCGACATCGTTGTGGTGGATGTGGACGGCGAAGGCGACGACGCCAGGTTCACCTTCGCCGGCAACACCAAGCCCCGCATCCCGGACGCACTGCCCGCCGCGAGCTAAACGGAAAACCGCCGCTGGCCACCGCCGAGGCGGGCTGAAATCCGGTGTCTCACCTCATTGTCCTGCAGGCCGCACAGGATCGGCACGGGCAAACTCAGGCCCCTACGATCACCTTCCAAGGCTTAGCGTGGTATTTTTTCCGTTTTCTGAAGCGCCCCGTGAAAAGTCCCTTCCGCCCGCAGCACATTCAGCGGGGTTTGCCGCGCCGGAATTCGCCGCCGTCCGCGAACTGTTCGACTCCTTCCTGGCCGGGGACCCGGGCTACAGTGCACAGCTGGCGGTCTACCGCGACGGCGTGAGGGTACTGAAGCTCAGCGGCGGTCCCGGGCTGGGTCCCGGCGACATCACCGGCACGTACTCCTGTTCCAAGGGCGCGGCCGCCTTCGTCATTGCTTTGCTGGTCCAGGACGGACTGCTGGACCTTGACCGGACCGTATCCTCCTATTGGCCGGAGTTCGCCGCCCACGGCAAGGGGAGGCTCACGGTCAGGCAGGCCCTCTCACATCAGGCCGGCCTGCCCGGCGTCGCGGGCGGCTTTGCCCTGGATGAGTTCACCGCCCCGGAAGCGGCCGCCCGGCTTGCCGCCGCTGCGCCGCTCTGGCGTCCGGGCACAGCCTTCGGCTACCACGCGCTGACCATCGGGATCCTGATGGAGGAACTCTGCCGCCGCACGGCCGGCACCAGCCTGCAGGAGCTCTTCGACGCGCGCATCCGCCGGCCCTTCGGTGTCGACTTCTTCCTTGGACTGCCCGAGGACCAGGAACCGCGCTACCGGGACGTCCTCTACGCGGAGGACCCCGCCGACCGTGGCTGGATCCGCTCAGCCTGGACGGGCTGAACAGCAACTCCGCCGTCAGCACCATCATGGAGCTCCCCAACCACCGCATCATCCGCGCGGGCGGGATGAGCAGCGCCGGCGGTGCGGGGTCCGCCGACGGCCTCGCCAGGCTTTACGCTGCCGCCACCACGGGCGTCGACGGCGCTCCGCCGTTCCTGGCGCCCGCCACCGTGGATGTCATGGCCAAAGAACAGGTCTGGGGCCTGGACCGGGCCTCCGGGCTGGAGAACGTCTTCGCCGTGGTCTTCATGAAACCGCAGCCGGGCCGCAACTTCGGCAGCCACCGGGCGTTCGGCCACGAGGGCGCCAGCGCGGCGCTCGGGTTCGCGGATCCATCCTATGGACTTGGGTTCGGGTACGTGCCCCGGCGCAGTGAAGAGGGCCGCACCAACGGCCGGGCGCAGCTTCTCTCCTTGGCTGTGCGGAAGGCGGCGCGCTCCGCGGGCCGCGAGTTCCTCCACTTGTAGCGGCAACAGCGTCAGCCTAGGGTGGGCCGGGATGAGCATCACGGAAGAAACAAGCGCCAAGCAGCCGTCCCCGGCCCGGAAACTATGGCGGATTGTGGCCGGCGGCGTCTCGTCGGTGCTCCTGTGGCCGCGCCTGCAGCTGGCCGCCAAGGCCGGACTCGCGGCCGGGATCGCCTTCTTCATCGCCCCGTTCATGCCGGGCTCCGCCGCCGATTACCCGTACTACGCGCCGCTCGGCGCTCTGGTCGCCATGTATGAGAACGTGGCGGGGTCCATGCGCCAGGGCCTGCAGACCCTCGTGGGTCTGGGGCTGGGCATCGGCCTGGCTTTCACGCTCTTCAGCCTCGGGAACCCGTCGCCGCTTTCGGTTGCCATCATGATGGGCCTCGGAGTGGTCCTCGCCGGACTCCCGCGGCTCGGCTCGGGCAGGGACTGGATTCCGACGGCGGCGCTGCTGGTCCTGCTGGTGGGCGGCCACAATCCGGACAGGTTTTCCTTCGGCTACCTGGTCCAGATGGGTGTCGGGGTGAGCGTCGGCATCCTGGTGAACCTGCTGGTCTTCCCGCCGCTGCACTTCCGCGCTGCGGCGCTCAGCATCGCCGAACTGCGGCTCGCGCTCGCCGAGCAGCTGCGGGACATGGGGAAGGCGCTCAAGGAGAGCTGGCCGCCGGAGCACGAAGCCTGGTCGGGCCGTTCCGAGAAGCTCGCGGTCTCGGCCCGCACTGTCCGGCTTGCCGTGCAGAAAGCCGACGCCAGCCGGCAGGCCAACCCGCGGCGGCGCCGCCATCCGCGCGACGTGGACCAGGACTACCGGAACCTCCGGGACCTGGAGCGGCTGACCTTCCACATCCAGGACGTGACCCAGGTCCTCTCGGACGTCATCTGGGCCAAGGACACGCCGTTCGTGGTGCCGGAGCAGTACACGGTTCTGCTGGCCGACGCCATGTCGGCGGTGGGCGACGTGCTGCGTTCCGTCGAAGAGAACAGTGCTGAACGGCAGGCGGAACTGATCGAAACGGCCGACGCCGCCGTGAACGTGCTCACGGCCCGCATGGCCGCCGAGGAGGCGGCAACGGACGCGCCCAGCGCCGTCGAATCGATTCTGCTGAGCCTGCACCGCATGCTGCGCGTGGTGAAGTCCGCCGGGGCTTAGCCGCCGGGTGACCGAGGACGGCGGCGGTCACCCATTGGAGGCGGCCGCCGCCGTCGTAGACTGCAGAGTCAGCTGTCAGAGCGCCGCGACCGACCCGCTGAAGTGCTTGCGCCCCGAACGCGGGTTCCACCCGACGTAGTCGGAGCGCTGCCATGTGCCGGCGCCGTCCTGCGCCGTGCTGATCTCCAGGGCCACGCGGGCGGGCAGGAACACCGGCGCCTCGAAGGCCACGTCCCAGCTGAAGGCGTCCCCCTTGGCGGCGCCCACGTCCGCCAGCGCCCGGGATGCCAGGTACATGCCATGGGCGATGGACCGGCGCATGCCCAGTGCCTTGGCCGTCAGTACGCTCAGGTGGATCGGGTTGAAGTCGCCGGACACAGCGGCATAGGCGCGCCCGGTATCGACGCCCAGCTGCCAGAGCGCGGTGGGATCCGGCGCCGAGAAGGTCGCCGGCGTCGAGGGCGCCGACGGCTTGTCGATCCCGGGCAGGAAGACACCCTTGGCCAGGTAGGTCGAAACGCCGCGCCAACGGATGGCTTCCTCTCCCGCGGCTCGGACCTCGGCCACGACGTCGAACTGGGTGCCGGCCCGGTGCCCGCGCAGGATTTCCACCCCGGCCCGGATGTCCAGGGCCTCGGTGAACCGGACCGGCGCGGACTGCACCACCGTGTTCGTCAGGTGGATCGTCCCCAGCAGGGACAGCGGAAAGTCATCCCGGTTCATCACGCTCATGGACAGCGGAAACGCCAGGGCGTGGATGAACCCGGCCGGGAGCACGTCGCTCGCGGTCTCGCCGATCAAGTGCTGGTAAGCAGTGAGGTTGGCGACGTCCGCCTTGACGCCCCGGACCTCGTGGCTGGCGTCCGGCAGTTCGGTGCCCCCGTGGGTGCCGAGCACCCGCCGCCTGGCGGCCGTGGCGGCCGCATTGACGTACAGCTTCGACAGGGACGGCATCTCGCCCAGGATGACGGGCTGAGAACCGGTCATGCGCCGACCAGGTTCTGCCCGCAGACGCGCAGCACCTCGCCGGAGATCCCGCCGGCAGCGTCGCTGGCCAGAAAGGCGATCGCCTCGGCGACGTCGCCCGGCTGGCCGCCCTGCTGCAGCGAGTTGAGCCTGCGGGCCACTTCGCGGGTGGCGAAGGGGATCCGCGCGGTCATCTCCGTTTCGATGAAGCCAGGGGCCACGGCGTTGACGGAGCCGCCGTGCGCGGCGATCAGCGGTGCCGTGGCCCGCACCATGCCAATGACGCCGCCCTTGGAGGCTGCATAGTTGGTCTGGCCGCGGTTGCCGGCGATACCGCTGGTCGAGGCCACGGACACGATCCGCGGCGACCTCCGGAAGTGCTCCGATGCCAGCAGTGCCTCATTGATCCGCAGCTGCGCGGCGATGTTCACGGCGATCACGGAGTTCCAGCGGCCGTGATCCATGTTGGCCAGGAGCTTGTCACGGGTGATGCCGGCATTGTGGATCACGATGTCGAGGCGGCCGTGGCGTTCCGCGGCGTGGTCAATGATCCGCGGCCCGGCGTCGTCACGGCTGATGTCCAGCTGCAGCGCCGTACCGTGAACCTCGTTGGCCACCTTGGCGAGCTGGTCACCGGCGGCCGGGACGTCGACGACGATCAGCGTCGCCCCGTCGCGGTACAGCGTGCGGGCAATCGCGGCGCCGATTCCGCGGGCGGCACCGGTCACGACGGCGACCCTGCCGGCCAGCGGCTTCTCGGCGTCGTCCGGCAGCTGCCCGGCGCCTGAGCTGACGGTCAGGAACTGCCCGTCGACAAACGCTGACCGGCCGGACAGGAAGAACCGCAGCGCGCCCAGGGTGCTGGGGCTGGTGGTGCCGGCACCGCCCGCGAGCAGGATGCCGTTTGCGGTGGCACCGGCGCGGAGTTCCTTGGCCAGCGACCGCAGCAGCCCGTCCACGCCCTGCCGGGCCGCGGCAGCCGCGGGCCCGGATGCATCGGCGGCGGTCCGGGACACGGTGATGACGCGGGCATTGGGCGCCAGGTCCCGCAGCGAGGCTGCGGCCGTCAGGACCGGCTTTTCCAGGTCCCTGGGCGCCGCCAGCTCGTCGAGCACCACGATGATGGCGCCGAGCTTTTCCTTGGGGACCGCGTTGCGGCGGACGTCCAGGTTCCAGGCCAGGAGGCTCGAGGCCAGGTCGTCGGCGCCGCTGGTGGATCCCTGGACCAGCACCGGTCCTTCCACGAGCGGCCGGCCCGGCTGGTGGCGCCGGAGGACCACCGGTTGCGGCAGCCCGAGCTTCCTGGCGATGTCCTTGCCGAGCCCGCGGCTTACGAGCTGGGTGTATTTGTCTGTCATCCGGTCCCCCTAGTGAGCTTCAAGAATAGCGACGACGCCCTGGCCGCCCGCGGCGCAGATCGAGATCAGCCCGCGTGCGGGGCGGCCGTCAGCCTGGCCCCGGGCGTGCAGCATCTTGGCCAGGGACGCCACGATCCGTCCGCCGGTGGCGGCGAACGGGTGTCCGGCGGCCAGCGAGGATCCGTTGACGTTGAGCTTGGACCGGTCGATGCTGCCGAAGGCGCCGTCCAGGCCCAGCCGGGTGCGGCCGAATTCCTCGTCCTCCCACGCGGCCAGGGTACTCAGCACGGTGCCGGCAAAGGCTTCGTGAATCTCGAAAAGGTCGATGTCCTCGAGGGTGAGACCGTTGCGGGCCAGGAGCCGCGGCACGGCGAAGGCCGGCGCCATGAGCAGGCCGTCCTTGCCATGGACGAAGTCAACGGCCGCCGCCTCGCCGTCTACCACGGTGGCGAGCTTGGGCAGGTCATGGGCATCGGCCCATTCCTCCGAGGCGAGCAGCACGGTGGACGCGCCGTCCGTCAGCGGCGTCGAGTTGCCGGCGGTCATGGTCGCTTCGGCGCCCAGGTTCTTGCCGAAGACCGGCTTGAGCGTGGCCAGCTTCTCCAGGCTTGTGTCGGCCCGCAGGTTGGAGTCCTTGCCGAGTCCCCGGTATGGGGTGAGCAGGTCGTCGAAGAAACCGGCGTCGTAGGCCGCGGCAAGGTTCCGGTGGCTCTTGAAGGCCAGTTCGTCCTGCGCCTCGCGGGTGATCTTCCACTGTGCCGTGGTCAGCGCCTGGTGTTCGCCCATGGACAGCCCGGTGCGCGGTTCCCCGGTGTTCGGGGCGTCGGGGGCGAGGTCCTTGGGACGGAGGCGGCCGAGGACCTGCAGTTTCCGGGGCAGCGTCTTGGCGCGGTTGAGATCCAGCAGCACCTCGCGCAGGCCCTCGCTGACAGCGATGGGTGCGTCAGAGGCCGAGTCGACGCCGCCGGCGATGGCCGAGTCGATCTGACCGAGCTTGATCTTGTTGGCCAGTCCGAGGACCGTTTCCAGGCCGGTGGCACAGGCCTGCTGCAGGTCGTAGGCCGGGGTCTCGGCGGAGAGCGCCGAGCCGAGCACGGCTTCGCGGGTGAGATTGAAGTCACGGGAGTGCTTGAGCACGGCGCCGGCGGCGACTTCACCGATGCGCTCGTCCTGCAGGCCGAAGCGCGCGATCAGCCCGTCCAGCGCCGCAGTGAGCATGTCCTGGTTCGAGGACTTGGTGTACGCGCCCCCGGTCCGGGCAAACGGGATGCGGTTGCCGCCCACAACCACGGCGTTGCGGAGCGGCGGCAGCGCCGCTGATGCCGCAGCCGATCCTGCGGACGGGGTCGATTCCTGAGGTCCGGGTGCGGACTGTCCGTTGACGGACATGGGCTGTCTCCTTCGATCAAAGCGGGTTACCGATACCCAGCGTACCTGATACGCTGGGTATCGTGAACATCCCCCACGCTGAAATCCTCCACGCTGACCTGTCCGGCCCCGGCGCGTCCGGCGGCCTGGAATCCGGCGGACCCGCGGCCGTCGACGGCCGCGCCTCCCGCTGGGAGTCCCACCGCGAGGAACGGCGCCGGGAACTCATTAAGTCCGCCCGCAAGGCGGTCCACGCCCTCGGCAGCGACGCCTCCATGGAGGAGATTGCCGCCGCCGCAGGAACCTCCAAATCGGTGTTCTACCGCTACTTCGGCGACAAGACCGGACTCCAGCAGGCGGTGGGCGAGGTGGTCCTCAACCAGATGCAGCGGCGCATCCAGGAGGCAGCCCAGTCCGCCCAGACGCCCCGCGAGGGCCTGTTCGCCATGGTTTCCGCGTACCTCCAGATGGCCGAGACCAGCCCCAACGTCTACACCTTCGTCACCCGCTACGCCCCCGGCGAGCCGGACGGTACCAGCGCGTCCATCGCCACGGCAGGAGCCCTGGGGCACTTCTTCGCGGCCATCGGCGACATGATCGCCCGCCCCATGCGCAGCCACCTGGGCGGTGGGCCGGACAAGGAAGCCGTGATCGGCTACTGGCCCCACGCCGCGATCGGGCTGGTCCGCAACGCCGGCGAACAGTGGCTCGCCAGCCCGGCCTCGGCCGCCAAACCGGACCAGGAGGCGATGGCACGGCAGATCACCGACTGGCTCTGCTTCGGGATCGCCCCCGAGCTCCCGGCCCAGGACCCGCCGGCCCCGGCCGACGCCGGCCCCTGGGCCCTGTGACCTCACGCTTCAGAACACACGCTTCAGAACTCACGCTTCAGAACTCACGCTTCAGAACTCAATTGTCAGAACCAACGAAGGAATCGACATGACTGAACTAGCGGACCGCACTGCGGGCCACGCAGCCGGCCACACCGGGACCCCGGCCCTGTCGGCGTCGGCCCATGGAGCCCCAACGGCCGCTGCCACGGCGCCGCCCGCCGTCGACGTCGCCGCCCTGGGCGAGCAGCTCCTCGGCAAATGGGCCGACATCCGGCGGCACGCCCGCGGGGTCTCTGCCCGGCCGGAGCTGCACAAGACCGAGGGGCTCACCCACACGGAACACCGCAAGCGCACCTTCGCGCAGCTGCAGTACCTCGTGGAGAACGACACGGTACACCGCGCCTTCCCGTCGTCCGTCGGCGGCTCCGATGACCACGGCGGCAACGTGGCAGGCTTCGAGGAGCTGGTCACGGCCGACCCCTCACTGCAGATTAAGGCGGGCGTCCAATGGGGACTGTTCGGTTCGGCCGTGATGCACCTGGGCACCGAGGAACACCACAGGAAATGGCTGCCCGGCATCATGAACCTGGCCATCCCGGGCTGCTTTGCCATGACGGAGACCGGGCACGGCTCGGACGTGGCCAGCATCGCGACGACCGCCACCTACGATCCCGGCACCGGGGAATTCGTAGTGCACACACCCTTCCGGGCCGCCTGGAAGGACTACATCGGCAACGCCGCGATCGACGGGCTGGGCGCCGTCGTCTTCGCCCAGTTGGTGACCAACGGTGTCAATCACGGCGTCCACGCCTTCTACATGGACCTGCGAGATCCCGCCACCAAGGAATTCCTGCCGGGCATCGGCGGCGAGGACGACGGCGTCAAGGGCGGCCTGAACGGCATCGACAACGGACGCCTCCACTTCAACCACGTCCGCATCCCGCGGACCAACCTGCTCAACCGTTACGGCAACGTGGACGCCGACGGCGGCTACAGCTCCCCCATCGCCAGCCCGGGCCGCCGCTTCTTCACGATGCTGGGCACCCTGGTCCAGGGCCGCGTGTCCCTCGACGGCGCCGCTGTGGCCGCCTCCAAGCTGGCCTTGAAGACCGCCATCCAGTACGCCACCGAGCGCCGGCAGTTCAACGCCTCCTCCCAGACTGACGAGGAAGTCCTGCTGGACTACCAGCGGCACCAGCGTCGGCTCTTCACGCGGCTGGCCACCACCTACGCCGCGAGCTTCGCGCACGAGCAGCTGCTGCAGAAGTTCGACGACGTCTTCTCCGGTAGGCACGAGACCGACGAGGACCGGCAGGACCTTGAGACCCTCGCCGCGGCCCTGAAGCCGTTGAGCACCTGGCATGCCCTGGACACGCTGCAGGAGTGCCGGGAGGCCTGCGGCGGCGCCGGCTTCCTGATCGAGAACCGTTTCGCGTCGCTGCGCGCCGACCTGGACGTCTATGTCACCTTTGAAGGCGACAACACGGTGCTGTTGCAGCTGGTCGCCAAGCGGCTGCTGGCCGACTACGCCAAGGAATTCCGCAACGTCAACGTCGGGGTGCTAGCCCGCTACGTGGTAGCCCAGGCCACCGGTGCGGCCATCCACCGCACCGGGCTGCGCCAGGTGGCCCAGTTCGTGGCCGATTCCGGCTTGGTGCAGAAGGCCGCCATCGCCATCCGCGATGAAGCGAGCCAGCGGGCGCTGCTGACCGACCGTGTCCAGACCATGGTGGCGGAGGCTGGTGCGGCGCTCAAGGGCGCCAACAAGCTGCCGCAGCAGCAGGGCGCCGCCCTGTTCAACAAGCACCAGAACGAGCTCATTGAGGCCGCACAGGCGCATGCCGAGCTGCTGCAGTGGGAGGCCTTCACCGAGGCCCTCGGGAAGGTTTCCGACCCGGGCACCCGCAAGGTCCTGACCTGGCTGCGTGACCTCTTCGGGCTGTCCCTGATCGAGAAGAACCTGTCCTGGTATCTCATGAACGGCCGGCTGTCGATGCAGCGCGGGCGCACCGTGGGCGAGTACATCAACCGGCTGCTGGTCAAGATCCGCCCGCACGCGCTCGATCTCGTGGACGCCTTCGGCTACGGCCCGGAGCACCTCCGCGCCGCGATCGCCAGCGGAGCGGAAAAGGTCCGTCAGGACGAGGCCCGCGACTATTTCCGTACGCAGCGTGCCAGCGGCCAGGCACCCGTGGACGAGAAGATCCTGCTGGCCCGGAAGGCGCTCCACACCAAGGCTCCGCGGAGCTGACCCTTCCGGCAGGACAACGACGACGGCGCCGCCCCCTCGGCCGGGGCGGCGCCGTCGTCGTCTGTTCAGGTAGTTAGTCTGCTCGGCTGGTTGACGGCCTCAGCCGGCCGTCCGCCAGGACGCTGCGTCTATGACACTGCGTCAGGAAGCACTGAGCGGTACACCTCGAGGGTGGTCTCCGTGATGGATTCCCAGGAGAAGTGCTCCTCGGCCCTGCGCCGGCCGGCCCGGCCCATGTCGCGCGCCCGTTCGGGATCGGACACCACTTCAGTCAGGGCGGCGGCGAACTCTGTGACGAACTTCTCCGGATCCAGCGGGGTGCCGGTCCCGTCGGTGACCTGCTCCAGCTGCACCAGCAGCCCGGTCTCGCCGTGCTGGATAACCTCCGGGATCCCGCCGGTGGCGCTGGCCACCACGGCGGCACCGCAGGCCATCGCTTCGAGGTTCACGATACCGAGCGGTTCGTAGATGGACGGGCAAGCAAACGCCGTCGCATGGCTGAGGACCTGGATGAGCTCATTGCGCGGAAGCATCCGTTCCACCAGGATCACCCCGCTGCGCTTGCCCTGCAGCTCCTCGATCAGGCGCGCGGTCTCGGCGGCCAGCTCGGGAGTGTCCGCGGCGCCCAGGCAGAGCACCAGTTGGACGTCCGCCGGCAGCTTGGCGGCGGCCCGCAGGAGGTACGGGACACCTTTCTGGCGGGTGTTGCGGCCGACGAAGACGACACTGGGCAGCTCCGGATCGATCCCGAGGCCGCGGATGACGTCCTCGCCCTCGTCCCGGTTCCAGAGGCTGACGTCAATGCCGTTGTGGACCACCTTGACCTTGGCCGGGTCCACCTCCGGGTAGCTGCGCAGGATGTCCTGCCGCATGCCTTCGGAGACGGCAATGATGGCAGCGGCGGACTCGTAGGCGGTCTTTTCCACCCAGGAGGACACCGCGTAGCCGCCGCCGAGCTGCTCGGCCTTCCACGGGCGCAGCGGCTCCAGGCTGTGGGCGCTGAGCACGTGCGGTATCCCGTGCAGCAGGGATGCGATGTGCCCGGCCATGTTGGCGTACCAGGTGTGCGAATGCACAAGGTCCGCGCCGGCGATGTCCGGAACGATCCTCAGGTCCACCCCCAGGGTCTGGATGGCGGCATTGGCAGACCCCAGGTCCTCGGGCACGGAGTAGGACGTGACAGTCGCTCCATGGTACCCGGGCTCACGGGGCGCGCCGAAGGCACGCACCTGAAGGTCCACACGCTGGGCCAGCACCCTGCTGAGCTCGGCCACATGGACTCCGGCGCCGCCATAGATTTCGGGCGGGAATTCTTTAGTCACAATATCTATTCGCACAAGACCCAAGGTAGTCGGTACGGTGGAACTCATCTAGTGTGAAGACGTTCGGGCGTGCCGGACTGTTTGGGGAGTAACGAAGGCGTTCAGGAGCGATCACCATGCCGTTGAAGAAAGTTTTGGCAATTGTCCTCGCAGGTGGCGAGGGAAACCGGCTCATGCCATTGACGGCGGACCGGGCCAAGCCCGGCGTGCCGTTCGCCGGAAGCTACCGGCTCATCGACTTTGCCCTGTCCAATCTGGTCAATTCCCGTTACCTGCAGATCGTGGTGCTGACGCAATACAAGTCGCACAGCCTCGACCGCCATATCTCCGAAACCTGGCGCATGTCCACGCAGCTGCGAAACTATGTGGCCTCCGTTCCGGCGCAGCAGCGCGTGGGCAAGAGCTGGTTCCTCGGCAGCGCCAATGCGATCTACCAGTCCCTGAACCTCATCCACGACGCCAACCCGGACATCGTGGTGGTGGTCGGGGCCGACCACGTCTACCGCATGGACTTCTCCCAGATGGTTGAACAGCACGTCGCCAGCGGGGCCAAGGCCACCGTCGCCGCCGTGCGCCAGCCGCTGAACATG
This sequence comes from Pseudarthrobacter sp. S9, assembly GCF_050156545.1. Taxonomy (NCBI): domain Bacteria; kingdom Bacillati; phylum Actinomycetota; class Actinomycetes; order Micrococcales; family Micrococcaceae; genus Pseudarthrobacter; species Pseudarthrobacter sp. S9. Next base: position 4,286,752 of record NZ_CP189576.1, read on the forward strand.
GCGGACCAGTTCGGCGTCATCGAGGTGGACCCGGAGAATCCGCAGAAGATCGCCGCGTTCGTTGAGAAGCCGTCCTCCACGCCCGGGCTTGCCGCCGACCCCACCCAGTTCCTGGCGTCCATGGGCAACTACGTTTTCAACGCCGACGCGCTGGTCGAAGCCCTGCACGTCGACGCCGAGCGGCTCGACACCAAGCACGACATGGGCGGGGACATCATTCCCTACTTCGTCAACAAGGGCGAAGCCGGGGTCTACGACTTCACCCTCAATGACATTCCGGGTTCCACCGAACGTGACCGCACCTACTGGCGTGACGTCGGCACCATCGACTCGTTCTACGAGGCGCACATGGACCTCATCTCCCCCATGCCGGTGTTCAACCTCTACAACTCGGAATGGCCCATCTACACCCGGCAGAGCATCTCCCCGCCGGCGAAGTTCGTCCGCGGCCAGGGGAACACCGTGGGAACGGCGCTGGATTCGATCGTTGCCAGCGGCGTCGTGATCTCCGGCGGCATCGTCGAGGGCTCCGTGCTGTCCAACGACGTCTACGTCGGTACCTCCAGCCGGGTCGTCGACTCCGTGCTGATGGACAAGGTCAACATCGGCGAAGGTGCCGTCGTCAAGCGCGCCATCATCGACAAGAACGTCAGAGTGCCCGCCGGGGCGGCCATCGGCCTGGACCACGAGCTGGACCGGGCACGCGGGTTCAAGGTCACGGACTCCGGCATCACGGTCCTGTCCAAGGGCCAGGCAGTGCCGGAGCCCGGTGACGCAGAGCGTGCCCTCTCGGCCGCCAACCTGCACCTCGTTCCCAACGCAGTGAAGACCGCAACCGAGAACTTCCCGGACGCCCGCTATTCGGCTGAAAAGGCAGGCGAAGCCCAGGCCGCTGCCGTGGGTGTGGAAGCTCCCGCCAGGCACTCGACCAAGGCCTACTGAAGAGCGGAGCCCGGCCCAGGCGGCGGGCCGGGCTCCCTGCAGGCTGTAAAATTGGGGCAATGAGCTCCCGCGATCTGACCCCTGACATTAGCCCTGAGGATATTCAGGCCTGCCTCAAGGTCTTGAACAGCATCCATGTCTACGACGAGGAGCATCCGGACTACGTTTCCGTGCGCCGCGCCACGGGAAAGATGTTCAAGGCCGTCAAACGGCACCGCCGGGTCACCAAACGGGATCTGATCGCGGAATCCGACCGCGCCGTCATCTCGCAGACGGCGACGGCGGCACCTGACCGGATCGACGACGAGACGCGCGGCAACAAGCTTGCCCCGTCCGCCACCGGCACGATTGCCGGGCACCTGATCAAGTCGCGGCCCTGCTACATCTGCAAGCAGCACTTCACCCAGGTGGACGCCTTCTACCACCAGCTCTGCCCCGAGTGCGCGGCCTTCAGCCACAGCAAGCGGGACGCCCGCACGGACCTGAGCGGACGCCGGGCGCTGCTGACCGGCGGCCGGGCCAAGATCGGCATGTACATCGCGCTGCGGCTCCTCCGCGACGGAGCCCACACCACGATCACCACGCGTTTCCCCAAGGATGCTGCGCGGCGCTTCGCGGCCATGGAGGACAGCGGCGACTGGCTGCACCGGCTGCGGATCGTCGGGATCGACCTCCGTGATCCGTCCCAGGTCATGGCCCTGACGGATTCCCTGGATGCCGCCGGCCCGCTGGATATCATCATCAACAACGCCGCGCAGACCGTGCGGCGGTCCGGCAACGCGTACAAGCCCCTTGTCGACGCCGAGGACGAGCCCCTGCCGGCAGCGCTCCAGGCCGTCAACGGCGGTCCCGAACTCGTCACCTTCGGCCACGCCCATGACAAGCACCCGCTGGCCCTGGCCAGCACCGTCCTGGAGCATCCGGTGCTTGCCGGGGACACCATCACCTCGCTGGCGCTGTCCACCGGTTCCGCGTCGCTTGAGCGCATCGCCACCGGAACGGCCATCGACGCCGGCGGACTGGTTCCGGACCTCGCCACGATCAACAGCTGGACGCAGGTCGTGGACGAAGTCGCTCCGCTCGAAATGCTCGAGGTGCAGCTCTGCAACGTGACCGCTCCGTTCCTGCTGGTCAGCCGGCTGCGCGGGGCCATGAAGCGCTCCAACGCCCGGCGCAAGTACATCGTGAACGTCAGCGCCATGGAAGGCCAGTTCTCCCGCGCCTACAAGGGCCCCGGACACCCGCACACCAACATGGCCAAGGCCGCGCTGAACATGATGACCCGGACCAGCGCCCAGGAAATGCTGGACGCCGACGGCATCCTGATGACCGCCGTCGATACGGGCTGGATCACGGACGAGCGCCCGCACTACACCAAGGTCCGCCTCATGGAGGAGGGCTTCCACGCGCCCCTGGACCTCGTTGACGGCGCAGCCCGCGTCTACGACCCCATCGTGATGGGCGAGGCGGGCGAGGACCAGTACGGCGTCTTCCTGAAGGACTACAGGCCGAGCCCCTGGTAGGCGCGGTCCCCGATCAGCGACCAGGGCGTTGCGCGCCAGCGCTACAGGCCTTATGGCCCTGATGTGGGTCCCGGCCGGTACGTAAGGTGGGTCTACATGAACTCATCTACGCCCCGGCCGGAATACATCGAGCCCGATGACAAACTGTCCATCGACCAGTGCTGGGTGTTGCTCGACGCTCAAACCGTGGGGCGGATTGCGCTCATTGTGGACGGCCACCCGGAGATCTTCCCGGTCAACTTCGTGCTGGAGCGGCGGGCGATCGTCTTCCGGACCTCCGGCGGCACGAAACTCTGGGGTGCCATCACCTCCAAGCCGGTCGCCTTCGAGATCGACGGCTATGACGCCCACGAAGAGACGGCATGGAGCGTCGTGGCCCGCGGCGAGGCCGAGCTGATCCAAAGCCAGGAAGAGAAGGACGCTGTGGATGCCCTCCTCCTCGAGCCCTGGCAGCCCGGTGAAAAGAACTACTACGTGCGCGTGGCACCCAAGGCGCTGACCGGACGCCGCTTCAAGGTCAACAGGCCCGATCTGTGGACCACGCGCCTTGCGGACCCGCGCCGCTCGACGTTCGAATAAGGGCCGGCACGGGAAGCCGGCCGATAGGTCCAATGACCCTTGTCTCCCTCGGAGGCGTGCAGAAGAATGGCAGAGGCTGGAGAGCACGGCATCACACGAGGCAGCATCAAGCGGCCGGACAGGAGAAACATGATTGCCTGGGCAGACGCAGGTCTCTCGGAACCTGATCGCGTTCCGGCGGTCATTCGGGTCTTCATTCTTGATGACCATGAGCTCGTCAGGCGGGGGCTGCAGGAACTCCTCGAAGGCGAAGGCTTTCTCGTCGTGGGAAGCTCCGGATCCGCGGTGGAGGCGACCCGCCGGATCCCGGCCCTGCATCCCGATGTCTGCGTGCTGGATGCCCGGCTGCCGGACGGGACGGGCATTGAGGTCTGCCGGGACGTGCGCTCCGTGGATCCGTCACTGAACTGCATCATTCTCACGAGCTTCGACGACGAACAGGCCTTGCGCGGTGCGGTGCTGGCCGGCGCGCGCGGCTACGTGCTGAAGGAAATCGGCGGCACGGACCTGATCGGTGCCCTGCGCCGCGCGGCCGCCGGCGAATCACTCTTCGGCGAAGGCGTCGCGGCGGGCGTCGTCGACAGCCTCGTGGAGGCTGAAGAGGTGGACCCGCGCACGTCCTCCCTGACACCACAGGAACGCAGGGTGCTGGAGTTGGTGGGCGGTGGACTCACCAACCGCCAGATTGCCGCCGAAATGTTCCTGGCGGAAAAAACGGTGAAGAACTATGTGTCCTCGTTGCTGGCCAAGCTCGGCTTCGAGCGCCGAACCCAGGCCGCCGTGTTCATCGCCAGCCCCGCGGTGTCCGCCGGCAGTGGCGCCAGCGAAGGGAGCCGTCCGCACAGCGGCCGTTAGTGGGCACCACCGCTAAAAGGGTACGGACCACTCCAGGCTGGTGCCGGCGTCGGGCGCGCTGGTAATCGTGCACTCGCCGTCGAGCATCCGCGCCCGGTCCTCCAGGTTGATCAGGCCGTTGCGTTTGTCGGGGTCGGTGAAGCCGGAGCCGTTGTCCGTGATGACCACCGTCACGCGCCCCTTGATGACGGCGACCGAGACGGAGATTGAGTCGCCGCCGGAATGGCGGATCGCGTTGCTGAGGCCCTCGGAGACCACGGCCACGACGTTATCCGCCTTGTCCGCAGTGACGGCGTCGACGGGGCCCGTGATGGTCAGCCGTGGCGCGAAGGGCATGGACTTTGACGAGCTCCTGGTGACCCGACGGATCCGTCCGCTGAGCAGCTCGGTATCGCCGCTGCTGCTCTTCAGCGAGTAGATGGTGTCGCGCAGGCTCCGGATCGCTTCGTCGAGCTCGCCAGTAACGTTCCGGATCCGCTCCAGCGCCAGCTCATCCTTCGTGAAGCGGGTCAGGCTCTGGACGCTCAGACCGGCCGCGAACAGCCGTTGGATGACCAGGTCATGCAGGTCCCTGGCGATGCGGTCCCGGTCCGAATAGACCAACAACTCCTCACGCAGCCTGTGGACCCGAGCCAGTTCCAGGGCGAGGGCCACGTGGGAACCGAAGACGGCCCCCATCTCGATGTCCGTGCGGGCATAGTGCACCGAATCGCTGTCACGGGACAGCAGCAGGAGGCCATGATGGGCACCCTGGGTGCTCAGCGCCACCGCCAGCAGCGGGCCGGTGACCCCGCCGTCGACCTCCCCGAACAGGACCGAAGCGTCATCGAGCAACACCGGCTCGCCGCCGTCCAGGACGCCCAGGAGCAGCGGGGAATCCAGCATCAGGGACCGGCCCGAAAACACGGCGCCGCGTTCACCGGCGACACCGACAACGACGTATCCGGGGCCATTCACAGCCGGGGCAACTAGCAGGGCCAGCTGGGACTCGGACTCCTGCAGGGCCCGGCTGGCGATGGGGTCCAAGCCTCCCGAAGTGTAGTCGCGGTCGCTGCTGAGCATCAGCCCGGAGACATCCATGCAGGCCTCCAGCCAGCGTGCCCTGCGCCGCGCGTCGTCATACAGCCGGGCGTTTTCGATTGCGACGCCGGCGGCGGCCGCCAGGGCGATGGCCAGGCCCTCGTCCTCGGCGGTGAAATCACCGCCGTCTTCCTTTTCAGTCAGGTAGAGGTTTCCGAAGACCACGTCCCGGACCCGCACGGGCACACCGAGGAAGGATTGCATGGGCGGGTGGTTGGCGGGGAAGCCGTAGGCTTCCGGATGCCTGCGGAGGTCGTGCAGCCGCAGGGGCCGCGGATCGGAAATCAGCAGGCCCAGCACGCCGTGGCCGGTGGGCAGCGGGCCGATCTTGCCAGCCAGCTCGCCGTCGATACCGACGGTAATGAAGTGGCTCAGCGCACGGTCGTCCCCGATCACACCCAGCGCGCCGTAGCGGGCATGCAGCAGCCTGCAGGCGGACTCGACGACCCGTTCCAGCACGGCATCCAGGCTCAGGTCCTCCGCCACCGCGACGACAGCTTCCAGCAGGCCGGCCATGCGTGCCTGGGACTGGAGCAGTTCTTCCGCCCTGGGGGCAAAACCCTTCAGGAGATCCTCGACCCTAGGACTTCCCTCTGGCGCGGTTTGCCCCGGACTCTTACCCGTTGCATGCATGTTCATTGCCCCAATTCACTCCGACGTACATCCACGCTGACGGACGTGATGCCAGAATACCGTGTGCGGGCGCAGACCGACTCTAGGTGTCGCAGATTGTTGGCCGGTGTGGGACGTTTTGCCCTAGCCGTCCGGCGTCCGGCGGGCGTAGGCTCGCCGCCATGACCACTGATTCAAGTCCAGGCGCCGAGCAGCCAAAAAACCAGCAGCCAAAAGACCAGGAGCCCCACGCCGTTGAAAACCTCGACCACCACGAGTGCTGGCGGCTGCTGCGCAGCGTCACGGTGGGCAGGCTGGCGGTCTGGGTGGACGACCACCCGGATATCTTCCCCATCAACTACAAGGTGGACCACGGGACGCTGGTTTTCCGGACGGCGGACGGCACCAAGCTGCAGGCGGCCACGGGCGACACGCCCGTGGCGGTGGAAGCGGACGGCGTGGATCCGGACAGCGGGATCGCCTGGAGCGTCGTGATCAAAGGCCAGGCCGCAGCGGTGAAGAACCAGCAGGAGATCCTCGATACCGTGGGCCTGCTGCTCTTCCCCTGGCAGGGCGGCAAGAAGGAGCACTTCGTCCGGATCACGCCGGACACCGTGACCGGCCGGCGCTTCAAAGTGGCGCCGCCCCTGACTTGGTGGACGCCGCTGGACGACGCCACCCGCTCCGGGCTCGAGTAGCCGGGCTCAGGCGAGGCGGGTGATCTCCACGCTCACGCTAAGCGCGGATCCGCCGCCGCCCGACAGGATGCCCTTCAGCGGCGGCACATCGCGGTAGTCCCGGCCGCGTGCCACGGTGACATGGAAATCGCCGGCCGGCTTGTCGTTCGTCGGGTCCCAGCTGCGCCATTCGCCGTCCCACCATTCGAGCCACGCGTGCGACTGGCCGGCAACCGTCTCGCCGAGCTCCGCCGTCGAACGCGGGTGAAGGTAGCCGGACACATAGCGGGACGGGATCCCGCAGCTGCGCAGCGCGCCGATGGCCAGGTGGGCCAGGTCCTGGCACACACCCTGGCGCTGGTTCCACGCCTCTTCCGCGTTGGTGGTGACGCCCGTGGAACCCTTCATGTACGTCATTTGACCGCGCATCCATTCAAAGACCGCCATCGCGGCCTCGTGCGGGTTCCGGCCCTCGACGACACCCGGAATGATGGCGAGCACCTCGGTACCCGGTCCGGTCAGCTGCGACTGGGGAATCCAGTCGCTGTACCAGTTGAGGGTCTCCGGGGCGGCCAGCACGTCCCAGCCGACGATGTCCGCCTCCGCCGGGATCTTTTCCACACGGTGCACCTCGACGGTGGTGGTGGACAGGACCTCCAGGTGCTCATGCGGCATCTGCATGTCGAAGGCCGTGACGCGGGTGCCCCAGTAATCGCGGTAGCTGCTCAGGGCTGCCTGCGACGGCGACACCTTCAGCGAAGACTCCAGCACCACCTGCTGGGGGTCGGTCAGCGGCGTCATGCGGGCCTCGTTGTAGGAGAGCGTCACGCGCTTGTTGTACTTGTAGGCGGTCCTGTGGTTGATGCTCAGCCGGGTCATGAAACTTCTCCTACCCAGGCCAGTTCGTCCGCCTGATTGAAGTACTTACGGGAAATGGCGTCCGAGGCCTGCGACACGGCCTTCTGCACCCGCTCCATGTGCTCCGGCAGCTCCAACATGAGGTCGTCCGTGCGGTGGAACTCCAGGAAGGTCCGGGCCTGGCCCACGATCCGGCGGGCGTCGTTGATGAAACCGACGCGCTGGGCGGAGGGGTCGAGCTTGGCGAGGCATTCGTCAGCGTCGCGCAGCGCGTACACGATGGAGCGCGGGAACAGCCGGTCCAGCAGCAGGAACTCGGCGGCGTGCTGGTCGCCGAAGGCTGCCCTGCGGGTGCGCAGGAAGGATTCGTAGGCGCCGGCGCAGCGGAGCATGTTCACCCAGGACATGCCAGCGGAGAGCACATCACGGGTGGAGAGCATGCGCGCCGTCATGTCCGCGCGCTCCAGCGAACGGCCCAGGACCAGGAACAGCCAGCTTTCGTCGTGGCTGACCGTGGTGTCCGCCAGGCCGCTGACCATGGCCGTGCGCTCCAGTACCCAGTTGCAGAAGCGGTAGGTGCCCACCACGTCCTTGCGGTGCTGGTTGAGCCCGTAGTACGTGGTGTTCAGGCTTTCCCAGAGTCCGGAAGACACGGTTTCCCGGGCGCGCCGGGCGTTCTCCCGCGCCGCGCCGAGCGAGCCGGCGATGGAGGTGGCGCTGTGCTTGTCGTAGGCGAGGGCGTTCAACAGCTCGTTGAGGCCGAATTCCTCGCTTTGCGGTCGCGCCCCCATCACGGCGAGGAGTTCCTGCGCGACGCTGCGCTGCTCCTCCATGGGCAGGTGGTTCAGGCGCTCCAAGTGGACATCCAGGATGCGGGCGGTGCCGTCGGCCCGTTCCACGTAGCGTCCGATCCAAAACAGTGACTCGGCAATACGGCTAAGCATTCGCGGCTACCTCCTGCGCGTCCGAAATCTGCTGTTGTTGCTGCTCTGTCTGGCGGTCGCGCCAGTTGCTCTCCACGGGCCAGACCGACACACGCTCACGGGTGGCGATGGACTGCCGCGGCAGCGTCTCGACAGGGACCTGCGGCGAATCCGCCAGCACCCAGGTGTCCTTGGAGCCGCCGCCCTGGCTGGAGTTGACGATCAGCGAGCCCTCCTTCAGCGCCACCCGGGTCAGGCCGCCGGGCAGCACCCAGACGTCGTCGCCGTCGTTCACGGCAAAAGGCCGCAGGTCCACGTGCCGCGGGCCAAACTTGTCGCCGCTGAGCGTGGGGACGGTGGACAGCTGCAGGACCGGCTGGGCGATCCAGCCGCGGGGATCGGCGATGATGCGCTTGCGCAGGGCCTCGAGCTCGTCTTTGGACGCGTCCGGGCCGATCACGAGTCCCTTGCCGCCGGAGCCGTCGACGGGCTTGACCACGAGCTCGTCCAGGCGGTCCAGGACGTGTTCCCGGGCTTCCTTCTCCTCCAGACGGAAGGTGTCCACGTTGGCGATCACGGGCTCTTCGCTCAGGTAGTACCGGATCAGGTCCGGGACGTAGCTGTAGACCAGCTTGTCATCGGCCACGCCGTTGCCCACCGCGTTGGCGATGGTGACGCCGCCGGCGCGGGCGGCGTTGACCAGGCCCGGGCAGCCGAGCATGGAGTCGGCGCGGAACTGGAGCGGATCGAGGAACTCGTCGTCGATCCGCTTGTAGATGACATCCACGCGCTGCTCTCCCGCGGTGGTTCGCATGTAGACGCGGTTGCCGCGGCAGATGAGGTCCCGGCCCTCGACGAGTTCCACGCCCATCAGGCCCGCGAGCAGGGTGTGTTCGAAGTAGGCGCTGTTGAAGACGCCGGGGGTCAGGACCACCACCGTGGGGTCGTCGACGCCGGACGGCGCCGTCTTGCGCAGGGCGGACAGCAGCCGGCGCGGGTACTCTTCGACCGGCCGGATGAGCTGCTGGCCGAAGGCTTCGGGCAGGCCCTTGGCCATGGCCCGGCGGTTCTCGAGGACATAGCTGACGCCGGAGGGCACGCGCACGTTGTCCTCCAGCACGCGGAAGGTGCCCTCGGCGTCACGGACGACGTCGATCCCGGAGATGTGGACACGGACACCGCCGGCCGGCTCGAAGCCGTGCACCTGGCGGTGGAAGTGGGCGCTCGTGGTGACGAGCTGGCGCGGGATGACGCCGTCTGCCACAACGGTCATCTTGTCGTAGACGTCGTTGAGGAAGGCTTCGAGGGCCCGCACGCGCTGGGCTACTCCGCGTTCCAGGACGGTCCATTCGTCGGCCGGGATCACCCTAGGCACGATGTCCAGCGGGAAGGGACGCTCCTCCCCGGCGAAGTCAAAGGTGACGCCGCGGTCAAGGAAGGTCCGCGCCATGGAGTCGGCGCGGGCGGTGACGTCAGCCAGCGAGAGTTCACGCAGGGCCCCGGCAACCTGCCCGTAGGACTTCCTGGCCTGCTGGCCGGGGGTGAACATCTCGTCGTAGGCGCCGGTGCGGCCGGCAGCCTCTGAGTAATCATGGAAAAGGTCAGACATGGTCACTACCCAACCACTTTTTCGTTACGAAATCATTTCGGGGACCCGGTGTCAGGCCTCAGGGCACGTCCGCCGTCGCGGTTAGTGCTTTTGCCGGCGCTTACGGCAAGGTAGGTGCGTGCCCCCGAACAGAGCGAAGTCCACGGCAGCGCCCGGCCTGCTGGGCGCCGCCGCCGCCGTCGGCGTTGCCATGGCCGTCCATGCCCTGGTTCCCGTGCTGCCGGCGATGACACTCGCCGTGCTGCTCGGACTGCTTGCCGCCAACCTGCCCGGCGTGGCCGACTGGACCGCGGGCCGGGCCCGGCCCGGACTCGACTTCGCCGGTAAACACCTGATGCGCGCCGGGATCGTGGTGCTGGGCCTGAAGGTCAGCCTCGTGGACGTGCTGGACCTCGGCTGGGCCGCCCTGCTGCTGATCACGGGCGTGGTGCTGGCCGCCTTCGCCGGAACCTACGGCATCAGCAGGCTCTTCCGGCTCCCGCCCCGGGTGTCACTGCTGATCGCCACGGGCTTCTCCATCTGCGGGGCGTCCGCCATCGGAGCCATGGCCGCCGTGCGCCGGATCAGACAGGAAGAGACCGTGCTTCCGGTCGCGCTCGTGACGCTGTGCGGCACCCTGGCGATCGGCGTGCTGCCGCTGCTCGTGCAGCCGCTGCGTCTCGGCCCCGACGTGTTCGGGGCGTGGACCGGCGCCTCGGTGCACGACGTGGGCCAGGTGGTCGCCACCGCGCAGACCGCCGGCGCCACGGCGCTGGCAGTCGCCGTCGTCGTCAAACTCACCCGGGTGATCCTGCTGGCGCCGATGGTGGCCGCAGCGGGCTTCCACCACCGCCTCGGGGCCGGGGCCGGCGCCACGCTGCCCCCGGTCGTCCCCCTGTTCGTGATCGGCTTCGTGGCCCTGGCGGCCGTGCGCACCACCGGCTGGCTCTCCCCCGCCGTGCTGGACGCGGCCGCCGTGCTGCAGGACCTCCTGCTCGGGATGGCGCTCTTCGGGCTGGGCTCCGCCGTCCGGGTGGGCCAGCTGCTGCACACCGGCGCCCGGGCGCTGCTGGCCGCACTGGCCTCCTGGCTGCTGATTGCCGTGCTGGGCCTCGCCGCCGCCCTGATGATGTTTCCGCAGTGATCCGGCGCACAGGCTCCCGTGATTAGATAGCTGGGTGTCGAACCAGAACCTGCGCCGCGATGAAGCCGCAACACGCTCCGCCCTGATCACCACCCACAGTTACGACGTCTCCCTTGACGTCCGGCAGGCAGCGGATGCGAATATCGCCGGGTACACCAGCCGCAGCGTCATCAACTTCTCCGCCAGTGAATCCGGCGCCTCCACCTTCGTGGACTTCATCTCAAGTGACGTGCACAGCGTGTTCCTGAACGGCAAGGCACTGGCCGTCGCCGACGTCCTGGACGGCTCCCGGATCAGGCTCGACAACCTCCAGGCCGAAAACCAGGTCTCTGTCACCGGAACCGCGCTGTTCAGCACGTCCGGAGAGGGCATGCACCGCTTCTTCGACCCCGCCGACGGTCAGTGCTACCTCTATACCCAGTACGAGCCCGCCGACGCCCGCCGGGTCTTCGCGAACTTCGAACAACCTGACCTGAAGGCCGAGTTCACCTTCCACGTCACGGCCCCCTCGGAGTGGCAGGTGTCCTCCAACGGGGTGGAAACCCTCCGCACACAGCTGACCAGTGATCCGGCCACGAGCCGCTGGGACTTCGCCCCCACCAAGGCGATGTCCACCTACATCACCACTGTGCTTGCTGGCCCGTATTTCAAGGCGGAAGATTCCTGGAGCAGGACGCTCGACGACGGCACCGCACTGGACGTGCCGCTGGCACTGTACTGCCGGGCATCCATGGCGGCCTCCTTCGACGCCGAGGCGCTCTTCGGCCTCACGAAGAACGGCCTGGACTTCTTCACCGTGCTCTTCGACTTCCCCTACCCGTGGGGCAAGTATGACCAGGCCTTCGTGCCCGAGTACAACCTGGGCGCCATGGAAAACCCCGGCCTGGTGACCTTCACGGAGAGCTACGTGTTCACGTCACGGGCCGCCGATTCGCAGTACCAGGCCCGCGCCAACACGCTGCTGCACGAGATGGCCCACATGTGGTTCGGCGATCTCGTCACCATGCAGTGGTGGGACGATCTGTGGCTCAAGGAATCCTTTGCGGACTACATGGGCACTTTGGGCGTCGACCGGACCACCGGCTGGGACACCGCATGGGTGAACTTCGCCAACAACCGCAAGGCCTGGGCCTACGTGCAGGACCAGCTGCCCACCACCCATCCGATCGTCGCCGACATCCCGGACCTTGAGGCGGCGAAGCAGAACTTCGACGGCATCACCTACGCCAAGGGCGCCTCCGTGCTCAAGCAGTTGGTGGCCTATGTCGGCTTCGAGGCGTTCATCGCCGGCTCCCGCCAGTACTTCAAGGACCACGCCTACGGCAACACCACCCTGGCCGAGCTGCTGGCCGCCCTCAGCGCCGCGTCCGGCCGGGACCTCGGCGACTGGGCGCGCCAGTGGCTGCAGACCTCCGGTATTTCCACTCTCTCGAGCGAGATCGGAGAGCACGACGGCGTGCTGGGCACCGTGACCCTCGTGCAGGACGCCGCGGATCCGATCACCGGCCGGCAGGAACCGCGGCCGCACCGGCTGCGGATCGGCCTCTACGACCACGATGAGGCGGGCGCGCTCGTCCGCACCGACAGCGTCGAGACCGACGTCAGCGGCGCCCGGACCGGGGTGACCGGGCTGGCCGGGAAGCCGCGGCCGGCCCTGCTGCTGGTCAACGATGATGACCTCAGCTATGCCAAGGTCCGGCTGGATCCGCGCTCGGAAGCAACCGTGCGCAGCTCCCTCGACAGGCTGAGCGACCCGATGGCCCGGGCCCTGTGCTGGACGGCGCTGTGGGATTCGGCCCGGGACGCCGTCACGCCGTCGTCCCTTTACGTGGACGCCGTGCAGCGCTTCGGCCCCGCCGAAACCGGGATCGGCGTGCTGCTCAACGTGCTGGGCAACGCCTCCACGGCGATCGAACGCTACGTGCCCCGGGCCCAACGGGACGCGGTGCGGCGCGGCTTCCTCACCGTCGCGGCCGATCAGCTGCAGGCCGCCGGGCCGGGCTCGGACCAGCAGCTGGCATGGGCCCGCACCCTGGCCTCCACGAGCCGGTACGACGCCGGCCGGCTGGATCTGGTGCGCGGCATCCTGGCCGGCAGCACCGTCGTCGACGGCCTTGCCGTCGACGCCGAACTGCGCTGGAACTTCTGGCACGCCCTCGCAGGAAACGGCCAGGCTACCCCGGAGGAGCTTGACGAGGAACTGGCCCGGGACAACACCGCGGCCGGCAAGTCCGGCCACGCCACGGCTCTCGCCGCCCGTCCCGAACCGGCCGTCAAGGCAGCCGCCTGGGACGCCGCGGTCCACGGCACGGCGCTTTCCAACCAGCTGCTCAGCGCGACCATCGCCGGGTTCAACACCGGCCCGGCCTCGCTGCTCGGTGACTTCATCGATCCCTATTTCGAATGCCTGGAGCCGGTCTGGGCGGAACGCAGCATCGAGATCGCCAGCCGGATCGTCCGTGGCCTCTACCCGGCGGGGCAGGATCTCGACGGACACGGCGGGACACCGGAGACGCACGCCGTGATCGTCCGGACCGACAACTGGCTGGCCGAAAAGCCCGAGGCACCGCGGGCTTTGCGCCGCATCATCATCGAACAGCGCAGCCACTTGCACCGGGCCCTAAAAGCGCAGGCCCTGGCCGCGCAGACCGCCGGTTAAGCGGCGATTCCGGGGAACGCCTTCCCGCAGCACACGCTCCTACGGCACACGGTGCAGCCACTCGGCGGTGCCGAACTTCGCCTCCACCCGGCGGCGGGCGGCGTCGAGCTCGGCGTCGGTGAGTTCGGAGGGCGTTGCATCGTAGCGTTCGGTGAAGACGTCCATCATCGCCGCGACGATCTCGGCACGGGCCAGGCCGGTCTGCCGCCGGAGCGGATCCACGCGCTTCTTGGCGCTCCGGGTGCCCTTGTCCGAGAGTTTCTCCTTGCCGATCCGCAACACCTCAACCATCTTGTCGGCGTCGATGTCGTAGCTCATCGTCACGTGGTGCAGCATCCCGCCGTTGGCGAGCCGCTTCTGGGCCGCGCCGCCGATCTTGCCCTGGTCCGTGGCGATGTCGTTGAGGGGCACGTAGAAGGCGCTGATGCCCACCTTCTCAAGGGCCGCCATCACCCAGGCGTCCAGGAACGCGTAGGAGTCGGCGAAGCTGATGCCGTCAACAAGCGTCTGCGGCAGGTACAGGGAATAGGTGATGCAGTTGCCGGCTTCCATGAACATCGCTCCCCCGCCGCTGATCCGCCGGACCACGGTGATGCCGTGCCGGGCCACACCCTCGGGGTGGAGTTCGTTGCGGACGGACTGGAAGCTGCCGATCACCACGGACGGCTCCTCCCAGTCCCAGAAGCGCAGGGTCGGATTGCGCCGGCCGGCGCCGACCTCCTCGGTGAGGACCTCGTCCAGGGCGACATTGACGTGGGTGGGCAGCACCGAGGGGGCGATGATGGTCCACTGGTGGTCAGCCCAGCCGGTGGCCTTCGCGAGGGCGCGGCGGACCGTGACTGCCACGGCGTCGGCGGAGAAGCCGAACAGGACGGCGTCCTCGGGCAGCGCCGCCTCCACCGCTGCGGCCATTTCTGCGCCGGTGGAGTCCGCCGGGAGCCCCGTGAGCGCGCGGTTGATCTCCGGCAGTGCCTCGTCCGGTTCCAGGAAGAAGTCCCCGCTGAGGGAGACGTTGGCCAGGACGCCGTGGACGACGTCGAAGTCGGCGACCACCAGCTTGCCGCCGGGAACCTTGTACTCGCCGTGGTGGCCCGCGCGGCCGTCGGCGCTGCTGGAGCCGGTTGCCAAAGGAAGGGATGTCATGGCATCCATCCTGCCCCAGGAATCGCTGAATCCGGTACGCAAAAAGCCCGCACCCAAAGGGCGCGGGCTTTTCCAAAAGACCTTGGGGAAGAAAGTTACTTCTTGCCGCCGAAGCCCTTGAAGCGAGCGTTGAAGCGCTCGACGCGGCCTGCAGAGTCCATGATGCGCTGCTTGCCCGTGTAGAACGGGTGGGACTCGGAGGAGATTTCGACGTCGATAACCGGGTAGGTGTTTCCGTCTTCCCACTCAATGGTCTTCTTGGAAGACACGGTGGACTTGGTCAGGAACTTGACGCCGGAAGCCAGGTCGTTGAAAACAACAGCTTCGTACTTCGGGTGAGTATCAGACTTCATAATTGGACCTTTGTTCGCACAACTGGATTTTGCCAGTTGCCAGGTATGAATGGGATGGCCGACGGAAAGCACCGGACGGCCAGCTATCAATCATAGCGGAAAATGCGCCGCATCGGCGAACGTTCAGTCCCGGGGCCGCAGTTCCCAGAACGCCACTGCCGACGCCGCCGCGACGTTGAG
This sequence comes from Pseudarthrobacter sp. S9, assembly GCF_050156545.1. Taxonomy (NCBI): domain Bacteria; kingdom Bacillati; phylum Actinomycetota; class Actinomycetes; order Micrococcales; family Micrococcaceae; genus Pseudarthrobacter; species Pseudarthrobacter sp. S9. Next base: position 4,301,868 of record NZ_CP189576.1, read on the forward strand.
CGAGTCGACTCCCGCGCGCATGGGGATCCTCACGGCGAGGTCGACGGCGGCGAGGGTGCTTTCGCTCATCCCGGCGCCCTCCGTGCCGAGCACCAGGGCCAGCCGGTCCGGCCTGCGCGCGGCGAGTTCGTCGAGGTCCACGGCGTCTTCGGTGAGCTCCATGGCCGCCACCGTGAAGCCGTGCTCGCGCAGCACCCCCAGGTCCCCCGGCCAGTCCTCGAGGCGCGCCCACGGCACCTGGAATACGGTGCCCATGCTGACCCGCACGCTGCGCCGGTACAGCGGGTCCCCGCAGCGGGGCGAGACGAGGACGGCGTCCACCCCGAGGGCCGCGGCGGAGCGGAAGATGGCCCCGACGTTCGTGTGGTCCATGATGTCCTCCAGGACGGCGACCCGGCGGGCACCGGCGAGCAGTTCCGGCAGCGGGACGGGGGCCGGGCGGTGCATGGCGGCCATCGCGCCGCGGTGCAGGTGGAAGCCGGTGATGTCCTCCAGCAGCGCGGCGGAGCCGATGAACGCCGGCACGTCCGGGTACTGCGCAAAGATGTCCGCCAGGTCTTCGAGCCACTTTTCGGCGAGGAAGAAGGACCGTGGCCGGTGCCCTGCGGCCAGTGCACGGCGCAGCACACGGGAGGACTCCGCGATATACATGCCCTCCGCGGGTTCCCGGACCTTGCGCAGGTGCACGTCCGTGAGCTGCGTGTAGTCGGAGACCCGGGGGTCGTCGGCGGATTCGAGATAGTGGAAGGTCACAGACGGGTCATTTCAACGGGTCATTTCAGCGGGTCATTTCAGCAGGTTGGCGATCATGAAGCCCAGCGCCACGAGTCCGAGGGCGAAGATGACCCCGCGCAGCACCATCGGGGAGAGCCGGCGGCCCACCTTGGATCCGATCACGCCGCCGATCAGGGAGCTGACGGCGATCAGCCCCACGACCGCCCAGTTGATCCGGCCGAAGGCAAAGAGCAGGTACGAGGCCGCCGCGACGACATTCACGCCGAGGACCAGGATGTTCTTCATGGCGTTGGCGTTCTGGATGGTTCCGGTCATGAAGACACCGAGGATGCCCACCAGCAGGATCCCCTGGGCGGCGACGAAGTAGCCGCCGTAGACTCCCGCGAGGTACACCAGCACCACGAGCAGGATGCCGTGGCTCCGGTCGCGGATGGCATGCTCGGGGTTTTGTTCCCGGTTCTTCACCCACTGCTGCAGGCGGGGCTGGAAGACCACCATGAGCAGGGCCACCACGATCAAGGCGGGTGCGGCGTAGTGGAACACTTTGTCGGGGAGGTGCAGCAGCAGGTAGGCGCCGGTGATGCCGCCCAGCAGCGAGGCCGGCAGGAGCCGGAGCAGCTGCTTGCCGCGGCCAGCGAGCTCCTTGCGGTACCCCCAGGCACCCGCGGCGCTGCCGGCCACGAGGCCCGTCGCGTTGCTGATGGAGGCCGTGACGGGAGCGTAGCCAAGCGCGATCAGCACCGGAAACGTCACGAGGGTGCCGGAACCGACGACGCTGTTGATGGTGCCGGCCCACAGCCCGGCGAAGAAAATGAAGACGCTATTAAAGAACTCCACGCGCTGTCAGCAGTCCCGTCAGCGGCGGGCTGTGGCGGTGTACCGGCCCGCGTTGGCGGTGACCTCCAGCGGCAGGCCGAACGTCTCGCTCAGGTTCTCTGCGGTGAGGACGCCCGGGAGCGGTCCTGAGGCCACCACGCCGCCGTCGCGCATCAGCATGGCATGCGTGAAGCCGGGCGGCACCTCTTCGAGGTGGTGGGTGACCAGGACGACCGCCGGGGCGGTCTCGTCGCGGGCTAGCTCGCTGAGCCGCCGGACAAGGTCCTCCCTGCCGCCGAGGTCGAGCCCGGCAGCCGGCTCGTCGAGGAGCAGCAGTTCCGGGTCCGTCATGAGGGCGCGGGCGATCTGCACGCGTTTGCGCTCGCCCTCGGACAGGGAGGCGAAGGGGCGGTTGAGCAACGGGCCCATGCCCCATTCGTTCAGGAGGCCGAAGGCGCGGCGTTCGTCGTTCTTTTCGTAGCCTTCGCGCCAGCGGCCGGTGACGCCGTAGGCGGCCGTGACCACGACGTTGAGGACTTTTTCGTGTTCGGGGATCTGGCTGGCCAAGGCGGCCGAGGACAGGCCGATCCTGGGCCGGAGTTCGAACACGTCCACGGCACCGAGGACTTCCTCCAGGATGCCCGCCATGCCGCTCGTGGGGTGGATCCGTGCGGCGGCCACCTGGAGGAGAGTGGTCTTGCCGGCGCCGTTGGGGCCCAGAATAACCCAGCGTTCGCCTTCCTTGACCTGCCAGTCGACCTTGTCCAGGAGGGTTTTTGCCCCACGTACAACACTGACGCCGGCCATTTCAAGAACATCACTCATAGGAGTAGACACTAGGACAAAAAAGCGGACGACTGATAACCGGAACCGTCGCCCGTGCCGGAGCGTCACGTGGCGCCCGCCGGGGCGCCACGAATTCGGGCCACCTCCTGCCGGCTCGCTAGGATTGCAGCCATGAGTTCGAACGTGACCGCAGTGAGCTACGGCCTGAAATTGTCCCTTCCCGACGTGCAGCGCCTGCGCTCGCTCCTCACCGCCGCGGGGCTGGCGGTCGACGCCGAAACCCGCACCGGAGACGGCCGCTTCGAGGTGTACACGGCGGACTGCGTGCTGGAGTCGGGCGCAGGGGCCGACACGGACGCCAGGCTGGAAGAGCTGCGCCGCAGCGTGGCCGGCTCCGGCGTCGACGGCGTGGATACGGCCCTGGTTCCGGCCGCGCTGCGGACCGCCCCGCGGAAGTTCCTGATCATGGACGTGGATTCCACGCTCATCCAGCAGGAGGTGATCGAACTCCTGGCCGCCTACGCCGGCAAGCGCGAGGAAGTGACCGCGGTGACCGAGGCTGCCATGCGCGGCGAACTGGATTTCGCGCAGAGCCTGCACGCCCGGGTGGCGGTGCTCGCCGGCCTGCCGGCCGACGTCGTCGATGCCGTCCGTGCCGAGGTCAGGCTCACTGACGGCGCGGCGGAACTGGTGGCGGCGTTCAAGGCCGCCGGCCATGCTGTAGCCGTGGTGTCGGGCGGTTTCAACCAGATCCTCCGGCCCATCGCCGAGGGCCTCGGACTGCACTACTGGATCGCCAATGAGCTGGAAATCGTCGACGGCGCGCTCACCGGCAAGGTGATCGGCGACGTGATCGACCGTGCGGCCAAGGAGAAGTACCTGCGTGAGTGGGCTGCCGCGGAAGGCATCCCGATGGAGCACACCGTCGCGGTGGGTGACGGTGCCAATGACCTTGACATGCTCGGTGCCGCCGGGATCGGGATCGCCTTCAACGCGAAGCCGGCGGTGCAGGCGGCCGCGGACGCCGCGGTGAACCTGCCGTTCCTCGATGCCGTGCGGTACATCGCCGGGGTCTGAGTGAAGTGTGCCGGATTCCCGGCGCCTGCTGCGGCCGCGGTCAGGACAGGAAGCCGCGCAGGAGGGATGCGGTTCCTTCCAGGTGCTCGATCGTGGCCCGCTCCGCGGTGGCCGCGTCTCCGCGGAGGATGGCGTCGGCAATCTCAGCGTGTTGCTCGTTCGCGTGCTCAAGGTTCGTGCCAAGAAGCGGGATGCGGTCCAAAAGCTCATTGAGCCTGGCCCGCGTTTCAGCAACGGCCCCGACGAGACTGGAAGATCCGGAAAGTTCGGCAATGGCAATGTGGAACCGGGCATCGCGCGGCCGGTAGGCCTCCGCTGACGCATTGCTCACTTCCGAAAGGCAGACTTGCAGGTGCCTTCGGGCAGCCGCAGTCAGATCCGCCTTCGCGGACAACGCAGCAGCTGCAGGCTCAATGATGCCGCGGAACACCAGAACGTCCTCGACCTCCGCCGGATCCAGCGGTCCGGCGTCGTGCGTCCCCTGCAACGCCAAACTGGACACGTAGGTCCCGCCGTACCGCCCCCGCTGCACCTCGAGATAGCCCGCGCTCTGCAGTTCTCCCAGAGCGTCCCTCAAAGTTGCGCGCGAAACGCCCAGCCGCTCGGCCAGTTCCCGTTCAGGTGGCAGTTTTTCCGATGGCGCAAAGATGCCGAGCTTGATGGTTTGAAGAATGTGTTCGATGGTCTCTTCGAACGCATTGCCGCCCCTCACCGGGCGCAGCATCGAGTAGGAGCGGACAAACGAAGAGTCCTGCATGGTGTCTCCTCCAATTCGCTCACGGCATGGCCACACGCCTGATGCTGACACAATGCTACCCGCATTAATCCCCAAAGGTCATGAAAGGAACCATTGAAACGCGAGCCGTGTGATCCAAACATCAGTTTTTAGACGAAAACTATTGACGCACGGTCAATCAAGATCCAGACTGTGAAGCACCCCTTGGACTGAAAACAGTCCTTTAGGATCAGGTTGATCCTCCCATGAACCCTCTTCACCAGCACTCCTCACACGTAAGGAACACGCATGGAATCAGCGGACAAAGCAGTGAGCACGGCGAAATCCGGGGGCAGCAAGGCTGTCAGCAGTGAAGACGAGTACCTGCAGCATTGAAGCCTGAAGCGGGGGGCCGCCGGATGGGTCCTGCTCGCAGGCCTTGGCGTTGCCTATGTTATCTCCGGTGACTTCGCCGGCTGGAACCTTGGTCTGGCGCAAGGCGGCTGGGGCGGCCTGCTCATCGCCTTTGTGCTGATGGCCGTCATGTACACCTGCATGGTGTTCGGGCTGGCAGAGCTCTCCTCCACCCTGCCGACCGCCGGTGCCGGCTACGCGTTTGCGCGCCGGGCCCTGGGGCCGCTCGGAGGGTTCGCCACCGGCATTGCGGTACTGATTGAGTACGCTGTGGCGCCCGCTGCAATCGCCACCTTCATCGGCGGATACATTGAGGCACTGGGACTGTTCGGCCTCACGAACTCCTGGCCTGTCTATCTGGTCACCTACGTCATTTTCATCTGGATCCACATCCGCGGCGTCGGCGAAGCACTGAAGCTGATGTTTGCGATCACGGCCGTGGCGACCGTCGCCCTGCTGGCCGCTGCAATCGGACTTCTGCCGAAGTTCGACCCCGCAAAGCTGTTCGACATCGTCCCGGACGGATCCCCCGGGGCCAGCGCTTTCCTCCCGATGGGGATCAGCGGCGTGCTCGCGGCGCTGGTTTACGGCATCTGGTTCTTCCTTGCCGTCGAGGGCGTTCCGCTTGCCGCCGAGGAAACGTCCAACCCCAAAAGGGACATGCCCAAAGGAATCATCGTGGCAGTCATCATTCTGGTGGTCTTCGGCGCCCTGATGCTGTTCCTCGTGCCCGGCGCGGCAGGGGCCCAGGCCATGAGCGGCTCGGACAATCCCCTGCCGGAAGCCCTCCGCCTCGCCTATGGCGGCAACACGTTCCTTGCGGACTTCATCAACTACGCAGGGCTCGCCGGCCTCGTGGCCAGCTTCTTCTCCATCATCTTCGCCTACTCCCGGCAGCTCTTCGCGCTCTCCCGGGCGGGCTACCTGCCGCGCTGGCTCTCTCTCACCGGAAAACGCCGCACGCCGTACTGGGCGCTGATCGTCCCCGGCACCATCGGATTCGTACTTGCCGCCGCCACCCAGGACGGCGCACTGCTCATCAACATCGCAGTGTTCGGCGCAACTGTTTCCTATGTACTGCTGAACCTTTCCCACATTGTCCTGCGTATCAAGGAGCCGGATCTGGAACGCGGCTACAGGACACCAGGCGGGATTGTCACAACGTCGATCGCTCTGGTCCTGTCCGCTGTGGCAGTGGTGGCCACGTTCGTCGTCGACGTCTTTGCCGCGTCCATAACAGCAGCGATCTTCGCAGCCGCCCTCCTCTACTACTGGTTCTACAGCCGGCACCGGATCGTCGCCGGCGCCCCTGAGGAGGAATTTGCCCGGTTGGCCCTGGCCGAAGCCGAACTCAAACTGTGATCAGAACGAAAACTGCGATCCCACCCATTGAAGAACCCACGTTGCGGAGCCATCATGAATGATCAAAACAACAAGCCCGGCCAAAAAGGCCAGCTGAGCGTCGACGACCTGAGGGAACTGGTAGCCGCCGGCACCATAGATACCGTCATTGTCGCCATCACGGATGCCCTGGGCAGGCTGCAGGGAAAACGTTGCGGCGCACGCTCGTTCCTCGAAGACGTACTGGACCACGGAGCGGAGGGTTGCAATTACCTCCTGGCGGTCGACGTCGAAATGAACACCGTGGACGGCTACGCCATGTCCTCCTGGGAAACCGGCTACGGCGACATGGTGATGCTCCCGGATATCTCCACGCTCCGCCTGGTCCCGTGGCTGGAAGGCACCGCAATGGTCCAATGCGATGTGATGTGGACGGACAAATCCCCCGTGGCTGCCTCACCCCGCCAGATCCTCCGTGCCCAGGTGGAACGGCTTGAAAAACTCGGCTACAGGGCCTTTGTGGGGACCGAACTGGAATTCCTGATGTTCGACGATTCCTATGGGCAGGCCTGGCAGAAGAACTACAGCGGCCTGACGCCGTCCACGCAGTACAACGTGGACTATTCCCTGCTGGCGACGGCCCGGCTGGAGCCGGTCATCCGGTCCATCCGCACCAACATGGAAGCCGCCGGGCTGGTGGTGGAGTCCTCGAAGGGTGAGTGCAATCTGGGGCAGCAGGAGATCACCTTCCGTTTCGACGAGGCGCTGTCCGCCTGCGACAAACACACCTTCTACAAGAACGGTGCCAAGGAAATTGCCGACCAGCACGGCAAAAGCATCACCTTCATGTCCAAATTCAATGAGCGCGAAGGCAACTCCTGCCATATCCACTTCAGCCTGACTGACCTCGAAGGCAAGCCGGTTCTACCCGGCGACGGAGAGCACGGCTTCAGCCCGGTCATGGAGCACTTCGTAGCCGGCCAGCTGGCGGCCTTACGGGAATTCGCATATTTCCTGGCTCCCAACGTCAACTCCTACAAGAGGTTCGTGGAAGGAAGCTTCGCCCCGACCGCCGTCGCCTGGGGGCTCGACAACCGCAGCTGCGCTCTCCGCGTGGTGGGGCACGGACGCGGACTCCGCACTGAAAACCGGGTGGGCGGCGGGGACCTCAACCCGTACCTGGCGGTTGCCGCACTGATTGCCGCCGTCATCCACGGCCTCGAAAACGATCTTCCGCTGCCTGCCATCACCAAGGGCAATGCCTATGACTCGGATGCACAGCGCCTGCCAACCAACCTCCGTGACGCCCGTGATCTGTTGGCGGACAGCATCATCGCCCGCAAGGCGTTCGGCGACGACGTGGTGGACCACTATGTCCATGCAGCGGCCGTGGAGCTGAAGGCCTACGACAGCGCAATCACAGACTGGGAGCGTGTCCGTGGCTTCGAACGACTCTGAGACATACCGGCCCCGGATCGCGCTGACCAGCTACTTCCAGGAAGCGTCCTGGGGCGTGTGGAATACGACAGCGGCCATCCTCCCCGGAACGTACGTCCAAGCCGTCGTCGCGGCAGGCGGAACACCCATCCTCCTGCCGCCGGTAGGCACCGACGAGTCCGTCCTGGACCTCGTGGACGGGCTAATCGTGGTGGGCGGTCCCGACGTCGATCCTTCCCTGTACGGGGCAACGCCGCATCCCAAGACCAAGGCGCAGCCGCTGCGCGACTCGCATGACACGGTGCTCACGCGTGCCGCGCTTCATCGCGGACTGCCGCTGTTCGCGATCTGCCGTGGAGCGCAGATCCTCAATGTGGCCTTGAGCGGTTCGCTGATCCAGCACATTCCGGACGTCAACCCGGATGCCAACTACCAGCCGGCTCCGGGCGTGTACGGGGAGGCCGCGTTCAGCACCACGCCCGGCAGCCTGATCCAGGGTCTGCTCGGGGATTCCGCCACGGCGCCCTGCTACCACCACCAGGCGATTGACGCCGTGCCGGCGAGCCTCCGCTGCACGGCCCGGTCTCACGACGGCACTGTCCAGGCATTGGAAAGCACCGACGTTGGATGGGTCCTTGGGGTCCAGTTCCACCCGGAACAGAACCCGGATGATCTGCGCCTGTTCCGCGGGTTCGTGGAAGCCGCGGCCGGCTACCGCGCCGACCGCACCGTCACTTCCAACGCAACCAATTCCAACGCCACCACCATGAAAGCGATGTCCCCCGCATGACCGCCACCGCCTTTGATGTCATCAACCCAGCCACAGAAGAGATCATCCAAACGGTTCCGCTCGCCGGCCTGGCCGAAGTGGACGCTGCCATCGCCAGGGCTGCCGCTGCCTACGAATCCTGGCGGGCCCTGGCCCCGGCCGACCGTTCGCTGCTACTCCGCCGGTTCGCGGCGGCGGTTGACGCAGATCTGGAAAACCTGGCCCAGCTGGAGGTCCTGAACGCGGGCCACACCATTGGAAATGCGCGTTGGGAGGCCGGCAACGTCCGCGACGTCCTCAACTACTACTCCGCAGCTCCGGAACGGCATTTCGGCAAGCAGATCCCGGTAGCCGGCGGGGTCAACATCACCTTCCATGAGCCGCTCGGTGTCGTGGGGGTCATTGTCCCCTGGAACTTCCCTATGCCGATCGCAGCCTGGGGCTTCGCCCCGGCGCTGGCAGCGGGGAACACGGTGGTGCTCAAGCCCGCCGAGGTGACTCCGTTGACTGCCATCCGTCTCGGCGAGCTGTCGCTCGAGGCCGGCATCCCTGAGGGCGTGTTCCAGGTGATCCCGGGCAAGGGATCCGTGGTGGGCCAGCGCTTTGTCACCCACCCTGCCGTGCGCAAGGTGGTGTTTACCGGCTCCACCGGCGTGGGCAAGCAGATCATGGCGGGCTGCGCGGACCAGGTGAAGAGGCTGACCCTGGAGCTTGGCGGCAAGAGCGCCAACATCATTTTCAACGACGCCGATCTGGAGCTCGCGGCCGCCGCGGCTCCCGGTGGCGCCTTCGACAACGCCGGACAGGACTGCTGTGCCCGTTCACGCATCCTCGTCCAGCGCAGCGTCTACGACCGCTTCCTGGAGCTGCTTGAACCGGCGGTTCTCGGCATGTCTGTTGGAGACCCCGCCGACGCCGCCACCACCATGGGTCCGCTCATTTCGGCCCAACAGCTCAGTACTGTTTCGGCTTTTGTGCCCGACGGCGCCCCGGTCGCCTTCCAGGGGAAGGCCCCTGAAGGCGCGGGGTTCTGGTTCCCGCCCACCGTGCTGACCCCGGACCTGAATGAGCCGTCGTTCACGGACGAGATTTTCGGCCCGGTAGTCGCCGTCGTGCCGTTTGACGACGAAGCCGACGCCATCAGGATCGCGAACAACTCCGAATACGGTCTGTCCGGCTCCATCTGGACATCCAAAGTGGACCGGGCATTGAGGGTCGCCCGGGCCGTCGAGTCCGGCAACCTGTCCGTCAACTCACACTCGTCCGTCCGGTACTCCACCCCGTTCGGTGGCTTCAAGCAATCGGGGCTGGGCCGTGAACTCGGACCCGACGCACTGGACGCGTTCACCGAGACCAAGAACGTGTTCATTTCCACCGACCTCCACTAAGCACCCACAAGCCAGCCGTTTCCCGGCACGCACTTCCTAAGGAGCAACAATGCAAGCAGTAGTTTCCAACCGCCTCGCCGGCCGCAGCGCAGTCATCACCGGCGGAGCCAGCGGCATCGGACTCGCCACGGCACGCCGGATGGCAGCCGAAGGCGCCAACGTGGTGATCGCGGACATCGAACCGACGTCCGGCCTTGCCGCCGCCGCCGAAGTGGGCGGCTTGTTCGTCAAGGTGGACGTAACCAGCGAACAAGACGTCAAGAACCTCTATGCCCAGACCAAGGAGACGTATGGGAGTGTGGACATCGCGTTCAACAACGCCGGTATCTCCCCCGCCGACGACGCCTCGATCCTGGACACGGGCATCGACGCCTGGCGCCGGGTCCAGGAGGTGAACCTGACCTCCGTTTACTACTGCTGCAAGTACGCGATTCCGTACATGCAGGAGCAGGGCAAGGGCTCCATCATCAACACGGCCTCGTTTGTGGCCGTCATGGGCGCGGCCACGTCGCAGATCTCCTACAGTGCATCCAAGGGCGGCGTGCTGTCCATGAGCCGGGAACTCGGCGTCGAATTCGCCCGCCAGGGCATCCGCATCAACGCCCTCTGCCCGGGACCGGTGAACACGCCGCTTCTCAAGGAACTCTTCGCCAAGGATCCGGAGAAGGCCGCACGCCGCCTGATCCATGTTCCGCTGGGCCGTTTCGCGGAACCCGAAGAGTTGGCCGCCGCTGTTGCGTTCCTGGCCAGCGACGACGCCTCCTTCATCACGGCGTCAACGTTCCTGGTGGACGGCGGGATCTCTGGAGCGTACGTCACCCCGCTTGCCTAAGCCGCGGAAGCCGGGCAGGGCATTTGTAAATTTCCCTGCCCGGCCCGGTGGCGGGTCACGACCTGCCGGTAGGTGGCGTTCCAGGACCAGCCGTGGACCCGTGGATCAAGGCTTAGCTGACGCTCTTGTCAGTCGTCTTATCGAAATAATCCGAGCCGCCGACATATTCGGTGTGGCCGGTCTCGACGTCGGCCGTGACCATCTTGGCGACCTCGGCGGCGAACTCGGACACCGAGTACAGCTTGCCGGCCTCGGCGCGGCGGGCTTCGATGGCACCGGGGTTGGAGCGGTCCAGCAGGGTGGCCGTGACGGTGCCCTCGATCATGTCACCTGACACGACGACGAGGGAGATGCCCTTCTCGGCCAGGTTCGGCACGAGTTCGCGGAGGGCGTCCTCGCCGGCGCGCTTGCTGCGGGCCACGGGCTCGTACTCGGGCATGGTGGGCACGGTGCCGATGAAGTGGGCCTGGTGGCTGGTCACGAACACCACGCGGGATCCCTCGGGCATCAGCGGCACGGCGGCGTTGAGCATGTTGACCTGGGCGTCGCGGTTCAGCTTCAGCGCGTAGCCCTCTTCCATGCCCGACTCCATCCCGCCGGAGGCGTTAAGGACCAGGATGTCGAGCGAGCCGAAGTTTTCCATGGCGGCGCTGGCCAGGGCCTGGACGCCTTCCTGGGTGGTGAGGTCCGCTCCCACGGCGGCGGCGCGGCCCCCGCCGGTCTCGATCTCCGCGACCACCTTGTTCGCCCGCGGCGCCTTCTGGCGGTAGTTCACGACGACGGCGGCACCTTCGGCGGCGAGGAACTTGGCGACTTCGGCGCCGATTCCCCGCGATGAACCGGTCACGATTGCGGTCTTATTGTCCAGCAGTCCCATTCGAGCTCCTTTGTTCCAAACGTCCAAACACTGTGGGTCTGCAGTCCATCATGCCAGCGGTGTGCGCCTTTTCAGTTGTTCGGGGTCCACAAAGAAGCCGTTCAGGCCTAGTTCAGGGACTGTGTGTCAGCCGCGATCGATCCTGATCTTCTTGGCGGACTCCTCCGCCGGCGTGGCGGGGGCCGGTGAGCGCACTTCGAGGACGCCGTCCTTGTACGTGGCGGTGATGTCTTCTTCCCGGTTTCCCGGCGGCAGGGCGATGCTGCGCGTAAATGATCCGTAGTGAAACTCGGAGCGGTAGCCGGTCTTGCTCGTGTGCTCGGATTTTTCCTCGCGTTGGGCCTTGATGTGCAGCATGCCTTCGCTGACCGAGACGTCGACGTCCGTCTCGGGATCGATCCCGGGCACTTCCGCCCGCACCACCAGGGTGTTGCCGTCCTGGAACTGTTCCACCTTGATTGTTGACGTCATCATCGGCAGATCGCCGTCGAGGAAGCGACGGATCGGCTCTAGCATGTCCGAGGGCGCCCACTTGCTGGGTTCAGCCATGATAATCCTCCTGATTCCATGCCCCTGCCTTGCATGTTCAGGGGCTGTAAGCCCATTACACGCTTCCCGACAGGGCGTTGCCAAGGGCAAAAGGCCTATCGTGGAGGACTCCTGCGCCCGAACCCGGCGCAGTGGCGGCGGGCGGTTGACGACGGCGGCTCCCGCCGCCGTCGTCAACCGGAAACCAGGCCTAGTGGCCCATGCCGAGGCCGCCGTCGACCGGGATGACGGCGCCGGAAATGTAGGCCGCCTCGTCGCTGGCGATCCAGCGGACGACGTCGGCAACTTCGGACGCCTCGGCGAAGCGGCCGGCCGGAACCTTGGACAGGTAGTCCTTCTGCGTCGCCTCGGGCAGCTCCGCCGTCATGTCCGTGTTGATGAAGCCCGGCGCCACCACGTTCGCGGTGATGCCGCGGGCCCCGAGCTCGCGGGTCAGCGAGCGGGCGATGCCGACAAGGCCCGCCTTCGAGGCCGAGTAGTTGATCTGGCCCGGGGCGCCGTACAGGCCGGAGACGGAGGAAATCAGGACCACGCGGCCCTTCCGCGCCCGGATCATGCCTTTGGAGGCCCGCTTGATGACGCGGAAGGCGCCGGTGAGGTTGGTGTCGATGACCGAGGTGAAGTCATCCTCGCTCATGCGCATCAGCAGGGTGTCCTTGGTGATGCCGGCGTTGGCGACGAGCACTTCCACGGGACCGTGTGCGGCTTCGACTTCGGTGAAGGCGGCATCGACCGAGGCTTCGTCGGTGACGTCGGCCTTGACCCCCAGGATGCCCTCGGGGAGCTTCGATTCACTGCGGTATGTGACCGCCACCTTGTCCCCGTTGGCCAGGAAGGATTCAGCGATGGCCAGGCCGATCCCGCGGTTGCCGCCGGTGATCAGAACGCTGCGGCCGGTGGTGGGTGTTTCAGACGTTGTTTCAGACATAGGGGGCTCCGGGATTCTGCGGCGGGTCGGCGCCGCGCTGGGGGCTGGATTTTCCTGCCTCCGATCTTAGCGCCCGGGAGTCGTCCGTTTGGGCGGGTCCGGCGATGGTGAGAGAATTGGAGTAAGCCTTGGGAGCGTGATCTGACAGCCGTGACACTCAAAAACCGACCCGGTGAGCCGATGCCCGGCGACCCGGATGCGCTATCCGGCGACACCGAGGTGCACAGCATCACGGACGCGGCCGCAGCGCACTCTGACGAGATGCGCCAGCGGATGATCAAGTACGCCGTGGCCATGGGCATCCGCATGGTGTGCCTGATCCTGATTTTTGTGGTGGACGGCTGGTTTAAGATCATTCCCGTGATCGGCGCAGTGTTCCTTCCCTGGATCGCCGTGGTGATCGCGAACGGCAGCGACAGAGCGGAGATCCACAGTGATTCCCTGCTGGACTACGTTCCGATGGGCGAGTCGGATGCCGGGGCCGGCTCCCCCGCACCAGAAGAAGACGCCTCGATTACGCTGCTGCAGGGCGAGCTGATCGAGGATGAGGACGACATCGCTGATAAGGACGGACTTTTTGAGGACAACGGCGAACACGGACGTGCAGCTTCATGAACCTATTTGACCTGGCCGGGAACGGCGGCGGCACCGCCCCGCCCGCCGGTACCGTCTGCTCGCGGAAGGCCTGCCGGGCCGGGGCCGAGTGGCAGCTGCTGTGGAACAACCCCAAGATCCATACCCCGGAGCGGCGCAAGATCTGGCTTGCCTGCGGCGAACACCAGGCGTGGCTTGAGGACTACCTCCAGACCCGCGGGCTCTGGAAAGAAACAGTGGCCCTTGACCCGTCAGGCAAGGTCGGCTGAATGTACCGCTTTCTCTTCTCCAGTAAGTGGCTGGGGTATTTGTTCCTGGCCGCGATCTTCGCCGCCGCCTGCGTCGGGCTGGGCCGCTGGCAGATGGACCGGCGGGCGGAGACGCTTGCGGAAATCAACCGCGTGGTCTCCAACTACTCCGCCCCCCCGGTCCCCTTCGCCGACGTCCGGGATGAGTTCACCAGGCTCGACGCCGAGCGCGAGTGGACGCAGGTGGAACTGAAGGGCAGCTACGACGTCGCCGGCCAGCGCATCGTCCGCAACCGTCCGCTCAATGGCCAGCCCGGCTACGAGGTGGTGGTCCCGTTCAAGCTCGACAGCGGTGAGACGGTCGTCGTCGACCGCGGCTGGCTGCCGATCGGTAACAACACGCCGGGCCGTCCCGACTCGGTCCCGGCGCCGCCTAAGGGCCAGGTGACGGTAGTTGCCCGCCTCAAGTCGGCCGAACCCGAGCTCCAGCGCGGCGCCCCGGACGGCCAATTGGCCTCGATTGACCTCGCAGCGTACTCCACTCAGCTGGGGTATCCGCTTCTCACGGGCGCCTACGGCCAGCTGGCCTCCGAGAGCCCGTCCGTGCCAGACATGCCGGTTGCCTTCCCTATGCCCTCAACCGACGAGGGCACGCACCTGTCCTATTCGCTGCAATGGTTTGCGTTCGGGGTGCTGATGTTCATCGGCTTCGGCTACGCGGCCCGGCAGCAGGCCCGTAACGCCGCCATCGACGCGGAGGACGCCGAAGCCGGGGGGGCAGATGGCGGATACCTGCACTCCAGCGGCCCGGCAGTGCGGCGTCGTCCGGCTCCCCGGAAACGCAAGAACACGACTGCGGAAGAAGAGGAAGACGCCATCCTGGATGCCCGGGGTTACTGAGAGGGGGCCCGGATGTATCCGGAGCCGGTAGTCAACGTGAAGAACGCGCTCGCCGCGGCGGGTGCCGAGGACACGGTGACGGTCTTTGATGCGAAGGTCCCGACGGCGTCCGCCGCGGCAGAGGCCTTGGGTTGCGACGTCGCCGCAATCACGAACAGCCTCGTGTTCGAGCTCGGGGGCGCTCCCCTGCTCATCCTCGCCAGCGGCGCCGCCAAGGTTGATGTCCGCAAGGTCGCCGCGCAACTGGGCACGGGCAAAATCCGCCCCGCCGCTCCCGACTTCGTGCTGGAACACACCGGCCAGGAGGTTGGCGGAGTCGCCCCCGTGGGCCACCCCGAGAAGATCCGCACCCTGCTGGACAGCTCCCTCGTGGTCCACCCGGTTCTCTGGGCAGGGGCCGGAGACCACAACTCCATGTTCTCCATCAGCTACCGGGAACTGCAGCGCATCACCGGCGCCGAGGAAATGCCGGTCCGCTAACCGAGCGCAAGAGGCGCGAAGCTGCCCGCCGAGCTGAGGCCTAGGCCAGCGTAATCAGGTCCAGGTAGTCTTCATTCCAATGATCCTCGATGCCGTCGGGCAGCAGCACGACGCGCTCGGGGTTCAGCGCCGCGACGGCGCCTTCGTCGTGGCTCACCAGCACGACGGCGCCGGTGTAGTTGCTCAGGGCCCCTAGGATTTCGGCGCGGCTGGCCGGGTCGAGGTTGTTCGTGGGCTCGTCGAGGAGTAGCACATTCGCACTCGAGGCCACGATGGTAGCCAGGGCCAGGCGCGTCTTCTCGCCGCCGGACAGCACACCGGCGGGCTTGTCGACGTCGTCGCCCGAGAACAGGAACGAGCCCAGGATGTTGCGTACTTCCGCGTCATTCATGTCCGGGGCGGAGGAGCGCATGTTCTGCAGGACGGTGCGGTCCACGTCGAGCGTCTCGTGCTCCTGGGCGTAGTAGCCCACTTTCAGGCCGTGGCCCGCAACGACTTCGCCGGTGTCCGGCTTGTCGACGCCGGCCAGCATGCGCAGGAGGGTGGTCTTGCCGGCGCCGTTGAGGCCCAGGATGACCACCTTGGAGCCGCGGTCGATGGCAAGGTCCACGTCGGTGAAGATCTCCAACGAGCCAAAGGACTTGCTGAGGCCATCCGCGGTGAGCGGGGTCTTGCCGCAGGGCGACGGATCCGGGAAGCGCAGGGCTGCCACGCGGTCGGTCGCGCGCACGGCTTCCAGCCCGCCCAGCAGACGCTCGGCACGCTTGGCCATGTTCTGCGCGGCGACGGCCTTGGTGGCCTTGGCGCGCATCTTGTTGGCCTGGTCGATGAGGACCTGGGCCTTCTTCTCCGCGTTCGCGCGCTCCCGCTTGCGCGCGCGCTCGTCCGTTTCGCGCTGCTGGAGGTAGCGCTTCCAGTCCATGTTGTAGAAATCGATCTGGGCGCGGTTGGGATCCAGCAGGAACACCTTGTTGACGGTGGCTTCGAGCAGCTCCGTGTCGTGGCTGATCACGATCAGACCGCCCTGGTGGTTCTTGAGGAACTCGCGGAGCCACGCGATGGAGTCGGCGTCGAGGTGGTTGGTGGGCTCATCGAGGAGCATGGTTTCGGCGCCCGAGTACAGGATGCGGGCAAGTTCCACACGGCGGCGCTGGCCGCCGGAGAGGGTCTTCAGCGGCTGGTTCAGCAGGCGGTCCGGGAGGGCCAGGTTGGAGCAGATCGCCGCGGCCTCGGCCTCTGCCGCGTAGCCGCCGGCGGCCAGGAACTCGGATTCCAGCCGGTCGTAGCGGTTCATCGCCTTGCGCTGGACCTCGGCGTCCTTGCTGGCCATGTCCTCATGCGTCTGCCGGAGCTTGCCGACGGCGATGTCCAGGCCGCGGGCGGCGAGGATCCGGTCGCGTGCCAGCTGCTCCATGTCCGGCGTCCGGGGATCCTGCGGCAGGTAGCCGATCTCGCCGGTGCGGGTGACCTTGCCGCCGGCCGGCAGGCCTTCGCCCGCGAGCACCCGGGTGAGCGTGGTCTTTCCTGCACCGTTACGGCCGACAAGGCCGATCTTGTCTCCCTTGTCGATCCGGAAGCTCACCTGGTCCATGAGCAGCCGGGCGCCGGCGCGCAGTTCGAGATCCTGGACGGTAATCAATGCAGCTAAGGCCTTTCAAACAGGGAACGCCGCGGCACAACGGGTGGAGTCTGGACGGGGCCGGGGCAGTGTGGCCGAGAGAACGGCCTCTACAAGTCTACCGGCCCCGCCTCGGCCGGATGACAAGGGGCTTGGACAGCGACGGCGGCGGCCGACGGCGGGGCCCGGCCTGCCCTCGTGTCGCCCCTGGGGCCGCCCATTGGCTGCGCTCTCCAGCATCCGGGCCGCCGATTAGTGGGGCACCTACAAAAAAGCCGAAACGCCGCGGACGTACAGTCAGAAACACGATCCCTTCTCCTTCGCTTCACTCGACAGGAACAACCATGACCCAGACTGACAAGGCCGTCACCGCCCGGCCCGTGCCGAGGCGGAACCGCTGGAACGCCACCGACCTCGGCCTGATCGCCGTCTTTGCCGCCCTCGTTGCCGGTTCAGCGCTGATCGCCGCCATCCCGGTGGGCGGACTCGGGGTCCCCATCACCCTGCAGACGCTCGCCGTCATGCTCACCGGCCTAGCCCTCGGCCCGGGCCGGGCCTTCGCCGCCGTCGGGCTGTACGTGCTCCTCGGGCTCGCAGGGCTGCCGATCTTCAGCGGCGGCCGCAGCGGGCTGGGCATCCTTGCCGGGCCGTCCGCCGGGTACATCATCGCCTTCCCGCTGGCGGCCGCGGCGGTGGGCTGGCTGACCGCCGTCGTGCTCCGGCGCACGGCAATCCGCGCAGCGGAGAACTCGGGCAAGCTCCGCGGCGTCCTCCTGTTCGGCGCCGCAATGGTGAGTAGCATCGTCCTCGTCCATACCCTCGGCATCCTGGGCATGGTGGTCAACGCCAAGCTGGACCTGTCCAAGGCCTTCCTCGCCGACCTCGCGTACTACCCCGGCGACATCATCAAGAACGTGCTGGCCGTCAGCATTGCGCTGGCCCTGCACAAGGCCTTCCCTGACTTGCTGCTGCGTCGCGTCCGGAAGGCTGACGACCGCCCGTGAGCAGCATCGTCCTGGACCGGGTGACGGTACGGGTGGAGGTTGACGGCCGCCCCGTTCCCAAGACCCTGCTCGCTGGGCTCTCGCTGGACCTTTCGGAGCAGCGGATCGGGGTGATCGGCGCCAACGGCTCGGGCAAGTCCACCCTGCTCCGGCTCCTCAACGGTCTTGTGGCGCCCACCTCCGGTTCGGTGACCATCGACGGCCGGGACACCGTCCGCGCAGTGCGGGACGTCCGCCGCCGCGTCGGCTTCGTCTTCACGGATCCGCTCTCCCAGCTGGTGATGCCCACGGGGCGCGAGGACGTGGAGCTCTCGCTGCGGCGCTCCGTCCGCAATGCCAAGGAGCGCCGCAGCCTGGCCGAGGCGACCCTGGACCGCTTCGGCCTGCTGCCGCTCGCGGACCAGAGCATCTACGAGCTCTCCGGCGGCGAACGCCAGCTCCTGGCGCTTGCCGCCGTCCTGGCCGTGGAGCCGGAAGTCCTGGTGCTGGACGAGCCGTCGACGCTGCTGGATCTGCGCAACCGGGAGCTCCTGCGCCGGACTGTGGCCGGGCTCCGCCAGCAGGTCATTCTGTCCACTCACGACCTCGAACTCGCGCAGGACCTGGACCGCGTCCTCGTCGTGGACGCAGGAAAGGTGGTGTTCGACGGCGGGGCGGCCGCCGCCGTCGACCACTACCGGTCCCTTTCCGCCGCCGGCCTGCCTTCAGCAGGGCTGCCTGCCGCCGGGCTTCCTGCCACGGGCGTTCCTGCCGCCGGCCGGGCCGGGCTGGAGCAGGGGTGAGCGGGCACGGCTTCCTGCTGGCCAACTATGTGCCCGGTTCGTCCGTGATCCACCGGGCGCCGCTGTGGCTGAAGTTCCTGCTGGTCCTCGGGTGCGGGATGGCACCCTTCCTCATTGCGGACTGGGTCGCGGCGGCCGGCGCGCTGGCGCTGATGTGCGTGCTGTTCCTGCTCAGCGGGGCCGGCGCCGCCCGACTGTTCCGCGCGGTGCGCCCCGTCCTGCCAGTCCTCGTGGCCATCGGCCTGTTCCAGTGGTGGCAGCTGGGCGCGCCCACGGCGGCGCGGATCGTGCTGAACGTGCTCGTCTGTGTGGTGGCGGCGTCGATCCTGACCGCCACCACCCCGGTGCAGGCGCTTCTGGACGGCGTCGCGTCGCTGGCCAGGCCGTTCAGGCGTTTCGGCGCGGATCCGGAACGCTTCGCCCTGACCATCGCGATCATGCTCCGCAGCATCCCGTTTATCGCCGGGGCCTACGCCGATGTGCGGGATTCAGCCCGGGCGCGCGGCCTGGAACGCAATCCCCGGGCCCTGGTGCTGCCGGTGTTCATCACCACCGTGGCATTCGCCCGGCAGACCGGTGAAGCCCTCGCCGCCCGAGGCCTGGGCGAGGCCGAGGACCCGGACGACTGAGCCCTGACCCCTTCGGGACATGCCCTCCCCTACCCACGGCCACGGGACATATGCCCAATATGCGCACTCCCGAGGCCAAAGAATGAGCATGTCCTGTGCGCGGCTCCCACGGCGCGCATGTCCCGCGCCCCCGGCAACGGACATGCCCTCCCCTACCCACGGCCACGGGACATATGCCCAATATGCGCACTCCCGAGGCCAAAGAATGAGCATGTCCTGTGCGCGGCTCCCACGGCGCGCATGTCCCGCGCCCCCGGCAACGGACATGCCCTCCCCTGCCCACGGCCACGGGACATATGCCCGGTATGCGCGCTCCCGAGGCCAAAGAATGAGCATGTCCCCTCGGAGGTGTCAGCTGAGCCGGCGGTAGCCCAGGAGCGCGGCGGTGCCCATGCCGCCCGCGATGCTGATCATGGCCAGGGCCAGCTGCCCTTCCACCGGGGTCCGGCGGGCCTGCGCCAGCAGCCGGGTTACCAGCACCGCGCCGGAGGCTCCGTAGGCGTGCCCCAAGGCCAGCGCCCCGCCGTCGAGGTTTGCATCGTCCGGGGCGATGCCCAGCTGGTCAAGGCAGGCGAGGGTCTGGGAGGCGAAAGCTTCGTTGAACTCGACGAGGCCCACATCCGCGGCCGTGAGTCCCTGGGCAGCGAGGAGCCGTTCTGCCGCCGCCGCCGCGCCGATCCCCAGGAGCTCCGGGTCCACCCCGGCGGTGTCCGTGCCCAGGACCAGGAGGCCGTCGCGGGCTCGGAGCTGGCGGGCCCGCTTTACCGAGGTGATCACGACGGCGGCGGCACCGTCGGCGTCGAAGCAGGAGTTTCCGGCGGTCACGGTGCCGCCGGCCGAAAATACGGGCGGGAAGCGTGCCATCAGCGCCGCGTCGAGGCTTGCGCGCGGGCCATCGTCGGCCCGGACCCCGCGCCCGGAATCCGCGGCGGCATCCTCCCCGGCATCGCAATCGCAGTCGACGATGAGCGGCACGAGCTCGCCGTCGAAGGTTCCGACGGCAGCGGCGGCCAGCGCCCGGCGGTGGCTGCGGAGCGCGAAGGCATCTTGCCGTTCCCGGCTGATCCCGAAACGGGCGGCCACGTTCTCTGCGGCCACCCCCATGTCCGGATCGCCGTGGCTGAGGGGCACGAACTGGGCCCGGCGGAAGAAGTCCGGGGTGCCGTCGTCGTTTCGGTGGGCGCGGAGCGGGGCGGTGCTGATACTTTCCACGCCGCCGGCGAGGTACACGCCGCCGCCGCCGGCCGCCACGAGGCGTGAGGCCAGCACGATCGCGTCCAGTCCCGAACCGCACTGCCGGTCCACGGTGACACCGGGGACGCTGACGGGCAGGCCCGCTTCCAGCGCGGCGAGCCGTGCCACGTTCCCGCCGCCGCCCACGGCATTGCCGATCACGACGTCCGTCACGGCCTCCGCTGCGATCCCGGCGCCCGTACCGGACATCAGGCTGCGGAGGACAGGCGCCAGCAGCTCATGGGCAGGCAGCCGCTTCAGTGCCCCGTCGGCGCGGCAGAGCGGCGTCCGGCGGGCGGCGATGATCACCGGCTGCCGGTCGTCCGGAAGGAACTCCGGAGAGGATCCCGGTAGGCGAACCGGAATGGACTCCCGCAGGGCCTGCGGGCCGCGGGGGCCGGATTCCGTCCGCTGCTCAGGCAAGGCGCCGGATCCTGGGGTCGTTGCGGTCCACCCAGTCGAGCAGGAGCTGCCTGCTGATCTTGCCCCGGTCCGTCAGGGGAAGCTCGGTCAGCGCGAAGTACTCCATAGGCCGCTTGTTCCGTGCCAGCACGTCCTCGATGCCCGCCTTGAGCTGGGTGCCGGTGACAGCGCCGTGGGACGGCACGACGCCGGCCACCACGCGCTGGCCGCGGAGGTCATCGGCCATGCCGGCGGCCACGGCCGCCGCGACGCCGGGGACGGATGCCAGCGCCAGCTCGACTTCGTGCGGGTAGACGTTCGTGCCGGCGGTGATGATCATGTCCGAGCGCCGGCCCAGCATGTGCAGCGTGCCGCCGGAGAGGTACCCCTGGTCCCCGACGGTGAACCAGCCGTCGAAGCAGCGCAGCGCCTGGCCGTCGTCGCCCCAGAGGTAGCCGTTGCTGACCATGCCGCTGCGGACGCAGATGTTGCCGTCGCTGCCGTCCGGAAGTCCGGTTCCGGCGTCGTCCAGGATCCGGATCTCGACGCCGGGAAACGGCTTCCCGATGCCGGTGCCGCCGGGCTCCGCGGGTTCGCCGAGCCGCAGCCCGGCGCCGGAGACGAAGCTGAGCTCCGAGGCGCCGTAGTACTCGAAGATGGTGGCGTTCGGTGCCCAGCGCCGTGCCGCCTCAAGGGTCCGGGTGTCCAGCTTGGAGCCGGCGCAGATGATGCTGCGGATGCCGGAGGCGTCCACGCCGCCGGTGAGGCCGCGCTCGCTGAGCAGCCTGAGCATGGTGGGGACCAGGACCAGCCGGGTGATGCCGTCGTGGCTGACGGCGGCGTGCGCGGCGCCGACGTCGAAGTTTTCAAGGGTGTGGAACTCCGCGCCGGCGTACAGGCATTCGGCCAGGGCGTACAGGTTCAGGCTGGCAGCGAGCGGGCCGGGGGCAAGGGTTTTGTCTTCCGCGGTGAGCCCGAAGAATTCAATCGAGGCGTCGAAGGACTGCCGCCAGGACCGCCGCGAGCGGGTGAAAGCCTTGGGGACCGAGGTGGTGCCGGACGTCAGGCCGATCAGGAACGGCGTCGCGGGTGTCCCGTCGATGAGTTCCGCCCCCGGGACCCGGACCCCGGCCGCCGGGACGGGGCCCGCCGCCGGCCTTGGAACTGCAGGCGTTGCCTGGCCGATCCGCTCCACTATCCCGTCCTGCAGCTGCTTCGGCCAGGCCGGATCCAGCACGGCACACTGGCGCTCCCCCGCGACGGCCGCCGCGAACACGACGGCGAAATGCGTGGAGTTGTTTTCCGAGAGCACCGTGACTGCAGGGGCTGCGGGCACCAGCGCCGCTGCAGCATCCCGGAGGCCGGCCCAGCTGAGGCGCTGCCCGGCCACGACGACGGCGGTACCGTCGGGGCGCTCATCGGCCCAGCGCTGAAGTCTGTTGAGAAAGGGCATCAGCTCAACTTTACCGGCCGGGGGCGCTCCCGCAGCCGGTGCAGGATATTGTGACAGCATGAGTTTCAATGACAACGTTGAACTGGATCCGTCGCAGGTCCAGGACCGCCGCGGCATGGGCCGCGGCACCAAGATCGGCGGCGGCATCGGCGGCGGAATCATTCTGCTTCTGGCCGCCCTGTTCGGCATCAACCCCCAGCTCTTGGAAGGCCTGGCCGGCGCAGTCCAGGGGCCCCCGTCGCAGGGTGCGGGTTCCGCCCCCGCCTGTGGCACCGGCGCCGACGCCGACGCCCGCCTCGACTGCAGGATTGTCGGCACGGTCAACAGCCTGAACGCGTTCTGGCCCGGTTACCTGGCGCAGTACAACAAGAAGTACCCGCAGCCGCACACCGTGATCTTCACCGGCGGCACCGACACGGGCTGCGGCCCCGCGACCTCAGAGGTGGGACCGTTCTACTGCCCGGTCGACACCACTGCCTACTTTGACCCCGGCTTCTTCCAGGAGCTCGTGGACAGGTTCGGGTCCTCCGGCGGACCGCTCGCGCAGGAGTATGTGGTGGCCCACGAATTCGGCCACCATGTCCAGAACCTGCTGGGCAACCTGGACCGGGCGCAACAGGATCCCCAAGGACCGGGATCCGGCGCCGTCCGCGTGGAACTGCAGGCAGACTGCTACGCCGGGCTGTGGGTCCACTACGCCACCACCCAGCCGGATCCCAAGACCGGGCAGCCCTATCTGGATCCACTCAAGGAAAAGGACCTCCAGGATGCGCTGTCCGCGGCCTCGGCCGTCGGTGACGACCGCATCCAGAAAGCCGCCACAGGCCGCGTCTCGCCCGAGGCCTGGACCCATGGTTCCAGTGCGCAGCGGCAGAAATGGTTCTACCAGGGCTACAAGACCGGTGACATCAACCAGTGCGACACCTTTAGCGTCGCCGCGCCGTAGGACGGCGCGTGTTGGCACCATGGCGGGGCCGCCGGTCACAGGCAAGTGCCCCGCGCCTACGCGTTCTGGGCTGGTATCTCGACGTAGCAGATGAATCCCGAATGTGGCAGGTACCGGTGCCTCGGGTGCCAGACGGGCCGATAGCTGTGCCCGAAAGGGTCCGACACGCGGATCGTCTCCAGCCGGTCCTGGCCGGCGAGGACGGCGTCGACGTCGGGAAGGGTGTTGCGCCGGGTCGGGAGCCCATCGATGTCCAGGCTCCACGGACCGGCGTCAGGGTCCGTTCCGCGTTCCAGCTGGAGGGTTTCGAACAGCCCCGCGACGAGGTCCGCCCGCCCGGCGGCCTCCGCCCGCTGCAGCCGGTGCATCTCCGGGTGCACATCACGGGCGTCCGCCAAGGCCTGGCGGAGCCAATGGAATTCCACCGGGCCCATCGGGGGCCCCAGGCACAGGCGCCGGTTCCGGTCCAGATCGAGCCGGTAGCTAGTTCCGCTGCGGTCAATGATGCACGGGGCCTCGCCAACGTATTCGAAGTCCCCCAGGAGTTCCTCGCGGGACCCGTAGTAGGAGAACTCGCCGCTGTCATCAACGGCGACGAAATCCCCGGCACCGCCGGTGCCCGGTTGCGGTTGTGGTGTGGAGTCCATTCCGGCTCTTCTCCTGTCGGCAGTCGGCCCGTGACCGGTGGCAGCGGTACCTTGCACTCTTCATGACACCACCGTCAGCGCCTTAACGGAATGGTGTTGCCCATGTCCATGCGAACCCGGAAAACGACGGCGGCGGACCCACCTCCTTGAGGTGACCCGCCGCCGTCGTTGGCCAAGTTCTAGATGTTGAAGCCCAGGGCCCGCATCTGGTCGCGGCCGTCTTCGGTGATCCGCTCCGGACCCCACGGCGGCATCCACACCCAGTTGAGGCGCCACTCGTCCACAATCCCGTCCAAGGCCTTGCCGACCTGCTCCTCGATCACGTCGGTGAGCGGGCAGGCGGCCGTGGTGAGCGTCATGTCGATCAGCAGGGCGCCGTCGTCGTCTGAATACTTCAGACCGTACAGCAGGCCAAGATCAACGATGTTGACCCCGAGCTCAGGGTCGATCACATCCTTGAGTGCCTCTTCGACATCCTCGAGGCCCGTGCGGGCCACATTGATTTCCGTCATGGCGGAGTCCTAACTAGACCTGGGCTGCAGCGTCTGCGGCAGCGATCGTGGCTGCTCCGGCGCCCGTGGCGTAGCGGTCGTAGCCTTCTTCTTCAAGGCGGTCGGCGAGTTCCGGGCCGCCTTCTTCCACAACCTGGCCGTCAACGAACACGTGCACGAATTCCGGCTTGATGTAGCGCAGGATCCGGGTGTAGTGCGTGATGAGCAGGGTGCCCATGTTGCCTTCGGCGTGGGCGCGGTTGACGCCCTCGGAGACAACCTTAAGCGCATCGACGTCGAGTCCGGAGTCGGTCTCGTCCAGGACGGCGAACTTCGGCTTGAACAGCTCCAGCTGGAGGATCTCGACGCGCTTCTTCTCGCCGCCGGAGAAGCCCTCGTTGACGTTGCGCTGGGTGAAGTCGGCGTCGATGCGCAGCTGAGCCATGGCAGCCTTGACCTCCTTCGTCCAGGTACGCAGGGCGGGGGCCTTGCCGTCGATGGCCGTCTTGGCGGTGCGCAGGAAGTTGGTCATGCTGACGCCCGGGACCTCAACGGGGTACTGCATGGCCAGGAACACGCCGGCGCGGGCGCGCTGGTCGACGCTCATGGCCAGGACGTCTTCGCCGTCCAGCGTGATGGAACCGGAGGTGACGTTGTAGCGCGGGTGGCCGGCGATGGTGGACGCCAGGGTGGACTTGCCGGAGCCGTTGGGGCCCATGATGGCGTGCGTTTCGCCGGTCCTGATGGTCAGGCTGACGCCCTTCAGGATTTCCTTTGTGCCCTGCTCGGTGTCAATGCTGACGTGCAGGTCCTTGATCTCAAGAGTAGACATATGTCTTGTTCTCCTCTGCACTGTGCCCTCCGGCACCGTGCGGTTTCTTGGCTGAAAGTTCTTTTATGCTGTTGCTGGCTGCGTGGGACGGGCCGCGCGGTCAGCTGAAGTTCGGGGCTTCCGCACCGTTCAGGACATTCGTGACGTCTACATAGACGTCGTCGCCCTGGATGGTTACGGCAAAGACAGGCACGGGATCATAGGCAGGCAGCTGGAGCGGCTCGCCGCTGCGAAGGTCGAACTGGGAACCGTGTCCCCAGCACTCGATCTTGCAGCCTTCAACCTCTCCTTCGGAGAGGGAGATGTCCGCGTGCGAGCAGGTGTCACCGATGGCGTGGATCTCCCCCAGCGAGTCCTTCACGACCGCCACGGGGTAGTCGTCGATCAGGATCCGCAGTGCCTGCTTGAGTTGGATCTCGCTGGTATTGCAGACAAGCTCGCCTTTTGGCTGTTCAGTCATTGATGGTTTCCTGTGCCGTGTAGGTGTTCTAGTTGTCCGTTGCCGCGAGTTCGCGCTCGACGGCGGCCGTGAGGCGCTCTTCGATGGCCGGGACCCTGATCTGCTGGATGATCTCGTTCAGGAAGCCGCGGACCACCAGCCGGCGGGCCACGTCTTCCGGAATGCCTCGGGCCATCAGGTAGAACAGGTGCTCGTCGTCGAACCGGCCGGTGGCGCTGGCATGGCCGGCGCCGGCGATCAGGCCGGTCTCAATCTCGAGGTTCGGCACCGAGTCGGCGCGGGCGCCGTCGGTCAGGACCAGGTTGCGGTTGGCCTCGTAGGTGTCGGTGCCTTCTGCTTCCTTGCGGATCAGAACGTCACCCACCCACACGGTGTGCGCATTGCGGCCCTGGAGGGCGCCCTTGTAGAGCACATTGGACTTGCAGTTGGCCACGGAGTGGTCCACGAAGAGGCGCTGCTCGAGGTGCTGGCCGGCGTCGGCGAAGTACAGGCCGAACAGTTCCAATTCGGCGCCCGGGGCGGTGAAGCGTGCCGACGGCGTGACGCGCACGAGGTCGCCGCCGAGACTGACGACGATGTGCTTGAACTTGGCGTCGCGGCCAAGCTTCGCCTGCTGGGAGGAGGCGTGCACGGCGTCGTCGTTCCATTCCTGGAGCGAGATGACGGTCAGCTGGGCGCCGTCGCCAACAACGATTTCAACGTTTTCCGAGACGACGGCGCTGCCCTGGTGGTCCAGGACGACGACCGACTTGGAGAACTTTTCCGCCACGATGACGAGGTGCTGCGCGGAAGCCCCGGTGCCCTGGCCGGTCAGCAGAACGGTGACTTCACCATCGGCCTGGACTCCGGCCGGAACGGTGATGACCGTCGCCTCGGAGAAGTTTTCCCAGGCGTTGGCGGAGACGCGGTCCTCGGGGATGCTGGCGGACCCGATGCGCCTGTCATCGCGGCCGACGGTTTCCACGGTGACGCTGTCCGGGGCGGTGACATTCACGGACGGTGCGGCACCGCTGAGGACCTCGGTGTGCAGGCCGCGCAGGCGCTTCAGCGGGGTGAACCGCCAGTCTTCTTCCATGCCGGTGAGCGGCTTGAAGTCGGCCAGCTTGTACGAGGTGAGGCGACCGGCGCGTGAGCTGTCCGGAATGCCGACGCCGCCGCCGTGGGAGTGGCGCTTGACGGCTTCGCCGGCCAGCGGGGACTTGGACTCGGCGGAGTTCAGCGGCGAAAGGCTTTCGCCTTCCTCGGTGAAACCGTTGATGAACGGCTGGGCTGAGGGCGCGCCGATGCGGGCCTTTTCAGTAGTGATGTCAGTCATTAACCGACCGATCCTTCCATCTGCAGTTCAATCAGTCGGTTCAGCTCGAGGGCGTATTCCATCGGCAGTTCGCGGGCAATGGGCTCGATGAAGCCGCGGACGATCATCGCCATGGCCTCGTCTTCGCGCATGCCGCGGGACATCAGGTAGAACAGCTGCTCTTCGCTGACGCGCGAGACCGTGGCCTCGTGTCCCATGGTGACGTCATCTTCACGGATGTCGATGTACGGGTAGGTGTCCGAACGGCTGATGGTATCGACCAGGAGGGCGTCACAGCGGACAGTGTTGGCCGAGTGCTTGGCGCCTTCACGGACCTGGACCAGGCCGCGGTAGGCAGCACGGCCGCCGCCGCGGGCCACGGACTTGGACACGATCGAACTCTTGGTGTTGGGCGCGATGTGGACCATCTTGGAGCCGGTGTCCTGGTGCTGGCCTTCACCCGCGAACGCGATGGAAAGGGTCTCGCCCTTGGCGCCTTCACCGACGAGGTAGACGGCCGGGTACTTCATGGTGACCTTGGAGCCGATGTTGCCATCGATCCACTCCATGGTGGCGTTCTCTTCGCAGATGGCGCGCTTGGTGACCAGGTTGTACACGTTGGTGGACCAGTTCTGGATGGTCGTGTAGCGGACGCGGGCGCCCTTCTTCACGATGATTTCCACGACGGCGGAGTGCAGCGAGTCCGAGGTGTAGATCGGCGCGGTGCAGCCTTCGATGTAGTGGACGTAGGAGTCCTCGTCCGCGATGATCAGCGTGCGCTCGAACTGGCCCATGTTTTCCGTGTTGATGCGGAAGTAGGCCTGCAGCGGGATGTCCACGTGGACGCCCTTGGGAACGTAGACGAAGGAGCCGCCGGACCAGACGGCCGTGTTCAGCGAGGCGAACTTGTTGTCGCCCACCGGGATGATCGTGCCGAAGTACTCCTGGAAGATCTCCGGGTGCTCGCGCAGCGCGGTGTCGGTGTCCAGGAAGATGACGCCCTGGGCTTCCAGGTCCTCGCGGATCTGGTGGTAGACGACCTCGGACTCGTACTGAGCCGCGACGCCGGACACGAGGCGGCTGCGCTCGGCTTCCGGGATGCCCAGCTTCTCGTACGTGTTCCGGATGTCCTCGGGAAGGTCCTCCCAGGTGGCGGCCTGCTTCTCGGTGGACCGCACGAAGTACTTGATGTTGTCGAAGTCGATGCCGGACAGATCCGCACCCCAGGTGGGCATGGGCTTCCGGTCGAAGTACTTCAGGCCCTTGAGGCGGAGGTCGAGCATCCATTCCGGCTCGTTTTTCTTGGCCGAAATGTCGCGGACAACGTCCTCATTGATGCCGCGGCGGGCATTCGCCCCGACGTCGTTCTTGTCGGCCCAGCCGTACTCGTAGGTGCCGATTCCGTGAAGCTCGGGATTCTTTTCGAGAATTTCCGAAATCACAGTAGATTCAGCAACCGTCTTCTCTGATAGTTGGTCCGTCATCACGGCCTTTCTTGCAGATGGTTGGATACTTCGCCCAGGGTGTCCGGAGTGGCTGCGGAGCCGTGAGGCCCCGTGACCGCCGGGCGCCCTGTAGGTATGTGGGTGGTGCAGACATGGCCGCCGCGCGCCAGCGTGGAAAGCCGGCGGACGTCGACGCCGACCAGCCGGGAGAACACTTCGGTCTCCACGTCGCAGAACACCGGGAACTGCGCGGCGAGGTGCTGGATGGGGCAGTGCCCCTGGCAGAGCTGGACGCTGGAGAGGGCCGCCGGCAAGGGGGCCTTGGCTTCGAGGGATTGCGCGGAGGCCACGAAACCGTCGCGGCTCAGGGCTTCCGACAGCACCTGCGCGCGGGCCGTGATGTCCGGCCCGGCCTGTTCGATTTCCGGCGCGTAGCGGCGTTCCATATCGGCAAACCGTTCGACGGCGAACTGCCGGACGGCTTCCGGGCCGGCCATTTCGTCAAGGCGCCGCAACGCCGAGGTGGCGATGTCCAGGTAGTCGTTGCCCAGCGTGGACTGGCCCTGCGAGCTGAGGACGTAGCGGCGGGCCGGACGTCCCGCGCCGGCGCCGGCGCGGGCAACCCGCTTGACCTCGATCACGCCGCTGCGCGCGAGGTGGTCGAGGTGACGACGCACCGCGGCGGGGGTGAAACCGAGCAGGTCGCCGAGTTCGGCGGCGCTGATGGGGCCATGCTCCAGTACCGCGTTCAGGACGCGGTCCCTGGTGCGCTCTTCGGCGTCGTGGGCCGGAACGGCGCCCGTTGCCGGAGCTGCCACCGGTGCCACTGCCTCGAACGCGCCGGCCGAAGCGCGTGAGGTGCCGCGCCCGGCAAGGGCTACGGACGTGGGGGGGCTCATGGAATACACAACACAATCATGTCGTAATTTACTCCCGCAATCCAGTAAGGCATGGCTTGCTTCCGGTCGATGCAGCGGGGCCCGATGCCGGCCGGCCACGGGCCGGAGGCCCGTACCGGCGTCCCGGCCCGCACCGTACTACATCACGTAGAATGCTGTCGTGCGATCTCCCGAATCCCCCGTCCTTTCCATCAGCGGGCTAGTCAAGGATGTTGGTCCGCTGTCCTCCCTCGACGGCAAGATGCTGAGGGTGGTCAGCGGCCTCTCCCTCGTTGCCGAACGCGGCCAGGTCACGGCCCTGCTGGGCGCCAACGGGGCCGGCAAGACCACCACCATCGAGTGCGCCCAAGGACTGCAGAAGCGCACCGCCGGCACCATCAGCCTGCTGGGACAGGATCCCGACACGGCAGGCGCCGGGCTGCGGGCCCGCGTCGGCGTGATGCTGCAGGACGGCGGTCTGCCGCCGTCGGCCCGGCCGATTCCGCTGCTCAGGCACATTGCCGGCATGTACCAGGACCCGTGGCCCGTCGAGGAGCTGATCCGGCGCCTGGGCATCGATACGTTCAGCCGCACTGCCGTCCGCCGGCTGTCCGGCGGGCAGAAGCAGCGACTCGCCCTCGCGGCCGCCTTGGCCGGGAAGCCGGAGGTGCTCTTCCTGGATGAGCCGAGCGCGGGCCTGGACCCGCAGTCCCGCCAGATGGTCTTCGGGCTCATCGCCGAGCTCCGGGACCGCGGCATGGGAATCATCCTGACCACCCACCTCATGGACGATGCCCAGCGACTGGCCGACTACATCTACATCATCGACGCCGGCCGGAACGTCGCCGAAGGCACCGTGGCGCAGCTGCTGCAGCATGAGCTGCAGCCGGGTGCCGGCGAGCAGCACATCCGGACCCTCCTGTTCGACGCCGAACCGGGGCTGGACCTCACCGGCGTCCTGCCCGATGCCGTCGAGGTCAGGGAATCCCGGGCCGGCAGCTACTCCGCGACCGGTGTCCTCACCCCGGCAGACCTCGCCGCGGTGACAGCCTGGTGGGCAGCCCGCGGCATCATGCCCACCTCCATGAGCCTCGAGGCCCGCAGCCTGGAGGACGTCTTCCTGGACATCTCCGGAAGGGAGATCCGATGACCCCGGTTCCTGGCAGTTCTTCGTTGGGCAGCGCCCCCGCCCCGCTCCTGCGGAGGATTGTGCTGCAGGGCAAGTACGAGACCGTCGCCATGCTCCGGAACGGCGAGCAGCTGATCCTCGCCGTGGTCCTTCCGCTGCTGGCCATGATGGGGCTGACCGTCACCCCCCTGCTTGACGGGCTCGGCTCCAGCCGGATCAACGTCGCGGTCCCGGGCGTCCTGGCGCTCTGCGCCATGTCCACCGCTTTCACCGGGCAGGGCATCGCCACGGGCTTCGACCGCCGGTACGGGGTGCTCCGTTTCCTCTCCACCACTCCCCTGGGCCGCACCGGTCTCATCGCGGGCAAGGTCCTCGCCGTCCTGGCCGTGCTGCTCCTGCAGGTCCTGGCCGTCACTGCCGTGGCCCTGGCGCTGGGCTGGCGGCCGGATCCGCTGGGCTGGCTGCCCGGCCTGGCACTGCTGGTGCTGGGAGCCGCGTCGTTCACCGCGCTGGGTCTGCTCGTGGCCGGCACCGTCCGGCCGGAGGCGACGCTGGCCATCACCAACCTGCTGTGGATCCTGCTGGGGGCCCTTGGCGGCATCGTCATCCCGGCCGAACGGCTTCCTGCCCTGGCACAGGCCGTGGTGCATTTCCTGCCTTCAGGCGCGCTGGGACAGGCACTGAGGGACGCTTTCCTGCACGGCAGCATCAACAGCGGTGCCGTGCTTGTCCTGCTGCTCTGGACGGCTCTTGCCGGCGGCGCAGCAACCCGTTGGTTCAAGTGGAATTGAGAAAACTGTGAGTACGGCGTCACGCCCACCCCGGATCGCCTCCCGGATCACGTCACGGATCACGTCACGGCTGCCAGCCACCGTCGACAAGACGGTGAGGCGGCTGGCGGTGTTGTCCCTGATCGGCCAGATCGTCCTCGTGGTGACCGGCGGCGCTGTCCGCCTCACCGCCTCCGGCCTCGGCTGCCCCACTTGGCCCCGCTGCACCGACGGTTCCCTCGTGAACACGCCGGAAATGGGGATCCACGGCCTCATCGAATTCGGCAACCGGCTCCTGACCTTCGCGCTGGCCGCCGTCGCGGTGATGATGCTGGTCTACCTGTGGAACCTGCGCAAGGAACGCCGCGACCTCTTCCTGCTGGCCCTGGGACTGCTCGCCAGCATCCCGGCCCAGGCCATCATCGGCGGCATCACCGTGCTGACACAGCTGAACCCCTGGGTGGTCGGGCTGCACTTCCTCGTCTCCATGGCCCTCGTCGTCCTGGCAACCCTGCTCGTGAACCGGGCGTACGGCCGGACCGGACGCGTGCGGACGTTGTCAGTGCCTGCGCTGCCGCTGCCCGCGCTGCCGGGGGCCGCACGCCCCGTCATGGCCGCCGTCGCCCTCTTCTCCGGCGCGGCAGTGTGCCTGGGCGTGATCGTGACGGGAGCCGGCCCGCATGCGGGCGACGCCGATGCTCCCCGCAACGACCTGGACTGGGACCTGTTCTCGCACATCCACGCCGTGCCGGCGTACCTCGTGACGGCCGGGGCGCTGTTCGGGCTGTTCCTGGTGCTCCGCGACCGGATCGCCGGACCCTTCCGGAGCGCCGTGCTCCTGCTGCTGGCAGTCACCGTCCTGCAGGCCGTCGTCGGCTTCACGCAGTACTACAACGGCATCCCGGCCCTCCTCGTCGCGGCGCACATGCTGGGCGCCGCCCTGCTCATGAGCGCCGCCACGAACGCCGCCGACCTCGCCAGTTCCAGCCCGGTGAAATAGCCTGACCCTATAGATGTGACCCCGCAGACCGGACTCCGTAGAGAGGAAGGCACCCGGCCATGAACGCTTTCATGGAAGGCATCCTGAACGTCAGTCCGGTCCTGGCCTTCACCATTGTGGGGTGCCTGGTCTTCGCCGAGGACGCCCTGTTTGTGGGGTTCGTGATTCCCGGCGAGACCGCTGCGGTACTGGGGGGGTGTCGTCGCCAGCCGCGGCCAGGCGCCGCTCTGGGCCATGATGGCTGTGGTGGTCCTGGCCGCGGTGGTCGGCGACACGGTCGGCTACGAGCTGGGCAAGCATCCCGGTCCGCGGTTCCTCGATCTGGGGGTCATGAAGAACCGCCGCGCCGCGCTGGACAGGGCACAGGATTTCCTGCGCCGCCGCGGCGGCTGGGCCGTGTTCTTCGGCCGCTTCGTTGCCTTCTTCCGTGCCGTCATGCCGGCCCTGGCCGGGACGTCACGGATGCACTATCCGCGCTTCCTGGTCTTCAATGCCGCCGGCGGGCTCGTCTGGGGTGCCGGCTTTGTCCTGCTTGGATTCTTCGCCGGCAATTCCTATGAGGCGGTGGCCAAGGTGGCAGGGCGGGACATCACGGCCGCCGTCTTGGTGACCGGCATCATCGTGTTGATCGTCTGGCGCATCCGCAGGGCCCGCACGCGGGCGCGCAGGGCGGCCGCGCCGTCGGATCCGGCCTGATGCCCCGACAAACAACGCGGGGTCACTTACGGCCCGTCCGGAACGCCGGAATGGGCGGCAAGTGACCCCGCGTTGCTGTTAGTTGCTGCTAGTGGTGGGAGCCGCTAGCCGCCCATGATGCGCGAACCCACGAACGGGTCGATTGCCAGCGCGATGAACAGCACGGTGAGGTAGCTGATGGAACCGTGGAAGACCTTCATCGCTCCCGTGTCGGACACGTCGCCGCCCTGCGCGCGGGTGTGCAGCGCATGCGACTGGTACAGGAACCAGGCACCGGCCACCACGGCCGTAACGGTGTACACCCAGCCTGCGCCGCCGGCCGGAACCATCAGCAGGGAGCACGCCACCATGGCCCAGGCGTACAGGACCACCTGCACCGACACGACCTTCGCTCCGGCGATGGCGCCGAGCATCGGGACCTTGGCGTTGCGGTAATCCTCGCCGTACCGCATGGAAAGCGGCCAGTAGTGCGGCGGCGTCCAGAGGAAGATCACCATGAAGAGCACGACGGCGGGCCACTGAACCGTGTTGGTCACCGCGGCCCAGGCGATCAGCACGGGGAAGCAGCCGGCGGCGCCGCCCCAGACGATGTTCTGGGCGGTGCGGCGCTTGAGGATCATCGTGTAGATGACCACGTAGAAGACGATCGCGCCGAGCCCCAGCCACGCGGAGAGCGGGTTGGCCCCGAACCAGAGGACGGCAATCGCTGCCGCGCCCAGCAGCCAGGAGAAGACGAGTGCTTCCCGGGGTGTGACCTCGCCGGTGACCAACGGCCGGTTCTCCGTGCGGCGCATGAGCTTGTCGATGTCGCGGTCGATGTAGCAGTTGAAGGCGCCCGCGCTGCCTGCCGCGAAGGCCCCGCCCACGAGGGTCGCGAGGATCAGCCCGATCGAGGGGAAGCCGCGTTGCGCGTAGATCATGGTGGGCAGCGTGCTGACCAGCAGGAGCTCGATGACGCGGGGTTTCGTGAGCGCCAGGTAAGCCTTGGCCTTGCGGCCGAAGCCGATTCTTCCCGGGGCCGCGGAAGCGTTCAGCGGCGTATCTGTTGTGCTCACGGTGGCAGTCACTCTGTTCTGTCTGGCTGTTCTGTCCGGCTGTTCAGTCCGGCTGGGATTTCGCAACGCGCTTTGCAATGGAACGGGTGCGCGCTCAGCGCACGCGCGTGTCCTCGCCCCCGTTGGAAGCCACCACCCATCATACCGTGATGCCGCAGGCGCCGGGCTCGCCGGGCTCGCGAGATCCCGTTGGACTGCCGTTGGACTGCCGGCGTGATTCCAGCAGGTTAACGCGGGCTCACCGCCGCGGCGGCCGGCGGTGATTCATATAAGCCGAAATGCGGTCCATTTAGTGAGATACACGCTGCCCACCCAGTGGAATAGGGCTAAGCTGTCTGCAGATCAGCGCACACGGGAGATTGCCGGAATAGGCGACTCTGTATCCGCACAAGTGCATTTGCAGATGCGACTGAACGATAGATAAACGTTTCGATGGTGAACGGCTGGTACGAACCGCAGCGGGCACCGAACTGTGCCCGGGACCGGACTGACCGTACCACCGGCCGTCAGCACAGAGAGGGGCCCGGTTTTCGTGCCACATTTGGAAGAGCAAGAACTGTCATGGACCAGCTTGGACCAGCGTGCAGTGGACACTGTCCGCGTGCTGGCCGCGGATGCGGTGGAGAAGGTCGGTAACGGCCACCCGGGCACCGCGATGAGCCTGGCCCCGGCCGCGTACCTCCTTTTCCAGAAGCTGATGCGGCACGATCCGGCGAATCCGGACTGGCTGGGCCGGGACCGGTTCGTCCTCTCCCCGGGCCACACCTCGCTGACGCTGTACATCCAGCTCTTCCTCTCCGGCTACGGCCTGGAGCTGAAGGACCTGGAGGCGCTGCGGACCTGGGGATCACTGACCCCGGGCCACCCGGAGTACAAGCACACCGCCGGGGTGGAGATCACCACCGGGCCGCTGGGCCAGGGCCTGGCCTCCGCGGTCGGGTTCGCGTACTCCCAGCGCCGCCAGCGCGGCCTGTTCGACGCCGACGCCGCCCCGGGCACCAGCCCGTTCGACCACACCGTGTGGGTCATCGCCTCCGACGGCGACCTGCAGGAGGGCGTGACCTCCGAGGCGTCCTCGCTCGCCGGCCACCAGGAGCTCGGCAACCTCGTGGTGATCTACGACGAGAACCACATCTCCATCGAGGACGACACCGACGTCGCGTTCACCGAGGATGTCCTGAAGCGCTACGAGGCCTACGGCTGGCACACCCAGCGCGTGGACTGGACCCGGACGGGCGAATACGTCGAGGACGTCCGGGAGCTCCACGCCGCCCTGCTCGCCGCGAAGGCCGAAACGTCCAGGCCGTCCATCATTTCGCTGCGGACCATCATCGGCTACCCGGCGCCGAAGAAGCAGAACACCGGCAAGATCCACGGCTCGGCCTTGGGCGCCGAGGAAGTCGCCGTGCTCAAGGAGATCCTGGGCTTCGACCCGGAACGGTCCTTCCAGGTCGACGAGGACGTCCTGGCCCACACCCGGGAGGCCGCCGCCCGCGGCGCGGCCGTCCGCCGCGACTGGCAGGGGACCTTCGAGGCCTGGCAGGCGTCCAACACCGAAGGCGCGGCCCTGCTGGAACGCGTCGAGGCCCGCAAGCTGCCGTCCGGGTTCGACGCCGCCCTGCCGGCCTTCCCCGCCGGCAAGGAGGTCTCCACCCGCGCCGCCTCCGGCAAGGTCCTGAACGCGATCGGCCCGGTCATGCCGGAGCTGTGGGGTGGCTCGGCCGACCTCGCCGAGTCCAACAACACCACGATCGAGGGCTCGCCGTCGTTCATCCCGGCGTCCCGCCAGACGGAGGCCTGGAAGGGCAACCCCTACGGCCGGGTCCTGCACTTCGGCATCCGCGAGCACGCCGCGGCCTCGATCGTGAACGGCATCTCCCTGCACGGGGCGACCCGCGCGTTCTCCGGCACCTTCCTGATCTTCAGCGACTACCAGCGCCCCGCGATCCGGCTCGGCGCCCTGATGGGTGTGCCGTCCCTGTACGTGTGGACGCACGACTCCATCGGCCTCGGCGAGGACGGCCCCACCCACCAGCCGGTCGAGCAGCTCGCCTCGCTGCGCGCCATCCCGGGCCTGGACGTCGTCCGCCCGGGCGACGCCAACGAGGTCGCGGCCGCCTGGACGACCATGCTGGAAAACCACGCGAACCCGGCCGGGATCGTCCTGACCCGGCAGAACATCCCCACCTACGCCCGCGGCGAAGGCGACGCCGAGGCCGACACCTTTGCCTCCACCGCCGGGGTCGCCAAGGGCGGCTACGTCCTGGCCGAAGCCTCCAGGGACGGCAGGACCGTTCCGGCCGAGGTCATCCTGATCGGCACCGGCTCCGAGGTCCAGCTCGCCGTCCACGCCCGCGAGGCGCTGCAGGCCGAGGGCATCCCCACCCGCGTGGTGTCCATGCCATGCGTGGAATGGTTCAACAAGCAGGACCCGTCCTACCGCGACGCCGTCCTTCCCGCCGCCGTCAAGGCCCGTGTCTCGGTCGAGGCCGGCCTGGCCCTGGGCTGGAAGGAATTCGTCGGCGACGCCGGCCGCTCCGTCTCGCTCGAGCACTTCGGCGCCTCGGCGGACTACAAGAGGCTCTTCCAGGAATTCGGCATCACCGCCGAAGCGGTCGCCGCCGCAGCCAAAGAGTCACTCGCCGGCCTCACGGCCTGACCCACATCCCCTGTTTCAAGGACCCAGATTTCCAGGAGTTATGACATGACCACCACCCCCACCCAACAGCTGTCCGACGCCGGCGTCTCCATCTGGCTCGATGACCTGTCCCGCGGACGCCTGGCCACCGGCAGCCTGCGCAAGCTCATCGAAGAGAAGAACGTCGTGGGTGTCACTACGAACCCGAGCATCTTCCACACTGCCATCACCACCGGCCATGACTACGACGCCAAGATCAAGGAAATGGCGGCAGCTGGTGCAGGCGTAGAGGAGACCGTCTTCGCGATCACCACTACCGACGTCGCCGATGCCTGCGATCTCTTCGCCCCCGTGGCCGCTGCCAGCAAGGGCGTCGACGGCCGCGTTTCCATCGAGGTGGACCCCCGCCTCGCCTGGGACACCGCAGGCACGATCACCGAGGCCAAGGAGCTCTACGGCCAGGTCAACAAGGACAACGTCTTCATCAAGATCCCCGCCACCCTCGAAGGCCTGGAAGCCATCACCGCCACCCTGGCGGCCGGCATCAGCGTGAACGTGACGCTGATCTTCTCCCTCGAGCGCTACCGCGCCGTCATCAACGCTTTCCAGGGCGGACTGGAGCAGGCCAAGGAAAATGGCCACGACCTGTCCAAGATCCATTCGGTCGCGTCCTTCTTCGTCTCCCGCGTGGACACGGAAATCGACAAGCGCCTCGACTCGATCGGCACCGACGAGGCCCGCGCGCTGAAGGGCAAGGCCGGCGTGGCCAACGCCCGGCTGGCCTACCAGGTCTACGAAGAGCTCTTCTCCACCGAACGCTGGGCCCTCCTGGCCGACGCCGGCGCGCTTCCCCAGCGCCCGCTGTGGGCCTCCACCGGTGTCAAGGATCCGGCCTACCCGGACACCATGTACGTCACCGAACTGGTCGCCCCTGGCGTCGTGAACACGATGCCGGAGAAGACCCTCGAGGCGACGTTCGACCACGGCACCGTCACGGGCAACACCATCTCCCGCGGCTACAACGACGCCAACGCCACGCTCAACGCGCTCGATGCCCTCGGCATCTCCTACAACGACGTTGTCGCGGTGCTCGAGTCCGAAGGCCTCGACAAGTTCGTGGCCAGCTGGAAGGAACTGCTGGGCGACGTCGAGGCCGCCCTCGCCGCTGCACGGAAGGACGCCTAGCCCACATGACCACTCTCAGCTACGACGCCACGGGCGCCGCCCGCCAGGCCCACGAACAGCACCTCCCCGCGCTCCTGGCGGACAAGGTCGCCACCCGGATCTTCGCCAAGGACGCGACCCTGTGGGGTCCCGACGCCGAGTCCGAGTCCACCGTCCGGCTCGGCTGGGTGGAGGCGGCCACCGTCTCCCAGCCGCTCGTGGCGGATATCCTGGCACTCCGTGACGCCCTCCGGAACGAGGGCGTCAGCCGGATCGTCCTGTGCGGCATGGGCGGCTCCTCTCTGGCCCCGGAGGTCATTGCCGGGACCGCAGGCGTCGAGCTGACAGTGCTGGACAGCACCGACCCGGAACAGGTTGCCGCCGCACTGGCGGACCGCCTGGCCGAAACCGCCATCGTGGTGTCCTCCAAGTCCGGCTCCACCCTGGAGACGGACTCGCAGCGGCGGATATTCGAACACGCCTTCACCGAGGCCGGCGTCGATGCCAGGAGCCGTATTATCATCGTCACCGATCCGGGCTCGCCGCTGGACAAGGCCTCCCGCGAGGCCGGCTACCGGGCCGTCTTCAACGCGGATCCGAACGTCGGCGGGCGCTATTCGGCGCTCACCGCGTTCGGCCTCGTGCCGTGCGGCCTGGCCGGCGTGGACATCCAGGCGTTCCTGGATGAGGCCGAGGAAGCCGCCGAGGTCCTGAACGATGACTCGGAGGAGAACATCGGCCTCGCCCTCGGGACCGCACTGGGCGGCACCAACCCGCTGCGCAACAAGATCGTCATCGCCGAGGACGGTTCCGGTATCGTCGGCTTCGCGGACTGGGCGGAACAGCTCATCGCCGAATCCACGGGCAAGCTGGGCACCGGCGTGCTGCCGGTCGTCGCAGGCCCGGCGTCACCGGAGGCCACCCTTGGTGCCGCCGACGTCCTGGTCATCCGGCTCGTCGCGGCGGATGACCGGGACGTCGAACTGGGCGAAAACGAAGTCGCGATCGCCGGAGGCCTTCCCACCCAGATGATGGCGTGGGAATTCGCCACCGCCGTGGCCGGCCGCCTGCTGGGCATCAACCCCTTTGACCAGCCCGACGTCGAAGCCGCCAAGGTGGCTGCCCGTGGACTGCTGGACGCGCAGCCGGAGCCGACGCCCGCCAACTTCACCGACGGCGCCATTGAGGTCCGCGGCGGGGACTGGCTTGGCGGTGCGGCCACCGCAGCCGACGCCGTGAGCGCGCTGCTCGCCGAACTCGGCGAGGACGGCTACCTCAGCGTCCAGGCCTACTTCGACCGCCTCGCGTACGCTCCGCTGGAGGGGGTCCGGGACGAGCTGGCGGCGGTCAGCGGCCGCCCCGTCACTTTCGGCTGGGGCCCTCGCTTCCTGCACTCCACCGGCCAGTTCCACAAGGGCGGACCCGCGATCGGCGTGTTCCTGCAGGTGACCGCCGCTTCCGCCACCGACCTTGCCATCCCGGACCGTCCGTTCACCTTCGGCGAGCTGATCACGGCGCAGGCCGCCGGGGACGCGCAGGTCCTGAGCGAGCACGGCCGCCCGGTCCTCCGGCTGCACCTCACGGACCGCGCCGCGGGCGTCCTGCAGCTGCAGGAGCTCGTCACGGCGCTGGCCGGCCGGGCAGCCCACTCCCCTGAACGCTAAGGCACCCACGCAACCATGCCAGAAACTTACAACGGCGGCAGGAACCCGGGCGGCCGGGGGCGCAACCCGCTCCGGGATCCCCGTGACCGCCGCCTGAACCGCATCGCCGGACCGTCGTCGCTGGTCCTCTTCGGGGTGACGGGCGACCTCGCCCGCAAGAAGCTCATGCCCGCGGTCTATGACCTCGCCAACCGCGGGCTCCTGCCGCCGAGCTTCGCCCTGGTGGGCTTTGCGCGGCGGCAGTGGGATAACGAGGACTTCGCCGCCGAGGTGAAGGAATCGGTCAAGGCCTACGCCCGCACCCCCTTCGATGAGACGGTGTGGAAACAGCTCTCCGAGGGCATCCGTTTTGTCCAGGGCGAGTTCGACGACGACGACTCGTTCGAGCGGCTCGCCGCGACGATCGACGAGCTGGATGAGCAGCGCGGGACGCGGGGTAACCATGCGTTCTACCTGTCCATCCCGCCGAAGGCCTTCGAGCTGGTCTGCCGTCAGCTGTCCAAGCACGGCCTGGCCCAGGCAGAGGGTGACAAGTGGCGCCGGGTGGTCATTGAAAAGCCGTTCGGACACGACCTCGAATCGGCCCGCCAGCTCAACGACATCGTCGAATCGGTGTTCCCGCAGGACGCGGTCTTCCGGATCGACCACTACCTCGGCAAAGAGACGGTGCAGAACATCCTGGCGCTGCGCTTCGCCAACCAGCTCTTCGAGCCGCTCTGGAACGCCAACTACGTTGACCACGTCCAGATCACCATGGCGGAGGACATCGGCACCGGCGGCCGCGCAGGCTACTACGACGGCGTGGGCGCGGCCCGCGACGTCATCCAGAACCACCTGCTGCAGCTGCTGGCGCTGACCGCCATGGAGGAGCCAATCTCCTTCAACGCCGATGACCTGCGGGCCGAGAAGGAAAAGGTCCTGGCCGCCGTCCGGCTCCCCCAGGACCTCTCCGCCCACTCCGCCCGCGGGCAGTTCACGGGCGGCTGGCAGGGCGGCGAGCAGGTCCTCGGGTACCTGGATGAGGAGGGCATTCCGGCCGACTCCAAGACCGAGACCTTCGCCGCGATCCGGGTGGACATCAACACACGCCGCTGGAGCGGTGTGCCGTTCTACCTGCGGGCCGGCAAGAGGCTCGGCCGCCGGGTGACCGAGATCGCCGTCGTGCTCAAGCGCGCGCCCAACCTGCTCTTCACGGACCACGGCGAGGACGACTTCGGCCAGAACGCCGTCGTCATCCGGGTCCAGCCCGACGAGGGCGCCACCATCCGCTTCGGTTCCAAGGTCCCCGGGACGCAGATGGAAGTCCGCGACGTCACCATGGACTTCGGCTACGGCCACTCGTTCACGGAATCCAGCCCCGAAGCCTACGAGCGGCTCATCCTCGACGTGCTGCTGGGCGAACCGCCGCTGTTCCCCCGCCATGCGGAAGTCGAGCTGTCCTGGAAGATCCTTGATCCGTTCGAGGACTACTGGGCCGGCCTCGACGAGCAGCCCGAGCCCTACGCGCCCGGCAGCTGGGGCCCGGCCTCGGCCGACGAGTTGCTTGCCCGCGACGGACGAACCTGGAGAAGGCCATGATCGTAGATCTTCCTGACACAACAACCTCCAACGTTTCCAAGAAGATCATGGCCCTGCGCGAGCAGGGCGGCGTGATCGCGCTGGGCCGGGTGCTGACCCTGGTGGTCGTCACCCGGTCCGGGCTCGAGGAGGAGGCCATCGAGGCCGCCAACGAGGCCAGCCGCGAGCATCCGTGCCGGATCATCGTGCTCGCCGACGCCGGGGCCTCGGCGCCGACGCGCCTCGATGCGCAGATCCGGGTCGGCGGCGACGCAGGAGCCTCCGAGGTGATCCTGCTCCGCGGCTATGGCGAACTCGCGGAGGAAAGCGAGTCACTGGTCGCGGCCCTGCTGCTGCCGGACGCGCCGATCGTGGCGTGGTGGCCGCACGGCGCCCCGAAGAACGCGTGCGAGACGTCGATCGGGCGGATCGCGCACCGCCGGATCACGGACTCGGCCAACGAAGCCGATCCCCAGACGGCCCTGGACAACATCCGCCGCACCTACAAGGCCGGCGACACCGACCTCGCCTGGACCCGGCTGACGAACTGGCGCATCCAGCTGGCCGCGGTCCTGGACCAGGTCGATGACTCCCCGGTGACGGCCGTCGCCGTCGAGGGGGCCTCAGACTCGCCCAGCACCCTGCTGCTCGCGGCCTGGCTTACGCTGGCCCTGGACGTGCCTGTCACGATCGTGGCGGACCCCGCCGGCACGGGCATCCGGCGGGTGCGTCTGTGCAGGACGGGCGGTGACATCCAGCTGTTCCGGCCCGGCCTTACCGTCGCGGAGCTGACCCAGCCCGGGCAGCCCGCGCAGCGGATCTCCCTCCCGCGCCGCAGCCTCAAGGACTGCCTCGCCGAGGAACTCCGCCGCCTGGATCCGGACGAAGTGTTCGGTGAAGTGATTACTATGGGACTGCCACGTACCAACCTAAGGAGTGTCCGTCCCAGTGAGCGCTGACCCCAGAGTAAGCATCCATCCAGACTCGACCGTCCTCATGGCTGCGATCGCGGCCCGGCTGATAACCAAACTCGTGGATATCCAGGACCGGCACGGCGAGGCGACTGTGGTGCTTACCGGGGGCTCAATGGGGATCGGCTCGCTCCAGGCCGTGGCGGAGTCGCCGGCAGCACCCGCCGTCGACTGGTCCAAGGTGAATTTCTGGTGGGGTGACGAGCGCTTCGTCGGGGCGGACGACGCCGAGCGCAACGCCCGCCAGGCGCACGAGGCTCTGCTCTCGCACATCTCCGTGGATCCGGCGCGGGTCCACGTGCCGGGATCCTCGGATGACTTCGACACCCCGGAAGAGGCAGCCGCGGACTATGCGCGCCGGCTGAGCGAGGCGGCCGCCGCGGAGCACGCCGCGGACATGTCGGATGACCGCCCGGAACAGCCGGCAAGTCTCCCCCGCCTGGATATCGTCCTGCTCGGCGTCGGGCCGGACGCGCACGTCGCGTCCCTGTTCCCCGAACAGGCGGGCATCCGCGAAAAGGAACTCACCGTGGTGGGCGTCCGCAACTCGCCCAAGCCGCCGCCGGCGAGGGTTTCCCTCACGCTGCCGGCGATCAACACGGCCTCAGAGGTGTGGATGGTGGTGGCCGGTCAGGACAAGGCCGGCGCCGTGGGTCTTGCCCTCGCGGGCGCCAACCCGGTGCAGGTTCCGGCGGCCGGTCCGCGCGGCCGCCGCGAGACGCTGTGGCTGATCGACGAGAACGCGGCCTCACGGGTCCCGGAGCAGCTCGTCCGGAAGGGCCCCTCCGGCGCGTAGCCGTTCCAGCGCTCCGGCCAGCACGTCTTCGGCGTCCTGGCTGGAGCGCCGCTCTTTAACGTATTCGAGGTGGGTTTTGAAGCCTTCGGCCGGGGTGTCCTCGAGGGCGAACTTCGCCTCGTCGCGGGTGGCCGTTCCACCGCAGCGCCGGCAGTCCCAGACGCCCGGGATCTGGTCCTCGGGAAGCTGGGCGAACACCAGGGGCGTTTCATGGCCCTTGGCGCAGTGGTAGGAGACGCGGATGCGGGGCTGGCGTACGCCAGCCCCGTCAAGTGGCTCGTGGCGGGGGGAAGCCCCCTCGGTGGCACCTACACGGATGCCCCTGAATCCGGAAGCAGAATGCAGCATCGGGAACTCCTGGCTACTTAGCTGGTGGAATGTTGCATGCC
Organism: Pseudarthrobacter sp. S9; assembly: GCF_050156545.1. NCBI lineage: Bacteria > Bacillati > Actinomycetota > Actinomycetes > Micrococcales > Micrococcaceae > Pseudarthrobacter > Pseudarthrobacter sp. S9. The sequence continues at coordinate 4,344,697 of NZ_CP189576.1, forward strand.
ATCAGCCACAGTGTAGTTCGTAAATTCCCGATGCCGGGAGTGTCGCCACAGCGGACGAATGAAGTTGTGCGGAAAGCCTAGGAATCCGCTCCGGTGCTGAACCGCATGAGCAGGCCAAGTGCGATGATCACGACGGCCCAGGTGACGCCCAGGATGACCGTGAACCGGTTGAGGTTCCGCTCGGCAACGCCCGAGGAACTGAGGCCCGAACTCATGCCGCCGCCGAACATGTCGGACAAGCCCCCTCCACGTCCCTTATGGAGCAGGATGAGCAAAGTCAGCAGGAGGCTGGTGATGCCCAGGAGGACCTGCAGAATGACATGAAGAACGTCCACGACGGCCTTTCAGAAGAATTGGATTGCGGGGGCCAAGCCTGTGTCCGGACTAGTCCGTCAGCAGGTGACTCTCGAACCTCACAATATTAGCAAACTCGGCAGCATCCAGGCTGGCACCGCCGACCAGCAAGCCGTCGACGTCGCGCTCCTTCAGGATCGAGGCCGCGTTGTTCGCCTTGACCGAACCGCCATAGAGGAGGCGGGTCTTGGCTGCGACGTCGGCACCGAAGAGGGTGGACAGCTCGGCGCGGATGGCCGCGCACATTTCCTGGGCGTCCTCGGGACCGGCGACCTCGCCGGTTCCGATGGCCCAGACGGGCTCGTACGCGACGACGAGTTCGGCGGCCTGCTCGGCGGTGAGGCCTTCGACGCCGTCGCGCAGCTGCGCGAGGGTGTGGTCCACGTGCGTTCCGGCCTGGCGGATTTCGAGGCCTTCGCCGACACAGAGCACGGGCGTGATGCCGTGCCGGAAGGCGGCCTTGACCTTGGCGTTGAGCACTTCGTCGGACTCGTTGTGGATGGTGCGGCGTTCGCTGTGCCCGACCAGGGCGTAGGTGCAGCCGAGCTTGGCCAGAAACTGCCCGGAGATGTCGCCGGTGTAGGCGCCGGAGTCGAACTGGGAGAGGTCCTGGCCGCCGTAGACGACCTTCAGCTCATCGCCCTGGACGAGGGTCTGGACGCCGCGGAGATCCGTGAACGGGGGGAAGACTGCAACCTCCACCCGGCCGTAGTCGTGCTTGGCGTCGGACAGGGTCCACGCCAGCTTCTGCAGGAGGGTGATGCCCTGGACGTGGTCCATGTTCATCTTCCAGTTGCCTGCGATGAAGGGCGTGCGGTCGAATGTGCCGTTGGTTGACGTTGTCACGTGGTCTCCAAAAGGTGCCGGTCAGAAAAGCTGGTTCAGGAAAAGACAGGTTCAGGAAAAGACAGGGGAGGAACTGCCCGCCATGCAGACAGCCGGCAGGGCGCCCGCTTCTTAGTGCGGGGCGCCTGCCGGCTGCAGACTCAGCGGTCCAGTACGCTCAGGCCGGGGAGTTCCTTGCCTTCAAGGTACTCGAGGCTCGCGCCGCCGCCGGTGGAAATATGGCCGAACTGGTCATCGGCGAAGCCGAGGGTCCGGACCGCGGCGGCGGAGTCGCCGCCGCCGACGACAGTGAACGCTTCCGTCTCCGTGAGCGCCTGGGCGATTGCCCGGGTGCCGCCGGCGAAGGCCGCGAACTCGAAGACGCCCATGGGTCCGTTCCAGAACACCGTCTTGGCGCCCTTGATCCGGTCCGCGAAGGCTGCTGCCGATTCCGGTCCGATGTCAAGTCCGATGCCCTGCGCGCCGAAGCTGCTGGACTCGATGGCGTCGGCACGGACCGTCTCGTGGTCGGCGTCGGCGGCGAACTTGCCAGCCACCACGACGTCGGTGGGCACCACGAATTCGGTCCCGGCGTCAGCCGCGCGCTTGAGATAGGCCTGGACGACCGGGATCTGGTCTGCTTCCAGCAGGCTGCCGGCCACCTTGTGGCCCTCGGCCGCGAGGAAGGTGAACAGCATGCCGCCGCCCACCAGGATCGTGTCCGCCTTGCCGATCAGGTTGTCGATCACGGCAAGCTTGTCCGAGACCTTGGAGCCGCCGAGCACGACGGCGTAGGGGCGCTGGGTGTCGGTGGTGAGCTTGCGCAGCACCTCGACCTCCGTGCGCACGAGGTCGCCCTGGTAGGACGGCAGCCGGGTGGCGACGTCGTAGACGCTGGCGTGCTTGCGGTGCACGGCACCGAAGGCGTCATCGACAAAGGCGCCGTTGGCGCCTGTGAGCGCCACCAGCTCATCCGCGAACGCGCCGCGCTCGGCGTCGTCCTTGGAAGTCTCGCGGGCATCGAAGCGCACGTTTTCCAGGACCAGGACTTCGCCGTCCTGAAGAGCGGCGGAAAGCGCCTTGGCCGACTCGCCGACGGTGTCTTCCGCGAGGGAGACCTTGACGGGGGCAAGTTCGGCCAGCCGGGCGACGGCGGGCTTGAGCGAGTACTTGTCTTCGGGGGCGCCCTTGGGGCGGCCGAGGTGTGCTGTGACCAGCACGCGGGCACCGGCGTCCGTGAGCTTCGCCAGCACTGGCAGGGAGGCCTTGATGCGGCCGTCGTCAGTCACTGTAGAGCCGTCGAGCGGCACGTTCAGGTCACTTCTGACCAGAACGTACCGCCCGCGGACACCATCAGCGATCAGTTCGTTGAGGGTGTGGAATGTCATGTGTCTTACCCTAGCCCAGCTTGGCTGCGACAAGCTCCGTGAGGTCCACCAGGCGGTTGGAGTAGCCCCATTCGTTGTCATACCAGGCAACAACCTTGACCTGGTTGCCGATCACCTTGGTGAGGCCCGAATCGAAGATGGAGGAGGCCGGGTCGCCGACGATGTCCGAGGAGACGATCGGTTCGTCGGTGTAGGTCAGGAGCCCCTTGAGTTCCTCGGATTCCGACGCCGCCTTGAGGGCCGCGTTGACTTCGGCGACGGTGGTCTCGCGGGACACGGTGACGGTGAGGTCGGTGGCGGAGCCGGTGGGGACGGGCACGCGGATCGCGTAGCCGTCGAGCTTGCCCTTGAGCTCCGGGAGGACCAGGCCGATCGCCTTGGCCGCGCCGGTGGAGGTGGGGACCATGTTGATGGCGGCGGCGCGGGCGCGGCGGAGGTCCTGGTGCGGGCCGTCCTGCAGGTTCTGGTCGGCGGTGTAGGCGTGGATCGTGGTCATGAGGCCACGCTCGATGCCGAAGGAGTCGTTGATGGCCTTGGCCAGCGGGCCGAGGCAGTTGGTGGTGCAGGAGGCGTTGGAGATGATGTGGTGCGCGGCGGGGTCGTAGAGCTCGTGGTTGACACCCATCACGATCGTGATGTCCTCGTCGGAGGCGGGTGCGGAGATCAGGACCTTCTTGGCCCCGGCGTCGATGTGCTTCTGCGCGTCGGCCGCCTTGGTGAAGAAGCCCGTGGACTCGATGACGATGTCGACGCCGAGCTCGCCCCACGGGAGCTTGGCGGGGTCGCGCTCGGCGAGGACCTTGATGATCTGGCCGGCGACGACGATGTTGCCGTCCTTGACCTCGACGGTTTCCGTCAGGCGTCCGCCGACGGAGTCGTACTTGAGCAGGTGGGCCAGGGCCTCCGGGCTGGTGAGGTCGTTGACTGCGACGATTTCCAGGTCTGCACGCTGTGCCAGCGCTGCGCGGAAGTAGTTGCGGCCGATGCGGCCAAAGCCGTTGATGCCAATACGGGTGGTCACGTTTCAGTCTCCTTGGTGCTTGTGCAAGCACGACTAGTTGAGTCAGGCGTTCAAGCCAACTAACAGATCCCGCACGCCATTGGGCAGAGATGATTACCAGATCGGAGGGCGACCAGCCACATTGCTGAAGGCTAACCGCCTTCCGTGACCTATCTTACGTTTAACTGGGTCCGCCCCCGCAAGTGCGGGGGCGGACCGTCCACGATTCGGGCCGGACGGCGTGAATTGTGAGCTTTGTTACAGCCGGATGTGCACTACGTCACCCTAGAGGGTAATGAGGCCCGTGGCGTTTTTGCGGGCACCGTCGAAGCGCCTGGCGACGTCGGCCCAGTTGACGATGTTCCAGAACGCCTTGACGTAGTCGGCCTTGACGTTGACGTAGTCCAGGTAGAAGGCGTGCTCCCACATGTCCAGCATCAGCAGCGGGGTGGTGCCCAGTGCGACGTTGCCCTGCTGGTCGTAGAGCTGCTCGATCACCAGGTTGCCGCCGATCGGCTCGTAGGCCAGGAAGGCCCAGCCGGAGCCCTGCAGGGCGAGGGCTGCCGCACTGAACTGGGCGCGGAAGGCGTCGAAGGAGCCGAAGGCGTCGTCGATGGCAGCCGCAAGCTCACCCTCGGGCTTGTCGCCGCCGTCCGGGGAGAGGTTTTTCCAGAACACGGAGTGGTTGATGTGGCCGCCGGTGTGGAAGGCAAGGTCCTTGGAAAGCCGGTTGATGTTGGCGAAGTCGCCCTTCTCCCGGGCGTCGGCCAGCTGGGCCAGGGCGTTGTTGGCCCCAGCCACGTAGGCGGCGTGGTGCTTGCTGTGGTGCAGCTCCATGATCCTCGCGGAAATGTGGGGCTCCAGCGCTGCATAGTCGTAGTTCAGTTCGGGCAGTACGTACTCGGTCACAAAATCCTCCAATGTCGTGGACGGGATGTCCGGTTCGGTAACTCTCGGATTGTGCATCCGGATGGCTTGGCACCCGGAAGTTTCTGCGGCGGAATCCTGAGGGCGGAATCCACCGACTGGATTGATTGTAGGGGCCGGTCAGTCGTCCAGCATTTCCGGCGTCACATTCGCCTCCGTGCCCGGGATGCCGAGGTCCTGGGCCCGTTTGTCGGCCATGGCCAGGAGCCGGCGGATCCGGCCGGCGATGGCGTCCTTGGTCATCACCGGATCGGCGAGGCGGCCGAGCTCGTCCAGGCTCGCCTGCTTGTGCGCCACGCGCAGCTCGCCGGCGTACTTGAGGTGGTCCGGGACGTCATCGCCGAGGATCTCCAGGGCTCGGTCCACGCGGGCGCCGGCGGCGACGGCGGCCTGGGCGGAGCGGCGCAGGTTGGCGTCGTCGAAGTTCGCCAGGCGGTTGGCCGTGGCGCGTACTTCCTTGCGCATGCGGCGTTCCTCCCAGACCATGAGCGCGTCGTGGGCGCCCATCCGGGTCAGCAGCGCGGCGATGGTGTCGCCGTCGCGGATCACCACCCGGTCCACTCCCCTGACCTCGCGGGCCTTGGCCTGGATGCCGAGGCGGCGGGCGGCGCCGACCAGGGCGAGGGCAGATTCGGGGCCGGGGCAGGTGACTTCCATGGCGGACGAGCGCCCGGGCTCGGTGAGCGAACCGTGCACGAGGAATGCGCCGCGCCAGACGGCCTCGGCGTCGGCGGCGGATCCGTTGACCACCACCGAGGGCAGGCCCCGGACGGGACGCCCGCGGGCGTCCAGGAGCCCGGTCTGGCGGGCGAGGGCCTCGCCGTCGCGGACCACGCGCACCACGTAGCGGCTTCCGCGGCGCAGGCCGCCGCCGGAGACGACGATGATCTCGCTCTGGTGCCCGTAGACCTCGGCGATGGCGGCACGCAGCCGCCGCGCGGTCGAGGCGAGGTCGACTTCGGCCTCGATCACGATCCGGCCCGATATGATGTGCAGCCCGCCGGCGAAGCGGAGCATTGCCGATACTTCAGCCTTGCGGACCGAGGACTTCTTGATATCCAGACGGGAAAGTTCTTCCTTGACTGATGCTGTCAGTGCCATGGCACCTTTCCTAACTGTTCCCGAAAATATCGTGGTACGCCGTTGCCAGACGCAGCGGGTCGTGGATCGGACGGCGGCCAGACGCCCCCACTTTACCCAACACCACCTCGGCACCGAGCATCCCGGCCGCCTGCTCGAAATCGGGAAGGTCCTGCACCGACGCCGGATCCGCCAGGACGACGTCGATCGTGAAGTCCGGCGCGTACTCCCGCAGCACGCGCAGGTGGTCGGCGGCGGACATGCCCAGGGTTTCCTTGGTGTCCGTGGCGAGGTTCATGGTAAGGCAGCGCCTGGCCGCCGTGTTGCACAGGGCCTCACGCATCTCCGGCAGCAGCAGGTGCGGCAGTACGGAGGTGTACCAGGATCCCGGGCCCAGGATCACCCAGTCTGCCAGTTCGATCGCGGTGAGCGCCTCCATGCAGGCGGGCGCGTCCTCGGGCAGCAGCCGGACGTGCTCCAGCGAACCGGCCACGGCGCATTTGGCCTGGCCGGTGAGGGTCTGAAGCACGGAGGTGCCGTCCGGCGCCGTGACCCGGACCTGGCCCTCGATGGTCAGCGGGATGCTGGACATCGGCAGGACCTCGCCGCGGGCGCCCAGCAGGGCGCCGGCCCACTTGAGGCCCGCGACGGTGTCCCCCAGCAGCTCCCAGAGGGTCACGATCAGGAGGTTGCCCATGGCGTGCTCATCGAGGGATCCGCCGCGGCCCTTGCCGGGCTCGAAGCGGTATTGCATGACGTCGCGCCAGGTGCGGCCCCAGTCGGTGTCGTCGCACAACGCGGACAGCGCCATGCGAAGGTCCCCGGGTGGGAGGACGCCGTACTCCTCCCGGAGCCGGCCGGAAGAGCCGCCGTCGTCCGCGACGGTGACGATCGCGGTCAGCTCGGAGCTGAGCAGGCGCAGGGCGGACAGCGAGGCGGACAGGCCGTGCCCGCCGCCGAGCGCCACCACGGAGGGACCCTTGTCCTGCTGGCTGGCGAAGGCCGCACTGGTAAGCGGGACCAGGGGCAGCGGTCCGGTGAGCAGCGCCATTATTCGCGGCCCAGGTCCCGGTGGGTGGTGGTCACGGTGACGCGCGGGTACTGCGCCAGCCTCCGCGACAGCTCGACGGCCACCGCCACGGAGCGGTGCTTGCCGCCGGTGCAGCCCACGGCGATCGTGGCGTAGTGCTTGTTCTCGCGCCGGTACCCGTCCAGGACCGGCTCCAGGGCCAGCACATAGCGTTCCACGAAGTTGCTGACGCCCTGGGCCTCCAGGACGTAGTCGCTGACGTCCTTGTCGAGGCCGGTGTGCGGGCGGAGCTGCGGCACCCAGTGCGGGTTGGGGATGAAGCGCGCGTCCGCCACGAAGTTGGCGTCCACGGGGAGGCCGTACTTGAAGCCGAAGCTCATGACGTTGAGCCGCAGCGCCACCGGCCCGGTTTCGCTGAACAGTTCGGTGATGGCAGTGGCCAGGCCGTGCACGTTCAGGGCTGACGTGTCCAGGACGATGTCGGCGGTGTCCCGAAGCTCCTGGAGCAGTTCCCGTTCAGCCGCGATGCCGTCGAGGATCCGGCCGCCGCCCTGCAGCGGGTGGGGCCGGCGGCCCTGTTCGAAGCGGCGGACCAGCACGTCGTCATTGGCGTCGAGGAAGAGCACGCGGAAAGTGACGCCGCTGGCCTCGAGGGCGCGGAGGGCCGCGCGGATGTCCGCGAAGAGGTCCTTGCTGCGGACGTCCATCACGACGGCGAGCTTGGAGATCGAGCCGGGCGCGTGGGACACCAGTTCCGCGAGCGTACCGAGCATCTGCGGCGGGAGGTTTTCCACGACGTACCAGCCATGGTCCTCGAGGGCGTCCGAGGCGGTGCTCCGGCCGGCGCCGGACATCCCCGTCACCACGAGCAGTTCCGCCTCAACGGGTTTGACCGGCGTCATGCCGTCCGCTTCCGTCCCGGATCCTGCCGTCGACTCTGCCATCAGTGAAGCCCCATTCTGCTGTGTGGTGGCCGCGCGGATTTCACTGTTCAGTGCAGTCTGCTGTGCACTATGCTGCGCACGGAACCCGCGCGTGCCGTTTCCCAAGTCCTTACCCTAGCTAAGATTCCCGAAGCTAGCTAAGTTTCGAGGATTTCCCCGGTGGTCATGTTGACCGCGGGCACGGCTTCGGCGTCGTCCGTGCTGAAGTGCCGGACGATCGCCTCGGCCAGGGACGGCCCGATCCCCTTGGACGCCCGCAGCTCCTCGGCCGACGCCGCCTGGATGCTCTTGACCGACCCGAACTGTGCCAGGAGCGCCTTGCGCTTGGACTCGCCCAGTCCGGGCACGCCGTCGAGCGCGGACACGGTCATGGCCTTGCCGCGCTTCTGCCGGTGGAAGGTGATGGCGAAGCGGTGGGCCTCGTCGCGGATGCGCTGCAGCAGGTAGAGCCCGGCCGAGGCGCGCGGCAGGATCACCGGGAAGTCGCTGTCCGGCAGCCAGACTTCCTCGAGCCTCTTCGCGAGGCCCACCACGTAGACGTCTTCGATGCCCAGCCCGGCCAGGGCCCGGGCCGCCGCGTTGACCTGGGGCTTGCCGCCGTCGACCACCACCAGGTTCGGCGGGTAGGCGAACCTCGCGCGGGGCGCCGGCGTCGTCGTGTTCTCCAATGCGACGGCGACGGCGGCTTCCGCAGCCGCGCCGAGCGCCACCTGATGGCCGGCTTGGTTGCCGTGCCGGCGGGCGGCGTCCGCCTGGGCCGCCTGCGCTGCCTGGTCCTGAAGGTAGTGCCGGAAGCGGCGGGTCAGGACGTCGTGCATCGCGGCGGTGTCGTCCGTGGCGGCGTCGCCGGTGACGGAGAACTTCCGGTAGTCGGACTTCTTCGGCAGGCCGTCCTCGACGACCACCATGGAGCCGACCACGTTGGTGCCCTGGACGTGGGAGATGTCATAGCATTCGATCCGCAGCAGCGCGACGGGCAGGTCCAGCGCCTCCTGCAGTTCCTGGAGGGCCTGGGACCGCAGGGTCAGGTCTCCGGCGCGCCGGGTCTTGTGGAGTTTCAGCGCGTGCTCGGCGTTGTCCCGGACCGTGGAGAGCAGGGCTGCCTTGTCGCCGCGCTGGGGCACCCGGACATCCACCTTGGCGCCGCGCAGGCCGCTGAGCCATTGCGTGAGTTCGGCCGCATTGCTCGGCTCGGCCGGGACGAGGACCTCGCGTGGCAGCCTCCCCTGGCTGCCGGCTTCCTCGCCGTAGACCTGCTGGAGCAGGTGCTCCACGAGATCGGGCACGGTGGAGTCCTCGACCTTCTCCACAACCCAGCCGCGCTGGCCCCGGATCCGGCCGCCGCGGACGTGGAACACCTGCACCGCCGCCTCCAGCTCGTCCTCGTGCAGGGCGAAGACGTCGGCGTCGGTGTCCTCGGCCAGGACCACGGCGTTTCGTTCAAAGACCTTTTTCAGCGCGACGATGTCGTCCCGGAGGCGTGCAGCCCTCTCGTAGTCCAGTTCCGCGACGGCGGCGGCCATGTCCTTCTCCAGCCGCGAGACGAAGGGCTTGGCTTCGCCTCCCATGAAAGTGCAGAAGTCCTCGGCCAGGGCGCGGTGGTCCTCGGCCGAGATGCGGCCGACGCAGGGGGCCGAGCATTTGTCGATGTAGCCCAGCAGGCAGGGGCGGCCGCTGGCTTCGGCCCGCTTCAGCACCCCTGCGCTGCAGCTGCGGACCGGGAAGACGCGCAGCAGCGTGTCCAGGGTTTCGCGGATGGCCCCGGCCGTGTACGGGCCGAAATAGCGGGTGCCCTTCCGGCGCTCCCCCCGCATGACCTGGACGCGGGGGTACTTCTCGCCCATCGTGACGGCCAGGTACGGGTAGGTTTTGTCGTCCCGGAACATGACGTTGAACCGCGGCGCGAACTCCTTGATCCAGGTGTATTCAAGCTGGAGTGACTCCAGTTCGCTGCCGACGACGGTCCACTCCACGCTGCTCGCCGCGTGGACCATGGCGTGGGTTTTGGGCAGCAGCCCGGCGGGGTTGGCGAAGTAGGAGTTCAGCCGGGAACGGAGGTTCTTGGCCTTGCCGACGTAGATGACCCGGCCGTGCGGGTCGCGGAAGCGGTACACGCCCGGATTGCTTGGAATCTCGCCCGTCTGGGGTCGGTAACTCGCTGGATCTGCCACATATCCATTCTAATGAGCCAGCCGGCGTGTCCCTGACCGGGCCGGGGCTATTCGGCGCTCTTGCTCTGGTTGTAGCTCGTGGAGCGTTCCTGGCCGCTGAGTTCCGCGATCGCGTCCATGATGCGGTCGGTGACCTGGCGGCGTGCCGGCAGCGAGTGGTCCGGGCCGGTCTTCTCGAAGTACAGCGGTTCGCCCACCTTCATGGTGAAGTGCTGCGGCTTGACCGCCCTGCTGTCCGCGGGCTGCAGGTGTTCCGTGCCGATCAGGCCCACCGGAATGACCGGGGCGCCCGTGGTGAGGGCCAGCCAGCCAACCCCGGTGCGGCCGCGGTACAGGATGCCGTCGCGGGAACGCGTTCCTTCCGGGTAGATGCCGACGCCCTTGCCGCCGTCGAGGATGTCCAGCAGCGTCTTGAGCGCCTGGACGCTGGCCGCCTGCTCGCCGCGTTCCACCGGGATGGAGCCCACGGCCTCGAAGAAGGACTTCATGACCGTGCCCTTGACGCCTCCGGTGGTGAAATATTCCGCCTTCGCGAAGAACGCCACGGGGCGGGGCATCAGGGCCTGGACGATCACGCTGTCCAGGAAGGAGAGGTGGTTGGGTGCCACGATGAACGGGCCGTCCGTGGGCACGTTTTCGAGGCCGATCACCGTGGGCCGGCAGGTCGAGGAAATGAGCCCGCGGGTGGTCCAGCGGATTGCGTCAAACATTGCCATCGGTGTGCACCTCGTTCGGGGCGTCGGCGGTCGGATCGGAGGTCAACCGGGCTGCGGTGCGGACCGGGTCCAGCCCGCCAATGGTGTCATACAGGGCAGCGGTGCTGTGCACGATCGCGACGGCGCCGGCCGCACGCAGTTCGCCGTCGAGGGCAAAGCCCCAGCCGACGCCGATGCAGTCCAGGCCGTTGGCCGCGGCACCGGCGACGTCCTGGGCGCGGTCCCCCACCATCACGGCATGCCGGGTATCCGCCTCGGCCAGCGTCTCCAGATCCGCGAGGGCGGCGGCGACGATGCCGGCCTTGCCCGCCTGGCCGGTCGCGGGCGCTGCCTCATCGGCGGCCGAGCCGCGGATGAAGCGGAAGCAGGTGTCGATGCCGTGGTGTTCGAGCACGATGCGGGCCAGGCCCTCGGGCTTCTGCGTGGCGACGGCGATCGGCCGCCCGGCTTCCACATATGACTCCAGGAGGCTCCGGATGCCCGGGTAGAGCCGGCTCTGCGCGATCCCGGTGGACAGGTAGTGGGCCCGGTAGATCCGGATGGCCTCTTCCAGCTGTGCGGCCGGGACCCCGGCGATGTCCACCAGCGAGTGGCTGAGCTTGGGGCCGATCATCGCGTCCAGCCGGGCCTTGCCGGGGACGGCGAGTCCCAGTTCGGTGAGGGCCGTGGCAATTCCGTCCGATATTCCCTGTGCCGGATCGACAAGAGTGCCGTCGAGGTCAAAGATCACGGGCACGGTTGTATGGGTCACCGGCTTAGTTTCTCACGAGTCCGCTGATGCCAGAAACTCGCATACCCCACCGGGAATACATCCGGGAATACTTCCGCCTCAGGCCAGCAGCTCGGCCAGGAACGGCGCCGTGTGGCTTTCAGCCGACTTCGCCACCTGCTCGGGGGTGCCGGACGCGACAATCCGGCCGCCGCCCGAACCGCCGTCGGGCCCCAGATCGACGATCCAGTCGGCGCTCTTGATGACATCGAGGTTGTGCTCGATCGTGATGACGGTGTTGCCCTTGTCCACGAGGCCCTGGAGCACCATCAACAGCTTCCGGATGTCCTCGAAGTGCAGGCCCGTGGTGGGCTCGTCCAGGACGTAGACGCTGCGGCCGTTCGAGCGTTTCTGGAGCTCCGCCGCCAGCTTCACGCGCTGGGCCTCGCCGCCGGACAGCGTCGTGGCGGGCTGGCCCAGCCGGACGTAGCCGAGCCCGACGTCGACGAGCGTATTGAGGTGCCGCGCGATCGGCGAGAAGGCCGCGAAGAACTCCGCGCCTTCCTCGATCGGCATGTTCAGGACATCCGCGATCGTCTTGCCCTTGTAGTGGACCTCGAGTGTTTCCCGGTTGTACCGGGCCCCGTGGCACACTTCGCACGGCACGTAGACGTCCGGCAGGAAGTTCATTTCGATCTTCAGCGTGCCGTCACCGGAGCACGCCTCGCAGCGGCCGCCCTTGACGTTGAAGGAGAACCGGCCCGGCTGGTAGCCCCGGACCTTTGCCTCGGTGGTTTCGGCGAAGAGCTTCCGGATGTTGTCGAAGACGCCCGTGTACGTGGCCGGGTTCGAGCGCGGGGTGCGGCCGATGGGGCTCTGGTCGACGTGGACGACCTTGTCGAGGTGCTCGAGGCCCTGGATGGATTTGTGCCGCCCGGCCACCTGCTTCGCGCCGTTCAGCTTGTTGGCCAGCACCTTGTAGAGGATCTCGTTGACCAGGGTCGATTTGCCGGAGCCGCTGACGCCGGTGACGGCCGTGAAGAGGCCCAGCGGGAAGGTGGCGTCCACGTTGAGGAGGTTGTTCTCCTTCGCGCCGACAACCTTCAGCTCACGCTTTTTGTCGTACTTGCGCCGTTTTTTCGGGATTTCGATCTTCTTGCGGCCGGAGAGGTAGTCGCCGGTCAGGGACGCGGTGTTTTCCAGCAGGTCCTGATAGGAACCGGAGTGCACCACCATGCCGCCGTGCTCGCCGGCGCCCGGCCCGATGTCCACCACCCAGTCGGCTTCCTGGATGGTGTCCTCGTCATGCTCCACAACGATCAGGGTGTTCCCGAGGTCGCGCAGCCGGGTGAGCGTCTCGATCAGCCGGCGGTTGTCCCGCTGGTGCAGGCCGATGGACGGCTCATCGAGGACGTAGAGCACGCCCACGAGGCCGGAACCGATCTGGGTGGCGAGCCGGATGCGCTGGGCTTCGCCGCCGGACAGGGTGCCGGAGGGCCGTTCCAGGTTCAGGTACTCAAGGCCGACGTCGAGGAGGAAGGTCAGGCGGGCCTGGATTTCCTTCAGGACCTGATGGGCGATCTGGGCCTCACGGCCGGTGAGGACGAGGTTGTTGAGGAAGTGCGAGCATTCACGCATGGGCAGGGCGGCGACCTCGGCGATGGACTTGCCGTTGATCAGCACCGAGAGCGACGCCGGATTCAGGCGGGCGCCGTTGCATGCCGGGCACGGGATCTGCCGCATGTATTCCTCGTAGCGGACCCTGGCGATGTCCGAATCGGTTTCGCTGTGTTTGCGGTGGACGTACTGGACGACGCCCTCGAAGCCGGTGCTGTACTTGCGCTCCCGGCCGAAACGGTTGCGGTACTGCACCACGATCTTGTGGTCCTTGCCGTGCAGGACCGTCTGCCGGATGTCGGCGGAGAGCTTCTGCCAGGAGGTCGTCATGGAGAAGCCGAGCTCCTTGGCCAAACCGCCCAGCAGCCGGTTCCAGTACTCCGTCGTCGCTGTCCCCAGGGACCAGGGTCCGATGGCCCCTTCCCCGAGGGACAGCTCCGGGTTCGGGATGATCAGTTCCTCGTCGACCTCGAGCTTCGTGCCGATGCCGCTGCACGCGGTGCAGGCGCCGAAGGGGTTGTTGAAGGAGAAGGAGCGCGGCTCGATCTCGTCGATGGCGAGGGGGTGCTCGTTGGGGCAGGCGAGGTGCTCGGAGAACGCCCTGATCCGCTCCGGATCATCGGCCTCGAGATCGACGAATTCGGCCAGCACACGGCCCTCGGCCAGTCCCAGTGCGGTTTCAACGGAGTCGGTGAGGCGCTGGCTGATGCCCTCCTTGGCCACGAGGCGGTCCACCACCACTTCGATGGCGTGCTTGAACTGCTTGCCCAGCTTGGGCGGATCGCTGAGCTGGACCAGCTCGCCGTCCACCCGCGCCCGCGAGTACCCCTTGGCCGTCAGTTCCTTGAACAGGTCAACGAATTCGCCCTTGCGGCCCCGGACGACGGGGGCCAGCACCTGGAACCGGGTGCCGGTCGGCAGCTCCAGCAGCTGGTCCACGATCTGCTGGGGGGTCTGCTTCGCCACCGGTTCCCCGCAGATGGGACAGTGCGGACGGCCCACGCGGGCCCAGAGCAGGCGCATGTAGTCGTAGATCTCGGTGATGGTGCCCACCGTGGAGCGGGGGTTCTTGCTCGTGGACTTCTGGTCGATGGACACCGCGGGTGAGAGGCCCTCGATGAAGTCGACGTCGGGCTTGTCCACCTGCCCCAGGAACTGCCGCGCGTAGGCGGACAGGGACTCAACGTAGCGGCGCTGGCCTTCCGCGAAGATGGTGTCGAAGGCGAGGGAGGACTTCCCGGACCCGGAGAGCCCGGTGAAGACGATCATCGCGTCGCGGGGCAGGTCCAAGTCCACGTTGCGCAGGTTGTGCTCGCGCGCACCCTTGACGACGAGGCGCGTCAGGTCGGGGCGCTTCAGCCGGGGGCGCGGCTGGTCCGGGTCCGGTTCGGAAGGGTTCAACGGTACGGCGGCGGACTGGACTTCAACGGCGGGATCTTCAGCTACAGCTTTAGGCACGGAACTAATGCTAATCGAAAACTTCTTCGAATAACTATTCCCGCCGCAGTCTCTGTGCAGTCACTGTGCGGCCTCCCGGGGGAGGGGGCGTGCTATTCACGGTCATAGGCGGCGGCGAGCAACTGCACGGCCTCGGCGAAACTCGCGCCCTGGGCCTTGGCCGCCGCGGCGAACTCCGCGGCAGCGGCGGACAGCGAGCTCCAGGCGGCGTCCCGGGCGCAGACGACCGTCCCGTTGCGCCCCCGCGTCACCACGACGCCGGCGGCCTCGAGTTCCTTGTAGGCGCGCGCCACCGTGTGGGGTGCCACGCCCAGTTCCCCTGCAAGGCTGCGGACGGGCGGCAGCCTGGTGCCGGGCGCCAGCGTCCCGTTGTCGGCGCGTTCAATGATGTAGAGGCGGAGCTGCTCGAACAGCGGCACGGAGCTCGCGGGGTTGGTCCGCCAGGCGCCGGGGAAGCGTCCTGCCGCGGTCTCGGCGGGGCTCACTGTTCCGGCTCCGGCACGCCTTGCAGCTTTCCGCGGCCGGCGAACTGCGCCTCGTACAAGCTGGTATACAGCCCGCTCCTGGCCATCAGCTGCTGATGGGTACCGTGTTCAACGATCCGTCCGTGGTCCATGACGAGAATTAGATCAGCGTCCCGGACTGTGGACAAACGGTGGGCGATGACGAAGCTCGTATGACCCTGCCGCAACTGTTTCATCGCCTGCCGGATCTGCACCTCGGTGCGGCTGTCCACGGAACTCGTGGCCTCGTCGAGCACCAGGATGCTGCGCCCGGCGAGCTGTGCCCGCGCGATCGAGATGAGCTGGCGCTGCCCCCGGCTGAGGGAGTCGCCGTCGTTGCCGAGCATCGTGGCGTAGCCCGCCGGAAGCGACCTGACGAACTGGTCCACATGGCTGGCCCGGGCCGCGGCGACGATCTCTGCGTCGGTGGCGCCGGGCCTGCCGTACTCGATGTTTTCCCTGATGCTGCCGGTGAACAGCCAGGCGTCCTGCAGCACGCTGCCGAAGACGGCCCGCAGTTCGTCCCGCGGCATGTCGGCGATGTCGGCGCCGTCGACCGTGATCCGCCCGGAGTCCAGTTCGTAGAACCGCATGAGCAGGTTCACGACAGTGGTCTTGCCTGCGCCCGTGTGCCCGACGATGGCGACCGTCTGACCCGGCTCGACGGCGAAGGAGAGATCCTGGACCGCACGGGTAGCGGGGCTGTAGCTGAAGGTGACGTGTTCGAAGGCGACGCGGCCCTCCACTCCCGGCTCCTCCCCTGACCGCACTCGGGCCGGCACGCGGGCCGGGATGCGGGACCGCACACGGGCCGGAAAGCGGGCCGGCATCCGGGCGGCGGCGGAAGTCTCCGGCGGGATCTCCGGGGCGTCCAGGAGCGAGAAGACCCGCTCCGCGGAGGCCAGGCAGGACTGCATGAGCGTCAGCATGCCGCCGATCTGGCCCATCGGCTGGCTGAACAGCCGGCTGAATTGGATGAAGGCCTGGATGCCGCCGATGGTCATCGCGCCCGCAGTGACCTGGAGCGCTCCCACCACCGCGACAGCGATGTAATTCAGGTTGGAGACGCAGACCATCAGCGGCTGCACGACGCCGGACAAATACTGGGCGCGCGCGCTCGAGCGGGTGAGCCTGTCATTGCTGTCCTTGAAGCCGGCTGCCGAGGCCTCCTGCCGGCCGAAGGCCTTAATCACCTCATGCCCGGTGAAGAATTCCTCCAGTTGGGAGTGAAGCTCCCCCGTGCTGTTCCACTGCGCCGTGAAATGGCTCTGGGATTTCCTGGCCACGAGCACGGTGATCAGTGTAGATAAGGGCACGGACACCAGGGCGATCAGCGCCAGGATCGGTGAGAGCCACAGCATCATGACCAGCGCCCCGGAGAGCATCAGGACGGACATGATCAGCTGGTTGAGCAGCTGATTGAGGGCCTGGGAGATGTTGTCGACGTCGTTGGTGGCCCTGCTGAGGACCTCGCCACGGTGCTGTTCATCGAAGTGGCTGGACGGCAGCACGTGCAGTTTCTCCTCGACGGCGGCGCGGAGCCCGTACCCGACGCGCTGCACGGCCGTGGCGGTCAGGGCACCCTGGATCCAGCTGAAGAGCGAGGCCCCGAGGTACATGACTGACACCGCCAGCAGCAGCGACGCAAGCTTCGGCTCGTCGAAGGAACCCCGCAGTACACCGTCAACAACGACGTCGGTCGCGTCGCCGAGGACTTTGGGCGCCGCCACGTTGAGACTCACAAAGGCGCAGGTGGCTGCGATGACGCCGGCCATCCGCCACTTCGAGGGCCGCAGCATGCCAAGCAGCCGTACCGAGGACCGCCACCGGGAGCCGCCGCCGTCCCGGGGACCCGTTCCCGCCCCAGACGGGGCTTTGTGGGCCGGATCCCGGCTCATGGGGTCTCCTCCAGCACGAGCTGGGAGGCGGCAATCTCCTGGTAGCTCGGCGAGGAATCCATGAGTTCCTTGTGCGTGCCCTGCGCGATGAGGCGGCCGTTTTCCAGCACCAGGATCAGGCCTGCGTCCACGATAGTTGCCACCCGCTCGGCCACGATCAGCACGGTGGCCGACCTCAGCAGGGGTTCAATCGCCGCACGCAGCCTGAAATCCGTGCCGTAGTCCAGCGCCGAGAAACTGTCGTCGAACAAATAGACCGGGGCGGCCCTGAGCAGGGCGCGGGCGATGCACAGCCGCTGACGCTCGCCGCCGGAGAAATTGGTGCCACCCTGGCTGACCGGCGACTGCAGCCCGTGCGGCAGCGCACGGACGAAGTCCTCGGCCTGGGCAGTCCGGAGCACCTGCCAGAGTTCCCCATCCGTGGCCGCGGGCGAACCGAACCGCAGGTTCTCCGCGAGCGTCCCGGAGAACAGGTAAGACTGTTGCGGCACCAGGGCGATCAGGCCGCGGACAACGTCGAGCGGCAGGGCGCGCACGTTGCGGCCGCCGATGCTGACCTCTCCGCCGGTGGCGTCAAGGAAACGGGGCAGCAGGTTCAGCAGGGTCGTCTTGCCGCTGCCGGTGGCCCCGATTATCGCCGTCGTGTTCCCGGGGACCGTTGTAAAAGTGACGCCGTCCAGCACGGGCGCTTCGGCGCCGGGATAGGCGAAGGAAACACCGCGGAACTCCACGGTGTTCCCGGAAGGGGCGGTGCCGGAAGGGGCGGTGCCGGAAGTGGCTGTCCCTGCCGCCGCCGGCGGGTCTGTGATGATCACGTGCGTGATGATCGGGTCCGCGATCGCCGGAACCGTGTCCAGCACCTCCTGGATCCGTTCCGCGCACGCGGCTGCCCGCGGGGCGGTCATGAACACGTACATGGCCATCATGATGGCAATCAGGATCTGGAGGATGTAGGCGATGAAGGCTGTGAGCGCCCCCAGCCGCATCTCACCGGCCTCGATCCGGTGCCCGCCGAACCACACCACGCCGACGGAGGACAGATTGACCACCAGCATGATCATCGGCAACATCCCGGCGACCAGCAGTGCGGACTGGAGGCTGTTCCGGGTCAGGTCCTTGTTGACCCGGTCGAAACGGCGGGCTTCGTGGCCCTGCCGGACGAAGCCGCGGATGACGTTGGCGCCGATGATCTGCTCCCGCAGCACGCGGCTGATCCGGTCGATGAGCCCCTGGCCCTCCCGGTAGAGGGGAATCAGGCGGCGCACGATCAGCGCCATGATAACGGCCAGCACCGGGACCACCGCCACGACGATGCCGGACAGCGCGATGTCCTGGTGCATGGCCAGGGCGATGCCGCCAAGGAAGATGGCGGGGGCCGCGACCAGCATGGTGAAGACAAGCACGGCGAGGTTCTGGATCTGGGCGACGTCGTTGGTGGCCCGGGTGACGAGGCTGGGGGCGCCGAAGACCCCTACCTCCTGCGAGGACAGTGACTGCACCTTGGCGAACAGCTCCTCGCGCAGCTGCCGTCCGAGGTCCATGGCCACGACGGCGCCCAGGTAACCGGCCGCGATGGCGGCCACGACCTGCACGGCCGCGATCCCGGCCATCCAGGCACCGAGGCGGAGGATCTCCCCGGTGTTGCCGAGGACGATGCCGTCATCGATGATCGCAGCGTTCAGGGTGGGCAGGAGCAGGTTCGCGGTGGTCTGCACGAGCTGCAGGAGGACGATGGCAACCACTGTCAGCTTATGGGCGGACAACAGCCGCGCGATCAGGCCAATTAGCACCGAACCTCCATCGCTAGCTCAGCGCTCGGACAGGGAATGAGCATGACGTCCACCCCCAGGCCGTCTCGTCATTGTAAGCCCCATCACACAACCCTCCGTGTCATACCGTCGGCACGTCGCTCAGTGGCGTTTTCGGGCCACCGCAAAGGTGCGCCGGAAGGGGAAAACCGTCCCGTGCGCGCCCGCCGGATACGCCTCGTCCAGCCGCGCCGAATACTCGTCCTCGAACTCGCGGGCTTCCCCGGCCGGGAGGGCGGCGAGCACGGGCCGGAGCCCCGTGCCCCGGACCCACTCCAGCACCGGGTGCGCGCCAGGCAGGAGCTGCATGTAGGTGGTCTCCCAGGCGTCGGCGTCGCAACCGGCGTCGAGCATGATGTCGAGGTACTCGGCGGCCGCCCCTACGACGTCGTCGTGGCGCAGCACGCCGGCGAGCCGGCCGGCCCAGGCCTCGGACTCGGCGAGCCCGCGCATCAGTGTGTGGGACGGCGAGTTGAAGTTGCCCGGTACCTGCAGCGCGAACCAGGCTCCGGGCTTGAGGGCGTCAAGCCAGCGCGGCAACAATTCACGGTGGCCGGGCACCCATTGCAGGGCGGCGTTCGTGACCACCACGTCCGTCTCGCCGGACGGCATCCATTCGGCGATGTCGGCCAGTTGATACGAGAGATTGGCCGCCCGGGCGGCGAAGTCACCGGACTTGGCCAGCATCTCCTGAGAGGAATCCAGTCCCGTCACTTGAGCCCCTGGCCAGCGCTCGGCGAGGGTCGCCGTCAGGTTGCCGGGGCCGCAGCCCAGGTCGACAACATGCCGCGGGGCCTCTGCATGGACCCTGGCCGTCAGGTCAAAGTAGGGCCTGTCCCGGTAATCCCCGAACTGTACGTATTTTGCGGGATCCCATTTCACAATTTCCTCCAGTCACCGCCAACGATGCGACACCCGAAGCGTAACCCCGGCCCAAGGGCCAGCCAAGGAGGCTCGCACCGGTGGACGGCGGCGGAGGACCCCCGCGGAGGACCCGGGCCCCGGTGACGGGCACTAAGCTGGAAAGCAATGAAACTCGTTGATCAGCTCCCCGCCCCGGCCGCCCGAATTCCAGGCAGGACCGGCCTGGATCCGGACGAGCTCTACACCCGGTTTGTCGAGTGGACAGAGAGCCGCGGCCTTGCCCTTTACGCCGCCCAGGACGAAGCCGTCATGGAGTTTGCCTCCGGCGCCAACGTCATCCTGGCGACGCCCACGGGGTCCGGAAAATCGTTGGTCGCGATCGCGGCGCACTTCCAGGCCATGGCCCGGGGACAGCGCAGCTACTACACCGCCCCGATCAAGGCCCTCGTGTCGGAAAAGTTCTTCGCCCTCTGTGAGATATTCGGGGCCGAGAACGTCGGCATGATCACAGGAGACTCCGGGGTCAACCAGGACGCGCCGATCATCTGCTGCACCGCCGAGATCCTGGCCAACATCGCCCTGCGCGAAGGTTCCGCCGCCGAACTCGGGGCCGTCATCATGGACGAGTTCCATTTCTACTCCGACCCGCAGCGCGGCTGGGCGTGGCAGGTTCCCCTGCTGGAACTCCCGCAGGCCCAGTTCCTGCTGATGTCCGCGACGCTGGGCGACGTCAGCCGCTTCGAGAAGGGCATCAGCGAGCTGACCGGGCGCCCGACGACGACCGTCAGTTCCGCGGAACGTCCCATTCCGCTGCACTACTACTACGAGCAGACCCCCGTGCACGAGACGCTCGAGGAGCTGCTGGCCACGAAGCAGGTCCCGGTCTACGTGGTCCACTTCAGCCAGGTGGAAGCGATCGACCGGGCCCAGAACCTGATGAGCATCAACGTGTGCACGCGCGAAGAGAAGGACAGGATCGCCGAGCTCATCGCCGGCTTCCGGTTCGCCGCGGGCTTCGGCAAGACCCTCAACCGGCTTGTCCGGCACGGCATCGGCGTCCACCACGCCGGCATGCTGCCGAAATACCGCCGGCTCGTGGAGCAGCTCGCCCAGGCCGGCCTCCTCAAGGTCATCTGCGGCACGGACACCCTCGGGGTGGGCATCAACGTCCCCATCCGCACGGTGCTGCTCACGGCCCTCAGCAAGTACGACGGCGTCCGCACCCGGCTACTGAACTCCCGCGAGTTCCACCAGATCGCCGGACGGGCGGGCCGGGCCGGCTATGACACGGCCGGAACCGTGGTGGTCCAGGCTCCCGAACATGTCAGCGAGAACGTCAAGGCGATGGCCAAGGCCACGGCCAAGTTCGGCGATGACCAGAAGAAGCTGCGCCAGGTGGTCAAGAAGAAGCCGCCCGAGGGCTTCGTGTCCTGGGGCGAGCCGACCTACAAGCGGCTCGTGGAGTCCGTCCCGGATCCGCTGACGTCCAGCTTCACCGTGACCCACGCGATGCTGATGAACCTGATGGAGCGCCCGGGCGACCCGTTCCAGGCGGCCCGCCGCCTGCTCACCGAGAACCACGAACCGCGGTCCTCCCAGCTGCAGCTCATGAAGAAGGCCCTCGGCATCTACCGCGAACTGCTCGCGGCCGGCGTCGTCGAGCGGATCCCGCCCGAGGAGCAGGGGCCGGACGGGCGCACCGTCCGGCTCACGGTCCACCTGCAGGCCAACTTTGCACTGAACCAGCCGCTGTCCCCGTTCGCCCTCGCGGCGCTGGAACTGCTGGACCCGGAGTCGCCGCCGTACGCCCTGGACGTCGTGTCCGTGATCGAGGCGACGCTGGAGAAGCCGCGGCAGATCCTCTCCGCGCAGCAGAAGAAGGCCCGCGGTGAAGCCATCGCCGCGATGAAGGCCGACGGCATCGAATACGACCAACGCATGGCCATGCTCGAAGACGTCACCTACCCGCAGCCGCTCGCGGAGATCCTCGGCGAAGCCTTCGACGTCTACCGCAAGGCCGCACCGTGGATCGGCGACTTTGAACTCGCACCCAAGTCCGTGGTCCGTGACATGTACGAGCGCGCCATGAACTTCGGCGAGTTCGTGCAGTTCTACGGACTGGCCCGCTCGGAGGGGATCGTGCTGCGCTACCTCGCGGACGGCTTCAAGGCGCTGCGCCAGACCGTCCCGCAGGACGCGCTCCGCGAGGACCTCGAGGACCTGATCGCCTGGCTGGGTGAACTGGTCCGCCAGGTGGACTCCAGCCTGCTCGACGAGTGGGAGGAGCTCACCTCCGGCGCCGCGCCGACGCCGCACGACGCTCCCCCGCCGCCTCCGCCGTCGCTAACCTCCAACATCCGGGCCTTCCGGGTGATGGTGCGCAACGAGATGTTCCGCCGCGTCGAACTGTTCGCCGATGAGGCCGCCACCGCCCTGGGCGAGCTCGACGCCGGTTCCGGCTGGGACGCCGAGCGCTGGGAGAACGTGCTGGATGACTACTTTGACGAACACGACGACATCGGCACCGGCCCTGACGCCCGCGGACCCGGCCTGCTGATCATCACCGAGGAGCCCGGCGTGTGGAAGGTCCGGCAGATCTTCGATGATCCGGCCCGCAACCACGACTGGGGCATCTCCGCGGAGGTGGACCTGGCAGCATCGGACGAGACCGGAACCGCCGTCGTCCGCGTCACGGACGTCAACCGGCTCTAACCAACGGGCTGCAGCCGTTCGGCGGGCGCGGCCGCCCCTAGTAAACTCGAACAATGAGTCTAATCCGGCCCGCCACCGCGAACGATGTCCCCGCCATCCTGCAGATGATCCATGACCTGGCCATCTACGAGAAGGAGCCGGACGCCGTCCGGAACACCCCCGGGATGCTCACCGAGGTGTTGTTCGGCGAGAACCCGAGGGTCTTCGCCACCATGGCCGAGAACGCGGGCGGCGAGGTCCAGGGCTTTGCCCTCTGGTTCCTGAACTACTCCACGTGGGAAGGGGTCCACGGCATTTACCTCGAGGATCTCTACGTGACGCCGGAGGCCCGCGGCGAAGGCCACGGCAAGGCGCTCCTGCAACACCTCGCCGCGACCGCCGTCGAGCGCGGCTATGCCCGCGTCGAGTGGAGCGTCCTGGACTGGAACGAGCCCTCCATCAAGTTCTACAAGAACCTCGGCGCCGCCCCGATGGGGGACTGGTCCACCTTCCGCCTCACCGGCGAGGCGCTGGAGGCTTTCGGCACATCCCGCAGCGACTCACGGCAGCTCAACTCACGGCAGTCGGATGTCCGTGGCTGACCTGCCGATGACGGGACTCGCCGCCGCGGACCTCCTCGAGGCCGGAACCACCGTCCGCCACAGCGTCCGTGCCCGGCACAGCTACCGCGGCATGCGCACCGCGGAGCACTATTTCCGGGTACCCCTGGACCATTTCAGCAACGACGGGCCGGCCGGCGAGACCATCACCGTCTTCGCCCGAGAGTATGTCTCCACGGACCACAGCGAGGAGGAAGCCGCCGGGCTCCCCTGGCTGCTGTACCTGCAGGGCGGCCCCGGCGGACGCGGCAACCGGCTTCCGTCCCTCAGCGGCTGGAGCAAGGCCGCCGCCAAGGACTTCCGGATCCTTATGCTGGACCAGCGCGGCACCGGCCTGTCATCGGCGATCGACCGCAACACGCTCCCCCTGCGCGGAAACGACGCGGACCAGGCGGAATACCTCGCTCATTTCCGGGCGGACTCGATCGTCGCCGACGCCGAGGCCGTCCGGCGGGCGCTGGGCTCCGCCCCGTGGACCATCTACGGCCAGAGCTACGGGGGCTTCTGCGCGCTCAGCTACCTGTCGTTCGCGCCCGAGGGGCTGCGCGAAGTGCTTGTCACCGGCGGCCTTGCCCCGCTGGCGGGTCCGGCGGAGCGGGTGTACCGGGCCACCTTCCAGCGTGTCGCGGCCCGCAACGCCGAATACTTCGGCTGGTATCCCGAGGACCGCCCGATAGTCAGCCGGATCGCCCGGCATCTGCGGGACACGGAGGAATTCCTGCCCGACGGCGGCCGGCTCACCGTCGAGCGGTTCCAGATGGTGGGCTCGTTCCTGGGCGGCAACACCCGGGTGGACGCCCTGCACCACCTGCTCGAGGACGCCTTCGTCCGCACGCCCGACGGCGACCGCCTGTCGGATGCCTTCCTGGAGCAGGTCCGCGGGCTGGTGTCCCGGTCCGGCAATCCCCTGTATGCGCTGATGCACGAGTCGATCTACGGGCAGGGTGCAGCCACCGGCTGGGCGGCCTGGCGGGTGTTGGAGGACTTCCCGGAATTCAGCCCGGACGCCGCCGAGCCCCTGCTGACCGGGGAGATGGTCTACCCCTGGTACTTCGAACAGGACGGGGCGCTCCGCCCGCTGCGGAACGTGGCGCAGCTGCTGGCCGGGAAGGCCGACTGGAAGCCGCTCTACGATCCGGAACGGCTGGCCCTCAATGCCGTGCCCGTGGCCGCGGCCGTGTACAGCGAGGACATCTACGTGGACCGGGAGCTGTCGCTTGAGACTGCGGCGGCGGTCCGCGGGCTGCAGGTCTGGGAGTCCGCGGACTTCCACCACGACGGCATCGCGGACGACGGCGAAGCGATCTTCGCCCGGCTGCTGGGGATGGCCCGCTCGGCCAGGCGCTGATGCGCCGGGCCAGAACTGACCAGGAACTGAACAGGCCCCGGGCCGGCCTTGGCTGGCCCGGGGCCTGAGGTCCCCTCCGTGGCTACTCGGCGTCGGTCAGGCTCTTGCGGGAGTCCTCTTCCAGCCGGACGTCCAGCTTGGCTTTCGATGCCTTGGAGCTGATGAGGCTCGCGATGACGGCCACGATTATCGTGCCGATGATCACCGCGAGGGAGAGGTAGGTCGGGATCTCGGGAGCCCACTCGATGTGCCTGCCGCCATTGATGAACGGCAGCTCGTTGACGTGCATGGCGTGCAGGACCAGCTTGACGCCGATGAACGCCAGGATGACGGACAGTGCGTGCTTCAGGTAGATCAGCCGGTTCATGAGGCCGCCGAGCAGGAAGTAAAGCTGGCGCAGCCCCATCAGGGCGAAGATGTTGGCGGTGAAGACGATGAAGGCGCTCTGCGTGAGGCCGAAGATGGCCGGAATGGAGTCCACCGCGAAGAGCAGGTCCGTCATGCCGATGGTCACGAACACGATCAGCATGGGCGTGAAGACCTTCCGGCCTTCCACGACGGTGCGCAGCTTGCCGCCGTCGAACTTCTCGGACATCGGCAGGACCTTGCGGATCCGGGCGATGAGCGGGTTTTCCTTGTCTTCCTCATCCTCGCCTTCGTCCTGGACCTGCTTCCAGGCGGTCCAGAGCAGGAAGGCGCCGAAGATGTAGAAGACCCAGCTGAACTGTTCGATGACGATGGCGCCGAGCATGATGAAGATGCCGCGGAGGATCAGCGCGATGATGATGCCCACCATGAGCACTTCCTGCTGGTACTTACGCGGTACCGAGAAGCGCGCCATGATGATGATGAAGACAAACAGGTTGTCGATGCTGAGGCTGTATTCCGTCACCCAGCCGGCGATGAACTGCCCGCCGTATTCCGGGCCGGTGAAGGCGAACATGGCGGCGGCGAAAACCAGCGCCAGGGCCACATAGAAGGTGACCCACAGTCCGGCCTCCTTCATCGAGGGCTCGTGCGGTCGTTTGAGGACCAGCAACAGGTCGACGGCCAGGATGATGCCGAGGACGACAAACGAGCCGATCTCGAACCAGAGTGGAAGTGCGGGCACGGAGGCGCCTTTCGCAGGGTACAGCTAAGCGGTGTAAGTCTCTCCGACGGCCCGGCGCACGTGGTGCTGCGTGGCTGCCCGCTACGCCCGGCATGGCATCTGTGCCGTGCGTGTTGACGATCGTAGCGCTTGGGATACTCCCCTACGTCCGACCAACTTTACCCTAGGCGTGCCCGGCTGACTGCATCTGCCGCAGTTCCTTCTTCAGCTCCCCCACCTCGTCACGGAGCCGGGCGGCGAGCTCGAACTGCAGCTCCCCGGCCGCGGCGTGCATCTGCTCCGTCAGCTGTTCGATCAGCCCGACGAGATCCTCCGCCGGAGCGGCGGCCAGCCCGTCCGCCCGGATGGTGGACGCGCCCTTGCCCTTTCCGCGGTTCTTGCCGGCGGCGGCCAGGAGCTCGCGGGTGTCCGCGTCCTCCTTGGCCAGCTGGTCGGTGATGTCGGCGATCCTCTTGCGCAGCGGCTGGGGGTCGATGCCGTTTTCGGTGTTGTACGCGACCTGGATTTCGCGGCGGCGGTTGGTCTCGTCGATCGCCTTGGCCATCGAATCGGTGATGCGGTCCGCATACATGTGGACCTGGCCGGAGACGTTACGCGCGGCGCGGCCGATGGTCTGGATCAGGGAGGTCGCCGAGCGCAGGAAGCCCTCCTTGTCCGCGTCCAGGATGCTCACGAGCGACACCTCGGGCAGGTCGAGTCCTTCACGAAGCAGGTTGATGCCCACCAGGACGTCGAAGACGCCCATCCGGAGTTCGCGGAGCAGCTCCACCCGACGCAGGGTGTCCACGTCCGAGTGCAGATACTCCACCTTGACGCCGTGCCCCAGCAGGTAGTCCGTGAGGTCCTCGGCCATCCGCTTGGTCAGCGTGGTGACCAGCACGCGCTCGTTCTTCTCGGTCCGGAGGCGGATCTCGCCCAGCAGGTCATCGATCTGGCCCTTGGTGGGCTTGACGATGACCTCGGGATCGATCAGGCCGGTGGGCCGGATGATCTGCTGGACGAAACCGTCGGACTTGCCGAGCTCGTACTTCCCCGGGGTGGCGGACAGGTACACCGTCTGGCCCACGCGTTCGAGGAATTCGTCCCATTTCAGCGGCCGGTTGTCCATGGCGGAAGGAAGCCGGAATCCGTGGTCCACGAGGGTGCGCTTGCGGGACATGTCGCCTTCGTACATGGCGCCGATCTGTGGAACCGTGACGTGGGATTCATCGATCACCAGCAGGAAGTCGTCCGGGAAGTAGTCGATGAGGCAGTGCGGCGCCGTCCCGCCGTCGCGGCCGTCGATGTGCCGGGAGTAGTTTTCGATGCCGTTGCAGAAGCCCATCTGCTGCATCATTTCCAGGTCGTACGTGGTCCGCATCCGGAGCCGCTGTGCCTCCACGAGTTTGTTCTGGCTTTCCAGCACCTCGAGCCGCCCGGCAAGTTCGTCTTCGATCCGTGTGATGGCCCGGCCCATGCGTTCCGGACCGGCCACGTAGTGCGAGGCCGGGAAGACGTACATCTCGTTCTCATCCCGGATCACTTCGCCGGTGAGCGGGTGCAGGGTGTAGATGTTCTCGATCTCGTCCCCGAAGAACTCGATCTTAATCGCAAGTTCCTCGTACATCGGAATGATTTCCACGGTGTCCCCGCGGACCCGGAACGTGCCGCGGTGGAAGTCCATGTCATTGCGGGTGTACTGCATGGCCACGAACTTGCGGAGCAGGTCGTCGCGGTTCATTTCCGCACCCTTGCGGAGCGTCACCATGCCGGCGATGTATTCTTCCGGCGTGCCGAGGCCGTAGATGCAGGAGACCGTGGCCACGACGATCACGTCGCGGCGGGTCAGCAGCGCATTCGTGGCGGAGTGCCGGAGCCGTTCCACTTCCTCGTTGACGGAGGAGTCCTTCTCGATGAAGGTGTCCGTCTGCGGCACGTAGGCCTCGGGCTGGTAGTAGTCGTAGTAGGACACGAAGTACTCCACCGCGTTGTTCGGGAGCAGTTCGCGGAATTCGTTGGCGAGCTGTGCGGCGAGGGTCTTGTTCTGCACCATCACCAGGGTGGGCCGCTGGACCTGCTCGATCAGCCACGCCGTCGTCGCGCTTTTACCGGTACCGGTGGCGCCAAGCAACACCACGTCCTTCTCGCCGTTGGTGATGCGCTCGGTGAGTTCCGCGATCGCGGCCGGCTGGTCACCGGCCGGCTGGAAGTCGCTGATGACCTCGAACGGAGCCACGATGCGGTTGATTTCCTGGGCAAGACTCATGTATCTAATCTACCGCCGCCCGCCGACAGGAACTCCTGATTCAGCTTTGGGCCGTACCCGGTGCGGCAGCGGACGCGGCGCCTGGCGCGGTACCGGCGGCGCCATTTGCACCGCTGCCAGGCGGGTACGAAGGCGGCTGCCAGCCGGTGCGCAGCACCCAGGCTTCCATCCGGGGCGCGGCGTATCCGGTGAACCAGCCCTCCTTGTCCGCCGCGTAGCCCGCAGTGGATTTGTCCACGTCGTGCAGCCCGGCAACCCTGCCCTTCTCCGCCACGTAGTCCGCCCGGGCTTCGGCGTCGGAACGGAGCCAGTCCCGGAAGCACAGCGCGTACCGCCAGCCGGGCGACCCGGCGGCGCGGATGTGCAGGTTCACCGGCCGGCCGGGATCGGCATTGGCATGCAGCCGCTTGCCCCAGTCGGCGGGGTTCGGGTGCGAGGGCTTGGGGTTGTCGGAAATGATGCCGGGCCAGCGGGGATATCCGGCCGCGGCCAGCAGCGGCGAAATCCGGTCTGCGGCAGCCAGGTCGCGGACACTCAGCTGGAGGTCGATCACGTCCTTGGCATCGAGCCCGGGGACGGCAGTGGATCCGATGTGGTCCACGGCCAGGACGTCCTGCGGCACTGCGGCCTGCAGGCGGGCGATCAGCCGGCGCGCCTGGCCTTCCCAGTCCGGATCCGCGGCGGCGAGGACCGGCCCGCCCGCCCGGGGGGCGATCTTGTGCCCGGCCAGGTTCAGCGCAAACGGGACAAGCCGGTGTTCCCAGAGCCGGTCAACGGCGGCCCTGAGCTCCGCCTTGGTGCCCGCGTTGTCGAGCACGACGTCGGCGGCGGCCAGCCGGTCCTCCCGGCTTGCCTGCGCGGCCATCCGGGCGCGGGCCTGTTCGATTCTCATGTTTCGGTGTTCCACCATGCGCTGCACTCGGACCGCGTCCGGGGCGTCCACCACGAGGACCAGATGGAAGTTCTTCCCCTGCCCGGTTTCCACCAGTAAGGGGATGTCCTGGACGACGACGGCGCCGCCGTGGGCGGCGTCGACCAGCGCGGCGGCGCGCTCCCGGACCAAGGGATGGATGATGCCGTTCAGCACGGCGAGCCGTTCCGGGTGGCCGAAGACGACCGCCCCCAGCCGGGCGCGGTCCAGGCCCCCGTCGGGCGTCAGGACATCCGTGCTGAACGCGTCGGCCACTCGGGCCAGACCGGGCGTGCCAGGCTCCACGACCTCGCGGGCCAGCGCGTCGGCGTCCACCAGTACTGCGCCGAGCTCGCGCAGGCGCGCGGCAACCACTGACTTCCCTGAGGCGATCCCGCCCGTCAACCCGATCTTCAGCACCTCACCAGACTAAACTGAACCGGTGGCTGATGACGCGGTTTCCCCGGAGAGCAGGGCCACCGTCTACACTACGCTCGCCGCTGGGCCGGAGTTCCGCCGCGAAATCGAGGTGAGGCGGTCCCGGTTCATCACCGTCCTTTGCCGCACCGGAGACGAGGAAAGCGCCCGGCGCGTGCTGGCCGGGCTGCGCAAGGAATTCCACGACGCGCGGCACCACTGTTCCGCCTTCGTGCTCGGCCCCGACCGCGAGGTGCAGCGCTCCAACGACGACGGCGAACCGTCCGGGACCGCCGGAATCCCGATGCTTGAGGCGCTGCTGAAGCGTGAACCTACTCCCGGCGTCGCGGACCTCAGCGACGTCACCGCCGTCGTCGTCCGCTATTTCGGCGGCATCCTGCTCGGTGCCGGCGGGCTGGTCCGGGCCTATTCCGAGTCCGTCTCGGGCGCCCTGGACCTCGCGCCGCTGGTGCAGCGGCGCCGTTTGCGGATCTGCTCGGTCAGGGTGCCGCATGCCGCGGCCGGCCGGCTGGAAAATGACCTCCGGTCGGCGGGGTATGTCATGGCCGAGACCGGGTATGAGGCGCAGACTACGGTTCTGAGGCTTGCCCTGCCGGACGAACCGGCCGGGCTGGCCATGGCCGCCGACCGCCTGGCGGCCATGTCGGCCGGAAGCGCCTCGCTGCTGTCCGGAGAAACGGAGTGGATCGATGTCGCCATCAGCTGAACCGGCCGCGGCCGCCGTCGTCGTGCTGCCGTCCGCCGTGCTGCCGTCCGCCGGGACATGCCCCGCTTTGGCCGTGACCGCTGGACATATTCCCTGAGTGTCCAATGCCCGGGCCCAAGACTGGACATGTCCCCTCAGATCCGCGCTCGGGGCTGGACATGTCCCCCTGCGCTACGGGTGGTTATGCCTGGTTGGCACGCTACTGGGAGATTTCCTGGCCGATTGACTGGGCGATCTCCCAGATGTGTCCGCCGGGGTCGCGGAAGCTGGCGGTGCGGATGCCCCACGGCCGGTCGATCGGGCCGTTGAGCATTTCGACTCCCCGGATGGCAAGCTCGGCGCACATGGCATCGATGTCGTCCACGCCGATGGTGAACTGCATCCGGGCCCCGGCCTCGGGCGTTGCCACAGTCGCAGGGTGGATAAGCTCCGGCGCCGCGGTGGTCTTCAGCAGGTTGATCATGGTGTTCTCGAACTTGAACACGGCCGAGGCATCGTCCTCAAACGCCACCGGCAGGCCGAACACATCCCGGTAGAAGCGCTTGGTGGCCGCTAGGTCCTCGACGAATAAGGTGATGGCTCCGATGCCCCTCGGCCACGGGCCGAGGCCCGATCGTGCCGCCGGGGCTTCATCTGCCCCTGATGCTTCAGCCATAGATGTTCCCCTCGTCGCGGCGCGCACATTTCAACCTGCACAGTGTGGACTCGGAGCGGCGGGTGCGTCAAGTAAACCGTGGCTGCCCCTCTTCCCTCGGAGCTCGGGACATGCCCCACCCTCGGGCTCATGACTGGACATAGTGCCCAGATGTCCAGTGGCCGGGCCCGGGGCTGGGCATGTCCCCCTGAGCAATTACACGAGGTCCCGCGGAGCTCGGGACATACCCAGGGGCGCCTACGCTGGGACAATTAAAGCAAAAGGCGGCCGCCCCTTGGGGACGGCCACCTTCAGCGAACTAAACGCCAGATCTCACGGAGCGGACTCCGGGAGAGAACAGGCGAATTAGTTGCCGGTCAGCTTCTCGCGCAGTGCGGCAAGAGCCTCGTCCGATGCAAGCGTGCCTGCACCGGCTTCGGCTGCAGCCGGCTCGGAGGAGTAGCTGGTGGTGCCGGAATCGCTCTCACCGGACGTTGCAGCTGCAGCGTCGTCGGCAGCGTGCTGGGCAACCTGCTTCTTGTGTGCTTCCCAGCGGGTCTGGGCGTCAGCGTACTGCTGCTCCCAAGCGGCGCGCTGCGTCTCGTAGCCTTCAAGCCACTCGTTGGACTCCGGGTCGAAGCCCTCGGGGTACTTGTAGTTGCCCTCTTCGTCGTACTCGGCGGCCATGCCGTAGAGTGCCGGATCGAATTCGGTGCTGTCGGCGTCGACGCCCTCGTTGGCCTGCTTGAGGGAGAGGGAGATGCGGCGGCGCTCGAGGTCGATGTCGATGACCTTGACGAACAGCTCGTCACCAACGGAGACAACCTGCTCGGCCAGCTCAACGTGGCGGACGGCGAGCTCGGAGATGTGGACCAGGCCTTCGATGCCGTCTTCAACGCGGACGAACGCGCCGAACGGAACCAGCTTGGTGACCTTACCCGGAACAACCTGGCCGAGGGCGTGGGTGCGGGCGAAGGTCTGCCACGGATCTTCCTGCGTAGCCTTGAGCGACAGCGAAACACGCTCGCGGTCCAGGTCCACCTCGAGAACCTCGACGGTGACTTCCTGGCCAACTTCGACAACCTCGGACGGGTGGTCGATGTGCTTCCAGGACAGCTCGGAAACGTGGACCAGGCCGTCTACGCCGCCCAGGTCCACGAAGGCACCGAAGTTGACGATGGAGGAAACGACGCCGGGACGGACCTGGCCCTTTTCCAGCTTGTTGAGGAACGTAGAGCGGACCTCGGACTGGGTCTGCTCGAGCCATGCACGGCGGGACAGCACAACGTTGTTGCGGTTCTTGTCCAGCTCGATGATCTTGGCTTCGATCTGCTGACCGATGTACGGAGCAAGGTCGCGCACACGGCGCATCTCGACGAGGGATGCGGGCAGGAAGCCGCGCAGACCGATGTCGAGGATAAGACCACCCTTGACAACCTCGATGACGGTACCGGTAACGACACCGTCTTCTTCCTTGACCTTCTCGATGTCGCCCCAGGCACGCTCGTACTGAGCACGCTTCTTGGAGAGGATCAGGCGGCCTTCTTTGTCTTCCTTGGTGAGCACCAGGGCTTCGACCAGATCGCCAACGGAGACGACGTCTCCGGGATCAACGTCGTGCTTGATAGAAAGCTCACGGGAGGGGATGACACCTTCGGTCTTGTAACCGATGTCGAGCAGAACTTCGTCGCGGTCGACCTTGACGACGGTACCTTCGACGAGATCTCCGTCGTTGAAGTACTTGATGGTGGCGTCGACTGCTGCGAGGAAGTCCTCAGCGGTACCGATGTCGTTAATCGCGACTACGGGGGTACCGGGCTTCTCGGTGGAGGTGATGGTCATGTAGTAGGGGCTCCGTTGTGGATAGTTAGTCGGTCAGGCAAACCGCTTCGCCCGCATTGTGGAATGCAGGCAAAGAACACGGCAGCTCGACAAGCGATCAGCCGGGTCATCCTGATTTTGTGGATTGTAGATACGCGCACGTAGTACACGCCCGTTTAGTCTAGTCGTTTCCGTCAACGCCGGTCAAAGCGCACGGGACCGGACCGTAGGGCTGGACGGCTCCCCCTGAGGCCCCTAGAAGTGCGTCAGGCAGTGAGGTGCGCGTTCGACGGCGAACATCAGGCGCGCTGTCCGCGCCGCCCCGGGTGCGTGTTCGGAGATTCTTCCCGCGGCCGCCAGCGTCACGGGGCACACGGCGCCGAGGTAGATGGAGCCGAGATCCGCGACGTCGAGGGACAGGTGAGGCTCCGCCCCCGCGGGAGCGTCCGTGATGGTGGCTTCGCCGCCGCTGACGTCCAGGGTGACTGTGCCGGCGGCGAAACCGAGGCTGTCGCGGACGGCAAGAACGAGGCTCCCATCGGCGGAGTAGCGCCTGGCACCGAGCGCTGTGGCAGTGTCCAGGATCCGGAGCCAGAGCATGTCGCGGTGGTCCGAGGAGTCGATGCAGCGGGGATCCTCCAGGGCCCACGCCAGCGGGTCATCCACCGGCGCTTCCTCCCAGCTGACCCGATGGATCAGGTCCATGCTGCCGAGGAACTGCCACAGCTCCAGGTAGGCGGCGTCGCTCGCTGCCACCAGGTCGATGATTTCCACGGTGGCCGGCTTCGTGTTCCAACCCGCGAACTTGTAGGAGACGTAGCCGTCCACGTCGCCGGACGCGTCGTAGTGCAGAGCGCACTTGATGGCCTCGTCCTCGCTGCCGTCCCGGCCGCAGGTGCCGGAGACATGCTGCCGGTAGGCTTCCTGCCGCACTATCGAACCGGGCGTCCGGCGGTGGACCCGCTCGAAGACCTCGGGACCCAGCTCCAGGAGAACCTTCCGGTCGGCAATCTCCACCGTGCCGGTGGCCTCGTGCCGCAACCGGAACCGCGGGCCGGTGTTCACCTTGATGCTGCGCTCAAAGGTGGCGACGCCGTACCCGAACCGGCCGTAAATGGATCCTTCCGTGGCGGTCAGTGCTGCCATCGCCAGGCCGTCGGCCTTCACCGCGGCCAGGTCCTCGGTCATCATCCGGCGCAGCAGTCCCTGCCGGCGGTGGGTGCCGCGCACGGTCACGGCGGTGACCAGCTGGGTCTGGAGCTGGCGGCCGTAGCCGATGTTGAGCTCCTTGCGCAGGGTTCCGAACGTGGCCACCGGAATGTCCGCCGCCAGGGAGTGGGGTGCGACGTCCCCGGCCTGGTACACCCCTGTCATTTCACGGTTGTCCACGCGGTGCATGGCCATCATCTTGTCCACGAACTCGTCGTTCCGGCGGGTGTCGTGGAATCCGAAGCCCACCGCGCGGATCCAGGCGGTGCCCTGCGCATAGTCAGGCGCATCCTTCTCAACCGCGCGGAATCGCCTGATCTCGTACTTGCCTGCCACGTGCTTCTCCCCCTGAGAATCCTGTAACGCCTAAAACCAATCCTGTAACGCCTGAAACCGAAACCGCTAGGGCGTGTCTCCTAATGCTGGGGGTGGCTTTTTGGCAAAATTGAGTGGTGAGTTCGCGTTATGCCTTGTTGTCCGATGCCCAGTGGGAGTTCATTGCCCCGTTGATGCCTGATTCGTCGGGGAAACCGGGGCGGCCGTTCAATGACCACCGGTTGATGACAGAGGGCATCATCTACCGCTACCGGGCAGGTATCCCGTGGCGGGATCTCCTTCCCATTTCGGGTCGTGGAAGACCGTGTGGAAGCACCACCGCCGCAACAGCGCCAGCGGGACCTGGGACAGGGTGCTGGCTGCGCTGTTGACCCGTGCCGACGCACAAGGGCTGATCAACTGGGAGGTGTCGGTGGACTCCACGGTCAACCGTGCCCACCAGCACGGCACGAACCTTCCCCGCCACACAGGGGGACCTCTCGAATTACAGGAATCTGCTTGATGAGCCGGATGATCATGCCGTCGGACGCTCCCGCGGCGGCCTGACCACGAAGATCCATGCCCTGGTTGACGGCAACATGCGCCCCTTGGTCCTGCTCCTGGGGCCCGGGCAGGGCGGGGACTCGCCCATGTTTGAAAACCTCATGGATGCCCTGAAGGTCGAACGGGAAGGTCCCGGCCGGCCCCGCAGCCGCCCGGACCGGGCCATGGCTGACAAAGCCTACTCATCCAAAGCGATCAGGAGCTACCTGCGCGGGCGTGGCATTGAATGCGTCATCCCCGAAAAGGACGACCAGAAAGCCAACCGGAAACGCAGGGGCTCCTCCGGAGGACGGCCCGTCACCTACGACAAGGACGCGTACAAGCGGCGCAATGTCGTCGAACGCAGTTTCAACACCCTCAAGCAATGGCGCTCCCTGGCCACTCGCTACGACAAATTGGCCCTCACCTACCGCTCAGCGGCCGTTCTGCACGCCGTCGTCATCTGGAGCACACGATTAGGAGACACGCCCTAGTGCCCCGCCTCGTACCAGCTGGAGCCGATGCCGATCTGGACATCCAGCGGAACGGTCAGCTTGGCCGCCGCGCCCATCTGCTCCGTCACGAGCTCTTCCACGGCCTCCCGCTCGCCGTGGGCCACTTCGAGGACGAGTTCGTCATGGACCTGCAGCAGCATCCGCGATTTCAGCCCCTGCTCGGCCAGCGCACCGGAGACGCCCAGCATGGCCCGCTTGATGATGTCAGCGGCCGATCCCTGGATCGGGGAGTTCAGCGCAATGCGCTCCGCGTTCTCGCGCAGCTGGCGGTCTGTGCTGGTGAGGTCCGGGAGGTAACGGCGGCGGCCCTCGATGGTGGCGGTGTAACCGTCGATTCTGGCCTGGTCCACCACGCCGCGGAGGTAGTCGCGGACGGCGCCGAACCGGTCGAAGTAGTCCTTCATGAGGGTCCGTGCCTCGTCGACGGAAATCTCGAGCTGCTTGGAGAGTCCGAACGAGGTCAGTCCGTACGCGAGGCCGTAGGACATGGCCTTGACCTTGGAACGCATCGCACTGGTCACCTGGTCGGTGGGCACATGGAAGATGTTGGAGCCCACGAACCGGTGGAGGTCTTCGCCGTCCTTGTAGGCCTGGATCAGGCCGGCGTCGCCCGAGAGGTGGGCCATGATGCGCATCTCGATCTGCGAGTAGTCCGCGGACAGCAGGCAGTCATAGCCTTCGCTGACCACAAAGATGCCGCGGACGCGCCGGCCTTCCTCGCTGCGGATGGGGATGTTCTGCAGGTTGGGGTTGTTGGAGGAGATCCGGCCCGTGGCTGCGACGTTCTGCGCATAAGTGGTGTGGATCCGGCCGTCGTCGGTGACGGACTTCTTGAGCGACTCCAACATCTGACGCAGCTTCGACGACTCGCGGTGCGCCATCAGCTGGACCAGGAATTCATGCCCCGTCTTTTCCAGCAGGTTCTTGAGCGACGCGGCGTCGGTGGTGTAGCCGGACTTGATCTTCTTGGTCTTCGGCAACTGGAGTTCCTCGAAGAGGACGGTCTGCAGCTGCTTGGGTGATCCGAGGTTGACCTCGTGGCCAATCGCGGCGAAGGCAAGCTCCTGGGTGTTGTCGATCACCTTGGCGAGATCCGCCAGCTGCTCGTCCATGCGTGGCATGTCGATGGCGATTCCCGCGAGTTCCATGTCGGCAAGAACCCGGCTGACAGGTAGCTCAAGGGTGGTCAGCAGGTCCTGGGCTTTGCGTTCCTTCAGTTCCGTTTCGAAGTAACGGCTCAGGGCCCGGACGACGGCGGCCACCTGGACCAGCGCGCCGGCAGCGGCGGCATCATCGCCGTCGAACGCCAGCTCAAGCTGGCCTGCCTTGGCGGCCTCGGTCGAGACGCTGATGTTGAGGTGGTGCTGCGCCAGTTCGGCGAGTTCATAGCTGCGGCGGTCAGGCTGAATGAGGTAGCCGGATATTGAGGTGTCGTCCAACACGCCTTCCAGGCCCAGGCCACGGTTGGAGAGGGCTTTGAGGGCCGCCTTGTAGCCATGCATGACTTTGGGCGCGTCGGCGTCCCTGAGCCAGCCGGCCAGGACGTTCTCGGCAGCGGCGTCCTGGCTGGCGAGGTCGATGTAGGCGGCCCCGTCGTCATGGACGATGGCCAGGGCGGCGGCATCCTCACCGATCCGGCCCGGCACGAGATCGACGGCGACGGCTGAACGCTTGCCGGCCCCGGACTCGAGGAAGGCGGTCAGCTCGGAAGCGCCGGAGGGGGTCACGAAGTCCGGGGTTTCGAGGCTTTCCCGCTCCGTTTCAGGTACCTCACTGCCGTAGAGGGCAAAGAGCCGGGTGCGGATGGTTTTGAATTCGAGTGTGTCGAACAACTCCTCGATGGCGTCCTGGTCCGGCCGCGGTTCCGCAAGTTCGTTCAGCGTCACCGGGAGTTCCAGGTCGGTGTGGAGCCGGTTCAGTTTCCGGTTGCGCTTGACCGCATCGACGTTGGCCCGGAGCGCATCCCCCACCTTGCCGCCGATCGTGTCGAGGTTCTCCAGAACCCCCTCCAGCCCGCCGTAGAGGTTGATCCACTTGGCTGCCGTCTTGGGACCCACGCCGGGAACGCCGGGAAGGTTGTCCGCGGACTCCCCTACCAGTGCGGCGAGGTCCGAATACTGGGCGGGGCTGACAAAGTACTTTTCCTGGATGGCCAAGGCATCCAGCCGGGGAATGTCGCTGACGCCTTTCTTGGGGTACAGCACGAACACGTTGTCCGTGATGAGCTGGAAGGCATCACGGTCACCCGAAACCAGGAGTACCTCGAAACCGGCCTTGTCTCCCATGGTGGCGAGGGTGGCCAGGATATCGTCAGCTTCATAGCCGGGCATCTTGATGGTCTTGATGCCCCACGCGCCCATGACCTTGTCGATGAGGTCGATCTGGCCGCTCATCTCCCGGGGAGTTTCGTTGCGGCCACCCTTGTAGTCGCTGTATTCGGCCTTGCGGTGAGTGGTGTCGTCCGAGACATCGAAGGCTACGGCAACGTGGGTGGGCTTCTGTTCCTTGATGAGGTTGATCAGCATCGACGTGAAGCCGTGCACGGCGTTGGTGTGCTGCCCCGTGGCGGTGGAGAACTTGTCCGCCGGCAGGGCGAAGAAAGCCCGGAATGCCATGGAGTGGCCGTCGAGGACCATCAGCCGGGGCTGGTCCGTGATGGGAATCACGGGGGCCTCAGCGGCGGAAACCGGCTCCGCGGCCCGGCTGGATTTCCGGGCGGGCTTGGCCGCAGTCACTGATTCGGACTCAGTTGCCGGGAGGATGTCTGCTGCAGATGGGGCAAGGGCCGGTTTGGTAGTTTCACTCACAGGTGCCAGCCTAGTTGCCATGATGGACAATTTCACGCCCGCCCCCTACGCGGCCGAACTGGCAGCTGCCGGAGTTCCCGAAGAACTGCACGATTGGCTCGGCCGGTACGGCATCGGGGCCCTCGTGGTGAAGATGGGGATCCGGTTCCTGGAGATGAGTCCGGAGCGCACGGTCGCCACCATGCCGGTGGAGGGCAACACCCAGGTGGCGGGCATCCTGCACGGCGGAGCACACGTGGTCCTGGCCGAAACGCTGGGCTCCTTCGCCGCGGGCATGCATGCCGGCCCGAAGCGGCAGGCCCTCGGGATCGAGGTCGGGGCGACCCATCACCGGGCGATCTCCGAAGGGACCGTCACCGGCACCTGCACGGCCATCCACCTGGGCCGGACCCTCACCACGCACGAGATCGTCATGACGGACGAGCAGGGCCGCCGGCTCTCCACCGCCCGGATCACGAACCTCGTCCGCGATATCGCGGAGTAAGCCGCCGGGCGCTATGACTTGCCCCTACGACTTGCCGCTGAAACGGTAGTGCAACTCCACGATTCCACGGCCCATGGTCTGGGATGAGATCAACTCCAGCGGCGGCGTCGGACCTGCCAGGGGAAGTACCGGCTTGCCGTTTCCCAGCGCCACCGGAATGATCGAGATGATCAGCTCGTCCAGCAGCCCTGCGTCCGCGAACTGCGCCGCGAGCACTCCCCCGCCGACAATCCAGACGTTCCGGCCGCCGGCCTTTTCCTTGAGGTCCTCGACGAATTCTCCCACGGGTCCGCGGACGAACGTGATGTCCGTGCCCTTCGGCGCGGACAGCTCGTGGTGCGTGAAGACCCAGCAGGGCGTCGCGGGGTAGGGCCAGTTGCCGGGTTCGTGTTGCATCAGCCAGGCGTAAGTTTCGCCACCCATAACGATGCAGCCGACGTCGGCCATGAAGGCGTCGTAGCTTTCCTTACCGCCGGCAAAGCCGTCGAACTGCAGCAGCCAGTCCAGCTTGTCATCGCCGGTGGCGATGAATCCGTCCAGGGAGGAGGCCACAAAGTACTGGAGAGTCGGCATGGCCCCAGCCTAGCCACTTCGGCCCGGGGTTCCCAGCAGTTCTCAGAGTCCGCCGCGGCCGGCTTACTTGCTGAAATAGGGAATGATCAGGTACAGCCCGAAGAGGATGGCCAGGCCGCACATGCCGAAGCACGCATAGGCGAGCGGACGGACCCAGGCCGGATTGCTTTGCCGGACGTCTCCCGCGATGGCGGTGAGGCGGACACCCAGGGAGTACAGGACCACGACCGTCAGCGCGGACACGAGGGTCGCGCCCGCTACAGTGACAAGTTCCATCCATTTCATCGCTGGGCATCCTTATTCTTGCTCGGCTTGGCGGCGGGCTTCTTTTTGCGGAACTGCACGGCCTGGCCTGCTTCCTCGACCTCGACGGCGTTGTGGTGGCCCACGTGGGACTTCCGCGAATGGATGAACATGTACGTGACGGCGGCGGTGCCGGCGATGGCCGCGACGACGACGCCAATCACACCGGTCTTGACGAGCACTGCGGTAAGCGCGCCCACGATACCGGCGGCCGGGAGGGTGAAGAGCCACCCGACGGCGATCCGCCCGGCGGTGCCCCAGCGGACCGAGGTGCCGCGGCGTCCCATTCCGGAACCGATGACCGAGCCGGAGGCCACCTGCGTAGTGGACAGGGCGAAACCCAGGTGCGAGGAAGCCAGGATGGCGGAGGCCGTGCTGGTCTCGGCGGCAAAGCCCTGGGCGGGCTTCACATCGGTGAGTCCGGCGCCCATGGTACGGATGATCCGCCAGCCGCCCGCGTAGGTGCCGACCGCGATGGCGAGGGCGCAGGCGGTGATGACCCACCACTGCGGTCCGGAGCCTGCAGGCTGGGTGCCGGCGGCGATCAGGACCAGGGTGATGATGCCCATGGTCTTCTGCGCGTCGTTGGTGCCGTGGGCGAGGGCGACGAGGCTCGAGGTGAAGATCTGGCCGGTCCGGAAGCCGCCGCGCTTCTGCGTGAGCTTGTCTCCGGTCTCCGGGTCGTGCCGGGACGTCAGGGCATAGGCCAGCCGGGTGCACAGGTAGGCCACGCCGCCGGCGATGATCGGGGCGAAGACCGCGGGAAGGATGACCTTCTGAAGGAGCGACTCGAAGTTCACGGACTGGATGCCGATGCCTGCGATCGCGGCGCCGATCAGTCCGCCGAAGAGCGCGTGCGAGGAACTCGACGGCAACCCCTTCAACCAGGTGATCATGTTCCAGAGGATGGCGCCCATCAGACCCGCGAAGATGATGTCCGGGGTGATCTGAACACCGTTGGATCCTTCGTGGATGATCCCGCCTGAGACGGTCTTGGCCACTTCCGTGGAGAGGAACGCTCCCACCAGGTTCAGCACCGCCGCCAGGGCGACTGCCGTTTTCGGTTTGATGGCGCCGGTTGCGATGGGCGTGGCCATTGCGTTAGCGGTGTCATGAAATCCGTTGGTGAAGTCGAAGAAAAGCGCCAGCGATATGACTAGCGCCACCATTACGGTGATTTCCACCTGTTGCCCAATCTGCAGAGTCGACGGTCAGCTGTTTAACGTCCCCCGTTGCCGCTTTGCAAGTGTCCATCCGATGTCCGACCGGGACGACTTGCGGGGTGAGGCAGAGCAGCTTGAAACCTTATCGATGGTACGTGGGAAAGTCGGCACGGCAAAACACCCGCAGGTCAGAGGAATGCCCGCACGGACTCAAACTCGGCAATGGGCAATCCGCGCCTCGCGTGGGGTGAGATCAACAGGAGCCGCGCGCCGAAGGACGACGCCCAGGAACGCGCCGCGCTCTCAAACTCGAGCTGATCATCGATCCACACCGCGCGGTCCGGTGCGAAGTTTTCAAGGTCTTGTTGGATTGCCTGGAGTTTCCACCAGCTTTCACCGCCGCCCGGGCCGTCACAGACTAGGACAGGCCATTCCTGCCCCGCCAGCCCGATGGCCGGACAGAGGTACTTCGGCGCCATGCCCTCCCAACTGGTCAGCCACACGCACCGGAGACCGGGTCTCCGGGCCAATTGGTTCAGGGATTCCACGAGCTCGCAGGCGTACGTGACGTCGAGGAAGCCGGCGTCGGAGGACCGCCAGGCCGAGACCCAGTCGGTGGTGCCCGTGGCCCCGAACGGGCAGATCACCCCGTCCACATCCAGATAAAGAGAGATATTCCTCACTGCTGTGTCCTCCCTCGCTCCTGGCCAATGACCAGCGGCCATGGACCAGGCGCCGTCGAAGCTGGGAGCTGCACCAAAAACGTTACAGGCCGCGCCGAAGCAGACAACAAGTCCTGTGTCTGGCCTTTTTGCGGGCGCCAGCTGCCAAGGGCGTCAGCTGTCCGTCGTCAGGTCAGGCAGTAACTTTCTCCGCAACAGTGACGCGCAGCCCCGCGGCGGCGGGGATGCCCCCGCCTTCCTGGCCGTACAGCCAGTCGTTGTACTGGAAGTCGTTGTCCTTCCGGCTCTTGAAGAGCAGGTTACGCAGCGTCCGGGCCAGTCCGGAGACGTGCCAGGATTCGCCCCAGATGCGGGCGGTCCGCTGGACCCTGGCCGTGCGCCCGGCGCGGAGGTTGTTGAATTCCCGGATTGCTGCGTCCCAGGCGTCAGGGTTGACGCCGTCCGCGGTGAACACGGTGCCGTTGCTGGTGTCCTGCAGCACGGCGGCGTCTTCGAGCGCCTGGCAGGCTCCCTGGGCGAGGTACTGGAGCATCGGGTGGGCGGCGTCACCCATGAGCACCATCCGGCCGGCGACCCAGTTTTCGATCGGGTCGCGGTCGTACATGGGCCAGCGGATGCCGGTGGCCAGGTTCTTCAGTGCATCCTGCACCTGCGGCACGCAGTCCCTGTAGGCTGCCTCAAGCTCGTCCACGCCGCCGTACTGTTCCTCGCCGCGCTCAAAGGAGGCGGACTTGAACACGGCGACCGTGTTGAGCAGCTCGCCCTTGCGCAGCGGGTACTGCACCAGGTGGCAGTCCGGTCCGAGGTAGACGATCACGTCTTCCAGGTCGGCCTTGGGCGTGTTTTCGGTGATGGGCACGGTGCCGCGGTAGGCCACGTAGGCGGACGGTACGGGGTTGTCGTCGGCCACCAGCGGACGCAGGGTGGACTTCAGGCCGTCGGCGCCGATCACGACGTCGGCGTCGTAGTCCACGCCCGCGGAGGTGTGGGCCACGCCGCGGCCGTTCACGGTTTCCACGCGTTCAACCATGACGTCATTGACGAGCTTGACGCCCGCTGCCTGGCAGCCTTCGAGCAGGACGCGGTGCAGGTCGCTGCGGTGGATCACCACGTAAGGGGCGCCGTAGCGTTCCTCGAATTCACTGCCCAGCGTCTGCCGGGTGAGTTCCTCGCCGGTCACGGCGTCGCGGAAGACGAGGTGCTTGGGCTGGACACCGATTTCCAGCGCCTTGTCCAGCAGGCCCCAGCGCCGGAGGACTCGGGAGGCGTTGGGGGCCATCTGCAGCCCCGCTCCGACCTCGCC
Source organism: Pseudarthrobacter sp. S9 (assembly GCF_050156545.1). Classification (NCBI taxonomy): domain Bacteria; kingdom Bacillati; phylum Actinomycetota; class Actinomycetes; order Micrococcales; family Micrococcaceae; genus Pseudarthrobacter; species Pseudarthrobacter sp. S9. The sequence continues at coordinate 4,386,411 of NZ_CP189576.1, forward strand.
GAATTCGGGGGCCCGTTCCACGAGGGTGACGTTGGCGCCGTTTTCGCGCAGTGCGAGGGCTCCGGCCAGTCCGGCCATGCCCCCTCCGATGACGAGGACATCGGTGGACGTGGCGTGCTCAGACATTGCTTGCTCCTTGCGGGATGGTGGGTGAGATTGAGGCTTGCGCCTTCAGTTTGAGGCCGACGGCGGCCAGCAGCACGGCCGCGATGGCGGCTGCTCCGGCGAAGGCGAGGAAATTCGAGTTGACGCCCAGCCCGGCGGCCAGCAGGAGGCCTCCGACCTGGGGTGCGGCGACGGCGCCGATGCGGCCCGTCCCCAGCGCCCAGCCCAGCGCCGTGCCCCGGAGGTGCCCGGGATAGTGGCTTGCGACGGCGGCGATGATCAGGCACTGCGTTCCGTGGGTGCCGACGCCGGCGAGGACGAGCATGAGGTACACGACCGTGACGGGCTGTCCGCTGACCAGGACCACGAGGGCGACGGCGGCGACGGCGGCGGCCGCGATCCCCGTCGCCACCGGGCCGAACCGTGTCCCCGCCCAGGCGGTGATGACCGAACCGCCAACCGCGCCCAGGTTGAGGGCCAGTGCGAAGGTCAGCGCGGATCCCAGGTTGTACCCGGCCAGTTGCATGAGGTTCGGCAGCCAGGTGCCCAGGCCGTACCAGGCGAACAGGGTGGCCAGCGTAGCCAAGGCGAACAGCACGCTCACCCCCAGATACGGGGCGCGCAGGAGCGAGGAGAAACCGGCCGGCTCCTTGATCCTTTTTGAGCCCCTCTTGGAGCCGGTGGCTGGCGCCAGTGTCTCCGGGAGGTAGCGCAGGCCAAGCGGAACAACCACCAGCAGCGCGACCACCGCAACGAGGAACATGGCCGGCCAGCCGAAGGCGGGGATCAGCGGGATGCCGGCGAGGGCGGCGATGGATCCGCCGATCGGTACGCCGGACATCATCAAGGTGGCGACGGTGGACCGCCACTTGGCGGGGACCAGTTCGGCAACGAGCGCATTCGCCGAGGGCACCAGGCCACCGAGTCCGATCCCGGCGAGGAGCCGCATGGCACCGAAGAAGGGCGCGGTCGGGGCGAAGGCGCAAAGGATGGTGAAGATCGAGAAGATGATGGCGCAGCCGAGGATGGTGCGGCGGCGGCCCCAGGAGTCGGCCGTGCGGCCGGCGAAGATGGCGCCGATCATCATGCCGAGGAAGGCCATGGAACCGATCGTGCCGGCCGTGGCCTTGTCCAGACCCCAGCCCGTAGTGGTGATGAGCGAGGACTGGACGGTGCCGTAGACGATGAGGTCGTACCCATCGAAAACCACCAGGAGCCAGCAAACCAGGACGGCCAGGGCCGAGCGTCGGGAGAACCGGGATGCAGGCCCATCCTCGGTGGTGGTGCCTGTCATGCGTGACTGGGGACGCTCCGGCGCTGCAGCGGAAGGATTGTGATTCATCCCACTACTGTCGTGGCCCTCCCAGATGAACCACAATACAATTCTGATGTGCAGAACAAACCATTACCCAAAACAGCCCGGAAGCCCGTCCAGAAGCGGCCGACGTATTCGATCGAGGCAGTCGACAACGCGCTGCAGCTCCTCCAGTTGCTCCGCGACGGCGGCGCCCTCCGCCTCAAGGACGCTGCGGCCGAACTGGGGGTGGCCCCGTCCACCGCCCACCGACTGCTCGCGATGCTGGTCTACCGGGGCTTCGCAGTGCAGGATGAAACCCGCCGCTACGTCCCGGGACCGGCCATGGGCGTGGGGCCGGCCGGACTAAGCTGGACCAGGCTTCTGCGCGCCATTGCCCAGCCCCACATGGAGATGCTGTCGGGGCAGCTTAACGAGACGGTCAACCTCATGGTCCGGGTGGGCACGAAAGTCCGGTTTCTGGCTACCGTCGAAGGACAGAATGTGCTGCGGGTTGGCGACAGGCAGGGGACGGTGATGCCGGCCAACAAGACCTCCGGCGGTAAGGCCATGCTGGCGGAGCTGGAGCCCCACATGATCGAGCAGCTGTTCCGCAGCAATAATGCCGAGATTGGCGGAGACGGAATTCCGGACAGCGAATACCCGGCGTTCCTGCGCGAGCTTGCGTCCATCCGCAGCAACGGCTTCGCGGCGAATTTTGAGGGCACCGAGGAGGGCGTGAGCGCTCTCGGGATCGCCCTGCACAACATGAACGGACAGGTGGTGGGAGCGCTCAGCGTCGCCACGCCGGCCACCCGGTTCCGGAGCGTATTCGACACCGGCCTGGTGTCCGCGATGCGCGAAACCTGCCGACAGCTGGAAATCGACATCGCAGCCAATCCGGCCGAGCCGGACTGAGCACGCAGCAGTCGCGGACAAGCAATTCTGTGCAGCAGAATATGTTGGGGGTCACACTGCCGCATCCGTAGAGTCGAGATACGCCAAAGAACTGTCCTGCATTTACCGAGGAATGAGCCGAGGAGGCCCACGTGTCAATCAGCGCCGATAACACAACGCATGAATCTGTCGCGGCCCAGCACATCGCTGCCGAGCCGACGCCGGAGGAGGCTGCACAACTGGAGAAGCTCTACCAGGATTTCGAGACCGGGAACCTGATCCCGTTGTGGACCGAGATCGCGGATCTCATGCCGATGGTCCCGGCGCCGAAGGCCGTCCCGCACGTCTGGCGCTGGGCCGACCTCTACCCCCTGGCCGCCCGTGCCGGCGATCTGGTCCCCGTCGGCCGCGGCGGCGAACGCCGCGCCATTGCCCTGGCCAACCCGGGCCTGGGGAACACCCCCTACGCCACGCCGACGCTCTGGGCCGCCATCCAGTACCTCGGCGCCCGCGAGACCGCCCCGGAGCACCGCCATTCCCAGAACGCTTTCCGCTTCGTCGTCGAGGGTGAAGGCGTCTGGACGGTCGTCAACGGTGATCCGGTGCGCATGTCCCGGGGCGACTTCCTACTGACCCCGGGCTGGAACTTCCACGGCCACCACAACGACACCGATGAGCCGATGGCCTGGATCGACGGCCTGGACATCCCCTTCGTGCACTACGCCGACGCCGGCTTCTTCGAGTTCGGCACCGAGCGCGTCACCGACGAGGCCACCCCGGACATCTCCCGCTCCGAGCGGCTCTGGGCCCACCCGGGCCTGCGTCCGCTCTCCGGCCTGGACGACACCACCAGCTCCCCCATCGCCGCCTACCGCTGGGAGTACACGGACCGGGCACTGCGCGAGCAGCTGCTGCTCGAGGACGAGGGCCACCCGGCCACCGTCAGCCAGGGCCACGCCGCGGTCCGCTACACCAACCCGACCACCGGCGGCGACGTCATGCCGACCATCCGGGCCGAATTCCACCGCCTCCGCGCCGGCGCCTCCACCGAGACCCTCCACGAGGTCGGCTCCAGCGTCTGGCAGGTCTTCGAAGGCCGCGGCTCCGTGGTCCTCAACGGCGAAACCAGGAACCTGGAGAAGGGCGACCTCTTCGTGGTTCCCTCCTGGGCTGCCTGGTCCCTGCAGGCGGAGACCGAGTTCGACCTCTTCCGCTTCAGTGACGCCCCCATTTTCGAACGGCTGAACTTCAACCGCACCTACATCGAAGGACGCAACAACAAATGAGACTCCTCACCCTCCGCACCCCGGCCGGCAGCAAGGCTGTCCGCCAGGACGGCGACACCCTGACCGAGATCGACGGTTTCGCCGACGTCGGAGAGCTGCTCCGCTCGGCAGGCTGGGAGGCGACCGCGAAGACGGCCGACGGCGCCACGCACCCGCTCGAGGGCGCGGACCTCGCCGCCGTCGTCCCCTCCCCCGGCAAGATCATCTGCGTGGGGCACAACTACCGCAACCACATCAAGGAAATGGGCCGGGAAGCCCCGGAATTCCCCACCCTGTTCGCGAAGTACCAGGAAAGCCTGATCGGCCCCAACGACGACCTCGCCCTGCCGCAGGAATCGGACGCCGTCGACTGGGAAGCCGAACTCGCCGTCGTCATCGGCAAGAAGGGCCGCCGGATCAGCGAGACGGACGCCGCAGACCACATCGCCGGCTACGCCGTGCTGAATGACGTCAGCATGCGCGACTACCAGTTCCGCACCATCCAGTGGCTGCAGGGCAAGACCTGGGAAAAGTCCACCCCCTTCGGCCCCGCCCTCGTCACCAAGGACGAATTCAGCGCAGGCCCGCTGATGACCTCGGAGGTCGACGGCGAAGTCCAGCAGCAGACCCCGACCGGCGACCTCGTCTTCACCCCCGAGTACCTAGTGTCCTACATCTCCACCATCATCACGCTGAACCCGGGCGACGTCATCGCCACCGGCACCCCCGGCGGAGTGGGCCACGCCCAGGACCCCAAGCGCTACCTGCAGGAAGGCCAACTCCTAGTCACCACCATCGAGGGACTGGGACAGCTGAAGAACCGCGTGGTCAAGGAAGCCTGATGGTAGGCCGCCACGACCAGACGACGGACCCGGAACTGCTTGCGGCACTGCTGCAGGCGCGGCGGGGCACTGCGTTCTTCGCCCGCAAGCTCAACGAACTCAGCGACGCGGAGCTCGACGGCGATTCGCTGCTGCCCGGCTGGACCCGGCGCCACATCACGGCGCACATCGGCTACAACGCCCGGGCCATCGCCCGGCTGGTCGAGTGGGCGGCCACCGGGGTGGAAACCCCGATGTATCCGTCCACGGCCGTCCGTGACCACGAGATCGACTTCGGCGCCACGCTGAGCCCGATCGCGCTGCGGCATCTTTTCGACCACTCCGCCGTGCACCTGAACGTCGAATGGCGCGACCTGCCCGAGGACGCCTGGCACCACAAAGTGCGGACGATCCAAGGCCGGGAAGTGGCCGCGACGGAAACGGTCTGGATGCGCACCCGCGAAGTCTGGATGCACGCCGTCGACCTGGACAACGGCGCCACCTTCCGGGACATCCCGGTCCCCGTGCTGGAGCGGCTGCTCAAGGACATCACCGGCGCCTGGAAGGCCCGCGGCACCGATGAGGATCTCGTGGTCAAGGTAACGGACTGCGATCTCACGTTGGGGGACCCGACGTCGGCGTCCCCCACGGTGGTTTCCGGACCGCTGGCGGCCGTCGTCGAATGGGTCGCAGGCCGGGGCAACGGCGGCGTCACCGCCGTCGTGCCGCGCGTGGACGCTGTCGAAGGCTTCGTCGATGCAGTTCCACCCGCACCGAAATGGATCTGAACCTGGCGCAGCCCGCGTGCATGTCAGCGCTGAGGGAGGTCAGTGGCCTTTCCGGCGTCGATCATCGCGGCGATCTTGTCCTCCAGGGCCGCGACGGTGGCTTCCGGCAGCACGATCAGTCCATCCAGTTCGCGCCGGGCGCGTTTGTAGGCTGTCTGCCGTTCGGCCGGCGTCGCCGCGGCGTCGGAAGCGATCCTCAGAAGCTTCCGGGCCGTCTCCAGCCGCTGGCGTTCCGGGCCGGTGAACTTGCTGTCCTTGATGCGCATGGCTTCCCGTTCGGCAACATCGAACGCCAACTCGAAACTGTTGACTGCTGCCCGGTACTCCGCGAGCCGGCCGGCGGTCCTGATGTCGGCCGGTGAGGCGGGGTGCAAACCGTCGGCCTCCCGCTTGGCCCGCAGGAAGGCCACCGTGAGGGGTTCCCGCACATCCGTCATGACCGGATAGTCGATGAGTTTTCCCACGTCCAGTTCGTAGTCCAACCAGCGCCGGTTCACGGTATCGTGCGCCGTCATCAGGGCTAGCACGTCGGCCTGGCTGGCCTGCTCCGACTCCGCCGCCTGGTTCTGGAGCTTGTAGAGCTCCACCCTGCGGCGGTGCCGGCGTTCACTGGCTTTGGACCAGGACCGCGCCCAACCGCCGATCAGTCCGCTCATGGGAAAAACGAGCCACCAGTAGTGGCCGACAAAATCAAAGAAGGGATCCACGGCTTCATCGTCCCACCCGCCCGCACCAGCCTCAAGGGTCAGGCGGGCTCTTTTCCCGGCACCCGACCCGGCGTCAGGCTTCGTGCTTGATCTTGTGCACCCTCGTGACGATCGTGGGGCACGGGACGTTCAGCAGCACGGCGTGCGCGGTGGAGCCGAGCACCAGCCGGGAGAAGCCTCCGCGTCCGCGGCTGCCGATCACCAGAAGACGTGCCTCCCCCGCGATGTCCACCAGGGCCTTGGCCGGCTCGGTGTCCGTTTCGAGGCGCTGGTTGACGACGAGGTCCGGGTATTTGTCCGTCAGTCCCGCGACCGATTCGGCCAGGACGATCCTGTCCTCCTCGAGGATGGTCTCGGCCAGTCCGCTGGAGGGCATCGCGTTCTCGACCCACCGGGCCGGGCTCCGGAACGCCAGGACCACAGTCAGTTCGTCACCCTCCCGATCAGCCTCGGCGGCAGCAAGAGAGACAGCCTGCAGCGACTCCTCGGATCCGTCCACGCCGACCACAACCCCCTTGTTACCCGCACCCACGGCGGGCGGGATGACGGCGACGGGGCTGTCCGAAGCGGAAACGATCTGCAGGGCGCGGTCCGTCATGGGGCCGCCATCCAGCCAGTGCCTGTCATGCGCCCCGACAACCACCATCCAGGCTTCCTTGGACGCTTCGCGGAGCGCGGAGCCTGCGCTGCCGTGCCGGAGCTGGATTTCGACCTCGACCCCGGGGGCTTGCGCGTTGGCGCTGGCCTGCGCCTTCTGGAGCAGTTCCATCCCCGCCTCCCTGATGAGTTCGTGGTACTGGAAGTCCGGGGACATCCACCGGTCATCCACTGCGTGAACGGCGACAATGGACAACTTCTGCCGGGCCGCACGCTGTAGAGCCCACGTCAGAGAGGCCTCGCTTCCCGCAGACCCGTTGATACCGACGACGATTCGTTTACTCATTCTGAATCCTGCTCTTCTTCATTGCGTGATCTGTACCGCGTGATCTGACCGAGAGACTGCTAACGCGTGCTCTGACCCCGTGATTTGTTCATCGCATGAGCCGACCAGCAGTACCGGCAGTCTGCTGACAATTCAGTGTGCGCCGTCAGCAAAACAGTGGTCAGGGCCTTAAGCCCCTGACCGCGCCCAGGCCGCTGACGCGCGCCTTCCCGCCGGTGGGGTCGCGGGTGTCCGGTGCGGCCACGGGTGTGATGCCAAAGAGGGGCAATACCACCTCATCCACTATTTCCTTCAGGTACTCGTCTCTGATCGGTCCGTCGGTGAAGATGAACCGCTGCCGCAGCATCGCGGGGCCGGCCTCCAGCCGGCGGTCAGTGACCAGCGCGGGATCGCATTCACCGCGGGCCACGGCCCTGGCCACCATTTCGCGCATGACCTTGGTGGTGTTGCCGCGGCTGTATTCCCTGACCTCGGCCGCCACATCGGGGTTCTGCAGTGTTTCCCCGAGCAACCCGCGGATGGCCAGGCCGGCCGGGCCTTCCAACTGCCGGACGAGCTGCCGCATTGTTGTGAGGATGTCCTCGCGCAGGCTGCCGGTATCCGGGGCGGCCGCGTTGCTGGGCATCACGTGGTAGGCGGCGTCCAGGACAAGTTGCACCCGGTCCTGCCAACGCCGGTAGAGCGAGGCCTTGCTGGCACGCGCCCGCTCTGCCACGTGCTCCATGGTCAGGGACGCGTAGCCCGTTTCGGCGATTTCGGCCAGCGTGGCTTCGAAGATTGCCGCGTCCAGAGCGGCACCGCGGCGGCGTGGGCCCCTGCGGTGGTCTTGGGCCGGCGCGGGTGCCCGCGTTGCGGGGACACCCGTGTCCGGGGCCGGCCCCGGGGTCATGTCAGTGCCTTTCCTCGGCGGAGGTGACGCGCCCGGTGGTGCCGTCAACCGTGATGCGTTGTCCGTCGGTGAGCGTACTGGTGCCGTTTCGGGTTCCCATGACCGCGGGGATCCCGTATTCGCGAGCGACGATGGCGGCGTGGGAGCCGATCCCGCCCGTGTCGACGACGACGGCGGCCGCGCGTTGGAACAGGGGGGTCCAGGACGGGTTGGTGTACGGGCACACCATGATTTCGCCACTTTGCAGTTTCCCGAAGTCCGCGGGGCCGCCGATGATCCGGACCCTGGCGGTGGCGGTGCCGCGGCTGGCACCCGTGCCGGTGAGCAGCGCGCCGCTGTCCGGTTTACGGTCGGCGAACAGGGCGTTCAGATCCAGCAGCGGAAACCGGTCCAGTTCGCGCCGCTTGGCAGCCCTGGCCAGTACCGTCTTCCGGAGACGGTCCTTGTCCTCGGCCGGCAGCGCGCTGCCGTCGTTGATCGCGGAAAGTTCTTCCAGGCGCAGGTGGAAGACGTCTGCCGCCTGGTCCAGCACCGCGGCGGCCCGCAGCCGCTCACCCATTTCCAGCAGGGAATGGCGCAGGGTAGGAAGCAGCATGGTGAAATAGAAATGCGTGTCCTCGCGGAAGGCCGTCCCGGTTTTTGCGTCAGTCACCGCGGCCAGTACATGCCGGCGCAGCCAGCCGCTGCGGAGTGCCGGATGCGCCGTCAGTTCCCGCAGCGCGTCGCCGGTCTGGTCCACCTCCTGCCGCCGCTGGCCGAGCAGGGCCTTCACCAGTCCCAGGACGACTTCCTGGGCGTCGGCCCAGGTCGGCGCACTGCTCAGCACCACGCTCACGGTTTCACGGTGCCCGTATTCAGCCAGGAAGGCTCGGAACTTCCGGTCAAATTCCGCAAACCGGGGGTCGTCGGAGATCATGCGCAGCAGTTCCGCCGGTTCCAGCCGGGTGAAGGACTGGCCAAGGTCCCCATCCGCGCGGACCTGGTCCGCGAGCTCCTCCAGTGCGCGGTTGGCCTGGCTGGTCCGTGTCCTGGCGCCTGCCATAAGCGACGCGGCCAGTCGCCGATTCCCCAGCAGCAGCAACCACAGCCTCAGCCTCAGCTGCGGCACAAATGCACCCGGAAGATAGGACACCCGCAGCTCCGTGATGGCACCCGTGACGGCAAATATCCGGCGAACGTGCGCCCGAAGCTGCGACCAGCCCAGCTGCCGCGGGTCCTGGCTCTTCAGCTGTTCCGACTCGGCCAGGAAGCCCGTAAAGCGCTCGTCCTGCGACCACCGAGAGGGGTTGTAGCGGCGGACGCGACGGGCAATCGATACCGGTGCGCCCAGTGTTCGGAAAGTGGGACGCGGCACCGGCGGCACCAGTTGGAGGACCACGCCGTCTTCTTCGGGCAGCAGTTCCTGCGTGGACGGAAACACGACGCCGACGCTGGCGGCCATCCGGCGGACCATGTCCAGGACCCCGTAGTGCAGCCACCCCGATACGTCCAGCGGGTACGGGCGCACCTGGAACATTTCGACGAAGAACGGTCCCGCCAGTTTCTGGAAGGGATTGAGCCGGAGTGGCTCCGGCGGCAGCGCGGTCATCGGCCGTGCCTGCAGCAGATGAACCGTTCCGCCGGCCACCGCCCATTCCAGGTCCTGCGGCCGGCCGAAGTGGGCGGCGGCTCTGTGCGCGATCCCGGCCAGCTGAGCGATCTGCCCGCTCGTGAGCATCGGTTCCGTGCTCCTGGTCCCGGCCGTTTCGCTGGTGCCGCCGCCGGTCGCCGGCCGGATGACCACTTCCTGTCCGCCGGGCGTCCATTCCTTCAGCCGCCCGCGCGCATCGAGGGTGTAGTGCTCGGGCGTGACGAGCCCGGAGACCACCGCCTCGCCCAGGCCCGTGCTGGCGTCAATGAGGATCTCATTCCTCGCCCCGCTGACCGGATTGGCGCTGAACATCACGCCGGCGGTATCCGCCGCCACCATGTTCTGGACCACGACGGCGATGGCAACCTCGTCCGGCCGGATCGCCTGCCGCTCCCGGTAGGAAATCGCCCGGTCCGTCCACAGGGAGGCCCAGCAGTCAGCGACCGCCCGGATCAGGGCATCCTCGCCCACGACGTTTAGATAAGTGTCCTGCTGGCCGGCAAAGGCGGCACCCGGCAGGTCTTCTGCCGTCGCGCTGGAGCGGACAGCCACCGGCCCGCCGCCGAGCTGCCGGTAGGCCGCCGTGATCGCGCTGCCCAGGATCGCGGGCACACCGACCGAGGCGAAGGCATCCCGGATCGCGCCGCCGCCGGCCCCGGCTTCCACCAGTCCGGCCAGCGTGGCGCCCAGCCCGGTGTCCTCCAGTAGGGCCGTGTAGGCGGCGGTGGTGACGATGAAGCCTTCAGGCACCGGGAAGCCCGCGCGGACCAGTTCGCCCAGGTTCGCTCCCTTACCGCCGGCCGCCGCCAGGTCTGCGGCCCCGAAGTCTGCCAGGGCCCCGACCAGCAGCGGGTGTCGGGGCTGGCGGGGACTGGTTGCTGCGGGTGCTTCAGTCATTCGGGGCTCCTCGTGGGTGATGGTTCCCTGGATGTTTGCTGTCTTGGATTTCCGCTGGCGCGGTTTCCGTCGGCGCGGTTTCCGTCGGCGCGGCCGGGGTCCGGGGCGGGGTCCGGGGCGGGGCCGGGTCGGCGTGCGCCGTGGTCCGCAGTTCGCGTTCGGGCAGGAACAGGGTCAGGATGAACGCTGCCAGGAGCAGGATGGCCGCGTATCCAAAAACGGGTGGGAGCGCGGAGCCGAAGGCCGTCCCGACGGCGGTCCGGTCTGCCGCCGGCAGCGCAGCGATGGACCGCGGCGTGAGGGCGTTGAGCCTGTCACCCAGCCGTGCGGCCAGGTCGGCCGGCACGCCGGCAACGAAGCGCACGGCAATGAGCGAACCGAGGACGGCCACACCGATGGAGCTGCCCACCTGCCGGAGAAACGTGACCGCAGCGGTGGCCGTGCCCAGGTTCCTGTGGTCTACGGAGTTCTGCACCACCAGAATCATGACCTGCATGACCAGGCCAATGCCGAGTCCGAGCATGAGCATGGTGAGCAGGACAATGCCCGGGCCGCTCGAGGCCTGCAGGGTGCTGAAGATCCACATCGCCGGTGCAGCCAGCGCCGTCCCGGCGATCGGGTAGAGCTTGTAGCGGCCGGTGCGCCTGATCAACTGCCCGGAAACCACCGTGGTCAGCAGGATGCCCCCCATCAGTGCGATCAGCATGGCCCCGGACCCTGTGGCAGAGAGACCCATGGCCACTTGCAGGAAGGCCGGCAGGTAACTGACAGTGGCGAACATGGCGAAGCCGATCACGAAACTGATGGCCGTGGAAAGGGCGAACGCCGGGTCGCGGAAAAGCTGAAGGTCAATGACCGGGTCCCGGGCCCACCGGGCGGTGATCAGCCAGCCGGACACGGCGGCGGCCGCCGTAGCAGCCAGCAGCGGGGCCAGCCAGGCGGGGCCGGTGTAGATGCCACGGCTGCACAGCATGATCACGGTGACGATGGCCAGCGAGAGGAAAGAGGCACCGGCGTAGTCGACCCGGCGGCCGGGTTCGGTCTCCGGGAGCCGCAGGGTCAAGGAAACCACGGCCAGGGCCGCCAGCCCGAGGGGGATGTAGGAATAAAAAATCCACCGCCAGGACAGGTGGTCGACTACCGCGCCTCCGGCCAACGGACCGGCAACCACGGCCAAGACATAGGCCCCGCCGATAAAGCCCAGGTAGCGTCCGCGTTCGCGGGGGCTGACAAGTTCACCGATGACCGCCTGCGCGCCGATCATCAGCCCTCCTCCGCCAATCCCCTGAACGGCGCGATAGGCGATGAGTTCGGGAACGGACTGGGCCGTCCCGCACAGTCCGGCACCGATAGTGAACAGCGCGAGGGAGGCCTGCAGCACGGGCTTGCGGCCCCAGGCATCGCCCAGTTTTCCGGTCAGAGGCATGGCCGCGGTGGCGGCGGCAAGGTACCCCGTGACGATCGTCGACATCTGGTCCAGGCCGCTAAGGTCACCTGCCACCGTTGACAGTGCCGAGGCCATGACGGTTTGATCCAGCGCACCCAGGAACATGACAATCAAGATGCCCGGCAGTGCTGCCCGGATGGCCGGCCGGGACGGACGGACCGCGGTTCTTTCCCGCTTCATCGGCCACCCGCCCAAATAGAAAACGAACTGTTCTCTATAGAATACGACCCTCGCTTAGGAAGCGAAAGGTTCCCTGGCGTCCTGCCTAGAAGCCGGTGGGCTCCGTCTCGAACTCGGGCTCCCGGGGCGGCCCCTCATGGTGCACCGGCCGCAGGGATGCCGTGTGTTCCAGCCAGATCAGGGCGTCATAGCGTTCCCCCATCCGGGTCGGGACGTAGTTCCCGAGCTCCCTCTCCGGGTGGTACACCACCCCGATCGCCCGGTGGCCCAGCCAGGTCGAGAGCCACGGCCCGGACCTGTCGTCGCCGAATTCCAGGACCGCCGGGACGCCCAGGGCCTGGTGCAGGAAGTCCTCATGGCTGCCCGGACGCGCTTCCGGCACCGGGAGGATACGCTCCGGGCTGCCCCAGGCATCGGCGGCGAGGACCGAACCGCGGTGGGAAGCGAAGCCCACCAGCAACACGCCTTCGCCGGCATGCCGTTCGCGCAGCAGCTGCCCGACGTTGACCAGGCCGTCCTGCGCCATGTCGGTGGCCCGCGCATCCCCGACGTGCGTGTTGTGCTCCCAGATGAGGCCCTTCGACGATGGCCCCAGGTGCCGGCTGAGCCGGTCGATGGTGTCCGCCATATGGTGGTCGCGGACGTTCCAGGACTGCCGGTCGCCGCGGACCATGATGCGGTAGTAGTGCTCCGCGTTCGCGGCCACCTCGGCGTTCTGGACGGCGTCGAAGGCGTCCTCGTCTAGGGTTACCGGGCTGAAGACCCGGTTCCTGACCTCGGTCAGGAGGGCGACGACGTCGGCCTCGCAGGACTGCGGCACCAGCCGGGTGCTCCAGGCGTACTTGTGCGGATCCTCATGGTGTGGCACGAAACACTGCCAGGCGCGCATGGCCGCCGGGACGGCGTCGGGCACGTTCTCCTCAAGCCAGCCGATGATTTCCCGCAGCGAATCCCAGAGGGAGTAGACGTCCAGTCCGTAGAAGCCGACGCGCTTGTCCATCGGCCGTCCCAAATTCCAGGTACGCAGCCAGTCCAGGAACGCCGCCACTTCCTCATTGGCCCACATCCAGGTCGGCCAGCGTTCAAAGCCGGCAAGTAACGCGTGGACGCCCTGGTCCTGCCCGCTTTGGCCTCGGACCCAGCGGTTGATGCGCCAGCAGTCGGGCCAGTCCCCCTCCACCCCGATCCAGTTATAGCCCTCTTCCGCGATGAGCCGTCTGCTGAGCGTGTCCCGCCAGGTGTAGAACTCGTGCGTGCCGTGGGAAGCTTCGCCCATGGCCACGAAGCGGCAGTCGGAGGCACGCCGGACCAGCCCGTCGAGGTCCCGATCGGTCTTCAGCGGCCGGGCGAGGGCGTGGATCTCCTTGAGGACTGAGGTCTTGGTGACTGCGCCCGGATTCATCGTTGGTCCTCGATGGAGACGTCTTCAAGATATTCAGGCACCCTGGCCCGCCACCCCAGTTCGTGTTTGATCCGGACGCGCAGGGCCTCGCATGCTTCGGGCTCGCCGTGGGTGATGTAGGTCATGCGGGGCTCCTTTTCGGCGGCCTTCATCCACCCGATGAGGCCATCGGTGTCCGCGATGTACTCCCAAGCTTCCGCGCAGGCCCGGTCCGCACATAGGGCCGAAAGTCACGTCCCGTCGCGGCCGGCACCGCATTGTGCCGATCCATCGACGCGCGTAGTTTGGTTCAGAAATGAATGCCGGGAGGCGGACGTGACTTCGAATCAGAAAGCAAGGTCGGCCAGGGCCAACGCCGATCACCAGGCTCAGGCCTCCGAGGCCGCCGTTCGAAGCACGATGACCGAGGACCTGGTCGCCGCGCTGCTCGGACTGGGCATCGTGGTGGCGTTGTATAGCGACGGGCGCGCCCACGTGCTGAGACTTCCTGACTCCTTTTTCACTCCGTGGCACGCATTCCTATACGGCGGACTCGTGCTGCTCAGCGCGTGGCTCGCTGTGATCAGCCGGCGCGCCGCCGTCCGGCACCGGCTAGCCCGGATTGCGCACATCCCGGCCGGATACGGGTTCGCAGTGTTCGGCGCGGCAGCCTTCGCGGTTGGTGGTGCCGCCGACCTGGCCTGGCACGAGGTCTTCGGAATCGAGTCCGGCATCGACGCGCTGCTCAGCCCGACGCACCTGTGGCTCTTCGTCTCAGGTGTGCTCCTCGTGTCGGGGCCGGTTGAAGCGCAGCGTCGGCGCACCGGACGACCGACGGCCACTGCCAGGATCTTTGCCACCCTGGCGGTCACGTCGATCGCCGCCATCGCGGCTTTCGCTCTCAGCTTCTACTCCGGGTTCCTCACGGATCCGGAGCATTTCGCCGTCGGCGGTGCCGCACAGGTGGCCCGGGGCAGTCTCGTGGTCGTCGGACTGGGCGGCTACCTGATCACCACCGTGGTGCTCGTGACACCCGTGGTGTTCCTGCTCCGGTTTGGGCTGGCAATAGCCGGATCGGTGACATTCCTCGTGACGGTTGTCGCGGCGCTGGCTGAGGTCTTGGAGAACTTCCATGACCTCAGGGTCGTCCCGGCAGCGTTCGTTGCTGCGGTCTTCACGGACGCCGTTCTTGCCGGGCTTCGACTCCGTGGTGTGGGTCTTCGAGGGCAGGAACTCGTGCTGGCCGCGGCGCTACCCATGCTTGTCTGGCCGGCTCAACTCGTCGTCAAGAACCTGGGCCAGGGTGTGGCGTGGTCGGTTGAGTTGGTGAACGGCATCGTCATTCTCTCCGCGCTCGTTTCCTTCGCCGTCGTTCTCGCGCTTGGTCCGAACCCGAGGCGGGAAGGCACCGATACCCGCTGATGCGCCGCGATATCCGGGAGGCACTCGGGGCCGGCCGGTAGGATCTTCTCCTTCCGGCCGGCCACTGGTGCGGTCAATGCCCGGCGTCGTCGTGGCCCGAGTGATCCTCGGTCGGCTCCGGGGCCGGCTCCGGCTCCTGGGAGAGGTCCACGCCTTCCCCCGTTGCCGAGCGGGGCGTCAGGGCAACATTGCCCGGATCGACGCCGGCGCTGCGGGCCATGCCGTTCCGGACCGAGTCCACGAGCGCGTCACTGAGCAACGGGCCCGTGTAGCTGACCGTCAGGGCGCCGCCGTCCAGTGACGTGGCGTAGTTACCGAGCGCGTCCGAGAGAATGCCTTCAGCGGCGATGGACTCTGCCAGCGCTGCCGGGTCCGGGGAGGCGACAGTGAATTGCAGATCGTGGACCAGCACTGACGCAACATGGACATGCTCCACCGCGGCGTAGGATCCCTCGGGACCGAAGGCGAGCCCGGCCAGCTGGTCGGCGTCCTCGCGGGTCCGTTCGGGCGGTAGCGCCGCGATCAGTTCCGGAACGATGTGCTCGAGGATCGCGGGGTCGAGCACGTCCGGCGAAATGTTTGACAGGACCACGCCGCTCGCGGCCGCGGCCTGCTCGAGCCGTGTGCGCACGGCCGCCAGATCTGCCTCCGGGGCGGGGTGGACGGCGATCACCACACGACGTCGCACCATCAGCCCGTCATGGCTGACCGTCGGCCGCCCGTTGCCGACGTCGGTACCCGTCTCAAGGGAGACGGCCGCGGCGCTCGCCGACGCTCCGGCGGGCGCACCGGCAGGAACTCCCGCCGGATCCGGTGTACCGCCCGTGCAGGCGCTCAGCGCCAGCACGAGCAGGGCAGCCGCGGTCATCTGCCTGATGTGTCCCATCTCAGGTCCCGGGCGGAAGACCGGGCCGGTAGACCGGCGGGAACGAGCCCTCGGGGGTGGTGTCCAGGACCGGCGGATCGGAGCTGATCGGATCGTTGTTCCGCAAGTCGCCCACGGAGAACTGCACCATCATGTCGTGGTCCTCGTGCACCAGGTTGTGGCAGTGGATCATGTACCGCCCGCCCTGCTCCGGCCCCGTGTCGAATTGCGTGAGGGCGGTGATGGACTCGTTCTCGCCCGCGTAGAACACATCCTTGGGGCCGGTTTCCCACGCGAACGGTTTGCCGCCGTTCGTGTTCCTCGAGATGATCTTGGCGTCGATCAAGTGGATGTGAAGCGGATGGAACCAGCCGCCGGATGCATTCGTGATGGTCCATTGCTCGATGTCGAAGGGCTTGGGGTTGCCGAAGAGCTTCGTGAACCCTGACTTCTCCACGTCCGCCCAGGTGACGCCGTTGACGGTCCACTGTCCATTCGCCCGGAACAGCTTGAGGTCGCGTTTTGCCACGGCCATGTCCGGCGTCAGGCTCATGGTAGCGATGCCGCCCCTGGTCGGATTCAGTGCACCCCCGTCGTCCAGCGTCGCGGGGATGCTGGAGATGGAACCGGCTCCTGAGCCGGAGTCGGCCACGACCTCGAACCGCATGATCTTTCCCGTATTGGCGAAGTCGATGTTGTTCTTGTTGCTCAGGTTCCGCAGCTCGATCATCTGCCCCGCCCGGTAATGCCGGAAGTCAATCAGGACCTCGTAGCGCTCCGCCGTCCCCTGCCGCCACGATTTCACCGCCTGGACCTTCGGCACCATGCCGGCGTCGGTGCCGACCACGTAGACCGGATCTCCGGTCGACAGCGTCGGGCGGTAGGAGCGTGAAATGGAGGCGTCGAGCACCCGGAACCGGTAGATCCGGGGCTTGACCTTCATGGTCGGCCAGGGCACGCCGTTGACCATGATGATGTCGCCCCACAGTCCCTTCTGGTCGTTGTCGTTGTAGGCCAAGGATCCGTCCGCGTTGAACATGGCGTCCGAAATCATCAGGGGAACGTCGAACTCGCCCTGCGGCAGCTGCGCCCGCTCGAAGCGGTCGGACAGCGGGTAGAACCCGGCGAGGCCCGAGTACACGTTCTGGGCCGTGATGTGGTGCTTGTGATCGTGGTACCAGAGGGTCCGCGCCGTCTGCCAGTTGGGGTAGTGGTAGTTCTTGACATTTCCCGGCACGGTGATGTCGTTGGCGTAGCCGTCGTACTGAGGGAGCGATGCCGAGCCGTGCAGGTGCGTGACGGTGTTGATGGCCCCGGGAAACAGCAGGCCGGTCCCGGGGAAGGCGTTACGGATCCGGACTTCGACCCGGGTGCCCTGCGCGGCCCGGATGGTGGGGCCGGGGAAAATGCCGTTGTACCCTGCCACCGTGGTGGACAGGCCGGGCACAAACTGCGCCTGGCCGAGCTTTTGGGTAAGGGCGTAGCGCGCGAAGGGCAGCGCCGGGTCGCCGTTGTCGAAGCCCGTCTCGAAGGGCACGAGCTCCGGCGGGCGGCGGAACACCCCTGCGTACGGGATGGGCATGTTCTGGGGCGCCAGCAGGCTGGCAGTCACGGGGGGTGTTGCCGCGGTCGTGGCCGGGGGGATTGTGTCATCGCCTCCCCTGAGCCCGGCCAGGCCGAGGGCGCTAACGGCACCTAGTTTCAACATGTCTCGTCGTGTGGTCATGGCCCCTCCAAAGTGGGCTATCAGGCTGAATACTGTGTCCAAAGAGTCGTTCTTCGAACAAGTGAGGAAGCCGGCTGGCGGGCCGTTGCGGACCCGCCAGCCGGCGATCTCGTACTACTTACTACAGTGCTGTTCCCGTGGTGAACGTCCAGATACGGGTGGTCACCGGGTTGCCGGCCAGGTCCCGAACTCCAGTGGTGCTACCGGTGATGGTGACCCGGTACTGGGTGTTCGAGAGAAGGGTCGCGCTGGGGTTGATCGTCAGCACCCTGGTGATGGGGTTGAACGAGACCACTGCGCCGAGCTGGCCCCCGTTGGAAACCCTGTTAATGCGGACGCTGCCAGCAACATTGAAGCCGGTGATGACCTCACTGAAGGTGGCTGTCACATTGTTGTTCCGCCGTACCGCGGTGGCTCCCGGGACGGGGGTCGTAGCGGTGATGGTGGGCGCGGGGCCTGTGGTGAACGACCACGAGGTGGTCGTCATCGTGTTGCCCGCAGCGTCACGGACACCCGAGAGGGTCACCGTGAACACCCGGTCGGCCGTCAGGTTCCCGTTCGGGTTCAGCGTCGCAACCCGGGTGAGCGGGTTGTAGGACACTGAGGCGGGGATCAGCGTGGTGCCGAGCCGGAGTCGGAAGTTGGTTCCTGTGACTCCCGTCACCGCTTCGCTGAGTGTTGCCGTCAGGTCCGCGGACTGGCTTACCGAGCGGGCACCCGATGCGGGGGTCCTCGCCGTCACGGTGGGAGCCACAAAATCAGTTCCCAGAGTCACTGGTGCCGAAGCAGCTGAGGCAGCTCCCGTTCCCACTGCGTTGACCGCGGCCACGTCGAACGTGTACGTGGTCCCGTTGGTGAGTCCGGTGACGACGACGGTTCCCACGTTCCCTGTGACCGCCTGGGTTACAGCCAGCGTCGTTCCGGAGAACGCCCGCACGGTGTACCCCGTGATCGCCGATCCGCCGTCAGAGGCGGGGGCTGTCCAGATCAGGGATGCCGAGGCATTCCCCGGCGTTACAGACCCGAGGGCCGGGGCTCCGGGTACTGCCGCTGACGGAGTCACCGGGTTGGATGCCGCGGACAGAGGGCCGGGACCGTTCGCGTTCACGGCGCGCACCTGGAGGGTGAACGTCGTCCCGTTGGTCAGGCCGGTAACGGTGCCGCTGGTTGCGGTCGCCGGGATTCCGGTCACTGTGATGGCAGGGCCCGTGGCCGGGGTCGCGACGATCTCGAAGCTCGTGATGGCCGGGCTCCCGTTGGGTGCAGGGGCCGTGAAGCTCACGGTCGCCGAACCTGTCGTGGCAGTCGCTGCGCCGATCGCCGGTGCCGCCGGTGCCGACGGAGGTGTCACCGCGGCCGCGACGGACACTGTCTGGTCGGAGAACTGGAGCATCTCGATGTTGCGCAGGGTGTCCACTCCGTCACTGATCTTCTGGCCCGCTACATTGGCGCCGGTCTGGGTGACCTTCACCGAGGCCAGAGTGGTTCCCGCGGCGGGGACGGACTCAAACGTGTAGTTCGACAGCGGGCCGGAGAAGACCGCGGTGTCGACGGACGCCGTGTCTGTCCCGGCAGCCGGGCTCAGAATCTCGCGGACAGAGACCAGGTTGCCGGGGTCGACCTGTCCCGCGAACACAGCGGCCTGCAGCGTCGGGCCGGTGAGGGCGCCCGATGCGTCATGCAGGTACTGGTGCTCCATGAGATCGGTGCTTCCAACCTCAGTTGCCGGGTCGGCCGGATTGGTGCGAACACTGATCCGGACAGCCAGGGACCTGTCCCCGTCGATGATGTCGTCGCCGCCTCGACCTACGATCGAGTCGTTTCCGGCACCGCCTAGGAGGATATTGCCTTCCCCCCAGATCGGGCCGGTGAGCGGGCAAGACTTGTTCGCCGAGGCCGCGACCACCGCAGCCAGGTCGCCGGACAGCGGGGGCAGCAGGGCTCCCAGTCCGTTGATCCGGTCGACGCCAGTCTGATCGAGGACGTCGCAGCCGGTGAAGCCGGCACCACCGACGGCACTCGGCACAGCGTCGTCGCCACGGATGATGTCGTTGAACGCAGATCCCGAGTTGGCTTCGGTCTCCTGCCAGCGGTCGCGGTTCACGACTACCGGCAGAGGCAGCCCGATCAGGTTGTTGTTGATCATCATGTCATCGTCGGCTCCGACAGTGTCGTACTGGTGGATTGCCCAGTCGAACCCGGCTGCACCGGCGAACCGGTCGATCGCGGCGTTGGCCGCCATGATGTCGTCGCCACCCTCGGCGTCGTAGTCGTTCTCGCCGACCTGGCCGATCATGATGTCGTTGCCCGGTTGGACCTGGGCAGGATCATCGAAGAACGGGGCACCATGGTCACCGATCAAGAGGTCCTGGCCGGAACCACCCTCTATCCAGTCGTCGCCTCCGTCGCCGAATACGGCGTCCGCGCCTTGACCGGCGATGACGAAGTCATTGCCGGGACCGGCGAAGGCCTCATTGTCATTGGCTCCGCCGTTGATGAAGTCCTGGCCATCGCCACCCATAAAGATGTCGTTGCCGATACCTCCGTCGAGGGCATCGTTGCCGGGGCCGCCTTTCAACACATCCGCGCCGGAAAGGTCGGTGATGATGTCGTTGCCGTCGCCGCCGAGAATGACGTCGTCGCCGCCGTTGCCTTCGATGACGTCATTGCTTGCGCCGCCCCAGAAGGTGTCGTTGTCGTTGCCGCCAAAGATGCGGTCGACGCCGGGCGTGCCGTTGTAGACGGACTGCCCGTTGATCCCCACGGGATCGACGCTGTTGACCTGTCGGTACTGGATGGTCCCGTCAGGCTTGCGCAGCAGCAGCTTGGACTCGTCGCAGCCGGGCGTCGTCAAATCGTCGGCGACCGTGGACCCGAAGGCGGTGAAGCCGGCGGGCGTTCCATTGAGGTTCGAGAGCTCGAACTTGCAGTCGGCCGTAGCGAACGCGTCGGCCTTCAGCGTGTTCGTGCCGTCCGTGTTGCGCTGGATCAGCTCGGCGAACGAGTTGCCCTCGAGCTGGCTGCGCAGGTTCATGCCGGGGGTACGGGCCAGGTAGTACAGCCGGTCCCCGTTCTGCAGGTCGGTCAGCTGGTTCTCGAAGACGTAGTTGAAGGTGCTGCCCAGCAGGCCGCCGAACAGGTTCGTAATCTCAGCGAGCCCGCCGACCCAGAGGTCGACGTCGTCGACGCCGGTGACGGTCACGCCGTCGGCCGTGTTCGCATATGCTCCGGTGCCGAACATGAACTCCGCCGCGTCGGCCGGGATGGTCGTGGGGTCGGTTGCCGGTGCCGAGGTCGGGTCCACGATGGCCTTGGCCGCTGCCCGCTTGCCGGCCAGGGTCGTCTGGCTGGTGATAGACGGGTGCTTTCCGTACGCCGCGACGAAGTTGATCAGCGACTCAGGGTGCTTGAGGTGCTGACCGAAGTCCGACCAGCTTGTGTAGGGTGCGAGCTGACCATCGTTGGTTGCGCCGAAGATCTGCCTGCGGACGTTGTTCAACGGCGGGACGCCCGCGTCACGGGCCCGCGTCATGTTGAGCGTGGGCAGGTCCAGGGGCAGCCCCAAGAGGTTGTTGCGCAGCGTTTCGGTGACGAACTCGTCGAGCTCGTTACCCACCTGGTCCGAGGAGCCCATGACGACGCTGCCGGCGGCCTGTTCAGGGGTGAGCTGGCCGGCGGAACCGCCGTTGAAATACTCCGGGGGGTTCAGGAACGCCGTGAGCAGCGGGACCGAGTTGTCCGACCCGTTCAAGTTGGTGCGGGCGACCGTGTCGTCCAGCATCGAGTGCCCGAAGCGGTACACCGCGTGGGCGAATTCGGCGTGGATCGCCGGGTTGATGTCGGAGTGGTAGACGTGGAACGGCTGGATTGCGGGCTGGACCTTGCGGCCGAACTCCTCGAACACCAGGTGCTGGTACTCCATCTCGGTCACGAAGCGGGCGGCCTGGAACAGGCGCTCCCCGTTCCAGCCGTTGGCACCGGACACCGACTGCCAGTCGGCCAGGGCAGCGACTCCCGCCGAGGAGGTGTCGTTGGTCAGCGTGTTCTTGATGTCATCGATCAGGCGGTCGTGCTCGGAGTGGAAGACCTGATGGATCGTGGTCAGGGCGATGTTCTCGTTGACCCGGCCGTCACCAGCGCAGAAGTGCGCGTTCAGCATCTCGTCGTCGTACGTACCGGCCGGCTGGTTGGCAAAATCTGCCGAGGCGACATTGTCAGCGTCCGGAACCGGTGCCACTGGCGGCGTGGCCGGGTTGTGGTCCGTGTCCTGCGGCGACGGGTCCGCGTTGTGCGCGATGTCGGTCAGGAACGGCGTGTCGAAGTGAAGCACATCCGCCGGAACAAGCACAGGGTTGGCGGTGTCGCCCTCGACCATGCCGGACGCCGTCACGTACTGCGGGAGACCGCGGAGCGGACCCGGCAGGAACTTACCGTACGGGTCGGTGGCCAGCATCGGGATGTTGGTCACGTCCGTGTCGACGAGCTGGAGTCCGAGCAGCGTAGCGGCCTGGGCCTTGACCGAAGCCCAGGTGGCCATGCCGGTGGCCTTGGGGCCGGGGGTTCCGTCAAGGTTTTTCGGACCGCCCAGGAGCTTGCCTGTCGAGACCGGCTTGCCGGCGGGGTTGTTCACGTACTCGCGCAGGAACACCTGGTGCGATGCGTGCGAGGTGTACGTCTGGCTCTGGTCCACCCAGGGCGAGTCCGTGTTGTTGGCGTTCTGGATGTCGTCGGCGCTCTCGTCGACGGGGGTTGCGGGGTTGTCACCCAGGATGCCGTCAGGACCGGGCTGGTTCTGCGCCCGGGTCAGCACCATGAACTGCAGGTTCGGCGGCAGGTCGTCGGCGTTGCCGAGGATGTGGTCCGGTCCGGCGATCAGCGGATCGTCAGCGTGGAGCGGCACAAAGACTGTACCGCCGCTCTTGACGGTCTGGTCGACACCGTGGTCGAAGAACTGGCCGAAGAAGGTGAACAGGGAGTTGTAGGGTGGCGAGAGACCCACATCCGTGGTGACGTTCGGGATGAACAGGGTCTGGTGCGACGGCACGCAGCCGGCGGGAACTCCGTCAACTGCCGGAGGCCCCGGATTCGGGTCCGTGGTGCACGGGAAAAGGCCGGGGTTGCCCTGCGTTCTCACAGGGAACGCAGCCGCTGCCACGGCAGCCGGGTTGGTGGACGTCTGGTCGACAATCAGGTTGCTGATCTCGCGCGGCTGCGAGTCGAAGACATTGCCCTTCTTCTGGGCATAGGACGTCGGGCCGGGCGGGCCGAAGCCAGGCGGTGTGTCCTCCGCGGCCTTAAAGACGGGATTGGTGAAGCGCGGGAAGGGCTGGTCTGCCGCACCGAACTTCTCCCGACCCGGGATCAGGTTGTTGCACGAGCCGTCCACCGTCCGCAGACCGTAGGAGGTGAGGGCATCGGGGATCTGGTCGGGACCGGGGCCGACCAGGGTGGAGCACGGTTGAGCGGGAGTCAGCGTTGCGGCGTGGTGCTCAGCGATTTTGATCTGCTTGAGGATGAACGCCAGATCGGATGGGGTGACGGTGAAGCCCTGGCCGACGGGGGCCACGACGGCGTTGGCGCTGACCACCGATGTGGTGAGTCCAAGGAAACTGAGCAGAGCCATTGCTGTCCCTGCGGCGACTACTAAGCGCAATACCGTTCAGTTAAGGGTTTCTGCGGTATTCTCGGGGTATGCCTCGTTCTGGATGGAAAAAGCCCGTGTCCGGCCGCCGGTTGTCTGATCTGGTGTCGGTGGGCCTGTTGACGCGGGTGTTTCCTGCCGATGTGGTGGATGAGGTGGTCGCGGCGGCCGGGCGCACGGAGCGGCGGCACCGGGCGTTGCCGGCGCGGGTGACGGCGTATTTCTCGATCGGGATGGCGTTATACGCCGAGGGGTCGTACGAGGACGTGTTCGCGCAGCTCACGGACGGGCTGTCGTGGTCCTCGGGATGGGCGGAGTCGTTCGTGCCGCCGTCGAAGTCGGCGATCTTCCAGGCACGCTCACGTCTCGGGGCGGAACCGGTGCGGGGGCTGTTCTTCCGGGTGGCGCGTCCCTTGGCCGGGCCGGGCACGCCGGGGTCCTGGCTGGCAGGGCGGCGGCTGGTCGCGATCGACGGGACCTGCCTGGACGTGCCCGACACGCCGGCGAACGCGGAGCACTTCAGCCGTCCGGCCTCGACCGGGGCGAGCAGTCCGCTTTCCCCCAGGCCCGGCTGGTGGCACTGGCCGAGTGCGGCACCCACGCGGTCATCGATGCCGAAACCGGGCCCTGC
Source organism: Pseudarthrobacter sp. S9 (assembly GCF_050156545.1). Taxonomy (NCBI): domain Bacteria; kingdom Bacillati; phylum Actinomycetota; class Actinomycetes; order Micrococcales; family Micrococcaceae; genus Pseudarthrobacter; species Pseudarthrobacter sp. S9. The sequence goes on from NZ_CP189576.1 coordinate 4,409,940, forward strand.
GCTGTCTCCGGGATCGAGCTGGCCCGGGAACTCGCGGGGCGGCTGAAACCGGGCATGCTGGTCCTGGCCGACCGCGGCTTCTACGGCTTCCGGCTCTGGGGCCAGGCCGCCGGCACGGGCGCGGACCTGCTCTGGCGCGTGAAGACGAACCTGCGGCCCCGGTATCTGGAAACCCTGTCCGACGGGTCCTGGCTGGCCACGATCAGACCGACCTCCGGCACGGACCGGGCGAAGACCGAGCCGCTGAGCGTGCGCGTGATCGACTACACGATCGGCGACGGGCGGGAAAACCCCGAGGAATACCGGCTGCTGACCACGATCCTGGACCCGGCCGAAGCGGGCGCGGCAGATCTCGCGGCCGCCTACGCCCAGCGCTGGGAGATCGAGAGCGTTTTCGACGAGCTCAAGACCCACCAGCGCGGACCGCGGGCCGTGCTGCGCTCCAAGTCCCCGGACCTGGTCAACCAGGAAATCTGGGGGCACCTGTGCTGCCACTACGCCATCCGCACGCTCATGGCAGACACCGCCGCCCGCGGCGGGCACGACCCCGACCGCATCTCCTTCACCGCCGCCCTGCGCATCGCCCGCCGCTCCACAGCGCAGGGCGCCTTTTCCCCCTCGGGACCCTGACACCGCCGCCGCGGCCTGGCAGCATGCCGTCCGCCTACTCCTCCGGCGCCTGAACCCGGCCCGCCGGAAACGCTCCAACCCCCGCGTCGTCAAACGCAAAGTCCTCAAATGGGCAGCCAAACGCGCCCGTCACAGCGAATGGCCGCAACCGGAGCACAGCCCACACATCCGGATCCAGACTCTTAACTGAACGGTATTGAGGCTAAGCGGGTCGGTTTGCCAAAGACACGACTTGGCCCTCGACCTTCGTGCATGCGAACACATTCATTACGCACCTGCCTCTTGAAGTGAATGATGGTGAAGGAGTGCAGGGTGGTTCTTAGGGAAATCTTGGACGGGTCCTGGGCTTTCTCTCCGGACCGCGCGCCGAAGCCAGTGCGCAGTGCGCGCACGGCTGCTTACCCAAGGGGGTTTACCAAAGGAAAATCCGGGCGGGGAGGCCATGCCGTGGCTGCACCCAGGGGGCCGGAAGCGCGGGCTGTCTCAGCACCGCCGCCGGGCCGCGCCGGATCGGAAAACCGCATGGGTAAGGCCGGTCCGGCTGAAGGAGGACCCCTGTGCCCCTTCAGCTGTTCCGGCTGATCCGCAATGGCAGGGGTCCCTTTCCACTGGCCCCTGCTGCTGCCCCTTTTCGGTCGGTCCTTTTTGCACCCGGTTTCTTGCACCCGGCCACGCCATCGTTCGCCCGGGCCGGGTAAGCCGTATCCTACGGAACGGGACCGCTGCCGTCGAGGGTGCGGCCCGGCGTCGTCCTACGCCGCAACGGGTTCCAGGCGAGAAAAATCCGGCGCCGCCGGACGGATCGCTTGCGGGGCTCCGGGCAAACCTGATACGCCTGTGATAGATCTGTGATCGGCGTGAAGGTATCGTGCGTAGTGGCAGATCAGCGCGCCACCCCAACCCGGTGGTGTTTGCAGAAGGGAAGTTCACCGTGACCCGCAAGAATCCTCGCATCGAGGAAACTGACGAAAAAGACCTCGTGGTCGGAGACGGGCCGAAGAGCTGGGCGGCCGGCATTCCGGGTGTCTACCATTCGATGCAGCCGGCCATCGAGCAGATGGGCCTGAACCGCACCCGCAAGACCGTGATGGCAATGAACCAGAAGGACGGGTTCGACTGCCCCAGCTGCGCGTGGCCGGACCCGCACCACCGCAAGGCATTCGAGTTCTGCGAGAACGGCGCCAAGGCCGTCACCTGGGAAGCGACGCCGGTCGTGATTCCCTCCGGATTCTGGGCGGAGCATTCGGTCAGCGAGCTGCGCAGCCGCTCGGAATACTGGCTGGGCATGCAAGGCCGGCTCACGGAGCCTGTGCACAAGCCCGCCGGCGAGGACCACTATAAGCCGGTCAGCTGGGACGAGGCGATCAGGATCGTCGGCAGCAAGCTCAAGAGCGTGGACTCCCCCGACGAAGCCGCCTTCTATACGAGCGGCCGGACCTCGAATGAGGCGGCCTTCCTGTACCAGCTGTTCGTCCGCGGCTACGGCACCAACAACCTGCCCGACTGCTCCAATATGTGCCACGAATCCTCGGGCTGGGCAATGGGCCAGACCATCGGCATCGGGAAGGCCACCGTCACCTTCGACGACTACGCCAACGCGGACCTGATCATCATCATGGGCCAGAACCCGGGTACCAACCACCCGCGCATGCTCACCGAGCTGGAGGCCTGCAAGGAAAACGGCGGTGAGATCGTTGCCGTCAATCCCCTGCCCGAGGCCGGGCTGCGCCGGTACAAGAACCCGCAGAAGGTCAAGGGGATCATCGGCCGGGGCACGGAGATCGCGGACCAGTTCCTGCACATCCGGATCGGCGGCGACATGGCGTTGCTGCAGGCCGTCTCCAAGCGCGTGCTCGACGCCGAGGCCAGGAACCCGGGAACCGTCCTGGACCACGACTTCCTGGCCGAACACTGCGAGGGCCTCGAAGAGCTCAAGAAGCACCTGAACGAACTGGACGAGCAGGCGGTCCTTGAGGCAACGGGCCTGCGCGTCGAGGAAATCGATGAGCTCGCCGCCCGCTACCTCAAGGCGGAAAAAGTCATCATCACCTGGGCCATGGGCATCACGCAGCAGAAGAAGGGCGTGGCCACCATCAAGGAGATCATCAACCTGCTCCTGCTGCGCGGCAACATCGGCAAACCAGGAGCCGGCGCCTCCCCCATCCGCGGGCACAGCAATGTCCAGGGCGACCGCACGATGGGCATCTGGGAGCAGATGCCGCAGTCCTTCATGGAGGCCCTCGGCAAGGAGTTCGATTTCGAGCCGCCCCGCGAACACGGCGTGGACGCCGTCGAGACGATCAACAAAATGCGCGACGGCGAAATCAAAGCCTTCGTGGCCCTCGGCGGCAACCTGGTTGCCGCCATCTCCGACACCCACGCCGCCGAGGCCGCCATGGAGAACACCGAGATGACGGTCCAGATCTCCACGAAGCTGAACAGGTCCCACACGGTGACCGGCCAGGAAGCGCTGATCCTGCCGACAATGGGCCGCACCGAGATCGACGTCCAGGAGTCCGGACCCCAGTTCGTGTCAGTTGAGGACACCGTATGCGCGGTCCACCCGTCCTGGGGCAGCGTAGAACCCGTCTCGCACCACCTCCTCTCGGAGCCGGCCATCGTGAGCCGGCTCGGCAAGGAAGTCGTGGGGAACAAGATCAAGGCCGACTGGGACGGCTTCGAGAAGAACTACGACCTCATCCGGGATCACATTTCACGGGTCGTGGGCGGCTGCGAAAACTACAACGAGAGGATCCGCCAGGAAGGCGGCTTCATCCTGGCCAACGGTCCCCGCGACTCCCGCACGTTCCCGACGCCGACCGGCAAGGCCGTGCTCACCGTCAACGAGCTGGAACACGTGGAGCGCCCCGCTGGCACCCTGATCCTGCAGAGCATGCGCTCCCACGACCAGTTCAACACGACGATTTACGCGCACAACGACCGCTACCGAGGCATCAAGAATGGACGCCACGTAGTGTTCGTCAACCCGGACGACATCGCCGAACTGGGCCTTGCCGACGGGCAGTACGTGGACATCCGCGGCGAGTACCAGGACGGCCTGGAGCGGGTCGTCCGCAAGTTCCGGGTGGTCTCCTACCCCACCGCCCGGGGCTGCGCGGCAGCCTACTATCCGGAGGCCAACGTGCTGGTGCCGCTGAACCACACGGCCGAAGGCAGCAACACCCCGGTCTCCAAAGCCGTAATTGTCCGTCTCGAACCGAGCCTGGACCAGACACCGGACGGTTCGTCGACCGTAACCACAGGGGTAGCGGCTCCGGCGCCGTCCTGACGCTCCGCGGGACATGTCCAGTCCTGGCCGCGGGCACTGGACATAATGCGAACATGTCCATCCCCGGGTCCGAGGGGAGGGCATGTCCCACGGGGGTTGGATGTTGGCGCTACTGGGCCCTCTTGGCCCAGCCCTTTTCGTCCGGGCCGCCGGACTCGCCGTCCTCGCAGAGCTCAATGACTTTGTCGGCGGCGGCGCGAACGGCCTCCTGCGTGCCCTTCCGGCCCTTGGTGGACGCGGTGCCCGCAGCGTAGCCGACGATGAACGCGCTGATGGCATCCGCATGCGGCCCGACGGCCTTCACCGACTCCTCCGCGACATCGACGATCTTTTGGTGGTCGACGTCCAGATCAAGGATCTGCAGGGCCTGGATCAGGCGGCTGCTCCAGTGCCGCAGCGAGCCGTCTTCCTCTCGGGACAAAGTCATGGCTACTCCTTCTGGTGGGGTGTGAACCGATCGCCTACCCCTCAAGGGTTAGCACCGACATCAGCGTTGTGCAACGCGGCACAACGGCCCGCACCTCAGCTCCAGAGGGCCACATGGAACTTGGACCCCCGGCGTTCAAGGCCGCGCGAGCCACCCGGGGCCACCATGGCGGCGGTCGCATCCGCCGTGCTGACAAACCGTTGCAGGGTCCGCGCCATGGTGGTTGCCCGGCGCCGGTCCAGCGTGCTCGCCCACCAGAGACCGGAGATCGGGGTCCCGGCGACCGGCACACGGACCAGGGATCCTCTCCGGATTTCGGCCCGGACGATGTGCCCGAGGGCAAGCATGGTTCCTTCGCCCGCCCTGACGGCCGCGAGGGCGTCGGTTTCGCTGCTGAGCCGGACGATCTCCGGCGCCACCCCCATGGAAGCCAGCCAGCGGCCTTCTTCGGTGCTGTCCTGGATTCCGGCCGGTCCGGCAAACCAGGGCCGGCCCAGCAACTGGGCCAGCGGGACCGGCCCGTGCAGCCTGCCGAGGGGGTGCTCCGCCGCGACGACAAGGACCCGCTGGTACCGCAGGAATGGGGCTGATTCCAGGCCGACGTCGGTTGCGGCGGTGCTGGTGAGCGGCGGCCGGGCCCCCAGTGCAATGTCATACGCACGTTCCAGCAGCAGCGAGGCAACGTCCTCCGCCGCCTCGACCACCACATCCACAGTGGCCCCGGGAACGCGCCGGGTGAAAAGATCCAGCAGCCTGCCGGCGGCGTGTTCCGCAAAAGGCGCCGTCGCCACGATCTTCAGCCGCCCCGTGTCGGTCTTGGCGTGCGAAACCTCCCACCGGGCCTGCTCGGCCAGACCGACGATGTCCTGGGCATATTCCGCGAGCGCCCGGCCGCCAGGGGTCAAGGCGATCCCGCCATGGGCGCGCACAAACAGGGGGTCGCCAAGGTCCTGCCGGAGCGCGGCGAGGGCCGTGGACACGGCGGGCTCGCTGACTCCGAGGTGGGCTGCGGCGGCGTGAAGCGAGCCCAGCTTGGCCACGAGGGCGAACGTGCGCAACTGGCTCAATGTCATCGCCACGGCTTCATAACCTTTCGCTTATAACGATATTGACACTCCCGTTCCGACGGGGCAAGACTGACCTCAATCCGGCGCTTCACAACGCCGCCGGGCTTCCGGAGTGAGGTAGGGACAATGCAGATTCCGGCTCCATTTGACTACGTGCGCGCCACAACGGTGGACAACGCCCTGGAGCTCCTAGCGCGCTACGGTCCGGAATCCCGGGTCGTTGCCGGCGGGCACAGCCTCCTGCCGATGATGAAGCTCCGCCTCGCCCGGCCCGAGTGGCTGATCGACATCAACGATCTCTACGAGCTCGACTTCGTCCTCCGCGACGGCGACCAGCTCCGCATCGGCGCACTGACCCGCCACACAACGCTCCTCGAGTCGGACGAGATCGCCGGGCTCTTCCCGATCGTGCGGGATGCCGAATCCGTGATCGCCGACCCGGTTGTGCGCAACCGCGGCACCATCGGCGGCTCGCTCTGCCAGGCCGACCCGGCCGAGGACCTCTCCACCGTCTGCGATGTGCTGGGTGCCCAGGCAGTGATCCGCGGCCCCGGCGGCGAGCGCATCCTGTCCATGGCCGAGTTCCACCGGGGACCCTACGAGACCGCGGTCGATCAGGACGAGCTGCTCTGCGAACTCCGGTTCCCGATCCGTCCCCGCTCCGGGAGCGCCTACGAGAAGGTTGAACGCCGGGTGGGCGACTGGGCGGTCGGGGCTGCCGGCGCCGCCGTCTGCCTTGCGGCGGACGGCACCATTGACGACGCCGCCGTCGGACTCACGGCACTCGGCCTTGACCACACGGTCGCCGAAGCGGCGTCCCTGCTGCGGGGACGGCACCCCGACGAGGGTCTGTTCGTTGAGGCAGGGCGGCTGGCGGCCGCCGCCTGCGATCCGGTCCAGGACCAGCGCGGTCCGGTCGACTACAAACGGCACCTGGCCGACGAGCTCACCCGGCGGGTATTGCGGCGGGCCTGTGCCCGCGCCGCCCAGACACAGGAAGGCTGAAGCAGATGCAGATCAGCATGACCGTGAACGGCAACGAAGTCACGAGTGAGATTGAACCGCGTGTGCTGCTGGTCCACTACATCCGCGAGGTCCTGGGCCTGACGGGTACCCACTGGGGATGCGACACGAGCAACTGCGGCACGTGCGTGGTCCTCATGGACGGGCAGCCGGTGAAGTCCTGTACAGTCCTCGCGGCCATGGCATCCGGGCATGACATCCGTACGGTCGAAGGACTGGCCACGGGCGGGACCCTCGATCCCGTCCAGCAGGGGTTCATGGAGGAACACGGGCTGCAGTGCGGATTCTGCACCCCCGGCATGATGCTGACCGCCCGGGCCCTGCTGGATAAGAATCCGCACCCGGATGACACCGAGATCAGGCAGGCCATCTCCGGACAGATCTGCCGGTGCACCGGCTACGCAACCATTGTGCGCTCGGTGCAGTGGGCCGCCGCGCACCCCGCCGGCACGGAGACCGCGGAGACCGCAGAGACAGAGGTGAAGGCATGACCGTCATCCACGAGCGGCCGAGCAACCCGGCCGCCGGCGACGAGGACCGGCCGATCGGCTATGGCCGCATCCAGCGGAAGGAAGACCCGCGCTTCGTGCGGGGCAAAGGCCACTATCTTGACGACATCGTGCTGCCGGGGATGCTTCACGGTGCCATCCTGCGCGCCCCGGTAGCGCACGCGCGCCTGGTATCCATCGACACGACCAACGCCCTGGCGCATCCCAAAGTGGTTGCCGTGATCACCGGCAAGGACCTCGTGGGACTGAAGCTCGCGTGGGCGCCGACGCTCTCGGCGGACGTCCAGGCGGTCCTCGTCACCGACAAGGTGCGGTTCCAGGGGCAGGAGGTCGCCTTCGTCGTCGCGGAGGACCGCTACGCCGCCCGGGACGCCCTGGAGCTCATCGACGTCGAATACGACGTCCTGCCGCCGCTGGTCGACGCGCGCAAAGCCCTCGACGCGGACGCCCCGGTGATCCGCGACGAGATCGCGGGCCGGACGGACAACCGGATCTTCGACTGGGAGATCGGCGACAAAGCGGAAACCGAGGCGGTGTTCGCCTCCGCCGACGTCGTCGTCAGCCAGGAGATCGTCTATCCGAGGGTTCACCCGGCACCCATGGAGACCTGCGGCGCCGTCGCCGACTTTGATGCGGTCAACGGGAAACTCACTCTCTACGAGACGACGCAGGCTCCCCATGCGCACCGGACCCTGTTTGCGATTGTCGCCGGCATCCCGGAGCACAAGATCCGCATCGTCTCCCCCGATATCGGCGGCGGGTTCGGCAACAAGGTCGGCATTTATCCCGGCTACATTCTCGCCGTCGTGGGGTCGATCGTCTCCGGCCGCCCGGTGAAGTGGGTGGAGGACCGCTCCGAAAACCTGATGTCGACGTCGTTCGCCCGCGACTACATCATGCAGGGCGAGATCGCGGCCACCAAAGACGGCAAGATCCTCGCCGTCCGGACCCACGTGCTGGCCGACCACGGCGCCTTCAACGCCACCGCCCAGCCGACCAAGACCCCGGCCGGCTTCTTCTCCATTTTCACCGGCAGCTACGATCTCAAGGCCGCCTACTGTTCCGTCACGGGCGTCTACACGAACAAGGCGCCGGGCGGGGTCGCCTACGCCTGTTCCTTCCGCGTAACCGAGGCCGTCTACCTGGTCGAGCGGATGGTGGACATCCTGGCCCGCAAGCTGGAAATGGATCCGGCGGAACTCCGGCTGAAGAACTTCATCAAGCCCGAACAGTTCCCCTATGCCAACAAGACCGGCTGGGTCTACGACTCCGGCAACTACGAACCCGCCATGCGGCTGTCCATGCAGATGGCCGGCTACGACGAGCTCCGGCGTGAGCAGAAGGAGAAGCGGGCCCGCGGAGAGCTGATGGGCATCGGAGTCGCCTTCTTCACCGAAACCGTGGGCGCCGGACCCCGCAAGCACTTCGACATCGTGGGCCTGGGCATGGCCGACGGCGCCGAGCTGCGGGTCCACCCGACCGGCAAGGCCGTTGTCAGGATCTCGGTGCAGAGCCAGGGGCAGGGCCACGAGACGACGTTCGCGCAGATCGTCGCCGAAGAGCTCGGCATCCCGCCGGAGGACATCGATGTGGTCCACGGCGACACGGACCAGACCCCGTTCGGCCTGGGCACCTACGGCAGCCGGTCCACACCGGTGAGCGGCGGCGCCGTCGCCCTCGTGGCCCGCAAGGTCCGCGAGAAGGCCAAGCTGATCGCCGCAGCCATGCTGGAAACCCGCCCCGAAGACCTGGAATGGGAAAAGGGCCGCTGGTTCGTCAAGGGCGATCCCAGCGTCGGGAAGACCATCTCCGAAATCGCCATGGGTGCGCACGGCACGGTGGCCCTGCCGGAGGGGGTGGATGGCAACCTCGACGCAGAGGTGACCTATGACCCGCCGAACCTGACGTTCCCGTTCGGCGCCTACATCTGCGTGGTCGACGTCGATCCGGGCACCGGACACGTCAAGGTGCGGCGCTTCGTCGCGGTGGATGACTGCGGAACCCGGATCAACCCGATGATCATCGAAGGCCAGGTGCACGGCGGGCTGACCGACGGGGTCGGAATGGCCCTGATGGAGATCATCGAGTTCGACGAGGCCGGCAACTGCCTCGGCGGGTCCTTCATGGACTACCTGATCCCCACGGCCATGGAGGTACCGGACTGGGAGACCGGCTTCACCGTCACCCCGTCCCCGCACCACCCGATCGGCGCGAAAGGCATCGGTGAGTCCGCGACGGTCGGCTCGCCGCCGGCAATCGTGAACGCGGTCGTCGACGCCCTGGCACCCTACGGCGTCACGCACATGGACATGCCCTGCACCCCGGCCCGCGTCTGGGCCGCCATGCAGGGCCGGGCAAGGCCGCCGATCTGAGATGTCCACTACCGCAGAGTCCCTTGCGGCCCGGGCGGATGAACTCGCCGGCCGCCGTGAGCCGTTCGTCCACGCCACGGTGGTCCGCGCCCAGCGGCCGACCAGCGCCCACGCCGGTGATACCGCGTTGGTGCTCTCCACCGGCGAGATCCAGGGATTCGTGGGCGGAAGCTGCGTCGAGGAATCCGTGCGGGAGTACAGCCTAAAGGCGCTGGTGTCCCAGGAACCGCTCCTGTTGCGCGTGGTTCCCGGCGTACCGTCCCGCACCGCCGAGGAGGGCGCCGTCGAGGTCTCCAATTCGTGCCTCAGCGGCGGGGCGATCGAGATTTTCCTCCAGCCGCGCCTTCCGGCGCCGCGCGTCCTGGTGGTCGGCACGACGCCGGTGGCGCAGGCCCTCGCGACGCTGGGATCCGGCGTCGGCCTGGCGGTCGAGCTCACCGACGGCGAGGCGGCGGACCCCCGGAGCGACGACGCGGCGTTGATCGTCGCCTCGCACGGCAAGGCCGAGGAGGGCGCCCTGGAGGCTGCCCTGCGCACCGGCGTGCCTTACGTGGCCCTCGTGGCCAGCGAGACCCGCGGGGCCGCCGTGCTGGACTCCCTCGACGTCGACGACGTGCTGCGCTCGCGGGTGTACACGCCGGCGGGCCTGCAGCTCGGGGCGAGGACCCCCGGGGAGATCGCGCTCTCGATCCTTGCCCAGCTCATCGGGGAACGGTCCAAGGCACGGCGGGCCGCGCCGGCCGCTGCTGCCCCGGCGCCAACAACCGCGCCCGCAGGGGCACGGGCGGATGCTCCACAGGCTGCGCCTGCGAGCGCGATCGACCCGGTCTGCGGCATGTCCGTGCCGGCCGTCGAATCGTCGCTGCACATCCAGTACAACGGCGCCACTGTGTATTTCTGCTCGCCCGGCTGCCGGGCCGCCTTCCGCAAGGATCCTGTGCGCTATGCCGTCCCTGTCTGAGCCGCGACACGAGACCTTTCCTGGACCCGCGCACCAGACGGTCCTGGCACTGGGCGGCGCGGCCGGTTCCATCCGCCTGGACGGGGACGCCGGGGAAGATTTCCGCCGGTTCCCGGGCGATCCCCTGGGGGCCGAATGACCACGGCGGCGCGGTCCGGCGCGGAGGAGGACGTGCAGCGACGGGTGCCCGATGTCGCGTCACTGATGGCGGCGCTGGACCGGAACGACTACCTGGCCGACGTCGGGCTGGCGACGGCACTGTTCCTGGCCGTCCGCCTGCCGCAGCCCATCCTCCTGGAAGGTGAGGCCGGGGTGGGCAAGACGGAAGCGGCGAAGGCACTGGCCCAGCTCCTGGACACGCCGCTGTACCGGCTGCAGTGCTACGAAGGCATCGACGCCGGCGAGGCACTCTACGAATGGAACCACCAGCGCCAGCTCCTCGGGATCCGGCTGGCCGAGGTCCGCGATGCCGCCGTGACCGAAACCGACCTCTTCGGTCCGCAATACCTGCTGCGCCGGCCGCTGCTGCAGGCGATCGAGCATCCCGGGCCACGCCCCGCCGTGCTCCTCCTGGATGAGATCGACCGTGCCGATGCCGAGTTCGAGGCGTTCACCTTTGAACTGCTGGCAGAGGCGGCCGTCACCATCCCGGAGCTGGGGACTATCCGGGCCACCCATCCCCCGATCGTCCTCCTGACGTCCAACCGGACCAGGGACCTGCACGACGCGCTGACCCGCCGCTGCCTCTATCATTGGATCGACTACCCGGGGCCGGCCCGGATCGCCGAGATCGTGCGCCGCCGGGTGCCGGCCAGCAGCGGCCCGCTGGCCCTCCAGGCCGCTGCCGTGATTACCCGGCTGCGGACCCTGGACCTCGCCAAGCCACCAGGGATTTCGGAGGCCATCGACTGGGTTTCGGCCCTCGCCGTGCTGGGGGTCGAACGCATCGACGCCGGGACAGCCGAACAGACCTGGGGGTCCATCGTCAAGAACCGCGACGACCTCGAGCTGGTGGGCGCCCGGGGGGCCGCCTGGCTCGTGGAGGGCACAGATGGCTGAGGGCACCGGAACCGTTCTGCCGAGGGTTGAGGCGGCCGCCCTGTCCGCCGCGTTCATCACGGAGCTGCGGCGGGCCGGCCTTTCGAGCTCTCCGGACCGGGCGGCGCGGCTGGCCGAGGCACTCCACCTCGTCCCTCCGGCCCGGCTCGAACAGCTCTACTGGACCTGCCGCGTGGTGCTCGTGTCCGCGCGCGAGCAGCTACCCGTGTTCGATGCCGTCTTCGCTGCCGTGTTCCGCACCGGATTCGACCCCGCCGCGCAGCTGGGCGGCCCGGCAGTACCCGCCGCATCGCCATCGCTCGGGCCGGAGGCGCGAACCCGGCCCGCCCCAGCCGACGCACGGGCGGCGGGGAATCCGTCCGGCCGGCCGCAGCCGCATCCGGCGGTGGCGTCCGCCGGCCGTGACGGCTCCGAGGGCCCCAGCGACCCTGAACGGGAGGCCGTGCTCGCCATGGCCTCGACCGAGGAACACCTGCACGGGACGTCCTTCGCTGAACTCTCCCCCAGTGAAGTCCTCGAGGTGAGGCGGCTGGCGGCCAGGATGCTGCTGGCGACGCCGGTCCGGCTGAGCCGCCGCACGCACAAGTCCGCGCACAGCAGCGTACGGCTGGACGTCCGCGCCACGGTGCGCGCGGCCCGGCGGTCCGGTTCCGACACGACCCGGCTGCTGTATGCCCGCCGCCGTGAGCAACGGCGCAAACTCGTGTTGCTCTGCGACGTTTCCGGCTCGATGGAACCCTATGCCCGCGTGTTCGTGTCGCTGCTGCAGGGCGCGGTGGCCGGCGCGGGGGCCGAGGCGTTCGTCTTCTCCACCCGGCTGACCCGGCTGACCCGGCCACTCATGCTGCGCGATCCCGATAAAGCGCTGGCCCGGGCCGCTGCCGCTGCCCCCGGCTGGGCCAGCGGTACCCGGATCGCCGAGAGCCTCCGACGGTTCGTGGATGAACACGGCCGCCGCGGTCTGGCGCGGGGCGCGGTGGTGGTGGTGTTCTCGGACGGCTGGGCCGAGGAGGATCCCGAGCAGGTGGCGGCGCAGATGGCGCGGCTGCGCAGACTGGCGTACAGGATCATCTGGGTGAATCCCCGCAAGGCTGCGCCGCAGTACCAGCCTTTGGTGGGCGGGATGGCAGCGGCCCTGCCCTACTGCGATGCATTCGTCAGCGGACACAGCTACACGGCTTTGGCAGAGGTGGCAGCCGCAATCCGCGGGCGTGGGCCAGTCAACACGTGAGAGGCAAGGGACAAGCTAATGCAGATAGACAGCACGTTCTCGGTAGTCGCACCGATCGACCAGGTGTGGGACACGCTTATGGACTTCGAACGGGTGGCTGGTTGCCTCCCCGGGGCCAAGATCCTGAACAAGCTCTCGGACGACGCCTACCAGGTGGGCATGACCGTGAAGCTGGGCCCGGTAAGCATGCAATACAAGGGGCTGCTGAACGTCGTTGAACGCGATGCGGCCGCCCACCGCGCAGTGCTCGGCGGAAAGGCCCAGGAAGCCCGCGGGCAGGGCACCGCCGAGGCAACGGTCACCCTGGTGCTCGCGGAAGACGGCGGCACCACGCGAGGGACCGTCAACGCGGAACTGGCACTCTCCGGCAAGGCCGCAGCCATGGGAAAGGGCGTGATCGGGAGCGTCACGGAGCAGATGATGTCCCTCTTCGCCGCAAACCTGCAGGCCATGCTGGCCGAGGTGGCGCCGGAGCAAGCCGCTGTCTCCGTGCCGGCGGGGGCAGTTCCCACGGCTGCAAGTCCCGCTGCTGTGCCGCCCGCTGCCGGCCGGAAGGCCGCTGCCCCGGGAGGCAGCCTGGACGCCATGGGCCTTGCCAAGGGCATCGCCGCGGATCAGCTCTCCAACCCCGGGAAGGTCCTCGGCCTCATGGCAGTGGCGGCGTGCCTCGCCTACTGGGCGGGACGCCGCTCGGCGTTCCGGCTGCTCCGGCTGTGCGGCAGGCACTGAGGCGCGCAGATGCGCGACGTCCTGGCAGCCATGATGCCGGGCTGGCGGAAGGGCAGCACCGCCGGCCTGGCCACTGTCGTGAGCACCTTCAAGTCCGCCCCGAGACTCCCGGGGGCGTCCATGCTGGTCACCGCCGACGGCGACGCCGTCGGCTCGGTCTCCGGAGGTTGCGTCGAGGGCGCGGTCTATGAGCTCGCCACCCAGGTCAAGGAAGACGGCACTCCGGTCCTGGTGCGCTACGGGATCAGCGACGACGACGCCTACGCGGTGGGCCTGACCTGCGGCGGAATCATCGACATCTTCGTTGAACCGGTCTCCCGGCAGCACTTTGCCGAGCTCCACGACGTCGGGCAGGACATCGCTGCCGGGCGGCGGGTGGGGGTCGCCACGGTGATCGAGCACCCGGACAGGAGCCGGCTGGGCCGGCACCTCGTGGTCAGGCCGGACGGGTTCGAGGGCGACCTCGGCTCCGAGCGGACCAATCACGCCGTCGGCGATGACACCCAGGGCCTGCTCGCCGCCGGCCGGTCCGGCATCCTGAGCTACGGCCTCGACGGCGAACGGCTCGACACCGGCATGCGGGTGTTCTTCGCAAGCTACGCGCCGCCGCCGCGGATGCTTGTGTTCGGCGCCATCGACTTCGCCGCCGCGCTGGCCCGGCTGGGAACCTTCCTGGGCTACCGCGTGACGGTCTGCGACGCTCGGGCGATTTTCGCCACGCCCGCCAGGTTCCCCGACGCGGCGGAAGTAGTCAACGCGTGGCCGCACCGGTATCTGGCCGGGCAGCTCTCCAAGGGCCTGGTGGACGAGCGGACCGTCATCTGTGTCCTCACGCATGACCCGAAGTTCGATATCCCGCTCTTGGAAGTCGCCCTCCGAGGCAGCCCCGTAGCCTTCATCGGCGCGATGGGTTCCCGCCGGACCCATGAGGACAGGATCGCCCGCCTGCGCCAGGCCGGACTGGGCGAGGCCGAGCTGTCCAGACTCCACAGCCCCGTTGGCCTGGACCTGGGCGCGCGCACGCCGGAGGAGACGGCGGTGTCCATCGCCGCCGAGTTCATCGCCAAGCAGTGGAGCGGCAGCGGGGAGCCGTTGCGGCAACTCGGCGAGCGGATCCACCACGACGAACAACATTGATTGGGCAGCACCCTGTCAGCAGCTTTGACTGCGCACTGTTGCTGGCAACGACGCTGTACCCGGTCTTCTGGAACTCGTCGGCGCGGCGTCGATGGCCGTACTGGCAGCCAGGGTGCGCAGACCGCCGTCGGGCGTAAGCTCTTGGCATGGCGAGATACTTCGATGTGCACCCCGAAAACCCCCAGCAGCGCTCCATTAACCAGGTGGTGGACATCGTGCGGTCAGGCGGCCTGATCGCCTATCCCACCGACTCCTGTTACGCCCTCGGTGCGCAGCTGGGGAACAGGGACGCCCTGGACAGGATCCGCGCGATCCGGCATCTTGATGACAAGCACCACTTCACCCTGGTCTGCAAGGACTTCGCGCAATTAGGGCAGTTTGTCCAGATCGACAACGATGTCTTCCGCAGCATCAAGTCCGTAACCCCGGGCAGCTACACCTTCATCCTGCCCGCCACCAAGGAGGTCCCCAAGCGGCTGCTGCACCCGAAGAAGAAGACCGTCGGCGTGCGCATCCCGGACAACCACGTGGTGCAAGCGCTGCTGGCCGAGCTGGGCGAACCGCTGCTGTCCAGCACACTTTTGCTCCCGGACGAAGAGGAACCGCTCACGCAGGGCTGGGAAATCAAGGAACGCCTCGACCACGTGGTTGATGCCGTGATCGATTCCGGCGACTGCGGTGCGGAGCCGACCACGGTCATCGACTTTTCCAGCGGCGTCGCGGAGATCGTCCGGCGCGGAATGGGCGACCCTTCGCGCTTCGAATAGGGGCACGCGGAACCGCTGCCTCCCGGGTAGTCGCAACCTAGTGCGAAGCGGCGGGCGGCTGACGGTTCCGCAGCCACCGGCGGATGAGGTCGACGGCGGCCAGGAGTCCCGCGAGGGGCGAGAGAACCGCGGCGGCGTAGACGAACAGCAGCCAGCTCAGAGTGGTGACCAGCGTCTGCCTGGTGCTCAGCAGGGACAGTCCGCCGAGCAGGCCAAGGGCCCAGAAAAGGACCACCCCAGACAGCACGGCGGCCGCGGGAAAGTACTCGTTCGTGACGACGTTTTTCAAGGTTTCCATGGACCCTCCTCATGCCTGGCGGAGGGGAAAGTCCGCCGGGGTCACTCCAAGTATGCGGCTGCCAGCGGCCGGATTTCCGGAGAATCCCGGCCGCGTGATGAAGCTAACTCCGCCTTCCCCGCGGGACTCAATGTCCCGGGAGCTAGTCGTTGCGGTCACGCACCCGTGCACAGGCGAACTCAAGCGCGCAGCCGGCGTTACTGGCTGAGCGCGAAGCGCAGGGAAAGCCAGTTTTCCCGGCAGGCGATAGCAGTGGCCTCAACATCACCGCGCCGGGTGTGCTCAATGATCTTGGCATGTTGGGATACTGAATCCCGGGCGGTAAAGGATCCGAAGCGCATCCGCTCAATCCGGCGAATTATCGGCGTTGTCTGCTCCAGGACTTCCTGGAGCACATCGTTGCCGCTGAGCGCGACGAATACGGCATGAAACTCATCATCAGAACTCAGCGCTGCTTCAACATCAAGGCGTTCGAGCGCCTTTTCAAACCGCCGATTGGCTGTGACCATGGCGGCTATCGAATCTTCTGTGATCAACGGGACAGCCAGCCGGGCGGCGAGTTCATGCATCGCAGCCACGACCCGCTGAGCATTGACGGTGGAAGTCAGGTCGTATGGGGCAACAATGGTGGCTTTCCCAGGTACGGCGACCACCAGGCCGGCGCGTTCCAATCGCAGCAACGCCTCGCGGATCGGCGTCCGGCTGACCCCTAACCAGGTCTCGAGCTCAGTGTCCTTCAGACGTTCACCGGGCGCAAACGTGCCATCCACGATTGCGTCGCGGATCGAGCCAAAAACATTGTCCCGGAGGAGTGATCGCTTGTGGACGCCATGCTGGGAGGGGATAGGCATGCAAAATATGATATATCACACTCGGTGGAGTTGGTCCACCTGTGCCTTGGCGAAAAAAGACGGCCCTTCGACGCGGCGCCGTAAAAGCGCACTGCAAAGATCCGGGGCCTTCTGCGCGATGGCGAGCAGAAGACGCGCAGAAGAAGCCGGGCCGACGGCAGGAAGTCGCCTGGACCTGCGAAGGCGTCCGGGGGTCTTGACAAGTCGGGAGCAACAGACTGCAATATATTACATGTTGGATGTTTATAGATGAAGCCCCCCGCTGACCAAGCGCCCAGTGGTGGCTGCCGAAGCCGACATCCGTCACGACGATGTCGCCGGAGCTCATCACGGTGATCGCGGTCCGGCGCTCGAACTTCCACAATCTGCAACCCTAAGGACTTTCAATGGCCATCACCGATTTTGAGCGCTACCCCCTGACGTTCGGACCCAGCCCCATCCACCCGCTGCCCCGGCTCAACGCCCACCTCGGCGGGGCCCAGATCTGGGCCAAGCGCGAGGACGTCAATAGCGGGTTGGCGTTCGGCGGCAACAAGACCCGCAAACTGGAATATTTTGTCCCTGATGCCCTGGCGCAAGGCGCGGACACGCTCGTGTCCATTGGCGGCTACCAGTCCAACCACACACGCCAGGTTGCGGCAGTGGCCGCGAAACTCGGTTTGAAAGCCCGTCTGGTCCAGGAAAACTGGGTTGACTGGCCGGATCCGCTTTCGGACCGCGTCGGCAACATCCTGCTCTCGCGCCTCATGGGAGCCGACGTCCGGCTGGACAGCGCGGGTTTCGACATCGGCATCCGCAGCAGCTGGGAAAACGCCATCGAGAAGGTCAAGGCCGCCGGCGGACGCCGTACGCGATTCCGGCCGGCGGTTCAGACCACAAGCTGGGCGGGCTGGGCTTCGCGAACTGGGCCTACGAGGTGGAACAACAGGAGCGGGAGCTCGGCGTCTTCTTCGACACCATCGTCGTCTGCACGGTCACGGGTTCCACCCACGCCGGCATGATCGCCGGATTCGCCGGTCAGGACAAACCCCGCCGCGTCATCGGCATTGACGCCTCAGCGACCCTGCAGAAGACCCGCGACCAGGTCGAACGCATTGCCCGGAACACCGCCGAACTGATCGGAGTGGGCCGGGATCTCCGCGACGACGAAATCAACGTCATGGAAGGCTGGGCCGGGGATCTCTACGGAATTCCTGTGGATTCCACCCTCGAAGCCATCCGCCTCGGCGCCTCACTCGAGGCGATGATCACCGACCCCGTCTACGAGGGCAAGTCCCTTGCCGGGCTCATCGAACTGGTGAAAAGCCGGGAGATTCCGGCCGGCAGCAACGTGCTCTACGCCCACCTCGGCGGCCAGCTTGCACTCAACGCCTACAGCGGGCTCTTCCGCTCCTGAAGGGTGAGAGGACAGGCCCATCATGGATCCGCTGCAAAAGGAACCCGCATGACCACCACAAAAAGTACCGGGTCTCCCTCGGCTGCCGAGCCGTCGGTCAATGAGAGGCCGCTTTCTGCCGGAGCCACCCTGTCCTTCACTCGATCAGCTATCTGCTCGGAGAACTGGAAGAGGGCTATCTGGGCACACTTCGTTCCAAGGGCGGCCTGCAGAGCTAACCCAGCCGGCTCAAGGACCCCGACACGGTTGACTTCTCCACGAGCAGCGTCGGTATCGGGGCCCCGGCTCCGCTGTGGGCGGCGATGTCCCACCGGTACGTCAGCGACCAGTTCCCTGACACGCCCAGGGCCGGGCGTTTTATCAGTCCCCTCGGGGACGCGGAACTGGACGAAGGTGCCGTGTGGGAGGCCGTCACGGACCCGGGAGCCCGGCAGCTCGGGGAGCTGTTTTGGATTGAGGACCTGAACCGCCAGTCCCTTGACCGCGTCATCCCCGACGTACGGGTCGAACGGCTGCAGGGCATGTTCGCCGCGGCGGGGTGGCAGGTTTTGACCTGCAAATGGGGCCGCCGGATCCAGTCGTCATTCCTGCAGCCAGGCGGGCCGGAACTGCGGGAGCGGCTGTCCTTGGGATAGCTTTTACGGCCGAGCATGGCACCCGCTCGTCGGTGGTTGACGCGGCTGGCTGACGCGACCGCCGTGCCCGTCTACCTGCGTTCCAGGGTGGACCGCGCCGCAGCCGGACACCACATCATACGAGATGAGGGCGTGGTCCCGTCAGACGGCGGCCCGGACGCGCTGGAGGAATGAATCAAGGACCCGCCCGGCGTTCTCATGCATGCGCCTTGACTCTGCAGCCGGCAGTTGCCGGTTCTTGGGCCCGTTCAAGCGCTCCCCCAGATAGAGCAGCGCCGCGAGGACCTCGGACAGTTCGGTGTTGCCTTCGGCGCGCTGCCGCAGGAGCCTCAGATGCGCCTCCTGCAGGGCCGGGCCGGGCGCGCAGCCCAGATCCCGGTCGAAGAGCCGGCGGCAGCGGTCATACGCTGACAGGCCCTCCACCGGCAGGCCGGCCTGTTCGTAGGCCGTCACCAGCACGGTCCACGCCCTTTCATTGAGGGGCTCGGACCGGATGGCTGCCTGGGCCAGATTGACGGCGTCGTCAGGCTTGCCCAATAGTGCTGCGGTTTCCGCGGCGAAGATCTGTGCCGCCACTTTATCGGCCGCATGGCGTGTGCGCGCCTCTTCGGCCCAGTCGGAGGCGAGCTCGAACCCCAGCAGCGGCTCGGCAGAGATTTCCAGCGCCTGGAGCAGCAGCAGGTACGCGTCAGCGGGAGCCGACTCAACGGCGGTGCGGACCAGCTGACGGAAGCGAAACAGATCCAGATCCACGAGCTGTGGATCCAGGACGTAGCCGCTGTTCGCCGTGCGGAGCGGGCCGGTCTTGGTCTGGCCCGGCTGGATTGCGCGGCGGATGCCGCTGACGTAGCTCTCGAGTGTCGCGACGGAGCCGTCACTGGCACCGGCGCCCCAGAGAATTTCGATCAGGCGGGTCTTCGAAACAGGCGTTCCGAGATTCAGCAGTAGTATTTCCAGAATGTGCCGGGGCTTGCATCCGCCCATGTCCGCGGCTGTGAGGGCTACGCCCTCCCGGCGCACCTCAAACGTTCCGAAAAGGCGAACCGAAATTGAGGGTGTACTTCCGGTCAGGTTTTCCACGATGTTCTCCGATTTCCCCAGGTAAAACGAACTTAATCGCTTGGTGGAAGGCCGGAACTCCAACGGAACCAGGCGGTACTGAGACCCTTGTTCCCTCCGACATTCCAATGACACCGTTACACGCCAGACATGGCGCAACAAGCGCTGTAGCTACCCGATCTTTCGCCCGGAAAAAGACGCGTACCAGTACCAGTACCGTCGAGTAAGCCCGCGGACCGCTTAGCAGGTACTTGGTCCCCGGAACAAGTATTTTTGCGGGCCAAAATCGTGTGGCTTCAAGTACTTTCCCGAGCCGCTCCACGGAGCGAAAACCAAGGGTTCAGCCGGGAGATTTCATCGATCGGCCCGTCCACGCTTTGGGGGATTCGCCCTACTTCTCGGTCATCTCCTCGGGCACCGCCACCAGATGCAGCTCCACTCCCTCGCGGAGCACGGCCAGGTCGAGGGGCGCCCCGATGGCTTCGGCGAAGAGCAGCTTCTGCAGGCTCTCGGCGTTGGAAACTGACCTCTGCCCGACGCTCAGGACAACGTCACCGGCGCGCAGCCCCGCACGTTCGGCGGGCGAGCCCGTGAGGACTTCGACGACGAGCAGCCCCTCCCGGTGGCCCGTCCGGACCACCGCGCTGGGCTGCAGCTGGATGGGCGTGTTCACCAGGCCAAGATAGGCGCGCCGGACGCGCCCGTCCTTTAGCAGCGAGGCGATGATCCGCCGGGAGGTGGCGTTCACAGGAACAGCCAGGCCCAGCCCCATTCCAGCCACGGCAGTGTTGATGCCAACGATCCGGCCCCGGGCATCGGCCAGCGCGCCTCCCGAGCTGCCTGGATTGAGGGCCGCATCGGTCTGGATGACGTCCTCGATCATGCGCCGGTTCCGTCCCGACCAGACCGGGATCGAACGGCCCAGGCCGCTGACCACGCCGGCTGTGACGGAGCCCGAGAGCCCCAGGGGGTTGCCCACGGCGATGACCAGCTGCCCGACCTTCAGCGACTCGGCGTCGCCCAGTTCCGCCGGCGTCGCGGTGGGAGCCTTGCCATGGACCACGGCGAGATCCGAGAGCGGGTCCGCGCCTACCACCTCCACAGCCGTCCTGGTGCCGTCGGCGAAGACCGCGTGACCGCCCTGGGTACCGCCCACGACGTGGGCGTTGGTGACGAGGTAACCGTCGGACGTAAACAGGACGGCGGAGCCGGCCCCTACCCGGAACCTGCCGTTGCGTCCGTTGCCCGTCATCTCGATCGCGGCGACGTGTGGCGTGACAGCCTCGGCCACGCGGATAACCGTTGCGGAATAAGAATCCAGCGGGTCCTCGGACGCGTCGGATCCGGACACCCTGCTGATGGCTGTGGCCACCGTGCACCTCCTACAAACCGGTACTTATCTAAGTCAACCACCGGCGCCGCGGCGGTAGTCCTGCGCCGCCTACGCCTTCAGAGAAATGCGCCGGATGAAGCGGCTCCGGGGCAACAGTTCATCCCGCCGCCGATCCGCGGCTAGGCTCGGAAGTAGACCAGCCCGACAGCCACAGGAGAACCTACGTGAACCCAGCGTCCGTTTCACCCGATCCGCTGCCCCCGCTGGGTCTCACCTGGGGGATCAAGCGCAGCTTCATCGCCTACATCAGGGGGCTGCCGGACGGTGCCGTCTCCACGGCCGACGGCGCCACGGCGACCGAGTCCAGTGGGTTCTGCTTCGCCCCCGAGAGCTCCGACTACGACGTCGCCCGAGGCTCGGGCACGCTGCGCTTCCGGGGAGACGTCCGCGTCGCCGGGCACCACGGAATGATGTTCGTCCGACTGCTGGACCCGTGGATCGAATTCCACGGCGGCCGCGGGATCCTGTCCATCAGCACCGGCGACGGCGGCGGGCACGACCGCACCGCGGTGGGGTTCCTGCGCGCCTCGACGCCCCGCGAAGTGGACGGGTTCCTGGTCTGGGAGCACGTCGACGTCGTGATCTCCCCCGAAGGGTCGGAACTGTTCGACGGCCAGTACGCGGCCGGACAGCCGATGGACCCGCTTTTCATCCGGGTGCCGGCGTAAGACGTCGGCGCTCGCCGGAGCGGGGCTGTCCTTACCGGGGCCGCGCGGGGCGCACCCGCACCGGCGCGAGGATCCGGATGAGTGCGACGGCGGTAATCGAGCCCGCCGCCATGATCGAGGCGAGCACAACGATCTGGAAACGCCCCGCCTCCAAGGGCGACACTCCCCCGAAGATCGCACCGACGAACGCCCCCGGCAGGGTGACCAGGCCCGTCGTCTTGGTCTGATCGGTCGACGGAATGAGGGCGGAATACACGGCGCGCCGCGCCAGCTCGAGCGTCGACTGCCGTCGCGTCGCGCCCAGCGCCAGCCACGCTTCAACCTCGTCCCACCGCTCGTTCACGGTCTCGGCAAGATGCCGGCCGGCGAGCGTGGCGATAGTCATCGCGTTGCCGATCACGATCCCTCCAATGGCAAGTGCGTACCGGGGCGTGAACGCGATCGCCCCCGTGCCGAAAACGATCACTAGGGTAACCGTGATGCCCGCGGCCATCGATCCGCCGACCACCGCCAGACGGGTCCAGCCCCAACCGAGGCGTCGTGCGGCCGTCGCGGCGGCCACGGTGAACATAACGAGAAGTGCGACTGCGACCCAGGCCGGGCTGCTTATCACACCGCCGAGAATCAGGCTGATAACGGCCAGCTGCGCCGCGCCGCGAAGTATGGCGAGGGCCGGCGCGGCGCTGTGCGGCGCCCGGAAAACCGTGAGGAGCGCCACTGTCAGCAGCATCAGGAGCCCGACGCCCAGCAGCGTCGGAACGAAGTCAGCAAGCCCGGTCATCAGCCCAGCCTATAGACCGCCTGCCGGGAGCAGCTCCGGCGGAACGGTTCTCCGCGGCCGAAACACGTCCCCCCGCGCTGGGCAGCCGCCGGCCCATCTGTAAGGATGTGAACTTACCTGGCGCGGTCGGGGCCGAACTTCGTCGAACGAGACCCTCCGTGGTTGAATCCGCCGGTGTGGGCCACGAATCCCGGCAGCATCTGCACAGCGCCTTGGCCTCGGGTGCGGGGATCGTGCGCGAAGGCCCGGACTGGGCCGATTTCGAGCAACGGTTCGACAGCCATTTTCCGAACTCTGCCGGACATCGGCTGGACGTTCGCCGAACAGGACGCCGCCGAGCTGGGCATCAACGGCTTCGACCACCGGCGGTTCCTGAACTCCTTCTCCGTCAACGGCTTCCCGGGCAGCTTCGCCCGCGGAGTCCCCTTCCAGGACAACCCGCGCACCGGGGATTGCCGGATTTCCGGGACGACGGCGTCGCTCTGCGGGCTGGAGTACGGGTCCGCCCGCAGGCGGTCGGCCGGATTCTGCTCGCCTACGGTGGATTCTGAACTGCACTTTAACAACGCCCCTCTTCGGTGTTGAAAGAAAGACACTTCTCACTCCGGAGGGCGGTTCTAGTACACCAAGATGTCATTTAGACGATGTGTCAAGCCCTGTGACTTCCCGTCGCCGACCCGGGCCTCGACTGTGTGCATTAGCTGATATGGGTCACACTGGGCGGATGCGTACCTTTGGTGTCGAAGAAGAATTCCTGATTGTCAGTCCCGACAGCGGCAAGCCGCTGCCTTTGGCCGGGGAGGTGCTGCGCCTCCACGAACTTGACGGGCAGATGACGGGGCTATCCCGCCAACTGATCCTCACCCCCGAGCTCCAGCAGGAACAGATTGAGGCCGTCACGCACCCGCACAGCAGCCTGAGCGAACTCGGCGCCGAGATACGGGCCGGCCGGACATACGCCGACTCTCTGGCCCAGATGGCGGGGGCGCGGATTGCGGCGCTCGGAACCTCCCCGCACCCTGTCACGCCCCATGCCACGTCCAACAGCCGCTATGACGCGATGATGGACATGTTTGCCCTGACGGCCCGCGAGCAATTGACCTGTGGTTGCCACATCCACGTCTCCGTCAGCTCGGACGAAGAAGGCATCGGAGTCCTGGACCGCATCCGGGGCTGGCTGGCGCCGTTGATTGCGCTGAGCACGAATTCCCCGTTCTGGAACGGCGCCGACAGCGGGTATGCGAGCTTCCGCACCCAGGCATGGAACCGGTGGCCCACAGCAGGCCCCACGGACACCTTCGGCTCGGCGCAGGCCTACCACGAGCTGATGGGCGACCTCCTGAGCACGGGCGTCGTCACGGTTCCGGACTTCGACGCCCGCCTGTCCCGCAACTACCCCACCGTCGAAATCCGGGTCGCCGACGTTTGCCTCAACCCGGACGACACAGTCCTGCTGGCGGCCCTGGTGCGGGCCCTGGTGGAGACCGCCGCCCGTGAATGGAAGGCCGGAAAGCCGGCGGACAGGATTCCGACCGCGCTCCTGCGCCAGGGAGCGTTCAGGGCCAGCCGGTGGGGCGTCCGCGGCGACCTGCTCAACCCGCAGACCCACCGGCCGGATAGTGCGGCTTACGTCATTGGCGTGCTCCATGACCACGTCCGGGACGCCCTGGACGAAGCAGGGGACGACGCCTTCGTGGCGGATTCGCTCGAACGGATCCTCCGTGATGGAACCGGAACCGAGCAGCAACGCAAAGCCTTTGGACGAAGGGGGCAACTTTCCGACGTCGTCGCCCACGCGACCAGCCTCACGCACCAATTGCCTGCCACCTCCTACAGCCCTGCCTCTGGCAAAACCGCACAAAAACAGATTGACCTGCCCCAGAGAATGGTTACCGGATAGCCCGCTCAGCGTCCGACGAGCGGAGCATTCTTGCCGTTGAATTCAGGCGTGCCGTTATGTCCCGCTGATCTGTTCAGAGCCCAGCAACGCCCGCGACCCCATTGACGGCGTGGAGGTGGGATTCTAGATGAGTGACTAGGGTGTTCGGGGGCGGGGCCGGATTCGGTTGCTAGGCGGCTTCCGGGTGTCGGTGGGCGCGCGGGACATCGCGGATGGGGAGTGGCGTCTGCGTAAGGCGAAGGCCGTCGTCAAGCTTCTGGTGTTGGCCCCGGGTCTGTGGCCACGGCCGGACCCGACTGCGGCGGGCGTTCAGCTGCGCAAGGTGGTGCATTAGGCCCGCCGGATCCTGGATCCTGGACTCCCGGTACTCGACCGGTACCTCGTATCGGGTGAGCAGTTACGGTTGGACCGCGACTCGACGTGGGTGGATGTGGAGGCGTTCGAGACTGCGGCGTTGCGGGCGCGCCGGGCTGGTGAACCGGCCGAGTATGCGGCTGCGATCGGACTGTATGGCGGGGATCTGCTGCCCGAGGACCGCTATGAGGACTGGGCGATAACCAAGGAAGAGTCGCTACGGTCGGATTTCCTCGCGCTGCTCGTCGAACAGGCACGATTGTTGGAGGCCCGGGCGGACTTCGACGGGGCCGCATCGGCACTCCGGCGGGTCATTGCCGCCGATCCGGTCCACGAGGAGGTCGGTGCCGCGTTGATGCGGGTGTACGCGCTGTCGGGCCGGCGACACGAAGCCCTGCAAGAGTACGAGCGTCTGCGCGCGGCGCTGAACCGGGAACTCGGCGTCGAACCCGACCCGGCCACGGAACGGTTGTTCGAGCAGATCGGTCTGGCCGGCAAGCGGAGCCTGAGCTGGCCGGCGAGTTGTGGGAGCAGGTCGGTGGCCTGCGGTTGGTGGCGGGCGACTTCCCGGGGGCGGCCGCGGCGTTCGTGGCGGGCGCAAGCCGCCGCGGAGGCCAGCCTGGCAGCGGCCGAGGTCTACGGAACCGGCGAGGACGTCGCCGCGGTGCAGGAAACCCTCGCCATCATCTGCCACATGCGCGGGGCATGGCTGACGGGTCTTCAAGCCGAGATCGAGCGACTGGGTGATGCGGGCGAGGAGGATCCTCGGCTGGCGCGGATCTTCGAATTCCATTGCTGCATCGGGGAATACCACCTTTACGTCGACGGGCTGTGCGAGACGGTCGAAGACTATGCTCGCCGCACGCTGGCGCTGGCGATCGACAGGGGGCGCGCCACGCGCAGGCGTTCGCCTGGTGCCTGCTCGGGGAAACGCTGCTGCTGCAGGGGCACTGGGATGAGGCAGCCGGGTGCCTGGAGCGCAGCACACAAGTGTACGCAGAGCTCGATGCCCGCTCCGGAGTGCTGCCTTGGCAGCGCCTTGCCGAGCTCGCGGTTAAGCGGGGCGGTAGCGACGCGGCGGCGGCGTGCCTTCGCCACGCAATGGCGATCGCGGTGGTGTCGCCCTTCGCCCGGCACGTCTGGGGTCGGCTGTATGCGACGGCGGTGTTGGATGCGCTGGAGCGCGGCGATCCGGCCGAGGCAGTCCGCGTGGTCCGGTCCGCGGCGGCAACAGCGGCACGCTACGGCGAATGTCCCACCTGCACCGCCCTGCTGTATCCGATGGCGGCCGAAGCGTTCGCTGTGCTCGGCGACCGGGCGGGCGCGGCCGTGTTCACGCAGGCGGCAGAGCGGGTTGGGCAATCCTTCCAAAGTTCGGCGTGGGCTGCCATGGCCGAGTCCGCCCGCGGTTCGCTGGCGCTGGCCGACGCGGACGCGGGCAGGGCACGCGAACGATTCCTGTCCGCGGCGGGCCTCTACGGACGGGCCCATCAGCCGTTCTCGTCCGCCCGATGCAGGCTGCAGGCCGCACTGACCGGTGCGGGCGGTCCGGCTGATCGGCAGCTGCTCGACGACGCCGCAGCGGTGTTCGAGCAACTCGGCGCGATACGGGCCCTCGGAGCCGCGCGCCGGGCGACCTGACAGCCGACCCAACCCGGCAGCAACGGGGTTGCTCGCGTGGGGTGCGTCGGCGAGGACTCAGAACCGCGGGTGACCGCGTAGTAGTGCCGATGCGCTACACGCTCGCTACACGGTCGAAGTCAGCCCCGCTCATGTGCTCGCACAGCGCAGCGCAGGCACTGAAACGGACCGTGAATTCCGGGTTCTGCTTTCACGTGTCTCGGGACGCCTCATCTGTCCACTCCGCGAACGAAACGTAATGTCCTGGGACACGTCGGTCACGAATGAAGTTCGCTCCCAAGATCGACGGGTAGTTCGCCCGGGACCACTGAAGGAACTCCGTCCACCGGTCTATGAATTCCTGGTCGCAACCCTGCTTGACTTGCCAGGTTCCGGAGGCACAGTGGTCTGCCATCGGTCTCACCTCCTTCCAGGATGCTCGGTTTGCACTAATGTTAGGTCGGGCCCGTTCCCCACGCGTACCTCGGTCTTCCCGTGTTCGACGCCGTCGCGCTGAACTGATTCCGCTGACCGCGGGTTGCGTGGCCAGACTCGGCGGGTGCATGCTCGTGGAAAAGTTCGTCGGCGCGGTCGCGTCCGTGAAGGTGGGAGACCCCACCGAGGCGGACACGTTCATGGGCCCACTGTCCTCCACCGCCGCCCGCGACGGCCTCGCCGCACAGGTGGACGACGCCGTCGCCAAGGGCACCAGGGTGCTCACCGGCGGTTCCCCGCTGGATCAGCCCGGCGCCTGGTTCCAGCCGACCGTCCTCACCGGTGTCACGCCCGAAATGCGGGCGTTTTCCGAGGAGCTGTTCGGCCCGGTCGCCGTCCTCTACCCCGTATCCTCCGAAGACGAGGCCGTGGAGCTCGCCAACAACTCGGTGTACGGCCTCGGCGCCGTGATCCAGTCCACCGACCCCGCCAAGGCCCAGGAGATCGCCGACCGCCTGGACACCGGCATGGTCGACATCAACGAGGCCCCCGGCACCGCTGCGGAGCTGCCGTTCGGCGGGATCAAGCGCTCCGGCGGCGGCCGCGAGCTGGGCAAGTACGGCATGGACGAGTTCGTCAACCGGAAGCTGATCCGCACCGGCAATCAACGCACCGCCGCAACAACAGGAGCGGGGTCACGGACAGCGGTGCTGTCCGGGGCTCCACTTCTGTTGCCCCGAAAAGTCAGGCCGCCACGTTTGACCCAGCGCTCCTACGACACGGAGTCCAAGCTGTCATTGGGGCCGGCACCGGAGCGCCCGGGCAGTGAACGCTTTGCGCGCGCTTCCTGCAAATGATGCTCCAGCTTCTCTTCAGCATCCCGGCGCCGCTGACCGACAACGCGCAGCCGCTGAGTGATCGGTTTCCCATAAGCGTCCACGTGCCCTGCCGGCACCTTCTTCACCGACCCGGGGACGGCAGACGAATCAACGCGGAGTTCAGTATTATCGCCCATACATGCATGATCCCATCCCGGCGCACGGCTGAAAAGAATCATCCCGCACGCAACGCGGAGGCATTCGCGGAGTGGGCACGCAACGGGCGGGAATGCCCCGGCGTGGGAATGTAATGTCCGGCCGCACGCTGGTTGAGGAGAGCGTGCGGCCGGAATCTTTGGACATGGGGTCCGCTGGTTTGCTCCGCGCGGCCCGCCATCCGGGTCCTGTACCAACTCTCGCGCATCCCCCTGAGAGGAGACTGAGAGGCCCCGGACTCCCCGCTGCGGCGCGCAACGGCCGCGGGCCCGGCCGCGTGGAAAGTACCCCGGGGTCAGGGGAAGATGGCGGCGGCAGTTGTCCGGGCCTCCGAGTTGCCGCATTCTTGGAACATGAAACAGGGCATGTCAGCCCCGGCCGGCCGATCCCGCAGCGGCGAGCCCCGTTGGGGTGTGCGCAAACGCTCGACGGCGGTCGCCGTCGCCGTCGTGGCAATGGCGCTGCTGGTCGGCGGGGTGATACTGCTGGTGCTGCTGCAGACATCGCTGATCAACTCGACGGACTCGGCCGCCCGGCAGAAGGCCCAAGACGTCATCGTGGAACTGGAGGACCTGGACCTCGCCGACACCGGTACGTACATCGTTGACACCGCGCACGCGGGCCAATTCGTCCAGCTGCTGGACCCAGCCGGGTACGTCATCGCCGCCTCGGATCCCGACACCGCAAATTCGCCGCTGTCAGCCCAGCGGCCCGGACCGGGACGAACCCTGACCCAGGACGTCTCCAGTCTTCCGACCGTAGGTGACAACGACGATTTCCACATTGTCACCACCGGCGTGCGGGTGGGCGACCGCGAATATACGGTGATCGTCGCCCAGACGGCGCAGATCCAGGCGGACACCCTATCCACCGTCGCCTGGTTCATGCTCGGGGCTACGCCGCTGCTGCTGGCCATAGTCGCCGCCTCAGTCTCGTTGTTGGTGGGACGTTCCCTCCGCCAGATTGAGCGGATCCGGGGCCAAGTGGCACGGATCAACGCCGAGCGCTTGGACGGACGCGTCGACGTCCCGCCCACCAACGACGAAATCCATGCCCTGGCGCTGACCATGAACATGATGCTGGACCGCCTGCAGGCATCGGACCGTGAACAGCGCCGGTTCGTCTCGGACGCCAGCCACGAACTCCGCAGCCCGCTGGCCACCCTGAGCGCAGGGGTGGAGATCGCCTCGGCGGACCCGACCGGCGCAATGTGGCTCCAGATGAAGGATGTCCTGGCGGAGGAAACCGCCCGGATGGGCTACCTCGTGGAAGATCTGCTGACACTGGCCAAGGCGAACGACGGGGGCCTCAAGCTTGAGGAGACAGACGTCGATCTTGACCACGTCCTGGACCAGGAGATCCGCCGGCTGCGTTCGACGAGCCGGAACCAGATCAGCGCCGAGCTCACCCCGGCGCGGATCCGCGGAGACGCCCGCCGGCTGGCACAGGTGGTGCGGAACGTCCTGGACAACGCCGAGCGCCATGCCCTTTCCCGGATCACCGTGGTCCTGAGCAGCTCCGCGGACACAGCCATCGTCACGGTGGACAACGACGGCGACCCCATCCCGGAGACGGACCGGGAGCGGATCTTCGAACGCTTCGTCCGGCTTGACGGGAGCCGGTCCCGCGAAGGCGGCGGCAGCGGACTGGGCCTGGCCATCGCGGCAGGAATCATGGCCGCCCATCGTGGCTCGATCCAGGCAACGGACGGGCCGGCGGGCGACTGCCGCTTTGAAATGTTCTTCCCCGGGCCGGATCCGGACGGCCCGGCCGCCCTCACGCCCCGGGGTGCCCGCCGGCCGCGGCAGGGAGACGGTCGGCGCTGAGCAGATAGCCCATACCGCGCACCGTTGTCAGGCTATGCAGGCCGAACGGGAGATCGATCTTGCGCCGTAGGTAGCCGATGTAGACCTCCACGACGTTGTCCCCGCCCTCAAAAGCGGGGTCCCATACGTTGTGCAGTATCTCCGCTTTGGACACGATCTGGCCGTGCCGGCGCATCAGGAAGTGCAGGAGTCCGTATTCCCGCGCTGTGAGGCTGATGGCAGTTTCTCCCCGGCGCACGCTGCGGTTGACGGGGTCCATCGTCAGGGTCCCCAGGGTCAGCACGACCGGCCGCGCGGGCCCTCCGCGCCGGATCAGCGCCCTGATCCGGGCCACCAGCACCAGGAAACTGAACGGTTTGGTGAGGTAGTCATCCGCGCCCAGGTCAAAGGCGTCTGTCTGGTCGTATTCGCCGTCCTTGGCCGTGAGCATCAGCACCGGAGTCCAGATCTTGCGTTGCCGCAGTTCCTTCAGGACGTCGTAACCGTTCTTGAACGGCAGCATCAGATCGAGCAGGATCACGTCGTACGCATTCTCCGTCGCCGCCGACAGGCCGCTGACGCCGTCGCGGCTGACGTCCACGACGAACCCCTCATTCTTCAGTCCTCGGCGGACCGTCTCTGCCAGGGCACGCTCATCCTCCACCATCAGAATCCGCAATCCGGGACTCCTCTCTCTTTGAGACAGTATGGCGCCTCCTGGCCCAGCTTAGGTTTTATCGGGGATTTTCACAGCCGGGAGAGTCCTTGGCCGGCGTGCGCCGCCGGCACCCTTGACCGGCGCCCCGAGGAAAGCGGGTGGACAAGAAGCAGCCGACGCCGGCCGGTGCCGTCCCGCCGGCGTCGGCGTTGCGCTCGGGCCGCCCGTAGGACGCTTACACGTTTTTCTGGGCCTGGGGAACGTGCCGGTCTGACCCGAAGAGCCAGCCGGACACGTCACTACGCAGGACAAGATGGGGCCCGCCGGTGGCGCTGACGCTACCGTTGGGAACGTAATAGCCGCGCCCCGCTCCCGGGCCGCCGGCTGCCCGGTCCAGGGCGTCGGTGAGCCGCCTGTCCAAGTGTCCTTGAGGTCCCAGGGCCCGCAGCTCATCCAGTTCCTCTGGCGTGAGCCTTCCCAGCACTGCAGCGATATCGGCCATCGTGGATCCCTTCCGGCGGATGGTGCCTAAGGCGGATAGTGCTAAGGAATCAGGCTAGGGCACCGAAATTAACGGCATATGACGTCCAGATGACCGGCGTCGAACGAATCTTGAAAGGCGAGGTGACGGGCTTCCGGCGTCGTGTGTCGTGAGAGTCACTGCCCAGACTCCCCGGTCCCCAGCATTTTCAAGGTGGAATGCTGTACCGTTCAATCCCGGAAGCCGGACAAACGCCCGACAAACAGCACTGAACAACACAGCAACGGAAAAGAGTACCAACCAGGTGGCAACCGATTATGACGAAGTTCGATCCGACGTCGCGGAATCACGCAACGCTTCTTTGGAGGCCCTCCGCTCCGCGAACGCGCCGGACGCCCGCAGTGTCGTCCGTGAACTTGACGAGGCCGACACCTCTGAAGGCGTGGAGCTTCCGGGCGCAGACCTGTCCGGCGAGGAACTGACGGTCACTGTCATCCCGCAGAAGGAGGACGAGTTCACCTGCTACTCGTGCTTCCTGGTCCGGCACCGTTCCCAGCTCGCCCGTGAAAAGGCCGGCCGCGCATATTGCGCTGACTGCCTCAGCTAAGTCCCCTCCTCCGGATACACGAAGGTCCGGGACACATTCCCAATGTCTGCCATTGGACGTCCCGGACGACGGCGCCGGCCCCTCGTCTGCTTCACAAACGTGCCAGGAAGATGCGAGACACGCCTTGCGCGCTACGTTCCTATACGCTCCTGATTGACGATGCGGCGAAATGCCGGCGCGGCCGGAGGCAGGATTCATGGGGAACTGGAACACCACGGTGGCGGGCCCCTCTGCTGCATTGCGGCTGCGCCGGGCATGACACAGGGCGGCCACGCGCAGGTCACCGAAGTCCCCGCTTCCCGGTCCGTCCCGGACGAGGGGTCCGCCCCGGACGACCAGATCCCCGGACCGGCCGCCGTCCGGGCCGGGACCGGGCGGCCCGCCCGCACGTGGAGCCTGCAACGTGAATGGTCCAAAGCGTTCATGCTGATGCTGGTGGCGCTCCTCGTCGGGGCAGCAGCGACGGTCATTGGCGTCCGCGGCGTGATGGACCAGGTCCAGCACACCGCCGGCCAGCTCCATCTGGAGTCGGACACAGTCGCGGATCTGCGCTCCGCCCTTGAAGCCCACGAACAGGCTGCCATCCAGCTATTGTCAGAAGCGCCGACGGACACCTCGGCCTTCCTCCAGCAACAGCAGGACATCTCCCGCCGGTTCGACGAGGCCGCCGCGGTCCTGCCAGCTGAGAGGGACATGCGGGCCACCGTGATCAAAGCCCGGGGCACCTGGCAGGACAACCTCGCCGCCCATGGCCTGTGGGGCAGCCAGGTGAAGTCCCTCCGGGGGACCCACGTGGCCGAAGTTGCGGCCTTCGCAGCATCCGGCGCTGGCGTCCGCGCAGTGCTGGCCGGTATCCAGCGTTCCTCCCTCGACGCACTGGACACGGGCCTCGCGTATAGCGCCGAGCTCCAACAGATGGTGATTGCGGCCCGCAGTGCCCTGTTCGCGCTGGCGGCGGCCGGCGTGGTTTACTTCCGCAGCCGGATGGTCAGGTACCTGGTCAGGCCGGTCGAGGGGCTGCACCGCGGGGTCCTGAAGCTGCAGGCCGGGGACTACAGCCACCGGATCGACGTCGTCCGGCACGATGAACTGGGAGAGTTGGCCGGGGCGTTCAACTCCATGGCCGCCGCCGTCCACGACAGCCACGTGGCGCTGACGCACCGGGCCACCCACGACCCCCTCACGGGCCTGGCCAACCGTGCTGCATTGACGGAATGCCTGTCCGCGTCCTTGGGGCCGGGCACCGACCGCAAGGCCCGGCACGAGGGCTTGCTGATCATCGACGTCGACGACTTCAAGGATGTCAACGACTCGCTGGGGCACGAAGGGGGCGACGCGCTGCTCATGCAGCTGGCCAAGCGGCTGCAGGGATGCGTGCGTGCCCAGGACCTCGTCGCCCGCCTCGGCGGGGACGAGTTCGCCGTGGTGGTGATGGACGACGGCTGCAGCTCCGTCACCGGCGAAATCGCCGGGCGGATTCATGACGCCCTGTGTGTACCGTTTTCCGTCGGTGAAGTCCGGTTGAAGGTCACCGCTAGTATGGGGGCCGCCCGGAGACGCCCTGAAACCGGAGATCCGGCCGAGCTGCTGCGGCAGGCAGATTTCGCGATGTACATGGCCAAGCACGGGGGCAAGGGACGCTATCAACTTTTTGACGCCCAGGGCTATGACGAGATGACCTACCGCGCCGCCCTCCGGGCCGACCTGGCCGCGGCCGTTCCCGCTAGGCAGCTGCGCCTCGACTACCAGCCCGTGGCGGATCTGCGCACCGGGGAGATCCTCGGCGTGGAGGCACTCGTACGCTGGGAACACCCGACCCTGGGACGCCTGGGCCCGGCGGAGTTCATTCCGCTGGCCGAGGAGACCGGCGATATCGACGCCATCGGCTGCTGGGTGCTCGAGACGGCCAGCCGACAGGCTGCCGGCTGGCGCCGATCCATGGATCACTGTGCCGACCTGTGGGTTTCCGTCAACCTCTCCACGCTTCAGTTGCCCAGCCCCCGGAACCTTGCCACGATCCAACGCATCCTTGCCGACCCCGCGGCGCAAGCGGACAAGGTAGTGCTCGAAGTCAC
The DNA here is from genome assembly GCF_050156545.1 of Pseudarthrobacter sp. S9. Taxonomy (NCBI): domain Bacteria; kingdom Bacillati; phylum Actinomycetota; class Actinomycetes; order Micrococcales; family Micrococcaceae; genus Pseudarthrobacter; species Pseudarthrobacter sp. S9. The sequence goes on from NZ_CP189576.1 coordinate 4,443,191, forward strand.
CGAAACAGCCCTGGCCACGAGCGTCGACGGCGGGGTCGCCGCGCTCAGCGGGCTGAAGGGATTCGGCGTCCGCATCGCGATCGACGACTTCGGGACAGGGTTCTCCTCGCTCAGCACTTTGGCCGTGCTGCCCGCGGACATCCTCAAGATCGACCGCTCATTCCTCTCAGGGCAGGCCTCGGATGCTCCGTCGGCGGCGATGCTCGAGGGCATCCTGGGACTGGCAAGCAAGCTCGATCTCGACGTGGTTGCCGAAGGCATCGAAGACCCTGAACAGCTGGCCGTTCTCCGCGACCTGGGTTGTGGCATGGGGCAGGGATACCTTCTGGCCGGCCCAAGCCCCTCCCCTGTCATTGAAGCGCTCCTGGCATCAGGTACCCGCCTCCAGCCCCCGGCCGGGACGGACACCTAAGTTAGAGCCACCAGGTCCGGAGTGTCACACCTTGACTGACTGAGTTTCAGTCCTCCGGGTGAGGTCCTTCCGGGTCGAAGACCAGCGTCGGCTCGTCGGGCGTTGCGAGCGTCAGGACGGCCTCCTCAACTGTTTCGTGATCCTCAAGATCGCGTTCAACGCGGCGCAGCGCCACGGCGACCTCATGTTCACGGCGGTCCCCCCGCATGTCCACGGCCGCCACGAGGTACAGCTTGCGCGGCCCGACAAATTCAAGGTGCAGGTACGTTATGCGTTCTATCTCCGGGTGCTCCAGGACCCGGCGCGCCATTGAACTCTCGATGTCCGCGCTCACGGCCTGCCCCACGAGGAAACGCCGGTTGCGCTCAATCAGGACGACGGCGACCACCGCCAGCAGGACGCCCACCAAAATGGCCCCCACAGCGTCCGGCACGGCGGATCCCGTGACCTGGTGCAGGAAGATGCCGGCGAAGGCAATGATCAGGCCTATCAGGGCCGCCCCGTCCTCGGCGAAGACGGCACGCAGTGTGGGATCGGAGCTTTTGAGGACCTGCTCCAGGGTGTGCCGGTCAAGTCGGCGTGCCGCCTTCCGGGTTTGCCGGAACGCCCGAGTGAAGGACACGCCCTCCAGCCTTTTTCTCCGCGATTAGCAGGAAGACCTGGTTCCCTGTGTCCGCCCAGGAGTGTGCCGCCTCGGCCGTCATTGACGCGGACCCGGCGATGAGGGCGGCACCGGTCTTCGCGAGGGCAACGAGCACGTTGGCCACAAAGGCGATGATGACCGTCAGCGATGTGGATCCGGACTTGTCACGTGTCACGGAATTGTCCCCTCTCGCCGCCGTCAAACGCCTGGCCACTGCCTACGCTATCTCCTCGGCTGAGCTGTGCCGGGATCACGTGGACCGGACACTGGTGCTATTTTGGTGCGTCGGGCGCAGAATGGAGATTATTAAATTCAATCGCTCTTTCCCAGCGTCGAGGGTGGTGCCATGAATACTGGCAGGATACGGGCTTCGCTGTTACTGGTTCTGGTCTTGGTCGGGACGGGCGGGTGCGCCGGTGGCGGCGGTGGCGGCGGTGGCGGATACCCGGCGTCGACGTCGGCGGCCACCCAAAGCGCAACGCCCAGCACAGCGCTGGCCATAGCGATCAAGGACTTCGCCTACGGGACTCCGCTCACCGTGGCCCCCGGCGCGACGGTGACCGTGACCAACATGGACACCGCCGGGCACACCGTGACGGCCGACGAAGGCTCCGCGTTTGACGCGGACGTCAAGGGCAGCGGCGGCACAGCCACTTTCACGGCACCGACAAAGCCCGGAACCTACGCATACCATTGCACCTACCATCCGAGCATGCACGGGACGCTGACAGTCAAATGAGCGTACAAAGCCACTCTGGACGGTCCGTGGGCGTGCGGGGAGCCGGCATCGCCCTGCGCGTTCTGACCGCCGTCGCCCTCTTCATCGACGCCGGCGTCCACGTCCATCTCGCGCCCGGCTACCAGGCCGGGAATGCTGTCGGGATCGGCCAAGGCAACCTCTTCCTGCTCGAGTCCGCCGCGGCCGTCCTGACCGCGCTCTACGTCCTCCTGCGCGGGAGCAGGGCCGCCTATGCGGCCGCCCTGATGGTGGCACTGAGCGCCTTCGTGGCAGTAGTCCTCTACCGCTATGTGAACATACCTGCGTTCGGCCCGTTTCCCGCCATGTACGACCCCGTCTGGTTCTTCGAAAAGTCCCTCAGCGCGGTCGCGGAAGCAGCCGGGGCCATCCTGGCGGCCATTGGCTTCGTCCGGGCCGGACGGGATGGCACCCGCCGGCGCAGCCGGCCCACGCCCTGACGGCTCACGTCCTGACAGCACCTGCGCCTGTCCCCCGGCGGTTCCGAAGGATTGCCTGCGGAAGTTGCTAGCATGTGGGCGAGGTGGTTCATGCAAAGCACAATGGCTCGTCGGGCAGTCATCGACGTCGCGGCTGCACTGGCAGCGTTTCTTGGGGTTGGAATCTGGCTCGGCGCCACGATCATCCCCGATGCCGGTCTCCGCTATGTTGCCATTGCAGCGGGTGCTGCCGTGATCGGGCGCGCAGCCGTCTCCATCCTTCGGCGCGAGCCCCGGTTCTCAACCCCCGCGGACCGCGTCACCCTGCTGCGGGCCGTCCTTGTGGCCTGCTGCGCCACAGTGACGGTGGGCGGGCTGCTCGAAGGGCCCATCCCTACCGGACTCGTCGTTCTCCTCGGCACCGGCGCGTTTCTTCTCGACGCCGTGGACGGGCGCGTGGCCCGGTTGACCGGCACCGCGTCGGCTGAGGGTTCGCTGCTGGACACGGATACCGACGGCGCCCTCGTGTTGGCCCTCTCCTGCGCGACGGCGGGAACTGTCGGCCCCTGGACCTTGGGCATCGGGCTCATGTACTACCTGTTTCTCGCCGTCGGCCGGTTCCGGCCATCCCTGAAGGCACGTCTGCCATCGAGCACCGCCCGCAAGGTCATCGGCGCCATCCAGCCATCCGCCCTGCTGTTCGCCCTGGCCCCCGGCGTCCCTCCCGTACTGGGAACCGTGGCTCTCGGCCTGGCCCTTCCGTTGCTCGTCTTTTCCTTCGGCCGAGACACCGTGGAGCTGGAACGCCGGCACCGCAGTCTTAGCCGGGATCAGCCGGCACGGACGGGGCAGGCCGCGGCGCGAGGTTCCTGGTAGCGGGACCCTGGATGACGGCGCCGTCGGTAGAAAACCGGGAGCCATGGCAGGGGCAGTCCCAGGTCACGTCGTCCGCGTTGAACTCGATCGTGCAGCCCAGATGCGTGCAGATGGCCGAGACGGCATGGAGTTGTCCGGCGGGGTCGGCATAGACGGCGGTCTTCTCGCCGTCGATCTCCACGACGGTTCCATCGCCCGGCCGGAGCCCCGCGATGCTCTGCTGGCCCGCTACCTCGCCGATCGGCGCGGCCGCTATCGCCGCCTCCTGCGCTCCGGGCTGCTCGGCGGACTGCGGCGCACGGCCGGCCGGGGCGATCCGGTTGCTGTTGAACACCGCCGCCCACGGGTTGTACCGGCCGCACAGGGTGTCGGTGAGGATCAGGGCCGCGGCGGTGCCGTTGGTCAGGCCCCATTTGCGCAGGCCGGTGATCACATGGATGTGCGCGGCCATCGGGGACATGCGTCCCACATAGGGCAGCCCGTCGATGGGGATGCCGTCCTGCGTGGACCAGCGGAAGCGGACTTCCCCCGTGCCGAGGCGGTCACGCGAAAAAGCCGCGAGGCGCCGGTACCGTTCGGCGGTGTCGCCGGCCTCCGTCGCCCGGTGGCCCTCACCGCCGGCGAGGACGTAACTCGCGCCGTCGAGGTCGATCGCGAGGATGGAGCGCATGGGCTCGTCGACGCTGATAAAGGTCCCGTCCAGCTTCTCGGAGGCCGCGGGGCTGGCGATGAGGTAGGAACGGTGCAGATAGCACCGTTCCTCGAAGAGTCCGGCGTCGCCGAGGGGCACATTGGTGGCCACGACGACATCGCGTGCCCGGACGGTTCCCCTCCCGGTGTCGACGACGGCCGGCGCGCCGTCGTGCAGGGCCACGGCGCGCGACTCCTCGAACACATGGCTGCCGTCCCCGTCCACGGCACGGGCGAGGCCCTGCAGGTATTTCACCGCATGGAGCTGCGCCTGATCGTCGAAGCGGACTGCCCCCTTGACCGCAAAGGGCAGCGGCACCTCGGCGGTGAAGACGGAGGGAAGACCGAGCTTCGCACCTAGGGCCGCCTCTTCACGGACGCGTGCGAGGGTGTCGGCGGTTTCGGCGTAGGTGTAGTTGGACACGCGCCGGAAGTCGCAGTCAATCCCTTCCTCCGCCACGACGCGCGCGATGTGTTCGACCGCGGCCTGGTTGGCCTGCCCGTAGCTGCGCGCTGTATCAGGACTGTGGCTGCCCGCGAGTTCGGTGTAGACGAGGCGGTGCAGGGACGTGACTTTGCCGGTGGTGTGCCCGGTGACTCCGGTGCCGACACGGGCAGCCTCCACCACTGCGACGGTGTGGCCGGCACGTTTGAGGGCCAGCGCCGCGGTCAGGCCGGCGATGCCGCCGCCGACCACCGCCACGTCGACCTCAATGTCGGCGTCCAGCGAGGGATAGCCGGTGACCCCTGCGGTGGCGACCCAGAGGGACATCTGTCTGCCTTCGAGCCGCTCACCCACCGCAATGCCTTCCAACGAGCACGCAATTCTTGCCCCGAATATGAACGATTTCCACGTGAAAGATGGACGGAATGTAGCACCGTTCAGAGTGGCTGCATAGAGTCCCTCAGGCGGCAGCGCGTCCCTGGCGACACCGGTAGCCGCAGTCCCTCCCCCGGGGTAGACTCTTCGCAGAATTCGAAGATGAAAGCCCCACCTCATGAACAAGAATCGGCTGGAGACCTTCAGCGACGGCGTGCTGGCCATCATTATCACCATCATGGTGTTGGAGCTCCACGTCCCCGCGGAGCCGACCTGGCAGTCGCTGCTCGACGAACTCCCCACGGTATTCAGCTACGTGCTGAGCTTTGTCTATGTCGGGATCTACTGGAACAACCACCACCATATGCTGCACCTGGCCGGCAGGATTAGCGGCGGAGTCCTCTGGGCAAACCTGCATCTGCTGTTCTGGCTGTCGCTGTTCCCCTTCACCACGCGCTGGATGAACAACGCGGGCCTGGTGAAGCTGCCCGTCCTGGTCTACGGGCTGAATCTTCTCCTCGCCGCGGTCGCCTACTACATTCTGAAATCAACCCTGATTCGGCAGCAGGGACGGCATGGCCCCCTGGAACTGGCCATGGGCCAGGACTGGAAAGGGAAAGGCTCACCAGCCCTCTACATCCTGGGAATGGGCCTCACCTTCGTGCACCCGCTCCTGGGCCTCGCTGTCTACACCGGGGTCGCAGCCATCTGGCTCATCCCGGACCGGCGCGTGGAGCGGTTCATTGCGCGCAGCTGACCGTCGTTGCCCGCATCGGTCCACGCGAGCGCGCGGCTCAGGCACCTCCGGGGGCGCTGAAGCTGATGATATCCGCCGTCGTCAGCGAGAAGTTCTGCCCCGGACGGCCGCCCACGCGGCGGCCCATTGGGGAAGTGCGTCCTGCCATTTCGCCATGATTCTCTTGCCCTCAGATCCAGGCGGTCCGGCGCAGCGGAGGTTCGGTGCCGCCCGGGCGCTGCACGAGGACCTGGTTGACGCCCGTCATGCCGGCCTCGAAGCCCAGGGCGCTCGCGGCCATGTAGAGCCGCCACACCCGGGCCCGCCCTGCGCCGGCGGTCCGCACGGCCTCGTCCCAATGCTTCTCCAGGTTCTGCACCCAGGCCCGGAGAGTCAGCGCGTAGTGCCGGCGCAACGCCTCGACGTCGAGCACTTCCAGTCCGCCGGCTTCGAGCGCGCCGACCATTTCGGCGAGGCTGATCATCTCCCCGTCGGGGAAGACATAGCGGGGAATGAACGAGTCGGGGTCCGGCGCGGCCGGCCCGGCGTTCCAGGAGATGGCGTGGTTGAGCAGCCGGCCGCCGGGACGCAGCAGCCCGTGCAGGTGGGAGACGTAACCGGGGGTCTGCGCGCGCCCGACGTGTTCGGACATGCCGATGGAGCTGATCGCGTCGAACGGCCCGTCGCCGACGTCGCGGTAGTCCTGGACCCGGATGTCCACGCGGTCCGTGAGCCCGACGTCGGCAACGCGCTTACGGGCCAGCGCCGCCTGTTCGGCGGAGAGGGTGACGCCGACGACGTCGACCCCGTAGCGTTGCGCGGCGTGCAGGGCGAAGCTGCCCCAGCCGCAGCCGACGTCCAGCGCGCGCATGCCCGGCTGCAACCCCAGCTTCCGGCAGACAAGATCGAGCTTGGCCTCCTGGGCGGCATCCAGGCCGGTGTGTTCGTTTTCCCAGACCGCGCAGGAGTAGACCATCGACGGACCGAGGACGAGGGCGTAGAAGTCGTTGCCGAGGTCGTAGTGGTGTGAGATGGCCGCGGCGTCGCGGCTCCGGGTGTGCTCCCGGCCGTGGCGGGTGACCTTCGCTTCCTCCGGCGGCGGCGCCGGATTCGGGCCCAGCGCGCCGAGCCGGACAGCGGTCTTGAGGAGCGTGAAAATTTCGCGTGCTGTCGGCGGCCGGAACGGCCCGGCCTCGGCGAACTTGCCGGCGGAACTCAGCGCGGCGAAACTCGCGAAAATGTCCCCCGGGGCATCGATGTCGCCGGCAACGTAGGCGCGGCTGAGCCCGAGCTGGCCGGGTGACCAGAGCATCCGCCGCAATGCCCGGCGGGACCGGAACACGAGGACCGGAGCATCGGCCGGCCCAGCTTCCGAGCCGTCCCAGGCGCGCAGCCTGAGCGGGATCGCGTTGGTACCAAGAACGATGGCCAGCGCATCCGCCAGCCGTGATGCCACCTCCGTGGACTTCGTCATGTTCATTGCCTCGCTTCCAGTGCCACGGCAAGCAGCGCACCCGCGCACTCACCTCGCTAGTTCCAAACTATTGGCAAGCCTATTGCCAACCCCCGGCCTTCAGACAGGGCCTAAGTCCTTCCGGTTCCTCACCGGGACAGATACAGGGCATGCGCCTCTGGCGCTCCCCCGGCCTGATGCCCACGGTGTTTGCTATGTCTGAGGCTTTTTCGTCTCTCGTGGAGACCTTCAAAAACGTGGGTGTGTCAAGGGCGTACGGCGCTGCCGTGCAGATCGCAGGGGAAGAGGTTATCCCTGTGGCGTTGGTGTCCTTTGGAATCGGTGGAGGCAGCAGCCCTGAAACCGGCGACGCCGGCGGGGGCGGCGGAGGCTTCGTGCTTCCCTTGGGCGTCTATGGCAGGGGCCCGGGCGGACGTGACGTTCCGGCCCAACACCATCGTGGTGCTGGCCGGTCTGGCCCCGCTGGTGTGCGCCGTCGGGTTTTCCGTCCGCGGAATCCTTCGTACGGTGCGGTCCCGTTAGGGGAACGGTCGTAGGGGGCGCGTCGTGGCGACCAAAGTCGCCGGAGGCCGTACCTCCGGCGCTCTTTTCCTGTGCGTCTAGTCTCGGGCGATGAGTGGCCGCGTTCCAAGAATTCCCCAAGCCGGGGAGCGCATCATTTCGTTTGGGGTGGCCTGGGTCTCGGGCAGCTCTCTGAACGACGTCGGACGGAAATGATCGACGATGAATATTTTGAAGACTGCATGTGTAGCGTCCTTGGGCGGGCTGCTCCTGCTGACGGGATGCGCTTCAACCACTGCCACTCCGGGTCCCACCACCACGGTCACGGCGACCTCCCCGCCGTCGGTGGTGATCTTTAACCCGGAGACCAGCGGCAAGGTCTTGGCAGACAAGATCCAGGCCCGTGCCAAACCCAAGACTCCCGGAGTCACGATCTCCACGGTGGAGTGCAAGAACTTCCCGGACATCAAGGTGAACACTCATACGGACTGCCAGATGGTGGTCAACGGGGTCAAGCGCGGGTATCTGGCCACCTTCACCCAGCGCGACGGTCACTACGAGATCAAGGCTCAGGATCTCACCTGGTAAACGGCGTCGCCACCGCAATCGCCATTCAGACCGTCGTATGCGACATGGTTGGTTCCTGGTCGTCTTCGGCCTCGACCCATGCTGCGAAGTCCTTCAGCGACATGAAACAGTAGTAGTCGCAGTACCGCAGGTTCTTCTTCTCCGCCTTACTCATGACTGTAATTCGATACGACGCCGGGCGCGGATGGGATCCCGCCGCCTCCCTGGACGCCACGGCTGATACAGCCGTTTCCGGGCCGGCTATTGCACCGGTTGTCAGTCTTTGTTGCGCGCCCGGCTGGGCTGCACCCGGGACGGTTCGCCCGGCATCTTCGGAAAGTCCGGCGGGAAGGGAAGCTCCCCCAGTCCTGCCGCCAGATCCCGCTCCCACCATTCCAGGAGCACATCAACGGTGCCCGTGCTGGAATGCATTGCTGCCCAGGGATCACCGGTTTTTCTGAGCCGCTCCGGTACGGTGATGATCGTGAAATCATTCGGGTCGGCGTTTTCCAGTTCTTCCCAACCGATCGGGCAGGAGACGGTGGCGTTGGCGAGGGCGCGCGGACTGTAGGCCCCCGCCATCGTGCGATCGCGGTTCGCTTGGTTGAAGTCTACGAATATGCGCCGACCGCGTTCCTCCTTCCACCAGGCGGTGGTGACTTTCTCGGGCATGCGCCGCTCGAGTTCGCGTGCCGCTGCGATGACCGCGTGCCGTACCTCCAGAAACTCACGGCTCGCCTCGATGGCAGCAAAGACATGCAGCCCGCGGTTTCCGGACGTCTTGATGAAGGATTCCAGCCCGGCCTCGGCAAGCACGGACCGGAGCTCCCGGGCGGCAGGAATGGCGTCGGCGTACCCGGTGCCGGGCTGCGGGTCAAGGTCAATGCGGAGCTCGTCCGGGTTGTCCGGGTTGCCCGCACGCGAAGCCCACGGGTGGAACACCAGCGCGTTCATCTGCACCGCCCAGACCGCGGCCGCGACTTCGTCAATGACCAGCTGGGGATGCGAACGGCCGCTCGGGTAGACGACGTTCACCGACCGGATGAAGTCCGGGGCACCTTTTGGAGGATTCTTCGAGAAGAACTGTTCGCCTTCGATGGTGTCGTTGAACCGCTGGAGAGTCACGGGCCGATCCCCGTTCGCCGCCACGAAGGCGTCCCCCACATCGACGATATAGCGGGCGAGGTCCAGCTTTGTGAGGCCCAGCTTGGGCCACAGGACTCTGCCCGGGCTCGACAGCCTCAGCTCCCGGGTGCCGTCCGGACCATTGACAGTAAGGTGGGCTTCTTCCCTGACCATGGGGACAAGCTACTCCGAGAAGAGTTGCAAATGAATAGCGCAGCGCCGTGGAGGGCGTGCATATTGCGCTTCCCCTCTGCGGAGGGTCCTTGCGGAGGGGCGGAACGGGTGGTTACCCGGCATCATTGGTGCATGACCGTCCCCGAGTCCCCTATCACCATCGCCGTCGGCGAGAGCTCCGTCTCGGGCGTCTTCGCACAACCCGACGACGCGTTCGCCACCCTCGTTGTCGCCCACGGCGCAGGGGCTGGGATGGATCATCCGTTCCTGCTCGGCTTCACCCGCGCCCTGAACGAGGAGGCCGTCGCTACGCTTCGTTTCAACTTCCCCTACCGCGAAGCCGGCAGGAAGTTCCCCGACAGGCCGCCGGTGGCAATCGCCGCCTGGCGGGCGGCAATGTACGCGGCCGAGTCCCGCACCGACGGCAAGCCGCTGTGGGCCGCTGGCAAGTCCTTCGGCGGACGCATGGCCGCAATGGCGGTCGCTGAGGGGATGCCCGCCGCCGGGCTGGTCTACCTTGGCTACCCGCTCCATCCGCCGGGCCAGCCGGAGAAGCTCCGCGATGCGCATCTCTACGGCCTGACGCTGCCGATGCTCTTCCTGCAGGGCACGCGCGACCCGTTCGCCACCCCTGAGCTGCTCGAGGCCGTGGTTGCCCGCATCGGTCCGTCCGCAACACTTGAGTGGCGTGAGGGTGGCGACCACTCCTTTGGAGTCGCGGGCACGAAGCGCGCCGCGGTAGAGGTGGGGTCATTGCTGGCACGGTCGGTCGCGGCGTTCCTGAAACAGCATCGTGAGAGCCCCGTATCCCTGTCCCCTACCCGGTAGGCCCCGGTTTGCCCGTCAACAGGTTTTGTACGTGGGTTTCGATGGCGGTGACGGCGGCGCCAGCCCCGCCCGCGCCGCGGACCGTCCCGCTCATGGCCGCCACGTTCTGCCGGATCTGCTCGTCCGCGCTGACCTCCGACACAGCGCCCAGAAGCTCCGACGGCGTCAGGTCCTCCGCCGCCAGGCACCGTCCGAGGCCAAGTTCTTCCAGCCGACGGGCTGTGGCCTCCTGCTCCGGCTGCTGCGGGACGGCCACCATTGGGACGTCGAAATAGAGCGCTTCCATGGTCGAGTTCATCCCGGCATGCGTGAGGAAGACATCTGCCTGGCGCAGAACCAGAAGCTGCGGAAAGAACGCCTGGATCCGGACGTTGGCGGGAATCGTCCCCAGCTCGGTGGGGTTTGTCTGTTCTCCAATGGCCATGGCGACGTCCCATTTGCTCTGGCCGAAGGCGTCGAGACACATCCGGAAGAAGTCCGGCCGCCGGTTCAAGGGAGTGGTCCCCAGCGAAATGAACAGCAACGGATTCGACCCCTTGTGGGTCCACTCGCCGTCAGACTCCCGTCCCCCCGCGCTGGGCCCCACAAACCTAAACCGCTCATCGAACGTCTCGCCCAGGGGCTGGAACTCGCGGGGAATGAAGACAATATTGAACGGCGCCGGCGGACCGTCGAACAGCCGGGGTGTTCTCACTCCTTGTCCGGCCGCGAACTCGGCAACTAAACGGCCCATTGCCATCGCAGCCTTTGCCATTTCATCCGCCATTTCCGGGGGCGGCGCGGCGGGCAGCAGGGACCTGAGTGAGAAATGCTCATTGGTGGCGTAGGTGGGCATCATGGCAATCGCCGGGACGCCCACCTTCTCCGCCGCCATGCTGCCGCTGAGTGTCATCGCATCGAAACAGACGGCATCGGGAGGGTCTCCCCTCAAGTGTTCCACCAGGGCGGGAAAGCTTGCCCGGAGGTCGTCGAACACGCGCTTCATCATCGGGAGCATCAGCTGCGCCCGCGCCGGCTGGCCGGGGATCGGAACCGGCAGCGAGGCCAGCCAGTTCTCTCCGGAAGCGCGGAAAGTCGCCCCGACGGTCCGGATCCGTTGTTCGAAGTCGACCGAGGTGAAGTAGGTGACACGGTGTCCCCGGCGTATGAGCTCGGCGACGACGGGCAGTGTCGGGTTGACGTGTCCTGCGGCGGGAATGGAGATAAACGAGAAATGCATGACGATCACTACTCATCGCTACTGAGATCCGGTTTGGCTGAGCTCCTGTTTGGCTGACGTCCTGAATGACTGACGTTCCGAAATGACTGACGTTCCGTCAGCCGCGTCATATTTCATCATCCGCCTGTAGCCGGGACACCGCGACCCACCGGACGGCCTCACGCCGGGCCGGAAGGTGCATAATTCGAGTATGCGCAGGGCAACGGCTTGGGTTACCGCTGGACTCATCATCACCATCCTCTGCGGCATGTTCTACGCTGTGCAGCAGCAGACTGTGCGGCGATCCGCCAACACGGAGCCGGCCGCCGCGGTGGAACGGGAACTGCAACTGATCGACTTCGGATCACACGCGTCGGCTGAACCTGCGCTGGAGTTGAACCAGAACAGCGGCCCATTCGTGATCGTCTATTCGGCGGACAACACGGCCGAAACCGGCACAGCCGTCTTGGATGGAACGCTGCCAGCAATGCCGGATGGAGTCCTGGACTTCGCCCGGACACACGGCCTGGACCGCATCACCTGGCAGCCCCGTCCGGACTTGCGCATGGCGCTGGTCATCAAGCCCGCCGCCGGCGGCAAGGCCGTCGTCGGCGGACAATCGCTGACGCCCTTTGAAGACCGGGATCGGCAGAGCCTGCTGTTCACGGTCCTCGGCTGGCTCGCGAGCCTCCTCACGCTGGGCGCTGGCTTTGCGGCGACGCAACTTCGGCGGACGCCCGCACCGCAGACAGCAACACAACCGGAGGCCTGAGACCTGCAGTCGGGCTCCGATCCTGGCCGCGGTCCGCGGACGCCGTGCTGGCCGGCGCGCGTGCTTCAGCTGGGGATATTGAGGATCTCGGCGTACCTGGTGATCATCATGTCTTGGCCCTTGATTCGGGAGATCTGTTCCGGGCCGGCGATTTCGCCGCCAGGTAGCTGTCCGGAGCCTCCCGTCGGTCCGAGCGGGAGGATGATCACGGGCGGTGCCGGGCTGTATATCGTCCGTTCGGCGGACCCTGCCAGTTGCGCCCGGATATTGGCGGCGACGATCTTGGCCTGACGGCCTGCGATGCCTGCCTTATTCGCATCGATGACTGCGATATCGCCGAGGGCATAGACGTTCTCGAATCCGACCACGTTCAGTTCAGGTGTGACCTCCAGATACCCCTCGGCCGTACGCGCGGCCAGGAGATCCCCGGCAAGGTAGCCGGTCTGCGGTGCTATTCCGTAGCAGCGGAACCAGATATCAGCGTCAATGGTGGTGCCTGCCGCCGTAATGACGGAAAACCGGTTCGTTTGCCCGGCAGGGACGTCAGGAAGCCGGGTGAGGGGGCTTCCCATGACCTGCTCTACGCCGAGATCCCGCAGTTGCCGGTTGACCTCATCCCGCAATCGTTGATCGTAGGGACCGGGCAGTATGTGTTCGGCCTGGTCCACAAGAACAATTTTTTTGTCCGGCCAGGCCGCGGCGATTTCCCCGGCGAATTCGAGCCCCACCGCGCCGGCGCCCAGGAGCAGGACAGTGTTGGCCCGCGCGAGGTTGTCGTGGGCGGCCCGGTACTCGTCCACGGCGTCCGCGGTGTTGTCCGTGTCGCTTTTTGCCGGAAAGGGGTAGGTGGATCCGGTGGCCAAGACCAAGATGCGCGGCCGCAGTTGCATCCCCGATGCGAGCTCGACGCTGTATCCGTCAACTCTGACGGCCCGGTCCCGCATGACTCGGCCGTGAGCGAGCAGATGGCCGTAGGGCAAGAACATGCGCGGCAGAAATTCCGGCCGGACCACGGCCCGCAATGCGGCAATGTTGTGCACGAACGCCTCCCTGGGTTCAACCAGAGTGACTGCAACATGCTCATCCAATGCCTTGGCCAGGTTGATGCCGCCATACCCTCCGCCGATGATCGCGACGATGGGTTGCTGCCCAGCTGAGTCGTTCATGGAGGTCCTTTTTCAACGGGGTCGTCGCCGTCTTGGACTGGTGCTGAAGTAGTGTCCCTGCAGGGTAAACGCTCTGATGCCTGCAGATCGAGTATCCGGCCGCGGACGGGTACCGGGCAAGGGCGGATCACCGATCCGGCGCCGGTCCTAGCGGCCGGTGTTTTGGTGCAGCTCGGGGTCCAGCTTGTTGGCCGCCGCAAGCCGGGCAAGCAAATCGTTGATCGAATCGATTTGGAAAGCGGGTTCGTGTTGAATGATCTGTCCGTGACACCTCCGGTAAGGCCCGAGGCGGCTGTCCGGTCCCACCGGGCGTCCGGACCGCACCCGGGCATCCTCGTGGCTGTGAGTCTGATCCTGCTGGTGGCTGGCCTGGTCTTCACGGCCGTGCTGGCTGCTGCGCCTTGCGCCGGCTTGGTTCGCCTGGACCGGCATGGTGATTGCCGCCCTGGCCGAGCTGAGCTTCCTGTCAATGACCATCGAACCGCTACAGTCCCTCCTGCCTGTGTCCCGCTTCGGCGGGCTGGCGTGGCTCGTGACCCCAGGATTCCTTCTACCCGGAACCGTGACGGCGGCACGGCCTCCCCGTGACAGGAAATCGTGACAGCCAATCGTGACAGGAATTCCGGGAGGACTCGAAGTGGCGAACTTTTCGAGCCGGAAGCCGGCCAGCCGTCACCCGCGTTCGAGCGTAAGCCCATAAGGGATCTCGGCACTGACCGCCACTGTGAAAAGCTTGGGGCTGAGCCGCGTGACCAGGATGCCGTGGCGGCGCTCTTCCATGGCCTTGGCCCGGGCGAGCCTGACGGCGGCATCCAGCTCCTCTTCCAAGTGGGCGGCGTTCTCGGCGTGGACTTCAAGAACAAGGTCCGTTCTGGTTTTGATCATGGCGTGGTCCTTTCCGGTGGGTCTGAGGATCGTGGGATGCCCTGCGCCGGGTCCGCCGCCCGTGGGCGGTGTTGGCCCCGCGGCGACACCGCGGCGCGGTTACTGGAGCAGTTCCTACGGGGAATAGGATGCCGTGGTGCGCAGCGGAGGCGAGGATGGCGGCCCGTTCAGCGGGCGGCTGCCGGCCGGATCCAATCCAGCGGGCGGATGAACAGGGAGTCTGTACGTCCCGTTCTGTTTCCAGTGTGAGGGATGCGGTGTTTCGCGCGGGTGAATCGCGGGTGAATACTGGGTGCCTTCCTTGTGACGGTTACCGTAACAGGAGGGACCGCCCGGAGCCGGAGGATTGCCGGATCGGCAACGGAGACAGCCCAGTGGCCCGCCGGGTGATCTCCTGGTCCGGCCCAGTGGCTCAGCCACGCCCGGTCGCCGTCAAGGAATAGCTCACCGAGGTTCGGATCATGGAGCAGCCTGCCGCGCCCGTCGCGGCAGTCTGCTCCCCTCCGGCGCTTGCTTCCCTTCGCTGAAGGGGCCCTGCGGTCCGATGCCGTGAAGCGGGTGGCGCCTATCCGTTGGTGGCGGACTTCAGCGCCTGAAGCAGCGGGGTGGTCGGCCGCCCGATCAGGTTGGAGAGCGCGCCCGTGACCGTCGCCAGGAGACCGGCTTGGGTGTTGCTCTCCTTTGATTTCGGTGTTGAAGTCCATGGCCGCGCAAGCGGTCCCAGCTTCACAACGGGGCTGCGGCTCGGTCCATTCCCTCCCGGTCGGCGCCGTGGGCGTGCAGCATGTTACAAAAGGTAGTGACCGGCGATTGCTGGGGCAGCCGGGGCCCTAACGGCAGCGGACCGGAATCAGCTCCTTCGCTTGGTCCTTGCCGTCGCTGGCGCCGTCCAAGGGTCCTCCGGCCAGGGATGCTTCGGATAGCGGCCCCGCATTTCCGCGCGGACCTGCGCATAGGGTCCGGACCAGAAGGAAGCCAGGTCGTCCGTCACGGCCAATGGCCGCCTGGCCGGCGAGAGCAGGTGGAACAGCACCGGTACTCTCCCGCCCACCAGCCGCGGCGTCCGGGCCCAGCCGAAGCACTCCTGCAGCTTGACCGCCACCACAGGCCGCCCGTCGTCGTCCCCCACATCCGGGTAGTCGAGCCTGACGCGCGAACCGCTCGGCACCTCGAGCGACTCCGGCACCAGTTCGCCCAGCCGGGCAGCGTCGGGCCACGGCAGCAGCCGCCGCAGCGGATCGGCCAGGTCGATCCCGTTCGTGGACGCCCCACCGGCCAGGGCCTCGAGCTCCGGGGCCAGCCACTTGTCCAGCCGGGCCAGCAAAGCCGGCTCGGAAACGTCCGGCCAGGGATCACCGAGCTCCCTGTGCAGCAGGGCGAGGCGGCGTCGCAATCCGTCCGCCGCCGTCGACCATCCGATCGTCCCCAGCCCTTCCGTCGCCAGCGCGCGGGCGACGGCTCCGCGTCCCTCCTCCGCGGACGGGCGTACCGGCGTGGAAGACAGCACGATCGCTCCCAGCCGGCGTTCCCGCCGGGCCGTGACCCGGCCCTGGCTGAACCGCGCCTCCTCCGTTTCGCTCAGGAGATGCCGGGCGGCGGCCTCCGCGGTGTCCGCCATCAGCGGCGCCGCGGAACGGATGACGGCGCCGGTTCCTGCCGCGTCGCGCCCTTGCGCGCGTGAGACCTCGGCCACGGCCAGCCACTCGTGCCCGGACAGGGGGCTGCCGGCCGGCAGCCCCGCCGCCGTGCCCGACGACAGCAGGTAGCGCTCCGGCCCCTCGCCCGGGACCCGGCGCGCCACACGGTCGGGGAACGCGAGGGCGACGACGAAACCGACGGCCTCCGCGGCGCCCACCGGCGCAGCCAGTGAAGCAGGCACGACGCCGGACCCCTCCTGGCGCGCGAGCGCCTCCATCCGCCTGGCATCCTCCGCCCAACGCCGGGCCGGCGGTTCCTTGCCCGTTCGCAGCGCGGTCAAAAGACGCGTGAGATCAGCGCCGGGAACACGCTGGTCCCCGGAAACAAGCGCGACGACCTCCGCCGCAGTGCGGTGGCCCACCACGGCGGCGCCAGCCAGGAGGGCGCGGGCCAGCCGCGGATCGGCAGGAACCCTGGCCAGGGTTTTGCCCAGATCCGTGGCATGGCCGTCCGCCGCCACCGCGCCGAGTTCCCGCAGCACCTCTTGGGCCTCATCCATCGCGGCCCGCGGCGGGGCGTCCGGAAGGGCCAGCCCCCGGCCACCGGGCGATCCCCAACAGGCCAGGACCAGGGCGGCACCCGTCAGGTCTGCCACCATGATCTCCGGGATCCGGTGGGCGGGTGCGGCGCCAAAGGACTTCTGGTCGTAGCAGCGAACGACCCTTCCGGGACCCTGGCGGGCCGCCCGTCCGGCGCGCTGTTCGGCGGACGCCCGGGAGCAGGACACGGTCACCAGGCCGGACATTCCGCGGTTGGAGTCGCGCCGCGGCTCGCGGGAGAGCCCCGAATCGATGACCAGACGGACGCCCGGCACCGTCAGCGACGACTCGGCCAGCGCCGTGGAAACAATGATCCTTGGGGGTCCCCCGGGCTCCCGCCCGGAAACGGCGCGGTCCTGCTCCTCCGGCCCGACCTGGCCGTGCAGCTCCAGGACCTCCGCACCACCCCGGCGGCGCAGCCTGGCAGCGATGTACGACACCTCCCAGGCTCCGGGGACGAACACCAGGGCGTCGATGTCCAGGCCGGCGGCCAGCGCTTCGGCGTGCGACGCCGCAGCCGTGTCTGCGACATGGTCCAGGAAGGCGCGTGTCACTCCCCGTCCATCCAGCCGCGGCAGTGCCGCGGCTGCCCAGTCCGTATCCAAAGGGTACAGCGCGGCGGGACAGTCGATGACGGGAGCCGGCCCGCCGCCGTCGTGGTTCCCGATCGCTGTCTCCCCGATCAGGGCGGCGAACCGCGGCGCGTCCAGGGTGGCGGACATGGCGACGAACCTGAGGTCACCGCGCAGCTCGCGGACTTCGGTGAGCATGCCGAGCAGCAGGTCGGTCTCCAGCCCGCGTTCGTGGACTTCGTCGAGGATCACGGCGGTGGTGCTCTCCAGCCCCGGGTCCTGGAGCAGGCGCCGCAGCAGGATCCCCGGGGTGACGAACTCAATCAGGGTGTCGGGGCTTGTCTGGCGTTCCCCGCGGACCGTGTAGCCGACGCGGTCCCCGAGCCGGCTGCCGTCCAGGGCGGCAAGGCGCCGGGCTGCCGAGCGCGCGGCGACGCGGCGTGGCTGGGTCACGACGACGCGCGGCCGAGGGCCGTTCTCCGGTGCCGCCTGCGTCGATCTTGAGGTGGTGCCGGACGCGATGTTGGCGAGCAGCGGCGGAACGAGCGTGGTTTTGCCTGTGCCCGGGGGCGCCTGCACCACGGCGGTCCCTGCCGCACCTCCGCGACGCAGCGCATCGGCGATCTCCGGCAGGGAGTGCGCAAAGGCCAGACCGGCCCCGATGGTGTCCAAATCGAAGAGCCCACGGGCGCGGGCGGGGTCCAGAGGGACCAGCGGAGAAGTCACGCCTCCATTGTGCCTACAAACTTCGTGCCCGGCGTTCCACTTCGCTGAGCTGGGCGCCCGCGGCCCCGGACTCCGCCGCTCCGCAAACTGAGCGTCACAGGGCGTCCCGCGCTCTCCGCTCGCGCAGCCAGGGGATGAGACCACCCGCAAGGAGCATGTCAACCTGACGCGTCGAGAGACCATGCCGGACGGCGTAGGCCTCATCGCGTGTCTCGTTACGCACGAGGATCTCGGTGCCGGTCACGAGCGCCGTGCGCGTGCCTGTCAGTAGGAGCACATCGCCCTGCTGGATACGATCGTGATCGGCGGCATTCTTGAACTCGAGGGCGAGTACGCCGAAATTGGCCAGGTTCTGCCAGTGGATTCGCGCGAACGAGACGGCCAGCACCGCGCGCAGTCCAAGGAATCGCGGGGTGATCGCGGCATGCTCTCGCGAGGATCCCTGGCCATAGTTAGCACCGGCGACCAGAATGTGGCCGGACGTGTCGCGGGTTTCCGCGGCGCGGGCAGGATAGGTTTCGTCGATCTGGCCGAACGTGAATTCGGCGAGCTTCGGGATGTTGCTGCGATAGGGCAAAACGCGCGCACCGGCAGGCAGGATCTCATCCGTCGATATGTCATCACCCACAACCAGGGCGACCGGTGCCTCGATGCGATCGGCGAGCGGCCCGAAGACCGGAAGCGAGGAGATGTTTGCGCCCTTGATCAATTTCACTTCGGAGGCCTCCTCCGGCGGCAACGGCTTCTCGAGCATCGTCAGGTTCACGCTCGACACCGCGGGCAGCTCAAGCTCGGGGTACTCCAGGTCGAAGAGCTCTGTCAGGTCTCGCGGGTCGGTGATCGTTCCTGTGAGTGCCGCAGCCGCCGCCGTCTCCGGCGAGCACAGGTAGACCGAGTCCTCCTTGGTACCCGAACGACCCGGAAAATTGCGCGGCATCGTGCGCAGGCTGTTGCTTCCGTTCGCCGGAGCCTGCCCCATGCCGATGCAGCCCATGCATCCGGACTGATGCAGCCGGGCTCCCGCGCTGATCAGGTCGAACGTGGCGCCCATTTTCGTCAGGTCCTGCAGAATCTGACGGGAGCTCGGATTGACGTCGAAGGATAGGCTGGCCTGCGACTGCCGTCCCTTGGTGATTGCGGCGACAATCGCGAAGTCGCGCAGCCCAGGATTCGCGGATGACCCGATCACAACCTGCCCCACCGGCCTCCCGGCCACCTCTCGGACAGGAACGACGTTGCCGGGCGAGCTGGGGAGCGCGATCAGCGGCTCGATCGTGGAGAGGTCGATCTCCTCGGTCACGTCGTACGCTGCATCCGCGTCGGCGAGAAGTTCGGCGAAGTCGCCCTCGCGCTGCTCGGAGCGCAGGAAGGCTCGAACCTGATCGTCGGCCGGGAAAACCGTGGTCGTCGCACCCAGTTCAGCGCCCATATTGGCGATCACATGCCGATCCATCGCGGTCAGTGCTGTGAGGCCGGGGCCGTAGTACTCGACGATCCGGTTCAGGCCGCCATGGACGCCATGCCGGCGCAGCATTTCGAGAATGACATCCTTGGCGCTCGTCCACGGCGGCAACATACCAGTGAGCCGCACACCCCAAATCTCCGGCATCTTGAGGTACAGCGGTTCGCCGGCAATTGCCAGGGCTACCTCGGTGCCTCCGACGCCGATGGCCAGCATCCCGAGCGAACCTGCCGCCGGGGTATGGCTGTCCGAACCAACCATCGTCTTACCCGGGATGCCGAACCGCTGCATATGCGTCGGGTGCGAAACCCCGTTTCCAGCCTTCGAGAACCACAGTCCGAACCGTTGACACGCCGAGCGGAGAAAGTCGTGGTCCTCCGCGTTCTTGCTGTCGGTCTGCAACAGGTTGTGGTCGACATACTGCACGGATACTTCCGTGCGTGCGTGATCGAGCCCCAGCGCCTCCAGCTCAAGCATGACCAGGGTTCCGGTTGCGTCCTGGGTGAGGGTCTGATCGATATGCAAAGCAATCTCAGACCCAGGAATCATCTCCCCCACAACCAAATGGGACGCAATGAGCTTCTGGGCGACGCTGTATGCCACGGTGGGCTTCCTTACTCGATAGCGCGGCCCGCAGACCTTTGTCGGCAACGAACCGGCCTCCGGGGCATTCCGCTCGTCCCAACGTAACCCACTCATGGCGCCGGGACTAGTAGTCGGCATCTCAATGGGTGACATGTGGATTCGTCCCGCAAGCGAGGCTTGTCTCATGACGTCCTGGGGCTGGATGCGAGCGTCCTGCTATCTTGCCTCTGGTCAACACTCCCGATCAGGCTTGGGTCCGCGTAGCATCAGAGTAGGTCTTAGCCAGGAGCGTGCGGGAATGTTTGAGAGGTTCACTGACAGTGCCCGGCGTGTTGTGGTCCTGGCCCAGGAAGAGGCCCGCACTCTCAACCACAATTACATTGGCACCGAGCATGTTCTGCTCGGCCTGATCCACGAGGGTGAGGGCGTTGCCGCCAAGGCGCTTGAGTCCCTGGGCATCTCGCTCGACGGTGTCCGCGAGCAGGTGCAGGAGATCCTCGGCCCGGGCCAGCAGGCCCCGTCCGGCCACATCCCCTTCACCCCGCGGGCCAAGAAGGTGCTGGAGCTGGCCCTGCGTGAGGCCCTGCAGCTGGGACATGACTACATCGGTACGGAGCACATCTTATTGGGCCTGGTCAGTGAAGGTGAGGGCGTAGCTGCGCAGGTGCTGGTCAAGCTCGGGGCAGACCGGGACAGGGTCCGCAAGCGGGTCATCCAGCTGCTCTCCGATCACCAGGGCCAGGAGCCTGTCACCGGCGTCACCCAGCAAGAGCGAATCCCCGCCGGCTCCGTGGTGCTGGATCAGTTCGGCCGGAACCTGACCCAGGCTGCGCGGGAGAACAAGCTTGACCCGGTGATCGGGCGCGGGCAGGAAATGGAACGCGTCATGCAGGTCCTTTCCCGCCGCACCAAGAACAACCCGGTGCTGATCGGCGAGCCCGGCGTCGGCAAGACCGCCGTCGTCGAGGGCCTCGCCCAGGCGATTGTCCGCGGCGACGTACCGACGAACCTCAAAGACAAGCAGCTGTACACCCTGGACCTTGGCTCCGTGGTTGCCGGCTCCCGCTACCGCGGCGACTTTGAAGAGCGCCTGAAGAAGGTCCTCAAGGAGATCCGCACCCGTGGTGACATCATCCTGTTCATCGACGAGATCCACACGCTCGTGGGTGCCGGCGCCGCCGAGGGTGCCATCGATGCGGCCTCGATCCTGAAGCCCATGCTGGCCCGCGGCGAGCTGCAGACCATCGGTGCCACCACCCTGGATGACTACCGCAAGCACATCGAGAAGGACGCTGCGCTGGAACGCCGGTTCCAGCCGATCCAGGTCCAGGAACCCTCCGTCGCCCAGACCATAGAAATCCTCAAGGGTCTGCGCGGCCGCTACGAGGCACACCATCACGTCACCATCACCGACGGCGCGCTGGTCGCTGCGGCGAATCTCTCGGAGCGTTACATCTCGGACCGCTTCCTGCCGGACAAGGCGATCGACCTGATCGACGAGGCCGGCGCCCGGTTGCACATCCGCCGGATGACGGCCCCGCCCGAGCTGAAAGCCCTTGATGAGCGCATTGCCGAGGCAAAAACGGCGAAGGAGTCCGCGATCGACGCCCAGGACTATGAGGGGGCCGCTTCACTGCGCGACAAGGAGCAGAAGCTTGTCTCCGAGCGCCGGGAGAAGGAACGCCGTTGGAAGTCAGGTGGCCTTGACGACATCTCCGAGGTGGATGAGGAGCTTATTGCCGAGGTGCTGGCGAACGCCACCGGCATTCCGGTCTTCAAGCTCACCGAGGAGGAATCCGGCCGCCTGCTGAAGATGGAGGACGAGCTGCACAAGCGCGTCGTTGGCCAGAACGAGGCGATCAAGTCGGTTTCGCAGGCTGTCCGCCGCACGCGTGCGGGCCTCAAGGACCCGAAGCGTCCGGGCGGCTCGTTCATCTTCGCCGGCCCCACGGGCGTCGGCAAGACCGAGCTCGCCAAGGCCCTCGCCGAGTTCCTGTTCGGCGAAGAAGACGCGCTGATCACCCTGGACATGTCCGAGTACTCGGAGAAGCACACGGTGTCGCGACTGTTCGGTGCCCCTCCCGGGTACGTCGGCTACGACGAGGGCGGACAGCTGACCGAGAAGGTCCGCCGTCGTCCGTTCTCCGTGATTCTCTTCGATGAAGTGGAGAAGGCCCACGCGGACCTCTTCAACTCGCTGCTGCAGATTCTGGAGGACGGCCGTCTCACGGACAGCCACGGCCGGGTGGTGGACTTCAAGAACACCGTGATCATCATGACCACCAACCTCGGCACGCGGGACATTTCCAAGAGCGTTGCCACCGGTTTCCAGTCCGGCACGGACACCCGGACCGGCTACAACCGGATGCGCGCCCGGGTGACGGAGGAGCTCAAGCAGCACTTCCGCCCCGAGTTCCTGAACCGGGTTGACGATGTCATTGTCTTTCCGCAGTTGACCCAGGACGAAATCATCGAGATCGTGGATCTGATGATCGCCCGTCTGGAGAAGCGCCTCAAGGACAAGGACATGGGCATCGAGCTCACGACGGCGGCCAAGGTGCTCCTGGCAACCCGCGGCTACGATCCCGCGATGGGTGCCCGGCCGCTGCGCCGCACCATCCAGCGCGAGATCGAGGACCAGCTCTCCGAGAAGATCCTCTTCGGCGAGCTGCACGCCGGCGACATCGTGGTGGTGGATGTGGACGGCGAAGGCGACGACGCCAAGTTCACCTTCGCCGGCAACGCCAAGCCGCGCATCCCGGACGCGCTGCCGGCCGGAAGCCAGTAGCCGGCAGCAGCCAAGCGCCGGCCGGGCAGCCTTCCAGGGAGTGCGTTGTCCCTGCTCTTGAAATGCCTCAGAAAATGTCAAGGACGCGCGCGCACAGTAGGAGCATGAAATCACTACTTAGCGGCGAAGTGGTCGCCGTACGTGGCGTTCTCACTGACACACATCCGGTCGATTTCCATGCTCTGGGTGTAGCCGGAGCCATTGACCGGCTAGCTATTCCGCTGCGGGACCGCGGGACCGTAGTGCGCCTAGAGACTCCGCACCACGGAATGGAAGTGGACCGACAGTCGGCAATACTGCTGTACCGGGCGGCGCAGGAACTCCTCAGCAACATCTACAATTTCGCTCAGGCATCAACGGTGACGGTCCGGCTGGGCTGCGTCAGCCACTCCGTTCAGCTCAAAGTGACCGACGACGGCGGCGGTTTCGATGCGCCAGCAGCCACCCGTGGCAGGCACTCCGGCATGGGGCTGCGCCTCATGCGCCTCGCCGTGGGCCTGGCGGGCGGTCAGATGATCATCGATTCCTCTGCCGCCATCGGAACGTGTGTGACGATAACGCTGCCGCTGGACTGATTTTCCCTCCCGCACTACCCGCCACACCCGAACAGCATGGGGGTGTACACATTGTGTACACCCCCGTGCTCCGGTTCCAGCCCCATCCGCTTTTAGCTCGTGCGGGATCCTGGCAGGCGCTCCGCTGCCTTGGCGTGCCGGGTCAGGACTCGAGAACCAGCAACTGGGCCTTCTCAGCATCCCAGCTGACCCACAACTCCTCAGCCGGCAGCCGGGTGCCTCCATCGGAGCTCAACTCGCGCAACTGGAGTTCATGGCCTCCCGCCGTGACCCGGTGGCGCACGGTGGCGCCCAGGTTCGTAGAGGAGACAAGCGTTGCGGCGCAACCATTGCTTGCCACCGCTGCTGAGCTGAACTTGAGATGCTCAGGGCGGACGGAGACGGCATAGTTCCCGCCGGTGGCTCCGCGGTCGCGGACGCGCGCGAGGCCCAGCCCGCCGAGATCCACAACAGCTTCCTCGCCATTTCGCTCAACAACTGTGCACGGGATGAGGTTTGTGTCGCCGAGGAAGCTGGCCACCCAGTCGGTGAGGGGGTGGTTGTAAACTTCCTCCGGCGGGCCGGACTGGACAATCTTCCCGTCCCTCATGACCACAATCCGATCCGACATTGCCATGGCCTCGTCCTGGTCATGCGTCACGAACAGCACGGAGATCCCCAGGCTCTTCTGCAGGGTCTTGATCTCCTCCTGCATCTGTTCGCGGAGACGCTTGTCCAGGGCTGCCATCGGTTCGTCCAGCAGCAGGGCCGCAGGGTTGAAGACCAGTGCGCGGGCCAGCGCCACCCGCTGCTGCTGCCCGCCGGAGAGCTGGCGGGGCTTGCGGTCTCCCATCTTGCCCAAGCCCACACGGTCCAGGGCGTCCTCGGCGCGCTGCCGCCGTTCCGCGCGCGGCACCTTCCTCATGCGGAGGGCAAATTCCACGTTTTCAAGCGCGCTCATATGAGGGAACAGCGCGTAGTTCTGGAACACCACGCCCAGGTTCCGGTCCCGCGGCGGAAGCGTGTCCACCGGCTTGCCGTCGATGAGGACTGAGCAGGCGGTGTGTTCTTCGAACCCGGCTACCATCATCATGGTGGTCGTCTTACCGGAGCCGCTGGGGCCCACAAGGGTCACAAATTCTCCGGGCTGCACCGTCAGGTCCAGCTGGTCTACGGCGACGACGTCGCCGTAGACCTTGCTGACCTGGCGGAGTTCAATGGCGCCTTGCGTGGCACTCCCGGACCGGGGAATTGACTCCGCGGAAATCACTGAAGCGGTCATCGATTTACCTTTACTTTTGTGCGGACACGGCCAGGGGCAGCATCCGGGTTGAGGAGCGGCGCCTGAGGACAAACATGACCTGGAGCAGGAGCCCGATTGTGGCCACGCTGACCAGCAGGGCGGACGACACCGCGATCTTGGGGGTCAAATTGAACTGGATGTCGGTAAACATCTTGACCGGCAATGTTGTGGCTCCGGGGAACTGCATGAACAGGGACATCACGGTCTCGTCAATGGAGACAGAGAACGCGAAGAGCGCCCCCGAGATCAGGCCGGGCAGGATGATGGGCAGATAGACATGGCGCAGGACAGACAGCGCACCGGCACCGAGACTCTGCGCTGACCTGACCTGACCAGGGCAGGGTTGAGCCCCGCGAGGCTAGCGCGCGTGGTCAGGTACACGTAGGGTGTCGCGATCACCGCGTGCGCAAGGCCGATGGGAACGATGCTGCCCACCATCCCGATGGAGATGAAGAACTGGTAGAACGCCAATGCCAGCACCACGGTGGGCACGATCATCGGCGCCAGTATCAGGTCGACCACCGCCGGCTGCCCCGGGAACTTGCGCCCGTGCAGGCCGATCGCCGCGGTGGCGCCCAGGAGCACGCCGATCACGACGGCGATCGCCGCCGACTGGAGGCTCGCCGTCAGGGCGGACGTCCAGGCCCGGTCGGCGAAGAATCCCGCCACGGCGCCAAAGGATATTCCCTCCGGCGGGAACGTGATGTAGCGGCTGTCATTCAGGGCCACCGGCACCACGATCGCCGTCGGGATCACGAGGAACAGGAAGGCCGGGATGGAAAGAAGCGCCAGAAGGCGGTGCTGCGGATTAGTTGTCTTCATGTTGGCCTCCTGCCTTGAGGACCCGCTGGTAGACGGCCACGAGGATGCTGACCATGACCGTCAGGATGACGGCCAGCGCAGGGGCCCCCGGAGAAGTCCGTGAGCTGGCGGGCGTAGTAGTCGATCTGGTTGGCGATCATCATGTCGCCGGGGCCGCCCATGACCACGGGGGTGATGAAGAAGCCCGTGCTGATGATGAAGACGAGCAGGCCGGCGGCGGAGATGCCGGGCATGCTCAGCGGCAGGGTGATCCGCCGGAAAACGGATCCTTCCCGGGCGCCAAGGGAGCGGGCCGCCAGCCCGAGCCGGTCATCGATGGACGCCAGCGACGAGAAGATCGGGAACACCCCGTATGGCAGGAGGCAGTGCACCATGCCCACGATCACGGCGAACCGGTTATGCAGCAGCTCGATCGGCGCATCCGTCAGCCCGATGCCCTGCAGGAATGCATTCACCATGCCGTTGTCCTGCAGCAGCACAGCCCATGCGAAGTTCTTCACGAGAATGCCGGTCCAGAACGGCATGAGTACGACGGCGAACAGGATCACCCGGGTGACGTTCCAGGCACGCCAGAGGACCATGGCGATGATGTAGCCCAGCACCACCCTGACGATGGTGCTAGCCAGGCTGATGGTCAGGGTGTTCAACAGCGCGCGCAGCACCAGCGGGTCCTCCAGCACCCGCTGGTAGGCGTTATCGGCGAAGCTTGAGGCCACCAGCTTGCCGAGCGGCGTCAGGAACAGCAGCAGGTCGAAGGCAAGGATCGGAGCCAAAAGCAGCCACCAGCCGCTGCGTCTGCGCTGCGGCTTCGCCCCCGCCGGCACCGGGGTTCCACGGCCTCTCGGCCGGGCCCCTAGAAGAGTCGGTGCGCTCATGTCAGCTGGCCTGCCACAGCTTGAACTGCTGCTCGGTCTTCTTCAGGTTCTGCGACCACCACTTGTCATCGCGGACGAGGATCTTGTCGGCGAGCCGGGGGCTCGTGGGAAGCGTGTCCGCGACCTCTTTCGGCAGCTTGGACAACGCCGGAACGTTGGCCAGCGTCAGGTTGGTGACCTTCGTGGAACTGCTTCCAGAGGGGGGATTTGCAGTTCGGGGGTACTCGCCGCGCCAGCCCGATGGGTACGGAACGAAGGAAGATACGGGACACTGGAAGATCTCGATCACAAAGGTGGCAATCACATGATTAATCTCCAGCAGGATGCCGACGGCTTCATCCGCATGAACCGGCACTTTCCCGACAGCGCGCATATTTCCATCACGTTCAGCGATGGATCGCAGGAGGTGTTCTCCGGGCATCAGTTAAATGAGACTTATGACGAAGCCCTGGCCGTGTACCGGGCGCAGAATCACCTCGACGCGAAGGGATATTCGCGGGCCCCGAAAAAAAGTGTCCACCCCGCGAACAAAATCGAATTCGTGCAGGTTCATCCCGGAATGGCCCAGTAGCACGTGCCCCGAATTGTTCTCCCGATCGCTGTAATGGGGGCCGTGGTACGTTCAGCCTGATCAGGACGAGCTCATGCGGTTCCTCTCCACCCCGGCTCCCGACCCACCTTCAGAAAGCAGAGGCAACGATGACAACCATGATGATCTTCCACGACGTCGATGATGTTGAGCACTGGCTTGGCTCACCGAAAAGGGAGGAATTGTTCGGGCCCCTGGGCATTACGGCTCGAACGTTCATCGACCCGGGGAACACCAACCGCGTCGGCTTGATTATCGAATCCTAGACCCCACCCGGGTCTGTTGATTTTGGGCCCAGCGTCACCCGCAGGCAGAACTGTTAGGCATCAGGCCGCCCCGATCCATCGCTGACCCTCGCCTGCCCGGCGCGGTGCGCTGGCCCGGACGCGGAGATCATTCGCCCGTATTCGCCGGCCGTCGCCGGCCTTTGTGGATGCCTCGTGAGCCCCCACAGCCGGCGCATTCGACCGGGCGGCGGCCGGGCACAAGTCGCTGATCAGTCCCATTCCGGCATACTCTCGCACAGCATTGATCCCGGCGACAGCGGCGGGCTTGTCTTCAAACGCCTTGGAAACAGCCATCACGGTTCCATCCGGGGCTTTGAGCCGGAACCTGAAAAAGGCGTCCGCGTCAACGAAGAGTTCGAATGTGCCTGCCATGACAATCCTCCCGGTTTGCGGGTTCCTCTCCGCCGGCGTCTTCACCACGGAGCGGAAGTAACGCATCGCTGCTGCCCGCTGGTTTGGTTATACGATTTTGGTCGTGCGATCACAGTTGATCAATTCATCCAGTGTTAAGAGTCTCGCGCATTTCCGTAAACTCCCTCAAGATCACCTAGGTAAAACCTAGGTAAAAAGCATTCAACGCCCTGTTAGCCGGGAGACGGCCTGGTCAGTTTCGCGGTGCCGAGATGCGGCCGGCGGCGCCCGGAAGCCAGACAACCACTGATTCTGCGGACAAGGTACTCCCCCGTTCTATGGCTGACGGTACACCGGCTCGAATCCGTACCGCCATGTACCTCAAGTCACATTAGCCGCACGAATAACACCGAAACAGGGACTTAGGGCCGTAGCCGCAGGTACCGCCAGCGCCTATGCCACGTTCACGGGGGCCGCGGTTCCCGGTCAACGGATCCCGGAGGTCACGTCCAGTCGTCCCGCCGCAACCGGCCAGTGGACGTCCCTGGGTGAACCCAGCATGCGGCTGCCCAATGCGTGCATCAGATGATGGGTGAGGTCCACGGAGAAGCCGCTGGCCCGGAACATGCCGATCATCGAGTCCATATAGGCCAGCACCACCGGTGTCGGGCTCGTCCGTGACTCGATCACCTGGGACGCCCAGGGATGACGCTGGAGCGCCCGACGCGCCGCGGATCCGCCGCCGTACCGCGCTCTTCCAGTCAGTGCCGCGGAGCGGCGGTTCGATCTCGCCGACGACGACATCGATCATGCCGCCCAGAAGCTCCTCTTTGTTGGCCACGTGCTTGTAGAGCGCCATCGGCACTACTCCCAGCTCTTGAGCGAGCTTGCGCTTGCTGAGTGATTCGATGCCGCCGTCGTCGGCAAGCCCGACGGCGGTGTGCAGCACGCGGTCTCTGCTCAGGGGCACCCGCACAGTTTTCGGAGCGGGGCCACCCGATTTGTCAGCCCGATTTGTCAGCGAATTTCAGCGCTGGTGCGGCCCTGCGGGCGGCGGAGGCGGATTCCGTGGCCGCGGGACCGGGACGTGTTTGCGCAGGTGCGGGCGCGGTGGCGGATTGCCTTCCCCGTGGTGCGGCGGTGGCGGATGCCGGTCACCATGCGGCGGCCAGAGGCCCCACCGGAGCAGGCATGAATTGCTCCTCCTGCATCCCTGCGGCTGCGGGCGCCCGGGTTGGGGTGCGGGCGGCATCGGAGGTGCCGGCTGCGTTCGAGTCTTCTCTGATGGCTTCGGCCAGGCTGGAAGCGGAGGCTTCCTCCTGAGGGGCAGTCTCCTCCGTCTTGAGTCCGTAGTAGCCGTAGAGGACCCGCTCTTCGCCGGTGGTGATGGATCCTCGGTCACTTGCGATCCGCGGCCCGTTCTTCACCAGATCCTTGGTGTACAAGACGTTGATGCGGGTCCCGTCGATGCTCGCCCCGGCAAGCGGCACGAAGGTCTCGGACATGCTGAACAGTCCGGTGCGCACCGTGACGAAGGCCGGATCCCCGGAGCTGTCGCTGACAAAGACCTGTTCCACGGACCCGATCTTCTCCCCGTCAGCGGCCAGCACGATGCCGCCGTTGAGGACGATGTCGTCAATATCCGCCAGGCTGACCATGGGCTGACTCCTGCTCGTTTGACTGCGGGCCGGCACGACGGGAGGGCCAGTTGCATTCTCCCGCCAAGTCACCGCACAGGCAAGAACAGCGTCTTCCGGGCCCCGCGCCACGCCTCCATACCGTGGCGTCCTCGCCGGGGTCAGGGCACGAAGACGGCCAAGGCGGCTACGGCGGCCAGGACCGTCACCGGTGCGACCCGAGCAGCACTTTGTCCACACCGGCGGCCCGGGGGGCCAGTCCCCGCCGTCTGCCTGCCTGATCCGGGTTACGGGCACCCGCGAGTACCGTTTGGAGAGGTCCCGGCGAAAAACGATGCCGATGAAGACGAGAGGGATGAGGATGGCAACCAGGCTTGGGGCCAACATCAGGGCCGCGAAATCCAGGGGCCTGATGCCGCCGAGGGTGTGCTGGGCCAAGAGGTTCGTCAGGTTCGAAATCGGCAGCAAAAGACTTGCGGTGTTCGCCAGCCACACCGTGGTCAACGCGAACGGAAGCGCAGGCAGGCCTGCCTGCCGGGCGACGCTGGCGACGATCGGGGTCAGCAGCACCGCGGTCGTGTCCAGGGAAAGAAAAACGGTCGTCGCGGCAGCGAAGACGCGACCAGCAGCCACAGGACCACGCTGCGGCCGCGCCCCCACGGCCGGAACCGGCGGGCGACCCACAGGAACAGCCCCGCCTCGCTCACCAGTTCCGTGACGACCGTCATTGCGGCTACGAACAGCAGGATCGGGCCCACCCGGTCCGCCAGGGCCACCAGATCATCAGCGGGCAGGACGCCGGTCAGGACTGCCGCCACGCCAGCGATAAGCAGGACCCCACCGATGATCGCCAGACGCATGACCGGAGCATACCCGCAACTGCCCAGGGCCGCACGCACACGGGCGCCGTCTCACGGAGGTGGCAAACTGGGCCTGAGCTGTCGGCCTGAACTATTGTGAAGGGAGACCCTTTGGAGCCACATACGGATGGTGCTGTGACCGGTTCGTGGGAGAGCCTCGGTCTCCCGGGGCTGGTCGACTACGGCCAAAACACCATGGCGTGCCTCTTGCCAGCTTTGTCGGCACCACCATCAAATGGTACGACTACTACATCTTCGGCCTTCTCGCCGCTACCGGTGTCTTCAGCCGCCCGTTGCCCCGAACAGGACCCGGCCACCGGGCTGCCGCTCGCCTTCGTCACTTACGCCGCATCGCGCCGCTGGTCGCCGTCGCCCGTTCAACGCCGGCAACGGCGGACCCGGCTGGGTGATCCTCTCCTTCAGCATCATCGGTGTCATCACGGTCGTCTCCGCGATCCTTGCCCCCGAAACCCCTAACGTCGATCGGCGCGTCACGGCAGCCCAGCTCCTGGACGAGGAAGAAATCGAAACGACCCGCCAGCGCGTCCGCGCCGAATAGCAGTCCCCGCGAAAGAAGAAAAGCGCCGCCCGGATCAGTTGCATCCGGGCGGCGCTTGCCTTTTGAACAGGAAGCTATTGACACCAGACCCTGTGCGGTACTAAACAGTCACTACTACTGTGAGCGGTTACCCGGACAGCCGAATGCTGGCCGGTCTGCTGAAACGGATCAGGGTCTCGGAAGGGACAGGAAACTCGCCGGCAAGGTCATTTCATCGAAGCTCCCGCTCCCCCGCAGCTCCGCCGTCCGGAGAATCCCGCATTCACCCGCCTTCTTCCCAAGGGAGGAGAGACCCATGAAAACACCAACTCGGTGCTCTAGCGCCCCCAAAATCGTCCGCAAGGCCCTCACCATGGGCGCCGTCTTCGCCCTGACGACGGCCGGGCTGCTTGCCGGATCAGCGCCGGCATCGGCCGCCAGCTACCTCGGAGGCGTTGACATGCAGCGCGCCTGCAATACGCAGTATTACGACGCCTTCCACTACCGGGCCGAAATCCTGAACCAGTACGACGCCTACAGCTGGCGGTGCGTCAATGACGGGGACACCACCAACAAGATTGACGTCGATCTGGCGTGCATGATCCAGTACGGCGCCGGCGCCCGCGCGGGACTCGTGTACTGGTGGGACCCCCACTCCTGGTACTGCCAGCGCTAGCCCGGTTCCAGCGCGGCCGGAAGTAACAATCGTTTGGGCTCCGTCACTGAACGGTCATCAAAGGGTTGCCGTTGCCGCAGTGATGACCAGGGACACGCTGTGGCCACCGAAGCCGAAGGCGTTCGTGATGGCGGCGGTCGCTGCGTCACACCGGCTTGACTCGTTTTTGATATTGAGTCCGATCGCCGGATCCGGATTGTCGATGTTCCTGGTACCCGGGAGCATCCCCGTGCGGAGGGCCTGGAGAGTCACGATGGCCCCGACGGCCCCGGCTCCTCCGAGCATGTGGCCGGTCATCGACTTCGTCGACGTGACAGGTACCTGATTCCCGACCACAGCGGCAATTGCGCCGGCCTCCAGACGGTCACCCAGCGGAGTCGACGTCGCATGGGCGTGGACGAACCCGATGTCCGGTCCCGTGAGCGAAGCCGCCGCCAAGGCCTTCTGCATCACGCGGCGCTGCATCGCAGGGTCGGCCGCGACGATGTCGCCTGCATCGGAAGTAACAGCGGCCCCGGCTATCCGCCCGTAGACCTCCGCACTGCGGGCCCGCGCGAAGTCCTCACGCTCCAACACGAGAATCCCGGAACCTTCTGCGATCACGAAGCCGCTCCGGTCCCGGTCGAACGGCCTGGAGACTTCTTCCGGGCCGCGGTCGCTCGTGGAGAGCGCGCGGATCTGGGCGAATCCGGCAATGGTCAGTTCGTTGACACAGGCGTCAACACCGCCGGCGACAACGACGTCCACGGCGCCGGATCTGATCATTTCCGCACCCTCGGCGATCGCTTCGGCCCCGGACGCGCAGGCGCTGACCGGGGTGCGCGCCCCGCCCCTTGCGCCCACGTCAATCGACACCCACGCCGCGGGGCCATTGGCCATGATCTGTGTAAGGGTGTGCGGAGACACACGCCGGGGACCGCCACTGTCCAGGAGCCGGGTCTGGGCCACGACCGTTCCCAGGCCGCCGTACCCGGAACCGATGACGACGGCGAGCCGTTCAGGATCGACTTCCGGTCGCCCCGCTTGCGCCCAGGCCTCCCGCGCCGCAATCAGCGCCAAGTGACCACAACGGTCCATCCGCCGGTACTCCCGGGTCGAGAGAAGGACGGCAGGATCCGCAGTAACCCGACCGGCAACACGGACCGGCAGACCTTGCGCCCACGGGTCATCCAGCATGCTGATCCCGGACCGTCCCTCAAGAAGCCCGTCCCACGTCAAGGCCGCAGTCGCGCCTACCGGGGTCACGGCCCCCATCCCGGTCACGACCACTCCTACCGAATTTTCGGACACAGAAAACAACCTTCCCTCCAAACAAGACAACTCCGGGCGGCCGGACCTGCGATCACGAAACGCGGCCGCACCGTACCTTACAGGGGTTCGAAGCCGTCCGGCGGCCGGACGGCTTCGTGGGCCGTGCCCTGGCCCATACAATCATCCCGCCCGGGTTTGGCGTCCGAATGGTGACGGTCCCGGTGTAACCCATCCGCGGCGTGGTTGCCGTCGAAGTGCTGCTGACAGACAAACTCCGGCCCCGCCGGGGACTCATGGTCCGGGACCATGGCCGGCGGGGAACGGGACAAGCACGAATCACTTGCTTCAATCCAATCAATCGCTTCAAGGAGCACACCAAATGCGTACCTCGATCAAGACCTTTCTGGGCGCGGCAGCGGCCGGTTCCCTCATGTTCTCCCTGGCCGCCTGCAGCCCGGCCAACAACGCCCCCGCCACCCCGTCGTCCTCCGCGTCCGCAGAAACGGCCAAGCCGCTGGCCTCGATCCCGGCCCTGACCGGGACCAGCACCGCGGTCAAGCTCGACGCCTCCTTCGCCAAGGCCCTGGAGACCCTCAAGCTCACCCCGGGCGTCATCGGCACCGCCGCACTCACCGACGGCTCCCTCGTCTTCCCGATCACCGGCGGCAAGGTCGACTACTACGACCCGTCCAAGGACTACCGCCCCTACGTCCAGGGCCTGATCAGCCACGCCGGCTCCGGCTTCTCCCTCACCTCCGGGGACGCCAAGGTCGACCTCACCAACTTCACCATCGACCCGGGCACCTCCAAGCTCTACGGTGACGTCGCCGTCAACGGCACGACCGCCGCGAAGCAGGCCTACATCTTCAACCTCGACGGCTCCACCCTCAAGCCCCTGCAGAAGTCCGGCGACACCGCCGTGCTCGAAGGCACCCGCGTGCTGATCTCCGACACCGCCGCCGGCCTGCTGAACAAGACCTTCAAGACCGACGCCGTCAAGGCCGGCATGCTCGTCGGCATCGCCAAGATCACCGTCAACACCAAATAACCCGCCACCGGCAGACCTGCCGGACGGGGAGTCCACACACCGTGCGCATTCCGTAAGGAATCCCGGGCGAAGCGACGCCGCGGGAATCGTAGCCTTGAGAGGTGATTGAAATGACCGGAGCCGTCGTTGATGTCGTTCTTCCGTGTTTGAACGAGCGGGGTGCCCTGCCATGGGTGCTGTCCCGCATGCCGGAGGGGTACCGGGCCATCGTCGTCGACAACGGTTCCATGGACGGTTCCGCTGAGCTAGCGGCCAGTCTGGGCGCCGTTGTGGTCGCGGAGGAACGCCGGGGTTTCGGGGCTGCCGCCCATGCCGGACTGCTCGCGGCGGCGGCGGAGTTCGTTGCGTTCTGCGACTGTGATGGTTCGCTGGACCCTGCGCAGCTGCCGATGCTTCTCGCTCCGGTCATGGACGGAAGCGCGGACCTGGTGCTGGGCAGCCGTAGGCCGCAACGCGGCTCCTGGCCCCTTCACGCCCGCATGGCCAACGGAGTCTTGGCATGGCGGCTCCGGCGTCTGACGGGGGAACGGGTGACTGATCTCGGACCGATGCGGGCAGCACGCCGCCTGGACCTGCTGTCCCTGGGGTTGGCGGACCGCCGCAGCGGTTACCCGCTGGAAATGTTCCTCAAGGCGAGCCTCCGCGGCTGGCGGATCACGGAAATCTCCGTTCCGTATGCCCCACGCACCGGCCAATCCAAGGTGACCGGCACAATCCGCGGAACGCTGACCGCGGTGCTGGACATGTCAGCCCAGCTCAGGGCTGCCACGGCGGCGTTACGTTCCGGACCGGTCCGGAACGCCGCCGGCACCGAAGAATCTGCATGAGGCAAAGCATGGATCTGACAGTGGCGGTCATCGCCAAGCAGTGTTTACCGGGGCGGGTCAAGACCCGGCTCAGCCCGCGGCTGACCCCTGAGGATGCCGCCAACCTGGCGCAGCTCAGTCTCAGCCGCACCCTGGACACGGTACGACTCCTCCCGTTGCGGCACCGGGTGCTGGTCATGGACGGAACGCCGACTCGCCGCGACGCCGAGCACTTCACCGTGGTGCCGCAGGCATCCGGAGGCCTGGACGAACGGCTTGCTGCCATCTGCGATGCAGCCGACGGTCCGCTCCTGATTATCGGCATGGATACCCCACAAATTTCAAGGCACCATGTGGCGCCGCTGCTCCGGGACTGGTCGTCGGATCCAGCCATGCATGACGCGTGGATGGGCCCGGCAACGGATGGCGGGTTTTGGGCCCTGGCGCTGCGCCAGCCTCACGGGGCACTGATCCGGGGAGTGGCGATGTCCACCGATCGGACAGGAGCCGAGCAGCTCGCACGGCTGTCCGCCGCGGGGCTCAGCGTCGGGATCCTGCCCGAACTGCGGGATATGGACTACTTCGATGACGCCGTGGAAATCGCGGCCGGGATCCCCGGCACGGAATTCTCATGCGCGGTAGCTGAAGCCGCGGACCGCACGCACGGCTCACCGCTCGGTGCCGGAGCGCTGCGGTGACGGCGGTCAGCGTGGCGCCCGTGGCCGTCTTTGGCCAAGGCGACCGTGAGCCCTATGCTCGGGCGCTTCAGGATGGGTCCGGCACTCTGACACTGCGTCCGGACAGCGTGGACCATCACGGCGGCACGGTGGAGTTCGACGTCGGCAGCTGGTGCGCGGAGGCCAGCCTCCTGGAACGGTCCCTGCTGAGGAATCTGCAAGGACCGGTCCTGGACGTAGGCTGCGGACCCGGGAGGCTGCTGGTCGCTGCCCAGCTGATGGGCCTGGCCGCCCTGGGCATCGACACCAGCCCCGAAGCGGTCGGCTGGGCACGCGGCCGCGGCGCCCGCGCGCTCCAGCAGTCTATATTTTCGCCGGTACCTCGGTCCGGCCACTGGCAATCCGTCATTCTGCTCGACGGCAACATCGGTATCGGGGGAAGCGTCACCTCCCTGCTCCGCCGATGCCGGCAGCTCATTGACCCGTCCGGGACGCTACTGGTGGAAGTGGAAGCCGACGAGTACCTGGACATCGTCTACCCGGCCGTGCTGGAGGACGAACGCGGCAACCGGAGCGAGCCCTTCTGCTGGGCGCGGATCGGCAGGGCGGCCCTGGAATCCCGGGCCCGGGCCACCGGGTGGACGGTTTCCTCCGCCTGGTATCTTCAGGGCCGCGTCTTTTGCGGGCTCTCACCCGGGCCGGAACCGGTACGTTCAATCCCGTAAATGAGGACGGCGGCGAGAACGGCCAGGATCACCCAGAACCGGATCAGGGTGCCGGCGTAGTCCCCCTCCAGGACGCTGGTATTGCGGGCCACCGACTGGGCCTTCAGCAGTATCCCTGCGATCAGTGTCACCACGGCTCCCGTCATGAGTGCACCGCGGAGGACGGCGGCCGAAGCCGGGCGCAAACCGGAGCCCAGGCGGGTGAGACCCGCGCCGGCCAGGGTGGACACCGGCACAATGACGCCATCGTGCAGAAGGACGGCCACGGCCATCCAGAGCAGGAGCCCCAGCAGCTGCGAGGGGCCAAGCTTGGTGGGCAGGCCCAGGAGGCCATACCCGAGCAGGGCCACGCCCGCCAGTCCGAGGACTATCCGCATGATTTTCACAGTATTGTTTCCCGCCCTCGCGGGAGCCGCGCTTTCGGCTGGCCTTTCCGGTTTCACAGGACCTCCACTGTCTGCAGCCATTTGGTTTGCAGGACGCCGGGGCGTCCTGGGGCGATGATCCGGGCCGGGTAGCCGTGGTCCAGGTCCAGGGTCTCGCCGTTGAGTTCCAGTGCCACCAGGGTGCGCTCATCCTGGACGTAAACGGCGGGCATGGCCATTGTCCGGTAGTTACCCTCGGGTTCGAGACTGGTTACCCGGAGCGAAGAGGCCGACGGCGCCCCGACGGCGGCGACCAGGTCCCGGATCGGTACGCCCCGCCAGCGGGCGGTCTGGCTCCAGCCTTCCACGCACGCGATGGGCAGCTCGTGGTCGTACTGCGGCAGTGCCCGGAGCTCCGCGAGACTGAATGTGCGGATGGTGCCCTGGTGGATGACTGTCAGCTTCCAGTCGCCCGACTCGGCGAAGGCGGCGACTTTCGCGTCGGCCGCTGTCCGGTTGACCGGGACGGATTGGGGTCCGGTACCCATGTTCCGGGGCGCAAAAAAGTTCAGTGGGCCGAGCCAGGACAGCGACTGACCGGCCGTCGTGAGCACGACAACACCCGTGGTTGTGCCGACAGCGGCCAGGAACGCACGCCGGGACCAGCGCCCGGGAGCCGGGGACAACGCGGGGACCGTCTTCCCAGGCGTCCCCTCCCCGGCGTCGGAGGCACCGGCGTCGGAGGCCTCCTGAAGCCCGCTGCCGGGACGAGCGCGCCAGTGCTCGATGACCGCCGGCAGCTTCACGGCGATATGCAGCAGCAGCGACCCCCAGATGACCCATGCAAGCCAGAAATGCGTTTCACGGAACGGGAATGGCCACGGGTACCACTTGTAGGTGTTGATCAGGCCTGTCGTGAGTTGCAGGAGCGAGGCGGCGATGAACAAGGCAATGGACCCCCGCTCCAAGCCGTGAACCACGGACCGGACCGGCGGCCATTTCAACAGCTCGGGATAGACCGCCCACAATTTCGCCAGGAGCAGCGGAATGGCGGCAATGCCTGACGTCACGTGAATTCCCTGCGTCAGTTGGTAAATCCAGGCGGGACTCGTCGGAAAGAACATCCACGATGGCGGCTCCTGCAGCCCGTGGCTGAACAGCCCGGTGAGGAAACAGATGGTGAAGCTCAGGCCAAGCCAGCGTCCCAGGACAACCGTCAGCCGGGTACTGCGCGTCGGCGAGGCGAACCTGGCGGCCAAGGCGTTTGTGAGCTTCTCCATAAATAGATCACACCACCATTCCGGCCGCAACGGGGCGCACCAGACCTTACAGTTCTCGGAATAACCGGAGTTTGCATGCATCGACCGGACTCGAAATGGGGCAGGATCAAAGAGTGACCCCCAGTACAACAGCATCACCCCAGACAACCGGCAGCAGGCTCAGGCTGTTCGTTGTCCTTCCGGCACTGTTTGTTTTCGCTGCGGCTGTGTTGTGGTGGATGGTGGTCCCCGGGAACGCGTTCGCATCCGCGCCCGTTGTCGGCACCTGCCTCTCATGGCTCGTTCTCATCGCTTCCGTCCGCGTCCTGCGGCACGTGCCGCGGCGCCGGGTGGGCGCCGTGATCATCGCAGGAACGATGCTGCTCGGCCTGGTTGCAATGAGCGCGCCGCCCCGGACCAGCAACGATTCCGCCCGGTACGCGTGGGATGGAATCGTCCAAAAAGCCGGCATATCCCCCTATTCGTACGTGCCTATCGATGAGACCGTGAGCAGGCTCAGGCCTGACTGGCTGTTCGCCCCGGGCGCGTCCGGAGACGACTCCAGGCCTGTTTGTCCCAAGGATCTGTTCGAGACAGAGTCCGTGCCCGCTTCCGGCTATCCCTCCGCGGCGCCCCTGTGCACGGCCATCAACCGGCCGCACGTGCCCACCATCTATCCGCCTACGGCCGAAATCTACTTCTTGGCGGTGCGGTCCACCGTCCCGGACACGGCCGGTTACTTTCCCTTCCAGCTCGGCGGCCTGCTGATCAGTGCGGCCGTCGCGCTGATGCTGCTCCGTGTGCTGACCCGGCGAGGCCTGCCCCTCCACCTGGCCGCGGTGTGGGGCTGGAGCCCGTTCGTGCAGCTTGAGGCCGTGAACAACGCCCACGTGGACCTTCTCGGCGGAGCCCTGATCCTCGCCGCCGGGATGCTGCTGGCCACCGGCAAGCCGTTCCGGTCCGGAGCGGCGTTCGGAGCCGCGGTGGCGACGAAACTCATTCCCGTCATCGCCGCCCCGGCCCTCCTGTTCAGGCGCCCGGCCCGCTTCATAGCCGCCGCGCTTGGCACCTTCGCGGTCTTGTACGTGCCCTATGTGGCCGCAGCCGGTGCCAGCGTTCTGGGCTTCCTGCCCGGTTACCTCAAGGAAGAGGGCTACAGCCAGAGCGGTGGCATCCGGTTCGGGCTTGCGCAGATCATCTCCGCCGGTCCGTGGCCCCCCGTACTCAGCGCTGTTGCACTGGGTATCGTTGCGTTGGGAGTGCTTCGGCGGACCAGCGCCGGGAACATCTGGGATCAGCAGACGGTCATGATCGGGCTGACGCTGTTGATCGTCAGCCCGAACTACCCGTGGTATGCCCTGATGCTGCTGCCGTTCATCGTC
Organism: Pseudarthrobacter sp. S9; assembly: GCF_050156545.1. Classification (NCBI taxonomy): domain Bacteria; kingdom Bacillati; phylum Actinomycetota; class Actinomycetes; order Micrococcales; family Micrococcaceae; genus Pseudarthrobacter; species Pseudarthrobacter sp. S9. Next base: position 4,481,609 of record NZ_CP189576.1, read on the forward strand.
CTGAGCCGGCGATGGGAGTACGTGGCCGTGATCCTTGCCTTGGATATCATCTACATGGTGCCTTCCGTCGCACCATACAGTGAGGCAATCAACCAAGGCGCCCTGCTCACCGCCGCCCTGGCCGTGGTTGCTGGGGGATGGCTGCGCCGCCGCGCCGAGCTCAGACGTGCCGCCGAGGGTGCGCTCCAGGCCGAAGTGCGGAAGGGCGCCGTCGAAGGGGCCTGAACACGTCCTCGCTGTCAGCCGAGGCCGGTCACGGATGGCAGGATTGCCCTATGGAACAAGCAACCCCCGGCAAAACGCAGGCGCGCATCGGAATCATCGGAGGTTCCGGCACGTACCGGCTCCCCGGAGCAACCGTTCAGGCGACCGTCGACGTCGACACCCCTTACGGGCCGCCGTCGGGCCCCGTGACGCTGGCGGAGGTGGCGGGCCGGACCGTCGCCTTCCTCCCCCGCCATGGCGGCGGACACACGCTTCCGCCCCAGAAGATCAACTACCGCGCCAACATGTGGGCACTGAAAAGCCTCGGGGTTGAGGGCGTGATTTCGTCCTCGGCAGTCGGCGGGCTGCGGGAAGGCTTCGGGCCTGAGACCTTCGTCGTCACCGACCAGCTGATCGACCGCACCTGGGGACGTGCCGATACCTTCTACGACGGCACTGCGGCGGAGGGCGTCCTCCCGGCCGGTGTCCAGCACCTGCCTGCCGCGGAACCCTTTTGCCCGGCACTGCGTACCCATCTCAACGCCGCTCTTGCCGCACAGAATCTGCCCTCGGCCCCGGAAGGAACGGTGGTGGTGATCAACGGGCCGCGCTTTTCAACGAAGGCCGAGTCCGCCTGGTACGTCACTGGCGGCGCGGACATCATCAGCATGACCCAGTACCCCGAACCCGTGCTGGCAGCCGAGCTGAACATGGGCTTCGCCAATCTGGCCTTCATCACCGATTCGGACACCGGGCATGACGGCTCGGATCCCGTGACGGCCGACGCCGTCTTTGCGCGACTGAAAAGTGTCCAGCACAACATCCTCGCCGTGCTCGAAGCGGCCATTGCCGCGATCGGCGACAACTACGCCCCGCGCACACTGGTGGACCCGGGGGCGGTGGACAGGATCATGGCACTCCCGGTCAGCCGTGAAGGGGTAACCGCCCGATGAGGCTCCTGGTCACGGGCGGCGCGGGGTTTATCGGCTCCCACATCGTCGACGCCGCCCTGGCCAAGGGCTGGGCCGTGCGGGTACTGGACTCGCTGGATCCGTCCATCCACCCCGGCCCGCCGGCCTTCGACCCGCGAGTGGAGCTGATCGCCGGCGACGTCACCGACCCGGACATAGTGGACGGGGCACTGGAGGGAATCGACACGGTCTGCCACCAAAGCGCAAAAGTGGGACTGGGCGTCAGTTTCGCGGACGCGCCGGACTACATCCGCAACAACGACTACGCGACCGCAGTCCTGCTGGCCGCCATGGAACGCCACAGCATCCCCCGGCTGGTCCTGGCTTCCTCGATGGTGGTTTACGGCGAGGGCGCCTACACGGACCCCGCGACCGGCCTGCCGGTCAGGCCCGGACCCCGCACCGAGGCCGATCTGCGCGCAGGTATCTATGACCCTCGCAACCCGGCGACCGGCATGGTCCTCACTCCGGCCATGGTGACAGAAGATGCCACCCTTGACCCGCGCAACGTCTACGCGGCATCGAAACTGAGCCAGGAACACCTCGCCGCTGCCTGGGCCCGCAGCACCGGCGGCGCGGCGGTCGCCTTGCGGTACCACAATGTCTATGGCCCGCGGATGCCGCGGGATACGCCCTACGCCGGCGTCGCATCTCTGTTCCGTTCGGCCCTGGCCCGCGGCGAGGGCCCGAGGGTGTTCGAAGACGGCGCCCAGCGGCGCAGTTTCATCCACGTCCGGGACGTGGCCGCCGCAAACATCGCCGCGCTCGAGTGGCTGGCCGGAAACGATGCCTCGGGCTTCCACGCCTACAACGTCGGCGCCGACGAGGTGCACACGATCGGCGACGTCGCCGCTGCGCTGAGCAAATTCAGCGCCGGCCCCGAGCCCGTTGTGACCGGCGAGTACAGATTAGGTGATGTACGGCATGTCACCGCGTCCTCCGAGCTGATCAAGGCCGAACTCGGCTGGGCGCCGGGCGTGGGCTTCGACGAGGGCATGCGGGAATTCGCCACCGCCCCCCTGCGCGGCGAACCGGGCTGACGCAGTCGAGCCCGCCCGCTGCCCATGGCGGTGGGACGTGTACGCGCAAGAGGAAAGCCACAGACCCCCAAGGTCCGTGGCTTCCTCCTGTAGCCGTCCTGCGCCGCTGCCGGCGGCAGGTTTTCGCCGCTGGGTGTTATTTGGTGTTGACGGTGATCTTGGCGATGCCGACGAGCATGCCGGCCTTGACGGCGTCGGTCTTGAAGGTCTTGTTCAGCAGGCCGGCGGCGGTGTCGGAGATCAGCACGCGGGTGCCTTCCAGGATCGCGGTGTCGCCGGCCTTCGCGAGGGGCTTGAGGGTGGAGCCGTCGAGGTTGAAGATGTAGGCCTGCTTCGCGGCGGTCGTGCCGTTGACGGCGACGTCACCGTAGAGCTTGGAGGTGCCCGGGTCGATGGTGAAGTTGGTGAGGTCGACCTTGGTGTCCCCGGAGGTGAGGGAGAAGCCGGAGCCGGCGTGGCTGATCAGGCCCTGGACGTAGGGGCGGTAGTCCTTGGACGGGTCGTAGTAGTCGACCTTGCCGCCGGTGATCGGGAAGACGAGGGAGCCGTCGGTGAGTGCGGCGGTGCCGATGACGCCCGGGGTGAGCTTGAGGGTCTCCAGGGCCTTGGCGAAGGAGGCGTCGAGCTTGACCGCGGTGCTGGTCCCGGTCAGGGCCGGGATCGAGGCCAGCGGCTTGGCCGTTTCTGCGGACGCGGAGGACGACGAGGAAGCGGGGGCGGCGGAGGTGTTGCTGGCCGGGCTGCAGGCGGCCAGGGAGAACATGAGGGAACCGGCCGCTGCCGCCCCCAGAAAGGTCTTGATCGAGGTACGCATTTGGTGTGCTCCTTGAAGCGATTGATTGGATTGAACCGAGTGATTCGTGCTTGTCCCATTCCCCGCCGGCCATGGTCCGAGACCATGAGTCCCCGGCGGGGCCGGTGTTTGTCTTTCAGGAGTGCTTCGACGGCAACCACGCCGCGGATGGGTTACACCGAAACCGTCACCATTCCGTTACAGACCGAGCTACTGTCTCAGCTGGCGACTTGCTCTGTTCCGACGGCGTCCCTCCCCCGGGGTTCCGCGGGGTCGGATCCAGGACGACTCCAGATCTGGCGGATCACGGGAATGGTGTTGCTTTCAGCCTTGCCGCCTATGCGGCACTGGCTCCGAACCGCGGGAGGGTGACGTCGAATTGGCATCCGCCGGGGACGTTGCGGACGCTGACTCCGCCGGCGTGGGCTTCGACGATGCCGGCCACAATGGCAAGCCCGAGGCCCGCCCCGGCGGACATTTCGAATGCGAGTGCGGGCGTCCGAGATGGCGTTCCCCGCCAGCCGGCGTCGAAAATCTTCCCGAGGTCTTCTTCCGGGATTCCGCCGCCGGCGTCCACCACACTCAGGGCGACGTGTTCGTTCCCGGTCTCGCGGGCAGAGATGAGGATTTCGCTGTTCGCGGGAGAATGCTGGATGGCGTTCATGAGGAGGTTGTCGATTACCCGGGAGAGTTCCCGTGCGTCGCCGAAAAGGGTGAGGTTTCCAGTGCGGGACTCTTTGAGGGTGATCGATCGCGATGCGGCAACCGGGTGGAGGTCGGCGACAGCGTCACTGACCAGGTCGAACAGTGATACGGGCTCCATGTTCAGCGAAAGCGTCCCTGACTGGATCTTCGACAGTTCGAACAGGTCGTCGACCATGCTCGCCAGGGTCTCTGCCTGGACGCGGATCTGCCGGTGGTAGCGGGCGGGTTCTTCGGCGACGCCGTCCTCGAGGGATTCTGCCATCGCGCGCAGCGCTGCGAGCGGCGTCCGCAGATCATGGGAGATCCATGCGACGAGGCGGCGGCGTGATTCGTCCAGCGTCGCGACCTCCTGCCGGGACCGGGCGAGCCGTTGCGAAGTTTCGGCCAGTTCCCGTGCCAATGCGGCGAACTCCAGTCCGTCGTGATCCTCCGGGAGGACGATCTGCCCTTCCCCGATCGCCCGGGCCGTGGACCGCAGCCGTGCGCTAGTGCGGGTGATGCCGACGCCGATCAGCGCTGCGACACCCAGACTGACGACGGCGCCGACACCGATCACCCAGCACAACACGACGAGGTCGTGATTCGAGATATACATCTCGGCAGCGATGGCGACCGTTGCCGCCGCAATCGAAGCAACGGTGGCCGCGACGACGATGAGCAACTGCAAGAGCATCGATTTGTGCCGCGCGAGACGCAGGGTGATACATGCGATGGCGGCGACGACCGCCGTCGCGGCCACCGCGGTGAGGAGGATGGTTCGGAAGTCGTCGAGCGCAATCATGGTTCACCGTTTCCTTGGACGCTCAGCCGGTATCCGACGCCCCATTCGGTGGTCAGGAACCGCGGTTTCGTTGGGTCGTCTTCGATCTTCTCGCGGACCCGGCGGACATGGACGGTGACGGTGGAAAGGTCACCGAAGTTCCACCGCCATACTTCTTTCAGAAGCTGCGCCCGGCTGAAGACCTGGTCGGGGTGTTTCAGGAGGAAGGCGAGCAGATCGAATTCGCGCACCGAGAGGCCGAGCAACTGGCCGTCCCTGAAGATCTTGCGGTTGGACGCATCCACGCGGAAGCCGCCCAGGACGAAGGGGGCTTCGGGTGTGATGTCCGTGACGCTGCGCCGAAGGATCGATTGAACGCGTAGAACGAGTTCCCGGGGGGAAAACGGCTTGGCCAGGTAGTCGTCGGCGCCTGCTTCAAGGCCCTCGATGCGCTCCTCGGTGGAACCGAGTGCGGTGAGCATGATAATAGGCGTCGAAGCGCCGTCCCGGATTCTTCTACAGACTTCGGCTCCGCTGATCCCGGGAAGCATCCGATCCAGCACGATCAGGTCGGGCCGGGTCCGCTCCGCGGCCTTCAGGGCGCTGATCCCGTCGATGGCTTCGTCGACGATGAAGCCGGCGGAGCGGAGGTAGTCGCAGGCGACTTCCCGGACGGTGGGGTCGTCCTCTACGACAAGGACGCGCCGGTCACGCAGATCGTCGCCGAACGGCCGCGGAGTGCCTTGAGTTCGGGCCATGTTCTCACCTTAGGTCGCTCCGGGCCCGGCTGCGAGCCTCCAAGGCCATATCGGGGGACTGTGTTTGTTTCGTAAGACATTCCGGCCGCGTGCGGCCGTGTCCGACAGCTGCCATCAGGCCATCGGCGACGATCATGGCGGGTCGGTCAGAAATAGCGACGCCTGCGCGGGTGTCAGCTCGTCGGGGTCCACCGGCGTCAAACATTCATCCGTCCCGCACGTGTAGGCGAAGTTACGGCCGGGCGCTAAGAAGTGTCCTTCCGCTGCCAACGGCACGGATTTCGACGCGATGGATGTCTGCGGCCTGGATAGTGGTGGTCGCCGTCGGCGTGGCAACCGTCCCGGGGGTCGCCGTCCAGCTCGCCACTTGTGTCGTGACGCCTTGGGCGTCAACAACCATCAGACTGTACTCCTCCGGGGTGCGGGGGTCGCCGGGTCCTGCCTGTAAGGGGTACTCAGTCGGGGAAAGCGTGTACGTGCACTCCCAGTCGATCCGCGTTCCCCACGGCTGCCCTGTCAAGGATCCCTTCGCAGCCAGCGCGCTGGCAACGACGGGGGTGAAGTTCAGGGCCGTTGCTGATGGCGCCTGCGTCTGCACGGCCGGCGGCGGGGCAGTGACCGCCACGGTCACCGCCCCGGACGCCGCTGCGGCGCCCAGCACAAGTCCGGCAACGGCCAGACGAGTCCGCCGCCGCCGCCGCCGGACCTTTTCCGCCAGCCCGGGGAGCAGCCCCGGCGGGGACGTGACGCCGTCAGTCCGCCCGAGGGCTTGTGCCTCCTCGGGTGAAAGAGCGGCCAGCAGTGACGGCAGCCCGGCAAGTTCGGTCACGGCGTCCCTGCATCCGGCGCATCCGGACAGGTGCTCCTCGAACTCATGACGCTCAGGGGGAAGCAGGGATCCCAGCACATATGCGGCATCCCAGCGGCGGTAATCATCCATTCCATTCTGGCTCATGGAGTCACTCCTCCTTCCTGCAGAGCCAGCCGCAGAGCCCTCAGCGCATAGTGCAACCTGGACTTCACCGTTCCCTCCGCCAACTGAAGGCTTTGAGCGATTTCAGCCGTTGTCTCTCGTTGATAGTACGAGTGGACGATTACGGCTCTGTGCTCGGCGGACAATCCGGCCAAAGCATCCGATACCAGCCACGCATCCAAGATCCTGTCGATCCTATCCGCCGCTGGAATCTCCGGTGGCCGCTCCGCTCCGGTTTCATGGCGCCGCCGGGCGCTGCGCCGGTCATCGATAACCAGATTGCGGGCAACCGTGTAAAGCCACGCCCGCACCGCCGCCTCCGTGCGCTGCAGAACCGCCGGATGTTGCCATGCGCGGATCAAGGTCTCCTGCACGACGTCCTCCGCCAGCATGCGGTCACCGGTCAGTCTCGTAACGAATCGCCGCAACGCGGGGCCGTAGGTCTCGTGCAGCGAACGCAGTAACTCGGCCTCCTGATCGGACATTTCTGCCTCCTTAGATATAGGACGACGCCGGCCGGTTGTCGGTTCACCTGGAGCGGGTGGCAGACCCGCATTTCTGGCACGCAGCTTGCGCATGTCGGTCCGGATCTGGCGGTGACCGTCAGATTCCCCCTCCCGGAGACCCCGGCGCGCCCGCCCACGCTGTTCGATCTTGCCCCGTCAGCGGCGGCGTCCGAGAAACCCTGGCCACGCCGGGCGGTGCCGGCCCGATGGAGCTGCCGCGCTGACCGGGTGCCGAGGCTCTGCTGGCAGCCAGAGTCGAGGCCGACGTTGAACCCGCAGGCCCCCGGGATCGTTTTTAGGTACAAGCCCGACTGTCCATGCCGGGCCTTCCCTGAGGAGGGCACAATGAAGAAGCCTCGCCGGGTGTATGCCGCCGCGGCGCTGGGCACAACCCTGTTGCTAGGAGCCTGCTTCGTTGGACATCCAGCGACGCCGGCACCTGGTCCATCTACAGTCACAACAGTCCCCGCGGCAGGGACTCCGTCACCATCGCCCAAGGACCCAGTGACCCGCGCACCGGCCCCGCCACCGGCGGTTGTCCCGCCCGCACCCGCCCCGCCGGCGGTTGCGCCGCCCGCACCAGCCCCGCCACCGGCGGCTCCGCCCGCTCGGGCACCTAGAGGAAACGATCATGACGGCGACAACAACGGAGGCCCGGACGACGGTGACGGAAACAAGTAGCATCGAGGGGGCGCTTCGATCGGGCCGCCGCAGGGCACGGCTGTTCCTCGGACTGCTGGGGGCGACGGTGATGGTCACGAGCGGCTGCAGTTCCCGGGATCAGAACCAGATCCGGGCGGCTTCTCCGTCCGGAACAACACCGTTCGCCTGGTTCCAAGCCGGACCGGCCCCAGCCGGGTGGAGACTCATGGCACTTCCAGCCGGAACGGCAGTGCTGCCCATCCCACCCGATGCATCTCCCGTGGATGGGGACCCTGGCAGCGTATCCGCAGAGATGACCGCAGCGAACGGTGCCCTCCAGATCTACCTGAACGCCACGCCGAAGCAGGGCGAAGAATCGCAGGCCAATTGGCCCCAGTTCCGCCTCGACCACCTCACGGGCGAGAACGCGGCATCCGCGACCCTGCTGTCGAACCGGGCTGGTATGCCTTTCCGCGGAGGCACCGGCTCGTGCGTGGCCGACAGCTATGTGACACGCATCGATGCGCACCGCTATCGTGAAATAGCTTGCCTCATAGCAGGAACCCGGGGCAGCAGTGTTCTGGTCGTGGCCTCGCCGGCCGAATCCTGGGACCTTTACAGCCCCCTGCTGGAGCAAGCAGTGGACTCATATCTGGCCGAGTAGGCGACGCCCCGCGACCCTGGTGGCCGGCGTCGGCGACGGCAGGCACACTCATCAGTGAATGTGGAACGTAGCGTAGCCGCGGTAGATCAGCGCAGAACGGACGCCGGGCAAGGCCTCGAGTGTATGAAGACCGGTGCCGTGCATAAGTATGACCCCACCCGCGTAAACGCGTGGGGTTGTGGCGTCGCCATACTTGACCCGTTGGATGATCGTCGCGGCCGACGAGCCGTCCCAATCCCGGGTGTCTACCGTCCAGAAAGCTGGCCGGCAGCCCGCCGCCGCGAGGGCGTCATAGACCCCCACGCTGAAGGCACCTGCCCCGTACGGTGGCCGGCACAGCTTCGGACTGGTCGTCGGAACGACGCTGCCGTAGCGGCGAACCTCGTACCCAATCTGAGCGGCAGTCATGCGCGAATAGTCGCCATGGTCGTAGCTGTGGTTTCCGAGAAGTTGACCGGCGTTGATCAGCTGCTCCCCATAGCCAGGATGCGCCAGCATGCACTGCCCGGTGAAGAAAAACGTCGCCTGGATGTCATTGGCCCTCAGCCAGTCCAGGATGCCGGTCAGCCTCGCCTGCGTCGCACAGTCATCGAACGTAAGACGGACCTTGGGCCCGAGGTAATACAGATGCAGGATGTTGTATTGCTCGGCGGCAGTGATCCACGACAGCTGGGGAAGCGGCGGCATCGGATCGACGGCGGCCGGCGACGCTGTCGGGGCAATCGCTAAGCCGATGACGGCCAGAATGATGGCGATGTTGCGGAAGAACCTGCGGCCTAACATCATTCCCCCTCGGAAGGGAATCGTGATAATGAACACCCTGGCTGGGCGCCACCACACCTTAGTTCTAGCGGTCTGATTGCACGGATGCAACGACTGAAGAGAACGAAAGCGGCCCTTCGAATTTGGCATGGTCCGGCTGTTTCATAACAACGTAGACCGCACCATCCACAGGCCTTACCCCTCGGCTGCCAGATCCGAGGACGCCCAGTAGATGGGTCCCATGGGCGTGAGCCGATCCGCACCACAGCGGCACGTCAATCCGGACTGGTTTCGTGGGTATGGCCGTAGGGGACGTCCCTGCTCAGTGCAGCACTGTAGCTGGTGGGGCTATGGCGGGTCAGCAGGATTCCCCGACCTCCCTCCCTCAGAGCGGATCGGACGAGGAGACTGACGGCGTTGTCAAGTGCGTCCTGCAGACTTGCTGCATCGTGGACTGCATCGTGGAATGTGATGTGGACGATGCGCGGGTTGCTGGAGGTGTGCTTCATGGGGTCTTTCAAGCGTCGGGGGGTTGGAGTTTTCCCATATGGGGAGGCGCGGGAATGCAGGGCGGCGGTGCCGAGCTGCCCCGGATAAAGGATCCTCAGGGGGCTAGCTGGATGCTCACGTGGATCAGGCTGGGGCCGCTGACGGCCATGGCTTTGGTAACGGTCCCGGCGAGCTCGTCCAGCGATCCGACCTCGAACGCGGTGAGACCGAACGCTTCGGCCAGCCGCACCCAGTCGGGCTGGGCGAGGTTGACGCCCACCGGTTCAATACCCCGATCGGCCATGTTCTGCCGGATTTCCCCGTAGCCGCCGTTGTTGACGCAGATGATGGGCAGGTCCACGCCCTGCTCAACGGCCGTGATGAGCTCCTGGACCGCGAACATCAGGGCGCCGTCCCCCAGCAGGCACACCACCGGTCGCTCCGGTGCCGCCACTTTGGCCCCGATGGACGCAGGCAGCCCGAAGCCAAGGGTGGCGTAAGCCGGGGTGTAGAGCAGCTGACGGGGCTGCTGCATGGGGAAGAAAGACGTGGTGCCAAGGTAAGTGATCTGGGACGAGTCGCCGCCGATCACCGTGTCCGCGGGCAGCGCCGCAGCGAGAATTTCGTTGATCTGCGCCAGTACCGGTGCCAGGGACCGCGCCTCGGCCTGAAGGTCGTGCCGGAGCGCCGCCAGGACCGGCGCCGGTGCGGCCCGATGCCCGTCGAGCGCCTCCAGCAGTTGCGGCACGACGGCGGCCGCATTGCCGCAGAGCCCGATCGCCGGGGCGAGGTTGGTCTCCAGCTGCGCGGGATCGATATCGATGCGGATGCAGCTGCCCTTCGGTACGATCTTTCCGCCCCACAGCTCTGACTCACCCACCTTGGAACCGATCACGAGCAAGGCATCTGAGGCATTGCACAGGTCCTGGGCCCCCGCGAGACGGATTTCGGAGCCGAGGGACAAGGGGTGGGCTTCCGGAATGGCGCCCTTGCCGTTGATCGTGGTGATCACCGGGGCCTGCAGCAGTTCGGCGAGTTCGAGCAGGGCGCTGGCGCCGGACGAACCACCGGTCCCCAGCGAGCCGCCACCGGCCAGAATCACCGGGTTGGACGCGCGGCGCAGGATGTCAGCAGCGGCCGCCACGGCGCCGTCGTCCGCGGGCTTGGGCGGACCGAGGGGGCGGGCAGCGCAGTCTGCGGGATCCACATCGCTGGCGGATTCCAGCAGGTCCAGCGGGATCTCGATGTGTACCGGGCGCGGCCGTCCGTGGGCAAAGAAGGCGAAGGCCTCGTGGATCAGCTCCACAGCCTCCTGCCCGCTAGACACCCGGGTGCTGCGGCCGATCAGCGCGCGCACGGCACCGGTGGGATCCTTGGTCTCGTGCAGCGAGCCGATGTCCGAAAATTCGCTGCCGCGGGGCGCGCCCGGCGAGAGGATGATCAATGGCCGCGATTCGCAATAGGAGGTCGCCGCGGCGGACAGCGCGTTGAGCAGACCGGGGCCTGAGGTGGTGATAACGACGCCGGGAAGCCCCGTCATCTGGCTCCAGCCGTCCGCGCCGTACCCGGCACCCTGCTCGTGGCGGGTGGTCACGGGGTGGATGCCGAGCGGTTCCAGATGCCGGTAGAACTCGAGGTTGTGCGTGCCGGGGATACCGAAGATCGTGTTGATCCCGTAGCTCCGCAGGGTGGTCATTACGGCGAGGCCAACGTTGCGCGTTGGGATGTCGCTGGTCATGGGGAATCCTTTTCAGTGTCCTCTGGAGGACCGGGTGCTAGAGAACCTTGGACAGGAACGCTTGGGTGCGTTCGTGCTGGGGCCGGGAAATGATGTCATTGGGGTCGCCGGCCTCGATGATCACGCCGCCGTCCATGAAGGCCACGACGTCGGCAACTTCGCGGGCAAATCCCATCTCGTGGGTCACCACGATCATGGTCATGCCGTCGCGGGCGAGTGCCTTCATGACGTCCAGCACTTCGCCCACAAGTTCGGGGTCCAGGGCTGAGGTGGGCTCATCGAAGAGCATGAGGTCCGGCTTCATGGACAACGCCCGGGCAATCGCCACGCGCTGCTGCTGGCCGCCGGAGAGCTGTGCCGGGTAGTGCCCGGTGCGGTCCGCGAGGCCCACCTTGGCCAGCAGTTCCCTGGCCTCGTGTTCGGCCTGCGCCTTGGGTTCCTTCAGCAGTTTGGCCGGGCCCATCATCACGTTTTCCAGTGCCGTCATATGACCGAACAGGTTGAAGGACTGGAACACCATGCCGATCCGCGAGCGCCGCCGGTTGATGTCCTTCTGGTGCGCCTCGATCAGGCGGTCGCCGTGGACTTCGTAGCCCACCATCCGGCCGCCGACCAGGATGGTGCCGGAGCTGGTGGTCTCCAGGTGGTTGACGCAGCGCAGGAGCGTGGATTTTCCGGAACCTGAGGGACCGATCAGGCAGGCCACCTGGCCGGTTTCCACAGTGAAATTGATGCCCTTGAGCACCGCTGTCCCGCCGAAGCTCTTGTGGACATTCAGGAATCTGACTTCAGACATGGCGTTCAGGCCCTTCCCGCTACGAGGGCGTTGCCCCTGGAATACCGTTTTTCAATGCGTGCCTGCACGAAGGACAGGATCGTGGTGAGCAGGATGTACCAGATGCTCGCCACAATCAGCAGCGGAATCTGCTGGAGGTTCTTAGCGTAGATCTGTTGCGTGTTGTAGAGCAGATCCCCGACGCCGATCACGATCACCAGAGAGGTGGTCTTCAGCATCGAGATGGTCTCGTTGCCCACCGGCGGCAGGATGATCTTCATGGCCTGCGGGATGACAACGTAGCGCAGGGTCTCGAGCTTGGAGAACCCCATGGCGTGCGAGGCTTCGGTCTGGCCGGCCGGGACGCCCAGCAGGCCGGCGCGGACGATTTCCGCCATGTAGGCGCCTTCATTGAGGCCCAGGCCCAGGATGCCGGCGACGAAGAGCGGGAGCACATCGTTGGTGTTCCACTCCACCATCATGGGCCCGCCTGGGATGCCGACTCCGATGGTGGGAAACAGCACCGCCGCGAAGCCCCAGAACAGCATCTGGACCAGCAACGGGGTGCCGCGGAAGAACCAGATGTAGGCCCCTGCAACGCCCCGGAGCAGGGTGTTGTCCGACATCCGCATGACGGCTACCAGCAGACCCACGCTGAAGCCGATGATCATTGCGATGACGGTCAGCTCGATGGTGGTCAGCAGACCGGACATGATGCGGATATCGAACAGGTACCTGCCCACCGTGCCCCAACCGAAACCGGGATTGGTGCAGACCACGTAGACCCCCATCAGGACCATCACACCGACCATCATCATGGCCACCCACTGGCCGGGCTTTTTGCGTTTCAGCACAGGTCGGGTGGACAGGGAGAGGAAGTCCTGCGGCAACTCGGGCGCCTCCGCACCTCTGGACGTGCTGACCTTGGATGACGTGCCAGTGGCCCCCATTCGTTGGCCGGCCGTCATGAACCCACCACCGGGTTCAGCTCGGCCTTGCTGAGCTCACCGGACTTGAGGCCCCATGATTCCATGACCTTCGCGTACGTGCCGTCGTCGATCAGTGACTGGATGGCTGCATGGAACGCTTTGGCCAGGCCGCTGTCGTCCTTGGCTGAAACCACTCCGTAGGGCGAGGGATCCACCAGGATGGCGTCGATCGGCGTGAAGGCGTCCGGCTGCAGCTTGGCGTAGTAGGCCACAAGCGCGTTGTCCGCCAGGAGCGCCTGGGCGCGGCCTGAGGCCACTGCCTGGTTGACGTTGTCCTGCTGCGGCAGAATCAGGCCCGTGGGCTTTTCCTTGCCGGCGGCCGTGCACTGCTCTTCAAAGGAGGGCAGTACGGCGAGTGCCTGCGTTGTGCCGGTCTGGACCGCCACTGTCTTGCCGCACAGATCCAGGACAGCGTTGACCCCGGCCGGGTTGCCCTTTTTGACCAGCACGGAGGTCCCGGCCTGCATGTAACTGACCATGTTCACCACCTGCTCGCGTTCGGCGGTGATGGAGAACGCGGCCCAGGACGCGTCGTAGCGCTTGGCCTGGATACCGGCCAGGATCCCGTTGAAGTCGGCCTTGTCGATCGAGATACCGACGCCCATCTTCTTGGCCACGGCCAGCGCCATGTCCGGCTCAAGGCCGATGATCTTGCCCTGGTCATCGGTGAAGTCGATGGGCGCATAAGTGGGATCGGTAACCAGGCTCAGGGTGCCTTTGCTCTTGATGGCATCCGGCACAAGGGCCTGGACTTTCGGGTCCACTTGGACGGACTGGGCCAGTTCCTGGCCGCTCTGGCCGCCGGCAGCCGTGCCGGCCCCGGTGGCCGAGGCTCCTTCCGCATTCGTGCAGGCAGCCGTTGCTGCCACCAGGGACACCATGGCCGCAGCCAGGAGGGACCTTCTCACGCCGTTGTGCTTCACGATGCATCTCCAGTTCAGGTGTTGATTTAATAATATGTGTAACTTATTGTGAGATGAGCAACATCACCTGTCAAGACAAAGTGGCAACATCATCTGTAGATGACACGAACCGCCCCGTACTCTGTGGGCAGCCTCGGGAACAGCTTTGTAGGGAAGGTAGGCATGACTGAAATGGCAGCAGCAAAACGTACGCGCAGTGTAACCGCGGAGGCAATGGCCGTACGCAGGCAAAGCATTCTGCACTACGCCTCGCAGGTCATCGCGCGCCATGGTGTGGAGGGCTGCTCTTTCGCTGAGCTCTCCGAGTTGTCAGGTTTCAGCGTGGGAATGATCCAGCACTACTTCCGTCACCGGGAGCGGCTGATCAGTGCCGCCGTGGAGTACCGCACTGAGGAATCAACCAAGGAATGGGAGCGAATCTACGAGCGGGGCGGGAATGCATTGGAGCGCCTCCACGATCTGCTCACGTTTGCCGTCGAAGGGGAGACGCCGTTCGAGGAAGCCTGGGGATTCTGGCTGGAGATCTATGCCGCCGCGCACAAGAATCCAGACATCCAGGAAAGCGTCGCGGCGATGCTCGGATCCTGGCGGGGCCTGTTCGTCCGCGCTCTGCAGGAGGCCGTGGACGAGAAACTGCTGCGGCCCGCCGCCGAAGTGGACGAGCTTGCCACGCTGCTGACGGCCGTCATCGACGGGCTCGCCATCCAGTCACTGAACAGGATCCACAAATCAACCCCGGAAAGAATGATCGAGACGCTTCACCGGTTTGCCGCCCGGGAATTCGGCATCGACGCCGAAGAATTCATCCGGAACAAGCGGTCCAAACTGCTAGCGGACCGGTAACAACCCGTCCAGGATCACCAGAAAGCAAGGACCACATGACCATTTCAGCCGCACCCTCGCACACGCACCGGATGGCCAGGCGCGCCGCCGGCTTCCAGCCGTCGCCGGTCCGCGCCGTCTTTGACATCTCCATGCGCCCGGGCATGATCTCCCTCGCTGGCGGCAACCCCTACCTGCCGGTGCTCCCGATCGGTGAGATCGCCGCCATGGTGGGTGACGTCGTCGAACGCCGTGGGCTGGAAGCCCTGCAATACGGCTCCGGTGCCGGGACCGAGGAACTCCAGGCACTGATCTGCCAGGTGATGGAGCTGGAAGGCATCAGCTCGGCCTCGCAGAATATCCAGATCACTGCCGGCTCACAGATGGCGCTCGAGCTCGTGACCAAACTCTTCTGCGATCCCGGCGACGTAGTGATCGCCGAAGGCCCCACCTACGTGGGCGCGCTGGGCGTCTTCGAGGGCTTCCAGGCAGAGGTGGCGCACGTGACCATGGACGCTGAAGGCGTGGATCCGGACGGACTGCAGGATGTGATTTCACGGCTCAAGGCCGCCGGCAAGACGATCAAGTTCTTCTACACCACCCCCAACTTCAACAACCCCTCCGGCATCAGCCTGTCCGTCGAACGCCGCCAGCGTGTGGTGGACATCTGCCGTGCCGAGGGCGTGCTGATTGTGGAAGACAACCCGTACGGTCTGCTTAGCTTCGACGGTACGCTCAGGCCAGCGATGCATACCCTGGACCCGGAGAACGTGTTCTATCTGGGGTCTTTTTCCAAGATTTTCGCACCCGGGCTGCGCGTCGGCTGGATTGTTGCGCCGGAGGACGTCCGCGGCCGGCTGCAGATCGCCGCCGAGGCCACCACAATCTGCCCCTCGGTACTGAGCCAGCTGGTGGTGGAGCAGTACATCAACAGCTTCGACTGGCGCGGCCAGATCGCCGCATATGCAGCCGTCTACGCCGAACGCTGCCAGGCAACGCTGAACGCGCTTGCCGCGCACATGCCGGGGGGAACGCAGTGGACCACGCCGACCGGCGGCTTTTTCACCTGGGTCACGCTGCCCGAGGGTACGGACACTGGCAGGGTGCTCGCCGCGGCGATTGACGCCGGTGTGGTCTTCGTTCCCGGAAGCGCGTTTTACGCCGACGGCGGCGGACAGAACCAGCTCCGCATCGCCTTCTCCTACGCACCGGCAGGACAATTGGAGGAGGGCGTCAAGCGCCTCGCCGCGGCCATCCGCTCCATCTGAGCTTGTCCCGGGCGTTCGACGGTCAAGGAGTCAGTGATTCCGTGCCGCATTCGCGCTTGTTTCTGGCCGCAGGTCGAGCCGGCGCAGGAGTTGGGCGTTGAGGGCGACGACGATCGTGGACAGCGACATCAGGATCGCACCGACCGACATCGGCAGGACGAAGCCGGCCGGGGCAAGGACGCCCGCGGCAAGAGGGACGGAGATGAGGTTGTATCCGGCCGCCCACCAGAGGTTCTGTTTCATCTTGCGGTAGGAGGCGCGGGACAGCTCGATCACGGACAGCACCGAGCGGGGGTCGTCGCTCGCGAGGATGACGCCGGCGGAGGCGATGGCGACATCCGTGCCGGCGCCGATCGCGATGCCGACATCGGCCTGGGCGAGGGCGGGGGCGTCGTTGACGCCGTCGCCGACCATCGCGACCTTCCGGCCCTCGTGTTGGAGTTCTCTGACCTTTTCTGACTTGTCTTCGGGCCGGACCCCTGCGAAGACGCGGTCGATGCCCAGCTCGGCGGCGACGGATTGCGCGACAGCCTCGGCGTCGCCGGTGATCATGACGACCTGCACGTTCAGTGCGTGCAGCGCCTGCACGGCCTGGCGGGACTCGTCGCGGATCTCGTCTGCCAGTTTCAGTGCACCGATCACCGCACCGTCGGCCAGGACGTGCAGGATGATCGCACCCTCCCCGCGCCAGGAACCGGCGATACCCAGCTCGCCGGCGTTCTCCTGCTCCAGCAGATTGGGTCCGCCGACCTGGATGCGGGTGCCGTCCACCATCGCGGAGACGCCCACCGCCGGAGACGACGCGAATCCGGACGCCTCCGGGACGGCAAGACCGCGGCCCCTTGCCGCATTCACGATCGCCTGGGCCAGAGGGTGCTCGGAGTCGGCCTCGGCGGCCGCGGCCAGTGCCAGGATCCGGTCCTCGCTGTGGTCTCCGCTGGCTTCAACGGCGGTGATAGTGGGCTCGCCCTTGGTGAGGGTGCCGGTCTTGTCGAACAGGACCGTGTTCACGGTGCGCATGCTCTCCAGCGCGAGCCGGTCCTTAATCAGCACACCGCCACGGGCGGCGCGTTCGGTGGCGATGGAGACCACGAGCGGAATCGCCAGGCCGAGCGCGTGGGGGCAGGCGATCACCAGCACGGTGATCGTCCGCACGACACCGTCGTCGGGCAGGCCGATGAGGGCCCACACGATCGCGGTGATGACGCCTGCACCGAGTGCGAACCAGAACAGCCAACCGGCCGCGGTGTCGGCGACGCGTTGGGCGCGGGAGCTGGAGTTCTGCGCGTCGGTGACCAGACGCTGAATCCCTGCCAGAGCGGTGTCCTCACCGACGGCGGTGATCTCGATCCTCAGGCCGGAGTCGGTGGCGACGGTTCCGGCGACAACGTGGTCGCCCTCACCTCGGCGCACGGTGCGGGACTCGCCGGTGATCATCGACTCGTCCATGCTCGCCGAACCGCCGACGATTCTGCCGTCGGCGGGAACGCGGCCGCCGGGCCTGACGACGACCAGGTCGCCGACCTGAAGTTCCGATGGCGGCACCGGCACGGTCGTATCGCCGTCCACGCGATCGGCTTGGTCCGGCAGGAGCGCTGCGAGGGAGTCCAGCGCGGAAGTGGTCTGGGCGAGGGAGCGCATCTCGATCCAATGGCCAAGCAGCATGATCACGATCAGGAGCGCGAGCTCCCACCAGAAGTCGAGTTCGTGGTCCAGGAGCCCGATGCTCGCACCCCAGGAGGCGAGGAATGCGACCGTGATCGCGAGGGTGATCAGCAGCATCATGCCGGGCTTGCGGGAGCGCAGCTCATCCACGGCGCCGGTGAGGAACGGCTTGCCGCCCCACACGTACATGACGGTGCCGAGGAGCGGGGAGATCGAAGGGACCCAGGCAGCGCCCGGGAGGTGGTAGCCGAGGATCAACGAGAACATTCCGGAGAATCCCACCACCGGGACCGCCAGGATCAGCATGATCCAGAACAGCCGCCGGAACTGTCCGACGTGGTCACCGTGCCCTTCGTGGCCGGACACGTCGTGTCCCCCGTGGCCGGACATGTCGTGCCCTTCGTGGCCGGAGGGGGTTGCAGGCGCGGTCGCGACGTGGTCATGCACGTGCGCATCCTGACCGGCATGGCCGGGGTGCATCCCGTGGTCACCGGGTTCCTGGTGCTCGTTCATGGTCCTTATCCTCTGGCTGGTCGGGTACGGCCAGAATGGGTTTCCGGAGAAGTGGCCAAGGTGGCGCCGGCCGCGGCAGGCACCACCGACGGAGAGCGTCGGGATCAACTGCGGCGAAGGCTGTTCCCATGTTATACCCCCTGGGGGTATAACTCAACGGAGTGAAGGAGGGACTTTGAATTGACCGCCGGTCGGCGCTATCCGGTCACGGCCCGGCGTCGGCTGGTCAGACGCCCTGCAGCTGCCACACGGGAGAACTGGGTCCTGAGACATGAAGTCGGCATCTTCCTTGTCTACCGCGTGACAGATCCTGTCATCGAAGCGATGGGGCGCAGGAAGAGGGGCCTTGCCAGGAACCAGGCGGCGACCATGGCCACGAGGGAAGCGCCGAAGATCCAGAACCCCGGCCAGCCGCCGTCGTCGCCTGTTCCGTACATGTGATTGTGGTTCTTCAGCGCTCTTCACGGGCATAGCTCTCGGATCCAACGCGCTGCCGGTGGATGCCATGACGCCTGGCCCGTTCGAACTGGCCCCGTTCATGACGGTGTTTGTCATCGTCGCCGGATTCCAGCTTGGCTGGGCCCCCTACGTCTCGGACTATTCCCGCTACCTTCCCGCAACCGTGGGTGTCAGGAAGACCTTCTGGTGGACCTACGCACCCAGCGTCATCTCCTCCGTCTGGGTGTTTGTCCTGGGCGCCGTCGTGGCAGCAGCCTCTCCCGGATCTGACCCGATTGAAGCGTTCATCAGCTTAGGGGACAGGCTCTTTCCCGGATTCGGTGTCATCGGCCTCTCCGTGCTGTTCCTTGGTGTCCTCTCCATCATGGTCATAAACCAGTACGGCGGAAGCTTGGCCCTGATCTCAATCGTGGACTCATTTACAAGGATTCGGCCGACACGATTCATCCGAGTGGTTTCCATCCTCGTCCTGGCCGGCATCGTCTTCGTCATCAGCCAGTTCGTCGGCATTGATAACTTCAACATCTTCTTCAGCAACGTCCTGATCTTTCTGGCGTACCTTTTCACTCCCTGGACCGCCATAAACCTGGTGGACTACTTCTTCGTGCGGAAGGGGCGATACGTCGTCGCTGAAATCTTCAAACCAAACGGCATCTACGGCCGCTGGGGCTGGCGCGGCATCGGCGCCTACATCATCGCCCTCGTTGCCATGGTCCCCTTCATGGTCACCGCACCATTTACGGGGTTCATCGCCGCGGCCGCAGGCGCCGTTGACTATTCAGTGTTCGTCGGACTCCCGGTGGCCGCGGTCCTGTATCTCAGCTTCTGCCGCTCCCTTGACCTCACCACGGAAATACAACTCAGCAAAGCCGAGGGCCACACACACCACTAACGCCCGGCATTCAACAAAGCATCTACCTGCGCTCGTCAAGTTTTTGAGACAGCTTGATTGATTATTCTTCTTACGCTGCAGCCGGTTGGGACATATTTTGGTATTCGGTTAGCGCTGCCGCCGGGGGCAGCCCTTTGTTGTAGGCATGGGGCCTGCGCCGGTTGTACCAGGACTCGATATATTCCATCACGGCGGTCCGGGGGCAATATGGTTCTCGAACTGGTTTTGGTAGTACAGATCCGTTTTCATATGCGAGAAGAAGCACTCCGCGACGGCGTTATCCCAGCATGTCCTGACCTCGCCCATGGACTGGGTGAGACCATGCGCGGCACACCATTTCTGGAACGGACCGGATGTACGAGGCCCTGGAAACCCCGAGTTTCCGTCACATCCACTCGATCGGGTAGCACGCCTTCTCCTGCCTGATAAACGCAGAGTACTCGTCTATAGTTGCTTCGCGGCGAAGAAGGCGCTGACTTTTCCCAAGAACTCGATTTCCCGTTTCAGCTCGACGTTCTCGGCCTGCAGGGCCTTGTACTTGGCCCATTCAACAGGGCCCGGATCGTCGGCCCCGGCCTCCGGGTGATCCTCTTTCCAGACACGCACCCAGTTCCCCAGGGTGCCCTCATTGACCCCAATGTCCTTGGCCACCTGAACAACCGATCGGCCGGATGAAATCACCCAACTCAATGGCCTCAGCCTTGAACTCGGCACCCTACCGTATCAATAGGTAACAGTGCTAAAACCTACAGCAGGACCCACCACCAAGGCGGCCCCAAAGCCCGGGCACGAGACTCCCAGGAGGTCCCCGGCCCAGACGAGCTGACCCCCCGCTCCCGCGCACAACCGAACATCCCCGGACCCGCATACCCTTCCGGCACCCCGTGAGAGGGATGCATGTGGACGCAGCGTCCACACTTTAAATCAAAAACTCTGACGAGGGGGAATGCTGTGCCCGAGGTGGGACTCGAAGCTGACACCGCCTTCGTGCTTGACGAGGTCGATGCATCATCCACCCCGGGCACATACGCCTTCTAGGTGTATCCCCCGCTGATGCAGCGGAAGGTGGAGAAGACCGTCTACCCCCGAGCGGCCGGGCTGGTCCTGTTTAACGCCCTGTCTCAACCGGGAACGATGCTCAGCCAGCTTATTGTTACGATCCGGGTCTGTTTTTTGTGGCGTTCGCCGATTCGATGGGGATTCAGTCATAGGTTGGAATCGACGACGGCGATCGGTTGGGTGTCGCCGGCCATGAGAGGACCAACTTATGTCAGAACTTGAGAGGTTTTCGTCACGGCTGTTGAGCCGGCGGGGAGCGCTTGCGCTGGGCCTTGGAGCCGTGGGGGCCGGTGCCCTCGCGGGCTGTGGCGGCTCGCCGACGCTGCCGGTCCCATCCGGCTCTGCCAGCGCCGGCGGGGCGGCAGGCGGTTCGGTCACCGATCTGGCCGCCTTTGACGCTGTGTTGGCCAAGGGCGCCGTGGCCCAGGACTCAATAGTGCAGGCCAGTGCCTGGGCCAAGGCGATCAAGGCCAAGGGCCAGTTGGTGCGTGGCGGCACGGACACCTCCACGCTCTTTTCACTGCGGGATCCTGGCACCGGCAAGGTGTCAGGGTTCGATGCCGGCCTGTCACAGCTCCTCGCCAAGTACATTATCGGCGAGCCCAAGGAGAACCTTTCGCAGGTCACCGTTGACACGCGTGAGACACTGCTGCAGAACAACTCGGTGGATGTCATTTTTGCCACCTACTCCATCACCGCGAAGCGCGCCGAAAAGGTGGATTTCGGCGGCCCCTACTATGAGTCCAAATCGGCCATTCTGGTGAAGGCGGACAACACCTCCATCAAGTCCGTGGCGGATCTCGCCGGCAAGACGGTGGCAACGCAGAGCGCGTCCACCGGTGTCACCCTACTGAAGGAGGTGGCCCCGGAAGCGAACGTCCAGACCTTCGATGACAACCCCAAGTGCCTCGCCGCAGTCCAGCAGGGCCGGGTGGAGGCCTACGTGATTGATCAATCCATCCTGTTGTCCAATGCGGCCAAGAACAAGGACGTGAAGATCGTCGGCGAAACGTTTGGCAACAGCGACAAATACGGAATCGGGCTCCACAAGGGCACGGACGCGCTGGCCTTCGTCAATGCATGGCTGAAGATCGTTGAATCCGACGGCGCCTGGGATGCACTGTGGAAAGCCACCGTGGGCCAGGTGCTCAAGACCGACCCGCCGAAGCCGCCTGCCATCGGAGCCTGAGGCCGGGCCTATGGACCAGCTTCTCACCACCTACCTCGACGAGCTACTGGCCGGGCTATGGATGACGGTGCGGCTGACCGCCGTCGCCTTTTTCGGGTCGCTGGTGATCGGGACGGCGATCGCCGCCTGCCGGGTCAGCCCCATAGTGCCGTTGCGCGCTGTAGGGCGGCTGTATGTGGAACTTTTCGTCAACCTCCCGCTGATCAGCCTGTTGGTGGTGGTGACTTTCGGCCTCCCGGACATCGGCATAACGTTCGACCTGTTCACCTGCGCCGCCATCTCCATGATCCTGCTGGGCGGCGCCTTCACGTGCGAGGCCATTAGAACCGGCGTCAATGCGGTGTCGGTGGGCCAGGTTGAGGCCGCCCGCTCCATCGGCCTGGACTTTTTCGGAGTGCTCCGCTTTGTGCTGTTTCCCCAGGCCTTTCGCAGCGTGATCCAGCCGGTCGTCAACGTGTTCATTGGCATACTGCTCAGCTCCTCGCTGGCCGGTGTCATCGGCGTGAAGGACCTCACCCTGCAGGTTTCGGAGATCAATAACGAAGCGGCCCTTGGGCTGACCACCTATCTGTTGGCCGCCGTCGCCTATGTGGTCATTTCACTGCTGGCCGGCGGTCTGGGAGCGCGGCTGGAAGAACGGCTGAGGGTCCAACGATGAAGCGGTTCCAGCCATGAGTACTCAGGACAGTCTCTTCGACGCCGCCGGCCCGAGGGCCCGCCGTCGGATCCGGGTCCTCACCGTGCTCAGCCTGCTCGGTATCGCCGGCCTCGCGGCCGTGGTACTCCTGCGCTTCGGGCAGGCGGGTCAGCTCGCGGCCGATCGCTGGGTTGAATTCACCCAGGGGCCGTACCTGCTCTTCCTGCTTGCCGGTCTGGGCAACACCGTCACCGCGGCGGCGGCGTCCGCGATCTTTGCGTTGCCGCTGGGACTTGTCCTCGCCCTCGGCCGGCTGTCGGTGCGCACCCCGCTGCGGCGGTTCGCCACGGGCTGGATCGAGTTCTTCCGCTCCGTTCCGCTTCTGCTGGTGGTCTATATCTTCGTCAGCGGACTCCCTCAATACGGGATCAACCCCGACATCTTCTGGAAGCTCGTCATCCCCATCACCCTGTGCAGTTCGGCGGTGATGGCCGAAATCTTCCGGGCCGGCATCAAAGCCCTTCCCGCCGGTCAGAGCGAGGCCGGGCTGAGCCTGGGCCTGTCCCAGGGCCAACTCATGCGCAGCGTCGTGCTTCCGCAGGCGATCAGGATCGTGGTGCCCTCCATGGTGGCCCAACTGGTGGTCCTGCTCAAAGACACCACCCTGGGCTACGCCGTCAGTTATCCGGAGCTGATGAAGACCTCCAACAATCTCACGGCCTACACCAACCACCTGATCCAGACGTATTTGATCATCGCCGCGGTGTACGTGGTCACCAACGTCCTGATCTCCCAATTCGCTCGGTACCTGGAACGCCGCCTGTCCGGACGGGCCGCCCGGATCGGACAAGAGGCCCTGGAAGTGGGCATCGGCTAAGCGACGGCATCCATGCCGCTGTCACCGCGCTCGGCATGGCGGCCGCGTAGGGCTACGTCCTCGGCCGGCCCACCACCCGCCCCGAAGACTGGGCAGGCTGGAACCTCCATCTAGAGGAATTCCCGCCCCTGACGAATCCCGGCGGCGCCGTGCGGTCCTGACCCCGTGAAGCAGGCCTGCGGCCCTCCCGCTCGCTGCGGGACGTCTCGCGTGAGGGACTCCATGACCGCGGCGGTGTCGGCGGCGACAGGGAAGCACGGCCTCACTGAGGCCTGCCCGCAGTTCGTGGGGGGCCGTCAGACCGGAGGCGTCGGCACCGACGATCACGACGTCGCGGTCGATGCTGGGGGTTCGATGGCTGTCATTGCGGGGTCCTTGTTGGATTCGAACTGAGTGTTGGGTGGGTAGGGGCAGTTGTGCCCGGTCTTATTCCGGGATCACCGGGGCTGGCGTGTCCTGACGCAGGGTTTCGCCGCGGAAGAACTCTGGCCGTCGCCAGTACATGAGGCCCGTGACCGCCAAACCGAGCGCCAGCTGTCGATGTCGGATGGCATGGTGTAGTGAGGTGTAGTGAGGTGTCCATCAAAGGGGTATGGCGAGTTAGGCAGGCTCGCTGGGATATATAGCTTCGTGGTCCGGTGCCGCTGTCAGGGCCACAATCCGGTTGCGGCCAGCAGCCTTGGCGGCGTACAGCCGCGCGTCAGCGACGTCGACGAGTTCATCTGCGGATTCTCCGGGCCCTAACGCACAGCCTCCGCTGACTGTCACAGCGATTTCCACGCCGGCCGCCACCATGGGCGTCGCCGCGATGGCTCGGCGGATTCGATCCGCGACGACGAGCGCGGCATCGAGGTCGGTCCGGGGCAAGACGACGAGGAATTCCTCACCGCCCCATCGGCCTGCCACATCCCCTGCGCGCAATTCACTGCTGAGACGATCGGCGAACCGGGCGAGCACGACGTCGCCGGCGGGATGCCCGTATCTGTCATTGACGAGTTTGAAGTGGTCGATGTCGAGCAACAGCACGCACAGCGGGTCGTGGTGGCGCACGGCCTCGGCGCGGTGGTGGGCGAGCTCATCCTCGAGGTGCCGCCGGTTGTGCAAGCCGGTGAGGGCATCGGTGCGGCTGAGCAGGTCGAGTTCGGTGTTGCGTTTGCGAAGTTGGTCCTGCAGTTTCTTGACGTGAGCGGCCGCGGCGACGCGTGCGACGAGTTCGGCCGGTTCAAACGGTTTCTTGAGGTAATCGTGGGCGCCGCCACGCAGCCCGCGCAGGATGTCTTCCATTTTGGTAAGTGTGGTGAGGAAGACGACCGGCAGGTCCATCAGCTTCGGGTCGGCCTTGAGCTCGGCGAGCACCTCGTATCCGTCGAGTCCGGGCATTTCGATGTCGAGCAGTATGACATCCGGAGGGAGGTGCCGGCACTGTTCGAGCGCCGCCGCCCCGTCGACGGCTTCAATGACGTGGTAACCCTCCGCTTCGAGGTGGGAGCGGACGACGGCGCGGATGACTAGCGAATCGTCGGTGATCAGCACGGTGGTCCCGGTCGCGGTAGTCGCGGATGCGGTCGCGCCCATCACAGTCGCGCCGCCAGGGCATCCGGGTCGGCCACGAGCATCAGCTCGCCATCCGAGTCGATTGTTCCTGAGATGAACGACCGGCCCCGACCGGTGGGGGCCGGGCGGATGTCGGCGACGGCGATGCGCCGAAGCCCCGTGACGGCATCGACAAGCAGTCCGAAGGCCGCGCCACCGGCCTCGACGACGAGGACGTGTGTGCCGCCGCCGCCCAACACCGAGATGACCGTCAGCGGTGGCTGGCCGGGCAGGATGCCGACTATGTCGGGCCCTGTCCCTGGCAAGGAACGGATGCCGGAGGAGGTGCGCACCGCCCGGGTGGCCTCCACTGGGAGCCAGTACGCCGCTCCGGCGGACTGGAAACAGACCATGGTCATCATCGAGTCGGCTCCCGCTGTTTGGCATCGAGAAGTTTGTGGAGTTCGGCCGGGTCGTAGCCGTCCATAGCGAACCGCGTCTCCGCGGCGTCGGACTCCAGCAGGGCGCGTCGGGCCGCCCCGAAGGCACGTTGGGCCGAGAGCTGGTCGCCCGCGGCCTCGAGAGCGAGGGCGAGGGCGAGATGCAGGTGGGCGAGAGCATCGTCCTGTGCGAGGTAAACCCACTTGCGGAAGATGACGACGGCGGCCCGCTCGTCCCCTGCCGCGAATGCCTGCTGCCCGGCCTGTGCCAGGCGTGCGATGGCTGCCGACGCGTTCACGGCGCTTCGGGCCGGGGTCCGTTCAGAACTCGGAAGCCGTGCCATCTCCCGCTCGGCGTTCGCCGGCGCAGGCACGGCGGGAACCGCCAGCGGACGGTAGGCGTAGGTGGCGCCGATCCGCACGGACTCAAAGCGGTCACCGACCGACCAGTTGGTCTCGGTCGCGCCGAGAAACAGCCACACTGCAGGCATGGCGTTCGCGACACGGTCGAGGAATACCTTGGCGTGCTGTGGCGAGAAATAGATGAGCACGTTGCGGCAGAACACCAGCTGGCACGAGCGCACCCGGCCGGGGACCGGGTCGATGAGGTTGTGGTGCACCGTGCTGACCCGGTCCCGCAGCGACTGGTTAATTTCCCAGGACAGGCCGACGGGAATCAGGTGGCGCGCGATCCGTTCAGGCGTGAGTCCGCTGATTTCCCGGGCCGTCTAGCGGGCGGCGCTCGTCCGGCGCAGCGCAGAGGTCGACACGTCGGTGGCGATCACCGACCCTCTGATCCCTTGTTCCTCGAGCAGCATGGCGAGGCTGAACGCCTCTTGCCCGTTGGCGCAGCCGGCGCTCCAAATGTTGATCGGCTGCTGCAGCGTCGGGAGAATGTCGCGAGCGAGCACCTCGAAATGCTCGGGGTGGCGGAAGAATCCCGTCTCCTGCACCGTAACCCGGTTGAGGAGGCCCTGGCGCAGGCCGGGACTGGTCGAGAGTGCTTGGAGATAGTGGGCGGAGTCCAGTCTCAGGCCAGCGGCCTCGTCCCGGATGCAGCGCCGGAGTCGGGCACGCAGGGTGGATTCCGGTCGGAGACCGACCTCGGTTCTCAGGAGCTCGGCCACTCGGTCGATGACCGCCTCCGACGGGTCGAGGGCGCTCATGCCCGCACCAACGATACGGCCCGGAGTATCGCGGTCGCGAGCTGCTCCGGCGGCAACAAAGTCGTTAGCGCCCCGAGGCGCTGGGCTGCTTGCGGCATCCCGAAAACCGCGCACGAGGCCTGATCCTGGCCCAAGGTCTGGCCCCGCTGGCGGTGGATCTCGAGCAACCCCCTGGCACCATCGTCGCCCATGCCGGTCATGATGACCCCGACGCCGGCCGACCCGGTGTGCTCCGCCACCGAACGGAAGAGTTCGTCGGCGGACGGCCGGTGGGTCGTGACCGGGGTCGATCCGAGCTCAAGCCGGCGGTTCGGGGCCAGACGCAGGTGCGATCCTCCGGGGGCAAGGTAGACACGCCCTGGCTGTGCGACGCCGTCATGGGTGGCGATCTCGACCGGCAACGCCGATGCGCGGGCCATCCAATCCAACAGTCCGCCCGTGAAATCCGGGTTCAGGTGCTGGACGATGAGCACCGGCGCATTCAGCCCGCCGAGCCCGGCCAGCACCGTCGCGAGTGCCTTGGGTCCACCGGTCGACGCCGCCAACGCAACGACCGCCTGCCGGCCGCTGCCCGGCTTCGTTGGGTCCGCGGTCGAGATCCTGGCCAGGCCCCCGCGGGGATGCCGGATCGCCCGGACCTTACTGATCTGACGAACTGTGTGGCGGAGCTGGGATTCCAGCTCCGCGCTCCAGCTGTCCGGAGCCGGCAGCGCGTCGAGGGCGCCGGCGACGAGGGCCGCGACGGCCGACGGGGAATGCCGGTCCGCGATCCGGGTCGAGAGCACGAGAATGGGCGTGGGCGTGTGCGCCATGACCTGTTCGATGAAATACTGCCCGCTGCCGCCGTTCGTGCTCAGGCCGAGGATGATGGCGTCGGGATACTCACGGGCCACGAGCCCGATTGCGGCCGCCCCTGTGGGGGCCTGGCCGATGACGACGATATCGCCGTCACGTTGCAGGCCGCGGGTGAGCGGACCGCCGTGGTGGGCGCGTCCTCCACGATGAGGACCCTGATCGTCTTGGCGGGCGTGGGGCCGGTCATGCCCGTGCTCCGATCAGCCGGTTCACGGCCAGGAGCAGACTGCCTTCGTCGAATCCGCTTTTGAGGATGAAACCATCGGCGCCGGCATCGAGCCCCCTTTGACGGTCAGACTCGCTCGAGCGGGAGCTGAGAATCAGCACGGGGATGTTCGCCAGTGATGGATGCGCGCGGACCGCTTCGGTTAACTCGAAGCCGTCCATGTTCGGCATTTCAATGTCGGTGAGGATCAGATCGCTGGCTTCCTCGGCGAGCTTCGAGAGCGCATCCGTGCCGTCAACGGCGACGCGCACGTCGAAGCCGCCCCGTTCGAGGATGCTGCGCTGCAGTTCGCGGATGGTCAGGGCGTCATCGACGACGAGGATCCGCTGGCGGGGTGCCTCTGATTGGACATCCTTCAGTCGCGGGTCCTGGCTGCGACTGGAGTGTCTGGCTCGCTCGATGAGTCCGGGCGGGTCCAGCACGATGAGCACGGAGCCGTCCGGTTCGACGCTCGCGCCCGCGACCGCGGGAAGGTGTGCCAGAAGGCCGTTCAGACCTTTGACGACGACGTCGCGCTGGCCGACGAGACGGTCAACCTGGAATCCGTGCCGGCGGGCGGTGTCGGCGAGAACGACGATCGGGCCGTTGGACGGTTCGGCGGATTCCAGGCCGAGCGTGCCGGCCAGCGTCGACACCGGCACGGGCTGGTCGCCGACGAAT
This sequence comes from Pseudarthrobacter sp. S9, assembly GCF_050156545.1. Taxonomy (NCBI): domain Bacteria; kingdom Bacillati; phylum Actinomycetota; class Actinomycetes; order Micrococcales; family Micrococcaceae; genus Pseudarthrobacter; species Pseudarthrobacter sp. S9. The sequence goes on from NZ_CP189576.1 coordinate 4,509,562, forward strand.
ATGACGGGCCGGCCTTCGGCGCTGGACTGGCTCGCCGGGTCGTAGCGCTGGGACAGGATCACGCGATGGAACGGTAACGCGAAGCGCTGGCCGTCGGACTCGACGAGAAGGCAACGCAGCACCGCGAGGGTGATCGGGACAATGATCCTGAATTCGGTGCCCATCCCTGGTTTGGAGCGCACCTCAATCCGGCCGTGCGCTGCCTCGACGCTGGCCCGCACGACGTCGAGTCCGACTCCTCGGCCGGACACGTCGGTCACAAAAGATGTTGTAGACAGTCCGGCGTGAAAGATGAGGTGGAGGATGTCCTCTTCGCTCATCCCGTCGGTGTCGATGCCCTGGCCTTCGGCTTGCTCCCTGACCCGGTCCGCATCGATCCCGTCGCCGTCGTCGGTGACGGCTATGATGACTTCGGAGCCGAGCTGCATCGCGTGCAGCCTGATGATGCCCCCCGCCGGCTTCCGTGATGCCACCCGCAGGGCGTCGGACTCTATGCCGTGGTCGACGGCGTTGCGCACGAGGTGCAGCAGGGAGTCAGACAGTTGCACCAGGACGCCGCGATCGAGCTCGGTGTCGGCCCCTCGCACATCCCAGTGGATCGTCTTGCCTTGGGCACGCGAGAGATCGCGCACCGCGCGCTGGAGCTTGTCGGTGATGGTGGCCAGGGGGACCATCCGGGTGCGCATTGCGCGGTCCTGCAGTTCGTTCAAGGTTCGCGAGAGATCGTTGAATTCGGAGTTGAGGGTCGGGTCGACGCCGTACTTCTCCATGAGCATGCGGCCGACCCGCAGATGGGCGGATGCCGACTCTCCGATAAGCCGGACCATCTCGTCGAGCCGTTCCATCGGCACCATGACGACGCCGCCGGAGACTCCGGACCCGGTGATCTCGCCGGCGGCCTGCGGCCGCTGCGCCTCCTCGGGTTCCAGCGCCGGCGGCACCGCGCATCGATCGACCGCGGCTAGCTGGCCGCCGGTCGGCGGCTCGGCGACCACGGGGTTTCCCAGCAGACTGGCGACCGCCCCCGGCACGGTGATGACGCGGCCCAGCCGATCGGCGCCGGCAAGCAGGGTGTCGATGATCTCGGGCGTGACGAGCTGACGCCCCTCTCTCAAACCGTCGACGATTTCCTCCAGCTCGTGGGCGACTTGGCTCACCTCTTCGAGCCCGGCGACGGCCGAGGAACCCTTGAGGGTGTGCAGCTCCCGGAAGACGGAACGGATCAGGGTCTCATCACCGCCCGTTTGCTCGAGCTGGAGCAAGAGCTGATCCAAGTGGGCGAGGCGAACCTCGGCTTCCTGGGCGAACAGGTCCCGCACCTGTTCAAGGCCGAGCCCGCTCACCGTCCCACTCCGCTCGAGACGATGATTCCGCCGCCGGGCGCGGGGCCGAGCCGATCGGCGGCCAACAGCACATCCGGGTCAAGCAGCACCGCCACCCGGCGCTCTACCCGATAGGTTCCGGCGGTGCCGGGCAGCTCGGACGGGCCGATGGACGTGCCGAGAAGGGCACGTTGGGGGAAAGCTGTGACCGCCAGCCCGACGAGGCCGTCCCTGGCCTGCAGGACGAGTGCGAATGCGGCCGGCCCGGCGCCGGGAAGCCCCAGCAACGCCGCCGTGTCGAGGAGGGGCACGATTTGTCCCCGCAGATTGAACAGACCGAGCACGCCCGGCGGCGCGGTGACCAATCGGGTCAGGCCCGGGGCCGCCACTACTTCCTTTACCCGGTCGATTGGCACGGCGTACAGATCGGCCCCGACCGGGAGGAGCACGGCGTGCATATCAGTCATCGGGGTCCGCTGCCGACACCTGCGGTGGTTTCTAGGTTGCCGGCCAGATCGGCGAGATCGCCGGCGGAGGCGGCGATCTGCTGGGCCGTAATCGAGACCTGGCGGCTGGCGTCGGTGAGCTGTTCCATGGTCTCGACGACCTGGGCGGTGGCGCTGCGTTGCTGCTGGGTGGTCAGACTGACCTGACCGTTGGCATCCGTGACAGCCTCGAGCAGGACCAGGCCGTGTTGCATCTGTTTGGCGCCCTTTTCCATGGCCATCACGGTGGCGTTGGTTTCGCGCTGGACGGCCGCCACGATCGCGGCTATGTCGCCCGCGGACGTCTTGGAACGTTCGGCCAGACGGCGCACTTCGTCGGCCACGACCGCGAAACCGCGGCCGTTTTCCCCGGCGCGGGCCGCTTCGATCGCGGCGTTGAGGGCAAGCAGATTGGTCTGATCCGCAATGTCGTTGATCAGCACCAGCAGGGCATCAATGTCACTGACCCGCCCGGCGAGGGCAAGGGTGCGCTCGCTCGACACGGTGATGTCGGTCTCGGCCTGCTCCAGGTTCTGTCTGGTCTCCGCGGTCTGACGGGCGACCGCGTCGACAGTGTCCGCAATCGCCACCGAGGACCGCGCGAGCTCCTCGGTCGTTGCGGTGGCCTCGGTGACCGCCACACTCTGTTGGGTGGTGATTGCCGCCAGTTCGTCGGAGGATGCCGACAATTCGGTTGCGGCGGAATTCACCTCGACCCCGGCCGCCCCGAGTTGGCCGACGAGCTGCTGGCAGGTGGTCAGCATGGCGTTGAAGGAATCGGCCAGCACAACGAGCTCCGCGGATCCTGCCGGAACGGCGCGGGCGGTCAGGTCCCCCTGTGCTACCCGGTGCGCGACGGCGCTCAACCGTTTGACCGATCGGATGGTGCGCCAGGCCAGGCCGATTGAGACGGCCGCTGCAAGGACCGCGCCGATGATGACCAGCATGATGGCGCGCTCGGCCTGGGTGGCTACGGGTGCGAGCACATCGCTGGCTTTTTCCTTCACGATAAGGACCCAGTTCAGTTCGCTCACGACTTCATAACCGCCAATGACGTCCTTACCCAGATAATCGGTAAACCTGGTCGAGCCGGGGTTACCGGTGCTCAGGGCCTGGCGGGTCGCCGCGTTGTCCACGGTCGTGTTCAGCACGCCGGCCGCGAGCAGCGCGGCCGCGTCGGCCACCTTTCCGAGCGACCCGGTGTCATAGACAAGCTGGTGCTGCGAGTCGGCGACAACGACTTCGTCGCCCGCGCCGAGCTCCGGGTTGAGCAGTTTGGGCAACACCATCGGGTCGAGGTTGGCGATAACGACGGCCTGCACGTGTCCCTCGGCGTCCAACACCGGTTGGGCGATGATCCATTCGATCTGATTCCCCTGACGGACCAATGAGGTCACTACCGGCTTGCCGGAGACAGCCGTCTGAAACCAGCCCCGACCGGCCGGGGCCAGTTCGACCCCGGCCCTGCTCGTGGCCATGACCTTGCCGGCGACATCCGCAATTTCGATCAGCGTGTAGCTGCCGTAGGCTTTGTCCATTTCTGCAAGCCGGGCCGCAGTTGCGGGGCTATCAAGTTGACCGCCGACTGTACCGGCGACGACCTTCAGGTCACCTTGGCGTTCGGAGAGCCAGTCCTCTAGCCGCATCGTGATCGCGCGGGCCAGGGCGACTCCCTTCTCTTCGGCGGCAGCGGTCAGGCTCGCCGATGACTGCGTCGTCAGAAGCACTGCCAGCACGATCATGAGCGGCACTGATACCAGCAAACTGGCCGCCACCATCTGAACGCCGAAACGGCGCGGTAGTGAACGCCATCGGCGTTTGGTGTGCGTGGCCATGTCAGTTTCCGGACTTTCTGTTAGCGCGGTTGTTGAAAGCGGCTTCACTAAGGTGGCCCGGCGATCTTCATCGCGGACCGATCGAATGCGCACACAGCTTTTGGGACCGAACGCGCAGCCGCAAGGCCCTCTGAATGTACCAGCCTTGAACCTGGGCGACGACCGGAAATTGACTATGGTGTAATGAGGCATTGACAACAAAGTGAAGTCGGCAATGTGGTGCAGCCACCGCTCGGGGGGAAGACGTGCCTGAACAGTCCGTGAACCACGAACACCGCCACGGTGCGGATAACCCGACGTTGACAGAGGGGGTTCTGGCCCCTGTCCCTCTGCGGGACGCGAAGGCATTCTCGAAGGCCGGGTTAGCGGGTTGGGCCGCGCAGGTCGGTTCGCCGGCGTTGGAGGGAACCCGGTCGCGCCGCATGGCCCATATCGGCGGGATCGCCGCGATCGCCTCCCTGGTGCTGTACCTTGGCTGGCGTCTGGCCTTTACGCTGCCGGCCGACGGCGGGAACCTCACGATTGCTTGGATTCTGGTGATCTTTGAGGCGCTGCCCCTGGGCGGGCTGATCCTGAAGGCCATCACGTTGTGGAATATTGACAGCCGGGCACCGGCACCGGTCACGAGCCCGCCCCAAGGCATGGGCGTAGCCGTGCTGATCCCCACCTATAACGAACCCGTTGAGGTCCTGGCTCCCACGATCGCCGCTGCCTGCGCCTTGGAACCGGCGCACCAGACATGGGTGCTTGATGACGGCGACCGTTCCTGGGTGGCAAGCATGTGCGCATCCTACGGTGCCAGGTATGTCAGCCGCCCCGTCCACGACCACGCCAAGGCTGGCAACATGAACCACGCGCTGGAGCTGATGGCCGCGGAGGAAGCAGCAGCCACGGGCGGAATCGACATCATTGCGGTGCTGGACTGCGACCACGTGCCGCTGCCGAACTTCCTGACAGCGACTTTGGGCTGGTTCAACGACGAAGGGATTGCCCTGGTGCAGGGTCCGCAGTCGTTTTACAACGCCGGTGCTTTCGATGATGACGGTATCACCGGTGAACAGGGCATGTTCTTCAACGTCCTGATGCCCTCCCGCAACACTGCCGGAGCCGGACCCTTCTGGTGCGGATCAACGTCGCTGCTGCGCGTCAAGGCCTTGCGCGAGGTGGGCGGTGTGGCAACGGAGACGATCACCGAGGACATGCACACCACCCTGAAACTGATCCGGAAAGGTTGGAAGACCGTCTACCACCACCAGACCCTGGCTCTGGGCCTGGCCCCGGCGACCGCGGAGCAGTACCTACTCCAGCGCCGCCGCTGGGGCATGGGCGCCATGCAGATCCTTGCCTACGAGCGGCTGTGGGCGGCCAAGAGCTGGATGTCCTGGCGCAATTACCACGAATACCTCAACGGCACATTGTGGTGGCTGGAGGGCATCGCCACCCTCGTGGCGTTCCTGATCCCGATGCTGGTGATGCTCTCCGGCGCCCAAACCTCCACAGCCGGGCCCCTGGCCTTCACTGCCGTTTTCATCGCGATGTTCTCCGTCCGCCTGTGGGGGGCCAAGCGGCTGATGCGAAACCAGATCCACTGGCCGACGGCTTTCGCCCTGCGGATCTTCCGCATTCCGGTCGGCTTGGCATGTCTGTGGTGGCTGATCTCGCGCAAGACTCTGGAATTCCAGGTGACGCCGAAGGGGGCAGCCGAGCTGCGCATGACGGGCCGGATCCCGCGGATCCTGACCGTCATGATCATTGTCGTGGCCGGAGTGATTCTCTATGCTGCCGCTGGGGCCCTGGGCTGGGTGCCGTGGCGCACGAACCCGGGCTCGACGGTCGCCGCGGGCGTCTGGCTGGTTCTCGCTGGCGTTGTGCTCGTCTTGGGTACACGCCGGATCCGCGCCGCCGAATACGCGACGTCCCGGCGCAACGCCCACCGGCTCCCCCTACGGGTCTGTGTGGAGATTGCAGGCGTCCGGGGTGATCTCCTGGACATCTCCATGGGCGGGGCCTCCGTACGCTTTCCGCCCGGGGCGCTTCCGGGTACGGGAACTGTGCTGCTCACACTGCCCGCAGCTGAGCCCATAGCCTTGGACGTCGTCAGGGTCATGCCCGGCCCAGGGGGTTGCCAGACGGCGTCGCTGCGGGTCCGCGAGGGCGATTGGCAGGCCTACCGCGCGCTGTCGCTCTGGCTGTTCCACACGCCCGTCGGTGCACTGCCGGACTTCCCGCCCGGGGTCCCTGCCATCGCCTCCCTGCAGCCGGCATGAAGCGCGTGCGGTCACGGAAGTTGAAGTCGCCTCGGTTTGGCCGTTAGGCGTGACCCACCCTCGACCCGCTGGGGCCGCCGAGGCCATTGACGCGACGAGGGCGATACGGCCTGGCGCCTTGTAGTCGCCGTGCTCTCGCCACGCGACTTGGCGGATCTCACGGGGAAGTCCCGAGCCTCGTGTCCGGTACGCGGCGGCTGTGTCAATGTGGCGGTAGCCGGCTTCCAGGGCATCCTCAACAATGCGCTGGGTTTCTTCCGGCGGGACCTGGAAGACGCCGAAGCCGAGTTGCGGGATCTGGACGCCATTGTTGAGGGTCACAGAGGGGATGGTGGATTCTTGTGTCTGGGACATCATCAATTCTTCCGTTGGGTTGGGGTGGGTTGGTTTGTGCTTCACTGTCGGGTCTGCGCTACGGTCGGAGGGGCCGGTTCAATGGCCCACGCAGCGCGGTGTAGCACGCTCGCCAGCCAACCCTGCAGGCGAGCCCGCCTCCTGGTGTGGAACCGGCGGCTCGTGCCGCTTCAATAGGGGCATCCGGCAAGGCACTGCGGCCCTCCTGCTTCATTGTGTTGATGACCGCGTAAGCCATCATCAGCGAAATATCCATAGTCCTCTTCTTGTCATCTAACGTGCATGAACTGGCTCTCCTCATCAGCCCGTAACGTCCTGGGGCGACCGGTCACTGGCGGGCGGTTTCCAGCTCGAATAGCGGATTGCACACCGGGTTGGGTTGTTCTGTGGGGGTGAGCCGGCACGGGAAAGTTGGGTACGAAACCGCTTTCCTGCGGGCTATGCAAACGACGCTACGCATGTGGGGAAGGGATGTCAGCAGCTTTGCCGCTCCCTGCATTTCCTAGGAATGGCCGTCCTACCTTCGCCATAGAAAACAGGGACTCGGCCCGGCAGAATGGAAGACATGGGTCAGAGCGCCGAGTTTGGAAAGTTCCTGAAGGCCATGCGGTCACGGTTGACGCCGGAGACGGCCGGGATAGCCTCCACCTCCGGTGGCCGGGGGGTCCCCGGGCTGCGGCGCGAGGAGATCGCACGGCTGGCCGACGTGAGCACCGACTACTACACGCGGCTGGAACAGGGCCGCAACATCCACCCGTCCCGGGCCGTGCTGGATTCGGTGGCGCGCGCCCTGCGCCTGGATCCTGGCGAACAGGCGCACATGATCGACCTCCTGGAGAACTGCGCGAACTCCCAGCGTCCACCCATTCCGGCGCAGGGCGTGCGGCCCGCGCTGCGCCAGCTCGTGGATGCGGTGGGTAATGTGCCCGCCCTGGTTCTGGGCCGCCGCACCGAGGTGCTGGCCGGAAACCACCTCGCTTTCCTCTTGCTGGCCGACTTCCCCGCAATGCCGGTGGAACCTGAGCCGGTGGATCATCCTCGATGCCCGCGCACGCGAGCTCTTCCGCGACTGGCAGACCGTAGCCTCTGAAGCTGTCGGGTCCCTGCGCACGGATATAGGCCGGCATCCCAACGACGCCCAGGCGAATCAACTCGTCGGCGAACTCGCGGTACGCAGCGAGCAATTCCGCCAGTGGTGGGCCGGGCACCGGGTGGCCACAGGGTCCGCGGGCAGTGTCCGGCTCCGCCATCCCGTCGTCGGGGACCTGGACCTGAACTTTGAAGACCTCGCGCTGCGTGACGATCCGGATCAGGTGCTTCGAGTGTTTTCAGCGAAGCCGGGCTCGCCGTCTGCCGATTCCCTCACGCTGCTCGGCAGCTTCGGTGCCGGAGCGGCGTCCGTCATGGAGAACCTCCGCGGGCAATAACCAACACGGATGCACCCGGCGCCGACATGGCGCCCTGACGTCAGCTACGATCGGCGATGTACGGCCCGCAGGCCGCCTTCTTCCCGGACCTCTTCTCCACCAAGCTCCGCTACAACGGCGCATCGATGGGCTACCAATTCGGATCGGTCCTTTCAGGAGGCATCGCCCCGCTGGTCGCCGTCGCACTGCTCAACGCCCATAACGGTGGGCCAGGCCGGGTGATCCTCTACTTCAGCGTGATCGGTGTAATCACGGTCGCCTCAGCAATCCTTGCGCCAGAACCCGTGAAGCGCGTGCGCCGCCGCCTCGAGGCGGCCCAGCGGGACGCCTCCGAGATCGACGACGCGTCCAGGGGCAAAGTCGGCATCTAGGGCGGGCGCCATAAAGCATCTCAGGCGCATTCGGCGGGATCACCCTCCGAATGCCGCCTGAACCATGCCTCGGGCTGGCATCCGCGGCCCGGCCCTCTCCATGGGTCAGTGATTCTGAATGGGTAATGTGCTCTTGATTGGCGATACTCAGCGATATATCGTTAAGTATCGCCAGATACTTGACGTTCATCAGGGAAAACTGAGCTGGAGTGGAAGGATGATGCCGCTATGAAAGGCATTCACGAGAACAAGTTCACAGACTGCGGACCCCTAATGGGAGGACGCTTCGAGCGCGGCAGGAGCCGCCGCGGACCCCACGGACATGGCGGTGGCGGGTTTGGTCCGGGCGGGTTTGGTCCGGGTTTTGGTCCGGGCGGGTTCCGGCGGGCCAACAGGGGCGATGTTCGTTGGGCGATTCTCTCCCTCCTGGCCGAATCTCCATCGAACGGGTACGGGCTGATCCAGACGATCGCGGAGAAAACGTCCGGAGCCTGGCGCCCGAGCCCGGGCTCCATTTACCCTACGCTCCAGCAGTTTGTTGATGAAGAACTCATCGAACCCGTGGGTGAAGGCCGACGCACCGAGTTCACACTCACCGATGCGGGCAAGGCTTATGTGGCCGACCATGACCAGGAACTGAGAAACGCCTGGAACACCGATCCCCAGGGGTCCGCGCCTGCGTTTTATCAGAGCCTGATAAAGCTCATGCGAGTCATCCATCAATTCCGCGCAGGTGCCACCGATGAGCAACGCAATGCCGCCGTGGAGAAAATCGATGAAGCGCGCCGCGCGCTCTACCACATCCTCGCCGACTAGGACCTAAATAGCCCCGGTCATCCCTTCGTAACTTTGGGTTCGTTTCTTTACCGTCCCGGACCGGGGTCCTTCGCTTCGAGCTATGAGCCTGCCCCTTGGGTTTCTGGACATCGCGCCGGTGCGCACGCCCGTTTCAGTGCGGGCAACGTCGAGGGAGGATTCCCGGACCTGCGTCGCGGAATCGCCCCCGTCGTGAACGTGCTGCGTGCCGGAGACGTCGTGCACTACTTCTAGCCCGATGACCTGGACGATGCGTTGTCCCGCGTTATCCGGCTCGGCGGACACGGGAGCATAATTGCAACCAAAGTCAAGGGTCAGCGGAAGAGGGGGACCGGGTGCATACGTTTCCGCGCTTCACGGTGGAGGTGCCGGTACTCAGTGTTGGATCCGGGCCCTCGGACTACGAGGAACTGGGCAGCTACGTCAATGCGCTGCGCAGGCCACAGGGGCTGCACCTGACCCTGCTGCACGTCGGCGTCCTGGAGGCCTTCTCCCAGGATGTCGCGGACTGGACCAAAGGCATCACCAGTACCGCGGAAGCCACCCGCAGGACCGTTGCCTGGCTGCAGGCACTGCCGGTATTGGGAGGCTTTTCCGGAAGCGCCGAAAGGCTGATCGTGCTGGGCGGCGGCAGCGTGTGCGCACTCGAAGTGGACGTGCCCCGCCGGGTACACGACTATCAGGTCTCCCTCGTGCAGGCCCTGCACGAACTGCTGGACGAGCTGCTTGTGGACAACGTCGATGACTTTATTCTCGGCTCACGCGCCCTTGGCTTCAGATACCCCCGCTGGACACCCCACATTGCCGTGGGCCGCCCAAAGACCAGGGGCGGCGGACGCCGGGAGATTCGACCGTTGGCAGTCGATTTCGGCGAATCACGGATCAGGAACCGCCGGTTCCTCCCGGACGCCGGCGCCGGATAGGGGGCTGCCCGCCTGGAAGCGCCGGTCGGAGCGACTCATCCGTTTCAGCGCCCCCGGCACCCCGGCGCCCTCGGTGCCAAGGACGCCGACAATCTACCGCTCGATAAGGAATCCGCGCTCGTCCGAGATGACCTGGTCCGGTTCCGTGCCGGGTATCATCATCCCAAGACTGGCGACTGCGGCGGCACCCAGGCTGCTTTGCGATCATGACCTAGACTTCTCTTTGCCGTTCCGGAGGCAAGCCAACTGGCCAAGCCCCGCCGCTGGGGCGCGTGCGATATGGAGTGCCATGAGTATCACGCTCGAGCTCGAACCGAGCTTCGTGCTCGCTGAGCGGATCCCGCTGACAGCAGAGGATCTGCGCTATGGCCTGGAACACTTCTTCCTCAAGAAGCGGGCCGTCATCGATCTCGCCGTCGATCAGGTCCGCCGCGGGACATCAGACCCGGTACTTCACGAGTTGGCGGCGCTGTTAGGCGATGAGGTCGAGCGGGTCCCGGAGGTACTGGATGCACTCGATGACCCTGAGCGGACCCACGACCCCCGGGAGACTGTACGGAAGTGGCTCTACCTGCAGTTGAAAGCGGCCTATAGTCAACGCGGACAGCTCAGGGATCCACTCGGGGTGGTCGAGCAGATCTACGCGGACTTCGATTACCCGCCGTCGGTCTCACCGCTGGTCCGCAACATGCCTGTGCGGCCCGGTGACGAGCCCGGAAAGGCCGCCCTGATTCAGAGTTGGGCACGTTTCCTCGAAGACGAGCACCGGTCACTGACGAGCCCCTGACCCGATCATGGAGGCACCCGGATGCCGTGGCTCTCTTTCAGGCGCAGCTCATTGCCTCAGCCACCGCTCAAAGGACGGGTTGCAGAGGCATGCAGGAGAGCGCTTCTCGCGAACAAGGCTGATTGCTTCCGCGCTCGACATTCCTTCGAGGATGAGAGCTCTTGCGACGACTAGCGCCGATCTGTTGAGGCCCGCTTGGCAATGAACAAGAGTCGGCCCATCCGCCCGGCAGGTGTTGACCCAGTGCGCGATGGCATCGATTTGGGCGAAGCCTTGATCCTCACTGTCGTACATGGTCACGAGCAGCAGCGAGCTGATGGGATGCCCTACTGCGTACGACTCCCATGGGTACAGCGAAACCAGGTGCTTGACGAATTTGGGGAGCATCAAGCCGTCTTGGCAGCCACCTTGCCAGAGGTCAGGAGCAATTTCGCTGACGAACGGTACGTCGAAAGGGATTAGACCGTGCTTGGAGATCCCACTCATGCGCTGGACAGTCGGATCGAATTGAATTTCAATCCGCGTCGGGTCCACAGTCATGTCCGCTCCTTCAGCAGAACCCTGGATTAAATTCTCCGTCATTTCGCCCTCCGCCACAGCACGGTCTTCCCCGTCGGCTCCCGCGGCGCTTTGTGCGCTTCCGTGATCTTGGAGATGGTTTCGCGGGACAGCTCGGTCCCGAGCGTCTATTCCAAGTGATGGGGGATGTCGCGGACCGTCATCCCGCCCGCTGCCGCGGCATCCCCGCCGCAATGTTGGAGCGGATCTCGGCCTCGGGTTTGAACGCCAGCATCGCTGGCCAAGGCAGGTACAGACTGCGGGGTAGCGGCCTCCGATCACAGTTGCCTGGGCAGACATATTGGCCCCCGGGTCGACGGCATCGCCGGTCAACCGGGTGACGACAACGTCTACGACCGCTAGGATTCCGTGTTCGACGGGCTGGTCGAGGCGTAGGCCTGATCGGCCTGGGGGCGCTGGCGACGACTCGCCAGCAGGAACGGCACTGCGATCAGCTCGATCACGCCGGCGATCGCCAGGGAGGCGGGGTAGCCGTACGCATCGGCTGCCCGACCGAGCAATGGCTGCACCACCACGCCGCCGCTTGATCCCATGAGTGAGTCGAAGCTAAGCACTGTGGCTCGCTGCTTCGAGGCGATCATGTCGTTCAGGTAGGCCTGCCTCACCGGGGTGCCCGCCGAGGAGACGAGAGCCCAGAGCGCCAACAGCACCAAGGCCGCCCAGAACACCTGGGTGAACCCGAGAACGACCAAAATCAAAGCGCTCACGATGCTACTCAAAATCAGCACCGTCGTGCGTTTGCGAACCAGACGCCGGATACGGGGCGCCATCCACCCGCCGAGCACCTGTGCTCCGGCCACGATTGCCGCCGCTAGACCCGCGACGGAGTAGGCGCGCGGGTCGCCGAAGAGCTCAAGCAGGTACGGCTGCAGGGCGTAAAACACATAGATCCCGACGCCGGCACTGAACGGCGCGGCCAGCATCACATAACGTACCGGTGGATTCTTCAATCCGTTCTCGATTGAGGCGGACAGTACGGCACGGGTCGCCTGGAGAGGATGGGTTGAGCGTTCGGGGGTGAAACCGACATCGCGCATGAGCCAAAAGGCCACGACGAACATGGCCAACAGCACGCCCACGCGCAGCAGAAACGGCACGCCCAGATTGGTGGCCTGCGCGATCACACCGCCGGCCACGGAGCCGACGAGCATCGCGACGCCCGACACCATCTGGCCCCGCCCGAGCACCGTCTCCAGCCCGCCTTCATACCCTGAGAAGCGCAACGCGTCCACGAGCCAGGCCTCGACCGCACCCGAGAAGAAGGTGAAGCCCAGCCCGAGCAAGACCGACACTACCGCCCAGGACCAGAACGGGGCGGAAAGCTGCCAGAGCAGGTAGTAGAGGTAGGTCGATACGGCCAGGGTCACGGTGCCGAGCAGGAACGAAACGCGACGCCCCCAACCGTCGGCAATCACTCCGGTGGGCACCTCGAACAGCACCATACCGGCCGTGAAGAAGGCGTTTGCGGCAAAGGCCTCGAGGTTGCTGAGTCCGGCATCCAACAGGAAGAGGGTGTTGATCCCCCAGATGAACGAGGCCGCAAGGGTATTGCCCAGCGTCAACGTGAGAAAGATGCGCTGAGTCTTTCGGGCGGCGGCGTTCATCTCGTCGCCGTCCCCGCCAGGGCGAAGGGGCAGCACGAGCCCATTCTCCCTCGTCGGCGCGCGCCAGAGCAGATGTCAGACAGGATGCGCATCTCACTAAAAATACCGAGTTTAAGGGGTCGCGTTTATGGAACTCGCGTGGAGTTCGGAAACCGCCGCGGCAGAACGCTGGCCTACTTCGCCGCCCACGACGTCCACCGGGCCAAACGCGTGTTCTGGATCTTGGACAACCCTGCCAACCGTGAAAATACCCCAAGCGTCAAGGAAGTGGTCCAGGAGCGCATCTCGACACTGGTGCGTCCTTTCAGTTGGGACCATCCACCCTTACGAGACCATGCTCGAGAGGCATATTCGGGACGTCATCGACCTGTAGTGCCGGGATCGGACCGGAGTATCGTGGATCCAGGCTGGACAGTCTCGTCCGGTCAGGCAGCAAACAGTGCTCACAAGCGTCGATCGGCGACCGCTTATGAGGGCCCATGCCTTCACCCAGCGTCCCCATACCCCAGCCTCCCCCGCGGCCGGTAGTCGGCAACCTGCCCGATATCGACTCCAGCAAGGGAGTCCTGGGGCTGGTCGAGGTGGCCGAGCAGTACGGCCCCATCGTCCGCATTCAATTCTTCAACCGCAGCCTCGTCGCCGTCTCCTCCCAGCAGCTCGTCGACGAGGTGTGCGATGAATCCCGTTTCGGCAAGGTGCTCGGCATTGCCCTTCGGGAGGTGCGGCAATTCGCCGGCGACGGCCTGTTCACCGCTGAAACACAGGAACCGAACTGGCAAAAGGCACACCGGATCCTGATGCGGGCGTTCGGGCCCGCAGCGCTGATGCGGATGTTCGTTGGCATGGACGACATCGTCGAGCAGCTGCTGCTCAAGTGGGAGAGGCTCGGCCCCACGGCCCGGATCGACGTTCCGGACAACACCACCCGCCTGACGCTGGACACCATCGCCCTGTGCTCGTTCAACTACCGGTTCAACAGTCTCTACCGGGAGGAGATGCATCCCTTCATCGGCGCCATGGTCCGCGCCCTGGTCGAATCCCAGGAGCGATCGCGCAGGCTCCCGGTGCAGAACAAGATCATGCTGCGCAGACGGCACCAGCTCGAGGAAGATAATGCCCGGATGTTCGAAGTCGCCGAGCAGATCATCAGCGACCGGCGGCGCAATCCTAGCCCGGCGGGCAGCGAGGACATCCTCGACACCATGCTCAGCGCGGCGGACCCGGTGACCGGTGAGCGGCTATCCGATGAAAACATCCGCTATCAGATGGTCACCTTCCTGATCGCCGGGCATGAGACCACCAGCGGCTTGCTGTCCTTTACGCTCTACGAACTGCTGCGCCATCCGGGCGCTCTGGCCAAGGCGCACGCCGTAGTGGACGAGGTCCTTGGCACCGAAAGCGCCACGTTCGAGCACCTGCCCCGACCGGGCTACCTGGACCAGATCCTCAAGGAAACCCTTCGGCTGTGGCCCACCGCCCCGGCATTCAACGTCGCTCCGTACGAGGACACGACGCTCGACGGCCGCTACGAAGTCCCCGCGGGCCAACCCATCCTGGTACTGATCCCGCAGCCACACCGGGACAAGGCGGCGCGGGGCGAGCACGACGGAACTTCGATCCGGACCGGTTCTCCCCGGAACGGGCAGCGGCAATCCCTGCCAAAGCATGGAAGCCCTTTGGCAACGAGCAGCGCTCCTGCATCGGCCGGGGATTCGCCCTGCAGGAGGCCATGCTATTCCTGGCCAAGCTCCTGCAGCGCTTCGAAATCACCTCGGCGGACTCCGGCTATGAACTGCAGATTAAGCACACCCTGACGATGAAGCCCGAAGGGCTGTTCATCCACGTGCGACGGCGGGACGTCCGGATCAATACGGCAAGCCAGACCGCCGTCGAACATGCCCGCCAGGAGGAAGCGCCGGCCGCTGCAGCCGCCAATGGTGTCCCGATCCGGGTGCTCTACGGTTCCAATGCAGGCACCTCCAAGGACTTCGCCCAGCGCATTGCCAACGACGCCGGACGGCGCGGCTACAGCCCCACCATCGGTCCGCTCGACGAGGCAGCCGGCGGACTGCCGACAGCGGGGCTCGTCACCATCGTGGCCTCCTCCTACGAGGGGCAGCCGCCGGACAACGCCCGAAAATTCCTGGCCTGGACCGAGGGCCTGCGGCCGGGCAACCTCGCCGGGGTGCGGTACACCGTCTTCGGCAACGGCAACAAGGACTGGGCGCGAACCTACCAGCAGGTGCCCAAGGCCATCGACGCCCGGCTCGAGGCCGCCGGCGCCCAACGGATCTACGACCGGGGTGAAGCCAATGCCCGCGGCGACTTCTTCGGCGATTTCGAAGAGTGGTACGCGGGATTCTGGCCAGCGGTGGACGCCGCCCTCGGGCAGAGCACCAGTTCGCCGGCCGCGCAGCCCGAGCTTGAAATTCAGTTCGTGGGCAACGTCCGGGACCCGCTGCTGCGCCAGAACGGGCTGGCAGTCGGTACCGTCGTCGCAAACCGGGAACTGGTCGATATGACCAAACAGGACGCCCGGTCCAAGCGGCATGTCGAGATCGCCCTGCCCGATGAGCTACCGGACAGGCGACTATCTGGCCATACTGCCCCTGAGTCCCGACGAACTCGTGCAGCGGGCCCTGACCCGCTTCGACCTCGACTACGACTCACACGTCCTGTTGAGCATGGAGCGGGGAGACACTTTCCTGCCCACCGGGACGCCCGTGGCCGTGGGCGAGCTGCTGAGCAGTTACGTCGAACTGGCCGTCCCCGCCACGCGGACCCAGCTCGGGCAGCCGGCGGATGTCGCGTCGGATCCCGCCCACCGCAGCGAGCTTGAGTCCCTGGCCCAGGACCGCGGCCGTCATGCGGCCGAGATCCTCGACAAGCGCGTCTCCCTGCTGGATCTGCTGGAATCGTACCCATCGTGTCAGCTGCCGTTCACCTCGTTTCTGGAGCTGCTGACACAGCTGACCCCAAGGCGGTACTCCATCTCCTCGTCCCCGCTCTGGAGCCCCGACCATGCGACCCTGACCTTCGCCGTGGTCCGGGCTCCGGCCTGGTCGGGCCGCGGCGTCTTCGAATGTGCCTCGTCGACCTATCTCGCCCAGGCCAGGCCCGGGTCAAGGATCGCGGTCACGGTGCGTCCCTCGAATGCGGCTTTCCACCCGCCCCAGTCCTTGGGGGTCCCGTTCATCATGGTGTGTGCGGGGACCGGGCTGGCGCCGCAGGTCCGCGACACGTGCGCACTCATCTACCAGGAGGCGACCGGCGCCTCGGGGGCGGACGCCGAGGCGTGGATGGATGAAGTAGAACGCACCCATTGCAGGTACGTGGCCGACATCTTCACGTGAATATGCCAAACAGGGGCAGGACGGCGTTCTGTACCTGCCGGCCAAGGGTGTCATGCCGGAGGGCCCTGCCTCCGGCTAGAGGTCATTTCCGTCAGTTCGTCGGGATTTCAGGTCCAGGCGGTGGGGTCGGCCAGGTAGAGGCCGCAGACGCCGGTGGGCAGATAATTGTCCTGGTGGTCGTCGTGGCTGGTGCGATAGATCGCGAAGCCCCAGTCGTTGGCGTAGCCGGCGTAGCGTGGCCGGCAACGGGGCAGGAATGCGGCGTGGCACCGCGATGGGGCCCAGCCGGCGGAGGATAAATGGATCCCATGGCTCCCGGATCGGCCCGAATCGCGCCTAGGATTCGAGTCACGGCGGGGCTCAGCAAGACGTGTTACTACGACCAGGTATGTGATCGGCCCGGACGTGGCCCTTCGACTCGCCCGGGACGGGGCGCGGGGAGCGGAGGAGCACCAGCTGGTAGCCCCACACTGCTTCGTTCGCAGGTGCTCTCGCTGCTGTGCCGGGCGGTCCAGCGTGGCGAGTTGGAAAAGAGCGACGCGGAAGACCGGTTCGATTACGTGCGGGGCCTCCGGATCACCGTCCCCGTCTCCGCCGGCCTGCTGGCCATCGTTGGCGCCTACGACGACGCCCTCACCGACTACCGCCCCGGGGACCCGGAACCGATCATCACGGTCACCGCCGAAGCGTCGCTCAGGGCCATCGATAACGGCGCCCGTCTCGCCAACGACGTCGTAGCCATCACCTACGGCTGGGCCTCGAAAATCACCGCTCGCCGCGACTCGGCGGTCTGGCCGGTCCTGGACCTCCTTGCCGGACAGCCGGTTGTGAATGCCGCCATCCTGGAATCCAAGCTCGGCCTGGACTATATACGGCAGAAGCGTGCCCTGGATGCGCTCGAAGAAGCCGGCATCGTCGTCGGAGTCGCCAAGTACAAGAAGGGCCGGCTCTGGCGGGCTCCCGACATGCTCGCGGCCCTGGATGCCTTCGCCAAGCGGGCCGGCCGGCGCACCCGCAGGTGACCGGGGAGGTTCCGGGCGTTTCCACACCTGGCCGACATGCCCAGGATCAAATTCAAGCCGGTGACCCTCGGCAGGCTGAACAAGCCCGCCTGGACCCGAACCCGCATTGATCGCCACACCGCAGCGGCTGGGCTTCCTGGCCGCTTTGGAGCGGGCCGCCTGAGGGCCCTGGCGTACTGAGCGTGCGCAGGTGCCGTCTCGATACTCGAGAAAGGCAACGAATGGACGGAACCCCGCCACCACAGGCCCTGACGTCAGGCGGAAGCTCATTCGCATCCACGCACAGCGGTTTGACAACTACATGGTCATGGAGGGGATCCCCCAAAAAAGCAAACTATGTCTCCCTCGCCGTCCCGGACGCCTAGGCCAAAGCCGCACGAAAGAAGTCAGCCGAAAGATAAGTTCATCTGCCGGAGTACTCATGGACGCGAGGATGCGTCTCATGGCGCGTCGCGCATGGGCAGAGAAAAAATTTGGAATGAGTTTCTGGATGGACGACAGAGGGGTGCCAACCACCTGTCGTGCGATGTTCCTTTCGGTCTCGTTATTGAGCGCGACCATGCAGGCCGACTCTGAGATGCAGCGCTTCAGGGCAGCAGACGCTGAAGGCGCAGTCGGCGCCAGGCAAAATTACCGCGCCCAGGGCATTGCCTGAAGCGGCGCCATCGGCGCACCCGTAGGGGTACAGGCCAGCGCCGAGACCCCGTGCGGACCGTGCCGCCAGAGCGTCCCCGCGGCACGAAAGCCATGAAACGTGTGCGGTGATGGCAGGCATCGACACGAATGTGAATCAGAAATTTCAGTACTGCGACTACTACAATTTTCATCTCCCTCGCGGGCTTCCTGGCCCGGGTCGATAAGAATTACGGCAGCGAGCCGGATATGCGGTCTTCGATCCCGCCCATATCGTGCAACGCTGGTTGCATGGATCTGGAGGTGTCGCCCGCGCTCACGATTCCCACGTCGGAACTCGGCTGGCGGTTCTCGCGTTCGTCCGGGCCAGGCGGTCAACACGTCAACACCTCGGACAGCCGCGTCGAACTCTCGTGGAACGTCGGCGACTCGGCGGCGCTTTCCGATGGCCAACGGCTGATGCTGGTCACGCGTCTCGGACGACGTCTCATCGCCGGAGTGATCACCGTGACCGCCTCCGAGCGGCGCTCTCAGCTGCGCAATCGCGAGATCGCCCTGGCCAAGCTCTCCGACCTCGTGGCAGAGGGTCTTGCTCCCGAAGCTGCCCGCCGCCGGGCGACCAAACCCACCCGGGGCTCGAACCGTCGGCGCCTCGCTGCAAAGGAACAGCGTGCGGCAACGAAACGGCAACGAAAGCGTCCGTCCGCCGAGTAGCACCGTCCAGTCGACAATTTTCAGCCGCGGGGCAGCGGGAGCGTGTAAATAGCGACCTGCTCGTAGTGAAATAGACGAACTCGGCGATGCTCAGCCCGACGAATGCAGGTGTGGGCATCGTCCTGCGCGGGCGTCCTCAGGCACGGTTGATTCAAGCTCGGGCCGTCCTCACGCCCGGAAACCAACCGGCAGGTACCTTCTTGGGCTCCAAGTGTTCAGAGTCCCCGTGACCGGATTTGTCGCAGTTGTAGAAGGGGCCCTGGCGGTCCAACAGGACACGCATGTGGTGGCCGGCGTGGTCACGCCACCACACGCTCATTCCTTCGGCTCCGTCGAGGCGCAGATGCTCGACGACGCGACCGGCGCCTTCGCTTCCGACCAATCACCCCCGCCCGCCCATCGCCGTTGATGCCGCTGTCTGATGACGCGCCAGAGCAATCGAGGACGACCAAGGTACAAGAGCACGCTCAGGAAGTCATGTCGATAACCGCGCATCCAGATATGGACAGGCATGACTGATCAACCACAGCAAGAACGGCGACGGAAGAAGGCCCCGGTCCCGCACACCACCCTGCGGTGGACGTTCCTGACACAGTCCATGGCGGGCGTCCCGCCAGAGCATTCGGAAAGTCATTCACACAGACCTCATGGGTGCATGAACTCGTGTCAGCAGAAATAGCCAAGGAGTGGTGTCACCGATGAGCCACGGCATCACACGCACGCGGGTGCGGACAATGGGCACACCTCGACAAAGGCGGCGTTGCCGGCCGCGATGTTCACCCGGAATGCTCCGGGACGGTCCAGATCTGACTGGTCGTCGCCCGGGTAGTTCCTGGTCACGATCGTCGCGAACGGTTGCGTCGCCTCAGGCATTGTGCCTTCGGGGGCGTAGAAGAAAACGAATCGCCCCAGGCGATCTCGGGAGGGCCGTCAGCCGGCCCGGGAGTGAACACCAAAGCGCCGTCGGGACCCTGGACGAAGGAACGGATGTCTTCGATATTCATGCCCTCCAGTGTTTCACTCACGCGCCAGCAGTGAGCATGCCAATTACCTTGCGGTGCCCGCTGTCGTCCTGTCCCCCGCGCCGGGCGCCTGCACGTCCCATCCGGTTCTCCCGCGGCTCCGAATAGGGTTCAGAGACCAGGAGCAGAGAGTGACCATGAGTGTTCAGCAGGAAACCGCCTCCACGGGAGCGGCCGCGCTGCGGCGGCAGATCCTTTCCACGAGGCTGGGTCCCGCCACCGTGCGTATACAGCAGGGCACCGGAGGCGGGGGCGCTGCATCCGGGACAGCGGATGTCTACCTTCACGGCGCCGCGGGATCCTGGACTACCTTCCGGTCGCTGCTTTCCGGGGCGCCGGCCCATGATCGGGTACTGATTGATCTGCCGGGCTGGGGCGAATCCACGCAGGGCGCCCGGCTGGAAGATTTCAGCATCGAGGCGATGGCCCGCGCTGTCATCGAGATACTGGACTCGCTCGGCTACCCGCGGTGGAACCTGGTGGGCCACTCCATGGGAGGCTTCCTGGCAATGCACATTGCCGCGGGGTGGCCGGAGCGGACCGCCAGCGTTGCCACCATTTCCGCCACCACATTCGGCGTGTCCGGGGCGTCCCGGGAGCCACTGCGCAGCCTGTGCAGGTTCCCGGCGTTTGTCGGCATGCTGCTGGTCATGCGCTCCCTGGCGGTCCTCGGTCCGGCAGGCTCGGCGCTGGTCCGGGCAGTCGGTGCGACACCTGTGATGGGACTGCTGATGTCCCCGTTCTTCGCGGATCCCGCAGCCGTTTCCGGGAGGCTGATCCGCGGGCTCGGCGATGATGCCCGGCCGGCCAGTTTCTCCGCGGCTGCCCGGGCCGCGGCGCACTACGATTTTGGCCATTGGCGCGGCATCCGCTGCCCGGTGTTGGCGACCCGCGGGGAGAACGATGTGTTCACGCCGCCGTCGGACCTGGTCCGGTTGGCCGCGATAGTCCCGCATGTCCGGCTGGTGACGATCCCCCGCTGCGGCCACTTCGCCAACATCGAGCGGCCGGAGCAAGTGCAACAGCTCCTCAATGACCTGCGGTCCCCTGAGACGTCCGCTGCTGGCAAGCAAGCTGACCCGGAAACCGGCAGCCGCAGCTTCACGCCCATCAGCCCAAGGCCACAAGGCGGCCCGGTATTCGGGTCCTGGACGCTGTCCAGAACGACAACACCGCGACATCCACGCATCAAATGACGTGGACTCATCGACCGTTTAGGACATGACGATTAGCCGTCCTCGGCTCGCGGGTCAAAGTCTTCGGTCGTCGGCAATACCCGCGAGTCTCCCAGCTAATTCTTCCCTTAGGTGGTCAATGGCTGCCGAAATCCGTCTGGGTGTCTATGTTGTGGCGGAGTAAAGGGCGTGGATGTCGGCGTCGGGCGTAGGGACCTACGGACCCACGCCATGAACGCCGCAAACACTAATAGGCAACTGACTGGCACCGTCTCTCTCCCCCAGCCCAATCAAGTCATGTTGCCCAGACCCTGCACGGCCATGTAGGAGTAACAAGGCCCGAATCGTCGCCCACCCCAAGGAAAGAGGCACCCGGCCACACCAACGGCCACCAACAAAAATGGGCCCGCAGGGGGCCCATCAAAGAAGATTTGTGCACAGCCAGCGGCCCAAGGGCCCTGACCTGCGGAAACACTGTGCCCGAGGCGGGACTCGAACCGCATTCCAACTCCCGGAAACCCGCCACTCCCCTGAAAACGTCCCCAATACCGCCCAGTTCGAACCGAATACGACCCAATCCAAAGCCCAGGGTTTGCCCATTGTGCACACCCTCCTTTCTCGTTCTCCAGTGACCAACCGGGAGCAGCGGAACGCGCGGGACTGAGGGGCTTGGGGGCCGCTCGACACCTTTTCCGCCCCGGGGCCGCGCCTCTACGATGCGGCTGACAGTCGACAGCACCTCGACACAACTGGATGACTCAATGGATTTCACGATTTAGCCGCCTCCTTCAGCAAATACCATCGGCGGCAACAGCAGTAATGGCAAGACCACGCTGATAGCGAAGCATGCGGAGAGGCTCATTGCCGGCGTTTAGCGCCCCCGTCAGAGGCCTGGCCCACAGATGGCTCAATGGTTTGAGACTTTTGCGCACTGCTACCGCGGTAGCAGGTGCTCCGAGATCAAGGCGGCGCTGCGTTCGAGTCCGATGTCGCCGGCAGCCACACCCACGACAACGTCAAAGCCCTCATCTGTAGTGAAATCATGGCGGCACCCGTTGATCCAGAGCATCAGCACCATCAGAGTCCAGGCCGTCCGTTTGTTGCCGTCAATCAACGGGCGGAAGCGGGCCACGGATTCCAGGAGCGCCGCCGTCTTCAGCGGCAACGCAGGATAGGCCTCAACGCCCATGACCGTGGTTGCCGGGCGCGTCAGGGCCGAGGCCAGCAGGCCCACGTCACGGATGTGGAAGCCGTACCTGTCGATCACCTGCAAGGCATCCTCAATTTCGAGGTCGGCAGTCACGCGTCCCCAAGCCGCTTCAGCAGCTCAGCGTCATGAGTCATCACAAAGTCCAGACCGGCACTGATATCGCGGCTGCGTCGGCGCCGCTGCAGAACCAACTCCGCGCCCTGAAGAAGCAGCGCCGACTTGGAGGTGTGCTCCTCGGCCGCGAGTTGCCCCAGCTGCCGGTCAAGTTCTTCGGGTACACGCAGATTCATAGCCACACTCACATGGTACCAAACCAGTACCTGCCAATTCGGATCTCGCCGGTCCCCGTCACCGCTTCGTTTCGCATCATTGACCAGCTCATTCCGATCGAAAGCCCGATAGTGGGATTGTGTTCGGCGCCGGCGATTCACCTCCGAGTGACGCCGGAGGTCTGGAAGGCATCCGGCACCGAGAGTACGCCCGCCACCCGACAGCTAGGTGCAGCAGACACGACGGTCGAGAGGTCTGGCGAGTTTTGGGGCCACCCGCACCACGGTGCCTCGAGCGCGGCGAACCCAGTCTTCCCGGCAGCTATCCGCGAACCGGGTGTCCGAGACCAGTGACGAACCTGGCAATGGCGTCCTCGGCGGTTGGTGGCGTGCCGAAGACCTCGCTTTGGCGCGTGGTGTCGGCGATGTAGCGGCCCGTCTGGAACCAGTCAATCATCGCCGCCAAGTCCTTGGCCATCGGGTTGACCGGCGCGAGCAGGACGCCGATCGCGCGAATGAGGCCGGTCGGGATGGACCGGACACCGATGTGCTCGTCGAGGAGCCGCCCGGCGATGGCAGCGATGTCCTGCATAGTGACCGGGCGGTCCCAGCCGATCTCGATACGCTCACCGTTGACTCCTTCAGCGTCGACCGCGTCGGCGAGGTAACTGGCGAGGTCGGAGGTCAGCACGAAAGTCAGCGGGATCCGAGCTGACCCGAACCACGTGAGCCGCCGCTTGATGAACGGGTCGCCACCGAACCGCGTGACCTGGTCGAGGAACGCACCGGGACGCAGCGCCACGAACGGGACACCAAGTTCTTCCAGCCTGTCCTCGGCGAGCTTCTTGTGCCAAAAGTGCGGGACCTGTGGAGTCTGGTCACAACTGAGGATGCTCGTGAGCACGAACCTGCGGACTCCGGCGCGACTGGCTGCCTCGACGAGGTTAGCGTTGCCCACCGTGTCGATATCCGCGCTGTCACCCTTGCTGTGCCGCGTATAGCCGGCCGCCGAGGTGATCACGGCATCGATGCCATCCATGGCGCTCAGCAGCGAACCGGGGTCCATCATGTCGCCTCGGGCAATGTCGACCCCAGCGGTTTGGAGACCGGTCGCGTCGGAGCCGGGGCGAACCAGGGCTCGCGTCCGCTTACCTCGGGCCAGCAGCTCCCTGACAACCTGGCCCCCGAGCATGCCGGTGCCACCCACCACAAGTACAGGTCCGCTGCCGCTCATTCCTGCGTCCTCACTCTTGGTTGCCGCTGGCGCTTGGTGCGCCGCTCGGTGTGGCGTGAAGTCCGCTGTGCCATCGACAGGATCCGGACAGATTCAGGAGTGTCCGAACGACCGCGCGTCCGGCCAGGCATTTGGTCAGATTCATGCTGCTTTCAAACGCGAGGCGCTCAATGCCAGCCTCTGTGGCCCAGCGTGCCCTGCCCCGCCCAGTGGGTCAAGCGCCCGCGAAACATTTGTCCTGCGTCCGGTGCAGAGGCCGCCACTGCGCAGCCATCCACCGCAACGTCCGCGCCTGGACACAGGCCGCCCATGGCGCCACCCGGCCGGGTCGAGCGGCACGACGCCATGCGGGAAATCATCCGGTGGGCCGACAGCACGGCGGTGCGGCGTGAACTGATGTTGGCCGTCGGTGTCCTGATCGCCCTGACGTGGACCGGCCGCGAGATCGGCCACCGGAGCGTCCAGTATGGTCAGAAACGCACGCGCGAAGCATCCGCCGACTGGGATCGGGACGGACATCGAGACGCTCAACAGGCTTCTCTCACGATTCGTCGCGACCTCCGTCCAGGGCGGACAACATGGGCGCCGCGTTCGCCGGAAGCCACGCCGCGGCTCCCGTCGCAGACTCTGGGTAGCCACCAGGGTCGCATCCAGGCGATCCGGGAGCTTCTCTGACGTCCACACGGGGCTGTCCCCGCGCCGCACCGCCCCGGATTGAACCGATTCATGACCGTTGAAATCTCGGTCCGTCACGCTGAACCGCTCCGGCCGGCCCGGGCGTCCCCGGTGCTCTGCTGATGCAGAACCGCGCCGCCGTGGCATCGCTCAGGTCGACGCGGCCACGCCAATGGCTCTCGCCGTGGAGCCGCCACCGGCGTCGAACCGCAGAAAAAGCAGGCCGACGAGGTAAGAACCCATCAGAGGCGGCTGCGAAGGGACCCCTCCGGGAGTCAGGCTAACTCGAATCCGTACTCAGCTTTGAAGGTCCACCGCAAGGAGAGAAGAGAGCACGCCCAGTAATGGTCGCGTGAGCAGCAGGGATCGCCGCAAGAACACACCGTCCGCTCAGCTTCTGGCCGGACGGGATCCGAGCACACGGACGCTCGTCGTGTGCGCCGGCGACGGCAGCTCCGACTGTGTGTCGGACATGTTCGCGGCGTTATGGTTCGGCAGAAGGACAGGCGCCGCTCCCAGTTCGAAGCCCTGCCGACGCCACCGGGACAGGTCGTGTTCCAAGGCGAGAGTATTACCGAGGGGGCGGAGTGGAGCGAATGGTTCCCGGACCGGGCCCCGAATGCATTCGAGCCCTCACACCGGGCGCGCCAGTAGCGCAGGAGTACTCCGCGCACGCCCTCGCCTGGCTCAGGCAGCAGCTTTCCGCGGCGGCGAGATCCGGCCGCGCGAGCGGTGCGTGCCTATCAGCAGGAAATCCATCCCTCCACGGCACCGCGTCAGTTAGCCTCGCCGAGCGCGCGCACTACGCGCTCGAGCGAACCACCGAGGCCCCACCTCTCGGAAAGCGCGCCCAGCGCGTCGAGGCGGTCGGCGTCGAGTGGATGGATGCGCGCGTCCATCACTCGGAGATCGAGGTCGCGCGCGACCTTCACCACACGGGGTGCCACCTCGAGATAGGCCGAAGAAGCGGTGATCCTCGACCGCACCGACGCTGACAGCGGCATCGCCGGATCCCGGGCAGCCTCGATGATCCCCTCGAGATCGCCGAAGTCCGCCAGCAGAGCCGCCGCCGTTTTTTCCCCCACACCGGGAACACCGGGGATCCCGTCGGACGGATCTCCGCGCATGACCGCGAAGTCCGGATACCGGATCGGAGCGACCCCGTACTTCGACACCACGACGGCGTCGGTGACCAGCTCAAGCCTGCTCATCCCGCGAGCCGTGTAGATAACGCGGACACCGGACTCGTCGTCGACGAGCTGGAACAGGTCGCGGTCACCGGTGACGATGTCGACCGGAATCCGTGCCCGCGTCGCCAGCGTGCCGATCACGTCGTCGGCCTCGTAGTCCTCCGCGCCAATGACCGGTACGCCCAATGCGCCGAGCAACTCCCGGATGATCGGGACCTGCGCGACGAGAAGTTCGGGCGTCTCCTCCACGTCGTTGCCGCCGGGAACGATCTCGGCGAGACGGTGCGCCTTGTACCCGGGAAGCAGCGCCACCCGCCAGTGCGGGCGCCAGTTGTCGTCCCAGCAGGCCACCAGTTCGCTCGGCGCGAAGTCGGTCACCAGCCGTGCGAGCATGTCCAGCAGCCCGCGAACGGCATTGACAGGGGAACCATCCGGCGCTCGCACGGTATCGGGCACCCCGTAGAAGGCGCGGAAGTACAGCGAAGCCGTATCCAGGAGCATCAGTCGTCCGGTCACACCACCGATCATGGCACGGCAAGCTTCGTCATGGCACCCATGGGGTGACCGATGTGATGAAGGTGATGAGTAGAGCAATCCAGTTGAACGCCTGCGGGCAGAGCCGGATGCGCAGCCGTGCGAGCGCCGTCTAAATCCTTGGCGCAGGAACGGAGCGGGAGGGTCGTTTGAACCATGCCTTTCCGCGCTTAAACCTCCAACCCTCAGACGACTTCTAAATCGAATTTCCGACGCCGGACACTACGAGGATGCCGACCTGGCCTGGGCAGGCGCCCTGGGGGTGGCGGCCTTGTGGCTTCTGGCCGGCATCCCGAGAACGGCGACGACGGTAAGCGCGTCAGCAATCAGTACGGCCAGGAACACGGCGGCGGAGGCCGACACGATTGTATGCGGATCCTTCTCACCGTGCGGGGTGCCGGCGCAGACCGCGTTCGCTACAGCCCCGAAAACGGCGACACCGATGGAGCTGCCTATCGACCGCGCGAAAAGGTTGGTGCCTTGGTCATGCCCGTCCTGGCCTTGCACCGAAGCCCACCCCTAACGCCCAGAGACCGAACCGACTAAGAGCCTAGCTATCCTGCCTTGGCTTCGTGGCTGATGGGCCGATCAGCTCTCGCACGCCCACATCAAAACCTCTCGCCACGCGTGCCGGCGCCACGACCGGCCTCCTCCCTCCTGATAGACGCAACCTCCCACTGCAGGTCAAGCGGCGTTGTAGCTAGATCCAGCCCCAGCGGCCGCTCGAATATCGCCGAACGGGCCACCCGCTGCGTCGAACGTAATCCGCTGTCGTCCGTCAATCCCGTGACATCTTCGCTAAGCCTTGAGACTGACGCCGCCAGCTTGCAGGCAAGCTGAGCCCAGCTCCACCACCCATCTGGCCCCGGCACGACACCCTCGCACTGCTCGCCGTGGGCCGCCGAGCAATGCCGTTCGAAACACGACTGGAGCAGCCTCAACAAGACCATGAACATTGCACTCGCTCCGCTAGCCACCGGGCATCACGGAAGTCAACTGGTGATTCGGTGAGGGCGGTT
Organism: Pseudarthrobacter sp. S9; assembly: GCF_050156545.1. Classification (NCBI taxonomy): domain Bacteria; kingdom Bacillati; phylum Actinomycetota; class Actinomycetes; order Micrococcales; family Micrococcaceae; genus Pseudarthrobacter; species Pseudarthrobacter sp. S9. The sequence goes on from NZ_CP189576.1 coordinate 4,536,382, forward strand.
GCGGACGAGCGTGAGGGCGGCCAGTGCGGCAATCAGGTAAACGATTCCCGTGAGGAGGAGCCCTGCCTGCACGCCGGCGCCGAGCGCGTCGCCTACGGCTGCCCTAGCGGACTGTGTGATGGCGGCCGTATGTCCGGCGACGACCGCCGCCTGTGCCTCTGCCGCCGCCTGGCCGTCCAGACCGCGCTCGGCGAGCCGGTTCGGCAGTTGGGCGAGCATCGTGGTGGTTAGCAGCGTGCCCAGTACGGAGGGTCCGAGCACCGAACCCAGCTGGCGTGCAGCGTTGACGGCACCCGACGCCATGCCGGCTTGGGCAGGAGCGACGCTGGCAAGGGCAGCCGCCGTCGCGGGCGCAGCGACGAGCCCGACTCCGACGCCGAAGAGAACGAACAGTGGCCACTGTTCAGCGAACGGGGTCGCGGGGCCCTGCCCTGCGAGGGCCAGGGCGGCGACGCCGCCGAGCCCGAGCCCTGCGGCAAGGGGCGCCTTGAAGCCGGTCCGCCGGATCAGGGGGCCCACCGCGGCCGCTACGACGACATAGGCGCCCAAGAGCGCCAGCATCCGGACGCCGGCGTCGAGGGGGCTCAAGCCCTTCGCCTGCTGGAGGAGGAGCACCAGCACGATCGAGACCCCGGTGAAGCCGAACAACGATACCGCAGCGACCAGCATCACGGCGCTGAAAGATGCAGAGCGGAACAGCCGCACGTCCAGCATCGGTTGCGGCACCCGCAGTTCTACCACAACGAAGAGGACGAGCGCGACGGCCCCGACGATCCACGCTGACAAGACGACGGGGCTGCCGTAGCCGTTGCGGCCGCCCTCGATCTGGGCGAACACGGTCGCGGCCACTGTGAGTGTGGCGAGGACCAGACCGGGCACGTCGACGCGAACACCCGGAGAGCGGGACTCCGAGACCCACTGCGCGGTAACCCCAAGGGTGATCAGACCGAGCACGATCGTCGAGACGTAGACGGCGTGCCAGTCAGCAACCTGCAGCAGAACGCCCGCCAGAACCGGGCCAATTGCCAGACCGATACCAGAGGCCGCTGCCCATGCGGTGATGACCTCGGTTCGTCGATGGGGGTCGGTAAACATCGCACCCATGGCGATATGGAAGATCTGCGAGACGCACGAGAAACGTGGTCATTGGCCAACTGCACCATCGCCCACGCCCTCGACATACTGGGCAACCGATCAGCGATGCTCATCCTGCGCGAGGCCTTCCTGGGCACCCGCCGCTTCGAGGACTTCGTCGATCGAGTCGGAGCCGGAGAGCCGGCCATGGCCGCTCGCCTCAAAGCCCTCGTACAGGCAGAGTTGCTCGAGCGCGTGCCGTATCGCGAGCCGGGCCAGCGCACTCGCCATGAGTACCATCTGACGCAGAAAGGCCGGGAACTCCAGCCCGTGATCACGGCTCTGCGGGTCTGGGGCGATACGTGGACAACTGACGAGGCCGGGCCGCCGGTCGTCGCCGTCCACCGCGGCTGTGGCGCGCCGGTACGTGCGGCACTGCGGTGCGAGCACGACCACGAGGTCCAGGACGGCGAGATCGCGATCATCGCCGGGCCTGGTCTGATCCGCATCGCCTAACGTAGAACCGCCGTCGCGCTGGAACACGTACGGCTGCTTGCTTTCCCCAGCGCAAGGTGTGGACGACCTCAGTGGAGTGCATATTCAATGCCTGGAGCCTGCCGCAATTTAATTGCGGCAGGCTCCGACACACGCCTAAGTTGCTTTCGCTTATGCGACTTCAGCCAACGCGGGTTTGCGTGGTGAGGACTCCCTCGCCGACTCGTAGAGGCGCTCTCTAATATGAAGGCCAAGACTGGTTCGCGAACAAGGAAGCCAGTCCAGTCTTGAGCCGGGGGAAGAGTCAACTCTGTCGATCGACTAATTCTCACAGCGCTTCCCTGATTTCGGCCGGGCGGGCTGTCGGGCGCCGCAACGGCAACGTCGGTGACCCCCGCCTGGGCCTCCTTGACGACGTCCGTGTGGCCACCCAGCTGTTCGCGCTCGTGGGCGAGTTCGGCGCCCCCGGCCATCTGGGCCGGGAGCTCCTCAAGGGTGATGTCCTTCTTCTCGTAGTAGTCGATCGACTTACCGCGCTTGAGCAGCAGGAACCGGCCCCCACGGGGAAGGCATGGTGCGGGTTGTGGGTGATGAAGGTGACACCCAGTCCGCGGTCGCGGGCCTGGAGGATGTAGCGGAGGACGACGCCGGACTGCTTGAGGCCGAGCGCGGTGGCTACATCGCCGCCATGCGCGACGTTGGTCTTGACCCACATCAGCGTGCTGCCTGGTGACTACACGGAGGAAGCCGGCGCGGCGGCAGCAGAGATTCTCCTTGCCGACGGTTTGCCGTGCACAGCCGTGCTCGCTGCCAATGACCGCTGCGCCGTCGGCCTGATGTTCGCTCTGCCGCGAGCGGGCATTCGCGTCCCCGAGGACGTCTCCATAGTCGGCGTGGACGACAGCAGGCTCGCCCAGATGAGCCACGTCGGGCTGACCAGCGTCAAGCAGGACGTGCCACGCATGGCGCCCGAGGTCATGAATATGGCCATCGCATCACTGGAAGGTCAGCAGGCCGCCCAGCCGTTCGAGGTCGTCGTGGAAACCGCACTGGCCGTCCGCAACATTACCGCCGTTCCCTTGAGGACAGAGCACTGAGTAGGGGATCACCAGCTGGGCATGCGGTGTGCGTCCCCGACGGCGCCACCAGCCCTGTGACGACTAACCCGACCACCCAATAGCCCCAGGAAATCGTCTAAGTCATCATTCCGCCCGATCTTGACCCGGCGCTGCGCAAGCGCGGCCGACGACGACGTCGAACGTGTAATTCGGTGGGTGCCCTTCCGTCTGGGAACCCGAAATGTGGCCGGTTATCGGATTGCGAGACATCCCTTGATGATGGATTCAGGAGTCATTCAGGTTGCGACGTCTTCCAAAGTGCAAGCCCATAGTCATGCGGTAGTCCACGGATGACGCCATGAACATGCATGCGTCGAGAAACAGGCAATCAGCAGGCACCCCACTCCCCCATCTCCATCTCCATCCAGGTCATGCTGCCCCGGCGAGTCCGGGCCCTGAAGGAGTAAGAAACCTCAACCATCGCCAACCCAAGGTAGGAGGCACCCGGCCACACCAACGGCCACCAGCCAAAAGAGGCCCCCGCAAGGCCCCATAAAAAGTTTTGTGCACAGTCAGAGACCAAAACGGCCCCTGACCTGCGGAAACACTGTGCCCGAGGTGGGACTCGAACCGGCTTCCAACCCTTGCAAACACTGGGAACTCCCGAAAACATGCCGAATCCGGGCCAGTCCGAGCCCTGTAGGGCCCAGTCCGAAGCCCAGCGCGTGCACAATGTGCACACCCTCATTTTTGGCCCTGCGGCACACCTACCGTAGGACCATGTGCCGGGAAATCAACGAAGCGGCATCCTGCAAATCCACGTTGCCGGCAGCCACCCCAACGACCAGATCGAAACCCTCATCAGTGGTGAAGTTGTGGCGGTATCCATTGATCCAAAGCATGAGAACCATGAGCGTCCACGCCGTGCGCTTGTTGCCGTCGATGAGCGGATGGAACCGAGCCGCCGACTCCAGGAGCGCCGCCGCCTTCGTGGCCAGCTGCGGATAGGCTTGCGCACCCATGACGGTTGTTGCCGGCCGGCCCAAGGCCGAGGCGAGCAGTCCGACGTCACGAATGTGGAACCCGTACCTGTCGACAATGTGAATCGCGTCCTCAATTTCGAGGTACTCGGTCACGCATCCTCGAGGCGGGTGAGCAGCTCGGCGTTATGGCTCATCACAAAATCCAGACCTTCGCTGATATCACGGCGACGTCCGTGGCGCTGCAGAACCAACTCGGCACCCTGAAGCAGAAGGGCGGACTTGGACGTATGCTCCTCGGCGGCAAGCTCATCAAGCCGACGGTCGAGGTCCTCAGGAACACGCAGATTCATGGCCAAACCAAATGGTACCCAAATGGTACCGGGGGCTGGTCCTTAGTGACCTCCTACCTGATGTCAATACGTTCGCGGTCTGTTACCACTGGCCCTTATCTCCTCAAGTCCGCCCAGGTACCACCCCAAGTCCCGCTCCACCGATCCCTCGCCTGAGCGCGCACAACGGCATGGCAGGCGAAGCACCCAACGTGATCCCTGACGCTGCCCCGCTCGGATGTTCGATCCGGACCGAGCCCAAGGCTGACTGGGACCTGATCGTCCAGCGCTGCAAGGACATCGTGGCAGGCATCTGCGCGTACAAGGGGACGACTACGAATTCGTTGGGGTCGAGGGCCACCGCGTCGTCGAGAACGACGAAGGCTTGTGCTCTTGCGCATGCCGCGGCCGAGCCGTCATCGGGGACAAGGCCGCCTTCGGTCCGGGCGCTTCAGCGTCGAAGGATGTCTCCTACAACACACGGGACATTTCCGGTTGCGCTCCCTGTTCCTTGGCGGCGGCACCGGGACCGGCTTACTCGCTGAGGTTCTTGCCTTTGGTCTCCGGAAGCTTCCAGGCGACGGCGGTTGAGATGGCCAGAAGTACCACTACGTAGGCCGTGAACGCAACCGGACCCAAGGCTGCGTTCGCCCAGCTCTGCAGGTACGGCGCCGTGCCGCCGAAGATGGCGACGGAGACGGCGTAGGGAACGGCCACGCCAACGGTGCGGATGCGGGTGGGGAACAGTTCCGCGAAGACCGCCGGGGTGATGGACAGGGTGGCGCCCATCAGGACCAGGATGGCCGTCGCCGGAAGGAAGAGGGACCAGAAGTTCTGGCCCACGGTGTTCACCAGCAGCGGGAAGAGCAGGATCGGTGCACCGGTGCCGATCAGCAGGCCGGCGCGGCGGCCGAAGCGGTCCGAGAACTTGCCCCACAGGGGCAGCGAGATGATCAGGACCACGTTGCTCAGGACGCTCGCCAAAAGTGCGGTGCCCTGGTCCATTTTGTGGATGATGACGGCCTGCTGGACGGCGCTGACGGACCAAACGTAGTAGCAGACGGTGCCGCCGACGCCGAGGCCGATCACGCGGAGCGCGGAACGCCAGTTCCGGCGGATCTCCGGCCACATGGGTTCGCGGACCGTGGCCTGGGCCTCCGTGAACGCTGCTGTCTCCTTCATCCGCGAGCGGGCGATCAGCGTGTAGAGGCCGAGCAGGGCGCCAATGATAAAGGGGATGCGCCAGCCCCACGCCTGCATGTCCTGCTTGCTCAGGAGCGAGTTGAGGATGAAGCCGAAGAGCAGGCCGATCACAATACCGGCGGTGCCGGACACATAGATCAGGGACGACCACAGTCCGCGCCGTTCGGCCGGGGCGGACTCGGCGATGTAGGTCTGGGCGGACGGCATCTCGCCGCCGTGCGCCAGGCCTTGGAGCAGCCGGGCGGTCAGGAGGACGGCGGCGGCCCAAGCGCCGGCGGCGTTGTAGGTGGGTACCAGTGCGATCAGCAGTGATCCGAACGAGGCAAGGCCCACCGTGGAAATCATCGAGGCCCGGCGTCCCAGGCGGTCGGCCATCCAGCCGAACAGGAAGCCGCCGACAGGGCGGGCGACGAATCCGACGGCGAAGACGGCCATGGCGCCCAGGAGGGCTGCCAGCGGGTCCTTCGGGTTGAAGACCTCCGTGGCGAAGTAGATGGCGAACGCCGAGTAGATTCCCCAGTCGTACCACTCCAGGGCGTTGCCCATGCCGGTGGCGAACAGTGTCTGGCGCTGGGATTTGGTGGCGCGTAGCGACGCCCGGCCGGCCGGATGCCCCGCGGGGGCGGGGGTCTGAGTGCTTTGTGTGTTGATCATGCGAAGTCCTTGTTCAGTGGCGGGATGACGGTCAGACGCCGGCGAGCCGGGCGAGGCGGCCCACGGCGAGCTGCGTGTACAGGGCGGTGCCGTCCACCAGGACGGAGTCGTCGAAGGCGGCCCGGGGCGAATGGTTGAAGGCGGCCTCGGGTCCTCCGGCGAGCGGCGTGGCGTCCAGGCAGATGAAGCTGCCCGGCACCCGGGCCAGGACGTCGGCGAAGTCCTCGGAACCGCCCAGCGGCGCGGCGAGCCGGTGGTGCCGTTCCGTGCCGAAGAGCTCCTGGATCTGTTCGGCTGCGAAATCGGTATGCGACGGGTCCGTCACGGTCACGCGGCCGCCCACGTGGTAGTTGATGTCGACGTCGAGCCCGTGGGCGGCGGCGATGCCCTCCAGCAGCCGCGGGACAGCGGACTGCATTTTGGCCCGTGCCTCGGCGGAGTACATCCGGAGGCTGGCACCGAACTCGGCGGTGTCCGGAATGACGTTGATGGCCTCACCGGCCTTGACCATCCCCACGGAGACGACGACGGGGTCGTGGGCGTTGAACTGCCGGGTGACCATGTGCTGGAGGGCCAGGATCATTTCGGCCATGACCGGTACGGGGTCCTGGGCCTGGTGCGGCGCCGAACCGTGGCCGCCGCGGCCGATCACCTTGACGAAGAGGGCGTCCGCGGCGGACATCATGACGCCGGGCTTCGTTTCGAACCGGCCCGTGTTGCCGCCGGCGCTGAACACGTGGAGCCCGTAAGCGGCGTCGGCGCGGCGTCCGGAGAGGTCCAGGATGCCTTCCTCGATCATCATGGGCGCCCCGGCCAGGAGTTCCTCGGCCGGCTGGAACATGAAGACGACGTCGCCTGCGAGCTGGTGGCGCCGTTCCGCGAGCAGCCGGGCGGCACCCACCAGCATCGAAGTGTGCAGGTCATGGCCGCAGGCGTGCATTCGGTTGGCTTCCTCGGAGGCAAAGTCCAGGCCTGTCTCCTCCTGGAGCGGGAGCGCGTCCATGTCGGCACGCAACAACACCGTGGGACGCGGGCCCGCTGGAGTGCCGGCGGCGGAATCCATCCCGCCGGTGCCGCGCAGGACGGCCCCGACGGACGTCAGTCCCTTACCCAGGGTGATTTCGAGCGGGAGGCCGGCCAGGGCTTCGAGGACCGTCTCCTGGGTGCGCGGCAGCTGGAGGCCGAGCTCGGGGTGCCGGTGGAGCTCATGGCGAAGCTGGACGAGGTCGCCGTGCAGCTCGCGGGCGTCTTCAAGAATTGTCGTAACGGACACGTGGTGTTCCCTTCGGATGAACCTGTGGTCCACTCAGCGGTGGACGGCTTCATTCGAGTATGTGACCTGCGTCGTATGCAGTCTAAGACCCAAAATGGTGGATCAGCATGCTGTCCGGGCATGAACTGCCCGCATGCCGTGTCCCGTCAAGGAACCGCCACTCTGTTCGCCACCTCCGGGCAGTAATGTTTTACGCCCCGGAAACATATTGCCGCCCGGGTCCGTTCTGTGACGGCAACAGGCGGGTGTACGGCGGCGGCCTCTCTGGAGGGGCCGCCGCCGCGCGGGAACTCCCTAGTCCAGGCTGAAGCCGGGCGAGCCCGGGACGGACGCGAGGAGCTTCTTCGTGTAGTCATGCTGCGGGTCCCCGTATACGGATTCAATCGATCCCTGCTCCACGATGCGGCCCTGGAACATGACCACCACTTCGTCGCAGACCTGCTGGACGACGGCGAGGTTGTGCGAGATGAACAGCATGGCGCTGTCCACCGTGCCGCGCATGCCCTGGAGCAGCCGGATGATGTCGGCCTGGACCGAGACGTCCAGGGCGGAAGTGATCTCGTCCGCGATCACGAGCTTCGGCTCGAGCATAAGGGCCCGGGCAATCGCGATCCGCTGGCGCTGGCCGCCGGAGAACTGGTGCGGGTACTTCTCCGCCGCGGAAGGATCCAGTTTGACCCGTTCCAGCGCCGCGGCGATGGCCTCGCGGTGCTGCACCGGGTTGGCACCATGCGGGTCCAGGGCCTCGGCCAGGGTCTGCCCTGTGGTGCGGCGCGGACTGAGCGAGGAGTACGGGTCCTGCGGGATGTACTGGACTTCACGCCGCATCTGCCGGCGACGCCTGCCGTGCATTCGGGTGAAGTCCTCACCGCCGATGAGGACCTCGCCGCTGGATGCCTTGTTGATGCCAACTAGGGTCTTGCCGAGGGTCGACTTCCCGGACCCCGACTCCCCCACGAGCCCCACCACGGTGCCCGCGGGCACGGCCATGGTGACGTCCTTGAGCACGTGGGCGGCGCCGAAGCGGACGTTGAGGTTGCTGACCGAGGCCGCCTGCAGGGCAGCGGGACGGGCAGCTGGATCCGCGGGACCGGCGGCAGCGCCGGCGGCGTGCGCTGCCCGGCGCCCCGGGCCCGCCGGCTGCGGGTCCAGGACTGCCGGAGGTATCTGTGCATTGGCGTTCATGGGGTTGCAACTCCTGCGGTAGCCGGGACCGGACCGAGTTCCAGGGTAGGAATCGCGGCCAGCAGCGCCCTGGTGTAGGGATGATGGACGTCTCGCACCGCGAGCTGTGCGGAGGTCAGCCGCTCGACGATCTCGCCGGACTTCATGACGAGGATGGTGTCGCACAGCGCCTCCACCACGGCGAGGTCGTGCGAGATAAACAGCATGGCTGTTCCCTGTTCCCGGTGGATGCGGCGGAACTGGCGCAGGACTTCGGCCTGCACGGTCACGTCGAGCGCCGTCGTCGGCTCGTCGGCGACGATCAGCTTGGGCGAGGTGACAATCGAGGCGGCAATCATGGCCCGCTGCCGCATGCCGCCGGAGAGCTCATGCGGGTGCTGCCGCAGCCGCTGCGCCGGCTCCGTGATGTTCACACTGGCAAGGGCCTCGACGATGACCTTGCGCGACTTGGCCCCGCCCATGCCCAGGTGGGTCCGGAGCACTTCAGTCAGCTGCGACCCCATCCGCAGGGAGGGATTGAATGTGGTGCCGGGGTCCTGGTACACAATGCTGATTTCCTTGGCCAGACGGGCCTGGTCGGGGGCGGCGAGCATGTTCATCCCACCCACCCGCAGGAGGTCCGCTTCCACGCCGAGGTCCTCGGACGGAAGGCCGGCAATGGCCATCGCCGTCAGGGATTTTCCGGACCCGGACTCCCCCACCAGGGCCACGACTTCGCCCGGGTTGATGGTCAGGGACACGCCCTTCACAAGCTGCGGGCCGCCGGGGATGCTGATCCGCAGGTTATCCACACGCACGAGGGCCTTGTCTTCAGCCGGCACGGTGATGGTGCGGTTGCGCTGCAGCACGCGCCGGAAGAAGCTCCGCTTGCCCCGCGGGTCGGCATGGGCGGCCAGGGCGTCGCCGATCAGCATGACGGAAAGTCCCGTCAGCGCGATCATCACCGAGGGGCCGACGGCCTCGACCGGCTGCGTGTACAGGGCGCCGAGGCTGTCGTTGAGGAGCCGGCCGAAGTCATACTGCGGTGACTGGACGCCGAGCCCGATGAAGGACAGGGCGGAGATCTCGACCAGGGACAGGGCAAACACCGTGGCCGACAGGATGAGGAGGGGCTCCGCCATGTTGGGCAACATGTGCCGGGCCGCGATGCGCACCGGGCTGACGCCCAGCAGCCGGGCGGTGACAACATATTCGCTGCTGGAGACGGAGGAGGCCAGATTGGCAGTGATCCGGGCGAAGCCAGGGATGCCGGCGATGCCGATCGCAGTGACCGCCGAGGACACCCCGGGCTCGAGGACGGCAGCGATCACGAGCGCGAAGATCAGGCTCGGGTAGGCGACGGCCGTTTCGAGGATACGCAGCGCGACGTCGCGGACGCGCCGGCCGGAAAGCCAGATGGCCAGCCCGATGACGATACCCGACACCACGGAAATGGCGGCGGCACCTGCGGTCATAAGCAACGTCAGCCGCGTGGCCACCAGCGCACGGGACAGCAGGTCCCGGCCGAAGTCGTCGGTGCCGAGCCAGTGCTCGCCACTGGGCCCGAGTGCAGCGTTCGACGTCAGCTGTTCGGCGGCCTGCGTCATGGTGAGCGGGGCGATGGCTGCCACCACGATCAGGGCGCCCAGCAGGGCCGCTCCCATAGTCATGGCCGGAGTCCAGGACTCCCGGCTCCTTAGCCTAGACATCATTGGAAGTACCTCCCAGGTTTCGGGGGTCGATGATGGCCAGGATCAGGTCCACCAGGATGATGATGAGGGTTGCCAGCAGCCCCAGCACCAGGATGATTCCCCGGATCACCGGGTAATCGCGCTGCAGGATCGCGTTGACGATCCCCTGGCCCAGGCCGGGCCAGGCGAAGACTGTTTCGATGACCACGGCGCCGCCGAGCTGCGCGGCGAGGATGAGTCCGGAGAGGGTCAGCGTCGTAGTGACCAGGTTGGGCAGGACGTAGCGGGCATTGGTGCGCAGGGCGCTCAGCCGCCAGCCGCGGGCTGTGCGGATGTAGTCCTTGTCCAGGACGACGGCGGTTTCGCGCCGCACGATCCGGGAGATCACGCAGACCGGGCCCAGCATCAGGGCAGCGGTGGGCAGCACCAGCGAGTTCAGCGTCGCCGCGCCGGCCGCGGGGAGCCAGCGCAGGGTGACGGCAAACACCACCACAAGCAGCGTGGCCACAACGTACTGGGGAATGGAGTAGATCAGGCTGGTCAGGAAGTTGAACGCGTGGTCCAGCCACTTGTTGCGGCCGCCGCGGGTCAGGATCGCGACGGTCATGCCCAGGGGCACGGAGATCAGGAGCACCAGCACGATCGCCAGCAGGGCGATCTCCGCGGTGAACGGGAAGCGGGTGAAGATGAGGGTGGAGACATGCTCGCCGCTGACGAATGAGGTTCCCATGTCAAGGCGGAGGATGCCGGAGACGTAGTTAAAGAACTGCGTGAGCACGGGAAGGTCGAGTCCCAGCTCTGCGCGGACGTTCGCGATCTGCGCGGGGCTGGCCCCTTCGCCCGCGGCGATCACGGCAGGATCGCCCGGGATGAGCGGCACGATCAGGAACGTCACAACGGTCAGCACCGCAAAGGAAAGCAGCAGTCCGCCGAGCCTCCGCAGGGAGAACCCGAACCACGGGTGGTGGATGAACCGGCCCCCGCACCCCCGGCAGCAGCGCCGGGGGTGCGGGAAGCTTCAACAGCAATTGAAGATGTCATGGCCGGTTCTTTACTTGGTAATCCGCATGGTGCTCTCGTCCGGCTGGCCATTCATGGTGTGCATGGCGAATCCGGACCGTACGGTGACCTGCGAGGGGAGGGAAGACAGCGGGATCACGTGCGCATCGCTGATCATGATCTTCTGCGCCTCCTGGTAGGTGGCGCAGCGCTCAGTGCTATCCGTCTGGGTCATGGCCTTGGACTCCAGGTCAACGACGGGCTGGTTCACAGCGCCACCCCAGTTCAGACCGCCCTTTTCCACCGGGGTGCCAACTACCGTCGAAAGTGCGCCGTTCATGGTGCCGCCGGCGTTGATGCCGCCCATCACGGTGATGTCCCAGCCGTCGATCTTCTGGGTGAGTTCCGTGCTCCAGGTGGCGACGTCCACGTTGCGGAGTTCAATCTCCGCCCCTGCCGCGCGGAGGGCTTCCGCGACGTAGGTGTTGGCTGCGCCGTTGGGACCGAAGACCTGGGCACCGACCATGCGGATCTTGACACCGGCCAGAACCTTCTGGGCCGCTGCGGGGTCTGACTTGATCAGCAGTGACGTGTCCTTGTTGGAGCACGGCACGCCCGGGTGGGCGAAGGATGAGTAGAGTTCACCGAGGCCGCCGGTGGCAGCCTGGTTGAACGCCGTTACGTTCAGTGCCTGGGCGACTGCCTTGCGCAGCGCGGGATCGGTGAAGGGGTGGCCCTCGCGCTCGTTGAACATCATGTAGAGGCTTCCCTGCGGGATGACAGCGGTGGAGAAGTCCTTGTTGCCGTCGAACCGGGTAGTGTCCTTGCCTCGGATGTTGGCGATGTCCTTGGTACCCGTCAGGAGCTCGTTGGCAATGGCGCTCGCGTTGGAGTTAACGCTGGCCTCGATTGTCCTGGCCGGCGTGCCCTCGATCTTGTCGTAGGCGGGCCACGTCTTGTAGTCACTGCGGAGCGTGAAGGTGTAGCCCACGCCGTGCTGCTTCTTGGTCAGTGTGTAGGGGCCGGAGAACGCACCGGCGACGTCGCCGGTGGTCAGGCCCTTCGGGTCCTTGAGGCCGGCAGGGCAGACAATGCTCGTAGCATGCAGGCTCAGGCCCTGGAGGAGGTCGGTCCAGGGCTGCGCCAGCTTGATGGTCACCGTGCTGGCCGCGTCGTCTGCGCTGACGGTCGCCGGGCCATCACCCAGCACCAGCGGGCGGAAGCTGGACTTGCTGTCCGGGGAGGCAAACACCTTGAGGGATTCCGCCACGACGCCGGCGGTGATCGGAGTGCCGTCGGAGCAGGTGGCGCCGCTGCGGATGGTGAACGTGCCCTGCGTGGGGGTGATGTCCCACTTGCTGGCGAGATCGGACACGATCTTGTTGTTCTCGTCGCGGCGGACCAGTGTGGAGAAGAGCAGCCGGTTGAACGTGTAGTCGTCCGCATTGCGGACCTCAACCGGCGCGAACGTCGTGGGGTCCGCGTTGACCACGGTGCGAATGGTGTCGGTTGAGACCTGGCCCCCGGCCGTTGCTCCTGACGAGGCTCCTCCGGTGGTGCAGCCGGTTGCGGCTACGGACACCACGACGGCGGCCGTCGCCAGGGTGGCGAGCCTGCGCCGCCCGGTGGTCCTGGCCGGGGCCTGTGGGTGTTGTTTCACGTGTAGATCCTTCGCTTGATGGGCCTGATGCGAGTGGGGTCCGGTGTGGGATGCCTCACGCCGGTACCCTGTTGATCGAGTATGTGACCCACGCTCTAGCGCGTCTAAGACTCCTTTTGTTGCTAGTCCATGCCTGTTCGGCATCAATCTCGGCTTTTCGGCGTCGTTACAGGAAATTCCACAGCGGGCCGCGGCAGCGGGCCCGGTTTCTTTAACCCGCCGGAAACATATGAACCCTAGTGCGTATCCGGTTAGCTCAGGTTGTGTCAGCGACACTCAAAAGAGAGCCCCAAACAGACCTGTTCGTCGCCGAACCCTTCCTGGTACTCCAAAATAGTCCGCGATTAGCTCAAGTCCGAGCGTGCACCCAGCCAACCTGAGCAGACCGGATACCCACTTGAACCCTTTATGTCGGCCCCCTGGCGCGCAATCTCCCGGCCGTGCCCTTACCCTGAGTCCATGCCTCCCACCATCTACGCCAACGCCGCCTTCCACACCCTCGATCCGCGGCAGCCGCGCGTTGATGCGCTGCTGGTCGACGACGGGCTGATCACCGCAACGGGCTCCTATGACGAACTCCGGGCGCATGCCCCGGCCGGGACAAAGTCCGTTGATCTGGAGGGCGCCGTGGCTATTCCCGGCCTGACTGATGCCCACATCCATACGGCGAGCCTGGCGCGGTCCCGACACGAGGTGGACCTGCGCCCGGCAGGCAGCCTGGAGGAGGCTCTGGCCGGACTGGCGGCCCTGGAACCGCGGTACCGGGAGGGGGACTGGATCTTCGGCGGCTGGTGGGACTTCAACAAGTGGCGCATTCCGGTCCAGCCGGACCGGACGGGGCTCGACGCCGTCTGCCCCCGCAATCCTGTGGCCCTGACCAGCGCGGACGGCCACACGGTGTGGGCCAACTCCCATGCCCTCCGGGAACTAGGCATCACGGCGGCCACACCGGATCCGGCGGGCGGTGAGATTGTCCGGGACGAGCACGGGGACGCCACCGGGATCCTGCGCGAGAGCGCGGTCTACCCGGTGCGGAAGCTGGCCGCCTCCGGGGCGTCCGGAAACCTCCTGGAGCAGCTGGAAGAGACCCAGCAGTACCTGCTGTCCATGGGCCTGAGCACGGTCCATGACATCGACGGCCCGGACGCACTGGACGCCTACTCGCGGCTCCGGGACCAGGGCAGGCTGGATCTGCGCCTGCACAAACTGCTCGCCCAGGACGACCTCGACGCCGCCATCCGGGCGGGCATCCGGACCGGCCAGGGCGACGCCTGGATCCGCCATGGCGCCGTGAAGATCTTCGCCGACGGCGCGGCGGGTTCCCACACGTGCCACATGAGCGAGCCGTTTCCAGGCGGAGGCAACCATGGCATGGAAGTGACCGCGTACCCCGAGCTGCTGTCGCTGGCGAGGAAAGCCGCCACGGCGGGGATCGCCGTCGCCGTCCACGCGATCGGGGACCGCGCCAACCATCTGGTGCTCGACGCCCTGGCGGAAATCCGCGGCACCACCCGGGAGCACGGCCTCCGGCACCGGATCGAGCATGCCCAGTTCATGCAGCGGGCGGATGTTCCACGCCTGGCCGGACTCGGCGTCGTCGCGTCCATGCAACCGCAGCACTGCCCCAGCGACCTGCCCATCCTGGGCATGGTGGAGGGCCGCGGCCTCGCGTCGTATGCGTGGCGCAGCCTGCTGGACGCCGGCGCCACCGTCGCCTTCGGCTCGGACTCCCCCGTCGAGGTTCCCAACCCGTTCCACGGGCTCCACGCGGCCATGACACGGACCAACGGGGCCGGCGAGCCCGACGGCGGCTGGGAACCCCGGGAGCGGATCTCCCTGCCGGAGGCGCTCAATGCCTACTGCGTGGCGCCTGCGTACGCCTCCGGCGAAGAGGACTCCAAGGGCCGGCTGCGCGCCGGAATGCTGGCGGACTTCACTGTGCTGGACACGGACATCTTCGCGGCCAGTCCGGCCGAGGTCAGGGAAACCCAGGTCCGGCTGACCGTCACCGGCGGGCTGGTCCGCTACCGGCGCGAGGGTTGAGCGGCACACGAGGACCCCGCAGCTCCCCCAGCGCATACCTGCCAATACTTCTTCTTGCGAGGCAGCATGCCAAAGAGGCATGATGAGCGCATGAACCTTCGCCGCCTGCAGTACTTCCTGGCCGTCGTGGACGCCGGAACCGTCACCGCTGCAGCAGAGAGAATCCATATTGCGCAGCCTGCCCTGAGCCGGCAGATCAAGACCCTGGAACGCGAGCTGAAGCTGAACCTGTTCGAGGCGCAGGGCAACAAGCTGGCCCTGACGCCCGCGGGCCGCGCCTTCGTCCCCGCGGCCCGCCGGCTCATGCTGGAAACGCAGAGCCTGGAGGACGCGGCCGATGCACTGCGCACCGGACGGGTGGCCACGCTCGTGGCCGCCGCCACCGCAGCGTCCGTCCGCGGCTTCCTGGCACCCTTCATCGCCACCACCGGCCCCGAGGATCCCCTGATCATCACGCGGGAAACCAGCCACTTCGCGATCACCGAGGCGCTCCTTCACGGCAGCGACTTCGCGGTCTCCCCCGCCGCCCCGGAGCAGGGCCTGCAGACCATGCCCCTGGGCAGCATCCCGCTGACCGCCTACGTGGCGGCGGATCATGAATGGGCTGTGGCCGGCGTTTCCGAGTTGCCGCTCTCGGCACTGTCCCGCCAGCATGCCATTCTGCCTTCCCACCAGAGCGTCAGCCGCTACATCCTGGACGATGCGCTCAACCAGTCGCACCTGAGCTTCAGGCGGGTCTCGGAGTGCGACGATGGCCAGACCATCATGGCGCTGGCCTCCGCGGGACATGGGATGGGCGTCACCACCGACCTGCCCGCCTACGGCGCCCACCCAATCCGCATCCTGGCCGCCGGCAACGGCCAGGCCGGCCACGTCCTGAGGCTGCCGCTGCACACGGCGTGGATCCCCGGACACTTCGCCGAGGACGCCATCCGGGCCATGGCCGTCCGGCTGCGCGGATTCCTTGACCGGCAGGGCGCCCTGATAACTGATGCGGACTCCACAACCTGACATTCTCTATGCCGGGTCGGCATTGAGCTCCCACCTTGAATGCATTAGACAGCATGAAACCGGCTCCCGATACTGGAGGGCAGGCCGCTAATGAATTCATAGACTCGGGAGACGTGCATGCTTTTCGACGCGTTGTACACCAACGGAACGTTCTATACCCAGGATGCCCGCCGCCCGCGGGCCCGCAGTGTGGGCGTCCACAACGGACGCATCATCAGTCTCGATGACGAGCTGCCGGCGACGTACTTCCGCGACGTGCACAAGCTGGGCGGCGCCGCCGTCGTACCCGGCTTCAACGATGCCCACTGCCACCTGAGTTACGTGGGCCAGGCCCTGGTCCAGGCCGATCTCCGCCCCGCCGTCTGCGCCACCATGGACGCTTTGCTCGCCGCAGTGGACGCGGCGTGCGCCGCCGCTCCGGACGGCGCATGGGTCCAGGGCGCCGGCTACGACCAGAACTACCTCGGAAACCTCCACCCCACCGCCGAGCAGCTGGACGCGGTAAGCCACGGCCATCCGGTGTGGCTCATGCACAATTCCCGGCACATGGGAGTGGCCAATACAGCCGCATTCGAACGCGCCGGCTACCCGGGCCGGCTCAACGTCACAGCGCCCGACGGCGGAGCCGTTCCGGTTGCCCCGGACGGCAGGGCCGTCGGGCTGCTCCAGGAGACCGCGCGTGCCCTAGTCATGGACGCCATACCCGCTCCCACGGTGGCGGACATAGCCGCCATGGTGGGCGCGGGCAGCGCCGCCCTGCTGAAGCTCGGCGTCACCAGCATCACCGAGCCCGGGCTGGGGGCACCGGCCCACATCGGCCACACCCTGTCCGACCTCGCCGGCTATCAGGCAGCGCGTGACGCAGGGCTGCTGGGCGTGCGCGCCACCGTCATGCCGTACCTCACGACGCTCCACAGTCTCGACGCCGATCCGGGCGACGTCGCTGAAGGCGCGGTTCCCCGGCTGGGCCTCGACCTGGGGATGCGCACCGGCTTCGGTGACGAGTGGCTCCGCCTCGGTCCGGCCAAAATCCTGTCCGACGGCTCGCTGATCGGCCGCAGCGCCTTCATGTGCTGCGACTACGATGTGGATGCGGCCGCGGGGCACAGCAACCGAGGGCTGCTGCAGTTCGCCACCGAGGACCTGCGCCGGCGGATCATCGGAGCCCACCGGGCGGGCTGGCAGGTGGCCACGCACGCCATCGGCGACGCCGCACTGGATGTGGTGATGGATATTTTCGAGGAGGCACACCGGCTCCACCCGCGTCCGGACACCCGGCACCGGATCGAACACCTGAGCGTGGCCAGCGATGAGCAGATCCGGCGGGTGGCTTCCCTGGGCCTGGTCCCGGTCCCGCAGGGCCGGTTCATCTACGAGCTCGGCGACGGCGTGGCCCGGGCCATGGGCCCGGAGCGGACGCGGATCTCCTACCGCGTGAAGGCCCTGCTGGATGCGGGACTGGAGATCCCGGCCAGCACGGACGCCCCCGTGGTGGAGGCGGACCCCATCCTGAACATCCACGACCTCGTGAACCGGCGGACGTCCTCCGGCGCCGACTTCGTTCCCGAAGAGCGCATCACCGTGGCCCAGGCGCTGCGCTCCTACACGGTGGGCAGCGCCTACGCAGCGCGGGAAGACCATTACAAGGGCTCGCTCTCGCGCGGCATGCTGGCCGACTTCGTGGCCCTGTCCGAGGACATCTACGAGGTTCCGGCGGACACCATCCGAAACGTCCGCGTCACCGCCACCGTAGTGGGCGGCCGCCTGGCCCACGGGGCACTGTAACCGGCGTCGTCAGCCGGCCCAGCTCCACCACCATGCCGCCAAAGCATGCAGTCCATCCATTATTGACATTGGACGGAATACTCTGCGCTCGGGAAGATTGCTGGAACGCACCGGACCTGCGGCTGCGGCTGCGGCTGCGGCTGCGGACAAGCCAATCCCCTGGAGGACCCAGCCCGTGAAGAACGACGCCATTTTGAGAACGGCCGGTTCCGCACCATGGACCCCGCCCGACCCACGGCCAGCCGCATCGGCGTCCTGCACGGCAGGATCGTCGGCCTGGACGGGGAGCTGGACGGCATCAGCGCGGACCGGGTGGTGGACCTCGGCGGAGCCCCAGTACTGCCCGGCTTCCACGACGCCCACTATCACGCCTCCCTCACCGGCGCCCGGCTCGCCGCCCTGGACCTGCGCCCTGCTACCGCGGGCTCACTGGACGCCCTGTATGCCGCCGTCCGCCGCCGGGCCGGCTCCCTCGCCCCCGGGGAATGGGTCCGTGGCTCCGGCTACGACCAGAACCTCATCGGCGGCCACCCCACGGCGGCCGGCCTGGACCACGCCGCGGGCGGCCGCCCGGTCCTGATCGAGCACGTCTCCGGCCACATGGTGGTGGCCAACAAGGAGGCCTTCCGGCTGGCCGGCTATCCCGGCGGTGCCGGTGTTCCCGACGTCGACGGCGGCTTCGTCGCCCGGCTGCCTGACGGCACCGCCGAAGGGCTCCTGCAGGAAAAGGCGATCAGCATGATCTACGAACTGGTCCGCCCTATGCCCCTCGACGAAGTGCAGCGGAACCTGCGCCTGGCCTCGGACCAGGCCGTCGCATTCGGCCTGACGAGCCTCACGGAACCCGGCCTCGCCGCCTGGAAAATGGTGGGGAACTCACCCGTGGACTTCCACAGCTACCAGCTCGCTGCCGAAACCGGCGCACTGCTCCCCCGCATGACCCTGATGCCGTACATCACCACGCTGCACCCCGTCGAAGGCTTCCGGGACCACGACTGGCACGGGCTGGACCTCGGCATCCGCACCGGGTTCGGCGGGGACCGGCTGAAGATGGGACCGGTGAAGATCGTCTCCGACGGCTCCTCCGTCGGCCGCTCCGCCGCCATGCACCAGTGCTACCACGGCGAGCCGGACAACAAGGGGCTCATGCAGTTCGATCCCGAGTCGCTCAAGGCCCTGATCGTCGGCGCCCACAAGGCCGGCTGGACCGTCGCCACCCACGCAATCGGCGACCAGGCGATCGACCACGCAATGGACGGCATCGAGGAAGCCCAGCGCGCGGCTCCGCGCCGCGGCGCGCGGCACCGGATCGAACACTTCGCCCTCGCCAGCGACGCCCAGATCCAACGCGCCGCGAAGCTGGGCATCATTCCCGTCCCGCAGGGGCGGTTCATCTCGGATTTCGGCGACGGCATGATGGCCGCCGTCGGGCCGGAGCGCAGCAGCCTGATCTACCGGATGAAGTCCCTGCTGGATGCGGGGATCGAAATACCCGGCTCCACGGACTCGCCCATCTCCAGCGGCAACCCCCTGCACAGCATCCACGACATGGTCAACCGGCGGACCGCCTCCGGCCAGGTTCTGGCCCCGGCCGAGCGCCTCACCGTCGCCGAGGCCGTCCGGGCCTACACCCACGGCTCCTCCTACGCCGTCAGCGAGGAGAACGACAAGGGCACGCTCAGCACCGGAAAGCTCGCGGACTTCGTGGTGCTCTCCGATGACCTCTTTGCGATCGCGCCGGAGGCCATCGGCGGCGTCGACGTCGGCGCCACCGTGATCGGCGGCGAAACGGTGTTCGACGCCGAAGCGCTCAAGTGACCGTCCCCGGCGGCCGGCTGCCGACCCCGGCACATCTAATGCCCTCTTGCTATGAAGTTTGAACTTTATATGTATTAGACAGCATGAAATGAGCTGCGAATACTTGAAGGAACGCACCGCCCGCCCGGCCACCCCTGCCGGCGCCAGATCGTCCGCCAGGTTCCTGGCTGAAGACCCCATTTTTAGGAGCACCACGTTGGACAAGAAAACCCACGCCGGCCAGGCGATCGTTGATTCGCTGGCCCTGCACGGCGTCGACCGTGTATTCGCGGTCCCGGGCGAAAGCTACCTGGCCGTCCTCGACGGCCTGCATGGGGCCGACATCGAGACCATCGTGTGCCGCCAGGAGGGCGGCGCCGCGTACATGGCCGAGGCCCACGGCAAGTTCACCGGCGAGCCCGGCGTCGCCATGGTCACCCGCGGACCCGGAGCCGCCAATGCCTACGTTGCCATCCACGCCGCGTGGCAGGACGCCACGCCGATGGTCCTGTTCGTCGGCCTGATCCCGGTCGCGGACCGCCAGCGCGAATCCTTCCAGGAGTTCGATCCGAACGCCTGGTTCGGCACCCAGGCCAAGCGCGTCTTTGTCCTCGAAGAAGCGTCACGGGCCTCCGAAGTGGTGGCCGAAGCCTTCTTCGCCTCCAAGTCCGGCCGCCCCGGTCCGGTGATCGTGGGCCTGCCGGAGGACGTCATTACGCATGAATTCACCGGGGCCCTGCACCCCGTGCTCACGGTCGCGGAGGGCGCAGTTTCCACCGCCGAGCTGGAACTGATCACCACAGCCCTGGCCGGAGCGGAGAAGCCGGTCATCTTCGCCGGCGGCCCGCGCTGGACGCCCGAAGCCGCCGCGGCGGTGACCCGCTTCGCCGAGACCAACGGCATCCCCGTCATCCAGGACTGGCGTGCCTCGGACCGCATCCCCTTCGGCTCGGAGGTCTACGCCGGTGCCCTCGGCTACGGCCGCACGCAGGAGACCGTCCGGATGTTCGCCGAGGCAGACGTCCTGCTGGCAATCGGCGCGCTGCCCACCGACGTCCCCACGGACGGCTACAAGATCCGCCAGTCGATGGATGCCACCAACATCGTGGTCAACATCGACACCACCCTCCGGGGCCGCTCCGGTGCCGTGACCGCCCACATCCTGGCCTCCCCGGTCGCCTTCGCCGACGCAGTCAAGGACGTCCAGCTGGGGAAGTCCGCGCAGTGGGACGCCTGGCGTGCCGCCGGCCGGGCCGCCCAGGCCGCCTTCAGCGCGCTGCCGGACCTGGCCACCCTGCCGGCCACCCGCGAAGGCACCGGACACATGAGCGCCGTGATCGCCGAACTCGTCCGGCGCCTGCCGGAGGACGCCGTCTACAGCTTCGGCGCCGGCAACCACTGCGCCTGGGCCCAGACGTACCTGCCCACCAACGTGTTCCCCAGCCAGCTGAGCATGCGCAACGGCTCCATGGGCTACAGCGTCCCGGCCGCCGTCGCCGCGTCGCTGCAGAGTCCCGAGCGGCTGGCCGTGGCCGTCGCCGGCGACGGCGAATTCCTCATGAACGGCCAGGAGTTCGCGACGGCTGTGCAGTACGGCGCCGCCATGCTCATCATCGTCATGGACAACGGCCAGTACGGCACCATCCGCGACCACCAGGAACACCACTTCCCGGGCCGCGTCAGCGGCACCCAGCTCAGCAACCCGGACTTCGCCGCGTATGCCCGGGCCTTTGGCGGTCACGGCGAAACGATCACGAGCGACGACGACGCCGCGATCGCCGTCGAACGCGCGCTCAAGGCGGTCCAGGACCAGTGGATTCCGGCCATCATCCACGTCATCACCGACCCGCAGATCGCCCTCCCGTAAACGCACCGGAAGCGCCACGGAAACCCAAACACAGCACCGCCTAAAGCTGCAACCAACGAAGGAGAACAACATGAGCCTTTATGCCGTCACCAATCCGGCCACGGGAGAGACCGTCAAGGAATACCCCACCGCCACCGACGCCGGTATCAGCGCTGCCCTGGCGGCGTCCGACGCCGCCTTCACGGCCTGGAACAGAACGCGGCTCGAGGACCGCGTCAAGCTGCTGAGCCGCGTCGCCGAGCTCTACTCCGAGCGCCGCGACGAGCTCGCCGCAATCGTCACCCGGGAAATGGGCAAGCCCATCCTCCAGGCCCAGATCGAGGTCGACATCGTGGCCTCCATCTACCGCTACTACGCCGAGAACGGCCCGGCGTTCCTCGACGACGAGGAGCTGGACGTCGCGGCCGGCGGCAAGGCCATCGTCCGGAAGGACGGCCTGGGCGTCCTGCTGGGCATCATGCCGTGGAACTTTCCGTACTACCAAGTTGCCCGCTTCGCGGCACCGAACCTGATGAACGGCAACACCATCCTGCTCAAGCACGCCCCGCAGTGCCCCGAGTCGGCCCTGGCCATGGAACAGATCTTCCTCGACGCCGGCGCCCCCGAGGGCGCGTACGTGAACATCTTCGCCACGAACGAGCAGGTGGCGGACGTCATCGCCGATCCCCGCGTCCAGGGTGTCTCGCTCACCGGCTCGGAGCGCGCCGGCGCCGCCGTGGCCGAGATCGCAGGCCGCAACCTCAAGAAGGTTGTGCTGGAACTCGGCGGCTCCGACCCGTTCCTGGTGCTGGACTCCGCGGACGTCGACCAGGCCGCCACACACGCGCTTTTCGGCCGTTTCGGCAACACCGGCCAGGCCTGCAACGCCGCCAAGCGCATCATCGTCGATGACGCCGTCTACGACGAGTTCGTCGAAAAGTTCGTCGGCGCGGTCACCTCCGTGAAGGTGGGCGACCCCACCGAGACGGACACCTTCATGGGCCCGCTGTCCTCCACGGCCGCCCGTGACGGTCTCGCGGCCCAGGTGGACGACGCCGTCGCCAAGGGCGCCACGGTGCTCGCCGGCGGTTCCCGGCTGGAGCAGCCCGGCGCCTGGTTCCAGCCGACCGTCCTCACCGGCGTCACCCCGGAGATGCGCGCGTTCTCTGAGGAACTGTTCGGCCCCGTCGCCGTCCTCTACCGCGTCGCCAACGCGGATGAGGCCGTGAACCTGGCCAACAACTCCGCCTACGGCCTGGGCGCCGTGATCCAGTCGACCGACGCCGAGAAGGCCGCCGAGATCGCGGACCGCCTCGACACGGGCATGGTCTACATCAACGAAGCACCCGGCACGGCGGCCGAGCTGCCCTTCGGCGGCATCAAGCGCTCGGGCGTCGGCCGCGAGCTCGGCAGGTACGGCATGGACGAGTTCGTCAACCGCAAGCTCATTCGCACGGCCAAATAGTCCCACCCCGGCACCACTCGCAAACGCAACGCAACGGAAGCGCGGCTCCGACAGCACAGCTGTCGGGGCCCCGCTTCTTTGCCTTGCCGGCTGTTGCCCGTTTGCCCACTGAGCGCCTCCGTGAGCGGCACGAGGCTGCCCGTGTGGTCCGGCCGGATAGGGCTCAAGGTCCAGGAAGCGGCGGAGCGAGGGCGCGCATGGCCGAGGGACGGCGGCCGGAGCGGTCACGTGTCGGTGACCGGCCCGCCGCCACCCGCCACCCGCCACCCGGTGAAGTCCATGCTGCATCCCGGGACCCTGGGCTGCCGTCCGCGCGGATCCTGCAGGCCGCGCAGTCCGTCCCTGCTGGGAGCAAGACAATTGCCGGGGCCGCAGAGCGGCCCCGGCAATTGTCCGGTGCGAGGCGGGTCCCGCTTGGCTGGGTTCCTGCTTAGCCGAGGACGTCGGCGGGCGCCGGCGGCAGCCGGGCCTCCGTCTTGGCCCGGCGCCTCTTGCTGAACTCATAGCCCACAGCGATGGCTCCGAGCAGCAGCACGGTCCCCGTCAGGCTCATCCACCATGTACTGCTGGTTCCCGGCAGCACCATGGACAGGAAGACGACGGCGAGGACAGCCAATGCCAGCCAGGACGTGTACGGCGCACCGGGCATCCGGAATTCGACGGCGGGGAGCAGGCCCGCCTTGACACGCTGGCGGAACCGGAGCTGGCAGGCAAAGAGCGAGCCCCACAGTAGCAGGATGCACACGGCACAGGCACCGAGGGCCGTCTCGAAGACGGCCGCCCCGCCGAACACATAAGTCATGAGGACGCCGAGCAGGTAGAACCCGCCGATGGCGGCCAGGCTTCCGACCGGAACCCCGCTCTTGGATATCTTGGCCGTGAAGCGCGGCGCCTCACCGTTCGACGCCAGTGTGCGCAGGGCCCGGACGGAGGCGTACAAGGTCGCGTTGATGCCGGAAATGGAGGCGGTCAGGACCACGAAGTTCATCACCGAGGGGAGCCAGCCGATGTGCAGTCCGGCCAGCGCCGTGACGAAGGGCGATTCGGCCCCGCTGTACTCGCTTGTGGGCAGCAGCATGCTGAGGACCAGCACGGAGCCGAGGTAGAACACGACGATCCGGAACACGATGCTGCGGATGGCCTTGGGCATGACCGTGCGGGCGTTTTTGGCCTCGCCGGCTGCCACAGCGGCGATCTCGACACCGGAGTAGGAGAACACGACGCCCTGGCTCACGAGCACCACCGGGAGCAGCCCCTGGGTGAAGAAGCCGCCGGAGAACAGGTTGCTGACGCTGGCCTGGGTGTCGAGGCCCATCGGACCGCCGAAGAACACGATGATGAGGCCCGCGGCGAGGAACAGGACGATCGCGATGACCTTGATGAGGCTTGCCCCGACCTCGATGAAGCCGAACATCCGTGCGGAGAAGAGGTTGGATCCGACGATCACGAGCCAGGCCACGAGGGCCGGGATCCAGCCGTCCAGGTGCGGCCACCAGTACTGGACGTAGATGGCCACCGCGGTGACCTCGACGACGCCGAGCAGACCGCCCAGGGTCACCATGACCCAGCCGGTCGTGTGGGCGAGCCTGTGGCCGAAGAACTCGCGTGCGTAGGACACGAAGGATCCGGTGGTGGGCCGGTGCATGACGAGCTCGCCGATGGCGCGCATCAGCAGATAGGCGACGACGCCGGTGACGGCGTACGCGATCAGCAGGGCCGGCCCGGCGGCCTGCAGTCGGGATCCGAGGCCCAGGAACAGTCCGGTGCCGATGGCGCCGCCCAGGGAGATCATCTGGATCTGGAAGTTGGACATGGTCTTGCGGTAGCCGTCGTCGCCGGCCTCAACATAGGCAGCCGAAGGCTGCCCCGGGGTCGTGACGTCTTCGGCACGATCGTGGGTAATTGTCATGATGGTTTCCTAGCCGGCGATCGGCGTTGCTTGTGCCCCGGCGGACGATGCCGCTGCGGCTGCTTCGGTGAAGACTTCGCCAAGAATGGTGGCGCCCTTGCGGATGTCCTCGAGGGGTGGCAGGCAGAAGGACATCCGCAGTTCGCCGCGTCCGTTTCCGTCCGTGTAAAAGGCCGTCCCGGGAACGTAGACGACGCCGCGCTCGATGCACTCGTTGACCAGCGCTTCAGTGTCGACGCCCTCGGGGAGTTTGACCCAGAGGTAGAACCCTCCCGTGGGCCGGTTCCAGGTGGTGCCGGCTGGCATGACCTGTTCCAGCGTCTCGACGAGGGCCTCGAACTTTTCCTTGTAGATGCCGCGGTATTCGCTCAGCTTGGACTCCCAGGCCGCATCGTCTAGATAGGCGCTGATGAGCTGCTGCGAGAAGACCGACGGGTTCAGCTGGGATGTCTCGCTGGCGTTGACGAGGTGGCCGTAGAGCGAGGCGGGCGGCAGGACCCAGCCCACACGCAGCCCCGGGGCGATCATCTTGGAGAAGGAGCCGAAGTAGAGGGTGATGTCCTCGAATCCGGGCTGGATGGCGCGCATGGTCCCGCCGTCGAAGCCGAGCAGCCCGTAGGGGTTGTCCTCGAAGATCAGCAGATCGTTGCTGCGGCACAATTCCCCCACCTGCAGGCGGCGCTCCGCGGAGAGGTTGACGCCGCCCGGGTTCTGGAAGTTGGGGATCGTGTAGAGGCCCTTGGCGGTCTTGCCGGCGGCCCGGACTTCGCCGATCAGGCGCTCAAGTTCCGCCGGGATGAGACCGTCGGCGTCCATGGGCACGTGCACGATTTCGGCCTCGTAGCTCGTGAAGACGGCCATGCCGCCGGCGTAGGATGGCGCCTCGGCAAAGATGACGTCGCCGGGGTTGACCAGAACCCTGGCGGCGACATCGAGTGCCTGCTGGCTGCCGGACGTGACAAGGATCTGGTTGGGGTCGGCGGTGATGCCTTCGAGCTGCATGAGCCGGGTGATGTGTTCGCGCAGTTCCGGGATGCCGTCGCTGGCCCCGTACTGGAAGGACCGCTGTCCGCTCTCGAAGAGGATGCGCCGGGCTGCCTCCGCGATCCGGTCGAAGGGCAGGGCGCCGAGGTAGGGGGCGCCGTTGGCGAAGGAGATGATGCCGGGGCGCTGGGCGGCCCGGAAGACCTTGCGGACTTCGGAGGGGCGGGCCGCCAAGGTGCGGCGCGCGAGGTGTTGCGGTGCGGAGAAGGGCTCGGCGGCGCCGGCAGCTGCGGGGGCGGGTGCCGGGCCTGCGGAAGATTCCACGGAAATAGACATGGGGTTCCTTTCAGCCATGAGTATCCTTCCATCATGCGGCGACTGTCCCATTCTGACTAAGACCAATTTTGGCGGATTTTCATGCCTTAGAGGTATGGAACTCACCAGAAGGCTCCGGCACTCACCGGTGCCGACTCCGCGGGACAATCCGCAGAAGATCGTTCGCAACCTCAGGCGGAAACCCGTCGGCGGCGCTGTCACACAAATTGCGTCCTTCTTTTATTCTGGGCATGCCGGATTGGTTTGTCGTGGCGTTCGGCACGGCGGACCGGGTGCCGGAACTCGACTCAAGGTCGCGGAGAGGGCTTCCCGGCAGCCACACCACGGATACAAGCAAGGCTCAACTTGGGGTTGTCCCTGCCCCAGACTCAAAGCCATCGGTTACCCAAGTTGCACTACGGACCCCCGTGCCCAGCGGCTGGTCCCCTATCGGAACGACGACCAAAGTCCAACAGCAGCGGACTGCACCAACAAAGGGTGAAGAAGCACGGAAACGCTTATAGGGAGAGAACCAGGAAACCGGCCGGCGCCGCACGCTCCCCCATCCCGATACGAGTCATGTAGCCCGGCTCGTCGCCGCGTCGGAGAGCCCGGCTGATGCCGCCGCCGTCGGGCGCGATACGGCCGGAGGGGATCGGCCGGCGCAGGAAGCGGCCGACTCCATTGAAGTCAGCCGCCGGCTGTGGGACACGTGGGAGGATGACGCTGTGATCCGGGACGTCCCCACCGGGCGCTACCTGGACGCGGACAAGCTGCACTATGTGGATTCCGAAGGTGAAAACTACTCCGTGAAGGGGCCTTCCATCATCCCGCGGCCCCTCCAGGGCCAGCTGCCCGTGCTGGCGCCGGCCGGATTGCTCTCCGGGGAAGCGGTAGCCGCGGGGGCGGTGGATGCGCTCCTCGTCTCGGCCCCCACGCCGGAACTGCTAGCCGCAGAGCTCGCGGAGACGCGGGACGCTTTTGCCTCCGCAGCTGGCGGTGCCCGGCGCTGATTGCAGAGCTCGACGTCGTCCTGGACGCCCGCGGGCAAAGCGCCGCCGGGCGGCTCGCCGTTCTCGACGCGCACAACCAGTGGCGCAGCCCGCGGGCGCGGTTCGTTGGAACGGCTGCGGAACTGACCGAACTGCTCGCCGGGTTGCTCAGCGTGGCCGACGGCGTGCGGCTCCACCCGGCGGTCCTGGACGTTGACCTCGAAGAACTGGGGCAGCTTGTGCTTCCCGCCCTGCGGCGCCTGGGCGTCCTGTCTCCCGCCGTGCACGGTGCCACCTTCCGCGAACAGCTGGAACTGGCCCGGCCAGTCAGCCGCTATGCAGCACAAGCAAGCTAAGGAGAGAATCGTGAGCCAACATCCGCATCCGGCGACGGAATTCACACCATCCGGCCAGCTGCAGCTGGGCGTTTTCTTCCAGGGCGTCAACTCGGGAACCATCTGGAAGTCGGCCGACTCCGATTCCCAGACGGACTTCGAATCCTTCCGCCGCCTCGCGCAGACAGCCGAGCGCGGCCTGTTCGCCGCCTTCTTCCTCGGCGAAGGCCTGCGGCTGCGCGAACACCTGGGGCGTCCGCATGCCCTCGACGTCGCCGGTCGCCCGGACGCGCAGAACATGCTCGCCGGGCTCGCGTCGGTGACCGCCCACATCGGGCTTGTGGCCACAACGATCCCGCCGACCTGGCGCACAGGCTGTCGTCGCTGGAGCACCTCTCCGGCGGCCGTGCAGCGTGGAACGTGGTGACCACGGACACCGCCTGGACCGGCGCCAACTTCCGCAGCGGCGGGTACCTGGACGACGCTGACCGCTATATCCATGCCGAGGCATTTGTGACCACGGCCAAGCGGATCTGGGATTCCTGGGAGGACGGGGCCATCGCCGCCTCATCCTCGGCGGAGCGCTGGTCGGCTGCCGGTGCGGTCCGCCGGGTGCACCACACCGGCAAGCACTACACCGTGGACGTCTCACCGCGCCTGCCGCGTAGCGCCCAGTACGGGCCCGTGCTGTTCCAGGCCGGGGATTCGCCGGAAGGACGCGACTTCGCGGCACGGCAGGCTGACGTCATTTTCTCCGCCCACCCCAAGTTTGACGACGCCCTCGACTTCCGCCGGGACATTGTGGAGCGTACGCTGAAGGCCGGCCGCGGTGCCAACGACGTCAAGATCATGCCCGCCAGCGAGTTAATCCTGGCCGCCACCCCGCAGGAGGCGCGGGGCAGGAAAGCCTGGGTGACCAGTGGAGGGCAGAGGCCAAAGAAAAGGGCCTGTCCATCCATCAATTCGTGACAGCCAGGACCAGCCGGGTGGATGCCACGTTCAACGGCTCCTACGCCGAAGTGGCCGGCCGGCTGGAGGACTACGCCCGCACCGGCGCCGTGGACGGGTTCAACATCTCCCCGTGGCTGATCCCCACCGGCCTGGACGACATCGTGAACCATCTCGTACCGGCACTCCAGGAACGGGGGGTGTATCCCACCGACTACGCAGGCAGCACCCTCCGCGAAAACCTGGGCCAGGCCACCCCGGTGCGCCCGGGCACCGATGTGACGGGTGCGGAAGATGAAGCGGCAACCGCGCGGGTGTAGTCAATGAGCGAGGCAGAATCCGGTACAGCCGTAGGAAACGACAGAACCGACAGCAGCAGCACCGACACCATCAAGCTTCAGCTAACCCTCTGGGAGCAGCACCTCTAACAACCAACGGGATACACGACGAGTCCCCGCCGGGTGGACTTCCGGCGGGGATTCGTGTTCAGCCGGAACGTTCGCCGGAGCGAATTGATCCGCGGTGACAGGTCAGGCCGTGTCCAGATTTTCGCTGGCCACTTGCTCCAAGATCCTGGCTGTCGGCGATCCCGCCATCAGCGGCTCCATTAAAACCGGATTTTCCCACACTTGGGCGCGCAGCCGCTCCAGAAACGTAGCCGCGGCCTCCTTCTTGTCGAAGTCCAGGTGCACAGCCACGTTGTTCCCGTCGTCTGTGTCCCGGAATACCCGGACCGACCGGGCGCCCGAGGCGGCACGGCCTGCGGGATCGCTATCGAACACCTGCTTCCACGCGGCGTAGTCGCGGACCGGATAACCTATTTGCAGCGTGAACATCCTTGTTCCTTTCCCTCGTCGTTTCAGTAACCACGATAGGGGTGCGGCGTTCATCTGGATAGGGCCCGGGAACTCCCCCGGAGGGCCAAATGTCCGCGGAGGACGTGCTCAGCATTGGGGACGGCGTCGACGCCCACCTGGCTGATGCGGGGTCCGGGGCAGTCCGGAATCAATACGGCTCAGTCCGGACCCCGAAGTGTGCACATTGTGCACACCCCCTTTGCAGCCAGGCCACACCTAACGCGGGACCATGTGCTGGGAAATCAATGCGGCAGAGTCCTGCAACTCCACTTTGCCAGCAGCCGCTCCTACGACCAGGTCGAAACCCTCATCGGTCGCGAAATCGTGGCAGTATCCGTTGATCCACAGCATCAGCACCATGAGGGTCCAAGCAGTGCGTTTGTTGCCGTCAATGAGCGGATGGAAACGAGCCACCGACTCCAGCAAGGCGGCCGCTTTCGTGGCCAACTCGGGATAAGCTTCCGCGCCCATGACAGTTGTGGCCGGGCGGGCCAGAGCCGAGGCAAGCAGGCCAATATCCCGTATGTGAAAGCCGTACCGATCAACGACTTGCAGAGCGTCCTCTATTTCGAGGTACTCTATGCACGGACTCGTCGAAGCGATGCAACTCCGGCTGGCCGAAGTCCGGACTCCAGACCCGGTTCTCCGAGCCCGGCGTCGGCTGGCCCAGAGCGGCCGAGGTTATGTGGACTTCGCACTTGCCGAACCTGGCCTGTTTCGCCTTATCTTCGCCTCAAACAGCGTTGCCGCAATGGCACTGTCCAGACAGCACCCTGGCCCCTTCGCTATGCTGGGTGAGATTCTCGATGACCTTTTTGAGGTCGGGTTCCTGAACGTCGAGGCGCGAATCGACGCCGAGGTCACGTGCCTGGCGGCGATGCACGGCTTCTCCATCCTGAACATCGACGGCCCGTTGCAGACCGCAACAACCCGGGAACGCGAGACCTCGCTTGACCGGGTGCTGATTGCCATCGATCGCTCTTACGCCGCGACCTCCTGTGCGCGAGTGGGCCCGCATGACCTTCGTGCAGATCAGTCGCTCTGACCGCCTTGATGGGGTGGCTACAGAAAACGGATTATTTTGTGTCATAAGGATGGGGGTGTTCCGGGTTTCTGCGGCACGATGGGGAGCGTGACGTGCTTGTGATCGCTCACGCCGAGAGAACCGGTAGTTCCACGTAGGTGCCCTTGCTGTGCCGGACCGCCACTAGCCCGGACGGATTGGTCGGGATGACAAACGGGACGTCACCACCACTGATGGTGATCCTCAGACTTTGAGCCGCCTGGAAGCGGAAGTGAATGTGCCCCAAGTGGATCTCGTAGTCATTGACCTCCCCTGGCGCGATGCTTTCGGCAATCTCGAGGCTCGACCGCATTTGCGCGCGGAGATATCGGCCGCGATCGAGCACCGCCACACGGGGCAACGAGCAGGCTGGGAATCAACGAAGGTCATGGCGACTTGTTCCTCCTTTCCATGCATCCCATGTAAAAACAGATAGGAACACGCATGACCAGACGACGGCCCGAATTGGTTCTTAGCGGGAACGCTCGACGCACGCCGCCCAACGCCGGTCGAGGTGCGAAATCTCCACTTCAGTGCCCTCCTCCGCGGCTTCCGGGTCGACCCAGGCGAACGCGAGGAAATGACCTGAGCCGGGATCCTCGGCGGAACTTGTGACGAACCCGACCACGGAGCCGCCCTTCGATACCGGTTCGCCCGGGACGATGGCGTGGAGATCGCTGCGCATTCTCAGGCGCACGAGGAGTCGGTGCCCAGCACGCGCGCCCTCACCGGTGGAAGGGCCGCCAAGGCCAGCTTCAACGGCGGTGTCCCGGGGGCCGTACTCAACACCGAATGCAGGTACTCCGTTGGCGATCCGCAATGCGGTGAATGCTTCGTCGCCGACGAGGGCGATCCCATGCTGTGCACCGGCTTCAACAAGGAGATCCCAGAGGTACAGTCCGTGTTCTGTGGCCGCATACAGTGTCCAGCCGCCCGCGCCGGCGGCGGTTTCCGCGACGACGCGGACCCGAACGCCTCCGACGTCGAGCACTGGCGTCTCGGGTGAGTTCGCCGCGGGGGCGGCACCGCGCGTGACCGAACCGAGAACTGTTGCTGCATCCGGACCGATCAGCGCCAACGCGGTTGTTGCTGACGACAAATCGGAAACGGTGACCGTGTCAGAGTGCGGAGTCTCCCGGCGGAGGTGCCAGACGTCCTCGGGGCTGCTGCCGATGACGAGAAATGAGTCGTCAGCAGTCCGCAAAACTGTCAGAACAGCTGCGATACCCCCGGACGGACTCTTCAGGTGGGCGTGTGCTGAACCGTTGACCTGCAAAGTTACAGCTGAGCCGAGGATTTCATCCAGATGCTTCCCGGCATCCTCACCGCGGACTTCGAAGACGCTGACCGCTCCCCTGTCGACGAGCCCAACGCCGCTTGCGGCCTGGCGCGCCTCGGCAGAAATGGACGGAGACCATCCGTACGTCCCCCATGCGTCCCGCGGCACTGCTGGCTGATTCGCCTTGGTAGTGCCGTACCACAGGGGACGCTCCCAGCCGCCCTGTGAGGTCCCGAACTCTGCCTTCAGGGCTTCCTGCCGAACATAGAAGGGCGTTGTGGCGAACTTCCTCAGTTGCTTCGTCTGGTTGCGCGGGTGGCTGATGTCGTAGACCTCGTCGTAGTTCTCGCTGGCCCGCGCAATGCTGGCGCTGCGCGTCAGGTGTGCTTGATCGAAGCGACGGAAGTCGAGGCTCGTCGTGTCAACGCCGGGATCTCCGGTCACAATCCAGTCAGCCAGGACGCCGGCCACGCCTGCGGATTGGGTCAGCCACACGGATTCGCCCAGCCAAAGTCCCCTGATGCCCGGGACCTCCCCGAGGAGCGGGTTGCCGTCCGGAGTGAACGAGAAGATTCCGTTGTATCCCTCCGCTGGTTCGCAGCTGTTCGCCTCCGGGAACAGCCGCCTCAGTTCGGTCCACCCGTCCTTGAGATCGTTCCACGTCAGGGGATGGATCGCGGGTTCGATCTGCGTTTGGGCAAAGTCCTCGGGACTGGCGATCTCGGACTGGTCCACGGGGATGACGCGGTGCTCGTAGGTTCCCCACAGAATTCGCTCTCCGCTCTGGCGAAAGTAGGAACCGGTGGCCTGGTGCCGCACCATGGGCCGGTCGATCTCCACCTCGTCGCCGAACCCGGCAAGCGACGGCAGGGCGTCGGTGGAGGCGGAGCAGTGCTCCATGGGGACCATCGGAAGCTCCAGGCCCAGCAGCTTGCCGAGCCCGGGGCCCCAGAGCCCGGCGCATACGACGACGATTTCCGCTTCCAGGAAGGACGTCCCTTCTGGAAGCTGGTCACC
Source organism: Pseudarthrobacter sp. S9 (assembly GCF_050156545.1). Classification (NCBI taxonomy): domain Bacteria; kingdom Bacillati; phylum Actinomycetota; class Actinomycetes; order Micrococcales; family Micrococcaceae; genus Pseudarthrobacter; species Pseudarthrobacter sp. S9. Next base: position 4,568,611 of record NZ_CP189576.1, read on the forward strand.
CTTGGAGGGGTTGCCCGGCACGGGCGGTGTGGGTCGGACGTCGACGCCGGTCACGCGTCCACGTTCCATACGGAACCCCGTAACCTCAGTATGGCCATAAAAACGTGCCCCGTTCGCAATGGCACGACGGGCCTGCCACTCCACGGCACGCACGGCCTTGACCACACCGTCCGTTGGCGTGTGCAGCCCGCCGAGCACAGTGGACGTGTCCAGGCCCGGGAACAGGGCCTCGCAATCGGCCGGAGATACCAGCCGGGAGGGGACAGCCCATGACTGTGCGAGGTTGTGCCGGCGATGCAGGTATTCGAGCCGTTCCTCATCACAGGCCAGTTCGAGGCCGCCCACCCGCTTGAGGATCCACTGGCCATCCAATGTCAGCCCATCCAGCTTGTCGAGTGTTCGCCGGGCCAGTTCGGACATCACCGACGAACCTGTCGTCTGGAACGCGAAGCCAGGGGCATGGGATGAGGACCCACCGGTCTGGTACAGGGGACCCTGGTCCACCACTGTTACGGATGTCATGCCATGCCGGGTCAGATCGTCGGCCAGCGCTGCACCAACCACGCCGGCGCCAATGATGAGGATACGGGTGTCTGCGTCAATTCGGGCGGTGGCCACGTTATCTCCCTTACGGTCAGAGACGTTTACGTCTCACGTCAAAATGTCGAGTTGGCGTCAGGAGTCGCGCATTGGCGCCCTTAGCGGTGAAGCAAGAATTTGGATACCGTCATCGAGGTTCAAGACACCTCGAAAATCGTCGGCTGAATCACAGTATAGATGAGATATGTGATCACAACCACCCTTTTTGCGCATCTTTTTGGGAGAGTTTGAAGCTGCAGGCACCCCCGTTACCTTCTTAGTAGCCCCTCAATGAGCAAGAATCGGGGTTGTTGGCCTGTCGGTCCCGGCATGATTGTTGCCCCCAGTCATTAATGATCCGGGGGGTGTTGTCACCGGGGTCCGATAGGCGCCAGGGGATCGCTAATGGGGACAGGACCAGCGCAGTGATTGTTCGCGTAGGTCAGCCGTAACGTGGATGCCGGCCCTTGCCGCCGCAGGACAGACCAGCACTGTTTGATTGGACTCAAATTCTGGGAGGTTTGCGTTGATCACAGACCATGAACTCGTCGATGTCTTCATCGGTGTCGACGTTGGCAAAAGCAATCACCATGCGGTGGCACTGGATAGAACCGGCAAGAAGCTCCTCGATCGGGCGCTGCCCCAGGACGAGGCGAAACTGCGGGCAATCATCAGGTCCGTAGCCGGCAATGGCAGGGTGCTCCTCGTCGTGGACCAGCCGGCCACCATTGGGGCCCTGCCCGTCGCCGTGGCCCAGGCCGAGGGAATCATGGTCGGCTATCTGCCCGGCCTGGCCATGCGCCGCATCGCGGACCTGCACCCCGGGCGAGGCGAAGACCGACGTGTTAACCGAACTAGTCGGGCCCACCCCGGAGAACCGTAAGCGGCTCCGGCTTGCA